>CAWJUV010000012.1:0-299273 GCA_963846145.1 uncultured Acidobacteriota bacterium | reverse complement strand
TTCTGGCCCCCGGCACCACTACAGCAGCGGCACTTCCTAAAACTCCGAACCAATCCAATTCCCCGTCGCGATGTAAGTGGGTTGCACCAAACGGAAACCCGATCATTTCGCGATCAACCGCCGGCCTCGCCCCTAAGCCGATTAGATCCGATCAGTGCAGTGTGACGATGTTCATCACATAGTTCGTCGCGCTGCTGGCGGTAGCGGACGCCGTATACGACCCGGTGGCCGAGACGATGCGGTCGAGCAAGCACAACGTAGCACCGCTGGCATCATTGGTCTGGGTCTCGATGGTCCAGCCGGTGGCCGGCTTGGAGCAGGAAGGTTTCCCGCCTTGGGTTGCCGCCCAAGAGAACAGATATTCTTTTGCCGTTGTGGTGGTGACCGCCGCAGAGGACCACGCCGTGGTCGCGGTGGTGGAATCGTGGTAAGCGGATTGATCCAACGGCGCGGTTGGACTTAGCCCGGCCACCTCGGCCACGGCTACCAACAGATAGGTGCTGCCGCCGCTGAAGTTCAAAGTCAGTGAGGTGGTGCCGCCGGCAATCGACTTGGCGTAGTAGAAGTTGTTGTAAGTCGCGCTGCCGGAGACGTTGTGGTAGACGGAAGTCGTAAGCCCTCGCGTAAAGGCGTCTCCCGAACCGTCAGTCACACTGCTGATGTCCAGAGGCCAGAAACTCACACCGACGATCAAAGTGTGGCCCGCGCCGGTGGCTTGGGGAAGGGTCAGGGTGACGCTCCCGCCGGAAGTCGGTTCTTTGCTGAAGGTAGCTTTCTGGATGAGCGAAATGGCCACCGCAGCAGCGGTGACCGAGAACCCATTGTTGAGCGTGGAGCTTTGGGTGTCGGGATTGGTGACCGTCACGTTGCGAGTCCCAACGGCCGCGCTCGCCGAGATCGATAGGTTCGCGGTTAGTTGCGTGGCGCTATTGAAGGCGCAGGAGTTCACGGTAATGCCCGCGCCGAAGCTGCAGGTCGCCCCGCTCTGGAAGTTGCTGCCCGCCAGGATCACGCTGGCAAGATTTTGACCCTGCGTACCGGTGTTGGGAGTGGCGGAAGTCAGGGTCGGAGGTGCCAGCACCGCATTGGTGACGGAGAAGCCGTTGGTGAGCGTGGCGCTTTGGGTGTCGGTGTTGGTAACGATTACGTTGCGGTTCCCTACCGCGGCGCTCGCCGAGATCGACAAGCTCGCGGTGAGTTGCGTGGCGCCATTGAAGGTGCAGGAATTCACGATGACGCCTGCGCCGAAGCTGCACGTCGCGCCACTCCGGAAGTTGGTTCCGGTAAGAATGACGCTGGCCAGGTTTTGACCTTGCGAGCCGGTGTTCGGCGTGGCGGAAGTCAGAGTGGGTGCTTGAAGCGCCGCGGCGGTGACCGAGAAGCCGTTGTTCAGCGTGGCGCTTTGCGTATCGGGATTGGTCACCGTCACATTTCGCGCTGCCACCGTGGCAGTGGCTGAAATCGATAAGCTCGCCGTCAGTTGCGTGGCGCTGCTGAAGGTGCAGGAATTCACTGTAATCCCCGCACCGAAGTTGCACCCTGCTCCATTCTGGAAGTTGCTGCCCGTGAGGATCACGCTGGCGAGATTTTGACCTTGCGCCCCGGTGTTGGGAGTCACGGAAGTCACGCTGGGAGCTGGGGCAACTACGCTGAAGCCGCTGGTGAGCGTGCCGCTCTGCGTATCTGGGTTGGTCACAGTGATGTTGCGGGCCCCAACCGCGGCGCTCGCCGAGATCGACAAACTTGCGATGAGTTGCGTGGCGCTGCTGAAGGTGCAGGAGTTCACAGTGATGCCCGCGCCAAGGCTGCACGTCGCGCCACTTTGGAAGTTGCTCCCGGTAAGAATCACGCTGCCTAGGTTTTGACCCTGTGTACCGGTGTTGGGCGTGGACGAGGTTACCGTGGGCGCTGGAAGCGCTGCGGCGGTCACCGAGAAGCCGTTATTAAGCGTGGCGTTTTGCGTATCGGGGTTGGTGACCGTTACGTTTCGCGCCGCCACTGTGGCCGTGGCCGCGATCGAAATGTTCGCAGTCAGTTGCGTGGCGCTGCTGAAGGTGCAGGAATTCACAGTAATGCCCGCACCAAAGTTGCACGTCGCGCCACTCTGGAAGTTGGTCCCGGTAAGAACCACGCTGGCCAGATTTTGGCCCTGCGCCCCGGTGTTAGGAGTCACGGAAGTCACACTCGGAGCCGCGGCAGCGACCGAGAATCCGCTGGTGAGCGTGCCGTTCTGCGTATCTGGATTGGTGACGGTCACGTTGCGGGTCCCCACTGCGGCGGTCGCTGAGATCGACAGGCTCGCAGTGAGTTGCGTGGCGCTGGTGAAAGTGCAGGAGTTCACGGTGATGCCGGCACCAAAGTTGCACGTCGCACCACTCTGGAAGTTGCTGCCGGCGATGATCACACTGGCCAGGATTTGACCTTGCGCGCCAGTGTTGGGAGCCACGGAAGTCACACTCGGAGCTGCGGCGATGACCGAGAATCCGCTAGTGAGCGTGCCGCTTTGCGTGTCGGGATTGGTAACGACTACGTTGCGGGCCCCGGCCGCAGCGGTCGCTGAAATCGACAGGCTCGCAGTAAGTTGCGTGGCGCTGGTGAAGGCGCAGGAGTTCACCGTAATTCCCGCGCCAAAGCTGCACGTTGCTCCACTCTGGAAGTTGGTCCCGGTAAGAATCACGCTGGCTAGATTTTGACTCTGCGCGCCGGCGTTGGGAGTGGCTGAGGTTATTGTGGGAGCTGGGAGCGCCGCCGCGGTAACCGAGAAACCGTTGTTGAGCGTGGCGCTTTGCGTATCGGGGTTGGTGACGGTGACGTTGCGCGCGGCTACCGTGGCCGTGGCCGAAATCGACAAGCTTGCAGTCAGTTGCGTGGCGCTGGTGAAGGCGCAGGAATTCACCGTGATCCCTGCGCCAAAGTCGCATGTTGCGCCATTCTGGAAGTTGGTCCCGGCAAGAACCACGCTGGTAAGGTTTTGACCTTGCGCGCCGCTGTTGGGAGTGGCAGAAGTCACGCCGGGAGCCGCGCCGGTGACCGAGAATCCGCTGGTGAGCGTCGCGTTCTGCGTATCGGGATTGGTGACGACTACGTTGCGCGACGCAACTGTGGCCGTGGCCGCGATAGAGATGTTCGCAGTCAGTTGCGTGGGGCTATTAAAGGTGCAGGAATTCACGGTGATGCCCGCACCAAAGCTACACGTCGCGCCGCTCTGAAAATTGGTCCCGGCAAGAACTACGCTGGCCAGGTTTTGACCTTGCGCCCCGCTGTTGGGCGTGGCGGAAGTGACCGTGGGAGCAGCTGCGCTTACGGTGAAACCATTCGTGAGCGTCCCACTTTGCGTATCAGGATTGGTAACGACTACGTTGCGGGCCCCGTTCGCAGCGGTCGCCGAGATCGTTAAGCTCGCGGTCAGTTGCGTGGCGCTGTTAAAGGTGCAGGAATTCACGGTGATACCCGCGCCGAAGCTGCACGTTGCTCCACTCTGGAAATTGGTCCCGGCAAGAACTACGCTGGCCAAGTTTTGAGCTTGCGCGCCAGTGTTGGGCGTTGCAGAAGTCACGGTCGGAGCAGGTGCGGTGACGGCGAAGCCGCTGGTGAGCGTGGCATTCTGCGTATCGGGATTGGTGACGACTACGTTGCGCGAAGCAATTGTGGCCGTGGCCGAAATCGATATGTTCGCCGTCAGTTGCGTAGCGCTGTTAAAGGTGCAGGAATTCACGGTGATACCCGTGCCAAAGCTGCACGTAGCCCCACTCTGAAAGTTGGTCCCGGCAAGAACCACGCTGGCCAAGTTTTGAGCTTGCGCGCCAGTGTTGGGCGTTGCAGAAGTCACCGTGGGAGCAGCTGCGGATACCGTGAAACCACTCGTGAGCGTGGCGCTTTGCGTATCTGGATTGGTGACGACTACGTTGCGCGAAGCAATTGTGGCCGTGGCCGAAATCGATATGTTCGCCGTCAGTTGCGTAGCGCTGTTAAAGGTGCATGAGTTCACCGTGATACCTGCGCCGAAGCTGCAGGTTGCTCCACTCTGAAAGTTGGTCCCGGCAAGGATCACGCTGGTCAAGTTCTGACCTTGCGCCCCGCTGTTGGGCGTGGCGGACGTCACCGTGGGAGCAGCTGCGGATACCGTGAAACCACTCGTGAGCGTGGCGCTTTGCGCATCGGGATTGGTGACGACCACGTTGCGGGACCCGTTCGCGGCGGTCGCCGAGATCGATAGGCTTGCAGTCAGTTGCGTGGCACTGTTAAACGTGCAGGAATTCACGGTGATGCCCGCGCCAAAGCTGCACGTAGCTCCACTCTGAAAGTTGGTCCCGACAAGAAGCACGCTAGCCAGGTTTTGACCCTGCGCGCCAGTGTTGGGCGTGGCGCCCGTCACCGTGGGAGCAGCTGCGTTGACGGTGAAACCATTCGTGAGCGTGGCGTTCTGCGTATCGGGATTGGTGACGACTATGTTGCGCGAAGCAATTGTGGCCGTGGCCGAAATCGATATGTTCGCCGTCAGTTGCGTAGCGCTGGTAAAGGCGCATGAGTTCACCGTGATACCCGCGCCAAAGCTGCACGTAGCTCCACTCTGAAAGTTGGTCCCGGCAAGGATCACGCTGGCCAGATTTTGACCTTGCGCGCCGGTGTTCGGAGTGGCCGAAGTTACGCCGGGAGCAGCTGCGCTTACGGTGAAACCATTCGTGAGCGTCCCACTTTGCGTATCGGGATTGGTGACGACTACGTTGCGAGCCCCGGTTGCAGCAGTCGTCGCGATCGACAAGCTTGCAGTCAGTTGCACGGCGCTGTTGAAGGTGCAGGAGTTCACGGTGATGCCCACGCCAAAGCTGCATGTAGCGCCACTCTGAAAGTTCGTCCCGGCAAGAAGCACGCTAGCCAGGTTTTGACCCTGCGCCCCAGTGTTGGGAGTGGCAGAAGTCACGCCGGGAGCCGCCGCGGTGACGGAGAATCCGCCAGTGAGCGTCGCATTCTGCGTATCGGGATTGGTGACGACTACGTTGCGCGAAGCAATTGTGGCCGTGGCCGAAATCGATATGTTCGCCGTCAGCTGCGTGGCGCTGTTAAAGGTGCAGGAATTGACGGTGATGCCCGCGCCAAAGCTGCACGTAGCTCCACTCTGAAAGTTGGCCCCGGCAAGAACTACGCTGGCCAGGTTTTGACCTTGCGCGCCGGTGTTCGGAGTGGCAGAAGTTACGCCGGGAGCAGCTGCGCTTACGGTGAAACCATTCGTGAGCGTCCCACTTTGCGTATCGGGATTGGTGACGACTACGTTGCGGGCCCCGTTCGCAGCAGTCGTCGAAATCGACAAGCTCGCGGTCAGTTGCGTGGCGCTGTTAAAGGCGCAGGAATTCACCGTAATCCCCGCGCCGAAGCTGCACGTAGCTCCACTCTGAAAGTTGGTCCCGGCAACAACCACGCTGGCCAGGTTTTGACCCTGCCCGCCAGTGTTGGGCGTGGCGCCCGTCACCGTGGGAGCTGTTGCAGATACCGTGAAGCCGTTATTGAAAGTGCCAGTTTGATTGTCTGGATTAGTGACCGTCACGCTGCGAGCCCCAGCCGCGGCGGTCGCCGAAATCGATAAACTCGCCGTCAACTGCGTAGCGCTATTGAAGGTGCAGGAATTCACCGTAATCCCCGCGCCAAAGCTGCACGTTGCTCCACTCTGGAAGTTGCTGCCGGCAAGAATAACGCTAGTCAAGTTTTGACCTTGTGCGCCGGTGTTGGGAGTAGCGCCCGTCACAGTCGGAGCTGGAAGCGCGGTGGCCACCGAAAAACCATTGTTGAGCGTGACGCTTTGCGTATCGGGATTGGTGACGGTTACATTGCGGGCCCCCACTGCAGCGCTGGCCGCGATCGATAAGATCGCAGTCAGTTGCGTGGCGCTATTAAAGGTGCAGGAATTCACGGTGACGCCCGCCCCGAACCCACACGTCGCGCCACTCTGAAAGTTGCCGCCGGTGAGGATCACACTGACAAAACTCTGGCGTTGCGCGATGGAATTGGGACTCACCGCAGTCAGCGTCGGCGCGGGAGTTGAGATCGCCCCACTTTTGAGCGTGACAATATTCATTACATAGTTCGCCGCGCTGCTGGCTGTCACAGATGACGTATACGATCCGGTGGCCGAGACGATGCGGTCGACTATGCACACCGTGTCGCCGTCGGAATCATTGATTTGACTCTCGAGGGTCCAGCCGCTCGCAGGATTGGTGCAGAACGGATTCCCAGCAGCGGTAACCGCCCAGGAAAACAGATATTCGTTGGGCGCGCTGGTGGTGACTGCGGCAGAGGACCAGGCAGTGGTGGAGGTAAGCGATTCGTGGTTGCCAGATTTATCCAGCGGAGTGGAGGGATCCAGCCCGGCCACCTCCGCCACGGCGACCATCAGATAGGTGCTGCCACCGCTGAACTTCAAAGTCAAAGAGTTGGTGCCCCCGGCAATGGACTTGGCGTAGTAGAAGTTGCTGTAGGTCGCGCTGCCGTTGGTGTCGTGGTAGATCGAAGTTGTCAGTCCTCGCGTGAAGGTGTCTCCCGAACCGTCGGTCACACTGGTGATATCCAGGGGCCAGAGGTTCACACCGACGATCAAAGTGTGGCCCGCGCCGGTGACTTGCGGAAGGGACAGGGTGACGGTTCCGCCAGAAGTCGGTTCGCGGCTGAAGGTGGCTTTCTGGATGATAGAAATGGCCGCAATAGAAGTCACCGAGAAAGCATTGGCGAGAGTGCCGGTTTGATTGTCGGGATTGGTCACGCTGACGGTTCGCGCGCCTGCACCAGCATTGGAGCTGATGCTGATGCTGGCGGTGAGCTGTGTAACCGAATTAAAGGTGCAGGAATTCACGGTGATGCCCGCGCCGAAGTTGCACGCCGCGCCACTCTGGAAGCTGTTCCCCGTGAGGATGACGCCGGTTAGATTTTGGCCTAGCGCGCCGGAATTCGGACTGACGGAGAATACCGTTGGCGGCGGGAGCGCACCTAGCGTGCTTACCGTGAAGCCGTTGGTGAGCGTGACGCTTTGCGTATCGGGATTGGTGACGGTAATGTTGCGCGAACCCGTCGCTGCGCTAGAGCTGATGGAGATGTTCGCAGTCAGTTGAGTCGGGGAGTTGAAGGCGCAGGAGTTCACCGTGACACCAGCCCCAAAGTTGCACGCGGCGCCGCCCTGGAAATTGCTGCCAAAGAGAATGACGCTGGTCAAATTCTGACCTTGACCGCCGGAAATGGGATTGAGCGAGGTCAGTGTGGGTGCCGGCCTGGTTTGCAAAGCGCGAGCCAGGAAGTTGGCAGTGATTGTCTGCATCGCTGGAACAACGCCCATACTCGGCGGGTAGTCGTCGAGACCCAGGCTCCACTCGATCGTTCCGGTCGCGAACACATTCGCTCCACTCGGCGCGGTATAGATGGTCATGTCGCCATAGACTTGCGGATTGTCCAAAGGATATGGAGAGTGCGCGAGGACGGTTGCGCCGGATGGTGGGTAAAGCGAATCGGTTTCGTACCCTTCGACGTTAGGAAAAATCGTTCCATTGGTGACACCGGTGCCGTTATACAACCACTGGGACGCGTTGGTGACCACGATGTCGGAGACCGTGGGTGCAGAGTAGAGGTTGTATTGAACGCCGAGCAGCGCCCCTTCGGGCTCTCCTAAATTCCTCCACAGCGTGGTGACCAGACTGGAATCGGTGGTGGGATCGTTCGCCGCGAGCTCTTTGTAGCTAACCATGGTCCGATCCGCAACACCCGTGGAAGACGGCTCGAAGCGCACCTGCCAATACAGCACGTTGGCCGCAAAAATTCCCAGGTGCACACCGTTGTTGAGGGCGGTGGTCACGTTGGTGCGCATGGGTCGGGACCAATATTCGTCGTGTCCGACAACCAAAAAGACCTCGTGGTTCTGGGCCGTGCTGGGATTTTCGTGCGTGTCTACGTCAGTCGCGTAGGTGAGGTCGTAGCCTTGACGTTCCAACCAGCGAACCATCTGCATCTCGTAGCCCGGGGGTCCATCGAGGGACACGAAATCGCCGGCACCGAAATTACGCCAATAGGGCCGATTGAAGGAAACCTTGACGCCGGTCTTGGTGCTGCCAGAAGCGTTGGTGGTGTACAGCGAACTGCCGCCCCATTCGTTATAGGCCTGGTAGGTGTTGACGCTGGACTGAAACAAGATTGGTGCGTTGCGAGTATCGTCGCGAACCACGAAAACGATATAGCTCTCTTTGGCAGGTGCAGAGAGTGCGAGCTTAACCAGATAGATACCACTGACCCAGTCGGTTGGAACGGTCAGGCTGTACGAGACGCTCCAATTGCACTCCACGATCCCGGTGCCAGTTGGTTGGTAGACCGGCGCCGGCGGCATGGGCTGAACCACACCGGGCAGAGTAATCGGGCCCAACACGAGGCGGCCGCCGGCCCCGTTGTAATAGCCCATTCGAAAAACCGACATGGTGTAGGAGTTTGTATTTATCGTGCGGACGTGAAAATCGATGCTGCCACCCTGAGGGACGCTGGTGAGTGAGGCGTAGCCTTGAATTTCGACGTTGGCGTAATCGGCGGTGTTGAGGTCATTATTTGTGCCCTCCGTCGCCGGATTGGTTAGCTGCCAAGCCGTAGTTCCGGCCTTGGCATTTTCCACCGCCACGGAATCCGCTGCGTGCACAGGGGCCGCTAGATTCAAGCAAAAACAAAGAAACAACACGGGCAGCAGACGGAACAGGTGTGACGAGGACGCACTCCGGTTCGATCGTTTTGAGCCCAGCCCGAGTCTTTCACGTGAAAACTTCTGCGCTTTTTCTAAAAACAGGCTCGCGTTTTTCTCGAGTTTCGGGCGCTGGCACGCTCCCGCGTCGGGGGTGGACATGGGTTAACTCCGGGACTCCGGGGGGACGGTCCGGCCAGACTATAAGAATGAAAAATTATACAGATACTACCTACGAGGATAACACGCCGGAAGATCAGCCGATTTTTTTGGACCTAAACGTCATTAATTCCCTGGCACTGTGCGCGGGTTACGGTCCCCAGTTGGCGTCGAAAATATACGTGCGCGGAGCGGGAATTCCTCCCAACGTCCAGGCCACCGAACTTTTGCTCGGCATTGTCGAAACAAGATGAGAATTCCCTTAGTCTGCATCTTCACTTATAGGTAATCGGAAAGGGACGGTCTACAAGAGCGGGTCGGCATTTACCCCTCGGCCTTTACTAATCAGATAGTTTGGCGTAAGAGATATACAAGTCACTTTGAGTCCACCATGCGCGCACTCTCTTTAATTCCTACGCTTCTGACTTTATTCGCGGCTGCAACCGTCGCAGCACAAGAGCCGGCCATCGCGCCAGACGCGCAACCGGCTGAACAGAAAAAGGCGCCTCCCCAGCAATATTACGTCGAGGATGGTGGCGCTCACGGTTCGACGCTGGAAAGCATTAACGTCCCGCCCAAGACGAACGCACCCTTCACTTTGGTGTTAGAAACCGAGTGGGTACGCGGCTTGCCCGACGGCGGCTCCATCACCACCATCAATAAGCGGCGAATCGCCCGAGATGCCGATGGGCGCATCTACATGGAGCGTTGGTTTTTAGTCCCTAAGGATGGGAACTATAAATCGGAAATGACCACCATTCAGATCTCCGATCCCAAGGCACACACGTTCTACAACTGCTTCATGCTGGAGCCGGAAAAGCAGTGCCTGCTGATCGGCTATTCGCCTTCACCAGATGCAGTCTACAAATTTCAGGGCCCACCAACGGGGCCGCTTCCCGGCAACATCGGCGAAGCCATTCATGAGGACCTGGGGAAGCAGTTAGTATCCGGAGTCGAAACAATGGGCACGCGCGACACGGTGATTTACAACGCCGGACTTTTCGGCAACGACCGCAAAATGTCCATCGTCCGCGAATATTGGTTTGCGCCGAAATTAGGATTCAATCTGCTTTCCAAACGCACGGACCCACGCATAGGCAATCAGTCATTCACCGTCACGAACTTAGTTCTCTCCGATCCAGATCCACATCTATTCGACCTACCGGAAGGCTTCAAAGTGGTCGACCGCCGGCAGACCGCGCGACCTGAGAATTAACGGATTGGCGAACTTATAGTTGCGGGTTGCGGACTTATAGTTGATTGCTCGGCGCCCTGCGTATCTGTTGACAGCCGTGAGTCCATCTCGCATACCTCCGTGCGACAGTTGTTGCAGTACGCGACACAGGTCCTCGGGGACGCGTCATGCACAGTACTGATTTTCTTGACACCTTCATGCGGCAACAGGTCCAGGCAACGGTGAATGCCGGTGCGTTGGAGTCTGGTTTGTAGTTGCTTTCCTCGGATTTTCTTCCGTTTGGTTCTTCGCTCCGTCTAATCGCTAAATACCGCTGACAATTTCTGAAACGTTTGCGTGCAGGAATATCTTCAGGAGGAAGTATGGGAAAACGCGTTCGGCTGTGGCTCGTGTTGTGGGTGTTCGTGGCCCTTGTCGGGGCGACAACAGCGGGAGCGCAAACTTCGCCGGGTTCTTAAGAGTCTCAACAAACTGCCGAGCGTTTGGCGAAGATAGCAATTGTGAGGGTCGCGGCGCGAAATAACTAATGGACGCTTCTGTGGAGTGGGCGCCTAAAGTTGAGAGTGCGGGGGAAAATGCATGCGGCGGAGGAGAGCTTGGAAGCGGGGCTCGGAGTGTAACGGATCGAAGGTGGGGTATGAGGCGACGTAGACCATCCAAGGATCGTGATCCTGGTAGGCGCGTTCGAGCCAAGTAATAGCGAGATCTCTTTCACCGAGGCCGAGATAAGACTGCGCGAAGAAGACGCCCGAGATGTACTCGCTCTGGGATCGGTCTCGCAATTCAGCAATAAGTTTGAGGGCCTCGGTCTTTCTTCCAGCTAATCCATAAATTTGTGCCAAAGTCGAAACACAAACCGGGGGGCGCCGGGCGTCCTGATCGATATGCCTCTCTAACGCGGTGCCGGCCTGAGAATACAGTCCTTTCTCCCGGTAGGCCCAGGCGAGACCAAAGTCGTCTTGCATGTCCTCAAATTCTTTGATGGAAAGATCGTATTGGTGTGAACTGTAGGTCACATACGAGACGACACGTTTTGTGTAGGTATTAAGGGGGTCCAATTGGGTGGCGTATTCAAGCTGTGGAAAGACCTCACTGTCTCTTCCCATGGCCTGCAAAAAACGACCGTACTGTAAATGGGCATCGGCCAGATTGGGATTTAAATCCAACGCCAACTGGTATTGCCGCTCGGCCTCAGACCAATTCCAGTCATATAGTTCGGCAACTTGCGCCAAAGAAAAATGGGCCTCGGCCAGTGCCGGGTCGAGTTCAACCGCTTTGGTTGCAGCGGCCTTGACGTCGGGCAGAATTTCTTTCGCGGCGCGGCCCCCAGTGGAAGGGTCGCCGGTAACGATGAAAGCGTCCGCCAAGCCGGCGTAGGCCACGGCATAGCTGGGATCCTCTGCGATCGCTTGCTTGAAGTACCAAACCGCGACCTGTAGTTGAGCCAGATCCGTAGTCCGCAGGTTGTGGGCTTCCCGAATCTTGGTCAACAGATAGCGTCCGTGAAGGTAGTCGTCATGGGCCTGAGGAATTACGGGATGGGCATCATGCAGATTGTCGCGCTGTTGGGGTGTCAGCTTGCCGCGGATTTGATCGGTCACGGCGACGGCGATGTCGTCCTGGATGCGCAGGACGTCGCGGATGCCGCGGTTGTAGTCGGTGGCCCACAGCAAAGTTTCGGGAGAAGCCTGAAACAGGTGGACACTGACTTTCACCTGGTCGCCGGAACGTTCGACGGAGCCCTCGAGAATGGCGTCGACATGGAGTTCACGGGCAATTTCCTGCAACGACTTGCTGCTGCTCTTGTATTGCATCACCGATTGGCGAGAGATCACGCGTGGTGCGCTGGCTTTGCCCAGTTCGGTAATGAGCGCTTGAGTCATGCCGTCGGCGAAATATTCCTGGCCGGGGTTGCCGGATAGGTTGGCCAGGGGCAAAACGGCCAAGGCTTGAACTTGAGGCTTCGCCGAAGCGATGAGAATGGGCCGACGTCCGCCTAGCGTGGTTCGTTCGGTGGGCGCGGGTTCACGCACTACCAAACTCGTAGAGAGGCCAACGATGAGAAGGAATAGAACGGCCATCACCCGGGACTGTAGGCGGTCGCGAGCCTTCAGGGACTCTTCGACAGGCGGCGGCGAAGTTTGCGCGGCGGTGGATGCGGGGGTGGGTGCCGTGGCTTCCGGTTCGGGGAGGTTGGTCGGCGGTGATGTTACTTCGGCCACAGACGGGGATTCGCTCGCGGAGGGCCGCCGGTTGGTAGGACCGATAAAGCGGTAGCCAAGACGCGGAAGAGTTTCGATGTAGAGCGGAGAGTCCGACGAGTCCCCGAGGGCTTCGCGGAGCTTGACCATGGCCTTGTTGAGACCGCGGTCGAAATCGATATACACGTCGGCAGGCCAGAGCTTCAAGCGAAGTTCTTTCCGGCTGACTACCTCGCCGGGACGATTCAACAGGATTAAGAGCAGTTCGAACGGTTGCTGCTGGATCTTTATGCGAAAGCCCTTTTTTCGGAGCTCGCGTGATTGTGCGTCAACTTCGAAAACGCCGAAGCGAATTTCTCGAACAGAGGGCAAGCCAGAAGCGAGCATACCGATGCGTTACTTTCCTGGTTACTTAGATGGCCGGGCGAAGGATAGTACGGCGGATTGCTTGGCGCAAGCATTGGAGCATACGGAACTCGTGGCCGTAACGCGTGAATCAAAAAGAGTTTAGCGGGGCACAAATGGGTAAGAGGCTGGGGCATTGCCATTGTAGGACCTTCGGAGTGGAATGCGACGCGAAGGCCGTGGTAGGAGTGCATTCGTTTGCGCTTCGACAACCGCGCCCCAAGATGCAAGGAGAGACGAACATGAAATCGATATTGAAGAAGAGCTACCCACGTTTTGTGGCTCTGCTCGCTGTGGGAATTATCGCGGCGATCGGAGTCGGTCATGCGAGTGACTGGCGGGACAATGACGAGCGACTAGCCCAAATTACTGAACTGGAACGACTCCACGCCGCCTTTCACGCGGCAGTCAGCGTGCACGATCCGGTGAATGGAGATTCCGCTTCAGTGATAACTCAGCGAATCCGCGACGCTGTCGCGCTCTGGACTGAGGACGGCGAAATCACGATTGTCGGCACCTCTACCGCGGCAGGAAATTATGTCGGCAAGGGCGATCCGAATAACCCCGCGACCTGCCCGGAACCCTCGGGAGATACGTCCGCCACCGGTCAACAGGGCACCCTGTGTACGTTCTTCAAGTACGTTTCCGGCGGGCTGCAGCAAGCCAATAAGTTTGTGTCGCTTTCCCCGGCGTACAAGACGAAGTATGTCCCGGTAAGGAATGATTACGGCGAATGGAAATCATCGGTGTATTTCGAATGCCATTACTTCGACGTGTCTTTGAATCCAGCCACCGGCCAGCCGTTTTGGACAGCAAAGAGTCACGTGGACCTTGACGGGGAAGCCAAAAAGATCGACGGACGTTGGTTATTCACGCACGTCAGCTCATCCGCCGTTCCAGTCCCGGTTCCGTGAAGCCAACACCGATGCACGCGCTCGCCCAGGGCTCAGCGCGTGCGTCTGGAAGAACTCCAGACGCACGCCACTGATGAGAAAGTCAAACTCGCAACGCGCTTTGGAAGCAGACTGCTCTGCATCGCGTCCGGCCGATCTCCATTTCACGGGCCGCAATTCGCGTCAAATATATAAGTGCCCTTCCCGGGCGTGCCGCCCAGCGTCCAAGCCACCGAAGTTTTGCTTGGCGTGCTCGGGACAAATGGCGGCGTAAGTCCCGAACCGGTTCCACCCACCAAGGTGAGCACGCAGCTCACTGGCGCGACGGTCGGATACGCTTGCGGGAAAATCCATGTGAGCACCGGACTTGCGGAACCGCCTGCGGCCGTTGTCAACGTCAGCAGCGTGCGGTGCGAATCACCCGCTGCTGAAGTTATTGAGGTGGTTCGCCAACCGGAAGTCAGCGCCCAATCTTTGACTGCACTCGCGGTACCAGTCGCTGAGCAGGTGCCAAAAACGCTGCCGCCCTGGTTGACGAACGCTTTGGCGCCGCTGAACGCAATCGCGCATTCATCAAAAAATTTTCCCGTGGAATTATTCAGGACGCCGACGCCAGCACCTGCCAGGATCGAGGAATTTCGCACATGCGAAATCCCGTTATTCACGATGGCGAAGCCGCCGCCCGCGATGGTGTTGAAGACGAACCCGCCGTTCAGTTGCAGTGTAGAAGTGGAATCGACAAAAACTCCGGCCGACTTGACGCTGGAGCCTCCGACTTGAATCCCATCGCCATTGCCGCCGAAGTAGCGGCTGCTCGCTGCGAGGTTCAACATGTTGCGATTGGCAGTCAGGCTGGAGCAGATATTCGGAAGCTGAATAAAAACCGGACCAGTGGATACGATGGTCGACGCGTTTAGCGAGACGGAATACGAGCCGCAGAAATTCTGCATCAGCACGTTGCTCATGACCACATCCGAGCCGGTGGCGAGGTTCACGCCGAGGTTGCCCCACTCATCCACGGTGGAATCTTGCATCCACGAGTAGCCGCCCCCGGTGCCCCAAAACCGAATGCCCGTGAAACCAGTGTCGCCAGTGCCCCACTGGTCGAACACCATGTCGCGCAAACCGACGTAGTTATTTTCCAGCTCCAAACCAAACTTGGTGTTGTCGCTGCGTCCGTTCATCGCGTAACCGTTTCCGGTGATTCGGAAATGCTGCCAGGTGGTCATGCCCGGAATCACAAAACAGGCGTTGCCGAGCCCGTTAGTGCATCCCGAGGGCAGCAAGCTGGGATGAATGGAGACGACGGTAGAGTTGGAGCCTTGGCCGGTGATCAAATATCCGCCCGCGCCGCCAAACTCTTGCCCTTGAACTAATCCGTTCTTGGCGCAAGAAGTCGGCTTCGTGGCCAAAAATCCCGGAATGCTGGAGATCAGAAAAACGCCTGCGGGAAGACTTACCGTCGGACAAAGAACAGTATTGGAATTGACAGCCGCCGAAATGGAAGCCATCGCAGCATCTTGCAATTGGCCGATCACAATGCAGCCATTTGCGCCGACCGCAGCGGTGGTGGTGGTGGAGACTGTCAGTCGCGTCGGGCTATTTACCGCAGTCACCGTGCCCACCGGCACGACTACGCCGATCGTGTCTATACCGGACGCAACACCAGCACCGCCTGGGCGACAGTTGTGAGTACCCCACACCACATCGCCAACCAGCGCTGCGGTCCATTGCGCCATGCCCGCGGAGTTCAATGTGCTCGACCTGTTTGCCCAAGAGCCGTCAGTGATGATTTGGCCATGCGCGCTGTCCGAAACCAGCCAATCCTGGCCAGCGACATAGCCCGGATAGCTGGCCAAAACTTGATGCCTTTCCGCATCGTGGGATGGATTAGCTGCTTTGCCCTTCTCGATTAGCTGTCCATACAGAGAAGGCGCTTCGAGCGCGCACACAGACACGAATACGATGAGAACAATTTTCTTCATATGCGTTCCTGCTCTAGAGATTAAGCGGGAATAAAGATCCGACAAAACAATTGTGTAGCGCGCCCAGAAAAAATCACCTCGGTCGCATTTGGCCACGCACCCTGAGCACAGCGACGGCGTCCGCGCGCCACAGTTTATAGCAACACGAGATCGAGGCTTGTTGACAGCGGTGGCGGCATCTCGCATACTCCGGTGCAACAGTTGTTGCACGGTACGCGACACAGGTCCTCGGGGACGCGTCATGCACAGTAGTGATTTGGCTGACACCTTCAAGCGGCAACAGGTCCAGGCATCAGTGAATGCTGGTGCGTTGGAGTCTGGGTTGTAGTCACCCTCCTTGGACCTTCTTCCATTTGCTTCTTCGCTCCGTCTAACTCGATAAATACCGCCGACAATTTTTGAAAACGTTTGCATACAGGGATACACCTTCAGGGGGAATTATGGGAACACGCGCTCGAATCTGGATCGTATTGTGGGTACTCGCGGCTTTTGTCGGGGCCAAGACTGCGGCGGCACAAACGTCAGCGGGAAGATTCAGCGGACAGGTGACCGATGCGAGCGGCGGCACCGTGGCGGACGCCTCGGTGACGATCGAGAATTTGGGCACCCACGTCAGCCGCGTGGTGCATACCAGCGCTTCGGGAGACTACGTGGCGCCCGAACTGGAGCCGGGGGCTTACTCCATCACCGCGGAAGCCAGCGGCTTTGGCAAAGTCGAGCGCCGGCGGATTCAGCTGGAGGTTGGCGAAGACTATCGTGTCGATTTTCAGTTGAAGCCGGGCGGTGTGACGGAAAGCGTGGAAGTAAAGGATGAGGCGCCGCTGACGGAGGTGACCAACGCCACGCTGAACGGGGTTCTCTCCAACAAAGCCATCAACGAATTGCCCCTGCAGGGCCGCGATTTCCAAAATTTATTGCCGCTGCACCCTGGCGTGCAGCGCGATCCGGGCGGAGGGTTTCATACGCTGACGTCCAACGGCAATCGTCCGGACGACAACAATTTTCTGATCGACGGCGCCACCGACAACGACGTCTACTACGGCGAGACGGTGATGAATGACGCGGGAATTTCCGGCACGCCCGCCAGCACTCTGCCGCTCGATGCCATTCAGGAATTCAACACGCAGGAAGAGCCGCAGGCCGATTTTGGCGCGAAGCCCGGCGTAGTGGTGAACATTGGTATTAAATCCGGTACGGATGCATTCCACGGCACCGCCTACTACTTCCATCGCAACGCCGCATTCGACGCGCGCAATTACTACGACCCCAAACCAGAGGCCATCTCGTCCTTGCTGTTGCATCAGTTTGGCGCATCGTTCGGCGGCCCCATCATCAAGGGCAAATGGTTTTTCTTCGCCAACTACGAAGGCGTGCGCGACAAGGTCGGCAATCCCTTCAACGCCGACAGTCCGGTGACCAGTTCGCTGGTCGGCCGCGTTGATCCGGGTGATTTCGATCCGACGCAATATAGCATCGTGGATGCGGAAGCCGCCGCGGGCTGCAACGCCAACCCTTCGCCCTGCAATCCGCTGAGTCTGGCCTTGACCAAATTTTTCCCGACGAATCCGGGACTGACCGCTGACCCCAACGATCCATCGGCGATCAATTTTAATTTCAACAACACCAATCGTGAAGACAACGTGGTATTCAAAACGGACTACCACTTGAACGACAAGAATACTTTCTCCGGCCGATTCATTTACGCCAATAGCCGTGAGATTGAAGAAGACACCACGCCCATCGCCGCGCAGTGGCTTTCGACCGCCGCACCGCAGACGCAAGTTTTTGGCGTGGATTGGACCTGGACGCCGAATTCGCGCTGGGTAAATGACGCGCGCTTCAGCTACAACCGCTTCTACGAAAAAATCGCGCCGGTCGATGCCAACGTCAATCCGATGACCTACGGATTGAACACCGGCGTAACTGACCCGCGGCTTTTCGGCTTCCCTTCCATCAATCCGGACCTCAACACGTTTAACTCTTTGGGTGGCAACGGCAGCTGGCCGCTATGGACCACGCCGAGCCGCACGGAGAATTATTCAGATACCGCGACTTGGTCGCGCGGAAAGCATTCGTTGCGTTTCGGCGGAGTGTTTACTCACGGAGACGTCAACTATTACCGCGCAGGCGACGGCCGCGGCCAGGTGGAGTTCGACAGCTTGAGCGACTTTCTCTCCGGCACCGTGGATTCCTGGGCGTTTCTCTACGGCAATCCGGCGCGCGACGTCAGCCTGAAGAGCTTTGGGTTGTTCGCGCAGGACGACTATCGCGTCACCCGCCGCGTTACGGTGAACCTGGGTGTGCGCTACGACGTGACTTTCCCCATCAAAGATTCGCAAAACTTACTCGCCAATTTTATTCCGACCGAAGGCCTGGTCCAGGTCGGCAACGGAATCAGCCAACCGTACAAGACGAACTACAACAATATTTCGCCACGGCTCGGTGTGGCGTGGGATGTGTTTGGCACCGGGAAAACTGTGGTGCGCGGCGGCTTCGGCATGATTTTTGTGCAGCCGTCGATTCGAACGTTCATGTTTAACGGCGGCGGCTTGAATTTGAATCCCAGCGGCGTGAACAAGGTGGTCGACAACACCGACGGCACCTCCACGACGATTCCGGGCACGGGCACCCTGACCACCTTCTTGGTGACGGGAGCGGATCCGAGCGCCGTCAATTGGTCAACGAGTGGAACGATCTTTCCGCCCAGCACCGACGCCAATTCGTGCAGCGCCACGGTGCCTTGCACCGTGTTTGGCGTCGACCCGAACCTAAAAACGCCCTACGTGCTGCAATGGAATTTGAACGTGCAGCAGGTGATCGCACCGAACACCTTGCTGCAAATCGCTTACGTCGGCAATCGCGGCGTCAAGCTCTACAGCATCACCGATCCGAATCAAGCCAACCCGGCGATCTCCACCGCCAATCCTGACTTCGAGTTGTTTTCTGACAACTCCGCGGTGGAGCAACTGGCTCGTCCCTACACCACCAATTGCCCGACGACTGTCGTGGGCGGCTTGGGCACCGGCGGACCGTGTTTCCCGTATCTGGGCTTCTTCAATCAGCTCGGAAACCAATCCAGTTCGATCTATCACGGCCTGCAAGTGACCGTGACGAAGAAATATTCGCACGGCTTGTATTTGCTGGGCGGCTACACCTACTCACACGCAATTGACACTGCGGGAGCCACCAGCAACCTGGCCGACGTGCCGCAAAACAGCCAGGACTACGCGGCGGAAAAAGGCAGCGGCGACTACGACATTCGCCACCGCTTCACGCTATCGGCTACGTGGGAACTCCCTTCCGTTCATTCCTGGGGACAAATGCTGGAGGGCTGGCAGATCAATACCCTGATCACCGCGCAAGGCGGTTACCCAATGGAGTTCTACGACGCCTCCGATGACTTCACTGGAACCGGCGAAGGCTTCAATAACGACGGCAACGACCGCTGGAATATTCTCGGCAACCCGGCAAATATCCACTGGGGACGCAACGCCGGCGAAGGCATTCCCTTCGTGTCGGACGGCGATCCGGGCTACAGCAGCTGCCTGGCCGCGGCCAACACTCCTGCATTGCTCGACGCTCTGACCCAGAACACCGGATGCTTCGTGCAAAACGGCACGGTGCTGTATCCCAACGCGGTAGGCACCTTCGGCAACATGGGCCGCAACATTTTCCGTGGACCGGGCTTCGCGGATTGGGACGGCTCGGTAGGCAAAGTGTGGCGCGTCTCGGAAAAAGTTCGCCTGCAATTTCGCGGCGAAGTATTCAACGTGCTCAACCACCCGATTTTCTCGGTCGGCTCGATTCGCAAGAATCTGGGCTCGACGCGCCTCGGCTACGCTCGCGGCACACCGGACGTGTGGGCCTCCAACCCGGTGATCGGCTCGGGTGGCTCGCGCCATATTCAACTAGGCTTGAAGCTGATTTTCTAGCTTTCGGAGCTGCTGGTTTTCATCTTCAGGTGGACTGAGCTGCGCGATGGCATCGAGCAATGCATCGCGCAGCGATCGCTTTTCAAATCGCTGGTCGCCGATTTTCAACAGCAAGCGGCGAAGCGGCGGCAATGCAAACTGGTCGCCAATCTCGCCGAGCGCCAGGATCGATGAATACTTAACGCCGGTATTTTTGTCTTCCAGCTGCCGCAACAAAACCGCTACCGATTCCCTGCTCTGCAAATAGCCCAACGCCTCCGCGGCATGACTGCGCACCGAGGGAGCTTCATCGCTATTTTCCAAAGTTTGTTCGAGGTGAATGCGCGCGGAAGATAGCCTGCATGACCCCAGAACATATGCGGCCGCCGCGCGAGTCTCCGCGCGTTTTGCATTCTTCAACAATTTAAGCGCGCCGGAGACGATTTCCACGCCGATGGACTGCAACTGTTTGGCGGCTTCCCACACCAACGCGCGATTTTCGTCTTCCAGGTCGTTGAGGAGTAGCTGAAGAGCTTCCATAGCACTCGTGATCGCGTTACCGCGAAAGATTGTCCACGAGCCAGCCGCAGCTTGCCCCGGCCCTCGTTTGATGAACGGGCCAGGGCTTCGGCTGCAGGCATTATTGAAAGTTGTTACGACCTTCGCGCAGTCGAAACAGTCGTCGAAATCAATGTGGTGCGGACGGCGGGCTGGCAACTCCGTCAGCGTTGTAGGCCGTCACCCGATAGGGAATGCCGAATGAGCCGGGTTTAGGGTCGAGCCAGGGGTCATCGGTGTCCTTGGCGCACTTGTCGCAGACGAGTTGCCACTGTTTGGTGGCCGGATCCATGCGTTCGATGGAGTAGCTGACGGCCCCGGCGGAGCCGCGCCAAGCGACCATACCGCCGAGGATGACCGTGGTGATTACCGGAGCCGGTGGCACTGCGTGTTTGGGAACCGCCGTGCCGCTCATCGCGTAAGCGTGCGTGCGAAGCTGCTGCGCGCGTCCACCCATGTCTTCTGCGGACATCACCAGCGTTTTGATCCCGGGATAATACAAAGCCCACCATTGGCCGCACTCGCCTTTTTCGGCAAAGGCCGCGTCGCGGCAATCCGCCGGGAATGGCTGGAAGCCGAAATTTTCGAGATGCGCCTGCAGCGCCCAGAAATCGTCGCCGGAAATGTTTTGGTCGCTAGCGATCGTGTCCAGCAACTTCTGTAAATCTTCGGGAGTTTTCCAGTCGGTGCGATCCCATCCGAATTCATTCACGATGAAAACTTTGCCGTGGTCCGTAACTGCTTTGGCGTCATTTGAAAACGTGGCTGGCGTAGTCGCTGGATTGTTGGGCCCGAGCAGGCTGTCCCAATGCGGATATTCTTCAAAAGCAAAGGCGTCAACGCTGGGATTGTCGAGAATTTTCGGATAAGCGCGGAAAATGCCGGTGGTGTCGAGATACAAGTGCTTAGAGTCGACTTGCTTGATGTGCTTGCCGACGTTTTCTGACCAGGCGGCCACCTGGCCGAGAGCATCGGGGCTACCGCCGAAGAAAATCGAAACGATGCCGCACATGTTGCAATTCTCCCAACCCAGGATGGTGGGGTCGTCTTTGTAGCGCACCCCGGTGATGAAATTTTTGTGATTCAGAACGGCGTCAACGTGATTTTCGTAGGCCTTAATGATGTTCGGATCGCTGAAGAAATCTTGGAAGTTTTGTTTGCCGTTCCAGGCTAGATATTCGCCGATGCCTCCGCCTGCGCATGCGGCGCAATCACCCGTGAGTGACAGAATCAGGCGCATGTGGTGCTTTGCGGCGGTGGCGATGGCGTAGTCGGAAGCTTGAAAAGCGGAGTCGTTGAATTTGCCTTGTTCCGGCTCGATGCACATTCCGCAGCCCACGGTGTCGCCCATGGTTTGCGAGCGGACCACTCGAGCGCCCATTTCGTCGGCGGTGGCGAAGACATCGTCAATTTCCGCGTGGGTGGCATAGCGCGGGCCAACCGGATCGTGCGGCCCATATCCGGACAGTCCCAACCACTCGATATTTGGTCCGCTGAAGCGGAACGGTTTTCCATCGAGCGTGAGGTGCGTGCCGCTGCGCTGCACAAACGATTGGGCGAAAAGCGAGAACGGAGTGCTGCACAAAGCGAGAACAACCAAAACTTTTGTGAGGCGCACGAGTCAGTCCTTTCGGAGCCTGTTGCTAACGACCACTTCTGCTCCGTCGCTGATACTACGACGGCGGCCGGTGAATTGTAACGCCGGAGCAAAAAGTTTCTGATCGTCCAGAGATTGACTCGCGATGGTGAACGCACTATAACTCGATGCCTAATTCCCGCGAATCGGAGCGTTCATGATTTTGAGAAGCGTAGTTATTGCCATTCTGTGGCTGGCTGGTTGCGGCGTTGCAGCAGCTCAGGACGCTCCCAAACCGGCCGGTGAGGCGATCTTTGACTTTCAGGAAGTGATGATTCCGGTTCGCGACGGCGTGAAACTGCAAACCGTGATTCTCACTCCCAAGAATGCCGGCAAGCCGCTGCCTATTCTCTTCCGCCGCACGCCTTACGGAGTTCCGGAAAAATCGCCGGAGCAGATGCCTTCGTCGCTAAAAGAGCTGGAGCAGGACGGCTACATCATCGTGATTCAGAATTTGCGCGGACGCTTCAAGTCCGAGGGGGAGTTCAAGCTGAGCTCCTGGGTAGATTTGAACGATCCCAAAGCGACCAACGAGACCACCGACGCCTACGACTCCATCGAGTGGCTGGTGAAAAATGTCGCCAACAACAACGGCAAAGTGGGGATGTACGGCGTTTCCTACGACGGTCTGACCACCGCGTTGACGCTGCTGCATCCGCATCCGGCGTTGAAGGCCGTCAGTGAGCAGGCTTCGCCGGTGGATCAATGGATGAATGACGACGATCATCGCTACGGAGCGCTGCGGGAAAGCTACGATTTCGAATATGCGGTGATGGAGCAGTCGGATAAGAACAGCAATACCCATTTCGAATTCGAAACTTACGACACCTACGAGTGGTATTTGAATCTGGGGCCACTCGCGAACCTCAACGACAAATACCTGCACGGCAAAATTCCTTACTGGAATGATTCGGTGGAGCACCCCGACTACGACGAGTTCTGGAAGAAGGAAGCGTGGGTGCGCCAACTGCACAGCTCCAGCGTGCCCAATTTAAACGTGGCGGGATTCTGGGATCAGGAAGATCCGTGGGGTCCTTGGCAGATTTTTCATCACGCTTCCGAGAACGATGCGCAGCACACCAACTTCATCGTCGCCGGGCCGTGGTATCACGGCGAATGGCAAGCTCCGGTCGGCGACAAGATCGGGATCATTCCCTTCGGCGGGCACGAAACTTCGCGGGAGTTTCGCGAAAATATCGAAGCGCCATTTTTTCGTTTTTACCTGCACGGCATCGGTGAAAAACCCACTTGGCAGGCCCAGACCTTCCAGAGCGGTTCGAACACTTGGAAGACCTACGCCGTGTGGCCGCCGAAAGAAGCCAAGGCGACTAATTTATATTTTCATGCCGACGGCACGCTCTCTTTCATTGCGCCGGATACTTCCGCTACCGACAAACCTTATCGCGAGTATGTTTCCGATCCAGCCAGCCCAGTTCCCTACCGTCAGCGCCCAATTTCGCCCACGTACCCCGCGGGCGATTGGCGCACCTGGGAAGTTGCCGACCAGCGTTTCGTGGATGGCCGCCCGGATGTGTTGACCTACGTGAGCGCGCCACTCGAAAAAGATTTGGTGGTCACCGGAGAACTGTCCGCCGTGCTATTTGCCTCCACCACCGGCACGGATTCCGATTTTGTCGTGAAATTGATCGATGTCCTTCCACAAGACGCGCAGAAACCGGATTGGAAGCCTGAAGAAGGACCCAAGCCCGGACAGTTTGCGCAGACGCTAAATGGATACGAATTGCCGGTGGCCATGGAAGTTCGCCGTGGCCGTTACCTGGCCAGCTATGAAACACCCAAACCCCTGGTGCCCAAGCAGCCGATGGAGTGGACGGTCCTTCTGCGCGATCACGACTATGTCTTTTTGAAAGGGCACCGCCTTATGGTGCAGGTGCAGTCGACCTGGTTTCCGTTGATCGATCGCAATCCCCAGAAATTTGTGCCGAACATTTATAAGGCGCAAGCCGGCGATTTTGTATCGGCGACGCAGCGGGTATATTCGACGCCAACCATGCCATCACGTATCAGCCTGCCGGTAATGCCGTAGCGAAGTGTTCTCGTGGAGGTGCGCATGACCGAACAAAAAAGTTGGGGACAGCAAGTCGCGACCTACCTGGTGCTGGTGTTTCTCTTCAGCTCGGTCTTTTACTACCTGATGCTGCGGGCCCATTCGCTGGGCGGAGGCCGCGGAACGTTTGTGACCGCCTTGATGTGGTGTCCGGCGCTGGCAGGTTTGGCGACGTTGAAGTTGAACGGTCGCGACCTGCGCGAGATCGGCTGGAAGTGGCCGGCGACGAAATATGCGCTGGCCAGTTGGTACATTCCGCTGCTGTACGCCACGTTGACGTATCTGATCGTGTGGACCACCGGCCTGGGCGGCTTCCCCAACCGTGAGTTCATGACCAGCACCGCTGGAGCGATGGGGCTGCGACTTTCGCCGGTGGCTTCAACGATTTTGTACGTGGTGTTGATGGGTGCCTTCGGACTGGTTGGCAGCACCGCCCGGGCGCTCGGGGAAGAGATTGGCTGGCGCGGTTTTTTGGTGCCGCAACTTTTCCAGCGGCTGGGTTTCACCGCGACGGCCTTAATCAGCGGCTTAGTCTGGAGTTCGTGGCACTACACCATCTTGATCTGGGGCGATTACAACAGCGGCACGCCGGCGTGGTTTGGATTGACGTGTTTTACGGTGATGGTGGTCTCGGGGTCATTTATTTTTGCCTGGCTGCGCATTAAATCCGGAAGTGTGTGGACGGCGGCACTTTTGCACGCCAGCCACAACTTGTATGTCCAGGCGATTTTCACGCCGCTGACGCGCAACACTGGAAAGACCGCGTGGTACATCGATGAGTTTGGCGTGGTGCTGCCGCTGGTCTCGGTGGCTTTCGCGATTTATTTCTGGACTCGGCGCGGCGAATTGCCGCAACGGGCGACTGCCGATGAACTCACTGCGCCGGTTGGTGAACTGGGAATGAGCCGCGGGTAAAAACACGAAGAGCAACGAGCAAAAAAAGGGCGCCCGCTCCGGGCGCCCTTTTTTTTGTGGTTTAAACCTTGGCGACGCTATTCAGTTCTTCTAGGTGTTTCGCGTCGATCTTCAACGCCGCAGCCGCGACGTTTTCATCCAAATGCTCGAGGCTAGACGTCCCCGGGATAGGCAACATCACCGGAGAACGTTGCAGCAGCCACGCCAGCGCAACTTGCGATGGTGTAGCCTTGGCGCTTTGCGCCGTGTCGGCGATAGGACTTTTGTCTTTCGACAGGCGCCCCGCCGCCAACGGAAACCACGGAATAAATCCGATTTTCTGTTGCTCGCAATACTCCAGCACTTTTTCTGAGCCACGATCGGAAACGCTGTAGCGATTCTGCACCGAAACAATCGGCACGATCTGCTGCGAATCCTGAATCTGCTGCACACTCACTTCCGACAAACCAATGTGCTTGATCTTCCCTTCCGCCTGCAAATCTTTCAGTGTACCGAGCTGATCCGCGGCCGGAACTTTCGAATCGATGCGATGCAATTGGTAAAGGTCGATGCGCTCCAGCTTCAAACGGCGCAAACTCCCTTCGCAAGCTTCGCGCAAATGCTTGGGCTGCCCATTCTCTGCCCATTTGTCGGGGCCGGAGCGTTCAAATCCGCCTTTGGTCGCAATGACCAAATCCTTCGGGTACGGATGCAACGCTTCAGCGATCAATTCCTCACTGACGTGCGGCCCGTACGAATCGGCAGTATCGATAAAGTTGATGCCCAGTTCCACCGCGCGCTGCAGGACGCGAATCGCAGCGGCCCGATCAGGCGGCGGACCCCAGACACCTTTGCCGGTAATGCGCATTGCGCCATAGCCGAGGCGCACCACCCGGAGATCATTGCCAATCAGAAATTCGCCGGCTTGTGCAGCGAGCGAGCCGGTCTTTTGCTTAGCGGTTCCTTCGGACATGGCCCTTCCCTTTCGAGACGTTCTCTAAAATTTCCGGCGGTTACGCCGTTCAGTTCTCGTACTTTTCGACCACATCCGCGGGGCGGACGTGCGCATCATCAGGATTCCGGCCAAACTCGCGTTGCGCGCGCCGTTGCCGCAGCAAGTCCCAGGCTTGATCCAATTCAACCTTAACCTTTTCGAGGCGCGCAGTGTCCACTGGCCCCGTCGCGCTCGCCTCATGCAGTTTGCGCTCTTCGTTGACAAGTTCCTCGATGTGACTGAGTACCGGTAAATCGCCGGATTCTTTTTTGGTGGCCACGATTACGCTCCTTTGCCGCTCTGGTTGGATGTCCGTAGCTGCCGATGGGTGACGCGCAAATTCGCGTGCGCCGATTCGCATGAGAAGCCGGTCCTGCAGGCGGCCCTGCACGCGGCATTGCATGCGCTATTGCGTGCGCTATTGCGTGCCGTTGATCAGTAGGTCTTTCGACACTTAGACGGTAGGTACTATCGCGGGGTGCGGCCTGGATTGTTACGGTTGCCAGACGCGTCTGGGTAGGCTGTCGAACCGTGGGCGCGTGCCGCGTTACGCTGCGCGGCTCTTCGAAAGTCTAGCTGAACCACTGAGGTCCCCGGTGAGCACGCTTCGGCTGCGATCGAAAATTTTGCTGGCCATGCTGGGTATTTCTGCCGGGCTGACCTTTGGCACGCTGGCGGTTGTGCATTACACCATGGACCACCGGGTACGTGAGTCGCTGACGCAGGAATTGTTCCGCTCCGTAGCTGCCTATCGCACACTACAAAAGCAGCGGGAATCTGCGTGGGCCCGAACGGGCACATTGCTGGCTGGTCTGCCCACCGTGCGCGCACAAGTGGCTACCCAAGACCCCGCCACCATGCAAGACGGCTCCTTGCAAATTCTAAAAGAAAGTGGCGCAGACCTGTTGATCCTGGCGGACCGCCAAGGAAAAGTCTGCGCGCTGCAACAACAGCCTTCCAGCGGAGCAGCGATCCCCGTCGAGGTGGCCCAAAAACTGTTGAACCGCTCTTTTGAAAAAGGAGTCTCGCGCGACTGGTGGCTGGCGGAAGGGCGTTTGTACCAGGTAATTCTTCAGCCGGTGATGCTGGACCAGCAGAGCAGCAACTCCGAGATTGGCGTGCTGATCGCCGGACACGAACTCGACGCGAAAGCAGCCCGGGGATACAGCGCGACCATTGGCAGCGAAGTGATTTTTCGAACGGGCGATTATGTCATCAGCAGCGCGCCGGACATTCCCAAGGAAACGCTGCCGGCCAGCAGCACGTCTGACGACACGTTCGAAATCCGCGTAGGCGATGAGCATTTCCTCGGCGCCACCCAAGAGTTATACCGCGACGGCGACGTCAACATTTCGCTTACCGCGCTGAAATCTTTCGACGCCGCCACCGCATTTTTGAAGAGCTTGAATCACTTGCTTGCGGCCATTGGCCTGGTGGCCATTCTTACCGGCATTTTATTGGGGTACACCATTTCGCGAGGAGTCACTCAGCCGTTGGCCAGCCTGGTGGAAGGCGTCCACGCGTTGGAACGCGGCAACTACCAGTTCCCCTTGGCGAACGAGGGTAAAGACGAAGTCGGAGTGGTCACCGCGGCTTTCAATCACTTGCGTCAGAGTTTGCGGCAAGGCCAGGAAGATCAACGCGTGCTGGAAGAACGTTTGCGGCAGGCACACAAAATGGAAGCGGTCGGTCGCTTGGCCGGCGGAGTGGCCCACGACTTCAACAATCTGTTGACCATCATACGAGGACACGCCGACCTGCTGGCCGACCGCGCCGAAAACGACGGACAGAAAAAGAGCGTCGATCAAATTCAGAAAGCCTCCAACCGCGCGGTGGCGATGACTCGGCAATTGCTGGCGTTCAGCCGCATGCAGGTGTTGGAGCCGCGTCCGATGGATTTGAATGTGACGATCGCCGAACTCGGCAAGATGCTGCCACGCCTGATTGGCGAACATATTGAGTACACCTTCGAACCGCAGGGTCGTTTGTTCTGCGTGCTGGCCGATCCGGGGCAGATTGAGCAAGTGTTGATGAACCTCGCGGTGAATGCCCGCGACGCCATGCCCGACGGCGGAAAGCTGCTCGTGCGCACTTCCAACGTGGAAGTGAACGACGCGGAAGCCGCACAACGCCCGGCGATGATCCCGGGCAGCTACGCAAAAATCACGGTCACGGATACCGGCGTCGGAATGGACGAAGAAACCAAGACCCACATCTTCGAACCGTTCTATACCACCAAGGAAGCCGGCAAAGGTACTGGCTTAGGCCTGGCGACCGCCTACGGAATCGTGAAGCAGAGCCGCGGCTTTATCTGGGTGCAGACCGAATTGGGCCACGGAACGACCTTCGAAATTTTCCTCCCGCGCACTTTGGATCGGGCGGGAACGCAGCCGGAGGGAGACGCCATGCCGGGCTTAAAACGTGGGACTGAAACAGTTTTGATTGCGGAAGATGAAGACGGCGTGCGCGACCTCGCCCACCAATTTTTAAAGCGCGCCGGATATAAAGTGCTGGAAGCGCGCGACGGCGCCGAAGCCATCGCAATTTCGGAACGCTACACTGCGCCAATTCACCTGTTGTTGTCGGACGTGGTGATGCCCAAAATGAGCGGCAAGGAATTGGCGGAGGCGTTGACCGAGGCGCGACCTACTTTGAAAGTCGTGCTGATGAGCGGTTACTCCGATTTTCATCAAGACGAACGCGCCGGAGCGAAATTTGCGTCCATGACTAAACCGTTCTCGCTGACTTCCCTGCTCGATAAAGTGGATGAAGTGCTGCACGGCGCCCCGGTTCCGGAAGCCGTGCTGAAGTCCTAGGCGCGGAGATAACCCCAGTTGTGCAGGCGGTCGGTGTCTTCTACCCAGCGGTCGCCAATGTCCGTGCGGTAATACATATTGGGTATGAGTACGTTTTTAATGCGTGAATAAACTTGCGCCTGGGCCTGCCGCATGGTGGCGCCCAGTCCCATGACGATCAGAATCACGCCGGAAGTTCCCGCCACTAACCACTGCCCGTTCACCTGCTTCACGTCCTCGATATGAATTTCGTCTTGCGGCGGTTTTTTAAACACGATCACCGAATCTTTGGTCAG
Source organism: uncultured Acidobacteriota bacterium (assembly GCA_963846145.1). Classification (GTDB taxonomy): domain Bacteria; phylum Acidobacteriota; class Terriglobia; order Acidiferrales; family UBA7541; genus Acidiferrum. The sequence goes on along the minus strand of CAWJUV010000012.1, from coordinate 270,588 downwards.
CGATTCGAACGTTTCGTCATCGTCGAACGGAAATGGCGGCACCACGATGCGCACCCCGATCTGGAAGCCGCTGCGGACTTTTAGCTTCGGATCATTGCCTGCAGCCAAATCCAGAAAAAACTGTCCGATCGGGGTAATCATCCCGGCTTGTTGAATGCTGATGGTGGGATAGCCAAAGCGTGCGGTGAATTCCAGCGGATAAATACCATTGTGGTTCACGATGCAGTTGAGGTCGATGTAGCCGACGTAGCCTTCGGACGCCAGCATCGGTTCCATCTTTAGCAGCGTTTGATTGAAGAGCTGATTGGGGCCGCTCCAGAACATCGAAGTACCCATTTCGCCAGTGGATGGACCGATGTCGCCAGGGAAAAGTTTTTTGTGCTCGAAATTTACATTGATGGGATAGATGAAATTCTTACCATTAAAAAAGCCGCCCACGGCGACTTCCACGCCGGAGACGCGCCGCTGTAGCTGAAACACTTTGATTTCGTCGGAGAGCGCCTTTTTGTAGGCCTCCAACATGCGCACCACGTCTTGCCCGTCGTCCTCCTCGCCAACGAACAGCCGGCGCTTTACGTTTTGCGCTTCGCCGCTGGGCTTGATCACGTAGCGGCCCGGGTTTTGCGTGACGTGCTCCATGGCGTCATCGAAGGACACAAATTCGCCATAGGGAATAATGTTGACGCCGGCTTTTTTCAGTTCTTCCTGGCCGAAGGAGCGATCGTCTTCCAGCCGGTCGGTATAACCGGTCCCGCCGACCACTCTCTTACCCTGCTTGCGCAAGTTTTCGGCTTTTTCGCCTTGCCCCAACGTGTCATCGAAAATAATGATGTCAGCCCAGTCGACGTCTTTCTCCCAGTCCTTGGATTTAGCGACGAAGCCGTCGGCAATATCCCGTTCCTTTTTATCCCCAATGAAATAGCGGACTTCGTGGCCTTCTTTCGAGACTTGCCAGGCGATGTCGCTGATCAGTCCGGTCAAAGAGACAAACAGGAAGTTCTTTTTCTCCATCGATTCCCCAATTTTTCGATTTTAAGAGCGCAATTGTACATCGGGGTCGCAGGTCGAATGTGAATACAACATTACTAAGAGGCTCTGGGAGATTGACCGCCTGCCGCAGCGCTCCCGCCGGGTTACGAGCCGGAATTGGCGATAACCGGAAGGCGGATCTCGATTTCGAGGCCTCCGGACGTGCGATTGCGCGCCGCGACACTGCCACCGTAGTGCTGGGCCACCCGTTGCGCAATGGTTAGTCCAAGGCCGGCACCTCCGGTGGGGGGCGAACCGCTTGCCGGCGCCGCGCGAAAAAATGGCTCGAAGAGATGCGCTAACGCTTCCTGTGCGACTCCGGGCCCGTGATCGACAACCACAATATTTGCGAAAGAAGCTCCGGTGTTCGAAGGGGTAACTTGAAGCGCGATCTCCACGCTGCTCTTCGGCGCAGTGTGCCGCATAGCGTTGCGCACCACATTTTCGATGCAGCTCCGCAACAGAAGCGGATCGCCCTTCAACGAGCATTCATCGGCGCGGGAAATAATCACCGACTTCCCTTCCGTCTGCCCTTCGAACCGCGCATCTGCTGCCACGCTTTCGACCAGTGTGCGCACATTCACGATCGACTCGATCTTGCTTTCACCGTCGTGTTGCAGGCGGGTCAGCGTGAGAATCTGGCCGATTAGTTCATCGAGCCGGTCGAGATCGCCCTGCATTCGTTCGACGGCGTCCGTCTCTCCGCGACGCACCAGTTCCAGCGACACCCCCAATCGCGCCAGCGGCGAACGCAATTCGTGAGAAATGTTGCCGAGCAGTTCGTGCTGTCTTCGCAACAGCGACTCGATGCGCTCGGCCATGCGGTCAAAGTCGCGAGCAAGGTCGGCCAGTTCGTCGTTCCGTGCGGGAAGCGCGGGCATAGCGCGCACGCTTAAGTCCCCGCCGGCGATGCGGCTGGCGGTGAGTTGCAGCGTTCGAATGGGCGAGGCGATATGCCGAGCGAGGAGCCAGCAAAGCAGCCCGGCGGAAATCAGCGCGATGGCGATGCGAGCAAGGGTCGCGCCCAGCATACCGGGGGTCCACAACCCGCGCGTCGGCAGGACCTGCGCCACCAGGATGAATTCTCCTTCGGGGCGTGACACGATCGAGGCGCCGTTCCAGCGCACGCCAATGGCGAATTGCGATCTGCCGGTCGCGCGTGCCCGCGCCAGCACGGCTGCGCATCCCGGCGGAATCTCGCGGTCAAGCACATTGCGGGATTGCGGATCGATCAGTGTGGCGCGGATGCCGCTGGAATTGTCGATGTCATCGAGATAACGCCGCAGCTCCGCCGAGCCCCCGTGCTCATAGAAGTCGACGGCACTGCGAGCATAAAAATCGAGCGTGCGAGACATCCAGCGGCGGCCCAGCGGCTGAGCCCCAGTGGCCAATGTAATGACCAGCACCGACGCGGTCACCCCGATCATCGCCAACCAGAACCACAGGAAAATTTTGCTGTAGATGGTGCGGATCATGATTTCCGCCTCACCGCCGGCGACGAAGGTTTGTCCAACGCTTCGCCGCTATACAGGTAGCCTTGGCCGCGAATGTTCTGGATACGCTCGGACTTGCCAACTTGTGCGCCCAGCTTTTTACGTAGGTTGCTGACGTGATTATCGACGCTGCGATCGAGGGCGCCAATCGAACGGCCCAGCGCGGCCTCCGCGATTTCGTCGCGGCTGAGAACTTTGCCGGCACTGCGCACCAGCAGGAGTAGCACGTCGAATTCGGCGCCGGTCAAGTCGAGGGCCTGACCTTCTTTGAGCACGGCGCGATTGGTGGCGTGAATTTCCAGGTCGCCGATGCGATAAACGTCCGGAAGCGGCGTCGCGCTGGCTCTCCCCAGGACTGCACGCATCCGCGCGACCAGCTCGCGGACGTTGAACGGCTTGGCAAGATAGTCGTCAGCGCCACCTTCGAGGCCGGCGATGCGATCGGCTTCATCGCCACGCGCGGTCAGCATAATTACCGGCACGCGCGAAAACATGCGGACCCGGCGCAGGACTTGTTTGCCATCCTTGCCGGGTAGCATCACGTCGAGAACGATGAGTTGGTAATTGGCTCTTTTGGCTTCAGCGATACCGGCGTCGCCATCGTGCACTGCGGTAACCATGAAGCCATCCATAGTAAGCACGCGCGTAAGCGAAGCGCACAGCTCCACGTCGTCGTCGATGAGCAGGATCGGGATGGCCGTCATGCCGTTGAGGTGGTGACTCCTGTTAGGAAGATACTACGTGCGGTGCATCGTCGACGGTTTGAATGCACGAATCGCGAGGCGAAGGCGAACAGTGAAACGGGGCGAGATAAAAATCTCGCCCCGTTAAATTTGGCCCAGGCCCACTTACAACGACCTACTGATTGCTGGAAGACGAGGACGAGCTGGTCGTGGTGGTTCGCTGACGAGTGGCGCTGTTCCCGTTCGGGCCGGTGACGGTCGCAGTGGCGCCGCCCGGGGCGCGGTTGACAACGCGGCTGCCAGTTCCGCCGTTAGGGCCGGTCACGGTCGTTGAAGTGTGGCCCGGCGTGTGAGTGGTCGAGCCCGTAGCGGTTTTGCCGTTCGGCCCGGTCACCGTGGTTTGCGAGCTTCCCGGAGCGTGCGTAGTCGTGCGCGTCGCGGAATTACCCGCGGGCCCGGTCACGGTAGCGTTGGTCGTGCCGTTGGAACGCGTTACGTTTCGCGAAGCGGTGTTACCGTTCGGGCCGGTGGTGCTGGAGCTGACATTGCCGGCCTGCCGGGTCGCCGTGCGCGTCGCTGTTCGTCCACCTGCGCCGGTGACCGTGGTGCTGCGCGTGCGCTGCGCAAATGCGCTGCTGGAAAGCAGCAAAATACCGAGAGCCACTGCCGAGATTTGAGATTTCATGGTGTTACTCCTTTTGATTTTGCGGCTGATGAAATCTCAGGCCGCTTGCCTGTACAAACACAAAGTAGCGGAAGAGTTGTCGCCAGTGGTGTAAGGAAGTGTCTGGAAAACGTTGCTGTGCGCAGTTTCTCGCGATTAGTGAGCAGTAGCGATTCACGACACTTCCTTACACTCCGCGTAGCTACGCTCGTGTTACTAAGGTAAGTGGCCTGTCGTAAAAGGTCGCTTTGGGTTCAGGAGATTCGCCATGAAGAAGGTCGTGATTTTCGGATTGCTGGGAGTTTTAGGTTTGGGAGTGCTGGGAGTAGCACGCGCCGCAGCGCGGCAGGCGGGCTCGTGGCGCGCGCAGCACGCCGGATTTTTCATTAGGCATTTGGAGCGCGAGTTGGATGTAACCGACGCGCAACGCGAGTCGATCAAAGCAATTCTGCAGAAAGAAAAGCCCACGATTCAATCGATCGCCGCCGAGTTGGAGCAGCAGAATGCCCAGTTACGCAGCAAGCCGGCATACGATGAAGCGTTTGTACGCTCCGTCGCGCAACAGCGGAACGCCACGTTGACCAACGCTCTCGTGGAACGAGAAAAGATTCGCTACGAAGTATTCGCAGCGCTGAACCCCGAGCAGCAGCAGAAGCTCCAACATCTGTGCGACGATTTTCGTTCCGCCATTCAGGACCGCCTCGCCAACCTGGGCGACCAGCTGTAAGAATCGTTGTAGATTTCAACTTCTGTCTAACCCCGCATCCGGTTCGGCGTGCGGGGTTTTCTTTTTTTTACCTCCGTGACGCGCTGTACCTCTTTGGTTGCCACCTTTGGCGGGTCGGCTTGACAGTGCACTGAGTCGAGCATATGGTTTGCGCGAAGGTGACATTCACCACCAGTCTGCGAAGCGCTATCACCAAAGAATTCAGATTATGGTGAGTGCCAACGAACGAAGTGACCAGCCGTCAAAGGGTAGTGCACGCGTAAATCTCGCCGTGTTTTGCTAGGGGTAGCGGAGCATGGCGATCACTCCTTGGGGGATACATGAATCGCAGACTTTTTGTGTGTCTGGTGGCGTGCTTGTGCGCGATGTGGATTGGACTGGCAGGTGTGGCGAACGCCCAAGTGAATACTGCGACGGTTTCAGGAACGGTGACCGATCCGCAAGGTCTAGGCATAAAGGGCGCGCAGATTACCCTGGAATACAAAGCCACCGGCGCGGTGCGCACCGCGGAAGCCGATGACTCGGGGCGCTACGACATCGTTGGACTGACGCCCGGCTTGTACACCATGACGGTGGCCGGCGGTGCCGGCTTCGGCAAATACGAAAACTCCGCTGTGAATTTGACGGTAGGTGAGAACGCCACGATCAACCCGCAACTGGCGCTGGGTGGAGTCTCCCAGACGGTGAATGTCACCACCGAGACTGCCCCCATCGAAACCACCAAGACCGAGGTATCCCAAACGATCGAAGCGCGGCGCATCGACAATTTGCCCATCAACGGCCGCAACTACATCAACTTCACGCTGACCAATTCGCAGACCACCCGCGACGTTTCTCCGACGATTGGTCCGGCGCCGAATAGCGGCCTGAACGTAAACGGCGCGCGAGCGCGTTCGAACATGGTCAGCGTCGATGGCGCGGATGCCGTAGACAACTCTGTGAACGGTATTCGTTCCACCGTCTCGCAGGAAGCAGTGCAGGAATTTCAGCTCATTCTCAGCAACTACAACGCCGAGTATGGACGCGCTACCGGTGGGGTCATCAACATTGTCACCAAGAGCGGTGGTAACGACTTTCATGGCGACGCGTTTGGGTTTTTCCGAAACAAAGCGTTCCAAGCCCGCAATGCGTTTTCCGGACAGATCGATCCGACTACCGGCGAACTCGATCCGGTCAAGCAAGCCTACACCCGCGTGCAGGCTGGGCTGACGCTTGGCGGAGCGCTCAAAAAAGACAAAACGTTTTATTTTTTCTCTTATGAAGACACGCTGCGCGAAGAAACCGGCTTCGACAGCATCGGCATCGACAATTTTGGATTGCAAGCGGTCACGCTGCCCACTCCGGGCGGCCCGCTGAATGTGCAATTGACCGGCCCGCAAGCGACGGCGGTCAATTCCCTTTTGGCCACCGGCAATCCGACGTTACAGGGTTTGGCAGTGCAATACGGCGTGCTCTACGGTTCGGCATCGAGCGTGGCACTGAATCGTTTGGATTTTGGAGCGGTCTCTGCGGGATTGACCAGCGGATTTTTGAGTCCCGGACCGGGCGCACAATTTCCCATCCCGGTAGCATGCCCGGCAGGTCAAACCGTCAATGCAGTGCAGTGCTCCGCGATTGGCGAAGGCATCGCGCCACTGCCGGCTTCTTACGTCGGGCTGAATTCCCTGCGCGGAAATTATCCCATCACCGAAAAAACCAGTTTGTGGTCGGCGCGCCTCGATCAGCGTTGGAACGACGCCAACTCTTCGTTCCTGCGCGTCAACGTTTCTCCTTCACTCGTCACCGGCGTGCAATCCACTTCCCAAAACCAGGTGTTTGGACAGAACGCCGCGACCCGCGCAGGCGTCAACCAGTACCGCGATTTCTCCGTGGTAGGCCAGCACGACACCATTGTCAGTCCCACAGCATTCAACGAAGCCCGCGTGCAGTACGCGCGCCGCGGCTTGCACTTTGGCTATTCCGAGTTGCCCGGCGGCTCCGACATCGGCGTGAACATCCCTGGTTACGCTTACTTCGGCCGCGAACCCTATTCAACGGTTGATCGCATTGAACGCCGCACCGAGTTCACCGATCACGTAACCATCACCCACGGCGCGCACACCTTCAAAATGGGCGGCGATTTCAATCTCGTGCAACTGCGCTCCGGCAAAGCGCAAATCTTCACCTTGGATTTTGGCGGCGACGTGAATTTCGGCGGCCTGTCTGCAGATACCTTCGGCTTCCCCGACTCGATACCGCTGGGCAACGGTCAGTCCATCGCACTGCCGGGCACCACAGGATTGCAATCGTACGGATTGGGAATTCCCACTACCTACATCCAAGGTATCGGCAGCTCCAACGAGCCTTTCGACAACATCCCCATCGGGTTTTTCTTCCAGGATAGCTGGCGCGCCAGTCGCAAATTCACTGTGAACTATGGCGTGCGCTACGACGTGGAAATCACTCCTTTGTTTGCGCCGGCCACCGCCATCAACGCCGCTGCAGAAAAAGCCCTGGGCGTAGTGGAAGGCATCCCGCGCGACTACAACAACGTATCGCCGCGCCTGGGCATCGCCTGGGATCCGCGCGGAGACGGAAAAATGGTCGTCCGCGCCGGATACGGAATTTTCTACGACCATCCACTGCTCGCGGTGGCCTTCAACTCCGTAACGGCGGAAGGCGGGCGCTCGGTACAGTTACTCTCCGCCGGCGGCACTGCCTCGGCATGCGGATTGGTCACCCCGGTATGCGGCGGTGGACTGGACAGCCCCAGCAATCTGAACGGCTCCTCGATTTTTCAGGGCGTACTAAACGCGCTGCCCAGCATGGGCTATTTGCCGGACCAGCAACGCTTCGATCCGCTCAAGCCGGATTCCCTCTTCGCCAATCAAAATTATCTGGCAGCAGGTTTTCCGCTGCCGATTTTGCCCTTCACTCTGCCAGTCGACAAGAATTTCCAGTTTGGTTACGCGCAGCAAGCCAACCTAACCATCGAGCGGCAAATCACCAATTCCTGGAAAGTCAGCGTGGGCTACCAATTCACCCGCGGCGAGCATTTGAACCGGCCGGTGGACGTCAACTCCACCGATCCACAATTGCTCGCCAACAATCTCGAGTTCGCCGACGCGGCCGGTTTGGGCTTCTCGAACCCGGTTACAGTCGTCGCGCCAACCACGTCCTTTGCCGCGGGCACGAACGGCCCCGGCACCTGCGGCGTCACCGTGATTGCCCCGCAAGCCCTCGGTGTTCTCACCGGATGCCCTGGCCCTGCAGCCGCGCTGAACGGAAAATTTGTAGGCACTCCCGCGTTTTTCAATTTCTTCCGCCCGTCGGGACCGAACCCGTCATTTGCTGCGGCGACCGGCGGCGGCGACGCCAACATCGGATACGCCACCCAAGTCGCACTCGCACAAATGGCCGGTTATCCCGCAGGCTTCGGTGTGCCGGTGCCCTTCAACAGCGTCGATACGCAACAATCCAGCGGCAATTCCTGGTATCACGCGCTGACCGTCAACGTAACCAAGCGCTTCTCAAAAGGCTTCGAACTCCTCTCCAGTTACACCTGGTCGCATTCCATCGACGACTCGACCGACTTGCAATCGACCCTCGAGCCGCAAGACAGCCGCTTCCCGTTCCTCGAGCGCGGCAACTCTGACAACGATCAGCGCCATCGCTGGGTGACCAGCGCCGTAATGCAGAGCGGCGAAGCCCACAGCGGCGAAAGCCTGTGGCGGCACATCGCGGCCGGCTTCACACTCGCTCCGATCGTGGAACTCTCTTCGGGCCGCCCCTTCAACGTAATCACCGGCACCGACACGCGCCTCGATCTGGGCGCATCGCAAGCCCGGCCCTCGGTAGGCGCCGGTACAACGTCCCCCTTCATCAACGGCGTCACGTTTTCGGCCGCCGATTTGTGCCTGACCGACGCCTTCACCACTTTCTCCGTCCCAGGAATCAGTCCGCCCGCCGGCTGCGACGGCGTCCTCGGACGCAACCGCTTCACCACCCCGGGATTTTTCCAGTGGGATATGCGCGTTTCCAAACGAGTGCCTCTCGGCGAGCGCTTCAAGCTGGACCTGATCGCCGACGCCTTCAACCTGTTCAACCGCACCAACGTCGCCGCCGTCAATCAACTCTGCGATCCGACCGCCGGCTCAACCTGCTCCGCGGGCCAACCAACCTCCGCCTACGACGCCCGCCAGTTTCAGTTCGCGCTGAAGCTCTACTGGTAACGCTCTCTAAGTACGAAAACGAAGGCCCACGTTCTCGAACCAAAATCGAACCTGGTCACCCTTCTTTTATGAGTCCTCGCGGCTAGCCGCGGAAGTAGTGCGTTTTTTCTAGAAACATCGCGGCGGCCAATTGCGTTTACCTCATATGCGCCTCGCCGAACTGCTTCGTTACGCCGTACGACAATTCAAAAACAGCCCCGGATATTTCTTCATCGCCGTCGCCGCGCTGGCCCTGGGGATCGGCGCCAACACCGCCATCTTCAGCGCAGTCGAGGCGATCCTCCTGAGACCGCTGCCGTATGGCGACCCCGCTCGCCTCGTAGCCGTGTGGGAGGACGCCTCCTTCATCGGCTTCGCCCACAATACTCCAGCCCCAGCAAACTTTGTCGACTGGCGTGCGCAGAACCAGGTGTTCACTGACATGGCCGCGCTCCGTTATCGCACTACCAGCCTCACCGGCGACCAAGCGCCCGAACAGCTCCTGGGCGGCGCGGTGACCGCCAACTTTTTCGACGTGTTGCAGGCCCAACCGTTCTTGGGCCGCCCCTGGACCGCCGCGGAAGACGCAGCGAAATGCGACTGCGTAGTTCTCAGTTACCACTTGTGGCAGCGCCGCTTCGGGAGCGATCCGACGATTATCGGCCGCAGCATCCTGCTGAACGGCAAGAGCACCACGGTCCACGGAGTCATGCCCCGCGACTTCTATTTCCCCACCCGCGAATTCGATTATTGGAGCGGCGGATATTTCACGCCGGAAGTTTTGGCCAAGCGCGATTCCCATTTTCTAACCGTGGTGGCCCGCTTGAAGCCCGGCACCACGCCGCAGACCGCGCAGCGGGACATGAGCCTGGTAGCCACCCGCTTGGCCCGACAGTACCCGGACAGCGACACCAACATCGGCGCGGTGGTGATTCCGCTCCACCAGGAATTCGCTGGCGACACTCGCGCCGGCTTGTGGGTTCTGCAGATAGCCTCCGTCTTCGTTCTGTTGATCGCCTGTTCGAATCTCGCCAACCTTCTTCTGGCGCGCGCCACTGGACGCCGCCGCGAAATCGCTGTCCGCCTCGCGTTGGGCGCCGGCAAAAAGGAAATCGTCGGCCAGCTTCTGGCCGAGAGCTTGTTGCTATCCGCGACCGGCGGCATCTTGGGTTTGGCTTTGGGGGTGGTTTGTTGGCGCCTGCTGGAAAATTACGTCCCGCAACAGATGGCCGGGGCGTCTTTCACGCTCAATCCTTGGGTTCTGTTTTTCGCGCTGGGCATTTCTATTTTTTCCGGCGTGGTCTTTGGACTAATTCCCGCATTGAAAGTTTCCCGCTTCTCCATTCATGACGTGCTGAAAGAGGGCGGCCGCACCGGGGAATCCCGTCAAGGCCTGCGCCTGCGCGATGCTTTGGTAGTCGCGCAATTTGCGCTGGCCTTGGCGCTGTTGGTCGGCGCCGGCCTGATGATTCAAACCATGCGGAACCTGAACAAAATGGACCTGGGCTTCCGCTCCGACCACATCCTGACCGCTGCCGTGCCCTTACCTCAATCCAAGTACGACACCGATCCGAAGATCTGCAATTTCTATCGCGACGTTCTGGAACGCCTGCGCGCGGAGCCGGGCATCGTCAATGCCGCATTTGCTTCCGACGCGCCGTTCACCGCGGAAGGAGATACCGAGGCCTATTCGGTGGAGGGCGAACCGCCGTTCAGCCCAGGGCACGTCCTGGATGCTCTCTATCGTGAGGTGACCGCAGGTTATCTCGAGGCCGTCGGCGCGCGGTTGCTGGAAGGCCGTCTGCTGCAACCCAGCGATGTGCAAGGCTCGCAACTCGTGGTGGTGGTCAACAAGACTTTCGCCGAGCGCCACTGGCCGGGCCGCAGCGCGCTGAACAAACGCATTCACATCGGCGGGCCAGATACTCCGTGGATCATCGTGGTGGGAGTCGTGACGGATCTGCGTGAGATCGGGCTGCTGCGCAATCTGAAGCCCGGAGTATATCTACCCACCGAGCAAGTCAAGCGACCCGGCGCGGACTATCTGGTGGTGCGCACCGCGCAGGAACCGGCGTTGGCTGCCAGCGCGTTGCGCGAAGCCGTGTGGGCGGTCGATCCGCAGCAACCGCTCATGCGTATCAAAACGATGGACCAACTCATCGCCAGCAATCTATCCGATCGGCAACGGCCCATGATTCTGTTGGGAGTTTTCGCCGCGCTGGCGTTGCTCCTGGCGTGCATTGGTGTTTATGGCGTACTGGCTTACGCCGTAACCCAACGCACTCGCGAAATTGGAATTCGTGTCGCGGTTGGCGCGAGCACTGCGGACGTCACGCGCATGATTTTGGCCAAGGGCCTGCAACTCGGAGCTACGGGTCTCGTTGTGGGAGTGGGACTGGCGCTGATGCTAGGTCAACTGCTGAAAAGTTTGCTGGTGGGAGCAAAACCCTCTTCGCTGAGCATCTATGCAGTAACCTCTGCCACGTTGTTGGCGGTGGCGGTGCTGGCTTGCATTATCCCTGCGGCGCGCGCGGCGCGTGTCGATCCAGTGATCGCCTTGCGCGACGAATAGTTGGAAGGGTCTCGTCCCGCACCTGAAACCTGCAGGCCACGCAGTCCGTCTCTTACTATGTAGTCCGTCAAACATTCGTTCGAGCCGGTTGAGTACTAGCCATTATTACCCCTGCAAGACCAGTACATTTGGCCCATTCAAGCCACCTCACCGCTTTGCTACTTTGGGTCGTGGCTACCTTTGTCGAGTTACCGCGAGAAACAACATCGGGGCTTCCGGGCTCGTCTCCGAGCGTCTCCCCATCAGCCTTTTGGGAAACCATTCGAAGCGATCTGTATCGCTACCACGCACGGGTTGACGCTCGGACCTTTCTGAAATCCTATCTGCGTACCTACCCGTTTCGTTTCACCTTCTGGCTGCGCGCAGCCATGCATTTCCGTTCTCGCCCCGGCCTGCTCGCCAAATTCGCCTACTACTTCTGCCGCTTCCGTCGCGAGCACTACACCATCAAGTACGGCTACCAAATTCTCGAGGGCACCCAGATCGGCCCTGGCCTCTATTTGGGCCACCTCGGCGCACTGGTGATCAACCATCAGGCTCGCATCGGCCGCAACGTCAACATCGCAGTCGGCACCACCATCGGCCAAACCAATCGCGGCAAACGTCAGGGCGCGCCCACCATCGGTGACCGGGTCTGGATCGGCACCAACGCAGTAATCGTCGGCCGAGTCACGATCGGGGCGGGCTCGCTCATCGGCCCCGGCGCTTATGTTAATTTTGACGTGCCGCCCAACTCCGTGCTCATCGGCAATCCCGCACAAATCGTCGCCGACACCGGCACCGCCGGCTATGTCGAAAACATCCTCGATAGTTCGATTTAATCGAGTCGCACTAGTGGCCTGCGGAGCTGGAAGCGGACTTAAACTTCTTGATCAGCAACACCAGCGGCACGGCTAACACCACGAACCAACCCAAAGCGGTAAAGCAATCCATATAACCTAGGAACGCGGCTTGGCGTTGAATCAGCGCGAAGGCCTGGCCCTGCGCGTGAACGACCGCGTCCGGGCGCGACAAACCATGCGTCGCGAAATAATCAGTCAGGTTTGCCAGGAATCGCTGGTAGCGCTCATCAAACGGCGTGGCGTGCGCCACCAAAACACTTTGGTGATACTGCGCGCGGCGCGTGGCCATGGTGGTCACGAAGGCGATGCCGAAACTCCCGCCCTGATTGCGAAACAAATTGGTGAGGCTGGAGGCTTTGTTGTTCTTGTTTTTGTCGATGTTCGAATAGGCCAGTTGGCTCACTGGAACGAACAAAGTGGCGATGCCCAATCCTTGCAACCCGCGAGCCAGCGCTTCGTGGCGATAATCGGTGGCTAACGTAAAGCTCGCGAAATACCACATCGCCAGTCCGAAAACGAAGTAGCCGAACGCCAGCAGCCGCTTCACTCCGACCTTTGGCAAAATACGCACCACTACCGGGGCGAGCATCACAATGACAAACGCTCCCGGACCTAATACCAGCCCGGCGTCAGTCGCGGTGTAGCCGTAGAGGTGCTGCAGCACCTGCGGAATCAACACGGTTGACCCATACAGCGTGAAGCCAAACATGAAATAGAAAATGTTGGCCAGCGCGAAATTGCGATCACCTAACAGGCGGATTTCCACCACTGGATCCGGGTGGCGCCACTCCCAGATGACGGCGAAAAGCAGCGCCGACACTGCGATGGTGAAAAATACGATGATGAAGTTGCTTTCGAACCAATCTTCGGTTTGCCCGCGATCTAACACTACTTCCAGGCACGCAAATGCCAGCGCCACGGAAAAGATTCCCCAACCATCGATTTTCATCCGGCCGGCTTTGCGGGCCGCCTGAACTTCTCGCGTAAATTCCGGCGGATCGGAAAGCAGCCGGCTGGTCAGAATCAGCGAAATGATCCCGATGGGAATGTTAATGAAGAAGACCCAGCGCCAGCTCCAGTTGTCGGTGATCCAACCGCCGAGCGGTGGTCCGATGGCCGGCGCAGTCACAATCGCCATGCTGTAGAGTGCAAACGCCGCCGCGCGCTTGGCCGCGGGAAAGGTGTCGACCAGGATCGCTTGCTCCACCGGCGCGAGTCCTCCGCCACCGATGCCTTGCAACACGCGAAAGAAAATCAGCGCGCCTAAGCTCGGAGCGAATCCACACAAGAGCGAGCTGACGGTGAAGAGCGCCACACAAATCATGTAGTAACGCTTGCGGCCCAGCAGCCGGCTAAGCCACGCGGAAAGCGGCAGCACCACCGCGTTCGAAACCAGGTAGCTGGTCAACACCCATGTGCTTTCTTCGGAACTGACCGCCAAGCCCCCGGCGATGTGGGGAAGCGCCACGTTGGCAATCGCCGTGTCCAACAATTCCATGAACGTGGCCAGCGTCACGGTGATGGCGATGACCCACGGATTGATCAGCTTTTCCCGCGGCAACGCTAACGAAGACGGCAGGGCTTGGGCGGGTGGAGCAGCGGCGGTGAGAGTAGCGCTCATGAACTTGCGGGATTAGATGCAAAAGAGACCGTTCGGTCGCATCCCATAGTATGCTAAACTGGCTTTTGAGACCAGTCGGTCTTTTTAATTGTCAGGTAAGGGGTTCCGAGCGATGCAACCAACCAAAGGACAACAAACCCGCCAGGCCATCGTGGAAAAGGCGGCCCCTCTGTTCAACAAGAAAGGCTTCGAGGGCACTTCCCTGTCGGACCTGATGCAGGCCACCGGCCTGCAAAAGGGCGGCATTTACCGCCACTTTTCCGGAAAAGAAGAACTAGCTACTGCGGCCTTCGATTATTCCTGGGGCAAGGCTGTCTCGGAGCGTCTCGATGGCACCACCGAAGTCTCCGACTGCGTCGACCGCATGAAAAAGATGATCGACAATTTTGTTCTGGTCCGCACCGGGCTGGTTCCCGGCGGCTGCCCGCTGATGAACACCGCCGTGGAAGCCGACGACGGCAATCCCCTGCTCCGCGCGCGAGCGCAAAAGGCGCTACTCGGTTGGACTGAGCGCCTCTCCAAAACAATTTTCGAGGGCATCAAAAAGCGCCAGATTCGCCGCGGCGTCGACGCGCTGAAACTGTCACAGCGCATCATCGCCTCGCTGGAAGGGGCGCTGCTGATTAGCCGTTTGACCGGCAGCCCCGAATCGTTACACGACATGCGCGAGTATTTGAACGCTTACCTCGAACAGAGCGTGCGGCTACCGCGACGTGCTCCGAGCGTCAGTTAAGCGCCCGATCTTCAATCAATCACACTAGAAAAACAGAAGCCCGGCGCGCGAATCGCGTGCCGGGCTTCTGACTTTGTAACTGTCTCTTATTTCTGCGGATTATCTCGTACCGCCTATTTTACCAACGCCGCCACTTCGGTCGAGAAGGCGCTTTCCTGGTTCGAAGAGTTCACCGCGGTCACCACGTAGTAGTAAGTCTGGCCGGTCTGCACGCTGTTGTCGGTGAACGTTGCGGTCTTCGACGGGGTCGTGGTCAGTTTCAAGTATGGGCCACCCGAAGTGGTTGCGACGTACGCGTTGAAGCCAGTCACGCCGTTGGTTTCAGCCGCCCAGTTCAGCGCTACGGTGTGCTTCTGGTCGTCCACGCCCGTGCCGCTCATGGCAATCGTTGCCGGAGAGTTGGTGGCGTTGCTGGTGACCGTGACGCTGCCGTTGGCCGCGCCGCTGGCCGCTGGAGTGAAGGTCGAAGTCAGCGTGGTGGACTGTCCCGGCGCCAAGGTCAGTCCATTAGCTGCGGAAGAGTTGAAACCCGCGCCCGCCACCAGCACCTGCGCAATCGTCACATTGTGGTTGCCGGCGTTGGTCAGCGTAATCGTCTGCGTGCCGGTGCTCGAAATATTCACGTTGCCGAAGGCTACCGTCTTTACGCTGGCGCTCAGCACGTAGGTCGCCGGTGCGCTCACCGTCAGCGTCGCGGTCGAGCTAGTCACCGTGCCGACCGAGTTGGTGGCCGCGACGCGATACTGCACGCCATTGTCCGAAGAAGTGGTCGCCGGAGTGGTGTAGCTCGAACGCCGTCGCACCCGCGATGGCTGCGCCGTTCTTGCTCCACTGATACGTCGCGGCAGGCGTGCCGGTCACGGTGACAGAGAACGTGCTGGTCTGTCCCGACGCAACCGAAGCGCTCGCTGGCTGCTTGGTGATGGACGGCGGCGCAGTTTCGTTGGTCACGCTGATGTTGCAGATGCTCTGGGTGCCGACAGCAGAGAGCGCACCGACCACGCTGAGCGCGGTCACTTGCGACTGCTGGCTGCGGAACGCGAGGTTAGTGCCGATGGTGTGCTGTACGCCGGCGATCACCACGTAGGCGCTGTAGGTGCGAGTGGCAACATTCACATCCATGATCACGTGGTGTGTCGCGTTCGGAACGAATTGAAGCGAGGAGGCGGTAAAGACTCCGCCGTTGCGCGCATCGATCATACCATTCGGATTAAAACGCACCGCTGCGGCCAGGCTGTTGTAATCCGTGGCTGCACCGTTGGACACGCCGGAGATGGCGTTCATGCTCGAGTTCAGCGGCGTAGCATCGTAGCTAACGCGAAACCCGTGTGTTTCAGTTCGGAGCAGTGAAGCATTTACCCACGAAGTGGCCGACTGCACGCAACCTGGCATGGCCGGCGCGCCAGAAGCATCCTGCGCGGCAATTCCGAAGATCGAGCTGATAAAGAGTGAAGCGGTGAGCGTCTTTCCCGTAATTCGCAAGTGAACATCTCCCATTCTGGTCTCTGGCCGGCATCTCTGGATGGCGGCGATTTTTTTTGCTCGAGAGTTGCAGAAGGGGTGTCCCGAAGCAGTTGCAGAATAGGGGTGTTAGCGCGGCAAAACTACTGGTCAGGGGAAGCAAAGGAGTGCACTGCGCGCCGCGTTAGAGGCTGCTAACAGTCGTGTTCAGAAGTGCAGGTTGGAAGATTTCAGTACAGGTTGGATATTTTTGCGATGAAGCAAGCACTCACAGGACTCACGGAAGGAAACGCCAGCCGCATTGCAGCGCCGAATCGGAGCGACGAATTTGCCCACGCCGCACGACGACTTAGCGACTAAGCATCAGTCGGATTCTCCAGACATGCTGATCGCGCCGGGCGGACGAATCGAATCGGTCGCCGCAGTTCCGGTGATCAAGCGCGCGCCTCGGCTAAACGTCAGATATTCAAATCCCCACTGCATGAACACCATGACGCGACTCTGAAACTGAACAATATAAATCAGGTGGATGAACACCCAGGTCAGCCACGCAATCAATCCCGAAAGGTGGACTCCAAAAACGTTGGCGACTGCCGCAGCGCGGCCGATGACCGCCATGTCGCCTTTGTCAAAATAATGAAAATTTCCGACGCCGTTCGGTTTGCCTTCGAGGCGCGCTTTGATGGTTTTAGACGCGAATGCTCCGCCCTGGATCGCCACCTGCGCGACGCCGGGAAGCGGCTTGTCTTTTTTTCCCAGCGAATTCGCTAAATCTCCTACTACAAAAATCTCCGGGTAGCTGGGAATGGTGAGATCGCCGGTGACTTTGATGGCGCCTTTCTTGTCGGTCTCTGCCTTGGTGCGTTCGGCGAGTTTTCGGCCAAACGAAGTAGTCTCGATTCCGCCTGCCCACAGCACCGTGTGGGCGGCGAGGCGTTCGGTGACTTCTCCTCGTTTGAACGTCACACCCTGGCCGTCGATATCCGTGACCATCACGCCTTTCACCACGTCGACGCCCAGATTCTTGACCAATTTTTCCGCTTTGGCGGAAAGATCTTCTGGGAAGGAGCCCAGCACGCGCGGCCCGCCCTCCATCAAAAGAATGTGCGCGTTCTTCGGATTGATGTGGCGAAAATCGTGTTTCAGCGTTTCGTTGGCGATCTCCGCGAGGGCTCCGGCAAGTTCCAAACCGGTCGCCCCCGCGCCGACGATCACAAACGTGAGCCACGCGCGCGCGTCTTCAGGACTAACCGCGCGTTCCGCACGTTCAAAGGCGTAAAGAATTTTGTGGCGAATGGCGGTGGCTTCTTCGACGGTTTTGAGACTGGGTGCCCACTCACGCCAACCATTCTTGCCGTAGTAAGAAGTCTGCGAGCCGGTGGCCACAATCAGCGAGTCGTATTCAAATACCCCGCCATCGAGCAGCGTGATTTTCTTGGCACTCGGATCGATATCCGAAACTTCTCCGAGCAGCACTTGGGTATTTTTCTGCTTGCTCAAAACTCCCCGCAGGGGCGCAGCGATTTCGCCGGGCGAGAGCGAGCCGGTCGCGATCTGATACATCAGCGGCTGAAACAAGTGAAAATTGCGGCGATCAATCAGCGTGACCGCAACTGGCGCGTGCTTCAGCTTTTGCGCTGCGGCCAGCCCGCCAAATCCGCCACCTAAAATAATCACTCGATGCGGTTGATGTGGTTGCGCCATGCGCGGCTCCGTCACCCCTACTCAAATAGATGTCTGCGAATCAGGTTGCGGTGCGCCAGTTTACCGCGGCTCGTCGGTCGCCGCGGGCGAGCCATCGGCCACCACCCGCGCCTCGCGACCGCTCCACTGCACTATGGTTCCCGGCGCTCGAAAGTCTTTGGTGAGATAACCCATCCCCAAAATTTGCGGCGGAAAATAAGATCGCGCCGCGCGCGTCACGTAGCCAACCGCCTGACCATTGGCAACAAGTTCCGTACCGCTCGCTGGAACCGCATCGCCCGAAAAAATGAGTTGCACCCGCCGCCGATTCACCTGCCCGCGCGACCGCACCCGCTCAACAATTTCCTGTCCGGTGTAACAACCCTTCGTGTAACTGATATGGCTCGATTCCAGGCCGGCCTCGTGCGGAATCTGTTTTTCGCCGAAGTCGTAGCTGAACCACGGCCGACCTTGCACCAGTCGGTGCGCGCTGAACGCCTCGTAACCAATCGGCCCGCCGCCGTGCGCCCGCGCCGCTTGCCGCAAAATTTCCCACAGTGCCGCGGCCTTATCGCGCTCGACGACAAATTCCGCCCCGGCATACCGTTTTTCAAGGAAACAAGATATCGGCTGTTGCGCAGCCGTCCCACCTTTGACCACTACACCGATTCGCTGCGACTCGTTCAACTCCGCCAAGTTCACGCCGGTCAACTCTCGCACCGCCTGCCCCGCCCGCGGCCCTTCCAGCACGAGACTCGCATATTTGTCCGTCTCATCGGTGATCGTAACGTCATCCATGATGATGTACTTCTCAAGAGTTTCGAGCAGCCGCTCCCGAATCGCGCGGTAAGTAACGCCGACGAGTCGATCCGGTTCAGCCAGCGTCTCAATCTCCGCCAGAATCCGTCCTTGCGGATTCAGAAGGAGCGAAACCACCGCGTCTCCAGGCTTCAGATCCTTAATATTGTTGGTCAAAATGGCGTTCAGATAACGAACACGGTCGGGCCCAGTGAAGGCCAAGTAAGCGCGGAAGCTTTTATCAAACAGCGCAACGCTTTCGTTAAGATAGCGCTGCTCTTCGCGCGGATCGCCAAAGTGATCCGGCAGTTCGCAACCAAACCACACACCCATAGTTGCACCAGCAGCGCGATGTACCGCAGCGAGTGGCGTCTCAAGAATTGTTTGTGTGTCTTCTGCCATGTGTAGCGACCCAACAACAGTCTAACAAATCGCGTTTGACGGTGCGGAAACCGAGCCATTGCAGGATTCGGCGCGTTGCGTCGGCCAACAAACACGAATGGTATAATCGCTGTCACCGACATGAGCCGCACCGACGATCCCATCCCACCAGGCGACCCCGAAGATCTCGACGACCTCGAGCTAGCCGAACCGCAGCCCTCCACGCTCGAAGAACCAGGCGCGGCACTCCGCGAACTGATCTACATCACCATTCCGGTGGGCGTTCTGCAGTGCAACTGCACCATCATCGGCGACCCAGTAACGCGCGAAGCACTGGTGATCGACCCCGGCGACGAAGTCCATCGCATCCTCGATCTCATCGGTCGCCACAAACTCAACGTGCAAGCCATCGTCAGCACCCACGCACACATCGATCACGTCGGCGGGCTCAGCAAACTGCACCGCTACACCGGCGCACCGGTGCTCATGCATCGCGACGATCTTTCGCTCTATCAAGGAATGGACGTGCAGGCGGCGTTTCTAGGATTGCAGGCGCCAGAAATGACTAACGTCGATCACTTGCTGAAAGAAGGAGACACCCTGCACTGGGGCGGCTGCCAAGCCACGGTGCTACATACTCCCGGTCACACACCGGGAAGCGTCTGCCTCTACCTCCCAAAGGACGCAGGAGAAGTGACGCTGTCGAATCCGCAACTTTTCGCCGGCGACACACTCTTTGCCGGCAGCATCGGACGCACCGACTTGTGGGGCGGCTCGATGGACCAAATCATGGACTCGCTCCGTTCAAAACTGATGCAGCTCCCCGACAGCACCATCGTCCATCCCGGCCACGGCCCCGTAACAACGATTGGTAAAGAGCGCTACTCAAATCCTTTCTTACTTTCCTGAACGCCTTTTCAGCAAAAACGGCGCGCGCTAGGAATTCCGCTCTTCCCTTTTCTTCTTCAACTCCTCCATCACCGACTGCAGCAACTCCTTCGCGTGCGTCAACTCCTGCAAAACCATCCGCAAATCCATCGCCGGCACGGTGGGATTGCGCTGGCTGGTGCAATACACGCCATGCTGCCCAACCAATACCAGCGCATTGGTCATGCGATCCAGCGCAACTGCCAACCTCCCGCGCTCCACTCCAAACATTTGCTCGTAGCGTTCCAGTTCTTCGTGATGCTCAGTGAAAGCGCTCATTCATCCTCGAAATTTTTGCCGCAAAATCCTGCCGGGTCGCCACGCGGTTAAGAGAGTTCTATTACTCCGCCGTTGTTAATCGGGCACATCCTGTACCAACCAAACTTTACCCTACACCCCTCGCGTAACATAATTCGCTCAGTCTGGCACAGTGTATTTCGGGCCCGCCAGCGCCGCAGAGAAGCATCGCGGCTTGCCGATTCCCTGGGGAGTTCCGATCGGCTGGAGCGAATTGAACATGCGACGTTCGGATCTTGTGCAGCACAAAGAGCGAGAAAAAGGCACGACCACGCGCACCTCGCAGATTGTCTTCGGCGAGCGTCAGCATTTGCTGCGCGTGCTCGACTCGCTGGAAGGCACCTCTCTACAAATCGCTCGCATGCAGCAGGAGCGCCGGATTCTTGAAGAACTAATTCACGCGCGCACCCGCGAGCTGAATCAGATCAATACTGCGTGGGATGAAAAAATTGGACTGGTCCTGAGCGCCGACGCCAAGCCAGACATGCTGGAAAAATTGGTGAAGCAAGCTCCCGAAGAAGATTTTTACTTGTTGCGCTTGATCAGCGAGCATCCGCGCGCCAATTCGAAGACTCTCAATAAGCTGGCCAAGCATCCCTACGCCGCGATTCGCGAAAATGTTGCGCGCCATCCCAATGCCGATGCCCCGACTTTGACCTGGCTCAGCAAGGATCGCAGCCAGCCACTGTGGTATCTCGTCGCCTTTAATCCCAACACCCCGCATCCGCTGCAGCGCCGCTTGCGCGACCGTTTGAAGCGCCTGGGCGAAAACCACGCCTCGAAATAATTGAAATCCCAAGGGATGGAGTGCGCTAAAATTCTGCGCTTCCATTCATGACGGATTCTGAAACGACTCTCTCCTCCGCTCGCCATTTCGTCCAGAAACATTTGCTTGCCATCTTTGCGACTTCCACCGGCCTGTTAGTTCCCTGCTTTTGGCATCACCACCTCGAAGCCGGCGATCTGGGAAGTCACACCTACACCGCCTGGCTGGCAAAACTAATCGCCCACGGAAAAGCGCCCGGCCTTTACACCGTTTGGAAATTCACCAACGTTCTCTTCGATTTACTGCTGTTGTATTCCGCCCGCGCGTTTGGATTCGTTTTAGGCCCAAAGATCGCAGTCGCGCTGTGCGTGCTGATATTTTTCTGGGGCGTCTTCGCACTGGTTGCCGTCACCACCAGCCGGACACTGTGGATGCTCGCGCCCTGGATTGCCATGTTGAGCTACGGCTTCGTCTTCAACATGGGTTTTTTCAATTATTACCTGTCGATTGGGCTGGCCTGCTGGGCTCTGGCGTTTTTCTGGAAGGCCCGCGGAAGTTCGGATTGGATCGCCGGCGCATTTTTCTTGGGTGCCGCCATTCTTGCGCATCCGATGGGCGCCCTCTGGTGCCTCTGCGTGTTGCTCTATGTGCTGCTGCGCCGAAGGTTCAGCGGCTTGTTGGGACTAGTCATTCCTCTCGCCGCGCTTGCAATGGTCGGTGTGGCGCACTGCTTTTTTCTGAATACCACGCGTATGCGCGTGGCTTGGCCGGAGCAGCCTTTCTACTTCTGGACCGGCCTCGACCAAGTCGTGCTCTATTCCATTCGTTTTCGATGGATTTCGTACGCCTGTTTAGCCATTGCAGCCGCTTGGATCGTGTCGGAATTAATGCGGCAGAAACCAGACACCCCGAAGAGCACGCAGTGGCAGCTGTCTGTCGAACTCTATCTCGTCTCCATGTTGTCCATTTGGCTTTTGCCACAGGACCTGCGCCCCGATCCCAACGGTGCGTGGATGGGCGTATTGGTCGCTCGTCTAACGTTAGTGGCCGCGATTTTTGGATTGGCGGCCCTGAGCCACCTGCGGCCCAACCGCGCAATCGCTGCGGCGATGGCATTGTCTGCCACCGTCTATTTTGTATTTCTCTTTCAAGAAACCGCTGTGGTCAACCGCATGGAGCTGAATGCCGAGACCATCGTCAGTAAGCTGCCCTTTGGCACGTTGGTGATTCCTACTATCCCTGCTGCTGACAATCGCTCCCCCTTCGTTGGGCACGTGGTGGATAGCGCCTGCATTCAGCGTTGCTTTACGTACTCCAACTACGAAGTGGCTTCCCAGCTTTTTCGGGTGCGCGCCCATCCCGACAGCCCCATCGCCGTCGATACCGAAGGCAAAAGCGAAAAGATGGAAGCGGGCGACTACCTGGTCAAACCGACTGATCCAGCATTCGTGAACATTTACCGCTGCAAAGGGGACGATCCTGCCGCTTTGTGCTCGCGTGTGCTACACCCCGGGGAACTCACCGGCCTACCGGACGACGAGGATGACAAGGACGACTCGGACCAGTAGCAGCGCTGCCTTCGTCGGTTCGTCGGTAACTTTTCAGAGCCAAGTTCGCTTGGGTAGGGCGCGAAACACTCTTTGTAAATAAGCGGTGAAGAAGACATATTGGCTCTTTCAACCAGCCAATCCCTGTTAAAATTGTCTCAGGGTGAGAGACAATGCTGCCTTTGCACCTCCAGTCCGAAAGTCACGTCCCCCTCTATATCCAACTTCGCGATCAACTGCGCGCTTTAGTCCATGCCGGCGACCTGCGCCACGGCGATCGCATTCCCGCCAGCCGTGAACTCGCCACCATGCTGGGCGTTCACCGCACCACCGTTGCCAACGCCTACGCCGAACTCGAATCCGAAGGCCTGATTCAAGGCCACGTCGGACGCGGCACCTTCATCAAGGGCACCAACGGCAACGGCCTTAAAATCACTCCCCCTGCCCCGGCGGTTTTAAATGGCCATCACGGCATTCGCTGGGAGCTGCTGTTCGCCGATGAACGCGGCGAAGAAGTCTTAAGCCGCTTGTGTGCTACCGCGCCGGTGAATTCCTTGTCCTTTGTAATGGCGCGACCGGCTCAGGAATATTTTCCGGTCGAAGAGTTGCAAAACTGCGTCAATACAGTGCTGCGCCGCGAAGCCAACGACGTGCTGAACCTCGGCCCTTCCGACGGTTATGCCCCGCTGAAAGACGCACTGCGCGACATGCTCCAGCGTGAAGGCATCGTCGCCAAAGATGAAAACCTGCTGATCACCGACGGTTGCCAGCAATCGCTCGATATCATCAGCAAAGCCTTTGTCCGTCCCGGCGATGCGGTAATTCTCGAAAATCCTACGTATCCCGGAGCCGTGGCCATTTTCCACGGCGCGCGCGCGCGGTGCCTCGCCGTCCCGGTAAAAACGCACGCGGAACCCAACAGCGAACTTGGCGTAGACATGGACGCCCTCGAAGCGACGCTGGCCGCCAATCGCGTGAAGCTCATCGTGTTGACGCCCGACTTTCAGAATCCTACTGGCACTTCCATGTCACTGGCCGCACGTCGCAGAGTTCTGGACCTCGCTGCTCGCCATCAAGTCCCCATCGTCGAAGATCATATTTATGGGCGGCTGCACAACCGTGAAGAGCGGGTGCCTTCGCTGAAGCATCTGGATCGCTCCAATCTGGTTTTGCACATCGACAGCTTCGCCAAAGTTGCCTTCCCTGGCTTGCGTGTCGGTTGGATCGTCGCTCCCGCAGCGGCCATTGAACGTTTGCGACTGGTGAAACAATCCACCGATCTGCATACCGACCAGCTCGCGCAAGCCACTCTCGCGGAATTTTTGCGTCGCGGTTTGTTCACTAAGCATCTCATCCGTATGCGCAAGGTATACGCATTGCGCCTCGAAGCACTACATCAGGCTCTGCATAAATACATGCCCGACGGAACCCGCTGGACGCGTCCGGATGGCGGTATGTGTTTGTGGCTGGAGCTGCCGCCCGGCTTCGACGCCAGCGAGTTGCTGATTCATGTGAAGGAACGCGGCGTACTCTTCGCGCCGGGCCGTTATTTTTATGTGCAGAATCCGCTGCCGAATACTTTGCGATCTGGGATTTGCGGCGCTCGACGAAAAGCAGATCACACGCGGGATAGCGACTCTTGCCGAAATGCTGAAAATTGAAATGCGCAAACGCCAGCGTGGCGCGCGCCGCGCGGAACGCAGCAGGGTGGCTCTGGTTTGAGCGAAGACTCCATCATTCTCGCGCCGAATCCGGAGAATAAATGCTTCGGCTGCGGCGGCGCCAACGATGGCGGCATGAAGCTGACCTTCACGCAAGACAACGTGAAGCGTCGCATCGTCGGCCGGTTTATTCTGGGGCCGCGTTATCAAGGCGGTGGCGGCATGGCCCACGGCGGAATCATCGCCATGCTGCTCGATGAGGCGATGGGAAAAGTTTGCCGTTTCCGCGAAGCCCGGGCGGTAACGGCGGACATGAATATCAAATTTCTGAAGCCGGTACCGATCGATCAAGGAAATTATCGTCGAAGCATTTGAAACCGACTTCAAGGGACGCAACATTTTTCAGAACGGCGAAATTCGCAACGCCGCCGGTGATGTTTTGGCTTTCGCCACGGCGCGTTTCGTAATCGTCGGACAGAAATAAGATGGATATGGAGAGAAACAACATGGACTCGAAAAAAGCGAACGGTACGGGAAAAACCGGCAACGCCAACGGTCACAATTCCGCGAAAGAAACAAAAAACGCCAATGAATGGCGCGTTAAAGTCGGCTTGGCGGAAATGTTGAAAGGCGGCGTCATCATGGACGTCACCACCGCCGACCAGGCGCGCATCGCTGAAAAAGCTGGAGCGGTCGCGGTGATGGCGCTGGAGCGCGTCCCTTCGGACATTCGCAAAGAGGGCGGCGTGGCGCGCATGGCCTCATCAAAGTGATTCGCGAAATCATGGCCACCGTGACCATTCCGGTGATGGCTAAAGTGCGCATCGGCCACGTCTCCGAAGCCGAAGTGTTGCAGGCGCTGGAAGTGGATTTTATTGATGAGAGCGAAGTGTTGACGCCTGCCGACGAAGAAAATCACATCTGGAAGCACGATTACCGCATTCCCTTCGTATGCGGCGCGCGAAACCTCGGCGAAGCGTTGCGGCGCATCGGCGAAGGTGCGGCCATGATCCGCACCAAGGGCGAAGCCGGTTCCGGCAATGTGGTGGAAGCGGTTCGCCACATGCGCACCATTGTGGCCCAAATGAAAAAACTCACCGTGCTGCGCGATGACGAGTTGATGCGCGAAGCCAAAGAATTGGGCGCGCCACTCGAACTGATTCGCGGGATTGCCAAGACGGGCAAGCTGCCTGTGCCGAATTTCTCCGCAGGCGGAATCGCGACTCCGGCAGATGCGGCGTTGGTGCGAATGCTTGGAGCAGAAGCGGTGTTCGTAGGCTCGGGAATTTTTAAGTCGAGCGACCCGGAAGCACGCGCAAAAGCGATCGTGAAAGCCAACACCCACTTCGACGATCCGAAAGCGGTGCTCGAAGCGCACGAGGAACTGGGCGAAGCGATGCCCGGACTCGACGTCCGCCAAATGGACGAAAAAGACATGCTGTCCACCCGCGGCTGGTGACAGTCTGGGTTTCGGAGGCGGGGCTTCAGCCCCCGCGATAGATGGTCCAACACAGGGCTTTAGCCCCTGAAGTTTCCATGCAGTCAGAGGATCCGCATTGAAAATTGGCATCTTGGCGGTTCAAGGCGACTTCGCGGCTCACGCGGCCATGCTTCACGATTTGGGTGTGGAGACCGTCGAAGTCCGCACGCCCGCTGACATGCAAGGTTGCGACGGTTTGATTCTTCCAGGTGGGGAGAGCACCACGCAATTGCAATTCCTCCAGGAAGAGGGCTTGTACGAAACCATCCAGCGTTTCGCGCAGCAGGGTGGCGCAGTTTTTGGAACTTGCGCGGGCGCCATTCTTCTGGCCACCGAAGTGAAAAATCCTCAGCAAGATTCCCTGAAATTGCTAGACATGACGGTCGAGCGCAACGGTTACGGCCGCCAACTCGCCAGCGATGTTTTCACCGGGCAATCCACTCTGAAAGATGAGCCTCTTGAAATGGTTTTCATTCGTGGGCCGATTATCGACCGCACTGGCTCAGGCGTTGAAATTTTGGCTTCACATGCTGGGAAACCCGCTATCGTCCAAAAGGGCCACATTCTGGCGACTACTTTTCATCCAGAATTGACTAGCGACACTACCGTTCACGAATATTTTTTGAAACTCGCCGCGCAAGGTCGCGACGTTTCAAATAACGGCGCGTCTAGCAGCAACGGAAAACCTACCCGGGCCGTATCCAGTCGGGTTGCGCATTCCAAAAAAAAGAATCAAATCCCGGCTCGCAAACGTAAGCCACTCAAGGCAAAATCTTCCAAGTGAGCAAGAATCTCAACGACACCGCCATCACAACCACCAGCGCTAATTCCCTTCCCAAAAAGAAAGTTCTTGTTTGTCTGCATGGGCAATGCCTGCCGTAGCCCTATGGCGGAATCGATCGCGCGCCGTGATGCCGCGGATATTCTCGAAGTCACCAGCGCAGGAATTTCTCCGCTTGGTTTTCTTCCGGAACTGACTCAGAAAACTTTGACCGGCAACGAGTGCTCCATCGAACTGCTCAGTTCCAAACCGATCACGCGCGAGTTGTGGGACGCCGCGGACATCGTGATCAACATGAGCGGCCTCGATCGCCATCGAGCTTTTCCGCAGCCGCAGAAAGTGGAAGACTGGCAGGTGCAGGATCCCTATGGCGCCGACCCTGAGCTGTATCAGAAAATTTATGAAGACATTCGCGAACGCGTTGGGAAACTCGCGGATCGTCTAAGAAAGTCCGCGCAATCTGCAAGCAGCAAACAGTCGCCCAGCAAGCAGCCTGTCAAGCAACCAATTGAGGGCGTGAAGAAATAAATGCGGCGAGAAAAAACCAGCGTCTCGCAGGAAGACTATCTCAAGTCCATTTGGGAGATGCTGGAAGAAGCGCAGACTCCCATCAGCGCGCGCCTCGCGGAAGAATTAAACGTTACTCCGCCAGCGGTTACCGCGGCCTTGAAACGCATGACTCGCGATGGCCATGTGCGTGTGGATCGCAGCGGCCGCATCGATCTAACTCGCAAAGGGCGCGCTGTAGCAGAACGGCTTGCGCTGCGCCACCAACTTGCGGAGATTCTGCTCACCGAAGTGATTGGCCTTTCCTGGGCCAAAGCGCACGATGAAGCCGAGCGCATGGAACACGCGATTTCGCCTGAAGTAGAAGCGCTTTTGTTGAAGCGATTCGGCAATAAAAAGAGTTGCCCTCACGGTGTGCCTATGCGTGGCGGAACCGCTAAGCTACGCGAGCAAGGCGCGGTTTTGCTTTCGGAGTTGCGTCCGGAACAATCGGCGGAGATTGTGTGCGTGTACGAAAAGGATCGGCAATTTTTGGAATTTCTTGAAGGGTTGGGGTTGCGGCCGGCGAGCAAAATAGATGTTGTGAAACGCGAGTACGATGAAACGATGACCTTGCGCGCCAACAACAAGAAAATGCATCTGGGGAAACCGGCGACTTCGCGCATTTGGGTGCGCCTGCTGAATTGAATGCTTGAAGCGCTGCGCTACTACTGGATCACGACGCGCGGATACCGCCTCAATCCGTGGAACAGTCCGTATATTCAGTGGCGTTTTGAAACTTTCTTCGGACCAGAAGCCGCTCCGCTCGACGCCCGCAAATTCTTTCAGACTCTCGTGGAAGAATCGCGATCGACTGCGGAGTTTCATCCATTGGGTTGGCGAGCGCCGTCGCGTTCAGCGCACCTCGCGATTCTGACCTGGTAGGCAAGCGCTATAATTAAAATTGCAGTCGAGTACGTGGCCATGAATAAACTGCCGATCCTTCAGAAATCCGAACCCCCAACTGAACAACTGCATGAAGCGCGCTGGTGGGAATCTGAACCCGGCGGAAAAGTTCACTGCTATTTGTGTCCGCGGCATTGCCATATTCATGCTGGCCAAGCTGGGTTCTGCTACATTCGCGTGAATCGCGGCGGGCAACTTTACAGTCTCGGTTACGGTTCTCCTGCTGCGCTGCAAATTGATCCCATTGAGAAAAAACCGCTGAGCCATTTTCTGCCTGGAACCAAAGTCTTCAGCATGGGCACTGCCGGCTGCAACATGGGGTGCTTTTTCTGCCAGAACTGGGATATTTCCAAATCGCGGCAAGATCAAGTGCGTGCGCAACGCGTAGCGCCTGAAGATGTGCCGCTGCTCGCGCTCGAACATGGATGCGATTCCATCGCGTTCACTTACAACGAGCCGACGATTTGGGGCGAGTACGTGATTGATATTTGCCGCGCCGCGCGAGAACACGGTTTGAAAACGGTGATGGTTTCCAACGGATACATTACGCGCGAGGCGTTTCACGATATTTACGATCACGTCGACGCGGCCAACATTGATCTGAAAGCGTTCACTGAAAATTTCTACGGCAAGATTACGCTGACGCATTTGCAGCCGGTGCTGGACACTTTGCAATGGCTGAAGAATGAAACGCCGGTTTGGTTTGAGCTGACCACGCTGTTGATTCCGACTTTGAACGACGGGCCCGACGAGATTCACCAGCTCTGCGATTGGGTGCTGCAACATCTTGGGCCGGATGTGCCGCTGCACTTCACCGCGTTTCATCCGGATTTTAAGTTGCAGGATAAGCCGGCGACTCCGCCGGAGACGCTGCACCGCGCACGACGGATCGCGTTGGATGCCGGTCTGCACTTTGTATACGAAGGCAATATTTTCAGCGACGCGGCTTCTACGTTTTGTCCGAGTTGCGACAAGTTGCTGATTCGGCGTTCCTGGCATCGCGTGCTGGAAAATAATTTGCGCGATGGCGTTTGTCCGAAATGCCACACGGTGATTCCTGGGGTGTGGGACGTCGATCGACAACACGCTCGCCGAAGATTCAGTTCCTCCGGTGAAGTGGCTCGAAGGTTCGATCATCTGAATCTTTAGGTTCAAAAACCCCAGACGCAAAAACGGCGTCTGGGGCACCCGGACCTCGAGCAAATTGTTAGGCCCGGGTACGCCGTTTGCGCTCACCCCGGGCCGAGTTCCATTTCTCTCCTTCTCCATTCACTGCGGTTCACTCTTCCCTGCTGCTACGGGATGGCGATGTTGTCGCCTTCGTGGCCGATGGCGAAGGTTTCGGCGCCTTGGTTGCGGTAGATGACGATGAGGACTTTGTCGGCGCCGGGGGCGGGGTCGCCGCCGAGGCTGCGATTGCTGACTTGCATGCGGATGCCGCCGCTTTCGCGTTGCATGGAACGGACTAAGTCGGTGACGTTGGCGGTGCGGCCTTGAACACCCCAGTAGGCGCGGACGATCCAGACGCCGGGGTGTTCGTCGCGACGCGTCGTCGCGGCGGTCATCGCGATTGTCGCCGCGGGGACGATCGTCGAAATCATCGCGACGCGCCGGGGGCGGTGGAGGAGGAGGCAGCACAAACATTCCCGTGTCAATCGCGTCGCCTTCGCGGTAGGTGAATTCGCGCTCGGCGCCGTCGGGGCCACGGGCGATGATTCTGAGGGTCTTGTCCTGGCCTTTGGCGGGATCGACGCCCATGGTGCCGTTGTTGACGACGACGCGGTCGCGCCGGGCGATGCGATCACGCAAGATGTCGGTGACGTCGGCTTGCAGATCACGCCAGCCGTAGCTGGCGCGGATGATCACGTAACCCGTGTTGGCGTCCTGGGCTCCTACTTTGATGGTCAGCAGCATGGCTGCTGCCATTACAACTGCGAGTGCGGACGCCGCTTGTATCCAGCGGGTTGGCACTGCTCTCCTGAAGCGCATGTCGTACCTCTCTTAAATTTGGATTCGTGGGCCACCGCCAGTACGTCGTGGAGCGTGGCGGGTAGAACATTAAAGGCTAATCCTTACACTGCGGGAATCGGGTAATTCACTCAACCGCGAGCGCAGTTGCTTACCCCCCACCCCCCTAAAAGAGCAAAAGAGTGCGGAACTTGTTGAAAACAAGCAGCCACGCTGTGCAAAGAGCGCAAAAGAGCGGCGCAAGAGTGCGGAAGTTATTGAGAACACAGCTCGCTTCGTGCGCAAGAGAACGCGACAAGAGTGATTTGAGAGCGTGGAGGCGTCGGGCGCGATGAGTTGGCGATGAACTTTGGTGGGCGGGTGTGTGGAAACGAGCATTGAATTAGGATCAGGCTAATTTTTACTTACTATATAACTTACTTTTGAATTATTCAAGGTCGATGTTGGGTCAGCAGCCTCGTGCAAGCGAGATGGGGCGTTCGAACTGATTGATAATGGAGGGAGAGCGGGAGGCTGTGTGATTCGAATGGATAAAAAATTGTTGGGGCTGACTGGGCAGCGGAAGCTTCAGGGGCTGAAGCCCCCTGTGGCGGGCTTGGCCACGAGGGGACTGAAGTCCCCGCCTCCTGAAGACCTTTTTGCTTTCGTAAAGCGTTTGGGTTCGTACGCAGGCGATTGGCCACGCAGACTCATTTTTCGAAGGGCGCTGTGGACCGCTGCGGTTTTGATTTCCGTCGCGGCGATGGGGTTAGGAGGTGCGGACCAACCGCTGGAGACGGTGGCGCATGTGGATTTGGGGCGGTATGTCGGGAAGTGGTATGAGATTGCGCGGTATCCGAATCGGTTTGAGAAGGAGTGTGCGCGGGACGTCACGGCGGAGTATGCGACGCTGCCGAATGGGAAGATCAGCGTGGTGAATACTTGCTTGAAGAGCGATGGCAAGGCGAAGCAGTCCAAAGGGAGCGCGGTGGTCGTCGATAAAGCCAGTAATGCGAAATTGTCGGTGACGTTCTTTTGGCCGTTTTCTGGGAAGTATTGGATTTTGGATTTGGGGCCGCAGTATGAGTACGCGGTGGTGGGTGAGCCGAGTCGAAGATATTTGTGGATTTTGAGCCGCAGCAAGTCGATGCCGGAGGAGCAATACCGCGAGATCACTTCGCGGCTCGCCGCGAAGGGTTACGACGCGGATAAGCTGGCAAAAACAACTCAATGATTTAGTCTGATAGGCGTGCTGCGCAGAGTGGGTCCTAAGTTAAAACTGGAAAACGTCCCGTCTGTCCCCGGGTTTCCTGATGGGTCTGGTGCGCAGAGTGAGTCCGAAGTTAAAACTGGAAAACGTCCCGTCTGTCCCCGGGTTTCCCCGGGTTTCCCGGGTTTCCCAGGCTGCTCATTTCTGATTCTCCTATTTCGCCCTGTTAACGGCAATTAAACAATTTCTCCCGAAAGGCCGCGGTTAGGAGATCCAGGCCATGTAGCTTCTGGTTACGATCCACTTGCCGGAGACTTTTTTCAAAAGGAGATAGTCGCCCGAACCACAGAGCGCGCCGCAACTCACGCTGGAGTAAAGCAGCGCGGTGTCGCGCTGGTCGTTGAAACCTACACGGGAAAGGGCCATAAAGCTACGAGCTCCTGGGTATCTGGAGAAGAGGACTTGCCAGGCGCCCTGTTCGTATTTCTTGAATAGAGCATCTTTTTCTTCCTCGGATAGCCAGGCTTTTGGCAGAGCGGTGGGAAACGATTTTGAGAGTGGTCCTCGATCTTTGTTTTGCTCGAAGTACTCGTCCAACAGGCCGCCGCGAAGAGCTTGTCCAAAAAATTCATCGAGACTTTCACGGACGGAGGAAGGACAGCGTCCAGCTTCGGCGAGACACCGATATGGTTCGGTTGTTTCCAAGAAGATGAGTTGCTTCGGCTTTGGCGCTGGACTGGGATCGTAGAGTCGCCAAGCTACTGCTGCGGCGTAAACTTCGTCGGAATCGGTATCCCGATCAGATTGAGCCACCGAATTATTTTGTTCAATCGCTGGCAGAAAGCAAACTGCGCAGCAAAGAGCCAAAAGAAGGGTCTTGAGCATGGCGCTCCTGTCTCACTTTCCAGGCACTCACAATAGCGAGCGGTGTTCTGCATCGCTTAGGCAACTTAACGGCTTCTGCCAACAGCGATTGAACCCTCAGCGGCATTAGTCAGTAAGACAAGTACCATACAATAGAAGTAATTTGATTACTAAGCTGACGCATATCTTATCAAGGAGGCGGTATGCGCCAGGCCCTGTCTCTTGTTGTAACTACTGCACTCATTCTTACTCTTCCGAGTTATTCGCGCGCTCAAGGTCAGCAGCCTGTGATGGTGGAGTGTCGCGAGCTTGGGGGAGCTGATAATTTTTTGGGGCCAAACGAAACGCTGGTTAATGGGAAAGCTTGCCGGCCAGCGGGAAGCGCTTTAACGGTGACTTTGAGCAACGCACCGGCAGTTGCGGCTGCGGCTGCTTCGGCTGCGCCGGTGCACAAGGCTTCGGACGAGCCAGCGCCAGTCAAGGACGTGCCGCCGGTGGCTAACCCTGCCGCGCTAGTATCCGTCGCACCTGGTACACCCATCATTCTAGAAGACGGGACTCCGATTAAGCTGGTGCTATCTGAAAATCTTTCGTCGGCGAATACTGTGACCGGTCAGACGGTTTCGTTCGAAACGGTGGAAGACATTTACGTGGATGGTGTGGTGGTCATTCCGCGGATGTCCACGGCGTGGGGGACGATCACGCAAGCTCAAGCGAAGCGTCGCATGGGCCGCGGGGGAAAGCTGGATTTGAATATCGACAAGGTCCGGCTCGCTAACGGGGAGAAAGCGATGCTTCGCGCGGTGCGCGAAGGGAAAGGCGGAGGGCATACGGGAGCGATGACCGGTGCAATTGTTGCCACTTCGCTTGTGGTTTGGCCCGCTGCTCCACTCTTCCTTTTGATGCACGGCAAAGACGTCACCATGCCCAAAGGCACAGAAATCAACGCCTTCGTCAACGGAGATGTGAAGCTGGATAAATCTAAATTTACAAAATAGCGAAGGTCACCCGAAGGATGTTGCACTCCTAGCGCGCGAGCAGTCGACAAAACAGCCGTAAAGTTGTCGGTTGGGCGGCTACTAATCGCGTCGCTTTAGCCGAAATCGGAAAACGTCCCGTCTGTCCCCGGGTTTCCCATGTTTAGGAGACTTTGCGTTTTCGAAGAAATAAGCCGACGAGACCCACACTAAGCAATGAAAGCGTGGCCGGTTCCGGCGTGGCCGTCGCTGGAGTTACCGTGATGGTCGTTGCCGACTCTTCCTCGAAGTTGTTCCCTTGGAGAAATATAGGACGCTGGTCGTAGACCCCGGGCGCAAACGGAATGACTGTGCCGCTACCGGCTCCTTCAAAACTAATCTGGAGAAGATTGTCACCCGGACCTGAGAGATTAAGCAGGTCTATGCCGGATGGAGTGAAAAGCACCTCGGTTGGTGTAGTACCCAAGGACTGAATGATTGATCCGCTTCCGACCAACGTGAAGTTACTCAGGACGTTCGTGGTGGTGTCCCAGGTAAAAGTTAGAGAGGTGAGGTTCTCCGGCGTGCTGAACGCGCCCCAAGAGTCCGCCCCTACGCTGACATTCACAAAACTATCCGCTGAGGCCGTACCGGCAAAAAATGCCAACCCAAAAAGCAAGAGTAGTGCTTTCATCGTTCCTCTCAATCGGCTACGACCGCGCGTCGTGCTAGCGGGGTTTATACATCATTACCTACCAAATGTATATACAGCCCAAATTGCTTTATTCGGTCCGCGTAGCCAAATGCGGGACCCCAGTATTAGGCGGTATGAGTTCATTCGCTCGGCATATGCAAGTGGGCGCGCAACGGGCGCTTCTCAACTCAACTTAGAAGCACCGCCGATCAAATCTGATCGTAGTTGTGTGAGCGCTTCGATACCGAGGACCCTACGTAGGCCGTCGATGATCTTTGGCGTGGCCAGGTTGGAATGAATTTCTTTGGAGTTCCATTCCTTTTCGCCGGTCACTTCCATGTACAACTGGAACATCTGTTCGATCCGTTCATTGGTGCCAGTGACCTCAGGGTAGTGAGAGGAGACATGCTCGTCTGAGGGGTGGGTGAGCTATAGCCGTTGTTCGGTGGGGGTGGGGGTGTGTTCGAGGAGGGGCTTGAGGAGGCCGGAGAGGCGGCCGCGGTCTTCGGGGAGCATGGCGGTGAATTCGACGCCCATGCCGCGGGATGGGGTGACGCGGCGGACCACGCCGCGGGCCTGGACTTCGCCGGCGCCGGCGGGCATGGAGACGACTACTTTTAAGATGCTGTCGGCGGGGGCCGGATTTGGAGTGCGGATGTAGAGGCCGCCGAGGGCGACGTTTTCGAGGCGGGAGACGTAGCGCTGGGTTCCGAATTGCCAGGCGACCAGCATGCCTGCGGGTGCGGCGACGCGCGGATGTTTGCGCGGAGTGGTGGATTGTTTTGCTGCTGCGGATTCGGCCATGCCAGCCCCCAAGTCCTCCGAGAGGGAGGAGAGTGTACCTTAGATTGGCGGGCTGGATTCCCTACTGCCTGTTGAAAAACTGAAATTTTTCCGTGGCGAAGCTAGTCGAGATTTAAGGCGCGCTTGAACGAGCCAGTTTCGGCGTCGATCTTCTTTTGCAATTGTAGGATGGAATACAAAAGGGCTTCCGGGCGTGGCGGGCAGCCGGGCACGTAAACGTCAATGGGGATGACCTGATTGCAACCCTGGACGATAGCGTAATTATTGAAGACGCCGCCGGAAGTGGCGCAGGCGCCCATGGAGATGACCCACTTGGGCTCGGGCATCTGGTCGTAGAGACGGCGGATGACTGGGGCCATTTTTTGCGAGAGGCGGCCGGCGACGATCATGAGGTCGGCTTGGCGCGGAGACGGGCGAAACACTTCGGCACCGAAGCGGGCTACGTCAAAGCGGGCGGCGGCCATGGACATCATTTCGATGGCGCAGCAGGCTAAACCGAAACCGAGGGGCCAGATGGAACTTCTGCGGGCCCAGTTCACGGCTTTGTCGAGGGAGGCGAAGATGACGCCTTCGTCTTCGAGCAGCTTGCCGAAGTCGTCGGGCCGGGTGAGAGTGGCGCCGCGTCCGAGTTGTACGCTTTGTGGGGTTTCTACGCTCATGAGTCCTCGAGGAGCTTAGTTTCGCATATTTTTGGCGCGGGGGACAAATCGTGATTTTTTTGCGTGCGATGAGTGGCTGACCACTTTATTACGGTAGTGACGGCGCGGTGAAGAAGGCGGTTGGCATTCGAGGGTTATAATCGACCAACCTTATGCCCCTCGCACCAGGAACGCACCTGGGCCCCTACGAAATTTTAGCGCCGCTGGGAGCCGGCGGTATGGGCGAAGTGTATCGCGCGCGGGATACGCGGCTGGGGCGAATCGTGGCGATTAAAGTTTTGGCCGCGAATGTGTCGCAATCTGGTGAATTGGCGCAGCGGCTGGAAAACGAAGCGCGGACTATCTCGCAACTCTCCCACCCAAACATTTGTACGCTGCACGATATTGGATACCAGGACGGCATGAACTACCTGGTGCTGGAAATGGTGCAGGGCAAAACTTTGCGCGAAGTGTTGCGCACCGGGAAGTTGAGCGTGCGGGAGATGGTGCCGATTGCGGTGCAAGTGTCGGAAGGGCTGGCAAAAGCGCACGAGAGCGGAATTATCCACCGGGACTTGAAGCCGGAAAATGTGATGGTGTCGGCGGAGTCGGTGAAGATTCTAGATTTCGGGCTGGCGAAACTTAGCGAGGGCGGCGGCGATTCGCGGAGCGACATCACTACGGTTGGGATGCAGACTCGGCCGGACGCAGTGTTGGGGACGATCGCGTACATGTCGCCGGAGCAAGCAAAGGGGAGCGCGCTGGATTTTCGGTCGGACCAATTTTCGTTTGGCATCATGCTGTACGAAATGGCGACCGGGAGGCGGCCGTTTGAGGGAAAGACGCAGGCGCAAACACTTCTGGAGATTATGCAGGATGAGCCGGAGGCGATCAGCGCGCTGAATCCGGAGGTGCCGCCGCCGTTTTGTTGGGTGGTGGAGCGGTGCCTGGCGAAAGAACCGGAGAAGCGTTATTTCTCGACGCGCGATTTGGCGCGGGATCTTGGTGCGATACGGGACCGGCTGTCGGATCTGCAAAGTAAGCGAGCGGAGGCGCGGCCGAGCAATTTGCCGGTGCCGGGGTCGGCGTTTATTGGGCGAGAGCAGGAAGTCGCGGCGCTGAGCGAAATGTTGTCGCGGCGAGATGTGCGGCTGATGACGGTGACGGGACCGGGGGGCATCGGCAAATCGCGACTGGCTATTGAGGTGGCGCGGGAAGTCGCGGGTCAGTTTCCGTCGGGAGTTTACTTTGTGCCGCTGGCGGCGGTGAGTGACGCAGCGCTGATTGGCGTGGTGATCGCGCAAACTTTGGGAATTCGCGAGACGGGCGGGCGACCGGCGCTGGAGGCGCTGAAGGATCATCTGCAACATTCGCTGAGCGGGCCGCTGTTGTTGTTGATCGACAATTTTGAGCATGTGGTGGCGGCGGCGCCGCTGCTTTCGGAAGTGCTGACGTTTGCGCCGAACGTGAAACTGCTGGTGACCAGCCGGGCGCCGCTGCATATTTACGATGAGAAGGAGTTCCCTGTTCCTCCGCTAACGTTGCCGGATGCGAAAGTGGCGGTGGCGCTGGAAGAGTTGGGGAAAATTCCGGCGGTGGCGCTGTTTGTGCAGCGGGCTGCGGCGGTGAAGCCTGATTTCAGACTTACGGAAGAAAACTCGGCGGCGGTGGCGGAGATTTGTGCGCGGCTGGATGGACTTCCGTTGGCTATAGAGTTGGCGGCGGCGCGGACGAAATTATTGTCGCCGGCGGCGATGATTGCGCGGCTGGCCAGCAGCCTGCAGCTATTGACTGGCGGAGCGCGGGATTTGCCGGCACGGCAGCAAACTCTGCGGCAGGCGATTGACTGGAGTTACAACCTGTTGAGCGAGGCGGAGCAGCGGTTGCTGCGGCGGCTGGCGGTTTTTCGCGGAGGATGCACGCTGGATGCGGTGGAATCGGTGTGCGACACGAAGGAGGATTTGGAGTTGGATGTACTCGACGGGATGGCGTCGATGGTGGACAAAAGTTTGGCGCGGCAGATCGAGCAGGGGGACGGGGAGCCGCGCTTCGTGATGCTGGAGACGATTCGGGAGTACGCGCTGGAAAAATTGGCGGCGAGCGGAGAGGAAGTGCTGACGCGGCGGGCCCACGCGGCGTATTTTCTGGTGCTGGCGGAAGAGGGCGCGGAACAGGATTTGGCGTCGAAGGAAAGCGGGTGGCAAGACCGGTTTAGCGTGGAGCACGACAACTTTCGCGGAGCGCTGGATTGGCTGACGGAGACGGGCAATGCGGATTGGGGACTGCGGATTGGGCTGGCGCTTTTTCGCTTCTGGGAAATGCGCGAACATTTTTCGGAGGGGCGAGAGCGGCTGGGGAAATTACTGCAACTTCCTGGAGCGGCGGCGCCGACGACTGCGCGGATGCGGGCAACTTTTTCGGCGGGGATTTTGGCCGCGGCGCAGGGCGATTTTGGCCCGAGCGACGAACTGGTGCGAGAAAGCCTGGAGATCGCGCGGAAATTGGACGACAAGCGCAGCGTGGCGATTGCCATTAATGCGCTGGCGGTTGGCGCGCGCAGCCGCGGAGATTTGGCGCACGCCCGAGCGTTATTGAAGGAAAGTCTGGAGCTGTGGAGAGAGTTGGAGGAACCGCAGGCGATCGCGCGGGCGTTGAGCAACCTGGCGAGCATCGTGAAGCTGCAGCAAGATTACGCGTTGTCCTGCGTGTTTTATCAGGAGTGCCTGGCGATTTTTCGTGAGCTGGGAGACAACACCGGAGTGGCGTGGGCGCTCAATCACCAGGCGGATGTGGTGCGGGAGCAGGGGGATTTCGCAGAAGCGCAAGCGATGTACGAGCAGAGCCTGGAAAAATTTCGTGAACTGAAGGATCGCTGGGGTATTGGTGCGACGCTAGCGGACTTAGGGAACCTGGCGCGGGAGCGGCAGAAGTACGCGGCTGCGGATTCTTTTTATCGCGAGAGTCTGAAGGCCTTTCAGGAGTTGGAACACAAACGAGGGATCGCGCGAGTGCTGGAATCGTTTGCGTGCTGCGCGGCAGAACAGGTGGAACTGGAACGGGCATTGCGTTTGGCGGGGGCCGCGGCGGCATTGCGGCAAAGTGTAGGGGCACCGCTCACGGCGGCAGAACAGCAAAAGCTGGAAAGCATTCTCGATCCGGCACGGCAAAAGTTGGCGGTGGCGGTGGGGAGAACAGCCTGGCTGGAAGGTTGGGTGATGCCGGTAGAAAAAATTATTGCAGAGGTGTTGGGGACAGTTGGCGGAAATGAGACGCGAACGCCGGCGAGAGGAACTCGACCAAGTTCGTCAACAGACTGAAATCGTCGATGGGGTCGCAGATACGGGAACTTGCTCAATCGGCGCTGGTAGGATCGATTAAGCGGCGGACGGCGGACACCCGATTGGCCGGCAGGCCGGCGCGCTTGGCATGATCGCGAACCATAGCTTCGTCTTTCGCAAGATATACGCAATAGACTTTGTCGCCGGTGACGTAGCTTTGCAGCCACTGAATTTCCATGCCGATTTCGTGAAGGGCTTTCATCGATTGGCGAGAAATTTCCTGAATTTCTGCGTCGGACAAATTTCCCACACCGGGGACTTCCCTTTCGATGACGAATTTGGGCATGTGATAACCTCCGTCACCATGCTAACAAGCGGAAGAGTTAGCTACAACTTTAGGGTAATGAAAGAAGCGGAGACGAAACCATGGACCTCAAGTCGGTGCAAAAGCCACTCAAAGAGCAGTACCGTAGCGATCCGGATTCGTCGCGGGTGACGTTGAAGGCGCGGGGCGGGCAAACGGAGACACCGATTGCTTGCTCGGTGGCGATTGGGCGGGCGCTTTACAATGCGCAGGCGCATCCGGGGGTTGGAGGGTCGGGGACGGCGGCGTGTTCCGGGGACATGTTGCTGGGAGCGTTGTCGGCATGCGCGCAGATCACGTGTCAGATGGTGGCGGCGGCGATGGGGATCAAGACGGAAAAAATTGAGGTAACCGTCGAGGGAGATTTGGATCTGCGCGGGACGCTGGGAATTTCGAAGGAAGTGCCGGTGGGGTTTGAGCAGATTCGACTGCAGTTTGATATTTCGGCGCCGGAGGCCACCCCGGAGCAATTACAGGCGTTGCGCGACAAGACCGAGCAGTACTGCGTGGTGATGCAGACGCTGGTGAAGCCTCCGGTGATGAAGACAGAATGGAGTGGCGAGCGCT
Organism: uncultured Acidobacteriota bacterium; assembly: GCA_963846145.1. Lineage (GTDB taxonomy): Bacteria > Acidobacteriota > Terriglobia > Acidiferrales > UBA7541 > Acidiferrum. The sequence goes on along the minus strand of CAWJUV010000012.1, from coordinate 231,478 downwards.
CTTAGAACTTTTCTGCGCCGCCAACGGCTCGGCAAACGCAAACTCGACGCCGATCGGAATCACTACTTCATTTCGCACAATCCGTCACGAGAACCCAAAACTGCAAATTGGTGTAGAGAATTCGGGAACAGCTGGGCGGGCTAATCGACTCACCGGCGCTGTTACGAATGTTCGCTGGACTACGCGTATCACTTCACAACAAGAGTGAGCGGGATGGAGGCGTTGGTCTTTGCGCCCTTCACGACGAAGTTTATGGTGTAGGTGCCCGCGGCGGTTTTTAAAGTGTTGGTGACCGGAGTGGCCGTTTTGCTTCCGCCGCCGCAACCGGAAGCGGTGAGCAATGCAACAAAAAGCGTCGCCGCGGAGAGGGCGAGCCGCCAACGGCGGCGGTGTGCGCGGCCGAGCGGCAGGATTAAAAAGAGCGCGATGGCCGCCAGTGGCGCGGCGACGGTTTCTGAGGAGTGCTGGATCAGGGCGGCGGATTGGGTCTGCTGGGTGGAGATGGTGACGGTGACGTTCACGGTGGACGAGGAGATGGTTGCGGTCGCCGGGTTGATGGAGCAAGAGGCGTACTGCGGTAGGCTGGTGCAGCTGAATGTGATCTGGTCAGTGAAGCCGCCTTGCGGAGTAATGGAGAGTTGATAAGTGGCGCTGTCTCCCGCGGTGACGGTGCTGCTGACGCTGGAGCCGCTGGGTGGAGCAATTTGGAGGCTGGCACCGGTGCCGTCAAGAGCGACGCTTTGAGTGCCGGTGACATCATTGTCGGTGACGGTGAGAAGGCCAGTGCGATCGCCCCCGGCAGTTGGTGTAAACGTTATCAAGATGGAGCAGGTGGATGCGGGCATAACAGTGGCGCAGTTATTCGTTTGGGCGAAGTCGCCGGTGATGGCAACGTTGGAAACAGTGATGGCGGTGGCTCCGGTGTTGGTGAGTCTAACGGTCTGTGCCGCCGACGTAGTGCTGAGGGCTTGGCCGGCAAAGGTGAGGGCGTTGGGTGCCAGTGAGACAGTTGACGGCGCACCGGTCACCTGCAACGCGAGATAGACAGTGTGATTGGCGGTGTCCGAAACGTTGATCTGCAAATCGCCAAGAGTGGTTAGGAGCCCGGCCGGCACCGTGGTAGTGATTTGTGTGGCGGTGAGGGCCGAAATTTGCAGCACGGTGCCGTTGAGGTGGACGGTGTCGCCCTGAGCGAAGCCGGTGCCGCTGATTACCAGAGACAGATCGGGGCTGCCAGCTTGAGTAGTTGCAGGTTGGAGGAATGAAGCGGTAAAAGCCGAGGCACCGGGTGTGCCGTTGGTTAACGAGGTGAGGAAGAAGAGCAACGGAGATGGGCCGAGGACGAGGCCATTGGTGCCCCAGCGATTCATTTCGGTAAGGCTCTGCAGATGTTCGTAGACGGTCAGGCCGGCGATTAAGTTATGGCTAGAGAGATCGAAGGCTTGGATGAGGCCATCGGGTTCGCAGCATGGTTGAGTGCTGTGGTCGCCGGAAAAAAAGACGCGGGAGTTTGCGGTGTCAACGCGAAAAGCAGAATTCACCAGAGTGGCGAGGGCGTTGGGAGAGATCACGAGCGTTGCGGGATCGATGATTTCCCCGTTGTTGACGTAAAGCAAAGTGCCGTCGGAATCCAAGCCTCCGGTTCCGACCGCTACGGATCCGAAGTCACCGGTTTGGGCCAAGGTGATTCCATTGGCATCGATGGAAAACTTGTAGAGCGAAGGCGGTCCGATGTCCACGGGGAGACCGAACAAAAGATTTTGACCTACGAAGGTGAGGAAGTCTGGCTCCAGCTGATTGCCCGATGCAAAGGTAGGGCGACGTACGGCATCGTCGTAGACCGCGATGCCGTTGCCGCAGGGGCCGAAGCCGATCGCGCACAGCGACACAGCCCATGAGTGGGCGTGGCCCGGAAAAACTTTCAGAGAGCCGGCAGCCAGCGGTTGTTGGTTGTCCAAGTTTGGCCCCAGGCCGACGGCGAAATTTACAGTTCCGGCAGGCAATGCAAGCTGCGCAACGGTTTTGTCGCCGTCCAAGCCGACGTACAACAGGGCACCGTCATCCGACACGGCCAATTGATTGGGACCGTTGCCCACGGTCCAGTTGGCGATGACCGAAGCGGTCTGCGGATCGACGACTACGACTTGGCCGGGATACTTGGTCGATTGAGTCGAGACTGTGGCGTAAAGGTGCTTGGAGTTGGGATCGTAAACGGTGTGAGCAAAGGTGACGTCGCGAATGGCGGTGTAAATAGTGGCGGTCGCAGTGTTGGAGACGCCGCCGACAGGCCCCGGATTAGTGACGGTAACGGAAAGCTCGCCGGCTTGCGCGGTGTCGGCAGCAGTCAGAGCAGCGGTGAGCAGGGTTTCGCGAATGAAATAGGTCGTGCGAGGAGTGCCGTTGACCATGATTTGAGATGTTGGAAAAAAGTTGTAGCCGTAGACGCGTAGGGCGGGCGTCTGGCCCGCGTATTCCGCGGGAATGGACGTAATGCTGGGGGAAGTATAGAAACTGAGACCGTTTCCTGAAAGGTTGACGACATGCGGGCTGCCCGGAGCGTTGTCGGTGATAGCCAGTGTGCCGGTGCGAAGGCCGGTGGCCGAGGGGGCGAAAATCACTTCGACGTTGCACGCAAAAGTTTGCTGCACTGGAGCAGTACAGCTCCCGGGTGTCGCGGTGAAATCGCCGGTCGCAGTGACGCTGGTCAGTATGTAGGGAACATCGCCGTCATTTTCGATCAGCAGCGACGACTCGACTTGGGTTCCGAGTACGGCATCGTTCAGGTTGAAGCTATCGGGCAGGAAGATAGTCGGCGTCCCACCCATACCACTGACATCGACAACGCTGGTCGGCACGGCAGCGTTGTCGTGAATCGTCAAGGTAGCGAGAACGGGATTGGTGTCTGTCGGCGTGAAAGCGACTTGCACGGTGCAGCTCGAGCCAGTGGCGATCGAAGGGCAGGTGTTATTGACGGTGACGGAGGGGAGCGAAGAAACGATCGAGGAGATTTGCAGAGCAGCGTTTCCGCAGTTGGCGATGGCCAATGACATGGTGGAAGAGGTCGATACCTGCACCGCGCCAAAGTCGACCTCTGACGGCATCAGGCATACCGAGGGAGCTGGAGTGGACAGATCGATCTTGGTGACGAAAGTGTGGGAGCCGCTGCTGGGTGGCATCCCGGGAGGAGTGCGTTGAAACGCTAACGGGGTGGTCGGAAAATTGGCGGTTTGGGTTGTGCCAGCTACGACAGGCCGGTCGCTGGCATCCACAGCCAGAGCCGAGAATGTGGTGGTGCTCGAAAACTCGGAGGAGGCGAGATAGGTTCCGAACAGCAGCGTGCTGAGGTCGGGGCTGAACTCCGCTATAACCGTGCCTGGATTATCGATGGAAGATTCCAGGGAGGAAACCAAAGGATTCTTCAACGGGAAACTACTGGAACTCGACGGATTAGCCAAGTTACCGCCGACCAGAACATTGCCGTGACTATCCACGGCGATCCCACTCATATACGCAGAAGGGGCAGTGTAAGTAGCGGCCAAAATCGACTGGGCTTGAGGCGCAAGCTTCATTACGAAACCGCCGCACACACAACCATTGGTGGGAGTGACGGTCTTTTGAAAAGCGTTGGCGGTGGGCGCGAAAGTAGATTCGCTGGTGTAGCCGGCGATAAAAATACTCGAACTTGGGTCCATGGACAATGCGTTCAATTGGTCGACACCCGGCACGTAGGTCGCGAAGGTCACCGCGCTCGCTGCGGCATTGAGTTGCAACAAGAATCCCTGAGTCGGATCGGGCATGTTTTGAGCGGTGGGCAAAGTAGGCAAGAGCGCTCCGGCGGTGGATGGAAGCCCAAGGCCGCCGATTCCGGCGATCGTGACCTGGCCGTTGGTATCGACAGAGATGCCAGCGGGCGTGAATAAATTGGCGCGCGGGGAAGACACCGAAGGCATTGCGTTCCCTGGGATTAGGGTGGAGTAGATCAGCTGCCCGGTCGAACTGAGTTTGGAGAGATACGCGAGGAGGTTTGGATATCCCGTGGGTGTTGAATCGAGAGTGCCAGGGGTGAGCTGAAAATTTGGATCGTCGGTCAGCCCGCTGAGGTAGGCATTGCCCAGGGAGTCCACTGCCAGACGCGGATGGTTCACCGATGAAACGGAAGATTGTCCGACGACTAACCCGGAATAATTGAAAGCCGATCCGTCGGGTTTTAAAGATGAGAGAAAAAGATAATCGACATTGTAATTGGTGGGACTGACAGCATGCACGGCTCCAGCAACGGGAAAATCCCAGGAGGAGCTGGTGCCGCCGACGATGATGTTTCCGTTAAGGTCGAGAGCGATACCGCTGGGGAAAGTGCCAAAGCCGCCGCCCATGGATGAGCCACCGAGGTAGGTGGAGAACAACAGGGAGTGTCCGGTGGGATCCAGTTTGGAGATGAAGCCTTCGTCTCTAGTTCCGTCCCCAGGGCAAACCGGGCACAGAGGAGAGTTGATGTTGGTTACCGGGAAGTCGGTCGAAAGAGTGTAGCCAGTTACGTAGACGTTGCCGGCAGCGTCGGTGGTCACGGCGGTAGGGGTGTCCTGTTTAGAGCCATCGAGGTAGGTGGAGAAGGTGAAAACGGGATCGATGATGAGAGAGCGCGAGTGATCGTAGTTGCCGAGTTTGAAGTGGATGTCGCCGTTGCTGGCGATTTGAAATTTTGCGGCTACTTGCGGTTCTGCCATTGAGGGTTTCCTGATACGCGACGGGCGGAAGAAAGCGGAGATTGGTAGCGCCGTCTTCGATCAGTAGTTCGCCGGAACGGGAGATTCGCGCGCGGTGATCGAAGTGCAGCGCGATGCGGCTGGGGTCTGCGCCGGGCTGGAGAATGAAATCGTGTTCCAAATGATCGCCGCTTCCGTGAAAGAGGAGATCGATTCCTGGGTATAGATCGGTGTAGCGGACTTGCGCGAATTGCGCGGCGTTTTGAACCCAACGGGCCGGGTCGGCGCCGCGAAGATAGTTGGAGTGACCTGGGAGTTGTAGGTCGCCGGAAACTGTCGAGGTTGGGTTGGCGTTCACCCAGTTCATGCGGAACACGGAGGGGGCGGCGTGAGCGTGGGGGACGAATAGGTCCATGCCGTCGGTGCGAAAGAGTGTGTGCATGCCGTTGCGGCGTGCCAAAAATAGATAGGGCGCGGGCGCTTGTCCGCGATTCTGTTCGAACGCGAGGGGCATGGAGGAAAGATTGGGCGGATTTTGCGGCGTGGTGAGTTGTGTTGCGTTGTGCGGTTGGGCGGCGACTTGTTGAGCCGACGCCAAGGGCGAAATCAGCAGAGCGGCGAGAGAGAGAATTGTTGTGATGCAGGCAAATCGGGAAGGGCCGGGGACCATGAAGGGCTCCTGAAGGTTGCGCGACGAGGCACCATACCATATCGCTACTAAATACGTAATTATGTTGCTGGGGCAGAGTTTCTAGGGGGGAACGGCGCCGGAGACTGCTGGTTGAGTTTGAATTCGAGTGACGGTCGTGAGAGATTTGCGGCCAGTTGGCCGGTGAACTGCATCATCAGCCGAAGGAGAATTGACATGCGAATTCTGTTGGGGGCGGTGTTGAGTTTGAGTCTGTTGGGGCCGTTGGCGGCGCAGGATGTGATGGGGTCCAAGCCGAAACACATTAAGGTTTTGGCGGAGGATAGTAAGGTGCGGGTGCTGCGCTTTGCTCCGTCGAAGGGGGATAAGACGCCGATGCATTCGCATCCGGAGACGGTGGCTTATGTGGTGAAGGGTGGGAAGATTCGGACGATTTTGCCGGATGGGACGTCGTCGGTGCGGGAATTGGTGGCGGGGGAAGCGGCGTTGCGTGCACCGGTGACGCATGCGGATGAGGCGTTGGATGATTTGGAAGTGATTATTGTGGAGCTGAAGAATTAGTTTTCAAGAAGACTAACGCGTGTTCTCGGTGGAGCGGCTCCCGCCTGCGTCTGCGTCGATGTGCCGGGTGGATTGTGGCGCTGCGTTCTTTAAACGGTGAGGACGACTTTGCCAAATTGTTCGCCGGATTCGAGGTAGCGGTGGGCGGCGGGGCATTCGGCGAGGGGGAAAGTGCGGTCGAGGACTGGTTTTAGTTTTCCGGCGGCGACGAGCTTCATTACGGTGGCAAGTTCGGATTTTGTGCCCATGTAGGAGCCCAGCAAGGAAAGCTGGCGGGTGAACAAGAAGCGGAGGTCGACTTGGGCGTCGAAGCCGGTGGTGGCGCCGCAGGTAACCAGGCGTCCGCCGGGGGCGAGGCTGGCGACGCTGTCGTTCCAGGTGGCGGTGCCGACGTGTTCGAAGACGACGTCGACGCCGCGCTTTTCAGTGATGCGGCGGACTTCGTCGCGGATTTTTTGGGTTTTGTGGTTGATGAGATGGTGGGCGCCGAGTTGGCGGGCTTTTTGTAATTTGAGGTCGCTGCCGGCGGTGGCGATGATGCGCGCGCCGAACATTGCGGCGATTTGGATTGCGGCGCTACCGACGCCGCTGCCTGCGCCGAGGATTAAGACGTCTTCGCCGGGCTGAAGCTCTGCGCGGGTCAGCAGCATGTGATAGGCGGTTTGAAAGACCAGCGGGATGCTGGCGGCTTCTTCCCAACTGAGATTTTCCGGATAGGGCAGGCAATTTACTTCTGGCACGCGGACGTATTCGGCGCAGCCGCCGTCGATCAGGTAACCGAGGTTGGAGAATTTACGGCAGCGATTGTCCAGGCCGGCGACGCAGGCCGCGCATACGCCGCAGCAGACGCCGGGAGCCAGCACGACATTCTGGCCGACTTTGACGGTGGTTACGTCGGGGCCGATTTGGGCGACTTCGCCGGCGACGTCGCTTCCGGGAATATGTGGGAGTGGAATCTGCACGCCTGGCAGGCCTTGGCGTACCCACAGATCGAGATGATTTAAGGCGCAGGCTTTAACTTTGACTAAGACTTCTTTGGCGCCGATTTTGGGAATCTCTGCGTCGGTGTAGTTGAGGACTTCGGGACCGCCGTGCTGTTCAAGGACGATCGCTTTCATGGGGCTCCTGAGGCCGGTGAACACTGACGCGTGAAATTCGGACGTTAACATCTGATGGTAACGCTGTCCATCGAGGGAAAATGCGTAGCTTGCCAAACGAAAGCGCGGCGAGTTCATGGATGTCAGAGCAAGTTTGACAGCGATGTAGGCGGCACTTACGCTCTTACTCACAATGCTGACGCAAGTGGTAGCGGCAATTATTGAACGGAGCGATCGGCGGATTCTGATCGGGCAACGGCGGCGTTCGGATACTTCGCCGTTGAAATGGGAATTTCCCGGCGGGAAGATCCGCGAGAACGAGGGGGCGGAGGAAGCGCTCGCTCGGGAATTGAAGGAAGAATTAGGGGTAGAAATGCGGCGTGCGGTGGAGGTTGCGCTCGTCGAACATCAGTATGCGAACAGTCCGAATCGGCTGGGCATTCGGTTCTTCGCGGCGGAACTTGTGGATGGCCCAATCGAACCAAAATGCTTTGAGCAAATTGCGTGGGTGCTGCCGAAGGAGCTAGGGGATTACGACTTTCTCGAAGCGAACCGAAGGCTGATTGCGCAGATTGCGACGGGCAAATTGAAACCTGCGGAGTTTCTGCAGAATGTCGGCTGAGAAAATTCTGTAGAGCAAAAGATCGAAGCAAAAAACAAACAGAGTCAGTCGATTGAACGTGTCGGCAGCCCCACCCTTGCACAAATCGCAAGGGTAGGGCACAAAGAGCTGGGTGGGGTGACAGAAAACCAGAAGCAAAAAACCAATACAGTCAGAGGGATTGAACGTGTCGGCAGCCCACCCTTGCAAAAATCGCAAGGGTAGGCCACCCGGGTTTCGGTGGGGCGGCAGAAAGCCAGAAGCAGAAAACTGGTCGCCGGGCTAGGAGATGACGGGGTTGAGTTTTTCGGGGTCGATGCGCAGCTCTTTGATGGCTTTGTCGATTACGCTGCGTTCGATTTTGCCGTCGGTGAAGAGCTCGTGGAGGACGGCCAGGGCGATGAAGCGGGCGTCGACTTCGAAAAATTCGCGGAGTGAGGCGCGGCCTTCGCTGCGGCCGAAACCGTCGGTGCCGAGTGTGGCGAGGCGGCGTGGCAGCCATTTGCTGATCATGTTGGGCAGCGTTTTCAAATAGTCGGACGCGGCTACCAACACGCCTGGGGCATCGCCCAAGGTGCGGGTGACGTATGGGATGCGTGGCTTCGCGCTGGGATGGAGGCGGTTCCAGCGCTCGGTCTCGTTACCGTCGACGTACAACTCTTTGTAGCTAGTGACGCTCCAGACGTCGGCGGCTACGTTGAATTTAGTTTCCAGGATTTCCTGGGCCTGCAAGGCTTCGCGGAGAATTGCGCCGCTGCCGAAAATTTGGGCCTTCAACTTGGACTTGGCGTTTTTGGCGGAGCGGAATTTGTACATGCCTTTGAGGATGCCGTCTTTCACGTTGCCGGGCATGGGGGGCATGGCGTACTGCTCGTTCATCACGGTGATGTAATACATGATGGGTTCGCCGTCGTGGTACATGCGGCGGATGCCATCTTCGATGATGACAGCAATTTCGTAGGCGAATGCGGGATCGTAGGCGCGTAGGTTTGGAACCGAGAGCGCGAGGATGTGGCTATTGCCATCCTGGTGCTGCAAGCCTTCGCCGGCGAGAGTGGTGCGTCCGGCGGTGCCACCGAGTAGGAAGCCGCGGGTGCGCATGTCGGCGGCGGCCCAGATGAAGTCGGCAATGCGCTGAAAGCCGAACATCGAGTAGTAAATGAAGAATGGAATGGTGTTGATGCCGTGGGTGGCGTAGGCCGAACCGGCGGCGATGAAGGAAGCCATCGAGCCGGCTTCGGTAATTCCCTCTTCGAGGATCTGGCCGTCTGTTGCTTCTTTGTAATAAAGCAGAGTGTTGACGTCAACGGGCTCGTAGCGTTGGCCGACGCTGGAATAAATGCCGACGGTGCGGAAGAGCGATTCCATGCCGAAGGTGCGAGCTTCGTCGGGAACAATGGGCACGACGAGCTTGCCGATTTCGGGATCCTTGAGCATTTTGCGCAACATGCCGACGAAGGCCATGGTGGTGGAGACTTCGCGGTTTTCGCTGCCGTGCAGAAATTCATCGAAGAGTTCTTCGCGGCTGGCTTCGAGTTTCCCGGAGCGCGTGTCGCGAGTGGGAACGAATCCGCCGAGAGCTTCGCGACGCTCCTGCATGTATCGGATTTCGGGGCTGTCGTCGGGCGGGCGGTAGAACGGGACTTCGACGCAGTCTTCTTCTTTTACTGGGACGGCGAAGCGGGTGCGGAAGAGGCGCAATTCGTCTTCGTTTAATTTTTTCTGCTGGTGGGTGACGTTTTTGCCTTCGCCGGCTTCGCCGAGCCCGTAGCCTTTGATGGTGCGGGCGAGGATGACGGTGGGCTGGCCTTTGTGTTCGAATGCGGCTTTGTAGGCGGCGTAAACTTTGCGCGGGTCGTGACCGCCGAGGCGCAGGCGGCGCAGTGCGTCGTCGGAGAGCGGTTCGACGAGTTTCAGGAGGCGCGGATCCGAGCCGAAGAAATGTTGGCGGACGTAGGCGCCGGATTCGACGACTAATTTTTGATATTCGCCGTCGACCAGTTCGCCCATGCGTTTGACGAGCAAGCCTTCGGTGTCGCGGTCGAGGATGGGATCCCACTCGCTGCCCCAGAAAACCTTGATGACGTTCCAGCGGGCGCCGCGGAAGGCGGATTCGAGTTCCTGAATGATTTGGCCGTTGCCGCGGACGGGGCCGTCGAGGCGCTGGAGGTTGCAGTTGATGACGAAGATTAAGTTGTCGAGTTTTTCGCGCGAGGCCAGGGTAATGGCGCCGAGGGATTCGGGTTCGTCGGTTTCGCCGTCGCCGAGGAAGGCCCAGACTTTGGCGTCGGTGACGGGCTTGAGGCCACGATTTTCGAGGTAACGATTGAAGCGAGCTTGGTAGATGGCCATCAGCGGGCTCAGGCCCATCGAGACCGTGGGATATTCCCAGAAATTAGGCATCAGCCAAGGATGCGGGTACGAGGAGAGGCCTCCGCCAGGTTTTAGTTCGCGGCGGAAATTTTCGAGTTGCTGGGCGGAGAGACGGCCTTCGAGGAAGGCGCGGGCGTACATGCCGGGAGCGGCGTGGCCCTGGAAATAGACGGTGTCGCCTTCAAAGTTGGGGGTGCGGCCGCGCCAGAAGTGATTTTGGCCGACTTCGTAGAGGGTGGCGGCGCTGGCGAAGGTGGAAATGTGGCCGCCGATGCTGCCGTCGACGCGGTTGGCGCGGACCACCATGGCGAGGGCGTTCCAGCGGACGAGGCTCTTGATGCGGCGTTCCAGTTCCTGATCGCCGGGAAATTTGGGCTGCAAGCGGTGGTGGATGGTGTTGGCGTACGGAGTGTTGGCGGTGAAAGGCAGGTCGATGCCGTTGACGGTGGCGTGGGCGCGGAGGCGCTCCAGGATTTCGCTTGCGACTTCGGGGCCGCTGGATTCCAGTACGGCGTCGAGGGACTCGAGCCACTCCTGAATTTCGGTGTCGTCTATGACCGTGAGGCGGTAGTGCGACGGTCTGGTTTTCCATTTTTTTGTTGGCCCTTCGTTCTGGGATGCCGGCGCTCATCGGGAGCGCGGCAAGACTTATAGCACGCGATTAGGAATAGAATACAAGAATACACCGTGGCGCAAATTTGTGTGCTGGCGAATTCGAATTTGCGCTGTGTTGCTTTGGGGAAATCGTCTAGAGCAGTGCGGCCGCCGTCCAGTACCAGAACCTGGCCGGTGATGAATGGAGAGTTGAGGAAGAAAGGAAATGGCGGTGTTGACGTCGGCGGGAGTGCCGGTGCGTTTGAGTGGGGCGCGTTGGATGTAGTCGGACTCGAGATCGGTCGGGTCACCCTCCATGCTGATGGTTCCGGGGGCGATGGCGTTGACGCGTACTTCGGGGGCGAGGGCTTTGGCGAGAGTGCGGGTGAGCATGATGACGCCGGCTTTCGAAACGCTGTGAGGAATGTAGCCGGTCCAGCCGAGGGAGCCGGCGACGTCGGCGAGGTTGATGATGTTGCCGCGGGTTTCTTTCAGCATTGGAGCTGCGGCTTGGGCGCAGAAGAATGGGGCTTTGAGGTTTACGTCTAAAGCGGCGTCCCAAATTTGTTCGGTGATGGCGGAGAATTCGGAGTGCAGGAAATTGGAGGCGTTGTTGACGAGGATGTCCAGGCGGCCGAATTCGCGTTGCGTTCGACTGAGCAGCGTGTCGATTTCGGATTTCTTGGCGAGGTCTGCGGCGAAGCCTGCGGCGCTGCGGCCCATTTTGCGGATTTCGGTGACGGTCTCTTTGGCGGTGGAGCCGGAATGGTGGTAATGGATGGCGACGTCTGCGCCCTGTTGAGCGAGATGCAGGGCGATTTCGCGGCCGAGGCGTTTGCCGGAGCCGGTGACGAGGGCGACTTTGCCTGCGAGTGGAAGGGCGGGTGCAGATGATGTCGAGGTTGGGGTGTCCATTATGTTTTTATTGGGGCTGAGTCGGCGCTAAGAAAGTATCACAAGGGCGAAGCAGAACAGCCGGATTGGCGGCAGCCGGTGTGTTTCGAATTGGCAGGGTGAGTGGATGGGGCGAGAAATTCAGTTTTACATGATGGCGGAGGATCGCGACGCGTTTTTGGATGTTGCTCGCGACGTGGGCTCGACCGTTGTTATCGACAGAGATTCGAATTCAGAGGTGATGCGGCCGCTTGGGAACGCGGAGCTGAATCCGTACAAGACGCTATGTTTGTGGAATCGGGAATTGTTGCCGGAGGTTGCGCGGGAGTGGGTACCTGAGGCGGATTGCTACAGGATTGATACGCTTCGCAATCCGATTTTGGAATATACGCCGTCGGTTCAAACGGCTTGGAAGCGACATGCGGCGCTTGGTCAAGGTCGGCTTTGCGGCGAGTTTGAAGCTCAGGTCGGAAAGGCGGCGGAGTTTCAGAGGTGGTATGACGGGTTGGTTGAATGGTTGCGCAAGAACTATCGGGAGAGTCGGGTGCGGGGTGGGTATGTTGGACCTGCGGCGGCGGAGTTTTTTGAGAAGGGTGGATATTTCCTGCCTCGGGTGAGGCCGCGACAAAACAAGGTGTGGGTTGCGGAGATGGCCAAGCAGCATCCGCCTCGCAAAAGGTGAATTTAGAACCGGACGATTTGACTCTGATTTGGATGGTCGGTCGTGTTGAATCTAAACCCGCACCCTGAACACCGCAGGGTGCGGCACCCAGCCATTGTCCATTACAAAACGACGTAGCCCTGGAATTGGCTAGTGGACGGGTGGGGCGGTGATGTTGGTGTAGGTGTAGCGGACGGATTGGTGGGTTTTGCTGGAGCCGGTGCTGACGGAGTCTTGTTCGATTTTTAGGGTGACGCCTTTGCTTTTGGAGATCCAGATGGTGGCGTCGGACTTGGTGTCTTCGTCTTCGGAGTGGGAGCTGTAGACGCGGGCGGATTCGCCGTCGACGAGTTCTTCCCGTACGAAATGGCAGGAGAGGTTTTTGGCGTTTTTGCGGTTTTGGATTTTTTGTTCGCGCATTTGTGCGGCGGTCATCGGGCTTTTGCGCCACGCGCCGTCGAATTGAATGTAGGAGACGCCGCCGACCATCACCATTTCGTGAGTCTCTTTCCCGCCTGGAGTCGTGACATAGGCGTGATGGTCGGTGCTGAGCATCTTGTCGTCTGCGTCGAATAAGAGTTTGCAGTCGTTTTGTGCGTGGGCCTGCGGAACGGTGAGGCACAGCAAAACGATGAATGCTGTCAGCAGAATTTTCATTTGTGTTTCCCCTTTTCGCAGAAGCAGGCTAGCACGGCGAAGTAGTATTCTGACTGCCCGAACTTAGACGCGTGGTGCGTGGAGGAATGATGAAGCTGGATTTGTTGGCGATTGCGGCGCATCCGGATGATGTGGAGTTGAGTTGTGGAGGGACGCTGCTGCGGCATGCGCAGGCGGGGTACAAAACTGGGATTTTGGATTTAACGGCTGGGGAGATGGGGACGCGGGGGACGCCGGAGACGCGGGCTAAAGAGGCGGCTAAGGCTGGGAAGATTTTGCGGGTGGCGTATCGCGGTGTGCTGGGGGTGCCGGATTCGAATGTGCAGGCCAGCCGTGAGAACAAATTGCTGTTGGCCGCGAAGATCCGGGAGTTGCGGCCGCGGACGGTGATACTGCCGTATTGGACGGCGCGGCATCCGGATCATTACCACGCTTCGTTTCTTGGTTATGAGGCGTGCTTTCTCGCGGGTTTGAAGCAGTTGCCGGTGGAGGGCGAACCGTTTCGTCCGTTCAAGATTCTTTACTCCACTTCGTATGCGGAGGTGCGGCCGACGTTTGTGGTGGATATCAGCAAGCAGTATGAAGCGCGGAAGCGGGCCATCCTGGCGTTTGGTTCGCAGTTCCGTCCGGTCGGGGCGGCGAAGAAGAGCGCGGTGCATTTGGGGCTGGATGAGTTAGAGAACGAGATGAATCAGCTGGCGCGGCACTATGGGCAGATGATCGGGGTGAAGTATGGCGAGCCATTCCTGGTTAAGGAACTAATGAAGGTTGAGGATGTGGTGAAGATGGAGGTTCGGTCGGTTTGAAGTGGCTTTGATGGAGCGGTGTAAAACGAACTGAACCACTAGGGTGGTTAGAATTCTTTAAAAACTCTCGTCTTCTTGGGCTGGGGAGAAGCCGGGGATGCCCTGCCCTGTGGGAGTTCGTTCCGTGCGGACGCGGAGTTGCGATTCTTCTTCAGCGCCGGATTTGCGGAGGATCACCATGGTGCTGAGGGCCTCCGAATACAGACGGGTGACGAGGTAAACGTCTTCGGTCCCGTTTTTCTTCCAGAGTTGACCAACTTGAATTTTTGACACGCTCATAGTCTGAATTGAATTTAGTGTGCGGATGCGGGGGGTGTCAACAGCTTGTAACGACGTGAGTTCTTCAAATAAATCGCGAGGGGCGAGCGGTGGATTGGGAAACCTTATGGTGGGGGCCGCCATCGTATCAAAGACGGCGGTTCCCGCTCTCCTGTCAATCCAGGGGTGTATACTCAGCGAAGTGAAGAGGTAACCCGATGAAAGCTCCGGACCTGCGGCAAATTGTGACCTTATTAGTGGCTGGTGCGCTGGCGATGTCGCCGGCGCTGGGGATGGCGCAAAGCCAGTCCGGCCAGTCGGGGAGCCAAGGGTCGACCGGCAGTCAAGGGTCGTCCGGTAGCCAAGGGCAGGGCCAATCCGGTTCGCAAGATCCGACGCAACAGCCTGCGCCGCCTCCACCGCCGCCTACCCCCGCTTCGCAGACGCCGCCGAATTCGACCAATCAGAAGCCGATCGACCAGCCGGTGCAGCAAAAAGATACGGTTGCGCCGAAAAATTCGAAGGAAGACGTCGACGCTATTGGCAATCGCAGTGTGGGCAAGGGGGTCAATTTCTATTCGCTAGAGCATGAAATTGCTCTGGGCAAACAACTGGCGCAGGAAGTGGAACGCTCTTCCAAGTTGATCGATGATCCGGTGGTGGTGGAGTACGTGAATCGTGTGGGGCAGAACCTGGTGCGCAACTCGGATGCGCGCGTGCCCTTTACGATCAAGGTGATTGATTCGGATGTGGTGAATGCGTTTGCACTGCCGGGCGGATTTTTTTATGTGAATAGCGGATTGATTTTGCGGGCGCAGGAAGAAGCGGAACTAGCGGGCGTGATGGCGCACGAGATTTCCCACGTGACGGCGCGGCACGGCACCAAGCAGGCGACCAAGGGCGAAATTATGCAGTTGGCGACGATTCCGCTGATTTTGTTGGGGCCGGGTGGTTGGGCGGGATACGGAATTTACGAAGCTTCGCAGCTGGCGATTCCCTTCTCTTATTTGAAGTTTTCGCGAGATGCGGAACGCGAAGCGGATTTTCTGGGTCTCGAGTACATGTACAAAGCGGGATACGATCCTAATGCGTACGTGACGTTCTTCGAACGCATTCAAGCGGATGAGAAGCGCCAGCCGGGTACGATTCCGAAGATTTTCTCGACGCATCCGCCGACTCCGGAACGTATCGCGAACACGCAGAAAGAGATTGCGCGGATTTTGCCGGCGAAGCAGGAATATGTGGTGACTACTTCGGAGTTTGATACGGTGAAGGCGCGGCTGCGCAATATCGTTTTCTCGCGCAAGGTGCAGGCTGCGCCGGGCAAGCCGACGTTGCGGACTAAGACGGAGCAGGCCGGTAAGCAGGGTCAGACGGACCCGAATGCCAATCCGGATGATGATCGCCCGACATTGAAGCGGCGGCCGGATACGCAGTAAAGACAAATTCCAATCACAAAAAGAAAAGGGGCGGCCCGAGGCCGCCCCTTTTTATTTATATCTCAATGCGCGAACTCAGTAGCTTCGTTCTTGGCGGCGTTCGTCCGGGGCTGCGGAGATGCCTAAGCGGCGCAATTCGTCCTGATAATACTTGCGGTACATGACGTCCCACTCTTCGCTGCCTTCGAGGATTTCTTTTTTCTGCGAAGTGATTTTCTTGCGGACTTCCATGTCGGCTTTTTCTTCTTCGCGGAGGGTGTCGGTGAGAATTTTCACCACCGCCTGACGAATGGTGTCGCGGTCCTCCACAAATTCGACTTCGGTGCTGGCCACCAGCACGTCGGTGACCTGGTGCGACATCCGAATTATTTTTTCGCGGGTGAGGCGCATCGTTGTTCGAAAATTCTCCGTGTGAAATTAATCTTTAGTTAGCGCAGAACCAGCTTGCGATCGCGCGCCAACTGGCCCTTCACCTTTTTGTACATTTCCTGGTAAGAAACGCCAGCAGTGCGCATTTGATCCTGATGGTCGGTCAAGATCTGGCGGACTTCGTCGTTGAGTTTGTCTTCGACGGTGAGTTCCTCGTTCATGCGCTGGCGTACTCGCTGCGCCACGGCGGGAATTGTTTCGGTTTGCATTTCGACCTGGCCACCGTCCACCAGGCGTTTCACAATCTCTGCGGCCATGTAGCCGACATAATCCCGCGCAATCAGCATTGCTGGTCGAGTCCTCTGTGCAGTATTGGAGGAGATGAGTTTAATGGGTGAGTGGATAAAGTGCAAGAAAGTGGAATCAAGGGCAAGGGTTAGAGGCCGCGTCAAAATTTGCCGCGGGAGGAGCAAGGGTGGACAAGCTCCTCCTGCGACCGCATCGCGGGCGTGGGGGTTGTGAACCACGGGACCGGATGCGTGTTTGCGGAGGCCTTCGCGAGTGCCGCTGGCGGTTTAGGCCAGCTAAGCCACTTAAGGATCCCGCAAACTTAGGTTGACCCATTTGGCAGGTCTTCGGTGATTGAGGCAATGGATGCAGGGTCATTGAGACCTGATTTCTTCCTCACCAGATAACTAGCTGAGACATCACAGGTTAGGTCTACGTTACAGGGACTGCTTGGATTGACCTGCCGCGCAAGGCTCTGCTAGCATCTGGCTCGTTCCCACCGTGGTACCTAGCAATGCCCTTACCGGCACGCTCTCAAGAAAACAACCACCCGCAGCATGGCCAACAGCTTATTCGCTTTGACCGTTACCAAGTCGACGTGTCTTCCGGGGAGTTGCTGAAGGAAGGACGGAAGATACGGTTGCAGCCGCAGCCGTTCCAGTTATTGGTGCTGTTGGCGCGGAACGCTGGGCAAGTGGTGAGCCGCGAAGAGATTCAACGCGAGTTGTGGAGGGGCGATACCTTCGTCGATTTCGACCACGGCTTGGCATCGGCTATTAATAAGGTGCGGGAAGCGCTGTGCGATTCGGCGGAAAATCCCCGGCTGATCGAGACTTTGCACAAACGAGGGTATCGATTCGTTGGGAAGGTAGAGCCAGAACCGCCGGTGGAGATTCGGGCGCGTCTCGAAGGGGTCTCGCACGAATCGGCGACGACACGCACTGCGGAGACCAAGTCGAGCGTTTGGCGTGGGGCACCAACGATTTGGAGTGCATTGGCTGTGGTGTTGTTGATCGTCGCAGCGGTGATGGGATCGATGTGGGTGCGCAAGAATGCGCGGCCGACGATTACGCCGGCGCAAGAATGGAATGTCTCGCAATTCACGGCCTATGCCGGCAATAGCACCGGGCCGGCGTTTTCGCCGGACGGCTCGCGAATCGTCTTTGCGTGGAGTGGAGGAAAAGACGAGAAGAAACACGAGTTGTACGTAAAGGCGCTCGGGGGTGAAACGCTACTGCAACTGACGCATCACCCATCGGAGTGGCTCAGCGCTGCTTGGTCACCGGATGGCACGCAGGTCGCGTTCATGCGCGTGGATGGAGCGGACACCGGACTGTATCTGGTGCCAGCGCTCGGAGGTGTTGAGCGTAAATTGTTGGCGACCACTACTCCATACGGTTTGACCGCGCCCATCAGTTGGTCGCCGGACGAAAAGTGGATTGCCTATAACGATTTGGCTCCGGGAACGACCGAGAATCGAAATTTCTTGTATTCGATGGAGACTCACAAAAGCCATCTTTTTTATCACGATGCGGTGTGCAGGCACGAAGCGAACCTGACCTTTTCCAACGATGGGAAACAGCTGGCGTGGTACTGCGTTCGGGCACTGGACCAAATTGATTTGATGCTGGGCGATGTGGAAGGCCATTCGCGACGAGTGGTCACGACCCCGCGGATGCCCCCCATCGGATTGAGTTGGGGTTTTGACGACTCCACGATGGTTCTAACGCTTCAGAACGCCGCCCATAGCGAAATATTTGAAGTCGATGTGCGAAACGGGAGTGTGACAAAGGCGTCGGGCGCAGCGGGGGATTTACTAGCGTCTTGGGCGGCGGTTTCGCCGAAAACGCGATCGCTAACGTGGTCGAGCTCGCGGTATCACGTGGATCTGATACGTGAGGATTTAAAGGATGGCGGGAAGCTTGGCACGGCAGGCGAGCGTGGCGAATCCTATTTGTATTCCTCGCGAAATCAAAACCAGGCGAGTTATTCGCCGGATGGGAAACACGTTGCATTTGATTCCGATCGCTCTGGAATCTGGAACGTTTGGATTGGCGACGTGGACGGAAGCAACCTGATCCAGATTTCGCACGGAGGCATCGCCGGATATCCGCGATGGTCGCCGGATTCGCGGCGCATCGCGTACCAACAATATGATGTCGATACGAGCAACCAGTCCTCGATTTACATCGCGGACATTACGGAACGAACGCCCCATAAACTGATGACCGCTACGCAAAGCGTCGCCGCGCCCTTTTGGTCCGCGGACGGCCGATTGATTTACTTTCAGGACGAAGGTGCGTTTATTCGCAAGTATTATCAGTGCCCGTTGCAATGCGATAAAAACGAGGTGCTCGTTCGTGACGGACAAAAAGCGACCAACATGCAGATTTCCGACGACGGCAAGTATTGGTACTACATGGAGGGCGAGGGCGACGAAAGAGTGTTTCGTGGAGTAATGAAGGAAGGCCGGGTGCAGGATGAAAAGGAAATCGCGGGCCTGCCGATTCTGAATGACGAACATGCTTTTTTTGTGGCGAAGAACGGGATTTATTTTGCGTCAGCGGAGAAGCCGAACACGCTGCAGTATTTCGACTTGGCAACGGGGAAGACGAAAAGTGTGTTTACCGCCGAAAAGCCTATCAGCGACGGGATATGGGTTTCGAGTGATGACCGATACGCGTTAGTGTCGCAATCCTCGGACACGCATCAGGACATCATGCTGGCGGAGCCGAAGCATTAGCGTGTCCGATTTGGGCGGATCGATTGAGAAATGAAACTGGCGAGTGTGAACCTCGCGCGGTTCGTTGACGCTCCTGTAGGGGTCTTGTAGGATGAACTGCGAGGGCGCTTAGCTCAGCGGTTAGAGCGTTCGGTTTACACCCGAAAGGTCCCTGGTTCAAATCCTGGAGCGCCCACCATCCCTCGAGCAGTTTTCCGTCCTGCCGGTTGTTGATCAAATTGGAAATTAAATTTTGAAGCTGAGCGATTGTTCTCGCGCCGGTGCACTTTTGGGGTGCTATTGCGACGCGGTGTTGGCTTTGGGGCTGTAGGACAGCGAGGCAGACCATTTGCCCCGGCCCTTGGGAGTTAGGTCCAGGAAATGCCAAACCGGGGCGAGTAGATCGATGCCGCGTTCTTTGATGTCCTGCGACATGCGCGGGTGCGCGGTGTAGACGTGGCGGACTGCGCCGGTTTTATCCTGTTCGAAGACCGAAACGGTGGAGTCTTGATTCCCTTCTTTGTCTTCGCTGCCTAGATCAAATTTGAAATTGCTGGTGCCGGAGCTGAGCAGGCGAACTTTATTCCAGCCGCGGGCGCGAGCGTGATCGCGCAGTGCTTTGGGATCGGCGGCGGCGACTACGGCGAAATCGATATTTTGCGCGAGGTGGTGGGCTACACCGTTGGCGCCGTCGATCCACATGGTGCACATCGGGCAGGGTTTGACTTGGGTCTTGCCGAACATGAGGTGGTAGATGACGAGCGGGCGGTCTGTTGCGCTGAAAAGTTGGCTGAGTTTTGTGGAGCGGACTGGCTCGTCGCCGGCATTCAGGTCGGCGGGACCCTCTAGAAATTCGTAATCCTGCAGTGTTGCGCCCGGAGGCAGTGCGCGGCGCATGGCGGCAACGCGTTCGCGTTGCTGCATCAATTCGATTTCGGCGAGGCGCAACTCTTCGCGCTTGGCGAGGTATTCGGCGTTTTCGTTGGTTAGGTTGGTCTGCCGGTAGGTGCCGTCGATGATTTCGTGGGCCATATTTTCTCCTTGCTAGTTTGGGCGGCCGGGCAGTCCGCTGACAAAAGTATAGACGTGGGGATGCTCCGGGCGTAAGCGGCAAGATGGGCTGTGCAGCGGCGCGCGGGGGCGGTTGAAAGAATTTGAGTTGTTGAGTGCTAAGTCGCCCGACTGACTTTCATCAATTCACTAACATTCGATTCCGATTCCGAACTGGGCTTCCCGATTCAGATGGGGAATCGTTGCTTATGCCCCACGATTCTCTGCCCCAACTACTTTCAAACCATCAACTTCATACGGCATTAGAAATCCCAATTTGCCTTGGGCCATCGATTTGCAATGAGTGAGCGCGCTCGAGGGCCGGTGATTGCATTCCATCGCACACGCATTAGGAAAGTGGAGATTGCCAATGAAGTTTATCCGCAACGGAAATTTCAGCTCTGCCATGAATTCCGAGTTCGCGAATTTTCCATCAGGGCGGAGGCCGCGGGCCACTCGACGAAGTTCAAGACTTCAAAATTGGTGGTATCGATTTTATTGGCGCTAGTGATGGCGCCGGGACTGGTGGCGTCGTTTAGCCTGACGTTTCAAGGGCTGGTGCAGACGCTGAATACCGGCGGAAGTATTTCGCTGAGCTCGCCGGCGGGAATTGTGGTCGATACCGCGGGCGATACGTTCGTGGTGGATACCGGGAATAACCGAGTCGTGGAAGTAACGGCGCAGGGCACCGCAGGGGTGCTCACCATTACTGGTCTAAGTCCCAGCTTGAGTTCTCCGAGCGGAGCCGCGATGGATGCAGCGGGCAATCTGTATGTGGCCGATACCGGGAACAGCCGGGTGGTGGAGATCACTCCGACGGGAGCGGGCAGCGTCATCAGCACTGGCAGCGTGACGCTGAGCTCGCCGCGCGGAGTGGCAGTTGATCAGTCTGGAGACATTTTCATCGCAGATACCGGGAACAACCGCATCGTGGAAGTGACTTCTGGTGGCTCGGCCGCAGCGTTGACCATTACCGTGTCGTCCGGAAGTTCGACGTTCAGTAGCCCAAAGGGTCTGGGCGTGAACATCTCCGGGACGCTGTACGTCGCGGACTCCGGAAACAATCGCATCGTTACCGTTGCCTCGGGAAGTACGACTGGAGTGGTGCAGAGCATCCTCGGCGGAGTCACGCTCAGCAATCCGTCCGGGGTACTCGTCGATCGGATTGGCAACGTCATCATCGCGGATACCGGCAACGACCGGATCGCGGAAATCGATACGTCGTCGAACGGCACGGTTTTGTATACCGGCTCGGTGACTCTCAGGGGGCCTTTGGCGATGGCCGCGGACGTTTTTGGCACGGTGTATATCGCCGATACCGGCGACAGCCGCGGAGTAGTGGTCGATCCGCCGGTCAACGGAGATTTGGTTCCCGGCGATCAGACCTACTCGCTGAACAAATCGGCGGTGGGATTCGGACATGTGCAACTGGGTTCCGCCAACGCGGTTACGCTGACGTTGCCGTTCACGAGTGGAGGGGTGGGTTTGGGCGGCGTGAAGGTATTCGCGTATGGCACGCAGAATCTGGATTTCACTGCAGGGCCCGACACTACGTGCAACAGTTCAACGACAGCAAGCGAGTCCTGTTCGGTGGAGATTTCCTTTCTGCCGACCGGGCCCGGCCTGCGGACTGGCGCGGTGGTGCTGTATGACGGATCGCAAAACCCCATTCTCACTATTCCCTTGTGTGGTTGGGCCGACGCTCCCGTGGCGGCGCTGGGGCCGGGCACTGGTGCGGTGATTAGCACTGGAGCGCTGGCGACCTCCAATCCGTATCAATTGGCTTTGGACGGATCGGGCAACATGTACGTCGGAGACTACACCGGCAAGAACGTAACAAAGATTCCCGCGGGCGGCGGCAGTGCCACCGTGGTGGCTTTCGGAACTCCTGGCAACACGGCTTTGCAAAACATTACCGGTGTGGCGGTGGATGGAGCCGGCAATTTGTTCATCGGCGATCATCAGAATTCCCGGATCCTGGTGATGACTCCCGGAGGAGTCGTTTCCGTTTTGAGCATCAGCGGTTTGAGTCCGGCGCTGGGCTTCCCCACCGCGATGGCGTTTGATGCCGCGGGAAATCTGTACGTGGCGGACTTCACCAACGGGCGCATCGTGGAAATTTCGACGGTGGTGGTGGCTGGCTCGACTTCTTCCGGTGTGGGAACGGTGATCCCCACAGGGAGTTTCTCGTTTACCGGGAGCACGCTCACCGGTTTGACGATTGATCCGCAGGGGAACATTTACGCCGCCGCGCGAACGCAAAATGACAGCAGCATCATCAAAGTAACGCAGGCGGGTGTGGTCTCCGCGTTAACCATTCCGGAAAATATCACTCCCGCGATCAGCAATCCGCAGGGAGTCGCGGTGGACGCCAATGGGAACCTCTACATCGTGGACACTGCTAATTCGCGCATCGTCGAGATAACCAATGCCGGGGTGGCGTCGGTGGTGAGAATCAGCGGACTCTCCAGTCCCGCCACGCTGAGTACTTTGATTTTTGGGGTAACGGTCGATCCTTACGGAAACCTGTATATCTGCGATTGGACTAACAACCGAATTGTGTTCGTGAATGTTTCGGGGGCGGCGCTGAGCTTTGCGACCACCAATGTGGGGCAGACCAGCAGCGACAGCCCCAAAACCGCGACGGTTACGAACCTGGGCAATGAGCCGCTAATTTTTTCCACGGATCCGACCTACACGTCGAGTTTCACGAGCAATTCGGCCGATACCAATTTGTGTACTTCTACCACCACGCTCACCGCTGGAACGGGTTGTGACGTTTCCTTAAATTTCACGCCGCAAACAGCCGGGAGCTTGAGTGCGGGAATTACCGTGGCGAACAACACTCTCAATGTGCCCAGCAGTACGCAGCAAATTTCGGCGAGTGGCACGGGGATCAGTGCTGGCGATACGACCGCCGTTGCAGTCGCTACCAATCCGACTTCGGCGACGGTCGGACAAGCCATAACGCTCATGGCCACGGTGACGGATACGAGCACTGGTCATACCGCGACGGTCCCGACTGGCACGGTGATGTTCACCGATACGGTGGGGTCGACGACGGTTACGTTGAACAGCGGGTTGCCATCCTCACTTGTAGCGGGCGTCGCTACGCTGAGCGGGGTGACGTTGAACGGCGTCGGCGCGCACACGATCACGGCCAATTACAACGGCGTTAGCGGGAGCTTCCTGGCATCGAGCGGTACTGGGTCGATCCAGATTGGTGCGGGCAAAGCGGCGACGAGTGTGGCTTTGGCCGCTTCCGCGAATCCGGTGCTGCGGCAGACTTCCGTGACGTTCACCGCGGCTGTTACTTCCAGCGCGTCGGGCACGCCGAGTGGTTCGGTGGGCTTCTACGATGGGACTACGTTGCTGGGGTCGGGCACGCTGGCGAATGGCGCTGCGAGTTTTGCAACCGCGAGCCTCGCGGTCGGGGCGCACTCGGTCACCGCGGTGTATGCGGGTGACGGAAATTTCGCTACGGCGACCAGCGCGGTAGTTACGGAGACCGTGCAGGACTTCACGCTGAATCTTTCCTCGACGAGTACGGCGACTGCCACTGCGGCTCCTGGCGGCGTCGCTAACTACGCGTTGACCATCGCTCCGAGCGGGTCAACGTTCCCGAGTGCGGTGGCGCTCTCCGTCACTGGGCTGCCGACTGGAGCGACGGCGAAGTTCACGCCGGCTTCGCTTGCGGCCGGTGCCGGCAGCACGAATGTGATGTTAGCGGTGCAGTTGCCGGCGGTTAGTGCGTCGCTCTTGCAGAAGACGATCTTCGCGGTGGGGCTTGTGCCGATGGTTGGGATGCTCTTCCTGCCGTTCAGTGGATCCCTACGGCGGACGGTTCGACAACGCGGTCGCATGGTTATGGGGCTGCTGATCTTCGTGTTGATGGGGGCTTCGGTGGTTGGCTTTGGACTGGCGGGCTGCGGTTCTCACAGCGGGCACGTCCCCGCATCGCAGAACTTCACACTTACGGTCACGGCCACGGCCGGTACGCTGACGCATTCCACTACGCTGACGCTCACGGTGCAGTAGACGAGGGTTTGGAGCGGCTGACTATTTTCTGGCGTCAGCCGCTACTTCGTTCCTTATTTGCAGAGGTGAGATTGCGCCGAAGGCTCTACAGCCTTGCGCTGGAGTTTCCGGCCACGTCAGGCCCGCTATTGAAGAAGAGTTGAGAAGAGCGGGCGGACCTGCCGCGTGCGTGCTCAAAAGCCAAGCGACTCAGCACACTCCTAGCCGAGCCGCGCCGCTGGCACTTAGTTGCCCTAAAAAGTCTGCCGACCGAGTTGCGACAAAAACAGCATCGTGTGTTAAATTAATTGCTCGCTAGCACACGCCTTTCGTCGGCAGGCTGTAAGGGGTTTTGACGGGGACAGCCGTCATGACCAGAACTGTGACGAAAGAGCGCACGGCCTGCGAACTTGCAGCAGCCTTATCCCGTAAGGCTTGGCGGCAAGGGTTCAACACCGGTTTGGGGACGTAGTTCAGTTGGTTAGAACGCTGCCCTGTCACGGCAGAGGTCGCGAGTTCGAGTCTCGTCGTCCCCGCCATTCCTTTTCGCAACCCTCAAAAACTGCTCAACGATTTAGAGGTAGGCATTGTAGTAATTGTCTTTTCGGCGTTCACTTTGGTGAGCAGAGGGTGGAAACTGCGCCGGTGTGAAGCGCTAAGGTGACTGGGTGGGTGGCGGCTGCGGAGATTAAAGCGGGCCGCGGCGGGATTTGCCGCTCAAGGTGCGCAGGTTGCGGCTGCTCGTAATAGATCTTCGATTTTCGTATCCAAATTTCTTGCGACCTCGAGAGCGTCGCGATTCTCGTATGGCGCTAAGTAGCTCGCTGTCCTGTCGTAGGACAAGTGCACCCCGTCGGCGCGCCAATCTACAAGAATCGTAACCGGCGCGTAAGAGCCGGCATCGGGAACGTGTTTGGCCATTTCCTTCATGATCAGAGGATTGCCAATAATGAAACGAACTATCTTTGGAGTTTTGCCAGCCGTTTCTTTCCGCAGCACCGCGCCGTGATCCAATTGCATAAACAGCATGAGTCCTACTTTGCCCAAGCTGCTCTCAACTACGCTCTTCAGTTCGGCGAAGGAAGGTGCTTCGTGAGTCAGTCTCGCAAATTCAGCCATATCCGGATGACCGATGGCGGCGTGCACAGCGGCTATTACTTTTTCGAACGGCTTGGAAGTCGTCAGACTGAACCGTTCTATCTCGATTTTTTTAATCATCACGGAACTCTTTACACGCAGTCGGCCTGATCAAGCACGAAAGTCACCGCAGTTGCTGATGCAGAAATTCGCTCGTGCGCCCGTTGGCGAGCGCTGCCGCGGCGGCATTGTAGTGGGTTCCGTTGTGCCGGGAGAAGGCGTGATGCTGACCTGGATAGCTGTAGACCGTGGCTTGCGGTTTCTTGGCGAGCGCCGCTTTAATCTCGGCCTGTGCGGTCTTGGAAATGAATTCATCCTCTTCGGCCAGATGTATCAGAAGGGGTGCGCTAAGTCCGCCCACCTCTCTCAGATATTTGTCAGTATCGCCGCCGTGATAGGCGACAGCGGCATCGACCCCGTGGTAGCGCACGGCTGTTAGGAAGACCATCAGGGCGCCGAGGCAATAACCTAGAAGAGCAACTTTGCCATTGCATTCCTGGAGGTTGCGTACTGCGTTGACAGTGTCCGCTACGTCTTTGGCGCCTGAATCTCGATCATAAGCTCCGTATAGACGAAGGCCGTGATCCCAGTCGCGCCTTGGAGGTGACGTTCAGATCGACGCCTGGCTCTTGCCGCCAAAACAAGTCTGGCGCGACCGCAAGGAAACCTTGTTCGGCAAGTTCGTCGCAGTGTTTGCGGATGTCAGCGTTGACCCCGAACAGTTCCTGCAGAACGACGACGGCCGGAGCCGGCGAGTTCTTCGGCCTGGCGATGTAGGCGGCGAACGCGCCGTCATGTCCTTCTATGGTGATGTGATCATGCATTGGGATTCTCCGGAAGGCGACGATACGTTGATGCGGAGCCTCCGTCGACGTCGTCCTACCGTCGACGGAGGCCCGCTACCGAGCGAGTCGCGTTTAGGCGGTTGCGTGGATGCCTGCCACGGAGGCGGCAGCGTCTTCGATGAGTTTGGCTGTTTCTTTCGGATGAGACATGTAGGCCACATGGCTGGACTTCACCTCGACGGTCTTGGCTTTGGCGCGCTTGGCCATCATGCGCTCCTGGTCGGGATTGATTGAGCGGTCTTCGGTGGCGACCATGTACCAGGTGGGCTTGTTCTTCCAAGCGGGATTCGTAACCTGGTGGGTGAACGAGTCCGTGGAA
The DNA here is from genome assembly GCA_963846145.1 of uncultured Acidobacteriota bacterium. GTDB lineage: Bacteria > Acidobacteriota > Terriglobia > Acidiferrales > UBA7541 > Acidiferrum. The sequence continues at coordinate 205,438 of CAWJUV010000012.1, read as the reverse complement.
ATCGGCACCTGGGATATCGCCATGAACTCCGCTTTATCCTTGGGTATGTCCGCCGCGAAGTCGGCTACGAAATGCTTTTTGTCTATCCACCAGTTGCCGTCATTGTCGGGCATGAAGGCCTTGGAGGCTTGCGGCAAGGCTTGCTCAATGGTGGCGCAGCTTTCTCCGGTGTCCAGCGCGAAGGCGGCGATATAGACAAGCGCCGCGACCTTTGGATGATTGCCGGCCTCGGTGATGATGGATCCGCCGTAACTGTGTCCCACCAGAACGACTGGCCCGTCCATAGCGTCAATGACTGCTTTTGTGTACTTTTGATCGTCGGCGTACGAAGTCTCCGGGGGCTGTGCCACCGACACGGTGTATCCCTCATTTTTCAGGATGCTGTAGACAGGTTCCCATCCAGCGCCATCCGCGAAAGCTCCATGCACCAAAACCACGTTCTTAATAGACTGTTTCATAATCGTTCTCCTATTTAGTTGAGTCTCATTCATCCGCTGATTGAGCCATGAGCTGGCGCGAACATAACGAGGAACGAGCAAGACAATATTGAAGACACGGACCACTTTTGTAATTCCTGCCTCAAATGTAGAGTGAAATCAGGCCAAGAAACCACTTCTGGCTTGAGTTGAAGGCGAAGGCTTAGGCGAGTGTCGAATCGAGATTGGACCTTCGGGATGACTCAGCGTAAAGGCTTCATCGAAACAGCGAGTTTCAGACGAGATCTATTGGGGTGGTTGAAGAGGTTCGCGATTGGATGTTCCGTAAAAGATGCTGCGGCTTGAGTTTTCGCGCCTCCATTTTGCCGGAGTGGCTCCAACTAGGTTTGCAAACGTCCGGGTAAAGGCGGCTTGATCAGAAAAACCAGTCTGTGCGGCAATTTCCACCAAGGAGTTATTGGTTTCCGAGAGTAGGACCTTCGCGATCTCGATGCGGTGCAGAATCAGGTATCGATGTGCGGAGGTTCCAAACGTGGTCCTGAATGAGCGGGTGAAATGGCTGACGGAAAGCCTGCATTCCTCGGCAAGCTTGGCCAGTTTTATCTCGCCATCCAAGTGCCCCTGGAGCAGTTCCATAACGCGGCGCCTTTGCCACGAGGCCAATCCGCCTTTGAGGTGATTGATGGGTTCACGAGTCTGGCCATACCGTCCGACAAGGTGCGAACAAATCATCATGGTGAAAGAATCCATAAATAACTGAGAGAAAATCCCCGGCCTGTTCAGGGACGGCAGGATCAGTTGCGTCAGGTGATGGATCGTCGGGTCGGAGGTTCCATAAACGCAGTGGAGACGCTTGACTCTGGCCGTTTCGGCATCATCTGTGAGGGAGTCCAAGGTGGCACGGGGAACGTGGTAGTGGACCCAGTCGATCGGGCCCGGGTTACGAATACTGGAATTAGACTCCAAGTCGCACATCGCGACTCCGCCCACTGGCCAGGCCCCCGTCTGTGTGTACTTTTCATCGGTCCAAAGTTCCCATTCGCCGGAATTCGCGTGATTAAGATGAACGGAAACAACGTAGGCCCTTTCAGCTGGGATGGACGCGGTTCGCTCCGGGATGCCGCTCCGTGCAATCAGCCGGGTAATCGCCAGCTGTGGTCGGACGATGGAAACCGCAGAATCGATGGCGACATGGGCCGGCTGATTCATGGTGAAATATTTGGCCATCTGTGCACCGTGGGCACTTTCTAAGTTCGGTGAAGTCGTCATGGAGAGCTCCGTTCCGGCGAGTGTTTGTGGCTGAGAGTCTCGGACCAAACTTCGAGGACTTGTGCGGAATTCCGATACTGTTCGACCTGAGTCATGTTCACGGCAACCTCGAACAGGAGACGACCGGTCAGCTTATAGAAGAATCGAAGAATACTATCTTTCCCTGAACATTTTTCAAGAGAGCTGAAAGAAATCCAGACTTTTGGGTTGGAATTCGCAAATTTAGCCCTTTTCGACAAGCCGTGTATGGGCATTTGGGTGCCAGATTCCACGGATGTCTCCGATTCAGAGGGGGAGCTCACATCGAGAACACGATCCTCGCGAAATGCTCCTGCTCTCTGGTGGCAGGTTATTTCAGGATGTCGGCTATGTCCAAGCGAGCATTTACCGGATCGCATCTGCGGTAAACGCCCCTAAAGGCACTTTCTATAATTACTTCAAGAGCAAAGAAGATCTTGCGTCGAAACTTATAGACCGCCAATTCGCGGCGCTTCAGGAATCGCTTTCTCGGCCGACACGTCGTAGCGCAAGTGACCAACTGAAAGATCACTGTCACTTCGTGTCTATGGAACCGCCAGTAGTGGAAGTTGCGCCGCTGCAACTCCTGGCGACCCTTGCTGCCGAGGCGCCAGCAATTCCCGCAGCTCTCGCGCAACGCATCGCGCGCGGCACTGATATTTGGGTGAGTCGCGTAAGCGACTTGATCGCGCGCGTTCAGGTAGAAAACGGAACTGCGACTCGGTTAGATCACTCGCGAAAGTTGGCGTCAGTATTGATCACTTCCTGGTACGGGGGCATGGTCCGGAGGAAAGTGGAACCATCTTTAAAGGCTGTGGAGGAGTTTCTTCCGTACCTCGTCGGGACTGATGGCTTGTGAAAAGAACCTCGGTTACAACTCGGTTCCAGGTTTCTGTGGATTATCTCCTCGCTGTTGGTGTTTCGTGCGGGTGAGACGGTGGAGGAATCCGGTGGGCTCGTCGGACTCGTAGGCTATGGCGCTGGGTATGGAGAGTTCTACTTCGGTGCCGGCGCCGGCGGTGCTCCAGATTTTTAGGCGGGCGCCGATTCTGCCTGCTCGTTCGCGCATGCCGGATAAGCCCCAGTGGCCGTCGCGGCCGGATTGCAGGACTCGCGGGTCGATGCCGCAGCCGTCATCGCGGACGACGATGCGCAGCTGTCGGTCTCCGTATTCCAGTTCGACCTCGACGGTGGCTGCCTGCGAATGGCGGAAGGCGTTGACCACTGCTTCGCGACCGATGCGATAGATTTCGTCGCGAATCAACGGGTGTAGGGGACGAACTTGGCCTCCTACCAGCACGCGGAAATTGACAGGTCGATCGACAGCGAGTTGTTGCGGGATTACTGCAAAGGTTCGCTGGAGATCGTGCGTGTCCGCGCCGGGCATGCGCATTCCGCGGACAGCTTGGCGGCCCTCCTCGATCACCTGCTGCATCAGTTGCAAAACGCGGGTCACGACCGGTTTGGCCGGCCAATCTTGCGGGAGTTGTTGATCGGCGACGCCGAGTTGCATGGATGCGCTGATGAATCCTTGTAAAAGAGTGTCGTGCAGATCCTGGGCGATGTGGGTGCGTTCGGAGAGGCGCGCTTCAAATTGAAGTTCGAGACGGCGCGCCAGTAAATGGATGCGCCATTGGTAGACCGCCCACGCTAAATATCCAACGGCTATGACCATGAGTAGCAAGAACCATTTGGTCTGGTAAAACGCCGGGAGGATTTTGAATTCCAGCGCGGCGCCTTTCTCACTCCATACGCCGTCGTCGTTGCTGGCGATTACATGAAATCGATATTCACCTGGGCCAAGGTCGTTGTAAAAGGCTTGCCGCCTGGTTCCCGGGTCCTGCCAATCTTTATCGCGGCCGTCGAGCTTGTAGCGAAAGCGTACTTTCTGGGGATTCGCGAAGCTCAGCGCGGTGTAGTCGACTTCCACGTCACGAGTTCGCGCGGGAAAGCGCATCCGGTCCTGCGGCTCCGAGCGCTTTCGGTCGGCCACAATCTCCTCGATGTGGACGAGTGGGGCGACCGTGTTCTGTAGCGGATGATTAGGGTCTAACGTCTGCAGCATTTGGCCGTTTACGAACCACAGGCGTCCGTCTGGAGAACGAACGGCTTGGGGCTTTAGGGAAGTTAGACCGGCCTGCACTCCGTCGAAAACATCCAGCAATCTGAACTGCACGATTTGGTCGGGGTTTTGCCACCAGGATTCCAATTGTTCTTTGTCGATTTCGATCAGTCCGCACTGCGAATAAATCCAGAGGGCGCCACGGTCGTCTTGCACCAGGGCGAAGAGTCCGTCGCAAGGAAGGCCATTACTGGTAGTGAGATTTCTGCGCAGTCCGTCTTTCCAGCGCGCAACTTCGTCAAGGGTGGTTCCCCAGACGGAACCGTCGGGTTCGACCAAGAGGTCGCGGATTTGGCGCCTGTTCCCGACTTCGTTCGATGCGATGGTGTCTTCTTTTCCGGCTTGGTAGTGGACCAGGGCTCCATCAACGAGTCCGAGAAAGATTCCTCCGCGCGGGTCGGCTGCCAGGATGTACGAGGTGGAAATTTGCGGTGAGGTGGATTCGGTTTGGAGCTTTAGTTCGTGTATCCGGTCGAGATGATTCGCTGCGCGAACCCAAATATCGCGTGCTACATCCTCGGTAATGGAGAAAACGATACCGAGGGAACTGCCATCCGCGTGGCGGACGGCTTGAAATTTACCTCGGTCGTAGACCCACAGTCCGTCATCGACGCCGACCCAGAGGCGGCCTAAGTGATCTTCAAACATGGTGGTGACGTTGCGACCGGGCAAACCTTGTTCTTCGCGGAGGGCGAGTAGTTTGTTGTTCCGGAGGGAGTCGATAGCGCGGTGGTTGCCGACCCAGACCGTTCCGTCATGGGCGGCCACTACGGAACTGGCAGCATCAGCGGATAGTCCTTCGCGCGCGGAGTAACTGGTGACTTTTAAATCGCGAAAGTTATCGATGCCTGTCGAAGTGACTACCCAGATGGTACCTTCGGAATCCTGATAGATTTCCGATACTGCATCGCTGGAAAGGCCATCGCCGTTTCCGAAGTGCTCGACGGTTTGTCCCTGAATGCGAAACATTCCGTGAGTCGAGGTGCCTATCCAAGGATCGCCGTTGCGATCAACGAAGAGCGCGGAAACATCCGAGTTTCTTAAAGGGATTTGCGAGAAAGTTTGCTGAGTCCACTGGCCGTGTCGAAAGACTTGTAGTTGCAGAACTCGGCCGGGATTTTCAACCACCGCCCAGACCGAGCCGTCCGGTGCGGAAGCGACTTTTCGTATCGAGGCCATCGTTTCGGGGCGGCGGGAAGCGTTGGAAAAATACGAGCTACACGATCCTTCTTTCCAGCGACACAGTTCGGAATAACCACCGATCCACAGCTCGCCGGAGTCGCCCCTGGTCAACTGAGTTCCCAGGGCGAAGGGAATGCCGTCGCGCGGGCCATAACAGTGAAAGCCTGCGTCCTTAACGCGGCACAAAGGGCCGGCCTGGTCGGTCATCTGGGTGCGCACCAGCCACACTTCTCCGTTTTCTCCCTCGAGTAGTGTTTCCATGCGTCCGCTTAGCTCGGGATAGTTGGTAAGTTCACCATCTTTCCAGCGCGAGAGACCGTAGCCGGTTCCGATCCAGAGGCTGCCATCGTGAGTTCCGAGGAGAGAAAAAATTCTGGAGTCGAGGAGGCGTCTGCCGGCGGGCGGGTTCCATGAGATGAAGCGGATGCCATCGAAGCGGACCAGTCCGAGGTTGGTGCCGATCCAGATGTAGCCGTCGGTCGTCTGGGTAATTACGTTTGGAGAGCCGTTGAAAGCGCCGTCCTGCGTTCTCCAGGAGGTGTGGCCGTATTGGGAGACGTGGGTATGCGGTTGGAGCGCGTGAGCCGGGGTGACCGCGAAGAAGAACAGGAGACACTGGCAGACAAGCGATAACCTGAAGGTTGGCCTCAACTTACCCATTACTTAGCTGGCCTGCTTGCGCAAAAAGCCGCTCTCCCGCTCTCCGGATGAATCGGGAGGCACGCTGCAACAATACTGTTTGCGATGTGGTTAGTTTCCAATAGCCGTCCACCTCGGCCGATCGGATGCAGGGGAATATTACCGCACTCGCCGAAATGAGTTGGCGAGCGGCGGATTGTCCGCGCAAAGTTTAGTCATTGCGGCGGCGAACTGCATCCCGCGAAGGTGTTAGCCCTGCAGGCCGCCCCTCCGTTCGACAGGAGGCTTCAGTTACGGTTCCAGTGAAGCGATGTAAGCGGTGAGGTCGACGATGTCCTGGTCGGTGAGATTGGCGACGACGGGTTTCATGGCGGCGGCGTTGCGGCCATCGCGGGTGCCGCTTTTGAAGTCGTAGAGTTGGCGTGCGGTGGCTGTGGCGGAGCGGCCGGCCAACGGCGGGTAGATCGTTTCTTTTCCTTTCAAACCTTCTCCGTGGCAGAAGGCGCACGGAAGGGTTTTGCCAGCGCCGCCAGTTTTGGCCAATTGCTCGCCTTTTTTTATGCTGCCTTTCGGGACGTAGGCGATGAAGCCGGAGGTGGAATCGCGCAAATTTGTTCGCGTGACGTCCTCCGGAATTTCGATGATGCGCAAGCCGAGTGGTTCGGTGGCGCCGCTGGGGTCGACGAGTTGTACGTTGTGGGGGCCCGGATGGGTGACGGGGACCGTGTCGGTCTCGACGACGCGCGCGCTGCGGACCGGACGCACCGAGTGAAAATATTCGGCGGCCAGTTTTGCGTCGGCGTCATTGATGGCTTTCGCGACGGGGATCATGTCGGCAAGGCTAGCGTGTGCGATGGAGGCGTGGCGGTTATCGTTCTTCATGTCGGCTAACTGCTGAAGAAAATAACCGACCTGCAGCCCTTGAAGGTCGGCGGTATCCGGCTTGCCTCGACCATCGATGAGATGACATTGCCCGCATGCGTGGTAGGCGTCCTGCTTGCCCGAAATTACCGGCGGTGGAGGCGCAGGGTGTGTTTCCGGGAACCAATCGACCGTGCTGGCACTGCGGTTGATCTGAGTGTCGGTGTAGCTTTTGGAGCTGCCCGGAATATGGAAAAGTTGGCCATCGTCGGGCTTGGGGATTTCGTGCACGCCTTTGGGGTAAGGCCAACTCGGAAAGTCAGTTCTCACGAGATTGGACGGCGGATCGTAGGACGTGGTGGCCGTCTGATAGGCGCGGCTAATGCCGACGGCGAGAATGAGGCAACACGTCGATGTGACGCTCAACGAAAAGAGAGATCGAACATTCATACAAAGGTCTTACGGATAAAAATTCGGAATGTCGATCAGTATTTTTCAATTTCTCGAAAGGGATGCAGAGTCGGTGCGAGCCGCGGATGGCATCGGGCACGAAGGCCTTAAACAACTTGGCGGACGCTTAGCTATTGTGCGTAGCGGGTGAACACAAAGTCGCTATCCTTCGCGGGTTCGTGGCAGCCGAAACATTTCTTGTGTAGCGCTTCGTCGCTGGGTTTGCCCTCTTTAAAATCGCCGAAGCCCCAGCCGCCGGTGGAAGCATATTTTTTTGCGTCTTTGACCATGACCTGCAGGTTGACGAGCGCTCCCGCAACGTAAGCTTGGACACGACCGAAGACTTTGTTGTCTTCATCGGAGGCCACGCGCTTCCAATGCAACGCGACGATGATTGAGCCATCCGGGAATGGGCGCGTTCCGTCGCGGTAGGCTTTGATCGCCAGGTCGTTGCCGACTTGAGCGCGCAATTGGTCGAAGTTGCCTTCTTCATGAGTCACCGAGATCAACTTCCAATCGCGATAGGCCAGCGGGATAGTCACGCCGTAAATGGGAGAGGCGTTCTCGTCGGCGACGACAGACGTGAAGGGCAGAAAACCGAAACAGACCCCAACGATCCAAACGAATGCCATCGATATGGCGCTTCGGGTCATAAAATCTCCTTCGAACATGGGCCAGGGAGAAAGGTCTCGGGTTCGATGATCTCGGGGGCAACCGAGTGAGAGAAAAATTCGGGCGTGCCTCAGGTCTGGCCGGTTCCCTGACGATCACCCTGGCCAGCGGCCTTGGTCGCCATCTTTTTAGGAACTACTGCGCATCTGAGAAGGAATAAATAGTTAGAGAAACGGAGAATTATGGCGATCGGAAGGCGAGTGGGTCGGCGAGGTTTTCTGGTGAGTACGGCAGCATCGGTAGGTTGGTGGAAAATTTGCAGCGCGGCGGAATTGTTGGGACTGCCGGCCAATTCGCCGGTCTGCGCGTTAGCCGCGGAACAGGAAGTTGGGCCGTACTACGTCTCGGAAGAATTGGTTCGCACAGATATTCGCGAAGGTAAACCGGGAGTGCCGTTGACGCTGCGATTGGCGGTGATGGATTTGCGTACCTGCAAACCTTTGTCGCAAGCGGCCATCGATATTTGGCATTGCGATGCGCTGGGCGTGTATGCGGGCTTCACCAAGATCAATCCGACGGGGATCGGCGGGCCCGGTGGACCCGGCCGTCCGCCATCAGGAATGCCAAGGCAAAACGGTGAGAATGGTCCTCCACCTGGGTCGCCTGCTGGCGACTTTGATCCGCAACGCCAAGGAAGGCCGGAAGGTCCACCAGAAGGCGTGGGCTTTCCGGCGGCCATGAAGGCGACGGATCAGATGACTTTTCTGCGGGGGATTCAGTTTACGGACAGCGACGGGATCGCGACCTTTGAAACCGTTTTTCCCGGGTTTTATATGGGCCGGACAAATCACATTCATTTCAAAGTGCGCGAAGGCGGAAAAGTCGTCCAGCGTAAAGGTGGCGCGCAGGGGGAGCAAACTTATATCGAAGGACATACCGCGCATACCGGGCAGGTATTTTTTCCTGAAGAGTTCGCGGCGGAACTGATGAAACACGAGCCGTACAGCCTGCACAAAATTCATCGCACTACGCAGGCTGAAGATTTTGTCTTCGGCGAGCAGCACGGCGAGCCGTCGATCGCCAAACTGCGGCCGGCTGATCACCAGCGATCCAACGGCGGTTACACGGCCGATCTGATCGTTGCAGTTGATCCCAGTGCGACTCCGGCGCCGGCACATATGGGCCCTCCCGGCCAACGTAGATCGTAAATTTCTGCGCTTCCTTTCGGCGTGGTGAGACTTATCCGACCATAACGCTTTCTCATTGATTGTTAATCGGACATTGGGTTCGGGTCGAATGTGCTATCTTACGGATTGGCCGATGAGGAGGCCGACGGTCCGCGTAAAGGGCTCAGCCCACCTCGAGATGTGCTGTGGTTTCAAAATTTGACCTGACTTCCAGCCCGTGATGCGGACACCGGGCAAAACTGGAAGGAAGGTGTCTGTGGCCAACGCAAACCTCCCCGAACGTCCCTCGCTTGAGCACCTCAAAAAATTAGCAAAAAACCGATTGAGAGAACTGCGCCGAAAAACACCGAAGGCGAAGTTGGCGGACGCGCAACTGGCGGTGGCGCGCGAGTATGGCTTCACGAGCTGGCGCGGGTTGAAGGCGCAGCTAGACGAGCGGCAGGCGAAAAAGGTCGCGAGTCCGGTGATGCGGTTTTTGCCCGTCGCTGACATTGGCCGAACCGTGCCGTTTTATCGTGACGTGCTGGGGTTTCAGATTCGCGAGGATGAAAGCGGGGTGGAGGCGGTGATGGGGCCCGCGCGGATTCGCTTCGGGGGCGCGGGCTTTGCGCCGACGGATCGGGAGACGTCGCAAAAGCCCGGATCGGCAATTTTATTTTTGCAAAGCGATGATGTGGATGCATTGCATGCTGCGGTGCGGGCGCGCGGTGGAAAACCCAGCGGGATTGAGAAGGTGAACTGGATCAAGATGCGGATGTTTGAAATCCGCGATCCGGATGGGAATGTTTTGTGGTTTGGGCAGAGCTTTCACAAGCAGCAGGATTCGCCGAGTCGTCGTGACCAACAGCCTCAAGGCATGCGGGCGGCATTGCCGGAACTGCCGTTCGACGATGTGGCTGCGGCAGTAGCGTACTATCGCGACGTGCTGGGCTTTCGTATCAACCACCAGCAGGGCGATCTTGGGGTGATGGATCGGGACGCCATCACTGTGCTGCTCATTGCGCGGACCGAGCAGCACAAAGGGATCGGGTCCTGCGAGGTGTATGTGGCAAATGCAGACGCGCTCTATGACGAACTGCTGGCTAAGGGTGCGCACATACTGGGCCCACCGGTGAGTCACGCGTGGGGACTGCGTGAATTTAGAGTGATCGATCCCGAGGGCAACCGCATCACATTCGGGCAGACGTTTGAATAATTTCGGTGAGATCCATACCGGCAGAGGAGTTTAATGATGCGTTCTGAACTTGCGGCTGGAAAACTTTTTCCCGACTATGAATTGCCCGATCAGACGGGCACGCTGCGCAAACTCAGCGTGTTGCAAGGAGAGGATCCGATGATCCTCACGCTGGCGCGCGGCCATTACTGCCCGAAGGAGCATCAGCAGCATCTGGAACTGGCTGCGTTCTATCCAAAAATTGCCGTGGCGTACACGCAGATCGTGACGATTTCAACCGACGTGCACCATACGCTGCAAGAGTTTCGAGCTTCTGTGGGTGCGCAATGGCCGTTTCTTTCGGATCCCGAACGAAAAGTCCAGCAAGAGCTGGACATTCAGGAGTACACCGACCCGGAAAATAATCCGATGATTCCGCATACGCTGGTGCTCAAGCCGGGATTGGTGATCTACAGCGTTTACAATGGCTATTGGTTTTGGGGGCGTCCGTCGATTGCGGATCTATGGCAGGATCTGCGGGCGGTCTCGAAGGAGATTCGTCCGGACTGGGATCTCAGCGCTCCGGGGCTGCGCGAGGCGTGGAAGGCGGGAGATTATTCGCGTTTTCATGGTTGGAACAAACAGACCGGCGCGGGAAAGACTGCTGCCGGCGCCAGCACCAGCACCAAAAAAGATTGAGGCGATGTCGAGGCTTCCGATATGAATTGGCTCCATCTTGTTTCCTACTTTTTTGGCGGGGCGTTTTTGGCTAATGCCGTGCCACATTTTGTGAGTGGCACGTTGGGGCGCCCGTTTCAGACGCCGTTTGCCAAACCACCGGGAGAAGGACTTTCGTCTTCGACGGTGAATTTGGTTTGGGGTGCCTTCAATTTGGTGGCCGGGTATTTACTGGTTTTTCGAGTGGGCGACTTCAACTTGAGGTCGAATTTCGACATAGCTGCCGCAGGGCTTGGAGCGCTGTTGATTAGCCTGCATGCGGCGAGGAATTTTGGTCGCTTCCATGGTGGAAATTCGCCGAGTCGCTCCTAAACCAGTCGCAACAGTCGCTTCTGCTTTTTTGCCTTACTCTGCGCCGAAGTTGAATTAACCTCTCTGCTGCATCGCTCAATACAAAGTTCGAAACAACGAGCAACGATCCGGGTCTGCCCGCGTATTCTAGGGATTCATGATTCGGAGAATTGCGTTCGAACGGGGGACTCGTTTCACGCTGCGCGCGTTGTTGTGTCTTGGGCTGGTGCTTTTTTGTGCCCAGCAAGTTGGAGCGCAACAACCCGCTTCGGCGTCTACGCACGTTGCGTTGCGAATTATCGTGGTTGACTCCAGTGCGGAGGCCGACCAGGTTCTGGCGCAGCTCAAACAGGGCGCAGACTTCGCCAAAATCGCGGAAGAAAAATCCACCGACGCCACCAGCCAACAAGGAGGGCTGATGGGCAAAGTAGACCCTGCCACGCTGCGGGCAGAATTGCGTGAAGCGGTAAAACATCTCAAACCTGGCGGCCTTAGCGGTGCGATCAAACTTTCAACCGGTGGGTACGCCATTCTCAAAATTTTGTCAGCGGCTGAGTCCGCGAACATCGGCGATGCGGTGACTTCGCGTATCTTGCCGATGATTGCGACCGGCACGGTTCGTTATCCGCCCAACGTGGTGGGCAAGAGCGAAGCTGATGTGGCTTTTCGCAGCCTCGCGAAACCCGCGGGGTGGGAACAGAATCTGCCGCAGATCTGCGAGCTTCGTAAAAAGTCGCTCGCCGCGATGATTGAGCAGATGTCTCGCAGCGACTTGATCACCGCGACGCACTCCACATCTGAAAATGCCTTTGATCAGATTGAAGCGCACTACGCGCTTGCCAATCTTTATGCCTACGAAGGGACGATGGATCGCGCCGTCGCGCAGTGGGAATCGGCGTACCAGATTGCCTCGCAGAATTTGCCTTCGGCCATGGCGGAATTGGAAGAAGTTTTGGGCATCGCTTACCTGCATAAATCGGAAATGGACAATAACGTTTATCTGAATCCTGGCGAATTGTGTTTGTTTCCGCCGACTGGTCATGTGCGTTATGAGAGGCCTGCCGGCTCTGAAAAAGCGGTGGAATACTTTCGCAAATATCTGGAGCGTAAGCCGGACGCCCTGGACGTGCAGTGGCTGCTGAACGTTTCCTACATGACGCTTGGAAAATACCCGGAGGGTGTTCCTTCACAATTCCTGATACCGCCATCGGCTTTTGCTTCTAAAGAAAGCGTCGGGCGATTTACGGATGTGGCGCAGAAAATTGGCATCAACGCTTTCGGACCGTCGGCGGGTTTGGTGGTCGATGATTTCGATAACGATGGGCTGCTGGATGTGGTGACTTCGGACTGTTCGCAGTGCGGTACGATGCATTTCTTTCATAACAATGGGGACGGAACGTTTTCCGATCGCACCAAGGAGTCGGGCCTTGGTGCGCAATTGGGCGGTTTTGCGTTGGTGCAGGCGGACTACAACAATGACGGCTGCACGGATATTTTGGTGCTGCGCGGTGCTTGGGAATTCGGGCAGCGCAAATCGCTGCTGCGCAACAATTGCAACGGGACGTTCACCGATGTAACGAAAGAAGCCGGCTTGGCTGAACCAGCTACCAGCACGCAGGCTGCGGTGTGGGTGGACATCGATAACGATGGATTGTTGGATCTGGTGGTGGCGAATGAAAACGCACCGATGCAGTTGTTTCACAATCGCGGCGACGGCAGGTTTGAAGATATCGCGGCCTCGGCGGGAATTAATCACGCGGGCTTCGCCAAGGCGATCGTCGCCGCGGATTACGACAACGACGGCTATCCGGACTTATATGTTTCGGTGATGAATGGGCCGCACTTTCTTTATCACAACAATCACAACAAAACTTTTAGCGATGTTTTGAACAAAGCTGGTTTGCAAAAGGGGCCGTGGCAAAGTTTTCCGGCGATGTTTTTTGACTTCGACAATGACGGCTGGCCGGATCTTCTAGTTGGCAGCTACTACGCTTCGGTCGATGAGTCGATTCGTGGGTATCTCGGGTTGGAACCGAACGCCGAGACCATGAAGATGTACCGGAATAAACATGACGGGACGTTTGAAGACATCACCAAGGAAGTTGGGCTGAACAAAGTGATTATGGCCATGGGCCTGAATTACGGCGACATTGATAACGACGGTTATCTGGATGTTTACCTGGGGACGGGTAGCCCGTCGTTCGCTTCCCTGCTGCCTAATGTGATGCTGCGCAATCATGACGGCAAGTTTTTTACCGATGTGACGGCGAGTTCCGGGACCGGAGAGCTGCATAAAGGTCATGCGGTGGCGTTCGCCGATCTCGGTAACCGCGGAGTTGTCGATTTACTAGAGTCGGTTGGTGGGGTTGTGCCAGGCGATGCGCATGCGTTTCGGGTATTTCGCAATCCGGGAAGCGACAATGATTGGTTGAATGTGCGACTAGTCGGAGTGAAAACCAACAAGTCGGCGATTGGAGCGCGAATCAAGGTTACGGTGAAAAATCCCGGGCAGGAGAAGCGATCGATTTACCGCACGGTGAGCAGTGGCGGCTCCTTTGGAGCGTCACCTTTGGCGCAACACATCGGGCTGGGAAAAGCGTCGACTATCGAGGAACTGGAAGTGTGGTGGCCGACCAGCGGAACGAAGCAAACGTTTTCGAATGTGGCTGCCGATCAATTTTTGGAGATCACAGAATTTGCCGCGGACTACAAGAAGCTGGAACGACGCCCTTTTGTTCCGGGAGCGGGTAAGCAATCGTCAGCATCCAAACCAAATTAGGGTGGCTGGCTGCGGGCCAACGCTTACAATAGTTTTGTAGGAAAAACACTCGTTGGTAGCAATTTTCTCTTCATGAAATCCGCACGCATATATCTCGCTCTGGCGTTGCTGCTGTTGGGGGGTGCGAACGCTGCGCTTGCCAACGAGAAACATGAAATTAGCGGCATCGTGCTGAAGATTGATCGCGAACGCCACAGTTTGGTGGTCTCCTGCAAGAGCGTTCCTGGGTATATGGACGCTACAGTGATGGCGTTTCCGGTGCGCGACGCGGCGGTGCTGGATACTTTGCAACCCGGTGAGGCGATCCAGTTCAATTTTGTTTCTAATGGGCCTTCGGGATACGCCGATGATGTGCAGCGGCGTCCGTTTCAGAATCTCGAACTCGACCCCAGCCAGGCTCGCCGCATGAAGATTTTAGAGAGCGTTGCGACCGAGGGCGCCAACACCAAACCGCTGTCGCCCGGGCAAGCGGTGGCCGATTTCAAACTCGTGGACCAGAGTAACCAGGCGATTTCACTTTCACAGTTTTCTGGAAAAGTTGTGGGAGTGACCTTTGTTTATACGCGCTGCCCATTTCCAAATTACTGCTTCAAGTTGACCAACAATTTTGGGCAATTACAAAAGCGCTTTGCGAGCAAGATGGGCAAGGATTTGGTGTTGCTGACGGTGGTGATTGATCCTGCGAATGACCGTCCCGCCGCGCTTGATCAATATGGAGACACCTGGAAAGCCAATTCGCGTGGTTGGCATTTCCTGACCGGATCTCTATCGGACATTCAGGCGCTTTGCCGGCAATTCGACATGAATTTTTATCCGGATGAGGCGTTGCTGGTGCACTCGTTTCATACCGTGCTGATTGACCGGCAGGGTCGGCTGGCGTCGAATCTGGAAGGAAACGATTTCACTTCGAAGCAATTGGGCGATTTGGTCGACACCATTCTGAAGCGGGAAAAGTAGATCGGCGGCGGGCGTATATAAATGACCACATCGCGGCGCGATTTTTTGCGGAACCTGAGCCTCGCGGGAATTGCCGTTGGGTCGAGCAGCGCTAGCGGTTCGGCGGGCACAGTCGATCTCGCGTCGGCCTCTTCTACCGACACGATCTATCTCGATCGCAACGAAAACCCCTATGGACCTTCGCCGAAAGTTTTGGAAGCGATCGCGGGCGCGGCTCAAAAGATTAATGAATACCCGCGGGAACAAGCGGCGGCTCAACTGGTCGAACGCATCGCGCAAGTTCACCATCTCGACCCAGCGCAGATTATTCTGGGCGACGGCTCATCGGAAATTTTGCGCGCGGCTTGTGCGGCGTTTCTGGGCAAGGGCAAGCGATTGATTCAACCGGCGCCAACTTACGCCGATTTCGAAGCTTATGCCGCGGCGACCGGGGCGGAAGTCGTGTCTGTGACTTTTAACAAGACGGGCGGATACGATTTTGACGCCATGTTGAAGCATCCGGGCGGCGGCCTGGTATACCTCTGCAATCCGAATAATCCGACCGGCACGATCAATCCCTACGACCACATTCAGCACTTTCTGTCGAAATTGCCAGCGAGCTACAAAGTGGTGGTGGATGAAGCCTATTTCGAATACAGCCCGCCGAGCGGCTCTACACCGTCGTTTTTGACTCGTCCTTTGGACGACCGCACGATTGTGACGCGCACGTTTTCTCTCGCTTACGGGTTAGCTGGTTTGCGGGTTGGGTTTGGAGTTGCGGCGCCTGCCTTGGTTGCGCAGATGCGGCCTTTTCTCAGCAAAAATTCGGTGAACTCGATCGCGCTCAGCGCAGCGACCGCTGCCATTGATGACTTCGATGGACTGACACAAGCTGTGCGCCGCAATGCCGATGCGCGACAGGAGTTTTTCAATGAATGTTATGCGCGGCTGATTAAGCCGCTGGATTCACACACGAATTTTTATGCGTTTAATATTTTCAATCCCGCGAATCTGGTGATTCGCTATTTTCGGGAGAACAACGTGCGCATCGCGCCGGTTTCGTTGTCGTGGGACAGCTACCTGCGAGTGTCTCTTGGGCTCCCGGAACAGATGCGGACCTTTTGGAGCTTGTGGGACAAAGCCCCAATCGATAAGTCAGCGATTCGCCACTAGGTGAGGCGCGTCAAACCCGGGGACCTGAGCTTCGCGGCTAACTGCGATTTGCGTTGAGACATTCGAGTCGCTGAAGTTCCGAACCAGTTTGAAGTTGTCCGCTTCGTGGTAATCCATCAGAACCAAGCCAATCATGATGAAGCAGACTGGCCAGACCCACGCCAAGTAGCGGCGTTGCGGATTGGATTGCGGCAGGCGTAATTCTAGCCAGCGAGACCAACCGGCGATCACCGCGAAAATAGCCAACGGGGTGTGGCTCATTTCCACCAGGAGCTGTTCCTTGACGTTGCTGAGGCCGTGGGTGTGGGTGAGCAGAACCACTCCGCCCAGTGCGCATACCGCTGGGAATACAAGGGCCGCTATGTGCGACTTCACGCGATTGGTCTCTACGCGAAATTGAAAAATTCCGAAAGCGATGATCATCAGCACCGCCAGACGATGCTGCATTACGTCGGGTACGGCCCAGCTTTCCCAAAAACCGTTGGGCCCCAGCGGCCAATTTTCCGGATCGGACCGCAAGAATAAGAAAATCGCCAGGCCGAAGAAAACCAGCGGCCACATTTTTGCCCATCGAAAATATTTACTGCGCGAGAGCAACGCCAGGATTCCAATGGCGAGCACCATTAATCCGGCCCAATTGTGGTTGTACTCCGACCAGGCGATGTCGGCGGGCGTGTTGACTCCCAGGCCGGACGCGCCGGGAACGAAAGCGGACGGGAGTTTGCGGCCTTCGATCTTGGCGCGGCGGCGAATTTCGTTGGAGGATTCGGAGAGTTCCTTAACGTTGGGGCTTTCGAGACGCGGCATGCGCGGTTCGTAACGCCGCGCGATGTCGTGAAGGGTTACTCGGTCTTGCACCAGGTCCGCGCCGGGGGGCTGCGAAGTGAGTGATGCTGCCGCCAGGATGATAGTGAGGCCGATTCCAATCTCGACTTCGCCGAAGCGAATCAGCGAGAGTTTTGCGTCGGGATCAGCCTGTTGCCGGCTGAGGGCACGGACCAGAAAAAAATTGGCGGCGCCCAAGAGCACCAGGCAGCCGAAGAAAATCACCTTGGTCATCACCATGATGCCGTAGGAGGTGCCGTAGAACGCGTTCCACGAACCGAGGTACCAATAGCTGAGACCAAGACCCGCGATAAAAAGCAGCGCCACGCTGGCTTGCGCCAGCCGGGAGAATCTCGCGCTGATCTTGGCGGTAATTCCGGCGTCGGAAGCGCGCCGCATCACAATCAGCAAATATGGTAAACCGCCGATCCACGCGGCGGTGGTGAGGTAGTGCAGCGTGGTGATGGAGATGAGTAGTGCGCGGTCTTCCATGCGCGAGGCTGAGTGGCTGGTCATGACGGAAGCGGCGAGCATGACCAGCGCTGGAATTAGCCATAGCGGAGTTGGGGTGGTGCGCAATTGTCCCGGCCATAAAAATAGGACGACGCCTGCAACCATGGCCAAAATTCCTGCCAAGACGAAGTTGGCGCCGAGCGCGTCGCGAATCGGGAGGTCGGCAGTGCCAGCGAGCACCAGCGTATTGGTGATGACGAAAAAGAGTTGCGAGAGGGCCAGCCCTAACGAGCTCCAGCGAACTAGTTTCGCGGCGGGAGTCACCCAACTGCCCTGGCGAAGCGAATTATCGCGGGCGACGAACAGCAAAAAGACGATGCCGCCGATCGTGATGGTCTGGCAGCCCAGGATCAACGCCCGCAGCAGAATGGTCAGAAGGCCGAATGCACCGAGGAGATCAGCGATCAAGGCGCCGTTACCTGAAACGGGATTTCGCCGCGGGAGATGTGACCGTCCGGCGCGAGGACTTGCCAGCGAATTTTGTAGGCGCCGGGTTTGAGGTCTTTCGCGCGTGAATTTAGTTTGTCCGCGCCGCTTTGTTTTTCCAGCGGAAGGTCCACGGTGGAGGCGTCGGGAAGCAGCAACTGTAGCTTGGAACGGTCCGCGTCCACGCGTACGTTGAAGGTCAGCGAGATGGGCACATTGGGTCCGGCCAGCGACGCGCCACTCGCGGGCGAGGAAGCTTTCAGAATGGCGTGGGCCTCGATCGCCGTGGCAAATGTTGCCAGCAGCGCAACCGCGAAAAGTAAGGCAACTCGAAATCGCAACAAGGGCATTGCTCCAGTCTCCAAGCTATTTCTCGAATCCGCGTTTGTCAGTTAGTTCGTTAAGATTACCATTCTACGAAAGACTTGCAGGCTAACAATCTGGAACATGCAGAACGGCGCGATTCGTCGATGTGCTGGCAACGGTTTAAGCCGGCAAATCGTGGCGTGGCTCAACGAGTGTGGAGGTACTTCAGCAAGTCATCCATTTGCTGCTTGTCCAATTTCCGATCAAAAGAAGGCATGGTACCGCGTCCCTCTAGAATCACTTTGCGCACCTCTGCGTCCGTAGCAGGGGCTCCGCTGGGAAGAGATTGCCTCCGAAAGAGTTGGTCCAGCTTGGGAGGGGGCTTCAGAAGCTGAAGATTTTCTGCTTCATGGCATGGGGCGCAGTGGTCGTCGTAGTGCAACTTGCCGCGAGTTTCCGCGGAGGCGAATGGTGGGCCGTATTCCCAGTCCACGCGTGAGCATCCAAAACACGCGAGAGCAACGGGAAAAACTAGCGCGGTCACAGAGGTTAAGCGCTTCTTAGTTGTGGGCATTTTCAACCTGGCGCATCGCCGCCAACGCTTCGCCGGAAGTCCAATCGCTGGCATTCCACTCTTTTACCATGCGGCCGTCGGGAGCAATCAGCACGGTGCTCATGGTGTGGGAAATCTGGTCATCCTGTTCGTCGTAGGTCAGGGCGAATGCCCCGGCTAATTTTTTCAAGTTTTCAGGGGTCGGCACGGTGAAGGCCCAATGCGCAAATACCTTTTCATCGCCGCCCACGTAGGCGAGCCCGTATTTATGAAGAATGATGGGCGTGTCATATTTAGGATCGATGCTGACGCTCACCAGTTGGGTTCGCGCGTATTCCTTTGGGTCTTTGGCCAATTCCCTTTCGACCGCGGCGAATAGGCTGCTGAGTCGCGGGCAAAAATTGGGCAGCGGGCAGCGGGTGTAGATAAACGTTAGCAGCGTCGTCTTTCCGCGAAAATCTGATAGCCGGATGGTCTTTCCATCCTGATTCAGCAGCTCGACATCAGGGATCATTTCGCCTGGGTAGAGGCTTCGGGTCTCTTGCGATCCGCCGTCTGTACTGTTCGAACCGCTAACGGTGATTTTGTCCAGTTCGATCCGTCCGTCTTGGTGAACGATCAATCGGCCTTTGATTTGATCACCTGTATTCACGCGGTTCAGATCCACATCGGTAGCGACGGCGTAAGGCATGGTCATCGCTGGCATATATCCTGGGATGTCGCCGTGCGCGACGACCAGGGTATGGGTCTCGGGAACTTTACTGAGGACGCGTCCCTCAAAGCTGAATTTTCGGTCGGATTGGCCGCAACTGCAGAGCACGAGGCTGACGCAAACGAACAAGAGCCAGTTTCGAGCACGAGGTTTACGCCTATTGGGAAACGAATGCATACCAAAAATATTAACGCCTTGTAGGAGAATTAGACGAGCAGAGCAGAAGCAGAAGCAGAAGCAGAAGCAGAAGCAGAAGCAGAAGCAGAAGCAGAAGCAGAAGCAGAAGCAGAAGCAGACAGAGCAGAGCAGGAACGAGAGGCGGCACGATGACCAATCACGCGAGCAAAGTTGAAGAACAATTCGGAAGCGTCGCGCAGGCTTATCTGACGAGCACCGTGCATAGCCAGGGTGCTGAACTTGCCGCTGTCGCGGAAAAGGTAAGCCGTACTCCCGATGCGACGGTGCTGGATCTCGGTTGCGGCGCTGGGCATCTGAGTTTTGCGATTGCGCCGCAGGTGAAGTCGGTGATTGCCTACGATCTGTCGGCAGAGATGTTGAAGGTGGTGAGTGCGGAAGCCGGGCGGCGGAATCTCAGCAACTTGGTGACAAAGCAAGGGCGGGCGGATGAGCTTCCCTTTGAGGATTCAAGTTTCGACTGGGTGTGCACCCGCTACAGCGCGCATCATTGGACCGCGTTTACACGAGCGATGGGGGAGATTCATCGTGTGCTTAAAAAGGGAGGGACTTTTATTTTGATCGATACGTGCGCGCCGGAGAGTCCTTTGCTCGATACACATTTGCAGGCCGTCGAATTGCTGCGAGATGGCTCGCATGTTCGCAACTACACGCCGTCACAGTTAGGCGCGATGTTGCGCGAAGCACACTTCGAGATGAACGAACAGAGTTCCTGGAAAATCTCCATCGACTTCAAGTCGTGGGTTCAACGAATGCGGACCCCGCCGCTACACGTCGAAGCGTTGGGTTCGCTGCTGAAAAACGCACCAAAAGAGGTGTGCGACTACTTCCACATCGCGGAGGATGGATCCTTTCAGCAAGATTCCATTTTGATTGAAGCCGCGCGCAAGTAATTTTTTGTGAGCCGCCGCGAGGCTGCTTTGCGCGCGAGCTACAACGCGCTCCGGATTTTCGCGAGACGCGTCAAACGCGAGACGAATCCAACCGCCAATTCCCCACTCGGATCCCGCAGCGGATCGACCGGCACGAAACAAACAGTGTCCTCGCGCCGGGACAAACAATTGCTGGCCACCAGCGCGCGCATCAGCCACACCGCCTTGCTTACGTCGGCGCATTCGAGCCCGAGCCAACCGGAATAGGTGTGAGCTGAAGCTTGCAGTCCATTCGAATTAAACGTTTTGGTTAAGTCGCGCTTCAAGCTATCCGCTGAAGCGGCCGGCACGCCATCATTCGAGAACGCGGGCTGCAGCAACGGAGATTCCTGCTCCATCGCGGCGAGTAATTCGCGGATTTGTTGCCGCTGTTCGCGCAGCACATGACCGAACCAGTAGTGGCAGGTTTTGGCCATGACGGTGATGACGTTTTTGGTTTCTTTTTCAAGTCGATAGGACGGACCGGCAGGCAACTCCAACTCGGCTCCTTCGCGGCGTACCGCCACGTTTTCCATGGCGATGGCGCGCAGCAACCATTCCGCGGTGGCGATGTTTACGCAGCTCACTCGGACCCATCCAGGGTTCGATGACCGTTCTGTCGCGAAGGTCGGTGACGAGTTCTATGCCACGGCAAATTTCATCGACCACCGTTTCATATTTTTCGGGTTCGGCACGGATTTCCTCATCCGTTCCTGGCTCGAGGAGAGAACCTTTGTGCGGCGGACCACCGGCCATCGCCAAATCGCAAAAAGTGCCCCACATCTCCTCCCAGGCGACCTGGCCATCCGCGCCGAATTTCAAATCCGCCGAACCCATGGACACCGGCTGCACTTCTTCGGAGCGATCCTGATACAGCTCGGGCAGAAGCGTCCGGACGCGCAGGTTTAGGACTTCAAGGGCTGCGCGATCTTCGGCTGTTGTGGTCATTGGGCGAATTTCATGCTTTCCAAGGTTAAACGGCCTGGCATCCTGCGTGTTCCGATGGACGCTTCTGTAGGATATCGAAATTCAATCGGCGGGTTCAGCGCTGGCGGCAATTTTTTTATTCGACTCGGTGGGAACGCCCAGCGGCACAAGAAAATTGCTGGCGAGCAAGTAAGCGTAAAGATGGCCGATTGGCGGCGGGATTTGTAATTGGTCGGCAGTGACCCAGCCGTTGGTTTCGTTCCACTTTAGTTCTGCTACGGACAGACCTTTGAGGGCGTCGTGCAGATCGGAGGCTCGCATCGGGTACGCGTAGATGCGTACGTTTTGGGCGAAGAGACGTGATAGACCTTCGAGGCGTCGACCTTCGAGATGGAAGTATGGATCGTTGAACGCGCGGATCAGCAAAGACAAGCCGATGACGTGGCGGACCGGCGCGGTGGTGTAGCGATTCACGAGCGCAGTCATAGCGTAAAGTTCGCGCTGGCGGAACAGCAGCACGTTGCCGCCCTGGGCCAGGAGGGCTTCGATGCGGTTCAGCAAATCGGCGATTTCCGGAGCTGACTGTTGGGGATCGGTTGCGGCGGCCGAAAGAGAGAAGATGCCGAGCGGTGCGGAGGCATCGGCTGCTGATTCTCGTCGCAGTTCGTCAACGCCAGCGGTGAGCAACTGCATGTGGATTTCCCGATGTGCGCTATCGACGTGGCCAAAATAGCCGGGGGCGAGCACTACGGCTTGCTTGTGCAGCACTTCGTTTGGCGGAACGTCAGCACCTTTCGAAGAGAAAAAAACTGCTTCAGCCAGGCCGGCGTGAACCAGGTAAGCCAAGAGCTCGTGTTGGTGCCATTCAGAGTTGGCGAATGCTGGTCCTTGAACTTTGGCAAAATCGATTTCGATTCTTTCGATGGGAAGAGCTTGGGAGACTCCCGCGAAAAACGAATTGGTGTTCTGTAGTTCGTGAAACGCGGCGTAAATGAGGTTTACGCCCAAGATGCCGACAGCTTCCTGCTGCAGGACATTGGCGGAATCGCGCATGTTGATGTGCAGCAGAACATCGTTTGGAGGCCCGCCGGGTTCGGATTGAAAGCGAAGGCCGACCCAACCGTGCGACTCATTGGTGCCGGAATAGTTGCGGGCCGAGACGGTGTCTACAAAAGAAAAGAAACGCGTGGTGGCGCCGCGCGTTTCTTTTAGCTGAGTGAGCAGTTGAGCCCACTCTTTCTCCAGCATCGCTTGCAGGCGCTGCATCGAAACGTACCGGGAACCGGAGCCGTAGAGGTCGTCGCTGACTTCTTTATCGTAGGCGGAGATTGTTTTGGCAACGGTGCCGGAAGCAGCCCCCACAATCAGAAACCAACGCGCCACTTCTTGCCCGGCGCCGATCTCGGCAAACGAACCAAAGGTGGTTGCGTCGAGATTCAGGGTGAGCGCTTTGTGGTGCGCGTCGAGTTTCTCCGTAGCAGCCACAGGCACCTCCGAATTATTTACCTTTAGCCCAGCGCTGGAGCGTTCGATCCACCGCGCGCTGTCACTGGCGATGCAGTCTCTGCAACACAGTATCGCGCTTCTACTGCTTTGACGGAATTCTGAAAAGCCTTCACCAGAACGTTCTTGCCGACGGTGCGCACTATGAAACCTAGAAGCTTACCCTTGAGATTTTTTCCTTCACGCACGGTGCTGAGTTCGATCTCGGGCTTGCCGTCTGGCCGGCGCGTGAACGTGTAAATGTGTCCGGAAGCACCTCCCCAAAGATTCGAATCGGTGGTGGTTAGCACCACGTGATTAGGGTCAGACCAGTCGTAATGCAAGCGCTCCCAGATCCCGGCCGAACCTTCGGTAACGTCCGCCGACGTTGCCGCAAGTTGATGCACCTTCATATATTCGTCGGTGCTGTTGTTGAAAAGCTTGGCGCGTCCTGGTCCAAAATCAGTCAGCCCCGCGATGTACTGTTCCGGAGTCAGACAAGTCGTCTGCCGCATGTTGATCGCTTTGTGTGTCATGTTCAGTTCCTTCCTTGGAATGCCGTCAAGAGCAAGTCTGCCCGGCGGCATTCGCAACCTCTCAAATCAGAGAAATAGATGATTCGCTCCAGGGCTGAGTTTCAATAAAATGCCACTTGCCACCGCTTGGTTGAAACGACTGATTCTTCAGCATGTATCCAGCTGCGCCGCACACTCATCTCAATTCCTGTACGCCATCTCTACCTACGGAGCCTTTTGTGCGCTACCGCCTGCTTGGCAATTCCGGTTTACGCGTTTCTGAAGCTTGTCTTGGGACCATGACGTTTGGCGAGGATTGGGGCTGGGGTTCGGGCAAGGACGAAGCGCGCAAAATTTACGATAGCTTTCGGGAGCTAGGCGGGAATTTCATCGACACGGCGAACGTGTACACCAATGGCACCAGCGAAACGTGGCTTGGCGAATTTATGCAGGGACACCGCGAAAGCATTGTGCTGGCCACCAAGTACACCAACTCGATGCCTACCAAAGATCCGAATCAGTCCGGCAATCACCGCAAAAATATGGTGCAGTCGGTAGAAGCCAGCCTGCGCCGTCTGCAAACCAGCTACATCGATTTGTACTGGGTGCACATCTGGGATCAACTGACGCCTGCGGACGAAACCATGCGCGCGCTCGACGATCTGGTGCGCCAGGGCAAAGTTTTGCACGTCGGAATTTCCGATGCGCCGGCGTGGTGGGTAGCACAGGCCAACACGCTGGCTTACTTGCGCGGCTGGTCGGCGTTTGTTGGGTTGCAAGTGGAATACAGCTTGCTGGAACGCACCGTCGAACGCGAAATCATGCCCATGGCCAAAGCGTTTAATCTGGGCTTCACGGCGTGGTCGCCGCTGTCTGGCGGCATGCTCAGCGGCAAGTATCATGGCCATGGCGGCGACTCTTCGAAAGAAAAGGCCGGGCGCATGAGCGATCCGATGATGAAGGATTTTCTACCCGACCAGCAGCGCGCCGAGCGCGTCGTCGCTGCTGTGAAGCAAGTTGCCGATCAAACCGGTCGCAGTATGGCGCAGGTTGCGCTGGCGTGGCTGCGTTGTCGCCCCGTGCCGGTCATTCCCATCCTGGGCGCGCGTAAGCTCACGCAGTTACAAGACAATCTTGGCAGCTTCGAACTGCAGCTTGCTAATGATCAAATCGCCGCGCTCGATTCCGCCAGTGCGATCGATCTCGGCTTCCCTTACAGTATGTACGCCAAGGAACTCCCGCGCAGTTTTATGTACGGTGGCATGCGCGACCAAATCCTCGCGTGATGCGAGCGGACGCCGCTATTTCACAGCTCTAGTCGTCGCCGAAATCGGTAGAACACTGGCTGGAAACAAGTCTTGCCGGTGAACGATCTGACCTTGGATAAAGCGTTGGAGCAAGCGCAATCGCGACGTCCTGATTTAAAAGCCGCGAGCGCTGCCGTTAAAGCCGCGGAAGCCAATGTGAAGGCGGCGCACGCCGAACGGCTGCCTAACCTGGCGGTCAATGCCGACTTTGGCGCTTCGGGAATTACTCCCACACACGAATCCACTGGGGTGTACACGGTCACCGGGGTTTTGCTCGTTCCCATTTTCGAAGGCGGCCGCATTCAAGGCGACGTGCGCGAAGCCACGGCCGCGGTTCGCCAGCGGCAGGCAGAGCTGGCCGATCTTCGCCAACAAGTGAAAGAAGACATTCGCAAAGCCTTCATCGATTTGAATCTCGCTTCCGATCAGGTGGGGCTGGCAAAACAAAATGTCGATCTCGCCAGGGACACTCTGACGCAATCTAAAGAAGCCGCCCAAGGGCGCGAAGGGCGAAGCGTAAGCGGATCAGGGGAAGTTCGTTATTCGTAGAGTTCTTTCTCACTTACTACCGGCGCGTCGCCCTGGCCTTTGCTCGCGCGATGCGCCGCGCCGAACATCGGTCCACGTGCTGCTTGCAGCGGCGCAAAGGTCATAAAGCCAGTCGGCACCGGCACGTCGTCATAGATGGCTTCCATGCCGCCGCGCATCAGGTAGGTTTCGTGCCAGAAGCCCGTGCCGCCGGAATCGCGCAGAAAATTCTTCCACCAGGTGCGATGCGGCTCCGAACGCGACCAGGTCAGCAGCGTCTCTATATCTCGCCAGTACTGCCGCATGCCCACATGCACGGGAAAAATCGAGAACACTAACGTTTCATGCAGCAACAGCCCGTCAGGCTTTGCTTCTGCCGAGGCTGCGATCTGGGGGCCCAATCCGAGCAACATCTTCATGCCCATCAGGCGATTCACGCGCATTCCCAAATAAATCACCACCAAATCCGGGAAACCGGACAAATCGACAGTCTGGCGATTCACTTTGGTGGGCACAGAAGTTTCTCCTTACTGGTACAACGCGCGAGACGAGAGTTTCATATCAGCTGGACGGCAACTCACTCAGTAACTGACAGGGATCCGGCGCCGCGATATTTTCGCAGCAACTCGTACAGCACCACACCCGCGGCGGTTGCCACATTTAGAGAGGTTTTTCGCCCCAGCATGGGAATGTGCACGTGCGCGTCAGCCATTTCGGCCAACTTGGGATTTAAGCCTTCCACTTCGTTCCCGAACAAAACGCAGACGGGAAATTTCGGCCGCCATTTGTACAAATCGACCGCGTGCACGCCCGTCTCAATCGCAACGATCTCATTGCCCGCGGCTCGCGCTTTCTCGACCATCGCGGCGGCGTCCATTGAATGCTCCCAGGGCACCGTCTCTTCTGCACCGAGAGCGGTTTTGGTGATGGCGTTCTTCGGCGGATGCGCGGTGATTCCCGCTAGATACAATTTCTCCAACCCAACACCATCGGCGACACGAAAAAATGCACCGACGTTGTACATGCTGCGGACGTTATCAAGCAATGCCGAAACAGGAATGCCGTGCCTCGCATTCTCAGCGCTGGGTTCAACCGAATTCGCCACGCGGATAAAGAACACTCCAGCTCAACGAGATTTCTTAGATTCTAATGAAAGCATACCCTTGCGCTGTCACCCAATGGTTGGCGATCGCATTTTTGATAGAAAAGAGAAATCAGATGCCGATAGAAAACAATGCCCAACGCATTTGGGGTCTTCCAAAACTTGCCTCTGTGGAGTTAATTGCTAAGGACGACCCTGTTTCAGCTTTTGCCGCCATTTGCGGGCAGCGGTACCTTCACGAACACGCGGGTTCCCTGGGCGTCGGAATCGATCTTCATGCTTCCGCCGAACTGCCTTAATCGTTCGCGCATTCCGCGAATACCGACTCCCGAACCGCCCGACTGGATCTCCGCGAGGCGCGCCGGCGTCATTCCCTGCCCCTGGTCCTGAATCTCTACAGTGACTTCGTGCGTACTACGTCCGATGCGTATCGACGCCGTGTTGCTTCCCGAATGTCGATGAATATTCGTCAAGCATTCCTGCACCAACCGAAATACGGCAAGTTCCATGTCGCGCGGTAACCGACCAAACTCCTTGGAAATATCCAACTCGATTTGCAGGGCGCTGCGTTCCACCAGCCCTTGCACATACCATGAGAGGGCAGGCGACAATCCGCTTTCATCCAGCATCGGCGGGTGCAACAGGTACGAAGCAGTGCGAATATCGCGATGCAGCGCCTGCACCATGTCCTGAATTTTCTCTGCGTCGTTCACCAGTTCGGGCGACTTTTGACTGGCCTTTTCGACTAGCGTCGCCAGATTCATTCCCAGAACGGTTAAGGTTTGCCCCGCGCTGTCATGCAATTCGCGCGCGATATGGCGGCGTTCTTCGTCTTGGGTGCGCAGCAGTCTCCAGGACAATTCCCGCACCTGTTCTGCCTGTCGCAGCACTTCGGCGTTTCGCTGTTCCAGCTCTCGAGTCCGCGCTTGCACTTCTGCATCCAGCGTTTCGGCTAGCTTGCGATACTTTTCTTCGGCTTCCTTGCGGTCGGTTACGTCGCTGGCCGCGCCGAACCACTCCAGCACCTCGCCCTTTTCATCCAGCAGCGGAACCGCGCGCGAATAGGTCCATCGCTGCGTCCCAGCCTCGGGCTGCTCGCGATGCTCCGACTCAAAAATGCTCTTCGTTTGCAGCGCTTCATCGATTCTGCGCTGCACGGCGTCGCGATCTTCCGGATGGATGTAGGACTTTAGCCATTCCGCGGTCGATACCGCATTGTCGAGAGTGAAACCCTTCCCATCGATCTGCCGTATGTTGAGGAAGTCGGGGGTTAAGCGATACACCACGTACGAGGTAGCATTCACCAAAGCGCGAAACCGTTCTTCGCTCTGCCGCAGCGCGTCTCCCAAGTTGGCCCGGTCGGTAACGTCGCGGGTGGTTCCAGCGATGGCCTCGACTTCGCCGCTGGGGCCCAGCACGGGCGCGAAAATATAATCGAAAACGCGCCTCCCACTGGTTCCGCTGAATGGTACTTCTCCGCGCACCGCTTTTTTCGTGGCGATGACACGCTCAATGTCCTCGTCGTGCATTTTCGCGTGCCATTCGGGATAGCCTAACTCCAAGCAATTTTTTCCGACGGCCTCGTCCCAAGTTTTGCCCCACATGGCCAGCAACGCTTCGTTGGCATAGGCGAAGCGGTGCTTCAAATCGAACACGTAAACCAAGTCCGGGGTATTGCTCAAAATCGTTTGATACAGGCGTCGTTGCCGCTCGTTTCGCTCGTCGCTCTCGCGCAGCATGCGCGCGAGTTTTTCGTCGGCGGTCGGATCTGCCGTGTTCCCGGCGTCAAAACCCCCGCCCGAAGATGAAGCGCTCTTCGCAGTGGAATCGTTGGTCGGCGCTGGCGCAGAAGTTGCAGCCATCCCGTCGAACTGCCTTTCGATCGTCGGGATCAATTCCCTTGCGACCCGATCTTTCGCCACATAATCGTTCGCGCCGGCCTGCACGGCTTGGCGCCGGACCAAGGAAGGGTCGTTCTGGCTGACGATAATAATTTTTGTATCGGGAAGTACGCGGCGGATGGCCTGAGTGGCCTGCAGTCCGTCCATCCCGGGCATGGAGACGTCCATCAAGATCAAATCTGGCTGTAATTCTTTGGCGCGGCTGATCGCTTCCAATCCGTCGGGAGCTTCGCCACACACCTGCCAGTCCGTGCGTTTCGCGAGTAGCGAAATGACGGCGTGTCGGACTACTTCATGATCGTCTACGACCAGAATTCGTAGCGTCACTGGCAATGCTCCGCAGCGTCAGAGTTTTGAGATACGGTCTGAATAAGTCTGAAGGTGTTTCGGGTGCCTCAACGCGATTTGTTGCGCGAGACTCTTGGGAAAACAATAGCACAGGCTTTTGTGGCTTCGCGTTTCGAGGAGTACGCGGCGGAACGCATACGATACGGCTGGTCTGCCAGAACACTGGCCCGCTACCGGCCTCCACTGACATTGATGAAAGTTCCGGTGCAATACGAAGCCTCCTCTGAGAGTAGCCAGAGAATGGCGGTTGCGACCTCTTCCGGTTGCCCTGCGCGCTTCATCGGGATGGAATCTTTCACTCGCTCTATCCGTCCCGGCTCTCCGCCGCTGGCGTGAATTTCGGTATCGATGATGCCGGGTCGCACCGCGTTCACGCGAATGCCTTCTGCGGCGACCTCTTTCGACAGTCCGACGGTCATCGTGTCGATTGCGCCCTTCGTCGCAGCGTAATCCACGTACTCGCCCGGTCCGCCCAGCACCGCGGCCATCGACGACACGTTCACAATCACTCCGCCCTTGCCGCCGTGCTTGGTCGACATTCGCCGCACTGCTTCGCGTGCGCAAAGGAAACTGCTAGCCACGTTGGTGGCAAAAATCTTGTGCAGGCGCTCGCCGGTCATTTCTTCCAGGCGCATCTGTCGATCAACCACTCCGGCATTGTTGACGAGGGCATGCAGAGTTCCGAGTGTTTCGTCAACCTGCTGAAACAGCCGCAGCACATCCGCCTCGATGGCTACGTCCCCTTGTACCGCTACAGCTTTCCCGCCTTTGTCCTGAATCTGCCGTACCACCGTGTTCGCAGCATCAACATTACTGCGATAGTTCACGCAGACTGCGTATCCGCGCTCACCGGCCAGACGTGCGGTGGCCGCACCAATTCCGCGGCTGCCACCGGTTATGAGCACCGATTTCATGGTTTTGTCCACCACTGGAAGAACTTGTAGCCGAACGAACGTACTTCAGCGGCCACTCACCGCTCGATCTAGATCTGCTGCCGCCTTGGAAATTCCTGCGGTGGCTCGCAGAATCACTTCGGAAACCTGGGGGATTTGCCCGTTGGCTTCCGCGAATTTCTTCTCGTCCATGTACTCGCGCACGGCGGCGATCGGACGCGCGTCGTATCCGGTGTAGGCTCCCGGGGCATAGATTTGATTCTTGAACCAGGGCCGCTCCGGCAATCCCGCTTCATTCAAAAACATGCGCGAAATCTGCATTAAATCGCTGTTCAACGTGCGCGCCGACTCCACCGGCAACGCAGTAAATCCAGTGGCTTTCCACTTTTCCCAAGCCTTCGAGTACTGCTCCGCGGCTTCTTTTAGCTGGGTGATGGCATTTTTCATCGGCGCGAAATTCATATATTGCGGGACAGTTTGCGCTGGTGGCGGAACGTAGGTCTTCTTGGGATCCGCGGCCGCCACGAACATTCCTTCCTGAATTTCCTCGTTGCGCTCGGCAATGTCTTCCTGCGCGGTCTTCAAAATTTTCTCCAGCTCGGTTTCGTAATCGCCGATGGCGACTGCTTGCGGTTCGTAGTCGTACGGCAGTACATCCGCATCGGCAAGCCGCATCATGGCTGAGCCAGCCGACTGGGCCAGTGCCCGTCCATAGAGAAAATCGGTGTCCGAGAAATGCGTGAACCAATAGAAGTCGTCGTAGATGGAGTGATACTGATCGCCATCGTCTTCGCCGCCGAAGCCCAGATTTAGCGTGGGGATCCCCGCGAAATCCTGAAAGGCGGTGTAGTCCGAGCCATCGCCAAGCGCGTGAATCAGCAAGTCCTTGCGGTGCCGGCGCGCGGCGCGCTCTTCATTGCTCTTGGCGCGGTAGATCGACATCAAGTGGGCTCGATCGTAAATTGTGGAGTGCGTCTCGGGATCGCTAACGCTGCGCGCGACTCCACTAATCAGAGTCTGCAAATCCTGCGTACCGCCAGGATGAAAAAAGCCGCGGCCGTTGCTGTCGGAATTGATATACGCCACCGCGTGCTGTTTCAATTCCGCGACGTGCGTCTCCACCCATTCCACGGAGCCGAGCAGTCCGGGTTCTTCTCCATCCCAGGCGCAATAAATAATTGTGCGCTTGGGAGTCCATCCCTGTTTGTGCAACTGACCCAAAGCCCGCGCTTCTTCCAACACCGTTGCCATGCCGGAAATCGGATCATCTGCGCCGTTGACCCAGGCGTCATGATGATTCCCGCGAATCACCCACTGACTGTCGTCACTGCCTTTCAACGTGGCGATGACGTCGTACAGCGGCTTCATGCCCCAGTCCGACATTACTTTCAAATGCACTTTGGCCGGTCCTGGCCCAACGTGATAGGTGATCGGCAGGGCGCCACGCCAAGTCTCCGGCGCCACCGGCCCCTTCAGCGCGCTCAACAACGGCGTCGCATCGGCATAAGAAATCGGCAGCACCGGCACTTTCTGGATGGTTTTTGCTTCTTTCAAACTCAGGCGCTTGGCATCCGGTGTGGCGCCAACTCCCGGTGTCAACGGATCGCCTGGATAATCGGTATCCATCACGCTGCCCCGCTGCACTCCTTCGCGCGGACGCCATCCGCCGTTGGGATAGTCATCTCCATTGATGTAGCCGTCGCCCTCTGGATCGGAATAAATGATGCAGCCGATTGCGCCGTGTTCACCCGCAACTTTCGGCTTAATCCCGCGCCAACCTGCGCCATAGCGCGCGATTACAATCGCGCCTTTCACATTTATGCCCAGGCGGTCCAGTTCTTCGTAGTCTTCGCGGTTTCCGTAATTCACATACACCAGTGGCGCGGTCACGTCGCCATCCGCCGAGTACGCATTGTAGGTCGGCAGTTGCTCGGACACTTGATTCGAGGTGGGATCGATTGCCAGCGCCGGTTCCTGCAACTTCGCCTTGAATTTCGTCGGCTCGACTAACTCCAGCACGCGCTCCTTCGGAGTCGGAAACAATACCGAGAACGTCTCAATCTTCGCGTCGAATCCCCACTCTTTAAATTTCGCCAGCATCCACTCGGCATTGTCTTTGTCGTAAGGCGAACCGACGTGGTGTGGGTGCAGGGTCAAACGCCGCATACTCTCCCGAATATTGTCGGGCACAATTCCCTGCTGGAACTTTTGCTCCCAATCCCGCTCCGCTCCTGATGTTTCGTTGCTGTAGCCGCCCAACACGTCGCTACCGGAGTTGGCAGCCTTCTCCACATTCTGCGCAAACGCCACATTTCCGGGCTGAATCGGTAGAACCACTAGAAGTGCCACACTCAGGAATCGGGCAATCATCAAAAATCTCCTCGGATAACCGGGTCACAAGTTATTCGTAAATGGGTTGCGATGCAACCTGTTGTAAATCGTTTCGAGAAGCCACTGGCCTCGCCGCGGAAGCTACTTGACACATAGCCATTCAGCTATATAATCTCTAGTCATGCAGCAGGCTTCCGCAAGCCGCGTCTTCCGGGCCGTGGCCGACCCTACTCGCCGCACGATCCTGGAGCGTCTGCACCGCTCCGAACTTACCGTCACGCAACTCCGCGCCCCTTTGAAAATGACCCAGCCTTCCCTTTCGCGGCACCTATCCATCCTGCGCCGCAGCGGCCTGATCGCCGCGCGGCGCCAAGGTCGCCACCGTTATTACCGTCTCCAGGCCAACCCTCTTGAAGCCGTCGCTACTTGGGCCGCACAGTTTCGCGACGTCAGAGATCCTTCGGGACACGTCTGGCGTCTCACGCAAATCCACCACAGAAAGGAAACATGAAATGGCCATCCAGGGAGGAAGACCCATCAATCGGCAGGTTGTGCCTTATTTAATGGTGCCCGATGCGCGCGCCGCGCTGGATTTTTATCAGAAGGCGTTCGGCGCACAGGTGGTTTACCAAGCGCCGATGCCCGGCATGCCCGGGATATTTGCGCAATTCAAAATTGGCGAGTCCTATTTGCAGTTGACCGATATGCCGGGCATGGACCCTAAAGGGCCGCGCTCGCCGGAATCGCTGGGCGGCACCAGCGTTGTCTTAGAAATGTTCGTCGATGATGTGGACAAGAGTTTCGCGCACGCCGTTGAACTCGGTGGCACGCCACTGCTGCCGCCTACCGATATGTTCTTCGGCGATCGCTACTGTTGGATCGGCGATCCGTGGGGCCACGTCTGGGCTCTTTCTACCCCAAAGGAAACTCTCGGCCCCGACGATATTCAGCGTCGCGCGGAAGAATTCATCGCGGCCATGTCAAAACGCTAATGAGGAAGCGCGACGACAGGGTCGAACTTCTCTGAAGTAAGCCGCAAAAACCGGGCGCCGCATTCTGCGTTTTCAGGGTGCGAGTTTAGACTTCACTTCAACCAACGCTTACAACGAATCGCCACGCCCTGCGCGATTTCTGCTGCCCGGAAACTGGGCGCTGACCTAAGCCCCTGAAATACGGGTGTCTTTCCACTCGATGAACAGATTCCGCTCCGCAATGAACCATTTCTGTCCGTCGCGAACAAATTTGTCGTTGTAGCGAATGGCCAAGACCTCCATTTTGCGCTTCCCGCCCATGTCCGAAAGTTGATGCGCCATGCAGTACGATTCGCCCACAGCGTGATCGCCGGTAATGGCTACTTCGCTTTGCCCATTGAAGTGAAACGTCGCAGTGAACTTCTTTAAAACAGCCAAGGCCTTCACCAACTCCTCGCGTCCGTGCAAGGTCGAGAGCAGCTTCGGTCCTTTCGCTTCCACTTCATAGTTGTTCACCACTCCGTCGGGGATAAACAGTTCTGCCTGGCGTTCGGCTAGCCGCCGGTCTGCGCAATGGGCCCAGGCATCCACCAGCCTGCGGATCGCCAGACGATCCGCCGCCTCACCGGTCAATTTCGTCGTGTTCAGCGAATGGTCATACAGCGAATCCATCGCAGGAGCAATCCCAGTTGCATCAGTCTTCTGTGAATTGCCCAGCGCACTTGCCTCTCGCGAGCCAAAACTAAATGTCCAGAACGCCCCGACCAAGCTTGCGACCGACCGTACAAAATTTCGCCGCTGCAGTCTTTTTGACTCCACCGTCTCCCCCTTTTGTTCACTGGCGATTCCAAAAGCCACTACAGATACGAAGTTATGAAAACCTCGTTACAAAACGTTTTCAATGCTGAATCAAGAGGAACGCAACGGATCGGCGAGGCGTTGACTCGTATTGACTGGGGACTCGTGTAGAACGTGCGACGTCCCGCCTCCCGAGAATTTCCGCAAACCTATTGGGCGTTTGGAGGGGTCGCGCTTGCGGGGGTCTTTGCGTCGATGAAATCGCTGACCACTTTGTTGAAGTGTTCCGGTTCGTCGACGAATAAAGCGTGCGCGGCGTTTTTGAATACTTCGACTTGGACCTTGGGTTGAGCAGCTTGAACGATTTTCGAATGCGGTTCGAGATAGGGTTCGCAGATGTACAGCATGGGCTTTTCGGTCTTCTTGAGGATCGGTAAGTAATCGCCGCGCGAAAGCACATTCCACATCAGCACGATGGCGGTGTTGGTGGGAGTTTTTAACGCGGTTTGTTTGACGTGCTCGATGTATTCCTCGGACTGCTTGGAGGAGTACATACTGCGCACGAAGCCGTCGGTGAACTTGGCGCGGTTCATTTGTAGCGACTGCATCATGGAGGTGATCAGCTTGGGCATAGAGGTCTCGGTGTAGTTGACGAAGCCGTCTACCAAAATGATGCCGTGGAGATTGGCGTCGCCATTTTGGTCGACGAACATGAGCACATCGGGGACCCCGTTGGACCAACCTAAGAGGGTGACATCCTTGAGATGGAGGTGGTCGATGAGTTCCTGGATATCCGCAGCGTGGCGCTCCAGATAATTGCCGTCGGGAGTTTTCTCGGAGTCGCCTTGGGAGCGCGGGTCGAGAGCTACGACGTGGAAGCGTTTAGAGAGTTCGTTGATTTGCGGTTCGAAGATGTCGGCGGCCATGGTCCACCCGGGAATTAAGACCAAGGCGGGAGCGTCGGCTTGGGCCGGCCTGGAGATAATGCAGCGTTATGTTGTCGGTGGTGCGGAACGTTTCGCTTTTCGCCTGCATGGTGGCGAACAACTGTGAAGGAGCTAACAACAACAATGCAATCACGAGGAAGCGGTTCACAATGTATTCCTTCGAGAGAAAAGCTGAGTGCGAGTGCGTCTATTGTAGCTGGGGACGCGGATTGAGCAAGCGGCGGGTGATTTGTTCGAGGGGGCGAAGAGGGGTAGTCTAAGAGGAATTGGAGATTCGGTTTTGACTTTACTTCGGAGTGACGGATGATCGGCGCGGTTTCCTACCTTCCCCGGGTCTGGATGGGGACGCAGTTCTCGAGCAAAGTCTTGCCGAGAACCATCCGGCCGCTTTCTGCACACATCAAGCTCACTGAGAATTGCCAAGCGAAATGCATTAGTTGCGATTACTGGAAGTCTCGCTGGCAGGATCACATTGATACGGAAAAAGCGATCGATCTGGTCAATCAGATTCAGGCGGCGGGGATTGGGGCGCTACGGCTGACGGGTGGGGAGCCGCTGTTGCGGCGGGATTTGTTTCAGGTGCTGCAGCGGTCGAATGCTTCGCGGCTAAAGCGAATTATTTTGCAGACCAACGGGTTGCTGCTGAAAAAACTGCACAAAGAGATTAATGAATCGCCGATCAGCCATGTCTGCGTGTCCATTGATGGGGTGGGGCAAACCAACGATGAGATTCGCGGGATTCGCGGCTATTTTGATTTGGGATTTGAAGGAATGCGACTGCTGCGCGGCAAGAAGATTGCGATTTCGGTGACGTTGAACAAACTTTCGGCGAATGAGCTGCAGCGGCTGGGCGAGATGGCTAGAGAAGTTGGCGCTTCGGTGGAAGTGAATATTCTGAGTAAGAATCTGTTCTTTTTTAAAGACGCGAATATCGATCCGATGTGGCCGGGCGCGAACGAGGTCGGGAAAATTGCCGGATTTTTGCAAGACACTCTGAAGCGGCCGGATTATGAAGTGGACTATGTGAAGCAGTATTACAAACATGAGTTGGCGGAGGAGCCGCCTTGCGTCCTGGGGTACTTGCAGATGTTTGTGTTATCCAACGGCGATGTGTTGACGGGATGTTACCCGTTGCCGCCGGTGGGGAATATTTTGCGGGAAAGTTTGGAGTCGATTCTTTCTTCCAAGGCGTATGCGGACCAGTGCGAGGCGATGGTGCGGCGGGAATGTCCCGGTTGCACGTGTGGAGTGGAGAGTTCGCTGGCGATGAAGCATGCGGTGTCGAGCGGGTTGATGCAGATTGGTGGGATGTTCGGGCGCGGCAAAAAACCCGGAGCGCCCGTCGCAGGGACGCAAGCAGAAGTTTCCAGCTGAGTTAGTTGTGGCGAGCCAGCTCTGGCTCGGGTTCAGCGCACTTGACTCGATCAGCTTGCAAGATGGGCAGCGGTATCCGAGGCGGCGGGAGCACGCCGCCAACTGCGGATGGCAACGGCGATAGCGGTCCAGACTCCGTTGCGCTAGGCCGCTGAAGCGGCTTCGGAGTGCTCGCGGGCCGGCGGAATTCGCGGACGCGGGCGTTCAATAGACCTATTTTGTGGGACGCCTTAAAGATGTAATCCACCGGCAGAATGCCGGCCAACTTGTGGGCGCCGACGCTAGCCAGCCCCATGGAGGCGATGCAGCCGCAAGAGGAACAGTCCGGTTTTCCGCCGAATTGGCAGGGCGTAATTTTGGTCTCGAGGTCGGCGGAGAGCGTTTTGGTCGTGAGCGCAAACACGCAATCGCTGGGGCCTTTTGGCGGCGCCGCGAACTGTTGAATCACCGCTTGGGGCATGTCCAACTTTGAAAATTGCTTGCGCAATTCGGTCAATTCGGCGATGGCCTGGGTGCGTGCCGCTGGGCTCAAGATTTCTGCCAGTTGATCACCGATTTGCGGAGTGAAAAAACTGAACCAGACTTTCTTGATTTCTGGACGAGGGGTCCAGAACTTGAGGAATTCGGCGAGATAGCCTGGCCGCTGCATCGTCTGCGCGGTAATCGTGGAGTGAATAGTGACCCGTTGTCCGTCGATGTTTTTCAAAATCCGTTCGTAAGTGGCGGGGGCGCGGCGCGCATCGTGTTCGGGCTGCAGCCCATCGATCGAGACCACTATGTGGAGATTTTCCATCTGGGCCCAGTCCGGGTGCATTTTGCGGAAAGCGCTGGTAACGATTTGTACGTGAATTCCACGCGCCAACAGAATCGGCACCAACGTTTCCAGTTCGCGATAACGCACCAACGGGTCACCGCCAACGATGGAAAGGTGCAGCGGCTTTTCGCGTTCCACTACCTCGAGAACGCCGTCGACTAATGCTTGGCCCTTGCGGTCCTGGAGGTCGCGCAGCGTTTGCCCTCCGCCGAGATGAGCGGCGTCGAAGGCGTAGCAACCCGGGCAGCGCAGCGGACATTCACGAGTAATTTCAATGGAAAGCGCGGGAGAGTAGCCGGAAAGAATTCGTCCCCAGGCTTGAAAAATTTCGGACTTTTTCACCGTTGTTGGTCCTTTGAAAAAACGCTGACAGGCACGCCAGCGACGTTCTGAAAAAGGTTGCGAGGATTTGCCGGGGCGATTGGCTGGGCCTTACGCGCGAACCTGTAGAGATATTTGTAGACCACTTCTCTAAGCCGAACGGTCCCCATGACCATTTCTTGTCGGCCTGATTCTTGGATGCAGCGACGCCGGAGGGCGTCGCCTGAAAATGTGCGGATGTACTTAAGTGCAACGCGGGTTTCAAGTGGGTCGAACTATCCAAAATTCTGGATAGAACTTTTGTATGATACACGACAAGCTAGCGCATGCCTGTATTTCCTTTTAGCATCTTAAAAATTTTGAAGATAGCGAAGGAGTGCGGCGCTCGTCCCAACGGCGGCTTGCCGTACGTCGATCCCTGACTATCTGTCGCTGCGCCAGAAGGGTTGCGCGGCGGGGATAAATTCGACGGGGACTTCTGGGACCAGCGGTTTCAGCCAGCGGGTGCATTCTTCCATCCCGGCTTGCTCTGCGGGGATGTGACCCAACACGATTAATGCTTTCTGATGTTTTTCGCTAACTGCGTCAGCTGCGTATTCCACGGTTTCCCACTCGCGCGATTCACCGGTGATAAGCACTTGAACGTCGGGCATTTCCAGTGCGCGGATTTCTCTTTGCATGCCTGCGGCGCCTGGGGACAAGGCAATGCGCGTTACTTTCATTTTAGGATCGCCGCTGACGCGCATGGTGTGCAGATCTAATTTTGTTTTCAGCTGGGCGGCGAGTTGTTCCACGGTGGTCTCAGGGATGGTGAAGAGATATTGATTCTGCGGGTCCTGAAATTTTTCCCACCCGAGGGCTTTGGTCATGCCTAACTCGATGCCGTCGGGTTTGCGGAGGTGCCAGTGATCGTGGAAACGCCAAACCACGAGATGGTGTTCTTTGATGAAGGCTAGTTTTTGGGCGAGTACTGGGTCACTTTCTGCTTGCGGGAGTTCTGAGAATTGGTCGAGATGGTTATAGAAGGTAGGCTCGTGAGTGATGATTAGGTTTTTGTTGGCCGCAGCGGCACGTTCGAGGACGTCGTAGGTGGCCATCATGGTTACGGCAATTCCGGTTACAGGCGTGTCGGGATCGCCGGCTTTGAACGTATCGACGGTGTCTTCTTTCCAAGGCACGCCCACATTTTTCTGGATGCGTTCAATGACCTGGCGGGCCGTCAACGGATGATCGGCAGACTGCTGTGCACGCACCGACGTGTTAAGGAGTGGCGCGGAAAGAACTACAAGGGCGAAACTTATTCTGCGGGCGAAACCGGTTGAGAAATGTCGACGCACGAAGTCCCTCGCTTGCCGTGGCCAGTCGGACTGAAGGGCCGAGCCGCGAGTTGAGTACAGAAACCAGTGATCACGTGTTTCGCGGCACGGCCAGTAAGGCGGTTCACGGCGCGGAGGAATCTTACCAAGCTTGGCGGAGTGCGCGGGGCGCAAAAAAAGTCCGCAGAATAGTGCTGGGCCAGGAATCCGTCGAGAGATGCTTCGGGGCGCGGCCCGCTGACGATGGGCCGCTCGCCCGCTGGACAGGGCGCGCCGTTATGGCCTGCGAGCAAGTGCTTGATGATCGCGGTGATGCATTCGGACTTCTTCGCGTTGAGGTGAGCGTCTTCGAGGAAGGAAAGGTCGCGGGAGCGGCGGGCATTGCGTATCTCATGGAGGACGCACCAGGCATGGTCCCGGAGTTGGCGGAGTTCTTGGCAGGGAGGGTCTGCAAGCACGGGCGTGAATTATAAGAAGCGGCAAAGAAGCAACAACAGTACTTTGGTACTACGAAAGTAAAATTTGGCTAAGCAACTTTGCCAAGCAATGAGGGAATGATGGATACAGTTGAACGATTCTTTACGTCGGCGACGCCGGAGAGGATTTGGGCGATTCTCGCAGACGTAGAGCGGTGGCGGGAATGGACTCCGACGGTGCTCTCGATTGAGCCGCTCACGGCAGGCGGCTTGCGGATGGGCGCAAAGTACCGGGTGACCCAGCCGAAGCTGCGGCCGACGGTGTACGAGGTCACGGCCTGTGTGCCGAATAAAGCGTTTACGTGGATGCAGCGCTTGCCGGGAGGCGGGTTGATTGCAGACCACAGGATCGCCGCCAAAGATGAAGGAAGCGAAGTGGAACTTTCGTTTCGCGCGAAGGGATGGTTGGCCGGGCTGGTGAGCACTCTGTTCTCTAAGACTATTCGAGAGTATGTGGCGACGGAGGCGAGAAGCCTGAAACAGAAGTGCGAATCGGCTTGAGACTAGAGGATATTTACGGCGCGCGCGGCAATCAAGACCAGGATCGCCAAGGAGATCATCGACTGGGCCATCATGCCAAGTTTGGCGGCGCGTGAAAGTACCGCAGTGTCGGTGGGCGAGAAGGCGGTGCTGGTGTTAAAGGCGAGGAATAGATAGTCGATGAATTGCGGGGCCCACATGCGGCCGGATTTTTGGCGGAGTTCGAGGGTGTCGTCGGTGGGATCGTCGCCGCGATCGAGCATCTGGGGGAAGAGGAAGGCGCTGCGCAGAGTGCCTTTGGTGCCTTCGCGGGCGTGAGGACCGCCGGCGTCCAACCGCCAATACCACAGCGAAAAAACCAGGATGTTGCACAGCCACAACCCTCCGGCTGAACGAAGCAGCGCCTCAGGTGGCTGATTGTGTTTGGGAAGGCCTTGCACCAGGAAGATCAGTGAGGCGACCAACGCAGCGGTGATCACTCCATTGCCGAGTAGGGTGAGGAGATGGACCAGCTTCAGATGGCCTTTCCAGTGGGCGATAAAAATAGGGATAAACAGAAAAAGAACGATGGCCAGCAGCAGCCAGCGGGGTCCTAGCGAGACGCTCTCCGGTAAACCCAGGTACAGGGCGGCGTCGGCGACGACGGCGATGATCGCCGGCCAGCGGGATTCTTTGGTGATGGAAGACTTCAGAGAAATGGGCGGTTCTCCTACGCGGAAAGTATACGTGATTCAGCGTGAATTGATGTGCTGCGACCGCGCAACGCTATCTCAAAGCCGGGATGCGAACTACATCAGCGGCTTCGTGGTGTCCGATTCCGCAGCGCAATGTCCCAATATCGGTCGCGTGAGGGCTCGGCGCAACATGTCGGAATGCTCGGGAACGCGCTAAGAGCTTCGTTTGCCAATCTCCCGACTGTCTGACGGATGTCGAGCGACTGGCGACCAATCTGCTCTATCCATCAAAAATCTTCAGGGGGGCACTATGGGGAACCTCAGGCTGAACTTGCGATACGCAATTCGTACATTGCGAGCCAATCCGGCCTTTACGGTTATCGCGGTACTAACGTTGGCGTTGGGAATTGGCGCGAATACGGCCATTTTTTCAGTGGTGTACGCCGCGCTGCTGCGCCCACTTCCCTACCGCGAACCAGCCCAACTCCTGGAACTCGGTGAGACTCGCGAACAGCTTGCGGATATTCGCATGGCGCAAGTTTCTTATCCCGACTATCTCGACTGGCGCGCGCGGGCCAAAAGTTTTGAGGCCATCGCCGCTTACAGCAGCGACGGATTCAACCTGCGCATCAGCGACGAACCGAAGAACATTTTCGCGGAACAAGTGACGGCCAACTTCTTTTCTACGCTGGGTGTGAAGCCCATGCTGGGACGCGACTTTGTCGATGCTGACCTCACTCGCGACGGGGCGCACGTGGCCATGATCACCTATGGCTTCTGGCAGACGGACTTCGGTAGCGACCCAGCGGTGATTGGTCGAGTAGTGCAGATCGACAATCGGCCGGCAACCATCATCGCGGTGCTGCCGCGCAACTTTGAATTTGCTCCCGCGAATTCAGTTCCCATGTGGGTTCCGATACACCAGACGGGCGACTTGATTGGGCGGCGAAGTTTGCGCTGGCTGAATATTCTCGGGCGGCTTAGGCAAGGTGTTTCGGACAAAGAGGCGCGTGCCGAGATGGATGCACTTACGGCGCAGTTGGTGCGCGAGTATCCCAAGGAAAATGGCTCGACGATTATGGTGATGAGCAGTTTGCGGGAAACCATCGTTGGGCGGATGCAGCCGCTCCTGTTAATTTTGCTGGGTGCGGTGGGATTTGTGCTGCTGATTGCGTGTTCGAACGTCGCCAACCTGCAATTGACCCGGGCCATTGGTCGCCGCAAGGAATTTGCGGTGCGCGCGGCAATCGGCGCACGACGCAGCGACATTTTAGGTTTGTTGCTGACCGAGAGCCTGCTGCTTTCGGGTATGGGCGCGGTTTTGGGATTGGCGGCGGCGCAGTGGGGCTTGGGGTTACTGCTCGGCGCGATGCCCGATTCTCAACTACTCAGCGTGCCGTTTCTGCGCGCGGTGACAATAAACCCTGCAGTGCTGGCTTTTCTGTGCGGAGTGATGGTGCTAACGGCTTTGCTGTTTGGATTGGCCCCGGGGCTAACCGTTGCACACAGTGCGGTCAATGAAGCGCTGAAAGAGGAATCGCGCGGAGGCACCAGCACGGTGCAAGCGCGATTGCGCAGCTTGATGGTTATTTCGGAGATTGCGATTGCACTGGTGCTGCTGGTCGGGGCGGGCTTGATGCTGAAGAGTGTGCGGGCCTTGCTGCAGCGCGACCCAGGTTTCGATACGCACAACGTTTTGACGTTTGCGGTGAATCTGCCGAACGGTTCGTACGCAGGCGATCCGGGCACCGGTTTCGGGAGCGCGACGCTGCGCTTCGACAAAGGATTCACCGAGCGGTTGCGCGCGACCCCAGGCGTGCTGGATGTCGGGCAGGCGTCCACTATTCCGGTAAGCGGCGGCGCGGGATCGGTTCGTTTCGTGATTGAAGGTCAGGTGGCGGCCACCGGCCATGAAGACGAGAGCCAAATCTTGACGGTGACGCCGGGTTATTTCTCGGCGCTGAAGATTCCGTTGATTGCAGGGCGCCCCTTCAGTGAGATCGACAAGAAAGGTGCGCCATCGACGTTGCTGGTCAATAAGGCGTTCGCTAACACTTACTTTGGCGGAGGGGATCCGGTCGGGAAGCGAATACGGTTTACGTACAATGACAAGAATCCGTACATGCAGATTGTCGGAATGACCGCGGACACTGCCGCGGTCGATTTGGCGGTGCCGTTTCCGCCCATGATTTACTCGGCGAGCGATCAGGACCCCAACAATTATTTGGCGTACCTGGTGCGCACGTCGGGTGATCCGGCGGCGTTTGTTGGCGCGGCGCGGGCGGCGCTCAAGGAAATGGATCCGCAGCTTCCGTTGATTCAGCCACAGAGTCTGGAAGAAATTGCAGCGCAATCTCCGTCGGTATTTTTTCGGCGGTATCCGTCGTATTTGATTGGAAGTTTTGCGGGGTTGGCGCTGGCGCTGGCGATGATCGGCTTGTATGGCTTGATTTCTTATACCGTGCAGCAGCGCACGCGCGAGATTGGTATTCGCGTGGCGCTGGGGGCGGAGAGCCGAGACATTTTCAAGATGATTTTGGGCGGAGGCATGCGCGAAGCGTTGTTGGGCATCACGGTGGGAATATTCGCTGGATTGGTGCTCACTCGCTTGATGGCCAGCGTGTTGTACGGAGTAAAACCTGCCGACTGGACAACATTTGTGAGCGTGGCGGCCCTGCTGGCTGGAGTCGCGCTGTTGGCGTGCTGCATTCCGGCCTCGCGGGCTACGCGTGTCGACCCAATTGTTGCGCTGCGCTACGAATAGCGAGGCCGGCGCGGACGCAGTTGGTGATAGGCTGATCATCGTGATCGACTGGCGATGAAGTCCAGAGACATTTCGCGTCGACGATTTCTGGCCGTCGGAACTTCCGCGGCAGTTTCGTTGGCGGGAGCTCCCCTGCTGAAAACTTCATTGGCCCGGGCTGAGAATTCAGCCGCGACGGTGCCGTTGCAAGAATTTGGCTATGGCGACATCTCACTCGCCAGCGAACTGCACAACCATCAACTGGAAGAAAATATTGCGGTGCTGATGGCGTTGAGCGACGACAGTTTGCTCAAACCGCTGCGCAAGATGAGCGGGCAGGCAGCGCCCGGCGAGGAACTGGGCGGTTGGTATCTGTACGATCCGGCGTTTGAGGGAGGCTCCTTGGACGTGGGGTTTGCTCCGGCTTGCACGTTTGGGCAATGGGTTTCGGCTTTGGCGCGGGCGTATGCGTGCACCGGCGATGAACGGGTTCGCGAGAAGGTCCTGCGGCTGAATCGCGCGTATGCGCGAACGATTTCGGGCGAGTTTTACGAGAACAACCGGTTTCCGGCGTACTGCTACGACAAAATTATTTGCGGCTTGATGGATTCGCAGCGGTTGGCCAACGATCCGGATGCGTACAAAATTCTTCAAGCGACTACGGATACAGCGCTGGCGCATCTGCCGGGGCATGCCGTGGAGCACGGCGTTCCGTGGCGCTCCGGAAAAGGCGACGCCTACACCATTGATGAGTCTTATACGCTGGCGGAGAATTTATTCCTGGCGTACCAACGCGGCTTCGGTAAGCGGTACCGCGATTTGGGTGTGGCTTACCTGGATGATGCGTACTTTGATCCGCTGGCCGCGGGCGTTAGCAACTTTGAAGGGCGGCACGCCTACAGCCACGTCAATGCACTGTGTTCCGCGATGCAAGGTTACATGACGCTGGGCAGCGCGAAACATCTGCGCGCGGCACGCAACGGATTTAATTTTTTGCAAAACCAGAGTTTTGTCACCGGCGGATGGGGCGCGGATGAAACTTTGCGTGGACCGGATAGCGAGGCGCCTTACGCCAGCTTGACCGAGAGCCACAAGAGTTTTGAGACTCCATGCGGGTCGTACGCGCATTTTAAACTTACGCGATATTTGTTGCGTGTGAGCGGCGACGCCCGCTACGGGGACAGCATGGAGCGGGTGATGTACAACACCGTCCTGGGAGCGAAGCCGCTGCGTACGGATGGGAGCACTTTTTACTATTCAGACTATAACTTTGATGGGCGCAAGGGATATTCGGACCGGCGCCGGCGCTGGGCCTGCTGCTCCGGGACGCTGCCGCAAGTAGCGGCGGATTATCGCATCAATGCTTATTTTCGCGACGAACGTGGTGTATTTGTGAATTTGTATTTACCTTCGACGGTGCGCTGGAAGATTTCAGGAGCGCAAGTTTCGTTGAAGCAGGAAACTGGCTACCCGTTTGAAAGCCAAGTTCATTTTGAAGTGAGTTTGTCGCGCCCGCAGGAGTTTGCGTTGCATCTGCGGATCCCAGCTTGGTCGGAGGGAGCGTTGATCGCGGTAAACGGCAAGAAGGTTACGGAAGTTGTCACTCCTGGTACATTCGCCACCATTCGCCGTGTCTGGAAAAACGGGGATCGGGTGGACTTGGAAATTCCCCTCAAAACGAGATTAGAAACTTTTAATGCGCGCCACGCGGACACCGTGGCGGTGACGCGCGGGCCATTGGTGCTCTTTGCGGTGGATGGGGCGAAGTACGCGATGAGGCGCGAGGATCTGTTGAAGGCGAAAAAGACCTCCGCTGAAAAATGGGAAGTGCCGGCGGCGAACGGGACGATGAGCTTGTTGCCGTTTACAGCGATCAAAGAGGAACGGTATTCGACCTACCTGAAGGTGATCAGTTAAGAAGCTTTTTCCTGTGCGGTCAGGTAGTCGGCGTACGGGCCCTTGAAGTCTTCGATCTTGCCGCTCTGGAAGTGCCAGATGCGGGTGGCCACCTCGTCCAGAACGTCCTCGTCGTGAGTGACCAGCAAAACTGTGCCGTCGAATCTTTGCAGCGCGATATTGAGCGCGT
Source organism: uncultured Acidobacteriota bacterium (assembly GCA_963846145.1). Classification (GTDB taxonomy): domain Bacteria; phylum Acidobacteriota; class Terriglobia; order Acidiferrales; family UBA7541; genus Acidiferrum. The sequence goes on along the minus strand of CAWJUV010000012.1, from coordinate 160,816 downwards.
TGATGGATTCGAGGTCTAAGTGGTTGGTGGGTTCGTCGAGCACCAGCACATTAGGCTTCTGCAGCATCAGGCGGCAGAAAATCATCCGGGCGATCTCGCCTCCGCTGAGAGCTTTGGTGGGCTTGAGCGCGTCCTCGCCGCTGAACAGCATCTGGCCAAGCAGGCCGCGTAGTTCTTCTTGAGAAGATTGCGGATCGAATTGCCAGAGCCATTCGATGGCGGTTAGATCGCTGACAACGGAATCGCGGTGATCTTGCGCGAAGTAGCCGACGGAGACTTCATGGCCCCATTTCACTTGCCCGCCATCCACGGGGAAACTGCGGTCGGCGTCTTCGATGAATTCGGGAGCATTACGAATCAGAGATTTGAGCAACGTAGTTTTGCCGGTTCCGTTGCGGCCGGTTAGGGCGATTTTTTCACCGCGGCTGATGGCTGCGGTAAAGGGTTTGATCACCTTTAGATCGTCGTAGTTTTTCGCGATGCTTCTGATTTCCAGTGGGTGGCGGCCTGAGGCGCGCTTCATATCGAATTTGATATACGGGCGGGAAATGTTAGAGCGGGCCAAGACGGTCGTTTGTAGGCGCTCGACTTCTTTCTTGCGGGACGTGGCTTGCGCGGAACGGGTGCCAGCGGAAAAGCGCGCGATGAAGTCGTTGAGCTGGGCGATTTTCTTTTCGCGATTGGCGTTGTCGGTCTCGATGCGCGAACGAATTTGCGTTTTGGCCAGCACCATGTCGTCGTAGCCGCCGTTGTACATGATCACCGTTTCGTAATCGATGTCGGCGGTGTGAGTGCAGACGCTGTTGAGGAAATGGCGATCGTGGGAAATGACGATTAAGACGCCTTCGTATTCGAGCAGATAGTTTTGCAGCCAGTGCACGGAATCGAGGTCGAGGTTGTTGGTGGGTTCGTCGAGGAGCAAAGCCGGCGGGCTGCCGAACAGCGCTTGAGCCAGCAGCACGCGAACTTTTTGACCGCCCTGAAGCTCGCCCATGAGGCGTTCATGCAAGGCGCTCTCGACTCCCAGGCCGTCGAGCAAAATTGCAGCGTCGGCTTCCGCGGTGTAGCCGCCTTCTTCGCCGACGATGCCTTCGAGTTCGCCGAGGCGCATGCCGTCGGCGTCGGTGAGTTGGTCGTGGGGCTTGGCGTAGAGCTTGTCGCGCTCTTCGAGGGCGGACCACAACCCGACATTGCCCATGATGACCGTATCGATCACGCGGAAGTGATCGAAGGCGAACTGGTCCTGGCGCAAAATACCAAGTTTTTTGGGACGGGTGACCGAGCCCTTGGTGGGTTCACTTTCACCGGTGAGAATTTTCATCAAGGTGGACTTGCCCGCGCCATTAGGGCCGCTGATGGCGTAGCGGCGACCGTCCAGAAAGGAGCAGGTCACGTCCTCAAAGAGGACCCGCGGGCCAAAACGCATGGAAACATTGTCTACGTAGATCATCGCTGAATAATTATAACGTGAGACTGACGATTTCGTGCAGGGCGGAGGCGGGAGAACTTGGTATTTTTTAATCCGATTTTTTTGTGAACGATCGAGACTTGCTGAGTTCGTGGTGGGCGGCTAGACTCGCCGCCCATGTCGGGAAGTACGCCAAACCGAAGCGACGCGGCACCCGCCAGCCTGACGGGATTCTGGGCGCTGATCGCCACGCAATTTCAGGGTGCGCTGGTCGATAACACCTTGAAGTGGCTGGTGAGTTTTATGGTGGTGGAGTCGGCCGTCTCGCGCGAAGAACGGGATTTATGGTTCGTGTTGATCGTGCCGCTGCTGTTTTCGGTTCCCTTCCTGTTGTTCTCGGTGCCGGGCGGATTCGTCGCGGACAAGTACAGTAAACGCAGTGTGACGATCGCAACGGTGTGCGGGCAGGTATTGGTCATGAGCCTGGCCGCTTGGGCGTTGGCTACAGATCGGCTCGGTTTTGCGGCCGCCGCGCTTTTTTTGATGAGCACCCTCGGAGCGATTTTTGGACCGACGAAATATGGATTGCTTCCGGAGTTGTTGCCGGAGACCAAGCTGAGTTGGGGTAACGGAATCATCGAGTTCACCACCCTGCTTGCGGGAATCTCCGCCGCTTTGGCAGGCGGATATCTGGCACACCTCTTTCGCGGACGGCAGGGTTGGTCGGGTGTAGTTTTTCTGGGTGTCTCGCTGTGCGGGCTGCTGTTCAGCGTGGCTATCACACGCCTTCCACCAGCTGATCCGGGGCGGCGTTTCGATTGGAATATGCCGCGAGCGTTTTTTGCGGAATTGCGACACATGGCCCAGGACCGAGCGCTCTTGACTGCGGTGGTGGCCAATACATTTTTCTGGTTTCTTGGTTCGGCGTTGCTTTTGAACATCGTCTTGTACGGGGCGGATGTTTTGGCGCTGGACGAAACGCACAGCAGCTACCTGTTGGCGGGCTTGAGCCTGGGAATCGGAGTGGGCAGCCTGGTGGCCGGATTTGCTTCCGGCAAAAAAATTGAAATGGGTATGGTGTTGCCGGGCCTGCTGGCTCTGGCGGTGCTTGCCGCGTTGCTGTCGTGGCCGGGCATCGGATACGGCACCGTGCTCGCTGCTCTGACTGCGTTGGGGATAGCTGGAGGATTTTTTGTAGTGCCGATCAATGCGCTCATTCAGCGACGACCGGCCGCAGAAGAAAAGGGTCGCACCATCGCGGCAGTGAACTTGTTGTCGTGGATTGGGGTGGCGCTGCAGCCGCTAGCGCAATTCGCGATGCTGCGTATCGGGCATCCTAATCCATCGCGGGTTTTCTTGATTGCCAGCGCTGGAACCATCGTTATGGGCTTCGTTTTGTTGAAAATGCAGCCTGAACTTTTTCCTCAGGCACTCCTCTGGACGCGCTTGCGACGAACCGCTACGCTTTAATTGTTGGCAAGCGACCGACCTTTTCGTTAAAGATTCGCAGGTTTACGTTCATGGCTAGCATTTCTACTCTCCCTTCCCGTATTCGGATAGAGCGGCGGGAGCTTTCCGATTCAATGGACCGCGTGCTGGAGGAGTTGGAGCACGTCCGCAAAGGTCCGGACCCCGATAACGTTCATGATCTACGAGTGGCGATACGGCGATGTCGATCGGTCGCCACGGTGTTCGAAGAAGTCGACAAAGATCCCGGCTGGCCGGAAATGCGCCAGACTGCCCGGAAGGTTTTCCGTAAGCTGGGCGCGCTGCGCGACACGCATGTGATGGACGAATGGATCAAGAAGCTGACGCCGCCTAGCGATCCGGTGCGCGTGCATATGCACGATCTTTTCGAATCGCGAGAAAAAGAACTAAGTGAAGGAGCGCAGCGCGCGGCGGAAAAGTTTGATGAAGAAAACTGGAAGCGGCTGCAGAGCCATCTGCGCGGCCGGGTGCGTTTTCTTCCGGCTTCTGGATTGGCCGCTGAATGCCTGGCTTGGGAGCGTTTCGAAGAAGTAAAACTGCTGCACGCGCATGCTTTGCGCAGCCCCAAGCCGCGCGCGTGGCACGAACTGCGTATCGGCTTGAAGAAGTTGCGCTACACGGTGGAAAGCCTGCTGCCTGTTCATCACGAGGCGTGGAAGGAAAACCTCAAGCGCCTGCAGGATTTGTTGGGAGACATTCACGATCTGGACGTTTTGAGCGACCGGGTTGAAGAGGAATCCGATATTTCGCCGCTGGCATTGCAATCCTGGAAGGGCGCAGTGGAAACTGAACGAGCCACACGGGTGCAGACTTACCGGCAACTAACACTCGGAAAGACCGGCATCTTCGGCAAATGGGGTCACGCGCTGCCCCACGGCGAGAGGCTGGACGCCGCCTCCTTTGCGCGTTTACGGGCGGTAGCGCAAGCTTCGCGGGCCAGCACGCGCAAGGCGGCGCGCACTAAACGGCTGGCGCTGCGCATTTTTGATCTGTTGCGGAGAGCGCACTCGTCTGCGGTATTCAATGACACAAATCTGCGTAAAAAATTGCGCGCTGCGGGGTTGCTGCACCGCATCGGCCGCGGACACAAGCGTCCCGCGCGAAGGGGTCGAAGAATTTTGCTGAACATGAAACTTCCGCCGCACTGGACGTGCGATGAGTGGGAGATGGTGGCGTGGACGGTGCGGTTTTATCGTGGCGCGGAGCCTTCGAGCGCGAACGGCAAATTCTCGGAGTTGGGAGCTATTGAGCAGCAACAGATTCGCGCCCTGGCGGGATTGCTGCGGCTGGGACGCGCGTTGCTGAAAGTGGGAATTGAATCGCCGAAAAGATTCAAAGCCGAAGGTGGCGACGAGATTGTGACCTTGTTTGTGCCGGATTTGCCAGACGATTCGGACAGCGCCGAAAAAATTGCCGCGGGAAAACATCTGCTCGAAGCTGCGCTAGGAAAGCCGCTGGTGATTCGCGCTGCGGAAAAAACGCTGAATACGGTCGAGCCAGTGACGGTAATTCCCGAACCGGTCTATCCGATGGCCAACGCTTCCGATTGAAGTTCTTATTTGGCGGCTCGCCGCAACAATCGCGGCGTTCCCAACCACTGCAGCTCGGCACTCGGCGGTGAAAATCTCTTCAATTGCAGAGCCGCAACTCCGGCCTTCTTCAAAGAAGTGATCGGATGGCTGGTGACGAATGCCGCGGCGATGATTTCGTCCAGTTGAGGGGCATGTCCAAAAAGAAAGACGGAAGAAGAATGCTTGTCCTTGGCCAGTTCCTTGAACAGCATGGACGGCTCCGCACCCGGCAGTAACAAATCGCTCCGCCGAATCTTTTGCTTCGAATAATCCAGAGCGTGAGCAAAGATTTCCGCCGTTTGCATCGCCCGAGCATACGGACTGGAAATCAGCAGATCCGCATGGATACCCAGAGCTGCGACACCCTTGGCGACCTGCTTGGTCTTCTCAATTCCCTCTTCGGTGAGGTAGCGCTCGGGGTCCGGCGGGCACTTGGGATCTTCGCGGTCGATAGCAATGCCGTGACGAACGATGTAGAGGTCCATTCACAATCCTCTTTCAAAGAAGTTAGCGACCTCAGGTTGGAGATTGCCGCTTTCTTCATATTACGCAAACAGATGGACCATTCTTCGCGGCGGTGACTCGAGGTGCTCAACGAGCAAGTGTTGCGGCGTACGACACGTTCACGAGCTTCTTCAAGCTGCGGCGCGGGTGGACTGCCGGAAGTGCAGTCGAACATGAAATTCTTTTTCAAACTGGTCGGCGCTACGGTTGGCGTCCTTTAAGTCTTCGGCGGCGTCGCCCTTGGCATTCACGACCAAGCCGATTACCCCGCGCTGAAAGGAAGCATGAATATTAGTGACGCGCTGGCGGTGAGAATGGTCCAGGGCTTCGGCGATGCGGAGAATCCCGGCCAGGCGGCGGGCGATACGCTTGTCCAGGCTGGAGAGTGAAGAGTAGGCCGGATGATGACTGGCCGGCTCGGACTTGCGGTTGTGATAGCGCACCAGCGCCGCAACGATGGCACGATCACGGCCTTCCAGTCCGGGAATGTCGCCGTTCAAGGCCAGATATTCGCCGTGCTTGTGGTGGCCATGATGACTGATGACATGGCCGATGTCGTGCAGTAAGGCACCGGCTTCCAGTAAAACGCGGCATTGCGCTGGCAGATGATGCGCAGGCTGTAACCGATCGAACAGCAGCACGCTCAGTTCCCGGACATGTTCGGCATGCGGTTGGTCGTATTTTAAGCGGCGCGCAAAACTGCGCGTGCTGGCAACGACCTGGCGGGCAGCAGCGTTGTAACGATGCGGCTCTTTGCGTGCAAAAGAATCGTGCGCGATTTCCTGGATGATGCCTTCGCGAATTCCGACGGCGGGAATCGTCAAGCAGCGCACATTGAGGTAGCGCCCGATGGTGGTGAAGGTCAGCGCGGCGATGGCCATTACATCAGCGCGGTCACGGCGGACGCCATAAGCTTTCATCCGCTCGCGGATGTCGAGTTTCAAGATGTTCGGTAAGCGATCGCGCAGAAGAGAAAGTTGCAGCATCGGCAAGCCGTGCTGACGCGGTCCTGGTGCTATCCCTGCGAGGGCTTCGGCGTTTCCTCCCAGTGCGACAACGATTTGCTCGCCAAGATTGGGTCTATGGGGCAATTTCGATTCAAGGAGGACGCGCACATATTTGCGCACTTGCTCTGCTTGCGAGGGGCGAATTTCACCGGAAAGATTCAAAGTGGTCATCAGGCGGACGGTGCCGACGCCGAGGTGCGCGCTGGATTCCACTTCGCGTTCGTGAAGGATGCTGATTTCCAAGCTGCCCCCGCCAAGATCCATGATGGCGCGCGGTGGGGATTCCGGGCCGAGAGCGGCGAATACCGCTTCGCGGCCCAGGCGCGATTCTTCCGTGGCGTTGATAACTTCCAGGGAAATACCGGCTTTCTGTTTGATGCGGCGAATGAACGCGTCACGATTGCGGGCTTCGCGGGAGGCACTGGTCGCCACGGCGCGATATTTGGTGACGCCAAATTCGTCCATGGTTTCGCGGAAATGGGTGAAGGCTTTTACGGCTTTTTTGAGTAGGTCTTCGTTAAAGCGGTGGCGCAAGAAGACATTTTCGCCCAAGCGTAGCGAATAGCGTTCGTCGTATAGCGGCTCAATGTCCAGTGCGGAATAGGCGCGTGCGACAGAAAGACGCACGGCGTTTGAGCCTGCGTCGATTGCGGCGATGTGAACCGGCTCAGCCATGTGCGGTGATCAGCGCCAGAGATGCGCTAAAGCTGCGGACGGAGTGTACTTGGTGGCGCGAATGCCGAGATGTTCGCCGATGCGCTGACGGAGTTGGCGATTCACGGCGGAGACGCTGGCTTCGCCATCCAGTTCGATGAAGTTGTGGCGCTTGGCCATCACTTCGAATTCGCGTTTGATCATGGTTTGGTAGCGGATGAAAGACCAGTAGAGATCGTGCGACAGGGACATGTCGCGGCCCGCTTCCCAGTAGCTGATGGCTTGCGATTTTTTGAATTCACGGCCAAAGGCGGTTTCTGGTCGAACATTCAACCAGAAGGTCAGGTGCGGGCGCAAGGCCATGGCGTAGAGCCCACTCATGTAGTCGCGGTTGATGCCGCGCACTACACCGCGGGCGATTAAAGTGAAGATGAATCGATCGGCCAGAACGACCGTGCCGGCGCGCAATGCCGGAAGAATACGGTGCTCGACCTGGTCGAAGAAATCGGTGGCGTACATCAGCGCGAGGGTCAGGCGGGTTACGGCGTTTCTGGCCATCAATTGGTCGATGTCGCTGCCGACCAAGTTAGACCGGCGCAGACCGCTGGTTTGAACTGGAAAACCTTCGGATTCGAGCCATTCTTGCAGCAGCGCGATCTGGGTGGAGCGTCCGGAGCCGTCCATGCCTTCGATGACCACTAACGTTCCGGTGATTTCGGCGGGATCGAAACCTACGAGAGGTTCGCCGAAAAAGTAGTGCGATGCTTCTTCTTCGGTTTCGTGAGTAGATTTCGGCTCTGGCGGCGCGAGTGTGCTTTCGTGTCCGTCTGCGGCAGTGACGCCAGCCGCTTTTTCACGGTCTTTTTCTTTCGCCTCTTTTGGCTCTTTCAAATCTTTCGGCTCTTTGGCGTCTTTGGGCTTTTCCGAATCAGGCATGCTTACTCCACTTCCTGTGCGGCGCGCGGTGCGAAGCGCTTGAGATCAATTTTGGATGCCACGATTTCACGCATCTGGGCTTGCAGTTTGTTCACCGGAATGGTGCCGTCGAGCACGACAAAATTATCGGTGTCGACCATCTTGTCGTACTCCTCAAGGATGCGCGCTTGAAACAAACGAAAACTTTCGGCGCGGTCGTAGGACATGCCGAGGTCCATGCCGGCTTCGTAATATTTCAGCTTGGGACGGCCGCTGAGGATGCGGTGGACGGCGATATCCAGCGGCGTTCGAAAGTAAAAAGTGATGTCCGGTACTGGCGCAAAGCGGTAGAGATTACGCAGCCAGCGAGCTGGGCACCCGCGGGCGGCGTCACGCGCGAAGGCGGTGTAGATGTAGCGATCGGCTAACACCAGGTAGTCGCCTTGCAGCAACGGCATGATTTGGCGTTCGCAGCGATCGGCAAAATCCGCCGCGTGCAAGAGCGAAAACGTTGTGGGAGTGAGGAGGCGGCGCTGCTTTCCGCGGCGGGTGGCCGATTTGACCAGCGGCGAAGAATTCCATTCGGTGAAGTGCAAACGGTATCCGCCGATTTCGAGCCAGCGCTTCAACAAATAAAGCTGGGTGCTCTTCCCGGAGCCGTCGGTGCCCTCGACTACGATCAGTGCGCCGGGATAAGCGCGGCTGGGGACTGGACGACCTGGTTGCGGCAGCGTTGATTTAGAGGCTTCTGGACGAGCCGGCTTCTGAACTGTTTCCTGATTTTCCATGATGGCGTTTTGTGTTGGCGCCTGTGCTTCGCGCCGCAGTGCATAGTATCAACTGACGATTACAAAAACATTACAGCGTGATGTCGGGCGGTGCGAAAAACACATTGATCAAAAAATGCTGACCTTGATGCGCAAAAACTTCGCGGGATTTTGTCGAAACTCTCCAATCAGCAAACGCAAATCGCCGGTCAAGCCTGCCAGATTGTCGTAGAGCTTGGGATCAGAGAAAAGTTTGCCGACGGTGGTGGTGTTTTCGTTGAGTTTTTTCGAAGCGTCTGCCAGGTTCGAACTGGTGTCGCGCAGGTTGTCGTAGAGTGCGTCGTCTTTCACCAGCTTGCCGATGCTGCCCTTGCCGGCCCGTACGTCGTCTAACACTGCGTTCCCGTTGTTGAGGGCCTGTTTGGCTTGGTCGTACAACGAAGGATCGTTGAGCAGCTTGGTGATGGTGCCTTTGCCGGTGCGCACATCGGTGACCAGACCGTTTACGTTGTCCACGCCCTTGTTCACTTTGTCGTAAAGCTCGTTAGAGGCTACTAGCTTGCCGAGCGTGCCGCGGCCGGACTGAATGCCGCCCGCGAGATTGTTGGCTTTGGCCAGCACGCCATTCAGGTTGTTGTAGGCTTCCTGGTCGGTCAGCAATTTTCCGATGGTGCCTTTGCCGTCTTTAATGTCGTCGAGAATTTCCTGCAGCGAATCGGAGAGAGCCTGTACGCTGCTGAAAATTTCTTTTACTTCGCTGGCGGGAACTTCCTGGCCTTCTTTAAGAGTTTCGCCAGTAAAGCCGCGGGTGATGTTGATGTATTTGTTGCCGAGCAACCCTTCGGTGGCGAGAGAGGCGGCGGAATCAGTGAGAATGTCCGGCTGAAAGCGGCGTTCGAGCCGCATGATCACTTCAATATTCTTCGCTTTGCCGGCCGAAGCGGCTTGATTTCTAGGAACCAGTGTAATGGTCTCCACGTTTCCCACATCGACGCCGTCGACCCGCACCGGAGCGCCGTTGGCCAATCCAGAAACGTCCTGCAGATAAGTTTTGAGGCGGTATTTCGGGCCTAAAACGCCGGCGCCGGTCACATAAAAAATACCTGCGGCCAGCACAAAAAGGCCGACGAGCACGAACAGTCCTACGCGAAGCTCCGTCCAAGTGAGCTGCTTCCGCTGGGCCATTCCTACTCCCCTCCGAGTATGGCAACAAGACTACAGCATTTGCGGCTCAAACGAGAAAACGGCGCAGGTACGGATCTTTGGAGTCGGCCATCTCTGCAGGATCGCCTTCGAAATAGACGCGGCCATCTTTGTAAACGAGGAAGCGGGTGGCAGCGGGCTGTTCGCCGCTGGAGGCGCTGGCGGTGGCACTGCCCTTCGAAATACTTGAAGGGGTGCGCACGACCTGCTTGGTGTTTTTGTCGAAGCGGAAATTGGCCAAAGCAAAGCCGTCCTGCAAGCGTTGCGTCGCTAGCAAGGCCGTAACGCCGAAGACGTCGCGCAGACGGAGGATGAACGTGATGATGGTTTGTGAAGTGACTGGATCGAGGCCGGCGGTGGGCGAGTCATATAGCACGATGTCCGGCCGGTTGATCAGGGCGCGGGCGATGGAGACGCGGCGGCGCATGCCGCCAGATAATTCCGAAGGTAGCTGGTCGACGGTGTGTTCAAGTTCGACGAAGCGCAGCGATTCGATCACGCGCTGTTGAATTTCGTCTTCGTTGGTCTGCTCTTCACGCAGCCGGAACGCGACATTCTCGCCGACGGTCATGGAGTCGAAGAGTGCGCCTTCCTGAAAGACAAAACCGATTCGTCGGCGCAACTCCAGGAGTTCTTTCTCGGACATTGCCTCGAGACGATTTCCGAGGACGGAGACGCTGCCGCGTGTCGGTTTCAACAGCCCCGCAGCCATTTTAAGCGTCAGAGTTTTGCCTGTCCCGGTTTCTCCCAGCAGCACCAGCGTCTCGCGAGCCTGCACATTGAAAGACACGCCACGCAGAATGTCGCCTTCGGCAAAACCAACCGAAACATTTTCAAATGCGACAGGAGGCCCTGCGGAAGTGGCGGCGGAAGAAAACGCGGAAGGAGCGGAGGTCATCGTGATGGTCCGATTATAGAGTCATTCCGTACATCGTCGCAGCTTCAACTCAGGATTACGCAACAACATGGGGAAGTGGGTCGTTGCTGAAGTCCGGGCCAATTTAGGTTCGGAGGCGATGCACGTTCGCGTCATGCACTAACGCAAGAGGTGAATCTGGCGCCTCTAGTTCAGAGTTTCGACGGTCCTCTGGTAGCATGCAGAAATGCCAAAGGAGCCATTCATGACATCGGACGGACGAGGAATTTCGCGACGCAGGTTTGTGGGGATCGCGGCGGGAGCGGGCGCGCTGGCTTACGGCGCTGGCGTTCGATCCGTGTTTGCACAGGGCACGCAGCAGTCTGGCTCGATGATCGACCAGATGCGCGCGGCCGCGGCTTCGGCAAAAATCACTACCCAGCCTTTGCGAAATGGGGTGCAGTTGCTGATGGGCTCGGGCGGCAACATTGTGGTGTTGCCTGGCAAAGACGGAAAAGTGCTGGTCGATAGCGGCTTTTCCAGTTCTCAACCACAGATTACGTTAGCTCTGGCGGCCATTTCCGCCGATCCTTTGAAGCACCTCATCAACACGCACTGGCATTTCGATCACACGGATGGCAATGAGTGGATGCACAAAGCAGGCGCAACGATCACGTCCGATGAACGGACGCGCGCACGGATGAGCGAGCATCACTCCATTCCGATTTTCAAATTGGAAGTGCCACCCTCGCCGCCGGATGCGTTGCCGACCGACGTATTTGCCAAGAACAGAACGATGCAGGCAAACGGCGAGACGATTCATCTGAGAAGTTACGTTCCTGCGCACACGGATACCGATCTTTCCGTGCACTTTGCCAAGGCCAACGTGCTGCACGCCGGCGACACTTTTTTTAATGGGTTTTATCCGTTCATCGATTACGACACGGGTGGAAACATTAAAGGGATGGTGGCGGCAGCTAAAGCCACTCTTGCGATGGTCGATGGCGACACGATGATCGTACCCGGACATGGTCCGCTGGGCACGCGCGCGCAGTTGCAGGAGTATCACGACATGATGGCAGGCAGCCTGGACAAAGTTACGGTTTTGAAAAAAGCGGGCAAGTCGGAAGAGGAAGCCGTTGCGGCCAAGCCATCCGCGGACTTCGATGGCAAGTGGGGCCAGGGGCGGCTGACGCCGGAAATGTGGACGCGGCTGGTCTATAAGGGCGCTTAGCGAAGGCGCTCACTGGGACGTTTCACACGCTGAACGCCGCAAGTGTGGAGTGGAGCGTTCGTGTTATCTTGACAGCCGAAATGGCGCGGAACCCTAAATCAATTTCGATTGGATCGCTGAAACTTGGCGGAGCGAATCCACTTTTTCTGATCGCGGGACCGTGTGTGATCGAGAGTGAATCGCACGCCTGCGGAATGGCGGAGAAAATTTCGCGTGCAGCTGACGATGAAGGGATCCCCTACATTTTCAAAGCGTCGTTTGATAAGGCGAATCGCTCGTCTACGAAAGGCTATCGTGGCCACGGGATGGCCGAAGGGCTGCGAGTGCTTGCCAAAATCAAACGTGATTTTGGGCTGCCGCTCCTGACCGATATTCACGACCCATCTCAAGCGGCGCCAGTTGCGGAAATTGTCGACGTATTGCAAATCCCAGCATTCTTATGCCGGCAGACGGATTTGCTGGTAGCGGCTGCGCAAACTGGAAAGATCGTCAACGTGAAGAAGGGTCAGTTTCTCTCTCCCTGGGACATGGGCAACGTAGCGGAGAAAATTGCTAAGGCCGGCAATACGCAGATCATCCTGACCGAACGTGGTGCCTCGTTTGGTTACAACAATTTGGTTGTCGATATGCGTTCCTTTCCCGTGATGCAGAAGCTAGGCTACCCGGTGGTGTACGACGTGACGCATTCGCTGCAATTGCCGGGGGCGCAGGGCGATTCCAGTGGCGGGCAGCCGGAGTTTATCGAAACGCTAGCCTGTGCTGGTGTGGCTGCGGGCGTCGACGGAATCTTTCTGGAGACGCACGACAATCCGGCGGCGGCGCTTTCGGATGGGGCGAATGCTTTGCCGCTTCAACGCCTCCCTGCCCTGCTTGCGAAACTGAAACAGCTTTCGAACGTCGTGCGCGGCTGGGGCGAGCGATGAGCCTCGACACCGCGCGGCGCGTGCTGAAGATCGAAGCACAGGCCATCCAGGATGTCCTCGAACGGCTGGATGGCAGCTTTGATAAGGCTGTCGAGTTGCTGTTCGAATGTAAGGGCCGCGTGGTGGTTTCCGGCATGGGCAAGTCCGGGCTGGTCGCACGCAAAATTTCCGCGACGCTTTCGAGTACCGGCACACCATCGTTTTTTCTTCATCCCGCTGAAGCACTGCATGGCGATCTGGGCATGTTGGCCAAAGGGGATGCAGTGCTGGCAGTTTCCTATGGCGGCGAAACGGAAGAAATTGTTCGCCTGCTGGGAGCGTTGAAGCGACTGGAGATTTCGCTGGTCACCCTGACCGGCAAGACTTCTTCCACGTTGGCCAGCGCGAGTGATGTGGTTTTGGATTGTAGCGTGCGCGAAGAAGCCTGCTCCTTAAATTTGGCTCCCACCGCGAGCACCACCGTAGCGATGGCTGTCGGTGATGCCTTGGCAGTTGCAATGCTCGAGCGGCGCGGATTTCGCCACGACGATTTCGCGGCGCTGCATCCCGCAGGCCGCCTGGGCAACAAGCTGCTGCGCGTGGAGCACGTGATGCACGCGGACGAAGCATTGCCGAGCGTCGCGCTGACCACTCCGATGCCCGATGTGTTTCATGAGATGAGTGCCAAAGGTCTGGGTATGACCACCGTAGTCGAAACGGATGGCCGCCTCGCGGGCATTCTCACCGACGGTGATCTGCGACGCCTGATGGAAAAACATCGCGGCGCGACTCTCGAAATGAACGCCGGGCAATGTATGACCCGCGGCCCGCAAACGATGCGCGCCAACGTGCTGGCCAGCGAAGCGCTGAATTTGATGGAGAAAAAGAAAATCACCTCCATCGTGGTCGTTGACGAATCGCAAAAAGTCTTGGGCGTCGTTCATCTGCACGATTTGTGGACGCTGGAGTTGATGTAGTCGCAACCGGTTCGTGCACGCAGGAGGATTCGTCTTGGCCAGAAGCACAAATAAAATTCCGGCAGCGTTGGCTAAACGGGCCAAGCAAATCACTGTCTTTTTGATGGACGTGGACGGCACCATCAGCTCCGGCGTGACGCTGCTCTCGCGCAAAGATGGAACCGCGGATGAAATCAAGACCTTTGACCCGCACGACGGGCAAGGTTTGACGTTGGCGCATACGGCGGGTATCCGAACCGGGGTAATCACCGGCCGTGAGAGTCCCGCCTTACAGCGCCGCGCCAACGAATTGAGCATTGAATTTGTCTACATGAAGCAGCCGCAGAAAATCGCAGCCTTCGAAGAAATTCTGCAGAAAACTGGCGCGACCGAATCGCAGGTGGCCTTTCTCGGAGACGATCTTCCGGATATGAAGGTGATGCGACGTGTCGGCCTCGCGGTAGCGGTGGGAGACGCGGTTCCAGAAGTAAAAAAAATCGCGCACCACGTCACCAGCGCGTTCGGTGGGAAAGGCGCGGCCCGCGAAGTCGTCGAACTGATTTTGAAGAGCAAAGGCATCTGGGAAGAAATGATCGAAAAGGCGCGCGCCTAGCCGCTTTTCGCTATCATTAATGGAATACGTCATCGGCATTCGATGCAGCGCACGTCCCCAAATCGCGGCGCAGCCGGCTTGCGGAACACGTTACGATAGAAGGATAAGAGGACTTTTATGACTCACGCGTGGCACGACGTTTCTCCGGGGAAAGATCTCCCCCGCGATTTTCAGGCGGTGATCGAGATTCCGCTGGGCTCCAACGTCAAGTACGAATTGGACAAGGAAAGCGGCCTGCTCAAAGTGGATCGCATCATCCACTCCGCAGTGTATTACCCGGCTAACTATGGCTTCATCCCGCAGACCTACGCTGAGGATGACGATCCGCTCGATGTGCTGGTGCTTTGCCAGGAAGCGGTGCAGCCGCTGGCGTTAATTCAGGCGCGGGCTATTGGTTTGATGACCATGTTTGATTCGGGGGCCAGCGACGACAAAGTCATTGCTGTGGCTACGGGCGATCCAGAATTTAACAGCTATGTGGAGGCGCGCGATTTGCCGCCGCACCGGCTGCTGGTGTTGAAGCGTTTTTTCTCCGACTACAAGCAGCTGGAAGGCAAACAGGTGCAGGTCGAAGATATTCGTCCGGCGTATGCCGCCGTTGCCGTCATCGAAAAGTCGCTGGCGCGTTATCAAAAACTGCGCGCCAGGGTGAATGATGATGAGAATTCGGCCGATTTCCCGCTAGCGCAGAAAAAAGGCGAAACATCGAAGGCATGAAACGCGTGTTGCTCTTGATCGGCATCGGAGTGGCGGTATTGCTGGTCGCCGGGGTGACCGGCCTTAGCTTGATGACCGGCGGTTTGAGCGGCGCATACGGCATGGTGCGTTATGCGCTGCCGCACATGAAGCGCGGAACTTTGCGTGTCGGCGACGATGCGCCGGACGCCACGCTGTTGGCGCTGGACGGCACCACCCGGTTTCACCTTCGCGAACGCACCGGCCCTCGTCCCTTAGTCGTGGTCTTCGGCAGCTACACTTGACCGCCCTTCCGCCGCCACGTTGGAGACGTGGTTCAGATTTACAACGACTACAAAGAGCACGCGGATTTTCTGACCGTGTATGTGCGCGAAGCGCACCCCACCGATGAGTGGCAGATGAAGTCGAACGTAAAAGAAGATGTCTGCTACGCGCAGCCCAAAACCTTGCCGCAACGCATTGCCATCGCTAACGACTTCGTCAAGCGCTTCAACTATCCAACCCAGTTCGGCATCGACGATATGAGCAACCAGGCCAACGATGCCTATGCCGCCTGGCCGGAGCGGATTTACATTATTGATGAAAATGGCAAGCTGGCTTACTGCGGCGGCATGGGGCCCTTCAAATACAACCCGGACGAAGCGCGCAACTGGCTAGCGGCGCGCTACGGAGCGGTGAAACATACCGACACCCCGTCGACGCCGTCCGCGAGCGATCCCAGCAAAAAGGGCGGCTGATGCCGCAGCGCAACGTTGGCTTGGCGCGCGCGCTTTCCAAGCTGGGTTACTGCTCGCGCAGTAAAGCAGCGGAACTGATCCGCGCGGGGCGAGTGCGTATCAATGGAGCGATTCGCAAGAATGCCGAAGCTCCGGTGCATCTCGGGAAAGACCGGCTGGAAGTTGACGGTCTGCGCATAGCGGCCGCGGAAAAACTTTATTTGATGTTGAACAAGCCGCGCGGGGTGGTGACCACCGCAAGTGACGAACAGGGCCGCGATACCGTTTACAAATACCTTAGTGAATTTGTGGGCGAGGAGTCGGTGGGCGAGAACGATCGAAAAAATCAGGACTGGGTCGCTCCAGTCGGACGGTTGGACAAGGCCAGCGAAGGCTTACTGTTGCTGACGAATGACTCGGAGTGGGGCGCAAAAATCGTCTCCGCTGAGACCCACATCGACAAAACCTATCACGTGCAGATAGGTGGGCAGCCGGATGCGCTTTTGGTCAGAAAACTGACTGACGGATTCAGTGTCAACGACGGCGAATTCTTGCGGGTCAAAGCCGCGCGGGTTTTGCGCCGCGGCGAACGTAACGGTTGGCTTGAGATCATTCTCGACGAGGGCCGCAATCGACACATCCGCCGAATGGTCGAGGCTCTCGATATGGAAGTGCTGCGGCTCATCCGCGTAGCCATCGGCGGGTTGCAACTTGGCGAACTGGCCAAAGGAAAAGTTCGCGCTTTGGCGGCCCGAGAACGAGCGTTGCTTTTTACGAAATCGGCCGCAAACTGAGCGGCCCGAATCGCGCTTTAACGCATCAAACTTCTGAATGTGGCTCCCCGCGCGCCCACCGCGGAGCATTAGCAAAATCCGAAAATCAGAAACGAAACCCCGGCAAAGATTCGTCTTACATTCGACCCTAAGCGCATCGCAGCATCACCGGCGACGCCGTTTTTTTCAAGAACTGCAACCACGATTACCCGACTGAGGCGATAATGGTTTTGATGAGATTTAAACTGTCCCGTAAATCCTGGATTCTTTCGGCAGCACTCACTGTGTCAGCGTTTCTTGCCGTTTTTGGCACTTCTTCAGCGCGCGCCGATGGGCCCGCTGCAGCATTCGATCTCGCCGGACCGCGCGTGGAAATGAAGGTGATGCGCAACGGCAAGACTTTGCCCATCGCCAATGTGCCCAACCTTCAGCCCGGCGATCGTTTGTGGATCCACCCGGACTTCCCCGATTCGCAGTCAGTGCACTTTCTCGTAATCGTGGCGTTTTTGCGTGGGTCGACCAATCCTCCTCCAGAGAATTGGTTCACTAAAGCGGAAGCCTGGAACAAAGGCGTAAGGGAAGAAGGCTTTTTTGTGATGGTGCCTCCCGGGGCGCAGCAGGCGTTGCTGTTTCTTGCGCCGGAAACGGGGGGCGATTACGGTTCGCTAAAGGCTGCGGTACGCGGAAAGCCCGGCACTTTTGTGCGCGCTTCCCAGGATTTGAATCAAGCCAGCTTAGATCGCTCGCGCCTCGATCAATATATGCAAGAGGTGCGGCAGAGCGAAGGCATGGACGCCAAAGCGCTGCATGACCGTTCAGTGTTGCTGGCGCGAACGCTGAATATCAAATTGGAGATGAGTTGCTTTGACAAGCCGCTGGAGCAGCAGCCAACCTGCCTGATGGCTAACAGTGACCAGAAAGTTCTCGACGATGGCCACAGTCAATCTATGGTGGCGGCCCTTACCAGCGGGCCTTCTGCAGACTTTGTGGGCGTAGCCAGCACCACTGCCCTGGCGGGCGGCGGTGTGTATAGCCCGTACGTCGGCGCGATTGTCGACCTGGCCCGCATCATGGAAAGTTTTCGTACGCCGGAATATCAATACATTCCGGCACTAGCGCTGCCCAAGGCTGAGCTTCTGAATCTGCGGCTGAATAATCCGCCGTCGTTTCGCAAGCCGAAATCGGTGATCGTGGTCGGATTGCCGGCCGTCGAAGCAGTGCAAATGCCGCCGTTGCGGCCGGTTCATCCCGGAGACGTTTTCTGCCTGCAGAATTCTCAACTGGTTTTGCCTGTTGATGGCGCACCACTCGTTTTCTCCACGGCCATCGGCCACCACCTCGTGCTGCAGTTCAATGATCGCTCCGGCACTCCTGTGAAACTGCCTGCCCGCGCGGACGCTGTGCGCGGTGGTTTGGTCATCGACACACACGACTTGGGCAGCGCAGAACTCGAGCCGGAAATCACCGGAACGATTCGCGGCAATTGGGGATTTGAAAACTACGAAGGTCCGCGCTTTGAACTACGGACCTCGCACAGCGGAAAGTGGAATATCACGACCGCGGATCAAGGCGCACTGGTGGTGGGCCGTGAAGATTCTCTGCACATTCAAGGCGCCTGCGCCACCTGCGTCGAGCGCGTCAGCTTTGTCAACAAAGACGGCGCGGAACTGAAAACTTCCTGGAAAATCACTCGCCCGGACGCTATGGAAGTAGGCGTCGCATTGAAAGACGAAAAGCCCGGACCGCTAACCATGCGAGTGAAACAGTTCGGTCTGGATAAGCCCGACGAGTTGCCGTTGCACTCCTATTCCGAAGCGGCGCATCTGGAACAATTCACCATTAGTTCCGGCGATCAACAGGGCGTTTTGCGTGGCACCCGCCTGGATGAAGTCGACAGCGTGGAGTTGAAAGGCGTGAAGTTTACCCCGGCCAAACTTTCGCGCGCGGATGAGAAAGATGAGCTGCGGGTCTCCGCGGCCGCTCCGTCGAGCACGACTACCACATTGTTAACGCCGGAAGAAAAGCTCACCGCGCACGTGACCTTACGAGATTCGCGGGTGCTTGAGCTGCAGACTACCGTGGAATCGCCGCGACCAAAGCTCTCGATTGTCAGCAAACAGGTGCAGCCGGGCGCGACGACAGCCATGCGCTTCGCCAGCCAGGACGAATTGCCGCAAGACGCCAAATTGTCTTTCTTCGTGCGTTCCGACGTTCCGGACAAGTTTCCGCACGCGGAAAAAATCGAAGTGGCCACGGCGGATGAGAATTTTCATACCACGTTGAGCATCGCGGAAGGAACCTTGGTTTTGCAGGACCCAGAAAATGTGCTGGCTACTTTGGACCCGTTGAAAGCGTTTGGCCCTTCTGCATTTGGCCCGCTTCGTTTTCGCGCGGTCCAAGGCGGAGCCAAAGGCGATTGGCAGCCGCTGGCTAATCTAGTCCGCTTGCCAACGCTGAAAGAAATTCGCTGCCCGGATAGTCCCGACAAGCAGTGCCGACTCAGCGGCTCTAATCTTTTTCTAATTGACTCCGTCGCTTCCGACCCACAATTTACGCATACCACCCCGGTTCCGGCAGGTTTCATGGAGTCCAGCATGAGCGTGCCGCGGCCTAACGGAACGCTGCTATACATCAAGCTGCGCGACGATCCGGGCACCGTCAGCATGGCTGTCTTGCCGGTTCTGCCTGAGGACCACTGAACAGGAACTAAGCCCGTCAACCGGATGTAGCGTTCTGCCCAAACCCAGCGTCTAAGAGGGGCGTCCCCACTTAAGGCGGAGCCTCATGCGCATCGGCATCACCTGCTACCCCACCTACGGCGGCTCCGGAGTAGTCGCCACGGAACTCGGCGCCGAACTGGCCGCCCGCGGGCACGACATCCACTTCATCAGTTACGCGCCGCCGATTCGGATGAACACCGCCGATCCGCACATCCATTTTCACGAAGTAGAAGTGACGTCCTACCCGCTATTCGATCATGCGCCCTACGCGCTGGCGCTCTCGACCAAGATGTTGGAAGTGTTCGAGCATGAAGCGCTTGATCTGCTGCATGTGCACTACGCGATTCCCCACTCCGTCAGCGCGATGTTAGCGCGCTCCATGGCTGCGCCCCGACGCCTACCATTCATCACCACGTTGCACGGCACGGACATCACATTAGTCGGCAGTAACCGGAGCTATCTTCCGATCACCAAGTTTTCCATCGAGCAGAGCGACGGGGTCACCGCGATTTCAACTTACTTGCAGCAACAAACCGTTCGCGACTTTGACATCAAGCGGCCCATCGAAGTCATCCCCAACTTTGTGAATTGCGATCTGTATACGCGCAATCCCGATCTCAAGCTCAAAGCAAAATGGGCTCCCAACGGCGAGCCCATTCTGATGCACCTCTCGAATTTTCGGCCGGTGAAGCGTGTCACCGACTGCATCGAAATCTTCGCGATGGTCCGCGAAAAAATGCCTGCCAAGTTAGTGATGATCGGCGATGGACCCGACCGCGGCGCCGCCGAATATCTGGCGCGCAAGAAGAAGATCCATAAGGACGTGATCTTCCTGGGCAAGCAGGATCAGGTTTACCAGAAGCTGGCTACTGCCGATTTGTTCCTGCTGCCTTCGGAGCTGGAATCTTTTGGGCTTGCGGCGCTGGAAGCGATGGCCTGCGAAGTCCCGGTCATCGCCAGCAACACCGGCGGCGTCCCCGAAGTCATCGAACACGGCGTGGACGGCTTCCTGATCGAACCCGGCGACGTCAAAACCGCCGGCAAATACGCCATCGAGTTGCTCTCGCGCGCCGACCGCGGCCGCGAAATGGGCCAGCGCGCGCGGCTCAACGCCAAAGCCAAATTCTGCGCCAATGACGTGATCCCCCGCTACGAAGCCTACTATCAGCGGATACTCGAAACTTCGCGCGCCGCCACCGCGTGAACGGCGTCCTCGGCTCTTGCCTGGTTCATTCGGCGCCAGTGCTGGACCAAATCACCGGCTGCATCGCGCCAATTCGGTAACTCGAAACGAAAGCCGTTCTGCAACAATTTACCGGGAACCACTCTACGGCTTTTCAGCACAAGTTCGGTCTCGGTGCGAAGAAAAATCGCGCCAAGTCCAAGCATCCATTCCGTTGCGGGCAGGCCAATTTTGGTGCCCCACGCCTCTCGCAGGTGATGCATGAATTCCTTGTTGGGCAGAGGCGAGGGCGACGCGACGTTGATCGGGCCAGCGAGTTCTTCGTGCTCAACGATGTAGTCCATCGCGCGCAGAAAATCCGTGTGGTGAATCCAGGAGACGAATTGTTCGCCCGAGCCGGACTTGCCGCCAAGTCCAAAGCGCACCAGACGCAAAAGGATGTCAAAGATACTTCCGTGTTCGGGGCTTAGAGTGATTGCGCTCCGTAATGCGACCTTGCGAATGTTTGCATTGTAGGCGGCAAAGAAGGCCGCTTCCCATGCAGTCGCCACCTCGATGCTAAAGCGCCAGGTATCGGGAACATCGGGTTCTTGGCCGCCGATTTCTCCAGTGAACTCATCCATCGGTCGATCCAACGCGTGGCGATAGATGGTCGCCGTGCTCGCGTTCATCCACAGGCGAGGCGGCCGGTCCACTCGCGCCACTGCGTCGCTCAATAGGTTTGTGGACTGCACTCTCGATTGCAAAATTTCGCTGCGATTGGGAGGGTTGTAGCGGCAATTGACGCTGCGGCCTACCAGGTTGATCAGCACGTCGCAGCCGTCAAGTTCGTGAATCCAGCTTCCCGGGTTAACGCCGTCCCAGCGCACGACCCGCCACGGCGCTGGAACAGCACGGCGGGACAGCACTACGACCTCGTCGCCTCGGGCATGAAAATGTTTTGCCATGAGCGTGCCGACGTGGCCGCTGCCGCCTGGAATGACTACTCGGCGTGAATTGGCTGCCTTCTCATGCATTGATGTGCTCCGAGGCCAGCGCCTAGTAGCGTCTTTCCACTCGCGAGGGTTCTACCGCACAGTTGGCCGAAGCGGCGGTGCATTTGCGATGGGCGGCGACCCAGTGGTAGCTGCGGCGGAAAACGTTCATCACGCCGGGGATGGCGGCGAGCCACACCAATGGACGGGCCCACCAGATTTCTTCGGCGAGGGCAACAGCTGCGTCGGCACCGCCAAATTGCTGATTGTTCGCGAGCAGCAGGCGCATCTCGAGAAGTAATTCACTGCGAGGGATGCCCAGGAGTGGGCCGACGCGTGGATCTTGCAGAGGGGCGAGGGCGAAGCCGCGTTTTTGCAGGCTTGGAGCGATGACTCGCGCGATTTTAACGCAGAAATTGCAGTCGGCATCGTAGAAGAGCCAGCCTCTGGCGTGACGACTCTTGCTATCGGTGAACTCCGAGGTTAACGAAATCATCGTGCCCTACTTCACGGCTTCGATTGCAAACATTAATTGCTGACGTCCGCGCCGCCCACCCTTGCAAACACCGCAAGGGTAGGCCACCCACATCTGAGTGCTTCTTCGGAAAGACCAAAAACGTCCGGAGACTAGACTGCTTTCTTTCGATTCGTGCCCAACAGCGTGATGACTTTGCCGCGCAGCTTGACCATGCCTTTTAGTGCGGAATCGGGCATGCGTACCACTTCTTCAAACAGGCCGGTCATGGCGCTGAGAAAATCAAGCATGCTTTCGAGGCGCTCCAACGTGTAGGCGTCTTTGACCGGTTCGGCTTTGATTTCCTGCACGCACTCGGCGAGTAGTCTCAGCGTCGGATCGATCTCGCGGCGCTTGCGCTCTTCGCTGACGATGCGAAAAATTTCGAATACATCTTTGGTGCAATCGAAATGGTCACGACGGTCGCCCAGCACATGTACCACGCGCACGATGCGCCACCCCTGCAGCTCCCGCAGGCTGGTGCTGACGTTGGAACGGGCCACCGCGAGGATCACGGCGATTTCGTCTGCGGGCAGCGGTTTGGGCGAAACAAACAGCAGCGCGTGAATCTGCGCCACGGTGCGATTGATGCCCCAGCGGGTGCCCATTTCGCCCCAGTGCAGAACAAATTTCTGGGCCGCGGGAGTGAGGGTGAGAGTTTGTGTGTGTTCTGTCATTTCTGTATGGACAGAACATACAGTAGCGGCAGGCGCAATGTCAAGAGCCAAAAATGGCCTCGAATCCGCTAAAAATCCGAACTTTCCCGCCCCTTTTACGTTCTATCCTTCGATACTTCGCAGATTTGACACGTCCGAGAAACGTCGCCTACTGTGGTGCGTCTTATTGCGAGGGTTCTCGTCAAGGTTTTTGAAAGGGAGAGTGCATGTTCGACCGTAATTCCCTGTCGTTATTTTCTGCGGTGAAAGTCGCGGCCTGTTTAGCGCTGCTTATCTCATGCGCTCCAACCGGGGTATTCGCGCAAAACGACCCGCTCCACATTTGGGTCGGAAAATTGGACGCCACTAGCGCCAAGAGTTGGGTAGACGCGCATCTCGCCAAGGAACACGGCTACGAAGAAGAAATCCTCGCCGTGAAAGGGCCACGCACGCTGGAGAACACTCTCAGGCCCTATGACAACGCCATCAACGAAATCTCCACGGCCGGCAACGAGTCCTACCTCATGTATTCACTGTCCGCTCAAAAAGATGTACGCGATGCGGCGCAGGCACTGGCCCAGCGCGCCTCGGAAGTCGGTACGGCATTAGGTCTGAATCAGGAAATTTTCCATGCCCTTGTGGCGGTGGACCTATCCTCTGCTGATCCGGCAACCCGCTACTACATGCAGCGAACGCTGCTCGAATATCGCTTGGCTGGGGTGGACAAAGATGCTGCCACGCGCGCCGAAATCAAGAAGAAAATCGATCACATCACCGACCTGGGCCTGCAGTTCGGCCGCAACGTGCAGGAGAAGGTCAATCATGTGGCGGTCAAAGACAAAGCCGAGCTAGCCGGACTTCCTGACGATTTCGTGGCCGCCCATCCGGCTGGAGCAGACGGTTTGATCGACCTCACAACCAACGAGACCGACTATCAGCCGGTGATGACCTACGCTACCAACGAAGATCTTCGTAAACGCCTGTACCTGGCATATGACACCCGAGCCTACCCGGTGAACAAAGGCCTGCTGCAAGAAATCTTGAAGACCCGCTACGAATTGGCCACAATTTTGGGCTATCCGACGTTCGCGGACCTCAACGTCGCCGATCAGATGATCGGTTCGGTGGCCAAACTCAAAACATTTTTGAGCGAATTGAACAACGCTTCTCAGGCAACCGCACAACGGGAGTATCAAACCGAGTTGGTTTTCGCGCGCCAGAAGCAGCCCGGCCTCGAGGCCATTCCCGCCTACGGTGCGGTGTATTGGGAAGAACTATATGACCGCTCGACGTTTAACTTTGACTCTCAAGCGGTGCGTCCCTACTTTCCATTTGATCGCGTGCAGCAAGGAATACTCGACACGGCCGGCAAACTTTTTCATGTGGAGTTTCGCCCGGTGAAAGACGCGGTGGTTTGGGATCCCTCGGTTGCCACGTTCGATGTGTTTGACGCTGGCAAGCGCGCAGGACGAATCTACCTGGACATGCATCCTCGCGAAGGAAAAGACAAGTGGTTCAGTTCGGCGGGAGTTTTGCCCGGAATCAAGGGACGGCAGTTGCCCGAGGGGGTGCTGATCTGCAATTTCTCCGGCGGCAAAGCGGGCGACCCGGGATTAATGCAGTACGAGGAAGTGGTGACGTTCTTCCATGAGTTTGGCCACCTCATGCATCAGATCCTGGGTGGACAGCAAAGCTGGGCGGGCGTTTCCGGCATCACCACGGAGGGGGATTTTTCCGAGGCGCCTTCGCAAATGCTGGAGCAATTTTTCCGCGACGCGGGAATCTTGCGCTCGTTTGGGAAGCATTATCAAACCGGCGAAGCGCTTCCGGAAGATCTGATCGCGCGCATGAAACGAGCGAGCGCCTTTGGACGTGGAAGCTGGACGCAACACCAGCTGTTTTATTCTACGTTTTCGCTGGATATTCACGATCGAGCGCCTGAGGCGGTAGACCTAGACGACTTGCTGCGGACCGACTACACCCGGTTTTATCCCTACAAATTCGTGGATGGGAACCGCTTTTATGCCGCGTTCACTCATTTGATAGGATACAGCTCCAACTACTACACCTATGCCATCGACAAGGTTATTGCGCTGGATTTCTTCAGCCAGTTTGACCAGAAAGATTTGCTCGGAGGAGAGGCCGCGATGCGTTATCGCAAAGCGGTCTTGGAGCCCGGCGGATCAAAACCGGGAAGCGAGTTGATCCGCGGATTTCTGGGGCGGCCGCAAAATCTTGATGCGTACAAGGTTTGGGTGAACGAGGAATTCGCCGACACCGGAACAAAGCAGTGAAATTTGCCGATGTTGCCGGAAATTTTAAAACTTAGCGGCTGCTTGCATGGTGCTGACCAGTTCGGGGATGGCGATTCGAATGATGGTCCCGTCACCGGGGCGGCTTTCAATTTCAAGGTGGAAGTCGGTGCCGTAGAGAACGCGCAGGCGTTCGCGTACGTTGCTCAAACCAATTCCCTCGACGTAGACGTGGGGCATTTTTTCTTCGGAAATGCCGACGCCGTTGTCTTCTATTTCGATATGCAAGCGACCGTCGCGATTCGTCGTACGCAGTTGAATTCTGCCGCCTTCGATTTTTGGCGCGAGTCCATGCTTTAAGCAGTTCTCCACGATGGGCTGCAGCAACATGCTGGGCACAAACGCTTCCAGCGTGTCTTCGTCTAACTTTTTAACGATTTCTAAGTTGTCGCGGCCGAAGCGGGCCACTTCGATGTCCAGATAGTCGTCGATAAATTCCAGCTCTTCGTGCAGCGGCACAAAGGTTTCGTGCTTGCGCAGCAGGCGCCGCAAAATGTTGCTCAACTTCAGCACCACGCCACGGGCCGTGTCGGGATCAAAGCGAATCAGCGCCGAAACCGTGTTTAGTGTGTTGAACAAGAAGTGCGGATTGATCTGGCTGGACAACGCATCCATGCGGGCTTTCAACAGGAGCTGCTGGTGGCGTTCGAGATTCATCTCGATGCGGGTGTTGTTCCAGATTTTCAGCGGCGCCGCCACGGACATCAGCGTGGCGATCACCGTCAGCGCCAGCCACCAGTCCCAGTGCGGGTCAATGGCGAAGAGCCACTTCGGTTTGGTGGCATTCACTAGCGCGACGCGGCCTAGTTCAAGGCCAACGCACGCTAACAGCGGAGCCATTTCCCAAGAGGGTTGGGCGCGACGCAGAGCGCGGACCACTGCGCGCGGAATATTCAAAAACGTGAACGGACCGAAGTTCCAGATGTCTTCTTTGTTGGGGATGGCTTGCCGGATCAAGCCGCCCAAGAGTCCCGCGGTCGACGCCGCAGGCATTCCTAACCATTCGTGGCCCAGCAAAGCTGGAATGGTAATGATCGCGCCGCCGATCGGCCCGACCACCCGGCCGCCCAGAAGGCCCATTAAAAATGCGCCTTCGAGCGACAAATCAGCAAAGCGGTATTGATATCCCACAAGCCGCAACGTCACGCCAATCAAGAGCGGCGGGGTCATGAACAGCATCAATTTGAGTTTTTGGTCTGGGTCGCGTTCTTCGGTGAAGAGCACGCGCCGGAAGGTATTCCAGCGCGCCAGCAGTGCCGCCATGGACGACGCCACGCCCACTTTCAGCAGCAGCGTAAACAGCAGATCGCGTACGGATGTAGCGGTGTCCATTTCGAGTCGTCCTGCTAACGCTAACCCGTCAATCCCGTTGAATCAAGCGCGGGCAGGTTGCCCAAGCAGCTGGGTTGGCGAGGCTGCTATAATTTTTTATCCAGCCATGACCAAAAAAGCGAGTAATTCCCATAGCAGCGGTCGAAGCAAGAGCGGCGCGAATACTTCCAGCATTAAAAAAATTGCCGAAGCTAAGCTTCCCTCTCGCTTTGGCGAGTTTCGGATCTACGGATTCAAGGGCGACGGTCCGAATGCTGAAGCCGTCGCCATGGTGCGCGGCGACATGAAGAGCAAAACTGCTCCACTGGTTCGAGTGCACTCGCAGTGCCTGACTGGTGATGTTCTAGCTTCGCTGCGCTGTGACTGCCGTGCGCAACTGGAAATGTCTCTGCGCGAAATCAGCAAGGCGCGCTCCGGGGTTTTGATTTACCTGCCGCAAGAAGGCCGCGGTATCGGCCTGATGAACAAGCTGCGCGCTTACGAATTGCAGGACGGCGGCATGGACACCGTCGAAGCCAACGAAAGCCTGGGCTTCGCCGCCGATTCCCGCGACTACGATTTCAGCGCCGCGATCCTGAAACAGCTCGGCGCCCGCAAGATTCGACTGCTATCCAACAATCCCGAAAAGGTGCGCCAACTCGAAGAGGCCGGCATCCGCGTGGTCGAACGCGTCCCCTGCCAGCCGCGCATTTCCAAAATCTCGCGCGCCTACATGGCCACCAAAAAATCGAAGATGGGGCATCTTCTCAAAGGCGTCTGAGTTTTAGGTTTTTGCGCTATCCGCCGCCCACAAACTGCACGATTTCGTAGCGGTCGCCCGCGGCGACGGCAGTCTCGGCCCATTGCGGGCGAGGAAGAATTTCCAGATTGCGTTCGATAGCCACGCGGCCCGCAGGCAGATTCAGCTCACGCAGCAGATCCGAGACCGTAGCCCCTGGCGGAGACACACGGTTCTCGCCGTTCACAACAATGCTGAGCAAAACATCCATTCAAATATTTTAGCTGATCGTGAGAAAAAACGCCGAGGCTTAACCCACCGGCACTCGTTGACGTGCGCGCAACTGAAACCGCAAGTGCCCTTTAGCATCGCGGTGCGCTGCCTCGATGACCAACGCAATCGCGGCATCGCCAAGCCGCGGCATTTCAAATTCAATCTGCGCCTCACCCAATTCATCGGACTCGCCGAAGAAGTTTGCGGGTTCCGCCGCGCCGGCAATCGACGCGGTAATGTTGGCGTCCGGTACCGGCAAACCGTCGTGGCCCTTCACGCTGAGCTGCAGCGTGGCGTGCTTGCCGTTGAGCCAGCTCTTCGCGTTCCTCAAGTCCAATGTGAGCGTTGGCGCAATAGGAGGCGCCGGCGCTGCGGAATTTTTCTGAGCCGTCGGTGCGTGGGCCGCTGGCGGCACCGCGACTTGTGGATTTTCCGGAACCTGCTGCTGAGCGCCCGTGGCAATGGGCGCCGTACCCGACACCGCATTGTTCCCAGTCGCCGCACCGAAATCATGCGTCTGCGAACCACTCGCAAACGGCGAAGGCGGGCGCGCCTGCGATTGCGTGGGCGGCGGCAAATATAGGGCCCCGCTGCGAATCTCCTCAATCACCTGCCGATGCTGATCATCGAGCCGCAGCTTCAGCGCCTCTTCACGATCTGGATTGAGCGGCAACAAATCCAAATAGCTATTGGTGCGCCGATGCAGCACTCGCCCACCGGCATACACGGTGGTATCAATCAGCGCGCTGGCAATCCCTGCGTCCTCGGTTTGCACGTGGTATTTCACGTTTCCGAGCGCAACATTCGTATTGTGACCGAAGATCATGGCGATGAGCCCCGAGTGGCCGGCGCTGGGAGGGCACGCCGTGTCTATTATTATAAATCTTCGTCCACCAACATTTGACCATTGGTAGTCGAGTCGTTATTATAGCCTTTCGCTTATGGGCGGTTCGGATCTACATAGTTACGCTCCACTCCTCATACACCTGCTGGTGGCCGTCGCGCTGGCTGGTCTGCTCACCAGCGTTTCAGTTTTAGTCGGCTGGCGGCGCCCCAATCGCGTTAAACAAGAAGCATACGAATGCGGTGTACCGCCTACCGGCGACGCCCGCGAACCCTTCTCTGTACGCTTTTATCTCGTGGCCATGGTTTTTATTTTGTTCGACGTGGAAGCGATTTTTCTTTATCCATGGGCTTATATTTTTCGGACCTTGCGTTGGTACGGCTTCGTAGAAATGATGATATACATTGCCATTCTGTTGGTCGGGTATATGTATCTCTGGAAAAAGGGCGCGCTGGACTGGAACAGGTAGCCGGCGCCGGGGATAACGACAAGCTTGACGGAGAATTCTAATCAGGACGCTAAGGTTGTCGGCGAAGTCTCGTCCTCCGCTGCGCAGCTGAAAGCGTGGGATAGCAAGGCGATCTCCGAAATTGCGGATTATCGCGGGCAATCCACCGTGGTGGTGCCGGCCGAATCGATTCGCGCGGTGGCGTTTCGCTGCCGCGACGAACACAAATTTAATTTGCTGACCGATGCGACCTGCCTCGATCGCCACCCCTTTGAGCCGCGCTTTGAAGTGGTCTACCAACTGGTTTCCATCACGCGGCGGGAGCGTTTGCGGCTGAAGGTCAAGCTTTACGGCAAAGACGCGGTGATCGATTCGCTCTTCCCAGTGTGGCCTGGGGCCAATTGGCTGGAACGCGAAATTTTTGATTTGTTCGGAATTCGCTTCAACGGGCACCCGGATTTGCGGCGCATCGTACTGCCGGATGACTGGGAAGGCTATCCGCTGCGGCGCGATTACCCGGTGGAAGGCTATCGCGATATTCCCACCATGCCGCTGGGATTCACCAAGAGATCGATATGAGCACAACGGTAGAAACGGCAGTCGGCCCAACAAAATCAATGGTCCTGAATATGGGGCCGCAGCACCCATCGACACACGGGGTGCTGCGCATTTTGCTGGAACTGGATGGCGAAACCGTTCTCAAAGCCATTCCTGACTGCGGTTATCTGCACACCGGCATTGAAAAATCCTGCGAAGACAAAACGTATTCGCAAGCGATCACCCTGACGGATCGCATGGATTACCTTAATCCACTGGGCAATAACCTGGTGTATTGCCTGGCGGTTGAGAAGTTGCTGGATCTAGAAATTCCCAAACGTGCGCAATACATTCGCGTGATGATGGTGGAGCTGCAGCGTATTTCTTCGCATTTGGTCTGGCTGGGCACGCATGCCATCGACCTGGGCGCGATGTCCGTCTTCCTGTATTGCTTCCGCGAACGCGAAGAAATCCTGAAAATTTTCGAGATGTTTGCCGGACAGCGGATGATGACCAGCTACATACGCGTCGGCGGAGTGGCCTTGCAGCCTCCTGCTGGCTGGCGCGCGGTGCTGGAAAAGTTTCTGAAATACATGCCCAGCCGCGTGGATGAATACGAAACGTTGCTGACCGAAAACCGCATTTGGATGGGCCGCACCAAAGGTATTGGCGTGATTTCCCCCGAGGATGCTGTAGCTCTCAGCATGACCGGGCCGACGTTGCGCGCTGCCGGAATCGCTTACGACAATCGTAAATTGTTCCCGTATTCGAGCTACGACGAATTCGAATTCGAAATTCCGACCCGCACCGATTCCGACTGTTTCGGCCGGTACATGATCCGCGTGGCGGAAATGCGTCAGAGCCTCAAGATTGTTCGTCAGGCCATGGACAAGATTACTGACGAAGGCCCTATCAAGACCGACGCACCGGGCATCGTCCCACCGCAACGGGAAAAGATGAAGACGGAGATGGAAGCGCTCATCTACCACTTCAAGATTTTCACCGAAGGGTTTTCACCACCGGCGGGCGAAGCGTTTGTAGCGGTCGAATCGCCGCGTGGCGAACTGGGCTGCTTTATTGCCAGCGACGGCTCTTCCAAGCCGCTCCGCTGCCATTTCCGTTCGCCTTCTTTCATCAACCTTCAAGCTCTCCCCAAACTGATCGAGGGCCAGCTAATCTCCGACGTCATCGCCTGCATCGGCACCATCGACATCGTTCTGGGCGAGGTGGATCGCTAGATGAAGCTGCAAATGTCCGCGCAATTGACCGCCCGCTTCGACCGTCTGCAAAACGCTTATCCCGTGAAGCGCAGCGCGCTGATTCCCATGCTGATGTATGGGCAGGATGAGTTGGGTTATTGCAGCGATGAACTGATCGCGGAAATCGCGCGGCGCCTGGATCTCAAAACCGTACAGGTTGAAGAAACGCTCGAGTATTACTCCATGCTGCACCGTAAGCCCATGGGCAAGTATCACGTTCAGGTTTGCACCAACGTAGCTTGCATGCTGCGCGGCGGCAACGAGCTACTCGATCGTGCCAAGAAGCGTCTGGAAATCGGACACAAAGAAACTACCGCCGACGGAGTGTTCTCTCTGGAAGAAGTGGAATGCATCGGAGCTTGTACCGGCGCTCCGGCGATGCAGGTTAATTACGACTTTTACGAAAACCTTACTCCCCTGAAATTTGACCGCATCATCGAAACCATCGAACTGAAACGGCCCACCGAGCCGGAAAAAGTGATTACCGGCGCGATTCACCCGCGCGAACAGGGTGAAATTCCGGTCATCAGCAAACGCTGGGGCGTGGCCAACTCCACGAAAATCGATGCGTACATCCAGGGTGGCGGCTATCAGGCGCTGGAAAAAGCTCTGAAGCAAATGACCCCGGAAACAATCATCGACGAGGTCAAAAAATCCAATCTTCGCGGACGTGGCGGCGCAGGTTTCCCTACCGGCATGAAGTGGTCTTTCGTGCCAAAGGATTCGCCCAAGGCCCGCTATCTGATTTGCAACGCCGACGAATCCGAGCCGGGCACCTGCAAAGATCGCCCGCTGATGGAACTGGACCCGCATCAGTTGATCGAAGGCATGGTCATTGCCGGGCGCGCCATCAACTCGCACAACGGATTCATCTACATTCGTGGCGAATATCGCTACGTGCTCGACATCGTCGAAAAAGCCCTGGTGGAAGCCTACGAACGCGGCTACCTGGGCAAAAACATTCTCGGCTCCGGCTACGATTTCGACTTGCTGATTCACACCGGCGCAGGGGCTTACGAATGCGGTGAAGAGTCCGCACTGATGGAATCGCTCGAAGGTAAAAGAGGATATCCTCGAATCAAACCTCCCTTCCCAGCGGTCGTGGGCCTGTATGGCTGCCCGACGATCATTAATAACGTGGAAACTTTGAGCGCGGTCCCGACGATTATCGCCAATGGCGGCGAAGCCTACGCCAACCTGGGCACGCCGAAAAACGGCGGCACTCGATTGTTGTGCGTTGCGGGCCACATCAAAAAGCCCGGCATCTACGAAATTCCGCTGGGCATGAACATGAAGGAATTTATCTACGGCATGGCCGGCGGCATCACCGGCGGGAAGAAATTGAAAGCGGTGATTCCCGGCGGCAGTTCCTGTCCACTTCTCACTGCCGACGAAATCGACATTCCCATGGATTACGACGCCGTGGCCAAAGCGGGCTCGATGCTCGGCTCCGGCGGCATGGTGGTGATGGACGAAGACACCTGCATGGTGGACATGGCTCGCCGCATCATGCATTTCTACGCGCACGAATCCTGCGGCTGGTGCATCCCGTGCCGCGAAGGAACCACCTGGCTGCGCAAGATGCTGGAACGCCTCCACGCCGGCTTTGGTCGCCCGCAAGACATCGATATGATCGGCGAACTCTCCAAGAATATCTTGGGCCGCAGCTTCTGCCCGCTGGGAGACGCCGCCGCCATGCCGACCATCAGCATCGTGCAAAAATGGCGCAAGGAATTCGAAGATCACCTGCAAGGCCGCTGCGCGTACAAATCAGCGGAAGATCTGGTTGGTTCCCGATAAATTTTGTGACCCGAGCCCATGCCTGACCAAAAACTGATCACTCTCAAGATTAATGACCAGGACGTGCAGGTCGCTCCCGGCACGCTGGTGATTGAAGCCACCCGGCGCATCGGCACGGAAGTTCCGTCGTTCTGTTATTACCCAGGCTTGTCGCTGCAGGCCGCCTGCCGGATGTGCCTGGTTGAAGTCGAAAAAATGCCCAAGATGCAGACCGCCTGCACGCTGGTCGCTACCGAAGGCATGGTCGTTCGCACCAATACCCCGCAAGTGCGCGATGCGCGCAAGTACATGCTGGAATTTTTGCTGACCAACCACCCGCTGGATTGCCCTGTTTGCGATAAGGGCGGCGAGTGCGAATTACAAGACATGGTCTTCCGCTATGGCGCGGACACCAGCCGCTTCATCGAAGAAAAAATTCATCGGCCCGAAGAAAAATGGTCGGAGTTGGTGTACTACGACGCCCCGCGATGCATTCTGTGCTTCCGTTGCGTGCGCGTGTGCGATGAAGGCATGGACGTGAAAGCTCTCGGCGTGGGCATGCGCGGAGCCAAGAGCGTAATTATCCCCAACCGCGGCGATCATCTCGAATGCGAAGAATGCGGCATGTGTATCGACATTTGCCCTGTCGGCGCCCTTACCAGCGGCACCTATCGCTACAAGACTCGCCCGTGGGAAATGCAGTACAACCCCACCATTTGCACCCATTGTTCGAACGGCTGCAAAACTACTCTCAGTGTTCGCAACCACGAGATTATGCGGTCGAACAACCGCGACCTCTCCGGCATCAACAAAGATTTTCTCTGCGTCAAAGGCCGCTTCGGTTTCGATTTCACCAAGCATCCCGAGCGCATCAAGCAGCCCATGGTTCGTCGCGGCACGGAACTCTTCCCTGTTTCCTGGGAGGAAGCCGCCAACACCGCTGCCACGCGCCTCAAGCAGGTTTTTGACTCCGGCGGCAAAGACAGCATCGGCTTCATTGGTTCGAACCGTACCACCAACGAAGAAAACTATTTGTTCCAACGGTTGGCCCGGCAAACTTTCGGCACCAACAACATCGATCATCACCGCACCGCCGACTACACCGGCTTGGTCACCGCTCTCGGCGAGCACGCACAAAACTCCATGTTGACCATGGAAGATCTGTACCAGTCGAAAGCCGTGTTGGTCATCGGCAACGATCCCACCAATCAGAATCCGCTGGTGGCCTGGCAGATTCGCTCCGGCATTCGTCACTTCAATTCCAAACTTTTCGTCATCAACGCCGCCGACATCAAACTGAAGGGCAAGGCGCGTCAGTTCGTAAGAGTTGCGGAAGGCACCGAAGGCGCGGTCATCGAATGGCTGGCGCACGGCCAAGGTAATCTCGCTCCCGAAACGGTGGAGCAGTTGGTCAATCTGAAAGCTGCGCTGGAAGCGGAACAAAATGTCGCGATCGTCTTTGGCGCGGAAGTTTCCGGCGCGGCCATCAGCCATCTCGTGGCGTTTGGTTCGAAACTCCCTGGCGAAGTTCGCTACATGGCGCTCGGCGATTACGCCAATTCTCGCGGCGCTGCGGACATGGGCGTGCTGCCCGACCGGCTGCCCGGATACGCGTACGTGGACAACGCGCAAGGCCCGCGAAACGCTGGAGCAGGGCTGGGGCGGCGTGATTCCTTCGAAAGCCGGCATGACTGCTCCGGAGATGGTAGAAGCCGCACAATCCGGAAAACTCAAGGCGCTGTACGTGATGGGCGCGAATCCCTTGGCCCACTACGGCACGCTGGGCTATGGCCGCGGCAAAGCGGACCTACTCATCGTGCATGAAATGTTTTTGACCGAAACGGCCAAGCAGGCTGACATCGTTTTCCCCGCAGCTTCCGCCTACGAAAAAGACGGCACGGTCACCGAACACCGCCGGCGAAATTCAATCGGTCCGCAAAGGCGTCGAAATCTCGGGACCGCGCTCCGACTTCGATCTGTTGCGCATCCTTTCTCACCAACTCGAAAGGCTTGGACTCGGCAAAGCCTTTCATTATAAAAACCCAGCCGCAGTGTTCGAAGAGATTCGCAAGAACGTCGCGGGCTACAACGTGGAACCGAGCGGTTTGCTGATGGGTGAACCCGAGCCAGCCAAGCTAGGCTTCACGCGCAACGGCCATGCGCCTTACGACGTTCCGGTGGGCTTGATTCGCTCCGCACACGACAATCTTTTCACCAGCGGAACCCTGGGAAAATTCTGCAGCATGATGGAATCGCTGCCGGAAGCCGAGGCGGCAGACTAACTCGTGATGGACTTTCTCAACGCGCATGGATTTCTGATCGTCACCGTTATTAAGGTGGCGCTGATCATGTTCATCGTGCTGACGGTGAACGCCTATCTCACTTGGTTCGAACGCAAGGTCGTTGCCCACATTCAGTCACGCTGGGGACCGCATCGCGTTGGCCCGCACGGCTTGCTGCAGCCTGCCGCTGACGGCCTGAAATTTTTGTTCAAGGAAGATCCGACGCCTGCAGGGGTGGACCGCTTCGTTTATTATCTTGCGCCGCTCCTGGCGCTGGCCCTGGCACTGACGTCCATCGCGATTATTCCGTTTGGGCCCGATCCCCTGCCCTGGAAGATTTTCGGCCAGGACGTTTATCTTGGGATTCTGCCGCCCAGCGTCAATATCGGCATCCTCGCGCTCTTCGCCATCACCGCTCTCGGCGTGTACGGCGTCGCGCTGGCCGGCTGGTCCTCTAACAGCAAGTATCCGCTGCTCGGCGGACTGCGCAGCTCCGCGCAGATGATCAGCTACGAGTTGGCGCTCACGCTCTCTGTCGTCGGCGTGCTGCTGCTGGCAGGCACCTTCAACCTCACCGAGATCATCGCCAATCAGCAAAGCAAATACGGCATCCTCGGCTGGAACATCTTTCCGCAGTTCATCGGTTTCATTTGTTTCTTCACCGCCGCGGTCGCCGAAACCAATCGCGTGCCCTTCGATCTTCCCGAAGCAGAATCAGAATTGGTCGCTGGCTTCCACACGGAATACGCCAGCTTCAAATTCGCCATGTTTTTCATTGCTGAATACACCAGCATGATCACTGTGTCGAGCCTATGCGCGATTCTCTTCTTTGGCGGCTGGCTCTCCCCATTTCCTCCGACTTGGACCTGGACTTACTATCTGCCTTCGCTCGGCCTTTTGCCCTTTGGCTTGTGGGTCATTTGGGACGGCATCCGCTACGAAACGATCTGGGGCAAGCTCGTACTGCCAGTCATCGGCGGGGTGATGTGCATCATCGCCATCGCGTTGATCCTGTTGCCTGGCGTCAATGCCTTCATTCAGGCGCCCTTCTGGCTGCTCTCCAAAATTCTTGCGTTCCTGTTCGTCTATGTATGGATGCGCGGAACACTGCCCCGCCTTCGTTATGACCAGTTGATGGCTTTCGGCTGGAAGTTGCTGCTGCCAGTCTCGATCGCCAACGTGGTGATCACCAGCTTCGCCATTCTTGAATGGGGCGCGCTGAAATGACGCCTGAACTGCTGGTTTTCTACGTCCTTGCGGTGCTCGCCATCGGCGGCGCGATCAGTCTGATCTTTCAGAAGCATCCGATTCACAGCGCGCTCTCGCTGATCGTCGTAATGGTCGCTCTCGCGGGACTGTACTTACTCGCCGGCGCGGAATTCGTCGCCGCGGTGCAGATCATCGTCTACGGCGGCGCCATCATGGTGCTATTCGTCTTCGTGATCATGCTGCTCAATGCCGGAAGCGAAGAGCACACCAGCATTTCTAAGATGGCCGGCGTCCCCGGCATTTTACTCGCGCTGGCCCTGATGGGCTTCATCGCCGCCACCATTGCGCGTTCCAGTTCGGCAGTGCAAGCTGCCGCTCCCACCGGAGACATGGCTTCCACTCGCGACATCTCCACCATGATCTTCAAAGATTTCGTCTATCCCTTTGAGCTGACTTCCTTCCTGATTCTGGTCGCGGTCCTCGGCGCCATTGTGCTGGCCCAGCGGGAGAAAGCCTGAGCATGGTCCCGACCAATTACTACGTCATCCTAAGCGCGATTTTGTTCGGCCTTGGCATGTTGGCTTTTATCTTCAAACGCAACATCATCACTATGTTCATGTCCATCGAGCTGATGCTGAACGCCGTAAATTTGGCCTTCGTGGCCTTTAGCCAGGCGCGGCATCGAGTCGATGGCCAAGTTTTTGTTTTGTTTGTGATCGTGGTGGCAGCGGCGGAAGCAGCGGTGGGTTTGGCGATTATCATCGTCACCGCCCGCAATCGCCAGTCGCTCAACGTGGAACGCGTGAACCTCTTAAAACTCTAAATGCTCCTACTCGAACATCTCTGGATTATTCCGTTGTTGCCGCTGCTCGGCGCGACCATCAACGGCATCTTGGGCAAATCCTGGCCCAACAAGTTGGTCAATGCGGTCGCGGTGGGCTCAACGGGACTCAGCTTCCTCGCCGCTCTCGAAGCAGTGCGCGAGTTTTCGACCCTCTCTGAAACGCAGATCCCCTGGATACAGCAATATTTTTCGTGGATAGAAGCGGGCACGTTTCGAGCGGGATTCGACCTGCAAGTCGACCAACTTACCGTAGTGATGCTGATGGTAGTCACGGGCGTGGGCTGGCTCATCCATATCTATTCCACCGGATACATGGCGCACGAGAGCGGATACTACCGCTTCTTTGCCTATCTCAATCTGTTCATGTTTTTCATGCTGATTCTGGTGCTGGCCGCCAACTACGTGCTGCTTTTCGTTGGCTGGGAAGGCGTAGGCCTCTGCAGCTACCTGCTGATCGGCTTCTACTTCCTGCGCAAATCTGCCGCGGACGCTGGCAAGAAGGCCTTCATCGTCAACCGCATCGGCGACTTCGGCTTCATGCTGGGGATGTTTTTGTTGTTCCGCACCTTCGGCACGCTCGACTTCGTAGCATTGTTTTCCAAGGCCACGCCGCTTCCGCCTGACGCGATGGGACACCTCGGCACTCTGACCGTCGCCTGCTTGCTGCTCTTCATGGGCGCTGCCGGAAAATCGGCGCAGATTCCACTGTATGTTTGGCTTCCTGACGCCATGGAAGGTCCAACGCCCGTCAGCGCGTTGATTCACGCTGCGACCATGGTCACCGCCGGAGTTTACGTTGTGGCCCGTTCGCACGTTCTCTACATGCATGCGCCGACTGCCATGGTGGTCGTCGCCGTCATCGGCTGCGCCACGGCGCTTTTCGCCGCCACCATCGGCTTGGTGCAGACCGACATCAAAAAAGTTCTGGCCTACTCCACCGTCAGCCAGCTCGGTTACATGTTCCTGGCGTGCGGCGTCGGCGCATTCTCCGCCGGCATCTTCCACCTGATGACGCACGCCTTCTTCAAAGCGCTGCTATTCCTTGCTGCCGGAAGCGTCATCCACGCTATGGGCGGCGAGCAGGACATGTTCCACATGGGTGGGCTCAGCAAGAAAATCAAAGTCACTTTCTACACCATGCTGACCGGCACCCTGGCGATCGCCGGCATTCCGCCGTTGGCGGGCTTCTTCAGCAAAGACTCCATCCTGCTGAACGCCTACCAGAATGAAAACGGCGGCCACGTGCTTTACGGCGTGGGTTTGCTCACCGCGCTGCTTACTTCGTTTTACATGTTCCGGCTGATCTACCTCACCTTCTTCGGCAAGCAGCGTTATGACGAGCACCACGTTCACGTGCACGAATCCCCCAATAGCATGTTGATTCCGCTGGGCGTCCTCGCAGTGCTCTCGATCATCGGCGGATGGCTCGCCGCGCCCGCGTTCTGGGGCAAGCCTGACTACTTCGCAAAATTCCTTGAGCCGGTCTTCGCCGCTCCCAATGCCGGAGAAGCGAGCGCCGCAGAAGCGGCCGCCCACGCGCTCGAAACGCCGCTCGCCATCGTGGCAGTCATCGTCGCGTTGCTCGGTTGGTTCACAGCCTACTTCCTGTACATCAAGCAGCCCAGCAAACCCGACAGCCTGGCTAAATCCGCTGGCCCCGTGTACACGACTTTGCTCAACAAGTATTACGTCGACGAAATTTACGCCGCACTCATCGTCAAGCCGCTGATGTGGATCTCCACCAACGTCCTCTGGAAAGCGGTTGACGTTGGCACGATCGACGGCGCCGTAAACGGCCTCGCTGAAGGCATCACGGTGGTTGGCGACGGTTCCCGCCGCACGCAATCTGGCAATACTCGCAGCTACGCGGTGTGGGTGGTGATCGGCGCCATCGTAGTCGTCGCGGTGGTCTTCTGGCCGCACGTTCGGCCGGTTCTGGGAGTTTCGCGCTGATGGGCTCCTTCTTCCAAGGCGGACACCTGCTTTCGATTCTGGTCTTCTTCCCGGCCCTGGGCGCGCTCGCGTTGTTATTGCTCCGCGGCGACGATCATCTCTTCATCCGCCGCATCGCCCTGGTGGTTTCCACCGCCGAATTTTTGTTTTCGCTTTTGCTGCTGCGTGGAGCCTCGCTGAACTCCGGTGAGTACCGCTTCGTCGAAAATGCTCAGTGGATCACTTCGCCGCCGATTCACTATCACCTGGGCGTCGACGGAATCAGCCTGTTCCTGGTGATCCTCACCACCTTCCTGACGCCGATTTCTGTGCTGGCTTCGTGGAACAGCATCAACCACCGCGTGAAAGAGTTCTTCGTCATGCTATTGATGCTGGAAGTCGGTGTGGTCGGCGTCTTCCTGTCCCTTGATCTCTTCCTCTTCTTCTTGTTCTGGGAAGTGATGCTCATCCCCATGGCCATGCTCATCGGCATCTGGGGCCATGATCGCCGCATCTACGCCGCCGTAAAATTCGTGCTGTACACCATGGCCGGCTCGATCCTCATGCTGGTCGGCATCATCTGGCTGTACAACGCCACCGGCAGCTTTGACCTCCCGGTCATTCAGCAGATGATCGCCACCGGCACGCTGACCATTGAGCCGCGCGCCGAAATGCTGCTCTTCCTGGCCTTCTTCGTGGCCTTCGCGGTAAAAGTGCCGCTCTTTCCGCTGCACACCTGGCTTCCGGACGCGCACGTGGAAGCGCCCACCGCAGGTTCCGTCATGCTTGCTGGCGTGCTACTCAAGATGGGCACCTACGGCATGATCCGCTTCTGCTTGCCACTCTTCCCCGAGGCTTCGCGCCGTGCGGCTCCGTGGGTAGCGACGCTGGCGATTATCGGCATCATCTACGGCGCGCTCGTCGCGTTAGTGCAGCCCAACCTGAAAAAGTTAGTCGCGTACTCGTCCGTGAGCCACTTGGGCTTCGTCGTCTTGGGCATCTTCGCTTTCCGCAGCATTTCCATGCAGGGCGCCGTCTA
The DNA here is from genome assembly GCA_963846145.1 of uncultured Acidobacteriota bacterium. Classification (GTDB taxonomy): domain Bacteria; phylum Acidobacteriota; class Terriglobia; order Acidiferrales; family UBA7541; genus Acidiferrum. The sequence continues at coordinate 121,698 of CAWJUV010000012.1, read as the reverse complement.
CCAAATGCTGGCACACGGCATCTCCACCGGAGCGCTGTTCCTGCTGGTCGGCATGCTGTACGACCGCCGCCACACTTTTGAAATCACTCAGTACGGCGGGCTGGCCACTCCAATGCCCAAGCTGGCCGCGTTCTTCCTCGTAGCAGCCTTTGCCTCGGCCGGGCTTCCGATGCTCAACGGCTTCGTCGGCGAATATTTAATTTTGCTGGGGACCTACCAGTCGCACTGGGGCTGGGCTTCCTGGGCCGCCACTGGCGTGATCCTCTCCGCGTGCTATTTGCTGTGGTCTTACCAACGGGTATTCCTTGGCGAAGTGACGGTCGATAAAAACAAAACTCTGCCAGACACTTCCGGGCGAGAAATTTTCATCTTGGTGACCATGTCCATCGTCATGCTGTGGATGGGAATCGGCTCAACGTATTTCACGCAGCGCACTGCGGCTTCCGCGCAAACGATAATCGACCAAGTCGAGCCGCAACGCCCCTATGAAGCGACCGCTCCATCGCACGCCGCGCCGACCGCTGCAATCGCAACTACTGTAACCGCTGGCGGTGCCCGCTAATGCCTCACACCGACGACATCCTCCGCGTTCTGCCCGAGCTAATCTGGTGCACCTTCGGCGTGCTGGCCATGTTCCTGCAGCCGTTCGTACGCGCGCGCCATTTCTTCACTGGCCTCGCCCTGGTCGGCGCTTTGGCGGGGACAGCCGCCGCATTCGTCGCCGGAGCGACTCCGGGTCAAGGGTTCTACGGCTTGGTCCAAGCCGATGTATTCAGCTTTTTCTTCCGCTTGCTGATTGGGCTGGTCTCGGTCCTAGTGATTCTCTCCGCCAATTCCTATCTCGAGCGCGAGAATCTTCCCTTTCCCGAGTTTTACGCTTTGCTGCTGTTCGCCACCGCCGGCATGGGCGTGCTGGCTTCCGCTCGCGAATTACTCACTGCCTTCATCGGCCTCGAGCTTAGCTCCATCTCCAGCTACATCCTGGCAGGCTTCCGCCGTGACTCCGCCAAGTCCAGCGAAGCCTCTCTCAAATATTTCCTGCTTGGTTCGTTCGCCACCGCGTTTTTCCTCTACGGCATCGCGCTGGTCTACGGCGCAACCGGCACCACCAACCTCGGTCGCATGGATGATGCCGACGGTACCAGCAGCCTCCTCAAGTTGGGCCTCTCAATGATATTGATCGGCATCGGCTTCAAAGTCGCTGCCGCCCCTTTCCAGATCTGGACGCCCGACGTGTACGAAGGCGCGCCCACTCCAGTCACTGCGCTCTTCTCCGCGGGACCGAAAGCCGCAGCGTTCGCGCTGCTATTGCGAATTTTCGGCAGCGTACCCGCCGCTACCCACTTCTGGTTCTGGGCATTCTGGGTGCTCGCCGTACTCACCATGTTCGCCGGCAACCTCGGCGCCCTGGTGCAGACCAACATCAAGCGCCTGCTGGCCTACAGCTCCATCGCCCACGCCGGCTACATTCTGGTTGCTTTCGCAGCGGTTACCTTCATGGCCAACGATTTGAACGGTGGCGCCACCCCCGCCTACGCCGCAGTGCTCTTTTATTTGTTGAGCTACGCTCTGGTAAAAATTGGCGCGTTCACCATCGTTTCGGAAATCGGCGGCACCGGTGAAAAGAATCTAACGCTGGAAGATTACGCCGGACTGGCTCAACGCCAACCTTTCGCAGCCGCTGCGCTCAGCCTTTTCCTGCTTTCGCTACTCGGCCTACCAGTCACGGCAGGCTTCTTCGGCAAATTTTATATTTTCAAAGCTGCCGTGAACTCGCACCTGATCTGGCTCGCGGTGATTATGGGCATCAACAGCGTCATCGGCGCCTACTACTACCTGCGTTTGATCGTGGTGATGTACATGCGCGATGGCAGCGCCGAACTCATGGCCGCCCCGCCAGTTCGCTTCCCCGTAGCCGTAAACGTGGTTCTGGCCATCGCCGCCATCGGCACAGTCTACTTCGGCCTCTTCCCCAACCAAGTCCTCAACTTCATCCTTCAGCCCAACCTAATCGCCCGCTAGTTCGCGCTGAATTGGAGTCGGAGTCCGTTTTAGTTGCGCCTTACCTTACTTCACCGAATTAATCTGCCCGCGCACCGACACCCAATTTCCATCACGCTTCACAAACACACTGGTCCAGACAAACTCGCTACTGGCTTGAAATAAATAAAAAAGCCCCGCACGCCACATTCTGCGCATGCGAGGCCTTTGAATCAATTTCCCTGCCTACTTTATTTCACCTGCGCGAGCTGTGAGCGTACCACCATCCACTTGCCATCCCGCTTCGCGTAGATATCAGTCCAAACATACTTCCCGCTCGAATCCTTGCCCTGGGAGGAACTCTTCTCCGTGTCGCTTCCCTGCACGATTCCCACGCTTCCAATCACCTTCACGTCCATAGGCCCGAATTCAAAGCTTTCCGTCTTGGATTTTCCCGACTTATAGCCATCGATAAATTCCGCCTTGGTCACCTTAGCTCCATCCGGCCCAATCGCTTTAAAGTCGTCGGCGATGATCTGGCTGAGCTTGTCGGTATCGTTGGCCTTCTCCGCATCGGCCCAGTCGTGCTCCATCTGTTTCAATTCTGCAGCGGCGCCCGAACCCTTGGCAGCGGGAGTCTGACTGCGAGCCACACCAAATCCGATCAGGGCCGAGGACAGCAAAATGGCCACAGCAAGTTTCTTCATATCCATTTCTCCTGTGTGAATGTTGCGAGTGATGTTGCGAGGCCCTAGATTCTGGGCGGAGTCTACACGCGAGCAGTGGGAGCTGGCAACAGCCGTAACGCCAAAAAAAAGGCCCGCCGTTAAGCGGGCCATTCCAAGACAATTCACTGCTCAAGACGAGCAGCGCAAGAATTTACAGTAAGCGATACAGCAAGAATCCCAAAGCAAAGGTAAACAGCGTCAGGGTTTCAACGAACACCAGCGCCAGAATCATCGCGCCTCGCACGCCATCCGCAGCTCCTGGATTCCGCGCGATGCCTTCGCAGGCCGCCGCGCCGATGCGCCCCTGACCCAAGCCGCAACCAAACGCCGCGATGGCTACCCCGAAGCCGGCCGCCAACGCCAACGTGGTCGGATTGGCCGGCGCCTTCTGCGGCTTCCGCGCCCTGCGCGAACGCCGCCGGCACCACCAGCATGACCACCATCAACACCATTGCAACCAATGCTGCTCTCTTCATGTACTTCGTATACTTCATGTACTGCCTCCTTGTGATTTGCCGCCAGGAGGTGGTTCCCGGACACCGTGCAGCCGGTCTCACACTGAAGCGGCTCACATCCGTAATGTCTTAGTGTTCGTCCGCGGTAGCAATACCGATGTACACGGCCGGCAGAATGGTGAACACGTAGGCCTGCACCACCGAAACAAAAACGTGCAGCAGGATAAACGCGATGGGAAACAACGCGGGGAAAATTCCGACGATCACGCCGATGACCGGGTTCTTCGTCCATCCCGCGGTAAAAGCCCCGGCAAAAAGTCCGAGGAACAATCCGTAAATAATATCGCTAGCGAAAATGTTGGCCCACAAGCGGACTGACAGCGACAGCAGCCGCGCAGTAGTACTCAAAATTTCCACCGGGAACATCAGTGGCGCCAACCAGGGTACCGGACCCATGAAATGCTTGGCGTAACCCACCGGGCCGTGATGGCGAATGCCCTGCCAGTTGAAGTAAAGAAACGTGATGATGGCGCAGCACAACGGCACGGTGTAGGCCGCAGTCGGCGAAGTCAAAAACGGAAACGCCCCAAACAAATTGCCCAGCAAAATAAATAGCGCAATCGATCCCACCATCGGGATGTAACGCTCCCAATGATGCCCGGCATTTTGGCTCAGCACATCGCGCACGCCAAATCCCATGGGATTGTTCAGCAGCAACTCCGCGATTTGCTGCGAAGCTCCTGGACGTTCGACCGAAAGCCGGGACTTCAACCACAAGGCCAGCAGGGTGCCGATCACCAGCACCATCAACGCCATCACCACATATTCAGGAATGGGATATTTCGGATCGTCCGGCTTAACATGCACAGCCGAAAGCAGCGACAAAGCGATGCCGCCAAAAATCTTGTTCACCATCTGGGTCAGAAAGCTAACGTGTTCCATAAATTGGGGACAGCCGCTTGCGGTTTCCTTTTGCTTAAGAAATCTTTGCTGGCCGGAGTGCTTCGAACAAACCGGCGATCATCGCTGCCGGACCTAACGCGCACAAACCAATGACCATACTGGCTGCAGGAATCTTCAGTGTTTTAAAAATAACATACACACTAAGGGCTATCAAGGCGTAGCGGAACAGCGCCCGGAAATAGGCGCCAATCGGTACACGCGGCTTTTCGGATCCTTCCTGGGCCTGCGCTACGATGACCAGCGCGTCCATACCCTGCCGCAGCCAGCGATAGTTCAGCCAGGCAAGCGCCGCTCCGATAGCCAAGCCGGCCGCCCATTCAAAGTCACTCGTGGTCGCCGCCACAACTGCCGCCGCCAATGCTCCGGTTACCAGGATCAGCCAGCTAATGCGCCCCTCAGTCGTTTCAGCGCGCGAGGGTGTAACACTTTGAGCCATCTACTTCTTCGTCGAAGTCCGACGGATCACTTCGCGTATGCCGCCGACGAACCCCAACCCACCAAACACAAACATCAACCACGGACCGGTGTGCACAGCTTTATCGAGGAAGTAGCCAAGTGCTCCCCCAAGGAGTACCGCACCAACCATCACCAGCGGCAACTCCAGCGCGGTGGCGGATTGGGCGGCGAACCCGTTCGAACCGCCGCCGGAACCCGATGAAGAGTTGTCGTCTATAGGTTTATTTGCCAAAGGCGTAGCGCGCCATCCTCGCGAAGGGCTCAGAATACAGTCCCGCCGCTACACACACAAACACGGAGATGCCCAGCACAATGGCCTCCGGCGCGCCAAACGTAGCGGCGGCACTGCTTTCGCTGTGATCCGAATCCTTCGTAGCCGGCACGGTTCGCCACGCTCTCACTGCGATTCGCAAATACACATAAGCCAAAGGAAACGCCACCACCGCCGCGGCCCATGCCACGTAGCGGTGACCAGTTTCTACCAACGCATGGAACAACAAGTATCGTCCGTACAATCCCGCGGTTGGCGGCAGTCCCGCCAAGCCCAACACAAACAGAATCAACAGAGCTGCGCTCATCGGATTCTTTTGCCGCAAGCCGTCTAGTTGGAAATCGCTCTCCTCATCGAGAGCATTCTTTCGCCGCGCGATACTCAGCACCGCGAACGTACCCGCAAGCACAAACAGATAGCTGAAGAGAGAGTAGGTGACGCCCGTGAACGCGCCTTCATTCGCGGCGACCAGTCCCAACAAAACATTGCCAATCTGCGCAATCGCAGCCGCTTGGACGGCTCGAACCGGCGAAGTTTCTCGCAATGCGCTCCAAGTCCCGCAAATCAGTAGCGCGAAAGCCGCAATCGCAACAAACCACGACCAAGTGTGCTGCGCATCGCCGAACACCGTGACGAGAAAGCGCAACAGAAAAGCCAACAACGCCGCCACCATTGGTCCTGCCGCGTACAATCCCAGCGGCTCTGCGATGCCTTCGCGACTCGCAGACGGTTTGCGCAATGCCGTCCCATAAAATTTCAGATACAGCCCGAACAACACCATCGCCACCGCGAACACCGGCAACGCCTGCACCACCCACGGATGCAGATTCAGTGCCTCTGGCAAACGCTCGCGTAGCATTTGATGAATCTGCGCGCCGCGCGCATCGTTCCGCTGGCTCAGCGCGATGGCTGCTGCGACTTGATGCCGCCGCGACAACGCCGATGCAATCGTTCCAATGTTGGTCGCATTGGTCACTCCGTATACCAGCGAAAATCCAAACGCCGCCACCGCCGAGCCCAGCGCACTCGTCAGCATGAAATTTACCGAAGACGCGCTCGGACTACTGTCGAACCCGGGGGCGGCCAACAGAAAATACGAAGAGATACTGAGTGCCTCGAGCGCCACAAAAATCACAACTAAATCCACGCCTGAAACCAAAAACATCATGAACGCACAGGCCAAGAGCAGCAGCGCGTAATATCTTCCCCCGCGCACACCCGTCTGCATCGGCTGATTCATTGACAGCAACGTGACCATCGCAACGCCCATCAAAAAAAGCGCCGAGAAAAAAATAAAGTAGGGGTCTGCGACCATCGTGTCGTGCACACCGATCAAGTCGCCGCTCTGCGCTATGCGCCCGCGCAGCATCCACAGCGTCGATCCGCTGAAGGCCATCCCCGCCAGCGCCAGTCCCGGGCTCCAGTATTTCTCGCGCTGGCTCACCCACGCGTCCATCACTAGAATGCCCAAAGCAAAGAGAAAGAGCTCAAGCTCCGGAAGGAGCAGTGCCCCGTCACTGTGGAGAAAGATTCGCAGGTTTTCGAAAGCGTGGCTCAGCATCGTCGGACCAGCCCGCTACGATTGAAGCGCATCGTGCCGGCTCGGAGCCTGTGGGATTTCTCGGTTCTGCCACTCGCTAAACGCGGCCGCAATAATCGCCAGCAGCACCAACGCTCCGGCACCAGCGATGGCGATCTCAAAAACCGCAAAACTTTGCCCCGCGGTATCCGCGAACAGGCGCGCAAACGCAGCCAGGTTGATCGCCGCAGCGCTGAGAATCAATTCGATCGAAAAAAGCCGTACCAACAAATTTCGCCGCAGCAACGCTCCAACCAGTCCAATCACCAGCAGCGCCACACTCAAAACCAGGTAATGGGTAACAGAAAGCATCAATGGCTCGATTGCTGCCGTCACTCCCATCGTCGTTAGCCCAGCTTGCATCCTGATCAAACCCTCTTCTGAAACAGCGCGCTGAATCCCACGATCGCCGTTAAGACGACGGCGCAGAGCATCGCCAACGGCAACAGTTCGAAGCTGAAGAAAAATTTCGCCATCGCGCTCAGCGATGGAGCGACGCCCAATGGTCCCTCCGGCAGCAGCGCCGCCACGGATTGCGACGGAAACCATCGCCGCTGCACCAACAACGCAACCGCTTCCAACACCACCGCGCCACTCGCAACCAAGCCCGCCAGCTTTGCGCGATGTGAATACTCGGCCTCTGTCGCCACGTCCAGCTTGGCCAACTCCACCGCAAGAACAATCAATCCCACGCCCACGCAAACCGCCAGCAGCAATTCTGCCCCAACCAGCAGCCACGCTCGCAGCTGCACAAAAACTCCCGCGGTAGCCAGCATGGTTACGCCAAAAAACATGGCCGCACGCGAAGCTTTCCTCCGCGACACTGCCAGCATCGCTCCGCCTATCGCAATCGCCGCCAGCACAAAAAATGTAATTTCACTCTGCATAAAAATGCCGCCGGAAGGCCGGGTGCCGCACCCTGCGATTTTCAGGATGCGGGTATAGACTCAACACCGCCCAAACTTCCCCAATTTCATTAACTCTACTTTTCAAACAACAACTCCCCCGCTCGCTGCGTAGCCTTCACCACCGCCTTAATCAACGTCACCCGCAGCTTCCCTTCCTCCAACTCTAAAATTCCATCGATCGTGCATCCCGCCGGTGTAGTCACCGAATCCTTCAGCAACGCCGGATGATCCCCGGTCTCCAGAACCACGCTGGCCGCACCCTTCATTGTCTGGGCCGCCAATAACGTGGCCACATCTCGCGCCAACCCTACTTTCACGCCCGCTTCCGCCAGCGACTCCAAAATAATGTACGCAAACGCCGGTCCACTGGCAGAAAGCCCGGTCACCGCATCCATATTTTTTTCGTCGACCACCACGGTGCGCCCCACGGCGTCGAACATTGTTCTCGCCATCTCCGCATGCTGCTCCGTCGCACTAGCCCCGCGGCAAATCCCGGCCATGCCCACGTTCACTATCGAGCACGTGTTGGGCATGACCCGCACCACCGCTGCTTTCTTATCCAGCCGCTGCTCAATGTACGAAGTGGGCACCGACGCGGCCACCGAAATTACCAACGCTCCGGGCTTCAACTCCGCGGAAATTTGCTCCAGCACTTCACCAATCACTTGCGGCTTCACTCCGAGCAGAATCACATCCGCGCCGCGCACCGCCGCGCGATTGTCCGTGGCCACCGAAATCCCCAATTCCTTCGCGAGTTTTTCCGCCTTTTCGCCGTGCTTCACCGTAGCGGTAACGTTCTGCGGCTCAAACAAACCCTGCTTCAAATAGGCGCGCAGCAAAATGCCGCCCAACTTTCCCGTCCCCAATACCGCTAACTTTTTATCTTTGAGATTTTGCGCCATGCAAAGCATTGTTGACGACGCTGCACAGCCCGTCAACCACCATTCCTGTACCGCGCAACAACTCTGATCGAAGGGATTGGGTGCCACACTCTGCGTTTCTCAGGGCGCGGGTAAAAGTGAATCGCAACTCAGAAGAAATTATGGAGAGAAATGTGGTACAGGATTAGTCGTGACGCGCGCCCCGCAGCACCTGCACCGCATGCGGCAGCAAATGCGCGATCGCTTCAAGTGACTCCACCGCACCCTTCGGGCTACCCGGCAAATTAATGACGATGCTCTGCCCGCGTACCGCCGCCACCGCCCGCGAGAGTACCGCAGTCGGCACCTTCTCCGCCCCACGACGTCGCATCTCTTCCGCAATGCCCGGCACAATTCGTTGCGCCACCGCGACCGTGGCCTCCGGCGTGTTATCCCGCGGCCCAATCCCCGTCCCGCCAGTGGTCAAAATCACATCCGCCCGATGCCCATCCGCAATCCCACTAAGCGCATCGCGAATCGCTTCGAATTCATCCGCCAAGCATTTCGTCTCGCTCACTTCCCAACCCAGCCCACGACACACGGCCACCACCGCCGGCCCAGAAGCATCCTCACGCTCTCCTCGAGCCGCCGAATCGCTGATCGTCAATATCGCTACGCGCATGAACTCGCCTTGAAAAAACTGAAGCCCACTCGAGTTGTACTAGAGTGGGCCCGGAAAACCAAACTAAGCGCCAATTCTAAACTGCTACGTCGCCACCACATCCGCATCCCGCGACGCCTCGTCCATCAACCGCAACGCCTCCATCAACAATCCGGTAGTCGTCCGCGTCGTACTCGTTCTGGTCGAAGCATTCGCCGCATTGAAATCAATCTCAAACTCGCCTTCGGTCCACAGCACCACGCGATACACCGCGTCATCGCCTTCCAGTTCACCAGTCCGCGCATCGCGGCACTGCCCGCCGCCAAAATACAACTCGCCCTTCTCCGCGCCCTTCTTCACGATCAACCGGCACGACTTCTGCCCCATTTCCAGAGACTGCATCAGGTCAATCATGCTCATTTCTTCCAGCCGCCCCTGAATCACTCCCGGCCGCGAAGCGCTCTTCTGCAGCTTCTCCAGATGCAGCCGATCCACGACTTTCTTGGTAATCCGCACCAAATCCTTCACCAAAAACGGTTTGGTAACAAAATCCTCCACGCCATCCACCAACGGCCGCAATCGTTCTTCGATATCCGCGCGACTAGCCATAAACAAAAACGGAATGTGCCGCGTCGTCTGCCGCCCGCGCAACTTTTCAAATAATTGCCGCCCATCCAGACCCGGCATTTTGTAATCGCAAAGAATCAGATCCGGCGGCGCATCGATCACTTTCAGCAACGCATCCGCGCCATCTTCGGCCAACACAATTTCGCACACCGAATCCAGCGCCTTGGACACCAAGTCGCGAATCAGCGGATTGTCGTCCGCTAGCAGCAGCGTGATGCTTTTCCCGCCGGCCGCGCTCATCGACGCTTCCCTTTACCTGGATTGCTGGAATTTCGACTCCGGCTCGCACTCTTGCCGACGGATCCAGACGCGTCTCGCGCCTCGCGGCGATAATCTCCGCTCTTTCCGCCAGTTTTCTGCATCAGCACGATGTCCGTAATCTCCATGCCCTTATCCAAAGCTTTGCACATATCGTAAATCGTTAAGGCCGCAGCACTAACCGCGACCAGCGCCTCCATTTCCACGCCGGTCTGCGCCGTGGTCGACACGCTAGATCGCACTTCGACGCCAGTTTGGCACACGGTGCAAGTCACATCAATGTGCGTGAGGTACAGGGGATGACAAAGAGGTATCCACTCCGAGGTACGCTTGGCCGCCGCAATCCCTGCAATTCGAGCCACTTCCAGGGGGTTCCCTTTTGGAACATCCAAGGTCTGCACCGCTCGTACTACTTTCGCCGACATCCGCACGAATCCCCGAGCCACGGCCGTTCGCTTCGTGGCCGCCTTGGCCGAAACGTCCACCATCTGAACTTTTCCGGACTTGTCGTAATGCGAGAGTTTTTTCATCAATTGTCAGCGCACGATTCCGTCTACAACAGAAATTCTATAGAACGTCTCGACGCATCCACACTTCAACATCCGCGCCCGCCGCCAAATCCGCAACCTCAGCGCCCACTACTAAAAAACAATTCGCCTGCGCCATCGACACGGTATCCCCCGAGCCTTTCCACTTGATCGCGCGCACCGACGCGGTGCCGCCGCGCCAACTCACCGAGGCAGGCAGGAAATGCGTCATCCCGGGCTTCTCATGCAGCGGCTCTCCCAGCGTAGCGCGCAAAAACGCCAACGGTCGCGGCGACGCCCCGCTCAACATATCAATCGCCGGAACGACAAAAAGTTCGAATGTCACCATCGTCGACAGCGGATTCCCCGGCAAACCAAAAACCGGCTTTCCATCAATCATCGCAAACACTGCAGGCTTCCCCGGCCGGATCGCCACCGCATCGAAGAGAAACTCCGTTCCGAACTCCCGCAAAACGTCTTCGACCAAATCGTACTTCCCCATGGAAACGCCGCCAGACAAAACCAAAATGTCCTCGTTCAATCCTCGGCGAATCGCTTCACGCAACTCCTCCATCGAATCGCCAGCTTTGGCCAGCACCACTGGCTCGCCACCAGCCGTCGCGACTTGCGCCGCCAGCGAGACGCTGTTGCTGTTTCGAATCTGAAACGTTCTCGGCTCGGCATCAACCGCAACAAGTTCATCCCCAGTCGACAGAATCGCCACCCGCGGTTTCTTCGCGCAACGCAGTTGAGTTGCTCCCACCTGCGCACCCAGTGCCAACTCCGCAAATCCCAACCGCGTCCCGGTATTTAAAAGTTTCTGCCCGCGGCGCGATTCGCTTCCCCTCGGCACAATATTCTGCCCAGCAGCCGCGTCGCGTTCGAACCGTACCTTCTCACCGTCGTACCGCGTGAACTCGACCATCACTACCGCGTCTGCATCCGCCGGCACAGGCGCTCCAGTCATGATCTGTACGCAGGTGTTTTCTGCCACTGAATAAGCGCCGTCGTCGCCCGCCTTGATCTCGCCGACGCACGCCAACGCCGCGCCCGCGTTGGCTTCCGCAGCCATCACCGCGTACCCGTCCCGCGTCGCCCGATCGAACGGCGGATAATCCCGGTCCGCAGCAATATCCTGCGCCAACACATACCCGTGCGCATCCCACACGCTTAACTCCACGATGGGAATCGCCCGGCCTTTTTTTGACACTTGTTCGAATATCCGCTGACGCGCTTGCTCGAAGGTCACCATATGCAGGCGTCTCGCAGAAAAGAAAAAGCTACAGCCACTTCGACAGCAACGTCCCTGGCTGAACGATCGTCGCGTCGCGCTCCGGACCGGTAGAAATCATCCCGATCTCCACCTGTAGAAAGTCCGCGATGAACTTCAAATACTCCGTCGCGGCGCGGGGCAATTTGGCACCATCTTTAACGCCGTAAGTCGTCTCGCCCCATCCGGGCAGCGCCTTATATTCCGGCGTGACGTGCTCATACTCTTCCGCCAGCGCCGGCATTTCGTTGAGAGGCGTTCCCTTGTATTTGTACGCCACGCACACTTGAATTTCCTTCTGCGTATCAAACACGTCCAGCTTGGTCACCACCAGTGAGTCAATCCCGTTGATCATTTTCGCGTAGCGCAACACCTGCAAATCCAGCCACCCGCAGCGCCGCGGACGCCCCGTCACCGCACCAAATTCTTTTCCACGCTTGCGCACTTCTTCGGCATCCAGGTCGGGCATCTCCGTTGGAAACGGCCCTCCGCCAACTCGCGTGGTATACGCCTTCGAAATCCCCAGCACATGCTTCAACTTCGTCGGTGGAACTCCAACTCCAGTGGAAGCCCCTCCGGAAATCGCGCTTGAAGAAGTCACATAGGGGTACGTGCCGTGATCAATGTCCAGCATCGTTCCTTGAGCGCCCTCAAACATCACCGACTTGCCTTCATCCATCGCGCGATTCACCAGCTCGGCCGTGTCGCAGATATATCCGCGAATTTTTTCTCCAAGCGCCAGCGTCTCTTCCACTTCATGCGAAAAATCGATGTCCGCGCCGTACGCGCCCTTGGCCAACCGATTTTTCTCCGCCACTACTAGAGCAGCCTTCTTGCGAAACAGCGCCGAATCCAGCAAATCGCACATGCGCAACCCGCGACGAGCCATCTTGTCTTCGTAAGCCGGCCCGATCCCCCGCGAAGTCGTCCCAATTTTCCCAGCCCCACGCGCCGCTTCTGCCGCTTTATCCAGCTCGCGATGATACGGAAAAATCAAATGCGCGCGATTGCTGACATGCAATCGTCCCTTCACGTCGATTCCAGCTTTCGCCAGAGTCTCAATTTCATTCACCAGCGCCGCGGGATCCACCACCACTCCCGTCCCGATCACCGCCTGCCGCCCCGGCCGCAAAATCCCACACGGAATCAACTGCAGCACATAGCGGTCCTTGCCAATAATCACCGTATGCCCGGCATTGTGCCCACCGGCGACGCGCGCAATGTAGTCAAACGACCCGGCCAAATAGTCGACAACCTTGCCTTTGCCTTCATCGCCCCACTGCGCGCCCACCACCACGACAGAATTCATCGCAACCTTTCCACTCTCGCAAATCGACTTGGCAGAACTAGCGGCCCACAACGACATCTACGGCAGGAACTTCGCACCGACACACAATTCGAAATCGTACTCGCGCCAGTTCGCCCGCGCAAGCCACGGCACCTCAACCTTTCAACTGGCCGTGTCGATAACAGTCGGTGGTGTGATCATTCACCATCCCCACCGCCTGCATAAAGGCATAACAAATCGTCGACCCCACAAAGCGAAACCCGCGCTTCTGCAAATCCTTGCTCAGCGCGTCCGACTCCTTGGTCTTCGCCGGAAGCCCTTTGTGCTCTTTGAAGTTGTTCTGCAAGGGCTGGCCGTCGACGAATTTCCAGACATACTTGTCGAATGATCCGAATTCCTTCTGCACGGCCAGAAATGCCTTCGCGTTACTGATGGTCGACTCGATCTTCAAGCGGTTGCGAACAATCCCCGCGTCCTTCATCAGCGTGGCGACTTTCTTCCGGTCAAACCGAGCCACTCTCTTTGGATCAAAATTCGCAAAAACCTTGCAATACCGCTCGCGCTTCTTTAGCACCGTGTCCCAACTCAAGCCCGCCTGCGCTCCCTCAAGGGTAAGAAACTCAAAAAACGTCCGGTCATCGTGTATCGGCACACCCCACTCTTCATCGTGATAAGCCACACTTAGCGGATTACCGGGCCAGCGACAACGCACGCGTTGTTCAGAAGTTGGCATTTAGAAAGCTCGCTGTACAAAAAGCGGAAGGACAAGAGGCAAACAAAAGTAAGGCGCACCACACAGCGAGTGCGATGCGCCCGTTAATCGCGCCGGCTAAATCCTCGGCGGAACAACCCTCAAAACTAAACTAAGCGACGTGCCGCGCGAGCGCCTTGGTGATCTGATCCTTCGGCACCGCGCCCACAATCTGCTCCACCACCTGCCCATTCTTAAAAACCAGCAGCGTCGGAATTCCGCGCACGTTATAACGCCCCGCGGAATTAATCGCCTCGTCCACGTTCAGCTTCATTACCTTAAGCTTGCCGGCGTAATCGTGCGCAATTTCCGCCACCGTCGGCGCCAACATATGACACGGGCGGCACCAATCCGCCCAGAAATCGACCATCACCGGCTGCGAATTGCTGGCGGTGAGCACCTCTGCTTCAAAATTGCTGTCGCTGACTGCTGGAATATTATCGGCCATAGGGTTTGTCCTCGGCGGTGCGGCCCACTCGGGCCTCCCGCCCTCTCTCCTCCAATCCTCTAATTAGATGTTGCAACGAGGTTTTGGTTTCGTGCCGTTCGTGCGCGGCCTTGTACAGCTTCGCATATTCCGCAGCCGGGCGCTTCCAGGAAAAATCCGCAGCCATGCCGTTCAATTGAATACGCTTCCAGATGCGCTCGTCGCTGAAATTATGTAGTGCCGCGCGCACCGCCTCCAGTAACGCTGCCCGGAATACTCCGCGAACTTGAAACCCGTGCCGGTACCGTGCTCAACCTCAAACGATTCCACCGTATCGTCCAGCCCGCCAGTGGCGCGCACAATCGGTACGGTCCCGTACTTCAAGCTGTACACCTGATTCAAGTCCGCACGGCTCGTAACGCGAGGGCATCAGAAACATGTCCGCGCCCGCCTCGATCTTGTGCGCCAGTTCGTTGTCGTAGCCGATGCGCACACCCTACACGGCCCGGAAATTCATTAGCCAGAGCTTCGAACAATTCCTCATAGCGCCGTTCGCCCGTCCCCAGCACCGTCAAAATCACATCCTCGTGCATCAATTCGCTGGCCACCGCAGCAATCAGATCGAATCCCTTTTGATCCGCAAAGCGCGAAACAATCCCCATGACTGGCCGGGTCATAGTGCTCGGCAGAAAGCCCGAAAATCTCCAGTAGTTCCTTTTTGCACGCCGCTTTCCCGGTAAGATCCTTCGCGGAGAAATTCGGCGGCGATCAACTTGTCTTTCGCCGGGCTCCATATCGAATAATCCACACCGTTCAAAATTCCCACCACATGATCGCCGCGGCTGCGCACCACGCCATCCAGGCATGCCGAATTCAGGAGTCTGAATTTCTTCGGCGTACTTCTTGCTCACCGTAGTCAAATAATCGGAATAAACGAGCCCGCCCTTCAAGAAATTCACCAATCCATAAAACTCAATGCCTGCCGGCTGATAAACCTCCGCAGGGATGCCTGGCGCTCCGAGCATCGGTGCAGGAAAATGTCCCTGATACCCCAGATTGTGGATCGTGAAGATCACCGGAATATCTTTACCAGTGGATCCCGATAGGAACCGCGCAGAGAACCGGCACCAGAGCCGCTTGCCAATCGTGGCAATGAATCATGTCCGCAGGCCAAATGTGCTTGGCGATTTCAATCGTGGCGCGGCGAAAACTCGCTGTATCGCTCGGCATTGTCGCCAAAATCGCCGGCACTGTTGCCGTAAATTCCGTCGCGATCGAAATAGCCCGGGATCATCCACAAAGAAATAACGCACGCCATTGAAAGGGTGCCGTCTGCAATGGCTGGAAAGCGCAGCCGCCCGCCCATGGGAATGGTCAGGCTGGGCATCGACTACCGCACTCGCTTTAATCCCACGATAGCGCGGGAGATACCACGGCTACCTCGTGGCCTTGCGCGGCAAGGCTTTTGGCAACGCCTCGACCACATCAGCGAGGCCGCCGGTCTTGGAAAAGGGCAAACCTTCCGACGCTGCAAACAGAATTCTCGACGCTCACCGGGATTGCTCGTCATGCGGGCCTTGCTGTGCACGCCATTTATTTTACGTTATCCGATTCGCGGAGGCCGGTCAAAGGGCGTTCGCGGGTCCAGTTGCTACACTGTATATCAATGACCCGCCAACATCTAGGACAACATTTTCTTGCAGATGTGTCCTGGCGTGACCAGATCGCCCAAGCTATTCGAGCATCACTGATGGCGGAACTCCGACCGGAACGAAGCTCAGCCACGATGAAACTATTGTTGGATCGAGATCGGACCAGGTCATGGCGAGATCACCGAATACCTAGTCCGTTCCGGTCGCCCCGTGCATGCGATTGAACTGGATGAATCTCTGCTTCGAATTTGAACCGTGTGAAAAAAAATCCTCCGAATCTTGAAGTCATCACAGTGACATGCTGCAATGCGATTTGCGTTCGATCGCCACTGGCTGGCGGATACGGATCTACGGAAGCCTGCCTTACTACATCACTTCGCCGATTCTGCATCACCTGTTCAAATTCGCCGAGCCGATCGACGAAATCCACGTCGTGGTGCAAACGGAAGTGGCGGAGCGCATGGCGGCGCATCCCCGGATCTGATTACGGCTATCTTTCCATAGTCACGCAACTAAATGCCACGCCCGAGCTGGTCCTGGAAATTCCGCGAGCCGCTTTCAACCCGCCGCCAGAAGTCGGTTCCACTCTGGTCACGTTGCGTCTGCCAGGCGAATGGGCGACCTTGCGGCAAACGGGTTCTGGAAACGGGATGCAACGTCCGCTAGCAGTCAGGACGACTTTCTCGAGTTTGTGAAACCCTGCTTCTCCAAGAACGCAAAACACTAGTGAACAATCTACGCTGGCTTAGCCGCCGGACAAAATTCGCTCCGCTTTGAAGCCGCTACGTCTGCGCGCTGACCGCCCGCGCAGAACAAATTTCCATCCCCAATCTCGCCACACTCCTGGACCACCCTGCGCGAGCTAACGGGCCAGAGAACTCAAGAGGCCGTTCTGCTTCGGCCTGCTCTTTTATTCGTGGCCATCAGCCGATCCGGGTAATCGCTGATTATTCCGTCCACTCCCGCCGCGCCATCAGCAACCGCATATGCGAAGAATGGTTCACCGTCCAGCACACCACCTGCAAATCTTTCTTTCGCGCATCCGCCAGCAGCCATGGGCTGACCAGATCCCCACGGATAGCCACCTGCCGCGCCCCAATTTCCATCGCGCGCTCCAAAGGTTTCTCCATCTGTCCGTCATGCAATAACCCGGTCATCAACGTCGACTCCATCTTTCGCGCCGCCGCCAAAATCCACGCGTCAAACGAAATCACCACGGTTCGCGCAATCTGCCCCGACTCCCGTAACGCCGCAACTAAGGCGTGCTCGCCTCCCCACGATCCAGTCGGCTTCAGTTCCAAATAAAACACCACGTCATATTTTCGCGCAAAATCCAGAACCTCCTCAACGGTCGGTATCCGCTCACCGGAAAACTCGCTGCCGAACCACGACCCGGCATCGAGTTGGCGCAAATCCGCAAGCGTCATGTCATGCACCGCACCTTTGCCATTAGTAGTGCGATTCACCGTTTCATCATGAATCGCCACTAGCCGCGCATCCCGGGTCAAATGCAGATCCGTCTCGATAAATGGCACACCAAAATTAATCGCGCGTTCTTGAACGACGCCAGCGTATTTTCCGGCGCATGCCCGGACGCGCCACGATGAGCGATCAAAAGCATATTTTCAGCTCGCGAGTCCGCAGGTCAGCAAAAAGGACGGAAGTGCGGCGCCGGCCGTTTTTGCAGGCATTGGAAGCATTTAGATAACCTAGGAAGCGCACGCTTGTATCGTAGCATCCGCGCCCCTGTGGCTCTGGCCGCACCGTTTCTGCCAGAACCAGAATCTAACTACCAGGTTTGAAACAGTCGCTCCGTCCGGAGGCATCATGAAAAGGCACACTTTTTTCGCGGCTACCTGGCTTCTGGGTTCAATTCTGGCACTCACGCCGGCAGGCGCATTCCCGCAAGACAAGAGGCAGAACGAACCCGCCGCTCGTCAAAATCTGGTCAGCGAAGTTCGCCACCAACTCGTTCTGCTTCCCTACTACTCCGTCTTCGACAATCTCGCTTTCAAAGTCGAAGGCGACACAGTCACTCTGGAAGGACAAGTCGTGAGGCCTACCTTGAAATCCGACGCGGAGAATGTCGTAAAGAAAGTGGAAGGGGTCAGCAAGGTCGTTAACAACATTGAAGTCTTGCCGCTCTCTCCGATGGACAATCAGGTTCGCCGCGCCGTCTACCGCGCGATCTTCAGCGAGCCCGGGCTTTCTCGCTACAGTGAGTCCGCGGTCCCCTCGATTCACATCATCGTGAAAAACGGCAACGTGAATCTGGTGGGCATCGTCGACACCCAGACCGACAAAGATTTAGTGACCCTCCGGGCGAAGGGCGTCCCCAACGTCTTTGATGTAAAGAATGACTTGGTGGTCCAGCCGTCTAATTGATCCGAATTCAGCGAAGCCCAATCGCTTCGGTTCCGCACAACAATCACCGACTCAGACAACGAGCCTTCCAGACGGACTCACTTTTTCTCCGTCTTGCTATCTTCTTTAGCTTTCAGCTCCGGCACATACAGCGCCGCCACCGCTTGACCAATCTTCCACGGATTGGCGTGACTGCTGTCCAGATTGGTCAGCACAATCACGGTCAGCTTATCGTCTACAAACCGCGCAATGTCGGTCGAAAATCCCTGCCACGCCCCGTCGTGTTCAATCACCGGATGGCCGTTTACGTTCGCAAAGCTCCAACCAAACCCGTAAGGATAGGTGTTCCCGCTGGTGAGCCGCACCGGCGTATACATCTCCGCATAGCTGGCCTTGCTCAATAGCGTTCCAGCCGTCAGCGCCCCATCCCACTTGGCCATATCCAGTACGTTGGTATACAACGCGCCATCCGCAGTGGTATTCAGCTTCGGTGCCACCCACTCTTGATTTTTCAGCTGGCCATTCACCAAGCGGTAGCCCGCCGAACGATGCGGCACGATATTTTCCTCGCTGATGATATGGGTCGCGTCCATGTGCAGCGGCTGAAACACTCGCTGCTCCAGCATATCCCCGTAGAATTGCCCGCTGATCCGGTGAATTAAAACTCCCAGCAGCACGTACCCCGAATTGCTGTAGCTCCACTTGGATCCGGGCGGAAAGTCCAGCGGCATCGACGCAAATTTGGCCACCAGCTCGTCTTCGGTGTAGTCGCGCCGCAGATCGAGGGTTTTCTTTGGGCCTTCTTCCGCGTCGTAATCGGGGATCCCCGACGTGTGCGTCAACAAATTCCGCACGGTAATGTCTTTCCAGGCCGCCGGCGCTTCCGGGAAGTATTTCGTAATTTTGTCGTCCAGCCCGACTTTTCCCTCTTCCACCAGCATCATTACCGCCGTAGCGGTGAACTGTTTCCCGACCGAGCCAGTCTGGAAAATCGACTTGGGCGTAACCGGCACATCCAGCTCCACATTGCTTAGCCCGTACCCCTGCACTTTTACGATTTTTCCTTCGCGCAACACCGCCAGCGCCAAGCCGGGAATTTTTTCCCGGTGCATTTCGGCATCGACGTACTGATCGACCTGCGGTGAAACCACTGCGTCATGCTCTGCAGCGTTGTCCGCCAGCACTGCCGTCGCCCACAGCGACAAACAACCAAGCATAATTCCCAGGATCGTTTTCATAGATTAAGTAGCCACAATTCTGCTCGCCGCCGGAACGCGGAAAACCGCACCCGCGCACTATATCCAAAGTGACGCTTCTTTGCCCACCTCCAAAACTTGAAATCCTGGCTGTCTGCCACCGAAGCTCTCAAGTTATACTTCGTTTATGAATGCAAGCGCATGGACCGCCGGCGCGGGTCTCTTCCTCTTTTGCCTGACCATGGCTTTCGGCAACGCGTCGGGGAGCGATGCGGCCGCAACAGACACCGAAGCCTGGAAGCGCGAAATTCTCGACTGGCGCGCCAAGCATGTCGCCGAATTGCAAAAACCGGACGGCTGGCTGGCGCTGGCTGGCCTCGAATGGCTTGAACCCGGCCAAACTTCTTTCGGGTCGGCCGCCGATAACAAAATTCACCTGGCCGGCGCACCGGAACATCTGGGCGTCCTCGAACTAAAAGACAACGTCGTCCGTCTACTCCCTCCTTCCGGAGGTTTTCCCCAAAATTTTCTTGTTGCCGAGAGTGCCGCTGCTCCACAAACGTTGCGCGTCGACCCGGACAACGATGTCCATGCCGTGCACATGACCATCGGCACGCTGAATGTTTACGTCATCCGCCGCGCCGAGCGTTTCGCCCTGCGTATTAAAGATTCGCATTCAAAAGCTTTGCAGGAATTTCACGGCCTGAAGTGGTACGACCCCGATCCGCGCTATCGCTTCGAAGCCAAATGGACCCCTTACAATCCAGCCAAGTCCGTCACTTTAGCCACGCTCACCGGCACCAGTTACTCCGCGCCGGTTCCCGGGGCTGCGGAATTCACTTTCTCCGGAGAGACTTACCGCCTCGAGCCGGTCTTCGAAGACAATCACCCCGAGCGCCTCTTTTTCATTTTGCGCGACACCACCAGCACCTCCACCACCTATGGCGCCTGCCGTTTCCTTTACACGCCGTTACCGTCGCATGGCATGGAGAAGGAGGGCACGCTGGTGCTCGACTTCAACCACCTAGAGAATCCCCCCTGCGCTTATACGTCTTTCGCTACGTGTCCTCTGCCTCCTCCAGGCAATCGCCTGAAGATTGCCTTGCCGGTGGGCGAGCAGCGTTATCACGAGTAACTTTTCGAATAGGCCCGAACATGTCAATGCGTTCCAATCCCGGCAGTCACGACGATGCGCCTCAACGCCAAAAGCTCACCGCGTTGCGCACCCACCTCTTGAAATTGCACAAAACTCTCCTGGACATGGAACGCCGCGACTACGAACGCCAGCACGGCCAAGTGTCTACCGGCGAACTTTTTCGTTTGGTGATCGACCATCAGCAGTTCGCCTGGTTGCATAACATTTCCGAATTCGTGGTGCGCCTCGACGAAATGCTGGCCGGCGAAAATCCCATCACCGCGGAAGACATCCGTACCTCCATCGGTACCGCTCGTAAAATGTTCGTGCCCTCGGAATCCGGCGACGCTTTTCAAAAGCAATATTTCGACGCGATCCAACGCGATCCGGCCGTGGTCATCGATCACGCCGAGCTAGCTCGCCTGTTCAACAGCGAGCCCGCCGAAACTTCCGAACCGAGCGCGAGTTAGAGTTTTCCTGGTTACCGTTTGGATTCGGCGACGCCGATGATGACCGCCGTGCCCCCCATGAAAAAATTTCGCATCCGTCGCTTGCGCCGCTCGGAGCTGCCCACCGACACCATCGAGCTGGCGCGTTTTCTGGTCGGAAAAGTGGTCGTGCGCGAACTTCCCGAGGGCCGCGTGAGCGGCCGCATCGTGGAAACCGAGGCGTATCCGCCGGGGGATCCCGCCGGGCACCATTTCCGAGGTCCAACCCCACGCATCCGATCAATGTACCTGGCCCCGGGCCACGCCTACGTTTTTTTCAATTACGGCGCGCACTTCATGCTGAATGTCAGCGCCGAGCCCGCCGGCGAAGCGGGCGGCATTCTGATCCGCGCACTGGAACCGCTCGAGGGAATTCCGTTGATGCAAAAGAACCGCGGCTCCCGCGATCTCCTGGCACTTACCCGCGGTCCAGGGCGCCTGGCCTCTGGGCTCTGCATCACGCGCGAACAAGATGGCCTCGATATGTGCGCCCCAGGGCCTCTATGGCTTGGCGAATTTTCTTTCGCCGCCCCTTCGGGCGGAAAGCCACCCAAAACGCCTGTGGTAGGAGAAACCATCCGCATCGGCATTTCCCGGGCCGCCGATCGCGTACTACGTTTTTACGAACCGGGAAATCCCTTCGTGAGTGGTCCTAAGCGTCTTCTCGCGTCTCCTTTCCCGCCTGCATCCACGGGAAAAACGGTCCTTGCGAAGAAACATGTAAATCCCGTTACTTCTCCCGCCAGGAAAAATTCAGGACCCTCGCGCAGGAAGCGCACTGCCGACTGAACCTTCCGACCGATCGCGTTACCGCGATCCGCGCAAAATTTGCAATCCTCCACGCAAAACCACTACTCTCATTTGTCCATGCCCGACCTAACCCCGGCCTTTTTTCTCTACGGATTTATCTGGTACGTGGTGTTTCTCTTTTCCACCACCTGCCACGAGGCCGCGCATGCCTGGGTGGCCCGGCGGGGCGGCGACGAAACCGCCGCCAAAGGCGGGCAAGTCAGCCTGAATCCCATCCCGCACATCCAACGCGAGCCCTTCGGCATGGTGTTAGTGCCGCTGCTCTCCTACGTTGTGACTGGCAGCATGATCGGCTGGGCCAGCGCGCCTTTCGATCCTCAATGGGAACGGAATAATCCGCGCCGCGCCGGCTGGATGGCGCTGGCGGGCCCAGCGGCGAATTTTACGTTGATGCTCCTCGCGGTGATCGGCCTGCGCGTTGGACTCAGCACCGGGTGGGTTGGTCCTGAACCGGACACCGGGGTGCGCAGCCTGGCGTTCATCACCCTGATCATTTTCTTCTCGCTGAATCTTTTGTTAGGAACCTTTAATCTGCTCCCCGTGCCTCCTCTCGATGGCAGCACCGGCATCGCCGTGTTCATGAGCGAAGAGCAAGGCCGCAGCTACCTGGGGTGGCTGCGCGGCAATTCGTACGCATCGTTGGGGTTACTGGTGGCCTTACTGTTCTTCCGGCAGTTTTACCAGTACATCGAACATTTTGCGGCGCATTTGCTTTTGCCTGGCCGGTTCTAATTGTTTCCGCAGCCTTCAGCGACGTTGCAATCCAAAACGAAACGTTAAACCAATTCGGACGGCACACTGTTTCGATTTCGGATTTTTTCCGTCCCTCCGTGACTCAACGCGAAACACTTTTCTGCCTTTCCAATCATTGCACCGCTATGAATCTCAGCCGCTTATCGTGGGGCTCCGCGCCCCTCGCAATTGCGTGGCCCCGGCCAAAAATTTGGCCCAGCGCTTGCCTTTAGCTCAGCATGCCCTACACCGAAACCAAGACCCTCGAGGTCGCCGCTCCAAGCAGCACCCTAAAACCCTGCATCCTGGACGAAGATCCGCAGCAACTGCAGCAGCTCTCGGCACTCATTCATGACATGGGTTACGAAGTCCTTCCCACCGCCGATCCAGAACGCGCCATTCAGGCGGTGCAATCCGGATCCTGCCGCTTGATTTTGGTGGATGTAGCGCCGCCGGTTGCATCGGGGCTCGCGGATTCGAACGGCACCAGCCTCCGGCACGACGCTTATGAATTTCTCGACCGCCTGGTGCGTCTCGATCCCGGATTGCACGTCATCATTCTCAGCCGGGACTACACTCTGGATTCCGCGCTCGAAGCTATTCGCCGTGGTGCGGCCGATTTCTTGCCCAAACCCGTCAATGAACAGCGTCTCAAACGGGTTCTCGACGACTTCGCCGCCCTCCACGATCAACGCCGCCGCGTAAAAGCCCTCGAAGAGAAAATGCTGCAAGATTTGGAGTTTCACGGCATCGTGGGCAAAAGCCCGGTGATGCTGGAAGTGTTCGATTTCGCCCGCAAAGTGGCGCGGCACTACACCAACGTTTTACTCACCGGCCCCACCGGCACCGGCAAAGAACTGGTCGCCCGCGCCATCCACCAACTTAGCCCGGTCAGCCAGCAGCGCCTGGCAGTTTGCAACTGTTCCGCTATGGTCGATACCCTGCTCGAAAGCCAGCTCTTCGGCCATGTTCGTGGCGCGTTCACCGGCGCCACCGACACCCGTCCGGGACTTTTCGAATACGCCGACGGCGGCACGGTGTTTCTCGACGAAGTTGGCGAAACCTCCCTGGCCATGCAGGCCAAACTTCTCCGGGTCATTCAGAACCGTGAAGTACAACGAGTGGGCTCTCCGGAAGTGCGCCACGTCGCGGTGCGCCTCATCGCCGCCACCAACCGCGACCTTCGCGCCGAAGTACTGGCGGGCCGCTTCCGCGAAGATCTTTTTTATCGCCTCAGTTCTATCCAGATCCGCATCCCTTCACTCTCGGAACGCCTCGAAGACATCCCGCTGTTGGAGCAATTTTTCGTCAAAAAATACAACGAATCCTACGGCAAGAATATCGCCGGTCTTACCCGCCGCGCCCAAACGGTATTACTTCAACATGCCTGGCCGGGAAACGTTCGCGAATTAGAAAACGTCATCTCCAGCGCGGCTATCACCACTACCGGAGATTTTATCGATCTCACCGATCTTCCGGAAAATTTTCAGCATCCCTGGCAGCGCAAGGAAGGCGGGGTCGACTGGCGCCCGCTTTCGCTCGACGAAGTCAGCAAGATTCACATCCAGCGCGTGCTGCAAATGTGCATGGGCAATCGCCTGCGTGCCGCGCAAGTCCTGGGCATCGGGCGTACCAGTCTGTACCGCTATTTAAAACGCGACCAACTCGAAGCTTCTTCCGCCCTGAAAAAGGGTGCCTCTACCGCGGGCTAATCTTTCTCGCATCCGTCGGTAGCGTGGTCCTCCACCATATCCACTAAGGTCGGCCGAAAGGCCGGGTGCCGCACCCTGCGATGTTCAGGTGCCATTTAGAGTCTGCCAAACGAGTCCGCAACGACGACCGCACTCATCATCTCCTGCCGAACAAAAAACGGCCGCGAAATCGCGCCGAGAAAAATCCTCATTGCGATTCGCAGCCGTTCGAATTTTCGACTCCCGCTAAGTTCGACTAATTTCCCGAAGCTGGCGTCGGCCCCGCCGGCACCGTATCCGGAGTCCCAACCACTCCAGGCACCGTCAAGCCACCATCGATGCGCACGACGATCCCGGTCTGCGCCGGCAGATCCACTTCTTTGCCTTTACGCGCCACGATATACGCCGCGCTGCCCGCCAGGCCAATCCCGAATCCACGCACCACATTCGAAAAAATCAGACCCACCAGCGCGCCCCCGCCGGTCCCGAACGAAGCGCCCTCGATATCGCCGCGATAATCGTGCTTCTCCTGAATGATTTGTCCTTCATCAATTTTCACGTCTTTGCGGCGCCGCGCGTCGCGGTCATTGCTGGGCTGCTCGATGGCCAAGAGGCTCATGTGTACCGGCACGATGCGGCTATCCATTTCCAAGCTCCGGAAGGTCACGTCCATGTACGCTTGCCCGCGAAAGATCGAAAAGTGCCGGGCTCTCTCCACATTGTTCACGATTCCATTCACGCGTGTACCCGCGGGAATCAGCAAGGTGTTGCCGATGAAGACCGGTTCAGACACCACCGCCACAAACGGATCGCCACTGCGGGAAACAGTCGTGCCGATCCCGCTCACAATGTGCAGGCGCACTTGAGTGCCGGGCGCAATCTGGTGGGGCTCGGAAAAGGCTGCTGGAGCACTGCTGAAGAAAACTGCTATCGCGACTACGACGGAAAAAACTGCTTTCATGAAAATTCCTCCTGCCCAGCGGGGTGCGCATGGGCTGACCCCGTGTCGTGGGGCGATCCGGCTTTGCCGGAAGTTTCCGCTGGCGCTGCGGACCCGGCGCTTCTTCGCTCGAAAAAAACGGCGGGCGGACGGGGAGGAACTTTTCCGTCCGCAAGTAGTGTACAAAAAAGCCGTTGTAGTGGAAGTTGACGTTTCGATGAATTTGGCGCTCGTATTATCCGTTTGAGCACAATTTTACCGGCCACATTCCTGCCTGGCGCACTCCGCTTGTGCTATCGTGCCGCCAGGTTTCCGCCTTCAGGAGGGCTTGGTGTTTAAAACTTTTCCCCAGATATTCTCCGTCACCGTAGTGGCCATCGCGCTCGCCTGCACCACTCCCGCTCAGGAACCATCCGCAAAAACGGCCATGCCAAAAACCGCAGCCTCGGCGGCAAAAAAGTCGGACAACCCGGCCGCCTTCATCGGCACGCCGGACAAAATCAAATGGTCGCCGATGGCTCCCGGCGTGGAAATCGGACCGGTGTACGGCGACTGCGACAAACCCGGCGCGCCTTGCGTCTTTCAATTGCGCTTCGCGGCCGACGGAAAAATTCCGCCGCATTGGCATCCTGTCGACGAACATGTCACGGTGCTCTCCGGAGATTTTCGCGCGGGCATGGGCGATACTCTGGATGAAAGCAAAATGGTGGCCCTGCCGGCCGGCAGCTACGTGCTGATGCCCCGCCGCATGCACCATTACGCCATGGCCAAAAGCGCCGCGCTGGTGCAGGTCCATGGCGTCGGCCCCTTCAAGATTAATTACGTCAATCCGGCCGACGATCCATCCAAGGCCGCCGCAAAATCCGCCGACTGATTTTTTCCTTACTGGCAATCAACCGCACCGCGAGAATTTTTCTGGCCTCGCAACGGCTGTGCTAAACTTTTCCGCAGTGCAGTTTCCCGCCGGCAAAATTTTCGCGCCGCGGAAGACTGCGGAAACGTGGAGCTTCGGGCTCTGTGCAACGAGGTCCCGCGAACCCCGCCAGGCCCGGAAGGGAGCAACGGTACCGGGATCACCTCGGGTGCCGCAGATCACCCGAAGTTCCTCGCTTCCGATTTTTTTCGTAAGAGCGCAACGCCGCGACACAACCGCACCACACGGAAAAACTCCAACCGCATGAGCTATCAAGTCATCGCCCGCAAATGGCGCCCGCAAACTTTCGCAGATTTAGTCGGCCAGGAACACGTAACCAAAACGCTGACCAGCGCGATCCACAACGACCGCGTCGCGCACGCCTACATTTTTTCCGGGGCCCGGGGAGTCGGAAAAACCACCGCGGCGCGCATCCTCGCCAAAGGCCTGAATTGCGTGCAGGGACCGACCGCTGAGCCCTGCGGTGTGTGCGATTCCTGCCGCGAAGTTTCCGCCGGCACTTCCCTCGACGTCATCGAAATCGACGCGGCCTCCAACCGCGGCATCGACCAGATTCGCGACCTCCGCGACATGGTCCGTTACGCTCCGGCTTCTTCCCGCAGCAAGGTGGTGATTCTCGACGAAGCCCACATGCTCACCACCGACGCTTCCAATGCCCTGCTCAAGACGCTCGAAGAGCCACCCGACCGGGTCATCTTCGTATTGGCCACCACCGAGCCGGAAAATCTGGAAGACACCATTCGTTCGCGCTCGCAACATTTTCATTTTCGGGTTCTGACGTTTAACGAGATCACCGCGCGCCTCTCCGAAATCGCCGCCAAGGAAAATCTGCAAATCGACGACGGCGCCCTGGCGGTCATCGCCCGCATGGCGGAAGGCAGCATGCGCGACGCTCTTTCGTTACTGGAACAAGCCCGAGCGTACTGCGGCGAAAATATTTCCGGAGATGCAGTGCGCGAACTGCTCGGGGTAGTTCCCGACGACGCCCTCGCCGAACTGGTCGCCGCCATTTCCGAAGGCTCCGCTGATCGCGCCCTCAGCCTGGTGCATTCTTTTCAAAAAGAAGGCCGCAACCTCCAGCACTTCTGTCGCGAAGCCATCCGTCATCTGCGCAATCTGCTGATTGCCAAAGTCTGCGGCGCGGACTCCGATTTGCTGGCCGCTACACCCGACCAGCGCCCCGCCCTGGCAGCGGCCGCGGCGCTATTCAGTGAAGAGGACCTGACTCGCTTCTTCCAGATTCTTCTCGAGACCGACGAAGACGTGCGCAGTAAACCCGATTCGCGAGTACATCTGGAGATGGGTCTCTTGCGCCTCATCAACGCCGCGCGCCTCGCGCCCCTCGAAGAACTGCTGACCGAAATCAAGACCGGCACCAGCGGGACTCCCCCGTCCACCACCCCGCCACGCCGCGCCGCCGCCGCAGCCGCCTCTTCTTCCGGTTTTACATCGGCCGCTCCGGTATCGACGTTGCCCTCTTTGTTGCCACCCGCGAGCTCCACAAGCTCCTTCGTAGGTCCGGCTCCAGTTGCTGCGTCGACGCCCACGACTCGCATCGCCTCCAACAGTTTTTTCCAGGAAGCATCCGTCGCCGAAAAACCCGTTGAAGAAAAAAATGCCACCAAGGTCGACCCCGGGCTGCCATTGGTTCGTGAACCTTCGCCTTCGTCCCGCATTTCTCCTTCGCCCGCAGCACAGACACCCGCAACAGTATTTTCTCCCGCTCCCTTAGTGGCCTCAGTCCCTGCTCCCGCAGCCGCCGCTCGCGAAGAAAAATTTCCCGAAGCGACCGTCTCCGCCGCGGACTCCGACAATTTTGCCGACGGCTCGTTAAGCTCCGAAGATCTCGCCACCGACGAAGAATCTTTCGTTCCGGAAATTGCCAACCAACAAGTTTCGAACGAAGCACACGGCACTACGTCGCCGCGCGTCCAGGGCATCACTGCCGCGCAAGTCGCCGCCATCAAATCCGCCATCCAAAAACAACAAAAGTTCCTCGGCGAACTCCTCGAACACGCCTGCGCCTGGGAACTCGACGGACCCGAACTCAAACTTTTTTTCCCCACTGAAAGAAAATCCTTCGCGGAAATGATCGAAGGCCGCGAATCCCTCGAAAAACTCCGTAGCGCATCCGGCAACGTGCTGGGCCGCCCCATCCGCGTGTGTGCTAGACTCGAAGCTGCTGGGAATCCGGCGCCGGCCACACGCGTCGATTCCGGTGTACAGGAGTTGCGGGCTCGTTTCGAAAGCGATCCGATGGTGCGATCGCTGCTGCAGCGCTTCGGCGGAAAAATTTCCGAAGTGCGGAGGGCTCCGCAGCCGTGACCCGAGGAATACGCTGATGGAAGTCAACGCGCTCCAACAGATGCTTTCTAAATTCCGCCAGATGCAGGACGATCTGCAGCGCCAGGTCAACAACGTCAACGTGGAAGCCAGTGCCGGCGGCGGCATGGTCAGCGTAAAAATGAACGGGCAGAAGCAACTGGTCGAAATTCGCATCGAACCGGACGTCTTTGCTTCCAAAGATCAGGAAATGTTGCAGGATTTGATTCGCGCCGCGGTCAACGAAGCTTCCCGCCGCGTTGACGACGAACTCGCCAGCCAGATGAAGAGTCTCGCCGGCAACGTCCCCGGTATGTCCGGCCTGAAAATCCCCGGCCTCTTCTAAATTTCTCCGCAGAAAAATTTCCGCTGAGCAATCCAGCCATCACAAATATTTTTTTGTTGCCGGCGCCCAAATTTGCGCCGCATCTCCGCCTATGCTACACATCATAAATGCCTGATTTCGCCGCTCCCGTTGAACGTTTAATCGACGAACTGAAACATCTCCCCGGTATCGGCCAAAAAACCGCCCAGCGCCTGGCCTTCCACATCCTCCGCACCGCCCCGGAAAACGCCCTCGCGCTCGCCGACGCCATCCGCGACGCCAAAGAAAAAATCCGCGAATGCTCCACCTGCCATAACATCACCGACACCGATCCGTGCCTCTACTGCGTCGGCCCCACCAGAAGTCACCGTACCATCTGCGTGGTGGAAGAAGCCCACAACATCATGGCCATCGAGAAGACTCGCATGTACTCCGGCATGTACCACGTGCTGGGCGGGGCGCTTTCGCCGCTCTCCGGCCGCGGCCCTGAACAACTCAAACTCAAGACACTGATCGAGCGTCTCAAAGGCGGCGGCATTGAAGAGATCATCGTAGCCACCAACCCCACTGCCGAGGGCGAAGCGACCGCCGTCTACGTCTCCAAACTGCTCAAGCCGCTGGGTGTAAAAGTCACCCGCATCGGCGTGGGCATCCCCGTGGGCGCCGACCTCGAGTACGCCGACGAAGTCACCATGCTCAAAGCCATGGAGGGCCGTCGCGAGCTTTGATCCGCCTCTCCATCGCCGCACCACAAGGACTACCAGTACCGGTAGGACTCTCTAGCCATCTCCCGCGATTCAGGATACAGTTGCCCTCTGCGGTGTCCCCCAGCAAGGAGGTGCGCTATCCCGGTCCAAGCGCACTGCACAGATTTTTCTCGTCTGCCTGGAACTTTGTCCATTTTCCGCTGCCAGTGCAGCATCGCGGCGAAAGTGTGTTCAAACGGGGCCAAAAATGGCGCGCAGTCCCTTCTGGTCTGATCTTTGTGGGCCCGGCTGCAGCGTTGGATCGGGTCCCTCGGTCGGCGGCCTACTCCCCGGCCGCTGTTGTTGACTGCACCAACAAAATTTTCAGTGAACCACGCTTTTGGAAATGGAACAGGTGAGATGGACGAAATGGGCCCCGAATTCTCCGATCGACTTCACGAACATCTGCCGGAACGCTTAAACGAAACGCCGACCGCAGCAATAGGCGCGACCCCCAGTCCCGCCGCGGAATTACGCAAACGCCGCAGCACCCGCATCGTCCAAGCCGTGCCGCTGGCGGTTACTGGCGTGGACGCCATCGGCCGCACTTTTACCGAGCATACTTCCTCGCTGATCATTAATTGCCACGGCTGCCGCTACCAGTCCAAGCACTACGTCCTCAAAAATATGTGGGTGAAGCTGGAAGTTCCCCACCCTGAAGCCGGCCATCCGCCGCGCCTGGTGCGCGGCCGTGTCGCCTGGATTCAACGCCCCCGCACCGTGCGTCAACTCTTTCAAGTCGCTCTCGAACTGGAAACCGCCGGCAACATCTGGGGCATCGCTTTCCCGCCGGAGGACTGGTTCGCGTTTCCAGAAACGGCCGCAGCTCCGCAAAATCAGCAAGTCGGCGCACCCACTGATCAACTCCCAGCCGAGACGGAAGCCGAAGCCCTCGCCAGCGAACACGAACCCATTTCCGTTTATACCGACAACGTTCGCACTTTTCCTTCGCCGGCCAGCGCTACCGACGCATCGCTGCAACTGGCCCGGCAAGTCTCCCGCCTACTCGCCGACGCCAAGCAACAACTCCACGCTGCCGCTCGCGAAGCCGCCACTCAGGCCGTCGCCGCGGAACAACGCACTTCCTTCGAGCAATTCGAACAAAAATTTACCGCCCTCCGCGAAGAAATGACCTCGGAGTCCGCTCGCCTCATCGACCAGTTGCAGCACGAAGCGGAGCAAACTCGCTTGGCCAACGCCGCAGCCGCCGCGGAAGCACTTCGCGATGAACTTCCCCGCCAGTTCGCCGCGGAACGCGAGCGCCTCACCACGGATCTGAATACTCACCTCACCCGCGAAGCCGCCACCCAGCGCGACCAACACGTCGAACAACTCAAGACCAGCTCCGAAAAAGTTTTGGCCCTCTTTCAGGAAGCCGAAGAAGTCGCCAATCGGCTGAAAACCCAAGCTGCCGAAATTGAAACCCGTCTCCAGGCTGAATCGGATAAAGTCGCACAATCCCGCGAAGAAGCCGCCAAGCTCCACGCCGAAACCGGCACCAACTTGCTGATGCAAGCCGAAGAATCCGAAGCGCAAATCTCCGCACGCGCCGAAGCCGCCGCTCGCACCATGGAAGAAGCCGCCCGCGTCCGCGAAGAAGCTCTCGGCCGCCTGAAAGCCCACGCCGCACAAGCCGAAACCGACGTAAAGGCTTCCACCTCCAACGCTCTTGAGGAAGCGACGCGTACTCGCGACGAACTGGTCAACACCGGCTTACTCTCGTTGCGCACATCCGCCGAAGAACTCGAGCAGCGCGTCACCTCCACCATTTCCAACGCCCACCAGGAACTGGAAGCCCACCTCGCTCGTGAAATCGAGTTGGCTCTCAACCGCTGGCACAACACCATCGAAACCACCTTGCCCGCCGCACAGTTGCGCGTGGTCAGCGAACTGGAATCTCGCGTCAACGGCCTCTTCGCGCGCCTGCAGGAAGAAGTCTCGACGCACGCCACCTCGATCAAGAATCAGTCCGCCGAAGCCGCCGCTGAACTCGACAACCGCATCGCCACGCTGCGCGATGCGCTGCAACAGGACGCCAGCCGCCTCGAATTTGCCTTGGGCCGCGCCAGCGAATCCTCCAACACTCTCGAGCATTTCTCCTCGCGCCTGGGGGTGTTGCATGAACAAGCTCTCGTCGGCTTTCACTCCCAACTCGACGACGTTCTGAGCCTGCACCGCAACGAATTGCACCGCCGCTCCGAAGCCGTATTGGAAGACATCACCCAGCGCGTGCGCTCCACCTTCGACGAAAACAGCAAACGTGCCACCGACGATTTCCAGCAGCGCGTGGACAACATCGTCGCCCCTCAAATCCAGCGCACCGAAGATTCCGTCCACCGCATGGCCGGCGGCCGTTCCCTGCTCGATGCGGCCCTCTCGATGCAGCAGGACCGCATCCGCACCGCCGCTGACGACGCCTTCGCCGAAGCCCTTTCGCGCTTCCGCGATAATCTCGGCAGCGCCGAACAGCTCCTCGACGAAGCCTCCAAAACCGTCACCTCCCGCAGCCTCTCCGAAATGGAAGAGAAACTCAGCGGCCTCAAAGATCAAGTGGTTCAGGATGTTTCTAAGTCCGCGGAGTGGTACGAAAAGAAAGCTCAGACTCACATCCAAACCGCCACCGAAAAAGCCGTCGAACAAGCCGGTTCGCTCCTGCGCGAAAAAGCCGGCGAAATCTCCAGTATGTTCACCAGCGAGCTGGACAACTCCAGCCGCAACTTCGTCGGCCACACTCAATCGCAAATGGAAGACAGCGTGCGCGACGCCTTCGAACGCGCTCGCGCCCTTTTCTCTGAAGCCTCGGAAACCACTTCCGCGGCCTTCACCGATGAAATCCAGCGCACCGGCCGTGAAGAGCTACAAGGTTTCGGCGACGAGTTACAAAAAACTGTCGAACACGCCCGCACCGAGATCGACGGCGCCCGCCGCGAAGTCTCCCAACAAGTCACCATCGAGCAGGAAGAGTTTCTGCGCCGCTTCCAAACCTCTATGAGCGATGCGCTGGAAACCAGCGTCAGCGACGCTCACGCCAAAGTCGAAGCCAGCTTCTCCCCGCTGCTCGATTCCTGGCGCCACCTCACCAACCAACACCAGAGCGAGCTTCACAGCCTCTACAACAACATCAGCGACCAGGCCACCGAGCAGCACCGCAACCGCCTCGAAAACGTCTCCAACCAGTGGATGCTTGCCACCGTCGCTTCCCTCGATCGTCAGGCTCGCGAAGCCGTCGCCAGCATCTCCGCCACCGCCGAACAAACCCTCCGCGAAACCTGCACCCGCGCCTTCGAATCCATCGGCGCCACCTTGCAGGAACGCCTCCAACAAATCGCCCGCAACCTCACCACCCCCGACCCCAACACCCGCTCCCGCACCGCCACCCCCTGATCGCATTCGGGTTAGGTTTTATTTCTTAAGAACTCAACCACACGAAGGGTGGGGCGCCCGGGCGTCAACCCCGCCGACAAATCCTTTTAATTATTTTCAATCTTTGCCCTCAGATTTTCGCCCGTCTCCGCCCTTAACGTATAATCAGTTTTCTGAACCCATGGCCAATCACTCTTATCTCCGCATCTGGACCCGCGACTTCTCCGAAGAAACCATGCTCGCGGAATTCGCTCGCTTCCTCACCAGCGCCCCGCTCTCCGCCTCGATGAGTACTTTTTCCGAACTAACCGTCCAACCCATCGATGCCACCGAAACGCCAGTCGCCTCCTGGGATTTGCGCCCGCTGAAGCACGGCGCCGCGGAAGTCGCCGCACTAGCCCTGCAGCACTTGAACACCGACAGTTCTTACATCGCCACCGCTCAGTGGGATCTTTGGGAACTCAATCTCGAATCACTGAAGTGGATTCACGGCCCACAGCCTCTCGTCCTCACCTGCAACGGTACCGACTACGATGGCGGCATCGCCGCCACCGAAGGCCACTTCGTCGCCGATCTCGGCTTCGAACATTTCTTCACCGGCCACGCCGGACTCCTTGCACCCGGAAAAGCCTCCAATCCTTTCGACTCTTCCGATCACCCGCTCGAACACACCTTCCGCCGCTGGATGGCCTCCCCACAAAACCTGAAGGACTATCACGCCAAGACCCGCGAAAATATCCAGCAACTCTTCAACTGGGTCGAAGCCGTCCAACGCGCCCTTCCCATCGAACGCAGCGAACTCACCTCTGAAGGCGAAGAAAATTTCGAAGCTCGCCTCGACGCCATCCTCTCCACCCGCTGACACTCGCGAGAATTTTTTGACGAAGGAGATCTTTGGGTGACCGAGATCGTAGAAGGCGGGGACTTCAGTCCCCGTATAACTCGCCCTCCGATAGAAGGGGCTTCAGCCCTGAAGCTCACCTTCGTCGCTCCGACGCGTCTAATATTGTAAGAACCCTCTTCCAACGCCTCCCCGAATTTTTTCTTCTCCCATCGCTGGAGACTTTCCCCAACAGCAGCTAAAATGAAAAGTAACGTAATCCACAAAATTTCGTTCTAAATAAGGCGAGGCACGCGTGACCAGGTCATTCCCATTCCATGCGGCAAAAAATGTTCGCGTACTCTCAATCTCTCTGGCGTGCGCATCGCTATTCGCCGTAACCGGCTGCAACGACCAACCCAAGCCTGCCGCCGAAACAAATTCAACACCAGCGGCGGAAGTTAAGCCCGCCGCTCCCGCCATCCCCGACGACATCGACGGCGCCGCCAAAACTCTCCTCGGTAGCGAAACCCAAGTCCTCGTCTTCGGCGACCTCGCCAAAACCGGCAAGCGCCAACTCCTCGCTGCCAACGTCGTCCCCAAAACTCCAAAAAACAACGTCCCTGGAACCGTCATCACCCGCGCCGTGATCGCCGAAGAAGACAACGGCAAATGGACGGAACTCTTCCGCTGCGACGAGCACCTCAAAAATCAAAAGGGCTACCTCGGCATGACTCCGCTCGACAGCGTCACCGGCTGGCGCCTGCAGTACGAACAGAACGAAGAAAAGGGTCTTCAGCTCTATCTAACGCCGCTAAAAGTAAACGGGGACAGCCACGTCCTCACCATCGGCGTACGCTGGAATCCTGCGACCAAGCGTTACCAATCGCTCGACGCCAGCTACGAAAAATTCCTGAAAGAATCGCCGCAGTTGTCCAGCCTGAGGTCCACATTGCGGTGAGCGTAGCCGCAACAAATCCGACGGCAACCTTAGGCGCGAAAGCGCAATCCCCGTCGAAGTCCGCCTCCAAGCCGCCCAAAACCTCGGCGATGAAAAATCTCCGCGGCCTCTTCCCATATCTCAAGCGTTACACCGGCGGCATCACCCTCGGCCTCGTCGCTCTCGGATTGATGGGTATCATCGGCAACTTCGTCCCGCTGGCCATCGGCATCATTATCGACGTGCTTTCCGGCAGCCCTCGGCCCTTCGCAAAATCCGGGGCGGTCGGCGCGGTTCCCGCCAATTGGCTCAGCAACATCATTCCCTTCTATCAACCGTCCAGCCGTCACACACTCGCCATTTACTGCCTCGCGCTCGTCGGCTTTATCGCCCTCAAAGGCCTCCTCTCTTTTTCCACTCGCTGGGTTCTCATCGGCGTCTCCCGCGACATCGAATTCGACATTCGCAACGATCTCTTCGATCGCCTGCTCGTCCTCGAACCTGAATTCTACGTTCGCAATCGCACCGGCGAACTCATGTCCCGCGCCACCAACGATCTCAACGCCGTCCGCATGGTCCTAGGCCCCGGCATCATGTATAGCGCCACCACCGTCGTCACGATGGTGATGGCCGTCATCCTGATGTTTAAGCTGTCGCCTTCTCTCACGCTGTGGGTGCTGCTGCCAGTTCCGGTTGTCGCCTTCGTTGTACGCCACTTCGGCAAAGTCATCCACGAACTCTACGAAAAAATCCAAGCTGCCCTCGCCGCTCTATCGGTACGAGTTCAGGAAAATTTATCCGGTGTCCGCGTCATCCGCGCCTACGCCCAAGAAGACGCCCAAACCAAAGCCTTCGACGAACCCAACCGCGAGTACGTGGCCCGCAACGTAAAACTCATCCGCACTTGGAGCATGTTCATGCCCTCGCTCCAGGCGTTGATCGGCACCACCTTCCTCATCGTTCTGTGGAAGGGCGGTTTCCTCTTCCTCCGCAATCAACTCTCCCTTGGCGGACTCGTCTCCTTCTCCAATTTCCTCACACTGCTCGTTTGGCCGATGATCGCTCTCGGCTGGGTCACCAACATTTTCCAGCGCGGCGCAGCCTCCATGGGCCGCCTCACCTACATCCTCAACGCCCAACCGCGCATCGACGATCGCGATGCAAAAATCTCCACGACCCAATCAGTCCAGGGCGACATCGAATTCCGCAATCTCACCTTCGCGTACCCCACACAGTTATCCGGCGACGGCAGCCCGACTGCGGCAACCGCAACAGTGGTGTCCTCTAACGGCAACGGCGCAAAACCGCCCGCCGCGCCAGCAGCACTCACTCCATCTCAAAATCGCCCTATCCTCACCGACATCAACCTCCACATTCCCGCCGGCTCTACCCTCGCCATCATCGGCCCCACCGGCAGCGGCAAAACTACTCTCGCCGCTCTCGTCGCCCGCCTCTGGGACGCTCCTCCCGGCGAACTGCTCATCGACGGTCGCCCCATCCGCGAGTGGCCGCTCGAAAACTTGCGTCGATCCATCGGCTACGTCCCACAAGACACCTATCTCTTCGGCGACTCCCTCGGCGAAAACATCGCCTTCGGCCTCCCGCAATACGAAGCCGAACGCGTCAAAGAAGCCGCCGAAATCGCCAACCTCGAAGGCGACATCGAAGACTTCACCGAAAAATACGAAACCATCGTCGGCGAACGCGGCATCACTCTCTCCGGTGGACAAAAACAGCGCACCGCCATCGCCCGCGCCCTCGTCCGCGACCCGCGCATCTTGATCCTCGACGACTCGCTCTCCGCCGTCGACACGCAAACCGAGGAGCGCATCCTCTCGCGGCTGCGCGGAATCATGGCCGGCCGCACCACCATTTTAATTTCGCACCGCACCTCAACAGTCCGGGACGCTGACCAAATCGTCGTCCTCCGCGAAGGACAAATCATCGAACGCGGCACGCACGAAGAACTGATCGAGCGCAGCGGCTACTACAACGACCTTTACAACAAGCAATTACTGGAAGAAGAACTCGAACGCGCATGAGCAACGCCCACGAAGAAGAAGCACTAGGCAAAGCATACGACTCGCGGCTGATGCGCCGCCTGCTGGCCTACATGCGTCCCTACAAATGGCGCGTGTTCCTGGCGCTCGCCCTCACCCTCGCTGTCACTCCGCTCGAATTGGCCCCGCCCTATATGTTCAAAGTGGCCATCGACCGCTTCCTCACTCCAGCTGTCGGCCACGCAATCACCTTCGCCGCCGCCCGCAACGGCTTGGTCATCGTCAGCCTGATTTACCTGCTCGTCCTCTTTTTCGATTTCCTTGCACAGTACGTACAGATCCGCATCATGCAGCACGTCGGCCAGCAAACCATGTACGACATGCGCGGGGAAATCTTCGGCCACCTACAGCGCCTGGCCATGACTTACTACGACAAAAATCCCGTCGGCCGCATGGTCACCCGCGTCACCACGGACGTCGACGCTCTCAACGAACTGTTCGCCGCCGGCGTCGTCACCATGATCAACGACTTCTTCCTCCTCGCCGTCATGGTCGGCGTCCTTCTCTACTTAAACTGGAAGCTGGCCCTCGCCGCACTTTGTGCCCTGCCGCTAATCCTGCTGGTGACCTACATATTTCGTCAGTTCGTTCGCGAAGCCAATCGCCGCATTCGTACCGCCATCGCCCGCATCAACGCTTTCCTTCAGGAATACATCTCGGGCATGAGCATCGTGCAGGTCTTCAACCGCGAACAACGCGCCCGCAAGGAATTCATCAAGCGCAATCGCGATCACATGCTGGCCTACAAAGACGCCATCCTGGCCTTCGCGCTCTTCTACCCCGCCGTCGAATTTTGCAGCGTCGCCGCCATCGCGCTAATCCTCTGGGTCGGCGGCATCAACATTTTCTCCAGCACGCTAACCATCGGCGTCCTCGTCGCTTTCACGCAGTACGCCCAGCGTTTCTTCCGCCCCATCCAGGACCTCAGCGAAAAATTCAACATTCTGCAGTCCGCCATGGCGGCTTCTGAGCGCATCTTCCGCCTGCTCGACGAGCCCGTCACCATCGCCAGCGATCCCAAAGCCATCCCGCTCCGCAATCCTCGCGGCGAAATCGAATTCCGCAACGTGTGGTTCTCCTACAAGCACGGCACCGAAATCCACGACGAAGACTGGATCCTTCGCGACGTTTCCTTCCGCGTCCTCCCCGGACAAACCATGGCCATCGTCGGCCACACCGGCGCAGGAAAAACCACCCTCATCTCTTTACTGCTTCGCTTCTACGACATCCAGCGCGGCCAAATCCTTCTCGACGGCATCGACATCCGCGCCATTCAACTCCAGGATCTACGCCGCCAATTCGGCATCGTCCTGCAAGATCCCTTCCTCTTTAGCGGCACCATCGAATCCAACGTCCGCCTCGGCACCGCCGGCATCGACCGTACCACCGTCGAGCACGCCGTCGACGAAGTCGGCCTCGGCGATTTCATTCGCGCGCTTCCGAATGGCGTGGACACCGCCGTCAACGAACGCGGCTCCACGCTCTCCGTCGGCCAGCGCCAACTCATCAATTTCGCCCGCGCCCTCGCGCACAATCCCCGCTTCCTCATCCTCGACGAAGCCACCTCCAGCGTCGACACCAAAACCGAGCTTCTAATCCGTGACGCACTCAATCGCCTGCTCTCCGGCCGCACCAGCCTTGTCATCGCGCACCGCCTCAGCACCATCCAGCATGCCGACTGCATCCTGGTCTTCCACAAAGGCCGCCTCCGCGAACAAGGCCCCCATCAGGAACTCCTCGCGCAACGCGGCATCTACTACCGCCTCTACCAACTCCAATACAAAGACCAGGAGTTCGCCGTCCCCAGCTTTCCATTAGGCGCGTCCCAACCAACCCCACTGCCAGCAAATGACTGATTTCGCTTTATCTTTCTTTCTAAACGCGTCAGGCCTAACCTAATTCTTCACGAATGCCCTCCACCCCCATCCTCCTCTCCGCCGGCGAAGCCTCCGGCGATATGTACGCCGCCCGCCTCGCCACCGCTCTAAAATCCCGTGCCAACGTCGACCTCTTCGGCATGGGCGGGCCCCGCATGCGCGAAGCCGGGGTCGACACCATCGTCGACTACTCCGAAGTCAGCGTCGTAGGCATCACCGAAGTCGTAAAACATCTCCCACAACTCCGCGCCGCCATGTCCAAGCTCGTCACCGCCGCACAAAAACGTAACGCCCCATACGCCATCCTCACCGACTTCCCCGGCTTCCACCTGCGCCTCGCCCGCAAACTCCTGCCACTCGCTACCCGCAACATCTACTACATCTGCCCACAGTTCTGGGCCTGGCGGCCGTGGCGCGCCAATCTCGTCCGCCGCCGTTTCGTCAAAGCCCTGTGCATCTTCCCCTTCGAAGAAAAGTTCTACCGCGACGCCGGCGTCAACGTGGAATTCATCGGCCACCCGCTGGTCGGCAACGTGCGCGCCACCCAAACTCGTGCCGAATTTTGCGCCACCCACAGCCTCGATCCGCTGGCCCCCGTCGTAACCATCCTGCCCGGCAGCCGCCGCGGCGAAATCGCCTACCACATCCCCATCCTCGCGGCCGCGCTAACCCAAATCCGCACCGCCATCCCCAATCTGCAAACAGTCATCGCCATCGCCCCGCACGTCGACCACTCCATGATCGAACAATCCTTCGCCACCAGCGCCGCCGCGGCTGCACAGAAAAACGCCCGCACCCTCTTCGTCGAATCCTCCACCTACAACGCCATCCACGCCGCCGACCTGGCGCTCATCTCCAGCGGCACCGCCACCGTGGAAACCGCCCTCCTCCAAAAACCTATGATCGTCTTCTACAAACTCTCCCCGCTCACCGCCACCCTCGCAAAGCCGCTAGTCCGCACCAAATTCTTCAGCATGGTCAACCTCATCGTCGGCCGCCCCGTCGTCCCCGAACTCATCCAGGACGACTTCACTCCCGAACGCCTGGCCGCCGAAGCCGTCCCGCTGCTTTCCGCATCCAACGAAAGCAAGGAAAAACTGGCGAAAATGCGTGAAAACCTGGCAGAAGTCACTCAGCTCCTAGGCCCGCCCGGCGCCGTCGACCGCGCCGCCGACGCCATCGTCGCCCAGCTGCGTCTAACCCAAAGCAACGCAAAGTGAAGGGTTTGGTATCCTATTAAGGTAAGGGCGGTGCGCCTGGCCGTGTGCCGAGTTCCAACTGCAAAATTTGAAAGGGGTCCGAT
The DNA here is from genome assembly GCA_963846145.1 of uncultured Acidobacteriota bacterium. Classification (GTDB taxonomy): domain Bacteria; phylum Acidobacteriota; class Terriglobia; order Acidiferrales; family UBA7541; genus Acidiferrum. The sequence goes on along the minus strand of CAWJUV010000012.1, from coordinate 81,991 downwards.
GGCCCTTCGTAGGATTTTCTCCAAGCCGCAGGCGCGCTTTGCGGCTCTGGCTCTAACTTTATTGCCTTTCGCCGCGCTCGGCACCAATGCGCAGGTTCCCCACCCCGTCGCATTCGTCGCCGAAAATTACGACGTCTCCGCCACGCTCGACACCATCCGTCAAGGCATCACCGCCACCGCCAAAATCGACTTCAAAGCCCTCGACGTCTCCACCAACGTGCGTGTTGAACTGCACCCTAATCTCGAAGTTCAAAGCGTCAAATCCGCCGACGGCAAATCGCTCACCTTCCAGCGCGACAATCAAAATCCACTCTTCGTCATCGTCACCATTCCGCAACCGATTCCTGCAGGCAGTAATCTCACGCTCACCTTTACGTACGCGGGCTTGCTCGCCAATGAAGAAAACAGCCCCGTCCCTGGCGTTCGCGCCGCAGTCATCAATCACGACAGCGCATTTCTGTTGCTCCCCGCTCGCTGGTTCCCGCTCACCGACTATCCTTCGAACCGCTACACCGCGACCTTCCACCTCAACGTTCCAGACAGTTTCGCCGTCGCTGGCACCGGCAAGGCCACTGCTCCTACTCCGGTCGCCGGAAAAAACCCCATCGACGGCAACCGCCTGCTCTACACCTTCGAATGCAAAAACCCCGCACCCAACGGCACCTTCGTCGCCGGTAATCTCCAACTCAACCCGCAGCAAGCCGAAGGCGTTAGCGTCAACGTCTACGCCCCTCGCTCGCAATCCGGCAACGCCGCCGACTTCGCCGCCTCCGTCGCGCGCTCTATCACCGTTTTCTCCGACATGTTCGGCCCGCTTCCCGACCCGACCATGACCATCGCGCAACTCCCCGACAACTCTCTGCGCGAATTCTCCGGCCCCGGTTTGCTACTGCTCAGCCAGCGCGCCTGGGATCCCAAAGCCAACGACCGCACCATCGCTCGCCTGGTCGCTTCGCAATGGTGGTGCAACGAAATTTTGCCCGCCACTCCCGGCGACGTCTGGATCACCGACGGCCTGGCGCGGTACTCCGAAGCTCTGTACGCCGAACAAAACGCTGGCAAAGAAGCCGGCCTCCGCGCCGTCGACGAATTCGCCGTCGGCGCCATCATGTTCGAAGACGCCGCGCCCATCGCCCAAGCCGCGCGCCTCGCTCCCTACTCCGCCGACTATCGCTCCGTGGTCATGAACAAAGGCGCCATGATCTTCCACATGGTCCGCGCCCAAATGGGCGACGTCGCCTTCAAAGCTTTGCTCCGCGACTACTACTACAGGTTCCAAAGCAAAAGCGCCCGCATCGAAGATTTCGTCGCGCTCGCCGAAAAGCACGCTCAAACCGTGGCCAAAAACGGAGAACCTCCTCCCGACCTACGCGGCTTCTTTACTCAGTGGCTCAACTCCACGGGCATCCCCGAATTCGCCGTGGAATACGTGGTCTACCGCACCCCCAAAGGCTTCCGCATCTCCGGCAAAATCAAGCAGCCCCTCGACACGTTCCGCATGCCCGTCGAACTGCGCATCGACACCGAGGGTAATCCCGAAGTAAAAACCATCGACGTAATCGGCTCCGAATCGGACTTCACCGTCGAAACCTTCGGCCGCCCCAAACCTGGCGGCATCCGCGTCGATCCCAACAACTTAATTTTGAAAGCCAGCAATCAGTTGCGCGCTAGAGCCGCCGTCGCTCGCGGCGAAGATCTCGCTGAACAAGGCCGCTACTACGACGCAGTCACCCAATACCAGCGTGCCTTATCAATTCTGCCCAATCGCCCACTGGCCAACTTTCGTATGGGCGAAGCTTTCTTCAACCAGAAGAATTACCAAGCCGCCGCCAACGCCTTCCGCGAAGCCCTCCAAACCGTTCCGGAGCCAGCCGAAAAATGGACAGAAGTCTGGAGCCACATCTACCTCGGCAAAATTTTTGATTTGCTAGCTCAGCGCGAACGCGCCGTCAACGAATACAGCAAGGCCAAACAGACCAACGACAACACCGGCAACGCCCAAACCGTCGCCGAAACTTTCCTCAAAAAGCCCTACTCCGAAGGCGCCCAAACCGCCGCAGCCCCCGGCGCAGGCGGCACCGCCGTCCCCAACGCCCCCGCCGCAATCCCGCCACCCTCCGACAACAACCGCCCGGTCTTAAAGAAACGGACGGATCCTTCGTAGTCTCTTTAGCACGGACTTAAACAAGGGTGGCCCAGGTTCGAATTTGGTTCATGAACCTGGGCCTTTTCTTTTGACTCTTTCAATCCCTCCAGGAGCTTCCGCGCACGTCACTGCTCCGCCCGCATCTCCCTCCACACCTTCTCAAATATTTCGCGCCCCGCATCATCCACCAACACAAAATAAATCCTCTCCACCGACGTCTCCCCTTCCAACGCCTTTCCAGCCTCCCGCAACATGATCTCCGCACACTCCTTCATCGGAAACCCCGCAATCCCCGTCCCCACCGCCGGAAACGCAATCGTCTTCAACCCGCGCTCCGCCGCAATCCGCAACGCATGCGCCGTGGACCCACGCAGCGCCTCCGCTGTCGTCGCCCCACCCATCTGCATACTCGCTGCGTGAATGACAAACCGTGCCTTCAACTTCCCGCCCCCGGTAGTCGCCGCGTATCCCACAGGGATACTCCCGATCGCATCGCACTCCCGCTGAATCTCTTCGCCACCCCCGCGCCGAATCGCCCCCGCCACCCCACCGCCCAAAATCAAATCGTTATTCGCGGCATTCACGATCGCATCGACATCCATCTGCGTCAGATCGCCCTGCTGAATCACAATCTTGTCCGCCAGCTCGCTCATAGCCAAGGCCTACTCCATCGCCGCATACGCCAGCGTCCAGAAATCCCAGAACACCGTCGGCGGCTCCGGCGAATCCATCATCTTCTGCGTAAATAAAATCCCAACCAAGCCATTCTCCGGATCGTTATACGCCGAAGTCCCAAACCCGCCGTCCCATCCATACCTTCCCGGCGTCTGAAAAATCTCGGTGCGCTTGGTGTACACCGCAAACCCCATCCCCCAACTCGCATAATCCCCAAAAAATATTCCTGCCCCCGCACGATTTTCCGGCGTTAACTGATCCTCGGTCATCATCTCCACCGCCGCCCTCGACAAAATCTGCTCCCTCCCTTGCCGCCCTTTTTTCAGCATCATCTCGCTGAACGCAAAATAATCATCAATTGTGGACACCAGCCCACTTGCCCCCGACTCCAATGCCGGCGCAGTCCCCCACGCCGTATTCGCCGGATCGTCAAAGTACGACAGCCCATTTTTCTTTCGATCAAAGTAATAAAACGCCGGCATCCGCTCAATTTTTTCCGCCGGCACCCAAAAACTCGTGTCCTTCATCCCCAGCGGCCCAAAAATCCGCGTGCGCATAAACTCGCCCAGCGACATCCCCGACGCTCGCGCCACCAGCGCCCCCAAAACGTCGCCGCTCGTGTTGTACATCCATTTCTCACCAGGCTGGGCCATCAGCGGCAGCGACCCCAGCTTCTTCAACCACTCATCCATCGTCGGATAGTAATCCGGCGCATATGGACCATCCCCACCCAACTGAAAATCCTTCATAAACTTCTGAATCGGATACGTCCCCGGCGCCGCCATCACACTCCCAAATCCCATCCGGTACGTAAACAAATCCCGCACGGTAATCGCCCGCTTCGCCGCCACCGTCTCCTCAATCGGCGACGCCATATTCTTCAACACGCGACGATTCGCCAATTCCGGCAGCCACTTATCGATCGGCTCATCCAACCGCAATTTGCAGTCCTCCACCAAAATCATCGCCGCCACCGCCGTTATCACCTTACTCAACGACGCAATTCGAAAAATGGCATCCCGCTTCATCGGCGCCGCCTGATCAAAATCCAGCGACCCCAGCGCCTCCACATGCACATCCTCGCCATGGCTCACCAACGCCACCAACCCCGGCACAGTCTTCCGCTCCACATACCCGCTCAACACTTCATGCATCCGCTCCAACCGCGCCTTCACCAATCCGCCACCGCTCATCGCTGAACTTCCTCCGTAATCGTCACACTCAATCCCAACCGCCGCCCAACCTCGACACACGCATCAACCGTCTCATTCGAAGTCAGCAGCGTTTTCACAATCTCTAAAGTTTTGACGCCTCCGAATCCAAAACGCATCCCTACACACCGCTCCCGCACCACGGTCAACTCACTCATATCCCCAATCGACAACTCCGACGCACTCGCAAAAATCGCCCCTGGCTTCCCAAACTTATCGAAAATCGTAAACAACTCCCATTTCATCTCCCATTCATCCGCCGTCGTGTCCACAATCAAATCCGCATCCCGAATCGCATCCATCACTGAAGTGGCGGTCGTGCACTTCCCCTGCTCCTTCGAGTGCATCCGTAAACGAATCCACGCCTGCGCTTCTTCCAACCGCGAGGTCGCTACATCCTCCAAAACCACCTCGAAGCCACCGTTCAACGCTAAGGCCGCAATCTGCCGCCCGCGCTCACCAGCGCCGATCATCGCAATTTGTCTAATCTTAGGATGCAAGTATCGCCACAAAATGGGGTGCCCGACACGCCGTAGTCGCGTGTGGGGGTTTAGAGTCCACTTCAACCTCGATCCAAACGATGAGCAAGAACCGCTCGGACCTTCTACTTCACCATTTCCCTATACGCCACTTCGTCATATCCCAACACCACCTTCTTCCCCTTCACCACCACCGGCCTCCGAATCAAATTCGGATTCTCCGCCATCAACGCAATCGCCTGCGCCCGCGTCGGCGGCTTCTCCTTCATATTCCGCGCCTTATACAACTCATTCCGCGTACTCAAAAACGGAATGTAATCGCGCTCCCCAATCAACTCTTCAATCTCCGCCTTGCTCAACCGATCCTTATCCAACGCTCGCATCTCCAACTCCGCCCCAATTTTCTGCAAATACATCTTCGCCTTTTTACACGTCGTACAACTCGGCTTCTCAATAAATTTAATTTTCGATTTAGCCATCCTCAGTCTCCAAAAATAAAAACGGCGGTTCGCAACGCAGTCATTTTAGTCCAGCGCCGCAAACCGCCCAAATTTTCAATTGAATTTTCTACAGGCAGGAAATCAAAAGCAGAAAAACTCAATACCGCGGCACCGCCGGATCCACGTCCCGCGACCATTGCTCGATACCGCCACTCAACGACTTGGCCTTCTCAATCCCCTGAAACCTCAACCACGCCGCCGCATCCAGACTCCGCATCCCATGGTGGCAATAACAAATCACCTCATCAAATCCCTGCAGCGTCCCAACTTTCGCGGCCAGCGATCCCAGCGGCACCAATTTCGCCCCTTCAATCCGGCACAAATCGTATTCCCACTGCTCGCGCACATCCACGAGCACCAACTGCTCTCCTCGATCTAATCTTGCTTTCACTTCCGCTGGACTAATCTGCAGATCTTCCAAGGCCCGCCAATCCCTCTAACAAAAAACACAACGACTACGCGATGCGACGAACTCGATCAATTATTCGGCTTTGGATGAAAAACCGGCTGTCGCTTTTCCATAAACGCATTAATCCCCTCGCGGCAATCCGGAGACTTAAAGCATTTCAATTGCTGCTCCACTTCCTCATCCAAGGCCTTCTCCAACTCCAGCTTCTTGCTCCCAAACAAGGCACTCTTGATTGCTCGGATCGACACCGTTGGGGCATCCACAATCCGCTGCGCGAGTTTCCTTGCCTCTTCTTCCAACTGATCGGCCGGCACCACTTTATTTACAATCCCCAGCCGCAGCGCTTCCTTCGCATCAATCATGTCCCCGGTATAAAACATTTCCGCGGCCTTCGATAGCCCCACAATCTTGGGCAAAAAATAAGTCCCGCCTAAATCCGGAAACAATCCGACCTTCACGAAGTTTTGCCCAAACGTCGCATCCTCCGACGCAATCCGCAAATCCGCCGCCAGCGCAATGTTCATTCCCGCGCCCGCCGCTGCTCCTTGCACCGCAGCAATCACCGGTTGATGCATGCTGCGAATCTTCAAAACCGCATGACTGCCCGCGCGCATCAACGGCTCCAACTCCGACGTATCATTATTCTTGCGGCCTTCGCCAATCACTCCCAAGTCCCCGCCGGCACAAAACGTCCGCCCCGCCGCCTTTAGTATCACCACCAGGACATTCTTGTCAGTCGTCAACCGCCCTAAAGCTTCATTCAGCGCCACCGCCAAATCCTTATTTAGCGCGTTTAGCTTGTCGGGGCGATTTAAGGTGAGGACTGCAATGCCATCTTTTTTCGATTCGATCACCAGCGGATTGGATGGCGCGGTTTGCGTGGCGTTCCCGGCAGGTGCAGCGTCGCTCATAGCTCAACCTCAACTTTTTTCGCTACCTTCTCCGCCGCCGTGCGCTCCACCAACTGCGCCAGCTTACGAAAATGGCGAACCCGCTCGGCGTTGCCCTTGGTGTCCTGCCCATTCGTCTCCGGCAGCACGTACACCCTGGCCCCGTACAACAATTCTTTCTGCAGCCCATACTTACATTTGCGTTGCGCAAACTGTTCGTACGGCACCTTACCGTTGAACGCAATCACCTGCGGCGTGAACTCCCCCAACCGCTGCGATAGCACGATCCGCCCTTCGGCAAAATCCTCGCGTTTCAACTCCGCCGGAGTTTTCGTCGGCCGCTTCACCAAATCCGTCAGCCCAATACCGAACTCAATCACCCGTTTATCGTCGTGATAATCAAACGGCTCCGGCACCACTCCGCTTTGATACAGGACCGGCCAAAACTGGTTCACTCGGCCCGCGTAGTAATGCCCCACGCGCACCGACGACTCGCTGGGATTCGTCCCCACAATCACCAGCTTCATCCCTTTTCGTAAATAATCTGGAAGTGTTCGCATGTAGTTCTGGAAAACTCCGCGGATACCGGCTCGCCCAGGTAACTTTGCCGGCTTTGTCGCTGATGCTGGAGCGGCGCCGCGACAGCGCCTTTATCGCACAACCCCAACTCCTCCAGTGTTTCTCAGCCTCACCCAACTGTCAACAAACGCCCCAGTAAATTCCATCCCCAAGCAGCGTACTTCCAACTCCAGCAGTTTACGTATCCTTCCACAGCGGAAGCTCCCGCCCGAGGCCTTTCTCCTTCGCTAGCTCAAACACCCGCATCGCCACCGCCAAATCCCAAGACGCAATCCCATTCGATTTAAACAAAGTAATTTGCCCCTCGTCACCGCGCCCCGCCGACTTTCCCGCCACCACATCCGCCAGCCGCACGACCGCGTCCCATCGCGCCTCATCCCCCACAAACGCCAGAATCAAATCCCCCGCCTCCTGCCGCGCCTGCTCCAGCGAATCGGTAACAATCACGCCAGCCTTCGCAACCGCATCCGCATCCATCTCCCGCTTATGCGCATGATTCGCACCAATCGCATTCACATGCATCCCTTCGCGAAGATCCGACGCGAAAATCACCGGCTGCGTCGCGGTAGTCGCTGCACAAACCACATCCGCACCGTCCATCGATTCATTCACCGACGCGGCAGCATGCACCTCCAAACCCAACTTCTGCCCCATCTCTTCAGCAAATCTCAGCCGCCTCGCCGCATCCCGCCCAAACACCCGCACCTCGCGCAATTTCCGCACGCCCGCAATCGCCTCTAACTGGGTCCGCGCCTGCCCACCCGTTCCAATAATCGCCGCCACACTCGCATCCGTACGCGCCAAATACTTCGTCGCCACTCCACTCGCCGCCCCAGTGCGAAACCGACCCAAATAATCCCCTTCTATCTGCGCCACCAAATCCCCAGTAGCCATCTCATACAACATCACCAAAAACCGAATCTTCCCCGCCACATACGTATATTGCTTCTCACCAATGAATCCCGCCGTGTAGTCAGCCGCCGCCATGTAGTGATAAAACCCGCCGTTCGGCAACTCAAAGCGCCTCCGCGGCTGCACCAACACTTCGCCACGCCCCTGCTTCTTCAAACTCTCTTCCACGGCCTCCAACGCAATGGCCATGGTCAACACTGACCGCACTTCTTTCTCATTTATATGCAAAGTCATAGCCGCGCCACCAATCGATCCGTGCATCGCATCTCAAACAAAAAGCCGGGTGCCGCACCCTGCGATTTTCAGGGGGCGGGTTTAGATCCACTTCAATCCAAATCAAAACGATAACCGAGAACGCACCCCGCCTCGATCCGTCGCATCACTGACTCTTCTTTTTCTTCTTCGCCGAATTCTTCGAAGCACTTTTACCACTCGACTTCCCGCGCGCCTTTTTCGTCGCCGCCGGTTTCTGCGGCTCTCCGCCTTCATGAATCCTACGCACTACCGTCTGAATCAACCGATATACCCGCTCCTCGCCCGCGCCTTCCTTCGTACGGAACCGAAACTCCGGTTCATCTTTCGGCCCGCGCGCCAACCGCACCGGCATCAGGCCGCAGAGATTGTTCTCGTTATACGCCGTCTCGTAGCGATCCTTCTTGCCGTTCCAGGTAAACACCCGAATATTGGTGAAATCGCAAATCTGCCCTTCGGGCCCACGCTGCGACGCCACCAGATAATTGGGTTTCTCCCCCGCCGGCACGCCGCCGGATCGAATCAACTCAAACCACGCCACCGGCCGCACATTCGCCGAAGCCGTCCCCGTCCTCACCGCGTCCGGCAAATCCAACTCCACGAACCGCGCCACAATCCACCCTGCAATCGGCACACTCTGATCCCCCGGCCGCGTGGTGTTCGTCGTATCCGGAATCTTCGGATTCGTTTCACCCGGCGGACGCGTGGCCAACGCCCGCACTAAAAACCACTCCTCCTTCTTCGGCGCATTCCCGTTCGAATTCGAATTCGCCTCGCTTGGCGTCTCCTTCTCATCCGCCGTCTGCGCCCAGTCGGCTACCGCCCGCCCCACAATCTCCACCGGCACGCCACGCCCAAACTGATACAACCGCGGCTGCGTCCGCCCGGCCTCCACGCGCAAATTGGTCGAAACTTTCGTCCGCCCCCTGGCCTGCACCGTCAATCCCTGCGCCTGTTTCAACAACACCGCGCTGCGCTGCCATAGCGCCGGCTCCATCACCAGCCGCCCGTCAATCCACCCAACTTCTCCCGCAGCGTTGCGCACCTTGGCGTTGTCATTCCGCCGCGCCAGAATCTCCACGCGATCGCCATAGTGCAGCGTATCCATCGGCTCACGCACCTGCGCCACGCTACTCCACAGTGTCACACTGCGTTCGCTGATATACCCCTCGCCCAGCGATTCATGCTTCGGCCGAAAAAACCACGCCAGCAACCCCACCAGACACAGCAGAGGCACCGCCACGAGCAGCTTCCTCTTCATGCCCGCGCCACCCATTTCAATTTTTGGTCGTTTTTAAAACGAGAACAATCTTCGGGACAATCCATTCGTCGTTATTCTCTGCACTCAACTCGCTGCAAAGATTGTACCCGAAGGCTCAGCCGCATGAGGCATACCGCAACACAAAACGAGGAAGGGTGGCCCAGGTTCGCATTTGGTTCATGAACCTGGGTCTTTCTTTGACCTTCTCAGCGTGACCAAAAACAGGGACAGACACGAGTTTCCAAACAGACTTAAACGCCAACTCAAATCTAAACGGAAACTCGTGTCTGTCCCATCCGCGCAACTACGGTTCTAAGGCGCCACCGCCACAGACGTCGCCGCAATCCTCGCCGGCGCCACCGGCAACAAAATCCACAAAACCAAATACGCCAAAACTCCCGTCCCGGCGCAGAACAACAACACCAGCCACAAAATTCTCACCAACATCGAATCCAAATCAAAATACTCCGCCAACCCGCCGCAAACCCCAGCGATCTTCTTATCCGTACTCGACCGCATCAACCGCTTATGCAAACCCACCGGCGCACCGACCACAGGCGTTCCCGGCACAGCCGAAACCAACTTGGCGCCGCAGTTGTAACAAAAATTCGAGTGATCCGCGATTTCCTTCTGGCAACTCGGACAAATCATACAGACACCTCCGCACTCACATTGTAATACGCGGGCGCACCGCGAAAAGTTCCAACCGCCAAGTCACTGAAACGCAAGCCCGTTGCATTCCGCCGGCCGCCATTCTACAAACTAATTCCCGAGCTGTTCCTTCAAGCGCTCCGCCGAAAGATGGCAGTACATCGGCGAAAAGTTTTTCGCAGGAACCGCGCCTCCACCCGACCCAAAACTCACATACGGCTCGTCCGCACCATTCCATTCCGCCCACAACGGAACGCCCTCACCATTCGGATTTCCATTCTTCGCAAAATTGATCCAATAGCTTTGTATCGTCCCCGACAACCGCCGGTCCACCTCAGTGAACGGCATCCACCTAAACGGCCGTGCCTCAAACGTCCCAAACACATACGGCAACTCCAAAGAATGAAACGCCCCCAGCGCCGCCTCACCCTTCCCCGGCACTGTCCGCTCAAACCGATACACAAACGCCTTATGCCCCGCGCTAGTCGTCAGCGCCGCCTCCGCACCAATGGGACACGCCGCCACAACATCATTCGTCGCCCAATCCAGCGCCGCGTCGCCACCGACAACAATCTTCGCCATATACGTAGCCACCGCCAAGTCCGTCCAACTCCCATAAAGCGGCCGCGCCGTATCAGCAAACGCTTTTAGCTGCTGACCTAGCCCCTGCTTCGGTGCAGGTTTCCCAGATTTTTTCTGAGCGGCAGCTCCCGCAATACGAAACGCGCTGAACTCTCTCGCATTAATTCCGACTAGCAAATCAACCTTCTGTATGGCACCACTCGCGAAAGCTTTCGCTGCGGATTGCGGCAACACCCACCCCTCCACGATCGGCGCATTCGGATCGTATGCTTTGAATTCCGAAGCAATCAGTCGCCTCTCAATATCCGCAACCTGCGTCGCCGGCAAATTTCTCAAAGCCTCGAGCTGCCTATCCGCCGCCCCACCCGCCTCTTTTCCGACGGCCGCGCCCAATCCTTCCATCTTTGCAAGACTTTGCGCCGGGCCAATTGCGGGACCACTCTCCGCAATCACCCGCCGAAAGAGTCCCGCCGACAGCGGCGAGGCCATCAGCGTCGTCACATCGATTGCACCGGCCGACTCTCCAAAGATCGTCACGTTCCCAGGATCGCCGGCAAACTGCGCAATATTCTTCTGCACCCAGCTGCAACGCCACAATCTGATCCAGCAATCCATAATTTCCCGAGCTGTGATGCGCCGATTCCGCGGTCAATCCCTGATGTGCGAAAAATCCCATCACTCCCAGCCGGTAGTTGATGGTCACGACCACCACACCGCGCTTCGCCAGCCCTGCACCGTCGTAAAGATCATCCGCTCCGTTGCCAACGCGATTGCTCCCACCATGCACCCACACCATCACGGGGAGCTTGGCAAGCGGGCTCAGCTTGGGTGTCCACACGTTCAAGTAAAGACAATCCTCCGAAGGCTCAACCGGCTTTCGCTCAAACACCGCCCCATACTCAGCCGCCAACGGCTCCAGAAAATCGTCCGTCCCCGCCACGGACTGCATACACGGATGCTCAGGCTGCGTAGCATCGCGCACCCCCTTCCAGGGAATTACAGGCTGAGGTTCGCGCCACCGCAGCGTTCCTACGGGCGGACTCGCAAAAGGAATCCCTTTGAAAACAGTAATGCCTGCATCTTGGATCCGCTCATCGACGTACCCACGCAGATCCCCGCCCTCCACACGCACCACCGCAGGCGGCAGCGGGCGAACATTTCCTTGCGGCGGCTTTTGCGCGAAAACCGCAAACGCAAAAACCACCAAGCCGAAGAAACTTAATTGTAGGAGGGGGATTAATTTGAGGCGCAAGCGCCCGCCTTACGGAACCAAAGCTAATACTCGAGCAGTTCCTTCACCGCATTCACCAAATGCGAAGTCTGCGGCAAGATCACATCCTCCAGATTCGGCTGATACGCACAGAACGTATCCGTGGCCGCCACCCGCCGCACCGGCGCATCCAATTCCCCAAACAACTCATCCGCAATTCGCGCCGCAATCTCCGCGCCGTATCCCCAGCTCAACATATCTTCGTACGCCACGATCACCCGATGATTTTTCCGCACCGAAGCCGCAATCGCTTCCCAGTCATACGGCGACAGCGACCGCAAATCAATAATTTCCACCGACACGCCTTCGCGCCCCAGTTGCGCCGCAGCCACTTCCGCGCGATGCACCAGCGCCCCAAACGTAATGATCGAAATATCCGAGCCTTCCGTCACCAGGCGCGCCTTCCCAAACGGCACGGTGTAATCCGGCCCCGGATACTCTGACCTGTTGTACGGCTGCCGATACAAATGCTTGTGCTCCAAAAACATCACCGGATCATCGCAACGAATCGCCGTCCGCAACAACCCCGCCACATCCAGCGCCGTCGACGGCATCACCACCCGCAAGCCCGGGCAATGCGTAAAAATCGATTCGCCACTCTGGCTGTGATACACCGCGCCACCTGTCAAATACCCGCCAATCGCCACGCGAATCACCGCCGGGCATTTAAAATTCCCATCCGACCGCCAGCGCATCACGCAAAGTTCATCGCGAATCTGCATCATCGCCGGCCAGATATAGTCAAAAAACTGAATCTCCGCCACCGGCTTCAACCCGCGCGTCGCCATGCCAATCGCGCGCCCCACAATGCTCGCTTCAGCCAGTTGCGAATTAAAAACCCGGTCCGCGCCATACTTCCGTTGCAGGCCAGCGGTCGCCTTGAAAACTCCGCCCTTGCCCTTCACATGCTTCAAATTTTCTTCGCGGCTGGCATCGGCCACATCTTCGCCAAACACGGCAATCCGCTCATCCCGCGACATCTCATCCGACAATGTCGCCGCCACCATCTCCACCATGGTCTTTGGCGCGCCACTAAGCTGCGGCTGCGCCTCGAATGAGGTCGCCGTCGGATCCACATCCGGCGAATACACATTCACATAAATCGAATCAATCGCCGGCGCCGCAGCCGCCAACGCCTGGTCCGCCGCATCGCGGACTTCCGCATCCATCTGCGCTTCCAAATCTTCAATCTGCTTCTGGTCCAGCACCCCTTCTCGCACCAAAAACAAGGCAAACTTCGAAATTGGATCGCGATGCGCCTCGTCCTCGCGCTCTTCCGCGGACTTGTACAACTTTTCATCGTCTGAAAGCGAATGCGAATACGGCCGTGTCACCTTGGCGTGCACAAACGACGGCCCACGGCGCTCCCGGCAATACTCGATCGCCTCTTTGCAAACAGCGTAGCTCTCCAGCGGATCGGTCCCGTCGCACTCCGCCACATGCAACCCCGGGAAACCACGCACTAACTTCGAAATGCTCCCGCCCGCCGTCTGCACTTCCACCGGCACCGAAATCGCGTAACCGTTGTCTTCAATCAAATAAAACATCGGCAGCTTCTTGATGCACGCCGTATTCAGCGACTCCCAGAACTCCCCTTCACTCGTCGCCCCATCACCGGAAGACACGTACACAATTTCATCGTTCTCGTGGCTGACGTACTGCCCCAGCGGCGCCTTCTTGGCTTTCGCCAAAGCCGCAGGCTGTCGCTGAAAATACGTCGTTGCTTCCGCCGCGCCCACCGCCTGCAAAAACTGCGTCCCGGTGCACGACGAGCGGTTCACAATATTCCACTCGGCATGTCCCCAATGCGACGGCATCTGCCGCCCGCCAGAGCTCGGATCATCCTTCGCGCCCACCGCCTGCAGCAATGTCTCCAGCGGCGTCACCCCCAACATCAAACACAGCGCGCGATCGCGATAGTACGGATAAATCCAGTCCACGCCCGGACGAAGAAGCAACCCCGCAGCCGCCGTCACCGCCTCGTGCCCAGCGCTCGATATCTGAAAATAAATTTTATTTTGTCGTTTAAGTTGTATCTCGCGGTCGTCCAACTTTCGCGAGACATACATCGTGCGGTACAGCCGCAGCAGGCTATCCCGGTCCAGCCCGTGCATCTTGTCGACGTCCAGTTTGGCTACTTTAACCCGCGTCTGTGACGCCATTCGCAACACCCTCGCAACGAGCCCACTTGCCTCTGCAGCCTCATCCAGTATAGCGAAATCCCAACGCCTGCTTCACTCCCGTAGCACTTCCCCACTATTACCCGTCTCACCACACAAAAAACCACACCGAACTTTTCCGATCCGCCGAGACTGGCCCCAGGTTCGTCTCTGGTTCACGAACCTGAGTCTTTCTTTCCCTCACCAGCCCGCGAACTACGCCCTGCGTCCAGTGGTCTTATCCAATTCTCCAAACTGTCCCACCGCCTCATCAAATCCCGGCTGCCCCTTGCGAATCATCTTCGCCCCCGCGCTCTTAAACGGCTCTTCGCTCGGAATCCGCTCCAGCCACTGCTTCTCCAAATTTTTTTCATGCGTCGAAAAATACAGCCGCACCAACAGACTCACGCCAGACTCGTCGTCACTCTTCTTGGCTTTCGCTGAACTGGATTTAGCCTTCGCCACATCGCCATTCGACGCGTCCGCCTCTCCCTCGACCTCTTCAGCATCCTCTTCCGGCCGCTCCAACTTGTACTGCAGCTTCTGATCCAGTCGGAAAGCCTGCTTCCACACATCCAGCTTGTGACGGGCCTCCTGAGCTTTCTCCTCATCCGTCCCAAACTCAAATCTCATATAGGTATGCGCCATGGTTCCAAATTCTCCGTTTCCCCATCCCCCAAGTCAAGGTGACCCCGGTCCTAATTGCACACCAATTTGCCCCGTGTGTTTTACTCCAAGCCAATCACACGAACACTACAAAACCGGGTGCCCCAGACGCCGTAGTTGCGTCTGGGGGTTTAAATTCCACTTCAACCGAGACCAAACCGACGAGCAAACGGTTTCGCCCCCCATTTCCAAATCAAAGCCACGACAGCGGGTGCCCCACCTTCGATTTATAGGGTGGGTCTTGGGTTTGACTTTCTTTTGACTTTTTCAGCCAGCCCAATGCGCTATCATACTCACGCAAACCATGCACCCCACCCCAAAAACTCGCCTCCGCCTCGGTGCCTGGTTCTGCCTAATCGCCGTCTTCTCCTTGCTAGCACCATTCGCCGCAGCCGCCGCGAACGCCAACTCCGCCTCCTGCTGCACCGGCGACCACTGCCCCATCTCCGGCCACCATCACCGCAATTCCACTCCGCCGCCCGCAACAGACTGCGACCACGAACGCTCCGCAGGCCTCACTGCCTGCAAAATGAGCTGCTGCGACTCCCCATCACAAATACTCCTCGGCTCCCTAGCTTTCACCTTGCCAGCACCAGTTTCGCTTCAAGAAATCACGTCAAAGCAATCCGCACTACCCAAATTGCAGCCAACTTCTCCTCTCCGCACCATCGCAGTCCTCGCCCCTCCTCCAAAACACTCTCCACTCGCTTAATCGCGCCGTAAAAATCTTTTCGCTCCATAACGAACACATCGCCGTGGCGCTTGCCACGCGACGCAGCGTCAAATTCACACTACAACCAGCGCGCCACCACGCCGCAAAAAATGCCGCTCCAATTCGCGGCTTACATCCAGGAGGAAGTTGTGCGAAGCCGTACCCAGTCCTTCCGTAATTGGTTTTCGATTTTTCTATCGGTCTGTTTCTTGTCTCTCCTATTCGGCCCCGCCGCCCACCCCACCGTCTTCGGCACCGTCCGCGGCATCGTCCACGACCCCCAACACCGCCCCATCCCCAACATCAAGGTCACCCTCACCGCCAAAAACTCCGCGTACTCCGTCTCCGACACCACCGACGCCGAAGGCCAATTCCACTTCGACGCCGTCCCCCTCGGCGAATACCTCGTGGCCATCGACGACCCAGCCTTCGTCCACGAAAAACAAAGCGTCGCCGTTCTCTCCGGCAGCGCCCCCATCCTCCACTTCGAACTCCACCTCACCACTCAAAACGAATCCGTCCAGGTCTCCGCCAACACACCGGAAGAAATCACCGCCTCCGCCACCCCCACCAACCTCGTCACCCGCGAAGAAATCCAGCAAACCCCCGGCGCCTTCCGCACCAACAGCATGGCCATGATCACCAACTACGTCCCCGGCGCCTACATGACCCACGACCAACTCCACGTTCGCGGCGGCCACCAGATCAGTTGGCTCATCGACGGCGTGCCCATCCCCAACACCAACATCGCCAGCAATCTCGGCCCGCAAATCGATCCAAAAGACATCGACACTCTCGAAGCCCAACGGGGCAGCTACTCCGCCGACTTCGGCGATCGCACCTACGGCGTCTTCAACGTCGCCCCGCGCACCGGCTTCGAATGGAACAACGACGCTGAACTCGTCGCCAGTTTCGGCAACTTCTACCAAACCGACGACCAGCTCAATTTCGGCGGCCACACCAACAAATTCGCCTACTACGCCAGCATCAATGGCAATCGCACCGACCTCGGCCTCGAAACTCCCACTTCCGCAGTCATCCACGATCGCGGTAACGGCTACGGCGGTTTCACCTCGCTCATGTATAACCTGGACTCCCAAGACCAACTCCGCTTCATCGCGTCAGCGCGCAAGGACCACTACCAAATCCCCTACGCCCCCGACGATCCCGTCAGCAACGGCCTCCGCGACACCAACGAAGAAGGCGACGCCTTCCTCGCTTTCTCCTGGGTGCGCACCTTTAACCCGGGCATCGTCCTCACCGTCTCGCCCTTCTACCATTTCAATTCCGCCGACTACGACAGCAACCCGGCCGATTTTCCCACCGCCACCACCGACCGCCGCTCCTCGCACTACGAAGGCGGCCAAGCCACCCTCTCCTACATCAAAGGGCGCAACAACGCCCGCGCCGGCTTCTACGGCTTCGCCGAACAAAACGACGAAACCTTCGGCGTCCTCTTCAACGACCCTTCCGATCCATCCTTCGGCAACAATTTCCGCCAGCCGGAAAACGTTTCCGGCTCCGTCGCCGCATTTTTCGCCGAAGATGAATTTCGCGTGGCTCCTTGGCTCACCCTCGACGCCGGCATCCGCCAGACTCACTTCTCCGGCGCACTCACCGAAGACGCCACCAGCCCGCGCTTCGGCGCCGCCCTCCGCATCCCTAAATTGAATTGGGTTTTCCGTGGCTTTTATGGCCGCTTCTATCAAGCCCCGCCGCTCATCACCGCCAGCGGCCCGCTTCTTCAGTTCGTTGATGCATCAAACTTGGGCTTCATCCCACTGCACGGCGAACGCGACGAAGAATCCCAATTCGGCGTAGCCATCCCCTACAAAGGCTGGCTACTCGACGTCGACACCTTCAAAACCCGGGCCAACAATTACTTCGACCACAGCAACGTCGGCAACTCCGACATTTTCTTCCCGCTCACCATCGACGGCGCTCTGATCCGCGGCTGGGAACTAACCCTGCATTCGCCGCGCATCGCCAAACGCGGCCAACTCTACGTCACCTACTCCAACCAAATCGCCCAAGGCCGCGGCGCCATCAACGGCGGCCTCACCGACTTCCAGCCTCCCGACGACGACGGCTACTTCCTCCTGGACCACGACCAGCGCAATACCTTGCACGTCGGCGGCAACGTCACGCTCCCCTGGTCCGCTTACGCCTCCACCGACGTCTACTACGGCTCCGGCTTCGCCGACGACGACACTGGCGGCCACCTTCCCGGTCACACCACCTTTGACCTTACAGTCGGCAAAAACTTCGGCGAACGCCTCTCCATCGGCGTCAGCGCCATCAACGTCGCCAACCGCCGCTTCCTCCTCGACAACAGCCTCACCTTCGGCGGCACCCACTACATCAACCCCCGCGAACTCTTCGTCCAACTCCGCTACCACTTCCACTACTAACTTAATTTTTTTATTTCCCTCAACCCATCACAAAACTGTCATCCCGACCGAAGCGAGCCGACGATTTTGACCTTCAACTTCGCTCCTGCGAAGTTGTCGGCTCGCGAAGTGGAGGGACCTCTCTTCGATCGCTCCGCTAAACGAACCCGCTCTTGGTTTTTTGGTTTTTGCGCCTCTAAATCGCGCAAAAATGTTAAGCTCGCCTTACAATTTCAGGCGATGGAGTTCGCCATAACCGCTGCGGATCATTTCCAAAGCTGATGACTCCTGGCCGGCACACGCCGCCAGGAGTTTTTTTGTTTCACAGCAGAAATCGCAGCACAGCAAATCGGAGCAATTGAGTTGACCACCCCAGCCAAACTTCTCTGGATCGCCCTCTTCGGCGCCGTCGGAACATTAACTCGCTACGGCATCCAAACCCTCGTCCAGTTCCGCAATTTGGCTCCATTCCCTTACGGCACGCTGCTAATCAATCTCACCGGTTGCTTCTTCCTCGGCCTCATCGGTCAATACACGCTTGATCGCGCAGTAATCTCTCCAGAATGGCGCACCGTCATCGCCGTAGGTTTTTTCGGCGGCTATACCACCTTCTCCAGCTTCGGCTGGGAAACCGCCAAACTCATGGAAGAAGGCGCCTGGGTCCGCGCCATCGCCTACATCGGCACCAGCGTCATCCTCGGCCTACTCCTCTCCGTCGCCGGCATCAAACTCGCCACCCGCTTAGTCATCCACTAGCACATTTCGTCACGGCCCCAGCGATTCTCTCTTGCGGGGTCAATCCCTTCGTGTTAGTTTCGCCAAATAAAAGGCGAAACACCGAAAGGTCCCCAAGTGCCTGAATCCCTAGCCGTCCGCGCCGCCCTCCAATCCAGCTCGCTGACCCGCGTCCGCGAGGTCCTCGAAACCTTCGCCGAACGCGACCCTCGCGGCGAAATCCTCACCGCCATGCGCCATTTCCCCGCCCGCGAAGCCCAATACGCCGACTTCCCCACCTGGCTTCACCCCGACCTCAAATCCGCCTACGAATCAAAAAAAATCCGCCAACCCTACACCCACCAAGCCGCCGCCGCCGAAGCTGTCCACTCCGGAAAAAATATCGTGGTTGTCACGCCCACCGCCTCGGGCAAAACCCTGTGCTACAACCTCCCCGTCATTCACGCCATCCTCGAAAATCCCGACACCCGCGCCATCTACCTCTTCCCCACCAAAGCCCTCGCCCAGGATCAACTCGCCGAAGTCCACGACCTCAACGCTCGCCTCGACAATCGCTTCGGCGTCTTCACCTACGACGGCGACACTCCCAGCGACGCCCGCAAAGCCATCCGCGAAAAAGGCCACTTGGTCCTCACCAATCCCGACATGCTGCACACCGGGATCCTGCCGCACCACACCCGCTGGACCCGCCTCTTCGAAAATCTCAAGTACATCGTCCTCGACGAACTGCACACCTACCGCGGAGTCTTCGGCAGTCACCTGTGCAACGTCATCCGCCGCCTCCGCCGCATCGCCAATTTCTACGGCTCCAATCCCCAATTCATCTGCTGCTCCGCCACCATAGCCAATCCGGGCCAGCTCGCGGAAAAACTCCTCGAAACCGACGTCGAAGTCCTCAACCTCAACGGCGCTCCCGCCGCAGAAAAACTCTTCGTCTTCTACAATCCGCCGGTCGTCAACAAAGCTCTCGGGATCCGCCGCAGCTACATCAACGAATCCTGCCGCGTCACCCAGGAATTCCTCAAACGCGACCTGCAAACCATGGTCTTCTCCAACTCCCGCCTGCACACCGAACTCATCCTCACCTACCTCCAGCAAGCCAATCCACAACCACCCGGCCGCAGCACAACCATCCGCGGCTACCGCGCCGGCTACCTCCCCACCGAACGCCGCGACATCGAACACGGCCTAAAAGAAGGCAAAATCCGCGGAGTCGTCACGACCAGCGCCCTCGAACTAGGTATCGACGTCGGCTCTCTCGACACCGTGGTCATGGCCGGTTATCCCGGCACCATCGCAGCAACGTGGCAGCGCGCTGGTCGCGCCGGCAGACGCGCCGGAAGCTCCTGCGCCGTCTACGTCGCCTCCTCCGCCCCACTCGATCAATACATCGTCCGCAATCCCGACTATTTCTTCGGCAACACTCCTGAACACGCCTTCATCCAGCCCGACAATCTCGAAATCCTCATCAATCACTTAAAATGCGCCGCATTCGAACTTCCCATCAGCCCCGTAGACCGCTTCGGCGCCGTCGATGTCCAGGATCTCTGCGCCCGCCTCGCCGAAGCCGGCTACCTTCATCGCGCCGGCGAGAACTATCACTGGACCCAGGAAGCCTACCCCGCTGACACCGTCAGCCTGCGCTCCGTCACCAGCGACAACTTCATCATCATCGACATCACCGGCGCCCCCACCGTCATCGGCGAAGTCGATTTCTCCAGCGCCCTCACCACTGTCCACGAAAAAGCCATCTACATTCACGGAGGCCAGCAATATCACGTCGAGCATCTCGACTTCAAAGAACGCAAAGCCTACGTGAAGCGCGTCGACGTCGACTATTACACCGACGCCATCCGCTACACCGAAGTCCGCATCCTCGAATGTGCCGAAGAATCCCGCGTCAGCGAAGCGCATCCAGAAATACCCGCACTGCGTTCCCACGGCGACGTCCTCGTCCGCTCCCAAGTCGTCGGCTTCAAAAAATTAAAATTCTTCACCAACGAAAACATCGGCGCAGGAAACCTCGAGCTCCCCGAAAACGAAATGCACACCACTTCCTACTGGCTCACTCTCGAGCGCACCCTCGTCGAGTCCCTACCCTTCAGCATCAGCGACCGCCAAAGCGGCATGTTCGGCCTCCTTCACGCCATGGCCACTGTCGCCACCTTGCTCTTGATGTGCGACCGCCGCGACCTCGGCACCGCCATTGGCGAAAAGCCTCCCTACCCCGACAATCAAAACGCCGCAGCAGAAGCCGTCCAACTCCGCGACCGCCTCCCACAAAACGTCAAAGACTTCTTCGAACCAAATCTTTATCTCTACGACGCCTACCCCGGCGGCATCGGCTTCTCCGAGCCGCTCTACCGCGCCCATCATCAACTCATGTTGCAAACTCGCGAACTCATCCGCCACTGCGAATGTGCTCAAGGCTGCCCGAGTTGCGTCGGCCCCGCCGGCGACCTCACGCCGTACGCCAAAGACGCCGCTCTCGCCATCCTCGAACATCTGTTGGTGCCGCCAGCAACACTCGCGCAAAAACAACAGATCGCAACCGCAGCCCCAACCCAACAACTCAGCGAACAAATCCATTAATGGCCACCGCTAACCAAAAGTTCGCTCGCCTCGCTGCACTAAAGCCCGCTCGCTCGACACTCGGCAGCGGCACGTCTTTCATCTCCACCCCTCGCCCATCTCTGCGCGAGCCCAGCCACGAAGACACCCTCGCCCGCCTCCTCGGCGCCGGCGTCTCCACCAACCGCTTCGGCGAACACCTCGCCGTCCGCAACTGGTTCTCCTCTCCTGAATTCGCGGAGCCTCACCCCACCGCGCTCGATCTCCTCTCGCAACACCGCGACGAAACTATTTCCCGCCGCACCAAAACCGCCCTCGCCGATCCCGAAAAGTGGCTCTTCCTCGACACCGAAACCACCGGCCTCATGGGCGGCACCGGCACCTACGCCTTCCTCATCGGTCTCGCTTGGTGGGACGCCGGCGGCCTCCAGGTCGAACAACTCTTCATGCGCGATTTTTGCGAAGAGCACTCCGTGCTATGCGAACTCGCCGCCCGCCTCGCCGATCGCCCCGTCCTCGTCACCTTCAATGGCAAAACTTTTGACTGGCCGCTCCTCGAGAATCGTTTCCGCATGACCCGCAGCATCCCGGTCCCCAACATCACCGCACACCTCGACCTGCTCCATCCCGCGCGTGCCCTCTGGAAATTTCGCCTGGGCACAGTCCGCCTCAGCGATCTTGAGCGCGAAGTCCTCAATCCCACCCTGCTCGGATGGCACCGCGAGGACGACGTCTCCTCCCGCTTTATCCCTCAGTTTTATTTTGATTTCTTGCGCGGCGGCCCACCGGAGCCGCTCCTCGGCGTGGCCCGCCATAATCAGATGGACCTGCGCGGCCTCGCCGCACTCTTCGGCAAAATCAATTCCCTGCTCTCGGAAGAGAGCGCTCCCGACGACGAAGTCGACGGCCTCGACCTCTTCGGCCTCTCAAAATTTCTGCACCGTCGCGGCGACAAAAAGCGCGCTCAACTCGCCTGCGCCCAAGCCGTCGACTCCGGCCTCCCGGTCGACTTCCACGTCCGCGCTCAATACGACCTCGCCCTCATGGCCAAGCGCAAAAACCAACACCACATCGCCGCCGACATCTGGCACGAAATCGCTGACGCTTCCGAAAACTGCGCCGACGCCTGCCATCAACTCGCCATGCACTACGAACGCCGCGAAAAAAATTACGCCAAAGCGTTAGAATTCGCCCAACGTGCCCACACGATCCTGCGCGATCAAATCCAAGCCGCCCACCCATTCCGCCGCAACCAGTTCACCCGTCGCGAACACGCTTCCACCAAACGCATCACCCGCCTGCAATCCCGCCTCACCAAATCCCCCGGCCCGCTCCTCTAGCGGCTAACGCGCAGCCCTCGCTACTCCACTCGCCGCCACGCTCGTCGTCGTCTCGCCGGGCTTGCCCGCCTCCTCCGGCACCACCGGCGCCGCAAGCCACCCCATCCCCTTGGTAACCGTATCAAAGACCCCGCGATTGGTCCCTTCCACCGTCATACACTCCGCCGCCACACACCGCAAAAAAACCCCGCCCTCCCGCGTCTCAAACGAAAAAAAGTTCGGCCGCCGGAACAAACTCTCCCGCTTCTCATACTTGTTCTCCAGCGCCTCCGAATACATCCCAAAAAACCGATCCGCCTGCGCCGAACTATTCCAATGCGTCCGCGTCACCATCACCAATTTCTTCGTCTTCTTCTCCTCAAACACCGCATACCGGTCCCCATCCCAGGCCGCCGCCAGTTTCGACGCCCGATCCTCATCCAAAAACTGCTTCAACACTTCCTTCCACCCAAACTCCCCCATCGCATTTTCTTCCAGCAGCGTCCACTCCCCACCCAACAACTTCCCCACATCTGGAAGCGTTACCTCGCTCGGCTTCTTCCCCGAGCGATACAACCCCGGATGCATAATCTGCTGCGTCGAAATCGGCGGCTTATTAAACACCAATGGCAACCCCGCCCACCCGCTCCCTTTCAGCATCTCCGCCGAAAACGTCAGCCCGGCAATATACGGAAACACCAGCGCATCCTTCAAAAACGGCGGCGCTTTCTTCAACGCCGGCGTTCCACTCATATCCCCCACCAGCATCGACGGATCAATATCCGGCAAATCCTTCAACGACCGCCCGCTCTCCCCCAACAAATAGTCCACCATCGCCGCCATCGCGCTGCCTTCCAGCACCGCCTCGCGCGCCAACTCCCCATCATCATTCGGCCGCGCCGCCTTCACCCACTCCTCAATTCCAAAATGCTGATCCTCCAACGCATGCGTCAACTCATGCGCCATCACCATCCGCTGATCCGCCAGCGGAATCCAATCCGCAACATAAAACTCGTGCGCCCGGGGGTCATACAAACCGGCAATCTGCTCCGTCAGCAAATCAATCATGAACGTATCGAAGTCAAATCCCTTGGGCAGCAATCCGAACGCCTCCGCACTGCGCGTCGACGCAT
Organism: uncultured Acidobacteriota bacterium; assembly: GCA_963846145.1. GTDB lineage: Bacteria > Acidobacteriota > Terriglobia > Acidiferrales > UBA7541 > Acidiferrum. Next base: position 58,489 of record CAWJUV010000012.1, on the reverse strand, counting down.
ACCGCTCCTTGGCATCCTTATCCTCATTCATCTCCCGAATCACGTAAGCGCGAATCTCTTCGCGCGACCGCAGCGTCTTCTTCAGCGGAGTCTTCAGTTTCAATCCGGTAATGTCGCTCATCTGCTGCAATACTTCGTCGGCCGCCGCCGCAAACTCCGCATTCGTTTTCGAAGTAGAAGGTTTCGCCGGCGCAGCCGCGGCCGACTTCTGCGGCCCAAAAACTTCTTCCACAGCGGTCACTTTTGCAACCGCCGCGAATCTAATCACCTCTTGCGCATTTATTTCGGCGCAAAATAATCCGGCCAGAGCGAGAAGGGCCACAGCGCTCAATAGGTTGACCAACAAAACTTGCGAAAATCTCAGATAAGTCCCCATATCTTCGCAGGATAGCAGATTCATCCCGCCGGTCATCTGGGGGTACCTGCGCCCTTTCCATCCCCTTCGATTTCCTCTGTTCCGAATCCTTAACAGAATGGTAATTATAGTGTAGGCTATTGCCCACTCTTGGTCCCCGGAGAACGAATGTTGCCCGGCCTTCGTCTTCGTCGCGTGCGTGAGTCTTTGGGCCTAACGTATCGCGACGTGGAACGCTGTAGCTACGAAATCGCCGAGCGTCGCGGACGCCCGGAGTTCATCCTGCACATCAGTCGCCTCGCCGACATCGAAAATCGAAATGTCGTGCCAGGGCTGCATAAATTGTATGCTTTGGCCGTCGTCTACCACCTCAACCCACTCGAAATCTTCCGTTGGTACAAAGTCCCCGTCGACGAATTCTTCGCCGATGGGGCCATGTTTCCCGCCCCGCAAACCCATCTCGGCGCTCCACCCGCGTCTCTACGCGTCCCGATACGTTTCGATCCGGCCTTCAATCCTAACCGTACCGCCTATCTCTCCCGAATGGTCGAGGAGTGGGGTAACTTCGAAGGTACCCTCCTCCAGAACCACCCGCGCTATCGCTATGGCTATATTGGACTAAACGATCGCCGCATGGTCCCCATGCTCCGCCCTGGAAGCATCGTGATGGTCGATGTGTCCATCCGTCGCGTGAGCGACATCGGTTGGACGACCGAATACGATCGCCCTATGTATTTCGTGGAAATTCGGGAAGGTTACCGCTGCGGATGGTTCCACCAGGAAGGCTCGCGCCTTTTAATGCAGCCGCATCCTCTATCACGCTGCATCCCTGAATGGTGGCAGTGCCCCGACGAAGCCGAAGTGGTCGGCCGCGTGGTCGGCGTAGTCAGTCGCCTCAACGAACCGTGGGACACTCTGCCTGAAATACTTCCAGCAGGGCCCGCAGATTCGAGCAGAAAAGGTCCTTGAGATAATCCGGCGCATTTTCCGGCAGCAATACCCGGTACGCTTCCATCCTCTGCCAGTGCTTTACCGTGACGTCGCGCCCGCCCTGCATCGCTTCCAGACAACTCTGTAAATCCGCGGCCTGCTCTTCCAGCGGACTCTCTAAAATTTTCTCAAACACCTGCTCGTGGCAAATCTCCAGCGCCTGCTGAATCGCCCCATCCGAATACACCGAAGCGAGCCCGGCATGCTCATACCGCCCGCTCGATAAATCCCGCAATGAAGCCACATACGTCAGCCTCGAGAACAGTCCAGGGATCGCCGCCAGCGTCGTCATCGTGAAGTCCTGAATAATCCGCCGGTTCTGCTGCAGTTGCGTAAGTGTCTTCATCTTTGGTTCTTCGAAACTGAGAAATCCTTCGTCCCCGCCATCGCCGCCACCCGCCCCAACCCACGCGCGCATTCGAATTGTTACACGCCGCTGTTCCGCGAACAGAACTTTTTAACCCTCGAAAAACTTGCTCGTTTGTAGCCGCTCAGGTTGGAGCCAGGAGGCTCCACCTTGAACCGCTTCAAACTCTATATCACTGCCGGACTGGCCGTCGCCAGCCTGATCTCTGCTCCAGCCCTACGCTCTTTCCGTTCAGCCCACATCCGTCAGGTCGCCGACGGCTCACCACTTCCCCCACTTCCGCCCGGTGGTCACGGCAACATTTTCATCGCCGATGGCTCACCACTTCCACCGCTTCCGCCAAGCGACGGCGGCCATGCAATTCCAACCTTGGTCGCGGACGGCTCGCCCTTGCCCCCGCTTCCCCCGGGCGACGGAGGTCACGCATTTTCGACCCTCATCGCCGACGGCTCACCGCTACCGCCGCTTCCGCCAGGAGATGGCGGCCACGCCCTCAGCGCATAGCCCGACTTTCCTGATCCCCAAACTGACTGCCCCGCGTGCTTGCATTTGCGCGCGGGGCTTTTCGATTCAAAAGTCTTCCGCGCGCCAATCGACTTACGATAGGCTGACTTAATCCTAAGCAACGATACTAATCCTTAATCTATCATCTGGGTACTTACTCTGCAGTTATAACAATGTTACACTCTCGGCCTTGGCCTGCCATCTACAATTTTCGGTCGCCTGCATCTGGGCCGCCAGCGCCGTCGCCCAGCTCGCCGTTCTGTCCGTATTGCTGATTCGCGGGCACGTTCGCCGCCTGCCTTTTTTCACCTCTTACATCGTCGCCAATCTCTTGCAAGATGCGCTGCTCTACTACGTCTATGGCCGCTACGGTCTGTGCTCCCAGCAAGCCTTCGACGTCGGCTGGTGGTCCGAAGCTGTAACTTTAGCGCTGCGCCTTTGCGCCACAGCCGAAGTGCTTCACCTGGTGATCCAGGCCTACCGTGGCATCTGGGGTCTGGCTTGGCGTCTCTTGGCTGTCACGTCTCTCTTCGTCACCATCGGCGTCGTGGCTTTCTCCGCCGGCGACCCCAACTGGGCCATCATCGCCGCTGAGCGCGGCTACCATTTGGTCTTTGCCACCGCTCTGGTCGCCTGCCTGTTGATGATCCAGTACTACCGCGTCGAAGTAGAGTCCCTCTACAAATCGCTCCTCATCGGCTTCTGCGCCTACTCTTGCATAAAAATCCTCATCGACGCCGCCTCACCCAGCGTTCTCTACCATTTCAGAAACTTCGTTTCCATCTGGCAATCGCTCACCCTGATTCCGTTCGCGCTGTTGCTCTTCTTCTTTGCTTGGGTTCTGACTCACCCGCTGCCGGCCCGCCGCCCCCAACAAGCCCATCTCCCCTCTGATGCCTACACCCGCCTCGTCCCCGACATTCAAGCTCAACTGCAGCAGATCAACGCCAAGCTCATCCGCTTCTTTAAGATCGAGGAGCCCCACTCGTGATCACCCTCCTCTTCTTTGTCGTTGCGGTAGCCGCCTTACTGAGCGGCTTAGCCTGGTTCGCCTTCGCCACCAAATCCCGCACCTCCGACACGCTTCCCATCGGCGGCCACGAACGCGAAATTACTCACATCTCCAACCTCCCGTATGTGAAACAAGCCTTAAGCAGCAGCGACTTCGACTTTCTCAAGCGCAACGGTTCTCCCGCCCTCGCCAAGCGCGTCCACAGCGAACGCAAAAAACTCACCTTGACCTACCTCGCCGCTCTGCACAAAGACTTCGACCGCTTACTCCATACCCTCCGTGTCCTCGCTCTCATGTCCCCCAACGTGCAAGCCCTCACAGAGCTCCGCAGCCTGCGCCTCCGCGTCGAATTTTCGTATTTGTATTACTCGATCTACCTGCGCCTGCTCTTGGGTCTCGCCCCATTCGAAGCCATCAGCCAACTCAGCCACATCGTCAGCGGCCTCACCGTCCAGCTCGAATCCGCCATGAGCCAGCTCACCGAGCAAGCGGCCCTCCCCGACGAACTCCTCCCCTAGTCATTCAGAGCACTTGCTGATAGCAAGCGGGGTGCCGCACCGTGCGTCTTTCAGAGTGCGGGTTTAGATTCAACTTCACCGAAACCAACACGACGGCTCTGAACCCGTCACGCAATGGCTCTGGTTCACTTCACCAAGTTGGCTAGCGAAAAGGTCGAAGAGAACCCCCGACCACCAACGAAGAAATTTCTAAACCGTACCCGCCGGAACCCTCGCCGGCAACAACCTGCACACCGCATTCACCAACTCCACCGCATTCACCGGCTTCGTCAGCGCCACAATCTTCTCCCCAACCTTCCCTGCCCGCGACTCCGCCGCCGCGGCCGCTTCCTTCATTCCCGCAGGATAAATATGAATGGTCCGGCGCGCCAACGCTGGCCTCTGCTCCGACAACCAATCCGCAAAACTCGCATCTTCACCGTCGTCGCCAACTTCGTGCGCCACCAGTACCACATCAAAATCCAACTTACCCACCGCCGAAGCCATCTCCTCACTACTCGTGGCCGTGTGAACTTGGTGCCCCTCCACCCGCAGAATATCCTCTAGCGCTTTCAGACCCTCGCGATCCGGATCAATGCACAAAATCAACGCTGGCCGCTCGCCACCTTCCGCAGGAGACGCCTCCACCGCCGGCCCCACCGCAACTCCCAGCGGCATCTCAATCGTGAAACACGCCCCGCGATGCGGCATGTTCCGCACCCGAATCGTCCCGCCATGCTCCGTAATAATCCCGTAGCAGATGCTCAACCCCAACCCAGTGCCCTTCCCAACTGGCTTCGTCGTATAAAAAGGATCGAACACCCGCGAAGCCTCCTGCACCCCCGGACCGCTATCCGTAAACTCCACATAAACTTTTTTCGCGTCCGCGCGCGTAGTCACCCACAAATCGCCATCTTCCGACGACTCTAAAATTGCATCCACTGCGTTATTTACCATATTCAAAAACACCTGCTGCAACTGATGTGGGTCCGCCGACAGCGACGGCAAATCCTCCGCCAGATCCAGATGCACGCGAATATTGCTCATCCGCAAATCGTAATCCCGCAGTGCCAGCGTATCTTCCAGAATATGGTTGACCTGCGCCGGCAATCGCTCCGGCTTATGCTGCCGCGCAAAGCTCAGCAAATTTTGCACAATGCGATGCGTCCGCTGCGCCTGCTTATATAACTTCTCCGAATACTCCAGCCCCCGCGGTGTCATCTGCACACTCGCGCTCAACAACTGGCTATAACCCAAAATCGCCGTCAGCGGATTATTCAACTCATGCGCTACGCCAGAAATCAACTGCCCCACCGCCGCCATCTTTTCGCTGTTCAACAACTGTTCCTGCGTCCGCCTCAAATTCTCATACGCTTGCCGCGTCTCGTCGTACAGCAGTGCTCGCTCCGTCGCATTCGAAATCTGGCTCCCCACCGCAATCAGCAAATTCACGTCCGCCGAAGAAAACTCCCGCGCCGCCCGGGTCGCCACTACCAACCCGCCCATCGGGCGCCCCTTCGACCACAACACCACGATATATGCCGACTCAATCTCTTCCTTCAACAGCACATCTTTCAACGTCGGCGGCAGTGCCACTCCCTTCACCGACAAGAACGTCGCATGCACCGCCTTGATATGTTCCAGCAGTTCCGGTTGCAGCGGCACCGGCGGTAAATGCCGCGCATATTCCGAACGCTGCCCTACCGCCGCCACCGGCTTCAATGTCGTCCCGCTCTCATCCGCCAAATACAGTGCCGTGGCATCCAAGCTAAATAATTCCGCCAATTGCGACAGGGTCCGCTTCAGCGAATCCGTCAAATCCATCGACTCGGTCAGCGTCTGTCCAATCGAATTCAAAACCAGCAGTTCGCGATTCCTGCGCCGAATCTCATGCTCCGCGCGCTTTCGCTCGCTGATATCCAGCACAAACCCCTGGTACGCCGTTACCGCTCCATCGTTATCCCGAATCGCGATGGAAGACTCCAGCACCGTACGCAACTCCCCATCCTTGCGTTTAATCTCAAACTCAAAATCCGCCACCGTCCCATGCTCTTGCAGCAATTTCTTCAGTCGCTCGCGATCTACCGGGTTGGCATAAATCGTCGAGGAAATATCCACGCCCATCAGTTCTTCGCGCGTCGCATACCCCGTCATCCGCAGCAGCGCATCATTGAAATCCAGAAAATGTCCGCCAGGCGTCGAAATAAACACGCCTTCCTGTACGTTCGAAACCAGTGTGCGATATTTCTCTTCCGCCTTCTTCCGGTCCGTCACATCTTTCAACACGTGTACGATGCCCAACGTCTGCCCCGCCGAATCGGTAAATGTCGAATTTGACGCCAAGAAATACCCGCGCAGCCACGGATCCGGATCGTCTCCTTCCCCCGCCGCACCCTCGCAATAAGGACAAACGTCGTACGCCACATTCCCATTGCGCGGCAAAAGCTGCGCCACCACCCGCCCAATCATCGCGCTGAATTCCCGCCCCAACAGTTGACTCAACCGCTGATTCGTCCGCAGCACCCGGCCTTGCTTGTCATGCACCAGAATCGGATCGCCAATCGAATCAAACGTATTGGCCCACTGCTTCTGCACCGTGGCCAACTGTTCGAACAGCCGCACATTCTGCAGCGTCAACCCCAGCAAATTCCCAATGTTCACTAGATACGAAATCTCATCCGGCTGCAGGTGCTTCCCCGTCGACGTCCCTACCCCAATAAATCCCAGCGGCCCGGTCTTGCCCCGTAACACCACCGTTACCATTTCCTTCACCGCCGGTTCGGCGATCCGCGCCCACGCCCCACGGTCCGTCTCCGGACACAAAACCAAATAATCGCTCGCACCTTCCTGAAACAACTTCGCCGCCCACGCCTCCGTCAACGGCAAAGTTGCCTGTTGCTCCAGAAACACCGGACTGAATCCCACTGACGCCCGCACCACCAACTGCCCTGACGCCCCTTCCCCTTCAATCAACCGCACCAATCCGTGCGTGGCATTCAAACTCTCCACCACTTGCAGCAGCACGCTGTCCAACACTTCCAGCACCGACAAACTTTGCGTCGACGCCGCCGTCAACAACGTCAGTCTCCGCAATTTGTCATTCAGCTCATCCGTGCGTGACCGTCCCGTCTCCAACACCACCACCACCATCGCAATGCCCAGCGCCACCCCCAACAAATCGTCAAACGCCGACCGCATCAAAAACACCGGCGAATCCGTCCACAACGTCCGGTCCAACCCATGCAACCCGCGCATAAACAAAACACCCGCCAGCAATTCCGTCCCGTGCCCATTGCGAACCAACCGCACTCGCCACAGCGTCCACCCCGCCACCAGGAGCGCCGCACATTCAATCCCGGTAATCCCCCACTGCGTCCACACCGTATCCAGCACATGAATCGCTTGCAGGTAGTACGCCCCTACCATCACCGCCGCAATACCGGGGAACAACGGCCAGCGCACCCGGTCATTTCTCGTAGCGGTCTGCAAAATCGAAACCAAAAACAATATCGACGCACACAACCGCCCTACCTCTACCAGCGCATTCAACGCCGGAATATCGGTAAAGGTCAGCACCGCCGCGCTTACCGCGCTCACGGTAAAAATCACCCAGCCGATCAGCCAGGTTCGGAAATAATCGGAATGTTGGTCGCGCCGGAAAAGACTAAAGAGGACCAGCAGAATAATGCAGGCGGTAGCTTCGAAGAAGGCGATGCCAAACAGGTCTTGACTTTGGAACACGCCCGCCCCTTCCGCTAGGATTTCGCGCTATTAGAGACTGCTTATTAGTCAGCTAACTTGCTCGCCGTACACACACAGCCAGCGGAAAGCCACTAAAGAACAGCTTTGAGCGATGCTAACCCGCTATTTTCTTACTGGGCAAGGCTTCCCAATTACCACTGTGCCGTCCCTTATAATGACTACAGGGAGCCAACCACCGTGGAGATGGAAAATATACTGGTCGTCGACGACGAAGAAGCCATTCGCGAAGTGGTCTCGACGATGTTGGAGTCAAAGGGATACACCTGCACCACTGTACCCAACGGTCGCGCCGCGCAAGATCAAGTCAAGCGCTTCACTCCCGACCTGGTGCTCAGTGACATGATCATGCCGGAAATGGACGGCATCAAGTTACTTGAGTGGATGCGTCAGTATGACCCCGAAGTTCCCGTCATCATGGTCACTGCCATTCATGACATCGCCACCGCGCTCGAATCCATTCGCCGCGGCGCTTACGATTACATCCTCAAGCCCTTCGAAAAAGACCAACTCTTCATGGGCGTCGGCCGCGCTCTAGAACATCGCCGACTCATCACCGAAAATCGCAGCTACCAACGCAACCTCGAACAACTCGTCGAAGAACGCACCGCGCAACTCACCGGCGCTCTCTCGCAACTCGAACAGTCTTACGACGACACGCTAGAAGCACTCGGCAGCGCCCTCGACTTAAAAGACGCCGAAACCGAAGGCCACTGCCAACGCGTGACCGCTTTCTGCATCGCCATCGCCAAAGCCATGCCCGTCCCTACCACTTATCTACCGGTCCTGGCCCGCGCCGCCTTCCTCCACGACATCGGCAAAATGGCCATCCCCGATAGCATCCTTCGCAAGCCCGGCCCGCTTACCGACGACGAGCGCGCCGTCATGCGCACCCACTGCGACGTGGGCTACAACATGCTCATCCGCATTCCGTTCCTGCGCGACGCCGCGGAAATCGTTCTCTCTCACCAGGAATTTTTCGACGGTTCCGGCTATCCACGCAAACTAAAGGGCGAACAAATCCCGCTCGGCGCACGCATTTTCACCATCGCCGACTCCATGGACGCCATGATCAGCGATCGTCCCTATCGCAAAGCTCTGCCGCTCTCCCACGCCCGCGGCGAAATCGTCCGCTGCTCCGGCACCCAATTCGACCCCCGCGTCGTGGAAGTTTTCATGTCCATCCCCGAACAGCACTGGGTCGAACTCCGCGAAAACCTCGGCAGCCCCTTCCGCTTAACTCATCTCAAGAATCTGAGCTAACGCGTAGCCCAGAGAAGATCAATCGCAATTCAACAAACCCGGGTGGCCCAGGTTCGCATTTGGTTCGTGAACCTGGGTCCTTCTTTTGAATTTTCCTTTAGTCTTTTTTACCGCCTTCGCGATACTTCTCCCGAAATAACTCCACTAACTTCTTCACACCGTCACTAAACTCCTCTTCCGGGCAAATCAAACTCACCACCACAAAACCATCCCCCGCAAACTCATAAAAGTGCCCCGGATGCACAAACACGCCCTTCTCCTCAATCAACTCCACCGCCAACTCATCATCCCCACCCATCACAGGCACCCGCAACACCACATACCATCCACCCTCCACTTCCAACCGTGAACACAACTCCTGCCCACCAAGCAACGCATCAAGTTGCTCTAAATTTCTCGAAGCACGCGCCAACCATTGCGCCCGAAAATTCCCACGCTGCTCCAACAACACCGGCAACGCCAGTTGCACCGGCGCATTCATCGACAAATACGTATCCGCAATCACTTCCAACCGCGCCCTCGCCTCCCTCTTCAACTCCTCCGGCCCGCTCACTGCCACCCACGCCACCTTCATCTGCGGCAACCCCGCAATCTTCGATAGCCCACTCATCGTAAACGTCAGCGCTTTGCCGCCAGCAGCCGCAAAACTCCGCACCGGCCTCTCGCGCAGCGAAAAATCCAGAAACACCTCATCGGCCACAATCGCCAACCCTCGCTCCGCACAAATCTCGTTCAACCTCTCCATATCCGTATCTTTACAAAAATGCCCCGTGGGATTATTCGGATGTACCATCGCCACCGCCCGCGTCTTCCCCGTAACCGCCTTCTCCAACGAAGCAAAATCCATCTGCCACCCGTGGTCATAAATCAACGGATATCTCTTCAGCACTACATCCGAAAGCCCGGCCAAATAATCCAGCAACGGATACCCTGGCTGCGGAACCAACACCTCTTCCCCCACATTGCACAACGTCCGCAACACAAACGAGTAAGCCTCACTCGTACTCGTCGTCAAAAACAAATCCTCCACACCAATCTCCACGCCATGCGACACACGGTAGTACTCCGCCACCGCCGCACGCGCCCACACCAATCCCGCCGCCACCGGCTCATAACGCAAGCCCGCGCGATCACCGAGCGCGCGCAAAATCTCCTCGGCGCGGTACTCAAACCCACATTCAGTTGGATTGGAAACGGTGAGATCAATCAGCGGCTTACCCGCCGCACGATGCGCCGCCAGCACTTCACTCAGCTTACTGTTCTCTAAGTTCCAGCCGGTACGATCAGCAAACGAAAACACTGCGCTTTAGCGGCCCAGGAAAAACACAAACGCCAGAAATACCCACAGCCCATCTAGAAAATGCCAGAAATACGAAGTCACCGACGCCGCAGTCGTCCGCGACACATCCGACCGATCAAAATTTCGCAGCAAAACAAACACCAGCGCGCCCAAGCCTCCCAACAAATGCACCACGTGCGCGATCGTGAAGATAAAGAAAAAGCTGCTCGCCGGGTTGGTCGACAAATAAATGCCCTGTGCCGCCAACTCCCGCCACACCGCGATTTGTCCCGCGACAAATCCCATCCCCAATAACGTGGTCAGCGCCCACAGGCCGCGAAACCCATCCACATCCGCCTTCTTCAAACGCCAACGCGCCAGCTCCATCGTCACGCTGCTCGCCAGCAACACCGCAGTGTTTAGCCACACCAGCGCCGGAAACCGAAACCGTTGCCACCCTGGATTGGAATATTTCAGCCAAACATACGCGACCAACGCCGCCAGAAAAAAGGTCGTCACCGACCCCAGCAGAATCACGATCATGCTCACCGAGCGTTGCCGTGAGCTCTTCTCCGGTTCCTTGCGCCCCCGCCAGTCATCGCCACCGCCTCCGCGGTGCGCTGGCGGACGATTTCGCCCATTCCCCCCGCCAATATCCTCAATGATCAATTCAATTTCGTGTCGTCGTTTTACTTCGGTCGCCATCGCCCACGCCCAACAAAATCTCAGCAGTTCCGCGCCCGTTCATCCAATGCACAGCGCATACAACCGCTCAGTACAACGATTATCTGCCCGCCCCCCACAGATGCAATCAAAGAATTAGCACAATCCACACCCCATTGATGCAACCCTCAACACCGGTCGGGTGACAAAAATTTGTTAAAGGACGCTTGCGAAAGGAGGGAACGCAAATCAGAAAAAGGCCGGCGCCACAGGGTCGCCTCTGGTTCATGAACCTGGGTTCTTTTAACGGTGGCTTTTGACTTTTTGAATCGGAGAAAACAACCCAAAATTTGGTGCGGTCGAGAGGACTCGAACCTCCACGCCTTGCGGCGCTAGCACCTCAAGCTAGTGCGTCTGCCAGTTCCGCCACGACCGCATCGCAGCCATTTTACGACATCACCGCCACAACTCCAACCACCGTTCCAGATCTCACGCGGTGGGATTTGCTTCTCTCTCACCTTCAATCGATCATCTGTGCCCCCACACGTTATAGATAAAGTATTAATCGCAGCCCACGCCCAGGAGCTAACAGCTTGCGCACCCTCCAGTCTCTTCCCTATAGCCCTCACGCTTGGAAAACCCTAATTTAGCCTGAACTCGTTTCTCATTCCTCTCGGCCAGTTCGTCATCTTCGCTAACGGAGGCCTTGCCCCAAAATGGCCACTTCTTCAGCCGCCCCGAGCCGCAATCTCCTCGCTGGCGGCTTCATCGGCGCCCTTGGTCTAACCATCGCCACTATCGCCCTCATCCCCACCGCCATCCGCGGCATGCTCTCCGCCGGCAACTTCCTCCCCCACTCCTTCTGTTACCTCAACAACAAATCGCTCATCGCCCTCAATATCGGTACCGACGCCGCCATCTGGCTCTCCTACGTCGCCATCTCCTGCACCCTCGTCTATCTCGTTTGGCGCACCCGTCGCGAAGTCCCCTTCAGTTGGATGTTCCTTGCCTTCGGCCTCTTCATCGTCGCCTGCGGCTTCACCCACTTCATGGAAATCGTAGTCCTTTGGAAACCGCTCTACTGGCTCTCTGGCGACGTCAAGCTGGTCACCGCCTTCGCTTCCGTCGTCACCGCCATCGCCCTCCCCGGCCTCATCCCTCAAATTCACAACATGGTCACCGCCGCAACCGTCTCCGAAGAACGCAAACTCCAACTCGAAAGTGCCAACGTCGAGCTCCAAAAAATCTCCGCCCGCGTCATCGAAGCCCAGGACGAAGAGCGTCGCCGCGTCGCCCGTGAACTCCACGACGGCATTGGCCAGTACCTGATGGCCATCAAAATGTCCTGCGAAGTCACCCTCGAAAACTTGCAAGGCGATCCGCGTGTCATGTCCCTCTCCGGCGCCCTGAAACTCCTCGATCAATGCACCTCGGAAGTCCGCACCATGTCGCACCTCCTGCATCCTCCCCTCCTCGAAGAAGTAGGCCTGGCCTCCGCCATCCCCTGGCTCGTCGACGGCTTCGCCGAACGCAGCGGCATCAAAGTAGACCTCGAGCTTCCCCATCGCATGGAGCGCCTGCCACAAACCGTCGAATTAGTTTTGTTTCGGGTACTGCAGGAGAGCCTGACCAACATCATTCGCCACTCGGAGAGCAAAACCGCCAAAATCGCTCTGCACGTCGACGACGACTCCGCATCCTTACTCGTCGAAGACAGCGGAAAGGGTTTCGATTCTCTGAATGGCCATCCTCAAAAACCCGGCGTAGGCATCGCCAGCATGCGCGAACGCGTTCGCGAACTAAACGGCCAGGTGCGCATCAGTTCCGGCGATACCGGCACTCGCGTGGAAGCGGTCCTGCCGCTTCACCAGCCCCAGCGAAAGACTCACACTACCCCGGCCAGTTCCGGCAACGGTTTCGGCACCATCGCCCGCACCTGATTTCGCCCGCCATTCTTCGCCTCATACAACGCCACATCCGCGGCCTGAATCAGCGATTCCTGCCGGTTCGGCGAAGTCGGCTCTACCACCGACACTCCCAAACTCAGCGTCACGCTGCGAGTCTGATCCGGCAACACGATCGGCTCACTCGACATCGCCGCGCAAATCAACTCCGCCCGCGAGACCGCCGCGTTCAGTTCACACGCAGGCAGCACCATCAAAAATTCTTCCCCGCCAAATCGCCCCACGCCATCGTAATCGCGCAAGCTCAACTTCAATCGCCGCGCCACTTCCTTCAACACTTCATCTCCGGCCTGATGCCCCAACTCATCATTCACCGATTTAAAGTGATCCACGTCCGCCAAAATCACGCTGATCGGCTTCCGCTCCCGCCCCGATCGAATCAGCTCCACCCGCAGCATCTCCATAATCCCGGTGCGATTCAATAGGCGCGTCAACCCGTCGTGGCTGGCCTCAAACTCCATCCGCACCCGCTCTAAATCCGAACGATTCAGCAACGCCGCGCCGATTAAAATGATCGACACAAACACCACAATCAAAGACGCCGTAAACAGCGCCAAGCCCTCCGAACTGCTATACAGCTCATACGAAAATTGTCCCTTCCACTGTGTCCACCCCAGCGCCGCCGGCATCAACAGCGCCACCGGCAGCAGCATGCGCGCAATCACTCCGCCCGGCCCGTCGCTGGTAACCACCGCCATCAGCCCACGATCCGCCTGCAACGCCAAAATCCCCCCGCACAAAATCATGCAGGAAAACATCGCCGGCACCGCCATCCCGTTCTGCGCTCCAAACGAAAACAGCGTCGGCACCGAATACAAATCCGCCAAGCTGGCCAGCACGCACAGCAGCCCCGCCACTCCAGTCAACAATTGGCTCGCGGTAGTCGACTTTTTCCGCTCCGCCAACAGCAACGCAATCGACAGCAGCACCAGATTGATGGCCGTCGCCACCGCCATCCGCCCGTGCACTTCAGAAACTTCATCGCGGAACATCAACTCATCGATATGCAAATCCACCCGTAGCGAATATTCCAGCAACGTCAGCAACCCGATCAATCCCGCCGCAAGCGCCAGAAAATTCCGCAACACACCGCCTCGTCGCCGCAATCGTTCCGTGAGCGTCAACGCACATCCCGCAAACAGCAAACTCAGCGCCGCGTTGGGATACAAAATCGCCCCGCCCGGCCTCCGCAAAATCTCGAAGTCAAAAAGCCACGCCAACAGCGCCGCTGCCGCGACTACCGCCACCGCAATTCCCGCGGCCCGCGCAAAAATCCGGCACCGCCTAATAATTTCCCGGCTGCTCGCCGCATGTCTCGGCGATAAATCCCGCAGCGCCCGGCGTGTCTGCAGCCCCCAGATCAACATCACAAAACACGCGCCCACCAGCATCCCCACCAACCACACCGACCGCTGCGCATCCCACCACGGCGTCCCTAATACCGCGACATCCTCACTCTCGCGCACCACCAACACAAAACCTTGCGGCTCCCCGCGCTGATTCACTTCCGTGCGCACAACTCCGGTCAACTGCAATTTGCTCCCAATATGAATGCGTTCAAATTCCGCCACATCATCGCCTGGGGCAAATACCGCGTTGTAAACCTGCCCCCCGTTGCGAATCACCCAGGTCTCTTGCGGCCCCTGCTTGATTTTTTCCACCAGGCTTCCATTCGCCCGCACTAGCAGCCCATCAAACGGCGCGAATCGAAACCCGTCTTTATCCTGAATCATCTGCGCCGGGTTCACTTCAACGGCCGTAGGCGGTTCTTCGTGCCCAACCTTCCGAAACACCGCGTCATCCAGCGTGATCGAAAACTGCGCACCACTCAAAAATCCAACCGCTTCAACACGATCCCCTGGCTCCAGAAAAGTCGTCTGCGCGGTGTTCACCACGATCCCGCCGCTCTTCCCCTGCAGGTACAGCCGCTTGTTCGGTCGATCCTGGTACGACACCACCCCCGCCACTTTGATCTCGTGCTCCGACGATTTCGCCGATCCATACCGGAACAATTCATCCAGCGAAGTCGGCTCCATCGCAAAACGGTCCACCCGCGGCGCTTCCTCAACATGCACATTACCCAAACTCGGCACGAACAGTCGGACCCCGGTCAGTTGCCGCCGGTCGTTAAACACCGCGCCACACGCCCCTTCCACCGTCACCTTGGCGTCCACCAATCCCGGATCTTTTTTCTCGTAGTTCAGTACCAGAAGGGGCAAGTTCGAAGCGCCCACCCGCAGCATCAGAAACAAAACTTCCCTGCCCCAAATCTCCGACACCGCTTCCGACCGCACAATTCCATCCACCTGCACCCACGAACTATCCAACCGTCCCGTCGCCAAATCGCCATAATCCACGCGCTTGGCTTTGGGCAAATCCGCTTTGCGTAACGTCCCGCGCTTCAGCACCGTCACTTGGTTAGCGGCGACCACCGGCGCAAACATTCCCGCCGCGCTCACACCAACGACCTCCACCTCATCGCCGGATTGCACCGCAGTCGTATCGCTGCGATCGACAGAAATCGCATAATCCCCGCTCTGCAAGAAGAAAGAATTCTTCCAACCGGACAACGTGGTCACAACGCCAGTCAGTCGGACCGGAACAGCTTTCGCCGCATCCGCAGTGCTCAACGCTTTCACATCCAAAATATGCGTCAGCATCGTAGTCGGCTGCCCTACATCGCGCGCCAGCGTACGCACACTTTGCTGCGCGGGCACACACCCCGCCCCCAGCAGCAACACCAACCCAACAGCGCAGCAGCGCGACATTCGCATCAGACTCTTAGTTTAGGGTTCCAACCAACAGGCAGGCCGCACGATGAAACACTTGTTTCTGATCCGTTATCGACCCGCACACCAAGCTCGCAAGTCGTTTACCAATCAGTGCTTTCCGTCACAACGGATGACACCATTCCCACAATGCACCCGGCTTCTTCGTCCTAACCCAAAACTGGGTGGCCTACCCTTGCGGTCTTTGCAAGGGTGGGACGCCGAGGCGTACTGCAACCCCACCGGTTTTTCTGGATTTCTTCCAGGCCTATTCAACGAATCTAGAACGAGAGGAATTACTGCTTCTTAGGAGCCGGAGTAGACGCAGGAGCCGGCGCCACAGGCTTGCTCGAAGGCGTTGACGGCACATTCGGCGGCTGCTGACTCACCGGCGAAGAACTTCCCGGCTGCGAGGCCCCCGGCGCAGTTGTAGCAGGCGAAGGCACAGGCGTCACCGGAGCCGCCGGTTTCGTCGTCACAGGCGCAGCAGGCTTCGGTTGCGCCACATTCTGCAACACCGACCCACCCTGCACCACACCGCGATCCGTCCTCAACACCAACGCCATCGCGCACAACATAAACATGATCGCGCACCACGTCGTAGCCCGCGACAACACGTTCGCCGCACCACGCGGCCCAAACGCCGTCTGACTCCCCGCCCCACCGAACGCTCCAGCCAAATCCGCCGCCTTACCGCTCTGCAGCAGCACCACTATAATCAGCACCAGGCAGTTGATCACAAAAAACGTGATCAACACCGGCCCCGCGTACTTAAACCCAACCGCAATAATCCCCATCCCCACCAACAACGCCACCGTCCACTGCATCCAACCTGGCATTTCTCTTCCCTTGTAGCGCAGCGCCTAACTTCCACTCACGCTCTAACTCTCAAAGTCTCAACGCATCCCTAAAAAAATCGCAGAAAACCCTAGGACTTCGCCCCTTCTACAATCGCTCCAAACGACTTGGGATCCAAACTCGCCCCGCCAACCAGCGCCCCGTCCAACTCTTCCTGCGCCATCAACCCCGCAATATTCTCAGGCTTCACGCTGCCGCCATAAAGAATCCGCAACGCAGCCGCCGCCTCGGCAGAAAACCGCCTCCCCACACACTCCCGCAAATACTTATGCGAAGTCGCCGCAATTTCAGGGGTAGCCGTGCGACCAGTGCCAATCGCCCACACCGGCTCGTATGCCATCAGAATACGGGAGAACTCCTCAGCGGTCAACGCACCCACTCCATTCGAAAACTGCGTTTCGCAGATCTGGTGCGCCTTCCCCGCCTCCCGCTCCGTGAGCGTCTCCCCCACGCAAACAATCGGCGTCAACCCGGCAGCCAACGCCGCCTTAGTCTTCTTCGCCACCATCTCATCCGTCTCCCCAAAAACATGCCGCCGCTCCGAGTGCCCGATAATCACGTATTTGCACCCAGCCCCCACCAGCATCGCCGCCGAAATCTCCCCGGTGTAGGCCCCTTCTTTCTCCCAATAAACGTCCTGCCCACCAATTCCAATCTGCGTATCCTCCACCGCCTCCACCGCCGCCGCAATCGACGTAAACGGCGGAGCCACCACCACATCGCAATAATCCGCCCGCTCCGCCACCGGCACAAACGCCTCAAAAAACACCCGCGTCTCCGCGACCGTCTTATACATCTTCCAATTCCCCGCAATCACCCGCCGTCTCATCAGCTCACTTCCGTTAGCGCTTCAACGCCCGGCAATTTTCTTCCACCCAAAAACTCCAACGAAGCCCCACCACCCGTCGAAATATGCGAAATCTTCCCCGCCAACCCCGACTGCTGAATCGCCGCCACCGAATCCCCTCCACCCACAATCGACGTCGCCCCCGCACCAGTGGCCGCCGCCACCGCCTTAGCCACCGCCAACGTCCCCGCAGCAAACGCCTGCATCTCAAACACTCCCATCGGTCCATTCCAAACAATCGTCTTCGCTCTCGAAATTTCCGCGCCATACAACTCCACGGTCCGCGGCCCAATATCCAGCCCCATCTGATCCTCAGGCGTCTCGTCCACGCCCACCGTCTTCGCCGGCGCATCCGGCTTAAACTCCGGCGCCACCACATGATCCACCGGCAGCATCAACTTAAAATTTTTCCGCGCAGCCTCATCCAACAGTTTCTTCGCCAAATCCAACTTGTCATTCTCCACCAGCGACTTCCCAATGCCCTTCCCCTGCGCCTTAAAAAACGTATACGCCATCCCGCCACCAATCAGCATGGCATCCGCAATCTTCATCAGATTCTCAACCACTTCAATCTTGTCGCTAACTTTCGCCCCTCCAATAATCGCTACAAACGGCCGCGCCGGATTACTAATCGCCTTCCCCATATACGCCAATTCTTTTTCCATCAACAACCCAGCCGCCGCCTGCTTCACAAATTTCGTAATCCCCACCACGGAAGCATGCGCCCGGTGCGCCGACCCAAACGCATCGCACACAAACAACCCATCGCACAGCGCCGCTAGCTGCTTCGAAAACGCCTCATCATTCTTCTCTTCCTGCTCATAGAACCGCACATTCTCCAGCAACAACACCTCTCCATCTTTCAGCGCCTTACTCGCACTCTCCGCATCGGCACCCACACAATCCCCAGCAAACGCCACCGGCTTCCCCAACAACTCCTGCAACTTCGCCGCGGCAGGCTTCAACGAATATTTCTCGTTCCGCGTCCCCTTTGGCCGCCCCAAATGCGAAGCCAGCACCACCCGCCCGCCCTTCTCCATCGCCAATTTCAACGTCGGCAACGTCTCCCGAATGCGCGTGTCATCCGTCACCACCCCATCCTTCAACGGCACATTAAAATCCACCCGCACAAACACGCGCTTCCCCTTCAAATCCAAATCCCGAATCGTCAATTTCGCCATGTATTTTCCAATTTTCTCGAAGACCTAAACAAACGAAGGTAGTCAAGGTTCGCAGTTGGTTCATGAACCTGGATTCTTTATTTTGACTTCTTCAAACACTTCAAAAAACCGGGTGCCCCAGACGCCGTAGTTGCGTCTGGGGGTTTAGATCAAACATCACCGAGGCATCAACCGAGCCACCTCGCCCCGGATTCCAAGTCCTACAACTTCTCCGCCAACAACTTAATCAAATCCCGGCACCGGCACGAATATCCCCACTCATTGTCATACCAGGCCAGCACCTTCACGCACCTATCCCCCACAACCTTGGTATACCCCGCATCCACAATCGACGAATTCGAATTGCCCTTAAAATCCGCCGACACCAACTCCTCTTCGGTATACCCCAGTACGCCTTTCATCGGGCCTTCCGCCGCAGCCTTCAACGCCGCATTCACCGACTGCACTGTCGCCGGCTTCTCCACAAACACCGTCAAGTCCACCACGCTCACATTCGGCGTTGGCACTCGCATCGCATACCCATCCAGTTTCCCCTTCAACTCCGGGATCACCAGATGCAACGCCTTCGCCGCTCCCGTCGAACTCGGAATCATGTTCAACGCCGCCGCACGCGCCCGGCGCAAATCCTTGTGTGGCAAATCCAGCAGCTTCTGATCATTCGTGTACGAGTGAATCGTCGTCATCGTGCCGGCTTGAATCCCAAACGTGTCGTTCAGCACCTTGGCCACCGGCGCCAAACAATTCGTCGTGCACGACGCATTCGACACCACATGATGCTTCGCCGGATCGTAGGTCTTCTCATTCACTCCCAGCACAAACGTCGCATCCGGCCCATCCGCCGGCGCCGAAATAATCACCTTCTTCACCGACCCACGCAGATGCTTCTTCGCATCCA
Source organism: uncultured Acidobacteriota bacterium (assembly GCA_963846145.1). Classification (GTDB taxonomy): domain Bacteria; phylum Acidobacteriota; class Terriglobia; order Acidiferrales; family UBA7541; genus Acidiferrum. The sequence goes on along the minus strand of CAWJUV010000012.1, from coordinate 39,287 downwards.
CTCCCTTGGTAAACAATCCGGTCGACTCCACCACGATATCCGCGCCCACCGAGTTCCAATCAATCTCGCCCGGATCTTTCGTCTTGAAAACCTTAAAGCTCTTTCCCTCCACGCTGATAGTGTCGTCCGTATGCGTCACCTTGTGCGGCAAATTCCCCAGCACCGAGTCGTACTTCAGCAAATGCCCCAGCGTCGCCGCATCCGTCACATCATTGACGGCCACAAACTGAATATCCTTATCGTCCAGCGCCGTGCGCATAATGTTGCGCCCAATGCGCCCAAACCCATTAATCCCCACCTTAATCATCATTCCTCCGTAAGAGTCTCAGCCACATCCACGATAACTTTCATTCCACCACATACAAAAAACCGCGGGCGCTTCACACACAATCAGCCGCAGCATCGAACAGAAAATGCTATGTGCAGCCTTAGCAAAAGTCAAACTAGGCCGCACCGAACTTCATTCACAATGATAAGGAAAAACTTGGCGAGAATTTCGACAAACTCACAAAAATCTACTGCGGAAACTGCTTCACACTCGTCACCCGATTCCCCGTAAATCGCACAAATACCGTCTTCGACGGCGGCTGCCCATAAATCCAATCTTCAATATCATTCCCTTCCTGATCCCGCTCCCGCACCTTATGTTCCGGCTTGCCAATCGCCGCCACCACTTCCTCGCGATCCATCCCCACCACCGCTATCCGCTCTTGAATCGCCTTGCGCAATTCCGCTGGCAACGTGTCCACCCACTGCACCGACGCCGACCTTTGCCGCGCAAAATCCATAAACGGCGCCAACAATTTCTTCAAATCATCCGGCGACAAATCCGGCACCGGCTGCGCAAACTCCAGGTACAACGTACTCCCCATCCCCGGCTGCAATCCCGGCGGTCCGGCATCCTGCGGCGTAGTCGAGGTACTCGTGCTCGTGGGGAAATTCCCGCCCATCTCGAAATGAATGCGGTCGCGGAACCGCTTCTTCCCACGTCCCCCACCATTCAAATCCACCACAATCTGCTTCGCTTGAAACTCCAATTTCGTAATCTGCACCCGGTCGCCCGAGTTCACCGCCGCACCATGCGACACCACTTGCCGGTCCAACATGTTGTCATCCGTCGGCTGGCCCACATGGACAATAAATCCGTCTTTCCCCGCCGGCAGCGCCTTCAACGCTTTGGCATATTCCCCCGACACATACCGCAGCAGTGTCAGCTTCGAACTCTCCTGCAACGTCGCACTCTTACTCCCACTCTGCCCCGGAGCGGCACCATTCTGCCCATCCGCATCCATCGCCGTCGCATCCCCACCAAACGGCGAAATCTCCGCATCCGTAGGAAACGCCGCCGTCGACGCAGGCTGCCGCAAACTATTGACCTGCGGCACATCCGCATACGCCAACATAAAAAGCCCCGCGACAATGATCGTTAAAAAGTTCATAGCCTCAAATATTCTGACTTCTTCAACCTAACCAAAAACCGGGTGGCCTACCCTTGCGGTGTGTGCAAGGGTGGGACGGCCCACTTCAACCCGCCGGTTCTGACTTCTTCAACCTAACCAAACCCGGGCGGCCTACCCTTGCGGTTTTTGCAAGGGTGGGACGGCACCACTTCAACCCGCCGGTTCTGACTTCTTCGACCCTACCCATGCCAACCCATCAATCCCGCCCATTCTATGATGCGAAATCCGCCTTGAACAGCCATACCCACCACCCGCTTATTGCCCTGCTTAACTGACCCCAAGGGCTATTTCCCTGTACCAATTACAGAAGTTCCCACCAGACAGACCCCCGCTCACAGCGGCGCCATGCCACCCCACCTGTTTTGACGCACAGAAAAACACAAGGAATCTAAACCACTAAGGAAGGAACCGCTTACTCAGGCCGTCACTTCGACGTCACCTGCACCCCATGCCGATCGATCGTCACCGGCAACACTTCCGCACCCGCACCCCGAACCGCCTCCTCCACCCGCCCACGCGCATCCGGCTCAATCAACAACACCACACACCCGCCCCCGCCAGCCCCACAAACCTTCCCCGCCAGCGCTCCAACCCGCCTCGTATCAGCGATCACCCGGTCAATCTTCTTCGTCGAAATTGTCGGCAAATTCCTCTTGCGAAACAACCACTCCTCCCGCATCAACCGCCCCGCCTCATCCCAATCCGCCTTCTCCACCGCCACACGCAGCAACTGCGCCACCTGCGAAATCCGCTCCAGCCCATTCAGCACCCGCGCTTTACCATCAATGTGCGCCTTAAAAACTTCCCAATTGTTGATCCCGTGCTGCCGCGGCTTGCCGGTATAACAAACCACAATTCTCTTCTCCAGCTCATCCAGATCAACACGCAACTCCACCCGCCGTTCCCCACCCGGCGGCAACTCAATCGCCGCAGCTCCGCCAAACGCTGGCGGATAATGGTCCTGCGTCCCGGTCGGCACACGAATCACCACCGCTTCCGCATCACGGCTGATGTGTATCCAATCGACCTTGCTTTTCCCCATTCCCGTATACCGGTCCAGCGCCGCACAAATTGCCACCGCCATCGCGCTCGACCCGCCGATCCCCGCCCCCGCAGGCGCTTCCGAGTCCGTCGTCAACGTAAACCCAAACGCCGGCTGATAATATTTCACGATTTCCGCAAGCAACGGCAGCCGATACCGCCCAGCCGCCGCCAGCGCCTTCGGAGACGCAAAACTCTCCTCCCGCTTTCCATCCCGCGACACCAACTTAATCTTTTTACTCCCCGGCGCCCCCGTCTCAATCACACACGATGCATACCGCGAAATCGCCGCATTGACCGTCACCGCTCCAGGATGAAACAGATACAACGGCCAAATATCCAGCGTCGAACCCGCCAAATCCACCCGCGTCGGCGCCTTCGCCTCAATAATCATCTCAGTCCTTATCTAGAGAAATGTCCGCCTCAACCGCGCAGATTCAACTCTAGCGTTTCACTTTGGAATGGACCTACAACAATGTTGGGAGGTGTGTTCCAACCGTAGATTTGCTTTTATATTTTTTTAGACCCGCTACAAAACCGGGTGGCCTACCCTTGCGGTTTCTGCAAGGGTGGGACGGGCACCAAGTGAGCCCCGATGTTTTGTTTTTAAGCTATTTAGAACAACCGCGAACTACTTCGCCCCCGACGCCCCCGCCCGCGTCCTCATCATCAACGGCGCCACACTATCCTTCTTCGCCGACGCCGGATTCGGCTCAAAACACCGCCTACACCGCGCCTCATAAATCCCCGACGCCCCCACCACCACCAACTCCTCACTCTCAACGAGCCGCTGCGTGTGCACCGCCGGATTCCCACACCGCACACAAATCGCCAACAACTTGGTAATCTCCTCCGCCACCGCCAACAACCGCGGCATGGGCTCAAACGGCCGCCCCAAATAATCCGTATCCAGCCCGGCAACGATCACGCGTTTACCCAAGTTCGCCAGCTTGGTGCAAACATCCACCACTTCCTCACCCAAAAACTGCGCCTCATCAATCCCAATCACTTCCGTCCGCGGCTGCACCTTCTCCATAATCTCCGCCGCCTTCGTCACATTGTCCGAGGCAATCCCTAGCCCGCTATGCGACACAATCTCATTCTCCGCATACCGCTGATCGATCGCCGGCTTAAAGATCTGCACCCGTTGCCGCGCAAACTCCGCCCGCCGCAACCGCCGAATCAACTCCTCACTTTTCCCCGAAAACATCGGCCCCACCACCACTTCAATCCACCCCATATTCCCTTTTACAATGTCCAAGTTTTTCCTCTCCCTCAGTTAGATGCTTTTGCCGCCGCTTGAGTCCGCCCAGTGTGAAACAGCGCGGCATTATAAAACGGCGCAAACGCCGCAATCACCGCTACTCGAAACGCCTCTCGCCGCGTAATCAAATCCCCAGACAAAATTCCCCAAGCCCCTTGCCGATCGCGAATCCCCACCAGCCCGGCAAACCCATCGATCGCCACCGCCAACTCAACCTTCTTCTCGACCACCTCATCCGCCAACGCCTCAGGCAACTCAATCGCCCCACTCCGCCCAAAATGCCCGCGCACCCCATCCGTCACATACGCCCAACTCTCCAAAAACACCCGCCGTTCAAATCCCGCTGACCTCTCACCGTCCGCGCGCGCAATATCTTCACCAGGCACCATCACATCGAGCCCACCCTCCACCCCGACATAGAAATCGAAAACTTCGCCATTCGACTCCGCGCGCCGCATCAACCCCTCAGCCCTCTGCCGCGCCCCACGCATCGACTCCACAGCCGAAAGCGGCGTATGCCCCACCCCACTCTCTACCTCAAAGCCCATCACTTCAAACTGCGCACCACCGCCAAACAACGGCGCGAATTGCTGCACCGCATCCCGCACCGCCTCCAACTTCGGCCCCCGCAAACTCCCCACCGCAATCCTTCGCATTTTCATTTCGTAGAAACGCATCCTACCCGACTTCCAAAATTTCGCACCCCCACCTCTGAGGAAATCCTATGCAAATTCCGCCGTCTCCCTCTCAGTTCCGTCCCACCACCGATCACCGGCGCACCCATCGCAATTCGAATTCTCTCCCCATCAAATTTCCACCTCCTACCAATCTATGCAGGCCTCGCGTTATTATTTCCAACCCATGCCCGCGCCCCCACCAAACTTCGGCGCCAAAGACCTCGGCCAATACCGCCATCTCGGCCGGGGCGCCATCGTGGCCTACTTTCGAAAACTCGCCGCAAAGGTCGGCCACCCTCCCGACGCCGACGGTTTCCAACGACTCGCCGCCTTCGCCAGCACTCCATCCAACGCGTGGATCTGGCTCCGCCACGTCCTCCACTTCATCACCAAAAAGAAACACCCCTTCCAGACCTATCCCGACGGCGAAGGCGTCTACACCTTCTCCGACGACCTAAAACTCAGCGTTGCCGGCGATTGGGGCAGCGGCACCGACGAAGCCCAACAAGTCGCGAATCAGATGGTCACCCATGACCCGGACTTCACCATCCATCTCGGCGACGTCTACTACGTCGGCGACCAACCCGAACTAGAAGTGAATTGCCTCGGCGTGGACGGCCTCCGCCACAAAGGCGTGAAGTGGCTGCACGGCAAACGCGGCAGCTTCGCCCTCAGCGGTAATCACGAAATGTACGCTCGCGACGACGCCTACTTCCTGCAATTCCTGCCCACACTCGGCGTCGTCGATCCCGCCACCGGAAAAAACTCCGGCCAGGGCGCCAGCTTCTTCTGCCTGCAAAATAAATATTGGCGCATCATCGGCCTCGACACTGGCTACAACTCCGCCGGCTTCCGCAGCCTGCTCGACTACCTTGGCCGCTTCAAAGCCCTGCCATTCCTGCGCAAAAGCACTTGGTTCAAGCCCACCTGCGCTCTCCGCCCCGAATTACTCGACTGGCTCGAAAAAATCATCGTCCCCAACGCCGACGGCACCACGCCCGCCACTGTCCTTCTCTCCCATCACCAATATTTTTCCAGCTTCGACGACTGGTACCGCATCCCCGGCCAGCAACTCCGCAAATTTTTCGCCGATCGCCAAGTCCTCTGGTTCTGGGGCCACGAACACCGCTTCTCCATGTACGACTGCTTCGGCGTCCCAGACGGCATCCAGGCCTTCGGTCGCTGCATCGGCCACGGCGGCATGCCCGTCGACCGCGCCAAGCAACCCGACATCCTCGACTGCAACTGCATCCTCTACGACGACCGCCCCTACCCCAACAACGAAAACATCAACGTGGGCTTCAACGGCTTCGCCACCATGAATTTCAGCGGCCCCCAACTCACCGTCAACTACTACGACCTCCACAACAAACTCCTTCTCACCGAATCCTGGCAATCCAACCCGCAAGGCCAGCTCACCGGCCCGCACTTCTCCAACCTCGACCCCGACCTCCACCAACGCGACCCCCTCTACATCAAAAATCATTCCTGAACTCGCTGTCTCGCATTTCCCACAGAGTCGCGAGCAAAGAATTCCGAACGTAGCTAACCGAAAAAGAACAAGGTGTTGCTGTCCAGTATCAACGCCACATCTCCGTTTCAATGCCTTCAGATGCTTCCGCGATGGTGCGGTTAATCCAACCAGTCTCCTGCCGTGGGTGTTTCAGTTTACCCATGTGCTTCACCCAAGGTTTTTCCGCACGCTTGGTTGCGGTAGCTGGTTTGTCCTTGACCGCTTCGATCACTAATTCACGTAGGGAAACACCTCGTCCGTCAGCCATCTGCTTTGCCCGGCGAAATACGGCATCAGGAATCTCTAAAGTGATCTTCACGGTTCTGGTTCTCCACATTTATCGCCGCCGGTTCAGCAGGAGACCACGGATCAGCAAGACGAGTCGGCAGTCGAAGACCAGGCTCTCCGAGGATAGGAAGGACAACAGCTTTGAGGAAGGGGATGCGAAACTGCTGAAAGATGCGAAACGTTTAGCCGGTAAGAACTTATGGAGCGGCCTATCGGAATCGAACCGACACCTGAACCTTGGCAAGGTTCCGTACTACCACTATACTAAGGCCGCTCAACGACTCTTCTCTATATAACACGCCGGGCCGAGCAGCGACAAGCTTTCTCGCCACGTAGCTATTCCCGATCAGCAATCCTGCAGCTTAAAAGTTATCTCGCTGGAAATTCCCAGCTCACGGGCTTCCGCGCGACTAGGACACTTGCGTGATGCGCGCGGACTTCACCACCGGCGAACGCTTTTGCCGGTCGGCAAAGCGGGTGGCTTTGTCTTTGTCAGTGTAGACGCGCCCGAATTTTTCCCCGTCCGCGTAAAACACCGTCACCAGCCAGTGGTGATGTTTGCGTCGGCGGTCCCGATTGAACGTCCCTTTATCCTGCTTGGCACTGCTCTTGGTGGCGGCCTTAGTCACTATGAATTCCTGTCCCACATCATGAAAGAGTGATGCGCACTATCGCAAACAAATAACAAACGCGCAAGTACCCCTTGCAGTAATAGGCCGCAACGCTCAGGCCCGTCCCCCGAAGGCACCTTCGCGGCCAATCGCGACCCTCGCGCGACTCCAGCTTCCCGGGAATAAAACCCGCCGCTCTCCAGTCTGAATAGGTATGAATGTTTATCATCCGCGGTGCATTTATTCATCTGCCAAGCATCCACAAAATCGCTGCTTGCTTTGTTCTACCGTAGGATGCGCAACAGGCATCAAATGAGCATAAAGAATCGTAACGATTTTGCTGATAGAGGCTCCAAACGCAGGATTTGAAACCCTTTAAAAAAGTTGCCGATCTCGAAACATTTTCCGCGCGATTACGTCTCTACTAGTGAGCGGCACGATAAGCTTGAAAGACCAAATATATGATCTCAACCAGTAAACGAACACCAGCGGTACAAGACCTCAATAACCATTCGCAGGCTCAACTCAGCGAGCTGCGCTTCCTTCTGGAGCAAAACGCTCCAGCTAAGGCTGATCCGCGCCGTCCCGGCTTCTTTGAAGTCGAAGGCGGACAGAATGTTTTCTACGTTTTCAAATATCCCACCGGCGAAAAAGTTCTGTTGCTCGGGGTGTGGGAACGCGACCCGGTCGCGGAATTGGCCGCCTGCAGTTGCTGCTATTCTGCTTAACCTATTTCGCCACTTTCAATTCTGTGGAGAAGCCGCGATTCGACTCGCGGCTTTTTCATTTCTGGTCGCCGCCCGCATCCTGAGACCCTACTTTTCCCGAACGCCTGTTCACAAGTTTTGTGCATTAAAACGCACTCACAAATCGGTACCAATTCGCATGCATTTATATCCGCAGTCTTGACCTTTCCTTTCCTCGCCGCGATATTGAATTAGACCAGCGGACCTTTACGAGATGGCCGGACAAGTCGAAATTACTTACGCCGTTTTGCGTCGCAGCCCACGCGTCAACATGGCCAAACCACTGCGCGTACGGCCCGCCGAGGCCCGCGATGGCACTTTTGAAGACATTCCTATAAGCGTCAACGCTTCCAAGCAAGGCATCTTCTTCACCACGCAACGCTCCGCCTACTATCCCGGCATGCGCGTCTACGTGATCTTTCCTTACGCCTCTCCGGAAGATCGTGAAAGCGCCGAGTACTTGGCGGAAGTCAAACGCGTGGAGGACTTACCCGACGGCGACTGTGGCGTCGCCGTGCATCTCTTGATGAGCGTCTAGCAGCGCACCGAAACATCTCGACTCATTACCCGATTGACATCGCCGCCCTTCATTCTTTATCGTGGTGGCTCAATCATGAAGCGCACTGATCACCTCCATCGGCACCATCATCACGGCCTCACGCCGCGTGTTCAGGGGTGCGCATAAGTTTCAGTTCACACAAGCACTCTGTAACCCGCTGGCGCACTAAAGCCCAGCGGGTTTTTTGTTTTTAGCGCCTACTGTCGTCTAGTCGGCATTCTGATTCGGAAAGGTGGCGCGGTGAAGATTGCCTTTGAAAAACAAAACGGCCTGGTGCCGGCAATCATCCAGGATCACTCCACTGGCGAAGTCCTGATGCTGGGGTTCATGAATGACGAAGCCTTGGCCGAAACACAACGCACCCAGCAGGCCGTCTTCTTCAGCCGCTCGCGCAACAAATTATGGCGCAAAGGCGAATCCAGTGGCCACGTTTTGCGCGTGCGCGAAATGCGCATCGACTGCGACGCCGACGCGATCCTGGTACGCGTCGAGCCGCTCGGCCCCGGCGTCTGCCACGAGGGCTATCGCAGCTGTTTTTTTCGCACGCTGGAGAACGACGGCAACGCTCCCATCGTCGAACAGCGCACCTTTGCACCCGAAGAAATCTACGGCCAGGGCGGCAAATCATGAATCAGCTGAAACTCGGCATTCCCAAAGGCAGCCTGCAGGACGCCACTATCGATTTATTCGCGCGCGCTGGCTGGAGAATCACCCTCGGCTCCCGCAGCTACGTGCCCACCATAGACGACACCGAAATTGAGTGCCTGATGGTGCGCGCCCAGGAAATGGCCCGCTACGTCGAAACCGGCGCGCTCGATGCGGGCATCACCGGCCACGACTGGGTGATGGAAACTGGAGCGAATGTCGAAGAACTAGCCGAGTTGGTCTACGCCAAGCAGCGCCTCGCACGCGTTCGTTGGGTGCTGGCTGTTCCGGAAGATTCGCCGATCAAAGCGCCTGCGGACCTCGCCGGCAAAGTAATCGCCACGGAAGTGGTCCGCACCACGGAAAAATATTTAGCGCAGCACGGAGTAACCGCCCGCGTGGAATTCTCTTGGGGCGCTACCGAGGTAAAAGTCCCGCGACTCGCCGACGCCATCGTGGAAGTCACCGAGACCGGCTCATCATTACGCGCCAATCGCTTGCGCATCGTCGACACGGTCCTGGAATCGGCTACCGTCTTCATCATGAATCAGCAAGCCGCAGCCGACCCCTGGAAGCGCGAGAAGGCCCAAAATCTAATTCTGATGCTGCAAGGCGCCATCGACGCAACTCACAAAGTCGGCTTAATGCTGAATGTGCGCCGTGCGGATCTCGAAGCGGTACTCGGCGTGCTGCCCGCGCTGAAAAACCCGACCATTTCCACGCTGAGCGACCCAGACTGGGTCGCGGTCAACACCATTATCGAAGAAGCAGTGGTTCGCCAGATTCTTCCGAAACTAAAAGCCGCAAAAGCGCAAGGCATCGTCGAATATCCCTTGAACAAGATCGTGCTGTGATGAACATCGTCAAACTAACCGCCAAAGTTGAGCAATCCTTGCTGCACCGCAGGCGCCAGCGCGACGCCGAGGCCCACCGCATCGCTGCACGGATCGTCGCGGACGTGCAAAAACGTGGCGATGTAGCGCTACGCTCCTGGAGCAAAAAACTCGACAGGGATGATCTGCGTTCAGGGTTTTGGGTAGCGCCGCGCACAATTGAAAAAGCCGGTAAAGAAGTCAGCAGCCAGTTGCGAAATGCCATCGAGCATGCCGCGCGCAACATCCGCGTTGTGGCCCAAAAACAAATGCCGCAGCCATGGACTTTCGAAGTTGAACCCGGCGTCACCATCGGGCAAATCGTTCGCCCCATTGAAGCCGTGGGCTGCTACATTCCCGGCGGCCGCTTCTCTCTTCTCTCCACCTTATTAATGACCGCGATCCCGGCGGTGGTCGCGGGAGTGAAACGCATCGTAGTCACTTCGCCGAATGCCAACACCGAAGTGCTAGCTGCCGCGAATATTTTAGGAATTACGCAGATTGCAAGACTCGGAGGCGCACAAGCCATCGCTGCGCTGGCTTACGGCACCAAGAGTATCGCCTCAGTCGATAAGATTTTCGGCCCAGGCAATCGCTTTGTCACCGCCGCCAAACAAATCGTCAGCAGCGACTGCGCGATCGATCTTCCGGCAGGGCCCACAGAAGCGATCGTGCTCGCGGAAGACGGAAACCCTCGTTGGATCGCCGCGGATCTGTTGGCGCAAGCCGAACACGCACCGGACGCCGGCAGTTTTTTAGTCACTACTTCTCGCCAACTAGCAGTGCGTGTACGCGACGAAGTTCGCGCACAATTGAAGCAACTTCCAAAATCGAATCCTGCGCACGTTTCCGCGGTGCGCAGCGGTGCAATTCTGCTGGCTTCGTCGCTGGAAGCCGCATGCGAATTCGTGAACCGCTTCGGCCCCGAACATTTGAGCTTGCCGGACAATTCTCAGACGCTACTCGATCGCATTACCGCATCTGGAACAATTTTCGTGGGTCCTTGGAGCGCACAGTCCTTCGGCGATTACGCCAGCGGCAGCAACCACGTGTTGCCTACTTCCGGCTGGGCCCGCGCCCGCGCTGGTTTGACCGCCGCCGACTTTGTGAAATGCATCAGCGTGCAGACCATTCACAAAGAAGGTTTCGCAGGACTCACCGACGACGTGGAATTGTTGGCTCACGCCGAAGGTTTGCTGGCCCACGCCAGTGCCGTGGCGGTGCGCCGTTGAACAATCCGCGAAGCACCAAACGCTCGGCGACCGATTTACTCGCTGACTCCGCACTTAAAGTGCAATTGCCCGTTCGCCAAGCCATCCTCGACCGGAAAACTTACGAGGCTCCCGCGGAAGGCCGCCTGAAGAAAACGCGCCTCGACTTCAACGAAAACACCAGCGGGTGCGGCCCCGCGGCGTTACGCGCATTGCGAAAGCTCTCCCCTCAGCAAATCGCCATGTACCCGGAATATGCCGCGCCCACCGCGCGCATCGCCAAATATTTTGGCGTCCGCTCTGACGAATTGCTGCTCACCAACGGCGGCGACGATGCCATCCGCGTTTTCTTCGACACCTTCGTCGATCCCGGCAGCCACATCTTGATTTGCGAGCCAACCTTTCCGATGTATCGCTATTACGCAGAAATCGCCGGCGCGCGAACCGAGACATTGCGTTACGGAGCGCAGATGGAGTTTCCGCTGCAAGAATTCTTGACCGCGCTGGCGAAACGACCGCGCGTGCTCTTCATCGCCAATCCTAACAACCCGACGGCGACGCTCCTTGGCCAAGCCGAAGTGGAGAACATCCTGCAGGCCGCGCCCAACACCGCCGTAGTTTTGGACGAGGCCTACGCCGAAATCTCCGGCGTATCCGTGTTGTCGCTGATTCGCAAGTATCCCCAGTTGTTCGTCACCCGTACTTTTTCCAAAGCCGCGGGCCTCGCTGCCTTGCGACTCGGGGCGGTCATGGCTTGCCGCGAATCGCTAGCATTGGTGCGGCGAGCGATGCCGCCATTTCCCGTGAATGTCGCTGCCTTAGTAGCCGCCGAGGCGGCCGTTACCGAACGCGCCGCAATCCAGAAATACGTGCGCACCATTCGCCAAACGCGCGAATGGTTTGTGGCGCAACTCACCAGCCTCGGAGTGAGAACATTTCCCAGCACTGCAAACTTCGTCCTCGCCGATTTTGGCACTCGCGGTCCACAACTTTTTGCCAAGCTAGCCGCCCAAGGAATTCTGGTCCGCGATCGCAGCAAGGACATGGGCCCAGGATTCGTGCGCATCACCATCGGCACAAGCACAGAAATGTCCCGCTTGGTGAAGGTCATTAAACAATTCACGAACCGAACGCCGCGAAAGCGCGGAGAAAATTAAAAATGGCCCGCTCCGCGAAGATTCACCGCATCACCAAAGAAACCAACATTCAACTGCAGCTGAATTTGGATGGCCGCGGCAAAGCACAAATCTCCACCGGCATCCGCTTCTTCGACCACATGCTGGACTTGGTGGCGCGTCACGGCGCCTTTGATTTGGCCCTCACCGCGCGCGGCGATTTAGACGTCGATCAACATCACACCGTCGAAGACGTGGGCATCGTCCTTGGCGAGGCTGTGACGAAAGCCCTGGGCAACAAACGCGGAATCCTGCGCGCCGGATATTTTGTCATGCCCATGGATGAAACTCTGGCGGTCGCCGCCATCGATTTGAGCGGACGCCCAGTTTGCGCCGTCGACCTTCGCACCAAAGTCCGGCCTGGTCGGAGACCTGCAAACAGAATTAGTCGAAGACTTTTTTCAAGGCTTCGCGCAGTCCGCCCGAGCAAATGTTCACCTCAGCGTACTGTATGGTCGTTCTTCGCATCATCACATCGAAGCAATCTTCAAAGCGTTCGCACGCGCATTACGCTTCGCCGTCTCCCGCGACAAACGCTTGCGCGGCGTCCTGCCCAGCACCAAGGGGCTGCTATGACCCCCACGATTACGCTGCTCGACTACGGCGCAGGAAATTTGCCTTCGGTAGAACGAACCTTCCACAGTTTGGGGGCATCTACGGAGCGGGTCAGTTCAGCAGACAAAATCGCCGCGGCTTCTGCAATCGTTCTTCCGGGCGTCGGGCATTTCGCCGCAATAATTCGTGCACTGAATAACAATGGCCTTCGTGAAGCGCTCATCGCTGCGATCGGTCGCGGCATACCTTTCCTCGGAATTTGTCTGGGCCTGCAAGCCCTGTACGAAATGAGCGAAGAGGCCCCGGACTTACGCGGCCTGAATATTTTTCCCGGCGCGATTCGCGCTTTGCAAGATGCCCCAAAACTTCCTCACATGGGTTGGAACCAGATTCAGTCCACCGGCACTTCCCGCTTACTGAGTGGAATCGCGCCAGACGCCTTTTTTTATTTTGCGCATTCCTACGCCGCCGTCCCTGACAACGGAGCTCCGATGCGTGAGCCGCTCGCCACTTGTTTGTACGGCAGCAACTTTCTCGCCGCACTGGAAAAAGACAACATCTTCGCGGTGCAATTTCATCCCGAAAAAAGCGCCGACGCTGGGCGCCGCGTGTTGCAGAACTTCTTGCAGATCGTAAACGAACCGCACTCACAAGTAGCTACAGGTCTTCGCGCATGACTCTCGCACGCCGCATCATTCCCTGCCTCGACACCGACGGCGAGCGGGTGGTCAAAGGCGTGAACTTCGTCGGGCTGCGCGACGCCGGCGATCCGGTCGCCCTCGCGGCGCGTTACAACCAGGAAGGCGCCGACGAATTGGTGGTGCTCGACATCGCCGCGTCGCGCGATCGTCGACCCACTTTTCTCGAGACCATTCGCAAGGTCGCGGCGCAACTCAACATTCCGCTTACCGCCGGCGGCGGCATTCGCACCCTGGATGATGCTCGCGCGGTGGTCAGTGCCGGCGCGGACAAAATCACCGTCAACACCGCGGCGGTTCTACGGCCGGAGCTAATTTCTGAGTTGTCCGCGGAATTTGGCGCCCAGGCCGTGGTGTTGGCGATTGACGCAAAACGGAAACCCGCGATCCCAACAAATGGATCGAGCGGCCACAGCGATTGGCTGGTCACCGTGCGCGGCGGGCACGATCTCACCGAAATCGATGCACTGGAGTGGGCCATTCGCGGAGCTGAACTTGGCGCGGGAGAAATCTTACTGACCTCCGTCGACCGCGATGGCACCCAACAAGGTTTTGACATTCCGCTAACCGCCGCGATTTCGGGGCGAGTTTCTGTACCTGTGATTGCTTCCGGCGGCGCGAAACTGCCGGAACATTTCGCCCAAGTTTTTTCAGATGGTCTCGCCGATGCGGCGCTGGCCGCTTCTATTTTCCACGACAGTGTGCAGCCCATCGGCGCTCTGAAAGAATTTCTTAGGACGCAAAACGTGCAGGTGCGCTGGCCTTGCTAATTCCCTGTATCGACTTGCAAGACGGACAAGCAGTGCAGTTGGTGCACGGACGCAAGCGCGAGTTGGCCGAAACAGACGTGCTCGGCGTACTGAAGAAATTCAGCGGCTACGAATGGCTGCACATCATCGATCTTGATGCCGCGATGGGCAAACCCAGCAATGCGCGCCTGGCAAGAAAATTGACCGCAACAGCGCGCCACAGCTACGGAATGAAGGTGCGCATCGGCGGCGGAATCCGCACCGTGGCGCGAGCGGCAGCCGTGGCCGCTTGGCATCCGGAACAAATCATCATCGGCAGCGCGGCGTTCCGCGGTGGACAGGTCAACGAACGCCTGCTGAAAAGCCTGAACCAGAAAATCGCCCGCGCGAAAATCGTGATTGCCCTCGACACCGCGCGCGGGCACATCACCATCAAAGGCTGGCGCGAGAAAATCAAGTTCCGCGCCGAGCAAGTGATGCCCCAACTCGAACCTTATTGCGCCGCGTTTCTATGCACCGACGTGGACCGCGAAGGCACCATGACTGGCGTAAATCTTCGTTGGTTTCGCGAACTGAGAAAAGCCACCAAACATCCGATCATCGCTGCCGGCGGCATAAAAACGCGCCGTGAAGTAATCGCGCTGGAAAAAATCGGCATGGATGCCGCAGCCGGCATGGCCATGTACAAAAATATTTTGCGGTGAGGACGATTCTAAGCGAGGATGGCCGGCGCGCGGACGTTCTAACGCATATACGCGTCGGTAATGTACTGCTGCACCATGCGCTGCGTATTGAAGAACGAGCCATTGATGGCGATGGAGTGCTGCATCACACTCAGAAATCGGTTGCGATCGTTGTAAAACATCGGCACGATCACGCTTTCCAGTTTGGCGTACAGTTGCTCCGCATCGGCGTGATTATCGGTAACCAGATCCGGCGTCGCGCGTCGCAAATCACCGATGGACCAACCCGTAACCCCTTCAATATGTCCTTCCGACCACCAGCCATCCAGAATGCTCAAACTGGGAACGCCGTTCAGCGCCGCCTTCATGCCGCTGGTGCCCGACGCTTCCAGCGGAAATTGCGGCGTGTTCAGCCACAGATCCACACCCGCGGTAATTTTTCCGCCAAGATCCAGGTTGTAATCGTCAAGAAAAACCACCGGCACCGCTTTGCGCAACGCCTTCTTCGCCTGAAAAATATGTTTGATGATGTTTTTTCCTGTGCCATCGTGCGGATGCGCTTTTCCGGCATAGACAATCTGAAAATCGCCGGCATTCTTGGCAATCACCCGCAACCGATCCAGATCCGCCAAAATTAAATCGGCGCGTTTGTATCCAGTAGCACGCCGTGCAAAACCAATCGTAAATTTCGAAGGATCGAATTTCTTCCCAGTCTTCTCGCGCACCACTTCCAGCAATTCATGCTTGGCGATTAAATGCGCGGCCCATACTTCCTCGGGCGGCAATGCCAGCGCCCCACGCAAACTGTAATTGTCTTCTCGCCACGACGGAATATAGCGATCGAACAACTCGCGAAACGGCGGCGCAGTCCACGTCCCGGCGTGCACGCCATTCGTGATGGCCTCGATCGGCACTCCGGGAAACATTTGTCGCGAAACTTCGCCATGCTGCTTGGCGACGCCATTTACGTATTTACTCAAGCTGAGCGCCAGGTACGTCATGTTCAGCGAAGCCCCGGCGCGCGCGGCATGCTCCAGATCCGGAAAAGCCTGCTCGGTTTGCAAAACCCGTTTCACCAGCGCGGCCGCCGAAGCATCTTTCAAATCAAATTTTTCCGTCTCGCTGGGAAACGCCCGCGTCAAATATTCCATCGGAAAGCGGTCGTGCCCCGCCGGTACCGGGGTGTGCGTCGTGAACACGCACTTGCTGCGGACTTTCTCAATATCTTCAGCGCGAATCCCGGTGCGTCCGGCGGTTTCCGCTTCGCGTTCCAACAGCTCAAGCGAAAGCAGCGCGGCATGCCCTTCGTTCATGTGATAACGGGTAAGTTCCTCGTAGCCCAGCGCACGCAACATGCGCACGCCGCCGATGCCGAGAATCACTTCCTGGCACAGCCGGTAATACGGGTCGCCGCCATAGAGCGTCCCCGTCAGATTGCGATCGGATTCTGCGTTGCCAGGCAGCCCCGCATCCAGAAAATAAATGGGAATTTCATAACCGCGAACACCGATCGCCGCATATTTCCAGCAGCGCAATTCCACCCGGCGATCCTCAAGCGGGATGGAAATTCGCGCCGGCTGCTCCTGCAGAAAATCTTCGACCTTCCAAGTGACCGCTTCTTCGGTCTGCGCGCCTTCATCCGACAACCGCTGCGTAAAATAGCCTTTGCGATACAGCAACGAAACCGCCACCATCGGCAACCGCAAATCGGCCGCCGCGCGAATTGTGTCTCCCGCCAGCACACCCAATCCGCCGCTGTAGCTCGGCATGGCGTTCTCGAGCGCAATTTCCATCGAGAAATACGCCACTAATCGCTTATCTTCCGCACCAGGCATGCGAATTCTGTCTCCCGCGTCGAAAATCGAATTCAGATTAAGGCGCTCTAACTGAAAAATCTCAATATAGGGCTACCCATTGTCGGAGAATCCGAGCAGTCAGGCAAGCAAAGGAAAGGCAACTCGCGTCGAAGCGTTACCCTTTCGGTTTCAGTGCGCAATAAGTTGAACAGGGATACGTTTCATTCCGGGTCCCGTGCGTGCCGGCCCGCAACCCCTCGAAATCGCTTCAGTTGAAGCGGACGTATTCAAAATTGAGCGGCTGCCCATTGATCCCGCGGATCGGCGGAGCGATCCAGTTGGCAAACTTCCCGGGTTCGACGACGCGGCCGGTCATCAGTGATTGCACGAAGGCGTGATCTTCTGGCGCCGGTAGCCACTCGCGCTCGTGACTCTGCCAGGCTTCTTTGGTCAGCACTTCGCCGTCCGGACTAACGTAATGCCCGGCGAAATTGCCGATGGCACGGTGAAAGCCTTTGTGCGGCAACCGCAGACGGAAGGCGTTGCCGGCTTTTTCCATCACGCGATTCCAGCGGTCGACCCCCGCCTGAATTTCGTGAATGTAATCGTCGCGCAAACGCTCGTTGAGCGCAGTTAACGCCGGAACCTGTTTTTCGACGATTTTCCCGCCAACGACTTCGTACACCGGATACGTTTCGCCGGCGAGAATGTGATCGTCCTCGATCTTGGTTTCTTCATAGCGGCCTTTAAGGCCGGTGGTGTAATACGTAGCGGCGTTGGAGGACGCATCCGAGCCGAAAAGATCGATCGTCACGCTGTAGTGAAAATTCAAGTACCTCTGCATCGTTTCGAGATCGATCACCCCAAGTGCGCGTACGTCGCCAGGCGTTTCGACTTTGTGTTCGTTCATCACTTCACAGGTGCGCTGAAGAATGCGACTGACGCCGGTTTCGCCCACGAACATGTGGTGCGCTTCTTCCGTAAGCATGAAGCGGCAGGTGCGAGCCAGCGGATCGAAGCCCGATTCGGCTAGCGCACTGAGCTGGAATTTTCCGTCGCGGTCAGTAAAAAACGTAAACATGTAAAACGCCAGCCAGTCCGGCGTGGGCTCATTAAAAGCGCCTAGAATGCGGGGATTATCAACATCGCCGGAGCGTCGCTCCAACAGCGCTTCGGCTTCTTCGCGGCCATCACGCCCAAAGTAGCGATGCAACAAATAAACCATGGCCCACAAGTGGCGGCCTTCTTCGACGTTCACCTGAAAAATATTTCGCAAGTCGTAGAGCGACGGGCAACACATCCCCAGCATGCGTTGCTGTTCGACCGAAGCGGGCTCGGTGTCGCCTTGCGTAACGATCACCCGGCGCAACGTAGAACGGTATTCGCCAGGAACTTCCTGCCAAGCTGCATCGCCTTTGTGCGTACCGAAATTTACCTGGCGCTCGGCGTTGCGCGGTTGCAGAAAAATTCCCCAGCGATATTCCGGCATGCGCACGTAGCCAAATTTGGCCCAGCCGTCCGGTTCCACGGTGATCGCCGTGCGCAAATATACTTCGTAGTTGTGGCTTTCGTTCGGGCCCATGTCATACCACCAGCTCATGTAAGCGGGCTGCCAGTGTTCGAGGGCCCGTTGCAACACGCGGTCACGTCCGAGGTCCACGTTATTGGGAATTTTTTCCGTGTAATCAATCATGAACTTTCTCCAAAACAGGAACGGCTAAAACATATGACGCTCTCGCAGAGTGCCAGAGTCGCCTCGGAAGCTAAACTTTCTCCCAGTTAAATTTTACCGGCGAGCCGGTGCCGTAAACCTTCAGCGCACCGCTGGGTCCAACGGCGTTAGGGCGGACAAAAATCCAGTTTTGCCACGCGGAAAGCCGGCCAAAGATCCGTGTTTCGGTGGTTTCTGACGGGCCAAAACGCAAATTGGCTTCAAGGCCAGTGCATGCGTCGGGCGACAGCGCGGCCCGCGATTCGATGGCGATGCGCAGTTCATCTTCCCAATCAAGATCGTCGGGCGCCGCGGTCACCAAGCCGGCTTCCACCGCCGCAGCAGGTTCCAGTGGCTGACCAGTCTGTTCCTTCAACGCGCCAACCTTTGTTTCGTCACCGTAAAACCGCGCGGCCACGCGGCTCAGGCCATTCACCATCGGCAGCGCACCGAAATTCATTTCCGACAAAGTGATGGAGGCTCGCGCTTCACCTTCCTGCGTGTCCAGCATGTACGTGCGATCGGAAGCTAACGCCAGCTCCAGGAACGTGCCGGCGAAGCACGAACCCGGCTCAACTACCGCGAACATCGAGCGTGCGGTCACATCGAGCCGCGCCAACGTCCGGCGCATCATGCCCAGCACTTCGCGAACAAACCAGTTGGACTGATTTTCCAGAATAAATTTATCGGTGGTCAGGATCGCTTCTGGATCGCCAGCGGCTTTGAAGATCCACAAACCCAGTTCCAACTCGTTAGTGCGCAAACTGAGAATCGCATCGTCCAGCTCGCGAGAGAATTTCAGCGGCCACCATTGATCGCCTAGACGTTGCGCGTCTTCAGGAGTTTTTGCGGAATTGCTAGCGTCCGGAGCTTTCACCGTAATCGTCACCGTACGGCTGGCGCGATTGAAAACGGCGTCAACGGTTTCGTAGTGATAGCCATTTTCGTCGATGGCACGCTTCAAAGGAGTCAGCGCAACGCCTTTGTGCGCGCCTGCCCCATCCGACGGGCGATCGCTCTTCCCTGCCAATTCGCCTGCCCGCTTCTTGACCTGCTCGGCGAATTGTTGCGTCTTCACCACATCGTCGACCAAACCCCAATCTTTAGCGCGTTGTCCACGAATTCCATCCGCAGTAGTACAGAACACGTCGGCGAGATCTCGCCGTACTTTGCGCTTGTCAGTCACGCGAGTGAGGCCCCCGGTCCCCGGCAAAACGCCGAGCAGCGGCACTTCCGGCAAGCTCACTGCAGACGACCGATCATCGACCAAAATAATTTCATCGCAAGCCAGCGCCAACTCGTAACCGCCGCCGGCAGTTGTCCCATTGAGCGCCGCGAGAAATTTCAAACCTGAGTGGCGGCTGGAATCTTCCATGCCGTTCCTCGTTTCGTTGGTGAACTTACAGAAATTCACCTTCCACGCATGCGAAGACTGGCCCAACATATAAATGTTCGCGCCGGAGCAAAACACCCGCGGTTTGGCGCTGGTGATCATTACCGCGCCAATTTCCGGATGCTCGAATCGAATGCGCTGCAACGCGTCGTGCAGCTCGACGTCTACGCCCAGATCGTAAGAATTGAGCTTCAACTTGTAGCCGGGCCGAATCCCGCCATCTTCCGCAACATCCATCGTGAGCGTGGCCACCGCGCCTTCATACGCGACTTTCCAATGCTTGTAGTGCGACGGCTCGGTCTGAAAATCCACCAACTCCGCCTTGGTTTGCAGATCCTGGCTCACTGCTCCATCCACAAGCTTCTCCTGAGAGGGCACGCTGCTACCTTGCTAGTTTACTGCACTGCAAAGATGTGATGCTGCCAGAGCCTGGCGCGGTTGAGCTATCGCGCACCAGCGCCGCTACATTTTCGCGCTGGCGTTGATTTTTCCGCTGGAGATGGCCGCAACGAACAACTTGTGGTCTTTCTCGGTTTGATCCGCATAGGCTGCTGAGAATTTCGCAATAGCCTCATCGAACACATCGCGATCGCCAAGATACCCCGCGATGCGTGCAGCGTCCCCAGTGCGGGCATGAGCCCGGGCCAAAGTCCAGCCGCATAGCTGAACGTACTCCAGCCACTCATCGTCATCCAAATCTTCCACGTTGACAGTCATTTTCATGTCACGAAGCTGTCGGAAATAGTAGTCATGGCCCTGCTCGTCGCGTGTCCAGCCCAGAAAAATATCGCTGGCCGATTGCAGCATGCGCTGGCCCGTCACCACCCGCTCCCCGTGATAGGCGAAGCGGCTTTTCCCTGCGTATGGATCCAGCGCGGACGGCAAAGCTTCTTTGAATTGCAAAAAAAGTGGATCATGCCCATCGGCCATCAGCAGAACCACAGCACAACGCGTGCCAACGCTGCCGACTCCCACCACTTTCCGGGCGATATCCACGATGTGATAGCGATCGAGAAGCACGCGTCGTTCTTCGGGAAGCGTAAGCCGGTAACTCTGAAACATTTGTTTCACTTGAGCCGCCAGCTTGTTGTGCTGCCGCGGATGGTAAATCAGCGGCGGATTGTCGACGATGCGCGGCTGCCCTTTCGCCGACTTAGCGGTCATGCGCGGAAACACATGCGCAGCCGTCTGCGATTTAGCCTTGCGCTCGACCGCTTCCCAATATTCCTCCTCACCCTTCGTTCGCGCGTTTTTCATCAGAATGTCGGCATCCAGTTCGGAATACCACACCTGCAGGGCCGTTTGTCGCGCGAATTCGTTCATCCGTTCACGATAGCTTTGCACCGCGGCACGGACGGCCTTTTGGCAGCGATGTTCTCCATCACCTTTGCCGCGGCCGACCAGGATGATGCTGGTGGTCAGACGCTTCACATCCCATTCCCAGGGCGCTTGAAGCGTTTCGTCGAAATCGTCGATATCAAATACCAGCCGCCGCTCCGGCGAACCGTATCCGCCGAAATTGCTGACGTGGCAATCGCCACACGCCTGCACCCTTAGCCCAGTTTTGGGAGTGACCGCGAGATCGCCGGCCATCACCGCGTCGGCTCCGCGAAAAAACGCGAAAGGCGAGGCCTTCATTCTCGCGTAACGAATCGGCAGAAGCTCGGGAAGCCGGCCGCGATCCGCTTTTTTCAATAGCTCGACGGGATCATGCCGATTCGCCTGCGGTTTCCATTTCGCATGGGCACTCCGAGGAACTTTTTTGCGCAGCGCTTTGCCCGCCGCAACGCGTTCCTTGGCCGAAAGATGCGAAGGATTTACTCGCGGCGCAGGCCGCTTGGCCGAACTGCGCTGCGTGTTGGGCGTTTTGGGCGTCACGGGGTTCTGCTTCAGTCTCTCAGTGCGGTTGTTCGACGGCGATAGACGCCAGGTTGTGAACCCAGCGCGCCGGGCGTTTGTCGTCCGGTACTACCAACTCATACGGACCATTTTTCGCCAACGGCTGCCCGTCTTTAGCATCTGCCACAATAATTTGATTGGTGTGAAAATCAGGATCGACCTCGGCGAGCGACAACGCCACGGCGTATCCATCCGACCCAGTGGCAACCACACAAGTAATCATCTTAGGACCACGAAATTCGTTGCCCAGCGGAGCGCCAACTTTAGCCAGCAGCGTCGCCAGTGGCACGCCGGAATAAGTTTCATTAGTGTTGCCGTGGCCATTGCGAACTTTTACCGTTACGTGCGGCAGCGCCCGAAAATCGGCGCCAGACAGAATCACATGGGAGTGCGTTTCAGAAATTAGAAGCAGCGAGCTGTTTTCGTAAATCTCTCCGCCACGAATGACCTGCACAGGCGGTTGTAACGGCGCGGACGGGCTAGACTGAGACGTCTGCCCAGCTAACGGGGACGAGAACAGCAGTAGGGTTATAGCTACATTGCAGACATTTTTCATGGCGCATGCAGCATAGCGCGGAAATTTGAGGCTGTCAGTTAGGGCCCGTCGACAAAGCGTGGACAGCTTGATTGCCGTAAAAATGGGCGGTAACTTTCCTGCTGCCAAATCGTCTTCTTTCTGAAATCGCTTCCGGAGTAATGCCATGGCCATATCCGCCAGCACCGCACTGACCCGCGTCAAACAAATCGCAGTAGTCGCAAAAAATGTAGAGAGAGCCACCGCCTTTTATCGTGATGTTTTGGGGCTGCAACTGCTCTTTCAGGCCGGGCAGCTAAGCTTTTTCGATTGCGGAGGCGTGCGCTTCATGCTCACCAAGGCTCCAGACGACCCGAACTACGAACATCCGGGTTCTCTAATTTATTTCGAGGTGGCCGATTTGCAGGCTACGTTTGAACGCTTGAAGTCGGCGGGCGTGAAATTCGTGGATGCGCCCCACATGGTCGGGCGCACACCCACGCACGAGGCCTGGATGACCGTGTTTCACGACTCAGAAGACAACCAACTGGCACTGATGAGCGAAATCCCCATCGCGGGATAAACTCCGAATCGCCAGCCGTTTTGTTTCCCGCCATGCGTTCTGCCAAATTAGCAGTGTGCTCTTTCATGGGCGCGAGCATCCAATCAGCGACCCGTTTCCCCGTTCATGCCCATTCTCTCGCTTCTAAATGTAACCAAGGATTATTCCAGCGACGGGCGACCTGTGCGCGCCGTGGATGGCGTGTCTCTGGACATCGACCCGAATCAATTGATCACCCTGGTCGGGCGCAGCGGGTGCGGTAAGTCAACGCTCCTTAATTTGGCGGGAGCGATGGATTTTCCCACCGCGGGCACGGTTCAGATCGATGGCGTGTCGACCACCGGATTGAGCGACGCCGCCCTGACGCGCATCCGGCGGGAAAAAGTTGGTTTTATCTTTCAGTCCTTTCAGCTACTGCACACCTTGAGCGTTTACGAAAATGTCGAGCTGCCGCTATTGCTGGCCGGAAAGCCGCGCGCGCGTGAGATTGCGCAAGAAATTCTCGGCTGGCTCGAGCTTGACGGGCTCGGCGAACGGCTGCCGCATCAGCTCTCTGGCGGCCAAATGCAACGCGTGGCCATCGCCCGAGCGTTGGCACCCGCGCCAAAAATTATTCTCGCCGACGAGCCCACCGGCAATCTCGACAGCACCACCGGCAATGTAATTCTGCAACTGTTGCAACGGATCACTCGGCAGCGCGGTACCGCCGTCTTGATGGCCACCCACAGCGCGGAGGCTGCGGAATTAGCCGACGTGGTAGTGCGCATGCGCGACGGAAAAATCCAGCAGGTCGATCGCCGCTGATGCCTCTGCTGCGGCTTTTCTACCGTTTGATGGTGCGCCCACTGTTCCGCGAGCCGGTTCGAACCGCCCTCACTGTTCTGGGCATCGCCCTGGGCGTCGCGGTAGTTCTGGCCATCGAACTTTCCGGAGACGCGGCCGCCGGCTCGTTTCATTCCTCGCTCGAAACACTATCCGGCGACAACAACCTGGAAATCCGAGCCTCCGGCGGAATCCCCGAAAGCGTGGTCGGGCAACTGGCCACACTTCCCTATTCGATTCGTATCTCGCCGCGAATTGAAGATTACGCAGTCGTGCGCGACGGCAAGCAAACTTTGCCGCTCATCGGGCTGGATCTAATCGGCGAGTCGGCCAACTATTCCTCGCAAAATAGCTTCGCCGCAGGCGCGACAGTTTCGTCTTTAACGGCCTCCTGTGGACAGCCGCCTTTGACACTGGCAGAAAGTAGCGATCGCGCCACAAATTCGGATCCAGTCATGCGCTGCCTCACCGACCCGCTCAGTATTTGGGTCGGCGAGAGCCTGCATCTCGCCCCAGGACAACATCTCGCGCTGCTCGTAAACGACAAAGAAGACGATTACATCGTGCGCGGCACTTACCCCGACGCGCACGGCAACGAGTCCGCCATCGTGATGGACATCGCCGCCGCCCAGCGCGCGGTCGGCCGTACCGGGCTCGTCGATCGCGTGCTCTTAAAAGTTCCGCCAACGCCCGCGCTCGAAGACTGGCTCCAGCGCTTGCGCGGAATTCTGCCGCAGGGCGTGCAAGTTCAGCCGCAAGGCACCGCCACCAATGAAAATCGCCAAATGCTGGCAGCTTTCCGTTGGAATTTGCGGCTGCTCAGCTACATTTCGCTGATCGTCGGCGGATTTTTAATTTACAACACCATTTCCGTTTCCGTGGTGCGACGCCGTGCGGAAATTGGCATCGTTCGCGCGCTCGGTGCCAGCCGCGCGCGCGTCCTCGCCGCGTTCCTGGGTGAGAGCGTCACATTCGGTGTGGTTGGCGCGCTGCTGGGTTTGCCGCTCGGACGCCTGATGGCCATCGGCACCGTAAAACTCATGGGCGTGACCGTTGACGCCCTTTACGTAAGCAGCCGTCCGGGCACCATCGAACTTTCCGCGGCGACCGTTCTACTGGCCCTGCTCATCGGCGTCGGCACCGTCATGATCTCGGCGTTCGCTCCAGCTCGAGAAGCAGCCTCAGTCCCGCCAGTGCAAGCCATCGCGCGAGATCGCCGCGAATACGAAGTGCGCACCCACACCGCGGGCGATTTGTCGCTGGCAGTCGTATTTGCGATTGGCGCTCTGCTTTCCTCGCGCGCGCCGGCAGTGGACAACAAACCGCTCTTCGGATATTTCGCAGCGGTGCTGCTGATCGCCTCCTGTGTCATGGCCATTCCGTATTTCGTAAGCGCACTGATGCGCGCGACTTCCAGTTGGCTAGGACGACAATTCGGCGCGGAAGCTCTGCTAGCTTCGCGCAGCCTCGGCTCTTCCCTGCGGCGCACATCTGTATTGGTAGCAGCTCTGTCCACCGCAATCGCCATGATGGTCTCCATCGGAATCATGGTCGGCAGCTTCCGCGAAACAGTCATCGCCTGGATGGGCGAACAGTTGCCTGCGGATTTGTACATTCGCCCCGCGGGCGATCCAGCGGCGGACCGGCATCCCACCATTGCGCCGGAAGTTGCCGAGGCGATCGCAAAACTCCCCGGAGTCGCCGCAGTCGATCGATTGCGCGCTTATGAAATCACCTACAACGGGCGGCCAGTAATTCTTGGCGGCGCCGATCTTTCCGGCTACCGTACGGAACACCACTCCGACTTTTTCTCCGGGCGCGATTCCACCGCGGTTTTTCGCGAACTCCGCGGCACCAACAACATCCTGGTCAGCGAGCCTTTCACCTCGAAGCATCACGCCAAAACCGGCGACACCATTACGCTCGCGCTGGGTGGAGCGCGCCCGCAATTCCGCATCGCCGATGTCTACTACGACTACTCCAGCGAGCGCGGCGAAATTCTCATGGATCGCGCAACTCTGTTGCATTATTTGCCGGATCCGGCTCCGACCAACCTCGCCGTCTATGTGGCGCCCGGCGCTGACGTGGAGAGCGTGCGCGCCGCGGTACTGCACGCCGCCGCCGGTCACCGCTTGCTGATCTTTTCCGACCGCGAGATTCGCGGCGAAGCAATCCGCATTTTCGATCGCACCTTCGCGATCACCTACGCGTTGGATGCCATCGCCGTAGTTGTGGCGGTGATCGGCGTTGCCGGCGCGCTGCTGGCGCTGGTCATCGACCGGCGGCGCGAACTGGGATTGATGCGCTTTCTAGGTGCCACCGCAGGCCAAATTCGCAGGCTCATCTTGATGGAGTCGGCCATGCTGGGCCTGCTGGCTAACGTAGCCGGGGCGCTGCTGGGTTATTTGCTTTCGTTGATTTTGATTTTTGTGATCAACAAGCAATCCTTCGGCTGGACCATTCGTTTTCATTGGCCAGTCGCCATCTTGTTGGGCGGACTAACCTTCGTATATTTCGCAACGGTGCTGGCGGGATTGTACCCGGCCAGCATCGCCGTAGGGCTAGATCCTCTTGAGGTAATTCATGAGGATTAAGCGCGATCTTTTTTTGCGAACCCTCTGTTCCGCGCTCTTGCTGCTCAGTTCTACCACCGTTTCCGCGTCGGATAACTACGAAGTTGCGCTGCCGGGATACCGTTACAGTTTTCCTCGCGACTATTTCAACCATCCGAATTATCAGACCGAGTGGTGGTACTACACCGGAAATTTGCAAAGCGCCGACGGCCATAGTTTTGGATTTGAGTTAACGTTTTTTCGCCAAGGCGTATCGCATGAACATTCAAGCAACGATTCCAGCGCAAAAGAAAAATCCGCGTGGAACATACACGATTTATACCTCGCGCACCTGGCGCTAAGCGATTTAAGTGGCGGCAAGTTCTATCACCTCGAGCGCACCAACCGCGCCGGACCAGGCATCGCCGGAGTCGACGAACAGGCCCAGCGCATCTGGAACGGCAACTGGCAGATTCAATGGAGCGGCGCAAACCAGTCCCTACAAGCCATCGCCAACGATTTTCAACTGCACTTCACGCTGCAGCCAGAAAAGCCGCCGGTGATCCACGGAGAAAATGGCGTCAGTCAAAAGTCCGCCGGCGCAGGACGCGCTTCGCACTACATCTCCTTAACGCGAATCGCCACAAGCGGCACAATTGCCCTCGGCGGCCACGATTTCTCTGTCTCCGGCGTATCCTGGATGGACCACGAATTCTTCACCCAGCAACTCGACCCGCAGCAAGTCGGCTGGGACTGGTTCAGCCTGCAACTCAACGATCACTCCGAGCTAATGCTCTTTCACATCCGCCGCGCCGACGGCTCGATCGACCCTTTTTCCTCCGGCACCTACATCGATCCGCAAGGCCACAGCACGCACTTGAAAAATTCCGAGTTCACCCTGGAACCGGCGCGCTCCGCAACCGCCAGCAGCGCACCTCAAAACGGCGGTTCCCCAGCGGACGTTTACAAAAGTTCAACCTCCGGCGCCACCTATCCCATTCACTGGAAAATCTCCGTCCCAAAACTAAATTTGGCAATCGATGCCACCACCTCGCTCGTCTCGCAAGAACTCACCGGCGGCTCGGACATCACCCCCACCTACTGGGAAGGCGCGATTCAACTAAGCGGAACACGCGAAGGTCAACCATCCAGCGGCGTCGGCTATCTCGAAATGACCGGCTACGCCAAGCCACGCACCACCGCTACACCTTAGTCCCGCCGCACATCGCGCACGCTGGCACCTGACATCTGGCTGTCCCGCCGAGCCAATTTCTTCGATGTCTCAAATCGTTTCGGCCACAGCCACGGCAATGGTATCCTCTTAAAGAACAACTCGACCGTTGGCGCGCCTTTGCGCCGCACGGCCGCGGCCAACCGACGCAACCAGCGCCACACCGCTCGGCGCGCGTCTTCCACCCGCAAGTTGCTTCTCTTCTTTTAAGTTTAGGGGCGTAGCTCAGTGGTAGAGCAGCGGCCTTTTAAGCCATATTGAGCGGCACGCAGGCGAACGCAAGGAAACGCAGGGTGGGAAAAACCTCTTTATTTAGCGCTCCTCTCAGGCTGCGCTCTACGCACGGGAGCGCAGTTCCGAGCACGGGATAGAAAGTCCTATCGACACCGCTACCGACACCAGACACACGAGCGATTTCGGGACCCGCAGACGTATTGGCCCGCTCTAGATTCAAGGACTCAGCTCGGCATCAGGTTGCTGGCTTTATTGTTGACGGTAGGGGTGTTGGGGCTATCTTGGATTTGTTTCGAGAACCTCTGAGAGATTGGCCAGCGGCGGCGGTACGTCTTGTGACAAGAAAACAGAAGCTCAACATAGTCTGGGCCTGCGTGGTTGTCTTCTTATTGGCCGCAGTGGGATACATGATGCTGCCCTTTGGCTATTGGTGAACGGGGTAGCAGAATTCAGCGCGCAGTAAAGGGCGCGAAGTGTTTCCGGTCACGCTAATCCGGTCCTACCTTTCGAAAAGCTCCCAGGTTGGGCTCAGGTGAATGAACAGGTTCGAAATCGAGGCCGTTTGATGTGATGAATGCGACAACCGTTTGGACTCGGCATCCTGACGGCGTTAATGCCCTGGGGCTATCGAATCCGTTTGATCCGCGCCACCGTCGAAGCCGTGGTCTGCGATGCGTCTAGCAAAGATCGCATACCCTCCAGTGAACTTTAGAAGCTGACGCCTTGTGTCCAGTAATCCCGTTCCTGACATTCGCGGTTTTCGCACGCGTAGCCGTCCCGCCAAGAAGTCGCTCCGCACCAGGGACACTTTGGTCGCTGCCATTCCCGGAGCCAGATAACTAGCCGTCGCCATTGGAAGTGGAAGAATTTCATGACGCGTCCCGCATTTGCTTTGAAGTTGCTTAACAGAGTGTGCCACGCCTCTCACCAATGTCAACTTTAGGCACCCCACCACTCTGGGACAGATTGGCTTCGTGAAAAGCTGACCACGGAAACTTGAGCCGAACTCGGGAAAACTGTAATACGAAGGACAGTCGACTACGCACCACTTCTTGAAGGCGATTCTGAAGTGGCCGCCAACTGTCGTAAATTGTGTTGCCAAGCAAGCCCTGAAACAGTGTGGCGTCAGCTTCGAACCGCTAGTAGTTTAGGAAGGTGTCGAAAGGCTGATCAATGAAATCATCTCTGATGAAGCGCTTGCTCAATTCGGGCTTGGCCAAACTCGGGTACCGGCTCGTCCGTACGGAAGGGAGGCCGGGTGGAGCCGACAGTCTATCTATATTCTTCACCCTGTTGAAAACGCTCAACTTCAACCCCCGTCACATCATCGATGTGGGTGCGAATAGAGGTAATTGGACACGCGTTGCGCTTCGTTTTTTTCCCAATGCGCAATACACGCTTTTGGAGCCGCAGGATTTTCTGAAAGGGTATCTCGCAGACATTTTGGCCAGTAATCCCAATGTGCATTGGATTGCCATGGGGGTCTCAGATGTCTTGGGCAAAAGAAAGTTTACGTTGAGGGAGCGCGATGACAGCAGCACTTTCGACTACACGGAAGAACAAGCAAGACAAGGGGGCTTCCGCCAAGTCGAAATTGAAACAACTACTCTAAACGAGGTAGTCAAATCGTCTGGAGTATCCGCCGACATGGTAAAAATTGACACCGAAGGTTTGGATCTCCGCGTTTTGACCGGAGCGTCCGAACTATTTGGAGTAACCGAAGTCTTTCTGGTGGAAGTGGCGATACGTGACACCAACAAAGAAAACACGCTCGAGAGAACCGTGAACTTTATGAAAGAGAAGGGCTATCGGTTGGTCGACATTACGGACGTGAACCGAAGTCCCAGAAACAACGCGTTGTGGCTTCTCGAAGTCGCTTTTCTAAGGAATGACAGCCGATTGTTTGACGGGACTGGCAGTTACTAAACGGGACAGCTTAGGCGGTGTCCGCTCGCTCATTACCTTCTTCTGAGGAGGTCTATCGGTCCGGACACCCGCGATTGGAAACACTTCGTTCCATTTACTGCACGCTGAACTCCGTAGCGTATCCTGGTAGTGCAGCCAGAGCCGTGCTGCTCAGGCAAAATCAGAACTACCCCTGAGCGACGGCCGGTACTGGCGCTTGATTTCGAACAATCTCTACGTCTACAGAAAATTCAGTTGTTGTTATAAGCCGCTCGTTTTCTTCTACCCAAACGCGGATGGTGTACTTTCCGGTCTGCCCTATCGGAAAGACAGGCACTTGAATATGCACCTGAGATCGTTTTCCCGCCTCGGCTACAAATTTGGTCTTGGAAACGTCTCCAAACTGGGTTTTGTCCGGGTAAACAATTTGGACTTTGTGGGTGTATTCCTTGAGTTCGTCGCCGTCGTCATGGTTATACAGACAAAATATCGACCACTCCTTGTTGGCGACAGCGTTTTTCGGAACATCCGTTTCCGCGGCGACTGCGACCACGATTTTGCTGAAGATGGCGATTATCGAAGGAACGGTTTCAACCGAAATTATGACCTTTTCGCATGCCACACATAAATAAGGTTTCAGCATACGGGTAAAGGCTCCAGCACCGTGTAGCGAGTAAGATCCGTCCATTGATTATCGGAATGCGCCGTTGGTGCCGATTCCTGCTGGACTGTGTTCTGGGCGCGAGATCCCACCAATGCGTAAAGTTGAATTAGATCGGGGTTACTCCAAATCGTGTCCGACGCCGATGACAGGAAGTCGGCGCGCTTGGCAATCGTGCTTGACGGAAATTGGAAACGAGCGTCAAATCTAGGACCATTTATAAAACCCGCTCTCGCCAGTTGAATCCAGGGATTCCAGCCCTCCGGGGGCTTCCCGAAAAACCAGTTAGCCCCACCTCCCAGCCACATTTCCCGCAACTGCAAATAGGAAAAATCGACATCATCGTTACCGAATTCAGTGCTGCAACACGGACAAATATGATAGTCGGAGGGCGGGTATGGTAACGACGGGTAGAAGCAAACTGGGCAGCGATATTTCATAGGTTCGTTCTCGCACACTCGAAATTGAAAAAATTGACGATCCCACCTCGCTTCGCCTGTCTGTGTCTCGGCACTATATAAAATGTCCTGACGATGTGTGCAGCTACGATTGCGACCCCGAAATGGGAGTTCGAAACATCGATTCGAATCCGGTCTATTCCGTTCTGCCTTATGCACTCTCTGGTAGTCAAGTTCAATGGTTTACTCATGAATGCATCAGCCAGCACTTCATATTGTATCTCATCAGAAGCGTTAAACTCGTGGCCGTGCTTTTGGAAGTGCAAGGCGCGTTCTGCTGCGTTAGCGAATGGCATGAGAAACGAGGATTTATACCACACTTGTAACTTTTCGCAGAAGTACGGAGCTGATGCTTCAAGACTGGTCGAGCAATTCGATTTGGTATGAACTGGATAAAAAAGTGTGCGACAATGCCGATCCCCGCGATACAGCCTTGGATAGCAACCAATGATATGCCACAACTGCCGTCAATCTCTCCCTGCCAACTCTAATTTCTGCTCCAAGTGTGGCAGCCGCCCGATCTCCCCTAAGCGACGTATCTATAACGAAATTTCCAAAGTTGTCTTTGCCTCGGCTATCCCGGTCGCGTGCTGGATATTCCTTGCAGTGAGACACTCCGCGCAATCTGAGGTGGCAGAACCGACCAGACAACACACAGCGTCGACAATAGATGAATCCCGGAAATTGGAGCGGAGCCCGGTCGAACCCGAGTTGCAGATGTCTGAACTGATGCTGCAACCGAAATCGAAAATCGAATTGAAGATTGGGCATCCTTTGCGCCCCGCAATCGAATGTATGGACACTAATGGGCAGCAATATGAATATGCCGACACGTCCTACTTGTGCACAGAACACGGGCGGGTAAATCTATTCAGTTATAGGTTACGAAAGCCTGTTTCCACTGCTGATGCTGCTTTGCAGGCTGTCGGTTTGCATACGGACATTCCGCCGTTTGCCCTTGGAAAAGTGGCATATATCTGGTCGGATCAATACCACAATCAGATGTTGGTAGGCAAAACGTATGCAAAGCAGGTTACCGTCATGATTGGAGTGCCGCCTCATACTGTGGAAGTCGACATGGACTGAGTCGCTGAAACATTCTTCGAAAGTGGATCTCCGTACAAGACGACGGTTACTTGTATTATCCAAACCGCTGCCTATTCCCAGAAAATAAGCGCCTTTGCCGAAACTGAACGTGTGGACTCCCGTGAACCGAGGATCAAACCCAGATCAATGGCCTGAAGTCCCTTTCAGGTATTCGCCAGCGATTCGAGAGGATTACCGATCCGGACGCCAGTTCCCGAAATGGTATGAAGCCTACGAAGGGCATTTCCTCTTTCGGCCACGGATGTGGCTGAGCAAACAAATTCCGACTCCGTATACTCTGCCTGTGAGCCAGATTTGTTATTTCAGCGAATTTTTTGCAGGGATCCAGTACCTAAATGCCGGTTATGACGTCATTGTCTGGTATCGCGCCGTCGAGGATAGGATTTGCTTCGACAAAGCTCGCGAACTGCTCACGGGCCACGATAGTAAAGAAAGTAAAGCCGCCATCGAATACATTCTTCGTAATGACGAAACCGAGGGTCGACCTCCAGATTTGATCGTTTTCGATCCTCACACCAACTGCTTCAGGTTTGTGGAATGTAAGAGAGAAAAAGAAACGTTTAGTCAGACCCAACCTACCTGCTTTGGCCTCGTTGAAACGCTGCTTAACAGAGTTTTTCCTAAACAAGAAAAATTATTGTGCAACCCTTCCCGCCTTGACCTCTTCCCCATGTTGGATCCCGGACAATGGATTCACATAGCTCGAATCGCCTCCTACCCCGGGTAGAGCAATTCCTTCTCTCGTTTGTGTTGGCAGCGTCGATCCGGATTTAACAAGCCCATACGTTCAGTCCCTGGGGGCCGCTGCTTCGAATGATTTCGGAAAGTAAGTCTCACCCTTCAAAAGGCCTCGTATCGCTTCCGTGATGCTATCGCCACCGCAATCATCTTATAGCCCGGAGAGGCCATTGAAACACCCAAGGGAAGCATACCAAAAAGTGCCTTTTCACAACTTGAACGCCATCAAGGTGCGTCGCTACCGCAGGGGACCGCTCCTCATGGCCATCTATGCGATACTTTCGTTCCGCACCAAATTGCGCGAAAAGGCACGATGACCGGCCCGTCCTCCAAATTCGCAAGGGATTCGTTCGGCTGCCGCTTGGTGCACACAATATCCGCTTCGAAAAGGACCTATGACTACACCTGCTGCTAACGCCACTGCCAAAACCGATTCCCATCCCGGACGCGTCGTCGTGGTCATCGATCATCACGCTGCCCGTTTATTCCAGGAACTCCCCGGCACCGCTGACGAAAAAGAAACCACCGTGAAGCCCGGCGACCCGCACGGCTTTCATCGCCATTTGATTCATCGTAAAGAAGCGCACTATAAAGGCGAACGCGCTCCCGAGGATACCGCCTTTTACGAGCAGATCGCCAAGGGTCTGGCGTCCGCCAAGGAAATCATTCTGATCGGACACGGCACCGGCAAGAGCAATGCCGCGGTTTTTCTAGCCGAATATCTGAAGACCCATCATTCCACCGTCCACCAGCGCATCACCGCCACCGAGACCGCCGATCTCTCGGCCATGACCGAACCCCAAATGGAGCAAGTCGCAAAAAAGCACATCTAGATTTGCGCGTCGCAGCGACTCAAAACCGGAAGAGCCCACGTAATCGTCCGAGCTATCCAGCCTTCAAAACTCGCAGTGTACCCCTAAGTTCTCTCAATAACAGTCTGCAAGATCGAGCTTCCGCTCTAGCTGCCTGAGAATATCTGCCGTGTTTGGTAACTGCTCGCTTAATACATTCGACTCCTTCTGGCGTTCTTGGTCCAGTACTGAGCCCTCCGTGAAGACGACACCGTCCATTCTTCATAGCTGGACACTGGCACGGCGTCCCTCGCCTGTTTTTGACACCGCACCGGGGAGCCTTCGCGAAATCTCCAGGCGGATTTCCATTGCGTAACCAACCGCGCCGCTTGTCTTGGGGTGTTTCCTTGGATTCGCTGACCCTCCCCGTCGTTTGCACTCTAAGAGCCCTCCCCAGATTTAATATTGCCCGCGATCACAGCCTGCCCGCCTTCGGCGACCTGAACGTGCTGGACGACGACCGTCTGCTTCCCTCCCGTCCGCACTTTCTGTAAGGTTAGTAGTCCCTCTTGGTAAACCTGCATCATTCGGGCTGCGGCGTTCGATAGCCGCGCCACCTCAACCGGGTAATTCGACACCCGCACCGCCTGCCCGAGCAGCTTCATTGCGGCACGGTGGGCTGCGGCCATCTGATGGCAGAGCATTTTCTCCAGCGAATTGCAAGCCTGGGCGCTTTGTGCTGCGTCCACCGCCAGTTCAGCCACTCTGCTGTCGATGTACGCCGCGAGATCAACGCGGTACTCAGAAGCGATGACGCTCAACATGCTCGGATTCGCAAG
The DNA here is from genome assembly GCA_963846145.1 of uncultured Acidobacteriota bacterium. Classification (GTDB taxonomy): domain Bacteria; phylum Acidobacteriota; class Terriglobia; order Acidiferrales; family UBA7541; genus Acidiferrum. The sequence goes on along the minus strand of CAWJUV010000012.1, from coordinate 5,327 downwards.
GGTGTCGACTAACTGATCCGCGAAACCGGTCTTCCTAAAGTCAGTCGAGAGCGCCTCGCCTGACACTTTGTGGAGCTCTTCAGCGGGTGTTAGGGAGCTTGCTGCTTGCAGACCCTCCAGTCGCGCGTCCATCTCATTCTTGACGGCTTCGTCCTGTGTCTCAGGGCTGGACGCTCGGGCGCGACGGGATTTGTTTATGGCGCGCAGGCCTCGCTCTCCGGCAGTTATGTCCAATTCTGTGTACCGCCCACGCGGGGCATCCGCCAGCACATCAGCAACAGCGCGAACATGTTTATTCCTTCTGTTGCTCACAGTGTGGCTCTCCCTTTATGCCATTACCTATCCGTTCTAGCGCCCTGGGAATCAGAGCGTCCTGCTCTTTCTCATCGGGTGCGGATGCTGAAGTCTGGGTTTGAAGCTTGTTCGATTTGTTCCTTTTTCATTGAGCCTTGCCCACAGGTTTCCAGTTTGCTAGCCAGTCTTTTCCGCACCGGGGCGGGTGAATCCGAGTGTCCTCCGCAACGTGGTAACAGCCCGCGCAGTCAGGTGATCCGCATTCCGGCAGTTCATGTAAGGGCTCCAACCTTGGAACGCGGCTAAATGGAGTCGATGAGACCTCTATTGGCCTCGTGCGTCCCGGTGCGATATTGCGAACTCTCATCGCGATTTCGAGATAGCTTCGCATTATTTAGTTTTCCTTCCCCACGACATAAACGACCAAAACGACAAAAGGGAGTTATGTCGTTTTGGTCGTATCTGGCAGGACTGCTGTCCAACTTTCAATTGGTCGCCCGTTCGTTGGGAGCATATCCCGCCGCGCGAGGCCTCGTTCTTCAAGCGCCGCTAAGGCGGCACCAATCGCAGGTTCGTGCTGGTTTCGCCCAAATAAATCCCGAATTCCCGTTCGCGAAAGTCCATCAGGCTGACTTCGCAGCGCTCCTAAAATTCGATCTGCAATCGGGTCACCAGTTAGGTCCCCGAAAATGAATCGGGCCGAAGCTTCGCAGTAGTCCCACGCCGCAAGAGCAGCAAGCATATGGGAGGGCGAAATCGTATGGGAGCAATCCAGTAGGGCGTAAAGTAGAGACAACCGGAGAACTTGGGCTTCCGACCTGCCGGTCACGGTTCCTAGCAGTCCTGGTTTCCCTTCCGAAAGCATCGGATAAACTTCTCGCCAAATCTCCCGCGCATCACAATCGCGCTTCACTTCCCCAACATCGCGAGAAAACTGGACCGCAGCGATGAGTTTCTGGACTACGGGCTGGAAGTCTACAGCCTGAATATTGCCCCCTTCAGGAAGCAGCTTGCTTCGCTTGGCGCAGACCCAGAGGAATCGATTGGCGAATCCGTTTGCCATTTCCGTGGAGTTTAAAAAACGACGAAGTTCGTCACGAGTGATATGGCCGACTATCGAGACGTGCGCCCCGGTGGCTTGGGCTGGGTTGCACTTCGTCAAAATGCGCAGATCGCCCGTATCCCACGCCTGTCGAATCGTGGTACTGAGGGTCGAACCATCTCGAGCCATCACTCTCAGAGTGGCGGCTAGCTCTTGCTCGATGATCATTAAACGCTTGTCGGCAACACCTTGATCTGCGATGAGCGTTTGGTATTCAACAATGCGGCCATGTTCCCGAATCGGTTCCTGTTTCTCGATCGCATCACGGACGCCCCAGACTAGTCCTTCGCCGCTAGACAATCCGCTTTGAACCCGTTCCGCAGTCCATCCGTGATCAACCAATTCGAGCTGTCTACGTATATGGCTCCAAGCGGTCCCCTTACGGCCTTTCGAGCTGACACCCACCACTGCGGCGAACAGGTTTGAGCCATGACGCGCACCGTCAACAATGGTGTGTGGGTTACGACCGACAAGGTTCCCAAAACCGGCTAGGAACTGAAACAGAAGCGCAGCGGGGTCGGCTTCAGTGTGGGGCAGGATTGCGCGTACCAGCTCTCCGGCTGCCCCATACAAAGCTTGTGGCGCAAGGGGTGCGGGCCATTCCCGTTCGGCACTTCGCGAGTCTCCCGAGGGCGGAAGTTCCTTGGCTCCGATCCTTTCCTGAACAACGCTCAACAGGTCAGAGTTCGTCTTCAGAACCTCACCCGCCTCAAATAATCGCTTCCGTTCCGGTCCGCTCAGTTGTTCATACGAGTTCATCGGAGCGGCACCTCAAAACGATAGCCCTTCGCATCCGCCACATAGCCGCGCTCCATCGCATCTTGGATCATCGTCTCTCGCCGCCCGGGGAACAGTGCGAACGTTGCCCGCTCCGAGGGGGCTGCAAAGGCAACGATGCAGTACGCCACGTCCTTGCTCGGAAGAGTGTCGGCCACGAATTTCAGTGCGCTCCAGCAAAGCTCTGTCCTTTCTCCGAGAGCTAAACTTGCGCTGGCCTTTCGGTGGATATTGCGAAGGGCGTCAAGTTCGCGACCAAGTGCCAAATACACGCTCTGCTGGAGTTCCGCCAGATAACGAGCCGCACTCTCCTCTCTGAGTCGTTCTCTGAGGAATTGCTGATATTCGACTTGTGTGTTGCTGGCTTTCCAGTCCACGCCTGCAGCCGCAGCCAGAAACGAGACCGCTTCCTTAAAATTGCAGTTGAGCGCGATCCGAACCAATGAAATTTTGTCCCCACCCTTTCCGCATCTATGGCATTTCCAAAGTCCGAGGTCGGTCCAGGCGAATGCCGAGCTATTGGTACCCTGATGCAACACGCAGGCACACCGCCGACGTCGACTGTCTACTTTGAATCCCAGCAAAGTGAGAAGCCGCTGCATTGGAACCAATGTTGCGATTTCGCGAGCTGGCGCGAGATGCAGAGGCCTATTAGAGGTGGTCAGCATCAGCGCCCGGGACCTTAGGGGATGCGTGGTCCGACCTTAGGAATATCTCCAAAGCACGAACAGGTACGACGGTTCGCCGTCCGATCTTTCGCGCCGGGAGCTGTTTCGCGGCGATATAATTCTGGATGGTCCGTGGGGATACGCTTAACATCTGCCCTGCAGTGCGCACGTCAACTGCAAGCTTGTCGGTGTTTGTTAACTTTTCCATGCGTGCATAATATGTACCCGGCACGCAGTTGCCCTAGGAACATTGGTCATTTGGACGAATTTTCCGGATCCGAGCCCAGCTCCACGCGAGTAGCCTTCCCGCAGCCTTGATCCCCTTCTGTATTCTCGATTCTTCAACGCCACTCGAACGAATTTTCGAGACTTGATCCACAATCTCTCTTATGGAAAGCCCTCGGAATTGGAAAAGCACAAACCAGTCTAGGTTTGCTTGTTCGTATTTATGCCTGGCAGGAACCAATTGATGCGTGACAGCGAGATTTGGAATGTCCCTCTTATAATTCGAGAGCCTTTGGTCGACTATCCCGTGCACAAATTTCTTATATTCACCCCACGTAATCGCTTCTAGCTCCCAACCCGAACATGAAAAAGAGAAGACTTCACCCATTGCGCCACTCGGTGACCCTGAATGAAGTGACCTCCACCTCCGGTGCTTTCGCAGCGTACGGCTGAAACACCAAGAGTGAAGAGTCAGGAGAGCATCATTTAGCAACCAGTCTTCATCCGCCCGAAAACGCTTTGCCCACTTGTGGAGCGCCTGCCTCAGACCACTATCCGCAGGCAGTTTGTGGTATGGCGTGCCTCTCCCATAAAGAATCCAATCGAAATCGTAGCCCGCTTTCTTCATCTCACGGAAAAGAGGGAGTACTTCTGTCCCTAGCTCTTCCAAGAATCGGGGGCAGATTTCCGCTACTGAGTCCATCAGCGCCAAACGAGCCGCCCAAACCTCTGTACTTTTCTCGGGTTCGCTGGCCACGTATCCCGATGAAACAAGCCGAGGATTCTTGCGCACACGGCGTCTCGGTGCATTCATTTGCGCATCGTAGCATCCTACTTGAGGCCTTGACAATAACCTTGCGTTAGCTTATTTTTGAAGCATGGGAAAAACGAGCGACGCGGCAAGAGAACTAGCAAAGCTGAGCGTTGCGGCTCGACGGCGGAAGTGGGGAGCGCAGGGTTTTCGCGAAAAAATGCAGGCTTGGGGCAAGCTGGGCGGACGGCCCTACGGCAGGAAAGCGAAGCGCAATGCAAATTGAAAACTCATACCCATCGAATGCGAGCGTGGCTGTTAAGAGCAGGCATAATCCGCGAGGAGTGTTGAGAAAAACCCGGGGTGCGGTGAATGGTGGATTAGGTATGTTGACGCGTCGGGACGTTTTCGACGTGAGAAGGCTGGCAGCAAAAGCACCGCGATTGGCCTAGTTCGAAAGCGGAAAACAGAAGCACTACAGGGTAAGAAGCTTCCCGAGAAGCTCCGGCGAGCGACGGTGACGTTCGCCGACATCTCGCGAGAAGCCCTAGCGTACTCAAAAGCTCACAAACGGACGTACAGCGACGATCTGGCGCGAATGGAGCGCATTCTAGGATGGTTTCGTGACCGATCTGCGGATTCCATCACACCCCAGGAGATTGAGCGGCATTTCGAGCAGTGTATCGAAGACGAAGAATGGGCTCCCTCTACCGTAAATCATTATCGTTCTTTGCTATCGCTCACATACCGTCTGGCCATTCGCGACGGCAAGGCTACGGGTAACCCCGCCCGTGCCACACGGCACCGGAGAGAAGACAACTCTCGGGTGCGTTACCTGACACCCGAGGAGGAAACGAAGCTCCGAGCCGAGCTTGAGAGACGCTGGCCTAGCCATGTCCCAGAATTGGACCTCGCCCTTCATACCGGATTGCGACTCTCGGAAATGTACGGCTTGGATTGGCAGGATGTAGATCTAACACGCTGTCTGATCCTCATTCGCCGAGGAAAGAATGGCGAAAGCCGCTACGCCCGGCTGAACTCAATCGCGCTACGAGCCTTGACTGAACTACGGAAACGCGGGGACGGCACTGGGGCGGTGATTCGAAACCTCGAAGGCGAACCGTTAGCCGGACCGCGTTACTGGTTCGAAAAAGCTCTTCAGGAGGTCGGAATCATGGACTTCCATTGGCACGATCTGCGACACACCTTTGCATCTCGCCTGACAATGGCTGGCGTTGGTCTGAGAGCTACCCAAGATGCACTGGGACACAAGAGCATTGCGATGACGGTACGGTACTCGCACCTGGCCCCAGATTTCCTTCTGAATGTAGTAGAGAAGCTGGTCCCGCAAACGCCCGAGGCCAATTCCGCCAAACCAACCGACACCACTACCGACACCAGGGGTGTTTCGGGCCAAGCCTCCGCCCAAGCGCAGGTTCACTAAGTCTTTTTCGTGTAAGATGTTGTGAATGATTTTAGGGGCGTAGCTCAGTGGTAGAGCAGCGGCCTT
>CAWJUV010000011.1:0-72943 GCA_963846145.1 uncultured Acidobacteriota bacterium | reverse complement strand
ACGCCGCGACCACCGCGCCGGCTGGAATCTTCCAAACGGCCGCCCCGCATGATTCTTTCTTTCAGCCGCGCAGCAAGAGTCCTTGAACACTCATCATTTTTCGGGGGCGCAGCAAAAGCTGGGCTGCCCCAGACGCCGTAGTTGCGTCTGGGGTTTAGATCTCACTTCAACCAAGCTCAGAAAGACATAGACACTTTTCGGTCCAACTCAATATCGACTCACCCGGAGAACTCCATGACCAAAATTCGACTCCCATTTTTCTTCCTGTTCGTCGCATCGTTAGCAGCCACCACTCTCCACGCCCAAACCTCAACTCAGTGGAAAGCCCACGACCGCACCCGTCCCGCCCCCACCGCCGTCGACCCCGGCGAACCGGGCACACAATCCGCCCCCGGCCGCGCACCCAGCGACGCCACCGTCCTCTTCGACGGCAAAGATCTCTCCAAATTTGTTCAGAAAAAAGACAACAGCGACTGTAAGTGGAAAATAGCCGACAACTACTTCGAAGTCGTCCCCAAAACCGGCAACATCATCACTCGCCAATCCTTCGGCGACATGCAACTCCACGTGGAATTCGCCGAGCCCAATCCGCCCAAGGGTGAAGATCAGGACCGCGGCAACAGCGGCGTGATCATCATGGGCCTCTACGAAATCCAGGTACTCGATTCCTACAAGAGCGCCACCTACTCCGACGGCCAGGCCGGCGCCGTCTACGGCCAATACCCGCCCGCAGTGAACGCCTCACGCGCCCCCGGCCAATGGCAAATCTACGACATCGTCTTCCACGCCCCACGCTTCAACTCCGACGGAAAACTCCAACGCCCCGCCCGCGTCACCGTCCTCCACAACGGCGTCCTCGTCCAGGACAACGTCGAAATCCACGGCCCCACCGCCGAAAACGAGCCGGTCTACAAAGCCCACCCCGAAAAACTCCCTCTCGAACTCCAGGATCACAACCACCCCGTCCGCTTCCGCAACATCTGGCTCCGCGAACTCCCCTCCACTCCGTAATTCCGGCAACAAATTAAACCGACAACGGAGGGTGCCCCGGGCTCGCCTCGCAGCCCGGGTCTCTCTTTTGATTTGGTTTTTGATTTTTTACAGGCCTACTAAAAAACTGTCATTCCGACCGAAGCAAGCCGACGTTTCTGCTTTTCAACTTCGCTCCCGCGAAGTTGTCGGCTTGCGAAGCGGAGGAACCCCTCCGAGAGGTTCTTTTCACGCTCAACCTTGAAAGCGAAATCGCGTAGAGCCGCTCCCACCCTCCGTCTTGCACTCTCGCAAAACGGAAAGCTACTCCAACAACGCCCCCACATCCACCGCCGCCCAATCCTTCGGCGGAAAAATAATCGGCCAAAAATTCGGTGCCGCCTTCTCAAACGCAAACGCCACCAACCAATCCCCGTCTTTAAACTCCGCACGCACCACCCGGCTCTTCACCGCCGCCGACGTCCGCGGATTGGTCAGCAAAATTTCCTGCCCCGTCACCAACTCCAACCGCCCCTTCAACAACCCGCCATGAGCATTCACCACTTGTGACTTGGCTTCCTCCGTCGCGGTGCGCCCATCCGCCAGCAACACCGACACCATAATCGGTACCACCAACACCACCCGTTCGCTTCTCCTCTTATTCGTGACGGCAGTGCTTTTGTCGCTGTCGGTCACCGTGGTCATCCAGAAGCCTCCGCTCCCAAGCCAATCACGACGGACCTCGCGAACTCCGTCGTCTTTACGTGGCATCTTTTCACGAGCGACAACGGCCAACTCGGCCATTATCATTTCTGGTTGGTATACCGAGCGTGTCATCGGACTCTTCAGCAGCCCAGGACTTCATCGCTGCAGCAGTCGGGAACTTCAGCCCTTCAGGGGGCGAGGGCTTCGGCACGTTAGGAGGCGGGGGCTTCAGCCCCCGCGTTGGTCGTTACCACGACAAGGGGCTTTAGCCCCTGAAGTTCTGTCCACCCGGCACGATCAAATTCACTGCGCTAAAATCCCAACATGCCTCTCGACCCCGCACTCATCCCCATTCGCTCCGTCGCCATCATCGGCGCAGGCACCATGGGCGGCGGCATCGCCATGTCCTTCGCCAACGCTGGCCTCCCCGTCATCCTCAAAGAAACCGAACAGTCTGCCCTCGATCGCGGCCTCGCCACCATCCGCTCCAACTACGCCAAATCCGTCCAGCGCGGCCGCTTCACCCAAGCCGACGCCGACCTTCGCATCTCATGCATCACGCCGACCCTCTCCTACGACAATTTCGCAACGGTCGACCTCGTCATCGAAGCCGTCTTCGAAAACATGGCCCTCAAGAAAGAAATTTTTCAGCAGCTCGATCGCATCTGCAAACCCGGCGCCATCCTCGCAACCAACACCTCTTCCCTCAGCATCGACGAAATCGCCTCCGCCACCTCACGCCCCGCCTCCGTCATCGGCCTGCATTTCTTCAGCCCCGCCAACGTCATGCGCCTCATCGAAATCGTTCGCGGCCAAGCCACTTCGCCCCAAGTCATCGCCACCTGCCTGCAGCTCGCCAAAACCCTAAATAAGGTAGGAGTCGTCGTCGGAAACTGCCGCGGCTTTGTCGGCAATCGCATGTTCCACTGCTCCCGCCGCGAAGCCCAGTTCCTCGTCGAAGAAGGCGCCTCAGTCGACGCAGTCGACAAAGCCCTCACCGATTTCGGCATGGCCATGGGCCCACTCGCGACGGCCGACCTTGCCGGACTCGACGTCGGCTGGCGTATTCGCAAAGAATATCGCCACCTCCAAAAGCCCAGCGTCCGTCAACCCATCGCTGAAGACCAACTCTGCGAACTCGGCCGCTTCGGCCAAAAAACCCGCGCCGGCTGGTACAAGTACGACGACAACCGCAACAAATCGGTCGATCCCGCCGTCACGCAACTCCTCGCTAAGTGGATCGCAGACGCAAAAATCCCCCAGCGCGATATTTCTGAGCAAGAAATCACCGACCGCTGCATCTACGCCCTGGTCAACGAAGGCGCACGCATCCTCGAAGAAGGCTTCGCCGACCGCGCCGCCGACATTGACGCCATCTACCTCAATGGTTACGGTTTTCCGTCAGCGCGCGGCGGCCCCATGGCCTACGCCGACAGCATCGGCCTGAAGAATGTTTACGATCGCGTCGCGGAATTTCACCGCACTCACGGTGAACAGTGGGAACCCGCGCCGCTCCTCAAGCAACTCGCAGATCAAAACAAAACATTCGCTCAGTTCGACCAACAAAAATCCGAACACAATCGCGTCAATGCAACAACGCAGCCCGTATAACCCCCAGCCCCAAAATCCGCTCTAATAGGAACAGCCTTCCAACCACATGAGAGAAGCCGTCATAGTCGACAGTTCCCGAACCCCACTCGCCAAATCTTTCCGCGGCTCCTTCAACCTCACGCGCCCGGAAGATCTCGCCGCGCACTGCATCAAGGGCGTCCTGCGCAAAACGCCGCAACTCGATCCCGCCGAAATCGAAGACGTCATCCTCGGCTGTGGCCAGCCCCACTCGGTCCAAGGCCACAACATCGGCCGCACTTCCGCCATGCTCGCCGGCCTGCCCAGTTCCGTCGCCGGCCTCACCATCAACCGTTTCTGCTCTTCCGGCTTAAACTCCATCGCCATCGCCGCCCATCAGATCATTCATGAAAACGCCGACGCCATGATCGGTGGCGGCGTCGAAACCATCACTCTAATCACCCGCGATAACAGCCCTCATCCAGTCCTTCTCGAAAAAATGCCCGGCGTTTACATGGTCATGGGCAGCACCGCCGAAGTCGTCGCTAAGCGTTACAAAATCGGCCGCCAGGCTCAGGATGAATACTCGCTCCTCAGCCAGCAACGCACTGCCCGCGCGCAGCAGGAAAATTTCTTTGACGGCGAAATCGCTCCCATAAAAGTGACCCGCGGCATCCTCGACAAAAAATCCGGCGAAGTGATCAGCAAAGAAGAAGTCACCGTCACCCGCGACGAATGCAACCGCCCCGACACCACCCTCGAAGGCCTCGCCGCGCTGAAACCGCACTTCGATCCCGACAGCGGCCACGGCACCGTCACCGCCGGCAACTCCTCTCAACTCTCCGACGGTGCTTCCGCCACCTTAATAATGTCGCGCGAACGCGCCGACCACCTCGGCATCCCCTACTCGCTGATCTTCCGCGGCTTCCAAATCGCCGGCTGCGACGCCGACGAAATGGGCATCGGCCCCGTCTTCGCCGTCCCCAAACTTCTCCAACGCACCGGCGTCAACATCAACGACATCGACCTTTGGGAACTCAACGAAGCCTTCGCCGTCCAAGTCCTCTACTGCCGCGACCGCCTCGGCATTGACCCAGAAAAACTCAATGTCAATGGCGGCTCCATCTCCATCGGCCACCCTTTCGGCATGACCGGCTCCCGCATGGTCGGCACTCTCGCCAACGAAATGGCCCGTCGCAAATCCCGCTACGGCGTCGTCACCATGTGCGTCGGCGGCGGCCAAGGCGCCGCCGCCCTCTTCGAACGCGCTTCCTAGCCGCCTCCGTTCACGCCACTCAGGAAGCCGCCGAGATGTCCGGTCAGCGCGATGACTGCCACAGCGATCGCTTCCAAGGGCAGCCTCCAAACCGGCAGCGGTACATCAGTTTTTCGGCGACTCCGCCAATGCACCCACCACACCACCCAAATCAAACAACTCGACACCACACCAAAAACGAGATGCAGCAACAAAATTCCCTTCAACTTCTGCCCCTCCAACGCCAACTGCCACGCCGCCAACCCCGTCCCCATCACCGGCACCGTACAAATCGCCGCCATCAGCAAATTCAAATACGCTGCTGCCGTCAATTTGCGGTCGCTGGTCCACTGCCCCAAAAAATCAAACAACACCGCGACCAGAAAGCACCCGATCGGAAAATGCACCAACACCACGTGCTGCGCATGCTTCGCCAGCACCACCGTCCGCCAATCAAATGGATTCACGCTCATGGCCGACTCACTGCACCACAACGCGGCCGGTCATGTGCGGATGTATCGAGCAGAAATACTCATACGTCCCGGCCTTCGTAAACGTGAACGAGAATTTCTCGTCGGTGTCGAGCACCTTGGACTTGAACACTTTGTCCGTACTCACCACCGTGTGCGGAATATCGTCCCGATTCGTCCAAGTCACCGTCGTCCCCACCGCCACCTTCACCTCCGTCGGCCCAAAACTAAAATTGTCAATCTTCACCTCCATCGTGGCCGCTTGTGGTGGAGCGGCAGGAGCGGCAGCAGCAAGCGTCACTTCTCCGCCTCCAGAATTGCCCGCAACCGTCGTCATCCCCATCACACCCCTGGCAAAAATCGCCGCAAACAAGACTCCAACGCACACACCTCTCCTCATGACTTTTCTCCTCTCAATTTTTCTTTGGTTTTTCTACGTAAACTTCAACTCAAAACCCGGGTGGCCTACCCTCGCGTTCTTTGCGAGGGTGGGCGCTACAAAACCATCCGTCCAAGCCGGTTTTGACTTCTCTTCCGTTTCAAGAATTAACCCACCGACTCAGGCCAGCGTCGAATCCACCACCGCCAACGCATGCGAGCCACGCACCAGATTCACATCGGTAATCCCCAACACGCTCCTCAATTGCTCCGCCGGCACCTTCATCGGCCCCGGTGAAGGCGCCGTCCCCGGCGCCGGCTGCGGAAACGCCGTGGACATCGCCGTATGAAACGTCACATTCCCTTCCACCTTCTGCATCGTCTGATGGATGTGCCCATTCAACACCGTCACGGATCCAAACTTTTTCAAATATCCCAACGCCTCCGCGCTGTCCTGCGTACCCCAACCCCACTCCGGATACACCGTCCACAACGGAATATGCGCGAACACTACAATCGGAGTGCTGTGCTTCAAATGTTTCACATCGCCCTCTAGCCACTCGAGCTGATCGTGCCCCAGCGAACCCAGCCCGCCGGCCTTCAAATTCTGCACATTCACCAGACCCACAAAATGCACGCCCTTCTTGTCAAAGCTGTACCAGCCCGCGCCCTTGCTGCCTTTTCCATAACGCTCCAGGAATTGCTTCCCGTCGTCATTCAAAACATCGTGCTCACCCGGCACGTAAAACACATCCTTGGCTTTCGCACCCTTCAGAATCTGATCCACCGCATCAAATTCCTCGGGCTTGGAAAGATGGCTCACGTCTCCGGTATGCAACATGAATTCCGGAGCAGCCGACAATCCATTAATTTTGTCCACCGCGGCCTGCAACGTCCCGGCCACATCCGTATTCGCCGCTTTGTTGAAGCCCATGTGGCTGTCGCTGATCTGGACAAAGCTCAGTTCCCCAGCCGCCACTTTGTCCGCGTGGCTCATGGCATACGACTTCAGCACTCCGCCCTGCATCACGCACAGCGCTCCCGTTCCCGCCCACGCCATGCACTTCAAAAATCCCCGGCGGTCAATCCCGTCGTGATTGTGATCGTGAAGCAATTCATCTTCACCGTTCTTCGCCATAATTCCTCCTCGCCGCAGCGGCCCCTTTTTGGAAATTGTCGAACTTGCGCATCGCGCATCCGTTCCACCCATGCAGACCAGCGCACCTCGCCGTTTATTCCAACCAAGCGCCCATAAATAATTTTTTAAGCCACAAAATAAAAACGTCCCGGATGGAATAAACTCGGGGCCTCGGGAGTCTTACTCAGTGAGCAACCCTATCCACCAAGAGGGACAGGAAAAGGAGAGAGGTTCCGACGTGCTGGACTCGCAGGACCAACTGCGCTTCGAGACGCTGGTTCTCCCGCATCTCGACGCAGCCTTCAACCTCGCGCGTTGGCTGATGCGCCGCGGCGCCGATGCCGAAGACGTGGCTCAGGAAGCCATGCTTCGTTCCTATCGTTTCTTCCCCGCATTTCGCGGAGCCGATGCCCGCGCCTGGCTGCTGCAGATCGTCCGCAACACCTGTTACACCTGGCTGGACCGCAATCGCCACGGAAAAGATATGACCGAGTTCAACGAAGAAATTCACGCGATACCAGGAGTAGGCAGCAGCGCCACTCCGAGCGTTACCCCCGAGTCGCTAGCCATCGAAGGCGACCAGCGCGAGCGCCTCACTCGCGCACTCGAATCGCTGCCGCCGCGTTACCGCGAAGTTTTAGTGCTGCGCGAACTGGAAGGCTGTTCTTACAAGGAAATCGCCACGATCGCCGCCATTCCCATCGGCACGGTGATGTCCACCCTGGCCCGCGCCCGCCGCCAACTTCAATCCACTTTGGGCGACACCGCACGTGAGGAGGTCAACCGTGAGCTGTGACCGCTCCGAAACCGTGCTGCACGGCTACTTCGACAATGAACTCGACGCCCTCAGCGCCGCCGACTTCGAGCGCCACCTCGAGCAGTGCTATGACTGCAGCGTGGCTCTCGAATCGTTGAAATCTCTGCGTTCGTCGCTGAACAATTCGCAGATCTACGCGAAAACTCCGGCAGCTCTGCGTGAAAAAATGCTCGCCGGAATGAGCACTGCAAAAGGTTCGGCGAATAATTCCGCCGGGAGCGCTGCAACAACTTCTGCAGAACGCACTGCAGCGACCTCGGCGACGATCCCATTCGCAAAGCCAGATTCAAAACTTTACGAGAAGCCTTCCTCCCGCAGTGGCTCAGGCCAAACCTGGCAATGGCTAGCCATCGCCGCCGCTCTGCTGCTGGCGCTCTTCGGCACCTGGCGCGTCGTGTCGATCACTCGCGCACCCGACGCCAACGCCACACTCACCGCCGAAGTCGTCGACGCCCACCTGCGCTCACTGCAACCCGGCCACCTCACCGACGTACTCTCCACCGATCAGCACACGGTCAAACCGTGGTTCGATGGCAAGATCGATTTCGCCCCACCGGTCCGCGACTTCGCCGACCAGGGTTTCCCGTTGCAAGGTGGCCGCCTGGACATCATCAATCACCGCACCGTCGCCGCCCTGGTCTACGGCCGCCGCAAACATCTCATCAACATCTTCATCTGGCCTGACGATTCCTCCGCGCCGTTCATGGCCAAACACGTCGCCGCCGACACCGACCCCACCTCCGGCTCACGCCAAGGCTACCAATACCTCACCTGGCACCGCACCGGCATGCAGTTCTACGCCACCTCCGACGTAAACTCCGCCGACCTCCAACAGCTCTACACCCTGCTCACCCAATAACCACCCGGCCTCAGCCTGTCCGGGAACGAAAACATGGGAGACCCACCTCACCACATACCCCCACCCCGGGTACTTTCAAAAAAGAGGCTGGAAGTTATTGAAAACAAAAGAAACCGACGCGTAAAAAGCAGCAAAGACACCAAAAAAGAGGCTGGAAGTTGTTGAAAATAAAGAGAACGAGTGCGCAAAAACGACAAGAGACAAACGAGATCGAGGATAGCGACGCGCGAAGGACCGCTGGTGCGGGTGAAGCCAGAGGTGGTAACGCCGTACACGTCGCTTAGTATACTATTTATACATATATCAGGATTAGATAGTGCGATAATTTTTTGCCCGACCATAAACCTAACCGCGTTGAAGCAGAGTTCGCCGAACATCTTCGTGTAGCGGCTACTTCTTAGGTGGGCGTGGAACCGGCACTACGCCAACTTGCTCGTCTTTCGAGAACCGCTCACCGAAGTAAGGAAACTCGCTGCGCATGCGCGACCGGTCAGGAGCAACACCATCCGCCAACGGCTTGTTAGCGGAAAGCGTGATCATCACGTCCATAACGTGGTCCGCTAAGGGACGCCCATTGAATCCGGCCAGATCGAAGGCAGCGGCGGTTCCAATTTCGTAGGGAAGAACGATCGGACAAAGTCGCTGTGCGACCTGCTTTCCATACTCCGCCGGATTCGCGACCGATCCCGCAAAGGAAGCCATCTTTTCAGTGAACTCGGCGATTGGCCGAGCAAAGAGCGCTACGTCGTCATGAGGCTCCGTCGCATTGTATTTTTCCTTCAATTCGTCATTGGTACGAATAAAGACGTGGGTGATCAGCGGCAGGCCCCAACGCGAGACCAGCATTTCCGGAGCGTGGCCAAACAGTGAAACTGTAGCCCAGGCGTGAACCTTGCCCTGGCCGATGAGGTCGTTAGGCACCTCCAGAACGATTGCTGACGCATTGCGTTTGGCGAAGAAATTTTGGCGGTTCTGGAATGCGTCGCCGTCAAAACGTCCTTGCGCGAATGCCGTGAAATAGCTGCGCAACGCGGCGGCGTCACCGGCGAACAAATCGGGAACGATACCAACATACGCTTGAACTCCAGGCTTGCCGTGAATCACCTTGCCGGTCTCGCCTTCCAGCAACATCTCGCCTTCTAGGCCATGCATGGAGGCCTTGCCAGTCGCATGGTGCAATTGAAAATTCTGGATATGCGTATGCTCGTCCCCAGCGGCGTGCCGTGGCTCCGTGAAGCGAAATTTGAACGCAACCTCTTCCCGGCTATCGCCATTCAGGTCAAATCGAAACGCGTAGATGCCTTCGATGTGAAATGTGTCCGGGGCGGAAAGCCCCACATCCGGATTTACCGTCATCGCCATTACCGTGGAATCGCCGGCGCCCTCGAACAAGTAAAAATCGCAGATATTCAGGCTCGGGTCTTCTTTTGCCAGTTTCGTGTCGAAGTGATGAGACATCGGAAATCTCCTTCCATTGAATCCGTTGAAGTCTACATGTCAAATATTGATTACCGCCTGCGGAGCTTAAGCCGGCCGAAAGTAGGGAAACTCCTCGTACATCGGAATGCGATAGGTATTGTTGGGCGACCCAACGAATCCGCTCAAAATCGTGTCAGCTACTACGGAAGATTCGTCAACGGGATGTCTGCCGTTTTGCGCTGCGAACGTAAATCCAACGGGAGCACTGGGATCGTAGTGCACTGCGTCTGGCAAGAGTCGGGAAGCAAGTTTGCGGGCATGCACATCGGGACTCAAGATATTGCCGCGCTCTCGCACCCGAACTTCGATCGCGTTTGAAACCGCGTCCATCAGCCTCGCACGGTCTTCCGCAGGAGAGGCCGCGTGATAAATGGTTGCGAGTTCTTCATCTTCCGACACAAGTGCGTTGAGGAAAGGAGAACCAAATCGCTGCCGATTCCCGCCGCGAACCAGTCGCTCCGCCCAAATGCCAGTCGGGTCGGACGAAGTCAGCAAGTTGCTCGATCCTTGCATGACTACCGCGGTCGTAAAATCTTGGAAGCCAACCGCACCATTCTGAATTTCGCCGGTGAATACTCGCCATCCGCTTTCCATGCGTTCGATCGCTGGCGAGTTTCCGACCACAAAGTCGGCCAGGTTTTTCTCCAGCCCTACATTGACTCGAATTCGGGACTTCTTGGGTAGGCGTCGAAGCAGTGGCGCCGTCCAGATCAAGGCAACTACCGTTTCATTTTTGTCTCGGCCCGGAAAGACGTACAACTCTCCGGGGGATGTGCTGGTGCGCGTGCGCCTATTGCGAACATCGTGACGGCATGAATTTTCAAGTGCACCGAAGAGTTGCCTTGCAGAACAAACGCCGATTCCTGCGACTGCACTCATTTGAATAAGGGCGCGGCGTGTCATCACTCCCTTTGGGGTGTCTGTTTTATCGCACATACCAACTAGCCTCCTCTTCGCGATCTCACAATTCGAATGACCCTGTTCTCTGGGCACCCTCATGCAACGGTTCACGTCGTGCGGTCATCACGAAGTGTACCAATACCCTTCTAGCCGTTTCTCAAGTGAAAATTTGAACCTTCGGCTATTTTCGGCGGGACTCTGTATATCTGGGGCGGCGTGGTGTTTCGATGTTCAGTAGCCAACCGAGGGGTCGGTAGCCGACAGAGGGCAAAACCATTGCCAGCTTGATTCATGGGCGCAACCAGTGGTTATTCGTCGGACGAACCTTTGAAGCGGTTCTTGTTAATTTTTAGCGATCGAATCTTCGACTCCAGCGTGGATCGAGGTATTCCCAGTTTTGCGGCAGCGCCGGTTGGTCCTGATACCCGGCCGCTAGCATCTTTCAGGGCGGCTTCGATCAGATTTTTCTCTTGCGTGATGAGTTTGACTGGAAGTTCAACGAGCTGCCTCGGTTCGGGCGCCAGATCGACCGACTGCGACAACCATTTTTCGTCAATCGAGAATATGTCTGTTTCGCAAAGAATCACCGATCGCTCGATGACATTCTGCAGCTCGCGAACATTGCCGGGCCAAGGATAAGCCTGCAGCAGATCCAGTGTCTTCTTATTGACCCGCTTGATTTTCTTGCCGGTTTTTCGCGCATAGCGATCGATAAAATATTCAACCAGTAGAGGAACGTCCGCATCGGCGACGCCGGCAATGGCTACCAATTGCAGATGCGCGCGCTCGACTGCATCTCCGGAGCTACTTTGGCCAGAGAGCGATCAAACGTCGGTCAGCGGAGTGACGTCATCCACGAATTGGGAGTTACGGCTGCGCGCCTTCGAGCAAAGCTGGGCGAGCCTGCAGATTCGGTGGCGCACTTCAATCAGCCCCTTGAATTGGCGCTCACTCCTTCTCTTGAAGCTCTGCAAGCGAGCACCCAAGGGATCAAACTCTCGCAAGCCGGCGACGCTAAGGGAGCCCTCAAACTCTATCAACGCGCACTTGAACTCGATCCCAATTTTCCGTTGACCTCTTGGCGGTTGGGCCCGACGTACCTTTTCCTGGGCAACACGGATTTGTCGACGGCTGCCTACACCCGCGCTTACCAACTGCGCGACCGGTTGACCGAAAAAAACCGCTTGAGTGCAGAAATCGACTACTACGGCCGGGTCACCGGTGACTGGGAGAAAGAATATTCTTCCGTACTTCGTCTGTTAGCGATATTCCCTCGAGATGTGAACGGTCACGCCAACCTGCGGGCGGCCTACGTGTATCTCGGCCAGCCCGATCGGGCCGCTGACGAAGCCGCTGAGACTGCGCGGTTGCGTCCCAGCGCTTATTATTTCGGCAGCGCGATCCAGTCCATCAGGTTCGCCAGCAGATTTAATGAGGCCAAGTCATGGCTTGCCAAAGCCGACACTCTGAAACTCGACAATTCGCTAATCCGTCGGGAGAGACTGATTGTGGCCTTCGCTACGGGCGACCGGGACAACGTCGACAAAATCATAAAAGAGGAGGAGCAAGGCAAATATCGGGAAGACTTTCTTCACGAGCATTCCTTGATCGAGATTCAGCAAGGCCACTTCCACTCCGCCGAACGCCTGCGCCAGAAAGCGGCCGGACCAGCGCCGAAGGCTGGCAATGATGACTGGTGGGTAGTCTTGTCGGCGCTAGAGGCCGCCGAAGTCGGAAAAGATGCAGACGCTCGCCGCTACGAAAGCGCAGCCGATCGAAGCACGCTGGACCGCAATAACCGGATTGCCTTGGCGCTCGCACTCGCGAGGTCAGGACGAACGCAGGAAGCTGGGAAGCTTGCAGACCAGACCAGCGCAGAACGGCCCGAAGACACCCTGGTGCAGTACTACTTCGTTCCCACTATCCGCGCCGCGATCAAGCTCTGGGAACACGATCCAGCGGCCTCCATCGATTTGCTTCGCGGAACTGCCAAGTACGATCTAGCCTTCACTGGCTCGTTTGAATCCGTATACCCCGCCTACATTCGCGGACTCGCCTATCTGCAGTTAAACGATGGCCGCTCGGCCGCATCTCAATTTCAAAAGCTGATCGACAATCCCGGTTTTACAGTGCGACACGTCACCGGCCCGTTGGCCTGGCTCCAACTAGCCCGCGCACAGAAAACGATGGGCGATGAAGCCGCCTCCCGAAAATCCTACGAAACATTTCTGCAACGGTGGCACAACGCCGACCCCGACATTCCCATCTACCAGCGAGCCAAATCCGAGTACGCCAAGCTCCGAAAATAAATCACACGCGCCTGACCATTCGATCGAAACAAAATTGCAGCCAATCGCACTTCGCGAGGAGTTGGTGGGCCCGCCAGGATTTGAACCTGGGACCAACGGATTATGAGTCCGCTGCTCTAACCGCTGAGCTACAGGCCCGAAGTATTCACAACATACTACGAATAAAGGTTTTGATGAACAGCGGGGGATTCAGGGAAGATCCGCTCCTCGAGCGCGGTGCCAGTTTTGGGCATTGAACGCCTCGGTTGGCCTCGAAACAGAGCCGCACACTCCATTGATAGAATCTTGTTGAAATGCGCTCGCCGCAGCGATAAGTTCCCGTTGCAAGTTCCCCGGTTCAGCCATCTGTTTTAACGAACGTCGTCCTCGCGGTTACGGCTCAGTCAGAATTTCGGCCCTCGGCTCATCTTTTGCGACAGTTCACTGTCGAACGATCGCCCCTGTTTGTCGAAAGGAAAAAATGAAGTACATGATCAGTTGGTTTGAACGCCCGCAAGGCTCGCCCATGGAATACGAGAACGCCCAAAAACGCATTCTCGAAGTTTTCCGGCAGTGGAAAGCTCCTGGCAATTTTAAAATTGAAGTATTCGTCGTGCGGGTGGGCGAGTGGGGCGGCCACATGTTGGTGGACTGCGACGATCCGCTAACCGTTCACAAATTTTGCTCGATGCTGCCGGCCTTTGTTTTCGAGGCGCGTCCGGTGGTTCCCGTCGAGGACGCCGTTCGCGTGGAGCTGGAAGTAATGGCCTGGCGCGACCAACTGCCACAGAAGTAGAAGAGTCAAATTTTAATAGGCGAGGCCAACTTCGTCACTTACCGGTGATCACCACCGCTGCCGAAGCAATGCACTGCCACGTCCCATCGATCTTTGCCCACGTATCCACAAAACGCGACCGCCGCATATAAGCCTTGCCCTTCTCTTTGCCCTTCACATGGTACGCGCCGACCACTACGGCTACCTCGCCATGCATCTGCACCGTGCTTTGCTCCGTGACCACCTGCGACGGCTGATACTCCGGCGCCTTAATACTGCTCAGAAATTCGCTCTTCGACTGCGTGCTGCCATCAATTTCGATCGACACAAAAGTGGACGCCAGCAGCATATTCAGCGCCCGCGCATCCTTCTCCTCCAGCGCATGGTTCCACAATTTTTCCAGGGCCACGATGCGCCCGCCTTCATCGCTGGCGGTCGAGTCCTGCGCCTGTGCGGAAAATAAAGGAACAAGCAAAATCACGCCAAACCAAAATACTCTTCTCACAGTTGAGCTCCGGACGAGCGTCACGAGCGGGCGGGCTTATCCCTAGCGTACGCCAAGGCTCCCGCCGAACAGCCAACTTCCGCGCTGGAGTTGCCCTGACGACATCATCTCCCCTCACGCCCAAACGTAACGTAGCGCGTCGATGTTGCTTGGGATTCGCACCATCCGTTGCCTTCGATGCTTCTGATAAACTCAGCTAAGCCAACTTTATATTTCAGGAGTCCACCGTATGGCCGACGCCGTCCACGCCCCTCGATCGCACGCCATCCAATCTGCCGCCACCGGCAACGTCCCCACCCGCACCGAATCCGACAGCATGGGCAAAATGGAAGTGCCCACCGATCGCTACTACGGCGCCCAGACCGCCCGCTCGCTGATCCATTTCGCCATCGGCAAAGACACCATGCCGCCAGAACTGATCAGCGCCTTCGGCATCCTCAAAAAAGCCGCCGCGCTCGTAAATCAAGACCTCGGAAAACTCCCCGCGGAAAAATCCAAACTCATCGTCCAAGCCGCCGACGAAGTCATCGCCGGAAAACTCCACGACCATTTCCCCCTGCGCATCTGGCAAACCGGCAGCGGCACGCAAACCAACATGAACGTCAACGAAGTCATCTCCAACCGCGCCATCGAAATTTCCGGCGGCACGATGGGCAGCAAAAAACCCATTCATCCCAACGATGACGTCAACATGTCGCAGTCTTCCAACGACACCTTTCCCACCGCCATGCACATCGCCGCCGCCACCGAAACCGCGCGCAAACTCCTCCCCGCGCTGAAATATCTTGGCGAAGCCCTCGACGCCAAAGCCAAAGAATTCGCCGGCATCGTCAAAATCGGCCGCACTCACTTACAGGACGCCACCCCACTTACCGTCGGCCAGGAATTTTCCGGCTGGGTCAGTCTGCTGCAGCGCGACGAAGACCGCATCAACCAAGCCCTCGGCGGCCTCTACGATCTCGCCATCGGCGGCACCGCTGTAGGCACCGGTCTCAACGCTCATCCCGAATTTGCCGAACGCGCCGCGCGCAAAATCTCCGAACTCACCGGCCTGCCCTTCCGCTCGCACCCCAACAAATTCGCCGCTCTCTCCGCCCACGACGAAATAGTTTTTGCCAGCGGTGCGCTCAAAACTCTCGCCGCCTCTCTCATGAAAATTGCCAACGACATTCGCTGGCTCGCCTCCGGCCCACGCTGCGGCCTCGGCGAACTTACCCTCCCCGAAAACGAACCCGGCTCCTCCATCATGCCCGGCAAAGTAAATCCCACGCAGTGCGAAGCCCTCACCATGGTCGCCACCCAAGTGATGGGCAACGACGCCGCCATCGGCTTCGCCGGCTCCCAAGGCAATTTCGAACTCAACGTTTTCAAACCAGTGATGATCTTCAACTATCTCCACTCCGTCGAACTCCTCGCCGACGCCTGCAACAGTTTCGTCGACCACTGCGCCCACGGCATCGAAGTCAACGAGCAGCGCATCGACCACTACGTGAAAAATTCTCTGATGCTGGTCACCGCGCTCGCTCCAAAAATCGGCTACGACAACGCCGCCAAAGTCGCCCACACCGCGCATCACGAACACAGCAGCCTGCGCGCCGCCGCGATCAAACTCGGCTTCATCTCCGGCGAAGAATTCGACGCGCTGGTCCGCGCCGAAGAAATGACCCATCCGTGACCCGCAAGCTTCGAACTGCTCGATTGCGCCGCCGCCACGCATGAAATCAAAAATTTATCCCAACATCGACGCCGCCGTCGCCGGAATTCCCCACGGCGCTCGCATCATGTTCGGCGGCTTCGGCGGCGCTGGTTTTCCGAATAATTTGATTCAGGGACTGGCCCGAGCCGGAACAAAAAACATCACCGCCATCAGCAACAATTGCGGCACCCACGACGGCGAACTCGGTCTCATTTTCAAAAACAACCAAATCCGCCACGTCATCGCCGCATTCCCCGGCCCGCATTCTTTCCATTTCCAGGAACGCCTCGCCGCTGGCCAAGTCTCGATCGAACTGGTGCCTCAAGGCATCCTGTGCGAACGCATGCGCGCCGCCGCCGCGGGTCTGCTCGGTTTTTACACCACCGTAGGCGTCGGCACCGAAGTCGCCGCCGGAAAAGAAGAACGCACCATCGACGGACAACGCTGCATCCTCGAATCCCCCATCCACGCTGACTTCGCCTTCATCAAAGCCGAGAAAGCCGACGAACTGGGCAATCTCACTTACCGCCTCGCCGCCAGAAATTTCAATCCGATCATGGCCAGCGCCGCAAAACACACCATCGTCGAGGTCGAGGAAATCGTTCCAGCCGGTTCCATCGACCCGGAGCACGTTATGACTCCGGCAATTTTTGTGCACCGCATCGTGCAGGCCAAAGGAATCCGCTATGCCTGAGGATTTTTCCGCCAAGCCGCGCCTCACCCGCGAACAAATCGCCGCACGCGCCGCGCGCGAATTGCCCGACGGCGCCTACGTCAATCTCGGCTGGGGTATCCCCAACCTCATCGCCTCCTATTTGCCCAAAGAGCTCACCGTTTATTTTCACAGCGAAAACGGCATCCTCGGCATGGGCCGCCGCGCCCTCCCCGGCGAAGAAGATTACGACCTCGTCGACGCCATGAAAGTTCCGGTCACGCTCACCCCCGGCGCGTCCTTCTTCAATCAAGCCGACGCGCACCTCATGACTCGCGGCGGCCACATCGACGTCGCCGTCCTCGGCGCGTTTCAAGTCTCGGAAAAAGGCGATCTCGCCAACTGGAAAATCCCCAACGCCAAGGCCCCCGGCGCCATCGGCGGCGCCATGGACATCGCCGCAGGGGCGAAAACTCTAATCGTCTGCATGGATCACAACACCAAGGAAGGCGCGCCAAAAATAGTGAAGGAATGCAGCTATCCGCTCACTGCGTTGCAATGCGTGGATACCATCATCACGGATCTAGCGGTGATCGACGTAAAGCCGCACGGTTTGGTTTTGCGGGAAACAGCTCCAGGCTGGAACAAAGAACAAGTGCAGTCCCTCACCGGTTGCACCCTGCACGATTCCTGAAAACGTGCGCGGCCCAGCGGCCACACTTACATCCGCGCAGCCACCCGCGCCGCCACTCGCCCATCCGGCAATTTCAAAACCAACACCAAACTGTCGCTCAACGGCACGCCCGCGCTGGGAATCGCCAATTCGTAAGCCCACTCGAAACGTTCCGGCAACTCTTGAGCCAGCTCTTTCGCATAAGGCTCAACCGGCTTCACCGCGGAGTAGCTCACCTTGATATTCTCCGCCGGGCGAAGTTCCACGCCGTGCTTCCAAAACAACGAAAGCTTCAATTGCTTCATCATGTCGCGTGTCAAATACTCGCGATGCTGATCCTTTACATCCGCCTTTAACTGCCCGGGACAAGGCCAATCGTGAATCACGATCAGCAGGCTCACCTCTTCCGGGAAATCCGTGATGGTTTCTTTCCCCCGGATGTAGCGCGTCCCGTCGTCATCGTCGATGCGCTTCAGATTGTCGAAAAAATGCTCGGAAACCACTCGCCCAGCCAAACGGAAACAGGTGTTTTCGTTAAAACTTCCGTCAGTCTCCAGAAAAATCCCGCCATCAAAATTCCAAACAGTTTTGGGAATGTGCTTGGTCTTGTCCGCGCTCTTTTGAGGAGTGCCGCACCACGCCGGCGAACACAATAATAATGTTGCGCACCAAACTCGAACTGTGGAAACAGAACGCCTAGCCATAACACCCGCGGAGCTTTAGTTTACAGGATTGTCTTGCCGGCATAAGCCCGTCAGCGCCCCTCCGTTTGGACCCTGCGCCTGCGGCGAATGTCAAATTCTTGTCTTTAAGCCTACAGCACGGCCCTTGCTGCTGGCTTTGCCCTCCCACGTCCTTTACTATCCGTAAAGCATCCCATGAAGCGCGGCACCGCATTTCTTGTGCTTTTGGTCGTCGTGGTCGGCCTGTTCGTCGCCGCCGCCGCATCCGTAATGCACAATGGCCTCAGCGCCCGCGCCACCCCTAGCAAACTTGAAGAGTCCATGGCCCGCCATGTGTGGCAACTCTCTATTCCCTCTAATGCCCGCGACATCAAAAACCCCGTCGCCGCTACTCCCGAAAATATAAAAGACGCCCGCCTGCATTTCGCCGATCACTGCGCCGCCTGCCACGCCAATGACGGCAGCGGCGACGCCATTTTCGGCCGCGGCCTCTATCCCAAACCGCCCGACCTGCGCCTGCAAGCCACCCAGGAGCGCACCGACGGCGAACTTTTCTGGGTCATCGAAAATGGCGTGCGCTTCACCGGCATGCCTTCTTTCGCCAGCCACGACATGAGCGAGGATTCCTGGAAACTGGTCCTCTTCATCCGCCACATTCCCAATCTCACTCCTGAAGAAAAAATGGAAATGGCCGCCAACAACCCCAAGAGTCCCGAAGAACGCCGCGAAGACCACGACGAAGACGAGTTCTTGAACGGAACGACACCCGCCCAGAAATCCCCAACACCGGCTCCAAAACCCTGAGGTATGCTGGCCTTGAATCCAGCTTGAGGACCTTTTATGAAGCGTCAAATCACCGCAATTTTATTCAGTCTCGTACTGGTCGCTGCGGTTTTTGCCCACGGCGACAAAAAGCACGTCATCGGCGTCATCGAAAAGCTGACCAATAATTCCGTTACGGTCAAAACGCGCGAAGGCAAATCGGTGGAAGTTAAGCTAGCTCCGACCACCGCGTACTTGCTGCGGGCCGAAACGTCGGACAAACCCGCAACTTTTGCGGATTTGGCCGTCGGCGAAAACGTGGTCATCCACGCCACGCCTAAAGGCAACGACCTCGAAGCTGAACAGGTTCGCTTTTCAGCGTTGAGCCCAGCGCCGGCGCCAGAATCCAAATCGCAAAAATAATCCGCCAGAGCGGCTAGCGCGTGGTCTGAAAAGCCGTTCCGACACTCACCACTTCTCCGTTATCGAGCACGACTACCCGTTCGCCGAGAGCGGCAGCCTCCTCCCGGCTGTGCGTTACATACACAATCGGAATATTTTGCGTCGCGCTCCACGCCATCAAGTCATCCATGATCGACTTTTTCAACTCCGCATCCAGCGCCGTCAAAGGCTCATCCAACAAAAATACTCGCG
Source organism: uncultured Acidobacteriota bacterium (assembly GCA_963846145.1). Taxonomy (GTDB): domain Bacteria; phylum Acidobacteriota; class Terriglobia; order Acidiferrales; family UBA7541; genus Acidiferrum. The sequence continues at coordinate 53,716 of CAWJUV010000011.1, read as the reverse complement.
GCGCAGTCGCCAACGACCTCGCCAGCGCCACCCGCTGACGTTCCCCGCCCGACAATTTGCTCACCGAGCGCCCAACTAAGTTTTCGGCGTGAAACATCCCCAGCATCTCAGCGATTCGCGCAGCTCTCTCGGCAGCCGCCATTCGAAACAGTCCGTACCCAATATTTTGTTCCACGGTCATGTGCGGAAAGAGCGCCAGATTTTGAAACACGTAAGCGAAGTTCCGTTTTTCGGCGGGTACATTCACGCCCTCGCCGACGTCCAGCAGCACATCGCCACCGATCGCGATGCGCCCCTCTTCCGGCCGCAACAATCCCGCAATGCAATCCAGCAACGTGGATTTTCCGGCCCCAGACGGGCCAAAAACAACATTGATACCGGGAGGAAATTCCAGACCTACATTGAGGACAAACGGAACGCAGCCAGGTTCACCGCGCGTTTTTAGCACGCGCACCGCTAACGCCGGCCCCGTATTCGCCGACGAAAAACTTATCTCCCCGCCCACGACGCCCACATTCGCCGCCCAAAATGGCGATTCACTCCGTACACCGCAGCCAACATCACAAACGAAATCACCAGCAGCGCAATCGCCATCTGATTCGCCCCGGTATAATCCATCGATTGCACCCGATCATAGATGTCGATCGACGCCGTGCGCGTCACCCCCGCCAAATCTCCGCCCACCATCAGCACCACTCCAAATTCCCCCAACGTGTGCGCGAAACTCAAAACCACCGCGGTGACCACCGCCGGCATCGCCAACGGAAGAATCACCCGTGCAAACGTCCGCCACCGCCCCGCCCCCAACACCGCCGACGCATCCAGCAACCTTCGATCAATACTTTCGAATCCCGCAATCAACGGCTGCACCGCAAACGGCAAGTTGTACAACACCGAGGCAAACACCAATCCCTCAAACGTAAACGCCAGACCCCGGTGAAATAACGCTTCCGATATTTTTCCCAGCGGCCCACGCGGTCCCAACACCACCAACATAAAAAATCCCAAAACCGTCGGCGGCAACACCAGCGGCAACGCCACCACCGCCTCAAACAGAAATTTCCCGCGCCAATTCCAGAACGCCAGCCAATACGCCAACGGCAAGCCCACGATCAGCAGAATCGCGGAAACCCACGCAGCCAACCGCAGCGATAACAGAAGTGCATCCATGTCAGAAGAGTTGGCGCGAGGTCGCCAAGCGCGTTTACGTCGCCGCCGGAATCGTAAATCCAAAGCGCTGCAGAATTTCGCGGCCGCTAGCCCCTCTTACGAAATCGAGAAACTTCCGTGCCGCATCCTTATTCTTCGAGGCCTTGAGCAGCACCATGGACTGTGCGATCAGCGGATACGCATCCTCAGGAATCTCCCAACGCTTACCGCTCTTCATCGCCGGAGAAACCGCCAGCGACAGCGCCACAATTCCCACCTGCGCATTCCCCGACTGCACAAACTGCGCCGCCTGCGAAATATTCTCCCCATAAACCAGCTTGCTCTTCACCTGCTCGTAAATTCCCGCAGACTTCAGCGCCGCAACGGCAGCTCGCCCGTACGGCGCATGTTCCGGATTCGCCACAGAAATTTTCTTCACCCGCTCATCGAGCAACACTTTCCATCCGCCGCCCGCCACATCTAGCGCACTATCCGACGACGCCCACATCACAATGCGCCCCAGCGCGTACTGGCGCATCGTGCCAGGTTCAATCAATCCATCCGCTTCCAACTTCTTTGGATACTCCGAATCCGCCGAAAAAAACAAATCAAACGGTGCCCCATTCTCAATCTGCGTCAGAAAATTCCCACTCGATCCAAAGGTCACATCCAGCTTAGCCCCACCCTGCTTTTCAAACTCCGCTTGCAAATCCCCCATCGCAAATTTCAAATCCGCCGCCGCCGCCACTTTCACGCCCTGGGCGTGCGCACACGAGGCCGCTACAAACAGCGCCACCACTGCCATCAAAACTTGAAATCCAGTTTTCATCTTTGATCAGCGGACAAATCTAATTCCGCAGCGGTTTCCCCGTCTTCAACGTGTGCGCAATCCGCTCCTGCGTCTTCTTCTCCCCACACAGCGACACAAACGCCTCACGCTCCAAATCCAACACATACTGCTCGCTCACCATCTGCGCCGAACTCAACGCCCCACCCGCCAAAATATTCCCCAGCTTCCGCGCCACATGCGCATCGTACTCGCTGACATACCCGCCGCGCAGCATCATATGAATCACCAACTTGGCCCCAGTCAGAAATTGCTCGCCCAAAACTTTAATCTGCGTCGTCCGCGCACCCTCTTGCCACGTAGCCGCGCCAGGCTTATACCCGCCGCGCACCAATCCCAGCGCCGCCTCTTTCGCATCCGCCACCACCCGATCGCGATTCATCGAAACGCCATCTTCCCGCCGCAAAAATCCCAACTCCCGACATTCCTCCGCGCTGGTTCCCACCTTCGCCATCGCCAACGTCTCAAAAATCGGCTTCATCGCATGAAACAAATCCAGATCTTCCCCGCCCCCAGCCCGCTCATTCGCGCGAATCATCATCTCCTTCGACCCGCCGCCACCCGGAATCAACCCCACGCCCGTCTCCACTAATCCCATGTACGCTTCCGCCGCCGCCTGAATCCGCGCGCCCTGCAAACTCATTTCGCATCCGCCGCCCAACGCCATTCCCTGCGGCGCAACCACCACCGGCTTCGGCGCATATTTAATCGCCAGATTCACATTCTGAAATTGTCGCACCGCCAGGTGCAGCTCATCCCACTCCTGCTCCTGCGCGCCGATCAGCACCAGCATCAAATTCGCGCCCACCGAAAAATTCACCGCCTGATTGGCGATCACCATCGCCTCAAAATCCGTGTCCAGCCGCTTGATCCCTTTGTGAATCATCGCGATCAATTCCCCGCCGATCGCGTTCATTTTGGAATGAAACTCGCAGCACACCACCCCATCGCCCAAATCGATCAAACTCGCGCCAGAATTGCGCTCCACTTCTTTGCCCGCATCTTTCGCGGACTTCAATAAAATCACCCCGCCCGGCTCTTTCACCTCCTGCGTCGAACCATCCGGTTCGAACACCGCCAAACGCCCGCCCTCCGCCCGATAAAAACTCCCGCGCCCATCCGCCAACAATTTCTCAATCACCGGCGGCACCGCGCGCCCTTCCTTCTTGATCTGCGCCGCAAACGCCGCCACCCCCAGCGCATCCATCACCTCAAACGGCCCCAACTCCCACCCAAATCCCCAGCGCATCGCGCGATCCACATCTTCCACGCGGTCGGAAATCTCCGGCACCCGCCGTGCCGCATACAAACACATCGCCGCCAGCGAGCCCCACAAAAACTGCTGCGCCTTATCCCCCGCCTGTCCCGCAAAAATCGGCGCCATCAACGCCCGCAACCGTTCACGCGTATCTTCAATCGTCTTGCCCATCTCCAGCGAAGCGAACCGCGCCTTCTGCTTCGCGCGGTATTCCATCGTGTTCAAATCCAGCGTCAAAATTTCCTTCTCGCCTGCGCCCTTCACCTTCTTGTAAAAGCCCTGCCCGGTCTTATCCCCCAGCCATTTTCGCCGCGCCATCTCCTCCACAAATTCCGGCACCTTGTACATCTCGCGCGATTCATCCGCCGTGGCCGTCTCATAAATATTTTTCACCACGTGCGTCAACACATCCAGCCCCACAATATCCGCCGTGCGAAACGTCGCCGACTTCGGCCAGCCCAGCGCCGGCCCGGTACACGCATCCACCTCCTCCACCGTCATGCCCAGCTTGCTCATCCACCGCAGCGCATTCAGCAGCGAAAACGTCCCAATCCGATTGGCAATAAAATTCGGCGTATCTTTCGCCACCACCACGCCCTTGCCCAGCCGCTTGTCGCAAAACTCCGTCAGCGTCTCCAGCACCACGCTCGAAGTTTTCTCCGTGGGAATCAACTCGACCAGCTTCAAATACCTCGGCGGATTGAAAAAGTGCGTCCCCGCCCAATGCTCCTGAAACTCCTCACTCATCCCCGCGGCAATCAAATGCACCGGCAACCCCGAGGTATTGGTCGTAACAATCGACCCCGGCTTGCGCACCTGCGCCACTCGCGCCAGCAACGCTTTCTTGATCTCTAAATTTTCCGCCACAACTTCGATAATCCAGTCCGCGTCTTTGCACACCGCCAGATCGTCTTCAAAATTTCCAATCGCCACACGATTCGCCAGCGACGTGGTAAAAAACGCCGCAGGCTTGGTTTTCTTCGCAGCCTCTAGCCCAGCCGAAACGATCTTGTTCCGCTCCGCCCCGCTCACCGCAGCATCCCCCGGGGGCACAATATCCAACAACGTCACTGGCAGCCCCGCATTGGCAAAATGCGCCGCAATGCGCGCCCCCATCGTTCCAGCGCCCAGCACTACGGCTTTCTCGATGCGTCGTTTCACGTGAGTTTTCTCGCGATCTTCGGACTGCTGTGAATTCCAACCGGCTTCAAACCCGCTTCGTACCGACGGACAGGTTACAAAACCAACATACCCCGGTCAATCCAACGGACACAAACCCACCGAGCGCCTAAACTAAATCCAGCAGCGCCTTCGAACCCAAAAATGTCCGAGCCCAGCATACCTAGCGAACTTCGCCACTGGCTTGACGAAAAAGCCCGCGTCTCCGCCGCCTCATCCGAACTGTCTCCTGCAAACTCCCCAGCCGCAAAAATCCCCAAGCGCCCCAAAGTCGGCCTGGCCCTCGCAGGCGGTTTTGCCCGCGGCATCTCTCACATCGGTGTCCTGAAAGTTTTTCGCGACGCGGGCATTCACATCGACGCCGTGGCCGGCACCAGCGTCGGCGCCCTCATCGGCGCAGCCTACTGCGCCGGCACCCCACTCGAAGAAATGGAACGCATCGGCACCCACACCAGCTTCACTGACTTCGGCCGCTGGACTCCGTCGTGGCTCGGCCTCGCCACCAACCAACGCCTCCAAAAATATCTTGCGCGCCTAACCCCCGCAAAAAATTTCGAAGACCTGGAAACTCCTCTAGCCATCGCCGCCACCGACATCAACGCCGGCATCACCGTCTACTACACCCGCGGCCCCATCGCCCCTCCACTGCGCGGCTCCTGCGCCTATCCCGGCCTCTTCGTGCCGATTCAATACGAAGACCGCACCCTCGTCGACGGCTTCCTCACTTCGCCGGTTCCCACCGAAGGCGCCGCGCTCCTCGGCGCCGACCTGGTCATCGCCGTCTATCTCGAAGCCACCAGCACCGACCCGCCGCGCACCTTCACCGACGTGCTCAGCCGCTCCTTCAACATCATCCAGCGCCACTCCGACCTCGGCTGGCGACAGCAAGCCGACATCATCATCGAACCCAACATGACCAGCTTCCTCTGGGACGATTTTACGCGCACTCCAGAACTAGTCGCCTCCGGCGAAGCGCGCCGCCCACGCCGTCCTCCCCAAAATCCGCGAACTCCTCGGCATCTCCGCAAAACAAAACCCCGCCCCACCCACCACCGTAATTCCAACGGAAACTGACACGCAGGCGTGACAAAACGAAGAGTGAATTTGGTGTTTGCGATTGAGGGAGAACAGGGCCTACTTCGTCACCGTGATTTGCAGCGATTCACTGACTTCGCCGTGCAGAAAGGGGTGACCCAATCGTGCAAGTTCGGTTAGTTCCGCACTCGTGAATCTCTCTTCCTTCCATCCAGAAAAATTCACCCTGAGCAAGAGCGGTCCAGGTTTCAAAGTGAAGAATTTTTTATCAAGATCCAGACCCACCTCACCAAATCGACGTTCACCTGGTTTGAGTAAGAATGCTTCTTTGCTGATGCGCTCGCTCAGTGGAGTTTCCCCGAGGCACGAACTTGCATAGCCGCTTCCGAAAACTTCACCCGACTGATTCTCAAGCAAGGGCCAAACGAAAGCGTACGGCGCCGGACAACCGGCCATCGCCTCCAACGGTACATACAACGCCCTGCCGCTCGTGTTGGTGAGCAAATATTTGACCTTAATCCGTTCTCCGACTCGATAGTGTTTCTTGTCCGTAGAAATTTTGAAGGACACATCGCTCACCGGCGCAAACAATCCGTTCTGCGGCAAGGCGGCGCAGAGGAACAATGTGCCTAAAGCAACGACGCCCAGCGTAACTCTCAACATAAGGTCTCTATAGAAACGTCCACAACACAACCCTCGGATCGGTGCCCTTCGCCCCGAACTGCGGATGTCCACCGCGGCGCTCGCCTCAGTTCAATCAAAGTGGTAGTGTTTGTGCCCACAGGACGTACCCATGAAGATAACACTCCTCGCCTTGATCGCCGTGCACACAACACTTTTTCTGTGCACATCGACGGCGGCTGCGCCGCAAGCCGTCTCACCACTCAAATTTTCCGTCGAGATTGATACTGAGAGCGAACACGGTCCGCAATTTACCGTCAAAAATCTGAACCACAAAGCCATGACCGCCTTTGTCGCGGAATTTTTCATCCCCGGCCAGGCGCATGCCGAAGGCGGACTCGGCTGGGACGCCCTGATGGTCAACAAACCACCGGTTGCTCCAGGCGCTGCCATCTCGCAATATCTAGCGCACCGCCCAGGAGGCCCCTTACCTGACCGTGTCGAAATCACCGCCGCAATTTGGGCGGATGGAGAGACTTTCGGTCAACAGGATCGACTCGAAAGGATCGTCAATCATCGGAATCAAGAGCTCTTAGAGTTCGATCGGGTCGACGCAATTTTGCAGCGCGGGCTGGACGAAAATTGGACCCGCGATCAATTCCTTCAAGCGATGGGCGACAAGCCAGGAGGCATAGCCACTTTGACTGTGAGCTCCACCCTAAAAGCAGCCCCGCAATTCGACACCGATCCAAAACATATGGCTCTCGCGGTCCGGGCGATGTTGCGCCATCTAACCGAAAAAGCTGAGCTACTCCGCACCGCCAAGCCGAACGTCATCAGTCCGACACTTTGATTTTTAGTTGAAAGGCTGAGTGCCGCACCTTGCGGTGTTCAGGGTGCGGTTAGAAGTTTAGGCGCTACCGAGGGTTCGCAGTTGTCTCGGCTGCTAGCGGCTGAGGGGTCACGTTGACGATCACCGGCTGGCCTTCGCCTTTGCCACGTTGCGTGAGCCACGCCGCCAACCCTTCACCAAACCGCTCCGGCGTCAGCCGAAAACTCGCCTCCACCCGCCCATCCGCCACCGGCAACGTGTCGTCAAAGTCCGCTGAATTCGTAAAATTGCGCATAAAAAATTGATCCAGCCACTCCAGCGGACAAGGCTTCGCCTCCCCACGAATGACCACATCAACTCTCAATTTTTGCGCGTACATGAAATTGACAGGAAAGAAACGAAAAACTACGCCAGCGTCTTCGAAGCCCGCGGCCGCTTCACCGAATGCGCCAGTCCCACCGCTTCCAGCGCCCAAATAAAATACCAACCGATGTCCGGCTGCCACCAGCGCAAGCCCAACCGCGCCGAACCCGCATGGGTGTGATGATTCCTGTGCCAATTCTCGCCCCATGCCGTCAGCTGAAACGGCCCCAGCCACCAAACGTTCTTGCTGGAGTCCCCTTCTACGGCATTGTGCAAGTGCGTCAAGCTATTCACAAAGCACTGCATGTGCAGCGTGTAAACCAGCCGAATCGCGCCCATCCAGAAAAATCCCATCCACCCGAGGCCCAAAATAGGCCCGATGAAAAACGACAACACCAGCACCGGCGCTTCCAGATATCCCCACGCTTTATAAATCCCGCGATCCAGTTCGGGAGCCCAGCGCTTGCGGTCCGCCGGCGGCGTTTGATACAGCCACCGCAGATGCGCCCACCAGAACCCACCCTGCTGCGGGCTCGAAATATCGCCAGGCGTATCCGTCGAAGAATGATGTAGCCGGTGATACGCCACCCAGCTCGCCGGGTGCCCGGAGGCGTTGAACACCGCCCAGAAAATCAAAAACTGCTCCACAACCGGATTCACTTTCAGCGTCTTGTGCGCCAACATCCGGTGATAACAAACCGTCGTTCCCAATCCGCCCAAAGCCACCAGCAACGCCGAGAGCCCCAGAACTTTCAAGCTGGGCAACGGAAACAGAATCACTCCGGTGATGGCCAGCGCGTGAACTAAAATCAAAAAGGCGAACACCCCTTCTTTACGCCGAACCGGTTTCCAAAAAGGTCGGTCCCACGGACGGGCGGGCGCGGGCGCAGCTACTGCTGGATTCATGAACTCTCCAACTGAGCTTGAAATTTCCAAGCGCTAAAGTGATCTGGCTTGACCTTTACACAATAACACCGTCTGACGCTCCCCGCGGCATTCTTGTGCAGAAAGAAGCAGTACAACACACACAAAGATGCGCAAGATGTTCTCAGAAGATTAAAATAACTTTAACCTGCGAATTCCGCAGACTTATTCAACTTGCCGGAATCCAATGGGAAGCACCGCGTCACCAGGCGCTTCCGCAACTCTGCTGCAAAATTTTGAATAATTCCGATCGCTCCGGAATCCAACGAAAAGGCCACCAAACTTGCGCTACTTCTGCCTCATCTCCGATTACGACGGCACGCTCGCTCACGACGGCGCAGTCACTCCCAGCACCCTCGACGCTCTCAAACGCGTCAAAGCCTCCGGCCGCAAACTCGTGCTGGCCACCGGACGCGAACTCCCCGATCTCCTGCGAGTGTTCCCCGAAACAACGCTCTTCGATTTAGTGGTCGTTGAAAATGGCGCGCTGCTTTACAACCCCGCCACCGGCGAAAAACGCCTCCTGGCCCCAGCGCCGCCTCAAAGCTTCATCGACGAACTCCGCCGCCGCGGCGTCACGCCACTCTCCGTCGGCGACAGCATCGTCGCCACCTGGCACCCCAACGAAACCGAAGTCCTCGACGTCATCCGCACCCAGGGCCTCGAGCTCCACGTCATCTTCAATAAAGAAGCCGTGATGATCCTGCCCTCCGGCGTCAACAAAGGCACCGGCGTCCGCGTCGCTCTCGAAGAACTCGGCCTATCCACTCACAACGCTCTCGGCTTCGGCGACGCCGAAAACGACCACGCCTTCCTGGGCATCTGCGAATGCAGCGTCGCCGTCGGCAACGCCCTCCCCGCCCTCAAAGATCGCGCCGACATCGTCACCAAAGCCCCCCGCGGCGCCGGCGTCGAAGAGGTCATCGAGCAACTCCTCGCCGACGACTTGCGCAGCGTGCACCTGCGCCGCCATGACATTCTTCTCGGCCGTACCGCCGACAATCAGGAATTTTGCCTAAGCCCCTACGGTACTCGCGCCATCGTCACCGGCCCATCCGGCGGCGGCAAATCCACCGTCGTCACCGCCCTCATCGAGCGCCTGATTCAAAAGCAATATCAAGTCTGCGTCATCGATCCCGAAGGCGACTACGACGAGTTCGTCCAGATCGTCACGCTCGGCGGCCCCGACCGCATTCCCGGCGTAACCGAAATTCTTGAAGTGCTCAAAAACGCCGGCTCCTCCATCAGTGTCAACATGCTCGGCGTCCCCGTCGCCGACCGCCCCAATTATTTCGTCGGCCTGCTACCGCGTCTGCAGGAACTCCGCGCCCGCACCGGCCGCCCGCACTGGATCGTCATCGACGAAGTCCATCACCTGATGCCCGCCGAACTGGACAACGCTTCGCTGACTATCCCTTCCAGCCTCGAAAGCCTGGCAATGATCACCGTCCATCCCAAGAGCGTCTCCAAAACCTTACTCGACACGCTCAACACCATCATCACCATCGGCCCCAACCCCAAAGCCATCATTGAAGAACTCAACGAAGGCTCCGGCAAATCCTGGACCCTCCCTCCCGCCAACGCGGCCGGAGAATCCGGCGCAGAATTAAAATCCGGAGAATTGCTGGTCTGGCAGCTCCCCGAATCCAATGCGCCCAAAGACGTCACCCTCGAGAAAGCCAAAGCCGAACTACGCCGCCACAAACGCAAATACGCCTCCGGCGAACTGGGCGAAGACAAAAGTTTCTACTTTCACGGCCCCGAAGGAAAACTCAACCTCCGCGCCCAAAACATCAATTTATTCGCGCAGATTGCCGAGGGCATCGACGAAGAAACCTGGAATTTTCACTTGAAGGAAAAAGACTATTCCGACTGGATCCGCAGAGCGGTGAAGGACGACGCCGTCGCGGATCAGGTCGCCAAAATCGAAACAAACCCTTCGCTGCCTGCAGCGGAAAGCCGCAAACAAATCCTCGAAATTCTGCAAACCCACTACACCCGGCCCGCTTAGAACGCGCGAATCAAAACCCCTCAAACACCGGTGGTACTACAACCCAGCGCCTCATTCGAGGAGCTGCCGCTTTGTGAACGCACCGTAACATGCCCTACATTCCGGTATTTCCAGATAACACTTCTACTCCTCATCTTTACAGGAAAGACCGTATGGCCCGATTCGCCCTCCCCCGCTATCTTCTCTTTATTATTTTGCTTCTCAGAAACCCTCACAACGGATAGGCGCTTGGCCCCGAACACAAGTGCCTATCCTCCCTCCTCTCCGAAAAACGTTCCAATTGAGAGTCCCGAATCAAAAGTTTGGAAATCTCCAACCTTGGTACGCTTGCACCAAATCGAACCCCTCCCGTAAACTGAGGTTGTCGCCATTCACTGCGGCCGAACTTCGCTACGGGCTTCCGAGAGCCCGGGTTTTACCGCCGACGACCAACCGCGTTGCCCCCGTCATTTTTGAACGACCGCACCTGACCGGAGCGAGCACGCGCAAAAACGAGGATCCCCTTTGAGCACCCCGTTACAGAACTGGGTTGAAGAAGCGGCCAAGCTGACGCGGCCCGATAAAGTGGTCTACTGCGACGGCTCCGAATCTGAAAATCGCCAAATCCATGAAGAGATGTTGCGCGGCGGCGATTCCTTCCAGCTCAACGAGAAAACCTACCCCGATTGCTACTTGCACCGCAGCAGCCCCAATGACGTGGCCCGCACCGAACACCTCACCTTTATCTGCAGCCCCAAGGAAGACGACGCCGGCCCCACCAATCACTGGATGGCTCCCGACACCGCCAAAGAGAAAGTCGGCGCGCTGCTGAACGGTTCCATGCGCGGCCGCACCATGTACGTCGTGCCCTACATCCTCGGCCCGGTCGATTCACCGCAAAGCAAAATCGGCGTGGAAGTCACCGACAGCCCCTACGTCGTCGCCAGCATGCGCATCATGTCCCGCATGGGCAAAGTGGCCAACGACCGCCTCGGCGATTCGAACGATTTCGTCGCCGGACTACACTCTCTCGGCGACCTCGATCCCACTCGCCGCTTCATCCTGCATTTCCCGCAAGAGAAATTAATCTGGAGCGTCGGCTCCGGCTACGGCGGCAACGCCCTCCTCGGCAAAAAATGTTTTGCGCTGCGCATCGCCAGCACCATGGCCCGCGATCAAGGCTGGATGGCCGAACACATGTTGATCCTCGGCCTGGAAGCTCCCGGCGGCAAAGTCACCTACATGGCCGCCGCATTCCCCAGCGCCTGCGGAAAAACCAATCTCGCCATGATGGTGAGCGCCCTCGAAAATCAGGGCTACCGCGTCTGGACCGTCGGCGACGACATCGCCTGGCTAAAAATCGGCTCCGATGGCTATCTCCACGCCATCAATCCGGAAGCCGGCTTTTTCGGCGTCGCTCCCGGCACCGGCAAACACACCAATCCCAACGTGATGGATGCGTTGCGCAAAAACACGATCTTCACCAACACCGCCATGACCGCCAACGGTGAACCCTGGTGGGAAGGCATCGGCACTAACCCGCCTCCGGGCATGATCAATTGGAAAGGTGAAGTCTGGGACAGTTCAAAAGGCCCCGCCGCCCACCCGAACGCGCGCTACACCGTCCCTGCCGCACAAACAAAAAGCATTTCGCCAGAGTGGGAATCGCCCGAAGGCGTACCCATCTCCGCATTCATCTTCGGCGGACGCCGAGCGCGCCTCGCCCCGCTCGTGTACGAATCTTTCGATTGGCAGCACGGCACCTTCGTCGGCGCCACCATGGCTTCTGAAACCACTGCCGCCGCCAGCGGCCAGGTCGGCGTCACCCGCCGCGACCCCATGGCCATGCTCCCCTTCTGCGGCTACAACATGGCCGACTACTTCGGCCACTGGTTGCAGATGGGCAAGCAAATCCCCCACCCGCCCAAAATTTTCCACGTGAATTGGTTCCGCCGCAACGCCGAAGGCCGCTTCCTCTGGCCCGGCTACGGCGAAAACGTCCGCGTCCTGAAATGGATCCTCGAACGCGTCGAAGGCCGCGGCTCCGCCGAAGAAACCCCCATCGGCTACGTCCCCACGCGCACCGGCCTCACCCTCGACAACATGACCCTAGCCCCCGGCGCCCTCGACGAACTCCTCGCCGTCAACCCCGACGACTGGCAGCACGAACTCGAAGACACCAAACAATTCTTCGATAAATTCGGACCTCGCCTCCCCCGCGAAATCCGCGAAGAACACGAAAAACTCAGCAAACGCCTCCAACGCGTCCCCGCCTAGTCCTCAACCACACACAACAATATTGGGTGGCCCAGGTTCGCCTTTGGTTCACGAACCAGGGTCTTTCTTTTTGCTTTTACGCGTTTTCAGTTCTATCGTTTTTCGATCCTGACGGTCAGATCGACCCCAAGATTGGGTGCCGCACCCTGCGATTTTCAGGGTGCGGGTTTAGACGACCCGCAACCGAGGTGCGATCCAGCGCAATCTCAATTAAGCGCTGACGACCTTCGCCCCAAGTTCCTTCTTCACCAGCGGAGCCACGTCGTTCCCCAGAATTTCAATCGCCCGCAGCATCTTCGCGTGCGGCAACGTCGAAACGCCCATCTGAAATGTCAGCCGCGAAATCCCGCCCAGCGCCTCGTTGAACGCGATAATTTTCTTCGACACCGTCTCTGCATCCCCAATTAGCAACGCCCCAGTCGATCCCCGCAACGCATCGAATTGCCCACGCGTCGTCGGTGGCCAGCCGCGCTCTTTACCAATCTCCGTAAACGTATGCGCATAGCCAGGATAAAAATCATCCGCCGCCTGCTGCGTCGAATCCCCCAGGAACCCAATCATATGCAGCCCAACTTTCAACTTTTCCGGACTGTGCCCGCTTTTCAAACCCGCCTGTCGGTACAAATCAATCAGCGGCCGAAACCGGTGCGGCTGCCCGCCTATAATCGCCACCATCAACGGCAGGCCCAGCATCCCCGCGCGCACAAACGACGTCGGCGTCCCCCCAACTCCCACCCAAATCGGCAACGGATTTTGCAGCGGCCGCGGATAAATTGCCTGCCCCGTCAACGCCGCCCGGTGCTCCCCCGACCAATGCACTTCGACGTTTTCGCGAATCGCCAGCAGCAACTCCAGCTTCTCCGCAAACAGCGAATCGTAATCGTCCAGCTTCAACCCAAATAGCGGATACGACTCCACAAACGACCCGCGCCCCGCCACAATCTCCGCCCGCCCATTCGAAACCAAATCCAGCGTCGCAAATTCCTGAAACACCCGCACCGGATCCGCCGCGCTTAGCACCGTCACCGCACTGGTCAGCCGTATTTTCTTCGTGCGCCCCGCCGCAGCCGCCAAAATCACCGTCGGCGCCGAATCCAGAAACTCCGGCCGGTGATGCTCGCCAATCCCAAACACATCCAGCCCAACCTGATCGGCCAACTCCATCTCCGCGAGCAGATGGTTCATCCGCTCCACCGGCGTTACATTCACCCCATTCGCCGGATCCGGAATCGCCGCCGCAAAACTATCAATCCCAATTTCCATCACGCACTCCGTCTTTCCGAATCTTTTTCGCAACCCACTCAAAACTGGGTGGCCCACCCTTGCGGTTTTTGCAAGGGTGGGGCGGGCATCAAATCCAACCGGCGAGGTTTTGACTTTTCGTGCTTGTGCAAACCTCTCCAGTAACGCCAACCGCTACTCCGTCTTCGGAGTAAGAATCCCCGCCAGATACTTCCAGTTCCGCGCAACCAAAATGAACCACAAAATCGTCACCACCGCCGCCAACGGCAACCCCGCCGGCGCCATAAAAATGTGGAAACCCAAAATATTCACAATCACCGGCCCAAGAATCACCAAAGCCAGCGGCACGTAGCGGTTAACGAGCAACAAAACCCCGCCGATCACCTGCGTCCCAAAAATCACCACCCAATAATGTGTAGCGATCAGCGCCAGCGAAAACTGCAGCGCCACGCCAGTCGGCGGCGGCATCGGAATGAAATGCAAAAACCCATTCAACCCAAAAACCAAAAAGATCAACCCCAGCAAATACCTCGAAATCACCGCAGCTACCTTCATCTCACCCTCCGTATTTTCAATTTGTGAATTTTACCGAAGCCCCGCGTGCGCCTGAACTTTTTCAAACGATGGAGCAAGAAAACTTTGCGGATCCACATTGCCCGATCGCAACTGTGCAGTGCCCTCCGCGGCAATCACCGTAACATTTGTAACGCCCAAGCGTCCGCAACACCGCCTTCAAATACGGCGTCACAAAATCCATGGCCTCCAGCGCCGAGCCCTGCGCATACACCCCTCCGCTAGCCAAGAACAATGTCGCTTTCTTCCCGGACAACAGCCCAACCGGCCCGCTCGACCCATAGGAGAACGTCTTGCCCACCCGCACCACTTGATCGATCCAAAGCTTCAGCGTCGACGGAATACTGAAGTTGTGCATCGGCACCCCAAACACATACTCGTCCGCTTCCTGCAGCTCTCCGATCAACAAATCCGACACACTCAATGCCGCGGTTTGCTCCGCCGTGCGCGACGGCTCCGGCGTATACGCCGAAGCGATCCAATTGCCGTCAATCACCGGCAACTTCAAGGTAGTAAGGTCGCGTTCTTCGATTCGCCCGTCCGGATGGCTGGCGCGCCAGGTTTGTACAAACTTGTCCGTCAGCTTCCTCGAGATGGAGTGGGCGCCCATTGGGCTGGAATCGATTCTAAGTAAGGTAGCCATGTAAGTTTCTCCTATACGTCAGATGCCGCATAACCAACATCTGTCGCATAAACAAACTAACACGACACTAGGCTACTAGTCAACACCTGCTGTTTAGTGCTATAATTCCTTTGGGATGATGGATATGGCTGAAATCCACGATGAGTGTCAACGCTTAGACCCGCGCATCCGCCGCACTCGCGGCCTGCTGCAGGACGCCCTCAAAGGACTCCTCCGCGACAAAGAATTCGAAAACATCTCCGTCCAGGACATCACCGAAGCCGCCACCCTGAACCGCGCCACCTTCTACGCCCACTACACCGACAAATTCGCACTCCTCGAAGAACTGATCCGCGTCACATTTCTGAAGCTCCTCAATCAGCGCAACGTAAAATTCGACGGCTCCTGCTCCAGCGCCTTCCAAGCCATCATTCTGGCCGTCTGCGACTACCTCAGCGAGCTGCAGGAATTGCACTCCCCCAACCAACGACAGTTCGAGCCGTTCGTCGAAGCCACAGTGATCGATCAGGTGAGGGTCGTATTGCTGGAAGGATTCAAGCACCATCCCGAGGAGCACGCCGAGCGCGCGGTCCCGCCGGAGTTAATCGCCGCCACCGCCAGCTGGGCAATTTACGGCGCAGCGAAACAGTGGGTCAACGCGCCGGAGCGTCAACCCGCCGAGGAATTTGTAAAAGTCGCAGTGGAATTAGTGCGGCCGATTCTTGCGGCTGGCGCCGCCCCAACACCGCCGACGGCCACACCGGCAGCTTGATCCGCAGCGCATCGCGCAAAATGCAAAAGTGGGGTAGTTCGCGCGCAGACTACGTCGCCGGACAGGGCTGAAACGAACCCCAATCAATCCCTTCCTGAAATTTCCGATCCGCCGGAAACACCGTCTTAAATGTAAACGCAAACTCCGTCGGCCCATGCGCTTCAAGATGCTCCATGCGCTTCTTAGCCTCATCCACTCCCGGAACGTGCCCCGCCGGCACCCACCACAACGCCGCAAACACCCCGCTGAATTTTTCAAACCACTCATGCCGCTGCCGCAGCAACTCCACATGCGCCGTTTTATAAACGTAATGCTTCAACGACTCCACATCCCGCCACACCGACATATTCAAAATAATCCGCTCATCTTCATACGGCCGCGAGTACGTATTGTTATTCCCCACCGGATCCTTCATCCGCCACACAAATCCCGGCGAGCCTTCCGCCAGCGCATTAATCTCATCCAGTCGCGCCATAAACCCCGCCATCACCGGCCCATCCAACGCCCCACGCACCCGCCCAATATTCACTTGCGCAATTTGATAGTCCACGCCAACACCTCTCACTCCATCAGACGGAACTCAGAACATTTCCGTGGACGGGTTTCACCAACAATCCTTGAAATTTAGAATAGGTAGGGTGCGTCAGGTCCGAACTTGCTTCATGAACCAGGGTTCTTCTTTTTTAGTTAAAAACTTAGTTCGCCCGCTTCGCCCGCAAATCCGGAGGCGGACTATCCTCCGCCTCATGCGGCAGCGCATCGCGCTCAACCTTAAAATCCGCCTGGTTCTGCAGCAGCCGCGCACACCGGTTCCACCGCAAAATACTGTCATCGTTCCCCGGCGGCCGAACCTTCTCCGCCTCCGCAAAACATTTCATCGCCTCTTCAATCAGCGGCAACAAAATGTGCGCCGAGTACCCGCTGCGCAACTGCACCTTAGCGCGCCGCTCATGCAGCAGTCCGGTGTAGTACGCGCGCTCATACCCATCACTCAGCCCATCAAAAATTCCCGCCACTTCCGAATACCGATCGCCCGCATACCCGGTAAATTGATCGGTAATCGCCAGCCCCAACATCCGCCGCGCCAACTGATGCTCCGGATCCACCGCCAGAATATCCCGGCAAATCGACTCGGCCTCTTCCGGCTCATTCAAATAGCGATACAACTCCACCTTGGCGATCGCTTCCGGAATCCCCGCGCGGGAAATGCTCTTCAACTGCGGATCCATACAGGCTCCCAACTAACAAAAAAATCAGGCGCTCTTTCCGCTCGACCCAAACACTTTGCGGAACAACATCGTCAGCGGATCATAAAACTCATCCACCACCCGCTCCTTCAGCGGAATGATCGCATTGTCCGTAATATGAATCTCCTCCGGACAAACTTCCGTACAACATTTCGTAATGTTGCAGTAGCCCAGCCCCAGCTCATTCTTCAAAATCCCCAGCCGGTTCGCCCCATCCAGCGGATGCATTTCCAATCCCGCCGTCCGCACAAAAAACCGCGGCCCGCCGAATACTTCCTTCTTGTCGTGATCGCGCAACACGTGGCAAACGTCCTGACACAAAAAACACTCAATGCACTTGCGAAACTCCTGCACCCGATCGACATCCAGCTGCGAAATCTTCCAATCCACGCCCGGCTTCGGCGTAAACGGCGTAATTTTCTTATTCACCGCGTAATTCCACGACACATCCGTCACCAGATCTTTAATCCGTGGAAACGACTTCATCGGCATCACGGTGACCGGCTCGTCCTTCGGCAAATCATCCATTCGCGTCTTGCACGTCAACCGCGGCCGCCCATTCACTTCCGCCGAACACGACCCGCACTTCCCCGCTTTGCAATTCCAGCGCACCGCTAAATCCGGCGCCAAATGCCCCTGAATGTAGTGCAGCGCATCGAGCACCACCATCCCCGGCGCCACCGGCACAGCGTAATCCACCATCGCGCCGCCATTCGCGTCACCGCGAAAAACGCGCAGCGTCATCTCCGCGCCCGCACCCTTCGGCGCTGATTCCGGTGCGTCCTGCTCGACGAGGTCCGTCAAACTATTGGACGTTTCTGACATGCCTTCTCCGTTTGCTGCTCATCCGCACTCACAGAAAATCGAAAAACTATTCCTGCGCCAAAATCTCCTGCAACTCCGCCGGCGGCGGCTCGACGGCCATTTCCCGCCGCACCATCCCATCGCCTTCTTTCGCAATAATATTGTGCTTCTTGCCCCACACCGCCCCATCCAACTCCGGAAAATCAATCCGGCTATGCGCCCCGCGGCTTTCCGTCCTCGCCAGCGCGCTCTTCATCACCGCATCCGAAACAATCAGCATCGAGTTCAAATCCTGCGACAAGTGCCAACCCGGATTAAACAGCCGCGTCCCCTCCACACTCGCCAACGCCGCCCGCGCCTTCAACATCTGCAATTCCGTCTGCGCCCGCTCCAGATCTTCCGCCGTGCGATAAATCCCCACCAGGCTCTGCATCACGGTCTGCAAATCCCGATGAATCGCGTACGGACTCTCCCCCGTATGCGAAAACGGCTCCAGCGCAGCTTTTTCGGCCATCACCATCTGCGCCTCATCTAGCGCCGCACCCGCGGCATTCTTTTTCGCATGTGCCGCAGCCGCCAGTCCCGCGCGCCGCCCAAACACCAACAAATCCGAAAGCGAATTTCCCTCCAAGCCGATTCCCGCCGTGCAGTCCCGCCGCCGCTTCGCCCGCCGCAAAAATTCCTGGCACGGTCGACTGCCCCGTCTCCGCCTCCACGCGAATCCCGCCCATCACGTAGTGACATGTCGGCCCAACTTCCATCGGTCCCTTAGTGATGTCCACGTCCGCCAGTTCCTTAAACTGGTGATACATGCTCGGCAATTTTTTCTTCACGTACTCCGCCGGCTTGTGCGAAATATCCAGGAACGCCCCACCATGCGGCGTCCCTCGCCCTTCGCGCACTTCCGTATAAATCGACCGCGCTACCACATCGCGAGTGGAAAGCTCCATCCGCTTCGGATCGTATTTCTCCATGAAGCGCTCGCCATTTTTATTACGTAAAATACCGCCTTCGCCGCGCACCGCTTCCGTCACCAAAATTCCCTGCACCCCCGGCGGCCACACCATGCCCGTGGGATGAAACTGCACAAACTCCATATCCATCAGTTCCGCGCCAGCCTCATACGCCAACGCCATCCCATCGCCGGTGTACTCCCACGAGTTGGACGTCACCGTCCACGCTTTTCCAATTCCACCCGTTGCGATCACCACCGCTTTCGCTTTGAAAACGATGAACCGCCCATTCTCCCGCCAATACGCAAACGCCCCCGCGAATTCTCCATTCTTCGTCAGCAGTAGCTTCGTGACGGTGCACTCCATGTACACGTCTACACCCTGCTGCACGCCGCGGTCCTGCAACGTACGAATCAACTCCAGCCCCGTGCGATCGCCCACGTGACACAAGCGTTTAAACGTGTGCCCGCCAAACGCCCGCTGCAAAATCGCTCCACTCTCCGTGCGATCAAACAGCGCGCCCCACTGCTCCAACTCGCGAACGCGATCCGGCGCTTCCTGCGCATGCAGTTGCGCCATGCGCCAGTTGTTCAGCATTTTTCCGCCACGCATGGTGTCGCGAAAATGCGTCTTCCAACTATCCGCCGCATCCACATTGGCCATCGCCGCCGCGATGCCGCCCTCAGCCATCACCGTGTGCGCTTTGCCCAGCAGCGATTTGCACACCACGCCCACCGACGCGCCCTGCGCCAGCGCCTCGATCGCCGCGCGCAACCCCGCGCCACCCGCGCCAATCACCAGCACATCGTGTTCGCGTACTTCGTAGTTGGAGCTCACAGAATCCTCAGGTCCACAATCGCACCGGTGGCCAGCAGCCGAATGTACAAATCGGTCAGCCCCACCGAAACCAAGCTGGCCCACGCGAATTGCATGTGCCGCTCATTCATAAACGAAAAGCCTCGCCACAACGCCGCCCGCGGCTTTCCGAACGTCGCGCACGAAAAACAATCCATCTTACCGCCGGCCAAATGCCGCAATGAATGGCACGACAGCACATACGTCGTCAGCAAAATCACATTCAACACCATGATCAAGCCGCCCACACCAATGCCGAAGTGCCCATCAAACGAAAACGCCTTGATCGCGTCCCACCACAGGAAGCAAATGAAAATAATCGCCAGATACAAAAAGTAGCGATGCACATTTTGCAGAATGAAAGGAAACGCGGTCTCTCCACGATACTTACGCCCGCTCGGCTCCCCCACCGCGCAAGCCGGCGGATCCAGAAAAAACGCCCGGTAGTACGCCTTGCGGTAGTAGTAGCAGGTCGCCCGAAATCCCAGCGGCCCACCCAAAATAATCAGCGCGGGAGAAAACTTCCACCAGTGATGATGCGCATCGATCAGCGGCGAATAAAATGGCGAGAGATACGGCCCCCACTCGAAATAGGCGCCTTCAAACGCGCGCAGCGTGGCATACAAGCCAAAGCCGCCGAACAATACAATCACCGGCAGCAGCTCCACCCACCACGCATCCCGCCGCAACGTGCTGCCCAGGCCCGTTTCTTGCAAGGGCGTTGGCGTACCTGCCATGCGCACACCTCCGACGGTCAGTAGCCTATTCAAAAACTCTAACTTTTGAAACGAAATTATCGCAGCCGTTGCAGATTTTGTCTGTGCTTTTGTCTTTGACTTGATTCGTTTTTGCTTTGACTTTGCCTTTGACTTCTGCAGCCCCACACAAAACTGGGTGGCCCACCCTTGCGGTTTTTGCAAGGGTGGGGAAGCGGCGCAGAACTCAACACCGAGCGATTTTTGCTTTTAGGTTTTAGATTTCCACCGACCGACAACAAAAAAACGGAAAGGAAACCGTCAGCCTGTACCAAACAAAGTTTTATAAAATACTTTGAATCTCCGCGTCCATCGCCACATGCGTCGCTAGCTCACCATTAATCTGATACGGCATCCCTTCATTCTCACTGAAATGCATAAACCGGCTGATGTGGTAATCCTCGTCGTAACTGGAGAACACATCCTCCGTCGCCGTCCGCGTCAATTCAAACGTCGTCAACGCCACCGGTGCGCCAAACTCACCAGCCGCAGCACGATAGCGATCCACCAAATCTCGTAACGTCGGCGACGGCGCCCTTTGCGACGCTTCCATAGCCATTCAACTCTCCAAACCGCGAGTGTACTGCGCACCCGCCCATAAAGAAATAGAACGAACCAGCCCCCACCGGCGTCTAAGTAACACCGCTGCCGCCAACAAAATCAGCGGCACGTCTCAAAAGGACTGCATGAACTCCGGCCCTCACGCCCACCCCCAGCGCCGCTCGAACAAAACTGGCTCGTCGTTTTTTCTGCTGGCATTCATCGCGGCTATCTTCGTATTCCCCTCAACGCAACCTCTCGCCGCCCAAACGAAAGACGAATCTCAAACTCCGCCCGCTCGTTCCGGCGACCTCCTCCACCAACTAAATTCCTCCGTCGAAGCCCTCGTCGACCGCGTCTCCCCCTGCGTCGTCCAAATTCTCGTCACCGGCTACGGCGCCGCCGAAGACAGCGAACGCGGCCAAGCCGACGTGGTCATCGGCCGCCGGCGCGCCATTGGTTCCGGCGTCGTCGTCGATCCCGAAGGCTACATCGTCACTAACGCCCACGTGGTCACCGGCGCGCAAAGCATCGAAGTCCTCGTCCCACCGCGCATGTCCACCAACGCCCCGCTCGATCCCAACGAAGGCGGCCAGGGCAAAAGTTATTCCGCGCGCATCGTCGGCACTTCTCACGAACTCGATCTCGCCGTCATCAAAATCGACGCGCACAACATTCCCTTCATCTCCATCAAAGGCCAGATCAAGCCCGCACGCCAGGGCGAAATGGTTCTCGCCTTCGGCAGCCCCGAAGGCCTGCGCAACACCGTCACGATGGGAGTTGTCAGCGCCGTCGCGCGCCAGCCCGATCCCGACAGCCCGCTGGTCTACGTTCAAACCGACACCGCCATTAATCCCGGCAACAGCGGCGGCGCGCTCGTCAACATCGACGGCGAACTCGTCGGCATCAACACCTTCATCCTCTCTTCATCAGGGGGCAACCAAGGCCTCGGCTTCGCCATTCCCGCCGGTGTCGTCGCTTCCGCCTATCCGCAACTTCTGAAATTTGGCCACGTCCATCAACCCACCATCGGCGCTCTGGTGCAAACCATCACTCCAGAAATGGCCGAGGCTCTCCACCTGCAACGCGACTACGGCGTCCTCGTTTCCGACATCGTCCCCAGCGGCCCCGCCGACTCCGCCGGCCTCAAAATCCAGGACATCATCCTGGGCGTCGACAACACCGGCGCCGCCAGCCTCCCGCAATTCGCCCAAATGCTTTACCTGCACAAAGCCGGCGACAAAGCCAAGCTGCAAATCCTCCGCGGCACCGATCGCCTGCAACTCGACGTGGAGCTCGTCGAACGCCCCCACAAAGAAGACACCCTCGCCGACCTGGCCGACCCCGCGAAAAACACCATCCGCCCGCTCGACATTCTCGGCGTCGAACTCACTCTAGAACTTGCCAAATCTCTACCCGATCTACGCATCCCCACCGGCGTCATCGTCGTCGCCCGCACCCTCGGCTCCCGCACCGGCGAAATCCCGCTACAAACCGGCGACGTCATCCACGCCCTCAACGGCCTGCCCATCACCACCCTCGACAGCCTGCGCAAAGCCCTCGCCGACGTAAAACCCGGCCAACCCGTCGCCCTCCAAATCGAACGCCACGAACAAATTTTCTTCGTCTCCTTCACCCGCTAACGAGTACTTTTTCGCTTTTCCGCTTTTCGGATGACGCGCCACAAAACCGGGTGGCCTACCCTTGCGGTTTTTGCAAGGGTGGGCTGCCGACCAAGTTCGCCTGCCGCCTTTTTTTTCATGACCTACATTCCGCACGCGTTTGTTCCGCACCATCGACTCCGGTAAACTACCCGCGCACACCACCCTCTCGGAGGAACAAAAAAATGAGCATCGCCGTAGGCCAAACCGCCCCCGACTTCACCCTGAAAAACCAATCCCAGCAAGACGTAAAACTCTCCGACTTCGCCGGCAAAAAGTCCGTCGTCCTCGTTTTCTACCCGCTCGACTGGAGTCCCACCTGCACCAACGAGCACGCCTGCTTCGTCAACGACATGCGCTCCTTCGACCAACTCGACGCCGAAGTCCTGGGCGTCAGCGTCGACAGCACCTGGTCGCACAAAGCCTACGCCGAAAAAATGGGCATCAAATATTCCCTGCTGGCGGATTTTCAGCCCCGCGGCGCCATGGCCGACACCTACGGCGTGTACCTCTCCGACAAAGGCATCACCAGCCGCGCCATCATCATCATTAATAAGGAAGGCAAAGTTGCCTGGGTTCAGAACTACGAACTTGGCCAAGTTCCCGATTTGAAGGAAGTTTCCGCAGCGCTACAACAGGTCAAAGGCCAAGCCGCTTCAGCCTCTTAGTCCTTACGGCGCTTTCGTATCGGCTGGCGGCGGCGGGCCCGACGCAGGGCTAGCTCCGCCTGCCGCAAAACTGCGAACCAACAGCACTAACTGCCAACGCTTCTCTTCGCTCAGCCGCGATTTAAACGCCGGCATCGGCCGCCGGCCCTCGCCGATCAGATAGAACAATTCCCCATCGCTTTTTAAATTTTCTCGCTGCGCGTTGGTGAAGTCTGTGGCGGAGATGTTGTGCTTCTTCGCGTCCGGGCCATCTCCTCGGCCCGTGTCCCCGTGGCAGTGCGCGCAGCGGTCGCGATAAATGCCTCGCGCTTCGCCCAGCGCCGACGCTGAACTCTGAATTGGATTTATGCGCCGTTTGGCTTCTTCAGGAACTATCGTTGGTCTCGAACTCACGAATGCCCATATCGCAGCGATGACCATTGCCGCCAATAAGGCCGCAAACACAATTTTACGCAGCGTCAACGCGCGTTTCGAGTCCATACGTACTTGATCTTCCCAGATTTTTCGGCTTGCAACTTCCGCGGTTCAGGAGCGAAGGATAAGCCAGACCAGTTCGCCGTTAAAAATCAAAATTGCAGCGGCCACCACCCACGCCACCACCGCCGTGATCCGCGAATTCACCAACTCCCCCATCTTCTTCCTGCTATTCGTAAACTGAATCAGGGGTATCACCGCGAACGGCAACTGAAAACTCAACACCACCTGGCTGAACACCAGCAGCGCCGTTACCTTCGATTCCCCCGCAATCCCAATCACCAACGCCGCCGGCACAATCGCAATGCTCCGCGTAACCAGCCGCCGCACCCACGGCTTCAGCCGCATCTCCAAAAAGCCTTCCATCACAATTTGCCCAGCCAGCGTCCCGGTCAAAGTGGAATTCTGTCCCGACGCCAGCAACGCACACGCAAACACCGTGCTCGCCAAACTCGCCCCCAGCAGCGGACTCAACAATTTATACGCGTCAGCAATCTCCGCCACATCATGCAACCCGCGCGTATGAAACGCCGCCGCACCCAGCACCAAAATCGCCGCATTCACAAACAGCGCCAGCCCCAACGCAAACGTCGAATCGAACACCGCATACCGCACCGCCTGCTTGCGATCCGCAGTCGACGTCCCAAACGCCCGCGTCTGCACAATGCTCGAGTGCAAATACAAATTGTGCGGCATCACCGTGGCGCCCAGAATTCCTATCGCGATATAAAGCATCTCCCGGTTCCGCAAAATTTCCAGATGCGGCACAAATCCCGCCGCCGCATGCGCCCACAACGGCTCGCGCCACAAGTATTTCGTACGCAAAGCACGCCGCAATCGACACAATCAGCGTCACTACAAACGTCTCGATCAACCGGAAGCCGCGCCCCTGCAGCGCCAGCACCAGCAACACATCCAGCGAAGTAATCAACACGCCCGCCAGCAGCGGCAATCCAAACAACAGTTTCAGCGCCACCGCCGATCCCAGCACCTCCGCCAAATCACACGCCGCAATCGCAATCTCGCACACCACCCACAAAAACATCGACATCCGCCGCGAATACGATTCGCGGCAAGCTTGCGCAAGATCCCGCCCCGTGGCGATCCCCAACTTTGCGGATAACGCCTGCAAAAACATCGCCATCAAGTTGCTCAGCAAAATCACGCTGAGCAGCGAATATCCAAATTTCGATCCCCCGGCAATATCGGTCGCCCAATTCCCGGGATCCATGTAGCCGACCGCGACAAGGTACCCAGGCCCGGCAAACGCCAACAATTTCCTCAGCCGCGATGCCCCCGCACGAAACGGAATCGTCGCATGCGATTCCGGCAGCGACGGCCGCACCGCCACACTACTCACCGTGCCGGTCGCACCGATCGACCAAGCCGCAGTCATCGGCGCCACCGCCCGCACATTTTCCGCAATAGATGGATTCTCGATTTGAGGAGGGATAACGCGTTCCATGTTTTCGCCGCAACAGCCTTAGCTAAAAACGATGTTAACCATGCTTAATACACGTACTAAACTACACTTAATAACCGCCTTGTGTCAATGAAACTGCCGAGCACGTTTCTTGCAGCGCACCGCAATCGACCAGTTCAACGCAGGCAGTGAATACTCTACAGTTCTACGAGACGCGGTTTAGGAGGCGGGCGCTTCAGTTCGCCGAGGCGCCGCTTAGGAGGCGGGGGCTTCAGCCCCCGCGAACACGCAGCACAACAAAAAGGGGCTTTCGCCGCTGAAGTTTCTTCCGCCACGCATTGTGTTAACTTCAGAGAGGATTTCCGGAGAGCCACGCATGGACCAGCAGCAGCCAACCGCACCACCGCAGGGCCAGGTACAAATCAAAGCGGACGAAAAAGAACTGCAAGGCCAGTACAGCAACCTGGTGATGATTCACCACAACCTGGAAGAATTCACCATGAACTTCATCTACATCTTCCCCAACGGAGCCCAGGGGAAATTAATCAACAGCATGATCCTCAGTCCCGGCCACGCCAAGCGCATCGCCCGCGCCCTCGCCGAAAACATCGCCCGCTACGAAGCCCAGTTCGGCCCCATCAAAGAAAACACCGCCGGCAACGACACCCCACCCACCGTCGGCTTCGTCCAATAGCATAATTTTCTTTTTCGCGATTTCCGATGAAAGAGTGGCCCAGGTTCGCATTTGGTTCACGAACCTGGGTCTTTCTTTTGACCTCTTCACCCATACCCAAAAAAGCGAAGTTTTTTTGAATTCTTCAGCCACCCGGAAGTTGATTTTGTTTTGGCGTCTTCAACAAGACCGAAAACCCGGGTGCCCCAGACGCCGATTTCGCGTCTGGGGGTTTAGACCCCACTCCAACCAGACCGATCCGCTCCGACTCCGAGCCCAACAAGACTCTCCAAAACTTCATCTCACTACACCTTCAACCGCGAATCACCCTCCGCACCACCTCCGTCGTCACCCCGTACACCGCATGCGAAGCCAACCCCAGCGCATGCTTCGACAACGGCGTCTCCGTCGGCCCCTTAGACAACCCCAACGCCGGCACCGCCAATTCATCCGCCCCTGCAAATAAAATCGCCCCAAACGGAATCCCCGCCAGCGCATTCACCGAAGGATTAATCTCCGTCGCCGCCCCATACACCGCGCCCATAATTCGCCCCAAACGCGTAGTGCACCACCGGCCCAGCCTTCTTCTTCTCACTCTTCGTCAACTTCCTACCCTGCACCGCCTCCGAAATCTGATCCGCAACTTTCTGCGTCGCGTCTTCTCCCTCTTCCGCCTTCTTTTTCTGCGGCCCGCTCAATTGCTCCTCTGCCACACTCCACAATTTCTGAAACTCATTCATCGCCCACGACGCCACCAACCCGCCTACCGCTCCCGCTACAATCCCCGCCGCAACATTCTGTCTCCGCATTTTTCCGCCTCGTCCCAGAAATTTTCATTCCCCGCGGGTCATTCCAAAAAAGCCGCACACTCCATTGCCTTGACCCACCTCGACAAAACTACGCATCTCACGCCGGACGCCACATCCGGTATTCCCTGCAATTCCGCCGCAAAACCACCCCAAGCTCAGCCCGCCAAAAACACCCAATCCCAGCAACTCAATTGCGCAAATCGCCCCACACGTCGTAAACTCTTCAAGTTGTTCCCGCGCAGCAAACGGGCCTGTAGCTCAGGTGGCTAGAGCGCGCCCCTGATAAGGGCGAGGTCGGTGGTTCAAGTCCACCCAGGCCCACCATTCTTTTCAGTAGGTTACCGGGTGTTGCACCAAAAGTCTGAAGCGACTCAACCCACAATCCAACCCACAGTTCTCTGACTTCACTGCACCAACGGCGTAGCCACTCCCAGCGCAGTTAAATATTGCCCTTGCGCCGCAAGCGTTTCATCGCCATCTTCCTGCGTGTACAGGTCGAGCGTCGTCTGAATCTTGGCGTGACGCAAGATTCCCTGAACGGTTTTCGGTTCGACTTTCGCCTTGTTCACCATCCAGTTGCTGAGTGAATGGCGAAGATTGTGAAGTCCGAACCTCTGACCGTCCTCGATACGCACTCCGGCTTTCTTCGCTGCCTTTCGCAAATGATCGGCGACGAATACAGACGCTGAGAGCGGAACACGGCCGCGAGCCCTCAAAGAAGGGAACGCGAAATCCGTATCCTTCGAGTAGAGGCTTTGTTCCCGCCATGTACGCAGGTGAGCGACCAGGGTCGGATGCAGCGGAACATATCCGTCCGACGCCTCCGTCTTAGTCTGGCCATCTTTGCCTTTTGCCCATCGTTTTGAAATCCGAATCCTTCCCTCATTCCACAACAAGTCAGACCAGCGTAGCGCCAGAATCTCCGAAGCACGGAGCGCCGTAGCGGCACAGGTCAGAACCAGTGTGAAGTGGAGGAGTGAGGGGAGGGCCTTCAGAATCGCAAGCGTTTGCGCAGGCGTGATGACGATGGCCTTGTAGTCGCTCTTCGAGCGCGTCTCGACGTGTAGTACGGGATTCTTCGCGACGTGCTCGTGCAGGATTCCGATCTTGTAAATGCGGTGCATGATGCCCCGCATCTTGGAGATCGTCGGCCATGCAAGACCATTGCTCTCGTGGAGGGATTTCAGCCACTTCTGAATATCGAACGGCTTGATGTCTTCCGCGATTTCGTCACCGAAACGCGGAACAAGGTAGGCGCGCACGACATGCTCGACGTGACTGGTGGTATTCACCGATTTCGGGCGCACAGCATCCTCGCCGAAATCGGCCTTAAGGTAATGCTCCGCCAGGAAGTGAAATGAAACACGGGCGTGGGCTTCGTTGATTCTGCCGGAGAGTCCGAGCCGATCCGCCTCGCGCCATGCGTCCTTGTCCTTTGGAAATTGCTGGACAAGTCCGATGAGCAAGACGTTCTCGACTCTTCTGCCGTCTGAATTCGTAACCCGATACCGCAGCACCCAGATTTCTCCTTCCCTGCGTTTTACTTTCTTGAGTGATCCTCGCTGATAGGACATAGCTCCTCTTTCAGCGGGGACTGCCAGATCCGATCGTACACGGTTTTGGCAGGTTTGGTATTTGGGTCTCGTTCCGTTCGATGGAAGCGGCGAGTTCCGAAAGCCGGAACACCCAGACTTTGCGTCTGGTTCCGGTGCCTAGTGAATAGGCCCCGGCTATGCCTCTGCGGGCGAGCTCCAGCAGAAAGCGGCGTTTGACACACAGAAACTGCGCCGCCTGGTCCGCCGATACAAACGGCTCCAGCGGCGTGGGTATTGAGGCGACGGCAGCAAGCGAAGACGGCATCGTTCCCTTCTCCGTTCGTTGTCTGAACGTTTAGTGGTTCAGACTGGATTCCCTCTCTGGTGTTCCAGGCCCTTGTGAAGACCTACCGGTGCGGCTCTGACGTGCGAGTTCAGCCTGTGCCTTTGTGACAGTGTGCCGAGCATAGTAATTTGGATCGCTTTTTTCGTCGGCGCGATAGTCGGCGATGCGTTGAATGATGATTTCAGGATCATCGCCACGGGCCAAGGCTCGTTTCGCGTAAGCCCAGTCTGCTTCCGACTGACTGCGATGACCGGTGGGCATCCGGCGCGTGCCGCCGAGCGATTCCGTCACATCTTTCGGGGATTCCGGCGAATCTTCGTAGATGTGAAAGTCTTGTTGATGGTAAGCGGTGTCGGTTTCGTGGTGCGCTCGGATGAGGAATGCTTCGTTGTATTTTTGGTTTTTGAATCCGGGCAAGCGAAGAAGCCGGGATATGTCGGTCGCTGCCGGATCGCCACAATACTGCGATGCAAGAGCACGCAACAGCGTTTCCGCCCGGCTCGTATCAAGGCCCTCGACGCGCCACACGACCTGATGTTTTCCAGGCGAAGTGTCGAGAACGAAGTTCGGTGGTGGCACGTCGCCGGAAGTACGGATGGCCTGAAGCGAGGCACCTGCTTCCTCGTCGAGGTCCAAATACGCATGGCGTACTTCGCGGATTTGTTCTTTGGTCCGGTTTCGCGATCCTTCTCTTACCGGATTCATTCCGATGAAAATGTCGCCTCCGGACTCGTTCTGATCGTAAAGCCAAGACTGAAACGGCGCACTCGCGATTGCTTCAGCAGGAAGAATTCGCTGCGTCGTCTGGTGCCGAGTGCGATTCCGGACCAGCACCGCGACTTCATGGCTTGGCTCGTGAAGGGCGTACACGTATTCCGGCGCGGACAGGAATCGAGCCGTGAATGAAGAAGAGCCGTTCATGCGTGGTCCTTGGGAGCGATGTAGATGGAGCAGAAGTCGAAAAGATCGGAGTCCGGGTCGTAGCTGTTGATTTCGAGCACTTCGGAAATGAATCGCCGGCCGGGCCTTCGCTCTATGTGGATGACGACGTTGAGGGAGTCGGCGATATTTGTCTTAATCGAATGGGAGCAATCTACCGGACGCACTGGACGAATCTCTTCGCCTTCTATGGTCTGCACCTGAGCGACTTCGAACGCGACCAGGCGATGTTCGCGCCGCCGAAAACACAACTTGCGCCGGATTCGCCGGAAGCGGAAGAGACGATCGTCGTTCCCGTGCAATCCCACGAAGCGTGCGGCTGGACCAGACAAATCTTTTCTCAAAGCTGGCGGATATCTGGGGTGAGGTTCCGGTCCGATTGATTCAGCAAATGGATTTGCGAAACGGCACGTATGGATTCGTGGGCATGAGCGACAATCGAATGTCTCCCCTCATCCGGCCGGGTTCGATTGTGCAAATCGATCAGAATCAGCGAAAGATTCTGAACGTCAAATGGGAGAACGAATACGACAGGCCAATCTATTTTTTGGAACTTCGAGGCGCGTATCTATGCAGCTGGTGCGAGATCGGCGGCGGTTACCTGTCGGCGATTCCTCATCCCAATTCCAAATGCGAAGTACGCCGATTCGCGTATCCCCGGGAGGCGGATATCGTCGGACGGGTGGTTTGCGTGACCAACCGTCTCGCGGCGTCGATATAGGACGCTGGTCTATCTTGGAGAAACAGGTGTTCTACCTTATGCTCTTCGAAGTTTCCTAGGTTTGCGAATCATGTTCGGCTAGAAAGGCAACTATGGTTATCAGTGATCGGTTACGGCAGTTGCGCGAGGACAAAAAGCTCTCACAGGGCGACATTGAAAAGCGAACGGGCCTTCTGCGCTGCTATATTTCGCGCGTGGAAAACGGGCACACGGTGCCCGCGATTGAAACTTTGGAAAAACTGGCGCGAGCGCTCGAAGTTCCGTTGTACCAGTTGTTCTACGAGGGTGACGAGCCGCCAAAACTTCCGAGTCTCCTCAAGAGAAAAACCTCGGATGATATTGTCTGGGGGAGTTCCGGCAAGAACGGAATTTACCTGCACAAGCTCGTGAAGTGCCTCAGCAAGGCGACGGATTCCGATCGCAAACTGCTGTTGTCGTTGGCGCAGAAGGTCGCCGCAGGCCGCAGCCGGCGAGCCGCCACGACATAAGAGAAAGAGCGAGCCGCGCTGGAGGCACGGCTCGCCGGGTGGCCGACAGAAGTGGGTTACTTCCTTTTCGCTGGCTTGTCGCCCTTCGCGGGAGTTTTTCCGGCCTCGCTTTGTTCTTTCTTTTTTGAAAGTTCAGTCCGCACTTCGGTGGCGAGTTTTGCGGTGTCAATCTTGTATCGGCTGGCCGCTTGCGCGAGATTCGAATCTTTAGCGAGCGGTTGCCGGGGATTGTATCCGGGACAATAGAGTTCAGAGACCAGCGAGCACACGACAAGGAAGTGCTGTACGTCCAGCGTGCTCATTTCGCGCACGGCCTTCCCGGTGATTGTTTTGTAGTCCACGCCGTTGCCTCCCCAAGAAGTCTTGGTCTTCTTCTCCTCCCACCCATAAATCCGGCAGAGGCGGCGGTGATTGTTATGGCCGAGCCGCTCGAAGTAATCAAGCGCGGCCATTTCGAGGTCGGGACGCGACAGCGTCGCAGGGAGTTTTTTGCGAATCGCGTTGAGGATGCGGACGCGGGTCAGTTTCTCGGTGCGTTCGGCGAGCAGTTCCTTGGCCCGCGCCGCACGCTCCTTGGGACTCGGCTCGTAGTGGGTGACGCGAGCATGAACCTTGCACTGTTCATCGCGGCAGACGTGCAGCACTTTGCCTGCGTCGGCTCCGTCGATGACAACGGCGGGTTTGGTTTGCGGGCACTCCGCTTTCTTCACGGTGCGATAGTGTCCTTCATAAAGGACATCCGCGTTCCGTTGTTTGACCTGCCACGCGGGAGCGTGGGAAACGCGCAAGCGGTTTCTCGCCCGCTGCTTCCAGCGGCTTCATCCGAATCTGGACAAACGCTTCTATTTTCGTGCGGTAGCAGGCCCGGTCGGTGCAGATGGATTTCTGCCGCACTTCGGGAAAGAGGAGCGGATTGTTGCCCGTACGTTTGGGACACGCCGCGCAACTTCCCGCAGAGGGCACCAGTGTTTCATCCTGAGGGTCAAACGGCGCGTTCGTGAGGTCCAGATGGATTTCCGATTCAATCCACTCGCGAAGTTCCCGCACGGTTACTGCGGCTTCGGCTTTCTTGTCTTTTAGGAGGGCCGCTGCCGTCCGGCGATTGGGGAAACATCCGGCGAGGGCGCGTTGCTGGTCGGTCGGCTGGAGCCGCGCAATTTCAAATGCGTGCGCGACCGTCAGTTTGCCAGCGTAGAAAGCCTGCTGAACGTCTTCGACAAGATGCGTCAAACGCAATCGCGCATAGACGTATTTCTCGGAGCGCCCGATTTTCTCCGCAAGCGTTTCGACAGTGTAGGTGTCGGGTTGTAATTGAATGAGAGCCGCATAGCCTCGCGCTTCGTCAAGTTCGTGCACGTCGGCACGTTGCAGGTTTTCGATGAGTTGCAGTTCAAGGCATTCCGTGTCGGTGAGGTCGCGGACGGTGGCAGGAATGGTTTCCCGTTCGGCCATTCGAGAAGCGCGGTAGCGCCGCGCTCCGGCCACAAGTTCAAAGAAACCGTCCTCGCCGTCCGGCAAAGGACGGACGAGGACGGGCTGCAGGACGCCATGCTGACGGATGTTGGCTGCAAGTTCCGCGAGCTTCGTTTCGTCAAACGTACGTCTTGGATTGGTTTTGGATTCTTGAATGCGATTGAGCGGAATGTCCTGAAAGGCGGACATCGCGGGAGGAATGGTATTGCTCACGTTCACTGCGACTGCGGTATTCATTTTCGTTTTCTCCTTTTTCTTTTTTCTTTTCTTGTGAATCAATACTCATCGGGAAGCACAATCGTGGTGTGGCATCGGCTTCCTTCGGTGATTACCCACACCTTGTCTCCGGCGTTGGTTTTGTAGCTGCTGAGAAGTCGGAAGCCCTTCTCCAAGCTGAATTGGTTTTCCTTCTGGTCTTCTTCGGGGATTTCGCCCCAATCGCCTGTAACGTGGCGCGAAATAAAGTCCATCGGGCTCTGTCCGCTCTTTTCGAGAGCGGCGAGCGCTCCCGGCGTAGCGACGAGTTGTCCGAGGTCGAACAACGGTTTTCGTTCGGCTTGTTGCATGGGACTCTCCTGTTTTTGAATTTGGCTTTGCTCCCCAGAGGCGCGGCCTGAGCCGCGCATGGGAAGCAAATGCCCTTCATGGCGGGGAAAGGCGACTGTCCGTCCGCGCTGTCGAGGGCGCCGGGGTATGGCGTTCATCGGAGCGCAGCGAAGACCCTTGACAGAAGAAGCGGACGGATCAGGCGCAGGGTTAGCCAGGAAGGCAGTGCGTACAGAATTTCCAAACCGTTCGTTGCATGTTCAAGAAACCATCGCAACGCAATCCCACGTTTTTCATTGCTGACCACTGCTGGATCTGCATCGCAGTGCCGCAAGACGAACGGCGGCATCCGTGTACCGACCGAACAGACGCTCACTCGTCGGTGAGCGCCCCGAGAAGGAGCGAAGCGGCCTGTCGGATGAAGGAAAGACTCTCCGTGAGGACGGCGGCGTCTCCATTCCAGATCTGGATGTAGTCGCTGCTGGCGGAGCCCGTGTCGAGACCAATCGCGCTCGTGACTACGAAGGCCGCGGCTTCTGCTTCGGTTTCGCGGATGCGCTTCGAGGTGGCGCTGCGGCGTTCTCCTCGATGCAGGAGTTCGTGCGCGAGTTCATGGGTCAAGGTGGAAAATTCTTCGGCCGCGGTCTGGCCGGGCAGGAGTACGACTTTCCCGCCATAGGAGACGCCACGAGCGGGAGCGATCTGGTCCGAATATTCGAGCGAAATCCCCTGTGCTTTCGCGAATGTCTGGAGCTGAAGGGTGCGGTCCTTGGGATCTCCCTGAACGATTCCAATCGACGGGAGTTCCTTGCCGTCGGTCTGGGTGATGTCGAACACATAAGCTGCGCGGAAACCAGCCACGGCGGAAGTACTCTCTGTCGGTTCTTCGTTCTGTTCTTCTTTCCGGCGAAGCACGGGAGCGAGAATGACGATTCCCTTCTCATTTTTCTTGACGGAACGGCCCAGTTGATTCCAAGTGCGGAAGCCGGCGACATGACTGGCATTCGGTTTCTGCAAAGCGATGAGCATGACGTTGTGCAGGCTGTAGCGATGAAAGCGGCCGATGGCTTTGAGATACGCGTTGAGCGTTTCGCTGTGACCTTGCTGCAGCGCAGCGACGAGCTGCTCTGTGGCCCTCTCCGTGATTTCCTTGATTTGTTCTGATTTCATTTCCGTTCTCCTGTGCGGGGATTTGGTTCCCTCACTTGGAGCAGGGGAACCAAAGAACCGCGAATGCAGGAGAACGGAAGAAGACAATTCCAGGAGCCTTGCGGGAGGCAACCGGCGTTACGCGAGTCTGCGAGTGGCGCGACGGTGTGCCCAGACGACTCGTGGATGCTCCAGGTCAGACCGATCTAGTGTCACTAGTCTCAGGACAGATTGTGCAAGGCCTCAAAATACAGCGGCTCAAATCGAAGGCCGATGCATGAACCTTCTGACGGAAGAAAAAGGTGGAACCGGACCTTGTTCCCGAGCGGGAACATCGGGGCCTCGCAAGGATCAGAAGCACAAATATGTTCCCGTACGGTAACATTCCATTGACTTTCAGCGCCAAACGGGTAAAATGTTCCCGTGCGGTAACGTTGTCGTATGGATGAAGGCTATGAAATACACACCACAGGAAATAGGCAAGCTGATCCGCGAGACCCGGAAGGGGCTGGGCGTGACGCAAAAGGCGCTCGCTCTAACCTCCGGCACAGGACTGCGATTCATCATCGAACTCGAAAGAGGGAAAGAGACCGCCGAAATCGGCAAGGTTTTGACGATCCTCCAGACACTCGGCATTCAACTCACACTGACGTCACCGCCTGCGGCGACAAAGCGAGGATAGGCAATGGCGCGCATGCTCGATGTCTATCTGCATGAACAGCTGGTCGGCCATCTCATCCAGGACGACGGCGGCCAGATATCCTTTGAATACCTCGAAAGTTGGTTTGCACAACCCGGAGCGGCGGCGTTGTCGCAATCCCTGCCGTTGCGGAAGGAGCGTTTCGCGGCGAAGGAATGCCGGGGATTTTTCGGCGGCATTCTGCCGGAAGAGAGCAAACGAGAAATCATCGCCCGCAATTTGGGTATCAGCGCGCGCAACGATTACGCCATGCTGGAACAGATCGGTGGCGAATGTGCGGGCGCGGTGACGTTCCTCCCCGCAGGGCAGGAGTTGCCCAAGCGGGATTACCACTACCGGAAGCTTGACGCGAAGGAACTAGCCGGAATCCTCAGAGAGTTGCCCAAGCGGCCTTTGCTCGCGGGTGAGAAAGGCATTCGGCTTTCGCTGGCTGGCGCACAGGACAAAGTCGCCGTGCGTATCGAAGGCGAAGAAGTTTCGCTGCCTCTGGGTGGCGCGCCCAGTACACATATCCTCAAGCCGGCGGTTGAGCGCTTTGCAGGTGTAGTGTTTAACGAAGCGCTGTGCATGACGCTTGCGGCGCACATGAATCTTCCCGCAGCGAAAGTGGAAACCAGAAAAGTCGAGGATGTCGAGTACTTACAGGTTGAACGATATGACCGCAAGCATGTAACGATGGAGGGCGCGCCGGGCGTCGAGCGCCTTCATCAGGAAGATTTCTGCCAGGCGCAGAACATCGTCTCCGAGCTAAAATACCAGAAGGAAGGTGGGCCGTCATTCAAGCAGTGCTTCACCCTGCTGCGCAACGTATCGACCGCACCGGTCATTGACCTTGCGAATCTTCTGGACGCCGCGATTTTCAACTATCTCATTGGCAACAACGACGCGCACGGCAAGAATTTCTCGCTCGTGTACCCGGACAAGGAAATCAGGCTGGCGCCGCTCTACGACGCGATCAGCACGATTTACTACCCCGAACTGAACACCGACATGGCTATGCGAATCGGGCGCGAATACGCATCGGATAAAGTCACACCAAAAGATTTCGAGCAACTGGCGGGGGATGCGGGCCTTGCTAAACCGCTTGTCCGTCGCCGAGTTCCCGAGTTGGCCACAGCTGCAATCGAAGCTTTAGATAAAATAAACATCACGGAGAAAGTCCCTCGCGAGGTTGCAGGCTTCATCCATAAGCGTTGTACACGCGCGCGGGAAGAATTTCGCACTTAGTCCGGGCGTCATCCACGCCAGCTCCGACGCACGTCCACGCGTCGTCGCCCCTCAAAACATGGGTCATAGCTACGACGACGTAACACTCACGGCTTTCCTACCGAGGCCTCAATCAAATCAAGCAGTTCGCCCACGGCGGCGAGCGCAATCGCATATGTGACCGTTCTCTGATCATGAAGACCGCGTGGCGTGTGCTTCAGGTCGTTTACCTGACCGTGAACAATAGAGAGATTGTCACTAGACCAGCGAGGGTAGAGTGCTTGAGCTTCGATCCTGAGCGCGGGCGCATATGCGCTTTTCCCCACAATAATTTTCAGGACGCGATGGTAAACGGCTGCTGTGCGGAAAAGGGCATTATTGAAATAAAAGCCCGCGATCCATTTTCCCTCCGTCCGGACCCTTCCTGCTGCTATCTGGAGAGCGCGTTTCTCTACGGCGGCGATCTCGATGGGACGGTCTGCCCTGTCCGTGAAGTCATGCCGTTTGGCTTGGATCAAGGCATAGACGGCGCCGAGGAAATCATCGAGCGAGCCTGCGAGATCGGGACTGATCCGAACCGCGGGTCCAGTTAGGAGCGTGCCGATTCTTCCAGCGAACTTGGATAGGGCTGCCTCGGTGGGATCGTCGAGCTTGAGATTTATGAGCTGCCTGTTCTCTTGCTCGGCCAGGGGCTCCATGGGATTCCTCCGAACGGCACACTCGCCGCTCTTACATCCGTCGAACCGAGTATCGCTCGTCGGTTTGTTCGACGAGAAGCGTCAGTTTGCAATCGGAAGTTGTGCGCCAATAATCTGTATCATTTCAGGGGTCCACCCCAGAAACTTTGCAGCCAACTTGGGACCGAGACCCGAGCAGCAAAACGATCTGTAATAGCTACTAGAATCCCAACACGGTGTACGCAACCGTGTTCCATCCATGATGGGACGAATCCTTGAACGATTCAGGGCTCCATGCCTCGATAGTGATTCCGGCAGTAATTTTTGCCTCGACCGCAGACCGCACTGCTCGCATTTCGGTTTCAGTCCCAGAGGTACTGACAAGCAAGTAGCGGTCCGGCATGGCATTTTTCAGGATAGATTCCAGCTTTCGCCCGACGGAGAACTTCTTAGGTGTACGTTTAACCTCTGCCACTCCGAACTCGCCGTCGCGTATCCAAACGAGGTCCAGCTCGCACACCTGGGTTTCGGGATTAGTACTGTAATCGCGAATTTCGATGCCCGGCAGAAAGCAAAAACACTCGCGACTGCGCTCGAAGAGGCGGAAGGCAGTCCGAATAACCGGAGCGACTCCATGGTCGCGGACAGCGGAAGCAACGAGTTCGTTTAGTGCATAGGACCAAGGAATTTCTGCCGCCAGACTAAGCTCTTTCCTACACCCCCGACACGACACAACGCTCCGAAGATCGTCAACGTGATACCACAGCGAGGCCAGGCAGTGGTCACATTGTATCTCTGCACCTTGCAGAAACAGCTTTCTTGCGGTCATCTCAGACAGCAGGGCGCGCAGATTTCGCCGGGCTGAATTCTTGATTTCTTCCTCTTCCAATATCTCGGGGCGATGCTCGTTGATTTCGAGTAATTGCTCCTCCTTGGATAAAGCCTTGACGTAGGTCCAGTACCGACTGAACAGATGGTTGAAACCGATGTAGTGAACTGGCCTTTGGATACGCCCGGCCGCATCCACGACCTCGTCCACAATGAGGTCCAACCCGGAAGGGGACGCTAGCGTCTCGATTCCAATACGCTCAAGGTCATGCCGCACCTTATTTCGAGTCTGCTCTGAGGCTACGGGCGATGACAATGACTCGATAACGCCACGCCAAAAATTGTGCTCGAATACGTAGGCAGCTTTCTGCAGCGATTCAAACAGCCCTAAGACCCCGCGCGCGTACATTCCCTTGTCTGAGGAGCGGATGTAGAAAGTGTTCGCCTTGCCGGTTTTGACCGTCGAATCTAGTTTTTGTGCCCAAGCCGACGGCCCACCCGAGAGTAGCAGCGTGCCAAACAGAGCGTTGAGATCAGGCGTGTTTAACATTGCGCCTTGCTGTTCCCCGGAGACTTCCGTGCTGATGAGGTAGTCATTTCCTACGCGACAGTTAGAACGGGGCACAAACAGACTTGCTACCTGATCCTTCCGAGGGAGTTTCCACCAGGCGGTCTTATTTGCAAAATAGAGTTCTTGTCCTGGGTTCTGAACTGCTAAGTCGACAATCCACCGTGCCTCGGGCTCACTAGGTGCATCCGGCGGAGGGATGAACTCGAGAAAAGGGACGGTTTCCTGAGACCTGTTTGCTTCGAGGCTGGCTAGATGCTGGTCGAAATGGGCTGATGACTCCCCGTGCTTGAAAGAGAGGCAGGTCGCCTTTGGGTCTAATGATCGGGTCGGCCGGATACAGTCCAAATTTGAAATCTTCACAGATTCGTTTCGTGACTTCGCGCATGCGGCCCTCGGTCTCGTCGTACGAAATCAGGCGAAGGTAATGCGAGTGTTGGCCCGAGACAAAAGCACGGCGTCGAATCAAAGCGATAAAAGCTTCATAGAATGGCGGATCGTCCAGTAACGCGGGTTGCATCCATAGTTCGGAAATCGGTTTGGTGGTCCCAGGAGTTTCGCCCTCAAAGTGCGCGAAGTTCCAATACTCGAGAAAAGACCACGGCGAGGAGCCGTAGAACAACGTAAGCGCGATACCTTGGTCGTCCGTCGAGGCCTTGAGTTTACGCGGTCCCGCTGCGCTGACGTTGATAGGCAAGATGAGACTGACGTTGTTTGTGAGGGCCTTCATCACCTCACAGTCGTCGGGTGGGAGCGTCACTGAAGGAATTTGACGGTCGCGGCACCAAAGGAAGTACTGCGTGTTGCCCCCAAAATTTCTACGGACGAATGTACTAATCGGTTTAGCATCGAAATCAAAGACCGCAACGGCAGGTTCCGGTTTTCGCGCCCAAACGGGGAACTGGTCCATTATTCGACTCAGGACAGAAGTGACTGTCGCTTGGTCAGAAATCCTGACCCGCGACTGACTATTGGGTGCCTGCAGAGCAGGGGTGTGTTTGATGACGTCTAAAGGACGAACGTCCTGGATAACTCTCTGAATCAGTTGAGTCGATAAATCACAGTAGGTGTAAAGAAGGTCGGGGTCCACGAGCTTCAAGAGTCGCCAGTAAGACTCCGGGACATTCCCATCTACGACAGGAATCACGGGATTGTACCGGCCACCCCATGACCTGACGTTAAAATTCACAATTTCGTCAAAAACCTCGTCAGTGCACTGGTCTGGGTCGAGCAGGAATGCCACTCGCCTCGGACGGTGTTGGGCCTCGATAAAATAGTCGTCACTTCTCATGAGCGTTATCAATCTGTCGCGTTAGTCCTCATTGGTGTATCTCAACCCGAAGGGCGTTTCGGCCAGACGCATCACGAATGCGAGATGGCGCGCCTGAAGTTCCGTTTTCTCTGCTTCGGTGTAGCGCCAGCCCTCGGGGCGAGGCTTACGGTCCGGGCATGCATCACAGTGTTTCTGTTTGAATTCAGCGTGGGCCGTGTCCAGTTCCCTACCTTCGACGTGGAAATCGTGAAGCGTGCAGTGCACCACTTTTGAGCTTGCCATAGCCGTGTTGAACTGTGATTGAATGCGCCGTGCGATAGGCCCTGTCGCTCCTTGGCTCTCAATAATGTGCTCACAGCAAGAGAGCACACGCTCGGGGCTGTTATCCTTGGCTGCAATCTTGAGCGCCTGCAGGAATGCGGTACTCTCGTTGGCCAAGTCAACCCCGACCGCGGGCGCCATGTTCTGAATGATCTGCCACATGGTATCGCCCTCATAATCTCCTTCAACTGGTTCACCTCTCCACCGTTTTACGGCTCGGTCAATCGCATGCAACGCATCCGCCCGAATCTTGAGGTCCGACAGACGTTGTGCAACGTCCATTGCCCAACGATACGCCTCTGATTCAGTCGAGCGGGTTGTCATCATTGCACTCAAAATGCACAACACTACTCCCTCGGCGTCTCCCGTCTCTTGGCATATCCAGGCGGCGACTTTGCAAATTTGGAGCGAGGACTGAGCGAACGCCTTCTCACCTTCGGAGTTGTCTTCCGAACTCAGCGTGACTAGATATTCTCCAATCTCGTGAACGATCTTGACTAGCGCTCGTCCGAGCATCCAACGGTCGGGGTAATTGGTCGCATATCGAGCCAACCGGACACATTGGTTGTACTTAGAGACGATGCGCTTCGTAATCGCCGACCGTTGCGCGTAGAGACCCAGCGCCTTCATTGGATTTCCGCTAACCTCAAGATTCTGGCGCAGGGCCAAAAAGAGACCGTAATTCGTGTGTACCAGAATTCCTAGTTCTGCCGCCTTCCTCGCAATCAGGGCATAAAACTTCAGATATCGGGGTCCTGACGAAGTCAATTCTTGGAGGGCCCTGGCGTGAGTAAGGCATATCTTAGGCAACTCGCTCTGGGCTTTTCCAGCGTGTACGGTCTGTTTATATTCGATCCCTTCCAGTTGGACACGAGCCCAGAATTTAGTTTCGATGGTGGAGTCCGGGTCCGAGAGTAGGACATCCGTCCTCAGCCGAGCCGCGTCTAGCTGTTTCTCTCGAAAGAGGTCTGCAATCTTCTGGAGTTTGAGCGCGTCGCTTTTTTCTTGAAATGCTTCGTGCAACGCCTCTTGGTCGGGCAAATGTTGTATCGACTCGGCGAATGACCGATTGGAGGCCGAAGTCACTGTGCGACTCGCCAAGACGAGATAAACGGTGTCAAGGCTCTGGAGCAAGGCCGGGGCTGTTGCTGGCAGGTCTTGCCCGGTCGGAACTCGTATGGTCACGCCCTTTGCTCCGGTCTGACCAAGTACTTCAATAAGCCCGCGGTCTAACTGAGGCGCGTACCAGAATATTCGTTTGGAAGCCACATCGGCGTGGACCAAAAACACGGGCTCACGCATCTCTATCGCGTAGTGCCGGGCGTGGTCGATGGATAACTCCTGCGAAATGAACGATCGGTCGGCGGAATACCCAGATGAAGCGGAACTCTTGAGCTGAACGTGAAACGATGCGCCAGAGGGTGATTTATTGTCGAACACCTGAACTGTTGAATCGATTCCGTAGTCCTCTTGCACGTCGTTGACAACCCATCGTAACGGTGCTGTCTCCAATACTTCCCGAAAGAGGCGTTTCCCGGCTCGGTTAATGTCGTGTTCTTCGGTCTTTGTAATCACGTCATGCTCGACCCGATATTATGTGTTTCTGCGATAAAAGTCAGGTATCTGCGAAAGGCCGCCGCTTCAAGCTCAGAAAGCCCTCATCTCAATTGGCGGAGGAGGGGGATCGAA
The DNA here is from genome assembly GCA_963846145.1 of uncultured Acidobacteriota bacterium. GTDB lineage: Bacteria > Acidobacteriota > Terriglobia > Acidiferrales > UBA7541 > Acidiferrum. The sequence continues at coordinate 12,711 of CAWJUV010000011.1, read as the reverse complement.
TGAACTTTAAGAAACTCCTGGATAATATGGTGGTGGGATGGCACCGTCGTTCTCTTTTCGGATTCTCTGATAGATTTCTTCAATACGGTCGCGGTTCGTTTTGGCAAACTGAATTTGCTCGTCAGATTGCTGGACTAGCTCTGGTGTCATGCCAACCTTGCGCTTTACGACGCTAGACTGAAACTTATGGGAACCCAATAGCTCCGCGAAGCTCTCGACGTGGCTATCACCGCAAACAAAAACGATGTCCTTTTCGAGGAACGATTTGAGTTGTTTCACCCAGTATTGTTCTCGAAGCGGAAGATCGAAGACAATCTCTAGCCCCCTGCTGAGTAAGTCGAGGTCAGAGTCCGGGACTCGCTCCCACAGTTGCGAGATCAGTTGAGACCAACAGTAGGCGCTCTGGTACCCGATTGTCATTCTCGTTTTCAAATCTGGATCGCAGAGCACATGCTTCACTCCAGCATTTTCTGCAATACTCTTTGTAAAATACTCCTGGGGCTCTCGATTCACGTATTCGGCTCTGGTTAGGGAATCCTTGCTGTATTCCTCCCCAACAACGGCAGGCTTGTAAGCGTGGATTGCCTCATCAAGGCACACTCGATATTCCGTGTGGTTAGGTGTTTCTACGCCGGTCACTGGAATGCTTTGAACGCTATGCTCGACTCCGATCAGATAAAACATTGGTTTGCCTTGGACCTATTTTTACTTGATATTGTCGACGCGCTTCGTTTCCGCGACAGAAACTTTTGCAAACTATGCAAACGCAAATTCGAGAGTGCCACGCCTCATGTCTGTCCAATCCCATTATCTCTCAGCTGCGATTGCTTCGAGCACGCATCCGTTCTCTGAAGGGTCCGCGGCGAGCGTTGTCCGCGAAATGCGTACTCGTTGCCGGGTTTGATCTCTGCCTTCAACATTGAGCTTCATTCCTCGTCCGTTGCTGCACTTTCCGCCTGCTACAACATATGTTAGCTCGGACAATAATCTGCAAACATTCCCAGGTTGTTCGCGACTTACTTTGCCGCTCTCGGCACCAATTGTTAACGGGAATTCTGTTTTCTCAGCCTTAGTTTGGGTAAATAGGCAAACCTCCGCATCACTAAACAAAATCCACATACTCCACTTTCACTGTGGATTTCCTGTGCACGGTGCTAATTAAGGTATTGACGACCGATGTTTCACCCGATAGTGTTCGCGCCATTCTTGCTCGCGATTTAGAAACGTCGCGACGTGTTTCGTAGTTCGTGCATCTACTACGAATTTTCTAAACGTTCTGCGAAACCTTAGATTCGTTTAGCGACGACCTGCGACGTCAGTGACTCCTTTTTGTCGCGGCGCTCGACGCTTCGGTGAAGACGGAGCAGACGTTGTTACAGCATTCGCGGAAGGTGGAGGAGTCGAGTGCATTTGCCAAAACTTAGCTACTTGCCCATCGTGATTGCGCTTCTGCTGGTACCTCCGAAGGCTTTCTCCCAGGACTGCGGGGACGAGCGAACCCAGATCATTCTGGAATATACGACATTCAGTGTGGATCTAACTCCCTCATGCAGCGATTTTACTCAAGATCGCCACTCAAGATATTTTTCCTTCGCCGAGTTGAATACGAGCGACTACGGCTGGGCTCTGATTCGGGATCCGCTGATCGTCGATGATTCGAATTCTTATGGACTTGATCGATGGCGGACTGAATTCGGGGGGCCACGCACCATAAACAGCGCGTATCGTAATCCCAAACGCAACAACTCGGTGGGCGGCGCTGCCAAGAGCCGCCATATGCATGGCGACGCAGTGGATTTCAGAAACGAAAGTCAGCAACAACCAGAATGGGACGCGATGACCGCGGCCGCAACGCGTGCCCAAGCGGATTTTGTCGAATCTCAATCTGGTCCATGTGCCTTGAAATGCGCACATGCGGACTGGAGAAATCACGGCGGCACGTATCAGTTCAACGCACCCAAGGCGTTCCGAACAGTTTCTACGGTCTTCGATGCATTTCGGTCCCCGAATTGGCGAGATCGCATGTCTGCGTTCTACGAATTCCTAGCCTTGGGCTACTCGCGACTGAAAAGCAATCGGCCCGAGCCGATGTCTTCCATTGTTCAGAGCGCTCTCCAAGTCGGCGCCTCAGATAAAAATGCTGCAATTGTGGCGCTCAGCGAGCTCCTCACGCGCGAAAACGAAACGGTTACGCAGCTCAACAAGGCCGCAGGTTCAGCGCAGCTTTCTTTGAGCGCAGGTTCTCCTGCGTTGGGCTCTGACGAATACTTCACCTACTACGGAGACTTGATTGCCGCTGTCAGTGTTCTTGGGAACACGCAAACCATTGCGTCTTTGGTCGGTGCAATCGACACGGGCTACATGTCCATCGGTGCATTGGCCCGACTGGCTCCTGCCGCTCTGCCGGTTGTCACCCCAGTTACCGAGCAATCACAGCCGCGCCGAGCGCGGTCGGCGGTATTGACGCTGACGGAGATGTTGCGACTCTCGCCAGAACTCTCCAACGGGCAAAGACAACAACTGAAAAAAATGTTGCTTCGCGCAATTGCAAGTCAGGATCCGTATACGCGACTGAATGCCATCGATGGTCTGATTCATTTCAAGGACACAGACGTTGTTTCGGCACTTGAAGATGCGGCAAGTCACGACGGTTACGAAGCTTCACACCACGGAGGCGCAAATGGTTTTTACCCGGTACGGGCCGCAGCACGGAAAGCTTGAGAGAAAATCGGCCATTCCGCCAAGGATTGATTTTCGGCCAGGTTGGGCTCGGATGTGAACCGGCATTCCATGTCAGCACCGGCCTCTGACAACCAGGACCAGTTGCCGAAAGCCGTGCAACGGAAAACCTTAGGCACTGGCCGACGAAATCTGATACCGCCAAAGGTGGAGCGTTATGGTCAACCGATTAAATCTTGCAGCGCTTCGGGCCAACAGACTTCCACGCCCTCCCGCACAACTCTCGACACTGGACCAGTTACGAGAATTCTTCACACAATTGCGCGTCTCAAGGCGACAGTTCCTCAAAACCGCCGGTTTTGGCGGTACGGCGACGGTGCCGATCGTACATGCGTTGAGCTCGGCGGCCTGCCGTTTCGACATGGTCGGAAACGAAAAGAGACTGGCGTTCCTCATAGACGGAGTGGAAAGATGGGTCATAGATCCGTCGCAGTTCTCGGGAAAACCTCGGCTCTCGATCAAAGAAGCTAAACAGTCCATCGCTTTAAAATTTGAAAATGCTTTCTTCCCCGGCACAGACTTTCCCTCGGACTTTGCCTGCGAAATAACCAGGGGGGGCTTGTCCTCCAAAGTTCGCTTACGACTGGGTCTTGCCGGCTTTGAGCTACAGGGGCATTCGAGAAGTGGTTGCAGGCATCCGAACCGCTCCTATCACGAGTGAGACTCGGCAAAACGATTTGTTCGCTTGGCGTCGACTCCCGCTTGGAGGTGTCAGGTCGAGCGCTCGCCGAGTTTTACCCCAACTGGATTTTTGGATGCCATGGAAGAGAGATAGCGAGCATCATCGGGCTCGGAAGAAGCCTTCATTCGGACGTCTTGTCGCTGTCGTTACTAGACCGGTCCAAACCAAGTCTCCTCGAAGAGCCACTCTCGAAGCGCTCCCTCGTCGCTGTATCCCGGGGCGATCATACCTGGCAACTAGAATTTCCAGAGATTCCTCCCGCCACTTGGAACGTAACCTCACATCCGAATGCATTTGAAGAAATAAGAATCGAAGCGGGCGAGACACATTCCGGGGACGTGGTGCGAGCCTTGGTAGCCGAGGGCCTTGATGAGCAAGGGGGAATCTACTTTGCACCTTCCAGTTTCGTCGCAAACTCCAATCCAAAGTCGCAAATCTCCCTGCGCAGGGCGCGCTTCGCTCAGGTGTTCGACAAAGCTCAACAACCCTGGACTCTAGTTGCCAATATCCCAAGTTCACCTACTTGGATTCATCTACGAGGGCTCAGTCTGCAGGTGAACGATAAGGACGGAAGACCTCCGTTTGAGCTTTTAGCGGCTTCCAAGACCAGTCAAGCTGAAGTTCGATTCGATCCGAATGTCTCACACGCGGCATTCCCAATAGAAGGCGCGTTGTCGCGCCCTGCTCCTTAGTCGAAGACAGTCGGGTCGAATTCAAGTGGACAGAAAATCCACTGGAAATATCACAGACGCCCTCGATTTCTGTCAGCGAAAGTGGCGCAACGGAGGCCTGTCTTCCTCTGGCGGGCTTTTCGGTTTTGCGAGCCTCGGATCTTCTCTGCCTCCGTTTCGAGTTGTCGAATATCTGTTTCAAGTTGAAGTTTGGAAAGGGAACTTTACAGCGTACCAACGCAGGAATGCCGGCGTATTTCAAAGTGGAATTTCCGCCGCAGCATATTGCGGATCGGGCTTATTTCGAAGTTGACAATCATTTGCCGATTCCAAAGACGCTTCCGAAAGATCCATACAATCCAAACAGACTTCCGGACCCCGACGCGAATTCTTCAACGGAAAAACCGCCGGACCCTCCAATAACCGAGCGTCGCATATCCGGACCAAGTCGCTTGGTGTTTGAAATCGGCAAGAATGTCATTCCGTTCCGCCTGAAGGATCTCCTTAACTGGCAACTTTTCGATCCCGTCGTCTCACCGCTAGTACTCGATGTGAAACCCGGGGAACACCCGCGGCCCACAACCGAGCCTGGGCCGTATCTAACGGCTATCGAAGCGCCTTATCGCCTCCTGCTATCACCTGGCCACGACGCCGGTTGGAGTCATCTGGAGCAAATCGAGTGGGATCATAAACGAACTGCAACGCAGGCGGGTGGCGCCACCGATAAGAAGCCCCTCCCCCTATGCCGATATGTTGAGCCGGTGGAGAGTAAACGCACAGAACTATGGCATACGCGGCGGGAACGCGTTGCTGCTCAAGCGGCGCATCTTGTTCTCGAAGCGTGGACGATCAGGATCCGGAACAAAAATACGTTCGCGCCATATGGTCTTGGGATTTGGCTCAAAAAAACGCCGACGCTCCGGGCTACGGTGTCCTCAAACCGTTCCGGATGTCGCTTTCGAACCGCGATCGTCATGAACTTGTGCGACTCACTTCTGACTACGGAATCCAAAATACCAAGGACGATTACTACTTACCCGCTCCGGTCCAAGTGCAAAACCTAATGCTGACTTCCCGAAGGTGCCTGGCTTGATTTGACTGGCCATTGGAATCCGCCTGTGGTTCTGCAGTTGACTTCGATTTGAGTATGGAAGCGTGGCGACATTCGTGCCGTCATGGCCCGCGACAGCTATGTTCGTGTCGCCTACAAAGGGTTTCTGTTCCCCCTAGGCATCCGGGCTTCTTTGTTGAAGGTATCTGAACGGAAATTTCAGCGAACTTCCAAGGGACGGGTCGCTGGCTATCTCCGACAGCGGATGTTCATCGTAATCCGCGAGCCCGTAAAAGCGTACCCGGCGAAAGGCCAACCCAACGACGGACGGCAGTTTCCCTTCGGCACGCTGCGCATGACCACCTTGGTTACACCCAACCTGGATCTTCCTGGAAATTCCGATATTTGTGGACTTGATCAGGGAGCCTTCTGGCCCACGGTCAATAGAATTCCCTTCCATTTTCACGTGACCGCCGAGGATTCCTGCGAACCTGCAAACGATGTGGATTTTGCGATTCCGTTGATCTTCGTTCAAAATCCACACTGCTTCGATGACCCATGCCATCCGGTCACCGGTACTCCAGGTTTGAAGGATGTCTTCGATGCATATTATGCGGCCATAGACAATCGAACCGTCGATTTTGCGGGGCAAAAATTCTGTTACGCTCCCAGCCAAAAGTCCGGCGACACGCTCTTAGAAACTCAATCTCTTTTATTCGGGGCCGCGCCTCCCGATTCCTACGATCGAGACGTGTTGGTCAAGGCGGACCAGCCGGCATTTTACCCGTGCCTTGAACAAGCTGGCGTGCACGTAGCCTCGATAGAACAACTCACCGGCGGACGACGTAGTCAGCCTATCCAAGTCTTCTACCATCCGAAATATGTGGATGGAGGTTTTGCTGTCAATTCTTCGCAGAGTTCCAACAAAGGCGAAGTGTTCTTCGCACTAGTCGACCCGCTACAACTAAGTTTCAAAGGCCCCGACTCGACCGGAGGCGCAGTGGCTGGAACAACCGACAAGGGAGGGGGCGTAGTTACCCGAACATGAGGGTTCTCGGTTTGTCCCGACTGATGGGACCAGTCGCAGGCAAAGGAGATAACCTACCGCCCGTTCCGTGTTGGCCATGCGACGCGTCTGAACATCAAGATGCAGCGAAGAAAAGTCTCGCGGCGAAGAATGATCCATTAGGCCCCATTCTCCAAGGAATGTTTGACCCTTCAACCTTTTTCAACGGACTGGATGAAATCGTTCACGGCCGGCTCTCTCGGGGTAATTAGCCTCAGCGACGTAATTCCGGTATTAGGCGACATCACCGATCAATTGGAAAAAATCCCTCGCTTGCTGGGTCAACTGGAAAGCGAAGCGGTCGCGGACATAAAGGCGGTCCGCGACGACATCGTCAACTGGATCAAAAACAATTTGGAGCAGCCGGCGAAGATCGTAGACGGCTACCTTTTCGCGGTGTCGGCAAAACAGCTGATTGCACAGCAAATCTCCGTAGCCAAAGGAAAAGTCGATAACGATATCTCTTCTCTTGCCGCTTTGGCAAAGACATTTGGGAATAGAATCCTCGCTCTCCCAACCGATCTTCAAGCGAAACTGCAGCAGAGCGGTGTACCTATCGGCCTTACGGCTGAGGATTTGGCGGCGTTCGATGGGGCACTACGAGTTCCCGTAAGCGACGTCAGTAAGCTACTGAGTTCCTCACAAACCTCGATAGGCCAACTTTTTTCTGATCTCACCAGTTCCTTTCAATCTCGGCAGACTACCTTCCTCACAGATCTCGTAACAAAGATTGAAGGCGAACTTCAAAATTCTGATGCCGTCGGAGTGTTCAATGATTTGGTGAACTTACCCGGGAGTCTCAAATCACAAATCGAAAAAAGCCTGCAATACGGGACTCTTTTCCCGGAGGGCAGAACCCTGCTGTACCAGCAGGTTCAAGGGATGCGGAATTTCATCAACACCGCGGGGAATTCGGCAACTGCCCTTGTGACTACCTCAAGAAAAATACTGGACGAGGATATTCAGCAATTGCGTCGTGTTGCCAATGCCACCTATCAAAATGCCATCGACGCAGCAGAAAAAGTCATTCGCGCGGAAATCGATTCAATCGAGAGCGACATCGAGCAGGCCCTGGATGGCGCGGTAAAGAATCTGTCGACATATTTCGACGCAATTTGGAATCAGATCGTCACGATTTTGGCGGCCATCACAGATGCCAAAGTCCTCGAGTTGATCGCCCAGCTCCAAACAATCCGCGATCAAATCAACGCCTTCCGGGATCTCCTTTCGAAACCGGTTCAACTGACCGCCACGTTGAATTGGACTCCGACTATTCACAATTACCCGGAGAGCGGGCCAGCCATTTTTGAATTAGTGGACCTTCAAAATTCGAAACATCACTTGAATTTGGCCGTCAAGGTGACTGCCAATGTGCAAATAAACAACCCGGCGGCCAGCCAGGCTCACTATTCCGTGGATGGCTCGCTCCTCGGCTTCAAGGTCCATCTGCTTCCACCGATCATGGATTTGATCGTCGTGGAGTTCGAGAGCCTGAACTTTCATGCCCAAGATGGAGCAAAGGCCAATATCGTTCCTCAAATCAAGCAAGTTTCTTTTGTTGGAGTGCTGGAGTTCGTCCAAACTTTCCAAGACATCATTCAGGGCCTGAATCAAGACACCGGCCCGTACATCGACATCGAACCCACTTACATCGAGGCTGGGTTGCGGTTGGCCATCCCCGACTTGTCTTGTGGCGCCTTCAGCCTCACCAACATGAACCTGTCTTCTGCGCTATCCGTGCCTCTTACCGGAGAACCGGTTCGTTTGCGCTTCTCTTTCTCGGATCTGCAGAATCCTTGCACTCTTCGGGTCGGCATTTACGGCGGCTCGATGTACGTGGGTTTGGCCGTTGGACTCGACGGCATCGAAAAATTCGAAGGGTCCATAGAATTTGGCGGAAGTTTCGATATCGGGATTGCCGGAATAAGTGGAACCGCGTTCGCTCATGCGGGCCTTTACTACGCCCACAGCGGACAGATGAGCACTCTCGGAGGCTTTTTTCATGCAGGAGGAAACTTCGACCTCTTCGATATCGCCTCGGTCTACATCGACATTTTTGTCGGCTTGATGTACGAGACCGGCGGAGAAAGGAATTCCGCGTACGGAGAGGTAACGGTTAGCGTAAGCGTGTCGATCGGCTTTTTCACTTTCTCGTACGGCTTCACATACGTGAAAGAAGTCCAAGGATCCGGTTCGGGACAGCAACAACAAATGCATCAGACTCGAACCCAAATGTCACAGCACAAGCTGAAGAACAGTGTGGCCGCGGGTCAAAACGCGAATGCCTTGCAGCCACCCTCTTATCTTCGTCGTGTAGAAGAAATGCTCACGGAACAGGATTGGGAAATATATCGCGAAGCGTTCGCCGCATAGGAGCTAAGAACATGGCCAATCAGTCCTCAAGTCCTACACAAAAAATCCTCTTCACCGTGTTGCCGAACGGCTTCGCACCCGTCAAAAACAGTTTGTTTGCGTCGGTCTTCGTTTCCCCGCAACTTTCGCCCGCAGGCAACGCTTCATTGTCGGATTTCCCCGACCTTCTAAAGTGGCCGACATTGATCAATGCGCTTCAATTTGGTTTCAGCGTGGAAACTTACGCCAAGGCTCCGACCGTTAGCCGCATAAGCCCTCCTGCAGATGTTGACCTCTGGTCGCGTATTTTCTCACCCGGCACCAAGGTGGGATCGTTCTCACAACCGGAAGTGAAGCCGATCCGATCCTTCCCCGCGTCAACGGTTCGAGAGCGCGTCGCAACACACTACGGTTCCGCATACCTGACGTCGTCGAACGACACCTTGACCAAAAATGACGGAAGTTCCCGCGCTGCATTTCCTTCCGTCAAGAGCGTAAGCGATTCCCTCGAAAATATCCGTCTTTTTGATTCCGTTGAGCGCTTTTATCCACTCAGTCACGATACGGCATCCCGTCCAAAGGCTGCGCGACAAGATTCACTACCTCCAGCGACGGACATCGATTGGAAGACATCCAGAAGCCTGCGCCGTCTCGAGTTACATCCTTCCGCCAGGATGACTCAATATTCCATCTCTAACGTCGCCGAATTGGAAAAAGAATTGAAAGACTCGGGCGCAAACGCGCCTTGCATACTTGATGACGATAACGCCTGTCAAAAGGCATTTCTTCAGACGGCCTTGTTCTACCGGCGCCGGCCACGAGTAGAAGGACGAGCCAAGTCAAAATTGACACAACCAGAGGATTTGAATGAATTCCATCGATACCTGTCGATGTTCGGAAATTTTCCGTCACTGTTACGGAGACTCGGCCTCGTCACCGACATTCAGATCGACTTTGCGGACCCGATCGAGCAGCTCCCCAAAGCGGGCGTTTGCGAACTCGTTTTGCCACGTCTGCCGGGCTTTATTGCGCTACGAACTGCTTTTCAACTCACGGTTGGGTCACAACTCTTCCTTCCCGCGTCCAAGGATTCGAGTTACGTCAGCAAAGGTCAACTCAAACTCTCCAACGAAGATTATTTCTCACTAGAGTGCGTCGAGATTCTGGATTCAGCCATAAAGACCATGAACTCCAAGGAGCAATGCGATCGCGCGCAAACACACGGTACCGCGGACACACCTCAAAACACCGCGCTACCAGCTCTCAGGACAGGCGGATTTTCCATTGTACAGAACGGACGAGCATTGCAACTGGCCAAACATCTGAGCGCCATGCAACAACTGTCGGCTCAAGTGGAATCGGACACACCTCAACCACTCTATGCCGAACAATTGATGAGAGGGTTGCGTATCGATGTTTGGGACAATCAGACGAACGCGTGGCATTCCCTATGCAAACGCAGAGTCACATTCCGTCTGACCCGGGATAAGAATTTCACAGTTCCACCAATTCAAGACGAAGGCTTCATCACAACATCTTTGTCTCAGCCGAAGGGAAGTTCGGACACGGAGAACGGGCAGGACGACGATAATTATCTGCACGAGTCACTCTTCAAGTGGGACGGTTGGAGTCTCTGTGTTCCGGCTCCGGGTAAAGGCATACGCACGTCGACGGATACTCCCCAGCAAGCAGGGAACCAACTTCAGTCCATAACCATTTCCGTTGGATTGCCCCTTGCGGATGGAAAAGAAGCTCAGAACACCACCGACGCCAGTGCGCAGGGTGGGAAAGCAAAAATTCTCGCGACCCTACCTTCTTTGCGGTTCAGAGAAGACATGACCTACCGTTTTCGCGCTCGTATCGTCGATCTTGCAGGTAACAGTCTTACCGGCGACGACGCCTTGCTGGACGACACGATGGCCCTACCGCCGACTTCTGAGGACGGAGAAGGATATTGCCGATTTGAACCAGTTCCTGCTCCTTCGACCATTCTCAAAGATCATTTGGACCCACTGGAATCCCGAGGGGAGAACATCGATCGTTTGGTGATTCGCACCAGTTCCGAACAGTCAACAGCTTCCTGTGACCGGATGATCGTTCCTCCGAGAAATTCCGCACAGCTGGCCGAGCGCTGCGGTTCCTTCGATGAAAACCCCGGCGGCGTACCGAAGCTACGCAAGACTGCCTACAGCTGGATGATTGATAAGGATAAGGACTTTTGCATCGACGACGACCCCGACAAACCGGGCAACCCGCATTTTTCGCAAAACCCCATTGTTTGTGATCCTGACCATGCCCTGTTTTCCGTTCCCTACTTGCCCGACCCTCTTTGTTTCGGAGCTGCCATAACATTTCATACGAATGCGGGCGAGCAAATATCGTACAGCGACCTATTTGCTGATCCTCCCACCGGCGATAATCCATTCTCGTTCTATCCGGGAAAATCCACGTGGCCGAATCCGATGTCTTTCTTATTGCGTCTGCGAAAAAGCGAAGGGGTACCGCGATGCAGCTGGAAATCCGGCGCCAGAGAGTTGGACGTGCATTTACCTAAGGCGGGGATCCTAAAACTGTTGGTCAGTGCAAATATTTCCGAGAACAAGAAAAACGATAGTCATTTGCAAGTCATGGGGATCTGGAGGTGGGCACAGGATGCCTATCATGCGGCCGAAACCGCAAATACAGTGACACCCAATCTGGCGGCGATGACCTCCATGAGCCTGTCTGGTATGCACTGGATGCTGGCGCCGTACCGAGAGATTACCCTCGTCCACGCAGTCAAGAAGCCGTTGATGGCACCTGAATTCAGCTCTCACCTGTGGGCCGCAAGGTTGCTCGGTAAGACATATGCGACCTTGCTGGACTTCCCGTTGAGCGTCGATGGAAAAAGCACATCAAAAGTCGACGTGTGGGCGAGATGGGATGACGAAGTAGATGACCCCAAGAAGCCCGTTTGTGAGGAAGTGCTCGGGCAAGCACATATATGTGAACTCCCGGTGAATTACGAAGACGTCGGGTTGAAAGTCGACCAGCGGCACAATTTTGGAGATACCAAGTATCGCGAAGTCACGTACTCGGCGGAAGCGACGAGCCGCTTCAAAGAATACTTCGAAGACGATTTCGCAAAGCACCCGGAACGCTACAAGATCAAAGGGCCGGAAGTCACGCTCCAAGTCCTGAGCACCGCGCGGCCCGACGTGCCGAAGCTTCAATATATTGTTCCTACGTTCCAATGGGTTTCCGAATCCTCCAAGGATGGTACGGAAGTCATACGAAAACGAATGGGTGGAGGCTTACGCGTTTATATGGATCGCCCATGGTTCTGTTCGGGCAAAGGCGAGCTTTTGGGAGTCGTTCTCTGTCCCGACCAGAGTCTCGGCGATAGCAGTGGCGGGTCCCGCTCAACTCTCAAGGCCGTAGCTAAGAAAATGGTTGGCGGAGTTCTTACTGTCCTTGATGTCGGGGGCGACGACCCTGACCCAGACGACGGCCACCGCCCCTTTTTCACGCAGTGGGGAATGGATCCCAACTGGAAAACGAACTCCCTCCCGGATTTGCCGGGTGTCGAACATTTCAGGAACTACCGCCAGTTGGGCAGAGGCCTCACCCTGGAGGAAACCCAAAATCCTTCTCCTTCGACAGCTCGTCTCCGGGATCCGGGGAACGGCAATTCGGAGAGATTCTCCGTGATCGGATACGACGTCCACTATGACGTCGAGCGCAAACTCTGGTACAGCGACATCGTGATGGACCCTCGGACCAGCTATGTTCCCTTTGTCCGATTGGCACTTGCGCGATATCAACCGAACTCAGTTTTTTCTGCGGACGCTCAGGACTGCTGCTTGTCACGAGTCGTTTTGACGGATTTTGTGCAACTCCTTCCAGATCGCTGGGCCAGCCTCTCTTACACATCCGAAGGTCATGAGGCGGCCACTTTGACCGTCTACGGCGTCGCTCCTTTCTCCAAACAACAGTCGATACCAACAAACGAAATTAACGTGGTCATCCAGCAGCGATTCGACAGACTCTCGGACCAAACGGATGACGAAGAAATGCAATGGTTCTCCCCGACGATCGATCGACCCCCATTGCGTTGCGGCTGCAAAGCCATCAGGAAGGTGTTTCCGTCTGGACCGGGACATTCCCCCTT
>CAWJUV010000010.1:0-767933 GCA_963846145.1 uncultured Acidobacteriota bacterium | reverse complement strand
GTGGTGCCGGGGGCCAGAATCGAACTGGCTACGCCCGCCTTTTCAGGGCGGCGCTCTACCACTGAGCTACCCCGGCACTGCAACAAATTCTAGAGACCGACGCGAAGCCTGTCAATTCGGCGCGAAAAATAAACTGTTATTTTTTCGCCGGGCGGACCGCAATGAGCGACATCTGTTCGAGGTCTGGGTAATTGCCGTGCTCATCCGCATCACGCTTGCCGGACGGAATTTGTTGCAGTAGCGTTTCGGCCGGCAGTGGCTGCTGGAAATACTCCCTGTAAACTTTGTGAAATTCTTCAGAGTCAGACAGGTTGTCCAAATACACCGTCGTGTACACGACCTGGCTGAACTCCATTTCCGCTTCCTCTAAGTTGTCGAGTTGGTTGCGCATCGTTTGCCGCAACTGCGCCGCTGTGGTTGGCCCGTAAACGCCGCCATGCGCGCCGGGAATAAAGCCGCTCTTCGCGGAGCAATACAGCGTGTCGCCGGCGAATACGCAGGGACTGGCCGTCGGACTTGGCGGCATGTTCTTGGGCCGGATGGAATGGCGCTGGCTCAAATCGCGAACCGCCACTCCGGTGTATTCGATCTGCGCGCCATGCGGCAGCGACGCCACCTCGATCGTGGCGCGCGCCGGCGTATTGCCAAACTCAAATCGGGCCGCGTAGTGCTGGTTCATAATTTTCGAAGGGATTTTTTCGGTGAGGTAAGGGTTGACCATCACCATGTTGGCCAGCTTGAGTCCCGCGGCTTCCAGCACCGCTTTTACGCCGTCCAGCGCAAAATCGACTTGCGCAGCCGGATCGGCCGGCACCGCGCCAGATGCTGGATCGCGCCCCTGCATGGCGGAAACAAACAATCGATCGCGCGTCAAAATTCCCGGCGAAAATGGCTCAGTTTCAATCGATTTGTACGCGGCGGGTTTCACCGCTTTGCGATCTTCCAGATTGCGCACCGCTACTGCCGTGATCTGCACCGAACCGCTGGGCAATTTGGCCACACCAAGCACCGCCCGAGCCGGCGGCGTCTTTGGGAAATATTTCGCGAACACGGTATTCAGTCGGTCGTAATCGCCGATGTTTTCCAGGTACACCTGGACGTATACGACATGCTCGAGCGTCAGCCCATCGCCAACAAGCAACGCCTTAACGTTCTCGAGCGATTGCGAAGCCTGCGACTCGAAATCGCTAGGCACGCTGCCATCGCTACGCTTCGGGCCTTGCGCCGATATATAGATGTAGTCGCCGGCATCGATCGCCGCAGACCGCACCGCGGATTTTTCGACCGCTCCAGTTTCGACGGCCCGCACCTGCCCGCGAACGGTGCTAACCACCGCCGTCAAAGATCCGACAAGAATCATCGTTACTGTTTGCCACTTCTTCATCGCATTACGCCTGCGGCGCAGCTTTCCGGGCCGCGCCCAAAAGTTGTCGCAACCGATTCCCAACAATCAAAACTTCGTTAGGCTGAATGGTCGATGACACCAGCTCCAACTTCCGGTGGTGAAAAGCTTCCGCCTCACGCGTGCTCTGCTTCGGATTGCCTTCGCGCACGGCGGTGACAATGCTGGGATTGTCCGCACCCGCAACTTCAATCACCGGATCGCCGGAACGCAACGCCTCCACGCAATCCTTCACCGTGTATCCCCACTTCTGCTCATCCCAGGAAATATGCAGAGTGGGATAGCGATTCCCATCGGTCGGAATGGAAATTTCCGTCTCCACATCCGGCACAGTCTTCACCAACTTCTCGATGCGATCTACGCGCTCGCGCCATTCGCGATTCAGCACATTCAAATCCTTCTTCAGCCAGGTTTCGACCGCCGTCACCAGGCCAATCACTTCTTCCTTGCCCACTTTCATCGCCCGGCACACCGCGCCTTCCCACGGGCTGGTGTTGAGCATGGCCGCCTCAATTAAATCTTTTCTGCCCAGCAGCAAGCCGCTGCACTGCGGCCCACGCAGACCTTTGCCACCAGAGAACGTGTACATATCGATGCCCATCTGCGCGTACAGCTTCACGTTTTCAATCGGAGGAATTCCGGCGGCATCGTCCAGCAGCATGGGGATCTTCAGTTTCTTGGCCATGGCCAATTCCGCTTTCAAGGCTTCTTCCAGGTGCGTGGTGTAAATCATGGCGGTGTTCTCGTTGGCGGCCTTTTCCAAATCTTCCGGGGTCTCGGCCAAAACCAGCTTCGCGCCAGTCAGGCGAATCGCGTTATCGAACGCGCTGCGCCCGCCCATCATGATCACTTCGTGTTTCAAGCCGGTGGTGTCCGGCAATTGCCAAATATTTTTTGGATCGGTTCCGGCCATGCAGGCTGCGGTCGCGGAAGCCATTGCTCCCGCCGCTCCGGAAGTCACCATGCCCGCTTCCGCGCCGGTTAACTCCGCGAGTTTGCGGCTGGCTCCGTGCTGCAGCTCAAACATGTTCACGAAATGTTCGGAGGCTTCGCGCATGGCTGCGGAAACTTCGGGGAATTCCAGCGAGCCGCTCAAATACGTCCAGGTTCCGCGACAATTGATGATGGTTTTCACTCCCAGTCGAGTGTAAACATTCCCGCTGACGTTCTTCCCGACCGCTGCGGCCGCTCCGGCCACCGCGTTTTTTGCGGCAATTTGCGTGAGCAGCGGCGCGGCCGCGGCAAAGCGCAAAAAACCTCTTCGGCTGAAACCAGACATGAGCGACATTCAAAAGCCTCCGTGGCAGGCCGGCGGCGCTATCGCAAACCCGAAAAAGGGAAGGGAACCAACGCCTGATTTCCCGGCGCGGCATATTTATCACAACTTTCAGGCTATGAGCTTTTTATTTTCTTTCATTTCGATTCGTTTCGTTTTATATTGCGCAGCACTCGATGTCCAGAACTCCGTTTCTCACCGGATTCGCGATCGCAACCCTGGCTTGTTGCGCGACTTCACCAGTGTGCGTCTCGCAGACACAGCAGAAATCCGAAGCGCCATCCGCGTCCGCTACCTCTGCAACCTGCCACGTCGAGCCCATCAATTACAAAGGCTGGCAAGCTCAACAAGTTTCGAACGCCGCCGTTCAGCTTATTTTCGTGCCGCAAAATGGCGGCCGCCTCATGCAGGTGGTCTTCGACGGGCATCCGTATCTATTCGTGAACGACAAATACGCCGGCAAATATCTGCCGCCATCGAACACTCAGTGGTTCAACTACGGCGGCGACAAGATTTGGGTGCTGCCGGAAGGGAATGACGACGAGCAGCACTGGGTCGGCAATTCGGATGTTCTCGATGATTCACCGTTCGAATTTCGTGTGCTATCGCAAGGCGCTCATTGCGTCGTAAGCCTGACCGGTCCCGCCGATCCGCTAACTGGTTTGCAGTTCACGCGCACCGTAAGCCTTGACGGCGATTCGTCCGCGATTCATTTTCACGCAGTGATCAAAAACGTCAGCGGCCATCCCATTGAATGGTCAGTGCAATCCGTATCGCAGTACGACACAGCCGACGCCAACGACCGCGTCCACCACAACAAAAATATCTGGGGCTTTACGAAAACGAATCCGTCCAGCAGCTACCTCAACAGCTATCACGTACGCTTCGGCCCCGCAGAAAACAGCGCCGCGCAAGTTCGCCCCGACGGCATTTTCGCGGTGCACTACAAGCCGCTCGCCGCGGAATTGTGGATCGATTCGAAAGATGGCTGGCTCGCCGTCGTCGACGGCGCCACGCATTACGCAATGGTCGAACGCTTTCACTACGACACGACGAAACCGTACCCAGGCAAAGCCTCGGTGATTTTCTGGACCAATGGCGCGGAACTCCACCAGCACGAAGACGGCACCACCACCTTCGGCGACTCAAAGGACGAACCGCCCGCCATCTACATGGAAGCCGAACTGAATTCTCCGATGGTTCAACTCGAAGCGGGTGAATCCTTCAACTTCGACACCGCGTGGTATCCCACACGCGCCGACGCCAAATTCCAAGGGGTCGCCGACGCGGGCGTCGTTCTCACGCCGCTCCGCGCCAGTCGGGCGGGCTCCAACTCCAACGAAGTAAGTCTCACCGGTTCGTTCGGCGTCCTCTACTCCGGGAAATTAGTTGCGCGTTTGTACGACGGCCATGGCTCAGCCATGGGCACTCGCCCGCTCGATGCCGTCGAACCGAAAAATCTTCTCAGCTTGCATGCCACGCTTCCCGACGCAGCCAAAGTTGGCCGCGTTTCTTTGCATGTGGTGGACAACAACGGTCTTGATCGGGGTTCTCTCGGAGAAGTGCCGGTCGAACCGCCGGCGGCCAGCGAATGATGCCGAAAGCAAGTGAAACAAATGTTGCATTTGGTCGTTAAAGGGAGATTGCAAGATGCCAATCGGATTTATGAAACAGCTCGATGAAGATTTTACGCTTGCGTGGTTCAGACCTTTTGTGACATGTTGCGCCAACTGCTCAAACATTGGAGGGACCAATGTTAAATCGCTTTAATCGTTTTTCTATCCTGATCCTGTGTGCGCTGGTTTTCCTCGCGCCAACTCTCCGCGCCGACGTCACTGGCGGAATTCAAGGAGTGGTTCACGACTCCAGCGGCTCCTTTGTCGCCGGCGCCCGAATTGTGCTCACCAATGTGCAGACCAACCTTGAGCAGGAAACGGTCTCCGGCGCGGACGGTACCTACCGCTTCCTGGCGATCCCTGCGGGAATGTACCGACTCAACGTCACTGCGTCCGGCTTCCAGACGTTTGCCGAGACCAACATCGAAGTAAAAGTGAACGACCAGTTGAAGTTCGACGTCACGCTGAAGATCGGCAGCGTCTCCGACAAAGTGGAAATCGTCGCCAACGCCGTGCAGGTGCAAACCGAAAATACCCAACTCGGCGACGTGATCGACTCGAAGAAAATGCTGGCCCTGCCGCTAAACGGTCGCAGCTACGTCGACCTTCTCGGGCTGCAAGCCGGCGTGGCCCCCGGCGTTTCGGAAAACACGATTCAGCAGGACCGCCCGGTTTCCGGCACGCTCGGTTCCGGCAACATCTCCGTCAACGGCCAGCGCGACACCGCCAACGCTTTCTTAGTGAACGGCGGCGACGTTAGTGAAGGCCGCAACCTCGGCACCGGCTTGGTCCCCAACCTCGACTCCATCGAAGAATTCCGACTCATCACCAACAGCTTCGATGCCGAATATGGAAAATTCAGCGGCGCGATCGTCAACGCCATCACCAAGTCCGGCACCAACGGTTTCCACGGCGACGCTTTTGAATTTCTGCGCAATGACAAGCTTGACGCCACCAACTACTTCGCTCCTTCCAAGTCCGAACTGCGCCGCAATCAATTCGGTTACGCTGCCGGCGGTCCGGTCTGGAAGAACAAAATTTTCTGGTTCTCCGACTACCAAGGCACGCGCCAGGTGCAAGGCGCGGAAACTGGCCTGGTCACCGTTCCCACTGATGCGGAGCGCGCCGGCCAGTTCGATCCTTCGGCTCTGAATGGCACGGTCGACGGTTCCTACTGGGCGCAAGTTCTCTCGCAGCGACTGGGCTACACCGTCAATCAAGGTGAGCCGTACAGCTTCACCGGCTGTACCGCCAACACGGATTGTGTTTTTCCCAATGGGTTAATTCCGCAGTCAGCCTATTCCGCTCCGTCGGTTGCTTATTTGCCGTACATTCCCAACGCAACGCTTTCCGGCGACACGCAAAATTATTCCAACAACGCGCAACGCAACATCGCCAACGACAACAAATTCGGCGAGCGCATCGACTTCAACAACCAAACCACCGGCAACTGGTCGTGGTACTACGAACTGGATAATTCCAACGTAGCCAGCGCCAACGTCAACACCAACACCGGCGCCTTTGCCACGGTTCCCGGTTTTCCGACCACTACTCCCTCACGCGCCCAGGAATTTGTAATGAGCAACACCAAGACCATCGGCGCGACCGCTGTCAACGAAGCGCGCATCAGTTTCTTCCGCACCGCCATCCACAAGGACAATCCGGCGGGCAGCTTCGCGAATCTTTCCGACCTCGGCTTCATCACCGGCGCCGACACTCTGGGTATCGTTCCGCTGGCCGGCTACAAACAATACCTGCCGCAAACCATGTTCAGCCAAATCGGTCTGAACCTCGGCGTGC
Source organism: uncultured Acidobacteriota bacterium (assembly GCA_963846145.1). Lineage (GTDB taxonomy): Bacteria > Acidobacteriota > Terriglobia > Acidiferrales > UBA7541 > Acidiferrum. The sequence goes on along the minus strand of CAWJUV010000010.1, from coordinate 761,839 downwards.
CCACGCTGAACACTTACCAGCCAAACACCACCTACATGGTCAGCGACACCTTCTCGAAAAATGCCGGCAAACATACCTGGAAGATCGGCGGCGAATTCCGTTACCTGCAGGTCAACGAACGCAACTTCGCCAATCCTGACGGCGGCTTCACCTTTGACGGCACGGTGACCGGCTCGGATGTTGCGGACTTCCTCCTCGGCGCGACGTCGACCACCAATGCGCCGTTCACCCAAGCTGCGGAACAGTTCCTCGACTCCCGCACGCGATACGGTGGCGCATTCGTCCAGGATGAATGGAAAGTAAAGCCCAACCTCACGCTGAACCTCGGCCTGCGTTGGGAGGTCAGCATGCCGTGGTATGACACTCAAGGAAAGATTCAGACCTTCCAGCCCGGCGAGCAGTCCACACAATTTCCACTCGCGCCTCCAGGATTGGTTTTCCCGGGTGACCCGGGCATTCCCAAGACGCTGGCCCCAACGCGCTACAAAAATTTTGCTCCTCGCCTCGGTCTTGCTTATTCACCGGGATTCTCTGATGGAATACTTGGCAAAATTTTCGGTGGGCCCGGCAAAACCAGCATCCGCATGGCCTATGGCATCTACTACACCTCCGTCGAAGACTTGAACCTCTTCTACGAAGTAGCGGACGCGCCGTTCGGTCTCTACTGGACCTCGCCAGTTTCCGTGTTGTTCGAAGAGCCGTACCGGATTCGCGCAACCGGCCAACCACTCGGGCAACGCTTCCCATTCACCGCTCCGGTTCCGGGCTCCCCAGCAAACGCCAATCTGGATTTCTCCGTGTACGAGCCGTTCAACTTTTTCCCCGGCTACGATACCCGCAACGTCCTGCCGTACGGCGAACACTTCAATCTTTCCATTCAGCGACAACTGGATAAGGCCACGGTGCTGACGATTGCGTATGTCGGTACCGAGGGACACCATCTCATCACGCAGCGCGATGCCAATCCGGGAAGTGCCGCCCTTTGCCAGCAACTCAACAACACTCCAGGGGTCATGGACGTCACCGCACAAACACCAGGTTGCGGACCCGGCAATGAAAATGACGTTTTCGCGATGCCCGGAGCCATCGGGTGCGATAACACCGCAGCCACCGCGCCGCTGCCCGGTTGCGTTTACAGCACCCGCACAGGAATCCTTAATCCCAACTTCTGCCCAGGCGGAGCGCAAGTCTGCTACGGCTCGAGCAACACCAACACTTTGACCTCCGCAAACTCCATCTACAACGCAGCGGAAATTACGGTTGAGCGCAAAGCCGCTGACTTTACTTTCTTGGCGGCCTACACCTTTTCCAAAGCGCTCGATGATTCGTCGGCCTTCAACGACCTGGTGAATTTCGCCGATCCCAAGATTAGCCGTGGTCTTTCTTCCACCGACGTGACCCACAACTTTGTGGTCAGCTACGTGTGGGCCGTACCGGTCAATCGTCTCTTCAGCCACGCCCCCAAGCGTCTCACCGAAGGCTGGCAGTTGCAGGGGATCACCCGCTTCGCTACTGGCTTCCCGATCGTGCTCAACCAAAGCGAGGGAGACGCCTCGCTTTCCGGCAGCGGTGTGACCGACATGCCCAACCAGGTTGGCGCAGTGAAAATCGTCGATCCACGCAAAGCGTATCCTGAGTGTCCGACTGTGAAACACCGGCTGCTACTTCTCCTGCCGGACGCCTTCGCGGTCAGACACCGACCTCGGCACTTTCGGCACCGCCAATCGCCGCTTCTTCCATGGACCAGGCTTCAACAACACCGACTTCGGCATGTTGAAGCGCACCCAAATCCGCGACAATTACGCCTTCGATCTGCGCATCGAATTCTTCAACGTCTTCAACCACGCGCAGTTCTTCAATCCCGGCGGGGACATCAGCGGCTCGAGCTTCGGCATCGTCACCAACGCGCGCGACCCGCGCATCGGCCAAGTCAGCGCCAAGTTTTACTGGTAGTTGTTGAGGTTGTCGGAATCGCAAGGTGCCCCAGGTTCGCATTTGGTTCACGAACCTGGGGTCTTTTTTTGCGTTCGTCGTTCTGGGAGTTTCAGCTAGGCGACAAAGTTTTCGTCGTTCAACAATGAATCCGAATCACGTCATACTACGTGCATGAGAAAGCATGAGCCGCGCCATTCCGTTCGCATCGCTGCGCTCATTGTTTTTCTTGTGGGTGTCCCTGCGAATCTGTCCGCCCAAAACGTGGTCGCGCCCAGTGAACAATCCGGCGACGAAGTCTGCAAACTCAAGCCAGACCGGACGGACGTTCACCTCGCTTTGGGTGCGTGTGCCTTTGAACACGGAGATTCCGCCGCCGCGTTGCGAGAGCTTCGCGCCGCCCTCATCAAAGATCCTCCATCCTCAAACGTCCCTGCCCGCCGACTGATCGCGCGCATTGCCATGCAGCAGAACGATCCGGCCACCGCCGAGAGGGAACTGCGCCTTGCGCTGCAGATCAAGCCATCCGCAGAGTTGCATTTCGAACTTGGCACGGTCGAAGGGCAACTCGGCAATCTGGATTCCGCCGCTGCGGAATTTCGCACCGCGCTCCGACTCAAACCGGAGTTTGCGCCGGCACATTCGATGCTGGGTGTCACCGAGCGCCGCCAGGGCGACCACATCCACGCGCTTGCAGAATTTCGCAAAGCGGTAGAGCTCGCTCCCAACGATCCCGAAACACAATACAACTTAGGCATGGAGCTGAAGGCCAGCGGTGATACACCTGGCGCGGTCGCCGCATTCCGCAAAGCGATTGAGCTGAAGCCTGATCTTGAAAAAGCGCACTACAGCCTGGGCCTGGCACTGCGCTCGCAAGGTGAGAGTGCCGACGCTCAAAAAGAATTGCAGGATTTAAAAAACTTGCAGGATTTCCGCGGCCATCTGGCGCAATCAAAATTGCTGGTCATCCAAGGTGTGGACGCTTTGAAGCAACAAAAAGTCGACGCCGCACGAGGCTTCTTCCAAAAAGCCATCGATGAAAGTCCGACGCTTCCGACCGCGCATTACTATCTCGGCGTCGCGCTGGATCGCAAAGGCCAGGCTGCGGAAGCGATCCAGTCCTACGAAAAAGCCATCGAGCTAAAGCCTGACTATGCGCGCGCCCAATCCAGCCTCGGCCTGCTGTACTGGCGTCAGAACGATCGTGACCGCGCCATCCAGCAATTGCAGCAAGCCGCGATGTCCGATCCGGACTTGGCGGAAGCTCACTACAATTTGGGATTAGCCCTATCTCAAACGGAAAACTTGGACGTGGCCGCGCGCGAACTGCGCCAGGCCATCAGTATCGATCCTCAATACATCGATGCGCGCATTCAGTTGGGCTTAGTTTTAAGCCAAGAAAACGACAATACTGGCGCGGCCAACGTCTTCCGCGAAACCCTCCGGCGTAATCCGGCTTTTGCCGAAGGGCATAACAACCTCGGCCTGATCCTGCTGCAATCCAATGATCTCACCGGCGCAGAAAAAGAATTTCGCGAGGCGTTGCGCCTCAAGCCCACCTACGCCGAAGCGCACTACAACTTCGCGCTTGCTCTTCACCAAGACAACAAAGAAGAAGCCTCGCAAGCCGAATTTGAAAAAGCGTTCGCCATCTCGCCCGAACTTCGAAACGCCCCGCGCCAGTAGCGAGATATGACCACTCCGACGATCCTTGTCGCCACCTGGAACGACGGCCTGTTCATCATCTCGGGCAAAGATCGCCGCCAGGAATTACCCAATCAGTGCGTGCGCAACCTCGCTCCAGACGGCCAAGGCGGTGCACTCGCCATCGTCGATCAGCGGGAAGTCCGCCATCGCGCCTCGAGCGGCCAGAGCGGTCAGTGGACCACACTCGCAACCGCCAACGTTGAGCTCGCCGGCTGTCTGCTCGTAAGGCCAGGCGCAGTTTTTGATGTTTCATCCGCGAGCATTTACGTGGGCACCGATGACGCGCGGATCTTGCGCCTCGACTCTCGAAACAATCTCGAGCCGCTCTCCGGTTTCGACTCCGTCGACGGGCGCGACACTTGGTACGCTGGCAGCGCCATTGTGAACGGCCAACCCGTCGGCCCGCCGCTGGGCATTCGCTCCATGGCCGCCAATGCCGATGGCGGCATGATCTTTGCCAACGTTCATGTCGGCGGCATCCCGCGTTCTACTGATGGCGGTCTGACGTGGCACCCGACCATCGACATCAACACTGACGTTCACCAAGTCGTCGCCCATCCGAAAGATCCGAACGCAGTAATCGCCGCGTCCGCCGTAGGCCTCTGCACCAGCAACGACGCCGGGGCAACGTGGACCATCGAACACGCTGGCCTGCACGCTCCGCACTGCTCCGCAGTGCAATTCGTCGATGACGACATTCTCATCTCTGCCTCGATGAGCCCGTTTGCTCCGCAAGGCGCACTCTATCGGCGCGCGGCGAAAGGGGTCGGGCCGCTCGTCAAAGTCGCCGGCGGTTTACCCGAATGGCTCGACGGAAAAATCGACACCAACTGCATCGCCGCAAAAGAGAACACTGTGGCAATCGTCGATTGGGGCGGCCACCTCTACATCTCAACTGACGCCGGGGACACGTGGTCACTCGAAGCGGAAGGCCTGCGCAGCCCCGCGACAGTCCTCATCCTCTGAACAGAATTATTTCTTCTTTACGGATTTTTCCAGGTAGGGAATAAAGCCCTGCGCCGAGGTCTCCAGTTTGTACACCGAAGTCGTCGCCGTGATGTACAGCGTGCTGTGCTTCGGCCCACCAAAAATAAGATTCGCAGGCTGCTCCGGCATCAGAATCGTTCCCAAGTGATGCCCCTGCGCATTCCAAACCCAAATCCCACCCGGCCCAGTCACATACAAATTGCCGCGCCGATCCACTTTGATTCCATCCGGCACGCCGTCGTCTTTGCTGCCGGGTTCTTCGCCAAAAACACGCCCATTCGAAACCGTTCCATCGGGATGAAAGTCCCAGACCCAAATATTTCGCCGGTCATCGTCATCGACATAAAGTTTTTTTCCGTCGGGAGAAAACGCCAGCCCATTGGGCTGCTTCAATTCTTTGGTTAAAAGCGTGGCTTTTCCCGAGGCATCCAGCCGAAAAACGCCCTCGTAATCCATTTCCTGCTTCTCGCCCTTCGGCAAATCCAGCGTCGGATCGGTAAAATACAGCGCTCCGTCCGGCCCCGACACCACATCATTGGGACTATTGAACTTTTTCCCCTCGAACCGATCCGTCAGTGTTTCGTACTTCCCATCAGGGCTGATCCGAATAATCGCCCGCAGCACACTCGCGCAATCAATCAAGCGGTGCTCGCGGTCGTAGGTGCTTCCATCCGGATCGCCCAGCGCAATCAATTCCGTCTTCTTCCCATCCAACGTCAGCTTAAAAATCTTGTTGGTCTCTTCATCGCTGACATACAAAAACCCAGCCGGATCCCACACCGGCCCTTCCGTAAATCCAAATCCACGAGCCACCGTTTCCAGCTTGGCCGCCTTAGGAATCAACTTCCAGAACGCGTCAGTCTCCGCCTTCAGCCCAAACTCCCGCTTCTTGGCCGCTTCCTGCGCGTTAGCGCTTCCCGCAACACAAGCCAGCACCAATCCAACCGCTACAATCCGCGCAACCCTCATCATTCCTCTTCCTGCTGACTCTTTTTCTTTGGACTCTTCAATTCCTCTTGCTCCGCCACTTTCATCAAATAACTGACCAAATCGTCCATCTGCTTCGCCGTTAGACGCTTCCCAAACTCCGCGTGCCCTTCGCCCGGCTCGGTCGCTTTCACCTTGGCAACATCCGCCTTCTGCACCAAATGAAACGCCCCATCGTCCGACTGAATCTGCAGTGAAAAATTGTCCTCATTCCGCAACACGCCGTTCCACAAAGAGCCATCCGCCAGCGTCACCATCACCTTGTCACCACCGCTGCCTTCACGCCCGCGTCGCCGTTCGTTCCGCGGCGGACTCAAAATCGCCCGCCGAATATCGGCCGGAGAAAGCCCAGCCGCGAACCCCGACAGGTCATCCGCAATAAATCCACCCAGGCCCTCGGCCATGTGACACTGCCCGCAGCGCGCCTCGCCCTGAAACAGTTTCTCGCCGCTCTCTGGATGCCCCGGCATCGGCAACGGCGCACTGTTCCCCTGCAACTCCCGCAAGTACGCGACGATCGCCTCAATCTTCTCGTCACCCAAGTACGCAAAGTTCGGCATCCCGGTCTCCGAGATGCCGTTCTTCACCGTTCGAAATAGTCGTTCATCCGAGCGTCCGGCGACCGCCCGCGACGCAATGTCCGGCCCACGCTCCCCGCCATGCCCGTCCGTCCCGTGGCAAGCCGCACAAATCCCCGTAAAGGTCTTCCGCGCCTCCGCCATCCGCGCCGCATCGACCGTGCTCGCCTTCGCAGGCGGCAGAGAAGCAGCATCTTGCGCGGAAGCCACCACGAATCCACCCGCCACCATGCCAGACCCGCACACCACGGCGGCCAAAATTAGCCGGCCATAACCCCAATTCCGGCACAAAATATTCGACTGAAACACCCGTTTCATAGCGCGCATCATCGCACAAAATCGGCCCTTCCGAAGCCTGCAAAATTCATCGCAATCATCTTTTTTTAGTCTCGCAATGGTGTTACAGTTCACCCACAAAGCGGAGTTTTTCTGCATGAAAAATCGATTTAATACCCGCTCTTCCAAATGGCGAGCTGCGGCCGTCGCCACTCTGCTCACCGCCAGCCTCGGCTGCGTAGCCCTCGCCGCCTACGCACATTCTCAGGCCGAAAATTCGCCGGCAACGCCTCGCTCCAAATCCGAAATCCTCGACGGTTTCCGCCACGTCGAAGCGGCCTCGGTTTCCGACGCCCTCGAGCAAGTCACCGGCAAGAAAATGTACATGTCCCACCGGATGCGCCCAATTTTTCCGACCAAATTTGCCGGCTACGCACTGACGGTCGCGCTTAAAAAAGAACAAAACGACGATCCGGCCGCTCTCCAAGGCATGCTCCAAGCCATCGATTCCGGCAACGCTGACTCGGTCTACGTCATGGCCGTGGAAGACGGCATCGACATCGCCGGAATGGGCGGCCTGATGGGCACAGCCATGCGCGCCCGCAATTTTTCCGGCGCCGTGATTGACGGCGGCGTGCGCGACGTCGCCTACCTCACCAAAATGGGCTTTCCGGTGTATGCCCTCGGCATCGTGCCGTCCACCTCGGTCCATCACTACCGGTTCGCTGGCTCCCACATCCCGCTGCACTGCGACGGCGTCGAGGTGAAACCCGGCGACATCATCGTCGCCGACGCCGATGGCGTAGTGGTTGTGCCGATCGACTCGGCCGAAAAGGTTTTAGCCGTCGCCGAAAAAATGGATTTTAACGAGCACTCCATGTACGCCTGGATCGAAAAATTGAAATCCATCACCGAAGCCGTCAAAAAGTTCGGTCGGCTCTGACAGGTTCTATGGCGCATCTTCGAAGCTTCGCTAATCTACAACGCGCGGTCGTTGTCGCCGGCCTGATGGTAGGTTTCGCGAGTCCCGCGCTATTCGCGCAAGACGCCGGCGATAAGAAATCCAGCGTCACCGTCGACCTCAACATTAAATCTGCCGATCTCACCGTCTCTCCGGTCGAAAAAAACTGGTCCTCCTACAACGGCGACTACACCGGCCGGCGCTTCAGCGCCCTCTCGCAAGTCACACCTCGCAATGTGGGAAATCTCCGCGCCCAATGGACTTTCCACGCGCCTAACGCCAACGAGATGGAAGTCACGCCCGTGGTCATCGACGGACTAATGTTTGTCACTTCCGCGAATGACGCCTGGGCCCTCGACGCGCAAACCGGCCGCCAAATCTGGCATCACGGCAAGCCCATCACCGAAGGCCTCATCGACGACGCTTCCCAACATCACAACCGCGGCGTGGGAGTCTGGGGCCACAACATCTACATGGAGACCGACAACGCGCACTTACTTTGCCTCGACGCGCGCTCGGGTCATCTCCGCTGGGACGTGCCCTACACCGACGGCAATCCCAACTACGGCGCCACCAGCGCCCCTCTGGTCGTGAACGGAAAAGTCCTGGTGGGCACCAGCGGCGGCGACGACGGCATTCGCGGATTCATTTCCGCCTATGACGCCGAAACCGGCAAACTCGCCTGGCAATTCTGGACGATTCCCGCGCCTGGCGAAAAAGGCTCAGAAAGTTGGCCGGGCGACAGCTACCTTCACGGCGGCGGCACCACCTGGATGCCTGGCACTTACGATCCCGAGTCCAACACGATTTTCTGGGGCACCAGCAATCCCGCGCCTGACTTCGACGGCGAGCCCCGTCCCGGCGATGATCTCTACACCGACTGCGTCCTGGCCATCGACGCCGACACCGGCAAACTCAAATGGTATTTCCAGTTCACCCCGCACGACCTTTACGACTACGACGCCACCGAAACGCCCATGCTGGTCGATGCAAATTGGAAAGGCCAGCCGCGCAAACTGCTCGTCGAAGCTAATCGCAACGGCTTCATCTATGTTCTCGATCGCACGGACGGGAAATTTCTGTTCGCCACGCGCTTTGCTGAAAAATTGAACTGGGCCAGCGGTATCGATGCGAATGGCCGACCCATTCGCACCGGGGTTCAGCCTTCTGCGAATGGCACGCGTAGTTGTCCAGGATTTGCCGGCGCGACCAATTGGTTTTCGCCGTCCTTCAATCCTGCCACCAACATGCTGTATTTCATGGCTTCGGAAAATTGCGACATCTTCCTCTTACACTCCGAAAAATTCACGCCCGGCCAGACGTATTACTCCACCGGCGCACGCCACAGCCCGGGCGACAACTCCAAAAAAGTCCTGATGGCTTTCCAACTCGGCGCTGAAAAAGCGCAGTGGACTTATCCGCAAACCGGCAACGCGCAATCCAGCGCCGGCACCATGACTACCGCCACCGGTTTACTTTTCTTCGGCGATGACAACCAATCCTTCGAGGCCGTCGACGCCACCACCGGCAAGCCGCTGTGGCATTTCAACACCGGAATGGACATCCACGCCTCGCCGATGTCTTACGCCGTCAACGGCAATCAGTACGTGGCCATCGCCGCCGGCGCCAACATTTTCAGTTTTGCTTTGCCTTAGAGCTCTACGAACTCAAATCCGATTCGAAGGAAGGAATCCACCGATGAACTCAATTCTTAGTAATCGCAGAACGTTCGGCGCTCGTCTCGCTTCACTCTTCGCCGGAGCAGGCATCGCCAGCACCGTCGCAGCGGCCGATCCCGAACCCAAAAAGGCGGCCGCACTCGGTGTACAAAAACTCGACTACGACGGCAAGCCCGCCGGCACCGGCTTCATCACTCCGCTGATCATTCACGGCGACACCATCTACATCGCTGGACAGGGCGCGCATTCGCACGATTCGAAAAGCGAATTTCCCATGGACATTGAGACACACACCAAAAAAGTGATGGATAACGTGAAGCAACTGGTGGAAACCGGCGGCGGCGCCATGGACAGCATCCTGCAGCTCACCGTGTTCCTGACCAAGATCGACGACTACGACGGCATGAACAAAGTTTTCAAAACGTATTTTCCAAACGGTGGGCCGGCGCGCACTACTGTTGCCGTCGCAGCGCTGCCGGGAAATTCTCTGGTGGAAATCAACTGCACTGCGGCGGTAGTTGGCCCCGTGAAGAAGGGAGCCTGATCCATGTTTCTTAAAAATGGCGCAGACCGCCGCTCGTTTCTCGGAACCGTCGTCGCTGCTGCCGGAGCGTTACTCACTCCGTCACGTTTATTCGGCAAAGGCGCCGCGACGGCATCTTCTGCGGCTTCACCAGCACGCGCTGGCGCCGTGGCAGTGACCGGCTTCGGCTCAACCGGAAATGTCTACGACGAACTCGGCGTCACCACCGTCATCAACGCGCAAGGAACCATGACCTACCTCGGGGGCTCCATGATGCGCCCGGAAGTAGAAGCGGTGATGACTCAAGCCGGCGACCACTTCGTAGTCATCACCGAACTCGAAGCTGCGGCCGGCAAACGCATCTCCGAATTGCTGAAACTGCCCGAAGGCTACAGCGCTGCCGTCACCTGCGGCGCCGCGGCGGCCATGCAGGCTGGCCTGGCCGGCATCCTCACCGGCAGCAATCGCACCTTCATCGAACAAATCCCGGATCTCGCCGGCATGAAGTCGGAAGTGATCATCCAGAAAACTCACCGCAACCCGTTCGATCATCAGTTGCGTACCTGCGGCGTAAAACTGGTGACGGTCGAATCGCGCGAAGAACTTCTCCGTGCCATTAACCCGAACACCGCCATGCTGCATTTCTCCAACTTCGCCAACGCCGACGGCCAAATCAAAGTGGAAGAATGGGTGAAGATCGCCCACGAACACAACATTCCGGCCTTCATCGACGCGGCTGCCGATACGCCTCCGGTGTCCCACCTCTGGGACTACGCGCACATGGGCTACGACCTGATCGCTTTCAGTGGCGGCAAAGCCATTCGCGGCCCGCAATGCGCCGGCTTGCTCGTCGGCAAAAAAGAATATGTGGACTACGCCATGCTCAACAACAGCCCACACGAAGACACCATCGGCCGCAGCCAAAAAGTCGGCAAAGAAGAAATCGTCGGCATGGTGAAAGCTCTCGAGCTCTACCTCGCCGAAGACCACGACGCCCTTAACGCCGAATGGCAGCGGCGCCTCGACGTCATCTCGACAGCCGTGAAAGCCGTCCCCGGCGTGGATACTTCGTTCCACGTCCCCGACGTTGCCAACCACGTTCCGCACATGACCATTACTTGGGACGCCAAGCACGTCAACGCCACACCGAAAGACATCAGCGCCGCGCTGAAGGCCGGCAAACCCTCCATCGTGATCTCCGCCGCCGAAAAAGGCCCGGGCCTCTCCATGAACAGCTTCATGCTCAAGCCCGGCGAAGAAAAACTCATCGCCACCGCCCTAACCCAAGCCCTAAAATCCCATTCTGCCTGAGCTTTTGGTTTCTTTTACTTCGACACAAAACCCGGGTGGCCCATCCTTGCGGTTTGTGCAAGGGTGGGAGAGGCAACGTAAGCACCGCAGAGTTTTTGATTTTGTAGTTCGCCGCTGAATGAATCTAGGATGGCCCAGGTTCGCCTTTGGTTCACGAACCCGGGTCTTCGCCATCCAACGCAGGTTTCAATCAAGGAACTTTTGTAGTTAGCTCCGTTCCTTTAACTTCACCCATCCAACTCGATGCCTCCAGCGTCCTCCGCTTCCGCCCAGCCCCGCTCCAACACCCGCTGGCTCCTCATCGGCTGGATATTCATCCTCAGCGCCGTCTCTTACCTCGACCGCGTCAACATCTCCATCGCCGGCAGCTCCCTCGCCTCTGAATTCCACCTCACCACCATCCAACTCGGCACGATCTTCAGCGCCTTCCTCTTCGGCTACGCCATTTTTCAAACGACAGGTGGCTACTTGGCCGACCGCTTCGGCCCACGCCGCGTCCTCACCGCAGGCGCACTCTGGTGGGGAATTTTCACTTCGCTTACTGCAGCCGTTTCTCCAACGGTGGCCTCGGCATTCTTACTTCTGATCGCCACACGCTTTCTACTCGGCGCAGGCGAAGCCGTCATGTTCCCCGGCTCTAACCAATTCGTGTCCCGCTGGATCCCGCCGCAAGAACAAGGCGTTGCCAACGGCATCATCTTCGGCGGCGTCGGCGTCGGCGCTGCGATCACCCCAACACTAATCGCCTACATCATGTCGCATTACGGCTGGCGCTGGTCATTCTGGACCAGTGCAATTTTAGGCGTAGCCGCGGGACTCGTCTGGTACGTCATCGCCCGCGACACTCCAGAACAACACGAAAAAGTTTCGCCCAGCGAACTCGCCCATATCCGCATCAAATCCTCCGCGTCCGCACAAAACAACGTCGCAGAGTTCGCGGATGAAGTAGAGGTCGCAGTTCCCACCGCTGCACAACGAAGCGAAAGCAGTCCTGCGCAGTCCAAATCCGCTTCCATCAAAAGTCCCTTGGAGCATCATCCTGCGCAGCAGGGAAGTCTGGGCCATCACCGTCGCGTACTTCGCCTACGGCTACATCGCCTGGATTTTCTTCGCCTGGTTTTTTATCTATCTCGCCAAAGTCCGCGGCCTCAACCTGAAAACCAGCGCCACCTACACCACGCTGCCGTTCATCGCCATGGCGCTCTGCAGCCCGCTCGGCGGCATCATCAGCGACAAACTCGTTGCGCTGTACGGCCAACGCTGGGGACGCTGCACTATGCCGGTCATCGGCCTACTCCTCACCGCAATATTCCTGGTGCTCGGCGCGCGTACCGCAGAACCCCGCCTGGCCGGCATCGTCCTAGCCGGCGGCGCCGGCGCACTCTACCTCAGCGCCAGTTCCTTCTGGGCCGTCACCGCCTCCATCTCCCGCGGCTCCTCCGGCTCCGTCTCCGGCGTTATGAACACCGGCAACCAACTCGGCGGAATGCTCACCGCCCAACTCACCCCCATCATCGCCGCGCACTACACCTGGAGCGCCCCCTTCTTCGTCGCCGCATGCTTCGCCCTCCTCGCCGCAGCCTGCTGGCTCTTCATCGACCCCAACCGCACCCTCGAACGTCAATAAGCTACGAACTCCTTAAGCGGCTCAAACACTAAAATGGAGGCATTATTGATCGACAGAGGAGGCTCTCCAGACTCCTACCATAAATACTCAAATCAGCGGGTTGGCCAGTGCGCAGCTTTCTGACCCCCCAGCAAGCAGACCCTCGCCGCTCCGCCAACTCAGCGAGTTCTATTTGACCGCAGTGCGTTCCGGCGACAGCCCGCTGCCTACGTGGTGCAATGACCGCGGATCAGCCGCGAAGTTGAAACATTTCAGAAGGGCACTCCCAACGTCCGCTGGTACAACCGCTCCGGCATCAAATCGGTTCGGCTTCATTTGGTTTCCGGGCAGCAAGCGGGTACTGATTTACGCAGCGGTGGCCACTCCGGACGGCAACATCATCGTGCCGGCAGTCTCGAATAAGTCGGTGGACCCGCCCGCCGATCGGGCCACAGCGTTCTCGTCTCTGGCCAGATCGATGCCGTCGGCAAACCTTGAAAGTTTGCCTACCCCAGGCTTCTACTCTTCAACGATCTGCGCAGCACCAGTCGGCACGGTGTGGTCCTACGGAAACCCTGGGTTTGACGTCAATAGATCACCCCATCGAGGCCGACTGTTCGTCACTTCGACATCGAAAAAGGACAGCTCGCTACATTTCTGCCGCGGTCAACATTTGGCAAATATCCCTCGCCAACCAGCTTGCCGGGCATCGCTTGCGGTGATGATTCACTAGCGGTCTTCGCTTCAAGCATCAGTCGCTTATCACGCTGAAGTATGACTCTGCGGCGCCGCAAATCTACTCGGTGACCTCGATGGGCCAGACACATTTCAGCAGCCTAGCCATTGTTGGAAAGAGCTCTATTCGGCCGCTTCTCAGGGAGGACTAGCCGGTCTGTATCGTCTTTCCAAAGACGATTCGAACTTATCTGCCAAGTGGATTCCGGTCACCGGCGCTGTCGGTGCAGTCGATAAGCCGGGGGTCGTAGGGGCTCTCTGGGGTGCGGATTCGTCCAGTTTGATCGTCAGCGAGTCAGCTGATCCGGCTGGTTATCAGGCGTTGTATTGGACGCAACCTTCAAGCAATTGATGGAATGGCGAACTGCGCCGTTTCGTGGAAGCTTAGCTCTGCTGATGTTGGTCGAACTCGCGCATCCAGTTGCGGTTTTTTAGCACTTCGCGCGGTTTGGTGCCTTCGGGTGGGCCGACGATTCCGTCCTTCTCCATTAAATCGATCAGACGTGCAGCGCGGCCATAGCCGATCCGTAATCGCCGTTGCAGCGTAGACGTGGAAGCGCGTCCGGCGTCGCACACCACGCGAATCGCGTCCTGATACAGCGCGTCGTCCACTTCATCGCTATCGTCGGAATCAGAGCCTGCGGACGTTCCAGCGGCGCTTCTGCTTCCACCACGCCGCTCACTAGAACCGTTGCTTTCTTCTTTGCCAGCCTCATCCTTGGGCGCTTCCAGCAGTTGTTCGTTGTACTTGGCCTGCGCCTGTTCGCGCCAGAAATCGCACACCGACACAATCTCATCTTCGCTGACCAACGGCCCATGAATACGATGGAGCCGCGAAGACCCTGCCGGCAGATACAACATATCGCCTTTGCCGAGCAGCGACTCTGACCCGTTCGAATCCAGAATCGTGCGCGAATCCACTTTGCTGGCCACCCGGAACGAAATACGCGCCGGAAAATTCGCCTTGATCAATCCAGTGATCACGTCCACCGACGGCCGCTGGGTTGCCAAAATCAAATGGATGCCCACCGCGCGCGCCATCTGCGCCAACCGCGTGATGGACTCTTCCACATTATTGGTGTCCACCATCATCAAGTCAGCCAACTCGTCGATCACAATCACCAGGTAGGGAAGTGGCTTGTGCTCGCTCTCTTTCACGTTGTCAAAGAGCGAAAGCGACTGCTGCTTCTGAAACGTGCGGTTGTACTGGTCGATGTTGCGCACCCCGCGTTGCGCTAGCAATTTCAGCCGGTTTTCCATCTCGCGCGTCGCGTTGCGCAACACGTTGGAAGCAATCTTCGGGTCGGTCACCACCGGCGCAATCAAGTGCGGAATGTTCTCGTACAAATTCAATTCCAGCCGCTTCGGATCGACCAACACCATCTTCACGTCATCTGGACTGGCTTTGTAGAGAATCGACATCATCAGCGAGTTGATGAACACGCTCTTACCGGTGCCCGTCGAGCCGGCGATCAGCAAGTGGGGCATCGCCGCCAAATCGGTAATGCGAATGCGACCGTGCAAATCGCGCCCCATCGCCAGCGTCAACTTGCTCGCCGAATTAATAAACTCCGGCGCTTCGACAATTTCTCGCAGCGCAATGGTCTGCCGCGTCAAATTCGGCACTTCAATGCCGATCGTCGATTTCCCCGGGATGCGCTCAATCAGAATCGACTCAGCCTGCAGCGCCAGGCACAAATCCTCAGTTAATCCGATGATGCGGCTGTACTTGATACCCGCTTCCGGCTTGAATTCGAAAGTGGTGACCACCGGCCCAGGATTGATCTGCGTCACGCGCCCCTGAACATCAAACTCCATGCACTTTTCTTCAATGGCCCGCGCGCGTTCCTTCAGCTCGGCTTCATCCAGCTTCTGGCTGCGTTCCCCTTCGCGTAACAGCGATAACGGAGGCAATTTGTAATTGGTGTTGCCCCTGTCGATCTTCGCCTCAGAAACCTTGCGCGCCCCGGGTTTCTCCGGCTCGCGATCCATCACGAAAATTGGAGCCTTGTGCGTCTTATCCAGTTCTTTCCGCTTCGCGTCTTCTTTGTCGCGCTCCCGTTCCCGCTCTCGTTCCTGAAGCCGCTCTTCCATCTTGCTGCGGAAAATATCGCTTTCGTCTTCCAATTCAATTGAGCGCGAGCCATCCTCGGAGTCCGCAGCAGCGCCGTTCTGCGCCACCGGCTTGCGTCCTGAAATTCGCCGCTCTTCCACACGCCGGCGATTCTCCTGCATCTCCCGCTCAGAACGCCACGCATGCCACTTGGCCTGCGCCCTCTGCAAAATTCCAATATTCCCAACCGCGCCCAGCGGTCCCTTCGGTCCCGCCGCCCAGGCATGCGCACCGGAAAACGAAAACCGTGTGGTCATAAACAACGCCGTCAGTAGCAACGCCACCGCCACCACATTCGCGCCCACTCCGTTAAAGCCCGAGCGCAGCCCGCCGGAAACCAACGAACCTAGCATTCCGCCGGGCGGCACATTCCCGCGCACATCCGGAAAATGCCACAGGTTCAGCAGCGAGGGCAGCATCAATAGCATCAGCCCGTAGCCCACCACCGTCACTACTTGCGAATGAAGTTCTAGATTTTTCAGCCAGCGCCAACCGACAATCGCCAACCCGGCCGGCAACAAAAACGCCGCAAACCCGAACACCTGAAACAATAAATCGGCCCCGTATGACCCCACCGGTCCAATCCAGTTGTTCACCACTCCGGCATCCGGGCCATTGGAGCTCACATTAAAGGAGGCATCGCGCGGGGAATAGGAAATCAACGCCAGCGCCATCAAAATGGCCAGCGTCACACACAAAAACCCAATCAGCTCATTGAGCCGTTTATTTTCGGTAAGAGTAAGGAAGCGCACCGATATCTCCTCAGCATTTTGGGGAAGGCTGAGTGTCGCAGCGGCGCGCTGGCGCTAACACGCACCACCTGGAGGAACGAACGCCAAATCATACCAAACGAAGGGCACCCCACAACTCTTTTCGCAAGGTGTGTTTCTTTCGACAAACGTCCCACTTGACCCGTCCGGCGTTCCAGCTTGAATTACGAACCGCGCTTTCTGCTCTCTGCTCGTAGAGCCCGCTGTCCTCTGAGTCCTTCAATTCGGCATATCGCCAGACCCTCGGCATAACCTAGGCCCAATCTCAGCTCGGCCTCAGGACTTCTCGTGACCGAAAACCCTACACCGGGAGCGCATTCAGGAGCGCTCCATGGCGAACTATTTCGTTTCCACTCACAACTCAGCAAACTGCAGTTCGAACCAGCAGCGATCCAGATCGTCGCGGCTTCGGCGCCAAATCGTAGGAATCACCATAGTGTTCCTGTCGGTCTTGGGCTGGTCGCGACCGGTTACAGCGCAAGCGCCCGCCCCAATCCCATTCACGCTGACTCGCGGCTTCGCCATCACCATGCGCGGCGAAGTGGCCGGCGCAAAAAATGTAAACGCCCTCTTCGACACCGGCGCGGTGCCCAGCGTCATTAGCAAGCGCCTCGCAGCACGCATCGGCGTATCCGGACGGTCCGGCTCGTTCTCGACGGTGGGCAGCAAGACCGACGTGGCCTACGCCCACGTGACCGATATCAAGCTCGGCTCGGTCCAGGTCGCTTCGCTACCGGTCGTCATCCTGGACTTGACCGGCGTGGAGGCCGCCTTGGGCATTCCCATCGACGCCATCATCGGCCTGGACTTTTTCGGCGATCGCCCGCTGAGCATCGACTACCATCGCCACGTCCTCGAATTTTCAGCGCAGCCCTCCGCCCATTTGAGCGAAGCAGAGATGGTGGAGCGCAACGGCTCGATCTATTGGGTGGTCACCGCACGGCTCGCAGGCCGCAACTTTCGAATGCTAGTGGACACCGGCGCCGACGGAGTATCGCTGTTTCGCAACTCCGTCCCGGCGGAACTTCGCGCAGCAACCAAGAGCGACAAGGTCAAAGCGTCTATATCCATGGGCGGTTTTGACTTCAGGCCGCAGAACGTGCGGATCCTGGACTCCCCACTGGCTTCCGTTGGTTCCTTCGACGGACTGGTCAGTCCCGCCGCGTTGGACATCGGACGCCTCGAACTAGACGCCCATAATAAGTGCATTCGATGGTAACAAGACTGATAAAATTCGCTCCACGGTCGCCGGATCGGCCTCGGAGCGCTTCCATGGACGGAGATTTCCGCCTCGCGGACTGGCTCATCTGTCCCAAGCTCAACACCATTCAGGGCAAGACCTCTGCGCCAGTGCGCTTGGAACCAAAAGTTATGCAGGTATTGGTGTGCCTGGCGAACCGTCCCGAAGAAGTTGTCTCGAAAGAGCAGCTCATGCGTGAAGTTTGGCCAGACACCTTCGTCACCGACGACGTCCTGACCCGCGCAATATCCGAACTGCGCCGCGTCCTGGGCGATGATGCCAAGCGTCCCCGTTACATCGAAACCATCGCCAAAGGCGGCTATCGTTTAATCGTTTCGGTCGAACCGATTTCTCCGGCCCCGAGCGCCGCAGCCGCCGAAACCAGGAAGAAGTCTTCCTTCCAACACCGTCGTATCGCCGCCATCGCGGTATTGCTGACCGCCGTTGCGCTCATCGCCTTTCGACTACGCGACTATCACGCCGCCGATCCCCCACGCGAACACTCCCTCGCCGTGCTTCCTTTGGAAAATCTGTCGCACGATCCGCAGCAAGACTACTTCGCCGACGCCATGACCGACGAACTGATCAACCAGCTTGCTCAGCTCAAAGCGCTGCGCGTGGTCTCGCGCACGTCGGTCATGCAATTCCGCGGCTCCAACAAACCGCTGGCGGAAATCGCCAAGATTCTCAATGTTGATACCGTCGTCGAAGGCGCAGTGCTGCGTTCCGGCAATCGCGTCCGCATCACTGCGGAGTTGGTCGACGTAAAATCCGACAAACAAATCTGGGCTAAGAAATACGATCGCGACCTTCACGACGTGTTGGCCTTGCAAGGCGATGTGGCCGCAGCGATCGCTGACGAAATTCGCATCAACGTCAGCCCGCAGGAACAGGCCCAGCTCAACAAGGCGCGTCCAGTCGATCCCGCAAGCCTATGAACTCTACCTGCAGGGCTTCAATTTCTTGTGGAACCAAGGCCCCTTCGAAAACGGTCCGCGCAAAGGTCTGGAATTCTTTGAGGGAGCCATCGCCAAAGACCCCAATCTCACCATGGCCTACGTCGGTATCGCTGACGCGCACGTCCTGTTGGTCAGTAACGGCTTCGAAGATCGCCGTCGCGGGCTACGCTAAAGTTTACGAAGCCACTAGCCGTGCTTTCCAGCTCGATCCGCAGTCCAGCGATGTTCATCGAACTTTGGGTGCCCTTCGCGAATATCAGCACGATTGGGAAGGTTCGCGGAAAGAATATGAACTAGCGGTGCGTCTTGGGCCGAACTCCGCGCTCGCGCACCATTGGTACGCTCTACGGCTGGACGACATGGGCTATGTTCGACCGAGCGATCGCCGAAGCCCGTCGCGCCATCGAAATCGATCCAGCGGGAAACTATTACCGTTTTGTGTTGGCCACCATACTCGTCGACGCCCGCCAGTATGAAAATGCCGTCGCCGAAATTCGGGAGGTCTTGGACGCTGAACCCAACGATTTTCCATCCCTCGATGAGCTGGCCGAAATTCAGATGCTCACCGGACACAGCCGGGAGGCTCTGGATACCCTCGAGAAAGCCCGCCGAAACACCCCCGATAAAAGCTCGCTGGATTGGCAACAAGCCCGGGCCTACGCGCTGGCCGGAAAAAGGGATCAAGCCTTACGCATCGTTCAAAAAATGAGAAACGAGAGCAAAACCCAATACACGCGCCCCAGTGACTTTGCCGCGGTTTATTGTGCTTTGGGCGATCGCGACGAAACCTTTGTATGGCTGGAGAAGGCCTTTGCCCAGCACGACCTGGAGCTGCAAGACCTACGCGTCGCCGCCAAGTGGGATTCGATCCGTTCCGATCCGCGTTTTGAAAAGCTTGCCAAGCGCGAAGGTCTTTAATCCCTGGAAAATGCCGCAGCTTGAATGTTTACGTGACCCTTGCCCAGTACAAAACCGCCGCTCCCAAAATAATTCGATAAATCGCGAATGGTGCGAAGCCACGCTTGCGCACGTAGCCGATGAACCAGGCTACTGCTGCGTAAGCCACCACGAAGGAAACGACGAAGCCGATCGCCAGAACGATCCATCCGTGCGCATCAATTTGCGAAACGCCAATCGCGTTTTGACCTTTGCCCAGCGCCGACTTCAGCAAGTCATAGCACGTCGCTACGAACATGGTGGGAATCGACAGAAAGAACGAAAACTCAATCGCCGCGGCCCGCGACATTCCGGCGACCTGTCCGGCAGCAATGGTGGACATCGAGCGCGATGTGCCCTGGAAACACCGCCGACAGAATCTGGCACGCGCCGATCCACACCGCTTGGCCCACACTCATCGCGTCCATGCGCCAGGTGTGAATGCGTCCGCGGTCCGCGCCCTCTTCGCCGCGCATCTCGGACTTGGCGTTCAGTGCGTCGACCGCCCACATCACTATCCCGCCGATGAGCAGAGCTCCGCCCATCACGTAGAGACTCTCAAGATTCTTCCCGATAATTTTTGTCAGCAGGAACGCAGGTATGGCGGTGACCACGAATGCAATCGTCACCAATGTCAGAGGATGATTTAAAACCGAGCGCTGTCCATCCAGCCGCCTGCGAAACGACCGGACCAAATCCGCAATCCGTCCGCGAAAATATACCGGCAAGCACAGAATCGCGCCCAACTGAATCACGATCGTGTACATCTTCCAGTACCCGCTCGAAAGACTGACGTGCAGCAACGCTTCCGTCAGCCGCAGATGGGCAGTCGAGCTCACCGGAAGAAACTCCGTCAGCCCCTCAACAATTCCTAAAATCACAGAGATTACGTAATCGTTCACGAGAGGTTCAGCGCCGCCCAGCCGCGGCGCCATTTTTCTTCGGCGCACTCAGCGGCTTGCGCATCTGAAAGGCGTCGATGCGGCTCAAGTAGTAGCCCTTTAAAGTAGCCTCGGTGCGATACCCGTGCCGCCCCCAAAACTCCACGGCTGACGGATTGTTCACCGCAGTTTCAATCACCATTCCGCGAATCCCGCTCGCGGCAAACTCTTTTTCCAAGGCCTGCAGCAATCGCGTCCCAACGCCTAGCCGTCGATAGCCAGCCGCCACGTCCAGCGTCACGATGTGCCCCAATTGGCGATTCGTTTCGCCCAGGATGAACCCGGCAATCTCTTCCTCATCTTCCGTCTCCGCCACCACACAAACCGCCGCAGGCTCATTCAAAAAGTAACGCAGCATCGCCTTCGAATATGCAATTCCCGGCGCAAAACAAGTTTGATCCAGCGCATGCAGCGCCTCAAAATCCTCCGCCTGATAAGGCCGCAGATGCACTTCTCCCCGCGATGGCTTTTTCATGCCGCTCCGAACAGATGTTCAGGCTTCGATTTTAGAGATTAAAAAAGGAAGGGTGGCCCAGGTTCGCATTTGTTTCACGAACCTGGGTCTTCTCCACGCCGATCCAGTTGTCAGACCGAAAGGCCGCTCTTGTCTTCTTACAGTTTTATCGTGACGGTCTTCACTTCGGTGTAATTCGCCAAGCCATATTCGCCCAGCTCGCGCCCAATGCCGGACTGCTTATAACCGCCAAACGGCGCCGCCGCGTCGAACACGTCGTAGCAATTTACCCACACCGTCCCCGCCCGCACGCTGTCCGCAATGGCATGTGCCTTGGAAATGTCCTTGGTCCAAACCGCCGCAGCCAAGCCGTACATCGACTTGTTGGCGCGTTCCACCACATCGCCCAAATCCTTGAACCGCAAAATCGACATCACCGGCCCAAAGATTTCTTCCTGCGCGATTTTCATATTGTCGTTCACGTCGGCAAACACGGTCGGCTCGATGAAAAACCCCTTGTCGCCCACGCGATTCCCGCCAGTCATCAACTTGGCCTTGTCCTGCTTGCCAGAGTCGATGTAGCCCATCACTTTGTTGAACTGTTCCTGATCAACCTGCGGCCCTTGCTCGGTGATCTTGTCAAAGGGATTGCCCACAGTCCGCTTCTTCGCCCGCGCCACACTCTTCTCCACGAACTCGTCGTAGGCCTTATCCTCGACGTACGTGCGCGAACCGGCGCAGCAGCATTGCCCCTGATTAAAGAACAACGCGAAGTGCGCGCCTTCCACCGCTTTATCCATATCCGAATCCGCAAAAATAATGTTGGGACTCTTCCCGCCGAGTTCCAACGTGACGCGCTTCAGATTCGAATCCGCCGCCGCTCTCATGACCAATTTCCCAACTTCCGTCGAGCCGGTGAACGCCACCTTATCGACATCCATGTGCTTGGTAATCGCTGCGCCCGCAGTCGGTCCATAGCCCGGCAACAAATTCAACACGCCAGGAGGAAACCCAGCTTCCAACGCCAGTTCACCAACGCGCAAAGCAGTCAACGGAGTCTGCTCCGCCGGCTTCATCACCACGGTACAGCCAGTCGCCAATGCCGGCCCCAACTTCCACGCCTGCATCAGCAACGGGAAATTCCACGGAATAATCTGCCCCACCACTCCAACCGGCTCATGCTTCGTATACGTAAAGAAATTCCCGCTCACCGGAATGGTCTTGCCTTGCAGTTTGTCGGCCCACCCCGCGTAGTAGCGGTAACACGCAATGGTTAGCGGCAAATCCGCCGCGCGCGCCACGCTATACGGCTTGCCGTTGTCGATCGCCTCAAGCTGCGCCAATTCATCGGCATGCTTCTCAATCAAATCCGCGAGCTTGTACATCAGCGCCCCGCGTTGCGCCGCGGTCATCTTCCGCCAAGGACCTTTGTCGAAGGCCGCGCGCGCCGCGCCCACCGCCTTATCGACGTCGGCGCTATCGGATTCCTGCACCTGCGCGATCTCTTCACCAGTCGCCGGATTAATCGTCGGAAAAGTTTTCCCCGACGCGCTATTCACCCACTGCCCATTAATCAGCAACTTGGTCGCGTTGATCTTGACTGTTGGTTCCATCACGGTTGTTGCAGTCGCCATGTCCAAGCCTCCTGCCTCGCGCAAGCGAAGCACTGAAGTAAATTTTGCGGGCACTTCCAGCTAAGTAGTTGCGGACCTCGACTCACCAGTTCACGGGCCGCCAAACCGAGCCCCAGCATCCGGGCTACCCACCCGCCACGCTGCCCCGATTTGTCAGAATTGCCCTACGGAAGAAAAGCGTATACCTCTGGCTAGCTTGAGGCAAGCCACCAAATCCTAATCAAACTAGGGCAGGGAAGTACTTCAGGAGGGAACTAAGAACCACTCGCCGCCGAAGCCTTCGCCGTCTCCGGCTCGTGCTTCAATTCCAGAATCACCGCCAAAATCTCCGGAAATCCATCGGCGGCCTTTGCGGGCGGCGCCATGCCTTTGACGCCCTCAGGCGGCAACGCCTTCGGCTCCACAATCGGTTTCTTCAACCAGGCGGCCACCGCTCGCGGCGAAGACAGGTGCGCCAGCGAGCCGCTATTTTCCGGTGCCGTCGCTCCGGCCGGCAAATATTGCGCTTCCTTGGTCGCACGATATCGCCGCGCCCTGCGCGAACCGTAGACTGCGGAGTGCAACGCCGCCGTAGCCGATCGATACACCTTGCTGTTGTAATCGGCGGGCATTGCGGAAAGATCCGAGGTTCGCTGCCACAAAAAACTATTGAACCTGGCAATGCAGTCTTCACAGCGATACGGCCGCGTCAGCAACAAGGGCAGAAAGATTTTCTCCCCCAGGCTCCGCTTCGCCTTTCGAACCCGCGCGCTACTGCAATTCGGACAAATCATAAATTCACGATAAGCGCTGCTTCAAAACAGGCTCTAGATGTAACAAATCCACCGTTTATCAACAATACAGTACGTTCCGTAGCGCTTGCGCGAGTCATTAAGCATGACAGTTCACGCCAAACCAGGGGCCGCCAGGGATGAAGGAGGGGGACACCAATAGGACGCACCGCCCAACCGCCAGGTTTCCATCGCCGTAGCCGGACAACGGCGGTTTCAAAAGGCGCACGGGTGCCGCACCCCGCGGTTTCAGGGCGCGGTTTTTGACTTCACGCTCTCAGCTTTTAGCCAAACTCTCCGCAGCGAAATCTTTCTGCACTGGGCCACTGCTCCCCGCATCGTTTTTCAGCGGCAACGTCTCCACCGCCGACTTCCGCCCCATCACGCCGTAAATCTTCCGCACCGTCGCGGCGCCAAGCATCCTCCATCCACGCCACAAAATCTTTCCAGCCAAGGCGTAATCTCCTGCTCGCCGCGCCTGCTTCACCCAAAACCGTACTGGCGCTCCAATGATCACGTAGCGATCGAACCGAAATTCTGTTCCACCCGGATACGTGTCAGTTTTTTCTTTATCCATCACGCGAAACAATCCCGCGGTCATCGCCGTCACCCGATGCCGCACATTCGTCCCATGCACCCGATAACCCTTGGTCTCCGGACTTAAGACCTGCACCGTCAATCCCGCGGTACCCAGCTTCAACATCAAATCGATGTCTTCCACGGTGTTGTGGCCCGCCGACCAACCGTCGACGCCGCGGAGTGCCGCGCGCTCAATCACCATCGCGCTGGCCCCCGGCTGATAATTCCGGTCCTTCTGTACCAGGTGTTCGTATTTTGCGATTTGAATTTCTTGCGGCCACTTCTCAACGCCGGGTAGCGCCAGCTTTTCGTCAAACCAGGCCATCTTGCTCAAGATAATTTTGGGCTGCGTCGCTTCGATAATCCGGTCGTACACCTCCAGCGCCCAGGGCATCAACACATCATCGCCATCCAGGAACAAAACGTAATCGCCAGTCGCCCGCGCCGTTCCGGCGTTGCGCGCACCACTGGCTCCCAGATTAGTCGTTAGCGGTACAAATTGAATCTGCTCTTCGTATTTCCGCAAGACTTGCGATGTGTCATCCGTCGACGCGTCATCCACCACGATAATTTCCGCGCGTTCACCGCCACAGCTCAACGCGGAATCCACGGCCTCCTGCACGAATCGGCTTTGATTGTGTGCGGTAATAACAATGCTGTATCGGGGAGTGTTCATGACGCGGTGGCTGAGCTTAGGAGGCGCATCAAAAAAATCTTAGCATCCCGGGCACGTCAGGCGGCCCAGACTCACACTCAAGTTTCGTTTTAGCAAAGGCTAAAAATGTGAGGGGTAGGGCAGGCTACTCTTTGGCAATGAGTCGGCAGCAACCCATAATTCTCAAGAACTCCCCGCACTAACTGGACGGAGATTCCATCGCAACCGCGCTCCGTGCCGCCGGCTTCGCCACCGCATACGCCACAATCGCACTCGCCAGCATCAAAACCGCCGCGACAAACCACGGCGCCCCAGGCACGGGCGTAATCCGCTTCGGCGAAATCGCCACTGCAAACACCTGCGTAAACAGCAGCGGCCCGATCATCCCCGTCAAAGCCCGTACACTATTAATCGCTCCCTGCAATTTTCCCTGCGAAGTGGGATCCACCCGCTGCGACATCAACGACTGCATCGCCGGCCCTGCAATCCCCCAAAGTCCAATCAGCGGAATCACGGCAAACACCATCCATCCGCGCGTCGCCAGCGCATACCCAAGAAACGCCAGCGTGCCAAACAGCAATCCCGCGATCAAACTGGAGCGCTCGCCAAATTTCTTCACAAACGGCCCCACCAGCACCGCCGACGCCAAACTGACGCAAACCCCCACCGCCGCCAGCGACAAACCCACCGTCGTCTCATTCCACCCGTAGCGATAATCGGTGTACAACACGAAAACACTGGGCAGCACCTGGTGCGCCAGATAGTACAGCGACACCACCACCGCCAATCCAAACAGCTCCGGACTCGAACGCAACAAATTCAGCGAGCCCAGCGGATTCGCCATATGCCACGCGCTCTTGGCCCGCCGCTCCACCGGCAACGACTCCGGCAAAATAAAAAATCCATAAATCGCGTTGATCAAACTTAGCGCGGCAGAAATCCAGAAGGGCAGCCGCAGACCGTAACGCCCCAGCAATCCACCGGCGGCAGGACCGATAATAAATCCCAACCCAAACGCCGCACTAATCATCCCAAACCTCTTGGCGCGATCCTGCGGTGGCGTCACATCGGTGATATACGCAAACGCCGTGGCAATATTCGAAGCCGTAATCCCCGAAATCAGCCGGCCCACAAACAGCCAACCCAGCGCCGGCGCCAGCGCCATAAAGATGTAATCCAGCCCCAGCCCCAAACACGAAATCAAAATAATCGGCCGCCGCCCAAAACGATCCGACCACGCCCCCAGAATCGGCGAAAAAATAAACTGCATCGTGGCCCAGGCGAACGCGAAATATCCTGTAATACTCGCAGCCCGTGCAATATTTCCGCCTTCAAATTGAATAATTAAATTTGGCAGGACTGGCGCGATGATTCCAAACGCCAGCATGTCCAGCAGAATGGTGACAAAAATAAAAATGTACGCCGCTTGGCTGGTCTTCCGCCCCGCGCCGCTTCCAGCCGGCGGCACTGCCGACGCCAGATTATCCGGCCCGACCTCAACGTCGGGCACACTTCCGACCGGCTCGCTCGGAACCGCGTTTGGATTTGTATCGCTCATGCAGAAGTGAACTGCTGTTTAGACTTCCAGAATCACCGGCAAGATCAAGGGCCGCTTCGAAGTGTGCTTGTTGATATAGCGCTTCAAATCCACGCGGATCTTTTCCTTGATCACGCCCCAGTCGGATTTTTCTTCCGCATTGGATTGCGCCACTGTTTCGATCAACACCGCGCGAGCCCCAGCAATCAATTCCTGGCCGTTGTCGCTCATCAAGCCGCGCGTCACGATTTCGGGAGCCGATTCCATCTTTCCGGTGTGCTTATCGATGGCAATGATCGACACCACTACGCCATCCTCCGACAAATGTTTGCGATCGCGGATCACCACTTCTTCGATTTCTTCCAGCGACCCCGAATCCACACACACGCGCCCGGCCGTCACTGGATCCATCCGCCGTACGCCATCCTCGTTGAACTCGATGACCTTGCCATCTTCCAGCAACAAAATTTCTCCGCTCACGCACCCCAGCTGATGCGCCAACGCCGCGTGCCGGAACAAATGCCGGTATTCCCCGTGCACCGGAATAAAATATTTCGGCTTCACCAGCTGCAGCAGCAGCTTCTGTTCTTCCTGGCTGGCGTGACCCGAAACGTGAATCGTCCCCGCCGAGTTGTCGTAATACACCAGCGCGCGGCGACGGAACATATGATCGAGCATCCGGAAAATCGCTTTGTCGTTCCCTGGAATAATTCGCGCCGACAAAATCACCGAATCATTTTCATCCACCGATACGAACCGGTGATTGTCCACCGCGATCCGCGACAGGGACGACATCGGCTCCGCTTGGCTACCGCTCGCCAGCACAATAATCCGCTTCGGATCGAACCCGCGAATATCCTGCGGCCGCACCACCATCCCATCGGGAATTCGCAGCAAATCCAGCGAGTGCGCAATCTCCACGTTGTCGACCATGCTGCGGCCCACAAACGCCACTTTGCGATTCACACGCGTGGCGATGTCGATCACCTGTTGTATGCGGTGAATCGACGACGCAAAGCACGACAAGATCACTCGTCGCGGCGCCGACCGGCACAACTCTTCCAACCGCGGCACCACCGCGCGCTCCGACGGCGTAAATCCCGGCCGCTCCACATTGGTCGAATCGCTGAAGAGCGCCAGCACCCCTTCGTTTCCATACCGCGCAAATGCATGCAGGTCAAAAGGCGCGCCGCCCACCGGCGTCTGGTCAATCTTGAAATCGCCGGTGTGAATGATCACGCCCATCGGCGTGCGCACCGCCAGCGCCACGCAATCGATGGTGCTGTGCGTCACCGAAATAAATTCCACTTCGAATCCCGGCAACTCCACCATGCGGCCGGGCAACACTTCACGCAGAGTAGTGGACTGCAGCAAGCCCGCTTCTTCCAACCGCTTTTTCACCAGCGCCAGCGTGAAGCGCGTTCCATACACCGGAACGTTCAGGTCCCGCAAAATGTATGGCAGCCCGCCGATGTGATCTTCGTGCCCGTGCGTTAGAACGATCGCCCGCACTTTCTCGCGATTCTGCTTCAAGTACGTAATGTCGGGAATCACCAGATCGACGCCCAGCAGCTCCGATTCCGGGAACATCATTCCCGCATCGATGACCAGAATGTCGTCGCCGCTACGCAACGCCATCATGTTCATGCCGAATTCGCCGAGACCGCCGAGAGGAATTACTGTGAGGGACTGCCCACTCTTGTTTGTACTTTTAATCAATCGAGCGCCATCTCCACAACGCTTTACACCAAAATTTCCGCATTATCTGCGGTCTCCAACAATCAAATGCACCACTGCCACAACAATCACCGCACCCACCGTAGCCGCCGCCAGCGAATAAATAAATCCGCCGCCAAAAATTCCCAACTTCATAAAAATCCAGCCGCCCAGAAACGAGCCAACCAATCCCAGCAAAATATCCGTGATGCAGCCGTACCCTTCGCCGCGCGAAATCTTTCCCGCCAGCCATCCGGCGATCAACCCAATCAGGATCCAGCCAATGATCCCGCGCTGATAATCAACTACCACGACCCGCGTCTCAAAAAACAGCGCCAAAGCCGTCGCCAACATCGTGCCTCCTGAAAATAAGGATGCGTCAGTCTATCAAATTCCCGCCACTTAATCCGAAACACACCCACTCAAATTTGAAGCGCTCCAAATTCAAATTTCCGCGAGCACTCACCGGAAGGGTGGCCCATGTTCGCAGTTGGTTCACGAACCTGGGTCTTTCTTTTGACTTTGATTTCTGCCGGTGCAGTTTGGGTCTCAACAACGACGGCGGGTGCCCCACCCTCAATTTGTAGGGTGGGTCTTGGGTTTGACTCGGCTTTTTCCGTGAGAGCTTGCTCTGAAGCGCGCCTTAATCCAACCCCGGCAAAGCCTCCGGCTGCTGCTGCGTCATGCAATGCAGCGTCCCCAACCCCAACACCAAATCCCGGCAAGCAATCCCCACCACTTGTCGATACGGGAAAAATTTTGCCAACGTATTCAACGCCACCCGATCATTCGCATCATTAAACGTCGGCACAATCACCACTCCATTGGCGATATAAAAATTCGCATAACTCGCCGGCAACCGCTGCCCCTCAAAATAAACCGCCTTCGGCATCGGCAGCGTCTCGATCCGCAACGCCTTCCCATCCTGATCGGTCATGGCCTTTAGGCGGGAAAGATTCTCCTGCAGCGGCTCATAATTCTCATCTTTCGAATCCTCTTCCACCACGGTCATCACCGTGGTGGGATTCACAAAGCGCGCCAGATCATCCACATGCCCATGCGTATCATCGCCGGCAATTCCGCGATTCAGCCACAACACTTTGCTCACGCCTAAATATTTGCGAAACACTTCCGCATAGTCCTCGCGCGTAAAGCCTGCGTTGCGTTCCTGCACTTTGCTCAACAAACATTCTTCGGTGGTCAGCAAAGTCCCGCGCCCATTCACATCGATACTTCCGCCTTCCAGGACAACGCGCCGCCCTTGATGCATCGGCTGCCACAAACGCTTCTTCCAGCGCTGATTCGCCTTGGCGACCACCAACGCATCTTTCTTGTGATTCGAATATTTCGCCCACCCATTAAACGAAAAATTGTTGTACGCCACCGCGCCCTGCGCATCCCGCACGCAGATCGGTCCCGAATCACGCATCCACCCGCGATCCGTCGGCACGATACAAAACTGCACCGCCTCCAGCTTCGCTCCGGCCTTTTTCAAGATCGCTCGCACCCGCGACTCCGCCGCGCGGTCCTGCACCATCAAATAAACCTGCTCCGCCCACGAAAGCACACGCACAATTTCCGCAAAGGCCCACGGAATCGGCGCAAATTTCCCCGGCCAATCCGTCAGCTCATGCGGCCAACCGAGCCAGGTCGCCTCATGCCGCTCCCACTCCGCCGGCATGCGATATCCCAGCTCGCTCGGAACTTCGTTCGTAACCTCGCTCGTAACCTCACTCGTAACGGGTGCTGAATTGTTAGTCGTATTTTTGGGAAGGGAACTGCTCGAATTATTCTTCGTCAACTTCTCGCGCTTCTTCGCCATTATTCCGCAAGCCACCGCTTCAAAATAGGCTGGTACGCATCAATCCTTCGATCACGCAAAAACGGCCAATTCCTCCGCGTATCTTCACTCTTCGCCGAATCGCACTCCACCACCAGAATCTCCTCTTTATCGTTCGCGGCTTCCGCCACCGTTTGTCCAAAGGGATCGGCCACAAACGAGTTTCCCCAAAAATCCAGTCCGGTGTCGCCCTTCGCGTATCCGCCTTCGAATCCCACGCGATTCACCACCGCTACATAAACTCCATTGGCAATCGCATGGCTCCGCTGAATCGTCTTCCAGGCATCCAGTTGCGCCGCCCCCACTTCACCCTTCTCATGCGGATGCCAACCGATGCTCGTCGGATAAAAAATCACCTGCGCTCCGCTCAACGCGGTCATCCGCGACCCTTCCGGATACCACTGGTCCCAGCAAATCTGAATCCCGATCCGCGCATATTTCGTATCAAAATTCGGAAATCCCAAATCCCCCGGCGTGAAATAAAATTTTTCGTAGTACAGCGGATCATCCGGAATATGCATTTTCCGGTATTTCCCCAGGAAACTCCCATCCGCATCCAGCACCGCGCAAGTGTTGTGATAAACGCCCGCGGCCCGCCGTTCGAACAACGAAACCACCAGCGCCGCCTTGCATTCCTTCGCGATCCCCGCCAACTTCTCCGTCACCGGCCCCGGAACCGCCTCCGCCAAATTAAAAAGCTCCGGATCTTCCGTCCGGCAAAAATATTCCCCATGAAATAATTCATGCAGCGCAATAATCTGCGCGCCGCGTTTCGACGCTTCGCGAATCTTTTCAATCGCGTGCGTCATGTTTTCTTCGGCATTGGTGGTGCATTTCATCTGCACCAATCCAACCGTAAATTTATCCGCCATGAATTTAGTTTAACATTCCTCTCCGCGGCCCCGCGTCCGCCGTTTTTTGTTTCTTTCTGTCTCTGTTTGTACTATCTATCTCACACAATCTTTTCGCGCACGTAAATTTTCTGAAATCGCGCGCGCCGCCACGCAGAGGAGCATCGATGGCCAAGCAGTCCGGCAAAAAAACCGTCACGGGCCGCGTTCTTCACGACCCGGTGAAAGACAAACTCCGCCCGATTTTTCCTCTCGATCTTTCCAAATGCCGCACCATCGACGAACTCGTCCGCGCCATGGGCGACACCGCTTTCACTGGCCGTCAAATTGGCGACGCGGCTGACGTTCTCGAAGAAATGGCTCGCGATAAAGATTGTTTCACGGCCATGACTCTCTCCGGCGCGCTCACGGTCGGCAAAATGGGCCTCATCTTTTGCGATCTCATCGACTCCGGCGTGGTCAAAGCCATCGTCTCCACCGGCGCGCTCATGGCTCACGGCCTCGTCGAAGCCACCGGCCACTCCCATTTCCGCTACGACGAAAAAAAGATGAACGACAACGAGCTTTTCGAGGCCGGCTACAACCGGGTCTACGATTCGCTCGAGCCCGAAACCAATCTCGATCACGTCGAAGAAGTCATGGACCACATCCTCGACGGCTGGGACGCCAACGAGATTGTCTGCAGCTACAAAATCCACCAGCGCATCGGCGAATATCTCAGCAAAAACACCAAGGGCCGCGGCATTCTGAAAAGCGCCTACGAAAAAAACGTTCCGGTCTTCGTCCCGGCGTTTTCCGACTCGGAACTCGGCATCGACTTCGCCTTACACAAGATCCTTCGCCAACGCGATAACCGCCCGCTCCTTCGCTTCGATCCCTTCGAGGACTTCGAGAAATTCGCCGACACCATGCTGGCCACCAAAAAAATGGGCATCTTCACCATCGGCGGCGGCGTTCCGCGCAACTGGGCCCAGCAATTCGGCGTCTACGCCGAACTCCTCGCCCGCCGCGGCTACAAAAAACTTCCGCTCAAGCGCTATAGCTACGGCGTGCGCATCTGCCCGGAACCTGTAAGCTGGGGCGGCCTCAGCGGCAGCACCTACACCGAAGCAGTTTCCTGGGGAAAATTCGTCCCGCCGGAAGAAGGCGGCCGCCTCGCCGAGGTCTTCGACGACGCCACCGTCGCGCTCCCTCTCATCGTCGGCGCAGTCCTCGAGCGCATCGGCTACCTGAAGCGGAAATAAGCCCCAACAATTTAGGGTGGCCCAGGTTCGCCTTTGGTTCACGAACCTGGGTGTTTTTTTGCCTGAGAATTAGAAACTATTGAAGGGAATTGCAGAGCCGAGAAGTTCAGTCTAACTAGTCGTCTTCGCCGATCAGAATTGCGGCGCCGAGCACAGTCGTCCACAACCCGCGCTTATCGCCCACCGCGGATTGCGTAACGTTCATGGTCCGAACGATTTTATTGGAAATCCGATAGACTTCTTTCTTCTCGTCCCAAGACAAATCCGGATCGAACTCCACATTCAACGTCGTGGCCAACATTTCCGCGGCCAACTCTTCCGCATACTCGCCCGCAACTTCTTCCGTCTCGCCAAACGAGTGATGCTCCGACAGATACCCATACATCGATTTATCGCTCGGCAGCGCCAACCCAATACTCGCCGCAATCAAGCGATGCGCTTCCTTCGTGGAATTCTCGGAAATAACCGTGAACGCGACTTGTCCGGGCTTGATGTGTTTCAGCCCTTCACTCCGCGAAATCAATTTGCAATTGGGAGGGAAGATCGACGAAACCCGCACGATGTTGCACGCCGCAATCCCCGCATTCCGCAGGGCCAACTCAAAACTCGAGAGCCTCTCTCGATGTTTTCCAACGCCTTTAGTTAGGAAAATCTTCTTCGCGACAAACGCCATGAGCGGCTTGGCCGTTCCTCCATACAGAAATCACTAAAAAATAATTTCGTTGTGGAAAAGTAACAAGAAGGCAAACCAGTGTCAACGCAATTTCAAATTACATTTTGTTTATACAGCGGAGAGAGACAGCACAGGAATCCAAACGCGGTCGACCTAAGCCTTCGAACCCACCACATGCCGCAGTAATTTCCCCAGCGGCTTACACAGCGCCAGCACCTGCCCCAGATCGCTGGCCGTAAAATCCGGACCCACCGTCGCCGCATTGATCCCTTTGCGGCTCACCTGAATAATCCCCACCACTTTTCCATCCAGCAAAATCGGGGCACTGATAATTTTCTGAATCGCCTCGCTGGGCGCCGCTCCCACTTTCACGCCTTCAAAAACCGTGGCATGCCGCACCGCGGAAAAATTATTGATAATCTCCGGCCGGCTTTCCCGCGCGGTTCGCGCCGCCAACGCGGAATTGCTCGACAACGGAATGTACCCTACGTGTGACAATGCTTCCGGCGCCAAAAAATGCAGATGCTTCCAGCGCGTCGAAACTCCCAAAATCGCCACTTCGTCGTTCTTCACTCCCAGCGACTTGGCAATCCGCTCCGCCACCGATTGCAGCGAAATCTTAGTAGGTTCGCCGCCGTCCGACCCTAAAGCGTCGGCCAGCCTCTCCAATTCCGTCACCAAACTGAAACTCTTATTCATCGTTTCCACGCGCGGCTCAATTCTGGCACAGCGCTCCGCTGGTCTCGGTTCGTTTCAAATTGTACAAGCCTGTCCCGGAACGAAACCCACAAAATTCTCCGCGCTTTTCGCATTCAGCACGTTACCAACTCCGCTCATTGGTCTACAAAACCCTTTCGTCACCTTCTCACTTGCACAAGTTCACGCCAACTTGCAACCTCGCGCACCTGCCCCTATACTGAATCAGCCGCGATTTTCTGGCCCTCCTTCTCGTAACTTGCACTGGCACAAGGGACTTTCGCGGCGGAGAGGGCATGTCCTCAACCGCACCCCCGGCCGAATCCAGCTACCTGCTCCGAAAACTTCATTCCTTAAGCGGCATCGTTCCCGTAGGTGCGTTCCTCGCCGAGCATTTTTGGTCCAACAGCGCCGCCCTGGTTAGTGCCCAAAAGTACAACCAAACGTCGGAAGAACTACAAACCATCCCCTATCGCGTCTTCGTCGAGTGGGCCTTTATCTTCCTCCCAATGCTCTATCACGGCGGATACGGAGTTTGGATTTGGCTGCGCGGCCAGTCCAACGTTTCCCAATACCCTTGGGTGCGCAACTGGCTCTACACCCTGCAGCGCTACACCGGACTAATCGCTTTCGCCTACATCGCCTGGCACCTCTACACCGAACGCTGGCTGACCCACGGTCGTTCCACCTACGACACTGTCGCCACTGATCTGCAGAATCCGCTTTACCTAACGTTTTTCGTTGTCGGCGTACTTGCCTCGTCCTTCCACTTGGGTGTCGGCATCTGGAATTTCTTGTGCAAGTGGGGACTCGCCGCCACTGCCCGCGCGCAACGCGCCGCCGGCCAACTCGGAGTACTCGTCGGCGTGGTCTTCAGCGTCGTCGGCGTCCTGATCATTCTCAGTTTCCGCCTCGACTGGCACCCGTTTTCTTCGTACCTGATGAAATGAAACAGCACGACACAGAAAAGGAATTTGGAATTTAGCACTCGATGAAACAGCCCAACATCATCGTCGTCGGTGGCGGCCTCGCCGGACTCATGGCGACTATCCGCGTCGCCGAAGCCGGCATCCCGGTCTCGCTCTTTTCCGTCGTGCCGGTAAAGCGCTCCCACTCCGTCTGCGCCCAAGGCGGCATCAACGCCGCAAAAAATCAAAAAGGCGAAGGCGACAGCACCGCCAAGCATTTCGACGACACCATCTACGGCGGCGACTTCCTCGCCAATCAGCCGCTCGTTCAGCGCATGTGCGAAGCCGCCCCCGGCATCATCGACCTGCTCGATCGCATGGGCGTGATGTTCAATCGCACTCCCGAAGGCCTGCTGGACTATCGCCGTTTCGGCGGCACGCTGTACCACCGCACCGCTTTCGCGGGAGCCACCACCGGCCAGCAATTGCTCTACGCTCTCGACGAACAAGTCCGCCGGCACGAATCCGAAGGCCGCGTCAAAAAATTTGAGGCCTCCACCTTCCTCTCCGCCGTCATCGACGAATCCGGCATTTGCCGCGGCATCTGCTCCATGGACCTGCGCTCCATGGAAGTCACCACGCACGCTGCAGACGCGGTCATCTTCGCCACCGGCGGCATCGGCGCCATCTTCGGCCGCTCCACCAACTCCGTCGTCTGTACCGGCTCCGCGCAATCCGCGTTATTCCAGCAAGGGGTTGACTACGCCAACGGTGAATTCATCCAAGTCCATCCCACCGCCATCCCCGGCGAAGACAAACTCCGCCTCATGAGCGAATCGGCCCGCGGCGAGGGTGGCCGCGTCTGGGTTCCAAAGAATCCCACTGACCAGCGCGCCCCGCGCACTATCCCCGAGGCCGAACGTTTCTACTTCCTCGAGGAGTGGTATCCCAAGTACGGCAACCTCGTGCCGCGCGACATCGCCACACGCGCCATTCACCGCATCGTCTTCCAGGAAAAACTCGGCCTGCGCGGTAAACAAGCGGTCTATTTAGACGTCACCCACATCCCCCGCGAAACCCTCGACCGCAAACTCGAAGGCATCCTCGAAATCTACGAAAAATTTCTCGGCGTCGATCCCCGCGAAGAACCCATGCAGGTTTTCCCCGCCATGCACTACACCATGGGCGGCATCTGGATTAACGCCGTCGATCAATCCACCAGCATCCCGGGCATCTACGCCGCCGGCGAATGCGAATACCAATACCACGGCGCCAATCGCCTCGGCGCCAACTCACTGGTCTCCTGCATTTTCGGTGGCGGCCTAGCCGGCCCCGCGGCAGTGAAGTATGCCAAGAGCCTATCAGCGGGAGCCGACTCGACTTCTTCCCCAGTGTTTGAGTCCGAGAAAAAGCGCCAGGAAGAAAAGAATCAAGCGCTCATCTCCAACCAAGGCGTCGAAAATCCCATCACCATCTGGCGCGAACTCGGCGACATCATGACCGAGCACGTCACCGTCACCCGCATCAACAAAAATCTAGAAATGGCTGACGCCCAAATCGCCGCGCTGCAAGAACGCTACAAAAAGGTCAACCTCAGTGACCGCACCAAGTGGTCGAACCAAACACTCAATTTCACCCGCGAGCTTGGCAACATGCTGATTCTCGCCCGCGTCATCACCATGGGCGCGCTCGCACGCAACGAATCCCGCGGCGCTCACTACAAGCCCGATTTTCCCGATCGCGACGACGCCAACTGGCTCAAAACCACCCGCGCCAAATATTGCAACGGCGATATCAAGCTCACCTACGAGCCGGTCGACACCTCTCTGATTCCCCCACGCCCACGCCGCTACGACGCCGCTAAATAGGGGCGCGGAAGTTTGAGAACGATTTTGGCTTGGACAATTAGTCGAGCAGGGAATTAGCAGTTCGTTTCAACGTGACAAAAGGTTTCCATGGCAGAACAAACGACAAAAAGAGAAGTCATCGTCCGCGTCAAGCGCCAGGCCTCTCCCAAAGAATCCTCGCACTGGGAAGAGTTTCGCCTCGACTGGCGCCCCTACATGAACGTGATCATCTGCCTGCGCGACATCAGCGAAAATCCCGTCACCCGCGACGGCAAAGCCACCACTCCGATCTCCTACGATTCGAATTGCCTCGAAGAAGTCTGCGGCTCCTGCGCCATGCTCATCAACGGCAAAGCTCGCATGGCCTGCTCCGCGCTGGTCGATCAACTCGAGCAGCCCATCCGCATCGAGCCCATGACCAAATTCCCGGTCGTGCGCGATCTCGCCGTCGATCGCCAGTTCATGTTCGAAAGCCTCAAGCGCGTCAAAGCCTGGGTCCCCATCGACGGCACCTACGACCTCGGCGAAGGCCCGCGCATGGCCCCCGAGATCCAGGAAAAGGGCTACCCCCTTTCGCGCTGCATCACTTGCGGCAACTGTCTCGAAGTCTGCCCCCAAGTCAACGAACACAATCCCTTCATGGGCGCCGCCATTTTCAGCCAAGTCCGCCTCTTCAACATGCACCCCACCGGAAAAATGCACGCCAAGGAACGCATCGCCGCTTCCATGGGCAACGGCGGCATCGAAGATTGCGCCAACGCTCAAAACTGCGTCTTGGCCTGCCCCAAGGGCATCCCCCTCACCGAATCCCTCGCCGAAGTCCAACGCGAAGCTTGGAAACAAAGCCTCTTCGGCTGGCTCCTCGGTTAGCTTTCTGAAAATTTCCTGAAGTTCTTCTCAGCGCACCTTGGTCAGGGTGCCCCAGACGCCGTTTTTGCGTCTGGGGGTTTAGATCCCACTTCATCGCAACTCATCGCGACGAAGGATGGGTTTTCTTTCTAAACTTCGCTCTTCGCAATCCACCACGCCATCCCCACCATTTCCGTTTACAATCTGGCGTCCAACTCTCGGAGAAAAAATGGCCCGTATACTTCTCTTTGCATTCCCCTCACTACTTCTTGTTGCCCTAGCCCTCTCCACCGTCACCGTGTCCGAACGCGCCCGCAAACTCCACTTCTCCTCCATCATTGTCGACACCCACGACGACACCACCCAACGCTTCATCTACAGCAAATTCGACCTCGGCCCGCGCGCCAAAGACGGCAGCATCGACATCCCCCGCATGCGCGAAGGCGGCCTAGGCGCCATCTTCTTCTCCATCTGGACCCAAAGCAAAATCACCGGACCCGAAGCCGTCAACCGCGCCCTGGAACAAATCAACGCGGTCCACGACCAAGTAAAAAAACATCCGAATGATCTAGTCCTGGCCACCACCGCCTCCGAAATCCGCCAAGCCCACAAAGACGGAAAAATCGCCGCACTCATCGGCGTCGAAGGCGGCCACATGATCGGCAACGACCTCGCCAACCTCCGCAAATTCGCCGGCCTCGGCGTGCGCTACATGACCCTCACCCACAACGGCAACACCGAATGGGCCGACGCCTCCAACGACAAGCCCGCCCACAACGGCCTCACGCCTTTCGGCAAAGACGTCATCCGCGAAATGAATCGTCTCGGCGTAATGGTCGACATCTCCCACGTCAGCGACAAAACGTTCTACGACGTGCTGGAAATCACCAAAGCCCCACCGATCGCTTCGCACTCCAGTTGCCGCGCCCTCTGCGATCACCCGCGCAACATGACCGACGCCATGATCAAAGCCCTCGCCGACAAAGGCGGCGTCATCCACATCAACTACCACATCGGTTTCCTCAGCCAGGAATTTCGCGACGCCATGAAAGCCGACCCCAAACTCAACGTCATGATGGGCGAGGCGCTCACCAAGAAATGCGGCGAAAACGAAGAATGCCAAATCCTCGAAGGCGAACGAATCACCCGCGAACTCGTCGACCAAGGAAAACTCCCCCGCGTCGACTACGAAAAAATCATCGAGCACATCGACCACGCCGTAAAAATCGGCGGCATCGATCATGTCGGCCTGGGTTCCGACTTCGACGGCGCCAACATGCCCTACGGCATGGAAGACGCCAGCAAGTTACCCCTCATTACCGAAGCGTTACTCAACAAAGGCTATTCCGAGAGTGACGTTCGGAAAATTCTGGGTGAGAATACTCTCAGGGTTATGTCGGAAGTCGAACGCGTCAGCCACGAACTGAATGCCGGTAGCGGCAGCAAGAAATAATCGCCGCGCTTTGCGTTCATTTACGCGTCAATTCAATATTTTTTAGAGGGAAGGGAAATGAAAAAACTTGTCCCCGTAGTTGCTGCTGGTCTGCTTTTATTTGTCGCGCAAGCGCACGCTCAAACGCCGTCCGGCGGCACCGCGATGAAGCCGAAAGCGAGCACCGCGCAGAAATCCGCCGCCGGATCGAAAACCGCCACTGCCTCAAAAACCTACGATCGCGCGCTGCTGCGTCCCGCGCTGCTCAAAGACAAAGCCCCAGAAACCTTCCAGGTTAAATTCACCACCACCAAAGGCGACTTCACCGTCAGCGTCACCCGCGCCTCCGCCCCCATCGGCGCCGACCGCTTCTACAATCTCTGCAAGCACCACTTCTATGACAACGCCTCGTTCTTTCGCGTGGTCCCCGGCTTCGTCGCGCAATTCGGCATCAGCGCTTACCCGCCGGTCAACGCCGCCTGGGATAAAGCCACCATTCAGGACGACCCCGTCAAAGAAGGCAACAAAAAATACGCTGTAGTCTTCGCCACCGCCGGACCCAACACCCGCACCACCCAGCTCTTCGTCAACCTCGTCGACAATCCGCGCCTCGACGCCATGGGCTTCGCCGCCTTCGGCGTAGTCACCGACGGCATGAACGTCGTCGATTCCATCAACTCCGAATACGGCGAAGGCGCGCCCTCCGGCCGCGGCCCGGACCAAACGAAAATCGAGAAGGAAGGCAAACCCTACCTCGACAAGGATTTTCCAAATCTCGACTCCATCAAAACCACAACTCTAATCGGCGTCCCAGCAGCCACCCCTACGCACAAGACCTTGCCGGCAAAGAAGACTGTTCCAACGCAGCAATAGGTAAAAAATGAACTCGGCCGCACCCTGCGATTTTCAGGGTGCGGGTTTAGGCCCCAATTCAACCACCAACCCCAACGAGATCGGGTGGCCCAGGTTCGCCTTTGGTTCACGAACCTGGGTCTTTCTTTTGAATTTGTCGATTTTGAGTTTTTCTGTTCCAACGAGCAGAAAACTGTCATTCCGAGCGGAGCAAGCCGATGTTTTTGTTTCTCGACTTCGCTCCTGCGAAGTTGTCGGCTTGCGCAGTCGAGGAATCTCTCTTCGATCTATCGCGGAGCCACTCAGAACGCTCCCAAAGCACTCTTCCCATCCATCCACAACTCAAATCCATCCAATCAAAACTTCCGCACCACCCTCGGTTTGACATCCAACGCAAACTCGTCGTAGCCTGTAAACGATGAATCTTTGTTGCCAGAGCCTCTGTTGTATGTGTCCACGCAACGCTGCGTGTCGCACAGCGCACAGCTCTGGCCCGACAAGTTTCCGAACTTAGCACTACTCGTACACTAAAGTTCCGAAGCCCACGTTGCCAGATCACCGGCGCAACGTGGGCTTTTTCTTTTTATGCACGATTTT
Source organism: uncultured Acidobacteriota bacterium (assembly GCA_963846145.1). Classification (GTDB taxonomy): domain Bacteria; phylum Acidobacteriota; class Terriglobia; order Acidiferrales; family UBA7541; genus Acidiferrum. The sequence goes on along the minus strand of CAWJUV010000010.1, from coordinate 722,464 downwards.
TCCAAGGGGATCCAAATGGGTGAATCATCCGCAGCGCAGCCAGGCGCGACAGCCAGCGCACCAGTCGCCGAAACCAAGGCCCAGCGCGTCGAGCGCCTCAAGCGTTCAAAAAACGCCTGGGACCATTTCGACGAAATCCAGCAATTCGCCCGCACCGGCTTCGATTCCATTCCGCCAGAATGGGTCGGCACGTACTTCCGCTCCTGGGGCGTCTACACCCAGGGCGACGGCCTCGGCGTCACCGGCGGCAAAAACGGCGAAGGCAAAGCCCTCCCGTTTTTCATGGTGCGCATCCGCATCCCCAACGGCCTGCTCACCAGCCATCAACTCCGCACCATTGCGCAACTCTCCGAAAAGCACGGCCGAGGCGTCGCCGACATCACCGTTCGCCAGAATATCCAGCTTCACAACGTCGCCATCGAATCGCTCCCTGAAGTTTTGCAAACGCTCTGGAGCATTGGCCTCACCACCACCGGCGCCTGCGGCGACGTGGCCCGCAACGTTACCGGCTGCCCTCTCGCCGGACTCGACGGCGAAGAACTCATTGACGCCGCGCCGCTCGCGCTTGAAATCGATCACGCCCTCGGCGGCAACGCCGAGTTCTACAACCTCCCACGGAAATTTAAAATCTCCATCACCGGATGCCGCCACTGGTGCTCCTACCCCGAAATTAACGACATCGGCCTCACCGCCACCACGCGTCACAAAAATGGACAGCGCGAAGTCGGTTTCACCTTGCGTGTCGGCGGTGGCCTCTCCACCAATCCGCATCTCGCGGTAAAGCTGGACGCTTTCATCAAGCCCGAGCAAGTTGTGCCAGTCGCGCGCGGCGTCGCTGAAATTTTCCGCGACAGCGAAGTCCTCCGCCAAAGCCGCGAAAAAGCCCGACTGAAATTTCTGTTTCTCGAACACGGCTGGACCGCCGAATCGTTCCTCGCCGAATTGCAGCAACGCATCGGGTTTTCGCTCGATCCCGCTGCCCCAGAAGAAATCCCCGCCGACATTCACCGCGACCACGTCGGCATCCATCCGCAAAAGCAGCCGGGCTTGGTTTACGTCGGCTCTTCGGTTCTGCGCGGCCGCCTCAACCCGCGCCAACTCCACCTCGCCGCCGACCTTGCCGAACGCTACGCCGACGGCCACATCCGCAACACCGTCATGCAAAATCTCCTGATCGTCAACGTCCCCGAAGAACACGCCACAAAAGTCGCCGCCGCACTCACCGCCGTCGGCCTCCCCGTCCAAGCCTCCGCCTTCGCGCGCGGCACCGTGGCCTGCACCGGCTCCGAATTCTGCAAACTCGCCCTCACCGAAACAAAAAGCTTCGCCCGCTGGCTCACCACCGAACTGGAGGACCGCCTCCCCGGCTTCGAACAACAACTCAAACTGCACATCACCGGCTGCCCCAACAGTTGCGGCCAGCACTGGATCGCCGACATCGGCATCGAGGGCAAAAAAATCAAGCAAGATGGCCGCATGGTCGACGCCTACTATTTCTGCATCGGCGGCAGCGTCGGCCAATTCGCCAGCATCGCGCGTCCCGTCGGCTATCGCTGCAGCGCCGACACCGTGCCCGACGCCATCGAGCGCCTGCTGCAAACATTCAACACCCGCCGCGAGCCGCGCGAAAATCTGCGCGAGTTTTTCGCCCGCCATTCCAACGATGATCTTCGCGGCATCCTCGCCGGCACTGTGGTCAAACGTCGCACCTGTCGAGCGCGATCTCGCCGTCGGCCCAGTACCCCACGGCGTGGAAGGCTGACGCCACCCAGCGAATCGCATGAGCCTCTTTCCCATCTTCGTCAAGTTACAGGGCAGGGAAGTCCTGGTCGTCGGCGGTGGTGCCATCGCCGCTCAAAAAATTCCTGGCCTGCTGCAGGCGCAAGCCCGTGTGCGCGTCGTCGCACCGCAGATCAACACAGAAGTGTCAGCCTGGGTTGAGTCCGGCGAAATCTCGTGGCAACAAAAAGAATTCGCAGCCGAAGATCTTCACGGGGCACATCTAGTCGTCGCCGCAACTTCAATCGCCGCTCTCAACGCCCAAGTTTTCCAGGAAGCCAACGCCCGCGGCATCCTCTGCAACGCCGTGGACGACATTTCCAACTGCCACTTCTACTACGGCTCCATCGTCCAACGCGGCGACCTGCAAATCGCCATCTCCACCAACGGCAAAAGCCCCGCCCTCGCGCAGCGTCTCCGTAAAGAACTCGAGCAGCAGTATCCGCCCGACTACGCCGATTGGCTCGAACACCTCGGCACCGAACGCGAAAAACTCCGCGCCCAGCCCGACGCCAAAGAACACTTCGAAGAAAACAAAGCCACGCTCCACAATCTCGCCAGCGCCGAAATGTATTCACGCTTCGTGCGCCGCAACGAACGCGACGCGCGCACAAGACGCTCCACCAGCAATCGCGCACCCGGAACCGTCTACCTCATCGGCGCCGGCCCCGGCGACCCCGACTTACTCACTGTCAAAGCCGCCCGCCTCCTCGCCGCAGCGGACGTGGTGCTACACGACAATCTCGTCAGCCCCGAAATTCTCGCCACCATCTCCCCACGCGCAGAACTCATCGACGTCGGTAAACGCGCCGGTCGTAAACTCCTCACCCAAGACGAAATCAACGCGCTGCTCATCTCCTACGCGCAAACCAACACCACGGTCATCCGCCTAAAAGGCGGCGACCCATCGCTCTTCGGCCGCGCCTCCGAAGAACTCGAAGCCCTCCGCAGCGCTAACATCTCGCACGAGGTGGTCCCTGGCATCAGCGCCGCCCACGCCGCCGCAGCCGCCGCAGGCATCTCCCTCACCGATCGTCGCGTGGCCTCCCAAGTCCTCCTCAGCACTTTTTCGCGCAGCCCCGAACACGGCAACCTCGAATGGGCCGGCCTCACCGCCGACACCACCCTGGTCCTCTACATGCCCGGCACCGACTACGCCGAAGTCGCCACGCCGCCTCGAGCAGCACGGCCTGCCGCACGATCTACCGATCGCGATCGTCTCGCACGCCACCCAGCGCGATCAACAAATCCGCTGGACCACCGTCGGCAGCCTCGCCGCCGAAGAAAAACTCCCCGCACCCGCACTCTTCATCATCGGCCGCGTCGCCTCTCACAATCTCGCCGAACTCAGCGAATCTTTCTGGACCACCGCCAAGCAACACGCACAGCACCGCCAACCGGAATCTGTAATTTAGAAATTTAGAGAGGGAACTCAATGTCAGCAGCAGCACCACAACTCGCAGCAACAAAGCCCGAAGCCGCAGAAATCGCCCCTCCTAAGAAAGCCGCCAAATTTTCCTGGGACACCTGGGCCGTCTTCGCCGCCCTACTCGCCGCCCTGCTCATCCGCATCGGCGTCATCAAACACATCCCCTGGTAGCCACCAGCAACGCAAGCCATAGCCACGCAGGGTGGCCCAGGTTCGCATTTGGTTCACGAACCTGGGTCTTGGGTTGGAAATTAATTTTTCGCCGCAGTCGCAACGCATAGCAGAGAAGAAAAAAAGAATTTGGGAAGTCCCGCAGCATCAGGAGAGCAAAAACAAAATGTCCGAATCGTCGTACGCCTTACCCCAAGTCCAACCCGCCGAATCGAATTTAGGTTTTCTAAAAGTAATTCCCGGCGTCCTCCTCCTCGCCGCCATCGGCTACGCCGGAAAACTCCTCGAACAAAACGTCGGCAAGTACGCCAAATCCCACCACTGGGTCTTCCCCAATATCGAGTACGTCCTCTGGGCCATCCTCCTCGGCCTAGCCATCTCCAACACCGTCGGCGTCCCCGCCATCTTCCGCGCCGGCGTCGCCACCTACGAATTCTGGCTCAAAGTCGGCATCGTCCTCCTCGGCGCACGCTTTCTCCTCGGCGACGTCCTCAAACTCGGCGGCGTCAGCCTTGCGCTCGTCGCCATCGAAATCACCGGCGCCATCGCCTTCATGGTCTTCCTCGGCCGCGCCTTCAACCTAAAACCAAAACTCACCACGCTCCTCGCCGTCGGTTCCGCTGTTTGCGGCGTCAGCGCCATCATCGCCACCCAAGGCGCCATCGACGCCGACGAAGAAGACTCCTCCTTCGCCATCGCCGCCATCCTCGCGCTCGGCGCCCTCTCCCTCTTCACCTTTCCGCTGATCGGCCACGCTCTCCATCTCAGTGATCACGCCTATGGCCTCTGGGCCGGCCTTGCCGTCGACAACACCGCCGAAGCCTCCGCCGCCGGCGCACTCTACTCCGACGCCGCCGGAAAACTCGCCGTCCTCGCCAAGACCACCCGCAACGCCATGATCGGTTTCGTCGTCCTGGCCTTCGCCATCTACTGGGCCAGCCAAGGCCAAGCCAAAACCGTAAAAAACAAAGCCGCCTTCCTCTGGCAGAAATTCCCCAAATTCGTTCTGGGCTTCCTGTTCATCTCCGTCCTCGCCACCTACGGCTTCTTCAACAAAGACCAGATCGGCGCCCTCGCCAATCTCTCGCGCTGGGCCTTCCTGCTCACCTTCGCCGGCGTCGGCCTCCGCACCAACTTCCGCGAAATGCGCAAACAAGGCCTCCGCCCCTTCGCTCGTCGGCGCTATCGGCGAAGTCGTCATCGCCGTCTTCACCCTAGCCCTCGTCATCGGCGCCCAAAAACTCTACGGCTGGTAGGGAAGCGCAGCTCAAACCGAGTTGCAAAAGAAAAGCCCCACACAGCGAATTCGCGTGTGGGGCTTTTTCACGGCTTACCGCAATCTAAAAGAAAAACTACAAACCCAGAACTGTCACCAACTCTTTCACCGAGCTGGATGATTTCTGGAGCGAGGCGTTTTCTTCCTCAGTCAATTTGATCTGAATAATTTCCTCGACGCCCTTCGCCCCCAGCTTCACCGGCACGCCCACAAACAATCCCTTAATCCCATACTCGCCTTCCAAATAAACGGCGCAAGGCAAAATCTTCTTCTTATCCTTCAGAATCGCCTCAACCATCTCCACCGCCGCAGCCGAAGGCGCATAATACGCCGACCCAGTCTTCAACAAATTCACAATCTCCGCGCCGCCTTTACGCGTGCGCTCCACAATCGCGTCAATCCGTTCCTTCGGCAGCAAATCCGGCAACGGAATCCCCGCCACCGTCGAATACCGCGGCAACGGCACCATGTCATCGCCATGCCCGCCCAACACAAACGAATGCACATTCTCCACGCTGACCTTGCACTCCATCGCCACAAACGTACTCATGCGCGCCGAATCCAGCACGCCAGCCATGCCCAGCACGCGGCTCTTCGGAAATCCGCTCACCTTGAACGCCGCCTGCGCCATCGCATCCAGCGGATTCGTCACCACAATAATGATGCACTCCGGCGAATGCTTAACAATTTGCTCCACCACCGCCTTTACCACGTCATAATTCGCCTTCAACAAATCATCGCGGCTCATCCCCGGCTTGCGCGGAAATCCCGCGGTAATCACCACGATGTCGCTATTCGCTGTCCCGCTGTAATCTCCGGTGTTGGTCGACAATCCCCGTCGCACGCGAATCCGTCCGCGTAATCGGCCCCGACTCCATCATGTCCAATGCTTTTCCCGCTGGCACTCCATCCAAAATATCGGTGATCACCACATCCGCCAGCTCCATATCCACAATCCGCTGCGCCGTCGTCGACCCCACAAACCCGCTACCCACCACCGTAACTTTCTTCCGCATTCGTCCCATCTCCTTGGAATTAGAAAATCTTCACTCGCCGCAAAATCTACAATCACATCGCAGCAACTACCGCGCCGAAACCGCCGCCCCACCCATATTCTCAATAATCGCCGAAGCAAACGCCGCCGTCCCCACCTTGGTCGCCCCCGGCATCAACCGCTCCAAATCGTACGTCACCTTCTTCTGCTGAATCGTCTTCGCAATCCCATCCTCAATCAACTTCGCCGCCTCGCCCCAACCCAAAAATGCAAACATCATCGCGCCCGACAGCATGACCGAACTCGGATTAATCACATCCTTGTCCGCATATTTCGGCGCCGTCCCATGCGTCGCTTCAAATACCCCAAATCCATCGCCAATGTTCGACCCAGGAGCCATCCCCAGCCCGCCCACCTGCGCCGCACAGGCATCCGACAAATAATCCCCATTCAAATTTGAAGTCGCCAACACGCTGTACTCATCCGCCCGCAGCAAAACCTGCTGAAACACCGAATCCGCAATCCGGTCATTGATCATCAACTTTTTCTTCCACTGCCCCTTGCCATGCGAAGCATAAATCGCATCCACCGTCTGCTTCACTTCCGCATACACCGACTTCCTGAAATCCTCGGTCGCCTGCTCCAGCCCGGGCTCGATCATCGCGGCATTCTGCTCAACAGTTAAGCCCGCGTTCTTGTCCAAATTGTCGAGAATCCAGCTCTCGCGTTCCGTGATCGTGTCCGCACGAAATTCCTCGCGCGCCAACTCATAACCCCAATCGCGAAAGCCACCCTCGGTAAATTTCTGAATATTCCCTTTGTGCACCAGCGTCACACTTTTCCGCCCATGCGCCAGCGCAAACTTAATCGCCCGCCGCACCAACCGCTTCGTCCCTGTAGGCGAAATCGGTTTGATCGCCACACCCGAATCCCAGCGAATCTGCTTCTTCCCGTCCTTCAGCATGTCGTTATTCAAAAATTCCAGCACCTTCTTCGCTTCCGCGCTGCCAGACTTCCACTCAATGCCGATGTACACGTCCTCGGTGTTCTCGCGGAAAATCATGATGTCCATCTTTTCCGGCTCGCGCACCGGCGAAGGCACTCCTTCGAAATAGCGCACCGGTCGCTCGCACGAATACAAATCCAGCAGCTGCCGCAGCGCCACGTTCAGCGAACGAATCCCGCCGCCTACCGGAGTCGTCAACGGCCCTTTGATCGCCACGCGATAATCGCGAATCGCCTCCACCGTATCGTTGGGCAGCCACTCCTTAAACGTATTGAACGCTTTCTCACCCGCGAACACCTCAAACCACGCCACTTTGCGCTTCCCGCCGTACGCCTTCTCAACTGCCGCATCAAACACCCGCCGCGACGCCTTCCAAATGTCTCGCCCCGTGCCATCCCCCTCGATAAACGGGATCACCGGCGTATCCGGCACCTGCAGCTCCCCGCCGCTATACCCAATCCCTTTACCTTCCGCCGGAACCGCCTGCCCGTTATACGAGTTCTTCATGTCCGCCCATCTCCCAAGGAATCATCTACGGCCGCATCCGCACAACAACCCAAACCCAAAAACCATACCACAACCGCCAAATCGCCTCATAACTCCGCTACGCAAAAAAAAGAGCAGCGCCACTAAAGCGCCGCTCCGAGTCTGCCTCTTTGTTTTTATGTTGTCCGAAAACCCCACGCAAAACCCGGGTGGCCTACCCTCGCGCCTTTTGCGAGGGTGGGAGGCACCCACTCAGCCCAGCGCAGTTTTTGCTTTTGCTTTTCCTTCAATCATTACGAAGCGGCAATCTAAAACTTGTTCCACAAAAACTGGTTATACACTTCGTGGTGATACTGCACTTCCGGCACTTTGACAAACGTGCCCAGCAGCCGCGAACACCGATCCGCCGAAGCCTGCTTCAAATCCGCATAGCGCCCCTTCACGTCTTCGCCCAGCAGTTCCGTCGTCCACTCCGACTTCCGGAAATTCTCAATGCGCGTGTAAATGTTGTCCGGCAAATACCGCTCCGCCTGCCGCAGATTCTTGATCTTCGCAGTCTCGCCTTCCAGTCCCGTCCGGAAAATCGAATACATCACCAGATACGGATTCGCATCCGGCGCCACCGACCGCACTTCCACGCGCGAACTCTTCTCATTCCCAATGGGAATTCGAATCATCGATCCGCGATCCACCGGCGAAGCCTTAATCTGATTGGGCGCCTCAAAATGCGGATCCAGCCGTCGATACGCATTCACGCTGGCATTCAGCAGCAAACAAATATCGTTGCCATGCGTCAAAATGCGATCCACGAACGCCCAGCCCACCTTGCTGAGCTTTTCTTCGCCCTTGGGATCCCAGAAGATGTTCTTGCTGCCCTTGCTGATCGAAACGTTGGTGTGCATGCCGTTGCCGTTCACGCCCACCACCGGCTTCGGCAAAAAGCTCGCGGTCATATTCATGGTGGTAGCCACCTGCCGGCAGATCAACTTATACAGTTGAATCTGATCCGCGGCCGCCACCACTTCGCCGTAACCATAATTGATTTCGAACTGGGAAGGCGCCACTTCCGGATGGTCCTTCTCATTCTGAAAGCCCATCGCGCGCTGCACTTCCGCGGTCGTATCGATAAACGAACGCAGCGGATCGCCCGGCAGGGAATGGTAGTAGCCGCCGGTATTCACATAATCGAACTTGGCTGGTCTCGTGATAACGCGCTTCGGCATCCGGCGCCTGCAAACAAAAATCCTTCAATTTCGTTCGCCGCATTCAGCGTGTAACCTTCTACTCTTGAACTGCTCCGCAGCGAATCCCTTCAAAACGCCGCGAATATCCGCGCTGTACGGCGAGCCATCTTTATCGATCACTTCGCCAAAAACCAAAACTTTGCCGGCGCCAAAAATATCCGACGGACCCCAGTAAAACGCGCTCCAGTCCATCGACAATCGCAAATCGCTCTCACGCTGCGCCGTAAAGCCGCGAATCGACGACCCGTCAAACGTCAAATTGTCCCAGCTCTTGATCAGAAACTTCTTGTCGTAGTCCAGCATGTGCAGCCGGCCTTCGAGATCGCTGAAGAGAACCGTCACCGCCTTAATGCGCTTTTCGTCCGAAAGATACTTGATGCGCTCTTCCTGAATCTTGTGTTCGGCCACCCGATTCCTGCGCTGCTCCTTAGCCTTCAGGTTCAGCTCTTCCAGCTCGTCGTAGGAATGCGTCAGAAAATTGCGCAATTCGTTCGGCATGGTTCTCCTTAAATTTTAGAAGCCGGAAACTCCCTGCTGAGTACCTGACTCCACAATGTCCGATTAACTTTCGAACAATCTGCATCCCCGTTAGCGTTTCCGGCAGCCCCGCCGTCAAAATCGAAACTCTAAACCATCAAATCGAAATTTCAAATAGATACGCAAGTTCCTGCCAGCGTCCGGCTGAAAGTCCGCGCATTCACAGACCTGCTAGTCGTAATATTCCTGCCCCAAATGCGTAATCAAATCCTCGCCCATCATCCAGCGCAACGTATTCTTCAACTTCATCGACTGAATAAACAAATCATGCTCTGGATACAGCCCGGGCGCAGTCATCGGCGACTTGAAATAAAAGCTCAGCCACTCCTGAATCCCACGCATCCCCGCCCGCTGCGCCAAATCCAAAAACAAAACCAGATCCAGCACAATCGGCGCCGCCAAAATCGAATCGCGGCACAGGAAATCCACCTTGATCTGCATCGGATAGCCCAGCCACCCAAAAATATCGATATTGTCCCAGCCCTCTTTGTTATCCCCACGCGGCGGATAGTAGTTAATCCGAACCTTGTGATACATCTTCTTATAAAGCTGCGGATACAACTCCGGCTGCAAAATATATTCCAGCGCCCCCAGTTTCGATTCTTCCTTGGTCTTAAACGAGCCGGGGTCTTCCAGCACTTCGCCGTCGCGATTCCCCAAAATATTTGTCGAGAACCACCCTTGCAGCCCCAACATACGTGCCTTAAACGCCGGCGCCAGCACCGTCTTAATCAGCGTCTGCCCCGTCTTGAAATCTTTGCCCGCAATCGCCACATCATGCTTCTTCGCCAACTCCTGAATCGCCGGAATATCCACACTCAAATTCGGCGACCCATTCGCGTACGGCACTCCACTCGTCACCGACGCCCACGCATACAACATCGACGGCGCAATCGACGGATGATTAGCCTTCATCGCCTCTTCAAACTTTTTCGCCGTCGAATGCACTTCCTCCGGCTTCAAAAACGACTCTGTCGACCCGCACCAGCAAGTGACCAGTCGCGACGCGCCCGACGACTTGCGAAATTTCTCAATATCGTCCTTCAGTTGCAGCGCCAACTCATACTTGTTCTTGCCCTTCTTAATATTCGGCCCATCAATCAGCTTCACGAAATTATGATCAAACGCCGCGGTCATCGGCTTGATCTTCGACAAAAACGGCTTCACCTTCGCCAAATCCTGATGATTCAGCACCCCGGCCTTCTCCGCCGACTGATACGCATCGTCCGTAAAAATATCCCAGCCCGCGAACTCCAAATCATCCAGCCCGCTCAGCGGCACAAACGATTTGATCGACGGGGTCCGCCCTTCGGTCCTTTTCCCCAGTCGAATCGTTCCCAGTTGCGTCAGCGAGCCCACCGGCTGCGACTCGCCTTTCCGCACCAATTCCACACCCGCCATAAACGTGGTGCTCACTGCTCCCATTCCGGGCAGCAATACCCCAAGTTTTCCCTTTGCTGAGGCGATTTTTCCAGGCTTCTTCATGCCACTCCTTTGAATTAACCAACGCGCCGCGCCCAGCGAATTCGCCGCTGTTCTAGCTCAGCCCGGCTTAATTTTGACTGACTACAGTGTGGAAGTTCCAACTCCACTCAAACAAACGAGTAATTCTGCGCGAACCGCCGAAGTTTTGCAAATTATCATCGAAAAACAGCGGAGGAAAACTACACCGCGGGAAAACTAGAAGGGAATTACTCGAAGAAGTCTCCAGCCACCTGCTAAAACCAATCACTCCGATACGCCACCCACCAACTCGCCACTCCAATCGGTATCGTCGCAAATATTGCCCACCACAGCGGCAAAACCAAATCCGCTACCAGCCCCAATACTGAAAACAACATCCAAAACACTTTCTTCTGCATTTCTTAATTTTAAGCCCGCCAGCGACACGCTCGCTACCTGCAAACTTCCGCAGTCCTCAACGAGTCACTCCAACTCCCACCGACACTGAGCACTGCAAAGCTCTTCAGTTTGAAATTACTTTTCCCAACCGCCTCGGCCATCTCCCCAGCCGGTAACTCCGCTTTAATCGTCGTCCCCTCCGCCCCTGAATCAATCCAAATCGTCCCACCCAATTTCTTCACTCGTTCGCGCATCCCCATCAATCCCACTCCACCTCGCCCTTCCTTCACATCGTCCAACACTTCCGCGCCATGCCGCGCCCATTGTCCGCAATCGTCGCGTTGATCAACTGGTCCTGCATTCGCAGTCCAACGCTCGACTTCTTCGCTCCCGAATGCCGGTGCACGTTCGTCAATCCTTCCTGCACAATCCGAAATATCGCCGTCTCCATCTCCCGCCCAAACCGCGGAAACTCCTCCGCTAAATCCAGCTTCACCATTGATCCCGCTGCGCTGCGCAAATCCCTCCACGTACCACCGCACCGCCGATGCCAACCCAAAATCGTCCAGCACCGGGGGATGCAGCAGATACGACATCGTGCGCACTTCCCGAATACAATCACCCACCAGCGACAAGGCCTCCTGCACCAACTCGCTTATTCCGCCCTTCCGCCGTCGCCATTCGTCGCGACAATTGCCCCAGGGTCAACGTCACCGCACTCAAATATTGCCCCGCGCTATCGTGTAACTCCCGCGCTATCCTCCGTCGCTCTTCATCCTGCAAGCGCACCACGTTCTGACTCAATTGCCGCAGCGCATGCTCAGCGTCCAACCGCTCCGAAACCTCCCGCCGCAGATCCCCATTGGCTTTGGTCAGCTCCAACGTGCGATTCAGCACCCGGCGCTCTAACTCGGTACGCTCCGCCTGCAGCACCCGCTCGTTCTCGTCTCGTTGCTGCAGCAAATCCCGCACTTCGTACTGTCTCGTCCTGGCCCGCACTGCCGACCGCACCGCACTCACCAAAGTCGGCGCCCGCAGCGGCCGCTCCAACATGGTCACGTTCCCGTGCGCTCCCAAGCAGGCACACCAGTCCGCGGCTCACTCGCGAATTCTCCGTGCCCGCTTGTGTCAACAGAATCAGCGCCACGTCCGACCACGTCGGTTGCGCTTTCAGGAACGCGAAGATCGATTCGACTCCGCGGGGCCGCAGCGCTTCTTCCGCCAAAATAATGGCTTGCACCGAATCATTCAGTGATGCCGCCAACTCTTCAATTGTTCCGAAGGCGCGACTGGGCGACTCCTCGCTTCCGAGGCTCTGCACCACCAGCGCCGCATCTCTGCCAGTCGGCGCACAGACAAACACCTGTCCAGTCGCCATCTTGTCGCCTACGGACTCGCGCTGCCGCCCGGATCGCCAGAATCCACCAGCGGATTTAGCAGCTCTTCCGGGTCACCCAGATATCTGGGATTTCCTGACAAAATCCCATCGAACTTTACCAGCGGCGCGCCCACGAACAACCCAGCGTCGGTAATCTTAAATTCCCGGATGCTCATTTCCGGCTCCGCCATCCGGTTTTTGATCACGGAAATTGCCTTGCGCACTTGCCCGGCCGACTCGAAGTACCGCAGGTAAATCACCAGGTCCGCCAGATAGGTCAGCGCGAAAGAAGTATCCGAGGCCAGCACTCCATGCTGCCCGGTGGTCATCACCGTAATTACGTCGTGCATATTCAAATACGCCAGAAGTTCATGCAGCTGCGCCAGCAGAAATCTTTCGCTGGTCATCGCCGTCAAATATCCATTCAGGCTGTCGACCAGCACCACCCGCACGTCTTGTTCTTCGACTTGCTTCCGCACCCAGTACGCAAATTCCCCGGGCGATTGCTCGTTGGGGTCCATCTGCCGGATCACCAGCGCTTCGCTCTCTACAAACCGCCTCAAATCCAGGCTGACCTTTTTCGCCCGGCCAAGATACGTCTCCCGCGCCTCGTCAAACAAAAAGGCGCTAACTTTATGGCCCGCCGAGAGTGCCGCATGGAGAATTTGAATTCCTACCGTGGATTTACCGGTACCGGCCGAACCAGAAAGCACCACTCCCGCTCCCCAGCACAAACCGCCACCAATCAGCGCGTCCAGCTCGTTGTTTCCCGTTTTCAGTTCTCCATCCCTCGACTTCGCGTCCTTCCTGCGAACCGGTTGCCCCGCCACCAGCCGCGGATAAACCCGCAGCCCACCCTCGGCGATTACAAAATCGTGCTGCCCCTCGAACGTTGGCCCGCCGCGCATTTTGGAAACCTGCAGTTTGCGCCGCACTCCGCCATACTCCGATGGCACTTTTTCCAGCAAAACCACACCGTGCGCGATGCTTTGCAGCAGTAGGTCCGGATCGCCAAGCGTGTGATCCTCCAGCAACAGCACTGTGCAATCGCACTTCGACAGTATGTCTTTCAGCGCCAGGATCTGCCGCCGATACCGCAGGGCCTCTCCCGCCACCAGGCGGATCTCCGTGAGCGAATCGACCACCACCCGTCGCGGAGACAGGCGCTTTACTTCGTCCACTACTCTCTGCGTGGTTTCGCTGAGTTCCACTTCGGCGGGTTGAAACACGGTGTACTGCTCTTGGACCTTCAGCCGGCTGCCCAGTTCGGTCAACTCCAGCAGATGGACGCCGGTCAAATCCCATCCATGCGAAGCCGCCACCGAGCGAATCTCATCATCCGACTCGGAAAACGTGATGTACAGCCCGGGCTCTGAATTCTTCGCGCCCTCAATCAGGAACTGCAGCGCGAGCGTGGTTTTCCCCGAGCCTGGCGCCCCTTCGACCAAGAACATCCGTCGCTCGGGAAATCCTCCGCCGAGGATTTCGTCCAGCTCTTTTATTCCGCTGCTTATTCTGTGATCGGTATTGCGGCCGTTGCCCGGATTGGAAGGTTCCATTTTTAGTGGCCCTCGAAGGGAATTACATGCCACTCGCCAGTGATTTGGCGCGATTTCCATCTCCATCAAAATACGGTTGACCATTCAAAAGCGCTTCGATCGCTCGCATCAATACTTGTTCACCACTGGACTTGCAAACGTACCCGTGCGCGCCACTCTTCTGCACGTCGCGAGCAAACTGCGGAGAATTGTGCATCGTGAACATCAGGATCTTCACATTCGGCCGGCTGCAGCGAGATGCGATGCGCCACTTCCAGCCCATTCAAAATCGGCATCGACACATCCAGCACCACCAAGTCCGGCTCGATACTCTTGGTCATCTCCAACGCTTCCAGGCCAGTGGTCGCCTCACCCACGATGTCCCAATCCGTGCGCGGCTCCAGCACCGTCCGCAGCCCTTTTCTAAGCATCGCGTGGTCGTCGGCGATCAATATCCGGGTCATGAGCTCCGTCGCAGTCATTGGGACACTGCGAAAATAGTCGCAACACAGCGCGGCTCAATACATCAGGAAGTCCCTGTATTTTTCTTTGGAGTTTCTGCGTGACTAGCTAGGAAAATTCTCAGAATCAGCAGGTTGAGGAGTTAGCTGCGTGGTGCGCCGCGTCTCAAAGCGCTCCACTTTTTCGCGGTACTTGCGCAATTCCCACACCAGGTAGGCCACCACCGCGAGGTTAATCACCAGCAGAAGGAACTTCAGCACCGTGACATGCCGCACCAGTTCATACAATTCCAGCGGAATAAACGCGCTGGTCGCGATAATCGTCAGGTATTCCGCCCAGCGCTGCCGCATCGCCAGCCCAAACCCTTCGGTCAGCAGCATCCCCGCATAAAAAAACGTCCCGAAACTCAGATCCCGCAACCGTCGCGCATCCAGATTGGTAAACCGCTCGACTGCGGTGTGAATGTATTGATTGTTCGGGTCCACACGGAACAAATTGACCCAATGTTCCGCCACCACCGCTAAATCCCGATGCATCAGCGAATGCGCGCTGATTCCTACAATCAGGAGCGACAAGCCTTTAAGTAACTTGAACGCCGCGATAAGCAAGAGTCCGCGGGAATGCTGCGCGCGCTGAGCCATTTTCGTTTTCCAAAGTCCGCGCCAGTTCCTCTTACTCGCGGTCTATTCCCTCTTCGCGGCCAGTTCTGCCCAGCGCGCATACAGCCGATCCACTTCCGATTGAGCCGCTTCCATCTCCTCAGCCGCTGCTCTTAGCCTTTGAGAATCTGTCGCCAGTTGCGGATCGCCCAGCGCCTCATGCTTGGCCGCTACCTCTGCCTCCGCCTTTTCAATCGTACCTTCCATCGCGGTAAATTCCCGCTCTTCCTGGTAAGACAGTTTCCGTTTTGTACCCGTACCATTGCCGCTCTCGCGGACACTGCCCTCGCTCGGCTTCGCGCCTGGCCCGCGCGCTCCTCCACTGGCATTCGACGCCGCCCGTTCCGTTTTGTTCCGCGCCGATCGCTGTCCCGCCTGCCAAGCCTCCCACTGGGAATAATCGGCGAATCTTCCGCCCCGCCACCGCCCGTCCAGCCCCAGCACCACCGTCGACACCCGGTCCAGCATGATACCGGTCATGCGTCACCAGCACCAGCGCGCCCGGAAACTCCAGCAAACTCTCTTCCAGAATCTCCAGCGTCGGAATATCCAGATCGTTGGTCGGCTCGTCCAGCAGCAGCACATCCGCCGGCTGCAGCATCAACTGCGCAATCAGCACCCGCGCCCGCTCCCCGCCCGACAGCTTGCCCACCGGCTGATTCAGCTGCTCCGGATCAAACAAAAACCTCGCCGCCCACGCCGCCACGTGAATCACCCGGCCCTGATAAATCACCGCATCGCTATCCGGCGCCAGCGCCCGCCGCAGCGATAAATCCGGATCGAGCTGCCGCGTCTGATCGAAATACACCATCCGCAGCGGCTCCGCTCGTTGCACCTCGCCCGGATGTCGGCTCCATCTCTCCGCGCAGCAGCCGCAGCAGCGTGGTCTTCCCGCTGCCGTTCGGTCCCACCAGCCCCACCCGCGTCCCGGCCGTCACCGCGAAATCCAGATCTTGTAAACAACATCCGCCCGCCCAGCTCGCAGCCAACTCCCTCCAGCTCACCAGCCGCTTCGTCTTGCCGGTCCGTCGCCGAAAAATCAATCTTCGCCGCACCGTCGCGCGTCCGCGCATTCAAATCCGCCAGCTCGCCGATCATCTTCTGCGCCTTATCGATCCGCGCCTTCGATTTCGTCGTCCGCGCCTTCGGCCCGCGCCGCAGCCACTCGATCTCCGTGTGCACGCGATTCTCCAGCGCCTCCTGATGCTTCGCGCTGCGCGTGCAGATACAATTCCTTCGCCTCCAGGAACGTGCTGTAATTCCCCTCCACCCGCAGCAACCCCTCGGGATACAGCCGGTTCAACTCCACCATCTCCGTCGCCACATTCTCCAGAAAATACCGGTCGTGGCTCACCACCACGCACGCAAACGGCGCCCCGCTCAGCAACTCCTCCAGCCACTCAATCCCCGCCAGGTCCAGATGATTCGTCGGCTCATCCAGCAGCAAAATATCCGGCTGCTGCACCAGCGCCTCGGCGATCGCCAGCCGCTTCCGCCACCCGCCCGAGAGCGTTGTAGCAACTACCTCTCGATCGGTAAATCCTACCCGCCCCAGCGTCTCCGCAATTCGCCCCGCATGCTCCGCCTTGGGCACTCCGCCGCTCACCAACGCCTTCTCCACCACACTCAAAACCGTATCGCCCTCCGCAAATTCAGAGAGCTGCCGCACAAAACTCACCCGCGTGCCTTTACGCACCGCCACATCGCCCGTGTCCGGCAACACCCGCCCCGCCAACATCTCCAGCAGCGTCGACTTACCCGACCCATTCGGTCCAATCACCCCAATACACTCACCACTCGACACCGTAAACGAAATATCCGTAAACAGCGGCGCACTCCCAAACGCCTTCGACAACCCCTGCGCACTAATCAACGGTGGCAAATTTTAAATGTCTCCTACTCCTAGTTTACCCTGTCCCAAGTTCCGGCTTTGAATTCTTCAACCACACCACAAAACTGGGTGGCCCAGGTTCGCCTGTGGTTCACGAACCTGGGTTCTTTCTTTTGATTTTTTCGGAAGCGCCACAAAACAGGGGCAGACACGACGTTTCCCACCCAAACCTCAAACTCGACTCAATCCATCGAGGAAACGTCGTGTCTGTCCCATCCGTCAGGGATTTTCCCGCCCCACCAATTCAGTGTTAAAACTCTTACCTCACCCATGCTCCACAACCACGACGCCATCATCCTCGGCGCCGGCGCCGCCGGCCTCTTCTGCGCAGCCGAAGCAGGGAAGCGCGGCAAACGCGTCGCTCTCCTCGAACGCGCCGCGCGCCCCGGCAAAAAAATCCTCATCTCCGGCGGTGGCCGCTGCAATTTCACCAACCTGCACACCACCCCGGAAAATTTCCTCTCCGCCAACCCGCACTTCGCCAAATCCGCCCTGGCCCGCTACACACCGGCCGACTTCATCGCCCTCGTCGAAAAACACCGCATCCCCTACCACGAAAAAACACTCGGCCAGCTCTTCTGCGACAACTCCGCCACCGACGTCACCACCATGCTCGAATCCGAATGTAGCGCAGCAGGAGTAGAAGTCTTTCTAAACGCAAACATCACCGAGGTAACTCACGCAACTCACTTCATCGTTCGCACCGCCACCGACGAATTCCACGCCCCCGCCTTAGTCGTCGCCACCGGCGGCCTCACCATCCCCAAAATGGGCGCCACCGACTTCGGCTACCGCCTTGCCCGCCAATTCAACCTGAAAATCATCGACCCACGCCCCGCCCTCACCCCACTCCTCCTCAATCAACACGATCGCACCCGCTACTGCGACCTCGCAGGCGTCGCCACGGAAGTCGTCGCGAGCACCGCCGACCAATCTTTCCGCGAGGCTCTCCTTGTCACCCACCAGGGCCTCAGCGGCCCCGCCATCCTGCAAATCTCCTCCTACTGGCAAGCAGGGCAGCCCCTCCAGATCGACCTCGCTCCGCAAAACGAAAACGTCTTCGCCCCACTCCGCAACGCCCCAACCAGAACCATCACCGCCGCACGCAACTCCCTGAATCAAGCCTTACCAACACGCCTCGCCACCCGCTGGCTCGAAGCAAATCCACCAAGCGGATTCACCAACGCAGAAATCGACTCCCTCGAACAAAAACTCCACAACTGGACCCTCCACCCCGCCGCACTCGCCGGCTTCGACAAAGCCGAAGTCACCCTCGGCGGCATCGACACCACCGAACTCTCCAGCAAAACCACGGAGTCCCAAAAAATCCCCGGCTTATTTTTTATCGGTGAAGTGGTGGACGTAACCGGCCACCTCGGCGGCTTCAACTTCCAATGGGCCTGGTCCAGCGCCCACGCCGCCGCCCAAACCCTCTAATCCGCATCGTTTTCAGGTTTTTGTTTTTAGACTGAAGCCCATAGAAAATTCCGGGTGGCCTACCCTTGCGGTTTTTGCAAGGGTGGGGCGGGCAGCACAACTTCAAATCTGGAGAATTTTGACTTTTCTTTTTTCAAAATCGCCGATCAAGATCAAAACACCTCACGGCAAACTAAACGCCACCACCGCATCCCCCTGCTTCGTCCCCAACTTCCCATGCCCACCCGCGGCAATCACCAGATACTGCTTCCCATCTTTCCCCATAAACGTCATCGGCGTCGCCTGCCCACCCGCCGGCAACTCAAACTTCCAAATTTCCTTCCCCGTCTCCACATCAAACCCGCGAATCTGGTTATCCATCGTCGCTGCTGCAAACACCACTCCACCCGCAGTCACAATCGGCCCGCCAAGATTCGCCGTGCCAGTCGACCGCCCTTCCACATAAGTCCCCAGCGGCACATCCCAAACCTTCTCCCCAGTAAACAAATTTACCGCTGCCACCGTCCCCCACGGCGGCCGATTACAAGGCGCAATCTGCGCCCCCGGCGCCAACAACGGCGTCCGAAACATTCCATACGGCGCGCCAGTCTGCCGCGCCCACTCCCCATGTGCCCGATCGCCCTCTGACGACTTGCCGCGATCCCCAGAAAGTTCCGCCCGCGGAATCAACCGCACCATCGTCACAATCCGATTCAAATCCATCACCAACAAGTGCCGCTGCGGATCGTACGCCGCACTCCCCCAATTCACTCCACCCAAATTCCCGGGGAACAGCAGGGAACCTCGTACACTCGGCGGCGTAAAAATTCCGTCCGCCCGCGCCGCCGTCATCAACTTCGCACACGCCTCTCTGTCTTCCGGCGTCCGTCCCCACGCATCGTCCGCCGACATCTGCTCCGGACTCACCGAAATCGAACTCGGTTGCGTGGGCCAAGACTCTTCCCCCGGCACATCGCTCTTCGGCGCCGGCCGCTCCTCCACCGGAATCAGCGCCGCCCCAGTCAGCCGGTTCAACACAAACACGCGCCCCATCTTCGTCGTAATCGCAATCGCCGGCGTCCCATCCTTCCACGCAAACAGCGTCGGCTGCGACGCCACGTCGTAATCCCACAAATCGTGATGCACCACCTGAAAGCCCCACACAAACTCCCCAGTGGACGCCTTCAACGCCACCACCGAATCCGCCCACTTCCCATCACCCTTGCGCATCCCGCCATAGAAATCCGGCGCAGCACTCCCCGTCGGCACAAACACCAAATCCCGCTCCGCATCCACCGACAACGTCGACCAAGCATTCCCCGCACCCGTGCGCGGCGTAGTCTTCGCCGCCCACGGAATCGGATCCCACGACCACAGTTGCTTCCCACTCCGCACATCAAACCCGCGCACAATCCCGCGCTCTACATCCACCGCGCGGTTATCCCCAATCGACGACCCGGTAATCACCACATTCCCCGCAATCGCCGGCGCCGATGTCACCTGATAATCCCCGGCATCCCGCAACTGCACATCGCGCGTCAGATCGACTTGCCCACCCTTCCCAAAATCGTTGCAAGGCTTTCCAGTCGCCGCATCCAGCGCGATCAACCGCGCATCAATCGTCCCCATGAACAAGCGCAGCGCGCACACCGCCCCACGCTTCGCCCCAGGATCCCGCCAAGCCGACACGCCACGCGACGTCATCTCCGAAAACCCGTGCTCCGTCAAATTCACCATTGCATCGAATTCCCAAAGCTTCCGTCCCGTTTCTGGCTCGAGCGCAATCACATGGTTATGCGGCGTGGTCAAAAACAATTTCCCATCCACCAAAATCGGCGTGGTCTCAAACGTCGCCATATGTTTGAAATCCCCCACCTGCTCCAGCGCCCCGGTGTGATAAGTCCACGCCACTTTCAGTGACCCCACATTCTCCTTCGTGATCTGCGCCACCGGCGAATACCGCGTGCCCCCCGCATCATGCCCATAACTCGACCACCCCGCGTCAGCGGCTCAGCTTCCGCACCTTTCGCAGCACTCGGACTTTGCGCCAGCAAAGTCCCCGTGGTGACACCCAGCGCCAGCAGGGAAGCTGCGCACCAAACACCAAGTGACCACGCCGAGCGCCTCCGACTTTTATGGCGAATTGATTTGAATGGAAGGCTCAGCAGGGAACTCAGACGAGCAGCGAAGAGAAGACGCATATTTTCCATGCCCCACAATACGACAATCCCCGCAAAATGTTTCCCCCGGCTGTGACCCTCTTCTCCGGTTTCAAAAGAGACGGCGGGTGCCCCACCCTCGATTTCTACGGGGGGTCTTTCTTTTGAATTTCGTCTCCCTGCAGCACCCCAAACAAAAAAACGCCCGGGCCAACATCGCCCGAGCGTTCAGGACATCCAATTTTTGTGGTTTTACCTAAGGGGATCCCGAATAATTACGAGGCCCGCCTCCCGGGTCCCGCCCCAAAACTGCTGATAAAGCTCACTCCCACCAGCATCAAGATTGCCGTACAAATCACCATAACGATCATCTCTATCACCTGAGCGCCGAGGTCACTCCATCAAGCGCACCCCGATCCTACCGCCCAGCCCTCGAACCGGGAATACTACCTTGTACCTACCCGCCTTAGGACCTTACCGGAGCCGAGTACTAGTCACTTTAGCCTAGTCTTTTCTGCGACTTAGATTAGGACTTGTTAACCCTGATCGACCCGTCCGAGGTATGAATCACCACCGGCTCACCCCCGCCATTCATCTTCCCGTGAATCTGCGAGTTGCTGAAACTTCCCTCGATCGTCACCGGCAAACCCATGCTGATATGCCCATCGCCGGTACTGGCGTCAATATTCGCCTGCAAATCGCCCGGCAACGCGATATCCACGCTTCCATCGCCAGTGTGGATATTCCAGCCGCTAGCCACCTTCGACCCATTCCCAACCCGGGCATCCACGCTCCCGTCGCCCGTCCGGATATTCAAGCCGTCAAATCGCCCATCCAGCCGGATATGGCCATCCCCAGAGTCCGCCACCACCCGTCCATCCAAGCCGTGTGCCTCGATACTTCCGTCACCCGTCCGCAGCTTGATATCCCCGCGCAGCCCGTCTACCGCAATGCTTCCATCTCCGGTATGCAGGTCCACTGTCCCACTCACCCCATGGGCTTTCACCGATCCATCGCCGGTCGAAATCGTCACATTTCCATTCAACTCCGACGTCTCCACCGCTCCGTCACCGGTCGACACCTGCAAATCCGCCGCCTTGGGCATCTTCACTTCAATCTGCACCCGCCGCGAATTCTTCCCCCACCCAAAATGCCAGCCGTTCGGCACCCGGCAAGAAAGCTCCACCCGATCTCCATCCTGGTGGGCCTCGAGCCGCAAATCCCGGTCAACCGTATACCCCTCGTAAATCACGTGAAACTGCACTTCTTTCGTGTCGTCGCTGGTGGTGATCCGCACCCCAGCGTCGTTCGAATCCACCTTCACACTAGCCCGCCCATTCACCGTAAAGCTCTTGTTCCAATCCTCAGCCCAGGCGCCCGGAGCCGCAGCCATCAGCGCCGCCCCCATCGCCAAACCCAACCCCGCCTTCACCAAACTCCCGCGCATTGCATTCATCGCCATCTCGAAATCCTCCGTCAGTCTCCGCCGGGGCCCACCGCCCCACCAGCGATCATCTGGAATCCATCGTGCTGAAGATGATACGCGAACCCCGTTTCAAATGTTCCCCTAGTCCTTTGTGAGAAAGGGTAAAAGCCCACGGGTTCGATCATGAAGAAAACAAAAACCCGCAAGAAGCCGAAGGCAGAAAAGGCAAGAATCAATCAAATTTGGAAAAAAATAGAGGCTCTTATAATCGAGCACCTGGAAATCCTGCCACTCTCAGAGGCTAATGCGCGGCTCGCCGCTGCCTCGAGGGAAGTTCGCAAATCCAAAACGAAGAAAAAATCCGCCGGGCGTCCACGAGTCCGCAGGTCAGAATCAGTTGCGATCAGTTTTTCTCAAAATTAATTGCTAGCCTAGCCGCGCATTCGTTGACGAACTTCCGCGTCACCCGTAACATGAACGCGTCACTGCGCCCTTCAATGATTGACCAAACCATCTCCCACTACCGCATCCTCGAAAAACTTGGCGGCGGCGGCATGGGCGTGGTCTACAAAGCCGAAGACACCGAGCTCGGCCGCTTCGTCGCCCTGAAATTCCTCCCGCCCGACGTCTCCAAAGACCCTCAAGCCCTTGAACGCTTTCGCCGCGAAGCCCGCGCCGCCTCCGCCCTCAACCACCCCAACATCTGCACCATCTACGAAATCGGCAAGCACGACGACCAAAGCTTCATCGCCATGGAGTACCTCGACGGCTCAACCCTCACCAGCCTCATCGCCGGTCGCCCGCTCGAACTCGAAAAACTCATCAGCCTCGGCATCGAAATCGCCGACGCTCTCGAAGCCGCCCACTCCCAAGGTATCGTCCACCGCGACATCAAGCCCGCCAACATCTTCGTCACCAAGCGCGGCCACGCCAAAATTCTCGACTTCGGCCTCGCGAAAGTGACCGCTTCTGGTTCCCGCGCCGCCGCAGGCACCACCATCGTCGGCGACGAAGCCCAAACACAACTCACCCTCGACCCGCAACACCTCACCAGCCCCGGCACCACCGTCGGCACCATCGCCTACATGTCCCCCGAGCAAGTCCGCGGCAGGGAACTGGACGCACGTACCGACCTCTTCTCCTTCGGCGTCGTCCTCTACGAAATGTCCACCGGCGCGCTCCCATTCCGCGGTGACACCAGCGGCGTCATCTTCGACAGCATCCTCAACCGCACTCCCACCCCGCCCGTCCGCCTCAACCCCGACCTTCCGCAAAAACTCGAGGAACTGATCAATAAAGCCCTCGAAAAGGACCTCAACCTGCGCTGCCAGTCCGCCGCCGAAGTGCGCGCCGATCTCGAACGCCTCAAGCGCGACTCCGCCTCCGGCCGCACCGCGGCCTACGACCCAGGCTCAGCAGCAACAACAGGCGCCGCCGCAAATCCAGGTTCCGCGCCTACCGCCGCGCAAACTTCCTCCGCCACCACCATCGCCCCAACCGCAATCGCGACAACCACCACTCCGCGCCGCCGCAGCCCGCTCCTCATCCCCGCCGCAATCATCTTTTCCTCGCACTCATCGCCGCCATCTTCCTTTACCGCCGCGGTTACATCACTACCGGCATGGCCTCCGCCATCGCCTTCCAACATCCCGCCATCTCCAGCCTCACCAACAGCGGCGACGTGATCCTCGCCCGCATCTCTCCAGACGGCCGCTACCTCGCCTACGCCACTCTCAAGCGTGGCCAATTCAGCATGTGGGTCCGCCAAATGGCCACGCCCAGCGCAGTTCAAATTCTCGCGCCCACCACCTCCGCGATCGGCGACTTCACCTTCACTCCCGACGGCAACTTCATCGACTACTCGCTTTTCTCCATCTCCGACTCCACTGGCAAGATCTACCAAATCCCCGTCCTCGGCGGCACTCCCCGCCAAATCCTCGACTCCGTCCATAGCCTCATCGCCTACTCTCCGGACGGCTCACAGATCGCCTATTCCCAGGACGTCCCGCAACAAAGCCAAACTTCACTCATGGTCGCCAACGCCGACGGCAGCAATCCCAAACCTCTCGCCACTCGCCGCGTAATGGTCCAGGGCGGCAACTTCAACACCATCCACTGGGCTCCCGACGGCCGCCACATCGTCGCCACCATCGTCGACAACACCGACCCCAATGGCCAACGCGGCGCGCTCATCGAAGTCGACACCAAATCCGGCGAGCAACGACCCTTTCCCGGCAGAAAATGGCGTGACCTCCACGATTTCGCTTGGCTCCCCGACGGCACCGGCATTGTCGTTGACGCCATGGAAAAATCCGCAGGCGTCGGGCAGCTGTACATCGTGGCCTACCCTAGCGGCGACGTTCACCGCATCTCCAACGACCTCGACGATTATTTATCGGTGGGAATTTCTACCGACGGCCGTTCCATCATTGCCGGGAAACGCACCCTCAGCAGTGAAGTTTTTTCCGGTTCTCTCAGCGCGCCCGATAACCTGCAGCAAATTACCTCGGGCCGCCTGGACGGTCTCGGTGACCTAGTCATCTTCCCCGACGGCCGTCTCGTCTACTCCGGCAATCACGCCGGCAACTGGGACATCTTCATCGCCGACGCCAACGGCGAAAACAGCCGCCAGCTCACCTTCGACAACCGCTTCCACGCCAACCTCGCCGCCTGCGATGACAACCGCTCCGTCCTCTATGCCAGCAATTTCAGTGGTGTCGACCACATCTATCGCTTCGATCTCCAAACCGCCAATTCCTCGCAGATCACCAACGGCACCGGCGAATTATTCCCGGTGTGCACCGGCTCTGGTTCCACGGTCTATTACTCCGCGTTTGATAACTCCAACTCTCAATACATTTTCAAAACGTCTTACACCGGCGGCGGCAATCCTACACGCCTCTCCGACCTTCTCGCGGTGAGCCCGCCGTTTCTGTCTCTAGATGGAAAACACCTGGCCTTCGGAACTCCGCAAAAAGACGGTCGCGTCGTGATCGTAGTGGTCAACTCCGAAACCGGCGCAAAACAAAACGAAGTGGAGATCCCCGCCACCTTCGACCAAACTTCTCACGCCGCAACCTGGCTCCCCGACAACCGCACCATGGCCCTCTCCGACGTTCGCACCGGCACTTCCAACCTGTGGAGCTTCCCGATGCTCAGTCCCGGCCCGGCCAAACAGCTCACCCACTTCACCGCCGGCTCACTCTGGAGCGTCGCGGTCTCCCGCGACTCCAAAACCCTGGCCCTCTCCCGCGGCGACAACAAATCCGACGTGGTCCTGTTTACCGCCTCGAAATAATTCTGCGCCCGCCGGTCGCCCACAAAAGCTTTAACACCTTCCGTCCACGCGCTCCATCACGACTGCAAACAATTTTTCGTGCCAGCAATCGCCCACGCCACTTCACCGGCCCGCCCAATCGGTCGCCGGTCAACACCGCGCAATTCGTGCAAAATGCTCGCCACTGTCCGAGTTATCAAGCCTGTTGGCATAAGAACGAATCTCGTTACCTTCAGCCCGCGATCATTTGTCCGCGACGCGCTCGCTCTTTCGAATCACCAGCTTCAGCCCCGACCACGTCTCATCCACCGCGCACACCTTAATGTCCACCAGGCCCAGCGGAAACGCCTCCGCCCGCACCACATCCTCGGTAATATCTGTCGGCACCTTGGACGCCTTCTTCGGCCACGAAATCCAAATCATCCCGCTCTGCGACAGCACTTTGCGCACCCGCCCCAACTCCCGCGCCAAATCCCCTCGCCGCTCCACGAACAGATGCGCCATCTCCACTTCCGCTTGCGGGCTTTTCAGCACCAGCGGCGCTAACCGGCTCGCACCGATTTCCTCCGCCACGCTCTCAGGCATCTTGAAGCGCCAAGTGCGTTGACCATCCTTCACTCCCAACTTCTTTGCCAAGGGCGTACCCGAATAACCTGCCGGCATCTTGCCTCCACCATGGCGCAGCATTCGCGTCGCAAACGTTCCCAACTGCGACCGCAACCGTACCGCGGCCGCAGTCGGGCGCGCGCCTACGCCAGATACTTCTCTAACGTATCCCAATAATGTTCCTTCCACCCCGAAGCCAGATGCTCCCCCTGCCTCTTCGGAAACCCCGTGTGATCAAACACCACCTTCGTCCCCGCACCCTGCTCCACCAACTCAAACCTCGCCACCGACCACACCCCCGGCGCCCAATCCACCACCCGCCACGCCTGCACAATCCGCTCGCTCGGCACCAACTCCAACTGCCGCCCAATAATATGCCCGCCAAAAATCGTAAACGTCCCACCCACCTCGCCACTGATCTGCGTCGGCTTGGTCCCCAACGCATCGCTGATTCCGCTCAATTTCACCAGCCGGTCAAACTGCTTCGTCTCCGTCAGCGCTTCATACACTCGCTTGCGGCTCGCCTTAAACACATTTTCCTGATGAATCGCCTCCGCCGAATGCGAAACCTCTTCCTCGCCGGCCGCGTTCACCAACGTCGGCCCCAGCATCATTCCTCCCAAAGCCCAGCCCACCGCCGCAATCGCCGTGCGCCGCGACTTAGGCATTTCAATTACAGAAAACTTGCCGATTTCACTCATCGTCCCTCCGTTTACCTGCAAACATCTCCGGTCCGCACGCATCCCATCACCCCGCCAAAATATGTTCAACATAATATTTTCAATTCTTCCAAAATTCCGCCCGGCATATAATCCGCTGTCGCATCCCGTGCTTGCGAAAATGATGAAGGAGCCTCCATGCCTTACCCCGCCAACCACCGCACCGAAGTCAGAAAAATTATCATCGACAGCGCCCGCAAACTTTTCAACCGCCGCGGCTTCGACAACGTCAGCGTCACCGAAATCATGGCCGGCGCCCAACGCACCCACGGCGGCTTCTACAGCTATTTCAAAAGCAAAAGCGACCTCTACGCCGAAGTCCTCAACTGTTTTTTTACCGACCCCGAGTGGAAAAATTGTTGGGAAGGCGTGCACGTCGACCTCTCCGCCACCGACGTCGGCGCCCAAGTCGTCCGCGCCTATCTCTCGCGCCAGCATTACGAAGACGTGGAAAATTCCTGCCCCATGGTCGCCCTTCCCACCGACGTCGGCCGCAGCGGCGACTCCGCCAAGCGCGCCTTCGAAACCGTCTTCCGCGCCATGGTCAACGTTCTCGAACGCAGCATGCCTGCGCAACATCCCAACAAGCACCAATCCGCCCAAGCCGTTTCCGCCCTGTGCATCGGCGGCATGATCGTCGCCCGCACCATCCTCGACCGCCAGCTCGCCGACGAACTCCGCAACTCCTGCATCGCCGAAGCCCAACATCTCGGCGGCTGGCCTACCTCCCAGAGAACCCCCAAATCTAAAACAAAAACAAAACGCCGCGCACGCCACAACTCTCCCAGCCGCCGCGCCGCCTGATCGTTTTATTTTTGGTTAAAGGAACTGCCAAGCTAAAATTGTTATTCGTTACAGGTGTGTACTGCGGAGAAAAATCAAATGACCAAGAACGACGCAGAAAAATTTGCCGATGCCTGGATCGCCGCCTGGAACGCCCACGACCTGGACGCCATCCTCAGCCACTACGACGACGCCATCGAACTCACCTCGCCCGTCGCCGCAAAACTCCTCAACCAACGTCTAACGGCAAAATCACCGGCAAAGAAAATCTCCGCGCCTACTTCCATCGCGGCCTCGAAGCCTACCCACAACTCCGCTTCAATCTCGAAAACGTCCTCTTCGGCCTAAACAGCCTTGTCCTCTACTACACCAACCAAAACGACACCCACTCCGCCGAATTCATGGAATTTTCCGCGATCAGGAAAGGTAATCCGCGTCGTCGCCAACTACAGCGCCTAACAAAAACATCCAAGAGGAAAGGGAACTCAGCGGGAAAGCAGGGTGCCGCACCCTGCGATGTTCAGGGTGCGGATTTAGACTCCCCGCCGCCACAGTCAAAACCAACTTCCCCCAACTGATTCAACCCTTCGCAGAAGCTTTCTTCAAACTCCCACCACCATTCGCAGCAGGCACCTTCGCCGCACCCGGCTTCGGCCGCAACGCCCCCAAAAACTCCTCCACCGGCAACGTGTTCAACACATCCTTCTTCTCCAACCACCCCCGCCGCGCCATCGCCACTCCGTATTTGATGTATTGCAAATGCACCGAACTATGCGAATCCGTGGAAATCACCACCTTCACCCCACGCTGCTTGCACATCCGCAAATACACATCCTTCAAATCCAACCGCTCCGGATACGAATTGCACTCCATCGCCACCCCATGTTTCGCGCAAGCATCCAGAATTTTCTCCATGTCGTAATCCAACTCATCCCGCCGCATGATCTGTCGCCCGGTGGGATGCGCAATAATCTGCGTATACGGATTCTCAATCGCCGCCAGCATCCGCTCCGTCATCTCCGCCCGCTCTAAATTAAAAAACGAGTGAATCGAGCAGACCACCACTTCCATCTGCGCCAAAAACTCATCCGCATAATCCAGCTTCCCATCTTTCAAAATATCCACTTCCGACGAAGCCAGCACCCGAATCCCTAACTTCTTCTTATTCGCATCGCGCAATTCTTTCAGGTGCGCTACCAGCCGCGTCTCATCCAATCCATTGGTAATCTGCAGCGACTTCGAATGATCGGTAATCCCGATGTACTCGTGGCCCAAGGCGCGAGCAGCTCGCGCCATCTCCTCAATCGAGTGCCGCCCATCGCTGGCCGTCGTATGCATCTGCAAATCGCCCTTGATATCGCCGCGCTCCACCAACTTCAGGCAAACGATGATCCGCCGCCGCTTCAATCTCTCCGCAATTCTCTCGCAGCTCCGGCGCAATAAAATCCAGTTTCAACTTGGCGTAAATTTCCTCTTCCGTCCGCCCCGCCACGCGCTTCCCACTCTTCAGCGTGGTCATCGCATACTCATTCAGCGTGTAGCCCATATCCAGCGCACGCCCGCGCAAATTCACGTTGTGTTCCTTCGACCCCGTGAAATAAATCAGCGCCGCGCCGTAACTGTCCTTCTCAATCAGCCGCACATCCACCTGCATCCCGCTATCCAGCGTGACGCTCACCTTGTTCCCGCCCTTGGCCAGCACCTGATCGATCCGCGGAAATTTCAAAATGTGTTCCTGAATCTGATCGATCTTGGCCTGCGCCGTCCACCCCTCTGCCAGAATCAACAAGAAATCCAAATCTCCAATCGTTTCCTTACATCTCCGCAACGACCCTGCCGAAGTCAGCGACCCAATCCCTTTCCCAAACTTCAAAATGTGCGCGCTAATTTCCTCCGCAATCGGCTCCGCTTTATCAAGCCGCACCCGCCCGGTCGACCGCTTAAACGTCTCCACCGCCCGCAAAATATTCTGTTCAGTCTTCTCCCCAAACCCCGGCAAATCCCGCAGCTTACCCTCTTTCGCCAGCCGCTCCACATCCGCCACGGTGGCCGCCTTAAACGTCGACCACAAAAACGCCACTTTCTTCGGCCCCAGCGATTGCAATTGAAAAACTTCCAGCAAGGTAGGAGGAAACTTCTGCAGCAATTTCGCCCGCAGCGAATAATCGCCGGTCTTCAAAATCTCCTGAATATGCTCGGCCATCCGGTCGCCAATCCCCGGCAACTCCTTCAGCTTGGCCGTATCCCGCGCAATCGCCTCGATCGAGTCATGCATCCCGCCGATCAGTTCGCCGGCCTTCTCATACGTGCGATACCGCCCGATCTGGGCCCCATCGATCTGCAGCAGCTCCGCCGTCTCACGCAAAATCCGCGCCACCGTTTTGTTATCCATCCCCGTATTGTAAATCCAACCCTCAGCCTTTCGCACCAAGGCCAGTGGGGCAGAAAAGTCCCTCGAAGTTGAAGTCGACTTTGATTTTCTTAACGGTAGCGAAAAATTGGGTGCCCCAGACGCCGTAGTTGCGTCTGGGGGTTTAGAGTAATGACTCCATCGAGGTTCGTTGCTCGTTCACCGACCAAGCCTTACAATTTCTAAGATGAAACCGATATCTCGAAAACTTCACGCCGAATGTGAATCCTGGATCGCCACGCTCGAAGTGCTATCCGACAAGAAGCTGACATCAAGATTGTTGAAATTAACCAAGACAGTGGACGACAATGTCGCTGCAGGCCGCCTGTACTCGATGGAGGATGTATTCTTAGAACAACCGAAGAAGTGAAGACGCGCAAGGGTTCTTGCGTGCGCGGACGCCCGCTCTCCTGAAGAATTTTCAGACCACTAAAAACGATCGCTAACTTCCGGCCTTAGCCACATTCGCCGCCTGCGGCCCCTTCGGCCCTTGCACGATTTCGAACTCCACCGGATCCCCTTCCTGCAACGTGCGATAACCTTCTCCGGTGATCGCTGAATAGTGCACAAACACATCCGGTCCATCGTCTCGACCAATGAACCCGTACCCTTTCGAGTTATTAAACCACTTGACCGTTCCTTGCACGAGGAAGTCCCTCCTGAAGAGACCCATTTGTTTCTATTTTCAGCTCCGTCCGAGGACAACTCCGGTGGGTGTGAAAATAAATTGGCGGGAGTCTATCAGAAAGTGCTTTGCCGTCAAGGCCCCTCTACACGACCTAACCGCTTAATTCCACATAAATCAGGTGAATTCCCCGGTAATTACCATTCACTCTACTTTTCACAAAATATGAAAGTAGAACAATAATCCTGCGATGGTCTTCCCGTCTTTGATCACTCTTTTCTGAATCATTTGTTCCACTTCTTTGCGCGTGAACGAGCGCATCTCAATCTTTTCGTCTTCCTCCGGCGTCGCCACCCCAGCGCTCACGCCCTCCGCCAACAAAATAAACATCCGCTCTTCCAGGAATCCCGGCGACGGATAAAAATCCATAAAGATCGAAAACTTCTTCGCCCGGTAACCCGTCTCCTCAATCAACTCGCGCGCCGCCGCCTTGCGCGGACTCTCTCCCTCATCCATCCGCCCCGCCACCAGCTCCCACAAATACTGCCGCGCCGCGTGTCGATACTGCCGGATCAGCACCACCCGCCCATCATCCAGCACCGGCAACACCACCACCGACCCCGAGTGCGCAATCACTTCACGCGTCGCCCGTACCCCACTCGGCTCCGCCACCTCGTCCCGGTGAATCTCGAAAATCGGCCCCTTGTAAATCACCTTGCTCTTGATCAACCGCCCTTTGCCCGCCTTACGAGTCGCCATGTCTTCTCCGTCTTCGTAAAAATCCGTTCGCCAATCATACCGCGACCGCCACAACCCATATTGCGCCACTCGCTGCGCCGCAATTGCGCCCCCCCAAAGCGCCGCCTATACTGAACCCATCGCCTCCCCCATGCCCATCAACACCATCATCGTCGACGACGAAAAGCCCGCCCGCGACGAACTCGCCTTCCTCCTCAAAGGTTTCCCCGAAATTAATTTGATCGGCCAGGGAAAAAACGGCGTCGAAGCCGTCAACCTCATCAAGGAACACGTCCCCGACCTGGTTTTTCTCGACGTAAAAATGCCCGGCCTCGACGGCTTCGGCGTCCTCCAAAAACTCGTCGAACGCAAAACGAAAATGCCCCACGTGGTCTTCGCCACTGCCTTCGATCAATACGCGGTGCAAGCCTTCGACGTCAGCGCCGTCGACTACATCCTCAAGCCTTTCGACAAAGCCCGCATCGCCAAAGCCGTCGCTCGCGCCCGCAAAGTTCTGGAAAGCCAAACGCAAAGCTCCACGACCGATCGTCTGGAAGCCTTGGTCGCCCAACTCGGCGCCGCCCCCGCGCGTCAAACGGCCCCGGCTCCCGCCAAGCTACTCGTAAAATCGCAGCAGCGCCTCCTCCTCGTCGACGCTGAAGACTTCATCTTCGCCGGCATCCAGGACGGCCTCATCTCGGTCACCGCTCGCGACGTCGAAGGCAGCTCCAACTACCGCACTCTCGAAGAACTCAACGACAGCCTCGAGTCCGACGCCTTCTGGCGCCCCCACCGCTCCTTCCTCGTCAACATCCACCACATCAAAGAAGTCGTCCCCTGGTTCAAATCCAGCTACATGCTCAAAATGAACGACAAAAAACAAACCGAAATCCCTGTCAGCCGCGCCCAAACCAAACGCCTCCGCGAACTTTTCAAGCTCTGACGTTGCGTTCTCTAACTTCAAAGACCAACTGGGTGCCCCAGACGCCGTAGTTGCGTCTGGGGGTTTAGATTTCACTTCAACCCATATCAAAACGACATCTTGGTACGTTCTGTCAGAATTTCGTTGTTTTACTCTTCACCGCGACTCTCGCGCACGCACCCACATCCCGTATACAATCTTGAACCGATGCATTTCTCCTTCAACGACCACCAAACCCTAACCCGCGACACCGTCCGCCAATTCGTCGCCACCGAAGTCCGCCCCACCGTCAAACAACGCGACAAAGAAGAAAAATTTCCCCTCGCCGAAATCAAAAAAATCGCCGAACTCGGCTGCTGCGGCATGATGATCCCAGAAGAATGGGGCGGCCCGGGACTCGACACCCTCTCCTACGTCCTGATGATCGAAGAAGTCGCCAAAGCCGACGCCGCCATGGCCACTTCGCTCAGCGTCACCAATTCCGCGGTCCAAATACCGCTGCTCAACTTCGGCTCCGACTCACAAAAAAAGAAATATCTCCACCCGCTCGCAAGCGGCGAATTCCTTGGCGCCTTCTGCCTCACCGAAGCCCAAGCCGGCTCCGACGCTGCGGCCATCCAAACCCGCGCCACCAAGCAACCTGACGGCTCCTACAAAATCTCCGGCACCAAAACCTGGGTCACCAACGGCAGCGTCGCCGGCGTCTTCATCGTCTTCGCCAAGACGAACCCGGAAGCCGGCGGAAAGGGAATCACCGCATTTCTCGTCGAACCAAAATTTCCCGGCTTTCAACTCGGCCGCCACGAAGAAAAAATGGGCCAGCGTTGCTCGCCCTCCCTCGAAATTATTTTCAACGATTGCGTCGTCCCCGCAGAAAACCGCCTCGGCGAAGAAGGCCAGGGCCTGAAGATCGCTCTCAGCGCTCTCGACAGCGGCCGCATCGGCATCGCCGCCCTCGCCGTCGGTCTCGCCCAGGGCGCCCTCGACGAAGCCGTCAAATACGCCAAGCACCGCAAAGCCTTCGGCAAAAATATCGCCGACTTTCAAGCGATCCAGTGGATGCTCGCCGACATGCAAATGGAAATCGAAGCCGCCCGCGCCCTGGTCTACCAAGCCGCTTGGCTCAAAGACGCCACGCCCTCAAAAATCGGCACCGCCGCCAGCCGCGCCAAACTCTACGCCACCGAAATGGCCAACCGCGTCGCCGCCAAAGCCGTACAAATCCACGGCAGCGTCGGCTACTCCCGCGAAACCGACGTCGAGCGCATGTACCGCGACGCCCGCGTCCTCACCATCTACGAAGGCACCAGCGAAATCCAACGCATCATCATCGCCCGCGACCTCCTGCAGCAGCGCCCCTCCGCCGCATGAACCAGTCCGCGAACGCACCAACCACAAAACGAAAGCGCGTCGTAAGCGGCATGCGCCCCACCGGACGCCTGCACATCGGCCACTATTTCGGCGCCCTCGAAAACTGGGTCCGCCTCCAGGCCGATCCCGAATTCGACTGCTTCTACTTCATCGCCGACTGGCACGCCCTCACCAGCGACTACGCCGACGCCAGCGCCGTGGCCCAAAACACCATCGAAATCACCACCGACTATCTCGCCGCGGGACTCGACCCCGAAAAATCCGTCATCTTCCAACAATCCCTCGTCCGCGAACACGCCGAGCTCCACCTCCTCCTCTCCATGGTCACCCCGCTCGGCTGGCTCGAACGCGTTCCCACCTACAAAGAAGCCCTCGAAAACGTAAAAGACAAAGACCTCCACACCTACGGCTTCCTCGGCTACCCCACTCTGCAAACCGCCGACATCGTCATCTACAGCGGCGGCCCCGAACACGGCCCCAGCAATATCGACCTCTTCGTCCCGGTCGGCGAAGACCAGGTCAGCCACGTCGAACTCAGCCGCGAAATCGTCCGCCGCTTCAACACGTTCTACGTCACTCGCCATCGACGTCGAAAAATCGGAAGCAAGGCGACGCAAAATCTCCTAGCCACCGCAGACAAGAAAAAGTTCTGACGCTTCAACTCTCGGCTCGCTGCGTCTCACTGCTCTGGAAGAGGGGATTCCATAATTGGCTGGAACGCATCGGCGAACGCGGCAGGAAGTACGTTGCCTTCGACGAAACACTCTGTGAGCCGCAACACATGCTCACCACGACCCCCCGCCTCCCCGGCCTCGACGGCCGCAAAATGTCCAAAAGTTACGGCAACGCCATCACCCTCAGCGAATCCGACGCCGACATCCGCTCCAAAACCAAAGTGATGGTCACCGACCCCGCCCGCAAGCGCCGCACCGACCCCGGCAATCCCGACGTGTGCCCGGTCTACGATTGGCATAAACTCTTCTCGCCGCCGCCAACGCTGGAGTGGGCCGCCAACGGCTGCCGCACCGCCGGCATCGGCTGCATCGAGTGCAAATCCGCCATGGCCGATAACTTGATCAAATGGATCGAGCCCGTCCGCGCCCGCCGCGTCGAATTTGAAAAAGATCCCGCGCGCGTGCTGCAAATTCTCAACGCTGGCTCCGAACGCGCCCGCAACGTCGCCCAAAAAACCATGACCCGCGTCCGCGAAGCCGTCTTCGGCTGGGACGCCAAGCGCAACCAAGTTTTCGGCGACTCCGGCGCAACAGGAACGGAAAAATAACCATGGCCACGCCCCAAAACACACCGTACAAAATCACCATCCCGCTCTACGAAGGACCGCTCGACCTGCTCCTCGACCTCATCAAGAAGCAGGAGATGAGCATCCACGACATCCAAATCTCCAAAATCACCTCGCAATATCTCGACTATCTCCACAAGCTCGAAGAACTCGACGTCGACGTCTCCAGCGAATTCGTATACATGGCCGCCACCCTCATCTACATCAAATCCAAAATGCTCCTCCCGCCCGATCCCGTAACCGGTCCCGACGAAGAGCCCGTCGACCCCCGCGCCGAACTGGTCCAGCGCCTCGTCGAACACGAAAAATATAAAAACGCCGCCCAGCTCCTCTACCAAAAACAGCAAATCGAAGAAAACGTTTGGAGCAAGCCCGACAAGTCCCTCTACAACGACGAAGGCACGAACGCGGAGCTAGTGGTTTCGCTCGTCGATCTCGTAAAAGTCTTCCAGCAAGTCCTCGAGCGCCGCAAAGAAATCTCCCGCATCGAATTGCGCCACGAAGAATTCACCGTTGCGCAAATGATCGCCCAGATCCGCGCGCAAATCCTGGCCAGCGACGACAACTCCCTCAGCCTCGTCCAATTCTTCGAAGCCTGCCCCTCGCGCCACGCGATGATCGTGGCCTTCCTCGCGGTCCTCGAAATGGTCAAGCTCCAGGCCGTCGCTCTCGCCCAGGAAAAACAATTTGGCGATATTCTGCTGCGCAAGCATAAAATGTTCGAAGCCGCCTTCGACGAACAAGGCGGCATCCGCCAAATC
Source organism: uncultured Acidobacteriota bacterium (assembly GCA_963846145.1). Lineage (GTDB taxonomy): Bacteria > Acidobacteriota > Terriglobia > Acidiferrales > UBA7541 > Acidiferrum. The sequence goes on along the minus strand of CAWJUV010000010.1, from coordinate 687,259 downwards.
GACGAGCAATATCAGTGATTTTGCGGTTTGGTTTTATATTCTGTTTTTAAACTTAAACCCCGCCCAGAATCCGGGTGGCCTACCCTCGCGCTTTTTGCGAGGGTGGGAGCGGAGACCGCCCGGCGCGAGGTTTTGACTTTGGAAGTCCGATAATTTCAGGTGTCGAAGAGCAAATGACCAACGAAGAACGCAAAGCTGCACTCGAAGCCATCATCTACGCCGCCGACGAGCCCGCCACTCTCGACCAACTCGTCTCCGCCATCGGCGACGACAAACTCGCCGTGCAATCTTCCATCGACGAACTCGTCGCCAGCTTCGCCGCCGAATCCCACGGCATCGAAATCCGCGAAGTCGCCGGCGGCTACAAGCTCTACACCAAGCCCCAGCAGCACGACGTCGTGCGCCGCTTCATCAAGAGCCTGCGCCCACCGCTGCGCCTCACCATGCCCGCGCTCGAAACGCTCGCTGTCATCTCCTACAAACAGCCCGTCACCGCGCCTGAAATTGCTGAAATCCGCGGCGTCAACACCAGCGGCGTTCTCAAAACTCTCCTCGACAAGCGCCTCATCACCACCGCCGGCCGCAAAGAAGTCATCGGCCGCCCCATCCTCTACCGCACTTCCAAAGAATTTCTGATGCGTTTCGGACTCAGCGACCTCCAGGAACTCCCCAGTCTCAAGGAATTCGAAGCCCTGGCCCGCGAGGCCCTCGGCACCGACGAAGGCGTGGCCATCCCCGACGAACTCCCCACCGACGTCCAGGACGAAGTCCTCGACGCGCCAGAAAATCAAGCCGACCTCAGCGCCGCAATTCCAAACGGAAGCACCAACACGCCGCAACCAGAATCCGCCGAACTCCCCGCCGCCGAATCCGCGACCGGCGAACTCTCCGACATCGAAGCCATCCTCGTCGATGACGAAGAAGCCCCCGCCGAAGTCCGCGCCACGGGCGAAGGCATGCCCGCAGGCGAACTCGATGACACTCAACCCAAGGACGCCGAAGAAGTCCAACACCCCGAAGCCTACGACGCCGAACAACTCCACCAAAACTCAACAGAGCCAGCCGCCGACGAACCCCCAACCAAGCCAACCGAAGCCAAAGGCGCCTCCGCCGGCGAATAATCTTTCATCTCTTCTTTCGTCCAGATAGCACTACAAATTATTTCTTTCAAATAGAACTACAAATCTCTTCTTTCAATAAATCTACAAAATAGGGTGCCCCAGACGCCGTAGTTGCGTCTGGGGGTTTAGATTCCACTCCAAACTAAATCAAAACATCAACGAGTACGTCCTGCCGTTCCTAGGTTTGAAACTTCCACAAAAAGCAGGAAATCTACCCGACGATTATTTCACTTATGATGTCGTTAATGGAGACGAGCGACCGCAAACGATTGAATTGGAGATGGTGGATGTTGGTCCTGCTATTTCCCATCCCGTGGAGTCCGTGGTGGCTTTCCCTCATCTTCATCGGAATTTTCTGTATTCTCGCGGTTGGGCTATTACGACACCAAGAAAGTTCAAACTAATCCGGTAACCTTTTTCATTCCTCATCTTCTCCCGCGCTCGAGTCGGCTCGCCTAGCGAGGGGTTCTCTTCGATCGCTCCCTCAATTCCGAACTCATCCTGCTATACTCCTCACTCCGCCAACGCGCATCCAATCAAGACAAAACCAAATGCTTGAACGCCTCCAAAAAATCATCGCCCGCGCCGGCATCGCCTCCCGCCGCCACGCCGAGCAACTCATCGTCAGCGGCCAAGTCCGCGTCAATGGCCAAGTCGTCACCGAACTCGGCAGCAAAGCCGACCCCGAGCACGACAAGATCGAAGCCGCCGGCAAACCGGTCGAACCCAACGACCAACGCCGCGTCTACATCGCGCTAAATAAACCACCCGAAGTCGTCGCGACCATGGCCGACCCCGAAGGCCGCAAAACTCTTCGCAATCTCCTGAAAGGTCTCCCCGAGCGCGTCTATCCCGTCGGCCGCCTTGATTACGACGCCAGCGGCCTGCTCTTCCTCACCAACGACGGCGATCTCGCCGCCGAAATGCTGCAGGACTGGTCCAACCTCGAACAGCAATACCAGGTAAAAATCAAAGGTCGCCTCTCCACCGACGATCTCGCCCGCCTCGGCCACAACGCCAACGCCGAATTTCGCACCATCCGCCAGCCCGACGCTTCTCGCGGCCACGCCGAGAATTTCTGGTACGAAGTTAGCCTGCAGGACTCCAAAAAAGACATCCTACGCCGCGTGCTCTTCGCCGAAAAACATCCCGTCGAAAAATTGAAGCGCATAGCCCTCGGCCCGCTCACTCTCGAAGGCCTTCCGCCAGGCCGCTACCGCCTCCTCGACGACGGCGAAGTCGCCATTCTCCGCGTCGCCATAAAAACGAAACCAAAACCACGCCCCGCTTACACTCCACCTAAAGAAGATTCAGAAGAAAGCGCCTCACCGCGTCCAGCGCAATTTCAAAGCGATCGCAACGACTCGCGCCGCCGTTTCGAAAATCGCAACCGGCCGGTGGTTCGTCGCCACAGCCCGCAAGGTAAACACGGCCCGCGCCCCAGCCGTCCGCCAGAAACAGCAAACTTCGAGGATCGCGAATCCGCGCCACGCGATAATTTCCGCTCGAACCGCGGAGCCGGCAAACCATTCCCTCGGCAAAACTTCAGCCAGGATGAAGGCGACAGCCCGGAACTAGCCACTCCGTCGGGTCAACCGTTCTCCCCCAATCGTCCGTGGGACGCTCCGCGCCCGCCGCGAGCCGACGGGCCCGACAAGGGGAGCGAGCGCCCACCCAACAAATTTGGACGCGACAATCGCGGCAAAGAAAATCGCTTCAGCGCCGGCGGCGAAAACCGCGGACAGGGCCGTCCACCAAAACGCTTCAGCGGCCCCGACGACCGCCCGCCACGAGAAGGGAACTGGCGCAGTTCATCACGCCCAAGCGGACCACCCCGTGGCGACTCCCGCGGACCATCAAGTCCCAGCGGCCCGCCGCGGCGTGACAACGCGGAAAGACCCCCGCGGCCCGGCGGTCCTCCACGCTTCGGTGGTGACAAGCGTTTCGGTTCCGATCGCCCGCAAGGCGGCAAACCGCGTTTCGGAAATTCGCGCGGCCCTTCGCGTTCCGACGGCCCGCCACGCCGCGATAACGCGGGAAGACCCCCGCGTCCTGGCGGTCCTCCACGGTTCGGTGGCGGCAAGCGTTTCGGCTCAGATCGCCCGCAAGGTGGCAAACCACGTTTCGGCCGCAGCAGCGGCCCAGACTCGCGTGGAGACAGCCCTCGCCGCCCATCAGGCCCAGGCGGCCCACCACGCTTCAACCGCGACAACCGTTCCGGTCCGAGTCGTTCAGGTCCAAAGCGTTTTGGTGGTGGTGAAAATCGTTCCGGTGGTGGAAAACGTTTTGGCGGCGCTAGTCGTCCAGGCGGCGCAGGCCGTCCTAGCGGCGGCAGCCGCGGCGGCAACTTCAAGAAACCTTTCCGCCCTAATCGCCCTACAGGAGATCGCCCACCACGCGAGGATGAGTCGTGAAAATCTCCGTTCCAGAAAATTCCCCGAAAACCTCTGACCCCATCGCCGACATTTTAAAAAACTACAAAAACATCGCCGTAGTCGGCCTCTCCTCGCGCCCCAATCGCCCCAGCTTCGGCGTCACCGAATACATGCAGTCGGCAGGCTACAAAATCATCCCCGTTAACCCCAACGAATCTGAAGTCCTCGGCGAAAAATGCTACGCGCGCCTCGAAGACATCCCCGCCTCCACCAAAGTTGAAATCGTCGACATCTTCCGCCGCTCCAACCATGTCCCGCCAGTCGTCGACGGCGCCATCGCCATCGGCGCAAAGGTAGTCTGGATGCAGCAGGGCATCGAAAATCACGCCGCCGCAGAAAAAGCCCGCACCGCCGGCCTCACCGCCATCGAAGACGCCTGCATCCTCGTCGAACACCGCCTCCGCCGCCACTCCCTCTAATTTTTTTGATTTTGACTTCGCTTTTGCTTTTGACTTCCGCCACCCCACCAAAACCCGGGTGGGGCCGGGGAACACGACTTCAACGCTCGTTGTTTTTTGTTTTTCTAAAGAGTAACGAAAAACTGCCATTCCGACCGAAGCAAGCCGACGCATTTTCTTTTCAACTTCGCTCCTGCGAAGTTGTCGGCTTGCGAAGTGGAGGAACCTCTCTTATCTTTTGTTGTAATTAGGCGCGAGCGATCTCACGCGAGAGAAAACTACTGCACCGAAATCGGATACACCGACAAATTATGCTTCCCCGTTGAAATCACTCCCAACAACTTTCCATCCCCCGAAATCGAAAACTCCCGAAACCCAATCCCCCGCAAAATCGGCTGCGCCTCCGGTTGCGCCACAACAATATCTTTCCCCTCCGCCACTTCGGCCAACTCCGGCACATCAAACCACGCCAACTCTCCAGTCTTCTTCTCCACTGACCTCTTCAACAAAATCCGCCGATCATCGGCCGACCAATACGCCACTCCCAATCCCACACGCATCCGCGCCACCCGCCGCGGCGCCGTCAAATCCCGAACCTCCAACACTTCCTTATCCACAAAATATGCCGCCCGCTTCCCACTCGGCGACACCGCCAAACCACCCGCGAAATTCTGCAGCGTAGCCAACTCCTTATCATCCTGCGCCAACATCTCCAGCCGCTGCAGCCGCGGCGGTCCCGTCTGCGAATGTTCCTGTTCGATCCCTATCGCCACATTGCTCCCGGCGATCGTCTCCACATCCGCAAACGTCCGCCCTTCAAACGCTGCCCCCGCCGGCCCCGTCGCCAAATTCGAAAAGCGCAGCGAAAAAAGCGCCCGCGGCTTCACCGTTTCCGTCATGTACACCAACGTCGTCCCGTCTTTCAAAAAGAACGCATTCGATGAATCGCGAATCACGTTATCCAGCCCATTAATCCGTACTTCTTTCCCGCTCTCATCCAAGGCCACCGTCACATACGAATCCTGCGTCTTCCCATTTTCATCCGTCAGAAACGTCGCAAACAATCGCGCCACAATAAATCGCCCATTGGGCGACCACTGAAACGAATCCACCGCATAACTGAACTGCTCATTCCCAATCCTGAATTTCTCCCCCAGCAGCAGGCGGCGCTTCTTCCCATTCGTCTCCAGCAGCCACACATCGTCGTGTTGCAAGTCATACAGTTTCGTCTTCACCATGTGCCGCACCGAATAAACCACCCGCCCGTCCGGCGCAAACGCAAACGCAGTCACATCCTCATCCACCAACTGCAGCGGCTTGGGCAATTCCCCCTGCGATCGCGCCGCAGGAACGGAGCAGCATCCAAACACCACACACACCAACGCGCAGAATCCGCGCAGCCACGCAAAGCGGCTCCGTGAGCAGGGACAAATCAAAATTGTTCTCTGGCTTTCAATGCAATCTGAACGACATCGTCAGGAAAGAAAGTATTCCGCCTAAATCTCCGTCGCAAAAATCTACCTCGGTTGGGGTGCCCCAGACGCCGTAGTTGCGTCTGGGGGTTTAGAGTTCGCTTCCACTCGACTCGATCGTGCAGGCCGACACTCGGAATTTCGCGGCGCTTCCGACGCCAAACTCACTCATCCGATTTTACCTTCTCCGTCCCACGCAATTTCAACTTCCTAATCTCTTCCATCCGCGCCCGCAGCCGCGCCTCAAACCCCTGATCGCTCGGATGATAATACCTCCGCCCCGCCAAACTCTCCGGCAAGCAAACCATATCGTTCACTCGCCCTTCAAAGTCGTGTGGATTCGTATAGCCTTTCCCAAATCCCAAATTTTTCATCAGCCCCGTCGGCGCCTTCCGCATATGCAGCGGCACCGGCTCCGCTTCTGTCTCCCGGACATCCTCCGCCACCTGCCCAGCCGCTAAATAAACTGCATTCGACTTCGGCGCCAGCGACAAATACACCACCGCCTGCGCCAACGCCAACAATCCCTCCGGCACTCCCAAAAAATCAAACGCATCTTTCGCCGCCAACGTCATCGCCAGCGCTCCCGGCTCCGCCAGCCCAATATCCTCACTGGCCATCCGCACCATCCGCCGCGCCAGATACAGCGGCTCCTCGCCCGACTCCAGCATCCGCGTCAGCCAATACAACGCCGCATCCGGATCCGAATTCCTCACCGACTCATGCAGCGCCGAAATTAAATTGTAATGTTCCTCGCCGGCCTTGTCGTACCGCAGCAACTTCCGCTGCAAAATATCTTCCAGCAGCAACTGCGTAATCGTCAGCTTCTCAGCTTTGTCGCGAATCGCACTCCGCGCCGCCAGCTCCAACGTGTTATACGCCGACCGCGCATCCCCATTCGCAAACGATGCAATGCGCATCAGCACATCGTCGCTCACTTCATATTCTTCGCCGCCCAGCCCTCGCACTTTATCCACCAACGCCCGCCGCAGCAACTCCGCAATCAACGGCGTCGGCAGCGGCTCCATCACGTAAACTTTCGTCCGCGACAACAGCGGCGAAATCACTTCAAACGAAGGATTCTCCGTCGTCGCCCCAATAAACGTAATGTGCCCCGCCTCCACATACGGCAAAAACGCATCCTGCTGCGCCTTATTGAAGCGATGCACTTCATCCACGAACACAATCGTGCGGTGCCCCGCGCGCGACTTCCGCTCGGCCACCGCCATCACTTCCTTGATCTCTTTAATCCCCGCCAGCACCGCGCTAAACGGCACAAACTCCGAACTGGTCAGCCGCGCAATCATCCGCGCCAACGTCGTCTTGCCACAACCGGGAGGCCCCCACAGCAGCATCGACGTAATATCGTCGCGCTCAATCTGCGTCCGCAGCGGTTTCCCCGGTGCCAACAATTTCTCCTGCCCAATAAATTCATCCAGCGTCCGCGGCCGCATCCGCTCCGCCAACGGTTGATGCGCGGACGCAACCTCCGGCCCGCGCGCATCCCCTTCCGCCCCCAGCGGCAACTGTTCAAATAAACTCACGCCTGTTGGATGTCCCCTTCCCTCAACGAGTTGCGCCACCGCACATTTACACCGCAATCACAGCAACCAGATCGGGTGCCGCACCCGGCGTTTTTCTTTCTTCTCACTTCTTCAGTCCTACTCAAAAATCGGGTGCCCCAGACGCCGTAGTTGCGTCTGGGGGTTTAGACTTAACTTCAAGCACCCACAATTGTGCGTGCAAAAAACCTGCATCTTCCTTTGTCTCTTCAAAAATCCAACCCACCTCACGTCAATTTAAACTCACTAACCACACTCGAACTCCGCTGCCGCGCCGCCTCATAAAACAACACCGCCGCCGCAGCCGCCGCATTCAACGACTCCACCCCACTCGCCATCGGAATCCGAATCCGCGCATCGGCCCCACGTTCCACTTCCTCCGGCAACCCCGCCCCTTCATTTCCCACCAGCAACGCCGACGGCACACACCAATCCACTTCCCACGGGGCCAACACTCGCGCCTCACCCTCACCAGGCTCATGCACACTCGACGCCAGCGTCCGAATCCCCGCCGCCTTCAACTGCTCCAGCAAAATCCCCAACGGCATCCCCGACAAAATCCTCAAGTGCAACGCCGCCCCCGCCGACGCCCGCAACGCCTTCGGCGAAAACGGACTCGCCGTCCCGCTCTGCCCCGAAGCCGCAATCGCTGCTCCCGTCGCACCAAACGCCGCCGCCGTCCGCAAAATCGTTCCCACATTTCCCGGATCCTGCACTCCCGCCAACACCACCAGCAGCGGAGAACAAACTCCATCAGGCGTCTTCACCAACTCCTCAAACGTCGTCTCTCGCGGCTCCACCAGCGCCGCCACTCCCTGCGGATGCTCCGTATCCGCCAGCCCCTCAAACAATCGATCCGTCGTCCTCAACACCGGAAACGCAATCTCCGGCCGCGCCACATACGGCGCCAACCTCTCCCGAAATCGCTCGCCACTCTCACTAAACAACACCGCCTCCACCCGACACCCCGACCGTAGCGCCTCCTCCACCAACCGCGCCCCTTCGACGCCCACAGCTCCCGCCTCCGTGGCAATCCCCCCACGCAACGCCATCCGAAACAGCTTCAGCCATTTATTGTCGCGACTAGTAAGCACACTCATGCGCCGCCAGCCTAACACAGCAACAAAGCCGGGTGCCCCACCCTCGATTTGTAGGGTGGTCTTGAATTTGACTCTGCTTTTGGAATTTACAACCGAGGGAGGGTACAGGTTCGCCTTTGGTTCACGAACTGGGTCTTACTCAAATTTCACCGAAACATGAACAACGATCCACTAAGCGATCCGTCACCGCAACTGCACATCAAAATCATGCACCAACAAATCCTCATCCTTCAGCCCACGAAACTCCGGCGCCATCTTTTTCCGCGGCGTCGGCAACTTCTCCCACTTCACTTCCTTCACCACATGCGGATCGAAGCCTTCCTGCCGAAACAAATCCAATAACTCAAAGTACCTCAGCCGGTTCGTATAGAACCGCGAGTTAGCCATCAGCGGCGACTCCCACGTCTTCTCGCTAAACCGCAAATCATTCAGCTTCCCGCCCACAATATCTTTAATCGGAATCGTGTGCGACGACACTCCATCCGGCCGCTGAATCCGCCGCATCTCTTTCAACATCGGCAGAAAATCGTGCCGCCGCACAAACGACAGCACCGCATGCGACCACATAAAATCCACCGACCCCGACGGAATCTTCTTCAGCGATTCCAACCCCTCGGTCATATACTCCGCGCCGATCACTTTCGCCACATCATCCACATTCTTGCAGTCATCAATACTTGGCGGATTCAATCCCAGCCCACGCAAATGCTCATCCATCCGCCGATACACGTCCACGTCCGAAGTCGAACAAGCCTCTGCGTCCACCAAATAGGTTTTCGCCCCACCAAAGGCCTTCACAATCTGCGCCGCGCACAGCGAATCCCCCGGCCCAATCTCCAGCGCCACAAACTCGCCACGCTGCTTCCGCGCAAACGGCGCCGTATCAAAATGCCGGTGAAAAATCCCCATCGCGTATTCCGGCCGATCCATCTTGCCCTGGTTGAACAATCCAACCTTGGCCCACACGTGGTACGGCACCGGCAAGCGCGTCAGAACGATCTTCGAAGCCATCTTGAGCTGCCAAGGCATATTCCGCATCGAGCGCATCGAGGGCACCTTTCGCAGGCGAGGACGTTAGTATGAGACCGCAGTAGTCCACCTTTTTGGTTCACCGCATGAATAAATTTTCAGAGATTGTGAGTAACGTACGTAGTAGGCCAAAAGTAGTAGGACTCTCCAGGTTTTTTGCCTTTCAACTGAAGACCCAGCCCAAAAGCCGGGTGGCCTACCCTCGCGTTTTTTGCGAGGGTGGGGCCGGCGCCACCGGCGCAACCTCGCAGCTTTTGACTTCCTCTTTTGCTCTTCGTTTTCTTCCGCCCTCTCGTTCGCTATCACCGCCGCACCATTCTTCAACCCACAAAATCCAAGCTATAATCCCCACCCAGCATGCCTCTCGCCCCCGGCCTGAAACTCGGCCCCTACGAAGTGCTATCACCCATCGGCGCCGGTGGGATGGGCGAAGTTTATCGCGCCAAAGATTCCCGCCTCGGCCGCGACGTTGCCCTAAAAATCGTCCCGCCAACTTACGCAACAGATCCCGACCGCCTGCGCCGCTTCGAGCAAGAAGCCCAAGCCGTCGCCGCACTCAATCACCCCAACATTCTCGCCATCCACGACATCGGTCTCCACGACAGCTCGCCTTTTCTCGTCTCTGAACTCCTCGAAGGCGAAAGCCTCCGCGCCCTCCTCGATCGCGGCCCCATCTCCCCGCGCAAAACCATCGAGTACGGCGTGCAAATCGCCCAAGGCCTCGCCGCCGCTCACGAAAAAAATATCGTCCACCGCGACCTAAAACCCGAAAACATTTTCGTCACTAAAGACGCCCGCATCAAAATTCTCGACTTCGGCCTCGCCAAACTCATTCAGGAACCCGCCCCCGACCTCGATGGCGTCACCATCACTTCCTCCCGGACCGAAGCTGGCGTGATCCTCGGCACCGCCAGCTACATGGCCCCCGAACAAGTTCGCGGCAATCCCACTGACGCCCGTACCGACATCTTCGCTTTCGGCGCGGTCCTCTACGAAATGCTCGCCGGCGTCAAAGCCTTCCGCCGCGACACCACCGCAGAAACCATGACCGCCGTCCTTCGCGACGACCCTCCCGAACTCTCCAACACCACTCACAACATCTCGCCCGCGCTGGAGCGCATCATTCGCCGCTGCCTTGAAAAAAATCCCGAGCAGCGTTTCCAGTCCGCACGCGACTTATCCTTCGCGCTCGGCGCTCTCTCCGGCACGGACACCAGCGCCGTCAATCGCGCCGCGGCAGTAGCCGCCTCGGAAGCACAACCCGTCACCTACAAAGGCGGCCTCTGGCGCCTCCTCGCCATGCTCGCCGCAGGCTTAGCCATCGGCGTCTTCACCTGGTTCATCGCCCGCCGCAATCCCGTGCCCGCTCCGCGCATGCAGTTCAGTCTGGCCAACGCCGATGAACAGAGCATCAGCCACCTGGCCATTTCCAACGACGGCACCATGCTGGCCTTCGTCTCCCCGGAAGAAAATTCCGCGCTCCCGATGATCTACATCCAACACATCGGCTCCGACAGAATCACTCTGCTCCCCGGAACCGAGGGAGCCAGCTACCCCTTCTGGTCTCCCGACGGCAACTTCCTCGGATTTTTCGCCAATGAAAAATTGCAGAAGATCGCCGTCAGCGGCGGTGCCCCGCAAGTCCTCGCACCAGCTTTAGCCGGACGCGGCGGCAGTTGGGGCAGCAAAGGCGTCATCATTTTTTCCGAAAACGCCCAGAGTTCCATCCGCCGCATCAACGCCGACGGCAGCGGCAGCGCGCTAGTCTCCCAAAACGTCCGCACTCCCAACGAGCAGTCGCACCGCTGGCCGCTGTTCCTCCCAGACGGGGACCATTTCATATTTTGGGGCGGCGGTTTCGGAATCTCTCGCGACGATCGTCAAAGCGGCATCTACGTTTCTTCGCTCGAAGGCAAAGACCGCAAATTAGTGGTCCTCTGCCATTGCAACGCCGCCTACGACGCTCACCACCTCTTCTACGTCCAGGACCAAAAACATCTGGTCAGCGTCGACTTCGACACTAAGTCCGCCGCCGTCTCCGGCAGCCCAGTCGTAGTCGCGGACGTAGTCGGCTATCAACCGTCCACCTTCTGGGGCGCCTTCACCGTCGCGCCGACCGGCACCTTGATTTACAACACCACTGCAGGCGCCGCCCAATCAGTGCTCACCTGGATCGACCGCTCCGGAAAAATTCTCAGTCGACTCGGCGCTCCCGGCACCATGGCCAATCCCACCCTCTCTCCCATGGGCAATCGCACCACCATCGATATAAGCGACGCCAAAACCAGCAACATCGACATCTGGCTGGAAAGCACCACAACGAATAACGAAAACTCCCGCTTCACTTTCGATCCTGCGCAAGAAGACGTGATCGGCGTCTGGTCCCGCGACGGCGCCACCATCGCCTATCGCATGACCAACTCCGAAGGCACCACCCTAAACTTGAAACCTGCCAGCGGCCTGGAACATGAGAAAAAGCTCTACACCACCCCGGGTGGCGTATTTGACATTTTTCCCAACTCCTGGTCCCTCGACCACCAGCAAATCCTCTGCACCACTCAATACGCAGATGGCGAAGGTCTGGTCCTGCTGCCCGTTTCTGGCGGCGAACCCACGCCTTTTCTCAAAAGCAAATCCAACAACACCAACGGACAAATTTCACCAGACGGCAAGTGGGTCGTCTACGCCTCCGACGAATCCGGCAGCTGGGAAATTTACGTCACCTCGTTTCCCGGCGCGCAAGGCAAGTGGCAAGTCTCCCGCGGCGGCGGCACCGAACCCCGCTGGCGCGCCGACGGCAAAGAAATTTTCTACATCGCCCAAAACGGCGAGCTCACCGCCGTCCCCGTCAACGCCGACGCCACCTTCGTCACCGGCAAACCCATCCAACTTTTCCAAGTCGACGGCCGCGCCCCCATCTCCAGCACCGACGTCTTCACCTACGACGTCGCCAAAGACGGCCAACGCTTCCTCGTCAACCGCTACGTCAAACCCGAACACGTCGCCCCCCTCAGCATCATCCTCAACGCCGGCAACCCCGATACCGCGTCTAAGTGAGCAGGCAAATGTGTTCGGTATTTTTGTCAGATGCAAAAGAAAAACTGTCATTCCGAGCGAAGCAAGCCGACGCTTTTTCTTTCAACTTCGCTCCTGCGAAGTTATCAGCTTGCGCAGTCGACGAATCTCTCTTCGATCGCTCGCGTAGCCTCCCGCGTTTCGCTACGAGAAACTCCTAATCACAACGGACTAAGACCATGACCTCAACCTCTCAAACCTTCCCCGACATCCAATCTCTTCACGACCAACTCCTCGCCATCGAACGCGACGCCCAATCTTTCATCTCCCTCACCGAAGAAACCTCCAAGCGCAAACCCTCACCCACTGCTTGGAGCATCGACGAGTGCCTCGACCACCTCACCATCACCAACCGTCAATACCTCGATGCCATGCGCCCCGCCGCCCAACAAGCCCGTGAAAAAAACAAGCAACGCCGCGGCCCCGCAAAACCCGGCATCCTCGGCGCCTATTTCGCACGCATCATGGAACCACCCGTCAAACCCAACAAAAAAATGAAAGCCCCAAAGGTCATCCACCCGCAATCCCAACAACCCCACGCCGAAATCTACGCCGCCTTCCTCGAGTCCCACCACTCCGTCCAAAATTTCCTCACCGAAGCCGCCCCACTCGACCTCAGCCACATCAGTTTCCCCAATCCCTTCATCAAAGCCATCCGCTTCAGCCTCGCCACCGGCTTCCACGTCCTCCTCGCCCACGAACGCCGCCACCTCTGGCAAGCCCACCACGTTCTCGAGATGGAGACTGAACGCTAAGTACGGGCCGCGCTGTTGCACCCTCCGCGACCCTATGGTAGCTTCCCAAAATTGCTCGACAGCGCTCCACGCGCTGCTTCGCCAGAAAAAGGCCAACTTTGCCCGCAGAACTTCTGCGCGTCAGCGCTCAAGCTCCTGAAGCTCACATTCTCCGTTTCGCCGCAGAACTCCTCACGCGTGGCCGCGTCATCGCCGTTCCGACCGACACCGTCTACGGCCTCGCCGCCGATCCTTTCAACCTCGCCGCCGTCGAAGAGATTTACCGCGTGAAAGGCCGCCCCGAAACGCGCGCGCTGCCCATCCTGGTCAATTCCATCGAGCAAGCCATGCTGCTCGTCAAAGAACACCCGCCCGCCGCTTTCCGCCGCCTCGCTGAAAAATTCTGGCCCGGCGCGCTGACCCTCGTCGTCGACGCCAGCCACCGCACTCCATTAAAAGTCACCGCTAATACCGGCCGCGTCGCCCTGCGCCTTCCCAGCAGTAAAGTCATCACCGCGCTCATCGACGAATTCCAGGGGCCCATCACCGGCACCAGCGCCAATCTCAGCGGCGAACCCAGTTGCATCAGCGGCGAAGAAGTCCAACTCCAACTCGGCGAACGCCTCCCACTGATCCTCGACGCCGGCAAACTCGGCGACTCCCTCGCCTCGACGATCGTCGTCCTCCGCGAAGACACCTGGAAAATCGTCCGCGAAGGCGTCATCCCCAACTCCGACATCGCCGCCGCCCTCACCTAATTTCTCTTTTTGTTGTTGTGCTTCAGGACTGGTACGTCGCGTCGGTACGTTTGCTTTTGATTTTCTGATCAAACTACCCAGGCTGGGGTGCCCCAGACGCCGTAGTTGCGTCTGGGGGTTTAAATTCCACTTTAATCACAGTCGAAACGACGAGAACTTCTTTTCCACTTCTATCTCCCCACTTTCACCGTATCCAAAAAATCCAAATCCCCACTCGGCGACAACGCCAAATCCCCCAACTCCCGCCGATGCACCGACACCGCATCCCCAAACCACAGCGGCAAATACGGCAAATCCACCGCCAATATCTTCTGCGCCTCACTACACAAAGCCGCCCGTTTCCCCCGATCCATCTCCACCCGAATCTGATCCGTCAACTCATCCATCCGCGCATTCGCGATAATGCCCACGATTGGCCCCATCCGGCGGAAACCGCTTCGACGAAAACACAAACTCAAAAATGTCCGGATCGTTATTCGCCCCCACCCACCGCAGCAGCACGATCTGAAAATTCCCTTTGATCGAATCCGAAAGCAACGTCGCCAACTCCAGCGGCCGTGCCTCCAACTCCACGCCAACCTTGCGCCACTGCTCCTGCAACGCCGCACCAATCACCCGCGCCTGCTCCTCCGTGGAAGTCTTCAGCAGCAAATGCATGCGGACGCCATTCGCCCCGCGCGGAAACCCCGCGGCATCCAACAGCGCCTCCGCGCGCGGAATATCCACCGAATACTGCGTCACATCTTTCTCATACGCCCAATGATTCGGCGGCAAAATCCCCGTCGCAATCCGCGCCTGCCCATGCAGCAAATATTTGATCAGCGCCGCCCGATCCGTCGCATACGCCAGCGCCTGCCGCACCTCGCGCCTCCCCATCACCGCGTCATCCATGTTGAATCCGAGATACTGCAGATTCGTCCCCGCTCGCTCCGACACCGCCAACTCCGGTCGTCGTGCCAGCACCGGCACCATATCCGCTGAAAGGGAACTAACCTCTAAATCCGCCGACCCCTTGCGCAACTCCAGCGCCCGCACAATCGCATCCGGCACCACCCGCGCTCGTAGCCGTGTCACATTCGGCGCTCCGCCAAAATATTCAGGAAACGCCGCCAGCACCACCTCGTCATCCTGCGCCTGGCTCACAAACTTGAACGGCCCCGACCCAATCAACCGCCGCGAAAAATCCGCCCCCGCCCCCGCCGGCACAATCCCAATCCCTGGCCGTGACACACTCCACACAAACGACGCATACGGCGCCTTCAAATGAAACGTCACCGTCGCCGGATCGTTCGCCTCCACACTCGACACCAAACGAAACCCACCCCGCTTCGGCGACTTATTCGCCGGATTCAAAATAAAATTAAACGTCGCCACCACATCCGCCGCAGTCACCGCGCTGCCATCATGAAACTTCACGCCCCGCTTCAAATGAAAAATGTAAGTCAACGGATCCGGCGTCTCCCACGACTCCGCCAAATCCCCATGCAAATTCATCGAATCGTCGCGGCTCACCAAGCTGCTAAAAATCAACCCATCCAGATGCTGCGACACCCCATCCGTCGCAAACCGCGGATCCAAATTCACCGGATTCGACTCTACCAACAACACCAACCCCGCCCGATCCGCCCGCGCCGCCCCCGAGCAGCCCTCTAAACCAACGCACGCAAAAAGAATCATAAGGGCAGCGATCGTCGCAAAATACCGGCGGACAAATTGTTGGATCGTAGGTAAAAAAGGGCGGGACTTGTTTCTCGAATGAACGAGTTTGACGCCCAAACTCTCCGCGAAGCAAAAAACTGTCATCCCGACCGGAGCAAGCCGACGCTTTTGCTTTTCAACTTCGCTCCTGCGAAGTTGTCGGCTTGCGGAGTGGAGGGACCTCTCTTCGATCTGTCGCGGAGCCTCACCAACATTTCCGCGCGGACTCCTACTTCGCCGGCGCATAACAAACCTTCCCCAACACCGCCGGCCCCCGCGCCCCAGTCGCCGTAAACACATTCCCCGCCCGCCGATGCACCGTCTCATACGCCATCAACGCGAACGCCAACGCCTCCTTCGCTTCTTCCGGCACTCCCAGCCGCGAAGAGGGAAGCACCTCCACTCCCGGAAGCAGCGCCGCCAGCTGCCCCATAATCAGCGGATTCCGCGCCCCGCCACCCGACACAATCAGCTGCCGCCAACTTCATCTTCGGCCGCACAAACCGATTGACCGCATCCACCACCGACAACGCCGTAAAAATCGTCACACTCCGAATCAAATCTTCCCGCGAAGCCTTAAACCGTTTGCCCAGCGCCAACACCCGCCGAAAATATTCCGCCCCGTAGTACTCCCGCCCCGTCGACTTCGGCGGCTTCACCAATAAATAAGCATCCTTCATCAACTCGTCGATCAGCGCAGGAATCGCCCGCCCACTCAGCGCCATCCGCGCCCCATCATCAAACTTCTTTCGCCCCCGCGAAAAATGCACCACCAGCGCATCAATCAACATATTCGCCGGCCCAGTATCGAACGCAAACACATCCTCAATGTGCGCGTCCGCAGGAATCGCCGTCACATTCGCAATCCCGCCCAAGTTCAGCGACACCCGCCCAACCTTCGCATCGCCGATACAAAATAAAATCCGCATACGGCACCAGCGGCGCACCTTGCCCACCCACCGCCATATCCGCCGGACGAAAATCCCCCACAGTCGTCACGCCAGTCGCCGCCGCAATCACCGCCGGCTCGCCAATCTGCAACGTGGAAGCCACGCGCGAACCCAGGAAGGGAACTGGCACGCCCTGATGAAACACCGTCTGCCCATGCGACCCGATCAAATCCACCGACTTCATCGCCACGCGAAATTTCTTGCACGCCGCCACGGCCGCGCCAGCAAAAATCTGCCCCAACCGAAAATTGAGCTGGCTCAACGCCCCCGCCGTAATTTCCCGCTGCTCCCCTACACGCAAAATCTCCGCACGCACGTTGGCCGGAAACTTCACTTCCGTATGGCCCACCAGCGCCACTTTCACGTGCGGCGGCGCACCGCTAATCCGTGCCAGCGCAACATTGATCCCGTCCGCCGAAGTCCCGGAGATCAGCCCCAGCACCAACATCCCGCGTTTGGAAGATTTTTCCGTAGCCCTCATGAAATCTGCTTCTTCAACTCCGCCAACAAATTCAGCGCATCCAGCGGCTTCAACTGATCCAAATCCGCCCCCCGCAACCGCTCAATTACTTCCCGATCCAGCGCCGTAAACAAAACCTCCTGATGCCCATTGTGATTCGCGCCATCCGCCGCGGCCCCCGGCGAAAGCGTCTCGCTCAACTCCCGCTCGCTCTCCTCATGCATCCGCAAAACTTCCCGCGCCCGCTCAATCACACTGCGCGGCAATCCCGCCAGCCGCGCCACCTCAATCCCATAACTCTTGTCCGCGCTCCCCGGCTCCACTCGCCGCAAAAACACAATGTCGTTGGGCGTCTCTTTCACCGACACATGCACGTTCTTCACCGCCTCCAGCGAATCCGCCAGCTCCGTCAATTCATGATAATGCGTCGCAAACAGCGTTCGCGCACCAGTGTGTTTCTGCAAATGTTCCACCACCGCCCACGCAATCGACAGCCCGTCAAACGTCGACGTCCCGCGTCCCACTTCATCCAGCAGCACCAGACTCGCCGGCGTGGCATGCCGCAGAATCGCCGCCACCTCGCTCATCTCCACCAAAAATGTCGAGCGCCCCCGCGCCAGATTGTCGCTCGCCCCAATCCGCGTAAAAATCCGATCCGTAATCGGCAATTTGGCCTGCCGCGCCGGCACGAAGCACCCCATTTGCGCCATCAACACAATCAGCGCCGCTTGCCGCAGATACGTCGACTTGCCGCCCATGTTCGGCCCGGTAATCAGCAACAACTGTTGCCGCCGCGACTCCAGATACAAATCATTGGGCACAAAGCGCTCGCCACGCTGCCGCAGCAACTCCTCAATCACCGGATGCCGCCCCTCCACCATCAGCAACTCGCCACTGGCGTTAAATTCCGGCCGGCAATACCCGCGCTCCGCCGCCAATTTCGCAAACGAAGTCAGCACATCTAGTTGCGCCACCGCCCCGGCCGTCACCCGCAGCCGCCCCGCCTGCCTCGCAACCCCCTCGCGCAATTCCACGAACAAACGCGACTCAATCTCCGCAATCCGCTCATCCGCCGCCAGAATTTTCCGCTCGTACTCCTTCAACTCCGGCGAAGTGAACCGCTCGGCATTCACCAGCGTCTGCTTGCGCTCATAATCCGCCGGCGCCAGATGCAAATTCACTTTGGAAATCTCGATGTAATACCCAAAAATCGAATTGAACCGAATCTTCAACGACCCTATCCCGGTGCGCTTCCGCTCCCGCTCTTCCATCGCCGCAATGATCTGTTTACTGTGCTGACTAAGATTCCGCAGCTCATCCAGCTCGCCATCGAACCCGCTGCGAATCATCCCCGGCGAATTCACCAGCGCCGGCGGTTCCTCTGCAATCCCGCGCTCCAGTCGCTCGCGCACATCCGTCAGCTCGTCAATCTCGCCAAAAATCCGCCGCAGCAACTCACTACCGCCCACCGGAGGCGGCGTCAAAAAATTTCTCAGCGCCGGCAACTGCGCCAGCGACTTTCGCAACGCCACCAATTCCCGCGGAGTCGCCAGCCCCAACGTCACCCGCGACGTAATCCGCTCCAAATCCAAAATCCCTTTTAGTTCTTTGCGAATCTCCCCGCGCACCATCGTCTGCTGCACCAGTTGCGTCACCGCACTCAGCCGCGCTTCAATCGCCTCCACATCAATCAGCGGCCGCGTCATCCACGACCGCAACAACCGCGCACCCATCCCGGTCACTGTTACATCCAGTGCGGCGATCAGTGTGGTCGGCCCAACTTTGGAGCTCTCCTCCGTGAAAATCGGATTTAGCAATTCCAGATTGCGCACCGACACCGGATCCAGCACCAGCGCATTGTGCTGTTCATAAAATCGAATCCCATCCAGATGCCGCAGCGCTTCTACCGCGTGCGCCGTCCTCACCGCGCGCCGCGTTCTCACGCAAATAATGAATAATCGCCCCCGCCGCGCACAGCGCCAGCGGATGCCCATCCAACCCAAATCCCGTCAGCTCCGCCACGCCAAACTGCTCGCGCAGCACCCGCTCCGCGTAATCAAACCCAAAAATCCAATCATCCAGCCGCGACTCCACCCCCCCCGTTCCATCCAGCAGGGAAGTCTTGGCCGTCTCAAACAACTGCTGCGGCCGCGCCAGCAACGTCTCGCGCGGCCGCAAAATCTGCAGTTCATCGCGCAACGCATCCGCCGACCCCACGCCCTCAAACTCCGTCGCCTGAAATTCCCCAGTCGACAAATCCACGTACGCCATCCCAATCGCCGTCCCGGAAATATCCTTCGCCACCGCCGCCAAGAAATTATTCTCCCGCGCATCCAGCACCGCGCTGTCCGTCGCGGTCCCTGGCGTAATCACCCGCACCACTTCGCGCCGCACAATTTTCTTGCCCGGCCCCGGCAGCTCCATCTGATCGCAAATGGCAATCTTGAATCCTGCGCGAATCAGCCGCGCAATATACCCATCCGCAGCGTGATACGGCACACCACACATCGGAATCGGCTGCCCTTTTTCTCTGTTTCGGGAGGTCAGGGTAATCTGCAGCTCGCGCGCCGCCACAATCGCGTCTTCATAGAACAGCTCGTAAAAATCCCCGAGCCGAAACAGCAGCAGCGCATGCGGATACTTCGATTTGATCCCCTGATACTGCTGCATCAAGGGCGTAGTGGCGTCATTCATATTCGCGACTGATTGTGCCGAAGCTCCAGGAGGGAAACTACCAAAATTTCTAACTCATTAAGCCACTCTACGAAACCGGGTGGCCTGCCCTAGCGGTTCGCAGCGAGGGTGAGCGACGCGCTCGAAACCTCAACCGCCAAGTCTTTCTTTTGACTTTTGTCGAAACGCCGACCAACAGGGACAGACTGGACCTTTCCCGCTCAAAACTTCCAATCAACTCAAACCTAAACCAGGAAACGTCCTGTCTGTCCCATCCGCGAAGTGCAATTCGCGTAAGTTCCGATTAATCCTTCAACCCCCACTGCCCTAACAAAAACGCATAATCCAGCGCCACTTCCCGCAAATAGTCATACCGCCCGGACGCCCCACCATGCCCCGCGCCCATATTCACCTTAAACAACAAACAATTCGCATCCGTCCGCTTCGCCCGCAATTTCGCCACATACTTGGCCGGCTCCCAATACATCACCTGGCTATCATTCAGTCCGGTCTTCACCAGCATCGCCGGATACGCCCGATGCGCAATATTTGTATACGGGCAATACGCCTTCATCGCAAAGTAATCTTCCGCTTCCTGCGGATTTCCCCACTCCTCATACTCGCCAACAGTCAGCGGCAGGGAAGCATCCAGCATCGTATTCAACACATCCACAAACGGCACATGCGAAACCACCGTGTGAAACAAATACGGCCGCAAGTTCGCCACCGCGCCCATCAACAACCCGCCCGCACTCCCACCTTCAATCGCCAATTTCTCCGGCGAGGTATACCGCTGCGCAATCAAATACTCCGCCGCAGAAATAAAATCGGTGAACGTATTCATCTTCTGCCGCATGCGCCCCGCGTCATGCCACGGTTTTCCCAGTTCGCCGCCGCCGCGAATATGCGCAATCGCATACACCACGCCGCGATCCAGCAAACTCAACCGATTTGAGCTAAACGTCACCGGCACCGAAATCCCATAACTCCCATATCCATACAGCAACAACGGCGCTCCGCCATTACCTTCTTCTCCCCACTTCGGCGGGTGCGCAAAACTATCCCGCCGATACACCACCGAAATCGGAATCCGCTCACCATCCGCCGCCGTCGCATGCACCCGTTCCGTCACATACAGCTTCGAATCGTACCCACCTAACACCGGCTGTTGCTTCAGCAAAATCTTTTCGCGCGTCCGCACGTCGTAATCAAACACCGATCGCGGCGTCACAAACGACTCGTACCGATAGCGCACCGTGTTGGTCAAAAACTCCGGATTCGTCCCCAGCGACGCGTTATATGCCGGCTCGGAAAACTCAATCCGATGAGAATCCGTCAGCAAATCCCTTCTAGATTTTCCGTTCGTATCGACTTCGCCGTGGCCAGCCGCCAAATCCACCACCCGCAAATACGGCAGCCCACCTTCCCGCTCCGACAACACCAGGTGATCCGCAAACGCATCCACCCCGCACAACATCACTTCCGCCCGGTTGCCAATCACCTCGCGCCAATTTTTGCGCGCAGGAGCATCCGTCGAAACCTCCATCAGCCGAAAAGTCCGCCCGCCCGAATTGGTCCGCACATAAAACACTCCGTCGCGTTCATGCCCAGACCGCCCCGGATGATGCTCCACGTAATACTCGTGCTCCGACTCGCGCTCCGCGATCAGCGCAAATTCCCCCACCGCATCGCGGGCGCTCAAATAACGCACTTCGCTCGCGGTGTGACTCGCGCACGTCAGCAGCAAAAACGCCCCGCTACGCGTCCGCTCCACCCCAATCCGAAACCGCTCATCACCTTCTTCAAACAGCAGCGCCGGCGCCTCATCCGAGCCCAGCGCGCAGCGATACAAGCGATGCGACCGCTTGGTCACCTCATCTTCTTCCGTAAAAAACAGCGTGCGATTGTCCGCCGCCCACACCGCGCTGGTCACCCGCTCAAACCGCTCGCCCAGCACCTCGCCACTCCGCAAATTTTTCACCTGCAGCACGTACTGCCGGAATCCCGTCGTATCCGTCGAGTACGCCAGCCACTCGTTGTCATCACTAACGTCAAACGACCCCAGCCCCAAAAACGAATGCCCCTCCGCCAGCGCATTCAAATCCAGCAGCAACTCTTCCGCCGCGCCCTCCACATCCCGCTGCCGCAAATAAGTCGGATACTGTTTTCCTTCTTCCGTCCGCGTGAAATAGCGATACCCGCGGAGCCGATACGGCACCGACAAATCCGTCTGCTGAATCCGCCCCAGCATCTCCTGATAAAGTTTTTCCTGCAGCGCCGCCGAAGGCGCCAAAATCGCGTCGGTATACGCATTCTCCGCGTTCAAATACTCAATGACCTCGCCCGACTCCTTATCCCTCAGCCACGCATAGTGATCCACCCGCCGATCCCCATGCAGAACCGCCTCCACCGGCTCCCGCCGCGCCACCGGCGGCTGCAGCAAGCCCGCCTTGCCCGCAGAACTCGCCGACGCATCCGCCGCGCACCCACCCGTCTCCACCGGCACCGTCGCCTCCGGTGTCACCCTCGCCGCCAAATTTTCTCTTGAGTCAGTACTCATAGCTCGTGCCCCAAAATCTCAAACTTCTCTGCCGCCACGCGGTTCGCGCAGCACGGTTGCCGCTGATCATCAGAAGGGAATTGCTTCGTCCGCTATACTAACAAAAATACCCCGAAGGATACGCATGCCACAAGAAACCGAAATCAAGCTGAAGATCCGCGACGTGAAGGCGTTCCAACGCGTTTTAAAACGCCTCGGCGCCAAACCAGTCGGCTCCATTTCAGGCCGCGTCCACGAACTCAACGTCATCTTCGACACTCCCGACGGCGGACTTGCCAAACACGGCCAACTCCTCCGCCTCCGCACCGAATCTCCCGCACCTCCCGAAACGAAAACTTCAAAGGGTAAGAAGTCCAAGGCGACGCAAGCAAAACCCACCCGCCAAATCCTCACCTTCAAGCGTCCCACCCCTGAACAACTCGCCGCCCCGGCGACCGATCGCTTCTCAGGCCCACACAAAATCCGCGAAGAAATCGAAGCCCAAGTCTCCGACGTAGAAAACCTCACCAAAATCTTCGAAGGCCTCGGCATGCGCGGCTGGTTCCGCTACGAAAAATTCCGCACCACCTACCAGCTCCCAACCGCAAAACACGCCTGGGCCCGCGGCCTCCTCATCGAACTCGACGAAACTCCCATCGGCACCTACGTCGAACTCGAAGGCCCAGCCGCCGCCATCGACCGCGCCGCCACCGAACTGGGCTACTTCAAATCCGACTACGTGCTCACCAACTACCTCAAGCTTTACGCCGAAGACTGCCGCCGCAAAGGCCAGCAGCCCCAACACATGCTCTTTTCAAAATAATTTCCCAGATCGGGTGCCGCACCCTGCGATTTTCAGGGTGCGGGTTTGGGTTCCACTTCAACTCAACACGCATAACGACGTCGACGCCTTCAGAATTCCCACCACTCAACACAAAATCAAAAATTTTCTCCCACAAACGTCATTCTTTCCTTGACTTGCATCACGCTCAAGGCTTATCAAGACAGCAGGCATTTTTTCTGCCGATTCTTGCGCGTTCAGCATGGGGAACTCGCAAGCATCCCGCTCTTTACCGCGGCAGTCGTACGGAGCAATTCTCTCTTGATGCTTTTGACCAACGAACTCGAAGAGCCTGGCGGTAGCCCCGCCATTTCACTGCGAAGCAGCGGCCAAGTCCGCGCCTTCGCACTAACCGCGCCAGTGTCTGGGGCAGCTCAGTCGGTTTTTCCCCAAACTTCGGCGCAAGTCGCTGGCGGCTTCTCGGCCAGCAGCGCGGCAATCTCCCGTCGCCGGAGGATTCGCGGCTAACCGCCAATCCATCCCGTCTGGAATTTGCCCGCGCCCTCGCACGAGGAACGCGGGTTTTTTATTTGCAGCAGTCAGCTTCAAGCACCACCCGGGTGGCCTACCCTCGCGGTTCCCAGCGAGGGTGGGCTTGCGAAGCCTCAAGGTGTAATGGTTCGCAGCCCGTCAAAGGGTTGGTTTAGCGACCCGCAATCTTAGTTAAAGAAAGCAAAAACCATGGAACTCTACGCCACCGAACTCATGGGCTCCAAAGCCTACGACGCCCAAGGCAACTTCGTCGGGCGCGTCCGCGAATTTTTCATCGAGCCTGCCGATCAACCCAATCGCGTCTCCCACTATCTCCTCACCCGCGGCCACTACTCCCCGCTGATGGCCCGCTACGATCAAGTCGCCTCCGTGGCCAACGGCGAACTGCACCTCAACGTCAGCGAGCGCGCCCTGCAACTCTACGAACCCAACGAATCGCTCCTCGCCGTCCAAAAAGATCTCCTCGATCAGCAAATCATCGACACCCGCGGGCGCAAAGTCGTCCGGGTCAATGACGTCGACCTGGTCGAATCGCGCATCAACGGCAACGCCGAACTCCGCCTCACCCAGGTCGACACCGGCCTCCCCGGCGCCGTGCGCCGCTTACTCCAAGGCGTCGTCTCGCCCGCCAGGCTTCGCCGCCTCTACGCCAACCTTCCACAAAGCACCATCCGCTGGGAGTTCGTCAATCTCGTCGAGCCCGATCCACTGCGCCGCGTAAAACTCCGCATCACCCACGAAAAACTCGAAGACCTCCACCCCGCCGACCTCGCCGCCATCATGGAAGAACTCTCCGCCGCCGAGCGTCAGGGCATCATCTCCGCCCTCGACGAAGAAACCGCCGGCGCCGTCCTCGCCGAACTCGACGAACGCCTCACCACTCAAATCGTCGAAAAACTCGACCCCGGCAAAGCCGCCGACATCCTGGAAGAAATGGCTCCCGACGCCGCCGCCGCAGTCCTGGCCGATCTCCCAAAATCCGCCTTCGAAGAAGTCATGGACGAAATGCCCGGCCAGGAAGCCCGCGAAGTCCGCGAACTCCTCGCCTTCGACCCCAGCACCGCTGGCGGCATGATGAACCCCGACTTTGCCTTCGTCGCCGAATCCGTCACCCGCGACGAAGTCCTCCGCTGGATGCCCGGCCAGGAACTCAACCTCGAGCAGCTCGACTCCATCGTGCTGATCGACCCCGCCGCGCAATTCGCCGGCACCGTCACCATCTCGCGCCTGCTCCTCGCCGCCCCCGATCAACCCATGTCCGAACTAAGAATGGACCCACTCCTCAGCATCGAAACCGGCGCAGATCAAAGCGAAGTCTTCGAGCTCTTCGACAAGTACAATCTGCGCACCTTGACGATCATCGACGAAAACAAACACCCCATCGGCATCATCACCGTCGACGACGTAGTAGAACGCCTAGTCGCCGCGCAGTAGAGTTTTTGATTTAGGTTTTCGGTTTTATGTTTTTCCCCACCCTACCCAAGACTGGGTGGCCCATCCTTGCGGTTTGTGCAAGGGTGGGGCGGGCACGCAACGATCCACCGGAAGGGTTTTGGTTTTGAAGTTTTCAGCCAAACGAATTCTCAAGTATCCAGAGAACCGCAACACGAAAGGGAACTAACCAAGCACCTCGCATGAACTGGCGCTCCATCTCCGACCGCCTCATCGCCGCCCGCGATAAAGGCACCGACCTGCAGAAGCGCATCCGCGCCCTCCGCAAGCGCCTCACTTTGCTCCTCGCCGTCGTCGGCCCCGGCCTCATCACCTCCAACGTCGACAACGACGCCGGCGGCATCTCCACCTACACCCAAGCCGGCGCCCACTGGGGCTACGCACTGCTCTGGTCGCTCATCCCCATGACCATCGCGCTGTACGTCACCGAAGAGATGTGCGCGCGCCTCGGCGTCATCACCGGCAAAGGCCTCTCCGACTTAATCCGCGAAGAGTTCGGCTTCCGCGCCACCTTCTTCGTCATGGTCGTGGGCTTCCTCGTCGACCTCGCCAACGTCGTCGCCGAATTCGCCGGTGTCGCCGCCTCCATGGAAATTTTTCACGTCAGCAAATACATCGCCGTGCCGCTCGCCGCGCTGATCGTCTGGGTCCTGGTGCTGAAAGGCACCTACAAACAGGTCGAAGTCATCTTCTTCTTCGCTTGCGGCTTCTACGTCACCTATATCGTCTCCGCAATTTTCGCCAAGCCCGACTGGCTCCTCGCCGCCAAAGCCACCGTCATCCCCAGCATCCACTTCAGCTCCGACTACCTGCTGATGCTCACCGGCCTGATCGGCACCACCATCGCTCCGTGGCAGTTTTTCTATCTACAAGCCGGCTTCGTCGAGAAAAAAGTCAGCGCCCGCCAATATCCCCAAGCTCGCGCAGACGTCCTTGTTGGCAGCATCAGCTGCATGGCCATCGTCTTCTTCATCATCGTCTGTACCGCCGCCACGCTTTACACCAGCGGCCAGCGCGACATCACCGAAGCCAAAGACGCCGCTCGCGCCCTCATCCCCATCGCAGGACCGTGGGCCGGCTACCTCTTCGCCTTCGGTTTACTCAACGCCTCGGTTTTCGCCGCCTCCATCCTTCCGCTCTCCACCGCCCACGTAATCTGCGAAGGCCTGGGCTTCGAAGCCGGCATCGACCACAAATTCAAAGAAGCCCCAATCTTCTACTGGCTCTACACCGTCCTGATCGTAGTCGGCGCCGGAGTCGTCCTCTTGCCGCACGCCCCACTCTGGAAAATCCTCATCTTCAGCCAGGTCGGCAACGGCATCTGGCTCCCGGTCGTGGTCATCTTCATCCTTCTCCTCGTCAACCGCCGCGACCTTATGGGCGACTACGTCAACACCGTCACCTTCAACGTCATCGCCTGGGTCACCGCCATCTTCATGATCGCCCTCACCCTTTTCCTCACTTATAGCTCGCTTTTCCAGTCCGCCCCGTCGCCATAAGCACAACGGCCAGTAGCGCCCATCTAGAAACGCTCCGGCGCCCTTGCTCCAGCTTCACGCGTGTTAGAGGATTACTGCGTGGCGGAAAAACGAAGAATCCCTGAACTCGATGGCATCCGCGGATTGGCCATCACCATGGTGATTCTTTACCACTATATTTTCTACCGCATCAGCGCGCCGCCCAAGTCGCTGGAAGCCTACGCACTCGCAATTGGCCGTCTCTCCTGGACCGGCGTCGACCTCTTCTTCGTCCTCTCCGGATTTCTCATCGGCGGAATCCTCCTGGACAGCCGCAACTCGCCCACGTATTTTCAGACCTTCTACCGTCACAGATTTTTCCGCATCATTCCGCTTTACGCCGTCGTCCTTTTCGCCACCGCCACGGTGTTCTTTCTCCACGGCGCACGCTTCTCGCTGAACCCCGACCTGCCCATCTACCCGTACTTACTGTTTTTGCAGAACTTTTTCATGACCGGCGCCACCATCGACGGCACCTGGTCTTTAGCCATCGAAGAACAGTTTTATCTCACACTTCCGCTACTCATCCGTTTCGTCCCCGAAAAGCCCAGAAACGTCTTCATCGTCGTCGGCGCCATCGCCGCCCCCATCTTGAGAACGCTCTGTTTTCTCTTTTTCCCTCGGCACCGGTGGTTGGGATTTTTCATGATGCCGTGCCGGGCCGACTCGCTTCTGCTCGGCGTCATCGGCGCCCTGATCGTCCGCAACGAAAAATGGAAGTCTATGCTCCAGCCGCAGCTATTGAGAATCGCCCTGATCGTCTTGCTTCTCGGCGCGGCCGCATTAACAGCGATCTTCAAAATTCAAACCCAATTGCCGATCATCTCCATCGGCCTCACCTGGATGGCCGCTCTGTATCTATGTTTGATTCTGTATTCTCAAATTCACCGCGAAGGCTTCATAGCCGCCTTCTTCCGGCAACGTTGGCTCATGTGGATGGGCGGCATCGCCTACGGCGTCTACCTTATCCACGACAAAGTGCTGCTGGTCATCGAACGCTACAATCTGCCGGTCCTCGCCTGCGCGCTGGTCTGCTTGCTGATTACCTTGGGCGTAGCAAGACTTTCCTGGCGGTATTTCGAACATCCTCTAATTCGCCTGGCACATCGCGGTGAACAACGTTCCTCCAGCGATCACGACGCAGCCTTAGTTGCCAGCAAGTCCGGCGCTTAAAAGCAAAAGCGCCAAACAAAGTTAACGAAGTCTCATCCACGCAAATGTTCGATACAGCACCATCCCAGGCCTCCTAAGCGTTTCCCCGTATCGAGTCCACCAACCGCGCAGTGCTACAACCTCACCGTCCTCATTGAACCAGCCTGCATCACCTCGCAAGATGGGCCCCGCTTTTTTGCAAGGAAGTCTCGAACGCATTCGCGTCGTCAACGGAGGGAAAGAATGAAACTGATCATCGGCTGCACTGCCCTGGCTCTTATGCTTTCTGGCGCTTCGCTCTACGCGCAAGAACCAGACAAAGACAAACCCAAGGAAGAACCCAAGAAAGAAGAAGCAAAACCCGCGCCGAAGCCGAAGCAAGAAGAGCCCAAGCCCGCCGAAAAGCCCAAAGAAGCTCCCAAGGCCAAGCCCGAAGAACACCCAGCCAACGCCCCCGCGCGTCCGGCCACCCAGGAGCACACCGTCCAACAAAATAACGCCCGCACCGAGCAGCACAATAACGGCGGCGCTCGTCGCCAGCCGGACGAAAAGTTCCGCGCGCAAATTGGCAGCTCACATCACTTCCGCGTAACACGCAGCTCCGATCGCCGGGTTTCGTACGGCGGGTATTACTTCACCTACTCCGAAGCATGGCCTGGCGACTGGAGCTACGACGATGACGTCTACATCGACTACATCGACGGCCAGTATTACCTCATTAACGTACGACACCCCGGCGTCCGCCTGCTGCTCGTGGTCGCGGACTAAGTTGGGCTCCTAAAACTTGTTAGGCTCCTAAAACTTCCACAGTTGTCAAAAAGCCTCGCGCCCATTTTCGGCGCGAGGCTTTTTTCATCCGCGCAACTTCGGCCTTGAATCTGATTGTCTCCGCGCCACCAATCGCGCTAGCATCGCTGCACAAATTCTCACTATCTCCAACACCGCCGTGGCCATCGTGGCCCTTTGTGGTGTTGACTCGGAGCCCGCACAGAATGAAACCGTACCTAAAACTTTTCTCGTACTCGCTAGTTGCTCTCGCCGTAATCGTCGGTTGCGGCAAGAAAGAAACTCCCAGCAGCACCAGCGCCACGACCTCCGCTCCCGCTACTACTCCTGCGCCCGCGCCCACCACTCCGCCCGCCGCAACTCCCGCTGCCGCCGGGGCCGCTAACAATGCAGAAACCACCGCTAAACTGGCCGGCGCCCAATGGGCTCTCAAACAAGACGAAATCAAAAACGACCCCAACGGCCAATGGGCCATCCAAGCCACCGCCTCTTCCACTTACCAAGATAACCAAGGCGCATCCGCGTGGTCTGCCAACCAAGCCACTGGCGCACCTAACGTGGACAAATACGCCGACGACGGCAAGGCCTGGACCAGCAAGACTCCCGATGGCGGCATCGAATGGCTCGATCTGAAATATCCCAGGCCCGTGCACGCCGAAGAAATCCGCGTCCGCGAATCCTTCGGTTCCGGCGCAGTGATCAAAATTGAAATCTTCGACGAACAGAACACCGCGCACACCGTCTGGGCCGGCAACGATCCCACCACCGACCTCAACTACCTCATGGTCAAATGTCCCAAGACCACCTTCAAAACCGATCGCGTCAAAGTCACCATCGCCACCAACATCATCCCGGGTTGGAACGAAATCGACGCCGTCCAACTGGTTGGCACCGACCAGTAGCTGAAGATTTTCAGCTCATCTTGAAACCAGGGAGCCTACCCACACGAAGACGGGTGGCCTACCCTCGCGCTCTTTGCGAGGGTAGGCTGTGCTTGGCTAGAAGTCTCGCGCAGGCATTTGTCCCAGACAAATATGTCGTTCCGCCCTCAGAAGCGTAAAACTCAAGAATCGCCTCACGTGTGAATATTTCGTTTGGGAACGCGCGTACAATTTTCATCACACTGCATTTGCATCCCTACGACTCGGTATGTTAACTTTGCGCGGTAAAGGGAATTCGCCTCAAATCCGCGCTACGGTCGCCGCGTGTCCACCAAACTCCACTCCCCATCGCTGATCACCGCGCCGCAAAACCTCGGCCCCATCAGCGTGGAAGAGTCTTCGCTCCTCAAACAACTCGACCTTGCGCGCCTCCCGCGCCACGTCGCGGTCATCATGGACGGCAACGGCCGTTGGGCTCAGCGTCGTCACCTGCCGCGAATCGCCGGCCACCGCTACGGCACCAAAACCGCCCGCGTCGTGATCGAAACTTGCGCCCGCCTTAACATCGAAGCCCTTACCCTCTACGCTTTCTCTGTCGAAAACTGGCGCCGCCCCAAAGTCGAAACCGATTTTCTGATGCAGCTCCTCCGCGAATACATCCGCAAAGAAATGCCGCTCATCCAGCGCAACAACATCCGCATGCGCTTCCTCGGCCGCATCTCCGAACTGCCCGCCGCGGTGCAAAAAGACGTCCACGAAGCCACCGAGCGCACCTCCACGAATCCCGGCATGACCTTGTGTATCGCCTTGAACTACGGCGGCCGCGCGGAAATCGTCGACGCCCTCAACGCCATCCTCGCGGAACGCGCCGAATCCAATCGCGTGCACCCCAATAACGGCGCATTCACTCCTCTTACAGAAAGCCAACTCTCCGCTCGCCTCTACACTGAAGGCCTTCCTGATCCAGATCTCCTGATCCGCACCAGCGGCGAAATGCGCGTCAGCAATTTCCTCCTGTGGCAAATCGCCTACGCCGAAATGTTCGTCACCGATACGCTGTGGCCCGACTTCAGCCGCGCCCGTCTTCTTGAAGCCCTCCTCGAATTCCAAAAACGCGACCGCCGCTACGGCGGCCTCTCCTCCTCCGACTCCGAAGCTGCCGCCGAAGCCCACGCCACCCCCGCCCCCCGCGCCGCCGGCAAATAACTTTCTGCATCAACCATCGAACTTCAGCCGACAACGGGTGGCCCAGATTCGCCTTTGGTTCACGAACCTGGGTCTTTCTTTTGAATTTCTCCGGCCCCGCCTAAACCAGGGACTGACACCACGTTTCCCACCAAAAAATTATCAATCATCAAAAAACCCAACTGAGAAACGTGGTGTCTGTCCCATCCGGGCAATGGGCCTCCTTCTCCACGCCTCCACGAACCACCGCAACTAGAAACATTTTCAGCGCCGACTCTCGCAGCACGCGCAACGTGTGATGTAATGTTCCGTCGCAAATTCACCCAACGCGGATTGAACGTTTGCAAACCTGGAAACGCATCGGCACCGCCGCAGTTTTAATCCCTGTAGTCGTAGCGCTCGTACTGTGGGCGCCCACATCCATCGTGGCGCTCGCCACCGCCCTTGTCACCCTTCTCGCGCTCTTCGAGTATTTTGCACTCGGCGACGCCATGGGCCACCGCGCCTACCGCTACTGGACCGCTTTCTGCACGTTGCTGATCCTTTACCTCCAGTGGCTGAAAAGCGCAGTGCAGTTCGGAGATTTCGGCAGCATCGTCGCTCCGAGCCACGCGACCTGGCTCCTTCACCATTACTACCCGCGCGCCGAAGATGTTTTCCTGTTTTTTTTCGTCGGAGTCGCCTGCATCACCCTCGCTACGCGCCGTCCTCTCGTCGAAGCCTTGCCTTCAGCAGGAATCAGCTCCAGCGCGCTGCTCCTCGTCGCTTTCCCTCTGAGCTACACCATCCGCTACCGCGAACTCGGCGACGAAGGTCCGCGCCTTTTACTCTTCGTGCTCGTAGTTATCTGGGTCAGCGACACCGCCGCCTATTTCGTCGGCCGCGCCATCGGCAAACATCCCTTCGCCGCCCAACTCAGCCCCAAGAAAACTTGGGAAGGCTCCATCGGCGGTTTCTTCGGCTCACTATTAGTCGCATTCGCCTTTGCACGTTGGCTCAGTGAGCCACTCCCTCTTTTGCTCGGCGCTGCCGCCCTCGGCAACATCGCCGGCCAGATCGGCGACCTGATCGAATCCGCCTGGAAACGCAGCGCCGGCGTGAAAGACTCCGGCGCACTTCTTCCCGGCCACGGCGGCATCCTCGATCGAATTGACGCCTTAATCTTGGCCCTGCCAGTAGTCTGGTATTATTTTGTTTTGGTCATTCCCAACTCCTCGCCCCGCTTCTAACGCCACCGCTCACGGAAGGAGCACGTGAAGCACCTCGCCATTCTCGGTTCCACCGGCTCCATCGGCCGCCAATGCCTCGCCGTCGTGGAATCTCTGCCCGAACGATTCTCCGTCTCTGGCCTCGCCGCCGGCTCTAACCTCGAACAACTCATCCCGCAAATCGAAAAGCACCGCCCCTCGGTCGTCTCCGTGGCTAACGGAGAAAAGGCCGACGCCCTCGCCGCCGCCCTCCGCGAAAAAAACATCCCGCTCCCCAGCATCCACCACGGCGAAGAAGGCATGCTCGCCGTCGCCACCATTCCCAACGCCGACATCGTAGTCTCCGCCGCAGTGGGCGTCGTCGGCCTCACCGCCACCTACGAAGCCGTAAAAATCGGCAAGACCGTCGCACTCTCCAACAAAGAAGTCCTCGTCGCCGCGGGCGAACTGGTCATGGCCGCCGCACAAAAAGCCGGCAGGGAACTGCTCCCCGTCGACAGCGAACACAACGCCGTCCACCAATGCCTCCGCAGTGGCCGCACCACCGAAGTCCGCCGCATCGTCCTCACCGCATCTGGCGGCCCCTTCCGCAAAACGCCGCTCGCCAATTTCGACGCCATCACTCCAGAACAAGCTCTCAACCATCCCAACTGGCGCATGGGCAACCGCATCACTGTCGACTCCGCCACCATGATGAACAAAGGCTTCGAAGTCATCGAAGCGCGCTGGCTCTTCGGCATGCGCCCCGATCAAATCGACGTCATCATCCATCCGCAATCCACCGTGCATTCCTTTGTCGAATACGTCGACGGCAGCGTCCTCGCGCAACTCGGCCCCACCGACATGCGCATGCCCATCCAGTACGCGCTAACCTATCCCGAACGCGTCGCATCCAATGACTTAGCTCTCGACTGGAAGAAGCTGAAGCGCTTGGACTTCGCCGCAGCCTCAACCCGTCGCTTCCCGTGCTTGCGTCTAGCTCGCGAGGCCATGAAAAAAGGCGGCGCATTGCCCTGCGCTTTAAACGCCGCCGACGAAATCGCCGTGGCCGCATTTCTCGAGCGTCGGTTGCCTTTCAACGGAATCGCTGCGGTCATCGAGAGCACCCTGGAAAAAATGCCGCGCACCAAGTTGGAAAAAATGTCCGACGTGTTGGACGCCGACAAGGAAGCGCGCCGCATCGCCAGGGAAGCAGTACAGGCCCGGCAGTCCTCAGTAACCGCCGTGGCAACGTGAAGAAATTTGATGGCGACGCAGAAAAATCCGCCGTCGTAGAATTAACGTAAGTTAAGAACGTACTTCGTATCGCGTGTTGGTTCCGAAATAGCCGGGAGAGAAGATTCAGATGAACCTGCTGGTGGGCGTGGCGCTCGTTCTGGGCTTGATGATCATGATTCACGAGTGGGGCCACTTCATCGTGGCGCGTATGTTCAAGGTGCGCGTGGATGTGTTCTCCATCGGCTTCGGCCCTCGGCTGTTTGGTTGGAAGCGCGGCGCCACTGACTGGCGTGTCAGCGCCCTCCCGTTCGGTGGTTACGTGCGCATGGCTGGCCAGGACATCACCGATGTCGACGCCGGAGCAGACGCGCCCACCGGTTCTTCCGATGAATTGATGAGCAAGCCGCGTTGGCAGCGCGCATTAATTTCTTTCGCAGGCCCCGCGGTTAATTTGATTTTTCCCGTTATCGCGCTTGGCCGTTTTGTTCATCGCAGTCGGTGTGCCGCATTCCGCATACCTCGATCAACCGGTCCAAGTCGTAGCGTTGACCACGCCCCCGACTCCCCCGGCGAATGCCACACCTGCTCCACCTAGCCCATTTCAACCGGGCGACAAGATTCTCTCTTTGAACGGCGTGAACAATCCCAGCTGGGAACAATGCGCCAAGATCTTCCACGATCTCGGCCGCGGCGCCCAAATCAACGCCGAAGTAGAAAACGCCGGAGTAAAACGCGAAATTAAGGTCAACTTGACGGACCCGAGTAGCGACCGTTTGCTTGGCTTCCCTCCGCTTCAGCCGGTGCTGGACGAAGTCGCACCCGGTAGCCCCGCCGATCACGCTGGGCTAAAAGAAAGTGACCAAATCGAATCCGTCGACGGGCAAAAAATTCAGTACTGGGGACAATTCGTCGAGCGCGTGCGCGGCTCCGACGGCAAACCGGTTCAGCTCGATTTGCTGCGCAAAGGCCAGACCGTCCACACCACCGTCACTCCCCAGGCCGGCGTCACCGAAACCGGCGACAAAATTTATCAGGTCGGCGTTGCCGTGCGCGACCAAACCGCCTATCACCGCGCCAGCTTTGGCGAAGGTGTACAAAGCGCTCTTGTGATGACCGGCGACCGCATCAGCGAAACCATCGGTGTGGTCGGCAAACTGTTTAACGGTCGCGTCTCCGTCAAGCAATTACAAGGCGCCGTAGGTATCTCCCGCGCCGCTGGCGAAGCCGTAAAAAAAGGCCCGCTCGCCGTGCTTTCGCTGATGGTGCTGATTAGCGTCAACCTCGGCATCCTAAATCTTCTCCCCATCCCCATCCTCGACGGCGGCAACATTCTGCTCCTCGCCATCGAAGGCGGCATGCGTCGCGACCTCAGCCTGGCCTTCAAAGAACGCTTCGTGCAGGTCGGTTTCGTCTTCCTGCTAGTCCTCTTCGCCTACGTCATGTACAACGACGTCATGCGCATGCTCCCCACCCACTCCTAACCGACCGAAGAAATCTTTTCGGCGCATCGTCAAATCCCGATCGACGGAATAACGAGAACCGCGATTATTGCGGTGGCTTTCGCCCCCGCATCATTCGACTACAAACCCTTGGAACTCGCACCTTCTCATTTGAAAGCAATTCCAATTTCTGCTTGAATACCCCTCCTGGGAGTGTTCATGAAAATTTACAACGTCATCGGCTATCTGATTATCGCCCTCTACCTGCTGACTTGTGCGTATCTTGCCCCCGCGCATTTGGGCCCCTGGCTCGGAACGCTGATCGGCGCAGCATATTTCATCTTTTGCTGGTTCCTTGGCGGAGTTTATCTCGCGGATGTCCTTCATTTGGGAATCGCTCACCGCTCGCTCGACTACAAAGAGTGGTTCATGAAAACCGTCACGGTGGGAAACAACTTCTTCGGGCTTTATGTGGATCCCATCGCCTGGGTCAATCGCCACCGCCTGCATCACATCCATGCCGATCATCCCGGCGATCCCAATAAAGTTTCCGGCGACGGTTTTTGGAGAACCCTGTATCTCTGCCTTGCGCCCTATCGCTGCATCGAGAATTTATCCGACGACCGGATTTTGAAATCGCGGACTTTTCGGATTGCCGCCAATCCGTTTTTTGCAATTTTCGCTCAGGCCATTAGTTTTGGTCTCTTGTGGAAGGTAGTGGGAGACCTCAAGTTCGCGCTGGCCATGTGGATTGGCATGCGCGTTTTTGCCGCGTGGGTAAATATGATCCAAAACTACTGGACCCACACTCGCGATTTTGGATACCGTCGGTATCACGACGAGGAAGACAACGCCATGAATATAGGCGAGTGGCTACCGGTAACCGCCACATTTAGCGCCTGCCTGCAGAATAATCATCACCACTATCCAGGCCTCTTGCGGCTCAGCCACCATAAATCCGAATACGACTTCGGATTTATCACCGTGAAGCTCATGAAATCTCTTGGTTTGGTAAAAGCCACTGCGCGGGGCGAGGATATTCCCAAGGACGTCCCCTTGGAGGCGCTGAATTTCTAAGGCGTCCTCTTTCTTTTGGTAAACGGTTGAATGGTTTGCCTGAAAAAGCCCGGCGCGATTTCTTCGCCGCTTAAACCGTACGATTTCGGCCATTCGTCGGGGTAGTAATACGTCCCGAAAATTTTATCGATCCACGGAAAATGAATCGCAAAATTCTTATCGATGCCTTCCGTTTGAGAAGTGTGGTGCCAGTGGTGGTACCGGGGCATTACTAGGAATTTTTCCAGCCATTTCGCGCTGGGGCCGAAATTGCAATGAGTCCAGGTTGCGTGGATGGTGACGAAAATCAAATACGCCACGATGATCCCTTGCGAAAATCCCAGCATCAGCGGCACCAGGATGAATCCGCGCACCAGCGTGTCGTCCACAAAATGGGATCGCGAGCCGGCGATCCAATCCAGTGCCTTCGAGGAATGGTGCACGGCGTGAAAACGCCACAGCCAGGGCACTTTGTGTAAAGCCAGGTGAATAAAATATTCCGCAACGTCGGCAACGACAACCGCCAGGCCGAATTGCAAAACCCACGGTAATCGCGCGATGAATTCCTGCACCACCGGAACACCCAGGTATTTGGTGGCTTGGGTGGCCGGCAATAGCACCAGAAAAGACAAAATTTGCAGTGGAAGATGGGTAGACATGAAATACACCACATCCAAAACCCAATCCTTCCGGAATGTCCCTTGTTGTGGATACTGCGGCCAAATTCTTTCCAGCGGCACGTAGATCAGCGCCATCAACAGCAAATCCAGCAAAAACCAATCCAGTCCGATCGCCGGGCCATTGTGCAGCGCTCCATTAATCTGCACGCTGGACCCGCCCAAAGCGGTGGCCGCGATGGCCAACAGCATTCCCGTCAACGCCAGAATTTTCTTCTTCCGCAAAATCGCCGAAAGGACCCCGAAGAAAATCGCTGCCACGATGAGACCTTGGATCAAAATGCGCATGACCTGCATTGGATAGTGTGGGCGCAGTTCAGGAGAGCTCAGTAGTTGGGGAAAATGCAGGCACAGGACTCCGCCAAACGCCAGAAATCCAAAAAAAGCCGAGAGTACCCCGCTCCACCAACCGGTCCCAAAGCCGGTAGACTCGGCGTCGCCAAAGAATTCGTTGATCTTTTGCTCGATCACGATGCCCCTAGTTTACGTTCCTCGACCCATACTCGCCAATATACGTACTAGCTGGGTGAGGTTACTACCCAAGCTCAACGTTCCCGACTGAAGTGCATCGGATTTCCTACTAACATGCGGTGCCTGGTTGTCGCTGCCGAACCGCCGCTAACAGTGGGTAAATCCGCGGAAGCTCATCTCTTTGGCGCGATCGGCTAACGTTAGGTACAATACCGCCATGCGCATTGTTCCAGCTGCGGCGCGTCGTTCAAGCAGTTTCTCGGAGGCATGCTAGTGCCTGCAGCGCCGTCTCATCGCGCCTCGACCGGTGAACGCATCAATACTGCGGAGACCACCGGCAAGTTGCATCAAGTCCTGGCCGGGCGTGGTTTGCGCATGACCAAACAGCGCCGCGTCATTCTGCAAGTCATGGATGACGCGGAACAGCATCTCGACGTTGACCAGATTTTGTCGCGCGCGCAGAAAATCGACCCGGGCGTGCACCTCGTCACCGTCTATCGAACCATCGACCTGCTAAAAAAACAGGGTCTCATCGACGAACTGGATTTGTTGCACCTGCGCGGCGACCGCCACTATTATGAAAGTCACGGCCCGCGCGATCACATTCACGTGGCCTGCCTGCGCTGCGGAAAAGTTCGCGAATTTGAGAGCCGGCTCTACGAACAACTGAAAGAACAAATCGCCCGCGACTTCAACATGAAGGTCACCATCTCGCGCACTGAAGTCGGCGGCTACTGCGCAGAGTGTCTTGCGGCCAATCCGGGGCTCGGTGGCGGCGCTGCCTCGGTCGACACCTAAAGAAAGCCACAGCTCTACCGTTTCACGCGGGTCGACTCAAAACGCCAAGAGCGCATAGGGTTCCCTCGCGCCAGTAGAAAACTCCGGAAGCAATCTTCGTCAAAGAAAATTAGGCAGGCTGCTGCGCTGT
Source organism: uncultured Acidobacteriota bacterium (assembly GCA_963846145.1). GTDB lineage: Bacteria > Acidobacteriota > Terriglobia > Acidiferrales > UBA7541 > Acidiferrum. The sequence goes on along the minus strand of CAWJUV010000010.1, from coordinate 649,952 downwards.
TCGCAAAGTCCTGAGCAGAGTAAAGAAGCGATTGGCGCGATCAATGTCTCGCGCAATCTGCGCACGCAATTCTTCCGCACCGTTAAATGTTTTCTCTTCGCGCAGCCGTTCCCAGAACCGCACCTCAATCCGCTTCGCAGGAATTTCCCCGCGGAAATCCAGCAAATGCGTCTCCACCGTCAGTGCACTGCCATTGAACGTCGGCCGCATCCCGACGTTGGTCACCGAGCGATAACTCCGCGGATCCCCAGGAAAAGCCGTCCGCGTAATGTACACGCCACGCCCCGGCAACAACTCCTGCTCTGGCGCAAGATTCAACGTAGGAAACGTAAATTTGCTCCCGGTCCCGGTCCCACTCACCACTTCGCCAGTAAGCACAAACGGCCGCCCCAGCAATCTCCCCGCATAACTCACATCGCCGTCCGCGACCGCGCGGCGAATCAGCGTGCTGGACACCACTTTTCCGCGATACACCACCGGCGGAATCATCACCACTTCAAATCCCAGGCGCTCGCCCAGTTCGCGTAGCAACTTCACGTTGCCGGCTTGCCGGTGCCCAAACAAAAAATTCTCTCCCACCAAAACCACCGCGACGCGCAATTCCGCGATCAAGATCTGCTCAACAAAATCTTCTGGCGCCAGCCCCGCCAATTCCATGGTGAACGGCATCACCACCGCCGCTTCTAAGCCCGCCTGACTGAACCACTCGATCCGCTGCGTATTCGTGCTCAAGCGTTGTGGCGCCGACTCCGGCCGCAACACTTTGCGCGGCGCCGGATCAAACGTCAGCGCCGTCGACACCGACTTGGTCTCCAGCGCGCGCTCCACAGTGGCGCGCAAAATCGCCTGATGCCCCAGGTGCAGCCCATCAAAATTTCCGATCGTCAAAACGCTGCGCCGCTCCGGCGACGAATAGTGTTTTTTCCAAGCCTGGGGCGAAGGAAACGTACAAATCCCTGGAACTCGCGCACGCAAAAGTTCAGTGTCCGCAGCCGAAATTTTCTGCCGCCCGTCACTCTGATCCGCGCCGCCAACTTTCACTTCAAACTGCAGCCCGTCATACGCCATTTGTACATTCCGCAACCCCAGCGCGCGCAAACGCTGATTGGTTTCCGCGTGCGGCAAATCGTGCGCAATGTGCGTGAACCACGCGCGCTTTGGCACCAGCTTCGCCACCAGTGCCAGCGCCTGCTCCACTGTCTGATGCATCGGATGCGGAATATCCCGCAGCGCATCGATGATCAAATCGTCCAACCCGTGCAGCAACGCCGCCGACGTCTCCGGCAATACGGAAAAATCCGTCAAATACGCCGCATTTCCAAATCGATAGCCCAGCACTTCGAGCTTCCCGTGCACCAGCGGAATCGGCGTCACCGTCACTCCGCCTAAAACTTCAAACGGCCCGGACACCACATGTAAATCCACCGCCGGAATCGAACTCAGCGTCGGCGCACCGCTAAACACATACGAAAACGCCTGCCGCAACACCGCAAACGTCTCTTCATTTCCGTACACCGGCAGCGCCGCCTTCTGCCGCAAATTAAACGGGCGAATGTCATCGAAGCCCATGAGGTGGTCGGCGTGCCCGTGCGTCAGCAACACCGCATCCAGCCGCTCCACCCGCGCGCGCAACATTTGCTGCCGAAAATCCGGCGTGGTATCGATCACCACATTTTGACCGCCACGCGAAAGCAGCAGGGAAGGGCGCAGCCGCTTATCATGCGAATCCCGCGAACTACACACCCGACAATGACAGCCGGGCGTAGGCACGCCCATAGAAGTGCCCGAACCCAGCACCGTCAACTGAATCGCTTCGTTGTGAGTTTCACCAGCCATAAAGTAAAACTTTAAGTCCTGCCGTAAAGAAACACTTCGAGAATAACGCAAAACTCCGCGCGCAAATTTTTCCGTCGTTCGTCTGTTCAGAATTTTTTCTTACAACACCCAGCTAACCGAGTGTGGCCCAGGTTCGCATTCGGTTCATGAACCTGAGTCTTATGATCGCCCGATGCAGGAACGACCCATCACCCGCAAAAACCTCTACCGCTTCGCCCCAACCTTCGCTTGTTGCGCGACCTTCGCAGCTTGCGCCGCCAGCGCCTGATTCACTTCGAGATAAGTCATTTTCAACTTGCCGAGCAAATCCACCAGCAGGTGTTCTTCTTCCGCCGCCAGATGGCCTTTAGTTTTCTCCTGCAGCGCGTCCAACATATCAATCAATTCTCGCGCCGCCTCCGGATCGATCACCGGCTGCCCAGTCCGCGGATCGGCGTACGCCCCCAACACCATCGCCGCATTACTCCCAATCATGCGAATCAAATTCTCAAACGCCGGCGAAGCTTTCGGCGCATCCGCGACCGGCTGAAGTTGATTTTGCCCAGCAGCAGCATCGGTCGCAGCAGGTGCTGGCGCCGGATGGCGCGCCGCTTCAATCGCAGCTTCGCGCTCCGCCTTGCGCTCTTCCGCTTCCACCACATCCGGGCGTATCTCGCCCTCAGACGTAAACGGTCGCCGGTCAATCACTCGAAATGTCTCTTCTGGTTTGTGTTCAGCCAAGGTAATCCTCAATGTGGAAGGTAGTTGCTAGTTTATCACGCCTGCCACATTTGACCATTCTCGCCACCATAGCGGTAGTTGGTCGTGCTTTTCGTTAGACTCCAAGGCGATTTTGCTCCTGGTGCGAACGCGTATAATCACGTTCCGAATCGGAGAGGAAGAAAATGGCACAGGATAACGCCTCGATCGTCCGAAGCTTTGTAGACGAAGTGATCACCGAGGGAAACATCGAAGCCGCAGCGCAGTATGTCTGGGAAGACGTCGTGGAGCAGGTGCCACTGCCGGGCCAGGGTCCCGGACTCGATGGTTTGAAAGATGTTCTTCGCGCCATGCGTTCCGGTTTTCCGGACATTGTCTTTTCCATTCAGGAGCAAATCACGGAACACGATAAGGTAGCCAGTCGCTTTGAATGGACCGGCACCCACAACGGTGAATTTCTCGGCATTCCCGCATCAGGACGGCCCGTGCGCGTCTGGGGAGTCGTCATCGATCGCCTGGAGGCTGGCCGCATCAAGGACACTCGCATCATCATGGATATTTTTGGCCTGATGGCCCAGCTCGGCGTTTTGCCTTCACCGCCCAAGCCTTAATATTGTTGAGAGGAGCAGGCTGTTTGTGAGCCGGACGTTCATGAAAACGTCTTTACCCGCCAGTGCTTCAGGATTTTCCAGCCGACTTCGAGGAATTTGCGTTCGCCTCTTGGGAGAACTGCCAAGCCTTTTTGGCGTGTTCGAGAGCTTGTTTCGAGTGTTCATGGCCAGTCAGGTGATCTTCTTTGCCGTGATGCGCCGCCGCTGCACGATGGGCATGCGCAGCAAGTTCATGGAACTCGGCCGCTCTTTGATGCGAGTCGTTTGGCATTGTGTTTTCCTCAGTTTTCAGTATGCACTCATTGTTCGGTTTAGCTGACTCGATTGTGAACAGTCGCAAACCTCCAAGTATCTTTAGGCCATGGGCATGCTCTCCTTCCCTTAGTGTCCTAGTGCTTGATTAACGCGCTAACCGGATAATGGTCTACCACTGCCCTGGCCGCTCTCTTGTCAAAAGTTCACGCGCACCGTACAGTAAAAACTCTGCGTTGAGTGCGCGCGCGGCCATCATGCCTTCCCGCACAAGATCAAAACGTAAGCCGCGCAAAACCAGCGCTGCGCGAACCCGCACGCGCACGAAATCCATCTCTGCTGGAGCGAAACAGCTTTCCGCAGGCGAATGGTTCGAGAAATTAGTAGCGGTTCAAAAACGGCTGCGCGCGCCCAAGGGCTGCCCTTGGGACATTGAGCAAACCCACGCCTCGCTCCGCCCTTACCTGATCGAAGAAGCTTACGAAGTCATGGACGCTCTGGATTCCGGCGACGACTCTAAATTCGCCGACGAAATGGGCGACCTGCTCCTCCAAGTCGTTTTTCATTCAGAGATCGCCCGCGCAGAAAATCGCTTTAGCGTTGCTGATGTTGTCCGCAGCGTTCACGACAAGATGGTGCGCCGCCACCCGCACGTCTTCGGCGACGTGCAGGCCAAAAATTCCAAAGAAGTTTTACGCAATTGGGAACAGATCAAGGCCCAGGAGCGAGCCGCGGCAGGGAACAGCGCTGCACTGAAAAAAGAAAAATCCGCATCAATTCTAGACGGAGTATCGCGCGGTCTCCCCGCAACGCTGCAAGCTCTACAACTCACTCGCAAAGCCTCCCGCGCCGGCTTCGATTGGGAAAACACCGAAGGCATCTTCGAAAAACTCCGCGAAGAAATCGCCGAAGTTCAGCACGAACTCGCCAACAAAAATTCTTCGGCAGCAACGCATAGAGCCGAGGAAGAACTAGGCGACCTGCTCTTCGCTGCGGTAAATCTCGCCCGCTTCGTGCAAGTCGACCCGGAAATCGCTCTGAAGAAAGCCAACGCCAAATTCCAACGGCGCTTCCAAAACATGGAGCAAGCCGCGCGCGCCCGCTCCAAGGATTTCGCGCAACTCCCACGCGAAGAGATGGAAGCTTTGTGGGACGCAGTGAAGCAAAGCGAAGCAGAAGTCTCATCAGCGGCTGACAAGCGAAATCGGCGCTAAAAATCAAGCGATTGGCGACACTGCGCGCAATCCCATCAAACCTTCCGCCAAGCGCAAAACCGCGGCCGCTCCCACCCGATGAGCGATGCACTGGTAGTGCGCAAATGCATCACGCTGGACGAATTCCAACTCTGCGTCGCGCTGCAGCAGCAAGTCTGGGGCGAAGTCGATCTTGAAATTGAGCCACGAACGCTGTTCGTGGTGGCCAGTCACACCGGCGGCCAAGTCCTCGGCGCCTTCGACGGCGACCGCCTCGCCGGCTTCACTCTTTCCGTCGTCGGCTGGCGCGATTCTACCGTGTATCTGCACTCGCACATGACCGCGGTGCACCACGATTACCGCAATCGCGGCGTTGGCCGCCTGCTGAAGCTTTTACAACGCGAGGACGCGCTGATGCGCGGCATCCGTCTCATCCTGTGGACCTTTGACCCGCTCGAATTTCGCAACGCTTATTTCAATTGCAACCGCCTGGGCGCCATCTGCCGCGAATATCTTCCGAATTTTTACGGCGTGACCAGCAGTCCATTACATCGCGGCTTGCCTACCGATCGCCTCGTCGCCGAATGGCAACTGGATTCTCATCGAGCTGTAGCCGCTGCCGCAGGCCTCCCGGTAGCCATGCCCGAACATTTCGTGTCGCTCGATCTGCCCGCCGGCTATGGCGCAACCGAAACGGAAAACCTCGACGCGGACCAAACCGCCGCGCTTCAAACTCGCTTGCGCGATAGTTTCACCAGGCATTTTCAACGCGGCTACGCGGTCGTGGGCGTGCGCAATGATCCCGCCGCCCCGGCCTATCTGCTCGCACCCTGGAGCGATTTCTAGCTGTCTAACTTTGGAGGCCGGCTTACCTAACTCATGAAAATCGATGAACTAATCCTTCGCGAAGTTCCCATGAAACTGATCGCCCCCTTTGAGACCAGCATGGACCGCGTCCACGAACGCCGCGTGATGCTGGTAGAAGCCATCGTCGACGGCGTCTCCGGCTGGGGCGAATGCGTCGCCAGCGACGATCCTTACTACAGTCCGGAAACGATCGAGACCGCCTGGATCATTACCCGCGAAAATCTGTGGCCCATGTTGAAGGGCAGGGAATTCTCATCCGCCGCAGAGATCTGGGATCTGCTGCTGCGCGTGCGCGGCCACAACATGGCCAAGGGCGGCGTGGAAGCTGCCATCTGGGACGCCGAAGCGCGTCAAAGAAATATGCCTCTCTGGAAATTGCTGGGCGGCACCCAGCAGGAAATCAGCAGCGGCGTTTCCATCGGACTTCAAGTATCACTTGAAGTATTGGCGAAGGCCGTTAAGAAGGAACTGGACGCCGGCTACCAGCGCATCAAAATCAAAATCAAACCCGGCCAAGACATTGAACTCGTCCGACGCCTTCGCCAGGAATTCCCGACGATCAAATTGATGGTCGATGCCAACTCCGCTTACCGCATCGAGGATTGGGCCAAGCTGAAAGAGTTCGATGCCTATTATTTAATGATGATCGAGCAGCCGCTCGGCTGGGACGATCTCTTCGGCCACATCGAATTGCAGAAGCGCCTTAACACTCCCATCTGTCTCGACGAATGCATCCACAGCGAAGAACAGGCTCTGGCCGCCGTGACGCTCGGCGCGTGCAAAATCATCAACATTAAACTTGGGCGCGTCGGCGGATTCACTCCCGCGAAACGCATCCACAACATTTGCCAACAGAACAGCGTGCCGGTGTGGTGCGGCGGCATGCTTGAGACGGGTATCGGCCGCGCCCACAACATTGCCCTCAGCACGCTGCCAAATTTCACTTTGCCCGGTGACGTCACCGCCAGCAAGCGCTACTGGGAAGAAGACATCATCGATCCCGAAGTGACCGTGACTCCGCGCGGCACGATCAACGTTCCGCAAGGCCCGGGCATCGGGTTTGAACCTCGCCGCGAGCGCATCGAAAAGCTGGCGACGCGCACCGAACGCTTGAAGTAATCTAGTCGCATGCCCTCAGAAAATGACGTGAAGAAAACTCCGCTGCCGCTGCGCAGCGGCGGCCCTGCTGCGCGTATCGCGGTAATTCCCGGCGATGGCATCGGCAAGGAGGTCACTCCCGAAGCGTTAAAAGTGCTGCGCGCGGTGACGTCGGCTACCGGCCGCAAGATCGAGTTCGTCGAGTTCGACTGGGGCGCTGACAAATATCTCCGCGAGAACATCACGCTACCTGAAGGCGCAGTCGAAATGCTGCGGGACGAGTTCGACGCCATTCTGTTCGGCGCCATGGGCGACCCGCGCGTCCCTTCCAATCAACACGCCGCCGATATTCTGCTAGGCCTGCGCTTCAAGCTCGATCTCTACGTGAACGCTCGGCCCACCGAACTGCTGCATCCAGCAGTTGACTCCGCTACACGGCCGCACCGAAAAAGATATTCGCTTCATGGTCTTCCGCGAGAACACCGAAGGCCTTTACGTCGGCATGGGCGGATTCTTCAAGAAGGGAACTGCCGACGAAATCGCAATCCAGGAAGACGTCAACTCCCGAAAAGGCGTGGAACGCATCATCCGCTACGCCTTTGAGTACGCAAAAGCCAAAGGGTTAAAGCGCTTATGCATGAGCGATAAATCCAACGCCATGACCTTTGCGCACGACCTCTGGCAGCGGGTCTTCAAGTTGGTTCGCCAGGAGTACCCGGACATCGAGTCGCGCCACCTATATATTGATACGCTAGCGATGGAAGTCGTCCGCGACCCCAGTCAATTCGATGTAGTCGTCACCAACAATCTGTTTGGCGACATCATCAGCGACCTCGGAGCACAACTCGCCGGCGGCCTGGGATTAGCGCCATCGGGAAATATCCATCCGGGACAAACTTCTTTATTCGAGCCAGTCCACGGCTCTGCCCCCAATATCGCCGGGAAGGGAATCGCCAATCCGCTCGGCTCCGTGCTGACCAGTGCGATGATGCTCGATTTTCTCGGTTGGCATGCCGAAAGCGCCGCGCTGAACGCCGCCGTCAAAGCCGCCGTCCACGAAAACTTCGTAACGCCCGACCTGGGCGGATCGCGCAAAACGGTGGAAGTCGGCGACTGGCTGGCCCGCCACGTTCAAGCAAAACTATAAGCTCGATTCTCTCCATCGCGCTCACTGAAATGTCGACGCTTCGACAATGAAAGCTCAACTTGAGGTCTTTTCGTACGCGACACCTCGCCGCACCGATCGCCCTTTGGTCAACATGTCGACGATTCGACAAATCAAGTAAAGCTTCAGGTTCGTCTCATAGTGGGAGATGACTCTGCCCACACATTTTTTCTCCGAAATGTCGACGCGCCGACAAGTAAACCTAAACCTTAAGGCACGTGCCCGCAATGTTGGGTGGTGGCTGCACGAGCTTCGGTCTCTTCGTAACATACGACGCAACTTCAAGGATCACCCCGCCACAACAATTGTTCCGTGAAGTGATACTCGAGCCCGTAAGCGGGTTCCTGCTCTGGTCGCGATGTTCCTTTGCCGCGCCCACCGAGTACTTCAATTAAAACTTTAAACTTCGCCTTGATGACATCAGAACGGCAGGACGGTACGCAGGTGAATTTTCAGGATGCTGCAAGTAGGTAATTCGCTCTTGGCATTCACGCAAAATTGTTCAAGTCAATTCTCGATGTCGGCGCTTCGACATCTCGAGATTACTAGAGGTCTTCCGGCAAGAGATTCGGAGGACGGGCGTCCGAGACTAAGTACATGAAGCATTGCGAGAAGTGTTTGAACTACCGCGGTCGACTCGAATGGAGTCGCAGCATGGCGCTCAAGTGTTTCAGGAATTACTAGAAGTCTTAACTGATAATCTCGGCTAGCAAGTGCGGCATCTGAACTCAGTTCAAGTAACGCTTTAACTGTGTCCTATGGTCTGGAGGGGCGGACTGCATGAGATTTTCGCTTGCGATGTCGAGCCTCCCAAAGTTCATGTCGATTCCGAAGTGGGAGTTTGCGTGGACAGGCACGGTCTTCCGGATCCTCAGGTGTTACTTGAATTGATTGCAGGCAGGGACGCGTGCATGCTCGGCAGTCGGAGCGCAAAACTTTGCTTGAAATGGGCGACTGCTCCGAGATGACATGCGGTCATGCAATTTAGGTTTTGCTGGAAGCCTCGTCGACAAGGAGTCTTAGCTGTGAGTTGTAGCATGGACAACAGTGAAAGTACTTCTTGAGCTTTTGCGTTGAGCGCGGAAACCCGATCGTGATCAGCCAAACTGTCGACATGTCGACAACGTAAGTGATTCTTGAAGTGGCGGGACGATGAACGGGTGCGACTGTCGTGAAGCGGATGGAGTGAAGAGCTAGTTGACTCCTGACAAAAGGCGTCGGCGCTTCGCGTTCGCACGGGCGATGTCGACATGCCGACAATGGAAGTGGTGCTTGAAGTCGCTTCCACCTACTCCTGCACCGCATTGTCGACCGTTCGACAATGAAAGTTTGGGTTGAAGTGTGCGTTGAGCCACACCTTCGGAGCGTCCTGGCGAGATTGTCGGCGGTTCGACAATGAAAGCGCTGGTTTAGATTCGTTCGCGAGCGTGATGACGCCAAGAATGTCGGCGGTTCGACAATGGAAGTGGCGGTTGAAGTGTCCGCCGCAGTGACTGGACGGAGTTCTAGCGCTGGTATGCGAGTCGTTGTTTCCCGCGAGCCATAATCGTCAGGAGAATGCCCAGCAGGAAGCCGCCGATGTGCGCCCACCATGCAACGCCGCCTTGGTTGACGGCGCCCAGGCTCGATACTCCGGAGAGGAATTGCAGCAGGAACCAATAGAGCAGGATGAATACGGCGCGAATCGGCACCAGAAAGATGAAGACCAGCGTCAGAATGCGCGCATCGGGGTACAGAACGAGGTAGGCGCCCATCACTCCGGAGATCGCGCCGCTGGCGCCTAGCGCTGGAAGTCCTGAGTGAAAATTAAAAACGATGTGCAGTAGCCCGGAGCCGACTCCGCAGACCAGATAGAACAACAGATACGGGATGTGCCCGAAGAAATCTTCCACATTGTCGCCAAATATATAGAGGAAGAGCATGTTTCCGGCGAGATGCATGAAGCCGGCATGCAGAAACATGCTGGTGATCAGTGGCAACGCGGCTCCGTGGAGATCGATGCGCCCCGCGAGCAGCGCAGGGAATCGCGCCGGGATCGTGGCGTTGGCCATCAAGAAGGCTTTCAGTAAGTGCGGCGATAGCGTGAGCTGATAAAAGAACACTGCTACGTTCGCAGCGATCAATAGAACATTGATGATTGGCGGCTTGCGATGTGGATTGAGATCCTTTAGCGGGATGAACACGATTGGCCGCGGTCAGAGTAGCGGAGTTGCCTCCAAATGAAAAGTTGTCCGCGTTGGATGAGCGGCAGTTCTCGACGGATAGATCGAAGGAGATCGTTCGGCCTGGTGCGCGGCGTAATTACGATTACACTGTCGCTGCTCAAGAAGAACTGCGACGTGATACAGAAAATTTTGCTTTTTTACGGCGCAAAACGTTGCGTCCGGCTCGTTGCGTGTGATAATAAAAATTGTTCTGCCAGCGCGTGGATTTTTGATTGTGCATTACCGGGCCGATGGGCCGGCGCGCCAAACACTCGATGCCCTCCAGGGAAACGGAAGCCATTATCTTAAAAACTTTTCCGCTGGGAGAGGCGGACCGGCTGGTAAGTTTTGTCGGACGAACCAGCGGCCGGATGCGTGGAGTAGCGGCTGGCGCGCGGCGCATCAAGAATCGTTACGGTTCGACGCTGCAACTGCTCTCACATGTGCAGCTGTGGTACGTCGAAAAGGAAACGCGCGACCTGGTGCGCATTCAGCAGTGCGAGCCGCTGGAGTCGTTCAATAAATCGCAGAGCGATTATTTCCTTAGCACCGGCATGGCGGTGGTCAGCGAAGTGGCCGAGTTGGTGCTGCCGGAGAAGGAAGCGGCTGAGCCGATGTTCCGGTTGCTGCTGCTGACGGTGCGGGAAATCGAACGCACCAGCGAGTGGACGCTCCCGCTCTGCTATTTCGCGTTCTGGACCGTGCGACTGGGCGGATGGCTTCCGCGATTTGACCGTTGCGCGAATTGCGGCGACCCATTCGGGGAAAAACCGGCTTATTTCGCGGGGTGGGAACCGGGACTGCTTGACGACAAGTGCCGTCGTTCGGGGATGTTCGCGATGCATGCTCCGGCGCGCGCTCTTGCAGAGCGTTTCACCGGCGAAAAAGTGGACCGCATCGTTGTGGAAGAAGCGATCAAGCCGGCCATGAGAGAATTGCGGGAAGCTTCGCTGGACTGGATCGAACATCACACCGAGCGAAAACTCAACACCAGGCAATTGCTGGAGAACAATTGACAGTTAAAGTAAAACTTGAGAAGCCGACGGTCGGCCTGAACTTCCAGGATTTGATACTGACGCTGTCGCAGTTCTGGTCGGCGCAGGGTTGCGTGCTGCAGCAGCCCTACGATGTGGAAGTCGGTGCTGGCACGATGCACCCCGAGACGTTTTTGCGGGTGTTGGGGCCGGAGCCGTACCGTGTGGCGTTTGTGCAGCCCAGCCGGCGGCCGGCGGACGGCCGCTACGGCGAGAATCCTAATCGTCTTTATAAACATTCGCAGTTTCAGGTGATTCTGAAGCCTTCGCCGGCTGACGTGCAGGATTTGTATTTGCAGAGCCTGGGAGCCATCGGCATCGATTTGAAAGTTCACGACATCCGCTTTGAAGAGGACAATTGGGAGTCGCCTACGCTAGGCGCGTGGGGAATTGGCTGGCAGGTTTTGCTGGATGGATTGGAGATTACGCAGTTCACCTACTTCCAGCAGAGCGGCGGAATCGACCTCGATCCTATTTCTGTGGAGCTGACCTACGGTCTTGAACGCATCTGCGCGTTCTTGCAGGGCGTGAACAGCGTGTACGACCTGCGCTGGTCGCAGGACAAGACTTACGGGCAGATCCGCTTGGCGGAAGAGCAGCAACTTTCGGTCTATAGCTTCGATAAAAGCGATGCGGAAGCGATTCGAGCGGAGTTCGATCTACACGAGAAGGAAGCTAAAGTATTACTTGAAGGCTTTGCCGCGTCGAAGGGAATCGATCGCGCGCGCTATCCGCTGCTCGCAGCGTACGATCACTGCCTGAAATGCTCGCACTTATTTAATATGCTGGATGCGCGTGGCGTGATTTCGACCACGGAGCGCGCTGCGCTGATGGCGCGGGTGCGAAGTGCTGCTTGCAAGACCGCCGCAGCGTACCTGGAACAAATCGGCGGGCCTGCCAAGCGCCGGGAGTTGCGCGCGTGAGCCCTGTGGCCGATAAAAATTCCAAGAAGAAGAGTACAGGGAAGGCTGGCGAGCTGCGCCAAGAGCTGGTTTTTGAGATCGGCTGCGAAGAAATTCCGGCCGGGATGCTGCCACGCGCGGAAGAAGAGCTGCGCACCAACATCACCAAGCTGCTGACTGCCGAGAATTTGATCGAGGGCGTCACGGTCGAGACGTTTAGCGGGCCGCGCAGGTTGACTGCCTGGGTGAGTGGGCTAATCGCCAAGCAGGCCGACGTAGAAAACGATGTCACGGGGCCGCCCAAGTCGGTAGCGTACGATGCGTCCGGCGCTCCTACGCGCGCAGCGTTGAGTTTTGCGGAGAAACAGGGGCTGCAGCTCAGCGATCTGCACACGATTCAGACGCCTAAGGGCGAATATCTCGCGGCGCGGCAGGTGAAGCGTGGGCGCACGGCGGCGGAAATTCTCAGCGAGATTCTGCCGCGAGCGATTCACGATCTGACTTGGCCACGTTCCATGACCTGGACCGGACTCGACGGCGCGCGATTCATTCGGCCGATTCGCTGGATACTCGCGGTGCTGGACGGCAAAGCGCTCAACTTTGCTTTTGGCGGAGTGACCTCGGGCAACACAACGAATGGGCATCGTTTCATTGGCGCCGGCGAGATTACCGTGCAGGATTTTGCGGACTACGAAAAGAAGCTGGCCAAGAATGGCGTCATGGTGCGGCCGGCATTGCGCAGGGAAAAAATCGAGAGGGAATTGACTGCGGCGGCGCGCAAGAACGGCTTAGAGATTCACGAAGATGCCGCGCTGAAGAACCTCGTGTGTTACTTGAACGAGTATCCCAGCGTGATTGAAGGGCGCTTTGACGATCAATTCCTCAATCTGCCTGACGAAATTCTGATCACGGTGATGCGTGACCACCAGAAATACTTCGCGCTGGAAAATAAGCGCGGGGAACTGGCGCCGAGTTTTCTGGCAGTGATCAATTTGCCGAAAGATACGCGAGGGTTGGTGCGTGCGGGGCACGAACGAGTGCTGCGCGCGCGCTTTGCCGATGCGCAATTCTTCTGGGCGGCGGATCAGAAGAAGCCGCTGGCGGACAACCTGCCGAAGTTAGAGCGGGTGACGTACGAATCGCGGCTGGGCAGTTACCGCGACAAAGTCGAACGTGTTCGTGCGATTGCGCGGTGGCTGAGCGAGCAGTGGTACAGCAGCGGGATGATTGAGGCGCGTGTAGCCGAAGCGGATCGCGCGGCGGAATTGGCCAAATGCGACCTGACCACCGAGATGGTGGGTGAGTTTGGCGAACTGCAGGGCATTGTGGGCGGTTTGTATGCGCGGGCGCAGGGCGAGCCGGATGAAGTGGCCGACGCGATTTACGATCACTATCGGCCAGTGGGCATGACCGATCCGATTCCGCGAAACGTAACTGGCTGTGCGGTGGCGCTGGCGGATAAGCTTGATTCTATTGTTGGTTGTTTCACCGTTGGTGTGGTGCCTACGGGGTCGAGCGATCCGTTTGCGTTGCGTCGCGCGGCGCTGGGGATCGTGAAGATTATTCTGGAGCGCAAGCTGCCGGTGTCATTGTCGTTGGCGGTGGGCGCGGCGGCGAAGGCGTTGCACACGCATAAACCGAAGAAGACCATGACGCCGGAGCAGCAACAGCAGGTGCTGGACTTTATCCAGGAGCGGGCCAAGTTCATCCTGCGGGATCGTGATGGATTTGCGTATGACGAGGTAAATGCTGTGTTTCGTGCCGGGGCGGACGACCTGGTGGACGCGCAGAAGCGATTGGTGGCGCTGAAATCGATCCGCAAGTCCAAGAACTTCGAGCCGCTGGCGGTGTCCTTCAAGCGCGTACGTAAAATTTTGGAGAAAGCGGACCTCGCGAAGTTGGACGGGCGGCAAGTGCAGGTAGAATTGTTCGATAACGACGCGGAGCGCGAACTGTATGCCGGGATGCGCGAAGCGGCGTCGAACGTACGCGAGGCCAAGAGCGCAGGGAAGTATCAAGAGGCGCTGGAGACCATCGCGGGGCTGCGCAAGGCGGTGGATCGATTCTTCGAAGAAGTGATGGTAATGGCTCAGGACGAGCGCATCCGTGAGAATCGACTCACGCTGCTGGGGGAACTGCTCAAGGAGTTTACGACGGTGGCGGACTTTTCGGAGATCGGTGCCGAGGAGCGACGCTGAGCGAGATCGCGAATCGTCGGAGCGGAGAATTGTCGACGCGCCGACAATTAAAGTAATACTTTAATAGGAAAACTGTACGTACTGGAGCGCGGTAGGGCGGGAAAGATTCTTGGGATTCGAACGGCTGGTAGTTCAAGTTGCGATTGAGGTTGCGTGACGCGAGCCGGGGACGGTAACGCTGAGCGGTTAGTTACCGAGTTGATATCTAAAGTATTGCTTTAATAGTAGTACTAGTGGATGTAGGAAGTGCAAGGCAGCGTTCGAACGCAAAAGTTGTAGTTCAGGTGAAGCGTGAATTAGGAGTGATCGATCGTTCGAATCTGTTTTACGGAAAAATGTCGGCGGTTCGACAATGGAACCAGTAGTTGAAGTTGGAGAGCGGTAAGTCTGAAGACGAATTTCGTAATTCAAGTTTTGGTTGAAGTGGCGGAATTAGCACAAATCCTAAAACGAGGTTCATCGTGAAAAAGTGGGTGTATTTTTTTGGCGCGGGCAAGGCAGAGGGTAATGGGGAGTGGCGCGAGTTGTTGGGCGGCAAAGGAGCCGGCTTGGCGGAAATGACCAAGATCGGTCTTCCGGTGCCGGCGGGATTTACGATTTCGACGGAGACCTGCGACTACTTCTATAAGAACGGTAAGAAGTATCCCGCGGAACTGAAGAAGCAAGTGGAAGAAAACGTCGCCAAGCTGGAGAAGACCACGAAAAAGAAGTTGGGCGACCCCAAGGCGCCGCTGCTGGTCAGCGTGCGGTCGGGTTCGGCGCGCTCCATGCCAGGGATGATGGAGACGATTTTGAATTTGGGCTTGAACGACAAGAGCGTCGAAGGCTTGGCTAAGGCTACGGGGAATGAGCGGTTTGCGTGGGATGCGTATCGCCGCTTTGTGCAGATGTATTCGACCGTGGTGATGGAAATGTCCAAGGAAGACCTGGAGCATCGGCTGCGCGGGATGAAAGACCGCCTGGGCGTGAAAGAAGATACGGCGGTTGGGGCTGCCGGCTGGAAGGAATTGGTCGGCGAGTACAAGGAATTGTTCAAGGAAAAGACCGGTAAGGCGTTCCCGGAAGATCCGATGGAGCAGTTGTGGGGTGCGATTGGCGCGGTGTTTGGATCTTGGATGGCGGAAAAAGCGGTGACGTATCGCCGCGTGGAGAAGATTACGGGCGTTGCGGGCACCGCGGTCAACGTGATGCAGATGGTGTTCGGCAATACTGGCGAGACTTCTGGCACGGGCGTGTGCTTCACGCGGGACCCAAGCACCGGCGAAAAAGTTTTCTACGGCGACTATTTGATGAACGCCCAAGGCGAAGATGTGGTTGCGGGAATTCGCACGCCGACTCCGCTGCGCGAAATGGCCAAGGCCATGCCGAAGGTTTACGGGCAGCTCGAAAAGGTGCGCAACCAGCTAGAGAAGCACTACAGCGATATGCAGGACATGGAATTCACCGTGGAAGAAGGCACCTTATACATGTTGCAGACGCGCACCGGCAAACGCACGCCGGCTGCGGCGTTTCGCATCGCGGTGGACATGGCCAACGAAAAGCTGATCAGCAAGGAAGACGCGTTGCTACGCATCAAGTCGGAAGATATCGAGCGGCTGTTTTATCCGGTGATCGATTCCAAGGTGGACAAGAAGTCGCTACAGTCGCGCATTCTGGGGACGGGCATCGATGCGGTACCGGGAGCGGCGGTCGGCAAAGTAGTTTTCTCCGCGCAGAAAGCTGAAGAGTGGGCGGAGAAGGGCGAGAAGGTAATTTTGGTGCGCCGCGAAACTTCGCCGGAAGATGTAGGCGGCATGGCGGTGGCGCAGGGGATTCTGACGGCCACCGGTGGGAAGACTTCGCACGCTGCAGTGGTGGCGCGCGGATGGGGCAAGTGCTGCATCGTCGGCGCGGAAAAATTCAACATCGATTACAAGACGGCGTCGATGCAGGCGGGCGGTCAGACAGTGAAAGAAGGGGACTGGGTCACGCTGAACGGCAGCGAAGGCGTGGTGTACTCCGGCGAAATGCCGCTGGTGACGCCGTCTTTGCCGCAGGCCTACGCGACCATTATGAAGTGGGGCGATGAAGTGCGGCGCCTCGGCGTTCGTACCAATGCGGACACGCCGCAGGATGCGCGCAAGGCTCGCGAGTTTGGCGCGGAGGGCATTGGGTTGTGCCGCACCGAACATATGTTCTTCACGGATTTTGAGCATCCGGAGAAGAGCCACGAACGGCAGCTGGCGATTCAGGAAATGATCCTGGCGGAGACGCGCGAAGCGCGCGTAAAGGCGCTGGATAAATTGTTGCCATTCCAGCGGCGCGACTTCGTGGGGATTTTCAAGGCGATGGACGGCTTTCCGGTGACGATTCGCTTGATCGATCCGCCGCTGCATGAGTTTGTGCCGCACGAGAAGGCCAAGCAGGAAGAGTTGGCCAAGGAGTTGGGCATCAGCGCGGACGTGGTGGCGCGGCGTGTGGAACAATTGCACGAAGCGAACCCCATGTTGGGGCATCGCGGGTGCCGGCTGTGCATCACGTATCCGGAAATTCTAGAGATGCAGGTGCGCGCCATCATCGAAGCGGCCATCGAATGCGTGAAAGCCAAAGTTAAAGTATTACCTGAGATCATGATTCCGCTCACTCTGGACCGGAAAGAGATGCAAATTCTGGAGCAGGCTTCGCGGCGCGTGGCGGATGACTTGATCAAGAAGGCGGGAGTCAAGCTTCCGTATCTCGTGGGCACGATGATTGAGTTGCCGCGCGCGGCGTTGATGGCCGGGGAGATTGCCGAAGTGGCGGAATTCTTCTCCTTCGGCACCAATGACCTGACGCAGACGACTATGGGGCTGTCGCGCGATGACGCGGGGCGGTTCTTGCCGGACTATGTGGATGAGAAGAAGGCTGGGGTGTTCAAGGCGGATCCGTTTCAGTCGCTCGATGTGAAAGGCGTAGGCATGCTGATGCGCTGGGGCACGGAGAATGGGCGCAAGACGCGGCCGAAGCTGAAGATCGGGATCTGCGGCGAGCATGGCGGAGATTCGGAGAGCGTGAAGTTCTGCCACTCGATCGATATGGACTACGTCAGCGCTTCGCCGTTCCGTGTACCGATCGCGCGTTTGGCGGCGGCGCAAGCGGTGGTGGAAGAGAAGGCTCGCAACGGAAAGAAAGCCAAGAAGGCTGCTGGATAATTCGCGCCGTTTTAGTCTTCAAGTAAAGGTTGCATTGTCGGCGCGTCGACATTTTTCGGCGCGCCGATTTTTTTGGAGCGCTAGCCGTAATTGAAGTTTTACTTGAAGCTTGAAAATGAATGAGGAGCTGCTACGTACTCTTGCTGAGGTTGTTTCCCACAGCCTTGACGCAGGAGAACACTGGTTCTTCACGAGACAAACTTGATATGCTGTAGTCCCCGCCCGGTGTCCCCGAGGGAGCAGTACCGTGCGATTCAGCATTTTGATGCCGGCTTACAATCGCGAGGCTTTTCTGCGGCCGGCGATTGACTCGGTGTTAGCACAGACCTTCACGGACTACGAACTGTTCGCCATCGACGACGGCTCGACTGACAGGTCGGCGGAGATTATTCGCTCGTACGGAAGCAAAGTCCGATTCCTGCAACAGTCCAATCAGGGTCCTGAGGCGGCGCGCAACAAGGCGGCGGCATTGGCCACCGGTGAATATTTGGTGTGGCTGGACAGCGATGATTACTTCCTGCCTTTTGCGTTGGAGACCTACGACCAGGTCATCCGCTATTTCGACTCTCCCCCATTTCTGCTTGGCAACATGATCCACAAAGAGGCTAAAGACGAAATCGATCCGGCATTGCTGAAGCCCGAACCGATCAGGGCCCTGAGATATGCGAACTTTCTGGCGCGCAATGAGCCGGTCGGCACTGGGGTTTTGATCGTGCGCAAGACGGCGTTCGATGAAATTGGCGGGCTGCGCAAATACACGACCTCGAAGACCTTCCACTCGGATGACAACAATTTGATGTTGAAGCTGGGGCTGCACAGCCCGTTTATCTATATCGAGCGGCCGCGTACTGCGGTGTACCGCCTGCATGCCGAAAACAGCGTGAGAAATTTGAAGGCCATGGTGGACAGCATCATTGCCTTGGCGCAGGCGGAAAAACGCGGGGAGTACCCCGGCGGGCAGAAGACGCGCACGTTTATTGGGCGACGAGCCGCTGCGTTTGCTTACGGGCGGTGCTGGCGGGCAGGAAAATATGGGTTGGCGCTGAGCTTGGTGGCGCGAACTGCCCCGATGGTGGCAGCGGCAATTTGGAATATTGTTCGCCGGAATTTAGTTAAAGGGCCGCGACCGATCGCGGTGCCTTCCGAACAACGCACGAAGGGTGCGCACGCGTGATGCACCGGACCACTCGCCTTCAAGTTTTACTTTAACTTCTTGATAAAGCGGTGCTGCTGGGTCTCGGCCGAGAAATCCCAGAGTTCAAGGGTTACTTGAACACATAATCGTCGCCTGCTTCGGCTGCCCCGTTCATCAGGTGGGAATTTTGAAGAAGAAGTATAAGCCGGTGAACAGAAAGATTAGGTCGGGGGACCAAGCGGAGAGGAACGGGGGCAGTTGGCCGACCCCGCCCATGGCTTCGGTGAGGCGGGCGATGCTCCAGTAGGCGATGCCGATGGCCACGCCGGTGGCGACGCCGCCGATGGCGCCGCGTGCGCCGACTAGAAAAGCGAACGGGATTGCCAGGAGCATGCTGATCGGAGCGATCAGCGGGTAGGCGATTTTCACGTGCCACTGCACGGTGAGGTTGGCGACGTCGAAACCGGCGCGGTGCAATCCGGCGATGTAGCGGTTGAGTTCGCCGAGGTCCATCTGGAAAGCTTGGCGGACTTCGCGGTTGAAGTATTCCGGTGGCTCGGTCAGCTCGGGGAATGAGGTGACGTTGAACTGGTCGTAGCGAGTGATGGTGCCGCCGGTGAAATCGCGGACCCAGCCGGATTCCAGCAGCCAGATTTTCTGCGATGGGGACCAGTGTGCGCGGTTGGCGAAGATGCGGCGGCGGACGTTGAAGGTGGCGGGATCGAGTTCCACGACGCTGAGGCCGCCGAAGAGGCTTTCCGACGAACTGAATAAATCATAGTTATAGATTTTGGAGTTTTCGCCGAAAATCCAGCGCTGCGGACGGGTGTAGGTTTGCGGCGGGCGGCCTTTGATCTGGTTGCGCAGGGAGTCCTGGCGCTGGTTGGCGTAGGGCAGATAGGTTTCATCGGTGAGCAGCATGGTGCCGGCGAGGACGATTCCCGCCACGAGGAGCGGGACAACGAGGCGGAAGAGGCTGATGCCGCTCGCTTTGATGGCTACGATTTCGTTGTTCTTGCTCATGATTCCGAGCGTGACGAGGACGGCGACCAATGCGGCGAGCGGGGCGAGGTTATATAAGAGGTAGGGCGTCAAGTACCGAAAATAGTTGATGACGACGAGAAAAGGAACGTGATGGCGGGCGATGTCGTCGAGAAGCTCGAAGAAGGTGAAGGTTTCAAAGAGAAACACGAAGACGGCCATGATTAAGAAGAAGTACCAGCCGAAGCGCCGCAAAATATAAATGTCCAGGAGGCGCGGAATGCTGCTGTCGAAGGAGTCGAGTTTTTCGGCGGCGGAGTCGGCGTCGATGTCGCCGTTGCCATTTTGGCGGACTACCGAGATGGCGTCTTCGTTGAGGCGGCGGATGGCGGCTTTACCGGCGCGGGCTTTGCGGCGGAGCAGGCGGATGCGGGGCTTGAAGAAGCCGAAAGGACGGAGCCAGCGAGTTTCGCCGCGGAATTGCTCCATGCGGGGGAGCAGCGTAAGGCCGAAGGCGGCGAGGACCAGGTTGGCGGTCCAGATTCCGAGAAATGGTGGGACCGCGCCTTGGCGCGCGAAACCTGCCCCGGTGATGAAGAGCAGGTAGTACCCGGCGATCATGAGGGCGGCGATGAGCGAGCCGGCAGCGCGTCCGCCGCGGCGGGGTTGTGCGCCGATAGGCACGGCGACGAGCGCGAAGACCAGGCACGCAAAAGGGAAGGCGAGGCGACGCTGGAGTTCCACGCGCGAATCGCGCCAGGTGGGGCCGCGATCGTAGAGCAGGCTTGAGACGGGTTTTTCTGCCGGGGCAAGTTGGCGGACTTTGTCGGGGACGAGATTGTTGACGTCGATGGGCCAGTCGCTTTGGCCGAAGGCGGTGACGGAGTAGCGGTCGGGATTGTCGCGGTCGAATTCGTGGGTGCTGCCGCCTTGAAGGTGCAGCTCCAACTTGCCCTCGGAGGGCTCGGGAATTACAATCGCGCGCTCGGCAAGGGTTAGGCGGGAAGCGCTCTGGGCGGTGGAGTTGGGATTC
The DNA here is from genome assembly GCA_963846145.1 of uncultured Acidobacteriota bacterium. Lineage (GTDB taxonomy): Bacteria > Acidobacteriota > Terriglobia > Acidiferrales > UBA7541 > Acidiferrum. Next base: position 629,574 of record CAWJUV010000010.1, on the reverse strand, counting down.
GGATTGGATTCCGCAATGAACACGCCGTGCCACTGAGTACCGCTGACGGCGACGTCGGAAACGTACAGGATGAGTTGCGGGAAGCGCTCGTCGAAGACGCGGGGCTGAACCTGGAAGGAGATTTGCGAGGCGATTAGCTTGGCTTCGGTGGCGCGGAAGGTGCGGACGGCGAGGGGTGCGAGCCACAGAGTCATGGCGAGGGAGAGCAGCAGACCAGCCACGGCGAGGACGCCGACGGGGACGAGAATGCGGCGGCGGCTGATGCCCAGGGCGGTGAGGGCGATGATTTCAGAGTCGGCGGACATGCGGCCGAGGCCGAGGAGCACGCCGATGAGTACGGCCATGGGAATGGTAAAGGTGAAAACGGCAGGGAAGATGCACAGGAATAATTTGAGGATTTGCGTGCCGGAGCCGGTGTGACGGACGAACAGCTCCATCAGGCGGATGAGTTGCGGGACGAAGAAGACGAATGTGAAGACGATGAGGCCTAGCGCGGCGTGGCGGAAAACTTCGCGGACGATGTAACGGTCCAGTATGCGCATGAGGCGAATGAGAGTTTAGCACGCGGGGAAATTGGAACGCGTGATGTGGGTAATAGATGCGCGGCGGGGTTCTGGGGAGACGTGGCGAAGTGCAATTTGGCGATGATGCGGACAGATTTGGGTTGGAGTTGACTCTAAACCCCCAGACGCAAGTTCGGCGTCTGGGGCACCCCATTTTGTAGCGAGCTTAAAAGCGAGAAGTGAGAGGACTGCCAGTGCGAGGAAGTCGATGAATCGAGTGAACCTGGTGGTGCTGTGGCATATGCATCAGCCGCAGTATCGCGATCCGGAGAGTGGGCGGTATGTGCTGCCGTGGACGCGGCTGCATGCCACGAAGGATTATTTTGGAATGGTGGAGGTGCTGCGGGAGTTTCCCAATTTTCATGCGACGTTTAATGTGGTGCCGTCGCTGGGGATGCAGCTTGAAGAATATGCGAGCGGGAATTTTAATGAGCCGTGGTTTTCGCTGGCGTTTAAGAAAACGGAAGAGCTGACGCGCGATTGACAAAAGGGAGATTCTGGATCGCGCGTTTCAGGTGAATCATGAGCGGCTGATGTCGCGATGGAAGAGATTTGTGGAGTTGTTTGAGTGGTCGCGGCCGGCGGCGGGGGCGCAGGCGCTGGTGTCGTTTACCACGCGGGACTGGCGGGATTTGCAGGTGTTGTCGCAGTTGGCGTGGATGGAGGAAGAGTGGCTTTCGAAGGATGAGGTGGTCAGCCGGCTGGCGACGAAAGGGCGGGATTTTTCGGAGATTGATCACTTTGCGTTGAAGGAAAAAACGCTGGAATTGTTGCGGATGGTGCTGCCGGCGTATCGACGCGCGGCGGAGAGTGGGCAGATTGAGTTGAGCACGACGCCGTTTTATCACCCGATTTTGCCGTTGGTTTGCGATTCGGATATTGCGCGGGTGGCGAATCCGGCGACGCCGTTGCCGCGGCGGGCATATCGAAGGCCGGAAGATGCGCGGGAACAGTTGCGGCGGGCGCGGGAATATCACGAACGCGTGTTTGGAGTGGCGCCGGCGGGATTGTGGCCGTCGGAAGGATCGGTGTCGGATCAGGCGATGGCGATTGCGTCGGAAGAAGGTTTCCGGTGGTTTGGGACGGATGAAGGAGTGTTGGGGCGGACGCTCAATGTGGGATTTTTTCGCGATGCGCAGGGGATTCCGGCGAATGCGGAGAGACTATACCGGCCGTGGAAATTGCAGATGGCGGGCGCGCCGGGCGATGGGATTACGGGATTGTTTCGCGATCACCATTTGTCGGACTTGATTGGATTTGTGTACAGCCGGATGGATTCGAAGGCGGCGGGGCGGGATTTGCATGAGCGGCTGCGGTTTTTGGGTGAGCGGGTGCAATCAGCACAGCCGCTGACGATTTGTATTTTTCTGGATGGGGAAAATGCCTGGGAGTATTACCCGGGAAATGGGCGGGAATTTTTGCGGGAGTTTTATGGGCGGATTGCGAGCGATCAGGACTTTCGCGCGTTGACGTGTTCGGAGGCGATTGCGGCGGCCGGGGAGTTGGCGGTGACGCCGGGAATTTTTCCGGCGTCGTGGATCAACGCGAATTTTGATGTGTGGATTGGGAGCGGCGAGGATGTGGCGGCGTGGGAGTTGTTGTGGGATGCGCGCGAGGCGTATGCCAAGGCGGCGGATGCGGCGAAGGCTGGAGTTGGAGATGGGCCTGGTGCTGACGGATTGAGCGCGGCGTACGAATCGTTGATGGCGGCGGAGGGCAGCGATTGGTGCTGGTGGTTTGGGCCGGAGCACAGCACGGAAAATGATGCGGAGTTTGATGCGCTGTTTCGCAAGCATTTGAAAGGCGTTTATTTGGGGCTGGGACGAGTGGCGCCGGAGGAGTTGGCTTCGCCGATTAAACGCAAGCCGGAGCATGCGCTGGAATTGGCGCCGACGGGATTTTCGCGAGTGCGGGTGGATGGGCGGGAGAGTTCTTATTTTGAGTGGCTGGCGGCGGGACTGTATTCGCCGGAGCGGCGTGGCGGGTCCATGCATGGGCGGGTGTTTTATTTGCATGAGCTGCGCTATGCGTTTGAGGAGGAGCGGTTTTGTGTGCGGGTGGATTTGTTTCCGGAGATTTTGGCGGAGCTGGATGAGTGTGAGTTTCGTGTGACGGTGGCGGGGGCGGAGGAGTTGACCGTGGTGGTGAAGGTGCAGCGCGGGCATTTGCGGGAGTTTGCGGTGGAGCGCGGGAATGTATGCTTGATGAATCCTAAGGAATTGGTGGAAGTGGGATTTGAGCGGATTTTAGAAGTGGTGCTGAAGCGCTACGGCGGTGAATATTAGCGGGCAGACTTCGCTGCGGTTGGGAGTGGCGTTGTGGCATGGCGGGTTGCCGGTGGATGTGTTGCCGGCGTCGGGGATGCTTACTGTAAATCTGGGGGAAGAGCATTGGGCTTGGGCGGTTCGGAGGAGAGTGCGAGTCAGACTTAGTGGGATCAACTAAACCTGCGATGAAGTTCCCCATACAGAATTGAGAATACACAGCTCCATTATCCAAACCGAATTTCAAATCCTGTGACTACAGAAATGACTGGCGAATTTCGAAACGTGTTTGAGATCGGCATCCGCTCGTTTCCATGGGTGCGGCTACTTCAGCCTATGGTTTTTGTGGCGATTGGCGCGCTGCTTGTTAGGTTCCTTAAAAACAGAATGGCATATGTAATTGTGGGCGCTTGTACCGCCGCCATGGCCTCTATTTTCTTTTTGCTTCTGCTTGTCACCTTCACAACCAACTTTCTTAGGCTGCATGCGGCATATGTGTCGGGCAAGAGTACTGTCGTGGACGGACTGGTCGAGAATTTTCGCCCCGCTCCGACGATAGGTGCATCAAGGGAGTCTTTTACCGTCGGAGGGGTGCTATTTTCCTATAATGCTCTCGAAGACACTCCGTGTTTTCACAATTCGCCCTTACATAAAGGCCCCATACGCGCCGGGTTGGAAGTTCGGATCTTCTATAACGATGGATGTATCCAGCGAGTGGACGTTCGAGAGCAGCCTAGTCCGCAGCCGCAATAACTAACACCCTCAAAGCACGCGAACTCCGAGTTATTGATCGGAAGACGCGCTCGCGTCCCGCAAGCATGAAACTAGAAACAGTTTGATGGCGAGGTCGGAGGGGTGTGGGCCGACGGGGATCATGGTGACGAGGTAGTTGGTGCGGACGCGGATGATGGCGATGTCGGCGGAGTCTTGGTCGACGGCGAGGAGGAGGCTTTCCTGGGGGTCGAAGCTGAGGGCGCTGGGGCTTTGGCCGGCGGGGACGGGGAAACCTTTGGCGGGGTCGCGGTCGAGGCGGCGGTTGACGATGTCGACGGGGATGATGCGGTTGGCGGCTGAGTCGCTGACGTACATGAGGCTGGCGTCGGCGCTTAGGACGGCGCGGGTGGGGGCGGAGCCTAGCTCCATGTAGTCGCCGACTTCGTGGGAGGCGGTGTTGATGACTTGCAGGCCGTGGGCTTCGGGGGAGATGACGTAGAGTTCGCCGCCGTCGGGCTTGAGGAGCATTTGGGTGGGGCGGCCGGCGAGTTCGAGATGGGTGAGGAGCACGCCGCGGCGGAGGTCGACGACGGAGATGCGCGGTTCGCTGGCGCTGCGGACGAAGGCGAGGGAGTTGTCGGGGAGGATGGCGAGGTCTTCGGGCTTTTCAACGACGGGTATGGTGGTGCGGAGTTGGAGGGTGGATGCGTCGTGGATGGAGATGGTGTTGTCGGCGCGGTTGGCGATGAGGAGGGATTTGCCGTCGGGGGTGACGCGGGCGAGGACTGGTTCTTTGCCGGTTTTTGCGGTGGCAACGATGGAGTGGGTGCGGGTGTCGATGGCGGTGATGGTGTTGTTGCCGGAAGTGGTGACGTAGGCGCGAGTGGCTTCGGCGTCGGGGGAGAAGTCGAGAGTGTAGGGGAGTGGGCCGACGGGGATGCGTGCGGTGATTTGGTTGGTGGTGGTGTCGAGGATCCAGACGAAGCCGCCGGTGGTGCTGACGCCCCAGATTTCGTTGCGCGTTGGGTGAGCGTGGACGCCGGAGAGTTTTTGGCCGATGGGGATGCGGGTGGTGGGTTGGAGTTTGACGAGGTCGAGGACGGTCAGGGTGCCGTCGGCGGTGGGGACGTAGGCGTTGAGGCGGAGGCCGGGGCGGAGGAAGGATGGGCGGTGCTCGAAGGCGAGGAGGGTGAGGGCGCCGATGGCGAGGATCAGGAGGAGGGAGAGGAGGCGGTAGTTGCGGGGGGGGGGCATTTTCTCGGGGGATCTCAAAAGTCAAAAACGGTGGATGGGATCGTTGGTCGGCCGCCCCACCCTTGCAAAAAACGCAAGGGTAGGCCACCCGGGTTTTGTTTTGGGGTTGAAGAAGTCAGAGGTAAAAACAAATTCAAAGTCAAAAACCCCAGACGCAAGTACGGCGTCTGGGGCACCCTGGCTTTTAAACGATCAGAAAATTTGAGTGAGGTTGAAATTGGAAAAGAAAGACCCAGGTACGTGAAAAAAAAGGGCGTCGACATTAGTTGATGTCGCGGTGGAGGACGGTGGCGATTTGTTGGACGGCGGTGGCGAGGGCGGCGAATTCGGCGGGGGTGATGGATTGCATGCCGTCGGAGAGGGCGGTGTCGGGGCTGTGGTGGACTTCGATGAGGAGGCCGTCGGCGCCGACTGCGGCGGCGGCGAGGCTAAGGGGGAGGACTTTGTCGCGTTTGCCGGTGCCGTGGCTGGGGTCGACGAGGATCGGGAGGTGGCTGCGCTTTTTTACGGCGGGGACGATGGTGAGGTCGAGGGTGTTGCGGGCGTGGTCGGCGAAAGTGCGAACGCCGCGTTCGCAGAGCATGACGTTGTAGTTGCCTTCGCTGAGCACGTATTCGGCGGCCATCAGAAATTCGTCCATGGTGGCGGACATGCCGCGTTTGAGGAGGACGGGCTTTTTGGCGCGGCCGGCGCGCTTGAGCAGGGAATAATTTTGCATGTTGCGGGCGCCGATCTGGATCACGTCGGCGTATTCCTCGACGAGGTCGAGGCTTTCGTTGTCGATGGCTTCGGTGATGATGCCGAGGCCGAATTGTTTGCGGACCTGCGCGAGGATTTTGAGGCCGTCTTCGCCGAGGCCCTGGAAACTATAGGGGGAAGTGCGCGGTTTGTAGGCGCCGCCGCGGAAAAGTTTTGCGCCGGCGGCTTTGACTCCCGCAGCGGTAGCGAAGGTTTGTTCTTCGGTCTCGACAGCGCAGGGGCCGCCAACGAGGCCGATGTGTTTGCCGCCGAAGAGCACGTCACCGCTGGGAGTGGGGATGCGCAGGATGCTGTCTTCTGCTTTTACGTCGCGGCTGACGAGTTTGTAGGGTTTGCTGACGGGGATGCATTCGACTACGCCGGGGAGAGATTCGAGGGTGCCGAGGTCGAGCGCGCCTTTGTTACCGGTGATGCCGATGGCGGTGCGTGCTGCGCCGGGAATGGGATGGGCTTTGAGGCCGAGGCTTTCGATGCGTTCGCAAACGGCGCGGACTTGGTCCTCGGTGGCGTGAGACTGCATGACGACTAACATGGGTGCTCCGGACTTGGGTGAGTAACGGAGAAGTTTACTAGGCGTGGTGGCAGGCGGCAAATGCGGCGGCAAGATTCGGTCGCTTGGGCCAGCCACGAATCGGTTGCCGCATGAATAAGAAGTGGTACTATGTCGCCGAAATCACCCCTCCGTCCCCGGGCGTGTTTGGCTCTGCCTGTGCTTGTAACCAGCACAGGAGAGCATTGTGTCTGAGAAAGTATTAATCATGCCCAATCGCGGGGAACGCGAACGCGAAGCAGATGAGAGGTCGGACGCTGCATCTGATCCACCGCCGTCCACGATCAATGCTGTAGCGCTACAAAGACTTTTCGATTTAGAAAGAGCGTTGGGCCAACTCGAGACATCGGTCACAGGCTTGGAAAGAACAAGCGCGCAACAAGCCAATGATTTAAACGGCTTAGGCAAAGCCGTTAACAAATTAAGAGAAGTTGAACATACTGCCAAGACATTCGGCCAAGTGGTTCTGCAAATCGCCGTGGCTGTGATTGCAAGTGGGACCCTTTTCACGATTGCGGCGGCTGTTGCAGTCTACCTTTTTCATCATTTGTCTATTTCTCTGAAGTAGATAGCTCCCTTCGTAACGCGATCCGACGAATCCTCAAAGTTCATAAGCCCCAAATTGCAGAATTCCAACTTTGCGCTACCTCGCCCTAGCCTGCGAGGGCGATTTTGGGCGTGTGGTAGAATAGGTGGTTTATGAGCGAGCGAAATTTTACGTTGAGTATTGCTGCGCAGCCGTTGACGCGGTTGACGGAGTTTGATCCTGAGGATGAGTACCGGCCGGAGCCTGAACCGGAGCCGGTGCCGCCGGCTTGGTTGGACGGGAGTGTGCGTATTGGGATTCACACTTCGATTGCTGGCGGACACCGCAATGCGCTGGAAGTTGCGCGCAAATTAGGGTGCAATGCGCTGCAGATTTTTTCTGCGAATCCGCGGCAGTGGGAGAGCGGGCCGGCGCGCGTTCCGGAGGCGGATGCGGCGGCGTTTCGGGCGCGGCGGGCGGAGTTGGGCTTGGGGCCGCTGGTGGTGCACGCCAATTATTTGATTAATTTGGCTTCGCCGCAGCCGATGCTGCGGGTGCGGTCGATCCAAGCGTTTCATGACGAGATTGTGCGGTCGCTGGCGCTAGGGGCGGATTTTCTGGTGGTGCATCCGGGGACGCGTGGGGAAGCGTCGTGTGCGCAGGCGGTTTCTACGGTGATTGAGTCGGTGAAGCAGGCGGCGAAGAGGAATTCGCTGGGCGGGCTGCGGATATTATTGGAGAACACGGCAGGGATGGGCTCGTGTTTAAGTTCGCGGCTGGAAGAAATGGCGGAGATTTTGGCGGGGCTGGGCGGGTTTCCTGTGGGCGTGTGCTTGGATACGGCGCACTTGTTTGCCGCGGGATATGAGTTGCGAACGAGCGAAGGGCTGGAGGCGACGATCGCGGCGATTGACGATACGGTTGGGCTAGCGAACGTTCCGGTGTTTCATGTGAACGATTCGAAGATTGCGCTGGGTGGCAAAGTGGACCGGCACGATCATCTGGGTCACGGGAAAATTGGGGTGGAGGCGTTTTCGCGTTTGCTGCGGCATCCGAAGCTGGTGAAGGTGGCGGGAGATGGATCGGCGGGGCGGGCGTTTATTGCAGAGACGCCGATCGATGATCCTGGGGATGACCGGAAGAACGTGGCGGCGCTTTGGGAGTTGGCGGGGTTGAAGGATGTGGCGCCGGCGGCGGAGAAGGGATTCTCGATGCTGACGGCGGCGTTGAAGAAGAAGATGGTGGCGCGGGTGGCTGCGGAGAAGAAGGCTGCGGGAGCGGCGGTGGCCGCAGTGGCGCGGAAAAAGGCGACGACCGCGCGAGAAAATGAAGAAAGATCCGTCCACTCGGAGAGCCTTCGAAACGAAGTAGAGAAGCAGCGGCGGCGGCTGGCACCGGTTGGAACACTGGATTCTAGTCCTGGTGGCGAGAGTTCCAAGGTTGTGTCGATCGCGACCAAGCAGCGAAATGGGAACTTGGTTGTTGGGAAGAGTGTCGAGAAGGGCGCGACCAAGAAGAGTGCGGTAAAAGCCAAGACCAGTGGGGGAACCGCAAAGAAAAGTGCGGCGAAGGCGAAGAAGTCGAGTGGAGCTGGCAAAAAACGCAAGAGGGGATAGCGGAGTTGGCGGAATATAACCCACAGGCGATTGAAGCGAAATGGCAGAAACGTTGGGCAGATGCGCGGGTGTTCGAGACGGAAGCGGATCCGTCGAAGCCCAAATACTATGTGCTGGAGATGCTGCCGTATCCTTCGGGTACGATGCACATGGGACACATGCGCAACTACACCATCGGGGATGTAGTGGCGCGGGTAAAGCGCATGCGCGGGTTCAACGTGCTGCATCCGATGGGCTGGGATGCGTTTGGATTGCCGGCGGAAAACGCGGCGATTAAGAACCACACTCATCCTCGAGTGTGGACCAATAAAAATATTGCCGAGTTTCAACGAGTGCTGCGGCGCTTTGGGTTCAGCTTTGACTGGCGGCGGGAAATTTCCACGTGCGAGCCGGAATATTACCGGTGGAATCAGTGGTTTTTTCTGCGGATGCTGGAGCGCGGGCTGGCGTATCGGAAAAAGAGCCGGGTGAACTGGTGCCCGAAGTGTTGCACGGTGCTGGCGAATGAGCAGGTGATCAACGGGTATTGCTGGCGGCATGAAGATACGCTGGTGGAGTCGCGGGAGATTGAGCAGTGGTTTCTGAAGACGACGGCGTATTCGGAACAGTTGCTGGATGATTTGAAGCAACTGGAAGGTGGATGGCCGGAGCGGGTCATCACCATGCAGCGGAATTGGATTGGGAAGTCGACTGGGGCGAAGGTGCGGTTTGCGCTGGAGGGTTTTTCTTCGGACGCGGGTGGCGAAGAGATCGAAATTTTTACGACGCGCATCGATACGATTTATGGGGCGAGTGCGCTAATTCTGGCGCCGCGGCATCCGCTGGTGAAGAAGCTGCTGGCGGGTTCTAGCGAAGAAGCGGCGGCGGATGCCAAGTTGAAAGAAATGCTGGGGACTTCGGTGAAGGCTGAAGATCTGGAGACCGCGGAGAAAGTTGGATTTTTTACTGGGCGCTATGCGCTGAATCCGTTTAATGGTGCGAAGGTTCCGGTGTGGGTGGGGAATTTCGTGCTGATGGAATATGGCACCGGCGCGATTATGGCGGTGCCGGCGCATGATGAGCGGGATTTTGAGTTTGCGACGAAGTACGGGCTGGCGATTCCAGTGGTGGTGCAGCCGAAGGATGGCGAGGCGCTGCCGGAAGCGAACGTGAAGCAAGCCTTTACTGAGTATGGAAAGAGTGTGAACTCTGGGCCGTACAGCGGGCTGGAGACCGAAACGGCTAAAGAGAAGATGGCGAAGGACGCGGAGGCGCGCGGATTCGGTAAAGCTGAGACTGTTTTTCGGCTGAGGGATTGGGGAGTTTCGCGGCAGCGGTATTGGGGCACGCCGATTCCGGTGATTTATTGCCCGAAGGATGGAATGGTGGCGGTGCCAGATGCGGATTTGCCGGTGCTGCTGCCGGATAATCCGAAACTGACTGGCGAAGGTGAGTCGCCGCTGGCGGCTACTCCGGAATTTGTAAATGTGAAGTGTCCGAAGTGCGGCGGGGATGCGCGGCGCGAGACGGACACGATGGATACGTTCGTGGATTCGTCGTGGTATTTCTACCGGTATTGCGATCCGCACAATTCTGCTGCGGCGTTTGACAAAGAGAAGGTGGCGTATTGGTTTCCGATCGACCAGTACATCGGCGGGATTACCCATGCGATTTTGCACCTGCTGTACTCGCGGTTCTGGTGCAAAGTGATGCGCGATCTGGGATTGGTGAAACACGACGAGCCGATTGCGCGGCTGTTTACGCAGGGCATGGTGCAGAAGGGCGGAGTAGCCATGTCGAAGTCCAAGGGGAATGTGGTGGGCGCGGAAGAGATGGCGGAGAAGTACGGCGCGGATACCGGGCGGCTATACACGCTGTTCGCGGCGCCGCCGGAGAAGGACCTGGAGTGGAGTGAAGAGAGTATTGAAGGGTCGTGGAGATTTTTGAACCGGGTGTTTCGGCTGGTGGATCGGCACGCGGAAGTTGTGCGTGGAGTGAAGAGTGCTGCGACGGCGCACAGCGGGTTGAGTGCGAAAGAGACGCGGCTGCTGCGCAAGACGCATGAGACGCTACGGCGAGTGACGTCGGATTTCGAGACGCGCTGGCATTTCAATTCGGCGATTGCGCTGATCATGGAACTGACCAATGAGATTCATGCAGCTGGAGCCGCTGGATGAAGGGGTGCGGCCGGAAGTGCAGAAGGAAGTGCTGGAGCTGCTGACGCTGATGCTGGCGCCGATGACTCCGCACATTGCCGCGGAGATGTGGGAAATGCTGGGGCATGAAGATGGGCAGTGGACGGCGGCGTGGCCGACGTTTGATGCCGACCTGGCGCGGGAGACGGAAGTTGAAGTGGTGGTGCAGGTGAATGGGCGAGTGCGCGGGAAGCTGAAGGTGCGCGCGGGGATGGGCGAGGAAGAGATTGTGCCGCTGGCGATGGCCGAGCCTGGGGTGGCGGCGCATCTGGTGGGGAAGCGTGTGGTGAAGAAGGTTTTTGTGCCGGATAAACTTTTGAACCTGGTGGTGGCTTGATGCGCGGCGCGGCGAAACCGATGCACGAACAGGGAGGCAGGATGGACGCAGAGCGCGGCGGCGTGGTGGTGCTCGACTTTGGCGGGCAGTATACGCAGCTGATCGCGCGGCGGATTCGCGAGCAGCAGGTGTTTTCTTCGATTTTGCCGTGCACGGTGTCGATGGACGAGATGCTGAAGCTGGAGCCGGTGGGCGTCGTGCTGTCTGGCGGGCCTAGCTCGGTGTACGACCCGGAAGCGCCGAAGTGCGATGCGAAGCTGCTGTCGCTGGGGATTCCGGTGCTGGGGATTTGCTACGGGATGCAGTGGATCACGCACACGCTGGGCGGGAAGGTGGAGCCGGCGGACCGGCGAGAGTATGGGCGGGCGCGGTTGGATGTAGGAGATAGCGCTGCTGCTGGGGCCGGCGCCGGCGCGGAGTCTGGCGGCGCAAAATCGGATTTGTTTCATGGAGTCGGCGATTCGCTGCGGGTTTGGAATAGCCATGGCGACCATGTGCTGGAATTGCCGCAGGGATTTCGCACCGTTGGGCGGACGGAGAATGCAGTAGCGGCGGTGGAAGATCCGGCGCGGAAGATTTATGCGGTGGAGTTTCATCCGGAAGTGAATCACACCGAGCAGGGAACGGAGATTTTGCGGAATTTTCTGTTTCGGGTGTGCAAGGCGGAAAAGAAGTGGAGCGGGGCGGCGTTCATCGAAGAGACGGTGGAAGCGATTCGCGCGAAGGCCGGGCCGACCAGCCAGGTGATTTGCGCGTTGAGTGGCGGAGTGGATTCGACGGTGGCGGCGGTGCTGGTGCATCGGGCCATTGGCGACCGGTTGACGAATATTTTTGTGAATACCGGGTTACTGCGTAAGAACGAGTTTGCGGACACGCTGGAGATGCTGCGGGAGCGACTGGGGCTGAAAGTGATTGGCGTGGATGCGTCGGATCGGTTTTTGGGGAAGCTCGAAGGTGTGAGCGATCCGGAGACCAAGCGAAAAATTATTGGCGGGGAATTTATCGCGGTGTTCAAGGAAGAGGCGCTGCGGCTGCAGCGCGAGGAAGCGCACGGAGATATTGAGTATCTGGTGCAGGGGACGCTATACCCGGACGTGATTGAGTCGATCTCGGTGCGGGGGCCTTCGGCGGTGATCAAGACGCATCACAATGTGGGCGGGCTGCCGAAGGATATGCCGTTCAAGTTGATTGAGCCGCTGCGGGATTTATTTAAGGATGAAGTGCGACGCGTTGGGCGGGACCTGGGGATGCCGGCGGAGATTCTAGTGAAACATCCGTTTCCAGGCCCAGGTCTTGCAGTTCGGTTACTTGGCGAAATTACTAAGCCTAATTTGTTAACCCTTCAGGAAGCCGATGCGGTGGTGGTGGAGGAGATTCGGCGCGCCGGATTGTACGAGAAAGTGTGGCAGGCGTTTGCGGTGCTGCTGCCGGTACGCAGCGTCGGGGTCATGGGCGATGGGCGCACCTACGGGCTGACGGTGGCGGTGCGGATCGTGCAAAGCGATGACGCGATGACCGCAGACTGGGTGCGGCTGCCTTATGAAGTGCTGGAACGGATTTCGACGCGGATTGTGAATGAAGTGCCGGGCGTGACGCGGGTGGTGTACGACGTCAGCTCGAAACCGCCGAGCACGATTGAGTGGGAATAGTTTGGTGCGGTGAACGGCACGCGTAGCGGGGAGTGATCGCGAAGGGCAGCTGCCGCGAAGCGGAAGGAAAGCGTAGGGCAGCCTTTCGGGCCGAGGAATTTCTAAGCGGTTTGGTAAGCCGTTAAATCAGGGAAAATCCAAAAAACAAAAAGGCCGCGCAGGGCGGGATGCGCGGCCTTTCATGCCGATACCAAAGCTGGAGTACGACCTCGAAAGGTCTTCAGTGACCAGCGTCAGCGGTTGGCCATTTTCTGGGCCATATACAGAATCAACTTGCGATCTTCTTCTTCGACCTTGCTGAGCAAACGACGCAGCTTGTTCAGGAAACGCGCTTCTTTCCCGACGCTACCCCAGGCAATGTCGTCCGACGACTTGCGCTTGGGTAGATTGGGAAGCTGGGGTGGCTCTTCTCCATCATAGAAGAGTTGGTAGAGTGGGCACTCGAGAGCACGCGCCAGCTTCTCCAACGTTTCGATGGCCGGAACGGTGTGGCCATTTTCGACGCGGGAGATATAGCAACGGAGTAAACCGGTGCGCTTCTCGATGTCGCCCTGGGATAGTTTCTTTTCCTCGCGCATTACACGGAGGCGGTCGCCAATAATCATGGCGGCATTATTCCATCAGGTAAGAGTTTAGGCAAGTAGAAAGTTGCTACTCATGTGTGTGAAACATTTGCTTCACTTGGACGCAAGGGCGTGATGTAAAGTTCGGGTAGACGCGGAGGTGGATGAAACGGAGCGGCTTGGGCGGTTTTGTAGGGAGAGCTACCAAAGGGTGACGAGGACTGAGGAACGAATTCATTAGTAAAATTTTAGCGGATGATTGCACAAAAGGGCTTGGGCGGGTAGCGCGTCCGCAATTAGTTGAGGATTTTGTTTCAAATTGGGACGGTTTGCTGTGGGTGTGGACGGATGGAGAACCTTCGTCTGTGGTGGGTTTAGAATCGGAATGTGGTGTTTGTCGCGTGGAATAGGTTAGGGCAGCCGGACTGCGGCGTGATCGTGGGGAGGGGAGTTGAGTCTAAACCCGCACCCTGAAAAATGCAGGGTGCGGCACCTGATCTTTCTGATGGGGATAGATGCCCAGACGGGGCGACTCCCCGGCGGGAAAGATGCGCATAATTCGGTGACAGGGATGAAGCGTTTTGGGCGGCGGCGCATCGATTGATAGTGAATGTTGCGGGACGGCGCTTGTGGAAGTTGCCGCAGGGTTGGAACGAATACGTAAGTAGAGCGAAACCAAACGGGCATGGCAAACGTCCCAAAACCAGTGGCATCTGTGGCCAGCGGCAAGACCGCGGGCAAGGACGGTGCTGCGGGGAGCGCCTTGGCAGACGGGCAGGCTCCTGGAGCGAAGGGCGGCGCATATGATCGCGAGCTGGTGCGGCGGGCGCAAGCCAATGATAAGGAAGCTTACGAAGAACTGATTCGCAGGCACCAGCAGCGGGTCTTCGCGGTGGCCAGCGGGATTTTGCGGCGTCACGAAGATGTGGAAGATATTGCGCAACAGGTGTTCATCAAAGCGTATTTTTCGCTGAAGCGCTTTGATGGACGGGCGGCATTCAGTACCTGGCTGTACCGCATCACACTGAATGAGTGCTGGGATCTGCTGCGGAAGAAGAAAGTGCGGCCGCTGCTGTATGAGTCGGATCTAAGCGAAGAGCAGGCCTTGCGGGTGGCAGGGGCGGAGAGTGCGGATGGCTCCGGGCCGGATATTCGAGAGCGGTTGGAAGCGCGGCAGCGAGTGGAACGATTGCTGGCGGGGTTAGATGAACGGGACCGGGTGATGCTGATGTTGAAAGAGGTCGAAGGATTTTCGATCGACGAGATTGCGGAAGTTTTACAGTTGAACGCGAATACAGTGAAGGTGCGATTATTTCGAGCGCGGCGTAGAGTGGTAAATTCGGCCAGCGCGGCAGATGGACCGAAGGGCGGCAAATAGGATTGGGCGGTACGTGGGTTAGCTGAGGACGACTGGGGCGGAGAATAGGCCGACGCGTTTTGAAGCGACGGCGGAGATGAGCAGCAATGAAGAGAGGGGCCATGTGGAATAAATTTGGAAAAGGGAGTGCGGCTTGCGCGCGGTATTGCGACGCGCTGGAAGAGTTGCGTCCGGGAATTGATGCTGTGAGTGCGCAGGAGGAGTTGCGAGCGGTATTGCCTGCGGAAGTGTTGGGGCATGCGGAGAATTGCGAAGCGTGTGTCGAAGCGGCGGAGATTTTCTGGGCGGCGCGGGTGTTGTTGAGTGAAGGAGTTGTGGAGGATGGCGCCGCAGCGATGAATCCGTTTTTCACCACTCGAGTGATGGCAGCGATTGCGGAGCGCGAAGTGGAGACGCGGCAGTTGGTGCTGGAATGGCGGCGGACGGTGTCGCAAGTGGCGTCCAAGTTGGCGCTAGTTTCCGCAGGGGCCTTGATTGTGGCGGGCACTTGGGCGTATGACGTGAAGTGGCACGCGAACCCCAGCAACAGCGGTCAGGCGAAGGTGGCTGCTTCCGGTACAGAAGCGACGTCGTATCTGTTTGACCCTGGGACGTTGACGCCGAATCCGGAGGAAGCTCTGGTTAGTCCCGCAGAGGAAACAGAATGACGGAAAATCGGACCGCACAAAAAGCGACCATGTGGGTGGTGCTGGTGTTTTTCCTGGGCGTGGGCTTGGGGAGCATGGCTGGGTTTGTGTATGCACACCACAAGTTTCCGGTGACGAACGCGGCGGCGGCACCCACGGCTTGGCCGATCAGCGATGCGCAGAGGCGTGCGCTGAAGGTGCAGGAACTGTCGAATACGGCCAATCTGACTATTGAGCAAACTCACCAGGTGGAAGGGATTGTGGCGGACCTGCAGTCGCGGATTAAGGCGATTCGGAAGACGACCGATCCGCAGGTGGATGAAGTGCGGAAGGCTGGTCATGACCGGATACGGGCGATACTGACGCCGGAACAATTGCCGAAGTATGAGGAGTTTGTGCAGAAGTTGGATGAGGACCGGAAGAAGGCGGGGCAGTAGGCTTCGCAGCGTTTCGCGGATTGGTTTGAGTGGGAGTTTGATCTAACCCACACACGCAACTACGGCGTGTGGGGCACCCCATCTTGTAGTTCTATTTGAAATTCTTTCCAGTATTTATAGAGAAAAATATCCGTGAAGGCAGTGGTGTCTTCGGTATCTCTCGATTTTGTGGCGTGCTAGAGTTTTTGGATGTTCCTTCGGCGAAGATTTCTATCCATTGAAGAATTGAAATTTGGAGCGGTAGCGCGCGGGCGTGTGGCGGCGCTGGTGTGTTTGTTGGTGTTGGGAGGCGTGCTGGTTGCTCGCGGCGGCGGACAGGAAGGTTCGCGGGCTAAAGTGACGGCGGAAGTGGTGTTTCACGATCCACTGGAATTTGTGGATCGGGTGAAGTCGGGTTGTCAGGATGCGTCGGCGGAGAAGTTGCAGGATTGTTTTGTGAAGGAGATGAAGAAGGCGAAGGCGCCCGCGGCGGCGGTGGAGTTTTCGAAGCAGTTGGGGGAGCCGGGGTTTGTGCGGGAGTTTAAGGCGGCGGGGCCGGTGGATATTGCGTATGTGATGTTTCCATATCGGGCGAATGAGCAGTTGTCTTGTTTGATCTTGAATGGGGAGCCGCCGGTGGTGGATGTCGACAATCATAAGCTGGTGGGGACGGATGCGTTGAAGGGGAACGCGCGGTTTGAGGCGATGGCTGGCGCGCACAAAGATGTGTCGCTGTGGCCGGGGGATCGCTTTTCGGTGGAGATGCCGGATGTGGAGTTGGGGGCGGATGGTGGTGGTGGGGCGCGGGTGGTGGTGAATTATCGGTTGAGGGAGCAATGTCATGCGTGCGAGGTGTTGGGGCATGCGTGGTTTTCGTTTGGGTTTGATGGGCAGGGGAAATTTGATGGGGCGGCGAAGGTGGTGGCGGTGACGGCGCCGCGTGCGGGTGCTGGGGCGGGGATGGTTTTGCGCGATGCGCGCAAAACCATTGCGATGGAGGTTGGGGAAGAAGTGAGTGTGGCGTTGCCGGTGGCGCGGGCGGCGAGTAAGTCAGAGTGGAAGTTGGCGCGGGGGTTGGATACGGGGAAGGTGCGGTTGATTGAGCATACGCACGTGGCGCCGCCGACACGGAGTGGTGCGCCGGGTAGGGAGGAGATTTGGAAGTTTGCGGGGATGGGGGTGGGGGAGGCGGAGATTGAGTTTCAGAAGGTGGATGGGGCGGGGGTGGAGAAGTTTAGGGTGGTGGTGAAGGGTGAGAAGGCGGAGGGAAAGCCGTAGCGAACGTCGGGAGAAAAACCTTCGGAGAGGTTCCTCCGCTTCGCAAGCCGACAACTTCGCGGGAGCGAAGTTGAAAAGAAAAAGCGTCGGCTTGCTTCGGTCGGAATGACAATTCTTTGGCTTTGTCGACTCCAAAACACAAAGTCGGGAAAGTTCCGTCTTCGTCGTGGTGTGGATCGGCAAAGTTGAATCTAAACCCCCAGACGCAACTACGGCGTCTGGGGCACCCGGACTTTTAAATCCATGTGAAATTGAGGAAATTGTTGAAGCGCAAAAAGAAAGATCCGGGTTCGTGAACCAAATGCGAACCTTGGCCACTCGTCAGTGCCGAAGTTTTTGAAAAACGATTAGAAGGGAATGTCTTCGTCGGAGATGTCGGGGCCGCTGGGCATGCTGGAGCCGCCGCCTCCGGCGCTGCCGAAGGAATCGTCGGAGGGGCCGCTGTGGGCGCCGCCGTCGAAGTCGTCGTGGCGGCCGCCTCCTCCTGCGCCGGCACCGGCGCCTGCTGCGGCTGCGCCGTCGCCGCGTCCGCCGAGCATGCGGAAATTGGTGGCGACGATTTCAAAACTGGTGCGCTTCTGGCCTTCTTTGTCTTGCCATTCGCGGGATTGAATGCGGCCTTCGACGAAGAGCAAAGAACCCTTTTTCAGATATTGCTGGGCGATTTCGGCTTGTTTGCCCCAAACGACAATTTTGTGCCACTCGGTGCGCTTCTGGCGTTCGCCGTTGCGGTCTTTATAGGTTTCGTCTGTGGCGATGGAAAAATTCGCGACGGCTTGGCCGCCGCCGGTGTACCGGGTTTCGGGGTCGCGGCCCAAGCGGCCGACGAGAATGACTTTGTTAACGGACATTTCGGTGGAGTGCTCCTTACTGTTGGGCAAGATAACACGCGGGGAAACAAAAGGGAAATGACGGGATGTGCTAGAGTCGGGCGTTTCTTTGCAACTAAAATTTGGTTCGGGTGCAGTGAGTGACGAGCGTGATGGGCGGAGTGGGGATGATTGACCCGGAGTTGCAGGCGCGGACGATAGGGAAGATTCGGGCGCGGATTATTCCGTTTATTTTTGTGTTGTATGTGGTGGCGTTTTTGGACCGGATCAATATTGGGTTCGCGGCGTTGACGATGAATAAGGAGTTGGCGCTGAGCAGCCAGCAGTTTGGGTTGCTGGCGGGGGTTTTCTTTTTTGGGTATTGCATTTTTGAGGTGCCGAGCAATTTGCTGCTGCACAAGATTGGGGCGCGGATCTGGATTGCGCGGATCTTGTTGACGTGGGGAATTGTGGCGTTGTTGACGGGGTTTGTGCACACGGCGGGGCAATTGTACCTGGCGCGGTTTGGGTTGGGAGTGGCGGAAGCGGGATTTTTTCCGGGGATGCTGCTGTATCTGACGTATTGGTTTCGGGCGCGGGAGCGGGCCCAGGCGATTGCGCTGCTGATCACGGGGTTGCCGGTGACGAGCATTATTGGGGCGCCGGTGTCGGGATTTATTTTGGATCATGTGCACTGGATGAATGTGAGCAGTTGGAGGTGGTTGCTGATTCTGGAGGCGGCGCCGGCGATTGTTTGCGGCGTGCTGACGTATTTTTTGCTGCCGAGCCGCCCGGCGGAGGCGAAGTTTTTGACGGCGGAAGAGAAGGAGTGGCTGGCGGGAGAGTTGGAGCGCGAGGACGCGACGAAATCGGCGGCGCACAAAATTTCTACGTTTCAGGTGTTTGCGAATGTGCGGGTGTGGCAACTGTGTGCGATCGGGTTTTTAGTGAACATGGGGATTTATACGCTGACGTTTTGGGCGCCACAGATTGTGAAGGCCTATGGGCACTTGACGTCGAACAGTCGCGTTGGACTGTTACTGATGATTCCGCATCTGGTGGGGCTGGCGGTGATGGTGTTTGTGTCGCGGAGTTCGGACCGGCGCGGGGAGCGGAGATTTCATGCGGGGATTCCGGCGGCGATTGCGGGAGTGGCATTTTTGGCGTTGAGCGTGACGCATTCGCTGCCGTGGGCGTTGGCGTTTCTGTCGATGGCGGCGCTGGGAATGTACAGTTTTTATGGGCCGTACTTTGCGATGCCGAGCGAGTTTTTGTCGGGGTTTGCGGTGGCGTCGGGGCTGGGGCTGATCAACTCGATTGGGAATTTGGCGGGATTCGTGGGGCCGTTCGTGATTGGGGCGGTGAGTAAGAGGACGGGGAGTTTGTCGGGGAGTTTGGTGTTTGCGGGCGTGCCGCTGCTGTTTGCGATGGTATTAGTTTTGCTGATTCCGAAGCGAGTGAGTGCGGTGGCGCCGGAGATTTTGCCGTAGGAGATTGTGAAGGCGCGACGAGCGGTTACGAAACGTGCTTCGTTGGAGTAGCTGAGGCTTTAAGAAGTTTGCGTTGTTGTTTTTCGTAGGATTTGGCGGCTTTGCGTTGCTGTTTGTCGGATTTGCGCTGGGCTTTGGCTTGGGCTTTTTCTTGGGCCTTTTGGTATTTGTAGAGGGCGAGTTGTTGTTTTTGGATGGCTTTTTCGGATTGGCCCGGGCTGGCTGAGGCGTTGGAGTCTTGGGCGCGAGTAAGCGTGGGCGCTGCCAAGATGGAAGCTGCCAGCAGAATCGACGGGGCGTGTCGGTTCATTTCCTGATTTTTCCCTTCGTGCTTTCTAACCAACAAAGTTTATACCGAATCTACTCGTCTGATTGGGGCGGTGATGCTAGTTGATTAGCAAAGTGGTCATCGGGAGGCGCGGATGTCGCGACTGAAAACTTTTCGGAAAAGCTCAACGCTAGCCACAGTTTTGATCGCGACTGTGTCCGCGGTTTTTGCGCCGGTGGTCGAGTACGAGAACTACCGCGGCGTTGAATCCTATGTGGGGTCAGTGATCATTTTGGTCGCAGTGACAGTCGGCTTGTATGCCTTGCTTACGCGATTCTTCCTTGGTCAGTCGGGCAAACAAAAAACACACATCTCCGAGTAGTAGCCAATGCGGCTCTTTTGTTTTGTGGATGCGGTGCGCATAGTTGGCGCGCTGGAGCTACTTTTGGAAGTGAAGGGAATTTTTTATGACGAAGGACGGAGTGCGGGGCGGCGGAGAAAGCGCGTGAGAGATGGTGTTGCGATGCGGCAGGGGACGGAGGAGACGGTGAAGGCGCTGGGGGTGGCGGCGGAGGCGGCGGTGGGTTATGTGGAGGGGGCGGTGGAGCGGCGGGTGGCGCCTGCGGCGGGGGATGTAGCTGGGTTGGCGCGGTTTCATGAGGAGTTTCCTGCTGAGGGGACTGGGGCGGCGGAGGTGATTGAGTTGTTGAGTCGGGTGGGGGCGCCGGGGACGGTGGCTACGACTGGGGGGAGGTTTTTTGGATTTGTGATTGGTGGGGCGCTGCCGGCGTCGATGGCGGCGACCTGGTTGGCGGCGGCGTGGGATCAGAATGCGGTGCTGCGGGTGGCGTCGCCGGTGGCGGCGGAGTTGGAGGATGTGGTGTTGCCGTGGGTGCGCGAGGCGCTGAATTTGCCGGCGGAGTGCGAGGGCGGGTTGGTGACATGCGCGACGGCGGCGAGTTTTTCGGCGACGTTGACGGCGCGGCATGCGTTGTTGCGGCGTGCGGGATGGAATGTGGAGGAAGAGGGCGTCTTTGGGGCGCCGGAAATTGATGTGGTGGTGGGCGGCGAAGTGCATACGTCGATGGTGAAGGCGTTGACGATGGCGGGATTTGGGAAGAAGCGGTTTCGGATGGTGGAGGCGGATGGGCAGGGGCGGATGCGTGCGGATAAGTTACCGAAGTTGGGGAAGAACTCGCTGGTTTGTATTCAGGCGGGGAATGTGAATTCAGGGGCGTTCGATCCTGCGACGGAGATCTGTGCGGCGGCGCGGGAGGCCGGGGCGTGGGTGCATGTGGATGGGGCGTTTGGGTTGTGGGCGGCGGCTTCGCCGAAGTATCGGCACCTGGTGGCGGGATTTGAGTTGGCGGATTCGTGGGCTACGGATGGACACAAGTGGCCGAACGTGAATTATGACTGCGGGATTGTGTTTGTGCGGGATGCGGTGGCGCTGCGGACGGCGATGTTGATGAGCGCGGCGTATTTGCAGGGAGGGGCGCGGCGTGAGCCGATGTATCAGACGCCGGATTCTTCGCGGCGGGCGCGGGGGATGGAGCTGTGGGCGGCGTTCAAGTCGCTGGGGCGGGCGGGGTTGGCGGATTTGATTGAGAGGACTTGTGGGTTTGCGCGGAGATTTGCGGACGGGCTGCGTGAGGCTGGGTTTGAGATTTTGAATGAGGTGGTCATTAATCAGGTGATGGTGTCGTTTGGCGATGATGAGATGACGCGGCGGGTGATTCGTGGGGTGCAGGAGGATGGAACTTGTTGGTGTGGTGGGACGGAGTGGCATGGAAGGGCAGCGATGCGGATTAGCGTGTCGTCGTGGGTGACGACGGCGGAGGATGTGGAGTTGAGTTTGGGGGCGATGGTGCGGGTGGCACGGGAGTGCGGGGCTCCTAAATAAGGTTACTTCGAGTGCTCGGAATTTATATGTGTTTGCGGCGTTGCAGGGCGAAGAGCGCGAGGCAATAGCAGAAGGCGGAGAGGGCTAAGGAATAGCCCAGTGTATAGGCGGGGTATCTCCATTCGCCATGGATGACGCGGAGGGTCTGGATGGAGTTTGCTACCTTGGCCGAGAAGGGGAAGGAGATTGGAAGCGCGAGATACAGGAAGTGAAAGAGATGTTCCAGGGCGCGCAGCGCGTGGCTGGACTTGTTGTAAATGGACATCGCCAGCGTGCTGGTCCAAATGGAATAAAAAATATCCGCATTGAAAAGAACCGCTACGACGACGGCGATGGCTGGATGGACGATGGAGCCGAGAAGCATGAGGTAGGCGATGATTCCGACGGAGTAGCCGAAAAAGTTGGCAAACAGAAAAACCAGCCCGGAGATGACCGCGAGGTGCCACCACCAGGCGATGAGAATAACGGCGAACAGCACCACCGCATGCAGTGCCAGGGAAAGCAGAACCGCGGAAAGGAACGCGGAGAAGAGCCAGAGCGCCGGGGAACATGGTTTGGTGAAGACCATCTTCAGGCTGCGAGTGCGTAGGTGGGAAGTCATGACGAAAAGCCCCAGGCCGGCCGAAAACAAGAAGAGGAAAAATGCCAGAATTTCGGCGATCGACTGCAACGTGTCAAAGTTTCTGATATTCGATTTGACGAACAGCGCGGGGATGGAGGTTAGCGCGGTGAGCAGGAAGAAGACGATGGCGAAGGCGTAGAGCAGCCGGCTGCGCCGGAAGAAAGCGAAGTTGGCCAGGAGGTTGGCTTTGAGGATTTCGGTCATGGGTTCCCCGCGACACTGTCTTGAGTAGGTCCAGTGGTTGGCGGCCCGGAGGCTACGGCTGCCGCAGTTTCTTCTTTAACGATCCGGAATAAAGAATCTTCCAGTGAGACTTTTTTCAGCGAGCACTCCTGCACGGACAGTCCTGCCGCGCGGGTGTAATCCATAAAGTCGTAGAGTTTTTCTTTGGGAAGAATGGCGCGAACAGCGTCGCCGACTTTTTCCGGTGCGGAGAGGTAGGCCGGGAGGTCGCCATTGGCTTGGAAGGTGACGTCGTAATGTTCGCGGTCGACGGTGAGGAGCTTGCGGAGATCGTCCTGCACTACCACTTTTCCTTTGTGAATAACCGCGACGCGGCTGGCGAGCATTTCGATTTCGGAGAGGACGTGGGTGTTCATCACGATGGTGGCGCCGCGTTGGTGAATTTCTTTGAGGGTCTCGCGGAATTCGCGGACGGCCAGTGGGTCGAGGCCTCGGGTTGGCTCGTCGAGGAAAAGCAGACGAGTTTCATGGATGAGGCACTGGGCGATGCCGACTTTTTGCTTCATGCCTTTGGAGCATTTGGAGAGACGGAGGGTGCGAAATTCTGCCAAGCCCAGACTTTCGAGAGAAGCGGTGATGGCGCGACTCGAAACATGGCGGCCGTAGAGGGAAGAGTAGTAGCGGACGGCTTCTTCGACGGTGAGGTAGAGGTGATAGTGAGGTTCTTCAGGGAGGTAGGCGATGTCGCGATAGAGCGGCGAACCAAGTTGAGGGATTTCCCCCATGACGCGCACGGTGCCAGAGGTGGGTTGAAGGAGGCCGAGGAAGGAATACATGGCGGTGGATTTGCCTGCGCCGTTTTGACCGACCAAAGCGAAGAAATCGCCTTGGCGGACTTCGAGATTGAGGCCGTTAAGGGCGTTGATTTGTTTGCGCAGCAAGCCGCGCCGGAAGTGCACGTGGACATTTTCGGCGGAGATCACATGCCCCCCATGCAGAAGCGTTTGTTGAGGCCGGTCATGATTTCGGCGTCCGATTCTTTGCCGAAATTTTCGGTGGCTAAGGCGTGCTTGATGTTGGAGGAGGTTTTGCAGGTGCATACCTGGACTTTTTTGTCGCAACCGCAGGAGCAGTCCATTTGTAAGGCGATGCGTTTGCCGCGCTCGTCGAGTTCGTCTTTCGGGGCAACGGCTTGGCCGGGTTGGGGAGCGGAAGCCAAGGGCGGCTGCTTTGCGAGGGCCTGAAGGTAGTCCGCGGCGGTGACGCCGTGGCCGGCTTGCAATGTGTCGCGGCCTTTTTTCAGAGATTCGTCGAAGGCCACGTCGGCGTTGGAGAGGGCGCCGACTTCGTAGAGTTGGATTTTGCCGTCGACGCCGATGAGTACGGTGGTGGGGAAGCTGTCCACGTGATAATCGCGCTGCAGCGGGCCGGAGTCGATGACCGTGGGAAAGTCCACGCCTAAATCGTTGAGAAAATCCTGAACGCGCTCCTGGGATTCTTCGGAGTCGATACCGATGAGCAGAAACGGCTGGTCTTTATGTTCGGAGAAGTAGCGGTTCAGCTCGGGCATCTCGCGGCGGCAGGGCCCGCACCAGGTGGCGAAGAAGTTGAGGACGATGACTTTCTTGCCGATATTTTCCGAGAGTTTGAAGCGCTCGCCGCGGGTGGTGACGAGTTCAAAATCCGGCGGGAAGCGGCCCATCCACCGGGTGGGTTCGTTAAAGTCGCGGGTAGTTTGATTGAGGCTGCGAGAATCGGGACGAGGCTTAATTTTGAAGTGGAGAAAACCGAGAAGAATGCCGGAAACTAGAATGGCCAGGTACAGCCCCGCCTTAGTCATAGAAGTCCCAAGACCAACAATTCAAACCATGGCGGAGCGCAACGACCCAGGTCGAAGTTGGCGTCAATACTTATTGAGGATATTCGAACATGGAAGTTTGGCTGGCGGTAACTTGTTTCAGCGAATAGGGTGACGAGTTGGGTAAGAACCGAGGAGATACAAGGTGGGGCGAGCTGCCGATGATAGGTTCAGAAATTGTTGCGATGGAAGCCGAGTCTGGGCGGTCAGAGTGTTCATCGGGCTGTCACGTGGGAGTAATGTGGGGAACCTAGCGTTGAATGTGCTGCACGAGATTGAGTAAGTTGCCTGCCTAGCTGGAATTGGGGATACGTTGTTGCTTACCTTGGGGTGGAATTGCGTGAAGATGCGATTGGGGAGTGGTGTGCGGGTTGAGGTTGGTGTTTTTGTTTTGCTGAGTTTGGTTTCCGGGGCGGAGTGCTTTGGGCAGGGAGGGGCGGCGCGGAGGGATGCTGCGGCGGCACGTCCGGTAGCGGCTGCGGGCGCGCGGGGAGATGCTGGGGGAAGTGGAGTGGCGCTTAGTAGCGTGGAGGAGCCTTGTCCGCGGCCGGCGGTTGGGGCGGTGGTGGAGCAGCCGGAGGATTTGCGCTCCAAGGACGGCGTGTTGAGGGTGGAGTTGGTGGTGCGGAGTCATCGGGAGGCGGATGGGACTATGCGGTTTTGTTACGTGTTGGGGGATGGGAGGCAGTCGCCGACGTTGCGCGTGGCGCCGGGGGACTTGTTGGTTTTGAGTTTGAAGAATGAGTTGAGTGTGGCGGATGGGCCGGCGGCGGTGCCAGTGGTTGGTGGCGTTGGTGTGGCGAACGGCGCGGCCTCCAGCACTGCTGCGAGTGCGGCGGCTACGGCGTCAGGCAACGCGCATGTTCATGCGCATGGAAATTCAAAAGAGAACCATGGGAATCCCTGCACGAACGCGACGATGTCGCTGACTTCGACGAATTTGCATTTTCATGGATTGACGATTCCGGCGAGCTGCCATGCGGATGAGGTGTTGAAGACGTCGATTCAGCCGGGGGATGAACCGTTTGAATATCGGTTTCGGATTCCGGCGGACGAACAGCCGGGGTTGTATTGGTATCACCCCCATATTCATGGGTTCAGCAAGGCGCAGGTGGTGGGTGGGGCGTCGGGGGCGTTGATTGTTGAGGGGATTGAGCGGGCGAATCACGAAGTGGCGGGATTGCCTGAGCGCGTGTTGGTGATTCGCGATTTGGAATTGCTGAATCCGGATGCGCCGGCGAATAAGTCGGAGCCGGTGGTGCCGAAGATGATGATTGACCGCGACGGGGATTCGGCGAATAACGGGACCGGATTTGGGAAGCCGGCGAAGGATTTGTCGGTGAATTTTGTGCCGGTGCCGTATCCGGATTATCCGCCGGCGACGATCCAGATGAAGCCTGGGGCGAAAGAATTGTGGCGCGTGCTGAATGCGTCGGCGATTACGTATTTGAATTTGGCGGTTTTGTTTCAGAAGAAGGCGCAGCAATTGGGGATTGTGGCGTTGGATGGAGTGCCGATTAATTCGAGTGGAAAGGGCGCGGCGACGGTTACCTGGCACGATCGGATTGGAGTGCCGCCGGGTGGGCGTGTGGAATTTATTGTTACGGGTCCGCCTGCTGGAGTTACTGGGTTATTGGTGACGCGGACTGTGGATACGGGGCAGGGCGGGGAGAATGATCCGAATCGGGCGTTGAGTTTGATTCGTCCTAGCGATGATGCACCTGCGTTGCATGTGTTGGCTGCGTCGCCTGGGTCGTTGCCGGCGGTTGCGCAGCCGTGGCTGGGTTCTGTGGCGCCGGTGCGGGTGAGGCATCTTTATTTTTCGGAGAAGCTGGAGGATCCCAATAATCCGAATAGTGCGACCACGTTTTTTATTACGGAGAATGGCAAGACGCCGGCGGCGTTTGATCCTTCGTCGAGTGTGCCGGACATTGTGGTGAGGCAGGGTGAGGTTGAGGATTGGGTGATTGAAAATCGGTCGACGGAACTGCATGCGTTTCATATTCATCAGCTGCATTTTTTGATGATTGGGTACAACGGGCAGGAGATTGATGAGCCGTTTTTGCGGGATACGATTAATGTGCCGTATTACAACGGGCATGATTTGCAGTATCCGAGTGTGACGTTGCGGATGGATTTTCGGGATCCGAATATGGTGGGGGTTTTTCCGTATCACTGTCATTTGTTGGAGCATGAGGATGGGGGGATGATGGGGTTGATTCGGGTGGAGGCGGGGGCGAGTAAGTAGCGTTCGTCGGCGGGGCGCGGTTTTTTGTTGAGGAGCTGAACCGAAAAAATGAGATGCGGAGATTCTCGGAAGTTTTTCTAGGTTGAGCGTGAAAAGAACCTTTCGGAGAGGTCCCTCCGCTTCGCAAGCCGACAATCCCGCAGGAGCGGGATTGAAAAGAAAAAGCGTCGGCTTGCTTCGGTCGGGATGACAGGTTTTGAGTGGGGTAGAAATAGTCAAAAGCGACTTGAAGATTGGGTGGAAATTTCTCCAGTGCGCGAAAAAATACGCGAGGAAGTTTGACGTGGGGTGGAATGCGAACGGGTACGCGTTTATGGAGAATTTACGGAGAAAGTTGTGGGAAATTTGTGGGGTGGGTGGAAAGAAATTGTTTTGTTTGTTCATTAACAATTGTGAAAGTGAACTGTAACGGTGGGCTTCTATAAACAGTGGGCCTGTCTAACTCCCAAAACAGGTTCTCGAAGGAGTCCTCGAATGAAGAAAAAAAGCCTCGCGGCGTATGCTCTTGATGGCGTACGCGTAGGGCTGGCTTCTGTAGCGCTGATGCAGTTTTCGGTGGGCGCGCAGATTGCCAGTGCTGGACCAGCATCGGATAGCAACACTCGCTCTCCTATCAAGCACGTGATCGTGATCATCGGTGAAAACCGGAGCTTCGACCATGTGTTTGCCACGTACGTTCCCAAGCATGGCCAGTATGTGTGGAACCTGCTTTCGGAAGGAATCGTGAAGGCGAACGGGCAACCAGGGCCGAACTTTGAAAGTGCGCATCAGTTGGCGGCAACGGATGGACACGCGGACGGGTTTTTGCTGAACCCGCCGAAACACGAATTTCCTAAAGACCAATTGCCTGCGCCGTTGACTGGCGGGCCGGCGGTTTCCTACTTCCCGAATGAATGCGGCACCGGCACGGCGATCACCGCTTGCCCGGCTAGCCTTACCATCGCGCAGCAATCCGAAAATGGCCTGCCGGCGTCGTACTATCCGTCGCTGTTGACTGGCGGAACGAATCAGGCCGGCAAAGTGCCTGATGAGCGCATCAAAAATGTGACTGCGTTGCCAGCGGGCCCGTTTCAACTGACCAGCAGCACCTTCTCCTATGACAACTATGCGGCTAGCCCGGTGCACCGCTTCTATCAGATGTGGCAACAACTGGATTGCAGCTGGGAGCACATCACTTGGTTTAAGGAATCGGGCTGCAATTCGAAGCTGTTCGCGTGGGTGGAAGTGACCGAAGGCGCGGGAGCAAACGGCAAAGCGCCGGCGGATAACTTCAGCACGGAATATTCGGCGACCGGAGTAACGACTGGTGAAGGCTCGACGGCGTTGGGCTTCTACAACGTGCAGAACGGCGACGTTCCGTACTTCAAGTATTTGGCGGACACGTATGCGATGAGCGACAACTTCCACCAGTCGGTGCAAGGTGGAACTGGCGCGAATCACATTATGTTGGGCCATGCGGATGCGATCTGGTTCAGCGACGGCAACGGCCACGCGAAACAGCCCCCACATAACCAGGAAGTAGCGTCGGGCACTCCGAACGGCGGCGTGGTGGATGAAATTGAAAATCCCAATGCGCTGGCGGGAACCAACAACTGGTACACCGAAGATGGATATGGCGGCGGATCGTTTGGGTCGTCGTCGTATGGCGGCGGTTCCTATAGCGAATGCGCAGATCGCACCCAGCCGGGCGTTGGCCAGGTGGAGCGTTACCTGGGCTCGCTGCCCCGGCCGATTAATCCGCGTTGCGAAGCGGGGCACTACTACCTGCTGAACAACTACAACCCTGGCTATTTCGGCGACGGCAGCAATGCGTATACCGACCTGAATGCGGCGAACACTGTGTTCACGATTCCTCCTTCCTCGACGCCCAGCATTGGCGACACGATGCTGAAGAAGAACATTTCGTGGAAGTACTACGGCGACCAGTGGAACAACTACCTGACCGACAAATATCAATTGAACTATGGCGTGCCAGGACCGACGTCGGACAACTACTGCAACATTTGCAACCCGTTTCAGTACGACACGTCGATCATGGCGAATGATGCGGTTCGCACCGCGCACATTCAGGACACCGAGAATCTTTACGACGACATCAAGAGCGGCAATTTGCCGGCGGTTTCGTTCGTGAAGCCCAGCGGTATCGTGGATGGGCACCCGGCGTCTTCGAAGCTGAACCTGTTCGAAGGGTTCACGGAGAAGATTGTGGATGCGGTGAAGGCGAACCCGAAGCTGTGGGAAGACACGGCCATCTTCATCACGTTTGATGAAGGCGGCGGATACTACGACTCCGGGTATGTGCAGCCTGTCGATTTCTTTGGCGATGGGACGCGTATTCCGTTGCTGGTAGTGAGCAAGTACACTTCGGCGGGACACATCTCGCACTCGTATTCAGATCACGTCTCGATCTTGAAGTTCATCGAGCGGAACTGGAACTTGCCGACGGTGACCAATCGGAGCCGGGATAATTTCCCGAATCCGGTGACGTTCTGGCTGAATCCGTATGTGCCGTTGAATTCGCCAGCGCTGGATGATTTGTTTGACTTGTTTGATTTCAGGTAGGAATCGAACGAAGATGCAGTTGTGGGAGGGGCGGTCCGAGAGGGCCGCTCCTTTTTTTTGTTTTGGTGGGGAGGGGTTGGGTTTTCTTTTCGGTTGGTGTTGCGCGAGGCTACGCGATCGATCGAAGAGAGGTTCCTCGACTGCGCAAGCCGACAACTTCGCAGGAGCGAAGTTGAAAAGCAAAAGCGTCGGCTTGCTTCGCTCGGAATGACAGGTTTTTGGTGGGGCGGAAAAGCGAAGAAAAAAGCGGCGGTCAGGAGAAGTGGTGCCTGTCCCACCCTTGCAAAAAAAAATGCAACGGTAGGAATATCCGGTTTTGCTTTTGAAATTGATCTTGGGGGGGAAGAAACAAAGAGAAATGCGGCGTCTTGGAGATGTGGTGCCCGTCCCACCCTTGCACAAACCGCAAGGGTAGGCCACCCAGTTTTGAGTGGGGATCGAAAAAGCAAAACGAAACGACTTACGATGAGGTGGCGGTTGACGAGGAGGCGGTGGAGGAGGAGGTGGCCGGGAAAGAGGTGGCGTGGGGTTGGGGGACTTCGTCGGAGACGACATGGAAGCTGAGGAGGCGGGCGCGGCCGAAGCTGGTGGTGATGGCGCAGTCGGTGGCGTCGCGGCCGACGGCCATGAGGACGCGGCCGATGCGGGGGATGTTGTGGCGGGCGTCGAGGGTCCACCAGCGATCGCCGAGATAGACTTCGAACCAGGCGCTGAAATCCATGGGGCTGGGGGCGACGATGATGCCGATGTCGCCGAGGTAGCCAGTGGCGTAGCGCGCAGGAATGTTGAGGGCGCGGCAGAAGGTGATGGCGAGGTGTTGGAAGTCGCGGCAGACGCCGACGCGTTCGGTGTAGACGCCGAGGGCGGTGCGGTAAGGGCTAGCGAATTCGTACCCGAAGGTGACTTTGCTGTGCACCCAGGTGCAGACGGCGCGGACGCGGGACCAACCTTTCGGTAGATGCCCAAAAAGTTCGGCGGCGGTGTTGGAGAGCAGATCGACTTCGCAGTAGCGGCTGTTCATCAAGTAGGGAAGGACTTCGTGGGGAACATGCTCGATGGGATTTTCGGGGGCGTCGAAGCCTTCGATGTCGGGGAGTCCGGAGTCTTGGATCAGCGTGGAATTTTGGAGGCGGATTTTTCCCGGCGGAGCTACGATGCGACAGCAGACGTTGTCGAAGGTGTCGCGGTAGGTTTCGATGTTGATCGCGGGATCGACCTTAAGGACGTCGGGTTCGAGAAGGTCTTTTTGGCGCTCGGGACGGACGTTGAGGAGAGTGACAATGGGGACTTCGGCGGGCGCGTCGAAGAGCATGTCGTAGCCAAGGCGAATCAGCATGTTTTTTCCGCCGGCTCCGTGGGACCGGATGTTATTACGGTGTTATGAATTAGCGAACGTGAGATGCAGAAATTAGCACGGCAGAGTGCGGAAGCGACTATATTCTTTTTCGATGTGATGGATTAGAAATTCGCTGGAGGCAATCGTGTATGATGCGGAGGCCGCGAACAATTTTGGGATGGCGAGGGATTGAGTGACATATTGTCTGGGGATTACCACGCGTGAAGGGCTAGTACTGGCATCGGATTCGCGGACCAATGCGGGATTCGATCAGGTAAATACCTGCCGGAAGATGTACAGCTTTGTGCAGCCTGGCGAGCGGATGTTTGTGATTTTGACGAGCGGGAGCTTGTCGATCAGCCAGTCGGTGGTGACGCTGCTGCGGACGGATTTTGATGCGGGGCGGGGATTGGCGCAGGCGCCTTCGCTGTATGATGCGGCGCGTATTGTTGGGAATTGTGTGCGGCGGATTTCGGAGTTGGATAGGGCTTCGCTGGAGCGAGACTCGTTTAGTTTTAATGTGCATTTGCTGCTGGGCGGGCAGGTGAAGGGGCAGGAGCCCAACCTTTATCTGATCTATCCGCAGGGGAATCCGATTGCGGCGACAGAGGACTCGCTGTATTTGCAGCTAGGCGAGGTGAAGTATGGACGGCCGATTTTAGACCGGGGGATTGAGTGGAAGACGTCGCTAGAGACGGCGGCGAAGTATGCGCTGCTGTCGCTGGATGCCACGATGCGGTCGAATGTGACGGTGGGGCCGCCGTTTGATTTGCTGCTGTATAAGAAGGATAGTTTGGAAGTGACGCGGTATCGAAGGATTCATGCCGGGGATCAGGATTTGGAGAAGATTCACTCGAGTTGGGAGCAGTCGTTGCGACGGGCGGTGGAGGGTTTGCCGGATATTGAGTTTCCGTCGATTGATGGGGACATTATTGTGGGTGGGGTGTCGTCGCGGGATGCGGGGCAGGCGGAGCCGGCGCATACCGGGGATTGAGTGTGTCGGAGAGGCGTCGGTTGGGTTGAATCTAACCCCCCAGACGCAACTACGGCGGCTGGGGCACCCGGTTTTGTAGTTGTGGTTTCAAGCTCGAAGACTTGCGAATCAAATCTACATAAAACCTTCAGAGGAGCGATCCGATAGGCGGTATGGGAGTGGGTCGCGGGTTAGTCCTACTAGTTTTGGCGTGTTGGTGCGGTTTTTTCGATTGGTCTAATCGATTCTCCCGATAAACAAGGCTTTGGGTGGTGCGCTATGCTACAGCCCCTACGGGAGCGGGCGCATTGCCTATGGCAACGGATACGGATGCGCTGAACGATAGCGCCGGCGAAGCCTTTCGCCGCTATGAGTTCAATGGCTCTTACGACGAGATGTTTAAGTCGGCGGAGATGCCCCGGAAACAATACCGCCCGCTGTATACCCAACTACTAAATTTAGGACCGGATGAGCTGCGCCGCAGTAAGCAAGAAGCGGACGCTTCGTTCTTCAATCAGGGCATTACGTTCACCGTTTACGGCAGCGATAAAGGGACGGAGCGGATTTTTCCGCATGACCTGTTGCCCCGGATTATTACGGCGGCGGAGTGGGAGACGATTGAGCGGGGGCTGACGCAGCGGATTACCGCGCTCAACTTGTTTTTGAAGGACGTGTATCACGACGCCAAGATTATTGAGGACGGCGTGGTACCGGCGCGGATTGTGTATACCTGTAAGCACTACCGGCGGGAGATGCGTGGAATTACGGTGCCGCGGGACATTTATGTGACGGTGGTGGGAACGGACCTGATTCGCGGGCCGGACGGGAAGTTTGTGGTGCTGGAAGATAATTTGCGGGTTCCGAGCGGCGTGTCGTACATGCTGACCAGCCGGCGGGTGATGAAGCATATTTTTCCGGCGCTGTTTCGGCGTTGCCGGGTGCGGCCGATTGAGCAGTACAGCCAGGTGCTGCTTTCCGCGTTGAAAAATTTAGCGCCTGAGGGGCGGAATGAGCCGACGGTGGTGTTGCTGACGCCGGGTTCGTACAACTCCGCTTATTTTGAGCATACGTATTTGGCGCGGCAGATGGGGATTGAGTTAGTGGAGGGGCGCGACCTGGTTGTGCACGACAATATCGTGTACATGCGCACGACGTTTGGGCTGCAACGGGTGGATGTAATTTACCGGCGCATTGATGACGATTATTTGGATCCGCTGGTGTTTGAAGGCGGGTCGACGCTGGGGTCGGTGGGATTGTTCAATGCGTATCGCGCGGGGAATGTGGCTTTTGCGAATGCGCTGGGGACGGGAGTGGCGGACGACAAGGCGATTTATGCCTATGTGCCGGCGATCATTCGGTATTACTTGAAGGAAGATCCGATTCTGGACAATGTGGAGACGTTTTTGATGTCGGATGCGGCGCAGCGGGATCACGTGTGCCAAAACCTGGATCAGTATGTGGTGAAGGCGGTGGGGGAGTCGGGCGGGTATGGGATGTTGATTGGGCCGCATAGCACGAAGGAGCAGCGGCTGGATTTTCGTGACAGGATTTTGGCGGATCCGCGGAATTATATTGCGCAGCCGACGATAAATTTGTCGACGGCGCCGTGTTTTGTGGATGGGAGTATTGAGCCGCGACATGTGGATTTGCGACCGTATGTGGTGTGCGGGGAGAACATTACGATTGTGCCGGGTGGGTTGACGCGGGTGGCGCTGCGGAAGGGGTCGTTGGTAGTGAATTCTTCGCAGGGTGGTGGGTCGAAGGATACGTGGGTGTTGCAGAATTGAGCGACTTGATGCTGGAGCGTGAGGCGTCATGCTTTCGCGCGTAGCTGACAGTTTGTATTGGATGAGCCGCTATTTTGAGCGGGCGGATAATGCGTCGCGAGTGGCGGAGGCGACGTATGGGTTGATTTTGAATCCGGCAAAATTTTCGATGGACGAGCGGTGGTATCGGGCGGTGTCGTCGCTATCGCGGGGGGCAGCGGCGGCGAATATTGATCCGCAGCGGGCGTTGTTTTCGTTGGTGGCTGATCCTGAAGGGATGTTTTCCATTACGAAATGCATTGGTGGGGCGCGCGAGAATGCGCGGCAGGTGCGCGAAGAAATTAGTTCGGAGATGTGGGAGCACCTGAACCGCATGTATCACGAAATAAATGGGGCGGAGTTGCACGCCGAGGATGATGCG
Organism: uncultured Acidobacteriota bacterium; assembly: GCA_963846145.1. GTDB lineage: Bacteria > Acidobacteriota > Terriglobia > Acidiferrales > UBA7541 > Acidiferrum. Next base: position 596,468 of record CAWJUV010000010.1, on the reverse strand, counting down.
GGGGCGATGCGGGTAGTGGGGTTGGTGCGCGAGGGCGCGTATTTGTTTTACGGGATTACCGAGACGACGATCAATCACGGAGAAGGTTGGTACTTCATTCAGCTGGGGAAGTACATTGAGCGGGCGTATAACTTGTCGATTTTGCTGGATGCGTATTTTGCGGTGGAGACGGCGGCGGATGATCTGGATTGGGTGGGGCTACTGAGTAGTTGCGCGGCGTTTGAGGCGTATTGCAAAGCGTGTACGGCGGAGTTAAAGCCGGAGCGCATTGCGGATTTCATTTTGCTGCAGCCGGAGTTTCCGTATTCGGTGCGGTATGCGTTGGATCGCATGTATCACTCGCTGACTTCGATCAGCAATCGTTCGCTAAGCCGGCGGACGGGGAAGATCGAGAGATTGATTGGGCGGCTACGATCGGCGGTGACGTATGTGCAGATCGGCGAAGTGATTCGCGGGGATTTGCATCAGTATTTGGCGGCGATTATGGAGGGCTGCCGGGATTTGCACGCGGCGGTGCACGAAGTGTATATCGAATATCCCATCGAGGTGGCTTTCGAGTCGTAATGTTCTACGCGATCCGACATTTTACGCGGTACCGGTATAGCAGCTCGGTGTGGCAGAGCATGATGGAAGTGCGCATGCATCCGCGCAGCGAAGGTACGCAGCGGTGTTTTATTTTCCAGCTCTCGGTGAACCCGCGGGCGCGGATTTTTGCGCATACCGATTCGCGTGGAAATCTGGTGCATCATTTTGATTTGCCGGGACGGCACCGGCAGTTGACGATTATTTCGGACTCGCTGGTGAATATTGAGGAGCCGGTGGCGCTGCCGGCGACGATGGAGTATTTGGCGTGGAGATGAGTTGGCGGAGATGATTGAGAAGCGGGATTACTGGGATGCATTGCTGCCCAGTCATTTTGCGCGGCCTTCGCCGGAGTTGAATGAGTTGGCGGGCGATATAGGAGTGACGGATCGCGAGGAGCGGAGTCCGCTGGATTTTTTGAAGGACGTGATGAATGGGGTGTATCGCAGCTTTACGTACGTGAAGAAAAGTACGGCGGTGAATTCGCCGATCGAACATGCGCTGCGGTCGCGGCAGGGAGTTTGCCAGGATTTTGCGCACATTATGATTACGCTGGTGCGCAACGCGGGGATCCCGTGCCGGTATGTGAGCGGGTATTTGTATCACGGGACGGGGACCTCGGATCGGTCTTCGGATGGGGCGACGCATGCGTGGGTGGAGGCGGCGCTGCCGGGGATTGGTTGGGTGGGATTTGATCCCACGAATAATTTGATTGCGGCGGAGCGGCATATCCGGACGGCGGTGGGGCGAGATTATGCGGATGTGCCGCCGACGATGGGGACGATGAAGGGGCGGGCGGAGACGGAGCTGCAGGTGCGGGTGCGAGTGACGCCGTCGCAGGCGGTGTTGCCGCCGGATGAAGAGTTTGCGGCGGATGAGGAGTGGTCGCAGTTTTTGGAAGAGGATCAGCAGGCGCAGATTATGCATGCGCAGCAGCAGCAGCAGCATAATGATTGTTGTTTGGTTGTGGTAGATTCCCGCCATCGAGTAGTTCATTTCTGAAAAAACTGGGGTGTGGCGATGCGTCCGACCGCGAAGAGTGTGTTGTGGGCGGTGCTGTGGTTTGTGTTGGGGCATTTGAGTTGCGCGGTGATGCATCATTTGCATCGGGTGCGGAATTGGTGAGTGAGGACTCGCAAACGGGATATTTGCCGCGAAGGAACATTCTTTTATTGGCGACCGTTCAACTGGGCCGCCACCTTCTCGGCTTCCGCGTCTTTCTGTGCGCCTTGCTTGAGCAGGTCTGGGTCGTTGGCGCGCAAACCGTCTACGGTAAGCTGCCAACCTTGCTCGCGGTTGATCAGGTACGCATCCAAAAGCCGCTTGGTGGCCGCCTGATCCTTGGGGACTTTTAATCTCTGCATCGCTTCGCGCTCGGCACGCCACGGTGGCAAAACTTGTTTTTCAAGAGTATCCGCGTACTGCGGGCTGGTGATCTGATTGGCGTGCCACTGTTTCGTCGAATCGCTGAAAAGGTCCAGAGCTTTTTCTTCCATGGAACTGAGGCGCTTGTACTCGGCTAGATAATCGTCTGGTTTCGGGAGGGCAATCATCGGGACAGCGATCAAGGCCACCCCGAGAGCGATCGCCATCGGCATACGCCAGTTGGAAACGGGCTTCAGCTCCCCGGTCGGGACGTTTGGTTCTTCGGAGCCGGGCGAAAAACGGAAAGTGGGTTGGGGTTCGATTAGAAACAGGCCGAGGACGAAACCGGTCGCCAGGCCGCCCAAGTGTGCGGACATGTCGACGCCGGGACGTAGCCCGAAGACTAGGTTGTAGCCGACGAAAGTGAATGCTCCTTTGCGCAGTGAGGCCAATGATTCCGCGGGGATCAAGCCGCGATGGCTAAGAAGGAAACCGAGGAGCGCTCCGTACAAGCCGAAGATCGCGCCGGACGCGCCGGCGCTAACAATCGAGGGATGCCACGCGAGGCTTGCGGCAGAACCTCCCAACCCGCAGACCAGATACGTCACGAGAAATGGAAGGCGACCCGCGAGGCTTTCCATGAATAGACCGATGTTGAACAGCACGAACATATTGAAGAGGAGATGGATCACGCCGAAGTGCAGAAAAGTGGATATCTCCATCCGCCACCACTGGCCGTGTAATGTCAGCGGCCCGTAGTCAGCGCCCCATCGCAAGACGCTGTCCGCGGTGGGGTTGATGGCGGAGACGCCGCTGAAAACCATCGCGAGGAAGACTAACGCGTTTGACGCGATCAGGACGATTGTGGCGGAACGAAACCAATCTTGGAGGGACGGTTTCTGAGTATCTAGTGTGGGCGGAGTCGATGGAGGTGCTGAATCTTTCTGTAGTGATTCGGGCGGGGTGGCCATACGGGATTCGGGAGTCTACCTCAAAATGAGTGCCAGTAGCTGGGTGTAACGGCTCGTGCGGGTTAGTAGAACGACTAATCGGATGTTGGCTCGCGCTGTAACACAAGTAAAAGCACCACGCCCACGACCGTAAACATTCGGAAGGCGGCTTCCTGCCCGTTCCATTTTTGCGACTGCCACATCAGAAACCATTCGCCGCCGACATCGAGGAAGGCTACCAACCACATCAGCAGGCTTGTCGTCAGCGCGATCACGGCGACGTTTTGAGCCGCGGCGAATTGAGCTCTGTCCGCGCGATACGATCGCAGCAATCGAATACCAGCCCACCAGGATAGAAACATGGTGATTGATTCCCAGGCGATGATGCCGGTGTAGAAGATCGTGTGTATCAGTGGCGAGTTGACGGCGTGCCACATGCCGTGGTTTCCCGGGAAAGTGGAGTCCATCATCAGGACATGGCGGACGAATTGATAGTTGGAGTCGTAGTCGGTGATGTTGTTTAGGACGAGAATTGAGTAGAAGAGCGCGATTGCGAGGACGAGAATCGCTTTGGAAATGCGAAGCGTCAGTGCTGGCGGCATGGGCGGGAAGTATAGCTTTTCGGTGGGTCACTGCGAACTTTCTTAGCGTGCGAACTGAATTCGCGGATAACGCGGTAATCGGCTAGGTTTTTTTGTAGTCCTCACCAAGACGCGTTGATGTCAGGGTAGGATTTGAATTTCGAGTTCGGTTGGGTGGCCGTCGCGGATCGAGAATGCGCGGATGGGTGTGATGGCGTAGGGGCGGGGCGTAACGATGAAATGGATTGCTTCGCGATAGTGGGCTAAGGCGATGTCTGTCGGCGAAGGCTCGTTCGCGTCCATCCAGTGCGGATGTGAATGGTAGATGCCGAGGAATTCGAGTTGGCGTTTGCGGAGTTCGGCCAGCAGGCGCACGATTTCCTTCGGCGCAATTTCGTAATTTCTAATTGGATCGACCGCGACATTTTTCGCGGGGAAGGCCTGCGTGATCACCCCGCCTTGCCCCGCCAGAATTCCGCAGCATTCCCGATGCGGCTGGCGGCGGGCGTGAGCCAAGAGTTGCCCATATACTTTGCGGCGACTTCGCACGGCTCGCTCCATTTCGTGAGTATATTACGACACGAATTGCTGGAGAGCGGACACGGATTCGGTGCGCCGGGAAGTCAATCTGTGCTACGGTCGCGCGGGAATCGAGGGGTGATGGATGAAACGGATTATGGGATTGATGATGGCGGCGCTGGCGATGTTGATCGGAGCGGGAACGGTTAGCGCCGGCGCCGGCGATGACGGAGCTGCGCGGTTTAGAGAAATTTATAAGGAGTTGGTGGAGACCAATACGACGCTTTCGGCGGGGGATTGCACGTTGGCTGCGAAGCGCATGGCGGCGCGGCTCAAGGCTGCTGGTTATCCCGATGAGGATGTGCGGATCTTTGTGCCGGAGGGGCATCCCAAAGAGGGTGGGCTGGTGGCGGTGCTGCACGGGTCGAATCCCGGTGCGAAGGCGATTCTGATGCTTGCGCATGTGGATGTGGTGGAGGCCAAGCGAGAGGATTGGACGCGCGATCCGTTTACTTTGGTTGAAGAGGGCGGGTACTTCTACGGGCGCGGGACTAGCGACATGAAGGCCCAGGCGGCGATTTGGGTAGACAACATGATCCGGTACCGCGAAGAAGGGTATAAGCCCGCGCGGTCGATCAAGTTGGCGCTGACCTGCGGGGAGGAAACGAACAGTGCGTTGAATGGGGCCGGGTGGCTGGCCAAGAATAAGCGCGAAGAGATTGATGCGGAGTTGGCGTTGACCGAAGGGACCGATGGCGACCTCGACGCACAGGGACATAAAGTCGCGCTGGGAATACTGGCTGCGGAAAAAACATCGCAGAACTTTACGTTTGAAGTGACTAATCCTGGCGGACACAGTTCTCGTCCGGTGGCGGACAACGCGATTTATCACCTGGCGCGTGCTGTTGATCGGGTGAGCCACTACGAGTTTCCGGTTCAACTGGATGACGCAAATCGTGGCTACTTCGCGGGGATGTCGAAGATTGTGGGCGGGGAGAATGGTGCGGCGATGGCGGCGGTGGTCAAAAATCCGAACGACGCGGCGGCGGTGGCCGTTTTAGACAAAGACACGAATTGGCACGCGATGCTGCGTACTACGTGTGTGGCGACGATGCTTTCCGCTGGCCATGCGACTAACGCTTTACCGCAACGGGCGCGGGCGAATATTAATTGCCGGATTTTTCCGGGAGTGTCGCGTGACGAAATTCTGGCGCAACTGGTGAAGATTGCGGACGATCCCGCGGTGGTGGTGAGCGTTCCTGAAGTGCGGGGGCCGATCTCGACTCCAGCACCGCTCACGCCGCAAGTTCTGAAGCCCATTGAGGAGGTGGCGCACGAGTTGTGGCCGGGAGTGCCGGTGGTTCCTGCGCTGGAGCCGGGAGCTTCGGATGCGCAGTTTCTGAATCCTGCGGGGATTCCGACTTACGGAGTGACTGGATTGTTCACCGACCCTGATGGAGGGAATATCCACGGGTTGAACGAGCGGATCCGGGTGAGTTCCGTTTATGAGGGACGAACATTTCTGTACCGGCTGGTGAAACTGTACGCGGCGCAGTGAGACGCGGAGCATGAAACCCAGTGCCTTGTGCCTAACTTACTTTGAGTCGGGCGGCTTGGGCTGGGACCGATCAACCTTGGGTGCGGACTGGGCGCCTAGCGGTTCACGGAAGGGGTCCATCGGGATCGGGGCGTAGTCGACATCGATGATCTCGAGGTGCTCGGTCTTTGCCGGCGCGACGAGGGGCACGCGGTCGCCGGGGCGAGTTTTCGTCAGCGCGTTGCCGAGGGGCGAACGCCAACTGATGTAGCCGCGATCGAGGTCCACTTCGTCGATGCCGACGATCGAGACGATGTGTTGGAGGCCGGCGGCGTCCTTGTAGGTCACGGTCGCGCCGAAGAAGGCCCGCGTTGCGGCTGAGGCTGGGCGCGGAGCGGCGGGGTCGACGACTACGGCGGCGTCAATGCGCTTGGTGAGAAAGCGGATTCGGGAATCGATTTGGCCTAAGCGTCGTTTGCCGTAGAGGTAGTCGGCGTTTTCGCTGCGGTCCCCATTGCTGGCAGCCCAGGCCACGACCTCTACCACCGCGGGCCGCTCGCGCTTCAGTAGGAACGTATGCTCGTCTTTCAGCCGCTGTAGTCCCGCAGGGGTGATGTAGTTTTTGAGCGGCGGACCTGGTGGGTCTGGCCGAGGTCCTCGGAGTGGGCGCTTTTCCTGCGATTGCCAATCGGTCATGGGATTTCGTGTGCTTGTGGATGATCTAATCTCGGAAGGTTCGCGCCGCGGTTAAGATAGTTTTCCGCGCGGCGATAGGTGTCAAATGATACATCGGTCTTTCCCTATAGCACGCTTACAAAATGCCGGACCGATGAGGTGTTTATAGCGAATTGTTTGTCATGAGCAGACCGAGCTGTTTTTCTCGACTTTCTCAAAACCTAAGTGGCTTCGAGTGCTGGCACGGTCGAACGAAATCAAGAGTTAGCTTCGGCGGGTAATGAAGCGTCTTGAAGAGATTCGATCTTCCCAAAACGTCTAAGGCGCCATCAAGGGTTAGGTCATCCGAGAATCTGCCTTCTTCCTCACCGTGCGGAACTGCAACGAAGCAGTCCATATTCGGGTTGCCAGCTACGTCGAGTGTCAGTGAGCTTTGGCAGCTTGAGGTGGCAAAGGCCGCAAGTGGTGAGTCGATCTGTGATTGAAGGCGGCGAATCAACGCACTCGTCGTGATCCGGCGAAATCCTTTGAGGCTGACGTGTATTGATTCAGAGTCGGTTGCCAGGCATCGGAAACTGACCGATCGCTGCGGTGGGTTCGTTGACGCGGGAGGGGTGGACGAATAACATTACGCCACCATGGCTGAGATTCCCTCGTTGATTGGGCAGACGGTGTCGCATTACCGCGTATTGGAGCGGGTGGGTGGTGGGGGCATGGGGGTGGTTTACAAGGCGGAAGATACGCGGCTGGATCGCTTTGTGGCGTTGAAGTTCCTACCTGAAAATGTGGCGCAGGACCGGCAGGCGCTGGAGCGATTCCGGCGAGAGGCGAAAGCGGCGTCGGCGCTGAATCATCCGAACATTTGCACGATTTATGATGTGGGCGAGGCCGGTGGGAAGGCCTACATCGCCATGGAATATTTGGAAGGCAACACGCTGAAACACAAGATTTCCGGGAAGGCGCTGGATGCGGGGGTGTGTCTGGCGCTGGCGATTGAGATTGCGGATGCGTTGGATGCGGCGCACAACAAGGGGATTGTGCACCGGGATATCAAGCCGGCGAATATTTTTGTGACGGGTCGCGGCGGGGCGAAGATTCTGGATTTTGGTTTGGCGAAGGTGGAGAACGCGGTGCAGTCGGGGAGTGTGGCTTCGGCGTCGTCGGGTTCGGCGTCACAGCAGGAGTTGGAGCAGACGCAGGGCACGGTGGCGAACGGGGATTTGACCAGTCCGGGGAGCACGCTGGGGACGGTGGCGTATATGTCGCCGGAGCAGGCGCGCGGGGAAGAGTTGGATGCGCGGACGGATTTGTTTTCGTTTGGAGTGACGCTGTATGAGATGGCGACGGGGGCGTTGCCGTTTGCGGGTGGGGCGACGGCGATTATTTTCGATCAGATTTTGAATCACGCGCCGGAGTCGATCGCGTCGAAGAATTCTAAGGCGCCGGCAGAGTTGGATCGGATTGTGGCGAAGGCGTTGGAGAAGGATCGGGATTATCGGTGCCAGACGGCCGCGGAGTTGCGCGCGGATTTGAAGAGGTTGAAGCGGGATTTGGAGAGTTCGGGGCGGGTGGATGCCTCGGGGAGAGGGTCGACTGGGAGCAGCGTCGTGTCGCCCGTGGCTTCGGTGGGTACCGGGGCGGGCTCAAGTCGAACGGTTGAACCTGTTCCTCCGAAGGCGCAAAAGAAAACGGTGGCGGTGCTGTACTTTGAGAATTTGAGTGGCGGGAAAGAGGATGAGTATTTTCGCGATGGAATGACCGAAGACATTGTGACGGAGCTGTCGAAGATTGGACGGCTGGAGATTTATCCGCGGTCGGAGATGCTGCCGTTTCGCGACAAGCCGGTGACTGCGCCGCAAGTCGGCGAAAAGTTGGGCGCGATGTATGTGTTGGAGGGGTCGATCCGGCGGGCGGGGAATCGGCTGCGGATTACCACGCAACTGGTGGAAGTGCGGACGCGGCATTCGGTGTGGGCGGAGCGGTACGACCGGCAGATGGAAGATGTGTTTGCGATTCAGGAAGAGATTTCGCTGAGTATCGCGAAGGCGCTGGAGATTACGCTGTCGCCGCAGGAAGACGAAAGTAATTGCGCGCGAAGCCGACGGCCAATCCGCAGGCTTACGATTTTTATTTGCGGGGGCGGAATCATATGCGGCAGAGGCAGTTTGAATATGCGTTGGCGATGTATGACGAAGCGGTAAAGCTCGATCCGGATTTTGCGCTGGTGTATGCGGGGATGGCGCATGTGTGGGGCGGGCTGCACGAGTTTCGAAACCAGAACCCGGAGTACATCGCGAAGGGATTGGAAGCTTGCGCGCGGGCGGAGAAATTGTCGCCGGATTTGGCGGAGGCGCATTCGGCGCGGGCGCGGATGTGTTATGCGGAAGGGAAGTATGAGGAGTCGATCCAGTTGGCGCTGCAAGCCATTGCCAAGCAATCCGAGTGCGAAGGGGCGCATGAGGTGCTGGGCCGGGCGTATTTTTCGTCAGGGCGGTATGAGGACGCGGCCAAGTTGGCCGAGACGGCGATTGAGATTGTGAGCAATGATTACAATGCTCTGATCCCGCTGATTAATTCGCTGGAGCGGTTGGGGCGGATGGCGGATGCGGAGAAATTGCGGCGACGGGAGATGGAAGTGTTGCAAGAGCAGTTGCGACATATTCCGGATGATGTGCGGGCGCGGGTTTTGTTGGCGGCGGATTTGGCGATTTTTGGGGATACGGCCGGAGCGGCGATGCAGGCCCGGATTGCGGTGGCGATGTGTCCGGCGGATGCGCTGATTTTGTATAACGCGGCGTGTACGTATGGGTTGTTGGGAATGAAGGCGGAGGCGCTGGATGCGTTCCGGAAGTCGGTGAAGGCGGGGTATTCGAATATTGATTGGTGCTTGAGGGATCCGGATTTGAAGATTTTGTATGAGGATCCGGAGTTTTTGAAGTTGATTGGGGCATCAAAAAACTACAGAAGAACCGCATAAGTAGGCTGGTCGCCAGCCACCGCGTCACAGAAGTTACGACTGAGACATACCAGCCAAACTAATTCCCAGATTTATCTCTCGCTATTTGAATCTTTGAATAGTATTGGTTCGCTACAGACCAGTTAAAGGTATCCCCATGACCTGGAAATGGCGTGCTGTTGCGAGTGCGCTTTGCTGGATCGCTGTAACCTCTGCTGTCTTCCCGCAAGCCAAGCCGGAAAAACCAGGTCCTAGTACAAGCGATTTTTCCAAAGAGCCGCTGGTGATCGAGATGCTGCGCTCGGATGTGCGCTTCGAAAGCGATGGAACGGGATCGCGTGAGTTAACGATGCGTGTGCGAGTACAGTCGGAGGCGGCGATTGCGGCAATTTGGTTTGGTGCGGCTTGCGTATGCATCCAGCTTCGAAACGCTCAGCCTCGAGTACGTACGGGTAAAAAAGCCCGATGGTGAGACGGTGGAGACGCCGGTTGGCGACGCACAAGACCTAGATACGGACGTCAGCCGCGAAGCTCCGATGTACACCGACCAACGTGAAAAGCATCTAGCGGTAAAGGCATTGTCGATCGGGGACGTATTGGAATACCGCGCGACGTGGAAGGTGCATGACGCGGCGGCGCCGGGACATTTCTGGATCGCCAGTGGTTTCTTCAAGGATGAGATCAGCCTGGATGAGGAGATGACGTTCGATGTGCCGCGTGATCAGGCTGTGCAGCTTTTCGCGGGAGACGACAAACCAACCATCAAAGAAACTGACAGCCGGAAGATTTTCACTCTGCACCATGAAAACTTGGAGCATCACCGGGAGGATCCTGAAGGGGCGTGGGAAAAAGGGCCGGGTGCAGCAAACCCTGGGACAGTTCAACTCACTTCATTTTCATCGTGGGCCGAGGTCGGGAAGTGGTTTGACGGATTAGAGAGTCCGCAGCAAGTCCGTGACGGCGGCGATACGCGCGAAAGCAGAAGAGATCACGCATGGCAAAACGACCAAAGCGGAGAAAATTCAAGCGCTGTACGAGTTTGTGTCTCTAAATTACCGGTACATCGGGATCAGTTTGGGACTAGCGCGGTATACGCCGCATAAAGCGGACGAAGTGCTGGCGAATCGCTATGGGGACTGTAAAGACAAACACACGCTGTTTGCTGCGCTGCTGGGGGCGGAAGGCATCCAAGCTTACCCGGCTTTGATCAGTAGTACGCAGAAGATTGACGACGAAATCCCGTCGCCCGGTGAATTCGATCACTTGATCACAGCGATTCCCGAAGGGAATGGATTTGAGTTTCTGGACACGACAGCGGAGGTCGGTAAATTAGGTTATCTAGCGGGAACGCTCCGGGCTAAGTCGGCATTGGTCGTAATGCCTGGTGGTGGATCGCGGCTGGTGACGACGCCCGCGGATCCTCCGGGAGCCAACGCGGAAAGTTTCCTCATGAACGCGGCGTTGGATGGGAAGGGAGTCCTGGTGGGTACTGCTCGACTGGAAAGTCATGGAGACTCTGAATTCATGATGCGTTCGGTGTTCCGGCGGGTCCCGGAAAGTCATTGGGATGAGTTGGTGCAGAGAATTAGCAAAAGTCTAGGCTTTGCAGGAACGGTGAGCAACTTGTCCGAGGCGCGCCCGGAGGCGATTCAGGGACCGTGGTGGATTACATACGACTATCGTAGAGAGGATTACGAAACAGCGGAACATTACATCGTGCTGCCACTGCCGCCCATCCTGCTACAGGCGATGTCGGAGAAACGAAGAAACCTACCGGAAGCGGTGGAGTTGGGTTCGCCCTTCAGCCTGATTTACCAAGCGAAGATAAGAATTCCGGAAGGCACTACGGCGGCCCTACCGAAAAACGTCAACATCAAAACTGAATTTGCGGTTTACACCGCCCAGTACGGGTTCAATCGGGGAATGATCTCCGGTACGCGCCAGTTGCAGATATTGCAGCGTGAAATCCCGGGCTCGCAACGAATGGCGTATGCAGCCTTTGCGAGGGCGGTGTTTGAGGACGAATCTTCGACGGTGAGATTGTTGGGAAGTAACGAGGTCCGTGGACAAACGTCGAGTATTCCCTTTGCGCCTAGCAGGCTGGGCCATTCCCAGAATGCAGAGGTGCAGAAGCTCTATGACGACGGGTTTCATTCATTGCAGTTGGGTGCCCCGTTTGAGGCAATCGGTGAACTGGAAAAAGCGGTAAAGCTGGAACCAACCTTCGTCGAGGGGTGGTGGATGCTGGCATCTGCGCGGATGATGGCAAAGCAGGATGAAGAAGGGATTGAAGCGTTTCGGAAAGTCATCGTGCTCAAGCCCGGCGATGTGCAACCGCTCCGCATGCTTGCAATGGCACAGGTGGCAGCAGGCCGTAACAAAGACGCCATCGCGACATGGCGCGAAGTGCTGGGGATGGATTACGGAGACGCACAGGCGACTGGGCAACTCACGCACTTGCTTGTACGCGAGCGCATGTTCAAGGAAGCGATCGATCTTCTTGCTGAGCGAGAGCGGCGCGGAGAGTTACAGGTGGACTGGCAGCGTGAATTGGGCCGAGCTTATTTGCAGAATGGCGACACCGCGAAGGCGATGGAAAACTTCCAGAAAGCGCTGGAGCGCGATCGGAGTCCTTGGGCGTTGAACAGTGTGGCGGGTGCTCTCGCAGAAGCAAAATTCAGTCTGAACGATGCGCTGAGATATGCGGGAGAGGCGGTGAAGGACACGGAGGAGGCGAGCGCGAAGTCTGACGATGTGAATGGCGAACTTCGGCGTTTGACACGGGCTCTGGCGACGGAGTGGGGCACGCTCGGGTGGGTCAAGCTGCAGATGGACGATTACGAAGGTGCAACGAGATATCTGGAATCGGCGTGGGCAGCGTTGCAAGCCCCAGCCATTGGAGAACACGTTGGAATGCTTTATGAAAAAACTGGAAAGAAGCAGCAAGCAGTGAAATCGTACGAACTAACGTTGAGCGAAATAGGACAGGCAGGAGACCCAGAGCTGAGAGCCCGCGTTACCGCCAGACTTGCGGCTTTCAAAAAAGGCGCCGCAACGTTTACCGCGGATCCCAGCCTGCTGTTGAGTAGCCTTCGGAAGTATGAGTTGAGACTGCCTGCGGGTTGGACCGGGTTGGGTGGAGGGACAATGACGATCACCTTGTCGAACGTGCCGGGGGAGCAGGCGAAGGTGACTTTTTCAGGAGGCAGCGAAGGTTTGCGCAACTACACCTCCGAAGTGGCGAAGATCAAATTGACGTTTTCGTTTCCGGATCAGCGACCCACACGGATCGTTGAAATGGGGATGCTAGGTTGTTCGGTAGTGCAGAAAGGTTGCACGCTCACTTTGGCGCCTCTCGACCCAGAGAACGGCCAGCACTAAATCCACCCGCACCTGCTGAGCCTCAAGCGGCAGAGCCCGGAGTTGATGCGAAGTTTTGGGCGGCTTCGGAGACGGTGGGGAACATTTTGATGAGTTTGTCGACTTTGGTGAGTTCGAGGCTGTATTTGATCATGGGTTGAGGGGCGGCGATGTGCAGGCCGCCGCCGGCGGATTTGAGTTTGCCGAGGCAGCGGACTAGCGAACCGATGGCGGAGCTGTCGGCGTGGGAGACGGCGGCGAGGTCGAGGACAACGCGGGTGTCGCGGGAGGCGATGAGGCCGTCGATTTCTTTTTCGAGGCGGGCGCATTCGGGGCCGCAGTGGATGCTGCCGTTGAGGATTAGGGCGGTGATGCCGGGTTGTAACGGGTGTTTCTTGAAGTCGAGCATCAGGAGGCGGCCTCGGCGTCGGAGTCGTAGGGGAATTGGCGGATGAGGCGGATGCAGTCGCCCAACGCGGAGAAGAGGGAAGTACCCCAGCCGGCGGGGACGAAGGCGCCTAATTTCTGGTTCACGGGCTTGTCGCATTCGGCGTAGAAGCGCATGCGTTGGCCTGGTGGCGGGACGGCGAATTCTTTAACGACGATGGTCAGGGTGACAGTGCCGCCGCCGGAGTTGGGCCTGGCCATGGTGAAGTGGTGCAAGCGGGTGAGTTGCTCGCCGGGCTGGGCTTGTATGTGAATCCAGTCGTCCATGGGAGTCCTTGATGTCGAGATTGGCGCGAGCGCATGGTAGGACAGGGGTGAACGCAAGTCAATTCGACGGGACTCGTGCGGGCGACCGGAGTGTCGCCAGATGGGTGAAGCGAAATGAAAGGCAATCGTGTTCTCAGAGGAGACTCTCCGAAAGAGGCACGATACTCAGGGAAATTAGAACTACAAATAGTTGTCCCAGAAATGCTGCTTCGGAAGCAGCTTCTTGTGTTTTATCGGTTCAGCAGGACCATTGTGGTGCTGGCAGTTATGAATCACGTCTTTAGTTTGGACGACAGTGCAACTGTCCAACTCGTGTTCACCTGAATTGTCTCTGTACAGTGTGATCGGCAAAAAGAACACACTCGTTAGTCCATTTCCAGAGAATAGATTGTCGGCTTCCTCTTTACTTAACGGATGCGTTCCTTTAATCGTTGTCCAGGACTTCGTCCGAGATGTAAAAGGCATGCTTGGAGCGCTCTCCACAGAGGAGACATATTCGACTAGGCGGCCCCACAACAGTTCGCGCAAGCAAGGGCAAACCGATCTGCCCGGACGATCTCCGCCTGTTTCGTCATAAACGCATATCGTACGTGACTCTAAAAACCAAGTACACGGTTGCGGTTGTGGTTGCGTAGTTTATTCCTTGCCGCCGACGACTTGGGCGTGGCCTAGGGCGGCGACGAGGGAGACGCCTCCGAGGATGTTGCCGAGGAGCGTGGGGAAGAAGAAGGTGACGAAGTAGGTGGTCCAGGAAATGGAGTGGGTGACCACGAGGTACAGCATGGTGGTGCTGCCGGCGATGATGTGGTTGAGGCCGCCAAGTCCGACGAGATAGGTGATGATGATGATGACCGCGACGCGGGAGGATTCTGCGCCGGGGAGCAGCCAGACCATCAGGGCGATGAGCCATCCGGCGAAAATCGCGCGGGTAAAAGCGATGCCGAAACTGGCACCCATGTGCGAGAGGCCGATGGCGGTGAAGGCTTGATGCACAGGGGCGGAAAATAGCGCAATGTGGCCGAGCGCTAGTGCGAAGAGATAAGTGCCTACGAAATTCGCAGAGAGGACAGCGCCCCAGAGGCGGGTGACACGCAGAAATGTCTTTAGATTTTTGTGCAGGAGTAGCGGAAGGATTACGGTTAGGGTGTTTTCGGTGAAGAGTTGCTGGCGGCCGAGGATCACGATCAGAAAGCCGACGCAGTAGCCTGCGCGGGAAATTAGCGGACGCCAGGGAGCGTCGGGTAAGTAAGACTGCAGAAGGGCTTCGGCGATGAAAGAGAATCCCATCGAGAGGCCGGCGGCCAGGGCCGACCAGGCTAGTGCGGCGGCGGGGCGGCGGAGTTCGTCCTCGCCTTCGCGGCGGATGGTTTCGTAGACGACGTGGGCGCCGATGGCGATGCGCTCTTCGACTTGTTTTTGCTCGACGCGGGTGGTGATGGTGCCGCCGTCGGTGGGGAGGAGCTCTTTGTCGGGGTCTTTTTTTTCGAGTTTTTTGGTCATAGGTTGCTTGGAGCTGATGAAGCGGCTCATTTGTCCGCTCGAGTTGCGATTATTTCGATTCGTGGTATTGCGCGACTATGGTGAGTTGTTGGGCGCTCCGGCTGGAGTGGCGATTGGCGTGGCAGTTCAAGCAGGACCCTGGGTCCTGAACCAAGGGCGAACCTAGGGCACCCTCCGGCGTATGAATTTAGCCCGAAGAGGAGTATGTAGCAGGGAGTACGAAAATAGATACGATTGCATGATCGGAACGCAAGCGACCAGGATGGGTTGGAGTGGATAATTGGTTGGATATACTGATGAGAGATTGCTCATGAAGGATGGTCGGATGAACTACATTGGGCTCGAGGTGGCGTGTCGAAGAGCGAGTGGATGTCGCGGGATGATGTTGAGGCGTTGGCGCGTATGGGATTTGGGATGCTGGTTTTGGCGGCGATCGTGGTGGCAGCGCCGGTGAGTTGGGCGCAGAAGGGGGGGTGCGACGAGAAGACGGTGAGGAAGAAGGCTTCGGAACAGGTTCCGGATATTGCGGCGGACGATGTCTATGTGAATTCGCAGAATTCGGATAAGCCGATTGTGGGATTGGATAAGGTGATCCAGTTTCGGAACCAGCAGTTGGCGGGGCGGAAGAATAATCAGCCGGCGAAGTTTGACCCGGAGCGAGTGGTGACGTCGAAGAATTCCAATATGGCGTATGAGTATGGCAAGGCGCACGTGGAGTACGACATGGCGACGACTGGGCAGCACGTGAGTTATGACTTGGATTATTTGCGGGTGTGGAAGGTGGAGGGGAAGGTTTGTAAATTGGCGGCGTCGTTTTCGCGGGCGCAGAAATTGGCGGGGGTGCGGTAGATTTGGAGGTTGGTAGAGTTGAAGAAATCGAAAGACGGACCAGGGGGATGGGACACACGTAACGTTTCCTGGATTGAGTTTGGGAAGCGTTGCGAGCCTGGGAGGAAACGTTACGTCAGTCCCTGTTTTGTGGTGGGGTTGAAGAAATCAAGAGAGGGGCCGAGGTTGGCCTCTATTTTTTGGGCTTGACATATTCTTATATCGGCATGTAATGTACGGGACATGGCGAGAGCGGCGACGACTTCGGATGCATTTAATGCGGTGGCGGAGCCGCGGCGGCGGGAGATTTTGCAGTTTTTGTCGCATGGGGAGAAGTCGGTTGGGGAAATTGTGTTGGCGTTGGGGATGGAACAGCCCTCGGTGTCGAAGCATTTGAAGGTGCTGCTGGAAGTAAAGTTGGTGGAAGTGAGAAGGGATGGGCGACGGATGCTTTATGAAACGAATGGGGAGGGGATCCGTCCTCTACATGAGTGGACGGGGACGTTTGAGCGGATGTGGAGGCAGCAGTTGTTGGCGGTGAAGGAGCGAGCAGAGAAGAAGGCTAAGAAGTTGGCGGAGTAGTTCGATTCACAAATTCAGGAGGATGAGATGAGTTCACCGGTGATGCGGAAGGAAGTGGTGTTGGAGGATTTGACGTTGAGTGTGCGGCAGGAGATTCACGTGGCGGCGTCGCTGGAGGATACGTTTGAGGCGTTGCTGGAGCAGTTGGGGCCGGAGGCGAAGCAGTATGACGGGACGGCGATGCCGATGAAGATCGAGGCTTGGCCGGGAGGGCGGTGGTATCGGGATTTGAGCGATGGGAATGGGCATTTCTGGGGAAATGTGCAGGCGATCAAGAAGCCGACGTTGTTGGAGATTTGCGGGCCGCTGTTTATGTCGTATCCGGTAGCGTCGAATTTGCAGTACCGGTTGAGCGAGGAGAATGGCGGGACGTTGATCAAGTTTGTGCATAGTGCGTTTGGGTTGATTCAGGAAGAGCATAAGACTGGTGTGGTGAAGGGTTGGACTTCGATTCATGACAAGGTGAAGGCGCGAGCGGAGTCGAGAGACAAGAAGTAAGTCGTGCGTTTTGCGTGACGGATTTTTGGAGGGCTCATATGTGTCCTGCTTGTGTGATGAATGCGGGAGTGGTGATTGGTGGAGCGGTGTCGGGCGGCGGAATTGTTGCGGTGATCGGGCGGATGATGCGGACGGTGACGTTGGTCGATTGGGTTGGGTGGATGAGGAGAGTTGGGTTGTAGTAGTTGGTTCCATTTAGGCTTGGCCGTTAGTCGAGGTGGATGTTGCGGAGTCAAAAGAAAGACCCAGGTTCGTGAACCAACGGTGAACCTGGGCCACCCGACGCAGGGTTTGCAGTTCTGAGTGTTTTTGAAAAGAAAGGAGAAGAGAGATGGCGACTGCAGTGACGGGCAAAGTTGGGAGCGCGGAGGCGAAGGCGGGGGCGCATGCGGTGGTGGGGCATGAGGAGTGGGTGACGGCGCGGAAGGATTTGTTAGCGCAGGAGAAGAATTTTTTGAAGCTGCGGGAGGAGTTGGCGCGGGCGCGGCGGCAGATGCCGTGGGAACGGGTGGAGAAGGAGTATGTGTTTGAGGGGCGCGGCGGGCGGGAGACGCTGGCGGAGTTGTTTGGCGGGCGGAGCCAGTTGATTGTGTATCACTTTATGTTGGCGCCGGGGTGGAAGGAAGGGTGCCCGGGCTGTTCGTTTCTTGGCGATCACTTTGATGGGGCGATTCCGCATGTGCAGCAGCGGGATATTACGTTTGTGGCGATTTCGCGGGCGGCGTTGGCGGAGATTGAGGAGTTTAAGAAGAGGATGAGTTGGGAGTTTAAGTGGGTGTCTTCGAATGGGACGGATTTCAATTTTGATTATGGAGTTTCGTTTCGCGAGGAAGAGCGGGCCAAGGGTGAGGAGTATTACAACTACGCGGTGCGGCCGATGAAGGCGGAGGAGATGCCGGGGGTTTCGGTGTTTGCGAAGAATGCAGCGGGGGAAGTATTTCATACGTATTCGACGTATGCGCGGGGGTTGGACATGATGATTGGAGCTTATCAGTGGATTGATTTGAGTCCGAAGGGGCGGGATGAAGCGGGGTTGAAGCAGTCGATGGCTTGGGTGAAGCATCACGACAAGTATGTGGATGGGGCGGCGCCGACGGTGTGGGATACGGTTGAACAGACGCGCGTGGAAGGGAAGCGGCCTTGTTGTAAAGCGGAGGAGTAGGATTTTTTTGAAGTCGAGAGTGGAAGGATGGAATGCCTCATACGTGCTTTCAGCGTGTGAGGCGTTTCTTTTTGGCGTGAAACAAAAGAGCGCGGGGTTGAGGTGGTGCCCACCCACCCTTGCACAAACCGCGAGGATGGGGCACCCAGTTTTGTGGTGTGGATGGGAAAAACGAAGGAAAGGATCTCGAGAGGGAAGTTCGAGGCCTAGCGGTTCTGATATAGTGCGGGCCATGAAAAGAAGAATCGTTTTGCAGGGGATGTCTGCGGCGTTGTTGGCTGGGTCATTTTTGGGGGCGGAGGAGATTTTGGCGATGGGTGATGGGAAGGAAGTGTTTGAGTTGCGGGTTTATCATGCGGCGGAAGGGAAGCTGCCGGACTTGTTGGCGCGGTTTCGGGAGCATACCGATGCGCTGTTTGCGCGGCATGGGATGAAGAGTGTGGCGTATTGGGTGCCGGTCGATGAGCCGGTTTCGAAGAATACGTTGATTTATATTTTGCGGCATCCGTCGAGGGAAGAGGCGGCGGTGAATTGGAAGGCGTTTCAGGATGATCCGGAGTGGAAGAGTGCGAAGGCTAAGTCGGAGGAGAAGGGGTCGTTAGTGGATAAGGTGGATTCGACGTATATGGAGTTGACGGATTTTTCGAAGAAGGTTTGAGCGCTGAAGATCGGTCTTTCCCTCCGATCTGTGGAACTAAACGAACATTGATAGGGAATTAAACCTTTGCGCCTTTGTGTGCCTGCGGATTGGTGTGCCCAGGCTTATGTCGCGACCGTGGGCGGCTTGGGGACGTGGGAATGGCATCTATATTTTGGGGAGAGCGACGACTGTGAAGATGAGCGCGGTGGTGTTGGTTGGCGGGATCGTCATGTTTGGGGCGCTGTTGGAGATGAGTGCGCAGCAGCCGGCCGCGCCGGCTCAATCGCCAACTCAGGGGCAGCAGCCTGCGCAGGGTGGTGAGGCGAAGATTGCGGTGGAAGTGAAGACGGTGAATGTGCCGGTGACGGTGCGGGATAAGAAGGGGAAGATTGTTGGGGATTTGAGCAAGGCGGATTTTTCGGTGGACGAGGACGGAAGAGCGCAGGTGGTGAATTATTTTGCGAGGGAGAAGGATTTGCCGCTGCGGATGGGGCTGCTGGTGGATACGAGTTTGAGTCAGAGGAAGGTGCTGGAGGAGGAGCGGACGGCGAGTTATAGCTTTCTGGATCATTTGCTGCGAGAGAAGGATTTGGCGTTTGTGATTCATTTCGATCATGAGGTGGAGCTGCTGGAGGACTTTACGGGGGCGCGACCGAAGTTGCAGGCGGCGCTGCAATCGTTGCAGACGCCGCAGATGGGTTATGGCGGTGGGCAACAGGGTGGAGGACAGAGTGGCGGTGGCGGCGGTGGGCAGGGCGGTGGTGGCGGGCAAGGCGGAGGGTGGCCGGGTGGCGGAGGTGGTGGCCGTCGCGGAGGCGGTGGTGGAGGTGGGCGAGGATTTGGTGGCGGCGGGACGTTGTTGTATGACGCGGTGTATTTGGCGGGCGATGAGTTGATGAGCAAGCAGCAGGGGCGGAAGGCGCTAATTATTTTGTCGGACGGCGTGGATCGCGGGAGTAAGGACAGTATTACGACGGCGATTGAGACGGCGCAGAGGTCCGATACAGTGGTGTATTCGATTTTGTTTAAGGATGAGGATAGCGGCGGCGGTGGGCGAGGCGTGTCGTTTGGTGGGCCGGGGATGGGGCGGCGTGGTGGTGGCGGGCCGCGTCCGGAGCATGTGGATGGGAAGAAAATTTTGGAGCAGATTTCGCGGGAGACCGGTGGGCGGATGTTTGAGGTGTCGAAGAAAGAGACCGTCGAGAAGATTTATGAGCAGATTGAAGAGGAGCTGAGGAATCAGTATGAGTTGGGGTATACGCCGGATAAGGATACGGGCGGGGGTTATCACAAGATTCATGTGGGGGTGAAGGGGAAGGATTTGGTGGTGCAGGCGCGGGATGGGTATTATTCGAAGTGAGTTCGCGTCGAAGGCGTGTGGGGTTGAGCACGAGAGGCTTTGCGAGCGATCGAAGAGAGATTCCTCGACTGCGCAAGCCGACAACCCCGCAGGAGCGGGATTGAAAAGCAGAAGCGTCGGATTGCTTCGCTCGGAATGACAGGTTTGCGGTAGTGCCTCGACAAAAACCAAAGCACGAAGACGGCAGCGCTCATCGCTAACGTTTCGGTGAATTTGAGTCTAAACCCCCACACGCAAGTATGGCGTGTGGTGCACACGAGCTGTGGTCGTGGCTGCGTTATCTATTCAGAGAAACATAAAAGAAAAATTAGGCGGATTGGGTGGAGACGCGGGGCTTTTGTTCGTGGACTTCGGTGAGGTGGCCGGTGGTGATGTCGTAGATGAAGCCACGGACCTTCATGGTTTGGGTGTAGGGGTGGTTGCGGATGCGGGCGATTTGTTGGCGGACGTTTTGGGCCAGGTCGGTGAAAGCGTGGTAATGGGTGGGGGAGACGACAGAGACGCCGGTTTTTTCTTCGAGTTTTTCGATGAGTTGGGCGTCGCTGACTCTTAGTAGGCCGCAATCGGTGTGGTTGATGATCATTACTTCCTCGGTGCCGAGGACGTGGTGGGAGATGATCAGCGAGCGGATGGCGTCTTCGGTGGCGATGCCGCCGGCATTGCGAATCATGTGGGCGTCACCGATTTGGTGGCCGAGGAGTTTTACCAGGTCCATGCGCGAGTCCATGCAGGCGAGGATGGCGAGTTTGCGGACGGGAGCGGCGAGGAGATGGGCGCCGGAGAAATGTTCGGCGTAGAGGTGGTTGGCTTTTAGGGCTTCGTCGATGGCGGACATTTTGGCTCCAAGGCGGGTCAAAGTAGTTTATTGGCGTGACCGACTCAGTGTAAAGCTGGCATCGAGCCAGCCGCATTCGAATGCGGCGATTCAGCAGCGGCGATTCAGTAGCGATCCTGAAACAACAACATGGCACCGAGGTGCTCTTCGTGATTTTGCGGGAAGCCGCAATGAGGGACGAAATCGTCCGCATCTTTGAAGGTGCCGAAAAGACGATCCCACCAAGTGATGTCGCCGTAGTTGAAGGCGTGAATGTCGAGTTGGTGGTGGATGGAGTGATGTTCGGGGCGCTGGATGAAGTAGCCCAGCCAGTGAGGCGTCCGGAGATTGCTGTGATAGATGTATTCTCCGAGCACGGCGAAGACGTTGAACCAGGCGCCGGCTTCCGCGGAAATTCCAAGCAAAATGAAAAGAACGGTGCTGGCGATGAGGGAGTCTATGGCTATCTCAACCGGATGTTTGTAGAAGGCGGTCAGTAGCTCGATACGAGCGGGGCTGTGATGGACTTGGTGAAAGATCCGCCATAGAAAATTGGATTGATTACGGGCGCGGTGCCACCAGTAGAAAAAGAAGGTGCCGACGAACCAGCCGAGGAGGCCTTGAAAGACCGGCGAGAGAAAATGGGAGAGATGGAATAAGGAGTATGTCTGCATCCAGTTGTTCCAAGCCCAGCCTGCGAGGAATACGCTGCCGAGCTGGCAGGCGTTGAGAAAGGCGGAGCGAAGGTACCAGCCGGGGACTTCGGGGAGTTCGCGGCCGGGAAGTAGGCGTTCCGCGGTGAAGAAAAATATGGTGGCGGCGAAGATGATGAGTAGTGGAATCATTGGTCCTCCTCAAGGGGCTCGGTTAGTTTCTTCGGGGAGCAGATTACAAACGTTCGCCGAGCAGTGGCGTGCGAGGAGTGACAGTTTTGTGAACTGTCACAACGGCGAAGACTCTGACGAATTGAACTGATGATGAACGCATGAAACTTTTGCTGAGTAAGAGTAGTGACGTTCCGGTGCGGCAACAGCTCGCTGAGCAAATTGTTTTTTTGATCAGTACGGGCGAGATACGGCCCGGAGAACAATTGCCGAGCGTGCGCGCTCTGGCCCGGCAGTTGAAGCTGCATCACAACACGGTGAGTGAGGCGTATCAGGAATTAGTGGAGCGCGGCTGGGTTAGTGGGCGAAAGGGCAGCCGGCTGACGGTCGGTGCGAAGGAAGGTTCGGGGGGAAGAGCGGAAAACGGAAGTCTCGATGAATTGATCAACGACTGCATCCAGCGGGCGAAAGAAAATGGATTTTCATTGCAATCGCTGATGGCACGGGTTCGCGAGCGTCTGCGGGCGCAACCGCCTGACCATATTTTGGTGGTGGAAGACGAGCCTGGACTGCGGGCAATTATCGCGAAAGAAGTGGGAGAGCGGTTGGAGTGGGCGGTGGAGGGTTGTTCGCTCGCGGAGTTGAAGGCGAATAAAGAATTGGTGGTCGGAGGACAGGTTTGTGCGCCGACGTATGTTCTGGGGAAGATGCGAGGCTTGGTGCCGCAAGACCGTCCGGCCGTGGCCATTGAATTTGCGGATGCGAAAGATAGTTTGGCGAAAATCCGAAAACTGGAAAAGGCTTCGGTAATCGGAGTGGTTTCCGTGAGCCAGACCTTGCTGAATACGGCTCGAGCACTGCTGGCGCCGGCGATTGGGCGTAAGCACACGATACGTCAGGTGCTGGTCGACGGAAGATCGAGAGCGGATTGCGGTGGATTGGATTTAGCTTTTTGCGATTCGTTGGCCATGCCGATCGTGAAATGCCGGAACAAGTTGTTGTATCGGCTTGTCGCAGAAGATTGCTTTTCGCAGCTGGCTGGGATGTTGGAACACAGCGAAGTGCGATTGGTTGAGGCAACTCGCGGGGGTGGAGAGTCGGATTAGGTCGATGTGGAGGTACGCACTCGCGGGGTGAGGAAAGCGGCGGTGGCGAGGAGTACGGTGACGGCGGTGGAGAAGGTGGAGGGGATGGCGGGGAAGTAGCGCCAGGTCGCGATGCTGGCGGCGAATTGGCAGAGGAAGAAGAGCCAGGGCAGTAAGCCGAGTGCTGCGGGATGCTTGGCGGTGAGTTTTGAGAGGTGCCAGCAGAGTGCGGCATTTAGGAGTTGATAGAAAGTGAGGGTTAAGCCGAAGCCGCGGTAGAAGCCGCCGTAGGTGTAGATGCCGGTGGTGTGTGGGAGATGAAGGTTGACGGAGTTCATTGCGGCGAAGGCGGATTGGCCTTCGGGGGTGGGTGGGACGAAGGTGAGGAAACCTATTGTGTGGCCTGCGGCGAAGATGAGGAAGATTATGGCGGTGATGCGATAGAGGTAGGTGGATTTCATTTTTTGATCCTCCTGGTGGACTGGCTGAAAACTTGTTTTTTAGTTCTCGGGATGGCTTCGAATTATTTTTGAATCTAGACTCTCACTCTGGAAAATTGCAGGATGCGGCATCTGGAATTTGTCTTCGCTAAATACGGTAAAGTCAAAAATCAAATTCAGATTGCTGCGATTGATCGTTGGTAGCCTCCCACCCTTGCAAAAACCGCAAGGGTGGGCCACCCGGGTTTTGTGTGACGGCTGAAGACTGCAAACTGAACCTCAAGAACTAAATCCGGGCGCAGGGTTTTGGACTCACGCGGATTTTTCGGCTTGGGTGGCGAAGAGTTGGAGGAGGGTGTGCCAGCCGCCTTGGCTGGAGACGCCGTCGCGCATTTTGGTCCAGTCGGAGCCGAGGCGTTCGAAGTTGCGGTGCTGGAGATCGACGCGGGTGGTGCCGTCGGGGAGTGCGGTGAAGAGGACTTCGACGTCGCTGGATTTGGCGGGGTCGGGTTCGTATTGCCAGGCGGTGTTGATTTTCCAGGCGATGACCAGGCGGCGTGGCGGGTCCCACTCGGTGATTTCGCCCCAGGGGCAGTCGGTGCCGTCTTGTTGTTGGGAGTAGCAGCGGCCGCCGACGCGGCCTTCGATGACGGCGCGCTTCATGGGGGATTTGCCGATGTGGTGGGAGCGGGGCCACCAACTGTCGAAGTTTTCGGTGAAAACGTCGAAGGCGTGTTGCTGATTGGTTTTGACGGTGACGGTGCGGTGGACGATGTTTTCGGATTGGCTTCCGAGAGGATTGGGGGCGGTGCTCACTTTTTTGCTCCTTTTTTTGTGATGCGGGAATTTTTCTTTGAGGACCTTTTTGCGCTGCGCTGGGCTTTTGTGGGATGGGGATTTCTTTGCGAGGGTGTTTTCGGCGAGGGCGCTGACGTGCTGGGCGAAGGCGGCGAGGGCTTGGCCCCAGAATTGGTCGAGGTATTCGCGGACGGTGTCGAATCCGGCGGGGTCCAGTTGGTAAAGGCGACGGTTGCCGTTGGCGGTGTCGGTGACGAGGCGGGCTTGCTTGAGGACTTTGAGGTGTTGGGAGATGGCGGGGCGGGAGATGGGGAAGTTTTCGGCGAGTTGGCCGACGGGGAGTGGGCCGCTAGAGAGGCGCGCGAGGATGGCTCGGCGGGTGGGATCGCCGAGGGCGTCGAGCTGGGAGTGTTGGTAAGTGTTCACTTACGGTAAGCTATAGCTTACAGTGGTGGGATGTCAAGAGGAGACCTCAGGGGCTAAAGCCGCCGCCTCCTGAGGCCCCCGCTTCCAGAAGCCCGCTTCCTGAAGTTCTTTTCTTCCTGGAGTGGGTGACCGTGGATGGCTAGTTCTTTTGGATTATTTCGTGTGGTGGTGGGAGTGGGTAAGCTACGCGGAACTTGAAGTGACGTGGGCGATTGCTGTTCACCCCTTAGCCTACGGGAATTCCATTTAAAGAACGGAGAAGCCGTGAAACGACTTTTTGTGTTGGCGTTGTTGTTGTGGGGGTGTGTGGCGCGGGCGCAGGATGCGCCGCAGCCGTTGCAGATTGGTGGCGTGACATTTTCTGGAAGTGTGCGCGAGAGGTATGAGGTTTGGAATTGGTTTGAGCCCGCGAGTGGAAATAATTTGTATGGGTTTTCGGGGACGGTGATTCGGTTTGGGTTTTCGCAGAAGCGGGAGCACATTGATTGGAATATTGAGTTTGAGGCGCCGATTTTGTTGGGGCTGCCGGATCATGCGGTGAATCCTGCGCCGCTGGGGCAGTACGGGTTGGGCGGGGCTTATTTTGCGGCGAACGACAACAATCAAAGTGCGGCCTTTATTTTTCCGAAGCAGGCGTTTATCCGGTTTAAGAGTGAGCATGCCAGTGCGCGGTTTGGGCGGATGGAGTTTACCGACGGGAGTGAGGTGACGCCGAAGGATCCGACGCTGGCATTTTTGAAGACGGAGCGGATCAATCAGCGGCTGATTGGGAATTTTGGTTATTCGGATGTGATGCGGAGTTTGGATGGAGGGCAATTTTTGTATTCGAATGGGCCGTGGACCTTTACGGCGCTGAGTGCGGTGCCGACGCGCGGGGTGTTTCAGGTGGATGGGTGGGGCTGGGTGAATACGCCAGTGACCTATGTGGCGTTGACGCGGCAGATGGAGATTGGGACGGCGAAGGCGGAGTGGCGAGCGTTTGGGATTTATTACGAAGATAATCGGGCGGTGGTGAAGACAGACAACCGGCCGGCGGCGCTGAAGGCGCATGATTTTGGCGGGATCAGCATTGGTACGTACGGCGGGGACTTTATTTTGTCGGCGCCTACAGACAATTCGGGGACGTTTGATTTGCTGGGTTGGGGAGTGTTTCAGAGCGGGAGCTGGGGATTGTTGACGCAGAAATCGGGTGCGGCAGCGATCGAGGCGGGGTGGCAGCCGGCGCTTGCGGAACGGGTGCGGCCGTGGATTCGCGGCGGGTATTACTACTCGAGTGGCGATGGGAATCCGAATGATGGAACGCATGGGACGTTTTTTTCTGTGCTGACCACGCCGCGGCTGTATTCGCGGTTTCCATTTTTCAATCAGATGAATAATACGGATGCGTTTGGAGAGGTGCAGTTGCGCCCGACCAAGGCGTTTACGGTGCGCAGCGATGTGCATGGGTTGTGGCTGAGTAACTCGAAGGATTTGTGGTACACCGGGGGCGGAGCGTTTCAGCCGTGGACGTTTGGGTATAACGGACGGACTTCGAATGGGCAGAGTTACCTGGCGACCTTGTACGACGTGAGTGGGGATTACAAGTGGAAGCATGGGCTTTCGCTGGGGTTGTACTTTGGGTTTGCGCAGGGCGGGGAAGTGATTAGGAAGATTTATCCGGTGAATGCGAATGGGGCGTTGGGATTTACGGAAGTGAATTATAAGTTTTGAAGATTGTGCGTTGGAGAAGGCGATGACGGAGCGGGAGTGTAGGCATTGTGGGAAGAGGTTTGTGGCGCTGCCGGGGAAGGCGGGGTTTATTGATGAGTGTCCCGTTTGTGTGGAAGAACGATTAGAGGAGGAGAGGAGCGCGGCGGAGTCTGCGGCGACTTCGGAGTTGTTGAAAGAGTCGATTCGGGATTCTGCGTCGAAGAAGCGGCCGCGTGGGGATTAGGTGAGTAAGGCTTTGACGATGCTTTGCCATTCGGTTTCGAGTGAGTCGCGACAGATGGGTTGTTTCGCGCGGTTGTACCAGTAGGCGGCGTTGGATTGGTCGCCTTCTTTGCGGTGGAGGTAGGCGTGGACCCAGGAGCCGGCGGGACCTTCGTCTTGTTGAGCGGATTCGTGGGCGCGGGCCCAGTCGGATTTGGTGTCGTGCCAGAGGGCGATTAGGGCGAGGGTTAGGCCTGGCGGCGGTTCTGGATTGGCTAGTGATTTGTGGAAGTCGTCGAAGGTCATTGTGAGTGGCTATTGTCGGATTGTTTGGAGTGAGTTCGCAACTGGCAGGTTGGCGGTTTTACTTTTGGGAAGTCAAAAGATCGGAGAAAAGCGGTGGCCGGGATTTATGGGGGGCCCGCCCCACCCTTGCAAAAACCGCAAGGGTAGGCCACCCGGTTTTGGTTGGGCTGAAGAAAGCGAATGCAAATTCCGAACAAGAAGCCCCGGCGCCGGAAGTGCGTACGGGGCTTTTTGTTTTTTGTGCGGAGTTGTTAGTTAGTTGGTGGTGTTGGCGGAGGCGATGGTGGTCGCGGGCGCGGTGTGGGAGGTGCGCGCGACTTCAGATTGATGGCGGGTGGTGAAGTCGATGGTGATGCCGAGGTTTTTTAGGGAGATGGATTGGATGCCGTTGGCGGTGGTGAATTCTAAAGCGTTGGCGAGTTGAGATTTCGCGGCCCGGCGCTGGGCGTTGGCCATGATGCTGAGGATGGGTGCGTCGCGGTCGGTGCCGATGAGGGTGACTTCGACGGGGGTGTTGTTGGAGCGGACGGATTCGACGGAGTTGATGCTGTCGAGGGAGATGACGGAGAAGCGATATTCGCCGGCGGGGAGAGTAGTGGCGCCGAGTTTTGCCGCGGTGGGAAGGGTGAAGGTACCGCGGGCGAGATCTTGGGCGGAAGCGGTTTTGGTGGTGAAGCAGAGAGTAGCGGCGAAGAGTACGGTGGCGGTGAGGCGTGCTGCGATGGTGAATTGCTGGGTGAGCTTCATGAGTATTCTCCTTGTTGATCGTTTGAGCTGGCGCACTTAATGAGTGGCGCCGCGTTTTTGTTTTGCTTTGCTGCGAGTTACCTTGCGGTGCTCGCTGATCGGTCACGCGTAACGTGTGTTCTGATGGCAGGGTGGCAGTGTGGTGCGGAGCAGTCCAACGCAAAGAAGGTTTCGGGCGCATTGCGGAAAGAATTCATTGAAACTGCTGATGAGCAAAATCATCTAATGCAATGATTCAAATTAGCGATGGATGATCGGCGTTGTGGAGGTGTGGTGTGATTACGCTACTTGCGAGATTTTTTCGCAGCATACATGTGATGATCGGCATTTCGGAGCCGCCGCCCGGGTTGAGCGATAAGAAATATGTGATGGGATGGCTGGCGGGGGTTGCGGTGGTGGCGGCGGCGTTTGTGGCGCTGTTGCTGGTGATTCCGGCGTTGTATTTTCGGCGATGAACAGTTCACGTTCGACGAGAGTTTTTGGTAATCCTTCCTGTAACGATCCTTCAGAATTTTCGTAGTTTTACGATGGGTGTTGCTCTGAGTTGTAGCGGGCGAGCTGCGGTCTGAATTTACGATCCTGAGACATTCTGGGTGAGTTGGGGCGTGGTTTAATTTTGGCCGCGGAGGTTTCCGGCGTGTTTTGGATTGTGCGCGTTGGGATTTTGGTGGTGGTGGTGGCGTGGATGTTTCGGCAGGTGCGCAAGCCGAGTGGGTGGCTGGGGCGGCGAGTTGTGCGCGCGATGAGTGTGGGGCATTCGGCGATGACGGATTGGGCGCTGGGGGAGTTGGAGGTGCCGAGTGGCGGGACGGTATTGGATATCGGGTGCGGCGGTGGGCGCACGGTGAGCCGGTTGGCGGAGATCGTGGGGCCGGCGGGGCGCGTGGTTGGAGTGGATTATTCTGCGGCGAGTGTGGCGGTGGCGCGGGAGACGAATGCGGCGGCGATTGCGGAGGGGCGGGTGCAGATTGAGGAAGGGTCGGTGGCGGCACTAGCGTTTCCGGATGAGATGTTCGACGTGGTGACGGCGGTGGAGACGCATTACTACTGGCCGAATTTGCCGGCGAATGTGCGGGAGGTTTTTCGAGTGGTGAAACCGGGTGGGGAGTTTGCGTTGATTGCGGAGACGTATCGTGGGGGGCCGTGGCGATATTTGTATGGAGTGGTGATGCCGCTGCTGGGGGCATTTTTGAGTGCCGAGGAGCATCGGGAGTTGTTGGTGCAGGCGGGGTTTTCCGAAGTGGAGATAAAGCATGTGCGAGGGAAGAATTGGATTTGTGCGGTGGGGACGAAGGCGGATGGCGCGCCCGGAGAGATTCGAACTCCCGACCCTCTGGTTCGAAGCCAGATGCTCTGATCCGCTGAGCTACGGGCGCGTTTTGTGATTATACGCAATGCGGGTGGGCGCGTCATGAGGGGTGCGGGGATGGGGTTTGATGAGGCGAGTGGACCGTTGTAGTTCTTTCCATGGCAGGCAATTCACAAGTCAATGTTTATGGGGGCGGGGTGCCGATTCATCGGACACGTGTGGGTGAGATTGTGCGTGGAGATGCGGAGATGATGTTTCACGATAAGAGAACGTCATGGTTACCGTTGAAGAGCAGCTTGGGCAGTGGAAGGCGGCGTATGCGCTGCTGAACGTGCCGCTGGATGCGTCAGCGAGTGCGATCAAGCTTGGTTACCGCAGCTTGATGAAGCGGTGGCATCCGGATTTGTATGCGGCGGGGAGTGAAGAGCAAGCGGAAGCGACGCGGATGACAGAGTTGATCAATGAGGCATACGCGAAGATTGAGCGGGCGCCGTTGAGATATTACGGCGCTGGGCATCAGCCGTTTCAGAACGGGACGAGTTGGAAACCGCGGGCGACGCGGACGCCTGATCCGCCGGATCCGTTCAAGAATATGGACCGGGTGGAGTGGTGGATCCGGTTTGTGATGGGTGCGCTGTTTGGTGTGTTCGTCGGATTGCAGGCTGTGGCGGCGACCCATCCGCGGCACTCGTTGTACTACGCAGTCCGTCCGACGTGGGAAATCAGTCCCAGTTGGGCCGTCGTCATCATTGCGGGATGCACGCTATTTTGCGGGATTGGTGCGGCGAAGAAGGCTGACAGGTTTTGGAGGATTTTCTTTGGGCACTGGTGGCGATGGTGATTTGTTGACGGAGCGTGAAAGTCGAGATTAGAGAATACGCGCGACGTTTTAGGATCTTCTTTAGCATCACCTTGAATTGAAAAACCCCAGGTTCGTGAACCGAAAGCGAACCTGGGGCACCCTTCGTTTTACCATTCTCTAAAAACTATTGTTGGTCGGCCCAGGCCCAGGCGGCGAATTGCCAGGCGGTGGCGGATTTGTGCATTTTGAGGGTGATGATGCCGGTCTGGTGGACCGGTTTGCCGTCCTTTTTGAAATCGAGGGTGGTGGGGATGACGACGTAGGCCATGTCGCCGGTGATGTCGACGTGTTGGGCTTTGCCGAGGGCGATGACTGGCTCGGTGATTGTGTTTTTGGCGGCGAAGGCGCGGAAGGATTCGTACCATTTGGCACAGGCGTTGGGGCCTTGCCAGACGTGTGGAGGGAAGTCGTCAAGGATGGTGGCGTCTTTGGTGCAGAAGGAAATGATGGCGGGGCCGTCGTTTTTGTTAAAGGCGTCGAACCATTTTTGGACGGTGTCGGTGACGTCGGTTTCGGGGGTGGCGAGGGTTGGAGTGGAGAAGAGTAAGAGCGCGATGACGGAGAGAGCTAGGGTGCGCATTTGTTTTTTCCTTTGGTTGATTTGAGGTGAGTGGCGAGATTTCTTGGCGGGATTATGGGTGGGTTGAATAAGTTTGGCAAGGAGAGATCGGCTAAGTCGGTCGTGATTGGGATTGAGATTGAGATTGAATCTAAACCCCCAGACGCAAGTACGGCGTCTGGGGCACCCGGTCGGAGAAGGTCGAAAAACAAAAACAGCGGCGGATGATCATTGGGCCTGGGCACCCACCCTTGCACAAACCGCAAGGAGGGGACACCCAGGTTTCGGCGGGGTTACAGGAAAACGAAAAGCGGAGAAGGACAAATTATGTGTGGTGGGATTTGGTGGTGAAGGGAGTTGTGTCGGGGGCGGCGGTGGGTGGCGGCGGTTGCGGGATTTGGGATGGGGCGTGAACGTCTGGGGTTTTGATGTGTTCGGGACGGACGCCGAGGCCGACGGTGCGGGCGAATACGCGACGGAGGATGGGGAACTTAGAGATGAGGTTGAGTGGGAAGGGCAGCTTGGTGATCGGTTTTTTGTGGGCGAGGGCCGGGGTGATGAAATTTTTGTGGGCGAAGACTTGGGCGGCTTGGGTCACGCGAGTAGGGAATTCGCGGCGGTCTTTTAGTTCGTGGAGGTGGACGTCGACGTTGTGTTTGCGGGCGAAAACGGGGGCGAGGATGTTGGCGGCAGCGACGGCGTCTTGAATGGCGAGGTTGATGCCGACTCCGCCTACGGGGGACATGGCGTGGGCGGCGTCGCCGAGACAGAGGAGGCCGCGGCGGTGCCATTCGACGAGGCGGTCGACAGCGACGCTGAGGAGGCTGATGTCTTTCCAGTCTTTGAGTTCTTCAGTGCGGCCTTTGACGAAGGGGGCGACGGATTCGAGTTTTTGGCGGAAGGCGGGGAGGCCTTGTTGTTGGATGGCGGGGAAGCCGCCTTTGGGAATGACGAAGGCGCATTGCCAATAGGTTTCGCGATTGATCATGACGAGGAGTGTGCCGGCGCGGAAACGGCCGAAGATTTCGTCGGGGTCGTCGGACTTGCGGGAGATGCGCATCCAGAGGACGTCGATGGGGGCGCCGAGGTCGTGGACTTGGAGACTTGGCTTTTTGACGGGTGATGGAGTGGCGGCCGTCGGCACCGATCGTGAGAGTGGCGCGGATGGCTTTGGGGCCTTGAGGAGTTTTGGCGACGACGCCGACGACAGTGTCGTTTTCGATGAGCAGGTCGATGGCTTCGTGTTGCATGAGCAGATTGAATTCCGGGAAGGCTTTGCCTTTTTCGGCGAGGAAATTGAGGAAGTCCCACTGGGGCATGATGCCGACGAATTTGCAGTGGGTGGGGAGATGGGAGAAGTCGGCGACTTGGGTGGAGAGGTCGTCGATATACACGCGGAGGTGGCGGATTTCCTGGTGAGGGCGTTGGAGGAAGTCGTGGAGGAGGTTGAGTTCGTACATGAGTTCGAGGGTGGAGGGGTGAATAGTGTCGCCGCGGAAGTCGCGGTTGAAGTCGGGGTGTTTTTCGAGGACGGTGACGTGAGTGCCGGAGCGGGCGAGGAGGTAGGCGAGCATCATGCCGGCGGGACCGCCGCCGACGATGCAGCAGGTGGTGTCGGGTTTTGTTTTGGTGGTGGAAGGCATGAGTTGGCCTCTGGTGGTTTGATGCGTGGCGGATTAGGTTGCGGGTGCGGATTTTAACGCGGGTTGGAGGAGTTGCGCGAGCGATCGAAGAGAATATTCGACTTCGCTGGTGTCACGATTTTTTGATGTGATGTAAAACGACAAACTGAGATGAAGAGTTTTCGCGCGTCGTTAAGGTGCGTGGCGAAGTTTAATGTAAACCCCCAGACGCAACTACGGCGTCTGGGGCACCCGGTTTTGCAGAGGGGTTGAAGCATTCAAAAACTATTTTGCGGAGGCCCAGGCTAGGCCGTCGGGGTTTTTGATGTTGGGGATTTTGGTGGCGACGGTGAGGGTGGAGATGTCGATGACGACAATGTAGTTGTCGGGGGTGCAGGCGATGTAGGCGTTGCGGCCGTCGGGCGGGATGAGGATGCCGGCGGCGCCGTGGCCGATGGGGATGCTCTTGATGGCTTTGCGGGAGGCGACGTCGAAGACTGCGGCGTCGGTGCCTGCGAGTGTTGAGACGAAGGCTAGTTTTCCATCGGGGGTGATCTTCAGGCGGTTGGCGCTGCGGACGTTGGCGTCGATAGTTTGAACGACTTTTTTGTCGGCGAGGTTGATAACGGAGATGGTGCCGTCCTGGGCGTTGGCGACCCAGACTTCTTTGCCGTCGGGGGTGACGTCGAAGCCTTCGTCACCGTGACCGACGGGGACGACGGTTTCGTCGTAGCGCGCGAGTGGGGGACCGGAGGATCCGCCTGAAGGAGGGCCGGGCAGTGGCTTGCCGTCGGAGGTGCGGGTGATGGCGGTGGATTTTTCGATTAGCGAGACGGTGGCGGAGTTTACGTTGGTGGTGATGATCGGGCTGGCGCCGTGGAAGACGTGGAGCATGTGGGTGCGGTCTTGGCCCGTGCCGAGGACGAAGTCGACCTTTTTGGTGGCGGGGTCATAACTGCCGATGGCTTTGGAGCCTTCAACGGTGAACCAGAGCTTGCCGTCCACAAAGGTGAGGCCATGGGGACCGCGGAGTGCGCCGAGGTCAATGACCGGGAGGGCTTTTTGGGTGGTGAGGTCGACGGGGGTGATGGTGTTGAAGGTTCCGTTGCCGTAGTTGGAGATGTAGGCCATCTTTGCGTCGGAGGAGGCGATGACTTCGTGAGGGTCGGGGCCGGAGGGGACGGTGGCGATGGTCTTTAGTGTGGTGGCGTCGATGATGGAGAGGGTTTTGTCGCCTTTGGAGAGGGCGAGCAATGTTGCTCTTTGGGTTTGAGCGATCGTGACGATTGCGGAGAAACCTGCGAGGGCGATTACAACGAGCATGGCAGGAATATTTTTGTGGAGCATGTTGCGGTTCACCTCGATGATGCGTTGGTTGGATTCATTCGGAGTGGGGAAAGTTTGCGACGGGATATGGAAACTGGCAAGACGTGGCGAGAAGCGCTGGCTACTAATTTACGGCCGCAGAGCTTGAACGGAGAAAGAATTTTGGTTTGTCGGTCGAGGCGGGGACGGCGATGTCGAAGAAACCGACCATCATTTCGTCTTGGGTTTGATCGCCCCAGCGGACGGCGACGGTGGGGTCGGGATTGTGCGGATTGTTTGTGGAGTTGTCGAAGATGGCGACGGCTTGGAGGATGTCGCCGGCTTTTAGTTGGAGGGGTTGGGCGAGGCGGTAGCTGAGTTGCCAGTAGAAGTCGTAGTTGACGCGGAGCAGCGGTTGCGGGGGTTCGTTCGGGTGGAGCAAGTTGTATTCGAAGGTTTTACCGCGGAGGTGCATGTGGGGGAAGAGGCTGAGGAGGGTGGCGTCATTGGGGAGGGAGCCGTGGACTTCGACGCGGTAGTTGGGGACGCCCGGTGGGATGACGAAGCGGTCGTTGGTGAGTTGGAGGGTGAGGATGCGTTGGGTTGGTGGAGTTTTGGCGAAGACGAGGCCGATGCTGGTTTGGTCGGAAGTCGCGTGGGTCGGAGTTGTGGTGTGAGTATGAGTGGTTGCGAGATTTTGAGATGCGGTGCTGCTGTGGGCGTGGGAGATGTAGTGCATTTGGAAGACGAGGTCGCTGTTGGCGGGGATTAGTTTTGCGGCGCCTGCGGGCCAAGCGTCGGGGGAGCTGCCGGGGGCGTAGACGAGGAGGATGTCGGCGGTGGTGAAATGGGTGTCGCGGCGGTCTTGGGTGTCGGTCATGTCGGCGCCGGTGAAGGGGGTGTTGAGTGGGGCGTGTTTGAGCCAGTTGGAATTTGGCGGGCGGATGTAGACGACGGCGTGGTGGACGTTGGCTCGAGCGCTCGGGCGGATTTCTGAGGATTGGATCCAGTGGTCTTCGGTGAAGTGGGTTGGGACGATTTCGTAGGTGTAGTCGATGTCGCCGGTGGAGGGGAGTTTTACGGAGCGGGGCATGGTGATGATTTTGTCGGGAGCGGGGATTTGCCAGCCGGTGGTCCATTGTTTTGGTGGTGGGGCGTCGGTGGGATTGCCCGCTGGGGCGTTGCTGTGGGCCCATGAGACTAGCGTGGCGATTTCGTTTACGGAGAGCGACGGATCATTGGAGAAGTGGCCGACGGTCGCGTCGGCGAACCATGGGGGCATGAGGCGTTCGCGGGTGACGGCGGCGATGGGCTGGGCGTAGAGGTGGGTTTGTTCGTAGGTGACAAAGGGCATTGGGGCGATTTCGTTGGGACGGTGGCAGGATTGGCAGTGGGTTTGGAGGATGGGCAGGATGTCGCGATAGAAGGTTGGAGTTGCGGTAGAGTTTTGTGCGCTGGTGACACGGAGAGATGGCGCGACGGTGAGAAGAAGCAGCGCGATGACCAAAGGTTTGCGCACGGCTCTAGTTTAGTGGTGCGGGCGGGGAACGAAAAGTCGTGGTGGGCATTAATTTGTGAGAGGCTACGCTCGATCGAAGAGAGGTTCCTCGACTGCGCAAGCCGACAATCCCGCAGGAGCGGGATTGAAAAGCAAAAGCGTCGGCTTGCTCCGCTCGGAATGACAGTTTTGTGCTTCGCGGATGAACAACTACCAAACGGATCGTTGAAATTACGGTGCTTGAAATTGATTCGTTGCGATTACACGCTAGAACAACTTAACGAAACTTTTGAAGAGGGCGAATGGAAAAGGCGAGGTTGGAGGCGTTCACCGACGGGGTGATTGCGGTGATTATTACGATTCTGGTGCTGGAGTTGAAGGTGCCGGAGGGGGCGACGCTGGGGGCGCTACGCGCGGGGTCGCCGGTGTTTTTCGCGTATGCGCTGAGCTTTTTGAATGTGGCGATTTTTTGGAATAACCATCATCACATGCTGCATGCGACGGAGAAGGTGAATGGGGCGGTGCTGTGGGCGAATATGTTTTTGTTGTTCTGGATGTCGCTGGTGCCATTTTCGATTCGGTGGGTGGATGAGACGCATTTTGCGGCGGCGCCGAGTGCGTTGTATGGAGTAGTGCTGGGGATGACGGCGCTTTCGTATGTGCTGCTGGAGCACCGGATTATTGCGTGTAATGGGCCGGAGTCGAAGTTGGCGCGGGCGGTGGGGAGCGATGCGAAGGCGAAGTGGTCGATGGCGGGGTATGTGTTGGCGATACCGCTGGCGTTTGTGCGGCCGTGGATTGCGATTGGATTGTATGCGTTGATTGCGGGGATTTGGTTGGTGCCGGATCGGCGGATTGAAAAGATGGATGCGGGCCAAGGCGAGATTCGTAGTGAGTAGAGCGTTGAGGATTCGTTTCTACGTCGAACACTGGATGGCTTGAGGGCGGTAGATGCGGTGTAGTCGAGGGCGAAGTCGATCAGGAATTACGAGGAGGGATTGTAATGGCTGATGGAAAGAAATGCGCGCATCCAATCTGTAGTTGCATGGTGACGAGTGGGAAGTATTGCAGTACGGAGTGTGAGGCGATGGAGAAGACGCCGGACATTTCGTGCAAGTGTCCGCATGCTGGGTGCAAGGGTCACAATTAAACGCTGATCGGTTTTAGGGCGATTTTTGCGGTTGGAAAGAAAGAGCTTCTAGCGAGGTTTGCTGGAGGCTCTTTTTGTTTTTGTGGGCTTCCTTGAACGGGCTGACTTTGGTGTAGCGGATTTTTTTGAGGACCCGGCGGTGGGTAGAGATTTGTTTTTCGCGGTGCGTGGTTTGGACTTGGCGTTTTTGTCGAGGCGGAGTCTGTGGGCGGTGCGGAGTGCGCCTTCGAGGATGTCCTTGGTGGCGGCGGCGAGGATGACGTGGGTGGCACCGTTACGGCCCCAGCCGCCGTGGACGGGGAGAAAAATTTCGGGAAGCTCTGCAACGAAGGCGGATTGCTGGTCGGGAGTGAGCATTAAATTGCCGTAGCCTTTGTGGGCGTGGGCCAGCGTGGCGAAGATGTGGCCGTCGACGCGGAAGTCGGCGGCGCCCATGTGGGAACTTTCTTCGGCGCCTTCGAGGCTGAGAGCGATGCGGCGGAAGTCGGCGATATTCATGAGTCTGAAGGCGCTGGGGCGGCGGGTTCGGACCACTGGTGGTTGCAGGAGTTGCAGGTCCAGTGGGTGGGTTCGGAGATGTCGGGGGAGCCGAGGAGGAGGGTTTTGCCACTGGTTTCGACGTAATTGACGTCGAGGGAATTGCAGGCGGGGCAGTGGATTTGTTTGAATTCGCCGACGCCGTCTACCGGGAAGTCGTCGACGACTTGTTGATCGAGGAGTTCGGTGGCCGCTTGGGCGTCTTCTTGACGGACCCAGAGGCGGAGTTGGCCGAGGGCGTTGGACCAGAGCCAGTCCATGCGGATGGTGTTTTGATCGCTGAGAAAGGATTCGATGCCGGCGGAGTCGAGAATGCTTTTGCCGAGGAGGGCGGCGGGCATGTCGCGGAAACGGCGGATGACGACGGGCTTTTGAGAAGCGAGATTGGGGTCGAAGTCGTTCACGAGGTGCGCGAGTCTTTGAAGCGGGGGTTTAAAGCAGGTGCGCGAAAGGGGAGTGTAGCACAGCGGGGAGAAATTGGGTGTTTAGGAGGCGGAGACGGAGGCGCCCATTTCTTTGAGTTTGGCGCGGGCGCGTTTGTCTTCCTCGGTGCCGGGGTATTTTTTAGTGACTTCGCGGAGTTCGCGGACGCCGGTGGCTTTTTGGCCGAGCTCGATGTTGGCGAGGGCCTTTTTGAGGCGGGCCGGGGCGGTTTTGAAGCTGCGCGGGTATTGGGTGAGGACTTTGTCGTATTCGGCGACAGCGAGGTCGTAGTTTTTCTGGGAGTAGGCGATTTCACCGAGGTAGAACTGGGCGTTGGAGGCGAGGTCGGTGTTGGGGTAGTAGCGGAGGTAGTCCTGAAATTCGGAGCGGGCGAGATCGTATTTGCCGCTGGTGATGTCGCGGAGGCCGTTGGAATAGAGAGTGTCGGCGCTAGGTGCGGGGCCGCTGGCGTTGAGTCCGGGTGAGCCGCCACCCGGGCCTTGTGCGCCGGGGCTGACGGAGCCTTGGCTGTAGGGCTGCGTGGTTGTTGGGAAACCGTTGTTGGAGTTGGAGGCGCTGCCTTGCGGTGTTGGAGAGGTGGAAGACGGGGCGGGCAGGGCTTGTGAACCGGAGATTTTTGCGTCGATGCTTTGCACGGAGGATTGCAGGTCGACGATCTGCTGATTGAGTTTGCCGAGGCGGGATTTGATTTCCTCGAGATTGTCGGAGAGGCCCTGGACTTGAGTGGACATGGTGTCGAGGCGCGCGCCGGAGTTGGCCTGCACGTCCTGCACGGATTTCTGCAGGCCGCTCATGGTGGAGTTGAGCTTGCCGACGTTGTCGCTGGATTGTTCTACCAGCGTCTTCATGACGGTGTGGTCTTGGGTCATTTGGGAGGCGAGATCTTTTTGTCCCTGGAGCAGGGTGGTGACGTCGCGCTGCATTTCGATGAGTTCGCGGGCGACGGCTTCAGCGGGGCGTGGACCGAGGGCGCTGCCGGCGATGAGTCCGGCGAGGGTGGCGGCGCTGAAGATGGCGATGTTGCGGACTTGCATAGTGAAGCCTCCTAGGTGCTGGTGCTCTTCAAGATTATGTTAGCAAGAAAATTGTGGGTTGGGAGTCGGCGGAAAGATCGCATCGGTGGAGTCTAGAGAAGAACACTTCTGAATGGCTGAAGTTTCGGTGGAGTCAGCCCACCCTCGCTGAGGAACGCGAGGGTAGGCCACCCGATGAGAGTTAGTTCGCGCGGACGAAGTGGCCGCGGCGGTTTTGCTGGTAGCACGCTTCGGAAGCTTCCATGCAGAAGGGCTTTTCTTTGCCGTAGCTGACGGTGCTGAGGCGGTCGGCGGAGATGCCGAGGCCGACCAAGTATTGTTTGACGGCGCTGGCGCGGCGATCGCCGAGGCCGAGGTTGTATTCGGTAGATCCGCGTTCGTCGCAGTGGCCTTCGATGGTGGCTTTGATCTGCGGATAGTTGCGCAGGAATTCGGCGGTTTTGCTGAGATCGGTGCGAGCGTCGGCGCGGATGTCGGCTTTGTCGAGATCGAAATAAGCATCCTTGACGTTGGCGATGAAGAGTTTGTCAATGTTGCGATCGGCGTCGGTTGGTTCAGTGGACGCGGCTTCGGCGATGGTGATGCGAACGCTGGCGTCGGCGGAGCCACCGGGACCGGATGCGCGATGAGTGTGTAGGTTACGGAATCCGCGGGCGTGACTTTGGTGGAACCTTCGGCGGTAACGGTGCCGACTTCGGGAGCGATGGTTACCTGAGTGGCGTTGGTGGTGGACCAGCTCAATGTGGAAGTTTCGCCTTTGGCGATGCTAGTGGGATCCGCCTGGAAAGTGATCGTCGGACGCGGGGGAGGAGCCGCAGCCGTAACCGGAGTACGATCCGTGGTGGTCAGCGGTTTCTTGTTGCAGGCGGTAACGAGCAGAGAGGCGGCGACGGCCGCGAATAGGCAGGTATTGCGGAAAGCGGGTGAAACCACGTTCATTCGAATTTCCTCCTCAGTATGATGCCGAGTGCGATGGCAAGAATCGTACCATTGACAACAAAAAATGCTGGCGACAAGTCGAAAGAGTTACGCGAGATGTTGTTTATTGTGCAACAGGGGGTACTAGTGGATGTGAATTTTCGGTGCGTGTGGGAGTGGGGGACATTGTTTGGGTCGTCTTGATTGGATTCAATTGTTGAGTGATTGGTGGCGGAATTTTCTAGATGCACAGTTTGATGTGCTTGAAGTGGAATCTAAACCCCCAGACGCAAAAACGGCGTCTGGGGCACCCGGTTTTGAGTAAGACTGAAAAAATCAAATTTAAAACCCGAAAACTACAACCGAGTCAGCTGTTATTTTGGCGACCAGTTGGGGGATTCGTTGTGGCCGGTGGTGGTGAGTTGGTGCGGCTGCTCGCCGTTGGCGAGCATGGTCCAGATTTGGCGGGAGCCGCCGCGCGTGGATTCGAAGACGATGTGGCGTCCGTCGGGGGCCCAGCTGGGGCGTTCGTTGCGGCCGGAGTCGCGAGTGATTTCGACGATCTTGCTGGTGGCGGCTTCCATGACGTAGATGTCGTAGTTGCCGGTCGGTCGGCGCCAACTGAAGGCGAGGATGGAGCCGTTGGGAGACCAGGACGGATCGATGACGTAACCCATGTCGGGGAGATCGAATTTGCTGACGCTGGTGCCGTCGGAGTTCATGGAGTAGAGCTGAGGGACGCCGGCGCGGTCGCTGACGAAGACGATGGTTTGTCCGGTCTTCGGATTGAAGACGGCGGAAGTGTTGGCGCTGTTCGAATTGGTGAGGCGGTGGGGTGAGCCACCGCTTGCGCTGACTGTGTAGATTTCAGGGTTGCCTTGCATGGAGGAAGAGAAAACCAGTTGGGAGCCGTCGGGCGACCAGGACGGGGAACTGTTCGTTCCTTTGAAGGTGGGGAAGGAGACGAGCTTGCCGGTGTCCATGGAATACATGCAGAGCTGCGCGCTGGTGACGCGGTTCATGGGTTTGAAGCAGGTGAAGGCGATGCGCGAGGCGTCGGGGGACCATCGCGGAGTGAGCGCGATGCTGCGCAGGCTGGTGAGTGGGTGTTGGTTGGCGCCGTCGTAGTCCATGGCCCAGATTTCTTTGGTGCCGTTGCGAGAGCTGACGAAAGCGATTTGAGTGCCGGCGATGCCGTTGGTGCCGGCCCCGAGTTTGCTGATGATTTCGTCGGCGAATTGGTGAGCGAATTTGCGGACTTGCGCGTCGGTTGGCGCGCCGCGGTAAACCTTGGCGACAACTGGTTGCGCGGAAGGATTGCGCACGTCGAAGAGCCAGGCTTGGATGGCCACGTCGGTGGATTCAGTGAGGTTGCCGAAGGCGACGAGATTGGTATTGGCTGGCGGATCGGTCCAGGTGAGGTTGCGGAGTTCGCTGGGCTGCGAAGGCGGCTGTGGCGGGTAGAAGCTGGGGCTGACGAATTCGATGATGCCGCTGAATTGGAGATCGTCGCGGACGACTTGAGTGAAGAGCGCGGAGTGATTTTTGGCTTGGTCGGCGCGCGGGGCGAAGTCGGCGACAGCGAGGCGCGGCTTTTCGTTACCAAGGCCGGTGCCGGTGCGGAACCATTCCTGAGCCGAGGTGAAGATCGGCGCGGCAAGGATGATGGCCAGTAGCACGAGAACCGCGGATGCGTTACGAGAAAAATTTCTGAGCGAACTGAGCACCTTCACCCCCAAGTGAGCCATGCGCGTTTGGCGCGATGGTTGATGTGTATGTTGCAAAATTACTTGGCCATGGATAAGTCGAAATCGAAAGTCACGTTCACATACGAGCCCGAATAATCGGGTGGCAACGCGGGCATGGGAGACGAAGCCAAGAGTGCGCGCTGGGCGGAGTTGTCCATGGAGAGATTGTTGCTGGATTGCTCCATGCGGACGTTTTTTATGGCGCCATCGCGGGTGATGGAGAAAGTCATGGTGGTTTTGGCGCGCCGGGCGGAGCGGATGGCGGCGTCGATAGTGAATTGATCCCAGTTACTGTTGATTTTGCGGCGGACGGCATCGATGTACCAACCGTAGCGAGTGGTGAAGTCGCCGCCTCCCTGGCCCTGAACCTGGACGCCTGCGGCGGCTTGGCCGGGATTGTTGCCGTAGCCGTTGGGCATGTTGGGGCTGCCACCCTTGCCGTAGTTGACGGCGTTGTTGGGTGTGGGGCGTAGATCTTCGAAGACTTTGGATTTATGCGGCTCCGGCTTTTTGCGGGGCTCGTCTTTGAAGTCACTGTCGGGGCGGACGGGCGGCTTGATGACGGTGTCTTCTTTGAACTTAGGAATTTCGAGAGCGTCCTTAGGAACGGCGCCGACGTCTGGGGGTTTAGGTTCTTCCTTGTAGAGGCCTTTGGTCTGATCGACTGCGTGGCTGTCGCTGAAGTTGTCCGGCTTGGGCATGGGGATGCCAGCGGGGGAGACGAGATTGACGGAAATGCTGTCGCCCAGATTGCCGCCGACGCTGTTCCATTGGTCGCCGCGGAACTGGAGGTAGGCGGCGGTGCCGAGAGCGAGAGCGATGGCGCCGTGAAGGAAGAGCGAGTAGACGAGGAAACGGCGAAGTGTGGCTTCGTCGGAGTTATCGAAATTGGCGACGGCGACGCTCATCTATGGTTAGTTTACGCCCATTTATTTGGACTTGGAGCGTTCGGTGATGGGTTCGGTAACGATGCTGATGTTGTTGATACCGGAGACGCGCAGGGCGTCGACGACGGAGGCGAAGACACCGAACGGAACGGTTTCGTCGCAGCGCAGGAAGATGGCGTCGCTGGGATCTTTTTGCTGGGCTTTGGCTTTGGCGCCCAGTTCGTGAACGTTGACCGCGGTGTTGCCGAGATAGATGAGTTGTTGCTTGTCGACGGAGACGACGATGCGCTGCTCGGGAGTTTCTTTGACGGCGTGAGTTTTGGGGACATTGAGCTCGATGCCGGATTGGAGGATCGGGGCGGTGATCATGAAAATGATCAGCAGAACCAACACGACGTCCACGAAGGGGACCATGTTGATTTCAGAGAGCGATGATTGAGTGCCGCGTTGGACGGATGCCATGTGCGTTGTCTCGTTCGGCCGTGCGAACTAGGTGAACGTTTTTTCGATCTGCGCGGCGACTTCGAGAGTGAAAGTGTCGAGGCGCTGCGCGAGAGTGCGAATGTTGGCCAGGAACTGGTTATAGAAGATGACCGCGGGGATGGCAGTGACCAGGCCCGCGGCGGTAGTGAAGAGCGCTTCGGAAATACCAGGGGCGACGGCACGTAGGCTGGCGGAGCCGGCGGTGCCGAGTCCGGAGAAGGCGTCGATGATGCCCCAGACGGTGCCGAAAAGGCCGATGAACGGCGAGACGGAACCGGTGGTGGCGAGCCAGGACATGCCTTTTTCGGCGCGGCGAACTTCTTCGGCGGCGGCGAGCTGCATATTTACGGTGACGGCCTGGAGACTCTTTAGTTTGCCGCCAGGATTGGGGTAGCCGGT
Source organism: uncultured Acidobacteriota bacterium (assembly GCA_963846145.1). Classification (GTDB taxonomy): domain Bacteria; phylum Acidobacteriota; class Terriglobia; order Acidiferrales; family UBA7541; genus Acidiferrum. Next base: position 554,553 of record CAWJUV010000010.1, on the reverse strand, counting down.
GCCGGCACCGACTTGGCTTTGCAGTTCACGGTAGCCGAAGCCGTAGACGGTGGAGTAGGGAGAACCTGCTTGCGCCAAGGCTTGGGGGTTGGCGATTCCGTTGGTGGCGCGGAAGATGCGGAGGAACTGATCGCCTTCGCGCTGAATGCGGCTGAAATAGCCAAGTTTCTGGAAGATCATGGCCCACGAAACCACGGAGAAGATCAAGAGAAGCAGGAGAACTCCACGAGCGACCCATCCGGTTTGTTCGAGAATGCTGCCGATGTCGGTCACGAAGAACGTGGTGAACAGAAGAATGGTTGAACCCCTCAGTGAAAACGAAAATTTAACTACTTTTAAAACCGTAGCACACGCCATTAGACGGAGGCAATGAAATGTGGGGGTATTTGTGAGGGAATGGCGTGATGGGAAATGAGTGGAAGTTGGTAGGGATGAAGCTGAATGGTCGAAAGAAAAGCAAGAATGCGGATTGATCAGGTGGGTTTCGCGAGTTGATCGTGAAAAGAACGTTCGGAGAGGTCCCTCCGCTTTGCAAGCCGACAACTTCGCAGGGGCGAAGTTGAAAAGAAAAGCGTCGGCTTGCTTCGGTCGGGATGACAGTTTTTTGTCGGGGTGAAAAAGTCTGAAGAAAGACTTAGGTTCGTGAACCAAAGGCGAACCTAGGCCGCCCCTTTGTAGTTGGGGAACAGCGCGGAGGGGTGGAAGTGGTGTGGTAGACTGCGAAATTGATGGGCAAGGCATACGATATCGGCGTGGAACGGTTGAGCCGGGGAGTCGGTGCCGGTGGTGATTTGGGTGGTTCCTCACTGCAAGATGCCTCGCTTCAAAAAACCTCGCTTGATTCCTCACTGAGTTCGGTTTCCGATGTGAATGCTGCGGGTAATGTGAATCGTGGGACGTTTTTTCTGGAGACGTTTGGGTGCCAGATGAATGATCACGATTCGGAGAAGGTGGCGGGGTTGTTGCAGGCGCGGGGGTACGTTCAGGTGGAGACGCCTGAAGCGGCGGGGATGATTTTGTATAACACCTGCAGTATTCGGGAGAAGGCGGCGCAGAAAGTTTTCTCCCGCTTAGGGGAGTATCGCGAGCGGGGCGAAGGCAAAGTGATTGGGGTATTGGGTTGTGTGGCGCAGCAGGAAGGCGTGGATATTTTTAAGCGGGCGCCGTGGGTGAGTTTGGTTTGCGGGTCGGCGAGTTATCGGAATTTGCCGCGGATGCTTTCCGAACTGGAAGCCGGTGGGACGCGGGTCACGGGGCTGGATAACGATACGGACGAGACGTTTGAGACGCCGGTGACGCGGCGGGACAATCCGTGGCGGGCGTTTCTGACGATTATTGAAGGGTGCGATAAGGCTTGTTCGTATTGTGTTGTGCCGCACACGCGGGGGCCGGAGCGGAGTCGTGGGAGCGAGTCGATATTGCGCGAAGTGCGGGAGTTGGCGGCGCTGGGGTATTGCGAGGTGCAGTTGCTGGGGCAGACGGTGAATTCGTATGCCGATCCTTCCGTTGCGCCGGTGAAATTTTCGGAGTTGTTATTGCGGGTGGCGGAAGTGGCGGGGATTCGGCGGGTGAGATTTACGACTTCGCATCCGCGGGACTTTGGTGAAGATATTGTGCGGGCGATCGAGGGTGAGCCGCGGTTGTGCGATCACGTGCATTTGCCGGTGCAGTCGGGGTCGACAAAAATGTTACGGGCGATGGCGCGGACGTATACGCGGGAAGAGTATCTGGAGAAGATCACGCTCATTCGAACGTCGCAGCGGCCGATTAGTATTACGACGGATATTATTGTGGGATTTCCGGGGGAGACGGACGAAGATTTTGCCGAGACGTTGACGATACTGGATGAGGCGCAGTATGACGGAGTGTTTGGGTTTAAGTATTCGCCGCGGCCGAATACGCCTTCGCTGGCGCTGAAGGATACGATCCCGGAAGAAGAGAAGGGGCGGCGCTTGGCGATGCTGCAGGAGCATCAGCGGGGGATTCAGACGAAGCGGAATTTCGCGATGGTGGGGCAGGAGCTCGAGATTTTTGTCAGCAATAAATCGCGGCGGCCGGGACAGTGGTCGGGGCATACGACTTCGAATCGGGTGATTGCGTTTTCGTCGGGTGTGCCGGACGGTTTGTTGGGGACGTTTGTAACGGTGCGGGTCACGGATAGTGGGACGGGGAGTTTGACGGGAGTGCATGTCGTTTAGTTCGGAGGAGGCCCAGGTGGAAGTGGAGATGAAGATTCGCGGGCTGATGATGGATCCCGTTACGAACATGCCGATTGTGGTGTTGAAGGACGTGGGTGGGCAGGCGATTTTGCCGATCTGGGTGGGCGTGTACGAGGCCAATGCGATTGCTCTGGAGATTGAGAAAGTGCAGACGCCGCGGCCGATGACCCATGACTTGCTGAAGAATGTGCTGCTGGGGCTGGAAGTGCGGGTGCAGAAAATTATTGTGAGTGAGCTGAAGGACGATACGTTTTATGCGTTGATTTGCGTGGAGCGCGATGGGGAATTGATGACCATTGATTCGCGGCCGAGCGATGCGCTGGCTCTGGCGCTGCGGATGGATTGCCCGATTTTTGTGAATGAGCAGGTGTTGAAGAATTCGAAGGTGTCCAGCGCGTTGAGTGAGAAGACGACGAATGAGCAGTTAAGGTCGTGGCTGGAAGGGTTGTCGGATGATGATTTGGGTAGATACAAGATGTAATGGTGCGAAGGCTCTCTTTAGGTTTATTGCCGATTGAGAATCAATAGTTAGTTTGCGCTCGGGATTTGAACAGACAAAACCCCATTATCACCGCGGCTGCAGCAAACGACGTAGCGACAGTCAACCTATACCGAAATTCCTCTGCACGTGTTTGCTTCGCAGAATCCTCATGGATTCGTGATGAGGGATGGCGTTGGCCACTCCTTAAACTCTTTCATCGCGTAATCCTGAATCGGTAACAACAAAATCAAGACGGTAGTTTACCACAGTTCAAATTTCAACGAACCACAAGGTGCGACACCAGTTTGGTTTCTGTTCCGAATTTGCCCATGACTGGCTGTCCGTGCCGGTAATCCTCTGTTTGAGGATAAGTGGTTTTAACGGAATGCGCCATAAGGCGGTGGGTCATGCGGCGCCAGGTGGCGAGGAGGACGAGGCCGATGAGGATGAGGGCGATGCTAAGGCCGGACCAGAGGCCGAAGGCGCCCCAGTGGAGTTTGAAACAGAGGACGTAGCCGAGTGGGAGGCCGATGATCCAGTAGGCGATGAGGTGGCAGAGCATGGGGGTGCGAGTGTCGCCTGCGCCGCGGAGTGCGCCGGTGGCGACGGTTTGGATGCCGTCGAAAAGTTGGAAGGCGGCGCCGGCGGCGAGGAGCCACTTGGTGGCGAGAATAATGTTGGGGTCTGGGGTGTACATGCGGGCGATTGGATACGGAAAGATCAGGAGTCCTGCGCCGGCGATGGTCATGAACGTGGCGCCGAGGAAGATGGCGGCGTTGCCGGCTTGGCCTGCGCCGCGCGGGTCTTTGCGGCCGATCGCGTGGCCGACGCGGATGGCGGCCGCGCTGGAAATGCCGAGCGGAACCATGTAGGTGGTGGCCACGGTGTTGAGTGCGATTTGGTGACTGGCGAGTGGGACGGGGCCGAGGCGCGCGATGAGGGTGGTGACCAGTCCGAAGATGCCGCTTTCGAGGGTGAACTGGAATGCTGCAGGATAGCCGAGGGCGAGCAGGCGGCGCATGCGCGGGAAGTCCAGGTCGATGGGAGTTTTGAGAAGTTCGGTGCGGTGGCGATGGTCGTACCAGAGTAGGTAGATGATCAGAACCGCGGCCATGTAGATGCGCGAGATGGTGGTGGACCAGCCAGAGCCGACGGTGCCCATGGCGGGGAATCCCCAATGACCGTAGATAAGCACCCAGTTGCCGACGACGTTGATGAGGTTGGCGGTGATCAGCGCGAAGGCGACGATGCGCACCATGTTCATGGCTTGCAGGCAGCGGCGGACGGCGAAGTAGAGGAGCAGTGGGAAGAGGCCGTAGGCGAGAACTTTGGCGTAGGGCATGGTTTGGGCGAGGATGCGCGGGTCGATGTGCATGGCGGTGAGGAGCCACGGGAGGAGCCACACGGGAGCAGCGAGGAACGGAGTGAGAGCGATGCTGAGGTAAATACTGTTGAAAAGGGAGCGGTGGCAGTCTTCGCGTTGGCCGGCGCCGAAGGCTTGGGAGACCAAAGTGTCGAGACCCATGAGCAGGCCGAGGCCGAAGAGAGCAGGGACGATGAAGAGGTTGGAGGCCAGGGCGACGGCGGCCATGGCCGTGGCGCTGTCGGGAAGGTGGCCGACCATGACGGTGTCGACGATGCCCATGGTCATCCAGCCGAGTTCGGCGAGGACGAGTGGGAGGGCCAGGCGCACGGTGGGCGGGAGTTCCTGGCGAAGAGTTTGACGGAAGGACATTTGGAATTGGACGGCGTGCGAGTTGGATTGAGTTTAAGCGGAGAGGTGGGGGCTGGCAAATTTTTGCGGCGTGGCGGACTGAAACAAATGAGTGATCGTTGGTCTGTGTTTTACTGACACCTTGCTTGTTCTGAATCTAAACCCCCAGACGCAATTACGGCGTCTGGGGCACCCGGGTTGTTTTCCGTGCGAAAGACGTCAAAAGAAAAGTGCGTCGTGAACCGCGTTTGAAGCTGTAGGCGCGCGGCCACTACTTATTTCGATTTTTGCGGTGGGACTTTTTGGAGGCGGGGGATCATGCTGCCCGGTGGGCCGTCGAGGGTGTTGTCGTCGTTGAGGGTGAAGACGCAGGGGTTGGGGATGAGCGGACCGAAGTTGCCGGAAGCGATGATTTTGTTGCCGTCGAGTTTGTAGGTGCCTTCGATGGTGTAGGCGCCGAGGGAGAGGTGGATTTTATTTTTGTGGAGGTCGACGGAGATGGTGTTGCTGGGGTCGCGGTAGAGACCTTGGTAGCGGCCGCAGCAGATGGTGAGTGCGGCGAGGAGTACGACGAAGATGGTTGGCGATCTAGAGAGGAACGTGGTCATTAGAAGTTTGTGAGCGGTGGGATTCCAGGGAGCGAAAAATAAAGTCAAACCCAATACCCACCCTGGAAATCGACGGTGGCGCACCCGCTGACGTACATTTATTCATGATGATACAGGGATTTTTTCTTCGTTGTGGCGCTGCTTACGGAATGAAGAGCCAGGTTTCGGCGGTGGCTTGGTCGTTGTTAGGGTAGCCGCCGGTGAGGAGGACGGTGCCGTTGGGGAGTTTGGTTTCGGTCATGTAGTGGCGAGGGGCGCTGATTTCTCCGGTTGCGATGACGAATTTGGCGGTGGAGGGGTCGTAGATTTCTAGAGTCTTTGCGCCACCGGCGAAGAGTAATTTTCCCGCGGGGAGTGTGGCGGCTTCGTCTGGCAATTTGAAGCGTGGGTCGTTGAGTGGTGAGGCGGCGGAGAATTTTTGGGTTTGTGGATTGTAGATTTCGGCGCTGGCGAGGTTGCCTTGCCAGTCGTGGTCGTCGGAGCCGCCGGCGATGAGGATGCGGCCATCTGGGAGGATTCCGGCGGAGTGTTTGTAGCGTGCCGTGGATAAGGCGCCGGTGAGCTTGAAAGTGTTGGTGGCCGGATCGAAAATCTCTGCGGAGGCGTTTACGGAAGCGCCGCGGCCGCCGACCAAGAGGACGTTGCCATCGCGGAGAAGAGTGGCAGTGTGGGAGATACGTCCGGCGTGCATGGGCGGTAGCGGGTGGAACGTGGAGTCGCTGGCGCGAAAAATTTCTGCGGAGGCGATGCCGAAGGGAGCGTCGCTGTCGGCGCCGCCGGCGATGAGGACGTCGCCGTTCGGGAGAGTGGTGGCGGAGGGCCTGCCGCGCTTGGCCAACATTTTGGAAATGACGAAGAACTCACCGGTGGCCGGATCGTAGAGTTCGGCCGAATCGGTAACCGCATGGCCCACCCAGCCGCCCACGATGAGAACTTTTCCGGATTTGAGCAGGGCTGCGGCGGGGCCCACCTTTGCTTGGTGCATGTTTCCGGTGGGCTGAAACTTTCCGGTGGTGGGGTCGAAGAGTTCGGCGGACTTGTAGAAGTCCTGGTTGCGGCGCATGCCGCCCGCGATAAGAACTTTTCCGTTGAGTAAGAGGGTGGCGGTGTGGCCGGAGCGCGGTTCGAGCATGGGGCTACCGGCGATCAAGCGGCCTGAGGTGGAGACGTTGATTGGAGTGGGTTGAGGAGTTGGAGCGAGCGGTACGGTGACGCTTGCGAAAAGTACAAAGGCCAGGAGGGGAAAGGTGAAACGAAGCATGGGGACCTCCGTTCAAACTTTGTGTTTCAGAAGCTAACACAAAGACGAGGGCACTTGAAAAGCGTTACCTACGGACCCGAAGGACAGGGTTGATTGGTTGCTGGCGTGGGGTGAGATGTAGCGTTGACCGGCTGGGAGCGGGCATTTAAGGTTGATGGGCGACATTGTTTGGGTCGGCTGAGTCCTGATGGGGCTTGGTGACCTGCTCCAACCCCTGAATTTCCCCAGGAGAAATGAACGTGGCGTTTACGTGGGACCGTTACGACCAAGAAGAGGAAGAACTGCCGGTAAACCGGCCGGTGCGGGCTGGGGTGCGGGTGAATTCGCGGGTGAAGGTGGCGGTGGAGCGGCGCGCGACGGACAAGGATGCGCGGGCGGAAGGCTACACCATGGATATTAGTGCGCATGGCTGCTTGGCGATTGTGCCGGAGGAGTTTGAGGTCGGGGAGAAGTTGATGGTGACGAATTTGATCAATCAGAAAGAGTGTGCGGCGGTGTTGATCTGGCGCGGGCACCATGCGACGAGCGGGTGGGAGTTGGGGCTGCAGTTGCAGCAGCCGGAGTCGGATTTTTGGGAATTGGATTTTTAAAGGACGAAGCGTCGCGTTCCGGAATGGGAATGACCGCAATGGTCATTCGAATGAGCCTGCCGAGTTGAGATTTCCACTACGATTTAGAAACTAGTCACTTTTCGCTTGCCATTTGCCGGGGGGCGAAAGTAGAGTTAGCTAGTTCTAGGGGGTTTTCCACGGACAACACCCATATAAGGGATGCGGTTTGCCGAATCGCGGGGCCGAAATATGAGCGCGCGAACGAGGGCAGGAACTAGATGACTGCCATTATCACGGTAGCGAATCAAAAGGGCGGCGTCGGAAAAACGACGACAGCAATTAATCTCGCGGCATCCATCGCAGATCGCGGCAAGAAAACTCTCCTCATCGATTTAGATCCGCAGGCAAATTCGACCATCGCGTTTTTTGATATGGGAGAAGTGGCGACGTCGATGTTCGACGTGCTGGGAGATCAGCGCGCGGAGATGGTGTCCGTGGTCAAGCCGACGAAAGACCCGATGCTGTTTCTGGGCCCGGGAAGATTGGCGCTGGCGAAATTGGAGCAGGTGTTGGCGGGGCAGTTCGACGCGCCGTATAAGTTGAAGGATGCGCTGGCGCCGATTTTGAAGGATTACGATTACGTGGTGTTGGATACGCCGCCTTCCCTGGGGATTTTGACGGTCAATGCGCTGGTGGCTTCGACGCATTTGCTGGTGCCGATTCAAGCGGCGTACTTTGCGATTGAAGGCACGGACGATTTGCTGGAGACGTATGAGCGGATTCGTGCGAGACCTAACCCTGGCTTGAAGATGCTCGGGGTGGTGATCACGCTGTTCGATAAACGGACGAATATTTCGCGGGATACGCACGAGCAGATTCGCACGGTCTTTGGTGAAGTTTTGTTCAAGACGAAGATTGGGAAGAATGTGCGGCTGGAGGAAAGTCCGGCGTACAAGGAAACGATTTTGCAATTTGCGCCAAAGTCGCCGGGGGCGCAGGATTACCGGAAACTGGCCGCGGAGGTTATACAACGTGTTGAAGAGAATCGGCTTGCCCGCCACGCTGAAGATGCGGCATGACGCGCACTACGTCGAATCACTAACGAGCTACAGCGGGGCGGCGGTGGGCCGGATGATTCCGGTGGAGAATATCCGTCCGAACCCGGATCAGCCACGGAAACAGCTTGGGGATTTGCGGGAGCTGACCGACTCGATTCGCGAGAAGGGTGTGCTGGAGCCGCTACTGGTGCGGTTTATTGCGCGGGAGGATTGCTTCTACATTATTTCTGGGGAGCGGCGGTATCACGCTTCGCGTGCGGCGGGATTGCGCGAGGTGCCGTGCATTGAGAAAAATGCCGATGACGCCGAGACGCTGGAAATTGGGCTAATTGAGAATTTGCAGCGCAAGGATTTGACGCCATTTGAAGAAGCGGAAGGGTTGGATCGGCTGGGGACGCAGTTTGAATACACGCACGACGATATAGCGCGGAAGATTGGGCGGGCGCGGACTTCCGTGACGGAGACGCTTTCGCTGCTGCATATTCCGGAAACGCTGCGGAAGAAGTGCACGGAGAATGGGATTGTGTCGAAGTCGCTGCTGCTGCAGGTGGCGCGGCAGCCGACTGAGAAGAAGATGCTGGAGATGATCCAGCGAATCATGCAAGGCGGGTTGACGCGTGATGAGGCGAAGCGGGAGCGGCAGGATCAGGTGACCGGGCCGCAGAAGCCGCAGCCGTTTATGTTTCAGTTTGAGCCGGAGAGTGAAGAGTTTAAGTTTCGGATTCAGTTTAGGAAGAGTCATGTGTCGCGGGATGAATTGATCCGGACGCTGCGGGGGATTTTGTCGCAGTTGGAAGGATCGGATATGACTATGGATGGTGGGTCGGAGGCGGATTTTCACGCGGCGTAGTTAGAGTTCGATTTCGGTTTTGTAGAGGGCCCTGTGCGCAAATGCGTGCGGGGCCTTTTTATTTTTGTTCAGCGAATAGGCGGCGTTGCGCGCAAAGAAAAAAATCAACAACTCTCGGTGCTTACGTGGTGCCCGTCCCACCCTTGCACAAACCGCAAGGGTAGGCCACCCAGTTTGTGGTGAGGTTGAGATCAAACCGAAAAAGCGAGAGTACGAACCCGGGGGCCGGGCGAACTTGGGTGGTTTGCTTTTGTGCGAAGTGCACTGCAAAATTGATGGATGGAAAACTACGACATTATTTGTTTTGGGGCGGGGCCGACGGGATTGGCTACGGCGATTGAGGCCAAGCGGGCGGGGTTGAGTTCGCTGGTGATTGATAAGGGCGTGCTGTGTAACTCCATTTTTCATTATCCGGTGAACATGTATTTTTTTACGACGCCGGAGTTGTTGGAGATTGGGGATTTGCCGTTGGTGTGTGCGGCGGAGAAGCCGACGAGGGCGGAGGCGCTGAAGTATTACCGGAAATGCGCGGAGCATTTCGATCTGGAGCTGCGGCTGTTTGAAACGATTGAGAAGTTGGAGGGCAGCGACGGGAATTTTAAAGTGACGACGCGCCGCGAGGATGGGACGCCCGAAGAGTATCGCGGGAAGAAGATAGCGATTGCGACGGGTTATTACGATTTGCCAAATATGTTGGGAGTGCCTGGCGAGGATTTGCCGAATGTTTCGCACTACTACACCGAGCCGCATCCGTATTGGCGGCAGGATGTAGTGGTGGTGGGCGGGAGGAACTCAGCGGCGGAGGCGGCGCTGGATTTGTATCGCAATGGGGCGCGGGTAACGTTGGTGCATCGCAGTGCGGAGTTGGGTCCGACGATTAAGTATTGGGTGCGGCCGGATATTGAGAATCGGATTAAGGCGGGGCAGGTAAAGGCAATGTTCAATACCCAGGTGAAGGAATTTACGGACGAGTATGTGGTGGTGGAAAACAAGGACGGCGTGAAGAGGTTGCCGGCGGTGCAGGCGTTTGCGCTAACTGGGTATCATCCGGACTACACATTCATTAAGAGCTTTGGAGTGGAGTTGGACGAGCAGACGTTGAAGCCGAAGCTGAATCCGGAGACGTTGGAGAGCAATGTGCCGGGGATCTATTTGGCGGGGGTGGTGATTGGCGGGCGGCATACCAGCGAGATTTTCATTGAGAATGGCCGGTTTCATGGGAAGCAGATTGTGAATGGGTTGACGGGGAAGACGAAAGCGGCGGCTTAAGTACGGGTGGCGTTGGAAAGTTTGCCGAGGTATGCGGGCGTTTGATAGAGTGAGGGCATGGCCTCAGGTCTCCGGGAAGTAGCTGAAACATTTAGTACGCTGGCGAAGGGCTTCAGCGTCACCTTCCGCAACATTTTTCGCAAAACTGTTACTGAGAATTATCCGCACGAGCCGGTGCATTTTCAGGCGCGCTATCGCGGGATTCATGTTCTGCATCGCGATGAAAATGGGCTGGAGAAGTGCGTTGGGTGCTTTTTGTGCGCGGCGGCGTGCCCGGCGAATTGCATCTACATTGAGGCCGCTGAGAATACCGATGTGAACCGGATTTCGGCTGGCGAACGGTATGCCAGCGTGTACAACATTGATTACTCGCGTTGTATTTTTTGCGGGTATTGCGTGGAGGCGTGTCCCACGGATGCGATCACGCATGGACATGGATTTGAGCTGGCCACGTACGACATCACTTCGCTGGTGTATCGCAAAGAGCAGATGTTAGAGAATGGTCCGAAGCAGGCGGCGACGGGGAAGTCGGTAGCGGCTGTAGCGCCCTAGAGTTGGTGGCTGAAAGTTTTTTCAGTTTGTCCCTCCGCAGAGTTGACGCTTCGATGTTCGCGGCGCTATTAGAGCAAAAACTGAGGTTCGTGAGCGGTGGCTGCGCCCTAGTACTCGTCTAATTTTTTCTCAGGCGATTACCGGATGTGCGTTGAGTGGTACGGCTGCTAATGTTGGTCATCGAACATTTGAGCTGTTGAGCTTGAATGGACGAATCGCACGGTCCCCCCGGCCCGATGTACGAATCACATCGTGAGTGGAGGGAATATGCGTTTGTTTCGCTCGATGGTGGAGTCCTGCCAGGAATTCGTTCGCAGTAATCCCATAAAGCTGAGTGATATTGAAATTTTCCGGCAGGGCACGCCTTGGGATGAATGTGATGCCGAGGCGATGGAGGAACTCGCCGCCACGGTGAGCGAGAGTAATCGGGCGGCGGAGTTGCGGGCCTGGGGATTGACTCCGAACTAGTCGAATGTTGTGAAAAATTGTTGTGGGCGCCTGAGCTGCCAAGCTCAGGCGCCTTTTTTGTTTTGGCGGGTGGCGCGAGCTACTTGCCTCGAGAGCGACGGGCGTCTGCTCAAAAGGATCTCCTGCGGGAGAACATGCGTACCAGGAAATGGATCCTGGAGCGCACCGATACCTCTGAGCGAAGAGCGATGGCGAGGACGACGCTGATAAGGAGTCGGAAGCTTGGGCGAGCGTCGCCGCTGTCATCTATGGCGCGAGCCGGTTGATGGACCGGTGGGGCGTGGGTTGATTCCGCCACTCGGGTATTCATCGGTGTTGTCTCCGTTCTGCGGGTCTCATAACGCATATAAAGCAGCCGTTACATAGTTCCGCGGAGGCGGTATGAAACGGCCGGTTGAGCGAGCAGCGAGGCGGATCGCGTTGGTGGAATGGGGCGGAGATGCCTGGCTGCTGCCCGCGGGTTCGCGGGCAGCGAACCGTGGGCGGGGGAGTGTAGCGTTTTCTGATGCAACTGAGGGCTCCTTCGAAGCGGGTATGGAAATGCGTTCGGGCGTGCGGGGGCGAACCCGAACGAGCGAGTTAATTGGTTCCGAAACGGATGCGGCGTTGGGCCGCGCGAGCGAAAAAAATGCAGAGGACCTAGGCCAGTGCGATGGGGAGCGGCGGCGGGAGCGCCTGGTCGACGATGGCGTCGACGAAAAAATTATCGGACACCGAATGCGGGTTGGGGGCGGGGCTGGAGTTGGTGGCCTCGCTATTTTTTTGTTTTTGGCGTTCGCGATTCTCCATGAGCCAGCGGGCGAGCATGGCGCAGGAGTTTTCGTCGAGCCACTGGTCGAGCAGGGCGCCGATCTCCTTGCGGAGATTGGCGGCGTGGCTGAGGCGAGTGAGTTCATAAGACTGCAGGGAATTGCGAGAAGCGGTTAAAAGAAAATCCCAGGGGGGATTGCACTTGGGTCGGGTCACCGGAGGCTCCTGGGGGACAGTGCAGCAACGGTAATCAGTATGGTAAGTGTAGTCAATGATAACTATGAGGTAACGGTCTGTGGAAATCTGTGGAAAAGTGGCGACGGTGGAAGAAGTGATCGAGGCGCTGAGTGGGTGCAGTGGATGCGCTGGAGATTACGAGGATCCGGAGCGGACGGCGAGCGAGGACTTTGAGGAGTTGCTGGAGCAGTTCGAGGAGTGGCCGGTTGGGGATTTGGGGCGGGTCGTGGATCTTGGCGTTGATTGGGTGAATTGAGGGGTGGGGGCAATGAGCGAAAGGCGACGTGGGGAGATGCGGCCGCGGGTGTTGCGGAGGCAGCGGGATGTGTTGTGCGACGTGATGTTGTCCGCAGGGAGTTGTGAGACGTGGTTGACGTTGGTGGAGTTGGCGCGGATGACGCGGTATGGGGAGGCGAGTATTTCGGCGCAGCTGCGGCACTTGCGGAAGCCGCAGTACGGGGCGTACACGCTGGAGAAGAGGCGGCGGGAAGTGGCGGAGGTGATTTGTGGTGAGGAGCGTGGCCCGGTTTGGGAGTACCGGTTGAGCCGGGAGGTGCGGGCGAGTGTCGACGGTGGAAGCCGATCTGGGGATCGGAGAGAGACGAATCAGGAAGCTCGGGCGTGTTGAGTGTAAACCCAGACCCGGGAAAGCGCAGGGTGCGGCACCCGATCTGATTTATTGGTCGGCGCCTTTTTGAAAAATTGGGTTGGTTGGAGTCGCAAGCAGCGGGAGATGAAGTGAAGAGGTTCTCGGAGTTGGGTGTACAGACTCGTGCGGTGCGGGGGAGCGGATGAGTGTGCAGCCGGAGTTGGCGTTCGATGTGTGTTGGGAAGTGTATCGCGGGGCGCGGGAGGTGCTGGAGTCGAAGCGGGGGATTTCTGCGCTGAATTGGAAGGACACTGGGAAATTTTTGTGGAAGCCGGATTTTCGGCCGCGGCTGAATGAGTGGGTGGCGGATTTTGCGTTGGCGGGGAAGGCGGCGCTGGATGGGCCGGATTGGGCTTCGCGGATGGTGTTGTTTCGGACGTATTACCTGGGGATGGCGCCGTATGACCGGGCGCGGCACTTTTTGGGGTTGAGTGAGCGGAGTTGGGTGAATTGGACGGAGCAGATCCGGAGGCGGGGCGGGGCGGAGATGCTGCAGCGGGGGATGTTTCCGCCGAAGAAGTACTTTACGAGCGAGCGCTGAGAAGCCGGCACGGATGTGGCGTCACACGTGACATCAAGAGTCACGTCAGATCTGGCTATTGACAGACGTCACAGTTGGCATCGAGAGTGGGTATCGCTGAGGAGGCTGCCGCGAATGGCTGAGATTGGATTGGCAATCAAGGTCGCGTTGGATTTGTCTTGGGGAACTACGGTTTTTTTCAAAGAGGAATTCGTAGAATCGGTGGCCAACGCGAATTACCTTGACATTAGATTAGGGTGTGGTACACTGTGCGGGTAGAAAAGTACGCCTCGGCGATGCCGGGGCGTTTTTGTTTTTGAGTGTGGTTTTTGGTTGTTCCTTCCTGCTGATTTCTACGTTTGACATTTGAGTTGCGTGGATTGCTGGCCTGGTTTGCGGCGTGTGGAATTGGTGTGCTTGCTGGGCGCGTGAGTGGGCGTTGGTGTGTCGAGTTAAGGAGCTGAGATGCCGAATTATCAGAATTTGAATCCGCCGATTGCTTTGGCGTCGGGGGACGTGGGGTTCAGCTTTAACAACGAGGCGTTTCCTGGGAGTGCGCAGGCGGGGAGTCAGTTTGCGTTGCTGAGTTACGCAGGAGTGCCGGACAGCGGGACCACCGTACGGTGGCAGTTGATCTATGGAACGGCACCGACGGCGGTGAGCATGGTGTTGCAGGCGGCGATGGCGGACATCGATGCGGAATACCAGACGATCGATACGGCCGCCGGAGTGACTACCGGGGAGGCGAGAACGGTGACCGCGGTTCAGGCCAAGTTTTTGCGAATCAAGTTTGTGTCGGCGACGGGTGGGGCGGGGTTGACGGCGAAGTTGATGGTTTGAGTTATGCAAGGGCAGCAAGTGGAAGAACCTTCCGCGGGAGCGATGTGGTCGTCGCGTAGATCGAAGAGAGGTCCCTCCGCTCCGGCTTGCTCCGGTCCGGATGACAGGTTTGATGGTGGTACTGAAGAAGAGCAACGAAAAGTGTCGGATTGCTGAGGGATGAGTGTTTTGTGGTGGCGTTCGAGAAAGGAATTGCGATGCGGAAGATTTTGATGGGTTTGTGTGTGGCGGCTTGGTTGGGCGCGGCGTGGAATGTTGCGCCGGTTTTCGCAGCACCGGGGCAGCACACCGTTTCGGTGACGCTGAACTACGATTTTACGGTGGATGCGGCATGTAGTGCGACGGTGACGAAGGGGTGTTTGCAGCAATTTAATATTTATGATGTGACGACGGGGACGCCGGTGAAATTGTTCTCGGTGACGGCGCCGGCGGGGGCGTCGGGGCCGGTGACGGGGATTACTGGGACGAGTGGGCTGTTGGCGTTGAAGAGTGGCGTGCATGTGTTTGGGGCGACGGCGCAAATGGCCGATGGAACGGAGTCAAACCCAAACGGATCTACTGCTACTGCCACAACGCTACCCGGTTCGCCTGCAAGCTTTAGTGTGACGGTGAATTAGTTGGAGCCTGAGCGCGGGTTGGTTATCTAGATCTCGCGCGGCGGTAGCAGAAACGATCCGGCGGTAAATCCTCTCTGACATGAAAAAGTGCATTGCGTACTCGGCGATTGCTGGATCGCGGACGGCGTGGCTTCCGTGCGTGCGGCTGGCGGTGGCGGGCCGGAAGTTGTGCCAGCGGCATGAGGACTCGGTGGCGGGCGTGATGCTGGGAATTTTCGTTGCGGGGTGCGGGGATGAACGGGCTAAGAGGCCGAGGCCAAAGTTTCGGAAACGGGTGAAGGGGCGAGCGCCTGGGTTGGATATGCGCTTTAAGGCGTCGAGGGACTTTGCGAAGTTGGATAAATTTTACAGATGACAGCGGCGGATCGATGCCGATGAGATCAAAACGCAGCACTCGCGGGGAGGCGAGATGCAGAAACAAGATGATGAGGAAAAAGTTCGCCGGACGCGCGGTTCGGCTTCTGTAAAACGTTGCAGGCTCACAATTCGCGTGAACGGCAAGCGAGTGTGCAGTTACTCGTTTGAGAAGCTCGCGAACGAGCTGGACTTCTGTCACGAACCTGAAGCTGCGTCTGATGACGTCGGCGGGGCAACCGTTGTTAAGGCCGCAACCTCCCCCGCGGCCGGCAAGGTCCGCTCGGCGTGCGCTGAGGTGGCTCAGGAAGAAGACGGAAAGGGAGCGAAACCGCGCGTCCCAAGCGAAGGAGATATTTTGCCGGCGGGGACTGGGGAGTTGCCCGCAGAAGCTGCGGAGTTTGTGAGGTTGGTGGATAAGCGGGTGAGTTTGGCGGCGGCGTGGGAGCGGTTGGTGCGGGCGAGCGATTTGAAGATTTCGCAGCGAGCGTTGGAGAAGTTGAGTGAGTTGGATTACAAGGCGGGCGGGTCGGGAGCTGGGCATGGGCCGCAATTTGAGTTGGAAGTGATGCCGGCGGGGGCGCAGAACGAGCTGCCGGTTTAGAGATCCGCGGATGTGCACGCGGGCTGAAGGTTGTCGAGTTAACTCAAATTCAAAACAAGAAAGAGTGAGTTGATCAATACGCCTCGGCCTCCCACGCTTGCACAAACCGCAAGGATGGGGCACCCGCACCTGGGTGTTCTTCAGAAAACAAGGAAACGAGACCATGGCGCCGACTCGCCTGGGTGTGATTTCGGAAAAGCTCGAAAGGAAAAGTTACGGAGGATTTTTAATGGCGACGGCGATTAGTTCGGTGGCGCGGTTGCAGTTTATTGGGACGGTACTTGAGATTGCGGGCGTGGGGGCCGTGGCGGCAGGGGTGATTTTGAGTTTGCATCATTGGCCGGCGGCGGCTGCGTTGATTGGTGGGGGGACGGCGTTTTTTGTGGGGAAGAAGTTCCGCGGGCAGTGAGCTCGAAGTTTTCGTGACGAGCGTTCAACAACCGGTGCGTGGCGGGCGGGTAAGGCGGTCGATGGAGGAGTTGTATCGGCCGTTTGCGCGGCAGAGAGACTTTCACGATTCTGCGGCGAAGTATCGGTTGTTTGGCGGGGCAGCGGGACCGGGGAAGAGTAAGGCGCTGTTGTGGGAGGCGATACGGCAGGCGCATCTGGTGCGTGGCGCCGATACGTTGTTGCTGCGGAGGACGTTTCCGGAGTTGGAGGCGTCGCTGATTTCGCAGTTTCGGCGGGATGTACCGAGTTGGTTTTACAAAAGTTATAACGAGGCGAAGCGCCTTATTACCTGGCCGAATGGGTCGACGACGCGGTTTGGATATTGCCGCAACGAAAGTGATGTTTACCAGTATCAAGGCGCGGAGTTTTTGTTCATTGGCGTCGATGAGCTGACGCATTTCACGTTGAAGCAGTGGCAATTTTTGACTTCGCGGAATCGGTGTGCGGTGCCGGGAAGTGTTTGCCGGATGGCTGGCGCGACGAATCCTGGGAATATTGGGCATGCGTGGGTGAAGGCGCTGTGGGTCGATCGTGTGCCGCCGGCGGGATTTGATCGGCCGGATTTGTATGAGTCGGGCGATTACGACTTTATTCGGGCGCGACTGGATGACAATCCGATTTATGCGCAAGATCGCGAGTATCGGCGGACGCTGGCGGCGTTGCCGGAACATTTGCGGCGAGCGTTTCTGGAAGGCGATTGGAATGTTTTCGCCGGGCAATACTTCGACATTTTTGATGTAGGGCGGCACACCAGTCGAGCGGAGGAGTTGCGGCTGGAGGCGTGGTGGCCGCGGTGGATTTCGATCGACTGGGGATTTCAGCATCCCAGTGCGGTGTATTGGCATTGCGCGGTTCCGGCGGAGAGTTCTTTGAGGGCGCCGTGGGCGGCGCCACGGTGGGGACCAAACGGGGAGGCTGCGGAATCGGCCGCGGATCCGATGCGCGTGGCGCGAGGGCCGCGGATTGTGACGTATCGGGAGTTTGTGCAGAGCGGGCTTTCGCCGCGGATGTTGGCGCAGGCGATATTGGAGCGGAGTCGCGGTGAACGGGTGGTGGAAGTGTTTCTGTCGCCGGATGCGTTTGCACACCGTACGGCGGAAGCATCGATCGCGGAACAATTGAGCGACGTATTGGTGGGCGGCGGATGCCGCGGGCGACGGCTGCCGATGACGATCGCATTGGTGGTTGGCAGCTGATGTACCAGTTGATGGAAACGGATGCGTGGACGATTACGGAGAATTGTGCGCGGCTGATTGAGTGTTTGCCGCTGCTGATTCGGGATGACCGGCGCGTGGAAGATATTCGCAAAGTGGATGGAGATGACCCTGCGGATGCGGCGCGATATGGATTGGTCTCCGGCGGAAGGATCGCCGGTGTTGGGGCCGGCTTCGGCCAGCCTGGGGCGGCCACGCGGTCGCCCCAATTTAATGAGTCCCAGTTTGTGAGTGGGATGCCGTTGGGAGAGCAGATTGAGCGGCGGGTGAGTGCGACGGATCCGACGTCGCGGGCGATTCACTTTGATCGGTTGCAGGGCGAGGCGAAGAAGTTTTTTCGGCCGAAGAAGTTGCCGAGACGGCGATTTTAAGTGATGAGGAGCTTGGGCACGGTAGTGGCTTACGCGCTCGAATCGAAGAGAGATTCCTCCACTCCGCAAGCCGACAACTTCGCAGGAGCGAAGTTGAAAGCAAAAGCGTCGGCTCGCTCCGGTCGGAATGACAGTTGGTGCTTGTTGAATTCAAAAAACGCTAACGCGAATGGTGGCACGTGAGAGCTTTTCTTCAGCGGATATTGCGAGGGCGATATGTGGCGCTGCTTGAGGAGGAAGTGGAGCGGCTGCGTGGGGAGAATCGGGCGTTGGTGAATTCGTTGTTGGGGACGGCGGGGTTTCCGCCGGTGGATTTTCCTGAGGCGCCGAGGAGTAATGGGGCGGGGGGATTTTCGCGGTTGAGGAAGCGGTCGTGGCACCAGATCCAGATGCAGCGGGAAAAGAGCGCGGTGAGGGAGGCGGTGTTGGATGCCGGGGAGAGGAAGAATGGACCCAAATCGCAGAACTGACTCGCGGCGGGGAGGATCTGGCTTGCGGAATGACGCGTTGGACGCGCGGCCGAATTTCCAGCCGGCGCGTGATTCGGACGATTGGCATTCGCGCGGGAGTGGTTCGCGTGATGAGCGCGACGTATATTCACGAGCGTACGATTCGCGCAACCCAGGCGATGATTTCGGCGGCGATGCGGTGAGTTCGCCGGGAGTGTGGCGCCGGCGGATGGAAATGTTGGCGGGCTTGCAGGTGCGGCGGAGCCGGAGCTGGGACCGAACTTTGAGCGCTTGGATGAGCTAAGCCGAGGCTGGTGAATGCGCTGCGGGAGTTGGTGCGGCAATATCGCGAAGAAGGCATGACGGCGCGGCGGCATGAGATTCGGCGGATTCGGCAGGCGCGATTGTTCTGGCAGGGGTTGCAGTATGCCTGGTGGAATCCCAATGACATGAATTGGCACCAGCCGTTTGAGCAGAAGTTTTCTGATGATCGGGCGCTGGAGGAGATGCCGCGGTATCAGTTTGTGACGAATTTTTATCAGGGGTTTGGGTTGTCGTTTATTGCGGTGCTTTCGCAAGATGTTCCGAGTGTGCGGTTTTATCCGCAGTCGGCCCAGTCGTTGGAAGATATTTCTGCGGCGCGGGCAGCTAGCGATGTGGCGGAGTTGATTGAGCAGAACAATCACATTGAGCAGTTGCTGACGTCGATTGGGTATTTCTTGTGGACGGATGGAAAGCTCGGCGCGTATGTGCGGTATGTGGCGGATGGGCAGCGGTTTGGGTTTCGCGAAGAGAATATTTTGGAGGCGTTGGAGATTCCGCTGGGGCGGGATGCGTATGTTTGTCCGTCGTGTGCAAAAGAAACGGGGGTTGAGAGTGTTGGTGAGTCAGGTTTCGGATTGGCGGACGCCGAACCAGATGAACAGTCAACGGAAAGACCCACCCTAGAAATCGAGGGTGGGGCACCCAATTTCGGAGATCAGACAAAAAATTGTGGTGGATGTGGCGGGGAACTGGGCGAGAAGGATTTGCGGCGGGCGGAGCGGGTGAGTGTGCCGCGGGTGACTGGGACGCGGCGGGTGGCGAATGGGCAGGAAGTGATTTCCATCGCCGGCGGGCTGGAGTTGAACACGCCGGTGTGGGCCAACGAGATGCATGAGTATCCGTACCTGCAATGGCAGGCGGAAGTGCATCGGGCGAAGTTGAAGGCAGCGTATCCGCACGCGGCGGAGAAGATTGAGACATCGCCGTCGCAGGGTGCGGAAGATGTGTACGCGCGAGTGTCGCGGCTCAGTGTCGAGCAGGGGTTGCCGTCGATTCAGCCGGGCGATGCGCTGATGAATTTGATTACGTTTGACCGGACGTGGCTGCGGCCGTGGGCGTTTTACGCGATTGAAGATCGCGAGGTACGGGCGGAGTTGCTGGCGCTGTTTCCGGATGGTTGTTATGTGGGGTTTGCCGGCGATGCGTACTGCGAAGCGCGCAATGAATCGATGGACGATCACTGGCGCGTGTTGCATGCGTTGCCAGGCGATGGGCAGAACCGGCCGAGTGTGGGCGATTCGCTGGTGCAGGTGCAGGAACGCTACAACGTGCTGTCGAATATGCAGGCGGAGACGTATGAATACGGGATTCCGCCGATTTATGCCGATCCGCAGGTGCTGGATTTTGATGCGCTGACGAGTCAGGTGGCGGAGCCGGGGGCGCATTTTCCGGCGAGGGCACGGCCGGGGCAGCCGTTAGCGGCGGGATTTTTTCAGCCGGCGCCGGCGAGTGTGTCGGGCGACATGCTGCGACATCAGCAGGATTTGATTGGGCCGGTGGCGCAATTCTTGACGGGGCTGTTTCCGGCGGTGTTTGGCGGAAACATGGAGGACGTGAAGACGGCTTCCGGCTATGCGCTGGCGCGCGATCAGGCGATGGGGCGACTTGGCTTGGTGTGGCGACGGACGAAACAGTTTTATGCGGATGTGATGTTGCTGGCGGTGGATTCCTTCCGGAAGAATCGGCCGGAGGATGCGGAGATTCCGCTGTTGGGGCCGGATGGCGTGTTTGACTCGCAGGTGATTCGGCTGGCGGATTTGAAGGGGAATATTTGTGTGCATCCGGAGGCGGATGAAACTTTCCCACGGTTGAAGTCGCAGCAGCGCGGAGTGATTCAGGGATTATTTGCGGCGAAGGATCCGGTGATTCAGCAGGCGCTGACCGAGCCGGCGAATTTGGGCTACATCAAGAATGTGCTGGGACTGGCGGAGTTGGTGATTCCTGGCGAGGATTCGCGGAATAAACAGTTGCGGGAGATTCAGAGGTTGCTGGCGAGTGCGCCGATCATTGTGTCGATGCATGCGTCCGGGGCGGTGCACGTGGATGTGGCGGCGGGCGATGCACTGAATGGTAGTGGCGTGGCTGCGGGCGATGGACCTGGCGTGCCGTTGGTGTTGCCTTCGGTGGCGGTGGATGAGTTGCTGGATGATCATGCGGTGGAGTTTGAAGAGTGCAAGCGGTGGGCGAATTCTGAGGCGGGGCAAGCGGCGCATATGACGAATCCTGCGGGGTTTGCGAATGTGCGGGCGCATGCGGAGGCGCATTTGCGGGCGATGCGGGCGGCGGCTGTGGCGAACGCTGCGGTTGTGGCGGGACCGGCGACTTCTGGTGTCGCGGGTAAAACTGGGGCGAGTTTGTAGCTCTCTCTGCTCGCTCAATTTTTCTCTGAAAGAAAAAACATGGATTCCTTTGGTTATAACGGCGTGGCGGAAATGCCGGCGGATCTGGGTGTGTCTGCTGCGGGGCGCGAGGTGTTTGCGCTGACGGACGAGCAGATTTTAAATATTGAGCCCGAAGGTGGGAGTCGGGATTCATCGGCGCGTGACGCGTCGATGAGTGGTGGCGCGATAGCGGAGCTGGAGGCAGCAGCCGCGGATACGGGTGCGAGTGGCGTTGGTGCTGGGCCTTCCGCGGGTGCGAGTGCGAACGGCGGCGCGGTTGCACCGCTGTGGTTGTCAGAATTGATGAACGATCCGTCTCGAGGTGCGGAGGCGCGGGAGTTTTGGAATAAGGCGGAGCAGTCGCGATCTGAGGCGGCGGCGTTTCGTGAAGTGTTTGCGGAGCCGGGGGCTGCGAGAGCGGCGGCTGAGCGGGCGCGCTCGCTGGAAGAGATCGACCGGGCGTATTTCGCTGGAGATGCGGGGGAGCGGTCGCGGTTGGCGGGGAGTATGTTGCGGGAGGATCCTGCGGCGTTTCGCGAGATGGTGTTTGAGGGGTTGCGAGCGCTAGAGGAATCGGAGCGAGACGGTGGGAGTCGCGCCGCTGATGGCGCGCCGGATTCGCGGCTGGTGGCGGCGTTTCGTAGAGGCGGAGAAGCGGCTGGGCAAGGATCGCCGGCAGGGGCGTTGGGGGCTGCACAGAGTTCGGCCGCAGCGGTTACGGCGCCTGCTGGCAGTGGAGCGGGCGCGCGCGGAGTTCATGACGCTCCGCAGCAGAACGAAAGACTCGCGGCGTATGCGGCGTTTGAAAGATCGGCGAATGAGGAGTTGGAGCGCAGTGTTGGTGGGGCGATTGAGCGGACGTTGGAACAGGCGTTGCCAAGTGCGGGGCGTGGTGAGAATGGCGCATTGAAGGCGCGGTTGGTGGGCGCGATTCGGGTTGATGTGGAGAAAGCGTTGCAGGGTGATCGGCAACTTGGGGAACAAGTGGCGCGGGTTCTGTCCGGGAAGCAGTTGGGTGGCGAGGCGCGCGGGCAGGTGGTGAGGTTGATTGCACAGCGTGCGGAGCAGTTGGTGCCGGGATCCGCGAAGAGGATTGTGAGTGAGTGGACGCAGACGACGATGGCGGCGCACCGGGAGCGGACTGGCCGGGGCGATGTGGCGGCGGGGCGGCAGGAGGTTGCTACGGTGGCGACAAGTGGCGGGGGAGCGAGTCAGGTTAGCAAAGGCGGAGTTGAGCGAGATGGGCAGGGCGCGGCTCGCAGCGGTGGGAGGCGGGGAGTTGATTATCGACGGATGAGCGACGATCAGATTTTGGGGATGTGATCTACGGAGTTTTTTGTTTCGACCCTCGCGATCCTGATTTGGCCTCGGCGACATTGAATCTAAACGCCCAGACGCAACTACGGCCTCTGGGACACCCGGGCTTGGGTGTGGTTTCAGAAAATTAAAAGCGATTACGGATTTTTGTTTGGGCATGGCGCTCGCGTCGTGCCCTCTTTTTTTGGTGATGACAAATTTTGGTTACGGGAAGAACTAAGGAGAAAAAGGAATGCCAGCACAAGCGAATACGAATGTGGTCGCGTTGCAGCTGGAGAAGGTGCGCGACAAAGTGCCCCTGCTCTATGAACGCGACGATATTTTATTGACGATGATTCAGCAGCGCGGAGATGTGGAGAAAGTGTCCAGCCGAAACATGCGGTTGCCGTTGCAGGTGAATCCTGGAGGCAAAGCCGGCTCGTACAATGCGGACGGCGGCGATCTGGGACGCGGTTCGGGAACTGCGTATGACGTGGCGCAGATTTCGCCGATTTTCTTCCGCTTCGCGATTGAGATTACGAAGCTGGTGGAATATGCGACGAACGGCCGTGAGCGCGCGGTGGAGAACTCCGCGAAACGCGAAGTGGCCAATGGGATGAAGCAGTTTCGGTCGTTCCTCGACAAGTTGATGCAGACGGCGGGAAATGGCGTATTGGGGACGATTGGTTCGTTCTCGAGCACGACGTGGACGATGTCGACGCCGCCTGGCGCGGCGCTCGTGTATGTCGGCCAGACGGTGCAGGTGTACGACTCGACGCTGACGACCAATCGCGGAACGGCTAACGTGCTTGCGGCGGATCCGATCAGTGCAACGCAGACGATTACGGTGGATGCGAACCCGGCGGGCATCACTGCGGGCGACGTGATCGTGCATGACGGATTGAGTGGCGCGAATCCGGTGTCGCTGTTCGGCATTAAGTATCACCAGAACAATGCGACGACTGGAACTTGGTTGAACCTGAATCGCGCGACGTATCCGGTGCAACTGGCCACGCCGCGTGTGAACGCCGGCAATGCGGCGTTGACGCCGTCGAATGTGCGACTGGCGATCAATAAGGTGCGCAAATCGCTGGGCATCAACCATGTGAGCAAGTTGATTGCGTACATGGCGGTGGAACAGGAGCACGCTTGGGAGAATCTGGGCATTACGGTGAGCCAGATCATCAAAGAAGGCGGCGCGAGCGACGGCAACGATCTGGATTTGTTGTTCAGCGGACGCAAAACGATGAGCGGCGTGCCGATCAAGTCGAGCGTGAATGCGGATCAGACGCGCGTGGATTTCCTGGATTTATCGCACTGGGGACGCGCGGTGCTGAAGGACATTGATTTTTATGAAGTGAACGGCAACACGGTGTTTCCGATCTACGGCGCCAGCGGAGGGCTGGCGGCGAGCTACATTTTTTACTTCGATACGGCGTTTCAGGTGTGGGATGACTCTCCGCGAACCGGAGCGTATATCGACACGTTGGCGCGGCCGAGCGGGTACTAAAGGTAGAAACGATTGGGGATTGGGCAGCTGGCGATGTTATGTCGCCGGTTGCCCATTTTATTTTCTGGGAGAAGTGCGGCTTTGTTGAGGGCGAAGAGTAAAAATAAGCGGCCGCGGATTGAGATTGTGCGGGAGCGGTATGAGACGCCGGAGAGTGTGGCGCGAAGATTATTGGTGGCGGGTGGGGTGAATCGGTTTGGCGAGGCGAACTATCGGGCGGTGTGGGGATGGAATCGGCTGGCTTGGATTGGCGGGAAGTTTGAGGAGCGGGATGCGAGCGGCGCGCTGATTCGTGAAGTAGTGGATCTGCGGCTGGAGCCGAAGTATCCAGCGACGGATCGATGGCATTTGGAGCGGTGGGTGGCGCCGGAGATGTATGGGTCGGAGCGGGCCTGGTATGCGCAGACCGTGGAGATTGCCGCCGGGCGAAGTGTGCCGGCGTTGGGGCCTTATCCGGAGCGTGGAGAGTATGAGCATTGCTTTACGTTGGAGGGGCCGCGTGGGGAGTTTGTGCAGTTGACGGCGACGGCGGTCGAACATGTCGCGCGGGCGATTGAGTGGTCGCGGAATAAGCGGCGAGTGGCGCGGCGTGCGGCGGTGAGTGCGCGGGTGGAGCACGAAGAACGCGCTTATGACGAGCATGCGTTTGCGGTGTTGGATGATGCGGTGCCGGCGTTTCATGCGCAGCCGTTTGTTGGGGTTGTTTAAAAAGATCGAAAGCGCGAAGAACGAATTCAACTTCAAAACCAAGACCCAGGTTCATGAACCAAAGGCGAACCTGGGGCACCAGAGACAGGTGACTGAGCTGTGGGTTGAGAGCGTGTGGCGATGACGAAGTTGGAGATTTGGATTAAGGGGATTTTTGCGGCGGCGATTAGTGGGTCGGCGGGTGGAGTGATGACCGGATTGGCGGCGGTAGGAATCGATCCGCAGCATTTTAATTTGCAGAGCGGAGCGGGGCAGACGTTGCGGATTGGGGCGGCTGCGGCGGCGATTAACGGAGTGATTGGGGTGTCGGCGTATTTGCAGAAGTCGCCGATGCCGGAGTGCGACGACAAAGTTGCTGCTGGGCGGTAGTTTTCAGGGCGATTGAGGCCTTCTGCACGGAGGCCGATGAGGACGCGTCACTATGCCGGTAGTTGGATCAAGCGCGTATAACACTGCGGGGCAGATTACGGCGCTGGTGCGCTCGCTGCTGAACGATTCGCAGGGGAATTTGTTTACGGACGCGGTGCTGCTGCCGTATGCCAATTCGGCGTATCGCAAATTGCAGCGGGCGCTCGGGAATGCGGGCGGCGGCGGATTTATCCAGGACGATGCGCTGCTGGTGGTGCCGGCGGTGGGAGCTGCGGATACGTCATTGCAGGTTTCGATTACGGATGCGACTGCGCCGCCCAATCAATTGCCGACGGATTTGCTGGTGCCGCTGAAGATTTGGGAGCGGGCGAACTTGTCGGCGGATGAGTTTGTGGAGATGGTGGACTTGTCGCAGCATGGCGGGTTGCCGTCACGGGCGCAGGATGTGGTGTTGAGTGTGTGGGAGTGGCGTGCGGATGGGATTTATTTCCTGGGTGCGACGCAGGATGTGCAGATTCGGCTGAGGTATGCCAAGGCGTATCCGGACTTTACGGATGCGACGTCGCCGGTGCTGGTGAGGAATGCGCAGGAGGCCATTGCGTACGCTACCGCGGCGCTGGCGGGGTGGGCGCGTGGGAGTCCTTTGGCGCAGCGGTGGGATGATGCGGCGAGTGATGCGATGGAAGATTTGGTGATTGCGGCGGTAAGGCGGGAGCAGCAGAGTTCGCGGCGGCGGAGACCGTTTTCGGCGCGGAGTGGGTATACGCCGTTTTGATGGATGGATTTGTG
This sequence comes from uncultured Acidobacteriota bacterium, assembly GCA_963846145.1. GTDB lineage: Bacteria > Acidobacteriota > Terriglobia > Acidiferrales > UBA7541 > Acidiferrum. The sequence continues at coordinate 529,090 of CAWJUV010000010.1, read as the reverse complement.
TTCGACGTTTTGCGATCGGTTAGTCAGTAGTTTAAACCCGCACCCTGAGAATCGCAGGGTGTGGCACCCGGCGGACGCGCCGCGCGTTTTGGCGTCGGTAGGGCATTACTCTAAACCCCCAGACGCAACTACGGCGTCTGGGGCACCCGGACCACGCTTGTCGTCTTGTGATGGGAAGAATTTTTGTTTTGAGGAGATTGCGATGGCGATTCAGATTGCGTTGGTGCCGGGGAATGTGGATGCGTCGGGGAATAATTTTGTGTATGCGATTGGGACGCTGACGTTTTCGGGAAACTATACGACGGGCGGGGACACGATGGATTTCACCACTGTTGCGGATAAATTGGCGAGCGCGCAGATCATCCAGGTCTATGCCGATAGCCAGGCGGGGAATGCCGGCTACTACGTGCCGATCACGGGATCGGGGATGAATAACTGGAAGTTGAAGGCGTTTACCGGCGGTGGGACGGAGATTACTGCGGGAGCGTATCCCACTAGCGTAACGACGGATGCGGTGCAGATCACGATCACGGCGCGAAAGTTACAGTAGGACAATTCGGTGGCACGGCGGCCAAGCCGCCGCTAGAAACGGAACGGCTAACAGAGTCGATGGACCGTGCGTGTGGAGCGGCGGTCCTTTTTTATTTTGGCGTCCAAATGGGGCGAAGGGTACGCATGATACGATCAAAAATTACGATGGGTTCTTTGTGGACAGCGCTGCTAGTGCTGTTGCACGTGTTGCCCGGAGCGGTGGGCCCAGTCCATGGGCAGGGGACGCGGAAGGACGATATCGTTTTTAACTCGCGGGGAGTGCCGCTAGCCGGGGCGTCTGTGCGGGTTTGCGCGATGCCGGCGTCTGGGCAGCCCTGCTCACCGTTGGCGCAGATTTATTCGGATGCGGGGCTGACACAGGCGATTGCTAATCCCACGACGACTGACGGATTAGGAAATTATTTTTTCTACGGGGCGCCGGGGAAATATGAAATTGAAATTTCCGGGCCGGGGATCATCACCAAGCAGCTTCCCAATGTGATTTTGCCGAGTGATCCGTCTTCGCCGACGTTTAGCGGAGGGGTGAGTGCATTTTCGCTGAATCTAGGCGGAAATTTGACCGTAAACGGTAGCGCGTCGGTGATCGGGTCGTTGGCGAGCGGGACGCTGACGCTGTCGAATCAAAATACGCCGCCGGGTGCGGCTAGCGCCGGCACGGTAAATCTCTACAGCAAAACTACGGACAAGCGGCTGTACTACAAAGACGATACGGGTTCGGAAATTGGGCCGATTTCGGTGGGTGGGAGCGGCGCGCAGACCAATGTGGTGAATACGTTCACCGCTTCGCAAAATTTTAGCGCCAACGTGCAGTTCAAAGGGCCGAATCCTTACTACGATCTAACGCAGTACGGTTTGTATGCGGGGAACGGCGGGGCGATTAATTGCAGCACGACCGCGAGCAATACCGCGGTGACGTGCTCGAGCATTGGGGATTTTGCGGTCGGGCAGGGAATTGAGATTCCAACCGCGGGAGTGGCGTCGACCTTTGCGCCGTGGGGAGTGGCGAACATTGCGAATTACTCGCGGTCGTCGAATGTGGCCACGTATAACTACACCGGGTTTACGTTGGGCCCTGGACAGACGATTACGATCGCTGGATTAGCGGATGCTACGTTCAATGGCACGTTCACGGTGCTGACCAACGATGGAGATTTCGGACATTTTACGGTTAGCAATACGGGAAGCAATCTGGGGACGACCGCGGGAAGCGGGACCGCGACGCTAACTTCAGCACAGGTGACGGTGACGCCGCAGGGAATTTTAAATGGGACGACCACGTACTCCTACAAAGTGGTGCTGCGTGGATATAACGGCGAACTGAGCGCGGCGAGCAATGCGGGGACGACGAGCACCGGCGCTACCACGATCGGGGTGAATGCGGCGACGCTGACTTCGTGTTCGCGAAGTTCTGGTGTTGCGACGTGTACCAGCAGTGCGGCGCATAACTTTCAGGCGGGCGTTTCGACAGACGTTGAAGGCGTAACGAATACTGGGTACAACGGCTCGCATGTGATTGCTGCGACGCCGACATCGACGACGTTCACGTTTTTGCAGAGCGGCGTGCGGGATGATTCGGGGACCGCGACGGGCGGAACAGCGAAAGTGGTAGCGAAGAACATGGTGCGCTGGAATACGCAGCAGTATGCGAATATTCAGGCGATCATCTATCGCTCGATCAACGGTGGCGCGTACTCCATCGCGGGAATTGAAGAAGGCATGGACGGCTCCTGGGTGGACTGGGGGCTGGGTGCCCCGGTTACGCCAGGATATGTGCCGGCGACGCCGCCGTCGTCAGCGACGAATGGAATTTTGGCGACACGGATCACGGCGATCAGCGGGACGACCCTGACGGTGGCGAACGCGGCGACGGCTTCCGTGAGCGGCCAAGCTTCTGCGCATGACAACACGCCGGTGGTGCTGGCGGCGTGCGCGGCGATGCCGTCGACGACCGGTGGAATTTTGTTCATACCGGCGCAGAATCCGGTCGCAAATATTCCGTTCAATTCGCCGCTGGATTTCTATCACAACTGTGCTGCTGCGCAGCCGGTGCTGCAGTTGGCTAGCGCGATTGTGTTGAACGATCCGGTGATTCCGAAGCAGAGCGGTTTGGTGGTGCGTGCGGCGCCGGGAAGTGCGGTTTCTGGTCTGCAATTTGTGTCGCGATTTACGAGCCAGATTTATGGCAGCGCGTATCCGTTCTTCTATGTGGTGCCCGGGAGTTTTGGCCCCTTCACGCTGGAAAATTTGGCGATGAATTGTCAGCAGCAATATCAGAGCTGCGTGGTGCAGGACCAGGACGCCGGTGGTGGCGGAGTTGTCGACATGAACTACGACAACGACTACTTCATCGGCAATGGTGGGTCGATGCCGTTTATTTTGCGTAGCGGCGGATTCAATCACTGGTTTGATCGCGGAGCTTTTGTGATCAATACCGGTGGGTGGGGAGTGCCGGAAGCGCTGCAGATCACCGTGCCGAATTCGTTGGGGATTAATCCGACGCTGGTGGGCTTTCCGTACATCGTGAAGTTCGACAAAACGTTTTGGGTGGGCCACGGAATTGACTACAACGATTTTGGGTTGGTGACGACCGGAGTGGCCGGACGAATGGTGTTCAACGAGCCGCTGATTGAGAGCTCTTACACGCCGTGGCTGAGTTTGAATTTGACGGGGCTGAGCTCGTTTGTTGGGACGACCATTAACAATTTGAACTTTGCGGATATTTTGAGCGGGCCGACGACGCCGGTAATTGAGTCGACTAATGCGCAGCGTTTGGCGGGACTGGTTTTGAATTATTCCGGGTGCGGAAATTCGGCGCAGCCGCTGCTCGCGGGGAATGTTTTGGGCGGGGTGCAGATTTCCGCGGGTGCCGTGCAGGGTTGCGGGACGTTGGGAATTACGAATGCAATTGTGACCAGCCTGGGCGGTTCGGGAAATACGCTGACGCAATATGCTGGGATTCCGCTGCAATTTACTGGGACGGGGCAAGCATATTACGTGATGAGTGCGCCGGGGTCACCTGCGCTGGCGCTTTCGGCTGGTGGCGCGGTGCCAGTGGGCGTGCATAACTATCAGATCACGGCGATCGATGCGAACGGGAATACCACGCTGCCGAGCGTGGCGGCTTCGGTGACGACGACGAGCGGCAATCAGACGGTGAGTATCACGCCGACGTTGCCGCCTGGAGCGATTGGGTACGTTCCCTATCGCGATGGGGCCAAGGTGAATTATGGCGGGTCGGGATGCTCGACGTTTACACCGGCTAGTACACCGTTTGTGGATGCGCTGGGATCGGTATGTGGGAATGCTCTGCCGACGCTTGGCACGGCGGGAGTGAGTTCGCTGACTTCGGCGGGGTTGGCAGCGCCGCAAGTGCAAGTGGTAGGCGGAGGGTATGCGGATACACTGACGGGGAATTTTACGGCGCCACGTGCGCAGCAGTTTGCGGATGTGAGCGGGATTATTCCGGTGACCGGATATCTGAATACGGCGTATGACAATTTCAATCGTGCGAATGGGGCGATTGGCAGCAATTGGACGGTGAATATTGGCGGGTTCAATGTTGCAAGCAATGCGGTGATTGGAACAGGTTCGTCGAACATCGCATACTTTTCGGCAGGCGGGTATGCGTTTTCCAATGCCCAATTTGCGCAAGTGCAGGTGGCGACGCTGAATGGTGCGACGGATTTTGTGGGCGTGGACGTGCTGCTGTCGGCGGCGAACAATGGATATACGTGCGTCGAGAATAATGCGTCATTGATTTTGCAGAAATTAACGGCGGGGACGGGATCGACGTTGGCGTCTTCCTCGTCCACCGGAGCGCCGGGAGATATTTTGCGGCTGGAAGCAGCGCCCGGTGGAGTTCTAACTTGTTCGCGAACGGCGATAGGCGGAGCGCTGACTTCAGTGACGGCGACGGATACGACGTTTACGGGCGGATCGCCGGCGATTGAGCAATTTGGCAGCACTGCGACGATGGATAACTGGAGCGGAGGGAATTTGCATCCGCTGGGACAATTGGATATCGAGCAGGACTGGGCCAGGACGCAACATTTTGCGCAAGGGCTGGCGATTGGGACGGAGACAGTGAGTGCCAGTCCGCGGGCGGAGCAGAATATTTTTCTGCCGGGGGCGTTGACGTCGACGTGGACGGGGAGCACTTGGAATACGGATAAGGCGATTACGATTACGCGAGTGCAGGTGCAGGCCAAGACGGCGCCCGCGGGTTGTTCGACGAATGCGGTGGTGCGATTGACGGATGGGACTTCGCCGGTGAATGTCACGGTTGCGGCGGCGGCGAATGATAGTGGGACGATTGCGCAGAGTTATGCGGCGGGGGCGGGGTTGACGGTGGCGGTGCAGACTGGGGCGGCGGGGTGTTCGACGAGTCCTGCGGATGTGAATGTGGTGGTGCAGTACAAGATGCAGTGAGAGAAGTGCTGACCGAACTGTTGTCCTTGCGAAGTGGATCTAAACCCTGAAACTGCAGGTGCGGTTCCCGATCTTTCTCTGAAGTTCTTCTCTAAAGTTCTTCTCTAAAGTTTCCCTGGGTGTTACGCGATCTCGTGGAGGTGTGTGTTGATGAGTGCGACGGCGGCGGTCGAAAACGACAAGGCGTGGCTGGTGAATATTTCAGAGGAGAAGTGGCCGCCGCGGCAGCGGACTTATTTTGGGTCGCTACTGGTGAATTCGCCGGCGGAGGGACAGGAATATGCGGTGACGCCGATTCGCGGGTACATCGGGCAGATCGATATGGGCGATCGGCGGAATATCGATTACCGCGTGACGGCCCGCGAAGTCGCGGAGGATTTGGCGCGAGAGTTGAATGGAGATTCGGGGGAGGGGAGTTTTCACGGGGTGTTTGTGGCGGCAGCTCCGACGCCGAGTACGGCGGAGTTGGAGGAAGCGCGCACGAAATTGCAGGCGTTTCAGCGGCGGTTGGTTGCTGCGGCGGATCTGGAGTGGGAGCGCAGTAAGAATCCGATGTTTATTACGGATTTGGAGAGGCGTGCGGCGCGGCAGCTCAAGTTGGATAAGCCGTGGCTGTACGATCCGAAGCCGTTGGTGGAGTGTCCGGCGTGTGGGGAGCGGATTAAGGATGGAGTGGCGGTTTGTAGGTCCTGTCGCGCGATTTTGAATCCGGAGAAGGCGGCAAAGTATGGGTTGGGTGGGCGGGAAGTAAATGATCGTGGGCCGATCGGAAATAGTTCGCATCGTTTGAAGTAAGTAGAAGACGGACGACTTGCGAGTTGAAGTTGACTCTAAACCCCCAGACGCAACTACAGCGTCTGGGGCACCCCAACCGTGGTTGAAGTCGAAGAAATCAAAATCCGGATGAAAGAAATTCCGCAGCGGTTGAAGTTGAAGAAATCAATATCTGACGAAACCACGCCGTAGAGACAGAACGACTACCTGCAGATTTCTGAATTAAAACTACTATGACTACTGCTGGATCTTTAGACGCGCCGATTGAGATTTTTGGCGGGTTGGTGACGGATATGTCGCCGGCGGACTTGCCGCATGGGGTGTCGCCGGATTGCCAGGACGTGATTTTTGCGAATGGCGGAGTGGCGACCCGGCCGGGGTTGCAGGGGCTGTTTGGGCCGTTGTCGGGGAACCCGACAGTCAATTATTTGAAGACGTATGAAACGTTGAATGCCACATTGCGGGCGCTGCTGCTTGATTCCAATGGCGTGTTGTACAAAGAGACTTCGCCGGGTTTTTTGGGGAACGTTGCCACTGGTTTGGCGACCAATGCGTATGCGTCTTCGACGACTTTGTTTGGGCGGGAGTATTTGGCGTTCAGCGATGGACGTGCCGGCGACTGGATCTGCCGAGACAGTTTGATGATACGAATTTCGATCGGGTGAGTCAGGGTGGGCCGGGGGCGGGGCCTGCGGTTGTCGATGAGAATGTAGTTGTGGCGATCGCGGCGAGTCCCAATGGGGCGACCCAGCCTGCGGCTGTGGCGATTGCTGCGAGTCCAACGGGGGCAACTCAGAATGGGTTTTTGGTCACGATTACAACTGGCGCGGCGCATGGATTGACGGCCGGGCAGTCGACGACGCTTTCTGGCGTTGGAGTGAGCGGTTACAACGGCACGTTTGCCGTGCTCAGTGTGATCAGCTCGACGCAGTTTACCTACGTGGCTGGCGCATCGGGATTGGCGGCGTCGGGTGGCGGGACGAGTGCTTCGGCGACGGCGACGATTCAAACCACTACGGCGCACGGATTTGCGCCCTCGCAGTTGGTGAGTGTCAGCGGCGTGGGGGTGTCGGGATACAACGGCACGTTTGCGATTAGCGCGGCGCCGGATGCGACACACTTCACGTTTACGGCGACGACCGGAGGGTTGACGGCTTCGGGCGGTGGAACGGCCGCAGCGGCTGGGAGCGTTGTTGCGGGCGTGCACCAGGTGTGCGTGATTTTTCAGACGCGCCAGGGGTATTTGACGGCGCCGGGACCCACGACCAGTTGGACGTCGAGTGGTAACAAGCGCGTCGTCGTTACAAATATTCCGATTGGGCCGTCGAATGTGGTGGCGCGGATTCTGTGTTTTACTGGCGCGGGTGGAGCGAGCTTTTTCTATACATCGAGCGGCGCGACGCTGTTCAGCGGCAACATGGTGATTGGTGACAACACTTCCACGTCGGCGATTGTGGATTTTTCCGATGCGGTATTGCTGGCGGCGACTAATGTCGACGATCTGTTTCGGCTCGTTGAGCTGAGTGAATGCGCCGGCGTGACGGACTATGCGCAGCGACTCTTCTGGTGGGGCGAGCGGAACAAGCAAAACAATTGGGTGAATTTGGGATTTGACGGAGGATTTACAGGTCCAGCTTTGCCGCACTATCCGCTGGGGTGGACGCCGGATGCGATGTTTGCGGCGGGCGGCATCGACGAGCAGAGTTTTACGGTGTGGGGCGCGGCGTACTCGATAGTGGGCGATGGCGCGACGGCAACGCGTGGGTTGGTGACGCAAGGCGCGGTGCAGGATGCGCTGGGAGTTTCGCGGATTTCGAGTGGGGCCAACTACACCGTGCGGGCGCGTTGTGCGCGGAATTCGACGCTGATGGCCGGCACGCTGCACGTGGACTTGTACAGCGGGAGTTTCGGCAGTTCTGGCGGCTTGCAATTGTCGGCCGCTACGCTGACAACGAATTACATCGAGTATACGGCGCAACTCACTGCACCGTTCCTAGCGATACCGAGCGATTTGATTTTGCGGGTGTTTGCGGACGGGACTCCGACGTTAAATGGAGCGTTCTACATCGATTGCATCGAGATTTTTCCAACAGCGCAGCCGTTGAATCCGTCGCTGGTGCGGGCCAGTCGCGTGGAAGACCCGGAAAGTTATGACGGGATCGATGGGCTGCTGAGTGTTGCTGAAAATAATGGTCAGGCGATTCGCGCGGCATTCAAACTGCGCGAGCGGCTGTATTTTGTAAAAGAACACTCGCTGCACGCGACGCAGGATGATGGCGTGAATGAACCCGCGCTGTGGTCGATTTCGGAAATTTCGCGGCGAGTGGGGACGCCTTCCGTGCGCGGCGTGGGAGTTGGCGAAGATTGGGTGGTGATTGCGCATCGCACCGGGCTCTATATTTTTAGTGGCGGTGAGCCGGTGAAGATTTCGCAGGAGATTCAGCCGACCTGGAATCAGATTAATTGGGCATATGGGCACACACTGTGGGTGACGGTGGATACTAAGGAGCGGCGGATTTTCGTGGGGGCGCCGCTGGGGACGGCGACTTCGCCGAACCAAGTGTTGATGCTGGATTATCGCGACTTGGATACTGCGGAGGATATTGCGGGGCGGCCGCCGATCAGTATTTCTTATGCGGGGCGGAAGACCGCGACGGATAAGACGCGGAAGTGGTCGCCGTGGACGATTGCGGCGAATTCGTGTGCGTTGTTGGAACGGAATGACGGAACGGCGATTGTGGCGATGGGTTGCGGGAATGTGGGTGCGGGCGCGACCGGAAAAGTCTATCAGTTGAATAGCGCGCAGCTTTCTGACGATGGAGCGGCGATTCCCAGCTACTACACGACGCATTATTTTCCGGAGCGGCCGGTGGAGCAGTCGCTGAACCTGGGGGCGCATCGTAAATTGTTTAGCTACCTCTCGATGTTTGTGGAGGGAGCGGGAAATTTATCGCTGACGACGTTTACGAATACTCCGAGCGCGCCGCAAGCACAGCAGCCTCTGCCGCTGAGTAGTCCGGCATCGAAAGACCTGGAACTGGCTATCAATGTGTTGGGTGAGCGGGTGGCGTTTCAGGTGGCGACGAATCAGAGCGGGGCTTGGTTCAGGTTGCAGAAATTTATCCCGTCGGTGCGGGTTGATCCCTGGGCGCCGGTGCGTGGATTTAACTGAGGCGGGAACTTTTTGACATGCTGACTGTGGCACAACTTGCGCCGATCAAGGATCGCGATCCGTATTTGTACGAGACGCTGGTGAAGGTGGTGGCGGCGGTGAACACCACCAGCCAGCGTGCGGGCGTAGATCCGAGTACGCCTTCGCCGGCGCCGACGGTGATCGCGGCGCTGCAGGTGCAGGCGTCGAATGGCTGGTTTGATCTGGCGATTAGCGATCCTTCCGATGCGCGGCCCGGACTGTTTTATTTCGCGGAGTCGGATGTGACCCCGGCGTTTAGTGCGCCGCGGGTTTATTTTCTTGGGGCTTCGCGGAATTACTACGTGCAGTTGGGGAATCAGACGCTGTACTGGCGGGCGTATTCGCAGTATGTGGGGTCGTTGCCGTCGGCACCGGTGACGTTTGGTTCGCCGGCTACTGCTGTGGTGGGTGGAGGGGCTTCTGGGCCGGCGCCGTTGCCTTCGAGCGGGAGTGGGGCGTTGGCGAATGGGGCGGTGCGCGGTGGGAATGGATTTGGGTTGCATCCGGGGGCGCGGGTGACGCGTTCTTCTCTGTTGTAGGTTTTTCGTACTGCGGCTTTTCTTCCGTTGAACTTCTTTGCAGATTCGCGAATACATGGCAGACGATTTGGACGCGTTGCGGGCGATCCATGCGCGGCAGGCCTTTGACTATGCGCTGCCTGATCTGAGTGATCCGCGGTTTATCACCAAGATTGTTTTGTCGGATGGCGATGCCGGCGAAAAGCGAATCGTTGGCGCGGCGTTGCTGCGGCTTACGGCTGAAGCTTACCTGCTCCTTGATCCGAAGTTTTCGACTCCGCGCGAGAGATGGCGGGCTTTGCTGACGCTTCATGCCGCGACGGAGCGGGATGCTTGGCGCAGAGGGCTGGCCGATGTGCATGCGTGGTTGCCGCCGGGTTTGGAAAAGAAATTTGGGAAGCGGCTGGAGCGGTTGGGTTGGGTCCGTGACGATAAGTGGGCGCCGTACTGCAAGAGAGTCGGCGAGTAGAGAAACAGACAAACTTAAAAAACTGGTGGCGCGAGTTGCGGCCAGGGGGCCCACCCTTGCAAAAACGCAAGGGTAGGCCCCCAGTTTTGTAGTAGGACGGTGAGAGACCTGGAAAGTTTTCTGGAGGAAATCATGGGGCGTGGAGCGCAGGCGCAGACACGAAGCATGGCCGATTCGCAACTGGCGAGTACGAATGCGTTGAATCAGCAGTTGACCGGGCAACAGCAGCAGTTGGGTGGATCGCTGCTGTCGCAGTATCAGAATATTGCGAATAATCCGGGACTGAGTGCGGCGGATCAGGCCGCGGTTACCGGGCAGTCGCAGGGGGCGTTGGCGAGTTCGTTTGGGGCGTTGCAGCAGGCGGCGAACAATCGCTTGGCGCGCACGCGGAATTCGGCGGGGTTTGGCGAGATTGCAGATGACTTGGCGCGGCAGCAGGGAATTGCGCAAGGGAATCAGGCGGCGCAGAACCAACTGAATTTTTCCAATACGGCGTACCAGCGGCAGATGTCGGCGCTGCAAGGATTGTCGGGATTGTTTGGCGTGGATTCCAATTTGTTGGGGCGCTCGCTGGGGATTCCGGCGGAGTTGCTGAATGTGCGAAATAACGCATCGAAGAGTAATGGGTTTTTCTCGACGCTGGCTTCGGGATTGGGTTCGACGTTGGGAGGTTTGCCGGGGGCGCTGTTCTGAGTGGTTTTGCGGCGCGTCTGGTTGAGCGAACCTCCTGAGGAACTCTATGCCGAGTCATTTTTTTAGCGTGTTGGGTACGGTAGTGCCGGTGGCGGTGCAGTTTATTTTGTTTTTCCGGTGGCTGCATCGGAGGATGCGTGCGGATGAGATTGCGCGGGCGTTTGTGAGGGATTTGGCGTTGGTGCATTTGCCGCACATTTATGGGGCGCTGCGGGAGATTGGCCGGCAGAAGGGAATTGACCTGCAGGAAAACCCACCGGTACGGTTTAGCGATTTGAACGGGAGTTATCGGCGGCATTGGTGAGCGTTCCCGCGATTTATTGAGCGATGAGTGCCCCGCCACAATTGGTCGTGCTGGCGCGCAAAGCGGCCGAGGCGGAAGGACTGGAGCCGGCGCTGGTGTGCGCGGTGGCCGAACAGGAATCGGCGTGGAATCCGTGGGCGATGCGGTATGAGCCGGCGTTTTTTACGAAGTATGTTGCGCCGTTGTATACGAATTATAAGGTGACAGCTTCCGAGGCGTACGCGCGCGGATTTTCCTGGGGATTGATGCAGGTGATGGGGCAAGTCGCTCGCGAAACGGGCTTCGACGGGCGGTTCTTGTCGGAGTTGTGCGATCCGGAGCAGGCTTTGGCGGTCGGATGCAAAGTGCTGCGCAAGAAATTTGCAGCGACGGGCGCGGACTGTACGCGGGCGTTGCTGGCCTGGAATGGCGGAGCCAACGTGGAGTATCCGGCGCAGGTGTTGGCGCGGCGCGAAAAATATTTGTAGATGTTCGATCGTGAGTCGGTTGAGTTGGGTGGTTTACGTAATATTTGACTATGTTAACTCGAGAACTCGGCGAATCGAAACGATGAGTATAACGGCGTGGGTCCGCGTGGCCGCGGTGGTTGGATTGTTGGCGGTGGCGACGGCCATCGCAATTGCCTGGCGCGCGGAGATTCTAGGTCGAGCGCAACTGGCCGGTGAATTGGCCGCTGCGAAAGAAGAGCTGAAGGCTGCCGATACTCGGCAGCGTGATCGCGACGCAAAACTCGCTGTCACATTAGAGGCGATCGAGGCGCAGAAGCGCACTGAACTGTCCCCTGCGGAAATTGCGAAGAGTTTAGTGGTCGCGATGCATTTGCCTGCTGCTGTCACGCTGGAGCCCATGTCCCCGGTTGTGAACCACGCCAGCTCCGCGGTGGGTTCCAGTCATGCCCGGACAGACTCCACAGACCACTGACATCGGCTCGACCACGCAAACCACGGGGACCACTGGTCGGGGCGTCGAAGGCGAGCTTGGGAAACAAGGTGCGGTTGATGCTGGCCGCGACGCCAACGCGGCGGTCGGCGGCAAGGATGAAAAGGCCTCCGAGATCCAGGCGGTGATCCCGGGCCAGGACCTGAAGCCCATCTACGACTTCGCACTGGACTGCCAGGAGTGCCGGGCCAAACTACAGGCCGCTCAGGGCGACTTGCTCGATGAGAGGGCCAAGTCCATGACCTTAACCAAGGAACGCGATGATGCCCTGCACGCCGCCAACGGGGGTAGCGTCTTGGCACGAATCGCACGGGCGTCGAAGTGGCTGCTCATTGGAGCGGCGGCTGGGGCTGCGGCAGGGGCGTTGGCGTCGCGGTAGGGAATTCCCTTTTTTAAATTTGCGCTGTATCGCGTCGAGCGGATTGCAGGTTCTGGTTGGGCGGCCGACGTGGCGCACCCCCCGCGCCACGTCGATCAACTGACGAAGATCAATCGGCCGTAGACGGTGCTTTGCCTGCATACCAGATGTGACGACGAGGATCGGTTGAAGCAGGGAACGCAGAAGAACCGGTGCAGCCCCATGAAATCGAAGAAACGTGGGGGAATAGTGAAGAAAGCTCTTGACATCGCGTCCCATAAGTTATATTATGTTAACTACAAAATGGGTTGGGGTATGGGGTCTCTCTCTCGCCCTGTTCCGGCGTACCGCGGTGCTTCTCTTCCGTCGCGGTCTTCCTCAGAGAATTTGATTCAATCAAATATTCCGGATGTTCCAGGTTGTCGGGTGCGCGCGTCTACGTTCGAACGCGCCGCAGGGAATTCGCTACTGTTTGGGATTCTTTGGGTGGGCTAGTTCGTACTTGATGTTTTGCTCGATGGAGTGCGGATCGGGACCGACCAGTTGGCGGCCGTTGATGAACAGCGTGGGGGTGCTGTTGACTTGCATGGCGGTGCCGTTGGCGCGGCTGGCTTCGATGGCGGCGGCCGCTTCCGGGCTGGAGAGGCAGGCTTTGAAGGTGTCGGCGTCCAGGCCCGCTTGGCTGGCGAAGTCCAGGAGCTTAGCGTAGCTGTTCTCGGCGGAGATGAGTTCCTGGTTGTCGTATATAAGGTCGTACATTTTCCAGAAGGCCTTAGGGTCCTGATTGTATGCACAGCGGCCGGCGATGGCGGCGGAGCGGGCCCAGGGGTGCATCTCCAGCGGGAAGTCTTTGAAGACCAAGCGGACCTGCGGGTAGCTGGTGAGGATAGGGCGCAGGGCATCGTGGAGGTTGCGGCAGACCGGGCACTGGAAGTCGGCGAACTCGACCATGGTTATGGGAGCGTTGGGATCGCCGGTGGAAGGCGCATCCTTTAGTTCGAGCTTGGCGCGATTGTCGGCGAGAGGGTCTTTGGTGACGTCGGAGAGTTCTCCGCGCAGTAAATATTTCCCATCCTTGCTTACGTAAAACTTCACCGACTGTTTATTGCCATCGATGGTGACGTCGATGGGGGTCTCTAGCAGGCCGGGAATATTGGTTTCTTTGGGTGCGCCGACCGTGATGAGAACGTCCGGTCCAAACGCATAGAGGTTGCGGAGATAGGCTTCGACGGATTTCTGGATCGTCGAGTTCCCTGCCGCCGCGGGCGCAGCGGTTTGTTGGGCTTGCAGCGCAGTCGACGCCGCGGCCAGAAGCAAAATCACAGCTACACAGAGCCTCACACCAGATCGCATCATTGTGGGACGCACAAGTCTCCTAGTGTTTCCGTTGTGGCGGAAAATCTTACCGCAGTTTACGGGATGAATCGTTGGGCAATTGGGAAGGGCCGGCCGAAACCGAAGGCGCGCGAAGTGATCTTCAAGCCGGGAGCGGCTTGTTTGCGCTTGTATTCGTTGCGATCGACCAGCAGCGCGATGTCGCGTACCAGTTTTAGGTCGTAGCCGGTGTGGTCGGCGATTTCCTGTGGACTGCGCAAATCTTCGATGTAGGCCTTGAGGATGCGGTCGAGGACTTCATAGGGCGGGAGCACGTCCTGATCCTTCTGGTTGTCCCGCAATTCGGCCGATGGCGCTTTCTCGATGGTCGAGCGGGGGATCACTTCCCTTTCACGGTTAATCCAGTTGGCGAGCTCGTAGATCATCAGCTTGGGCACGTCGGAAATGACGGCCAAGCCGCCGGCCATGTCTCCGTACAGCGTGCAATACCCTACCGACAGTTCCGATTTGTTGCCGGTGCTGAGAACCATTGAGCCAAATTTGTTGGAGAGCGCCATCAGATAATTTCCGCGGATGCGCGCCTGGATGTTTTCTTCGGTAACGTCGGGCGCCAATGTGCCGAACGCCGGAGCCATTGCTTTCAAGTAAGAATCGAAAACTTCGCTGATCGGGATCGTCAGCAAATCAATGCCGAGATTCTTGGCCACGGCGGCGGCATCGGTCTTGCTGCCCTCCGAGGAATAGGGGCCGGGCATGGACACGCCCAGTACGTTTTCGGGGCCGAGGGCGTCGACGGCAATCGCCGCGACGACCGCGGAGTCGATGCCTCCACTCAATCCCACCAGCACTTTCTTGAACCCGCATTTCTGTACGTAGTCGGTGGTTCCCGTAACGATGGCTTGATAGGCGTAGGCGATTTCTTCGTGCGGTTGATCGTGTATTTCTCCGTGCCCGGTGACCGTGTCGAAGAACACCAGGTCTTCTTCGAACGCGCGCGCTTGGGCGGCAACTTTTCCGTCGGCAGTGAGTGCCATGCTGGCGCCGTCGAAGATGAGACTGTCGTCGCCGCCGACCTGATTTACGTAAACGATCGGGCGCTTATTGTGAATGGCGATGGAGCGCAGCATCTCGAGACGCAAGCCGCGTTTGTCGATGGTGTAGGGCGAGGCGGAAATATTCAGAAGGACGCTAGTTCCCTGCTGAACGATCTCGGTGACGGGGTCGCGGTCGTAACGGCGATTGGCCCAGAAATTTTTGTCGTTCCAGACGTCTTCGCAGATGGTGATGCCTAGTTGTTCCTGGCCGAGGCCGTAGACGTATTGTTTTTCAGCTGGCTGGAAGTAGCGGCCCTCGTCGAAGACGTCGTAGGTCGGCAGGAGCATTTTGCTCTGTTCGAAGACGACCCTGCCCCCGTTGATCAACGCGGCTTTGTTGGCGATGGCTTTGCCGTGGCCGTTTTTGACGCGGCCGGCGTAGCCCACGATGGTGGGCAGCGGCAGCTTGGCGGCCAGTTCTTTCAGTTCTTTTAAATTGCGATCGATGAAGGCGGGGCGTTCGAGGAGGTCTTGCGGCAGATAGCCGCAGAGGCAAAGCTCAGAAAAAACGGCTAAGTCCGCGCCGCGCTGCTGGGCAGCGGTGGCCAAGCGAAGGATGCGGGAAGCGTTACCGGCAAAATCGCCGACGGTGGGATTGAACTGCGCCAAAGCTATCTTCATGCCGGGAATTCAGAATACGGTTGGCGTGGCCGGAATGCAAATACGTACGAAGCTAGTTGCGCAGAGCGCCGGATTAGAAAGGAAGGTAAGCGCGAAGCGTGTTGCGTCGAACTACTTAGAAAACGGAATAGCGGCTTTCGCTTTCAGCGGTTCGAAGCCCTGATTGAAGAAGGTGGAAGGGACGTCTGCCGGACTTGCGGAGGAGGCGCAAGCAAGGTGTTGAAGAACCGGCAAGAGCTGCTCGTAAAGGCTCATTTTGTCCAGCAGAGCGACTGCACCGTAACTGGCGGCGAGAGCTTTAGCCTCCCCGTCGTTAGCGAAGGAGATGGCCACGGTGTGTGGCACCACGCTCAATTCCGAGCACACCTGCGAAGGCTGAAAGTCGCGCTTCTGGGGCATGTGCAAGTCCAGCAGCAATACATCGGGTTTGAGCTCGGCTGCCAACTTTAGCGTGGCAGCGAAGCTTGGGGCCTCACCAACGATCTCGACGGAAGGCTCCCCGTCGAGGAGCTTGCGGATGGCCTCGCGCATGATGTCGCTGTCGTCGGCGAGCAGTACTCGGACCGTCTTACCATTCGTGGTAGGCATAAGAATCCTCGTAAGCGAACGGAGACAATACGCTTATAGCAGAAAGTGCAAATCACCGCTAGTCAAGCGGGTTTTGTAGGATATCCAACATACGGGGCAAGAAATACTGGTGCATCGGGCGGAACTCGACGCAACGTTCAGAGGTATCGTGAGTAGAACTAAACGCTGAAGGAGCTGCCGCAGCCGCAGGTGCTCTTCACGTTGGGATTATTGAACTTGAAGCCTGCGCCTTCGACGGTCTCGATGTAGTCGATTTCAATGCCTTCGAGGTACATGGAGCTCATCTGGTCGACAGCCACTTTCAAGCCGTCAAAGTCGAAAACCTCGTCGGTCTCGTTGGTCTGATTCTCGAACGCCATGTGGTACTGGAATCCGGAACAGCCGCCGCCCACTACCGCGACACGCAGCGCGGTGGGCGAGGGGTTTTGCAGGCCCATAATTTCTTTCACTTTGGTGCTGGCAACCGGCGTGAGATGAATCATTCTTTTGGCCTCCGACCGCGGCACGCAGCCGCGATCCACTGTCTAATTATAGCAAACGTTGCGATGCGATGTGCAAGCTGCGTCGGTGAAGGAACCCGTATCAGGAAACTGACCGCCGCGTTTGGCTGCGAAATGTTTCCTGCTTCGCTTACAATATGATGCATCTATGAGACATAAGGTCACGTTGATCCCTGGTGAGGGTATCGGTCCCGAAGTAGCTGGCGCGGTAAAGCGCATTCTGGGCGCCGCCGGCGTGCAGATTGATTGGGAAGAGCTGGAAGGCCGCACCGATAAAGCCACCGAGAAGGGCCAATTGGTCAACCAATCGGCCATTGAATCCGTCAGAAAGAATCACGTGGCCTTGAAAGGGCCGATGGCTACCGCGATTGCCGGCGGAGCGCCAAGCGTCAACGTGGCGTTGCGTCGGACGCTGGATTTGTACGCCAATCTGCGGCCGGTGAAGAATCTGCCGGGGGTGAAGTCGCGCTTTGAAGGCGTGGACGTAGTGATCGTGCGCGAGAATACTGAGGATTTGTATTCAGGGCTGGAGCACGAGGTTGTTCCGGGCGTGGTCGAGAGCCTGAAAATCATTACGGAAAAAGCTTCTACGCGGATCGCCAAGTTCGGATTTGAATACGCGCGGAAAAACGGCCGCAAGAAGATCCACGCCATTCACAAAGCCAACATCATGAAGATGTCTGACGGGCTTTTTCTGAAGTCGGTGCGCGCGGTGGCGGAGCAATATTCGGATATTCAGTACTTGGAAATGATCGTCGACAACGCCTGCATGCAGATTGTTTTGAATCCGCAGCAGTTTGACGTGATGCTGCTGC
Source organism: uncultured Acidobacteriota bacterium (assembly GCA_963846145.1). GTDB lineage: Bacteria > Acidobacteriota > Terriglobia > Acidiferrales > UBA7541 > Acidiferrum. The sequence continues at coordinate 511,909 of CAWJUV010000010.1, read as the reverse complement.
CCAATCTGTACGGCGATGTGATGAGCGACCTGGCTGCGGGTTTGGTTGGCGGATTGGGCGTGGTAGGCAGCGGAAACATTGGCGAGACTGATGCGATCTTCGAGGCCGTTCATGGGACTGCTCCGGACATCGCCGGAAAAGGGATGGCAAATCCTACCGCGCTGCTGCTGGCGAGCATTCTGATGCTGGATCACATCGGTGAACGTCCCGCAGCGCGCCGCATCGAAGCGGCCTTGGAGAAAATTTACCGAGAAGCCGCGCACACCACGAAGGATGTTGGCGGCAAGGCCGGCACCGACGAATTTACCGATGCGGTGATCGCCGCACTCGAAAAGTAAACACTGTTCAACTGTCAATTCTCATAATATCCTGCAAGGACTTCGGATAGCGGCTACGGCAACCCGCCGTAAAAGACTACCGGCGTACCAAACCGCCGATGAGGATTCTCTTCATATCCGCGATCGACTTTCCTGAACCTCTCGATCGAGGTGCACGCTATCACGTGCACTATTGGTTGAAGGCCCTCAGCGCGGAACATCACATCGATTTCTTGTTAGTGGAGTCGCACTCGCCGCAAAGGCGTGGAACTCCCATCCTACCCACCGCCAAGGTTATTAACTTAGGCGAGCCTTCGCCAATGGATGTGGGGAGCCGTGCAAGCCGCGCAGTGCGGGCGCTTGTTTCGGGGACTTCCAGGGCGGCCTTGCTTGCTAGGCCGAAAGCCGCGCGCCAATTTGTGCAGCGGGCGGTGAAGGAGAACCGTTACGACCTGGCGGTGCTGTGGGCGGGCAGCGCTTCCGGGTATGCGGAGATTCTGCGGGGAGCGGTCCCTGTAATTCTGAGCAAATTGTCTGTGGATGCGATTGACGCCCGGGATCAGCGCAAGCGCAAAGGAATGTGGCAACTGCGGTGGGCTGTGGAGGAATGGATCACTCAGAGATTCGAAAGGCGCAGCTGCCGCGCAGCCACCGCGATTTGCACCGTTAATGACGAAGATGCCGGCGAATTTGTGCGACGCTATCAGCTTGGCAATATCGTTAGGTCGATTCCCATTGGGGTGGAACTGCAGAAATTTCCGACGCGTCTCGCCGCGCCACAAGGCAAAGTCGTGAGCTTTGTGGGGAATTTGGAATGGGGCGCCAATGCGGATGCAGTCAACTGGTTGGCGCAGGAGATTATTCCCAGAATTCTACAGGTTCACCCGGATGCGAATTTTCGCATTATCGGCCCGGGCGGGATGACGCTGCGAGAAAAGTACGCAAGCGCCAAGATCGAATTCGTGGGTTATGTGCCAGATATTGCCGCCGCGCTTGCAGATGTAGCTGTGGGGGTGGTTCCGATTCTTAGCGGTACGGGGATGCGGCTGAAGCTGATCGAGTTGCTGAGTTTGGGTGTTCCGGCGGTTACGACGACTTTAGGTGCGGCGGGGATTCCGTGCGCCAGCGGCGAACAACTGTTAATTGCCGATGATACCGAGCAGTTTGCGGCGGCCGTGAACCTGTTGCTCTCGGATGGAATTTTGCGTGAGAAGCTTGGGCAGGCCGGCTCGGAGTTGGCGGAAGGGTTCTCCTGGGCGAATATCGAGAATCGCGTCCGATTGCTGGTAGAAGATACGGTAGCTGCTGCGGCGAAAATGCGCTTGACCACGCATCACTAGTGTAAAGACTCGGCTACGCCAGATTCATAGACATTTGGCTCCGGCGCAGTTCGGCTTTTTGAGCGGTGCGTAGGTTGCGGCGCAGGTAGCTCTTGGCGCGGAACATCATCACGCGGATGGACGCTTGCCGCGTGTTCAACACGCGCGCGATGTCTGAGTAACTCATACGCTTGTAGTAGCGCAGCACCAAGGCCCGGCGATGACGCTCGGGTAGACGGGCCAATTCCCTTCTCAGACGCGCTTCGGTTTCCCGACGCATCAATTCGGTGAGAGCTGAGGGCGTCGAATGGTCGGCCAACTCGGTAATGGCCCCTTCTTCCTGCGCGGAGATTCGCTCGCGCTGCTTCTTGCGGATTTTGTCGATGCAATGGTGCCCGGCCACGCGGGAGACCCACGGACGGAATGGCACAGTGTGATCCTTCTGATGCAAGACCTTGTAGAGTTTCAGAAACACTTCTGCGGCCGCGTCCTCGGCGTCTTCCGGTTGGTTGAAAAACCCGCGGCAGACTTGCAGCACGTAGCGATAGTGGTTGGTGTACAGCGCGCTCCACACTTCGGGCGAAACCGGAGCAGTGGGATCGCCGAAGGTGGTACAGAAGAGCGTTTCGTCATTCAGTACGAGGGCTGATTCGTTGGTCATGACTTCCCTTTCCTTACAAACTACTAGACACACAAATAGCGTCGTGCTCGCTGACACGTTTGAGCCCGTCGTCCTGGGTGCTGCCGTTTTCTAAAAACTCGTCAGTTCACGGCCTGTTTCGTCCGAGCTGATGCCTTTGAACGCCGGCGCGAAATTGAATTCGAAGCCGCTTTTCCTTGCGCGGTCGACGGAATCGTTTCCGTCACACGCTCGCGGCAACGGGCCACTAGCAGTGTCATGTCGTCGTTCGAGGGGCAGCTTTCAGCGAAATCCAGCACGGCTGCCAACGTGGAGAACAGAACTTGGCTGGCGTTGGCCTGGGCGTTTGCTTTAGCAGCAGCGATCAGGCGATGAAGTTCGAATTCCTCGTCCTGCGCGTTGCGGCATTCGGTCAAGCCGTCGGAGTGGGCCAATAGCAGGTCGCCGGGATTCATCATTACGGTGCCAGCGTTGTAGGTGCCGTCAGCGACGGCGCCGAGCATCGGGCCGCCATCTTCCAAACGCTCGACCGATTTGTCACTCCGCAGGAGTAGCGGCGCAGGCAAGCCGGCGTTGCAGTAGACCAGGGTGTTGCTGCCAGTTTCGATGCGCGCATAAAAGAGGGCGGTCATGGGTGGCTCACCGCTGTCGGCGCACAGTTCGCGATTTACGCTGGCCAGGACTTCGGCGGGATGCGCGTAGGTCCGCGCGTAGCGATTCACGAGATCGAGCAGGTGGGCTTGCCAGATGCCGGCGGTCAGTCCTTTGCCGGCGATGTCACCGAGTGCAACGCCCAGCGCGGTGTCTAGCTCAAGCACTTTGAAAAAATCACCGGTTAGATGGCGCACCGCGAAACTTTCTCCAGCGATTTCGAAGTCGCCCCACTGCATTTCGCGAGGTGCGCACAATTTGCGCTGGATTTGCGCGGCTTCGTAGATAGCTTGCTGCAGCTTGGAGTGTTCCGCGCGCACGGAATCTAGTTCTTGCTGGAGCGCCAGCAGATTCTGGGTCAAGCCTGCGGCCTGCTCCGAAGCAAGCTTGGACCGACCAGGCTGGCGATTTGAGGGTCTTGCGCTAGTTCGCTTGGGTGGTCGGGACATACCGGTTTGGACGGACAGGGCACGGGTACGGTTTTGTTGTTCGAAAGTTTTGGCGATCATATTTATTTCATCCTACGAATTTGTAGCCCACGCCATGAACAGTTAGGAAAAATCGCGGTTGATCCGGAACCGGTTCCAATTTTTGACGGATGCGTACGATGTGGGCATCTACCGTGCGAGTCGTCGGGAAGTTTTCGTAGCCCCAGACTTCGTCGAGCAGGCGTTCGCGACTGAGGGTCTCGCCGGAGTGGCACAGGAAATGTTTCAGCAGGTCAAACTCCTTGCCGGAGAATTCCACGGTACTGCCGCCACGCGAAACCTGGTAGCTGCGCAGATTCACTTCCACATCGCCGAAGGAGTAGCGGTCCTGCTCTTTCGGAACGGCCTGCGAGCGACGCAAGACGGCTTTCACGCGCGCCAACAGTTCGCGAATTGAAAATGGCTTGGTGACGTAATCATCGGCGCCAAGTTCCAGGCCGACCACTTTGTCCACTTCCTGCCCGCGCGCAGTAAGCATGATGATGGGAATCGAAGGGCGCTTGGCTTTGAGCTGTTTGCAAACGTCCAGGCCACTCATGCGCGGCATCATTACATCGAGAACAACCAAGTCCGGGGATTCCTTGAGCGCTTTTTCCAGGCCTTCGACGCCGTCGGTCGCAGTCAGCACCTGAAAGCCTTCATATTCAAAATTGTCGCGAAGGCCTGCCACCATATTTGGCTCATCTTCGACGACCAGAATTTTTGCTGCACTCATGGACTCTCCCTTGTGAACTTCTTTGCGCTTGGCGGGGGCGGCGGCGGATTTCATACGGCAGCGGCTCCAGGTTGTGGGATTTGCATCGGCATCACCAGTGGCAGATCGATGATGAACTTGCTGCCCTGCTCCGGCACGCTTTCCACGAGGACGTCGCCGCCGTGAGCGCGGGCGATATGGCGGACCAGCGACAGACCCAGCCCGGAGCCTTTCACGTTGTGCACCAACGGATCTCCGCAGCGGTAAAACTTTTCAAAGATTTTGTCTTGTTCGTGTGGGGCGATGCCGATGCCGCGATCGCGAACTTCCAGCTTCACCGAACCGTTGGCGCGGTAGAGGCTCACACCGATGTATTTGCGATCCTTCGAATACTTCAGGGCGTTGTTGACCAGGTTGAGTAATGAACGCGCGATCGCTTCACGATCCACATTTACTGGAGGAATGTCTTTGGAAATATTTTCCTCAAAGCCGAATCCGTTTTGCTGGATCTGGAAGCGATAGGATTCAAGTGTCGAATGGACCAGTTCCGCCAGATCGGTTTGCTGAAATTCATATTCCTTGCGGCCGGCGTCGATGCGGGAGAAATCCAGGATGTTGTTGATCAGCGCGGTGAGGCGTTCGCTCTCTTCGCGAATGATGCGGTAATACTCCTGATATTTTTCTTTGACGCTGATCCGGCCGAGCTCGAGTGTTTCGGCATACAAACGGATTAGCGCGAGCGGCGTGCGCAACTCATGCGATACATTCGCCACAAAGTCCGACTTCAGCCGCGCTAGAGTCATTTCGCGCGATACGTTGCGATAAGTCAGCCAGATTCCTGCAATCATGAACAGCGAAAGCCCGCCAAGGACCATGTAGTTGTAGCGCAGGAAGCGTCCGCTGATGTCTGAGACTGTGGTGCCTTTGTACTTGATGGCCATGGTCATGTCTTGAAAGATGCTATCGAGGTTGCGCTCCGCTTCCGGCTTGCCGCCATCCCACTCGGCGGACTCCAGCCAAGGATTCATGTCTCTGGTAGGGCGAATCATCATGACCGGCGGATTAGTTTCGTTCATCATCAGCTCACTCTTGCTGCTGAGGACGTCTTTCATCACTGCTGGAAAAAAGGAGCCACGGAGATAATCGTTGTCGAAAGCTACGCCGCCCAAGGCAACTTGGTCTTTGGAAACGTCGGGCGGGATGAAATAGCCCATATTGAAATATTCACGCTGGTTATCTTTCGCGGTACTCCAGCCGCCGTAGAAAGCGATGGGATCGTCGCCCTTTTTAGCCATGGAGCGAAGATGCGACACCATTTGCGGCGACTCTAACGGGACCCAACTGGACACAGCTTTGATGGTGTCTTGCACCACGGTGCAGTAGGGAGCGTCATGTTCCCGGGCGGGCTGGATGCGGCTGATAAAAGTGTTGCTATCTTTGTCGTAGACGTAGGCGTAAGCGAACTGGGGGTTTTCCAACAGCATTTTGTCCAACGAAGCTTTGATGGCATCTCGGCCATCATTAGGACTGGGAAAGTTTTTGCGGATGGGATTGATGACGTCGACCGCTTGATGCCAGGTTTTCTTTTCCGCAAATTTTAGGACGTGCGCGAAGTCGCGCTGAATGGCGGCGTCGACCGCTTCGGAACGCTGGATGTGATTCAAGTTCCATGCGCTGAAGGCCAGCAGCGCTGCCGCTGGAAGAACGATTGCCAATTCCAAAGTGAGAAGAGTGCGGGTGCGATCCGTCAGCCGCCAGCTTTTCAATGCCTTGAACATCCATTCCTCGTTTGCGGGATTACTGGCTGGCACCGTAGTGAACCGGTGAACCGCCATTTCTGTAAAGGATTATAAGGCGGCGGGAGGGCCGAGGTGTCAAACCGCAGCAAACAGTTGTAAATAGTTGTAAAGGCCTGCGCTGAAACGATTGGAGTTACAAGACGCGCATTCGACAAATCGTGTCTACCGTTCGGTACGAAACGGTTGCCGTGCAACTGCAATATATTTGTAAAGGATTTCCTGCCTTTCTGCCCATACAAAGTGACAACTGCGTGCTGGCCTTACCTTCCGGATGCGCTAATTATCTCCTCAGTACCGACTGACTCCGCGAGCTGGCTCGTGAGCCGCGCGCCTCGGTCGGACTTAGGTATTTACGATTCAAGAGGAGGAGCACCAATCATGGAGCTTTCGTGGAAATCCCCGAAGTTGCTGATGGCGGTGGCTGGAGCGCTGCTGATTTTTCCCTGCAGCGTTTCGGCGCAACACTATACGCAAACCAATCTTGTTTCCGATGTGATGGGCAATGCGCCCACGCATGACCCTAATCTCGTAAATCCCTGGGGCTTGAGCCGCAGCAATACCTCGGCTTGGTGGGTGTCCGACAATGCCACGGGTGATTCAACGTTGTACGACGGCAGCGGCAACATTATCCCGATCAATGGCAATGGGATTGTGACCATTCCGGGGCCGAAGAGTGCGCCGGCAGGGACCATCGGTTCACCAACGGGAACGGTGTTCAATAGTGCCAACGCTTTTCTCTTGTCGAACGGCAAGCCGGCAGCGTTTCTTTTCGACTCGGAAGACGGCACGATCACCGGATGGAACGGCGGTCCTTCTGCGGAAGTGGTGATCGATAGTAGCGGCAAAGGTTCGTCCAACGGCGCAGTCTACAAAGGAATGACCTCGGCGCAATGGAATGGGCAGCACTTTTTGTATGTGACCAATTTCCACACCGGCCGCGTCGAGGTGTACGACTCGAGTTTTAAGCGGGTGCGGCTAGATGCAGATGCGTTCGATCCCAACGAGGATAACGACCGCTTTGATAATCGGCACGGCGGCGACGATGACCGATTCGGGGAACGCGTTCCGCGAGGATTCGCTCCTTTCAACATTCAGAATATTGGCGGCAGTTTGTTTGTGACCTACGCCAAGCAGGATTCACAGGGACACGATGACGTGGCCGGCGATGGCAATGGCTTCGTGGAGATCTTCACGCCCGGCGGAAAACACATTGGAAGCCTCGAACATGGTCCGTGGCTGAATTCACCGTGGGGCGTGGTTTGGACTCCGCGAGACTTCGGGGTCTTCAGCAACACCGTCCTGGTAGGCAATTTTGGAGACGGCACGATTGCGGCGTTCAACGGTTTTACGCACCAGTTCATCGGCTTCGTGAAAAATCCGGATGATTCGTTGTTGTCCATTCACGGATTGTGGGCGCTGGCGTTTGGAAATAACAGCGGTGCGGGCTCCTCGACCACATTGTTTTTTACGGCCGGGCCGCAGCACGAAATGCACGGGCTGTTTGGCACGCTGACCCCAGTGGCTACGGAACAGGATGGTTCGGTCGAATAGTTCGCCGACAAGATTCACAGCTAGGCCATGTAGTTGTGAATGCCAGCCGCAGGAGCAACCTCTCCAGTTCCCTGCGGCTGGTTTTATTTTTTGTGGTTCTGAGCGAGCGGGATTTCAGGAATAAATTTGGTAGACCATCAGGTAGACGATCACGCCGGTGACACTGACGTAGAACCACAACGGCAGCGTCCAGCGAGCGATGATCTTGTGTTTGTCGAAGCGCGCCAGGAGTGCGCGGCGCAGGGTGATGAGAATCATCGGGACGATCACGATCGCCAATATAGTGTGAGAAGTGAGCAGCACGAAATAGATTGGTCGAATCCAGCCTTGGCCGCGGAAAGCTACGTGGCCTACGCGGTAGTGATAGAGCAGGTAGGAAACCAGAAAGATTGTTGAAGCAGTGAATGCGGAAACCATGAAGCGTTTGTGGAGTTGGATTTTGCCGTTGCGAATCGCGGCATATCCGCAAGCCAGCAGAACTGCACTGGTGGCATTGAGAAGAGCATTTACCGCAGCGTGAGAGATCATCAGTTAAGGAAGGGATCGGGGCGCGGCTAACTTCAACGCGGAATTTTGTCGTAGACCATCAGCGCGAGTAGCACGGGGATGTGCAACACCGTGGCGTGCATCAACCACTTGGCGCGCGCGTTAGTCTTGGTGGTGGCCGCCCAGATGGCTACTTGCAGAAGCGCGGTACTGACGATCAGAGCGCCGAAGAAATAGGTTACGCCAGTCAAACCGAGGGCTGCGGGCAACAGGCTGACGCCTACCAAGGCAGCGGCGAAACCGACGATTTGCGTGAAGGTGCGCTTCCCTTCCCGATCCACTACTGGAAGCATCAGGATGCCGGCGCGGGCGTAATCTTCGCGGTACATCCAGGCGATGGCGTGGAAATGTGGGAATTGCCAGAAGAACAAAATAGCGAACAGCAACCAGGCGCCGCGATCCAGCGAACCGCTGGCGGCTACCCAACCAATCATGGGCGGAATGGCTCCTGGAAATGCGCCGATGAAGGTGGCCCAGACCGTGCGCTTTTTTAGTGGGGTGTAGGCAAGCAAGTAGCCGACGCATGTGGCGATTCCCAATGCAGAGGCCAACCAGCCGCCCGCGATGTACAAATCCACAGCACCGGCCATGCACAGAGCCACGCCAAACAACAAAGCTTCGCGCGGCTGCAACACGCCGGTTGGCAGGGGACGTCCGGCGGTGCGCCGCATAAAACGATCGGAATCGCGTTCTGCATAATGATTGAGCGCGGCGGTTCCCGCGGCAATCAACATGGTGGCGAACACGGCGTGCAACATGTGCAGCCAGTTCACCGGGCCGCGCGCGCCCATGTAGTAGCCCGCAGCCGTGGTGATCAACACCAGGAACGAAACATCCGGCTTGGTAAGAGCAACGAAAGCGTTAGCGCGCGAAGTGAGGGTCAAGTGGGCAGCGGGCGCTGTGCTCATCGAGCAGCCACCGCGCGCGGATTTGCGGCTGGCAACTGGCTGCGATCGGGGACCAGGCGGTAACACAGCAGGACCAGCCAGACGGCTGCGCCGAAGAGCAGCGCGCCCACCACGGTGTGGATCACCGTGAGAGTCACCATGATGGGCATCGGTTCGGGCGCATTCGCGGTGGTCAGGCGCGACCAGTACGCGCCGAAGCCGAGGAGCACCTGCGCGCCCATGATGGCGTGGAGCAGGACGCGGACTTTGCTGATCTCGCGGGAAGACTCGAAGCGCTTACGAAGGACCACGGCGGTCCAGACAACCATGCCGATGACTACGAAGGCGCCGACGATGTGCGGCCAAATGGGAATGTCGCGGTGACGGAATCCCGCGCCGAGAATGACTTGCAGATAGATCACTGCAGCATTGGCGATGGCCAAGGCGCGAATGGAGGGCGACCCCCGATCTTCAATCTGCGGTTGGTCGGACACCCACCAGCGGCTGGTGAAGAGCGCGATGCCTAATAGAGCCGCGAAAACGATTTGCGCGAGGCAGGCGTGCATGACAGGCAAGCCGTATTGGAGCAATTTCAGCACCACGAGCCCGCCGAGGACCCCTTGGCCCACAATTCCCAGCACCGCGGTGAGGCTGAACCAGCGCAGCCACCGACGCGGCTCCTTGCGCCAAATCCAGACCGTCAAGGCGATCGAAAGCAGGCCCAAAATTCCGGCGATTACCCGGTGAGAGTGTTCGAATTTGACGCCGCCTGCCATGGGCGGATTGATCGTGCCGAAAGACAGGGGCCAATCTGGAACAGAGAGCGCCGCTTCTTTGGAGGTGACCAGCGCGCCAGCTACCAGCAGCAGGATCGTCCATATCACGACGAAAATGGCAAATTTATGCAGGGCAGGCTGGTAGGTAGAGGTCATCGTGCTGCTCTCAGGCGCGAATTATACATCAGTGCCGCTGGTTCTGAGGCTAGCCGCGGAAAAGATTCAAATTTCGAAAAATTCGCACGAGTCAAATTGGGACGCTCGCTGTACGGGTATTTTGATCGGGTGAGGCGTCGAGTGATGCGGTGTAAGACGTCTCGTCTATTCCTACGGCGCGGAGGACTAAATCTTTCAGGGCCGCGATGAAATAGGGTGAGTCCCCGAGAGCGGGCATCATGCGGAAAGTGTCGATGCCGAGTTTTTTGGCTTCGTCGCGGGCTTCGATGTTGATTTCGTGCAACGTCTCGATGTGTTCGGTTACGAAGGAAATAGGCACGATGAGCATTTCTTTGACGCCTTCGTGGCCCAGGCGTTCGATGGTGCCGGTAAGCGGCGGCTGCAGCCATTTGGCCGGGCCAACGCGGCTCTGGTAGCAGAGCAAGTGCGTTCGCGGCCATTGCTTTGGGAAGCGCTGGGCGCCTTGTTCGACGGTGAGGCGCACTGTTTCTTCGATCTGGCGGGGGTAAGGGTCGCCTTTTTCCACCAGGCTCATCGGTAGGCCGTGGGCGCTAAAGACTAAATGAATGCGCGAGCTACCAGAAAATTGGCGCAGCACCCGTCCGATGTTTTCCACTAATCCGCGAATGTAGAGAGGATGGTTGTAGAAACTTTCGATGACGCGTTCCGGCGGAGCGCCGTTTGCAGCGTTCCACTTGGCGGCGCTGGTGACGCGTTTCCACTCCTTCATGCTGCTGAGAGTGGTGGCGTAGGAATAGTGTGGGTAAAGCGGTAGCAGCACAACTTCATCGAGTGGGCCGGAATTGCGCAGGGTGTCCAGCGCTTCGCTGCTGAGCGGGTGCCAGTACCGCATGGCCACAACTGCAACGGGATCGATGTAGGACGACAGTGCCCGAACCAGACGTACGCGTTGACGCTCCGTTAGTGTTGCGATGGGGGAGCGTCGCCCGATTTGTGCGTAACGGGCACTCACCGGGACAGACCGCCGCGAAGAAATCATCTTGGCGATTGGTTTGCGGAGCAGGCCGAGCGGTCCCAGCGGAATAATGTCTGGATCGAGAAATAAATTGAGCAGAAACGGTTCGACTGCTTCCAACGAGTCGGGGCCGCCCAACTGAAACATCACAATGCCGACGCGCTTCTTCCCTGCCACCTTATTTGTCTCGATTCAACGAGCGCTTCAGACTGCTCGATGTCTTCGCGCAAAGAGGAAGCACGCTTCGCAACGCTGAGGTAGTAGCCGAAGAAAATCGCCCAGCCGAGTAAATACGCGGCGAAGATGCTATCGAGGTTTTTCACGCGACTTCGGCCTCCTGGCGCAGCAACTCTAACTCGCCGCGCGTGGACTCCAGTTCGTAACGGACCTGTATCAGCAGCGCCATGAGCGCAAGCATCGCCAGCCAGAAAAAGAAAGTCACCTTCCACATGGTGGGATCGAGGCCAGAGCCGCTGCCGCCCATTATCACCGGCTGGGGATGCTGGGTGCGCCACCAGCGGATCGAGCCAAACACCAGCGGTACGTCGAGAAACGCAAAAATCCCAAACAGCGCGCTGAACAGCATGCGCCGCTCAGGCTCGTCCACGAGCGTTCGCAGCAGCAGGAAGCACGCGTAGAGCAGCCACAAAATGAAAGTCGAGGTGAGGCGCGCGTCCCAGGTCCACCAAATCCCCCAGACTGGATGAGCCCAGATGGGACCGGTGACTAACACCACGGTAGTGAAGGCCAGTCCAACTTCCGCTGACGCGATGCCCAACCAATCCCACTTGGGTTCCCGGCGAAATACATAAAACAAATTGGCTACGAAGCAGATGAAGAAGGCGGTCAATCCAGTCCAGGCGCTTGAAACGTGCAAATAGAAAATTCGTTGGATGGGGCCCATGGTGCGTTCGGTGGGCGCTACAAAGAAGGCTCCATACGCAGCCGCGCCCAACAGCACGAACACAACCACGGCCGGAAGGATTCTTTTCACCATAGCAACTACTCCTCTAGAAGATATTCGCCGAAAAGCCATAGCGCGGTCAAAAAGACCACGTCGAAAACAGCGAGGAAGCCAATCCCCTTCCATTCGGTCGACGGCACAGTCTCGAGCAGCGTCGCGGTAACGTGCGTACTGGCAACCAGAATGGGTGTGAGCAACGGTAACAAAAGCAGCGGGAGCAAAAGTTCGCGCATGCGGGCTTGCGCTGAAATTGCCGAGAGAGCGGTGCCGGCGACGGAGACGCCCAAGCTGCCCAGAAAAAATACCAGCAGCAATTGGCCGAGCACCGGGACCACCGGGACGTTATAGAGCACCGCGAAGATCGGGAGCATGAGAAGTTCGGTGAGTAGGAGAAAAAGCGTGTTGGCGATGAGCTTGGCCAGGAAAATCGAGAAAGGATCGCTCACGGAAAGCCGCAGAGCGCTGAGGGTGTCGTTGTTTTGCTCGCGCAAAAAGCACGGCTGGAGCATCAGCGACGCGGCAAACAGAAAGGCCAGCCACAATAAGCCCGGGGCGAAGCGGCGCGTTTCGGTGTAACTGGGATCGAACGTAAAGCTGAAAAGCACCAACACCATCAGAACGAAGACGATGGTGGTGCTTAGTAGCTCGCGGGAGCGGAACTCGGTGCGCAGTTCTTTTCCGAGCAGCGCTCCGGTGTTGGAGAGCAGGCTCATCCGTTTGATCCAGAGAGAGCCAGCAAGGCAGGTATCTCCGTAGTGTTTTGCGTGTCGGCAGCGATCACTCCGGCTTCGAGCCGAATGGCTCGAGTCGCCAAGAGTGAAATTTCGGATTCGCCGTGGAGGCTCATCAGGATGGTGCGGTTTCCGTTGCGCAGGCGCTCCAGCGTGGCCGCGAGCCAGGTGATGCCTTGTGCGTCGAGTCCAGTGGCAGGTTCATCGAGCAGCAAAATAGAAGGATCGTGCAGCAACGCGCGAGCGATGGCGATGCGTTGGCGCATTCCGCGCGAAAAGGTACGCACTAAAGAATCGCGGCGGTCGTACAAACCCACTTCGTTGAGAAGTTGGTCGACACGATCGGCAGCGCCGGGAATTTCCAATAGGCGCGCGAAGAGTTGCAGGTTTTCTTTGGCGCTGAGTTCGTCATAGACCATCGTCGCGTGGGCGACGAAGGTTGTCGCGGGCTTTTCCGTTGCGGAGGCGCGAGCAGCCGGTCTTGGATCCGAAGTCGCAAAGGAGATTTTTCCGCCAGAAGGTCGCACTAGACCCGCGGCGATTCGCAACAACGTGGTTTTTCCTGAACCGTTGCGGCCGGCCAGAGCTACACACTCACCTGCGGCGATTTCTAACTTGATGCGACGCAACGCGGCCAGTCCGCCGTAGCGCTTCTCGATATTTTCAAAGAGGATGCCCGTCGGTTGAAACCCTTCGGAGAGCTCAGGCACGCTTCAACCTCGCACGAGGTCGCGCAAAACTTTTTCGGCGCGGGCGCGTTCGGTGGCGTATTCCTCGTCGGAGATGGTGCCGGCTTGGTGGCGCAATTCTAGGCGGAAGAGTTGCTCTTTCAAGTATTCGAGGCTGCTGTTTACCGCAGCGTTGACGTTTTCCAGTGTTGCCGAAGCGTTGGCCGGCTCGGGTGAAGAGGCCAGCGAACCAGTTGCCGCAGCTGGCGCTACCCTTTCTGTTGAAACATTCTCGCTAGAGACAGTCAACAATTCGCTATTCTGCGAGGAGCCAGCGACTGTTACAGAGACGGGTTTGCGCGCCAGCAAAACCGCACACACCGCGAAGACACCGAGGAAACCGGCCAGCAAGGGCCACTTTAACGCGTCGAGTCTTCCTGGAACGGCTTGGATGTTTGCCGCCGCAGGAGCTGCGCCTGGAGCCTCAGCCCCGCCGCCGACGCCCTGCTGTTCTTGATCGGATCGACTGCCTGCGTTCAACGGCTGCGCTGTACCGGACAAATTCACTGCGACGGTGGCATTCGGCGCCAGATTCGAGATTTGGTAGACGTTCATGCCCTGCTCTTGCCCAGCGGACTGCAGGCCGTCGGCCTTCACTTCAATGGTGGGAGCGGCGACCACTAAAAGGCGGTTGGCGGTCCACGGTGAAGGTGGGATTTTTACTGACGCCGCGTTGTTGGTGTACGGCAGTTCGTACGAGTAGCGCACGGTACTTTCGCCTGGGCGAAACGCGTAGGCGATGGCGTGGCGGCCTTTGCTTCGGTCGATGATTGCTTGCACTACCGGCATTCCAGCCGGACCGGCGGCGGCGACTTGCTGTAGCGTCGCGCCTTCCGGCACGGAAAACTCAAAATTGCCTTCACCACGATAAAAAGCTTGTGGTGGCTGAGAATTGTTTTCCAGCGAATATTCTTCGCCGACGAGCAGCGTATTGCCGTTCGGTTGAAAAAATACGATGCGAGTGGTTACCGCAACAGCTTTGGGGTCTTTGGTCTGTTCGAATACGGTGACATCCACTTTGTCGGATGGCGCGCGCGGAGCGAGCGGCTGATGAAAATTTACGCCGTGGTAGATCGCCCGCAGCAGCATGGGCTGCACACCGATGTTGGGATTGTCGAAGCTGAATTCGCCCTGCGAACCGGATTGCACGTTGGCGACTGGTTGCATGCCACCTTGTAACTGGATGAGCTGCACGGTGACGCCGGCTGCGACTTTGCCGGTAGTGCCGTTGCGTACGGTGCCGTGCACCGTTGCCGCGCGGGCAGGAACGACCGCCACCATCGTGGCGAGAAACAGAATCGCTGCGCTAGCGGATCTCCGGCAAAATACCCGCATTACTTCACGCCTCGCGTCGCCGCTGCGGGGCGCGGTCCGCGTGGGCGACGGACCTGCGATTCGACCGTTTGATCGATCTCTGCGAGCACTAACGCGGCTTCCTCCTCCAAAGAATTTTTCATCGCTTCGAAATCGGCTTCGGAGTATTTGCCGGAGCGAAATTCAAAGCGCAGATCGCGCAGGTTGTCGTAAATGGTGTCGCGGCGCTCCATCAATTGATCGAGCTTGGTGCGATGTGGCGCCAAGTCGCTGGCATCGGGCTGAATAAAGAAAATAAAGATCAGGGTTGCTGCCGTTAACGCTAGACAAGCGCCGAGCATGGCCCAATCGGCGGGCGTCGCCGAACCCGAGACAATGATCGCCGCAAGCTGCTGCATCAATCCTGGGTCTCCCGCGCAGCCTGCGTTCGTGCTCTGCCAAGTGCTTCGGATGAGAAGGCACCGCTCGGCCGATCAATCGTCGATGAGGCAGCAGTGTGGGCCGGGCGCTTGCGCCAGCGGGTGATTGTGAAGAGTACGAGAACCAAGCCGACTCCCAGGTACACCGCCGGCATGCTCCAGGCGACCAAGCTGAATCCGCTGTGGGGCGGTTCCGCGTACACCTGCGTCCCAAATTCCTGCACAAATGCCTGCGTGATGGCGTCTTCGGAGTCGCCGCGTGCCAAGGCTTGATCGATTTGCTTCAACATGGCCGTCGAGGTGGTACAGCCTACGTGGTTGCACTGGGTCAATCCCTGAGTGCAACTGCACATGCACATGAACTTGCCGCCGATTTGGTGCGCACGATCGACTTGCTGCTGCGCGGAAAGCGGCGAGTTCAAAAGCAACAGCGCGAATGCCAACGCGAAAAGCAATCCGGAGGCGAAAATTGCGCGGATCTTAGTCATGACCCTCTCGCAACGTGGGGGCAGGGCGCAGTCCACCGGCAGCAAAAGTTTTCGCTGGCGCAGTTTCAGAAACCGCGGAAAGCACCAGCACGGCGCGGCGATTCGGCAGGAGCGCCACCAAAGTACCCATCAGCACCACGACACCGCCAAACCAAATGCACTTCACCAACGGATTCAGATAAACGTGAATGACTGGCGCCTGACTCTCGGGACTCAGTCCCGCGTACACCACGTACAAATCCTGTTTCAGCGTGGAATAAATCGCCACCATCGTGCCGGACTGCTGATTGGCCGGAAAAATGCGCCGCTCCGGATACAGCATCATCACCGGATGATTATGCTTCGAAACTTCGATGACCATGCGTTCCGCGGTGTAGTTCTTCTCTTGTTTGTTGTCGACGTTCTGCAGCAGCAACGAATAGGGCCCGATCTGCACCGTCGAGCCGATCTGCATGTCTTTCTGAACGTCGCGATTGAAGGCTGCGCCGGCCAGCCCAATGAAAATCAGCACCATGCCCATGTGCACGATATACCCGCCGTAGCGGCGGGTGTTGCGCATGGTGAGGTCAACAGCGGAAGCCAAGAATGAGGCGCCGGAGCGCGCCCGGATCACTCTGGCTCCGCGATAAAACTCCATGACGATCGTCGCGGTCACGAACACGCACAAAATCAAACAAATCACCGAATAGAATTCGCGCACACCCAGCGGAAAACCCACGGCGCCGGCCAGCAAACCAAGCAACAGCGGCCAGCCAAAGTTGCGTTTCAGGCTTTCGGGCGAAGTCTTGCGCCAGGCCAGCAGCGGTCCAACACCCGTCAGAAACAGCAGCAACAATCCGATAGGGATATTCACCTTGTTGAAAAACGGCGTGCCGACGCTGATGCGGTCGCCGGTAAACCATTCTGAGAAGACCGGGAAAAGCGTTCCGGAAAGCACCGCCACGCAGGACACCAGCAAAATCAGGTTGTTAAACAGAAAACTGGATTCACGCGAAACGATGGAGTCGAGTTGATTTTCACTCTTCAAGTAATCGCGATTCTTGAAAAACGCCACCAAGCAAACTGTCAACAGAACCGCCAAGAAGCCGACAAACCAACCGCCGATGTTGGAATTGGCGAACGCGTGTACCGAGCTGACCACGCCGCTGCGCGTTAAGAACGTACCGAGTATGCACAGGAAGAACGTGATGAACACTAGCCAGACATTCCAAACCTTCATCATGCCGCGCTTTTCCTGCATCATCACCGAATGCAGAAACGCCGTGCCGGTGAGCCACGGCAGGAGCGACGCGTTTTCGACGGGATCCCAAGCCCAATAGCCGCCCCAGCCCAACACTGCGTAAGCCCAGTGCGCGCCCAGCAAGATTCCCGCGGTCTGAAATCCCCAGGCGATCATGGTCCAGACCCGCGTGAGATGAATCCACTTTTCACCCGGATAGCGGGCCAGCAGCGCCCCCAACGCAAATGCAAACGGAATGGTGAAGCCGGTATACCCCGAATACAGATTCGGCGGATGAATTACCATCTCCGGATACTGCAGCAGCGGATTCAGTCCATTGCCATCCGCGCGGGCTACCAAATCCATGGCCCCGCCGACGCCGGAAACACCCAGTGCTTTGAACGGGCTGGCCACAAAATTATTCAGCGTTAGAAAGAACATCTGCACGCCGGCCAGCACCACGCCGACGTACGGCATCAACTCGCCATTCTTGCGACGGTTTACAAACAGCGCGGAGAAGACGTACACAGCCAGAAGAAAGCTCCAGAACAGTAGAGAGCCTTCCTGCCCAGACCACAGCGCCGACAGCTTATAAAACGTGGACAGGCTGCGATTGCTGTGCGCAACCACATAGGCGCTGGAAAAATTGTCGCTGAAGAAAAGATATTCGAGGCTGAAGGTGGCGAGGAAAATCAGGCCGCAGGTAGCAAAGCCAGCTTGGCGGGCACTCTTAACTAAGAGCGGGTGACGCGTGCGAATCGCGGCGATTCCGCCAACGAAGGCGTACGCCGCGCACACAAAGGCCAGAACCAGCGCAAACGATCCGAATACATCCACGTATTCCCCACTTCCGCCTGCGACTCTAAACTAAAAATTTCGCAGGAGTGCTGCACAGCACTACATGGTGCTGGAGCTGGAACTCGCTTTACTTGGTGGCGTCGGCGCGCCAGATCCACCCGGCGCCGTCGATCCGTCCGGTGCGGCTTCGTACTTAGAGGCGCACTTGGCTTGAACGTGTTCGGCGATGAATTGTCCGTCCGGTCCCGGGCGCCCTTCCACCAAAGCCTGAGATTTGTCGATAAAGGTGTCGGGCAACGGATCGCTGCCGGTATAGCTGACGGGAAGCTGCTTCCCCTCCCCGAGCAATACAAAATCGACACGCGCGGAGCCACGGCGGATGCTACCAGGCTCAACCGTGCCGCCGATGCGCATGCGTTGGTGCAAAGCTGGACCCTGCAGCGTCTGCAGTTCGGCGATGGTGTGGTAATAGGTTTTGCTTTCGCCGTAGCCCAGCCAGGCTAGCGCGCCCAGCGCTACGACAATCACACCAATTCCGAGGCCGAATTTTCCCTGTTTTTTCACGGAAGCACCCCGTTCTTGGTGCCGGGTCTCAAACAGCTCGATTCTAGCATAGGCGGAGAACCGGGCTAGTTGGCTGAAGTACAGATAATTGACAGACCAAAGGTTCAGCGGCTGGTGGGTACCGCAAGGGCATCGCGCAGTCGGGCGCGGCTCTCGGCGATCTCCAACGCAAACGGCCTACCGCTGTCGAGTACGACTTCGCAGTCCAACTTGGCAATCTCGAATTGGGCGGCGAATGGTGTCAGCTCGCCTGAAATCAGCATCAGTCGCTTCGGTTTCAAAGAGCGACGGACGCGAGCGAACAACGACGGCAGACGCTTGCCAATGAGCTCAATGGGATCTGCGGAACTTTCCGGCGGGCACTCCAATACATGCGTCAAATAGAAACCGTGACGCTGAAATTCCGCGAGTGCGGTTTCCGCTGATTTGCCAGACAGGTCGATCCCCGCAGCATCAAGTAACGCTGCTGCTTCCCCACCGTGGGTCTGGTCCGGCGCATATATAAAATCCGTTCGATTTTCCGGCGATGACGCTCCCAGCAACAGCGCCTGCATATGGATCGGCCGAAACCGTGTCGACCACTCAAGGCGCTGCAGCCGCCGTGCAATATGTTCTGACGAAGCAACTTGACCACAACCGTCACACAAAATGGAAGGACTCGCAGGCATGGACTTAGCAATGTAATGCAGGCGGGAACACAGAGCAAATGCCGCTTACGACCATCTGAGACTTGGGCGTTTCGGGTCTAGGGCTAAGGCTTAGGAATTAACCGGCGAATCGGAAGGTAACTTGGAGCGAAGGCACCACTTCAATTCCTGGCTGAGCTCGCTGATGTCCATCCCGGCCATCACGATGAACTTGCAGGCCAGCATCTCGCGGCCCTCGTCGTCGTCCGGGAGTTGGCAGGTGACCCGGCAATATTGGCAGTCCTGGTTCCAGCAGAAGCGCCCATAGGGGATGGTCTCCGGACTGATGAACTGGAAGCAACGCAGCAGAGAGTTCCGTTCTGGCACCTGGAACTTCTTGCCCATCACGGTAATCTCTACGAGCTTTTCGTAAGGACGAAACGGCTCCGACATTCCGCTGGCTCCTTCATCCGCAAACCCAGGTTGGGATGAGCTGGACACGCCTCCAGAGTAGCCCGTGCGACAGAGGGCAACAATCTTCGGTATTTCCGGAGTTGCGAATGTGCCACCGGTCCGATGGACTGCTTTCGGTTACAAGCGGCGACTAAACGGCGGGGACTAAATCGAAGAACTGGCCCATCTTGCGAAATTTCTCGTAGCGGGAATCGAGTAGCTGTTTTTGCGGCTGCTGGCGCAGCATGACTAGCTGGCGATCCAAAACTTGGTCGAGGAGTTGGGAGGCGGCTTCCGGATCGGTATGGGCGCCGCCTTCCGGTTCCGGGACGATTTCGTCGACGATTCCCAATTCCTTGAGGTCGGCGGCGGTAATTTTAAGCGCGATTGCGGCGGTTTCGGCTTTGGAGGAATCCCGCCACATGATCGCGGCGCAGCCTTCCGGGGAAATCACCGAATAGAAGCTGTTCTCGAAAATGTTGACGCGATCGCCGATGGCGATGGCCAGTGCCCCGCCGGAGCCGCCTTCGCCGGTTACGGTAACGATGATGGGAACGGGCAGGCGCGACATTTCGCGCAGATTGCGGGCGATCGCTTCCGCTTGACCGCGCTCTTCCGCGTCGATTCCCGGATAGGCGCCTGGAGTGTCGATAAAAGTGAAAATGGGCCGGCCGAATTTTGCGGCGAGGTTCATGACGCGCAGGGCCTTGCGGTAGCCTTCCGGTTTGGGCTGGCCGAAGTTGCGCTGTACGCGTTGCTTGGTGTCGCGGCCTTTTTGGTGGCCGATCACCGCGACCGGGTGGCCGTGGAACCGCGCCAGTCCGGTGATGATGGCTTTGTCATCGCCGAAATTGCGATCGCCGTGCAGTTCGGTGAAATCGGTAAACAACATGCCGATGATGTCGAGGGTGTAAGGGCGATTCTGGTGCCGGGCGATTTGGGCCCGTTGCCACGGTCCCAGGTGCGAGTAGAACTCGCGGCGGAGTTCGGCGACTTGTTTGCTGACTCGCTCGAATTCCTCGTCGGCTGCGGAATTCCCTGCTAGCTGGCGCAAATCTTCTACGTCTTGTTCGAGTTTCTCGATTTCCTTGCGGCGCTCGCTGACCGGTGAGAGAGGCTTGGACTTGTCTTTCGATTTGTCTTTCTCTTTATCCTTGGAACTCATACCGCGACCGCCATTTCGCTGGGCTCTTCGCCACAGATGCGTCGCACCGAGTCTTGCAGTTCGGCACACAGGCGCACACGCTGCTGCGAAGGCAGCAACGCCACCGAGCCGTCTGGCGAGGTCAGTTCAAATACCACCGGGCAGTTCCCGGGACATCCGTCGAAAGCGCTTTCGAGTCGGTCCATTAAATCGTTGTTCAAGGCTCGCACGTCCAGCTTCACTCGAAATTCCTTGGGAGCAACTTGGCGGTCGGCCAAATCTTCCAGCCGACGAGCCTCTTGCAAAGACAGCCGCGTGCCGGCTTCCTCGATCTGCACTCGGGCTTTCAGCAGAAGTGGAACGCCCGGTTTCAACATGGCTTCGAAGCGGGTGAAGGCCTCGGGAAAAACCAGCAACTCCTGCACGCCGGTCATATCCTGCAGCGTAAAGATACCCCAACGGGCGCCTTTGCGGGAACGCATCGGCCGCGACCCGACAATCAAAGCGGCAATGGTGATTTCTTTGTTGTTGCGCTGGCCTTCGACCTGGTCGATGGTGATCGCCTTCATTTCCTCCAGGCGCGAAGAGTAACGCGCCAGAGGATGCCCCGACACGTAGAAGCCCAGCATGGCGTATTCGCTGGCGAGACGTTCGCCTTCGCTCCAGGGAGCGGCGTCGCGCAGTTCAAACTCAACGTGCGCAGGCGCCGACGAACCGCCGAAGAACAACCCGTGTTGCCCAGATTCGCGGGAGCGCGCCGCGCGTTGAATGGCGTTTACCGCCTCATCCACGGAGGCAGCCATCCCTTCGCGGGGGCCTAGCGAATCCATTGCGCCCGATTTGATCAGGCTTTCAAAAACGCGCTTGTTAAGAAACTTCGGATCGATGCGTTCGCAGAAATCATACAAGGAGCGAAACTCGCCTCCAGTCAGACGCGACTCACGAATAGCTTTAGCGGTATTTTCCCCAACATTTTTGATGGCCGCGAGGCCAAAGCGAATCGCCTCGTTCACCGGCGTGAAATACAAATCGCTTTCATTGATATCCGGGGGAAGAATCGAAATGCTCATGCCTCGGGCTTCGTTGATGTACTTAACGGTTTTGTCCTGGTTGCCGGCTTCGGAGGTGAGCAGCGCGCTGACAAACTCGACCGGATAGTGCACTTTGAGGTAAGCAGTCTGATAGGCCAGCAGCGCGTATGCGGCGGAGTGCGATTTATTGAAGCCGTAGCCCGCAAACTCTTCCATCAGGTTAAAGATCTTCTCGCCCTTCTTGTCGTTGACCTTGTTGGTGGCGCATCCGGCCATAAACTTGGCGCGTTGCGCGGCCATCTCTTCTTTCTTTTTCTTGCCCATGGCGCGGCGCAGGATATCCGCTTCACCGAGAGAAAAACTCGCCAAGCGGTTGGCGATTTGCATCACCTGTTCCTGATACAGGATGACGCCGTAGGTTTCTTCCAGAATAGTTTGCAGCTGCGGAAGCTCGTAGCTGACTTTGGTTTTGCCGTGCTTGCGATTGATGAAGTCGTCGATCATGCCGCCTTGAATCGGCCCCGGGCGGTAGAGCGCGTTCAGTGCGGTAAGGTCTTCGATTCGCGTGGGCTGATAGCGGCGCAAGATGTCGCGCATGCCATGCGATTCAAATTGAAAAATCGCCGTGGTATCGCCGCGCGAGAAGAGTTTATAAGTGTCGGCATCTTCCAGCCCGAGATTGTCGAGATCGACCTTTACGCCGCGGTTTTTCTCGATCATTTCCACGGTGTCATGCAGGACGGTGAGCGTGGTCAGCCCGAGAAAATCCATCTTCAGCAGGCCGATGCGCTCCAACGCATTCATGTCGTATTGCGTGGTGATTTCGTCGCGGTTGGTCTTGTATACCGGCACGATGTCGGTGAGCGGCCTGGCGGATATCACCACGCCCGCCGCGTGGGTCGAGGCATGGCGCGCCAGTCCTTCCAGTCGCAGCGCCACCGCCATCAAATCTTTGAGGCGCTCGTCGGCATCGACTGCGGCCTTTAATTGTGGCGCTTGCTTCAACGCATCGGCCAGCTCGATTCCCAGCGTGGTAGGGATCAACTTCGCCAGCCGGTCCACTTCGGCATAAGGAATATCCATGGCCCGGCCAACGTCTTTCACCGCCGCTTTGGCTGCCATGGTTCCAAACGTGATGATCTGCGAAACGTTCTCGCGCCCATATTTCTGCGTAACATACTCGATCACTTCACCGCGCCGCCGCATGCAGAAGTCGATATCGATATCGGGCATGGAGACGCGTTCGGGGTTGAGGAATCGCTCGAAGATTAGGTTGTACTGCAGCGGATCGACGTCGGTAATACGTAGCGCGTAGCTCGCGAGACTGCCTGCTGCCGAACCACGTCCTGGCCCGACCGGCACACCCTGCGCGCGGGCGTAATGAATGAAGTCCCAAACGATCAGAAAATAGCCTTCGTAATTCATCTTCTGAATCATCGCGATTTCGAACGACAATCGCTTTTCGTATTCCGACATGCTGTTGCGCAGCAATCCTTGTTTGGCTAAGCCTTCCAGATACGGAACACGTGCCGCGAAACCTTCCCGGACGACTCTTTCAAAGTAGCTCCCGGCGGTATGGCCTTCCGGAACCTTGAACTCCGGAAACGGATTGGCGACGCGATTGATTTTTACGTTGCAGCGCGCGGCGATGTCCACGGTGCGGCTGAGCGCATCGGGCAGTTCGCGAAATACCTGAGCCATCTCCGTTGCGGTCTTGAAGTAAAACTGGTCGGTGGCAAATTTCATGCGATGAGGATCGGTGGTGTTCTTGCCGGTCTGGATGCACAGCAAAACATCCTGCGAATGCGCGTCGGAGTGATGCAGATAGTGGCAATCGTTGGTGGCCACCAGCGGAATCCCTGACTCCTTGGCGAGTCGCACCAAGTGTGGGTTAACTTTTTTCTCGACTTCCAGCCCCTGGTCTTGAATCTCGAGGAAGAAATTGTTTTTTCCAAAAATATCGCGGAGCCGGTAGGCATTCTCGCGCGCTTGGTCGTAGCGTTCTTCGACGACCGCTTCGGTGACCACTCCCCGTAGGCAAGCGGAAAGCGCGATCAGGCCTTTGTTGTGCTTGGCCAACAGGTCGTAATCGATGCGCGGCTTGTAATAAAAGCCTTCCAGGAAGCCGGACGAAACCAGCTTGATTAAGTTTTGGTAGCCTTCGAGGTTTTCACAGAGCAGCACCAAGTGGTTGCTGCCGCCGCGCCCGGTGGGCTCCGCGTCGCCACGATCCTGGCCAGTCGCGCCGTTGGTTTTCTCGCCGCGCTCATGGCGGCTGCCGCGGGCTACGTACACTTCGCAGCCGATGATGGGCTTTACGTCGCGCTTACTGGCTTCATTGAAAAAATTCGCAGCGGCGAAAAGATTCCCGTGATCGGTGATGGCCACCGCGGGCATCTTTTCCTGAGACGCTTTGTCCAGCAGTTCGGTGGTCTCACAGGCCCCGTCGAGCAAACTGTAGTCAGTGTGAACGTGAAGGTGAACGAACTGCGGTTGCCCCATAATTCGATTCTAATTCTCTGCGAAGAGAATTGCGAACGGCATTCTAAAATTCTTGTGGGAAAAAGTTTGATTTCGCCAAAATATTTCGGTGCGAGAGAAACTATTTCTTGCCGTGACTCTTTTTCCCGCCGGAATGAGTCTCGTGGCGGACCGGTCCGCGTTTTTCTGGTTTGGCGGCAGGTTTTGCCGCCGGTTTGCTGGCCGCCTCCGCTGCATCCTTTTTGCTCTTGGCGTTTGCTGCCAGGCCCGCTGCGGCTGTCGCTTTATCGGCGCCCTTGATCTTCTTCTCTTTTTCTTTCTTCTTAGGCTGTTCCTTGATCCCGGAAAGTTTGCGAAGAGTCTTCTCGCGCTCTTCCGGGGATTTGCCGCGGCCGTTGAGTTGCATGCCGAACATTTGATCGACGATCGCGTCAAACTTGGCGCCGAGGGGCATGCCTAACAGTGTTAGTTCATTCACCACCGTGGGCAGTGCCGAACGAATCGGCCGCCATTTGTTCAGGTACGCCTTAATCTTGGACACTGCCGCGGAATTGTTGGACTCCGCGAGAATGTACGCCACCTGATCCAGCGGCAGTTTTTCGATAAACCGGAACGCTTCGAGTGGCGTGTTGACTTTCTTTCCGGTCAGTTCTTTTTGAGCCGCCTGAACACTCTTCTCAAAATTCAAAATCTCGGCCGCTTCTGAAGAGCGATACCCCACCTTGCTGAGCACCCCACTCAACTCGCGATCTTTAAACTTCGCGAGAATCGCCAGTAGCATCGGCGTGCCTAGCCGCGGCCGCAACCCTGCGTTGAACAAGTCATCGCGAGTATTCACCAGCCGGTTGATCGCGTCATAGCCGGGCCGCTTCTTGGCCAGAGCCGGATTCACCGCGTCCATCAGGTCGTGGTCTTCCCAGGCCTTCAGAATCACTGCGGGCCGCTCTTCGCGAGCGAGTGCACGGACTTCCGCGCCACCATCTTCTGGGGTAATCGTACCCGGCAGCTCGCGCTCCACTGCGAGGTCGAACCATTCCTGCGTGCGCGACTCCACCTTGAAACCCATACGGGCCGCAAAGCGCAGCACCCTTATCAATCGCGCCGGCTGATTGGTGAACGCGTGAATTGTCAGCGCCCGCACTTCACCGCGCTCGATGTCGGACAGACCGTTGGTGGGATCCAGCAGCAATCCGCGTGAAGCGGGATTCAGCGAAATGGCCACCGCGTTCAGCGAAAAATCACGGCGCCGCAGATCCTCCATGATCGTAGACCAACGCACTTCCGGCCGCGTCCCCGGCCGCACGTAGTGATCGTCTCGGGCCGCAGAGATGCTACCTTCCACGTCGCCGGTGAACAGCAATTCAATATGCCGAAGCTTGTCGTCTTCCAGCAGCACCTTGGCGCCGCCCTTTTCCAATTCACGAGCGATCTTGGCGGGGTTGCCTTCAACGGTGAAATCCAGATCGCGCAGCGAAGCGCCGGTGACGAGATCGCGCACCGTGCCGCCCGTCAGGTACACGTTGAAACCCATGGCCGCGGACAACTCCTGTACCCGCGTCAGCGCAGCGCGCTGTTCCGGCGACAGCCGGCTTTCGAGCAAAAACATATAATCTGGCATTGCGCTCCCTCTTCCTTCTCAGAGCTTTCGCGCGTTACGCGCGTGAAGCCCGCATTGTTGGTCAAACCACTGCGTCGAACTGGCCCAATGCCGCGCGCACAACTTCATGCCCGCGGGTGATGCGCTTTGTAAATTTGCTTCAGTCGTTCTTCCACCACGTGGGTGTAAATCTGCGTGGTGGAAATATCGGCGTGCCCCAACATCAGTTGCACGGAGCGCAGGTCCGCCCCGCGTTCCAGCAGGTGCGTGGCGAAACTGTGCCGCAGCATATGCGGGGTGAGGGCCACGCGTAAACCCGCCCGCCGTCCATAGCCTGACAAAATTTTCCAGACGCCGACACGGCTCAGGGCTGCCCCGCGTCGATTCACGAAAAGCGTCATAGTTCCGCGCTGTTTACCGAGCAACGTTGGGCGCGCATCGCGTAGATATTTCTCCACCATGCTGAGGGCCTTGCGGCCCACGGGTACGATGCGTTCCTTATCGCCTTTGCCGATGCAGCGAACACAGCCAACTTTACTGTCCAGGTCACTGGCCTTGAGGCCGATTAATTCCGAAACGCGCAAGCCCGTGGAATAAAGCACTTCCAACATGGCTCGGTCGCGCACACCCAGCGGCGTGGTCTGATCCGGTTGCTCCAGCAAACGCTCAACCTCTTCAAGCCGCAGATAGCCCGGCAACGTGCGCCGAATTTTTGGCGATTCGAGATTGATCGAGGGGTCGTCGCTGATCAATTCCTGGGTCTGCGCGAAGCGGAAGAAGTTTCTTAGGCTGACCAGATGACGAGCCACCGTACGGCTCTCCAAATTCAATCGATACAGCCCGGCCAGGAAATCCACCAGGTCATCCCGCGAGACTTTCTCCAGAGACAGCTTGCGCTTCTGCGCAAAGGCGCCGAACTTGGCCAAGTCTCGTTGATATGCCGAGACGGTATTCGACGACAGGCCTTTGTCGACCTTAACGTGGCTGATGAACGACGAAATGGTCGCGGTAATTTCCATTACTGTTCCACCAGGCCGGGTGCCGCTGGACTACGGCGACGACTGGCGATCCCGTAAATCTCTTCCAGTTCGTGGCAGCGGAAAAGCCAAGCGAGTCCCAGGTACAAACCAGTCGATCCAAGCAGCAGCGCCAAAAAAACCAGCAACTGCACGATAAACCGGGAGTGCATGGTGAACTCGGTGTAGTGCATGCCGACCCATGCAGCCACGCCCATGATCGCGGAGGCCAGCGCAATTTTGGCGAACGATCGCAGTATCTCGGAAATGCCCAATTGGCCGTAACGCAAACGAAAAATCGCAAACAATACGAAGAAGTCCATGTAGCAGGCAATCGCGGTGGCCAATGCCGGGCCGCCGTTTTGCGTGTAATCAAACAGATATTTCAGAAACACGATGTTCAGGATGATGTTCAAGATCATCGATAGCGACGCTACCGACACCGGCGTCCGCGTGTCGCCGGTCGAATAAAATGCCGGAACGATCAGCTTCACCGATGCCAATGCCGGCAACCCGGCGGAATAGCACAGCAGCGCGCGGGCCGTCAGCCGGGTTGATGCCGCGACGAACTGCCCATGCTGGAACAGAACACGGACGATCGGCTCGCGCAGAATCATCAGGCCCAGCGCCGCGGGAATCGTGATGAACGCCACGATGCGCACCGAAAAGGTCAGCGTCTTCTTGAGGGCTTCGTAATCTTTGGCCGCCGCTTGGTGCGACATCATCGGCAAAATCGCCGTGGCCACTGCAATCGCGTAACCGCCCAAGACCAACTCCATCACTCGATCGGCGAGGTAGAGCGCAGTCAAACTGCCCTGCGGCATTTTGGCTGAATTGACGAAGTAGGTGTCGACGAAGAAATTAATCTGGCCAATCCCGATACCAAAAAAACGCGGCACCATCAGCCGCGCGACATTACGAATGCCCGGATGCGAAAAGGAAATGCCGAAATCGAAGTGCATGCCCTTCTGCACCAGCGAAGGCACCTGCATCAGAAATTGCAACGAGCCGCCGACCAAGACGCCCACGGCCAGCGAAATAGCTGGATTGTGGAAGTAATGCCACACCACTCCCGTCGAAAACACGATGATCGAGATGTTGAGCAGAACAGGCGTCGCCGCCGGCAATCCGAAAATGTGAAAGCAGTTCAGGATGCCCATGGCCAGCGCGGCCAAGCCGATGAAGAACAAGTACGGGAAAATGATGCGGTTGAGCGTTATGGCGTCATCCCAATTCAAGTGCTGAGCCGACGCCGGGATGAAGGTTCGAATGACCACCGGGGAGAAAATCATGCCCAAAACGGTGATCACCGCCAACACCAGCGCCAAGGTCCAAAACAGCTTGTTGGCAAAGTCCCAGACGTCTTTCTGCGATTTTTCCCGCATGTAGGTGGTAAACACGGGTATAAAGGAGGCGCTCATGGAGCCCTCTCCCACCAAGCGGCGGAAGAGGTTCGGGATGCGGTAGGCAAGGATAAAAGAATCAGCAATATGCGAGGTGCCCAACAGCAATGCATAGCGCTGATCGCGAACGTACCCCAGAATGCGGCTGAGAATCGTTACGAGGGAGATAATCGAGGCGGATTTGAGGATCTGCTTCTTTTCGGTCAAAGGGGCGGCACCCCGAGCCTAACCCTAATGGACACAATAGGTTGACAGGAAAACTTGCTTAACATAACATACATCCCGCTGATTTGGCAAGATTTAGGCTTGCTGCGCTGCGAATCGCCAACTCCTTGAAAACGCGTACCCCAACCTCCACCCATAAGAAGGTCGTGGTCGTCCTGGCCGACAAGAAATCCTTGCGCGGCTATCTTAATCCGTCGCGGCTCGGATCAAATGGGGCCATCGACCTGCTCAGCCCCGACGGCGAGCACACCGAGCTGCCCCTCGAGAAGCTCCGCTCCATCTATTTCGTGCGCGACTTTGAGGACGAGTTCGTACCGGAGCGCAAAGCCTTCCTTAGCCGCCCTAAGCTGGACGGACTTTGGGTAAAGCTACGCTACAACGATGGAGAGACGTTGGAAGGCGTGATTCCCAACGATCTGCTCAACCTGCTCGACAATGGGGTGCAGATCACTCCCCCGGATCTGAATTCGAACACCGATAGAATTTTCGTCCCGCGAAGTGCCTTGCGAGAGGTCACGGTGCTTGGTGTGGTGGGGATTGCTCGGCGGAAGCCCGCCGCCGTGCCGGCCGCAGCACAGCCGCGCTTGTTCAACGAGTGAGCTCTTCCCTGCCGAAGGCTGCGACCGCCACGAAAGAAGCCAATGCCCCTGTCACAATTTGATCCGCACGCAGCTCTGGTCGTAATTGATCTTCAGAAGGGCATTGTCAGCGGGCCGATGCCAACCGTTCATCCCGTGGCCGAGATCGTTGCCAATGCCGCCAAACTCGCACGTGCTTTCCGCGAGCGCCGGCTGCCAGTCGTGCTCGTGAATGTCACCGCGGCTCCCCCCGGCAGGACCGACGCGGGCCCTCGCAACTTGCAGGGCCTACCCAGCGACTGGTCACAACTCGTCCCGGAACTCGATACGCAACCGACCGACCTGCAACTCAGCAAGCAAAGTCCCGGAGCCTTCGCCAAGCCCGCGCTGGACGAATTTCTGCGCCACCACTCGGTCACCCAGGTCTTCTTAGTGGGAATTTCTACCAGCGTCGGCGTGGAATCCACTGCCCGCAGCGCTTACGATTGGGGCTACAACGTGGTCTTCGTCAGCGACGCTGTCACGGACCGCGACCCCGACAACCACCGCCACAGCTTCGAAAAAATCTTCCCGCGCCTCGGCCAAATCGACACGACCGAAACTGTCCTCAAGAAGCTCAACCTCTCAGGAACTTAGTGAAAGTGCTCGGCCAGCATGATTCCGCTATTGAAGTCCTCGCGTTGCGCATAGAGCAGGTAGCGGCCATCAGGTGAAACCGACAAGCCTTGTGCAAACTCTTTCGGGCTTTCCAGAATCTTGCGGCTTTGTTTGGTGGCGAAGTCATAAAATCGCAAAACCTTCGAGTCGGCCATCGGTACGAAGTAGATCCCCTCAGAGACCACCGTCCAAAGCGCTACCGATTCGACTTCAGGCAGTCCTTCAACAGGCGCGTCGACCGCATCGCCTTTTAACGAAAGCTTGCGAAGAAAATTGTGCGAGGGCCGCAACCCGAAATAGAGCGTACCGCCGTCCACGGACTCCTGCGCCCCCGTGTCATCCCCGCCGTGGGTGACCGCGACGGCTTCCCCACCTACCGCCGGACACTTATAAATCCTGCTCGTAGGATTTCCGCGAGCTCTGAAATAAATCCACTTGCCGTCGCGGGACCACCCGGGCACGGAGATTTCCGGAAGGTTAGTCGTCAGTTTTCGGGAGGCCAAGTCGGAAATACTCGTAATGTAAATTTCGGAACGATCCTCCAGACTAACTCCGACCGCCACAGACCTGCTATCCGGGGACCACTGCGGAATCCATACGTCTCCGTTAAACTTGGTCAGTTGCACCAGGCTTCCACCATCCGGGTCACTCATCCAAACTTCGTGCGATCCGCTGCGGTTCGAAATGAATGCGATGTGCTGTCCGTCCGGGGAATACGTTGCGTATTCCTGATCACGGGTCGCGGGCATGAGTTCGATCGCCGGCTTGTCGGGTGCTCTCAAATCCAGTCGCCAGATATTCGTCTTGCCGGCCGACAGGCTATACGCCAGCGTCTCGCCATTCGGAGATATCGCGGGCCAGTTGCCATTCTTAGCAAAATCCAGGATGCGCATCGAGCCGTCGTCCACTGAGAATTCGTCCATCTCGTACCCGCCATCTGCGGAATCATGAGCCAAGACAATGTGCCGATCATCACGAGTCCAGGTGGGTCGGACCGCGGGGTTGTTAAATTGAGCGAGCATCCTTGGGGTTCCGTCAGGAAGCTTCATCGTGAACAGCGCCAATTTTGGGAGGCCCAAGACACAGAAAAAAGCCAACTGGTCGCCGCGCCCCGAAAATGAAGGATCGGCTTCGTGCAGGCATCTTGGATCGTGTGGCAACGATTTCGTTTCCAACGTATCCATCGAAAGCAAGTATGCGCGGTCCCCGACTTGTCCCGCGGGCGCGTCGCTAAACCCCAGCCATTTTCCATCCGGCGACCAACTGATGGCAGCAGCAACACTGTACGGAACGTGCGTGGTTCTCAGTTTGCGCTCGGGCCCGCCCAGCGCGGGCACGGAGTAGATTCCGGTGTCCGCTCCGGCCAAACGATGGAAAGCGATCTGCGTACCGTCTGGAGACCACGTTGGCGTGAGCCAGTCTGAGGGACGGTTGGTCAAACGCAGCAGCGTTTCACTGCCAACCACTTTTACGTACAGGTCAAAACCGGTCGCTCCTGGCTTTTTCCACGCGAACGCAATCCTCGAGCCATCCGGAGAAAAGGCTGGCGAAGTTTCCTCGCCCGGCAACGCGGTGAACGGGACAATCTGGAGTTGACTGGCGGCTCTTGTCGCACTCGGTCGGGTATAGCGAAAGCCCACCAGCGCTATCAGAACTGCTGCAGCGACTCCGATGCCGGCACCAATTCCGAATTTTAATCGAGAGGGTCGTTGCGTCGGTTCAGCAGCGGGTATCGGATCTGCGCAGACCTCCTTCGATAACTCGCTC
This sequence comes from uncultured Acidobacteriota bacterium, assembly GCA_963846145.1. Classification (GTDB taxonomy): domain Bacteria; phylum Acidobacteriota; class Terriglobia; order Acidiferrales; family UBA7541; genus Acidiferrum. Next base: position 480,885 of record CAWJUV010000010.1, on the reverse strand, counting down.
TGACCTTGGGGAACAATGACTTTTACCGCCCCTTCTGATCGACGGACTTGACCGAGAAACCGATAACCCCGCTTTGGAATGGTCTCGATGTATTTGGGCTGGTCGACCGAGTCGTTGAGCGCTTCCCTGATTTTGTTTATCGCCGTAGATAACCCTTGGTCGAAATCGACGAAGGTATCCGAGTCCCACAAGACGCGCTTAATTTCGTCCCGGGTCAACACTTCGGCCGGCCTATCCAACATCATCTCCAAAATTTTGAACGCCTGCGGGCGCAAGCGAATTTTTATCCCACGTTTGAACAATTGCCCGGCGGCGAGATCGGCTTCGTAGCAGTCGAAGGAAACGCGGTTGGTAGAGGAAGGAACCGGCATAGGTCGTTCAACCGTAAAGTAACGGCAAAGTAACAGAGTCTGGAAGCCGAGGTCAATGCCTCGCCCCTTGCGCGGCGTTGCGCAAGGGCTGACACCGCAATGGCTTACGCGTTGAGAAAAAAGCCAGCCGGACTTCAATCGTTGTGCATTGCCACCGCCCGCGAATTTCTGCAAAGTGCGCGGGTCCGGCGAACTCCAGATCGACTCGGAGTCGCCAGCATCCATCTAGGAGAGATCATGAAACTCGCGAGTGCCGGAAGTCCAGGTCTGCTCATTTCACGTGTTCATCTATTGTCAGCGAAAGCGCTACTAACGGTTGCTGCTGGGTTTTGTCTGGCGACTGTGTCTACAGCCCAAGGTCCCCCAGTTCCGCCCGGCGGCACGGTGATAGCAAGCGGCTTGGAAGGACCTCGAGGACTCACGTTTGGTCCGGACGGCCTGCTCTATGTGGCCGAGGCCGGTCTGGGAGGCACACAGCCAACTCCAGCGAATTGCCAGGCCGTCGTTCCACCGGTAGGACCTTACACCGGTGGATTGACTGCGCGGATCTCACGGATCGAGTCCAACGGCTCGCGCACCACAATCGCCACAAATTTGCCCTCGGGGCAGAGCGCCCTGCCCAGCGGCGACACAGACGGAGTTGCGGACATCGAGTTCGTGAACGGCCAACTCTATGCCTTACTTGCCGGCGGAGGCTGCTCGCATGGCAATCCGAATTTTCCAAACTCCGTGGTGCGCATCGATCAGCGTCATGGCACCGCACAAATCGTGGCGAATTTGAGCCAGTTCTTCCGCGATCACCCGGTGGCGCATCCCAACATTGGGCCAACTGGAGATTTTGAGCCCGATGGCGTGCCCTATCAGATGAAAGGCTATTTCGGAGATTTGCTGGTGGTCGAGCCCAATCACGGCCGACTGCTGCGCATCAACCTGACTCATCCTGGCGCACCTGCGATTCAGCAGGTCAGCGATATATCGGCACCCGTGGGCCATGTTGTGCCCACCGGGATCAGCGGCCGCGACAATCGTTTCTACATCGGGACGCTGGGACACTTTCCCATCGTGCTGGGCTCGACCAATCTGTATCAGGTCACAACCGACGGATTCGTGATCGACTACTGGGAGGGCTTCACCACCATCACTGACGTTCGCACCGACGACCACGGCAGGATGTATGTGCTGGAGTTTTCTCACGCGGCGGGCAATCCGGCGCCCGGCAACGGACGCATTCTGCGGATCACCGGCATGAAAGTAGAGGAAATCGTGACTGGCTTAAATGTACCCACAGCGATGACCTTCGATTCGCACGGTGATATTTACGTCAGCGATCTGGGCGCTGCTTCCGGATCCATAGGTCGCATCGTCCGCTTCGACAATCCAATCTCCGGCACACCCGTGACCGGCATCAATGTCCGGACGCCTGCGCCGCTGAAAGACTAGGCGCCGGAAGATCACGCGGCCCTCCGCCTCTGGAGGTCAGAGTCGACGGATCAAAGCGAGGTCCTGGCGGTTCCATACACCAGGATCTCGTTTTCGTTTTGCCCTCGTGACCAGATCGTGGCTGGATGCTGAATTTGATTTCTTTGACGCTCTTGCCAGATCCATGAACATAAAACTATTTGCATTGCCTCACGGCCCAAGACAGAATCCGCGTGCCCCTGGGGCGTCTCGGGCTCGTACCGGGAACTCGCCAGGGCGCTGCAACGGAATACTCTATGGCGACCCTCAATAGGGCGCGTTCTGTGAGGTAAGGATGCTTTGTTCCCGGGCACCGCTCGCGCGGTGCTCAAAAGTTCTGCCGTTTTTGGCCTTGAGCCTGTTGGCCAGCGTCGCCATCGCACAGCAAGATCCGGCGGCCACTTCTGAAGCCGATCCAGGTATTAAAGACCCGTCCAAGTTCGACCCTAAGCGACCACTTGGCCGCGAACTGGAAACCAATGTTCCCGACGGCTTCACCGTCGTGACCGTCGGCGATTGCATCATTTCCCGGCCGCTCCTGCAGTACGCCCCGCGCGACGAAGCCTTCCGCAAAGTGGTCGAAATCCTGAAACGCGCTGACGTAACCTACGGCAACATGGAGACCACCATCCTGGATATGCGGCATTTCGCCGGCTATCCCTACCCCGGCCCTGATGACGTATCGTTAGTCGCCGCTCCGGAAGTGGCCCAAGACATGGCGCAAATGGGCTTCGATCTGGTCTCCCGCGCCAACAATCATTCCCTGGACTGGGGCATTGAAGGCATGCGCGAAACCAGTCGCTGGCTTGAGTCCGCCGGAATCGCCTACGCTGGCGTCGGCGAAAATCTGGGGCTGGCATCCGCAGCCGGGTATTACGAAGGTCCGAAGGCTCGTGTGGCGCTCGTCTCCATGGCAGCCACATATCGCCCCGGCTCAGAGGCGCTTCCGCCCAGCGGTGCGGCGCCAGGCCGTCCGGGCGTCAACGCCCTCGGCCTCGATAAGGACGTCGTGCTAACACCGGAACAAATGGCCGAAGCGTTGCGTTTACGCGACGCGCTCTACCCCGCGGAGAAAAATTCGCCGAAACGAGCCGAACTGAATCTGCTCGGCAACACCTTCGTCGAAGGAACAACTTTTGGCTTTCACTACACCATGGACCCGCTCGACCTCGCGGTAATCCTGCGCGGCGTGCGCCAAGGCAAGCAGCACTCCGACTTTCTCATCACCAGCATTCATTCGCATCAGCCAGCCACCAGCACGAAATCCTCGACGCAGACCGACTTCGAGGACACCCCGGCAGACTTTCTGCAACAGTTGGCGCACAAAGCCATCGATACGGGTAGCGACGCCTTCGTGGTCACCGGCATTCACCACCTGGGCCCTATCGAAATTTACAAAGGCCGGCCCATCTTTTACGGGATGGGCGATTTTTTCTGGGGGGACATTCAGGAGCCGATCTCCGCCGACGTTTACCAACAAAATCGCATCGCTCTCGGCGAGGCTTTGGTCTATCCGGAGCGCGCCACTCACGCCGATCTCAATAACGTAACCAACGCTCTTGGTTTCGCGGGCCAGCCGCCCTTCGACGCGGTGATTGCCGAAAGCCATTTCGAGCACAACCAACTCGCAGAAATCCGCCTGTACCCGGTCGATTTGGGTTACGGCAAAAAACTTACCGAGAGCGGCACACCGCGGCTCGCCGCCCCAGAACAGGCCCGCCGCATCCTGCAACACCTTGAGGAAATTTCCGCGCGCCACGGCACAAAAATCATTATCGACGGCTCGGTCGGCGTAATTCGCCCTTAGCAGTGAGCCGTCCAAGTCAGTCCGTCAGACCAGGCACCTTGAATAAAAGTTTTTCTCGCGGCCCAGGCGGAGAAACGACAAAGCAGTCCACCTCAAAAGCGGGCGGACGCCAATTCAACTGGCTCGGTGTGACCATGGACACCCAAACTCCTGCGTGAATGCCTTTTATCTGACCCACCACATCCATAAAATGTTGATAGCTGACATCGGGTTCTGCGGTGACCATCACAAGAAGCATGTGGTGGTACTCGTAAATGAGTTTTAGTTCGTGCATTGCTGCCGCTCGATCCATCATTCGCCCATTGAGTTGCAATACCGAACCGTTCCTGACGCGGACAAGGAAGGTCGGCCCATCTCCGCAATCGTGAGTTTCAACATGAGCCAACAAAACCTCCACCCCCGCCGAGGGAGCCATCGCACGCGGCTTATCCGGAAGCGTCATCATCGCTACGGTCAGCATCAGCACGGCTAAGACTCGAATTAGCATGGCGGCTTACCGACTTAGACACCGCTCCGACCTGCACAGTTTCCTGATTCTATACTTGTCGGCGCGCGCTGTGCGAGACTCGCTGAGCGGCGAGGAGCGTGCTCATGAAATTATCGGAGTTTGCAGAAAAATTAGGATGTCGAGTCGAAGGGCCTGCCGACGTCGACGTCAGTGGCGTAGCGGGTATAGACCACGCCAAGGCTGGCCAAGTGGCGTTTCTCGCCAATCGTCGCTACTTCCCTCTTCTAAAGACCACCGAGGCCAGCGCCGTCTTGCTGCAGCCTGGCATCGCCATCGAGCGTGCTGACGGTGCACCGCCTATTACCGCACTGCGCAGCGAAAATCCTTACCTGGATTTTGCCCGGGCCATCGAGTTTTTCTACCAACCGCCGCGCTACGAGCCGGGCGTTCATCCCACCGCAGTCATCGCCAAGACAGCAAAGGTCGGAGTGGGCGCGCACATCGGTCCGTACTGCTTCGTTGATGACGAAGCGGAAATTGGAGCGCGCGCCGTGCTGCACAGCTTCGTCACTATTTATCGCGGAGCAAAAATTGGCCTCGACTTTTTCGCCCACGCTCACGCGGTGGTTCGTGAATTCTGTGTTCTCGGCGATCGCGTCATTTTGCAGAACGGCGCAGTGATCGGCGGCGACGGTCTGGGTTACGCCAAACGCAAGGACGGCAGTTGGTACAAGATGGTGCAGTCCGGCCCTGCAGTTCTGGAAGATGACGTCGAAGTCCAATCCAACGCCTGCGTTGACCGCGCCACCGTCGGCGAAACGCGTATTGGCCGTGGCAGCAAACTCGACGATCTCGTTCTGGTGGGCCACGCCTCGAAAGTGGGCAACAACGTGATGCTCTGCGGACAAGTCGGCCTCGCCGGCTCGACCCAGATTGGCAGCGGCGCAATTCTCGCCGGACAAGTGGGTACCGCTGGACACCTCAGCGTCGGCGACAATGCCGTGGTCACCGCGCAAAGCGGCATTCCTAACGATATTCCGTCGCGCGCCATGTACTCCGGTTATCCCGCAGTGGAGAATCGTGCGTGGCTGAAACAGGTCGCTGCTCTCAATCGCTTGCCGGACTTACAGAAACGCGTGTGGGAGCTGGAAGAAGAAATCGAAAAGTTGAAGGCGCGCAAAAGCTAACGGGCGCGTTCGAAGAATGCCTCGTCAGGCCGCTCCCGGAAATCCAATTGGTCGCTGACTCGGCGGCAACCCCGCGGCCAACTCATCGTGGACGCGTTGGTTCAATTCATCGCGTTGCGCCAACGAATATGCCGACGCATCGATGGGGTCTAGAAATTCCACCACGACTTCGCCTGCTCGCAACTTTAGCGAACGCTTCGCCATCAGCAAATGCGCCCCGGAACACGCCACCGGCACAATCGGCGAGCCCGCTTTAATGGCCATCACCACCGCGCCCTTCTTGAATTTTTGTAAGCGTCCGTCCGGGCTGCGTGTCCCTTCCGGATAAATCAGAAATGAACGGCCCGCGCTTAACGATTCCGTAGCTTTCTCGAGACTTTCAACTGCCGAATCGTGCCCCCGCTCCACGGGAATAAATCCCGCCATTCGGAACGCCGTGCCCACCACTGGAAATCGAAACAGCGACTCCTTCAGTAAAATGGCGATGCGCCGAGGAATCGCACCGACCACGGCGGGCGCATCGAGCGAACTGGTGTGATTCGCGGCAAACAGGCACGCCACCTTTGGAATCCGCTCCGTCCCAACCACACGCAAGCGCACTCCCGCCGCGCGCACAAAGAACATCACGCCGCCGATACCAGCTGCAAACAACGCATCCGCGTTACCGCGAATCAGCGTGTACACCAAGAGCGGCGGCCCAACGATCAGGATATAGACCGACAGAAATATGCCGACGAAAAGTGTGCGGATCATTTCGAATTGTGAGTTGGCACGGACTTAATTCGCGCCGTAGGAAGTTTTTGAGAGAAGTTTAGAATCTGAATGTCAGTTGGTGGCGTGACGGCCTTCCGCATTGGTCATTCCCCGCAACCAGCCTTCGCGCACTCGCCGAGCTTTTTCTCCAGCGTGCGAATCTTCCACCACGTCATAGAAAGTCTCGGTGGTCTCGCCGAGGCGTATATCGACGGAGACCTCCCTCTCATCGCGGCGAGCGAGCAAATGCAACACGTCTCCGGCTTTGTGGTGTGACAGCCAATCATTCGAACGCCGTGGCGGATTGCCGCCATCCCACTTTTCAATCACATCACCGATCTGGAGACCGGAGCCCGCCGCTGGACCGTTGGGATCCATCGAGCTCACCAGTAGTCCACCAGTCGCCGGTTGAGTAACGATTCCCACCAGCGCGCGCGAATGCGCACTCTCCCGTAAATCGAGACCAGCCAATTGTAGCGTGGCGCGGTATGGCAACGCATCGGCGCCAGCGACGTAACGTTTGAAAAACTCCTCGAACGAGCCGCCCGCCAGTTTCTCCGCGGTCAATTGCACATCGCCACTGTCGCGATAGCTTTTCCCAGCCTGCGCGAACTCTTGGTTCATGGCGCGCAACACATCGTCTAAACTTTTGTCATTCGCGGTGCGATCGCGAATCAAAATATCCAGCAAGTCCCCCAAAACTTGGCCCTTGGTGTAATACGAGACGCTGTCTTCCGCGCGGTTATACAGCGGGTATTTTTCGAGCCAGGCGTCGAGACTCGACTGCTCCGCGCTTTGCCAGCGATTCGCGGAACGACCTTCCAGTTCGGTAATCTGCCCGCCGAGATCGTGGTAGAACTGCTGCTTCGTCCACAGTCCCGTGCGCTCCAGCGTGTACGCGCCATAAGTGCTGGTCACGCCCTCCGCAAACCACAGCGCGCGCGTGTACTGCTCCTTGCTGTAATCGACCGGATAGAGCGTCACCGGACGGATGCGTTTCACATTCCACAAATGAAAAAATTCATGTGCCGCTATGCCCGAAAGATATTCTCCAGACGAAACAGAGATCGCCGTCGAGTTGGCATGTTCCATCCCGCCCCCCGCTCCTGCTGAACCTCGCCCAATGTGCAGGATAAATGTGTAGCGCGGGTACGGCGCGCCGTGCATCAACTTGGTTTCATATTCACAGATCCGCCGCAATTCGCTCTCGACATCTTTCTTCTTGTAACTGTCGCCGTGAATTACCACACGCACTTCCGGGGTGAGACCGTCGAGCGTAAATTCCTCGAATTTGCCAACTTCGACGGGATTGTCAGCCAGCGCGTCGTAGTCCGAAAAGCTCGCAGCAAAGTTCGTTTCTGCCGTCGAAGACGCTTGAAAATCCTGCGCGCTGGCAACTTTCCATTGCGGCGCAGCGCCGGACAGACTCACCTGCACCGCCTCAGCGCGTCGCTCCGGTACATACATCAGGATCATCGCCGGATTAAAGAAAGCGTGCTCCGTGTTGAGTTGCGTAGCAAACGGCCCAGTTTCATCCCAATAACTGGCGTAACGAATAGTGACCGTGCCGCGCGCGGTGATGCGCCAGGTTTGCTTGTCGACTTTCTCGATTGGCGCAAGCGACGAGGATGGCGCGTTGACCGTGTCACCCGGTCCTTGCAACGCCTCGACTCGCTGAATGTGCGCGCTGAAATCGCGAATCTGATACAGCGCATTCCAAGCCGGTATCTGTACGGTCACCTGATCGGTAACGTCCGGAATGACCATCGTGACGTGAAACAAATGTTGGTCTGGATGTTCGAGGGAGATTTCGTAGCGAATCGTGGCGCGGGAAGCGGGAGCCAACGCGCACCCGGCCAACAATAAAAACGGGAGCAAAAATCGCCAGCGGGGCGAACGGCGACTCACCTTCCGCGAGTCCCGGAAGGTACCTGCACTTCTGCCGCAAGTTTTTTCGTCAACTTGTCGCACAATCCGTCAAAGCTGCCATTGGACATAACCAATAGTAGATCGCCGGGCTCGGCCTCCGCCGCCAAGGTCTCCGCAATCACGTCGCTGCCATTCAACACACGCGCATCCTTGCCTAAAGCTCGAACGCTCTGTGCCACGGATTCCGGGTCCAGCCGATTTTCATCGCCCAATTGCTGCGAACGAAATACTCCACCCAAAATCACCCGGTCCGCCAGCGCCAAAGACTGGGGCAGCGACTCCTGAAACACTTTGCGCCGCATCGAGTTAGAACGCGGCTCCAAAATCGCCCACAGCCGCCGACTTGGCCAGCGCCCGCGTGCGGCTTCAATCGTGGCCTTCACCGCGGTCGGATGATGCGCAAAATCATCGACCACCAAGACGCCGTTGAATTCGCCCTTCACATCCATTCGACGCTTCACGCTGCGAAATGTTTTCAGTGCTGCAGCGATGTCCGATGCAGAAATTCCCCGCCCCTGCGCGACGATCATTGCCGCCAGAGCATTCAACACGTTATGCCGCCCAGTCGCGGCCAGCAGGAATTCTCCAAACAATTGGCCGTGATGCGTGACACGGAATCGCACACCTTCACTCTCAATCCGCACATCGCTGGCGATCCAATCATTCTCCGCGGAGAATCCGTACGTCTCCGCTTTGCACAATGCCTTCTCCGCCGCTCGGCGCAACGCTGGCCCCGAATCCGCAGTGTCGCCCCAAATCACCGTGCTTCCACGCCGCGGCACCAAATTCACCAGCCGCCGAAACGCCAGCTCATACGTCGGAAAATCCGCATAAATGTCCGCGTGATCGTACTCCAGCGACGTGATGATCAAATCGTCCGGATGGTAATGAAAAAACTTCGGCCCGCGATCCCAGAAAGCCGTCTCGTACTCGTCGCCTTCCAAAATAAATTCTTCGCCACCGCCCAGTCCGTAGCTCTTCCCAAAATTCTCCGCCACTCCGCCAACCAAGAAGTTCGGCTTCTTTCCCGCTGTCTGAAAAATCCACGCGGTCATCGCCGTAGTCGTCGTTTTTCCATGGGTGCCGCTGACCACAATCGAATGTCGCCCCGGCAGAAACACTTCTTCCAGCATTTCCGGCAGCGACCGGTACGGAATCTTGCGGTCGAGCACTTCCTCCAGCTCGACGATTCCCGCGCGCAATGATGTTTCCCACAACCACCAGATCCGGCGCCGGATCTAAATTCTTCGCGTCAAACGAATGGGAAAACGAAATTCCCAATGTCTCCAATAATGTCGACGCCGGCGGATAAACTCCCGAATCCGAACCAGTCACGCGATAGCCGCTCTCCCGCAGCATTCCCGCCAGCGGCGCCATCGCCGATCCGCCGATTCCAATCACATGCACATGTTTCGCGTCGCTCATGCAGTCACCGCAGGCTCCAGAATTTTCAGCACTCCTTCTCCTTCAGCCGAGAAACGCGCCTCAACTCCCAGTGGCAACGTCACCATCGGCCGCACCGTATGTCCCACCGGCGCACCATAAACTACCGGCACACCCAACGACGACAAAATCCTGTGGCACACCTCGCGCACCGTCGCGCTCCCCGCCACGGGCGACTCACACTCCGGAAAATCACCCAAAATAATTCCGCGTATCCCAACAAATTTCCCGGCTTGCTGCAAATGCATCAGCGCGCGATCCACCTGCCACGGCTTCATGCCGCGATCTTCCAGCACCAAAATCGCGCCATCGGTCTGCAATTCCCACGGCGTACCGATGGTCGTTTCCACCAGCGTCAAGCATCCACCCAGCAGTCTCCCGGTGGTGGCACCGCCGGTCATCGTTTCGCCTTGCAGCGCGATCTCCCACGTGCCTTCCACTTTTTGCAGGGCCGTCAGCAGCGAATCGCGATCGTAGCCTTTCGGCACGTTTGCACCGGCGTCAAATCCCGCCGCCAACATCGGGCCGTAAAATGTTACCCACTGAAACCGCTGCCACAAATAAATCTGCAGTGAAGTCAGATCGCTATAACCGCAAATAATTTTTGGATTCGACGGATTGGGAATGCGCATCTCGTCGAGCAGATAATTCGAACCGTACCCCCCGCGCGTGCCCACCAACGCACCAATATCCGTGCGTACCAGCGAACTTACAAACCGCTCATGCCGGTCATCGACCGTTCCGGCGAAATATCCGTCATTGGTCAACACATCCAGCTCGCCAACCAAGAAACCCAAACGCTCAAGTTCGGCGATCCCTGCCAGAATCCGCGCGGGCTCTGCCGGAGACGCCGGCGCAAACGGCATCACCACCATATTTCTCGTGAGCGCCCTCGGCTTGCGAACGCCGTCGCTCTCGTTTGGAAGCTCCATGCGCCGCACCTTGGCGATACTGTCTGAACGTGGCATCAGTCGTGGCCCTTGTCCGCTGGATACATTTCGAACGCCAAACCCGGCCGCGCCAACTCCGTTAAAATTCCGCTCTGCTTGTGTTCGGCCACGTCCGCATCGAACGTCACCACATGTTTCGGTTCCAGCAATGACACCTGCAAATTATTCAACGCGATTCCTGCTTCGGAAAAAATGCGATGCACTTCGCCGATGATATTGGTGGCATGATCGCTTGAAACGCGGAATAGCATGTGCCGTCGCTTCTCTTTTACCCACTGTTCAAAATAAAACAGCGGCGTCAGCGCAAACAGCGTCACCAGGCACGCAATTCCCGAAGCTCGATACAGCCCCGCGCCGGCACCCATTCCCATGGAAGCCACTGCAAAAATTGACGCTGCCGTAGTCAGTCCGGGAACGCTGCCGCGATGCCGAAGAATCGCGCCCGCCGCCAAAAATCCAATTCCCTGTACCACGTTCGAAGCGATGCGCGTGGTGCTGCTGTCGCCAGTGGCACGCGCCAATTCCACCGAAACAATCGTAAAGAACGCGCAACCCACCGAAATACAAATCGCCGTGCGCGCCCCAGATGGACGCCGATGAATCTCGCGCTCCACGCCAATCGCCGCGCCGAGCAGCGCGGCCCATAGCAGGCGCTCAACAATGCTTTCGAGAGGCAACATTTACATGGATGGCGAAAACGCCCGCCGCAATTAACGTTGCGGCGCCCCACTGAAGTTTACAAGTTACAACGTAAATTGCGTCAATTTCGCAAAGTGCCGTGCTCTGGCGTGTATCTCGTTGCGCTTCAGGGTGCGCAGCCGCTCCAGCCCAAATTTTTCCACGGCGAAGCTCCCTAACACCGAACCGTAGACCATGGCCCGACGCAGGTTGGCATCATTTGGTGATCCGACGCTGCTGAGGTACCCCATGAATCCCCCGGCAAAGCTATCACCCGCACCGGTGGGATCGTGCGGCTCTTCCAGCGGAAACGCCGGAACGCAAAACACCCCGCGCTTGTCGACCATCATCGCGCCGTACTCGCCGCGCTTCACGATCAACGTGCTCGGCCCCATTTTGAAGATGTGCTTTGCCGCACGCAACAAATTATGTTCGCTGGAGAGCTGCCTCGTCTCGGAATCGTTGATCATCAAGATATCTACGTGCTTGAGCGTTTCACGCAGTTCCTCGTTGGTGCGCTCAATCCAATAATTCATGGTGTCCAGCGCCACAACTTTGGGTCGCTTGAGCACCTGCTTCAGCACGTCGCGTTGCAAGTCGGGCGCGATGTTAGCGAGAAATACGTTTTTCGAACGCTTATACTTTTCCGGCAATTTCGGCTTGAAGTCCGCGAAGACGTTCAGGTCCGTCACCAGCGTGACCCGCTCATTCAAATTTTCCGAATAGCGCCCCGACCAGAAGAACGTCTTTCCTGTGGCTCGCTCCAGCCCTTCCGTGTCGATCTTGCGCCCACGGAAAATGCGCGCATCCGCGGCGGTAAAATCATCGCCGACAATTCCGACTAGATTCACCTGCGTGAAATGGCTGGCTGCCACTGCAAAGTATGTGGCCGCGCCACCCAGCGCCCGCTCCACTTTTCCGTACGGGCTTTCCAGACAGTCAAACGCCACTGAACCCACCACGAGTAGAGACACAGTTTTCTCCTAAAGGTACTTTTCGAGAATGGCCGCCAAGCGCTTCTTGGTGGCTGTGGGGACCAGCTTCAAATCCGTGATCAACGCATGTTGTAACGCCGAGCCGCACTTGCAGGAACGCTCCCGCGGCATCGCCCGTATCGCTTCACGTAAAACTTTCTGGGCATTCTCGGCATTTTGATTCAGGGTCGCAATGATTTGCGCGCCGGTAACTGACTCATGTTCAGGATGCCAGCAATCGTAGTCGGTAATCATCGAAATCGTGGCGTAGCAAATCTCCGCTTCCCGCGCGAGCTTGGCTTCGGTGACGTTGGTCATGCCAATCACTTCGAAATGCAACTGGCGATGCATGTTCGCTTCCGCCAAGGTGGAAAATTGCGGGCCCTCCATGCAGATATAAGTGCCGCGCCGATGAACTTTGACGCCGCAATGCACGCTGGCATCGGCCAACACATTTGAAGCCGGCTCGCACGTCGGATGCGCAAAAGAGACGTGCGCCACCAGTCCACCGCCAAAAAACGTAGACACCCGATGCCGGGTGCGATCCACAAATTGATCGGGCACCAGAAATTCTCCCGGCCGCAAATCTTCCTGCAGCGAGCCGACCGCGCTGACAGAAATGATGCGTTCGACCCCCAGCAATTTCATCGCATAGATATTGGCGCGGTAGTTGATCTCCCCCGGCAGAAGACGGTGGCCACGCGCGTGTCGCGCCAGAAAAGCGACCCGTTGCCCTTCGAGCGTGCCCAGCACGATCGCATCGGACGGGTCGCCGAACGGTGTGCGCATTTTTACTTCGCGCGTGTCCGTCAAACCAGCCATCGAGTACAGCCCGCTGCCGCCAATAATTCCCAAGCTCGCCTGCGCTTTGCCCGCCGTTTTTGCGCCGCTCTTGGCCTTTCGTTTCTCCACTGCCATCCCGTTCTCCTCGGTTCTCGAAAGCCTATTTGCTCAGATCGACCGGCTCAAATTCCACTTTGCCGTTATGTTCATGCAACGTCGCCGCCGGAAAATCCGGGTCGTGCCCGAAGGCTAAGATCCAGCGCTGCTCCACTATGTCGGCGACGCGCTTCCGCTTCGTTTCCAAACTTTGCAGCGGATACAGGTCGTAGCCGGTCATCCACGCCAACGGTATGTGATGCCGCGTCGGAAACAAATCCGCCACGTAAAAAATCACCCGCCCGCCACCAGAAATCTTCACCGCTTGAATGTCGGCATTGTGGCCAGGAATCCGCACGACAGATATACCTGGGACGATCTCCACGTCGCCTTCCACCAACTTCCACAGCCCTGCATCGGTTATGGGCACGATGCGATCTTCAATGTAGCTGGCGCGATCGCGTTCGGTGGGCTGCATCGCGTGATGCAATTCACCGCCCTGCACCACGTACTTGGCGTTGGGAAACGCTGGCATATCCCGCCCATCGATATGCCGCGTGTTTCCCCCACAGTGATCGAAATGTAAGTGGGTGTTGATCACCAGGTCGATCTGTTTCGGCGACACTCCTAAACGGCCCAGCGATTCGTTCAGCGGATCCCCATCCTGAATTCCGTAAATGTTACGCAGCTTGGTATCCCATTTCGTGCCGTTCCCGGTCTCCACCAATATGTTCTTACCATCCGCGCACACCAGCAACGAGTTCGCGGCCAGCCGAATCCGATTCTTCTCATCGGCTGGAGATTTTTTCTCCCACAGCGTTTTGGGAACCACGCCAAACATGGCTCCGCCATCCAGATAAAAATTCCCTGCATGGATTGGCAGAACTTCAATCTCACCAACGTGCATTGCGCGCCATCCAAACGTCGGCCATGAGATCAGCCATAAATAGAATCACTTCAAAGGCGTCATCAAGCATTCAGCCCGCTCTTGGCTAAAATCTCATTCACCGCGGTGAATGGATCCTTCTGCCGGTCGGCGACTTCCGTGGCCAGTCGCGTAAGCTGGTCCTCTCCCCCATCCCGCAAAGCCCGCTCCAGCAGTCGGGACTCCAGCAATTCCAGCAGGCGCTTCTTCCAATTCTCGACCTGCTTTTTCTTTTGCTCTGGCAGCGCCGAGAAATGATCGCGAAATTTCGCAACGGCCGCTGCCAGCGTGTCCACTCCACGATTTTCTGACGCTACCGTTCGAACCACCGGCGGATGCCACCCGTCTCGCGGCATCACCAACGACAGCATTGCATGCAATTGCTGCTCGACACGCTCGGATCCCTCACGATCGCTTTTATTCACCACAAAAATATCCGCAATCTCCATCAAACCGGCTTTCATGTTCTGAATGTCATCGCCCAACCCGGGCACCACCACCACGATCACGCAATCCGCCAGCCGTACAATATCGATCTCATCCTGGCCCACGCCCACGGTCTCAATCAAAATCTGCCGCTTGCCCGCGGCATCCAGTAACAGCGCAACTTCCGATGTGCTGCGCGACAACCCGCCCATAAACCCGCGCGTGGCCATCGAGCGAATAAACATCCCGGCATCCCCGGCATGGCCTTGCATCCGAATGCGATCGCCCAGTATCGCTCCGCCAGAGTACGGACTGGTCGGATCGACCGCGATAATTCCAACCGCCTCTTGCTGCTTACGGTAAAAGGCCCCCAGCCGGTCGACCAAGGTGCTCTTGCCTGTTCCTGGAGCGCCCGTCACGCCGATCAGATACGCTTGCCCGGTGTGGCGAAATAGAAGTTGGAGTAAGGGCTCGGCATTGGCGTCGTGATTTTCAACCGCGGTAATCGCCCGTGAAAGCGCGCGCACATCACCCGCGCGCACGTCTTGCGCCCACTTTTCCACCGAAGCCGCCATTTTTTCTTGTGGAGCTTTTAACAAAACGCCGCGCGCCTCAGCCGACTATTTTTTTCCAAGCAGTTGCCGCGCAATCACCAGTTTCTGAATTTCGCTGGTCCCTTCACCGATGGTGCAAAGCTTCACGTCGCGATAAAACTTTTCCGCGGGGTAATCCTTGATGAATCCGTACCCGCCATGAATCTGCACGCACTCATTGGCCACGCGGACGGCCACTTCGCTGGCGAACAATTTGGCCATGCTTGATTCGCGGGTGAAGCGTACATCGCCTTTATCCGCCAGCCACGCTGCCTGATACACCAGCAGTCGCGCGGCCTCAACTTCCGTGGCCATATCCGCCAACTTAAATTGAATCGCCTGAAACTCGCTGATGGCTTGCCCAAACTGCTTCCGCTGCTTGGCGTATTTCGTCGCCGCATCCAGGGCGCCTTGAGCCATGCCTAGTGCCAATGCCGCAATCGAAATTCGCCCACCGTCCAGAATTTTTAAGCTGCCCGTAAAGCCTTCGCCTTCGGGACCAAGCAAATTCTCCGCCGGCACCCGGCAATCCGTAAAAATCACTTCCGAAGTATCGCTGGCGCGCATCCCCAGCTTGTTTTCTTTCTTGCCCGGCTTAAAACCCGCCATGCCTTTTTCCAAAATGAACGCGCTAATACCGTGCGAACCTTTGGACTTGTCGGTGACCGCCATGGCCACGCAAGTGTCCGCGTAGCTCCCGTTGGTTGTAAACGTCTTCGCGCCGTTCAGCACCCAGGAATTCCCGTCGCGCACCGCAGTGGTTCGCGTCCCACCCGCGTCCGATCCAGCTTCCGGCTCCGTCAGCGACCACGCGCCGATCTTTTTCCCGCCGGCCAGTGGCACCAGATATTTTTTCTTTTGTTCCTCCGTGCCAAATTTAAAAATGTGATTGCTGCACAACGAATTGTGCGCCGCCACGATGATTCCCACCGAACCATCGACGCGCGACAGCTCTTCAATCACCACGGCATATTCCGCGTAGCCCAGCCCCGCACCGCCATATTCCTCGGGAAAAATCACTCCCAGCAAACCCATCTCGCCCAGCTTGGGAATAATTTCCTTGGGGAAATGCGAAACTTCGTCCCACTCCATCACGTGCGGCAGAATTTCGCCTTCGGCAAATTCCCGCACGCTGCGGCGCAACTGCTGCTGTTCGTCAGTCAGTCGAAAATCCACGCGTTCTCCTGCTACCAGCCTACCGGGTAGTTGTTCTTTTTATTTTGCTCGTCAAGCCAGGTCTTCAGCGGCGCGAAATAATCCGCCAAGGCCGAGGCGTCCATTTCTTTCTCGCCGGTCAGCGCCTCTAATGCGTCAGGCCAGGGCTTGCTTAGGCCCATCGACAGCATCTGATTCAGCTTATCGCCCGCCGCCTTGTTGCCATAAATTGAGCAGCGATGCAGCGGCCCGGTGTATCCAGCCTCCCGGCACAACGCGCGTTGAAACTGAAATTGCAAAATCCGCGCCAAAAAATAGCGCATGTAAGGAGTTCCTGAAGCCACGTGATACTTCGCCCCCGGATCGAAATCCGCTTCCGTCCGCGGTTCCGGAGCAGCAATGCCCTGATACTTCAGCCTCAGCGCCCACCACTCTTTGTTATATTCCGCGGGCTTCACTTGGCCGGAGAAAACTTCCCAGCGCCATTTGTCGACCAGTAAACCGAACGGAAGGAAAGCCACCTTCGACAGTGCCTGCTGCAGCAAGTAATCCGTATCATCCGACGCAGAAGGAACCGTCTCGATCAATCCAATCTTCTTCAAATATTCGGGAGTGACCGAAAGCGCGATCGTGTCGCCTACCGCTTCGTGGAATCCATCATTGGCACTGCCCTGAAACAGCGGCGGCTGCTTGTTGTATGCCCGCTGGTAAAAATTGTGCCCCTCTTCGTGATGAATGGTGCGGAAGTCTTCTTCGGTAATCTGAATGCACATCTTTATGCGCAAATCGTCTTTAGAATCGACATCCCAAGCACTGGCATGGCAAACCACGTCGCGGTCCGCTGGCTTGGTGAACAACGACCGCTCCCAGAACGTCGCCGGTAGCGGCGCAAATCCCAGCGAAGTAAAAAACCCTTCACCATATTTGGCCATGCCCTTCGCATCGGTATGACGCTCCTGCAAAATTTTGGTCAGGTCGAAGCTCTGCGCCGGCTTCGGCGAATCCATCAGCGGATAAATATTGTTCCACTCCTGGCCCCACACATTGCCCAGCAACTGAATCGGAATCGGCCCGTGTTCCGGCACCAGCGCCGCGCCATACTTTTTCCGCAGTTGACCGCGAACGTACGCATGCAGCGATTCATATAGTGGCCGCAGCTGATCCCACAACCGATCGACGTCTTTCGCAAACGCGTCGGGTGGCATGTCGTACTGCGAACGCCAGATCACTCCCACGTCGGAATAGTTCAGCTCCTTGGCGCCTTTGTTGCCCAGTTCCACTTGTCGCGCGTAACGCTCGCGCATCGGCGCGCCCACCGCTTCCCATCCAAGCCACGCGCGTTTCAGTTCTTCCGGATCCCGGCTGGTAGCCATTTTTTGATCGATGGCCGTGATATCCAGGCATTTTGGATCGGTGCCTCCGCCCTTAGCAGCCTCTCCATCCGGGCACCACTTTCCTTTGCCGTAATCCCCTTCCAGTGAAGCGGAAACTGCCGCTAATTCTTTTTGTTCTGCGGTGTTCGACGGCGCGGGAAATCCAATTTGCAATTTCACCAACAGCATCTTGCGCGCCATCTCCGGCGGCAATTTCAAACTGTCAAAACGATGAGCTTTCTTGGCCAGCTCCACCGTGTAGGTGTTCAGAACTTCGCCCTCGTCCGCGGCGATCTGGTCAGTGTCGTCGGTAATGAAGTTCTGGTGCACCCAAGCCGCGCGCTGCGCTTTGTTGCCCAGGTCAAAAAGCTTGGCCTCGGCTTCATCCAGAAAGGCCTTGGCTTCCGCCACCGTAGGAGGCGCTTCCGCGCTCGCGGCTGTGTCTCCGGGTCCCGCAGCGGTCAATCGCGGCACGAGCATCGCCGCCAATAGCGCCGCGACGCACATGCACCCGGCGAAGTTGCGCTTTCTCGTTTGAGAAATCCCTACCTTGGCACCGAACAAATTTGCACTCATGCGTTCGCCCTCTTCACATTCCCTGCCACATCTCGAATAATCGGCAAAGCCCGCTCCACTCCAGCGCGATCTACGTCACAGTGAGTCACAAAGCGCACCGAATGCAGCGCCGTATCCTGCGCCCATACACCCCGCGCGAACAACTCATCACAAAATTCCACCGCCGTCTTTCCCGTAGCAGAACAATCGCCAATCACGATATTGGTTTTGACTTTGCCCGGATCAATCTTGATCTGCGGCATCTTGGCCAAGGCCTGCGCCAGTATTTGCGCGTTTTCGTGATCGACGTGCAGCCGCCCCGGCGACTTGCGCAACGCGACCAAACCCGCCGCAGCGATCACTCCCGCCTGCCGCATGCCCCCGCCAAACATTTTTCGATAGATTCGCGATTTATCAATGAACGCCTGCGAGCCCACCAGCATCGAGCCTACCGGTGCTCCCAGCCCTTTCGATAAACAAAACATCGCCGAGTCGCAATTCTTCGTCATTTTCGCAACCGGCTCGTTCAACGCCACGGACGCATTAAAAATACGCGCTCCATCCATGTGCACTTTCAACTTAGCGTCGTGCGCGCGATTGCAAATCTCATCGACGGTCGCCGTGGGATACACCACCCCACCAGCCATGTTGTGCGTATTCTCGAGACAAACCAGTGCAGTTTGCGAGTCGTAGTAAATGTGCGGTCGAATCACCGCTTCAATCATTACCCACGACAAAATTCCATCCACACCGCGGGCAATCCGCGGCATACAACCGGCCACCGCCGACATGGAAGCCAACTCATACAAATTTACGTGCCCACGCTCGTCGCAAATCACTTCATCGCCGTGATGCGTGTGCACTTTGATCGCGATGAGGTTGCCCATCGTGCCGGAAGGCACAAACAGCGCCGCTTCTTTGCCGAAAATCTCCGCAGCTTCGCGTTCCAATTGATTGACGGTAGGGTCATGGCCATAAACGTCATCGCCAACTTCGGCCTCCGCCATGGCCCGGCGCATCTCCGCAGAGGGCTTGGTTACCGTGTCGCTCCGAAAATCGACAATTTCTTCCGCGCGCATCTCGGTCTGCCGTTGATTCGTGACGCTGGTATTGGCGATCGTTGTGCTCACTCGAAAACCTCGCCGCTGAAATTAAAAAACTTCTGACATTTGTCCAAAATATCTATGGTCCCAACCACTCTCACTTCAATAATTCCACGAACACTTCGTTGGACACGCTAATCCGCGATGGTGTTAACCGCACGTTCGAACCGTTTCGCTCCACCAAACCCGACGAAGCCAGCGGATCAAATCGCGAAGCGAGGTTTACCGCATAAGCGCTTTCGATCCGTGAAACGTCGATCCCATCGAGTTGCCTCAGCCCCAGAAACAACTCTTCTTCTAACGCCGCTTCCGGAGTGATCATCTCGACGGACTGGATCGGCAAATTCTCGCCATCCATCGCGCTCACATAGTTCGCCGCATCGTGCGCGTTGGCCCAGCGCTGCGTTCCCGAAAACGAGTGCGCACCCGCCCCAAATCCCAAATACGCTTGCCGCCGCCAATATTTCAGATTGTGGACCGACTCGCGTCCCGGCTTGGCCCAGTTGGAAATTTCGTAGTGGTGGTACCCGGCAGCGCTTAGCACGCTTTGTGCCAGTTCATAGAACTCAGCCATCTGGTCTTCTGACGGCACCGACTCCGCGTTGTACCGCTTCCCGCCGCTCAATAATTCCGCGCCCAGCCGACTCTTCTCATCCACTTCCAGAATGTACACCGAGACGTGCTCGGGTCGGAGCTCCACTGCCGCTCGCAGCGAGCCCTCCCAACTCTTCGGTGTCTGCAACGGCAATCCAGCAATCAGATCGAACGAAATATTCTCTATGCCAGCTTCGCGCAAGATGGCCGCCGCACGATACACATCCGCACTGCGATGCATGCGCCCCGCCGCAGCGAGTTCTGCATCGCAGAACGACTGCACCCCAAAACTGATGCGGTTGATCCCAGCGTGCAGCCACGCTTCCGCTTTTTCGGCAGTGATTGTCTCAGGATCGGCTTCGAGCGTGATTTCAGAAAATTCGCCGACAAACGCCCCGCGAATCGAATCAAGAATGCTCTGTAGGTGAGCGGGATCAAGCAGGCTTGGCGTGCCGCCGCCAATATAAACCGTGTCGACCGTTGCGCGCTTCACTGCGGCAGGCAATTCAACCCCGTGCGCGGCGTAAAACTTCTCGTGCGCTTCAACTTCCCGGCACACCGCCGCGACATACGGCGCAAACCGCGCCAACGAAACCACCCCGGTATGAAAATTGCAATAAGTGCATCTGGTCTGGCAGAAAGGGACCTGTACGTAGATGCCGAGGTTGCTCATTGACACCAAAACTTTAACACAGCAAAGCGCCGCCACGCAGGCGCTGCGGCCTGTCTAACAAGCGTTTTTAGTTGTGGGTGAATCTGGTTCAAGCTGCCCTGAATACAGCTCGCCAACTAACTCGGGTCTGCCACAATCCTTAATTGCAAATGCCTCTCTCGCGGCCCATCAAACTCACAAAAGAAAATTCCCTGCCACCGACCCAACTGCAGTTTGCCCTGCTCCACAAAAACCACCTGGCTCGCTCCCACCAGCACCGACTTCATGTGCGAATCTGAATTCCCTTCAGCATGGCGATAAGGGCCTTCGAAGGGCACCAGCCGGTCAAACGCGCCTTCCAGGTCACTCGCTACGTCAGGATCGGCGCATTCATTGATCATGACCGCTGCCGTCGTATGCGGTACGAACACGTAACAAACGCCGCTGCTCACTTTGGACTTCGACAACGCCTCTTGCACTTGATCGGTGACCTCCAGAAGTTGCGTGCGGCGATCCGTGCGAACCTTCAGCGTATGAGTAGCCACATTCCTCCTCAGAGTTGAAAATCAGGAAAGTTGCACGATGCAATGCCGCCCGAGGTTCGCGCTGCCACACAGTTTCTGCAGCTCAGCCAAGCCGCCCGGCCCCAGTCGCGCTAGAAACGGCAACAGACAAAGCTCCCGCGATTGTAGCGTCTTGTGCGGATACAACAAGTTCTCCAGAAAGTTCTCGTGCGCGGTAAGCAGGCTCTCTTTGCCCTCCAGAGCGCGCCCGGTTTTCCGCCGCAACTTGTCCATCTGAAATTCCACTTTCTTCCGGGTCGTACTCACTGCACCCTGCAGCGTCGGGTCCAACTTTTCGATGTGCTCGCGCAAAGCATCCAGCAACTTCATGACTTGCGCATGATTTTGCTCGAAATCTTCGGTTAACGCCGGGGGCACCGAGACGCGTTCCATCTTGCGCCGCACTTCCTGCGGGCCGGCCCACAGGTCTTCCACCGTTAGCTTGTATTTCTGCAGCAGCTTTTCGGCTTTGACGTCCACCAGGGTGAAATCCGGACGCGGCAAAATCACCGGCATGCGCTGCAGGATTCTCTCGTACACCACCGCGGACTGCGCAAAATACGAAATTTCCGCGGCCCCGGCAACATAAGCCGCCGTCGGCAACAAATAATCCTGCACCACCGCCCGCAGCAACGCGCTGGGACTGAAATTCTCGGGAGCGGTCTCAATCTCCGCGAGCAGTTCTGCTTTCTCCCACTTTTTCGTACCCGTTTGGAATTTCCCGCCGCCCGCAGAAGCGATCGCTTGCCGCGGCCCCTCACCCATATAAAACAGCAGCGTGCTCTTCGCGGTGACCTTTACCTGCGGCTCAAACCCGGCCGCCCCCAATTTCTTGCCACGCTCCAGCAATTGCTCGTTCAGCACGTCGCTCTCAGCGATGCTCTGCCGATACACCGGTGCCGCGACGCGATGCAGCCGCGCATCCAGCGGCTCCAACAAAATCAGCCCCTGCTCCGAAAATAATCGCGCAAATAATTTCGCGAATGCGCTGCCGTACGTTTCGTTCGCACCGTAACTTTCTTTCAATTGCCGAGCCAGCATTTCGCTACCCTGCTTGCTCAACAATTCGGCCGCAGCGTGAACCTGCTCAACCACCGCGTGCCCCAGCACAATCTTGCCAACCGGCCGGCCCACTTGTTCCGGATCGCTAGGCGGGGCCAGTTCAAATCGCTTCAGCTCTCCATCCTGAAACCAACTGACATGGCGAACCTCATCGACATCGTGATCTTCTGTAGCCATCCAAAAGACTGGGACGGCTTCCACCCCGGATCGGGTGAGTTCCGCCGCCAACTCCACCGCCGCCAACGCCTTGTAAAACGAATAAGCCGGCCCGCTGAATAGTCCTACTTGCTGCCCGCTGACAATCGCCACCGCTCCGCGTTCCAATCGCCCCAGATTCGCAACCGTCGCGGCCCCGGCCCCAAACGCCGCATTCTGCTCGCGCAAAATGCCCACAACCGCCTGGCGCCGCTCGTCGGGGAATTTCAGCTCACGTGCGATCGTTTCCACCGCAGACATCTCCGGCGCATGCGGATAAAACTCTTTTACGTTGGAAAAGGAATCGAGAAAGGAAAGGTACAACTTCGACTGATGCGGCAGCAGGCGGGACGCGAGGGCGCGACAGTCCATGAGCCCTTAGATGTTACCCGCGACAAAACGTCTCATCAAACGGAGGGATTGCCGCAAGGCGCTTCGGAGGTCACGCCGACACCGTGGCTGGCGTACCCAAGGTCGCCAGGAACGCGTCCACCCGCGATTTCTGTTCCGTGGAAAGCGGCTGCAACGGAAGCCGCGGTACGCCGCCGCGATACCCGCGCTGGTCCATCGCATATTTCACGCCGGCGATGCTCAGCTCAGCGACCAACAGGTTCGATGCTCTCAACAGCCGTTGCTGCACTTGCTTAGCCTTCTCCCATTGGCCCAATTGAAATAACTTGTACAGTCCGCAACACGCCTCAGGCAACGCACTGGCCAGCGCCAGAATTGCGCCAGCCGCCCCCATGGCAAGACACGGCAATACCGTCGATGCCGACCCCACCAGTACACGAAAATCCGCCGGCGCACCGGCAATCATCTCCGAAATGCGGTGAACGTTTCCGGAGCTGTCCTTAATTCCAATAATGTTGCGATGGTCCGCAAGCGCGATTGTCTCGCGCGCCTCCAACGCCAAGTTGGTGAAAATCGGCACGGAATAAAGCAACACTGGAATCGGAGATTCATCCGCCACTCGCCGATAATGGGCGATGAGCACGTCCGGTTTGTACGCCACTTTGTAGTAGTAGGGCGTCTTGACCAGCGCTGCGTGATAGCCGATCGCCGCCGCTCGCTTGCAGCGTTCGATTGTCTCCGCCGTGGATTCCGCTCCGCAGCCGGCTAGAAGGGTCTTGCCAGGAGCCGCAGCTTCTTTCACCGCAGCAAGAATCGCTTCCATCTCGCGCGATTGCAGCAGCACCGATTCGCCCGTCGACCCGAGCACCACATATCCGCTGAGTTCCGTCTGGTTATACCGCCGAATATTGAACTGAAAATCCTCCAGCGACACCGATCCGTCCGCCGCAAACGGCGTAGTCAACGCAGGAAAAATGCCAGTAAGGTTCAACTCATCTCCGTTTTAAAGCTTTTAAACCCCAGCCATACAGAAAAGCCGGGGTGCCCATCCTTGCGGTTTGTGCAAGGGTGGGAGGCTACCGACGATCCACCACGTATGTTTTGCTTCTGATCCTTGGGATTTCCCTCAATCCGAACTACTCGACGCCGCCAAACTACTCCGATGCAAATCCTGCAACGCCGCCACTTCCGTGCCCTGCTCCAGCAACGCCTGAATCCCCCGCGCCGCCGCATGCGCCGCAGCCAAAGTCGTGATGCAAGGAATGTTGTAACGAATCGCCGCCCGCCGAATAGACTTCTCGTCGTAAAAAGACTCGCGCCCCAGCGGCGTATTAATAATCAAATCGATCTTCGCCGTCTTGATCAGGTCGACGATATTCGGCCGCCCCTCGTTCACCTTAAAAACTTCTTCCGCCTCAATCCCCGCATCCGCCAGCGCCGCCGCCGTCCCACGCGTCGCCAATAATTTGAAACCAAGCGCGCTCAATTCCTGCCCCAGCGGCCCAACATGTTTCTTGTCGCGATCATTTACGCTCAAAAACACCGTACCCTTGCGCGGCAAGCGTTGCCCCGCCGCCAACTGCGCCTTGGCAAACGCCAGCCCATACGAAGTAGATACGCCCATCACTTCGCCGGTCGAACGCATCTCCGGCCCCAGAATGGTATCCACCCCACGAAACTTGTTGAACGGAAACACCGGCGACTTCACCGCATAAAACTCATGCACGGCAATTTCCGAAACGCCGTGATGCCGCACCAATGGCAGCTTCATCGTCGACAATTTCTTCCCGGCCATCAATCGCGCCGCGACTTTCGCTAACGGCACTCCCGTCGCCTTGCTCACAAACGGTACCGTGCGCGACGCCCGCGGATTCACTTCCAGCACGTACACCGTGTCGCGCTGAATCGCATACTGCACATTCATCAGCCCAACGACTTTCAGCGCCAAGGCCAATTTCTTGGTGTACTCGCGAATCGTATCGATAATTGCCGGCGCCAAACTCACCGGCGGCAACACGCACGAAGAATCGCCGGAGTGCACCCCAGCTTCTTCGATGTGCTCCATGATTCCGCCAATGACCACTTCCGTGCCATCGCACAGCGCATCCACATCCACTTCCGTGGCTTCTTCCAAAAATTGGTCGATCAACACGGGTCGCGCCGGCCCCATCAACGCCGCCTGCGCCACATATTCCTGCACTGTGTTTACGTCGTACGCGATCACCATCGCGCGCCCGCCCAACACATAACTAGGCCGCACGAGCACCGGCATTCCAATTTCAGCAGCGACTCGCGCCGCTTCTTCCGGAATTAGCGCCGTCCCATTTCGCGGCTGCGGAATTTTCAGTTCGTCCAGCAAACGCCCAAAGCGTCGCCGGTCTTCCGCCAAGTCGATTGACTCCGGCCCCGTGCCAATAATCGGCACACCGTTGCGTTTCAACTCCAGTGCCAAATTCAGCGGCGTCTGCCCGCCAAACTGCACAATCACACCTTGCGGCTTTTCTTTTTCGACCACTGCCAGCACGTCTTCGAGCGTCAGCGGTTCAAAATAAAGCCGATCCGATGAGTCGTAATCCGTCGACACTGTCTCCGGATTGCAATTCACCATGATTGTTTCGTAACCGTCTTCGCGCAGCGCAAACGACGCATGGCAGCAGCAGTAATCAAACTCGATGCCCTGCCCAATGCGATTCGGCCCGCTACCCAAAATGATGATCTTCGGCTTCGAGCTCGGCTCCGATTCGTCCTCATCCTCGTATGTCGAATACATGTACGGCGTGAACGATTCGAACTCGGCAGCACAGGTATCCACCCGCTTAAACACCGGCGAAACTCCATAGCGCGCTCGCTGCAACCGTACCGCCGCCGGAGTGGTCTTCCACATCTGCGCCAATTGCTCGTCGCTCGTCCCGTGCCGCTTCACTTCCCGCAACAATTCCTTCGAAGCCGTCTCCACCGTGACGTTCGAAGCCCGCTTGTTCATCGCCGTCAATTCTTCAATCTGCCGGATGAACCACGGATCGATGGCGGTCAACTCATTAATTTCTTCCGCGTTCAGCCCACGCTCCACCGCCGTCAACAGCCAATGAATGCGATCCGGCCGCGGCGTTGCCAACTTCTCGCGCAGCAACGAATCCGGCGCATCCACCGGCGCCCTCCACGGCGTACTCGGCTCCAGCGAACGAATCCCCTTCTGCAGCGCTTCTTTAAACGTGCGCCCGATGGCCATTACTTCGCCCACCGACTTCATCTGCGTCCCCAGGGTGCTATCTGCACCAGGAAACTTTTCAAATTGCCATTTGGGAATTTTCACCACCACGTAGTCGATTGTGGGCTCAAACGAAGCAGGCGTCTTCTTGGTGATGTCGTTGGCGATCTCGTCCAGCGACATGCCCACGGCCAGCCGCGCCGCAATCTTCGCGATCGGAAATCCCGTCGCTTTACTGGCCAGTGCCGAGCTGCGCGAAACCCGCGGATTCATCTCGATCACGGTCATTTTGCCGTTCTCGGGATTCACCGCGAACTGCACATTCGAACCGCCGGTCTCCACGCCCACTTCGCGAACGATCGCGGCCGCCGCATCGCGCATCCGCTGGTATTCCTTGTCGGTCAGAGTCTGTGCGGGAGCCACCGTGATGGAATCCCCGGTGTGCACGCCCATCGGGTCAAAATTCTCTATCGTGCAGATCACCACGAAGTTGTCGCGATGATCGCGCATCACTTCTAGTTCGTACTCTTTCCAACCGAGCACCGACTCTTCCACCAGCGCTTCATGCACCGGACTCATATCCAGCGCATGCGAAATCGCTTCGCCAAACTCTTCGCGGTTATACGCAATCGATCCGCCCGTCCCACCCAACGTGAACGAAGGACGAATCACCAAGGGAAATCCCAGCTGATCGCACAGCCGCAGCGCGTCCTGCGCATTGTTCACCAACGCCGACGCCGGCACCTCCAGCCCAATCTTGCGGCAAGCATCCTTAAACCACAGCCGATCCTCCGCCACCTTGATCGCCCGCAGCGACGCCCCAATCATCTCCACCGAATATTTTTCGAGGATGCCGCTCTCGGAAAGCTCCACTGCCAGATTCAGCGCGGTCTGCCCGCCCACCGTAGGCAACAACGCGTCCGGCCGCTCCCGCGCAATAATTTCTTCCAGATATTCCTTGGTGAGCGGCTCAATGTACGTACGCTGCGCAATCTCCGGATCGGTCATGATGGTCGCCGGATTCGAATTCACCAGCACCACCTCATACCCCTCCGCACGCAACGCCTTACACGCCTGCGCGCCGGAATAATCAAACTCGCAGGCCTGCCCAATCACAATCGGCCCCGAGCCGATAATCATAATTTTCTTCAAATCAGTACGTTTCGGCATTTAGATTGGCTTTGCTTCACCAGTGATTAGCGAAGTAACTGGAAGAGTGTTGTCAACCTTCAGTACCACGTTTAACTGTCTAGAACTGTTCTCGCTTTTGATTGAGAACCCAACTACGGTAGTGGCAAAATACCGCGATGTCACGAAAGCCACGTAGGAACCCGCTGGTAGCCTCGCTGAGAATTTCCCTTCTTCGTCGGCTCTTACTTTTGCTGCCAACTCGAGTGGCGGCTCCTTTCGGAAAACTTGCGCGAACGCGTTGGGAATGATCGCACCTGATTGGTCCACAACCTGCCCGCTGAACTCTCGCAGTTGTTCGGTTACCGGAGTCGATTCCACCTCTGACAATTTCACTTCAGGACCCCGCGGGATGATCATCTTGAACGCACTGATCTGTTCTTTTCGATCTGCTACGTTAAGACCCATCTCTGCAAACTCGTAGGAAGATTCTCCTTCAGCCTCCACCACATAGGAACCAACCGCCAATTTTGGGGTCACGCCAACACCGAGTTGATCTGTCGTGATCGACAACTGTAAAGACCGTTCGCTCCCGAGATAAAAGCTGAGACGGACATCACTCAGCGGCTTCCCATCCCGCAGTGCCGTTATTTGCACCTTCCGTGCCGATTCCCGGATGTCGATCACGTGGACGGCCGATACCTCTACGTTGGTGGGCGGCCCAACAACCGGAATGCCTAGTACGCAGGCGGAAACAACGAGGCTCCGCATCACCGTTGCGTTTCCTTCATCATCTGGGTGAATTGCTTGAACAAATAGTGCGAATCGTGCGGACCCGGGGACGCTTCCGGATGGTATTGTACGCTGAAAAATGGATACGACTTGTGGCGCATGCCTTCGTTGGTGTGATCGTTCAAATTGATGTGCGTAATTTCCACATCGCTCGAAGGCAGCGAATCCGGATCCACACAAAAACCATGATTCTGCGCGGTAATTTCCACTTTCTGCGTGAGCAAGTTGTGCACCGGATGATTCGAACCGTGATGCCCAAATTTTAGTTTGAAAGTTTTTCCACCCAGCGCCAGCCCGCACAACTGGTGCCCCAGACAAATCCCAAACACCGGAACGCGCCCCATCAGCTTGCGGATATTCTCCACCGCATAATTAATCGGCTCCGGATCCCCGGGCCCATTCGACAAAAACACTCCATCGGGCTCCAGCCCCAGCACATCTTCCGCGGAAGTCTGCGCTGGCACCACCAGCACTTCGCAATTGTGATCGATCAGCATCCGCAAAATGTTCTGCTTGATGCCGTAGTCATACGCCGCCACACGAAACCGCCGGCCTTCCCCTTCATTGCCGCCACCGGCCGACGCATCTTGCTCCGTCCACGGCGCCGACGCCAACTCAATCGAGCCCTTCTCCCACGCATAGGCACGCTGGCAACTCACCCGGCTGGCTAATTCCTGGCCCGCCATCGTCGGCAAATTCTTCGCTTCCTGAATCAACTGCTCCGCCGGCGTCCCATCGGTCGCCACTATCCCGCGTAGCGCCCCAACTTTGCGAATATGCCGCACCAGCGCACGCGTATCGATATCCCAAATCACCGGAATTTTGTGCCGGTTTAAATAAAGCTGGGTCGTCTCCGACGACCGCCAATTCGACGCCATCTGCGAAAACTCCCGCACGATCAGCGACTCGATATACGGATGCGTCGCTTCCTCGTCATCGAGGTTCGCGCCAACATTTCCAATGTGCGGATAAGTCAGGCAGACAATCTGCCCGGCATAGCTTGGGTCGGTGAAAACTTCCTGGTAGCCAGTGAGGCTGGTATTAAAAACGACTTCGCCGCCCCGGCGCGTGATCGCGCCGGCCGCGCGGCCATTAAATATGCGCCCGTCTTCCAGCGCGAGCGTTGCAGTTCGTTGCGGAACTTCCGTCAGTGGTTCCTCCGGTCGAGTTCAGTTCGAAGCTCGAACAAATCTCAGAAAATTTTCTCGTCATTGTAAGCACTTTTTCCGCCGACGCCAACTATTTGCTGTCCGCGTCAGCTTCCGACAGCGCCAACGACCCAAAGTGATCCACCGGCCAATACGCAAACACCGCGCGCCCATAAATAAACCGGCTGGCCACCGGGCCGAACACCCGCGAATCATTCGAACTAATCCGATGATCGCCCATCACAAAATAACTTTCCTTCGGAACCCGCACCGGCCCATAGTCGCTCGCGTCTTCATACTGCGGCGGCACGTACGGCTCCGGCACCACCTTGCCGTTCACCGTCACCACGCCCTGGCGAATCGACACCGTCTCGCCCGGCAACGCGATCACCCGCTTGATAAACGACTTCGACCGATCCAGCGGATACCAAAACACCACCACATCTCCGCGATGAATGGACTCAAAGCGGTACACAAATTTATTAATGAAGATGCGTTCCTGGTCGGACAGCAGCGGCGCCATGCTGGTGCCTTCCACTTTCACCGGCTGGTACAAGAACACGATGATGACCAGCGCCAGACCAATGGCGATCAGCAGATCGCGAGTCCAAACCCGAATTTCATGGCGGAGCGATAAGGCTTGAGAGGTTTCGGAGGAAGAAGCGCTAGAAGAGGAAGAGGCTGGACCACTAATGGTTCCGACCGCAGAATCAGCGGCAGTTACGCTCGTCGCGATCGCCTTCTCGTCGGAATATTCCATTTCGCTGCCTCGTATTTATAACACGACCGTCGCAGCCCGCGCCATCACCCGGTTCCCGCTGCGGCACCACAGGCGGGCTCTTACACACCAAGCGCGGCGTCTCGGCAACTACTCTCGCTCCGGTATGATTCGTCCTTAGCTACTTCCCGTTGCCCGTGCTGATGGTTCCAATCAGTCGCCTAGGGCAAACGCCACCGACGCTAACGATGCAACCACCGCCGTCTCCGTCCGCAAAATCAACCCGCCCAACGAAACACTGACAAAACCCGCTGCGGCAGCGCTCTCACACTCTTCATCCGTCCAACCACCCTCTGGCCCAATCGCCAAGCGCACCGTCAAAGCCTTCGTATCTTTCAACGCCAGCCTCAACGGCGCCGCATCGGCACGTTCCGACAGAAAAATCCCCAATCCCTCAGAAGCCGCGGGCGACTCCGCCGCAAACGCTTCCTTCACCGACATCACCGCCCGCAACGCCGGCAAGCGCACCCGCCGCGACTGCTGCGCCGCCTCCAAAATAATCTTCTCCCAGCGCTCCCCACGCTTTTGCGCCGCCGCCAATAACCCCTTCTCACTCCGCGCCGCCGCCAATGGCACAATCGCGCTCACTCCCAATTCCACCGCCTTCTCAATCGCCCACTCAAACGAATCAAACTTCACCACCGCCAACAAAAGGGTCACTTTCAACGCCGGCTCGTTCCCCGGCAATTCTTCCGCCAACGCGAACTCCACCCGATCACGCCCCACACTCTCAATCCGGCCAAGCCGCACTCTTACCCCATCACTCAGCTCATACACCTGCCCCGGCTGCGCCCGCAAAACGCGCCCCAAGTGATGCGCCGCATCGCCTTCCATCAGCGCCCGCTCTCCCTCAAATTTGTCCACGAAAAATCGTCGCCGCACGCGACGATTCTATCTCAGCTGATGAACAACGAGATTTGCTTAAGAGAAAAAGGATTGAAAATGTGTTCTGCGACCGCTACCCAGCTGCAGCGCGCGACAGCTGCAGCGCGCGACAACCGCGGCAGGACTACCCAAAAATATCTTTCACCTTCTCAAAGATCGACGAATTCCGATCCGCCGGCTTGTTCTCCACCTTCAACGACGCCCCCAACTGCTCCATCAACTTCCGCTGCTCCCGCGTTAACTTCGTGGGCGTCATCACCCGCACGTGATAGTACAAATCGCCTTTGCCACCACCGCGCGGATCCGGCAAACCTTTGCCCTTCACCCGAAATACCGCATCACTCTGCGTGCCTTCGGGGATCTTGAGCTTCTCTTCGCCGCCCAATCCCGGCACCTGCAACTCGGTTCCCAGAGCCGCCTGCACCACGCTCAGCGGAATCGTGCAGTACAAGTCTGCCCCACGCCGCTCAAAAAACTGGTGCTCCTTCACGTCCAGCACCACGTAAAGATCACCGGCTGGTCCACCATTCGGCCCAGCTTCGCCTTCGCCAGTCACCCGCAGCCGCGTACCCGAGTCCACCCCCGGTGGAATGCGCAGCTCAATCGTCTTTTCTTTTTCGATGCGTCCATGCCCACGGCATTCCATGCAGCGCTCGCGAATAATCTGCCCCGCGCCCTGGCAAGCGGGACACGTCCGCGTGATCGTAAAAAATCCCTGCTGGTAAGCCATCTGCCCACGCCCACCGCAAGTCGTACAGGTCGTAGCACCAGTTCCTTTTTTCGCGCCAGTCCCGTTACAACCGCTACACAATTCCTGCTTGGGCAGTTTCACTTTAGTGGTGACGCCCGCCGCCGCTTCTTCGAACGTCAGGGTCATGTCATAACGTAAATCCGCGCCACGCTGCGTCCGGCCCCGACCGCGCCGCCCGCCAGCGCCCGTAAACAATTCCTCGAATCCAAAAAAATCTCCAAAAATATCGTGAAAGTCCTGAAACACCGTGCTGTCAAATCCCGACCCCACACCAGAACCAGAAAGCCCGGCATGTCCATAGGTGTCGTACACCTGGCGCTTCTGCGCATCGCTCAGAATGCTGTACGCCTCGGTGCACTCGCGAAATTTAACTTCGGCTTCTTCTTTATTCACGGGATTGCGGTCGGGATGCCACTTCAGCGCAGCCTGCCGATATGAAGCCTTAATCTCCTCGATCGTGGCTTCGCGCTTCACGCTTAGAATTTCGTAATAATCTTTTTGAGTAGTCCGGGCCATCACAACTCCACAGAGTATTTATAAAACTATCGGCGTTTTAGTTTGCTCGATTAGATGCCGCGCTAGGTTGAACCGCTACGCGCACCATGGCAGGTCGCAGCACCCGCCCGTGGAAAATATATCCAGGTTGGAACACTTGCACGATCGTTCCCTCTTCTTGATCGGTGGTCTCGACGCGATCCATCGCCTGATGCAGGTGCGGATCGAACTGTTGACCGACCGGCTCGACGCGTTCGGCCCCAAGCTTAGTGATGCTCTCCATCAGCTGCTTGTGGATGAGTTCGAATCCCTTGCGGTAGTTGGCGTACTCCGGCTCGCGATGCAACGCCATAGCCTGATCGAAACTATCAATCACCGGAATGATGCGCTCAATCAACCCGGCCGTGGTGCGGCGATTATCTTCCGACCGCTCCTTCTCCGTGCGCTTGCGAAAATTATCGAAGTCCGCTTGCCGTCGCAACAACGTCTGCTTCAGCTCTTCTAAATCCTTGCTCAGCTTCCCAACTTCCGCGTCGGTCGCGGCATCATCCGCGTCGAGCGTGTATTCGTTGGGAGCATCTTCTCCTCCAGGCACGCTCGAAACTCCCTGCGCGTTCTGCGGAGTCTCCTCCGAAGCCCCCTGCTCCCCAGCCTTCTTGGGATCTTTTCCAGTCACTTTCCAGCCTCTCTTGTTCCAGAAGTCTTTCAAATCTTGCTCAACGCCTCGCTGAAGAGTTGCGCCACATAAGCCACCGCAGTCATCGCCCGTTCGTAAGGCATGCGCGTCGGCCCCAACACACCCAGCGATCCCTGAACCAAATCATTGCTACTATACGGCGCGCTGATCAGCGCCAGGTTTTCTCCCGCCGCCGAAATTTCTTTCACGCCAATCTTCACAAACACTGGTTCCGGCGTATCGATGCACGCATTCAACACCGTGACCAGCCGATGCTTCTGCTCGATGGCAGACAGCAAGTCGCGCAACTGCTGCTGATCCGTGAACTCTGTGGCGCCAATCATCTGCGCCGTACCTTCCACATGCACCCTCGAAGCGGTATCTTCGGTCAACACCGCCGGATCGCACAGCGTCAGCGTGTCCTGCACAATTCCTTCGTAGCGTTCCCGCTCGCTGGCCAGCTTCTGCAGCAAATCCGTGCGGATCGACTCCAGCGTCCAGCCGGTGTACTGCTGGTTCAAAAACTCCGCAATGCTGTCCAGCTCCAGCTGCGAAAATGGGCGCGACGGCCGCAGCAATTTGTCGCGCGTCACGCCACCCGGAGAAATCAGCACCACCACCACGCGGCTGTCCGGCAGCAACCACATCCGCGCATGTTCCAGTACCGTACGCGCCAACGGCGGCGACACAATAATTCCCAGCCCACTCGAAACTTCCGCCAGCACATGCCCCGCACGCTCGGTCATATCTGCCGAATTCGAAGCGGAGTTAAACTCCCGCTTGATCCAGTCGCGATCCTCAATGCTCAAGGTCGCCCGCGACGCAATCTCTTGCGCAAAAAAACGATAGGCCGCGGCCGTAGGCACCCGTCCTGCGGAAGTGTGCGGCTGAAACAACAGCCCCTCGTCTTCCAGGTCCGCCATCACGTTGCGAATCGTCGCGGTACTCAGCGTCTCGTCAAACCGCTTCGAGATGGCCCGCGAAGACACCGGCTCGCCCGTCTCAATGTACGTGCGCACAATATCGGCCAAAATCTGGCGATTCCGCCGTTCCTGGAGCGCAGTATTCCTCATGTCAGCACTTTACACGAAAGCCCAATCAATAGGCCCGTTCTTCCTATTTTAGGAATCGTGTCAAGCACGGTCAAATGCCACGCAAGGCGACCACACAAAACAAAAGCGGCCCGGTTAACGGGCCGCTTTTGATCTAAAAACGGATTAACGTGCCTTTAGGCAGCACGCAACTCTGTCAAAGCTCTCTCAGAGTAGTGCCAAAAGCTCAGATTGTCAAGGTATTTGAAGGTAAATGAGGACTGCTCAGATCTCTGTCTATCCAAGCAGCCCAATTTCGAATGGACCCGACGGGATTCGAACCCGCACCTCAGCTTTGACAGAGTTGCGTGCTACCGATTACACCACTGGCCCGACGCGCATGATGCAGCGATTTGTACTCTTGTGTCAATATTAATAATCGGTACTTAGTCTGAGTTGTCGATTTGCGCCCGCTGCAGCTTATCCGAGTAATCGATGTACAGCGTCTTCCACTCGGTGAAGAAATCAATCGCCGCAACCGCCGCCTCGCGATGACCATTGCCAGTCTGCTTCGTCCCACCAAATGGCAAATGCGTCTCCGCGCCAATGGTCGGTGCGTTCACATACACAATGCCGGTATAAATATCCCGCATCGCCGCAAACGCCTGGTTCACATTGCGCGTGTAGATCGAAGCCGACAATCCATACGGCACTCCATTCGCCACTTCAATGGCCTGCTCGAAGTTGTCCACCGGAATCACCGATACCACCGGCCCAAAAATTTCCTCCTGCGCAACACGCATCTTCGGGGCGCAGTCCCCAAACACCGTTGGCTCATGGAACCAACCCTTCGCATGTACCCCGCCGTTCAGCCGATTCCCACCAGTCAGCAATTTCGCGCCTTCATTCTTCCCCACTTCCACATAACTCATCACCGTCTTCAGCTGCTGCTCGTTGATGCACGGCCCCATATCCGTCCCACTATCCAGCCCATCACCAACGCGCAACTTCTTGACCCGTTCCACAAAGCGCTTCACGAACTCGCCATACACGCCCTTGTGCACGGCCACACGACTCGCCGCGGTGCACCGTTGTCCCGTCGTCCCAAATCCACCCCACACCGCCCCATCCACCGCCAAATCCAAATTCGCATCATCCATTACAATGATGATGTTCTTCCCACCCATCTCCAGGCTGCAATGCTTGAACTCCGGCGCACATGCCTGCGCAATGATCCGCCCCACTGCCGTCGACCCCGTAAAACTCACCACCGGCACATCTTTATGCCCCGACACTGGCGCGCCAGCATTCGGCCCATCGCCGCTCACCAAATTCACCACTCCGGGCGGCAACCCCGCATCCGTCAAGGTCTGCAATAAGTGATACGACGACAGCGGCGTATCCTCCGCCGGCTTCAACACCACCGTATTTCCCGCCACCAACGCCGGCATCATCTTCCACGACGGAATCGCCATCGGAAAATTCCACGGGGTAATCATCCCGCACACGCCAATCGATTGCCGCGTACTCATCGCAAACTTATTCGGCAATTCCGAAGGAGTCGTCTGCCCAAACAGCCGCCGCCCCTCGCCCGCCATGTAATAAGTCATGTCGATGGCTTCCTGCACATCGCCGCGGGTCTCCGCCAAGACCTTGCCCATCTCCCGGGTCATATCCTTTGAAAATTCTTCCTTGCGCTGCACCAGCAGCTCCGCTGTGCGATACAAAATCTCCGCGCGCTTGGGCGCCGGCACCAGCCGCCACGATTTGTACGCTTCCTTCGCCGCTTCCACCGCAGCGTTCACATCTTCCTGCCCGGAAGACACAAACATCCCTACCAGCTCATCCGTATTCGCCGGGTTGCGATTCTCGTAGGCCTGCCCGCTGCGCGCCTCTACCCACTCACCATTAATAAAATTCTTGAACACGCGTGGCACCGCTGCTGTAGCCATACTTCCTCCTGAATATCTTTCGTGAATATCGATGAACGGAATTGCGCGACTCGAAACTACCAGCCACCGCCAGTGCGGACGGATTCGCTGCGAATACCTGCGCCGAGTCTTCTAATCATAGTCCATTTGGCAATTCTCTGACACGCCGCCGGCTCCATACCAAAAGCCAATTTGGAATTCACGGATACCTTGCCCACTGAGTGGGCACCGAAAAAAACTGAAAGCCGAGCCCATACTCTGTGGCTCGGCTTCGCAATTCGGTCTCAGAACTTTAGTTCTGCTGTTCGTTGAGGGTGACTCTGGAGCTCTGCAATCGACTCGCCGCATTAACGGTCGGAGCCGCAACCCCCGCCGTCTTCGAACCCAAGCCAAGCCCCTCCAAAGTCTTCGCATCCAGCTTGCCTGACGGATTCAACCCGTGCGTACTCTGAAATTTCCGCATCGCATCTACGGTGGAACCATCCCATTGTCCATTCGGCGACCCCGAATACGATCCATCCTTCGCCAAAGCTTGCTGAATCTCGGACACACGGTCCGTTGTCGGAGCCTTCTGCCCGACCTGTTTGCGTGATCGCTTAGACGACTTCGCCGAGGTTTTTCCACCAGTTTTTCGAGTGCTGCTGGAAGCCGCCGGCTTCTTTTTCGCCGGCGTGCTTACGGTCGCGCCTCTCGAGACGAACGGCGAAACGCTCAATCCCGCTGCCAGGACCGGCAGCAACATCAAGCGCTTTGCGTGTTTTTTCATACCCATTCGAATCACACTCGTAGAGAAGTTCTGGATCAGTGCTTGCTGTCGTCCACCGGCACAACACCCGGCAAAAACACCGTCAGCACCCGGTCCGCATCCTGATGGCGCAACACGCGAAACACTACGTTGTCGCCAGCCTTCAGCTTCCCGACCGCTGCTCGGTATTCTTCCACCGAAGTAACCGCTTGGCGGTTCACATCGGCGATCACGTCGCCACGCGTAAAGCCGATGTCTTCCGCAAAGCTCGCCGGATCCACTTCCATCACCAGCACGCCTTTTTGCGTATCCATACCGACGCGATGTGCGCGCTCCGGAGTCAGTTCAGACACATGCAAACCAAACTCTGTCGGCGCCGCCTCACCATTCTCCTGATTACCCATGCGCCCCGCAGTATTCGGGAACACGCGCGTTCGATCTTCCACCGTCGCCGTCGCTTCCCGCTGCGAACGATCGCGGAAATAAGTCAACTTCACCTTGCTCCCAATCGGAGCCAGCGAAATCGGATTCACTAAATCATTGCCGGTCTTGACCGCCGTACCGTTCACCGCCGTGATCACGTCGCCGCCCTTCAATCCCGCCTTTTCCGCAGGGCTGCCCGGCTCGACGCCTTCGATCACCACGCCATAGGGTGCGCCCAGCGCCTTCAACGTAATCGCGTTGGTGCCCAGATCCTCCTGGAAGCTCACACCGATCGATCCACGCGTAACGCGGCCCTGCGCAATAATCTGGTTGTACACATTGATCGCGGTCGTCGCCGGCAACGCAAAGCCGACTCCTTCATAGCCGCGGCTGCCAGTAATGATCGCCGTGTTAATCCCAATCACATCGCCAGCCAGGCTCACCAACGGCCCACCCGAATTTCCTGGGTTGATCGCCGCATCCGTCTGCAAGAACCGCTGAAACTGATGCCCAATCCCGCCGCGATCCTTCGCGCTGATAATTCCCGCCGTCACCGTCGCCTGCAACCCAAACGGGCTGCCAATCGCCAGCACCCAATCGCCAACCTGCACACCATCCGAATTCCCCAGCCGTGCCGTTGGCAACTCCCGCGCCGCGTCAATCTTCAAAACGGCCAGGTCGGTGTCTTCATCGATGCCCACAACCTTCGCGGTGTAGCGCGCCGTCTCCCCATTCAACTGCACTTGAATCTTGGTCGCCTGATCCACTACGTGATTGTTGGTCAGAATGTACCCGCGCTTATCCACAATAACGCCCGACCCCAAACTCCGCTCCGCTTGAGCCGGACCTTCCTTCTGCCCATCGAAAAACTTGTCGAAAAAATCCTGCATCGGATCGTCTTGCTGTTGACCGTCGTCAGGGTCCGCAGGAACCGCGCGCTTCCGGCGCGTCGTCGGCGCCCGCCGTTCCATTACCTGCGTCGTAGCGATATTCACCACCGCAGGCTCCACGCGATTCACAATCCCAGAGAAAGAATTGGACGAGGGAATCGGATCGGGCACCGCCAACGGCGTAGCATTCGTCCCGGTGAAGGCAGTCATCCGTACCGCGGAAACTCGCCCGGACAGCACCGTGCCAATCAAAATTCCGACCACCAGCGTCAATCCAACGAAAAAAGCCGCCATGATCTTCCGGCGGCGCGCCCAATTAAAGAGTTCTTTCACCTGCTCACCCATTCGCTGCTCCTGTTTAGCCGGACCGGGTGCGCCGCAACGCGCCGCTCACCGCCGACTTGCAAAGTATAACACCCTAAATCTGACCAAGTTGCCGCCGACAAACTGTGCTCCGCGATCAATACTGTCCTTTAGGACGGGGCCGCCCCGTTCTACCACCTTCGGCGCGCGGGGTCATCAATGTTAGGTTTGACGCGGCACCGCCCCATTCTGTTGTAGTAAATCCCCTGACAATTACAAAAATTTGTAGGCTCCCACTCTTCCGCAGCCGGCCCCAAAAAGTTCCCTCCTCTGCACGACTTGCACCGCACGGTTGTAGTTGCTTGTCTTTTTTCTCTAACTAAACCTCGCACTGGGTGCCCTACCCTTGCGGGTTTTGCAAGGGTAGGGGCGGCCGACCAAGTCAGCCCAAACTCCGCCTTTGTTCCTTAACGCTTGCGCGGAACCTGCCGCACCACCGCTCCGCGACTTCCCTCTTGACTTCCACCCCTCAACAAGCGCATAAACGAAACAGCCGGAAGTGGCGGCGCACGTGGCGATTTAGGGCAACTTGCTCCACGTAAAAAACTGCTAAAGAGCTTTTCGAGCATCCCAGAACGATTTTCTGATTTCTGAGACCCTCCAAGCACTTTGGCATGGAGGGTTTTTTGTTGCCCTCCTGCTGCCTTCCACGATTTGCGTCTCGCCAGACCGCCGGCCGCACGCGACAGCGCTGAAGCGCTCGCTTGCAGTACAAGTGAAGGAAATATGCCGGAACACTATCAACTACGCTGTCGTGAGTGTGGAAAAACCTGGGGCAACGCCCCTCGCTCGTTCTGCGAAGACTGCTTCGCATCCCTGGAAGTCATCTACGATTACGACGCCATCCAGAAATCCTTCAAGCGCGAAGACCTCTCCTCCCGATCCTTCAATATGTGGCGTTACTCCGAACTCCTCCCGCTCCCCGAAAATTTCACCGCGCCCAACGCCGTCGGCGGCACCCCGCTAGTCGCCTCGCGAAAACTCGGCCGCGAGTTCGGCATCGAAAATCTCTATTTCAAAAATGACGCCGTCTGTTTCCCCTCGCTCTCCTTCAAAGACCGCGTCGTGGCCACCGCTCTCGCCGCCGCCCGCCGCTTCGGATTCGAGACGGTCGGATGCAGCTCCACCGGCAACCTCGCCAACGCCGTCGCCGCCCAAGCCGCGCAGCAAGGCTTCGACGCCTGCGTCTTCATCCCCGCGGACCTCGAAGCCGCCAAAGTTTTGAACACCGCCGTTTACGGCGCTCGCATCGTGCGCATCAACGGCAACTACGACCACGTCAATCGCCTCTGCGCCCAGATCGCCGACCGCTTCCAGTGGGGCCTCGTCAACGTCAACCTCCGCCCTTATTACGCCGAAGGATCGAAAACTCACGGCTATGAAATCGCCGAGCAGCTCGGCTGGCGCTTGCCCGATAACGTTGTCGTCCCCATGGCCGGCGGATCGCTGATCACCAAAATCGCCAAGGCTTTCCGCGAACTCGTCACTCTCGGCTGGGTCGAAGCCCGCCCCGTAAAATTCTTCGGCGCACAAGCAACAGGATGCTCGCCAATTTCCGACGGCGTAAAACGCAACCTGCAACGCTTCGAGCCGCAAAAGCCATCCACCATCGCGCGCTCCCTCGCCATCGGCAATCCTGCCGACGGCCCTTACGCCATTCGCCAAATCCGCGACTCCGGCGGCTGGGCTGAAGACATCTCCGACCCAGAAATCGTCGAAGGCATCAAACTCCTCGCCGAAACTGAAGGTATTTTTACGGAAACCGCGGGCGGAGTAACGACCGGTGTCACGAAGAAGCTGCTAGAACAAGGCCGCATCCAGCAATCTGAAACGACCGTCGTGTGCATCACCGGCAACGGTCTTAAAACCACCGACGCGATCGTGAATGAGTTCCCGCTCACCGACGCCATCGCGCCAAAACTCGAAGCCTTCGAAGCGCTGATGGACGCGCAATTCGCCACTGCGGGCGCAAACAACCAAGCTCTAGCAGCGCACAAGGGCTGACGCACCAGCGCAGCACAACGGATTCAGCGGATCAGTTCTGTCCCAAGAATTGTGAATTGGAAATCGCAGAAGAATTTCACTCTAGGAGCGAAGAAAAAATGTCCGTCGTAATCGAAATCCCCACTGCCTTCCGTCGTTTCACGGATGGCCAACCCAAAGTAGACTGTAGCGCCGTCACCGTCGCCGAAGCTCTCAACCAACTCACCACCAAATATCCCGACCTCGGCCGCCATGTCCGCGACGATCAAGGTCAGATCCGCCAGTTCCTCAA
The DNA here is from genome assembly GCA_963846145.1 of uncultured Acidobacteriota bacterium. GTDB lineage: Bacteria > Acidobacteriota > Terriglobia > Acidiferrales > UBA7541 > Acidiferrum. The sequence goes on along the minus strand of CAWJUV010000010.1, from coordinate 440,942 downwards.
CGTCTACCTCAACGAAGAAGACATCCGCTTCCTCGGCGGAGAATCCTGCGCCATCAAAGACGGCGACCGCGTCCTCCTCGTCCCCAGCATCGCCGGAGGCTGCTGCTAATTAAGGTCCACTCACCTTCGTGGTGTGCTGTGCGTCTACAGAATAGGTGCCCACACTCCGTAGTCGCGTGTGCGGATTTTGTGCCGCAACGAGCACGGCGTGTACAATCAGCCTTACCTGCCCCGCTCTCCCGTTGACGCCCAGCAGCTCATCTGGAAAGCTAATGTTCGATGCCCTACTTTGCTCTCATTTACGACGTAGTTGGTGACTTTGTCGCTCGCCGCGGAGAATTTCGCGAAAAGCATCTAACCCTCGCACGGGAAGCCTTCCATCGCGGAGAACTCGTCCTCGCTGGCGCCTTCTCCGACCCTGCTGACTCCGCTCTGCTAATTTTTAATTGCGCGAATAAATCCACAGTCGAAGACTTCGCCCGCAACGATCCCTACGTAATCAGTGGCCTCGTCGAAGAATGGACCGTCCGTCCCTGGACCGTGGTCGTCGGCGAAGGCGCCCAAACCACCTCCAGCCGCCTGCAATGATCGCTCGCGTCTGGACCGCGCGCGCCTCAAAAGAAAATCTCCAGCGCTACCTCTCGCATTTCCGCGAGCACGTCCTGCCAGAACTAAAAAGCTGCACAGGCTTCGTCTCCGCACAACTCTTCACCCGCGAAGAAGCCGCCGATCACGAAGTACTTGTAACAACTTACTGGGAATCCATGCAGTCCATCGACGCCTTCGCTGGCTCCGACCGCGAAGCCGCCGTCGTCGCCCCTCAAGCCGCAGCCCTGCTCACTTCCTACGACCACCGCGTCCGCCACTACGTCGCCGAGCCTCTTCCAGAAAACTAGACCGTCTCCCACTTCCCCGAATCCGCCGACCGAAACACCGCATCAATCACGCTCATATTCGCAATCGCATCTTCCAGCGGCACCGGTACTTCCCCACCCTCACGAATCGCTCGCGAAAACGCATCGCCCTGAATCGCATACTGATCGCAAATCGGAAACGTCTCGCTCACAATCCCTCCGCCAAACACATCTTTCCCATCATCAATCAAAATCCGCGTCTCTTTATCCGGGGGCGCGTTGAACGGAATCTCTACTTCGAGCCGCCCCTTCGTCCCCAAAAACTGCATCCGTTGATACGGCACCAGCTGCGTGCTGCACATAAACACCGCCTGCCCCACTCCAAAATCCATCACCGCCGACGCCAACCGATCGGTCCCAAACGCCGGATCCTTCTCCACCACTCCCGCAACGCGCAACGGCTCCGCCCCAAACATGAACCGCGCCGTATTAATCGCGTAGCACCCGATATCCATCAACCCGCCGCCACCCCACTCCACCACATTCCGCACATTCTTCGGATCGCGATTGAAATAACTAAACGCCCCGATCACCGACTTCAACTCCCCAATCCGCCCACTCCGCAAAATCTCCCGCGCCCGCACCCACTGCGGATGGGTCCGAACCATAAACGCCTCACCAATTTTCACTCCCGTGCGATCCCGCACGCTGAGCAGTGTCCGCGCCTCCGCCGCATTCAACGCCATCGGCTTCTCGCACAACACATGTTTCCCCGCCTCCGCGGCCTTCATCGTCCAGGGCACATGCAAATGATTCGGCAGCGGGTTGTACACCGCCTCAATCTCTGGATCGGCCAGCATCTCCTCATACGACCCATACGCTTTCCCAATTTTCAGCGCCGCAGCCGCCGCCTTGGATTTCGCCAACTCCCGCGAAGCAATCCCCGCAACCTCACACCAATCGCCCTTCTGCATCCCCGGAATCACTTTACGCGTCGCAATCGACGCCGCCCCCAACACTCCCCACTTCACTTTTTTCTTTTCCACGCGCTCACCTATCCCTAAGACCGGTACGATTTCTTTGCGTTTGAATTCTGTAACCCAACCCAAAACTGCGTGGCCTACCCTCGCGTTTTTTGCGAGGGTGGGATGCGCCTTCGATGGCCCAGTGCGAGCCGTTGTTTTTCTTTCTGAAACCCTACCGAGAACTGGGTGCCCCATCCTTTCGATTTTTGAAAGGGCGGGAGGCTACCAACCCTCAGTCAGAGCCTTTGATTTCGCATTTGAACTCTATCGAACAGGTGCGCCCTGACTCGCGCACCCATATAAATCACGTTCGCATGATCATCGCTCAACAAAAACGACTCCCGATTCATACCTAAGAAATCGCAAGGCCGTCCATGAATCACCTCGCCTTCCAGAAATCCGCGTAATCACATCGCGCACTTGGCCGCGCTCATCCACGCTCACCACCCTGTACCCATGCTCAATCGCCTTCTTACTCGCCCCATGCAGGGCCAACCAAAAAACGCCCCTTCTAACTCCGCTGCACTCCCCGAATCCTCCTCCCGGAGATTGGCGCCCATAATGTCCAACCCCAGAGGCGAACTGTGCGCCGCAAAATAAGCAAACGCCCTCGGCGACGCTTCGCACTCCGCGCGGCCCCTCTCCAGCGGATACTCAGAATCAGCTTTAGCCTTCCCTTCCGCGTAATAACAATGCGGCCAACCAAACTCCAACGTCTTCCCGCTCTTCAACTGCTCCATCCGTCAACGCAAACATCGGATCATCCGGCAACTCATCCCCCAAATGATCCGCGCCCATATTCGTCAAGTACAGCGTCCCGCCCACAAACCGCATCCCCACCGCATTGCGCAACCCCCGCGCCAAAATCTTCTGATTCTTCCCATCCGCATCCATCACGCTCAACGTCGCGCGAATCTCCTCTTTCTCCGTGCACGCATTGCAACTACTCCCCACCGTCACATACAGCTTGCCGTCCGGCCCAAACGCAATCGTCCGCGTCAAATGCCATCCGCCATACTTGTAGCTCAGCCCGTACGCCGGATAAGTCGCCAACACTTCCGGCTCACCCTGCGGTGCATTCTCCCCGCGCGTAAATTTGTACCGCACCAGCCGATCCGTCAGCGCCAGATAAAACCAATCCTGCCCAGCCTGGTCGGAATAAAACGCAATACTGTTCGGATTGCGCAGCTTCGTCAGATACGGCGTAACCTTGGCAAACATCCCGCGCTTCGCATCAAAGCCGTCGAGGATCCACACCGCTCCTTTGCGGTTGTCCGACAGATCGTGCATCGTAGTGACAAAAATCCGCCCATCCGGCGCTTTCGCAAAAAACCGCACTCGCGGCAACCCCTGCGCCGCCGCGGTAATCGTCCAGCCCTTCGGCATCCTCAACGCAAACGGCGCCTTCCCGCGCAGCCGCACCATCTGCGAAGAGAGCTGCGCAGCCCCGCCCTCTTCAGTTTCATTGTCTGCGGCGATCGCGACGGTCAACCAGACCGCAAGACTCAGCAATATCGCGACGCTCAACCGAACTAGTTTGTTTTTTTGGAATTTCACAGGAGGAAAAATCAGACGAAGCAAATTTCTATCTGGTTTTCAGAATTTTACAGTTCCGCACAGACCGACTCGGACAATCAGTTCGCCGCTCCCCTTCTTCGCCCGCGCTGACTTATCCTTCACCCGCTGCATATGCCGCGCCAGCACCGCATCCGCCACCGCCGGAGTAAAAAACGCCTGATTCAGCCGCACCGCCTTCACTGCCGCCACTAAATCCCGCGCCGCCTCGCTCTTCAGCACAAACCCCTTCGCCCCCGAATCAATCACCTGCGAAATCACTTCATTCGAATCCAGCGCCGACAGCAACACAATCTTAGTCTTCGTCCCGCGCGCCAAAACCTGCTTCGCCGCCTCCAATCCATTCAATTTCGGCATCGCAATATCAAACAACGCAATCTCCGGCTTCAGCGACAACACCAAATCCACCGCCTCTTCCCCATCCGTCGCTTCCCCAACCACCGACCATCCGCGCTGCGTCTCCAGCAACCCACGCAGCCCCATCCGCACAATTTCATGATCGTCGGCCAACACCAATCGCAGCGATCCCGAACTCAATGTCCACCTCTTTCGACGATTCGCACTGCAAGCAACCCGTCACCGGGGACCTAGGCGACTAAACATAAAACTCCGAAATTTTGTACCATGGCAAAATCTTACCTCACCATCGGGCATTCACTGCATACCCCGGTGGCCAAGTCCTTTTGCCTTAACGTTCTGCAAAAAATAAAATGGCGCCCGAACCGCAGACGCCATCTTTCAATCCGAAATCAAACCTCTAAATGTAACGACTCCGCCGCGCAAATCGGCAGCAACTCAGCAACCTCAGTTGGCAGCAGCCGCCTTCTTCGCTTCCGCCGAATCGTAACTCTCTCCATAAATTGCCGGCACCTTCGCCCCCATCGGCCGCAAATAAGTCGAAAGCTGCCCGCGATGATGAATGACGTGATGAAGGTTGAACATCACGAAGCCAATCGCCTCCATTTGAAACATCCCGCGGAAGTCCATGATCTTCGCCAGCTGCTCGCCGCTCGCTTTGCTCAGTGCCTCCATGTCCTGCTGCATGTACTTTTCGTAAATCGCCGCCACCGCCGCCGCGTCTTTAGCCGACTCCGGTTTCGGGTTCGGCGAAAAATCGAATTGGCCCTTCACGATCCCATCCAGAAAGCGGTGCTCAGCAGCCACCATGTGCCATGCCAATTCCATCGCGCTCTTGGCACATGGATCTGGACGATAGTCGCCTTTGTCTGCGGGAATCGCTTCAATAACCTTTTTTGTAATCGCCTGCTCGTTGCGCAACGCCGGCAACGAAAACGTCTGGCAATAAAACAGGGCCTGTTCAGGAGTCAACCCCATGATTCCTCCTCAAAGTTCTATAGGAACGTCGTAGCTACAATCGCGGCGGATTATATACGAATCTCTTGCGGAAATTGTTACTGCGAGATTTTCACCGACCGTAGTACTCCGGTACCGTAGACGCAAACTTCCCCGCGGCAGAAATTCTCCTCAGGAGCTTTTAATGTCCGCCCTCGACATCTCCTCCGACGTGAAACCATTCTGCCCCGCCCACCATTGGCGCATGGCCACCGACTGTCTCGGACCTGACGGCACCTACGTCTACCGCTGCAACTACGATCAATGTCTCGTCCGCTACCACGCCGAGGAAGGCTACTTCGAATCCGGCCGTCTCGCCGGCCACCGCGCTTTCCTCGCGAATGTTGAAGCGGTCGCCTGCCCTCGCAGCCACGACCATCAGCCACGGATCGTCAGCTACACCAAAGACTCCACCGCCGGCGAAACCGAAGAATGGCGCCACTGGCAATGCCACTCCCACGGTTGCAATTTCACCTACCGCCAACGCCTCACCAGCACCGCCATCCCGCTGAAGCGCAAAGAACAAGTCACCCCCGACCGCGCCCTCGCCATCCGCGGCATCTACACCCTCGCCACCCGCTGAAGCACACCCACACACCATCGCCACAAATCGCATTTCAAAGGTTTTAGGTTTGAATTCAGCCAAGCCAAAAACCGGGTGGCCTACCCTTGCGGTTTTTGCAAGGGTGGGACGGCAACAAGTAAACGTTGAGGAGTTTTTGGTTTGCCTTCAGCCCAGCCAAGAACTGGGTGAACGTCGAGAGGTTTTAGGTTTGAATTCAGCCAGCCCAGAACTGGGTGCGCACCCTTGCGGTTTTTGCAAGGTTGGGACGGCACCAAGTAAACGTTGAGGAGTTTTGGTTTGTCTTCTGACCAGCTGCTAACTATTTGTGAGCTCGATGCCCCTCAGCATGCCCACGTTTCTCTCGAAAAAAATACGCAATCCCACCAAACACCGCCGAAAAAAACACAATTGCCACCGCGTCCCACGCAAACGCCCCACTCCAATCCACCTTAGCCCCAGGAATCGCGGCAAACGTGCTCGACCACACCGGCCCGTGCCCAATCTCCTGATGCAAATTCACTCCCGGCGCCTCCGGCTGCGTCCACGGCGCATAGCAAAACAAAATCAAAAATCCCAAAATCAAAAACGTGAAAGTCACTTGGTAGAAGCGTTTCATAGCCCGGCAGTATTACATCCCTCGTCGCAATCCCCAAGCCTGCAGCTACCCTCCGCCTCCGCGCGGTGCTAAAATCCGGGAAGCCACATGCCACCTAAAACTCTTTACCAAAAAATCTGGGATGCCCACCTGGTCCACGAAGAGCCTGGACAACCCGCGCTCATCTACATCGACCGCCACCTGATCCACGAAGGCACTTCGCCGCAAGCCTTCGCCGGCCTGCGCGCCGAAGGGCGCAAAGTCCGCCGCCCAGATCTCACCTTCGCGGTGATGGACCACTCGGTCTCCACCACCGACCGCACCCTGCCCATCCTGGACAACGACGCCAAGCTGCAATTCGAAGCCCTCGAAAAAAATTGCCGCGAAACCGGCGTGCGCCTGTTCGACATGAACAGCAAGAATCAAGGCATCGTGCACATCATCGGTCCGGAGCTGGGCATCACTCAGCCCGGCCAAACCATCGTCTGCGGCGACAGCCACACTTCAGCACCCACGGCGCATTCGGCACGCTCGCCTTCGGCATCGGCACCAGCGAAGTCGAACACGTTCTCGCCACCCAATGCCTCGTGCAATCGCGTTCGAAGACGATGCACATCGTGGTCAACGGTAAGCGCCCTAAAGGCGTCACCGCCAAGGATCTGATCCTCGCCATCATCGGCAAAATCGGCATCGGCGGCGGCACCGCCCACGTCGCCGAATACGCCGGCCAAGCCATCCGCGAACTGTCCATGGATGGCCGCATGACCGTCTGCAACATGACCATCGAAGGCGGCGCCCGCGCCGGCATGATCGCGCCCGACGACACCACATTCGCGTATCTCGAAGGCCGACCCTTCGTCCCGCGCGGCAAGGAATTTCAAGTCGCCGTCGACCGCTGGAAATTGCTGACGACTGACGACGGCGCCACCTTCGATATGACCGTCGAACTCGACGCCGAAAAAATCGCCCCGCAAGTCACCTGGGGCACCAACCCCGGCATGGTCACCGGCGTCAACGACCGCGTTCCCGACCCCGGCGCCTTCCGCGACCTCAACGACCAGAAAGCCACCGAGCGGGCCCTCGTTTACATGGGCCTCAAAGCCGGCACCCCGATCGTCGACATTCCCGTGGACCGGGTCTTCATCGGCTCCTGCACCAATTCCCGCATCGACGACTTGCGCGCCGCCGCCCACCTGGTCGAAGGCAAGCACGTTGCGCGCAGCATCAAGCAAGCTTTGATCGTCCCCGGCTCACGCGGCATCAAAGCCCAAGCCGAAAAAGAAGGCCTGCACAAAATTTTCACCGAAGCAGGTTTTGAATGGCGCGACGCCGGCTGCAGCATGTGCATCGGCATGAACGCAGACGTGCTCCCGCCGCACGAGCGCTCCGCCAGCACCAGCAACCGCAACTTCGAAGGCCGCCAAGGCAAAGACAGCCGCACGCACCTGGTCAGTCCGGTCATGGCCGCAGCCGCCGCCATCGCCGGCCACTTCGTTGACGTCCGCGAATTCGCCGTCGAATCCGTCGAGTAGTTTGGGGCCCGATGACCGTTGAGTTCGCATTACTTGGAGCCTTCGCGGTAGTCGTAATTGTGTGGACGATCTTAGAAGTGCGACACAGTGAGCGATTCGCCCTCAGCCGCAGCCCGATGCCTCGGGCCATTAGAAACTTATTTATGTGGACCGCTTTGATCTTAATGATCGCGGAGACTTACTGGCAAACGCAACACGGAGTTATCTGGTACCCGTAAGATCTGAATTGAAAAACGAGGAGATCTCATGAAGCCCTTCGTCACTCACACTGGATTGGTCCTACCGCTCGACCGCGTCAACGTCGACACCGATCAAATGGTGCCCAAACAATTCTTGAAAGCTCTAACGCGTCAAGGCTTCGGCCGCATCCTTTTCTACGATTGGCGCTACCTCCCCGGCGAAAAACCCAATCCCGAATTCGTCCTCAATTTTCCGCGCTACAAAGGCGCATCGGTGTTGCTCGCCCGCGCCAACTTCGGCTGCGGCTCCAGCCGCGAACACGCCCCTTGGGCTATCGGCGATTACGGCTTCCGCGTCATCCTCGCGCCCAGTTACGCCGACATTTTCTACAACAACTGCTTCAAGAACGGCATCCTCCCCGCCGAACTCACCGAAGCCCAGATCGACGAACTCTTCAAGCGCACCGAAAAAGAAGAAGGCTACCAACTCTCCATCGACCTGCCCAACCAAACCGTCAGCGACAATCACGGCCTTACCTACAAATTCGACATCGCCCCTTCGCGCAAACAAGTGCTCCTCGAAGGCCTGGACGACATAGCCACCACACTGAAGCACGAACCCGACATCACCGCCTTCGAAAAAACCCACACTGGCACCGCCACCATGTTCGACCCCGTCGACATAAAAAACTACACCGCAGCTTCATGAGTTCTTGAATTTGATTTTGGTTTTCGGCCGTAGCCACGCTACGAACCTGGGTGCCCCATCCTTGCGGTTTGTGCAAGGGTGGGTGCCGAGGTTGAAGCCACACCACCGCTTTGTTTTTTGAATTTGTTTTTACGTCGTTCTGAATTGCTAGAAGCTAACCGAGGAGGACCGCGGATCGCGCAACTCTATCTAGCAACTTCCCCCATCGGCTCCGGCGACTCCGGCGCCGCCGCCGGCCCCAACAACTCCGCAATCAGAATCCCCGCCAACACAAACACCGCCCCAATCATCGACCGCCCACCCAGCCGCTCACCAATCACCAAATAAGAAGTCCCCACCGCGAACACCGGCTCCAACGTATAAATAATCGCCGCATGACTCGGCGTGGTATACCGCTGCCCCCACATCTGCACTGCAAACGCAATCGCTGTAGCAAACACCGCGCAAATCGCGATCCCCGTCATCATCCGCCAACTCAAATCCCAACGCACCGCCTCAAATCCGCTCAGCGACGCAAGGCCAGTCGCCACCAAAGCCATCGCCGCACACGACCCCACCTGCAACACACTAAGCGAAGCCGACGAATGCCTCCGCGCATACTCACTCACTAAAATAATGTGCACCGCATAAAGCGCCGCCGCCACCAGCGTCAGCAAATCCCCACGATTCAGGCGCACCAAACCAGCGCCAGCCGTAGCCGCAGGCACCGTCAACAAATACAATCCCGCCACCGCCGCCAACGTCCCCGCATAAACCCAAGCTGTCAGCCGCCTCCGCCAAAAAATCCCCAGCAGCAACGGCACCAGCACCACACTCGACCCCGTCACAAACGCCGATTTCGCCGGAGTCGTATACTGCAACCCCGCCGTCTGAAACGCATATCCCCCAAACATAAAAAATCCCAGCGCCGCTCCCGCCACCCACTCTTCTCGCTTCAATCCTCGCAACGCACTCGGCCGGAACATCGCCATCAACACCGCCGCCAACCCAAACCGCACCGCCAAAAACAACAACACCGACACATGCTGCAGCGCATCACGCACCACCACAAACGTCGCCCCCCACAGCAGCGAACACACCGCCAGCGCAATCTCCGCCTTTACTTTGCGATTCATCAGGTCTTTATTTTCTACTTTGATTACAACTCGAGGATCAGAAAATCAGAGGAATTTCAAAGCGCAACACTTTCAGCGCGCCAACCCCGCCACATCCAGCAACGTCAACAACGCCCGCTTCAACCCCAATCTCCCGCCCCGCCGGCTCGTACCACTCCTGCAACGAGTGCGCCCCGCCACCATTCCCGCCCGCGCCAATCGCAATCGCCTCAATCCCCAGCGACAGCGGAATATTCGCATCCGTCGACGACCGCTCCAGCCTCGAATGATTCCCCAAAAATTCATCCGCCCCGCGCAACGCCGCCATCAACGCCGACCCCGCCGCCAATTCCCCACCCGGCCGGCTCCCCAGCAAATCCACTTTCCACTCCAACTTCCCCTTCGAACGATCCCGCGCCGATTCCATCTCATCGCGCACGCCTGCCGTCACACACTCGCGCAACGCATGTTCCAGCCGCGCCAACTCCTCTTCATTCTCCGACCGAATATCAACTTTAAATTTCGCCTCATGCGGAATCGAATTCACCGACGTCCCGCCCTCAATCTGCCCCAAATTAAATGTCGTCCGTGGCGTCGCCGGCACTTTGGTGTTAATAAAACGCACCGCCGCCCGCACCACCGCATTAATCGGATTCACCATCCCAAAATCCGACCAGCTATGCCCGCCCGGCCCCGTCACCGTAACTTCCAGTCGCCGCGACGCCAGCGCTTTTGTCGACACGTGATCGGTGCCCGACCCATCGAACACAATCGCCGCCTTCAAATTCCCGCGATACTCATCCACCAGCGCGCGCATCCCTCGCAAATTCCCTTCCCCCTCTTCGCCCACGTCGGCCGCAAACAAAATCGTCCGCCGCGGCGTAATCTTCGCCGCTTGCATGGCCCGCGCCAACGCCACCAGTGCCGCCAACCCCGTCCCGTTATCCGAAATCCCCGGCCCCGTCAGCCGCTCACCCTCGCTTCGCACCTTTACATCCGTCCCAGCAGGAAATACCGTATCCAGGTGCGCCGCGACCAACACAATTTCCTTCTCATTCGCCCCGCGCAACTCCCCAATCACATTCCCGGTCTTATCGCGATGCACCCGCAGCCCTGCCGCAGCCAACAGCGGTTCCACTGCTGCCGCCCGTGCATCCTCCTGAAACGAAGGCGCCGGAATCTCCACCAGCTTCACTTGAATCTCATTAATCGCTGCAACATTCGGCTCAAACCAATCCATCGCCGCGCGCACCCGCGCATCATTCGCAATTTCCGAAGCCCCACCAGTTTGTTGTCGAGGAATTTGAGCGGCCAGTGACGAACGCAGCGGCATGCTCAGAAGAATAACCCAAAGAGCAACGTGTTTCATCGGCAGCTTTTCGACCGCCACTTAATTCTTTGCCGATTTCTCGCAGAGCGCGAGAATCTCCGCATCGGTCAGCACCCGCGACGACTTCTTGGCCGCCTCGAAAATCCGGTTGGCCAACTCTTCATCGCCGCCCATCCCACGCTTCTCCAGCCAATACAACACATTCGACTTCCCGCTCAGCGGCCCAATCTCAATCATCTGCTCCATGCCAAACTCGCTGGCCGGCACTCCGCTATACACCGCATCCACCAACCTCGTATCGCCTTTACGAAACGCCTTGATAATCGCCGCTGCATGCACGCCCGTAGCCGTACGAAACGCGTCGCGCCCCACCACCGGATAATTTACTGGAATCGCCGTGTGCGTAGCCTTCGCAGCCAATTCACAATATTCCTTCAAACGCGAAAGATCCTGCCCAATCAACCCCATCAGCTTCAAATTCACCAACATCAACTCCATCGGCGTGTTCCCTACGCGCTCGCCCAATGAATTCGCCGCCCCGTGCACCTGATTCGCTCCGCCAGCAATCGCCGCCAGCGAATTCGCCACCGCCAACCCTCGGTCATTATGCCCATGCCAATCCACACGAATTTTTTCGCCCGACGGCTTCACCACTTCATCCACCGCGAACTTAATCAGGTTGTACGCCCCAGCCGGCGTCGCATGCCCCACCGTATCGCACAACACCACCGCGCGCGCCCCATTGCGAATCGCAGTGCTATACAGCCGCTTCACCGTCTCCGGATCCGTCCGCGTCGTATCCTCTGTCACATACATCGACGGCAGCCCGTGCCCCACCGCAAACTTCACCGCCTTCTCCGTCGTCCGCTCCAGATGATCAACGGTCCAATCCTCCACCAACCTCCGAATCGGACTCGACCCCAAAAAAGTCGCCGCCTCAATCGCCATCCCCACCCGCTGCGAAATCTCCACAATCGGCAAAATGTCCGCTTCCACCGTTCGCGCCGCGCAATTCGGCCGAATTTTCATCCGCGCGGAAACAATTTCCCGCGCCAACGCCTCCGTATCCGCCACCGCCCGCGGTCCCGCCCCCGGCAACCCAATATTCACCGAGTCGATTCCCAACTCCTCCATCAAATGCAAAATCCGAATCTTCTCCTCAATCGAGGGATCCACCACCGACGGATTCTGCAACCCATCCCGCAACGTCTCATCATTCAGCAGAACACCCGTCCCCGCCGCAATCCCCGGCACCCCGCCGACCGCACCGCCCACCTGCCCCGCCAAATTCCAGTCATAAATCAATTCATTCTTCATCGTTCACCACGCCGCTAACCGCGACCACATCATATCTCTCTTCGGCATATCTTCAGTCCGCACCGCACTCATCGGCCCACGCTGATTCGTTCCCACTCAATTCCGAACCGCCCGAGGTACTTGCGCAAGCGATCCGCGTCATTCGAACTGGTCTTCCGCGAACGGGACACGCCAAACAATTTCCGCCCAGCCTCCGACAAAGTGCGCGACCTGCGACACACTTCCAGAACACGCGACAGCTGCATTCGATCAAACAAATCGAGCTGCGCCGACTGCTCTTCGCTCAACACCTCGCCCAGCACATCGTCGGATTCCTCGCGGCTCAACGACGCCCACATCGCGCTCGCCCGCCCGATTTCCTCTTGCACCGACGCTTCAGAAATACGCCCACCTTCCGCGAGCGTAGCCATCCGCACCACCGCCGCATTCAAGTCCCGGAAGTTCCCCGTCCAAGTGGCTTTCGAAGAAAGCGCGAACTCCAAAAACAACTCTCGTGCCTCTTTGCTGAACGTCACTCGATGTCCCGTTCGCTGCTCGAACTGTTCCACTTCAAATTGCAAATTCGGCTCAATATCCTCCGGCCGCGCCTTTAACCCCGGCAGCGTAAACGTCCACAAATTTATTCGCGCCAGCAGATCTTCCCGGAACCGTCCTTCGCGCACCGCACCAAGCAAATCGCGATTGGTCCCCGCAATCAACTGAAAATCACTGTGCGCCTCTTTGTCGGAACCCAGCGGCAAAAACGCCTTCTCCTCCAGCGCCCGCAGCAACATCGCCTGCTCGTCTGTCCCCAACTCACCAATCTCATCCAAGAAAAGCACGCCGCGATCCGCAGCCCGCAACACACCCGGCCGATCCTTCAACGCCCCCGTGAACGCGCCCTTCACGTGACCGAACAAGGTCGACATCGCTCCATCGCCACGCAGCGTCGCGCAATTCACATCCACGAAATTCCCTGCCACGTTGTGCCGTGCTTTCTTCAGTTCAAAAATCCTTCGCGCCAGCCGCGACTTCCCCGCTCCGGTCGGCCCCATCAACAGCAACGGGTCGCGCGTCGCAATCGCCACCTGTTCGATACGATCAATCAACCGGTTAAATTCTGCGTTTCTGGTTTTTATCCCACCCTTCAAGTACGAGACCGCATCGCGATGCTCTTGGCGAAAGCGCGACGCCAGTCGGTCATACTTCGACAAATCCAAATCAATCGTCTTGATCCGTCCAGGCGCCGTCCGGTCCCGATCCGGCGAAGACTGCAGCAACTTCCCCGGCAAGTACCGCGCCTCAGTCAGCAGAAATAAACAAATCTGCGCCACATGCGTTCCGGTGGTGATGTGGACTAAATAATCCTCGGTGTCCGGTTCGAACGGGTACGCCTTGGCGAATTCGAATAACGCCCCATACACGCGTTCGAAGTCCCAAGAATCGCCGAAATCGATCTGATGCAACTTAACGGTCGTCTCCGGCGAGACCGCAGCAATATCATCTGCCAGCACCTTCGCCAGAGCCTTGTCACGGGGCTGGCAAATAAGCTCCAGCCGTTTCACTACAAAATCCGGCTGCCGGCAAATGGCCACCGTCGGCCTCCACGCCTTCCACCGGTCGAAGCGCCCCGCGTCTAGCGTGCTTCCCAGAAGCCCAATGACGACCTGTCCTCTGTCATTCTGCATATCCAGGATTATAAGATATTATCTGTTGGAATCAGAAGTTTAGAAGATTGCAAAGGCGCTATTCTCTAACCAACTGAACCCGTTATAGTTATCGCTGCACCTCAATTGGTGCGTCACTTGCTTTACCTCTAGGCAGAGAGACAAACAAACAACGAGGGTACGCGAGCGAACTGGGCGTCGCGGACCAAGGGGCGTGCCAATCCCGCGCCCCTTCAAATTCCCAGTCAAGCTGTTCTCTCGCACCGGAATTAGAAACGCCATGACCGAGCTAACCTACAACGTCTTCACTCCCGAAAAGGGCGTGCCCATCAAGGCCTGGACCAAAGGTGTCCAGCTTGACGAAGGCGCTCGCAATCAGCTCCTCAACGTCGCCCAGCTCCCGTTCATCTTCAAGTGGATCGCCGCCATGCCCGACGTGCACTGGGGCATCGGCGCCACCATCGGCAGTGTAATCCCCACCAAGGGCGCGATCATCCCCGCCGCGGTGGGCGTCGACATCGGCTGCGGCATGATGGCGGTGCAGACAGACTTAAATGCGCGCGATCTGCCCGACAATCTGCGCGCCATTCGTACCGCTATCGAAAAGGGCGTGCCTCACGGCCGCACCAATCATGGAGGCAGCGGGGACCGCGGTGCGTGGTCCGAAATTCCTTCGGCCACCCAGGGCGCTTGGGGAGGCCTCAAGCCGCGCTACGACGCGGTCTTGGCGAAACACCCCAAGCTCGACCGCGGCAATCACGCGAATCACCTCGGCACTCTCGGCACCGGCAATCACTTCATTGAAGTCTGCCTCGACGAGGCCGACCAGGTGTGGTTCATGTTGCACAGCGGTTCGCGCGGTGTCGGCAATCGCATGGGCAGCTATTTCATCGATTTGGCTCGCAAGGATATGCAGAAGCTCTTCATCACCTTGCCGGACAAGGATCTTGCGTACTTCTCGCAGGACACCGAACACTTCGATGACTACGTGGAAGCCGTCGAGTGGGCTCAGGACTTCGCCCGCTTAAACCGCGACTTGATGATGCAGCAGGTGGTCGCAGCGGTCCGCAACTCCGGCGAGGTTCGTCCCTTCTCCGCCGAACTAAAGGCCGTGAACTGCCACCACAACTACGTGGCCCGCGAACGCCACTACGGCCAGAATATTTTGGTCACCCGTAAAGGTGCAGTCCGCGCCAAGGAAGGTGACATGGGGATCATCCCCGGCAGTATGGGAGCCCGTTCCTACATCGTTCGTGGCAAAGGCAACATGGAGAGTTTCACCAGTTGCAGCCATGGTGCGGGGCGCGCAATGTCGCGCGGCGAAGCCAAGCGTCGCTTCACCACGGAAGATCACGCCCGCATGACCGAGGGTGTGGAATGCCGTAAAGATGCCGACGTCATTGACGAAACTCCCGCTGCTTACAAATCGATCGAGGCCGTCATGGCGGCGCAGGCGGACTTGGTCGACATCGTTCACACTCTGCGCCAGGTTGTATGCGTGAAGGGCTGAGTGCATACCAACCCTGCTGCACCTCGAGGGTCCGGAGAAAATTATGATTCGTATCGATGGATCCTCGGGCGAAGGCGGCGGACAGATCCTCCGCTCCGCGCTGAGCCTTTCCCTGATCACGGGAAAACCGTTTGAAATAGAAAATATTCGCGCCTGCCGGGAGCGTCCCGGTCTTCTGCGTCAGCACCTCACCGCTGTTGTGGCGGCCACTGAAGTTTCTGCTGCAAAACTGCAAGGTGCAACGCTTGGTTCAAAATCTCTCTCGTTTGAGCCAGGAACAATTCGCCCCGGCAGTTATCGCTTCGTGATCGGCACCGCCGGCAGCGGCACGCTGGTATTTCAAACCATCCTGCCCGCGTTAATGACCGCTTCTGGGCCGAGCCAAATCACCATCGAAGGCGGCACTCACAACATGCAAGCTCCGCCGTTCGATTTTCTCGAACGTTCGTTCCTGCCAATCGTGAATACGCTGGGGCCAAAGATCAGCATTCGGTTGGAACGCTACGGGTTCTATCCCGCAGGTGGCGGCTGCTTCAACGCCACGATTGAACCGTGCCGAAAGCTCAGTCCCACCCAGCTACTGGAGCGTGGGCCGATCACTCGTCGACGCGGAGTCGCGGTCGTCGCCAATTTGGCACGTGACATAGGCCATCGTGAAATTCAGACCGCTGCCAACCTGTTGAGTTGGGATCCCGCGTGCATGGAAGTCCTCCATACAAAAAATTCCGCGGGTCCCGGCAACATCGTCATGCTGGAAATCGCGACCGAGTCATACGCTGACATGTTTTGCGGGTTTGGCCGTCTCGGTGCCAGTGCGGAAAGCGTAGCCACTGAAGCGGTGATCGCCGCGCGCTCTTATCTGGCGTCCGGCGCTTTTGCCGGCGAGCATCTCGCTGATCAGTTACTGCTGCCGTTTGCCCTCGCCGGAGGCGGCGCATTCACAGCCGAAAAACTAAACTCTCACGCTCGCACGAACATGGATGTTAATTACTCGTTTCCTGCCCGTCGAGTTCGTGATCACTAGAAACGAAACACTCATCCGAGTGGAAGTTCAGCCGCGCACGTGACGCGTGGTCGGCTTCCACTCATTTCAAATCTTCCAGGCTTCTTCGTGCTTCACTTCCACCATTACCAATCCTTGCGGCGGCGCTGTCGGCCCCGACTTGGAGCGATCCTTCAGTTCGAACAACCGGTCAATATCCGCCGGCGCCAGCTTTCCCCGTCCAATCTCCAGCAGCGTGCCCACCATTTTTCTCACCATGTAGCGCAAAAACGATCGCCCAGTCACGGTAAACAGTAATTCCTCCCCATCCGCACTGCGCGCAAGCTCCGCAGAAAACACCTCGCGCTCGCTGGACCGCTCATTGTCATCATCCTCAGAACCCGTCGACGCTGCGAACGACGTAAAATCGTGTGTCCCCGCAAAACGCCCTGCCGCATCGCGCATGGCTTCTTCATCCAACGGCCACGGATAATGCAGCACATACCGCCAAATCATCGGCGGCACTACTTTCCCGCGATAAATTCTGTAACGATAAGTTTTTCCCCGCGCCGAATATCGTGCATGAAACGTCGGCCCCACTTCCTCCGCCCGAACAATCCGAATCGTCTGCGGCAACAGCGCATTCAACGCCCGCTGAAATTCCTCCGCCGCCAGCCCCGACAAAGTCTTAAAACTCGCCACCTGCCCAAGCGCATGCACACCCGCATCCGTCCGGCCCGCGCCATGTATAAACACCCGCTCCTGTGTCAGCCGCGACAGCACGCGGGCAATTTCGCCCTGAATTGTGGGTTTATTGGGCTGGCCCTGCCAGCCATGAAAATCTGTCCCGTCATACGCAATGGTCAGCTTGAAATAGCGCATGAAGGAATCAACCGAGGAGAAAATTCCCCAACAAAAAACCGTAAATCACAAACTATCGAAAGCCGGCCCGCATCGCAGGCGCAAAAATTCCAAATCGCAGTTTATCCAAGCGACGCCGACATCCGCGCACTCGTCCCGCCTTTTTCTTCAGCCCCGCCCGCCGCGCCGCTCGCCGTACCCTTGAACCGGCTCCCCGGCTTCACCGCCACACTTCCCTCGGCACACAGCGGACAATCCTTCGTCTCATAACTCGGAATGGTCAAATCGATCAACGCCCGCGCCGAAACCCCCAACTCAATCTTCCCGCCACTCCGGTCAATTAGCGCCCCAGCCCCAACCACCCGACCGCCCGCAGCCTCAATCACACGAATCGCCTCACGCGTTGACCCACCCGTCGTCCACACATCTTCAATCACCAACACCCGCTCACCCTCGCGCAAAGAAAATCCCCGCCGCATCGCCATCGCCCCAGCCGCATCACGCTCCACAAAAATCGCCGCGATTCCCGCACCGGACCCCAACGGCGCCTCACCATGCGCAGTTCCACGCTCCGGCAACGCCCGCGCCACTTCCTGCCCAATAATTAACCCACCCATCGCCGGCGACACCACCACATCGGCTTCAATATCCGCAAAAAGCTCCGCGACTCCCGCGCCCAGCCGTTCCGCAAAGCGCGAATACTGCAGCACCAACGCACACTGCACATACATCGCGCTGTGCAGCCCACTCGACAATGCAAAGTGCCCGCGCTTCACCGCACCGGCGACCTCAAACATCTTCAGCCATTCATCCCGGGTCATCCGCCCCACCCAACCTTCACCTTACAACACACAACTTAGCCAGCGCACCTAGCTAACCGCAAACACCTTCCAACCGTCGAATAAACGTCGAATCGTCAGCAGCCTAGCCGCCGCTCTCCGCGTTGTCAAGGATGCTAGCGCCTGCTAGACTGCTTGGCGACTCGTCGACCGCCCAGCGGTCTGGCACGCTTCCTCATATATATTTTTTATGAATTGCGCGAAACAAATACCGTGCCGATAACGTTTTACAACTGAGTGCCAATTCCGTTCCGTCCTTGAGGGCGACATCTTCAGATCCAGAGGGGTAATCATTAATATGAGCTCGATGCGGGTGACCGCGCAGCGGTCCATCTCTAGCTTGATCCATGCTGCCAACACCCGGCGGACCTCCCGGCAGCTTGCCCCGTTGCGTCTCGCGGAACTCGTTCGTCCGGTTCTCACTGCCATTCTCGTCGCAGTCATTGCCCTTGGCAACGTAAGCCCAACCTTCGCCCAGAATCCCCCGCCGCCTGCACCAGTCCCGTCGCCGCACCCGGACGATCCTGCTCAGAATCCTCCGCCACCCGGCACTTACGGCAACGTTCCTGCTGCTTCTCAAGCTGGTCCCGAAGCCGCCGCCGGCACCACCAAGCCGCTGGCTCCGCCGATCCCAGTCAACCTGGGTTTGTCTCAGCACCACTATGACAACAGCACGCACTGGTTCCCCACCCTGCTCGCCCCATATGTTCCGCCGGTCATCGAGAAACCCACTTTAATTAACTCTCCAAAAATCGACCAACTGATTCACGAGGGCAAACTCGAACTGACCCTCGCCGACGCCGTCGAGCTCGCTCTGGAAAACAGCCTTGACATCGCCGTAGCTCGTTACAATCCATGGATCGCCGACACCGATATCCTCAAAACCAAAGCCGGCGGACAAGGCCGCGGCACCAACGGCGCCGATTACTCCGCGACTTTCGCCAATATCGATCCGACCAATCCCAACGTTTCTTTCGATCCATACATCATCGGCACCGCTTCGATCGATAGTCGCAGCGTGCCGGTCAACAACCCCTTCATCTCCGGCACCGGTGTAGCCGCCACCACCAATTTCGGCCTACGCAGCAACACGGACACCTACAACCTCTCCTATCAGCAATATTTCACTTCCGGTACGAGCTTCAACATCACTTGGGACAACACCCGCTCCTCCAACGGCTCCACCCAGAACTTTTTCAATCCCTCCGTGCAATCGTCGCTCACCGCGGGCTTCACTCAGCAACTCCTGAATGGCTTCGGCAGCTACATCGGCCGCCGCCAGATCATGATCGCCAAGAACAACCGCAAGATCGCCGATCTGGTTTTCGTCAATCAAGCCATCACCACCGTGACCAACACCATTAACGCCTACTGGGAACTGGTGTACGCGCGAGAAAACGTCAAAGTCCAACAACAGGCCGTGGCCGTCTCCGACAAACTTTTCAACGACAACAAAAAGCAACTCGAAATCGGCACCATGGCTCCGCTCGACGTCACCCGCGCTGAATCCGAACTCGCCAGCGACCGCCAGAATTTAATCGTGGCGCAAACCACACAGCTCCAGGACGAACAAGTATTGAAGAACGCCATCAGCAAAGATCCATTGGCAAAAAATCTAATCAACGTCGAAATCGTTCCGACCGACCTTCCAACACCGCCGGCTCAAACAGAGTCCGCCACTTTCGAAGACGCCATCCGCGAAGCCTTCGAAAAACGCCCGGATCTCCAACAGCAAGTCGAAAACTTAAAGAACGCCGAAATCGACGTGCGTTCTTCCAAAAACGCCCTGCTACCGACGCTGACGTTGAGCGGTCAATTCGGCTCCTCTGGCCTCGCCGGCGTCTCCACCATTTCCGGCACTCCGCTCATCACCGCCGGCGCACCGATCGTCGACTCCACCGGCGCGCCCGTTACTGTCATCAATGCCGGTGGCGTGCCCACCGAAATTTTCCAGGAAAACGAGAGCTCCGGATCGACCACCACCAATCACTCCGGCTTCGGCAGCGCGCAAAACCAAATCTTCACCGGCAAATATCCAGCCTTCAGCGCTTCGCTGAATCTGTACCTGCCATTGCGCAACCGCTCCGCCCAAGCTGATGCCGCCCGCTCGATCCTGCAACAGCGCCAACTCGAAACCGGCTACCAGCAACTCAGAAACGCCGCCCTTCTGGACGTGCGTAACACCTACATCGCCCTCGAACAGGACCGCGCCCGCGTCGACGCCGCCATCAAAGCCCGCGAACTGCAGAAGCAAACCTTCGAAGCCGAACAGAAAAAATACACCCTCGGCGCCTCCACGGTTTACAACGTCATCTTGACTCAGCGCGACTACGTGACCGCCCAAGGCGCCGAACTTCGCGCCCTTTCCGACCTCGTAGAAGCCAAAGCTAATTTCGAACGCGCCGTCGGCCGGACCCTGGAAGTCAACCGCGTCACGGTCGCGCAAAAAGGTATCCCCGGCACCCCCAGCGCCACCGCCGCGAATAACGAACCCGGCCCCGCGTTCGAACGCGAAACCCAAATCCCCGGCACCCTCCACGGTCACGTGGTCGGCGCCGACCAAGCCGTCGCCAATGCCGCCGCAGCAGCGGACCAACCTGCCGCCTCAACCACATCAAGCTCCGGCAACTCATCCGCCCGCACCAACAAATAACCCCGAATGTCTTGAATTTTTCTACACTGCCCAACACTGGGTGCCCCACCCTTGCGGTGTTTGCAAGGGTGGGAAGCCGAGGCCTAACCTTCACCTCTGTTTTTCTTTCTTCTGGCTTTTGGCCCCAACGCAACAAAAAACCCGGGGACAGACGGAACGTTCCCCAGTTTCACTCCCTCCTCTTGACTCGGCCTCGACCCACGCGATTCTGCAAATACCCTTTCAACATCAACCAATTGCTCCGTCCCTTGCCCCTTCTACCTCTTTCGCATAGCATTAAACCGTAACGTCCCGCTTCGACTCGCACCGACTGCACCGGAGCCGCCCCACATGCCAGACAACACCAAACCCCTCACCACCGCCGCCCCGCCCGAATCCCCATCCACACGTAAACCCTCCGAAAAAGAACGCGCCTGGGAACAAAACACTCTTAAGCCCACCTTAGAAAAAAGTCCCGAACGCCGCCCCGAATTCACCACGATTTCCAGTCATCCGATCCGCCGCCTCTACACCGAAGCCGATCTTCCCAACTGGTCCCCCGACAAAGATCTAGGCCAGCCCGGCGAGCCTCCCTACACCCGCGGCATCCACGCCACCATGCATCGCGGCCGCCTCTGGACCATGCGCCAGTTCGCCGGCTTCGGCACCGCCGAGGACACCAACGCGCGCTTCCGCTATCTCCTGAGCCAGGGCCAAACCGGCCTCAGCACCGCCTTCGATCTCCCCACGCTCATGGGCTACGACTCTGACCACGCCCTTAGCGAAGGCGAAGTCGGCAAGTGTGGCGTCGCCATCTCCTCCCTCGCCGACATGGAAGTCCTCTTCGACAAAATTCCGCTGGCCAACGTGACCACCAGCATGACCATCAACTCGCCAGCCGCGGTCATCTGGGCCATGTATCTCGCCGTCGCCGAAAAACAAGGCGCCGACTGGAAAAAACTCTCCGGCACTTTGCAGAACGACATCCTCAAGGAATACATCGCGCAAAAGGAATACATCTACCCGCCCGAGCCTTCGATGCGCCTGGTCATCGACACTTTTGAATTCGGCGCGAAACACACGCCGAAGTTCAATCCAATTTCGATCAGCGGCTATCACATTCGCGAAGCCGGTTCGACCGCCATTCAGGAATTGGCCTTCACTCTGCGAGACGGCCTCGAATACGTCGAATGGGGCATGCGTCGCGGCATGGACGTCGACTCCTTCGTCCCGCAGCTCTCCTTCTTCTTCAACGCCCACAACGACTTCTTCGAAGAAATCGCCAAGTACCGCGCCGCCCGCCGCATCTGGCACAAAGCCATGGTCGAGCGTTACGGCAGCAAAAATCCGCGCTCCTGGGCACTGCGCTTCCATACGCAAACGGCCGGCTGCTCGCTCACCGCGCAACAGCCTTACAACAACGTCGTGCGCACCGCGATTCAGGCCCTCGCCGCCGTTCTCGGCGGCACGCAATCGCTGCACACCAATTCGCTCGACGAAGCCTGGGCTCTCCCCACAGAATTCGCCGCCACTATCGCGTTGCGCACCCAGCAAATCATCGCCCACGAAACCGGCGTCGCCAACACCGTCGATCCGCTCGGCGGTTCCTACTTCGTCGAAACGCTCACCAACGAAATCGAAGCCGGCGCTTGGGACTACATCCACAAAATCGACGCCATGGGCGGCATGGTCGCCGCGATCGAGAACAGCTATCCCCAGCGCGAAATCGCCGAAGCCTCCTACCGTTATCAAATGGAAGTCGACCGCAAAGAAAAAATCGTGGTGGGCGTGAACGATTACGTCGTCAAAGAAAACCAACTCGAAATCCTGCAGATCGACGAATCCGTCGCCCATCGCCAAGCCGAACGTCTCACCAAACTCCGCGCCGATCGCTCGCAAGCCGAAGTCGACCGCCGACTAAAAGCCCTGCGCACCGCCGCCCAAGGCAAAGAAAACTTGATGCCCGTCATCTTCGACGCCGTAAAATCCTACGCCACCCTCGGCGAAATCTGCGACGCCCTGCGCGAAGTCTTCGGCATCCACGAAGAAGTCGCCATCACCTAAACGCTAACGACCACCACCGACACCAACACTATGGCCACCACCACCACAAAAAAAATCCGCGTGCTCATCGCCAAGCCCGGCCTCGACGGCCACGACCGCGGCGCCAAAATCATCGCCCGCGCCCTCCGCGACGCCGGCATGGAAGTCATCTACACCGGCCTGCGCCAAACTCCCGAGATGATCGCCACCGCCGCCATCCAGGAAGACGTCGACGTCATCGGCCTCTCCATCTTGAGCGGCGCCCACAACACCATCTGCCCCCAACTCATGTCCCTGCTCAAATCCAAAGGCATGGACGACGTCACCGTCCTCGTCGGCGGCATCATTCCCGAAGCCGACATCCCCGCCATGAAACAATCCGGCATCGCCGAAATCTTCCTCCCCGGCACCTCCACCCAGGACATCATCGACTTCATCCACAAACGCCTCGCGCCCGCCTCGACCTGATGCGTTTACGCAACTACACATTCCTCAATACTTTTGCAACAAACTATGTGCGTTCACCCAAGCGGCCTGACTGGGCAAATCCAACTGAGGCCCTCTATAACTTCCCGATAGTCCCTCCGAATGTTGCGGATAATTACGATCTCGTGATGTGCAACACGATTGCGGACAATTCTAATTCTTTCCAGCGGACGGTGAATCATACACGTCGGACTCGTAGGCGATCGAGCAAATCTGACGGCGTAAAGCAGCCGGGTAAAACGATTTATCGATAAATGTCTAACCCACAATAATTTCTCAGTATCGAGATCGGAGCGAAATAAATAAGCCACAGCAGACCCAGAAGACTTTCCGTAAGGTCAATTGGGCCGGCGAATACCACTCGCCCTAGACCGATATTTACGTCTTCGGTCAATCGCGGATAGAGAGCGTACTCACTATGAATACCGCACCGAAAAGCACAAAGGCACAAATGGGTTTCTTTTTGTGCGTCTTTATACTTAATTCGTAGGCTTCAGGTGACCGATACCGATGTGATCCGTGGCATGTCCCTGAGGTAGAGGCGTCTTGGATAGGCCGCCAGCGCTGGCGGCCTATTCGTTTCTTTGTAACCAAATCCAACCCGGATTATATATTTCTGTTCAGTGATAGTAATGAGAAATGTATACGTGGGGTCCGGACGTCGCCCGAAGCTCGCGTGTCCGGATGGAGTTCTCGTATACTGTTATCCATTGCAGAGGAAGTTTGTACACTTTAGGTAGAGTATGAGGTTTGCGTGACAGCTTCCGTCCTGAAAAGCTCCATCGACATCAAATCCCCCGCAGCACAAAAAAACCACCGCCGCATCGTCGACCTACTCACCGCACTCAAAAACGAAGAAGAACAGATCTGCGTCGGTGGCGGCTCCAAAGCCATCGACTCACAGCACAAAAAAGGCCGCCTCACCGGCCGCGAACGCATCAAGAAACTCGTCGACCCCGGCTCCCACTTCTTCGAACTAGGCATCTACGCGGCGCACGAAATGTACCAAGAATGGGGCGGCGCCCCCGGAGCTGGCGTCATCACCGGCCTCGCCCGCGTCTGCAACCGCACCTTCATGCTCATCGTCAACGACGCCACCGTAAAAGCTGGCGCCTTCTTCCCGATGACCGCAAAAAAAGTCATTCGCGCGCAAAACATCGCCATCGAAAATCGCATCCCCACAATTTATCTAGTCGATTCCGCGGGGATTTTCTTGCCGCTCCAAGAGGATGTCTTTCCCGACACCGACGACTTCGGCCGCGTCTTCCGCAACAACGCGGTCATGAGCGCCATGGGCATCCCGCAAATCGCCGCCATCATGGGCATGTGCGTAGCCGGCGGAGCCTACCTTCCCGTCATGTGCGATCACATCCTCATGACCGAAGGCTCCGGCCTCTTCCTCGCCGGCCCCGCGCTGGTCCAAGCCGCCATCGGCCAAAAAACTTCCGCCGAAGAACTCGGCGGCGCAAAAATGCATTCCCAAATCAGCGGCACCGTCGACTTCCGCGAACCCGACGACGACGCCTGCATCGCCCGCATCCGCACCCTCGTCGACAAAATGGGCGCGCCCAACCCGCCGGTCTTCAGTCACGCGACGCCGCGCGAACCCCTTCATCCCGGCGAAGAAATCTACTCCGTCTTCACCAACGACCCCGGCAAGCAATACGACATGCGTGACATTCTCGCCCGCGTCATCGACGCCGGAGAATTCGAGGAATACCGCCCCGAATACGGTGAAACTTTGCTCTGCGGCTACGCCCGCATCGGCGGCTGGGCCGTCGGCATCGTCGCCAATCAAAAGAAACACGTAACCACCACAGCCCGCGGCTCCGATCAAAAACGCATCGAATTCGGCGGCGTCATCTATACCGAGTCCGCCGAGAAAGCCGCCCGCTTCATCCTCGACTGCAACCAAAACCGCATCCCGCTGATTTTTTTCCACGACGTCAACGGCTTCATGGTCGGCAAAGACGCCGAGTGGAGCGGCATCATCCGCGCCGGCGCAAAAATGGTTAACGCGGTGTCTAACAGCGTAGTGCCAAAAATTTCCGTGATTTGCGGCGGCAGTTTCGGCGCTGGCAATTACGCCATGTGCGGCAAGGCCTTCGACCCGCGTTTCGTCTTTGCTTGGCCCACCGCGCGGTACGCGGTGATGAGCGGCGACGCCGCAGCCGGCACCCTCGCCGAAATCAAACTCAAACAACTCGAACGCGAAGGCAAAAAAGTCGACGAAGCCGAAAAAAAAGCCGTCTACGAATCCATCCGCTCCACCTACGAACACCAATCCGATCCACGCTACGCCGCCGCCCGCTTATGGGTCGACGCCATCATCGACCCCGCCCACACCCGCGACGCACTCATCTGGGCCTTAGAAGCCGCCGCCCTCAACCCCCACGTCGCCGAATTCAAAACCGGAGTCCTCCAAACGTAATGGAACCTGTAAAACTCATCGAATGCCCGCGCGACGCCTGGCAAGGCTTGCCTGACTTCATCCCCACCGAATACAAAATCGAGTATTTGAAAGCGCTGCTCGCCGCTGGATTCAAACACATCGACGCGGTCAGCTTCGTCTCACCGAAACACGTCAAGCAAATGGCCGACAGCGAAGACGTGATGGCGCGCCTCGCTCCAGCGCTGAAAGAATCGCAAGCCGAAATCATCGGCATCGTCGTCAACGAAAAGGGCCTTGATCGCGCCATCGCCACCCCCGGCGTCACCACCATCGGCTACCCTTACTCCATCTCCGCCTATTTCCGCCGCGCCAACGCCAACATGACCCGCGCGGAATCCCGCGCCCTCGTGGAAAAATTAAAGAAGTCCACCACTGCGGCGAACCGCGGCCTGGTCATTTATATCTCTATGGCCTTCGGCAATCCCTACGACGAACCCTGGGGCGCAGAAATCGTCGCCGACACTCTCGAGTGGCTCAAAGACATCCGCGTCAACACCGTCTCCCTCGCCGACACCGTCGGCACCGCCACCCCCGAACAAGTCGGCCAACTCTACAACGCGGTAAAAGATCACGTCGCCGGCGTCGAACTCGGCGTCCACCTCCACAGCCGCCCCGAAAACGCCGAAGCCAAAATTCTCGCCGCCTACGAAGCCGGCTGCCGCCGCTTCGACTCCGCACTCACCGGACTCGGCGGCTGCCCCTTCGCCGGCGACACTCTCGTCGGCAACATCGCCACCGAACAAGTCCTCGCCGCCATTCAGAAAGCCGGAGGAGACCCCGGCATCGATCCCACTTCCCTCACCGCACTTTTCCAAATGACCAACGAAATCCGCTCTAAATACGCCCACGCCCCAATGGTTCAATAGCCGGGTGAATAATCTTTCACCTCACAACCTTGCTTCGCACTTCCCTCATCGTCCATCCTTCTTTAGAATTCCAACATGTCGCTCTGGCAAGTAATCCTCCTTGCAATCGTGCAAGGCCTCGCTGAACTTCTCCCCGTCTCCAGTTCAGCTCACGTCGTCGTCACCGAAAAGCTTCTCGGCCTTGACCCTTCTTCCCCGCCCATGACGTTGCTTCTCGTCATGCTCCATACCGGCACAATGTTTGCCGTCATCGTCTATTTCTGGAAGCGCTGGCGCGACACCTATTTCCGTTCCGCCGAAGCCTTCAAAGCTGTGGCGATCCGCATCATCGTCGCTACAGTTCTCACTGGAATCATCGGCGAATCCATCATCAAGTTCATCGAGAAGACCTCTTTTCGCGGTGTTCCGCACGCCGAAATCGAAAATCTTTTTAGTCACCTCGAATTAATCGCGCCAGCACTCGCCGTCGCGGGCATCTTGATCCTGATCGCCGGCCTCCGCGAACGCACCCCCGAACACGGCGCACCCTCAGCACACTCGCCGTCCCCAACCGATCAACTGACCATCCAACAATCCAGCATCATCGGCGCAGTCCAAGGCCTGTGCCTTCCCTTCCGCGGCTTCTCCCGCTCCGGCGCAACAATTTCAGCCGGCATGCTCGTCGGCGTCGAACGACTCACCGCAGAAGCTTTCAGCTTTGCCTTGGCAGTTGTTCTCACTCCCGCAGTAGTCCTCCGCGAATTCCTGCGCCTCCTGCACGTCGAAAAAGAATTAGGTTCGTCAGTGATCAGTTCGTCTCTCTCCCTTAGCCTGCTCGGCGCCGTCTTCTCGTTCCTCGCTGGCCTCCTCGCCCTCAAATGGCTCAGCCAATGGCTCGAAGCCGGCCGCTGGTATCTCTTCGGCGTCTACTGCCTAATCGCCGCCGCCGCCGTCTTTTATCTGCACCATCTCGGCTACTAAACACGCGCCAAATTTTTTGCCGCCACATGCGATAATCCCGACGGTAGGTTTATCTTTTATCTTCTTAGACCCGCACTCGCAATCTGGGTGGCCCACCCTTGCGCCCGCCTTTTGAATTTTGGGCGCAAGGGTGGGGCGTCGAAGTGTTCGCCACGCCACCGGTTTTGATTTTTTGCTTTCTCTAATCGACTCCTCAACAACGCAATGTTCGAAACCCTCCAACTCGAAAACTCCGGCGACGTCGCGCTCATCACCCTCTCCCGCCCAGAAAAGCGCAACGCCATCTCCCCCCAAATGATTTCTGATTTGCTCGCCGCCCTCGACCAAATCGAAAAGAGCCCCACCCGCGTCGCCATCCTCACCGGCACCGGCAAAGCCTTCTGCGCAGGCATGGACCTCGAATCCCTCTCCTCCATCGCCCAACAATCCCCAGAACAAAATCTCGAAGATTCCCGCCGCATGGCCCAAATGTTCCGCCGCATCTGGCGCTTCCCCAAGCCACTCATCGCCGCAGTAAACGGCGCAGCCATCGCCGGCGGCTGCGGCATCGCCACCCTCTGCGATTTCACACTCGCCGTCCCCGAAGCCAAGTTCGGCTACACCGAAGTCAAAATCGGCTTCCTTCCCGCCATCGTCTCCGTTTTTCTCACCCGCCAAATCGGCGACAAGCGCGCCCGCGACCTCCTGCTCACCGGCCGCCTCGTCACCGCAACGGAAGCCAAGGAACTCGGCCTCGTCACTGAAATCGTCGCCCCAGAAAATCTTCAAACGCGCGCCAACGAACTCGCCGCAACACTGGTCGACGCCAGCCCAACAAGCCTCGCCCGCACTAAACGCCTCCTCACCGACGCCACCGCCGCCAGCGTCGACGAAGACCTGGAAAAAGCCATCCACCAAAACGCCCAAATCCGCTCCACCGCCGACTTCAAAGAAGGCGTCGCCTCCTTCCTCGAAAAACGCAAACCGAAATGGCAAGCCGAACGCGGAATGACCGACTCACTCAATTCAACCGCGCCCCGCGCCTCCGCTCACAACGACGCGATGATCCGCGTGCGTTACGCGGAAACCGATCAGATGGGCGTGGTCTACCACGCCAACTATTTAATCTGGTTTGAAGTCGGCCGCGTCGAACTCATGCGCGCCCTCGGCGTCGAATACAAATCCATGGAAAAAGACGACGACTGCCACATCGTCGTCGTCCAAGCCAACTGCCGCTATCTTCATCCGGCCAAATACGACGAAGAACTTCGCGTTCGCACCCGCATCGCCGGAATGCGCAACCGCTCCATCTCCTTCGCCTACGAAGTCTTTCGCGATCACGACCAGACACTTGCTGGCCACCGGCGAAACCGTCCACGTCATCTGCGGCTCCAACGGAAAGCCCAAAATCCTCCCGCAGAAATACCGCGACATTTTGTCCGGCGCCCCCGTTGCCATCAAGACCGCGCCGCCCGAAAATCACGCCAAAAATCACTACGGAAAAAATTCATGATCAAAATTTCTGCAACTCACGCCGCGACTCGATGAGCATCGCACTCACCGGCAACGATCTCACCTTCGAACAGCTCCACGCCGTAGTCTTCCACTACGAACCCGTCGAACTCCACCCCGACGCCGTCTCTCGCATGAACGCCTCGCGCGCCGTGGTCGAAAAACTCCTCGCCTCCGGCGCCACCGCTTACGGCATCAACACCGGCTTCGGCAAACTCGCTTCCGTACGCATTTCCCCCGAACAAGTCCAACAACTCCAGGTCAATCTCGTCCGCTCCCACTGCTGCGGCGTCGGCGAACCCCTCAACGAACCCGAAACCCGCGCCATGATGCTCCTCCGCGCCAACGCCCTCGCCAAAGGTCTCAGCGGCATCCGCCCTCACGTCGTGGACACCCTCTGCAAAATGCTCAACGCCAAAATCCATCCACTAATTCCTTCCCAAGGTTCCGTCGGCGCATCCGGCGACCTCGCTCCTCTCGCGCACCTCGCTCAAGTCGTCATCGGCGAAGGCCGCGCCACTCTCAACGGAAAAATTCTCGACGGCGCCGCTGCACTAAAAGCCGCAGCCGTCACCCCAGTCGCTCTCGAAGCCAAAGAGGGTCTGTCGCTTCTCAACGGCACCCAAGGGATGCTGGCTCTTCTCAGCCTCGCCCTTCACGACGCCGACGCCCTCATCAACGCCGCCGACATCGCCGCCGCTCTTTCCCTCGACGCCCTCCGTGGCAGCCCCGGCGCCTTCGACCCCCGCATCATGCAAGCCCGCGCCTACCAAGGCGCAGCCACCACCGCGAAAAATCTCGCACGCCTCAACCAAGGCAGCACCATCCGCGAATCCCACCGCTCCAACAAACAAGACCCCCGCGTACAAGACGCCTACAGCCTCCGCTGCACACCGCAAGTCCACGGCGCCGTCCGTGATTCAGTCGCCCAAGCCCGCGCCATGGCTGAAGTGGAATTAAACAGCGCAACAGACAATCCGCTGGTCTTCGCAAACGCAACCACGCAAACTCGCGACTCGTCCGACACAAAAACTTCCAGCGGCGATGAAATCGCCGCCGCCCAATCTCAAGGCGACATCGTCAGCGGCGGCAACTTCCACGGCCAACCCCTTGCCATGGCCGCCGACCAACTCGCCATCGCCATCGCCACCCTCGGCGGCATCTCCGAACGCCGCATCGAGCAAATGACCAACCCACTCACCAGCATGCTCCCCGCGTTCCTCACCCCCGAGCCTGGCCTCAACTCCGGCTTCATGATCGCGCAAGTCACCGCCGCCGCCCTCACCAGCGAAAATAAAGCCCTCGCCACTCCGCACTCCGTCGATTCCATCTCCACCAGCGGCAACCAGGAAGACTACGTCTCCATGGGCATGAGCGGCGCCCGCCGCCTCCAGCGCATGCTCACCAACCTCCGCCACATCCTCGCTATCGAACTCCTCTGCGCCTGCCAAGGCATCGACCTTCTCGCCCCCCTCCAAACCGGCACCCTCGCCCAAAAAGCCTACGCCGCCATCCGCGCCCAATCCCCCCAACTCACCGTCGACCGCCCCCTCGCCCCCGACATCGAGTCCGTCTCCGCTCTGTTGAACAAAAATTCTTTCGCTGATCTTCTTCAGCCCTAAGCCCCAGACCGCTCTACCAATTTGCAAATTTGTTGTTGAGTGACTGATACTCGGTTCACTGGCAAGCCAGCCTCGATGACCACTTCCCGTCGGAATTTCCTGAAACTCACTGCCGCAACCACCGCCAGCGCCTATCTACCGGCGAAATTCTCTGCAGCCCGTGCGTCCGACTCCCTCCAACAAAAACTCGCCACCGATCCACTTCGCCCCCAATTCCATCTTCTCCCCGCAAAAAATTGGATGAACGACCCCAACGGGCCCATCTACTGGAAGGGCCACTACCACATGTTTTTCCAGTACAACCCGGGCGCCGCCGTCTGGGGCGACATGCACTGGGCCCACGCCATCAGCGACGACATGATCCACTGGCGCCATCTCCCCATCGCCCTGGCACCAACTCCCGACAGCTTCGACTCCGAAGGCTGCTTCACCGGCAGCGCCGTCGACGACCACGGCACCGCAACAATCCTTTACACCGGCGTAAAAACGGTCCCGCCAGACCAAGCCACCCTCCGCGACGGCCACAGCAATTTCCGCGAAACACAATGCCTCGCCACTTCCGAAGACCCACAACTGCTCACCTGGAAAAAACATCCGCAACCAGTCATCGAACCACCCAGCGACTCCACCATCGCCGGCTTCCGTGACCCCTTCCTCCTCCGCCACGAAGAGGAGTGGCTCCTCGGCGTAGCCAGCGGCCACTACAAAAAAGGCGGCTGTGTCCTTCTCTACCGCTCGAAAGATTTGCGCCAATGGGAACCCGCAGGCGAACTGGCCTCCGGCCCGTGGACAGAAAAGCCCAACACTAACCCGGTCGACTCCGGCGAAATGTGGGAATGCCCCGACTTCTTCCCACTCGGCAAAAAACACGTCCTGCTCTACTCCACCGCAGGCCAAGTCCTGTGGGAATCCGGCGAGTTCGACCCCAAAGAACTAAAATTCCACAAAGAAAACTCCGGCATCCTCGACCACGGCGCCTACTACGCCCAAAAAACTCAACTCGACGCCCACGGCAACCGCATCCTCTGGGGCTGGATCCCCGAAAAACGCCCCGACCCCGAACTCATCGCCGCAGGCTGGGCCGGCTGCATGGCCCTCCCTCGCGTCCTTTCGCTGGACCCGTACGGCCATCTCGAAATGCGCCCGCTTCCAGAACTCACCACTCTCCGCGGCGCGTCCTTCCCATTTTCGTCGCAAAGAATCGACGTCAGAACCGCTGCAGTAGCCCGCCGCGACATTTCCCTCACCGATCTGTCCGCCGAATTCGTTTGGGAATTTTCCGACTCGGCTGCGCGCGCGCATCTTTCGCTCACTGATGGTAACGGCCCATGGTGGTCCATTTCCGTGGTTCGAACCGATCGCTCCTCCTTCCTCACCATCAACGGCGCCTCGTTTGAAGTCCCCGCCCCTCTTTACGGCACCAATCACCGCTTCCACCTTTTCATCGACGCCAGCGTAGCCGAATGCTTCATCGACGATCAAAACGTCATTACCTCGCGCATCTACCGTGCTCCCAAGGGCCCCCTGTCGCTGCACAATGACGACAAACTCCAAGCGCTGTCCTCTCTTACCGCCTGGCAACTCAAACCCATCTCCCGCAACCGCCTCACCACCTGAAATCTTCGCGCACGAAAATGAGAAAGCGCGAGCGCCCAACAGGCCGCCCGCGCTTCCAAACCACCTTTGTCGGGTCTGCGCTACGGTTTCGTTGTCACTTCCGGTTTCTTTTCGTCCTTCTTCGCGCTGCCAGCTGCTGCATGCGTCGCTTTCGGTTTCCAGAAGTCGGGCGCCTTGTTGGCGACATCGTCCGACACATAACTCATGTGCGCATTAATAAGGAACAATTCGTTGTCGCGAGACTCAACTGCCATTCGCGATAACTCGCTGAGCCGTTTCATTCCGTCTGCGCCCATGGCTTCCGCAAACTGCTTATCCGCCGCAAACCCCTTATCAATTTCCGCTCCACCGCTCATCGGTGTAATCACCACGTAAACTCCCCCTCCCCCGTAGAGCATCTGGTACATCGCCCAATGGGTATCGGGAATTTTCGCGTACGCCTCCTTCACCATCTTCACCGCCTCATCCCACTCCGCCTCCTGCCCCGGCTTGATGTGAAACACATCGAACTCCATCAGCCTGAACCCGGATACGTCCGCCGGCGGATTCATACTCATATCCGGCCGATACATCCACACACTCGTCTCAAACGAATCCAACAACACCGCGTCCGCCGTATACGCCCGCTGCAAGGACGCCGCCAATACCGGATTCTTTTGTTCCCCCGCGACATCCTTCTCCCACGCATCAAACGATTCGTACCCAGTCAAAAACAACGCCCGATTCTTCCCGCTCAACGATTCCATCCCCAGGTAAGTCGTCGGCCACTTCGCCTTGCGCATCGCCTCCACAAACATGCTCTCCGTCTTCTCATGGTCCTGCCCATTCTTCCCCGGCTTCACAAATTCCCGCGCCACCGTCAAAATCTTCGGCGGCCCACTCATTTCCTTCTCCTGCGCCGCAACTTTCCCCGCCAACACCGACACCGCCAACAAACACACTCCCGCCACACTCAAGCCAAATTTTTTCATACGCGCCGACCTCCTCGGCTGGCACTCACGCAATCGATTTGTAAAGGGCCCGAACGGATACTTCTGAGGGTTCACTATTCACGAGCTAGCGCCCGCACTTGCCCGGCAGCCTAACGCCGCCGCTCCAACGAAGTCAAGCTACTGCGGGGCGGACAGGTCCGCGCAACGAATTAGCCGAAGCCCCGTCCAACTAATGAGCAATCACCATGACCGTGGAATTCAAAGTCCTCAATCGCGGAGACGACGCCATTCTTCAACACGTCGCGCCGGACGTATTCGATGGCCCGGTCAACCCTGAATACACCCGCGAATTTCTCGCCGACCCCCGCCATCACATCGCCGTAGCCGTCGACCACGGCATTGTTGTCGGCTTCGTCTCCGCTGTCCACTACTTGCACCCCGACAAACCACCAGAACTCTTCATCAACGAAGTCTCCGTCTCACAAACACACCGACGCCATGGCATAGCCCACTCACTCCTCGACAAAATTCTGGAAGTCGCTCGCACTCACCGCTGTGTCAGCGCCTGGGTTCTCACCTACCGCACCAACACCGCAGCCGCCGCCCTCTACCAATCCGCCGGCGCCACCGCAGGCGCTGACACCTCCGGCCCGCCCGACCAACTCGTTGGCTTCACCTTCAGGCTCTGAGTCATGGGAGCCGGCTAAAAAAGGACGCTCACGGTTCGCCTTGGTTCACGAACCCGGCCCTTTCTCGCGCCTTGTTGATGGAGGTTTGGAAGGTCGAACTAACTCAACGCCCGCCGAAAAAACGAAAGCATCTGATATCCCGCCACATAACTGAACGGCCGCAACTCCAACGAATAATGCCCGCACGCCAGTTCCAGCACCTTCGGATTCGACCCATTCTTCCGCAGCGAATCCAGCATCTGCTCCGTCAACTCCGGCAACATCGTCGGATCATACTTCCCGTACACCATGAAACAATTTCGCCCCGCCCCCAGCCGCCGCTCCACATACGGCATCGGCGAAATCGGCGCCCAATATTCCCGCAACTCATCCACGGTCACGTGGTGCCGCAAACTCTCCCATACATGATTGGTGGTCATCCCCTGCGAAACCACATCCGCGTAATACGTGGAAATATGGAAAAATCCCCCCGCCTGCACCGCTTCATCATGCATCAGCGCGATATACCCAATCGACGACCCAATACTCGTCCCCAAAATTCCCAGCTTTGAAAATCCCTGGGACTCCAGCCACCGCAAAGCTCTCTTGGCATCCTGCACGCCCTGCTGATTGGCCTGCAGCGTCAACCCAATATTCGGCCCACAAATCTGATCCGCCCGCTCATGCCCCTTGGCCATCCGCCGGTCGTGATACGGCATACTCAACTTCACCGCCGTAATCCCCAGCCGCTGAATCCACTCACAAAGTCCACGCTGCCCGTGCCACTTGGCATTCCAATTCGGCAGCACCAACACCGCAGCCCCATTTTTCTTCCCCGGAAAAATCTGCGCATGCACCACATTGTTTTCTGGCCACGCCGACTCAACCGAACTAGGAAACGTCAGCACATTCTGCGCATCAACCCGGCACTCCGACTCTGGAGCCGACGTCGTCGCAAACCACTCCCCACTATTCGCAATCGCCTCCGCCGCATACTGCCGCACAAACTCCCCTGGGTTCGACTCCGTCGCACTGCCGCCAATATGCTCCAACCCCCAGGCAAACGGCATCACCCGCCGATTATCATCGGTCGTCCACCGCCGATGCTCATACCTCCGTATCCGCCTTTCAAACCATTTCATAATTGTAAAAACAACGCCTCTCTAGCCTCTTCCAACGCGGCGATCGAACTTTGTTTATTCGCACTCGGAAACTGGCCCAAAAACTCATCCAGAGTTTC
This sequence comes from uncultured Acidobacteriota bacterium, assembly GCA_963846145.1. GTDB lineage: Bacteria > Acidobacteriota > Terriglobia > Acidiferrales > UBA7541 > Acidiferrum. Next base: position 405,967 of record CAWJUV010000010.1, on the reverse strand, counting down.
TCCTCCTCCGAGATAATCCCGCAGGCTTGAAATGGCACTCTCGTGCCCCGGAAAACAGGAGTACCGTGAATAACGTCTGGATCGCTCAGAATTACCCTTTCCTGTTCGTCGGCCATTACCGCCTGCCGTTCAATCAGAGTGTTCACTCCGAAGCAAGATTATCTCATCATCCGCACTGAGGGCCGGCGCCTAGGGAACCTTTGACGCCCTTCAACTCCTCCGTAAACTGGCCCCATGCAACTCGCGCAAAAAGCCTGTCCTGGTCTTGTCAGTAGTCGATGGCCGTCGAAATCCAGGGATGATCTCCGACATTATCCGCGCCCGCACCTGAGCCCCGTGGCTGCCTTGATTTACCTAACCACAACCTGTTAGCCATCCGACACGCCCCGCACGCCCTTCCTTGAGCCCCCTCCGCTCCTATGTCAAAGTCAATCCGTGGTCCCTTTCTTCTTTTTCCTTTTTGGCATCGTGATCGGCAGCTTCCTGAATGTCTGTATCTCTCGCATTCCGGAGGGCCTATCCATCGTTTCTCCTGCCTCCCGCTGCCCACGTTGCAAGACTCCCATCAAGCCCTACGACAACGTCCCCATCCTCGGCTGGCTTTGGCTCGGCGGCAAATGCCGCTCCTGCAAACTCCCCATCTCCCCCATGTACCCGCTCATCGAGCTCGCCACCGGGCTGCTCTTCGTCGCCTGCTATTACACCTTCGGCCTCTCCCCCGTCACCGGCAAGTGGCTCTTCTTTATCTGCCTCATCATCGTCCTCACCATCACCGACCTACGCGTCCGCATCCTTCCCGACGCCATCAATTTTCCCGGCCTGTTCATCGGCCTGATCATCGCTTTCTTCATCCCGCTCGACGACGGCTCCGCCTACCTCTTCAATTTCCGTGTCCTCCACGGCGCACTCCCCGATTGGGCCATCAGCATTCTCGACGCTCTCTTCGGTGCCGCCTTCGGCAGTTTCTTACTCTGGGGCGCCGCCTCTTTGTATAAACTCCTCCGCAAGCGAGAAGGCATGGGCTTCGGCGACGTAAAAATGATGGCCATGGTCGGCGCATTCGTCGGCCTGCACGGCTCCTTCATCACCATTTTGCTCGGCACTCTACTCGGCAGCATTCTCGGCCTAGCACTGATCATCGTCCTCTTCGCCATCGGCTGGAAGCGCCGCGTCGCCGAGCGCGCCAGCCGCCGCGGCCTCGGCCCCGTCGGCAAACTCCGCTGGGCCATCGCCAGCCAATACCAACTCCCCCTCGGCACCTTCCTCGGCATCGGCGCCCTCGTCGTCGTATTCTTTTTCTCTAACAAAATGATCGACCTCAACCCACCTCACTAACCCACTGCTATGTCCCCCTCCTTAAATCTCCTCAGTCTCTTCTTAGCAGCCTCCGCACCCAAGCCCGACAACTCCCACGTCTGGCTCATCGCTGGCGCACTCGGTCTCGGCGTCTTCGTACTCGTCGCTGTAGTTGTCTACTTCATGCGCGTCTTTTTCGAAAACACCCGCCAAGCCCAGCAACAAAACATTCCCACTGCCCCCAGCACAGAAAATCCCAATGCCTTCATGGCCGCCTCCATGCAAGGCGTCATTCAAAAACTCCGGGCACAGGAAAAAGAACTCGAGCGCCTCCACAAAATCGAAAAAGACCGCGCTGAACAAACCGAGCGCCTCAGCGAAGAAGTCACCCGCAACATGCCCGCCGGCCTGCTGATCGTCAACGCCACCGGCATCATTTCCAGCGCCAATCCCGCCGCCGAACAAGCCCTCGGCATTCACGGCCTCAGCTTCCGCCGCTACAGCGAAGCCCTCGGCGAAAACTCCGATCTGACTCGTCTCCTCGGCGAATGTCTCGCCGACGGCAAAATCTTCCGCCGCGAACAGGTCGCCCACGCCGCCCCCGACGGCGACTCTCGCCATCTCGGCGTCACCATCTCCCCCATTCGCCGCGGCCTCGGCAAAATCAACGGCGCCATCTGCCTGATGATGGACCTCACCGAACTCGCCACTCTCCAGCAGCATCTCCAGCTAAAAGAAAATCTGGCCGCCCTCGGCGAACTTTCCGCCGGCATCGCCCACGAATTCAAAAACGCCCTGGCCACCATCTCCGGCTACGCTCAAATGATCCGCACCGAAACCAGCGTCGAAGATGCCACCGAAAACGCCCAAAAAATTCTCGAGCAAACGCAAAACATCACCCACGTCATCACCGAATTTCTGAAATATGCGCGCCCGCTCGACATCTCCAACGAAAAAGTCCCGCTGCAATCTCTGGTCGATCGCGTCGTCTCCGAAGTCGCGGAAGCCATCCCCGCAGTCCGAGTCCGCAGCGAAGGCCCCTTCAAAAACGTCCCCGGCGACGAAGGCCTTCTGCGCCAAGCTCTCCTCAACCTCGCCCGCAACGCCGCCGAAGCCTGTTCCACCGCCGCACACGGCGGCCGCGTCCTACTCCGCGGCGAACTCCTCCACACTCAAGACTCCAGCCTCCAGCGCATCACCGTCTTCGACAATGGTCCCGGCATCTCCGCCCAAGCTCGCGGCAAAATCTTCCGCCCCTTCTACACCACCAAAGCCAACGGCACCGGCCTGGGCCTCGCCGTCGTCCAAAAGATCATCGTGCAGCATGGCGGTCGCGTCGAATCCCGCAACCGCCCCGAAGGCGGCGCCGCGTTTATCATTACGCTACCCGTCTGCCCAGACGCCCCAGAAGCGTTAGAATCATCCAAGGTCACCGTCGCTCCGCAGCGCGACCCAGTGCCGCCCGTGCCTGACGAAATGGCAGTCAATGCCTCTCCCGTAATGGATCAAACCTCGATCCAAGCGGAGGGTGCCCCAGGTTCGCCGTTGGTTCATGAAACTGGGTCTTAAGTTTGATTTTTGGGTTTGAGAGAAAAAGTGCCCCGCAGAAAGCAGGTACCATGCAACTGAACACCGCTCTGAAACTCGCCGCGCTCGCAGGGCTTGTATTACTAACAGTCCCTTCCATTACGCGCGCCCAGGACACCGGCGACCCGGTAGCCGACGCCGCCCGTCGCTCCCGCCAGGCCAAACAAAACGCCGCCAAGCCCCGCAAGGTCTACACCGACGACGACGTCACTCGTCCGAAACCCGCCGCAGCGCCCGCAACGACGGACGCCAACGGCAATCCGGTCCCGGCCGCAACCGGAGCGACAGGCGCGACTGGTGTAACAGGAACCGCGGCCGCCTCGGCTGGCAACGACTCCGCCAAAACCGAAGCCGCTTGGCGCGACCGCTTCAAAGATCAACACGAGAAAATCGCCCGCGCCGAAAAAGAACTCGACGTCCTCCAACGCGAAACTCAAAAAGCCGAAGTGCAGTATTACCCCGACCCACAAAAAGCCCTGAGCGAGCAATACACCCGCAAAGAAATCAACGACAAGCAAGCCAAAGTCGAAGCCAAGCGTCAGGAAATCGCCTCCCTCAAACAAGGCCTCACCGACCTCGAAGACGAACTCCGCAAAGCCGGCGGCGACCCCGGCTGGGCCCGCTAAACTCAGCACTTTTCACATCAAGAAAAAAGGCGCCCATCGAACATCTCGGCGAGCGCCTTTTTTAAATTTACACCTTTAATAAATCAGCGAGCAGCTTATCCCTGCACTCGCACCAACTCCACTCGCCGATTCTTCGCCCGCCCAGCCGCCGAACTATTCGGCGCCACCGGCCGCCCTTCACCATACCCCTTCGAACTCAGCCGACCACGATCCACGCCATGATCCGCCAACCACGAAGCCACGGCCTCGGCCCGATCGTTAGACAGCTTCCTGTTCATCTCTTTATCTCCAACGTTGTCCGTAAACCCTTCCACGCGAATCTTCCAATCCGCATGCTCCTTCAGCGCATTCGCCGCTTCCGTCAACGAAGCCTCCGAGTCCGGCGTAATATCCGCCTTTCCCGTCGCGAAGTGCACATTCCTCAACGTAAACCGCCCGCGCCGCTCCAGCGAAGCATTCACGCCCTCACCATTGCGATAACGATTCAACTCCGCAACGAGCGGCCGCGCCCCAGCCGGCGTCGTCGGCGCACCACGCAAAATCTCCTCATTGGAAATTTTCTCGCCATACAACTTCGCATCCTCACCCTTATCCGGACGCAGCGTCGATCCTTCCAGCGACAACCCCGCAATCAACCCTCGCGACCGCGACCACGACAAAATCTCCGCATGCATCAACACATCCGTCCGCGCACTCGCATCACGCCCCACCGGACCAGCCGCCGCCTCCGCTTCTCCGCCCAACGTAAACTTGTCCTCCAACAATTTCCGCATCCCGCCTTCATTCATCACCAACATGAAAACGTCCGTCGACGACCCGCCAATCTGCAATCCATAACTCCCGCCCTCAATCCGAATCGCCGCAGGCGTCCCAAATCTTCCGCTCTCACCGTGCCGGCACGACACGAACCCGCGCCCATACTTCCCGCCCACGATGAACGCCGCTTTCAACACATCCGGAATAATCACCACGCAGCGCGCCTTCTCATATAAATCCAGCGGAATCCCCTTATCCGGCTCATGCATCATTTCGCGAAACGAATCCGTCGCATTCCGCAATCTCTTATCAGGAGCAACTTCCCCTTCCTGCCCCAACGCCGACCCCACACCCAAGAGCCCAACTCCGGCCATCAACGCGCACGCCATTACTCCACGCCATAATCTCAACTTCTGCACTCCGCACAAAATTTCCATCGTTTCCCTCTCCATCACTCAGTTTGCACACGATCAATTCGAACCACGAGTCTACCGACTCCCCTTCGCACAAGGCATCCGTACTATCGTGTACACCTGCATCTTTAATTTTCGTCAATCTCCAATCTCCGCCGCATTTCGCTTTCTGCTACCACATCCGAAGCCTGTGGACACACTACAAACCCGGGTGCCCCAGACGCCGTAGTCGCGTCTGGGGGTTTAGATCCAACCTCAACTCAGAACAAAAACAACGAAGCAGGTGCAATCGCAATTTCATCTCAAAAAAAAGCCAAAAGCCGGTGCCGCACCCTGCGATTTCCATCGTGCGGTTTTAGACTCCACCGCACCCATATCCAAATAACCGTTAACAGTTTCGCCTCACTACCCGGCTTTCTTCCGCCACTCCATCCTCGCGGGCATACCATCAACTTACCTTCCCCCCAAAAGGAAACCACCGCACATGCCCACCCAAGCCGAACGCCGCCGCACTCCTCGCTACCCCTTCGTCGCCCAAGCCGAAATCATTGACGAACGCGAAAACGCTCGCACTTCCTCCAAAATCTCCGACCTCAGCCTCGGCGGCTGCTACGTCGAACTCAACAATCCCTTCCCACCCGGCACCAACGTCACCGTCGAAATCTACGCCGAAGACGAATTTCTCGAAGCCAACGCCACCGTAGCCTTCCAGGAAGCCAAACAAGGCATGGGCCTCACCTTCCGCGAAATGCCCGACCACTTCACCGCCGTCCTCAAAGGCTGGCTCGCCCAAGCCAAAAACCGCCGTCCCAACTAGTTTCACTACCGCTCTCTGCAACCGCATCGGGTGTCGAACCCTGCGTCTTTCAGCGTGCGGGTTTAAATTCCACTTCAACCACGATCTCAACCACGCACACCACTTTCTTGGATTTTCTCTCGACCAAACTCAAAAACCGGGTGCCCCATCCTTGCGGTGTGTGCAAGGGTGGGCGCCCAGGCTTAAGCCCCACCGCCGGTTTCGTTTTTGCCTTTTCCTCCAGCCTTCAAACACTCCACTAAGCCTCTAAATCGCAACTGCCCTTCTCCGCACACCCCGCGCGCTCCAACAAATCCCCACGCAAAATCCATGCTAAAACCAATACGTGGAACCTCTCCTCCTCGTCGAAGACAAAAACGAGCTCCGCGCCATGTTGCGCAAAGCCCTCGAGCGCTCCGGCTATCAAGTCGACGAAGCCCCCGACGGCGCCGCCGCCATTCAAAAAGTCCGCGCCCGCCGCTACCTCCTGGTCATCACCGACCTCAAAATGCCCGGCGCCTCCGGCCTCGACGTCCTCCGCGAAACCAAGCAAGCCGACTCCACCATTCCCGTTCTTCTCCTCACCGCCTTCGGTTCCGTCGATGAAGCCGTCACCGCCATGAAAGAAGGCGCCTTCGACTTCCTACAAAAGCCCGTCGACCTCGACCATCTCAATCTCCTCGTCGGCCGCGCCGCCCGCCAACAGGAACTCCTCCGCGAAAATCTCATCCTCCGCGAAGAATATTCCTCCCGCTACGGCTTCCCGCGCATCCTCGGCGAGGACTCCTCCATCCGCGAACTCAGCGCACAAATTCAAAAAGTCTCTGTCACCGACTCCACCGTCATGCTCCTCGGCGAAAGCGGCACCGGTAAAGAACTCTTCGCCCGCGCCGTCCACCATCTTTCTCCTCGCCGCGAGAAACCCTTCATCGCCTTAAACTGCGCCGCCATCCCCGAAGGCCTGGTCGAAAACGAACTATTCGGCCACGAACGCGGCGCTTTCACCGGAGCCGGCGCCCGCAAAGTCGGCAAAATGGATCTCGCCCACCACGGCACACTCTTCCTCGACGAAATCGGCGAGCTCCCTCTTCCGATCCAGGCAAAGCTGTTACGCGTCCTCGAAGAACGCCGCTTCGAACGCGTCGGCGGCACCCAATCCATCGACGTGGACGTCCGCATCGTCGTCGCCACCAATCGCAATCTCCAAAAACTCGCCGAAGAAAAACTCTTCCGCGAAGATCTCTATTTCCGCATCTCCGCCGTCCCACTCACCATCCCGCCACTACGCGAGCGCGGCAACGACATCCATCTTCTCGCCGACCATTTCCTCGAAAAATTCCGCCGCGAATTCAAAAAGCCCGCTCTGCGCCTCAGTCCCGAAGCCCGCGAAGCCCTCGCCACCTACCGCTGGCCCGGCAACGTCCGCGAACTCCAAAACACCCTCGAACGCGCCGTCATCCTCGCCGACGGCGAAAGCATCCGCGCCCAGGACTTGCAGCTCCCCGCCCCAAAACCCGACGCCACCGAAATCCCCGCCGGCATGCTCCCCCCAACCTTCAACTGGGAAGGCTCCCTCGAAGAAGTCACCCAACGCGCCACCGCCCACGTCGAGAAAATCCTCCTCGAAAATACCCTGCGCGCTTGCACCTGGAACAAAACCCGCGCCGCCGAAAAACTCGCCATCTCCCCCAAGGTTCTCCTCACCAAACTCCGCGCCGCCAACCTCGACGACTAACGAGGTCACCTCCGCTTCTGAATTTGTTTTTGAATTCTTCAACCCAACCAAAACCTGGGTGGCCTACCCTTGCGGTTTGTGCAAGGTTGGGACGCCGGGCCGTAGCGATTCGCGCGTTTTTGATTTTTTGTTTCTTAGGAGGAACACTGCAGAAAACACCACAACATCAACGACGGTGCCCCACCGTCGATTTCTAGGGTGGGTCTTTCTTTTGACTTTCCGCTTTGGACTGCTACCGCTTCAACCCACCCGCTTCCCCATATGCAACGCCACCGTCCCCAACGTCCAAACCCTATACTCCACCCCAACGTACCCCAGCCCACGCATCAACTCCCCCAACTGCGCCGGCCGAAAAAACTTCGCCACCGACCGCGGCAAATACGTATACGCCTCGCGATCCCCTGAAATCACTCCGCCAACCCACGGCAACACCCGCCGAAAATACCACCGATACAATCCACCCATCACGCCAGCCGGCGGCTCCGTAAACTCCAAAATCGCCACTGTCCCGCCCGGCCGCAACACCCGCATCATCTCCCGCAAGCCATCCTCATAATTCGCCAAATTCCGAAACCCAAACGCCGCCGTCAACAAATCGAACGACCCGTCCGCAAACGGCAACCGCAGCGCATCCGCCTCCAAAAACCGAATCCCCGCCGCCTCACCCTTCTCCGCCGCCTGCACCAACATCGGATGCGCAAAATCCGCTCCAATCACCCGCGCACTCCCGCCGCGCGCCAACGCCAGCGCCAAATCCCCGGTCCCACAACATAAATCCAACACCACCGCATCGCTGCGCGACAAGATCGGCCGCACAATTTTCGCCGTCCGCGCCCGCCACACCCGATCCAACTGCAGCGATAGCACATGATTCAGCAGGTCATACCGCGGCGCGATCTGCGTAAACATCTCGCGAACTTTTCGCGACGCTTCCGCCTCGTTCGCCGTCCCCTCCGGCTGCGTCCCCTTCACCGGACCATTCAAAGGCGCTGGCGCCGCAGCAATCTCAGGCATCGCCCGCCTCGCTCATCGCCAACAAATTCCGCCCCCTCCGCAACACCATCTCCACCGCATCCGTCGCCACGCCGCCATACGTGCGCGCTCTTCCGATCCGCTCGCTCAGCACAAACCGCAACTTCCCGCCAACAGTCTTCTTGTCCGCCTGCATCGCCCGAATCAGCGAGCCCGCCGCTACCAGCGGCCACTTCGGCAACCTCACCAGCGCATCACATAACGCCACCACCCGCGACGCATCCGCCTCCTTCATCACCCCAATCTCAAGGCCCAACCGCGCCGCCATCATCATCCCCCACGCCACCGCCTCACCATGCTTATAGCGTCGGTACTTCGTCACACTCTCCAGCGCATGCCCAAACGTATGCCCATAATTCAGAATCTCGCGCAGCCCTGCCTCGCGTTCATCCTTACTCACCACCTCAGCCTTAATCGCCGCACATCGCGCAATCAAATACTCCAGCGCCCCACGATCCCGCCGCAACACCTTCCCAGCATTCTTCTCCAGAAACGCAAACAACTGCGCATCGGCAATCACTCCATACTTCACCACTTCCGCCAACCCGCTGCGATACTCCCGCTCCGGCAAACTCCTCAACAACTCATAGTCCGTCACCACCAGCCGCGGCGCGTAAAACGCCCCAACCAAATTCTTCCCCTCCGGCAAATTCACCCCAGTCTTCCCACCAATCGCACTATCCACCTGCGCCACCAGGGTTGTCGGCACATGCACCAGCGCAACGCCACGCAAATAACTCGCCGCCACAAACCCCGCCACATCCCCCACAACGCCTCCGCCCACCGCCACAATCAACGCCTTGCGATCAACACCCGCACGAGTCAGTGCCCGACACAGCCCCTCAACCGTCCGCATATTCTTCGCCGGCTCCCCATCATCAAACAAATGCAAATTCCTCGCCCCATCCCTCCCCAACGCCCCTGTAAATTTCCTCCCCACCGCACGCCAAACCCTCCGCGACGACACCACCTGCACACTCGAAAATTTCCCTAATCGCTCAATCTCCACCCGCAAACCCACAACCGCACCCGCCCCACACACCACGCGGTACGCCCCCGCCCCACTCTTCACCCAAATATTCTTATTTTTCATTCAGGAAATCGCTTCATCCGAAAAAGACAGGAACCGCCGGAATCGCAAAGTGAATCTGCCTTTGCTTTCTTCAACCCCACCCAGACCCGGGTGCCCCAGACGCCGTAGTTGCGTCTGGGGGTTTAGATTCAACATCACCCAGGCGTAATCCGTTCCCGGCCAGCCCAGCCCAAAGTGCTCATCACTGCTTCTGCAACGCCTTCACCGACTCCAAAAACACATGCCCCGTAATCGCCAAACTCTTCGCACTAATCTTATCCAACGTGTCCTGATCCGTATGCCAAAACGGCACATCCCCCGTCGTATCTAGATCAATCACATCCACCGCCGGCACCTTCCGCGTCGCAAACGAATTATGATCGTCTTGCATCGGCGCCGACTGGCTCAAAAAATTATCCTTATATCCAAGCCGCGCCCCAGTCTTCCACACCAAATCCGTCAACGTCGGCGTGGTCGGATCCTTCATAAAGTGCAGCGACCGGCTCCCCACCAAATCCGCCAACAAAAACGCTCGAATCCGCGCGTTATCTCCGCTCGCTGCAAACCGCGATGCCATCTGCCGGCTCCCATAGCGGCTATCCGAATCACTCCACGCCCTCATCGCCTCTTCGCCATCAAAAAACGCAATCCACACCGCATACTTCCCTTGCTGCGCACATAAAATCCGCGCCAACTCCAACATCACCGCCGTCGACGACCCACCATCATCCGCGCCCACAAACGTAATGTCATTCCGCAGCAAAGTATCGTAGTGCGTCGCCAACATAATCACGCCGCGTTGGCTTCCGGGAATCTTGACCAGAATATTCTTCATCGGCAGCCGCCCAACCGGCGTGTCCGCATTAAACGCATCAATATCCGTCGTGCACCCCGCGCTGTTTAGCTGCGACAAAATATAATCCTGCGCCTGCGCAATCGCCTGCGACCCTGAAGGCCGCGGCCCCAACGCCACCTGCGCAGCCACATCCTGAAATGCCGCTACGCGCATTGAATCCACCCACACGTCGCGGGATCCGGCGCATCCTCAATCCCACCTTGCCCCGGAAGCGCCGCCGCTTTACTCGACCCCGCCGCCTCACCCGCTCGCACCAACTTCCCATCCGGCGCACTCGCCGCCGCGGTCGAAGGAGCGCTAGCGCCGTGCACCTCTTCGCCCTTCGCCTTGCACCCGGTAAAGCAAAACAACCCCACGCTCAAGCAAAACGCCACCTGCCCCACAAACCGCACCCGCAAATTTCCCCGCTTCTCGATTATCACGGTGCCCCCGCTCCCGTCGCAGCCGCCGCAGCAGTAGCCGCTTCCGCCGCCAACTTCCGGTTCTTCTTCCCCACCACCAACGCCGAAAATCCCACGCCCGCAAAGTACAACAAAACCATCGGCGCCATCACCAGCAACATCGTTAACGCGTCCGGCGTCGGCGTCACAATCGCCGCCAGCACCGAAATCAAGGCAATCGCATACTTCGAGTTCACCCACAAAAATTTCGGCGTCACAATGCCAAACAACGTCAAAAAGAAAATCAAAACCGGCAACTCAAAAATCACGCCCGCGCCCAGCAGCACCATCAGCGTCAAATCAAAATACTCATTGATGCTGATCAGCGGCACCACCGGCCCCTGAAACCCAATCAAAAACTTCAACACCTTCGGCAACATCATGAAATACCCGAAGGCAATCCCGCTCAAAAACAACATCACCGTCGCAAACAAAAACCCCGTCGTCGCGCTCCGCTCATGCTTATAAAGCGCCGGGGCCACAAACAACCAGAACTGGTACAGCACAAACGGCGACGCCATCACCAATCCCAAGTAAATCGACAGCGTAATCAGCAAACTCAAATACCCAGTCGGATTGGTGTAAACCAGTTGCGGCGTCAGGTGCTGGTCGGCCAGCGCCTTCAACATCGGCGCGGTAATCCAATTAATAAAATGCGGCGCGGCAAACCACCCAATCCCTGCGCCCACACCCACCGCGATCAGCGAATTGATAATCCGCTTACGCAGCTCCACCAGATGCTCGAAAAAAGTCATCTGCCCGCCGGCATCTTCAGGCGGTTTACCCGCTGCGGCAGGTGTACCAGATGGGACGATCGAATTTTCCGACGATTCGCTACTCATGAAGGAAGATCTAACTGAGCTGTAGAACTATTCTGTACAGAAGTTTTTTTCGTGCCATTTTCCGGCACATCTGACTTGATGCCGTCGCCGTTCTTAGCCACACCAGTCGCCGCCTCAGCAGCACCCGCGGCAACATCCGGCGACACATAGGTCGCCGTAGCCTCCGTCATCGCAGAACTGTGCGCCTCACTCGCAATCTCAATATCCTCACCACCACGCGCCACCGCTTCCGCCACCGGCGTCGCCACCAATTCCTTCGACCCCTCCGTCACCCGCGCATCAATCAAATTCCCAAACGCATCATCATCCACATCCGCAAACACCGCCTGGGTCGCCGCCCCGCAAACGCCACTTCCCCATCCGCACCAACCACCGGCCCAGCCGCACCCTCGCCCGCAGCAACAGAACCCCCAGCAATCTCGTCCGCAGCCGCCCGCTCCGGCGTCTCCGTCCCCGCTACCGTAGCCAGCGTCGCCGCCTGCACCGGCGCAGCATCCGCCGCCTTCGCGGCCGCCTCGGCAGCCTTCTTGCGCTCCACCTCCCGCGCCTGCCGCTCCAAATCCTTCATCTCTTCTTCAAACGCACCGCGAAAATCCGACGACGCCTTGCGGAACTCCGCCATCAACTTCCCCAGGCTCCGCGCCAACTCCGGCAGCTTCTGCGGCCCGAAAACCACCAGCACGATCACAAAGATCACTACCATGTGCGGGATGCTAAACATGATTAGGCCGGGGCCCCTTGGCAGCTATTTTCGCAGCTGTTCGCATCATAGAGAACGGTGTTTAACACTGTCAAACCTCTCCACCACACGTCTAACCCTAAGAATACGCTGTGGTAGACTAGATAGATTAAGTTTTCTATAGAGGGTCCGCATGAAATCACAGTTTCGTGGCCTGGTGCTGATCGTCGCCGTCCTTATTCTATGTGCCGTCCTGGGCGCCATTTACGGCCCCAACGTCCGCGCCACCACCTCCACCGCCGACGACTACCAATCCGCCGTCCGTGATTTCACCAAGGTCCTCGACGTCGTCCAGAACAATTACGCCGATCCCGTCGACGTCGACAAAGCGGTCTACCAGGGCGCCATTCCCGGCATGCTCCGCATGCTCGACCCCCACTCCAATTTCTTCGACGCCAAGCAATTCGCGCTGCTTAAGAGAAGACCAGCGCGGCAAATACTACGGCGTCGGCATGGTCGTTGCCCCCCGCGAGAACCACACCATCGTAATGTCTCCCTACGTCGGCGCCCCCGCCTACAACGCCGGCCTCCGCCCCGGTGACATCATCGCCAAAGTCGACGACAAAGCCTGCGACGGTCTCACCACCAGCGAAGTCGCCGACCTCCTCAAAGGCCCCAAGGGCACCATCGTCAAAATCACCGTCGGCCGCGAAGGCTACCCCGACCCGCTGGTCTTCACCGTCACCCGCGACGAAATCCCCCGCCACTCCGTCGACATCGCTTTCATGCTCAAGCCCGGCATCGGCTACGTCCGCCTCTCCGGCTTCAACGAAACCACCGATCGCGAAATCGCCGAATCCCTCAAAAAGCTCAACGCCTCGCAGCTTGACGGCCTGATCCTCGACATGCGCGGCAATCCCGGCGGCCTGCTTAACGAAGCCGTAGCCGTCGGCGACATGTTCCTCGACAAAAACCAGCTCATCGTTTCGCACCACGGCCGCACCAGCCCCGAGCGTCGCTACTACGCCGTCCGCGGCAACCAAGGCGTCACCGTCCCCCTCGTCATTCTGGTCAACAACAACTCCGCCTCCGCCACCGAAATCGTCTCCGGCGCAGTGCAAGACCACGACCGCGGCTTGATCGTCGGCGAAACCACCTTCGGCAAGGGTCTCGTCCAGACCGTCACCCCTCTCAGCGAAAACACCGGCCTCGCGCTCACCACCGCGCGCTACTACACCCCCAGCGGCCGCCTCATTCAGCGCGACTACAGCAAAATTTCTCTCTACGCTTATCACTACGAACGCAAAGTCCCCGATCACCCAACGGAGATCAAGCTCACCGACAGCGGCCGCCAAGTCACCGGCGGCGGCGGCATCACTCCGGACATCGTCGTCCCCGCCGCCAAGCTCAACAAATTTGAAGAGACCCTCTTCCGCGGCGACGTCTTCTTCCCCGCCGAAACCGGCGTAGGCGGCTTCACTCGCTATTACCTCGGCACCAAGCCCAACATCACCCACGAATTCGAAGTCGACGACTCGCTGATGAAGACCTTCCGCGAATATCTCAACAAGCACAACGTCCACTACACCGAACCCGAAATCGCCGAAAACCAGGACTGGATCAAGCGCAAGATCAAACAAGAAATCTTCATGTCCGACTACGGCCAACAAGAAGGCTTCAAAGTCCTACTCGAAGCCGACCCCCAAGTCCAAAAAGCCGTCGACAGCATCCCCCAGGCCCGCGCCCTCTACCAAAACGTGCGCAAAATCGTAGCCCAACGCACCAGCACCCCCATCGACCAACCCTAACCTCCGAGCATCTCCGCCATCATTGGCCGGGCGTGTATTCCGCCGCATCTACCACGCGCGCCACAGCGGCGATACGTGCGCGTTGCGTAGCGGCGGTTGCAGCCGTCACCTCAAATTTGCGGCGTAGTATTTCTTCGATTTCGTCCAGCAGGATTGGCGAGATGATCGTCTCAAACGATCGAGCCAGAATCAGGTCGAGCAGCGAACCTGGCAGTCCAACGCTTGGGCCTTAGCATAGAGTTCCGGCGGCAAAGTGATGGAGATATTCTTGACGGTTCGCATGCCCGATATTACCAAGTATTACCACCCCCCTGGTCCAGCGATCGGCCCATCGAACATTCCTGCACGCCGACGCACCCAGATCAACTCAGCCGATCACGGAAACTAACACGCACCGCGCATTGTGGCGGCGATACATCCTCTGCTAAAATTCCTTTGCTGCTCGTGGGCGAGTAGCTCAGTTGGGAGAGCGCATCGTTCGCAACGATGAGGTCGCCGGTTCGACCCCGGTCTCGTCCACCAATCACCTTCCACTAATTTTCACCCCGCATAAGCCCTTTACTTGGAAAATACGCTGAGCATCAAGTAAACTCGCATTCGTGCCGCAGCCCCCAAACTCCGCCAGAAACCTCGCCCAGCACTCCCCTCGTCGCCACCATCTCCGCCCGCACCTTCAGACAGAAAAAACACCCGCTCCGCCGCCATCCCCACCTTCGGCATCTCCTGCATGTTCTACGAACTCAACGACAACCGCGCCCACGGCGAAGACGAACGCGCCGACGCCCGCATTTTTTTCTACGGCGTGATTTTCAATAACCTCCTCCGCACCCTCAGCCACTCGAGTTGAACTTTGGATTTTGCTTTTCGGCCATTTCGACCGAAGCGAGTCACTTCCACAACGGCTTTTCGAGCAGGACCAATGTGCGCAATGTGACCAATCTATTCGCTGTTTGCCGTTCGACGAAGTTGCTCCACAAACGCCTCAGCCTGTGCGGCATTTTCTTCACCTCAAAGCTTCGCCGCCTCCCGAACCGCCTCGCAACTATCGCTTTCTACGTCGCCACCGGCAGAATCAATCGCGATGACAGTCCATCGCATCCACCAATTCCCCTCAGCTTTATTTCTGCAACCGTGCGCTTAACTTCTTCGTCTAAATTTTGCGTTCCCAAATCAGCGCAACTCTACGTACGCTCGCGCACAAACTCTGAACGAAAGAGAGTCCCCACAGAATGTTCGACGACTCAACGAAAGGCTTCACCCTCCTCCCCAAACTCACAGAACCACAATCCCCCGCCGAACCGGCCTCACCACCCGCGGAGCAACAACCGACTCCCGCAACGCAAGACCTCTACTCCCGCCGCAAATTCCTCGAAGCCGGCACCGCGACTCTAGCCACCGCCGGAGTCTTCGCCGCAAATGCCAACGCCCAGGGCCAAAATCAACCCTACCCTTCCCAACACGATCAAAAGCCTCCCTACCCCACCAAAGATTCCCGCAGCGCCAGCGCCCCCGGCCCCGGCAACTCCGAACTCGACACCCAAAATCCCGACTCCTTCTTGCCTCCCGAATCGGATGCGGGCGCCGTGCAAGTTTTCAAATATCCCTTCGGCCTCGCGCACAAGCGCATGCAAGAGGGTGGCTGGTCCCGCGAAGTCACCGTCCGCGAACTCCCCATCTCCAAATCCATCGCCGGAGTCGACATGCGTCTCACCGCCGGCGGCGTCCGCGAACTGCACTGGCACACCGCGGGAGAATGGGCCTTCATGCTGTACGGCAACGCCCGCATCACTGGACTCGACCTCCAGGGCCGCAGCTTCGTCGCCGACATCACTGAGGGCGACCTGTGGTTCTTCCCCACCGGCGTGCCGCATTCCATCCAGGGCCTCGCGCCCGACGGCTGCGAATTTCTCCTCGTGTTCGACGAAGGCACTTTCTCCGAGTTTGAAACGGTGTTGCTCACCGACTGGATGGCTCACACGCCCAAAGATGTTCTCGCGCAGAATTTCGGCGTCGAACGCCCCGCCATGGACAAAATGGTCAAGAAAGAAAAGTTCATCTTTCAGACCGCCGTTCCCGGCCCGCTCGCCGCTGACAAAAAAGCCGTCAGCGGCACGCTAGGCCTCTCCCCCATCGATTTCGCCTTCCGCAAATCGCAAATGTCCGTCGACAAGCGCACCAAGGGCGGCGAAGTCACCATCGTGGACTCCTCCAAATTTAAAGTTTCCACGGCGATCTCCAGCGCCATCGTCACCGTCCATCCCGGCGGCATCCGCGAACTCCACTGGCACCCCAACGCCGACGAGTGGCAGTACTACATCAGCGGCAAAGGTCGCATGACCGTTTTCGCCAGCGGCTCCCGCGCCCGCACTATGGATTTCCAGGCCGGCGACGTCGGCTACATCCAAAAAACTCTCCCGCACTACATCCAAAACACCGGCACCACTGACTTAAAATTTCTGGAGATGTTCAAATCGCCGGTCTACCAGGACCTTTCGCTCAGCCAGTGGCTCACTCACACTCCACCCGCACTGGTCCTCGCCCATCTCGGCATCGACCAAGCCACCCTCGACGCCATGCCCAAAGACAACATCGGCAACATGCCGATCTCGTGACGGACGCTTGTTATTTGTACGATTCGGACGGAGTTGCACACTTTATACAATTCAGACGGAGGTGATAGAAGTAGCCGGTATTTCTTTCGCCGCGCCACAACTCTTAACTGGCTGGAACCATTGTCGCCACCAATTGGCCCGCGTTACACTCGCTCACCTTGCCCAAGAGTCTGCTAGCGCGATTTTTGTTGGCCTACTTAGCCGCGCTGCTGCTGGTCGCGCTGGTTCCCCAGTACGTGCAATTCAAAGAAAATGCCTCCGCATCTTCCACTTGGCTGGGGGAGCAGAACGAATATTCCGAAGCCGAAATCCGTCGTCAACAGTTGAAAGCACACCTCATCAAGTTCGGCATCGAAGCGATCATCGCGCTACCCATCGCCGCACTGCTCGTCCGCATCCATGCGCTCAGCACCGCCAAACCGCCGCACTGAGTTCCCACGTTTTCTTCTAACGAACGCGAATCAATTTTTCTGCTTTGAGTTCATCATCGCGGCGGTCTTGCGCAGGATTTCTATTTCTCTAGGGCGGTACGGGCGACCGTCCGCGTAGAACAAATCGTGGAACCAGACCATTGGCGCGCGGCCGACGTACGGCACTTGCCAACTATCCCACGGCAGATAAGTTTGCATTTTGCCTTGCACTAAACCCCAGTTGACCATTCCCACATTGTGAGCTGCGGCGAATTGCAGAACGCCGTCGATCGTTGAGCCCGCTCCGCGGGCCATGTATTCCGTGCACAGCAGCGGACGGTGTAGTTTCTCCAGATCATTCACCCGACTCTCAAAGTTTTCCGGCCACGAATAGTCGTGGAACGAGATGATATCGCTCTCGGTGAGTTGACTTTTTTCTGTGCCCGACCACGCGTTTGGATCGGCCCAGCTGTCGTGCGTCCACACTCCACTGGTCAGCGGTTGCCGCGGTCCCACCGAGCGCGCCCAAGCAAAAACCTGCGGCAGTAGCCGCTCAACCCGATCTATTTTGTCCGGTAAGTTGTTGGTGTAATTTCCGCCGCCTGGGTTGTCCGGCTCGTTCCACACGTCCCACGCAAGAATTCGGTCGTCATTCGCGAAAGTTCCAACCACTCCTTTCACGTACGCTTCAAATCGCGCGTTGTTTGTAGCGTCGCCGAGCGCCACGCCAGGACTTTGCACCCAGCCCGAATTGTGCACGCCGGGAATTGGCGGATGTTGCGGACCGAGTTTCGGATCCGGATCCCAGCACGAGTCGAACAAAACCAGGACAGGTTTGATGTGGTGTTTCGCAGCAACGCCGAGAAGAGTGTCGATCCGATTTTTGAAACCTTCGGCGTCCTGTTGCCACAACAGATCATGCAGAAACACTCGCATCGTGGTCATGCCGGCTGACTCAGCCCAGCCAAACTCTTTATCAATCTCAGCGGCGTCAAACGTCGCAGCCTGAAACATCTCCAACTGATTGATCGCATCCGCAGGCAGAAAATTACTGCCCAGCGGCCACGGCTGTGCGCGCATGTAACTCCACGCCTGCTCTTCTGTCCAACGCAGTCGCGCGGCATTGCCATGCGCCTCCACCGCAAAACTCAGCGCGACAATAGCAAACACAAAGGCATTCACCAGTCTCGCTAACCATGGACCTAGTCTTATCGATTTAGTGGACGTCAACACTTGGCTCCTTCGTAGACTTACTCACTGAGCTACAATCAAGAATCGCGCCACGACATCCAGTCACGAGCCTTTCACGATGCAGCGCAAGAACATCATCCTAATTTCCGCCGTGGCCTTCGCAGCCATTCTATTCGCTTGGCCAATTCTCGCCGACCTCTTCCCTGCATGGCCCGGCTATGGTGTACGCCGCTTCCAACTCGACAATTACCCACTGATCGCCTTAACTCACGCTCGCATCATCGACGGAACCGGGGCGCAGCCCCTTGACGATTACACGCTCATTATCGATCACGACAAAATTCAAACCGTCGGCCTTAGCAGTAGCACGCCAGTTCCACCCGCCGCTCATATCATCGACCTCTCGGGCCGCACCGTCATCCCCGGCCTGGTCGGCATGCACGACCACATGTTTTATCCGGTCGGCCACAGCAGCTTTAAAGAAATGGGGTTCAGCTTCCCGCGTCTTTACTTGGCATGCGGAGTCACTACGGTTCGCACCGCCGGAGGCGTCGCTCCTTCTGCCGATTTACATCTCAAGAATCAGATCGACAAAGGCTGGCTCGTCGGTCCGAAGATGGAAATCTCCGGCCCGTATCTCGACGGAGCGATGACTCCCGAAGAAGTCACAAAAGTCGTCGACGAGTGGGCTGCCAAAGGCGCCACTAACTTCAAAGCCTACATGTTCTTGCCGCGCGATAGTCTCGCGGCGGCAATCACCGCAGCGCACGCGCGCGGCCTGAAAGTCACCGCCCACTTATGCGCGGTCGGTTTCCGCGCTGCCGCAGCATCCGGCATCGACAATCTCGAACACGGCCTCATCGTCGATACCGAATTCGATCCTGGTAAGCAGCCCGATGTCTGCCCCGACGCTTCGCTGACGGCTTCGACCCTTAGCCACCTCGATCTCTCCAGTCCGCCCGTTCAGGAACTGATCCGCGAGTTGGTCAATCGCCGTGTCGCGATCACTTCCACTCTCCCGGTCTTTGAAAACTTCATTCCCGGGAACCGCCCTGTCGATCCGCGTGTTGCCAGCGCGCTGAGTTCGTCTGCCCTCGAGGATTATCAAGACGCACGCAATCGCATCAGCGCCGACCCGAATTCTCCCTGGTCCGCCGTGTTTCAAAAAGAACTTCAATTCGAGCGCGCTTTCGTCAGCGCAGGCGGTCTCCTCCTCGCCGGCAACGACCCTACCGGAATCGGCGGCGACTTAGCCGGCTTCGGCGACCAACGTGAACTCGAACTGCTGGTCCAAGCCGGCTTTACTCCGGTCGAAGCCATCCACATCGCCACCGCCAACGGCGCGGCCTTCCTGGGAAAATCTGACCACATCGGCAGCATCGCCCCGGGCAAACAAGCAGACTTGGTCGTCATAAATGGCGATCCCGCCACAAAAATCTCCGACATCGAACACGTCGAACTCGTCTTCAAAGATGGCATCGGCTACGACTCCGCCAAACTAATCGAGTCCGTCAAAGGCTCAGTGGGCTCCCACTGAGACATAATCCTCAGGTAAATAGTCGTGCTCAAAAGCATCGGTGGATGGAGTTCGTACTTTTTGCCTACTCATCCTTGCATCGATGCTTCCCCTGAAATTTATTCTGAATTACGCTGCGAATCACACCCAGGCTCGACCAGTGCGTTGCTTCATCGGCGTCTGAATTTACCAAATGCAACCAGCAAACTTCTGGCTAAGATGCGTCGCTGCCGCCGTCGACTTCCTCCTGATGGCGCTGCCAATCGGAGTCGCCGTCTCGTTCTACTCCGTTTTTGCTAGTAGTTCGATCGAATTTATCAAGCTGGCCCCCGGGGAATCGCCGGCGGAGGTCGCCAAGGGGTTCGGCCAGCCTTTTCTGTACGCCCTTTTATTTGGCTATATTCTGTGCAACTGGCTTTATTTTGCGCTCTGCGAAAGTTCGGCGCGCCAAGCCACCGCGGGCAAGCGTCTGTGCGGCCTCTATGTCACTGACCAAACCCATCGACGCATCGGCTTCACTCAGGCCAGCATCCGTTTCTTCACCGGGCGCCCGCTGCTGCACATTCCCATCATTGGCTGGTTATATTTCGCTATCGACTGTCTCTTCGCGGCAGTCCCGCCGCGCCATCAAGCGCTCCACGACCGTGCTTCCAGCTGCCGAGTCCTGCAACGCTCTGCTGACTGGGAAAGCTAGCTTGCGGTTTCGGTGGGCGGATACAGTCGATCGAATTCCGGTTCGCCGATCAGAATGGCCAGGTCTGGATCGCGGCGAGCCCAGTTGGCGTCTTTGAATCCGGCTTCATAGGCTTTGCGTAGGGAGTCGAGGGCTTCGGGCGTTCTCTTCAACATGCAGAAATTGCAGGCGGCGTTGTACAAGATGGACGCCTCGTTGGCGCGCAGGGTCATGGCCATGGTGGTCTCGCGCATCGCATCGTCTGGGCGGCCGAGTTCGGCGTAATATCCGCCGATTAAAATTCGTGCGCGGGCATCTTCGGGAACCTGCTTTAAATGATTTTCAAACGCGCCGACCGCGCGCAGCATGGTGTTTCGCCGCGCTTCCGCTTTTCCCAACGCGCCCAACGCATTCATGATGGGAACGTACACGTTGTAATCTTCGCCGCTGGCGGCGAGAGCGACTTCTGCTTCGTCGGCAACTTCGCGGTAACGTCCCGCGGAAAAGAGTGCGCGGCAAAGCAGGTAGTAGGCGCCTTCGCAATCTTTCTTGCGCTCGATGGCTTTCTGCACCATGCGCACCGCTTCGGCGTGCAGATCCGTGGCGTACAGCACCCACGCCTGGCTTACGTGCACTTCCGGCAGGTCCCAGCGCAGCGCCACGGCTTTTCCCGAAGCGTCGCGGGCGCGTTCGACCCAAATTTGATCGCGGCTGTAATTGCAATAAAACATGGCGCAGGCATTGGCGCACGCCGCGTACGCCAGCGCGAAACTGGGATCGATGGTTACGGCGTTTTCAAACATTTGCAGCGCGAATTCCAGATCTTGGCGCGTCTGGCGACGTGCGTAGCGTTTTCCGCGCAAATACAAATCGTAGGCCTGCAAATTTTCCGTAGGCTTGATCGCCAGCGCTTCCAATTCTTGGGGCGAGAGCGTTACGCGCAACGCTTCGGCAATCTTGCGCGCGATTTCGTCTTGCACCTCAAACACGTCTTTCATTTCGCGGTCGTAACGTTCGCTCCACAGCGGAAAATCCGTGTGGGTATCGACGAGTTGCGTGGTGATTCGCAAACGATTCCCGGAACGTCGCAAACTCCCAGTCAGCACGTAGGCGGCTTTCAGTTGCTGCCCAATTTGCCCTGGCGTTACCGGCTTGTCGCGAAAAGTCAGCACCGTGGGCCGCGAATAGGTATTGATCCCGCGAATCTTCGACAGCTCGGTGATGATGTCTTCGGTGATTCCATCGCGCAGGTATTCGTCTTCGGCGACTTTGCTTAAGTTTTCGAAATAAAGCACCGCTACCGATTTCGCCGCCGATGCTAGTTTTGCAGCATTCGCGCCGCTGCGACTGTCGTTCAATTCCGCAGCGCGCTTTGGCCCGGAGTCGAGGTCGCGTTTCAGGCGGCTCAAATCGGTTTTCAATTCGGTGGCGGACTGGCAGCGTAGCGAGCGGTCTTTCTCCAGCAGCTTCGATAAAATTCTTCCAAACTCCGCCGGCACCGCGGAGTTTTCATCGGTCACCGGAACCGGGTCGCGATTTAGAATCGCGTCAAAAATCACCGCAGAGGTGTCGCCCTGAAACGGCATCTTTCCGCTGGCCATCTGATAGAGCACGGTGCCCAGCGAAAACAAATCCGTCCGTGCATCAACCAACTGCCCGCGGGCCTGCTCCGGCGACATATAAGCCACCGTGCCCACCGCCGAACCCGGCGAAGTCAGGCCGCCAACCATTGTGTCCATTTTTGACGGCGCCGATTCGCCGCCACCAATTTCGGCTGGCTCCATCTTGGCCAAACCAAAATCCAACACCTTTACCTGCCCGCGATCGCTGACAAATAAATTGGCCGGCTTGATATCGCGATGCACGATTCCCTTGGCGTGCGCGGACTCCAACGCATCGGCAATCTGAATCGCCATCGGGAGCAACTTCTCCATCGCAAAAGACTGCCGCCCGATCAATTGCCCGAGAGTCTGCCCTTCCAGCAACTCCATCACGATGAAATGCTGCCCCCCAAACTGTTCAATCGCATGAATGGTGCAGATATTCGGATGGTTCAACGCCGACGCAGCCCGCGCCTCGCGCTGAAACCGCTCAATCAACTGACTGTCCTGCGCCAGGGCCTCCGGCAGAAATTTTACGGCCACGCGACGCCCCAGCCGCGTGTCTTCCGCCTCGTACACCACGCCCATACCGCCGCTACCCAGCGACCGCGTCACCTGATAATGCGAAATAGTCTGCCCAATCCGCGAATCTGTAGTCGTCATAAGCGGGGTTGATGGTATCTCGCCACGTCTAGGTTGGGCAAATTGGCCCGCCAGCAGACTGACTGCCGTCGCCGGCCCAATTCAGCAAAAACCACTTTTGGCAGTATCTCAACACAGGGCGGCGGCTTCTACGATTCGGACTCCGGGACGTGAGGCGACGATTCCTTCTACTAACGCTTCGGCGATTTTGGTGGAGCGGCTGATTCTCCAGCTGCGTGGTAACAATGGAGCCAAGGTCCCCAGGAGTCTGGACATGAGGGCCTCGGCGGGGCGCTTCTCTGCGCGATTTCCGCCGATGAATCCGGGGCGCACGATGGTGAGGGACTTGAAACCGATTTGCTGGAGGTCACGTTCAAGTTCGCCCTTCACTTTCAGATACAGGAACGTTGAGGACGCAGCGGCGCCTTTGCTGGAGGTGAGCGCGAAGCGTTCCACGCCGCTGCGCTTGGCGGCGCGCGCGAAGGCCAGAGGCAAGCCGTAATCCATTTCGCGAAAAGCTTCGGCCGAACCGGCTTTGGCGCGGGTGGTGCCTAGCGCGCAGACCACGCCGTCGACGGCCCAGCCGGCAAACTCGGGGAGAAGTTGTTCCAGATTGCTGCCAATGGGATTGACCAGCTTCTGGTGAGCGCGCAACGGGCGACGAGTCGGGGCGACGACGGTTTCGATGCGCCAATCCGCGAGCGCGCGTTCCAAACACTCGCCGCCCACCAGGCCAGTGGCGCCAAGTATTAGTAAATTCACGCCGACGATTCTACCAACAAAAATGTCGCTGACGAGAGTCTTCTGCCGCGATTTTATTCCGGCGCACAGATCTCAATGCGGAGCGATCAAGCCTACTTGCGTCAGCAATGCACTGACACCGTTCCACAAAATTTGTACGCCGATGCAGACGAGCAAAAAGGAAGTGAGCTGCAGAATTACGGTCATGCCGGTGGTGCCGAGGACGCGGCCGATGCGGTCAGCGAATCCGTAGCAAAGATAAATGCTGGCGGCGAGCAGCACGCAACCGAGTACCGCAGCGACCATGCTGAGAATGTTCAGGCCTTGATGCCAGGGAGCGTTGGCGCCGAGTGTTAGTGCGATGGAAATCGATCCTGGCCCTACGGTGAGAGGCAGGGTCAACGGATAAAATGCGTCGCGGAAGAGGTCTTTCGGCGGCACATTTTGCGCGACACCTTTCTGGCCGTAATTTCCGCCTTGTTTGAGGAGCGCCCAGCCGGTAGAAACCACAATGAGTCCCCCGCCAACTTGCACGACGGGGATCGAGATGCCGAAAAAACGCAAGATATAAGTCCCGATGAAGTAAGAACCCATCAGGAGAAAAAAACTGTTCATGGCGATGCGCCACGACAACACCTTACGCTGTTCGGTGGAATAGGCACCGGTCATCGCCAGGAAGATCGGGCTGCCGCCGAGCGGATCGACGATCGGGAACAAGGCGCTCAATACCAGGAATAAAACTTTTGCGGCTTCGACCACGGTTCAGATCTCCCGGCGCATTACGACGTTGAAATTCCCAAAATGCGACATGATTGCAAATCCTTCTTTTTTGAACATCGATACGGTTCCGCCCGTCGAGGCGTTTCCGAAGGATTGCCCCTGCAGGTCGGAGAGCGGAAAACTCTCCACGATTCCTCCGCCGCGCTTCTTAATGGATCGCAACGCCGCTTTCAGGGCGATGCCGGCAATACCGCGGCGTCGAAACTGGCGATCGACCACGAAGCAGGAAATGCGCCAGAGCTTGTTCTTGCCGCGGAGTCGTAGAATCCAATGCACCGCCGCGATAGTTCTTGCTGTTGTCGAATCGTGGCAACTCGTCCGCAAGGCCGAACTGGCACCAACCTACAGGTTCGCTTTCCGCATATACCAAGATGCCGTGGGATTCGTTTCGTTCCAGCAATTTTTTCTGAACGCGGCGATTTCGGACGCCGCGCTCCGCGCGCGTTGGCAGCCATTCGCTTTTCGGCAGCGAGCAAGCGCGGTGAAAATGGACACAGAAACAGTGGTCCCAGCCATTTCCTTGAGTGAACAACTTCATAAAATCGGGCCAAGTCGCGAGCGAGAGCTCTTTGGTTACGAATTTTAGTTGAGGCTCGGAGGCGTCGCCAATCGAGGATTTCAATTCGCTCCGACTCCCGATCGTGCGGCTTTCTTCTTCCCGGGGGAGGAACCGCCCGCTCCTTGCACCAGGATCGGCGCCAGAACTTTTAGGTCGCCGTCGATTGGGCCGGTTTTTAAGTGTGCGATGTCCAGGCCAAGAATTTTCGCGACGAGCGGATACACATTTATATTCTCGAATGGCGGAAGGTTCACTCCTGCGCGAATATCCGGCCCTGCGGCGAAGAAACTGGCTTTCATGTCGGGGATGCCTTGTGGATCGTAGCCGTGAGCGCCGGCCATTTTGTGGTCTGGGGCGCCTGCGGCGGGAGCGGAAAACCTCACGAGATACGGGCCGGTGGGCACGACGATAGGATCGCCGGCGCGAGGATTACTGTCGTCGTGGAGATGCGCGGGCATTTGTGCGCGGCGGTAGACTTCAAACTTTTCGCTCTTCCCTTTTAGCGCTTCGTAGGCACGCTGGGCGTCGGCTTCGGACTTTGCGTACAGCTGCGGTGGGAGAATTTTCTCGAAGGCACCGGCGTCGGGGAAATATTGGTCCAGAGTGATCCAGTCGCCTTCGACTTTGGCCATTCCGTGATCGGAGACGACGATTACGTCGACGGGTAAGGTCAGTTTCGCAAGGCCTTCACGCAGAGCGCCGATTTCGCGGTCTACAATTTGCACTGCAGAGCGCACCTGTTCGGTGTCTGGGCCATATTCGTGTCCGGCGTGATCGACGTCCGCCAAGTACAAAGTGAGCAGATGGGGGCGCTGTTGTGGCGGCAACTGCAGCCACTGCAAGATCTGCTGGACGCGGGCGTGGTCGGGGACTTTCTCGTCAAATTTCAAGTAATAGGAAGGGCGCGTGCCCTGTATCTCCGCTTCGGAGCCAGGCCAGAAAAAGCAGGCGGAGCGCATGCCTTGTTGTTCGGCCAGAACCCAGATGGGCGTGCCGCCATACCAAGTGCCGTCGGTTACGGAAGCGTTGTCGGTGAATTTGTAGGTGCGCTTCTCGGCGGGGTCATAAAAACTGTTGCCGACGATACCGTGATGTTCGGGGTAGAGACCGGTGGCCAGCGTGTAGTGATTGGGAAAGGTGAGCGAAGGAAATGCGGGGATCATTCCTTGCGGCGCGACGGCTCCGGTTTTGGCCATCTTCAGGAGATTTTCGGCGTGATATTTTTCGGCGTAGTCGTAGCGGAAGCCGTCGAGCGAAACCACAATTACGTAGTGCTTCTTTTGTTGTTCGGTGGTGTTCGCGCCGTGCTCGCTAGTTAAGATCTGTGCAGCGTGGGCTTCCGGTGACAGCGCAGCCTGCGTCGCAGCGTTTTTTTTGGCGCCCGGCCAAAGAAGGCCATAGGCGTCGGACGCGCCCCTTGCTAGCAGCGCCGCCACCGCGATTAAGCAGAAAATCTTAAATTTGATCCCTTGGACTTCTTGGTATTTTTCACCCGGCTCCCAAAACTTCCAGCGCTCAGGCATCGTGTTCCTCCCTACTGCCACTTCGCCGCGAACTTCAATCGGCGGTGCCGTTCAGCGTGGCTGATGCGAATGCTATGAGTTCGTCCGACTTCCTCGGATCTGCGAGCTTGCCGCGGGCGGCGTCTTTGGAGCCGCCGCCTTTTCCGCCGATTTGCTTCAAGGCGGTTCCCAGCAGGGCGTTCACGTCTTTGCCGTGCGGCTGGGTTTTGGCGTGAAGAAAACGCTGCCGCATTCGCGGCGGATTACCAGTGCGACTGCCTTGTCGGTTTTCGAGACTTCGCGCGCGAAGCTTTGTGCGTATTCAGGAGTCATACCATCCATAACCTGCGCGATTAAGAGTAGGCCGTCTGGGCGGCTTGGCGCGGCCTGAACTGCGGCGCGCGCATCTACTTCGGCCAAGCGCTCCAGGCTGGCGCGGGCGCTCTTGAAGTGGGCGTCGCGTTCGGTTACGGCGCGTTCCGCGGCAGCCACCGTTTCAGGGATTGCGCAGTTTAGTTTGCGTGCGACGATTTTCAGAGCGGCAAAATCGTCGCGGGCCAGGCGTTCGGCGCGAGCGCCGCAAACAAATTCGATGCG
This sequence comes from uncultured Acidobacteriota bacterium, assembly GCA_963846145.1. Lineage (GTDB taxonomy): Bacteria > Acidobacteriota > Terriglobia > Acidiferrales > UBA7541 > Acidiferrum. The sequence continues at coordinate 379,205 of CAWJUV010000010.1, read as the reverse complement.
CCAGTCCTGGCGAATCTTAGATACGCCGCGGAGGAGCATCGTGCCGATTTGGCCGGTGCGCGCGACGTGTGTTCCGCCGCAGGGTTGGAGTTCCAGGCCTTGCAGTTCGATGGCTCGTAAAATTCCTTCGCGCTCGACGGTTTTACGGACGCCTGCGGCGGCCAGTTCCTCCGCCGTTCCATACTTCACGTTAACTGGGCGATCCTCGTAGACAATTTCATTCACTGCTATGGCGGCCTGATCCAAAATTTCCTGCGTTGGTTCGCTGCCGCGGACGTCGATGCTGCAGAGTTCAGCGCCCAAATGAAATGAGACCGTAGGCAGCGCGAAGCGTTGATGCAAAATCGCCGACAGCAAATGTTGGCCGGTGTGTTGCTGCATGTGGTCGAATCGGCGCGCCCAGTGTATGTGCGCGTGGGCCGCGCCCGTGGGCACTTGACGGTCGACGATGTGAACGATCTCATCGTCCTGGTCGAGCACTTCGACAACGCGGGCTTCGCCGATGGTTCCGAGGTCGAACGGTTGGCCGCCAGAAGTGGGATAAAACGCGGTGCGGTCTAAGGTCACGCGCCACGCCGGGGCTGCGGGAATAGCGCCTTCGACGTTGTGTGGTTCGCAGGTCAGCACCGTCGCGTCAAAATCGCGTACAAACGAATCGTCGTAGTAAATTCGTTGGGTGGCCATAAAGGTCAGCCGTGGCCCGCAGCCCCGCGCTTTTCGGCGAGCGAGGAAGATACCCAGAACGAAACCAGGCTGATGCCCAATACGAGGTAAAACACCCGGCTATTCAAGGTGGCCGCGAAGACCACGACCGATGCGGCGAATCCCCAGCACCACGATTCCGCTATGAACCCATTGGCCCATCGGGGTTGGCTGCCTGCGGAGGGGATTTTTGGCCACGGCGAAAACCACAGACGCGGCACGGCTGCCACATAAGCGTTGAAGGATGCTGGTTGGCTGGCGCGCAACTCGGACTCTTCCCGCAGGATCAGCCGATAGCAAAAGAGCAGCATCCCCACCATCACCACAATAAAACCACCGCGGCTCATCAAGGCGCCCATGGACAAGGCCATTAACACATTTCCCAAATAAAGCGGATTGCGGACGTGGCGGTACGGGCCATCCGCGACGAGTTGGGACGATTTTATTTCGGAGGCGTACACGACTTCGGCGTTGAGGTATGCGGAGGCCCAGGTGCGGACCCCGGCAGAGAGAATCATCAGCACGGCGGCAATTCCCAGCAACACGCGGGTGATGGCGTCGGACGGAATTTTCAGCGGCAGAGCCAGCCAGGTTGCCGCTACCGAAGCGGCGTTCACCGGATCGAAGGAGTACAGCGAAAAGGAGACGCCGAGAATAAGTCCGAAGATTGCTGCGCGATGTTTGAATTCCCAGGCTGTCGCTCGCACTCGCCACCATTTCTCGAGCCGGAACCAAGTGCTTCCGGCTGCGCGACGAAAGTCTAGCACACGCAAATCGCGCTTCCTTTTACGCCATCCCGGCGGTCGCGCCCAGCGCTAATCCCCAGCGGGAAACGCTATAATTGGGGTATGGCGGTGCGTCTCATTGCGCTTGATATCGATGGCACCCTGCTGGATAGCCGGTTCCAGGTTTCGCCGGCTAACCATGCGGCGATTGCCGCGGCCACACAGCGTGGTATTGAAGTCGCGCTGGTTACCGGGCGGCGCTATGACTTTGCGCGGCAGGTTTCAGAGACGATAGATTCGCCGCTGACCATGATCGTGAATAACGGCGCGATCATTCGGACCAACACGGGGCAGACGCACGTGCGGCATTTGTTGGCGCGGGATACCGCGGCACAGGTGCTGGGACTCACCAAGTCGTGGCGTGAGGCGGCGTCGGTGATTTTCGATCGCTCCGGGCCGCGGCAAATTTTTCTTGAGTCGCTGAGCGAGAATGATGCGTGGCGGTCGGCGTATTATTCGCGCAATCAGGAATATATTGCGTTTGCCGATCCGCTGGAATCGAGCCTGACGGAAGATCCGATCCAATTGATGTTTGCCGGCAGTATCGCGGCCTGCGCGGAAATTGAAAAAGCGCTACGCGCTGCTCCGTTTGCGGCGGATTTTGCGCTGGGCGTGACCGTGTACGCTAAAAAAGATTTTTCCATGATTGATGTCATTAATCCGACTTGCTCCAAAGGTTCGTCGCTGCGGGAGTGGGCGGAGCTGCAAGGCATTGCGCGCGAAGAGGTTTTGGCGATTGGCGACAATCACAATGATCTGGAGATGCTGCATTTCGCGGGCATTCCGGTGGTGATGGCCAACAGTGTCCAGGAATTGAAGAAATTTGGATGGCATGAAACCACCAGCAATGATTGCGATGGGGTGGCTAACGCGATAGAGCATTTTGCGTTGGGCGAGGCGGCGTCATGCGCGTAACAGCGGTGTTGCGTGGCGTGGTATTCGTTGCGAGCGGGGCGTTATTTTTTATGGTGCCCGCGCTGCGTGCGGAATATGTGGTTTTGCAGAGTGGCCAGCGACTAGTGGTCACCGGTTATCAGATCATTGGCGACAAATACCGGCTGCAGATGAATGGCGGTTATGTAGATATTCCTGTGAGTGAGGTGGTAGCTATCGAGCCGGAGGAAGTATTTACGCCGAATCCGCCACCGCCCAAGCCGACGCTTTCTTCCAACACGCAATTTAGCCAATACATTCAATCGGCGGCGAATCGCTTCAATGTGGATGCGGATTTGATTTCCAGCGTGATTGCCATTGAGTCCAACTACAATCCGCGGGCGATTTCGCGCAAGAATGCGCGCGGGTTGATGCAGTTGATTCCCGGGACGGCCTTTCGGCTGGGGGTACAGAACCCTTTTGATCCGCACGAAAATATCGATGCAGGCACGCGCTATCTCAGCGAACTTCTGCATCGTTACGACAATAATTTGATTCTGGCGCTGGCGGCTTACAATGCCGGCCCGCAGAATGTGCAGAAATATGGGGCGGTGCCGCCGTTTCCGGAAACGATGTCGTATGTGCGGAAAGTGAAAAACAATTACGATAAGCGGAAGACGCCTGCGCCGAAGATCGCGCCGCCTTTGTTTCCGCCGATGTCACCCAAACTTACCCCGGACTCGGTTTCTCCTTCAGAAATGCCTAAGGCGAATAGTTCCGCTTCGAGCCCAACTTCCTAAAAACGCAATTACCGTCCGCCATCGCACATCTTGGGATCCGGTGAATTTAAATCCGCACCCTAAACACCGCAGGGTGCGGCACCCGACTTTCTATGGACGATTTGGAGGGTCGATCTATTTCAGTTGAAGGCTTTCGGCCAGAAATGCGTTTACGTCGCGGTGTACCCGGGCGGTTAGTGCGGGGCCGAGGCGAGACTCGCTTTGTTTGCGGGCGTCGACGATTACGTTGAGTTCTTCGCCGGGCGTGGCTGGCAACAAATTCTCGGCGTGCAGAAGACAGGCGAGAATCAGATTTTCTGGGCGTGATTGGCGGCGCAGAAATTGCGCGTAGTTGAACCAGTCGGAGGCGGTGCTGTTGGCGTCGGTGAGTTGCGCGTCCAGTCGCAGAGCTTGTTGATAGGATGCGAGTGCGGCCGGGGCGTCTTGTGATTTTTCTTGTACGTCGGCGAGATGAACGAGCGCGAGGCTTTGTAGAGTGTTGTTTCCGGCCTGTTGCGCGAAATTTGCCGTGGAGCTAAGACCCTTGCGGGCATCGTCGAAGTGATTGATGGCAGCGTCGGCGTCGGCCACTTTGATGAGCGCGGCCAGGACTGCTCCGCGATCGGGGGGATTTTTTTGATTCGGCGAAGACGCAATTTCGAGATAGCTGCGGTAGTGACGAGCCGCGGCCTGGAGTTCGCCGCGTTGATCGAGGGCTTGGGCGAGGTAGAGCTGGGCGTTGGATTGGGATGGATCCAGTGCTATGGCGCGCTGCCAATCGTCGACGGCTTGGTCGTCGCGGCCAAGTCGATGGGCCAGCATTCCGGAATTGACCAGAGCATTGGTGTTGCGTGGCCATTTTTCCGAGATAGATTGAAATTGGGCCAGAGCTTGGGTGTCGCGTCCGGCTTCGATCAGGCTGCGTCCGTAGGATTCCTGCAGTGAGAGGCTGGCGGGGTTGAGCTGCGCGGCTCTGTGCATCGCGAGCAACGATTCGTCACGCTTCCCGGCCAGGACTTCGGCGCGGGCCAAGCGCACTTGTACCGCGCTGTCATCGGGATTGAGCGAGGCGGCGCGTTGCAGGATCGGCAGGGCGCTGGCTTCGCTGGACCACCAGAAATGCAGTTGATCGACGGCGGCCCACACGAGCAGCACCGCGACAACACCGATACGAAAAGCACGCGCGGAAAGTGAGGGGCTGGCGGTCCATGACCCGGCCCGCGCCAAGGCGTTCGGCGTCGCAGTTTGGGCGGCTGAAGTCGGAGTCGCGCCGTCGACGAGGACAGCGGCGATGCGCGAATCGCGCAGCTTCCAGATTTTTCCGTCGAGGATGAAATGGTGGATGTTCACCAGCGCCGTGAAGGTCAGAAAGCTGGCGGCAAAGTCCGCATGAAAAACGCGGCTGACGATCCACGGGCCGGGGATGAATAAGGCGATGCCGCCGGCGACCAGCGTCAGCAGATATCGCCAGTAGGACCAATTGGTGTGGCCTTCCGCGCGAGCTTCTTTTTTCTGATAGTAACTGGTGATCCATAAATATTGAGTGGAGTGCAGCACGGCGAGGAGGCCGCTGCTGTAGCGTGTTTGCGGAATTTCCAGACCGCTGACCAGCTCAATCGCGGCGGGCAGGAGGAACCACAAGAATTGCGTGACGGTCAGAGTGGCGACCGGGATGATTCGGCGGAAATTACTGCGCCGTGCCAGAGAACTTAGCGCCCAGGCGCTGGCGCCCACAAAAAACAGTGCGAGCAACGCGCGCGCGGGCAGCGTGAATTTTGCGGGAAGGCCCAGCGACAAAATCAGCGGATCGTTGGAAGCTCCGGTGTGAAAACTGAGCATCAGCAGGAGGTAGGAGGCTATGAAAGCGAATCGGAGGGCACGGCGCTCCGTGGGCGTTGGCGCGACTCCGCCGCGGCGCGCGAACATCATGGCCAAACCAAAATTTTGACCGGTGTAGTGCCACGGGCTCCAGCAAATGTACAACGTGAAAATCCAGGGGAGCAGGCCCCACCACAAATGCGCGAGAACGCCGGCGACGGCGAGGAGCAGGGCTACCTGTACGGTGTAGAGGCGATATTTCTGGAATTCGTCGCGGGTGTGGTACGCGCGGTAGACGGTGGCCATGAAGTGCGGGTAGTTGGATAGCAGCGCCAGGAAGTAGAAGGCGACGCTCCAGCCGCGTTGGTGGGAGTTGGCGAAGTAGAAGCCGGCGAGGAGAAGTGGGGCGGACCAGGCGCCGCAGCCGACGGTGAGGTCAATGGCGGGGCTGTAAATCCAGGGAGTGGGTGGATTGGGCGACGGGGAATTTTCTTGCGTGGAGGTGCTCGGCGAAGTGGTTCGCTGGGATGGATCCGTTGTGGTGAGGGCGTCCATTCATTGGAAGAGTAACGCAGGCACGGGAGGTGCTAGCGCGAGTCTCGGCGCGGGAATGTTTCATCGGTTACTTCGTATGTTCAAGGTTTCGGCGGTGGCTAAGTGGGAGGAAGAAAGAGGAGGCGGTTTTGCGCCTCGGCCGCCCCACCCTTGCAAAAACGCAAGGGTAGGCCACCCAGTTCGCGGTTGGGTTTAAAACTCAAAAGCGATACGAAGTTGAGGTTACTGCTGTTGTTGATCGGGCGGTGGATTGGGCGGGGCTTGGGTGGGCGGCTCGGGGTTGGGATTTGGATTTGGTGCGCCGGCGCCGGGAGCGGCGTTGTTGGTGTTGCTGCCGCTGCCAAAGCTACTGTTGCCGAAGCTGCTGTTGGAGCCGTTGGAATTGTTGAGGCCGCCGCTGCCGAAGGCTGAACCGTTTCCGGTGCCGATCCCGGTGCCGCCAATTCCCTGGCCTAAGCCTGGGCCGGTTTGCAACGGCGCGCCGGCGAGGGTGGTGTCTTTGGAAGGATCCCAGACGAATTCAAACAGGTGATAATTTTTGGCCTTCTCGTAAACCATCAGAGAGGGCGCGACTTTTTTGCTGCCGACGCCGATGATGTTTCCACCGATGATGGTGGAATCGGAACTGGCGATGCCTTGTTGATCGGGGGTGCCACCGTTGGCGGCCGCAGCGTCACCGACCGAGTTAGGGTTGACCGGGGAACCGTCGGGATTGGTGCCACCGGCTTGCACGGTGCCGGGTCCCTGGCCATTTTGCTGCGCGCCGGGTTGGCCCTGTTGCTGTTGCTGCTGGCCGTTCGCGGAATTGTTAAAGGAGGAATTGCCGAAAGCGCTGCTGGAATTTCCGCCGAAGCCCGACGAGGAGTTGGAGTTTCCGAACGAAGAACTACCTCCGCCGAAGGACGAGCCGCCGCTGTTGCCGAAGGACGAATTACCAAATCCCGATCCGGAGCCCGAAGAAGATGAGCCGAACGCCGATTGACTTTGCCCAGTGCTGGCCGAGGCGACCGAAGATGCGGAAGCGCCTAAGTCCTGCGCCGGCGGCGCCGAGCTGGAGCATTTCGGGTGGTTTCAGGCTGCCGATGATTTGTCCGGCAGGGCCGACGTACAGCAGGCGCCATGAGCCGTCTTCACCGTTCATCGGATCTTTGTAGGCCTGGCGCATGAAGCGCAGCGAGCCGAGTTTGGGTTTGGTGAGGTCGTCGAGTTCGCGGGGGAAGCGTCCGGTTTTCTTGTAATAGAGTTTTACGCCGCGGATGTATTGCTTGCCGCGCCAGACCATTTCCTGTTCTTTGTCGCGCTTGCCTTCCTGCAGGATGCGCGGGCCGGCGGCGGACACGGCGATCAACATGAGTGCGACGAAAAACATCAGCATCAGCAAGGCGTAGCCGCGCTGAGGCATTGAGGCGCGGTGACAGCGGTTGGCGGTTACGTTTAAGTTCGCGTTGGTCTGGAGTTCCATGGGCTACAACCTTGGTCTTTCGGTGAATCCGATTTCTTTAAATTTCCGCGCGTCGCTGCTTTCTAAGATGGAGGCGCGGGTGGAGCTTCATCCTGGGCCATGGCCACGGAAGCGCGCCGGCCGGTGGAGGTCTCTTCGAACTCCAGATTGGCGTTGTTAATTTTAACGATGCGGAAGCGGCCGAGCAGCACGTCGCCTTCGCCGACGATGTAGATTTCATCGCCGTCGGAAAGGAAGGCGCGGCGTGCAGTTCCGTTTGGAATCGTGCCGTAGCCGAAAAATTTCACGTTGCCGGGCAGGGCTGGTGGAGGCTCCGGAGGAGGTTTTTGGGGTCCGATGAAAGGGGCGAGCCGCGGCTACCTGTTTGGCAACATCCTGCGGCGGAGGCGGAGCGATTTCGCTGAAAGGATTGCGGCCGGAAGGTTTGTACTCGGTTTTTTGCACGGCTTCGAGTTTGTCGCGATGCAGCTCCGGATTATCCACGGTCAGCAACTGATAGTTCTGATAGGTGGTGGCATTGCCTGCAACCACCGCCGGGCGGGTGCGATTGAAATACCACACCACCAGCGCCAGCACCACGAGACCGCCCAAGAGCATCACTTGTTTCTGCTGTTTCATTAAGCCGCCCGGAAATACGTGCGCATGTGCAAGCTGACCTTGATCGGGCCATTGGTTGCCGCGCCGGGATTTTGTTGTTCACTGGCCAGCGCCAAGCCGTCCACCGAGTACAAGTTCTCGGAACGCTGCAGGCCATTCAGGAATTTCACCACGCTGGTGTATTCGCCATTGACAGTGATTTCGATGGCGATCTCTTCCACGCCGCGATTGGGGATTTCTTTCTTTTTGAAGCCGCGATCTTCGATCTGCGCGCCGGCTTTCTTGGCGATATTGTCCAACTCGGAAGAGACCGCGGAATAGCCGCTGGTTTCGGACAGCAGAGACTTTTCAAAGCGGTCGCAATCTTTCTGGATTGCTGGGGTAGCCTGGCGAATTTGCTCGCCACGTTTAGTGTCGGCTTTCAGAACTTCCAACTGGCGGGTTTGCGCGGCCAGCTCTTCTTGCGGGGTGCGCGGAGCAGAAGCGAGCTGATAGCTGTAGGCCGCCAACGTGACGTCGACTAGCACCAGAAGGGCCAGGGCGCCCATCACTACCCATTTTAGAATTCGCGGGTCCCGTTTCATCAGCTCCTCGAGTAAAACGCTTTCAGCTCAATTACTTTTTGATCGGTATTCGGACCAGTTCTGACCGGAATAATTTCGCGGGCCAGCTCAATGCCTTTGAATTGCTTGGAATCTTCCAGGGCGCGCAGGAATTTCAGTTTGGCTTCGTCACTGGCGGCGCCGACCACCAGTTTCACTTCGACGCGGCCTTTCACCTGTTGCGGTTCGATGCTGACCACGCGAACGCCAGCGGGCAGGATGTGCTCGAGGTCCATGAACATCTGGGTCCAGTTGAAACTGCGGTCGTCGATGAGAGCGTTCAGGAATGCGGCGCGCTCGTGGAGCTTGGCATTTTCGGGGCGCTGGAAAAACTGTTCGAGTTCGGCGCGCTCGGCTTGCAGGTCGGCGATTTTGGCGTTGGTGGCTTCGGTTTGGGAGCGCAGGCGGGCGTCGAAGCTGCGTACCGAGTAAACGTGCAGGCCCAGCGCCAGGAGGGCGATGAGGCCCACCACAGCGACGATGCCGGAGGAGAGCAGGAATCGCCGGTTCGATTTCTGCGCCTTGGTGGCTACGTTAAGTCGTACTCGCATAATCTCTAAAGCCTCAAGTCCGTTCTAAAGTCCGTTGCACGTCACAACAGTTACAAATTCGCGCTTGCTAGCCGCGGTGCATGGCCCAGCCGACCAAGCCTTCCAATTCCCTGTCGGCGAGGGGTTGCAAATCCGCGCGCACTCTTCCGCCACTGGCGGCCGAATGCAACAAAGAGCCGATGGGGCAGTGAAATTCTTCTTCGAACGGGCCGATGAATTCCGGCAGCCGCGAACCTAAGCCGGTGACGGCGACCGCTTGGACGCCTTCGCGCCAGGTGTCTTGATAGAACGCCGCTACGGGGAAAATTTCTTCCAGCAACATGTGTGGAGTGAGATCGTCGCCTTGCGCGGGCAAGTCGGTGCAGCGGTAACTGCTGAGAATGCCTTCGCGGACGATTACGGTGGTGAGGGAATTCCCCGCCACGCGGGCTAACAACGTGGGTCTTTCATCGTCGAGCAGCGAGATGGCCGCAAGCGTCGAGCTCAGCACTACGCCCGGATACAACTCGGCGGTTTCGGCCAGGCCTTCGTACTCGCGAATAATGCGGAGGCGGGAAAGAGCGGTAACGATGTCTACGCCTTCGTCGCGGGGCGACTGGCGCATGAAGGAAATGAGAGTTTCGTCGACTTCAAAGGGCACGCTCTTTTTGAGCTTCCAGCGCAGCATAGGTTCCGCTTCGGCAGTGGAGCGCGGAAATTCGTCGAAGTGTTGGACGAACACGCGAATGACGGGATCGGGCAGAATCAGCGCGGCGTCTTCGGCTTTAGCTTTTAGGCGAATGCAGGCGTTGTTCACCGCCAATTTTACGGCGGCAGGGTTGCCGATGTTGGATTCCACCGCAGAAGGGACAATCGCACCGGGCGGCAGCGGTTCCACGGCGTAAGCGTCGAGCGCTCCGCTGCGCCCAAAGCGCGCCGCAGCCACGCGATCGTTCAAGATCTCAATCGCCACCGGCGGATGCGGAGTCGCATCGAGCCAGCGGGTGACCTTGCGGACGAACTCGCTTTTATATATTCCCTCGTGCCACGCAGTGCTATTCAACGAACGTCACCTTATTGATTTCTCGTACGCTGGTCGCGCCTTCACGAATCTTGGCCAAGCCGCTTTCGCGCAACGTAATCATGCCTTCGTCGCGAGCCACGCGTTTGATTTCGGAAGTCGGCCGGCGGTCCACGATCATTTCGCGAATGCGGTCGGTCAAATCCAGCAATTCGCAGATCGCAGTTCGGCCGTGATAGCCGGTGCCGGAGCATTCCAGGCAACCAGCCCCTTCCATTAGTGTAACGCCGCTCCAGGCCTGCGGGTCCAGTCCCGCCTCTTTCAATTCGGCGGCGGAATATTTCTTGGGCCGGCGGCAGTTCATGCAGATGATGCGCACCAGGCGCTGGGCCATGATGCAGTTCAGCGCGGATACGAAGTTGTAAGGTTCGACGCCCATGTTGATGAAACGGCCGATGACGTCGGTGACGTTGTTGGCGTGGACGGTGGTGAACACCAAGTGGCCGGTGAGCGCGGACTGAATGGCGATTTGCGCGGTTTCCTGGTCGCGGATTTCGCCGACCATGATTTTGTCGGGGTCGTGACGCAAAATGGAGCGCAATCCGCGGGCGAAGGTCAGACCTTTTTTCTCGTTGACCGGGATCTGGGTGATGCCCCGGAGTTGGTATTCGACCGGGTCCTCGATGGTGATGATCTTGTCTTCGTCGGACTTAATTTCGTTGATGGCGGCGTACAGTGTGGTGGTTTTGCCCGAGCCGGTAGGCCCGGTGACCAGCACCATGCCGTAGGGCTCGCGAATGTAGCGGCGGAATCGGCGCATTTCTTCAGCGGAGAAGCCCACGACGTCGAGGCTCAAGCTCTGGAATTTTTCGGAAAGCGTTTCTTTATCGAGGACGCGGAGCACCGCGTCTTCGCCGTGGCTGGCCGGCATGATGGAAACGCGCAAGTCGATGAAGCGGCCTTTGTACTTCACGCGGAAGCGGCCGTCTTGCGGAACGCGGCGTTCGGCGATGTCCAGATCGCTCAAAACTTTGATACGGGAGATGACCGTGGAGTGCCATTCCTTGGCGATAGGCTGCATGGCGTGTTGCAGCACACCGTCAATGCGGTACTTGACGGCGACTTCCTGGTCGCGGGCTTCGATGTGGATGTCGCTGGCTCGACGTTCGAGGGCGGTGAAGATGATGGTTTCGACCAGGCGGACGACCGGGTTGACGGTGGTGTCGCGGGTAAGGCGATCACCGGAAATGGTCTCGTCGCTTTCTTCGTCGTCCTTGGAGACCTGCAGGGTGAAGGCCTCGGTGGCCTGTTCCAGGACGCGTTGAGACTGTTCGGTGCGCTTTAGCAGATCGCTGATCTGGTGCAGCGTAGCGACCTTAATGGCCAGCTTTTTGCCGAGCAGCAAGGGGAGTTCATCGCTGAGCAAAACTTGGCTGGGCTCGGCCACGGCGATGGACAGCACGTTATTAGGCTGCAGTTCCAGCGGAACGAAGTTATAGCGGAACATCAGGTCCGCGGGAATCTGCCGGAAAAGTTCCGGATCGATGCGCTGTTCCCGCAAATCCACAAAGGTGCAGCGGTAGCGCTGCGCCAGACGCTGGGCAGTCTCCCGCTCGTGCTGCTCGTCGCCTCCGGTTACTGCTGCTACGTTGGTGTAGTCCGTGGTCGCCATGAAATTAGCTTTCTGCCCGTGTTATTTCCCGCCAACCTGGAAAGAAAAGATAGGCAAGTAAAGTGAAATCAAGATGAATGCGACGAACAAACCCATGAAGATCAAAATCACGGGTTCGATCACCGCTACCATCGCGGAGAGTCGCAAACCAACTTCTTCTTCGTAGAACTCGGCGACGCTGGTGAGCATGGGTCCCAGTGCGCCGGAAGATTCGCCAACTTCGATCATGTCCAGGGCCATTTCTGGCATGACTTTTTTCGAGGCTAGCGCGCGGTGGAGAGATTCGCCTTCGCGGACCATTTGGGTAGCGCGCAGGATGGTGACGCGCACGAGTTTGCTGGAGAGCGAGTCGGAGGCGGTTTGCATGGCGACGACCAGGGTGGTGCCGCCAGTTAACAGTGTCGCGAGCGTTCGCGAGAATTGGGCGACCTGGAATTTCAGCATGGTGTCGCCGACGATGGGAATCTTGAACTTGAAGCGGTCGAAGGCTTCACCGCCTTCTTCGGTGCGGGACCACAGAAAGACCAATAGTCCTGAGATGAAGATCAGAGCGATGGTGCCCAGCACGTAGAAGCGGTAGCTGACGGTGACGGCCATTAAAAATTTGGTCGAGGCCGGCAGATCCACGCCGAGATCGTTATAGAGCTGGGAAAATTTGGGGACGACGCTGGTGACCAGATAGGTGACGATGATGGTGGCCACCACGATCAGCAGCGTGGGATAGACCATCGTGGAGATGAGCTTTTTCTTAACGCCGGTGCTGACCTTTTGGTAGGCGATGTAGTAGTCGAGGACGCCGGAGAGGTTGCCGCTCTTTTCACCAGCAAGAATCGCGGTGGAGTACACCTTGGTGAAAACGCCGGCTTCGTCAATGGCTTCGGAGAGGGATTTGCCTTCGCGGACGCGGTCGCGAATCTGGCTGATGACTGGCCGAAGTTTTTCGGTAGTGGCGCGCGTGGCGAGGAGGTCGAGAGCGCGCAAAATAGGGATGCCGGCTTTGATGAGCGTGTTGAATTGCTGGTTCAGAATGAGGAAATCGGAGCCGCCGATTTGGCGTTTGCTCTTGCGGGTGAAGAGGCCAGAGATGCTGCCGCGGTTTTCTACCGAATAGACGTACAGGCCCCGATCCGCCAATTTCTGGCGGGCTTCGTCGATGGTGCCGGCGGCTTCAACCTGCGAAAAGACGCGTCCGTTGGCGTCTGCTACGCGACAAACAAACTCACCCATATCGATAGTCTACCCTAGTCAATTGTATGCGGCCTACCCGGGGATGGTTGGCCGTTCTAGCATTGAAATGGTACTAAGAGGCCTAAATCTAACTGTTTTGCTGGCTCGGCGGCGCCCATATCCGCCGATGTTAACGGGTGTTCTCGGCAGGTAATTCGCCGTTCACAATGGCCACGCCCTCGGGGACCTGGAAGTGGAAGAGGGCCTCGGCGATGACCGGATCGTCGACCCAATTTTTGAATTTGAACTCGATGCCGATGCCGCCTTTGTCTTTGACCAGGATGCGGGTTAGGGCTCCGCTGTCCTTGTCAATTTCGAGAAATACGGTGTCTCCGCTGGAAGATGAAGATCCATCCTGAGCGAAGTCTTGGCGGGTGGGTGCCTGTTGATTAGACGCTTCGGGGGGGTGCTTTGGATTCCCCGTTCCGGAGGCGGAGTCGTCCAATTGAGCGCGTAACGTGCAGCGGAAGACTTGATCCGCGGGGCTGTCCGGTGCGATCTCGGTAGCGGGGGCGATGCGGGAGCAGACCCGGGACACCTTGGTTTCGCCGGCGAGCAGCGCCAGCGGGGTGCGCCAGTCGGTGCTCTGCTTTGCTGGTACGCGGGTGACGGTGTGGTCGGCTGGGACGTAGAACCAGGCGGTTTTGCCGTCGATGAGGAATAGGTTGTTTTCTGGGGCGGCGTATTCCCAGCGCATCTTGCCAGGGCGGCGGAAGAAAGCGGTACCGGATTCGACGCGGACGGTGCGGTCGCCTTCGGTGTAGCGTTCTAGAAAGGTGGCTTGCAGGGTTTTCGCCGCGCGATAGCGCTTTTCCATTTTGCGGACTGGCTCGAGGCCGTCGGTCTTGTCGGCGGCGATGGCGCCGGATCCCCAGGTAAACAGGAGCAGGGCGGCCGCAGTTAGGGACGTGGCTGCGGATCTACGGCGGTTCTTCTTGGCGAGCACCATTCGTTGGAGTATAGCAACTCGGCCGGCCGAGCCTCTCGTGGTCATTACGGAACGCGACACCTCCGGCGGAGTAATCCGCATGTGTGGCAGGCACGGGTGCTCTAAAATCAAACCTGGCGGCCGAATAGCCGCCCTTTCCGATGTCCACCATCACCCCAATCCCGACGGCAGCCTCGCAGCCGAGTTCATCGCGAGTTGAAGCTGGCGCGCAGCCTACCGCTTTCGGTAAAAATTCAGAATCGCGTCCTAATAATGGAAAGGCAAAGTTCGATTTGAACGACCAGCACCTGGTCGGACTTTTGATCGTGCTGGCCCTGGTCTGTTACGGGAATTCCCTATTCCACGCCTTCGTTTATGACGACGAGCAGCAGATTCTGCAAAACCCCTACGTGAAGAGCTGGCATTATCTGCCGCAGATTTTTAATTCGACGGTGTGGTCGTTTGTGGGCGCGGCGGGGACTACCAATTATTACCGGCCGCTGATGACGTTTAGTTTTTTGATTTTGTGGCAAATTTTTGGGGATATTCCGTTTGGCTTTCATCTTTTTAACATCACGCTGAATGCTGCGGTGGTGGTGATGGTGTTTTATGCCGGGCGGCGGCTTTTTCGCGACGGGCGCGTCGGTTTTGTGGCGGCGGTACTGTTCGCCGTTCATCCAGTTCACACCGAAGTGGTCGATTGGATTGCGGCGGTTCCTGAGCTGGAAGTGACGTTGTTTGTGCTGCTGACGTTTTGGTTTTTCATGCGAACCACGCCGTCGGATGAGTCCGGTGCGGGCGAGCACGAAGCGCTCGCTGAACGTGCGGAATCCGCGAAGCGCGCTAACGCGCGCTTCGCTTCGTGGAAGTTTCATGCTGCCAGCGTCGCGGCTTTCGCCGCGGCGCTGCTTTCCAAAGAGCCAGCATTGATGTTCGCACCGCTGGCGTTGGCCTATGAATTTTTCGTGCGTCCACAAACCGCGGAGACTGCGCCCGGCGCTTTGGCTTCAGGCAAGCTGGCCGCTAAAGCGGCCCGCTGTCTTCCTCTGTGCCTAGTAGCCGCAGCCTATCTCCTGGTGCGTATCGGGCTGTTCGGCAAGCTGGCTCCGGTGCTGCAGCACCCCAAGGTGACGTGGCCGCAGGCGATTTACTCGGCGTTTGCGCTTGTGGCTGGTTACGCTAAATACCTTTTCTGGCCTGCGCCGCTGTCTGCGTTTCACGTCTTTCACGTCAGCGATTCGCTGATACAACCTGCAGTAATCGCCGGTATCGCGATATGTGCTGGTACGGCTTCGTTGGTGATCGCGTTTCGAAAACGCGCTCCTATCGTAGCTTTTTGCATCTTGTGGATCGGCGTAACCATTGCGCCGATGCTTAATGCTCGATGGATGGCGGCGAATGTTTTTACGGAGCGCTACTTATATTTGCCCTCGGTGGGATTTTGCTGGCTGGTGGCGTGGGCTGCAATTCGCCTATGGGACCAATCCGTCGCGGCCCAGAGCGCCGCGACTAGTGCTGCTGAGGCGGCTCGTCCGCGCGCGAACCGCGCGCGGACGGTATTGCTCGGTGGGGCGGCCGTGATTACGGCCGCCTCTGTCATTCGCGGTCATTCGACGCAACGCCATCTGGCGCGATGACATGACTCTCTACACGCGCACGCTAGAGACAAATCCGGACGCCGCGGTTATTCGCAGCAATCTCGGGCGCGCTCTACTTCGACCAGAAGCAATACGCTCGCGCGCTGCAGGAGTGGCAAACGGCACTGGCGCAAAAGCCCGACAACACCGTAACGATGAATGCGCTGGGGATTGTCTACACGCGCTTGGACCGCTACGCCGAAGCATCGGCCATTTTGCACCAAGCCATCGACGCCAGACCCTTGTGGGGCGATTCGCACTTCAACTACGGGCTGTTGCTGCAGAAGACCGGGGATCTGCCAGGTGCGTTGAAGGAATTCCAGACGGCGGTAACGCTCGCGCCCTTGAGCGGACCAGCGCACCGCTGGTACGGCGAAGCGCTGGCGCAAGACAATCAACTTGACGCGGCCGCTATTCAATTCCGTAGCGCCGTGGAACTAGAAGGGACTCTTGATTCTATGCAAGACCTGGTCGACGTTTACCACCGCCAAGGCCGCGACGCCGAGGCTGTCCCAGTTCTACGCCGCATCCTGCAGCAATACCCATTCGACAGTTCCACCCACTTGGCCTTAGCAAAAAGCCTCGAATCCACGGGCCACACCGCCGAAGCCCTCCACGAATACCAGCAAGTCCTCGCAACGGATTCGGCCAACTCTGAAGCACAATCCGCCGTCCGACGTTTGAGTCGTTAACACGAACGATTAGGCCCGGAGTTCCGCATCCATTTCGATCGCTCTTACGCGGACCTTCACATCCACCCGGGAACCCAAGCGATTAATCATCGACATCAGGCGGTCCGCTGCGAACCTCGAGAGTTCGGCATTGCGGATCCGCGAAAAATCGGCGGCGGCAAAGCCAGTCCTGGCGTGGGCGGCACGAACCGACAGTTCTTCCCGGTCTAGGGCCTTGATAATTTCAGCGGCCAACAAGGCTTTCAATTGTTCGAGGTCAGCATTCTTGCGGCCCAGATCGCGGAAGCTTTCGATATTTCACTCGATAGTTAACTGAGTGGATTACACGGGATTTTTGATTTTCCGGTTTCAGGCTGCGGCCGCTTCGATGGACTTTCTTTCGGAGAGTTCGGGTTGGCGCGAATCTCGTGACTTGCGCTGCGCGATGTATTTCTGTGCGATCCGCTTTCCTCGCTGGATCATAGGGTCCTCAACCAAATGGTAGAAAATGACTGGCAAGGCTGCCGCGAAGGTCAGGAAGAGGCTGACTTGCAGCCAGATGGGTGCTGCTGCGCACTTTTCGAAGGCCAGCCAGATTACGAAGAAGTGGGTGAGGTAGATTCCGTAGGAGTATTTGGCGATGGTTTCGGTTGCGGCGTTTACCCACTGAGAGCGAATCGTTGCAAACACTGGAATAGCCAGTCCTAGCAGCAAACATGCTGTCCATTCTTCCCACTGGGTCATGGAGCTTTTGAGGTAGAGCACCGCGGAAGCGGCTACGAAGATGGGCCAGGCGTACGACGGAGCCTTGGCGCCGACCCGGTTTCGCAGTTGGTAGGCCACGATGCCGCCCAAAAAGCATGGGGCGAAGAAAGCCAGGTTTCTTGTCGCGGAGGATTGCACCACGCCGGCACAGGCGATAACCGCCACGACGAACATGGAGAGTTGCGATTTCCACTTCGTGCGCGTCACCACTAGAAATATCGCGGGCAGCAGTAAATACATCTCCAGTTCGTACGCCAGACTCCACATCGGCCCTAGCATGGGTGAACGGAAAGACAGGTTCTGCACCAGGAACAAATTGGACAAAACATCCGACGGGTCAAAGTTCCATCCCGAGAAATGTCCGACAGAGACAGTCGCTTGTGGCAGGTGGAAAAACGCGATGAGCAAGACCATCAGCATGCTGAGGGGATAAATCCGGAAACAGCGGCGAATCATGAAGGGCACGAACAACACCGGCGATTTCTGAGCTTCGCGCTCCAGCGACAGCATCAACACCAGCGCGGTGTGCACAAAGAAGATCGCCACGCCCAATCCGCCGAGGCCCGCCAACGGGACGGTGGCGAATCGCGGAAGTCCGAAGAAGGCGGTGAGGTGGCCGGCGACCACCAGGAGAACTGCGACGGCGCGCAGAAAGTCCAGATTGGTATTGGTGAAGGAGTGGCTTGATGAAGAGGCTTTCAACCTAGTCCCTATTCCTTATTTCCCTATTTGCTTTCGAGCTGGACCGTCGAAGGCCCGCATCCACTACTCATCTCTTCACTGGCGAATTCGTAGCGGTGGCGATCGGCGTATCTGTTTTCCTTCTCAGAAACAAAAAAAGGGAGGCCTCGCGGCCTCCCTTTGGTACTGCGTCCTCGAACGATCTTACTGAATCGGGGAGCTGGCAACCGTCGCCGCGCCGCTGATCGCGTAACGGATCACGCCGGTCTGGTCGGTGAAGAAACCGCGTTGGCCGGTGGTGCCCGCCGTAATCGGCGTGCCCGTCAGGGTGTAGGTGTTGACCGTACCGCCGGCAGCTGCGCCAGGGGTGTAGGTGAAGAAGTAGCCGCTCTTGCCCGTCGCCGCTGCGCTGGCGTTGGCCAAGGTGTTGTCGATCAAGCAAGCTGCAGTCGTCGCTGCCACGGTGCAAGGAGCCGCGCCGCCGAGAGCCGCCAAGCTGGGGCTGAAGCCCGAGTTCGGGTAGTTGGTGTTGTAGGTCACTTCTGCGGTGTTGATGGAGCGCATCGAGCCGACAGCGGAAGACTCGTTGGCAGCCATCTTGGAGCGGAGCAAGTTCGGAATCGCGATAGCGGCGATAATCAGAATGATCGCCACGACGATCAGCAACTCGATAAGAGAGAAACCCTTTTGCTTCTTCATGACTTTGTACTTCTCCTTGAGAGATTTAGTAAGTTTGTATTTCTTTAGTGCCAGAGCACGCCATACCATATTGCAAGCCCTGTGCCAGACTGAAACTAGCAGTACCCGACTGGAACAGATTTCGCTAAGTTCTTAGTATGCTTTAATTTACAGAAGGGGCCAGCCGGTGGTACTACCCGAACCAGCGTCTCGCCGGAGTGAGACCCTCTCAAAGTGCCCTTTTTTGTCAGCCGAATATGACCTTATCCGACAAGCCGACCTGAATCGCGACGAGGACGTACAGTTAATGTCTTCAATAGGTTGAGCGCGTTTTCGGGCATCTGCTGGGTGCGTTTTTGGTTTAAGAGGTCTCCGATCCGGCTGGGAGTCCTCGGAGCTGGCGCTATCCGCACGCCTACGCGGCCAAGGGATTCGTGCAGGCTACCCAGCGTCGTCTTGAACCGCAAACTATAGGTTGTGCTTTTTGGCGTAGTGGCGGAAGGAGCGGTAGCTGATCTTGAGCAGGTCGGCGGCTTGGGTGCGGACCCCTTTGGCTTTGTCCAGGGCGGCCTGGAGGTATTTGCGCTCCGCTTGGGCGATTTCCTTTTCAAAGTCGGCGCCGTCTTCGGGGATGGCGAATTCGCCGTTCCCGTGATTGGCGTTGGACGCGGCGGAGGAGTAGCCGGCGATTTTGTCGGGCAGCACGCGCAGGGTGATTTCGTTGGCGGTCTCCAGGGCGACGGCGCGCTCCATGGTGTTTTCCAGCTCGCGGACGTTGCCGGGCCATTCGTAGGTTTCCAGGCGGCGGACGACTTCGGGGGAAAGGCTCTCGATAGGCTTTTCCATGATTTTGCGGAATTTTTCGAGGAAGTGGCGGGCCAGTAGCGGGATGTCTTCCTTGCGTTCGCGTAGCGATGGAAGCTGCAAAGGAATTACGCTCAGCCGGTAGTACAAATCCTCACGGAAGCGGCCTTCGACGATTTCCTTGGCGAAGTCTTTGTTGGTGGCGGCGATGATGCGGACGTCCACGTCGCTTTCTTCGGTGCTGCCGATGGGGCGGACTTTGCCTTCCTGCAGGACGCGGTAGAGGCGGACCTGCATGGTCAGGCTCATATTGCCGATTTCATCCATGAAGAGGGTGCCGCCGTTGGCGGCCTGGAAGAGGCCTTTGCGGTTCTCATTGGCGCCGGTGAAGGCCCCCTTCATGTAGCCAAAGAGTTCCGATTCCAGCAGGGTTTCCGGGAAAGCGCCGCAGTTGATGGTGATAAAAGGTGCTTGGGCGCGGGCACTGTTCTCGTGAATCGCGCGAGCGACCAATTCTTTACCGGTGCCACTTTCGCCGGTGATCAGCACGCGGCTGGACTGCGGAGCGACCGTTTGGATCAGGTCGAAAATTTCGCGCATCTTGGGGCTTTGGCCAATGATGTTGTCGAGGCCGGTGAGGCGCCGTAGTTCGCGGCGCAGATAGCCGGCTTCTTTCTTCCAACGGAGACTTTCGGAAACTTCATGGACCGCACGGCGCAGTTGGTCGACGAGTTCGTGGTCCTTCACTACGTAGCGATCGGCGCCGCTGTTGATCGCGGCGATAGCGGTTTCCACGGTGGGCACGCCGGTGATCAACAGGAAGAAGCATTCGGGCGCGATTTCTTTGCTGAATTTGAGGAGGTCGACGCCACCTTCGCCGGGCATGCGAATGTCGGAAATGATGATGTCGAAGATCTGCGATTCGAGTTTGCGTTTGGCGGCTTCCACACTGTGAGCTACTTCAACTTTATGGCCGATCTTGCGGAAAGTAATTTCCAGCAGCTCGCAGATGGATTTCTCGTCGTCCACCACGAGAATGTGAGGCATCTCGCGATGCAATTCTTTCACGGCTGTTTTTGCGCCCTGCATAAAACCTCGCTCACGCCACCCGCGGCAATTCCACGATAAATTCCGCGCCGCGGTTTTTTTCCGAAATAACGCTGATTCTTCCGCTATGAGCCTGAACAATCTGATACACGATGGCTAGCCCCAGTCCGGTGCCCCCTTCAAACTCGGATTGCAACGGTTCGAAAATTTTGGCGCGTTGCTTGGCATCAAGGCCAATGCCGGTGTCGGAGAAACCGATGCGCAGCCAGAAGGGTTTTTCTTCGATACGCACGGTGAGGGTGCCGCCGCCGGGCATGGCGCGCAGGGCGTTGTCGCACAAATTCCAGAATACCTGTTTGATTTTGCTGGCGTCCACGCGGGCACGCAGTTCCTGGCCGTTGAACGAGCGCACGATGCGGTAGTCGGAGCCGATCTCCGGTTTTTTCTCGATCAGCATCAGGGTTTCGTCCAGCAGCGAGCGGACGTCGGCGTTCTGAAATTCGTAGGTCTTCTCGCGGGAATAACGCAGGAAGTCGGTAATGATTTGATTCAGGCGCTCCGATTCCCTGCTGACGATGTTGACGAGATGCTTTTCGTCTTCTTCCAGCGGGACCAGGCGAGCCAGTTCTTTAACCGCGCCGGCCATGGCGGTGAGCGGCTGACGAATTTCGTGGGCGATCGCCGCGGACAATCGGCCCAGCGCAGCCATCCGTTCCTTAGTGGCGACTTCCTGTTCGAGGCGGCGCAGTTCGGTCAGATCCTGGAAGTTAAAGACGTAACCGCTGCGGCTGGAATCGCGGGAGCGCAGCGGCGAAACGCTGATGCCTAAAAAGCGTTGATGCCCGTCCGGCGTAGCGTAGTCGATCTCCTTGCGGCGCGAGATATTTTCCAAGCCGTGTTCACCGGGCAGCCAGAAATCCGCGCTCATCTCCTGAACCTTTTTTCCACGTTGGTCAGCAAAGCGATGGCCCAGAATTTCTTCGCCAGTGCGATTGAGCAATAGGATCCGGCCTTCGGTATCGGTGGTCAGCAAGCCGCCGCGCATGGAGTGCACGATGTCTTCGGTGAAATCCTGCAGGTCGAGCAACTCTTCGCGTTTTTCATCGAGCTCGGCGCCTTTGCGACGCAGGGAGTGCGCCAGAAAACTGGCGAGATAGGCGACAGCCAGAAATCCTAGAAAATTGCTGAGCAGCCAGGTTTCCAGCGTTTCCTCGCTGGGAACTCCCACGTAGGTGTGAGGAATCTTGTCGTTGAAGGCCAGCGCGGCCATGCCCCCGAGCAGGACGATGCACGCGGCGCCAACTCCGAAGGCCACCACCCGCGAAAACAAAATGCTGGCGACGATGATTACCAACAGATAGAGCGAAATGAAGTAGCTCTCCTGCAGCCCAGTGACGTACACCAGCGCGGAGATCATCAAGGTGTCGCAGGTAACCTGCAGCCCCCCGTGCCAACGGGCCCGCGGCAGCCAACGCATCAGAATCAGGTGGAGGATGCCTAGAGTGATCCAGAAAACGATCAGCGGCAGGAAAAAGCGATTACCCGGAGAACTGGGGACATATTGCGGCCACACCACGCCGACCGCCAGAATCAGCGTGATGACCAGCAAGCGGACGCGGGTCAGCCACTCCAGCCATTCGCGTGTACTGGTTGTCTGCGGCATTTTTAGCACTGCGCGCCGCGCTGCTCCCATGACCACTGCTCTTCCCCTGACCACGCCACGCTCTTCGAGTTTAGTCCTCAGAGTCGCAGGATCTAAACCCGCACCCTGAAAAACGCAGGGTGCGGCACCCAAGCTTCGGGTGCATTAGTCCACAATAAAAACGGGTACGAAATAATCCATCCCCAGAGTAAAAAAGCCGGGCAGCATGCGCGGCCCGGCCTTCTTTCACATCACGCTTGCGGCGCGTCGCTTAGTGCGCGTCGGCCAGTTTTCCGATGAGGGAGAACAGCGGCAAGTACATGGAGATAACCACGCCGCCGACTACCGTGCCTAAAAACACGATCATGATGGGTTCCAACGCGGTCAACAAGTCTTTGACCGCGGCGTCGACTTCTTCTTCGTAGAAGTCGGCGATTTTTTGGAGCATGGCGTCCATCGCGCCGGTCTGTTCGCCGACCGCGATCATCTGGGTGACCATGCCGGGAAACACTTCCGATTCCTTCAATGGCTCGGTGAGCGATTTGCCTTCCTCCAGGGACCTGCGCACTTTCAGCAGGGCTCGTTCGACCACGGCGTTGCCGGAAGTCTTGGCGGTAATGTCCAAGCCTTCCAGGATGGGCACGCCGGAGGAGATCAACGTTCCAAGTGTGCGGGTGAAGCGGGCCACCGCGATTTTGCGCATCAAGAGTCCAAGAACCGGCAACTTCAACACAATGGTGTCGAGTACGAATTTGCCTTGGGGCGTCCCGTACCAAGCCTTCAAGGCGAAGATGGTTCCGGCGAGAAGAATCAGCCCGCCCAAGCCCCAGTAGCTGCCGACAAAGTTGCTCATGGTAATGACGATCTTGGTGGGCAACGGCAGGTCCACACCCAAACCGGCGAACAAGGTGGCGAAAATCGGAACGACCTTCCACAACAGCAAAGTGATGACGCCGCCGGCCACAGTCAAAACGCCGACAGGGTAGACCAACGCGGACTTCACGGCGCGCTGCAGCTTGACGTTCTTTTCGATGTAGGTGGAAAGGCGCTGCAAAATGATGTCGAGAATACCGCCCGTCTCACCGGCTTCCACCATGTTGACGTACAAGCCGTCGAACACTTTGGGCGAAGCGCGCATGGCGGTGGACAGCGTTGAGCCGCCTTCTACCATGGAACGGGTGTTGGTCAGCACCTTCTGGAAAAACTTGTTTTCCTGCTGGCTGGCCAGAATTTCGAGACATTGCACCAGCGGGAGACCAGCGTCGATCATCACCGAGAATTGCCGCGTGAAGATGGCCAGCTCTTTGGCGTTCACGCCGCCGCCGAAAGTGGGCATATTGAACTCTTTGCCCTTCTCCGACATTTTGGTGGGGGTGATCTGCTGGCGCTTCAGCAAATTGGTGAGCTCCGCCTTGCTGCCCGCGGTCATCACTCCGCTCACGCTGGAGCCGGAACGATTGGTGCCCTGGTATTTATAATCCGGCATGTGTTGCCCTCCTCAGTGGCTCAGTCCCAAGAATTTCTGTGTTATTCACGATGTCTACTTTCGGTCGCCGCTTACTTTTTCGAGCCCACTGGAACGCGGCCGCCGGGTGCGCCAGGAGTGGACATGGCGCCGCGGTTGATCATGTCCTGCAACTCATCGGGATTCGAAGAGCGTGCCAAGGCGACGTCCAGAGTGATTTCTTTCTTCAAATAAGCGTTACAGAGGCCCTGGTTAAAGGTCTGCATCCCGGTCAGGCCGGTACCCGTCTGCATGGCGGAATAAATCTGGTGAATTTTGTCTTCGCGGATCAGGTTGCGGATGGCCGGTGTGGGCACCAGCACTTCCATGATCATGGCGCGGCCACGGCCGTCCGAGCGCGGGAGTAGCGCTTGGCAAAGTACGCCTTCAATCACCATGGAAAGCTGTGCGCGAATCTGCGGCTGCTGGTGCGCCGGGAAGACGTCGATAATACGGTTGATGGTCGAAGCTGCCGAGTTGGTGTGCAGCGTGGCAAAGGTCAAGTGACCGGTTTCCGCGATACGCAGCGCGGATTCGATGGTTTCGAGATCGCGCATTTCGCCGATGAGCACGACGTCGGGATCTTCGCGCAACGCGGCGCGCAAAGAGTTCGCGAACGAGTGGGTGTCGGCGTGGACTTCGCGCTGATTGACCAGGCACTTTTTGTGGTTGTGCAGAAACTCGATCGGATCTTCGATGGTGATCATGTGCTCGTCGCGCTCGGCGTTGATCTTGTCGAGCATGGCGGCGAGAGTGGTGGACTTGCCGGAGCCAGTCGGGCCGGTTACAAGAACCAGGCCGCGCGGCTTGTCGCACATACCTTTTACGACGGTGGGCAATCCCAGCGCGTCGAAGCCCTTGATCTCCCAAGGAATGGTCCGGAATACGGCGCCGACCGCGCCGCGCTGATTGAACACGTTGCCGCGGAAGCGCGCGAGGTTCTTCAAGCCGAACGAGAAGTCCAGCTCGAGATTTTCTTCGAAGCGGTGCTTCTGCGCATCGGTCAACACGCTGTAAGCCAGCGACTTGGTGTCGGCAGCGGTCAACGGCGGCATATCCAACGGCCGCAGCTTGCCGTGTACGCGTACGCGCGGCGCGCTGTTGGTGGTGATGTGCAGGTCGCTCCCGCCCATCTCGATCATTTTCTTCAGCAACTCGCTTAACGTCATTCCAGCCATTGCTCACCCTCTCCGATGCAAGCTCTTACAATTACAAAACCGTTTCGCGAACGACTTCTTCCATGGTGGTCTGCCCCAGCGCTACTTTGGTTAAGCCGCTGCGCCGCAAAGTGATCATGCCCTGCTCGACCGCTTTCTTCTTCAGTTCCAACGCAGACGCGCCGACCAAGATCAACTCGCGGAGTTCGTCGTTAATTTCCATCACTTCATACAAACCGGTGCGGCCTTTGTAGCCGCCTTTGTTGCAGGTGTTGCAGCCTTTGCCGTGGTAGATCTTAGTTTTCTTGGCTTCATCCGGGGTGTAGCCCGCGTCGATCAAAGCCTGCTCCGGAACTTCCAACTCTACTTTGCAGTTCTGGCAGATGCGGCGCACGAGGCGCTGCGCGCAGATCAAGTTGACGGAAGTGGCGACGAGAAATGGCTCGATGCCCATATTCATCAAGCGGCTGATGGTGGATGGCGCGTCGTTGGTGTGAAGGGTGGAAAGCACCAAGTGGCCGGTGAGCGCCGCTTTCACTGCGATTTCCGCCGTTTCAAAGTCACGGATTTCGCCGACCAGAATGATGTTGGGGTCTTGCCGCAAGAAGGCGCGCAAAGCGGCGGCGAAGTTCAAGCCGATCTGCTCTTTCATCTGCACTTGGTTGATGCCGGCCAACTGGAACTCGACCGGGTCTTCCGCAGTCATGATGTTGGTGTCCACTTTGTTCAGCGTGGCCACCGAGGAATACAACGTGTTGGTTTTGCCGGAACCCGTCGGGCCGGTGACCAGCACCATGCCATACGGTTTGAAGATGGCTTTTTCGAATTTGGTCAGCGAGGCTTGCTCGAAACCCAGTTTGGTCATGTCCAAACGCAGGTTTTCTTTGTCCAACAAGCGCATGACGATCTTTTCGCCATACAGCGTGGGGACCGTCGAAACACGAAAATCCAATTCCTTCTTTTTTCCGTCGGCGCGGTACTTGATCATGATGCGGCCGTCTTGCGGCAAGCGCTTTTCGGCGATGTCCAACTTAGCCATGATTTTCAGGCGGCTGGTGATGGCGTCTTTCAAGCGCAGCGGCGGGCTCATTACAGTTTGCAGTTGGCCGTCAACGCGGAATCGTACGCGCAGTTCAAGCTCGTAAGGCTCGACGTGAATATCGGAAGCCCCGCGCTTCACCGAGTCGGTAAGAATCAGGTTGACCAGCTTGATGATGGGCGCTTCTTCAGCGGCCTTTTCAAGAGTGGCAGTGTCGAGTTCCGCGACGTCGGAGGCGAGTTCCAGCTCCTGGTCATCCTCGACCATTTCCTTCATCAAGTTGCTGAGTTCTTCGTGATTCGAACCCGAGCCCCCATAGAAGCGGGAAATGGCATCGCCGATTGCGGACTCGGAGGCCACCACCGGCTCAACGTTGAAGCCGGTCATGAACTTGATATCGTCCATGGCGAAAACGTTGGTGGGGTCGGTCATCGCGATGGTCAGCACCGAGCCGACGCGCGAGAGCGGAATCACTTGATAGCGCAGGGCGGTATCCTGCGGAATCAATTTAATGACGACTGGATCGATTTCGTAATATTTGAGGTTTATCGAGGGAACGCCGTATTGCCGAGACAACACCCCGGTGATGTCATCATCGGTGATGTACCCCATCTTGGTCAGGCAACTGCCCAGCTTCCCACCATTGGACCGCTGAAACTCCAGCGCCTTGGTGAGCTGATCCTGGGTGATCAGCGCCTCTTTAACAAGAATTTCGCCTAACCGGACGGACATCCGCACCACTCCTGCAGATTGGTAACCAAGCTCACATTAACAAAAGCTATCGCCGCTGGATGGGCGAAGTTCCGGGCTAGTTCTAAAACAGCTAATACCTGCCCGTACGTTCAGGTGGGCAGGGGTGGACAGGGGGTTTTGTCTCAAATTGGCTGGTTGTTGACTGTTCGCCTGCCCGTGTGGCGCCTGCCCCGGCAGCCGTTTTCGATCGTATTCATGCGGCGTTTGGCCCGATGCTTCGCGATTGTAACCCCGGTGCTCCTCTTCCTTGACTTGCCCTTTGGTGCTGGCTATCGTGCCAAGAAGATGCCTTGGCGAGCGTTACAAACCGAGTGTTTGCGATCCTCCGAAACGTTGGACGAAAAGTGTCCATCGTCAGTTGCCCGGCGGTTTGTTGCCCGGTGTTTGGCGGCGACAGGCGGCCTGGGTGGGCGCATCCTTAATTACAGCCGCATCAGTGGCTGCCCTGCATGAGCCGGCTCACCCCCAAACAACGATGGGGCTTCATCTTTGCCGGCATTGCCCTGACTCTGCTGCTCGCGGCGGTCTTCACGTTTGGTTCGCTGGGCGTTCCCTTCCAACCGAAAAACCTCCGCGCACTCCTCGCGCTTTATGCAGTCTCCAGCTTCATCACCGCAGCGCTCCTGATTTTCCTCCTCATCCTTGGGCGGACGCTGTTCCGGCTGTGGGTGGAGCGGCGCAAAGACCAGCTTGGGGCGCGGTTTAAAACCAAGATGGTCGTGGGGGCGATGGCGATTTCGCTGTTGCCGGTGCTGTTCATGTTTTTTGTCAGCTACTCGCTGCTGAATCGCACGCTGGGAAGATGGTTTCCGCGGCCGCTGGAAGTGGCTTCCGAACAGACCCAGGCGCTGCTCTCCGATTTGGGGCGGATTCAAACCCCGCACTTACAAAATACTGCTCGGCATCTCGCGCCCTTTGCTCATAAACCGCTGGGTGAGTTTTTGGATCGCGCTGCGGAAGCTGGCGCTGATTCAGTGTGGCTACTAGATAAAAGCGGTGCGGCGATCAGTGGTGGCATTCTTTGCGATAACCCGCAGGATGCGCATGAGACTACTCCGTGCATCCGCCCCAACGTCCTCGGGAAACAAGTGCGTGTGCTGCGTAGCGGGATCGAAATTTGGGAGGCGGCGGGATTTACTTATTTTGCGGCGCGTATTTCTCTGCCCGCGCCCTCGAGTGTTTCGCCTGCTGCAGGCGTGGCACAGTCGCAAGCGCCCGCGTTCCTGGTCACGGGTCTGCGAACCGGGCCCGATTTTCTCCAGCGACTGGACACCATTCAGACGCAGACCGCCGCCTATGACGCGGAAAAGCAAAGCCTGCGGGCGTTGAAGCGGCAAATGGTGCTAATCCTTCTGTTCTTCACCATGCTGCTGCTCTTTTCGCTTATGTGGATCGCATTGTTTCTGTCCAAGCAGGTCACCGTGCCGATTCAGGCGCTGGCGGAAGGCACCCGGGAAATTTCGTCTGGGAACTTCGATTACGCGGTGCCCGAGCAGGCTCACGACGAGCTCGGCGTCTTGGCGCGCTCGTTCAACAACATGACCCGGCAGCTGCGCGACAACCGTTCGCAGATCGATCAGTTCACGCGCAACTTGCAACAAGCGGTGCAAGAGTTGGAGCGGCGGCGGCAGTTGATGGAGACCGTGCTGGAAAGCATTCCCACTGGCGTGGTGTCGCTCGATGCGTCCGGAGCGATTCTTCGTGCCAACGGAGCCGTCAGCGGGATTCTCGGATCTGGCGCGCGTGACAAGCAGTCGTTGGAAGAGTTGCTTGGCGCGGACGCTTCACGCACGGTGCAGTACTTGATGCGGCGTTCCCTGCGGATGGGCGTGGTTTCGCGGGAGATTGAGACGTTGGTAGGTGGGCGAGTTTTGCATCTGGCGGTGACGGTGAGTTCGCTGGGGCCGCGACGCGCGAATACCGGATATGTGTTGGTATTGGACGATTTGACGGAGATGTTGCGCTCGCAAAAGTCCGCGGCGTGGCAGGAAGTAGCGCGGCGCATTGCTCACGAGATCAAGAATCCGTTGACGCCCATTCAGCTTTCTGCGCAACGCATGACGCGTTTTCTGGATCGGCGGGCTGCGTCGGCGGCCGGTGCGGTGAGTCCCGTAGCTGCGCCGGTCGACACCGAGTTGACTTCGCTGGTGCAGGAATGTTCGCGGCTGATCGAGCGGGAAGTTTCATCGCTCGCGGCGCTGGTGAATGAGTTTTCGCAGTTCGTGCGCTTCCCTACCGCCAAGCTGGCTCCGACGGACGCCAACACCTTGGTGCAGGAAGCCTTGGAAGTTTTTTCCAACCGGCTGGACGGGATTTCGCTGAAGACCGCGCTTGCCGATCACTTGCCGCAGATTCGCGCCGACGCGGGATTGCTGCGCAGCGTGTTGATCAACTTGATCGATAACGCGGCGGAGTCGCTGGAGCATTGCAGCGTTCGCGAAATTTTAGTGGCCACGAAAGGGCATGCCGACGCAGAACTAGTGGAAATTTCCGTGGCTGACACCGGGCACGGAATTTCGCCGCAAGACAAAGACAAACTTTTCCTGCCGCAGTTTTCTACCAAAGATCGCGGGACGGGTTTGGGGTTGGCCATCGCCGCGCGCATTGTCGCCGAACATGGCGGCACGATTCATGTGGAAGACAATCATCCGAGCGGCTCGCGCTTTCTGATTGAGCTGCCGGTTGGCGAAGCCGTCGCCGTTGCCGGCAACGACTCGCAATCGGTTGCAGCATCACTGCCATCGTCGCTCGCGTCATCCACCACTCCGGTGGTTACCTCTAACGGTGTATCAGGCGCGCACGCCAACAAGAACGGCGAACCGGCGGCTGCCGCGATGAGCGCGGCTCCTGCGCCGGCTGTCGCAAAACCTTCAGGCGCGTCTTCGTCTAAAATAGAACTCAAATAATGAACGCCAAACCACATCTGCTGATTGTTGACGACGAGCCGGGCATTCGCGAGTCACTCGGGTCCATTCTGAAGGACGAAGGGTATCAGGTGGACGCGGTCGGCTCCGCCGAGGAGGCGCTCGAACGCGTCTCCAGTGGCGAGCTCGAAGTGATCTTGCTTGACGTGTGGCTGCCAGGCATGGACGGGCTCGAAGCGCTGAGCCGCATTCAGAGCACCCCGCATCCGCCTGCGGTAATCATGATTTCTGGACACGGCACGATTGAAACCGCCGTGCGCGCGACTAAACTCGGCGCGTTTGACTTCATCGAGAAGCCGCTATCGCTGGAAAAAATTATTTTGCGGGTGCGCAACGCAGTGCAACAGCGGCGCCTCGAAGAAGAAAATCAAACTCTGCGTTCGCAGCTTGGACATCGTTACCAGGTCATCGGCGACAGCATCCCGATGAAGGCGTTGCGCCAGCAGATCGCGGTCACTGCGCCGACCAACGGACGCGTACTGATTTTCGGTGAGAGTGGCACGGGCAAAGAACTGGTCGCCCATGCCCTGCATGCCGCGAGTCTGCGCAACAAAGGCCCATTCGTCGAAGTCAATTGCGCAGCCATTCCCGATGAACTCATCGAATCCGAACTTTTCGGCCACGTGAAGGGCAGCTTTACCGGCGCCACCGAAAACAAAATCGGCAAATTCGAGAAAGCCGACGGCGGCACGCTGTTTCTCGACGAAATCGGCGACATGAGCCTGCGCACCCAATCAAAGGTTTTGCGCGTCCTCGAAGAGCAGCGCTTCGAACCAGTCGGCTCCAATCAAACCATCACTGTGGATGTACGCGTCATCGCCGCCACCAACAAAAATCTCGAGCAGGAAATTGCTCGCGGCCAGTTTCGCCAGGACCTCTTTTACCGTCTCAACGTGATTCCCTTCTTCGTCCCGCCGCTACGCGATCGCTTGCAGGACATTCCCGTCCTCGCCCGCTTTTTCCTCAGCGAATTCAGCGCCGCCTACGGCAAACGGGGCCGCGAACTCAGCGACCAAGCGGTCGAGATTCTGCTGCGCTACCCCTGGCCCGGCAACGTCCGCGAACTCCGCAACCTCGTCGAACGCCTGGTCATCGTCTGCCCCCAGCCGCGCATCGAGCCCCACCACCTCCCGCCCGAATTGTTCCGCGGCGTAGCCGACGCCCCGCAGCATCCCTACTCCACGCTGCACGAAGCCCGCAGCGCCTACGAACGCGAATTCATCCTGCGCAAGCTCCAAGAAAATCGCTGGAACATGACCCAAACCGCCGGCGCCCTCGGCCTCGAACGCAGCCACCTCTACCGCAAAATGAAAAGCCTCGGCATCGCCGCCCCAGACTAATTCTCATCGTTCACCTGCTTAGAATTTGGCGCCGCTGTTTAACGTTTTCAAAGGAGCGGCGACCGGAGGATCGTTCGGGCCCGCCTTCCCATCGCCAGCTGCGCGCATCTATAGGCCTAGTGAAAATGACTGACCAACAAGATGTCTCCACTAACTTCATCAGTCTGGGCATATATCAGCCAGTGGCGGTCTGATGAGACCGACAACCCTCCGATGTAAGAGCGGAACGGCCGATCGACTTTGGCGACATTGCGAATTTTCTTGGTGGCGAAATCGAAGAAATTTATCGAAAGCGGGGCATCCGCGGGCACGAAGTATATGCCTTGTGAGTCCACGGTCCAAAGATCGGCATCCCTCACTTTGGGAATGCTGGGCACACTAAATTCTCGGCCAGGCTCGTCCACCGAAACTTGTTTGAGTGTCGGCGCATCCAGGTCGTCCGCAAAAATTGCCGTCCTGCCGTCTGGCCCCTCCAGTGGTTGAAATACCTTCGAGGTTGAAAGGCGTACCGCATCGCCTCCCTTCGCCGGCGACCTGTAAAGCCTTTGGCCATCGGCAGCGCCGGAAAGGAAGTAGAGCCAACGGCCGTCGCGGGACCAACTGGGCTCCGACGGCTCAGCGACAGTCGTGACCAATTTGTGCGGCTGCAGATCCGCGAGCTCAAGGATGTACATCTCCGCCGCACCGTTGCAGCGGGAATCAAAAGCGATCCTGGTGCTATCCGGCGACCAGTGAGGTGTGCCGGTGCTCGGACAGTTGAAGTGAGAAGCCTGGACAAGATTTGTTCCGTCCCCATCACTGATCCATATCTCACGATTGCCGTTACGAATCGACTCAAAAGCGATGTGTTTTCCATCGGGAGAGTACTGCGCGTTGGTTTGTTCTCGCGTCGAAGAGATCAAGCTGAGTGGAGATGAGCGTGGCCTGGAGAGATCTTTGCGCCAGATATTGACGGTTTCCGACCCTTGCGCGAACGCCAGGTTGTCGCCGCCGGGAGACAATGCCGGCCACGCTACTCCCTCTCCGAGAGGCAGTTGCTCCGTAGTTCCATCGGAAAGGTGAACCTCAAACATCTCCGAACCGCCTCCACGATCCTGCGCGAACAAAATCGCGGTCGCGTCGTGGGTCCATGCAACCCCGAACGGCCACCCGCTGAAGGTGGTCACAAGCTTCCCGTGGTGGCCTTCGGCGTCAGCACGGTACAGACAAAACTTACCGTAGTCCCGCACGCAAACGTACGCCAGTTGCGTTCCGTCTGGCGAAAAAGCCGGATAGCCCTCGTGACTACAGTCCGCCTCCTGAGGAATCGGCGTGTGGTCCGATGATTTGAGGTGCAGAACATTTAGGCGCACGTCACCGTTGTCCGCGCTAGCGACGGGATAGACGATGGTCTCGCCATCATGGGACCAAGCGATTCCAGAAAATGTTTCGTACGGCATGCGTACAGGCGTCAGTTTCTTCTCGGGACCACCAAGAGCGGAGACAACGTATAGGCCTGCATCGACTCCGCCCCTTAAAAAAGCGATTTGGCTGCCATCCGGAGACCAGGCTGGGTGCACGAACTCGGAAGGACGCTCTGTGAGCCGGAGAATTTTCTCGCTGCCGACAACCTTGGTGTACAAGTCGAAACCTTTGGAAGCCTTCGATCCACCGTCCCACGCGAAGGCGATCTGCGCGCCATCTGGAGAAAACGTTGGGTAAGTTTCAACGCCGGGAAAAGCCGTAAACGGAACTGGAGAAAACGTCCGCTTGTTATCACGCCTCGAAGGCCTCAAGTACCATGCCGCCAGAATAAGTATGCATAGCAAAGTAGCCATCACAATCGACGGCAAGAGCTTCACCGTGGAAGGCTTACTAGCTTGCTGTGGGATGTCACTTACCTTTGGCTTAAGAGGAAAAGCGCGGTCACTGCGAGTCGGGCCCTCTACATGGCCGGGGAGACTGCGACGGCGATGGTAATGGCATCGACGGAGCGATTTCCCCGATGAACCGATAGCCGCGGCGCGGCAATGTCTCAATGAATTGGGGCGATTCCGCTGAATCGCCCAAAACGTCTCGTACTCGATTTACGGCGGCGTTGATCCCACGTTCGAAATCCACAAAAGTATCGCCAGGCCACAGTCTGCCCTGCAACTCTTCCCGGCTGACCAGGTCGCCGGGTCGCTCCAGCAACATCTTCAGCACTTGAAACGATTGGCCCGCCAACCGAAGCCGCACGCCATGCTTACGCAGCTCCTGAGTTAAAGTGTCGGCCTCGAAAGGACCGAAGCGAATCAAACGATCCATATTCTTATCAGGCGCCAAGGCCGTCTGCGGAGATCAAGGAGTTCTGGTCTAACACCGTAACAGCCCTTCCACCCTGACGGGTTTCGCGACACCAGGACGCAGTGGTTGCAACTGACTAAGTTGTTGGTGAGTATACCTCGACCCTAGGCGCGACAGACTAATCGCGCTTTGGCCTACGAGTGCTGACAACGCGGAACCCCTGTTCTGCATCTTGACTACTCAAGGTAAGTAACCAGTCTCGCAATCTGGTAAGCTCTGGGCAAATTTTCGTGTACGCGTGCTTGCCCTCTCCAAATTGCAACTGGAAATCACCAATCGCCAGAAAGATATCGACCGCATCGTGAAAGATCAGGACCGCCTGCGCGAAAACATGAAGGCCCTGCGCGGTACGCCGGAAGAAAAAGCCCTGCTGCAGCGCTACACCAAGCAACTCGACCAGCGAGAAACGCAAATCGCCACGCTGCGCAAAAATATCGAGACCACCGAAGCCCAACGGACGCGGCTAACCTCAAGCTACAGTCCATGATTCACGAACTACAGTTCGACGCCACCTTCTAAAGTGGCGTGGCGGGTTTTGGCCGCCGCCTTCCAACTTGGCGCTGACTTGGTCTGAGCTAAAACTTCACGAATAGCTTGACCATAAGTTACTCAACTAGTACAATTCTGCGTGTACATCGAAATTCCATTCGAACCGCCAGATCGCCCAAGCAACCTCCGAAATTCAGGACACGGCACCCATCTCTCAGTCGCAGGGTCCCAATTCCTGACTCCACCTGCCCCTTGCACGCCTCCGATCGACAACTCACCAAACCGGATAACTCGATACCCCTCAACGAGATCTGAACTCGTTTTCAAGGAGTTCGTATTTCACACATTCCATTGGGCTTACCGAACTCCTGATTTTGCCCATATCTTCATTGCAATCAATGAGTTACAAACTCCCGCCCCTATCCGCCTTCAGGTTCTCTCGTAAGGCACGCAGTATCAGCAGATTACGAACCTACAGTCCAATTTGCAACGATAAAACGCTCTTTTGCGCGTCTCTTTGCGCACAGACTTATCTTGTTTTCAACAACTTCTGGCCTCTTTCCACAAAAGACCGAGGGGTGGGGTCGTTGGACTCTTTGGGTGCCGGACACCAAAATCGAGAGCGCACCGCTTTCGCGAACGACGATGAAAACCCTCGTGGCACCCTCCGAGCCCCTTCTGAGCGTGCCAGCTTGATATTGACCAGTGCAGTCTGACTTCATAACATGCCGGCACCGATCGCATCCCGGCATTGAACGGAGACCCAACCTGAATCCCCTTCCCGTTTCGTCTGGCATTTCATCGACCTTCTGTCGCGTGTTTGCTGCCCTGGCGTCGCTGTGCTTGCTTTTCGGCTTAGAACTTACCTGCGGCGCGCAACAATCCAACCAATCGAGCGCCCACCACATCGATGCGCAGCGGCTGCAAGCTTCGCTGGAAAAGCTGAGTGAATTTGGTCGCAACCCGGAAGGTGGCGTGACGCGCACCGCTTATTCCGAGACGGATATGGCGGCGCGCGAGTATGTAATGGAGTTGATGAAGGATGCGGGGCTACAGGTGCGCGTAGATGCGGCGGGAAATATTTTTGGGCATCGCGATGGGTCGGAGAAGCTGCCGGTGATTCTGTTTGGCTCCCACATTGATTCGGTCTTGCACGGCGGAAATTTTGATGGCGATGTGGGCAGCATGAGCGCGATCGAGGTGTTGCGTTCGCTGGGCGCCGCCAAAGTGAAGACGCGGCACCCGCTGGAAGCGGTGGTTTGGACCAACGAAGAAGGCAACCACTTCGGCGTGGGCACGATGGGATCGGGTATTGCTGCGGGCTTGATCGGCCCGGAGATTTTGACGCGCAAAGATGACCAGGGGCAAACGGTCGCGGACTGGTTGCGCCGCTACGGGCAAGATCCGGCGAAGCTGGCAGATGCGCGCATTCCGCCCGGAGCGCTGGCAGCCTTTGTCGAATTACACATCGAACAGGGGCCGAATCTCTACGAAAGCAAAATTCCCATTGGCGTAGTGCAAGGCATTGTGGGGCTGAAGCGCTGGGAGTGCGTGGCCACCGGCTTTGCCAACCACGCCGGCACCACTCCGATGGATCGCCGCAAAGATGCGCTGGCCACGGCGTCTCGCGACGTGCTAGCCGTGCGCGAAGTGGTTCGCGCGGAAACGGGGAAACAGGTCGGCACCGTCGGCTTCATGAAAGCACAACCCGGCGCCATCAACGTCGTTCCCGGGCGCGCCGAATTTCCCGTGGAACTGCGCGATCTCGACACCGCAAAAATCGATCGCATGTGGGAGCGCATCCAGGAACAATTCAAAGCCATCGATAAAGAGGAAGGTGTCGAGACGGTGTGCACTCCGCTAGACGATGTAGCCCCCGCGGAGGCTGACGCAAATATACAAAAAGCCATTCGCGAAGCCGCTAAATCCCTCAACCTCGCAACTATCGATCAGCCCAGCTTCGCGGTGCAGGATTCGCAACAACTCGCCAAGGTCGCGCCCATGGGCATGATCTTCATCCCCAGCAAAGACGGCATCAGCCACTCCCCTAAAGAATTCTCCACCTGGCCCGACATCGCCAACGGCGCCGAAGTGCTGTACCGCACCATCCTGCTCCTCGACTCGCGTCTAAATACGAACTAATGGCTCGGCCCGAGGAGTCGAACTGCACGTTTCGATCAGGACTATCGCGATTTATTCCACTCTGTGGCGATTGTTCCCTGGAGAGAGCGAGAAGTTCTACGCGCTACGAATCGGAGCCGCCGGCACGACGACTTCAACCAGTCCGGTGGCGACGTCATAGACCAGTCCAGAAATAAGCCACTGCGCAGGTAAAACGGGAATCGCTTTGAGGGTCGCGACATCCGTTTTTACTGCTGCGCGGGGATCGCTCACCGACTTTTTGTCCAGCTCGCCGACTCCAATCTGAAAGTAGTGCGCCAGTTTTTCTTTTTCAGAGGCCAGAACGGTCATGCCGCAGTTGGTGTGTTGCATGACGATTAAGTGGAACTCGCCGCCGCCACCGGGGACGGTGTTGGTCAGTGCACCGATTTGGCCGAGCAGGCCGAGTTCCTCGAGCAAGGCGGGGGTTACGCGGCCACCGATGTTGCGCAACACCACCACTTCGCCGGGCTTTAAGTTCAAAATGTATGCCGGGTCGACGCGCATGTCGGCGCACCCGATCACGATCCCGCGCACATTGGGCATCGCGGCTCTTAACGATGGCATCAGCGTGCCTGCTGCAGACTGCTCGGCAGCAAATTCTTTGTTGCGTTGCAACAATTCATCGAGATGGCTCAACGTGTTTCCTCTTTCTCGAAATTCCAGAGTGATTCGTAAACCAAATGGCCTGGCAAGTGATTTGGATGCGCGAGGACAGCCTGCGGTGATGCGCGGTTCTCTTCTCGATTTAAACAATTATTTTGAACTCCGAGCAGCTCGGATTAAATCCGCGCCTTGAAAAACGAGGATGCGACATCCGGCTTGAATTTGCGCCTAGTGAGATATGGGCGCACGCGCGGCCCGGCCCGGATAATTTCCGTCCACAGTTTTGCCGTCCAACACCACCAACTGTCCATTCACCATCACATTGAGCATGCCTGCGGAAAACTGCAGCGGTTCTTCAAAGGTGGCTTTATCGATTACTTTGCCGGGATCGAAGACCACCACGTCCGCATCAGCTCCCACGCGAATCCTGCCCTTATCGCGGAAGGTGGGTACATGTTTTTCCATGCGTTGAGCCGGAAGCAAAGTCATTTTGCGCAGTGCGGTCATCAGGTCGAGCACTTTTTCATCGCGCACATAGTGGCCCAGCACGCGACAGAACGTACCTTGACCGCGCGGATGAACCTTCGCCCCTGTAAGTGGCATTCCATCGCTCGCGACCATCACCGTAGGATCGGCCAGCGCCGCGCGGACGGCACTTTCCGGAATGGAAAAAATGATCACCACCCCGCCTTCCTTACGATATTTCTCAAAAGTCTCCGCAGTGAGGCGCTCGCCGGTTTTGGCCCACTGCAATCCGCCGAAGGAAATTCCCTGCGCCTCTTGCCAGCCCGGATCGAACACCGCCGACTCCAGCGCTGTACTGCCAGCTGGATACGGATATGCTTCCGTACTCACATCCAAGCCGCGTTTCTGCGCGCCATGGATCATCTCGAGCAGCGCCGGAGTATCGCGCAGACCCATGCTGGTCACATGAACCACATGTAGCGGCGCTCCGGTGGCGGCCGCGGCGGCGATCACCTCTTCCAGCGCAGCCAAACCATCGGTCGGCTCTTTCAATCCGCTGTAGCGTAAGTGCACGTGCACCGTCGCGCCATATTTCGCCGCCACTTTAAAGACATCCACAATTTCCGCGTGGGAAGCTGCAGCGGTGTAATTGATTCCCATGCCCACGCCCAGCGCGCCTTGTTGGAGCCCGCGATCTATTAAATCATCGATCTGTTTCGCTTCTTCGCTGGTGGCCGCGCGATGCGCCGCATCTCCGGTCGGCACAAACGTCCCGGCGTCGTGCATCACCTGCATACGCGCAGGAATGTGCCCAACGCTCACTCCGTAATTAATGAGCGCGTGTCCTTCGCGCTTGGCATACCACCCCGGCACGTCCGCCGTGCCCAATTCCAACTCTAGCGAAGTCGTCACTCCATCGTGGGCTTGAAATTCGTAATTGCGCGGCTCCTGGCCATGCTCATGCAAATCGATAAAGCCCGGTGCCACGACTAAACCATGCGCATCGATCATCTTCTTGCCGTGTAGCCCCTTCTCAGAAATCTCGGCAATCTTGCCATCGCGAATCCCCACATCGCGCACCGCATCCAACCCCGACTCCGGATCCATCACCCGCCCGCCGGAAACCACCACGTCGTAAGCCCTATCATCCGCGTGCGCTGGCCACAGCATCGCGGACGCGCTGGCACACATCACCATCAAGACCACAACGAACATTAATTTCGAGTGACGCACAAATTCATCCTGGTCTGCTCAATTCGAATGAGCGAAGAAAAATCAGCTCGACCACGCTGGGCGAACGGAACTTTCGTTTCTGGATGGTGGAAATCGGAAGCGAAGTTCGGGCGCTAAGAATAGGCGACACCAAACTCTTTCGCAACTGTCGCCAACCGCGGGTCCGCAGTCCACAGCTTCAGGCGCTCGGCCAGCGCGGTAGCAAGAAGATGCGCATCAATCCATCCGATTCCGAGTCCGTGCAGCTGCGCGGCTCGCACGAAGTCAGCCACGTCGGAATGGTCAATTACCTTGGTGCGGTACAGTTTTTGATATCCCTTTAAAAATGCTTGCCGCCCGCCTTTGTCTCCGACGAGTAGTTCGCCGTAAACCAAGTCGTGGCCGCCGACTTTGCGAAGACTCAGTAGGCGATCGAGTTCTTGACGAAACGGTTTCTGGTCGGAGAAAAAGCGGATCCATACCGAAGTGTCGACCAGCACCATTAGGCAGCTGAACGACGGCGGCGGGCGGGAGGCTCTCTTCGCCGCGGCACGTCTTGGGCATCTGGTTCCGACCCGCCGAACGAACGTAGGTGTTCGTAGGCAGCGTGTTGGACCAGCGCTTCGAGACCGAGTCGCACGGTGTCAGTGTCGGTGGTGGCTTTGCAGGCGGACCTGGCTGCGCGCAGCAGTTCCGCGTCAATGTTGAGAGTTTTCTTCATACATACGATTTTACCATACAAGTATGGCTGTTCAAGCCATAC
The DNA here is from genome assembly GCA_963846145.1 of uncultured Acidobacteriota bacterium. Classification (GTDB taxonomy): domain Bacteria; phylum Acidobacteriota; class Terriglobia; order Acidiferrales; family UBA7541; genus Acidiferrum. The sequence continues at coordinate 340,992 of CAWJUV010000010.1, read as the reverse complement.
CACTCTAAGGGGCTACGGCGCGACCTTGCAAGCCACCATGCCGCCGCGTGCGCTGTCTTTTCGGCAGAGCCAATGCAACCTAACTGTCTCGGGATCCAGCGGGCTCTCGGTGTTTCCGTAGAAGCGCACCGGCACGTCGACTTTCACTTCGTTGTGACCGCCGTCGCACTCCAGCACCACGGCAGTACTTTTATGATTTGACGACAGGCACTCTTTCGCATCGGCGGTCCACTCGGCACTGACAATGTGCGCGGGTTTGGTGTGGTAGAAATAGTTGTTCTGGTCCAAATATCCCCAGGTGAAAATTCCGCCCATTAACACAACCGCGCCAATCACCCAGCCTATGTGCGCGCCCTTCGCCTCTTCTGGAGCCGCCAGGCCCTCTCCGAAATGGGTATCCAAAACCGAGCTCCGTTCTATCCCGAACTTATTCGGGCGGGCGTGGAAATACTCATCAGACTTGTGGGCGGCCTATTAGGTTTCAGCGATCGACGACCGAGACAGGTTCTATTTTGCGGGTAGAAATTCCGTGGGCAGCTTCAGTGTGGCCGATTCTTCCTGCCAAGCGATGGTCAGAATCCACCAGCGCTTGCCATCGTTGAAAAGCTGAATGGTGTTGATCCCCCGAATGAACGGTGCACCGTTGGCTTCGTGGCGCGATTCGTAGGTGCTGAAAATTTGCTGGAGATTGCCCCAGGCTTCGGTCTTCCGCGAAATTTCTCGTTCGTAAAATCCGTTGGTGGCGAAATATTTTCCGGCACGGGCTACGTAGTCGTCCGGAGTCAGCACCGTGGCAGCGAACTCTCCGGTTGGTGACGCTTGCGTGCGAATCAAGCGAGCGCCCGGGTAGAACAGAGACTTCATCTTGTCCCAGTCACGCGGTTGGCCCGCGGGCCCGGAGATCACCCCATACAGTTCGCCAAGCAACGCATCGACGGAAGAAAACGTCGACTGTTTGTCTTGCGCCGCGGCTGACGGAGCGCTACTCGACCTTGCCGGCGCGGCCTCAGAGTTTTGCGCCAGCGAGTTCGGTGCGCCCGTCACGAATAGAAGCACAAGCAGCGCCAACACATTGAGAAACTTCATAGCGTGTATCCTTTAATTTTTAATTTTCGACATGACTCGAGTAGCAGACCGACGCAATCGGGCGGCGCGATTCTACTCCCTTTCACAAGCCCCCAGCGTCGTTGCCCGAAAAACCTATTTCCACCTTCTACCCTTCGACCCGGCCACAGCCGGTAACGCCAATCAGATCCAACACGTATCATAGGTATAGTCAGCCCGTCCCCCTGGGAGGCGTGCATGAAACTCTTCAGTCTAGTAACCCTGGGCCTCTTGTTAGTCGCAGCCACGCCGCAAGTCTCGCGCACTCAAGACCAAACAATCAAAACGGAGATCCGCTCCGTCGCCCTGACCAATCAGGACGTTGTAGTGATGGCCACGTCCAAATTCGACGACGCCACGATTCAGAAAGTAATCGAGTCCCGCGAGGTGAACTTCGACCTCTCGGTAGCCGCCTTAGTAAAATTGAAAGAAGCGGGCGTGAGCCAGGGCGTAATCCAATCGATGCTCGATAAAGACGCGCTAGGCGCCAACGAACTCGACGTCGCGGCGAATTCTAATCCGTCCGATGCGATGGCCGCGATCGCCGCCGCTTCCCTCTCGCGCGAAGAATTGGCCAAGCAGCTCGAGCCCGGAGCTTATTACTGGAGCGAAGGCGCGTGGCTCCCGCTGCAACAGCTCTCCAGCAGCGGCGGCGGCACCAAGCATGCCGCTGCGTCCGCCGTAATTGGATTGACACCGCAGATGGTGGTGACCTTTCGAGATGCAAAAGCGCCGGTACAATTGCATGAAAATCAGCCGCTTTTCTGCGTGAAATTTTACGATGTGCCGGTTGGCACGCCTTTCACGCCCGCGGTTCGGGACCTGGCCATCGCGCGATTCGATCAAAAGTCCGATCACCGCGAGTTGCAGGTGACTTCCGGTTGGAATCTGTTCAACTTCAAGGCTGGCCTCCCCGGTGATCGGCTGGCGGGCGTTAATGTGAATTCGCTGGACGAAACGACCGCGTTGATCACCCCGACCGCGCCGCTGCGCGCCGGCGAATATTTGATTTCGGGCGATCCTGCGGGCACCGTCGGATTTGACTTTGGGTATCACCCGGACCGCTGAGTGCAAAAACTGGACTCATTGTTTGCGGCCTGCGCACGAGAATCGTGTCAATCGCAGTGTTTCACACGGCCGGGTGTTCGTTGACTCCCCTTCCCCGCGCAACTAAAATGCGGAGTCCATGCCCGATTCAGCCTCGCTCGAAGGCCAAAGTTTCTCCCATTACCGCATCCTGGAAAAGCTCGGCGGCGGTGGCATGGGCGTGGTCTACAAAGCGGAAGACACCCGCCTCGATCGTTTCGTCGCACTGAAATTTTTGCCGCAAGATGTAGCGCACGACCCGCTAGCGCTCGAGCGCTTTCGCCGTGAAGCCAAAGCGGCCTCCGCACTCAACCATCCGAACATCTGCACCATTTACGACATCGGCGAAGACCACAACAACGCCTTCATCGCCATGGAGTGCCTCGAAGGACAGACGCTCAAGCACGTCATCAACGGCCGCGCGAGGGACCTTGAGTCGCTGCTGACTATCGCGCTCGATGTGACCGACGCTCTCGACGCCGCACACTCGAAAGGGATCGTTCACCGCGACATCAAGCCGGCCAATATTTTTGTCACCACGCGCGGCCACGCCAAAATCCTCGACTTTGGATTGGCCAAAGTCGCCGCCAAAGCCGGCTCAGGTGCCACTGCTACTGAAACGCAAGCCACACAAGGTGTAGACACCGAACATCTCACCAGTCCAGGTAGCACGCTCGGCACCGTGGCCTACATGTCGCCCGAGCAAGCCCGCGCCAAAGACCTCGACGCCCGCTCCGATCTTTTTTCTTTCGGCGCAGTCCTCTACGAAATGGCCACGGGTCAATTGCCGTTTCGTGGCGACAGCACCGCCACAATTTTCGACGCGATTCTGAATCGCGCGCCGATCGCGCCAGTACGCCTAAATCCAGACCTTCCAGACGGTCTCGAGCGCATCATCTATAAGGCGCTTGAAAAGGATCGCACGCTCCGCTACCAGCACGCTTCGGACATGCACGCCGATCTGAAGCGCCTGCAGCGCGATTCGAGTTCATCGCGCGTTCCTGTGGCAGATTCAGAAGGCGTAGAATCTCCTCAACATTCCAGCACCAGCCGCATTTCCGCCGCCGCGTCGGGCGCCTACCCGCAAACAGCCGTAGATTCAGGCCCGCATAGTGGCGCGCATGCTTCTGCGGTCGCATCCGCAAGTGGCATCGCATCGCCAAGCGCACCGCAATCCAAAACCGGTATGTTTGCCGGTCTCGGCGTAGTTGCGCTGCTGCTCGCTGCCGCGGCCATCGCCTACTTCAAATTCTCCGCACCGGCCGCCAACTTCAATCTGCAAGACATGGAAATCACCAAGCTCACCCAGAGCGGCAAAGCCTCCGGCGTCGCTCTCTCCCCGGATCGCCAGTACGTCGTCTACGTCCTACGTGACGGCGAGAAACAAAGTCTCAAGGTTCGCCAAGTCTCCACCGGCAGCGACGTGGAGGTCCTCCCCCCCTCCGTCTCTATTTTTTACGGACTGAGTTTTTCTCCCGACGGCCAATACATCTACTTCACCAATTCCAGCAAAGACAATCAGTACTTTTCCACGCTCTACAAAATGCCCGTGCTCGGCGGAACTCCGCAGCCGATCATCAAGGACATCGATACCGGTGCGGGTTTCTCGCCAGATGGCAAACGCTTTGCCTTCCTGCGCGGCGATCCGATTCACGGCAAAATTGCCCTGCGTGTTGCGAATGCAGACGGCAGCGGTGACCAGGTGCTGCGCGATGCCGACGGAATCACTACGCCCCTGTCGATGTTACGTCCGGCCTGGTCACCAGACGGAAAAACAATCGTGTACGGATTGCTGGACCGTTCGAATCGCGAAATTTTAGTAGCGGTGAATCCCAATGACGGCGCGGCTCGCGAACTCTATTCGTCGCCATCCGCGGACCTCGGCGCTCCAAACTGGCTGCCCGACGGCTCGGGATTGCTGCTGGTAATACGCGAGCGAAGCGGCGCGAATCGCGGACAAATTTTCAAGATTGCCTATCCGGGCGGCCAAGCTCAGCGCCTTTCCAATGACCTGACCAATTACAGCTTGTCGTGGATGGATTTGTCGCACGACGGCACCGCCATCGCCACCATTGAGCAGTCCCGCAACGCAGACGCTTGGGTGTTTCCCAACGGAGATTTTTCGCGCGGCAAACAAATTACTTCGAGCGGAACAGTTGCGGGGATGAGCAACCTCTCCTCCGATCGCGCAGTTTATTTGACGGATAGCGGCGAGCTGTATTCGATCGGTATGGATGGAAGTGCGCCGGCCTTGCTGGCCGGCTCCGACATGCATATCGAATTTGCCCACGGGTGCGGCGACGGAAAACACATCGTGTTGCAGCGGCGCGTAAATGGCCAGGTGACCGTGTGGCGCATGGACGCGAACGGTGCCAACCTTGCGCCGATATCGCAGGACGTTTCCGTAGTTGCGCCGGTATGCTCGCGCGACGGACAGCAAGTCACTTTTCTGCGCAGCGACGTATTCGGCGCATACATTGCGCCTATCGCTGGCGGAACCTCACAGCGGATAAAAATTACCGGTGGCGGAGGTTTGGTCAGCCCAGCGTTGCTTTCTCCGGATGGGCAGCAGCTTCTGTACGAATGGCAGGATCCGCAAAACATGGAGACCGCCTCAAAAGTGATCGCCGCCACCCTCGACGGCAAGCTCGTGAATTCTTACACCAAAGAACCTGGCTCTGGGCTGCATCTGTGGTCACCCGATGGGAAGGGGGCCGACACCATTCTTACTCGTGGGGGCGTGAGCGATATCTGGCGTCAACCGCTCGCTGGCGGCCCGCCGAAACAACTCACCCACAATCCCGGCGGCCTGATTTTCAGCTTTTGGTGGACCTCCGACAACAAATCGCTGCTGGTCACCCGAGGCTCGCGCTCCGCCGACATCGTGCTGCTCCGCGCCAACAAGACCCCGAAATAAAACGAATTGAGCCGGATTGTCTCGCCGCGCAAATTTCAAAGTCTCTAAATGGGAACGAGGGAACGAACGATGCGAGTCAACAAAGTTAAATCAGTGAGAAAGTTTTGCAAGACGACGCTTCTCAGTGCACTTGTCTGTCTACTGGCAACGCCGCACTCATTGCGCGCTCAGCCGAATAGTTCTTCGCACGAGCGGCTGCAGGCGCTGGCCAAATCGATCATTTTCGATTCGGCCAAAGAGCATCCGCTGACGGCCACGTTTCTTGGCTTGAGCGATGAGGATGGGCGGCTGGATGCTCCTTCGGTTGCAGCCAATGAAAAAGACCTCGCCGAGATTCACAAATGGCAGCAGGAGTTGGCGGCGATTCCGCTCGACGGCGCGCCACTTTCCGACGTGGACGATGCCAAATTACTGCGTGCGCAGTTGCTCGGCGCGGAGCGTCAGTACACCGTCTACAAAACTTATGAAAAGGATCCGTCCGCGCCTTCGCTCACGATTCTCAATGCGATTTACACCCAGTTCATGCATCTGCCGGTCGCAGGCACCGCGGGCGCAACCAAGGAAGATGTCGCGGCAGCTTGGCAAAAAATCACTGATCGCCTGAGCGCCGCTCCCAAGTACATCGTCGCCGGGAATGCTCTGGTCACCCATCCCGGACGCCTTTACGGGATCTCCGGGTCCAAGCAGCTTGCCGAAGCGCCTGGTTTTCTGAGCGGCCCGCTGACCGATGCGGCGAAACAGCAGCTGCCAACAGATCGCTTCGCGAAATTTACCACGGCGCGCGACGCCACGATTGCAGCAATGAATGACAGCAAGAAATTCATCGACGAGCATGTGGCCAGCTGGCCGGAGAATCACGTCATCGGGCGCGCTGCTTATGACGCCTTGTTGCGCGACGAACAGCTTCTGCCTTTCGACTCCGCCGATATTGAGCGGCTGGGGCGCGACGAACTGGCGCACGGCTGGGCCGTGCAATTTTGGATGGAGCAACTCGCCGCCGAACGCAAAACTCCCATTGGCCCGCAAACCGGCGGCGGCATCGCTCCCGGTGGACCCGCGCTCATCGACTACTACCGCGCGCGTATCGCCGCCCTGCGCGAATTCGTCGAAAAGCATCAAGTAGTCGATGTCCCCGAGTGGCTGGGCCAAATCCAAGTGGTCGAAACACCAAAATTTCTGCAGCCGGTTTCTCCAGGGGCTTCGATGAATCCCGCCGCTGCTCTTCAGCAAAGCGGAAAACGGTTTTTACTTCATCACTCCGCCGACTTCGCTGGAAGAAGCTGCTAAGAATCTGGACGCCAACCAGGATTTCGACCGTGACCGCATCACTTCCACCGCCGCGCATGAAGCCATGCCCGGCCACTTCCTGCAACTTTCCATCGCGCGCCACCATAAAAATTTCGTACGCAAAATTCAGAGCTCGGGAGAATTCGCCGAAGGCTGGGCCTTCTACGGCGAAGAACTTTTTGTACAACTGGGAATGTACGGCGACGACCTCGACGTGCGCTACTTCACCGCACAATGGGAACGCGTCCGCGGCGCTCGCGCCGTAGTGGACGTAAAGCTAGCCAGCGGCGACTGGAATTTCGATAAGGCCGTGGAATTTTTTGCCCACGAAACCGGCTTCTCCAAAGAACAAGCCACCGCCGCCATCTCCGCCATCGCTCTGGGCCCCGGTTATGTCATCGCTTACACTTCGGGCCGCGCGCAAATCGAAGCGCTCCTCGACGAATACCGGGTCAAAGCCGGCGCATCCGCATCGATGCGTGACTTTCACGACCGCCTGCTCTGCTACGGCGACACGCCACTTTCCATCGTCGGCCCCGAACTGCTCGCCGACCTTTCCAAGCCGTTAGCCGAAGTCCGCTCAACTGCCGGCTACTAACGCCGGCTGGTAGTGGGCTGTTCAAGAATCTGCTCAACTCACGTCACGGAAGACTTGTTCTCCCACGTATTCTGAAATGTTTTTTTGTCGAGAGCGTGCGGGCGAGTCGAGCCGCCACCTGTCGTAAGGTTCCCAGGAGGATTCGTGGTGAAGCTTTCCGAGGGGTTTTCGCGACGGAGGTTTCTATCTGCCGCGGCGATGACCGCGGGCGCCGGAATATTGTGGAGTGCGCCCTCATCGTGGGCAGCAGACGTGATCGATTCACGCGACGCCGAAGTTGTGGCATCGACGATTGGGATCGACACGCACGACCACGTCGACGTCCCACTCACGGAAGCCGAGATGCCCGGCCCTAACCTCGAGCTGGCCGCCGAGATGAAGCGCTCTGGTCTATCCGCGATCTGCATGACCTTTGCGACCGACTATCAACGCGGCGATGCGTACGACCGCTTTCACAAGGGTCTCGCTGCGATGGATCGGCAGTTGGAGCGCAACCACGTGAAGCGTGCGTTCGCCGCATCAGACATCCGCGCCGCGCATGAGCAGCATCAGCCGATTGTCATTCAAGCCGTCGAAGGCGGCCACTTTCTCGAAGGCCACCTCGAACGCGTGGAAGAAGCCTACGGCCGTGGCTTGCGGCACTTTGGCCTGCTGCACGACAGCGATGCCTCCGTGCCGCTTGGCGATGTGTACACCAACCCGCCGCGCTACGGCGGCTTGACCAAGTTCGGGACGGACGTCATTAAGGAATGCAATCGTCTGGGCATACTGATCGATCTTGCTCACGCCGACATTCAGACCACGAAGATGGCGCTGGCGGTCACCAGCCGCCCAGTGGTGGTTTCTCACACGGGACTCGACACCCGCCTCGGAAGCGACACGCACATGGCAGAAATGATGCGGCCCCGGCTCATCAGCAAAGAGCAAGCTAAAATGATCGCAGACCACGGCGGCGCAATCGGAGTATGGACGCATCTCGCAGACACGCCACGCGAGTACGCTCAAAATATCCGGGCGTTGGTGGACGTCGTTGGCGTCGAACATGTCTGTATCGGCACGGACACCAAACTGACTCAGCCGAGCAGCCGCCCCGGAGGGCCGCCGCCAGGAAGCGCTCGTGCCGGCAACACTCCTCCACCAAATCAGGCGCGGGTAGGAGAGCGCACCAACGAAGCGTGGAGCGGCGAAACAACCGGGTTCTACTACACGGTCGTTGAGGCCATGCTGAAGAACGGTTTCACGCAAGATGAAATCGGAAAAATCGGCGGCGGCAACTTTCTTCGGATATTTGCCGTAGCCGTCGGAAAATAGCGTGGAAGTAAGCGCGGAGAGGCGCATGCGGCGGACCGGCGAGACGCTTTCCGATTCGGCCTACTCAAAGCGCCAAAACCGGCCGCGTCTCGTCCGCCTCCATTCCCTTCTCAAACGATTGGCTCTACCAGCGGTGTTCTTTTTCCTGTTCTTGCTCTTCCTTCTTGGTCTCGAAGCGCACGACGCCGTGGATGGCTTGCGTTCCGAAGTGGCCGGTGGCCGGCCCAGTCATGACCATGGTCATGTTTGAATAGGTCACGTCGGTCCCGCCGGTGATACAAATCTGCAGGGCGGTCGGCCCATTCTTTTCAAAAGGACCCGGGCTTCCATTGCCGGTGATGAAGTTGGCGGTTCCGCTGACCGCAAAACGCACGGTGGTGGCCGGGCTATCCGCGGGACAACCGGTCGGGTTGTAATTGACGGTGGCGTCGGTCATTTCAATGTGGTGGGTATGCTGACCGCGGACCGTCGGATCGCTGGCGTCCTTGCCGGAGGCGATGATGTAGTAGTCGGTCAACTCCATGGTCATAAAGGCCGAAAAATCGGCTTTGGTCCCTTCTTTTTTGAGTTTCAACGACCAGTGTCCACGCATTTCGTACGGACCGGTTACGGTGGCCGGTACAAAGGGGGTGTAATCGCTTAGCACTCCGCCGAGCCGCTCTGGTGCGGGTGCTTGAGCTTGCGCAGGAATAGTGCCCGCCGCGAGTACCAATACCGCCAGAATCCGCGCAATGGGCGGAAATTTTCTCTTGTTCATATCGAGCTCCGATGCTTCAAGATTTTTGCCGATTCAAAACTGCGAACCTGTGCACACCATCGGTCATCGACAGGGGTCTCCTCAAGCGGTAACGCGAGGAATTGGCCGTTTGCCGTCGAATGCCGTCTTTTAACGTGGCGTTCGGCGGAGTTACAGTAACGTTACTCGGCCGCTGGCGGTTATCATTGGCCCGGCGAAACGCGATGGACGACCCAATTTCCAGCACATCGACGAACCAAAAGAGCGCTGAAGACCGGCTGAACTCCTGGAAGGAGATCGCCGGCTACCTTCAACGAGACGTGACCACCGTGCAGCGTTGGGAGAAGCGAGAAGGGATGCCGGTGCACCGGCACCTGCATGACCGCATGGGCACGGTCTACGCGTTCAAGGCGGAATTGGATTCGTGGGCCCGCGGCCGGAGCCAAAAAGCCTCTCCGGCCGGCGACGACGCGGAAGGATATTCGGATAGTCCCGATGCATCGGGCACGGAATCAATTTCCAAAGACTCGGGCTCCAGGGCATGGTTGAAACTGGGTATGGGCGCGCTGGTGGTATTGGCGATCCTCGCGGGGGCGGCCTTCCTCTGGCTGCAGCACAGGGAATATTTCTGGAAAAATCCCGTCGCAGGAGCGCAGTTTCAGACCGTTGCCGAGTTCGAAGGGAAAGAATTGTCAGCCGCAATGTCCCACGATGGACATTTCGTGGCGTTTTTGTCAGACCGTGACGGCCACACCGATGTGTGGATCACCCAGATTGGCTCGGGTCAATTTCACAACTTGACGCATGGGAGTGTGGCGGAGCTGGTCAATCCGTCCGTCAGGACGCTGGGCTTTTCGCAGGACGATGCGCTGGTCACCTTTTGGATGCGCACGCCGCCGAGCGCCAATGGAAACGACATCAACATTTGGGCGGTGCCAACGCTCGGGGGACAGCCGAGGCCTTATCTTGAAGGTGTCGCGGAGTTCGATTGGTCACATGACGGTTCGCGACTGGCGTATCACACTCCTGGACCTGGGGACCCTTTGTTCGTATCGGAAGGCTTACGAAAATTGTCGGGAACTGCCATCTTCACTGCGCCAGCGGGGTTGCATTCGCATTTCCCACTGTGGGCGCCGGACTCATCGTTTCTCTACTTTGTGCAGGGCACGTTGCCGGACCGGTTGGACCTTTGGCGTATAGCCCCTAGTGGAGGCACTGCCGAACGGATCACCACGCAAAATCGGCAGGTTTCTTATCCGGTTTTTCTAGACCGGCGCACTTTGGCATATCTTGCCAGTGACTCCGACGAAGCAGGGTTGCAGCTTTTTGGGATGGATGTAGAACGGCGGATTCCGCACCGGCTGACTTCCGGGTTGGACCGCTATACCTCGCTGTCTGCCAGCGCGGACGGTCATCGACTGGTGCTCACTGTCGCAAAACCCAAGCGATCCTTGTGGCGTTTACAGATTTCTGATTTCCGCAAACAAGCGCCCGTGCCGGTGCGCGTTTCGTTGAGCACCAGTAATGGATTTGCTCCGCGGGTGAGCTCGGCGTACCAGTTGTACGTGACGTCGAGTGGCACGAGCGAAAGCATCTGGAAACTTTCCAACGGGAATGGAACGGAATTGTGGACCGGCGAAGACGTGCGGGTGCTGGGCGCTCCGGCAATTTCTCCCGATGGACGGTCCATCGCTTTTTCGGTGCAGCAGCATGATCGGACCGTGCTGTACGTCATGCAGGCTGATGGCACCAACGGCAAGGTCCTGACCGATTCGATGAAGCTGCGCGGCTCTCCCGCGTGGGAGCCCGACGGCAAATCGATTACAACGGCGGCGGAGGTTCAAGGAGTCCCGCACCTTTTCCGCGTGCCGCTAGCCCAGGGCGCGCCGACGGAGTTGGTGCACGAATTTTCGACCGACCCGGTGTGGACCCCTGACGGAAAATTTGTGGTTTATTCCGGACCAGATATTGGAACCACGTTTTCAGTGAAGTCCGCGACTATGGCGGGCAAAGCGTTTGCGATCCCCGCACTGACGCTTACTCGCGGAGCGCGGCATTTGGCTTTTCTTAGCGGTAAACCGGCGCTGGTTTTTCTGCGGGGGGAAATCCAACACAAAGATCTTTGGCTGGTGGATCTGGAAACCGGCGCCGAGCGTCAATTGACTAAACTTCCCGGAGACTTTGACGTGCGTGACTTTGACATCACCCCGGACGGCAAGGAAGCGCTTTTCGAACGCGTGGAGGAGCGCTCCGACGTGGTCTTGATGGATTTGGTGCACCGCTAAAACGCTGCGGTTCTTTGGTTTTTTGCCTACACCTTTCGCTTGGCTCGTTGACGCTGCTGGCCGTGCCACTTAGAATGGCCCGCGATGCCTGACCCTTCCCTCCTCGGCCAAACGATTTCGCATTACACCATCATCGAAAAATTAGGCGATGGCGGGATGGGCGTGGTCTACAAAGCGGAAGACACCCGCCTGCACCGCTTCGTCGCGCTGAAATTTCTGCCGGATGATGTAGCCCGCGACCCGCAAGCCCTTGCGCGTTTTCAACGGGAGGCCCAAGCCGCCTCCGCACTGAATCATCCGGACATTTGCACCATTCACGACGTCGGCGAAGAAAATGGCAAAGCCTTCATCGCCATGGAGTACCTCGAAGGCCACACCCTCAAGCACGCCATCTCTGGCAAGCCGCTCGACCTCGAAATCCTGCTCACGCTGGCCATCGACGTGGCCGATGCGCTGGACACCGCGCACTCCAAAGGCATCGTCCATCGCGACATCAAGCCCGCCAACATTTTCATCACCAGCCGCGGCCACGCCAAAATTCTCGACTTCGGGCTCGCCAAAGTCGCCACTAAAACCGGCCCCGATGCGCAGCTCACCCGCAGCGTAGACACCGAACATCTCACCAGTCCCGGCAGCACCCTCGGCACGGTCGCGTACATGTCGCCGGAACAAGTCAGCGGCAAGGAACTCGACACGCGCACTGATCTCTTCTCTTTCGGGGCGGTGCTCTACGAAATGTCGACCGGCGCGCTGCCGTTTCGTGGTGAAACCAGCGGACTCATCTTCAAAGCCATTCTCGACAGCTCGCCAACTCCAGCCATCCGCCTCAATCCCGATTTGCCGGCGGAGCTCGAGCGCATCATCGACAAAGCTCTCGAAAAAGATCGCGACCTGCGCTACCGCTCCGCCGCGGACATGCACACGGATCTCAAGCGGCTGAAGCGTGACTCCGACTCCGGGAAAATTCTCACTTCGTCCTCCAGTTTCTTGGTGCCTCCGTCGGCACTCACTGCTTCGAGTTCATCGGCGGCGGTTTCCGCCAGCAGCTCGAACATCCCTGCCGTTGTTCCAGCGAAACCGAAACACGCCATCATCGGCCCTGTACTTTTCCTGATCGTGCTCGCCAGTGTCGGCGCCTGGTTTTTCACCAAACACAAAACCCCCGCCGCAACGGCCACTGCCCTCACGCAAATCAGCCGTTGGGACAAACCCATGCAGTACGTTCGTATTTCGCCGGACGGCCACAGCATCGCCTTCATTTCGCCCACCGCCGGGATCAACCAGGTGTTTCTCATGCTGGCCTCCGGCGGCGACCCGTTACAACTCACCAAAGACGAGACCGACAAATACGTAGAGGGGTTTTCTTCCAATGGCGCCGAGATTTACTACGGCAAACTTTTCGGGCACGGAGAAATCTGGGCGGTGCCCACGCTAGGCGGTGAACCACGCCGTCTCGTCGAAGGCAGCCACGTAGTCCCCAGCCCCGACGGCAACTCCCTGTTCCTGACCCATCGGGGCTCCTCGAATGTTTTTCGTTCAAATCTTTCCGGCCTCGCCGTCGAAGAAGTTTTTGCTTTTAAAAAAGACGTTTTCCCTCCTCGCGCCCTGCTGGCCTTTCCCGACGGCCACCAACTATTACTCGTCACCGCCAACCCCATGCTGCTGACCAATGTCTGCCTGACGTACATCATCGACGCCGCGGCGCATACCTCGACGGAAGTGGGCACAATTCCGGCCGCGTGTGTGGACGTCCAGTGGGCCGAACCCGGCAAAAGCGTCCTTTTCGCCCGCACCGTCAACGGCCTCACCAACATCTGGAAGTTTGAATTAGCAGACAAGAGCATGACCCAACTCACCTTTGGCACGGGCCCAGATAATTGGCCGCTCACCGCGCCCGGCGGCAAAGGTCTCTACTTCGTCAGCGGAAAAGCTTCCGGCTTCCTCACCCGATACGACATGCGCACCAAACAGAGCATCGACATCGCCTCGGGCAGCGCCACGCAACCCAGCATTTCTCCCGACGGTAAGCACATCGCCTATATCACTTCTCCTTCAGGCGATCGCAACGAGCTGTGGTTTTCGAACATCGACGGCAGCAACAAAGTGAAAATCACCGCTTCCGCCTCCCTGGCCACCAACAATTGGTCGCCCGACGGTTCCCATTTTTTGTTCGTCGATTCTTCCCCCGGTCAATCCGACAAAATTTATGTTGTCGGCGCGGACGGCTCCGGGACCCGGCAGCTTCCCTGGTCCGGCACTAACGAATTTATCGGCCTTTGGTCGGGCGACCAGAAAACGATTTACATCAATGGCTTCGATCGGCCGGGCGCTCCCAGCTCCGTCTGGAAAGCCAACGCCGATGGTTCCGGCACAGAAAAACTCTCGGAAAGCTGCGGCTTGGTTTTCACCCTCACACCGGACCAGCGTTACCTGATCACGGTGACCACCAACGGCCCCGATCTGGGCATACGCCAATATTCATTGGCCGATCATTCCTGCACGACATTAATCCCGGGTGTCATCACCTTCGGAATCATGTTCGCACCCGACCATAAATCGTTCGTGTATGCCATTCCGTCCCGCAACGACGTGACCCTCTACCGACAAGCTTGGCGCGACGGGAAAGTCATCGGCGCGCCACAAGTGGCCCTGAAGCTTCCGTTCGCTTTCCCACTAACCGCTGGCGGCAACGCCTACGACTTTACCCCCGACCTTTCCACCGTCATCTACGCCCGCCCTTCCGGCGACGAAAACCTCTTCCTGCTCGCGCCAAAGTAGATCGACTAACAATAACGCCGCGCCACTTTATTCCGCGCCTGACGCAGCGCGAAGCCATTCGCTGATCGTCTGCGATTCTTCGGCAGTCATTTCCGGCGCACCCTTCTTCAACATGGTCATGCACCACCGAGCGTCTTCCGGCGAAGGGGGATAGTCGATGTCAGCACCTTCGCGCTTTCCTGGAACGGGGCGTTTGGAATTGATCAGCGGTATACCCTTTGGACTGACCACCACGATGAATGGTAGCGAGATAGCTCCACCAGCGCCGACCCCACCGAATTTTCCCATCAGTTGTTCGCCCCCAGGATTGTTCAACTGTGGTTTTCCGTCGGCTTCTTCGGCGACGCTGAGCTTCGCAATCACGAAATACTTATCAAGAATTGGGTGAATCTCCGGCGCGTCCAGAAATTTATCAAGTTCATGGCAGGTCTCGCACCATGAGGCACCAAAAACCAAGAATATCGTCTTGTGTTGTTCACCGGCTTTGTTCTCTGCATCCGCCAGCACTTGCTCGGCCTTCGGCAGTTTCGGCGCTGCGAAAACCAGAGTCGCGCATAGCAGCAGCGTGGTTGCAACGCTCGCTGCCAAGACGGCGGACGGCACAAAAGAGATTCGCGATCGATTTAGAGTTCGAAACATTGACGGGACTCCGCGCGGGATTGACGCGGATTATATATCGCACTGGGATATTGGATACGGCAAAGTGTGCCGATGTCATCTTAAAGAGCAAAAAGGGCGGACACTTTGCACACTATTCGCGATGTGCGGTGCCCGCCCTTTTTCGTTAAGGCTGAATAGCGGTCTTACGGGGTGACCACTTGCACCCAGGACAGGTCGGCGGTTGGCAATGTGCCGGCGTAGTTCGCGCCGACGACGATCGCCAAGCGCGGGTTGGTTAGCGTGCGGGTTAGCGTGCCGTCAGCGATCCAGGTGCTGCCGCCGTCGGTCGAGTAGAACGCTGTGTAGGTCGTCCCGCTGCGGTCGATGCGCAGGATCAGGTTCCCAGTGTTGGTCAACAACTGGAAGCCCGCGTCGTTCGCCGGAGTGCCAGCGGTTTCCTGGTAGAACTCCATAGTGGGCGTGCCGTCGTACATGCGGCCTAGCAGCACGAAGTTGTCGTCATCCTGATACGCGGCGATGCTGACTTCTTCGTAGTTCACCGTCGGAGCAAATGCGGAGATGTTCAAGCGGATGCTGGTCCAGGTGCTGGGCAGATCGCGCATCAACATGTTTTCGGAATTGTTGGTGGAGCCGTAGATGTCGCCGATGGGAATCGGCAGACGGATGGTTCCGTTGTGCGCGGTCTGGTCGTAGCTGACGGCCAAGGTGCCGGTCTGTTCGGTATTGCGCGAGGCGCCGGCGGCGGTCTTGCCGTTGAAGTCCCAGCCATCGGCCACAAACGCGGCGCGGTTGGCGTAGGTGAAGTTGAATTGTGAAGTGCCGCCGCTGGCCGCCGTCACGGTGAAGCCGCTAGCCAGCGAACCGCTCTGGCCGTTGGGATTCGTCACCGTCACGGTGCGCGTGCCGGTAGCCGCGCTCGCCGAAATGGCGAGGCTCGCAGTCATCTGCGTCGCTGAATTAAATGTGCAGGAATTTACGGTGATTCCCGCGCCAAAGCTGCACGATGCGCCGCTCGCGAAATTCGAGCCGCCGATAACGACGCTGGCCAAAGAAGCGCCTTGCGCGGCGGTGTTGGGGCTGGCGCTGGTCACGCCCGGAGGAGTGGTGGTCGCCGCAGTGACGGTAAAAGCGTTGGCGAGCGTTGCCACTTGGCCGTCGGAGTCGGTTACCGTAACGGTGCGCGTACCTGTCGCCGCACTGGCCGCGATGGTGATGTTGGCGGTCAATTGCGATGCGGAATTAAAGGCGCACGAATTCACGGTGATGCCTGCACCAAAACTGCAGGTTGGGCCGCTCAGGAAGTTGGTACCAGCGAGCGCTACGTTCAACGTGCTGGCCTGCGGACCGCTGTTCGGAGTCGCGGACGTTAGCGTCGGTGCTGCAGCCATGCCCGGGGTGATGACTTGCACCCAGGACAGATCGGCCGTCGGCAAAGTGCCGGCGTAATTTGCGCCGACAACGATCGCCAGGCGCGGAGCGGTCAATGTGCGCGTGATGCTGCCGTTGGCAACCCAAGTGTTGCCGCCATCGGTGGAATAAAACGCGGAGTAAACGTTGGTGGCGGAATTGAAATCGATCCGCAAGATCAGGTTGCCGGTGTTGGTCAGCGTCTTGAACCCAGCATCAGCCGCCGGGGTTCCAGCCGTCTCCTGATAAAACTCCATGGTCGGAGTACCGTCGTACATGCGGCCCAGCAGAACGAAGTTGTCGTCGTCCTGGTAAGCCACCAGGCTGACTTCCTCGTAATTCACCGTAGGAGCGAAGGCAGAAATATTCAGCCGCACGCTGGTCCAGTTGCTGGGCAAATTACGCGTGAGCTGATTCTCGGAATTGTTGGTCGCGCCGTAAATATCCCCGATGGGGATGGGCATGCGAATCACACCCGGATGCGCGGTTTGGTCGTAGCTGATCGCCGCAGTCCCAGTCTGCTCGGTGTTGCGAGTAGCGCCGGCAGCGGTCTTGGCGTTGAAGTCCCAGCCGTCCGCCAACAACGAGGTGCGATCGGCATAGGTAAAGTTGATCTGCTGCGTGCCGCCACCGGTGGAAGCTGGACTGACGGTGAAGCCGTTGGCCAGCGAGCCAGCTTGGCCGCTGATGTTGGTCACGGTGACGGTGCGCGCGCCAGTCGTAGCGCTCGCTGCGATCGTCAAGCTCGCAGTCATCTGCGTCGCCGAATTAAATGTGCAGGAATTGACCGTGATACCTGCGCCGAAGCTGCAAGTCGCACCGCTAGCGAAGTTGGTACCGCCAATCACCACGCTGCTCACGGTTGCGCCCTGAGTCCCGTTGTTCGGAGTCACCGAGGTGACTGTGGGAGTAGCGGCCGCATTCACCGTGAAGCCGTTGGCCAGCGTGCCGGCTTGGCCGCTAGTGTTGGTCACCGTTATGGTGCGCGCGCCAGTCGCGGCGCTCGCCGCAATCGTCAAGCTCGCAGTCATCTGCGTAGCTGAATTAAATGTGCAGGAATTGACAGTGATACCGGTGCCGAAGCTGCAAGTCGCACCGCTGGCAAAGTTGGTGCCGCCGATCACCACGCTGCTCAGAGTCGCACCTTGCGTGCCGCTGTTGGGAGCCACGGATGTGACCGTGGGGGACGCCGGAGCCGTAACCGTGAAGCCGTTAGCCAGCGTGCCGAGTTGGCCGCTGGTGTTGGTCACGGTGACGGTGCGCGCGCCAGTCGCAGCGCTGGCCGCAATCGTCAGATTGGCGGTCATGCTGGTGGCCGAATTAAACGTGCAGGAATTGACGGTAATGCCCGTGCCGAAGCTGCACGTGGCGCCGGTCGCGAAATTGGTGCCGGCGATCGCGACGCTGCTCAAGGTCGCACCCTGAGCGCCGCTATTCGGATTGACCGAAGTCACGGTGGGCACGATGACCGCCGCGTTTACCGTAAAGGCATTCGTTAACGTGGCGACTTGACCGTCGGTGTCCGTCACCGTAACCGTGCGCGCACCCGTCGCGGCCGAAGCTGCAATCGTGACGCTCGCCGTAACCTTGGTCGCCGAGTTATACACGCACGAATTCACCGTGATGCCGGCGCCAAAGCTGCACGTCGGACTCGTCAGGAAGTTCGTGCCGGTCAACACGATGTTCGAAACGGTCGCGCTTTGCGTACCGCTGTTCGGGCTCGCCGAAGTCAACGTTGGCGCAGCCACGGTTGCCACCGTAATCGTGCGTGTAGCCGGACTTTGATCGGTCTGGCCCGCGGCATCGGTCACGGTAAACACCGCGGTATACGTTCCCGCGGTGGCGAAAGTCACCGCGCCAGGATTGGCCAGCGCACTTTTCGCCGGCGATGCACCGCGGAAAGACCACGAATACGCGGAAATCGTGCCCGTGCCAGTCCCCGCAAAAGTCACCGACTGTCCCGGCGCAATCGTAATGTCCGAAGCCGGGCTGGTAATGGTGCCCTTGGGCGCAGTGTCGGTCGGAGTCAGCGAGACTTGCACAAACTTGGCCACCGCCGGCACACCGGAACTGTTCAAGAGGAACAGCATGTACCAGCCCGGAGGCGCAATGTTGCCATTCGGCGGGCCAGTCACCGTCAGCACCCCACTGCCCTTTGTAAAATTCAAGCCGACCATCCGTTGATCCATGTTGAACGCGTGGGTCACCGTGCCGTTCTTCATCAGCACCACGGAAGAAATGTTCGCCGCATCGGGCGTCGTCACCGTAAAACCGGTGCCATAGCCAATCACGCTGTTGCTCACCGACGTAATCGTCGGGCGCGTCGCCAAAGTGCCGCTGGAGTTGTACAAATACGGCGGGGTATAAACTTCCACGTGCTGTTCGTACGTGCCGCGGACGGGATTGCCGCCGGCCACCCACACCGTGCCGTCCGGCATCAGCAACGAAACGGAGTGATACACACGCGCGAAAGCTTCCGAGCCTGCGACGCTCATGGTGTTGGTCGCCGGGTCATACAGATCCGCCTGCAAGCTGGCCGTGCTGGTGTCTTCATCATTCAACGAACCGCCCAACGCCAAAATCTTCCCGTTGGGCAACATGGTGGCGTTCATCTCGATGCGCGGCTCGGACATGTTCGGCCCGTACACCCACGCTGGAGTGGCCGCCGACAGATCGATGATCTCCGTGGTGTTCGTCGCCGGATTGTTGCCGCCAAAAATGATGACTTGCGGTTTGTAATTATTCGCGGGAGTCAACGGGAACAGCACCGAAGAACCATAAGTGCGCGTGCCGCTGTAATTAGTGGTCGCTACGACGCTCGACCAGGTGTTATTGGAAGGATCGAAATAGCGCGATTGCGTCGTCGCCCCGGAGTAAAACACTTTGCCGTTGGGCAGCAAATGTTGGCGCGGATACAGTGGAGGAGTGAACGGCACCGCCGTCGGCGCGGCCCAGCCTTGCCCGACTTTATAAATTTCCACGTGCGCGTCGGTGTTGCCGTTCACATCCAGGCCCGACCAAACCATCATTCGGCCATCGCCCAGAATGGTGTTCGACGGATACCAACGGCCGTACACCATGTCTTCCATATCGGAATATTTGCCGGTCGCCGGGTCGTAGACCACCGTGCGATTCCAGCCGTGGAACGGGTCGTACTGCAGGTTGCCGCCGGCGACCATTGGCCGGCCATCAGGCAACTGCACCATGCCGTTGCAGAATTCGTCCCAGGCTTGGGTCTGCTGATTGATGAATGTGCCGGTGGAAGGATCCCAGATGCCTACGTAGAAAACCGTCTGCTGCGGATAATTTCCCGAGCCGGAGACCACCAGGATTTGCCCGTTGTGCATCAACGCGGTGTGCACCGGGTTGATGGGCATTAGGTTCGGCAGAGTCTGCCAGGTGCCGGTGACGTTTCCTTGCGCGCTTGCCGCCGGCGCGTAGAAGCCCAGCGCGGCCATCAGCACGAAGACAAAACTCAGCGCCAGCGCTGCTTTCGAAAATTTAGTGGCGGGTCCAAAAAAATGGCCATGCTCTTCGCTGGCCGCATAGCTCCGCTTACACATCGAGGTTTCGCTACAAAACATGGGTGGGCTCCAAGTTTCGTGACGCTTGCGCTGTCACTTGCTTCTGGTTGTTTTGGGCGCACACACACCTGCGCCCGCTTCCGAACGATACGTTTTGTACTGCAGGATTCAGGCCAACCGCGAACAGCCCCGAACTGCCTCGCTGTTCACGTCGATGCCGAGGTTTTTTGGAAACCTCGCGGGGCACATCCTACACATCAACCCATTACGATTCAACAACATTCCGCAACAATCAACGCCGAAGCGGGCACTCAGGGGAGTTTATATCGGGTAGCTCGATCGTTCTATAACTCACATTACCCGGTCAGGAAATTCCCTGCGCATTTCGCCCCGCCAACGGAACAGTTCCACCACAACCTCGCCACGCGGCAAGGACTGTCTCCGAGTTAAGTCTTGCGAGAAGAGTCGTCATCCAGCGTGGGCGACCTGCGGGCGGCTTCTTGCTGCAAGCCTTCCAACTGAAAATGCCAATCCAGCTCGCGGACCTTAAGCGGATTCTCTCGCCAATCTGGCGCGACCTTCACGAACAAGCTCAGGTATATTTTGGTGTCGAATAGTTTTTCCAATTCTTTTCGCGCGTCGGTGCCGATCTTCTTGAGCATCTCGCCTTTGTGCCCGATCAATATTTTCTTTTGCGAGTCCCGCTCCACATTCATGGTCACTTCGATGCGCAAAAGCTTGGGTAGCTCCTCGAATTTATCGACCATGACTGCCAGCGCGTAAGGTACTTCGTGGTACATCACTTGAATCGCTTTTTCGCGGATGATTTCCGCGGCCAAAAACCGTTCCGGTTGGTCGGTGACTTGATCCTCCGGAAAATATGGCTCGGCGACCGGCAACTGCTGAAGAATCTCCGTGACTAGTTTGTCGCAGCCTTCGCCCTTCATCGCTGAGATCGGCACAATGGCAGCAAATTCGAAGGCCTTTTGAAACGCCTCGATCATCGGCAGCAATTTTTGCTTGGGCACTTTATCGACTTTGTTCAGCGCCAGAATTGTTTTTCCGCGGAACCGCTCAGCCTTTTGCAGCAACATGGCGTCCGAGTGGGCGTGCTCACGCGTGGCGTCAACCATGAGCAGCAGCACATCGATGCCTTCCAGAGCCGCAGCCACTTCGTGCATCATTTGGCGGCCCAGCGCAGAATCGGCTTCGTGTAAGCCGGGCGTATCGATGAGAATAATTTGCCCTTCGGGACTGGTCACAATCCCCTGGATCCGATTCCGCGTGGTCTGGGGTTTGGCCGTCACAATGGCAATCTTCTGCCCCACCAACCGATTCACCAGCGTGGACTTCCCGGCATTCGGCCGCCCAATGATTGCGACAAACCCAGCCTTATGCGCCGGCGTGGTGGCGGGTTCGGAAGCGGGAACCGTAGCAGCCGCCGACGCCACCGCGCTACCCGACACTGCTTCTGTCTTCGTTTTCTGATCCTTCTTATTGGTCATGAATCTCTCAGGCTGGGGTGCCCCAGACGCCGTAGTTGCGTCTGGGGGTTTAAATTCGATTTCACGTACGAATGTTCCGCGGGAGATCTTCCGCGCCGCAGATCCTTCACTGCACCTCTTCGCTACTCATCACCGCCGGGACCGATTTTTTCACGCGCACCCGCAAAATTTTTCGCTGATTCGATTCCAACACTTCAAACTTAAAGCCTTCCATATCGATCTTGTCGCCCGGCTCCGGGACATTTCCCGACACATGGCTCAGCAATCCAGCAATGGTAGTCACTCCCGCATCCGTTTTGTCTGCAAACTCCACGCCCAGCAATTCTTCCACGTCGCCAATGTTTATGCTTCCGCGCATGACCAGACCGCCGTCCGGCTCGCGCACCACGTCCGCAGCGGGCTGCTTGGCGTCATACCCGCTCTCACCCACAATTTCTTCGACCAGATCTTCCACCGTAGCAATCCCCGCCACTGACCCATGCTCATCGATCACAATTGCGAACGGCTGGGCCTTCTGCCGCATCTCACGCAGCAAATCCGATCCAACTTTCGTCTCCGGAATAAACAACACCGGCCGCGCCAGCTCTCTCACTTTGCGCTTCGGCAAATCCTGGTCGGCGATGTGCAACAAATCCTGGGCATACACCACGCCAAAAATATCGTCCAGCGACTTCTCATACACCGGCATCTTGGAAAATTTCTTCTCCACAAACTTCGCGTGCAACTCTTCCAGTGAAGATTCCGCAGCCACCGCAATGATGTCCGGGCGCGGCGTCATCACTTCGCGCACCCGTTTATCGCTGAACTCCACGACTTGTTCGATCAAATCGCCCTGCTCCCGCTGAATAATTCCTTCTTCTTCCGCCGCTTCCACCAACGCTTCAATTCCCTCTTCAGTGCGCTGCTCTTCGGTCTTCTCATTTTCCTTCTCAGAAATACGCGCCAGCGATTCCGCCGCCTCCAAAAACACGCGCACCGGCCACACCAGCCACATAAACAACCGAATCACCGGCAAAAATTTCAGCAGCCATCGACCAGACGTGCGATACAGCAGCATGTCCGGCACAAAGTGCATGGCAATCACAACTTCCAGCGACAGGAATACGATGAACTGCACCACCGATTCCCACGCCTGCGGCACAAAGTGCACGACGCCGCGGGTCGTCTCCAGCACCAGAAACGCCAGCCAGAAATGCCCCAAAATGCGGAACGTTCGCCCACCGCTGCGCCGGTTGATCTTTAGCCGCGGCTCAATTTCCGCTTCGAAAATTTCCAGATGTTCGTGAACGCGCCCGGTGGTCATGCGCCCGAGCTCGCGATAAATCAGCGTCAGGTAGGAAAAAATGGGCAGGCCCAGCAAGAGGACCAGAATGCCCAGTACATATGGCCAGCTAAAGTTCACGACGCCAGTCCCAATCGCCTGCGAAGCCGAGTTTCGAGGCGGTGCATTTCGCCGCGATCGGTCTCGTGATCGTAGCCCAATAAATGCAAAACCCCGTGCAGTACCAGAATTTTTAGTTCAACTGGCAGCGTCCGTCCATACGTTTTGGCGTTACGCAGCGCCACCGCGGGAGCGATGGCAATGTCTCCGAGTTCGTCGCCGCTGACGGCGCCCAACGGCACGCGCAGTCTTCGCCGAAATCCTGCCCCCGTCGCACCAAGGGACGCCTTCGATTCAATCGTCGTGGAAACGGATCGGCGAGTGGCAGCCGGAAACGACAACACATCGGTCGGCCCCGCCTTGTGACGAAACTGCTCGTTCATCCCAGCGATCTCCGCATCGCTAACCAGACAAACCGCGACCTGCGCTTCACCCAATCGCAGTTCCCGCCGCACTTGCTCTAGAAAATTTTCCAGCGCGGCAGTCGACACGCGCACTAATTTCTGACGGTTCAGCACCATGCTTACTTGACGTCAGGCTGTCCGGTTTCCGTTTCCGGATCGCGCACTGCGCTACGCGGAAACTCGTGGACCGCGGCTCCGCCGGTTTCATGGGCGCGGCGGTCGCGCTCGGTTCGAACATTGGCTGCAGTAGTCTGCCGATGCGTCGGGTGGGCCACATCATATTCTTCGTAGGCACGAATAATTCGCTGCACCAGGTTGTGCCGCACCACGTCTTTCTCACCAAAATGAATCGCGCCAATCTCTTCAATCTTTTCGCAAACTTCCAGCGCCTCAATCAACCCGGATTTCTTCCCCACCGGCAAATCGATCTGAGTCACGTCCCCGGTAATCACCGCTTTGGAATTGAATCCCAGCCGCGTCAAAAACATTTTCATCTGCTCACTGGTGGTGTTTTGCGCTTCGTCCAAAATCACGAACGAATCATTCAGCGTGCGCCCGCGCATAAACGCCAGCGGCGCAACCTCAATAATCCCCTTTTCCAAAAACCGCTCCAGCTTGTCCGCGTCCAGCATGTCGTACAGCGCGTCATACAGCGGCCGCATGTATGGATCGATCTTCTGCTGCAGGGTCCCCGGCAAAAACCCCAGCCGCTCCCCAGCTTCGACCGCCGGCCGCGCCAAAATAATTCGATTCACCTGTTTGGTCAGCAGCGCGCTGACCGCCATGGCCACTGCGATGTAGGTTTTGCCCGTTCCGCCCGGCCCAATGCCAAAAGTCATGTCGTGCTTTTCAATCTCTTCCATGTAGCGCTTCTGGCTGGCATTCTTCGGCGTAACCTGCTTCTTGCCAAACGAACGCGTGCGCGACGGCTCAAACGCCCCACGAGGCGACTCATGCGGCACATCCATCGCCATCCGCATCAGCGACTTCACTTCGGTGCTGCTCAATTTCCGCCCACCCTTGGTGAGGTGGTTGTACTCTTCGACGATCTTGGCCGCCTGCTCGACGTGGTCTTCGTCGCCCTCTATGGTCAGGTGGGTATCGCGCAAATGCGTGCGCACGTGCAACACGTCTTCCAGCAGGCGCACGTTCTCATCCAACGTCCCAAAAAACGGTTCAATTTGTCCGGAAATGTGTACGGTACGTCTCATCAATTAGGCGGGTTATCGCAGTACGGCCCAAGCAGGCCGATGAGGCTCCGTAATAATAAGGACCAGTGTCAGGAGAACTTCCACTATCACCACCCTAACCCACCACCCCACCCCGGTCAAGCCAGCCGCCCCATTGGGCCGCCTCCATCGTAGTAACAATCTCGTAGCGAAAAACCCGCTTAATGCCGCGACGCCGAGACCTGCCGGGAGTCCAATTCAATCACCAGCTCCCCGCCGGATGGGCGCGGCAGTTCGCGCCCTAGCTGAACGTATCCCTCCAACGCGGCGATCAAAGCGTCACGCGCCATCGCATGGGCCTCTTCGCGCGTCGATCCCGAGGTCAGCGCTTCAGGCACGTCAGGGAAGCTCACCACTAGTTCTTCATCGTATTTTCGCAATCGATAGGGATAGAAGAGTTTCACGAGAACCCCGCCACTGGCGCATACATTCATCTGATACCGCTTGCTCAGTTTCCCAACCATCATCCATCGCTTCGTTAAAAAGTGCCCAATCGCTCACCCAACTTTAGTACCAGCAAATCGTGACTCCGCTCCTATAGGGCCAAACCTTCGTCCCGCTCACTATGTGCCTGCGACACATTAGAGAAAGTTCATTAAGCACGCACTCATCACTACGGGGAAAGGTTCTGAGGGGATAAGAAAATGACCATCAACTTGAAATATATGGCCGCTCTGGCAGGTCTCGCCCTCGCCAGCGGCGTCAACGCGCAACAAATTAGCAAGCCGCTTTCTTCTTTAGCTCCCAATTCCAATCCGGGCACGGTTCTCTGCCGCGGTGGCAACGGCACCATTCCGATGACCAGCGACGAAGAGCAATCCTTGCCGCTGCATGTGGTGGCCCGGCTGGACTGCGGACAACAAGTTTCGCTGCTCTCCGGCAACGACGGCTACACCGTCAACGTGCGCACTGCTGACGGTAAAACCGGCTTTGTGGCGTGGATGAACGTCGCCAAAGGTGCAGCTGGCCCGGTGCAAAAGCCGGTAGCTCCCAGCGCCGAAGTGGTCGACGGCACCGCCAACTGGGCCGTCGGCGCTCCGGGATCCGAACGCTTCTACACCGAAGGTCTCTTGGTTGAATCGCTGACCGCCAACGGCGTCACTGTGCAAGTTTCGCTGCAGGACACCGGCTGGAAAATCCTGGCCAACGTGGCCGTGGCCAACAATGGTCTCGAAGGCGTGAACGTCGTGCCGGGGCACATCACCCTGGCGGACCTGACCAATAGCCAACTGAAGAAGTCTCTCAACTACGAAGACCCCAAGAAACTGCGCGGCGCGGTGAACCACCAGATCCTCTGGTCGCAACACAACGCCGTCCCGTCCGACAGCGGCTACCTGGTCAGCACCAACTACCAGACCTCTAATCCGCTAATGAAGACCTCCACGGAAAACTACCTCGCCGATCACCAAGCCACTGTGGCCATGGTTAGCGATCGCAAAGCCGAATTCAACCCGCACTCGCAGATGGGCGCTGTCGCTCTGAAGGAGAGCACGGTGCTGCCGAGTCAGAAAGTAGCCGGCGCCACCTGGTTCCAACGCGAAGGCAAGCGTGACGACATGGTTCTCCGCGTTCCCGTAGGCGGCGTGGTCTACGAATTCCCCTTCTCCTTCTCGAAAGAAAAAGAAAAGGCCAACCAGTAATCGACCGAGTTTACCCCCGGGGTCGGCATCGTCGAGGTCGCCGGCCCCACCCCGATTCGCCGCAACCCAGCCCGGTTGCCCAGCCCGGTAACAAGCATGAGAGGAAACGCCCCGAGCACCAGCCATCGGGGCGTTTTCTTTTTTGCTGCTCAACGCCGAATCGCGCGTTTGGCCGCGTTTGATGGTAGAATTTCTGCACTTACTCTAAGGAGTCACAACGATTCATGGCTGGTCAGAAAATCAAGAAGAAGAAAAAGTCCGTATTAAAGCGCGCCGCGCAATCCATCGAACGCGCTGAAGTCAACCGCGCCAACCGCACCCGCGTGCGCACCATGATGAAGCGCCTGCGCACCGCCGTCACCTCCGGCGACACCAACACCGCCGGCACTCTGCTGCACCCCACGTTGAGCGCGATCGACCGCGCCATCGCCAAGGGCGTGCTCCACGAAAACACCGGCAACCGCTACAAGTCCCGCCTCACCCTGGCCCACAACCACCTGAAATCTTCCGCCTCCGCCAAACCCGCCGCGAAGTAACTCATCGCCGCGCGTCTTTCGCAGCAAGATCTTCCCACGCCATTTTGGACCTCGGCGTGGGATTGGTTTTTTGCGTATTCGTTGAATAGTACAGCTGACGAGCCGCGATGCGTGGCCTTCGGTTAATCTGTTGGCGATGGTTGCCCTCGCCACTCTCGCCTTTCCGGTAATCCTGACGACAGTTTTCGGAATGGTCTCGCTGCTTATCAAATCTGACCGAAAAAGTTTCTGGGCGAACTATCGCAAATTTGAAACGTTTATCCTCCTCGCCACCACTGCGGCGTGGTGGATTCAGTGGGATTTGGCGGATGGCTCCTCCCCTCGTTCGATGGGCTGGCTGATTGAGACCGACACACGATCGTTAAACAGCTGGCACTTCTGGTTGCCGCCCACAATCAGCTTGTTTCTCTTCCTGTTTCTTTCCTACGAGGTTGGTCGAGTCGTCCGAAAACTACGGTGGACCACCTTCAACTCAGTGCTTCGAGCGTGGTGGAAAGTAGTGAGCTTCGTCACTCCTCTGTTGATGGTCGCGGCCGGTCTGGAATTACTGCTGAACAAAAAATTGCTCGGGGTTTTGTGGCTGGTTGTAGCCGGCCCGGTCTCGAGAATCGGCACAGCATTACTGCGCCGGACCGAAGGATGGAAGTTGCACGCGCTTAAGACGGGTGAGACTCGAACCAGAGCTTTGCGCATTGCTCGCGGGATGGACACTTCGCTCCGGCGGGTTTTCGTGGTGCCCGCAGGCAAAGGACATTTGACCAACGCCTACGGGATGGCCTCCGCCATTGGAGTCACTGACAACCTCGGTCAATATCTGAGCGAAAGCCAGTTAGAGTCTGTCGTCGCGCACGAAGTAGCGCACGTCAAGCTGAAGCACGCTCGACGGAATCTAATGCTGGTCGTGTCAATCTATTTGGCGGTGGGGCTCATTTTCTTTTTTGCGCCGCGCTCGAGTTTTCGCCCTGCTCTTCAACTGTTGGCCATCTTCGGGCCACTCCTCGTGGAATACTATTGTTCTCGCGGCTTTGAGTTTGCCGCCGATCGAGAAGCCGTGGAATTCACGAAGGCCCCGGAAGTTGCCATCGAGGCTTTAACCAAACTCCATCAAATTCGAGAACTACCCGCCGCATACGACGGTTTCGCGGAACTTTTCGCCACCCATCCGACTCTGGCTCACCGCGTCAGGGCCATCGCAAAGCGTGCTCACATGTCGCGGGACCAGCTTGCCAGCCTGGTGGACCACCGCTAACCACCCGAGTTTCGAACAACCGCATCTTCAGCATGTTGTTGCCACATGATGCCCGACCCGTCAGCAGATGGGCCTCCGGCCGGCGTTTCCCGTCTAGTACCCAAATATTCCTGCCTTAGCGTCTGATTGACTGCAACCAAACCACGCGCTAAGTTGATTCAAATTTTTGAAAGGATCGCCCACCCATGTCTACCGACTCGTCCACCTTCCATTGTGAAATCGAAAAAGCCGCCGCTAGCCAAGACGGCAACGCGCTGATCACCGTGAAGTGCCACGGAAGCCTCACCGGAGCGGCCGCGCCTCACCTCAGGGACCAGGTCAAGCCGCTGCTTCCAAACGGGGGACGCGTGGTGATCGATCTTGCCGATGTAAATTTCCTGGACAGCTCCGGCCTCGGAGTCTTGGTAAGCCTGAAAGCCTCGGCGATGAAGCAGGGTTACTGCCGCCTGGAACTAGTCAATATGACTCCGCGACTCCTGGAACTTTTCCGCATCACGAAACTCTACGACCTGATCACCACGTAGCCGACGAAAACGCACTAAAGCGCTAAACCCTCACGCACAAAAAGAACGGTGGCCAAAGCGCTGCGATTTGCAACGCTCCTAGCCACCGCTTCCTCATGTTAACAGTTACCGCCGAGCAGCCAGCCTACGCCGCGCAACCTACTCGGAACGGTCGCCGCGAACCCCAACCGTCAATCGACAGTGATGCGTGTTGCTGCGGTAGTGCCTTTAGCTTCCGCGAGCGGCGTGCCGGTGCCCATCACGTCGCTAGCCGGAAACAGTTTGAAGTCAAAGTTGCCGCTGTAGTTCTTTCCGTCTGCTGCTACACGGTCCGTTTCATCCACGGTAAACACATTTGAGATGCTGCCATCGGCACCAAACATCAGCCCTATGTGGTGGAGCTTGACGCGGCCTTCTCCCAAGTCTTTCCACACGCCGAAACAAATGTCTCCACCCGTCGGAGGTAGGAACGCTTGCTCGAATTCGGTTCCATCGGCGTGCCAAGTCTTGTACGACTCCAGAAATTGAAATGGAGTGGTCGCCGGAAATGGGGGAGAAGGCAAAGTGGAGGATGTGGCGGTGTAAATCAGGTGCCAGAGTCCCACGATGCTGCGCGGCCGCTCCCAATCTTCGCCTTGGCGCGCTGCGGATTCCTGCGCCGGCGCTGGCGGGCTCACGAACGGAATTCGCCGCGCTTCCGCTTCCTTGGCCGTATAGAAGCAACCCGCTTTTGCCGCCGAAGCATTCAAAGACATGACCAGTGCCGCCACTGCGATAAAGGCAAACAACCTGGCATTTGACACGATCCGGGATACGTTCCTGCGATTCATTGATTCTCCTTTAGCTCTCTTGACCTAAAGGGTTCACTCAGTTCACGCCCCTGCGTTCTTTCTGCGTGCACCCACTCGCCGGGTACACTAAGCGTTTCTGTACTGGCGGAACAATAGCCTTTTAGGATACTTTTGCAGCCGCCCCCGCTAGGAGGGCTCGACACGTGTTTTCCTGGCGCAAGACCCAAGCCAAAGATCTTCCCCGCTGTTTGCAGTTACACCCCGCAAAAAATGCCTTTCGGGCGCTAGGACAGTCCGCCGCGGAAGGTGCGTGGCGGCAACTTCTCGAAATGACCCACGCCACGCGCAGCGTCGTGGTGGAATCGCACCACAACGGTCGCAAGGAGATTGTCGGTTTCGGGCTCGGCTGTTTCGTCAATAAGTGTTTCGCCGAAGAAGAAGCTCGCCACCCGTGGCCCGGTTTGAACACGCGCATCATCGAGAGCATCGTCCAAGGCAAATCTGTCGTGGCTTCTTATGCGGAAGTTCGCGACGACAACACCCGCGCGGAACTGCAACAGGTTATTCTCGAAACTTGTTGGGCCAACGACGCGCTGAATCCCAAAGAACGCGATGAAGTGCGCGTGTTACTAGGTGTCGGCTACATGGAGTTGTTCGCGGGCTATCGTTTTGCCAGGATTTTGTACGAAATAGCTGACGCCATCGACAAGTTCCACACCGACGGCCACCGCTCCTTCCGGGTGGTCGATGACTACGCAAACTTTCATCGTGCCCATCCGGATGTACCATGCGACTCCGATTGGTGCTTGAAGGAATGCACTTTAGAGGTGATACGCATCGATCCGCACTCGATCGCGGCCCCGCTCTTTCAGCATCACGTTCCGCCGCAATTGGGGCTCACCCGCGTCGAACAGGAATTCTTGGAGTTGGCGTTGGGTGGAGAAGACGATGAGTCGGTAGCGAAGAGCGCCTTCGTGACCGTGCCCGCGATCAAGCGGCGCTGGTCCACCATCTTCCAGCGCGTCGGCGCGGTACGTCCCGACCTTTGCCCCCTCGACGGCGAGGGCACCCGCGGCACACAAAAACGCCAGCGCATCCTTCATTATCTGCGCAGCCACCCCGAAGAACTCCGCCCCTTCAACCACGCCGCTACCACGGCGGCCCGGTAAAAATGCCATGTCGCAGACACCTTCGCTATTCACGCGCAATTTCTTCTTTCGCGCCTTTCTGCTCGTCGGCGGAACCATTGTTCTCGTCATGGGAGGGCACGCACGATTGCACGGGTACGACCCGGAGCCGCTTTTCGCCCATCGCCCGCTTGGTCTGGCACCCAGTACGACGCTGTGGTCTATGCTGCTGGGCGCAGCGATGATTATTGCCGCTCTATTTCCTTGGCCCTGATTCGGAACCCGCACACTTACGCTCCATCTCCGGTTTCTCTCCACGCCCGACCTCCACCTTCCAGTACAATTTTATCCGTGAATATCACCCTCACCGAAAACGAAGCCCGCGTACTCGGCGCACTGCTAGAAAAAGAAATCACCACGCCGGAGTACTACCCGCTTTCCGTCAATGCGCTGATGAACGCGTGCAATCAAAAATCCAATCGCGACCCGGTCATGAATCTCGACGAAGACGCCATTCGCGGGGCCGTTCGTAGCCTGCAGGATCAATTCTTGGCCCGCAGCGTCAGCGGCGCCGACAGCCGCGTCACCAAATACGAGCATCGCTTGCAGGAGGCCTTCAACTTCGACCGCCGCGAAGCCGCTATCATCTGCGAACTACTCGTCCGCAACGACCAAACCCCCGGCGAACTCCGCAGCCGCGCCGAACGCATGCACCATTTCGACGACCTCGGCGAAGTGCAATCCACTCTGCAGCGCCTCGCCAGCCGCCAGCCACCGCTGGTCAAAATCCTTCCGCGCCAGCCCG
This sequence comes from uncultured Acidobacteriota bacterium, assembly GCA_963846145.1. Classification (GTDB taxonomy): domain Bacteria; phylum Acidobacteriota; class Terriglobia; order Acidiferrales; family UBA7541; genus Acidiferrum. The sequence goes on along the minus strand of CAWJUV010000010.1, from coordinate 310,168 downwards.
GCACCAAAGAATCGCGCTACATGCACCTGCTCAGCGGCGAGCCGGCCGCCACCGAGTCATCTTCCGGCGTAGACTCGCATCACGATGCGCGCCGCGCAGAAGCACCTGACCACACAGCGGTTCCAACACATCAGGAAGAACTCGCCCGCCTTACCGCTGAAGTTGCGGAACTTCGCCAGGAAATCGCCGAACTCAAACAGCAGTTCGCCTCCTTCCGGAAACAATTCGACTGAGGCGCTGAATTCTCACTTCTTGGCGCCGCTGATACAAAAATAAAACCCAGGTTCGTTTGCGAACCTGGGTCTACTTTCGCATCTTTCACGAGCCCAAATGAACCGCGTTATAAATTCAGCGTGGCTTTTGAAGCGTCGACCACCTTGTTCCAGTTTTTGTCGACCGGGTTCGACGCATAGGAATCGTGCCAGTTCCACCATTTGTAAGGATCCGTCTGCGGATACCCTTCCGGCGAATCTTCCCACTTTTCCTGGCGGCCGAGTGGTGTGGCATCCAAATAACTCCAGGTGCTGCCCATCGCCTCATCGCCGCGGCTGTTGATGAAGTACGTACGATAAATATTCTTGCCGTCATTGAAGAACACGTTGTTGCCGTGCCACTCATCGACACCGAAATCTTTATCGAAGCTATCGGTAATCGTGTACCACGGCATATCCCATTCCATGCGCGTCTTCAGCTTCTGAATGTCCGCTTGCGACGCACGCGAGGCGTAGGCCAGCGTGGTGTTCCGAGCATTCAAGTGCGCCAGATGCGCCACCTGATCCGCACCGAAGGAGCATCCCTTGCAAGCATGATCCGGCCAGCCATGCACTCCCGGCTCAAAAAACGCGCGGTACAACACCAACTGCGGCCGCCCTTCAAACAAATCCGCCAGACTCACTTTTCCATTCGGTCCTTCAAACTGATATTTCTTTTTTACCAGCAGCCACGGCATACGCCGCCTCTCCGCCGCCAGCGCATCACGCGATCGCGTGAACGCTTTCTCTTTCTCCACCATTTTCTGCCAGGCGGCCTGCCACTCCTCCGCCGATACCACCGGCGGATGCTTCATGCCAGCCAACTCCGCCGCACCTAAACTTCCAGTGCTCTTCTCCAATTGCTTCTGATTCCCTGTCGCCATTTCAGCTCTCCTTAGTTTTGTGATCTCGCTCAGCGCCACTCGCGCTGAAAACTTTCTTCAACTTTCCCAACCAGGTCGCGACCAGCCCACCAGTAACCGTCACCGTCGCGCCAGTTCCCACTGCCATCGCCACTCCCGCAACACACGCTGGACACATACTCACCCCACCAGACTCGCTACCAAACTTTGGATGAGGCCCACGCTCTGAAAAGATCCACATCCCCCACTACTCATTCCTGAATAATATATTCCCATATTGGCATGTGTCAAGCATCAGCCGCCACACCTCCGGCATTTCTTCCCGGAAATTACGCTCACCGAACCCGCCCGGGTTAGTCTAAATTTGCAATGAACTTTCGCGAGCGGTCTGTGGCGGTCGTGTGCCTAACGCTGGTCTTTGCCACCGGCGTTGCGGTGACGCCTGTTCAAGCGCAGAACCCGCCCGTCCCGCCGCCTCCCCCACCTGAACAAACCGCCCCAGCACCCAACTCCGGCGCCACCCTTCGCCTCAGAGTAAATCTCGTAACCGTTCCGGTAGTCGTCCGCGATTCTGCGGGCCACGCTCTCGGCAATCTCCATAAAGAAAATTTCCAACTCTACGACGAACGCAAGCAGCAACAGATCACTGAGTTCACCGTAGAACAATCGCAGCAACTCGAGCCCACCACGGCAACCGCCGCGCCTTCGGTCCCCACCCATACCGTCATTCCGGAAAATTTCACTGCCCTACTCTTCGACGACTTGCACTCCACCTTCGACAACCTCCCCCAACTGCAGTCCGCCGCATTGCAGTTCATCGCCAACTCATTGAATGGCCCCGCCCGCTTGGCTATCTTCACCACCTCCGGAAAAATCACCCAAGACTTCACCGACGACCGCGCCAAACTGCAAGACGCCGTCCGTCGCCTTAAGCCCAATCCCCTTCCCGGCACCCAAGCCGAATCCTGCCCCGCCATGACCTACTACATGGCCAACCAAATCGTGGACCGCCACGATTCCATGACCCGTGGCATGGCGGAAAGCGAAGTGATGACCCAATGCGGAGTAAAAGATCCAAAGACCGCCACCACCATCGTCAACGCCTCCGCTCAACGCGTTTTGCGTCTGGGCGACCTGCAGACCGCCATGGTCTTGAAAACTCTGTCGGACGTGATCGACCGGCTAAATTCTCTGCCCGGCCAACGCACCATCGTGCTGGCCTCTCCCAGCTTTCTTATCAGCGACCGCGAACACCGCGAATACCAGGTGATCGATCGCGCCGTCCGCGCCCACATCATGATCAACACTTTGGATTCACGGGGCGTGACCAACGACGAGAACGACAACATCGCCGACTACAACGTCCTCTCCGTTTTTGCTGACGGTACCGGCGGAACTTTTTTTCATAACAACAACAACCTGATGGAAGGCCTGCGGCGCACCGCCTCCGCCCCGGAGTTCGTCTATCAACTGGGCTTCTCTCCAGAAAACCTGCAGGAAAACGGCAAGTATCACGAGATCAAAGTAAAAATCGTAGGCATCGACAAAGTCACCGTCAGCGCCCGTCGCGGATACTTCGCCCCCAACCATCTCGCCGACCCCAAGCAACAGGAAAACGATTTAGTCACCGACGCCATTTATTCCCAAAACCAAATAAATGATCTGCCCATTAAACTGCAGACCCAAACGGTGCGCGACGGTAAGCCGCCATCGAAATTAAACGTCGTAGCCCTGGTCACCCTCGACGACCTGCCGCACCATCAGACCGCCGGCCGCAACGCCAACGACCTCCGCGTCGTCGCGGCCATTTTCGACCACAACGGAAAATATCTCGGCGCCATCGACCGCAACGTCGCCGTCCGCTGGAACGCCGGCAACGCCGGCACACAAACCGCCGCAACACTCAGCTTCCTGCTCGACCCCGGCACCTACCTCGTCCGTCTGGTCGTCCGCGACTCCGAATCCCAAAACACCTGGGCCCAAGCCGCCACCGTCGACGTCCCATAGTTCTCGGCGATTTTTTCTTTGCGATCGCTAGCGGAGTCTCTCGATCTAGCCTCCATCGACAAATGGGTGCCCCACACGCCGTAGTTGCGTGTGGAGATTTAGACTCAACTCGGTCTACCCCGGCGATGCAACTACCAAAACATCTTGATCCAGGAATTTCATGTACCTCCAAGACTTCCCTATTCTCGCGCCGCGTTATACTGCAAAGCCTCATGCGCCGACTTTTCCTAACATTAATTTGTCTGACCACAATTTTTTCAGCATCTGCTATCGCCGATCCGCTCGATCAGCTCGCCTCGGACTTTTGGACCTGGCGCGCGAAATATGCCCCCTTCACCTTTGACGATGTTCCTCGGCTCGAGCATCCCGGCGGCCCTCGCGATTGGTCCACCGTAGCCATCACCAAGCAGCGCGCGGACCTCGCCGAGTTTGAACGCCGCTGGAAAGAAATTAAAACGGAAGGGTGGCCGGTTGCGCGCCAAGTCGATTACCAACTCATCGGTTCAGCGCTGGCCCGCGTCCATTGGGAATTGGATGTAAATCCACGCTGGCAACGCGATCCCGCCTTCTACGTCGGGCAAACTGTGAGCGCGCTGCAAGACGCGCTGCTTCCTCCCGCACCGTTCGATCAATCGCGCTGCCAGGAAATCATCGTGCGTGCGGAAAATATTCCTTACATTTTGCAGCAAGCCAAAGTGAACCTGCGCGCGGTTGCTCCCTTCGCGCAGCTCACCATCGAGTGGCTGTCCGACATCGACGCGCGCATGGCTCGCGTCGATCGCGGCGTCGCCCCTCTGCTGGCAGACGATACCCAGCGCGCACGTTTCCACACCGCCATGGCCTCCGCGACCGTATCGCTAGTCAGATATCGCGAGTGGCTCAAACAAACCCTGCCCACCATGCGCCAGGATTTCGCGCTGGGCCGCGAAAAATACGAATTCTTCCTGCACAGAGTCGCGCTTCTTCCCTTCACTCCCGAGCAACTTCTCACCATGGCCCGCCAGGATTTTGACCGCACCCTATCCCTCGAAAGCTACGAACATCAGCGCGACCTCAACGCCCCGGAATTAACTCTCGCCGGATCCACTGAAGAACTCGCTTCGCGCATGGCTCACGATGACGCGGCAATTCGCAGCTATCTCACCCAGCATGAAATTCTCACTGTGCCGCCCGATCTTCCGCACTGGACCATTCGCTCCGCTCCCGATTATCTTGAGGCGCTGAATGCTTTCGGCGAACTTGACGATTTCACTTCGCCGTCGCGGCTGCAGCAGAACGGCGTGCGCTGGTCTTTACCGCCCTCAAAAGATTCCCCGTACTTCGACCGCGCCTACGCCCTCGACGCGCGCACCACCGGCGTGCACGAAGGCATCCCCGGTCACTTCTTCCAACTTTCTTTGGCTTGGCGCAATCCCGATGAAATTCGCCGCCACTATTACGACAGCGGAGTCAACGAAGGCATCGGCTTCTACGCCGAAGAAATGATGCTGCAAGCCGGCCTATACGACGACAGCCCGCGCTCTCGCGAAATCATCTACAACTTCATGCGCCTGCGCGCCCTGCGGGTGGAAGTCGACGTCAAACTGGCCCTCGGCGAATTCTCCATCGCGCAAGCCGCCGACTACCTCGCGCGGACCGTGCCGATGGACCGCCAAACTGCCGAAGGCGAAGCCGCCGACTTTTCCGCCGCCCCCGGCCTTGCCATCGATTACGAAATCGGCAAACTACAAATCGAAAGGCTCCTCGCCGACCGCCGCCTGCAACTTGGCGACAAATTCACCCTGCGCGCCTTCCACGACTACGTCTGGGTAAACGGCAACGTCCCGCTCTCGCTGCAACGCCTCGAACTCCTGAACGATCCATCTGAATTAGACCGCTTAAGCCCAGCGAAATAGCCATAGACACGGTCTGCGATTCCGCGCACTCCTTTCGTAGTTCTGCGAATCTCTTCGGTGTAACTCTATCGAGGGGACTACCCGGTGCCGACCGTTCAAACCGAATCGCTGGAGATTGCTTACGAAGAGAGCGGGCCTTCGAGCGGCTCGCCGGTTCTGCTGCTGCATGGCTGGCCTGACGCGCCGCGAGGTTTTCATCCGCTCGCGCTACGTTTGAATGCCGCCGGCTATCGCACGATCATTCCGTTCCTGCGCGGATTCGGGCCAACAAAATTCCTGAATCAAGAGACGCCACGGGTCGGCTCCGGTGTTGCGCTCGCCCAAGACGCTGTCGACTTGGCGGACCGCCTCAAGCTAACCCGTTTCGCAGTGGTCGGGCATGACTGGGGCGCGCGCACTGCCTACACCCTCGCCGCACTCTTCCCCGAAAGAGTGACATCGATCGCGACACTCTCCTTGGCTTTCCAACCGCGCTCCCAGTTCAAGATTCCAGAGTTGGAGCAATCGCGCCGCTTCTGGTATCAGTGGTTTCTGTGCGTGGATGGCGGGCTGGAAAAAGTCCGCGAAGATCCCATCGCTTTCGCCCGCATCCACTGGGATACATGGAGCCCGCCAGGCTGGTTCGACGACACCGAATTTGCCGCCACCTCCGAAAGTTTTCGCAATCCTGATTGGGTCGCGATCACCGCCAACTCCTACTCGCTCCCGCTGGCTCCCCGGCGAAGCCTGGGAGTCGCGCTACGACGCTCTCAAAGAAGAACTCCAACGAATAGGAAAATTATCCACGCCCGCATTGATGATTCAAGGCGGCTCCGATTTTTGCGACGCCCCAAAAGAATCCGAAGGCCTTGAGTCCCACTTCACCGCGGCTACAAACGCGTAGTCCTCGATAAAGTAGGCCACTTCCCGCACCGCGAGAACCCCAACGCCACAGCATCGGCGATCCTCGCGCATCTCGCTCATCACAAGTCGGAATGATTAGTCCGGTCGCACGGTACGAGATTGCAGTGCGCGAGGGCTCGCGCTGGCCGGCGAGCGGAACGCCTGGAGCCGGCGCGGTCCTTCGAGCGACTTCGGCCTTTCCGAAAGATTGTCTTCCTCGGCGTCGCTGTGATTTCCGGCGCCTCGTCCCAATTTTTTCGCGGATTCGCGATAGGCCGTCGGGGTGGTCTGTCGCACTCGCCGGAAGTGTCGATTGAAGTTGGCGAGATTCGCCAGGCCCACTTCGTAGGCGATCATGCTGACCGAGGCGTCGCTCTCGACCAGGCGCATGCAAGCGCGTCCGATCCGCAGACGGCAAAGATAATCGCTTACGCTTTCACCCAGATGTTTCACAAACAGCCGGTGCAATGAACGCGCCGACAAATTCCCGATCTCACACAATGCATCGATGCGAATGGTCTCGTGAAAATTCTTGTGCAGATGATCCAAGACGCGGGTAAGTTGTGCCGGTTCGCCCTCCGCGGTGGGCCGAAGATGGCCGGTGTTGGTGGAGAGCGCAGTAGCCGGCGTCCCTGCCAACTCCATCAGCAATTCCAAAGTGCGGTGAAGACGCGCGCGAGGCTGAGTAGCCAGCAGTTCTTGCGCGGATTTCGCCACGCGCGCTGTGGCGGCAGGCTCAAACGCCAAGCCTGTAAGCGATTTGCGCAGCAGTGCGCGGATACCGGCATATTCCGGGCACAACTCGATGAAGCGGCTCAACCACGAACCTGAAAACCACACCACGATCGCGGTGTGTGGCTGCCCGCGTTTGAGGTTCGCCGTGGAGGCCCAAGTGTGCGGCATGTCCGGTGGCACCAGGACCAGATCGGGTGCGTGGTATTGACCGACGTGATCGCCGATGAATCGCCAGCCTTTGCTGTTTAGAGTCAGCGTTAGCTCGTACTCGGGATGGTGGTGCCACTCGAAGGGAATTTCCGCGACGCGGCGATGGTAGACCCGCAGCGAACAGCCTTTTGAGAACGTCACTCGTTCGAACTGCGGTTTCATCGGGAAACCATCGGTCAAGCGGCGGGGGCCTGATGGCCGAATAGTATCAGAGGTTGGCCTGTCCGCATCACCATCCTCAATTGGATTTGCCTATGATGGCCTCGCTGACTCTTCTGGCGTGGCCGGAGAATCAGCTCGCATTGATAAATTCTGCATTCGTTACTGACGAGGATTGGAGCGCACATCATGGCCTTCGAAATTCCCGACTTGCCCGGAGCTGTTCGCAGCGTCAAGAAATCGTTGCGCGAAGCACTGCCCAACCACGCGGAAATGTTTCAGGAAGTTGAAGCGGAGATGCAGCGCAAAGTGGCCGCCATCGTCAAAGAACGCGAGGCCGGTCTTGATGTGATTCCTACAGTTGCGTATGCCGACGTGAAAGCCGGCACTGTGTCACCCGAGATGATTGCCAAGATTAAAGATCGTGGCGCCTGCGTGGTGCGACAGACTTTTCCGGCGGCCCAAGCCTCCGCATGGAATGACGAAATTGGAACCTATGTCGACGGCAATGGCCTCACCGAAAAGTTGGCACACGCGGCGGTCGACAATTACTTCGGCGATCTGGCTTCTGCTAAACCGCAGATTTACGGCATCTATTGGTCGCGACCGCAGGTGCAGGCGCGGCAGTCCGAAGAATTGACTCGCGTGCGAGTTTTCTTGAACAAGTTGTGGAAAGCCGAAAGCGAAGGCAAGCAGCATTTCAATCCAGACGAAACGCCGGCTTACGCCGATCGCATTCGGCGCCGTCCGCCAGGATCGGCATCGTTGGGATTGTCGCCGCATGTGGACGGCGGCTCGGTGGAGCGCTGGCTCGATGTGAATTTTCGCAATGTGTACCGCCACGTTTTTGCCGGCAATTGGCGGCAGTACGACGCCTTCGACGCAGCATACAGGCCGGAGGTGCAAGAGGTTGCGTCACCAGCGGTGTGCTCCATGTTCCGCACCTTTCAGGGATGGACGGCGCTGACTCGCCAAGGCAAAGGCGACGGCACGCTGCAACTCATTCCGATCGCGAACTCGATGGTGTATGTGTTGCTGCGCGCGCTACAGAGCGACGTGCCTGAAGACGAACTTTGCGGCGCGAAACCCGGGAAGACGCTATCGATCAATCCGCAGTATCACAGCGTGCTTCTGCCCGCGCTCTCTTCTATCCCAACCATGGAGCCGGGAGACACGGTTTTCTGGCACACCGACGTGGTGCACGCGGTCGAAAACGAACACCGCGGAAGCGGCTACAGCAACGTGATGTACATCGCTTCCATTCCGGCCTGTCCGAAGAATGCTGCGTACACGCAGCGGCAGGCGCCTTCGTTTTTGACCGGAGAAACTCCCCCGGATTTCGCGCCAGACAATTTCGAAATCGACTTCAAAGGTCGCGCCACAGTCGACGACCTCACGCCGCTGGGCCGCTCGCAACTCGGCATCGATGCAACGCAAGCCAAAGTGGCAAAGCCCGCTGTCAGCGGAACTGCTGCTTCGGCGACAAACTAGGGCCGCCGCAAAGTCAGCCATTTACAGACGGCTGCTCTTCCCATATCTTCGCATCCGCATCGCGGCCGCTCGCCGACTTAAGGAGCCCAAGTGCATCTGGCGTCGATCGATTGGCTGATCCTGCTCGTTTATTTTGGGTTTGTGCTGGGCATCGGCTTCGCGCTGAAGCGCTACATTCGCAGTTCTAGCGACTTTTTCCTGGCAGGGCGCTCCATTCCTGCGTGGGTTTGTGGACTGGCCTTTATTTCCGCGAATGTCGGCGCGCAGGAAGTCCTTGGCATGGGCGCGTCCGGCGCGAAGTACGGCATCGTGATGAGCCACTTCTACTGGATTGGCGCGATCCCCGCGATGTTGTTCGTCGGCTATTTCATGATGCCGTTTTATTACGGCTCCAAAGCGCGCTCCGTTCCCGAATATTTGCGCATGCGCTATGACGAAAAAACGCGTGCGTTGAACGCCTTTTCGTTTGCGATCATGACCATCTTCAGTTCGGGCATCAGCCTGTACGCCATGGCGTTGCTGATTCAAACGCTTGGTCTGTTCGATGGCTTTATTCCGCACGCGTGGGTTTTCCATTTCAGTATTTTTATCAGCGCGGCGATTGTACTGGGCTATATTTTTCTGGGAGGACTCAGCAGCGCAATTTACAACGAAGTTTTGCAGTTCTTTCTGATCGTGGCGGGGTTTCTGCCGTTGGTGTGGATTGGCCTGCGCAACGTTGGTGGCTGGGCAGCGATTCAACAGCGCCTTCCCGCGACTATGACTCATTCGTGGCGCGGCATGGAGCACGCTTCCACCAACTCGTTAGGCGTGGGCTTGATCGGTCTGGTGATGGGCCTCGGTTTCGTCCTAAGTTTCGGATATTGGTGCACCGACTTTTTAGTGATTCAGCGCGCGATGGCCGCGGATTCGCAGGAGTCGGCTCGACTTGTCCCTGTGATAGCTGCGATTCCCAAAATGTTTTTTCCGTTCGTGGTGATTTTGCCGGGGCTCATTGCCGTGATGGTGACTTCTCACACGATGGCACCCGCGAATGCCTCGACGCCCGCTGCGCTGGTAGCCGCTATAGACGCAGCACCCGAAACGAAAGTCGTCGAAAGTCCGCCGGCGACGGAGGCTCATCCCCACGGAATCATTCCACAGAAAGCTGATCCCATCACTGGTGTGCCCGTGGTGGATTCCACCGGCGCTCCGGTTTACAACTACGATTTAGCCACTCCGTTGCTGCTGATTCACTTCTTCCCTGCCGGCATGCTAGGACTCGGTATCACTGCGCTGCTGGCGAGTTTTATGTCTGGCATGGCCGGCAATGTGACCGCCTTCAATACCGTCTGGACCTACGACATCTATCAGAGCTACATCCGAAAAAATGCCAGCGACTCGCACTACTTGTGGATGGGGCGAGCCACAACAGTTGGCGGTATTTTGCTTTCGATTGGCGCAGCTTACGCGGTCACCAGCTTCAACAACATCTACGACGCGCTGCAGCTGATCTTTTCGCTGGTGAATGCGCCGCTCTTCGCCACATTTCTTCTCGGCATGTTTTGGAAACGCACTACCGGACATGCGGCGTTCGCCGGTTTACTCAGCGGATCGGCGGCGGCTCTCATTCATCACGGCCTCACCATCCCGCAGGGTGCAGTTCCGGGCTTACACGGCGGTTGGATCACCACGCTGCATGTCTACCCCAGCGATATGGCGCAGAATTTCTGGACGGCGATTTTTGCCTTCTCGGTGAATTTGCTGATCACCACCACTTTAAGTTTGCTTACGAAGGCGCGGCCGGAAGGCGAATTGGTTGGGTTGGTCTACTCACTCACGCCGCGGCACGTCGACAACAACTTGCCGTGGTACAAGCGACCTATTTTCATCGCGTCCGGTGTCGCAGCAATGGCGCTAGTGCTGAACTTTTTGTTTCGGTAAAAATTAGTGAGCCGCAACAAGGGAGAACTGGAATGGGACTCGACGTTCGCTTGCCGCTTGGTCTGCTGTTCCTAGTGATCGGCTCGCTTTTGGCCTGTTACGGCCTCTTCACCAACGGCTCCAGCCAGTACGCCAAATCCATGGGCGTCAACCTCAACCTCATCTGGGGCGCCATTCTGATGATTCTCGGATTGCTTGCCGCGTGGTTCGGACGAAAACCGCAGCGTCGCTAATCCAACTTATCGCGGCGCTGTGTCTTTCGCGTCGGCTAGCGCGTAGGCCAGCACGGTCATGACCGCGGCGTTTTCTGCCAGCTCCTTCGGGTCAACTTTGTCGAAGGTGTCTGCGGGGGTGTGGTGGTAGTTGAAGTAGAAGCGGCTGTCTTGGGCCGGCGCGAAGCCTGGCACGCCTTTTTGATTCAGCGGATCGACGTCGGCACCTACTTCGTGTGAGGGGAATGCGGTGCTTGCGCCGATTGCGTCCAGCACGCTGGCGGCCGGGCGTATCCATTCTTCTAGTTCCGATTTTCCCGTGTAATAAAAACCGCCGGGATGGCCTGCGCCTAAATCGGATTCCAGCGCGGCGATTTGATTGGCCAAATCCGCGCCGTGATCTTTGGCGTATTGCGCGCCGCCCTCGCTACCTTGTTCTTCGTCCATCCAGGCAATGCAGCGCACGGTACGGCGAGGATGAATGCCCAATTGCTTGAGCAAATGAATTGCCTGCATCGAGACGACGACGCCTGCGCCGTCATCGATCGCCCCGGTACCTAAATCCCATGAATCGAGGTGCCCGGAAACGATCACAACTTGTTCGGGATGCTCAGTTCCTTTCCAGTCGGCGATCACGTTGTAGCTGTCGACGCGCGGCAGAATCTGCGGCGTCAGCGTCAGGTGCATTTTTACCGGGCCTTGTCGCGACAAATTCGCCAGCAAATCCGCGTCTTCGGCCGTGACTGCTGCTGCCGGAAGCGGATGGGCATCGCCTGTCGCAAGCGTTGCGCCGGTGTGCGGTATGCGATAGTCCGCGCCGCCTACCGAGCGCACCAAGACTGCCACCGCGCCTGCTTTTGTTGCCGCCATCGGTCCGAGTGCGCGATACACCACGGCTTTGCCGTAAGCAGGCCCGCCGCTTCCTTGGGCCGCGAGTTGCTTATCGAAATGTTCGTTGAAGAGGAGGATTTTTCCGCGCGCTGAATCGGCTGGCAGCTTTTGCAACTCCTCGAATGAATTCACCACCAACACTTCGGCCTGCAATCCGTCGGCTGGCGTTGCGCCGCTACCGCCCAACGCGGTCAGCACAATTTTTTGGCTCGTGCCCGCGGTTTGCCCCGGCCAGCCGACCAACTCGGCCGTTTCCGCGCCGCGCACCCAATGCGGCACGTTGACTTTTTCAAGCTGCACTTCCGCGCCCAGTGCACGCATTTCCGCAGCGACATACTCCACCGCAGCCTGCGCTTGCGGAGACCCACTGATACGCGGGCCGATGTTGTCGGTGAGATGCCGTAATTCCTGCAACGCATAGTCGTCGTGCATGGCCGCATCGCGCAGCCGGGCCATCGCGGCGATTTGCTCGCCGGTCCACGCGCCGTTGGAGTTGGCCGCTCGCTGCATTATTTTGTCGTAGAAGGATGGTACCGGCGCGGGTCCCGGCGCTTGCGACTGCTGCGAGGATCCAGCCTTTGCGGCGTCGGCTTGGTGAGCTGGCTGGGCGTTTTGCGCGGCGCTGTTCACGCACAGAAACGCCGCAGCGCCGAAAATTAGAAATAGTTTGTTGGCTGATTGGTGAGCGATCATGCCGGATGCTATCACGCAGGCGAACCGCGACGGTACGCTTCCGGACGAAATATTTTGCGAGCGGTCTAGTAGATGCCCGGTATCAAGCGCTTCGTGCGCGCAGCGTAATCGCGGTACTCTGCGCCAAATTCCGATTCCAGCAGGCGTTCTTCTGAATGCATTCGCGCTACCAGGGGAGGCACATTGGCGAGCGCCAGCAACACTCCAACTCCAGATCGAAACGCCAGGCCCCATCCCAGCGCGTTTACTACCAAACCGAGGTAGCTGGGATTGCGCATCACGCTGTAAATTCCGCTGGTCACCAGTTGATGCCCCGGTTGAATCGCCACCAAGCCACTGAACCGATTTTTCAGCACGAACACCGGGTACATCCGCAGCACGCCACCCACGATGTACAGCGCCACTCCCACCCAGCGAACCGCATCACCGCCAAACGTCAAAAAATTAATCCTGTCGGTGTACGCCGGGAAAAATGCCAGCGCCAAACCCACCGCGGAAAACACCCACAGCACCCAGCGATTGGCAACATCCTCCCGGGTACCCGAACTCAGACTTATCTCGGTAAAAAGCCCCGCGATCACCAAGAGAAGTGTGACGGCCACAATCGTTCGAAGCGCAGACACCGCGAAAAATGCATTCCAGCCGCCGCGACCCAAAATTGCCAACCCCAAAAACACCGCGGAGCTGACAATGCCGCCCAGTCTTACTCCAATTCCCTTCTTCATACTGGCATCCTACGCCGAAACCTGAACGCAACTGAACTCTAGGCAAAAAAATTGCCCCGCGCGGTTCTTCGCTGCGCGGGGCACTCTGCAAATTGAAAGCGCTAGTTTGTTGCAGTTTTTGTTTTTCCGCGGCTCGACGCAAAAACCTCAATCACTGCCTTGTTGAATGCCGGCAAGTCGTCGGGCTTGCGGGCCGTCACAAGATTCTTATCCACAACCGCTTCGGAATCGACCCATTCCGCGCCGGCATTTCTCAAGTCGGTCTTTAGCGACGGCCACGACGCGATACGCCGCCCGCGCGCCTCGCCCGCTTCGATGATGGTCCACGGCCCGTGGCAGATGGCCGCCACCGGTTTGCCCGCCGTGAAGAAGGATTTCACAAACGCGACCGCATCTGGATTCATGCGCAACGCATCAGGGTTAATCACACCACCGGGCAGCAACAGCGCGTCGAAATTCTCAGCGTTCTTGCTCTTCGCCAGCGGTACATCGACGGAAACCTCGTCGCCCCAATCTTTGGTTTTCCATCCGCGCACTTTGCCGGATTTTGGCGACACCACCTGCGTCTTCGCTCCCGCAGAGTCGAGCGCCTTGCGCGGCTCTTCCAATTCCGCCTGCTCAAATCCGTCGGTTACTAAAATTGCCACTTTCAATCCATCCAGATTACCCATGGCTATCTCCTAAATCCGCAACTCTGGTGGTCGCGGCTCCTGCGCTCATCGCGCGGACAAAAGTTTAGAACTTCGCCTTCAGTTGAATCCCGGCATACAATTCCTGCAATACGGGAAACCACCTACGGAAACCGAGCTAACAAGAACGATCCCGCGAATTAAATTTAAGACGGCGGTAACGCTTATCGCCGTTCGGGCGTCAACGTGATCAATCGCGCGTCACCCACCGTTCGCTGAGAGGAACTCCATGAAGGTCCGCAAATTCCTAATCTTCACCGTGCTGTTCGCCGCGACGTTCGTCATGATGAACGATCATGCGACTGCGCAGAGCGCCAGCACTGCTCAGTCCGCGCGCGACGACCATGACGGCCAGCACGATTTCGACTTTCTGGTAGGCCACTGGAAATTTCACCTGAAGCGCTTGAACAAGCGGCTAGTCGGCTCCAATGAATGGACCGAGTACGACGGCACCACCTTCTGCCAAAAGCTGCTCGACGGACGCGCCGAGGTCGAAGAGTTGAAAGTAGAGACCGCCGACAAGCGCACCCGCATCGAGGGAGTCGCGCTGCGCTTCTATAATCCCGCATCGCATCAGTGGAGCATTTACTGGGCCAACGGCGCCGACGGCATCATGGAGCAGAATCCCATGGTCGGCCAGTTCAACAACGGACGCGGCGAATTCTACAACCAGCAAACTTTCGAAGGTCGCGCCATCTTCGCGCGCTTCACCTGGACCAACACCAATACCGACAGGCCCCACTTCGAGCAAGCCTTCTCCACCGACGGCGGCAAAACCTGGGAAACCAACTGGATTACCGAGCAGACCAAAGACAAGCTCTAAACAGCTTGCAGGCGCAGCTCAGTGCTCCGACTTGTAGGCCACGAACACCGTGTGGCGGCCGCCGCGGTTGGCACGATCGCGCGCGATCTGCACGTGGACCTGGAATCCTGCGTTGCGCAATTGCCGCTGAAATTTTGTGTCATTCTTCGCCGCCCAGATCGTCAACACTCCCCGCGTCTTCAGTGCGGCGTGAAGCGCCGCAATCCCTGCTGTCGTGTAAATCGCCGCGTTCCCTTCCGTGGTCAAATCCTCAGGCCCGTTGTCCACGTCGAGTAAGATCGCATCGAATTCGCCGGCACCCGACGTGATCGTCTCCGCGACATCGCGTTGGTCAATCCGGACACGTGGATCACTCAGCGGATTCCCCGCCAGCGCTGCGAGCGGCCCGCGATTCCATTCGATTACCGCGGGTAGCAATTCCGCCACCACCACGGTCGCATCCGCCGGCAACACATCCAGCGCCGCGCGCACCGTGAATCCCATTCCCAGTCCGCCGACGAGTACACACGGCCGCGGCAAAGTGTTAGCGCGCTGACAACCCAGCCCGGCCAGCGCCTCTTCCGAGCCATGCAGACGGCTGGACATCAACACCGCGTCTCCCGCCATGATCAAATAATCCGCGCCGCGCTGAATTAACTTGATGACGCGCCCGTCCGGCGCCGTCGCCTGTCCCAATAATTCGAAGGCTTTCACTAGATCGATTCTACTGGACTAAGCCGCCACAACTCGCTCACTTCTACTCAACATCTCTCGAGTCCAGCCGTAAACAGGTGAAATCCCCCGCAAAGGCGTATCATCAACACATGAAACGCGACCTACCAGTCACGAGCTGTACCGAATGTGGCGGCGTTGGTCACAACTTAAAAGTCGCCAATGGTCGTTGCTGCAAAATCTTCGCCGGCGTACGCTGCGCCGGCACCAACGCCCTCGCCGACAAGGCCCTCGACTGGGTCGAGTGCCTACACTGCGAAGCCACCGGCTACTACCGCAATAAGGAATGCCCCAACTGCAAAGGCGCCGGCTACCTGCTCGCGAGCCTCCGCGACAAAGCTCCAGCCTGATCGCGCCTGCCTACGTAAGGCGCATGCACAAATCTAGACTTCCCTGCGTTGACAGCACTTCTCTCCCCACCTAGAATCCCACCTACCGCATGGATCCCTCATCCCTGATTGGCCAGACCATCTCCCACTACAGCATCGTGGACCGACTCGGCGGCGGCGGGATGGGCGTCGTTTACAAAGCGGAAGATACGCGGCTGCTGCGTTTTGTCGCGTTGAAATTCCTGCCCGATGCGGTCGCCGCGGATCCCCAGGCGTTAGCGCGTTTCAAACGTGAAGCGCAGGCCGCCTCAGCGTTAAATCATCCCAACATTTGCACTATTTACGACATCGGCGAGGATGGCGGCAAGGCGTTCATCGCCATGGAATTTCTTGAGGGACAAACTCTTAAGTACGCCATCCAGAATCGCCCGCTCGATCTGGAAGACCTACTCGAAGCAGCCATTGGCATTTCTGCTGGCCTCGACGCTGCGCACTCCAAGGGCATCGTTCATCGCGACATCAAGCCCGCCAACATTTTTCTGACCAGCAAACATCACGCCAAAATTCTCGACTTCGGTCTGGCCAAGATTAGCGCCTCAAAGGCCGTCACTCCCGGCGGCAACACCATGGCGACCGAAGATGCCATGCTCACCAGCCCGGGCAGCACGCTTGGCACCGTCGCGTACATGTCGCCGGAGCAAGTGCGCGGCAAGGAACTCGACACGCGCACCGATCTCTTTTCTTTCGGCGCGGTGCTGTACGAAATGGCCACCGGCAAATTGCCATTTCGCGGTGAAACGAGCGGGGTCATCTTCCGCGAGATTCTCGATGGTACGCCTACGCCCATCGCGCGCATCAATCCGGATCTGCCGCAGGAACTTGAACGCATCGTTAGTAAAGCCATCGAGAAGGATCCCGGCCTGCGCTATCAATCCGCCGCGGACGTGCATTCCGATTTGCGTCGCCTGCGTCGCGACACGGATTCGGGCCGCCTCTCCGGTTCCGGCAAAGCAGCCGCGCAGGAAGCCGTCGCGGCTTCAGCAGCAGCGGCCGCCGCGGCAGGTGTTAACCCGCCAGATCCCAGCGGAACTTCGCACAGTTCCAGCGCAGTCTCGGTCGCGTCGGGCTCCGCGATTGCGCCAGCCACCAGTGGCACTTCCAAACTGTGGATCGGCCTCGCCGCCGCGGTTGTAGTCGTGGCCGGGGTCGCCTACGCCGCCTATCATTTCGGCGCCGGCTCCAAGCCCGCTTCCAGCGGCCCACAAAAAATCGCGCAAATTTCTCACTGGGACAAACCCATGAACGGCGCGCATCTCTCGCCCGACGGCCACTCGGTGGTGTTCACCTCTCCGGTCAACGGCGTCTTGCAAATCTTCACGATGCTCGCCAACGGCGGCGAAGCTTTGCAGCTCACCAGCGACGACTCCGACAAAGTGATCTCTAATTTCTCCTCCGATGGCACAGAAATTTACTACGCACGCATCTTCGGAAAGGGAGAAGCCTGGTCAGTACCGGCCTTGGGCGGTAGTCCCAAGCGCCTGCTCGCCGGTCGAGCAGTCGCTCCGTCCCCGGACGGCAGATGGCTGTACTACACCACGCAAGGCAGCTTCGCGGTTTTCCGGGCAAATCCCTCCGGTACGGGTGAAGAGGAAATTGCTCATCTTGGATCAGGGAATTTTGGCATTCGTCGCATCTTGCCTTATCCGGATGGGCGGCATTTACTCCTTTTCACCAGCAGTGGCATTTCCACCATCGAAGCGACGCAGAGCTTCATCGTGGATGTGGAGAAGAAAACCGTCGAGCCTTTTCTGGTGATCGATGGCCAGTCTGCGGACGAAGTTTGGCTGGAGCCGGGCAAAAGCCTGTTAATGAGCCGCACCGATAGCGGCCTCACCAACATTTGGAAATTGACCATTGCCGATAAAGCCGTGACTCAGGTCACCTTTGGCACTGGCCCGGACCGGTCGCCCATGCCGGCCCCCGGAGGCCACGGAATTTATTTGGTGAACGGGAAAGCCACCGACAATCTCACAACCTACAACACGCACACGAAACAGTTCGTTGAAATCGCCGGCGAGAACGCCACACAGCCGGTCGTGTCGCGCAGCGGCAAACAAGTGATGTACGTAACCGTTCCCTCCCGCGATCGCAGCGAACTCTTCGTATCGGACATCGACGGCAATCATAAGACGCGCCTGGCGCAGGATATTTCGGTCGGGACCGGTTTGTGGTCGCCGGACGACTCCAAGATCGCTTACTTTATCGATCTGCCGGGAAAACCTTCGCTGCTCTATTTTTCGAATCCTGACGGAAGCAACCGGCATTCGCTGAAATGGCGAGAAAATACCGCGCTACAAGCGATGGGCTGGATCGGCAACAGCAAATTCATGTTCATCAATGGATTTGAAAAAGGCGCCAAGAGTCCCTCCATTTTTCAGGAGAGTGTGGACGGCTCGGAACCGGAAAAGCTTAGCGACAACTGCGGTTTCACCTTCGATGCGACTTTCGACGGGAAATATTTACTGACGCTAAACTCCTCGGGAGAAAACCCCGGCATCTATTCGTTTTCCATGGCCGACCACAAGTGCACTTTGGTCGTGCCCGGGGTGGTGACCTTCGGCGCCAATCTTGAAAAAGGCGATAAATCGTTCATCTATGCGATACCGGGTAAAACCGACGTCACCATCTATCGTCAGAAATGGGCCGAAGGCAAAGCGGTAGGCGCTCCGCAGGTTGCCATGAAGCTGCCGTTCAGTTTTCCGCTGGTGACAGGCGGCAACGCCTATGACCTCGCACGCGACCTCAGTACTGTGGTTTTTGTTCGCCCCAGCGGCCACGCCGATTTGTATTTGCTGACGCAGTAAGCGACCACGCTCCGAATCGGATCTATACTCGAACCGTCTCCAAATCCGCGCGTTCAAAAGTTAGATTGATCGAATATGCGCCGGCGGGAGAGGTGCGGTGTTTGGCGCCCTTCGGCACAGTGAACATTTGTCCGGCGCTTAGTTCTATACGCTGATTTTCCAATTCTAAAATCACCGTGCCTTCGGCACCGATGAACGTCTCATCGGAGTTGGGATGGAAATGCCAGAAGTACGGTTCCGTCATGCGCGACATGCGCAGCACGTGATCGTTGATACGCGCGACGACGACGTTTTGATAATTGCCCGATAGGTTGTTTGCTTGCGCCACTAGATCGATCATTCCCGCAGTGTCGTTCATGCCTCTCGATCTCCCCTTTTGTCTCACCAATCTTCAGCTCTTCCCTGCCAGAGCGGTCTTTATGGCTTTTTCCGCCAGGGGCAACATGATTTTGTAGCCCGCATCGTTGGGATGCAGCCCGTCATCGGCGAGATCGCGTTTCAACATGCCGTGATCGTCGACTAATGCGGAGAAATAATCGAGGTAGACGTAGCCGTTTTTGGCGCAGTAGTCCTTCAACCATTTGTCGAGCGCGAGGATTCTTTCGCGCGGGCGCACCGCGAAAGACTCTTCCGCGTCGTGGATGTAGTTGTGCACCGGGAGCACGGACGCGAACACCACTCGAATAGAATGAGCCCGGGCCAGCTCGGCCATCGACGCATAGTTGGCTTCGATATCTTCGTTGCGGGCTGGGCCCGTGACCCCAGCGATGTCATTGGTCCCTGCGAGTATCAACCAGAACTGTAGGATGCAAGATCGATCACGTCCTGGCGGAAGCGCACCAGCATCTGCGGCGTGGTTTGCCCGTCGATGCCGCGGTTAATGAAATGCCTGCCGGGAAAATAGTTGTCCAATTTCCAGTAGTCGGTGATGGAGTCGCCAATGAAGACGATGCGCGGTTCCTTCGGCACGAGCGATACGAGCGCAGCATCTTCTTTTCGGTAGCGCGACAGTTGGCCGAAGTCGTCGGTGTAAATATTGATGCGCGAGGCCCGGTATTCATCGAGGCCCGGAAAGCCTGTCACAGGAATTTTCGCCGGCGGCAGTTGCTGCCCGGCAAATAGCAACGTGATGAGCAAGGCGAACAAATATCGTGAATACATGCGGGAATACTCCCTCCGGGCGCAGTCTATCGGACGACGAGGACATAGTGTAGTGGAGTAATTCCACTACCGTAGCTATCGCTGCAATCGTCGTCCACCCTACGTTTGGCACGCTATAAAATCGGTGCTAGCGTGTAGACAGCCCCGATTGTGATAGCGAGCCTGAGTTTTCCTTGCCAGACCATATAACGAGCACCAAACGGACCGCAGCCGAGCCTGTCACTAAGACGGTTCTCGCGCCCCACAGCGATCTCTTTCGCCTGCTGGTGCAGAGCATTCGTGACTACGCCATTTTTGTTTTGGATCCCGCCGGCCGCGTGCTGACCTGGAATCCCGGCGCACAGGCCCTCAAGGGCTACCTCGCGGAAGAAATCATCGGCCAACATTTTTCCAAGTTTTATCCGGAAGAAGCGGTGCAAAGCCGCTGGCCCGAGCGCGAACTTGCGCTGGCGGAAAAAGAAGGACGCTTCAACGACGAAGGCTGGCGAGTAAAGAAGGACGGCAGCACCTTCTGGGCTTCTGTGACGATTACCGCGCTGCGTTCTCCCGAGGGAACCCTCAGCGGTTTTGCAAAAGTAACCCAAGATTTGACCGAACGGCGCCGCAACGAAGAACGGATCCAGGATCTCAATCGCGAGCTACGCGCCCGCGTCAGTGAACTGGACGAATCCCGCCGCGTCATCGAACTGCGCACTGTAGAGCTGCAGAAACTTTCCGCGCAATTGCTGCATATTCAGGACAAAGAGCGCCGCCGTCTGGCGCGTGAGCTGCACGACGACCTCGGCCAGCAGTTGGTTGGCCTCAAAATGATGACCCCGAAAGGCTCCGCGGGCGGAGAGCTGGACACGCACCTGGATACGGCGATAGCCACGGTTCGCAATTTGTCGTACCTGTTGCACCCGCCGCTGCTGGATGAAACCGGATTGCGCGCCGCGCTGCACTGGTTTGTGGAAGGCCTGAGCAAACGCAGCAAAATTGACATTGCCCTGAGTATCACGCCGACAGTTTTTCCGCGGCTGTCGCCGGACATTGAGACCACCATTTTTCGGGTGGTGCAGGAATCGCTCACCAATGTTTATCGACATTCCAAAAGCGAGAGCGCCCGCGTGGAAGTGGAGAAACAGGCGGATTCGGTGGTGGTACGCGTGCGCGATTACGGCAAAGGCGTTTTGGAAGAGATCGCAGGGAAAGTTCGTTCACCGCATCTGGGTGTGGGCATCGGCGGGATGCGCGAACGAGTGCGCCAATTTGGCGGCGAACTCACCGTGTTGCGCGCCCAGCCCGGCACTTTGGTGGAAGCGCGCATCCCTATTTTTGGTTCTGAACTGACTTAGTGGTCTAGGCTGTGCCGCGCCTTGCGCGTTAAATGCGACCGCAACGGCCGACACCTTCAAATAAAGACAATACGTTGGTGATGCTGAACAGGTCGATGACCTGCTGACTGGCGTTGACGATTTCCAACTTGCAACCGCGGGTACGGGCCGAGACGTATAGGCCAACTATCGCGCCAAGCCCAGAGCTGTCCATCATCGGGACTTCTTTCAGATCCAGACGATGCGGCCCTTTTTCTCGCAGACTTCGCGCATCGATTCTTTCAGCAGCGGCACATTGTCGCTGGTCAGGCGACCGAAACATTCGACAGTAGTGCAGCCGTCACCGTCGCGTCGTTGCACACGGAATGCTCGCGTGCTGCTGGTTGTGTTGGTGCTCATCACGGCCTCCTGCTGAATGCTTTTGCTGCTAGGCCCCGATCAGAATTTTCCGTCGCCGAATAGTTTGGTGTACTCGTTCCAGTGCTGTTGCGCTTCGCCCATCAGCTTCTGAAAGTCGGGATCGTTGCGGAGCTTTTCCCAGTTTTTGTCGCGCTGGAACCAGGGGTAGTTGTGATTGCCGACTTGTAGAGTTCTGCGAAACCAGGCGAGCGATTTTTCTTTTTCGCCCAGAAGTGCGTAGGTGGAGGCAATCCATTCGGCGGTGTCGCCATCCACGGTTTCCTCTGGTTTGAAGGCCCACAGGCGGGGATCGATCTTGTCGCGCCGGCCCTGTGAAGCGTACAGCATGGCAGGAATAATCAGGAGTTCGTCGTCGGCTTGGTTGCTGGCGATTTCGCGGGCGTGCAGGAATGCTGTTTCCGCTTCGCCGGGTTTCCCTTCGTAGTACAAAAAGTAGCCGAGCAGTGCGTATAACTTGTAGTTGCCGGTGTAGCGCTCCAAGGCGCGTTTAACTTCTTCGGTCGCTTCGTGCGGCTTGCCCTGGTACAGCAACATGCGGCCGTGCATCCAGTAGGCTTGCGCCGGCGTGGGGTCGAGGTCCCGGCCGCGACGAAAAGCGGCTTCGGCCAAGTCGATTAAGCCAGCGTAGTGGTAGACGTAGCCGAGCAGTTTCCAGGCAGTGGTGGAATTGGGGGCGAGCTCCACCGCCTTACGAGCCAGGGGTATGGCGTCGACGTTCCGTCCTTGTTCCCCGTAGACCAACGCGAGAGCTTCATTAGAGTCGTGTGAGTCAGGGCGGAGAGCTACTGCTCGGCTGGCCAGTTGTTCCGCGCGGGCCAAATTTTGGGGGCCGTTTTGTAGAAAATTTGCCGCTTCCAACGCGTATACCTGAGCCAGGATGGCGTAGGCCAAGGCAAAATTGGGATCTTTGGCGATGGCTTTTTCGCCGGCGCGGGCGGCGTCGTGCAGCGTGTCGATTTTGGAGTTCATGAAGTAGTCGGCCCAGAAGGCGCGCGCTTGCAACAGCGAGTTGTAGGCTTCTTCGGATTGGGTGGCTTGCGCTTCGAGCGAATTTTCTTCCGCGCCAGAAAGTTGCACGCTAAGGCCCTGAACTATTTTTTGAGAAATGTCGTCTTCGAAGCGCAACAGGTCGCTGCCCTTCAAGTCGTAGCGGCTGCCCCAGCGCGCGGCGCCATGATCGATGAGTTGCACGGAGACGCGCATCACCGAGCCAACGTGTTGGTAGGTACCGGCAAGACCGAGTCGACTTGCAGTTCCTTGGCGGCTTGCAGTGGATCGTCTGCTCCCTTTGCATATTTCAAGACGGAATTGGTAGGCCGCACAGTCAGATTTTGTAGCGTGGCGAGCCGACTGATGATCGCGTCGGCGATTCCGATGCCCCACACTTCGTCACCACTCTTCGCCGACAAATCGTGAAACGGTAAGACCGCGAGAGTGCGGGTTGCAGCTGCCGCCGGCGCCGCTGTTGACGTTGCTGAAGCGCTCGATGGAACCGCCGCGACTGAAGGCGGCAAAGTTCCATTCGTTGAACCTGGTGTTCGTATGGCGCGATACATAATGCCAGCCACCACCAGCACTGCGGCCACTGCAACCACCACCAGCCAAACCAGCGGGCTGGGAGACTTCTTCTCCTTTGCTGGTTCGCTGACTACCGCAGCTTTTCCGGATTGCGAATCGCGTTGTAAACGTTTTAAGTCGGCGCGCATGTCCGCGGCGTGTTGGTAACGTAGGTCCGGATCCTTCTCCAAAGCTTTGGTAATAATTTCGTCCAGCTTGGCGGGCAGCGAAGAATTTAAGCGAGACAAGGGTGCCGGCGGGAGTTCCAAAATCGCGTGATAGATCACGCCAGAGGTATCGCCGCGAAACGGCAAAATTCCCGTGGCCATTTCGTAGAGCACCACTCCGAACGAAAACAAATCCGTACGCGCATCCAGTTCTTTGCCGCGCACTTGTTCTGGCGACATGTACGCGATGGTGCCCATGGTGCTGCCGGGACTGGTGAGATGCTCGGCATGTTCCAGCGTCGCATCGGCGGCGTCGTTCGTAATTTCATTTTCCGCGGCGGTCAGCTTGGCTAATCCAAAGTCGAGAACTTTGGCTTGCCCGCGCTTGGTGACGAAAATGTTGGCAGGCTTGATGTCGCGATGGACGATGCCTTTGGAGTGCGCCGCGTCGAGCGCATCGGCCACATCGGTGCCGACACTGAGCAACGTCTCCAAATCAATACGCTGCGAACCACTGATGAAATGCTTCAGCGTCTGGCCTTCCAGGTATTCCATGGCGATAAAGGCTTTGCCGTCTTGTTCGCCAATGTCATGGATGGTGCAGATGTTGGGATGATTCAGCGCGGAGGCGGCCTGCGCTTCGCGTTGAAAGCGCACCAGCGAAGGCGAATCGGCGGCGATGTCGTCAGCCAAGAATTTCAGTGCGACGAAGCGGTGCAGGCGCGTGTCTTCGGCCTTGTACACCACACCCATCCCACCGCCGCCGAGTCGTTCCAGGATGTGGTAGTGAGAAAAAGTCTGGCCAATCAGTGAAGGAGTCTGGGCCATCTGCCCGCACATGTTAGGAAGAAAGCGGAGGCAAGTCAACGCGGCGCCCCCGGCGTTTTCTACATCATCTCCCGCACTGCCGCGGTTGTGGCGAGTCTGTATAGTTCCAACATGAATGTGCGCCGGCTTGCTCCTACCAATGAACATCTCGACTATGTGGCGGCGCTGCTTGACGACATGTGGAGTATTCCCGGGACGCACATCCGCTTCGGACTTGACGCCATCATTGGCTGGATTCCCGGCATCGGCGATTCGCTGGCGGCGATCGCTTCGTGCTTCATCGTGTTTGCCGCGTGGAAACGTGGGGCGCCGCTGGTGACGTTGGCGCGTATGCTGGGAAATATTTTGCTGGAGTCGACTCTTGGCGCGATCCCTATCGTTGGCGACATCTCGCACTTGGCGTGGAAAGCCAACCGTCGCAACTATCATTTGCTGGTTCGGGAAAAAGAAAATCCTGGAGCCAACAGGCGTAGCGATTGGCTGTTCCTTATTTTGATTATTTTGGGAGCGATCGCCGCCGTAGCCATCCCGATCGGGCTATTAGTCTGGCTGGTGCAACATTTCTTGAAGTTCTAAGAAACTCGTTCAGCGCGCGGCTGCGGCCATGCCGCCGCCGGCGATTTCGCTGACGAGGAATTCCATTACGGTTCGCGGGTCTTTGCTGCTCTTCAGGCGATCGTCGGCACGTTGCAGTGCGGCCATTCCCGCCAGCAAACGCTCTTTTGAAGTTTTGCGTGCGGCGGCGAGTGCTTTTTCGGCGTCGCCGGGAGCCATGCCTAAAGCGCGTGCGGCTTGCCAGCCGTTCATTGCGCCGCGAACGTCGGTGGCTTCGATCAGTTTGCGGTAGCGAAATGTAATCGCGCCGAGCATGGGGATAGGCTCTTCCCCTTCGCGCAACAAACGTTCTAGAAATTCGAGCGCCGTTTTCGTGTTGCGCGCCGCCATCATGTCAGCCAGCTCCCAGACCGAGGCGACCTTTTCTGATGCCACCATGGCGTTGACGTCCTCGCGAGTGATGCGTTTTCGATCGCCGAGATAGTCGCGCAGCTTACCCATTTCGCTTTTCAGTCGCATCAGGTCGCCGGAGACGCGTTCGGACAGTTCTTCTCCCGCGCCGCGTTCAAATTCGACGCCTAGTTCTTTGGCAAAGGTTGCAGCCATCATCATTGCCGCAGCGTTTTGTTGCCGAGGGTCGTCGCCGAGACTGACTTCCACGACGGTAGTTTTCTGTGCCAGGATTTTGGCCAGCTTCATGCGCTCATCTAGGTGTGAGGCTTCGATCACCAGCACCGTCAATGGCGAAGGATCACCCAAGTATTCTTCCAGTGCCTCAACGGTTTGTTCGCGATTTTTCTCGCCCAGCTTTTCGATGGCCTCGGCGTCTTCCAGAAAGACCACTTGTTGCGGCGAAAGCATCGGGTAACTACGGGCTTGATTCAGAGCCGCATCCGTTTCGCCCCGCTCCGCGGAGTAGCGACAGAGCGCCCAACTGCGCGATGCTTCCGCCACGTAGGTGTCGATCAGCCGCGTGCGGCACATGTCGCGCAGGTATGGCTCATCGCCCAGCAGCAGAATCGCCGGGATAGGCTTGCCCTTGTCCAGCTTGTTGACTAATTCTTGTGCGCTTACTCGCGGCATGAGGGGCCTTTACTCTGAAACTCAGCAAAACTAAATCGCAACAGGAACGAACTTAATAGTTTTCGATCACGGCCGCCACCAAACGCCGTGCAAAATCCTGCGCGAGGCGATCCAGCGCGGGGTCCTGTTCTTCGAAAAAGCTCTTCACGTCGGTCGAAACTTCGTATTCGTTGCGAAACAAGAAGTTTTCATTGTGATACAGAACTTTTCCGCTGACCGAGTCGGTCAACGATACTTCACATTTTACCGTGACCACCATGGTGGTGGCGCGCCCGCTGGAAGTGCTGGTTGCACTGGTATTGTCGAACAGGAGTGGTGAGGCTTCCAAGCTTACGACTTTACCGCGCAGCACCGCATCGCCGTCCGCGGCATTGGAGACGACTTTGTAGTGCGTCGCGGCCAGGAACTCGTGCACTGTCGCGGAAGTTAGTTTCTGTTCGATGCGATAGCTGGTGGTTTTGTTTTCGAGTGGGGTGACCGCGATGACTTGAATATTCTTTGGCAGCGCGCTGCTGTGTCCCGCGACGTGATAGCCGCACCCGGACAAAGCCAACACCAGTGACGCTAGAATCACCACAGAAAAGCTAACCGCCCGGTCGCGCAAGAACGCAACATGCATTACAACAACATCTCCGCCAACTTCACGGCGTTGGCCGCCGGCAATTCCATGTTGTCCGCCGCGCCCCACAGCCACCACGTCTCCGGATTCACGGCATCCTGCTCGGGCATGGACATGTGAATGGTTTTTTCCGTGGCTACGCTGACGTTGCTGGGCCCCGCCGCGGTGTCATCCATCACCAGAATCCCTACATCGCGACAAGCTTTGGCGATGTTCTCGGCAGTTTGTCCGGCATCGAAAACTCCGGTAGCGGAAAATACCGAGCCATAAAACACCGGCGCATGCACGACTTGAATCGCGGGCATCGCAGATTTTCCGTCGACGCAGGCGCGTGCTTCGGCGCGCACCCGATCGCGCGTCTCGCTCAGCTTGTGAGAACTGGCCGGCCCATAGCGATCAAGCATGTTGAACGCGACTTGCGTGTCGAATACCGGCTGGCCCACGCCTTGAAATGAAAGCAGCTGCCCGGTTTGGCTCTCCAATTCTTCAATTCCGCCGCGTCCTGCTTCCGAGGCAGCCTCGAAGCCTAACAACATGATGCGACGCAGTCCGATGGGCGAAAGTGCCAGCGCCAGAATCGACGCGGCGGTAGCGGTCGCCGATGGAATTACAAAAATTCTCGCTTTAGGATCGAATTCCCTGTTGCGCAGCCAATCCAGTTTCGGGAACCACGCCAATGCGCCGTCGCGTTGCACACAGGCGCCCGATAAATCGATGATTTTTGCGCCGCTCGCCAATGCCGCCGGCAAATTCGCGAGGGTGAATTTCGCCGAGCCCGAAAAAAATATGCAATTGGCGTGATCGAAGCTGCCCGCTTCCACCGGCTGAATCACGGCGGGCTCGCCGGCGGCTTCGGTCAGCGTACCGGCAACGACTGGCTCATCCACTAGCGAAATTTCCGCGCCGACAAAACGGCTTTCGCCCAGCAGAGTTTTTAGTTCCGCGCCGAGTAGCGAAGACGCTCCGGCGATTACGATTCGAAGGGTTGAGGGCATCAGGCGGTACGCGACACCAGACGATGTCGCAGCAGGCGAACCATGTGCAGCGAAACTCCGACGACGGCATAGGTGCAGGCCAGCAGAATCAGCACGTACTCAGAGTACATCCACAGCAGCGCGACTGCTATGCATAGCAAGACGATCGCGAGGGACGGCTGCTTTCGCGTCCAGGGAATATCTTTGAAGCTGTAGTAGCGCACGGTGCTGGTCATTAGTGCGCCGAGACACGCGGCCATCACGAACCACGCAACCGACCAGCGCCAGTCGATCAAGGGCCGTTTGAATCCGTGCACCAACGCGGCAATTACCGAAGCCGCCGCAGGAGTGGGCATCCCCACAAAAAATTTTGAACTGGTGCCGGGCGCCATGCCCTGCACATTGAAGCGCGCCAGCCGCCACGCGCAGCAGACCAAAAACACCAAACTGCACACCCAGCCGAATTCGCTCAGCTGGCGCAGCGCTCCGCCGTTCATTTCCGGCAGGCTGCGCACGCCCCAGGCGTAGGCCATTACTGCAGGAGCGATTCCGAAGCTGCATACGTCCGCGAGCGAATCGAGTTGAACGCCAAATTCAGTGTTGGTGCCGGTCATGCGCGCGACTCGGCCGTCCATGGAATCGAACAGAATGGCTAGCCCGATGGCTTTCGCGGCGCGGTCAAAATCGTCCGCTCCGCCGATCAACGAAGCGACCACCGCGTAATATCCGCACAGAAGATTGGCGACGGTGAACAGGCTAGGCAGCAGAAAAATCCCGCGCCGCAGCCGCGGATTGGTGATGCGCCGCTTGCGGAAGGTCACTTCCTGCTGGTGGTGCTGTTCGATCACTAGCTGGAGTGCTCCATGGTTACAGGAATTGCTTCGGTCGAAACGGTACTGACTCTCTCGTGAAATTGTTTTTCCAGCGCCGGCCAATAAGCCAGCACCGAAGAACCGCCTTTTACGTTCTGGCCCACTTTCACTTTGATTTCTGCGCCGCGCGGAACCCACAGATCCACGCGTGATCCAAAACGTACGAGACCAATGCGCTCTCCGCGGGCTACAAAGTCGTCTTTCTTCTTCCAGCTAACCACTCGGCGGGCGATCAGGCCGGCGATTTGCTTGAAGACGATGTCGCCGGCTTCAGTCGCGAGCGTGAACACATTTTGCT
The DNA here is from genome assembly GCA_963846145.1 of uncultured Acidobacteriota bacterium. Lineage (GTDB taxonomy): Bacteria > Acidobacteriota > Terriglobia > Acidiferrales > UBA7541 > Acidiferrum. The sequence goes on along the minus strand of CAWJUV010000010.1, from coordinate 281,968 downwards.
CGTTCTCAAACGAAGCACTGGCGCGCATGGCCGCGAGGAATTTGCCTGGACGGTACTCCATTTTGACGATGCGCCCGGGCGCAGGCGAGCGGTTTACGTGCACGTTCCACACCGCCAGAAAGATGCTGATTCGGGTGCCCGGCTTGTCGCCGTACTCCTCATCCTGCACGACGACAACTCGGCCGTCTCCTGGCGAGACGATGGCACCCGCCTCGTTAGGTATTACCCGATTGGGATTGCGAAAGAAGGAGAAAACGAACAGGGCCAGAGCGATCAGAACCCAAGCTGCGATGCGCCACTGAAAAAGAAAAGCCGCGCCTCCGGCGAAAAGGAGCGGCAAACCGAAATAGTAACCTTCCTTAACCATCTTGGACCTTATTCTACGATACTTTCCGCCGCGGCATGGTTGTTCAAAAAGGGAGAGGCCGCAAATCCGGGGCGAGCCATGCACGGCGCGCTTCCACTGAAAATAGCCGCTCGCGCGACCAATACTGGAGCAGCCAATCGGGGTTGCCCAACGGCGAGGCCATAAGCTGGTTGCAGGTTTCAAAGAGCGGCTCGGTGGGCCGCCGCGATAGGAAATCACAAGCGGCTCGCAAGGAAGCTTGCGTGATGGTTTCGTGGTAGCCGCCGGTATCGGTATTCTGGCCGCCCACGGATTCGTTGTAGGCGCGGATCATCGCGGGCATGTCGCGCGACGGATCGATGTCCGGTCGCCGGGTGAAGAACCACAGGGAGGTGGAGAAGTGGGCCGCGTGCGTCCATTGCGACTTGGGCAGGGTGCGATCCATGAATCCGCTGCAAATTGCTTCGATTTCGGCGTCACCGGTAAAGGGCGTGAACTTGGCCATGCTTCCTCCTGGTATTGTGTAGCGTTCGGGCAATAAAAAAGGCCCGCCAAAACGGCGGGCCTTCGTTGCGCGAAATTCGCAGTTGAACTTACGCTGCTTCAGTAACCTCAACCATTACGCAGGGGCCTGCCGGGATGAGCAGGCGTTGCTGCGTTTGAAAACTGGCAAGAATAAAGCTGAACATTGCTCCGCGAGTATAGCAGAAGCGGCGGCAAATCCGACCGACGGCGAACTCTGACTATTAAGAACTACTGCGAATGTCCCGGCGGCGCGTGCAGGCGTGCAGCCAACGCTTCCATTTCATCTTTCACGTGGAGCTTTAACTTTTTGAGCTTGATTTCTTCGAGGAGGTCTTCGGCGTTGAGGAATTGTGAGGCGGAGATACGATTTAGTTCTGCTTGATACTTGGAGTGTTGCTCGGCAAGACGCTGATACTCGGCGTCCCGTTCGAGCAGTATGTCTCGTGGACTGCGCGCTATGCTGGCCATGCATCCTCCTGAGTACTGCCAACGGGGTTTTATGTGAACACTACATAAACGCAATGTAGCACTCCGGTGGGGGACGTCAATAGGGAGTTCTGATCACTCGCGGTCCTGTGATTATCTTCGGCGCTAACATTAGAACTAGGACTGCTGGTCCGTTCGCAGCGGGAGCGATTTTTCCATCAGGACGGCGTTTTCGGACGGGTTGCGGTAATACTTTTTGCGTTCGCCGGTTTTCCAGAAGCCGTGCGCTTGGTAGAAGGCGATTGCGGCGTGGTTGGATTCGCGCACTTCCAGAAAAATTCGCTCGACCTGTCGACGTTGAGATTCTTCGACAATTGCGGCTAACAGAAGACTGCCAATTCCCTTCTCGCGCTCGAGCGGTTCGACCGCTAAATTCAGAATCTCCGCTTCGGCGTCGATCAAGCGTACGACCAGAAAGCCGCACACCTGTCGATCGACTTCTGCGACGAGAACGGTTTGCCCGACCGCTGCGGGGTTGGCGTAAGCGTTCGCGTCCCATTGCGCCGCTTCCGGCGAGCGCTTGGTGATGACCATTACTGCAACCGCATCTTTGGGATCGTAGGGTCGGATCAACTGGAGGTTCCCGTGGGCAAGGTCGCTGTCAAGGTACTCCAGAAGAGCGCTGAAATTCCATAGCTACCACCGCTGCGGCCGCGATAAACTTTGCGGGCCTTTGCTAAACGGAGACCCATGAACAGTTTGATGAAATTGGTTTTGGCTTTGAGCTTGGTGGGTTTGTTTAATGTTTGCGCGGTGCGAGCGCAGGATGTGGCGGGTTCGCAGGATCCGCCGAATATGAAGCGGTATGAGGGGAGCGAGTTGATTGGGTATCGGGCGCCCAAGTTTGATGAGTACCTTGTGCCGCTTGGCGCGCCTACGGATATGTATCCACCGAAATATGTGAAGAGCCAGGCCACCGAAGGGCAGGTGAGCTACTACACGTATATGGCGCCAGAGGGACGCTCGGTGGCGGAGCTTTTTCGCAATTACAAACAGGAATTTCAGCGGCTCAGTCTGCAGGTTTTGTACGAGAAAGGCGAAGGGCAGCGCGGCTGGTTCGGACCGACGTTCAATAAGATTGCGGAAGATAGCGGGGTGCAACAGATTTTGGCCTACAACGAGGCCGAGGAACGGATGATCGTCGGCAAGGATAAGGATTCGGGTGCGTTCTATGTGGTGTTTGTGACCGCTTACAGAGACGGCGTGAAGCCCGATAAGTACGATAAGCAGATCACCAAGGGGCGTGCGCTGGCGGAGATCGTGGTGGTTGTTCCGGACGTGATGGAAAAGAAAATGGTGTTCGTCAACGCCGACGAGATGAAAAAGACCCTGCACGACTCGGGGAAGATCGCGCTTTACGGGGTTTATTTCGATACCGACAAAGATGCGGTGAAAACTGAATCGGATCCTACTCTCGCGGAGATTGCTAAATTGTTGAAGGGCGATGCTTCGCTAAAATTGCACGTCGTCGGACACACTGACAATCAAGGTAAGCCGGATTACAACTTGGAACTCAGCAAGCGGCGCGCGGCGAATGTCGTTGCGCAACTCACCAGCAAATACGGCATCGCGGCCAGCCGCCTGGATTCCTTCGGTTGCGGGCTTTACGCTCCGGTGGCTTCCAATGAAGCCGAACCGGGACGCGCGAAAAATCGTCGCGTGGAACTGGTGCGCTGGTAGTTCTATTTTTTCGGAAAAACCTCCACGTAGGAGCGCCGGACGTAGTTGGCGTCGAGCTTGAGCGCGTCGACAAATTCGCCGCGTTGCGCTTTGGCAATTCCGATTGTTCCGACGAGGGGCGCCAGAACCGGTGAGATTTGTAGGGCCCTAGGGACGCCGTTGAGTTCACTGGTTAAAGACGGGTCCGTCGATACCCAGGCCACGCCTGCTCCGACGATTCGTTCGGCGACCCAGACTACGAACTCTTGCGGAGTGCTAACGAGCTCATCCTCGATGCGGAGCAGAGAGGCCGACTGGCGTTGGTATAAGGCTGCGAAGATTTGGACTCGTTGTGCGTCGATAAAGGAAGCGACGTAGGGTTCGTCGCCGACAGATTGGCGTGCGAGCACTTCTAAGCGCGATACCGCCACGATGGGCTTGCGGTAAACCTCCGCCCAAGCTTTTACCGTGGTCAGGCCAACGCGGACTCCGGTGAAGGATCCCGGGCCGGAAGCTACTGCGTACACAGTAATGTCATTCATCGAGCAGGACGCGTCGCGCAAAGTTTGGTCCACTGCCGGAAGCAGCCAACTCGAGTAGTCCTGGGCAACGTCGTGGACCGTGCTGGCGAGTGTCCGTTCGTCCTTCAGGACGGCAACGCTGCCCCGTACGTCACATGTATCTATCGCCAGTGCAACCATATACGGACGTTTTATCACACGCAGCAGGCGCTGTGGAGATTTTCGAGAGCGGCGACCGCGCGAAGAAAGAATCAATCGCGGCTATCCCGAAAGCGCAAGCATCAGCACTAAATCGATTGAAGAAAAGTCGACGGCGAGTTCAACATCAGGGAAGGAGTGGCGACGCACCCAGCAATTGGAGTGCCAAATTGGTAAGTAATTTTTGCTAACCTCCTGATTCCACTGGATATACCTTGACTCTTGGGGCACAAATCACTACAGTCATTCCTGTACCTCGAGGGGGGCAACCGCTTTTATGGATTACAAAATCGGCGACAAGGTCGTTTACCCAAACCACGGCGTTGGATTAGTCGAGCAAATTAGTTATGGCGTGTTGAATGGCAGGACGGAGCGTTACTACATGATCCGCATTGTATCGAGTGGTTTGCGGGTGATGGTGCCGCAGTCGAACGCCATGACCGTAGGTTTGCGCAGCGTAATTCGCTCCACGGAGTCAGGCAAAGTGCTGGGCTTCCTGGAAAAGGGCAAACTCAATTCGCACCATGACTGGAAACACCGCTTCAAGGAAAATTCCGAGCGCATGCGCACGGGAGCTTTGTTGGAAGTGGCGGTGGTGCTGAAGAGTTTGGTTTCGCTCAGTGGCAGCAAGCCGTTGTCGTTCCGCGAGAAGAAAATGCTGGAACGGGCTAAGTATTTGCTGGTGAGCGAAATGGCTACGGCGCGAAATACTTCTCCGGAAAGCGCGGAAGCTATTGTGGTGAAGTCGCTGGCGAAGGCGAAGTTGCAATTCCCGGTGTTGACTGAAAAATTTGATTAGTTTTTTCTAAGCGACGTCCGGGGACGGGCGTTTTTTATTTTTGGATTAAAAGTTTTGGAGGGAGGAGAGGGTCGCTCGCGACCCTCTTTTCTTTTTTGCGTCCTGCTTCGGTCCAACCTGCCGAAGGCTTCTCCGCCCTAAACCTGACTCCCGAAACACGCGATGGTGAAACCATCGCCCGTAGAGAGCGTAGCCACGCTGGCCGTGCCAGTGCGGGATTGCATTCCCCACCAACATAAGGGCTCGCCGCCGAAAGCGGCGAGCCCTTCTTACTTCACAAGCGGGCGCTCGCGCCCGCTTGCGGGCTTTGCGCTGCGCCGAACTCCTGTAGGAGGCGATTTCGATTTGCCGTGGCCCCCGCCGCCGGGAGTTTCGATCCGAAGAATGTCGCCGGGGCGCGCGTGAAATGCACACTTGCTAGCAAGCGCGACGGTTTCACCATCGCGCTGGAGTTGGTTTAGGCCGGGTTGGCCGGCGGAACCGCCGGCCAACCCCCATGGGCCGCGGTCGCGGCGATCGCTAAGGATCGCCGCTTGCATAGGAGTCAGCAATTCCAGTTCGCGAACGATACCGTCTCCGCCACGAGAAATTCCGGCTCCGCCGGAATCTCGGCGGATGGAGTATTCGCGCACGCGAACCGGATAGGTTTGCTCGAACACTTCGATCGGGGTATTCCAAGAATTTGTCATGTGGGAATGGACGGCTGACAGTCCGTCCATTCCTGGGCGTGCGCCCATGCCGCCCGCGATGGTTTCGTAGTAGGCGAAGGGTGCGCCTATGGCGCGCCCTTCGGGGTTGTTTCGGACAGATGCACTTTGGGTGGCACTCGCACGCGGTGCGAGCGCGTACTTAGGATTGTGCTCGGATTTTACAGCCGCAGTGTTGCGCGGGTCGAAGCCGCCAAGGGTGAGATTGTTCATGGTGCCTTGACTGGCGGCGGGGATGCGGTGGGGGGCGGCTTTGGCGAGTGCGCGAAAGAGGGTGTCAACCATGCGCTGGGAGGTTTCGACATTGCCACCGGCGACGGCGGCCGGTGGGGTGGCATTGACGATGGTGCCGCGCGGGGCAATGACGGTGATTGGGCGCATCAGGCCGGAGGTGGCGGGGACGTCTTCAGTGAGCAGGCAGCGGAAAACGTAGTACACCGCGGAAATGGCGATGGCTTCGACAGCGTTGACGTTGCCGGCGCATTGCGGGGCGGAACCGGAGAAATCAACTTCGGCGTGATCGCGGGTTATTTTTATGCGGGTGCGGATGCGAAGCGGACCTTCTTCACTGATGCCGTCGCCGTCGAGGAAGTCTTCTGCGGCGTAAGTGCCGGGTTTTAGTTGGCGTAGCGCGGACTTCATCATGTTTTCGGAGTAGCGCAGGAGGTGGGCGCCGTAGAGTTGCAATTCTTGCTGGCCGTATTTGGCGGTGACTTCGAGGAGGCGTTTTTGGCCGGTGTGGCAGGCGGCGATCTGGGCGGCGAGGTCCCCTTCGCGTTCTGCTGGAGTGCGGCAGTTGGTAAGAATTATGGAGAGGACGTCGCGATTGATTTGTCCGCGGCGGGCGATGTAGACCGGCGGGATGCGGAGGCCTTCTTCGAAGATTTCGCGGGCCGGGCCCATGGAGCCGGCGAGTGCCCCGCCGATGTCGGAGTGATGGGCGCGGTTGGCGATGTAGAAGAGCGGTGGGCCGAGTGGCCCGCCGCTCTTCGTTTTTGTGTGTTCACGCGCAGGGCCATCGGAAACGTACACAGGCATCACCATGGTGAGATCAGGAAGGTGGGTGCCGCCGGCGAAGGGGTCGTTGAGAAGGGCGATGTCGCCGGGCTCGAGGGTGAGTGCAGCGCGGGCGGCGGCGACGGAGGCAGGCATGGAGCCGAGGTGGACGGGCATGTGGTCGCCCATGGCGAGGACTTCGCCGGCGGAGTTGTAGACGGCGCAGGAGTAATCGCGGCGTTCTTTGATGTTGGGAGAGAAAGCTGAGCGGCGGAGGACCGCGCCCATTTCTTCGGCGATGCTGTGAAAAATATTTTTAAAGGTTTCGAGGCGTTGCGGGTCGGGTTGGGAGTTTTGTTTGGGCATGGTGGAGTTCAGAACTTACCTTTTGCGCTGCAGAAGAAGTTGACCGTAAGCATCGACTGAAGCGGTCCAGTGCGGTGGAAGCAGGGTTGTGGCGCTGTATTCAGTGATGATTGCGGGGCCGGGGAAGCGGTGCCCTGCCCGCAGCGCTTCGCGGCGATAAAACTTAGTACTTCTCTTTTCTCCGTCGAAGAACATGCTGCCTACTTGCGATGGTGGAGTTTTGCCGCCGCGGGATGCGGGTATTTTTGTGGTGGGCGGTTTGTCGGTGCGGCCAGTGGCGCGGCAGCGGATGTTGACGATTTCGATGGGCTTTTTGGTGTCGTGGTAACCGTAGCGTTGTTGGTGAGCTGCGTGAAAGTTTTGGACGATGTCGCCCTCGGCGGAAATATTCAAGTCGTAAGCTTGGCCCACGTAGCGCAGATCGAAGCTTTGGTGGAAACGCATTGCGCTTCCCGGAAAACCTTCGGCGCGGAGGAATTTCTCGGCTTGCTGTTGCAGTTGGCGCAGTAGCGGTTGTAATCGAGTCGAGTGTTGCGATGCTTCGCTCGCGCGAAGCAAAACCGTTCTCGAAAATTCCTGGACCACGTCGGCGCGGAGGATTCCCAGGGCGGATAGTCCGCCGGGGAAAAGGGGGATTATGACGCTGCGCATTTCGAGGGCGTCGGCGAGGTCACAGGCGTGGAGGCCGCCAGCGCCGCCGAAGGCGATGAGGGAGTAATCGCGGGGGTCGTGGCCGCGTTCGATGGAAATGACGCGGATGGCTTTTTCCATGACGGAGTTGGCGACGGCGATGATGCCATGTGCGAATTGTTCGACGGAGCGAAATGTTGTGCGCGAGTGGGCGAGTTGTTTTTGCATCGCTGCGCGGGCGCGCGGGATGTCGAGTGAGAATGAGCCGCCGAGGAGTCCGGCGTTTCCGAGGTGACCGAGGACGGCGTGAGCGTCGGTCACAGTAGGTTGAGTTCCGCGGCCGTAACAGATTGGACCGGGGACGGCACCGGCGCTTTCTGGGCCGACGCGGAGTGCGCCGCCCGCGTCGAAGCGGGCGATGGAGCCGCCGCCTGCGCCGACGGTGTGGATTTCGAGCATGGCGACTGCGACGGGTAAGCCAGCTACGACGGATTCGTTGGTGATTTGTACGGCGCTGTGTGTTTCTGCTTTGGAGTTGCGATCAAGGTTTACGTTTAGCAGCGCGACGTCAGTGGAGGTGCCGCCCATGTCGAAGCTGATGCATTTTGTGAGATTGGCCAGTCGCGCGGCGTGGGATGCGCCGATGACTCCGCCCGCAGGGCCAGAGAGGATGGTGCGGACAGGTTCTGCGGCGGCACGATTCGCGGAGATGATGCCGCCGTTGGACTGCATGATGCGGACGCGAGCGCAGTTTTTTGGTGACGGAGACTTTGCCCGGGAGTTTGCGAGGGATTGTGCGAAGGTCGCCGAAGCTTGCGTGGTGGTGTCGCGGAGGTAGCCGCTCATCACGGGCACGAGGTAGGCGTTGATGACGGTGGTGCTGGTGCGCTCGAATTCGCGGAATTCGGGGAGGATTTCGTGGGAGACGCTGACGGCGTAACCGGCGGATCGCAGCGCGGTGGCGAGTTGCTGTTCGTGGCGTGGATTGCGGAAGGAGAACAGAAAACAGATCGCGACGGATTGGGGATTTGCGGATTTTATGTTTTGCAGCGTGCGCGCGATTTCTTTGTGAGTGAGTTTTTCGAGGACTGTGCCGTCGTAGGCGAGACGTTCGTGTGCGCCGAAGCGGAGGGCGGCGGGTACTAGTGGGTCTGGTTTCTGGACGAATAGATCGTAGAGCTTGGGGCGGGCTTGGCGTCCGATTTCGAGGACGTCCTCAAAGCCAGCGGTGGTGATGAGGGCGACGCGGCCGCCGCGGCGTTGAAGGAGGGCGTTGGTGCCGACGGTGGTGCCGCAGACGAGATCGAGTGGAGATTCGAATTCGAATTCGAATTGATTTGTCGCGGTGGATTGGAGGGCGAGGTGGACGGCTTCGGCGATGGCTTCGGCTGGGGCGGCTGGGCGGGAAGGGACTTTTAGGATTTGGAGTTGGCCGTTGCGGAGGAAGAGGCAATCGGTAAAGGTGCCGCCGGAGTCGATGGCGATGCGCATTGTTTGGGAAAGTTTACATGAGGGTGGATTGCGATTCGAATTTGGTGAGGCGAGCGGTTCCTCCGTTCCGCAAGCCGACGACTTCGAAGGTGCAAAGTTGAAGAGAAAAAGCGTGGGCTTGTTTCAGTCGGAATGACAGTTTTGTGATGAGGTTGGAAGACGGCAAAACGAAGTCAAAAAAAGATCCGCTAAGGTCTGAGAGGAGGTGGAGCTAGTCGGGGAGGGCTTTCCAGTCGGAAGGGGGGAAGTCGATGCCCCAGAAGTGGGGGGCGGGTTGGGCGAAGAGGATGCCGACTTCGGCGCCGTTGACCTGGTTGTCGATATGGGCGACGCTGCATTCTTGTTCGTCGGCGGCGCCGACGCGTTTCATGATGATCGTTTGGCCGGGTTCGACTTTCATGGAGAGCTTGATGAGGGCGCCGTGGGCATTGACCACCAGAGTGTGGCCGGCTTCGGTGAAGAAACCAGATTCGCCGGCGGGGACGCGGACTTCGACGGGAACGTTGAGAATGACGCGCTGGCTGCGGCGAGTGTTGATCCAGCGGGTAGAGTGGATGCTTTCTTGTTCGAGCATGGCGGCCTCCTGTCTTGGGAGAATGATTAGAGAACTCTAGGCCGATAATTTAATTTCGCATTGTGGGCGGCGATGGAGTAGAAAATTCGAGATTAGAATTCTCCAAGAAGTAACCGAGACTTCTGGACAGGTGGCTTCGTGCTCGGTGTGGACTGGACAGAAAGGCGGGGTTATGAAACGAGGACGGAAGCTTTGCAGGTTCGGCGCGGGAATGTGGGCTGTGGTGTTGATGTGTGGGGCGTTGGTGGCGAGTGCTGCGGCGCAGCGGGCGGTGCGGGCGGATGGGCCGAAGCCGGAAGGGGCCGCGTGGCGGACTTGTGGGGTGCACGGAGTTGCAGTGCAGGTGTTGGGATCGGGTGGGCCGGAGCTGCAGGATAAGCGGGCGTCGTCGAGCTATTTGGTTTGGAAGGATGGACGGGCGGTGGCGTTGGTGGATGCGGGCGGGGGGAGTGCGCTGCGGTTTGGGGAGAGCGGGGCGCAAATGGGGGAGCTGGAGGTGATTTTGTTCAGTCACTTTCATGTCGATCATAGTGGGGATTTTGCAGCGTTGATTAAGTCCTCGTGGTTTGAGGAGCGAAAGGCTGAGCTGCCGATTTATGGGCCGGAAGGAAATGAGTTCATGCCGTCGACGACGGAGTTTGTGTCGGACTTTTTTGGGGAGAAGCGCGGGGCGTATAGGTATTTGAGCGAGTTGCTTTCGGCGGACGAGAAGAGTGATTACAAGATGCAGCCGCACAACGTCGCGGGGGAGTTGAAACCGGTAGAGGCGTTCCGTGGATCGGATTTGGTGGCTTCGGCGGTGAAGGTCAAGCATGGCGGGGTGCCGGCTTTGGCTTGGCGGGTGGACGTTGGCGGGAAGTCGATTGTGTTTAGTGGGGATACGAATGGAGAGGGTGGATTGGTGGCCTTGGCGCACGGGGCGGATTTATTGATTGCGCATAATGCGGTGCCGGAGAATGCGGCGGGGATTGAGAGGGAGTTGCACATGCCGCCGTCGGTGATTGGGGAGATCGCGGCGGAGGCGCAGGTGAAGAGGGTGGTGCTGTCGCATCGGATGTTGCGGACGTTGAGTAGGGAGAAGGAAACGCTTGCGGGGATTTCGAAGAAATATTCGGGGCCGGTGGAGTTTGGGGAGGATTTGGAGTGTTTTGAGGTGAAGTAGATTTTGTGGGCGGAGAGGTCGGCGTGGGGCGGGCCTTCACGGATGGCGGATGGGACAGACACCACGTTTCCGTTGGGATTGGAGTTGGTTGAGATTCGGCGTGGAAACGTGGTGTCTGTCCCTGGTGTCGGTGGAACTGGAAAGAATTCAAATCAAAAGAAAGGCCCAGGTTCGTGAGGCAAATGCGAACCTGGGCAACTCTTTTTTGGGTGTTGGGCGGGGTGATCTTGGTGAGTTGAGTTAGGTGGTGGTTGGGTTGGGGGTTGGTGCGGGTGTGGGTTGAGGGTGGCCGAAGCGGGAGCGCATGCCTTCGCGGAAGCGGTCGCGGTCTTCGGGGGACATTTTTTCCCATTTGTCGTGGAGGCGGCCGCGGCCGCAGCGGCGGCCGAAGCCGTGGCTGCCGAAGAGAATGCGGGAGAGGATGAGCAGACCGAGGGCTTGCCAGAAGTTGATGGCGTGGAGGCCGAAGAGGCCGGGGACCAGCCAGTTCCAGAGACGCATAACGATTTCGCCGCCGAGGAAAGAGACCAGCAGCAATCCGAGAATTGCGAGCGGTGCGAGAACGATTTTCCTTCTCATAGTTTCTCCTTAAAAACTTTTACGAAACTTGGTGCTGCGTTTGTTGGCCCGTTAGCGGCCAAGAAATTCTTCTCGCGATTCCCTTCCCTGTTGCTTCCGGCTCATGGCTTTGCGAAATCGTCGTGAATGATTTGCAGGCGTTCGCGGAGATGCAGGACTGCGTAACGCTTGCGGGAGAGCAAGGTGTTGATGCTGACGCCGGTGTTGGCGGAGATTTCTTTGAAGCTGAGGCCGTCGATTTCGTGGGCGACGAAGACGCTGCGCTGCTCTTCGGGGAGTTCGTCGAGGGCGGCGTCGAGTTCGTCGAAGAGGAGGTTGCGGGCGTAGAGGGCTTCGGGGCCGGCGTCGGGTGACGGAAGTAAGTCTTCGAAATTTAGATAGTCTTCATCCGCTTGGGCACTTTCGCGGGCTGAAGATGGGACGGCGGTGTCGCTGAAATTGATTGGGCGTTTTTTGCGGAAGAGGTCGGTGATGCGGTTGCGGGCCACGCGGTAAAGCCAACCGGTGACTTGCTCGATGGGGACAAGGAGGCGGTTCGCTTCGACAAGTTCGTAGAAAACTTCCTGGAGGATGTCTTCGGCGTCGCGGGGATCGGGGACGCGGCGGCGGATGAAATTGCGAAGCCTCCCGGAGTCGCGGGTGAGGGCTTCGGAGATGCGCCGGTCTTGGTCGATGGCCATGCGGTTGAGGATGGCGATAGCGTTCATCTACTAGGGTAGACGAATGACGGGTAGAAATATTTTAGGCGGATCAGGTGAGTGCGAGGGCGGGATTGGGTTCGAGCGAACTTGAGGCGAATTGGGCGGCTTTGAAGTGGGGGTGGGCGGCGGCGGCAATCATGGCGGCGTTGTCGGTGGAGAGGGCGCGGCTGGGGAAGAAAACCTCAAGGCTGGTGTTGGCGGCGCGGGATTCGAAGGCGGTGCGGAGGGCGGAGTTCGCGGCGACGCCACCGGAGACGAGGATGGATTTGGCGTGGGTGGATTCGGTGGCGAGGATTGTGCGGTCTACGAGAGTGCGAACGACGTTGTTTTGGAATTCACGGATGAGGGCAAGGGTTTGCGCGTCGCAGAGCGGAAGGAGTTGGTCGAATTTGGTTTGGCCGGATTTGATAGCGGCTTCGCGGGTGGCGATGGCTGGGGAATATTCGGGGTGTTCGCGGAGGTGGTAGAGGACGGCGGTTTTCAGGCCGCTGAAACTGAAGTCGAGAGGGTTTCCGCGGGTTTTGGTGAGGCCGAATTTTACGGGGGCGTCGCCGTTGCCGTGGGAGTTTTTCGCCGAGGCGGCGGCGAGGCGGTCGAGGATGGGTCCGCCCGGGTAGCCGAGGGCGAGGAGTTTGGCGACTTTGTCGTAGGCTTCGCCGGCGGCGTCGTCGCGGGTTTGGCCGATTTTTTTGTAGGTGAGGAGCGAGGCGGAGTCGTAGGGCTGATCGGTCGCGGTTGCGTTTGAGGAGTCGGCGAGGGCGACTTCGTAGAGGACAGTGTGGCCACCGGAGACGATGAGGCAGACGGCGGGAAGAGGGACTTTGCGTTTGTTGCGATAGGCTTCGAGGAAGACGGCGTGGACGTGGCCTTCGAGGTGATTGACTGGGATGAGCGGTTTGTTGAGTGCGGAGGCGAGAGTTTTTGCGTAGGTGATGCCGACGAGGAGTGCGCCGACTAAGCCAGGGCCTTGGGTGACGGCGATGGCGTCGAGTTCGTTGTAGATGAGGGAGGCTTGGGCGAGGGCTTCGCGAACGACCGGGACGATTTGGCGGAGGTGTTCGCGGGAGGCGAGTTCGGGGACGACTCCGCCGTACTTTTGGTGGATGTCGATTTGGGAGGCGACCACGTTGGAAAGGACGTCGAGGCCGTCGGAGACGATGGCGGCGGCGGTTTCGTCGCAGGAAGATTCGATGGCGAGGATTTTTGTGAGCATGATTTCCGTGCTGCGCAATAACTTATTTATTGTGGTACAGGGGCGGGCGGATTGACAAATCTGAGGGGCAACGACTACTGTCGAAAACGGTCGTGAGTTCGCGCTGATTTGTGCGCCGTGGAAAATCTACAAAATCTAAAGTGAAGGCGATTCATTCGGAATCCTATGACGACTGAGAAGAATGCGAACGGCACGAAACGGCAGAAGGTGCGTAAGGCGGTGTTGCCGGCGGCGGGGTTGGGGACGCGGTTTTTGCCGGCGACGAAGGCGCAGCCGAAAGAGATGCTGACGGTGGTGGATAAGCCGCAGATTCAGTATGTGGTGGAAGAGTGTGTGGCGTCGGGGATTGAGCACATCATTATTGTAACGAGCCGTGGGAAGAGCTCGATTGAAGACCACTTTGATTCGGCGCCGCAGCTGGAGACGTTTTTGGAGGGCAAGGGGAAGAAAGATCAGGCGGAGTTGGTGCGCAAGATCGGTCAGATGGTGGAGATCAGTTATACGCGGCAGAAGGAGCCGCTGGGATTGGGGCATGCGGTGTCGGTGGCGCGGGATTTGGTGGGAGATGAACCTTTCGCGGTGTTGTTGGGGGATGTGCTGATTCCGGGGAAGAATCCGGCGACCAAACAGTTGATCGATGTGTATGAGTCGACGGGCCTGGGGGCGATTGCGGTGGAAGAGGTGCCGAAGAATAAGACGCACCTGTATGGAATTGTGGATGGAGTGGCGGCTCCGGAAGGAAATTTTGGAGCGCGGTTGCTGCGGGTGAAGAATTTGGTGGAGAAGCCGAAGCCGGCGGATGCGCCTTCGAATTTGGCGGTGACGGGGCGGTATGTGTTACCAGCGGAAATTTTTGAGTGTTTGGCGCGGACCAAGCCGGGGGCTGGCGGAGAGATTCAGCTGACGGATGGGCTGAAGATATTGGCGCAGGAGATGGGGTTGTGGGCGTACATCTACGAGGGGATTTCGTATGATGCCGGCGACAAATTGGGATTTTTGATCGCCACCGTGGAATTGGCGCTGCAGAACCCGGAGCTGGGTGCGGGATTTCGTGAGTACTTGAAGGGGCTGAAGCTGTAGCGGCGTACGATCGGAGTGTTTTCGGTGATTGGACTGGTTTTGGTTGATGTGCAGAAGGGCTTTGTGGAGTGGGAGAGTGCCGGCCGACGGCGCAACAATCCCAACGCTGTCGCGCGGATTGCGGAATTGCTCGCGGCGTTCCGGCAGAAGCGCGCGCCGATTTTTCATGTGAGGCATGAGAGTACGGAGGCGGGTTCGGTGTTCGCGCCGGGACGTACGGGTTTTCAGGTGATGGATGAGGCGCGGGAGTTGGATGGGGAGCCTGTTTTGGTGAAGCGCGTGAATAGTGGGTTTATTGGCACGGATTTGGAAGGTCGGCTGCGGGCTGGCGGGATTGATCCGGTGGTGATTTGTGGGGCGACGACGAATCACTGCGTGGAGACGACGACCAGGATGGCGGGAAATCTCGGGTTTAATGCGTGGCTGGTCAGAGATGCTACGTGGACGTATGATCGGACTGGGCCGGATGGAGATGAGCATTCTGCCGATGAGATTCATGCGATGACGTTGTCGAATTTGAATGAGGAGTTTGCGCGGATTGTGTCGACTGCGGATGTGCTTGCGGTGCTGTAGCGTTTGCGCGAGCGCGACAGTTTTTTGAATATATGAAAGCCCAAGTTCGGAGTTAGCGACTTGGGTCGTTTTGTTTTTGGGCGCTGCAGGTGCGGGATTGAAAAGAAAAAGCGTCGGCTTGTTTCAGTCGGAATGACAGTTGGTAGGCAGGGCTCGAAGAAATCAAGGTCAACAGATTCGCGACACAGATTATTTGCGCCGTCCCACCCTTGCAAAAACCGCAAGGGTAGGCCACCCAGGTTTTTCTGGGCTTCAGAAATCTAAAAAATCTAATCCTTTTTGGAGGTTTTCTTTTCTTTGGAGGCGGAGGGTTTGGTGTCTTTGGAAGAAGAGTCTTTCGACGAGGATTTCGAGTCGTTCGATCCGGATTCCTTGGAGGAGTCGCTGGACTTGGAGTCGGAGGAGGATTCGGACTTGGCAGGGTCGGAGGCGCTGGATTTGGCGGCGTAGTCGTTGACGTACCAGCCGGAGCCTTTGAACTTGATGGCTGGGGCGGTGATGACCGATTCAACTTTGCCGCCGCAGTGCGGACACTTCTTTAGGTGCGGGCCGTTGACCGGCTCGATCTTATCGGTGTGGCGGCCGCATTTCTGGCAGGCATACTCGTACAACGGCAAGAGAGGCTCCTTGTTACAACTGCGTGAAGCGATGGATGAGAGCGATTATAACACGCGGGGGAAGGGCGGTCTGGAAG
Source organism: uncultured Acidobacteriota bacterium (assembly GCA_963846145.1). Lineage (GTDB taxonomy): Bacteria > Acidobacteriota > Terriglobia > Acidiferrales > UBA7541 > Acidiferrum. Next base: position 266,668 of record CAWJUV010000010.1, on the reverse strand, counting down.
GGGTGGTAGACTCGGGGGCATGAGCAGGAAACAACCGAAAAATTGGCAGAAGCGTGGGGCGGTGGGCGGGAAAAAATTATCGCCCGCGCGGGATGCTATTGGCCCGGGGCAGAACTCCGAAGCGGCGGCTCAGGATTCTGTGGGAGAGGCGTCGGATTCGGTGGACGGGTTCGCGGATAGTAGAGCGGGAGCGCCGGCCACGCGGTCGACGGCGGGCGGGTGTTTGTATTTGGTGGGGACGCCGATTGGCAATTTGGAGGATATGACGCTGCGGGGAGTGCGGATTTTGAAGGAAGTCAGCCAAATTGCATGCGAAGACACGCGGCATACGGCGAAACTTCTGCAGCACTATGGGATTGAGAAGCCGCTGGTGAGTTATCACGAGCATAACGAGATGACCAGGGCGGCGGAGTTGGTAGTGGCGCTGGAGCAAGGCACGAAGATTGCGCTGGTGTCGGATGCAGGGATGCCGCTGGTGTCGGATCCAGGGCACCGGTTGGTGGCGATGTGTTTGCGGCATCACATTGCGGTGGTGCCGATCCCGGGGCCGTCAGCGCTGCTGGCAGCACTTTCCGCGTCGGGGCTACCCAATGAGGAGTTTTTGTTTGTGGGATTTTTGCCGGCGCGGAGTGGGGAGCGGCGGCGCGCGCTGGAGCGGCTACGGATTGAGGACCGTACGATTATCTTTTATGAGGCGCCGCATCGCATTGCGGAGACGATTGCGGATGCGTTCGAAGTGTTGGGGGACCGACCTGCTTGTCTGGCGCGCGAAGTGACTAAGTTACATGAGGAGTTTAGGCGCGGGCGACTGTCGGAGCTAACTGCGTCGCTGGAGGAACGGCCGGCGCGTGGGGAGATCACTTTGCTGATCGGCGCCGAGGATGCGGCCGAGGCGCGGGCCCGAGCGAATGCGGACTCGACGCAGAGTTTGTCGGAGCGGGTGGACGAGTTGATTCGGCAGGCGAAGCTGGATCGCAAGGATGCGCTGAAATTGGCGGCAAAAGAGCGGGGGCTGTCTCGTCGCGCTGCATATGGGTTACTACTCGAGGCGTTGGGTAAGACTGACGCCGAGTAGGTTATTGGACTGATTGTTCTTCCCTTCCCTACCTAAAGCCACAAAATACCTTTTTTGTACTCTGCTGTGGAATCGCTCGGGATTCGGTTGGTGTGGTCCACGTTTGGACCTGTTAGGCTTGGGAGCCTGTTATTAATTTAGAAAAGAGAACTCATGAATAAACGACTGGGAATGGTGTTGGGTAGTTTGGCGCTGCTGGGCGCTGGATATTTTATCGGGCAACCGCGAAATGTGGTGCATGCGCAGACGCATGTTAAGATTCCCAAGGATTATGGGAAGTGTGTGGGCGTGTACACTCGTGGGGAGTACGTGGTGCTGGTGTTTGAAGACAACTCTGGGACGGTGCGGTTGTTGAATGCCAGCGATGGGTCGGTAGTGGGAGTGGATTCGCGGGATTAAAAGGCCGTAAAGGCTGAAAGTTATGAGCAGTGGGCCGGCGCGAAAGTGACGCCGGCTTTTTTGTGTCTGAATGGAGTGTTCGCGCAGGCCGTGACGCCGACCTTTTGAATGTGAATTAGGGAGTCATCGACGGTGATGGAGTGCCGTCTGACCATTTGGGGGCCAAGACCATGAAGATGGTGGCGCGTTCTTCGGGATCGGCGGCGGCCATAATGGGAGAGCCGCGCAGATTGGCTCCCCAGGTTTTTGCGGCGTCGCCGGGAGCGAAAAACATGAGATGCGGGCGCCAGTTGGTGTCGCGATCGTTCAGATACTGCTGCTTCGACAACATGTAACACATAGCCGACGGCTCGAGTGCCGGGATTTCGACTTTATCGAGGGCCGAGGCGGTGGCTGCCAGGATTTCTGCTTTGGATTTGCCGGCTAAGACCAGTTTGGTTCTGAGCAGGAAAATTGGGAGGAAGGTTCGTGCGGCTGCGGCGTTGAAACAATTGGGGGAGCGGACTTTGGGATTCCAGAAGTCGGCTTCGGTGGTGGCGGCGGCCCAGGAGCGTTCCACGATGCAGACGAAACCGTTGGTGCCTTTTGCGGCCGAGGTGTAGCCGGAGGGGCCGAGGGTCATTATTTCGGCGGCGTCGGAGATGGATGGTGGTGCGGCGGTGCGGGCGAGGGCTATTTCGGAATTGGTGTTGACGATTAAATATTGGTCGAGCGGGGCCATGGTGGGGTAGACGGCCTTTTTGTCCGGCGTTTGCGCCTGGCAGGTTGCAGCGATCAGAATGAGTTGGGTGAGCAGGCTTAAAGCTAGGGCGAAGGATTTGTTGGGCATTAGATCTCTGGCGCGCCGGAGGTCTGCTACCTGGTGGCGCGAAGTGCATTTCGGCGTTGATGGTCCATCCAAAACATTTGACGCGTAGACTGCGAATTCGTCTCGTCAATGGCGTGTTGTCGTTTTGATCTGACGACTTGAGTCTAAAGCCGCGCCTGAAGGGTGCGACAACCGGCTTTGACTTTGGACCGAAGGGCATCGGGGAGTCTTGAGATTACGTATGATCCGCGAGACTTACTTTGCGAGACTTTACAACTAATTGACGTTTGGCGAGTTGACGGCGGTGATAAGGTCTCGGGTACGGTAACTCGCTCGCCTACCTTCAGGGGGCAACTATGAACTTGCTAGCCTGGCTGGTTCGTTGCTTTTCCGGTTTGACTTCAATCTCGAAAATCCGCTTGCTGCTGTTGATTCCGTGCGGGTGTATTGCGGCTGGTTGTGGTGGGGGAAGCACCGGGATGATGACCCCTCCTCCCCCGCCGGCGCCCACTGCTGTAACGGTGGTGGTGACCAGCACCGCAAATGGGCAATTCGCCAGCTTCAATGTTGCCATCAGCAGCATCACGTTCCAAGACGAGGCGGGCGATACGGTCACGGTGTTGGCGGCGCCAACCGGTCAGACCTCTATTCAGACCTATGAGGCAGAGTTTATGCATTTGAATGGGCGGATGGCGCCGCTGGTGACGACGTCGCTGCAGCAGGATGTCATCGTGTCGGCGACAGTGACTTATACCTACGCGCAATTCACGCATGTGACGCTGAATGGTTCGCAGGCGTTGGAAACGATTACCGACGCGAGCGGTGGGCCGACGGCAACGGCGCAGACGGCCACAGTGAATCTTCCCAAACCGATTACGATTCAGGGTACCGCGATGACCCTGGCACTGGATTTACAAGCGGCCAGTTCGGGAAATTTTGTTAATCACGGAGGAGCAAGCGACACGTTCGCGCTGACGCCGACGTTTACGCTCGAGCCCGTCGCTGCGCAGGCGCAATCTCAGGTGCAACTTAGCGGAGTCGCTGGGACCGTAACGGCGGTCAACGCTGCGAGTAATAGTGTGACGCTGATGATCGACTACGCTTTTAACAATCCGACTTATCCGGACGGGGCTCCGTTTACCGTGGCCACCAATGCCAGCACGGTGTACCAGGGCGTTAAGGGATTTTCTATGCTGACTGCCGGGACGATTGCGAATGTGGATTTGGCGGTGCAGTCGGATGGTTCGTTGGTGGCGACTCGGATTGAGGTGCAGGATGCCGGCGCGACGAATGTGCTGACCGGGCCGGTTGGATCGGTTTTTGGCGGGCACGGCGAGATCAATGTGCTGGGTCGCACGAATGAGGAATTCAATCAGGGCAATACGCCGGGAGGCACGGTCGGGGTTTACTCGTACGATGGAAGCACGGCGTTTCGGGTGTCGGGGCAGGTGGGGGCGCTGACCAATCTGCCTTTTGCGGCGACGTTTGACAGTTCGAGTATGGTCGCTGGGCAGAATGTGGCGGTGGGTTCGCAGACGATTGTGACTTCGGGCGGGACGTTCACCCATGCGACCAGCATTACCCTGGAGCCGCAGACGATTAATGGGACGGTGTCGGGAATGTCGAGCAGCGGGGGATTTACGGTGTATGAGGTGACGCTCCCGTCGTACGACTTGTTTACGGTGCTGGCTGTACAGGCTGGCCAAACTCCGGAGCTGCAAAATTATTTGACCGTCGAAGTTTATGTGGGCAGTGATACACAGATGCTGAATTCGAGCGCGGTGGCGCTGGGCAGTGTGATGCGGTTCAACGGATTGGTTTTTGACGACGTAGGGATCGCGCGGATGGTTTGTCTGCAGGTCAAAGATGGAGTGGGTTTGCTATGAGTCAGTGCGGGGTGAAAAGCGCTGGCATGCCATCAGCAGGATGAATTTCTACACGGTTGCCCTGATTCTGCGAACTAGCGAAAGACGAGAAACTTCTCCTCGACTCATTCAGTGTGAAAAAAGGAGATTCATGTCAGAACTGACAAGCGTAAAGGATTTGCTGGAAGACGAGATTAAGGATTTGTATTCGGCGGAGAAGCAGTTGACCAAGGCCATTCCGAAGATGGCGAAGGGATCGAATAGCCCGGAGTTGGCGAAGGCGTTTGAGGCACATCTGAAGGAGACGGAGAAGCAGGTGGTGCGGCTGGAGAAGGTCGCGCGGTTGCTGGAGACGACTCCGACTGGGAAGAAATGCGCTGGGATGGAAGGCGTGATCAAGGAAGGCGCTGAAGCGCTGCAGGAAGATGGCGATGAGAATGTGCTGGATTTGGGGATTATCGGAGCTGGGTCCCGAGTTGAGCACTATGAGATGGCCGGGTACACCACGGCGATTTCGTTGGCGAAGCGACTGGGGAACAGCGAAGTGGTGTCGTTGTTGAGCGAGACGCTGGCTGAAGAAGAGGCTGCGGAAAATAAGCTGCGGTCGATCGCTGCGGTGATCATGAAGGCTGCTCCCGCGGAAGAAGCTGAAGAAGAACAACAACCGGCGAAATCGAGGAAGGCTTCGGCTTAGTTAGCTGGTCTCATTTGAAGCGAAGGTCTTGGGAATCGCTGCTTCGCAGCGGTTCCCTTTTTTTTGCGTTCAGCGAAACTTGCGAATCTGCTAACGGCTCGAATTCAGATGGATTACTTCGTATTCGGTTTGGACCAGGCCGGTGGGGTAGTGTTTGGTGGAGATGTGTTCTAGCGGGATGTCTTGTGGGAGGGTGCTGAAGAGTGGGACGCCTTGGCCGATGAGGATGGGGACGCGGCTGATGATGAGGCGGTGGATTTGGCCGGCGCGGAGGAAATTTTGGATGGTGGTGCCGCCGTCGATGTAGACATGTTTTGCGCCTTGGGATTTTAGAGCGCCGGCGATTTTTTCTGGAGGGCCGGACATTTGTTGAACGTTAGCGTCTTTCAGGTCGGAAAAATCTAGCGGACTGCTGCTGAGAACGACCACACGTTTTTTGCCGTAGGCCCACCCGGGGAAGGCGCGGACGGTTTCGTAGGTTTTGCGGCCGATGAGGTGGGTGTCGACGGTGGCGATGAATTCATCGTAGCCGTGCGGGATGTTGCCGCCGGCGTCGAGGAAGTCGAAGGAGCCGTTGGGGCGGGCGATGAAGCCGTCGACGCTGGTGCCAATGAAGACGGAAACAAGCATTAATCGACTCCAAAACCCGAAAGTTACTCGAGAGGTTACGACCGATGGCAGATCATCGTCAAATTTTGCGGATGCCGCGGGCTGTTCAACGGCGGGATGGAACGGAATAGTTTTGCTTCTTTTCGAGAAAGTCGACGCGGAATTTTGGTAATCCTCTTCTGATAAGTGACATCTAGAAGATTCTCGAAACCCTCGAAGCTCTCGACCGAGAGCCACCGATACAAATCGGAAGCGACTGCGTAGTTCAACGGTAGGTTTTCGATCAACCCGACTGCGGTCGCGCTGGATAAGTCCGTTTCGGCGTCGTTTGTCTCGGGCTGTCGGAAACACCAACTCGCGTAATCGTAGATTCGGCCGATCAGATTGTCATCGACTGGGTCGGCGTCGTGGCAAGAGTAAGCGCGTTGTGGAGCTCGATCCAAAGACCTGCTGGGCCAAGCCGATTATTGTTTATCTGGTCCTTGAGCTCCGGGAAAGTTTCCAGCGCTTTGAATTCCCAGTCAAATTCCATTAGGAGTGCGCCTGTAAGCTGCGTAAATCACGCGAGGGATTCGGAGCGGAAGAGACGGCGGAAGCGTGGGCCGGTGAATTGGATGCCGATGAGGCGTTCCGCGTTTACGGTGGTTGAGGCGACGGCGTTGGCGTCGCCGTTGGAATGCGCGGTGCCCGGAACGATCGCGGAAGTCGAGGCGGTTGCGGCTGGGCTTTTTTCTGCTGGGGCGACGAAATGGGCGATGTGGACGACGCGGCCTTGGGTGGCGAAGTCGGGTTGGGGGTTGCGCGTTGCGGATTGGGAGTAGGGTATGCGGATGTCGAGGTCGCTGCCGATGGGGAGGTTGAGGCGGGTGAGGAAGGCGGTGCCGTTGCGGCAGAGATTTTCGCTGGAGGTTTCTTCTTCGAAGGAGACGCCGCGGGTGTCGCGGCCACTGACTTTGAGAGGGAGGCGGACGGCGATTCTACGTTCCGAGCGTTGTTTGGAACTGAACGAGCTGAGCTGGGACATGCTGAGAGCTTTCTCCTGCGGGCGCCGGACTTGGGGCGTCGGCCGCGTGAGCTGCGGCTTTTCCGGAGCCCGCGCAGCTTTCTTCTTCGAGATTGGTTAATTCACAAGTTTCTGCTTCGAACTTATTCTCGTTGCTTCCACCGGCAAAACTTTTTTCTGCTGATTCCCGCGCGGCAAAAAACTGTTCGGTGCGATCCAGTACTTCTTGCGTCGTTCGCGCTAGATGCACGGAGCGGCGGAGTTCCGTGCCGTTAACGATGCCGTGGGTGAACCAAGACGCGAACTGCTTCATTTTGCCTACGGCGTCGGCGGAATTCGCAGCCGCGATTTGTGCGTAGTAGCCTGAAAGTAAACGGTGGCGTTCGGCGTCGGTGGGCTGATCGTAGCGTCCGGTGGCGGCAAATTGCTGCATCTGGGAAAAAATCCAGGGATTGGTGGCGGCGGCGCGGCCAATCATCACGGCGTCGCAGCGAGTCTCTTCGAACATACGTGCGGCGTCTTCCGGCGTGTGAATGTCGCCGTTGCCGATCACAGGAATCTTTACGGCGCGCTTTACCCGGGTGATGAGCGTCCAGTCGGCGGCGCCGGTGTAGCCCTGGGCGCGGGTGCGCGGGTGGACCGCGACAGCTTCGACGCCGATGGACTCGGCGAGTTGAGCAACTTCGACCGCGACGATGGATTGGTCGTCCCAGCCGGCGCGGAGCTTGATGGTGAGCGGGATTTTTACCGCTGCGCGAACGGCTTCGAAGATTTCGCGGAGCAACACGAGATCACGGAGGAGGCCGGAGCCGCCGCACTTGACGACTTTCTTTGCCGGGCACCCGAGGTTGATGTCGACGGCGTCGTAGCCGAGGTCCTCGACCATTTTGGCGGCGCGGGCCATGACGTGGGGTTGGGCGCCGAAAAGTTGCGCAGTGATGGGGCGTTCGTCTTCCTGAAAGTAAAGGTAGCGGAGAGTTTTGGCGGCGCTGCGGGTGATGCCTTCGCTGGAGGTGAACTCGGTCATGAGCAGGCCGCAGCCGCCGAGGCCGCGGATGACACGGCGGAAGAGCGTGTCGGTGACGCCGGCCATGGGAGCGAGGATGGCGGCGGGGGCGATGGTCAGGTCGCGGATTTTGAAGGATTCTAAGGGCATTGGCGGCATTTCTATTTTACGGATTTTTGGGGCTAGCTAGCAGCACAATGTTCAGGGTTGCCGAGGCAGTGTTCAATGGAGAGTCAACGGATTCGAGCGGTGTAACGCGACATGAACAGGAGAAGACCCCATGGACAAGCTATCGAGGTACCGGGTGCTGATCGTAGGAATTCTTTCGCCGGTACTGGCGGTTGTGCTGAATGTCATCGTGATTCAAATTCTGCTGGCATTGAGCCCACATCCGGAAAGTAATTGGCGATTCCGGTTGGCGGTTTCCAGTCTCGCGTTACCGGTACCGTTTCTTCTCACTGCGCTGCTGGCGGCGAAAGACCGGCGCCAAGGGGCACTTTCTTTGTGGGCGAAAATAGGCCTAGCGGTCGCAGCGCTTTCCCTACTGCTTATCACAAAGCCGGTGATGGATGGGCTCGCCCGATCAAAACAGTCGCGGAACATGGCGATGCGGGATGTCCCCGCTCCAATATTTGACACTCCAGATCTTCAGGGTCGGGAACAGCGGCTATCGGATTACAAAGGCAAGGTCGTGCTGGTGAATGTTTGGGCGACTTGGTGCGAGCCATGCCGAAACGAAATGCCCAAGCTCGACAAGCTGTACCAATCGCGAAGAGCCAGCGGGTTGGTAGTACTGGGCTTTTCGGAGGAAGGAGCCGAGACGCAGAAAAAATTCTTGGCGGAGGTGCCGGTTACTTACCCACTGATGACTCCTTCATCGGGAATGCCGGCCTTTTATCGAGAGATTGCAAAGTATCCGGCGATTTTCTTGATCGACCGTGAAGGACGGCTGCAACCAGGGCCTGGAGACAGTGACGGATTCGAGAAGCTGGAACAGGCGGTTGGAGCTTTGCTGTAGAAGGTTTGATAGAACGGCGCCCAACTCCACAGCGATTCCTGGAGCAGCAGGATCGGATGCGTGAGTGAAATTGATGCTTACTTCTTTGGAAGTAGCGAGGTGTGGCCGAGGGCGATTTTCCAGGTGCCGCGGAGTTTGACCAGGACGTAGGTTTCGACGAAAGTGCCGCGCCATTCTTTTTGGTTTTCGTTGAGGGCGAGGGCGGCGGGGTTGTCGGCGGTGAAGGTGCTGTCGAGGGCAAGAGTGGACCAGGCGGTGTCGCCGTTGATGTGGGTGGTGAAGTCGCGGAGGTGGTAGTTGATGCGGAGTTTCGCGGACTTGTAGTTTTGCCAGTGGCTTTGAGCGGTGAATTGGGCGGGCTCGGGGTAGGAGTCTTCGATCCATTGAGCATCGGGGGTGAGGAGGGAGTTGGCTTGGTCGAAGTCGTAGGATTCGCAGGCGTGTTCGAAGGTTTGGATGGTTGACTCGATGAGTTGTTTTTCGTTGGGTTGGGCCGTGAGTTGGTGGGTGAAGAGGGCCAGTGCGATGACGGCGAGCGTGAATGAAATGGAGTGGAGACGGATAAGCATTTGGTAGCTCCGTAGGTGGAGTGTGCGGACTCTATCACGTGAGTGAATGGCACGGTGCAGAGCTGGGAGCTGCAAAGAAAACTCGCTTAAAGAGGAAAATGAAAACAAGGAAAGACCCAGGTTCGTGAACCAACTGCGAACCTGGGCCTGCGTTGTATTAGCGCTAAGTGAGTTAAGAGTGGAGAGACGGAAGATTACGCGGTGGCGTAGTTCATTTTTTGGAGGTCGGAGATTAATGTTGGGCCCGTCGGGTGCCAGTTGAGAGCTTGTTGGGTTTTGGTGCTGGAGGCGGGGATGTCGTGGGCCGCGAACATGGCGAGCCAGCCGAAGTGTGCGGGGGCTTCGTCGGGGGTGATGGATTTGGCCGGGATTTTTAGGCCGTGGGCGAGGGTTTCGGCGATGTCCCGCATCGAGACGCCTTCTTCGCCGACGGCGTTATAGCGGGTGGCTTTTGTGGTGTTCCCTGCGGTGGAGGACGCGGCTTTTTCGAGCACGAGGCGGTAGAGGTGGGCGCAGTCGCCGATGTGGACCGCGGGCCAGCGATTTTTTCCTTCGGCGACGTAGGCGGAGAGGCCCTTTTCGCGGGCGACGGCGACGAGGTAGGTGATCAGGCCTTGCTTCACGGGGTCGTGGACTTGCGGAAGGCGTACGACGCAAACGTTGAGGCCCCGGGCGGCGAGGGCGTCGGCGGCTTGTTCGGAAGCGACGCGGGGGATTTGCGAGTTGGGGGCGTCGTCTTCGGTGGCGTGACGGCCGCGGGCGTCGGCTATGCCGGTGCCGGAAGTGATGATGAGCGGGCGGCGCGAGCCTTCCAGAGCTGAGCCGAGAGCTTCGATGGCTTGGCGGTCGTTGTCGCAGTTGGCTTGAAATTTGGAGAAGTCGTGATTGAAGGCCAGGTGGATGACGGCGTCGGCGTTTTTTGCGCCGGAGCGGAGGCTGTCGAGGTCTTCGATGTTGCCGCGATGGACTTTTGCGCCGGTGGCGGCGAGGGCTTTGGCACCTTCATCGCTGCGGGCCATGCCGAGGACTTGGTGGCCAGACTTCAGTAGTTCGGGGACGAGTGCGGAGCCGATGAAACCGGTAGCTCCTGTAACGAATACGTTCATGTTGTTCTCCTATTTGGTGCGGAGCCGGCCGGTACCCGGTGCCGCTTCAGTTGACGAGCCACCTGCGGTCTGGTAGAAACGGAGATGGTCTCCGGTTAGTTAGAGTAGCGGAGAGAGTCTCCGGTTACAAAGAATTCTGGGCGGGAGTGAGGATTTTTTGGGACGAGCGGCTGGGGTGCGGAAGGTGAAGAAGGTGGGCGGGCGTCCTACGCGCACGGATGCGCTGCGGAATCGTGTGCGAATTCTGGAAGTGGCCAAGGAGGCGTTCACGCGATTTGGCGGGAATGCCAGCTTGGATGATGTGGCGAAACAGGCGGGAGTGGGGGCGGGGACGTTGTACCGGCACTTCCCTTCCCGGGATGCGTTGATTGAGGCGGTGTATCACGCCGAGGTGCAAAAACTGGCGGCGGCGGCGCGGCAGTTTGGCGAGACGAGGAAGCCCGTTGAGGCGTTGCGGGCGTGGATGCGGATGTTTGTCGATTACATTGCGGCGAAACATATTATTGCGCCGGCGTTGAATTCGGTGACGGGAGGACCGTCGCGCCTGTATGAAGGATCGCGCGGACAAATTGCCGCGGCGATAGATGGGCTGGCGAAGCGGGCAATCAAGAGTGGGGATTTGCGGCGAGATTTGGATCCGTCGGATTTGTTGCGGGCGTTGATTGGGGTGGCGCTGGTGCCGGCGAGTCCGGGTTGGCAGGAGAGCGCGAAGAGGTTGGTGGATATTTTGATTGAGGGGTCGCGGGTCTAGGTGGTTGCGACGTTAGAAGTTTCGCCGTGTCCTCCGGTGATCTTGACTCTAAACCACACCCCGGGCACCGCAAGGGTGCGGTCACCGGCGATTTATCTGGATACGGTCAGTCCGGTAGATAGCCGAAATCATTATGAGGATTGTCAGTGGCGGCGAAAGAGTAGCGATAGTAGCCCGCCGGATGACTCCATGTGGAGCTTTGCCCGTCGAGTAGGTCTGCCGAATTGAACACGGCACAGGAGTGTGGGTGTAGAGACACTTCAACGGAGCCGTCGCAAATCCGCAGCCCAGGAAATGGATCGTGTCTCGTTGGCGCCCGCGGGAGTCGTGAGAACCGCGACGTCGATGTGAGCGATGCGCGTCGGCTATTGAAGTGGGGAGCTGGCGAGGGCGGCGGCGCCGCTGATGGAGTAGCGGATTACGCCGCTCTCGTCGGTGAAGAAACCGCGCTGGCCGGTGGTGCCTGCGGCAACTGGTTGGGCCGATAGGGTGTAGGTATTGACGGTGCCGCCGGCTGCTGCGCCGGGGGTGTAGGTGAACCAGTAGCCGCTCTTTCCGGTGGCGGCGGCGCTGGCGTTAGCCAAAGTGTTATCGAGCAAGCAGGCCGCGGCGGGGGACGCAGTGGTGCAGGGAGCCGCGCCACCAAGTGACGCCAGGCTGGGGCTGTAGCCGGAGTTGGGGTAGCTGGTGTTGTAGGTGACTTCGGCGGTGTTGATGGTGCGCATCGAGCCTACGGCGGAGGATTCGTTGGCGGCCATTTTCGAACGGAGCAGGTTGGGGATGGCGATGGCTGCGATGATCAGGATGATCGCTACGACGATGAGCAGTTCGATGAGTGAGAAACCGTTGCGCTTCTGCATGGCTGGAATGCTCCTTGAGCTATGAATCGGTGCCGCGTTTTTTGTTGCAGAACCGCTGAGATGGGCGAGCTGCCGGCCCGATCTTGCTGCGGCGTTTATTTGTGTTCCCGGTGCGATGGCGGCGTCGCGGGGTCAGCCGTGGCGCGTATGGTGTCACAGAATCCTGTGTTTGCAGATGAATACTTTTTGGACTGGGCGCTTGAGCGCGGCTCCTTTAGAGATGGTGGTTATGATGCGGCGGCCGTTAAATTGGCTTTGCGCGGACGTGAATATCTGTAGGAATTTGGAATGCGTGTTTTCGTTTTCTGCGACAGGCGAATGAGAAAGTCAAAATCTAAAAGCGCGTGCGGCTAGGTTGTGCGCGCCCCACCCTTGCAAAAACCGCAAGGATGGGCCACCCGGTTTTGCGTGGGGTTAAAGTTTGAAAGCTAAGAGTCTAGAGTTGTGGCGGCGTCTGATGGCTGCGAGGGTGACGTATCTGGTGCGGTGGTGAGCGGCGGCATGGGCGTTTCTGGCGCGGCGGCGGGGATGTCGCAGTCGGCGGTGATGACTGGGTCGGGCTTGAGGAATTCGTCGAGTTTGAGGAATTTGCGGCCGAGGGCGGAGCTGTAGCTGGACCAGGGGTCGTCGGGGCTGCTAGTGGCGATGGCGTTGCGGATGGAGGCGATTTTGGAGTCGAGGTCGTCGAGGTAGTGGAAGACCAGGGCTTCGCGAATCATGGGGAGTTTGGGGGAGCCGAATTCGTATTCGCCGTGGTGGCTGATGAGCAGATGCTGGACAACGGTTTTGAGCGGCGCGGGGAAATTGGGGATGGCGTCGATGGCGCGGGAGACGGTGTCGACTTCCATGACGATGTGGCCGAGCAGTTGGCCGGCGGCGGTGTAGCCGATGGCGCGGTCGTAGCAGAGTTCGTCGAGTTTGCCGACGTCGTGGAGGGCGCAGGCGGTGAGGAGCAGATCGAGGTCGAGTTCGGTGTAATGGGCGGCGATTTGTTTGGCCAAGCCGCAGAGGCCGACGACGTGTTCCAGTAAGCCGCCGATGAAGGCGTGGTGCATGACTTTGGCGGCAGGGGCGCGCTTGTAGCGCGGGGTGATGGCCGGGTCGGTGAGGATGTTGGTGACGAGAGTTTTGAGGAATGGATTGGTGATGGTCGCGACATGGGCGAGGAGTTCGGCCCAGAGTTGCTCGACGTCGAATTTGGTGTGGGCGAGAAAGTCGACGAGGTCGATTTCGTCGGGGCGGGCGCGGCGGACTTGTTGGATGGCGAGTTGCGGTTTGTTGCGGTAGATTTCGACGCGGGCCTGGACTTTGACAAAGTCGTCGCGGTTGATGTCTTTGGCGATTTGTTCGAAGAGGTCCCACATGCGGGCTTCGATGGTGCCGCTGCGGTCGCCGAGTTCCAGGCGCAGGTAGGACTTCCCTTCCCGGGTGTTGCGAATTTCTTTTTCGTGGACGAGGAAAAAAGTGGTGATGGTTTGTTCGGAGGAGAGCTCGGTGACGAAAGGCGTTTTCATTCGATAGCTGGTGGCGTTAACTGCTGGCGGTCTCGGACTTCTTGCCGAAGAGTACGTACTTTTTGTGGGCCTTTTTCTTTTTGGCGGCTTCGGCGGTGGCGCTGACTTCCTGAATTTCAGAGTTGCCACCACCGGCGATGTCCTGATAGCCGGGCTTGATGACTACGTAGCTTTGTTCGCGAAGAGTTTTGACGTATTCGCGCATGGCCGGTTCCATGCGGGTGCTGTAGAGCTTGTCGGTGATTTCGGGTTCGACGGTGGCGAGAGTCTGTTCGCCTTCGTCGTAGTGTTCGACGACTTGCAGGATCAGGAAGCCCTGCTTGGTTTCGAGCACGTCGGAGACGGAGTTTTTCTTCATCTTGAAGACGACGTCTTCAAGCTCCTTGGAAAGTTCGCCGCGCTTGTATTGGCCGAGGTAGCCGCCTTGCTTGGCGGTGGAACCGTCGGAGAAGCGCTTGGCCATTTCGGTGAAATCTTCGCCATCGTGAATGCGCTTGAGAGTGGTGTCGGCTTTTTTGCGTAGCTCAGCGATTTGCTCGGGGGTTTTCTTTTCGGTGTTGATTTCGATGGAGCGTAGAGCGACTTGCTCGGGGCGGACGAATTCGGCTTTGTGCTCGTTGTAATACTTTTCGATTTCGTCGTGGCCGATGGTGATGTGCGAACCGACTTCGCTGCCGATGACTTTTTGGGTGAGCAGGCCGTTGCGGATGTTGTTCTTGAAGTCTTCCCAGTTGATGCCTTGGGCGGAGACGGCCTTTTCGAGGTCTTCCATGCTGTTGAGATTATTCTGGATGCGGATCTGGTCGAGGCGCTTGATGACGTCGGTTTCGACGCTGACGCCCAGGTCTTTGCCGCGCTGCACTAATAAGGATTGGTCAATGAGGTCGCGCAGGGTATTTTTCTGACGCTCTTCGACGGCTTGTTGGAGCTGCTCGGGAGTGCACTTGTTTTGGCAGTCTTGCTTGGCTTCTTCGGCGGCGGTGTCGCGGGCTTTGTCGTATTCGGATTTGGTGATGATCTCGTTGTTGACGCGGGCGATGATTTCTTCGACGACGCGGCCGGAGTTGGGGTCGATGGTGGGCTTGGGGGCCGGTTTCGCTAGAGGCTTTTTGAGGGCTGGGGCGGGGGTTTCTTCGGGGGCGGCGGTGGTGGGGGCTTCGAGGGCCGGCTGGGCGGGTTTGTCTTTTTTGTCTTTGTCTTTGTTCTGGTCGTTCTGAGATTGATCTTGGTTCTGGGCGGGTTGGGAGCTGGAGCTTTCTTGCGCGCGGAGGGATGCGGGGGCAACTAAGAGAGCCGCGCTGAGGGTGGTGAAGAGAAATAGATTTTGCATTGATACCTCATCGTTATCTTAGCAGCGGTGTAAGGATAATTCCACGCGAGTGGATGGGAAAAACCGCACCCTGAAAAACGCAGGGTGCGGCACCCGGTCTTGGAATTTGAAGTTGCTATAGCGAAAAAAAGTCAAAACCTCATGGGCTTACGTGGTGCCTGCCCCACCCTCGCAAACGCCGCGAGGGTAGGCCACCCAGTTTTGTGGCGGGGCTGAATTCAAACCCTGAGAACTTAGAGTCGGATGATCACGACGGGGTTGTGGGTTGGCCTTGGAGGCCGAGGAGGACGTTGCGGAGGGCTTCGGGGACGGATTCGCCGCGGGCGATTTCCATCCATAGGACGCCGCTGGGGTCGAGCTTGATGCCCTTGCGAGCGCGGACAACCTGGACGAGGGCGGCGGGGTCGAGGGTGGTTTCGGGGTAGAAGCGGATGGCGATGCGTCGGTCCTGGCGCTCGACCGAGGAGATGCGCAGGCGTTCGGCCATGGATTTTAGGGTGACGTATTCAAGGAGGTTGTCGACGGATTTGGGGAGCGGGCCGAAGCGGTCTTCGAGTTCTTTGCGCACGTCTTGCTTTTCGGTTTCGTTGGCTATGGAGGAAATGCGTTTGTAGGTGCGCAGGCGGAGATTTTCGCTGGGAATGTAGTCCTGGGGGATGCGCACGTCGAAGCCGAGATTGAGAGTGGTGCGGAGTTCGGGGGTAACTTCTTCGCCTTTGAGTTTGGCGACGGAGCGTTCGAGCATCTGACAGTAGAGATCGAAGCCGATGGCTTCGATGTGACCGTGTTGCTGGCGGCCGAGCATGTTGCCGGCGCCACGAAGTTCGAGGTCGAGAGCGGCGATGCGGAAGCCGGCGCCGAGTTCGCTGAATTCTTTCATGGCGGCGAGGCGTTTGCGGGCGATGTCGGAGAGCGTTTCTTCGGGCGGAACGAGGAGATAGGCATAGGCGCGCTGGCTGGAGCGGCCGACGCGGCCGCGGAGTTGGTAGAGTTCCGCGAGGCCGAGGCGGTCGGCGCGATTGATCAAGATGGTGTTGGCGCGGGGGATGTCGAGGCCGTTTTCGACGATGGTGGTGGCGACGAGGACGTCGGCTTCGTCGCGAATAAATTTGAGCATGACGGCTTCGAGTTCTTTTTCGCCCATTTGGCCGTGGGCGACGACGACGCGGGCTTTGGGGACGAGTTTTTGGACGAGCGCGCCGAGGGAGTAGATGGATTCGATGCGGTTGTGGATGAAGTAGACCTGGCCGTCGCGGTTGAGTTCGGTTTCGATGGCGCGCTGGATGAGGTCTTCCTGGAATGGAGCGACAACGGTTTGGATGGCGAGGCGATCGCGCGGGGGCGTTTCGATGAGGGACATGTCGCGGAGGCCGACCAGAGACATGTGCAGGGTCCGAGGTATGGGAGTAGCGGAGAGCGAGAGGGCGTCGACGTTCTTGCTCATTTCCTTGAGGCGTTCTTTGTGGGCGACGCCGAAACGCTGCTCTTCGTCGATGACGAGCAGACCGAGATCCTGAAATTTTACGTCTTTGGAAAGCAGGCGGTGGGTGCCGATGAGGATGTCGACTTTGCCGGCTTCCAATTCTGCGAGAGTTTTTTTCTGTTCGGCGGTGGTGCGGAAGCGGCTGAGCATTTGAATCTGAACGGGGAAAGCGGCAAAGCGGTGCTTAAAAGTTTCGAAATGTTGGAAGGCCAGGACGGTGGTGGGTGAGAGGACGGCGACTTGTTTGCCGTCGGCGACGGCTTTGAAGGCGGCGCGCATGGCCACTTCGGTTTTGCCGAAGCCGACGTCGCCGCAGAGCAGGCGGTCCATGGGAGTGGCGCGCTGCATGTCGGATTTGATGTCGACGAGGGCGGTGTTTTGGTCGGGGGTTTCTTCGAATTCAAAGGCGTCTTCGAATTCGCGCTGAAAATTTCCGTCGGGAGAAAATGCAAAGCCTGGCGCGGTTTTGCGCTGGGCGTAGAGCGCCAGGAGTTGGTCGGCCATGTCTTCGACGGATTTTCTGGCGCGGGTTTTGCGGGTGTTCCAAGCGGTCCCGCCGAGTTTGTCGAGCGGAGGATGATCGCCTTCGACGATCCGGTAGTTCTGGACGAGATCCATGCGCTCGAGCGGGACGTAGAGGCGGGCGTCGTCGGCATACTTGAGGAGCATGAATTCGCCGCCGCGGCCGTCGGATTCGATGTGGCGAAGACCTTCGAATTGGCCGATGCCGTGGTCGACGTGGACGATGAAGTCGCCGGGTTTGAGTTCGGCGAAGTCGCTGAAGAAACCGGAGGTGCGGATTTTGCGGCTGGGGCGTTCGACGGTGGGAGTGACATCGAAGAGATCGGCGTTGCCGAAGAGGGTGACGCGAGCTTCGGGGAAAGTGACCCCTTCGGAAAATGGGGCGCGGATGAGGAGGAGGGCGGCGGATTCGTGGGCTGCTTCGGCGGTGAAACCGGCGGCGGCGTCTTCGGATTCGCCGAGGACGTAGGGGACTTCGTACTCGCGGGAGACGTCGGCGAGGCGTTCGAGTTCGCCGAGGCTGGCGGCGGTGAGGAAGACGGTGCCGCCGGCGTCGAGTTGGGATTTTACTTCGGTGAGGCAGGCGGGAACGTCGCCGTGGAAGCGGGGGCTGGGGCGGGAGGAGAGTTCGAAGCGTTGGGCGGAGTTGATGGAGAGGGCGAGTTGCTCAAGGAGGATTTGGGAGGTTTTCGTTAGAGAGAGGGTGAATTGATCTTGGGTCCAGAAATAGGACGAGACTTCGGGGGAGTTGGCTTGGGCGTGGCGGTCGTAGATTTCTTGGGCGGAGGTGAGATGTTTTTCGGCGGCGTCGCGGAGGGCTTGCGGTTCGTCGAGGAAGACGATGGGGCGGAGAGAGCTTTCGGCGAGTTCAAATAAAGAGGTCTGTTTTTCCTGATTGGGTGGGCCGAAGAAACTGTGCGTTTCCCATGGGGCGTCGGAGGTGGGTTCGAAATTTTCAGCGGGTTGGACGGACCATTCGGTGAGGGGCAGGAGTGTGGTACGCACGACGGGAGAAATCGAGCGTTGGGTACGGGCGTCGAATTCGCGGACGGATTCGACGGTGTCGCCGAGGAGTTCGATGCGGACGGGGCGTTGTGCTTCGGGGGAGAAGAAATCGACGATGCCGCCGCGGACGGAGAATTGGCCGGGGAGTTCGACCATTTCGGTGCGGGTGTAGCCGACGCTGGCTAGATGAGCGATGAGTTCGTTGTGGGGAATTTCGGCGTCTTTGGTGAGGGTGCGAGCGAGGGAGAGATAGAGGTAGGGGTCGTTGTAGCGCCAGAGCGCCGAGACGATGGGTGCAACGACGAGGGAGACTTGGCCGTCGGCTAGACGGAAGAGCGTGGCGGCGCGGCGTTCGAGGATGTCGGGGTGAGGGCTTTGCGACTCCCACGGGAGAGTGTCGAACGCGGGGAGCACGGCGACTTCGCCGGCGAGCGGCCCGGAGGCGCTGGCTCGGCCCGGGAAAATGGTGGCGAAGAAGCGGAGCGTGTCGGCGAGGGCTTCGGCGCGTTTGTTGGAGGCAGTGACGAAGAAGGCGGGGCGGCGGAGGGTGTGTGTTATGTAGGCCACGAGGAAACACTTGGCTACGTCATGAAGGCCAGAGAGGGCGACTTCGTTGGTGTTGGCACGCAAGGCGGCGAGTGCGCCTTCGACTGCGGGTTGGCGCAAGAGGGCTTCCAGGCGTTCGCGGACTGCGGGGAGAATCATTTGGCGGAGTCGTTTGCTTTCGTGTTGTTAGGAATCGGATGACGGGAGGTTGCGGATGGTTTCGAGGATTGCTGTGGTCGAGTAGGTGGGGACGACGGGGATGGAGACGACTTGGCCGCCGGCGGCTTCCACTTCTTCGCGGCCGATGATTTTGTCGCCGGCCCAGTCGCCGCCTTTGACCAGGATGTCGGGGAGGAGAGCGGCGATGGTTTCGCGTGGAGTGGGATCGTTATAGATGATGACGGCGTCGACGGCCGCGAGGGAGGCGAGGATTTCGGCGCGTTCGAGTTCGGGGAGGATGGGGCGGTCCGGGCCTTTGAGTTGGCGGATGCTGGCGTCGGAGTTGAGGCCGACAATGAGGGCGTCGCCCAGGGCGCGGGCGGATTCGAGGGTTTGGATGTGGCCGGGGTGGAGGAGGTCGAAGCAGCCGTTGGTGAAGACGATTCTTTGGTTGGCGCGGCTGGAGCGGCCGAATTCTTGGACAGCTTGTTGCAAGGATAGTACGCGTCCGTTGTTCAAGGGGAAGTTCTCGGTCGTGATCGCGAACAACAGTTTAGCACGCACGAGATTCGTAGTTTCGAGACCGATTACACATCGAACTTGGGGCCTCCCGAAAAAATCGAGTGAAACAGCCGGCGGACGGGGTAGTTACTGGCGGGGTGAAGAGGATTTATGGGGGTATACTTCGCGGTGGATTTTGCCTGATAATTGGCGCATCTCCCCAGGGCACTAACAAACCCACCGTAGCGGTTTTGATCCCGTGGATTTGCGGCATGCCGGAAAGATACTGCGATGGCGGACATAGCGGTGGTGGGTGGCGGCCCTTCGGGAGCGATGTGCGGCGAGCAGTTGGCGCGTGCTGGGAATAAGGTAACGATTTTTGATGAGCATTTGGCGTGGGAGAAGCCGTGCGGTGGCGGACTGACCCACAAAGCGATCGAATGCTTCCCTTTCTTGCTGGAAAATAATTATCCGAAAAAATTGGTGCGGGAGATTGAGCTGATTTCCAGCGAAGAGCATAAGGCTTCGCTGGAGATGACTCATCCGATCGTGATTTATTCGCGGACGGTGCTGAACGGGATGCTGCTGGACCGAGCGCGGGAGGCGGGCTGCGAAGTGAAGCGCTCGCATGTGTTTGATGTGAATACGTCGGGGGCCAAGCCGCGATTTTGCGTGGATGGGGAATGGCGGGAGACGGATTTTCTGGTGTTGGCGGCCGGGGCGCGGAATCAACTGGTACCGGAAACGCGGGCGCTGCTGAAGGATGAGCTGGAAATTACGCAGGGATATTTTGTGCCGCAGACGGCGGACGCGATCACCATTAAATTCTTGCCGCACTTTGAGGGATACATCTGGTCGTTCCCACGGTGCGATCATTTATCGGTGGGAATTTGCGGGAGTATGGCGACGCATACCTCGACGGAGTTGCGCGGGCATTTGAAGACGTTTGTCGACAAGCATCGGATTTCGACGGAGAACGCCAAGTTCTATAGCCATGTATTGCCTTCGCCGCAGGAGCACACGCTTTCGAAGCGGACGGTGCTGGGGAAAAATTGGGCGCTGATCGGGGATGCTGCGGCGCTAGTAGATCCGTTGACGGGCGAAGGATTGTTTTATGCGATTCGCTCGGGGGAATTGTTGGGGCGAGCGTTGGCGCAGGGCTGTCCGGAAAAATATCCGGCGTGGATTCGGGCGTCGTTTTCGGCGGAATTGGAGTTTGCTTCGCGGATTGTGCGGAAATTTTATCGTGGGACGATTTTGGGGACGTCGATTCCGTCGCGGATGGTGCAGTTGATGCGTAAGAGTCCGGTGTTCCGGCAGTTGGTGGGGGATTTGTTTAGTGGAAGCCAGGATTATACGAGTTTGAAGCGCCGGCTGTGGGGACACTTGGGGATGAATGTGAGTGAGTTCATCGCGAATGTGTTGAATTTAGAAGGCGCGATGGCGGCGGTGCCGGTTTCGCGCGGAGAGACCGGAGCGGACTGAGGTTTGGACGCGCCGAGCGCTCCTATATAACGACGGATATGCCGGGACATCTAAAAACGAGGGGCGCGGAACGCTCCACCTCGATGGCCAGCGAAAAAGACTCCGGTAGCAATTCAAAAAGCAAAAAAGTAAAAGACGCGTGGAAGAACCTGCCGCATGTGTGGGAGCTGATCAGGCCGCGGCGCGGAGTACTTGCGCTTGGCCTGATGTTGATGGCGGTGAACCGCGTTTCGGGATTGATTCTGCCTGCTTCGACTAAATATTTGGTGGATGACGTAATTGGGAAGCATCGCATTCAGCTGCTCACGCCGATTGTGCTGGCGGTGTTGGCGGCGACGGCGGTGCAGGGGCTGACTTCGTTCACGCTGACGCAGCTGCTTTCGAAATCGGCACAAAAGATGATTGCGGATTTGCGGCGGCAGGTGCAGGCACACATCGGGCGGCTGCCGGTGGCGTTTTACGACGCGAACAAAACTGGCGTGTTGGTGTCGCGGATTATGAGCGACGTGGAAGGCGTGCGGAATTTGATTGGCACAGGATTGGTGGAGTTTGCGGGTGGGTTGATGACGGGCGTCTTGGCGCTGGTGGTGCTGTTGCGGATCAGTGTGTCGATGACGCTGATTGCGGCGGCGGTGCTGTTGGCATTTGCGTTTGGGTTGAACAAGGCATTTGCGACGATTCGTCCGATTTTCCGGGCGCGGCCGAAGATTACCGCGGAAGTTACGGGGCGGCTCACGGAATCGCTGGGCGGCGTGCGGGTGGTCAAGGGGTATCACGCGGAGGAACGGGAGCAGAAGATTTTTTCGGCGGGAGTGCAGCGGCTGCTGGATAACGTGCTGAAGACCCTGACGGCGACTTCGTTTATGAGTTTGTCGGCGGCGACGCTGATGGGCATTGTCAGCGCGGTGATTATGTATATGGGGGCGCATCGGATTCTGGCGGGGACGATGACGCTGGGGACGTTCTTGACGTACACGATTTTTTTGGGGTTGCTGGTGGCGCCGGTGTTTCAGATTGTGGCGATTGGGACGCAGATTACCGAGGCGATCACCGGGCTGGAGCGAACGCGGGAAATTTTGGACGAGAAGATTGAGGATGAAGCGCCAGGCCGCGTGGTGACGATGGGGCGGGTGCTTGGGCAAGTGGTGATGGACGGGGTGAACTTTGCGTATGACACGCGCAAGGAAGTTTTGCATGACGTCTCATTCGCGGCAGAACCGGGCACGGTGACGGCGTTAGTGGGGCCGTCGGGCGCGGGTAAGTCGACGATTATCGGATTGATTGCGGCATTTTATGTGCCGGCGGCGGGGCGAGTCTTGGTGGATGGGATTGATTTGTCGACGGTGAAGTTGGAGTCGTACCGGACGCAACTTGGCGTGGTGTTGCAGGAGACGTTTCTTTTTGATGGAACGATTCGGGAGAATGTGGCGTTTGCACGGCCGGAGGCGAGCGACGCGGAAGTGCTGGCGGCGTGCCGGATTGCGCGGGTGGATGAGTTTGCTGAGGGGTTTGAACAGAAGTACGACACGATTGTGGGCGAGCGTGGGGTGAAGTTGTCGGGTGGGCAGAAGCAGCGGGTGTCGATTGCGCGGGCGATTTTGGCGGATCCGCGGATTTTGATTCTGGATGAGGCGACTTCGAGTCTGGACTCGGAATCGGAGGCGTTGATTCAGGAAGGGCTGCGGTATTTGATGCGCGGGCGGACGACGTTTGTGATCGCGCACCGGTTGTCGACGATTCGCAGGGCCGAGCAGATTCTGGTGATTGAGGGCGGGCGGATTATTGAGCGTGGGACGCATGCATCGCTATATGCGATGGGCGGGCGTTACTTCGATTTGTATACGAAGCAGCATGAGGTGGAGGCGAATTTGTTTTTGGCGCCCGGGGAAGGCGCGGGTGCGGAAGTGGAAGAGGCGGAGAGCGCTAGTGCGGGTGCTGGCGCTGGTTCCGACGCGGGCGTGACGGATGCGATTCGGCTGATTCGTGATGGCGGACGGTAAAGGCTCGCCACCTAGGCGGCCTTAGAAACTGAAATTTTCTTTGCGTTGGCGAAGGCGGTGAGGGGCTTGCTAGAGCACCCGATGATCCGACGGAGCCTGGGATCCCAAGGTAAATAATTTTTCGAGCGGCGCTCCGTCGGCGACGACGCTCTCTACATACTCACCCATGGCGGGGCCGTTTTTGAAGCCGTGGCCTGAGCCTCCGCCCACGATCCATACATTTGGCATATCGGGATGACGATCGACGATGTAGTTTCCGGTTGGAGTGTTTTCATATTGGCAGACGCGAGTTTCGAGGACTGGGGCGTCCTTCAAATCTGGGAAGCGCTCGGCGAGAAAGGTGCGCAGCTGGGCTCGGTATGGAGGAGTGGCTTCGCGGTCCATGGTGTCGGGGTCGGCGGGCTGTGAGATTTTGTCGACGGCGATCTTGAAGCCGCGATTTTCGAGGACGGGCATACCGTACGCTTCGACGTCTTTACTTTGATAGATCCACGTGGGCATTTGAGGCGGGGAGAATCGGGTGTCGCCGGAGGCGACCCCTAGGAAGAAAACTTCGGCGCGTTCCGGGAGGACGGAACGGCTGAGCAATTCGGGGAAAACTTTGGGGAGCCACGGACCGCAGGCGAAGAGGAAGGTACCGGCCGAGATGGTTTCGTTTTTGGTGGTGGTGATCGAACTGAGTTTGCCTTTTGAAGAAGGCGGAGTGGCTGCGGCGATTTTATAGTCGAGGCCGCAGGGTGCGGCACCCGATCTAGTTTGTTGAGCCGTGACCAACTTGGTCGCGCTCGCAAACGAAGCGGTCCGCAGCATAGTTGCTACGGCGCATGGCTACCGCCGGACGCCGCGCGAAATTCAGACGGTGGGGCGGCGGGCGATGGGTTTGCGGGCGACGGCGCTGGTGAGCGGGAGGAGGCTGGCCATTTTGCGGATCATGGCCAGGACAAGGCGCTTGTCGCCGTCGGAAAGGGTGGTGCTGTAGCGCTTGATCTCGGCGAGGAAGCGGATTTCGTCCTGCGAGAGTTCGCCCAGCATTTTTTGGGTCTCTTTATCGCGAGGAGTTTCGGTGCCGGGGAAAAAGTCGGCAAGCGAAATGTCCATGGCTTCGGCGATCTTGGCCAGAGTTTCGAGCGAGGGAACGGTGTGGCCGTTCTCCACGCGCGAGAGGTAGCAGCGCAGGAGGCCGGTACGGCGTTCAATGTCGCCCTGCGACAGACCGCGCTGGCTGCGGTAGGTCTTGATGACTTCGCCGATGTTTACACGAGGCTTTTCTTTAGGCACGGTTGTCTCTCCAGTAGAGGGGGTAGCTTACTTACTAACAGTGAGAGTGGCAAGACGGAAGGTGGAGGGAGTGATACCAAATGGATAACAGGGAGATAGGCTGGAGTTACAGAGGTTTTGTTAGATGCTAGCTAAGTACCGTGAATATAAAGCCCCGCAGGTCATGATGACGCGCGGGGCCTTTACTATTTTTACTTCCCTGCTGGATTCGAATGGTTAGCGCTGCGTCGCGGTGACTGTAACTGGTTGATCCAGGCGGAACTCGAGGATTGTTTCGCTGGGGACGCGGACGACGCGGCCGGGAGTCGCGGCGGTGGCGCCAGCTCCTGCTGCGCCGCCAACGCCTGCGCCGATTGCAGCACCGGTGCCGCCGCCGGCGATGCCGCCGATGATCGCGCCTAAGACTGCTCCCCCACCGACGTTGCGCGCGGTATCACCGCCGCGGCCGCGTCCTTTTACGGTGTATTCCCCGGTGACCAAGGGAAATTCCTTGCCGTCGATGATGATGCGGGTGAGTTCGAGTTGAACCTCGGCGCTGCCGGAGAGGCGGCCGGAATCTTTGGCGTTGGCCAGGCGGCCGTAAACGTCGCTGCCGCGACGGGCAACCATCACGCCATTAAGGGAAAGATCGGCTTCGAGAGCGGCGTGGAAAGGATCGCCGACTTCGTCGTGCTTGGAGTCGACCGAGTCGATCATGCGAATGAGGATGTGATAGCCGGCGGGTAGAGTGATCGCGGTACCGGGAGCGGCGTAGGTGAGTTGGCGAGGATTGTCGCGGTCGGATGGGTAGTCATCGCGTGAACGGACGGGACGATCGGAAGGCGGAGGCGCGTTGTTGCCGGCGTCGGGTGGCGGAGGCGGCGCGTTGTTGGGGCCAGCCTGCGCAGGCGGATATTGATCATAGGAATGATCCTCGCGGGAGCGGTCGACGCCTTGCGTCGAGCCTTGGTCAGGCGGGGGCGCACTGTTCTGCGCATTGGGATCTTGGGGCGGAAGTTGGTCGACGCTGGTGGCGGGCGGGGGTGCGTCGTTCGGTCCCTGTTGCGGTGGAGCGGATGCGGACGGAGGGTCGCTCGGCGAATTTTGCTGGGGAGGAGGCGGTGGTGCGGAGCCGTCATTGCGATTGTCTGGCGGCGGTGGCGGCGGCGGAGTGCCGCTATCGTCGCGGTCGCGATCATCCCGGCTGTGACGATCAAAGTGCACGGCGGTCACTTCGTTTAGGCGGAAGACCTGCACGTCGCCGTTGACTTCGAAGCGCAGCATCACACGCGTGCCGCCCAGGTATCGGCCACGGATAGTGCGACCGTCTTTGAGTTCAACCGTATCCGCGCGAGTGGCTACGGCAAAGAAAATGGCTAGGGCGGAAAAAGCGAGAAGGCGATGAAACGGTTTCATGAATGTCCTCTCAAGCTGCAGCTCGAATGAGCTTGTGGACCTGGCTGGCTTACACACGTTGATTGCTATTGTATTCGATGAGTTGGCAAGCAGTAGGGTTGCGTTGACGCAGTGTTTACAAGTCGATGACAGGAATAGGTGCTGGTGAAGTGCGCCCTACGCGGCAATACCGCCTTCACCGTATGTGCAAGCGCGGCGGGATTCCCGCACATTGTAATGCGTTGTAGCGCACGCTACGCAGGCTGGCGGCGCTCGGGTGAATGGCCTTGGGGAAATGCGTGCTGATCGTGGATGACTTCGAGCAGGTACGAAAAGTCATTCGCTCGATTTTCGAGGCGGCACCCGAGGGGTACGAATGTTGCGAAGCAGTGGATGGGATGGATGCGCTGGAAAAAGCGCAGGAGCGCAAGCCGGATTTGATTGTGCTGGATTTGTCGATGCCGCGGATGAATGGGATTGAGGCGGCGCCGCGATTAAAGAAAATGTTTCCGGATGCCCCGATTGTGTTGCTGACGTCGCATGATGCGGCGTTGGGGAATTTTGATGTGACTGCGGTGGGGATCGATGAGGTGATTGGGAAGACCGGGGATTTGACGGAGTTGGCGAAGAGTGTGAAGAGTTTGTTGAGTAGGGGGGCGGGGAGTTTGCCGCCGATGTAAGGGTTGTTCGAATCGAAGAGATTCCTCAGTTTTGTCCGCGGAAAAAATCAGAAACAAAAGTCATAAAAATTCACAAAAAAGACCCAGGTTCGTGAAGCAAATGCGAACCTGGGCCACCCTTCCTCGTTCACATCGAAAAACTAGTGTTGGCCGCCGGCGGGCTGGTTGGTGTCGATGGTTTGTTTGGTGATGTTGAAGCCGTCGACTTCGAGCGATGGGGATTCGCCGGACAGGGCGGCGGAGCTGTAGGTGGCGGAGACTTCGCGTTGTTCCCCGGGAAGCAGGCTGAAGTAATTGTCGCTCCAAAGAATCGGAACGATGTCGGCGCCGGAGGGGGTTCGCGCGGCGCGCAGGTGGACCATGAAGGCCACGGTGTTGCCGAGATTTTTGACGGTGACATGGGTGGTTTTGGTGGCGCCGGCGGATTTGGTGCTGGCGGTGACGTCGAGATTTACTTGCGGCAGAGTGGCCAGGCCGGTGAGGTCGCCGAATTCGGCCTGCGGGGTGTAGACGGTATTCAGGCGATTTTTCCAGTCGAGGATGTCGGCCTTGGTAGAGAGCCAGTAGAAATTGTCGCTGACTAATTTGTTGGCGGAGTCGTGGAGTTGGAGTCGGAGGAAATAGGTGGTGCTGAGGCCTTCTGTTGGTGGCAAGGCAAAGGCGTTGACCACGCCGTCTGGCGGGACGTCTACGGTCGACTCTTTAGTTCCCTTTTCGGTGGCGTCGAGGTTGTAGAGCTTGGCAGTGACTTTGAGTTGCGTGAAGTTGTCGAGGGTGCTGTTCACGACGGCGACGGAATTAGTATCGTAAGCGTATTGAACGTGAAGCGGTTCATTGGCTTTTTTGGTGCCGAAGTAGCCGCCGGCGGGAACCAGGTAATAGTCGTAGAGATGCCAGATCAGCGAGGGCCAAGCGTTGTTCTGCATCCATTGGACGACGCCGGTGGCGTTGTATTTGTTGTGGGCGTAGGCCTCGTACATGGCGCGCTGGCCGTCGTAAGTTTGGGCTTGGGATTTGCGTTCGAAGTCGTCGAGTGAGGTGGCGGCGCCGTAGCGGCGGTTGAGGGCGTCGGAGAAAACGTTGATGGTGCTGAAGCGTTCTTTGCCGGCGTGGAAATTCCAGACGTCGTCGATGGGCCAGAGGTGATCTTTAGGGATGAATTTTTCGATGGACTCGCGCGTGGGGATGGCAGGGCCGGGACTGGTTTCGGTGTTGTAGCCGTAGGCGCCGCCAGCGTCGGTGTCGGAGAGCCAGTAGACCGGCGGGACATATTCGTAGGGGCCGGTCATTTTGACGCCGGATTTGCCGGTGACTTTGGAGGCTTCTTCAGCGGCGCTCGAGACCAGCGGGTTGGGCCAGGCTAGATCTTTTTCGATGTCGAGGTACATCTGCTCGACGTTGGGTGGGGGCGGTTCGTCGCTGCCATTGAGCCATACGAAGACGCTGGGATGCTGGCGGAGGATGTGGAGTTGATCTTTGAGCGAAGCAGAGGCGATATTGCGCTGCTCGTCTTGCCAATCTTTGCCGTGTTGCCAGGCGTCGCAGCAGGTCCAGCCGGGCATGACCAGGATGCCGAGGCGGTCGGTCTTTTCATAAAACTCTTCGTGATCCAGGCGGCCTTCCAGGCGGATGGTGTTGAGGCCCATGTCGTGGACGTAGGCCATGTCGGCATCAAGGCGTGCGGGATCCCAACGGAGGAGCAGATCAGGAGCCCAGGCCGAGCCGCGGATCAGGATGTTGTGGCCGTTGATTTTGAAAAGGCGGGAATTCTTGCCGACGACTTCGCTGGTTACTTCGCGGATGCCGAAGCTGGTGGTGGCGGAGTCGCTGGTTTTGCCGGCGATGTCGAAGGAAATTCTTGCGTGGTAGAGGTAGGGGTCGCCGATGGTATATGGCCACCAGAGATGCGGATGGGCGAGTTTGAGGGCGGCGAATTTTTCTGGAGTGAAGGTGATGGTTTTGGATTCGTTGGCGGCGAGAGTGACTGCTTGACGAGATTTTTACTTTGTCGAATTCGGCTTTGAGGGTGCCTTTGACCGGCTTGTCGGAAAAATTTTGTAAATCGGCGTAGACGGTGAGCTGCGCGGACTTGTAGTCGCTGGAAAGTTTGGAGGCGACGAACGGGTTGCGCACGGTGACGTCGGAGGTTTGCGTCAAGAAGACTTCTTTCCAGATGCCCATGTTTTTGTCGGGCGGGGTGGGGTTCCAGTCAACCCAGGTAATTCCGAGGTCGTCTTTGCCGGGGGCGGAGATTTCCAGCGCGAGGGTGTTTTTGGCGCCGTCGTGTTTTAGAGATTTGGTGACGTTGTATTCCAGGGTGCGGTAGGTGCCGGCGGCGTCTTTGTTGTCGGCGATTTTTTGGCCGTTGAGCCAGATGTTGGCGCGGTAGTTGATGCCGTTGAAATGGAGCCAGTCGGTTTTGTTCTTCCCGGCTAATGAACCGGGGATGAGGGGGAGCTTGAATTCGGTGCGGAACCACCAGGAGCAGATGTAAGGGCTGCCTTGGGGCATGTCGAGGTTGGCGAAGAGGTCGTTGCCGCCGTAGAAGCCTTGGTAGTTTTGGAGGTTGGTGCCGTAGTTGGGATCCGGGAGGGTTTTGTCGCCGACGAGGACGGCGATGACGGTGGCGGGGAGGTCGGTTTTGTGCCATTTGGAGGCGTCGAAGCCGGCGGTGGAGATTCGTTCGGCTGGAGATTTGTCGTCGCAGGAGGATTGGACTTGCCAGTCTTTGTGCAAAAAGGTCTTAGGGGTGGCTTCATACGGCGAGGATTTCGTCGGGGAAGATTTGTCCGGACGTGACGATTTCGATGTAGCGCGAGTTTCTGGGGGGGCCGTTTGCGCTGCAGCGCTGAGGGTACCGACAAGGGCTACGAAAGTAATGGCGAGCTGGCAGTACTTTGAGAGATGGGACAAAGGCTCCTCCTAAGTGAAGCGGTCGCGGTATTCGCCAAACGAACGAGCCGAGCATGGCGCCGGTGACGCGGCGGGTATATTAAACCGATTCAAATGGCTTGTTTAGTAGTTTTTTGAGTCTGGTCCGCCACGAGGGTAGGTACCACTTCCGAAGTTTGATCGGAAGTACTCACGTTATGCGGGTGGATTGTCTCATCAGTGAGACGGGGAAAACTACAGAAAACCCGGTAGTTTGACGGAGAGGGACTGTCCAGCCATTCCGCTGCGCAGGGCAAAGATTGAAACTCTCTAATACGGAAGCAACACTTTAAAACGGGAGACTTCAATGACCAAGTTCGAACAACTGCTGAATGACATGAATGGCACCGGCCACGTGCTTTTGCTGGCGGTGATCTCGGTGGTTTTGCTGGTGGCACGCTAAGAACGTCAGACTTGAGTAGCACGCCGTAGGAAGTTGCAGGAGTCAGGCTTGGATATGGATTCGGGCGATAGTAGGTGATTCGGCCCGGGCGGCTTGATGCGGCGGGATAGTGGATTGAAGCGATTTGTCGCTGGATAGGCCAGCGTGCGGCAGATCGCTTGAGGCAGAGACGGGCAGCGCGTGATGGGAAGTTGCGGTGGAAGTTGATCGATATGCGCGAATTTAGAAATTGGAATTAAGCGTTAGCCCGCTCTGACAATTTTGCTACGGTGTTCATGTTGCGTGCGGTGCCCCGGGCGGCAGCGGGGATTTTTAGTTTCGACTGCCCCATTCCTTTTGGATAGAAGGCGTAGATCTCTCGCGCTCCCAGTGCGAGTTTTTCGTCTTGCTGATTGGCGACGGCCTTCAGCGCATCGTTTGCGGGCGCTTCATCGAGAAAAAATGCGATGGTGTGGCTGGGCGATTCCTTTTTGAAGGGATTGCGCGCCAGGACCTCGACCATTTCGGCTCCGCTCCGAACTACTACCGCGATCGGTTTGCTCATGTGCTCGGCGATGCTGCGCTCGAGCACGGCTTTTACGCGGGCTTCTGAAAGCTTCGACTCGAACACCACGTTGCCGCTATTGATGTAGGTCCGCGCGTTGCTGAAGCGGCAGTCCTCGCAGAGCCCCAGCAGATCCTTCATGGCAATTTTGTTGTTTCCTGCCGAGGTTTACTCCGCGAAGCAGGGCGATGTATCTGGGCATACAGGTTTATCTCTTCCCTTCTGAGTAAGTTTACGGGCTGTGCGCGGCAGTCGCATCTACTATGATGCCGCCGCGTTTTGAAATGCGGAAAGGCGGTAGATGCATGGCGCAAGTGGCGGCAGTAGGCACGCGGACGGTGGATGAGGCTTACGGGAATTATCCGGCGGTCAAGAACGAGTCGGGGGTATCCGGGGTGTCGTGGGCAGCGGTGGCTGCTGGGGCGTTTGTCACTGCGGCGTTTTCTTTGATTTTGTTGGCGCTGGGGGCTGGGGCGGGTCTGTCGTCGCTCTCGCCGTGGGGGAGTTCCGGAGTTTCGCCGGAAACGGTGGGTAAAGGCGCGCTGGTTTGGCTGATGATTGTGGAGATTGTAGCTTCGGCGCTGGGTGGATATGTTGCGGGGCGGCTGCGGACGAAGTGGGTGGATACGCATACGGATGAAGTTTATTTTCGCGATACGGCGCATGGGCTTTTGACGTGGGCGGTGGCGTTGGTAATTACGGCGGCGTTTTTGGGCAGCGCTGCGACGCGCATGGTAGGCACTGAGAAGGCCGCGCGGAAGGTGCTGGGAGCAGGAACGCTGGGCGCTCCGAAGGTCCGGCGATGGAGGCGAATCGATATTACGTGGACAGTTTGTTTCGGTCTGGGCAGCCTGCAACTGCAAATGATGTCGCTTTGCGGACAGAAGTGGGCGCAATCTTCGCGCACGCCATCGCGCAGCGCGATCTCTCGGAGGAAGACAAGCGGTACGTGAGCGCGCGTGTGGCCGCGCACACGGGATTGAGTCAGGCCGAGGCTTCGCAGCGTGTCGATTCGGTGTTCGAACAGGATCGGCAGGCGGCCGATGTGGCGCGCAAGGCGGTTGCTCATGCGCTGTATTGGCTGTTTGTGGCGCTGCTGCTTGGGGCGTTTTCGGGAAGCTTTGCGGCCACGTTTGGTGGGCGGCAGCGAGACCGGATTCGAGCTTAGGTTTTGTGATTGCGGGCGTCGATGCGGGTTAACTCGGCGCCGGGCAGTAAATACGGAGTTGATGTAGCCAGGAGGGCAAATGCGTTCATTACTGTTGCTGGTGTTGGGAGTGCCGATACCGATCATCATTTTGGTTGGATTGTTCAGCCACTTTTAGATCAGCGATGTTGGTTGCGCTGCGAGAATGGAGCGTGAGTGAGTTGTCGGTTCTCGCAGTGCAATCTGCTGTGTTATTCTGACGTTCTGCCTGTGCCGGAGTGGCGGAATGGCAGACGCAGAGGACTCAAAATCCTCCGGTCGCAAGGCCGTGTAGGTTCGACTCCTATCTCCGGCACCAATAATTTCAGCCTTTTTGTAGCTGCGAGTTCTTCACGTTATCTTTCTACCTTCACCCATCATCGTAGTAGTCACGTCCACGATCCAGTAGTAAAGTCCAGTAATGTTGCTCCCGACTCGTCGAGACAATCTCGCTCGTGATTTCCGTTTTGCACTGCGAACCCTAAGAAAAGATCCGCGCTTCACGCTGGTCGCGGTGTTGGCGCTGACGCTGGGCATCGCCGCGACTACCGTGGTGTTCAGCGTTTTTTACAATCTGCTTTTCGACGCCGTGGCCGCCAGAAACGCGGACCGCCTGGTCGTCCCGGTGATTCAGGACGCGGCCCGCCCCGGCGAGTGGGCCCAGTTGTACGCCAGCGCTGCGGATCTCCAATATCTCCGTGAACACAGCCAGCAGTTCGACGGATTTGTCGCCTATCGCAGCGGCCGCGCAATGGTGTCTGTAGACTCTCGTACGTTTCAGTTCAACAACGCGCAGGTCACTCCTGACGCCTTCGAGTTCTACGGAGTTCCGCCTCTCCATGGCCGCACGATTGCCCCCGATGACGGCTTGCCCGGCGCCCCGAAAGTATTCGTGATGAGTTACGCGACATGGAAAAGCGAATTCGCCGCGGATCACAGTATCGTCGGGAAGACCTTTGTAATCGATGGTGAGCCGCAGACCTTAGTGGGTGTAATGCCCGAACGATTCCGGGCATTTGGCGTTTATCGCGACAGTTTCACTCCCGCGGACCTGACCGCCAAAGCAGCAAATACCCCGAGATTCGATGTGATCGCCAGGGTAAAACCAAAAGCTAATTTCGCGGCAGCGTCCGCGGAATTCGAGGTGCTGACTAAGCAGTTGGCGGCCATTCATGGGGACGACGGCGACTATCCCAAGAAGTTTTCGGCCCGCGTCGTGGGAGCCGGCGATTACCTAACAGGTATTTCCAGCGCCGGAAAGGTCTTCAACTCCAAAATCGAACTAAAGACCATTTTGTGGGACCTGCTGGCCGCCGCCTTCGTTCTACTGTTGATCGCGTGCAGCAATGTCGCGAATTTGCTGCTTGCCCGCTCCACCGTGCGCGAAAAAGAAATCGCTGTGCGCACGGCGCTGGGCGCGTCGCGACGGCAAATCGTCGGACAATTATTGATGGAGAGCTTGCTGCTGGCGTTTTGCGCGTCCGCGTGCGGCGCGACGCTCGCTTGGGCCGCCATGAAGTTGGTGGACCACGCGTTGCACCAGAAAGGCTGGGCGGAAAAAGGCGCGGAGGCGGTGATCGGATTGAATCTGCCGGTTCTGCTATTCGCCGTCAGCATCACCTTGTTGACGACCGTCCTCTGCGGCCTGCTCCCTGCTTTGCGAGCCTCTCGGCTCAATTTGCAGCCACAGATCGTAGGCAGCGGTCACGGCCCACTGGGAGGGTTACAGCATGGAAAACTTCGGGCGGGCTTGGTGGTGGGGCAAATTGCCCTCTCGATCGTCCTGTTGATCGGTGCAGGTCTCATGATGCGCAGCTTGTATGAACTCACCCACATCGATTTGGGTTTCGACGCAAAGAATTTAGTCGTGATCGGCATGGCGCCAGCCCGGGCCGTCGATCAACTCCCGGATAAAGCGCTCCTGGCTTCGCCGGAAGGTCAGGCGCGCTTTCAAAAGGTAATTCAGAAAATTAAGGAGATGCCTGGGGTTGAAAGCGTGGCGGTGGACAATACGATTCCCGGATACGGACCGGGCGGCGGGCCGGACGTAACCGCGGCTGACCGCGGCACGGTTGCGAATGTTGGCTTGGATGAGTGCGATGAAAACTGCGTGGACACTTTGCGGATGCGCATGCTTGCGGGCCGTTGGCTGTCCAAAGATGAAGTGGATACGCGGCAATACGCTACGGTATTGAGCCAAACTTTGGCGCGCAACCTGTTTGGCGACTACAACTCGATTGGGAAGCGGATTCAAGTGAAAGATTTCGGGAAGTGGACAACAGGGTTGCACGCTGCGTTTCGGATGCCGGCGACGCAGATGTCGCCATATCAAACCTTCGAGGTTGTCGGGGTGGTAGCCGATCGTAAAAATGTTGGTCCGCAACAACCGGCCAGGCCGATGGCGTTTATCCCGCCGCTAATCACCGGGGATTTTATTCTGCAGGTCCGGACAAAAGTAAAACCGGAATTGATAATGCATGCGTTGCAGGAGCAAGTGTGGGCGACGGACCGGGCGGAGGTGTTTTGGATATTCGATCCGCTGGAGAGTCTTCTGGAACACCTGACCTATGCGACGCCGGAGTTTGGGGTGATGCTTTCAGCGCCGATGGCTCTGATCGCGTTGCTGCTGGCGATGATCGGTGTGTTTAGCGTGATGGCGTACACGGTTTCGCTGCAGACGCGGGAGATCGGTGTGAGGATCGCGCTGGGTGCGCAGCAGCGGCACATTCTGCGAATGGTGCTGATTCGCGCGGCGGTGATGATGGTGTTGGGAATTGTGGGGGGATTGGCGGCGAGTTTGGCGATGACGCGTTTGCTGGCGAGCCAGATCTGGGGAATTTCTGCTACCGATCCGTGGACGTTTGGGATGGTGGGGACGTTGATGATTGTCGCAGGGCTGGCGGCGTGTTATCTCCCGGCGCGGCGAGCGACGCTGGTCGACCCGATGGTGGCGTTGCGTTACGAGTAGGTTCTCAGGTACATCCCTGCGGCCAAGGTGTCCAGGCTTACACGGAAGTTCGCCTTAACCCTTCAGACATAAAAATTATCAGCGCGGTTACAACCAGCACCACGGCAAGGGACGAGACCCATCGTCGTCTTTGGCGCAGCTTACTGTCCGGGTAAAGCCGGGCGTGCTGCTCGATAACCGCTCGCGGTTCGAGCCGCATGGCCAGCGGGCTGAAGTGGGCCCTTTTCGGGAGGCCAGCGTTCACTTGTTTGAGAATTCGGTTGGCCAAGATGTCGCCCCAGATGAGCAAAACCACGCCGGCTACAAAGAACATCAGAAAGAAATCTAGTTTTGGATCTGGCGGCATCGTGAGTTCGGATGGGGCGAAAGCATAGACCATCTTGGGAAGGCCGCGCATCCTAAAGGTGGATGACATCCGAGTCGGAATTCAAAGCGGAGGAGTGACTATGCAGAAAAGGAAATTGGGGAAGAGTGGGTTGGAGGTTTCGGCGTTGGGGTTGGGGTGTATGGGGATGAGTTTTTCGTATGGGCCGCCGAAGGATAAGAAGGAGATGACGGAGTTGTTGCATGCGGCGGTGGATCGGGGGGTTACGTTTTTTGATACGGCGGAGGTATATGGGCCGTTGCTGAACGAGGAGCTGGTGGGCGAGGCGTTGGCGCCGCTGCGCAAGAAATTGGTGATCGCCACCAAGTTTGGATTTGATGTGAGCGGCAAGGACAACAAACCGGGCGCGCTGAAGGTGAACAGCAAACCCGGGCACATCCGGCAGGCGGTGGAAGGCTCGCTGAAGCGGTTGAAGGTGGAGACGATTGATTTGCTGTATCAGCACCGTGTGGATCCGGAGGTGCCGATTGAGGACGTCGCGGGTGTGGTGAAGGAGCTGATTCAGGAAGGCAAGGCCAAGTATTTTGGGATGTCGGAGGCGGGAGCGGACACGATTCGGCGGGCGCACAAGGTGCAGCCGGTATCGGCGCTGCAGAATGAGTATTCGCTGTGGTTCCGCAAGCCGGAGAAGGAAATCATTCCGCTGCTGGAAGAACTGGGGATTGGCATGGTGCCGTATAGTCCGCTGGGCAAGGGATTTTTGACGGGGAAAATTACCGAGGACACCAAGTTTGAGAGCAATGATTTTCGCAGCACGCTGCCGCGATTTGCGCCGGAGGCGATGAAGGCCAATCAGGCGGTGGTGGATTTGCTAGCGCGCATTGCGAAACAAAAGAATGCGACGCCGGCGCAGATTGCGCTGGCTTGGGTGCTGGCTCAGAAGCCGTGGATGGCCCCGATTCCGGGGACGACGAAATTGGCGCGACTGGAAGAGAATCTTGGGGCGGTGGATTTGCAGTTGAGTGCGGAAGATTTGCGGGAGATTGATGAGGCGGCTTCGAAGATTAAGGTGGAGGGGGAGCGGTATCCGGAGCGGTTGGAGAAGATGACAGGATTGTGAGGCGCTCGGAACTCGGTTTCGAGTCTCGCGGATCAACTTGGGTCGTGTAGAGTCAAAACCCCCAGACGCAAATACGGCGTCTGGGGCACCCCAATTTGAGTGGGGTTGAAGAATTCAAAAGCAAATGCAAAGTCAGAGGACAAGAAAGACCCAGGTTCGTGAACCAAAAGCGAACCTGGGCCACCCAGTTTGAGTCGCAAAGGTGGTGGTGCATGTTAAGGCGCGAGCGGAGTCGAGGAGATCGAGATGGAGATTAAGAAGGTGGGGTCGCAGGCTTCGCAGAAGGGGCCGGCGGAGTGGTTTACCGGGGCGGTGCGGATGGATCCGTTGTCGCAGGCGACGGAACCGGGGCGAGTCAGTTGCGCGGCGGTGACGTTCGAACCGGGGGCGCGTACGGCGTGGCATACGCATCCGTTGGGGCAAACGTTGGTGGTGACCGCGGGGTGCGGATGGACGCAGCGCGAAGGCGGCGAAGTGCAGGAAATTCGCGCGGGAGATGTAGTGTGGATTCCGCCGCAGGAAAAACATTGGCACGGCGGGACGGCGACTACCGGGATGACCCATATTGCGATCCAGGAAGTGCTGCAACGGAAAAGCGGCGGATTGGCTGGAGCACGTCAGCGACGAGCAGTACAAGAAGTGACGAGCCCGTTTTGAGTTAAGGCGTGAAGTTGGATTGATGGTGATTAGAATCGAGTCCCGATTGGTGGGCGCGTTATTATCGTGGCCTCAGTGTTGGCCTTGTAGTATTGTTTGCACTCCCCTCAGGCGTTCAAGGTAACCAAGCTCGCACGGACAGACAGTGGAGGCCATTATGGGGCCGAGCTTCTTGAAACGTGCCACCTCTGGCGCCTTCCTGCGTGCGCACCATGCCGTAGAGTTCTACGAACCCGACCACTTCCCTGCCGACGGAATTGCCGAATATTTGCGCCATGGCCTGGCCCATGGAGAATCGATCCTAGTGCTGGCGACCGCCGATCACCAACGACAACTGCGAGACAGCTTGCGCCGTTGTCAGGTAAATCTTGCCGAACTGGAAGAAGCACGGATTTGTATCTGGGTGAATGTGAACACCGCGCTCGCGGCGCTGCGGGAAGCCGGAACGGTAAGACCCGGCAACCGTGGAAGAGTTGTTGGGGCCGACCTTGGCGGAGAGCACGCGAGTGTCGCCGACGGGGCGCATTCGAACATATGGAGAGTTGGTCAGCGTGCTGGCAGAGGCAGGAGATTTTGCCGGGTGTATTCAACTGGAAGCTTGCTGGAACAAAATTCTGCGCAATCCGGCGCTGGAAATTCGCTGTAGTTGCGGATATCCCACAAATATTTTTACGGGTGAGTCTTCGCCGTGGATCGTGCGGGAAATTTGTCGTCTGCATCAGGAGATCAGACCGTTGACGGCGGGTAGCCAGCCGGCGACCTGGTTATCGGTGGTAGTGGAGCAGGCCCGGGCCTTGCAACAAGAGTCCGGCATGCGAGGGCGGCTGGAAGAAGATTTAGCGCGGAGCCAGAGCAAAGAGATAGAACGATTTCAGCAGGAAATTCGCGAGTTACTGAAGTCGCGGCAGGGGCCGCTGCGCGCGGCGAACTACGAAGGGCGGCGTTCCGCGGCGGCGCGTGAACCGAGTGGCTTGGTGAAGCGCACCCTCAAAGAAATTCTGGATTATTGCGGAGAGGTCATGGATTCCCGCCAGCAAGCGGCGGAAGGTAGCGCGGAATGGCACAAGCGCACTGGAGAAATTCTGGCATGCGCCAGATTGACGAGTCTGCTTTGGGAGTTGGAGGATTGGGGAGAAGACGGCAAGGGCGTGGTGCACTGAGGCCCCATGGCCGACATAGCGCGAGAATGTAAGAGGCGCGGCGCTTTAGTTGGCGCGGCCGCGGATGACGCTGATGAGTTGGTCGGGCTTCATGGGCTTGGCCAGGATGTCGAAGTGGTGGCCCTGTTGGCGGGCCTTTTCCAGCAAGTCGACGGTCGCGGCTTGGCCGGAGAAAAGAATAATGCGGCATTCGGGGACGAGTTCGCGGATGCGGATGCCTGTTTCGACGCCGTTGAGGCCGGGCATGATGACGTCGCTGAGCACTACATCGGGCTTGGCGGTTTTCGCGAGTTCGATGGCGGCGTTGCCGTCGGCGACGGCGATAGCCTCAAAGCCGGAGTGAGTGAGGATTTCGACGACCGTTTCGGCGATGAGGGATTCGTCGTCGATGACGATGACTTTGGGTTTCGCGGAATGGTCGACGCTGTCGTGATCGGTGAATTTATCGGGGTCTGAGCCTGGTACATATTTGGAGTTGTCCAGAAACTGCAGAACTCCGTACACGGCGCTGGGCAGGTTGGGGATCATGAGACTCCGGTGGCTTGGGACGTCACTATCTTAGGAAATTGGGGCGGGGCGGGCAAGATGACTTGCGTACCGTGACTGGCGGGGTACGTATCACGGAATTAACCTGCCATGTGATCGTAAGCCCCCATCGATGTGCAATCTGAATTCGCGAACCTTCAGCACGCCGCGTCCGTGAGTGCGGCTGCGGTGAGATGTGAATCGCCACGGTGGTCGCTGTGATCAAGAACCTCAGCGGAATCTAAACCCGCACTCTGAACACGGCAGGGTGCGGCACTCGGCCCTCGCAGAAATTCCCCAGAAATTCATCGCTTCGGAGTTATTGCGATTCGGGCAAAAAGACCGAGAAGGCGGTCCAGCTGCGGCCGGGGGTGGAGCGGCTGCGGACGCGCATGACGCCTTTGTGTTTTTCGACGAGGCCTTGGGTGAGCCAGAGGCCGAGCCCGGTGCCCACGTCTTTCTTAGTGGTGAAGAAGGGCTCGAAGATTTTCTTGCGGTGTTCAGGGGCGATGCCGCTGCCGTTGTCGAAGAAGGTGATTTGTACACCGGGGCGTTTGGTGTCGTCGCTGGAGTGAACTTTTGTAGTGCGGATGTGCAAGCAGCCTTCGCTGGGTAAAGCTTCGATGGCGTTGGAGATTAAGTTAGCGAAGATTTGGCGGATTTCGCCGGGGTAGCCGATGACTTTGGCGCCATCCGTGGGTTCGTTGCGTAGGTCGATTTTCTTAAAATTTAATTTACGCACGTAGAGCGCAAGGACTTCCTGCAAGACTTCGGGGATGTTCACTTCGGACGGGGAAGCGCTGTCGCGATAGAAGCCCAGCGTGTTCTTGGTGATTTGAGCGATGCGATCGAGTTCGTTGTCGGCGAGGGTGAGATATTTTTCGGCATTGGCGGGCTGTTTGCGCGAGAGGTAGACGAGGTTGGTTACGGCTTCGAGCGGATTGTTGATTTCGTGGGCGATGCTGGCGGCGAGGCGGCCGGTGGCGGCGAGCTTTTCGGTTTGGCGCAGGGCTTCTGCGGAAAGGCGCTGCTCGGTGACGTCCGTGTTGGTGCCAAACCAGCGGGCGATTTCGCCGTGAGCGTCGAAGACCGGTGTGGCCAAGGTGAGGAAATAACGATAGGAGCCGTCAGCGGCGCGGAGTGGAAAGGTCATTTCGAAAGATTTGCCGCTGGCCAGGCTGACTTTCCATTTTTCGATTACTTGGGGGAGAAGTTCGGGGTCGTGAACTTTGGCCCAGCCCCACCCTTCCATATCCGCGGGGGTCGTGCCGGTGAATTCGTACCAGCGGCGGTTGTACCAGAACAAATTACCTTGGGAATCGGCCATCCAGGCGAGTTGGGGGATGGAGTCGGCGAGACTACGGAATTGTTGTTCGCTTTCCTGGAGGGCGCTGTCGCGGGTTTGAATTTCGAGGAGCATTTCGTTGAAGGCGGTGACGAGAGTAGCGATTTCGTCGCGCTCGCTGTTGGAGCGGGCCCGGATGGAGTAGTCCTTGTCGCGAGTAACGCGGCGGGCGGCGTCGGCGAGTCCGAGGATGGGGACGGTGATGACGCGTTGGGTGAGGCGCGAGATGGCCAAGGCGGCGAAGAGTGAGGCAATGAGGATGGCGAGAAGGATGATCGAGTACGTTCTGAGGCGCTCGTAGATGGCGTCGAGATCGGAGCGAATGTAGACCGCGCCGACGGGGCGGTCTTCGAAGAGGATGGTTTGCAGCAGATTGAATCGGCCGTCGGCGAACCAATATTTTTCGCCTTCGCTCAGGTAATACTGCGGAAGACGAAGAGAGCTGGAGCCCGGGTCGCGGAAGTAGCCGGAGAAGTAGTCGCCGTTGGCGGCGTAGACCGCGGCGTAGGTGATGTGTGTGGAAGCGCGCAAGGCGGAGAGGGTGGTTTCGACGGAGCCGGGGTCATTGAAGACCAGTGGGGAGACGGCGTTCGAACCGATCATGCGGGCTTGCACGGAAGTGGCGGTGATGAGGTTGGAGCGGAAGGTGAGGAGGTCGTAGGCAAAAAAGGCGGCAGAGGCCAGCAACAGCGCGACGCCGCTGACCAGCAGGTTCATGGCGGTGAGTTTTCGAGGGAGCGAGCCGCGCATGCCGATCATGGCTTGGTTTCTTCCGTGGGGTCTTTTTTGATTTCGGCGGCGACTTTGAGGAGTTGCGAGCTGACGGCGAGGCCGGCTTTTTGCGCGACGGAGACGTTGACGGCGAAGCGGATTTTTTCTTCGCGGACGATGAACTGGATCATGCCGCCGTCGGCGAGGAAGGTGGGAAGATCACTGACGGTGAGGACTGGATATTTTTCCACGCGGCTGAGGATTTCTTTGGCGTGAGTGGCTTCGGAGGTGGCGATGAAGAGTATTTCGCAATTCAGCGTGTCTTTATGTGCGGAGATGCGGCGAGCGATGATCTTGCGAGCATCGACGGTTTGGCCGACGAGCGCGTTATCGAGAGTTGGGCCGAAAGGGTCGCGGCCGATGATGCAAATGACGAAAGGATCTTCGGGATGGGCGGATGCCGCTACGGAAGGGTTAGGAGTGTTATCCGCCGCGGGTGGAGTGGCAGAATTCTGCGAGCCGGGCCAGTCGACGAAGCGGCTGAAGTTGGCGAGGTAGTCGGCTTTAACTTGGTATTCCTCTGCGGGAGTTTGAGGCGGTGGCGCGGATTGTTGCGGCTGTTGAGCGTTGGCGGCGCTGGCAAAAGTTAGCGCGGCGACGAGGATCGCGGAGGCAACGAAACAGCGCGCGAGTGCGGAGTGGTAGTCCGCGGAGCAAACCGTACCGGGGCTGGGCACAGGCGCGAGATTCAAGTTTTCAGATTCTCCGGCGGCTGGGTGCGATTCAATACTATTTCAAAATTGCGATCGTCAGCTAAGTGTTGTTGCGGCGTTCGAGCAAAGTGGCAATGGAGTCGAGCAACTGTTCGGCACGGTTGCTGCCTTTGAGCAGCCATTGATCGACTAAACCGGCAGACTCGCCCGGTAAATCAGAAACTCCCGAGAGCACAATGATGGGAATTGCCGGATTGATGCGCTTGAGTTCAGAGGCGACTTCCGTGCCCTTCATGCCGGACATCCAGTAGTCGAGGATGACGGCGTCGACTTGTTCGGCTTGGAAAACGCGAATGCCTTCGAGGCCGGAGCGGGCTTCGATTACTTTGTAGCCGGCGGATTCGAGGAGCAGCTTGCGCGGGAGGAGGCCGGAGGCTTCATCGTCGATGCACAGGATGGTGGTCTGGTGCAGCCCGGCGGATTTTTGCCCTGCGGTAAAGTCGGGAGCGGCGAGCGACTCCAGCGCAGCGTTGGCTTGTTCCGCTGCGCTGGCGACCTTGGCGGATTTAGTAAGCGGTAGGACGGCGACGATGCGGGTCCCGCCGGAGGAAGACATCACTTCGAAGCGTCCGCCAAATTGAAGGACCCGTTCGCGCATCCCGCGGAGACCGACGCCGGGCATTTGTCCAGAAGAGATCCGCGATTGGGTTGCGGCAGGAATTCCCTTCCCAGAGTCTTCGACAGTCAACGTGATGTGCGTAGGAGTGCGGTCAATGCGCACGGTGGCGGCGACGGTTTCGGCGTGACGGTGAATATTTGTTAGCGATTCTTGCACGATGCGGAAAATCGAGAGCGCCAAATCGCGCGGGAGTTGTTCGGCAAAACTGGGAGCCAATTCGGTGTGCACCGCGATTTTGCTGCGGTCGGAGTAGCCGTCGAGGTACCAGCGCAGCGCGGAGTGTAAGCCGACTTCATCCAGCAATGGCGGATGCAGCAGGTGGGACATGGTGCGGATTTCGCGGGAAGTCTGTTCAATGAGGGACAGCGTCTGGTCGAGAGAGCGGCGGGACTCGGGAGAAAGCTTGTCGCGTTCGCTGATGATGTTGGAAAGATTCATGCTCATGGCCACGATGAGTTGGCCGACGCCGTCGTGAAGTTCACGAGCGATGCGGCGACGCTCTTCGTCCTGAGTTTGGAGAAGGGTACCGGTGAGTTCGCGGAGTTTGCCGGTGGCTTCTTCGAGTTCAAGGGTGCGTTCGGAGACGCGGGATTCGAGAGTGTGGACGAGTTCCTGGAGTTGCTGTTCGTCGCGGACTGGTTCGGGGGATTCTGCAGACGAATGGGAAGACTCCGACGAGGACAAAGAGGTGTGCGCAACAGTTCGCTGCGCTGCCGTGGAGCGCGCAGCCTCGGGCGACTCGACGCTCGAAGAAGAAGCGCGGTGGGCTGGGGGGTCCGGCGTTAGTCGTTCAGTCAAACGCGACCCTAACGGTTGAAGGTGAATGAATGGAGTGGCCCATGTACAAGTAAAGACGGCGACGGGACGCCGGAGGCTGCCTCAGAAATCGGGACTTACTCATCATAGGTACTCGTGTTAGGCCGCCCCATACAGTGTTCCATGTAGTGTGCCGAACGCCGGCGATTTGGGCGAGCGTTCCGTGCGAGTTTTTGCGGACGATTGCTGGAAGTGAAAACAGCCGGTCAAGATTTCCAGGCGCCGAGAAGGCGGCGGAGTAGGACTAGTTGGCCGATGTGATAGGCGTTGTGGTCGGCGGTGATCAAGGCTTGGCGCAGCACAGTTTGTCCGTTGCCGTGAGGAATTTTGGCGTGGAGATCGGTAGACGGGTCTTGGACTAAGTCGATGAAGCGCTGATGGTCTCTCTCGAAAGAGTCGACGCTTTTTTGCCAGGCTTTGGCGTTGGGCGGTTCGGGCGATTTGGGCCAGTATTCGTCGGGCCACTTGGGAGATTTGTGTTTCGCGCTGGTGGCGAATTCGAGGATGTCCCACTGGGCGATGCGCAGGTGTTCGAGTTCTTGCCAGGGGGAGTGTTCGGCGCCTTTAGGGATTTTGCCGGCGGCTTGTTGGGGCATGTTGGCGACGGCGTCTTGATAGGTGGCGTGGGCTTCGCCGCCTTTGAGGAGTTTTACGAGGTGCTGGCGGAGGGATTTGTCGTGGTCGGGGGATTTGGTGGCGGCGGGCATTCTGTCCTCCTGTAGGTTACGGGAGATTTGATGACGGATGGGGAAAAACGATTCAGTCGGAACTGGGCGTGGTGTGCCTGCGTTGTTGGCGTTGGCGCTTATTTGCGTACATGTCGGCGTCGGCGGCGCTGACCAGGGATTCGACGTTGTCGGCATCACGAGGGAAGACGCTGACTCCCACGCTGACGCTCAGGGCAGGGCCGTTGCTGTCTTCGGCGATGCTGCTACTGATGCGGCGGGCCACGGAATGAGCGGCGTCGCGGCCGGTTTCGGGGAGGAGCAAAGCAAATTCGTCGCCGCCGAAGCGTGCGGCGGTATCGATGTCGCGGCAGAAGAGGCTCAGCGCGTCGGCCATGCGGCAAAGGGCTTGGCTGCCGGTGACGTGACCGAAGTTGTCGTTGATTTGTTTGAGGCCGTCCATGTCGAACATGAGCAGCGAAAATTCCCTGCCGGTGCGATTCGAGCGGCGAATTTCTTTGTCGAGGGCGTCGACGAGATGGCGATAGTTGGCCAGCCCGGTGAGCGGGTCGCTGGCGGCGAGGCGGCGGAGGTGGTCTTCCAGTTCGCGCTGCTTGGTGACGTCTTCGACGATGACTTCGAAAGCGGTGAGCTGGCCGGCTTCGTTGAAGACCTCTTGGGCGCTGAGTTTGACCTTGATGTGGACACCGTCTTTACGGACCCAGTCGGCTTCGACCGGATCGACCGCTCCGTCGGGAGATTGGCCGAGGAGTTGAGCGCGCTTGGTAGGATCGGCGAAAATCGCGGAGGCGATGTTGACGGCGAGCAGTTCTTCTTTGGTGGAGTAAGAGAGCATGGAGACGAGTGCTTGGTTGACATCGCAGAAGCTGCCGTCCGGCGCGCAGCGGCAGATGCCGTAGTTTAGGTTACCGGCTA
Source organism: uncultured Acidobacteriota bacterium (assembly GCA_963846145.1). Lineage (GTDB taxonomy): Bacteria > Acidobacteriota > Terriglobia > Acidiferrales > UBA7541 > Acidiferrum. Next base: position 223,344 of record CAWJUV010000010.1, on the reverse strand, counting down.
GGGCATGATATTGCGCCTGCAGGCGGCGCAATTCTTTTTCGGCACGGTCGCGGTCGTGGCGGAGGGCTTTTTCGCTTTGAGCGCGGCGAATGGCGACTGGCAGGTGCGTCAGAGTGTCGTAGGTGAAGGTATCGAAGATGCCGTTGAGCAAAAGCGTGGCGGCGGCTTCTTTGCTGATGTGTTCGGCGACGAGGATGAGCGGAACCTCTTTGGGAGCTTTGCTTAGGACGGCGGCGAGTTTGTTCTGCTCCTCGGTGTTCGAGGGGTATTCGCAAATCGCTACGTCCAGCGCGGTGAGGTCGGGATGGACGGGCAGAAGTTCGGCGTCGGGTAGGACGAGGTAATCAACGGCATAGCCGACACGCTTTAGCTCGTTGACGCAGCGGGCGACTTTGGAAGTGTCGTGATGGATAAAGGCTACTTGAAGTTTGGGGCGCCGCGAAGAAAGTTCGTCGAAAGCCACACCCGTCCCCGGTCGTAGAGCAGTTAGGGAAGTAGGCTTAAGCGACAATAGTGGCCCTTTTTGGGTTATTTGTCCTCTCAGGGGAACATAGGGTTGGGGGGCCCACAATCGGGGCTTCACCCGATAGTTTCCAACCGGATACGGTTAACCGAAAGGGTGGAAAGAGGGCGGCAGCGGGAACTTTTCCGGCTTGTGGAACGGTAGCCGCAGAGAGCGCCTCACCAGGAACGGCTACCCTGCGATCCTGAAATTCGTCACCAGGAGGGCGGAATCGGAGAAAATCCTCAGAATCCTCAGGTTATTCATGAGGGATTACCCCTACAGGAAAATCCCGACTTTTGGTTCTGGCCGCAATATGGGACATTACTTACCCTCGGCCGCCCACGCAGTCCCCCCCTGTGCCCGCCGAGGTTGTGACTCCAACCCTGGGTGCTAAAGCGTGTACAACAGCTTCTTCGGGCTGCAGAAAAACCCCTTCACTATTAATCCGGACCCAACCTACTTGTGCCTAACGCCGCAACTGGAGGCGACCCTGGCGGAGCTGCAGGATGGCCTGTTGCGGCGACGCGGGCTGATGGTGTTGAGCGGCGAGGCGGGCACCGGCAAGACCACGCTGGTGAATCATCTGTTGCAGTGGTTGGAGCATCAGAAGGCACGCACGGCGTTCATCTTTAATTCGCATGTAGATAGCGCGCAGCTGTTTGACTTTATTTTGGCGGATTTCGAAGTGCCCATTTCGCCGCACATGAGTGCCAATCCCCTGCTGGCTTTTAATGAGTGGTTATTGGGGCGGTACCGTGCGGGTGAATTGGTTGTGCTGATCGTAGATGAGGCGCAGGGATTGCCGCGGCAGGTACTGGAAGAGATTCGGCTGCTTTCGAATATGGAGACGCCGGGCGAGAAGCTGATTCAGATTTTGTTGGTGGGCCAGCCGGAGTTGGAAACGAAACTGAAACGGCCGGATCTGCGGCAGTTGCAGCAGCGGATTGAACTGCGGTGCAAGACATCGCCGCTTTCGTTGAAAGAGACGCGGAATTATATCGAGAGCCGGCTGCATACGGCTGGGGCGCGGAATGCTGGTTCGCTTTTTGCGCCGGATGCGGTTGAGGCGGTGCACAACTATTCGCGAGGGATTCCTCGCGTGGTGAATTTGTTGTGCGATAACGCGCTGATCGAGGCGTTTGCGGAACATCAGCGGAAGGTTGTGGCGGCGACTATTTTTGAGGCCGCGCGGGAGTTGCAGTTTGACGATTACAAACCGTTGGCGCCACGGGGTGTAACGGTGTTTCCGCAGCCGGCCGAGCCGATTGATTTGCGGACGATTTTGGGGAAGTACGCGGATGAGGCGCGGGAAGTGGCGGAAGACGATCGGCGGCGGGCGGAGGCGGCGCTTTCAGCGTTGCCCGGATTGCACGGTGCGCCGCCGCGTTTGGCGCCCGGTCCGCTGGCTGCGGCCAGGTCCGCTGCGATTGGTGCCGCTGCGGCTCCAGCTCGCACTCGCGTGACTGCGAATCGACTCGAGTCTTTGGTGGCGTCGACTGCCGGGGAATTGAATGCCGGGGTGGTGGCGGAGAATTACGCTTCGAAGAGGCCTGCGCCGCCGATTCCGATTGAGCGGCCGCGGGAGCGCGGGTGGAAGCGGGATCGGTCGGGGAGTTTGCTTCTGTCGATGATCGCGGATGTGCGGTACGCGGGCAAAACGACGGCGCGTCTTGCGCGTGATTTGCGAATGCCGGAGAGAACTGCGCGTGCGGTTCAGGGCGCTGCGCGAAGTGTGCAGTCGGTGCCGTGGGGGGAGTATCGCGCTAAGGCGGGAATGCATGCTTTGCAGGCCTGGTCGAAGCTATCGGCGGAAACGCGTGCGGGTGTGGCTGGAATGCGGAGTTACGCCGCGGAACAAACCGTGCGGATGCAGAAGCGGTGGTGGTGGCGGCAGAGTTCGCTGGAGGAATTGTATTGGGAGAGTTTTGCGGCGACGGCGGTGGTGGCGGCGCTGATGTTTTTTGTGGCGCGGCGGGTGTATCCGACGCAGAGCTGGGCTCATCCGGGATTGTTGGTGCTGGCGTTTGCGCTGTTTTTGTTGAGTGCGATGGCCGGGGCGTTCGCGGTGCGGGTGTTGGTGTTGGCGCGGGCAGAATTGAAGGAAGATGCGTTAATTGTTTTTAGTGCGGCGGTAAGGTGGCTGCGGGCGCCGATGGAGTCGGTGGAGGTTGGGGCCAAGATGCCGCGTGCTGGGGCGGCGAAGTCCGTTCGGTAGAACGGGCGCGATTTTTTCTAGGCTGCGTAAGTACAAAAACAACCAAAGTCAAAAGAAAGACCCAGGTTCATCAACCAAAGGCGAACCTGCGCCACCCTTCTATTTGTTGTTGCGGTCGGGTCCAGACCTACGACTGCACTCCTCGTTTGGTCTCACCGTGAAACCAACTCTAAATCCGTACTCTGAAAATCGCAGGGTGCGGCACTCAGTCTTGAATGTGAATTTACAAAGCCTCAAGTTGGATCAGTGGATCGTGCCAACAAGGTCGACTTTGACTTCGACGGTGGGTTTGGCTTTCAGGATGAAATTGCTGGGGTCTTTTAGTTTCCACTCGATATACGGGATCGTAAAGGTTGAGGAGGCTTTCCACTGCGTGGCACTGAGTTGGGCTTCCGTGGGTGCGGTGAATTCGTGGTCCGAGCCGTGAAGGGTGAAGGTGCCGTGGAGTTGGGCGGTGGTGTTGCCTTGGGTTGGGATTTTTCCGTCGATGTGGCTTGGATGAAAAACAATTTCGGAAAACTTGGCGCTTTCCAGAATTTCTTTGTGCATTTTGTGGTCGCGGGAGTCGTTGCCGCTTTCTGCGGAGGTGGCGTCGATGATGATTTCACCGGAAGCGGCACCAGTGGAGCGGTTGAGGGTGATGTTGCCGCGTTTCACGCGGAAACTGCCGTGGACAGTGTGAATTGTGGTGTCCAGGGTCCAGTGAACGGTGCTTTGAGAGGGGTCGACGGTGAGGGTCAGGGAGTCGGCGGCAGCAGTTGCTTGGGTTGACGTTGCGGGCGCAGTGGATCGAACTTGAGATGAAACTGCGGAGAGGGCCGCGAGGTTCAGCGCTACGGCGCAGAAAATTTTTGGCGCGAGATTCATCGTAAAGGAATCAAGCTTCGAGGAAGCGCCAGCCTAACATGGCGCCGGTGGCGGCGAGATGAACGAGCGAGGATTCGCCGATGTGAAAGGCGACCAGGCGTTCGAAGACGTTGGAATGCTGAGCGAAGGTGTGCAGTGTTTTCTCACGCAGAGCAGGATGAGCATCGAGAAGTAGCAGCAGGCGCGCGATGAAGGAAGGGCGGCGGGCGATTTGCTGATGGGCGCGTTGGTAGAGGGCGAGATTTTCCGAGGCCATGGCGTCGGCGAGAGCTGAAGCTTGATGAAATGCGAGAGACAAACCTTCCCCGGTGATGGCGTCAACGGAACCGGAGGCGTCGCCGACGAGCGCGAGGTTGCCGCTGTAGACGCGGTGCAGTCGGCGCATGGTGGTGATGCCTCCTCGTGCGGAACTGGATTGCGGACTGTTTTTCAGGCGACGCGCGAGTTGCGGGAATTCTGATAGCCCTAGCGAAGCCAACCGGGCATTTTTCTCCGAAACGCTGCGATTCCTTTGCGCAGAGGCTACCACTACGCAGACTTCTTCGGGTGATACCGGCGTTACGTAGGCTTGGGCGTGGTTTGCCCAATGGACTTCAACTCCTGCGGCCCAGGGTGCGATGGCAAAGTGGGCGCGGCGGGCGATGCGGACTTGCGCCCGGCTGCGACGTGGATCGAGCCCGGCCCAGTGGCGGGTGCGTGATTGTCCGCCATCGGCGGCGATGATCCAGCGAGGGGCGATGGACTTTCCGCCGGCTAGTTGAACCAAGCCCGCTGCGAGGCCGACGACCGGAGTGTTCCAAAAAAAGTTCACGCCGAGTTCGAGAGCACGTGCGGTCATTCGTTCATGAAGAGCGGTGCGGCGAAGGCCGACGCCTGCGGCGTTGGGGAAATTTGCGCGTACGGAATTTTTTGAGTCGATGAATCGTATGGAGCGGAGCGGGAATCCGTCGCTGGCGTGTATCTCTACGCCGAGTTTTTGCAAGGCGGCGAGAGAGTCGGGGAGGAGGCCTTCGCCGCAAGGTTTGTCGATCGGAGGTTTTGCGCCGTCGGCGACGAGGACGGTGAAGCCGCGTTGCCGGGCGGCGATGGCGGCGGCCAGTCCTGCGGGGCCTGCGCCGATGATGAAGACGTCGGGTTGCACAGTGTTTTTTGCGCGCCTCGTTCGCGACTAGCTTTCGGACTTTAGAGGAGATGCTTGGCGGAGTGAGTTTGATGCTTGGGTGACGACGTGTTTACAAAGTTTTGCGCTTGGCAGTTTTGTCTAAGATGGAAGTAGACTCTAAACCTGTACCGTGAAAACAAAGGGTGCGGCACCTGGTCTGGAGTTAGGAACAGCCGGCGGACGAAAAAGCTGCATAAGCATGGCTTATCTGGTTGTTGAAAAGTATTAATTTGATCTATATTCGATTTGCTCGCATGCTGGCGGTACGGAACGAGTTAGCCATGCGCTGCGAAAATTTCGCGTTGAGGAGAGCTGCTCAGTGAGTGATTCCCTTCCCAGGCCGCGGAGCCACAACTTGGTAGATGGCGCGAGCCGCGCTGGTGCGCGGTCGATGCTGCGGGCCGCGGGATTGAAGGATGAGGATTTCAAGAAGCCACTCATTGGCGTGGCGAATACCTGGATTGAAATTGGGCCGTGTAATTACCACCTGCGCGAACTCGCGAAGCACGTGAAGGATGGGATTCGTGCCGCAGGCGGAGTGCCGCTGGAGTTCAACACCGTTTCGATTTCCGATGGCATCACCATGGGCACCGAAGGCATGCGGGCTTCGCTGATCAGCCGCGAAGTGATTGCCGATTCGATTGAGCTGGTGACCCGCGGAAATATGTTTGATGCGATTGTGATTTTGGTGGGCTGCGATAAAACGATTCCGGGCGGAATCATGGCGCTGGCCCGGCTGAATATTCCCGGCCTGATTTTGTATGGCGGGTCGATTGCGCCGGGGCATTTTGAAGGGCATGCGGTGACGATTCAGGACGTCTATGAAGCGATTGGCGCGGTGAGCCGCGGGGGAATGAGCGAAGCGCGGTTGGGGGAATTGGAGCGAGTGGCCTGTCCGGGAGTGGGCGCGTGCGGTGGGCAATACACGGCGAACACCATGGCGCTGGTTTGTGAGTTTTTGGGAGTTGCGCCGATGACGCTATCGAGTACGCCGGCGACGAATGGCGCAAAGGACAATGCGGCGCATCAAGCCGGCGAACTGGTGTTGGAGTTGCTGCGCAACGAAACGCTGCCTTCCAAAATTATCACCAAGACTTCGATTGAGAATGCAATTACCGGCGTTGCTGCGACCGGTGGGTCGACGAATGCGGTGCTGCATCTTTTGGCGATTGCGGCGGAGGCCAAGATTCCGCTGTCGATTGACGATTTTGACCGGATTAGTGCGCGGGTGCCGATCCTAGCGGATCTGAAACCGGGCGGGCGATTCGTGGCGACGGATTTGTATGCGGCAGGCGGGACTGCGTTGGTGGCGAAGCGATTGATCGAGGGCGGATTTTTGCGCGGGGAGTGTCCGACCGTTACGGGAAAAAGTATTGGAGAAGAGGCGAACGCGGCGAAGGAGACTGCCGGACAGGAAGTGGTGAGGCCGCTGAGTAAGCCGTTGAAGCCAACGGGTGGGTTAGTGATTCTAAAGGGCAATCTAGCGTCAGAGGGTTGCGTCCTGAAAGTCGCGGGACTGGGAATTGAAAAATTTCGCGGGCCGGCGCGAGTGTTTGATGGAGAAGAAGCGGCGTTTCAAGCGGTGGAGAATGGCGCGATTAAGGCAGGCGATGTGGTAGTGATTCGCTACGAAGGTCCCAAGGGCGGGCCGGGCATGCGCGAAATGTTGGCGGTGACTGCGGGGCTAGTGGGAGCGGGGCTAGGCGATTCGGTTGCGCTGATGACCGACGGGCGCTTCAGCGGGGCGACGCATGGCTTGATGACGGGACACGTGGCGCCGGAAGCGGCGCGCGGCGGGACGATCGCGGCGGTGAACGAAGGCGACATGATCGCGTTCGATATTCCGGCGCGGACCTTGACATTGGAAGTCAGCGCGGAAGAGATTCAGCGAAGGCTGGCGGAATGGCGAGCGCCAGCGCCGCGCTACACTAGCGGAGTCATGGCCAAGTATGCGTTTTTGGTTTCGTCGGCGGCCACGGGAGCGGTGACGAACGTGCCGACGATGAACGGAACAGGCAAGGCAGGAAGTGGAAAAGGGCAACCCGAAATGACTGCGAGGACCGTATGAAGCTGACCGGCGCGGAAATCTTGTGTGAGTCGCTGACGCGGCTGGGAGTGCGCCACATTTTTGGTTATCCGGGCGGGGCGATTCTGCCGGTGTATGACGCGCTGGGAAAATCGAAGCTGCACCACATTTTGGTGCGGCACGAACAGGGCGCGACACATATGGCGGATGGCTATGCGCGGGCCAGCGGTGGAGTTGGCGTGGCGATGGCCACATCGGGGCCGGGCGCGACCAATATGGTGACGGGAATTGCCACGGCGATGCTGGATTCGTCGCCGGTGGTGTGCATTACCGGGCAGGTGAGCAGCAAAGTGTTGGGCTCGGACGCGTTTCAGGAAATTGATATCACCGGCATCACCATGCCGATCACTAAGCACAACGTGGTGGTGACCCGCGCGGAAGATATTGCGCGCACGGTACGCGAAGCGTTTCAGATTGCGGCGAATGGGCGGCCTGGTCCGGTGCTGGTGGATATTACGAAGGATGCGCAGCAGGCTTCGGCGGAATTTAATTGGGAGGCCTCGGCGCCCAAGCTGCCGGTGAAGCGGCCGCGGGCGGTGGTGGATCCGAAAGAGTTTGAGCGCGCGGTGGAGATGCTGAATTCCGCGAAGCGTCCGCTGATTCTGGCGGGGCACGGGATTATGGTGTCGGGCGCGATGAAGGCGTTTGAGAATTTTGTGCGTGCGGGGAATTATCCGGTGGCCATGACGCTGCTGGGGATTGGCTGCTTCCCTGCCGCGGATCCTCTGAACCTGGGCATGATGGGGATGCATGGCGAAGCTTGGGTGAATAACGCAATTCAAGAGGCGGATTTGCTGATCGCGGTGGGGATGCGCTTTGACGATCGCGTGACTGGAGATTTGCGGACGTACGCGAAGGCGGCGCGGAAGATTCATATCGAGATTGATCGTGCGGAGATCAATAAGAATGTGCCGGTTGACGCGGCGCTGGTGGGCGATGCGCGCGAAGTGCTGGAGCAATTGACACCGCACATCGAGACGCGCGAGCACAAGGCTTGGATTGCGCGGATTCAGGAGTCCAAGGGCGGGTCGGCCGTAAAGGACATTCAGACGCTGCCGGACAACGGGCATCTGTACGCGGCGCACGTGATTAACGATATTTGGAAAGAAACGCGTGGTGAAGCGGTAGTGGTGACCGACGTGGGGCAACATCAGATGTGGGAGGCGCAGTATTACAAGCACAATACGCCACGATCGCTGATTACTTCCGGCGGGCTGGGCACGATGGGATTCGCCTTGCCGGCGGCCATTGGCGCGAAGATGGCGCGGCCGGAGGCGGAAGTTTGGGTAGTGGTGGGCGATGGCGGATTTCAGATGACCATGAGCGAGCTGGCCACCATCGTTCAGGAAAAGCTGGCCATCAAGATTGCCATCATCAATAACGGATTTTTGGGTATGGTGCGGCAGTGGCAGGAATTTTTCTACGACAAGCGGTATGTAGCGACGCCACTGGTGGCCCCGGATTTTACGGCGCTGGCCAATGCGTTTGGGATTCGCGGGGAGCGGATCACCAAGCGGTCGGAAGTAGTGCCGGCGATTCAATCGGCGCGCGGGTCGAATGAGACGGTGCTGTTTGATTTCCGCGTGGAGCAGGAAGATTCGGTGTATCCGATGGTGGCGGCGGGGGCGTCTTTGAGCGATATGATTCGGCGGCCGGATAGCCCATTGGTAGAGACGGCGTCGGAGCCATAGTTTTCCGGTTTCAAGTAGTGGGATCGGGTTCGCGCTGAAAGTTTTTGAAGATTGAGGAGAATATGCAGACACTCGTCGCATACGTGGAAAATAAGCCGGGGGTGCTGAATCGCGTGTCTTCTTTGGCGCGGCGGCTGGCGATCAATATTGATTCGCTAACGGTAGGCCCGACGGAGAACGAAGAAGTGGCGCGGATGACGATTGTGGCGCACACCGACGAGAAGGGCGCGCATCGGTTGGAGGCCAGCCTGGAGAAATTGGTGGACGTGCTGCTGGCGGAAAATATTTCCACTCGGTCGATGCTGGAGCGCGATTTGGCGCTGATTAAAGTGATGGCGGATCAGAAGAATCGGCCGCATTTGATGGAGTTGATCAAGGTGTTCCGCGCGCGGGTGGTGGATGTGGCGCCGGAGTCGATGATCCTGGAAGTTTCGGGGACGGTGGATAAAATTGATGGCTTGTTGGAAGTGTTGCGGCCGTTTGGGGTGTTGGAGATGGCGCGGACGGGGCGGATCGCGATGACGCGCGGTGGGGATTTGCTGCAGCCGCCGGCGGCGGATAGAGATGTTGCTGGAGCTGGATCGAAGGCTACGGAGGCAGTGCATTCGTAATTCTTTTTCTATTTCGGCAATTTCTGCGCGTTCGAGTTGAAGTTGGTCTGTTGGACAAATTTTGCATAACTAAAAATCTCACTGCAGCCTTGGCGGCTGCGAAGGAAAAACATGGCGAAGCTTTACTACGATGACTCGGCGGACCTAGCGCTTATTCAGGGGAAGAAAGTGGCGATCATTGGGTATGGGTCGCAGGGGCACGCGCATGCTTTAAATTTGCGCGATAGCGGCGTGCAGGTGCGCGTGGGATTGGCGGCAGGGAGTGCGTCGCGAGCGAAGGCGGAGCGCGATGGCTTGACCGTGGGTACTCCTGCGGAAGTGGCGGAGTGGGCGGACGTAATCATGATTCTGGTGCCGGATACCAAGGCGCCCAAGGTTTATAAAGAAAGCATTGAGCCGCATTTGAAGGCAGGTAAGACGCTGATGTTTGCGCATGGATTCAACATTCGCTACGGGACGATCAAGCCGCCGGCTTCGGTGGATGTGTCGATGATTGCGCCGAAGGCGCCGGGGCATCGCGTTCGCGAAGTATTCGTGGAAGGCGGCGGGACTCCTGCGTTGCTGGCGGTGGAGCAGGATGCCAGCGGGCAGGCCAAGGCGTTGGCGCTCTCGTATGCGAAGGGGCTGGGACAGACGCGCGCGGGCGTGCTGGAGACCACATTTACCGAAGAGACCGAGACGGATTTGTTCGGTGAACAGGCGGTCTTGTGCGGTGGCGTGAGTGCACTAGTGAAGGCTGGGTTCGAGACGCTGACGGCTGCCGGATATCAGCCGGAGGTGGCGTACTTCGAGTGCATGCACGAGCTGAAGTTGATCGTGGATTTGATCTATCGCGGGGGGCTGAGCTATATGCGCTACTCCATCAGCGATACGGCGGAGCATGGCGACTACACGGCGGGGCCGCGCATTATCAACGCCGAAACGAAAAAGGAAATGGAAAAACTGCTGGGCGAGATTCGCGATGGAAGTTTTGCCAAGAAGTGGATTGAAGAAAACGAAAAGGGCTGCCCGAATTTTCTGGCTACGCGACTGAAAGAGCAGACTCATCCCATCGAACAACTGGGTCCAGAACTGCGTGGCATGATGCCGTTTCTACAGCCGGTTACCGCCCCAGGAATCGCCAAGCCGGCTACGGCCAGCAAGAAATAGCATTAATCAGATCGGTGACTACGGCGAAGTTTCCTGACTCGTCATAAGGTTCGCTAGCGTATTGACACGGGGGTAATTTTGAATAATCCTCTGTGACCCATGAAAGAGCTCAGGCCCCAGCGGTCCACTACCCAACTCGCCGAACGCATCGAACGGCTCAACAGCAAACGACAAGAAATCATCCGACCAATCCTGGAACAGCCGCGCGAGTATGTGCTGCTGAGCGTGCGAGCGTTGGCGCAACGGCTGGGCACGGACCCCGCGACCATCGTACGCGTGGTGCGCGGACTGGGATTCGAAACCTATAAAGATTTTCAGAAGCATTTGCATGAGCTGTCGCTGGCGTTTGCTACTTCGCTCGACACGATGCAGACGCCGCCGAAGTCGGGTGGAATGCCCATGTATGTTCGCGAGGCTCTGGAACAGGATTTAAAAAATGTGCAGGGTCTGAAGAACAGCATGGATGCCAAGCGGCTGGCCGCGCTAGCCAAGCGGATTTATTCGGCGCGTAGGATTTTGCTGCTGGCCGGGGATATGGCGTCGTTTCTGGCGAATTATTTTGAGTATCAGTTGAGTTTGATTGGATTGCCGGTGTTTGCGGCGGTTTCTGGCGGGCGGATTACGCACTTGGTGCGGAATGCGCAGAAACAGGATTTGATCATAGCGATTAGTTTTCGGCGCGGGCTGCGGCAGACCGTGGAAGGTGCGCAGCAGGCGCGGTCGCGCGGGGCGTACTGCGTGGGGATCGCGGATACGTATTTGTCGCCGCTGGCGCGGGAGTGCGATGAAGTATTTCTGGCTTCGGTGGAGTCGACTTCGTTTGGGGCGTCGTATACGGCCCCGATTGCGTTGATTAATGCGATGGTGGCGGCTTGTGGGCAATATCGGCGGGCGCAAACGCTGAGTATTGTGAAGGAAATGGCTGAGGAGCAACGCAAAGGGTTTCGCTGGTATTCGGCTTGATGCGTTTTTTTGTGGCGTGAGGGTGCTGCGTCGGGTAAGAATCGGAGCTCGAAATGTGTTGATTACCCCGAGGCCACCGAATGCGCCGCAAACTTTCTCGTTCTTCCTTTTTCACTTCTAGCAGTTCCCTGCTTCGAAAAATTGGCTCATTGAGTTTTTTATGTGCCGCGTCATGTGCGAGTCCGACGGCATGGGCGCAAGCTCCGGCTCAGGCGCCGACACCGCAGTCCCAGCCTGCGCCAGCACTATTGCCCGCGGAGATTCCGGCAAAACCGGCGGATGCGCCTGCGAAGTGGAAAGGCTTGATTGGAACGTACGAAGGATCTGGGCAGCCGTCGGTAGAAGTGTTTGAGAGCAACGGCAAACTTGAGATGCAGGCGAAAGGGGCAGCGCCTGCACCGTTGCGTGCAGAGTCTGGCGAGAATCATTTTGTCAGGGCTGGAAAGGGAGAAGCGCAGGCTGCGGTGCAATTCATGCGCGAGGGGAGCGGGGCAGCGAAGCAGTTGGCGATTGGGGATACATATTGGGCGCGGCATGACTATGGCGGGAGCACCAACTCCAGCGCTCGAGTCAAAACGGTGCGGCCCTTGGAAGAGATTCGAAAGGAGGCGTTACAGGCGAAGCCTCCCGTTGAAGCTGGCTCGGATAAATTTCGGAAGGCGGATTTGGTCGAGCTGAAGACGCTGGACCCGGCGATCAAACTGGATATTCGTTATGCGAGTACCAGCAATTTTCTTGGCGAGCCGGTGTATTCGCAGGCGCGGGCGTTTTTGCAGCGGCCGGCGGCGATGGGAGTGGCGGCGGCGCTGAAATTTTTGAAACCGTATGGGTATGGGTTGGTGATTTATGACGGGTACCGGCCGTGGTATGTGACCAAGATGTTTTGGGAGGCGACGCCTGCGGAAGGAAAGATTTTTGTGGCGGATCCTTCGCAGGGTTCGCGGCATAACCGCGGATGTGCAGTAGATTTGTCGCTTTATGATTTGAAAACCGGCGAGCAGGTGGAGATGCCGGGGACGTACGACGAAATGTCGCCGCGGTCGTTTCCGCTGTATGTCGGAGGGACGTCGCTACAGAGGTGGCGGCGCGATTTGTTACGCGCCGCGATGGAGCGGAGTGGATTTACGGTGTATGAGGATGAGTGGTGGCACTTTGATTACAAGGATTGGCGGGAGTACGGGATTTTGAACTTGAGGTTTGAAGATTTAGGAGCGGCGGCGAAGTAGTTCGAGCGTGGTGCGTTGTAAAGCTGAGCGGCTACGCGAGCGATCGAAGAGAGGTCCCTCCGCTCCGCAAGCCGACAACTTCGCAGGAGCGAAGTTGAAAAGCAGAAGCGTCGGCTTGCTCCGGTCGGGATGACAGTTGGATGCTTGGGATCGAAAACTCACTGCGACTACCGGCAGAACTGGTCGTGTAGTGAACGCAGCTCCGCCAAATCTTTCTGACGTGTCTTGCAGGCAAAAAAACTTAGCTGAGGGAGCGGTTGCCGAGGTCGGCGACGCGGCGTTCGAAGGTCATTTCGACCAGGCCGCGCTTGCCGTAGTAGCGCAGAGTAATCTTGTGGCCCTTTTCGATTTTGGCGCGGGCGCGAATTTCGGAGTCGGACATTTCCACGTAGTCGCCTTGCACCAGGTAGGTGCCTTCCCAGCCGCGCAGTTCAAAGCGGCCGTCATGTCGCAGGGTGAGGTAAGCGGCGGTGCACTTGGTGGCTTTGCCGGCGACCTTGGCGGCGGAGCATTCGTAGCGGCCAGAGACATCTGGGGTGTCGGCGGCGCGTGTGAGCGTGGCGAAGAAGGTCATGCCGAGGATGGCCAAGGGCACGAACCACGTCGTGCGGTACAGCTTGCGCATGGTGTCTCCGCTGGAGGGGTTGAATCTCGAGTCCACGTTAGGGCGCTTCCCTTCTAGGTTCGCTGAAGTTCCCGGTTCGCTGCGATCCGCTTGAGACGTTTGATGCGGTACGCTGGCGAACTACCTGTACTTCAGTACAGCAAGCTGGTCGCCAGTACAGGTGTTTCGGTAAACCATTGAAATGAAAATAGCTTAGAAGAACGCGGCGACCTGACCTTGAACCTGCGTCACCATTTGGCGTCCACTGCGCGGCCTTCGTGGGCAAACCCGTGGAGTACCAACCGCTCGTTCAAGTACTCAGTTGGGGGCCAGTTCCGGAGCGGCTTGCCCGTCCTTGCGCGGATCGGAGGCGCCGTAGTTCACTCCGGTGGCGAAATCGCGTTGCACGGCTTGGCCGCCGCCCATGTAGCTGGAGAAAGTGCCGCGGAGGTCGATCTTGTGGCCTTTGGCGGTGAGCTCGTCGCGGACTTTGCCGTTAAAGCGGTTTTCAAGCGCGACGTCGCAGCCTTCGAAGCTGTGTTTGGAGAAGCGGGCGGCTTCCATGGCGGCTTGAATGTTCATCTTGAAGTCAGAAATGTTGGCGATGAATTGGGCGTGGGCTTGGGACTGGTTCCAGCCGCCCATGATGCCGAAGGCGACGCGGATGTCGCCCTTTTGGGCGAAGGCCGGAATGATGGTGTGGAGCGGGCGCTTCCGTCCGGCGAGCGCGTTGGGGGATTTGGGGTCGAGCGTGAAGAGGCCGCCGCGATTGTGCAGCGCGAAACCACCACCGTCGGCGACGATGCCGGAGCCGAACGCGTCGTAGTTGCTCTGGATCAGCGAAACCATGTTGCCTTCGCGATCGACTACGGTGAGGTAGGTGGTGTCGGTGCCGCCGTGGAGTTCGCCGGCGGAGACGGAACAATTAGCGTGCGCGGGATCGATTTGTTTGGAGCGTTCTTCTGCCCATTCCTTGGAGAGCAGCGTTGCGACGGGAAGTTTTTGGCCGCGCGGGTCGCCGATGTATTGGGCGAGGTCGGCGTAGGCGAGCTTTTTCGCTTCAATCATCGTGTGCAGCGCGTTGGTGGAACCGAAGCCCCAGTCTTTCTGGCCCAGCGGGAATTTCTCCATGATGTTGAGCATTTCGAGAGCGGCGAGGCCTTGGCCATTGGGCGGGAGTTCGTAGACGGTCCAGTCGCGATAGGTGGTGGAGATGGGTTCGACCCACTCGGCAGAATAGTCGGCCAGATCTTGCGCGGTCATTACGCCATTGTGACGTTTCATGGCGGCGAGGATTTTTTTGGAGATTTCGCCTTTGTAGAAGGCGTCGCGGCCTTGTGCAGCGATGAGTTGGAGAGAGGCGGCGAGTTCGGGATTGTGGAAGATTTCGCCGGTCTTGGGGGCTTTGTCGTTGGGAAGGTAGAGCCCGGTGGCGGCGCTGTCACCGCGGAGGAGGTCGACGCTGCTCGACCACGCGCCGGCGGTCCATTCGGGGATTGGAAAGCCATCGGTGGCGAGACGGATGGCGGCGGCGAGATCGTCTGCGAGTTTTTTGCGGCCGAAGCGGTCGGCGAGTTTTTGCCAGCCGTCGACGGCGCCGGGGACGGTGACCGGGTAGATTCCGGATTGGGGCATGTCGCGGAGGCCGTGGCGCTGCAGAAATTCGATGGTGAGGTCTTTGGGAGCGTAGCCGCTGGCGTTGATGCCGTAGAGTTTGTTGGCTTTGGCGTCGTAGACGATGGCGAAGAGGTCGCCGCCGATGCCGTTCATCATGGGAGCGACCACGCCCATTGCGGCGTTGGTGGCGATGGCGGCGTCGACGGCGTTGCCGCCGTGCTCGAGGATGCGCACGCCGGCTTGCGCGGCGAGCGGAGATTCCGCCGCGACGATGCCGTTTTTGGAGATAACCATGGAGCGAGCTTGCGAGCGATCCTGGGCGTAGATTGCGGTGAGCGGCATGAGGCAAAGAATATAAAGCGAGATGGCGAACAATCGGAAGATACGGATCGCTTTTGACGTCGGTAGTCGCATTTTGATAGGGGTAAGTTTCCAGGTGGCCAAAGTTTCTGGTAGGAATTTAGCAGAGTATAAGCACAGTTTTTTCCACAGGGGAGTTGCGGCAAGAACTTTTGTGGGGTTACGCCCACAGGGCCTACCGGCACCCAGAAATCGGCTAGACTAACCGGTGCCGGGCCAATGCTGGCGCAAGTCCAGCCGTTCATCTGTTTCTGAAATGACGTCGTCTAATTAATTAAGACATCCCGGTTTTTTTGAAGCGCTGATAAGTCTGCTCCGGCCGACGATGACGCCCACCGTTTCCGTTCTCGGGGTTTATAAGCCTCAGATTCCCGCCCGAGTATACAAAGAGCAACGCAGAGTGACGGGTTCAGACGAGAAGACCAAGGCGCATTTCAAAGACCTCGTTCTGATTGAAGTAGTAATTGAACCACTCGATGCGCGTTTAAAAATGATTGAGCTGGGACAGGACTACACACGCGGAGACTTTGAAGACCACTTCCAGTGCGCGATACGATGAGGCTTTGCTTTCGTCAGACGGAGAAACGGTTTTAAAGAGAGAGATGAACTGTGTCAAAGCTCCCGGCACCGTTCGGTTCGCCTTTTACCTACACTTTTATGATCCGAAGTGCCCGCTGGAATCCAGTTACGGGCAAGTCCTCTGCCCGCCCGTCGAGGTTGTTCCGAAACGGCTGAAGCGACTAGTACCGTACAGGTCGTGCACCTAAACAATTCCGACATCAAGAGGAGGTCTAGGAAGCTTTGGCGAAACGCATGGAAACGGAATTCATGCAATAACGCAAGCCGGTGGGGCGCGGTCCGTCGTCGAAGACGTGACCGAGATGGGCATCGCACAAGCGGCAGGAGACTGCGGTGCGGACCATTCCTAAACTGGAGTCCGTGTTTTCCAGGACGTTTTCTTTGGCGATGGGTTGGTAAAAACTTGGCCAGCCGGTACCGGAGTCGAACTTGGTGCTGGAATCGAACAGAGCAGTGTCGCAGCAGATGCATCGAAACACGCCTTTGGCGTGGGCGTTGGGATTTTCGTTGGTGTAGGGGCGTTCAGTCCCGGCTTCGCGGGCGACGTCAAAAGACGCGGTCGAAAGAAGTTTTTTCCACTCGGCGTCGGATTTCACGATGCGGTCGATGGTCTTTTTGCCCTGACGTTGGCCGGAATCAGAAAATTCCACGATGGTGACGGGGCCGGACTGATCCGCCGCGGCGTGGACTGGCTTGCCGTGGTACATACGCCACGTAGCCACAATCGCGGTGGCTCCGGCGGTCACCAGAAAGCTTCGTCGCGCGATCAGGTTAGTGGTTTCGCTAGTTTTCTTGTTCAGGTTGTCCATGATGGGTCTCCTCATGCTTCTTATCCGAAAGTGAAGGCGAAGGCTTGGACGTCCGGGATCCAGAAATTCGATTTGGAAGGTGCGGTCTTCGATGGGGCCTTTTTGGCGGATGAGTTGGTAGAGGCGGTATTCCTTGACGGTGCCGTTGCCTTGGTCGTCGGTGTCGGTGCCATGGTCGGGGCCGGGTGGGGTGCCGTCGATGGTGACTTTGAAGCGGATGGGTTTTCCGTTTTTTCCGGGGCCGAGGACCAAGTGAAGGTCGCGGGCGTGGAAGCGGAACACGATTTTGCCGGGGGCCGATGCGAGTGTGGCGTGTTCTTCGCTGACGTTCCAGTTTCCGGCGAGGCCCCATTGATTCACGCTGGGGCGCGACGGCGCGGTGTAGGACTGCGCGGCGTTGCGGCGGATTTTTTCCGGGGAGGCGTAATTCTCTTGGCGGCCGTAGCCGACGTAGGTTTCAGGAGATGCAGCGTTGCGGAAGTCGGCTGCAGCTAATGCGCCGTCAGCATCTACGTGGACTAAACCGGTGGTCTTAAGATTAGAGTTTTTTTCGCGGAGGAGTTGCTGGATGACTTCTTCGGATTCGTCGTACTTCCCTTCACCGAAATGGTGATAACGGATGTTCCCCTGGGCGTCGATGAAATAGTGGGCGGGCCAGTATTGGTTGTTGAAGGCTTTCCAGATGGCGTAGTTGCTGTCGATCGCTACTGGGTAAGTGATTTTCAGATCGCCGAGAGATTTTTGGACGTTGGCGGGATCTTTCTCAAAGGCGAATTCCGGGGTGTGGACGCCGATGACGACCAGGCCGTCTTTTTTGTATTTCTCCCACCAGGCCTCGACGTAGGGGATGGAGCGTAAGCAGTTGATGCAGGAGTAGGTCCAGAAGTCGATGACCACGACTTTGCCTTTAAGGTCGCCGTTGTAGATGGGTGAAGAGTTCAGCCATTTTACGGCGCCGTCGAGGCTGGGCATTTTGCCTTCGTTGGTGAGTTGAACGGTGGCTGCGGGTGTGATGGTTGCGTTTGCTTCGCTGGATTTGGCGGCGACGGTTGCGGGACGAAAGCGGTCGAGCAGGCTTTGTTCGAGGCCGGCAGTACTGGCCAGAGAAAGTTTGCTGAGGATGCCGGTGTCCCAGCCGAGAGCGATCGCGACGACGCCCAGTAACACTGCCACGCCGAGTGCGCGGCGGATCCATTCTTCTGCGCCGAGGGATTTTTTCATCGCGGCAAAAACTTTGTTACCGGCCAAAAGCGCTACGGCGAGAGAACAGGCCGCCCCCGCGGCGAAGGCCATGAGCAAAAAAGTAGTGTGCGCACTCGGCCCTTGCAGCGCGGCACCCGTGAGGATTAGTCCTAAGATTGGCCCGGCACAGGGCGCCCAGAGTAGTCCTGTGGACATGCCCAGCAGCAGCGATCTGCCAATGCTCGGCGGTTCGGTGCTGTGCGGCCCTTGAAATTTTGCGCCGAGTTGAACCAGCGGCCGCGTGGCGTAATCCGCGAGGCTCGGAAATAGCAGGGCCACGCCGAGCAGCGCGAAAATCACAATGGCGACGAAGCGCCCGATCTGGTTGGCGCGGACCACCCAAGCGCCAGCATAGGTGGCAATTCCCGCGACGACCGCGAAGGTCGCCGCCATTCCCGCGAGGAGCGGCAGGCCGCTGCGCCGAAACGGCTGGTCTGCGCGGGAAAACACAAACGGCAGAACCGGCAGAATGCAGGGGCTGAGAATAGTCAGCACGCCGCCCGCGAACGCCAGAAGGTAAAGAGTCATGAGATTACTCTAGGGCCGTCGTGCGAAGGGTGCAACGCCGTCGCGACGCGCCACAAGAAATATACGGCAACGATGCAAGAATGGTTGTGCGGAGTCGCTGCAAAATCAGACTTCACTCTGGTCGATCCGCACCTTAAGCAGCTTACGTCGCGAAGGAGGACGTTGTGGTCAAAACATTCCTCGTCATCCCATTACTGTCCGTAGTCGCTCTTTGTACTTTCGGGTCTGGTGATCTAGCAAGCCTCGATGGCCAAGAGCGGTGCAACCAAGTGCACGATGAGTGGGTGGGGCAAGCCTTGAAAAAAATGGAAAAGGTTGAACCCGGAACGACTCGTCAGGACCTGCTTAAGACCTTCACGACGGAGGGTGGCCTATCCACTCGATTGCATAGGACCTTTGTCAGCAAGGAGTGCGCGTATTTCAAGGTCGACGTAGAGTTTAGGGCCGCAGATGGAGCGCCCCTCGACGAGGCCGGTAGGTTAGAGATGAAGGAAGATCCTCAAGACGTCGTAATTAAAGTATCGCGACCCTACTTGCAATTCAGCGTTACGGATTAGTCGAACCCGCGGGCACTGAGAGATACGGCCAAAATTCCAGAGTGGTTGTGCCGAAGCTTTCTTACTCACTCAATACGCGATGAACGGGGCATAATCCCACCACCCTTGAAGCTCACCGTGTTCAACCGCGCTGCGAAATTCGTGCGATCCGTTCTTCCTGCGGACCTGTTTCAACTCTTCTTTCTTGCGGGAAATATTTGCCTGATCGTTGCCCATGGCTTGAGATGGCGACCCGTTGCGGACGCTTTTGGGCCAGGTCGTCCAGCTGAGTCGTTTGTGAGGCAGACGTACATGCTTGGCCCGCTTTTTTTGATTCCGATTATTTTCGCGGGAGTCGCCGGGTATTACATCTGTTTTTGGCCTGGTGCGCATCCGGTTCGGCAGATTTTGGCGCTGACTTGCCTTCCGGTATTGGCCGATATTGCTGTGTGGCTTCGTCTCTTCGCTTCTTCACATTCGACTGGGTCGATCTTTGAAAACATGGGCACGCCGGCGATGCACCAAACCGCTGGCTGGCCGGGCATGTTGTGGAAAGTATCGCCGGCATTCCAGTGCAGCCTAATTGGGCTACTATTCATAAGTATTTTTACTTCTCGGCTGGCTTTCGGGATTGCGACGCTGCCGCTTGGTTTGTCTGGGAGCGGTACTTTACCGTTAGAAGACCCAGGATCATGGCGGCGGCTACAGATACTGATTTGGTTTCTTGTGGCAATCGCATACTTGCCCTCTTGGTTGCTTTCTTTTGTGCTGTTTGGAGTTCCGTACGTTCTCACGTCACATCTCCCCTTTTATGCTCTGAGCGACTGGTTTGGGAGGTTGGCTCCCGTCGCGGAGGTTGGAGCGATTTTCGGAGTTGCGCTCTGGATCATGGGAGCGGAGGGCCGGTGCACGGCAAGGAGCGCGATCCGTTTACTAGGACTTCGATGGACCTTCTTTGCGCTAGCGATTCCCGTCTGCATCGAGCTGCTTATTTCCTCAGGCCAGTACTTAGTGGCGCGTGTGCAATGGGCGGCGCACGATTTTGGCAAAGTCGACACGCCAATGCTCGGATCGTTTTTTGATGTCCCTAGCGCTTGGTTGCTTCTTTTATTTTTTGGTGCATTTTGTGAGGAAGTTATATTTCGCGGCGTCCTGCAAGCGCGCTTCATTCAAAGATATGGGCTGTATCGCGGAATATTTCTGGTCGGGATCATTTGGGCGGTGTTTCACTTTTACTCGGATTTTTCTTTCAGGCATTTCACCGCTTCCGCCGTACTTTTAACAGTCGGATTTCGAATGTTTATGACTGTAACGTTGAGTTTCGTTCTGGGCTGGCTCACGTTGCGTTCGGGTTCGGTGTTGCCGGCGACCGTCGCACACGCTGTTTACAATATTTTGGTCTTTTCCGGATTCGGAGTGCCATTCGTTGGGAAGGCCACGGTGCGGGTGGCGTTGTGGGCGCTGCTGGCATGCGTCTCATTTAGGTACTGGGGGCCGCCAGCGAAAGTTCGCATTGAAAGCCTACCGGCCGAGTCCCAGAACTGAGGGAGCGTTGAGCCTGCTGCGGGGTTTCCTCGATTGCTTTTCGATGGGGAAACCCTAAGAATCTTGGGGCGGTGCGGTTTGGGCCGCTAAACGAAGCGTTGCGATTTTTTTAGACGTCGGGGGATTTTCATTTTGACGCCACAACCACAACAGGAACCGAGTAGCGGGCGTGAGCCGGTGGTGATTCCTAATTTTAAAGAGAATGCCGCGGTGGATGCTTTGTTGAGCGGGCGGAACAGTGATCCGTTTGCGGTGCTGGGGCCGCATCAGGTGCCGGGCGGGTGGGTGGTGCGGTTTTTTATTCCGTGGGCGGAGACGGCCAGCATCGCGATTCGGGCCAGCGGATTGGAAGAGACGTCGGCGAGCGGGCCCAAGGTTGCGGACGCGGTGAAGGTGCGTCCGGATGGATTTTTTGAGGCGATGTGGCCTTCGAATCAGGCGGAAGCGCCTGCGCCGGGCAGCTACAAGATTCAGGGCCGCACCTATCACGGGGAGACCTTCGAGATTTACGACACGTATTCGTTTCCGTATTTTTTGAGCGAATACGATTTGTATTTGATGGGCGAGGGGCGGCACTACGACACCTACGAAAAGCTGGGCGCGCACGTGAAGACGGTGCAGGAAGTGCGCGGGGTGAACTTCGCGGTGTGGGCGCCGAGTGCGCGGCGCGTCAGCATTGTGGGCGACTTCAATCGCTGGGATGGACGCGTCAACGTGATGCGCGCGCGGGGGTCATCGGGGATTTGGGAGTTGTTTGTGCCGGGCTTGGCGGATGGCGCGGTCTACAAATATGAAATCATCGGCCCCAATGGCGACATGCTGCCGCTGAAGATGGATCCGTACGCGTTTCGTGCGGAAGTGCGCCCAAACACCGGGTCGATCGTCGCGACGCTGGAGAATTATCAGTGGAACGACACCAAGTGGATAAAGGAGCGGCCACAGAAGAATTGGTTCGAAGGGCCGCTGGCGATCTACGAGGTGCACCTCGGCGCGTGGCGCCGAGTGCCGGAAGAAAATAACCGCTGGCTGACTTACAAGGAGCTCGGCGATCAGCTCATTCCCTATGTGAAGAACATGGGGTACTCGCACATTGAGCTGCTGCCGATCATGGAGCATCCGTTTGATGGCTCGTGGGGCTATCAGACGCTGGGCTACTACGCGGCGACCAGCCGGTATGGTTCGCCGGCGGACTTCATGGAGTTCGTCGACCGCTGCCACCAGGCAGGCATTGGCGTGCTGCTGGATTGGACTCCGGGGCATTTTCCGCGGGACACCTATGGATTGGCGCAGTTTGATGGGACGCACCTTTACGAGCACTCCGATCCGCGGCAGGGCGCGCAGTTGGACTGGGGCACGCTGGTTTACAACTACGGGCGCAATGAGGTGCGCAATTATCTGATTTCGAATGCGCTATTTTGGCTGGACAAGTACCACATCGACGGACTGCGCGTGGATGCGGTGGCGTCGATGCTTTACCTGGATTATTCGCGAAAGGCCGGCGAGTGGATCCCGAACAAATATGGCGGGCGTGAAAATCTGGAGGCCGTGGACTTTCTGAAGCGCCTGAATGAAATTACGTTTGAGCGCTATCCCGGAATTTTGACCATTGCGGAGGAATCAACTGCCTGGCCGAGTGTGTCGCGACCCACGTATCTGGGCGGGTTGGGCTTCAGCATGAAGTGGAACATGGGCTGGATGAACGACACCCTGCGTTATTTTTCCGCCGATCCGGTGCATCGCAAATACGAGCACAACAAGCTGACCTTTTCCCTGATCTACGCGTTCACGGAAAATTTCGTGCTGCCCTTCTCGCATGATGAGGTGGTGCACGGAAAAAATTCGCTGCTGCACAAGATGCCGGGCGACATGTGGCAACAGTTTGCGAATTTACGACTGCTGTATGCGTACATGTACGCGCATCCGGGAAAAAAGCTGCTGTTTATGGGCGAAGAATTTGGACAGCGGCAGGAATTTTCCGAGGCGCGGAGCCTCGATTGGCATTTGCTGCAATGGGAATCGCACCGCGGCTTGCAGCAGTTGGTGGCGGACCTGAACAAGATCTATGCCAGCGAGCCGGCGTTGCATGAGGTGGATTTCGATTGGCCGGGGTTTGAGTGGATCGATGCGAATGACGCGGACAACAGTATTTTTTCGTTCGCCCGGCATGGGAAGAATCAGAAGGATATGGTGGTGGCCATTTTGAATGCCACGCCGGTGGCACGTGGCGGCTACCGAATTGGAGTGCCGCAGCCGGGGTATTACACCGAGGTGTTGAATACTGACGCGGCGGTCTATGGCGGCTCCAATGTGGGCAACCTGGGCGGGTTGAAGGCAGAGGCAGTTCCGCACATGGGACGGCCTTATTCGCTGGAGTTGACCGTGCCCCCGCTAGGCGGGCTGTTCCTGAAGTGGACCCCTGAGGGCTAAAGGCGCCTGAGCGGCAGCGGTCTTTTCTTTCCACAACACCAAATCTCCGGAAACATTTCTGCGGGCAGTTGCGTAGGTACGGATAAGTGTCCCTGAGGAGGCACCTACCTATGTTTCAGCGCGTGAAGACTTCCGTTTTGGCGGGACTGTTGTTGGCGGCGGGTTGCGTAGCGGTGCAGCCGGCGGCGTTAGCCGGGCAGGGTTCGAACGATAAGGGCGAGCAGCGTTGGCTGCATGTGCGCGTCGTGAATACCGACGCCAAGGGTGAGACGGTGCGGGTGAACGTTCCGCTGGACTTGGCCGAGGCGGTTTTGCCCACGATCAATAAAGATCATCTGCACAACGGGAAAGTGACCGTTGATCAGGCGCACCTGAATGACGTGGATGTGCGGGCGCTGATGAACGCGGTGCGTTCAGCCAAAGACGGCGAGTACGTAACGGTCCAGAGTGCCGACAACGATGTGCGCGTGGCCAAGCAAGGCGGGCACTTGATCGTGCACGTGAACGACAAGACCAAGCACAGCGAGAAGGACAAGGGTAAGGGCTCGCAGGTAGAGATCAAAATTCCCATGCATGTGATCGATGCGTTGTTGAGTGCGGGGAAGGATGAATTGGACGTGGTTGCGGCTCTGCATGCGCTGGCGACTGGCGGAGATACGGAGTTGGTGTCGGTGAAGGATGACGACAGCACCGTGAGGATCTGGCTGGATACGAAGAACGGAGACTAGTTCGTCGGGTTGGTAGATGTGATTAGGGGAAAGCCCCAGCAGCAACCACGGGTGTCTGGGGCACCCCAATTGGGCCTAAAGAGCGAACGCGAGTTGACGGAGGGAAAGCATGCTGCTGCTGGGAAAGATTGCGCTGGGGATGGTGAGCACGGTGGCGGTCGCGACGGTATACACCTTTCGCGAGGGATTGATCACGGTGAAGGTAGATGAGTACCGCGACGGCGGCTCGCATGTGCACCTATGGGTGCCGGCGGCGATGGTGCCAGCGGTGATGCACTTTGTGCCCAAGAATAAGTTGGGGGATGCGCCGGCGCAGCTCAACGAGTGGCTGCCCACGGTGCGGCAGTTGACGAAAGAGTTGAAGAAATATCCCGACGCGGAATTCATCAACGTGGAAGATGAGAAAGAGCACGTGGTGATTCGCACGGAAGGGGGCAAGGTGCGCATCGACGTGACCGGGCCGGGCGAAGATGTTCACGTATCGGTGCCCATCGATACGATCGAGGATTTGTCGGAAGAATTTTCGACGGGTCGGCCCGGCGCCTGAAGAACGCAATTACTCGGCGTGTTCTTCCTTGGTATCGCCTGGGATGAAGTAGATCTCCTCGAACATGGAGCCTTTTTTCCAGCCGGCGCGCTGCAGGATGCCGCGACCGTTTTCCACCATGCTGGGATGGCCGCATAGGTAGCCGGTGGTTTCTTCCGGGCGCAGATCCCAGGCGCTGACATATTTGCGAATCAAATCATCGACGCGACCGGTTTCACCCCGCCAGGCTTCGTCTTCCCACGGGCGACTGACGGTAGTGACGAATTTCAGCCACGGGACTTCCGCGGCTACTTTTTCCATTTCTTCGCGGTAGCCAAACTCCCAGGAGCGGCTGCCACCCTGCACACAATAGAGCTTGTGATCGCCCGGCATGGGTGAATTGCCGCTTTTCCAGTCGCGGTACAGCGTGCGCACGTAGCTAACGAAAGGTGCAATGCCGGTAACGGTGGAGAGCAGCAGATGATGTTTTCTGCCGCTGCGAAGATCTAGGGTGAAGCGGCCTTTGGCGATTTTGCGGCAAGTAAGCGTGTCGCCCTTGTGCAGCTTGTAGAGATACGGCGTCAGCGCGCCTTGGGGAACGAGTTCGACGAAGAACTCGAGGGTGTCCTCGTAGGGAGAAGAAACAATGGAGTAGGCGCGTTCAATGCGAGCGCCTTCGTGTTCCACGCCGAGGGTGGCGTATTGGCCGGCGAGAAATTTGAATGGGCCGCCGGGATCGACCCGGATGAGCCAAAGATCGTCAGCCAGCTCGCGACGTTCCACGATTGTGGCGGTGAAGTGTTTTTCCCCAGGCAGCATGTGCGCTCCCAAGCGGCGTCAGGCGGATGAAGCGGTGGACGCCTGCATCATAAACGGAAACTATTCGTATGCAAGGGCTACGACCGGGTCGTAGCTGGCGGCGCGCAGTGCGGGGTAGGTGGCACCAGCAGCGGCACCAACAAAAGCCAACAATACCGCGGAAAAAAGCCACGCGCCAGAAATCAGAATGGTCAGGCCTGGATTCACTTCGCCCAGGATGCCTTTGACGAGAAAAGTGATGACGATGCCGAGGGCGGTGCCCATCAACGTGAGGATGAAGGTTTCGCCGAGGAGCATGCGCACGATGTCGAAGCGCGAGAAGCCCAGGGCTTTGAGGATACCGATCTCGCGGGTGCGCTCCATCACCAGGGTGTGCATGTTGAGAAGAATGACCAGGAAGCTGATGACGATGCCCAGCGCGACCATGGTGCGGGTGAAGGGGCGGAGCTGCGGGAGGTTCGAAGTGTTCATCAGCGTGAGGTATTCGGCGAGGGATTTCACGCTGTTGGCGGGGTCGAGCTTGAGAATGGCGGCGCGGGCAGCTTCGGTGTCGCCTTTGCTGCGGACGTAAAACATGGAGACGCGTTTATCGGCGCCGGCTAAATCCTGAGCGGCTTGCAGCGAAATGAAAAAGCGCGCGCCTTTGCCGTGGGCCACAATGCCGCAGACGGTGAAGTTGTGGTTGAGCAGCGTGACCGGGCTGCCGACTTTCAGGTGGCGTGACTGGGCGATGATGTCATCGGCGATCACTTCGTCGGGCGAAGCGAAGGGTCGTCCCGCACGGTAGAGGAAGCCGCGGCTTAGGCCGTTGAAGCGGCTGTAGTCGATGCCGTAGACCATGATGAGATTTTTGGGTTCGGTGAGAACGATGGTGGGGGCGACTTCGTCGACTTCGGGGAGCTCGGAAATTTTGTCGCCGAGGGATTCCTGCATCACTGCGCTGGAGAAGGCAAAGAAAATGGAAGAGTTGGGAGGCTGCACGATGACGTCGGCGCCGACGCCTTCCACGCGCTTGCCCCATTCGGAGATCACGCCAGAAGTCATGCCGGCAATCATCAGCACCAGCACGACTTGAATGGCGATAGCCACGATGCTGAGAGCGCTGCGCAGAGGGCGCTTGGAGATGTTGCCCCAGAACATTTGCAGCAGTGAGAAGCGGCCTTCGAAAGTGTCGTTCATGAGCGCGCGTTAGAAGCCAACTGTATCCTCAATAGAATCATAACGAGTTTTGTGGTCAGAAAAAAAGCCCGCGGCTATTGCACGAGCGATTTGTAAATTCAACTGCAAATATTTCGGTGCAGTTAAGATTTCAACACAAGTGTGGATAAGTATGTGAATTTGGAGTCGCGCGCGCGCGGAAAGGGCCGTTCTGTATGGCGATTCACCGCTTTGCACCATTTCCGTGCAAAAAAGAGTGCGCGAGAGAGATTTTTTTGAAAGACGACTGATTCTAAAAGTTTTTCGCGCGAAAAAAGATTTTGCGTGGCGAATTTTTTTCGACGACGTGCAGAAGCGATGAGTTAGTACCACTTCGGCGGGCGCTCGAGATGAATCTTGATCGGCTCTTTACCGTCGGTAAGGTCGTAATAACGCCCGTAGGTCTTCCAGCCTTCCGCAACGATTTGAATGAGCACATGCGTTAAGGGCGCGTCGGGAATGTGGGCGATGCCGTCGCGATTGGTTTTTACGTTGAGTTCGTGCTGCTTATCCTTAAGTTTCTTTTCTTCCTTGAATTTTAAGTAGACGCTGGCATTTTCGACGGGGACGTCTTTTTCGCCGCCGGTGACCTCCACGGTGATGCGCGCGGTCGGAATGTCTTTCTGGTCGGCCAGAGCCGGCGCCGGTCGCGGACCTGCGGAGACTGAGACAATTGGCAGAGTGACGAGCAAGCCTGCGGCACAAAGCAGAAGGGGTCGCTTCATATTGGTAAAACTATCCTCCACGTAAGGCGTTGCTGAGGTCAAGCGGCAGCTTGTCTAATTCAGTTGCGCGAGGCGGGCGGGTTGCTGCATTCACGGTCCCTACTTACGAACACCTCGGCTGTGGCCGCGATTGACTCGGTGAGAGGCCTACGGTAAGTTTTGAGCATTCCCGTCGCCGTGCAATTCGCGACAACCTGCGGCATCTTAGCGCAAAGTTTGGATTAGCCGGACCAGGTGCAGCGCACCAGTTTGCACATTCCGCGAAGAGGAGCCACTTCATGGGTTTCGCCACCAATGCCATTCATGTCGGCCAGGAGCCCGATCCGGCCACCGGAGCAGTAGTCCTGCCGATTTATCAAACGTCGACGTACGTCTACGACGAGCTAGGAAAAAATAAAGGCTACGACTACGCGCGCACCAACCATCCAAACCGCAAGGCGCTGGAAAGAACTGTCGCCAAGCTGGAAGAGGGTCAAGCGGCGTATGTGTTTTCGTCGGGGATGGCCGGGATTGATGCGGTGTTTCGGCTGCTGCGGCCGGGCGATCACGTGGTCTTGTCGGAGGCGGTGTATGGCGGGGTGTTCCGGCTGACGACGCAATTACTGGTGCACTTCGGGATTGAGTTCAGCTTTGTGGATACGTCTTCGGCCGATGCGGTGCTGCTGGCGTTTCGTCCCAACACGCGAATGCTGTACCTGGAATCGCCGACCAATCCGACGATGCGGGTGGCGGATATTGCGGCGCTGTCGAAAGTGGCGAGTCAGCGAAACATCACCGTGGTGGTGGACAACACGTTTATGTCGCCGTATTTGCAGCGGCCGATTGAGTTGGGCGCGCACATTGTGGTGCATTCGATGACCAAGTATTTGAACGGGCACAGCGATTCGACCGGTGGAGCGGTGGTGCTGACCAGACCGGAAGACGCCGACAAAATTTATTTCATTCAGCGTTCGGCGGGAACCGGACTGGCTCCGATGGATTGTTTTCTGACATCGCGGGGCATCAAGACGCTCGCAGTGCGGATGCTGCAGCACAATACCAATGGGCTGCAGATTGCGCGCCACCTGGATGCGCATCCTAAAGTGCGCAAGGTGTTTTATCCCGGGTTGCCGAGCCATCCGCAGCATGAGGTAGCACGACGGCAACAGAAGGGCCCGGGAGGGATGCTGTCGTTTGATCTTGGCTCGATTGATGCGGCGAGGGTTTTTCTGAATCACGTGAAATTGTGCTCGTTGGCGGAAAGCTTGGGCGGGGTGGAGACGCTGATTTCGCTGCCCGCGCAGATGACCCACGCTTCCATGCCGCAGGAAGTGCGCGAACGCATTGGAATTACGGAAGGATTGGTGCGGCTGTCCGCGGGGATTGAGGACGTCGAAGATATTATTGGGGACTTGGATCAGGCGCTGCTGTACATCTAGTTCTTCGCGCCATTCCCTTTCGCCTTGGTTTGCTTGGTGTTTTCTGAAAGCCATTGCAGATATTCGCTGGATCCGCCGAGGATCGGCAGCGCAATAAATTCCGGAACATCGTAACTATGCAGCTCCTTTATTGCCCGCTGCAGTGCGTCTAATTGCTCGTCCACGGTCTTGATCAGCAATAAATATTCACGGGCGGTTTCCACTTTTTCTTTCCAGCGATAGACCGAATGAATCGGTTGCGGAAAGATGTTCACGCAAGCAGCTAATCGCCGCTCGACAACTGTGCGCGCGATCTTTTTGGCTTCAGCGAGATTTGCGCAGGTCACCAGCACGACGCGATGGCTGTTGCTCTTCATCGTTTCCTCTCAACATAAATACCAAGTCTGCCTGACTATCGCGTGGCGCGCTTCTGGGGCTAGAATACGTCGCCATGGCTACCTCAAATACTAATTCACCTATCAAGTTTGGGACTTCTGGTTGGCGCGGACTGATCGCCGACGATTTTACGTTTGCGAATGTGCGGCTGGCGGTGACCGCGATTGCCGATCACGTGAACAACAAAAAGAAAAACGCGCTTCTGTTGGTGGGCTACGATCCGCGCTTTTATTCAGAAGAATTTTCGCAGCTGGCGGTGGACATTCTGAATCACAACGGCATTCGCACGCAGCTTTGCGACACGTTTACGCCGACACCGGCAATTGCTTACGAGATTATGCGTAGCAAGTTGGATGGCGCGATCAACTTCACCGCCAGTCATAACCCGGCGCAATATCACGGGCTGAAATTCTCGTCGTCGGATGCGGGGCCGGCACTACCGGAGATCACTAAGGACATTGAAGCGCGGGTGGTACAGATCCTGGAAAAGGGCGGCATTCCCGCGCAGAGCGGCGACGGAGCCAAGGCCGAGAATACTTCCGTCAACCTACGCGAAAATTATTTGAAGCGGATTGAAGAGTTGGTTCGATTCGACGTGCTGCGGCAGAGCCAAAGCGAAATTTGTTGTAGATGCGCTGCACGGATGCGGCGCGGGTTATCTCGATGCGGTTCTGTCGCGCAATGGAGTTGCCGATTCAGGCGATGCGACTGAATCGCGACTGTCTGTTTGACGGGACCGGGCCGGATGTGTCGGAAGAAAATCTGGCGCCGTTGAGCAAAGCGGTGAAGGACGCTGGTGCGATCGCCGGACTCGCGACCGACGGAGATGCGGATCGCTTCGGGATTATCGACCGCGACGGCCAATGGATTCAGCCGAATCTGATTCTCGCGCTGGTATACGACTATCTGGTTGAGACGCGCAAATGGAATATGCCGTGCGCGCGCAGCGTGGCGACCACCCAAATGATGGACGCGGTGGGCAAACGCGCATCAGCAGAAAACTTTTCAAACACCGGTGGGATTCAAATACATCGGGCAATTGATTCGCGAAGACAAAATTGCCATGGGCGGCGAAGAAAGCGCGGGCATGACCATCCGTGGACACATTCCAGAGAAGGACGGAATTCTGGCGTGCCTGTTGGTGGCGGAAATGACCGCGACGCGCGGTGCTTCTATTCACGAACAGATCGCCGCATTGTTCAAAAAACTGGGCCGCGAGTATTGGCCGGTGCGAGAAAACATGCACCTCTCAACCGAACAGAAAGCGAAAACAGTGGAGCGGGTGGCCAGTGACACTTCGACACTGCTCGGACGGAAAATTCTTTCCGTCGACCGCACGGATGGCGCAAAGTTCGTGTTCGAGGACGGTTCCTGGATGTTGCTGCGGTTGTCCGGGACGGAACCGTTGCTGCGCTTGTATGTGGAAGCGGAAAGCGCGGCGGCCTCAGCCAAACTTACCAGCGAAGCCAAAGCATGGGTTTTGCAAGGATGAAACGCGAATATGAAATTTGTCGAGTCTGTGCGGGAACTGACGCTGCGGCACGGCCGCGCGCTGCTCGCGCTGTTTGTGGTGGTGCTGTTCATCCATGACATTTTTGGGGCGCACGGATTTTTGTCCATGCAGCGGACGCAGGACGACATCAAGCGCGTCAACGGCGAGATCGAACGGCTGAATAAAGAGAATGCCAAGCTGGAAGACTCGGTGAAAGATTTGAAAACCGACCCCAGGGCGATCGAAAAGATCGCGCGTGAAGAGTTGATCCTGGCCAAGCCCGGCGAAATTATTATCAAGATCCCGCAAGCAGCCATGTCTAGCGCTGCGAATCGCTAGGGTTGGTTGCACTCCCTCGTCGATAAAACTCTTCAACCATAAATCAGTGCATCTCCACTTCTGACGCGATGCGAGTATTGAGATCGCGTTTCAACCTCGATTGAGTTGACTCTGAACCTGCACCCTATCCTCGTGGTTCTCTGCCGCTAGCGATTGCTAAATATTTTCCAGGGTGCGTGGCCGTCGAGCAGAGCTCTTCCCTGCCGGCTGGAATATGTGACACTTTGGAGCCGCCGGTCCTTGTGGGCCGACGGCTTTTTTCATGAGGCGACCAACTTCGACGGAGAACAGTTCGATGCAAACGATGACGATGCGGTCCATAGGCGTGGTGCGATCTTCGCGGAAGCAGGTGGCCGACGATCAATGGGAGAAGCAGCAGGCCTGGATTGAGTTGGACGCGGCGCAGTTTTCCGCGGATGCGTTATTAGGGCTGGGCGAGTTCTCTCACGTGGAAGTGATTTTTTACATGAATCGGGCTGTTCCAGAAAAAATTGAGATCGGTGCCAGACACCCGCGAAACAATTTGCAGTGGCCGCGCGTAGGTATCTTTGCGCAGAGGGGTAAGGATCGTCCCAATCACATCGGAATTACGCGCTGCAAGATTGGGCGTATCGAGGGGCTAAAGGTGTATGTTCATGGGCTTGACGCCGTGGATGAGACGCCGGTGTTGGATTTGAAGCCTTGGGTAGCGGAATTCGGGCCGCGGGGTGATGCGTCGCAACCGACGTGGGTGACGGAGCTGATGACCGGCTACTGGTAGTTGTAAACGCAAAGTGACAGCGATCAAATCGTTATAAATATTTTGCGATTATGCGTTTCGGAGTACGGCCACACCGGAAGATTAAGTCTATACTGCTGCGTCTATTCAGGGGCGTGAGGGGAAAGACATGAATCGAACGAAGCGAATTTTGATAGGGCTTTGTCTATTGATCGGTGCGGTCTGTGTTGCGGAAAGCTCGCCAGCCGCGCCGCAGACGCAGAAACCAGGCGGAACCACCACGCCTACTGAAGCGGCAGCTTCGGGGGCGGCAGAACGCGCTACTAGAGAAATGCAGGGCGCCGTGGATGACGCATCTAAATCCGCCAAACCCTTCGACGTTCACGCCGCGGTCGAAGCATACCTGGCCAAGATGCCTCCGGAACGCCGCGCCAAATCTGATTCGTATTTTGTTGGCGGTTATTGGCTGCAGGTTATGGATTTCGTGGTGACGTTGATTGTGAGCTGGGCGCTGCTGAGCTTTGGCATTTCGGCAAAGATGCGCGACGTGGCCGAGCGGCTCATCCGCTTTAAGCCGCTGCAGACGGCAATTTATTGGACCGAGTACATTTTGCTGACTTCGGTGGTGACATTCCCCATCACTATCTATGAAGGATTCGTGCGCGAGAAGAAGTACGACTTCATGAATCAGACGTTTGGCGCGTGGTTTAAGGATCAAATGATCGGGCTCGCGCTGGGCGTGGTGCTTGGCGCGATCTTGGTCGTGCCGTTGTTTGGATTGGTGCGGAAACTGGGGCGCAGCTGGTGGGTGTGGGGCGCGGTGGTGTTTGTGGTGTTCATCGCGTTCACCGCGTTGATCGCGCCGGTATATATCTCGCCGCTGTTCAACAAATATGTATCGCTGCAGGATGCCAGTGTCAAAAATCCGATCCTAAGTATGGCGCGCGCCAATGGGATTCCCGCGACCGACGTGTGGGAGTTTGATGCGTCGCGACAGTCGAACCGGGTGAGCGCCAACGTCAGCGGCATTGGCAGCACCATGCGCATATCGTTGAACGATAATTTGTTGAAGCGCTGCACCCTGCCGGAGATTGAGACCACCATGGGCCATGAGATGGGCCACTACGTTTTGAACCACATCTACAAAGGACTCGTGATGCAAGGCGTGGTGATCGTAGTCGGGTTCGCGTTTTTGGCCTGGGGGATGCAATTTGCGTTGGCACGCTGGGGAGAACAGTGGGGCGTGCATGGTACCGGAGACGTGGCGGTGTTGCCGCTGGCAGTGATCGTGTTTTCGATATTTTTCTTTCTCGCCACGCCGATCAACAACACCATTACCCGCAGCATGGAGTTTGAGGCGGATATGTACGGGTTGAATGCGGCGCGGCAGCCGGACGCCGAGGCGAATGTCGATTTGCTGTTAGGGGAATATCGCAAGATGGATCCGGGGCCGATTGAGGAGTTTATTTTCTTTGATCATCCTAGCGGGCGGACGAGGATCACCGCGGCGATGCAGTGGAAGTCGGAGAATCTGGATCGCGCTAGCAAGGAAGAAGAGGACCGGGTGATGTTCCCTGCGGGGAAGTAACCGGCGGTGCGGCGAACGTCCTCCTCCAAAACGTAATTTCAAAAGAACCACCCAGGTTCGTCAACCAAAGGCGAGCCTGGGTCTTTTTTGTTTAAGTGAAAACTTGGCCCAACTTAGCGGCCGGCGGATTTTTCTTTAGTGTTTTCGACCTGGCCGGTGTGCATATCGAGGGTTTTGTTTTCGCCGGGGCGGTAGGCCTGACCAGTGACGAGGGCTTTCACCAGGCCCGCGACTTGCACCATTTTGCTGGAGGCCGCTTCCCAGTATTCGACCGAGTCGACGTCGACGCGCAAGACGGTAATGTTGGGATCTTCTTTCCCTTCGGGGAACCAAGCTTTGTGGAAGACGGACCAGAGTTCGTCGATTTTTTGTTGGTCGCGCATCGCCGACGCGGTCCCGGAAACCGAGACCCACTGATTCTTGTCGGGATTGGCGTAGGCCACGTTGACGTGCGAATCGTTGCGCAGTTCTTCGAGCTTGTGGGAGTTCTTCCCGGTTAAAAAATATAGTGTGCCGTCGAACTCTTTGTTCTGTGTGGCCATCGGGCGGCTGTGAAGCGTGCCGTCCGCGTCCGCGCAAGTTAGCATCGCCATCTTAATGTCTTTAATCAACTCGCCGATTTTTTGTATGGCTTCCTGCTTCGTATCTACTTCGCTCATGGGCCCGCCCCTTTACCTCTCTTGGAGTAAATTGTGCGGAATCATTTTCGCGCGAGGCACACGTGCGGATTCATCGGTAGATGTGCGTGTTTGCGCGAGGAAAACGCTGTAGAGCTCGCGTAGCAGGCAGAGTTAACCCATCGAAGGGTCAGACGTTGGCGTCGTAGGCCACTTTCATCCATTTTTTGGCGTCGGCATCGAAGTCAGCGAGTTGCGTGATTTCGATGCGGTGAGTGATGCGGTCTTTCTTCTCGTAGCCGCCGGTGTTGATGAGCCGCTTCGGTACTTTGGAGTTGCCCAACGCGAGGCCGAGGTCGATGCGGGTACGGGTGGTGGGTTTGATCTGGGCAATTACGTTCTTTCTGTAGATCGGCACCATCGTCTTGCACGGCGACACACGGATGTCCGAGCCTAGCGTCATCGCGTACTTCAGGATTTCCTCGTAAATAGGCTTGAGATGTTCTTTCGCGCCGGCGTACATCGCGGTGACGTAGTCGTCGGCATGTTGTAAATATTGGTCGGCGTTGGTGTGAGCGCTTTCTTTACCCACTGACTGTGTGGCGATCCAGGTGGCGTAGTTGCTGCCCAGGCCGTGTTCGCTCTTGAGCCACGCCGCACGTTGCTTCTCTCCTGCCGGGCCTTTCTTGGCGACTGCGAGCCATTCTTCGAGGGAGCGCCCGGTTTTTTCCTTCATGTTGGCGACCACGTTTTGAACCATGCGGATGCTGGGGTGGACGTCGTACTGCTGCGGGGTTTTCGTTTTGGTGGGCATGGCAATTCCCTTCCGGCAAGGTCGTCTGGATTTGTTGGAGTGCCCTGCATCATAGCGCGCCGGACTTTAAGTTGCACAGAGGCGCCGAGCCTGAATCGATTTAATGGCACACGCGACGGGATTGAGTATTAGAATCTTCGGCGGCGGAGGAACCATGAAACGACTGGGACTGATTTTGGTGCTGTTAGCGGGTGTGGGCACGGAGGTGGCGCGTGCGCAGGAAAAGCTTGCGGTGCGCTGGGAGGAACTGAGCGCGGTGGAATTTGTCCAAGGCATTGAGAAGAGTCACGGCACGTGTCTACTGCCGATCGGAATTATGGAGAAGCACGGGCCCCATCTGCCGCTAGGAACGGATCTGTTCGATGTACGTTACGTGAGTCTGCACGCCGCCGAGGAGGAGTACGCGGTGGTGTTCCCCGAGTATTACTTCAGCCAGATTTTTGAGGCCAAGCATGAGCCGGGAACTGTTGCCTACAGCCGCGAACTGATGTTGAAGCTGCTGCAGGAAACTACCGATGAGATGGCGCGGAATGGCTGCAAGAAAGTGGTCATCGTGAACGGGCACGGCGGCAACGAGAGTTTTCTGCCGTATTTTGCGCAGACCCAACTGGAATCGCCGCACGATTACGTGGTGTACATCGTGGCTTTGCGAGCATCGTATGGGGATGACGAAAATCCCCAGCCGAAGGTGGGGAAGAAAGACAACGTGGACATGCACGCGGGCGAGTCGGAAACTTCGGTGATGATGGTCACTCGCCCGGACTTGGTGCACCTCGATCGCGCGGGGCAGGAATCGGGCGCGGATCATAAGCGGGAACATTTACCGAAAAGTGTGTACACCGGAATTTGGTGGTACGCGGGTTTTCCCGATCATTACTCGGGCGATGGATCTTTCGCGACGAAGGAGTCGGGCGAAACTGGCGTGAAGAATTGGATTGCCGGGATTGTTGCCGCGGAGAAGGCGATTAAAGCAGATGACTCGAGTTTGAAATTACAGAATGAGTTTTACGAGAAGAGTAAGCATCCGCTGGAGACCAAGCAGTAGATTCGAACGGCTCACTCGCCTATCTGCGACGGAGATGTTCGAGCCAGCGGAACAGCGTTTGATCGAACGGTGATTCGACGTCGAGAAACTCGATGCCCATGCCGATGTGGGGCTTAAGGACGCGAATGACTCCGAGGGCTTCGATGATTTGCTCTTTGCGGGTAAGCGTGATGCGGATGCGCGTTCGCAATTGAAACGATTTGCTGGAGCAGACGAACGCGCCGCCTAGAGAAATATCTGAGGTCACGCCGGTGGTGATCGCGCCAGTCTCGATGTCGCGAATTTCCGCATCAGCGGCAAACGGATAGCGGATCGAATAGCGCCGGTCGCGAACCGCGATCGCGCGCCAGGGGTTCGCCGTTGCAGTGCGATCTTCCATAACAATCAGAGTGCCCACAGGGACGGGTGAGCCGACGCAGCAGTGAGGGCGGGCTCAATTGCTCCTAAGCTATTTTCGGCGGAAAAACGGCTGGTTGGGAGTTTTCAAAGGCCGCGAACGCGAAAAAGGTACTGTCCTGCTGGCTCAACACAGCTCTAAAAACCGCATCTAGGGCGGTTATTAGCCGCTACGACAAGGCAAACCGCGGCCATCGCCAGGCCGCTTAAGCCCGATGCTATTCTGCTTTGAGCAGGCGGAGCATTCCGGCAAGTCAGGCAGCGCATCGGGAACTCATGACAACATTAGCGGCCAATGGACTGCGGCAAAGCGACCGTGTGAACTATCGCATGCCCGTGGAAGCATCCTGGTTCGGCGAAAATGGGATCGCGGTGAAGCGCACCGCCCATACCATGTTGGTCAGTCGAAACGGTGGAGTGTTGCGCCTGGCCGACAGACTGACGCCCGGACAAGAAGTGACCCTGCGGCGCCAACAAGAAGGCGACACTTGGAAATCCTCGCGCGCGCGCATCATCGCCGAGATCGATCAGGAGCCGGAAGGCTACCTCTACGCGTTTCACATCCTCGAGCAGAAAGCGGATTTTTGGGACATTGACTTTCCGGTTCCGGGAAAATCCGAAGATGCCATTGCGCGGCTTTTGATGGAGTGCAGTTTCTGCCAGCGGCGCGAAGTGGTCTATCTCACTCCTTTGGAACTGAAGTCATTCGAAATGCGCAAAGCGGTGGCCCGCGTTTGCAGCCATTGCGTCACCCCGTCCATCTGGATTGAAGCCCAACCGGAACTGCCTCCGGCTCCTGTCACATCGTCGCTGGTTCCGATCGATCCGCACGTCAACCCGCGCCGAAAACGTACACGCGTGAAGGCTCGCGTGCTGGCGTGCATTCGTCGCCGCGGTTTCGAAGAGGAAGTGGCGGTGTGTGAGGACTTGTCCAAAGGCGGGCTGGCATTTCGCAGCCGCAACCAGTATCCGGAAGGCTCGCGCGTCGAGGTGGCCGTTCCGTTCACACCCGGGAGCAGCGCGATTTTCGTGCCGATTCGAATTGTGTTTTCGGTAGCGATTCCGAGTGCCGGTTTATTCAAGCACGGCGCGGCTTATCTGCGGACGCCGTCGGAGACTGGCGCGTAGAGCTACAGCGCAGATCCTCTGCGCTTTCCAGCAGTTACCTCAAAAAGAAAAACTTCGCTAGTCGAGGACGGCGGCGGTGGCGCGTTCGCGCGTGCGGCGGTGTAGGTAATGCATGGCGATGTTCAGATACACTTCGCCACAGGGCGTCTCCATGCCCAGCACCATAGCTTCGGAATCGGCAGAGCTGGCGAGTCCCGCTTCGTTTACGTGAATTTCCGGAGGAAAAACTTTGAAGCGAAATCCTTGATCGTTGAGCAGCGTGACGGAATTGCCGATGACCATATTGGCCAGCTCGCAGACCGTTTCGCGCACCAGTTGTTCGCTGGCAGGAAGCTGTTGGCCGGCAAGATGGCTGGCAACTTTCACCGCAACTTCCGGAGCCAGATCGAGAATAATGCGGCCCTCAATGTCGCCTTTGATGGCGATCAGCGCGGCTACGCCTTTGCGGCGATAGGTCTCCTCGTCCATGGTGAGATCGACGAGTTTTGCCGGCGAGTTCAAACACTCCGAAAAAACCGCGTCTGCAGCATTGATGAACGGCTGGATCAATCCCATTCTCATGAGCGTTGTTCTCCTACGAGCGCCACGGGTGAGCCTGGAGCCGTTGGATCATCGCTCAGCACGTAACGCAGAATTTCGTACAAAACTTCGGGCTTAACGGGCTTCTGAACGAAGTGTTTCGCACCCTTTTGTAAAGCGGCTAGAATATTTTCTTGGTAGCCGACGCTGGAAACCATCACGATGCGCGCGTCGGCGTGTTGGCGGACGATGCGTTCGACCGCCTCGATGCCTTCCATTTGCGGCATAGTGATGTCCATCAGGCAAATGTCCGGGCGCGCGCGGTTGAATTCGGCGATGGCGGTGAGGCCGTCGCCGGCTTCTCCGCACACTTCTCCGCCAAACATTTCAATCATCTTGATGAGGTTCTTGCGCGCGAAGACGGAGTCGTCCACCACGAGGTAGCGGACGGACTTTTTGTCGCGATTCTGAAGAGCTGCGAATTGTGGCATAACGTCTCCTTAAGCGGGACCAGGCACTGCTCGCTAGCTGCGGTGCGAAGAAACGGGAATGGTCTCGGCTTTCTCCTTTTCCTTTTTATCCGGGTTTCCGCGGTCGGCGCCGTACTGGCTGATGAGGTACGCAGCCATACTGTCGAGCGGAACAATCTTGTTGGCGAAACCGCGGGTGATGGCGGCGCGTGGCATGCCGCTGACTACGCAGCTGTCTTCACTTTGCGCGATGGTCATGCCGCCGGCGGCTTTGATGGCGCCTAGTCCAATGGCGCCGTCTTCACCCATGCCGGTCATCAATACACCTACGGCGGTTAAACCAAACTCTTGAGCGACGGAATGAAACAACACGTCGACGGAAGGACGATGACCGTTCACGTGCGGTGCATCGGTCAGTACCGCCATGTCGCCGCGGGGCATGCGCCGCACCATCAGGTGCCGATTGCCTGGGCAAATCAAAACGCGTCCAGCCAGCAGCAGGTCGCCAGAACGCGCCTCGTGCACATCCATCGGGCTGCATTCATCCAACCGTCGCGCGAACATTTCGGTGAAACCTTCGGGCATGTGTTGCACGATCAGAATCGACGATGGGAAATCCGCTGGGAGTTGCGAAAGCAGAAATTGCAGTGCGTTGGGCCCACCCGTGGAGATGCCGATCGCGATAATGCGATTCGGTGGAATGGCCGGCAAAGACTTTTTGTGCGCGCCGTGGGTCACTTCGGAAACGTTGGCAGGCGGCAAGCGGTGTCCGGCGGCGCGCTTGGCCACTTTGATTTTTTCGATGAGTTGATCAGCGATAGTGTCGAGATTGCCGACGGCCGCGTCACTGGGCTTGGCGACGAAATCGACAGCGCCTGAGGCCAATGCTTTGAAGGTGGTGTACGCGCCTTCTTTCGAATGGGTGCTGAACAAAATCACCGGCACGGGTGCGGTCTTCATGATCGAGCGCAGCGTTTCCATGCCGTCCATGCGGGGCATTTCGAGATCGAGCGTGACGACGTCGGGGTGTAGTTCCTGAATTTTTTTCAGGGCGAAGGCGCCGTCCATCGCGGTGCCGACCACTTCAATTTCAGCGTCGCGAGCCAGAATGGTAGGGATCAGCTTGCGCATGAGCGCGGAGTCGTCAACCACCAGTACGCGGATCCGGTCGCTCATGCCGTGGCTCCTAACGGAAGGGCTTTGGAGAAACGAGCGACTACTGCAGGAACGTTCAGAATCAAAACCACCGTGCCATCGCCGAGGATCGACGCGCCACTGACCAAATCGGTGGCCACGATATCGTTGGGAAGAGGCTTGATCACCAATTCTTCTTCGCCAACCAGAGAATCCACGACCAGGCCGAAGCGCTTTTCTGCCGCGCCAATCACGATGACGAAACTAGTTTTCTTAGTGGGCAGCGCCGTGACGGCGTGGATGTGTTCCAGGCGATTCAGACGCACCAACGTGAGCAACTGTTCACGCAAGCGCAAGATTTCACGTTGATCGATGATGTGCGTGTCGTGTTCACGAATGCGTGTAATTTCCACGACGCTGGAGAGCGGCACAGCGTAAAGACGCCCACCAACGCGGAAAAGCAAAGTCTGGATGCTGGCCAGCGTGAGCGGAACGCGCAGCTCGATGGTGGTGCCTTTGCCAACGTGCGTCTGCACGTTGACGGTGCCTTTCAGCTTGTCCATCACCGAGCGCACCACATCCATGCCCACGCCGCGGCCGGAGACTTCGGTGACGGCTGCGGCGGTGCTGAAGCCCGGTTCAAAAATTAGGTTTAGAGCTTCTTGTTCCGAAAGGCGTTTGGATTCCGCGGGCGTCAGAATGCCTTTTTCCACGGCTTGCGAGCGAAGCTTGGTGTGATCCATGCCCCGGCCATCGTCGCGAACCTCGATAACGACTTGCGCGCCTTGATGGTAAGCGTTGAGAAAAACTGTACCGCGTGCCGGTTTTTGAGCGGCGAGGCGAGCGTCGGACGATTCAATGCCGTGATCAACGGCGTTACGAACCAAGTGCATCAACGGCTCGGCGAGCGCGTCGAGAATGCCTTTATCGAGATCGGTGTTCTGGCCGGACATGTCTAGAGCCACGTCTTTACCGACCTGCTTGGCAACGTCGCGCACAACGCGCGGAAAACGGCGGAAAAGTTGTTCGACCGGCACCATGCGGATCTTCAAAACACATTTGTGCAGTTCGTCGAGGATGCGAGCCTGAAAATTCATGGCGTCGGCCAGTCTGGCGCGTACCGGATCGCGAGAATGCGTGCGATCGAATTCGGAAAGCGTGCGGAATAGCATGGATTTGCCGATGATCAGTTCGCCGACCAAATTCATCACCGCATCAATCCGTGCGGCATCCACGCGCAAAGAAGTTTCGTGAACGCTAGCCACCGCGGCACCGACGGCTGCAACTGGGTTAGGGGCGGGATCGTCGGGATGCTCGGCTTGCACCAGATGGGCCTGCACTTCCAATAATTCATCGAGGAGTTCGTGCTCAGGAGCTTCCGGCTTGGCCGCCAGCTCAATGCGAAATTCAGAAACGATCGAGGGAATTTTGCAACGCTGAGCCAACTGCTCTTCGGTCAGCGCTGTAGCTAAGGCCGCTTCGACCACTTCGACGGTAGCGGCGGCGACGTTGTCTTCTGGACGTAAGGCGATGACTGTACCGCAGCCGTGCAAAACGTTGCGGATTAGTTGAAACGCCGCAGCGCGCATGAAACTTTTCCCATCGATGCGCAGCGCGACGTTGTAGACGTGCTCGCCGCGATGATGCGCTTCGGAAATCATCAATTCCTCGTACTCGGTCCAGGCAAACTTCGCATCGATGTGTGTGGACGAGGCGGGAGCAGCTTCTGTTGCGGCTTGCGCTTTCGCTCCAGCGGGCCGCTGCAGTGCAGCCATCAGATCTTGCAGATGCGTGATGGAAGGCGGCTCAACGCCACGTTCGTACGCGGAGAGCATCGAGCCAAAATTGTCGGCTGCAGCGAGAACGACTTCGGCGACCGCCCCACCGCGGGTTTTCACCAGGTCAGGAGCGAGAGAATCTTCCAGGCCGTGCGCTAGTTCGCTGAGCTTGGCGAATCCGCAAGCCGCCGCATCGCCTTTGAGTGTGTGTACCGCGCGGCGAATGCTACGCAGCACTTCTTCATCGCCGGGATGCGCTTCCAGTTGCAGCCCGCCCTCATTCAACGACTGCAGCAACTCATAGGCGCTTTCAAAAAAGAGCGCCCGCAGCTCCGCGCCGCGATCTTCCGGTGCGCGGCTCATGTGGTGGTCTCGATTCTCTGATAAGCGGTGCCGTTATTTTCGTGCACCATCTTGAATTTCTGACTGAGGCCAAACAGACTCTCGGCGTGGCCGACGAAAAGATAGCCGCCGGGATTCAAGCAGTGCCAGAACTTATCGATCAGCCGCTTCTGTTCGGCTTCGTCGAAATAAATCATTACGTTGCGGCACAAAATAATGTCATTCCGGCGGGGCAGAAATTCCGTTTTCAGGTTGTGAAAATCGAACTGAATCAAATCCTTCAGTTGCCGCTTCACGGTGTACTTATCGCCAGTTTTTTCGAAGTAGCGCAGCCGGCAGGTGTAGTCCACCGGTTCCATCTGGGTGTTGGTATAAACGCCCTCCTGCCCAGATCGCAAACTCGCGTAACTGATATCGGAGGCCACTACTTCCAACTTCCACGGTGGGGGGATCAGCGGCTTGGGACTGGGCATTTCGAACGGCAGCGGATTGCGAAGATAGTAGTAAGCCAGCGCGTCGCAAATCAGGATCGCAACCGAATACGGCTCCTGCCCTGCGGAACAACCCGCGCTCCACACCCGGATGTGAAAATCGCGACGCTCCTGCTTGCGGCGTAGAATATCTTCGAGGACCGTTTTCTGCAGGAGGTCAAGCTGCGGTTTATTGCGAAAAAAGCTCGTTTCGTTGACGGTGAGATTCTCCAGCAGCAGCGCCAGCTCCGGGCGGCCTTCTCTGCTGGTGAGCAGCCGGTAATAGGACGAGAACGAATCGATGTGACAAACTTTGAGGCGCCGCTGCAAACGGTCTTTTAGAAAATGTGATCGCCGCTCGTCGAAAAACATCCCGCACTCCTGATAGACGAGCGTCTGCAGCAGCTTCAGCTCTGCGCCCGTCAGTTCCACTGGTGCGGTGATCGTGCTCATTTCGACTGAATGCCTTTCGTTTACGGCTAAATCTGTTGCAAAAGCGCACTAAAGAGCGCTGCCCGACACCTACCGAGACAACGCCAGTTCCTGCGCCGCTTCTTCCAGACCGCGCAAATCCTTGCGGTGCATCAATTTCGAAATATCCAGCAAAATAATCAGCCGGCCTTTCAGCTTGCCCACACCGGTGACATAACCGGCTTCACCGTCGGCAAAAACCGCCCCGGGAGCTTCAATGTCAGCCGGAGGAATCTTCAAAACTTCTGATGCGGCGTTGACGATTAACCCCACCAGCTTGTTATCGATTTCCACGACCAGGATGCGATTCTTCTTGTCCGCGTGGGTGTATACCTGCCCGAAGCGCTTCCGCAAATCCATCACCGGAATAATTTTTCCGCGAAGATTGATGACGCCTTCGATGAGTTCGGGCGCGCTGGGAACAGCCGTAATTTCCGGCACGCGCACAATTTCGCGCACGGAGCCGATACGCACTCCGTACGTTTCATTGCCGATGCGGAAACCTACGACCTGTAAATCTTTCTCCATGCGTTCTCCCAACGCTTTACACGTTCCGCGGAATCAGTCTGTTTCAGGAACGGGCCAGTTCGTATTCGTAAAGCTCTGACGAAGGACGCGGTGGCTCGCTCGGGCGACGGGATGGTGCGGCGTCCCCGCGACGGCCGTGCGAGGAGCGGTCGATAGCAAAGCGATCCATGCTGTCGAGGAGGTTGCGCGAGAGTTTGAGCATTTGTTCCGCGGCGGCGGATAGTTCGGTGGAACTGGAAGCCGATTGCTGCACCAGTTCACGCATCTTATCCATGGCCCGAACTACTGCTTGCGCGCCGGAGGCCTGTTCTTCGACTGCGGAATTAATTTCCTGAGTGATCTCGGTGAGTCGGCTGGTGGCCTTGGCGATTTGCGAGGACCCAATGGACTGCTCGTTGGTCGCCGCGCCAATTTCCTGAGAGAACTTGTAAACCTCGGTCACCACGTTTTCGATCTTGTGCAACGCGGAACCGAGATCGTTGCCCAGGCTCAAGCCTTCTTCCACGATGCGCGTGCTGCGCTCCATGTTTTCAACCGCCTGGCGTGCTTCGCGCTGAATGCTCTGAATCAGGTCGGCGATTTCCTTGGTGGACTGCGTGGATTTTTCTGCCAATTTGCGAACTTCGTCGGCAACCACCGCGAAGCCCAAGCCGTGTTCACCGGCGCGAGCCGCTTCGATGGCTGCGTTCAACGCCAGCAGGTTGGTTTGTTCCGCGAGGTCGTCGATAACTTCGATGATCTTGCCGATGTCGTCGGCGCGATGGCCGAGAATGTTGAT
Source organism: uncultured Acidobacteriota bacterium (assembly GCA_963846145.1). Lineage (GTDB taxonomy): Bacteria > Acidobacteriota > Terriglobia > Acidiferrales > UBA7541 > Acidiferrum. Next base: position 180,207 of record CAWJUV010000010.1, on the reverse strand, counting down.
GATTTCCGACGAAGACTGAATGGCATGATTGGTGCGATTGAGGCCGTCGGTAGCCTTTTCCATCGTGGCGATGCCGGTGACCACCTCTTCGCGCGAACGGTTGGCGATGTCCAACAAAACTTTCGCGGTGTCCGCCACGCGCTGAATCGAAGTGACCATCTCGTCGATGGACGCCGAAGTTTCCGCCACGCTGGAGGCCTGAATCTGCGTATTCTTCACCACGTTCTGCACGTTGATGCTCATCTCGTGCATGGTGCTGGTGACTTCTTCAATCGCCGAGGAAGCCTGCACGCTGACCTTCGCGGATTCGTCGGCGGCGCCGGCCACTTGATTCGAACCAGCAGACACTTGTCCGGCAGAATCACGAGTGGTGCGCACCAATTCCTGCAAGCCGCGGGACATGCGCGAGAAGGCGTTACCAAGCGTGTCGCGTTTCGAACGCGGCGTAACTTCCAGCGTCAAATCGCCTTCAGCAACCGCCATCGATACATCAGCCATTTCCTTCAAGTACGTGACCATATTGTTGAAAGTCGCGGCCAAGGCTCCGATTTCGTCGTTACCGTGAATATCGATGGTCTGATTCAAATCGCCGGAGTCGGCGATTTCTTTCGAGACGGTCATCAAATGTTCAAGAGGATCGGTAATGCGTTTCGCGGTGAAGAAAGCGATCAGCGAACCCAGTACTAATGCCAGCAGCGTTCCGCCAATCGTGGTGGAAAAGCTCCAAGTGCTGGCGGTGGCTGCGGACCTAGCAGATTCATCCAGCGATTTGCTGATTTCGACGGTAGTGCGGTCTAGCACCGTTCCAGACTTGGTCAGCCAGGAGCTCGGGTCTTTCTGCAAATAAAAAATTTGTAAATCGGAAACGGTGGCATCGCCGGCGTCCACTTGATGCCGCTTGGCCAATAAGGGCTTGGCAAAACTGTCGGCCCAGCTTGCTTCAGTGCTCTCCACGGTCGAAAGAGCACTCTTCAGCGTGTCGGTGCTGGCCTGCGCTTGCCCACGCCGAATGTTGTCGTTGATGTCGACGAGTCCGCGATTGACGCGCTCTTCATCGCGAGGATCCCCGCTCAGCAAGTAGTTATTCAGGTTCAGCCGGTTCAACATGATCTGGTAGCGCACGGCCTCAATGGTTCGAACGCTTTCGAGCGCAGTAGCCGCGTCGAGACGGGCAGAGCGTTCCCGCCAACCAGCAAAAATGTTCACCACGAACAGACAGACCAGGATCAGCAACACTGATCCAAAGCCGACGTATAACCGCTTACCAATCTTCATTGCGAAATGCCTCCACGCGCTCTGGCCTGGCCGCTGCATTCCAGCGGGCTGCCACCCCACAAAAATCTCTGCTACTCACTCGTGCCGCCGTGAAACTCAAACTCGATGACCTGGGTGGTCTCCTCTGACGCTGCGAGGAAACGCCATTCTTTGGCGGCGTCCTGGCAGTTCTGAACCAATAGCGGATGGCCGCCGAGGACTTTGCTGCTCTTGACCTTCCCGTCGGGTGCGATGACCACTTCGATTTTTACTTTGCCGCTGACGCCCATGCGTTTGGCGAGGTCGGAATACGCGGGTGCCACTTTGGACTTGACCTTGCGCCGGGATTCATCGGTCGTGCCACTCTGCGCAAAGGCCAATGAACCGCAAAACAGTGCGACGACCGCGGAAGCCCACACTAATTTTTTCAGCGAAAAAACTCCCATGACGCCCAGCTTTCCCCCGAACAAACGTACAGATACATAACCCCGCAGACAGAAAGGCACGTGCAGGGCCAAGAATGGGCTTGAAGCAGATGCCGCAGCTTGAATGGCAAGTAGTGGAGAAAGTTCGAGTTACGCGCGACGGGGTGTGTCGATCGGCGCAACAATCAACGCCGCGCGTCTCACCCGGCTGCCTCGCGTTGAGCAAGTTCTCACGCCTGAGACATTTCGCGAGTGTTGCGCGTGTGGAACTGCGACCAAGTAGCTAATGATGCGTGAACGTTCTAGCAACACCCTTCGCCGTAGTCGTTGACTCACCTTGAGACTGCCCGTAGCGTTGAATTCTTGGGAGAAATCAGTTTGAGACGCACGCTGTCCCCCTGACCCCGATGCGTGAAACGAAGACTACATCTCTAAAACGCCCGGCACGCCGCTCGGGCACGAGCAAAACTGCGCGGTCTACCTCGCAGCATGCCGACGAGCTGATGGAGCTGGCGGTCGACGCGGCCCAGTCGCGGCAGCTGCCGGAATTTCTGCAGCGCTTTGCGCAACGTGCTTCCCGCATGTTGAATGCCGCCTGGGGCGCGGTCCTTGTATTCCGCGGGCGCGATACTGATTTTTACGAAACTCCGGTAGGCGCGCCGTTGTTTACTCACGAAGGGCGCGGATGGTTGGTCTCCGCAGCCAGTGAGCCTCGACTGAACCTGGAATTCCGGCAATTTCCTATTGAAGCGACGAGTTATGCCACATCCACTGCTAATCAGCTCATTGTGGCGTTTGTCAGCATTGCGGCCAGCGATGGCGAGCGGCTGGGAACCTTGTGTTTGATTCGCAAGAAATCTCCTTTTTCAGATGGTGAGAAACGCGTACTGGAAGCGCTGGCTAGCCACGCCGCGCTCGCGCTCGAAAATTTTCGCCGCTTTTCGCAGTTAGAGCGTTCGAAACGTCAGTGGGTCGAAGACATCGACGCCATCACTGACTACATCGTGGTACACGACCGGAACTGGAAGATCGTGCGCGCCAACCGCTCGCTATCATCACATTTGGGCGTGACCCCGGTGGCTTTGGTCGGCGAATCAATGTCTAAGCTGCGCCAGATTGCCGAGACTGCAGGCGATCTTCCCTGCCCTTTCTGCCGCGACACGGAACAGGCGCGTGAGGAGTACGCGGCGGCTTCGAAGGATCGAATTTTTCTGGTGTCGACGTCGCGCACGCCGGGTGTGACCGACGACGATATTCGAACGATTCATGTTTTGAAGGACATCACCGACCGGCGCGAAGCGGAGCGGCGCTATCGCGAATTGTTTGACAGCATTCAGGAAGGGCTCTTTTTCGCCACGCCAGACGGGCGTTTTCTGGATGTGAACGATGCGATGGTGCGCATGTTGGGTTATTCGACGCGGGAAGAATTACTGCGCGCGGAAGTGGGCTCACACCTTTACCCCGAGGGCTCGGCGCGTGAACGAGTGTTGTCGAAACTGGCTCAGTACGGGGTGCTACGCAATTACGAAGAAACGCTGCGCCGCAAAGACGGCACCATGTTGCACACTTTACAGAACATCACCGCCGTTCGTGATGCGCAGGGCCGCATCGCGCAGGTCCGCGGCTTGATGCTGGACGTCACAGAGCAACGCACGTTTCAGTCGCAATTGCAGCGCGAACGCGACTTCAACCAGAAAATTCTTAACACCACCCAGAGCATGATCCTGGTCCTCGATACCGCAGGCCTCATCAGCTACGCCAATCGCCGTTGCTACGATATGGGCTATCAGGAAAACGAGTTGATCGGCCATCGCTTGGTGGATTGGGTGGAGGCTGGGCAGCGCAAGGATTTTGAGGATGCGCTTGACACTACTGCGCATGGCCAGCAGGTGGAGAATATCGAATTGCGCGTGCGGCGCAGCGACAGCTCCATGGGGCACTTTTCCATTTCGCTCAGCCCCATGCGCGACGAATCCAATGTGGTGAATAGCGTCGTAGTGGTGATGACCGACATTACGGACGCGACGTTGCTTCAGGCCAAACTGGCTCACAGCGAAAAAATGGCCACCATCGGACGACTGGTGAGCGGCGTCGCGCACGAAGTGAACAATCCGCTCGCGGCGATTCTGGGTTTTACCGATTTGCTGCTCGAAAATCCGGAAGTGCCGGCTTCGGCCCGCGAAGATTTACAGATTATTTTGCAGGAAACGCAGCGCACCAAGGACTTGGTGCAGGATCTGCTCAGCTTCGCACGGCAGCGCCCGGTTCAGCGTGAAATGGTTAGCGTCAACAATGTGCTGCGACAGACCATCAAGCTGCGCAGCTACGACTTCGCCAGCCACGGCGTCGAAGTCGTCGAAGACTTTGACGAAGCACTGGCTCCCGCACTCGGCGACGCTCAGCAACTGCAACAAGTGTTTCTCAACATTTTAAACAACGCTTACGACGCGGTGCAGGAATCTGAAGAACGCGGCCGCATCGCCATTCGAACGCGCCAACACAACCAAGCCATCGAAATTTCCGTCACTGACAACGGTGGCGGTATCTCCGAACCGCATCGCATCTTCGACCCGTTCTACACCACCAAGCACGCAGGCAAAGGCACGGGGCTCGGACTGAGCATTGTTTATGGAATTGTGCGCGCCCATGGTGGCGAAATTCAGTGCTGGAACAATGACGGGCAACGCGGCAGCACTTTTCTGGTTCGCATTCCTTTAGCAGAGCCGGAAGCCGTCGCGCCTTCTGCCGCAGCGAAAGAGGCCGGACGGTGAAGGCCTCTACGCACACCGAGACGCAGACCTCCCTGTGGACTGGCGGTCCGATCCTGCTGATCGAAGACGAGCCATCGGTGATTGCCTTTCTGCGCGCCGCGCTCGAACGTCGCGGCTATTCGGTGGTGAATGCGGGTTCGGGTAGTGAGGGATTGAAACGCTTGGTCGACGGCAACTACGCGGGAGTGATTTCCGACATTCGCATGCCGGGAAAAGTGAACGGCGCAGAAGTGCACGCCTGGATTCAAAAAAATAAGCCAGAGCTGAGCGAGCGAATCATTTTGATCAGCGGAGACACGGCCAATATCGAAACGCAAACGTTGTTGGCCCAGAGCGGCACGCCCTGCATTGAAAAGCCGTTTCGCGTACAGGAATTGATGTCAGTGGTGGAGAAAACCTTCGGGAAGCCATGAGCGACGAACTGAAAACACGGCTGTTGGTTGTTGACGATGAACAAAGTATCCGGCGACTGTGCATGACCATCGGCACGGCGCTAGGTTTTTCCTGCACGGAGGCGGAAAGCGCGGAGGCGGCGTTACCGCGGCTGGAAGCCGACACGCCGGATATTGTGCTCACGGATTTGAAATTACCGACGCAGACCGGCGTCGGCCTGCTGAAACAAATCAAAGCGATGCTGCCGCGCACCGAAGTCGCCATCATGACCGGCCACGGCTCGATAGAATCAGCGGTCGATGCCATGAAACTGGGCGCCTACGACTACATCGAAAAGCCTTTTCGCGTCGAGAAAATGCGCCTTTTGCTGCAGCGCATGGCCGAGAAAGTTAATCTCGTAACCGAGAACCAGTTCTTGCGCGAACGGGTGCATACCGAAGAGAATCTTGGCGGAATTATCGGTAATTCCGCGAACATTCAAGACGTCATGCGGATGATCTCGCGGCTGAAAGATACGCGCACGCCGGTGTTGGTCTCCGGCGAAAGCGGCACCGGTAAAGAATTGGTGGCCCGTGCGATTCATTTCCGCGGGTCGATGGCACAGACACCTTTTGTCGCCGTGGATTGCGGCTCTCTCGTCCCAACTTTGATGGAAAGCGAACTCTTCGGCTACGAGAAGGGCGCTTTCACCGGCGCGATGAAGAGTAAATCGGGTTTGTTTCAAGCGGCCAACGGCGGAACGATTTTTCTGGATGAAATCGGCGAATTGCCCCTGGAAATGCAGGCAAAACTGTTGCGCGTACTGCAGGAAAAAGAAGTCCGTCCGGTGGGCAGCAACGACAAAATCAGCGTGGACGTCCGCGTCATCGCCGCCACCAACCGCGATCTCGAAGCCGCCTATCGCAACGGAACCTTTCGCAAAGATTTGTACTTCCGTCTGAACGTGGTCACGGTACACCTACCTGCGTTGCGTGAACGGCGCTCCGATATTCCCATGCTGGTGCATCACTTCCTGGATCGCTACGCCCAAGGCGGAAACATTCACGTCACCGCCGCCGCGATGAAAGCTTTGCTGCACTACGACTGGCCCGGCAACGTGCGCGAACTCGAAAACTGCGTGGCCCGCGCTGTGACCCTGGGCGATCACAAAGTGATGGACGTTGCCGATCTTCCTCCGGCGATGCGTAACGAATCGCCGGATTCCATCCCTTCGTCAACGCAGGATAGCGGTTCCCTTTCCACCACCGCACTCGCGGAGATGGAGCGCATGACCATCCTGCGGGTCTTCGAACAAGCCAATGGCGACAAGGCGCTGGCCGGAAAAATGTTGGGCATCAGCCGTGCCACTCTGTATCGCAAGCTGAAGCGCTACAACATCGCAGTGAAAGCCGAAGCTCCTGTCGCCGTCGAAGAGCCGGAGACGGTGTCTCAGTAAATTGCGATACGGAAACAACCTGAGGAACCCTGAGACGGTCACGTTTCAGGCTGAGACAGTTCCCTCTTTTCGTTCTTTTAAGAAAACCCTAACTACCATCGAATCTTAAATTTCCACTCCGCCAACCTGACCCTTCCTTTGGTGCCAAGCGTGCTTCATCTCCTTGGGGTTTTTCCGTGTGCGTGCTGTGGTGTGTCGGGCTGCCGAAGAACGCCATGTTGGTAATAAGCAGTGAGGGCCTGTGAGACAGTTCGAAGAATTCACCCAAACGGAAGAACAGTTCGGCTGCAGCGAGCAATTGGCAAAATTTTTTCCCGGTGCTTCTCGCGTCCGCGTGCCGGTACACGTTACGGCACTGCGCGGCGGAGTGTCCCGGCTGCGTGAAACCAGCGTGGTGGAGTTTGCCACTTTGGAACACGCTATTTTTGCTTCCGGACTGCCACTGGAGTTTGACGACAAAGTTCGGCTGGAAGGAAACCGCCCAGCGCACACAGTCGACGGAGAAGTGGTCGCAGTGCAGTATCACGACGACCGGAAAGCGGTGGCGATCAGATTTCTGCGCGGCGAATGCCACTGGATGATGCACTCATGACAACGAAATTGACTACTCCATTCTCGCCGCTGACCGCGGAAAATACGCGGCAGACGCAGTGGACCGAGGCTCGCTCGGTATTTCCGATTTATCTGGCGCTGGCCAAACAGTTGGGGATCCCGGTTCCCTTCTCGCAGCGCAACTTGCCGGAACAGCCGGAAATTGAATTGTTCAACCAGGTGCAGACCTGGCTCGACGGGATGGATAAACGCGTCATCGTCTACCAGCTGCGGCACCTGCTGCAGATGACCACGTTGAACGCCAGCGAAAGCAGCCTGCAGGCGCTCATCGAACGGCATCTCCGTAAACCGACCAAGACCCACTTCGATCGCGACAAAATCGACTTTTTGCTGGTGCAGTATTTTGCGCTGTGTGCGCCGGCCAAGATTTATCACAAGAAAATCGATCCGGACGACGTGGCGGAAGTGATGAAGCCGATCCTTGGCGATGTCGCCCCGGCCAAGCTGGTGTGGTGTGAGCCGCTGGACCTGATGATTGAGTCGCTGCACAGCTTTCGCAGCTTGCGCGAAGTGCTGAAAACTAATTTCATCGAGCAAGGCCGCCGCGTGAAAGAATCCGCCGGCGGCATGTTCTACGATCCGTCCGCACTGTTGGCCTTCATCCGCTTCAACTTCTTGCTGCGTCGCACGCTGATCGAATTGATGCACGCCGATTTGATCGCCATTCGCGCCACAGTGAGCCACCTCGAAAACGCCGACGTCCGCGTGGTGGACTGCCACACCATGGGACTTTCCGCCGCCGAACCGATCGCCAAAGTTCGCAAGATGGCCGACGAATGGAAACAACCGTTTCAGAAGGAATACACCGAGCGTTCCGTCAATCAGGCATTCGAAAAGTTGCTGGCTCTGCGCACCGACGTCGAAGCAGCTTGGGTCAAGGTGGAAGCCAAGAACGCCGATCGCGCGATCATTGACGGCGCCGCCGCGTCGGGAAATTATTCCGGTAACGACACCGAAGCGAATGTCACCGCCAATGGCCACTCCGCAGAACCGGTCACCGGTATCGCCACGGACGGCGCCGCCGACCCAAACAGCAAAACTCCGGCAGCTCTCGACTTCGAAATGTGCATGGAACAAATCTGGGAGCAACTGATCGCCACGCCTCCCTCACGCGGCCGCACCATGACTACCGTCAAACTCGGCGCCGCACGCATCTTGCTTTCCTCTTGGGAAGTCGCCGCCTTCGTCAGCGAAACCGGACCGAGCGCCGAAGACTTGCGCCGTGCGGTAGCCGCCCGCTCCATGGTCAGCAACGCCACGTTAAACGCCAAGGAAAAAGGCCATTCCTTTGCCCTCGATAAAGTTTTAGCCGTTGGACGCGTCGAAGCATCCCGCCTGCAAGACCGCGTCGAAGTCGCCAAGCAAAGCAAGGATACCGAAGCGGTCGTAAACCTCGGCATTAGCACCAAGCGATTGCTGGCTGCGCTCGACGAGGCCGAAAAAATCTAACGAACGTTGCAGGAGCCCTGCATTTCAGGGCGAATCTCTTGGGAGTAGTTGTTCTTGTCCAGCGCAAGCGTCCTGATTCTGACCGATGAACCTGACTTCGCCGCAATTGTGTCTGGAGCCTGGCAGGCCCAGCGCAAAGCGGCCAGCGTCGCCGTTCTCAACAGCAAACTTTGGCGCAATTACGAAGTAAGCGAGCACGATCTGGTCATCGTCGGACCGGTTAGTCGCGGCAAACCACAAGACATTTTGAAAACGCTGGATCCGGTCACTGCGGTGGTGCTGTGCATTGAGACCGAATCGCGCGACGCCGAAGAGTTGCGCAGCCGCTTCCCGCACGTGGTGTTGCTGCAAAAGCGCGATGACTGGCCCCACACTTTGCTGTTAGTCGCCGGCGAAATGTTGCGCCGCGTCGAAGCGCAGAAAACCACCAAACAACTGGAGCGCGAAGCCGCGAAAAGCCAAAACCTTGCGACCCTCGGCCGTTACATGACCGACATGAAGCACAGCATGAACAACGCGCTGACTTCCCTGCTGGGCAACGCCGAATTGCTTATGCTGGACCCCGGCCAACTCTCCTCAGAGTCGCTCATTCAGATTCGCACGGTGCACAGCATGGCCCTGCGCATCAACGAAATCATGAATCGATTCTCAGCCCTTTCGAACGAGATGCGCGAGGCTGAGAAAGCTTCTCAAGCTGAGACGGAAAGCGCAGAAACATCTGTTTCACGAAATCGGTAGGCTACCCGACGTATCTGTAAGTCATTAGTTCCTTTGCGTTTAATACCGCCAAAACAATTAGTTTGAAATTGACGCAAAGGCCTTTTGTGGCCTCTGTCGTGCAATTTTCCTTGCTGGATTACTCCGGGAGTTATGCCGTGCAAAAAAAAGTGCTCATCGTGGATGATTCGCCCTCCGAAGTTCGGTTGATGCACGGCTTGCTGGAGCGGGAAGGTTATCTGCCGGTGGCATTACATGACTCCGCTCGCGTTGAGGAAACCATCCAGTCGGAGCGACCGGCGGTGATCCTGCTCGATGTGGTCATGCCTGGGCGCAACGGCTTTCAAGTCTGCCGCGAACTCAAGAGCAACGACGAGTTCAAAGCCATCCCGGTGATCCTGGTCACTTCGCGCGACACCGTGAGCGACAAATTTTGGGGCGAACAGCAAGGCGCGGACGGCTACGTCACCAAGCCATTCACTTCGCAAGAACTGCTGAAAGCAGTGCGGCGGTTCGCATAGGCGCGCGATGAACCCTTTCCTCCATCTCGAACCGCTGTCTCCCGACGAAAGCACCGGGAGCCTCCTTGAGGCATTGGGGCCGCTCGAAGAGCGCCACCCCGAATCGCAGTACTGCGTATTTCGCAGCGGCCGCGAACGCTTTTGCCTGCCGGTGCTGGACGTGGAAGAAGTTTTGGATTGGCCGCTGTTGACCCGCGTGCCGCTAAGCCCGGGCTACCTGATGGGCATTTTCAATTTGCGTGGAGCGATTATCCCGCTGATCGACATCGCCATGACCGAAGGCCGTCGCGCCGGACTCTTGCCAAAGCATGTGGTGGTGGCCGCGTTGCGGCTCGACCCACAGCATGAACTGCTGCGCGTGGGGATCGCCTCCGACGAAGTCATCGGCACCTATTCGGTCAGCAGCGAAGAGTTGCTGGAGCAGGCTCCGGAGAACGTGCCGCATTGCGTAGGCATGCTGCGCCATGACGACCGGCTGGCTCTAGTGATCGATTTGCGCAAATTGCTGGAAGTTTTTCCGGGGCCGAGCATTTGAGTTTGAATTAGTTCAGTTAGGTACGTTCGTTTCGTTCGTGAGGGGCGTCGCGCCGGGGGCTGTAGGGTGCGGCGGAAAAAGATTCTGGAGGAAGCATGAAATCGCGACTCAGTTCGACAATCTGGACCCTGGTGATCACCAACGCGGTGGTGCTCGCCGGTGTGATTGGGCTGGCGTATAACGCCGGGCGCCAATCCAATGGACTCTCGCTGCTGGAGTTCGGGCAACTGCCGGCCGGCGCCAGCGGCGCAGTGGTGCTGGCTATCGTGCTGGCGGTGGCTACCTCAATCGTGCTGGGCTGGCGGCTGAGTGCCTCGCTGCTCGCACCGGTGAAAGAGCTGGCAACGTTTTCGGAACGCCTCGCTGTCGGCGATCCACGTGCGCGCGTCGAAGTGCACTCCACCAACGAACTGGGCTATATCGCCGACAACTTGAACCGCGCGGTGGCCAAAGTTGCCAAGGCGGCCAGCAACCAGGAATCCAATGACGCTTTGCAGCGCAGCATCACCGAGCTGCTCACCGTCATCAACCAAGTGGCGCGTGGCGATTTGGGTGTACGCGGGAAGGTCACCAACGACGCGCTCGGCAACGTGGCCGACTCCGTCAACTACATGCTCGACAGCTTCACGAAGGTTCTCGAGCGCGTGCGCAAAGCCGCGATGGAAGTCACCGCTTGCTCCAACAACATCTTGGTCGCCGCCGACGAAATGCAGGCCGGCGCTACACAACAGGATCAGGAAATCACCAACACCTCGAGCGCGGTGGAAGAACTAACCGTCTCGATGAAACAAGTGTCCAACAACGCCGAAGCCAGTGCCGAAGCCGCCCGTCGTGCTCTGGACGCTGCCGAACAAGGCAACCGCGCGGTGCGCGACACGCTGGAAGGCATGCAGCGCATCCGCTCCTCGGTACAAGCCACCGCCAAGAAAATTAAGTCGCTGGGTGATCGTTCGCTGGAAATTTCGGAAATCATCAACGTAATTAACGACATCACCGAGCAGACCAACTTGCTCGCACTGAACGCCGCCATCGAAGCAGCTCGCGCCGGTGACGCCGGCCGCGGCTTCGCGGTGGTCGCCGACGAAGTTCGCAAGCTGGCCGAACACAGCCGCGCCGCCACGAAAGACATTGCGGCGCTGATCAAGGCCATTCAAGCCGAAACGAACGAAGCCGTGGTGGTCATGGAAGAAGGCACCAAGGAAGTGGAAGGCGGCGCAACTCTCGCGGATCAAGCCGGACGCGCGCTTGACGCCATTTCCAATGTGGTTCGGCAATCCGCCGAACTCGTTCAGGAAATTTCGCTGGCTTCCAAGCAGCAGGTGCGCGGTACCGAAGGCGTAGCACACGCTATGCAGATCATCTCCAACATCACTCGTCAGACTTCGCAGGGAACGCGCGGCACGGTGGCCACCGTCAGCCAGCTGGTGAAACTCTCCGACCAGCTGAACGACGGGTTGGCGCAATTCCGGGCGGCCTCGGCTTCCAAGCACGGCGGCGCGCCGCAGGAAGAACACGATCGTGTGCCAGTTCCAGCGGGAGCTTCGCGGTAAGCGGAGCGATCCGCAGATCGAGAAGTTGTCAGCAATAGCTTTTGAATGCGCCGCAAGAATTTTGCGGCGCATTTTCTAAACGCTCAGGCGAGGGCCGGGCCGAATGGAAGTAGCCGTGGTGAGAACCAACGAGCGTCAAGCCGCAACCGAGCTCGAGCTGAGTGAGCACGAATTGAGCGAGATTCGCATGCTGATTGAGCAGCGCACCGGTATTTGCTTCGATAAATCGCGCGAGCGATTCTTCGTTTCGCGTGTGCGCGAGCATTTACAGGCGCGTGGATTCGAACATGGCACGGAATTTCTGCGCGCAGCACGCAAGACCAATGTCGAGTACGAGGCTCTGCTAGAGCGGCTACTCACGCAGGAAACCACTTTTTTCCGCTATCCAGCAGTGTACGAAGCATTCCAGAAGCGGGCTCTGCAGGAATTGCACACCAAAAAGTTCTGGAAGAACCCTCGCACCCTGCGCATCTGGAGCGCCGGTTGTTCCACTGGCGAAGAGCCCTATTCGATTGCCATCGCCATCGCCGACACCTTGTCCTTCGCTGATGCTTGGACCGTTGAAATTCTGGCCACTGACGTCGGCCGTGAAGCACTGAAACACGCCGAAGCCGCCATGTATTCCGGGCGCAGCATTTCCAGTGTCAGCGAAAAACAATTGGCTGCCCATTTCGTTCCCGCGCCGGGAGGTAAACGGCATCAAGTGAAGCCCCGGCTGCGCAAGATGGTCAATTTCGCGCAGATGAACCTGGCCTCTGCGGTCTATGTCGGACGCATGGACGTAATTTTCTGCATGAACGTTCTGATTTATTTCAGCGAAGAGCGCCGCCGTGAACTGGTGCAACGGTTCTACGACACGCTGGAGCCGGGCGGCTACCTTTTCCTCGGGCACTCCGAATCGATCTCCAAGATGCCGGTGAAATTTCAAGCCATCGTGTTGAACGACTGCATCCTGTATCGCAAGCCCACCGCCGAAGAATTGCAAAAGCCTGAAGTGGCCACGGAGGGACGCTCGTGAGCATCGTGCAACGCGAAGGCGTCGAACTCTTTCTGCAGGAAGCCTCCGAACACCTGCAATACTTGCGGGAGTATTCTGGCGTTTTGCAGGATCCCGAACCGCGCCACGAAGACGTCGAGCGCTTGTACATCGCCGCGCATACGCTGGGTGGCACTTCCGCCAGCTACGGCTTCCCGGGATTTGCCGAGGTCGCCTCAAAGCTCGCGCACGTCTTTCAGTACGCTTTGAATGCCCCGCTCGGCGATGAATTTCACGGTCCACTGGCGGAATTCTTGTCTGACGGAATTTCCCTGCTCGAAGGTGACCTGCTGGAAATCAGCGATTCAGGCAACCGAGATCGACGAAGAAATTCTGACGTTCAAGGCTCGCTATCGTTTCGCCTTCCCGGTCGAATCGCAGAATCCCTATTACGCGACAGCTCCGCAGGAATCACGGTCGACCTCAGGCCCTGCAGAAGAATTGGCGGCGGCTCCCACTGGTTCCTATTTTGATTTGTTGCCCACAGATGACGAGGTTTCGGCTGAGATTCTGGAATTCTTTCAGCCCGAAGCCGAAGAACATCTGCAAATCGTCAGCGATTGCCTGATTTCGCTCGAGGGCAACAACAACCCGGAAGAAATTCACAAACTCTTCCGCGCCATCCACACCATTAAAGGTTCTGCGGCACAGGTCGGATTGCGACGCCTGGGTGGAATCGCACACCGGGTTGAAGATCTGATCGGCCGTTTGCGCGACGGAGAAATCGATCCCTCGCCGGCCGTGGTAGACATCTGCCTCGAATCGGTCGACGTCCTTAAGAAAACGCTGCACAAGCAGTGGGCCGACGAGCGCGAACTACGCACCGGTGTTGATTCCCTGCTGGGCCGCATCGCAGAATTCGCGCCCGTCGAAATGGACGAGGCCGAATCGAGTCCCCAACAAGCTTTGGCCGAGCCGTCTTCTGTCGAGCCCGCCGGAACGGTGGCGCACCCGGCATCGTCTCAAGTGCAAGCGAAGGCCAAGTCACAGGCTGCCGCCAAAGTCGCGCCAACACCGACCGCCGCGATCAAATCCGTTCGAATCGCCCTCGATCGCCTCGACCGCATGATGAACACCGTCGGCGAGCTGGTCATCAATCGCACCCGCATGGTCGGGCGCGTCGCCGAACTCGAAAAACTCGTCGACACGCTGAGCTTTTCGAAAGAACGCCTGCAAGGCAAAGTCGCGGAGTTTCAGGAAAAGTACGAATACAACCGCATCAGCCCGCAAGTCAAAATCGGTGAGTGGACCAGCCACACCACCACTAAACGGCTCACCAGCGCTGCCGCGGGCGATACCAGCTTCTGGTCCGACTTCAGCGAATTGGAAATGGATCGCTACGACGACTTCAACATTCTGTCGCGCTCCATGGCGGAGATTTCCGCCGACGTCAACGAAGTGCTCTCGCAGCTGCAAGGCTTCATCGGCCGCGTCGAAGGCGACATCGACGAATTCACCAAGCTGGCGCATCATCTGCAGGACGAATTCACCGCTGCCCGCATGGTGCCCATCGGCACGCTCTATTCACGATTGTCACGCGCCGTTCGCGACGCCGCGCACTCCGCCGGCAAACAAGTCGATCTGGACCTGGGCGGCAGCGAGACCGAACTAGACAACAGCATCATCCAGCAGATTTCTGATCCGTTGGTGCATCTGGTTCGCAATTCCGTAGCACATGGGATCGAATCAACCGAAGGCCGTCTCGCAGCGGGCAAACCGGAACTGGGCAAAGTCAGCCTGCGCGCCTATCACCGCGGCAATCACATTTACATCGAAGTGCAAGACGACGGGCGCGGCATCGATTACCAGCGCGTGCGCCAAAGCGCCGTGGAACGTGGGCTCGTTTCCACGCAGACTGCCGAGCGTCTCACCGAGCGTGAATTGCGCGACATGCTGTTCCATCCCGGTTTTTCTACCGCGCCGGCAAAAACTGAATTGGCCGGTCGCGGCGTAGGCCTCGACGTGGTGCGCGCAAATCTCAACGCGCTGAATGGCGAAATCGAGATTCAAAGCACTCCTGGCACCGGCACGACTTTCACTTTAAAGGTGCCGCTGACACTCATCATCTCGCCCGCTCTCTTCGTCCGCTGCGGAACCACCAAGTTTGCTTTGCCCTTGGCGGTGGTCGAAGAAATCCGCCGCCTGCGCACCGACGAAATCGAAGACGTCGGCGGAAAGCTGCTCACCAAAGTTCGCGACGTGGTCACCGACGTGGTGCGCCTCGATACACATCTGGGCCTTCCTCCGCTCGAACCCATCAACGGCTACTTCCACATGGTCATCGCCAACACCGGCAACCGTCAGATCGGTCTGGTGGTCGAAGAAGTCCTCGGCAAGGATGAAATCGTCATCAAAAACCTTGGCGAATATCTCCGCCGCGTAAAACTCTTCCCCGGCACCACCATCGCTCCAGACGGCAGCCTGATTCTTCTGCTTGATCTCAACCGCATGGTCTCCACTCAGCCCAACGAACGTCAAACGCTGCAAGCCAACGCCAGCGCCGCGCGCATCTTCGCGCCGGGGTCCGCAGCAGTCGCCCGCGGCACCATTCCCAACGCCGCCATCGATCGCGTCGCTCAGGAAAAACTGATCGTCGTCGTCGACGACTCCATCAGCGTGCGCAAATTTGTGGGCCGCATGTTGGAGAAAAACGGGTACACGGTAAAACTTGCCGCCGACGGATTGGAAGCCGCCGAACTGGTCACTCAGCACGGATGCCACCTGGTCATCACCGACCTGGAAATGCCGCGGATGACCGGCTATGAATTGATGGTGCAGTTGCGCCAGAACGCCACTACGCGGCGAATTCCAGTGATGGTGGTCACTTCCCGCGCCGGCGCAAAACATCGTGATCGCGCCATGAAAGAAGGCGCGGCAGCATTCCTCACCAAGCCTGTGCAGGAAGATCAACTGATCGCCGCCGTAGAACAACTCATGGGCAAGGACGCCGCGCGCGTGCTGGTGCCGCAAGCCTAGCCAACCATGTCCGCCGCCAACGCCAACCCGGCTAAAGATGTGCGCGTCATGATCGTGGACGACTCCGCCTTCATGCGCAAAGTTCTGGAGACCATTCTTTCCAGCGACGATCACATCCAAGTGATCGGTCACGCCAAGGACGGCCGCGAAGCGGTGCGTCTCTCGGAATCGCTCAAGCCTGACGTCATCACCATGGACATCAACATGCCGGTGATGGACGGGCTGCAAGCCACCGAAGAAATCATGTCCACCAATCCGCGGCCCATCGTGGTGGTCAGCTCCGAATCGCGGCAAGGCGCAGCTAGCACTTTGCGAGCGTTAGAACTCGGTGCGATTGAATTTGTCCCCAAGCCCTCCAGCGGCATCGATTTGGACATGCAAAGCGTGCGCGAAGAACTTCTTCGCAAAGTTCGCATGGCCGCCAAAGTCCGCGTGGTGCGCACCGCCGTTCGGTCCGGTTCAGACGGAAAGAGCAGTGGATACGTCCACCCCCATGCGCACGCCCGCACATTTAGCGCCGCGGCCAAGTTCATCGAGCGGTTCGCTCTACGATCAGAAATTTCCAGTTGTCGTGCTCGCGGCTTCGACCGGCGGACCCGCCACCGTCATGCGCCTGGCACCTGGCTTCACTCGTGACTTTCCTGCAGCCGTAATTCTCGTGCAGCACATGCCCGCGGCTTTCACCACGCAATACGCCGCGCAACTCGCCGAATTCACCAGCATTCGCGTCAAGGAAGCCGAAAACAACGAAACGCTCACGTCCGGAACTTTTTACATTTGCCCCGGTGGCCAGCATTTGCGGGTGATGCCCACGGGACGCATTCAACTGGACGGCAGCAGCGGGCGCATCAACGGATATCTCCCGAACATCGACATGACCATGCTCAGCGTCGCGGAATACGCCGGATCGCTCGCCATCGGCGCAGTCTTGACCGGCATGGGCAACGACGGATCCGCAGGTTCCCTCGCGATCAAATCCGCAGGCGGCGTAGTTTTCGCCCAAGACGAGGCCACCTCCGTAATTTTCGGAATGCCCGCCGAAGCCATCAAGACTGGCGCAGTTAGTCAGACTCTCAGCATCGACGACATTTATTCCGCCATCGAAAAACAAGTCCTCGCTCTCACTCGCGTCGCACCTGTAGGAGTGCGTTGATGCAATTGCCCGCGCCCCAGGCAGCCACCGCGGTTCGAACGGAACAAATCATTTTGTTTCGTGTCAGCGGACTGTTGTTCGCGGTCTCTTCTGGCTCGGTTCAGGAAGTGCGCAGCGTCGACAGCCTGGCCGGGTCCGCCACCGAAATCTCTGCGCCTGGACTGAAAAAAGTTCGCCACATCGTGCGTCGCGGCGACAAATCTCTTTACGTGGTCAACGGCGCTCTGCATTTCGGACTGCCGCTGACTTCTGGCCAATTGGTTTTCGTCCTGCGCAACACAAGAACAGCGCTGTTGGTCGACGGCATAGAGAAAATGACCACGATGACGCGCCTGCAAGCGCTGCCCCAGGCTTTCTGCCAGGAAGAGCGCAACTGGTACCGCGGCCTGACCGCCCTCGATCAAAACGTCGTGCCCGTCGTACGCCCCGAAGGATTTTTGACTGCCGAAGAAATGACCTTGCTGGATCAAACCGCACCGCAAGCACGGCCCGCCGTAAGATTCTCCATGGCCAACGCCGCGAGATTGCATTCATGAGCGCGCGAAACGATTTCGGCGCACAACCCTTCGTCTTGTTGCGATTAGGTGATCGCAGGTTTGCCGTCGCATCGAACCACATCGCCGAATTGGTGCCGCCGAGCCGAGTCTTCCGCTTTCCCCACAACACCGCCAACGTCGAAGGCGTGATTCTGCGGCGCGGCCGCATCGTTCCAATTTGTGACGTAGCCGAAACTCTGATCGGCCAAAGCCTGCTAACTCGCCGTTTCTATCTGATCGTGGTGCGCAACTACGGCGGCAAATCCGAATGGGTCGGACTGCCGGTGACCGGCGAATGCGAATTGATCAGCGCGGAATTCTCTCCCGCCGGCGAATCAGATGCCGCACACGTTCGCGGATGGATTTCGCACGACGGCGACGTCATCGAAGTGTTGAACATCGACGCGCTCACTCCCGGACCGACTCCTCCAGGAACTTTTCGCACCACTCGATCTACCGAACCGGTTGAACAGCATGCGGCACAATTGCAGGAGGCCGCTTCATGACCGCTGCGGCGCGCCCCTATAAAATCTTGCTGATCGACAGCAACGTGTACTTCACCAAACGCGTGAGTGAAGCATTAAAACGCGAAGGTTTTGAAGTCTCGACCGCGACGCAAGCCGCGTTTGGCCTTACGACATTGGAATACGATCGCCCTGCAGCAGTACTGTGCTCGGCGAACATGCGCGAGATGGGCGCGTTCGAAATCGCCGGCATCATCCACGCCGACCCTAAAAACGCCACTCTGCCAGTAATCGCCGTCGGCGACGGCAGTTCCCGCGCTCTGATGGAATCCTTCCAGGCGGGCTGCGACGATTACGTCGACCGCCACAGCACCCCGGCAGCCATCGCCGCCCACGTAAAGCAAGTCATCGTCAGCAAGGCTCAAGGTTTTGCTCCCACGCAAATGCTGGAGCAATCCGACACCAGCTTGAGCGGCAGTCTCGCGCATCACGATTTGCCCAGCATCACCCAGATGCTCGGGCAAGCGCGGCAAACCGGCGCGCTGCACATCAACGCCGGCGAAGTCGACGCACTGCTCTTTTTCGACGCAGGAGAAATTATCCACGCGGAAGACGGCCCCCTGTTCGGCGACGAAGCGGTCATCCACATTTTGAAAAATGTGCAAGGCGGCGACGGCGTTTACAAATTCGTTTACGGCAGTACTTCCTTACAGCGCACCGTACTGCGGAGTACCACAGACCTGCTACTCGATGCCATGCGAGAATACGACGAAGCGATGTTGAACAACGCCGAGCATGGCGGATAGGAACGCGGAATGAGTGAAACCATGACGGAGCAACCCATCAACGAAGTGGCCGTGAAGCGTGCACCGACCGTCTATTTCATCGACGACAGCGCCACCATGCGCGAGGTCATCAAGATTGCTTTTCGCCGCGAGAGCATCAACGTAATCACCTGCGCCGATGCGGCCACTGCGATGGCGCAGTTCGAACAGAATCGCCCCGACGTGGTTATCACCGACGTGATCATGCCCGATCAGGATGGCTACTCCGTTTGCAGCCAGATCAAGCAGCACCCCGAATTTGGCGGCGTACCCGTGGTGTTGATGTCCGGCGTGGTCAATAAGAGCGTCGCGGACAAAGCCGTTGCCGTACACGCCGACGAGCTGATGCGCAAACCGTTTCAGCCGCAGGAATTGATCGGGCGAGTTAAGGCTTTGCTGACGCCGAAGGATGCGGCCCGTCCCCCGGCCCCACGCATGTCCAGCGCTCCAAGCACGCAGGCCCTCGAAAATATGTTCGCCATTCCGAGTCGCGCCAACTTCCACGCCAACTGCCACTCCAAATTTCCTGAATTTCGCGCCGCCGACGCCAGCGCCCCAGGTGGTCGCGCCCGTCGCCGCGCTGCCGCCAGTCGCACACTTTCCCGTGACACAAAACTCGATTGAGCACGCGCCTGTCGCGGCGACTCCCGATGCGCACATTCCGGTCGCAGACACGCCGGCCGAACTTACATCGTCAGACATGGAATGGGACAGACCAGAGGCGCTGGCAGACGCGGACCTCGAAGAGACGCATCTTGAAGAGTTGCACTCCGCGCCTTCACACATCGAAGATTCCCATGTCCTCCCGGGTCTCAGCGCGCAACAGATCGATACCCTATCCGAACTTGCTGCAGAGCTTGATGATCTATATCCCGGCACCGGCTCGCTTCCCGCGCCGCAGGGTGTTCACCCTGCCGAACCAGCTTGGCCTAAAGCCCTGGTGGAAGCCTTCTCGCCGCTCTTGACGCCGGCGGCTCCGTTACAATCCGCAATTCAAGCGACACAGCAAACCGTAGCCCAACCGCCAACTCCCGCGGCGCCCAATTCGGCGCAACCTCAAACAGTGACGTCTCCGGCTCCCTCGGTACCCGCTAATTCTCCGGAAGTCGGCAAACTCCGCGCTGAAATCGCGCGCCTCGAGCTACAAGTGAAAAAACTGCAAACCGAGCTACAACTGGAGCGGGAATACACCCAGGCTGTCGAGCAGCAAATCAAAAACCTGCTGGCCAACTGAACTTTGCTGTTTTATTTTCTTAATTCGCGCTCGGTGAAGACTCGCCCGCGCCGGAAGTAGTTCCACTCAGCACATCGCGTATCGCCCGCAAAATTACCGGCCGACTAAACGGCTTGCTCAATAACCGCTGCGACAGATCCATGTTTGTTGCCCCGGCTGCGGCGTACTCGCTGTAGCCCGACATAAAAATAACCTGCAAATCAGGGCGGCTCTCCCGCACCCGACGCGCCAATTCCTGGCCAGTCATTCCCGGCATCACCATGTCGGAAATCAACAAATCGATCTCGCCTTTGTGCTCCGCCGCCAGCCGCATCGCTTCCGCGCCATCGCGCGCTTCCAAGACCAAATATCCCGCCGACTCTAAAAATTCCCGCGCGACTTCGCGGACTTCCTGCTCATCCTCCGCCAACAAAATCGTTCCAGATCCGTGCGGGGCCTCTTGCGAAAGTTCCGGCACATCTTCGTCTGCGATTTCCGAAACGCGCGGCAAATAAATCTTGAACGAAGTGCCCTTCCCTACTTCGCTGTACACCCACACGTATCCACCGCTTTGTTTCACCACGCCGTAAACAGTCGCTAAGCCCAAACCGGTGCCTTTGCCTTGAATCTTCGTGGTGAAGAACGGCTCGAAAATTCTCGCCTGCGTTTCCGCGTCCATGCCTGTGCCGGTATCCGACACCGCCAACTGAATGTAGCGCCCTGGCTGCACCAGCGGGTGCGCCGAGTGGTACGCGTGATCGAGATCGATATTCGAAGTTTCGATCAGCAACTTTCCGCCGTCCGGCATGGCATCACGCGCGTTGACCGCCAGATTCATGATCACCTGTTCCATCTGGCTGGGATCGGCGCGAATCATTCCGAGATCCGGACCAGCGTGCAGAGCCAGCTCGATGTGTTCGCCGATCAGCCGTGGCAGGAGCTTGCCCATTTCCTCGACCACGCTGTTCAAGTTCATCACTCGCGGCTGCAACACCTGCATGCGGCTAAACGCCAGCAATTGCCGCGTCAGTGCCGCGGCGCGATCCGCAGCACGATCGATCTGCTCGATCTTTTTGCCGATCGCCGGCGCCGGCATCGCGTTCAGCAGCAATTCGGTGTGACCCTTGATGACCATTAGCAAATTGTTGAAATCATGCGCAACGCCGCCAGCCAGCCGTCCGACCGCTTCCATCTTTTGCGCCTGCCGCAGCTGTTCTTCCAGTGCCTGCCGCTCACTGATGTCTTGCGCGACTACCAGGCGCACTTGCCTCCCGGCGTAATCCAACCGGTGCGAAATAATTTCGACTTCGAAAAGCTTGCCGTCTTTCTTACGATTCTTCCAGACGCTGTGATACTGCCCAGGTCCGTTCCACTCATCGATGCGTTTGCGCAGCGCCGCCTGCTCTTCGGGCGGCCAGACGTCGTACATGGTGATCTGTTCGAATTCTTCGGCGGTGTAACCGTACTGCCGCACTGCCGCGTAGTTCACTTGCACAAATTTCAATGTCTCTGAATCGAACACCCAAGTCGGCAGCGGATTGTGCGAGAACAACAGCCGGAAGGTCGATTCACTCTGGCGCAACGCGTCTTCGGCCTCGCGCCGTTCAATTGCCAACGCGATGTGCCCGCCAACCGAATCCAGAAATTCCAGGTTGCGAATGTCGTAGGCGTCTTCGTCTTCATAGTGCTGCACTACGAGCACGCCGATCGTCGCAGTTGGGGTCTTCAACGGCACGCCCAGCCACGCCGGCGAAGGCGATCCAACCAGCACCACCTCGCCTCCTCCGGCCAAGCGGTCAAACTCTGCCTGCGGAATGAGCATTCCGCGTCCGGTACGAAACACAAACGCCGTGCAACTCTTCCCCACTTTTTGCGGAGGCGGCGCCAGGTCAAAGCTGTCCACAAAAAATGGAAAATGGAACTCATCGTTGCCCGCATCATGCAACGCAATAAAACAATTTTCAGCGTACAAAACCTTTTTCAGCGCTTGATGGATGTGCTGCAGCAACTGATCCAGGTTGGAAGTCTCATTCAATGCATGGATCACTTCGTTGATGACTTGCCGTTCGGCTTCCATGCGCTGCAATTCGGTGATGTCGTGCAGGCTGACGACGATTCCGAGATCCAAGGAACCAGGGAAGCGGCGCGCTTCGGCATCGAACCAGCGCCAGCTGCCATCCAGGCTGCGTAAACGGCAGCGCACGCTGAGGGTCGGCTCCAGGCCGGCACTCAGACGGCTCAACACTACGCGAAACACGTCGACATCATCTTCATGAATGAGCTGATCGATCGACTTGCCGACAATTTCAATCGGGGTGTGGCCCAAAACTTCGTGCACCGCGGGATTCACAAACAGCGCGATACCATCCGGATCGAAAATGGCCACGACTTCGCGCACGCATTCGAACAGCGCAGGGAGCTGCTCCCTGAACTGGTCATTATCAATCGCCGAAAATGCCGGATGAGACATGCGTCGACTCTCGCGAAATAGAACAACCCGCAGCCGCCGCGCAGACAGTCGCGGCATCGCTACGCACTTTCTCCTCAAAAAAGAATAGTGCTTTTCCGCACCGTTCCGTAACCCCTCGGTGACCTCCGCTACCAACTGGTGACTATCCTTTTGGACAGGGCACAGCGGAGCTCCCCGGGCCTCTCCGGCCGAGATTGCCGACGTCTTGTCGCGGTCCGGGGACTTGGCGCTGTTGCAGCGAATAAGGGAAGATACGGGCGAACTAAAGCCACCGCGCTAATAAAGGAGAAGGACCCGCCATGCACGACAGTATGTGGAAAGATATGTTCGTTCTCGGTTTGCCCCTCGCGGAAAAAATTCTTCGTCCGATTTTTGTGTACGCATTCTTAATCATCAGCCTGCGCCTCTCCGGCAAGCGCGAGCTGGTGCAACTCAATCCCTTCGACCTCGTAGTGCTCTTGACGCTTTCGAACACCGTGCAGAACGCCATCATCGGTGACGACAACAGTGTTAGCGGGGGCGTCATCGGCGCCACTTCCCTGCTGGTCGTGAACTATCTCGTTGTGCGCTTTCTGTACGGTCATCAGAAACTCGACGCTCTCGTGGAAGGCAGCGCCGACGTGCTGATTGATAACGGCGCCGTGAATCACGTGCGCCTGAAGAAAGAACTGATCAGCGCCAACCAGTTGGAAGCGGCGGCCCGCAAGCAGGGATTCGAATCGCTCGACGAAGTGCACCGCTGCGTGCTCGAACCCGGCGGCAACTTGACCTTTGTCGCCAAAAAGCCCGACACCGATGATGTGCGCCACGCAGAGTTGGTCGGCAAGCTCGAAGTCTTGATGGCAGAAGTCGCTAGGTTACGCAGCGCCGCACCACCGGCCGGAGCGTAGGCAGAAAGAAAAACCGCGTACGCAAGAGTTGCGTGCGGGGAGCATGAAGTTTTCAAAACCCGAACGCACTTTAGCGTACGGTCTTGACAGACGGTCTTAATGAATCAGCAAGCCCGTAATCGCCATAACCAAGCCAGCAGCGCTGATCAGCACCCCGCCGATCCAGAACGCTCTCTTCTTGGTGAGCAACGTGATCGAACAAATCACCAAGCCAATTTCAACCAGCACTTCCCCACCATCGTAGCGGTCGGCACGTTTGCCCAATGTGTCGCGCTCTTTCTCCAGGTCTTTTGCTTTTTCGCTGATTGCGTCTTTGTCGGCTTCGTAACGCTCTACTTCCTTCTGATACTTTTCGCGCAGCGCTTCATTTTTCTCTTTGTCGACAGGAACGATCGCACCCAGCATATCCACCACCGTCTGCATTTCGTGCAGACGAATATTCTTGGCCTGGAAATACGCCCACTGGTCTGTAGCCTGGCTCTGCAGCAACAATTGCTCTGTAGAGGTTCGATGGCCCAGCAGCGTTACCGCGGCCACAAACACCGCGAGAATCGAGATGGTCAGCGAAACTGGCAGGACCAGCGGATGATTCTCGTGTTCAGTTTCAGGAAGTTCGAATTCAGCCATTGCTGAGTTTCTCCTTTATTTTCGTGGAACGGCTCCCCACTGGGCCCAGTGCTTCAGATCTGCAAGAATTCCGCAGCGGCAGCAATGGTGCGGTCAATATCGGCGTCGGTGTGCGCCGCGGACACAAAGGCCGCTTCGAACTGCGATGGTGCCAGAAAAATCCCGCGTTGCAACATGTGCCGAAAATATTCTCCGTAACGCTTGGTATCGCATTTCTTCGCGTCGGAATAATTGCTCACCGCCGCAGAAGAAAAAAACAACGTTGCCAGGGAGCCAATCGCATTCAGTTGAACGGCTGACGAAGACTCTGCTGCAGCGCTCCGCAGGCCATCCACCAGACGGCGCGCCCGCGTTGCGATCACTTCATAAAATCCAGGTGCCGCCAATTGTTTTAACGTCGCGATGCCCGCACTCATCGCCAAAGGATTCCCCGCCAACGTGCCCGCCTGATACACCGGCCCAAGCGGCGCCACATGATCCATCAATTCCGCGCGCCCACCATACGCCGCAACCGGAACTCCACCGCCAATAATTTTTCCAAACGTGGTGAGGTCGCCTTCAAAACCAAGAATCTGCTGCGCCGCTCCATTGTGCAGCCGAAACCCGGTGATCACTTCGTCGACGATCAGCAGCGCGCCATTTTTCTTGGTCAGATCGCGCAAACCCGCCAAAAATCCCGGCTCTGGCAGCACCACGCCCATATTCGCAGCGATTGGTTCTACGATGACCGCGGCAATCTTCCCAGGATGCGTCGCAAAAGTTCGCTCTACTGCATCCAGATCGTTGTATGGAACGTTCAGCGTGAGGGCCGCAAGGCTTTGCGGCACACCCGGACACTCTGCGATCCCCAACGTCGCCAACCCCGAGCCAGCCTGCGAAAGAAAACTATCCGAATGCCCGTGGTAATTCCCTTCGAACTTCAGCAGCAAGTCCCGTTTGGTCACGCCGCGAGCCAGTCGCAACGCGCTCATGGTTGCTTCGGTCCCGCTCGAAACAAATCGAATCTTCTCGATAAACGGAACCGCGCGTGTAATCAGCGTCGCTAGCTCTACTTCTAATTCCGTGGTCGCGCCATAACTTGTTCCACGTCCCGCCTGCGCCACAATCGCCGCCGTCACCGCCGGATGCGCATGCCCCAGCAGCATCGCGCCCCACGAACAGACATAATCGAGCAGCTGATTGCCGTCGGCGTCGTAGAGAAATTGCCCTTCACCGCGCTCCACAATGAACGGTTCGCCGCCGACGGAACGGAACGCCCGCACGGGACTGTTCACGCCGCCAACCAGAATTTGTTGCGCGCGCTGAAAAATTTCTCGGGAACGTGTGGTTTTGCGTTGAGGAACTGCTGCGGCAGACGATGCGGGCGATGGCTTCATGGTCGTCGCCAGTCAAAATATCACGAACGCAGCCAGCGCGCAGCGTCCTTGGCGTGATAAGTCAAAATGATCGACGCACCGGCGCGCTGAATGCTGGTCAAGATTTCCAAAGCCACCCGCTGTTCGTCGAGCCATCCATTGCGTGCAGCTGCTTTGACCATCGCAAATTCTCCGCTGACGTTATACGCCGCCACCGGCACATCAAATTCCTCGCGCACCCGAGCGATCACATCGAGGTACGACAGCGCCGGCTTCACAATGACCATATCCGCGCCTTCTTCCAAATCCAGGCGCACTTCCTTCAACGCCTCACGCGCGTTGGCCGGATCCATCTGATAGCTGCGCCGGTCCCCGAATTGCGGCGTAGACTCCGCCGCCTCCCGAAACGGCCCGTAGAATCCCGAAGAATATTTCACGGCATACGCCATGATCGGCATTTCCTCGAATTTGTTCTGATCAAGCGCGTGGCGAATCGCCGCGACTCGCCCATCCATCATGTCCGAAGGCGCGACAATGTCGGCTCCCGCCCGCGCATGCGAAAGTGCCTGCTCCGCAAGAATCTTCAGCGTCGCATCATTGGCCACTTCGCCATTCTCGATTACTCCGCAGTGCCCGTGATCGGTGTACTCGCACAGGCACACATCGGTGATCACCAACAATTGGAGTTTGGCCTTGCGAATGGCCTCAACCGCCCGCTGAATCACTCCATCGGCAGCGACAGAACTGGCACCACGCGGATCTTTCGATTCCGGCAAGCCAAACAAAATCACGCCCGGAATGCCGAGCGATTCCACTTCGCGGCATTCCTCGACAATTTTGTCCACTGACTGCTGCGCCACGCCGGGCATGGAGCTCACTTCTTTGCGAACCTTCTCCCCGGGACACACAAACATCGGGTAGATAAATCCCGCAGCACTGAGCCGCGTCTCTCGCACCAATCCACGCAGCGCCTCACTGCGTCGCAAACGACGTGGCCGGTGGGTCGGAAAGCTCAAGAGAGGTGCGCTCCGGCAGCGGACGGTTGAGCCAAATCGGCAAAATATTTTTCCAGCGCGGCGATCACCGCATCGGAAGTGGTGTCTTCTGCAATCAACGGGTCCGCGACACCGAATCGCTGCAGAGCTGCCGCCGTGATCGGCCCGACTGCGGTCAACACCATCTGCCGACGGATCGAGTGCAGCGCTGCTTCCCCGACAACCTCTACGAAATGCTCCACCGCAGTAGGACTGAAAAATAAGATCGCATCGGCGTCGCCCTGCTGAATCGCCGCCACTTTTTCGTGGTCGAGATTCAAAGGAACAACCGTGCGATAAGCGATGACCTCGGTCACTTCCGCGCCAAATTCCTTCAACGCCTGCGGCAAATCCGCGTTGGCACGATCGCTGCGCGGCAACAAAATCGATTCGCCTTGAAGTTTTGCGCCCAACTCTTTCGCGAGATCGACCCCGCTATGGGTGCTGGCGGTAAAATCCACCCGAAAACCAGCGCGTTCCGCTGCAGCTGCGGTTGTCGGCCCTACCGCCGCCGCACGCGACCGCCGGCCCGGCACATTCTGCAAATAACCGCGCAGCTCACCACGCTTGACCACTGCGCGCACCGCGTTCTCGCTGGTGAAAATCACCAAATCGAATTCTTCGATACGCTCCAGCGCCGCATCCAGCGGCCGAAAATCTTCGGGCGCAGAAAACGCCACCAACGGCAAGGAGATGGCCAGCGCTCCGAGCGCGGAAAACTTTTCCACCAATTCGGCGCCCTGCCGCGGCGTCCGCGTAATGACCACCCGTTTGCCCGTTAGCGACGACATCTCTCTATTATCCACGTGCACGGCTCACCGCTTCGAGAATCGCCTGCGCGCCCGACTTGATCAGCTTTTGCGCCATGCGTTCGCCTAAAGCGGCGCTCTCTTCACGCTTGCCAGTGAGCCGTTGTTTAACGTGTTTCTTTCCGTCAATCGACGTTACGCACGCTTCCATCACCATTTCGCCGCGCTCCTCGCGCGCCCACGCGCCTATGGGCACCTGACAACCGCCCTGCAACACTTTCAGCATCGCCCGCTCGGCGATGATCGCTGCGCGCGTCTCGGCATCATCCAACGGCGCAAGCAAGTCTTCCACATCGGCATCGCCCGTTCGCGTTTCGATTCCGATCGCGCCTTGTCCGACCGCAGGCAGAAATGTCTCCGGCGAAAATGCTTCGCTGATTCGCCCGCTCAAACCCAACCTGTCCAACCCAGCTTTCGCCAGTACGATCGCGTCATATTCTCCGTCGCCCACTTTACGCAAGCGCGTATCCACATTTCCGCGCAACTCGCGAATATCCAGATCCGGCCGCAAATGCAGAAGCTGCGCCTGCCTACGCAGACTGCTCGTTCCCACCCTGGCGCCGCGCCGCAAAGTTGCCAGCGTCGCGCCAGTATTCGAAATCAGACAATCGCGAATGTCATCGCGCCGGCACACGGCCGGAAAATTCAACCCGCTCGGCGTCTCAGTGGGAATGTCTTTCACGCTGTGGACCGCCAGATCGATCGACTGATCAAACAGCGCATCTTCGAGCTCTTTGATGAAAATGCCCTTCCCGCCGATTTGCGTCAGCGGCGACTGCTGCATTTTATCGCCCGACGTTTTGATGATCACGATGTCTGCTTCAATCCCCGCTGTGGCAAAAATCTGTTTGCGCACCGACTCTGCCTGCCACTTGGCCAATACGCTCCCGCGCGTACCGATGCGCAGAATCCTCACAGTTTCTCCCGCCGTGGCAAAAACAGGTCGCGCAGCGCTTCCACATTTTGGATCTTGCGCCGCAACTCTTTCTCGCCACGCAGGCGCTCCGCCGGCTGCAGCAGCAATTTCTCCAACAACTCGCCCATCAGCTGTTCCATACGCTCACGGTCATCCGCGCTGAGGTGCTGCATCGCATCAAGTCGCTCCCGCACAAAAGAGTCCCGCTCTTCCGCCAGCCGGCCACGCAATTCCGCGAGCAACGTGACCAACTCCACGCTGGCCTGCCACGACAGAAATTTTCCTACATGTTCGTCGACGATCGCTTCCGCTCGCGGAACTTCACTCTGGCGCATCGCTCGCCCTTGCTCCACGATTTCGCCCAGATCGTCGAGGTTGTACAGATACACGTTGTAAAGTTCCGCCGCAGCCGCATCGATGTTCCGCGGCAATCCCAGATCCATCAAGAGCAAAGCCCGATTCCCACGCGCCGCCATCGCCCGTTCGATCACTTCACGATGCAAAATAGGCTCTTCTGCGGCGACCGACGAAACCACCACGTCCGGCGTCTGCAGCGCCGCGTCCCACTCGCCCCACGGCACCACTGTTCCGCGAACTTCCGCCGCCAGCTTTTGCGCACGTTCCAGCGAGCGGTTCATCACCAACAGTTGGGCAATTCCGCGGTCGCGCAACTGCACCACCACTTGCTCGCTGATGGTGCCGGCCCCCAGTACCAATGCTGTGTGGTTTTTTAGTTTTCCAAAAATCCGCTCCGCGAGTTTTACTCCGGCGGAAGCCACTGACACCGGGCGCGTCCCCAGTTCCGTCTCGGAGCGCACTCGCTTCCCCACTTCCAGCCCCGCTTGAAACAAGCGATTCAGCACCGGCCCGGTCGCACCTTGCTCATGGGCGAATCGATAAGCTTCCCGCACCTGCCCCAGAATTTCGGCCTCGCCCAACATCATGGAGTCGAGACCAGCCGCCACCCGGAACAAATGCCGCACTGCGTTGCGGTCGTAGTGGTGATAAAGCGAGACGCGCAGCACATCGGGCCGAACTTCATGAAATTCACTCAGAAAAGAAGAAAGTCCGGGAGCACATTCATGCGTCGCTTCCGGCGGCACGCCATAAACCTCGCTGCGATTGCACGTCGACAGCACCAAGCGTCTCTTCCAGAATCCCGCGCGCACGCAGCTCAGTAGCGGCCCGCTGCGCCTGTTCCGCGGTGAACGACACACGTTCGCGCACCTCGACCGGCGCGGTGCGGTGGTTCAATCCTACGAGAACAATTTCCATCGGTCTTTCAGCGCCCTTGCAACATTCGCGACTTAAAAATATCGGTGGCTATGCGACAAATACAAATTCACCACCGTAAAACTCAACACCACCACAAAAAAGTTAAACACGCAGAGCTTTGAAGCCCGCGCCCCACGCCAAGCCGTCGTCCGCGCCAGCTGAAAATAAAGCAGGTACAAACCCAGCACCACCAGCGTGATCACATACTTCGGATCGTAAAACCAATACTGCCCCGTCAGCCGATCCACCCAGATGAATCCCAAGCCGGTCCCAATCGCGATGGAAATTACCCCCACCAACACACTCGAGTGGCTCATCCGCTCCAGCAACTCCAGCGAGGGCAACCGCCACACCACGCCACTTAGCTTCCGCCGCCGCAGCAAACGCTCTTCACTCAAAAAAATCAGGCTCAGCACAAACGACAGCGCAAACGCCGCGTACGCCAAAATACTCAGCGTCACGTGAAATGCAAAAACCACACCATGCGCGGGAGTAGGCGAAAGCTTGTCATTCGCGGGGCGCAGCATGAGCAATCAAAAAAAATCCCAATATAAACGGAAGCGCAAACGCCCCCACCGACCTCTGCCGGTGATACAACTCCAAACCCAGATAGGTCAGCGCCAGCAACCACCCAAACAACGACAGCGACCCATACAAATCGTGATACGGCACGGTGTGCAACCCGCGCGATCTCTCCAACAGCGCAAAATAATGCGCCACCAAGCCCAGCGCCAGAAACACCGTCCCGCACGTCCCCAACACCGCGCGCCCAGTGTTCAGGAACGACACATAGCAGCCCAAACTGATCCCGTAGGCGGCCACAGTCAGAGCGAAATAAAGGTGTTGGTCCATGTGGATTCGGAGTTGCTGATGTTTCGACTAGCGACCGGCGCCCAACCACTCGCTCCAGTGAGTATAGCCCACGCCAACAAGCACTTACATAGCCCGAACGGGCAACGTACCCAGCGAATTTGCTATTCTCTGGATTGACCCCGTCCAGACTCAACTTTAATCGGTAGAATGTTCGCCAGTGGCATCGCACGATGCCCGGCGAAAGAACGCCAAGCTATGGGACCACTCGAAACCGCCAGCGCCGCGCCGCCCGCAACCGCGACTATCACTCGCAAAGAGCTTTTTCTGCGCGCCTGCCGTGGTGAGGCGGTACCGCGCCTCCCTGTTTGGATGATGCGCCAGGCCGGCCGCTACCTCCCCGAGTACCGAGCGATCCGCGCCAATCGCGGCTTTCTGGAAGTCTGCAAAAATCCCGACCTCGCCGCCGAAGTTTCGCTCCAGCCATTTCACATTCTGGGCGTCGACGCCATCATCGTCTTCTCCGATATTTTGATCCCCGCCCAAGCGATGGGCATGCACCTCGAACTGGAGGATGCCGGCCCAAATCTTCCGCAGCCAATCCGCTCAGCAGCCGATGTCGCCAAACTCCGCCTCTTTGATCCCGAGGCGGAAACAAAATTCCTGCCCGAAGCCATTCGCCGCATCGCAAAAAGCGCCGGCCCAGACGTGCCGGTGCTGGGCTTCGCCGGCGCTCCCTGGACGCTGGCCTGCTACATGGTCGAAGGCAAAACCAAAGAGGGCTTTTCTACGGTGAAGAGTTTCCTCTACCACCAGCCCGACTCTTTCCGCGCGCTACTCACAAAAATCGCCGCCGCGACCATTCCCTACCTGAACGCACAAATCGCCGCTGGGGCTGCGGCCGTTCAACTTTTCGATACCTGGTGCGGCGAACTGAGCCTCGAAGACTACGAAGAATTCGCCCTGCCTGCCATTTCCGCAGTGATTGCCGGAATCACTCCTGGCACGCCCGTAATTTACTACACTAAAGCTTCCTCACACTTGATGTCCGCAGTAAGCCGCTCCGGAGCTACGGTCCTTAGCGTCGACTGGCGCGCCGACTTGGCGGCACTGCGCCGCACACTCGGACCAAAAATCGCGCTGCAAGGAAATGTCGACCCAGCCGTATTGCTTGGCCCGCCGGAAAAAATTCGCGAAGCCACCCAAACCGCGATGCACACCCTCGCTGGCGCCGGGCACATCCTGAATCTCGGCCATGGCATCTTCAAACAAACCCCAGTCGACAACGCCCGCCTCTTCATCCAGACCGGCCAGCAGCCTCTCATGCCAAGGACCACGCCGTGACCGTCACTACTCCAAGCCTGGAGCGCATGCGCGAAGAACTCCGCGTCAGCGAAGAATTTCTCGCTCGCTACAATCGCCCCGGCCCGCGCTATACCAGCTACCCCACCGCACCGGTGTGGAACGACGCGTTCGGCCCCGACGACCTCGCCACCGTCCACGCCGCCGCCGAGCAGGTTCAAACCCCACTCTCGCTCTACATGCATCTGCCCTTCTGCGAAAGCCTCTGCCTCTTTTGCGCTTGCAACGTGATCATCCAGAAAGACAAGCGCGCCGCAATTCCCTACCTCGACATCCTCAAAAAAGAAATCGAGCACGTCGCGAGCAACGTTTCCCGCACTCGTCCGGTAGTCCAATTTCACTGGGGCGGCGGCACCCCCACTTACCTGTCCCCGCAACAACTCCGCGAGCTCTTCGAGTTCGCCCGCCAACACTTCAATTTCTCGCCCGACGCAGAAATCGGCATCGAAATCGACCCGCGCGTCACCACCTGTGAACACCTCGAAACTCTGCGCAGCCTCGGCTTCAATCGCCTGAGCATGGGCATTCAGGATTTCCACCCAGAAGTGCAGCAAGCCATCCACCGCATCCAGCCTTTCGAAATGACTCGTGACCTCCTTCACGCCGCGCGCGACTTAAAATTCGAAAGCATTAACGTCGATCTGATCTACGGCCTGCCGCACCAAACCGCCGACCGCTTCAGCCACACCGTCGATCAAATCCTCGAGCTGCAACCCGATCGCATCGCACTCTTTAGCTACGCTCATGTGCCCTGGCTAAAAAAGCAGCAAGGCGCCTTCGCCATGTACCTCCCCGCGGGCATGGACAAATTCGAAATCTTCCGCACCGGCCTGATGAAATTTCTGGAGGCCGGCTACCTCTACATCGGCATGGACCATTTCGCCAAACCCGGCGACGAACTCGCCGTAGCCCAGCAGCAACGCACGCTCCATCGCAATTTCCAGGGCTACACCACCAAAGCCGGCGCTGACCTTTACGGTATGGGCGTCACCGCCATCAGCGCATTTCAAAACGCCTACGCCCAAAATCACCGCGAATTGGCTCAATGGCAAGGCGCCGTGGAAAATCGCGGCCTCGCCACTATGCGCGGCTACCACCTCTCCGAAGACGACCGCCTCCGCCGCGCAGTGATCAATCGCCTGCTCTGCCACACCGTCATCATCAAAGCCGAAATCGCCAACGAATTCTCCGTCGACTTTGATGAGTATTTCGCGCCAGAGATCGCCCAGCTCCAAGCCGCCATCGAAGATGGCCTAGTCACTGTCGACAGCCGTGAAATCCGAGCCACTTGGCTCGGCCGAATTTTCATCCGCAACCTGGCCATGCTCTTTGACCCCTACCTCGAGAAACAACACCTCAACGCCAAACCACTTTTCTCGAAAACTCTTTAATAACTGATGGACGAAATAGCCCGGTGACCGCGCGCGTTCCAGCCCTAGTAATCGGAGCAGGCATCTCCGGTTTGGTATGCGCCTACGCGCTGCGTAAAGCCAGCATCGATGCCTTGTGTGTGGAGGCCGCAGATACCCCCGGCGGCGTGATACGAACAGAACGCCGCGACGGCTACTTGCTCGAACTTGGCCCGCAAAGCTTCAACGCCACCTCTACGATCGTAAATCTCTGCGGTGAATTGGGAATCGCCGACCAACTGATCGCCGCGCCTCACAAGGCACCGCGATTTATCCTCATCGACGGCCAACTGCGCCCGGCCCCACTCAGCCCACTCCAAGCTTCATCATTTTTCGGACTCGGCACGAAACTCCGCTTCCTCCGCGACATGTTTTGGCGCAGCACTCCTCCCGCGCACGACGAATCCGTCGCCGATTTCGCCAGGCGTAAACTCTCTACAGAGTTCCTGGAAAGAGTCCTCGGACCGTTCGTCTCAGGCATCTATGCCGGTGACCCCGAAAAACTCAGTCTGCGAAGCGCCTTCCCCATCTTGTACGAAGCAGAAAAGTCATCCGGGAGCGTTGTGAGAGGTTTGCTCTTCGGCAGAAAAAAAGCTGGAAAGCCGCGACAGCGCCCCACGCTGCAATCTTTTCGCAATGGCAATCAAACCTTGATCGACGCACTCGCGGCCCAACTGGGCCCGAGCCTCCGTTGCGGAGTTTCGGCAAAAAGCATTTACCAACGTCTTCAACAAAGCTCGTCGAACGAACCCGCAGCTTTTGAAGTGAACCTCGTAGCCGATGGGCGCGAAGAAACGCTAACCGCAGAACGCGTGTTTATCGCCACTCCAACCATGCAGGCAGCGCAACTGCTGCGCGACGTGGACGCTAATTACTCCACTACTCTCGACTCCATCGATTACGCCCCCGTCGCCGTAGCCTCACTCGGTTACGCCAAGTCCGACGTAAACCACGACCTGAACGGCTTCGGCTTTCTAATCCCCCGCTCCGCAGGCACGCAAATCCTCGGCACCATTTGGAATTCTTCGCTCTTCTCTGGACGAGCGCCCCAAGCCCACCTCCTTCTCACCAGCTTCGTGGGCGGCGCCACCAATCGAGCAGTTGCGTTGCAATCACCCGAACAACTTGCCGCCACCGCACACCGTGAATTGAGCTCCATCCTCAACATTACCCAACCACCAAAATTTTCCCACGTACAAATTTGGCCACGCGCCATCCCGCAATACGCCATCGGCCACAGCGTGCTGATGGATCAACTCAACACTCTCCACAAAAAGCATCCCAACGTCACGCTAATCGGCAATTACACACATGGCCCCGCCATCGGCGCCGTCATCGAACAAGCCCTCGCCGCAGCCGCGCCCTTGACCACACGCCTCGATGCAGGTACAAACGTTGGGGCCTAATCACTATTCGGCTCAACGAATTGCCCGGTCTTCATCCGGTTTTCGCCGTATTCCGTAATCCTATTGAGGAGCAGAACCTAATCTCGGTGTTTCTTGTGACTATGTCTCCCCGGGATGACGGGGCGTCCGCTGACGCTGCCCTGGTACGTCTGCTTCTCCAAAACGACGTGAACGCGTTCGAACAGCTCTACGACAAGTACGTGCGCGTGGTGTATTCCCTGGTGCTGCGCATCGTGCAACAGTCCGGACCCGCTGAGGAAGTAGTGCAGGACGTGTTCCTGCAGCTCTGGCGCAACTCCGCGCAGTACGACGCGGCACGCGGCCCCTTCGTGCCCTGGCTGCTGACCTTGGCTCGCAATCGCGCCCTGGATACCTTGCGCCTGAAAAGCGAGCGCCAGCGCCGCCTGGAAAATCAGACCGAAGAGCTCTATTCCGTGGTGGTCGCGCCGCAGTACGAAAAAGAATTGGACGCCAAGCGCCGCGCCGAACGCGTTCGCGGACTCATCGCCGAATTGAATCCGCAGCAAAAACGCGCGATTGAGTTGGCATACTTCCAAGGTCTAAGCCACACCGAAATTGCGGCAGCATTGAACGAGCCGCTCGGCACTGTAAAAAGCTGGATTCGCAACGGACTGATTCGCCTGAAAGAAGGACTGAAAGCAACGTCGTGAGTAGCTGCGACCAATTCCGGGAGCTGTACGAAGCCTACGCCCTTGGTGCGCTCGATGCCGCGGATCGCATCGAGCTAGAGAAGCACCTCGCCACCGGCTGCGCCGAGTGCACCCAAGGTGTCGCCGAAGCACGCTGGGTCGTCAGCCAACTCGCGTACCTGTCGCCGGACTCCGCGCCTTCCGACATGCTCAAGGGCCGCCTCATGCAAACCGTGCGCGCGGAAGCCAAAGGCTCCGGTTCCGGCCGCGCGTCCGAGTCCGCTGCCACCGCCACAAAAACCGCAATTCCGTGGTGGATGTGGGCTGGCGTCGCCGCACTGCTGCTCATCACCCTCGGCTCGGTATGGAATTCTCAGCGCCTACAGAGCGAACTAACCGCTCGCGACCGCAACCTCGCCGAAATGCAGCAAGGCTACACCGACGAACAAAAGAAAGTTCGCGCGATGGAATCACAAATCGTCGCTATGCAGCAGGAAACCGCTATCGTTTCCAACCCGGCCACCCACAAATTCATGATGGACCCGCAGAAAATCGCGGCGCCGCAGCTTGTAGCCATGTGGGATAAACAAAACGGCGTAATGATCAGCGGCTCCAAAATTCCCATGCCCGCGGAAAATCACGTCCTTCAATTGTGGATGATCCCGAAGGATCCAGCGGGCAAACCGGTGCCGTCAGTAATGATCCGCCCAGATGCCAAAGGCCGTTTGGTGATGCTCATCACCAATCCGCCCGACCCGGGCCCCTACAAAGCTTTAGCCATCACCGAAGAACCCGAAGGCGGCAGCCCTCAGCCCACCAGCGCCCCGCGCTGGGTCGGCTCAATGACCTAAGGGTTTTCTAGCCAAAAAATCCAAAAGTTAATTACCGTATCGAAGGCTGAGCCGAGCTTTTCTCCGCGCCGCCGCTTCACGGAAACGCTTCTTCTCGTCAGTAGTTTTCAGCAAGAGCGGCCGCACAGCCTTAGGCTGCCGCGTGTGTTCGTCAATTGCCACGAACGTCACATACGCCGTAGTGGTGTGTTTCCGTTCCCCAGTTAAAATCTGCTCCGAATACACTTCCACACCAACTTCCATCGAAGTGTGAAACACCCGATTCACCTGCGACTTCAAAATGATCAACTCCCCAATATTGATCGCACTACGAAAATCGATGTAATCCACCGAAGCGGTCACCACATAACTATTCGAATGCCGCGAAGCCGCCATCGCCGCAGCCATATCCACCAGATGCATCACCTGCCCGCCCAACAATTTCCCCAACGGATTGGTCTGCGCCGGCAACACCACTTCGGTCATCTCCGAGCGCGATGCACTTACCGGTTTTGCCGGCAACACGGAATCATCCGGCCGGATCGAACTCCCCTGCTTCGACAATTTCATCCGCCCTCACCCGCGCAGCTTGCAACACTGCTTCCCACTCGTATACTACGGTAGCCAACATGCCCGACCAAAAGAAAAGCCGCAGGCAAGTGCTCGAAGAATTCGTACAAAAATCCCCCAACGACGCGTTCTCGCGGTACGGCCTGGCCATGGAATGCTCCAGCTCCGGCGACGCCTCCGCCGCTATCGCGAATTTCTCCCAACTCCTCGAACAGCACCCCGACTACGTCCCGGCCTACCTGATGTACGCCCAGGTACTCGCCAAAGAATCACGTCCGGACGACGCGAAAAAAGTCCTATCCACCGGCATCGCCGCAGCCCAGCAGAAGGGCGACCAGCACGCCGCCTCCGAAATGGAAACACTCTTGGCAGATTTGTAGAAACAAACAAGCATTAGAGGTCTCTATCCTGCCCCGGCCTGCGCCCCCTTCTCCGCTCTGGTATCATCCTATCTAGGCGCTATGCGGCCAGATCGCATTCCACTCTTCCCTCTTAACGTAGTGCTGCTCCCGGGTGCCGAACTGCCTCTGCACATCTTCGAGCCGCGTTACCGCGAAATGACCGCCAAGTGCCTCCAACAAGGCTCGGAGTTCGGCATCCTGCTCTCCATGCCCAACGGCGTCACCCGCGTCGGCTGCACCGCCGAAATCAAAGAAGTCCTTACGCGTTACCCGGACGGACGCCTGGACATCGTCACCGTCGGCCGCATGCCTTTCCGCGCCGTTGAACTTTTTACCAAAAATCCCCTGCTCGAAGGCCAAGTCGACTACCTGGAAGACTGCGAATTCTCAGACGCCACCCCACGCCGCGAACTGGTCGAGCTCTACGAGACCTGCTACACCCTAATTTTCAGCGACTACCCCAAAAACCTGGCCGGCGACGCGACACAGTCCTTCTCTTTCCGCGTCGCCGCGGCCCTACCAATGGAATTGATGTGGAAACAGCAATTATTAGAGCTGCGCAGCGAGCCCGAGCGCCAGGAACGTCTCGAAAGCTACCTTCGCGGCTGGGCGCCGCATCTACAGAAGGTAGAGTCTTCGCGCACGCAATCCGCCGGAAATGGCAATCGGCTAAACTGAATCTCGCAGCGAACCGTAGTGGCCAGAAATTTGCACCATGATTTGCATCAAACGGCCGCGAGCATCCAACATCTTTATAACCACGTAGTTCGAAATGGGGCCTAATGAGCGTTACCACATCCGCATCCGCAAAACAGTCTGCCCAGCATCCTAAGCCGCAGACTCTCGGCGAGCTGAAGCGCATCCCGGACTTTGACGCCGGCCGCGTTTCCCGTTCCGTCAAAGATGAAATCCGCAGCAACCTATTGCGCGCCATTGAACGCGGCGAGCCACTCTTCCCCGGAATTCACGGTTATGAAGACACCGTCGTCCCGCAGATCATCAATGCCCTGCTCTCCCGCCACAATTTCATTTTGCTGGGCCTGCGTGGACAGGCCAAAAGCCGTATCTTGCGTGGCCTGGTCAACCTGCTCGACACCGAAATCCCCGTCATCATCGGCTGCGAAATCAACGACGACCCGCTCAAACCCATCTGCCGGTCCTGCCGCGACAAAATCGCCGCCGAAGGCGACAACACCCCGATCGCCTGGATGCCTCGCGACGCGCGCTACGTCGAAAAACTCGCCACTCCCGACGTCACCATGGCCGACATCATCGGCGACGTCGACCCCATCCGCGCCGCCCGCGGTGGCCGCGATCTCTCCGACGAACTGACCATCCACTACGGCCTGCTGCCCCGCGCCAATCGAGGAATCTTCGGCATCAACGAACTGCCCGACCTCGCCGGCAAAATTCAAGTCGGCCTCTTCAACATCATGCAGGAAGGCGACATTCAAATTAAAGGCTACCCGTTGCGGTTGCCGCTCGACGTTCTGCTAGTTTTCACCGCCAATCCGGAGGACTACACCGCCCGCGGCAAAATCATCACCCCGCTGAAAGACCGCATCGGCGCCGAAATCCGCACCCACTATCCCTCCAGCGTCAGCGAAGGCATGGCCATCACTGAACAGGAAGCTTGGCTGCAGCGCGCCGCAGGCTGCGCCATCGACGTCCCTTCGTATCTTCGTGAAGTCGTCGAAGAAATCGCCTTCCAGGCCCGCGAAGACAAGCGCGTCGACCGCCGCTCCGGCGTCAGCCAACGCCTGCCCATCACCACACTCGAAAGCGTCGTCAGCAGCGCCGAGCAGCGCGCCGCCCGCACCGGCGAAAACACCGCCTACGCCAACGTCATGGACGTCTACGCCGCACTCCCGGCCATCACCGGAAAAATGGAACTCGAATACGAAGGCGAACTCAAAGGCGCCGACACCATCGCCCGCGAACTGATTCGCACCGCCATCGGCAAAGTCTTCACCAAGCACTTCGGCGAAGTCAATTTCCAGCCGGTCATCCAATGGTTCGAACTTGGCGGCGAACTAAAAGTACCTGAACTATCCAGCACCGAAGAACGCTACCGCCAACTCTCCAAAATCCAGGGCGTAATGGAGCACACCGGCCGGCTCGGCGCCACCGATCCCAAAAATCACGCCGCTCAAGCCGCCGCAGCCGAAATGATTCTCGAAGGCTTGTGGGCCCATCGCCGCATCGGTCGCAGCGAAGAACGCGGCTACTACGCCGAAAAACAAAAGCCGCCGCAGGAAACCCGCGATTTTTCGCGCGGTCCGCGTCGCCAGTTCAACTAAGCACTGACACAGACGCAGTCAATCAGTTTGGGTCCAAGGAACTTTATGAAAGTCATCCGCTACGGAAAATATGTTGGAGAACCCGCCGACGCCGTCGACCTCGACGAACTGGTCAAACGCCTCGGCGATTTCTTCCTGCAGAGCGGCTTCGAATCGCAGTACTACGGCCTGAGCGAAATGGATTCGCAGCGCTCGATGGAATCCTTGCGCGAAGCCATCCTCCGCGCGCTGCAGGAAGGCGACCTGCTCCCCGAAGACGCCATGTCCCAGGAACTGCGCGATATGCTGCAGGATCCCGGCGCGCAAAACAGCAAAGCCGTCAAAGACCTGCTCGACAAATTAATGGAGCGCCTCGCCAACGAAGGCTTCATCAATCCGCAGCAGCCGCCTCAAGTCACTCCGCCCAATCAAACCAGCGCTCGTGGCAGCGTCGGCAACCCGCAGGACCGCAACACCGAGGCACGCTTCGAAATCAGCGACAAAACCATCGACTTCCTCGGCTTCAAAACGCTGCAAGATCTGATGGGCTCCATCGGGCGCAGCAGCTTCGGCCGCCACGACACTCGCGACCTTTCCACCGGGGTCGAATCCGGCGGCATCTCTCGCCCTTACGAATTTGGCGACACGCTCAATATGGACATCAGCGCCACGCTCTTCAACGCCGTTCGCCGTGAAGGCGCCAAAGTCCCCATCGAGATGAACTACTCCGACTTGATGGTGCACCAGTGCGAATATCACAGCTCCTGCGCCACCGTGGTGCTGCTGGACTGCAGCCACAGCATGATTCTTTACGGCGAAGACCGCTTCACTCCGGCCAAACGCGTGGCCATGGCTTTGTCGCATCTGATTCGCACGCAATATCCCGGCGACACTCTGAGCCTGGTCCTCTTCCACGACAGCGCCGAAGAGGTTCCCATCGGGGAGTTGGCCCGCGTACAAGTCGGCCCGTTCTACACCAACACCCGCGAAGGCCTGCGCATGGCCCAGCGCATCCTGCTGCGCCAGAAAAAAGACATGCGCCAGATCATCATGATCACCGATGGCAAACCATCGGCACTAACTCTCGAAGACGGCCGCATCTACAAAAACGCCTTCGGTCTCGATCCTTTCGTCGTCGGCCAAACTCTCGAAGAAGTAAATAAGTGCAAGCGCGCCGGCATCCTCATCAACACCTTCATGCTCGCGACCGACTACAGCCTCGTCCAATTCGTCCAGAAAATCACCGAAATGTGCCGCGGCAAAGCCTACTTCACCACGCCCTACACCCTCGGCCAATACCTGTTGATGGATTACATGCAGCGCAAGACCAAGCAGATTCACTAGTCATCTGCAGGCGCCGCGCTTTAAGATAAAATCGTACGTATGGGAATCCTACGGCGTATCTCGCGCTGGGTAGGTTCGGCTCCAACTATGACCAACATCGCGGCAGGACAAAAAGCTCCAGGCTTCTCGCTCAAAGCCCTCGACGGCACAGAATATTCTCTCGATCAGCTTCTGCAGAAAGGCCCCGTCTTCGCGGCCTTCTTCAAAATCTCCTGCCCGGTATGCCAATTCACGTTTCCCTTCATTGAACGCCTGCACAAACGCTACGGCAGCGGCGACGTCACCTTCCTCGGCATCTCTCAGGATGACGCGCGCGCCACCAAAGAATTCTCCGACGAGTACGGCCTCACCTTCCCGATGCTCCTCGACGCCAACGGCTACCCCGCCTCGAACGCCTACGGCCTCACCAACGTCCCCACCAGTTTTCTAATCAACACCGACGGCACCGTCGAACTCACCGTCCTCGGCTTCAACAAAAAAGAACTGGAATCCGTTGCTGCCAATCTCGCGACCCACGGAAAAGTCCCGCCCGCCGCCTTCTTCAAGCCCGACGAACGCGTCCCCGAAAACCGCCCCGGTTGAGGCTCCAAAAACTAGGTCGGTCGACCTAGCCACAAGTTGACAAATCAGCCGCAAGAGCCAAGGTGCTTCCCGGTTCGAATCGTCACTACGCAACTCCCTCGCTCAGCAAATCCTTCTTGTGTTTTGGCGGCCGCTTCCTCTTATCCTCGATCACCCGCGTACCCGCAGGCGCAATCCCCGATTTACGCGCAGCCCGCCGCGCCTCCGTCGCCCGATCAAACCTCTTTTTCTTCCTTGTCTTCATCGCTGCGACATCTCCACAATTCCTCCGACAACCGCGGGGGTGCCCTACCTCGATTTATAGGGTGGGTCTTGGGTTTGACTTGTTGCACACAACTACAAAACCGGGTGCCCCAGACGCCGTAGTTGCGTCTGGGGGTTTAGATTCGACCCTACCGAGAACACAACGACAACCACGGTCGAAGATGTCCGATTTTCCCGCACCACGAAATTACCGTTGCAATCCTCTGCGCCCACTTCGTAAGCTCTGCCCAACAATTCTATTCTCAATTCCGACCGTAGGAGCTACGTTGAAAATCATCTCAAGAATATTTCTGTTCGCCTGTCTCGCAGTTTCCTCAAGATCAAATTTCGCACAAACCCAAACCACTCCGCTACCCGCCACCAAACCCACCACCCCCATCGCCATCCTCGCCGGCAAATTGATCGATGTAAAATCCGGCAAAGTCTCCACCAACACCTACATCCTCATCGAAAAAGACCGCATCACCAGCGTCACCTCCACCGCTCCGCCACAAAATACCAAAGTCATTGACCTCTCCAAATACACCGTCGTCCCCGGCCTGATGGATTGCCACGCCCACATCCTCGGCGACCCCAAGGACCAATCCTCCATGTCCGGCCTGCGCATGTCCTCCGCACAAGCCACCATCTGGGGCGTACACAGCCTGCAACTCTGGCTCGACCACGGGTTCACCTCCATGCGCGACGCGGGCGAATCCGACACCGGCTACGGCCAACTCGCCTTGCGCAACAGCATCGAAAAAGGACTGATCAAAGGTCCGCGCATCGTCTCCGCCGGAAATTTCATCTCGCTCACCGGCGGTCACGGCGACGCCGATCTCCTGGCCCCGGATAAATCTCTGCCACGCGCCGCGAACATCGCCGACACCACCGAAGAGGTAGGCCCCGCCGTCCGCCGCGACATCAAATTCGGCGCCGACTGGATCAAGCTCATGGCCACCGGCGGCGTCATGGACCCCATCAGCAATTACACCGTGGAGGAACTCAGCGAAGAACAAATGGCCAAAGCGGTGGAGATCGCCCACCGCGCCGGAAAAAAAGTGATGGCCCACGCCGAAGGCGCCGAAGGAATCAAAGCCGCGGTCCGCGCTGGCGTCGACTCCATCGAACACGGCACCGTAATGGACGAAGAAGGCGCCAAACTCATGGAGCAACACGGCACCTGGCTGGTCCCCACGCTCTACTGCTTCCAGCACGACCTGGAAACAGGAACATCGCAGGGCCGCGACCCCGACAGCTTCGCCAAAGGCGTCGCCATCATCAAGGAGCAAGGCCCCGCCTTTAAGCGCGCACTGGATCACCACATCAAGATCGCTTATGGCGTAGACGACGACGTGGACTTTGTCTCCAAAGAATTCGGCGCATTGGTCCGCGGCGGTATGACTCCACTCGACGCGCTACGCGCCGCCACCATCAACGGCGCCGAACTAACCGGCCGCACCAAAGATCTCGGCACCATCGAGCCCGGCAAATTCGCCGACATCGTAGCCGTTGACGGCGACCCACTCGCCGACATCACCGTCATGGAAAAAGTAAAATTCGTAATGAAAGGCGGCGAAGTCTGGAAATCCGCCGAGTGAGGAATTCTGTTTAAGCTTTGAGTTTTGAGATTTTTGCTGTCTCCAACCCAACTCAAAACTGGGTGGCCCACCCTTGCGGATTTTGCAAGGGTGGGGTGAGGCGACTTCAACCTGCGTGAGGTTTAGGCTCTTACAAGCCCCAGCTCGAACGTCCTAGCTGTAAACTCTAAAAGTTAAACGAAACCTGTAAATCAATCTTACGATTCGACGTCGCCGGCGCAGCCCCGCCACCACCTCCACCGCCAAATCCCGTCACAATTCCATTCGACTCCCCAAACAGCGGCGAACTCAAATTCCCAATCGGCGTCGCCAGATTC
The DNA here is from genome assembly GCA_963846145.1 of uncultured Acidobacteriota bacterium. GTDB lineage: Bacteria > Acidobacteriota > Terriglobia > Acidiferrales > UBA7541 > Acidiferrum. The sequence continues at coordinate 137,163 of CAWJUV010000010.1, read as the reverse complement.
ACATTGTTCAAAATATTCCGCCCCGCAACACTGAACGTCAGGTTGTACTTATGCCCAGTGGACCCAGCGTCCGGCCCTCCGCCACGGCCACCACCACCGCCGCCTCCTCCTCCGCGTCCACCGCCGCCAGGTCCCCCCGGCCCACGCCCAAACACACCGCCCGCACCAGGCCCTTGGTTCCCGGTATTATTCGGCTCACTCTTCTTCCCAAATCCAAAACTCTTGCTGATCCGCAAATTCAAATCAAACCGCCCCGGCCCAGTCAAATAATTCACCGGCACCAACCGTTCCCCCGTTTGCGGCACCGTATCAAACGATCCAAAACGCGTACTCACCACATTCGCCGGAATCGACGCCCCAGAAGCAAAGGTCGGCCGGTCATTAAAAATCGAATCGCCATTCAAATCTTGCCCGGTCGTTATGTTGTACGGCGTCCCCGAAGAAGCCATCATGAACGGGCTCAACCGAAACGCCCACGGCAATCCTATCGTCCCGCCAAAAAATACCCGGTGCCGAATATCGAACGCCGACCGCCCGTAATCCAGACTGATGTCGTTGTCGGTCGAAGGAAAACTTCCGGCCCCCGCCCCGGTATCACTGTTGGCATAATTCAGCGTGTAGTAGCCAAAAACCGAAAGTTTCGTCCCCAGCCGCACGCTGCTATTGATGATCAGCTGGTTCTGCTTAAAAATTCCCTCCGACTGATACTGATAAATATTGTCCGACCCGCCCAGGGGCCGCGCCGCCGTGGATGCATCGCAAGGCAGCGTGGTGCACTCCGGAGAATTGACGTTCTCTGTAAAAAACTGGTGCGTCCCGCGTGAATTCAAATACGTCACCGCCAGGTTGGCGTATTTGGTCAACTGCCGCTCCACGCTGATGCCGGTCTGCATAATCATCGGCGTGCGCAAGTTGTTATTCGGCGTATAAATCGTCGGCGCCGTGGTACCGCCCGCCGGCAAAGACGAAGCCGCCGGAATGTCATTCAAGAAAAACGACGGATCGGTCACCACAAATTGCTGCTGCGTAATTCCGTTCAACCGCTCCTGCTGCTCCACCAAATCGTAAGTAAACCGGTCGTAGAAAATTCCATACCCGCCACGCAGCACAAATTTCGGCGCACTTTTACCCTTTGCACCAAAACCCCAGGCAAACCCCAAACGCGGCGCCAGATCGGCGTGATCCCCCAAATTATTCTGGCTCTCAAACCGCAACCCGCCGCTCAACGTAATATTCGGCCGAAAATGGTAATCGTCCTGAACATACAGCCCAGCATCGAAGTACGTCACCTCCGCAGCCGCGCTCCCGGTGGTCAGCGTATATTGACTCGCCCCTCCGCCCATCGCCTGAATCTGCGCAAAACTCAGCCCATTCGCCAATCCCTGTTCCGTAATTTGATACGCCTGCAATCCGCTGATCAACGCGCAAGCCCCAGCCGTACCGCCAGTAGTGCACGTCGGGTCCTGCCGCGAGCCAAACACAAACGCGCCGTTGAAATCTGAATTCTCGAGGCTGTCGTCGTGGCTCGCCCTCAGGCGCGCGCCAAACTTCAAGAAATTCTTCCCCAGCGCCATCGACGTATAATTCTGAAACTCATACCGGTCCAACACATCGTTGATCGTGCCTTCGGTACTTCCGCCATTCACAAACGCCTGCTGTACGTTTACCGTCGGATCGAAACTCAGCGGATTCTGATTGGTCGTCTCGCGAATAAACTGAAACCGCGTCTCATTAATAATCTTCGGCGTCAGGATCTGCGTATCGCTGACCTGCAGCGTTTGCTCCGTCCCCAGCGAGTTGTACCCGGTAGACGGCAAATTAAATAAGCCGATGCCATCATCCTTCTGATCGTTGCGTTCGTACTGATACCGCGCCGTCAGCGTATTGTTTTTGCTGATCTGATAATCAAAGCGCGGCCCCAGGTTGTAGCGCACCCGCGCATTCGCGATCGTGTCGCTGAACGGCACAATGTTGAAAGCCGGATCCAGTACCGTCGCGCTGACAATCCCCAAATCATTGATATCCCGCCGCTCGATATTGAAAAAGAATGAAGCCTTCTTGGTCAGCGGCCCGCCAATGCTCGCGCTGAATTGCGTCGAGTCATAACCCGGCGGTGTAGTCCCAGCCGGAATCACCTCAAACGGATTGCGCGAGTTAAATCCCGCCGTATTCCCCGTCAAAAACAACTGCCCGTGAAATCGATCCGTACCCGGCTTGGTAAAAATCTCAATCCGTCCATAGCCCAACTTGTCGTACTCCGCCGAAAACGGATTCTGGTTGATTCGAATCTCGCGAATCGAAGCCTTCGGCGGCAACTGCCCCGCCGTAAATCCATCGATATAAATCTGCCCGCCATTCGGTCCCGCCGAAGGCCCCGCCAGGGCTTGCAACTCGTCCATCAGCTCATCCGGGTCATCGGAAAGCGCATCCAGATCCGCCCCTTTTAAAATAATCGCGCCAGCGTTCTGTGATGGGTCAACGCTCAGTTGCGTCGGCGAATCCTCCACATGAATCTCAATTTTCTGCTCTTCCAGCGTCAGCGAAATTTTTAGGTTCTGCACCTTCCCGGCTGTCACGGTCACATTATTCGCAGTGAACGCCCCAAATCCCTCCGCCACCACCTTCACGGTGTACGAACCAGGGGCCAGCCCGATCGCGGTGTAGTTTCCATCTTTCCCCGACACAAAATCGTGTGATTGACCATCCTTCCCGCTAACCAAAATCGCCGCCCCGGTCACCGTGCTGCCCGAAGGATCCACGACCTGCCCTTGGATCGATCCCGTGGCACCCGACTGCTGCGCCCGCGCATACACCGCCACCCACGAAGAAAAAAAACATCGCAGCCAATATCCAGATAGACTTCCGCACCAATCTGACGTTCATCCAATCTCCAAACTATTCGCTTTTGAGTGAGCTTTCTTTTGAGGTTTGCCGCGCCTTCTATTCCCCGCTCGGTGCTGAGCTCAGACTCCACGGCGAGAGGATCGAAGACGCGCCATTGGGAGAACCTTGCAAAATCGGTTCGACACCAGCCAGTAATGTGATGGCAGTTACTTCGCTGCCGCTGCTTTCCGTACCCACCAAAATTACCGCATCAGCTTTATGCAAATCCGCTAACGTGACCGCAGGTTGCCGACTAATAATCTGGCTGAAGTCCGGCGGCCCTCCTCCTCCTGGCCCACCCGCGCCTCCACCAGCGCCAAATCCTCGCCGTGGACGTGCATCTCCGCTTGCGCCCGCTCCACCCGCAGGCGCCCCTCCAGCACCCGCAGCACCGCCACCATCGGCAGTCGCAGCTCCAGGCCCACCCGCCGCTGCCGTCTCCGTTCCACCCTTCAACCGCACCGCAATCCGCTGCGCCAAAGCCGTCGGCAATTTTCGCAACTGCGCATCCGAATTAAATTTCACCGTCACGTTTTTCTTGGTGGTCAGGTCGTGCACCGTAATAGTGTTTTGCGCCGCATCCACCGCGGAAATTTCTCCCGAAATATTTCTAAAGCTGCCCGACACAATCTCCACCGCGGTCAATTCCGTCCCATCCGCATTCTTATCCCCACGCGCCCTCAACTGATCCCCCGCGTGAACCTCCGCCAACGGCGCCGCTTTCGCCTCATCAAACTTCACCGACCCGGGCGCATACCGCCGCAACGTCGTCTTATCCGTCACATGAACCGTGACGTCCTTTTTTCCCTGCAGCGTCACGACGTTCAAGTGAATCGCATTCCCGGCGGCATCCACACTCGACACCAAACCGGCAACTCCGGTATTCCACTGCGCCCGCTCTTTGGCATGCTGGTCAGCCACGTCCGTCTTGGTCATCACATAGATCGCCGTCGCGCTCACCCCAGATCCGTTCGTCGCGCCCCGCACCGCAATGCGATCCCCAGCCTGCAAATCTTTCAGCGCTACGCTCTGCGCATCCTTCAAGTCCTTCATCCCTGGAACCACGCGGACAATCCGCGTCGTATCCTTCACCGCCACGCTTACATCACTGCCCGCATCCGTGGTCATTACCACTGTATTCCCCGAAACTGATTTAACGGTTCCCAGCGCCGGCGGCGTCTTTTGCGTCTCTTGGGCCGCGTCTTGAGCTAACCCGACAGGCGACGCCATCCCCATAGATACCGCGCACGCCATCACTACGACGGCCGACAACAGCGCGCCTTGCAAAATTCGCCGTACCTTCAACCCACGAAAACTCCAGATAAACTCAACCATCGTCGTCGCCGCTCCCGGGCGCATGGACCTACAAATTCATTATGAGTTAGACGCATTCTTCGCCATATAGAGTTTCATCACCACGCTTTGTATTCGCCAGCAGCCTGGCCTTGACGAGATGCACGTTTCGGTACAAATTTACGCACGCGCCCCGCTACACCGCTCATCCCGGGAGAAGTCCATGTCCAAGGTCCTGTTGCAAACCACCAACGCTCGCACCAATAAGTTCGCTTTCTTGCTGACTGCCTCGCTGCTTATCTTTGGCTGCAGCGCTGGCTCGCAAACCGCTTCCGCGGTTCCACAGTCCGGCCGCATCTCCGTCTCACCCAATCCCATCCTCCAACGTTGCATCGGCACCGCACCGGGACAAAATGCCCAAAAGATTGGCCCTTCCCCGGCCACCATGAACTTCTGCAAGCAACTTCCCGGATGGGATCTCTACGAACAAGCGGGTCAACGCTTCCAGGCGGGCGATCACCAAGGCGCGGCAAAATTGCTGATGAGTTCAGCGAAAGCCGGCAACCCCATCGGACAATTGCGCCTCGCCATGCTGTACGAAGCCGGCGACGGTGTCCCTCGCGACAAACGCGAATCTTTCAACTGGTATCTCCGTGCCGCGCAAGCCGGCGAACCCGGTGCGCAATCGGAAGTAGGCGGCTACTACGAAGAAGCCGACGGCGTCCCCGAAGATTGGTACGCCGCGGCGCAGTGGTATCAGCAAAGCGCCAATCAAGGCTGGAATAAAGGTGAGTTCGCACTAGGGCGCGCATACGAATTCGGCATCGGCGTCCCGCAAAATCGTCAAAATGCCGTGTACTGGTTTCAAAAAGCGGGCCAACACGGAATGGGCCAAGGCGCTTACTTCGCCAAGTGGTTGCGCGATCCCACCAACAACATCGGCTTCCGCAACGACGCCGAGCACAACCTGGTCATCGGCGGCAAACTGCGTTTCGCACTAGGCGCCGGCGATCCCGCAGGAATCGCTTTCAAAAATTCCGCGCAACGCATGCGCTGGCTCCAAGGCGAACGCACCAGTATCGACCACAGCGAAGCCGAAACCATGTGGCACATCGGCCAAAGCGAATACCAGCAGTGCCGCAGCTCCGGAGGCAGCAACTGCCTCCCACCGGGCCCGGAACCAAAGTAGTACCCGTGACACCAGTCACGACCCTCGCACTCACTTTCCGTTGAGCCGCATGGCTGGGCCCCGCCCAGATATGCGTTTGTTTCTACTTATCTGTAACGGCCTTCCAAAAACTAACCACAGGCCTCTTCCTCTCGTCATTTCAGGGAACATCCGTCTGCCTACTCTCGTTCCTTGCTCCGAGGCCTCCATGGACACCCTGAAAGCGAACCTCGTCTACGCCCTGCGACAATTCCGGCAAGCCCCAATCTTCACCGCCACCGCGATTCTCACGATGGCCCTGGGAATCGGCGGCACCACCGCCATCTTCACGCTGATTCACGCCGTGATGTTGCGCTCCCTCCCAGTGGCCGACCCCGCCACGCTGTACCGCGTCGGCGAAGGCGACGATTGCTGCGTCGAGGGCGGCCCCCAGGACAAATGGGGCATGTTTTCTTATCCGCTGGTCGAACGCCTGAAATCACAAATGCCGGAATTCGCGGAAGTCACGGCGTTTCAAGCCGGCGACTGGCGCGCCACCGTCCGCCGCGAAGGCGAGCAAGCCGCCCGATCGTTGCGATCGGAATATGTCACCGGAAATTATTTCGCCACCCTTGGAATCGGCCCGTTCGCAGGGCGAGTCCTCACTCCCGACGACGACAAGCCCTCGTCAGCGCCCGCTATCGTCATGAGCCATCGCGCCTGGGAAACCGTTTACGCCGGCGACACCAAAATCATCGGCGCCAAATTCGAAGTCCAGGGCCATCCCTTCACCTTGATCGGCATTACTCCGCCTGGATTTTTCGGCGAAACCCTCGGCAGCGATCCCCCCGACATCTGGATTCCTCTGCAGCAGGAAGTGAACATCAGCGGCAGCACCTCGCTGACCCGCCAATCAATCTCCGCGTGGCTGCGAGTGATCGGCCGCCTGAAACCGGGCGCCACCACTGACGGAATGTCCGCTCGTCTCACCGGCGTCCTGCGACAGTGGATGGAACACGACTCCGGGTATCCGGCAAACTGGATGCCTGACGTCATCCGCTTGCTGCCCAAACAATTTATCAATGTGATTCCCGCCGGCGCCGGGGTCGCGGTGATGAAGGAAGAGTACGGACGCAGTCTGCAAATCCTTCTAGCCGTTTGCGGCACGGTTCTATTGATTGCCTGCGCCAACGTCGCGAATTTGCTCTTGGCGCGGGCAGTGAACCGGCGCGCACAGACGGCCGTGCGTCTTGCCATCGGCGCGACGCCTCGCGAGATCGTGATCCAAGCGCTAACCGAAAGCATCCTGCTCGCCGTCGCCGGCGGTATCGCGGGCCTGGTTGTCTCCGTCGCCGCGGCGCAACTATTGCTCAACCTCGCCTTCCACAGCGCCCACTTCCTGCCCATCAGCCCTCTTCCTTCGCTAGTGGTCCTGGCCTTCGCTTTCGGACTGGCGCTGGTCACCGGAATAATCTTTGGCGCAGCTCCGGCTTGGTTCGCCACCCGCACCGATCCCGCCGACGCCCTGCGCGGCACCGGCCGCGGCAACACCGATCGCTCATCCTTCGCGCGTAAAGCTCTGCTCGTAACCCAAGCAACGTTGTCCGTTGTGCTCGTAGCCGGCGCCACCATGCTCGGCCGCAGTCTCAACAAACTCGAACATCAAGACTTCGGCTTCCAGATTGCCAATCGCGTTGAAGTCGACATCCTCAATCCCAGTTCAGATCGTACTGGGTTAGACCTCGTCGCCTTCAATCGCAAAATCGAGGAAAATCTACGCCGCATTCCCGGGGTCGAAAGCGCCGACATCTCCATGTACAACCCGCTCACCGATAATTGGGGCGAACTGATTGAGGTGGCCGGACACCCCCAAGCGAAACTCAACGAAGAAGCGGGCGCATCCTGGGACCGCATCGGCGCAGAGTATTTGCAACACCTCGGTGTCCCCATGCTCCGCGGCCGCTATTTCACCGAAGCCGACAACGAAACCACCGCCCCCGTCGCCGTCGTCAACCAAGCCTTCGTCAAACGCTTCTTCAAAGCAGGCGAAGAACCGCTCGATCAACACTTCGGCCTCGACCTCCCCGAACTCGCCGGCACGTTCCGCATCGTGGGCGTAGTGCGCGACGCCAAGTTTGCTGGTTTTGCGCTGAGTAAGCCGGCACGCCCCATGTTTTACGTCCCCGAATCACAATTCGTAAAATACGACAACGAATTAATGGCCCACCTTGAACAACGTTCCCACCGAGCCGGTGGTGCGCTGCTTGTAACCACCATTCCCGTGGGCAAACTCGAACCGCTCGTAACCCAAGCCTTCGCGGACATCGATCCCAATCTCACCGTCAACAGCATTCGCACCATGACCCAGCAGATTGACTTGTCCTTCGATGAGGAACGCGCAGTCGCAAGTCTCGCGGGAATGTTTGGTGTGATCGCTCTGGTTCTTGCGGCGATTGGACTGTATGGCGTTACCGCGTACTCCGTGGCCCAGCGAACCAACGAAATCGGCATCCGCATGGTCTTGGGCGCGGATCGCGGAAAAGTTTTGGGCTTGGTGCTGCGCGGTGCGTTTCAGCGCGTAGCTTTCGGATTGTTGCTCGGATTGCCGCTAGCAGTCGGCGCAGGCCGCCTGCTCTCGGCCCAACTTTACGGTGTCTTGTCTTGGGATCCCCCGGCTTTGGGGACCGCGACAATCTCGCTGGCAATCTGCTCACTTCTTGCGGCCATCATCCCGGCCAATCGCGCCGCCAGCATCCAGCCGATGAGTGCGCTCCGTCTCGAATAGACCAACGCGAACTAGTGCGCCGAAGTCCGTTCGACTTCGAGTTCCAATTCATTGTCGGCGTGGCCGGTACTGCGCTCCGCAGCGTGGCCCGGCGGAAGTGAAACCGCGCCGTGATTCAATTCCGCCAAAACCGGGTCGTCCAGATCGGCAATCTGCAAACTCAAATTCCCAGGATTCGTCGCAAAACTCATACACGTTTCGCGATCAATCGTGCCCGCGCGCAAAAGCTTTTCTAGTTCCCCATCAAAATACTGCATTCCCTCATTCGAACCGTCCCGCATCGCGTCGACCAGCGTCTTCCCTTCCGACTCCCCCTTCGACACATACTCCTGCGTGCGCAGCGTCGACTTCAAAATTTCAAAAATCGCCGCCCGCCCCTCATTATTTTTCTTCGGCACCAGCCGCTGCGAAATAATGTACCGAAACGACTTCGAAAAGCGCGTTCGAATAGCCTGCTGTTCCGTCCCGGGAAAAACCCCAATCATCCGTTCCACCGTGGCACCCGCATCCACCGTATGCATCGTGGAAAACACCAGATGTCCCGTCTCCGCCGCTTCCAGCACGATTTCCGTCGTCTCCTTATCCCGCATCTCCCCAACCAGAATCACATCCGGCGACTGCCGCAGCGCCGCCCGCAACGCGGTATCAAACCGCGGCGTATCCGCATGCAGTTCCCGCTGATGAATGATCGACTTCTTATGCTTGTGCGCAAACTCAATCGGATCCTCAATCGTTAGAATGTGGCACGACTTCTCCGAATTGATGTGATCGAGCATCGCCGCCAACGTCGAAGATTTCCCCGACCCCGTCGCCCCGGTCACCAACACCACCCCATTCCGCAAATCCGCGATTTCCCGAAACTGCCCCGGCAAATTCATCGACTCCAACGTCGGAATAGTCTTCGGCACCATCCGCATCACTATCGCCGCCGTTCCTCGCTGCGTAAAAATATTCACCCGCAGCCGCGCCACCGACGGAATGCTGTACGACACATCGCACGAGCCCTCTTCCTTCAACTTCTGCCGCGCATGCGCGTTGTTCCCCATGATGTCCGCTGCCAGCCGCGCCACATCGTTCGCGGTCAGCACATCAATCCCCGGCACCACCACCGGCACAATCTTCCCGTACAACTTCACGTGCGGCTGGTGCGACGGCGACAAAATAATGTCGCTGCCCTTTCCCGACGCCGCAAAAATACTGGTCACAATCTCCATGGTGGTCTTACTGGCATCCAACTTCGGCGGAGTCATTGATCCCACTTTGGTCCTCGCAATGCCCCTTCACAGCAAGCAGCACTGAGGAAAGAGCACTTCACTCACCGAACGCCACCAGGATTAGAACGCTCACAGTTTTCTGCGCTTCGCTGCCTCCCCGCCCCAAACATTGCTTTTTCTGCTCGCCTGTTATAACTACTCTCCACCGACGGGGACCTCTCACAATCTTGAGCCTACCGGCAAAGTTTAAGCATCTATAAGAACGCAAGGCCAAGGAGCGCGAATGGCTCTTCTCTCTTTCCTCGACCGTGAAAAATCCGTAGCCCACCCGGGCTACAGCCGCTGGCTAGTCCCTCCAGCCGCCCTCGCCATTCACCTGTGCATCGGCCAGGTCTACGCCTTCAGCGTCTTCAAGATCCCTCTCACTCAAGTCCTCGGCATCACCAAATCCGTCGCGGGCGACTGGAGCCAATCCCAATTGGCATGGATCTTCTCCCTCGCCATCGCCATTCTCGGGCTGGCCGCCGCCATCTTCGGCGAATGGCTAGAAGGCGCTGGCCCTCGCAAAGCCATGTTCGCCTCCGCTACCTGTTTCGCCGCCGGTTTCTTCATCTCCTACTTCGGCGTCGTCACCCATCAGCTCTGGCTCATCTACTTTGGCTACGGCGTGGTCGGAGGCATCGGCCTTGGCTTGGGCTACATCTCCCCAGTTTCTACGTTGATCAAATGGTTTCCCGACCGCCCCGGCCTCGCCACCGGCATGGCCATCATGGGATTTGGCGGCGGCGCCATGATCGGCTCACCGCTGGCCATCAAGCTCATGGCCCATTTCAAGACGGCCCAAAGCGTAGGCGTAGCCCCCACCTTTGTGGTCATGGGCATCGTCTACTTCGCCCTGATGATGTTCGGCGTCTTCACCATCCGCGTGCCACGGCCCGACTGGAAGCCAGAAGGCTGGACCGCGCCCGAAAAACCGCAACGCTTGGTCACCACTCACAACGTCGCGGTCAACACCGCCATCCGTACCAAGCAATTCTGGCTGCTGTGGATCGTCCTGTGCACCAACGTCACCGCCGGCATCGGCATCCTCGAGCAAGCCTCCCCCATGATTCAGGAGTTGTTCAAGGGCGCTGTCGGCCCCGTCGTCGCCGGCGGCTTCGTCGGCCTGCTCAGCCTCTTCAACATGGCCGGACGCTTCTTCTGGGCCTCCACCTCCGACTTCATCGGCCGCAAGCCCACCTACTTCATCTTCTTCACCGCCGGAGCCATCGGTTATTTCTTTCTGCCCCAAACCGGCGGCAACCACATGAACAGCGTCAAGCTGTTCGTGGCCATCGCCGCATTCCTGCTCAGCATGTACGGCGGCGGCTTTGCCACCATTCCCGCCTATCTCCGCGACCTCTTCGGCACCCACCACGTCAGCGCCATTCATGGACGCCTGCTCACCGCGTGGTCCGTCGCCGGAGTGCTGGGCCCCGTACTGGTGAATTACACTCGCGAATTTCAAATCGCCCACGGCGTGGCCAAAGCCAACGCCTACGCAACCGTTCTCCAAATCATGGCCGGTTTGCTATGTATCGGCTGGATCGCCAACTTGATGGTCCACGCCGTCGACGAGAAGTATTGGCTCAAAGACGAAAAGGCTTAATCTCGAAGGGAGTGCATCGATGGCCGACACCGCCAGCACCACCGCTACAAAATCTTCGCCCGCGACGATCGCCTTGGCTTGGCTCCTCGTGTGCGTCCCACTGGGCTGGGGCGTCTACAACACGCTCCTCGGCGCCATGAAATTGTTTCAAACGCCGTCGGCAGCGGCCGCGCCAGCCTCGCCAACAAAGTAAATTCATTCCGAAAAAACGTTTCGGAACCAGCGGTTTCGTTTTCGCATCCAATCTCTTCTGCGTTACCTTGAATGCAGGGGTTCCCCATGCTGAATGACCTGGCTAAGCGCTGGCCGCTGATTCACCAAATTCTGCACCGCTCCGACGGCACCGGCGCCGAAGCCATGAGCGAAGCCACCCGCAACCTCCGCCCCAAAAATGAAGGCGCCAAAGTAGCCCGCAGCGTGTGCCCCTACTGCGCCGTCGGCTGCGGCCAACTGATCTTCCACAAGAACGGCAAGCTGGTCTCCATCGAAGGCGACCCCGAATCGCCCATTTCCCGCGGCCGCCTCTGCCCCAAGGGCGCCGACAGCTTCGAACTCCTCACCCACAACAAACGCATCACCAAAGTCCTCTACCGCAAACCTTACGCCAAGCAATGGGAATCGCTCGATCAAGACCTCGCCATGAAAATGATCGCCGAGCGCGTCTGGGAAAGCCGCGACAAATCTTTCGTCGAGTCCAAAGACGGCCAATCCCTGATGCAGACCAAATCCATCGCGCATCTCGGCGGCGCCACCCTCGACAACGAAGAAAACTACCTCATCAAAAAACTTTTCGCCGCCGGCCTGGGGATGGTCTGCGTCTCCAATCAGGCCAGGATATGACATAGCTCCACCGTGCCCGGTCTGGGCACCAGCTACGGGCGAGGCGGCGCAACTACCTCTCCAAAAGATCTGCTGAATTCCGACACGATCCTGATCATGGGTTCGAACATGGCCGAAAACCATCCCGTCGGCTTTCAGTACGTGATGGACGCCAAAGAAAAACACGGCGCCAAAGTCATTCACGTTGATCCGCGTTTCAGTCGCACCTCCGCGGTCGCTGACATCTGGCTTCCGCTGCGCGCCGGCTCCGACATTATTTTTCTCGGAGCCTTAATTCGCTACGTCCTCGAAAACAATCTGGTCTTCCGCGATTACGTCATTCCCTACACCAACGCCAGCGTCATCATCCCCGAAGACTTTCGCGACACCGAAGAACTCGACGGCCTCTTTTCCGGTTGGAACGCCGAGAAAAAATCTTACGACCCGCAAAGCTGGCTGTATGAAGGAGTCCCGCGCGACGACAGCGCCACTTCTGGTGCACCCGAAGGCGCGGAAGGCGGCCACGCCGGTCACGGTTCGTCACCATTCACCCGATCTAAATAAATACAAGCAAGACACCACCCTGCAGCACCCCCGCTGTGTCTTCCAAATTCTGCGCAGGCACTTCGCACGCTACACTCCGGAATTGGTCGAGCAATACTGTGGAGTCTCCAAAGACGCCTTCCTCCACGTCGCCAAGACTTTTTGCGAAGCCAGCGGCCCCGAAAAAACCGCCGCGATCTGCTATGCCGTAGGCTGGACCCACCACTCCACCGGCGTCCAAATCATTCGCAGCGCCGCAATTCTGCAACTCCTCCTGGGCAACATGGGCCGACCCGGTGGCGGCATCCTCGCCCTCCGCGGCCACGCCTCCATCCAAGGCTCTACCGACATTCCAACTTTGTACGACATTTTGCCGGGCTACCTGAGCATGCCCAAGTTCGGCGACGAATCCAAAACTCTCCAAAACTACATCGACAAATACGGCGGGCGCACCGGCTGGTGGAACAACATCGACAAATACATCGTCAGCCTGCTCAAAGCCTATTACGGCGAAGCCGCCACCAAAGAAAACGAATATGGCTTTAACTGGATCCCCCGCGTAACCGGCGATCACTCGCATCAAGGCTATTTTCTCGACATGCTCGACGGCAAAGTCGATGGCCTCTTCGTCATGGGCCAAAACCCCGCTATCGCCGGCCCTAACTCCGGCATGGAACGTCGCGCCCTTGGCAAATTGAAATGGCTGGTCGTCCGCGAGATGGTCGAAACCGAAACCGCCTCCTTCTGGTACGAATCGCCTGAGGTCAAACGCGGCGAACTGAAAACCGAAGAAATCGGCACCGAAGTATTTTTTCTTCCCGCCGCCGGCCACGCCGAAAAGGAAGGCACCTTCACCAACACCCAACGCCTCCTGCAGTGGCGCGAAAAAGCCGTCGAGCCTCCCGGCGATTCTCGCAGCGAAAACTGGTTCATGTATCACTTAGGCGTGCTGCTCAAAGAAAAAGCCAAGAACGATCCGCACCCTCGAAACGATGGTCTGCGCGCGCTTACATGGGATTACCGCGTCGAGGGCGAAAACGCCGAGCCCATCGCCGAGGACATCCTCAAAGAAATCAACGGATACAAAACCGCCAGCGGAGAATTAGTCCCCGGCTTCACCGAATTGAAAGCCGACGGCTCGACCACCTGCGGCTGTTGGATCTACTCCGGCGTTTTTCCCAAGCCGGGCCAAAACCGCGCGAATGAACGCAAATCGAATGATTTCCACGGCCATGGTTGGGGCTGGGCTTGGCCCTCCGATCGCCGCATCCTCTACAACCGCGCTTCCGCCAAGCCCGACGGCACGCCTTGGAGCGAACGCAAGAAATTAGTGTGGTGGGATCCCGCCGCCAAAAAATGGACCGGCGACGACGTCCCCGATTTCGTCGCCACCAAAGCTCCGGACTACCAACCGCCGCCCGATGCCAAAGGCGACGCCGCGCTGAAAGGCGACAAGCCTTTCATCCTCCACGCCGACGGCTTCGGCTGGATCTGGGTCCCGGTCGGTCTGACCGACGGTCCACTTCCGACGCACTACGAGCCGCTCGAATCCCCGGTGAAAAATCCGCTTCACGCCAACTGGCAATCCAATCCGCAAGCCAATCGCGAAACGCGCGCCGGCAATTACTACGCCAGTTCGCCCGACATTAAATTCCCGCACGTGCTCACCACCTACCGCCTCACCGAGCATCACACCGCCGGCGGCATGTCCCGTACGCTCTCTCATCTCGCGGAATTACAGCCCGAAATGTTCTGCGAAATCTCTGTCGAACTCGCCGACTCGCTCTCCATCACTCCAGGCGAAATGGTCACGGTGGTAACCGCCCGCGGCGCCATCGAAGCCCACGCGCTGGTCACGCCGCGCATGCAATCACTAAAAATCGGCGACCAAAACCGTCGAGCAAGTTGGCGTCCCCTTCCACTGGGGCTACTCCGGCCTGGTCAAGGGCGACGCCGGCAACGATCTCGTGGCCATCTCCGAAGAACCCAACGTGCGCATCATGGAATCCAAGGGTATCCTGTGCACGGTCATGCGCGGAAAACGTGCGGCCAACCAGCAAGCCATCAATTCGCTGCAAGCTGGAAAAGACCAATAGCATGCCCATCAGCGCATTCCTCACCGACGCCACCGTCTGCATTGGCTGCAAAGCCTGCGAAGTCGCGTGCAAAGAGTGGAACGAAGTCCCCGAGGATGGCTACGTCTGGAGCGGCTTTTCCTACGACAACACCAAGGCGCTGGGCGCATCGACCTGGCGCCACGTCCTCTTCCTCGAACAAGCCGCCGTCGCCGGTCCCCAACTCGCCGACACGGAAGATCCCTTCCGCTGGATTTTTCTTTCCGACGTTTGCAAGCACTGCGCCAACGCCGGCTGCCTCGAAGGCTGCCCCACCGGCTCCATCGTCCGCACCGAAGTCGGCTCCGTCTTTGTACAAAAAGATATCTGCAACGGCTGCGGCTACTGCGTGGTCTCCTGCCCTTTCGGCGTCATCGACAAACGTCCCCACGACGGCCGCGCCTTCAAATGCACCTTCTGCTACGACCGCCAGAAAGCCGGCCTCATCCCCGCCTGCGCCAAAACCTGCCCAACGCAATCCATCCAGTTCGGCGAACTGGAAGAACTCACCAAGCGCGGCGAAGCCCGCGTGAAAGAATTGCAAGAACGCGGCTACAAAGATGCGCGCATTTACAACCCCACCAACACCAGCGTCGGCGGCACTCACGCACAGTTTGTAATTCTCGGCGAACCCGAAGCCTACAACTTGCCTCCCGCGCCGGACGTGCCCACCATTCACCTGAAGAGCGCATGGACTTCGGCGGCCATCGCGGCCGGCGTGTTAGCAGCAATTCTTTGCGCGGCATTTGCATTGTGATGCTCTCAACGCTCCAATTCGCCGCGCTGGAATCGACGCGCTCAACCACATGACCGCTTCCTCCAAACCGAAAGCCACCGAAGAACGCCTCGACGAGATCCGCCGCCAAGCGGTCGATCAGGCTAAGGGCCCTTTCGAAAAAAGTGGCATACCTTCCAGCGGCGGCTACTACGACCTGCCACTTCTGAAAGAGCCGACATGGACATGGGAAGTCCCGCTGTATTTCTTTCTCGGCGGGATCGCCGGCGTCTCCGCCTGCACCGCATTCGTCGCGCAGATTTTTCACTCCGACCCGCAGCTCATTCGAATCTGCTTATGGATGGGCCTGATCGGCGCGGCCATATGCCCCATTCTCCTCATCATGGATTTAGGCCGCCCGCTGCGCTTCCTCAACATGCTGCGAGTTTTCAAACCTCAATCCCCAATGTCCATGGGTGTGTGGATTCTCGTGGGTTTCTCCGGCTGTGCCTTCCTCGGAGTGTTGGGAATCGAATTGGTGTTGCGAGGACTCGGTGGTTCATTCGCCGTCGCTGTGCTTTGGCTCGGCGAAGCTTCCGGCGCGGTGATGGGTTTACTGCTCGCCAGCTACACCGGAGTCTTAATCGGCGCCACCGCCATTCCGGTATGGTCTGAAAATCGCAAACTGCTGCCGGGACATTTCCTCACTTCCGGTCTAGGAAGCGCCGCAGGAATTCTTGAACTCCTCGGTTTCCTGATCCCTGCCACGCAAATCTTAGGATTCGCTGCTTCCGGAATCGAAACACTTATCGGCGCCTGGATCGAGCTGCGGCAAAATCGCGTCAACGCGCCGCTGCATCACGGTGCGTCAGGTTGGACACTGCGCATCTCGGGAGTCATCGAAGGACCCGCTTCGTTGCTGCTGCGCATTTTCGCAGCCTCGATACCCGGCGGTCGCCGCACCGCCGCAGCATGTTTCCTGATCGGCGCGCTAATCAGCCGCTACGGCTGGATCTGGGCCGGACGCGCCTCCGCCCGCGATCCCCAAGCCCTCTTCGAACTCCAGCGAAAAAAGCTCGCCACCCAATAACTTTTCGTTCTCCTGTACCATCTGACTCACTAGGCTTTCTCTGGGTAAGATCGGATCAGTCGTCCTAATTTTGTGATGCAATTTCAATATTGGAGGAAAGCACGCATGTCTGAAGCAGCTCAATCCGTAAAAGTAGAAACTTTCCCGGCAAAAGGCTACGCCGCGCGTAGCGCCAACTCGGGCCTCTCCCCTTTCGACTTCAAGCGCCGCGCCCCCCAGGCCGAAGACGTTCACATCGAAATCCTCTTCTGCGGCGTCTGTCACTCGGACTTGCACCTCACCCGCAACGAGTGGAGTGAAGTCATGCCGGCCGTCTATCCCGTCGTCCCTGGCCACGAAATCGTCGGCCGCGTCGTAAAGGTCGGCAGCAATGTTAAGAATTTCAAAGAAGGCGACATCGCCGCAGTCGGCTGCATGGTCGACTCCGACCGCGTTTGCCCCAATTGCAAAGCCGGCGAAGAACAATATTGTGAGGGCGGCATGACCCTCACCTACAACAGCGAAGATAAAATCCTCGGCGGCGTCACCTACGGCGGCTATTCCAGCGCCATCACCGTCGACCAGAAATTCGTACTGCGCATTCCCAACGGCCTCGATCCTGCCGGCGCCGCTCCTCTCCTCTGCGCCGGAATCACCACCTATTCCCCGCTGCACCACTGGAAAGTCGGCAAGGGTCAAAAAGTCGGCATCGTCGGCCTCGGCGGCTTGGGCCACATGGGCCTGAAATTCGCCAAGGCCCTCGGCGCGCACCCGGTCCTCTTCACCACTTCACCCGGCAAAACTCAAGACGCCGTCCGCCTCGGCGCCGAAGAAGTGGTCCTTTCGAAAGACGCCGCAGCCATGGAAAAGCAGGCCAACAGCCTGGACTTCATTCTCGACTGCGTCTCTGCCGATCACGACTTAAACGCCTACCTCCGACTTCTTAAGCGCGACGGCGTTATGTGCCTGGTAGGTGCCCCTGAAAAACCCGCACCCATCGCCGCCTTCAACTTGATCATGGGCCGCCGCAGCCTCGCCGGCTCCGCCATCGGTGGCATCAAGGAAACCCAAGAAATGCTCAACTTCTGCGCCGACAAGGGCATCACCTCCGACATCGAAAAAATCCAAATCCAGCAAATCAACCAAGCCTGGGAACGTTTGCTGAAGAGCGACGTAAAATACCGCTTCGTAATTGATAACGCGTCGCTAAATCAGTAAAAATCGGCGTGAGATTACTCGTGCCGCGCTTTGCTAACCGGAAACCGCAGCCTGCCCGCCGCTCCGCTAGGATCGGCGGGTATTCTGTTTCTTCTCGCAGTGTGCCCGCTGCGCAAAGGTTTCGAACTTAGTCTGTGATTAAATAAATGCGCCAAAACCGCTCCGTCCCACCCTGCACCGTAATACCAGTCCTGCGTTACCCCTCACCCATCGAAGCCGCCACATGGCTCGAAAAAGCCTTCGGCTTCAGACAGCGCATGCGCATCGCCAACCACCGCATCCAAATGCACGCCGGCGACGGCTGCTTCACCATCGCCGAAGGCAACGAAACACCAAACGGCTCCGCCACCGTCCAGGTCCGCATCGAAAATGCTAAGGAGCACTGCGAACGCGCCCGCCAAGCCGGCGCCAAAATCCTCACCGAACCCCGGGACGAAATCTACGGTGAACGCCAATACAACGCCCAAGACTTCCACGGCCACAAATGGAATTTCACCGAAACGCTGACGGACATCGCCCCAGAAACCTGGGGCGGCGAATCGATCGATCTCTAACTCGGGACGGCCAGACCGGTTCCGCTAGTCTTCCGCCACGATTTGGTACTGTTCCAGCTTGCCGTTTGGCATTTCGTAGGTCCACACGCTGAGCTTCGCCGATGGAAACTTGACGGTGTACTCACGCATCCTCATCCCCCCGCGCAATCCCTGTTTCGCTTCGACAAACTCTTCCGGGCTCCCCAGCGGCTCCAAACTAGCTGCGAAATCTTTCAGTGCCTGTTCATTCAAATAGAAATTAGCGTTGTCCGTGAAAAGAGAGCGATTGACCGTGCCGTGTCGCAGACCCTCGAAAATCTTCCGCGCTTGCGCCAGCTTCTCTACAGTTGCCGGATCGTCATTCACGAGCAGCAACGGCGCAATCCCGTTAGCGATCGACCCGGAAACATCGGAGGCGTCTTGATTGGTCAGCACCACAATCGCAACCCGGTCGTCAGGAAAAACGACATTCTCGGAGGTAAAGCCCGAAACTTCCCCATCGTGCGACAGCGCCCGGCGCCCAAACTTGGAAACCACACCTACGCCCAGACCATAACCGGTCCCCAGGCCGTTCGTAAGCAGTACTTCTCGCTCGAACTCCTGATAGGACGTTGGCTTCATCAATTTCTGACTCATGATCGCAATATCCCACTTGGCCAAATCCTCCGCGGACATAGCCAATTCACCCGCGGCAAAAAGCCAGCCGGCCCCCTCCTTCGGCGCTGGACGTGGCGGCCCGAGAGCGTAACGCAGATAACCCTGCGGATCGCCCTCACCGAGTTTGGTTTTGTCCGTATCGGCGACGCTTTTCATTTCCAGCGGATCAAATATTCGTTGCCGAAGAAACTGCAGCAGCGGTTGCCCGCTGGCCTTCTCCACAATCAATCCGGCAATCACAAAATTTGTATTGCTGTACTGCCATTTTGTTCCGGGCTCAAAATCCAGCGGCTTGTGCGCCCAATTCTCCAGAATCTTCTGCGCGGTGACCGGATGCAGCATGATGGGCATTACATAATCTTGCGGCCAGTAATCCTGATAGCCCGAAGTGTGTGAAAGCAATTGACGGATGGTCACTTGGTCGGCGCGGGTCAGATCAGGCAAAAATTTGCCGACCTTATCGTCCAGCGACAGCTTCCCTTGTTCCTGCAAAAGCAAAATAGCCGCCGCCGTGAACTGCTTACTGATCGAGCCAACGCAATAACGCATCCCAGACTCGGCATGTACAACCGGATCGATCCGCGCATTGCCGTAGGCGTGCATATAAACGATCTTCCCTTGTTTCACCAACGCCACAGAGGCACTCGGTACACCCGTCTTTGCCAGCGCGTCCGTCGCTAGCTTTTCTATCTTTTGCTGAAGATCACCCGGTAGCTGGTCCGCCGCAACAGTGCTAGCGAAACACGCCAACAGAAAAACAGCCAGAACCTGAAATCGTTTCACGACAAGCTCCTTTCTTGCTTCAAGAGATTAAACAAGAAATGGTCACTAAAGGAGTTCGATTTTAGGCCTGGTGAAGGGTTGGATTCACGAGGGGTTGGCGGAGGCGCATGGGAGTCGAACCCACCATTCGACCCGCGAAGGGCCGAATCAACGGCTTTGAAGGCCGCGACAGTCACCGGACTATTTTCGCCTCCAGCGGACATGTTACTGCATACCGAAATCCAATGGGCGGGCGGCCTCACCTGCAATCCATGAACACGGAATGGAACTTACCGACTTACGGGTATCGACCAGCTGCGCTGCACGCACAATAATAAGCACCGGGAGTAACGCTTTGGGACCCATTGAAACCGCTGGAGTGATTATTGTGCTGGTCTTGCTGATTCTGGCCGGGCAACGCTTCTTTGCCAACAAACGGCTAGCCAACGGCAAGAGAGACGCTAGTTCCCTCGACTGACAGCTCCCACCCGAATCTAACCGAATGGCGCGAATGGCCCTCAGGCGCAAAACTGCAGCGATCTAAAGTCAGGCCACAACTTGCTTGGGCTTAGGTTTGCGCGCGCTCAAAACTACCGACACGATCACCCCAACAATCACCACCGCAGCAATCGAGCCAAACAAATAAGGGTGCTCCGGATGCCTCACCAACCCAATGATCTGCCGGCCATAGTGCTCCGCCAACAAGGCCAAAATCGTGTAACGAATCGCCCGCCCTACCGTCAGGGCAATTAAAAATTTATTTCTGGAATATTGCGTCGCACCCGCCGCAATCACAAACGGCACCAGCGGAATCGGCGGCGGCAGCAGCGCCGCAATCCCAATCGACCAAAATCCCCACTTCTCAAATGTCGCCACAATTTTCTTGGCGCGACTCGGCGAAAACCGGCTTTCCAGCGCCTTCTCCCCGCCCTTCTGCGCTAGCCGAAACGTAATAAAAGCTCCAGCCACCGAACCAATCGTGGCCATCGCCGCGTAATAAAACCACCATCGCCCGTCGCGCGACGCCAGAATAATCGTCAGCACATCCATGCTGCCGGGTATCGGTACCACCGAAGCATCCAACAGCCCCAGTGGAATCAGCCCAAGCCCGCCGAGCTGAAAAATCCAATGCCGCACATTGTGCGCCACCTCCGACGCATCCCCCGCGGCAAATAACCGGCTCAATGCGGTCAGAACCATAGGCCTTTACACATAAATATTCGAATCGGAGAAGGATAAATCCGGAGAGGAAGAATGCACGAATTTTAAACCAAACGCGAGAACAGTCTGCAACTTTTGCAGCCCCACAAAATCCTTAAAAAGCCCAACATCACGACGCCCCTTCACCCACCGTCGCCACCTGCTGCGTCCTGATCAGCGCCGCCACCAACTCATACAACGAGGGATTGGTGCACACCTCATAATACGCATGCGGCGACACCGCCCCCAGCTTCCCGTCCGCCAACAATTGCCGCGCATACCCCTTCCGCAGCACCAGCAACTCCACCGATTCTCCCAGCGGCACTTCCCCAAAAAACAGCGTCACATCTTCCTTACCCCACGGCATATCCAGCGTGGTCTGAATCGAATCAAGCGAAATCTCCTCGCTCAATTTCTGAAACCCTTCCTGATTCAACTCAATCCCATTCATGTTGTAACGCACCAAAAACTCATCCAGCTCTTCGTCCGAAGCCCCTTCCATCGCGGTCAAAAATTGAAACAACGCAAAATCCGACTTTTGATTCGTCAACATGCGCTTCGCCAATTTCCCGCAACTCGACAGGCGATCCGACAAATTCAG
This sequence comes from uncultured Acidobacteriota bacterium, assembly GCA_963846145.1. Classification (GTDB taxonomy): domain Bacteria; phylum Acidobacteriota; class Terriglobia; order Acidiferrales; family UBA7541; genus Acidiferrum. The sequence goes on along the minus strand of CAWJUV010000010.1, from coordinate 115,962 downwards.
CGCCTTCGAAATCATGATCCGCGAATCCCCATCCGTCCAGTACGTCGGCGCCGACCCCTGATACGCCACACCCAGCCCCAGCTCCAGCATCGGCAAATCTTTTATCGCTGCCTTTTCATTAAAGCTGCTGCACACCGCGAGAATCTGCCGCGAAAGTAAACACGCCTTAGCCACCGCCCGCGCATAACTTCGCGTCGCTTCCGTTTCAAAAATCGCCAGAATCACCGCGTCGCCTTCGATAAACACTTTGGTCGCCGCATAGCGATCCAGCAGTTTGGTCACCGGCTCATGCAAATTCATGCTGAAGTGCGACGCCGGATTCAATCCCCGCGCCAACAAATCCTGGGTCATCCTGGTCGACCCGCGCACGTCCGCCTTGATAATCACGTGCGACACCACGTGATCTTGCTTCGGTTTAGCCTCATCCTGCAGCACGCACTCATACAGCCGATTATTCAGCCGCGACAATTCCCGCACATGCTCGGTCGTCACCAGATGAATGCGCTCCATGCACGCCGTCAAATGATCGGAATCCCGCAAATCCCGCCGCAGCCGCATGAAGTCATACGCAAACCGAATCACCAGCGCATTCACTTCATCCCGCGAATACCGGTGAATCTTCTTGGTCAAATCCTCAATCGGCCGCAGCGACAATTTCTTCGCCGGAAATTGCTTCAGCACCTGCTCCACTCGCTTCAACTCTTCTTTCGAAACCAGCGCCCGCCGCAATTGCTGCAAGTGCACCGGCGGGCAAAAATCCGGCACTAGCGTGCGAATCTCGTATCCCGCCAGCACGTGATACAGAATCTCCTGATGCTCCAACCGCTGCACCAACTGCGACAGCAACTTCACCCGCAGCGCCGCTTCCGCCTCCGGCATCCCCGACGAATCGAACAGCAGCCGCGCATTTTCCGCATTGTTCAGATAATCGCCCAACCGGCTTTCGAATCTCTTTTCCCAAAAATCCATCTTCTGCTTCGCCGCGTCTACTTTCGGCCCCAACTGCTCCAGCTTGCCTTCCTGATGCTTCAGCCGCGACTCCACTTCCGTCAACGACGCTTTCAAATTCGCGGGATCCCCCGTGGCCATGAACTTGGACATGAAGCCATCGCCACGCTCCAACTTTTTGCGCAGCCCGCTGGCCTGTTCTTCCAGATTGGCCAGATCATCGCGCACGCTTTGCGCCTGTTCCAGCGTCGCCCTGTATTCGTTAAACGCGTCCTGATGCGCCGGATCCTGATCGATCGCCAATTCCGAATTCTTCAACAACTCCTGGAAAATTACGTCCATTACCTCGAAGCGATCGAGGTCGCGCGCGTAATTCCCCAACAGCACATAGTTCTCCAGAAAAAACACATCATCTTTCCCGCCATCCAAAAACTGCAAGCGGTTCTTCAGCAAGTCGTAGTACGGCGCATAATCGTCGCCAAACAACGCCCGCCGCGCTTTGGCCACTACGTTTTCTTCCACATCAATCAGCATCTGCGCCAAATGCTGGCCCACCGTGCGAATCACCGTGCGCCGCGCCGACTGCAACTCCGAAAGCCGTGCCTTGATCACGTGGGCCTGCTGGCTGCGCTCAAAATGTTCGCCGCGTTTGCGAACCCACTCCTTCCCTTCCAGAATTAAATTCGAAAATTGATTGCCCATCTCGGCGATCAAAAACTTCAAAATCGCCAGCCGGAACAGCAAATCCATCTCAAAGTTTTTGTGAAATTTCGCCTGCGTCAGCGCGCTCTGATGCAAATCGATCAGTAGCTTGCGAAACGCCGCGCTGTCTGGACCGCGAGATCCGCGTATCTCCATGCCAGGAAAATACTTGGCCTTGGTGTTGTGGCGCATCTGATCGAACAAATAGTCGCGCGCCGCCTGCACAAAACGTGGGCTCAAAAATACATCGTGATGGATGTTGTCGACGCCAATCGACAACGATCCCATTGGCAAGATCACGTTGTAGCTTTTGAGCTCTAAGCGTGGCGGTGACGCCGCGCCCAGTAGAGACACGTTGGCCATAATTCCCCTAAAGGGACCTATTACCAGTCTAGCGGGGGGTGCGGAGTGGGCAAGCGAACGGCAGTACTACGTTGCCTGAGAGTTAGCAACTTTCGAGACATCCGCGTTGGAAACTACTGTGAGCCGCCGGCGATCGCCGTCCAGGTGCTCCAGCCGCACCCGGATCTCCGGCCACGGCGTTTTGAGCGGGAAATTCTCAGCCCATTCCAAAATGACCACTGCCGGCTGCGAAAAGACATCTTCCATGCCAAGCGACTCGAAGTCCTGAAACGACTGAATCCGGTATAAATCGCCGTGAAAAACCTTCGTTTTGACGGTTTTCTCGGCTCCAATTAGGCCATCGCCGCCCGCCCCGTAGATGTGGACCAAAGTGAACGTGGGGCTGGTTACTTCCTCTTCCGGCGCCGCCCCCAACCCCGCCACGATACCCTTCGTCAGCGTGGTCTTCCCGCTTCCCAGATCCCCGGTCAGCAGCACCAGTATCGGCGCCGTAAGTCGACTGGCAAACTCCCTACCCCACGCCGTCGTCTCTTCCGCCGAATGCGTAATGATCTCTTCAGCCAATCCCCTGCAGCTCCTGCAGCAAACGCGTCCGCGCCTGCGGCACCAGTTCCACCAAATCCCCAGCAAGAAAACCAGACGGATCCAACTGCTCCACTCCCATGTCTGCCGCCAATCCATGTAAATAGACGCCCAGGGCCAAAACCCGCAGCCAATCATCGGTCTTGAACTGCGCCGTCAACGCCGCCAACAGACCAGTCAGCACGTCGCCAGTCCCGCCCTTAGCTAACCCCGGGTTGCCGGTCGTGTTCACGAAAACCCCACCATCCGGCCCCGCCACAATCGTGTGAAATCCCTTGAGAATCACATGCGCGTTGAACTTCTTCGCCGCATCCTGCGCAGCCTTGAGCCGATCCTCTTGCACTTGCTTCGTCGAAGAACCCAGCAGCCGCCCCATTTCGCCGGGATGCGGCGTAATCGCCAAAAATTTGCTTTTCCGATCACTCAGTTCGTCAGCGCGCCCATCAAACGCATTCAGCCCGTCGGCATCCAGCACAATCGGCAGCTCGGTATTCTTCACCAACGCCCGAATCGCTTCCTGTGTCTCGGGCTCCGAACCCAAACCCGGCCCAATCGCCAAAACCGTCTTCCCGCGTTCCAGCGTCTTCCAACCCTCGCCTTGCACAGCCTTCAGCGCAATCGTCCCCGCAGCCGTCGCCTCCAGCGGCGCCGTCATCAACTCCGGCTGCGCCCCCGCCACAATCGGCAGCACCGGCGCAGGAGTCGCCACCGTCACCAAGCCCGCGCCCGCCCGCAGCGCCATATGCCCGCCCAAAATCGCCGCCCCACTTTTTCCTACCGACCCCGCCACTAGCAGCACATGCCCATACGTCCCTTTATTCGAATCCGCCGCCCGCACCAGCGGCATCCCCGCAAATTCCTCCGCGGAAATCCACCGCACGCCGTCTTTACCCAACTCGTCGACCAACTCAACAGGCGAACCAATCGGCGCCACAATCAACGCCCCAGTAGCCGCCGCATCCCGGCTCACCAACTGGCCAATCTTCGGCGCCGTGAACGTGATCGTCTGATGCACCTGCAACACCGGCCCATCCGTCGACTCCCCATCCGAAGGCAATCCCGAAGGCATATCCACCGCCACAATCAACCGCGGCATCGCCAGCGTGGCATTCCGCGAATATTCATTCAGCCGCAAAATGGTTTTCGCGGTGAGACCCGTCGCCGCACCTCTCAAGCCGGTCCCCAGCAGCGCATCCACAATCACATCGGATTCTTCAATCTCTTCAATTGCCTCATCCCAATCCTTTTCATCTTCGATGAATCGCAGCTCCCCGCCAGTCTTCGTCAACCTCCGAAGATTCTCTGCCGCATCACCATGCAGTTTTTCCGATTGCCCTAGTACGTACACGCTCGCATCGATACCCGACAAGCGAAGGTGCCGCGCCGCCACCAGCCCATCGCCACCATTATTTCCAGTCCCACACAGCACCGACACCCGCGCCGAATCGCCAGGATTCTCCTCATTGACCCGCTCAAGCCGCGCCACAATCGCCTGCGCGACCGCCTTGCCCGCCTCTTCCATCAGGTTCAACCCGGAAATATCAAAGCGCTCGGTGGTCAGCCGGTCCACTTCCCGCATCTGTTGCGCAGTCAGAGCTTTCATCGTTTGTAACCGCAGGGAGCAACAACCGCCTACTTACAGCATCCACCCGCCACTAACATTCACCACTTGCCCAGTCACATACTCCGCTTCTTCCGAAGCAAAAAACGCCACACTGGCCGCCACATCTTCCACCGTCGGAGGACGCCCAATCGGAAACCGCGCATCCCGCATCGTGCGCGCCTCCGTCAGCGTCAACTCATTCTCATCGATACTCGACGGATTCACCACATTCACCGTAATCGCATTCTTGGCTTCTTCCAGTGCGAGCGATCGCGATAACGCCACCACCGCCGCCTTGGCCGCGGCATACGCGGAAATCTTGGCTTGCCCAAATGCTCGCTCCGCCCCCACCGCTCCTAAATTAACGATCCGTCCCCACCGCCCTCGGCGCATATGCGGCAACACCGCCCGGCACATATACAACGCGGTCATCAAATTCGAAGAAAAAATCCCCTGCCAATCCTCCAGCGTCGAATCCGAAACCGTCCCCCAGCGAAAATCCCCCACGTTATTGACCAAAATATCCAGCCGCCCGAATCGGTCCACTACGGTCTTCACCAGTTGTTCCGCACGCGCCGGATCGGCAATATCAATCTCCACCGCCACGCTTTCCACCCCTGTGGCCTGCAGCAAACGCAGCGTCTGCTGCGCCGCCGACTTATTCGAACGGTACGCAATCCCCACCCGCGCCCCATCCTTAGCCAGGCGCACCGCAATGCCCCTCCCAATCCCGCGGCTTCCTCCCGTTACCAACGCAACTCGATTCCGCAGCGACATTCGCTAGTCCGCTCCTGGACTCCCAACTTTTCTCAGCAATCTACCGCCCAAAAATCTCTGACTCTGGCGGCTACCGCAACCGCGCCACAATCACCGTCATATCATCCGCCTGCTCCGCACTCCCCGCCCACTCCTCCGCCGCGGTCATCAGCGACAACGCCACACTGCTCGGCGAAGCCCCCTGCACCCGCACCGCCGCATCCTGCAATCGCTTCACCCCAAACTCCTCACCGTACACATTCTCCGGCTCAATCAATCCATCACTATAACCAATGAGCACCGCATCCGGCGGCACCGTCAAAGTATTTTCCTCGAACGTCGACTCCTCATACACACCCAACACCATCCCGCCCTGATCCAGATGCACCGCCTGCCCTTCGCTCAGCAAAAAACACGGCAGATGCCCCGCGTTGGTATACCGCATCGTCCTCGTCGCGCAATCAAACACTCCCACAAAAAACGTCGCAAACCGGTCATCCGCCGTATTCCGCACCAAGTGTTTATTCAGCCGCGACACCAGCTCCCCGGTATCCATCTTCTCGCTGCCATCCAGCAACAACTGGCTGCGCAGCGCGGCCTGCAAGCTAGCCATAATCAGCGCGGCCGAAATTCCCTTCCCGGAAATATCCGCGATGGCCACCGCAATCTGCGTCGAGCTCAATTGAATAAAATCGTAATAATCCCCGCTGACCGACCGGGCCGCCTTGCAGATCGCCTCGATCTCCACTCCCGGCACCGACGGCAGCCGTTTGGGAAACAGTTGGTTCTGCACCTCTCGCGCGATCGACAGCTCATTCTCCAGCCTCTGCCGCTGCTTCTGCTCTTCGATCAACCCACTGATCGAACCCGTCATCAAATTAAACGACTCCCCCAACACCCCCAACTGATCCCGCCGCTCAATCCTCACCCGATGCGTCAAATCTCCGGTCTGCACATACTGCGTCGCCGCGTACAGCTCTCCAATCGCGCTGGTAATCTGCCGCGTCATATTGATCCCGATAATCAACGCCGCCAGCTCAATCAGAAAAAACACCGCGCCCACCATCGCAAACAACAACAAATACGAATCGCGCAATTCCCCCAGCGAATTAAAAATCCGCGCATTCAGCCGCGACGGCCGCGCATTGGTCACCGCCAGCACCGGCCGGTTCGCCTCCACCACCGACCCGTCGTGCGACACGTACACCGAGTTCAAGCGCGACACCACGCTCACGGACGGATCAATCCAAAATCCCTCCGCCTGCAGCGTCCGCGACCGCGCCACAATCTGCGTCCCCGCCGCATACTGCTCCCCGCCGGTGTCATAGATCACCGTCTGCGGCTCGCCTTTCCCACTAATTTTCCGCATCAAGTTCAAATGAATCGCGCCCAGATCCGGCGCAATACTCGCCAGCAGCTCCGGCGTCACCGGCACCTGCAACTGCACCACCCGCACTCCCGTCGGCCTCGCAATTGCCCGCACACACATCAGCGAAAGCTGCCGCTCATCCTGCAGCAGCCCCGCAAACGAATCTCCGCCGTGTGCAATCTTGCGCAACAACCTCGGATCATCCGCGAAGGTTATTTCCAACCCAGGCAGGTCCCGCTGGTGCACTTTCTTCGACTGCGCCGCCAACGTCTTCTCGCGTTCCAGCGCCGGCACTCCACTCAGCGCATCGCTATGCGCCTCCGCAATATGCTCCGCCACATCCTCCACCGCATTAATCCGCTCGTGGATGTCCTCATACAGCAAGTAGGCACCGAGCTGCGAATACAAAATCCGCCCCGCCAGCAAGCCCAGCGTAAGAATCAACAGAATCGGCACCAGCGCAATAAACAGGTACGCCACAATCAGCCGATTCCGCAAACTCCACAGCAACCGCGACCGCCACCAGCTCACAAACCGAAAAATCAGATAAAACGCCGAAATCGCACTCAAAAACTTCAGAAAACTGAAGGGCCCGCCGTGAAATCCGGCAAAAATCACCGCCACGCCGCACACCAGGATCAGCAGCGCAACGATGTCAAAACTCGAAAGCCGCCGCCAAATATTCTTAATTTGTGATGGAAAGGAAGTCATCTGGCCAAGTAGAAGCCTCTACTTTACCAGAACGTGTAAAAGAGGAGAGCACGACACTACGAAGCTCAGGGGACTGACACAACGTTTCCACCACGAAACGCTAAAGTCTTCACGACTTTAACGGAAACGTAGCGTCTGTCCCTCCACTGCTAAGATTCTCGGCGCAATTCAGGATTACTCACCCGGCTGTGATACCGGCTATACGTAAAATAAACCACCAACCCAATCACCAGCCACACAATTAGCCGTGCCCAGTTCACCCACCCCAACTTGATCATCATGTAGCCGTTGAACAGCACGCCCAGAACCGGCACCACCGGCACCCACGGCGTCCGAAACGGTCGCGGCTGCGAAGGATTGGTCCTGCGCAGCACAATCACCGAAATACACACAATCACAAACGCCAGCAGCGTCCCGATATTCACCATCTTCCCGATATCATCAATCGGCGTCACACTGCCCACAATCGCCGCCAGCAACCCCACCGCAATGGTCGTCTTGTACGGCGTCCGAAACCTCGGATGCACCTCGGCAAAAAACTTCTTCGGCAGCAATCCATCATTCGCCATGGCATACAGCACGCGCGTCTGCCCCAACAACATCACCAGCATCACGCTCGTCAGCCCGGCCAAGGCACCCAGAGTAATAATGTGCGACGCGGTAGACAAACCGCGATCCAGAAACGCCCGCGCAATCGGCGCTTCAATATTGACGTCTTGCCATCGCACCATCCCCGTCAACACACCGGCGACGCCGATATACAACAGTGTGCACATCAGCAGCGAAACGATAATTCCAATCGGCAAATCCCGCTGCGGATTCTTGGCTTCCTGGGCCGTCGTCGACACCGCATCAAATCCGATATACGCAAAAAATATGTACGCCGCCCCCGCCCCAATTCCGCTGAAGCCCATCGGCGCAAAGGAGTGCCAGTCCGTCCCCCAATTGGCGGTCGAAATGTAGCGTGACCCCAGCGCCAGAACGAACAGCACCACGCTCACCTTAATCACCACAATCGTCGCGTTAAAGCTCGCGCTCTCCTTAATCCCAATCGCCAAAATGGCCGTAATCACCAGCGCGATCACAAACGCCGGCAAATTAAACCCAATCTCCATCCCAAATAAATGCGGCGCATTCACCATGTCATGTGCCCGCTGCAGCAAATCCGGCGACTGCGCCGTCATAATCGCGCTGACCTTATCCAGAAACGCCTGCGTTCCCGGCACCAGCGTCGAATCCATCGCCAGTGCCATCTGCCGTGCCACCATCTTTTGCGCGGTAGCCAACGCCGTCCAATGGTCATACGCCAACCACAGCGGCATTCGAATATGGAAAATATCCAGCAACTCAATAAAGTGGTTCGACCACCCCGACGAAACCGTGCTCGCCCCCATCGCGTACTCGAGCGTCAAATCCCAGCCGATAATCCACGCAATCAATTCCCCGAGCGTCGCATACGCATACGTATACGCGCTCCCGGCCAACGGAATCATCGCCGCAAACTCCGCGTAGCACAGCCCCGCGAAGGCGCAACCCAATCCCGAAAACACAAACGACAGCATCAAGCCCGGCCCCGCATAATGCGCGCCCAATCCCGACAACACGAAAATCCCCGCGCCGATTACCGCGCCAACTCCCAGCGCCGTCAACTGAAACGGTCCCAGCGTGCGCTTCAAGCTGTGCTCGCCATGCTCTGCCGACTCGGCCAGCAGCATGCTCATCGGTTTTTTCGCGAACATATTGCCCATGCAGTTTCTCCTCGGGATTCTCAACGCCCCGCGTGCGACGGCCAAATTGGACTGGGACGCACATATTGTAGGGCGGTCCCCTCACCGGCCCTACAACAAAATCGCAATTCAACCGATTAAAGTTACCGCTAAGCCCGTGCCAGTTCCCGCTCGCTGAACAGCGATCTTCAGCTCGCCGCCTGCCCCGTCGCACTCTTCCGCGACCACAGCAAATACACCGGCACCCCCAACAGCACAATCACCAACCCCGGCCAAGTCGTCTGCGTCTTATACAGCAGCAGCACAAACATAATCGCGCACGCCGATACGATGTACAGCAGCGGCACAAACGGATACCCAAACGCCTTATAAGGACGCTCCGCTTCCGGCCTCTTCCGCCGCAACACAAAGATCCCCGCAATCGTCAGCACATAGAAAATCAAAACCGAAAACACCACGTAATCCAGCAGGTCGCTGTATAAATTCCCGTACGTCACCATTCCGGCCGCATCCACATGTCGCGTCCGCAGCAAAATCAGCACGATAATCCACACGCCCTGATAAATCAGCGCCGTTGACGGCACCCCGCGCTTATTCAACTTCCCCGTCGCGCGAAAAAATAATCCATCCTTGGCCATCGCGTAGGCCACCCGCGCACCGGCCAGAATCAGCCCGTTGTTGCACCCAAACGTCGAAATGATAATCGCCACCGCCATGATCGAAGCGCCCACCGGCCCAAACACCGCATTCAACGCCGCCGAAGCCACCCGATCATCCGGCGCATGTTGAATCATCGACAACGGCATCGCGCACAAGTACGCCAGATTGGCCAGCACGTACAGGGAGATCACGATCATCGTCCCAAACGCCATCGACAGCGCCACATCCCGCTTGGGATTCTTCACTTCCGCCGCGGTGAATCCAATGTTGTTCCACGCATCCGCGGAAAACAGCGACCCCACCTGCGCCACTCCAAACGCCACAAATACTCCAAACGCCCCACCGGCCGCGCTCACCGTGGGAACAAAGCTCCGCAGAAAATCGGCCCCCGGAGAAATCGCATCCGCATCCCGAATCGCCCAGAAATGCGAAAAGTTTTCGCTGATTGCCGCCGCATTCCGCCCCACAAACACACACAAAAAGATCAGTCCCAGCAACGACAGCGTCTTCGCGCTGGTAAACACATTCTGAATAATTTTTCCCAGCTGTACTCCCAACGTGTTCAAAAACGTCAGAAAAATGATCAGCAGAACGCCCACCAACTGCTGCACCGACAAACTAATCGCATACTTCGATCCCAGCGCCACCGGCGGAATCACCCAGGCCTGCGGCGAAATCGCCGGCAGCAACACGCCCATGTACCGCGCAAACCCAATCGCCACCGCCGCAATCGTCCCGCTCTGAATCACCAGAAACAGCGTCCACCCATACAAAAATCCCCACAGCGGCGAATACGCCTCCCGCAAATAAATGTATTGCCCGCCCGCGCGCGGAAACAGCGCCGCCAACTCCCCGTACGAAAGCGCCGCCGAAATCGTCAGCAGCCCGGTAATAATCCACGTGAACATCAAACCAGCCGGCGAACCGGTCTGCCGTGAAATGTCCGCCGCCACGATAAATACACCCGAGCCAATCATCGACCCGACCACAATCATCGTGCCGTCAAACAATCCAATCGCACGCACGAACCCAACTTCAGTCCGCTCCGCAGTCGGTGGTCGATTCAAATGAGTTTCAGGCATTATTTCCCGCAGCTCGCGGCACAGAATTTGGTTGCACGCGCCCCAACAGTTCTAAATATTCCGATGCACGCTTCCCGGGATCGGAAGCACGCCAAATATCGCCAATCACCGCCACCGAATCCGCGCCAGCCTCAATCACCGCCGCAGCACGCTCCAGCGTGATCCCGCCAATCGCCACAATCGGCCGGTCTGTCAGCGCCCGGCACCGCGCAACAAACTCCACTCCCACAACCGGATCCGGATTCGCTTTCGACCCGGTCGCAAACACCGGCCCCACCGCAACGTAGTCCGCCGACGTTTTCAGCGCCCGCTCAAACTGCTCCGCATTGTGCGTCGACAACCCAACTATCGCTTCGCTGCCCACCACTACTCGCGCCTCTTCAACTCCCAAATCATCCTGCCCCACGTGCACACCGCCAGCACCAGCCAGCGCCGCCACATCCGCACGGTCATTCACAATAAATTGCACATCCAAAGGCCGGAAATACTCGGACAACTCGCGGGAATTCTCAAACAATTGCCTCGCCGACGCATTCTTGTCGCGGTACTGCATCAACCGCACCCCGGCATCTACCATCTCAGCCGCACATTTTTTCAGAGGGAGGCTCAACAATGCTGCGTCTAATATCACATACAGTCGCGGCAGAACAAGGCGCATCAATCCCTATTTCCCGTGATGCGCCAACAAACGCTCAATAAAATGCGTATCAAACCGCCCCGCCGCGAAGTCTGGGTCCGCCATAATTCTTCTCTGCAGCGGAATCGACGTGCGAATCCCCTCAATCACAAACATCTCCAGCGCCCGCTTCATCCGCGCAATCGCTTCGTTGCGGTCGCGGCCCTTCACTACCAGCTTGGCGATCATCGAGTCGTAATAAGGCGGAATCACCGCATCCGCATACGCCGCCGAATCCACCCGCACATCTAGTCCGCCCGGCGCCTGAAACGTAGTGATCCGCCCCGCGGACGGCACAAACGTCTCCGGATCCTCCGCATTGATCCGGCACTCGATCGCATGGCCCGAATACTGAATCTCGCCAGTGGCATCCTTCAAATGCTCGCCCGCCGCGATGCGAATCTGCGCCTTGATCAAATCCACTCCGGTCACCAACTCCGTCACCGGATGCTCCACCTGAATCCGCGTATTCATCTCGATAAAATAAATCGAGCCGTCTTCATCCATCAAAAACTCGATCGTCCCCGCATTGGTGTAGCCAATTTTCTGCATGGCCTTCACCACCTTGTCGCCCATTTCCTTGCGGAGCTTCGCGGTCATCACCGGCGACGGCGACTCTTCCACCAACTTCTGGTGCCGCCGCTGAATGCTGCACTCCCGCTCGCCCAAATGCACCACATGCCCGTGCTGGTCGCCCAGCACCTGAAACTCGATATGCCGCGGCCTCTCAATAAACTTCTCGCCGTACATATCCGGATTCCCAAAGGCCTGCTGCGCCTCGCTCCGGGCCGCTTGATACGACGACAGCAAATCCTCCACTCGCCGCACAATGCGCATCCCGCGCCCGCCGCCGCCCGCCGAAGCCTTCAAGATCAGCGGATACCCGATTTTCTTCGCCGCTTCGGAAAGTTGTTCCTCGCCTTCAATAATTCCGTCGGTCCCCGGAACCGTGGGCAATCCCGCCGCGCGCACTTCCCGCCGCGCCCGGTCCTTGTCCCCCATCATTTCGATAATTTCCGGCGTCGGCCCAATGAAGGTAATTTCCGAGGCTTCGCACACACTCGCGAAGTTGGCGTTCTCCGAGAGAAACCCATACCCCGGATGAATCGCATCCACATTGGTGATTTCCGCGGCGCTGATCACCTGCGGAATATTGAGGTAACTCTCACTGCTGCGCGGCGGTCCAATGCACACCGCTTCATCCGCAAACCGCACGTGCAGCGAATTGCGGTCGGCCTCGCTATACACCGCCACCGTGGCAATGCCCATTTCCTTGCAGGCGCAAATCACCCGCAGGGCAATTTCCCCGCGATTGGCTACGAGAATTTTTTGGAACATGGATGAGGGCGCCCGGCTACTTTTTCCGCGCGGCTCGGATGCCGAAGAGCGGCTGCCCGTACTCCACCGGCTGGCCGTTCTCGACGTAGACCCGGGTGATCTCGCCGCTGGCGTCGGACTCAATCTCGTTCATCAGCTTCATCGCTTCCACGATGCACAGCGTCTGCCCGGCCTCGACGTGCGAGCCGACCTTCACAAAGTTCTCCGCGCCCAGGACTCGGGCGCGCCATAAAACGTCCCAACAATCGGCGATTTAATCAGGTGCAAATCTTCGCTGGCACTTGCCCCGGCGCTCGATGAGGCCGCCGCAGGTGCCGCCGACTCACCACCGCCCGCCACAATAATTTCCGGCGGGTGCATGGCCCGACCCGGCGTGCACCACCGTCCCGCTGGACGGCTTCCGCAGCCGTATCCGCAAATCCCCCCGCGAATACTCAAACTCTTCCAGATTGTGGTCGGTCATGAACTTCAGCAGCTGCTCGATGTACTCGATTTCGGGTTCCGCGAAGTTCCCGCCAGCCGCTTTGGAGGTTTTTTTGCGCGCCATGCCTGTTTTAAATCTCGATGAGATCCCGCGTGTGGCGGGTCAACACTTCAAATCGATCGCGATGCACAGCTACATCGTCTTCGATGCGGATTCCGCCCACATCTTCGATGTAAATTCCCGGCTCAATGGTGATGACGTTACCTGGTTCCAGCCGCTTTTTCTGGCCCCGCGCCACGCGCGGATTTTCGTGCACTTCCAGCCCAAGCCCGTGCCCGGTGCTGTGCACGAAATACTCGCCCAGCCCGTAGCCTTCCAGAACCTGCCTTGCGGCTGCATCGACATCGCCGCACGCCGCGCCGTTCTTTACTGCGGCAATCGCCGCCACCTGCGCCTCCTGCACTGCCTTATACCACTGGCGAGCGCGCGCCGGAGCCTTGCCACAATAAAATGTGCGGGTGATATCGCTGCAATAGTGCGCGAGTATAACACCCAGGTCTAGCACCACAAACTCATTTTTCTTCAATCGTTTGGCGGTCGGACGCGCATGTGGCAGCGCCGCTCTTTCGCCAAACGCCACGATGGTTTCGAACGCCGCCCCTGACGCGCCGCGTTTGCGCATCTGGTATTCCACCTCCGCGGCCACCTCAAATTCCCGCACGCCCGGCTTCAGCACCTTCAGCGCTTCGGCCACCACTTGGTCCGCCACAGCCGCCGCCCGCCGCATTACCGCCAGTTCCTGCGGGTCTTTGCGCATCCGCTGATCGGAAACCAGTCCCGCCACCGGAACCCACGCGCAACCCCGCCCGGCGGCCTTCTTCAGCGTCTGCAGCTGCGCTACGGTAAGCTGCCCGGGATCGAAACCAATCCTCTTAACCTTCCCCGCCGCTAAAAATTTCCCCGTCGCCTCAAACAGCGGGTTCTTGTGCAGCACCACCTGCACCCCGGAGGTCTCTGCCCCCGCCTGCCCGGTAAATCGCCCGTCAGTAATCAGCGTAGCCGCGCGCCGCCCCACAATCAGCGCTCCGGAATCCCCGGTGAACCCTGTTAGGTAATACCAGTCCGCCGGATGGGTCACCAACAACCCGTCCACCTTGCTGCTCCCAAATTTTTCCGCCAGCGCCGCTCGGCGCCGCACAAACGCATTCGTCATAACCTTCGTTCCGAAATTCCCCTCGTCATAAAAAGAATCGAGGAGACCGGAGCCTCCTCGATTGAACTCCCTTGCGGGAAAGTTAAGTTGTCCCGGCTGAGCCGGAAGATCGTCTAAGTGAAATTACCCAGGAATGATGCGCGGCGTCAGGAAGAACAGCAACTCCTGCGACGTAATCGAAATATTCGTCCGCTTGAACAGGTTGCCAATCACCGGAATGCTGCCCACGATCGGCACCTGCGTGATGTCCACCCGCTGCGACGAAATAATGATGCCGCCGATGACCACCGTGCCGCCGTCAGACACCGTTACCTTGGTCTCCGCCGACTGCGTATCCAACGCCGGAATACCCTGCACGCGTGGGATACCAGTGTCGATCTGCGTGTTCTCCACCAGCACGTCCATGAACACCGTGCCTTCCGCGGTAATCTGCGGGGTCACTTCCAGCTTCAACACCGCGTCGATGAACTGCACCGAAATGGTGTTGTTGATGGTGGTCTGAATCGGAATCTTGGTACCTTGCTTGATCGTAGCCTTCTCGTTGTTCTGAGTGATGACTTTCGGCTTGGACAGTAACTTGCCCACGCCCTTCGCTTCCGCCGCAGTGATGAAGAAGTCCACCGCGAAGTTCGGCGAACGGTGCGAGAACCCAAAGCCGCTGGTCGGTACGCCTGCCGCCAACTCGGTGTTCAGCGGAATACCGCTGGTGATACCGTTGCCGGTAGTCGCCCCGGTCGCCACGGATACTGGCGAAGCCGGAATACCTGTGCCGGTAGTCACACCGCTGGCGCCTACTTCCGGCGTGCCGCTAAAGAGCGAACGGCCCCCGGTGGTCGACCCAGCAAAACCTAGTTCAGTACCGATATCCTGTGCGAAGGAACGCGACGCTGAAACCACGCGCGCTTCGATTTCCACCTGCTGCGACTTGCGATCCAACTGGCGGATCAGGTTATCGATCGTCGGAATCACCGAAGGAATATCGCGAATGATCAACTGGTTCGAGCGGTCATCCGACAGGATGTCGCCGCGCGAGCTCAGGAATTTCTTCAAGGTGTCTTTCATCGTTCCGGCTTTTCCGTAGCTCAGCACACGAGTCACAGTTACCGGAGCCACCGCTTCGGCCTGGGCCTTTTCCAGGTCCCGCTGCGTTTCCGCTTCCTTCTTCAAAGTGTCGCGGGTAGCGATGCGCAGCACGTTGCCGTTCAGCTGCTTATCCAGCCCGTTATTCTGCAGCACGATGTCCAGCGCCTGGTCCCAGGGCACTTCATCCAGCACGATGGTCAAGCTGCCCTTTACCGCCGGATCCAAAACCACATTCAGTCCGCTGATTTCGTGAATCAGCCGGAAGAAATCGCGCAGGTCCACGTCCTTCAGGTTCACCGAAATCGGCTCCCCGGTGTACTTGCCCGGAGGCGCCGGCATCGGAGAAGCCTGCGTGGCACCCTGTGCCACCGACGCTGCTGCCGCGTTGGCCTGCTTAATCGCTTGTTGCGCCGCCTGTCCTGAACCTTCCGTTGGACGCTCCGGCTCGCTCTTCCCCCCGAATGACGCGAGCGTCATCGAAGGTTGGGTCAACTCACCCGGCAAACTGAAGTTCGGCGAAGACATCCCGCTCTTGCGCGAAGCGCTGGCCGTCGAAGAACCCGTCGGGCCGTCAAACGCCACCACCACCGCCGAGCCGTCATGCGAAAGCTGATAGCGCGCCGCTCCATCCAGGTCGATCACCACGCGCACCACGTCATTGCGGAACTGTCCCAGCCGCACGCCCAACACCGGCGCCGCCGAGCCGCTCACTTCCGTCTTATGCGCGCCCAGCCGTGCTCCGCTGAAATCCAGCACCAGCCGGTCGGGATTCTGCAAGCGCACCGCGCGGGCCTCTAACTTGCCTTGGCCCTCCACGCGCACGCTGGCGTGCTGCGTCGCGGTCTGCAGGATGGCAGCGCTGGAGATGACTGTCGGAACGCTCGTGGCGCTCGCCCCAGCATGTTCCGGGGACTGCGCCGACAACGCGAGTGAGCCCACGGTCAAGCTGGATAGAATCAGGAAACCAGACCGTAAGGCCGGCCAATTCGTCTTCATTGCTCTTCTCCTGCATTCGAGTAAATTCTCTTGTTCACTTCCCGCTCCGTCGGCTTGCCAAACGCGTCTTTGCCCGACTCGTGGAACGAGACTCCGTCCATCGCAATTCTTTCCACTTTGCCGTCGTACAACTGATCCCCTTCATGCAAAAAGTACGTGCGGTTCTGGGGATTGCTCACCACCGCGATCATCCCGTTGGGAGCGTGCACAATGCCGTCAATCTTCAGCGTGCTGACCTGCAACCCGCCCTTACCCGGCGGTAAATTCTTGGCTGCTTCTTGTTGCGCCTTTTGTTTCCCGATCAGCGATTCGAACGGGTCCCGTCGTCCAGGTTTCGTGACCACACCTTCTTGCGGAGCCGCGGGTGCCGCGTCCGCCGACTTCGCTGCGGCGTGCTTCCTGGCCGGATGCTTGGCAGCCGGGGCCACCGGCGCTGGCTTGGGCGTCGCGTTGGACGGCTGTCCCTGCGCAAACGAGCAGGTCGCTGCCGCCGTGAGTAAAATTCCGGTTACGAGTGAGATGATTGAACGCATAGTTCTCATTCCCGCTCAGGGCTTTCCAGCTGCTGCGGCTGCCGGCCGTACTCCAGGTGCGGAGGCGGGCGGTGCATCAGCGGGCTTGGTGAAATAGGTCGTAGCTGTGAAGACTGCGGTAACCGTGGTCCCTGGTCGCAGCGGATACTTCGAACCGCCGCTGGTGGGCTTATCCGGATCCTCGAATCGCAGGTCCCCAATATTGATAATCCGCGACAGCCGGCTCAAGCGGCTGAAGAAGTCCAGCAGGTTGAAGTACGGCCCATCGGCCTGCAACTCAAACGGCATGTCGTAGTGAAATTCTCGCGGCACCACGGCCTGCGCCGTGAACCGCCGGATCGTAACGTTCGCGCCCGCCGCTGCTCCCTGTACCAACCGGATGAACTCGTCCACTTCTTTTTCTTCCGGAACGATGGTCTTCAGCGTATCCAACTGCTTCGACAGCGCGTCCATCTGCTGCTTCAATTCTCCGTAGCGCTGCTTGTACACCTGCAACTGAGTCACTTCGTCGCTCAGCACTGTGCGCTGCTGCACTGCTTGGCTGACTGCCGCACGTTCCTGAGCCACCGGTGAAAACGGCAGGAACATGCCCGCCAGGAAAATGACCAGCGCAAGACCTAGGGCCACCAGGGCCTGCATGAACACCGACATATCTCGAAATGGATTGGCCATGGCTTACCCTTTCCTCGCGGGTGCCGCGGCTGGCGTCGCCGGCGTGTTGGCCGGTTTGGCCTGCGCCGGTTGCGGCGGGCTGATTTCTGCGGTGATCTGGAAGTTGTACGTTTGCACCGCGGTGTTTCGGTCGTCCTGCTTGGATTCCTTAATTTCTACCTTCTGGAAGTAGCCAGACCGCTTTAGTGCGGTAATAAAGTTCGCCACCGAATTGATCGACGCGGACGAACCTTCCAGGCTCAGACTGTTGCCTTTGCGTTCCACGGTCGTCAGCCACAAATTCTCCGTGCGCGACACGGTGTTGGCCACCATGTCCAGCAAATCCTGCCCGCCGGTCCGATCTCGCTGTAATTGCTCGATGGTCGAGACCCGCTGCTGCAGAATCGCCTTCTGCGTGGTGAACGCTTCCACCTGATTCTTGATCTGCTGCAACTGCGTCTTTTCCGCATTCAACTGCGCAATCCGGGCGTTTTCTTCGTTCAGCGATTTCTGGAAGCTGAGGTACAGCGCGAACAACACCCCCAACGCCAGCACCGCCCCCGCAATCATGAAAATCGCCGGCACCGCCGCGCCGGTATCCACCGGACGCCGTGCCGTCTTCGGTCTAATCTGTCCGAGAAGGTTTATACGAATCATGGTTAGTCGAAGCTCCTCAGCGCCAGACCCACAGCTATGGCCAGTCGCGGTGCCAGCTCGCGAATCTGATCATCACTGTGCCGGCTGGGATTGATGAGCACTTTGCGGAACGGATTCAACTCTTCCACCGGCATCGCAAACTCTTCCCGCAGCAGGTCCACTAAACCAGGAACCCGTGCAGTGCCGCCGGCCACCACGATGCGCTGGATGTTTTCCCCGCTCGCCGTAGCCCGGAAGAAGTCAAAGGTCTTTTGAATTTCCAGGGTGAGAATGTCCGAGACGCTGCGCAGAATCTGTTGCTTCTGGTCGTCAGTAACGCTCGGCAAGGTGTCGCCCATCTTCAACTTTTCGGCGTCCTCGAAGCTCAGGTCCAATTCCTTTTGCAGCGCGTCGGTGTACTGGTTGCCGCCCACGCTGACGTCGCGGGTAAACAACGGAATCCCGCCGCGCACAATGTTGATGTTCATTACGCTGGCGCCAATATTCAGCAACGCCACCGTCTGCCCCGCATCCGGCTCGTAATTCATTTCAAAGCAGTTCTGCAAGCCAAACGCGTCGATATCCACCACCACCGGCGTCTTCCCTGCCTGCGCCAATACGTTGGTGTGGTTCAGAATCTTGTCCTTCTTAACCGCCACCAGCAGCACGTCCATCTGCGCGTCCATTGATTCCAACAACTGGTAGCTCAGGTTCACGTCCGCGATGTCGAAGGGAATGTGCTGGCTGGCTTCCGAAGGAATCCGGTCATACAGCTCATCCTCAGTCATCAGCGGCAGCGGAACCCGCTTCACGATCACCGAGTGTCCCGAAACCGAAGTGCCCACATTCTTGGTCTTGATCTTTTGCGTGTCGAAAATCTTCGAAATGGCATTGGCAACTTGCGGCGCGTCCATGATCGCCCCATCCACCACGGTGTCCTGCGCCAGCGGCTCCAACCCGAAGCTCACCAGCTCATACCCCGCTTTGGTGGACTTCAGCTCCACCGCCTTGATCGAACTGGATCCAATATCCAGTCCCACCAACTGTTTGCCCTTTCGCCCGCCCGGTAACCACGCCATATTGCGGCCTCTTTCCTTCTCGGAAACTAAAACCTGCCCAAACTACCGGCGCTTCGAATGCGCCTGGCTCATCTTTCGTTCCATCCAACGGTCCAAAATTGTCTTACGAAGTTTCCAACGGTTGCCCAGTTTGAACGCAGGAATTTCGCCTTCGGTGATGTAACGGTACAGGGTATCCGGGCTAATCCCCAGATACTGCGACGCCTGCCTGACGTTCATCACTTCTCGCGATTCGTTCACGAGGAAAGCCACCCCGGTTTCCGAAGACCTGCCCAGACTTTCAATCATTTGGTGGTGCACCCCACGTAGCAGCGCGCAATGGCAGAGTGCGATTCGTGGACTTGTTATGACATCCCCTCGCGCACACCGTCAAGAAATTCTCTGCCGCAGTTGTCCTAAGAATGGGGGTAGTTTCAGGCAATTCTAGGTCTTTGTATGGTACGGCCTCTATATATTGTGGTATAGGACGCTCATTACCACTTTACGCAGCATCGTCCACCGTTTACCCTTCGCGCGTAAATAACCAGTTATATTCTGCGCAACACCCGCCGCAATCCCCCGTGAATCGCCCAACTCCGTCTCAGAAAATCGGCGGCGCGGGCAGGCCACACGCACAGGTCTCCCCACCGTCCATTTCCAGGATGGTCTTGCTCTAGACTTTTCTTTTATCTTCCCATTCCCTGCGCCGGACAATTACCCGCCGTAAGCGAAAAGGGTGCCCCAGGGTTCGCCCTGCTTCAGCAAGCCCTGCTTCACGAACCCGCATTCTTTCTTCTAAATTGTTTTTTGAATTCGCTTCTGAATCCCATTTCTATCGTCCGCTTCGGACTTACAGTTCGGACTTTCGCTTCGGACTTTTTTTCAACAAGCGGCCACAGCCGCAACAATAAGATTTTTCTCAACTGTAACGACCAACTGTCATTCCGACCGAAGCAGCCCGACGCTTCTGCTTTTCAACTTCGCTCCTGCGAAGGCGTCGGGCTGCGAAGCGGAGGAACCTTCCCGAAGGTTCTTTTCTCGATCCCCCACTCACAACCCCTGCCACATCCAGCAGCGTGTTTTTTTCAACTCCTACCGGCCAACCGTCACAATCCCAACCCCTTCCACATCCCCTCCACCCGCTTCTTCGTCCCTTCATCCATCAAAATCTCATCCGGCCACGGCCGCGTAAAACCTTCCGACGCCCACTTCCGCGTCGCATCGATCCCCATCTTCGACCCAAAATCCTGAATCCGCGACGCATGATCCAGCGTATCCGCCGGCCCCAAATTAAACTGCACATCCCGCTCCGGATCGATCGCGCACAATGCCTTCCACACCACTTCACTAAAGTTGTGCACATCCACGTCGTGATCCACCACCACGATCACCTTGGTAAACATGGCCTGCCCCAGCGACCAAATCGCATTCATAATTTTTCGTGCGTGCCCCGGATAACTTTTCCGAATCGCCACAATCATCAAGTTGTGAAAAATTCCTTCCGCCGGCATGGCCACATCCACAATCTCCGGATACTGCATCTTCATCACCGGCATAAACACTCGTTCCACCGCGTACCCCATATAAAAATCTTCCTGCGGCGGCGGCCCGACCACCGTCGTCAAATAAATCGGATCCTTCCGATGCGTAATGCACTCCACATGAAAAACCGGAAACTCCCCTTCCAACGAATAAAACCCGGTGTGATCGCCAAATGGACCTTCCGTCCGCATCTCCCCTAAATTCACATACCCTTCCAAAACAATCTCCGCATTGGCCGGCACTTCCAAATCATTCGTTTCACAGCTCACCATCTCCACCGGCTCACGCCGCAAGAATCCCGCGAACATCATTTCATCCAGGTCCGGCGGAATCGGCAGCATCCCTGCCAACGAAGTTGCCGGATCCGCGCCTATTGCCACCGACACCGCAATCTTCCCCTGCGGATCCGCAGCACGCGCCCGCCGAAAATGTTCCGCGCCATGCTTCTGCGTCTGCCAATGCATCCCTGTCGTTCGCTGATCGTAGACCTGCATGCGATACATCCCCACGTTGCGCTTTCCGGTCTCCGGATTTTTCGTGAACACCAACGGAAACGTAATAAAGCGTCCGCCATCCTGCGGCCAACACTTCAAAATCGGAAAGTGCAGCAGATTCACATCCGCGCCTTTGTAAATCACTTCCTTGCACGGACCGCTCTTCACACTCTTCGGAAAAAACGAACCCAGCTCCGCCAGCTTCGGCAACATCTTGATCTTGTCGAACAAGCCCTGCGGCGTCTCCATCTTCAAAAACCCCTGAATCCGCGCCGCTACGTCGTCCAACCTCTCCACCTCGAACGCCAACTCCATCCGCCGCAAACTTCCAAACGTGTTAATCAGCAGCGGCACACGTGAGCCCTTCGGATTCTCAAACAACAGCGCCGGCCCCACACTGTCCGTCGACCGTTTCGCATCGCGCGCCACTCGCTGCGCCACCTCGGTAATCTCCAAAACCGGATCGACCTCAGCGCGAATCCGCTTCAACTCCCCGGCCTTCTCCAGCTTCGCCACAAACTCCCGCAAATCGCGATACGCCACGCCGCCTCCACCAATTCACCTGAATCGCAAACTGTAACACGTTCCAAACTCGGGCACTTTTCCACCTACAGCGCACTTGGTATGTACACCTCCCGCTGGCGGCCCATACTGCGGAAGTAGCCCATCCCCCAGATACATCAATCCAACAATAATCCGGAGGAGCACAGATGAAGACAGCACTTCGATACGCGTCGTTTGTTTTCTTAGGCTTCGCGCTCACCGCACCTGCGGCGACCGTCAGCCGTGCCGCCGCTCAAGACGAACATCACGACAAGCGCGTATACGACCGTTCCCACAAGGACTACCACAACTGGGACGAACACGAAGACCGCGCCTACCATCAATACTTCACCGAAAACCACCGCGAATACCGCGACTACGGCAAGCTCAACCGCAAAGACCAGGAAGCCTACTGGGCCTGGCGCCACGACCACCCCGACCACTAAGACTCATCGAAGCACCAGCAGAAACGCAAAAGGGCAGCCCCAACCGGCTGCCCTTTTACATTTCTTGAAACTTGAGGTTTTGAATTTCTTCAACATCACCCACGCCTGGGTGGCCTACCCTTGCGGTTTTTGCAAGGGTGGGACGGCCCAGGCTTAAATTTCCACGCCGGTTTTTCTTCCGCTTTTTGTAGTACCGCCCAACTAAAAAACCTTCCCAACCATCCAAGTTTCCCACCCAGCACGTGCACAATTCGCAGCCACTGCCCCAACGGCCAACTCGTTTTCCCCAACCAAAACGCTACCCTAACCCTATCGCCACAGCCCAGTTCCGGCGGAGGTCCGCAGCATGTACGGTCTCATCACCCGACTCTCAGTTGTCCCCGGGAGACGCGACGAAATGATCGCCATCCTGAAAGAAGGCGCCACCGGCATGCCCGGCTGCCTCGCCTACGTCGTCGCCAAAGATATCAGCGATGGCGGCGGCCTGTGGGTCACTGAAGTCTGGGACAACAGCGCTAGCCACGACGCCTCCCTCTCACTTCCGTCGGTGCGCAAAGCCATGAACCGCGCTCAAGGCATCATCACCAATTTCGACGACGTCGCTACCACCACACCAACTTGGGGCGTCGGCCTCCCCAACCCATAATCCGAATTTTCAGTTGAGGCAAAAGAAAAAAGGCCGGACAAATGTCCGGCCTTTTTTCTTTCCATGTTCTTCTCTTCCGAGCGAACTACTTGTCCCCCGCCGGAATCGTCAACTCCATGCCCGGCTGAATCTTATTCGGATCGCTGAGCTTGTCCCGATTCGCATTGAAAATCCGCATGTAGTCATGCGCATTCCCATAATACTGCTGGCTGATTTTCGACAAGCTGTCGCCCGCTTTCACGGTATACGTCTGCCCACCCGCAGCCACCGCCGCCGCGGGAGTCCCACCGGCGACCGCCGCCTGCGCTTGTTGCTGCGCCACAGAAAAGTCCGCAGTAATGTCATCCGCCTGCGGATTCACCAGCTTGATCTCATCCCAAACCTTGTCCTTCGCAGCATCCGAAGGCGCCGTCCCCTTGATGAACAACTTATTGTCCTGCACATGCAAATTCGATAGTTGAATTTGCTGCTGCTCAATAATGCGTAGCACCGACTGATACTTGGTCTTCAATTCCTCAAAGCGCTTCTGCGAGGCCGCATCCTGTCCCTGCGCTCCGCTGCCAAACATCTGATCGAAAATCCCCATAGTTGCCTCCTCGATTTGTACTCAGACTTCCAACTAACCATCTGCACCAAACGCCCACAATACCAGCATCCTTGTAGGCCCTTCCGCGCGGGACGTTCATTCTACAGAACGCAATTTCACGTGTCGACCAACGCCCCGTAACAATCCTTCACAAGATTTTGTTTCACAATTTCAACCACCGCGTTTTTACAATTCGAGCACGATTGGGGTGCCCCACACGCCGTAGTTGCGTGTGGGGGTTTAGATCCAACCTGACTCATCTCAACCCGCTGAACGCAGTCTCTATCCCGTCTCGTTCCTGCTAATCTGAATGCGCTCGCGTGAAGCACGCTCAGTCCACCATGAAACCCCACATCTACCTCGACTACAACGCCACCACCCCGGTCGACCCGCGCGTCCTCGACGCCATGCTTCCCTACTTCTCCGCCGAATTCGCTAACGCCTCCTCCGTCCACTCCCCCGGACAAAAAGCCCGCGCCGCCGTCGAAACCGCCCGCGAACAAGTCGCCGCGCTCGTCAACGCTCGCCCACAGGAAATCATCTTCACCAGCGGCGGCACCGAATCCGACAACCACGCCATCTTCGGCATGTTCGACCCGACCCACTACAAAAACCAGAATCTGATCTCCACTACCATCGAACACGAAGCCGTCCTCAACGCGGCTCAGTCCATCGAACAGCGCGGCGCAAACGTCACCTTTATTCCCGCCAACGGCGATGGCGTCGTCGACCCCGATCACTTACAAAAACTCCTCCGCGAAATCCCCGACACCACCCTCATCTCCGTAATGCACGCCAACAACGAAGTCGGCACCATCCAGCCCCTCGAAAAAATCGGCCAACTCGCCGCCCAAGCCGACGTCTACTTCCACACCGACGCCGTCCAATCCGCCGGCAAAATTCCCATCGACGTCAACGCACTTAACCTCGACCTACTCTCCCTCTCCGCCCACAAAATCTACGGCCCCAAAGGCATCGGCGCCCTCTACATCCGCACCGGCACCCCGGTGCGCCAATATCTCTTCGGCGGCCACCACCAACGCAGCATGCGCCCCGGCACAGAAAACGTCGCCGGCATAGTAGGTTTAGGCAAAGCCGCCGCACTCGCCGCAACGTCTCTACACGAAGATTCCCCACGCATCACCGAACTCCGCAACGACCTCGAACGCGGCATCCTCCAACGCGTCCCCGGATCGCGAGTCAACGCCGCCACCTCCCCGCGCACACCAAACACAACCAACATCCTCTTCCCCGGCGTCGACGGTGAAGCCCTCCTAATCGCCCTCGACCTAAAGGGCCTCGCGTGTTCCACAGGCGCAGCCTGCTCCTCCGGCGCCGTCGAACCCTCCCACGTCCTCACCGCCATCGGCCTCTCCTCCGCCGAAGCCCGCAGCAGCCTCCGCTTCACCCTCGGCCGCCCCACCACTCGCGCTGAAATCGACACCGCCCTCCAACTCATCCCCCAAGCCGTCGCCCAACTCCGCGCCATCTCCCCCGCCACCCACAGCGCTTCCGCCATCAATTCCTAGCGCAATAATTAAGTACAATAGAGTTGTGAGCACCACGCTCCATCCCGACTCGGCAACCTCCGCCACCGCGATAACTGAACTCGTCGCCGTAGCCATGAGCGGCGGCGTCGACAGCTCCGTAGTCGCGGCGTTGCTTCTTCAACAAAACCGCCCAGTCGTCGGCCTCACCATGCAGCTCTGGAACCAGCGCCGCCTCCCCGAATTGCAAGCGGCACCCTCCGCAACACCCCAGCACCGTTGCTGCTCCATCGACGACGTCTACGACGCCAAGCGCGTCGCCCAGCACCTGGCCTTCCCCCACTACGTCGTAAATTTCGAAGACCACTTCGAACAGAAAGTCGTCCGCCCCTTCGTCCACCAGTATTTGTCGGGACGCACGCCCATCGCCTGCACCAACTGCAACAACGACGTAAAGTTCGCCCCTCTCCTCACCATGGCCCACCAGATCGGCGCAACCCGCCTGGCCACCGGCCACTATGCTCGCATCCATCACAACGAGTCGACCAGACGCTTCGAACTTCTCCGCGCCCGCAACGAATCCAAAGACCAATCCTATTTCCTCTGGGGCCTCACCCAAGACCAACTGGCCGCCAGCGAATTTCCCCTCGGCGAACTCACCAAAGAAGAAGTCCGCGACGCCGCACGCCACGCGCAGCTCCCGGTCTCTGAAAAGCCGGAAAGCATGGAACTCTGCTTCGTGCCCAGCGGCAACTACGTCCAATTCATCCAGGCCTACGCCTCCGAACAGAAAATTCTCACGGCCGAAAACGACGGAGAAATCGTCACCGAATCCGGAGAAGTGTTGGGCCGCCACAACGGCGTACACCAGTTCACGGTAGGCCAGCGCAAAGGCCTAGGCTTCGCCGCCGGCAAACCACTCTATGTCGTAAGCATCGACGCGAAGGAAAAACGCGTCGTCGTGGGTGAGGACCAAGCCCTGCACCAAACCACTTGCGAACTGGAAAACGCAAACTGGGTTTCGATCGCCAAGCCGAGCGAACCAATCCGCGCGAACGTAAAAATCCGCCACAAGCACGCCGCCGCACCCGCGACGGTCGAAGCTTTGGCGGATTCGTCCGCACGAGTAACGTTCGAAACTCCGCAACGCGCCATCACCGCAGGCCAAGCGGCAGTCTTCTACGATGGTGATCGCGTGTTAGGTGGCGGCTGGATCCGCTAGAAATAAAAAAGCGCGGCGAGACGCCGCGCTTTTCATGAACTCTTTCCCTGGTAAAAAAACTCAGATAAACAATTCTTCTTCTTCCGCCTCGGAAGGCCGCGACCCACGCCGCGACCGCAATAAATCGATCCCCACCCGAATCCCGGTCATCAGCGCGGAAGCCTTCTTCATCGGCCCAAAGAAATTCTGCCGCATCTTGAATCCAGCCTCTTCCACTGCTTCCAGCGTCCCGGTCAAAATCCGATCCGCATGAATCAACTGATCCCGCAGCCGATCCGACGCCTCACCCAACACCCGGTCAAACCGTTGCGCCTGCCCGCGCGCCAGATACACCACATGCGAAGCATCCGCCACCAACTCGGTAATTTTCGGCTGAGTCTCGTCCAGAAATAACTGCGTGCGGGTCAACAACGGCCCCACCCGCATTTCCATGTCGGTCATGAACTTGTTGAACTTTTCGGTGGTCTTCTTCAATTCAAAAAACAACGCGCCCAGAATCACCACCTGCACCACCAGCGCGAGCGCGGCGACGATGCTGAATACTTCGAGCCAAAATTCCATTGCGCCTCCGGGGTGGTCCCAGAATTATCGTGCTGAGCTCAATCCCAACCTTCACATCATCGAGCGCACGCCGCGCTCTTCAAGCAAAATCACCATGTTCCGTTATGAGCGCGAAGCCTCGCGGTCGTAAGCATCGCGGCCCGCATCCACCGCCCGCGAAATCGAGTCCTTCTTCTTCGTGGCTACGTCCTTGCTTCGCTCCACTAACTCATCCGCGCGCTCCCGCAACTCGCGAGCCTTGCGCTGCGCATAATCTTTGCCTTCATCGGCCTTATCCGACAAAAACTGCCGCGTATCTTCACCCGACTTCGGCGCAAACAACACTCCGACCAACGCGCCTACACCGAGCCCAACCAGAAAATAGCTAACCTTGGAGCCAACATTATCGGCCATGGGGACCTCCGTCGTGACGATATGATAGCACTAACTTTTCCTCAATACAGATTAGCCCGTAGTAGGCACGTCTGCGTTGCCCTTTTCCGCAACTTCGGTCTCCGCACCTTCGGGCCCGTCAACCACTTCGGCGCCGTCCGAATTAATCGCGCCGGCACCGGCCGCGCCATCTGCAGCCCCGCTCAAATGCACCAAAATTTTCTCCGCGCTCTTCCGCGTAATCACCCGGCTCAATCCTTCCACGCCAGCACGCTGCAAATTCGCCACGCTGCCAAACTCCCGCAACAACCGCTGCGCCGTCAGCGGCCCCACTCCCGGAATATCGCTCAGCGCCGTCTTGGTCTGTCGCTTCCCTCTTCGCAACCGGTGGAACGTCACCGCAAACCGGTGCGTCTCATCGCGAATCTGCTGAATCAAATGCAGCACCGGCGAGTGATGATCCAGCACGCACGGCTCATCTTCCTGCCCGTACACATACAAAATTTCTTCACGCTTGGCGATGCTGGCCATTGGCTGGTTGATGATCTGCAATTCATCCAGCGCCTGCGCCGCCGCATGGAGTTGCCCAATCCCGCCATCAATCAAAATCAAACTCGGCATCGGCTTTTTTTCCGCCAAGACGCGCCCATACCGCCGCGACACCACTTCCCGCATGCTTGCAAAATCATCATTCTTATTCAGCGGCTGCCCGCTCCGGCCCTTGTTCACCACGCCCTTGTTCGCCGCGAATGATAAATTTTCGATAGTCCGACTTCTTCATCCGCCCGTTTTCCCACACCACCATCGACGCAACCGTATCCGTCCCCTGCATGTGCGAAATATCGAAGCTTTCAATTCGCTGCGGCTCCTCCGGCAAATTCAGCGCCGCCTGCACCGCCTCCGTGATCGCTCGCGAAGACGGCTTCAGCACTCTGAAACGTTGCTCAAACGAATGCGCGGCGTTGTTCGTCACCAAATCCAAAAACGCGCGCTTCGACCCGCGCTGCGGCGTAAAAATCTCCACCTTGCGCCCCGCCCGCTCCGACAACGCCTCTTCCAACAAGTCGCGGTCCTCAAAATCCACCGGCACATGAATGGCCTTGGGCAAATACGCCGCGTCCAAATAAATCTGCTTCAACAGTGACGGCACAAATTCCTTCGGATCGAATTCCTCCAAGTCCTCCCAATAATATTCCCGCCGATCCACCGCCCGCCCGCCGCGCAAATGAAACAAGTTCGCCGCCACCAATGGCGGCTCCGCGTGATACGCCAACACATCCGTATCATCGCCCTGCGCCGCGGCAATTCTCTGCCGCTCTTCAATGTCTTCCAACGTGCGAATCAAATCGCGATATGACGCCGCCTGCTCAAACAATTCCTGTTCCGCCGCGACCGCCATCCGCTCTTCCAGACTCTTCGCCAGATCCGTGCGCCGACCTTCCAAAAACATCCGCGCATCGCGCACCGCTTCGCCATATTTCTCTTCGGTGGTCAGCCCCTCCACGCAAGGTCCCTTGGCAACGCTTGATGTAGTACTGCAAACACGGCCGCGGATGGTTCTTCGTCAGATCCACGCCGCACGACGGAATCAAAAATCGCTTATGCACGAAATGCAAAATCCGCCGCGCCAAACTCGCCGGAAAAAACGGCCCAAAATACAGCGAGCCATCCTTGCGCACCTTCCGCGTGAAATACACTCGCGGATATTTTTCCGAAAGCGTCAGCTTGATGTACGGATAGGTCTTGTCATCGCGCAGCATGACGTTGAACTTCGGTCGATACCGCTTGATGAGATTATTTTCGAGCGCCAGCGCCTCGCGCGCGTTGGCCACCACAATCGTTTCAAGGTCCGCAATCTCCCGCGCCAGCGAACCAGTTTTCGCGTTGACCCAACTCGACTCCAGAAAATACGAACGCACCCGGCTGCGCAGGCTGATCGCTTTGCCCACGTACAAAACTGTTCCGCCGGCATCGCGGAACATGTACACCCCGGGCGCCTCGGGTAATAACGCCGCTTTTTCGCGTGGTTCCATCGGTTTGTGCGGGATCGGCGCTTCTGCCGCGGCGGACGGAAATCCTCGGCAAAGTTGCCAGACAACTACTATGATACTAGAGCGAATCGGAGAGAGTGTGCGCCGCGCCGAATGCGCAATAACGCGGCATCGAGACCAGGCCGCTCGACGAATCTCTTATTGAATTAGATGCGTGCCGCCGCGAATGTGATGTGAGGAGCACTTCTTCAGTGAATCGTAAGACGCTCAAGTTTCTATTGCTGGCGCTTGGAGCCGCGGTCGGCTTAAGTCTGACTCCGACGCCTATCCGCGCTCAGGACCCACCAGATTCTTCTTCAGCGCCGCCGCCCGCGTCAAAAGCTCCGTCCGACCCATTCAAAGACCCTCCGGTAAAACCGACCAAGAAAACCAAAGACAAAGATTCCGCGACAACTTCCGCGCCCGATCAACCCAAATACGATCCGCTGCGCGCCGAAAAAGACCTCGAAGTGGGCAAATACTACATGAATAAAGGCGACATCGACGCCGCCATCGACCGCTTCCAGGACGCCGCCGACTCCAAACCCGGCTACGCCATCCCCTACAAATACCTAGCCGAAGCCCAGGAAAAAAAGAAACAAAAACGCGCCGCGCTGCAATCCTACAAACGCTACCTCGAGCTCTACCCCCACGCCGAAGACGCCTCCAAAATCCAAAAGAAAATCGACAAGCTCTATAGCGAACTCGGCTCCAAAAACAAATCCGCAAGCTGAAGTTTTTGTAAGCCCTGGCAACCAACTGTCATTCCGACCGGAGCAAGCCGGCGCTTTTTCTTTTCAATCCCGCTCCTGCGGGATTGTCGGCTTGCGGAGTGGAGGAACCTCTCCGAAGGTTTTTCTCGCACCCCACCTACAACAACTCACCGTGCCAACTTATCCAAAGCCCGCCGCGCTCGCTCGTAACCCTCAAACTGTTTTTCTTCCTCACGAAATTCCTTGGAGTGCGACACCAGGCTGCATCCCGACCTTCGCGTCGGATGCTTTACATGCAACATCTCGTGAAACAACACGTACTCCACCGCAAGCGCCGGCACGCCCGGCCGGTCCATCCGCCGATTCAACAAAATCTGATTCGGCCCCGGATCGTAGCAGCCAAACTGCCGCCGCCAACTCCGCACGCTCCAGCCAATCCGCGGCCGCTCTAACACGCCCGAAAAATATTTCGCATTCAGCTCATCAAACAGCGCCGACAAATCATAGTGCCGCCCGCGCGGATCCGAATGCTTCACCTGCACTCGTCCGCCACGCATCCGGCTGATGCGATCGCGGGTCTTGTGCGAACGCGCATACTCCAGATACCGCTCAATCACCGCGCGCATTTCCCGCGGCCCTTTGCGTCGATAAACGCGCGACAGCAGCAACGCCGCCCCACCTTCCAGCACCGCCAGCGGCGCCCGCTGCAGCAAATCGGAAAACCGCACATACATCTCGTCCTCACGACGCCGAATCGTCAGCACCAGGCTCGAATACGGGTAGAAATTTACGTGAAAGCTTGGCGGAGGCCCGCTGATACCCAGGCGCGTGAACATGCGCTGAAACAGCGCGCTCCCGCCCGGCACCATCAGAATTTCATTTCTTCTCATCAAGTGGAGTGTACCGATTTTTGTTGGATGCGCCAGTCACGGCAAATGTCATTCATCAGACCGCGGCGCTTACCGTTTTAGGTTTCAAATTCTTTGGCGTGTCAATTCTTACGTCGCACCGGCGGCGGCGCAACTTTCTTCGTGGCCTTCTGCGCTTCATTCATCGCGTCGCGCGTTCCTTCGATCGCATCGTCGAGATTGCTTTTGTATGCTTCCACATCCGGCCCACCGGCGGCTGAGATTTTTTCCAGCGCCGCGAGCCAATTTTTTGATTGCGAAGCCATCGAATCGATCGCCGGCCGAATGTTTTCCTGCTTCTCAATCCCCAACTGAATCAAATCCGCCGCATCATCGACGCATCCGCCAAACCCATTCAGCAGCGAATTGAGCATATCCACATGCATCGCTCCGGACGGATGCTCCAACTCGTACTGAAACTTTTTCAACCGGTCGTCCGCAAACAGCAAAAACAATTTAATGCGGTCGTTGGTCGTCTCCGCGTCGCGAATCTTGTCCGCCTCCAACGACGATAGATAATCCTTTTGCTCCTGCACATACGGCTGTTTTTGCGGGAACGCGGCCGAGCCACCGATCAAAGTCGCAAAAAGCAAAACCCCTAGCCGCGTCAAATACCATTTCTCAGACATCGTCCTCACGGCTTCACCTCAGTTTCCGCCGGCTTGGCACCGGCGGCCGGTTGCGCGCTCGCGGCCGGATGCCGGAACAATAGATTGAGCATCTCCCGATCCATCGCATCCAGATCGGTGCGCACCAACTGCAACGGCGGCTGATACTGCTCCGGTACTCTCAAAATAATTTCTTCCACTTCGCGAATCCCATGTTGGATGTGGATTTCCAGTTGCCGGAAGCCATTGGAATCGCGCTGCGCATCCACATGTTTTTTTTTCAACCCATCGACCGCTACGCGTACATTGTCGCGGTATTTTTCCAACACGATTCCGACGGTGATCAGATCGTTGGCTTTGAACGCGCGGCGCGTTTCTTCAAATTGCGCTTCGCCGAGCTTGACCATCTGCTTGGCGCGGTGCACCGGGTCGGTTTCGTGATCAAAATGCGCCTGCAACTCCGCCACTTTGTCGGCCGCCACGCCCAAACCACAGCAAACCAAAGCAGCACCCAAACACACCACACAGAACACTCGCCGCGCGAGTCTCACTATTTCTTGTGCTCCAGCACTTTGCGCAAAACTTTGCTGCGTTCCTGGGCTTGCCATATCTGGTCGGCATTCTGGCCCTGGTCCAAACTCAAAAACATCTGATAGGCGTCCAAGGCGGGCTGCGGTTGATTCAGCTTATCGTAGCAGAGCGCGCGAATAAACCACGCGCCGGCTCCGGGCTTCTCCATCTGCGCCACGCGATCCAGCGCCGCAATCGTGGAAGCGTAATCGCCCGAAAGATAAAATGCCGTGCTCAAATCTTTCCAGTAATCCAACGTCTTCTTCGGATTTTTTTGTCCGCTCTTTTGATCCAGCGAAATCGCAATTTTCAGTTCCTTCAACGCCGAAGGAAAATCGCGCTTCTCAATGTAGATGCGGCCCAGCCCGCCATGCAGTTCCGGCTCGGTGGGATTTTGCGCGATCGCTTTATTCAGCGTAACAATAGCGTCATCCCATTTTTTCTGCCCAATTTGTATGTCCGCACGCAGCCGCCACGTCTCCGCATTTGGCGCGTTCCCAGGACGGTCCAACTCCGCAAGGGCCGCATCAAATTGCTGCTGTTCCACCAACAAATGAATCAATCGCGCTCGCGCTTCGGAGTCGCCAGATTGCTTTGACAGATAAGTGCGGTATGCATCGGCCGCGTCCGGTTTTTTCTGTGCATCGAGACTGGCCGCAACTCCCAGCATGGCCGGGGCATTGTCCGGCTGTTTCTCCAGCAACGCGCGGAATTTAGCTTCGGCCTCGGCGGGGCGATGCACCCGCAAATACAAATTGGCGAGATGCAGAATCGGTTCGGGATTGCTGGGATCGAGCGAATACGCGCCTTCAAGCGATTTCGTCGCCGCGGCGATGTCTCCGTCGCGTTCTTGCGCAACTCCCAGCAAATACCGTGGCCGGCTTTGCGATGGAAGCAGCTCTACCGCTTTCTGCAAATTTGCAATCGATACGGCAGGGTCGCGCTCAATAAATAACACGCCAAGATTCAAATAAGCTTCGGCCATCTTAGGATCGAGCGAAATGGCCTTTTCATACTCCGCGCGCGCTTCCGGCGCGTTTTGCAACGCGGTGTAAACGTAGGCTAATTCAAAGTGCCCGTACGCTACATCCGGTTGCTGCGCGATAAATTTCTGCAACGGATCAATCGCCGCGTTGAAATCTTTCGTGTCGATGTCGCGTTTCGCTTCATCCAGCAACTCATTGAGCGGATTCGCAACTTTTTCTTTCTTGGTTGCCGCGCCCTGCGTGGATTGTTCCGAGGAAAAGTAGGAAGCACCGCGATGCGAAGATGCGTAACTGACGCTGGCAGGTCCGAGAACCGCGAGAGCCGCAATCGCCAGAGAAATTCGCATTATTTTCGACTCGCTGCGCGGTCAGCGCTTACTCCGGGAGGCGGGGATTTCAGTTCCCGCTCTTCCCCACTCTCTCAACCGGAACTTTAGCTCCAGAAGGCACTGATGCACCATTCGCGGAACGCTTTGCCTGGGCACTTTCGCGCGCGGCGTCTTCGTTCAATACCTCCACGAGATATTTCCCAGTGTGCGATCCCGCGTTACGCGCCACCTGCTCCGGCGTTCCGGTCGCGATGATCTTTCCACCCGCCGCGCCACCTTCCGGCCCCAAATCAATCAACCAATCCGCAGATTTGATCACATCGAGATTATGTTCAATCACCAACAACGACGCGCCCGATTCGAGCAACTTGCGAAATGCCGCCAGTAGCTTGGCAATGTCGTCAAAATGCAATCCGGTGGTCGGTTCATCGAGGATATAGAGGATGCCCTGATTCTCGGTCCGCGAAAGATGCGCAGCCAATTTCAAGCGCTGCGCTTCCCCGCCCGACAGCGTCGTAGCCGATTGTCCCAACCGCAAATAGCCAAGGCCAATTTCATTCAACACGCGCAGCTTCGATACGATTTTCGGCACGTTGATAAAAAACACCAACGCTTCGCGCACCGTGAGCTGCAGCACTTCGTGAATATTTTTGCCGTGGTATAAAACTTCCAGCACGCCAGTTTTAAAGCGCGTGCCGCGACACTCCTCGCAGACCAATTCCACATCCGCAAGAAACTGCATTTCGACCGTAACTGTTCCATCGCCCTGGCAAGTCTCGCAGCGTCCGCCCGGCACGTTGAACGAAAAATGTCCCGCGCCATACCCGCGCCGCTTGGCGTCAGGAGTCTCCGCGAAGGCTTCGCGAACGGCATCAAACGCCTTCAAATAAGTCGCGGGATTGGAACGCGGCGTTCTCCCGATCGGCGACTGATCCACGATCACCACTTCGTTGATGAGTTGATCGCCTTCGATCCGTTCGCAGAACTCTTTCACGCTGGTGCCATTGCGCTTGGCCGCCAACGCTTTGTACACCACGTCATGCACTAAAGTGGATTTTCCCGAGCCGCTCACTCCAGTCACCACCGTGAGCGTGCCCAGCGGCAGCATTAGATCCACACCTTTCAAGTTGTGCAGATGTGCGCCGAACACCTTCAGAAATTTGCCATTCAGTTTGTGGCGATTGTTCGGAACCGGAATGTGCGACTCACCGCTGAGGTATCGCCCGGTGATCGACTTAGGCTCCTGCAACATCGCTGTGTAGGTCCCAGAAAATAAAATCTTGCCACCCAACTCTCCAGCGCCCGGCCCCAGATCGATCACATGATCCGCGGCGCGAATCGTGTCCGGATCGTGCTCCACCACCAGCACGGTGTTTCCCAGATCGCGCAACGATTTCAAAATATCGATGAGCCGCTGCGTATCGCGCGGATGCAACCCAATCGAGGGCTCATCCAAAACGTACAACGCGCCCACCAAATGCGAACCCAGCGAAGTCGCCAACTGGATCCGTTGCGATTCCCCGCCGGACAAAGTCGAAGTAAGCCGGTCCAGAGTTAAATAGTCGAGGCCGACTTCATCGAGAAACTGCAACCGCGACCGAACTTCCTGCAGAATTTTGTCGGCGACCTTGTTTTGTTCCTGCGTCAGGTACATGTTCGCAACAAACTGCCGCGCTTCCGCCACGGTGAGTTTGCAAACTTCGGTGATGGACTTTCCCGCGACGCGAACCGCGCGTGCTTCAGGACGCAGCCGGGTACCGCCGCATTCGGAACACGTCGCATACCCGCGAAAACGGCTGAGAAAAACGCGCACGTGCAATTTGTATTTCTTGCGCTCGAGATATTTGAAAAATCCTACGATTCCCTCGTAATCGCTTTGCGGATCGCCTTCCAACATTAATCTGCGCTGTTCATCGGTGAGATGCCGCCATGCCACATTTGTTGGGATGCCCTTGCTGCGCGCAAATTTCTTGGCGTCCTGCAGGACAGTGCGGTAGCGCGGCTTGGTCCACGGAATCACCGCGCCGTCGTCGATGGATTTGCTCGAATCGGGAACAACCAGGTTCAAATCGAAATCGATGGTGTTGCCGAATCCCTGGCAGCGCGGACACGCGCCATACGGATTATTGAAAGAGAAAAGTCGCGGCTCCGGTTCCTGGTACAGAGTGCCGTCGTTTTTGCATTCAAAGCGTTCGTTGAATCGCAGGCGTTCCGCAGGCCCAGCGGAATCGGCGACAAATTCCAGAATTGCTTCCCCGCCACCTTCGCGATAACAAATTTCGATCGAGTCCACTAAGCGCGAACGCGATTCGGGATTGATCGCCAGCCGGTCGACGATCACGTAGACAGTTTTCGTGAAGTCGATGTCCAGCAACGTTTCCGGCGAAGAAAATTCGTGCATCCGCCCGTCTTGATACAAACGGTTAAAGCCGCGCTTCTGCAAATCGATCAGTGATTGCCGCAATAATTCCGCGGAAACTTGCGCCGGTTTTTTCTTCACCACGCGACGCGGGGGCGCTTCCGCGGACGCGATCGCTGCGGACTTTGCAGCCGCTGCGGCAGCGATTCCTGCCGCGCCTGAAGGAGTTTTTTCAATCAGAGAGCCCGTTGGATGAAATTCGTACAACACGTAGAAGCGCCGGCCCGGCGTCATTTGCAAAACGCGCGTGGCGATTTCTTCGGGATTATCGCGTTTCACTTCCGCGCCGCATTTGATGCAAAAAGTCTGCCCGCAGCGGGCGAAGAGCAAGCGCAAGTAATCGTAAATTTCGGTAGCAGTAGCGACGGTGGAGCGTGGATTGCGCGTGGAATTTTTCTGGCGGATCGCTACGGCTGGAGCGATTCCGGAAATTTCGTCCACGTCGGGCTTTTCCATGCGCTCCAGGAACTGCCGCGCGTAGGCCGAAAGCGATTCCACGTAACGGCGCTGCCCTTCGGCGTACACCGTATCGAAGGCCAGCGAGGATTTGCCCGAACCGCTGACGCCGGTGACCACGGTGATGGCATTGTGCGGAATGCTCACGCTGACGTTCTTCAAGTTGTGAACGCGCGCGCCGCGGATGGTGATTACTTCTTGCCCGGTGGTGTCGATGGGGATGGTTTCGGTGGTAGCCAAGAGGGAGCCTAGACAGCGGCTTCCAGAGCCACTGCCTAAACTCTAAATTATACGGTGGTGTGGGGAGGCGAGCAAACCGCGTGCGAAAAGCCGCGATTTTGCGTTTATTTTGAGCAGGTGTCGCTGATCCATTTCGAGGTTGCGGAGTATTTGCCGTTTACGGTGCGGCCGTTGAAGTTCATGGTCATGGCGCCGGTGCCGTTGACGGTGGAGGAGTCGACCACGTTGAGGCGCAGGTCGAAGTCGACTTTGGCGTCGGCGTTTTTGGGTTGGCAGGTGCCGTGGGCTTCCATGGATTTGCTGGTGGAGCTGATCACGGTGTAGGTGCAGTTTCGGTTGGGGTCGGTGAAGGGGTATTTGTTGCGTTCGTCGCCTTTTACGCAGGAGCGGTAGGTGTGGGTTTGCGGAGGGATGTTCATGCCGTCGATGGAGGTGGTCATGGTGACGTCCCAAGCGCCGGGTTTGACGTCGAGGGGTTGGATGGCGGCTTGGGCGAGGAGCAGGGTGGCGGGCAGGAGGATCAGAGTTAGGAGGATGGCTTTGCGCATGGCGTTAGGCTCCTTTATAAGGATGGATCGTTGGGTTCGCGTTTATTTTATGAGCCTGAGGTTACTTGGAGCGAACAATTTTAGGGCGCAATGTCGTCGACACCCCTACCCCCTAATTACCGAAAAGAGGCCACATCTTACTGAAAATAAAGGATTGAGGTGCACAATTTTGTGCAAAGAGGCTGCAACTTATTGAGCTCGTTGAGGTTATGCAAACCTTCATAGCTGCTAGTGTAAGCTGCTCATTCTAAGCTAATAAGCTCGGCTTTTCCGGGTCTAAAGTCGTCATGCTTGCGCTCTTTGCGCAATACTTCGGGATGTTGAGGCTTCCTTGCTGATCGCGTCCGAAGAAAAATCAATGCCAGAAGCAGCTTGGGTGCGGGTGTGGTGCCCGTCCCACCCTTTGCAAAAATCGCAAAGGGTAGGCCACCCGGGTTTTGTAGTTGGGTTGAATAAGTAAAAGCGAAGACGCGGTACTTTCTGCTGGGAGTATAACACCGTTAGGTGTGATTTGAGTTAACTCATTGCGGTGGTCGAGCGGCGGCGGGGCGTGTGGTAGTGTTCGGGTTTGAATGCGGCGGAGGTGCAGCGTGGCGAAGTTTCGAAGAGTTGTGTGGATTGTGTTGGATAGCGTGGGGATTGGGGAGTTGCCGGATGCGGCGGAGTATGGGGATGTGGGGCGGACGACGCTGGGGCATATTGCAGAGTCGCGGGCGTTGCGGGTGCCGAGTTTGGTGAGGCTGGGGTTGGCGAATATTGCGCCCTTGGCGCATCTTGCGCCTGTAGAAAAGCCGATGGCCGCGTTTGGTAAGGGGATGACTCATTCACCGGGGAAAGATACGACGACTGGGCATTGGGAGATGGCGGGGATTTGGTTGTCGCAGGCGTTTCCGGTTTATCCGCAGGGCTTCCCTTCCGAGGTGATTGCGGAGTTTGAGCGCGCGATTGGGCGCGGGACGTTGGGGAATAAGCCGGCGTCTGGTACGGAAGTTATTAAGGAACTGGGTGAGGAGCACGTTCGAACGGGTAAGCCGATTGTGTACACGTCGGGGGATAGTGTTTTTCAGATTGCCACGCACGAAGACGTGATTCCGATTCAAGAGTTGTACCGGATGTGTGAGATCGCGCGGAAATTGCTGGACGGGCCGAATCGTGTGGGGCGGGTGATTGCGCGGCCGTTTGCGGGCGAGATTGGGCATTTTCAGCGGACGCCCCGGCGGCACGATTATGCGGTGCCGCCGCCGAAGCCGATGTTGCTGGATGTGTTGGTGGAGAAGAAGGTGCCGGTGTTTGGGGTTGGGAAGATTCACGACATTTATAACGGGCGTGGCGTGGACGACTACGTAATGACTTCCAGCAATGCAGATGGGATGGAGAAACTTTCCGAGGCGTTGAAGGCGCGGGCGGATGGGCTGATTTTTTGCAATTTAGTGGATTTCGACATGTTGTACGGGCATCGCAAGGATGTGGAGGGGTTCGCGCGGTCGCTGGAGGAGTTTGATTTGTGGCTTGGCGGGTTTTTGGGTGAACTAGAGGATTCGGATTTGTTGATGATTACTGCGGATCACGGGTGCGATCCGGATCCGCGGTGGGCGACGACGGATCATTCGCGGGAGTATGTGCCGATTCTGGCGTATACGCCGGCGAAGAAGGTTGGAGCGGGCTTGGGTGTGAGGAAGACGTTGGCGGATATGGGGCAGACGGTGGCGGAGAATTTTGGCGGGAAGTTACCTCACGGTGAAAGTTTTCTCGGACAGTTATGACTGACGACGAAGCGCGCGTGGTAGTCATTGAGGGCATCAACTACGCGGCGTATAGAGAGACTGAGCATTCGCTTCGGGATTCGGATAAGAATCGGCTGTTTTGGGGGAGCATTTTTCATCGGGACAACCGGTGTACGAAGCGAATTCGTGGGCGGGAGAGGAGTTCGAGAGAAGATGGTGACACTTCTCGTCTGGGCCAATATTCTTATTCGGTCTGTGCACAGTTTGCCGCGGCGCAGCTCTTTCTTGAGAATGAGGATTCAGTGATTGGGCCGGTGATTCGGCTCGCCAACGAACGTCG
Organism: uncultured Acidobacteriota bacterium; assembly: GCA_963846145.1. Taxonomy (GTDB): domain Bacteria; phylum Acidobacteriota; class Terriglobia; order Acidiferrales; family UBA7541; genus Acidiferrum. The sequence continues at coordinate 77,081 of CAWJUV010000010.1, read as the reverse complement.
GAACGTTAATGGGGTCAGATGAATCGTAACGAAGCGGCGGGAATAGAGCGACGTTCCCATTTTCAGTGTGGGCGGAAATTTTACGAATCCTTAGGTCGTCAGTGTCCATGTTATGGCCTGGGGCTCGCGGGCATCTCGGAGGCTCGCGCCAGTGCTTGCGTGTCGATGTACTCCTTGATGTGCGCGATTTTGCCATCTCGAATGGTAATGTCGAAGACCCACTCGTCCCTGTAGGGCTTATTCGTCGCGTAGATTTTCCCGGTAGCGACGCCGATGACCAGAACACGGTTTCCCTGTGCTACAAATTCGGGGGGCGTTGGGTATTTCATTTCCACCTCGTTGGACGCCTTCTTAAGGACTGCCGCCAATTCCACGTGCCCGCGGTACGTGCCTGCCAGCGGCCAGCCCTCGCCCGGAATGATCCACTCAATATCCTCGGTAACCAGCGCCAGCAGATCATGTTCCTTGTAGCTGCCTATCGCTGCAAAGAAATCCTTCACAATTTGGACATTCGTTTCGACAGTCATCGATGTATTCCCTTTTTTCCTAAATTAGGTGAGTCCGAACTAATCGGACGCTTCGCAACCGACGTTCTTTTCCAATCACACGATCGTAAATCGATTACTGCTCCTTCTTAAACAGGTCCTGGAAGATAAGCCGACCCCAGGTTTTCCCCCGTGCGTGCACCAGCGCGCCACCCTCGTTGAACTTTCCCAGCGTGACGGGTGCGAATCCGAGCTGTTTGGCCAAATCCGCCGCCGGGGCGATTGCATCCTCGTCGTCGCTCGACAGAAAGACGACCCGGTGGCCGCCCTCAACCTCCGGATCGGTAGCCAGGGTGGCCGCACCCAGGTGATTGAAACCTTTCACAACCTTGGCGCCTGCTGAATGCCTTAGCGACGAAGGCGGAGGACGGGAGGTCGTTTAGCTCTTCAGGGAGAACTCCAAACGCATTGGTCGCGTCGATGACCATCTTGCCTTTCCAGCTCGGCAGGGCCTTCGCAACCGCGCGATGTTCCCCGAACGGGACCGCCAAGATGATTGTGTCGGCCTCGAGTGCATCCCGCAGCGACTTGGCGACGACCGCGGGTCCAATCGCCCGAGCCTGCGGCGCCAACGCCTCAGGGGGCCGGCGACTCGCAACGGTCACGTCGATATTTTTACGTGCGAAGGCGTGCGCAAGGGCCTGGCCTATCTTTCCGAATCCTACAATCGCATAGCTCATGATGTTCCTCCGATCTCGCGTTGATCTTGATTCCCGGCATTTGATGGCACGGGACATCGAGTTCCGTTCTTTATCGACCATCCATAAACGTCCCGCAGTAAATCACTTTGGGGGCGTCCGGACGGTCAGCCACTAGCCCAGTCTGCAGATGTCAGATGGCCGAGAAGCCACCGTCGACGTTCAACTCCACTCCATTCACAAAGCTCGAATCGTCGGAAGCAAGAAACAGCGCGACCGTGGCGATTTCCTCAGGTTGACCCATCTTTCCCCGCGGGATCAGGGACTCGAACATCTCCTTCGCCTCTTTGGTGAGAACTTCTTCCTGCATCGGAGTGGCGATCGGCCCGGGGCCCAGCACGTTCACCCGGATATTCCTGCCCTTCAGTTCGTTGAGCCACGTGCGTGCGAAGGAGCGCAAGGCTGCCTTGCTCGCCGCATACACGCCGAAACCAGGGAAACCTTTCACCGAAGCAACTGAGCCGGTCATGATGATGGATCCGCCATCGTTGAACAGCGGCAACGCCTTCTGAACTGTAAACAGCGTTCCGCGGGTATTCAGTCCGAAAGCCGAATCGAAGTGCTCCTCGGTAATCTGGCCCAGTGGTAAGGCCTCGCCTTTACCGGCGCTCGCGAACAAGACGTCGATCTTGCCCTTTTCCCGCTTGACCGTATCGAAAAGGCGGTCGAGGTCGTCGAGATTGGCCGCGTCACCGCGCACGCCAGTCACGTTCCGGCCAATCAACTTGACGGCCTTATCGAGCTGCTCCTGCTTCCTACCGGTGATGAAAACGTAGGCGCCCTCTTCAACGAAGAGCTTGGCGCTCGCCAGCGCCATGCCGCTCGATCCCCCCGTGATGACTGCAACCTTTCCTTCAAGCTTTCCCATAATTACCCCCTTCGGTAGATGTGTTAGCATCGCGCACAGGATAGTAGATGTCTCTGGCAGTGGACGAGGGCTGTCTAGGCGTCCTAGTATTTTGTCTATTCGTCCAAAACAGGAGGATTAGGTGGACCCGGTAACAGACATCTTCAGAACCATGCACGTAACCGCTTTTGGTCTGCACCGGCTCGAAGCCACAGCCCCGTGGGGCATAGAACAGGAAAAGCAGACCGAAGAACAAGTCACGCCTTCCGCTAAAAAGGCATCCCTCACAGATTCGGCGCACTTCGCGATGCTTTCGCGCGGCAACTGCTGGCTGAGTGTGGAAGGGATTTCGGAGCCGGTTCCCCTCACCGGTGGTGATTGCTTCTTGCTTGCCCGGGGAACTTCGATCGTCATGCGCGATAGCCCGCGAACACGTCCAAGGTCAACCTTCCGCGAGATCGGGGCCAAAGCCAGCAACAATATCGCGCATTATGGTGGTGGTGGCGCACCGACGACAATCGTCTGTGGGTCCCTGAGTTTCGATCGCGCCAGACTGAAGCCGATCACTCAGTTATTGCCGCGCCTCATTCTGATTAAGGCCGATCAGGCACGCACGCTTGCTCTTCACATCACCATACAGGCGCTGGCGTCCGAAATGGCAGAACAGGCGCCGGGGTCTGAAGTAGTCGCGACTCGGCTCGCCGAGGTTCTGTTTATCCAGGTACTCCGGGCGCATATCGCGTCGGGGCCGAAACGCAACAAAGGATGGCTTCGTGCAATTTTCGATCCTCAAATGGGCACTGCCCTGAGTGCCATTCACGGCAGAGTGAATACACCCTGGACGGTGGAATCCCTGGCCGAAGCTGCGGGCATGTCTCGCTCCGCATTCGCAGCACGTTTTAAAGAGCTACTCGGACAAACACCGCTGGAATATGTCACCGAGTGGCGGATGCAGAAGGCGATGCAGCTACTACAACAGCGCGACAAAAAGCTCATAGACGTAGCTCGGTCGGTCGGTTACGAGTCCGACGCTGCGTTCAGTAAAGCGTTCAAGCGAGTTGTTGGGGCTAGCCCTGGTGAGTACCGCAAACGTGGTTTTGAAGGCCGCGGGAATTCCGGAATGGCGGAAGATTTTTGAAGCGGAGAATTGTGACTTTGGCGGCGGGCCTACGCGCCATTGAAGTGGCTTCTTCCACTAAAGTGCACCGTGAAACCGCAGGGTTGCCACCCGGCTCATATGTTCGTATATCCGGGCTGCGCCTTGCGAGAGTTGCGCACGAGACCCCTGCCGAGTGCTAAAAGAAACAACTGACGCTGGAGATGGGAAGAAGCCGGTACTGAACAAAGTCTTTCTTGGCCAACTCAGATCCATTGATGTATCTACAACCGCAGGTTCCGTACCAAACCGGTATGGTTCGACCACTGATCACATCTGGTTTCACGGGTCTTGCAGCACAGTCGTGGAACTCGAAGTACAGTTACGTCGCGAACCAAACGTCGGTTACTGGCCGGAGGTGGAACCCCCAGGGGTGCCGGGGGCGTAGTAGCCGTTGCGGGTGCGGGCGACTAGTTTGCCGCGGCCGCGGGGGGGGATGACTTCGACCTGGACGCTGCGGTAGGTGCCGTCGCGGCGGGTGTTGCTGGGGTAGTAGGCCAGGGTGTATTGGTTGCGGATGTCGCGAGCGACTTGTTCGCAGATGTTGTGGACATCGTCGACGTTTTCGGGGAAGAAGGCCAGGCCGCCGGAGGCTTGGGCGATTTGTTCCAGGGCTTTTTTGGCGCGCTTGGAGTTCTTTTTGCTTTCTTCGCTGAGCAGGCCGATGGTGTAGATCACCGTGTCGGTCTTCTGGACTTCGCGAATAGTTTTATCCAAGGAGTTGTGACTGGTGTTGTCTTCGCCGTCGGTGACGATCAGCAGGACGCGTTTATCCTTGGAAGCTTTTTTCAGATGGTCGAGCGAGCCGATGATGGCGTCGTACAGCGCGGTGCTGCCGCGGGAGTCGATGCGCTCCAGGGCTTCTTTTAGCTCCGGAATGCTATTGGTGAAGTCTTTGTCGAGATCCAGGTAAAAATCGTCATTGAAGTTGACCACGAAGGCTTCGTCTTGAGGGTTGCTGGTCTGGACCAGCGTTAGCGCGGCTTCGTTCACGCGGGGGCGCTTGTCGCGCATGCTGCCGGAGTTGTCGATCACCAGGCCCATGCTGACGGGAACGTCTTCGCGCTTAAAGACGGCGAGTTTCTGTTCTTGTTTATCTTCGAGGACACGGAAATTGTCTTGGGTCAGGCCTTCGGCGAAGCGGCCGCGGTCGTCCAGGACCGTGGTGTGCAGGACGACGAGGTTGACGTCGACCTTGATGCTGGAGCCTTGATTAGATCCGCCAGGAGGCGCGGGCTGGGCAGGCGGGATATTGAGTTGGGCGGACGCCGAGAAAGCGCCGAGGCACACCAATGCCGTGGTGAGAGTTGCAGCGCGCAAAAACGAAAATGTGGAGGTGGAAAACGAATCAGCCGAAGCGCTAGTGGCTAGGGGCGTAGTACCCGGTCTTAGCGTAAACGGTGAGCGGAGGCAGGCCTTTAGGCGCGCGAATTTTGACCTTAACCTTGCGCCATCTGGCGTCATGAGCTTTGTTGCTTGGCCGATATCCGATGACATATTGGTTGCGCAGCTCCATCCCGATTTTTGTGGCGATGTCCGGAAGCTCGTCGAGCTTCTCGACGGCGAAGACTCGCCCGCCGGTCATCTCCGTGACTTCAGTAAGGAGTGACGGGCCGTTGAGTTCTTCCGGGGTGCGATTGCGATATCCAATCGGATCGAAAATGCCGACGGCATAAAGCTGGGTGTCGGCTTCCTTGACCAACCGCTTGATATCGGTTTCGGTGTAGCGACTATGATTATCTCCCCCGTCGGACAGGATGAGCAAGGCACGCTTGGCGTTACGTGCACCCCTCATCTGGCTGAGGCCGAGATAGATGGCGTCGAGAAGAGCAGTGCGGCCCTTGGGGACGGTCAGCATCATGCGGCCCTGCAAATCTTCGATGCTGTTGGTGAAGGAACTGGTGAGCTCGGCGCGCTCATTAAAGCTGACCAGAAAAAATTCGTCTTGGGGATTGGCGGTTTTGAAGAATTGCAGGGCGGCTTCGCGGGCTTTGGCGATTTTGTTGGACATGCTGCCGCTCATGTCGAAGATGACGCCGATGGAGATGGGCACATCTTCGGAGGAGAAGGTGACCAGTTCCTGCTCGTTGTTATCTTCGTAGACGCGGAAGTTGTCGGTGTCGAGGCCGGTGACGAGACGATTGTAGGGGTCGGTGACGGTGACGTTGACCAAGGCGAGGTCGACATCCATGTGCACGGTGCTGCCAGGCTTGATGATGGCCGGGGGAGTGTCGCGCTTGGCTTCTTCTCTTAGTTCTTTGGCGGATTTGGCGGCGTCCTTATTGTCGGGGCCGTCGACGGAAGCGTCGGCGGCGGGCGCTACAGGTTGCGCTTGTGCGGGTGCGGGCGCAGGTGCGGGAGGCTCGTCGGACTTGGTTGGAGCAGAGCTCTGAGTTTGCGCAGGGACCGGCTGATCCTGAGAAGTCTGGGCGACCGAGGGGGAGGGTTGCGAGAACCACAGGGCGAGCACCAACGGCAGATAAAGGACACGAACAACGCGAAGATCGCGTTTCACGGCACCCCCTGTCACCCCGGCTTGCCGGGACGGCCGCGCGGAAGAGAAGAAAAAGGCGAATACTGAGGCAAAGTCTACCACTGGCTTTTGCGATTACAAGCGGCAATGCCGGAAAGTGAGTAGGTAATTTACAAAAAATTGACTGGTGGCGCGGTGGAATTGCGCGATTCGATTCTGCGGCGAGTGCACGGGAGGATGGGAGCGTTGTGCTAGCATGCGTTTCGTACGTGGGGCGCGCGGAAATGGATGAAAAACTGTCTCCAGTTGGTTGCACCTTAGTACTTGGACAGCGTTCTTAGGGGGGAGTGAGCCGGTGAGTGGCAACGGTAATTCGAAAATTGTGATTGTGATTCCGGCGCGATATGGGTCGGTGCGGCTGCCGGGGAAACCTTTGGTGCCGCTGGCTGGGGTGCCGATGATTCAGCGGGTGTATGAGCGGGCCAAGCTGTCGAAGTTGGCGACGCAGGTGATCGTGGCGACGGATGATGAGCGAATTGTAAAGGTGGTGGAAGAATTTGGTGGACTGGCGCGGATGACGCGCAGCGAGCATCGCACCGGGACGGAACGGGTGGCGGAGGTGGCGGCGCACACCGAGGGGGATGTTTACGTGAATGTGCAGGGTGATGAGCCGCTGCTGAATCCGGAAGTGGTGGATGCGGCGATTGGGGCGTTGCTCGCGGAGGAGCCAGCGCAGATTGCTACCGTGGCGGTGCCGATCAAGGTGCCGGGCGACATCATGGATCCCAATGTGTGCAAGGTGGTTTTAGATTTCGATGAGAACGCGCTGTATTTTTCGCGGGCGCCGATTCCGTGGGTACGGGATTCGGCGGCGAAGGTGGAGGCGCGGCATTTGAAGCATCTGGGGCTGTATGTGTTTCAACGGGATGCCTTGTTGGAATATCCGACGTTGCCCCAGGGACTTTTGGAGAAGCTGGAACAGTTGGAGCAACTGCGGTGGTTGGAGAATGGCTGGAAGATTCGGGTGGCGGAAGTTGCGCACGATTCGGTGAGTGTGGATGTGCTGGAGGATGTGGAGAAGGTGGAGAAGCTGTTGGCGAAATGATTGGTGAGGTGGACTTTTTGATTTTTTCTTCAACTTCAGCAAGCACTGGGTGGCCCACCCTCGCGGTTTTTGCAAGGGTGGGTGGGCAGGGCGTAATGGCCTATGGTTCGATTGCCGATCCCGTGTTGATGCCATTTATTAATGTGAACGCCAAAAAAAATCAAGAACGAAAGACCCGGTGGATACGTCTTCGCCGCCCACCCTTGCAAAAATCGCAAGGGTAGGCCACCCGGGTTTCGATTGGGTTTAGATTTAAAGAAAAAATGGCAAGAAAAAGGAAACGCCCGCCGAGTTTCGGCGGGCGTTTTTTGTTTTTGGAGATGAGCCGCGGATTTATTGTTGGCGGATCATGTTGCCGATGACCACGCGGACGTTGTCGACGCCGACGAGCACGATGGTGTTGGTATCGATGATGTAGGCGCGGAAGTTGTAGGTGGCCGAGGGCGAATTGGTGCTGGTGAGTTGCAGCGCGTTGCCTTGTGCGCCGCCCAGGGTGCCGTCGCCTTGGAGATTCAAGAGGCCGTTGACGCCGACGTTGGTGAAGATTTTGCCGTCGCCGAGTTCGGTGTAGTCGAGCAGGCCGCCGGTGATGTTGTTGGTGCCGGAGCTGGAGACCGGAATGACGCCGACGAAGTCTTCTTCGAAGCCGTTGTCGAGGTTCTGGCCGCTCCAGTTGATGGCGTATTGTCCGGCCATGGAGGCGGAGTTGAAGGTGCCGCTCTGCGCGCTGATGGTTCCGTCGGCGATGACGCCGGCGGAGTTGTCCTGGATGAAGCCCTGGGTGGGCGAAGCCATGTAGAAGATAAAGACGTATGGCGTGCCGCTGGTGACGTCGGTGAAGTTGAGCATGCCGCGGCCGCTGCCGGCTGGATCAACCGTCACGGAGACGTTGGAGAAGCCGCCGCTCTTGGGGACGACCGTGGTGCCACCCGTAAAGTCTTGATCGAGAGAGACGTTGGAGAGGTTTCCGCTGGCGTCGGAGGTGAAGCGTCCGGCGCGAGTGAGCGGGCCGAAGCTGCTGCTGCCGTTGAAAGCGCCGCCGCCGAGGGCGAAGACGAAACTGCCGGCGAAGGGTGCGGTGGGCGGAGCGGTTTGAGCGATGGCCGAGCCGGTGGTTTCGGCGACGGTGTCGTTCTCGACGAAGATGATGTTGCTGCCGTCGATGACGTAGAAAATGTAATTGAGATTGAGGACTTGAGAAGAGATCGTGGTGGTCAGCGTCATGGTGCCGCGACCGAAGTCACTGAAATTGGTGGCGTCGAGCGAGATGGTGCCGGGGGAAAGGGTGAGCGCGCCAGAGGGCGTGGCGCCGTCGTTGAGATCCATTAAGCCGCCGGTGATCCCGGTCGAGCCGTTGGTGTTGAATTGGCCGACGAACGAGGCGTTAGTTTGATTGCCGAGGTCGAGGCCGGAGAAGTCGAAGGCGTAAGAAGTGGCGAAGGTGCTGGTGATGTTTTGCAGGCGGAAGTTGCCGCTCATGGTGGAGGAGCCGTCGGTTTCGACGAGCAGGCCGCCGCTGGTGGAGGTGAGCGCGATGGTGAACGTGAATTGATCGTTCACGGAGGGATTGGCGGCGTCAGGATGCGCGAGAGTGAGCACGCCTTTGCCGTCGGAGTCGATGGTGTAGGTGCTGGCGGGGGCGGCGGAGAAATTGAAGGTGCTGACCGAGCCGCCGTCGTTGACGTCTTCGATGGCGGCGGTGATATTGCCGGCGCCGTCGGCGTGGAAGCTGCCGATGCGGGCGATGGAAAGGCCTTGGGTATTGTCAGTGCCGCTCATGGAGAAGGCGTAGTTGCCGTTGAGGCTGGCGACGGAGTAGCTGCCGGTGAGGCTTGGGCCGGTGGTGCCGCCGCCACCAGAGTTACCGCTGGTGCTGCCGCCGCCACCGCAGGCGACGAGGGCGAGAGTTGCGAGAACGAGTGCGGCTGATGCGAGGGTGCGGGTGGCGAGGGAGTTCATCGGATTCCTCCCGCGGCGACGATGTTGCCATTGGCGTTGTGTGAAATTGGTAGAAGTGGGCTGCCGTTTTTCGAGCGGACGATTAAGGATTGCGTTCCCTTTTGCAAGACGCGGGCTGCAAAAATTTGTTTGGAGCCCAGGGTGAGGTTTTCGCCGGTGATGGTTAGGGAGTCGCCGGATTTCACCGAGAAATTATTGGCGGAGAGCATGTGCGGGTTACCGGCTTGGACGTTGATGGTGCCGGAGGAAGTTTGTAGCGAGATGACCGCGTTGGAGTAGGAGACAACTTTTCCGCTGATGACGATTTCGCGCGAGGCTTGGTATGGATTAGGGCCGGCCTTTGCGGAGATCGATTCGGCGGTGAAGTCTTTCCTTTGTGCTGATGACGATGGAGCGGCGGCGGATTGTGTCGCGGCTTGTTGTGCAGCGGCTGGCAGGCCAGTGCACAGCGCAAACGCGAACAACGCAGCGGCGCATTGCAGAGAATAATTTCGGTTCATTGCTCACCCTTTGGAATTTACGGCAGCCTTCAAACTTCGATGAACGAATTACGGGTACTTGAAGTTAGATGGATGCGCTTCAGAAATGGCTGTGAAGGACTTCCCTGCTTTTACAAACAAATAACCTTAGACCAGGCAGCCCCACGCCGACGATCCAGAGTAAATAGACACCTAGACCTGGATTGAAAAACACGGCGGTGGCGAGAAAGTTGCGGAAAAACTCGGAGTAATGTGTGCGGACACTGGACGTGTATGCGGAAGAAAGTTTCGTTCTGGCGGTGGAAACGCTGCGGGCAACATTGGCGGCGAGCGGCGCAATGGTGTTCATGGTCGAGTCCAAAGTTGGCGACGCAGCAGCGCTAGCGATCACTTCCGTACTCTCCGCGCCCGGCTCGGGCTGGGTTGGCGGACGCAGGACCCGAGCCGGGGGCAATCGTGTTTCAACTAACATTTCCTGAGACGGGGGGAAAAGGTTCCGCGTTCCGCGAGGCATCGGTAAAATCCATTAGAAGAATTTGTTTTTTTCGGAGATTTTTTTTGCGGCGGGCGCGGATTGGGGTTTGACAGTTTTTGCAGATGCATCCATAATTCGTTGTACGTCAATCCTGCGGAGGGTAAATAAGTCCGCGATGCGGCAAGTCGCGGGTTCCACGGATGGCGCCAAAATATATCTTTGTAACCGGCGGTGTTGTTTCCTCACTTGGGAAGGGCGTAGCTGCCTCCTCCATCGGCTGTCTCCTCGAAAGTCGCGGTTTTAAAGTCACCCTACAGAAGTGCGATCCGTACCTGAATGTGGACCCGGGCACAATGAGTCCGTTTCAGCACGGCGAAGTGTTTGTGACCGAGGACGGGGCCGAGACCGATCTCGATCTTGGACACTACGAGCGGTTCACGCACGCCAAGCTGACTCGCGACAATAATTGGACCACTGGGCGGATTTACGAAACTATTCTGACCAAAGAACGGCGCGGGGATTACCTGGGGAAGACGGTGCAGGTGATTCCGCACGTTACCGACGAAATCAAACACACCATCAAGAAAGTGTCTGAGGGTGTGGACGTGGTGATTGTGGAGATTGGCGGGACGGTGGGTGACATTGAGTCGCTGCCGTTTTTAGAAGCCATTCGCCAATTGCGGTTGGAACTGGGATTCCACAACACGTTGTTTGTGCACGTGACGCTGGTGCCGTTTATTGCGGCGGCCGGCGAGCTGAAGACCAAGCCGACGCAGCACAGTGTGAAAGAGATGCTGGGGATTGGGATTCAGCCGGATGTGTTGCTGTGCCGCAGCGATCGGCAAATTCAGGACGATTTAAAGAAGAAGATCGCGCTGTTTTGCAACGTGGCGGAGTCGTGCGTCATTTCCATGCAGGATGTGGACACGATTTACGCGGTGCCAGGGGAGCTGGCCAACGAAGGATTGGACAAGCAGATTATTTCGCACCTGCAACTTGAGGAGAAGCCAGCGAATTTGCAGCCGTGGCTTGATTTGGTGCACCGCATGCATCATCCCTCGGGCGAAGTGCGCATCGCGGTGGTCGGAAAATATGTGCAGCTTGAGGATGCGTACAAGAGTCTGCGCGAAGCGTTGCTCCATGGTGGGTTGGCGCACGGGCACAAGACGGTGCTGGAGTGGATCGAGGCCGAAGAGATTGATTCAATTGAGACGGCGGCGGCGCGGTTGCGTGGCTATGACGGTGTATTGGTTCCCGGTGGATTTGGCAAGCGCGGGATTCAGGGGATGGTTTACACCATTCAGTATGCGCGCGATCAGAAAGTTCCCTTCTTTGGGATTTGCCTAGGCATGCAGTGCGCGACGATCGAATATGCTCGGGACGTTGCCGGGTTGAAGCAGGCCGATAGCACGGAGTTTGAACCACAGACGCCGCATCGCGTGATTTATAAGCTGCGTGAACTGCTCGGCGTGGATGAAATGGGCGGCACCATGCGGCTGGGCGCGTGGCCTTGCAAGCTGGAGCCTGATTCCTTTGCCGCCAAAGCTTATGGCAAGACCGAAATCAGCGAACGGCACCGGCATCGCTATGAATTTAATCGCGACTACGAGAAGGCGTTGCTGGGTGCGGGCCTGCGGATAACCGGACGGACTCCTGACGAACACTACGTCGAGATTATTGAGGCGCCGGATCATCCGTGGTTTTTAGGATGCCAGTTTCATCCGGAATTTAAATCGAAGCCGCTGGAGCCGCATCCGTTGTTCTCCGCGTTTATTGGAGCGGCATTGGAACATAAGAAGACGCGGAGCCGTCCGACCAATTTGATGGCGCAGCCGGAACCTACTTCGCGGCCGTCGGTGTTGAGCGCGTCGCCGAGCGCAAACGCTTAGAAGCGCCACGAGAAAACAAGTCAAAGCAAAAACCAAAAGAAAGCCCCGCCCTACAAATCGAGGGCGGGGCACCCTCCGTCGTTCGGGACGCTTCGAAATTCGATCGTTGGTAGAGAATTCAGCGAGGTGAATCGTGGGCAAACCTTATCTGCGTGTGTTTACTTGTGTGGGATTTGGGGCTTTGCTTCTCGTCGGCGGGAGTTTTTATTTATATGGACAGGAGACTTCGAAATTTCCGGAGGGGTACGACGCGGTGCAGGCGGCGCCGGCGACGCACAAAGTGGTGTTTGAGAATGCGCTGGTGCGAGTGCTGGAAGTGAGTGTGCCTGCGGCGGGGTCGACGATTCCGATGCACCACCATCGCTGGCCGGGATTTTTTCTGGATTGGGATACTGGCGGTGGGAATCCGCACATTCGTTATCACACGGCCGATGGCAAAGTGCGAGATATTCCGGCGCATGACGAGCCTACTCACGCCGGCAAGTGGATCGTGCACTGGATGAATCCGGAACCGATGCACTCGATTGAAGTGGTGGAGAAGCCGAAGTTCGCGGAGGCCGTTGCCGGTGAGCCGACGGAGCTACGGATTGAAATTAAGTGCCATCCGTAAGGATCCGGGTTGTAGGCGTCGCGGAGGGGACAGACACGACGTTTCCTGTGGGAGTTTTGGATATGGCTCTATTTGTGGAGGAAAACGTCGTGGCTGTCCCCTGCCCTGCGGTGGCGTTTGATTAAAACAGTTTGTCGCCGAGGAAGAGGGCGAGTTTGGTGAGGAAGAGGTCCGCGGCGATGATCAGCAGCGACGCGACCACTACAGCCTGAGTGGTGGCGCGGCCGACGCCTTGGGTGCCCCCGCGGACGGTCAGTCCTTTATAACAACCGATGGTCGCGAGGATAAAACCGTAGACGATCGGTTTGGAGAAGCCCTGCATGAGGTCGGCGAAGTCGAGCGCTTTCACGGCACGGTTCCAGAATTCGACGGCGCCGAGGTGCAGAGAAAATACCGAGGCCACGCAGCCACCCAGCAGGCCGACGAAATCGTAGAGAGCGGTGAGAAGCGGTAGCACCAAGATAGTGGCGAGCACACGGGGAGTCACTAATTTGCGGCTGGGGTCGGTGCCCATCGCGCGCATGGCGTCGACTTGCTCGGAGACGAGCATGGAGCCGAGTTCGGAAGCGATACCTGACGAGCAGCGGCCGGCGACCAGAATGCCGGTGAGGGTGGGGCCGAGTTCGCGGACGAGGGCGAGTGCGACGACGTCGCCGGTGCGGGCGGCTTGGCCGAAGCGTACGAACTGCGAGCCGGTCTGCAGCACCATTACCGCGCCGATGAAAAAACCCGAAATCAGAATGATCGGAAGTGAGCCTACGCCGATATCGTCCATCTGGTCGAGCGTGTCTTGGAAATAGCGCGGGCCGGTGGCCAGGTTTTGCAGCGAGCGCGCCGCCATCAAGGAATAATCCTGCACGCTGGAGACAGAGCGCTTGGCGGAGTCGATCAGAACGTCGGTGACGGAATATTTTGGTTCCGGGGCGGTGCTTCGCCGCCGATTTGGAGTGGAGTTCCAGCCACACGCGCCTCAATCGCTACAAATGTTTGGGTACGGAATAAGCGTAGCTGTGCGTGGTTGAGGCGTCAAGCCAACTCAGTTGGGGTTCATGGTGGAGGCGCGGATGGTGGTGGCGCGTTGGTCGAACTTATCCGCTTCGGCGGCGTGGCCGAGAGTACGGAGGTCTTTGGCTTCGCGGGCAAGGACGTCGACAAGTAGGGGGCTTTGGTCGCCGTATTGTTTTTCGAGGATGGTCAACAGGACGCGGTTGCAACTGGCGGCTTTGTCGGCTTGCTCCCAGCGATCGTAGAGGCCACACAGAGTGCCGCGCGGTATGAGCATGTCGACGCCGTCGGGGCCGAATAAAGCTTCGTCAATTTTTACGGCGCGGAGCAGATAGGGTTCGGCCTTGGCGTAGTCCTTCTGCATAAAGTAAACAGAAGTGGCCTGGACCAGGGTTTCCGCGGTTTTTTCGCTGCCTTCGCCAAAAAACTTTCTGTTTAGATCTACCGCGCGGAAAAAGAATTTTTCGGCGGTGGCGTAGTCATGTTGAATGGCGGCGTTCTGGCCCAGCATCTGGAGCGCCGTGGTCATGTTGGGGGATTCGGGGCCAAAAATTTCCTGAGCGACTTGCAGTTCGCGTTCGAACGCTTTTTGCGCAGCGGCGGGATTCCGACCCAGGTTGTACTCGCCCAGCGCCTCGAGACAGGTAATCAATCGAGGATCGTGCGGCTGAATTTTTTCCGCCAACTCGACGGCCTTTTGGACGTGCTGGAACGCTTCTTCGCGGCGCTGCTGTTGCACCAAGGAGGTGTAGGCCCGCATTTCGGCGTTGAGTTGGTCGGATAGCGAGTCTGAACCTTTGGCGGCCTTGAGTTGCGCCTGGAGTTTTTCCGCTTCGGCGGACTTGCCCGCGGACTTCAGCGCGGCGAGATGCTCGTCGAAGCGCTTCTGGGCGTCCCGAAAATCGCGCTGGGGGTCGCGATCGGTGCGAAGGGTGACCTTTCCAACCGGGTTCACGCTGGCATCTTGCTGCGCGGCGCGGCGATAGGTGTCCAGCGAGGCGATCCAGTCGCCTTTTTTCTCCAGCGCGGCGGCGTAACGCAACATGATTTGCGTGCCCTGCGGATTGAGCGTGACCGCTTGTTTAAATTCCATAACGGCGTCATCGATTTTGCCGGACTCCATGAGTGCCCGCCCGTAGTAGTCGTGGGCGTTGGCGTCGGCCGGAGCCATTTCGGTGGCCAGCTTGGCATGCTCAAGGGCCGCAGGAGTGTTTTTGAGCTGGAGCTCAATTCGGGCGATGGCTGACTGGAGAGGTGGGTAGTCGCTGGCGCGCTTTAGCGCCAGATTGTATTCCTCAAGGGCCTGCTCCGGTTTGCTTTGCTGTTCGCGAATGTAGCCGAGCTGGAAATACGGCATGGGATCGGAAGGATCGAGTTGGGCTGCTTGGCGAAGCACCGGTTCGGCTTGGTCGAATTGCCCTATCGTGACCAGGCCCAACCCCAGCGAGTACGTGCACATTTCCGTGTCGGGATAGAGCGCGACGAGTTCGCGGAATTCGACGACGGCTTCGGCGGGGTGCCCGTGGTTCATGAGAGCGGCGCCGAAATCCTGGCGAATGTCGTAGCGCTTGGGATCGAGGCGTTTGGCTTCGCGAAAGGCTTGAATGGCGGCATCGATCTGGTTGTTAGCTTGCAACGAATTGGCCAGATTGTATTGGATGGACACATCCGGCCCGAGCAAAGTTTCGGCTTTGCGGAATTCGGGAATGGCTGCGGCATAGTCGTGCTTGCGCATGAAAAGAACTCCCATATTTTCGTGCGCGGCGCCGTAGTCGGGCTTGAGGCGCAGGGCTTTGTTGAATTCGGCCTCAGCGGCGTCGAATTTTTGCATAGACATCAGAGAGAGGCCGCCGTTTTTGTGAGCTTCGGGGTCGTCAGGATTTTGCTTCAGGGCGGTTTTGGATTCGGTTAGCCCTGTCTCGGGATCGTCCAGTTTGTAGTAGAGAAAGCTGAACTTGGAGTGGGCCGAGGGGAAATTGGGCCGCTGTTCGAGGACTTGGGTGAGCATTGTGGCGGCATCGCCCCAATTTTCCTGGCTGCGGAGAATGAAAGAAACGACGAAGGCGCACTCGGGGCAGTTGGATTTTGCCACTTTAAGGGCTTGGCTCATCTCGGTGGTGGCCGGGTCATAGCTCTTCTGTTTCAGGAGTTGGCCTGCGGTGGCGAGGTGTTGGAGGAGTTGTTGTGGTTTTTCCACTTCGGGGGATTGTTCGTTGCCGATTTTGGCGGTGGCGAGTGCGGTGAGAATTTTGGGGTCGGCGCCGGCGGTGGTTAGCAAAGTTTTGTACGAGTCGTTGGGGCGGAAGTTGAGGCCGCTGGCGGCGATTTCGTGAACGATGTTTTCGGGGAGAGCGTCGCCGGCGACGAGGGCGAGCAGTTCGCTGGAGGTGAGCGCGGTATGCGGCGGAGTGTTGGATTGACGTTGCGCGCGCAGGATGGTGGCGGTAACGATGACGATGATGGCGAAAGACAGCAGGAACAGGAATTTCCGCATGAGAGGCTCCGAGAGGTGAATGCTGGGGGGGTGATTTCAACGTAGCAGAGGCGCGGTGCGGGTGTGGATGAAGACTCGCTCGCGTGGTGCTAAAAGCTAAACTGTCCTTAAGGATTAACAGTGAGAGGTCGAGGGATTATTTTACGATGTACATGTATCCAGGAAAGTGAGTTTGCTGGACTGGGTGGAGCTTGGCGGATACACTCCCTGTTCTTTGTTGTGCGCGAAATTTTACTGAATTTCATTCGAGTGAGGGTGCGTTAGGCGATGCTGAAGTTTTTTACTGCGGGGGAGTCGCACGGGCAGGCGCTGCTGGCGTTTGTGGAAGGATTGCCGGCGGGGATGCCGGTGGATGTGGCGTTTATTAACCGGGAATTGTACCGGCGGCAGTTGGGGTATGGGCGTGGCGGGCGGCAGAAGATTGAGAAGGATGCCGCGGATATTTTTGCCGGGGTGCGGCATGGGCAGACGATTGGCGCGCCCATTGCGCTGAGGATTGAGAATCGGGATTGGGCCAATTGGGAAAAGATTTTGCCGGTGGAGCGGTTGGCGGAAGGAGAGGCGGCCGGCAAGGATCGGAGTTTGGTGGCGCCGCGGCCGGGGCATGCGGATTTGGCGGGGTCGCAGAAATTTAATTTTCACGATGCGCGGTATGTGCTGGAGCGGGCTTCGGCGCGGGAGACGGCGGCGCGGGTGGCGGCCGGGGCGTTTGCGAAATTGTTGTTGAAGGAATTTGGGACAGAGATTGCCAGCCATACGATTCGCGTGGGGCATTTGGCGCTGGGGCGAGAGGCCAAGTGGGAGGAGATTGCGGCGATCAGCAGGGATATGGAGTCGCCGCTGCGTTGTGTGGATGGCGCGGTGCAAGAGGAAATGAAGAAGGAAGTGGATGCGGCGTTGAAGGCCGGCAATACCGTGGGCGGGATTTTTGAAGTGGTGGCGCACAACGTGCCGGTGGGGCTGGGTTCGCACGCGCAGTGGAATGAGAAGCTGGATGGGCGACTGGCGCAGGCGGTGATGAGTATTCAAGCGGTGAAGGGCGTGGAGGTTGGCGCGGGGGTGGCGGCGGCTTCGGCTTATGGCAGCGAGGTGCAGGACGAGATTTTTTACGATGCGGCGGCGCGAAAGTTTACGCGGTCTTCGAATCGCGCGGGTGGGCTCGAGGGCGGCATCACCAACGGGCAGGATGTGGTGGTGCGTGGGTATCTGAAGCCGATTTCGACGCTGCGCACGGCGCTGAAGACGGCCAACATGGTGACCAAGGAGCCGGTGCAGGCGGCGTACGAGCGCTCGGACTGGTGCGTGGTGCCCGCGGCGGGTGTGGTGGGCGAGGCGATGGTCGCACTTGTGCTGGCCGATGCTTTTCTGCAAAAATTTGGAGGAGATTCCCTCCTGGAGATGCGGCGGAATTTCGACAACTATGCCCGACAAATTGAAGAATTCTGACGCGGATGCGGCGATGAGTGAAGAAACGGCTAGAAGCGAACTCTGCGGCTGCTCCAGCCGTTCCTGCCGGCCCTCCCCGGAACATTTATCCCATCGTGAAGTACGGCGATCCGATTCTGGAGAAGCCGACGGTCTCCATTACAAAATTTGACGCCGAACTAGAGGAGCTGACAGAAGACATGTTCGCGTCGATGTATGCGGCTCAGGGCGTGGGATTAGCCGCGCCGCAAATTGGGAAAAATATTCGGCTGACGGTGGTGGATGTCACCGTGGGAAAAAATCCGGAAGCAAAGATTGTGCTGGTGAATCCGGAGATTATTCATGCGGAGGGCGAGAAGCGTGAAGAAGAAGGGTGCTTGTCGATTCCGGGTTTTCGCGGGTATGTGGTGCGGCCGCAGTTTGTAACGGTGCGGGCGCAGGATGCCAAGGGCGAGTTTTTTGAGATGCGCGGGGAAGATTTGCTGGCGCGGGCATTCTGCCATGAGATTGATCATTTGAATGGGATTTTGTTTATTCAGCACTTGAGTATGCTGAAGCGGGATTTGATTAGGCGGAAGATTAAGAAGTTGCGGAAACAAGGCGAGTGGTAAGACGCATAGCTTTGTTTGAATTTGTTGCGGTGCGTTAAAGAACGGCCGAGTCAAAAGAAAGACCCACTCTACATAGCGAGGGTGGGGCACCCGCCGATGTTGTTTCGACTTAGCTGAAAAGTGGAAGAAGGCAAAGCTGATGCGCATTGTGTTTTGTGGGACGCCGGCGTTTGCGGTGCCGACGCTGAGGGCCATTCACGCGGATTCGCGGCATGAGATTGTCGCGGTGATTACCCAGCCGGACCGGCCCAAGGGGCGCGGGCAGGAAGTGACGTTTTCGGCGGTGAAGCTCGCGGCGCAGGAGTTGGGAATTCCGGTGCGGCAACCGGTGAAGATTCGTGCGCCGGAAGCTGCAGAGGTGCTGCAGAGTTTCGCGCCGGAGTGTTTTGTAATTATTGCGTATGGGCAGATCATTCCCGCGGGGCTGCTGCCGCTGTCGCGGTGCGGGTGGATTAATTTGCATGCTTCCCTGCTGCCGAAATATCGCGGGGCTGCGCCGATTAATTGGGCGATTGCGAATGGCGAGACGAAGACTGGGCTGACGACCATGCGGATTGATGCGGGCATGGATACTGGGGACATGTTGCTGCAGGAGGAGATAGAAATTTTGCCCGAGGAAACGGCTCCGGAGTTGATTCAGCGGATGTCGGAGGCGGGTGCGCCGCTGATGATTGAAACGTTGCGGGCGTTGTCGGCGGATGAGGTGACTTCGAAGAAGCAGAATGATGCGCTGGCGACGTATGCGCCAATTCTGAAGAAAGAAGATGGACGCATCGATTGGACGCGGCCCGCGCGCGAAGTTTTCAATCGGATGCGGGCGTTTCAGCCATGGCCGGGGGCGTTTACGACCTTTCGCGGGAAGGGTTGTCAGTTGCGGGGCGAGCCGGTGTCTAAGGAAGTGGTGACAGTGGAAGAAGGCACGCATCCGGGGCACCGCGAGCCGGGGACGATTTTGGTGGAAGGCGGCGAAATGTGGGTGGCTTGCGGGGACGCAACCGTTTTGAGGATATTAGCCGTCAAACTGGAAGGGCGCGCAGAAGTGTCCGCGACAGAATTCATGAATGGCGCACGGCTAGGGGCTGAAGAACGCTTTGGTCACAGCTAAATTGCGCCGTCCGTAACGCTGAGGCATACTCGGCTTCTCCGCGCTTTACAGATCAAACACTTTGAAACGGGATTACTGAGGGTTCATTTTCATGGGGAATTTTGGCTTGTTGGGAAAGAAATCGCAGCCGCTCACGGGGCTGAGTGAAGCGCTGCGCGCGGCTGCGTGCGGGATTTTGTGTGCGCAACTGGCACTGGTGCCGGGTGCGTTGGCGGCGGCTCGCGACGCAGCGAAATCTTCCGCAGCGGACGTGGATACCAAGAAATTGAGCAACGATCCGGTGCTGAAGGTGATGCAGACGGAGTTGGCGCGGGCCAATACGGAGTTGGGTAAGACCGATCAGCCACCATATTTTTTGAGTTACACGGTGTACGACCAGGATTTTGTGGTGTTGGTGGGTGCATACGGGAGTTTGCTGACGGATGCTGCGGTGCGGCGGCGGCAGGCGGATGTGACCATGCGCGTCGGTTCGGCGGCGCTGGATAACACCCACGGGCAGAGCCGCGCTAGTGGGATCACTTCGGGTTCGTTGCCGCTGGCGGATGATCAGGATGCGATTGGACGGGTACTGTGGGAGTTGACCGATCGCGAGTACAAGCGCGCGGTACCTTCGCTGATGAATGTGCGGACCGGCATGGCGGTGCGCGCTGAAGAAGAGGATAAGTCGCCGGATTTTTCGAAGGAGGCGTCAGCCACGCACATCGGCGAGGCGCGCGTTCCAGAGACGCTGGACCGGGCCATCTGGGAAGGCGAGATCAAGCGATTGTCGGCGGGATTCCGGAAATATCCGGAAGTGTATTTCGGGACAGTGACGCTGCAGATGCAGAACGCCAACTCGCGGATGATCAACAGCGAAGGCGGGGCGGTGGTGATGCCCAGCGCGTCGACGCGGTTGGTAATGGAGGCGCAGACGCGCGCGGACGATGGGATGGAATTGCTGCGGGTTGAGACCTTTCAGGCGCCGAATCCGAAGGGACTGCCTAGCGAAAAAGAGTTGATGGAAAAAGTCGACAAGATGGCCGCGGATTTGAAGGCGCTGCGAGCCGCGCCGGTGGCCGAGCCTTATGACGGGCCGGCGTTATTGAGTGGTCGGGCGGCGGCGGTATTTTTTCATGAAGTGCTGGGGCATCGGTTGGAAGGTCACCGGCAGCGTGATGAAGAAGAGGGACAGACGTTTACGAAGATGGTGGGGCAGCCAGTGCTGCCGAAGTTTTTGAGTGTGACCGATGATCCGACGACCAAACAGATTGGTGGCGTGAAGCTGGCCGGTTCGTACGATTTTGATAACGAGGGGACGCCGGCGCAGAAAGTGGAAGTGATTCAGGATGGGGTGTTGAAGAATTTTTTGATGTCGCGGATGCCGATCAAGAATTTCGGCGTTTCGAATGGACATGGGCGAAATCAGCCGGGGCTGATGCCGACCGGGCGGCAGGGGAATTTGATTGTGACTTCGAGCCAGACCGTGCCGGAGAAAGAATTGCGGCAGAAGTTGATCGATGAGGCGAAGAAGCAGGGCAAACAATACGGCCTCTACTTCGATGACATTCAGGGCGGATTTACGCTGACGACGCGATCGCTGCCGCAAGCGTTTCAGGTGCTGCCGGTGGTCGTGTATCGGGTGTACGTGGATGGGCGGCCGGATGAGTTGGTGCGCGGAGTGGATATTGTGGGGACGCCGCTGGCGGCGTTGACCCGCATTGTGGCCACGGGCGATGAGCAGCACGTGTTCAATGGAATTTGTGGAGCCGAGAGTGGCAGCGTGCCGGTCGCAGCCGTGGCGCCGGCGATTATTTTTTCGGAGATGGAAGTACAGAAACGGGCGCACGCGCATGAACGCCCGCCGATTTTGCCTCCGCCGGGATTTGAAGGCACACCCGTGGGCGCGGCGGCGGTTGCGGCGCAGACTGCGCCGGATGCGTCAGCGAAGCCAGAGGTGAAGCAATGACGCGGCCTCTTAGTTTTGTGCCGGCGATGTTGACCGGCGTGCTGGCTACGAGTTTGGTTTTTGCCGGAAGTGTTGCGGCTGGAACCGCGCCTGAAGCGAAACCTGCGGAAACGACTCACGCGTTGGATTCAACTGCGATGGCAGCGGCGGAAAGCGCGGCTAAAGGCGATGCCCTGCTGGAAACGCTGCTTATGGAACTGCGGCGTTCGTTCACGCAGTTGAAAATGGACCAGGTGCAGACGCCTTACTACATCGAATATCGCGTCAACGATATAGACGATTACAGCGCCGACGCGGCGTTTGGCGCGGTGGTACAGAGCATGCGCACGCGCGTGCGGATTTTGCGGGTAGTGGTTCGCATCGGAGACTACAAGCAGGACAGCTATTTTTCGTCGGGGACCGGCGAGACCAACATCTTGCCGCTGGACAATGATCCGATTGCCCTGCGCCACCAGATTTGGCTGGCCACCGACGATGCGTACAAGAGTGCCGGCGAAGCGTACGCGGAAAAGCAGGCGGCACTGAGACAGTTCAGCACAGATCTCACCCCGGTCGATGATTTCGCCAAAGCGCCAGCGGTGATTGACGTTAAGCCCACGGTGAAAATGGACGTCGACGAGAAGCAGTGGAAGAAGACGCTGGAAGAGTCGACCAACTTGTACCGCGATTATCCGGATATTCAGACGATGAGCGCGTCAGCGCGTTTCGTGGGCGTGAATGAGTATTTGGTGAACTCCGAAGGCACGGTGACACGGGGCGGCCGCACGACTTACAGCGTGCAGCTGAATAGCGCAGCGCAGGCTGCCGACGGTATGCGCGTGTCGCGCAATCCGGCGTACATGACGACGCGTGCGGAAGAGTTGCCGACGCATGATGCGCTGCTGGGCGATGCGAAGAAGATGCTCGATACCGTGGTGGCGCTGCGCAAGGCGCCGATCGTGGAAGAGGAATATCGCGGGCCAGTGTTGTTTGCACCGGATGCCGCGGATGATGTGGTGGCTTCGCTGATCGGACAGAACGTGGTGGGACGAAAACCGCAGCTGGGTAAACCGAATCGCACGACGGGTTCGTTTGCGGCGAGTTACAAGTCGCGGGTGCTGCCGACTTTTCTGACGGTGACGGACGATCCAACCGTGCGGGAGTTTCACGGCAAAAGCACCGTGGGCAGCTACGATGTCGACGCTGAAGGTGTGAAGGCTCAAGCGGTGACGGTGGTTAACAACGGCCAGCTCATTAATTATTTGGTGGGGCGCCAGCCGATTCGCGATTTTCCGACTTCGAATGGGCACGGACGGTCGGCTCCGGGAGCGTTTCCTGGGCCGGGGCTGGGCGTATTGGAAGTGCAGTCCTCCGAGGCGCAGACGCCAGAAGCGCTGCGCGAGAAGGCGCTGCAGATTGTGAAGGATCAAGGTTTGCCGTATGCCTACCGCGTGGAGACATTGGGGCCGGGGAATAGTCCGCGGCTGCTGTACCGCGTGTACGCGAAAGATGGGCACGAAGAGTTGGTGCGTGGGGCGGTGTTTAATGAGCTGGATGTGCGGGCCATGCGCAGCGATTTGATTGCGGCCGGAAATGATCCGCTGGTCAGCAATCGTTCGGGCGGGGCGCCGACGACGATCATCAGTCCTTCCCTGCTATTCAGCGAACTGGAAATTAAGCGCGCGGATCAGAGCAAAGAGAAGTTGCCGGAGTATCCGGCGCCGCCGTTGGTGGCCGGTTCGCACACTGCAGGCAGTGACGCCAGTTCTCACAGCGCAAAAACCGGGGCGTCTTCGGACCGCTAGTTTTTGTCGGCGTTGCGTCCTTCAATTTCAGGCAGTACATTTTCCTTATGACCCTGCGGGAAAGACTCGAATGGCTGGCCAGAATGGCACTGCTGGTGTTCATTCTGGCGTCGGCGGCGTTTCTCAGCGCTATCACCGCGATGCGCGTGGCCATTCATGGGCGCGAAGTGACCATGCCCAATCTGGTAGGCAAGAACGTTAGCGAAGCCAGCCAACTTTTGCGCTCGCGCGGGTTAGTGTTGCGTGTCGCGGATCGGGTTTACAGCGAGCAACCCGCCAACGTGGTGGTGCGGCAAACACCGACAGCGGGTTTGCTGATGAAAGTTTCGCAGCAGGCGCACGTGGTGCTAAGCCTGGGCCAGCGCGCGCTGACCATTCCGAAACTGGAAGGCACCACGCTGCGCATCTCGCGCATCGAGATGCTGCGCGCCGGCCTGCAAATCGGAGAAGTATCCAACATCACGCTGCCGAGTGAGCCGGCGGACACCGTGGTGCTGCAAAACCCCAAGCCAGGAATGGGCGCAGCAACTCCACGCGTAGATGTACTGGTATCTGAAGGCGACCGCGAAACGGCGTACGTGATGCCTCACCTGATTGGCATGAACGAGAGCGACGCCCAACACCGCCTCGACGCCGCCACAATGAAACGCAAAGTAAACTACGTCAGCGCCCCACAATGGCCCCACGGCGCGGTCATCGATCAAACTCCCGCAGGCGGCTCACGCGTTTCTTCAGCGGCCGCAGTGGAACTCACCGTCGCGCTCTAATGGCACTCGTGTTGGGCAAGAAGTGAATCAATCGTTCTTGGCGGCAGCGAATGATGATCCTCTTGAAAAGTGCGGTGTTTCAGTTGAGAGCGTAGAGGTTGCCGTCGGTGCTACCGAAGTAGAGGGAATCGCCCGCGATAACTGGCGAGGAGAGGATGGAGCCGGTGGCGAAGAGTTTGTAGACGCCGGCGAGCATGTTGTCGTAGAAATTTTCGGTGAAGACCGCGTCGTAGTTGGTGGTGCCGTCGGGGTTCGAGAACGATGCGAGATTTTGTGTCGCTCCGTCCGTCTTGAAAGACCATGCGACTTTGGCGCTCTTCAGGTCAATCGCTCGGAGAATGCCGTCGTGGCTGCCGAAGTAGATGAAATTTCCGGCTACCGCCGGTGACGAAAATATCGGCCAGGTGAATTTTAGCGATAGCACTGGGTCTCCGCCGCTGGCCGCGTTGAATCCGTAAAACGATTTAGTATCGGATGTGGCGAAATAAACTTTGCCGTCGAAGACGGCTGGCGAAGTGATGACCCACGAACCTTTGTTATTGAAGGCCCATTTCTTTTGACCGGTGGCGGCGTCGAGGGCGTAGAAATTGGAGTCGCGGCAGCCGAAGTAGACCATGCCATCGGCTACCGCTGCTGAAGACTGAATGCCCACCTGATTGTGAATATCCGGGTCTTCGCCGGTCTTGAAGCGCCATTTTTCTTTGCCGGTGGCGGCGTCGAGCGCGTAAAAGTTGCTGTCCCAACTCCCGACGTATACGACCCCGTTGGAGACCGCCGGGGAGGCGTGGACCACATCGCCCGTATGAAATTTCCAGTTTAATTTCCCGGATGCGAGTTCCAGGGAATAAATGTTGCCGTCGCCGCTGCCAAAATAAACGGCGTTGCCGACGACCGTTGGCGAAGACAGGTAGAAGTCAAAGGGGTCGGGCATGGCTTCCGCTTCGGGAAGTGAACCGTGAATGTGTTTCGCGGTGAAGCGATGTTCGCCAGCGGTCTGGAATTTCCACTTCAATTTCGACGTCTCCGCGTCGACGGCATAAAACTTGCCGTCATAGCTGCCAAAATAAACGATTCCCTGCGCCACTGCGGGGGAAGAGGTGATGCGCGCTTCGGTGGCGAATTTCCATTTCTGCGCGCCGCTGGCGAGATCGACGGCGTATAAATTCCCGTCAGTGCTACCGACGTACGCGTTGTGCGCGTCGATGGCGGGCGACGAAATAACGTAGCCGCCAGTGTGAAATTTCCACTTCACTTGGTGAAATTGCGGGACCCCAGCCGCATCGTAGACTCCGGTGTGTTCAGGATTGACGCGGAACATCGAAGCGGACGGTGCATCGGGCGTTAGCGCGGGCTCGCTGAACGCTGGGATGGGCAGCAACATCGCGAGGATCAGGTGGAATTTCATTTGGGCAATTAGACGGAGGCACCGCGCAAACGTTTGGGACCCGGTTGGGAGTCTATGCACGGCAAAATTCGGCTGAAAACTTCCCCCAGCCTAAGCAACCCGGAATGAGCAGCGTAACTCTGAATAGTTGGGATGCGTGGGCTGCAGAAGCGACCTGTACGAAAGGGCAAAGAAACGGGGTAGCTGGCCTTTGGTTCAGGTATAATTTGCGGGTTCGGCGGCTTCGCCCAGGGGCCACGCACGTAGCGCCTGAAGTTTTCGCGGACATTCAAAATGAGAGGTGCTGTTTGGCAGGAACTCCGCAGAGCGCGGTAATGCGACGATTTGCGTTTTTGATTTTGGCTGGGATTCTCCTCATGGGCGCTGGTTCGGCCAACGCCCAATCGAAAAAGAGCAAGAAGCAAGACAGCACTCCCGCCGCGGACAACAACGTCCAGCCGGACAAAGTGCTGTATGACCGCGCGGTCAACGACATTAAGCGCGGCCGCCACGAAGTTGGGCGTCTGAATCTGCAGACGCTGATCAACACCTACCCCGACAGCGAATATCTGGCCAAAGCCAAACTGCTGATCGCCGACTCTTATTACAAAGAGGGTGGCACGGCGAACATGACCCAGGCTATCGCCGGATACAAAGACTTCATCGTGTTCTTCCCGTTTTTGCCGGAAGCGCCCTATGCGCAACTGCAGGTGGCTATGGGGCATTACCAGCAGATGGAAAAGCCCGATCGCGACCGCTCGGAAGCCAAAGAGGCGGAGAGTGAGTTTCAGACCTTTCTGACCAAATATCCAAAAGATCCGCTGATCGATAAAGCCAGGCAGCATTTGCGCGAAGTGCAGGAAGTGATCGCCGAGGGCGATTACCGGATCGCGCTGTATTACTACACCAAGGGCGACCGGCGCGCCTCCGCGGCACGGTTGATCGGAATCACCAAGCGCTATCCGCTGTACAGCCGCTCGGATCATGCGCTGTGGATGCTGGGCGACATATTTGAAAAGAGCGAGAAGAAGGAAATTGCGGCGCAGTATTATGCGCAAATTTTGAAGAACTATCCGTTGTCGAGCATGGCACCGGAGGCCAAGACCAAACTGGTGGCGATGAAGGTGCCAGTGCCGCAGGCGGATCCCAACGCCAAGTCCTGGATGGAAGCGGAGCAGAATACGCCGAAGCCGAAGGTCAGCTTGGTGAAGCGGCCCATGGGGCTGATCAAGTCTGGACCGGGGACCGAGCTGCGTGCCGCGGCGCGCGTGGGTGATCCCAATCTGGAGCCGGAAGCGGACAATTCTTCCGCCACGGATATATTGAGCGGCGGGAATTCTTCGCGCATCGTGGTGGGCGGCAGTGGCGGTGGCGGGGTCACGACCGGTGGCACGAGCGGAATCGTGGCCACGGTGACACCGGGCGGGTCTAAGACGGATACGGGCGCGGAAGGTGCTTCGGGCGCAACGGATAATTCCACAACTGGGAGTGGTGCGCAGGGCAATACTACTGCGACTCCTGCGGAAGGTGCAGCGCCAGCGGCTCAACCCGCTCCGGCTCCGGGAGAGTCTAGCTCAGCGGTGCCTGCGGCGGCACCCGGTGAATCTACTTCAACTGCGGCTCCTGCTGCCGCACCTGCGGCTGAAGGTGCTGCGGCTGAAGGTGCTGCGGCGACGGCTCCTGCTGCGGCAACGACGGACGCTAACGGCACAACTGCGGCGAGTACCGACGCGGCTAAGTCGACTGACAGCTCGACCGATTCCACGGCGAACGGAGACAACAAAGGGAAAGAGTCCACCAGCAAAAAGAAAAAGGGCGTGCGGAAGCTGGTTCCCTGGTAGGCGTTTGAATGGTTCAATTCTGAAAATGCATCACGTCGAAGGCGCGGCCACAAGCCGCGCCTTTTGCTTTTAATTCTGGGTAAAGTTATACGGAAAGGGGCGGAGTTCCCTCGCGGATAGCCAGCTTGAAGTGACGGAAAATCGCACTCTGAAAATCGCAGGGTGCGGCACCCGGCTTTGGGATCGATCCAGGTCGCCGCGAAGATAGCGGATGGACTGCGGTTCGCGGGAGTTGTGCCGTTCTGGGGTGATCCGGCGGCGGACGCGGCTAGAAGTAAATTCACCGTATCTATATCGGACACAAAGAAATCGTTGATTCGTTGACGACTACGGAGCAGGATGCTCCAATACCTGAGAATCGGTTGAGCCTACTCCCGGCAGGGTGTCGCTGGGGGTGAGTGCGTTTCCCGCGGAGGAACAGCGGTGGCCAAGATTCTGGTGGCGGACGACAACAGCAACATCCAGCGCATGGTGGGGCTGGCCCTGAAAGATCAGGGCATTGATGTCGTCGCGGTAGGCAACGGTGAAGCAGCGGTCCGCAAAATCGCGGAGCTGCGTCCCGATTTGGTATTGGCCGATGTATTTATGCCTGTTCGGAACGGCTACGAAGTTTGCCAGTTCGTCAAAGAAGACACTTCCCTCGCACATATTCCCGTAATTCTGTTGGTGGGCGCGTTTGATCCGCTGGATGAGCAGGAAGCCCAGCGCGTGGGTGCGGATGGAGTTTTGAAGAAGCCGTTCGTCCCGCCGGATCCGTTGATCGCTATGGTGAAGACGGCGTTGGAGCGCGCGGGGATTCCGTTGACGCCGGGCGGTGCCTCGAAAGAAGCTGCTTCACAGAAGAAAGCTTCCGACGTTTTGCCAAAGATTACTGCTCCCGCGGCGCCTTCGGTTTCGCCGTTGGCGGGGGTAGCGTTTACCAGTCCGAAGCCGAAACATGAAAGCCCGGCTCCTGCTGCGGAAACTCCTGCGCCCGTTTCTGTTTCTACCGGCTCGGTCTATTCTGCGCTGCCATCGCCGGTGGCAAGTACTCCTGCACCTTCGTTTGCTCCCGTAATTGGAAATGAGAGTTTCGTCGATGAGCCGGCGGCCGCTCCGGTTGCGGCGGATGGCTCAAAGCACATGGATTTTGGCGGGTTGTTATCTGCGGCGGTCAACCGGCAAGTGGCGGAAGAAGACGTCGAGACAACTACCACTGGATCGGATTGGCGTTCGCTGGATGAGCCCAACGAAGTGCCAGAGGAAGAAGAAGAGGTTAAGGCTGAGCCGGTGGATTCGCTGCCGTCCTGGCGTCGCGATGCTGGTGAAGTGTTTGCATCGGAAGATGCCGCGGCACCGGTGACCGATTGGCGCGACAGTGAAGCGGCGAAAACCGTGGTTGGGCGCAAGAGTGCGCGAGAGACTTGGGAGCAGCAAGAGACGGCTGGCGGGTTTGTCAGCGCGGCGGAAGTGCCGACGGATTTTGGGGTGTTTGCTTCGGCGCCGGTTGAGGAAGTTGCGGGCGTGAATGGTGAAGCGCACGCTGAGGATGTGGCGACGGCGGAGAAGTCGGGAGTCGGCGCTGCTGAAGAGTTGACGGCGGATCATTCGGGGGCGCTGCACGATGCCCACACGGCGGATGCCCATGCCGAGGCGTTTGCAGACCATTCCACGGCGGTAGCGGTTGCGCCGGTCGAGTCAGCGCATTCGGTGCAAGAGGCTCCGGCTGAGCACATCGCGGAACATCAAGAGCGCGCGCATGAACCTGTGCGCCAGGAATCGGCTTGGCAGGAACCGGTGCATCAAGCGCCTGCGCATCACGAGCCGGAACATTTTGAACAGCCTGTGCACGCCGAGCAGCATGAATCTGCCGCGAGCGAGCATCACGAGATGGCTGCGCAGGAATTGGCGCCGAGCGCCGCTACGGAAGCGCCGGTCGCTGAGGCCGTTCAGGCGGAGGAAGCGCAGCGCGCTTTGCAAGTTCCGGAAGAGCCGGCTACTGCTGCGCCGGTCGCTCAGCAGTGGCATGAAGAAAAACCTGCTGCCCCCGCGCCAGCTCCGGCGAGCAGTTGGTTTTCGATCCCCTCAAGTCCGTGGGACAGCGAAGTGCGCCGTCCGACTTCGTTGGAAGCATCGTGGGAAACGCCGAAGCCGCCGTCTGCGTTTGGTGCGCCTGCTTCAGGTGGGCATCAGTCGGCCAATGGTGCGTCGGCGAATGGCACTTCTACGGTCGAAGAAATTGCTGCGGTGGTATCGGACGAGCCGGGATCACACGGTTCGTCGAACGCGGAGCCTGATATCGAAGCATTGGCTGCCAAAGTCATTGCGCGGATCAGCCCGGAAGCTTTAGAAGCTATAACGCGGGAAGTTTTAAAGCCCGTGATTGCTGCGTTGATTGCTGAAGAGTTGAAGCTGCAAAAGTAGCTTCCTTCCGTCTGCGCCGTCAAAACCAACCAACAAACCAAAAACACCTTAAGCCCTCGGGCAACTTCGCCTTCAGCTCAACGCTCTCTTGTGTTACTGTTTGGTAAGTTACATTCGTGGGCACCACAAGTGCCCTACTTGGGGGGTTTACTCCTTTTCCTCACAATTTTCGCCCTAAAAAGCGAAAAGCCCGGTGTGCGAACACCGGGCCACTTCAACGAAAAGGAGAACTGCGATGTCGATTATTATCGTAGTTGTTTTGGTCGAGCGTTTCTAGTTAAAAATGCTTGATGGGGCTCTGCGAGAGCCAAAGAGTAACTGTTGGCTCTCGCAACCTCGAAAATCGATCACTCTTAACCTTCTCTAACCTTCGGCGGATCAACCCGACTCGCACTTCACCAGTCACGTACGCATCCGCAAGACGCTCTTCCGCGCGGCCGTTCTACAGAAGCGCTCAGAATTGACGGCGCTGCTGGCCCCCCCGTATAGTCAAAGTTCATCGTAAAATATTTTGTCGACATATTTTGAACCGGCGCGGCCGGTTGACGCAGGAGTGCTTCTCTAAATGGCGCGGGAAATTCCCAAGGGTTACCAGCCACAACAGATTGAGCCCAAATGGGCGGAATTTTGGGCCGATGGCGGGTTGTTTCGTGCCAATGCGGATGCGCCGCCCCCAATGTTTTCGATTGTAATCCCACCGCCGAATGTGACCGGGTCGCTGCACATCGGACACATGTTGGATCACACCGAGATCGATATTTTGACGCGCTGGCACCGCATGCGCGGTTTCAACACGCTGTATTTGCCGGGTACGGATCACGCGGGGATTTCCACGCAGCGTGTGGTGGTTCGGCAACTCGCCGAACAAGGCATCGATTACCGCTCGCTGGGGCGCGAAGAATTTGAGAAGCGCGTCTGGCAATGGAAGGAAGAAAGCGGCGGAAAAATTACTGAGCAAATGCGGCAGATCGGGGAAAGCTGCGACTGGTCTCGGGAAAAGTTTACGTTATCGCCGGAGATGTCCCGGATTGTGCGCGAAGCGTTTGTGCGCCTGTACGAAGAGAAGCTGATTTATCGCGCGCACTACATGACCAATTGGTGCCCGGTTTGTCTGACGGTGCTGAGCGATCTGGAAGTGGTGCATGAAGAGCGGCTCGGGCACCTTTGGTACATCAAGTATCCGGTGGCCGCAGACGGCGCTGGCGGGGCGGGTGTGAGTGCACCGGAGTTTTTGGTCGTGGCCACCACGCGGCCGGAAACGATGCTGGGCGATACCGCGGTTGCGGTGCACCCCGAGGATGAACGATTTCGCGCGCTGATTGGGCGCAAAGTAAAATTGCCGTTGACGGATCGCGAAATTCCCATTGTTGGCGATGAAATGGTGGACCGCGAATTTGGTACGGGAGCGGTGAAGATCACGCCCGCGCACGATCCAAATGACTTTGAAGTTGGGCGACGACATCACCTGCAGGAAATTAGCGTGATGACGCCCGCTGGAAAGATGAATGCTGCGGCGGGAACGTACGCCGGCATGGACCGCTTCGAAGCGCGCAAGAAAATTGTCGAAGATTTAAAATCGCTGGGGCTGCTGGATAAAGTTACTGAGCATCCGCACGCGGTGGGTTTGTGCGAGCGCAGCAAGACGATCGTGGAGCCGCGGGCTTCCACACAGTGGTTCTGCAAGATGAAGCCGCTGGCCGAGCCGGCGATTGCGGCGGTGGAGCGCGGCGATATTCGCATCGTGCCGGACAACCGGCGCGAAGAGTATTTCAACTGGATGCGCAATATTCGCGACTGGACTTTGTCGCGCCAGCTTTGGTGGGGACATCGGATCCCCGCTTGGTATTGCGCGGAATCGCAGCACGTCACGGTGGCACGCGAGACGCCTTCCGAGTGTGCTACGTGCGGCTCGAAGAATTTGCGGCAAGACGAAGATGTGCTGGACACCTGGTTCAGCTCTGGACTGTGG
The DNA here is from genome assembly GCA_963846145.1 of uncultured Acidobacteriota bacterium. Taxonomy (GTDB): domain Bacteria; phylum Acidobacteriota; class Terriglobia; order Acidiferrales; family UBA7541; genus Acidiferrum. Next base: position 46,112 of record CAWJUV010000010.1, on the reverse strand, counting down.
CCATTTTCGACGCTGGGCTGGCCGGAGAAGACCAAAGACTTCGCGACGTACTATCCGACCTCGCTGCTGATCACCGGCTACGACATTTTATTTTTCTGGGTGGCGCGGATGATCATGCTAGGGATGCACTTTACCGGCGAAGTTCCCTTCCGCGCGGTGTACCTGCATTCCCTGGTGCGCACTGGCAGCGGCGAAAAGATGTCCAAGTCCAAAGGCACTGGACTCGATCCGGTGGTGCTGAATCAGCAGTACGGCACCGATGCGATGCGGTTTTGTTTAGCGTCGATGGCCGCGCCGGGCACCGACATTGTTTTGTCGGACGACCGACTGGCGGGTGCGCGGAATTTTGCCAATAAAATCTGGAATGCCTCGCGGTTTTTGTTCGTGAATCTGGAGAAATTTGAGCAGGGCGGGACGACTCTGGAAACTTTAGCGTCCCCTGAAGTGCGGGCGGGAGCGCCGTATTCGCTGAATGGAACAGTGCCGCTTCGGGATGCTTGGATTTTTGCGCGGCTGGCGGCGACAGTTGATCAGGTAAACGATGCGCTGACCAATTTTCGATTCCATGAAGGCGCCCAAAGCGTGTATCAGTTTTTCTGGGGCGATTTTTGCGATTGGTACATTGAATGGATCAAGCCCGATTTGGTAGCCACTGACGCTACCAGCGCGACGGTGGCATGGCGTAATTTGTTCGCGGTGTTTGAGGCGGCTCTGAAGCTGCTGCACCCGTTCATGCCGTTCCTGACCGAAGAGCTGTGGCATCAATTGCCGCAGCGAGCCGACGCAAAGTCGATCGCGCTGGAATCATTTCCAGTGGTGCGGGAAAACTGGCGGAATACAACGGCGCTCGACGAATTTGGCCTGATCCAGGAAGTTATCACCGCAGTGCGTAACGTTCGCGCGGAGATGAAGCTCGACCCAAAGAAAAGAGTGGCTGCGGAATTGTACGTGGCCGACGCGACCGCGCGCGCTTCCGTAGAAGCCAACCGCGACGGAATCGTACGACTGGGCTTGCTGTCCGACTTGAACGTTTCTGACAAAGGCCTCGGTGGTGCGGCGAAAGCGGGCGGGGCGCTGCGTTCGACTGCACGCTTCGATTTGCGCATCGAGGCCGCCGCGGAAGTCGTGGATGTGGCGGCCGAACGAGCGAAACTTACAAAGGATCTCGAAGGATTGCGCAAGGCGATTGGCTCAAAGGAGCGACAACTTGGCGATCCAACATTTCGCGACCGAGCGCCGGAAAAGATTATCCGCGGCCTTGAAGCGACGCTGGCGGAGCAGCGCATCGAGATGCAGAAGTTGACGGACCGCCTTGAACAGCTAAGCGAAAGTTCGCGTTAGGCCTTTCGCGTTCTACAATTTGTTTGCGGTCGTTCCCCGCGGATGTGGTACACACCTCCGGTACACATATGGCAGCTCGACGAAAACCCTCAATAGAAATTGCCGGAACAACGGAGCGCCAAGTCACCGCTCTCCTGACTCTGTTGGGAGAAAATCGCACCATTGTGATCAGCGGCGCACGGATCGCCAGGGAAATTGGCGTGTCGCGTTCAACGGTGTTTCGCTGGGTGACCCGGCTGCGCGAATTGGGCGTAAAAGTGAAAGGCCGCGCGGCCACCGGATACTTTCTGGAACAGGTTCCCGACATTCTCAGTGCCGACATGCTGCGGCAGCGCTTACGAGGCAGCATGTTTGGCAAACGGGTCTATCACTTTTTCAAAACCGATTCGACGAATCGCGTGGGCATGGAGCTGGGCTACGGCGGAGAGGACGAAGGCGCGCTGGTACTGGCGGAGGAACAAACTGCCGGACGCGGGCGAGCTGGGCATCAGTGGCATTCAGAGCGCGCTGCCGGAATTTACGCGACGATTTTGCTGCGCCCCAAGTTGGCTCCGGTGCAGGCGCCGTTGCTCACGATGATGGCCGGGCTGTCCGCGCACGCGGCCGTCGAAAGTGCGACTGGGTTGAGCGTCGATCTGAAATGGCCCAATGATTTGCTGGTACGTGGAAAAAAGTTAGGCGGAATCCTGACCGAGATGCATGCGGAGCCCACGCTGGTGCGCTTTGTAATCGTGGGCATCGGCATCAATGTGAATCAACACAAGTTTCCGGCGGATTTGGCGGCGATCAGCACTTCGTTGCGCATGGAGAGTGGCAAAACACAGTCGCGGCTGGAAGTGTTGGTGCAATTCTTGCGACAATTCGAACGCGACTACCGCCAGCTTTTATCCGAAGGGCCGCAGAGTGTGGTGCAAAGATTCGAAGGAATTTCCAGCTATGCTCGCGGCAAACGAGTGAAAGTGGTCAATGGACGCGAGAGTTTTATCGGCGTCACCGCGGGATTAGAACCGGAAGGACTGTTGCGGGTAAAACGCGACGATGGACAAACCGTAACGGTGATTGCCGGCGACGTTACCGAAGCGCGGTGAGTTTCGAAAGAATGATGTTTTTCGTGGAAGAAAAATGCTGCTGACCATTGACGTGGGTAATACCAATACGGTGCTGGGAGTTTTCCGCGAAGCGGAGTTGGCCGCGCATTGGCGGCTGACCACTGCGCGCGAACAAACCGTCGACGAGTACGGCGTGCTGGTGCGCAATTTGTTTTCGCTGGCGAAGCTCGACACCGAAGCCATCACCGGCGTGATGATCAGCTCGGTGGTGCCGCCGGTGAATTGGACCCTGGGCGAAATGGCACGGATTTACCTGGGCAAGAAAGCGATGTTCGTCGAGCCGGGCGTGAAAACTGGGATGGCAGTGCTGGTCGATAATCCGTTGGAAGTTGGCGCAGACCGCATCGTGAACGGCGTCGCGGCGTTTCAGGAGTATGGCGGGCCGTGCATCGTGGTGGATTTCGGCACGGCGATCACCTTTGATGTGATTTCCGCGCGTGGCGAATATCTCGGCGGCGTGATTGCCCCGGGGATTGGCATCACTTCGGAGGCGCTATTTGCGCGCACCGCGAAACTGCCCCGCGTGGAGATTAAGGATCCGGGCAAAGTGATCGGCACAAATACAGTGACGCACATTCAAGCCGGCTTGTATTACGGCGCTGTCGATATGGTCGACGGCATGTTGAAGCGCATGAAGGAAGAATTGGGGATGGACGTCACGGTGGTGGCCACTGGCGGGCATGCCAAGCTGGTGGCGCGCGGATCGAAATATATCCAGCACACGGACGCGTTCTTGACGCTTAAGGGTTTGCGGCTGATCTGGGAAAAGAATCACGCCGCGGAGAAGAGCGGAGCCGTCGAAGCTGCCAAATCTGGGCGACCACGCGGATAAAACTGTTGAACAGTACCCTGCCGATGGGCGCCGGCTACTTTGAGTGTGGCGCTTCGCACGGAAACGAATCAAGACCGCATGGACAATTGGAATTACTTTAATTATTTCACCGAGATCGAAGAATACTTCTGGAAGAAACGCGGCGCGCACCTGCTGGTGTCGCCGCTGGACTGGGCCATCATGGAAACGTGGCACAGAGCGGGAATTCCACTAGAGGCGGCGCTGCGCGGAATCGACCGGGCGTTCGAAAGCTATCAACGCTCGCGGCGCGGCGGAGCCGGCAAACCACTGAAAAGCTTGGCCTATTGCACCGACGCGGTATTGGAAGCGGCAGAAGAACAACAGGAGGCCACCACCGGGAACGCCGCGAAGGGCCAGAAAGCGGTGGCGAAGGAAGCATTCTCACGCGACGAACTGAAAGCCTATTTCGCAAAAAACGTCGATCGCATGAGAGGCGCGGCGGAAAAACATAAAACCGTCGGACGCTGAGTTCCGTGCCAAAGTGCTGGCGATTGCCGATTCCGTGGAATCCAGCGCGACCTTGCTGGACTCACCGGGAGCGCTCGACCTGGAGGATCTCGAGAGGCGGCTCACGGTGCTCGACGACAAATTGCAGGCGCTGCTGGCCGGATGCGTCAGCGACGAACGAATGCTCGCCATGCGCCGTGAGATGGATGCGCAATTGGCGGCGTACCGCTCGAAAATGAAGGCCGCACAATTAGCCCTGGTAGAAAAGCAATATTTGCACAAACGCTTGCTGGAAGAATTTGGTTTGCCGCGCCTGAGCCTTTACTATTTCTCCTGACTCCAAGCCAATTGCGGCGCTGCGAACCGGAACACACAGCGTCGAAGCACCAGCTATCTCGCCAACACAGAATCGCCCAAAGAATGAGAGTCCATAGATATGTCAGATGAGTTACTATTATCAATCGAGAAGCTGGTGTATGGCGGAGATGGATTGACGCACGCCGACGGCAACACCGTGTTCGTACCTTATGTACTGCCGGGCGAAGGTGTGCGCGCAGAGGTCGCAGCTCGCAAGAAGAAACTGATGTGGACGAAATTACTAGAAGTGACTTCCCCGTCAGCTGATCGTATCGCGGCCAAGTGTCCACACTTTCAGATTTGCGGCGGCTGCCATTACCAACACATTCCGGCCGCGGAGCAGACGAAGTTCAAAATAGAAATCTTGCGCGAGACGCTTTCGCGCCTGGGCGGAGTGCAATGGACTGGAGAAATTACCGCGCACACCGGCGAGCCTTATGCGTATCGCAATCGCGCGCAGTGGGCGGTGCGGGCCGGGATGCCTCGCGCGCTGGGATATTTTCTGCCGGAAAGTTCGGTGATTTTGCCCATCGATGTGTGTCCAATCTTGTCGCCGCGTTTACTGGAAACGTTCGAACAACTGCAGGACATGACGCGAGCGGGGCGTTTGCCGGTAGGCGTCCTGGAGATTGAAGCATTCACTGACTCCGCAGACGAGAAAATCTCGCTGAACGTGGCGTTCGAGAAGTTTCCTGCTTCGGCGGAGTCGCTGACCGCGCTGTTTCGCAAAGAAGTCCCGCGGCTGGAGACACTGCTGCTGCTGGACCAGAAGAAAAACAAGTTTGAACTGAATGGGCCAGGCTTCCTGCTGCATGAAATTGGCGGCTACACCTATCAGGTGAGCCACTTGTCGTTCTTTCAGGTGAATCGATTTCTGACGGCTGAACTGCTGAAGACCATTACCGGTGGGGCCAAAGGAAAATTGGCGCTCGATCTCTATGCGGGTGTGGGCTTTTTCACTTTGCCGTTGGCGAAGGCGTTCGAAAAAGTGATCAGCGTCGATGCCAACCTGGCGGCGACGCGTGATTTGTACGCTAATGCGAAGCGCGCCGGCGTGGAAATTATTTCGCGCAACGAGCATGTTGAGGAATTTTTGAAGAAAACGGATGAGAAACCGGACTTTGTAGTGCTCGACCCACCGCGCTCTGGGCTTGGAACCGAGGCGGCTGCGGCGCTGGCGGCCGTGGGCGCAGAGGAAATTGTGTATTTGTCGTGCGATCCCTCGACGTTGGCGCGTGACTTAGCGGTGTTGACCGGCTCTACGCGGAAACCGGTGACAGACGCCGGCTCGCCCGCGGCTGAGCCCGGCGCCACTACAAAATACGAAATCACCGAGCTGCACATGTTCGATTTATTTCCGCAAACATTTCACATCGAGACTTTAGTGCGGTTGCGACGCGTGCCATGAAGTTGCCGGCCCTAGCGATTGTCGCAGCGTTCGCGCTGGGAATTTCGCTGGGCCTGACGAATCTCGTCGTTGCGCACTCGAGCTCTCACACATTCCTAGGCTGGCTATTTGTCGCGGCCTTCGCTTCCCTGCTGCTGTCTCTGACCTTTTTTCATTTCCAACAACGCACGCTTTGGGCGGCTGCCGCGTCGGTGGTTTGTTGGGCGCTACTGGGAATGGCCGGAGCGATGAGCGACGAAGCTCCGCGTCCGGCCAACGATATTGTTGCGCTCGCGAATTCCGGACAGATCGACCTGCGATCACCTTTACGTTTTCACGGACGCCTGCGCGATGAGCCTGAAAAGTTGCCTTGGGGTACTGGCTACGAACTCAAACTGACTGGAGTCGAAGCGAACGACGAACTTTTTTCTGCGTCTGGTGGGCTGCGCTTCACCTTCTCGCCGCACAGCAAGGATCAACACCAAATCGCCGAGCTGCACGCCGGTGACGAAATCGCGGTATTGCTGCAAGCGAAGTTGCCGCAGGTGTATCGCGATGAAGGAGCGTTTGATCGTCGTGCCTATTTGAGTCGTCAAGGGATTGACCTGGTCGGCGGGCTACGCTCGGCGGAACTGCTGGAGGTGACGAAAGAGGGCGGTTGGACTATTCCAAGCTGGCTCGCTCGGACGCGGCATCGGCTGCGCGAACAACTCGGTGCGCTGTGGCCGACGCAACCGCAGATTGCTGGAGTGATGCGTGCGATGCTTTTGGGCGATCGCAATTTTGTGGATCGCGACGAGTCGCAGGATTTTCAGAAGACCGGTGCGTTTCACGTGCTGGTGGTCGCAGGGCTGCATGTCGGCGCGGTCGCGATGGTCCTGGTGTGGATCAGCCGCAAGCTGCGTCTATCGCGACTTTGGACAGCCGCGGCAACGTTGACGATGCTGCTGGCGTACGTCGCGATTGTGGAGCAACGTACGCCGGTACTGCGCGCGGTTCTAATGGCTATCATCGTAATTGCTGGCGGCTTTTTCTTCCGCCGGCTGGAGCTGCTTAATTCCGCGGCTATCGCGGCGTTGGTGTTGCTGGTGTACAAACCGACTGCGCTCGCCGATTCCAGTTTTCAGCTTTCCTTTCTGGCGGTTGGTTGTATCGCCGGACTGGCAATGCCGTGGTTTGAAAACACGGTGCAGCCGTACGCGCGCGCACTGAAGGGATGGCGCGACGCGACGCGCGATGGATCGCAAGAGCCGCGAGCCATTCAGTTCCGCATCGATTTGCGGCTGCTGGCGCGCTGGATTGAATCGCGACTGCCGACACGCGGCGGCCGGGTTCCCGCAAATTTGTTAGTCGGTGGTATCGGTTGCAGTTTCCGCCTCTGGGAAATGTTTGCGCTCGCGTTGGTGATGCAGATTGCGATGATGCCGCTGCTGGCGGCGCAATTCCACCGCGTGACCTTCGCTGGACCGGTGGTGAATTTCGCCGCGGTGCCGTTGACGGGAGTGATTGTGCCGCTGGGATTTTTGACATTGATTGGCAGTTTGCTGCTTCCGCCAATCGGCAAATTTCTGGCGGCGCCTTTGTCGTGGCTAATGCTGGCGCTTTTGCACGCTGTGCAGTGGTTCGCGCAAATCGGGCAACTAAGTTATCGCGTGCCATCGCCGCGGCCATGGGTGATGGTTGTTGCGTTTGTGTTGCTGATTGCTTTGGCTGCCAGTTTTCGTTGGAAGCTTGATCAGATGCGGATGGTGCGGCTGGGTCTGTGCGCATCCTTGGCAGCTGTGTTGGGCGTCGTTGCAGTGTCGCCATTTTCGCCGCAACGCGTGATGGGCAAATTGGAAGTCTCGGTGCTCGACGTGGGACAAGGTGATTCGCTGTTCGTCGTGACGCCTACGGGAAAAACTATGTTGATTGATGGAGGGGGCGCGTTTGGAGGTTTTTCTGGCCAGCAAGCACCGGTGAGAGGTAGCGACCCCGGTGAAGAAGCAGTCTCTCCCTATTTGTGGTCGCGGGGATTCAAAGCCATTGATGTGGTGGCTCTGACCCACGCACATCAGGATCATCTCGGTGGATTAAGTGCGGTGCTGGAGAATTTTCGCGTGGGGCGATTGTGGATTGGGCGCGAAGTGAACAGCGCGGCGCTGGCCAAGTTGGAGGTGCTGGCTCGTTCGAGAAATGTTGCGATCGAGTACGAGGCGCGCGGGAAACAATTTTCTCTGGACGGCGTGGATGGCGCATTTCTTTGGCCTGAACCGAACGAGAGCAATGCGGTTGCGACCGCGAAGAATAATGATTCGCTGGTGATGCGGCTGAAATTTGGTAATGAGACCGTGCTGCTTCCTGGCGACGCCGAAAAACAGGTAGAACACACCATGCTCGAGGAAAATTCCGCGGAGGATTTGCACGCGGATGTGCTGAAGATTGGCCATCACGGAAGCAAGAACTCGAGCACCGAAGAATTTCTGCGTGCGGTACACCCGAAAATTGCGATCGTCTCCGCCGGCGAAGATAACCCGTACGGCCACCCGAGTCCCGAAGCGCTGCAGCGATTGGAAGAAGCAGGCGTGCGCGTATTACGGACCGACCGCGACGGGGCGGTGCATGTGGTCACGGACGGCCAGCGATCGGAAATTTCCTGCTTCGTGCCCTGTCCCGAGCCGCCACCCGCGACACCGGTGCCGACTTCAGGGCATTCGCAAACGCCAGATCAGAACCAAGGCCAACAACAATAACAAGAATCCTACCGCCGCCTGCCATTCGTGGTTCTTCTTATATTGGGCGACCGAGAACGCGCCAGCGGTTGCGCCCGAAACTCGGGCCGGCGACAAACGCGGAAAAAATTGCGGGACCGCGGCTGCGTAGCGATCGAATTGCTCGGTATAGCGCGGGCGCAGCTCGCCTTCTTCTTTACGAATCACCACGGAATAAAAAATCGAAAAATAGGCCAGCAGAATGACCGCCGAGATCCACGAACGCATGGCGACGGCCGCCCCGACCGCGAGAATGGCGCTGCCGAGATAAAGAGGATTGCGGGTGAAGGCGTACGGGCCGGTGACGGTCAAAATCTCTTGTTTATGCAGATAGCCGGCGGCCCAAGCTCGTAACGCCAGACCCACGACGCCGACAATCGCGCCATAAATGATCGTCCGCGGCACGGGGCGCGCGAAAAATAAAACAGCGATGGCCAGTGGATAGCCGAGCCGCACACGGTAGCGAACGAAAAAATCGCCCGCCGAGCTCATGCACGAACCTTGGCGATGCGACGCACCGCTTCGAACACCGCGTCAGGTTGAATTTCGAGCATAGAGGGATGCGGGGCGCTGCCGCGACTATGCGTGGTCACCACATTGGGCGCGCGCAGCACGATGTCTTCACGGTTGATGGTGTTGGCGGCTTTGTTGGCGGCGGTGACTTTAGCATCGCGATAAGGGCCGTTGCGCGCGGGATTGGTGGGGCCAAACAGCGCCACGACCGGCGTGCCCAGTGCAACTGCGAGATGCAGTGGGCCGGTGTCTCCGCCGACCACCAGCACCGCGTGACGCAGCAGCGACATCAGCGAGCCGAGTTCGCCGTTGAAGAGCAGCGGCTCGGTATCGCTGCAGGTGTCGCGCACTTGGTTGGCGAGATCTTCTTCGCCGGGCCCGTAGTTCACCACGCAACGCAAAGAAAGCGAATCGGCGATCATGCGGCAAAGCTTGCCAAAACGCTCGGGAGGCCAACACTTCGACCGCCAGCCGCCGCCAGGGCTCAGCACGATATATTTTTCGACGCCGCGGGTCTGCAGATATTTAAAAAGCGCATCGTTATCTTTAGGCGGTGGTTGCAGCGCGAAATCGGCTACCGACGCGTGCGCCCCCGCGCGGCGGGTCAACTCACCATTTTGATCGGCGACGTGCGCTGCGGTGGCGTGCACCTTGTCGGTGTACAGCAACGGCACGCCAAATTCACGCACTGACGTGTGATCGAAGCCGACGCGTTTTTTTACCCCACCGAAAAATGGCAGGCTGGCGGACTTCCAGAGTCCTTGATAGTCGACGGCGGTGTGAAAATTGGCATCGCGAATTTCGCGGATGGTGCTGAACAGTTCAGAGCGCTGACGAATGTCGGTGGTCCAGATTTTCGAAGCCAGATTGCTGGCAGCGATGAGCGGCTTCCAGCGCGGATGGGTGAGCCACACAATTTCTGAATCGGGAAACGATTCGCGCAGTGCCGCCACCGCGGGCATGGTGTGCACGATATCGCCCAGCGAGCCAAGACGCACGACCAGGAAGCGTCGCTCAGCCATGGGGTTCTCGCGTCGATTGGTTTTCGCGAAGTGAAGTCAGCAACGCGCGGGTGGAATGATCTTTGGGATCGCCGACGATGGCGATACGAATGCCCAGTTCTTTGGCGATCTCGTGCTCAGGAACGGTCTCGACGGTGTAGTCAGTACCTTTCGCGTGCACATCCGGACGCAAGTCACGCAGTAGAGATTCAACCGTGGGCTCGCTGAAAATCACCACGTAATCGACGGCGCGTAGTGCCGCGACGAGACGCGCTCGCGCGTCTTCGTTTAGCACTGGTCGGCCGGGACCTTTGAGGCCGCGCAGGCTGGAGTCGCTGTTTACGGCCACGACTAATACGTCACCTTCGCGGCGCGCGCCCTCGAGATAGCGCACGTGTCCGACGTGCAGAACGTCAAAGCAGCCGTTGGCGAAAACGATTTTCGTCGCCACCTCGCTTACGATCCTGCAAAACCGAACGCAAAGCTTCGCGCGTAAGAATTTTTTCTGCGCAGGGACGGTTGGTCGCCATAGCCCTACGCCGAGACTCCCGCGATTTGTCCGTGAATGGCGGCAAGAAGTTCCGCTCGAGTGACCGTAGCCGTGCCGCGCTTCATCACTACCAGTCCGCCGGCAATGTTGGCGAGGTGCGCAGCTTCCAGAGGCGACGCACCACAAGCCAGCGCCAGCGTGTAAGTCGCCAGCACGGTATCGCCTGCGCCGGTTACATCAACGGCTTGATCGCTGCCATGCACGGGAATGTGGCTAACGCGCTTGCCGGATTCGAATAGCGCAATGCCATGCCGCCCGCGGGTAACCAGCAACGAAGAAAGTTTCATCGCAGCGAATGTGGTTTGACCAGCGCGTGCGAGCGCGGCCAGGTCCTGACCAATCTCGACATGATGTTGCGCCTCGAGTTCCGCTTCGTTGGGAGTTGCGGCAGTGATGCGCGCGCGGTTGTAGCTGTGGAGCTTGTGGCGCGCGTCCAGCGTAATTGGCGCGCCGTTTTTCAGACGCGAAGAAGCTGCCGAAGCGAGCTGCGGCGTCGCAGCACCGAAGCCGTAATCGGAGATAGCCAAGGCATCGGCGTTTTTCAATGCGGCAAAGAGGCTTTGTTCCAGTTTTTTTTGCGCGGCTTCAGGAATCGCCGATTGCGGTTCACGATCGACGCGCAGTACCTGCTGCCCCACGGTGTGAGCCCATCCGGCGAGAAAACGCGTTTTTGTGGGCGTGCACCAACCCTTCGCACGGAGCATTCGCGAAACGCTCACCTTCTTTTGCCGGAAAAACTCGATCAGGCCATCGCCATTGCGATCGTCGCCGACCACCGTGACCGGAAGGACTTTGGCGCCGAGGTCGGCAAGATTATTCGCAGCGTTGGCGCCGCCGCCCGGAACCAAATGCGTTTCACGGTGCCGCAGGATCAGCACGGGAGCTTCGCGGGACACTCGGGAAATTTCCCCAAATTGGAATTCGTCGGCCACGAAGTCGCCCAGCACCACGATGGTCTTGGAAGAAAATTGTTCGACACACTCCGCGAGAGAGCGCAAATCTACAGCTGGCGAATCAGGGCCCGCCGCATTTCCGGAATTACTTGTAGCACCAGAGCGGCTACGAGTCTTGGTTTGCAAGCGATTCATTTCGGCTGCTCCAGAATCCAATCGATGGCTTGCGCCAGATCCGCGGCAATATAGTCCGGCTGCGATTTCCATTCGTGGGAATGCCATTGCAGCGCGCCTTCGCCGTATCCAGTGCGGACCATTACGCCGCGCGCGCCAACACCGTGGGCCAGCTCGATGTCGCCGTAGCGATCGCCAACAACCGCGGAGCGCTTCAGATCGATTCCATGTTCCGCGGAAATTTGTTCCAGCATTCCCGGCCCCGGCTTGCGGCACGCACAATTTTCCGACGAACCGTGCGGGCAGTAATAAATACCGTCAAGATGCGCGCCAGCCTCGGCGAGTTGCCGGGTCATTAGCTCGTGGACGTCGCGCACCAGCGATTCGGGAAAGTAGCCGCGCGCCACGCCCGATTGATTGGTTACGACGAATACCGGAACGCGTTGTTCGTTCAGACGGCGAATCGCAGCAGCGGCGAATGGATATAAACGAAAGCGCGAGATGTGGTTGAGGTAGCCGACCTCTTCAGAGATGGTGCCGTCGCGATCGAGAAACACCGCGGGCTTGAGCGGTGCTTCAGGCACGGTTCACCGCCAAGTCGGCGAGCCACGGATCGACCGCTGCCCCGACATCCGCGACGGCGATGCCGGTCATGCAGCGATGATCAATCGGGCAGCGGCGCAGAAAGCACGGGCTGCAATACGTAGGATGGCGAACGATGGTGCTGCGTGGGGTGACCGGCGCGGTACCGAACGGATCGGTTGGGCCAAAAATCCCAATCGTCGGCAAACCTACGGCCGCAGCTACGTGCATCGCGCCCGAATCATTGCCGACAAAAATGTGGCATTGCGAAAGTAGCGCGGGAAGATCCGCGGTGGAGGTTTTTCCAGTGAGATCGATTGGCGGCGTTGGCATGGCGGCTGAGATCGCGGCCGAAACTTGCGCTTCGGCTGCGGCACCAAAAAGTATCACGTCCGCGTCTCTTTGTTGCTGCAGTTGCGTCGCTAATTCGGCGAAGCGCGAAGGCAACCAGCATTTCGCGGAACCATATGCGGCACCGGCCCCGATGGCCACGAGAATCTTATTCGAACGCGTGCCGGCCTTGGCGAGAAATTCAGCAGCGCTGCGGCGCTTTTCTTCGGAAACCTTTAGCTGAATGAACTTTTCGTCCGGCGGCGAATCGATCCAGCCAGCCCGTCGCAATAATTCGAGATAGTAGAACTTTTCGTGCGCAGGGATCTCGCCTTGCTTAGGAACCTCAATGGCTTTTGTCAGTAATAGCGAACGGCCGTCGCGGGCGTAACCGATGCGCTTCGGTATTCCCGCACGCCAGGCCAGCCACGCAGCGTCAAACGCATTTTGCAGCAACACTGCACAATCAAATTTGCGGGTGCGTAATTCCGCGGCCAATCGCTCGCGCCCGGAAAAGCCGGCATGTTGGCCGCGTGAATCGTAAACGATAAGGTCGTCGGCAATATTCTGCTCGCGATACAAATCCACGACCGCCGGGCGCGCCAATATTGAAATCTTTGTATCCGGCCGAGCCCGAACGGCCCGAATCGCCGGCAGCGCCATGATCGCATCGCCGATCCAGTTGGTAGCGCGGATGAGCAACTTCATGTGCGCGCCGCTCCGCGTTCGCGAATGGCCGTCTCCACCAGGCCGAGCAATTTGGCTTCGTCGCTTACCTTCAGCTCGATGTTCACGATGTACACCGCCAGCTTGGAAAACTTTACGTCTTGCAGATTCCAAAAGTCTTTCTCGGTGGTGATTAGCGTTGTCGCGCCCGCTTCCAGTGCGGTGCCTTCGATCGCCTCCACATCCCGCTCAGAGTATTTGTGATGATCGGCGAAAAACGACCGGCCGACCGGAAGAATACCCCAGCGAATCAAGTCGAGAACGAACGCTTTGGGATTACCGATTCCACAGAAAGCAAAAAAGGGACCGGAGCCCAAATCCTCGCGAGACACCGCCGACTTTGCGTCATCGAGTCTTCGGAACTCCTGAAGTTCGGTGGCCGCCGTGAAGGTCGGAAGACTTGTGCCTGCAGCACCCTCGCTAGGCGCGCCACGTCCGACGCGCGTCAAAACAAGAGCATTCGCACGACTAAGCGCCGACAACGGCTCCCGCAATCGCCCGCCGGGTAACAGGGACTGCTCGCCAATCTCCAAGGAAGCATCCAGCAGCACGATGTCGAAATCGCGGGCGAGCTGCAGGTGCTGGAAGCCGTCATCCAGAAGAAACACGTCGATCTCGTGTTTCGACTCCAGTTGATGCCCCTGCGCGTAACGATCCGCACCAACTCCGAAGAACACCCGATCTTGAAGATGGGCGCGCATCACTTCGACTTCATCGCTGCTGCCATCTTTCCCACGATAACCGCGGGTCAGAATCGCAATGCGTTTGCCCTGGCCTAATAATTTTTCTGCGAGCCAAATTACGAAGGGCGTTTTTCCCGTCCCGCCAACGGAAAGATTTCCGACACTGATGACCGGGGCCTTTAGTCGCTTCTGCTTGAAAGTGCCGTTCGCGTAAAGTTTGACGCGAGTCCGTGCCACAAAACCGTAGAGTACGGAAGCGGGCCAGAGTAACCCGCGCAACGGCCGCGAAAGCTTCATCGAGGGCGGGCGCCGCCTGCACCCAGTAATGATGCGATGGCTACCAACGCACGATCGGTAGCGCCGCGACTGGCGTCGACCAGCGCTCGCGCGGTTTCGCCCATGGTGCGCATGCGTTCGGGCTCGCGAAAAAGTTCGATCCACGCGACGCCGGCGTCTTCCGGGCTTTCCACTTGAATCGCCGCGCCAGCGGAAACGAACCGCGCGGCCATCTCGGAGAAATTTTCCATGGACGGGCCAAACACCGGAATTTTGCCAAACGCTGCAGGTTCCAAAATATTGTGACCTCCAGAAGGAACCAGGGAACCGCCCACGAACACGCCATCGGCACACCGATAGAGTGAAGCTAATTCGCCAATGCTATCGAGCAGAACCACCGTGACGTCTTTGGTAATCGGCTCGCCAGCCGCGCCGAGCGTGTATGTTACGGCGCCACCTGCTCCGGCCGCGCTAGCGGCAACGCTATGAACCGGCAACTCCGATCGACGCACAAATTTGCGGCGGGATTCGTGGATAAATTCAGCCGCGGCCTCAAAGCGTTCGGGCTTTCGCGGCGCGAGAACCAGCAGCGCATCGGGGTATTCACCCTGCAGCGTGCCGAAGGCGATCAACGCCAGCATTTCTTCGGTGGCCACAACACTGCCGGCCACGATGATCGGCGAGCGGCCGGACCGCTGAGCCTCCGCAGTCAGCCAGTTCGAAATGCCTGTCGCCGGAGCCAGTTCCAGGTCGTACTTCAAATTGCCGCTGGCCTGAACACGGTCTGCCGGAGCGCCCAGAAAACGAATGCGCTCCGCATCTTTCTCGCCCTGCATGAGGAACAACTCCGGCTGGGAAAGCGCATCTTTCAAAAATGGCCGCAGAAAAAACCCAAAGGCGCTGAAATACTTTTTGTACCGGGCGAAGGATCGATCCGAGATGCGGCCACTGACAAACATCACAGGAATTTCACGGTGTCGCGCTTGCCGCAAAAAGTTCGGCCAGATTTCTGTCTCGAGGATGATCACTAATGCCGGCTTTGCCGCGTCCAGCATGCGCTTCACGCAAAAGGCCCAGTCCAGCGGGAAATAAATGACTGCATCGGCGAACGGCATCCGCTCGCGAGCCAGCGCTTGTCCTGTCAAAGTAGTCGTGGAAATAATCAGGCGACGCTGGGGGTACGCTTCTTTCAGCTTGCGCGCGAGCACAACTCCGGATAGAACTTCGCCGACGGAAACGGCGTGAAGCAGAATGGAATCCTGCAGGTTCGGCAGCGCTTTCAGCGCCGGATAAGAAAACCCGAGCCGTTCGCCAAGATTTGAAAGATACTTTCCATGGCGCAAACCCTGAATGAGCCAGTAAGGTGTAAGCGCAAGAGCAGCAATCCCCATCAGAAGGCTGTAAATTACGTACACTCGGCGTTGGCTCCGGTCTGCTGCAACGGGTTTAGACGTGACCTTGCGGGGGCAACCCCGCACACTACCCCTGAATCGAAGGCGACAAATGAGAAAAGTCTATTATAACTCGATGCGAAAGCGTGCCTGGCTTCGACGTTCAATTCCCTTCCTCGCCGCCTGCGCCCTCGCCGCGACACATGGCCATGCGCAACAATTGCGCCAGCCGCAAATGCTCAAGACCGCTTCGCTCGAAACTCACGAAGGGTTGACGATTTCTGCGCAGCCCTGGACCGACGCCTCGCTGTACAAAGAAAAATTCCCCAAGAAGTCGCCCTTTGGCGCCGGCATTGTAGGCATCCTGGTGGCCTTTCGCAACGATTCCAACGAAAGTTTGAAAGTTGGACTGGACCGCATCCGCTTAGCGGTGCAGCTGGATGAAGATAATCGCCAGGAGTTGCAGGCGCTCACCGCGGGACAAGTTGCCGACGGAATTCTCAAGCCAGGTGGGAAGGATCCAACCAAGCGGACCAAGTTGCCGGTGCCGGTGAGTATTCCGCACGGCAGCAATGATAAAAAGTGGACCGAACTGCAGCAGCAGGCCGAGTTGGCGGGGATTCCGGCAAACGTAATTGCTCCGCACAGCACCGTTCAGGGGCTGATCTATTTTGACCTGCAGGGGCAAACCGATTTGCTGAACAGCGCAAAGTTATACGTGCCGGATATCTTGGCGATGGAGCGCAATCGCTCGCTGACCTATTTTGAAATTGATTTGAGCAACTCTGGACGATAACGCCCTTCTTTTTTCGTCTACTCCAATTTCCTAATTAAATTTTGTTGATTTGCGCCCGCCCAATCGCTCGGCTACGATAGTTCGTGCAAAATATTTCCGAGTCCCCCAGTAAAATGTTCAGTCTCCTGGAAGAATTAAACCCCGAACAGCGCGCAGCGGCAGAAACCACCGAAGGGCCGGTGTTGATTCTGGCAGGCGCCGGGACGGGCAAGACCCGCGCGATCACCTTTCGAATGGCGAATCTCATCGCCAATGGAACTCCGGCTGAATCCATCCTGGCAGTTACGTTCACGAATAAAGCTGCGCAGGAAATGCGCACCCGCGTTTCGGATTTGCTTTTGCGTGCGGGAGTGCCGCCTTCGGCGCCGTGGCTTTCCACGTTTCATTCGCTGTGCGCTCGTTTGCTGCGCCGGGAAGCGCCCGCTGCGGGATTGCCGCGCGACTTTGTGATTTTTGACGACGATGATCAGCTTGCCGCGGTGAAGCTGGTGATGGGCACGCTGAAAATTGATGACGAAGAGTTGACGCCGCGGAATGTGCTGAGCCGCATCAGCCACGCCAAGAATCACGGAAAAACAGCCGCGGACATCCGCTCCGACGCCATCGACAAGAACGGCCGTAAAGTCGCCGATATTTTCGATGGCTACGAACGGCAACTCAAGAACAGCGCCGCGCTCGATTTCGACGATCTGTTGCTCCGCACTGTGAAAATGCTGCGCGAAAACCAATTCGTTCGCGAAAAATGGCAGGCCCGCTTCCAGTACATCCTCGTTGACGAATACCAGGACACCAATCGTGTGCAGTACGAGTTGTTGCGCCTCCTGACCGGGCCGAAAAACAATTTGTGCGTGGTGGGCGATGAAGACCAGTCCATCTACAAGTGGCGCGGCGCGGATGTTTCGATTTTGCTGAGTTTCTCGCGGGATTTTCCTAATGCTAAGGTGATCAAGCTGGAGCGGAACTACCGCTCCACCCAGCAAATTTTGAGCGCAGCGGGCGCGGTGGTGGCCAACAATCCGGAGCGACTGGGCAAAACCCTCAGCGCGGTAAATGGCGCCGGCTCGAATCTGCGATTTTATGAGGCCCGCGACGCGCAAGCCGAAGCGGAGTTCGTTGCCGGTGAACTGGCCAAACTGCTGGAAGACGACTCCTCGCAGACCTGCGCGGTGGAATATCGCACCAACTTTCAGTCGCGCGCGTTTGAAGAGGCTTTCCGGCGTCGCGGCGTGCGCTACAAATTGGTCGGCGGCTTCAGCTTTTACAATCGTGCGGAAGTGAAAGACACACTGGCCTACGTGCGGCTGGCAATGCATCCCGACGATGACATTTCCCTGCTGCGAGTTTTGAACGTGCCGCCGCGCGGGATCGGCAAGACCACTTTGGATTCGCTGCGCGATGCCGCGACGGCCGATGGCGCATCGTTATGGGCCGGCATCGGTAAATTCATCTCAGGTGGCGCGGCAAGCGGGCGCGCGGTAACGCCGTTGCGCGTGTTTCAGGAAATGATCGGCAAGCTTCAAGTGGCGTTGAAGGAACAGCCACCCGCGGATTTTCTGCGCACGGTGCTGGAAGAAACCGGCTATCTGGACATGTTGAAAGACCGCAACACGCCCGACGACGTAGCGCGAATTGAGAACCTCGAAGAATTAACCCGCGCCGTCGCGGAAAGCATGGATGCAGGCGAAGAGTTTTCCGACTTTCTCGACGCCGCTGCGCTGGTCAGCGACGCTGACCAATTTGAAGGCAAGCCCGGCGTCACGCTCATCACCTTGCACAGCACCAAAGGCTTGGAATTCGATCACGTGTTTTTGACCGGCATGGAGGAAGGAATTTCTCCGCACAGCCGCGCCTTGAACGAAGAGAAAGGCATCGAGGAAGAGCGCCGCCTCTGCTACGTGGGCATGACCCGCGCGCGAAAAACGCTGACGCTGAGCCGCGCCGTGTATCGCCGCATTTTTGGAAACGAACAGCAGATGCGCGCTTCGATTCAATCGCGCTTCCTGACAGAAATTCCCAGCGAACTGGTCGAAACGGTTCGCGGCTCCATGTCGGAGATCGGCGCGAAGCGGCGCTACGAACTCGATCCCGAGTATTCGTATTCGTCGGAAGAATTTCTGCAGCGGGTGCGTGGTACCACCCCTAAGTCAGTGCCGGCGCGGCGACCCAGTGCCCCCAGTTCATTTACGCGGCCCCCGGCCAAGCGCGGCGGCGATGCCAACCCCATGTTGGGGAAACGAGTTCGCCACCCTACTTACGGCACTGGAACCGTCGTTGGCGTCGAAGGCGACGACGACGATCGCCGCGTAGCCGTCAGCTTCCCCGGGCGCGGCACCAAAAAGTTCATCGAGCGCTACGCCCAACTCGAACTTGCCTGACGTCTCCTAAACGCCAAAGCTGACGTTCCCGTTCACCCGCATCGCAATATTGCGTCTCCGCTCGCGGCAAGGTACATTGAGGCCTCAAATCAGCCTCGACTTCCGCAAACGGATGAATAAAGCTGCGTTCATTCCGCGCGGAACCCAAAGCGATCGGAGCGTTGCGTGGGGTCAGATCTCTTCCGCTGCAAGAGTATCGATCAACTGTTGTCGGATTCGGAGAACGCCGAGGTCGGATTAAAGAAGTCGCTGGGCTGGGTCAGCTTGACGGCGCTGGGCATCGGCGCAGTGATCGGCTCGGGAATTTTTACGGTGATTGGCACGGCCATCGCCGGGCAAAAACTGCAAGCCTCTTCGATTCTGAACGCCCCCCTGCTGGAATATTTGATTTATCACTCAGCGTCGTTTGGGCGGCCCGGCGCGGGGCCGGCCATCGCGTTGTCATTCGTGCTGGTGGCCATCGTCTGCGGTTTTGCTTCGGTGTGTTACGCGGAGTTGGCGGCGATGATCCCCATAGCCGGCAGCGCCTATACCTACACCTACGCAACGATGGGCGAACTCATCGCCTGGATCATCGGCTGGGACTTAATTTTGGAATACGCGGTCAGTAATATGGCCGTCTGCGTGGGCTTTTCTGCCCATATCGTCGACCTTCTAGACTTCTTCGGCATCCACCCCGATCCTCGGTGGATTTCGCCCGCCTACCTCCCCACAGGCTTGTCCGATTTTCAGGGGAACACGCTGCTGGAGCCGGGCTGGCATTTTGGATTTAATTTCCCGGCATTTTTGATCGTCATGTTGCTCACGGTAATTCTGATTCGCGGAATTCGCGAATCGGCCGGCGCCAACAACATCATGGTGCTGCTCAAAATTACGGCCATTCTCGTATTCATCGGGTTCACCGCGAAGTTGGTGCATCCCTCCAACTGGCACCCCTATGCACCCAATGGGTGGCCTGGAATTTTGACCGGCGGCTCGATCGTCTTCTTCACCTACATCGGCTTCGATTCGGTGTCCACCGCAGCGGAAGAATGCAAGCGGCCACAGCGCGATTTGCCCATCGGAATCATCGCAACGCTGATTGTTTGCACGTTGCTGTACATAGGAGTGGTGGTGGTGCTCACCGGGCTAGTGCCCTGGCAGACGTTGCTGGATGACGCCGCACCGGTTGTCAACACGTTGAAGAAGTTGCATTTCTCCGGTGTGCGGCTGGTGGTTTTGATCGGCGCGTTGCTGGGCATGATCTCTTCCCTGCTGGTGTTTCAACTGGGCCAAGCCCGCGTGTGGTTCGCCATGTCGCGCGACGGCTTGCTCCCGCGAATTTTCAGCCGGGTGCATCCGCGCTTTCAGACCCCGGATTTTTCCACGTTGATGGCGGGCATTGTGGTGGGGATTCCGGCGGGCTTGCTGGACATCGGAACGCTGGCGGATTTGTCGAATATCGGCACGCTTTTCGCCTTCGCCCTGGTGGCCGGTGGGGTGTTGATATTGCGATATCGTGAACCCGAACGGCGCCGCGCATTTCGTGCGCCGGGCGGCCCACTGGCCCCGATCATCACCATTTTGACGTGTCTGTTATTGATGGCCGGGCTGCCCATTACCAACTGGATTCGCTTCTTCGTGTGGCTGGCCATCGGACTTGTGATTTACTACAACTACGGACGCAAGCGCAGCACCTTGCGGGCGACTGCGGCGAACTGAAAACCTTTTCAGCACAGTCGCCGGAAAAATTTCAGCAGGCAGGCGGAGATGTTAGCGGCGCGGTTCAAACCTACGATGGGACGAGCACTGCTGCTTAGCGCGGCAGGCGTGCTGGCCTTGTTGCCGCAGCAATCGGCAGGAGCGTGGGGACGCAACGCCGACAAACTGGTCGTCAACAAGGCCGTCGACACGCTCCCCCCGGATGTCCGAGACTTTTTCGCCGCGATCCGCGACGTACTGGCGCAACACGTCACCGACCCGCTCGACTCCATCGCCAAAACGCCGGCCGAAAAACACAACCACTTCCTCTACCTCGATAAGTACGGGCGATTCCCTTTCGATGGACTGCCCCGCAGTTACAAAGCAGCGGTCACCAAATTTGGAAAAACCAAGCTACAGGCCAACGGTTTGCTGCCGTGGCAAGTCGGCGTTTACAGCCAAAAATTGACCGAGGACATGAAGGCTGGCAAATGGGACGAAGCCAAGCTGGACGCTGCGATTCTGGCAAACTATGTGGCCGAAACACACGATCCCTTCAACACCACCGAAGATTTTGATGGCAAGCTGACCGGCCAAGGCGGAATCAACGAGCGCTTCGGTGCCACGTTGGTGGACCGCTACTCTTCGTTCTTCCCGATGCGCCCGAATGACGCCACGTTCATCAGCGATCCCACCGATCACGCGTTCGAAGCATGTTTGAGCGCGCACAGCGCACTCGAGTCGGTGCTGCTCGCCGACCGCAATTCGCGCCACGGCCAGAACGCCTACACCGACGAATACTACGATCACTTTTACAACGCCGCCGCGGTGACGTTGATCCGGCAGCTTTCGAACGCCGCCACGGACGTCGGCTCCTACTGGCTAACCGCCTGGATCAACGCCGGCCGTCCGCAACTGCCGCACTAATCGCTCCCTTGCCCGCCGACTCACATTCAACAGACCTATCACCCGATTTTCTAGCGTTGCCCAAAGCCGAACTTCATCTCCACCTTGAGGGGTCGCTGCGGCCGGCAACCGTTTCGGCACTAGCCGCCCGCCACGGCGCGAATGTATCGCCCGAGGAAGTACAACAGCGCTACGCCTACCAAGACTTCCTGGGTTTCATCGAGGCGTTTAAGTGGGTGTCGGCGTTTCTACGTGAACCGCAAGATTACGCCGTTGCTTTACGAGACCTGGGCCAACAGCTGTTAGCGCAGAACGTGATCTACGCCGAAATCACGCTATCGGTGGGAGTGATGCTGTTGCGGAAGCAATCTCCAGAAAGGAATTTTGAGGCGCTACTGGCGGTAGCTGAAATGTTGGAACCTCGCGGGCTCAAGCTAAACTTCGTCTTCGACGCTGTGCGACAATTCGGCGCCGAAGCGGCGATGCAAGTGGTCGAAGCTGCGGGACATGCGAGCTCCGAGAAAATTGTCGCCTTCGGAATCGGCGGCGATGAACTGAGCGTTCCCGCCAAGGAATTCCGCAACGTCTACGAGCTAGCAGGATCGTTGGGACTGCATAAACTGATGCACGCCGGAGAAATCGGCGGGCCAAAAGAAATCCGCGACGCGATCGAAATCCTGGGAGTCGAGCGCATCGGCCACGGAATCGCGGCTTTTCGCGATCCAACGCTGATGGACCTTTTGGCGGAACGAAAGATCCCGTTGGAAATTTGCCCGTGGAGCAATCTGAAAACCGGCGCACTTGGCAAGCAATTGGGAGACATCGGAGCCACTCTCCAAGAGCATCCGCTGCCGCGGCTTTTGCGCCATGGCATACCGGTGGTGCTGTCCACCGACGACCCGCCGATGTTTCACACCAACCTGCTGCAGGAATATCGCAGTTGCCTGCAGATGGGACTCACCGAAGCCGAACTAAAACAGATGGTCGCAGCCGGTTTCGAGCACGCCTTTTCCACCGACAAAATTCCGCTGCCGCCGATGTTATAATCCTGCCGATGAAAGCACACGTCTGGGTGATGCCGAAGCGCACGGTGTTAGACCCGCAAGGTCAAACGATTCAGCACGCCTTGAGCGGATTGGGCTACGCGGAAGTGAAAGACGTCCGCCAAGGCAAGTTTTTCGTCCTCGATCTGAACGGCTGGACCCGCGAGCAAGCCCAGCAGCAGCTCGAGCGTATCTCCAAAGAAGTCCTGACCAATCCGGTCATCGAAGAATACCGCTTCGAAATCATCGAATAGCGCAGCCACCTCTACCTCGTCGGCGGCCACCGGGCATAAGCGACGAAAAAGCCTTATTTTCCGCGCGTGTTCCTTAACCCATAACCTATTTCGCCACACCTGCTTGCGGATTCCCGCGGCCTCAATTTCACGCATGCTACCCTTGATCAGTAAAGCAAGGAGACCCGTTCATGTGTGGGATCGTCGGTTATATTGGGCCAAAAAAGGTTGTTCCGGTCATCGTGGAGGGCCTGCGCAAGCTGGAATATCGCGGTTATGACTCCGCCGGAATCGCGGTCGTCGGCACCGACTGCAAACTGAACATTCGCCGCGCCGCCGGGAAACTGCGCAACCTCGAAGAAGCCATCGCCAAATCGCCCATCGACGGCACCTACGGCATCGGTCACACCCGCTGGGCCACTCACGGTCGCCCCACCGAAGAAAACGCCCATCCGCATCGCGATTGCACCGGCAATATCGTGGTGGTGCACAACGGCATCATTGAGAATTATCTCGAACTGAAAGAACAGCTCCAGCGCGAAGGCCACAAGTTCGTCACCGAAACCGACACCGAAGTCGTCGCGCACCTGGTGGAAAAGCATTCCGCCAACAACACTCCGCTCGAAGAAGCGGTGCGCAAAACCCTGAAAGAATTGCGCGGCATCTACGCGCTGGTTTTGATGTCGGCCAAAGAGCCGATGAAAATCGTAGCGGCACGCCTCGGCCCTCCTTCGGTCGTGGGCATCGGCGACGGTGAATATTTCGTGGCCAGCGACATCCCCGCGCTGCTGGAACACACCCGCGACATTTTCTTCCTGGCCGATGGCGACATCGCGGTGCTCACCCGCGACGGCGTTAAAGTCATGGATCACGACGGTCGCGAAGTGCACCGACCCACCCAGCACGTTTCCTGGGACCCGGTCATGGTGGAAAAGGGCGGCTACAAGCACTTCATGCAGAAGGAAATTTTCGAGCAACCGCGCGCCGTGCGCGACACGCTGCTCGGCCGCATCTCGCAGGACACCGGCAAAATCTTCCTCGATGAAATGAAAATTTCGGAAGACCAATTTCGCACTTTTGACAACGTGCGCATCGTAGCCTGCGGCACGAGCTGGCACGCCGGCCTTGCCGGAAAATTCATGATCGAGAAGCTGGCTCGCATCCCGGTGGAAGTTGACTACGGCAGCGAATTTCGCTACCGCGATCCGATTCTCGATTCGAAAACGCTGACCATCGCCATCAGCCAATCCGGCGAAACCGCCGACACTTTAGCCGCGCAGCGCGAAGCCAAAGCCAAAGGCTCGCCCACCATCGCCATTTGCAACGTGATGGGCTCGATGATCACTCGCGAAGCGAGCGGCACCATTCCCACGCACGCCGGGCCGGAAATCGGCGTAGCGTCCACCAAGGCATTCACCGCGCAACTCACTGCGCTGCTCCTGCTCTCCATGTATCTCGGCCAAGTCCGCGGCCGCGTCAGCAGCGAATCCGCCGTAAAGCTGATGCAGGAATTCACCCGCATCCCGCACAAGATGGAAAGCGTGCTGCAAATTGAAGAGCGTGGCACCTACGAAAATCTCGCGCGCCAACTTTTCCGCCAAAGCGATTTCCTGTACCTCGGTCGCGGCATCCACTATCCCATCGCGTTGGAAGGCGCACTGAAACTGAAAGAAATCTCCTACATTCACGCGGAAGGCTACCCCGCCGGCGAAATGAAACACGGCCCCAACGCGCTCATCGACGAAAATCTCCCGGTCGTGGTGCTGGCCACCCGCGACGAGAGCGATCCCGAGTCCATGACCCGCTACGAGAAGAGCGTGTCCAACATCCAGGAAGTGAAAGCCCGCGACGGCATCGTCATTTCCGTCGTAACCGAGAACGATCATCTGGCAAGCAGCGTTTCCGATCACGTGCTGGAGCTGCCGCCCGCGCCGGAAATTTTGTCTCCGCTGCTGGAGATCATCCCGTTGCAACTGCTGGCCTATCACATCGCGGTACGCCGTGGTTGCGATGTGGATCAGCCGCGCAACCTGGCCAAATCCGTCACCGTCGAATAATTCCGCGGCGGCTTCACAATCACACTCGCTCCGCACTAGAATGAACGCATGCTGCGTGCTGCGCGTTTGTTCGGTTTTCTCTTTCTTTTCGTTTCTTCGAGCCTCATTCCGCTAGCTCTTGCCCAGACTCCCGCTGCAGCTCCGTCCGCCTATCTGAGAGCCATCCACGCACAGGGCCTTCAGCACGTGACTCAACAGCAGCTCACCGAAATATCCGGGCTGAAAATCGATCAAGCCGTCACCAAAAACGATCTGCAAAGCGCCGCCGATCGCCTGGTGGAGACCGGCCTCTTCAGCAAAGTCGACTTCTCCTTCGAATCCCACGAAGACAATCTGACCCTGACGTTCAAACTCGTAGAAGCGCCGCGAATCCCCGCCTATTTCGACAATTTCCCGTGGTTCGCCGACTCCGAATTAAACGATGCCATCCGCAAGACGCTTCCCTTCTACGACGGCACCCTCCCGGAAGCCGGCCCGTCGGTCGATCGCGTCAGCGAAATCCTCAGCGAATTGGTGGCCTCGCGCGGTGTGCACACCGCCGTGGAACACCAAGTAGTCAACAATCCGCTCGGCGAAGGTTCCGTCCAGGAATTTCGCATCGCGGACGTAACGCTAAATATTTCCAAAATCGAATTCGGCGACAAATCATTGGCTGACTCCAAAGTTTTGCAGCAGCATCTCCCGGAAATCGTCGGCAAGCCCTACTCGCGAATGACCATCGATCTATTTCTGGCTGAACAAGTCCAGCCCATCTACCAGCAACGCGGATTACTGCGAGTGAAGTTGGGCCCGCCGGAAGTGCGCCTCAGCGGAAATCCCAACGACAAGCTTCCCAGCCAAATTCCGGTATTTGTGCCCGTCGAAACGGGAGCGGCCTACAAATTGAACAACGTGCAATGGAGCGGCAACAATCTCGTGAATGTTTTCGCGCTCAGCCAACTCCTGGGCATCAAGCCCGGCGAAGCCGTCAACGGCATGACTCTCGAAGCCGGCTGGGACCGCATCCGCGAAGAATACGGCCATCGCGGCTATCTCGATGCCAAAGTCGAGCCCGTAGCCGATTACAACGAGCAGAATCACACCGTTTTCTATCGCACCAATATCGTGGAAGGCCGCCAATATAAATTTGAAAAACTGGTGCTGACCGGCATGTCCGTCACCAGCGAAAAACGCCTCCGCGCCGCATGGCCCATCCTGCAGGGCGATCTCTTCGACAAAGAAAAATACGAGGAAATGTTGGTCAAGCTGCAAACCCACCCCGAACAGATTTTCGTGGATCTTCCGATTCATTTCCGGACGGTGGGCCATTGGCTCCAGCGCGACGAAACCCACGGCACCGTCGACGTGCTTCTCGATTTTCAGTAGCGCCATTGAAAGACGCCGTGGCTACAGCCCTCACCTGAGTTCTTCGTTCCATCTGCTGCGATATACTTCGAACATGGCCGATACTTTGGTGCGCATCCGCGAAACCCAACAGGATGCCCGCGCTCCCGAACAAAAAGAGCGTGAGTTACTCACCGCTCTAGCAAACTGTTCTTCGATCGTCGTGGCGCTATCCGGCGGCGCGGATTCGGCCTACTTGGCGTGGGCCGCGCAGCAAGCTTTGGGCGAACGCGCGCTTTCCGTCACCGCCCTTTCTCCCAGTTTTTCCAGCTATGACCGCACCATGGTGGAAGATTTTGTGGGCAAACTCGGCGTTCATCATGAGTTCATCGTCACCAACGAGATGGACAATCCCGCCTACCGCGCCAACAACGCGGACCGCTGCTACTTCTGCAAGGATGAACTCTTCGGCGTTCTAGACGAACTTGCGGCGCAACGAAATTTCGCCGCCGTCTGCTACGGCGTAAACGCTGACGACACTTCAGATTTTCGCCCCGGCCATCGCGCCGCGCACGAGCACAAAGTTCTGGCACCGTTGCTCGATGCCGGCATGAGCAAATCAGAAATTCGCGCGCTCTCCGAACGCGCCGGCTTGCCCACCTGGGACCGCCCCGCCTCTGCCTGTTTATCTTCACGCTTGCCCTATGGAACTGAAGTCACGCCGGAACGCCTGGCTTTGGTGGAACGTGGCGAAGCCGCGCTACGCGACTTAGGCTTCCGCCAATTCCGCGTTCGACTGCACGACAAAATGGCCCGCATCGAAATCAGCCCGGAAGAAATGGCCGCAGCGCTCTCTCCTGAAATGGCCGCAAAAATAGCGGCGAATCTGAAAGCCGCCGGATTTGCTTACGTTGCGCTGGACTTGGAGGGCTACCGCCAGGGCTCCTTAAACGAGACACTCCGCAAAGACAAACTGTCCTCACCTTCCAAGCCTTCCGGAACATAACCGCCTCGTATTGCGTATCTCCTACAGGTAGAAAATTAGGTACACTTGGTCGCTATTTTTAAGGGCGACTTGGGTCGAGCCTGTTCAACAAGGGCTAAGAAAAGATGAAGAAAACCTTTCCCAATTGGACCGCAGGGATTTTCTGGTGCGCCATCGCAGGAGCCGCTCTGTCCGCGGGCTGCATGACCGGTTCGGGACTGACCGGCAATTTCGACCGCAAATTCACCGTGAAAGGACACACCCGGGTCGAAGTTTCCGGCACAGCCGGCGACGTGGTCATCAACGGCAGCGGTGACGGACAAGTTCACGTCCATGGCGACGTCCACGCTGGCGGCGGGATGGGCTTCGGCAAACCCACCGAGATCCTGAACGAAACGCTCGCCAATCCCGGCGTCGAGCAGCGCGACGATGTCATCCGCGTCGGCAAAGGCATGGCCAACGTGCGCAATCTGCGCATCAACTACACCATCGAAGTTCCGCGCGACACTGAAGTGAGCGTTTCAGTGATCTCCGGCGCCGAAAACATTAAAGGAGTACGCGGGCCCGTGACTGTTCAAGCTGGCTCCGGCGGCATTCAAGTCGCCGACGTCGAGCGCGACACGCAGCTCACTACGGTGAGCGGCGCAGTCTCCGCCAGCAATATTGGCGGCGATCTGAAAGCCTCGACCGCATCGGGGGATGTCACCGTCGTACAAGTGAAAGGGAGCGTTCGTGCCAACTCTCTCAGCGGCACAGTCAGCGTCAGCCAAGCCGCCGATCGTGTCGACGCCGACTGCGGCAGCGGCAAAATCGTAATCACCGGCGCGAAGTACGATGTGAAAGCCCATTGCCTGTCCGGTGAACTTTCCGTCAGCGGAGATCCGGACGCACATGCCTATTGGGATCTGACCACTGTTTCAGGCGCGGTCCGCATGCAAGTTCCGACCAGTGCGAATTTTCGTTTCTCCGCGGAAGCCACTTCCGGCAACATCCGTGCGGAAATTCCCATCGTGATCGAAGAGCAGGGCAAGCATTCCCTGCATGCCCATGTCGGCTCCGGGGGCGGACGCGTGGAAGTTCACACTACTTCCGGAGACATCACCGTGAACGGCGGGAGTTAGTACGTGGCTCCAGCACCCGTCACAAGAGAGTATCGCCCTAGCAGGGCTACAACCCACCGCAAGAAATAACCCGCTGCAGCAAATCGCTCCAATCCTTTAGAATCAGAGTATGGTGCGAGTTCGCGGTCTTTTCCTTTCGCTGGGCGTCGCGGCATTTCTGCTGACGTTATCGTGCAACATCTCCGCACGAACGCAGGATGATCCCAAGCAGGATGCCAAGCCTTCGACTCCCGCGCCGCAGCCGCAAGAAAAAACAGACAAGAAGCCGGCACAGGAAAAGCCCCCTCAGGAAAAAAACGACAAGAACGCCGCCGCTCCCAAAGGCCCCTCGCCCGCCGATGAATTGCAGGAAGCCATCGCCAGCGCCGGAACCGATCGCGCCTCGCTCGTTCGCAATCTGGAGGCCTACCTCAAAAAATATCCAGAATCGCCTCAACGCCCACAAATTTATCGCGCGCTAGTGGAAGCGACCCTGCAGTTACAGAACAATGCCGCCGCAGCGGACTACGCCGAACGCATCGTGGCGCTCACGCCCGACGACATGTCCATGACCCTCGTAGCTATCCAACTTTTGCAACGCACCGGCGACCAGGCTGCGCTGAAACGCGCCGTTAGTTACGCCGGACGGGTCCTCGATTTTGTCGACCACACCGCGATGGACGAAAAATCGCCAAAAATGTCCGCGGAAGAATGGAAGCAAGCTAAATCCCGCGATCACGCCGCAGTGCTATTGCTGCGCGGCCAGCTCTATTTGAAGTTGAAAGACCACGCCGACGCCCAGAAGGATTTTGAAGCTAGCTACGCGGAGCATCCTGATGCGGGCGCGGCAGAAAAACTCGGCGAGGTGGCCGAGTTGAACAAAGATCTTCCGCTGGCCATCAAGCAATATTCCCGGGCCTTTGCCTTGGCCGAGGGCGTCAACAATGGCGTGTCTCGTATCGAACTCCGCCGCAAGATCGGCAACGTCTGGCGCCTCGCCCACGGCAGCGATGACGGACTCGGCGAATATTTGCTGCACAGCTATGACGAAGTGACCGCAGCCGCCGCTGCCCCCAGGCCGCAAAAAAATGCCGACGCTAAAGAGGTCTCGGCGTTTACCTTACGCAAATTCCCTGACGGTGCGCCTTTCTCCATGGCCTCCACCAAAGGCGACGTGACGGTCGTGAGTTTCTGGGCCACGTGGTGCGGCCCGTGCCGCGCGCTCGAGCCCCAATTCGAAAACGTGGCCGCCCAATTCAAAGGTCAACAGCACATCTCCTTCATCGAAGCCAATTGCGATGAAGACGAAACTCAAGTCGCGCCTTACATCGAGGAAGTAAAACCGCACGTGCCGGTAGTTTT
This sequence comes from uncultured Acidobacteriota bacterium, assembly GCA_963846145.1. Classification (GTDB taxonomy): domain Bacteria; phylum Acidobacteriota; class Terriglobia; order Acidiferrales; family UBA7541; genus Acidiferrum. The sequence goes on along the minus strand of CAWJUV010000010.1, from coordinate 16,889 downwards.
TGCCGACGGCCTCGACCGCTTCCTGTCGGTCAATTCCCTGCCCACCGTGGTGATTATCGATCAAGCGGGCAAAGTCGCGTTTCGTTCTGAGGGATATACCGAGGAAGGTTTTGAAAAAGAATTGTCAGCGGCGGCACGGCGGACTCTGAGCGCCTCGGGCAGCACGCCAGCACAACAACCCGCTACCGCGACGCCTGCTTCGACTTCGAATCCTTCTCACTAGTCCCTGGAAATTTCTCCGCGACCTCGCGCGCAGCAATAATCGTGTTCACGTGAATCGTCACCGTGTCCTCAACCTTGCGCGCATAACCGCCGGCTAGGGCCGTTGCAACGGGAATGCCTCGTGACCGAGCGGCTTCAAACACTTCGCGGTCGCGGCGTTTCAATCCTTCTTTGCTCAGCCGCAATCCGCCCAGCTGATCTTCTTCGAAGGGATCCGCGCCGCCGATATAAAACAGCATATCTGGACGAAACTCCTCGAGCTGTCTGCGCACTGCCGGAATCAAAATCTCCAGATACTCAGCGTCCTCGACTCCGTCGGCAAGATTGAGGTCAAGGTTGGAACGGGGCTTGTCCGCGGGGTAGTTGTTCCACTGATGAATCGAAATTGTGAACACCGTCGGATCCTGCGTGAAAATCGAAGCCGTTCCGTTGCCGTGATGAACATCGGTGTCCACCACCATTGCAGTTTTGATGCTGCCACCGTGTTGCAGCCGGCGAATGGCTACGGCCACATCGTGAATCGCGCAAAAGCCTTCGCCGTGATTGGCGTAAGCATGATGAAAACCGCCGCTCAGGTTGCAACCAAATCCATCGCGCAGCGCGGACTGCGCCGCCAAAATCGTGCCTCCAGCCGCTAACCACACCGCCTCCGCCAACTCCGGCGAGTAGGGCACCTCCAACTTCATCACTTCGCTGGCGCTGAGCGTGCCGGTCTTCAGCTTATGAATCCAGGAATCGGTATGAACGCGCAGCAAATCCTCATCAGCGGCGGGATGCGGCTCAAGGAAATCGCTGCGGTCGGCGACACCGGAGCTCAACAACTTTTCAGCTATCAGACGAAACTTCTGCGAGGGAAAAACGTGCGCGCCCAAATTCAAATCGTAACGCGGATGGTAAACGACCTTGAAAGGCAGCATGGCAGTACCGAAAAACGGGGGCGGCAAGACAACTGCCAGTTACAAGCGCCTAATTCTCGCGCGCCAAAATAAAATCAGGCAGCGTCGCCAGCGCCCGCCCATATTTGCTGTCTCCGTGCCCGTTCAAACATTCTTTGGCACGTCGCGCGTAATCGAAAGCCAATTCCCGAGCGCGATCCAGAGCCCCGGAATCCTGCACCAGCGCCACCAACGTCTCCGGCCGCACCGAATTAAATTCCTTCTCCTGCAAAACCTGCGCGACCATCTCGCGCGCCTCGCGATGACCGTTCTCCATCGCGTAAATCAGCGGCAAAGTCACTTTGCCTTCTTTTAAATCGCTCAGCACCGGCTTGCCCAACTGTTGCGCAGATGCAGTAAAATCCAGCAAGTCATCCACCAACTGAAACGCCAAACCCGCGTTGCGCCCGTACTCCGCCAGCGCCTCTTCCTGCGCCGCATCAACACCGGCCAAAATCGCGCCCAGCCGCGCACAGCCACTAAACAAGCACGCCGTCTTGTACGTCGCCAGCCGCAGCGCATCCTCTTCCGTCACATCGATACGGCCAATTTTATCCAGTTGAATGAGTTCGCCTTCCACCATCTTCTGCGTCAGGTCGATCAGCACATCAAGAATGCGAAAATTGCGCTCTTCCAGCGCCATCTGAAACGCCAGCATGTACAGCCAATCGCCGGCCAGCACGCTGCGATGATTACCCCATTTGCTGTTGGCAGAAGGACGCCCACGCCGCGTCGCCGCGCTATCAATTACATCGTCGTGAATCAGCGTTGCGCTGTGCAGTAGCTCCACCACGGCAGCGAGCCGGATCGCACCAGGGCTGCGCGCCCCAGCGAAGCGATTGCACAGCAGCAGCAGCGCCGGCCTCAGTCGCTTCCCGCCACCACCCAAGAGATAAGTAGTAATTTCCGCTACCGGTTCGAACGCGATCTCGCTCTGGCGCGCCAGTTCCTCTTCGACGAGCACTAAATCGTCGCGGACCAGGTCGAAGAGCTCTTTAGCGGTGACCAGCGAGATGGGCGTTCTCCTGTGAAACGTAAACGAATTCTAGTGCCGGCATCCCCGAGAGACCGAACTAGTTTGCTGCCGCCGATGTTTCGGTAGATTCCGCCGGCGCAGCCAAGCGAAAAAAACGCCGGAAGTTGGCAGCCGTCGCACTGGCCACTTCTTCCGGCTGCAAGTTTCTCACACTCGCAATCGTGCGCGCTACTTCGACAACATAAGCAGGCTCGTTGCGCTTGCCGCGATAGGGCTGCGGAGCCAGAAACGGTGCGTCCGTTTCGATCAGGATGCGATCCAGAGGCAGCTCCCGCGCCACATCTCGCACCGGCTGCATTTTGGGATAGGTCGAGTTTCCCGCGAAAGAAATCATGAACCCGGCATCCAACGCTCGCTGCGCATCTTCGCGCGTGCCGGTGAAACAGTGCAGAATCCCGCCGATTCCAGTCGGGCGCCAAACTTCTTCGAGAAGCTGCATGGTGTCCGGCCAGGCGTCGCGGCAGTGAATGATGATGGGTAGCTTAGCCTGCTGCGCCAAAGCCATCTGCTCGCGAAAAACTTTCTGCTGCACGTCGCGCGGCGAATGATCGTAAAAATAATCGAGACCAATTTCCCCCCAGGCAATCACCTTGGGATGTTTGGCCATTTCGCTCAAGCGTTCGAAATGTTCGGGAGTCGCTAATTTGGCTTCGTGCGGATGGATCCCGATCGACGCGTAAATCCAGTCATACTTTTCGGCGAAGGGCATCGCCGCATCCAGTTTTTCCGGCCCCGGTCCAGTACCGATCGCCAGCAACGTTCGGACGCCCGCTTCCCGCGCACGCTCCAGCATCGCCTCGCGGTCCTCCGCGAACTGCGGGAAATCAATGTGCGCGTGAGAGTCGATCAGTTCCATTTGTATGGTTCGTTGTGTCGTGCAAAAAATTATTTCAGCCGGGAGCCCACTTCAACATCTTCCGTAAATCCCGCCAGCACCGGACGACCTTCCGGCCCGACCGAAGCCGCCACGATCATTCCGTTCGACTCCACCCCGCGCAGCTTGCGTGGCGCGAGGTTAGTCACCACCACCACTTTGCGTCCAATCAATTTTTCCGGTTCATAGAATTGGGCAATCCCTGCGCAAATCTGGCGAACCTCCGAGCCAATATCCACGGTCAGCTTCAACAACTTATCGGCCCCGGCGATGCGCTCGGCGGTTTGAACCTGCCCTACGCGCATCTCCACTTTCACGAAATCATCGATGCCAATAATTCCCGGAATGGCCGGAGCCGCGGCCGCCGCGCCAGCACCCGCCGGAGCCGCAGGAGTAGTCGCCGCGCCTCCCGTTGGCGCAGCCGCCGCCGGAGCACCCGCTGGCTTCTGTGACTGATTTTCCATGGCTTCAATTCGCTCCATCGCTTCAGATTTTTCCACCCGCGGAAACAGCGCCTGCAACTCTCCCAGCTTGATGCCCGGTGCCAACTGTCCCCAACTCACATCATCCAACTGTTGCGCGCCGACGCTGCCTGTCTGCCCCAGCAGCTTCCACACTTTCGCAGTGCTCTCGGGCAGCACCGGATGCGCCAGCACCGTAACGATCCGCAACACTTCGGCCACCGTCCACAGAATCGTTCCGCGCCGCTCCTGGTCTTCAGCGCTCGCACCCAGGCTCCACGGCTTTTCCGTCGTCAGATATTTATCAGCAGCGCCGATCACCGCCCAAATCAGTTCCAGCGCCCGCGAAAATTCAAACTTGTCGTAGTGCTCGAGAACTTCCGCGATCGCCGCCTGCGCAGTCTTGGCCAGCTCTTTATCCTGCGGCTGCAGGTCCGCAACCTTCGGCACTACGCCGCCAAAGTTTTGCCCAATCATCGCCGCGGTGCGGCTGGCCAAGTTGCCCAGCCCGTTGGCCAAGTCGCTGTTGTAGCGCGCGATCAGCGCTTCCCGGCTGAATCCGCCATCCCCGCCAAACACAATTTCGCGCAGCAAGAAATACCGCAACGCATCTACGCCCAACACGCCGACAATCGGCCCCGCCGACTGAATATTCCCGCGCGACTTGGACATCTTCTCGTCCTGAAACAACAAATGCCCGTGGGCGAAAATTTTCTTCGGCAGATCCACGCCCGCGGCCATCAAAAACGCCGGCCAGTAAACCGCATGGAAGCGAATAATTTCTTTCCCCACCAGATGCAAGTCCGCAGGCCAGAATCTCGCGAACTCATCCTTGCGCAGCGGATACCCCACTGCGGTGATGTAGTTCGTCAGCGCATCCGACCACACATAAAACACATGCTTCTCGTCGCCCTGCCAGGGGATTCCCCACTTCAGACTGGTGCGGCTCACCGACAAATCGCGCAATCCGCCGCGCACAAACGACAGCACTTCATTCCGCCGCGCCTCCGGCTGAATAAATTCCGGATGCTGCTCGTAATAATTCAGCAGCGGCTTCTCAAATTTTGAAAGCTGGAAGAAATAATTCTCTTCCTTCACCCGTTCGGTCACCCGACCGCAGTCCGGACAGGTTGCTCCGGGCGTCGAGTCATCGATGTAGGCCTCATCCGTGATGCAGTAATTCCCCTCGTAATGCCCCTTGTAGATGTACCCGTTGTTCTGAATTTCGCGAAACAAGTGCTGCACCGCGTGGGCATGCCGCGTCTCGGTCGTGCGAATAAAGCGATCGACCCGCAGCCCCAGCTCTTTCCACAAATCGCGATACTCGCCGGATACCCGATCCACAAAATCGATCGGCGATTCATTATTATTTTTCGCCGAACGCTCCACTTTCTGCCCGTGCTCATCGGTGCCGGTCAGAAACAGCACTTCAAATCCGCGCATCGCTTTGTAGCGTGCAATCGCGTCCGCAGCGATCGTCGTGTAGGTGTGGCCCAGGTGCGGCCGCGCATTCACGTAGTAAATCGGCGTAGTAACGTAATATTTCGGCTTCTCGTTTGGCATTTTCTCTATTGTGACCTACTTTGCGCGGCGCGAAAAGTTTTGCCGCAGCACATACGCGCCGCCAGTCGGCGCGATTCGCGATGTAAGCATCCCCGCCGCCGACTTAGCTCTTGCGGCTCGCTTCGTAGCTCCGCAGCGCTTCGCTAATCACCCGCTGCAGCGGCACTTCTTTTTCCACCGCCAGTTTGCGGCAGTCATCATACTCTGGCGCGGCATGCAAAATATGCCCGTTCGAACGGGACAATTTGATGCGCACGCTGCCATACGGGGTAGATACGTTGACCCACTCACGCGCCAGCGCCCGCCGCTGCGCGCGATACGTGCGAATCCCAAAGGTGGTGGTCTCCGCAAAAATCAGCGCCATCAGCGCTTCGGTATCCTGCGGACGGCACAGCATCGTCAGCAGCGTGCCCGGTCGATTCTTTTTCATCTGCAGCGCGGTGGTGTACACATCCAGCGCGCCAGCTAGCAACGCCTTCTCCACCACATATCCGTAAATCTGCGGATTCATATCGTCGAGATTCGCTTCGACAATCGATATCTCTTCATCGTGCGAATTCCCGGCAGTCGCCGTTTTGTCCGCCGCCTCGCCGATCATCATGCGCATCACGTTCGGCTGCGTTTCCAGATCCGCGCTCCCAGCGCCGTAGCCAATCGCCGAAACACTCATCGCCGGCTGCGCCCCAAACGTGTCGCAAAGTGTCGCGACAATCGCCGCCCCCGTCGGAGTCACCAACTCCCGCTGCACTCCATTCGAATACGTCGGCGCCCCTTGCAACAACCGCGCCGTCGCCGGAGCCGGCACCGGCAAAATTCCATGCGCCATCTTCGCCGTCCCACCGCCTACATTCAGCGTAGAGCACACGAACCGCTCAATCGCCAGCGCCTCAAATCCGATGCACGCCCCGACAATATCCACAATCGCGTCCACCGCACCCACTTCATGAAAATGCACCGTCTCGATCGGCGCGTCGTGCACATACGCTTCCGCCTCGCCCAGCTTCTGAAAAATCGCTGAAGCGCGATCACGCACCGTAGCAGCCAACTTTGAATTCTTCAAAATATCCAGAATCGTATTGAGCGAACGATGCGCCTGCTGCTCTTCCGTCTGCACCCGCACATACGTCGCCGACACTCCGTTCTTCCGAACTTTTTCTGCACTCAGCGTCCACCCACGAACTTGCAAACCTTGCAGTTCCGAGCGCAGCAAATCGACAGAACACCCCGCATCCACAAGCGCGCCGAGCGTCATGTCGCCACTAATGCCGGAGAAACAGTCGAAGTAGGCGAGTTTCATAGAGGATTCATGGCGCGCGAAAACACAAGCTGGGTGCGCGAAAATTGCATTTCGATACTAGCGACGATGTTCGGGAAGGTCAAACCGGTCGAAATCGGACAATCGGCGAATCGAACCGACCCAGTTCACCGCTCCTTTGCAAATTCCAAAACCATATTTTCTTCATCGCGAGCTTCCGCGCCGATCTTAAGGCCTCCCGGCTCGGTGCCGAACGACCGAAAGCCCACCGAGACATACAACGCGCGCGGAGCGGGCTGGCCCACACCGACAGTAAGCAGCACCATGTCCAGTTCGTCGATCGCTTTGGCCCTCCGAATCACTTCGAGCATCAGCATCTTCGCTATGCCTCGCCCACGCGCTTCGGGGTGCACGAAAACTCCCCAGATCCATCCTTTGTGCCGCCGCTTCAGCGGTTGCTCCTGATAGAACCCCATCATGCCGACGAGCGTCCCGGTGGCAAACGCCCCAACTACAAAGCTGGACCCGTCGTCGCTCTTTAGTCGCGATGCGTACACATCCAAAGTGATGGCGCGATGTTCTTCAGGCGAATCCACGAACGACCACGGATCCGTTTCCAGCGCCAGCAACCGCAAATCCCAAAGCGCCCGCGCGTCGCCCTCATTCAGCACCCGGATTTCGATTTCGCCGTTCATCTCGCCAGCAGCATACCAACTTGCGGCTACAACTTGACAGCGAAGCACACAAAAAGCAGACTTGCGCGTTCGTTCTGGCAAAGTCCGCGCAACGATTTTCCGCGGACCAGAAAAGAGGCGATGTGAAGCCCAACCTTTTGGCAGTATTTGTCGCCGCGCTGGCCTATTGGCTACTCGGCGCGGTGTGGTACAGCGTGCTGTTTCACGACGCGTGGATGCGTTTGGAAAACATCGCTCCGACCGCCGGCCCCACGGCGCCAGCAGTCGGATTGTTGGTCACCAGTTTTGTGCTGAATCTACTGATCGCCTATGTGCTGGCGGTGATCTGCGCCTGGCGCAATGCCGGCACGGCGGCCCGCGGCGCTTCCCTCGGAATTTTGATCTGGATCGGATTCCTCGGCCCAGTCACCTATACCACGTATATGTATGAGTTCCGCCCCAAGCAACTGTTTGCCATCAATGAGTTTTACGTGCTGGTGGGCATGGCGTTGATGGGCGCGATCGTCGGCGCGTGGCACAAAAAAGCCGCGGCATAGCGAACCGCGTTTCATTCGAGCTGCTTCGCCGCCAGGCGCCTTACCGCGTACAATTCAAACTTGCATCGCTCGAACCAATAAGGATCGGCACCCGTGTACCTGGAGCTTACAAAACGATTTCGCGAGGCGTTGCGCGCCCATGTCCGCGAAAAATATGACGTGGACATTGCGGTGGGCACCGAGCGCCCGCCAAAAATTGAATTAGGTGACGCGGCCTCACCGCTCTCTTTTGAATTGGCCAAGCGCCTAAAGCGCGCCCCGCGGCAGATCGCCCAGGAAATCGCCACAAGCCTTGCGCCCATCGTGGGCATCGCCAAAGTGGAAGTAGCCGGCGCCGGCTATCTCAACGCACATTTTGATCGCGCGGCATTCTGGCAGACCGCACAGCGCCAAGCGGAGACCGGAGCCACAGAAAAATCGCCGCAAGCCTCCGGCAAAATCATCGTCGAGCACACCAGCATCAATCCCAACAAAGCCGCGCACATCGGCCACGTGCGCAACGCCGTTCTGGGCGACACCATGGCACGCATCCTGCGCCATTCCGGCGGCGCCGTGCAGGTGCAAAATTACATCGACAACACCGGCGTACAAGTCGCCGACGTGGTCATTGGTTTCGTTCAGGTCGAAAAGAAAGATCTCGCGGAAGTTCGCGCGCTAGCCGCCGCGCCGAAATTCGATTACCTCTGTTGGGACGTTTACGCCCGCGCCGCCACCATGCTGTCCGTAGACAAAGCCCGCGCCGGCGCGCTTCGCGGCGAAATTTTAAGAGCCGTTGAGTCGGGACAAGGCGAGATCGCTGAAATGGGCACGCTCATCGCCGACGCTATCGTCAGCCTGCATCTCCGCACCATGTCGCGCCTGGGAATTTTCTACGACCTGCTGGCCCGCGAAAGCGAGATCCTTCACCTGCATTTCTGGGACGCCGCGTTCGAGCAGCTCAAAGCAGCCAACGCCATCATCTTCGCCGAGAGCGGCAAGATGAAAGGCTGCTGGATCATGCCGGCAAAAAACAAAACTCCGGACGATGCCGCAGCAAACTCCGCGACCGCCGACGCTTCCAGCGAAGCCGAGGACGACAACCCCAACCAAGACAAAATCATCGTCCGCTCCAACGGCACGGTCACCTACGTCGGCAAAGACATCGCCTACCAGCTCTGGAAATTTGGCCTACTCGGCAAAGATTTTCACTACGCCAAATGGTCGAATGCGCCTCAGCCCGATACACCTCAGGCCCATGCGTTATGGACCACTTCCAGCAATCCCAGCGAGGCGAACGCTCCAAACTTCGGCGCACCCGCCAAAACCGTCTACAACGTCATCGACTCGCGCCAAGCCTATCTGCAGGATGTCGTCGCCGAAGGCCTCCGCGCACTCGGCCACGCCGAAGCCGCCGACCGCTCCATCCACCTAGCTTACGAAATCGTCGCACTCACCCCGCGTTGCGCCGCCGAAATGGGCTACGAACTTTCGCCCGAGGAAAAGAAAAAATCCTACGTGGAAGTCAGCGGCCGCAAAGGCTTCGGCGTCAAAGCCGACGACCTCCTCGACAAACTCGAAGCCGCCACGCTGCACGAAGTACAGCAACGCCACGCCGATATGGACCCGGCAACACAAACCCAAACCGCACACATGATCGCCGTAGGCGCGCTGCGTTTCTTCCTGCTGAAATTCACCCGCAACGCCACCATCGCCTTCGATTTTCAAGACGCCCTCAGCTTCGAAGGCGAAACCGGCCCCTATTGCCAATACGCCGTCGTGCGCATCCGCGGCATCCGCCGCAAAGGCGCGGAATCCGGCGCCACCCAAGCGCAAGTCACCCCGGAAACTCTCAACGCCTTATTTTCAGGATCCGAAGGAAACAGCCTGTGGGAACTACTAATCCTCGCGGCTTCGCTGGACCTTGCCGAAGAAATGTCCATCAAAGGCCAGGAACCAGCCTTCGTAGCAAAATTCGCCTTCCAACTCGCCCAAGCCTTCAACCTCTTCTACCACCACCATCACATTTTGTCGGAACCCGACGAACAAAAGCGCGCTTTCCTGCTGCGCCTCACCGAATTCGTGGAAACGCAACTGGTCCGCGCGCTCGAGCTATTAGGAATCGAAGCTCCAGAAAAAATGTAGCCTCACCGCCGTTCGCAGCGGCTAGTAAGACATCAACAAATTCACCAGCGTCCGCACCGCCGTCCCAGTCGCACCCTTCGCCATCCACGGTTTGGAGTCATCATTCCAGGCCGTCCCCGCAATATCCAAGTGAATCCACGGCGTATCGCCGGTAAATTCCTTGATGAACATCGCGCCAGTGATCGCCCCGCCGCCCTTACCACTCCCAATATTCTGAATATCCCCAGTACTTCCCTTGATGAATTCCCGATAATCATCATCAATCGGCATCTGCCACATCTTCTCGCCCGCCGCCTTCGAGCTGGCCAGCAACTTATCCGTAAACGCCTGATCCGACCCAAAGACCCCGGCATTCACATTGGCCAGCGCCACCACAATCGCCCCGGTCAACGTCGCCGCATCAATCAAATGCGTCGCCCCAAGCTGCTTCACAAAGGTGATCCCATCCGCCAGAATCAACCGCCCCTCAGCGTCGGTATTCAACACTTCAATCGTCTTCCCCGACATGGACGTCTGCACATCCCCCGGCTTCTGCGCCGTCCCTCCCGGCATATTCTCCGTCGAAGGAACCACGCAAATCACCTTCACCGCCGGCTTCAGCGCCGCAATCGCGCGCATCACGCCCAGCATGGCCCCACCGCCAGCCATGTCGTACTTCATCTTCTCCATGCCATCCGCCGGCTTAATCGAAATCCCGCCGGTATCAAACGTCACCGCCTTACCAATCAACCCAATTACTGGCGCCCCCGGCTTCTGCATCGCCGGCACATACGTCAGCACCATCACCCGCGGCGGCTCCGGCCCACCCTGCGACACGCTCAGCAGCGCGCCCATCTTTAAATCCGCAATCTTCTGCTCATCCAAAATCTCCACCGCCAAGCCGGCTTCACGCGCCATCGCCGTCGCTTTATCCGCCAAAATCCTCGGCGTCAACTTATTGGAAGGCTCATTCACCAAATCCCGCGTAAAATTCTGCGACTCCCCAATCACTTTCCCGCGGTTCATGCCCTTCTCCGCGGGCCCCTTCTCCGCATCCTTGAAGCCCACGATCACCATCGACTCAATCGACTTATCACCCTTCTTATCCGTCTTGTATTTATCCGACTCAAAATTGGCAATCACCGCCGCTTCGGTAATGGCCTGCACAAACTCTTCGGTCCGATCCTTCTCCCGCACCAAAAACACAAACTTCTTCAGCGACCGCGCCTTCAAATACCGCACCGCCGCGCCCACCACTTTGCGCGCCACCGCCCCAGTAAACGCATCCCGCTTCCCCGCCCCAACAATCAGCAACCGTGCCGCACTCAATCCAATCGGCCCATGCAGCAGCGTAAACTCCAGCATCTTCCCGGACACTTCCCCGTCATTCACCAGCTTGCGCAGCAAGCCGCCCGACGCCCGATCCAAGTCATCCAAAGTCCCATGCGACACATCGGTATCTTCAAACACATAGGTAACCAGCGCATCGCCCGCCATCCCCGAATAAGCAGCCGTATCCAACGTAATTTGCATAGCCCTCATCGCCTCCGATTTTGATACATCGCGCTTTCCGCTTCACGGCGCGCTTCCTTCGTTTTTTCATCCTGACGGCGGTCCCACGACTTCTTCCCTTGCGCCAAAGCAATCTGCACCTTGGCGATGCCGTTGCGGAAGTAGATCTTCAGGGGAATAACCGTCAAACCTTTGGCTTCGGTCCGCCCGGCCAATTTGTTGATTTCTTTCTTATGCAGCAACAGCTTTCTGGTACCTAGCGGCTCATGATTCCAGGGTCCACCAGGCATATATTGCGCGATATGCGCGTTCTGCAGCCACGCGCCGCTGCTCTTAAAGTCCACAAACGCGTCGCGGATGTTGGCTTTGCCTTCCCGCAACGCCTTCACTTCCGTGCCGTGCAGCACCAGCCCCGCTTCGAACTTGTCCAAAATGTGGTAGTTGTACGACGCGGCCCGATTCTGCGCCACGATCTGCTCTTCTTCCTTCTCAACCTTAGCAGTCTTCCCTACTCGTTTCGCAGGTGAACCTGTTTTTTTCGTCGTCGTGGCCACAATTTGTCATCATATCTGTAGTGGACTTTTCGCGCCACCGGGGGTTATTGTTTCTAACGACAGCCAACCTCGCAATCCTTGCCCCGCCTCTAAGCCGAGTGTTAGACTTTTTTGCGAGACCAGTCCCCAAGATTTGGAGAGTAAATGCATCGTAGTGCCACGATACTTCTATGCTTCGGCCTCGCCCTGTTCACTGCGGGATGCCCCAAAGGCAGCGGCAAAGCGGATTACAGCCAAGGCAGCAAGGCCGAAAGCATCGGAGATCTCGATGCTGCCCTCACCTTTTACAACCAATCTTTGAAAGCCGACCCCAACAACGCCAGCCTCAAGATTAAGGTCGACCAGATTCGCTTCGAAGCCTCCGAAAAACATATCAAGCTGGGTCTCGACATGCGCCGCAAGGGCGATTTGCAGGGCGCTTTGGGCGAATTTCAGCGTGCCGGTGTGATCGATCCTTCCAGCCCCGTCGCCGAACAGGAATTGCGCCGCACCGCGGCAATGATCTCCGACAAAAACGCCAACGCCGATGCCGCCGCCGAAGTTCCTCCGGACCCCAATCAGCCGCTACTGGCCTCCTTGCCTCCGGACATCAAGCCACTTTCCCACGCACCCATTAATTTGAAGATGTCCAATGACGCCAAGATTGTCTTCGACACCGTGGCCAAACTCGCTGGTTTGACAGTCATTTATGATCCAGACTTCCCTGCTCGCCGCATCACCACCGAACTGAATAACGTCACCCTCGAGCAAGCCCTCGACATCGTTTCTCTCGAGAGCAAAGCCTTCTGGAAGCCCGTCACCGAAAACATTATCTTCGTCATTCCCGATCAGCCGCAAAAGCGCCGCGATTACGAAGAGCAAGTCGTCAAAACGTTCTACCTGGCTAACACCGTTCTCCCGCAGGACCTCACCGAAATCGTCACCGGCCTTCGTCAGTTGCTCGACTTGAAGCGCATCCACCAGTTGAACTCGCAGAACGCCATCATCATTCGCGACACGCCCGACAAACTGCTGCTCGCCGAAAAGATGATCGCCGACATCGACAAGGCTAAGCCCGAGGTCGTTGTCCAAGTGGAAGTTTTGCAAGCTCGCACCGACCGTCTGCGCGACTTGGGCATCCTTCCAACGCAAAACGCCACGGTCACCATCAACCCGAACGCCACCACGACCACCAGCACAAGTACGACGTCCACCACCACCAATACCGGTCAGACGGTTTCTCTGAGCCAGCTGCACCACCTCAACGGCAGCGATTACAGTGTCACGCTCCCCAGCATTACCGCCAACGCCGTACTGACCGACACCTACACCAAGATCATTCAGAACCCCGAAATTCGCTCGATCGACGGCCAGCCCGCCAAGCTGCGTGTCGGCGACAAAGTCCCCGTGGCCACCGGCAGCTTCCAGGCCGGCGTCGGCGTCGGCGCTACTGGCGTCAACCCCTTGGTCAACACCCAGTTCCAATACCTGGAAGTCGGCGTGAACGTGGACATCACTCCGCGCGTGCATCCTAATCACGAAGTCAGCATGAAGGTCATCATCGAAGTTTCCTCGGTGACCGGCACCTCCACCATCGGCGGCATTCAGCAACCCATCATCAGCCAACGCAAAATCGAGCACGACATTCGCTTGAAAGAAGGCGAAGCCAACGTCCTGGGCGGCCTCTTCGAAAAGACCGATACCCGCACGCTCAACGGCTGGCCCGGCTTGGCCAAGATTCCTTTCCTGCGCTATCTCTTTTCCGAAGACAAGACCGATCACCAGGACAACGAAGTCTTGATCGTTTTGACTCCCCGCATCGTGCGTATTCCTGAATGGACCAAGGGCAATCTGCGGCCGCTCTATTCCGGCTCTGAAACCAACGTGCAGGTGCGCAAAGAGAGCGATGTTCGCACTCCCAGCGGCCAGCCAGTTCCGGGCTTTAACGCTCCGACTCCTGGCTTGCAGGTCGCCCCGACACCGCCGACGCAGCAGCAAACGCCTCCGGCCACCACGAATCAAACTCCGGGCGCAGTTGCCCCGGCCGGCGTAGCCACCGCCACTCCGGATAACGCCGCAGCCACCACTCCGGCTACCACGCCAGCGCCGCAAAGCGCGCAGGCCAAAATCCGCTTCGAGCCGCAACAACTAACTTTGAAAGCTGGCCAGACCACCACCGTCGGCATCGTCGTCGACAACGTCAACGACCTCTACTCCATCCCGCTGCTGCTGCAGTTCAACCCGGCAGTCGTGAGCATCGAGGAAGTCCAACACGGCGGCTTCTTGTCCGGCGGCAACCAGGAAATTGCCATCGTCTCCCGTGTCGACAAAGAACACGGCCAGGCGATCATCTCCGCCACGCGCCAGCCCAACACACCGGGCGTCACCGGCAGCGGCACGCTGATGGGCCTGGTGATCAAAGGCGTCGCCGCAGGCAGCTCCAACCTGTCCATCGTGCAGGTCAACGCTAAGGACTCCCAGCAAGGGGCCATTCCGCTGGTCACCAGCGAAGGCGCCGTAACGGTGCAACCGTAGCAGCGCAGGCAACGGCCATGGTGGCATTCACCAACAGCAGCAACAACTCCGGCAACGCGAACCACAATGCCCCGCGCCAGCCGCGTCGGCGTTCCATTGGGTTCACAACCAGCCTCCACAACCGCATCTCTCTAAGCAAGCGTCGGGTCTCCCCTCAGTCCGGCATGACCCTGCTGGAACTGATCATCGCCTGCGCCATCTTGCTGATTCTTTCGTCCGCCGCATTGCCGCTGGCAAAATTCACCATCATCCGCGGCAAAGAACGCGAACTGCACCGTGAACTCCGCGAAATGCGCGACGCCATCGACCGCTACAAAGACGCCGCCGACCGCAACCAGATCCGCGTCGAACTCGGCAGCGAAGGCTATCCGCCCGACCTCGAAACGCTGGTCAAAGGCGTCCAACTCGGCGCCTCCAACGACAAAAAAATTCGCTTCCTGCGCAAAATTCCCACCGACCCCATGACCGGCACCACCGAGTGGGGCCTGCGCGCCGTTCAGGACGACGCCGACTCCACGAGTTGGGGCGGCAAAAACGTTTTCGACGTGTACTCCAAGTCCACCGCTACTTCACTGGACGGCACCAAATATTCTGACTGGTAGGAGTATCGCTATTTGGTGACGCGGACTTCAGTCCGCGATGATGTGAATTTTTAGTACTCGGGACGACTTCAGTCCGCGACGAATTCTTCAGGAGGCGGGGACTTCAGTCCCCGCGTTGCAAAGCGCAGCGAAGGGGGCTTCAGCCCCTGAAGCTACGACTGCGCAGAAGGCGGGGTTTTAACAAAATGCTGCACCAATCAAATCTGGAACCACTTCACCACACCGACCACGCCGCACCAACACGCGCGCCTCGCCACACCAACGCGTCGCCGCGCACCCCGCGCCGCAACTCGGCCCTCGGCTTCACGCTCATCGAATTGATGATCGTTATCACCATCATTTTCATTCTGCTGGGGCTGGCCGCCGGCCGCTACGACCGCTCCGTCCTCCGCGCCCGCGAAGCCACCTTGAAACAAGACCTCCAGGTCATGCGCCAAGCCATCGATAACTACACCCTCGACAAACAAGCCGCACCCGAATCCCTCGACCAACTGCAATCCGCCGGCTACCTCCGCAACGTCCCCACCGACCCCATGACCCAAAACAAAGACTGGACCCCGGCCTTCGACGAAGTCGTCCTCAGCCCCGACCAAACCGGCACCGGCATGGTCGACGTCCACTCCAACTCCGACAAATCCAGCCCCTTCGACGGCACCCCCTACAAAGACTGGTAGTCGCATCCGCACCGCTCTGCCGCAAATTAGTTTTTCAGCGGTTGCTTGGTTCGAATCGCCATGACAATTTGACGGATGGCGTCAGATACCACGTCTGGGGCTTCGAGATGCATCTGATGCCCGCTGGCAACCATGATCTGAATGCTGTTCGAACTAAGTTCCGTAAGTTTTTTCTGTGACGCCAGCCGCTCTTGCTCAAGTTCTTCGGTGGTCACACCAGAGTCGCCCTCGTACCCAAGTTTCTCGCGCGTCAAAACAATCAGCGGTAAAGCCCCGAAAATCCCTCCTTGCGGCGTGGAATGAAACTTGGCGAAATATTCTGCCGACCATTCCCGCTGACTATTCTCGGCCGCTTCCAGACTCGGCTGCGCTTCGGCCCACAGATCGACCAATTGGTCTTCTTTCGGCAACTTCAGGTGGTCGGCGTCCAGCGGTTCCGCGGAAGGCGCAGCGGACTTAGCGGCCTTCTCCTGCGGTTTGATCTGCAGACGAGGCTTCGGAATGGCACGGCCCTTCGCATCGTCCCGGATCAACCCCAAATGCGACGGGCCCATGGGTATGCGCTGGTCTTCATGAATTGTGTCGACCAGCACTAGGCCAGCGACGTCCCGCGGATACGCAACCGGAAAGTTCCGCACCACCGCTCCACCGTACGAATGCCCCACCAGAACAAACGGTCCATGTTCCTCGAGTCTGCGCAGCGCCTCATGCAATTCGAGATTAATCTGATCGAACGTGCGCGGAAGCGGCCCAGACTCGCTCCACGCGTACCCTGCGCGGTCGTACACGCAGATGCGAGTGAATCTCGAGACCCCCGCCGCAACCAAACTCCAATCCGTAGAAAAATCCCCCAGCCCATTCTCAACGACGACTACAGGCGAGCCTTCACCCGAGCACCACACATGCATCTTGTGGCCCCCAACATCAACCAACTTGCCAGGAGGACGCGGCACCGCCTGAGCGCGAGCCGCCGAGCCACTAATTGCTAAGGCCATCAGACCCACAACGAGAATAAATCGAGAGGACCACACGAAGGAATTGTTCAGTCGCATGCCCCGAGGAACGCAGAATCGGCACGAATGTTTCGTCAATTCCCCCTAACCACCCGCTCGTTCAGCGAGACTTTAGCTCACCGACGAATACGAACTCCGGATCACCACGTGATACTTCTTTTGCAAATCGTTCTAAGCTTGTTCGCATCCTTGAACGTTTTAGTCGAAGTGACACCAAAGGGGAGACGGGCCGGCCCCCTGGCTTCCAGTGCAATAAAAAAGGCCGGGCGCCTGTGCCCGGCCTTGCTGCGAGTAACAATTGGTTGCGGGGGTCAGATTTGAACTGACGACCTTCGGGTTATGA
>CAWJUV010000009.1:0-14541 GCA_963846145.1 uncultured Acidobacteriota bacterium | reverse complement strand
TGTAGGGTATAGGCCGTGCGCCGATGGGTGATTCCCAGCCGATGCAGAGTTTCGATAAAGCGCGTCGAAGTAAATTGCGTTCCGTTGTCGGTGGTCAGCGTCACGCGAGCCTCCCGGCTGCCCTGCTGGCAGACGCGTCAGTACTGCTTGTTCGACCGCATCGAGTGCCTCTTCGGTTCGGCAACGATGCGAAAGATTCCAGCTCACGATCTCCCGCGTGCAGCAGTCGATCACGCTCACCAGGTAGGCCCAACCCACTGCCGGACCCGCCCAGATCTTGGTCATGTCCGACTGCCAGATCTGATTCGGCCCGGCAGCTTCCACGCGACCCCACTCTTTCTTCCTGCGAGCCCGAAGACGACGTGAGCGCACGGGCGGCCACTCGTACTCGCATTACCCGCAGGACCCGTTTGCGATTCACCGGGAGATTAACTTTTCTTCGCCAGCCACCGGTCACGCGGCGATACCCATACGCAGGTTTTTCACCGCAGGCCACCACGATATCTACATAGTAGGTGCCGTCCGCTCGGCTGCCTCGCGGCTTCTTGCGATAGTAGAGGCTCGACCGGCTGATGGCCAGAGTCCCCTGCTACCAACGTGGCCGTGTCAGCCCCGCGTCACGATCTCTCGTGCCTGGGAGTGACTCCCCCCCGCAGCTCACTCCCCCACGACGTTTTTCAGGATTTCAATCTCCAGCGACTTGCGGCCCAGCGTGCGTCCCAGTTCCGGATGCGATGGTCCTTCTCGGTTTCCGCCGCGGCAGCGCTTTTACCCCCAAGCGCTGCCTTTGCTCCCTGCTCGCCTCATCCTTCCACCGATAGAACAGATTCGGAGCGATGCTGTGACGCCGACACGTCTCCGAGATGTTCCCGCTTTTCAGCCCTTCCTGAATGATCTGCCACTTCTCTTCCGGGGATCGATCTACGCGTGGTTTCCTGCTCATGCTGCCTCCTGTTTGGAGGCCCTGAATCATATCTAATTCGGTAGTCCAGTTTCAGAGGGGAGCACTACATGCGTGTATTATTGGATGAATACGGTCTTGGGGAGCCCGGCCATTAGTCCGACAAAAGAAAAACTATTCCGGCTTCTCCTGCCTGCAACACTCTTGATGGCGTGCTTTGCACTCGTCATTCCCTGGATTTCTTCGCCGCAGCTCTCTCAGGACGCGTGGCACGCAAGTTTTGCGCTCTCCGTCCTTACACTTGTCACTCTTCCTTTTGCACTTGTGCTCTTTGGGAAGCGTGCGGCATGGTTCCTGGTTTGTGTTCCGCTCGCACTTTATTGGCCCGTACTGAAGCACCTCCACAACTAACATCTTGGACATCCGGGACCGACAAAAACCGTCAAACTACATGTCCGGTAAGCCGACTTGTCGGGAGTTGAGCAATCAGTAGAGCAACAAACGGCCAACGAAACTTCTGCTACACTCGCCAATTAGTGGGAAAGAACCAGCTACGTTCCCGGCATAAATCGTCAAGAAGCAATCGTTTAGAGATTTTGTCTTGATACGTTAAGCTCGACTTCCAGAGAGTGAAGCCTTGATGCATCTTCTTTTCAGCGGATTCCGCTGGTTGCTACTCTTGTTCTGGGCAGCATCGATGTCTGCAGAACCACCCCAAGTACAGGTGAAAGTCGACCTAACCTCCACGATTGGTAATCTTAGCTCGTACTCGAGCATTGCTTTTTTAACAGATCGACTGCTGCTGATCTCGAACGGTCAATCCGCGCCCACCTCGATCGTTTACGACATCGTCGACCGCAGAGTCATACGGACGGCACAAACATGTGGTGTGTCGGGCTTAAGGGTGTGGGGGACATTCAGCGGCAATATCCTGGCGGCCTGCAATCGCGGACTTGTGCTGTACGACCAGGAATTCCAGCCCATTGCACATTTCAACGACTACCTCGAAAATTACGACCTGCTACTTTCTCCTACTCGCCGGTTTCTTGCTGTAGATCCGCGCCCGAGGCGTAGTGCTGCGAAAGTTTTGACGACAGATACTCTCGCTGAATTCGCAACTTACCCTTCCAGGTCAGCCTACATCATCGGTCTTTCTCAGGCAGGTTACATCGTCTACGACAGCCTAAAAGGAAAGGAAGGATGGGAACTTTCTTTTTATCCTTTCCCTGACTTGCATCCGCAATCGTTAGTTAAGAGCCACAAGAATTGCAATGTGGGGTTCGGGATCAGTGAATCCGAATTCCTGAAACTAGCTTGCGGCAAGGAACACGGGGAGATCATAAACATCACTACGGGCAAGATCAGAGGAGAGGTCTCTGAGGCAGGACAAGCCGACTTCGCGCAGGCGTCTGCGTCCGGCAAACGGTTTGCGTTAGGATACAGAGGTTACTCCAAAGCGCACGTCGTGAAGCAATTGGCGAATCCTCTCACCTATTTAGAGGCCCTGGGTACATGTTGTGACGATCCTGATAACTTATCCCGCTTGCGGATATTTAATCAAGAATCTGGGAATTTGCTCGCGGAGTTTCATTGGAAGACAAACAAGACGGAACCACCGTACGACTACTCCTTTGCGCTCTCGCCAAACGGGGAATACGTGGCCTTTCTGCGCGGCGGTCTGGTCGAAGTTTATCGAATCCCAGACAAGTTTTCTTAACACGCACACCGGACAAGCGAAATTGGTGGCAGTGAAAACGGCCACCCGCCTGATTAACGCGGTGCATTCGACAGGTCGATGCAACACCATCTGATGTAAGTCTGCTGTGTAAAGGTGGTATTGGCATGAGGCCAGGACAACGATTTGGACTTAGCGGAACGCTCGTGTTCCGAAGAGCCGATAGCAAGTGGTCACGATCAAACCAGACCTGTCTCAATTGGATGACCTGAGCACTCCCTAGTCCTGGTTAACGCGCTAACCGGACAAGTGCTTTAGCAGGGGAACGCCGAAGGCAGCAAAAGAAGCCCGCTACAACTTAATTTCTCTGAACCGCCTGCTTCGGCGCCACTCGAAATGCCGGCACCTGCCCGCCGCCGCTCGTCACATTCGCCAAACCCGTCGCACTCATGCGCGTCAAAAATCCCGACAACTTGCCCGCAAACAAATACGGCGCAAAATCCACCAACATATCCCGCAATTCCACCGTGCCTGAGCTCGTGATGTACGGAAACACTTCGCGCCGAATAGGAATCCGTTCCTGCACAATCCAGGTGGTCCCGCCACCGCTCCCAGTCACGCCGCTCGAAACCGCGGTCTGAATCACCTTATCCCACTCGCTCTCGCTGGTCTCCCAACCCAGCGTCACGCCCGTGCCACCATATTCATCGCTCGGCTTGATCACCAAATTCTCGCGCTCCGCCCGAATGTACTGCAGCAAGTCCACCGGCCGGTCGTAATGCACCGTGCGCACATCCGCCACCACTCGCGTCCACGGAATATGCTTCGCGATGGTCTCGCGCTCACCGTGCGAAAACAGCCCGTTATTCCGCTCGTCCGTCAGCACCGCGAAAAATGTCTTCACATGCGGAATCTTGCAGCGCAACGAATTGGCCACGCACACCGCATTGGCCGTATACGCCTTCACCAACGCGTCGCATTCCGCCGACTTGGCCACCATGTCATTGATCAACACGCGGCGATAGACCAAATCAATCTTCTTCCCCTGCGCCGTCAGCTTCTTCCCATCAAACGCCAAATCGCGCGGATCGCAGATCAGCGTCGGAACACCCATCTTCTCGAAGCGCCCCTTCAAAATTTCAAACTCCGTCCAGGTCGCGACGCCTCGCCAATCCACAATGGCCATCTGCGGGCGCTTGCTGGTCCCGCCCCACTCGAGATAAGTCCCCACCAACGCATCCAGCAATTTCGCGCTCAAGGGATAGCTATGCACCTCAAACGCTTTCGCAAATTTCGTCATCACTGGAAGCTGGCTGAAAATTTCCGCCAGGGTCTCCGAGTATCCCGCGCCGGCCGGCGACTCCCCGTTGTACTCCGCAAATTTCAACGAATCCGGCAACAGAAACGCATCGAGACGCGCGGCAGTACTCACTCGTCCATGGCCCGCGGGCAAACGCGCCAGCCGCTCTTCTTCCGGCCGCAAATGAAACTGTGCCAACAAATTCTTATCCGCCAACGCCGCCAGCGTCACCCGCTCCGCCAGCTCATAAATCGTCTCGGCAACAGGACGGACGCGTTTTTCTTCTTCTGGCGACAGAAAAAACGGCCGCAGGAACGGGCAATGCACCCGGTCGCCAAACGTAAGTTTGTGCGCACCCAGCCTTTGCAGAAAATCGTCCGCAAATGTTTTGTCTTTTTCGACGATCGGGCGCAGCAACGCCCACCAATACTCCGCGGGACTTCCTTCCACCGGTTGCGTCGAAGGCGAGCTCATTTTTTCGCTGGAGGCGGCGCCTTAGGCGATGCCGAAGTGGAAGTCCCTGCCGTGCTCGAGCCCTGTCCCGCTACCGCGGCCGACGTCGCTGTGCCCGTGCTCGGACCGCTCAATGTCGGTCCTGTCCCGCTCGACGCGCCGGCATTCGAACCCACCGCCACCGGCGCCCCGGTAAAACCCACCGGCCCCGCGAATCCCACGCCTTCCTTGCCGGTGCTCACCATCACTTCCCACCGCGGCCACGAATTCGTCGCATCTCCACGCAGCGCTCGGTCAATCACTAGCCGCGCCATGCGTTCCACCACCTGCTCAAAATAAAACTCCGTAATCCGATCCCGCTCAAAATCCGGCGCCGGATTCAGGAAGTCAATCGCATACGGCACTCCATCCTGCACCGCAAACTCGATCGTATTCATCTCGTAGCCCAACGCCTGATTGATGGTCTGCGCATCCTTCACCACCCGCGCACCCAACTCCGACGACAAATATTTGTGGTCCACGTGATACTTGCGCTCTTTCGGATCGTAGTGCACCGGCAAAATATCCATCTTTCCAAACGTAAAGCAGCGCACATACTGATCGAAATTGATGAACTGCTGCAGCGTCATGCAGTACGGCGCACTCTGGTCATACGCCGCCCACAATTCTTCCTTGGTATGCACCTTATATACGTGCTTCCATCCGCCGCCAGAATACGGCTTCAAAATCGCCGGCCGCCCCACGTAATCCAGCAGCCCATCCCAATCCAGCGGAAAATCCAGGTTGTGCAGTGATTCCGCGGTGAGATCCACATCCTTGGGGTAACCTTTTTGCGGCAACAGCACGGTCTTGGGTATCGCAATCCCCAGCTTCGCCGCCACCGAATAATTGAAATATTTATCGTCGGCCGTCCACCAGAACGGATTGTTGATCACGTACGAGCCCTGCAGCACCGCATGTTTCAAATATCCGCGGTAATACTCCACCTCATGCGAAATCCGGTCCACAATCACTCGGTACTTCGCCGGCTCATCCATGCGCGTCCCGCCCAGCTTCACAAACTCCGCGGTCACGCCATCCTTCGCGCCCAGCGTCTTCACCCGCTCGATGAACGCCGGCGGAAAACTAAACTCCCGCCCGCACAACAACCCAACTTTTTTCATCGCCTCACTCCTTGGAATTCTTCCGGCCGGAACTCGCTAGTTTGTTTTCTAACAATCTCTTCAAGCTGTCTTGCGAGGGCTTGGGTGCCGCACCCTGCGATTTTCAGGGTGCGGGTTTAGATTCAACACGACCCAGTCCAATTGTTTCGTAGCGTCCGCTTCAATTCACTCCATGCGCCGACGACGCCTGCGGCTGCGTCACCCCCGCCCGCGTCTCCGCCACAATACTCTGCACCACCGCCTTCAAATCCCCCGTCTCCTGATACACACGCAGTTGCCTCTCCGCGCTGGTCCCTTCCGTCAAAATCGTATTCACATACTCCACCGCGCTGCGGCTCCCCAAGTCATCCACCACATCGTCCACAAATTCCAGCAACTCAGGAATCAAGCTCCGCACCGGCACTTCAATTTCCTTACCAAAATCAATCAACTTCCCCTCAATCCCATACCGCGCGGCACGCCACTTATTCTCCTCGATCAGCGCCCGCTCATAAATCCGCCAGCCCATATTCCGCGTATAAAGCCGGTGTAGTTTTACGATGATCGCCTGCGTCAACGCCGCAATAGCGATGGCTTCTTCCACCTTGGTCGTCACATCGCACATCCGAAATTCCAGCGTCCCAAACGTCGGATGCGGCCGCACATCCCACCAGATTTTCTTCCCGTTGTCGATGCAGTTCAGCTTAATCAGCAAATTCACAAAATTTTCGTACGCGCTCCACGATTCGAATTGCTCCGGAACGCCCGTCCGCGGAAAGCGCCGAAACACCGTCGTTCGAAACGATTTCAACCCGGTATTCCGACCCATCCAGAACGGCGAACTGGTCGAAAGCGCCAGCAAGTGCGGCAAGAAGTACCGCACCATATTCATCATGTCGATGGTGGTTTGTTTATCCGGCATGGCCACGTGCACATGCATGCCGAAAATCAGCAGCGACCGCGCCAACTGCTGCAGCTCTTCAATAATGTTCTGGTACCGCTCGCCGGGAGAAATCACCTGGTCGATCCAGCTCGAAAACGGATGCGTCCCCGCCGCCGCCACCTGCAGCCCGGCACGTTCCGCGGCCGCTACCAACTCCCCGCGCGTCCGGTGCATTTCAATCCGCAGCTCATGCACGCTGTCGCAAATATTCGTGCCGGTCTCCACGATCGACTGGTGCATCTCGTGCTTCACCTGCTCCACGATGCTCGGCGACGCCGCCGACACCAGTTGCATCACGTGCGAACGCAGCGCACAGGTACTCGGATCAATAATCTGGAATTCTTCTTCTACTCCGATGGTAAAACGGTGAGCCATGTGTGGCCCTCGGGGTATTCAACAAACGGGGATGCCTGCCAGAGCGAGTATCATACCCTCTCACCGAAGAAAATACACCCGAACGCCCGGGCGATCTCCAGTGACAAAAATGGCGTCTGGATTTTAGCGGCGTGGAAAGTGCGGGGAGTACTGCCCAGTACGCTATTTCTAAAACCAAACTAAATCGGGAGACAAAACGCCCACCGTCTCCCTCAATTCAAACAATCAGCCCAATCGTAAACCAAACTACGCCGCTCCCATCGACCGCCGCTGCTGGAAGCACTCCCGGCAAAACACCGGACGCCCCTGCGTCGGCCGAAACGGCACCGTCGTATCCTTGCCACATTGTGAGCAGCTGGTTTTGGTTTCTGAACGCATCTGCAAGCCGCCATTGGCACCGGGGCCGGCGCCTTCCATGCGTCTTGCTTTACAGCCTTTGCATCGTTTGGGTTCGTTCTTGAACCCTTTGTCGGCGAAAAACATCTGCTCGCCGGCAGTAAATATGAACTCGGCGCTGCACTCCGAACACTTCAGGACCCGATCGTGGTATTCCATTGAGGCGCTCCCCTTAGCCCTAGCTAGGCGAGGGGAGTGGGTCAACTTGCGCCTGAGGCCTGACTGTTTTGGGTCGCCCCACCGACAAACGCCGAACCGCTGGCGCTGCCGGCAGGTTCCCAAGAGCCTACGAGCGAAAAGCCGAACAACCCAAACGTACTTGCCTGACTGGGGCCTGATTCTCGGAAGTGCCGCGCCGAGCTGAGCCGCCAAGCGGAATTAATCCGCCTCGCGACGCTGCTTTTTACGCAGTCGCTTCCGCGAAAGCGCTTCTTTGGTCCGGCGCTTCTCGCCGGGTTTCATATAGAAGCTATGCTTCTTTATCTCTTTAATGATGTCTTCTTGCTGCACTTTGCGCTTAAAGCGGCGCAGTGCATTTTCCAGAGACTCATTCTCCTGGATAATTACTTCTGCCAATTTGCGGTCACCCCCAATCCGTTAGGATTGGACCCAATCTAAAACGGCGCGCACTTTGGCGGCCGTCCCGAATAGATTGTCTCACAGATGCCGTTGGGCATCTTCTAATCATTGCCGGAAGCAAAGTCAAGAAATCTTTCTGACGCCCCCATTAGTACCTCCGAAGCCAACACAGTACTGTGAAGTTAACAACTCACGTCTTTGTTGCATATCCTACGGAACCTACCCATCACTCCACCAGAACCCATCCGCCTCCCGCTTGCATCCTTCTAAAGACTTACTGTTAGAATCAAGCCCGCTCGTTAGGCGCTCTGCTGGAGGAAACTCTATGTCCGATATGCGCGATGCCATCGCGGTACTCCTCGCCGGAGGGCAGGGCGAACGCCTCTGGCCGCTCACCCGCGATCGCGCCAAGCCCGCCGTTCCCTTCGGCGGCATGTACCGCATCATCGACATCACTCTCTCCAGTTGCATCAATTCCAATTTGCGCCGCGTCTTCGTCCTCACTCAATACAAAGCGCTCAGCCTCAACCGCCACATCCGCATGGCTTGGTCTCCGCTCGCCGGCCTCGGCGAATACATTGAAGTCATCCCGCCGCAGATGCGAGTTTCGCAGCAGTGGTATCAAGGCACCGCCGACGCCGTCTACCAAAACATCTACTCCATCGGCAGCGAGCGTTCCAAGTACGTTTTTATTCTTTCCGGCGACCACATTTACAAAATGGATTACAGCCGCATGCTCAAGCAGCACGTCGACTCCGGCGCCGACGTCACCGTGGCCACTATCTCGATCCCTGTAGAACAAGCCGCCAAACAATTCGGCGTCATCGAAGTCGACAAGGACTACCGCATCATGGGCTTCGAAGAAAAGCCCGCTCAGCCCAAAGAGTCGCCGCACCACCCCGGACATTGCAACGCCTCCATGGGCATCTACATTTTCAGCACCCATTTGATGATTCCAATTCTTCTGGCCGATTCCGAAGATCCCAAATCCCATCACGACTTCGGCAAAGACATCCTCCCGCGCATCATTTCCAAGCACCGCGTCTTCGCCTACAACTTCGTCGACGAAAATCGCAAAGACGCGCTGTACTGGCGCGACGTCGGCACCCTCGACGCCTACTACGAAGCCAACATGGACCTGGTCAGCGTCTCGCCAATTTTCAACCTGTACGATACTTCTTGGCCGCTGCGGACCTGGATTCACCAATACCCGCCCGCCAAATTCGTTTTCGCCGACCCCGAACGCATGGGCGTCGCCACCGACTCTATCGTCTCCGGCGGCTCGATCATCTCCGGCGGACGTGTCATGCGCAGCGTCCTGGGCGCCGACGTGCGCGTCAACAGTTACGCCGACGTCTCCGAGTGCATCATGTACAACCACGTCAACGTCGGCCGCCACTCACGCATCCGCCGCGCCATCATCGACCGCCACGTCAGTCTCCCCGAAGGCACCGAAATCGGCTATGACACCGAAGCCGACAAGCGCCGCTTCCACGTCACCGAATCCGGCATCGTGGTCGTCGTCCGCCAGGAAAGCCTCATCGAAGAACCCGAAACCGCCTAACCGTTTTTTATTTTTAGCCTTTGTTTTTCAAACTTAAGCCCTATCAAAAACTGGGTGGCCTACCCTTGCGGTTTTTGCAAGGGTGGGACCGCACCAATCCTGACACGCCACCCCTTTTTCTTTGTTTTTGAAACTTCAGCCCCACCACAAAACTGGGTCCCCCAGGTTCGCCTTCGGTTCACGAACCTGGATCTTTCTTTTAATTTTGCCTCCTACGGTTCTCCACCTTTTTCTGTAAAATCTTCTTTCACCCAAATCGCCTAGTTCATTGAGGAGCGTTCGAATCTAATGTCCACTAAAATCACCCGAGTCCACGCCCGCCAAGTCATCGACTCCCGCGGCAATCCCACCGTCGAAGCCGAAGTCACTCTCACCTCTGGCGAAATCGGCCGTGCTGCTGTCCCGTCCGGCGCCTCCACCGGCGAACACGAAGCCCTCGAACTCCGCGACGCCGATAAATCCAAATATCTCGGCAAAGGCGTCCTCAAAGCCGTCGCCAACGCCAACACCGAAATCGCCAAGTCCGTCACCGGCATGGACGCCGCCGACCAGCGCGCCCTTGATCACGCCATGATTTCTCTCGACGGCACACCCACCAAATCGCGCCTCGGCGCCAACGCCATCCTCGCCGTCTCCATGGCCGCCGCGCGCGCCGCAGCCGCCGGACTCAAGCAGCCGCTGTACAAATATCTTTCGCGCTATTCCACCGACTCCTCCGCCAATCTCCTCCCCGTCCCGATGATGAACATTCTCAACGGCGGCGCTCACGCCGACAGCTCCGTCGACTTCCAGGAATTCATGGTCATGCCCGTCGGCGCTCCAAACTTTTCTGAAGCGTTGCGCTGGGGCGTCGAAATTTTCCACGCCCTCAAAGCCGCCCTCAAAAAGCGCGGCTACTCCACCGCCGTCGGCGACGAAGGCGGCTTCGCGCCCAGTTGCAAATCCAACGAAGAAGCCATCCAGATCGTTCTCGAAGCCATCACCGCCGCCGGCTACAAACCCGGCGAACAAGTCCGCATCGCCCTCGATCCGGCAGCCAGTGAATTTTTCGACAAAGCCACCAGCACTTACATCTTCAAAAAGTCCGACAAGTCCACGCACACCAGCCACGAAATGGCCGCGTACTGGACCAGTTGGGTCGAAAAATACCCCATCGTCTCCATCGAAGACGGCATGGCCGAAGACGACTGGGCCGGCTGGAAAGAATTAACGCAAAGCGTGGGAACAAAGGGCAGCGGCAAAAAATCCATTCAACTCGTCGGCGACGATCTCTTCGTCACCAACACCGAACGCCTCGGCCGCGGCATCACCGAAGGCATCGCCAACGCCATTCTCATCAAGCTCAATCAAATTGGTAGCGTCACCGAAACCATCGACGCGATCGAACTGGCCCGCAAAGCCGGCTACAACTCCATCATTTCCCACCGCAGCGGCGAAACCGAAGACACCTTCATCGCCGACCTCGCCGTAGCCACCGCCGCCGGCCAAATTAAAACCGGCTCCGCCAGCCGCACCGACCGCATCGCCAAATACAACCAACTCCTCCGCATCGAAGAAGAACTAGGCACCGCCGCCAAATTCCCCGGCGCCTCCCCCTTCAAATAAAACGCGCGCCCTTTCAAAACTGAAAGGCGCGCTCTTTCAAATTTTTTCCTCGATCAAATCACGACGATAAGGTTTTGATTTTCTTGAGATTCACTTCAATCAAAACGAGGAAGGGTGGCCCAGGTTCGAATTTGTTCATGAACCTAGCTCTTTCTTTTGACTTTAGGTTTTTCTTTTGGTTTTGATTTGGCTTCTGTTGCGCCCTACCGACCAACTGTCATTCCGACCGAAGCAAGCCGACGTTTCTGCTTTTCAACTTCGCTCCCGCGAAGTTGTCGGCTTGCGAAGCGGAGGAACCTCTCCGAAGATTCTTTTCACGCTCCCTAAGTTCTGCGACCGGAACGTCGCGATCCAGAACCACGACCTCAACTCCTAAACCTCAAAACAATCTCGAAACATACTCCCGCATCTCATTCTTCCAATAAGGCCAGTCATGCCCACCATCCGGCCCCCAATCATCCAACGAGTGCCGAATCCCCTTATCCCACAAAATCTCCGACAACCGGTACGTCGGCCCCGGCCTTTCCCACGCCCCGGTCCCCGTAATCAAATGAATGTCGCACGACGCCAACTGCTCGCGCGCCCACCCGTCATTCATATTCGCCATGTAATCCACCGGATTATTGAAATACAAATTCTCGTCATACATCCCGCTCATAAACGACCGCACGTCATACACACCCGACATCGCAAAGCACCGCTTGAAAACATCCGGATGCTTCAACAAAGTGTTCGCCGCGTGATACGCCCCAAACGAAGCACCAAATGTAGAAATCCCCACAGCCCCGCGGCAATTGTCCCAAACAAACGGCACGACTTCGTTGCGCATATAGCTGTCAAACATCGCCTGCATATAACTGCGATGAAACGGATGCGCTCCGCTGTTATACAACCCGGAGTGATTCACCGAATTGATCGAAAAAACTTTGATCCGCGCCGCTTCAATAAAATCGGAGAGCGCCCCAATCATCCCTTGCCCTTCGAGCTCCCACTCATCGCCGGCACTAGTGGGAAACCCCACCAGCGGCGGCCCCCAGTGGCCATACACCACCACCCCCAAATCAAATCCCAGTCTCGAAGAGTACCAACGGTGATATTCGCGTTTCATGAAGTTTTGCTCGCCTCGCGCGGGAGCAAAATTATGCCAGCCGCCCCGCACCGAAGCAACGTGTCAAACCGTAATTGACGACTCACACTTCCCTCGCTACGATAAAAACGCCGCACCCCGGAGGCCGCCCATGGCGAAAAAAGACAAACTCACCGAAGTCGCCGTAAAAATTGGAACCGCCGTCGGCAAAGCCGACCGCGCCGCTCACCTTACCGCCAGCAAACTCGGCACCGCTGGCGCGGCCGCAAAAAAAGAACTCGCCGACATCTCCAAACAAATCGACGCCCTCGCCAAGCAACTCGCCAAGACCAAAAAGAACCTCCAAAAAGCCCTGAAGTAAATTCGCCCCTGAAGCCGGGTGCCGCACCCTGCGCTGTTCAGGGTGCCGATTTAAATCCCTTTTCACCCATATCAAAATCAACGTAGGGTGGCCCAGGTTCGCCTTTGGTTCACGAACCCGTATCTTTCTTTCCCACTCCACAAACTCACTAGCTGACTCACCGACGAGCCCAGATTCCCTCCAGATTCCGGCCATTCCATTAACTTCATAATACAAAGTACTTGACAAGCAAGACCTCTTTACTGCACCCTTACTCCAGTCCCCAAACAGGAGCCTAGCCCCTCATGTTCAAACGCATCTCCGCCATCTCCGCCATCTTCCTGGCCGCCTCGCTCGCCTGGATCATCCTCGGCTCCACCATCTTCTGGCGTACCGAAGATTCCGCCGGCTCCCTCAACAAGCGCATCCACTCCACCTGGGGCGCCCCGCAAGAACAACGCCCACCCGTGATCGCCTATTCCTGGTGGGAACCCAAATCCGTTACCGCCGAAGAAAACGGCAAGCCCACCACCCGCACCGAAAACGTCTTGCACAGCGAGCCTGCCGCGATCGACTCCTCACGCATCGCCGCCGACCTGCACCTCGACTACCGCCAAAAAGGTCTGCTCTGGTTCAGCACCTACTCCGTAAAATTCGACGGTACCTACACTTTCAAAAATCCCTCCAGCAAACAGGAAAATTTCCAGTTCACTTTGCCCTTCCCCACCCAGCAAGCCATGTACGACAACCTGGAAATTTCCATCGACGGCCAAGCCCTGCCGCTGACCTTCGCCGGCACCAACGCCACCGCACACCTCAACAATCTCGAGCCCGGCAGCTCGCACGTTCTTCACACCGCATACCGCTCGCAAGGCCTCGAAAGCTGGCGGTACAACATCACCAGCAAATCTGGCGAACCCACCGCTACCGTCGCCGAAGCCCGCGACTTCGACCTGAAACTCCGCACCGATTTCTCCGGCTTCGACTTTCCCGAAAACGCCATGTCCCCCACCGACGAACACCGCACCGCCAACGGTTGGGAACTCGAATGGAAATATCAAAACCTCGTCTCCGGCTACGACATCGCCCTCAAAATGCCCGAAAAACTCCAACCTGGCCCACTCGCCGGCCGCATCAGCTTTTTTGCGCCGGTCTCGCTCTTCTTCTTTTTCTTTCTGATCTTCATCCTCTCCACCATGCGCGGCATCGATCTGCATCCCATGAATTATTTCTTCCTGGCCTGCTCGTTCTTTGCCTTCCACCTGCTCATGGCCTACCTCGTAGACCACGTCTCCATCCACATCGCCTTCCTGGCCGCTTCGCTCGTCTCCATCACGCTGGTCGTCAGCTACCTGCGCCTCGTCGTCAACCCACGCTTCGCCCTCGTCGACGCCGGCGTCTCCCAATTTATTTACTTGGTTTTATTTTCCTATGCGTTCTTCTTCGAAGGCTTCACCGGACTCGCCGTCACCATCGGCGCCATCCTCACCCTCTTCGTAGTCATGCAAATGACCGGCCGCCTCAACTGGAACGAAAAATCCGCCGCAACTCCGCGCCCCGCCATCGCCTGATGCGCGGTTCTTCAATTATTCGCAGTTACGCCAAGGTTCGACTTTACGGAGGGGAAAAGTAGAAGGGTGCTCCACCCTCGATTTACAGGGTGGGTCTTTCTTTTGCCTTTGGCTTTGCTTTTCAGGTCTTAAAAACTTGACGCCAAATCGGGTGCCCCAGACGCCGTATTTGCGTCTGGGGGTTTAGACGCCACTTCCATCCAAATCAAAACGACGTCTCAGAATTCTTTCCAGTCTGAGAACTCCGCCTCGCCCCCAAAGGTTTCGCCATTTCAAAACAAACTCTACTCATACCTCAACGCCACCACCGGATCGACCCGCATCGCCCTCCGCGTCGGCACATAACAAGCACTCATCGCCACCACCGCCAACACCACCGCCACACCAAAATAAGTCAGCGGATCCGCCGCACTAACCCCGTAAAGCATCCGCGCCATCAACCGCGTCAGCCCCAACGAAGCCACCACTCCAATCCCGATGCCCAGAAACGTCAGCCGCGCCCCCGACGACAACACCAGCCGCAACACATCTCCACGCCCAGCTCCCAACGCCACCCGCACCCCAATCTCCGCGTCCGCTGCCCCACCAAATACGAAATCACCCCATAAAT
>CAWJUV010000008.1:0-286889 GCA_963846145.1 uncultured Acidobacteriota bacterium | reverse complement strand
GATACAGTTCGCGCCAATCTTTGATCGGCTCCCAAATTGCCGCGCTGCATCCGTCGGGGAACAGCAACGCCCGGTAGCGAATAGGAACAGGCGTACCGCTCTTGTGGCGCAACACATATTCGCCTTGTTGCTCTCCGCGCTTCAAATACTCCGAGAACAAACGCGACACTTCGTCATCGTGGAAGCTGACGTCCTCAATGCTGAGCCGCAACAACTCCTCGCGGCTGTAGCCCAACCAGCCGGCACGCGCCATCGCTAGCATCGGTATATCGACGGGCGGAGTCCGCGAACACCACATACTCTGCGTCATGTAATTCTGGGTGGCCGTGGTCGAGCAAAGAACTTGTCTCCGGAATTGAGGTTCTACTCAGAAGAACAGCTTACACGTAACGAAATTTCAGACGAAATGTAGGCCGCAAAACATGCTGCCCTGCGCCTAGCCACAAATGAGCAACCCGTAAGAATAAGGGGAAGGAGCCATTGGGTATTTGGTTGCATAACTAAACCAAGGCAAACAGTGCGTACGTTTCACTGCGTCGGATGCCACCGCTCATGGTGAATTACTTTAAGCGATTCGGTCCAAGCCGGAAGCCTGCCGACTCGCGGCAGCATCTCTCGATTTTTCAATTCGGTATGGCCGATCGCACTCGTACATTTAGAGTCGCGGGTGATAAGCCTGGACCCGGCACGATTAAGGGCTGCGCCAATTTGAAACATTCGTTTCACCGCGCTCCACGTCAAAACAGCTTTCCATCTCGGATTCCGCCCGCCGTACACCGATTCTTGGCCATTCCGCAGATTTCGCTGTCCATGGACTGCGCCTGTGAAACTAAGCCCCAAAACATTTCTGCTCTCCGTAGCTGTGGGCGCGGTGGTTTTGTACTTTACCTCGCGCAAGCTTCTGCATTCCTCGTGGCCGTATGACGGAGACCTGGGTCATTTTTATTTCTTCGGAACCGCTGTCGGAGGCGTGCTGCTCGCATCCATAGTCCTCGTTCTGTTTTTCCAGCGTTTCGTACTCGAAACACGTGTCGCGCAGCGCACCGCGGAACTTGCTGAGCGCGGCGAACTGGTCAAACTGCTGGTCGATTCTATTCCTGGTGCGATCTACGGCATCGATGGCCACGGCCTTTGTACTTTCTGCAATCCCGCATGCGTGCGGGCTTTCGGTTACCGCGATGCTTCCGAGATCCTTGGAAAAAACATTCACGCGTTGGTGCACCATACGCATCCGGACGGTTCCCTATACCCGCCTCACGAATGTCCGATCTATCAAAGCTTTGTCACCGGTACCGATCCTCACAATCACCAAGACGTTTTCTGGCGCAAAGACGGCACGACTTTCCCGGTGGATTACAGCTCCCGACAAATACGGCAAAAAGGGAAAGTCGTTGGCGCGGTCGTTACTTTCCTGGACATTACCGAACGCCTCCAAAATGAGATGGAAGTGCGCCAGAGCCAACGCCTCGAAGCGGTTGGAAGGCTCGCCGCTGGAATCGCCCATGAAATCAATACTCCGATTCAATTCGTCGGAGACAACACGCATTTCCTCATTGATTCATTCCGTGACGTTGCCAAACTGATCCGCAAATACGAACAGTTGCATCAGGCTGCCTGCACAGGCTCCTTCGACCCGGAGATTCTCCAGGCCATCACCTCGGTACGCGAGGAACTGGAATGGCCTTATCAGCTCGATGAAATTCCACGGGCCTTGACCCAGATGTTGGAAGGACTCGAACGCGTTTCCACTATCGTGCGCGGCATGAAGGACTTTTCCCACGTAGACCGCAGCAGTGAAAAAACTCCCGCCGACATCAACCGGGCTTTGGAAAGCACACTGGTCGTCAGCCGCAACGAGCTGAAGTACGTCGCCGACGTAGAAACTCACTTCGCGGAGTTACCACCAGTGCTTTGCCATCTGGGTGATCTGAATCAGGTGTTTCTAAACTTATTGGTGAACGCTGCCCACGCTATCGAAGACGCGGTAAAAGACACCACCGCGCGCGGCAAGATCCGTGTATGCACGCGTATTGACGGGGATTTTGTGGAAATTTCGATAACAGATTCCGGTACGGGCATTCCCGACAAAGTACGTGACAAGATTTTCGATCCTTTCTTCACCACCAAAGCCGTCGGTAAAGGCACGGGACAGGGCCTAGCCATCGCTCGGTCCATCATTGTCGACAAACATGGAGGCACTCTAAATTTCTTAACGGAAATGGGCCAAGGCACCACCTTCTTCATTCGCCTTCCTCTTCAGGGCGCGGCCACGCCTGAGGAGGTCTTCGTAGGATGAAACGCATTCTCTTTGTCGACGATGAGACCAGCATTTTGGACGGGCTGAAACGAATGTTGCGGCCGATGCGCACCGAGTGGGAGATGTCCTTCGCCCCCGGCGCGGAGGCGGCGCTGGACCTGCTCGAAACGCAGCCCTTCGACGTCATCATCTCCGACATGCGCATGCCCGGTGTAGACGGTGTGGCGCTGTTGGAAGAGGTTCGCGAGAAATATCCCAACATGCTGCGCATCATTCTGTCCGGCTACACCGAACTCCAGGCTTCTCTGCGCGCCGTGCCGGTGGCCCATCAATTCCTGTTGAAGCCCTGTGACCCCGAGACGCTCCGATCAGGAATCGCGCGGGCCGGCGGATTGGGAAAAGCGCTGGACAGCCGCATGCTCACCAGTTTGGTCGGAGCGCTGCGAGACCTTCCCTCGCTACCAAAAGTTTTTGCCGAATTGAAAACAGCTCTCGCCAATCCTAAAACTTCCATCGATCAAGTCGCTCGCATCGTCGAACGTGATATCGCCATCAGCGCCAAAATTCTTCAACTGGTCAACTCCGCATTTTTTGGAGTGGCCCGCACGGTGACCGATGTGCGAACGGCGGTGAGTTGTCTGGGGCTTTCGGTGTTACAGGATGTAGTGCTCACGCTGTCCGTATTTCGCACCTTCACCGCCAACGAATATGTCTCAGAAGCCGAAGTGCAAGACCTTCACCATCACGCCGAACTTACCGCGCGGATCGTCAACAGCATCGCCCAGCAAACTCACATGGATCCGGCGGTATCGCTCGCGGCCTTACTCCACGACGTTGGAAAATTGGTGATCGCCGAACGGGTGCCAGCGCATTTTGCCCGAGCGGTGGCTCAGGCCAAAGAAGAAGCAAAGCCCCTCTATCAGGTTGAAGAAGAACTCATTCAGATTTCGCATGCCGAGGTCGGTGCTTATTTGCTCAGTCTTTGGGGGCTTCCCGCTACGGTTGTAGAGGCGGTTGCGCATCATCACCATCCACGGCGGGTGCACCACTCCGGGATGGACATGATCCTGGTAATTTATGTCGCCAACGTT
Organism: uncultured Acidobacteriota bacterium; assembly: GCA_963846145.1. Classification (GTDB taxonomy): domain Bacteria; phylum Acidobacteriota; class Terriglobia; order Acidiferrales; family UBA7541; genus Acidiferrum. The sequence goes on along the minus strand of CAWJUV010000008.1, from coordinate 283,541 downwards.
CTGGCTTTAGAACGCGAGGCTCTAGTGAAAGGCATCGCTCCCCCTGAATTAGATATGGATTTGCTGGAAGAAAATGACATGGTAGCGCTGCTTCCGGAATGGCGAAGAATCGCGGAGAGCGCCGAGACCCAACAGTCGGAACTACTGACGAAAGTCCATTAGAAAATGGAACAGCTCGAGTCACCGGTTACTTTTGGTGGCTCGAGCTGTTTTGACAAAAGCTCGATCAGATGCGCAGCGATGTTTTCGCTCAATCTTGTTTACTGAGCGGTTTTCGACTCCCTCTTCTTTTCGGCGCGATACCCGGCCTTGAGGGCATCGGCTTCGCTCATGTACTTTCCCTCTTCGGTGCGTCCGTACCAGCGATCGCCTTCCTTGTGATACACACCAGACTTGGTGTTCACCCAGACGAATCCATTCCCGCCGCCTGCGGCCTGTTCGGTTCTGGGAGCAGCCTTGGGAGCGGCACTCTTGGTGGCGCTGGCTGAGCTGGTCGAGGCCGCCGGGGCTGAAGCCGGCGCCGACGAACTAGCGGAACTGCTGGCCGCTGGAGCCGACTTGCTTGGAGCCGGAGAACTCGCGGGCGCGGAAGGCGCCGGGGCCGGCGTAGACTTGCTGGACGCCGCAGCTGAACCCGACACGGTCACTTGTCCCTGAATCTTAGTGATCGTAGCTTTCGAAACTCCGGCTTTGGACAAATCCGAAACCGACGAATACGGCCGTCCGGCAATAATTTTGGCAGCGGTAGCTTTGCCAACCCCATTCAGCGCAATCAAATCCGCTTCCGACGCGGTATTCAGATCGACCGGCCCTGAACTGGCCGAACTTGCCGCGGCAGAATCCGCCTTAGATTTCTTGGGAGTCATTGCGGTGGAAGAATCCGGCGCGGCACTCTTGCTCGCCGCGCTCTTGCTGGAAGAAGCGGCCCCACTCCCGGATCCCACGGTAACCAGCGGAGTGATCTTGGTAATGGTTGCGTTGGAAACGCCGGCTTTCGACAAATCCGAAACCGCGGAATACGGACGACCGGCAATGATCTTCTTGGCCGTGGCTTTTCCTACACCCGGCAAATCGACGAGCTGGGATTCAGTTGCAGAGTTCAGATCAACTTTATCCTGCGAGTAGGACGCACCGGCGAAGCTCAACAGCAAAGCCAAATACGCTGCCACAACAACGATCTGCTTGCGGAACAACTTCATACGTTTTCTCTCCTTGAAAGAATTCCTAAAATCCTCGCGCAAAATCTTAGCGTCGGGGCTTACATCAACTATCAACACAACCCGCCACCACACAGTTGCTAGAGATCCGCGATGGCCGCGGACAACTACGCTTTCTTCCCGAATACGCCGCCAAGCATCCCTGCGGCTTTCTGTTCCATCGCTTCCAGTTCGCCTACGTTAGAGTTCAAAACCAGGTCGAGGTGATTGGCAATCGGTGCGGGCAAGCGGGTCTTGAGGAAGGCCACCACTTCGTTGACGACTTCAGTGGCTTTGTCCTGCGAAAGGCCGGTCTTCTGAACCAACAGTGCAATCATTTCGTTGAGCATGAGCTTTCTCCTTGATGTTTACGGCGTTCGAAATTTCTCGACGACTTCGCCATTGGCAAACCCCGGGAGACACGCGAAGTTTCGTGGCAACTACCTGAATATCGATGAGGGCGCCTTTCAGCGCCCTACACCTTGAACAAAACAGCGGAAGTTTGCAAGCACTTTGGCGTAGAGGCAGGCCAGAGGAACGAGCACCTCCGGCTTGCCTCTACTCCCCTGTTATTGAATCTTCGCCGCGTCGCGTCCGAACGTCAGCCGCAAGCCGGTGGAGAGCAACTGATCGTTGCCCTTCAAGCCCAGCGGCGGGTTGGAGATGTAGCGATCGCTATAGGTGACCTGCCAGCCGAGCCAGTTCTTCAGCTTGGTGGATGCGGTGACGTCGAACTGCGAACGAAAATCTCCAAGGCTGCTGACATTCGGGTACATGGAGAACCGCTCGGACAACGTGGTGCGGCCGCCCAACTTGGTGTCTAGTTCTTCTCCGGCGACGATTTCCGCCGTCTTGTGCGTCAAATTGCCCAGAACAGTGGTCGGTGGAGGAAAGGGGTTGGGAATTTCGACGTTGGAATAATATTCCTGCTCGAAGTCCGCGCCGCCGAAGACATCGAAGGCGGTGTTCTTGGTTTTATACACGTGATAACCGCCGCCGCCACCGATGACATTGCGCAAGTCGAGGTGTTGGAAAGCGTCGTATTCAAAATCAGTGAAGCCAAACGCGAAGAATTTCTCGCTGATGTTGAGGTCGCCGCGAACACCGCCGCGAATGGCATGGGCAGTGGTAACGGTCGGATCGCCGGTAGTGGAGTAAACCGCCGTGGCGTACGCGGTGATCTTGTCGCGATCGGTGGTGCGGACAGCTTTGCCCGCTAGCGCGAAACTCAACGTATCGGAATTACCGCGTGTCACACTCAGACCGGTATCCAGCAAACCGCTCCACAGATCCAGCAGGTGCGGATGGCGGAGCCGTTCGAGTTCGGCGTCAAAATCAGCTTGTTCTTTGTCCGAGCGAATAACTTCGATGGACTCCTTCGGCGCAGCCACTTCCCCCGAAGTTGACGTGGCCACTTCGATCTTGCCGCTGTCGGTGGTGGTCACCGTACCGACGACCACTTGGCCGCCATGCAACGCAACGTGCAGCGGTTGTGAAGAATTGATGGCGGAAACCGCGGACCAAACCACGGTAACGTCGCCGGCAAACTCGGTCTTGATCACCAAAGCTTTATCGTCGGACTTCACGATGCTGCCGGTCAGACGGTCGCCGTTTTTGAGAGTGATTTGATCGGCCAACAGGCCCGGGCTGATGATCGCCATCAGCGCGATTAGGGACACTACGTACATACACATCTTCTTCATGGTCTTGCTTGCTCCTTGCACAACGAGTGGTTTTTGATGATGCCGCTGCTTATGAATGCCCGCGCAGTGACACGAATGCCACGGGTGATCGTACGACCCTTCGAAAAGCTACTACGTGTCGACGCCAGCTAAGATTAAGAAACGCTTACTCTTCGTAGACAGGGATGCTCTTCGCCTGTGCTCTTGGTCTTTCCTCGTGATCCGTGCTCAAGTACCGACGGCGCCAATGACGCCCGAATTTTCAAGGGCAATGAGATTGCCACGAGGCACGGCCGGACGCAAGCAATTTTGGCGGGGACCGCAGGAGTGGCACGATTGGTGACGCGCCAGTAATTTAGACGGAAAGTGGCGAAGGTTTGATATCCGACAATGGGCTAGTCGCCGAAAGTTTTCCCCAGCTGCCATTGAAAAACTTCGACGCGCGTTTCGATCTGCAACGCTCTGCCTGCTAGATTGGCGAGCTATTGATCGTGGCCGCGCCAGTCAGCGCGTAACGGATCACGCCGGTTTGGTCCGTGTAGAAGCCCCGATTGCCGGTGCTGCCGGGCACGCTGGGAAGAGCAACGTTGGTATAGCTGTTGACTGTACCCCCGACCGCAGCTCCCGGCGTGTATGTAAAGTAGTAGCCATTTTTGGCAGTAGCGGCAGCCGTAGCGCCAGCCAGCACGTTATCAATCAAACAGGCGGCGGTGGCTGACGCGATCGTGCATGGCGAAGTGCCGCCTAAAGCCGCAATGGAAGGGCTGTAGCCCGTATTCGGATAAGACGTGCTGTAGGCGGCCTCGGCCGTGGTGACCGAGCGCATGGAGCCGACGGCGGAGGACTCGTTGGCCGCCATGCGCGAATGTAACAAATTGGGAATCGCAATCGCCGCGATGATCAGAATGATAGCGATCACAATTAGAAGTTCGATTAAAGAAAAACCGGCTTGGCGTTTCATCGGCAGCATCCGTCTGCAATCTCCGGCGGGGACGAGCGGAGAGGGTGGTGAAGAGAGGGGAGAAACTTCCAACCGGAATTAGTGCAAGCGGAGTACCGCAGTGGCGAAAGGAAGGTCCCGCGAGTTGTTGCTCAGCCGAAACGATTTAAACAATGTGCCAACTTGGAAAGGACGAATTCCGTCGCTGGTTGCCCAGCGATTGACATTTTGGGTCACACCAAAGTGCGCGGAAACCATTTCGATCATTTGAATTTGAGGACGAAAGTGGTGCACCCGGTGAGAGTCGAACTCACGACCTATAGCTTCGGAGGCTATCGCTCTATCCAGCTGAGCTACGGGTGCGCAAAACGCTAGTCTAACAGAAACCTCGCTGAACACGATGTCAGCCCCAATGGTTTTTCTCGGCCCTGAGCAAACTTCACGGTGCATTCCTCAGATTTCCTTGCGCACAAAATCCCGATATAGAAAGCCGATTCAATTCGGGACTGAAAAAGAAAAAGGCCGCCCTGATTGCTCAGAGCGGCCTTTGAATAATATCCCGGCGACGACCTACGTTCCCACACAGTTACCCGTGCAGTATCATCGGCCCGGCGAGGCTTAACTTCCGTGTTCGGGATGGGAACGGGTGGGACCCTCGCGGTATAATCACCGGAAACTTTTAGAGATCTGAAGTGCCCGCCACAAGAAATCCAAAGATCTCCCGCAGCAAACCACTTCAAAACTCAAACTCGATTTTTACTAGCACGATCCTGAAGCTCGCTAAGCAGCAAGCCTCAAGACTCGGCAAGTGTGACAACAGAGATTGGCTGGCAATTACAAGTCAGCTCGAACTCGAACGCGACTGTAAATCGAATTGGCGTTAGTTCTTGTACTGACAAATGCTTCCTCAAAAGACGGTTTGAGAAAGTTTTATGATTAAGCCGAACGGGCGATTAGTACTGGTCAGCTTCACGCATTGCTGCGCTTCTACCCCCAGCCTATCAAAGTCGTAGTCTGCGACTGCCCTTCTTAGGTCTTAAACCTTGGGAGAACTTATCTTAGGGCGAGCTTCTTGCTTAGATGCATTCAGCAATTATCTCTTCCAGACTTCGCTACCGAGCTATGCCGCTGGCGCGACAACTCGTACACAAGAGGTCTGTTCATCCCGGTCCTCTCGTACTAGGGACAACTCCCTTCAATTCTCCTGCGCCCACACCAGATAGGGACCGAACTGTCTCGCGACGTTCTGAACCCAGCTCACGTACCGCTTTAATAGGCGAACAGCCTAACCCTTGGGACCTTCTACAGCCCCAGGATGCGATGAGCCGACATCGAGGTGCCAAACCTAAGCGTCGATGTGAACTCTTGGCTTAGATCAGCCTGTTATCCCCGGCGTACCTTTTATCCGTTGAGCGATGGCCCTTCCACGCGGGACCACCGGATCACTAGACCCAGCTTTCGCTCCTGCTCGACTTGTAAGTCTCACAGTCAATCCGGCTTATGCTCTTGCACTCCACGGCGGGTTTCCAATCCGCCTGAGCCGAACTTTGGGCGCCTCCGTTACAATTTAGGAGGCGACCGCCCCAGTCAAACTACCCGTCTGGCCGTGTCTCTCCACCCGTCACGGGTGGTAGGTTAGAACGACAGAAAAATCAGGGCAGTATTTCACTGTTGCCTCCCCTTCAGCCGAGACCAAAGGTTCACAGGCTCCTGCCTATGCTACGCAGATCGTTCCGTTATTCATGACCAGAGTGCAGTTAAGGTGCACGGGGTCTTTCCGTCTAGATGCGGGCATCCGGCGTCTTCACCGGAACCACAAATTCGCCGAGCCGCTCGCCAAGACAGTCGCTCTATCATTCCACCATTCGTGCAGGTCGGAACTTACCCGACAAGGAATTTCGCTACCTTAGGACCGTTATAGTTACGGCCGCCGTTCACCGGGGCTTCAGTTCAAGCCTTCGCGTCTTGCGACGCTGAGCCCTTGCTTTAACCTTCCGGCACCGGGCAGGTGTCACCCCCTATACGTCGTATTCGACTTAGCAGAGAGCTGTGTTTTTGTTAAACAGTTGCAGAGCGCGTTTCGCTGCGACCGCTTCGGGCTATAAACCCTACTGCGGTACCCCTTCTCCCGAAGTTACGGGGTTAATGTGCCTAGTTCCTGAGCGAGCGTTCTCTCGAGCGCCTGTGGATATTCACCTCGTCTACCTGTGTCGGTTTGTGGTACGGGCACCTGGTTGACTCCTTAGAGGATTTTCCTGGCAGCGTGAAATCAGAGACTTTGCGGCCGTACGGCCTCGTCACCATTTTCACTGTTAATGACCCTACGGATTTGCCTATAGGATCCAGCTTGTAATGGCCAACCGGGACGTCCATCACCCGGCTCTCCTATCCTTCTGCGTCACCCCATCGTCAAACGTCACCAGGCGGGACAGGAATATTAACCTGTTGTCCATCAGTTACGCCTTTCGGCCTCACCTTAGGACCCGCCTAACCCTGAGCGGATTAACCTTCCTCAGGAAACCTTAGACTTTCGGCGACACGAGTTCTCATCGTGTTTATCGCTACTTATGCCGGCAGGGTCTCTTGTGTAGTGTTCAGTAGTCCTCTCGGTCTACCTTCAGACTCCACGCAATGCTCCCCTACCAAAGATTATTCCCGAAGGAATAACCATTTCGCAGCTTCGGTCGTATGCTTGAGCCCCGTTAAATTGTAGGTGCATATCCGCTTGACCAGTGAGCTGTTACGCTTTCTTTAAAGGATGGCTGCTTCTAAGCCAACCTCCTGGCTGTCCGAGCGAATACACTTCCTTTCCCACTTAGCATACAGTTAGGGACCTTAGCTGGCGATCTGGGCTGTTTCCCTTTTGACCACGAAGCTTATCCCTCGTAGTCTCACTCCCGTGCAGTTGTCCACGGCATTCGTAGTTTGATTGGATTTGATAGCCTGAGTTGGCCTCTAGTCCATTCAGAGCTCTACCACCGTGGCAATTCACACAAGGCTGTCCCTAAAGACATTTCGGGGAGAACGAGCTATCACGGAATTTGATTAGCCTTTCACCCCTACCCTCAGCTCATCAGAGCGATTTTCAACTCACACCTGTTCGGACCTCCAGTCGCGGTTAAGCGACCTTCATCCTGGCCAAGGGTAGATCATCCCGCTTCGCGTCTAATCCTACGTACTTGTCGCCCTATTCGGACTCGGTTTCCCTACGGCTCGCTTGCGCTTAACCTCGCACGTAAGATTAACTAGCCGGCTCATTAAGCAAGAGGCACGCCGTCAGGCTTTCATGGACCGAAATCCATGCATGGCCCTCCGACTGCTTGTAAGCATACGGTTTCAGGTTCTATTTCACTCCCCTCGCAGGGGTGCTTTTCGCCTTTCCCTCACGGTACTGGTTCACTATCGGTCGCCAGAGAGTATTTAGCCTTGGAGAGTGGTCTCCCCAGATTCCCACGAGATTACACGTGTCTCGTGGTACTCAGGATGCCGCTTCGAGTCCGGTACATTTTCCGTTACGTGGCTCTCACACTCTTTGGCCCCGCTTTCCAGCAGGTTCACGTAATGTCCGGTTTGATAACTCTACTTATGCGGTCCTACAACCCCCAAATGCAAGCACTTGGGTTTGGGCTGTTCCGATTTCGCTCGCCGCTACTTTCGGAATCTCTTTGATTTATTTTCCTCCAGGTACTGAGATGGTTCACTTCCCTGGGTTGGCTCACACCCGCCTATGTATTCAGCGGGCTGTAACGAGAGTTCATCTCGATGGGTTTCCCCATTCGGAAATCCTCGGATCAAAGCCTGCTTGCGGCTCCCCGAGGCTTATCGCAGCTTGCCACGTCCTTCTTCGCCTTCTGGCGCCAAGGCATCCACCGTACGCTCTTAGTAGCTTAATCATAAAACTTACTCAATCCGTCTTACCGCTGCAACTCACGCTGTAACGTTCGACGTCCTGATCGTCGTAGACCATTATTTCCTGTATCGCTTCGTTTCCGACCTTCACAGGTGAGGCTCGATCGCGTTACCGGCTTTCGTATCTACGTTCTTCAGGCAATTGATAAGTCCGCCTTTTCTTTTCCACAGTTTTGCTCAACTCGAGCAGAACTTGTAATTGTTCACAGTATTTCCGCGATTCTTCGCCGTGCCAGACTGCTCACGCAGGGACACGGCCGCAGATCACAGATGCAGGTACTGTGAACTTGCCAGCCTTTCTGTTGTCAAAGAACGTTTACCCTGAGCTTGTCAGGGCGCTTCGATTTCTCGAAGCCATCTGAATCCTGAACTCCAAACTTCGGAACTCACTCTCCAGACAATAAAAAACCCGGCGTCGAGCGCCGGGCACAGTCGCCTTTCTCAGGCGTCTTTGCGCGAAGCTCGACTGGTTTCTATCCGGTGCTCGTAAGGAACCTCACTTAGGATCTACTGCAGGAGTTGACCCGACTGTGACGCCTTCTGGTTCGTTCTACCAACACAGGGTAGCCCCGGGCGCTAAGCAGCGCCTCGAACCGTCCCCAACTGTATACCAGCTTCTCCTAGTCGTCAACCCCCCGTAACATTTATTTCATTGAGGGCTGTGGGCGCTTGTGCAAAACAGTCGCCCCGAAATTCCGATGCGAACTTCAGTATACCTCAGCCTTCTCGCATTTGAATGCGACGCAAAAATGTTGCAGTGAACTTTTAAGGCGAGCCCGCACAAAGAGTTGAATAGACCCAACGGATCCTATCGTCTACCCCCGCGTCCTCCGCAGCGGTCGGGCAAATACCTGATAGCCGCTTCTTAGTCAGGAGCGCATATTCGCGACTGAAGAAGCTTAATCATCGGATTATGAGGAGGCCAAATGCGCAGTCAAGTTGGAGAAAGATATCGGTGTTCCGATCCAGAATGTGGTTGCGAAATCGAAGTGAAGTCGGCAAGCAATACATCCGGCGAAGAATATTCAGGCCTCAATCCAAACCCGACTACCGGCCGTACCGTCGGCGCATCTGCTACGGACGAGACCGCTGCGGGATCACTCCGCAATGCAGAGACCGGTGGGATTTCCACTCCAGGTGATTTCGGCTCGCAAGGAGCTACGGGCGATGGTGTTTTCGGCACTTCGGGTGGAAACCAGCGCAGCACCATGTCTGGACGTCTAGGTTCGGTTGCCGGCGCATTTAAGTCGGATCGCGCCAATTCATCCGCGGTGAATCTCGACTCCGGCAATTCCATCGCCGGTGAGGTGGCCAACGACGAGGGCGGCTTGATCGTCGGAGATGAAGACGAGGGATTCTCGTGCTGCTGTGGTCAGCCGATGGTGCGATCGGGAGCTGCAGATCGCGGCATCGGGCGTGCAGCCGGAGCCTAGGCAGCAACCTCCAGAAGTTGATCATGGAAAGAGAAAGGCCGGCGAGATTCGCCGGCCTTTTCTAGTTTCACTTCGTTTTCCTGAGATGCTTAGCGCATGCCCAAAAGTACGACCTTGGGCCGTTGATGCCAGCTTTCCTTGCTGTACCACAACTCCACGCTCTCGATGCGCCGACGATCACCTTTCAGATCCAGTGCGCGGGTGCGGCCACCATCCTCGATGCGTTCGCGAAATTCCAGTTCCTGAGTCGATCCGTCACCGAAATGCACGATCACCCGTTGAAAGTCGATCGCGCCACCGGAAATGCGCAATTGCACGGCGCGAAATTTTCCGTCGGAACGGCCTACATGAATGCTGTCGTGGTCATTGCGACCGTCGACGTGCGCATCTCCCAAGCGCTCCCAGCGGCCTTCCTGGGCGTACAACGACACGCTGAACATCAGAGCGACCAGCAAGCTGAGAAGCCAAACGCTGTTCCTCTTGATCATTTTTCTCTCCATTCGATTTGTTTGAGTCGCCGCGGCAAGACCGAGTTTGCGGCAATCTCTTGTAGGGCTGGGGGCGGCTAATTGTGAGACCGCCAAATTGACCCCACGACTGTACCCCGCACTGAGGGGCAATGACAACCGCTCTGCGTATTAAAATTTGCCCAAAAAGCCCCCTGGCATGTAACTCCGAAATGAAATCGCAAGGTCAGACCGCCAAGCCAAGTTGGACGCCTCTATCCACTTTAGTTACACTACACTTTTGCAAAATGGACCTCGGAATCGCTAATGACCCAGCCTTCTAATGAAACCGCCGTGCGCGTGCGCTTTGCCCCTTCGCCCACCGGCTATTTGCACGTCGGCGGCGGCCGCACTGCTTTGTTTAATTGGCTTTTCGCCAAGCAGCAGGGCGGCACGATGGTGTTGCGCATCGAGGACACCGACGCGGAGCGCAACAAACCCGAACTGGTCGACGGAATTCTTTCCGGCCTGCTGTGGCTCGGGCTGACCTGGGATGAAGGCCCCTTCTTCCAATCGCAGCGCAACGAACTGTACCGCGCTGCCGCCAAACGCTGTTTAGCGAACGGCACCGCGTTTCTGTGTTACTGCCCCGCTGAAAAGTACGCAGGCGGAGACCACGCCGAGGACGGCGCCGAAGGCACCACTCAGGTTCGCCGCGTGGTGCGCTGCGGCTGCCGCGATGGTAATCCGACGAATCCGGGAACCAAGCCGGCCATCCGCTTTAAAACGCCGATCGGCGGCGAAACCACTTTCTATGACGTGGTCTTTGGCGAAACAAAATTTTCCAACGACGACATCGAAGACTTCATGCTGCTGCGTTCCGACCCCGTCGAAGAATTCGGCCAGCCCATGTACCAGCTCAGCGTGGTGGTCGATGACATCGATATGCGCATCACCCACGTAATTCGCGGCGCCGACCATCTTTCCAACACGCCAAAACAGGTGCTGCTATACCGCGCGCTGGAAGCCACTCCACCGATTTTTGCGCACTTGCCGCTGATTCTCGGCCCGGATCGCAAGCGCCTCTCCAAGCGTCACGGCGCCACCAGCGTCAGCATGTATCGCGATGAAGGCTTCCTTCCCGAGGCGTTTCCAGAATTTTCTGGCCCTGCTTGGCTGGGCTCCCGGCGGCGACGTCGAATTCATGCGCACTCCCGAGCTGATCGAAAGATTCAAGCTGGAAGGCGTTACTCGCACCAACGGAGTTTTCGACAAACCCAAGCTGGAATGGTTCAACACCCAGTATCTGCAGAAATTGCCGATCGAAGATTTAGTGCCGCAGGTTCAGCAAGAACTGCAGCGCAGCGGCCTCTGGAAAGAAGAATGGGCCACTGGCGAAGGCGCCGAGTGGTTTTCTCACACGGTCGATTTGCTGCGCCCGCGCGTCCGCTTCATGCCGGACTTCTCCACCTGGTCACGCGCTTTCTTCGCCGACGACTTCCCCATCGAAGCCGCCGCCGAAGCCAAATTCTGGAAAGATCCCAAAGTCCCCGACCTGCTCAGCAAGCTAGCCGAAGCGCTGGCAGCTCTGCCTGAGTGGAATCACGACGCCTGCGATCATGCTCTGCGCGCACTGTGCGAAGCCGAAGGCGTAAAAGCCGGCCTGCTCATCAACGCCACCCGCGTCGCCATCGTTGGCCAAGCCGTGGCTCCCCCACTCTTCGATTCCATGGTAGCCATCGGCCGCGACCGCGTCGTCAAACGCCTCCGCGCCGCCGCTCCCGCATCGGTACCGAAAACGTAATGCCGGATTTCGGGACTAAGGGATGTTACTTGGATGGAAGCCCTATATTAGGTGGCCCCCCACAGTGAACCTCATTCTCTTTGTTTCCCACAGCCTACGGCCTCTTTAAGTCTCTTTGCGTTATTTTCGCACCCCGCAGCCTTTGTTTTCAACAACTTCCAGCCTCTTTTTCCAAACAACCGGGGGTGGGGGGTGCCACTAAGGCGGTAACCGGTGTTGATGGCCAGATAAACGCCGTTTTATTCTGGTCTTTTTCCGGACTTTTCTTCATGTGACGCTTGGTTCTTGTCGGCCTTATCGCTGCCAAAGTTCTTCTTAATCGTGTGGTGGAAAACGCTGAACTCCAGTGTGGGATTGTCGCGGGTGCCGGAAATGCCGATAGGAATTTCCGTGCCTGCTCCGTGCTTGCTGAAGAATGGATCGACCGCCTTCAGCAGAAACGCTTTCTTGCCAGTGACCAGCTGCGAAAGTTTGGCGTCCAGGCGCAGCACTCCTTTGAAGTCCAGTTTCTCCCCGCGCAACCCATAGGTTCCGTCGAGCTGAATATTCGCGCCTGGAATTGCGAAGGTCAGCTGGTCAAACGTAATCACCGCGTCCTTTAACTTAAATTTGCCCTTTAGATCGGAAATCGCGCTTCCCGCATCGGGGTTGTCCGGCTGGCCCTGCGCGCGCCGGCTAAACGACGCCAGTTTGTCGCGCACATCGGAGCTGGCAAATTTTGCGTCGGTCACTTCAAACACGCCATCGAGAATGATCTTGTCCAGCACTTTTACTTTTCCCGGCGGCAAAATCATTTTGGTTTTCAGATTGACCGAGCCGCTCATCATCGGCTTGGTCGACTTGGTGGCGAGCTGCAGCAAATCTTCCAGCCTTGCTTTGGGCGCCACCACATCCAGAGTGATGTTGTGACCTTTTTTCTCCGGCACCCGCACCACGCTGCCATTGGCGACAATCCCTGAATGAATCAGCGTAGCTTTCACCGGATGCAGATAAGTGTCGCCGTTGGTGCCGTCCACCGTGGCGGAAAATTCGGTGTGCAGCGGCACGGCTTTCCCCACCGGATCCAGAGAAAAATTCGGCGTGTCGGTCACACCTTGCGCTTCGATACGGTCGAGTTCGCCTTTGTAGGTGCCCGTGGACGACAATTTTCCGCCAATACCCGGAAACGGATCCAGATCGGCATCCGAAAACTTGTAGTGACCATCCAGTTCCGTAGCGCCGGGATCGTCCACTTCCCACGGGCCGAAATGCCCATTAGTCGCGATTTCCCCGACCGGTTTGGCGTTACGCAGATCACCGCGAAACGCGAAAGGCTTCTCCGTACCCACTGAATTGAGCACCAGATCGTGAATGTCCCACTCCAGCGGTTCCTTCCCGCTTTGTTTCGGCAGAATTCGCAGAGTGGTTTCATCGCAAACGATTTCATCGATCACGATGTGCGGCAGCGGCTTTTTAATTTTCGTATTTGGCTTTGGCGGAGGCTGGTCACCCTTCGGCTGTCCACGCGGTGGAATCGTGATGACCATATTGTCGAGGTGCAGCCCGGAAATTCGCCGCGGAACTTCAAAAATGCCCAGCACGCCCAAATGAAACGTAAATTGTTTGATCTGAAACATCGGTGGAACGTCGCTGCGGTTGTGATACGCGATGGTCAGATTGTCGCCAGTCACGCTCAATTCGGGAAAAGCGCTCACATGGATCGATTCCAGTTCCACGCGGCTGTTGAAGCGTTCGGTGAGGGCGCGCACGACCCAATCGCGCACCCAGTCATCCAGGTCGCGGGTGCGTTGATAAATGAGCGCCGTTGGAATCGCGATGACTGCGAGGAGAATGATTGCAACCCAGCGCAGAACACGTGACCTGGGTTTGCTGCTTCCGTCAGGGGCCATGAGGCGAGAATACCGTAGCGGTGATTACTGCGTTGAGAAAACTTCGGGATGCGCGGGCTTGGCGGCGGTACGCGTCGTCGCGACATTCACTACCCCTTGCAGGTCGATGGTCACCGGCGGCAAACACACTTCGGTGCTGCAGGCCTGGTAACGTAATTTCAGCGCAATGTGTTGTTCGCCCACCGCAGCGTTAGGCAGCGGAGTGAGCGGCAAACGTAATGTCACGGTGTCTTGATAAACATTCAGCGGCGTTTTGGAAAATTTGAACGTGTGCAGTTCGCCCTTTGGGTACGCGACCTCGCCTGCTTTGAATCCCACAGGAATTTCGGCGCGCAAATCCGTAGCGATTAAATATTCCGCAGACTTTTCCCGCGCGTTCACGTGGAAACCAGAACGAATTTTCATCACTACCGCGAGTTGCAAGGGCACGCCACGTGCCGCCGGCTCAGACGAAACATAAATGGCTGGGGTGACCACGTCTCGCGGAGAAGGCACTTGTGCCCCCGCCACTATCGCCGCAGTAAAAGCGAACAACGCCAGAACCTTGAGCACGTTCGCGTTCATCGCTGAACGCTTCACAACGTGACCGTTTCACCCAATTGTTGGGAAATCACCCGGGACATCACTGCGGTCAGATTCTCACCCGTCTTTTGGAGCACGAAGGCGTTTTCCGTTTCCGACCATCCCAGCTTGAAACTGGTGGACAGCGCCGACACCCAGATTTCTCGCACCGGAGTGTTGGGAGAAATCACAAACTTGGTTTCGTCCGCATCTTCGAAAAGCACTTCCAGCTTCCCGCTGGCTCCTTCCACGTCAAAACCGTGCTGATCGCCGGCGGTCAACATCCGTTTCTTCAGATCTTCGAAAGCGGAATCCGCTTTTCGCTGAAAGTCTTTTTCTTCGAGCATCATCTACAGCGCCGCCTCAATCGCATGTCGAATATCATCCGGGCTGATCAGTCCGGTGATTCGCTTGATTTGTTTTCCATCCCGGGAGATCAGCACGCTGGTCGGATAGCCGAGCAAGCCACCGAATTTATCCGCAATAGCGTCAGTTCCGATCACGATGGGATAGCTCATCGTTTCTTTTTGGCCGCCGCCCACGTCGAAATGCTCCTTCGCGACGAACGGAGCGACCACGCTCTTTCCTTCTTCATCCATGGCCACGCCCAACACCGTGAACCCTCGCCCCGAATATTGACGCTGCATCTCGATCAGCCACGGGATTTCTTCGCGGCACGGATCGCACCAGGTAGCCCAGAAATTCACCAGCACCACTTTGCCGTTGTAATCGGTCAACGTCACATCTTTGTCGCCCAAATCCTTGAAGTGCACATCGGGCGCCGGCTGCGCGATGTTTTTCGCCGAGGAAGTGTCAGCATGCGTCGAACCCGGTTTTGGCTTGGTGACTTTGTCCGCCCAATAGGTCAGCCCGATCAGGACCACTACAGTTGCAAGAATGATTCCAACATTTTTCGGTTTCATTTATGCTTCCAACCTGCCGTTTCTACAGTGAAAAACGATTCAAGAACGTTAGTTTGCCGGAGAGCCAGGTCAGTTTGTTCACAAACACCAAGCCGCCGACAAACAATAGTAGCGCGCCGCTGAACACTTCCACAGCATGCAGATATTTTCGAAAGTTTTGATAGAAGCGCAAGAATTGCCCGATACCCAGCGCGGTCAGCAAGAACGGCACCGCCAATCCCGCTGAATACACCGCCAGCAGCAAAACTCCGCGAGCGATCGTGTCGCTGGCCGCCGCCAACGCCAGTACCGTAGCGAGAATCGGCCCGATGCAAGGCGTCCAGCCAAACGCAAAAGCGAAGCCCAACAGAAACGCGCTCCAGATTCCGGGCTGCCCCACCTTGCTCTGCATGCGCACATCACGATTCAACCAACGCGCCAAAGTTGGCCCGAAGAATCCGATGATCGACAGCGAGAAAAAATGAATCGCGCCTAATCCCAGGAAAAGCGGAGTGTGCCGCACGAGCGAAACGGCTCCCAGCAGCACCAGCAACCCACCGATCACCAGCCCGACTTTCGGCGTGAGTTTGATCAGTACGCCCAGCAGGTGCAAACCAAACAGCAAAATCAATGCTCCGGCGATCGGCGCCAAAACCCCGCGATTTTGTCGCAAGAACGATCCCACCGCGCTGGCCGAAGCTCCAAACGAAATGAACACCACAGAGAATCCCGCGACAAACGCTAGCGACGACCGAAACAATTCCGCGGTCGGCAATTCCCCGCCCTTGCGCAATTGCTCCATGCCGATTCCCGACAGCATGGAAATGTACCCGGGCACCAGCGGCAACACACACGGCGACAGGAAGGAAACCAACCCCGCCAGAAACGCCCCCGCTAAAGATACGTCGCCCATTAATTCGCTTTCGATGTGCCTGCCGGTTCGCTCAAGGCCATAGCCGGCTATCGACTTATTCTCCCATATTCATCGTTACGGAGCGGTTTGCTTATCAGATTACTCTGCGGGGACGAAACTTACAGATCTGGACGTTGGGCCAGCGGATTGGCAGCCTCAAAAACCGCGGCAATTTGCAGCAGCCGTTCATCCGCATTGGCTGTGCCAATAAATTCGATCCCCACCGGCAAGCCGCCGCCGGTGAAACCACAAGGAACGGAAATCGCCGGAACCCCTGCCAGGTTGGCGGGCCGGTTGTGCCGCAGCAACATGGCGCGCGTCGGATGATCGGTATCTCGTATTCGCGTTTTTTCTTCGCCGATCAACGGCGCGGCGATTGGAGTCGTTGGCACCACCAGCGCATCGATCTGCTCGTTCTCCATCGCGTGCCGCAACTGCTCGATGAATTTCTGCCGTTCTTCCAGCGCGCGCAAATAGTCCGGCGCTGCCAGCCGCGCCCCCATGATCAACCTGGCGCGCACATCATCGCCATACTCCGCGGCCCGCTCCGGGAACCACTGCATTTTCTGGTGATACAGCGTGGCTTCCGCGAATCCCAGTCGGTTACCCGCGCTTTCCGTTTCCAGCAGCAGCGGAATGGACACGGCTTTCACCGTTGCTCCGAGCTTTCGCAGCGAACCCAATGCCGCTTCGAACAGTTTCTCCACCTCCGGCGAATTCATCTCGAAGAAAAATTGCCGCGGAAGTCCCAAGCGCAGTTGTGAGACGCCACCCGCAGTCGCTTCGGCCTGTTTGTTTTTTCCGCGAGGCTTATTGGCTTTGCCGTTCGATTTACCATCGCCAACCAACACGGCAAAAAGAGCCGCAGCATCTTCTACGCTGCGGGCCATCGGTCCGACGCAATCCATGCTCGGCGCCAGCGGAATTACATCCGTGACGTCCATGCGGCCTAGCGTCGTTTTCAACCCCACGACTCCGCACAGCGCTGCGGGAATTCGGATCGAGCCGCCCGTATCCGTTCCCACACTCAAATGGCAAAGCCCGGCTGCCAACGCTACCGCCGCTCCACCGCTGGAGCCACCAGCAATTCGCTTTTCATCCCAGGGATTTCGCGCCGGCCCGTGATGCGGGTTATTCGTAGTCACGCCATAGGCGAACTCGTGCATGTTGGTCTTGCCAATCAGCACCGCCCCCGCTTCTTTCAAGCGCGTCACGACCGGCGCATCGCGCTCGGGGATAAAATCCTTCAAGATACGCGATCCCGCAGTCGTTCGAATTCCTGCCGTGTAAATATTGTCTTTCAGCGAGACCGGAATCCCATGCAGCAAGCCGCGGTCCACGCGCGATTTTGCTTTGCGCGAGCCGCCTAACTCCTTTTCCGCCTGTTTGGCCTGTTCTCGGGCCAGTTCTGCCGTCACGCTGATGTAGGCGTTCAATCGTGGATTCAAGCGCTTGATTCGCGCTAACACCGCCTCGGTCAGCTCCACCGGCGAAGCTTTACCCGCGCGAAACATCCGCGCCACTTCCGCCACCGGCGCGAACACCAACTCCGTTTCACTGGTTACCGCTTTTGCAGTTCGAATGGCGCGATTCCTTCGGAGGACGCTAGCCGCCGCTAGTATATTTTCTCTTGCCGCCGCAAATTTCCAAACGTCCCGATATTCGCAATGATAAACGCAACCCGGAACTGATTTTCCGTGCGCACCGTGGGCAGATCGATGCGCCGGTATTCCAGCGCAATTCCGCAGCAACTTCCGTTATAGCTTACTTGCAGCACCTGGTTCTGCAGCGTTTTGCTGGTAAGGTCATAACTGATTCCCGCTTCCGCTCCGAAGCCCTTTTCATTGGCCGCGCCATAACCGAAAAGCGTCCGAATCTGGTTGGAAAGCGGCTGCAAAACGGGGTTGGCATCCAGTCGAAAATGCGCGACAGTGGCGAAATATTTTTTGTAAGGCTTTACTTTCACCAGCGTGCCGATAGTGGTCAGCTTCGCCAGCGTCGGATCGTATTCCAGGATCTGCTCGATGTCGTAATTGGTTCCCGGAGAAACGGTGACATCGCTGACGATCGGCGACCAGTGCACCGGGCCGAGTGCAAACGCAAATGGCGTGATGGAGTTCAGCGCTTGGAAAACATTGCGTTCGCCCGCCACCGCAGCGCCACCGAAGGTGGGATCGAAGAAATGCTTCTGCACCAACCGCCACGACACCAGTTCGCGCGGCTGCGCGTCATCTCCCTCATCTTCGTCCTTCACGAAAAATCGCTGGGTCACTCCGTACTCGATTTCGTTCGTGTCAGTCAGCGTGGAGTCGGAGTCGAAGCGGATGAAATCGGCGAAATTGTTCACGCCCGTCACGTAGCGATACGTTAGCTCCGGTTCGATGCTGTGTTTGTATTTTTTCTTCTTTTTGGGGCGGTCGAAAAATCGCTCCAGCGTTGGCGGACGAATGTCGACGGTAAATTCACCGGTATTTCGAACGATGGCCTGGTCGGTGACCGTTCCCTCGGAATCCAACGATGTGCCTGTAACCGAAGCGCCGTAACGCGTAGTGCGAAACGCGGCAGTCGTGGTGATGCCCAACCAGTCGCCCCAATGCAGCGGAATTGTCACACGCGGTGCGAACTCCGTTCGTCCGACAAAACTGGGCGTGTTGATTTCGCTGTCCGAACGATGCAGCGCTCCCACAAAACTATCCAGCCCAAAATAAATTGGCAGATTCCGCCAAGGAGCCTGATCCACCGAGTCGAATCGGGCCTCCGGCAAATTGCGCAGGGTGACACCCACCGCGGGATTGATTTCCAAAAAGCTCTTGTCGTCCAGCCCGGCAAAATTCAGGCTGAAGCCGTGAAAGTTGTTGCTGAGAAAAAACGCGCTGCGCACTTCCGCGTTGGTGGCTTCGCCAAAGGTATCCGCGAACGCCAACCGAAATGTCAGCGAGGAAAGGTGATTGTAGTCGGTGACAAATCGCCAGCCGCCCGGCAACTTCGATTGCACCTCGAGACTTTGCTCTTCGCCACCTTGCGGCTGCCGCACTCCGTTGACCAACAAGCCTCGATCATCCACGCCGAAGTACGAATAATTAATGGTTGTGTCCTCGAACGGTTTGGCTCGGATTTGCCCGCGTTCCAACGCGCCGCGCCGGCTCAGATACTGTGCACCGAGAGTCATGTCCACCCACGGTTTGGGCGCCCAATAAAATGCGTCGCCCAGCGTCACGCCTTTTCGCGAGCTGTCCCCGATGTCAGGAATCAAGAAACCCGTTTGCCGCACTTTTTCTCCGGTGGCTGCGGTCGCGTACGGCAGCCAGACCAGCGGCACTCGATACAAGCGAAAGTTGGCATTCACCAGCGCTACGGTCTTATCCAGTCGCACTCGCGCATGCGGCGCAAAAAATTGCCACGTGGGATGCGCCGGATCGCAGATCGTGATCCACGCTTGTTGAATCACGTAAATGTCTGGCGGCAAGCGCTCCACGTCGTGGGCTTCGAAATACAGCGGATTGTTTGAAAGCAAAACGCTGGGGTTGGGCCGCCGCTCGATCTGCACCGTTCCGTGGACTTGATGAAACGTGCCATGACCTGTCTTTACGTTGTAGTGCGCTTCGTCGCATTCCAGGTGTTGATTCTCGAAATCAAACTGCACATGCCCGCGAGCCAGCGCTTCGGACGTTTTCTCGTTATATTCCACGTGATCCGCGCGCAGACGAGAACCGCCATAGCGAATGTCCACATCGCCATCAGCGATGAACAGATCGCCCTGGCGCGTTTGCGGGCCGCTGGCGGAAATTTCCGCGATGCCCCCGGGCTTGAAGGGTCGATGCGCTTCTTGACTTGCGCGCGCCGGCACCGGAACGAGGAACAGCAAAATACAAATCTTGGCGGCAAGCACCCAGGCCGCCGCGCCGGGCTTTCGCGGCTTGCGTTGACGATCCAAAAGGGACATGTACGCCTTAAAAGTAGTTGCCTAGCCTAGCATGCGGTCTCAATGATGAGTACAAGATGCGCGGATAATACGGGGAGTTGTTTTTGTGCAGCTTTCAAGAAGAATTCGTCGAACGGTGAGGAAAACCTGCCTGGGGAACGCGGTTTCAGAACGTACGTGACACCGAAAATTCCAAGCCTGGCGTAATTTCCACTTCATAAATCTCGCTGAACCCTTCATCGGGCGTCGGCTTTACCAATTTTTTCATCGTGGCGGCCACCGCCGGCGCGGGAACTTTTTTCTTTCCTGCCCGGGAATTATTCCGCCGCATCGCATCGTTCAAATCGGTCTTGAAAAAATAAGCAATCGTCTTGAACCCCGTGGTGCGAGCCGGTTCCAGGTAGCGCTTGCGGTCTTCCGCCAGCGCGTTGGTGTTGTCAACCACGAAGGACTGCCCGCTTTGCAGGCAAGCTTCCAGCAGAGCCTTTTCTCGAGTGCGCGAGCGCAGCATGTCCAGATTGATGCGCACGTGCGTGTCGAAAAAGCGCTCGCGGTAAAACGTGCTTTTCCCCGCGCCCTGAATCCCTATGAAAATGATCGCTTCCGTCGACGTAGTTGGCATAGTTAGCTCACGACAATCCTCAAACGGTTACGCTCGCGGCAATCCGGGAAGTTTTGGCGGCCGGCTCCCATGGCGCACCGCCGAATGCACCGGCTCATACTCAAGTTCAGCTCCGGTCGCCGCCGAACGCAACATCAAACCGCCGCGGCTCATATCCCCGCGCCCCACGAACGAAGATGGAAACATCAGCCGTTGCGCAAAAATTCCCAGCAGCGGCTCGACGTACTTGGCAGTCGCAATGCTTCCCAACAGCACCACTTCGCAGTTCTTTCCCGCGCACTTCAGCAACTCTTGCGCGTCACGCTCCAGCGGCTTGCGGTACGCCGCGTTCTCCGCATCGATCGCCACTTCAGCGGTCTCCAGGAATTCTTCGTGCGTAACCAGCGTGTCCGCCGCCACTAATCCCCGCCCCGCAGTGATCACCCATACGCCCGCCATTCCTGCAGGTGGGCTGGCGAACGTCCGAGCGTAGGCCAACTTGCCGCGAAAATACAGCCCACTGATGAAACTGAACAGTTCTCCCAGCGGCAGACCATCATTGCGCAAGCGCCGGGCCAAAACGAAATTGGCGTTTTCGCTCATGATCATCTTGGCCCGCCGTCCCGCGGCATTCGCGGGAGAAAGCAGAAACACTCGATGTGTTTTCGCCGGCGCGACGGGGCGTACAGATTTTGGCGTCTTGGATGGTTGCGGCGAAGCGCGTCTCGACGAATTGGAAGACTGTCCCTGTTTGGTGCGCATGTTTCAGTTTCGACTTTGCAGCGACAAGTTCGCTATCGCTACAACAAATTCAGTGCCGACTTATTCTCCCGCTTGACCTGCTCCATTTTGCAATCTTTCGGCGCTTTATCTGGACGCCACCGCAGAAACTTCGTGCCGTGGCGAAACCGCCCGCCAGTAAAGTGGTCGAATTGCACCTCCGCCACCAACTTCGTTTCCAGCGGCTGCCACTCCATCGAGTGCTTGGTGCTCCAACGGCTTTCTCCCCCGGGAGCTTTGCCTGTGAATCCCGGCGGCTTGATCAACGCTTCCAGTTTCTTTGTCAGCGCTGGCCGTTCCTCGCTCGAAATCGACGAGCTGAACCCCACGTGGTCCAACTCACCTTCCTCATTATAAAGTCCCAGCAGCAACGAGCCGACTTGCGGCTTTTTCTCCAAGTAACGAAATCCGCCGACAACGCAATCTGCCGTCCGTTGCTTTTTAATTTTCTGCATGCCGGTACGTTCACCGGTTTGATACGGCAAATCCTTCCGTTTAGCCACAATTCCATCGAGGCCAACACCCATATGAAACCATTTGCGCGCCTGCGCCAGATCGTCGGTCACCGGCGACAGACTGATCGATGAATTTTTCTGAAGATTGGCCTTCGCAAATTTTTCAAGTTGCTCGCGTCGTTCCTCCAGCGTTAGCTCCACCAGCGATTTGCCTTTCTCATCGGCCAACAAATCAAAAACAATGAACACGCACGGGTGCGCCTGGCTCAATTTCAAAACCCGGCTCGCGGCCGGATGAATTCGTTGCAGCAACTCATCAAACGACAAGTGCCCATCAACCGGAATTACAATTTCGCCGTCCAGAATGAACTTTTTGGCTTTGAGCGCCTGCAACGCCGCTTCCAGCTCCGGAAAATAGCGGGTCAACGGTTTCTGCGATCGCGATTGCAGTTGCACTTTGTCTTCGTCGCGAAATGCTATGCAACGAAAGCCATCCCACTTCGGTTCGTACTGCCACTCGGGTCCCTTTGGCAACTCGCCAGCGGACAGCGCCTCCATCGGCGCGTAATCTTTATGGAGTGGCAAAGTCATAAGAACGCCTTCAATTCCGTGCGATTTTTCTCTTCCAGCAGCGGCGCCCACAAATCTCCAATTTTCGCCAGCCGCGCCGGAACATTCATCACCGTAAAATCCTCGATGCGAATTCCCTTCTCAACTTCCTGCCAACTGACCGGCGCGGAAACGGTGGCTTCCGGTTTCGGCCGCACCGAATACACCGAAGCCAGCGTGCGATTCCACGCGTTCTGGTTGTAGTCCACTAAAACACGTCCACGCGGCCGCAGCGCCACTTTGTACTGCGCCGTAATTATTTTTGGATGGCGTGCGTCCAGCTCTTTCGAAAGCGCCTTGGCAAAAGTCCACACTTGCTTTTGCGTCGGCCCGCGGTTGATCGGCACGTATACATGAATTCCCCGCGAGCCCGTGGTCTTGGGATAACTCTTGATCTTGATCGATTCCAGCGCGTCGCGCACGATCAGCGCGGTCTCCAGGACTTTTTCAAATGTCGCGCCCGGAACGGGATCCAAATCAAAGTGCAAATAATCGGGACGATCCACATCGTCGCATCGCGCATACCACGGATTCAGATCGATGCACCCGAGATTAATCACCCACAGTAGCGAGGACAAATGTTGAACCACCGGAAAGGCGATCACATTCCCGGAATGATGCTCAATGGAACAAACCGGAATGCTCTCCGGTCGCGGCGAAGGCGCCCGCTTCATGAAAAAAAACTCGCCATGAATCCCGTGAGGATAGCGCTTCATGACCATGGCCCGATCGCGAATGTGCGGCAAAAGCCAGGGCGAAACATTCAGGTAGTACTGCAACAAGTCCCGTTTGGTCAGCCCCAATTCAGGGAAAAATATTTTCTGCAGATTGGTCAGCGTCACTCCCCCGCCATTAACCGTCAGCGTAAGGTTTTCCGCATCGCGCGGAATTTTCAGTTCAGGGGTGGCCTCCGCACTGGAAGCCTGGGCGCCACGAGTTTTGCCCGCCAAGGTTGGCGTGGCTGTGCGTGCTGCGGGAGCAGGTTGCCGGGTGACCGGCGCCTTGGCCTTAGCTTTGGATTTCGTTTTCACGCAGTGTTAGATGACGATTCATGGCCCAGCGGGTCCGCGGAATCAATGAAAATCGTGCGAAGTTACCGGCGCATTGGTCATCGTCAACGCCTCAATCCTCCGCGATTTCACCGACACCACATTGTCCTGATTCTGTAGCTCCCCCTCAATCAGCAAAAACTGCTGATGCACCACCACCACGTGATACTGCGCGAACAGTTTCGGATTAATGATCGCGTTCGCGATCCCCGTTTCGTCTTCCATGCTCAGAAACACAAATCCTTTCGCGGTCCCAGGCCTTTGCCGCGCAATCACGCCCCCGGCAATGCGTACGGTGATGCCATTCGGCAGATGCGCCAACTCCGACGCGCAGCGCACCCCCATTTTTCGCAGTTCGGCGCGGTGATAGGCCAGCGGATGCGGCCCCACGGTCATGCCTGTTCCGCGAAAATCTGCCGTGACCCGCTCTTCCGCATTCATCGGCGCCAAAGGCGAGCCGTCTAACTCAGGTGCCCCAGCTTTTGTATCAACCGGATCGAGCCGCTTCTCATCCGCGAACACTCGCTCTAAATCTTCACCGACCACATTCGCTTCATGCTCCTCATACAACGGTCCACTCGCTCGCGCCGTCCGTTCAACTTGCCATAACGCGCTGCGTCGGTGAAATCCTCGCTGCTCCCCCAGCTTATTCAGCGCGCCAATTTCCGCCATCACTGCTAAATCCGATTTATGCAGCCGCGGGACTCGCCGTTTCAAATCATCCAGCGAGTTGAATGGTCGGGCGCGACGTTCTAACTCAATCTCCTTGCCCACCTCTTCGCGCAGACTTTTCACGTAGCGCAGCCCCAGCCGCAGTGCGAATTTTCCATCAATTTTTTCCATCGTGCACAGCCAATCCGAACAGGTGATATCGATCGGCCGCACGCGCAATCCATGCCGCTGCGCATCGGTCACCAGCGTAGGCGGCTGATAAAAGCCCATCGGCTGATTGTTGAGCATCGCCGCGGTAAAGGCGGCCAGGTAATGGCATTTCAAATACGCGCTGGCATACGCGATCAATGCAAAACTCGCCGCGTGCGACTCCGGAAATCCATACAGCGCAAACGAAGTGATCGAACGAATAATGGTGTCCTGCGTTTCGCCGACAATCCCATTGCGCTCCATCCCGCTGCGCAGCTTCCCTTCCACTTCTTTCATGCGCTTTTCGGAACGCTTGAATCCAAATGCGCGCCGCAACTCCTCCGCCTCACCGCCTGTAAATCCCGCGGCAATCATGGCAATGCGCAGCAACTGCTCTTGAAACAGCGGCACGCCCAACGTGCGCCTCAGCACTTGCTCCAGCGAAGGATGCAAACAATTCGGCTCCTCGCGCCCTTGCCGCCGCTTCAAATACGGATTCACCATTTGGCCCACGATCGGCCCCGGCCGAATGATGGCCACTTGCACCACAATGTCGTAAAAACATTTCGGCTTTAGCCGCGGCAAACAAGCCATCTGCGCGCGGCTTTCAATCTGAAACATTCCCACGGTGTCCGCGCGTTGCAAAGTTTTGTAAACCGCCTCATCGTCGGCGGGCAGCTTGCTCAAATCCACTTCTTCGCCGTAATCATCACGAATAATTTTGATGGAATCTTCCAGCACCGCCATCATTCCCAGCCCCAGCAAATCCACTTTCACGATGCCCATGTCCGCGCAATCGTCTTTATCCCACTGCACCACCACGCGCCCGGGCATGGTGGCGGGTTCCAGCGGCACGACCGAATCCAGTTGCCCCTGGCACACCACCATGCCGCCAGAGTGCTGCCCCAAATGCCTCGGCAAATCCTGAAACCGCAAACACAATTCGCAGAATTTGCGAATCTGCGGATGCTGCAGGTCCAATCCCGCATCCTTAAAGTTGCGTTCCAGTGTGTCGTCGGCGTCCTTGTATTCCCAGTTGCCCACCAGCGTCGCCAGCCGGTTCAATACCTCCGCATCAAACTCCAGCGCCTTGCCGATTTCCCGCGCCGCCGAACGCCCGCGATACGTGATGACGTTGGCAGTCATCGCCGCGCCGAGTTTTCCGTAACGCTCGTAAACATATTGAATGGCGCGCTCGCGTTGATCCCCGCTGGGCAAATCCAGGTCAATGTCGGGCCATTCGCCGCGTTCCTCTGACAAAAAACGTTCGAACAGCAACTCCATTCCCACCGCATCCACCGCGGTAATTCCCAGCGCATAGCACACCGCGCTGTTGGCCGCCGAGCCGCGTCCCTGCACCAGAATATTTTGCCGCCCGCAAAACTGCACGATGTCCCAAACAATCAGGAAATAGCCCGCCAGATCGAGCTTTTCGATGATGTCCAGCTCTCGCGCAATCTGTTGCCGCGCCTTTTCGTTGTCGGCGCCATAGCGCACCATCATCCCGTCGTGGGTACGATCGCGCAGAAACTGCATTTGTGAACGACCATCTGGAACCGGATAAATCGGAAACTGGTAGCCCAAATCTTTCAACGTAAACTGCAGCCGCGCGGCCAACGTTTGCGTCTGCGCCAGCGCTTCCGGCAAATCGGCAAACAACTTTTCCATCTCCGCGGAAGTTTTCAGATGGCGTTCCGCATTGCGCGCCAGCAAACGGCCGGCCGTGGCCAGCGTGCGGTGGTGGCGAATGCAGGTAAACACATCCAGCACTTCGCGCTGCTCGGGCAAGGCATGCGACACGCCGTTGGTCGCCAGCACCGGCAATTTTAGTTTCTTGGCAATTTCCAGCGCGCATTGATTGCGCACTTCTTCTTCGCGGCAGTGATGACGCTGCAATTCCACATACACATTGTGTTTGCCAAATATTTCGCAAAGCTGTTGCACCTGTTGGATCGCGCCGCGCATGCCTCCTGATACCAATGCGTGCGCCAGCGGCCCTTCGTCGCCGCCGGTCAGGCAAATCAATCCGCTGGCCGCGTTTTGCATTTCCGCACGCGAGATTTGACCTTCGCCCTTAGCCGCGCGCAACTTCATTTTCGTAATCAGCCGGCAAACATTTTGGTAACCAGCTCGTGATTCCACCAGTAACGGATAGCGCCATCCCTCATCCGCAGTAATTTCCGTGCCGATCAGAGCGCGAACATTTTTTTTCTTCGCCGATAAATAAAAACGCGGCGCGCCATACATCCCATCGCGATCGAGTACCGCCATGGCATCCATGCCGCGGTCACCGCACACACTGGCCAATTCTTCCGGCAAAGACGCCCCCGCCAGGAAACTGAACGCCGACCGCGCATGCAATTCGGTGTACATCAGTCGTACGTCCCGCGCAGAAACCAGTTCTGCTCTCGCGCGTCGTAATAAATCAGGTAAAGTCCGCGTGACTGGCGCGGCTTTCACACTCGAATTAATATTTCTTGAGTAGGCCAGCCGCGGCGCGGATTTGGCATTGATCGCCGCAACCGCATTCGACGAATTTGAAGAATTGCTGGAGAGCTTTGTCGCTTTCGCATTGGGCGAAGCAAATTCCACTTCCACATCCCACTCCGCCTGCTCCCACGCCTCCTTCCACCATTCGCCTGACGTATGCCATGGTCCCGAAGCGGCCACCACATCTCCGCGCAAACCCTGGAAAGAAACTCGCGACGGCAGCCCATCGCGCAACTCCACACGCGCTGGAACTCCCGGGCGAAAGAATCGAAACCCCGCAGCCGTCCTATCAATTTGCGAGGCCCGCGAATTGTTCGTAGCTGCTGTCGCAGGCAGCGCACTTCCTTTTTTGCGCCGGTTGCCTGCCGCCGCTTCCTGCACCACTCGAAAACGTTCCATGCGCACCGCATCGGGCCGATGGGTATCGATCAGTTGCGGTGAACCGACATTCCCGTCACCCACCACGTTGGCCAGCCGCGCCATGGTGAGTTCCAGCTTTTCAGGCTCCGGCGCGGCGGGCTGAAACAATCCGCGCTGCGTCGTGCGCGGGCGATCCGCCTGCGCGGACATCACGATTTTCACTACCGCTGCCGGCGGCGAATCGGATTGCAATCGCAGCCGCACCAGCTTCAGCAGCAGCTTCGAATCCCGCATCGGCACGGGTAGCGCCAGCTTTTTTTCAAATAGGCGTGGGATTAGTTTTTGCTGGCCGGGATGCGTCGCAATTTGCAGCTCTTTCTCGAACGAGCGCTCCAGTTCAAACTCCATGGCGATGGTCCGCGCCGAGAGCGATCGCGCCGCCAGTCGTTCGCACAATTGATCGAGCAGCCGCCCCAGCACAAAGCTGAGCGATTCTAGTTCGACCACCGCGTCGTCCAATTCCATTTCTTCCTGAAAAAAAATGGAAGGACGAGCCAATACCAGTGAGCGTTCGAACGCTCCGCGCGCCAGCAAGTGCAGCCGCACTCCCTCTTGCCCCATTCGCTCGGAAAGTTGGATAACCGGTAGCGCCGCCAACGCGCCGCAAGTCGCGATGCCCCAACGTGTAAACGTCTCCAGGATTTCTACGGAAGGCTGCAGCGTCTCGACTGGCAGCATGCTTAGTCGCACCGCTTCTTCCCCGGAAGTGATCAACGTAATTTTCGAAAAACCACGCGCAGCCAGAACAGCCACTTCACAATTTTCAGCTACTGCAAGGTTTGGGCTTAATCCCAGATTGACGCTGCGTCGCAGCAGCTCTTCTGCAATTTTTTCATCAGAGCCAAATAAACCGCTGAGGCCTGCAATATCGAGAACTACAGTGTCCGGCGCGTTGTCTTCCACCCGCGGCGACATCGACCAGCCCAAATCGAGCAGCGCGTCATGCGCGACCTTTTCCTGTGTTGGGGCGCGGTGGCGAATTTCCGCGGAGGTGAATTGCTCCGCTTGAGATTTGGTCATTCCCACCGTGATTCCGGCGTTCAGCGCCGCGGAATTTGCCGACACTACGCTCCACACCGGCGCAACGCCTTCGACAATCGCGACGGCTCGTCCACGCAATGCCGGTTCGCCGCGCGTAATGGCTTGCACAATAAAATCCGAAATAAAAATGGCCGCAAACGGCATGAACGTTCGATCTCGAGATGAAAATGAATTTCGTCAAACTTTTTGCTCTCGCTGCTTTATTTCAACTTGGCTTCCACCGGCATGGCTCGGAAAAAACTCCAAATCGATTGCGCGCCAAATTGTTTAATGGGATCGTCGCCATTCGCCGGCGCAAATCCCGGGCTCTCCACGCCAATGCGCCCTTCCGTAATCGAAATCGTCCCATTTTGAACTGACGGAATTTCCGGTGCATTCGGCGAAGGATTTTGCGGCGGCGGATGATTCACCGACTGAATGCGCGCATGAGTCATCTCCGCGCGCACGTCCACACCATCCAGCAAGCGCGATAAAGCCGGCGTAGCGCACTCGCCGACTCTCCGCACAAAATTTTCACGCAAGGCGTTTCCCGCCCCGGCTGCGGAAGACCAACGCGCCACGTTGCCCTTCATCTGCAACACCAGTGATGCGCAGGTTTTCGCGTTGGACTCCTGCTCCATCACCAGCAAAACCGTCGCGGTATCTTCCACCGCGCGCCGAAAACGAAACCACGCATTCAGCGGCACACGCCGCACCGTTTCCGGCGCAATGTCGCTGAGATCCAGCGCGATAAATCCAAAGCCACCGCCCTGAATCAACAGGTCCACCGCGCGCAACGACTGGTCCAGGTTGCGACAGCGTACCCACAACAATTTTTGCAACTCCACGCCAGCCGCTTCCGCGCTGCGCGGATCAAACGAATCGCGCCCATCGACCAGCGCGCACACCTCCGCCTCCGCCGTGCGCGAAGCTAACGCCGAGAGCAGCACCGTGGTTCGACCGGAACAGGGCGGTCCGCAAATTTCAGTCAACGCCCCGCGCGGCAGTCCGCCGGCCAGTTCATCAATTTCCGGAATCCCGGTGAGGACCGTTTCGACGCTTTTGCGGTCGCGGTACCCAAATGGCGAGACAATCTTGCCCGCTAGAGATAATTCGACATGAGAACGAAGCGTGGCGAGGTTGGCGCGCATGGAGACGGAGGGGCAATTGGTGTAGTTTCAGGAACCTTTGTGCATCCTTATTATTTCGCTTTTTGTTCGCCCTGAGAGCTGCATTCTGTAAAAATTCTCCGTCCCTGTCAAGCCTGTTATTTCCCGCTTTCTTTTCAACGACCTGCGATTACACTACCCTTCCCATGGCTTCTGCGGCTCCAGGCAAAGTGCGCATCGGCATCTCCGGATGGACTTACAAGCCCTGGCGCGGCGTCTTTTACCCGAAAGAGGTAAAGCAGAAAAACGAGCTGCAATACGCGTCCAATACCTTCAACTCTATCGAAATCAACGGCACCTTCTATTCTCTGCAGCGGCCCACCAGCTTTGAGAAGTGGGCTGCCGAAACTCCCGACGATTTTGTTTTCTCGGTAAAAGCACCGCGCTTCATCACCCACATTCGCCGGCTGAAAGACGCCAAAGCTCCGCTGGCCAATTTTCTCGCGTCGGGACTTTTTCGTTTGGGCGCCAAGCTCGGCCCAATTCTGTGGCAGTTGCCGCCCAACTACATTTGGCGCCCGGAGGTCTTGGAAGACTTTTTTATGCTGTTGCCGCATGACACGGAAAAAGCTGCAGCCCTGGCCCGCAAACATGACGACTGGGTGACCGGCCGAGCTGCATTAAAACCCGACGCGCACCGTCCGATGCGGCACGCCATGGAAATTCGTCACGCCAGTTTTGTGACGCCGGAATTTATTGAGTTGCTGCGCAAATATAATGTCGCGCTGGTTTGCGCCGACACGGTGGAATGGCCACGCTTGATGGACGTTACTTCCGATTTTATGTATTGCCGGCTGCACGGTTCGGAAGTTCTATACGCCAGCGGATACGATGATGCCGCGCTCGATCAGTGGACCACTCGCGTGCACGCCTGGGCTCGCGGCACGGAACCGGACGACGCCGAGCGCGTCATCAAGGAAAACAGCCCGCAAGCCTCCGGACGCGATGTCTTCGTCTATTTCGACAACGACGCTAAAGTGCGCGCGCCCTTCGACGCGCAAAGCCTAACAAAACGCATCAACAAACTTCTCGAAAAGTAAAAACCAAAATCAAAAAGCAAAACGGCGCGCCTCGTGGTAAAAAGCGCGCCGTATCCATTCAATCGAGTCGTGGAATTAATGTTTGCGGATGTGTTCCGGAATTTTGGTGTCGCCGTAGATTTCGTCTGCTTTCACTTCCGGCCGCCGCTCATCCGGCCCCGGCTCTCCTCCGCGCACCGACCGCGGCTCTTTTTTCTCCGCGCTTTTTGTCGAGCTCATTTTTGAACTAGCCGGGACAGCCCTACGCACCGGTTTGCTTACCTTCGATTTCGCACGCGGAGATTTCTTGATCGGGCTCACGGCTGCTCCTTCACTTCACGATTTCAGTGCTTCCAAACTTTTCGCAATGCCTTCCAGCGGAATAGCCACCCAGTTCGGTCGGTTATTCAGCTCGTAGCCCAGTTCGTAGACGGCCTTTTCTACCACGTGCAGCTGCAACAATTCCATGATTTCCGCGCGGCTTGGGGGCAGAAACGGCGCCCCGTTCGCCACGCGCAGATACTCTTCCAAATAACGGTCGCTCACCCACTTAGCCCAAATCTCCGCCCAGGCATTCAAATTCTTGCGATTCTCGTCGGTAATGTTCACCGTGCCAGTGGCAGCCAACAGCGGAGCGTGCGCGGCGTAGTGAAACGACCGCAGCATTCCCGCCACATCCTGCACTGGCGAGCGCTTCAGCCGTCGCTGTGACATGGGCCGCGCCGGTTCGCCTTCAAAATCGATAATCACGAAGTCGGAGCCGGTGTACAGCACCTGGCCCAAGTGATAGTCGCCGTGAATTCGTGTGCGCACCGCGCGAATCGGCTTTTGCAGAGTGGCGCTGAACCACTCCAGAATGTCGTCTTTTTTCGCCAGCGTATCTTCGGCCTTGCCGCGCACACTTTCCGGCAGGTTTGGCAGCGCCTGCTTCAATTGCCGGAAGATTCGTTGCGTCAACTCGTCCAGCGAATCCTCAAAGGCCTGCTGGAAATCGTCATTGAACGGCTCGGGCGAGAATTCCGGATCATTCGCAGCTTCCGCGGAAGCCAAAGCCAGGTGCAGTTCCGCAGTTCGCCTCGCCAGCAGCGCAACAGAATCCAAAAACGCGCCGATCGACTGCTGTGCTCCGCCGCGTTGTTCCGCGTTCGGCGCCACTGACGCGACTCGATTGTAAAAATCAGAAATCGACTTCATCGTGTACGACCAAGCATCCCCTTGATTGGCCACAAATGCCTGCAAAACGCCCTGCACCATGAATCGCTGCCCGCTGTGATATTCCAGTGAACCAAGTAGTTGCGGCGTGTTCTGGTATCCGGCTTTCTCCGTCAAAAAACTGGACATCTCCAGATCCGGATTCACCCCTTCTTCCAGGCGGCGGATAAATTTCAGCATCAAGCGCTCGCCGTACGCGATAGACGTATTGCTTTGTTCCGCTTTCAATGCCCGCGGACGTAAACTTCCCGCCGCGCCGGTCTCTTGCAGCCGCAGCGCCTTCGTCGGCGACGTTCGCACCTCTCCAGACTCACCCGCAAAAACCAACCCGCGCTGAATCGCGTCCAGCATGAAAGACAAAAACTTTTCATCCTTCAGCGCATCGATCAGCACGCTTTTGCCGTCGCCACCCGAAAACTTCAGCGCGGCACTTCCCGCTTCACCCGCGCCGCTCTCGCTGACCAGCAACGGCACCGCGTACAAATCTGCGTCGCCGCCCGCATACTCCACATTCACCATCACGATCAGCGCATTCACTCCGTCACGCAGACCGACAACGTCCGCAACGGTCGTCGCTCGCAGCTCGCGGGCCTTCCCGCCGAACCATCGCTGGCTCTTCAAATACGCCGGCAACTGCGCAGGTAGTTCAGCCTTTAAAACTGAAAACATTTCTTTCCCGAATCCCGGGGCAGCCATAAGCATTTCTCCAGAAGAGGAGTCTGCAATCTACCTTCTATGATGTCGCGGCCAGCCTCACAGGGGCTGCGGCTCCTTATATTCCTGTTTGTCGGGCTGCTGGCCTAAATGACGTTCCAGCGTTTGCCGCGCCAGGTCTTTGCCGCCTAACCCGAAGGCGATCGCCAACCCCAGCATGGATGCGCCAAACACAATGGAAAACGCGGCGATCACCGTTTGCCGCGCCAGCCCTAGTTCTTCCAGCGCCATGGTAATGGCCAGAATCCAGATCACGAAGCGAATCGACCAGCTCAAAATCCTGGCCGCTCGCAATCCCGCATTCACCGAAGCTAGCAGCGCCGCTCGCGACAAGAAGTTGGCCAGCACCAGGCCCAAAAACAAAATCACCATCGCCACAAAAATTTCCGGAAGGAAGCGGAACAATCGCGAAATCTGCTCCTGCAATCCCGCCACCTGCAAAATGCTCACGCCGATCAAAATAAAGGTCAGCCAGGTGATCCAGAAAACCGAACGGCTCAAAAATTCCGTCATCGTTGGCAAATCCGCCATGCGCAGCACCCGCGATGCTCCGGAGTCTTCCGCCATCCGATCCAGCCGCGTCAGCTTCAGCAATCCGCGCAGGATGTAGCGCAACAGATACGCCGCCGCCAAGCCCACCACGATGATCACCAGCATCACCACAAAGCGCGGCAAAAACTCGACGAACATATGAACGAGATTGTAGTAAGCCTGTTCCAAGCCCTGAACGATGGTGTCCTTCATGATTTCACCTCGACTCCTGCTTTCCACTGCTCCCGTAGGTAGGATTTCTGGTGTTCGAACTCCAGGCACAGATTTTCGCTGGCGGTCTCCAATTCCGTGGGCGAAGAATTGGCATGTTCTATCAGGAACGAATAAATTTTTCCGCGGTACAGCGGCACCAGGGCCTGCACCATGTGATCGCGGTTGATCACCGAGTGGTGATACGCGGATGCAAAGTCGTACAGCATCCGTACCCAAAGTTCCGACTCGAAGCGAAAAGCTTTGGGATCCAGCGTGGCGATAGCTTGAATGCTCGTGTGCGTGTCCGGCCGCAAAATCGATTGCAGCACCGGCTCGAGTTGTTTCACGCCGGTTTGAAATAATTCGAACATCCGCGCGGTGTCGAGATTCGTTGGCTCCGTGGTGATGGCGTGATCCGGGCCAAATGTCGGTACCGGCTCGGAACCTTCTC
The DNA here is from genome assembly GCA_963846145.1 of uncultured Acidobacteriota bacterium. GTDB lineage: Bacteria > Acidobacteriota > Terriglobia > Acidiferrales > UBA7541 > Acidiferrum. The sequence continues at coordinate 250,350 of CAWJUV010000008.1, read as the reverse complement.
GCTCCATCCATGCACTTTGGTGCGTTTCCAACGCCCAGAATAGGCTGCCGACCGTTTGCCGCAGCGCCTCCACCAAATCCGGACCAGAGCCTGCGGGTGGTGCGGGCTTCTCACCCAGAAAAGTTTGGCAACACCGATAGTCCGAAGTAATCGCTGAAATTCCCATCCACGCTTCCGGTCGCGCACGCACCGGCTCTTCGTGCCAGACATCTTCGTTTAGGCAAGCCCCGCCCAGCTTGCTCGAAAACGCCCACTCGTCCGAATACAGCTCGCGGACCCGCCGTCCGAAGAGCGCGCGAGTCATGGGATAAAGCAGATTGCGGGCCAGCAGTCCGCCAAATTTATTGCGGGAGTACAGTGGTGCCACAAAATCGTAATTATCGCGATACGCCGGACGCAACAAATTGGAAACCCACTCGGGAGAAGTACTCGAAGTGATCGGCGAGACCACCGCACACGCTTTGGCACGCAACAAATCCGCCGACGCCAGCACTGTGCGCAGCGCAATCCCAGGCAACGGGGGCGCGTTGAACCCCGCTCTGATCCGGTGGATGGTGCGCAGCGAGTTCAGCGACTTCAGGCCGGCGGCTCTGGCCGGCTCGCCATCGGCAGCAACTTCTTCGGTCATGCCGCCATCGATACTGAGGATGGCCATGCGTTGCCGCACAAAATTCTGCTGCAAATTTTCTTCCACGGCGCTGACGGCCTGCCGCATGGTCGGGGCGCTTTTGTGCGCAAGGATGCCCACGAGCAGGTCCACTTCACCAACACTCATCAATTGACGAAGCAGGTCGTCAGACAGGTAGGTTTCTTCGGCGGCCAAGGGACTCCAACACTCGCTTTCAACCGGGCGCAATCATCATACACAAAGCAAATCTAGCGGCATCAGCAGCGCCGCACATTTGCTCAAATTCGTCTCAAACGGAACCAATAAAATTGATACGGCCCCAGCGTCAGCAGATACGGCAAATCTCCAAAACGCGGAAACAAATTGCGCCCGAACATCTCGATCGGGATGTACCCCTTGTATCGCTGCATATCCAGTTCGACGGCCTGCGCCGAACAAGCCAGATTGTTAACTACCAGGATTTTCTCGTTGCCCAGCTCGCGAATGTAGGCCAGCACCCGATGATTGGAAGGACGCAGAAACTCCAGCGTTCCGCGGCTAAACACTCGCGTGGAATTTCGCGTGCGAATCAGCGCCTTCATCCACGAGAGCAGTGAATGATGCGAACGCTTCTGTGCGTCGACGTTCACCACTTGGTATCCATAAATCGAGTTGGAAACCAACGGCGAATATAAGCGCTCCGGATCGGCAAACGAAAACCCCGCGTTGGTGCCGCCATTCCACTGCATCGGGGTGCGTACCCCGTTGCGATCGCCTAAATAAATGTTGTCTCCCATGCCGATTTCGTCGCCGTAGTACACAATCGGCGTTCCAGGCATGGACATCAGCAAGCCATTCAGCAATTCAATGCGCCGGCGATCGTTTTCCATGAGCGGCGCCAGCCGGCGGCGAATACCCAGGTTGATGCGCATGGTTTTATCCACGGCGTATTCGTCGTACATGTAGTCGCGCTCAATATCGGTGACCATTTCCAGCGTCAACTCGTCATGGTTGCGCAAGAAAATACACCACTGGCATTTCGCGGGAATTTCGGGTGTTTGTTCCAGAATTTCTACGATCGGCTTGCGGTCTTCCAGCTTCACCGCCATGAACATGCGCGGCATCAGCGGAAAATGAAATGCGGTGTGAAACTCGTCGCCTTCGCCTTGGCCAAAATACGCGCGCACATCCGCCGGCCACATATTCGCTTCGGCAAGCATCATCCGCCCGGGATACTCGGCGTCGAGCCGTTTGCGAAATTCCTTCACGATTGTGTGGGTCTCCGGCAGGTTTTCGCAGGAGGTGCCTTCGCGCTCCACCAGGTACGGCACCGCGTCCAAACGAAATGCGTCCACACCCATGTCCAGCCAGAAGCGCATCACTTCCCACATCGCTTCGATAACCGCAGGATTGTCGAAATTCAAATCCGGTTGGTGCGAGAAAAACCGGTGCCAGTAATACGCCTTGGAAACCGGATCCCACGTCCAGTTCGATAATTCGGTATCGAGAAAAATGATGCGTACGCCTTTGTATTTCGTGTCGGTATCGTTCCAAACGTACCAATCGCGCTTGGGATTATCTGGCGAGCTGCGCGCTTCCTGAAACCAGGGGTGCTGGTCGGAGGTGTGATTCATCACCATCTCGACGATCACTCGCAGACCGCGATTGTGCGCGCTGTTTAGGAATGTTTTGAAATCTTCGAGCGTGCCGTAGCTGGGATGAACGGTGTGATAATCCGCGATGTCGTAGCCATCATCGCGCAGCGGCGAGGGATAAAACGGTAGCAGCCAGATGGTATTGACGCCCAGTTCCTGTAAATAATCGAGGCGCTGCGTCAAGCCGACAAAGTCGCCGATGCCATCGCCGTTGCTGTCGTTGAACGTGCGCACATGCAACTGGTAGATGACGGCGTCTTTGTACCACAGGCTGTCTTGTTGCACCGCCAAAGGGGACACTCCTTCTAACCGCTCCGACTACGTGAAGCAAAAAACAATTTTATGTCGTTATGGTAGCGGCCCGATGCGAAAAATATGTGCGGGTACCGTAAGAGGATTCAGCTCGACGTAATTGCGACTGCCCTGCCAGGCAAATTTACGGTCAGTTAACAGGTCGTACGCTTCGTACGATTCACCCGGAGTCAGCCGGAATTCCTGCAATTGCAAATCCACCCATCCCATTTGCCGGTTCACCGGATCCAGGTTGACCACCACCAGGATTCGATCGGCTCGGTCCTCCGAAGTTTTGCTGTAGGCGATGATTTGCGGATTGTCCGTGGGATGGAAACGCAGAGTCAAATTGTTCTGCAGCGCGAGATGCTCGCGGCGGATGGTATTTACTCGACGGATCAAATCCTTCAGGCTGCGTGGATCGTCGCGATTCCACACGCGAATCTGATATTTCTCCGAATTCAGGTATTCTTCGCTGCCTTCGCGAACGGGCCGGTTTTCGATCAGCTCGTACGCCGGTCCATAAATTCCATAATTCGCCGCCAACGTGGCCGCCAACACAAATCTCGAGTAAAAAGCGGGGCGCCCGCCTTTCACAAGGAATTCATTCAGAATGTCGGGCGTGTTCGGCCAGCAATTCGGGCGAAAGAAATCGCTTACCGGCGGCTTAGAAATTTCCGTGAAATATTCGGTTAGCTCTTCTTTAGTGTTTTTCCAGGCAAAGTACGTGTAGGACTGGCTGAATCCCAATTTCGCCAGCCGGTACATAACTTTAGGCCGGGTGAATGCTTCCGCCAGAAATATGGCTTCCGGATATTCGCGATGAACTTCGCGGATCATCCATTCCCAGAATGGCAGCGCCTTGGTGTGCGGATTATCGACACGAAAAATCCGTATGCCCTGCGAAATCCAGAACAGCAGCACACTTTTTAATTCTTCCGCCAGCTCCGCATAAGCGGGCGTCTCAAAATCCAGCGGATAAATATCCTGATACTTCTTCGGCGGATTTTCGGCGTACTGCACCGTGCCATCCGGACGGATACGAAACCATTCACGATGCTGTTTCACATACGGGTGATCCGGCGAACACTGAAACGCGATATCCAGCGCCAACTCGATGCCGTGCTGCTTCGCTTTTTCCCGCAAGAACTTCAGATCTTCAAGCGTCCCTAGCTGAGGATGAAGCGCCTTGTGCCCGCCCTCTTCCGCGCCAATGGCCCACGGACTGCCCAAATCTCCCGGCTCAGGCGTCGTCGAATTGTTTTTGCCTTTGCGTTCGGTTTTTCCGATCGGATGAATGGGCGGGAGATACAAAACATCAAACCCCATTTCCGCGACGTACTCGACGTAATTCGCGCAATCCCGCAGTGTCCCGTGACGCTGTTCGGAATTGCTGCACGAACGCGGAAACATCTCATACCAGGCACTGAAGCGGGCCCGCTCGCGATCCACTCGAATCGCCAATTCCTTTTCATAAACCGTATCCGCGTCGCGCTCGCGATACGTACCCATCAGCGACTGCAATTCTTCATCCTGCGAAAACGCCACCGCCGTATCTCCATCACCACCTGCGATCGCCCGTAACCTCGCCAGCAACGCTGCAAACTTGGGGCGATCCTGCGGCAGTGCGCGACGCGCCGATGTTTCAATAAACTGCGCTCCAGTCTGCAAGTGCAGACTCAGATCCTGACCCGCCGCCGCTTTTTTTCCCAGATCGCGACTCCAGGTTTTGAAATGATCGACCCACGCCCGCACTGTATAAAAATAAATTCCCATTCCGCTGACCCGAAACTGCGCTTCCCAGCGGTCGTTGGTCACCAGAGTCATGGGCTCCACATGCCAGCCCTGCTGTTCTTCACTTTTGCGGTATTGCACCGCGGCGTCGACCACGTCGTGCCCATCGGAAAAAATGTCCGCACGCACCACCACCAACTCGCCCGGCGTCCTCGCGATCGGAAAACGCCCGCAGTCCACTTCCGGCGTCACATTTTCGATGGCCACTCGCAGTACGGATTTTGGCTTCTGCATGCTGTTTAATTTTCTGGCGTGAATTTTTTCGATGGCCGACTGCAGGCGAACGCCCGCTCCTATTGGTCTTTAATTATACGTGACCTTAGATTCTCTTCCCGGCAGGAAGTACGCAGCGTGCGAAAAAACGATACACCGTATTCGAATTGCTGTTTCAGTAAGTAGTGGCTACCAGATTCACCGGATACTCGAAAACCCGCATAAATACTACAATTTTCACGATGCGAGGACCTTCTGCAAGCTCGCAGCGGAGACCCCGGTTTGAAAATTGCCCAAGTTGCTCCCCTGTACGAAAGCGTTCCCCCGAAAACCTATGGCGGCACCGAGCGCGTCGTTTCCTACTTGACCGAAGAACTGGTGGCGCAAGGTCAAGATGTCACTCTGTTCGCCGCCGGCGACTCCCAAACCGCCGCCAAACTTATCCCGGGAGTCGCGCAGTCTCTACGACTGGCTGGAAATTCGATCGACCACCTGGCTCATCACATCGCCATGCTTGATCAAGTCATGCGCATGGCCCCTGAGTTTGACGTTATCCACTTTCACATCGATTACATGCATTTTCCGCTTTCCCGCTACTGCGCGCTTCCGAGCGTCACCACCTTGCATGGCCGTCTCGATTTACCCGATTTGGTTCCCGTCTACAAACGTTACGCCGACGCTCCGGTGGTATCGATTTCTCTCGCACAGCGGAAGCCTTTGGCTTGGGCCAACTGGGTCGCTAATGTGCCTCACGGTTTGCCGCCGGAATCGCTGGAATTCCATCCGGAGCCCGGGAAATACTTGGCTTTTCTTGGCCGCATTTCGCCGGAAAAGCGCGTCGACCGCGCCATTGAAATCGCCAAGCGGGCCGGCATGCCTTTGAAGGTAGCCGCCAAGATCGACAAAGCCGACCAGGATTACTACGACGCCAAAATCAAACCGCTGATGACCGATCCCAACGTCGAATTCATCGGTGAAATCAGTGAGAACGAGAAAAGTGAGTTTCTCGGGAACGCCTACGCCTACCTTTTCCCCATCGATTGGCCCGAACCTTTCGGACTGACCATGATTGAAGCGATGGCCTGCGGCACTCCCACCATCGCGTTCAATTGCGGCTCTGTTCCGGAAGTCATGCAAGAGGGCCTCAGCGGGTTCATCGTGGACAACATGGACGCCGCCGTCGCTGCAGTCGAAAAAATCTCGTCCATCGAGCGCACCGCCTGCCGCGCAGTCTTCGAGAAGCGCTTCACCTCCGCGCACATGGCCGAAAAATACATCGCGCTGTACCAATCCATGGTGGGCGGGAACGTTGCTGGGAACGCAATCGCCCCTTCATCCGAAGCAATCGCCTAATCCAAAAATCCAAAAATCGTGGCAGGATGGGTACGTGACTGACATCGTCCTCGTCAAAGACGAATATTACGTCAAGGCAACTTCCGCCCTCGCCGATGACCGCACCCGCGTGCTTAAGTATGGCGACACGTTCGGGGTTTTAAATCGCTACGGTGATATCGAGCCAATCGGCTACGGCCAATTCGGACTGTTTCACTCTGAAACGCGCCATCTTTCGCGCATGACGCTCCAGCTCAATCAGCAGACGCCCATGTTGCTCAGCTCCACGATTCGCGAAGACAATGCATTTCTCGCCGTGGACATGACCAATTTCGACTCCAGCACCATTTCCAGTGGCGCGAAAGCGGAAAACGGGCTGCCCCGCGAAACCGTGCATCTGTTTCGTTCGAAGTTCCTCGACAAAGCCAGTTGTTACGAACAAATTCGCCTGATTAACTACGGCTTGGTTCCGTTGCAAGTCACGGTAAGTTTCCAGTTCGAAGCCGACTTCGCCGACATTTTCGAAGTGCGCGGCACCAAGCGCGCCAAAAAAGGCCAACGCCTCACTGACACGTTGGAAGGCGACAGCGTTGTCCTGAATTACCTCGGCCTCGATCACGTCAGCCGCAAAACGCGCATTGCGTTTACGCCAAAACCGCGCGCCCTCAATACTCGTCAGGCCCGCTACGAATTCACGCTGGAGCCCAAGCAGGAACAATCCGTGTTTGTCACCGTGGCTTGCGAACGCGCCGATGCGGCCGTCGACATTCTTCCTTACGGCGAAGCCTTCGACATCTTGCAACATCGCTTCACCAACGAGCGGCTGCACGCCTGCGAAATTTCAACCTCGAATAAACGCGTCAATTCCTGGCTGAAGCGGTCTCAAGCGGACCTGCGCATGCTGACCGACGGTAATCCCGAGGGCGAATACCCCTACGCTGGTGTGCCGTGGTTCGCTACGGTGTTTGGCCGCGACGGAATTATTACCGCGCTGGAAACGCTGTGGATTGCGCCGCATATTGCAAAAAGCGTTCTGCAGTATCTCGCCGACGAACAAGCCACCGAAGAAATTCCCGAGCAGGATTCCGAGCCGGGGAAGATTCTGCACGAGATGCGCCGCGGCGAAATGGCCGCGCTGAAAGAAGTGCCCTTCGGCCGTTACTACGGCAGCGTCGATTCCACGCCGCTGTTCATCATGCTGGCCGGGGCCTATTTTCTGCGAACCGGCGATCGCGAATTTCTCGCTTCGATTTGGTCCAACATTCAAGCCGCACTGCGCTGGATCGACGTTTACGGCGATGCCGACAACGACGGCTTCGTCGAATACGCCCGCCGCACCGATCGCGGTTTGGTTCAGCAAGGTTGGAAGGATTCCAACGACTCGGTTTTTCACGCCAACGGCCTCATCGCCGAGCCGCCCATCGCGCTCTGCGAAGTGCAGGCCTACACCTACGCGGCCAAGCGCGCCGCCGCAATGCTCGCCGGCGAATTTGGCGAAAACGATTACGCTCTAAAACTCAATCTGGAAGCCGACAATTTGCAGCAACGCTTCGAGGAAGCCTTCTGGTGCGAAGAAATCGGCATGTACGCCCTGGCCCTCGACGGCCAAAAAAATCCCTGCAAAGTTCGCTCCTCAAACGCCGGCCAAACGCTCTTCTGCAAAATCGGCACCGCCGAACACGCCGCCAAAGTCTGCGATCAATTGATGTCCACGCAAATGTTCTCCGGCTGGGGCATTCGAACGGTTGCTTCCACCGAGCTGCGTTACAACCCGATGTCCTACCACAACGGCTCGGTTTGGCCACACGACAACGCTCTGGTCGGCTATGGCCTCTCTCTTTACGGTTTTCAACACGCCGTCGCAGCTGTGTTGAACGGCCTTTACGAAGCCAGCCTGCACGTCGATCTGCACCGCCTGCCAGAACTTTTCTGCGGCTTCCACAAACGCGCAGACTCCAGCGGCCCGACACTGTATCCCGTGGCCTGCGCGCCACAAGCGTGGGCCGCCGGCGCACCTTATTTACTGCTTCAAGCTGCACTAGGCATAAACATCAAAGCCCTCGACCGCCAAATCGTCTTCACCAATCCGGTCCTGCCGCCCAATATCGAAGAGATCCGCCTCGAAAACCTCGGCATCAACGACGCAGAATGCGACGTGATCATTCACCGCTACTCCAGCGGCGTCTCCGTCGACGTCCTCCGCAAACAAGGCGAAATCGAAGTCATCAAATCGCTATAAATTCCGCGGCGCGCGTTTCCCAAGCCGATAAAAACTCGTACGCGGCACTTCCCTACCGGATAGCTTTTATTTCGCGAATTTCAGATAGCCGAAAAGTTCCGGCACGTGGAAGTTCGGCTGCGGCGTGAGGGTGGGACGCCAAGCTGAATAGAAGCGCGGCTCAGCAGCGCCCTCGGCGCGGTAAAAATTGACGCGCCACGTAACGTCCGGATCGAACTTGGCACACAGGCTTTTCATGGGAATGGCCACATCGGCGGTCCAGGATTTTGCCGCTTGGTCGATGGAAACGCGGCGCTGCAGCCCGCTTTGCAGGTCCTGCCGCTCTCCAGTGTTAATGTCCAGGTCGATCCAGTAGCCATTCGGGCTGACTTCGAACTCTTTGTAGTGCCGCAAATGCGAGGGCTGCGGCTGCAAGAAAGCCTCAGCCACATCGCGATCCCAGAGGTGGTCGCGGCGGCCAGATGGTTCGGCGTCATCAAAAACCGTGAGAACACGGAAGCGGGCCACAAATCGCAGGTACAGCGTGGACGCCGTATAGAGAAGCTGAACCGTAGTCGCCCGCTCGGGATCGGAGTTCTCCCCGCGCCAGTCATGGTCGAAATGCACGGAGGGCGCGGCTTCCCAGGCCGCAGCCGAGGGAAAGCCGGCAGCGTCCTGCGGTGCGCGGAGAGGCGCGGCCGTAGCGGTGTTGTCAGACGCAAACTGTTTGAGCACGTCGCTTGACTCGCAAAACAATTCAGCAGAACCGCCATGCTAGCATTATTCACCGACACTTCAGGCATCGGCGGAGAACGCATTGGGCACTCGTACGATTGAGCCACTCGCACTGGACGAATTCTCGACTAAACGCGCGCGGCGTTCCCCCGACGAATTCAAGCACGTGCGCTTCAAGATCGACGGAGGAGTCGCGCGGATCACTCTGAACCGCCCGGAACACAACCTTTTGAACGAGGCCATGCTGCGGGAACTTGCAGATGGCGTTGGGTTTGCAGGCGATCGCGATGAAGTGAAAGTTTTGGTCATCGATTCGGCCTGCAAGGTCTTTTGTGGCGGCGTGGACGTGGGCGAATACACCTCCCAGCGCGTGTTTCAGATGCTGGACGCGTTTCATGGCGCGTTTTCCGGAATGCTGGAAGTGGCCAAGCCGGTAATTTGTGTGGTGAATGGCCCGGCGATTGGCGGGGGCGCGGAGTTGGCGGCGTTCGGGGACATTGTGGTCGCCACGCCTAAAGCGCGGTTTGCGCAGCCGGAAATTTCGATTGGAGTTTTTCCGCCGCTGGCATCTACGATTTTGCCGTTTTTGGTCGGGCCGAAAGTGGCGCTGGAACTGGTGCTGACCGGCGAGCCGGTTAGCGCGGAACGCGCGATGGAATTGGGGCTGGTGAATAAGCTGGTTCCCGAGATGCAGCTGCAGCAGGTGGTCTCGGACTTGATTCACCGGATCACCAGCCATTCGACGCCGGTGTTGACCATGGCTAAGCGCGCGATCCTCGGCGGCATGGGTATGTCGCTGAAAGACGGCTTGAAGCACTCCATGAATATTTTCCTGAACGAGCTCTACCGCCTGGAAGACGCGCAGGAAGGCGTGAAAGCGCTGGCCGAAAAGCGCAAGCCAACCTGGAAGAATCGCTGAGCACGATTACTTCTGCTTCCCGCTAGAAAACGCAATTCTTCCAACTCTTTAACTACCGAACTTTGTATCTTCCGGCCTCCCTGCGTTGGCGCCCCTGTTGTTTCTTTTTGTGTGCAAAAATAGCTTGGCGAAGAAGTCTTGAACTAGCGGTCCGGAAGGAATCCCACAGTTGGCCAATCCACGGTTGCTGCGAGCTGCATTCGGCGCAATGGTTGCGGCGTTTGCATGTGCGTCGCCCAACGCAGCGCAGGTTTCACCACCGCCAACCAGTCCAGTTCCGCTGTATCGCGAGGTTACCGATGAGACCGGGCGGCTGGTGCGAATCCCGCAACCGGTCGCGCGCATAGTTTCGTTGGCCCCAAGCTTGACGGAAACGATATACGCTTTGGGCTTGCAGGACCGCTTGGTTGGCGACACCGACTATTGTGACTATCCCGCGGACGCGCAGAAAAAACCGAAAGTCGGTGGCGCCGTAAATCCCAGTCTGGAAGAAATTGCCCACCTGCGGCCGGACTTGGTGCTGGTCACGCGTCATTTGAACACGCTCGACACGGTGCATTCGCTGGATTCCCTCGGGATTGCGTCCTACGCCACCGATCCGCAAAGTATCGACGGGATTTTGTCTTCGACCAAGCGCTTGGCAGAAGTGCTGGGAGCCGCGCAGGCTGGCTCGGAAGTAGCAGCGGACTTGCGCAAAAGACTGAACGCCTTGTCGCAGAAATTAGGAACCCAGGCCCCGCGTCGGGTTCTGTTCGTCGTCTGGACCGATCCGCTGATCTCGATCGGGAAAGACACCTTTATCGCCGACGCCTTGCGGCGCGCCGGAGCCGTCTCGATTGTGGATTCCAATCAGGATTGGCCCCAGGTGAATCTGGAAGAGATGGCGCGATTGCAGCCCGATTTTTTGGTCTTTGCCGATTCGCACGGGGAAAGTTCGTCGCTGAATCTCGAAGCGTTGGCGGAGCGGCCCGGTTGGCGAATTTTGGAAGCGGTAAAAAACCGCAAATTCGCGGTGATCAGTGACGCGGTCAATCGCCCGGCCCCGCGAATCGTCGCGGCAATCGAAGACTTAGCCGCCAAGCTGCATCCCGAATTGTTCGCGGACAAATCTGCCGCCGCAGTGACTGACCCTCCTGCTGCCGACGGACGCTCAATCACCAGCGAGATCAAAAAAGTCGAGGCGGCGTGCCCATGCGGCCTCTAACCATCCGGCGATTACTTCTGCAATGCCTGATCTTGTCGGCGATTTTGTTTGTGGTGGTAATTATCGCGATGAAAGTTGGCGCAGTGCAGGTCTCGCTATGGGGCTTGGGACGAGATTTGCTGCACACCATGTTTCAGCCCGGCACCGGAATCAAGAGCGATTACGACCTGATTGTAATGGACATCCGCCTGCCGCGAATATTGCTGGGAATGTTTGTAGGCGCGTCGCTGGCGGTAGCGGGAACGGGGTTTCAGGCGCTGCTGCGGAATCCCCTCGCTGATCCTTACGTCCTCGGAGTCTCCAGTGGCGCGGCGCTTGGCGCCATTCTCGCACTGATCGTTTCGCCGCACCTGGCACTGCAGCCGGCCGTCGCCGATTTGCTCACGCCTTTCGGAGCATTCGTGGGGGCAGCGGCAACAATTGCCGCAGTCTATTTCTTGGGCCGGCGTGGACGACAAATTGACAGCACCACCTTGCTGCTCGGTGGAGTAATTACCGCGTCGTTTCTTTCGGCCATCATCATGTTTTTGATGACCTCTCTGACCGGCAGCAATTTGCGCGGCATGGCCTTCTGGCTGATGGGAAATTTGTCGACGTCTCTGCGTCGCAGCGTTTACTGGGTATTGTGGAGCGGCTTCGTGCTGGCGACCGGCGCGATCTACACGACCGCCTCGGACTTGAATTTATTGCTTTCCGGAGAAAAAGAAGCGATGCACCTTGGCGTGGATGTCCCGCGTGTGCGCTTAGTGGTGTACATAGCAGCTTCGATCTTGACCGGCATGGCCGTATCGGTGAGCGGCGCGATCGGTTACGTGGGATTGCTGGTGCCGCATGTGATGCGACAAATTTATGGTTCGGACCACCGCCTTCTGTTGCCCACCGCGGCGATCGGAGGAGCAATCGCAGTCGTCCTGGCCGATACCATCGCGCGCACAGTAGTCTCTCCAGCGGAATTGCCGGTCGGAGCGATGACCGCGCTGGTAGGAGCGCCGCTGTTCATTTATTTACTGCGCCGGGGAATTACGACGTGAGCACGGTGGCGCGCACTCCGTTAGGTTCGCCCGTGCGTCTTCCTGGAGATGGATCACGCGGAATTAACGATGTGCGGCTCAGTCTCGAGCAAGTCAGCTATGCGTATTCTTCCGGCCCGACGCAGGCGCCGCTATTCACGCTGGAAGCGACCAGTTTTCAGGTCCACGCCGGAGAAATTCTGGCGATCCTCGGCCCAAACGGCAGCGGAAAATCCACGCTACTAAAACTAATTGTGGGTTCGTTGGAGCCACTCTCGGGGCGAGTGCTGCTGAATGGAATTCCTCCGCACACCCTGAGCCCGCGCACCCGCGCGCAGAAAATTGCCATGGTGCAGCAGGAGAGCCCGCTGCTGTTTCCCGCGCGAGCGTGGGAGTTTGTTTTGCAGGGACGCCATGCCCACGGAAGATCGCTGCGCTTTGAAAGCGCGGCGGATTTGACCATCGCGCGCAATGCCTTGGCGCAAGTCGGTGCGGCGGAGTTGAGCGATCGCTGGATGGCCGATTTGAGCGGCGGAGAAAAGCAGCGCGTCATTTTGGCTCGCGCACTGGCGCAACAGCCAATGCTGCTGCTTCTGGATGAACCCACATTGCATCTGGACATCGCCGCGCAGGTAGACCTGCTTCATGGATTGCGAAAGTTGGCATTAGAAAATCGCTACAGCGTAGTGATCGTCACCCACGAATTGAATCTGGTCGCAGAGTATGCCGACCAGGTGGTACTGATGCAGCGCGGCAGATGTTTACGCGTCGGGCCGCCTGCGGTGGTGTATCAGCGGGAATTGCTGGAACAGGTGTTTCAGACGGCGTTGAGTGTGGAGATGGGGCCGTCGGGCCGCCCGCGCGTCAATGTAGTCGCAAATCGCGAAGAGCCCAAGTAATTTTCGTTCCCCAGCGAAACGTGTTACGCTGCCGCTCCCAAGTCTTCTCGAAGTGGATACGAAGCCGCGAAGTTTTCACATAACCCGTAACGGGCCAAGCCCGATAACAATCACCGTGGATTTCGTGCTCGGGAAGACGGTTAGTCGAACGCGATTTTTTGCATTCAACTAAACAAGCCGTCGCCGCCGCGCGACTGTAAGGCGGAAGTTTTGTAGTTTCGCTTCGTTGCCACTTCAGCGCATTTTGCTCGAACCAGGGCGTCGCTGAGGGAAGGTGCGAAGCAGTAGTGCCGCCAAGCCAGGAGACCGGCGAAATCCGCAGCCTGCGTTCGTCACTAAACGCAGGACAACCTTCAAAGCTCCCGCGCGTGAGGGAGCGGAGGCCCACATGACTTCTGCGGAAGCGTCTCGCTTTTCTGCTTTTGAATCTAAGTTATCCAGTTCCTTCCTGCATTTTTCCCTGTTCTGTCTGGTTCTGTTGGCCATTCCCTCTTTGTCGTTCGCACAAAACCAGTCGGTTACTGCAACGCTGTCCGGAACTATTCGCGATAGCAACGGAGCCGGGGTCGCCGACGCGACCGTGGATGTTTTTCCGTTAGAAACCCGCGCTGACTCGCATTCCATTGCATCGGCAATTTCACACGAGGACGGCAGCTTTTCGTTAGCTGTGGTTGGCGGGCGACACCGCGTGCGATTCGTGCGCCCAGGTTTTGGGACAATTTCACAGGAACTGGAGTTGCGACCCAGCGAAACGCGCACGGTCGACATCCATCTGCAGTTGAATCCGCTCTCCTCCCAAGTGGTCGTGACGGCCCAAGCGGAACCTCTGCCAGAACAGCAAACCTCCGCGCCCGTCTCCACCATCACCCGGGAAGAAATCGATGCGCGCCAAGCCGTGACGCTGCCGGACATTCTGCAGTATTCCACCGGCATCGCCATTGCGAGAACCGGCGCTGAGGGCGGTACCGCCTCGCTCTTTTTGAATGGGGGCAACTCCAACTTCACCAAAGTTCTAGTGGACGGAGCGACCATCAATCCGCCGGGCGGTGCCGTGGACTTTTCCAGCTTGACGCTGGACAACGTAGACAAAATTGAAATTGTCCGCGGCGCCGAGAGCGCCATTTACGGAACCGATGCGGTCTCCGGAGTCATTCAGGTCTTCACCCATCGCGGCGAAACACGCATACCCGAAATCACGGTATTCGCCGAAGGCGGCGGATTTTCCTCCGCACGCGGCGGAGGTCAGATTAGCGGCTTGCTCGGCGCATTCGATTATTCCGCGGCAGCTTCTTACCTGACTACCGATGGTCAGGGACCAAATGACTATTTTGTCGACCGCACCCTGTCTGGAAATTTTGGCTATCGCTTCAGTGATACCAATCAACTGCGCCTCACGATTCGTAGTAACACCAGCAATGCCGGTATTCCTGGCCAGACCTTATTAGAGCCAGCGAATCTGGATCAAACTTACGACCAGAAAATTTTCAGCGCCGACGCGCGTTGGACATTTTCCACCGGCCAGCACTGGCGCCACGAAGTTAGCGCCGGCGAATCCTACTCTCGCCAGCACAACAACGACCCAGTTCAAGAGTTTCTACGCCACCGATCCCAATGCATTCTGCCCGCAAGCCAACCCCTACGGCCGTCGCCACGACAGAATTCTGCGATTTCACCGGCGAGAGCCGCTTTGCCTATAACCGCGCCAATGTGAGCGCGCAGAGCAGTTACCTCCTCACCAACTTTGCAGCTACTGCTGGTTATGAATACGAAGTGGAAAACGCCGCGCTGTCCACCGTGGATGTGAACCACGCCCGAAGGAACAATCAGGGCAGGCTATTTGGATTTTCGCTACCGGCCAGTGCGCCGCGTATCGCTGGATTTCGGTGCACGCGCCGAAGCCAACGCCAATTTTGGCACGCGGGTGGTACCACGCGTCGGCGGCTCGGTAATCTTGCGCTACGGCACCGGAACATTCGGGGACACCTTGTTCCGCGCCTTCTACGGGCAAGGAATCAAAGAGCCGCGCTTCGATCAGACGCTAGGCGACAACTTCGGCGATCTGGGCAATCCATCGCTCAAGCCGGAGTCCAGCAAAAACGGCAGCGCCGGCTTCGAACAAAAACTGATGCGTGACCGCGTAAAACTCACCGCGGAATATTTCTACACCAGCTTCTACAACGTCGTGAGCTTTGCGTTCTGCGAGCCCGATGCCACCAATCCGGCCGGCAACACCTGCGGTCTGACCCTTCCCGGCGCGTCGCCTTTCGGCTTCGGCTTTTACTTCAATACCGACCGGGCCTTGGCACGCGGGGTCAACGTAGCGGCGGAGAGTTCCTTCACACGCTGGCTGAACATTGCCGGAAACTACACTTACGACGACACCGAAGTTTTGCAAGCGCCCAACGTATTTGATCCATCAGAACTGCCGGGCAATCACCTATTGCGACGACCGGTAAATTCCGGCTCGCTCACCCTGAATGCCGCAACTCGCCGTTTCGGATTCACCCTCGGCGGATTTTTTAGTGGCGTTCGAACCGACTCGGATTTCCTCGGCCTGGGACTTACCAGCAATGCGGGGTATGCGCGATTCGACGTAGCCGCGCACTACAACGTCGGCCGCGGAGTTACTTTCTATGCGCGCGCACAAAACCTCTTCGACAAGCAATATCAGGACGTGTTGGGCTACCCAGCTTTGGGCCGCGACTATCGCGTTGGCCTGAAGTATCGCTTCGGCGGCAGGGACTAATGAACCCCCACCAAATACATCCACCCGACCAGCGCGAACCAGTACTTTTCTGCTGGAGCGGCGGAAAAGACAGCGCCATGGCCCTGCACTCACTCCTCCAGCAAAAACAATTCCGTGTCGTCGCACTTCTCACCACCGTGACCGAAGGCTACGACCGCATCAGCATGCACGGCGTGCGCCGGCAGCTCCTGCATGAGCAAGCCACCAGCATAGGTTTGCCGCTGCATGAAGTTTTGATCCCGCCCACCTGTGTAAATCCGACCTACGAAGCGCGAATGGAAGCAGCCCTACGCGTTTATCTCGAGCAAGGCGTGCGCAAAGTTGCCTTCGGAGACATTTTTCTCGAAGACTTGCGCGCCTACCGAGAAGAAAAACTGGCACGCATCGGCATGACCGCGTTTTTCCCCATCTGGAAAAGAGACACGCGCGAGTTGATTCGTTCCTTCCATGCCGAGGGCTTCCGTTCAGTAGCGGTTTGCGTAGACCCCAGAATCCTGGACCGCAGTTTCGCCGGGCGCGAGCTGGACGAATCTTTCTTCCGCGATTTGCCGCCAGGAGCCGATTGTTGCGGCGAGAACGGCGAATTCCACACCTTCGCCTACGATGGCCCGATTTTCCGCGAGCCAATAAAATTCCAAATCGGCGAAGTTGTGGAGCGCGACGGATTTATATTTTGCGACCTTTTACCTACCGAGGTTCTAACCACATGAGCGCAATGAAACCTGAAATAAAAGAACACTGGGCCCGGGCAGTCGTAATCGCGGCACTGATTCTGTTCGCCGCGGCAATCCGCCTTGTCCCGCATCCCTGGAACATGACGCCAGTCGGCGCGATGGCCCTGTTTTCCGGCGCGATTATCCGTAAGCGCTGGCTGGCATTTTTGTTTCCGTTAGTGGCCATGGCGGCTGGCGACACGATGATTGGTTTTCACAAACTGATCCCCGTCGTTTATGCCAGCTTCTTGATCAGCGTAGCGATAGGCTTCTGGTTGCGTGACAACCGCACCGTGTTATGCCTCGGCGGAGCAGTGTTTCTCGGAGCATTGCAATTCTTTCTGATTACAAATCTCGGCGTGTGGGCTTTCTTAGGAAGCTATGCGCGAACCGCAGCAGGACTCGCCGCTTGCTACGCCACCGGCCTACCGCTGTTTTGGAACACGTTAGCGGGCGATGTGCTCTATTCCGGCATATTGTTCGGGGCGCTATATCTCTCAGAAGTCACCTATCCCGCCTTACGTCCCGGAGCTTCTGCAGCCGCCTGAATCTCAGCGCAAAAGCTGATGCTATAATCGGCGCTTCACCATGGCTAAAAGTGCATCGGATATGGCGATTCCGCCGGAAGTGCTGGCCAAATACGAGCCGGTCATTGGGCTCGAAGTCCACGTCCAACTCCTCACCAAAACCAAGATTTTCTGCGGCTGCGCCAACCGTTTCGGCGACGCGCCGAATAGCAACGTATGCGAAGTGTGCCTGGGTTTGCCCGGGACCCTTCCGGTTTTGAATCGGCGCGCAGTCGAGATGGCCATGCGCGCGTCGCTGGCGATCAACTGCACCGTGCACGAGCACTCCCGGTTCGCCCGCAAAAATTATTTTTATCCCGACCTGCCCAAGGGCTACCAGATTTCCCAATACGAACTGCCGTTGGCGACGGGCGGCTTCATCGAAATTGACCACGGTGGCGCGACTAAACGAATCGGCGTGACCCGCTTGCACCTGGAAGAAGACGCCGCAAAAAATCTCCACGAAGGTTTTTCCGAGTCAGCCACCAAGGCCTACATCGATTACAACCGCTGCGGAACGCCCCTCAGCGAAATCGTCTCCGAGCCGGACATGCGCACACCGGAAGAAGCCTACGCATATCTGACGACGCTGCGCCAGATTCTGCTCTACACCGGAGTGAGCGATTGCAACATGGAAGAAGGCTCGCTGCGCTGCGACGCCAACGTCAGCGTACGGCTGCGCGGCGAAAACGTACCGTTCGGAACGAAGGTGGAAGTGAAAAACCTGAATTCCTTCCGCTACCTGCAAAAGGCCCTGGAATTTGAAATCGAACGGCACATCGGAGTAATTGAAAGCGGCGGAAAAATCCTGCAAGAGACCCGCCTGTGGAATCAGGCCGAAGGCCACACCGTCTCCATGCGCTCCAAAGAAAAGGCCCACGATTACCGCTACTTTCCCGAGCCGGATTTGCTCCCAGTACATGTAAGCGCGGCCTGGAAAGAAGAAGTGCAAAGCGCGTTGCCAGAATTGCCAGCCGCCAAGCGTGCCCGCCTCGTAAAAAACTACGGAATCACCGCCTACGACGCGGAAGTCTTGGCCAACGACGTCGCGTTGGTGGACTACTTCGAAGCCGCCGTAAAGACCGGCGCTTCGGGAAAAAACACCGCCAACTGGATGCAGACCGAATTACTGCGGCGCCTCAACGATTCAGGGAAGTCGATCGAGGCGAGTCCGATCAGCGCCGTGGCGTTAGGCGAATTGGTGAAGTTGGTGGAGACCTCGAAAATCACCGGCGCCATCGGTAAAAAAGTTTTCGCCACCATGTTTGAAACCGGACGCGGCGCGGCAGACATCGTTGCGGCGGAAGGCTTGGGTCAAACCGTTGACACCAGTGCGGTGGAATCCGCCGCCCGTGAAGTCGTAGCCAAGAATCCCGACAACGTCGCAAAATTCAAAAGTGGCAACGAAGGCGTATTTAAGTTTTTTGTGGGTCAGGTAATGCGGGCGACCAAGGGACAAGCGGACCCGCAAGTTGTAAACGACGTGGTGCGCAAAGTTTTAAGCGAGTAATTTTCAAAAGCTCGGCATTCCGCCGACAGTGCCAGCTACTTCTCTACTTTTTCTGGCGTCTTTTCCTGCTTCTCCACCAGCCGAGCCCGCTGCGGTGAACGCGCCTCGGGATGCTTGGGAGTCCAATCTTCCGGTGGAAACGCCACGCGCCAATACGTGGGACGCGGGCTGGTAAATTCGAGCCCAACCTCGGCTTTTTCGTCGCGAACCGGACCCAAGAACACCACAACGCAGTCCTGTTCTTCCTCGGTCATTTTATGCTTCATTTTCAGCCGGGCCCCGCTGGTGATGCGGGTTTTCAGGGCAATCAGGGCGCCGTGGGCGTTGATAGCCAGCGTTTCGGTCTGCTCTTCAAACGCTTTTCCCTGGGCATCTTTGCCCGAAATGCCGACGCCAACCTGCATCAACACGCGTTGGCTGCGACGACGAACATTGGGATTGACTACGGTAGTGCTCATGAACGCCTCACTCCCTCAACTATACGCGGAGAGGGGCGCGAGTCGAGCAACTTTGAAATTGCCGGTATTCAATAATATACAGCGGCAAAACGCTTCATAGAATGAGGTTTACGTGGACGCCCGATAATTTTTTGCTTGCACCCGCTGAAGATTAAGTTCTTCAGCGCTTCTCTGGGGCGGACTCGGCTGCGGCCCCGGAACGTTGCTCGATGGCGGTATAGTGCCGCGTGTCGTAACCCTTGTAAATCTGCCGGGGCCGCGCGATTTTCTGTTCCGGATCGAGCAGCATCTCTTCCCACTGCGAAATCCAGCCGGAAGTGCGCGGAATGGCGAAAAGCACCGGGAACATGGTCATCGGGAAGCCCATCGATTGATAGATCAGCCCGGTGTAGAAGTCCACGTTGGGATACAACTTGCGCTTCACGAAGTAATCGTCCTCGAGCGCGATGCGTTCGCACTCCAGCGCTATCTCGAGCAGTGGGTTCTTACCCATCAGATCAAACACTTCATACGCAACGCGCTTGATGATGCGCGCGCGCGGATCGTAGTTCTTGTATACGCGATGGCCAAAGCCCATCAGCTTGGTTTCGCCAGCCTTCACGCGCTTGATGAAATCGGGCACTTTCTGAATCGAGCCAATCTCCATCAACATGCGCAACACTTCTTCGTTGGCCCCGCCGTGCAGCGGTCCATACAGCGCGGCAATCGCCGCGGCCGTTGCGGAATAAGGATCCACGTGCGAGCTGCCCACCCCGCGAATCGTATTCGTCGAACAATTCTGCTCATGATCGGCGTGCAAGATGAACAGAACGTCCAGCGCACGCTCCAGCGTGGGATTCGGCCGATAGCGAGTCTCGGTTGTGCGGAAAAGCATGTTCAAGAAATTGCCGGGATAGCTGAGGTCGTTATCGGGGTAAACGAAAGGCATACCCAACGAATGACGATACGAGAACGCCGCGATCGTCGGCATTTTCCCGATCAGCCGAAAGGTCTGCTTCCGGCGCGACGGCGCGCTAAAAATATCCTTGGCGTCGTGATAGTAAGTCGACAGCGCCGCGATCGTTGAAATCAGCATGCCCATCGGATGGGCGTCATAGTGAAAGCCGTCGAGAAATTTCTTAATGCTCTCGTGAATAAACGTGTGGTGCGTGACGTTGTAAGTCCAATCCTTTAACTGCGCTTCGTTGGGCAGTTCGCCGTGGACCAGCAGGTAGGCGGTTTCGAGGTAAGTGCTTTTTTCCGCCAGATCCTCGATGGGATACCCGCGATACCGCAAAATGCCGGCGTCGCCGTCGATAAAAGTGACTTTGCTGATACAGGAAGCCGTGTTGTTGAACGCCGGATCGTAGCTCATCATGCCGAAATCGGCGGCATCCACTTTGATCTGCCGCAGATCGGCAGCTCGAATAGCATCGTTGGTGATCGGTACTTCGTAGGATTTGCCAGTGCGATTATCGGTGATGGTCAGACTTTGGCGTGAAGCCGTCGGGTTGTTCTCAACTTGACGGGCTTGGGTGGCGGACGAACCGGAATCCATGCAGAACCTCGAAGGCGTTTGAAATCGAGCCTGAACTTCACTTTACACCAAAGAAGCACAAGCGGGAAATCCAGAGGAATAGAAGTCGCGGCAAGCTAAAGAGCGTGGACACGACTGAACTTTAGAAGGAGATTGAACTGGACCGCGTAACCATCAACTGCCTTCACTCCGCCACTACTTTTGCTTCCTCCGGCAGCATCACGGGAATGTCATCGCGGATCGGATAGACGCGTTTGCAGGATTGACATTTCAAACCGGTGCCGTCTGCGAGCGCGACGACGTTGTTTCTGCACACGGGGCAAACCAAAATTGCCAATAGTTCCGGTCGAATTGCCATACACCCTCCGCGGCTCACCTGCCGAGAATGACCATGTTGTAACTACCCTCAAGAACTGACCCACGCTACACGAACCCTGGCTCAAAAATACTCCAACCTACAAGGCGGCTTACAGCGAACGCGTGATGGGGCAAAAACCTCGAAAACGTTAGCCTAAAGCTATCTCGACGATTTTGTTCTCCCCGACTCCCGACAAGGTTGATGTCTGCAGCCTTGAAGAACAATGGAAGAAATTCAACGCCGCACACCGCGTTTTCCCTTCTCAGCGCCTGCTGAAATTATACGGGGTATCGGCACGTTCGATCACAATCAGACCGTCGACAGAACTCAAGTTAACGAACTGAGCTTGTACGGCTGCTATCTGGACACGAGAACCCCTTTGCCTCGCGGTTCACAAGTGACGATCAAGATTTATTCCAACGGACAGTTTTTTGAAGCGGCCGCCACGGTGATTTATTCGCAGCCAACGTTGGGTATGGGTCTAGCCTTCCGCCAGGTGAAACCGGTGTTTCTTGCTGTATTGCAAGTGTGGCTGCGCCAGGCGTTGGACAAGCAAAACGCGCCCCCGCCCTCCATCGACGACTTCGACTCCGAACCACGCCCGGAGTAAATTGCGCAACTAGCGAGTAAATTGCGCAACTAGCTCTTCTGGCCGAGCCGCTGACGCGCGTAGTTGGACCAGGAACTATCCGGATCCAGCTCCAGGTATTTCCGCCAGTGACGCCGGGCTTCGGTGTAAGCCCCCAGGCGCTCGCAGACATACGCCAGGTTGTAATGGCCATCCGGGTGGCCATCATCCAGCCGGACGGCCATCCGTAAATGGCGTCGAGCTTCTTCCAGTTCGCCCCGTTCTTCCAGCACACTACCCAGATTGAAGTGAGAAAGCATGTGTTGCGAATGGAGATCCACAGCGCGACGAAACAGCGTCATGGCGCTTTCCAGTTCGCCTTTCTCGTAAAAAAGCATGCCGAGATTATTGAGGGCATCCACATGGCTGGGGTCCATTTGCAGGGCACGCTCGTAGGCATCGGCTGCGGCTTGCAGACCCGCAGGAGACTCACTTTGTTCTTCGCGCTGCACACCCAACGCCACCCATTGATCGGCACTGCGCTGCGGGATCACCCGGACTTTTTGGTTCAATTCCCGCGTTTCAAAATTCAGGAGGATTTGCCCGGAGATCGGCTCGTGGTGAACTCCGGCGCGTTCGACGATGACATTGCGTCCGTTAGAGCGGATGCGCAGCTCGGTGAGAGGGGACTTTACTTCCGACAGTTGTTGCTGGAGCGCAGTGATGGAGCGCTGCAAACGTTGCGCGGAAACGCCCGTTTCGATTAATTGCTTGGCCGTGCGAAGAGTGATCAGGTCCCGAAAATCATAGGATTTATCGGACCCTTTCTTGCGGGGACCCACGAACCTCAGCTTTTCCCAATAACTCAACTGCTTCTCGCTTACATCCAGAATTCGCAGAAACTCGGCACGCGAGAATTGATCGGTCTTGCCCATCGCACGCTAGCCTGTGGCCTTTTTATTGGCCTTTTTGGCGGCCGGAGCCGCGGTTGCAGCCGGAACCACGCGCAGAGGAGGTTTCTTCGCATTGGCCGCCGGTCTGGCATTGATACTCTTTTTGAGTGCGTCCATCAAGTCGATCACTGGGGCGCGCGTTGGATGGATCGTGGCTTTGACTTCCTGACCCTTTTGCTTGGCGGAGATCAAAGCGCGCATGCTTTCCTGATATTCGTCGCGGTATTTTTCCGGCTCAAAGGGCGCCGCCAGGCTATCGATAAGCTGCATCGCCAACTTCTTTTCCGCTTCCTTGGGCTCCACTCGATCCTGAGTAAACTCGGCCACCGCGCGAATTTCATTTTGATAGAACATGGTGTGCAGGGTCATGCCTTCTTCGCGCGGGCGAATGACCACGATGTGTTCGCGTTGGTGCATGGTGACTTTGGCGATCGCCGCGTAGTTCGACTCCTGCATCGCTTTCAGCAGCAGTGAGTAGGCTTTCTTCCCCTCGTCCTCAGGGGTCATGTAGTAGGAAGCGTCGTAGTACAGAGGGTCGATCTCATCGACTTTCACAAATTCCAGAATTTCCATAGCCCGGGCGCTTTCGGGCTCGATCTTGTCCAATTCCTCTTCGGTGAAAAGGACATACTGCTCTTTTTCGTATTCGTAACCCTTGACGATTTCAGAGCGCTCCACCTTGCGATCGCAAGTGGGGCAGAACAGCGGCATCTTGATGCGGCTGTGACAAACCTCGTGAAGCTGGTTGAGCCCGATGCGTTCGCCGCGCGCGGCGGTAAACAGTCGAATGGGAATCGAAAGCAATCCAAAGGACAAATAGCCTTTCCAGGTCGAAGACGCCATGGCCGCTCCTTAGCGTGAGCCAGTTGCCGCGTACAGGTTGCGCATAAGAGGTTAGATGCGGCTTGCCTAAGCCGCAAGGAGAATTGCAGGCGAAAGTCGTGCAAAACACAACATTAGCGGGTGTCCGTGAAAGATTGTATGTACGCGCTTTCATCCGGCGGCTACTGTCGATGCGCGTCTATGCGCCAACCTGGCATCATCTTTGACCTCGACGGTACTCTCGTTGACAGCGTCTACCATCACGTCCGGGTGTGGCACGAAGTCCTGCGTAAATCCGGGATCGTCGCCCCACAATGGCGCATTCACGGCGCCATCGGCATGAGTGGCTCGCTCTTCCTTCCTAAACTGCTTCGTGACATCGGCCACGCTCATTCGAAATCACTGGTGAGGCGCCTTCAGGCCGCGCACGCCAAGCAATTCAGCGTTCTCATTCCGCGGATCGAGCCGCTACCCGGCGCAACCCATCTGCTAAAACTACTGAAGCGCCGCAACATTCCTTTTGCCATCGCCACCAGCGGCAACGCCCAGCACACCAAGCGGCTCCTTCGCCGTGTCGCCGGCCCGGATTGTCCAGTGATCACCTCAGAAGACGTCGCCGCCGCTAAGCCCGCTCCGGATCTCTTCGAACTAGCCGCCAGTCGCCTCGAAAAAGAGCCGCGCGATTGTTTTGTAGTCGGAGATAGCGTTTGGGATCTTCTAGCCGGCCGTCGCATGAACGCCGCAGTTGTTGCGCTTCGCTGCGGCGGATTCGACGGTGGCCTCCTCCAGGAATCCGGCGCCTATCGCGTGTACTCTGACCCTCTCGAGCTGGGCGAAAGCCTCGAACAACTCGGCTTCCCACCGGGTCGGGCTTAAAGAGTTGAATGGATGAATGCGCAGCGGACCCCGACTTGGTGACCTGGAATCTGGACACCAACAAATCGGAACGAAATCTCTGCCCCGGTCCAGAACCAACCATGGCTTTCACCGTCTAACTCTCCGGCTCTACGGACCCCTACAGGAGCGGTATGAAATCGCGGCGCTCGCACTTCCGGCACCTTCCCTTTTCATTGCTTTGTATCTAAAATGGAAGATCGGTAACGTCACTTTAGGAAAGCCGCACCTCCGAGGCGCTTCGCCACTTTCCTCGTAACGTTAACAACTCGTTCTGAAACATTTTAGGCAGCCTTAGCGTATGTATTCAGTATCTAAGCCTGGCGGAAGCAGCTCCGGCGGTCGGCGCTTGTTCGTTCATTACAAAGGGGTTTCTTAAGGAACGGAATTTATGAAGACCTGGCAAAAGGTGTGTCTGGGAGTCGGTGGCGTGGTGGTCATCGGCGGAATCGTTCTTTTTAGCATCAATCAGGCCAACAAAGGCGTCGTCACCGTCCAAACTTCGAAAGTCGCTTCGCAAGACAGTTTGATCTCCCTGGTAACCGCCTCCGGCGAAGTGAAACCCACTACCTACACCAACGTCACTGCCCAAGGTTTCGGCAGAATCACGCAGATCCTCGTCAAAGAAGGCGACAAAATTAAAAAGGGCGACCGCCTCCTGTTACAAGAGGACGTCCAGGCTAACGCCGATGTACAGGCGCAAGCTGCGGCGATCAATTCCTCGGAAATGGGCGTAGAAGCCGCTGATGCCAGCTACCGCTCGGCGCAAGCCGATTTGATTCAACAGCAGGCCAACCTCGAAAAAGCCAAACTCGATTGGGAGCGCGGCCAAGGCCTCTACAAAGATGGCCTCATCCCCAAGCAGGATTTCGACCAGCGCAAGTCCACTTTCGACGCCACCATCGCCGCCGTCGATTCCGCCAAGGCTCGCGTTCAGTCGTTGAAGGCCCAGTTCGATCAGAATCGCTCGATGGTCAATCAAAACAAAGCCGTGCTGGTCCGCACCAAAGACATTCTGAGCAAGACCACCTACGTCTCGCCCATCAACGGAATCGTCAGCTACCTTCCAGTGCGCATGGGCGAGTACGTCGTGCCCGGCATTCAAAATGCCAACGGTAGCTTCCTGATGACCTTGTCCGACATGTCCGTAGTCACCGCCGAAGTGAAAGTCGACGAGACCGACATCGTCAATGTTCGCATCGGTCAGGACGCCGACGTCACCATCGACGCTGTCCCTGGCAAAATCTACAAAGGTAAAGTCACCGAAATTGGCTCGCAAGCCACTTTGCGCAGTTCGGGTTTGGCCACCACGCAAAGCACCACCAGCACCCAGGAAGCGAAGGATTTTAAAGTCGTAGTGACCCTCGCGAACCCGCCGGAAAATTTGCGCCCCGGACTTTCCGCCACCGCCAAAATTAAAACCGCCGAAAAGAAAAACGTTCTTTCGGTTCCTATTCAGGCGCTCGCCGTGCGCACTCGCAAGGATTTGGAGGACGCCGCCAAGAATTCCAAGGGCGACGGCAACTCCAGCATCACTCTCGCCGCTCCGCCGCCGGCGATGGCCACTGATCCCAAGAAAGAAGAAATCCAGGGCGTCTTCGTCGTGAACGGAAAGAAAGCCACTTTCCATCCGGTGGAAACCGGCATCAGTGGCGTCACCGACATCGAAATTACCAAGGGCCTGACTCCGGGCGACGAAATCGTCACCGGCAGCTACAAAGCTTTGCGCACCATGAAGCCCACCAGCAGCGTCAAAGTCGATAATTCAGCTCCGAAGAAGAAAGACGACGAACAGAGCTAGTCAGTATCAGTAGCTCAGGAGAGTTTGCATGGCAGTGGACACCGTTTCGGCTGAATCGTACCGCGAAGATCTGGTCAATTCCGGCGTAGTCATCAAAACCGCCGGCCTGGCCAAGATGTATGTGATGGGTTCTGAGGAAGTCCACGCTTTGCGCGGCATCGATCTGGAAATCCGCAAAGGCGAGTATGTCGCCATCATGGGCCCTTCCGGCTCCGGCAAATCCACGCTCATGAATTTGATCGGCTGCCTCGATTCGCCCAGTTCCGGAAAGTATTGGTTGGCCGGACGCCTGGTCAGCGATCTCGACGACGACGAGCTGGCTTACATCCGCAACAAGGAAATTGGTTTTGTCTTCCAGACTTTCAACCTGTTGCCGCGCGCTACGGCGCTGCACAACGTCGAACTTCCCCTCATCTACAACGGCACGCCCGCCGAAGAACGCATCGAAAAATCCAAGCAGGCCCTCGAGCGCGTCGACCTCATCTCCCGAATGCACCACAAGCCCAACGAACTCTCTGGCGGTCAGCGTCAGCGTGTGGCCATCGCTCGCGCGCTGGTGAATTCTCCCTCCATCGTGCTGGCCGACGAACCCACCGGCAACCTCGACTCCAAAACCGGCGACGAAATCATGAGCCTGTTCGAAAATTTGCACGCCCAGGGCAACACCATCATCCTCGTCACCCACGAGCATGACATCGCCCAACACGCCCACCGCATCATTTACATTCGAGACGGAAAAATCGCTTCGGACGAAGCGGTCATCAAGAATCAACCAGCCGGAACTTCGGCCACCGGCACTCTCTAACAATCTGCATTTGAAAGGCTAGTTCAGTGCGGATGCACCGCCGAGCGCGCCTCTGCCTCTGCATACGTCTCCGCCGAACTCAAGTACGTGTGCGAGAAGCGGTCGTGCCAGGTCAATTCGTCCTCATCCCAGATCGACCACAAGAACCCCATAAAACACGTCCCCGCGGAAAGCGCATATCCCACGCTTCGTAGCGCCATTTCCCGCGCAGTGGGCGGCTCTCCCGAAAAACTCATCACCTGCAGTCCACGAAGCATCATCCCCGGTGTCGTCCCGCCAAAAACCGTGAACAGCGCAAAATATTGCACGTATACAATCGCGAATCCGGCCAAGCACAACGCCGCATTCAGTTTGCTAAACGTAAAATGTCCGCCCAGCGATCCAAACAAAGCCAGAAACGCCCCGCAGGTAAATAACAGGCACGCTAGATCAACCAGTCCGGCCAACCGCCGCTCCGCCATCGGTGCCAATGGATAAGTCTTCTGCCGAAAATCCAACGACCCACTCGCGCGCGCCGTCCCTGCAGGTCCAACCGCCAGCGTTTCTTCCCGAGCTTCTTCCGACACATCAATCATTAAGCGGCCATCACTATCGTCCGCTCTGGACTTGATGCGCCCGATCGCGATCGTGAACGAAAAGTCCTCATCCCTCGCGGCCGTTTGGGCCTTCAGCTCTTCTACCGCGACGCTAGCCTCTTCAAAATTCATCACCAGCGGATTCGTGGGCCCTTTTGGGATCGGTGCATCGCCGGCTGATGTGATGGTCGCCGCCGAGTATGAAACAGTAGCCTCAACGTCCGCTACGTTAGCGGCGACTGAAGTCGTAGCTGCTGCGCTTGAAACCGCCGGTCTAGACGAACCGGCGCCGGCCGCGACCGCATTCACCGCCGGACGAACCTTGGGGACGCTCACCGCTGCCCGCGGCGGCTCGGCAAAAGGAAGGTTTGGTTGCGCCACGTTGGGTGAAATCCTCTTTCGGCGCACCCGGTACGCTTCCAGGCGATTCGACAATTCCCCGCGCCACGTGGACAGTCTCACTTCTTCAATTTCAGGCGGCTCTTCCGATATATGACCCGGCCGCTCTTCCGCCGCGAGTTGTATCGAGTCCATGCCAGCTGAAAAATCGCCATGTGAGGACATACTTCGCCCGTCGACACACGGCGACAGCACCGACGCGCCATCAGGCACAGGAAGTTTGGACGGATAGTGAGATTCACAAAAACGACAGGCCGAAGCGCCAGAAGGCAGGATCGCGCCACACTGCAAGCAGGTTTTTGTCACCGGTTGTTTTGCGCTGCGGACGCATCCACTCCGGTGAAGGAGAGAACTACGTAAACATACCACGCTGAGCTCAGGTCAGCGCCGAAGTCCCGCTCCTGAATAACAGGAATGTTCCGAAAAAGTTAGCAGCCAACGAAGAGGCTGTTAGCGGCCAGAAAACCCAAGTAAGGGGAATCAACTTTGAGGAAGACGAGGAAGAACTTGAACTATGCGGTCATCTGCTCCGCAAGCATATCCCGGCTATACGCAATCCGCCGATCCAACGCCACCGCCGCAAAGTACGCGCACAGCGACCGCTCCGCTTCCGTCCACGACTTCAACGACGGCATCACCTTGCCCAGCGTCACGTCCATCGCACCCAACAGCCGAAAGTATGCGTTTACCGCCTGAATCCCGCCGCGATCTTCGCGCCGCTCCGGGCAAAGGTGCAAATACTGCATCACCCGCTGATAGTCAGCGCCGCTGGCCGTCTGCATCTCGCCAATTACGTCTCGCACGTCCACCGACAAAGTCCGCCGCGCCGACGCCGCAATCAACGACCGGCAATACGACACAAAAAATTGCATCATCGCCATAATGGAAATTGCCAAAATTAATGCGGCCATCATCGCGGCACCACCGCGAGGCGCCCAGGAGCCAGCCGCGCTTCCTCGTCAAATCGCAGGAACGCGTAAAACCAGGCCACCGGCAACAACATGCCGGCGATCGGCGGCAAATATTCCCAGATCACTTTGAGATTTGGATAGGCATTGTGCAGCGCATAATTCGCGGCATTAATGCTGAAATACACGCCCAGAGACAGAACAATCTGAATCACTCGCACGCGGCTCTCTCGCAGTTTCAACAGCGCCGCCCACAAAATATACGTAAGCACCAATCCCACAAAGTAAAGATTTTGCGAAATCTCCACAATGTAGTGCGTCAGCATCCGCGCTTCCGACTGGTGCACCACGCTGTACGAAAAGAGCGCTGTGCCAATCAGCAACACCGTCATGAACACGCGCAGATACAACTCCGCGCCGAGCTCTTCGAACACAATGGCGTACAGCCCCATCAGCGCGAAGTACAAGCAAATGGTCAAAATCGCATCGCTGTAATAATAGAAGTAGGTGTATTCCGCGGAGGTAAGGCCGTTGGGTCCAGCATGCCGCAGGACGAAGTAGCGGCCCACGCTGACCAACAGCGAAACTGCCATATACAAATTAAGAGTGAAGTAACGCCGGAAGGGAGCTCGTGCTAGAGCACAAACAACTACGGCCGCCTCAAACAAGGCGCCCAAAAACCACACTGTATATTCGAATGGGCCAGGCACGTAATCTAATCCTTTACGCCCCTGGCCCCGCGGCTATACCGCGTTAATCGGAAACCCTTACCAGGGGGTTGGCGGAACCGGCGCTGAGCCGTTCCACGGTGTCGGCGGTACTGGCGCCGATCCGTTCTTCCATGGAGTCGGCGGTACTGGTGCCGAGCCATTCTTCCACGGTGTCGGCGGTACTGGTGCCGAACCGTTTCTCCACGGCGTCGGCGGTACTGGCGCCGATCCGTTTGCCATCATCACGGGGCTGGAACCGTGCGTGGTTGCTGCTGTCTTCAGCGTCATAGCTCCGGCTAACACGAGCATAGCCAGTAGGATGACCGATGAAATACGGGACATAGTGGCCTCCGAGGGGGTTAACCCACGGGGCACACTCTATCGGATGTCTCAGCGAAGTCAAGTTGAGACTGTGCCGAGACGGTACACACCTCTACGCCCTATTAGTTTCGCCTAGCTTTCGCTTGACGACAACCGGGCCTAGTGGTCCAGCCCTGTCAGAGTAGTTTCCCTATGTGGGACGGTCAACGGTACTTCGGTACCAGCCCGACCAGGACTTTTTCTAGGGGTTTCTAGGGGATTCGCTGTAGATTCGGAAGGAAGGATTGTAGGGTGGCCTACACAGCACTAACGCAAATCTTGGCGCGCCACCAAACAACAATTCGCGCCGCTAAAATGGCTGCACTTTCCGCGCCAGTAAACTTGACACTCTCCCGAACCTATCCGTAGCATTGTTCTCCGAGCCGGCGTAGCTCAGTGGTAGAGCGAGGGTCTCATAATCCCTAGGCCGAGAGTTCGATTCTCTCCGCCGGCACCATGTTTGAAACTGCCCTGCAGATTATTGCTTGGGGTTGGTAAAAACCACCGCGTCCTCAAACACCGCGTGATCCTGAAAATTCCCGTACTCCTGCCATTTCTCGGGAGTTTTTGCGCAGTCTAAACAAACAATCGCGCAAGCCGCCGGATGCGGTTGGCTGGCTGCATACTTCGCGCTCAAGTTGTGCACTCCCGAAAACCAAGCCGTCCGCGTTCTTCCATCCGCGTGAATCAGGGCCAGAATCGGATACGTAAAAAACGAATCAGGACTGCGCTTGATGTCGTGATCGCTCAGCGCGGTGTATGAATCGATCCCCACCTCGGCGCATTTACTTTTGTTCACCTCGTCCGCCGCAGCCATGTACGAAGGCGCCATGTATTCATTGTTATAGGAAAAATACATGATCGGTCGCGGCTCATATGCTGTTTCCCAGTGGCTAACGGGCATCAGCGACCGAAACCGGTTAATCGAGGCATTCAGCAGTCCCCACGCCACCAAAACCACCGCAATCGCCGTCACCCACCGCCGCGACACATACCTCGACAACGCCACCGCTATAATCGCCGCGCCCAGCACGAAGAACGGTAAAAAGTAGCGGCTCGACCAGCGCTGCCATTTCAACAACGCCGAAAACGCCACAAATGCAGCGACTAGCCCCACCGAATACCACAGCACAACCCGATTCGCCGCATCTCCCGCTTTTGCAAAAACCAGGCACAACGCTATCAACATCAGCGCGAAGTGCAGCGGATTGCCCGCCAGCAATTCCTGAAACGACAGGTGGTTCACGACGAACGGCTCGGCCCAAATCACTTGCCGGTCATCGTCCGCGTCCACCCCAAAACTCCTCATCACCACGCGGTAAACCTTCTCCTCTTTCGCATTAAGCGACTCAGAAGGTGTTCCCGTGTGCAGCGAGATGTTCCGCAAAATACTTGCTGCCGTGCTGCGAATTCCGATGTCCCGAATACGGAAATCCACCGCGCCATAATCCATCGGCAGCCCCAGCGGCTTGCCGATAAATTCGTAGTTGCGCAGGTACTGCGGCCCGTTGATTGCGAAGATTAACGCCAGAAAAACCAAGCTCCGCTTAAAAAAAAGTATCTTCGATTGACGCGATGCCACCCACCAACAGGCCAGCACCAGAAACGGCAAAATAACGTACGTCGTGCCCTTGGTGAAAATGGCCAAACCGGCTCCCAGCCCAATGCACACCGTGTTCAGCCAACCCGGATCCTCGTTCCACGCCAACAGAAACGCCACCGTCGATGCAATCCAGAATGCATTCGAATACGTCGTCATCGGCCCCGACGCTTCCAGCACTCCTTCCGGAATGCTGATGCAAATCAGCCCACCCAGCGCCTGTGACCATGCCCCGCCACCCATTTTTTTCACGATGCACGAAACCGCGACGGCACTCCCCAAAAAAGAAAAAAATTGCACAAAGTTGACGAAGCGGTCGCTGCCCCACAACTCCATCGTGTGCAGCATCGAATATTCGGCAAACGCCCCATAGATCAGTTGTGTGTAATTCGCGGTCGGAAAAAACGCCACGTTGTGATTGCTGATCCACATCGCCACCCGCGGCATGTGGTAGACCATTCCATCGATTCCGCTGGGTGGCGCCAAAACCGCGGTAATCGCCACCAACATCGCCATGAAAGCGCATACACACAGCAAGCTTCTCGTGACAAAATCCAACTTCTCGCGCTCGCCTCCGACTTCCGGCTCGTACTTCAGCGCATCCGCATCCTTAGTTCTAGACAGCGCCACCAATCCGATCCCGCAGACCACCAACCAACTAATCGCCACCCCGCCTCGCGAAACCAAACGTGGAACACTCAGAATTTCTGTACTCAGCACCACGCAACTGCCCAAAAAAGTCATCGCCGCAAGGATCGCGCGGCGCACATCGACGCCGCGCCTCCGCAAAATCACATAGAAAATGGTGAACGCAGCAACCGGAAGGAGAATTAGGACTTTCATAGGTTCACGAGCCACAAACTCCAAAACGAGCCCTTACATTTCTAAACGAGCCCTTACATTTCTAAACGAGCCCTTACATTTCTATTCGATGCCGGATATCTGCACGTTTCTCAGCCATTTTCGCAGCTGCCGCCGCCCTCTTATCCTTTTAGTTATCGGGACTTCGCCTGATAGCTATCGACCTTTTGGTGGCTAAGAATCGATACCCAATTCAACGCGCAACTGTGTGCCACCACTCCAACCCTGAGGGAATCACATGAAGCACTCCAGCCGTCTAGCCTCACTCGTTTTGCTCGCGGCATCTGCAGCGCTCTTCACTTCACCGGTTTCGTCCGCGCAAGATTCGCGTTCCAGTTCAATCATCAACATCCGCGTCTCGCGCACCGTCGAAGCCGTCAATTACCGCGATCGCAGCTCTACCAAGATCGACTTCCAAGGAACTCCGCTATTACCTCGCGCCGAAGGCAAGGCCGACATCCAGGCCAAAAACGGCCGCATCGCTATCAAGGCCGAATTCGACCACCTTGATCCCGCCGCTACCTTCGGTTCCGCTTACCTGACTTATGTGTTGTGGGCGATTTCCCCGGAAGGCAATCCGCAAAACCTCGGCGAACTCGTTCCCGACGGCAGCAAAGGTAAAATGGAAGTCACCACCACTTTTCAAACCTTCGCCATGATCGTCACCGCCGAACCCTACTTCGGCGTCAGCTACCCCAGTGAATTGGTGGTCATCCAGAACATCATCCGCGGCGACACCAAAGGATCCGTTACCACCGTCGATGCCAAATTCGAACTCCTGCAGCGCGGCACCTACGACAACATGCGCCTGGAGCGTTACCCCAGCGACCGCAACGTCCCGCTCTCCCTCTATGAAGCCCGCAACGCTCTACGCATCGCCAAAGCCCAGGGCGCCGACACCTACGCTCCGGAATCCTGGACCAAAGCCGAAGCCGCTCTTCGCCGCGCGGAAGATTATCAAGATCGCAAGCAGCACAAGGCCGTCGGCACCGCCGCACGAGAAGCCGTTCAAGCCGCCGAAGACGCCCGCAACATTGCCGTCAAGCGTGAAGAAGACGAACGCGTAGCCGCCCAGCAACGCGCCGCCGATGACGCCACGCGTCGCGCCCGCGAAGAGCAGCAAGCCGAAGCTCAACGCCGCTCCGACGCCGAGCGCCAACGCATGGAAGCGGAAGTCGCCGGGGCAAAAGAAGCGCAAGCTCGCGCTGAAGCCGATGCACAGCGCAAAGCCGCCGAACTACAGGAGCAGCAAGCTCGCGAAGCTGCCGCTCAATCAGCCGCGCAGGCCGCACAAGCTGCGCAGCAGGCCCAAGACGCTCAAAGCCAAGCCCAACAAGCTCAGGCTCAAGCGCAGCAGGCCCAAGCCGCCGCGGCTCAGTCCGAACGTGACAAACAGGAATTGCGCGCCCGACTGCTCACCCAATTCAATCGCATCCTCGAAACGCGTGACACCGTCCGCGGTCTGGTCGTCAATATCGGCGACGTGCTCTTCGACACCGGCCGTTACACTCTGCGTCCTCCGGCTCGCGAGGCCCTCGCCAAACTTTCCGGCATCGTCATGTCCTACCCGGGCTTAAAACTACAAGTCGAAGGACACACCGATTCCACCGGCTCCGCAGCCTTCAACCAAAAACTCTCCGAACAGCGCGCCGCCACCGTTCGTGATTTCCTCGTGCAACAAGGCGTCGACCTCAACTCCGTCACCGCCGCCGGCTTCGGCCCCACCATGCCCATTGCGGACAACACCACGCCATCCGGCCGTCAAAAGAACCGTCGCGTCGAAATCGTCGTGAGCGGCGAAGTCATCGGCACTCAGATCGGTGGCGCAACCACGCAACCGCCACCGCAACAATAAAACTGCGCGCGACTCCAAGCGCGGACCACCAGCCGAACAAAAAAACGCGCCGGGCATCCGGCGCGTTTTCTTTGTACCCAGAATTCTTGGCAACAACTGCGAATTGCCGCTTTCTAACTCTTCTTATCAATCCTCAAATTCACCACCACTTCTTTCCTGCTCTCAAAACTCGAAATCTGCCGCGTCGGAGACTTTGCCCCATCCTTCTCCGCATGAATCTCATAGTCCGTATTCGGATCCAGCCCGCTGAACTTATAGCTCCCCGTATCGTCCGCAATGTAGCTACGCACCGCATTCGTCCGCGTATTCTTCAGAAATACCACTCCGCCCGGCATCGGATTGTCCGCTTTGTCGCTTACCTGCCCATGCACGCTGCGCAATTGCGACTCATGCTTCGCATCGGGTTTCGCATCATCCTGCGCCTTCGCCCAGCCGGCCAGCGCGAACACCAGAAACGCCAGCGTCATCGCTCGAACCAAATCCCGCCTACGCAAAAACTTCACTTGTTGCCCCCTGCGACCGGCTGCATATGAAACACCACATTCCGCTCCGCATCCTTCTCGCCCACTTGCACTGTCTGCGGCTCATAACCCTTGTGTTCGGCCACAACTTCATAAACCGCGTCGTGCGGTACCCGAATTGCAAACTCGCCGCGGAAATTGCTCACCGTCCGCCAATGACTTTTCTTTTCCCCGGCGCGGTGCAAACGCAATGTGGTCCCCTCGAGTGCCAACGCGCGCTCAGTAAACACCGTGCCGCGAATCAACAAATCCTGCGTCGGTGCGTGTTTTGATTGCGAACTGGAAGAAGTTCCGGGACCGCTCGACGGCGATCCTTGCGAGGTAGTCTGATCCTGTGCGGCCCGCGCCGCCAACGCCGAGCTCATCGTCAAAACCGCCACAACCATGATCCACCGCCGTCGATGCATCACGTTGCTCCTTGCCCCCTTGGATGTACGCCGCCCCACCCAGGATGCCACCAACTCACGTGCAGCGCTTGTCGCCGCCTGCCTTTCTCTAACCTTCACTCCTCGTCGAGTTCTTCCTCTTCTTCATCCTCGTCGAGCAGATCGCCGTTCTCCGCGACCCCCACTTCTTCCTCCATCCTCTTCGTCTTCATCTTCTTCGTCATCATCCGAGATGACGCTCAGATGCACCGGATGAATCTGCGAGACTTCCATCTCCGCCTCGCACTCCGGGCAGCTCAAAATCTCTCCCTCTTCTACTTCGTCTTCGTCAACGTCCAGCTCGGTGGCACATTCAGGGCAGCGGATCACGGCTTCATCCTCCATCGAAGTGTTGGCCCGGCAGTTTGCGAAGCCCGCTCCCCGCCGTGATGCGTATTATATACTCCGCTGTATGAAGTCAACTGCGCAGGTGCCGCGCATGTGCGAAAAATCTGCAGGTTCGCACCGGCCGCTGCACCCGCAAACGCCTCGCCACCTGATTCGCTGCCTCGCAATCCGCTAAACTGAATCCACCATGCGCTCTTCCCGCGAATATCCCGACCGCCCCCTCGTTGGTGTTGGTGGCGTGATCATCGATCAAGGTCGTACCGTGTTGATCAAGCGCGCCAGCGAACCGCTGCGCGGCCAGTGGTCCATCCCCGGCGGAATGTTGGAATTGGGTGAATCATTACAGGACGGAGTTGCCCGCGAAATCTTGGAAGAAACCGGTCTCCAAGTACGTGTTGGAGAATTAATCGAGGTTTTCGATCGCATCGTCTACGAAGGACACGATCCCGATGTGCCGCGCCATTTTGCCCCAGGCGAACCGCGCCGCCCCCGTTTTCACTATGTCATCGCCGATTATCTCTGCGAACGCATCAGTGGAGAACACCTCGCCGCCAGCGACGTCACCGACCTGGAATTCGCCCGCGAAGATGAACTTGCCCGTTTCAGTCTGACCAAAACCGCTTCGCGCATTCTCCACAAAGCCTTCGCCATGTCCCGCGCTCGAAGTTCCACGTGAATTGCGACCTAACTCACCTAACCGGCGACGGCCGCCGGCAATCCTCCACGCGTCCGCTCCCGCCGATAAAATTCCTGCACCGCCGTCTGTAGATCTGCCGCGGTAAAATCCGGCCACCGCTTCTGCAAGAACACCATCTCCGCAAACGCACACTCCCACAACAAAAAATCCGACAGGCGTTGCTCCCCGCCCGTTCGAATCAACAAATCCACATCCGGCCCCCCACGATGAAACTCCGCCATGGTGTTCTTGAACGTCTCCGGCGAAAGCTCCGTCGCCTTATAAAAGCGGCAAGCCGCCGCAAAGATCCCTTCGCGCGCCGAATAATCAATCGCCAATCGCAGATGCAGCCGTGACCCACTCACCGTCGCCGCTTCTGCATCAGAAATCACCTGCCGCAAATTCACCGGCAAACGATCACGCCGCCCAATCACGCTCAAACGAATTCCTTCTTCCATGCAATGCGTCGTTTCCACCATCAGGTATTCCTGCAGCAGACGCAAAATCCCGCTCACTTCCGCCGCCGGCCTCTGCCAATTCGCGGCCGACAGCGCAAACAAAGTAAGCGTGTCTATCCCGCAGCTCGGCGCCGCGGCGATAATCTCCCGGGCCGCTTCGGCACCGGCCCGGTGCCCCGCAGAACGGGGCAGGCCTTTGCTGGTGCCCCAGCGCCCGTTGCCGTCGGAGATGATGGCCACATGAAGCCCGGCGGTGGTCGTCTGGCGTTGCGCACTAGCTGAATCAATAGAAAGGACCGGCATGATTGCATCTCCGCTTTAAACAGTATTAAAGTACTCTACAAAACAAAGTGAACAGGCCAAAAAAAATTGCACTCCCGCTATCTTCTACTTTTCCCGGGTCGCCCGAATCAACGCTTCCATATGATTCAAATACTTCTCCAACGCCTTTTTCCCCGCGCTGGCCAGCCGGTATTCCGTTTTTGGCAGCCGTCCGTCGAACGACTTCGAGCACACAATGTAATCCGCCTCTTCCAACTTCCGCGCGTGCACGCTCAAATTCCCGTCCGTCGTTTTCAGCAAGGCCTTTAACTCGTTGAAAGTCAGCGACCGGTTTACCGCCAGCGCGCTGACGATCCCCAGACGAATCCGTTCATGAATCAGCCGGTCCAGATCCGGCGACACCGCTTCACGCGGCGCCTGTTCGCGAACCACCACAGGCGATTCCTCGCGCTGTTTCCCGCGCTGAACCCGTTCCTGCGACGCTACAGAACCCTTACTCATCCTTCATTCCTCGCATTCCCAAAAGCAAAAAATCACGCAACCTACTCAGCCCCCGAATCGCCGCGCGATCCACACTCCAAATCCAATCTGCACCAGGCCGAATCCCCCAGCCATAAAAAAATCTCCCCACGAAGCCGGCGCAAACAGCGCGCATCCACCCAGCGCCATCAGCGCCAGGCCCATAACCGGCACAACTCGCACCGAAAACGCCCCACCAGTGACCACTGCCGCGCCATACAACAACAACCAAATCCCCGGCAGATCGGTAAACCGTGCCGATCCGTAAAACGCAAAGGTCAACAATCCGCCCGCCACGATCGGCGGCGTAAAACTCAAAATAAATTTCCGCCCCGGCCCTGACAACAGCTTGGAATTCCCTCGATGCGCTTTGTACGCCGCAGCCGGCGCCGCGATTCCCACCGCGATCACCGCTTCCACCAACCACACGCCAAACCACGCGCGCGGAGAAGCCTGCAAATGCGCCACCACCGCGGCAATCAGCGCGGTGATGCCCATCGCCACGCCGCCCCATCCCGGCACCGCGGTAAATTCCGCGGCCGACTCCATCGTCTCGCGAATGTAGCGAAGATGATCCGCGGCCCGCGCATCAATCGGGATCGGACCAGGTCGGGGGCTAGGCGCTGAGTTGGTGTTCAGCATGGTCTCTACGTTACACGCTTTTCGATATTCTGTCAAGTACTTTGTAGCGCAAAGCGCAAAGTCACCCCTCTACGACGGCGAACCCGCCGCACTCGCCGCCCGTCCCGCCCGTGCATACCGCCCGCTCAGCGCATTCCACCGAATCGTAAAAATATCCACAAACATCTTCAGACTATCCTTCAACATATTTACTTTGGTCGCCGGCGAATGCCCCCACCGCACCGGAATCTCCACCGCCCGCAAGCCATTGTGCCGCGCCAGATACAACAATTCCGGATCGAACCCAAACCCCTCGATCTGTTGCTCCTCAAAAATAATTCTGCAGCGCTCTCGCCGGAACGCCTTAAACCCGCACTGCGTATCCACAAACGACAGTCGCAAAACCACCTGCACGATCTTATTGAACACAATTCCCGCAAACTCTCGAAACGGCGACTCGTGCGTGCTGATCAGCGACCGGTCCAACGCCCGCGACCCAATCGCCACGTCATACCCATTTTTCAACGCCGTAATCAGCTTGTCCGACTCCTCAATCGGCGCCGACAGGTCCGCATCGGTGAACAAAACCAGCTCGCCCTGCGCATCCAGCATCCCGTGCTTCACGCTGTAGCCTTTGCCGCGATTTCGGCCATTCGAAAGCACCCGCAGTCGCGCAAATTTGCCCGCATACGATTCCGCCACCGCCGCCGTACGGTCCCGCGACCCGTCATCCACCACCAACACTTCGGTCCGCAGTTCCACCGTGCGCAGATATTCCGCGATCCGCTCCAGCGTAGCCGGCAAACGCAGCTCCTCGTTATAAGAGGGAATTACGATGGACAGGTCGTAGCCGTCCTGGGTCATTCCGTTCCGCCCATCGAAACCGCTGCAGTCGCCCCAGCCTTTTCTAGTCCTGCCACAATCTCTTCCATCTGCTGCAGCGCGAAATCGCACTCACGCTCATCATTATAAAAATGCGGCGAAATCCGCACACCCGCTTTGGGCCGGTAATCCACCAAAATATCTCTCGCCAACAACTCGCGGC
This sequence comes from uncultured Acidobacteriota bacterium, assembly GCA_963846145.1. GTDB lineage: Bacteria > Acidobacteriota > Terriglobia > Acidiferrales > UBA7541 > Acidiferrum. The sequence continues at coordinate 211,600 of CAWJUV010000008.1, read as the reverse complement.
ACACTTTGTCCGCCTGCGGACATTCCACTGACACCGTGCCAGCCCGCTCCTGCGGATTTTCCGGCGTGTTCACTCGCCAGCCCCGCGACTTGGCCCCGTTGATCAAGCGTTCCGTCAATCGCAGCGACTTCTCGCGAATCGCCGAAGTCCCAACCTTATTCAGAATTTCCAGTCCCGGTTGGCAAGCATACAGCGCCGGAATATGCGGTGTGCCATTCAAAAAACCGAACGAATCGATTCGCCGGTCCACGCTCCCCGGCTCAAACGCAAACGGTCGCTGGTGCGCCAGCCATCCTGTCAACGCGGGCCGCAGCTTCTCCCGCAGATCCTCGCGCACATACAAATACGCCACTCCCGGGCCGCCACACAGCCACTTCAAAACTCCGCCCACCGCAAAGTCCACCTTCAGCCCGCGAACATCCAGCGGGATTGCTCCCGTCGCCTGAAACACATCCAGCACCACGTGCGCACCGACACGATGCGCTCGTTCCACAATCGCCCGTGCATCCACAATGTACGAGCTCCGAAACAATACCTGCGAAATAGGCACCAGCAGCGTGTTCTCATCAATCGCATCCAGCAGCTTCTGCAAATCGAATCGCACCGCATCGCCGCTCGCCACTGTCTCGACCCGCGCACCCAAACGTTTCTGCTCGTTGTAAAAGTACTGCACCGACGGAAATTCCTGCTCCACCATCACCACTTTGTTCCGCGGGCCTCGGTAGTCAAAACAGGAACTGATCACCGCTTGCGTCAACGTCACATTCTGGTGCAGCGAAATCTCCCCAGCCCGCGCGCCGATCAGCGGAGCGATCTGGTCGCCCACGCCCACGGCCATCTCCCACCAGCCTTCTTCCCACGCGCGCACTCCCCGCTGCCCCCACGAATCCGCATACGCTTGCATGGATCCGTACACCGCGCGCGGCATCGCACCCAGAGAATTGCTGATCAAATAAGTGGAAGTCTTCAGGATGGGAAATTCGTCACGCCACTGCAGCAAATCACTCATTCATTTTTCCAAGGCGGCGAGTAATCGCAAACAGCAAAGCCTGCGATCCACCTCATCATGACGCCGCCACCGCGCCGCGGGCAATGGCGAACTGTCCAACGAATATACGAGCGCTAAACACTCTTAGACGGCGCAACGCCTGCATCCGTTTGCCTTCGCATCGCCACCTGCGACCAAATCACGTAACAAATCGTCAGAAACGCCAGCCAGGCCACCCCTGCTGGCATCGTCACTCGAAATCCCGGCACCCACCACGTCGAAATCAAAACCGCCACCAGCCCCACCAATCCAAACAACGAACTCCACGGCCCCCGCGGCGCCAATCGCAAAAACGGCTTCGCCGTCCGCTCGTGTTCCCGCCGAAACGCCAGATGCGTAATCAGAATCATGATCCAGATAAACGGCCCGCCAAAAAACGCCACTCCGATCATGAACACAAACGCTGTCCGCTCAAAAAAATGTGCCAGCAACAGCGCCAATAACAACCCCACCCCCGAAGCCCACACCGCCGCAACCGGCATCCCCCGCTTGCTCAGCGTCCCCAACCGCGCCGGCGCATATCCACCGCGCGCCAGCGAAAACAGCAGCCGCGCTGTAAAATACAGATTGCACATGGCGCTCGATAACGCTGCCGTCAACACCACAAAATTCATCACACTCGCCGCACCAGCAATTCCCACCGACCGAAACACTCGCACAAATGGACTTTCCCCCAGTCCCAATTCATTCCACGGAATAATCCCCACCACAATCGCCAATCCGCCCAGATAAAACAGCACCAAAAAACCCAGCGTCCTGCGCATCGCCCGCGGCACCGCCACTTCTGGATTCGCCGCCTCGCCGGCAGTCGCACCCACAATCTCCAATCCCAAAAAACTAAACAGCGCCATCGTCACACCCAACCCGATTCCCCTCCATCCGTTTGGAAAAAATCCGCCATGCGATGTGTAATTCGACAGCCCAACGCGCGGAAAACCCACCCCAAAAATCAGCGCCGCACCCAAAACCAGAAAAACCAGAATCGTCACCACCTTGATCATCGCAAACCAGAATTCCAGACTCCCAAAACTCTTGATGTCGATCGTGTTCACCAACAGCAGCGCCAGCGAAAACACAAAAATCCACACCCCAGGCGGCACCCCTGGCCACCAATACCGGCAATAAATCGCCGCCGCCACCACTTCGCTGCCAATTACAAACGCCAAACACATCCAGTACGAATAGCGCACCGCAAATCCCGCCCACGGGTGCACATACATTTCCGCATACAACCCAAACGACCCCGCCGCCGGATGCGCCGCGGCCATCTCCGCCAACGCCCACATCACCGTCAAAGTGAGCAACCCGCCGATCACAAAACTCACCAGCACCGCCGGCCCCGCCAGCTTCACGGAAATCACGCTGCCCAGGAAAAGCCCCGTGCCGATCGTCGACCCTAGCCCGATCATCGCGATTTGCCACGGCGTCAAACTGCGATGCAACCCCTCTTCGCGAGCAACATTCGCGCCCGTTTCTCCGGCAGACACCTCTACCGCCTTACCTTCCTCGTGTTGGAACGCCTCACTCATGAGGCGGGCATGGTAACAGGGCTCGCGCCAATTCACGCGCTCATTCGCACAAATTCTTTGCGCTTCATTAGTACTTTCTGACTACGACCGAAGGCCAGTTTCGCCCCCTGCACCAAGCGGCGGTAAGTCTTTCGAAGTAGCTGACCTTTCGTAATAGTTTCAAGCACATTCCCCTTCCTTAAACTTCTCTGCGTGGCGATCAACACATCAAGCCCTGAGGGAAGGTAAGCAAGTCATGAAGGCAGTCCTCGCACTTATCGCAATTTACGTCGCGGCATTTTTTATCGCCACGCAAGGTTCGTCGCAAAATCCGGTCCAGGCTTCCACTCCTGGCCCCGAAGTCACCGCCGCGATCAAGTCCCAGGATCCCGGCAAAGCCGCCGACCTCCGCGCCCTTCTCGAATCCGTAGGCGAAAAAGAGCAGTTGCAATCCCTGGCCGGCGAGTCTGCCGCTCAGTACCGCGAAAAGCTTCGCGCCAACACTCCCCGATTGCCCGCTGATCCCGATCGCCAGGCCGCCATCAAGTCCGCCGCCGACACTTTTCAGAAGAATTTCGATCAGCAGCGCGCCATGCAGCAAATCGCCGTTATCTACGACCGGCACTACACCGACGACGAAATCCGTGGCCTCCTGGACTTTTTCAATTCGCCGCTAGGCAAGAAATACGCCGCCGAATCGCCCAAAGTTGCTAAGGAAATCGCCGCTGTCCGCGCCTCGGCAGCAGCCCGCGCGACCCATGAATCCCTACTCGGCCTGGATGCGCGTAACACTTCCTCCTCGCCAGAAAAATCCTACGGCGCAGGCAACACCAAGTCCTACGGTTCCCTTGTAAAGGACGAAGTGAGAAACATTTCCACGCGCCCGTAACGCCGCGCGGGTCGTTCGCTAGCAACGTAAGTTCTCAGAGTTAGAAATTCTCAGGGCTGGAAAAGCGCTTCCAACAAATTACTGGAAGCGCTTTTTAATTTTTATATCGATACCAAACGTCCCGTTCTGATCCCGCAGCGCTACCACCGAAATATTCCGGTTCACCGCATACTCCACCTGAATCACCTGCTCCTGCGTCGAGCTCACGTTAGAAACATACGTAATCGTCAAATTCCGCCCGACCTGCTGCTCTACCGTCACTCGTGCCCCGGCATTTTGATCCGAGCTGCTCGAAGCCACGCTCGTCAGCCCCGGATCAACCCGCAACCGCGTAATCCCAAATAATCTCTGCAGCCGCCCGCCAAACTGACTGGTCACCGCCTCCGAAAGCAGCGCCGTCGCCCCCGAACTCGCATTCGTCGCCGTCCCTCCGGCCCGCGCCGAAGCCTCCGACGTGGGCTGCCCCAACGCCAGCAACGTCACAATGTCATTGGAAGGCAGTGGCGGATCCGACCGGTACGCCAACGCCAGCTTGCTCGAAGGCCCGCTGAAGTTCAGCGTAATCTCGTACTGCTGAATCGTCGTCGAAGCTTCCACGTTCAACACCGGATCCAGCCGGAACGGATTCGCAAAATTAATATCCCCGCGCGCCACTCGATACCGATTCCCCGCAAAGTATAATTCGCCCGACAGCAAATGAATATGCCCCAGCAAAATTGGATGCTCCCACGTCCCACGCACCCGCAAGTTCGCATCCGCCTCGAGCTCCGCACCCGGCCACTCCATCCGCGCATCCGGCGAAGAAGCCGCCTCAATATCGAATTGCAAATTGCGCAAAAATGACGAACTCGTCGACGGCCCCGAAATGCCCTCCTTCGAGGAGACCAGCACCGACGCATTTTCCAACCCCTGCGCCAAAGTTACCCGCTGCACTGTCACTTTTCCCGAAACCGTCCCGCCATTCATCGTCCCGCTCAGTCGCAGCGATCCCGCCACCAACCAGCTCATCCCCTCGGGATAGCGAATCCGCACCCGATCCGTCTCGCTGCTCAAATCGTACCGAACCCCGCCTTCCCCATAATTCACATTGCCGGAAAGCAGCAGTTTCCCGCCGCCCACTTCCGCCGCCACCTGATTGAAGTACAAGCGTGTGGTGTCAAAGTTCAAATCGCCTGTCATCGAACTCAACCCCGTCGGAAAATCCGCCGCGCGCACCGACGCATTATCTATGTGCACGCGCCCAGTAATTCGCGGACGATCCAGCGTGCCTTCCACTCCCGCATTGATTTGCGCGGCTCCGTGCAAATCCATGTCCGGTACCCAACCACTGATCAACCGTAAGTCAATCGCCCCATCGAGACGCAGCGCCACATTGCGCCGTCCGCTAAATTGCACCGATCCGCCAATCTTGAAATTGGTATCCGCGCCGCGCAACGTCACCGGCTCGATCTCTAATCCATCTTTCGACGAACGCAGCTTTACCGGGCTGCTGTTCTCCAGCTGCACGTTCGCGTAGTTCAGCACCAGCCGCGAAAAATTCGCCTCCACCGTAATTCCGCGCGGCTCGTTCAGCGCACCCTTCAGCGCAATATCTCCATCGGCCTTTCCGTGCCCGCTGAATTGCTTCAAATGCAGCGCCGCCAGCAAAAACGGATCGAGATCGATGTTGCGTATCGAAACCGTCCCTTCCACCGGAAACGGCGCCTGCAATCCAAACGTATACCCGCCCGAAATCTCTCCCGTGCTCATCGCCGAGTGCAACTGCAGCCGCGCTCGCTTTCCGTCGGACGTCACCCCGGCATCAAAACTGCCAATCACTTCTTTCCCTACTCGAAAATCCGTCACACGAAAATCGCCCGTTCCTGTGGGCGCACGCACCGGGCCCTCGGCTTTCAACCGGAAAGTCACTTGCCCGCCCACCGGAACCGAACCTTGGATTCTTTGAAAACTTTCTAACGGCAACGCCGCGCCAACCAGGTCCGCGGAGATTTCTCCCGTCACGAACTGATATCCCGCAGTGCCCGTCACAATTCCCGCCCCACGCGTTTTTTCCTGTCCCGCCGGAAAAAATCGCAACTCCGCATTGGCGATCTGCACTTCGTCAGAACTTACCTTCAACTGTCCACGCAGCCGGTCAAACGTCGCCCCATACACCTCGCCCTGCGCCAAATCAAACAATCCGGTAACCGTCGGCTTATTTCGCGTCCCGCGTCCGTGAAAATCCCCTGTCAAACTTCCTTTCACCGGATAAAACGCTCCGGCCAGATGTTCCAACCCTTCCAGCGAAGTTTTTTCCAGGTTCACGTCTGCCGACCACTGGTTGTCCGGCAAAAAACTCCAATCGGTCAGCTCCAGTTTTGCTTCCAGGGAACTGGATGTCTCCGCCCTCTTCAAGCGCCCGCGCGATACCGAAAACGTATTCGCCGAATACACCAGATCCCCATCCATCGAATCCAGGAAATACGTGCTGTACCTGAAATTCTCCCCGCGAACATGGCCGGTAAAGGTCGGCTCGCCCGACGGCCCGCTCAACCTTCCATCCCAACTCACATGCCCGGAGATCGGCTGATTCGCGTCCTCCGAACCCGGCGGAGCATCCCGCAATCCATTGATAAAATCTTTGTACTTCTCCAGCGCGCTGGTCTCAAACTTAATATCCATTCCCGAATCTCGCGGCGCCAGCAAGCCGGCGATCGTCCCATGCATCGTCGGCGTTTCGAATACTCCGGAAATCACGCTGAAAAGCTGCGGATCGTATTTGTAGGCAATCTGCCATTCCCCGGAAACCGGCTCATGTCCAGGCGCGGTTGTCACCGGCGCGATCCATTCCATTCTTCCGGTGATGCCAAAATGCACGAACGCCCCAGTCCATACTTCTTCCGTATCGCCACTCAACACGGAATCCCAGTGCAACTCTTCGATGGGAAAATGCGGATGCTCGATAGCCGCCATCACCAATGCCAGTCTCATGTCGTCAATGTGTGTAACTGCGCGGAACTGCAAGCTGGAAAATTTCAGCGTGATTCGCCCGGTGACTTTGCCCGTAAATGCCCCGGCATAAAAATCCGGCACGACCAGTCCATCGTTGTTGATCACCACATTTCCGTGGCTGGTCAAGCCATTCGCGTGAAAAATATCGTAGGGCAGGTCAATTTCATGTCCGGAGTAACTCCCCGTCCCATGAAATTGCCCAGCCACCAGCGTGCCTTCACCGCGAAAATCGGCGCGTCCAGTCGGAACCAATTCGTTCCGCAACTTTTCTTTCAAATCGCCCAGCTCCAGCCATCCGCGATACTTGAAACTCCAGCGCGGCTCCGCAAAATTCACCAGCTCCGCATGTGCATCAATCTGCGACCGCCCCGCATTCAAGATCGCCTGTTCCACCGTGAACCCATCGCGCGAAACTGAAAATTTTGCCAGCACACTCACCGGCACTGGAATAAAACTCTTCGAAGTAAACGTCACGTTCAGCCATTCCAGATTCCCCACATACAGCGTGTGATCCAGCGGCCCGCCGCCATCGATCACCAGATGCAACGCATCGCCCTCCAGCGCCAACGGTTTCTGCACATCGTTGTAAAGCAACCAGCCTTCCTCAATCTTCAATTCCCGCGCATGCAGATCCAGCAGCGTCTGCCCGAAGGGCTTCGATCCAGGCTTGCGCGGCGGCGACGGAATATTGCTTGCTCCGTTTTTCTCAAACCGAATGTGAATGCGCGGCTGGCGAATATAAAGTCGATCCAGCGAAATCTTGCGCCCCCACAGCGAATCGATGCGTATTCCCGCCTGCACTTCCTCGCCGTAAAACAACGGCTCCGTTCCCGCCGGCTCGGTACCGTGAATCTCCAGACCTTTGATCGTCGCGCCCAAACTCAACCAGCGGATCGAAATCGTCCGCAACTCCACCCGCGCCCCGGTGAGATGTTCCAGCCGCCGCACCAGCACTCGCCGGATCAGCGGATTGCCCAGCCCCGTCCCAAAAAAGAAAACCACCGCGGCCACCGCAATAAGAATCGTGACGCCCCACACCCAGGCCACATGCCGCAGCCACCGCCATCTTCTTTTCAGGCTCGCCTGGCTCATTGCGCGCCATCCAGCAGCCGCTGCACGTGAATGCGCGTGCGGCTTTCTTTCAGCCACTGCTCCGCCTGATTGTCGATTTGTTCCTGAGCCAGCGCGTCTTGAATCGTGTCGTGCGCCTCTTCGAGCGTCGGAGGTTCCTGCCCGCGGGCCTTTGCCCGCGGCAACACCGCATCGGTATAAAACTTCTCGATGGCCGCCGCATCAATCTGCACCGACGGCCGGAAACGCGAATCGAGATAGCTGGTGAGATAAAGCTGCGACGCAACTTTGTCACGCACCTGCAAATCGCTCAAGCCGCTCTGCTTTTTTCTTTCCTCATACGATTCCGCCGACGCGAACGACTTTTTCAGCGCCGCGACGCCCTGATCAATTTCCGCATTGCTGGGATGTGGGAACCGCGACGCCTCCGCTTCATTGGCCACCACCCACTGATCGATCAGCCGATCGAGCAGTTGTGAGTCGCTCTCCGATTTGCCTTCCACCAGCATCTGGTAACGACCCAGTTGCCGAACATCGCTCAACAAAATAATGTCGCCCTCAATCCGCGCCGCAATTCGGTCGATAACTTTTTGCGAGGAGCCCACCGGCGTCGCCAACAAAACCAAAACCAAACCGAGCAGCTCCGGCAAAAACCGCAAACCGAGTTTTGCCGGCGGCCGCATCAGAAACTCGACCCCAAATTGAAGAAAATCTGAAAATTCGGCAGATGCCCGGCCTTATGACACGTCGGCACCGCGCCCGTCAGCGCCTGGCAAGGAATCACAAACTCCGGCGGATTCAGTTGATACCCTAAATCCACTCGAATTGGCCCCACCGGCGTCGCATAACGAATCCCAAATCCCACGGTGTGCGCAAAATAATTCAGCTCATTCGAACAATTGGTCAGGCACGTCTCGTTAGCCGGGTCACTGTTATTGAACGTCGGATGCGGCAACGAAGAACGAAAACTGATCCGGCTCAACCGGCTGTAAACATTTCCAGCGTCATAAAAAATCGCCCCGCCTAACGACGTTCCGAAATAAGGCAACCGCATCGGAAATCTGAGTTCCTGATTCAAAACCAGCAGCGCCTGCCCGCCCACCGGAAATCCGGTCGTCGCATCGCGCGGCCCCGCTTGATTCAATCCAAAACCTCGCAGCGAAGTTCCCCCGCCCGCAAAAAATCTCTCCGGCAGCGGAATCAACGACGGCAGTGGCACCGTCGTGGGCGGCGGAAACGTTAGCGAAATCGTGTTCCCGTACGGCACCTCTCCGCCAAACCGGATCGATCGCGCAAAACTAAACCGTCTTCCAATCGGGTGATACGTCGAATTCTGATAATAAAATCGCAAAAAGTTTGCACTCGACCCGATATTTTCGTCCGCCACCCCAAAATCCGCGCTGTTATATGTCCCCCTCGTCGCATCCGCCGGATTGTCCCGTCGATCATTGATCCACGTCACTCCAAACTGCGACACCAGCGTTGGCTGTTGAAACAATGGAATTGCCTGCGGATTAATAGTGTCGGCGATATTGGAAACTCGCACCTGCCGGAACACATAGCGATACAAAATCGTCGTCCGCGGCGTCACTTGATCCGTCAATTGCAGCGAACCCTCGTAACGCGTCTCCGTAAACGTATTGATGTCCTGCGTTTTCTCCGTGTATGCCGTCGCTTGAATGCTGTAGTCCTTATGCCCAAACGCGTTGGGATCCGAATAAGCCAGCAACGCGCGATCTTCGATCGTGCTGCCGCGCAGTTTCAACGACAGCGAATCTCCACGCCCCGTCAAATTCAGCTTCGAAACTTCCAAAATTCCGCGCGGTGCTGCTTGCACCTGTCCACCGACGGGATTCGTAGTGCTGGCCAGCCGCTGCACTTCAAATCCGCCGCCATACGCCAGCGTGTAGCGCTTAGCTTCTTCCACCAGCACCACTAAATCTTTTTCTCGATCGGTGCCCGCGGGATTCTGCGGCTCGATGGTCACCCGATTAAAAACTCCCAGGTTGTACAAGCGCCGCTGGCTTTCCACCACTTGCCCCTGCCGCAGCGGCGCGTTTTCTTTCACTTGCACTTCGCGCCGCACGACTTTTGGGCGCGTGTGCACTTGCCCTGAATACAAAATCCGGCGCACCGTCGTCTGCGGGCCTTCTGCAATGTGATAAGTCAATTCCACCGGTTCCGCTTGCGCAATTGGAACCCGCGCTTTTTCTTGCGCTTTTTTTTCTTTATCCTCGGCGTTGGTTTTGCCCGCCGAATCTCCTGACGCCGATTCTTCCGCGCCCCCGCCTTTTTTCAGCTTTCCCGCGTTCTCGGCGGGTGTCGCAGTCGCCCGCACCGCCGTCGATGTAAACGTCGCCTCCGGAAACCCATCGTTGTAGTACAACGCCAGAATCACATCCCTATCCGTCGCCACGTTAAAATCCGAATACGGCTGACCCGGCGTCGACGCCACATCTCCCATCAACTCCGCTTCCTTGAACGCGTGCACGCCCTCAAGTTTCAGCGCCGCCACCCGCGTCTGCTTACCCTCATCGATCTTGAACTCGATCGCTAAATCGCCGTTTTTGCCTTTGTAGTTGTCATTCGCCACCGCATCGACCTTCGCATCCAAAAATCCGTTGGCCTGATACAAATTCCGCATCGACACCGCATCCGATTCCATCAAGCGTCGACTGAATCTCCCCGGCGTCCCAAACGCCGCCTTCGCCACTTGCAGCCGTTCACGCAGCAACGAATCGCTGAAGTAATGATTGCCGTTCAAATCGATACTCACCAGATCGTGCTTATCGCCGCGCACCACTTGGTACGTGATCACTTCCTGCGTTCCCACGAATCCGTTGGCGTTCGCCGCAATTTTTTGCGTCACCGTGGTGTAATCCACCGTCGCATCGAAATATCCCAGCCGCTCCAGCCGCTCCCGCAAGTTCCGCTTGCCTTCTTCCAAAAGGTCCGCGTCCACCGCGCCCTCCTGAAATACCGGCACCAGCCTCCGCAAATCTCCCTTCGCAAATTTCGCTCCGCTCACCATCAGCTTCACGCTCGGCCCCTGGCTCACTTCCAGATCCAGCGGCACATTGTTCTTCGCCGCATCGTAAGCGCCGCGCCGAATCACCGCCCGCGCCACCAAATCGCCTTTCTTCACCAGAAATTTTCGAATGCGATCCGTCCCCGCCTGCAGCCGGCCCGAAGTCACCGATCGCCCTTCGCGGAATTTCAACCGCCTCAAAATCTCCGCGTCGGGAAATTCCGTTTCATTTTTCAAATGAATCGTTCCGATCGTCGCCCGCGGCCCGGACTTCACGTGGAAAATCACGTCCATCTGATGGGTTTCGGCATGCGGCACCATTTCCGCCGTCACCACCGCGGTGTACAAACCTTCTTGCCGCAACATATCCCGTAAGCGATCCGCGGCTTCTTCAACAATCGACGGTTGGTAAGTTTGACCGAGCGCCAGCTGCGTCGCCGCAGCCGCCGACGCTTCGCTGGGCGGCGAAACCAACCCCTGAATCAGCACTTGGTTGAAAAAAAGATTTTCGTGCGCCACAAAATCCAGGCGCACTCCGCCACTCACTTCCGTAACCGCCGCCGATAAATCCGCGTAATCTCCCGTGCGATAAAGAATCCGCAGGCTCTCCGCCACTTTCGCGCCATCCAGTGGCGTGCCAACCGCAACGCTAATACCCTTCACCGGCCGCTGCAGAACCCGCCCATCTTCCGCAACCACGCGCACTTCGACCACCACCGGATTTTCTTCCGAATTATTTAGATCGCCCGCCGCAGCAGGAACTTGACGCGCAGGAACTTGAACCACACTACCATCCGGACTCGCCGTCGCATTTTGCGCACGCGTTGCCGCAGCTCCACCCAGGAGCGCGAGCAGCACAATTCCTCGCAACCCATTGCGACTACAACATTTCATGTTCTGTTTATCTCAGACGAAGCGTAGCACAGCGGCGTTGCCCTCTCTCTGGCCTTTGGCGCTATCATCCTTGTTGCGGGCCATCAGCGCCGCCCGCCCGGACCGCTCTACTCGTGCAAGATTCTCTGCGAGAAAAATATTCGCGACAAATCCTTTTTGAGCCGCTTGGTCTAGAAGGTCAGGAGCACCTGCTGGCCTCCAGCGCCGTGCTGGTCGGCTGCGGGGCCATCGGAGCAGCCACCGCCAATCTCCTCACCCGCGCTGGCGTTGGCCGCCTCCGCATCATCGATCGCGATTTCGTCGAGCCCAGCAACCTGCAGCGCCAAATCCTCTTCGACGAGTCCGACGCCGCCCAAACCCTTCCCAAAGCCGTCGCCGCCGAACGCAAACTCCGCTCCATCAACTCCAGCGTCGCCGTCGATGGCCTCGTAGCCGATATCAACCCCAACAATGTCAAAGAGTTGCTGGCTGGCCACCAGCTCATTCTCGATGGCACCGACAACTTCGAAACCCGCTTCCTTATTAATGACTATGCCGTCCAATCCCGTCTCCCCTGGATTTACGCCGCCGGCGTCGCCAGTTATGGCCTCACCATGACCGTCCAGCCCGGCACAACCGCCTGCCTGGCTTGCCTTATGGAAGGCGTCGATGCCCCCGCTCCCGCCGCCGAAGAAACCTGCGACACCATCGGCGTCCTCGGCCCAGTCGTAAACCTGATCGCATCCCTCCAAGCCGCCGAAGCCATCAAATTCCTCTCCGGCCGCACCGAAGCCCTCCATCACCGCCTCATCTCCTGCAATGTCTGGTCCGGCCACATGCAATCTCTCCACATCCCACGCAACCCCGCCTGCCGCGCCTGCGCCCGCCACGAATTTTCCTACCTCGAAGGCCAAGCCCACCCGCACATCACCATGTGCGGCCGCAACTCCGTTCAGATCCACGAACACGCCCGCTCTCTCGATCTCGCACAACTGCAGCAACGCCTCGCCCGCACCATCACTGACATCCGCCGCAACGATTTCCTCCTGCGCGCCAGCGTCCCGCCCTACGAAATGACCATCTTTGCCGACGGCCGCGCCGTCTTCAAAGGCACCACCGATCCCGCCATCGCCCGCTCCCTCTACGCCCGCTACATCGGCGCATAAATTTTTTTGATACCGGCCAACTCCCTTGACACTCGCAAAGTGAAACGTTAGTTTCATTGCCAAGATTTTTTTCCGGAGTATTCCTATGTGCCGCATTCCGTGCTGTTGTCTCAACGATTTTTAGTCCGCCGTAACCAGCTCACATTTGTCTTTCTGTGTAGTCCTCAAACTGGGGGAGTTATGCGAAGTGTATTTAAGTTGTTCCTTGTAGCCTTAGCATTCGCAGGAATCTCAATAATCTTCGCACCAGGCGCTCACGCTCAGGGCGGCGCCACCGGCGCCATCACCGGGGTCGTCGTCGATAGCAGTGGCGCCAGCATCGCCGACGCCGAAGTGCAAATCATCGACAGCCGCACCGACGCCGTCGCCCGCACATTAACCGCCTCGGCCGACGGCACCTTCACCGCCGCGCTCATGCCTCCCGGCACCTACTATGTCGTCGTCAATAAATCCGGCTTCTCCCAAGCCCGCGCCGACAACATCGAAGTCCGCGTCACTGAAACCACCCGCATCACCATCCCGCTCAAGCCCGGCCAGGTTTCCGAACGCGTCGAAATCTCCGCCCAGGTCACCACCGTCGAAACCACCAACGCCACCACCGGCGAATCCGTTGGGAACGCCACCATCCGCGAACTGCCCCTGGCCACCCAGAACTATCAGCAACTGCTCTCGCTCTCTTCCGGCACCAGCAGCGAACTGAACGCCTCCGCCCAACTCGGCCGCGGCAACGTGCGCATCATCGTCAACGGCCAACGCGAAGACAACAATAACTACCTCATCGAAGGCATCAGCTCTACCGACTACAACGTCGCGCAGTCCACCAACGTGCCGCTTCCCAATCCGGATGTCATTCAGGAATTCAAAGTGCAAACTTCCCTCTACGACGCCAGCCAGGGCCGCAACGGCGGCGGCAACGTCAACGCCATTCTGCGCAGCGGCTCCAAAGGCATCCACGGCGACGCCTACGAATATTTTCGTAATGACGCTCTCAACGCCAATGAGTTCTTCCTCAACGCCGCCGGCGCCCCGCGCCCACCCGTGAAACAGAATATTTTCGGCGTCAGCGTGGGCGGCCCGGTAGTTAAAGAAAACCTCGGCTACTTCTTCGTGAACTACCAAGGCACCAGGCAGCGCAGTGCGCTCTCTCCCGGCACGGAAATCAACAATCCCGGATTCCCAATTCTGCCTGCCGACCGTTCCGCATCCAATCTGGCCGCGATCTTCAGCACCCCGGCGACCGCTCCCACCGCCGCGAATCCTGGCGGATGCCCTGCGGTTCCCATCACCATCGACCCGGTTATCGAAAAACTTCTGAACTTCAAAAGCAATCAATTCGGCGGCGATGCCAATGGTTACTTGCTGCCGTCCATCGCCGGAACACCGGGCGTGACAGTTGACCCCGACACCTGCGCCGTCGGCCTCAACTCCGGCGAATTCATCGTCAGCCGCCCCGGCAAGTACACCGACGACCAATTCACCACCAACTGGGATCGCGAATTCCGCGGCGGCCAGGACAAACTCTCCGCCCGCTTCTTTTTCTCGAACGCCGAATCTTTCTTACCCTTCGGCGCCGGCGGTCTGCAAGCCTCTCTCGGCGGCACTCTCGCCAGCAGCATCAGCGCCGCGGACCTGAATTTCCCCTTCGATCTACCGGTCGCTGGGCGCTTCTTCAGCGTCAGCGAAACGCATCTGTTCACACCCGCCATCGTCAATGAATTTCGCTTCGGCTACGTCCGCATCCAGTACAGCCTGAAAAACATTGCGCCCGTCACCGCCGCCGATCTCGGCATCGACCGCCCCACCAACAACATCAGCGACTCCATCTACAAATTCACGCAGTTCGGCTCGGCCGGTTTCCAACTCGGCCCCACACCGCCCGCCGATCAATTCCAGACCCAGAACAACTACAACCTCGTCGACACCGTCAGTTGGGTCAAAGGACCGCACATCTTCCGTTTCGGCGGCGAATACACCCGCGTGAATCTCGACAAACTTTTCCCGCAGGTCTTCAACGGCCAGTTGTTTTTCTCCAACGTGCCTGGCGCTCCCTCCACCGCAACTTCTGCCAGCCTTGGCGGACTCACCGACTTTCAGACTCTTCTCGAAGGCGCGCCCAGCGGCAGTTTCGGCGGCGGCGGCGTCGATAATCACCAATACCGCACCAACGATTTCGCCTTTTTCGGGCAAGACGATTGGAAGGTCCGCCCGAACCTCACTTTGAATCTTGGGCTGCGCGTCGAAGAAATGGGCGCATTTAAGGACAATCTCTGCCACATCGGAAATCTCGATACAGACTTGGCCGCCGCCGGCCAATACCCCTTTATCTACGGCTCCTGCGTGAAAAGTCTTGGGATCGATGGTTTGGTTCCCACCGGCAACGACTCCACCTACAAAAACAATTACGCCACCGGATGGGGCCCGCGCATCGGCCTCGCGTACGACCTTCACGGCCAGCACAAAACTACGATTCGCTCCGGCTACGGCATTTACTACGTTCGCGAAGATGTCGGCACCGCCGATCAACTTTCGTTCAATGGACCGTTTCTTCCGATCGCCTTCGGTGGCGGACAAGCCGGCTGCTTGGGATCGTTTTTCTCGGCCACGCCTCTTCCCGGTTGCCCGACTCCCAATCCCAACGCGCTGCCAGCCGCGGGTACGCTCGATCCCAACTTCGTTCCGTGCCTCGGCGCCTTCACCGGCTTCACTGGCGGAGACACCACCGGCGCCCCCAACTACGCCTGCAGCGGAACTGGCCCCGGCGTAATTCCCTCGCAATTTCTATTCGGCTTGGTGGTACCGAGAAAATTCGTTGCACCCAACACCCAGCAATGGAACTTGACCCTCCAGCGCGCCCTCGGACGCGATTGGGTTCTGGAAGTTGGATACATCGGCACGCACGCGGTACACCTGCGTGAGACCCGCACCTTCGGATCTCAGCTGGCTACCGCTGACAACCCCATCACCATCACCGCGCAGGACGGCACGCAATACCAGATCACCGAGAGCACCGCTGCGAACGGTCCAGCGCGCTCTTCCAACGGCGGAATCAACTATTACAACGGTATGCAAATCTTTGCCGACGACGCCTACTCTCATTACCATTCGCTGCAAACAACGGTTTCGCGCCGCTGGGGCGCCGGCTATTTTCAGGCGGCGTACACTTTTTCGAAGTCCACCGATGCGACCTCCACCGGCAACACTGCTCTCAACACTGCGTTCAATAACGAATTCTCGTTGAACGATTCTCGCGGCCTGTCGGACTTCGATCGCCCGCACCGCTTCGTGGTCAGCTACCGCTACGAGCTCCCCTTCTTCAAAGACGCGAGCGGCTGGCAACACGCCGCGCTGGGTGGCTGGGCCGTCAGCGGCATCACCATCTTCCAATCCGGAACGCCGTTCTCCGTGCTCGACGGCTCGGCAGGCTCCGCCTACATTGGCGGCGGTCTGCAATCGCCCACTTCCGGCGCCCAACTCGTCGACGGCGGTACCATCGCCCAAGGCTACTCCAGCGGAAGCCTCAAATCCCGCGTGGACAATGGCTATTTGAATCTCGCCGACTTCACCCACGCACCTCCAGCCGATCCAGCGGGCTGCGCTTTGGATCCCAACGCCTGCACCACCGCTTTTGGCAATCTTGGCCGCAACATCTATCGCGGACCTTTCCAGCAGAACTGGGATTTCTCTTTGCTGAAAAATTTCCGCATCAGCGAGCGCCAGGAACTGCGCTTCACTTCCGACTTCTTCAACATCTGGAACCATGCCAACTTTGCGAATCCGACCTTCACCGACATTTCTAACCCCGCCTTCGGCAAAATTTTCTCCACCGTGGGCACTCCGCGCTTGATACAGTTTTCGCTGCGCTACGCATTCTGATCCGCGAGGTTCGCATGAGCACCAGCACAACCGCACCAACCGCTCGCATCCCCTTGCTCGAACGCGAGCAAGTAACGCCCGATGCCGCCGCCCTCTACGACGCACTATTAGCGCAGCGCGGCGTCGTCCCCAACATGTTCAAGGTGCTTTCCTACTCGCCAGAAATCGCCAAAGGCGTCGCCGGTTTCTTAAAACCACTGCTCAGCGACGGCGCTCTGACCGGTTGGTACAAGGAACTCGTTGCCGTCCGCATCTCGCAGCTCTGTAACTCCGAATACGCCATCCGCGCCCACAGCATCTCCGCAAAAAAGAAGGGCGCGTCCGACCAGCAAATCGCCTCCGTCCAATCCTTCGAATCCGGCCCATTCAGCGAAAAAGAAAAATCCGGATTCCGCCTCGCCGATCGCCTCCACGGCGGCGCATCTCAGGTCGACGACAACGTCTTCGGACAGTTGAAGACCGCCTTCTCTGACCCGGAACTCGTCGAACTTTTTCTCACCGCCGCCGCTTTTGAAATGTTTCCCCGTTTCATCGACGGTTTGCACATTCCCATCACTCCGCCGCCCGCAGCGAAGTGATAAGATTTCGCCGGACAAATTCCTATGCGCCCAATCGCATCGCGTGTTTCTGAGCTAACCGGAGAAGGCGCGCTAGCCGTTTACACCCGCGCGAAAGAACTGGAGCGCGAAGGCCGCTCCATCATCCATCTCGAACTCGGCGAGCCGGACTTCCATCCCGCCGCTCCGGTCGTCGATGCCTTGCGCGACGCCGTCGCCGCCGGTCGTGACCGCTACGTTTCCACCCGCGGAATCCCCGCGTTGCGCTCCGCCGTAGCTCAATATCTGAAGCGCACTCGCCGCTTGGACGTCCCCAGCGAAGAAGTCATCATCGCGCCCGGATGCAAAATGGCTTTGTCCTTGGCCATGATGGCGCTCATCGAGCCCGGCGCGGAAGTTCTCTACCCCGACCCGAGCTTTCCCATCTATCCTTCGTTCACTCGTGGACTCGGCGCTAAAGCCGTTCCCTATGTCTTAGCAGAGAAAAATAATTTCCAACCGGACTTACAGGAAATTGCTGCGAAGATCACCCCGCGAACGAGCGTCCTGATTTTTAACTCCCCCAACAATCCCACCGGCACAGTTTTCAGTCGCGAAACTCTCCAGGGACTCGCCGACCTGGCCGTCAAGCACGACCTCTGGGTTCTCGCCGACGAAATCTACGCCCGCATTGTGTTTAATGGTGAATTCCTGTCCATTCGTTCCCTGCCGGGAATGGCCGAACGCACCGTCATCATCGATGGCTTCTCCAAAAGTTTTGCCATGACTGGCTGGCGCTTGGGTTATGCCGTCGCGCCCAAATCCATTATCGACGCCATGGACATGCTGGTCCTGAACACTTTCACGTGCGTCGCCGAATTCACCCAGGTCGCTGCCGTCGAAGCTCTGCGCGATTCCACTAGCGCCGTCGACGCCATGGTCGCCGAATATCGCAAACGTCGCGATGTGTTTGTCGCTCGCCTCAACAAAATTCCCGGTTTCCGCTGCCTGGTTCCCGACGGCTCCTTCTACGCCTGGGTCAATATCGAAGACACCGGCATGCCCGCCGAAGAAGTCGCTCGCCTCTTACTCGAAGAAGCCGGCGTCGCGGGAATTGCCGGAGCCGCTTTCGGCGCCGCCGGAAAAAATTATCTGCGCTTCTCGCTGGTCAGCGCCCGCCACCATCTCGAAGATGCCCTCGATCGCATTCAGCGCATCTCCACCCGTTGGCGCGGTGCCGCGGTTGCGCGTCAAAGCGTTTAGTGGCATCGTTCCTTCGTTAAAAAATTGCCGATCGCGAGGAAATGTCAAAAGTGAAACATTTGATTCACATCGGAATTTCGCTGCTCCTCACCTCCGCCATTCCGGTCTGCGTCGCGGCTCAAGCCAAACCCGCCGCTTCGCCCGCCGAAGTCGCCAAAATTTACGACCGCCTCCTCCCCCAAATCGAAAAAATCCCCATCATCGATAACCACTCCCACGCCACTTTCCCCGACGACACCGACATGGACGCTCAAGCCGCCCCGCCCGACGAAAGCGTCGTCCTGCGCCTCCGCGACACCAACCTCGAATTCGTCGCCGCTTCCAAAGCTCTCTTCAACTACCCCTACAACGACTTCTCACCCGAGCACTCCAAATGGCTCATCGAAAAAAAGAAAGCCGCTGAAGCCTCCGGCAGCACCGCCTACTGGGACGGCATCCTCGACAAAATGAACATCGAGCTTTGCCTCGCCAACCGTGTCGCCCTCGCCCCCTACCTCGACCCCAAGCGTTTTCACTGGGTCTTCTTTGTCGACTCCTTCCTCTTTCCTTTCGATAACCACGACATCACCGGAAAAAACGGCGACCTCGGCGTCTACATCCCGCTCCAGGAAAAAGTCCTCCAGCGTTATGAAAAGCAGGAAAACGTAACCGCTCTGCCCGCTGATCTCTCCGGCTACGAAAATTTCGTCCGCCAAACCCTTGCCGACAACCAGAAAAAAGGCGGCGTAGCCATGAAGTTTGAAGCCGCCTACTTCCGCTCTCTGTATTTCAGCGATCCCCCGCGCGAAAAAGCGGAAGCCATCTACACCAAATACCACGCCGGCGGCGTCCCCACCGACGACGAATACCGCATTTTTCAGGATTACGTTTTCCGCGTGCTGATCGAACAGGCCGGCAAACTCAAACTACCAGTCCACTTCCACAGCGCAGTGGGCATCGGCGATTACTTCAGCCTGCGCAACGGCAATCCCCTCAATCTTGAAAACGTCGTCAAAGACCCCCGCTACAAAAACGTCAATTTCGTCCTGATCCACGGCGGCTATCCCTACACCCTCGACATGATCTGGATGACTCAAGCCAAAAATGTCTATACCGACTCCTCCCTCGTCGGCTATTACGTCTACCCGTCCGAGCTAAAAAATATTCTGAAGCAGTGGATCTCCCTCTACCCAGAAAAATTCATGTTCGGCTCCGACGCCTTTCCCTTCAACGACGCCGTCGGTGCCGAAGAAACTTTCTGGCTCGCCGTTCACTCCGCGCGCACCGCCGTAACCGAAGCACTTGCCGAACTCGTCGCCGAAAACGCCATCACCGAACAAAAAGCCCTCGAACTCGCCCACCTCTACCTGCACGACAACGCCGCAAAACTTTACGGAGTCTCCAAATGAGCGCCCCTGAATCCGAACTCAAATATCTCGCCTGGAAAGACGTCCCCCGCGAGCAGCTCAATCCCAAAATCGATCGCGAAATGGTGGTCGGCGACAAAATTATGCTCGCCCGCGTCCTCATGAAAAAAGGCGCCCATGTCCCCCTCCACCATCACCACAACGAACAAGTCACTTACATCCTGGAAGGCGCGCTGAAATTTAATGTCGGCGGCAAAGAGATCCTCGTCCGCGCCGGCGAAGTCCTCTGCATTCCGCCCAACATGCCCCACGAAGCCTGGGCCGAAGAAGACACCGTAGACCTCGACGTCTTCAACCCACCACGCGAAGACTGGCTCAACAAGACTGACGACTACCTCCGCCACGGCCGTTAACCGTGGTGCGGCCAGCCCAAGCCGCCCTTTGGATCAAGCACAACCAACCCAAACGGCTTCTATGGGCTGAGCGTGCCAATTGACAGTTTCGGCCTGCAAAATTTGACGCTCGCACACGCGATAAGCGTAGACAAATAGGCGCATGGTTGTTTACCGTATTAGTTGGCCGATTCCAGGCGTGGGGTCAGCCCTCAAGGGGAGCTTATGAAGAGGCTGAGTTTATCGATATTCGTTTTGTGTCTCAGTGCGGGCGCGGTTTGCGCGCAAGGAACGATGTCCAACGATCCTTCGCAAGCCACTCAAGTCGCCAACGTCGCGGCAAACTTTAGCGCGACCAGCGCCGCAAGCGTGCCCCTGATCCAGCCGACGTCCTCCCCCTCGGTGTTCCCTTCGAACGCCCTTTTCTCTGATTCCCTCGCGCTGGCCTCGCCTGCTCTCGAGTCGCAGCCCGCGACGATCACTACCGCGTTGGCGCTTCCGATGGAAATTGCCGATCCAGCCTTACCCGGCGCATCGCCGAATCCGCAACCACGATTTATTTACAGCGAGCGCGACGACTACCGCTGGCAATTGTTTCTGGGCGTTTCGTTTGAACGCTTCCGCTCGTACGTTTATAGCGCCAGCGCGGTAGGCACCGACACCAGTCTCACCTACTTCCTGAATGATTGGTTGGGCGTGGAAGGCGGCGTTGCCACTTTCTTTGCTCCACAAATTTTAGAGCACGAGCACATTAAGCTCGTCAATTACGGCGCGGGCCCCAGAATCACCTGGCGCCGTCCTCGTTGGGAACCATGGTTCCACGGAATTTTTGGCGGCACGCACGCCCTGCCGCAGACTGCCGGCCATAGCCAAAACGGCGTCGCACTGGAATTTGGCGGCGGCGCCGATTACCGCTTGGCCCCTCGACTCTCACTGCGCTTGGAAGTCGACTATCTCCGCACCCGGTTGTTTGAACGCTGGGAAAATAACGGCGTAGGCGATCTTGGCTTGGTCTTCCACTTCTAATTCTCTTACTCGAAACTCGAAACTTACTTGGCTCGCTGCTCCGTCCGCTCCGCGAGCTTGACCTGCACATCAATTTTCTTGCCGCCGCGGTAAAGAGTGACCGGTACCGTGTCGCCCGGACGACGCCGGTTCAAAATCTTGTTGATGTCAAACTGATTTGAGACCGGTTGGCCGTCAATCGAAACGATGACGTCGCCACCAATCATGATGCGACGCATGCCGGCTTGCGCCACCTGATCGCCGCCTTTGATGCCGGCAATCGCCGCCGGTCCTCCGCGCGTCACCGTTTCCACCAGCAAGCCTTCCTGTACCGGCATATCCAGCGCCTGCGAAAGGTATCCCCCCACCGGGATCGTCTCGACGCCGATGAACGCGCGATGTACGCGGCCGTCGTTGATCAAATCATTGGCGATACTCTTGGCGGTGTTCACCGGGATGGCAAAGCCGATGCCTGCGGTCGTGCCGCTCGGAGTGTAGATCGCGGAGTTGATCCCGATCACTTCACCATGTGAATTGATGAGCGGACCGCCGGAATTGCCGCGATTAATCGCAGCGTCGGTTTGAATGGCTTCATCAATAAAAGTTGTTTCGCTGGTCTGCACCGTGCGCCCCAGCGCGCTGACGACTCCAGTCGTGAGCGTGCTCTGAAAACCGAAGGGGTTTCCGATAGCCAAAACTTTTTGCCCCACTTGGATCGCGCTGGAATCACCCAGCGGCAACACCGCTAGATTTTTCCCCGCCGGATCGATCTTGACCAGCGCAACATCATTACGCTGATCGGCGCCGATAAATTTCGCGGGATAGCGTGACTGATCGCCTAACACTACTTCGATGGATTGCGCATCCTGCACCACGTGAAAATTGGTGAGGATGTAGCCGCGCTTGTCGATCACGAATCCGGAGCCGGCGCCTTCCACGGGAACGGCTTCCATGAAGAAATCATATTGGGTGGCTTTGGTTAAAACGTTGGCGACGGCCGGCGAGGTTTCGCGGTAGATGCGCACGTTGATCGATTCGTCTTCGGTAAGCGCAGCGTCGCGCTGCGCGAGCGTGGAGGCGCTGGGCCCGGGGAGTGCGCGCGGAGTTTCGCCCAGCGGCGCGGGCACGGCTCCCACGCTGACGGGTTGGCGCGGCCCCCAGCGGCCGCCGGCGTAGTACGCGCCGGCAATAATAATGATTGCCACCAAGATGAGACGGACCAAGCTGCCGCTTCTGGAAGTGCTCATGACTGGTTCTCTTTTCGCATTGCGTTCACTTCTAACTCTAAACGATTGCCGTTAAAAACGTGTAGCTGCGCTTTCTAGTCGCGTTCTCCCACCGGGGGAAATTTTTCGCGATCCCGTCAAATGGCTTAGACCGTTGGACGTGCGGCGCGCACTTTTGTAGCGAGTCGCTCGACTTGCGCACGCGTTTCTTCCATTGAGCCGGAACAGTCGATGGTTTCTGTGGCTTGGCGCAATTTTTCTTCCACCGGCATTTGCGAAGCGATTCGGCGTTGTGCTTCTTCCGCGCTGAAGCCACGTTGGATCAGGCGCTCGAGTTGCTGTGACGGTTCGCACCAAACTACCACGACACCGTCGAGCATTCTGTCCAAGCCTGCTTCGTAAATCAGAGCGGCTTCGACAAAAACGGCGCGAGGAGGGTTTTTATCGCCGCGCAGTCTTTCCATTTCCGCGAGCAAATGTTCTTCCACGCGCGGATGCACGATGCTGTTGAGGAATTTTAGTTTGGCAGAGTCAGCGAAAACGATTTTCGCCAATACCTGGCGGTCGATTTTGCCCTCGACTCCAACCACGGAAGAGCCAAAATTACTGAGGATTTCGTTGTATGCGGGAGTACCTGGTTCGGTCAGTTGGTGAGCAATGACATCGGCTTCGAGAACAACGAAGCCGAGTTTTCGGAGCATGGCGCTGACCGTGCTTTTGCCGCTAGCGATGCCGCCGGTGAGTCCGAGGCGCAACATGCCAGATTCTAGCGCGCGCCAGGCTTGCCGGATTTTTGCTTTGCGCCTTTCACTTCTTTCGCAGCTTCTGCCGTAGTGGATGCGGCGGACGCCACAGCCTTGAGCGGCGGCGGATCTGACGAGCCTGGGTTGGGTGAAGCGGCCACGGCTTCGGCGGAGGCTGGTGTTGCGCGGCGTAAGCGTGCGGCCTTCACGGTGTTGCTCATTAACATGGTGATGGTCATGGGACCGACGCCGCCGGGGACTGGAGTGAGGGCGCCGGCGACATTGATCGCGTCGGGGTGGACATCGCCCACCAGCGCAAAACCTTTGGCGTTGAATTTCTCGAGGCGTGCTGGCTGATTCTGGAACAGACGGCTGGCTTCGACGCGATCCGTAATCCGATTAGTGCCCACATCGACGACTGCGGCGCCGGGTTTGATGTTTTCGGCGGAGACGAAGCCAGGCTTGCCCATAGCGGCGACTAGAATGTCGGCTCGGCCGATGGTTGCAGCGAGATCGCGCGATTTGGAATGGCAGACAGTGACCGTGGCGTTGGCGTGGAGCAGCAAAAGGGCCATGGGTTTGCCGACAATGTCACTGCGGCCGAGGACTACGGCGTTGGCGCCTTCAATTTCGATATTTCCGCGACGCAGCAATTCCATGCAGCCGGCCGGGGTGCAGGCCACCAAACCGGGGCGGCCACTCACCAGGCGGCCCATGTTGACGGGATGAAAACCATCGACGTCCTTGGCGGGATCCACCGCCTCCAGTATCGCTTTGCTGTCTACCTGCTTAGGAAGCGGGAGTTGGATGAGGATGCCATCGACAGCGGGATCGCCGTTGAGAGTGTCCACGAGTTGCAGCATGTCGCGAGTGGTTACGGTGGCGGGCGGACTATGCAGCCAACTGGCCAACCCAAGCTGTTCACAGGCGGCAATTTTGCTTTTAACGTAAATTTGCGAGGCCGGATTTTCGCCGACGAGGACTGCGGCGAGCCCAGGCTTGACGCCTTCCGCAGCCAGAGCAGCAATTTCAGTTTTCAGCTCGGCGAAGATTTCGTCACGAAGTTTCAGGCCATCAAGAAGGCGGGCAGTCATGCGCTGGATCCCTTATGAACGACTCGAAAATCATAGCACGTGAATGTTGGCAGCTCCTTCCGCATCGATTTCATCTCGGCGAGGCGCCCCGATCGCACCGTCCAGTAAAAACACGAGAGCCTCGCAGGTTTTTAGGGTCTGCGAGGCGTCGTTCTTAAAGAGGGGTTAGTTGAGCGAACCGCTCTGCTAACGTTCAGCAGTTAGCAGGAGCGCATTGCTGCGACCAACTCAAGGTTGGCTTGCAGCCGTTGATCCACTCGCACCGCCGCGTAGCGGGCGCAGACTGCACCTTCGCGCTCGCTCCACTGGGCGATGGCCGGAATCTGCTGGCCGACGATCACATCAATGGCGCGGATGACCCCGTAGTAGAAGCGCACCAGGCTCATGCTGCCGCCCTGGTTGGAGCTAAGTTCCGGGGTGAGTGAGTGCAAACCTGCGAATTGGCTGAAGTCCGATGATTGTAGCGGTCGGTTTTCTGCGGCGGCGGCGGCCAAGACCGATTCGGAAACTGGTTGCGACGCGACGCTCGCGAGAACCGCTCGCCAGTAATACATCCCAAACTGGGATATGGCGACCGTGGAGATGGCGAAGAGCATGATGGCGAACATTCCTTTTTCCCTCACAGACATTTTGCCGTCGCCTAGTGTTCGGCACCATAGCTCGGGAGTACCACTCCGCTAGGACGCATGGGTCCGGCCTAATGAGGAGGGGCCGAGGTGGACCTCGACATCCTTATATAAACGCTCAAGGGAATTCGTGGCGATCCGACTTCAGTTGCGCCTGTTTGCAAGCTGGTCTAAGCTGCGCGGCAGATTTAGCAGGAGATTCCCAAAATGGAACACAGATCGACGTTGTGGCGTATCCCCTTATTACTCATGGCCTTAGCTATTGGCCCCCTTGTGCCGGGCTCACAGACTAGGCCGATGCCAGCGCCTTCTCAGGAGGTGGACCGTCTGGCGATCACGAGTTTGCTGACTGCCCAGCAAGCAGCGTGGAACCGCGGAGATATCGACGCCTTCGTGGTGGGCTACTGGAAATCGCCGGAGCTCACCTTTTCGGGCTCGTCTGGAGTTTCTCGTGGATATGACGGGGTGCTGGCGCGCTACAAGAAAAGCTATCCAGATCGTGCCGCGATGGGACAGTTGGATTTTTCCGGGTTGGAATTTCATTTCTTGGGGAATGACGGCGCCCTGGTCCTTGGGAATTGGCAACTCAAGCGCGAGAAGGGCGACGTGGGCGGAGTCTTTACGTTGGTGTTCCAGCGGTTTCCAGAAGGATGGCGGATCATCCACGATCACACCAGCGCGGTGCCGTCAAAATCTTGAAGTTGGTTTCCCAAAACTCAACTCAAAACTGGGTGGCCCATCCTTGCGGTTTGTGCAAGGGTGGGGCGGGCACCAACCTTCCGCCCCGCTCGTTTTGACTTTTCTTTTCAAGCCAGAAAATCTCCAATTGAGCGCTTCG
Organism: uncultured Acidobacteriota bacterium; assembly: GCA_963846145.1. Taxonomy (GTDB): domain Bacteria; phylum Acidobacteriota; class Terriglobia; order Acidiferrales; family UBA7541; genus Acidiferrum. The sequence goes on along the minus strand of CAWJUV010000008.1, from coordinate 186,084 downwards.
TCCCGTCACCGTCAATGCGTCCAGACTCGATGCGACTTAGACCCGCAACCCGCTTCGGAGAGGTACTGCCGATACCGGCCTACAGAACTTCCAGAATTTCTTCGGTGCGTTTGAACGGCGGAATTAAGTAGGCCCCGGCCAATTCCGTTTTTGCCCACGCCATCATTTTTCTCGCCAAATCAAAACCGCAATCGCGAGCGGCCGCACCGGCTTGTTCCATCGATTTCAAAACATCCGGCGGAATAACGATTCCGGGTACTTCATTATTCAGGCGCAGAGCCTGTTTGTAACTGTTGAGTGGCCAGACACCAATCAGAATTGGAATCGCCGGTGCGCCGCCCAACTTTTTTACGAAATCGTACCAGTGCTCGGGATCGAAGAGCGGTTGGGTCATGGCGAAGTGCGCGCCAGCTTCGACTTTGGCGTGGAAACGCGCGATTTCGTTGTCCAGATCGTCGGCGACGGGATTCACCGCCACGCCGATGGTGAAGTTAGTCGCCCCGCCGAGAGTTTTGCCGGCCCAGTCGGTGCCTTGATTGAGGCGGTGCAGAACTTTTACCAGGCCCACCGAATCGACTTCATAGACGCCGCTCGTTTCCGGGTAGTCGCCGACGGAGGGCGGATCGCCGGTGATGGCCAGGACGTTGCGAACGCCGCCCACGGTCCAGGCGCCCAGCAGCATGGCTTGCAAACCAATGATGTTGTAGTCGCGGGTAGTGAGGTGCGGCACGGTTTCCACGCCGCGGGCTTCCAGAGCGCCGGCAACCAGCAGCGCGTCCATACCGACGCGAGCCATAGCGCCGCTGTTGATGTCGATGGAATCGACTTTGCCGGAAGCCATGATTTTGTCGACCTGTTCGAAGACGCGTTCGAGGGAAATTCCCTTCGGCGGATCGATTTCCACGCAGGTGACGAATTCTTTGTTTTGAAGTTTGCGCCAGAATTTGCTCTCTGGTTCGCGCTCGCGGACCACCGCGGGCGTTTTTGCTTCTTGGACCTGAGTAACAGCCGTAGCTTTGACCGGACGTAGCGATTTCACGGCTTCGGCCATGGCTTGCACATGGGCCGGAGTAGTGCCGCAACAACCGCCGAGGATGCGCACGCCCATGGCAGCAGCTTCGCGCGCGAACAGGGCGAAATATTCTGGGGAAGATCGCGGATAAACGATGCGGTCGCCTTCGCGTTTGGGAAAGCCGGCGTTGGGCATGCCGCTGACGCGTACGTCGGCGACGCCCACGAGCTCTTGCAGGATGGGTAGTAGCGCTTGCGGCCCGAGAGTGCAATTCGCGCCGATCACCTGGACGTGTTTATTTTTTAATTGCGCGGCTGCGGCGCCGGGGCGCAGGTCCCCGAAAGTAGTGCCCTCTTCGGAATACGTGAGTTGCGCGATGATCGGCAAACCGGAAAAAGAGCGGATGGCGTCGATGGCGAGTTCGAGTTCTTCGATGTAAGCAAAAGTTTCGAGGATGTACAGATCGACGCCGCGTTCTTCGAGCGCGAGGGCTTGTTCGTAGAAAATTTCTTTGATTTCATCCGGCTCGGGATGACGCGATTGCACGCCCAGGCCCAGCGGTCCCATAGATCCAGCCACGAGGACTTCACGCTTCGCGGTGTCGCGAGCTTCGCGAGCGATTTTTACCCCGCGGCTATTGAGGCGTTGTACTTCGTCGCCCAGACCCAACGGCGCGAGCTTGAAGCGATTCGCTCCAAAGGTGTTGGTCTCGATGATTTGCGCGCCGGCTTCAATGTACGACTGGTGCACGCGAAACACCGCTTCCGGCTCAGTAGTGTTCAGTTCGTCGAAGCAGCGCTGCGCTCCCACCGAGTCGTGCAACACCGATCCCATCGCGCCATCGGCGATGAGGATCGCTTCTTTTAAACGTTCGTTGAATTCCTGGATTTTCACTTAAGTCTTCCCGGGCTAATTTTTTGTGCGCTTAACTCTGCGGGGACAGTGCGAAGAGTTCTGATTCTTTACCGTTTGGATTCCATCATGCTGGTGACGGTGCTCATCAAATCGTACTTGGTCAAGATTTCCACGCGGGTACCGCCCATTTCTACAAATACGGCTGGATTTTCGTGGCTCAGGATGTGAGTGATACGTTCGACCGGCGAAGATCCTGGGATTTGCGGCAAGGCTTTGCTCATGACTTCGCGGACCACCAACTTGCGGAGATCTTTGCCTTGCAGCGCGAGATTCAGAATTTGGTCTTCATACATAGTGCCGACCGATAGATTTTCTTCGAAGACCGGGATCTGCGAAATGTCCTGTTCCTGCATGGTTTTTAGCGCATGGAAAACCGTCTGATACGGCCGTGCGACGATTAATTCCCGGACTTTATTTTTCGAATGCTTGGCGCGCACGATTTCAGCCGCAGTGATTTTGACTGCGGCGTCGACGTAACCGCGTTCTCGCATCCACTCATCGTTGTAAACCTTGCTGAGATAACGCATGCCGGTATCGGGCAGCAGCGCCACCACAAAAGCCTCCGGACCTAAATCTTTGGCCAAGCGCAAAGTTGCGGAAATGCACGCGCCACCGGAACCGCCCGTGAACAAGCCTTCCATTTTTACCAGTCGACGAGCCACCACGAAGCATTCTTCGTCGCCCACTTGCATGATGTCGTCGAGAATTTTCATATGCATGGTGGTAGGAAAGAAATCCTCACCGATGCCTTCAACGACATAGGTTTTGGCTTTGACCGTTTCGCCGCGCTTGAAGAAATCGTAGTACAGCGAGCCAACCGGATCGACGCCGATAATTTTAACCGCGGGATTTTTTTCTTTGAGAAAGCGGCCGACGCCGCTGATGGTGCCCCCGGTGCCGACGCCACAAATAAAGTGGGTAACTTTGCCTTCGCTGTCTTCCCAAATCTCCGGGCCGGTCGTCAGGTAATGCGCTTCCGGATTCATCTGGTTGTCGTACTGATTGGGATAGTAGGAATTGGGGATTTCTCGGGCCAATTTTTTCGCCACGGAGTAGTAACTGCGCGGATCGTCCGGTTCAACCGCCGTGGGGCAAACGATCACTTCCGCACCGAGCGCCTTGAGCAAATCCACTTTTTCTTTGGATTGTTTATCGGTGATGGTAAAAACCATCTTGTAGTTGCGGACTGCGGCGACCAGCGCCAGGCCCATGCCGGTATTTCCCGAAGTGCCTTCGATGATCGTGCCGCCAGGCTTCAGCAGGCCGCGCTTTTCGGCATCGTCAATCATAGTGATGGCGATGCGGTCTTTTACCGAGCCGCCGGGATTGATGTAATCGGCCTTCACGTAAATTTGCGGCTTCAAACCTTCGTTAATGCGATTCAGGCGCACCAGTGGCGTATGCCCGATGGCTTCCAGGATGTTGTTACACCTCATCGCGGCCTCGGGCTGCAATCAGCCCGGCATATGTTTGCGGATATGGTCATGAATTTCAGTTTACCATGCGGACTACAGACGCAACGAAGCGGCCCAGTACGCATACATCCTCAGTTAACGTGGCCGTTGTCAATGCAAAACTGCCCTTCGCAGACCATCGCTCAAATCTAAAACCGCAAGCAACCTACGCCGACACCGCGCTATCTAGCTAGTTGTGAACCAAACTTTACATTTAGCTTACAAAGAGAGTCGGCTATCCTGATGCCTGCGCGCGTGACCACCGCAAAAAACGGGAAAAAAGCGAGCGAAGGAGAATCCAGCGTGCCACGTCAAAATATTTCCAGCGGAACTCCGTGGGAGCCGATCGTGGGGTACTCGCGCGCGGTGCGTGTGGGCAACCTTGTTTCTGTTTCCGGCACAACCGCCACCGGACCAGACGGAAACATTGTCGGCGTGGGCGACGTGTACTTGCAGACGCTGCAAACCATCCGCAATATTGAAGCAGCTTTGGTCCAAGCCGGCGCAACGCTTCAGGATGTAGTGCGCACGCGCATGTATGTGGTGGATATTTCGGAATGGGAAAAAATTGGCCGGGCCCACGGCGAAATCTTTTCTGACATTCGGCCAGTGACCAGCATGCTCCAAGTCAGCGCGCTGATCTCTCCAGACATGTTGATCGAAATCGAAGCGGACGCCGTCATTCCCGGATAGTTCTTCCAGTTAGCTCTTCCAGTTTCTAAAGTTCACCACTTCGCGCGCACCCGATACGTCAGCGTCGCGGTTCCATCTTTCTCTACCGGGACATGAAATTGAGCGGCGAAGGCGGCCGTCTTCGTTGCTTTATAGGTCGAAGACAGCATCTCCCAATCGCCACCGATAGGCTCGTTCACTTCCACGACCACCGCCGTGTCCTTATGGTTCCGCAAAGTGATTTCAAACTCCATCTCCCAGGTGTGATTGTCGATCCGCTTATAGTCGGTTTGCTTGCGCTCGGCAACGATGTCGAACGCATTGCCGATGTGCACGGTGACCATTTCGTCTTTAGGAGTGTGCTCGATGCGGTCTTCACCGATGAAGAGCACTCCGCCCTTGGAATCTTTCTGATAGACACGGAGGTTTCCCGCCGGCATGGGCATGCCCAGACCAGCCTTCTGTTCATTCTTAAATTTGTAATAGACCATCACCGGATCTTTGATCGGCGAGCCAGGATTGTTCAGGCTGGTGTGGTAGTAGTGATTTTGGCCATTCACGATAAACAGTTTCTCGATGGGAACGCCGGAGCCTTGCAGCAAGCTGATCTGCTTGGTCTCGGAATTCTCGATGGAGGTGCGGCGCCCTAGCGTGTAGAGGTGATACTCGCTGAAACTTTCCTGTGCGAAGTCGACCACGTTTCTGCCATTCATTGGCAGATCGCGCACCATAGCCTTGGCCGCCATCCCGCCCATAGCGGGCAACCGGTTCAAATCTCCTGCGACCAATTGCAGCCGAGCGTTATGAAACGCCGTACCGCTGGTGTTGGCCAGCGTGACCCAGCCGTCGAGGTCCGCCGCTTTGTCGTCGCGGCCCACGGTCAGCACGTAGTCGGCGTTCCACGATAGATTTCCTGCCAGATAAGACGCTTCGATTTGCTGTTTTTTCGCGCCGGAATTTTCCAAAGACATCAGCAGCGTTGGCCGTTCGTAGAGATTGGCGGGAACTTCCGGGAAGCGGTAGCCCTCGTAAGCGCCGCCGGTAACGATGTCATTGCCAATCTTCCAGACCGGACCGTTATTGTCGGCTAGCAGAGATAGCTTTGACGTCTTCGTGCTTGGTTTCGCCGTTTTCGTGGAAGCTGCGGATCAGCGTTACTTCGCGTCCGACGTATTTGTGGAGCAGCTTAGCGGGCTCCAGCAGATCGTATTCATAGTTTTGTTCGATGACGCTGACTTTGTCTGGTTCGCTGAGCGAGCGAAAGTGCACGGTGGCGGGGTTTACGGTTGCGGCGATGTCTTCAAATTTCAGCCGGAACGTGCCGGTGGGCATCGTCAGTTCGCGGACGTCTCGCACCAGCGCGATGTTGGAGTTATAAACGGTGACGTTGAGGTCCCGCTGATCTGTCAACGTCGTTGCCGCCGCAGCTTCTGGCGTTCGCCCTTCCTGCGCGGCTACTGCAAATGAGTTCCCAAACAGTCCTCCTACCAGAGTCAAAGCAGCTAGAATTTTGGCGCCGAGCTTGGTTCGCGATCTACTCATCACTGCACCTCTCCCGAATTTTTCGTTGATCTCGCTCATGAACGCCACGCTTACCACCGCGCCCTAACCCTATAACGCAACACCGCGGTTCCATCTTTGGCCACCGGGACGTGAAATTGCGCCGCGAACGCCGCGGTCTTCTTGGCCACAAACGTCGACGACAACATCTTCCAGTCCCCGCCGATGGGTTCGTTGACTTCCACGACGATCGGAGCGTCCTTGTGATTGCGCAGGGTGATCTCGAATTCCATCTCCCAGGTGTGATTGTCGATGCGCTTGTAATCGGTTTGCTTGCGCTCGGCGATCACATCGAATGCGTTGCCAATGTGCACGGTGACGGTTTCGTCTTTGGGCGTGTGGTCGATGCGGTCTTCGCCGATGAACAGCACGCCGCCTTTCGAATCCTTTTGATACACGCGAACATTACCGGCGGGCAGCGGCATTCCGAGACCGGCTTTCTGCTCGTTCTTGAATTTGTAGTACACCAACACTGCGTCTTTCAGCGGCGAGCCGGGATTCTGAAGGTTGTGGTAATAAAAATTCTGACCGTTCACTACAAAGATTTTTTCGCTGGGCACCGCGGTTCCCTGCAGCAGGCTGATCTGTTTGCTTTCAGAATTTTCGATCGAAGTTCGTCGCCCCAGGGTGTAAAGGTGGTATTCGCTGAAATTTTCTTGAGCGAACTGCGGGGCAGCGGCGGACACCTCGACGGTCTCTGCTGCGGCATCCATGGCCATGCGATTCGCCACCGGCAGACGGTTTAATTCTCCGGCGACGAGTTGCAGCCGCGCGTTGTGAAAGGCGGTACCGCTATTGTTCGCCAGTGTGACCCATCCGTCGAGATCGGCGGTTTTATCCTCGCGCCCGACGGTCAGCACATAGTCGGCGTTCCACTGCAGACCGCCGGTGAGGTAAGCGGCCTCGATCTTCTGTCTTCCCGGACCGGAATTCTGCAGCGACATCAGCAAGGTCGGATGCTCGAATAAATTGGCCGGAACTTCCGGGAAGCGGAAGCCTTCGCTATATCCGCCAGTGACGATGTCGTTGCCAATTTTCCAGACTTGCCCGTTATTGTCGGCCAGCAGAGTGGCTTTAACTTCTTCGTGCTTGGTCTCACCATTTTCACGGAAGGTTCGAACGAGGGTGACTTCTTTGCCGACGTACTTGTGTAACAGCTTGGCGGGCTCGAGCAGATCGTATTCGTAGTTCTGTTCGAGCACTCCGAGCTTCTCGGGCTCAGTCAAAGAACGAAAGTGAACGGTCGCGGGATTGACCATGGCGGCAATATCTTCGAACTTCAATCGGAAAAGGCCGCTAGGAAGACTTACGTCGCGTACGTCGCGCACCAACGCGATATTGGAGTTGTAGACCGTTACGTTGAGATCGGTTTGATCGGTAAGTACGGTCGTAGCGCTCTGCGCGGCTTCGGAGTTGCCTGCCTGACTTGCGTTGGTGAGTGTCGCGCTACGATCCTGCGCCGCCGCCGATCCTAAATGGCTAAACAGGCCGGCGGCCAGCATCGCCACAGATCCCGCAATCAATTTCTTATGCACTTTATGGGGTTGCGTTCGAACCGGACTCATTTCTCACCTCCAATTGTTCACGGTTAGAACGGGCCCGCTCGCTTTTCTTGCACAGTGTGGTTCAGAAGATACGAGGTGTGCTGAGTCAGTTGTCGTTGACTACTCTTTTATGGAGCCCCAGGTCTCCCCACCATCCGTCGTGACCAGGTGTTTGTCGCCGGAAGAAACCGTAGCGTTCAAGCCATCGGCCGCCGCCACCTGCGCGATATCTTCTGTGAGTGGGGAGGCCACTTTGTTCCAGTGGCCACCCCCATCGGTGGTCCGCAAAATAATTCCCGCGCGACCACCCACCCAGCAAACTGACGAGCTGGGAGCAGCGCCGGCCAGCAGATCGCGCGAAGTTCCACTGTTCTGGCGCTTCCAGTGGGTACCGCTATCCGTTGAGCGCTCGATTCGCCCGTGGCGAGCCACACGCCAACTCACCGTGCCGTCTGGAGTCACCACCGTGATGTATTTGGACGGCCGGCCCTGCGCGGCCTCCACCTGAATTTGGTTGCGATCCGAAAGCGCAGCTTTGGATTCACTTTTCGAAGGCTCGTCTGCGCTGGTTACTTCAACAGTTTGAGCGGCGCTTCCCGGCTGTACCGCAGTGTCCTTGTTTTTATCCTGCTGCACAGCCGCGGGAGTCTTTTTCTCCTCTCCAAAGCGTTTTGTTGGCTGCTGGGCAGATGGAGTTGGCACCGCGGCCGGGGCCGACGCCGCAGCCTCCTTAGGCGAGATCTCTGCGGAGCCAGGCCTAGGCGCTCTGGTCGCGACTTTTCCTGCCAAGGCACCCCCCACTCGCGCGTCCGAAGCCGCAAGCCCGTCGCGTTCGCGGCGCAATTCGTCGCCACGCGACTTGCCCAGTGCGACCATGCTATCCACATTTCTGCCATTTAGCGGCAGATTGGTCGGCGAGTTAGGCGAAGCGACGCCGGTACGAGCTGTGGGTTCAAGATTTTTTTTCTCAACCGTCCCTGCCGACATACGCGCCGCAGCCGAGTAACCGCTTGCCCCCGGCGTTTGGCCTGCCACACCCGGATCCGCACTCTGCGGCGGTGGTGTTGGCTGTGTTCTCTGCGCGGTCAGTTGGTCCTGCGCTGCTTCCTGCGCCACCTGCAGATTTCCCGATGGTGTAACGGAGTGATACTTCGGCTCACGTAGGGAGATGAAGAGTAAAAATCCTGCGGCCACTGCGCCCATGGCGGCCATCACTTGCCAAAGCGCTCTACGGCCGGGCAAGGTTTTCAGATTTTGCCGAGCAGCGATGGGCCCGACCGCGGTGGGCGATGGCGAGTGCGCCGCAATGCGACCGGCAGAAATCGGCTGCAACGCCTCGATCGAAATGCCCGAAGTTTGTGCCGGAATTGCGTGCTCCGATTCGCTTCTTTCGGTTGCCAAGGCAATTTCTTCGGTAGCTTCGAGCAGGGTGAGAACTTCTTGGCAGCGGCTGCAGCCGGCTACGTGCTCTTTGGTGATGTGCATTTCTGCATCTGAGAGTATGCGTTCGTGGAATGCGCCTAGAACTTCGGCGTCGGGGTGGTCGCTTTCGACCGGCAAAACGACATCGCTATCCGCGAGGCGGTCTTGGGCGGCCTCTGCGCGTAGGTGGTTCTGCAGGGCTTGCTCAAATTTCTTGTCGCGATCTTCGCTGCTCATACCCATGCACCTTTAGAACGAATTGCTGCGGTGTCCTTGCGCGCCAGAAGCGCTTGATTTCCGATATTAGCGATCGATGTACTCATGGTTCCTGCGCTTCCGCGGGATTTGCTCTTGGCTTCGTCTCACCCTGCGAAAATAATTTATCGAGATCGATGGGAGCGTCTTCGGCGGCATACGCGAAGCACAAGGCGATCTCCGCGTCACTCAAGCCGGTGGTGCCGGCTGACGTGCCGTGTGCGGCTCCAGCGCGCAGAATCTCTTCGACTGCGCCGCGCAACTCTTTGCGGACTTTTTCCAGGTGCCGCGAAACGCTGGATTCGTGTTCGCCGAGCGTTCGCCCGATTTCCGCCAGTTTTTTTTCTTCGGCGTAATACATGCGCAGGCGGGCAGCATCTTGTGCGTCTACGTTCTTGAGCGCTAACTCCAGAGCCTCGCGGAACAGCCCCAGGTAGCGGCCACGATGTGGATCGCCGATTCCGCCGCTCGAGCCCGCGCCCGGGAGGCCACCCCTCAGTCCGAGGCCGGCACTTTTGCGTTGCGTGGCTCCGTCTGCTCCGTCGGTTTGCTCTTCGTCCAGCTCAGCAAATTTCTTTCCGGCCCGGATAGCGTCGATGTGGCGCTGGGCCATGACCGCGCGTAGCCAGGTCTTCAAAGAACTGCGGCCGTGAAAGTACCTCAGCAGCGTTCCGCGTTTTTCCGCGGTTAATCCGTAGAGGTCGGCATACAAGGAGTCAGCGAGATCCTGCGCCTCCGGGGCAGTTGCGCTGCGCTTTAGCATTGCGCCGGCGCAAGCACGCAAGTAGCTCCGGTATGCAGAGAAAAAATATTCCCACGCGTCTGCCGATCCGTCAGCGCACGCGCACGCCAGGCCCAAGTCTTCCAGATGAAGGGTCGCTAGATAGCCCTGAAGTTCTTCCGCACTCGTTGTGGCCCCGCGAAATTTTGCGGCAGCGCAGCGCCGCAATTCTTCCGCGAACCGGGCGTGCGAAATTCCCCACCGCTCGACGGCGGCCTGCACACACCACTGTTCAATGGTGGAGCGGGATTCCACGAACGCCTTAGAGAGCGCGTCAGCGCTCGATGCCACGGTGTCTGCTCCGCCCGCTGCGGATTTTTTTTCGTCACCGGGCTTCTGTTCGCCACTGCTCATGAAGGAAATCAACTCGCTGAAAACAAACAACGCAGCCGTCTAAGCCGGTTCCAGTACGCCACATATCAAAGGCAACTAACGGCGAGAATACTCTGAACTTCCTTCAGGCGAAAATGCAATTGCGAGGCACCCCTATGGAGCTTTGCGGTATCCTATAGCCTATGTTGCTCCCAGCTCCGCAACAGAACCGCCCTAAACGGGTTAGCAAGCGTGCGCTTTCAATCTGCCAGTAACTCGGCCAGCAGATGCGCGGGGCATGAGTATCATTAGCGACTTGGCGACGTCGGTACGAAAGTCCTATTCGATTCCTGCCTGCCCGATAGGTACTGTGGTACTTCAAGGATGAGAGACCAGCGTTTGCAAGTATGCGCCGGGTTTTGCGACCCTTCTCGTTCCTAACCCTAGGCGGCACCCTAACTTTTTTAGGCTGGCAAACGGATGACCACGATGCTCTCAGAACAACCGTCGAAAACGACCTTAGGAGTCGGTTTCGATGCCCATTCTCCGCGCACCACCGGAACCCAGGAAGCCTGGCGCAAGGCCATTGGCACCAAGCCAGTAGCCGCGCGCCTGGAAATGCTGCCGGATGTGAAGCCCAAGTGGGATCGCTTGGGAGTAAGTCTCGGGGCTCAAATTGTGTTGGTTGGCCTGGCGCTCCTCGCTCCGCTACTGTATCCGGAAAGAATTAGAACCGCTTTGAACATGGAGGTGGTGTCCTTGGCGACCCCTCCGACGGAGATTCCGATTGCGCCTCCGCCTCCGAAAATTCGCCCGAAAGTTACTCCGCAGCCGCCGAAGCCGCAGGTAATTGAGCCGGTGAAGCTCAGCCCCAAGCAGCCGCACATCTTTGTGACCCAGCCGGTCGTGCACCAGCCCAAAATTGAAAAAGTGGAAGCCAAAGCTCCGGACATGAATCAGGTGCTGAGCGCCTCGAACATTGACACCAAGTCGGATCAGCCCAAGCGTCCGCGCGAAGACGTGAAAATTAACAATTTGAGCACCGGAAGCGCTGCTCCTGCGACCGTCACCGCGCCGGCCAGCAAAGTTCAGACTGGCGGATTTGGCGATCCGCAAGGATTGCCTGGTAAAGCCGACCCGAATAAGCGGCCGAACATTGGCGCCTTTGGATCGGCCAATCTTCCCCCAGGACCTGGGCAAGGAAATGGAACTGGCGGGGCCAAAGGAATTCAGGGAACTGTCGCGAGCACTGGCTTTGGCAACGGAACAGCCAATCCTCCTCCGGGCGGCGGCAAAAAAGGTACGGTGCAAGCCGGTGGTTTCGCGGATGAGGGCACGGTCACCGCAGGCCCGAAGAAGAAGGCCGACACCGTGGCGAGCGGAACTTCCACTGTGACGATTTTGGATAAGCCCCGGCCGGAGTACACCGCCGAAGGGCGTAGTTTGAAGTTAGAAGGCGACGTAGTGCTCGATTTGATTTTCCTGGCTAACGGCACCGTTCACGTCAACCGCGTGATCAGTGGCCTCGGTCACGGGCTCGACGAAAACGCCATTCGCGCGGCGCAACAGATTAAATTCAAGCCCGCGGAACAAGATCATCAACCGGTAGATTTCCCTGCGCGCGTGCGCATTGAATTCCACATGGCAAGTTGAAGGAGAGAAGATAATGCGTAAGTTCAGTTCGGCCATTCAACGTTCGGTCCTGTCCGCCCTGGTGCTGGCCGGTTTTACCGCGTTTGCTGCAAGCATTTCCGCGGCGCCTGCTGGTCCGGCAACGCCCGAACCGCAAGCCACAGCCAAAACGATGGACGAGGTCATTGATCGGGTCATCACCAACGAAAATCGCCTTAATACCCAGATCTCTTCGTATTCCCCGCTGGTGGAAACCTATATTCAGAACCTCAAGCCCGACGCTAATCTCGGCTATGCCCCGGCTGGCGACAAATATTTCCTCGGGCGCGCCAAGTTTTCCAAGGGCGTTGAGCTGGTCTCGCTTTCCGAGACTGGCGGCAAGGGCAAAAAGATTTTCACCGGTATCGGAAATTTCTTTTCTTTCGCCATGCAGTATCTGCCTGACGGCTTCCTGCAGATGATTTTTATCGATACCAACGGCTTTGATAAGCAGAACTATAAATTCGACTACGTACGCCGCGAATTCCTCGGTGAAGTGCGCTGCCTCGTTTTTGACGTAACCCCCCGCGAGAAGGCCGGCAAGGGCCGCTTCCTGGGCCGTATCTGGGTGGAAGATCAGGATTACAACGTGGTGCGCTTCAACGGCGCTTATGGCGGCGGTGGGCACTCCAGCTGGTATTTCCACTTCGATAGCTGGCGTTCCAACGTGCAGCCGGGCCTCTGGCTGCCTTCGTTCGTATACAGCGAAGAGCGCGAACTGCACTATGCCTTGGCCAAGAAGCTGGATTTCAAAGCCCAGACCCGTCTGTGGGGCTATAACCTGAGCCACGCGGCGCAGGAGCAGGAGCTCACCAAGATTCTGGTGGAGACTCCGCTCAATGACGACACCAAGAATTCCAACGACCTGACCCCAGTGCAGGCCCAGCGCTCGTGGGACCGCCAGGCGGAAGACAACGTGATCGATCGTCTGCAGCGCATCGGGTTGATTGCGCCCAAGGGCGAAGTCGACAAGATTCTTGAAACCGTGGTCAACAACCTGGAAGTCACCAACAACTTGGACATCGACCCAGATGTGCGTTGCCGGGTGATGATGACTTCGACGTTGGAATCTTTCACCATCGGTCACACCATCGTGTTGAGCCGCGGATTGATCGACGTGCTCCCGGATGAAGCCAGCCTGGCAACCATGATCGCTCACGAGCTGGGCCACGTGGTTCTCGGCCACCGCTTGGATTCGTCCTACGCCTTCTTCGATCAGCTGCTCGGCGTGCAGGACAAAGACACCTTCCGCCACTTTGGTTTCGCGCGCACTCCTGAGGAGGAAACCGCCGCCAGCAACAAAGCTGCGGAACTGCTCGCTAAATCGCCCTATGCCGCTCAAATGAGCAGCGCCAAGCTGTTCGTCGCTGCGGTCGAGACGCGCCAGAAAGAAATTCCCAACTTGATCAGCCCGCACTTGGGCAACCGTGTGCTGCTTGCTGACCTCAAGGTAGATTCCGCTGCCGCCGGCGACAAGAAAGCCGTGGCGGTTACCGCACTGCCCATCGGCGGCCGCGTGAAGCTGGATCCCTGGAATGACCGCCTGGAGTTGCTGAAGAGCAAGCCCATCGGCAATGTGGCTGAACGCGAGAAGATGCCCTTCGAGGTCACTCCGTTTATGCCGTACTTGACCCGCTTCAGCATCGACCAGAAGCCGGTCGCCGCCAGCTCCAACGCCCCCGGCGATGCACCCAACGTCAGCGCGGTCTCGCCCAGCGACACCCCGGCTCCTAACCAACAGTAATTTTTTAAACTTCATCTCGACAAAGAAAACGCGCCCAGAGATTCGGGCGCGTTTTTCTTTTACGGTAGCCGCAGATTATTTGCGGTCTTCTGCCAATCCTTTCCACGCGGTGCTGTGAAAGATTTCGTCAATCTCCCGCGGCTCCAGCTTCATCCCGTTGTCCACCCACCAATCGATCAGCGACAACATGCTCCCCGCCAGGGCGTGGGCTTTAGCCATCCTCCGCATCGAGTTTTTTTCCACGCCAGCCGTTTTCAACCGCTCCTCGATCGAACGGGCAAAAAATCCCCGCGCCAGCGCGCGCACATCATCCAGTTTGTCGTTCTTCATCAGCGCCTGGTAGAACTCGCGCACGTCGCGAATGTGTGCACAGAATTCAGCCACCGGCGCCAGACGCGTCGGGCTGGCTCCGTACCGTTTCAGCAGGCCCGAGAACATGGCGAAGAAGTCTTCCACGTCGCTGACAAACAAATCTTCCTTGTCGCGGTAGTGCAGGTAAAACGTGGATCGTCCGACTCCTGCCCGATTCAGAACCTCCTGCACCGTAATATCCTCAAACTTTTTTTCCTGGATCAGCGCGACCAGCGCATCTCCCAGCGCGTCGCGAGTGCGCAGAGTGCGAGGGTCGACTTTCTTGCCGCCGGCACGCGGCGCCCGGTCCGGTGCTGCGGCGCCGACTTCGACATAGATCACTTTCGAGCTGTTCTTATTCGGTTTTTGCTTCATGGCCGCAGTTCAGTTAAGGACAGTTCAGTTAAGGAGTTGGACGCCGCAGTTCGTCCATCAGCGCCACCTCGCCCAAGTCGAGTTGTGGCATCCCAAACCTCCGGCTTCCGAACAATTGGCAGCCCTTTGTCCGAGAAGTCCATTTTCCTCGAATCATCGCTGCCGCCTTTGCGTAAAACATAAAAGAACGTCCAACGAGGTGCACCGAATATGACCGACGACCGCAAATCCGCAATCGCTCTAATTGCCGCCTCCATCGGCGGCATGCTCACCATGGCTATTCACCCGGTGGCCGGTTCATTTCCGCTGACGCCCGAGACAGTAGCGCGTCTGGCCGTGACTTCTGCAATCGCCCACTCACTCGCCATTGTCAGTTTTGTTGCGCTGTTTCTCGGCGCCTGCGGACTGTCCCGGCGTCTGGCCGCGCCCGACCGGCTCGCGTTCGCCGCCGTTGTAGTCTTTGCCTTTGGTTCGTGTGGCCATCCTGATCGCAACCTCGGTCAGCGGCTTCATTGTTCCGGACATCATGCGCCACATGGTTCGCGACGTCCCCGCTAACGCGCAACAGTGGAAGATCGCCATCATCAGCATTTTTGAGATCAACCAGGCCTTCGCCCGCATCTATTCGGTGGCTGCTTCCTTTGCCATCATTCTGTGGTCGGCCTCCTCGTTGCGCAGCGGTGACGGGCAAAAGAGTCTAGGCCGCGGACTCGCCATCTACGGCTGCATCGTCTGTCCCCTGATCATCATCGGCATCGCGAGTGGACTTCTACATCTCGACGTACACGGCATGGGCCTCGTCGTGCTCGTCCAGGCCATCTGGTTCATCCTCGCGGGCAAACGGCTCTACAACTCCACAGACACCAGATCCGAATCTCAGCCGCTTCGCGCATCGGCGTGACGCCAATCACCGCAAACTTGCTGGCCAGCCTCACCCACCCGCTTCCCCCGTGGTAGGGGATGTGCTATAACCTTCCAGCCGTGCAACCTACTGCCAGTCTGGCACCGGTCGATGCTCTCCGGCCCGATCATTCCGCGCAACCCGCGAATGACCAGAGCGTCGGCGGCGCACCCGGCGAGGATGCCTCGCGCTACTGTCCGGTCTGTTCGCGGCGGCTGGAGTCTCGCCGCTGCAAATTGATCTGCGCGACCTGCGGATATTACATGTCTTGCGCGGACTATTACTGATAAGCTTTGCGGTCACGACGCGATCATAAGTCTTAAGCGGCGTGGCCCTTTTCCGACGAGGAGGAAAATAACGTGGCATTGAAATTTAGCAGTCGCGAAGTGGATGGGGTGGCCGTGCTGGCCATGGATGGCCGCATCGTGCTGGGTGAAGAAAGCAACGCGCTGCGCGAAAAAGTGAAGGCCTTGGTGGCCGAAGGCAAAAAGAAGATTGTGCTGAACATGGAGAACGTCACGTTCATCGACAGCGCCGGCCTGGGCACCCTGGTGGCCTCGCATCACAGCGCGAAAGCGCAGGGCACCGCCCTGAAGCTTTGCAATCTTGGCGCGAAGTTCCAGGAAGTGCTGCAGATTACCAAGCTGCTGACCGTGTTCGACGTGTACAACAACGAATCGGAAGCGATCGCCAGCTTCACCTAGACCACTGCGGCGCCTTTGAGCCGCCATTCATCCGCATTAACAAGAGAGGCACGCCTTTGCGTGCCTCTCTTGTTTTTGGTGGAGGGATGGCGCAGGTCCCTTGCACAAAAATAAATTCCGCGCGGACTCCTCAATTTCAACTAAACAAGATTAGCGCACGGAATACATGGTGATGCCGCTCATCAATTTGGGATAAAAATCCGTGGATTTTTGCGGCATCACTTCGTTGGCGGTAGCGACCTTCACGACTTGCTCCACGTCGCAGGCGTTCAGCAGAAATGCGATTTGCGCTGCGCCGCTGTCGACGGCGTCCAGTGCGTTGCCGGCTTCGCGTTCGTAGGTGAGGTTAGCTTCTGCCGCGATGGATTGGGGAGTGAGGCCCAGTGCCGGTTCGAGGATGCCGTTGTGGAGCAACACCACGTCGAGCTCGCGCTGAAGTGGCGTGAGGTTGGGCAGCAGCTTGGTAAGGTCTGCATCGGGCCGCAAGGTCAGCACGTAGTAGGCGCGACTCTGAGCGTCCGCCGAAGCGGGATAGATTCCGATGGCACGCTGTTTAGCATTGGCCGTGAGCTTCTTAAGAAATTGCTCGCGCGCCGCTTTTCTCGAGGCGTCGTCGGGAACCGGAATGGCCTCGACGGTGAACCACGGCTCCAACCCTTGCCGCAGTTTTGGCCAATTGAAATCACGCAGTTTGGCGACCACGCGATGGGTGGGCAGAATGAGCAGACCCGAGCCTTGGGTGTTGATGAAAGTCATCATGGCGCGCTCGTAGGGCGCGTCGGCCGGTGCCGCGCCTGCTTGCGCGCGGCGTTCATTGCGATAATTCAGTGCGGTTTCGTAGCGATGGTGCCCGTCGGCGATCACCAGCTTTTGATCGGCCATGGCTTCCTGAATGGCTTTCACTTTTTGCGGATCGGCGATCATCCACAGCCGGTGGATGACCCCATATTCGTCAGTCATTTCGGTGACTGGGGCGCTGGATTTCTCTGCCTCATTCAACACTGCCTCTACACGTTTCTGCGCGTCGGAGTAAATCAGGAACAATTGGCCGGTGGACAATTGCATGTGGCGCAGCAATTCCAGGCGGTCGGCTTTCGGCCCTGAGAGCGTGTGTTCGTGTCGGAAAATTACGCCGGCCGCGTATTCTTCCAGCTGCCCTGCGCCGATAAACCCACGGCGCGTTTTCCGTTCGCTACTTCCTGGGACGGTATATTCCTGCGAGTAGGCATAGAAGGCCGGCGCGGGATCCTGCTGCACGATGGCGCTGGTAATCCAGTCTTGCAGGGCGGCTGCGGCGCGAGTGTAGACGTTGTTTCCGGCGGCATCTGCCGGAAACGTGCGGCCTTTTTCGATGGAGATCAGATTCGCGGGATGCGCCGCGTAGTATTTGTCCTGCATCGCCGGGGAAATTTTGTCGTAAGGCTGGGTCAAAACTTTTTCGAAAGGCGCTTGTGCCGGATTGTAGCGGTATGCGCGGAACGGAAATACTTTGGCCATGGATTCTCCAAAAAGTTCATGAAATGAATTTTATTAGTTTACGCGAATTGTTGTGGCCAGTTCATTCGAATGCCAAACGCGTACTGAAGCTCTTAGTATTACTACGTAATTTCTAGCAGTAGTAACTAGTAAGTTATCTACGAGAGCCGGCCGTTCGAATCAATTCCGCCTAAAGCGTCAGCCCGCTTGATTTTGTCGCGCCCCAATTCGAATGTTCCATATCGCCCAAATCTCTTAGTACGCCTATTAAAGTTTTACTTTAATTGTCGGCGCGTCGACATTTTCCCGCCGCCGCCCACGCGAACTTTAGCTAGCCGGAAAACTCCGGATGTGGAACTTCGATTGTGCACTAAAACGCTACTTGATTTGCACGTCCAGCAGCGAGACCCAATACTGCACCGATTGCAGACTGAACCCGCAGAGAATTAGAGCGATTCCTACGCTGCCCAACGTCCGCTCCGGCAAGCGGTCCGCGTAGTACTCCACGTACGGATTGAAGCTGATGCCCACGGCGGTTACCACTCCGGTGACCAGTCCGACGCGCAAAGCAAATTGCCAGGGATGCTCCAGGTGCTGCAGAAAAATTCCGCATACCAAAGCTGCGGCGGTGTAGCCCACGGTTCGCACCACAGTTCCCACCGCTTGCCGTGCAGTAAAGCGCGGGCGCCGTGCTGCGACATAGTCCATTCCTGGACGCATGCCTCTCGTGTAGGCCACGACTTGGCCTGCTGCGATGAGCAAGCCGAACGACACTGCGAAGCGCAAGCCCAACAGTGCGTACGCTCCCGCGGCAAAACCCGCCGCGCGCACCAGACTGGTGATGGCTTCGACCCACAGCGGGTAGTGGTCGCCGTGACGGGCTTTGCGGTGAAGTTCGACGGAGACGGTTACCCCCGAAGTGACGCCGGCGACGATCCCGAAGAACAAGCCCAGCCCGAGCGAATAACCCGCGCCGAAGACCAGCGAGTACATCACCATACGGGTGATCAACCGGAGTGGCCCGTTTTGTCCGCCGAGTAAATCGTAGGCGAGAAAGAGCGTGCCGAGCACATCCAGACAGGTGCCGGCAATGCTCAGGCCGGCCAATACATGATGGTCGATGGAGTGCACCGAGGGATTGTAGAGGAAAGTCGCTACCCTGCTCAAAAAATGCAGAAAGCCTTGGTCATGCCGTAAAATATTTTCCCTAAACTCCCACTATGCCCAATACGAATTTCTCTACCGTGCGCGGCCTATTATTTGATCTCGATGGAACGCTGATCGACTCCAAGCTGGATTTGGTCCACTCGGTGAATGCCACGCTGCGGGAATTGCAGCGGCCTGAGCTGCCTGCCGAGACCGTTGCGAGCTACGTCGGCAACGGTGCGCCGGTCTTAGTATCTAAGTCTCTAGGACCCGGGACTTCCCCCGCGGAATTCAATCGTGCGCTGGAGTTTTTCTTGGCGTATTACGAAGCGCACCAAACTGATTACACGCGTGCTTATCCAGGCGTGCCGGAAGCTTTGGAAGCACTGAGCGCGATGCCCATGGCGGTGCTGACCAACAAACCAGTGCGCATCAGTGTGAGCATTCTGGAAGCGCTGGGACTGGCTAAGTATTTCCGCGCGATCTATGGGGGCAACAGTTTTCCGACGAAAAAACCCGATCCTCTAGGAGCCACGACCATCCTGCGGGAATTCAGTCTGCGCGCCAATGAGGCGGTGATGGTGGGCGACTCGGAAGTGGATGTGCAAACCGCGCGTAATTCGGGAATGTTTGCAGCCATCGTAAATTTCGGATTTGGGACGCATGACCGCGTTGCGCACCCCGCGGACCTCTACCTCGATCGGCTCATCGACTTGCTTCCAGCGCTATCTGGTCGACGTTCGTGACACGATTCGTTGCGGTACAGCTTTGTTCATATGAAACAAATGATTCACTCGCTGCCGACGTAGTTTTCTCAGGAGACTTGCACTTTACTTGCGTTCCAGCGCGGCGCTTGGCATTCTCACCCAGTGCTGATTGGCATCTTTTCTGAACTGGACGCGCCCGGCGGAGTGCAACGCGCTGGGCGACATCTCGCAGCGGTGCTAACGGAATTTGCCAAAAGCCGTTCCATGGAGTGTCGGATTTTCAGCTTAAATGATTCGCCGGAGCTGCACCGCATGTCCGTTGGCGGACGCGAATTCGTTTTCACCGGGTCGGAACGTATCAAGTCGCGTTTCATTTCTACGGCGATTCGCACCGCGCGGCGGCATGCCAAACTGGTTGTTGCGGGGCATCCCAACCTGGCGCCGGTAACTCAAACGATGCGGCTGGCTGCGCCGCGACTGAAAACGATTGTGTGCACCCACGGGATTGATGTGTGGGAGCCGCTGCCCGCGTTGCGTCGCAACGCATTGGCCCACGCCAGTGTCGTGTTGGCGCCCAGCCAAAATACCGCCGACCACGTGATGACTCAACAACGAGTGGACCGCGAGCGTATCCGCGTTTTGCCGTGGGCGCTCGATCCGGAATTTGAAGCGCTTCTTCCCACCGCTGCGAAAAGCCCCCGGCCGAAAAATTTTCCGGAAGGCCGTGTGATTCTTACCGTGGGCCGCTGGCTTGCTACCGAGCGGTACAAAGGAATGGACACGCTAATCACCGCGATGCCGCGCTTGCTTCCACGGTACCCCGATTTACAACTCGTGTTGGTCGGCCAGGGCGATGATCAGGACTGGCTCTCGGAACACGCCGACAAAACTGGTGTGTCGAGTCACGTCCATTTTCTGAGCGGTCTTTCTTACTCGCAATTAGTATCGTGCTACGCCGCGTGCGAGATTTTTGCGCTGCCGAGCGCCGCGGAGGGTTTCGGGCTCGTCTATCTTGAAGCGATGGCCTGCTGCAAACCGGTGATCGGCGGGGCCCATGGCGGAGCGCCCGAGGTAATCCTCGACGGCGTTAGCGGTTACCTGGTCCCTCACGGCGATACCGAACAGCTCACGACCGCGCTGGAAACTCTCTTGGCCGATCCGGCTCTCGCGCGCAACATGGGCATCCGCGGTTGCGAACGCGTGCAGCACGAATTTCGCTTCAGCGTTTTTTCAAAAGCCCTGAAAAAAATTCTTCGCGAACAATGCGAATCCTGAACGTTACCGAAACCTACGCCCCATTCTTCGAATTCGGCGGCCCTCCGGTGAAGGTTTTGGCGCTGGCCGAGGGTCTCGCGCGCCGGGCTCACACAGTGGGAGTTGTAACCGCCGATTGGGGCCTGGAAAAGCGTTTGCGGTTGCAATCCGAAGCAGAATTGCAAGCGGCGGGCTGGGACCGTTCGCCGTTCGGCTGGCGCCACAATGAGAACGGAGTCCAATCCATCTACATTCCGAGTTGGTGGCGTTATCGTGCGGTGAGCTGGAATCCCGCGATTGACCGCTACTGCCGGGCCCGTTTGCAAAATTTCGATGTGGTGCACATCTTCGGGCTCTACGACTTGTTGGGCCCGGCAGTCGCTTCCGCTGCACGCGAACTGCGTATTCCCTATGTGATCGAGCCTATTGGCATGTTCGTTCCAATTGTCCGCAACGTGATGTTGAAACGGATGTATCATGCCCTAATAGGCCGCCGTTTATTCGCGGATGCCGCTGCCGTAATCGCCACTTCCGAACAGGAAGTCTCGGAGTTGGCCACCGCCGGTGTTCCCCGCGATAAAATCGTGTTGCGCCGCAACGGGGTGGACCTCCCCCCGTCGTTGCCGCCACGCGGCAAGTTTCGCGCAGCCCAGGGCATCGCCGAGCGCGCGAAGTTGGTTCTTTTTCTGGGGCGGCTGTCGCCCAAAAAGAGCCCCGAACTTTTACTGCAGGCGTTCGCGCAGTTCACACAGCAACACATGGGAGACGCCAACCCGATGTTGGTTTTTGCCGGTCCAGATGACGCCGGAATGCATCAGCGGCTTGCTGCCGAAGCTGCGCGTCTGGGTCTGTCCACACGGGTGAAGTTTACCGGTCCGCTTTTTGGCGAAGACAAGTGGTCTGCCTACCGTGACGCCGACGTTTTCGTCCTGCCGTCGCAGAATGAAAATTTTGGCAACACCGCCGCTGAATCC
This sequence comes from uncultured Acidobacteriota bacterium, assembly GCA_963846145.1. Lineage (GTDB taxonomy): Bacteria > Acidobacteriota > Terriglobia > Acidiferrales > UBA7541 > Acidiferrum. The sequence continues at coordinate 164,854 of CAWJUV010000008.1, read as the reverse complement.
ATGGCTGCCGGCACGCCGGTAATCGTTACCGAACAATGCGGCATCGCTGCGCACGTGAAAGACCTCGCTGGCGAGGTCGTCGCGCATGACGCCAAGGCGCTTGCCGACGCACTTGAAAAAATTCTGACCGACGCCAATCACCATGCGGCTTTGGCAGCTGGCTGCGCACAAGTGACCGCGAGTCTCGGCTGGGAACAACCGGTCTCCGAAATGGAAAATCTTTACGCCGCAATCGCCGGCGATTCCGCGGCAAGCGCAACCTCCGGCCCCAGGCTGGTGGAGTGAGCCTTGTCGCAAATTTCCCCCAACCAAGCGGCGATTTTTCGGGTGCTTTGGCGCACCACAAACATTTTTCTGATCGTCAGTATTCTGTTCGTAGGCTATGCGGCCACTTGGGAATATTCGCTTCGCAGGTACCTGAAGGGTTTCTCCGACGCCGTAGTTCCGCAAGCGGCGACGCCCGAGGAAAAAGTAGAAGCGATCCTGTCGTGGATCCGCAGCGGACCACCTCGCCCCTTGGCAGCCAATCCCGAAAAGTTGGATTTCCGCGATCCCGAAACGACGCTCAACTACCGGCAACTGCTTTCGCTTTGCGGCACAGCCACTAATGCCTTTCTCAATTTGTCGCGCAGCGCGGGCCTGGACGCTCGTCGCCTGCTGCTGCTCAGCCCCGAATACACCGCCAAACACGTAGTAGCGGAAGTGAATATCGACGGACGTTGGATCATCGCTGACCCCACTTTCCGGGTGATTCTTCGCGACGCCCAAGGTCACACGCTGACGCGCAAAGACCTGCAAAATCCCACGATATTTAAGCAGGCCACCGCCAATTTGCCCGGCTATCTTCCGGACTACAACTATCAGTCGTTCGCTCATGTGCGGATCGCCCGCTTGCCGCTCGACGGCTTAGGACTGCGTCGGGCGCTGATTAAATATTTTCCTGAGTGGGACGAAGTGTTCGACTGGAGCTTGCTGCTGGAGCGCGAATCCTTCTTCGTTTTATTTGCTGCGTTGATTTCGTTTCTGTTTTTCTTCTCTCTGCGCGCCTTGCTGGCCTGGTATGCCGATCATCGCGCGCAGGTGCCGCGCTTTCGCCTGCGGCAACACGTAGCCCGGGCCGGGGCTACTTTTTTTTACACTCCGGAGATCGAAGACTAGCGTGTGCGGAATTTGCGGCGTGGCCTTCGCTGTTGGTAAGGAACATGCTGCGCCGCGCGTTCGCTCGATGTGTGCTGCGATGGTCCATCGCGGGCCAGATGGTGAAGGCCTGCTGCTCGAGGAAAAGCGCGCTCCCGGCTTGGCGTTGGGAATGCGGCGCCTCAGCATTATCGACCTGCCCGGCGGTAACCAGCCGATTTGGAATGAAACTCACGATGTCGCGGTAATTTTTAACGGCGAGTTGTATAACTACCGAGCGCTGCGCGAAACACTGCAGCTCTGCGGCCACACCTTCTCAACCCAATCGGATACGGAATGCCTGGTTCACGGCTGGGAGGAGTGGGGCGAAGACCTGCTCGGTGAGTTGCGGGGCATGTTTGCGTTTGCGTTGCTGGATTTGCGGGCCCGCCACGCGGCGGTGCCGATTCTCTTTCTGGCGCGCGACCCTTATGGCATCAAGCCGCTGTACTACACCCAGACCACCGAAGGTTTTGCGTTCGCATCCGAAGTGCGGGCTTTGGTGGCAGCCGGTCTTTGCTCCAAAACACTTTCCCGCGACGCGCTAACTTCTTATTTTCTTTTTGGCAGCGTGTCTGAGCCGGTCACTCTTCTCGAAAATGTTTTCTCGCTTCCGCCCGGCCACAAAATGACCGTTTATATTCCGGAGCGCCGCCGCGTACCGCGCGCCCGGCCCTGGTACGACGCGGCACGCAGCCCTGCCGCGCGCGATCCGAAACGGCCGAAAGATTTTGCCAGTGCTGCGCAGCGGCTTCGCCCGCTGTTGCAGGACGCGGTTGAAGCCCACCTCATCGCCGATGTTCCGGTCGGCTTATTTTTGTCCAGCGGCCTCGATTCCAGTGCCATCGCCATGTTGGCGGGACGCGCACAGTCTGGAACGCGCAGCTTCACGCTCACTTTTCCCGGTACGGATTATGACGAGGCGCCGCTGGCGAGGCTGGTCGCGGAGCGAGCCGGGTTGCAGCACCAGGAAGTCCCGCTCGACGGCGCCGCGATGCTGGAGCGCCTTGACGAAGCGGTGGCCGCGCTGGATCAGCCCACCATGGACGGCATCAACACATACTTCGTGTCGTGGGCGGCGCGTCAGGTCGGTCTGAAAGTGGCGCTCTCTGGACTTGGCGGCGATGAACTCTTTGCCGGTTACTCCACTTTTTCCGATACGCCTCGCTTGGCCAAGTTATCCAAGCTTGGAAAAATGCTTCCGAATTCTGTTCGTCGTGCCACTTCTCCATTGGTGCGATCGCTGGCGGGAAGTACGTCGAGTGCGGACGCGGCGCACAAGGCTGCCTCGGCTTATGCCGACGCACAATCGGTTCCGCATCCTTACTTCATTACCCGCGCGTTGTTTCCGCCAGGCCCACGGCTTTCGCAACTCATCGAGCCAACTTTTCGTGCGAGTACCGTGGGTGCCGACGGAGTGACTCTCGATCCCACCTGGCTCGGATGGCTGCAACGGGTCACCAATGAAGCCGCCATTATGCAACCCATCGCGGCAATTTCCTGGTTCGAGACGCGGACATACATGGTGAGCACGTTGTTGCGCGACACGGACTCCGTAAGCATGGCCCGTTCGCTGGAAGTGCGGCCTCCTCTGCTGGACACGCCGCTCGTGGAATTTGTCAGCGCACTTCCGGATGCCGCGCGCGTGCGGCCCGGTGAGCAGAAAGCTCTGCTGGTCGAATCGTTGCGCGATATTCTGCCACCGGAAATTCTTGCGCAGCGAAAAAGGACCTTTACCCTGCCGTGGGAATCGTGGCTGCGTGGTCCGCTGCGACCCCGACTGGAGGCAAGTTTTGCTTCGATCGCGCCCATACTCGCGACCCATCTTCATGCGGAAGGCGTTCGGGCGGTGTGGAGCGAATTTCTGGCTGGAAAAACTTCCTGGTCCCGGCCGTGGTCGCTGTATGTGCTCAACGAATGGTGCCGGCGTTTGTCGGCCTGAGCTTCTTGCGCTTGAGCTTCTTCGGTTACACTGAATTCGCTCCATGAACATTCTTGGAATAAATGCCTACCACGGCAATGCCTCCGCTGCGATTGTGTGCGATGGCCGGCTGATCGCGGCAGTCGAAGAAGAACGTTTCAACCGGGTGAAGTATGCGGCCGGTTTTCCTGCCCAGGCCATTCGTTACTGCCTGCAGGAAGCGGGGCTGACGCTCAAGGACATCGATCATGTGGCCATTCCGCGCAATCCTTATGCGCGAATGTTCACGAAATTGCTTTATGGTTTGCGCATGCCGTCGTTTGCGCGGCAGCGTGCCAAGGTCCTGGTCACCTTCAAGGGTATTCCTGAAGCCTTAGCGCACGCCTTTGATACCGATCCCAAAACACTCAAAGCCAAGTTTCATCGCATCGAGCATCACCAGGCGCATCTGGCCAGCAGCTTTTTTGTTTCGCCGTTTGAACGCGCCGCGTTGCTTTCCGCCGACGGGCTTGGCGATTTCGCCAGCAGCATGTGGGGTGTGGCGGAAGGCAGCCGCATGAACATTCAGGGTGCGGTGGCCTTTCCGCATTCGCTGGGATTGTTCTACAGCGCGGTCACGCAGTTTCTGGGATTTCTGAAATTTGGCGATGAATACAAAGTGATGGGCCTGGCTGCTTACGGGTCTCCTGACCAGCTCGCGGCTTTTCGCCGGTTGGTTCTGTTCGACGACAATTCCGCGGGCAATGGGTTCCAGCTTGGTTTGGAATATTTCACCCATCATCGCACCGGCCCGGAAATGAGTTGGGCGGACGCGGATAAAACGCCGACGCTGGGAAAATTGTTTTCGCCGGAAATGTCTCGCTTGCTTGGTCCGGTTCGCGGGCCTGATGAGCCTGTTGAGCAGCGGCACAAAAATCTGGCGTGTGCGCTGCAGGCTCGTCTGGAAGAAGTTTATTTGGGGATGCTGCGGAAATTGGCCAAACGCACGAAATTAAAGTCGGTCTGTTTAGCTGGAGGCGTGGCGTTCAACTGCGTGGCCAACGGAAAGATTTTTGATTCGACGGGCTTCGAAGAAGTTTACGTGCATCCCGCTGCTGGTGACGCCGGACTCGCGGTCGGAGCGGCTTATTATGTGTGGCACCAAATCCTCGGCCAACCGCGGGGATTCGTCATGAATCACGCGTATTGGGGCCCGGGTTTTTCCAATAGTGAGATCAACGGCGCTCTGCAAGTCAGCCGGCTCGCAGCAGGAAATTACTCCATCACCGAACTGCCTGAGCCTGAACTGATGCAGCGCACCGCAGAAATTATCGCCGACGGAAAAATTCTGGGGTGGTTCCAGGGGCGCGCCGAATGGGGCCCTCGCGCTCTTGGCAATCGCAGCATCGTGGCCGATCCTCGTCGGCCGGAAATGAAAGACACGCTCAATCGTCGGATTAAGCATCGTGAAATTTTCCGGCCATTTGCGCCGTCCATCCTCGCCGAGTCCACCGCTGAATATTTTGAGAAATCTTACCCTTCGCCTTTCATGACTTTGGCGTACTCTGTGCGCCCTGAAAAGCGCGACAGCATTCCGGCGCCTACCCACGTCGATGGAACTGGACGGCTGCAAACGGTTTCGCGCGATGCCAATCCGCGTTATTGGCAACTTATCAAAGCGTTTCAAAATCTGACCGGCGTCCCGGTCGTTCTGAATACTTCTTTCAACGACAATGAACCGATTGTCTGCCGCCCTGAAGAAGCGATCGACTGTTTTCAACGCACCCAAATGGATGCACTGGTGTTGGGCGACTTTCTGATTCAGCGTCAATCGTAACCATGCGCATTCTGCTGGTGAATCTGTACTTTCCGCCGGACACCTCAGCCACTGCGAAAGTTGCGGAGTCGATGGTGGACGCGCTGGCAAAGCTCCACGAAGTCACGGTGCTCTGCGGGCGCCCTTCGTACGATCCCACCGAGCGTCGGCCTTGGAAACTTTTTCGCACCGAGCGTGTCGCGACGAAGAATTCCGGTACGGAGTTCACGGTGATCCGCGTCGGTTCCACAGATTACCCGCGAATGCAGATGCAGCGGCGGATCTTTAACTACCTCAGTTACACAGCACTGGCGTTTCTGCGTGGTTTATTCGCGCGAACCGACGTGATTTTTTCCATGACCGATCCGCCCTTCGCCGGGATTCTGGCGGCGTTTCTCGCCACGTGCAAAGGCAAGCCGCTCATATACAACATCCAGGATCTTTATCCGGACATGGCGGTGGCCGGCTCGATTGTCGAGCCGGGTTTTTTGTCACGAGTTTGGGAGCGGCTGCATCGTTGGGCGCTGCGGCGTGCCACGCACATCATCGTTCTCGGTGAAGATATGCGCGCGCGTATCGTTGCCAAGGGCGTCGATGCCAACAAAATCGTCATCGTGCGAAATGCACTACATATTCCTGAAGCGCCGCGCACGGCACAACTTGTTTCCGCGGCAGTGAACGACGAAGTAGTTCGCGCCATTCGTGGCGATTTTCGTTTCGTTCTGCTGCACGCCGGGAATCTTGGATTTTACGGCGCTTGGGACACGCTCATCGCGGCCGCACGCCAACTCGAGAATGAAAATATCGGATTGGTCTTTGTGGGAGATGGGGCTGAACGAACTCGCTTGGAGGCGCTGGCGAGCGGCGCGAAGAATGTTCGCTTTCTGCCGTTCTTTCCCGCGAACGAGATTCCTTCGGTTCTTTCTGCTCCGGATCTGCACATTGTCACCATCAAGCGCGGCCTTGAAGGCGTAGTGGTTCCCAGTAAAATGTTTGGGATTTTGTCTGCGGCCAAACCGATACTTGCGGTCGCACCAGCCGAAACGGATGTGGCCACACTGGGCGCACGGTATGGGTTCGGAGTTTGTGCCAGTCCAGACGATCCAGCCGAATTGATTGCCACGATACGACAGCTAGCCGCTGATCCGGCCAACATTACCGCCATGCGGCAAAACGCCGGGAGGGCCGCCGCTCAATTCTCTGGTGCTGCTGAAACCGCGAAGCTGCTAGCCGTTTTTTCGGCGGAGGAATCACCCCAATAAACCATTTAGATAGCAGCGATTTTCGTCACTGTACGTGACTCGCTGTTTGGTTGAAACAAAAAGCTAACCGGTATCGTTTCAGTGGGTTATAAGGTTTCTGACGATATTTTCATGATTATCAGATAGTCAATATCCGGCTCTCTGTCAGCGCATTCTGTGCTTGTTCTATTAGCGTTTCCTGAGTATCGTACAAAAGCTGCATGGGGCAGCCTTCTTAACGTTCTTGGGAGCCGGACACCCAATCCGGCAATCTGCGTGAGCGCGGCCTTTCCAACCTCGGGTCGTGTGCGCTTCCATTTCATGAGGTCGCATGGCCGCTGGCCTGCTCGCTTTCAGTGTTGCTCTCATTGCATCGCTGGCTTTGGTCGTCCCAGTGCGGGCGCTAGCTCTGCGAGTCGGAATGGTGGATCTGCCTGGGCCGCGCAAAGTTCATCTGACGCCGATTCCGCTTTTGGGCGGTCTGGCAATGTACGGCGCGGTGATGATCGCGGTGTTGTTTGCTTTTGATGGGCCCGCTCGTGCGCAGATTGAAGGCATCTTGGTGGGCGCATCGCTTGTCGCTGCCATCGGGATTCTCGATGATCGCGGCTTGCTGCATCACCAGATCAAACTGTTTGTCGGCATGCCTGTTGCGGCGCTGATCCTGCTTTTCACCGGGATTCACGCGCAAGTCTTCGACGTTCTTGTGGGTGGACGGGCTGGTTACATTCTTGATGCGATTCTTACAGTGGTTTGGGTCGTGGGTATTACCGCCTCCTTCAGCATTCTTGACCACATGGATGGGTTGTGTGCGGGGATCGCGGCGGTCGCGTCTGTGTCGTTCGCGATTATCGCCTATCTGAACGGCCAAACTCTGGTGACCACTCTTGCCGCTGCGGTGCTGGGGGCTGCGACCGGCTTTCTGCGTTGGAATTTTAAACCGGCGAAAATTTTCATGGGCGACGGTGGGGCGATGTTTTTGGGTTTCTTGATGGCCACGCTAGGTCTGAAGTTGCGGCTGGATAACCGGCCTGATCATTTGGCCGGTTGGCTGGTGCCGGTGTTGATTTTGGGTGCGACGATTTTCGATACGACGCTGGTGACGATTTCACGTTCCCGGCGCGGGTTGTTGCCGTTCACTACACCGGGTAAAGACCACGCCGCTCATCGCCTCGCGAATCTCGGCCTTGGTCATCGCGGCTCGGTACTGTCGCTCTACCTGCTCGGCGCTTTCAGTGGCGCCGCGGCTATCTTGGTCAGTTATTTGCCGACTCAGGGCGCCGCACTCGTTGGCTTGATTGCCCTGTGCGCGGTGTTTGCCGGCGTCGCGCTGCTTGAGAAGGCTCCTTACGAACGTCAGCTCAAGAAAGCTGCTTGAATCAGATCATTTGATCTCTGCAGTACGTCATCGGCGCGAGTCATTTTCCATTCCATTTATTTAGATTTTCCTCACGTCCCTCGCCACGCATCTGGGCGCTTGGCTTCTTTGTCCCTTCTCTCCGATTCGCTATACTCTTCCGGGGCGGTCCTTCCCACGTAACGCAAAATTCCCCAAAGGCGGGCCTAAGCAACACACTAGCGCGGCGACGACTCAAAAATTCGAGGGATTCGCAACCCGCGCCATTGGGGCACACCAAACTGTGGCTGATCAAAATTCTGCTTCCCGCGCTGCGCGGGAAAATAAAGAAGTCATTGTCGTTGGAGCCTCCGCTGCGGGGCTGTATGCCGCCGCCACCATCGCGCAAGGTGGCCGGCAGGTTCGGGTTTTGGAATCCAAACCAACGCTGGATCCGCCCGCGCGCACGCTGATCGTCACCAATCATTTCCGTCAACAGTTAGGCGCCGCAGCGCGCGAAAGTATCGTCAATGAAATTCGTCGCTTCGAACTTTTTACGGACGGACGCTCGGCGCAGATTGCGCTGAACAAGCCGGACCTGATCATTGAACGCTCTCGACTGATTCCCGCGTTGGCCCGCGACGCGCAAGCTGCCGGCGCGACAGTGCAGTACGACACGCGATTTCTGGGGCTGGGACCAAACTCCTCGGGGTTACGGGTGGAAACCGAAACTGCGGGACGCCACGAAGAGCTTCACGGCGCGAGTGTGATCGGAGCGGATGGTGCTAGCAGCCGGGTGGCGCGCACAGCGGGTTGGCCGCCAATCGAAACCGTCCCGCTGATGCAGACGTTGGTGCGGCTACCCAAGGATTGCCGCCCGGACACGACCCGGGTGTGGTTCGTGCCTGACGACACGCCTTATTTTTATTGGCTGGTTCCTGAGTCTGCGGAACGCGGAGCGCTCGGCGTAATCGGCGAGCAGACCGGCGCGGACACCAAGCGGCGCTTCGAGCGCTTCCTCGAAAAGAAAAACCTGGAGCCGCTCGAGTGGCAGGGCGCGCGAATCCCGGTCTACCGAAAATGGATCCCGGTTCGCCGCCGAATCGGCAATGGCGACGTGTACCTCGTCGGTGACGCCGCGGCCCAAGTTAAAGTGTCGACTGTGGGCGGCATCGTTACTGGCTTCCGCGGTGCGCTGGGCGTGGCACAATCGATTTTGCAGAGTGGCCGCAGCGCCGAACTCAACACCCTACGCCGTGAACTGAGCACGCATTGGTTGATCCGCCGCACCATGCATCACTTCCAGCAACAGCACTATTCCCAATTGGTCGATCTGCTGGATGCAACGACTCGTGCCTCGCTCGGCGAGATTAATCGCGATGAATCCACTCGGCTGCTTTGGAATGTTCTGCGGCACCAGCCGCAACTGGTGCTGCTCGGGCTGCGCGGATTGCTGATGGGACACCGTTCGCGCCCGCCTGTGGCTTGAGGCGACTGCTCAGCACCGAGGTTAGAGTGAAAACCAGCAGTCCAGCCGACTCACCAACGATCCATTTTGAGTTTGGACGGAACTCTGCCATTCTGGCCCCGCTTTTGAGACAATTGATGGCGCGCGAAAGACTCCAGCGCATCGTCCCCCGCGCTAAATATCTATAAGTGTGAGGCCCCTTTGGACCTGTGTGTAATCGGCTGTGGCTATGTCGGTCTGGTGACCGCGGCGTGCCTCGCGGAAGCTGGGCATCACGTCGTATGCACGGATATCGACTCTGACCGCATTGAAAAACTCAACGCCGGAATCGTTCCTATTTATGAAGAGCACCTGGATGAGGTGCTTCATTCCGCGCGAAAAGCCGGACGGATTTCTTACACCACGGATGCCGGGGAAGCCATTCGCGCCGGCGAAGCTATTTTTATTTGCGTAGGCACGCCGCCCAAAGAAAGTGGCGAAGCGGATCTTTCCGCGATCGATCATGTGGCGCGCCAAATTGCCGAAGAGGCCCGCTCTTCCAAACTGGTGATTGAGAAAAGCACGGTGCCCGCGCGCACTGGGCTCGAATTGCAGCGGGCGTTGGCCGCCTATTCGCGAAATGGTTCCAGCTCGATAACTTTCCGCGTGGCTTCCAATCCAGAGTTTCTGCGGGAGGGCACGGCGGTCGAGGATTTTCTGCATCCCGATCGAATCGTTGTGGGTGTGCAAGATGAAGCCTCGGCGAAACAACTGCGGGAGATCTACAAACCGATTCTAGAGCACCGTTTTCACTGTCCGGTGCACAACGGCTCTTGCCCGGTCGATCATCGCGCACCGTTGCTGGTGACCACGATTAACAGCGCGGAGTTGATCAAGCACGCTTCTAATTCTTTTCTGGCGCTGAAAATTTCGTACGCCAATGTGATTTCCGATTTGTGCGAAAAAATTGGCGCCAACGTGGAAGAAGTGACCCACGCGATGGGACTGGACCCGCGTATCGGCGGCCAATTCTTGCGGGCCGGCCTGGGGTTTGGAGGCTTTTGCTTCCCGAAAGACGTGCAGGCTTTCATTCATTTGGCCGCCTCCGTGGGCGTGGAATTCGACATGCTCAAGGCCGCGGAACGCGTCAATAAGCAACGCATTGATCGCTTCATGGAGAAAGTGCGCAAAGCGTTGTGGATTGTGAAAGGCAAGCAGGTGGCCGTGTTAGGGTTGGCCTTCAAACCGAATACGGATGACATTCGCTTCGCGCCGGCGCTGGAAGTGATCAAGCGATTGGCGGAAGACGGGGCCAAGATCCGGGCATGCGATCCTCAGGCTATTGGGCGCACCAAGAACGTTTTTCCGGAGATCGAATACTTCGAAGATCCGTTCGACGCACTGCAGGGCGCGCACGCGGCGTTGGTATGTACCGAGTGGGATATTTTCCGCATGCTGGATTGGGAGCGCGCCGGTAAGCTGATGTCCCGCAAGCTGGTGATTGATGGGCGCAATTTGTACTCCGCGGCCCACATGCGCGAACTGGGATTTGAGTATCACTCTTTCGGTCAAGGCGCTCTTCAGGCCGTGCCCACCGCGTCTGGGGTCTAGCCGGGTAACCACTTACGATTTTGGCGAAGCAATTCGCCGCCAATCTAGAAAAGAAAAACCCGGGCTGAATGGCGGCCCGGGTCCTCGTTCCAATCTGAATACTTCGTGATTAGCAGAGTACGATTTTTTCGCGGTGACGCATGACCCGGCGCGTAGCGTTGCGCGTGTCCACCACGAGCTTGGCACCATCGACGATGGCTGCATAGTCGTAGCTGGTGTGGTCGGTGGCGATGATCACGCCGTCGTAACTGCCCAGAGTTTGCGGAGTGATGGGCACAGACTTCATGTCTTCGTAGTTGTAATGACGCATTTTGTGCAGCTGCGGAAAGTACGGATCGTTGTAATCGAACTCCGCGCCGCGCCCCTTGAGCAAATCCATAATTTTTAGCGTGGGCGATTCGCGAAGATCGTCAACGTCCTTCTTGTAGGCCACGCCGAGAATCAGCAGTTTGGAGCCTTTGAGCGCCTTTTTCTGATCGTTGAGGGCCGCGGCGATGGCATCCACCACGTGATAAGGCATGGCAGTATTGACTTCACCAGCGAGTTCGATGAAGCGCGTGGAGAAATCGTATTCGCGAGCTTTCCAAGAAAGATAGAAGGGATCGACGGGGATGCAGTGACCGCCAAGTCCCGGGCCCGGATAAAAGGGCATGTAGCCGAAAGGCTTGGTAGCCGCGGCGTCGATGACTTCCCAGATGTCGATGTTCATGCGCAGGCTGAGCATTTTGAGTTCGTTGACCAGCGCGATGTTTACGCAACGGAAAATATTTTCGAGCAGCTTGGCCATTTCGGCAGCACGAGTGGAACTGACCGGCACGACCTTGGCGACGACCTGTGCGTATAGTGAAAGCGCGGCGCGAGTGCTGGGCGGGTTGATGCCGCCGACGACTTTGGGAATCTGAGCCAGACCGTATTGCTTGTTGCCGGGATCTTCGCGTTCCGGCGAGAACGCCAGATAAAAGTCGCAAGCCATGTTTTCGTTTTGCTGTCCGACGGCGATGGGGCAGCGCAAGCCGCTCTTTTCGAGGATCGGCAGAACGAGTTCTTCGGTGGTGCCTGGATAGGTAGTGGATTCGAGGACGACCAACTGACCTTTTTGCAGGTGCGGCTGGATGGAGATGGCGGTCTGCTCGACGTAGCTCAAATCTGGCTCGCGGCGTTCATCCAGCGGAGTGGGAACGCAGATGATGATGCCGTCGCACTCGCGCAGTTTTTCGAAATCGGTGGTGGCGCTGAAATGCTTGCTGTTGACGAACTGCTGAATTTTGATCTGAGAGATATGCTCGATATAGGACTTCCCGGCATTGAGCATGGAAACTTTTTTGGGGTCGGTGTCGAACCCGGTGACTTTGTGGCCGGCCTCGGCGAAGCGCAGAGCCAGGGGCAATCCTACGTAGCCGCAGCCGATGATGCCGACTTTGAGCTGGGCGCCTTTAAAAAACTCTGGTTTACGATCGATGGGCATGAATTCCTCGGACTCCTGTTCGGATTGTGAAATGCAATTGCAGCTTTGCGCCGCTTTGCGGCTCGCTGAGGTGCAGGCCCTGAAAGGGCGGTGAGACCATGCCAGTAAATCTTAGCAGTTTCGGAAGCACAAAAATCCGCTACGCGAAGCTGTGTTTACAAGCTGTTTACTGGCACTTTCGACGAAGTTTGGCGGCGCGAGGCGAATCGGAGAAGATGAAAACTGGCTAATACTGGTTTGCGAGGCGCTCAGCATGGTTGATTTGCATTGCCACATCCTCCCCGGGTTGGACGATGGGCCGCAGAGCATGGAGATGTCCATTGAGATGGCCCGTGCGGCGATCGAAGGCGGCACGACTCATCTGGTGGCTACGCCTCATGCTAATACCGAGCACTTTTTCGACTATCCACGGATTCGCTCACTGTGCAAGGAGCTGCAGGCTGCGGTAGGGGACAAGTTGCAACTGAGTACCGGATGCGATTTTCATTTGAATCCGGAGAATCTGGTGGCGCTGAAGTCGCAATCACCGAGGTTTTGCATCAATCAGAAGAACTATTTGCTCGTCGAGTTTAACGAAATCGCGATCCCGCCGGCGGCCGATCAGACGATGCATGAGATTCAGCTGCAACAGATTCGGCCCATTGTCACCCATCCGGAAAGGAACAAATTGTTGCGGCTGCGCCCGGAACGGCTGGCCAAGTGGGTTCGGCAGGGTGTGTACGCGCAGGTGACGGGCGGAGCGTTGACGGGGCGATTCGGACCGCAGGCTTTGGAGAATGCGATGCGCTGGATTGGCGCGGGCATGATTCATTTCGTCAGCAGCGATGCGCACAACATGAGTTCGCGGCCGATTTCACTGCAGGCAGCGTACGCGGTGGTGGAAAAGGAATTTGGGGAAGAGACGGCGAAAGCTCTGTTCGTAGAGAACCCCATGGCGGCGTATGAAGGCAAAGATTTGCCGTGGGTACCTGAATTGGAAGATGAACGAGTGGAAAAGAAGAAGAAGCGCTTCTTATTTTTTTGAGCGATTACGGTGCGAGGGGCAATCCGGCCCAAGCATTGAGCAGACCGAGAACTTCGCGGACCACGTCGAGGGCATCGCGCGTCGTCCGGTACCAGCGATGAGGATCGTAAGGATCGAAAGAGCTGGCACGGATGACGGCTTCACCGTCATGTGGGGCTAAGAGGCGCCACAGGGCGCGGACCCGGCGCGTGTGCGGCTTGGTGGTGACAATGATTACGGTGTGAAGTGCACGGTCGTTGGACGCAACATTTGGGGCGCCGCTCGTCCCGAAACTGGGTGCCGCGTTTAGGGCAGATTTGATGGTGTTGATTTCATCGGCGGTATTGACGATGGGTGGTTCGAGCACGCGGATGGCGGTTGGCGGAACGCCTTGGTGGACCAGGATTTTGGCGTTGTAGTATTCCTCGCCATAGAATTCGACCCCCATGGAGGTTAGCGATTTGGCGGGCTCACTGGAACGGGTGAGCCAGACTTCCGGGGCATATCCGGCGTTGTATAGCTTGGCGGCTTCGAGAACACGGATGGGCATGCGGCCGCTAAGGACAACGATAGCTCGAGCATGCTCGAGCGGGTCTTCGACGACCAGCCAATTGCCCACATGAAAGAAGCAAAACGCGGCGAAGAGCCAGAAAAGTAGTGACAGCACGCCACGAAAAATGTGACGAGCCACGTTGGAGTTCTCCGAAGCAAAATTGTTGCGAAAAGACACGGGTGAATCGTAGCGTCCAGCCGAAGCGTGGTCAATCGAACCCGCTCAGGCTACACTGCTGAGTTCAAATTTTGGAGGAACAATGCGCGCTGTGGTGACAGGCGGAGCCGGATTTTTGGGATCGCACTTATGTGACCGGCTTCTGGCAGAAGGCTACGAGGTACTGGCGCTGGATAATTTCATCACCGGTGCGGAAGCCAACGTGCGGCACTTAAGCAGCAATCCGAAGTTTAAGTTGGAAAAAACCGATATAAGCGCGCGCTCCGGGCTGGCTATCGACGGCGAAGTAAGTTGCGTCATGAATTTTGCGTCACCCGCCAGCCCACCGGACTACCTGAAGTGGCCGCTGGAAACGATGCAGGTAGGTTCGATTGGAACTCAGAACGCACTGGAGCTTGCGCGGCAAAAGAAGGCCAAGTTTTTAACCGCCTCGACCAGTGAGTGTTATGGGGATCCAGAAACCTCACCACAAAAAGAAGAATATTGGGGACACGTAAATCCGGTTGGCCCTCGATCCGTGTATGACGAAGCCAAGCGCTTCTCAGAAGCGTTGACGATGGCTTATCACCGGCATCACGGAGTGGATACGCGGATTGTCCGGATTTTCAACACTTACGGCCCGCGCATGCGGTTGAACGATGGGCGAGCGCTGCCGAACTTCGTATTTCAGGCACTCAGCGGACAACCGATAACGATTTATGGAGATGGAAAGCAGACGCGCAGTTTTTGCTACGTAGACGATTTGATAGACGGTATTTTCCGCTTACTGCAGTCTGCTGAACATATGCCAACGAATATCGGCAATCCGCAGGAGATTACGATTTTGGAGTTTGCGGAACGGGTTCGCGGCCATTTTGAAAATGCTCCGAAGATTGTGTTTGAACCTTTGCCGCAGGATGACCCGAAGCGCCGCTGCCCCGATATCAGCAAAGCAAAACGGCTGCTATCTTGGGAGCCGAAGGTGGGCCTGGATGAAGGGCTGAAAAGAACCGTCGCCTTTTTTAGAGAATCTTTTCAGGGCTCCCTTGCGAAGTGAAGCCGTCGCATTCCGGAATGTAGACCCCTCAGTGCAGAGCGTTCCTTGGGTCGTAAGATTTTTTCCTAGCCTTTGGCTCGGGTCTTGATGTCTTTGGCTAACCTTTCAATTTCGTCGGCTTTTTTGAGCATGGCAACGGAGAGAACTTTGGTCGAATTGGTTTTGTCGACTTCCGCTTTTAGCTCGGTGGCCAACTGAAGTAATTTTTCGACTTTCTTCTTGATGTCCTTTTCGTTTTCTTGCAGCACGGCGTCGCGAGCTGCCGGGTTCACGGGAGTTTCATCATCGGAACCGTTTTTTGGATTCAAGCGCGGTCGCGGATCGGGGTCCTGTGAAGCGCGCAAGACGTAGGAAGGCGGCAGAAGCGGCAAACCGAGAAGTCCCAAGCGAAAAAGAAATTTCCGGCGCGGAGTTTCAGCGGGAATCATAGAACCCCCAATTGGCTCTGACAGTTCAAATACGCAAGAATATTCACACGATACCGCACGCCACACTTAACAACGAATGGACTGCCGTGAGGACTGCCGCGGAGCAGCGCCGTGAGGCTAAATGCTATACTCGCCGCTCCTGTTAAATTTTATGCCCAATAGCCTGACACATTGGACGGAATTCACCGCGCGCAACGGCCTGCACCTTTTGGGGATTCTGGCGGTGGCGCTGCTTTTGAACCGCCTTCTGCGCGTAGTGACCAATGTGGTGGTGAAGCGCGCGGTGTCTTCGACCCGCGTGGACCAGATGCGCGAGCAACAAACGCGCACGTTGGCGGGTTTGTTGTACAGCGCGGGAACCAAGCTGGTCTGGGCCATAGCAATATTGACGGCCCTCCCGGAGTTTGGCATCAATGTGACGCCCATTGCTACGCTGGCGGGACTGGCCAGCTTGGCGGTAGGATTTGGCGCGCAGAACCTGGTGCGTGACATTATCACCGGCTGCTACATCATTCTAGAGGACCAATATATCGTTGGCGATTGGATCCAGGTGGGCGAGATGCTCGGACGGGTTGAGCACATCACGCTACGGCGTACCGTGGTGCGTGATCCGCGCGGAGCTTTGGTGACGATCGCCAACGGCGACATTCGCACGGTGAGCAATTTGAGCCGAGACTGGTCGCAGGCCTTTGTGGATGTAGCGCTGGCGCCAGATGCGCCGCTGGATAAAACGATGAGCGCACTGGAGTCTGCTGCGGCGGAATTACGGAGCGATCCGACGTGGTCGCAGGCGCTGGTGGATGGGCCGCGAGTGTTGGGCGTACAGAGTTTCGATCGCCATGCGACAACCGTGCGGCTACAGATCCGCACGATGCCGACTCGCGCGGACGAGGTTTCGCGGGAATTACGGCGGCGTATTCAAGGAGAATTCCTGCGGCGCGGAATTCCGGTGTCCATGGTGCAGCGCTGGGAATTGGCAGCGCCTCCTACTTACGATAAGAGTCCCGGCGAGACCACGGGCTCGGCAAGCGGCGCAGCACCAACGAACGAAATCCCCGCAGTACCAGCCGGCATGAGCGAGGCCGGTAAGCAACCTGTGAATCGATAAGGAGAATTCGATGAGCTCCGTTTCTTACGACGAAGTAAATCTCATGCTGCGGCTTTACGATTTGCGGCGCGAACCGCAACTGCGCAAGGCGCGAGCATGGTTCGTGGAACACTTTCATCCCGCAAACGCCGGAAGAGATGGCGCTGAAATATCCGCAGAGCAGCGACGAGAACATGTATATCCGCATGGTGATCAGTTATTGGGAAATGGTGGCATCGATCGTGAATCGCGGGTTGATCAATGACGAGTTGTTCTTTGAGAGCAATGGGGAAATTTGGGTGGTGTGGGACCGGATGCGCGCAGTGGTGCCGACGTGGCGGTCGGCGTTCAAGAATCCAACTTTATTTGGAAACATTGAAGAGACCTGCAAGAGGCTTGAAGCGTGGAGAGAAAAACGTTCGCCGGGATCCACGTCGGCGATGCGGCAGATGATGGCGCAGATGGGAAATAAGATTAAGGAATAGATCTGGATTGGAAGTTGTAAGTTCCGCGTGAAACTTTGAGTCGGTAAACGGGAATCTACCGGACTTGGGCCGGGACGAGGTGTTCACTGGCTGAAGAGTCCGGCTTAGCGATCACCACGCGATTCCGCCCAGTGGCCTTGGCGGTATACAGGGCCGAATCCACTTCTTGAAGCAGTTCTTCCACAGCACGCAATCCCCAATTTTCGGTGTGGTGTAAGCCGATGCTCATGGTGACGGGCAGGGCGCCGACGCTCGTCTCCACCGGCACGTAAGAAACGGCAAGACGAATCTCCTCGGCTCGCCCAGTGGCGGAGGTCGAAGTGCAGTTATTCAGAATGATGAGGAATTCTTCGCCGCCATAGCGGCCGACGTAGTCGTAGGAGCGCACGGAGTAGAGCAAGCGACGGGCGACTTCCTGGAGAACTTCGTCGCCGACGAGGTGGCCGTGGGTGTCGTTGATGCGTTTGAAGTGATCGAGGTCGCACAACAGGATGGCGGTGGGAACTTTTTCGCGGCGGACTCGGGAAACTTCGCGGGCAAGCAAATCCATAATCACGCCGCGATTGAAAAGCGAGGTGAGCGCGTCATGCGTAGCTTTATAGCGCATGTTTTCGCGGGCTTCGACCAGGCGGCCTTCGAGATGGAGAATACGCTGGCCGGTCCGGAGACGGGCTTTTAGTTCGTCGATGTCGAAGGGTTTAGTGAGGTAATCGTCGGCGCCGGCACCGAGTCCGGCGACGATATCGGTTTTCAGTCCTTTTGACGTGAGCAAAATCATGTACACGTAGCCTTGGTCTTTCTTTTTCCGGACCAGGCGGCAAACGTCAGGGCCGTCGAGCTCGGGCATCTCCCAGTCGAGAAGCGCGAGGCGCGGCCCTTCGGTGTGGCATAGGTGTTCGGCGGCCGCGGCGCCATCGGCAACGGCGACCACTTCATAGCCCGCGCGGACCAGCGCTTTTTCTAACATTCGCCGCGAGACGAGATCATCGTCGGCGACTAGAATTTTCATGGTTGAAGCTCACTGGCGCAGAGTTCCATCTGCGCTAATAAGACTTTTACTTCAGACTCGAAGGCGGAGAGCGTCTCGGGAACGGTTTCAAGTGTTTGGGCGCGACCGAACTGCTCCAGCTCGGAAGCCACAGAGGCGGCTCGTTTGGCCGAGAGATTGACGAGCATGCCTTTGAGCGTGTGGCTTTCCATCTCCAACTTTCTGGGGTCCTTGAGGTGTACCGCTTCACGAAGACGTTCGAGGTGCACGGGATAGAGGGATTCGAAAATGGTGAAGAGTTCGCGCAGGAGTTCGCGATCGTCGTCGACGCGAGTGAGCAGATCGGACATGTTGAGGATGGCGGAGGAAGTAGAGTCCATTGATTAGACACCTCTAAGAAAACCCGTGCGACGAGCGGGAGTTTGCGCGTGGGCAAAGCACGTCGGAGTCACACGGAGAAGTTAGGCACGTACAGGGCCAAGAAGAATGAGAGGAAGGCGAAACGAGGGAACAAGTTGTGGGCGGGATCGCAAAGACGCGAGGGTGGCGCGACCAAATTGGAAGAGGCGATGTCGAATTGGAACGCGCTGACGGCGTAAAAATCAGCGACTGCCGGGAGTGAGCGCGCAGTTGCCTGAAGCGCGCGAATCAGGCGCCGGGCTGGTTCTCTTTCTGAATGTCGAAGGTCAGCGGAATGCGCTCGTGCAGCAGGCGTTCGGTGGCTTCCACCAAAACTTCTTCATGAAACAAACGTTGAAATACGGAGTCAGAAAGTAAATTGCTGATGGCCAGCAGACTCATGCCCTGATGGTGAGCCATCCAGCAGTAAACGAGTTCCGGAGACTTGGGAGCGGAGGGCGTAGCGTCTTTGAAGTCGGCTGATTCGAAAAAGCCGTAAGGCCCGAGCCAACCCAAAGCTTCCATGCGGCGCAGATTGCGCACGGCTTTCGTGGGATCGATTCCCAGAGCCAACACCGCAGCGTACGGAGTGATGACGGTGCGGTCGGCGGGTTCCACCTTTAACGCCAGCGGAGGCACGCCGTAGGCGTGATAGTGATAATGGCCGGAATCGTTTTTGGCGCTCGAGGAGCCTTCCGAGATGCCCCAAGGAATGTTGAGCGGCTCGACAAATTTTCTTTGTGAGGCGACCGCGCCATGCAAGCTGTTTTCCAGTAGCGTGGCAGGAAACGTCTTCATCCACAGAGCGGGCATTAGATATTCAAACATTGTGCCGGTCCAGGAGAGCAGCACGCGGCGGCCGTCATATTGGGTGTGGCCTCTGCCGAGACGAAACCAACTGGTTTGCGGAATATCGCCTTTGGCGATGGCGATGAAAGTTGCGCTGCGAGATTCGGAGGCCAGCAAATCGTAACAAGAGGCAACCAGTTCTTTTTTCTCGACGTCGAAGCCGACCGAGAGCAGGTTGCGACCGGGATCGTATAGCAGGCGAAAATCCATGCGCTTGGCGAGGTCTTCGGCTTCAGCAGCGAGGCGGTTGAGATCTTCGCGGAGCGCGATGGCGTTGGCACCGCATTCCTGAACGCGAGCTTGCAACGCGCGTATCTTTTCATGCTTGGAATCGTCTCCGGCCGTAAGCACCAGAGATTGTTCGAGTCTGGTCAGCAACCGCTGGGAATAATCGGGAAGCTGGAGAAGGTTGAGATTGCCGGCGACTTTGGGAAGGATCATGTCGTCGTAAATGGAGCGTAAAGAACTGAATTCTGGAAGCAGCCACGGGACGAGATTCTCAAGGAGTTCCAGGACATCCGTGAAGCGCTGGCCGGCTTCGTTGAGCCACCAGGAATCGGCGTTGACTGCGGCTTCGCCGACGGATTGATTCAGCGCGGGCAAGGCAGCGATCCACTGCGAGAGATCGAGGCGAAGTGGTTTGGTACGGACGCGAATGGATTCGACCGCGGATTTGGTGGAGGCAGCGGAAGCTGCGGTCGAAGATTCCAGCTCTTCAGCCGCCAAGCTGAGATAGTCGCGCAGGCCGCGGAAAAGAAGCGAGGAGAGAATTGGCGCTTCCACCGCGGCGCGACAACCTTGCTTCAAACACAGCAATGAGCAGACCAGATTGCCGTTGTCGACGCTGGAGATGAAACGCGGCTGAATGGCAGTGGCGGACGACGTGTCATACCAGTTGAGAAAATGGCCGTCGATCATCGGCAGATTTTTCGCGGACTGAAAGCTGCGGTCGGTTTCTTCCAGCATGCGTTTGACGGTTATGAAACCGAGATCGTAGGCAGCGTACTGTGAATTAAACAGCAAACCTAAATTGGTTGGCGAAATGCGGTGGGCAACGTCGTAGTTGGGGCCTTGTACGTTGTCGGGAATGAGCCACTGATCTTCGGGCGAGCAGAAGGTGCGGAAGTAGCGCCAGGTTTTGAGCGCGACTTTGCGCAAAAAGCGTTCGTCGTCAATGGTGAGTTCGCTGCGTCCGGAAACCAATGGACGATCGAGCCAACGTGCGATGGGCTTGGAGAAGAGCCAAAGTATCAGGATCGGTGAGGCAGCCCCCAGAGCGTGGGGACGGAATTTGGCAAGCAGCCCGGCGATGACCAGAGTGACGATCGGAGTCCAGTCTAGATAGACGTCCACGGGCGTTTTGCGCTTGGACTCCATTTCCGACTGGGCGGCAGTTTCCCATTCGAGAAGATTGCGGTGAGTGACCGTGAGGCGCACCACGGTGCGGAAAACAGCGTCCATGGTGACCAAGGTTTGGTGTGCAAGGAAAGTGAAGAAGATGAGGACATTGACTTGGCCGGCGATGAAGTCGCCGCAGATTTGTTTTACGTGAGCGAAAGTGTCGCCGGTGTCTTCAAGGCGTAGTAAAGAAAAAATAAATTGGGTGTAGCGCGGGCTGAGCATCAGCGCGACGGTGGCGGCGGTCCAGTAGGCTGCGCCTGGCAGGAAGAACCAGGACGCCAGGAGCAGCACGAACGTTGCAAACTCGGTGAGGCTGCGGCGGAGATTGTCGAGAATTTTCCAGCGCGAAACAAATTTCAGAGGATTCTTGATGAGCTGACCCCGGGCGTCAGGGACGCGCGGGAAAAGCCAGCGGAGGATTTGCCAATCGCCGCGAATCCAGCGATGTTTGCGCCGACTGTGGGCGCGGAAGTGGGATGGGTAATCATCGATGATTTCGACGTCCGAGAGCAGCGCAGTCCGCGCATAGGAACCCTCGATCAGGTCGTGGCTCAGGATGGCGTTCGATGGGAAACGTTGGCCAAGGACTTTGCGAAAGACATCAACGTCATAAATCCCTTTACCGGTAAAAATGCCTTCTCCGAAAAGGTCCTGGTAGACGTCGGAAACGGCGCGTGTGTAGATATCCAAGCCAGTCTGACCAGAATAGATGTAGGCGAGGCGGGAGCGATTGGCGGAATGCACGCTGATGCCCACGCGCGGCTGCATGATGCCGTAGCCTTGTTGCACCGTGTTGGTGGCGGGATTAATTTCGGCGCGATTGAGAGGATGATTGGCGGCGCCGACCAGCTTGTGGGCCGTGTCGCGCGGAAGTTGCGTGTCGGAATCCAGCGTGATGACGTAGCGCACGCGAGTGAGAATAGAAATATCTCCGACTTTAACCGGAAATTTGTCGGAGTCGCCGCGGAGCAGTTCGTTGAAGTCGAGAAGTTTGCCACGTTTGCGCTCCCAGCCCATCCAGGTGTTTTCCACTTCGTTGAAAACCCGGTGGCGGTGGAAATGATAGAAGGGCTGCCGGCCGGTGTCGGAGTACTTGCGGTTGAGCTCTTCGATCAAACCGGAGCAAAGAGTGACGTGACGGTCTTTTTCGTCGAAAGCCTGGGCGGAATCGGGCGGGTCGGTGAGCAACGCGAAGAATAGATTCTTGTCGCGATTGCCGACGTAGCGAATTTCGAGAGTACGGACCAGATCGCGGATTTGCCCTTCGCTAATGAGCAAAGTGGGAATCGTGACTATGGTGATGCAGTCGTCGGGAATACCTTTGGAGAAATCGAGTTTTGGGAGAGCC
The DNA here is from genome assembly GCA_963846145.1 of uncultured Acidobacteriota bacterium. Taxonomy (GTDB): domain Bacteria; phylum Acidobacteriota; class Terriglobia; order Acidiferrales; family UBA7541; genus Acidiferrum. Next base: position 143,108 of record CAWJUV010000008.1, on the reverse strand, counting down.
TGAGCGGGAATCAGGAAGGTGACCAGCTGATTGATGATTTCGAGGGCGACTTCGGTGGCGGGGAAAAGCAGAAGCAGGGTCGCGGCGACCAGCGATACGGTGACCTGCGTACCGCTTACCACAAAAGCCATGATGGCGACGATCAGCACTTCCAGGCTGATGAAGTACAGAAGTTCAGGAGCGTCGTGGAAGGCTTCGGTGATTTGGCGGAAGCCTTTAGCGCTGTATTCAATGCGTTTTTGCAAAATTTGACGGCCGCGATCGATGAGGTAGTAGCCGACGTGGCCACGACGATCGCGAGTGACCGGAATCGTGCGGAATTGCACGCGGGCCTGGGCGGCAAGATCCACCGCCAGGCGCGCAATGGTGAATTCATCGGCTTTGGAGCCGCGCACAAATTCCTGAATGGCGGTGTGGTAATTGGTACGACTGTCGAGATCCATGCAGAAGTAGGCTTCGGCGGGATCGTTTCGAAGGATCGCTTCGGTTTTGCTGAGGGCGAGAAAAGGAGCCTTGAAATCGGTATCGCTAAGGCCACGGATACTGGCCATCACATTTTCAACCGTGGAAATTTGCTGGGCTGGCGGCTCGGTTGAGACGGCGCCATTGACTGGCGAAGGATTGGCGGTTTCGGCGGCGAAGCGTTCGAGCAAGACGAGCTGCAACATTTGTTTCAGCAGCCAGATTTCGGCGACTTCCAGAGGCGCGCTTTCCTGAGCGGCTTCGATGAACTCGATGAGGGCCGGTTCGTTGTAGGTGAAATTGGTGGCCTTGAGGTAGGCGCGAGCGGCCAAGTAGGCGCGTGGAACTTCTTCGGGTGGGTCGCCGGCAAACCGTACCTGCGGAAAGGTCACTTTTTTGGCTTTGAGCGCGGTGCGAATGTCGAGTGAAGCGGAACGAAGAACGCGCTGATTGTTGACGATTAACTGGGTGGCAACCGGAGCGCCCGCCTGCGAACTGTTGGACTTGCGCACAGACCCCAGAACGATTTGCGCCGCGCGGTGACGACGCTTTTCCAGGTTCACGCTGAAGCGTCGCCGGCCGACGATGACCCATCCTTTCGATTCTGTGCGCGCAAAATCCAGAATGTTCGGGCCAGCTGCAGAGCGGAATCCGGCCGGCTCCCCGTCGCGCGGTTCGCTCCACAGGGGAGGAACCGGGGGAGATCCCTCGGTGCCGAAACTACCTGTCGTGCTGTGATCGTCAGCCATTTCCATGCTTTAAGTTGAATGCGGCTGAAACTCGCCGGGTGCTTCTAAACTCGCGGTGCATCAGCGGTAGCTCGAGGCTTGCAGCTCAAACATCTCGGCATAACGGCCACCGCGGGCCATCAACTGTTCGTGACGGCCTTCTTCCGCAATGACACCGCGCTCCAAAACAATGATGCGATCGGCCATTTTCACCGTGGAAAAACGGTGAGAGATCAGCAAGGCCATTTTACCCTTGGTCAGCTCGGCAAACCGCTCAAACACTTCATGCTCAGAGCGGGCGTCCAGCGCGGCGGTAGGTTCGTCAAGCACAAGAATCTGGGCGCTCCGCAGATAAGCACGAGCCAGCGCCACTTTCTGCCATTCTCCGCCGCTTAAATCCACGCCAGTTTCGAAGCGCCGCCCAAGCATCTGGTCATAACCGTGCGGCAATTTCTTGATGACGCCTTCGGCCAGGCTTTTCTTGGCGGCAGCTTCAATCTCGGGCATGTTTTTCCAGGCGCCGATCTGCCCGACGGCGATATTTTCCCACGCGGGCATGTCGTAACGCATGAAATCCTGGAAAATCACGGCGATATTACTGGAATAGTCTTCGAGGTCATAGTCCCGCAGATCGACCCCATCCAGGAGAATCTGGCCGAAGGTGGGATCGTAGAGGCGGGTGAGCAGTTTGACGATGGTGGTTTTGCCTTCGCCGTTTTCGCCGATCAAGGCTATACGCTCGTCATGTCGCAGAGAAAGGTTCAGGTTGCGAAGAACAGAACGTCCGCCACCAGGATAGGAAAAGCTGACGTCGCGGAATTCGATGCCGTTTTTGATAGGACGCGGTGCTTTCAGGGCGTTGGGCTTGGAGAGAACGGTAGGCTTGACCGCAAAAAACTGCAGCAGGTCGGTGAGAAAAAGTGATTGGTCGGCGATGCTGGAAAAGGTGGAGAAAATCATCTGGAGATTGGTGCTGGCCCCGGCAATCGCCCCGGTAAGAAAGGTGAGGGTGCCAACGCTCATTTTGCCTTGCAACGTTTCGAAGATCACGTAGGCATAGGCGCCGTAGTAGCCGACGGTAGTGAGGGTGGAAAGAAGCGCGCTGGCAACCAGCCGCCGTTTAGCGAGAGCGACGTTTTCAACGTAGATGTCGTCGGAGATTTGGGTGAAGCGATCGGTCAGAAATTTGCTCAGACCGAAAAGTTTGAGTTCCTTGGCGCTGTCCTTGCTGGCGCCGAGGAAGCGGAGGTAATCGATCTGGCGTTTACGCGGGGTTTGGCGGAAAGCCAGTGCGTACCCGAGAAATGCAAAGTGGCTTTCGCCGAGAAATGCGGGAATGACGCATACCACTAGAACGAGGAGCAGCCACGGCGAAAATACCAAAATGCTGGCGGCCAGCGATGCAGTGGTGATTACTTGCTGGACCAGCCGGCCGAGTTGCTGAACCATGCCGAGGCGGTCGGTGGACTGAACACGCGCGCGCTCAAGCTTGTCGTGGAATAACGGGTCTTCATAGGAGGCCAGATCGAGGCGGGAAGCGTGATGCATGATGCGCACGCTGATGTGGCGCTGGAATTTGTCGGCGAGCAGAGTGTCGCAGTAATCGACGATGCGATTCAAGATCGAAGTGACGCAGGCCAGGCCAAATTCGGCGGCCACCAGCCACCAAAAGTCCGGGCGAAGAGCGCCGTTATGAGAAAGGTGGGCGACAACCGAATCGATAATCAGGCGGGCGATGGCCAGCAGCCCGAGGGGAGAAAGCGCGGTGACGGCGCGAACAGCCAGACTCCAGGTAACCACCGCAGGGCTGGAGTCCCAGATAATTTTTAGAACTGGGGGAATGTTGCGAAGGGACTGGACTCGTGTAGCCCAGGCCTGATGAAATTTCTGGCCCGCGGGGTCGACCGCTGTGGGCATGATCAGGGTACCGCCGGAGTGCGAGTCACTATCAGTGCGAGCTTCAAGATGTGGGTTGAACGAGCTAGCCGGGCGAATGATAACAGCCGGAACAATGGGAGACAACTCGGGCACCGGGCTATTCAATGAATGTAGAGGGCATGCTAACGCGGGGCGCAAATGCGCAGCAATACGGGTAAATGCTGAGCGTTTTAAAGATGGATGTTGCGCAGTGGTTGGAATTTGCAAACTTAGCGTGGGATCGCGACGTTGGGCTAGATTCGCGAGCGCGCAGCCAAGCCAACGGTGGCGGCGCAGGCGAAGATCGCAGTGGAGATGGTGCAGAACGTCCTGGCAATGGTGGCCATGGCGTGAGTTTCCGTACCGAGAAGAACAGCCCAAAGAAACGCGGCAAGCATCGCGACGACCAACATAACTTTCATCGAGGGCCCTCCTGACCTGCTGGGTGGTTCCGGGCGATGTGGGGAGTGCAGGCGGGGGTCCAAAGGAAAGCGGCTGGGTTTCCAAGTAGTTACGGGGAAACCTGTCCTTCGGGACATAGGAAATTTTGGAAAAAAAAGTAAATCTTGCATGGTCAACGCTTTAAGGCGAGGCGGTCGAAGGGCTGCTGCCTGCGAATCCGCCCTTGCCTGTCCTAAGGTACAGGTCCCTTGACGAAGCTTTCCGGAAACGCTGGAGCCGATTAACGAAGCTTTTTCAGGTCGAAAAGAGCCTTGATGCTCTTGCCCTCGGGAGTGACTACCTCGACGGTGGTTGCGACCGAGGCGACGTCTTTCACGTCAAAGGCCAGCCATACGTTTTCGCCATCGAGGACCGAGGGAGCTTGGTTGGTGGCGGTGGAACGAATGGGTTGATTGCTGACGGAGCGCGAGGGAATGTCTTTGTCGTTTTGTTTCAGGTGCACTTTGAAGCTCTGCCAGAAATTTTCCGGGAGGATGGCTTGTTTTTCGGAACCAGTCGCCGGCGGAGGCGTTTGGGTAGATTGGCCTTGGGCGGATTTGGGGTAGGCGGCGGGGAGCATGATGGTGACGTTGACTCTTACCGACGGCGCTTGCTTGTGATAGTTGTCGGTGGCTTGCTGTTCGCTAAAGTGGGCGTCCACGTTGCGGCGGGAGTCGTCGACGATTTGCGCGTAGGGGGTTAGGAGTTCGATTTCGGCGATGTGTGGGCCATTTTGCGGCTCGGTGATTTGAGAGAGGTACGGAGCAAGAAAGTCGCCGGTGGACTTGTCGTTGCGTTGGCCGAGAACGTAGGCCTCATGGATAGCTTGAGCGGTTAGTTGCGTGTCGTAGGCGTTGACGGCCGGAGCGAAAAAGACGGCGAGAGCGGTGAAAAGAATCAAGGATGCTTTTTTCATAACTAAACTCGAGTGGGTCTAAGCTACCGAGGCCCGTGTGACGTATCCATATTAGATGGCCGCGCGATGAGATTCGGGTCTTTTTCACGATGAAATTCGGGTCTTTTTAAAGTTCCTTGCGCGGATCTCGGCGGCACGTTGCAGAGAAGGCAGTTACAGCGAAGACCCGATTTTTAGGAAGGTGGAGTTGCTCGTATGCTTTGAAGGCTTGTTTCGTTTGCGGAGCCGGTGACCAGAGTGGGTGGTCACTCGGACTGCGCGTCCTCTACGCTGTCGCGGTCAGGTCCGCGACATACCAAGACAACTAAGTGGTTGGTGAATTGAATGGGATTTTTGTACACAGCGGACTCTAAAACTATATCCGTACCCAGCCGCGTGCCGGGAGCGACGGCATTAAAGCCGCACGGGTATCGCTTCGTGGTGTGGGCGCCAGCGCAAAAGGCAATGAGTGTGCGACTGCTGGACGGGGCCAATGGCGAAAAAGAATTGGTGTCGCCGATGCGCAAGACAGACGTGGGATATTTTGAGGCGGACATTGAGGAAGCTGCGGCGGGGCGGAAATATTTCTTTCGATTTGAAGATGGGCGCGAGCGGCCGGATCCGGCTTCGCGATTTCAGCCCGAGGGAGTGCATGGGCCGTCGGAAATAGTGGAGCCAGGCGATTTTAAGTGGACGGACAGCTCGTGGAAGGGTTTTGCGCTCGAGAGGAGCGTTTTTTACGAATTGCACGTGGGCACGTATACGCGGGAGGGAACGTTTGAAGCGTTGACTCCCTTTTTGCCGGAGCTGCGTGATCTGGGAGTTACGACTGTGGAGTTGATGCCAGTCGCGCAATGTCCTGGACCGCGTAACTGGGGATACGACGGAGTACAGCCTTTTGCGCCGCAAAATAATTATGGCGGACCGCAGGAGCTGCAGAAATTTGTGAATGCGGCGCACGCGCACGGTCTGGCGGTGGCGCTGGATGTGGTCTACAACCACTTGGGACCGGAAGGAAATTATTTCGGTGAGTATGGTCCTTACTTCACCGAGAAATACAAAACGCCGTGGGGCTCGGCGATCAATTACGACGACGCCGATAGCGATCAGGTGCGCGAGTTTTTCATTCAGAATGCCCTGTACTGGTTGGAACATTTCCACATCGATGCGCTACGGCTGGACGCAGTGCACGGAATTTTTGATTTTGGAGCGAAACATTTTCTGGCGGAGATGCAAGAGCGGGTTGCGGAGCTGGAGCGCCGCGTTGGGCGAAAGCTCCATTTGATTGCGGAGAGCGATTTAAATGATTCGCGACTTTTGCGGACGCCAGCAGAAGGCGGATACAACCTCGGTTCGCAATGGGCGGATGACTTCCATCACTCGCTGCACTCGTTGTTGACCGGGGAACGCGGCGGATATTACTCAGATTTTGGCGAAGTGCAACATCTGGCGACGGCGATGCGTGACGGTTGGGTTTACGCCGGGCAACATTCGAATTTCCGGCGTCGGAAACATGGGAATAGCCCTGCGGGGCTGGCACGATCGAAGTTCGTGGTGTGCATACAAAACCACGATCAGATCGGAAACCGTGCGTGCGGTGAGCGGTTGACGGAATTGGTCGATTTTGAAGCGCTGAAACTGGCGGCGGGAGTTACCTTGCTGGCGCCGATGATTCCGATGCTCTTCATGGGCGAAGAGTATGGCGAAAAGCAGCCTTTTCAGTATTTCGTCAGTCACGGCGATCCGGGCTTAATTGAGGCGGTGAGAAAAGGAAGGCAGGCGGAGTTTGCGGCGTTTGCGTGGAAGGGCGAAGTGCCGGATCCCCAGGATGAAGGCACGTTTTTGCGGTCGAAACTAAATCATGAGTTGAAGAAAAGCGAGCCGCACCGCACGTTGCTGCAGTTGCACAAAGATTTGTTACAGATTCGCGCCGAGTTTGGTCTGGCCGCGGGCGTGATCGCGCCGCAGATCGCGGAACACGGCAGCGCGATTTGCATGGTGTGCGGCGATTCAAGCGGCAATACCGGCCGCGGAAAAGCGCTTGCCGCGATTTATGAATTTGGGAAGAGCGCACGTACAATTGAGGGACTGAAGTTGCCCGCCGGTCGCTGGAGGTTGTTGCTCAATTCCGCGGAACGAAAGCCGTCAAGCGGTTCGCTGGAAAGCGCGATTCCTGGCGAGATTCTGTCAGACGGAAGCGGTCTAGATTTGAAGCTAGCCGGGCAATCGTTCGCAGTATTCGAGCGAGTCAAATCCACCTCGGAGTAATGATGCGCTACGTTTGTGTCCACGGACATTTCTACCAGCCGCCGCGAGAAAATCCTTCGCTGGAAGCCATCGAGCTGCAGGATTCGGCATATCCCTATCATGACTGGAATGAACGCATCACCGCGGAGTGCTACGCGCCCAATGCCACCTCGCGAATTCTAGACAACGAGCAGCGGATTATCCGCTTGGTGAACAACTATTCGGAGATGAGTTTTAATTTTGGCCCGACGCTGCTGTCGTGGCTGCAGGACAAGGCGCCGCGCGTTTATCAAGCGCTGAAAGATGCCGATCAGATAAGCGCTGAGAAGTTTGGGGGACACGGATCGGCAGTGGCGCAAGGCTACAACCACATGATTCTGCCGCTGGCCAACCGGCGCGATAAAGAGACGCAAGTGAAGTGGGGTATCGCGGATTTCAAGCATCGCTTTGGGCGCAAACCCGAAGGAATGTGGCTGCCCGAGACCGCGGTGAATATAGAAACGCTGGAAATTCTGGCGGAGAACGGCATCTTGTACACGATTATGGCGCCGCGGCAGGCGAAGCGAGTTCGCCGCAAAGGCCCGCGAGCGACGTGGAAGGATGTGAGCGGCGACCGCATCGATCCCAGCCGGGCGTATGGCGTGGTACTGCCTTCGAAGAAGAGCATCAGTGCGTTTTTTTACGATGGGCCGATTTCCCAAGGGGTGGCGTTCGAAGGATTGCTGAACGATGGGAAGCGGTTTGCCGATCGCTTGATGAGCGGATTTTCGGATGCGCGGGATTGGCCGCAGCTTTCGCATATCGCCACGGATGGCGAAAGCTATGGACATCACCACCACTTCGGGGAAATGGCGCTGACGTATGCACTGCAACAGATCCAGGAGAGCAAAGTTGCAGAGCTGACCAACTACGGCCAATTCCTGGAAAAGTATCCGCCCAACCATTTTGTGGAGATTGTGGAGAACAGTTCGTGGAGTTGCGTACACGGAATTGAAAGGTGGCGTGCGAATTGTGGATGCAATTCGGGCGGGCACGGCGACTGGAATCAGGCGTGGCGGGAACCACTTCGTAAAGCGTTGGATTGGCTGCGCGACGCCGTGGCGCCGATGTTCGAAGAAAAAGCTAAACCGCTGCTGAAGAATCCATGGGGGGCGCGAAATGACTACATTCGGGTGATCCTGGATCGCTCGGACGCCAGTGTGGATGCCTTTTTCAAGGACAATGCCGCAAGACAATTAAGTGCGGAAGATAAGGTCGTGGCGCTGAAGCTTTTGGAAATGCAGCGTCACGCGATGCTGATGTACACCAGCTGCGGATGGTTTTTTGATGAGCTGTCGGGATTGGAAACGGTCCAAGTAATTCACTACGCCGGCCGGGTCGTGGAGCTGGCCAAGGAATTCCTGGGCGATCAAGTGGAGCCGCAATTTCTGGAGCAGCTGCGTGCGGCGAAAAGCAATATTAAAGAACACGGCGACGGAGCGCAGATTTATCAGAAGTGGGTGAAGCCTGCGTCAGTGGACATTGAAAAGCTGGCGGGACATTACGCGATCAGTTCGCTTTTCGAGAATTATGGCGAGAAGACCACCATCTACTGCTACCAAGTGGAGCGCGAGCAGTATTCGCTGGAGGCCGAAGGCAAACTTCGGTTGGCAATCGGGCGTGCAAAGTTCAGCTCGCAGGTCACGCGCGAGTCGGCGCTCTTGAGTTTTGGTGTGCTGCATTTGGGGGATCACAACGTAACCGGCGGAGTGCGTCACGCTTACGACGAGGGCTTGTACGAGCAATCCAAAGCGCGGCTGATCGATTGCTTTTCGAAAGCGGACACGGCGGCGGTGATTCGGATTCTGGACGAAGAGTTCAGCGAACACAGCTATTCGCTCAGTTCACTCTTCCGCGATGAGCAGAGAAAAATCGTGGGGTTGATCTTGAATGATTCGTTGACCTCGGCTTCGGCGGCCTACCGGACGATTTATGAGAATCAGGCGCCATTAATTCGTTTTCTCAATGGACTCGCGATTCCGGTGCCGCCGGCGTTTAAGGCTGCGGCCGACGTGGCCATTAATAGTCAGTTGAAGCAAGCGCTGCAAAAGCCGGATTTTGACACGGACAATATTGCCAGTTCGTTGAAAGAAGCAGCGAACAGCCAAGTGGGGCTGGATAAGACCACTTTGGAATTTACAATTCGCAGGCGGATCGAAGAACAAGCGCGAAAGTTTGCCGAAAAACCTGACGATCTGGAGACGGTGCAGCGGCTTAGAAAAGAACTGGACGTGGCGCGCACGATGCCGTTTCCAGTGACGCTGTGGGAAGCGCAAAACATCGCGTATGCAGCGCTGAGAAAAACGATTGGCGAGAGACAGGCGGCCGCGGACAAAAATGAACCGGAGGCCGCAGTTTGGATGAAAGAGTTGACCGGCCTGCGTGAAGGCTTGCGGATACTTTAAAGAAGAGTTGAGCGGTTGGAAGCCGTTTTGTTGTCCGAAGACTATTCCAATATGGCTACGCGCGTTCCACTGGCAACTTACCGAATCCAATTCAACAAGGATTTCACGTTCAACGATGCGTGCAAAATTCTGGATTACTTGCGCGATCTGGGCATCACGGAGATTTACGCTTCACCTATTCTCACGAGCCGGCGTGGCAGCGGGCACGGCTACGATGTCACGAATCCCACTCGCATCAATCCGGAACTAGGCACGGAAGAAGAGTTCGACTCGTTTCTGGACGAATTGGAAAAACGGCGAATGGGGCTGCTTCTGGACATCGTGCCGAATCACATGGCGGCCAGCAGCGAGAATCCGTGGTGGATGGACGTTCTGGAAAATGGACCGGATTCGGCGTTCGCCTCCTATTTCGACATCGATTGGCACCCTCCCTCCAGAAATCTCGACAACAAGATTTTGCTGCCAATTCTGGGACGGCCATTTGGCGAAGCGCTCGATTGCGGCGAACTCAAGCTGACGTTCCGCGAGGGGAAATTTTCGATCGAGTATTTCGACTCGTCGTTTCCGCTGGCGCCGCGAACGTACCGCTCGGTGCTGACGTATCGCATCAGCCGGTTGCGAAACGTGCTGGATGAAGAGTCAGCGGCGTATCAGGAATATCAGGGAATTGTGGCGGCGCTGACGACGCTTGCGGAGCGGGACCTTGCGCCATTAGAAGCGGCAGCGGATCGCCGGGTGCGATTTGAGTCCATTCGAGAACGGCTGCGGCAACTCGCGGCGAGCAGCAAGGAAATTGCCCAGGTCTTGCAGGAAAATCTTGCGCTCTTCAACGGCAAAGAGGGCGATCCGAATAGTTTTTCGAATCTGCAAAGACTGCTGGGCGAGCAGTACTACGTTTTGGCGTATTGGCAGAACGTCAACGAAGTAATCAATTACCGGCGATTTTTTACGATTACCGATTTGGTCGGTATGCGGGTGGAAGATTCGCTGGTGTTCGATGCAACGCACAATTTGATTTTGGGACTGATCCCGCGCGGCACGATTACCGGGCTGCGCATCGATCACATCGATGGATTGCGGGATCCGCTGGGTTATTTGAAGAGGTTGCAGGCGCGGGTGGCGGCCGAAGGTGGTGGTTCAAGTTCCGGCGAAACGTATTTGGTGGTCGAGAAAATTCTGGAGCGCAATGAAGATTTGCCGGCTGATTGGCCGGTGGCGGGCACGACTGGATATGACTACCTGGATTTTGCCAACCGCCTGCAGGTGAAGCCAGACGGCGCGAAGGAAGTTGAACGCGCCTACTCCCAATTCCTGGGGCGAGAAACGAAATTCAGCGATGTGCTGTATCAGAAGAAAAAGTTGGTGATGGCCACGATTTTGGGTGTAGAGATGCGCTCTTTGGGGCGTCAGCTTGGCGAGCTGGCGGCGCAATCGAGGTATGCGCGGGATTATCCGCGCCACGAACTGGCAGAAGCACTGATCGAAACAACTGCGTGCTTTGCGGTGTACCGCACGTATATCCGCAATCTGGACCTTCCCGCCGAGGCGACCAAGGTTTTGGACGAGGCGCTGGCGCAGGCGCGCACGCGAAAACCGGGAATCAGCGCGCAGTGTTTCGATTTTCTGCGGGAAGTATTGTTGCTGCTGAATCCGCCGCATGTTTTGGCGGATCAGCGCGAGGCGCGATTGAGTTTTGTGCTGCGGTGGCAGCAGTTCACAGGACCGATCGTGGCGAAGGGCCTGGAGGATACGGCGCTGTACGTGTACCAACCGCTGGTTTCGTTAAACGATGTTGGGGGTGATCCGGATCCGGACAATATTCGGCCAGAGGAGTTTTTCGAATTTATCGAAAAGCGCCAACGGAGCTGGCCGCATGCGATGAATGCGACCTCGACGCACGATACCAAGCGCGCGGAAGATATGCGGTCGCGCATCAGCGTGTTGTCGGAGATGGCCGAAGAATGGGATGCGCGCTTGCAGCAATGGGCCAGTTTGAACGAAAAGTTCCGCGTGATTGGAAGCGGGACGCAGACGCCGGACCGCAACGAAGAATATTTCCTGTACCAAACTTTGCTGGGCATGTGGCCACTCGCTAAAAGCGAAGAGCCTGGAGTTTTGGAGCGGTTGCAGGCCTATGCGGTGAAAGCCACGCGGGAAGCGATGGTACATACGCGGTGGACGCGGCCGAACCTGGCGCACGAGGACGCGCTGAAAAAATTCGTCGCGGACATTCTGGACGAGAAACAGAATGCCAAGTTCCTGAAAGATTTTCGGGAGTTTCAACAAGGCGTCGCGTTCTACGGGATGCTCAATGGATTGAGCCAGGCACTTTTGAAGATGATGTTGCCGGGCGTGCCTGATTTTTACCAAGGGTCGGAGTTGTGGGATTTGCGGCTGGTGGATCCGGATAACCGCGGGACAGTTGATTTTGTGCAGCGCATCGAGTTGCTGGAAACGCTGAAGATCAACGCAGCGGATGAAAATGTGGAGTTTGCCGACGCGTTGATGGCCAATTGGCGGGACGGGCGAATCAAACTTTATTTGATTTGGAAAGCGCTGGGATTCCGGCAGCAGTTCCGGGAATTGCTGGCCGACGGGCAGTTTTTACCCGCGGAAGTTACGGGGCCGCGTGCGGAGAATTTGGTCGCTTTTTTTAGAGTGTCGCGGAGCGGGAGCGCTCTGGTGGTCGCCCCCAAGTGGGTGGCTGGGTCTGAGATGGATCTTAATGCCGGTTTCGACGCTGCCAACTGGAAGAAGTTTTGGGACGGGACCGAAATTGTCCTGCAAGAAGAGCGCGCCAACATCTGGCGGAATGTTTTGACGGGTGAGCAGGTGCAAAGTTCCGGCACGAACCGGCGCATTGCAGTAGGTGAATTGTTGATGCATTTCCCAGTGGGTTTGCTTTCCTCTTCTGTTAGTTAGTGAAATACTCCTCTCCAGAAATCCAGAAATGGGTTGATAGACCGGCCTCTACGAACCGGTTCATTCACTGATGCCAACTATTCCTCCGTACAATTTGAACAAATGAAGAAGCTCGCGGAGTACGAGAAGAAACGGCATTTCGAGCGGACGCCAGAGCCACGCGCGAAGGTGGCTTCCAGCGGCGGGAAATTGGTTTTTGTAATCCAGAAGCATGCGGCGACGCGCTTGCATTACGACTTGCGACTGGAAATGGATGGGGTGATGAAGTCCTGGGCCGTGCCAAAAGGGCCGTCACTGAATCCGGATGACAAGCGGCTGGCGGTGCACGTTGAGGATCATCCGCTGGAATACAACAAGTTCGAAGGGGGCATTCCCAAAGGGCAGTACGGCGGCGGCGAAGTCATCATCTGGGACAACGGGACCTACGAGTTGGAAGGCAACTTGAGCGCTGATGCGCAAATAGCGAAAGGCGATTTGAAGTTTCAGCTGCACGGGAAAAAAGTGCGCGGAAGTTTCGTGCTGGTGAAACTGAAGAATTCGAAAGTCAAAAACGAATGGCTGCTGATTAAACACCGCGACCAGTTTGTCGATACCACGTGGAATGCGGAAGACCACGGGCAGTCCATCGTGACGGGGCGAACGCTGGAAGACATCAAGCTGGGTCGCGCGGCGAAAGAGCCCTTTCAACCGGCGAGCGCGAAGCAAATTGCCACCATGCGCGGTGCGAAGAAAACCGCCATGCCACGTGGAGTGCCGCTGACATTGGCATCGCTGAGCGATAAACCGTTTTCGAATCCGGAGTGGCTGTTCGAAGTGAAGTGGGATGGTGTGCGGGGCATTGCGTATGTGTCAGATGGGAAAGTCTCGGTGCGTTCGCGGGCTGGCCGGGAAATTTCCGAGGAGTATCCGGAAGTTTGCGATTTGGCGCGGCAACTCGACGCTGAGGAGGCGATCGTCGACGGGGAAATTGTAGCGCTGGATGAGTCTGGCCGCAGCGTGTTTCAAAAACTGCAAAATCGTTCAGGCGTGAGGAACCCGTCGCGGACGCTGCTGGAGTCGATTCCGGCAACGTACTATGCGTTCGATCTGCTGTACTGCGACGGTTTTGATCTGCGCAGGTCCCCATTAGAAGAGCGGAAAGCGCTGTTGAAGAAAATTCTCAGGCCCAATGGACAGATTCGATATTCGGAACATGAAATGGAAAAAGGTAAGGAGTTGTATGAAGCGGCCCGGCTGCAGAGCCTGGAAGGGATCATCGGCAAGAAGCGGGATAGCGCTTATGTGGGCCAGCGGACTTCTCTGTGGCTGAAATTCAAGATTGTGAACGAGGTGGATGCAGTGGTCTGTGGTTGGACTGCACCGCGCCGGAGCCGTGAGTTTTTTGGGGCGCTGGTGCTGGGGCTCTACAACGGGACGAAGCTGGAATTCATTGGCAGCGTTGGAACCGGCTTCGATTACGAAACGCAAAAAAGTGTTTTTGGCCAAGCGGAAAAGCTGAGGCAGGCGAAAAGTGCCCTGAGTGAGGTACCAAAACTAAAAGAGAAAATCGAGTGGATCCGGCCCGAGTTGGTGGCGCGGGTGAAGTATGGCAACTGGACCGACGGCCAGCGGCTGCGCGCGCCGGTGTTTTTGGGCTTGCGTGATGATGTGGAACCGGAGAGTTGCACGATGGAGATCGGGCGGCTCAACGAGCCCGCAAGCGAAGAACCGAGTGAGCCCGAAAATGACGATGAGGAGACTGCAGTTCACGCCGAGGTGACGGACGAAGAGCCAAAGCGCGAAAAATCAAAAGCGATTAAGTCCAAAGTTAGCGAGGCACAAAAAATCGCGAGTAAAGAGGGTTCGAGCGAGGGGGAGCCGGCTTCGACGACGATGCGCGCGAGTCGGCCTGGCGAAACAATCATTGAAAAGGACGTTGAAAAGGAAATCCGCGAGGGCACTGCAGAAAAATTGGCCGCGCTCGTTGATGGGAAAGTTTTGCACTTTACCCATTTGAACAAAATTTATTTTCCGGAGAGCAAGATTCGCAAGCGGGACTTGTTGGCCTATTACTACCGCGTGGGGCCGCTGATGTTGCCGTTCCTGAAGGATCGGCCGATGGTTTTGCGTCGCTATCCGAACGGGATCACCGAAAAAGCGTTTTTCCAGAAAGAGGCGACCGACTCGATTCCTGAATGGCTGGAGCGTGCGACGGTGCATTCGGATGAACGCGGCGGAGCGATGCCATATGTCATGGCCAACGATTTAGCAGCGATGCTGTATCTGACGAATCTGGGCTGCATCGATCACAATCCCTGGTCGAGCCGGGCCGAGTCGCAGGATTATCCGGATTATGTTTTTTTTGATCTGGATCCGACGCCGGGGACGCCGTTCAGTACCGTTTTGCAGATCGCGCGGACGATTGTCGAGATTCTCGATTCGATCCGGTTGCGTTGCTACTTAAAGACTTCCGGGGCGTCGGGCTTTCACATTTTTGTGCCGCTGGAGCCGGAGTACACCTACGAGCAGACGCGGGTATTTGCGGAACTGGTAGGGCGGATGGCTTCAGATGAGTTACCGGGATTGATCACCTTTGAGCGCACGGTAAGGAAAAGACCTCAGGGGAAAGTTCTGATGGACGCACTGCAAAATGCGAAAGGTAAACCGCTAGCGACCATCTATTCAGCGCGCGCGCATCCGTTTGCGCCGGTATCCACCCCGGTGAAGCCCGCGGAATTGAAACAAGATATCGCCGCCGATCAATGGACGATCAAGACCATCGAGAAAAGGTTGAAGACGGTTGGAAATCTGTGGGCAGATTTTTGGGAGCGGCGGCAGACGCTGATGGAAGCGGTGGAATTATTAGAGCGAAGGTTAAGTGGAAAAGTTGCTGGACCAGCAAAAATCAGGCGAAGCCGAGGCGGCGGGCGAGATCGAGGGCGCGGAGGAAGCTGACTCCCGGAGTGGGCTTTTCGCCGGTTGACCGCTCTCTTTCTTGATCGGGGCCAAAGTAAGAACCGCCGGAAAGCAGGCTTTCCACGGCGTTAATGAGGTCACGGGCAGCACGGGACTTGAAAACGAAGCCGCGCGCGCCAGTTTCCTTGACGGACTCGGCCAAGCTGCGCGATTCGTGCATGGTGAAGATCAGGATGGGCGCTGAGGTTTTATTCTTGCTGAGCAAACGGGCCGCTTCGAGGCCGCTCATCACCGGCATAGTAATGTCCATGATGATGACGTCGGGAGTGAGGTCGCCAGCGAGGCGGACGGCTTCCTGACCATTGATGGCTTCACCGCAGATTTCCCATTCTGGCCGAGCCGAAAGGATCGTACGCACACCCTGGCGCACAACTTCATGATCGTCGGCGACGAGAATTCGCACTGGCATAAAAATACTCCGCTTTCCCTGTTCCTGGTCAGAACCTCGGCGACTGAAAAGCGCTCGGTTGGATCGGAACGACAGCCTGAAACACGCACCGGGTAGGTCTGTTCGTTTATATACAGGATTTGTGCAGGTTGCAAGAGGAGCGCAAAGTCGAATGTTGGGAAGCGTACACACGGCGATGGACACGAAATTCTCCCCGCAGGGGTAATCCGTTCACGAAGAATTGCGCGGAAGGGTGATCTGGCGGGCGTAGAGGTCGGCGACGCGGCTCAAGGTATCGATTTCGGATACGGGTTTATCGGGCCGAAGGCGGAGAATGCGCGGGAATCTGAGGGCGTAGCCGCTTTCATGACGTTGAGATTTCTGGATGTTATTGAAAGCCACTTCGAGGACGACGGTGGGTTCGACGGTGCGGCTGTGGCCGAAGTCCTTGAGAGTGTGCTGAAGAAAATATTCGGTGTTGGCTTGGATTTCGGCGTCAGTGAGGCCGGAGTAGGCTTTGCCGATGGTGACCAGTTGATTGCCGTCGCGGACGGAGAAGGTGTAGTCGGAGAGAACTTTGTGTCGACGGCCGTGACCGTATTCGACGGAAGTGACCACAACGTCGAGCGTGGCGAACGGTTCTTTCAGTTTGAACCATGAGCGGCCACGGCGCCCGGGAGTGTATAGAGATGTGGGTGATTTGACGACCACGCCCTCATGACCAGCCGCGAGCGAAGCGCGGAAAGCCAGTTTGATTTCGTCGGCGGAGGTAGCGCGAGAGGCGGCTGCGGTGTAGACCGGCGAAGACGGGCTGTGCGGCAGAATTTTTTCGAGGTGCGCACGGCGAACTTCGAGTGGTTCATCCAGGAGCAGCGCACCGTCTTGATAAAGTAAATCGAAGGCGGCGAACCGAACGGGAATTTCGTGCTGGAGCCACAAATCAAGCTGTTTGCGTCCGAGACGCTTTTGCAATTCGGTGAACGGCAGAGGTTGGGAGCCATGCCAGCCGAGAATTTCGCCGTCGAGAATAAGTTCGCCGGGGAGTTTCGCGAAGTGCGGGTTGAGTTCGGCGAATTCGATGATTTCGTCGAGGGTGCGAGAGAAAACTTTAATTCCGGAGGAGCTTTTGTGAACCTGGGCGCGGATGCCGTCATATTTTTCTTCGACTAGAACGGCGGGGCGCTTGACGATTTCTGCAGTCTGGGCCTTCTTCGCTTTCTTGGTTTCTGCAGGGGTTGGGACTGATTCAACTTCGACTGAAGGCAAAATTTCTTCGGCGGTTTCGACCGGGGTTGCCAGCATGAATCCGATGGGATGGAACAACCGCATGCGTACTTCGGCGAGACGGTCTTCGGCGGCAGCTTGTAGAGTTTCGGCGATGTCGCCGGTCAGCATATTGGCGCGTCGGACGACGTCGAGGGGGCGTGCATAGGCCTTGGCGATGGCTTCTTCGACGAGGTTTTCTTTCAAACCTATACGGAGATCGCCAGTCATGATCTTGATGCAGTACTTCACTTCGCCTGCGCTCATCGGCTCGAAAAGGCCGGTGACGATGGCGGATTTTTGAGAGGCGTTGCGCGCTTTGGGAAGTTCGTCAAAAACGGCGGCCACTTGCTGAAGTGAAGTGTCTTTGGCTGACGGACGCTTTTTCAGCAGATGCTCGGCCATGTCGCCGAGGTCGCCGTGAGCCCGGTAGCTTTCGCCGAGATTATTGGCGTCAGCGCCCGCGAGTTGCGCGACAACGCGGGAAAGTTGCGAACCGCCGACACCGAGTACGCGTTCATCGCGGTGAGCAAACGGGCGGCCGGTGAGAAAAGTTGCGGCGATGCCTGCTTCCGCGACGGTGAGGGACTGAAAAAGTTCGCTGACGCGCGCGACTTTCGCGAGTTTCTTGGTGGTAGCGCCAACGGCGTCGCAGGCTTCCACGAAGCGGCGCATACGCTAGGCGGAAACGCGCTGGCTCTGCGCGGTAAGCGGCTGACACTGCGGACACCAAAAGGAGGTTCGAGCTTCGAGGCCTTGCTTGCGCGAGAGGATGGCGCTGCCACATTTGCGGCAAGGTTCGCCGGTGCGATGGTAGACCCACAAACGTTCCGCGGGATTGGAGCTGCCGGTGGTGCGGCGCAATGGGGAGTAGGTGACGATCGTGTCGCGGGCGAACTCGGTCACGTTGGCGAGCATGAATTTGCGGGCCTGCGACACCAGGCAGTGCAATTCTTCGGTGGTGAGCGTGGCGACGTGGCGAAAAGGATTTACTGCACAGGCGAAGCAGACTTCCGACTTGAAGACGTTGCCGATACCGGAGAGCAGCGACTGGGCCAGCAGCGCGACGCCGACTTCCAGTTCCGGGCGCGATTGCAAACGCGCGATAATTTCGGGTTCGTCTATTTCGGCGGCAAGGAGCGAAGGGCCGACGCTTTTGAACCCTGGGCGACGCGCCAGTGAATCGGCAGTGTGAAATTCGGCGATGGGAACGTTGAAGGCCACGGCGACGAATTTCTCAGTGCTGATGACGACACGCATGTCGATGGGGCGGCGCTTCCATTTTTCGCCGTGACGATAGATGTGCCAACTGCCGCTCATGAGCATGTGCGACAACAGAATCAGGCCGCCGGAAATGTGCATGAGCATCCATTTGCCGCGCGGTTCAACTTTTTCAACGGTGCGGCCGACGATGCCTTGATCGACGTCGACGCGATTGAGATGCGGCAAAGCGGATTGAAAAGAAGTGATGGTTTGCCCGCCGAGCGCTAGATTCAAAGTGCGCGCGGCGCGGAATATGGTGTCCCCTTCGGGCATTTAGGCCGTTTCCTCAATGTCGGCGGGATCTTCTTCTTCGTCTGCCTGCGTCGCCGGATCGAGATTGGGAGTCACGACCAGTGGGCGGTTGCGCCGCATTTGGTAGCCAAGGACGGTGTCCACGAACCCGGCGTCCTGGAGTTGGCCGCCGAGAAAGTGTTGGCGGGCGGGCGTGCCGTTAATTTCAGCGATCAGCAAACCCTGGCGGCGGTTCAGGCGTTTGATGGCTAACTCGGCCAATTTTCTGGAAAGCTCGCGGGCGAAGATTCCGCGGTCGGGCTCGCTCTCGGGGAGAAACACACGCACCGCGGGGTTGCGCCGACGTATAAATGCCGCCAGTTGACCGTTGATGAGAATCACCGAAGCGCCGGCGGTGCGGGCCATGGAGTGGTGAGCTGGAGCAGATTGCTCGTCTGCTTCGCCATCCACTTTTGGCCAGGGCAAAAGCGCGCCGTAAGGATTGGCGGGATCCGTGGCGGCCAGATGCAAAACTTCTGGCGTGGACGGATCGACGCGCAGACTGCGTAACATGTCCACGGCCGCGGGCATGGCAAATTGCGCCGCGCCGAGACCGGCGACGAACATGCCTCGGCGTACCCAACCGCTGTCTTCCATGGTTTTCAGCGCGGGGTAAATAGTCTGGTAGCCGCCGGGAATATTTTCGGCGATGGCGGACTCGCGCATGAGGATGCCGTGGCGCTGCAACAATTGTTGTGCGGTGTTGGCGCTCCACTGCGTGGGGGTGATGGCCGCGGTGATGGGCTGGCGGAGCAGCGACCAACGACCATGAGCTTGTCCGCTGCCAGTGCGGGAACGAATACGCGACGCAGGTAGCCGGGCGAACCGGGGCGTTCGTCATCGAAGGCTTCATGCTTGCGTTTGCGATCTTCTGGACGCAGAAGACGGCGCAGCGGATAGAACGTGTCGTTGGTGATGCGGCCGGCCCAAGCGAGTTCCCAAAGGGCGTCGACAGTATCGCCAGGGAAACCGCCTCCACATGCGGCGTGAATTTCGGAGAAAAAAGATGCGCCCTGACGACTGAGAAATTCGGCGATTTTGGCGGCGCGATCGGCGTGCGGGCTGACCGGATTCGTGGCGTCGGACTGCGCATCGGTGCGGGGTCTGCTCGACGCCGGAGGCTGCGCCGATTCCGGAAGACGGAGCAGCGGAAGCGCGCCAGTCAGAAAGAGTGCGATGCGGCCGTTGCGATCGCCGATTTGTTCGAGGCCGACCCAGGTGACTTCGCCGGCGGCCATCAGAGTGTCGAGATAACCGGGCTCATAGTCGGAGACGCGAGCCGGCAAAATTTCGGTTTCAAGTTCGGAGGCGAGCAGCGCCGTGCCTTGCAATGCCTCGATGGTGTCGAGCAGCGCGTCGAGACCGCGGCGAGGAACGGTGACGCCTTGCCAGCGAGTGACGAAGCGGACGTAAGTGGCTTGCTCGACCGGCTCGATTTCGCGCCGCAGGCGGGCAAGACTTTTTCGGCGGATTTGGCGCAGAACTTCGGGATCGCACCATTCGCGGTGCCGGCCGTTGGGGCGAAATTCGCCTTCCAGCAATTTGCCTTGAGAGTTCAGCAAGCGCAGAACGTTTTCAATCGAAGAATCGGGCAATTGGTAGCGGCGCGCGATGTCCGCGGTGGTGAAGGGTCCGTGGGTTCGCGCATAGCGTCGCAGGATTTCTGCGAGTGGATCTTCGGCGCCTTTGGCGAGAAACACTTCGGCGAGGCCCGGAGGGAGCGGAGTGCCGAAAGCGTCGCGATAGCGGCCGGCATATTCCACGGGGATCGAGCGAGAGTCGCCCGCGATTTTGACCCGCACGGCGCGGCGAGCGCTGACGAGATCGGCGATCGTTGCCGCAACTTCAGGGCTGGCCGCGCG
This sequence comes from uncultured Acidobacteriota bacterium, assembly GCA_963846145.1. Taxonomy (GTDB): domain Bacteria; phylum Acidobacteriota; class Terriglobia; order Acidiferrales; family UBA7541; genus Acidiferrum. The sequence goes on along the minus strand of CAWJUV010000008.1, from coordinate 123,030 downwards.
CGCGGCGATTTCTTCGTCGGAGAGGTCGCCGAGTTTCAGGAGCATGTCGTGCACACCGTCGGCGTGGCGGGCGCGATAGTCAGGCTCGAGCAGCTGCAGACGGGATTCGACTTCGTCGAGCGCGGCGGGGTCCAGCAGCTCACGCAGATCGGTATCGCCGAGGAGCTCTTCGAGTTGCGATTGATCGATGGAAAGAGCTTGAGCGCGGCGCTCGGCCAGCGGCGCATCGCCTTCGTAAATGTAGTTAGCGATGTAGGAAAAAAGTAGCGCGGCGGCGAAGGGTGAAGGCTTATTCGATTCAACGCGCGTGATACGAATTTCGCCGCGACTAATTTTAGTGAGGATCGCGGCGGCGGCCGGCAGATCGAAAACATCGCGAAGACATTCGCGATAAGTTTCGAGAATGATCGGGAACGAAGAAAAACGAGCGGCGACGGCCAGCAGATCGGCGGCGCGTTTCCGCTGCTGCCAGAGCGGGGCGCGCATTCCGTGACGGCGCTTAGGCAGAAGCAGGGCGCGGGAAGCGGCTTCGCGGAATTTGGCGGCAAAAAGTGAAGTGCCGCCGAGTTCCCGCAGCACTAATTCTTTCAACTCTGCTGGAGTAAGAACGATGTCTGCGCTTTCGAGTGTGGCTTCGCTGTCGCCGAGGCGCATCACGAAGCCGTCGTCGGACCACATCGCTTCGACTTCGAGGCCGCGTTCGGCGCGAAGTCTGGCGGTGACGGCCATGCACCAGGGCGCATGAACGCGGCGGCCGAAGGGAGTGAGCACGCAGATTCGTCGGTCGCCCAGTTCATCACGGCAAATTTCCACGAGGATGTCTTCATCACTGGGGACGCGGCGAGTGGCGGCAACCTGGTCTTCCAGATAACGCAGCAAGTTTTCCGCGGCGTTGGCATCCAGGCTGTGTTCTTCGACTAATTTGGAATACGCCACCGAACGCGGTAACCGCAGCAGCTCGCGAGTCATGATTCCAATTTTTTCGCCGAACTCGGCCGGACGACCTACGGTATCGCCGTGCCAGAAAGGCATTTTCCCTGGCTCGCCGGGAGCCGGAGAAACGATCACGCGATCGTGAGAAATTTCTTCGATGCGCCAGGTAGAGGCGCCGAGAATGATGGTGTCGCCAGTGCGGCTTTCGAACACCATTTCTTCATCGAGTTCGCCGACGCGCGAGCCCTTGGTCGCGCCGGCGAGAAAAACGCCGTACATGCCGCGATCGGGGATCGTGCCGCCGTTGATGATGGAAACTTGTCGCGCGCCCTGGCGAGTGGTGAGTTTATTGGACAACCGATCCCAAGTGAGGCGAGGGCGCAACTCCGCGAAATCGTCAGAGGGGTAGCGGCCGGAGAGCATATCGAGAAGGCTTTCGAATGTTCCGAGAGTGAGGCCGGCGTAAGGAGCTGAGCTGGTGACGGCGCGAAAAAGTTCGGAGACGGTCCAGTCCTCGATGGAGACCATCGCCACGATTTGCTGGGCGAGCACATCGAGTGGATTCCGCGGGTAGTGCACGGATTCGACGTTGCCGTCATACATCGCGCGGGTGATAGCGGCGCAGGCGACCAGGTCGGCGCGATATTTGGGATAAATAACCGCGGAGCTGACCGCACCGACGTTGTGACTGGCGCGACCCACGCGCTGCATGCCGCTGGAGACCGAGCTGGGCGATTCGATCTGCACGACCAAGTCGATCGCGCCCATATCGATGCCCAACTCAAGAGAGGATGTTGCGACGAGTCCGCGGAGAGTGCCGAGCTTGAGGCGATCTTCGATTTCTTTGCGCTGAGCGACGGCTACGCTTCCGTGATGGGCGCGGACCAGAACTTCGCCGGCAAGTTCATTGAGTGCACCAGAGATGCGTTCAGCGAGGCGGCGAGAATTGACGAAGATCAATGTGGAGCGGTGGGCGCGAATCAGTTCGAGGAGCTTGGGATGAATGGCGGTCCAGATAGAGGGGCGCGAAGGACCTTGAGAAGCTGAACCGCTGGGGATCAGTTCCAGCTGGTCGAGACGGGTCATGTCTTCGACTGGGATTTCGACTCGGAGAGAAAGGCGTTTGCGTTCGCTAGCATCGATGATGGTGACTGGGCGATATACGGTGGCGGACGCGGCTGGCTCGTCGCCTTCCGTGCCGGCCGTTGCGGCAGGCTCCTGAATTCCAGTTGTTTCGGCGACCTCATTCGCAACGTTTTCGGCGGCGGCCGGTTGCGGTGTGTTGATTTCGATGTGGGGCGCGTCAACTCCACCCAGGTAACGCGCAACCTCTTCCAGCGGACGCTGCGTGGCGGAGAGGCCGATACGTTGAAGTGGACGTGGGCAAAGGTGCTGGAGACGTTCGAGAGAAAGTGCCAGGTGCGAGCCGCGTTTGCTGGGTACCAGCGCGTGAATTTCGTCGACGACTACCGTTTCGACGGAACGCAACGAGTCGCGCGAATTGGAAGTCAGGAGCAGATAGAGCGACTCCGGTGTGGTGATGAGAATGTCGGCAGGGTGACGCAGAAAGCGGGCCCGTTCGGCGGCGGGAGTGTCGCCCGTGCGGATGGCAACTTGCGGTTCGTGAAATGGGATGTTCATCCGCTTGGCGGCTTGCGCAATGCCGACCAGTGGCGCGCGGAGGTTGCGTTCTACGTCGACGGCCAGAGCTTTGATGGGAGAGATGTAAACAACCCGACAGCGGTGGGCTTTGTCGGGTACCGGCGAAAACATCAGGCGATTGATGCACCAAAGAAAGGCGGCGAGAGTTTTGCCGGTGCCGGTGGGCGCGAGAATGAGCGTGGACTCGCCACGAGCGATCGCCGGCCAACCCTGAACCTGAGGCTTGGTGGGAGCAGTAAATACCGCTTCGAACCATTCGCGAACCGCGGGATGGAACAGGGAAGGGTCCAGTTTGCCGACGCTGTCGGCAGAGTTCATTGGGTTGGTACGGGGCATGGCGGATCTACTTAATTGGATGCAGGCAAGCAGCGTTTTGTTGAATGCAGGGGATCAGCGCAATTCGAATGATCTCACTGGCGATCTTGCAGGTCGAGCAAGGTGGTGTCGAGCTCCGCGCCAACGAGCAGCACAAGATTGGCCATGTAGATCCAGGTCATCAGCAGCACGAAGCCAGCCAAGACGCTATAAACGCGAGGCACAGTGGGGCTATAGCGGAGAAACAGATTGAAGCCGATGGAGATGAGCACGACCGACACCACGCTAAAAACATTTCCCACCGATAACCATCGCCAAGACCGTTTGCATACCGGCAAAAAGCGATGAACCAGGGAAAGCGCGAGAAACATCAACATCACCGTGCCGAGATACCAGGCTACCGTTCGCCAGCGCGAATGCGTTGGGAGCGTGTAAGTGATCTCCTCAAAAATCACCCTGGTGGCCCAGTGGCCCACGGTCCATAAGGCAAAAGCCAGCAGACAGAAAGCGGAAGCGACCACAGTAGCGATGGTGGCGGTAGCGCGACGCTTCCAGTAGGGACGGGTTTCTTTGCCGCAGCAGGCGATGCTCAATGCTTCCATCAGGCTCATGAAGCCGGAAGAAGCGCTCCAAATGGCGGTGAGCAATCCGAAAGATAGGAAGCCGACGTAGCCGCGGGTGAGATCAAGAATGGTGCGGAGCACGGAATCGCGGGAACGGCCCGGGAAATAGCTGGTGATCCATTGCGCGAACGATTCCCAGAGTGTAGTCGAGGGAATCCAACCCACGACGGCGGCAAGAACGATCAGAAAAGGCAAGAGTGAGAGGACGAAGTAAAAGGAGACTTGCGCGGAAAGATCGAGGATGCGGTCTTCGACGATGCGATTGGCAGTTCGCGCGACGATCTGCGCAACATTCGAATGCACGGACAAATTGCGTCGAAAGAAGCGGTACCAGCGTAGCCCCGAGGCTTCTGCAGGAGTCATGGTTGCGTCGATCGCTCCGGATTGGCGCCTACTCGAGTGTGGAGATTGGATGGTACTAAAGTACCGCCTCGCAAGGATGAGTAAATGCTAAAACTAGACGAGGACATTAGGAATACTCACGATCGATGGTGAGCCACAAGTCGTCGCTCATACAGGATTCTATGGATTCGAATAACGCTACAAATCTTCAAGAAACACGCGGCGAAATGCATTTTAGACCTTGTCATCCAAAAACTTTCATCGGATACTTCCAGCGCATCGTCTGATGTCCCCAGACAGATAATTGCAGCAGGCGCCCCTCCCCAGCCCGGCGTTTAACTAAGCAAGAAAAATTCGATTTTGCCCAGGCTACCGCTCCGCCCCACCCCGGCGCGTTAATTCCTGGTGGAGACTGCGATGAAGCATTCGGGTGGTTCTTTCGGCGTGGCAATCCTACAAAATTTTGGTCGATTTATTTTTCCTAAATTTAAGAGTTCGTGCAGAATGCGCGCAAGCGCAACGTTTGTTTCAGGCTTTGCGGCTCTGGCGTTTTTATGCGCAGCCAGCGGTTCGCGCGCCCAGACTCCGGTCGTGACGCAACACTATGACAACGCGCGCACGGGCGCGAACACCACCGAGACCGTGCTGACGCCGACGAACGTCAACACCACCAGTTTCGGAAAATTGTTTTCGTACTCGGTGACGGGGCAGGTTTACGCTCAGCCGTTGTACGTGCCGAATGTGACGATGGGCGCGGGCACAACGCAGGCTGGAACGAAACACAACGTCGTTTTTGTGGCCACTGAGCACGATAGTGTTTACGCGTTCGACGCGGATAACAACGGCGGGGCGAATGCTGCTCCGCTTTGGAGCATCACCTTGCTGGATAGTGCGCACGGCGCACCGTCTGGAGCTACTACGGTTCCGAATGGAGATGTCAGCACCGGCGATATCAACCCGGAAATCGGCGTCACCGGCACGCCGGTCATTGACACCACCACGAACACGATGTACGTGGTGAGCAAGACCAAAGAAAACGGCAATTACGTGCAGCGCTTACATGCGTTGGATATAACGACCGGCTCCGAGAAATCCAATTCACCGGTAACCCTGGCCGCGAGCGTCACTGGCAACGGCAATGGCAGCTCCGGCGGAGTTTTGAATTGGGATCCCAAGTGGGAGAACAACCGGCCGGGATTGCTACTGCTCAACGGCATTGTGTATATCGGATTCGCGGCACATGGCGATAACGGGCCGTGGCATGGCTGGATTTTGGCGTACAGCGCATCTTCGTTGCAGCAGACCAGCGCGTTTTGTTCGACGGCGAATGGCTCGGGCTCAGGTGTATGGCTGTCCGGCACCGGGCTAGCGGCGGACACGATCAACAATGGACGACTTTTCATCGGCACAGGAAACGGTGCGTTTACCGCTACGGCTCCTCCTTACACCAACACCATGAGCTATGGTGACGACATCGTGCGGCTCGATGTGTCCAACGGAGTGATGAATGTGGGCGACCACTTCACGCCCCTGAATCAATCCTCACTCAATGGCGCTGACACGGACTTGGGTTCCGGCGGTGTGTTGTTATTGCCGGACCAGGCTTCAGGTGGACACGCGCATCTGTTGATTCAGGCGGGCAAAGAAGGCCGAATCTACCTCGTCGACCGCGACAGCATGGGTGGCTACAACTCCGGTAGCGACAATATCGTGCAGGAGGTTCCGCCGAATAATTCCAGCGTATCCAGCAACTACAAAATTAACGGTGTGTGGGGCGCGCCGGCGTATTGGAATGGAAATATTTACTTTTGGGGCAGCAGCGATTTTCTGAAGGCATTCTCTTTCGTAAACGGAAGATTGGCGAATCTGGACAGCAATAACCTGCCGAGCCCTACTTCCAACGGATCGGAGAACGGCGGTTACCCCGGACCGACGCCGGTGGTTTCGTCCAACGGTAACAGCAACGCGATTGTGTGGAGCATCACCACTAGCGCATACAACTCGGGCGGGCCAGCGGTACTGCAAGCTCACGATGCAACAAATGTTTCTACCACCCTGTATCGCACCGATCAAAACTCCGACCGCGACAATCCCGGAGCGGCGGTGAAGTTTGCCGTTCCTACCGTCACCAATGGCAAGGTTTATGTTGGCGCCGCCAACGCCTTGAGCGTGTACGGGGAGTTGGCAGCCCAAACCCAAGCGGCCGCTCCATCTTTCAATCCGGGCGGCGAGGCTTTCACCGGCTCTGTATCGGTGACGATCACAGACAGCACACCAAACGCGTCGATCTACTACACCACCGATGGAAGTAGCCCGACCACTTCGTCCAACAAGTACGCGGGGGCGATCACGGTCAGCTCGACCGAAACGATCAACGCGATTGCCAGCGCTTCTGGATATGTACAGAGCGCGGTCTCTTCAGAAACTTACAATTTGCAAAACCAAGCGATCGCGCCGACTTTCAATCCGGTGGCCGGCTCTTTCACGGCGGCGCAGTCGGTGACGATCTCCAGCGACACCGTTGGAGCGGCGATTTACTACACCACCGATGGAAGCAATCCGGTCCCAGGCGTCGGCACAACGAAGTTGTACGGAGGACCGGTGACTGTAGGTTCTACCGAAACGGTCAAGGCGGTGGCGGCTGGTTCTGGCTTGACCACCAGCCCGGTGGCATCCGCGACGTATACGATTGTCGCTGGCGGGACGGGCATTAACTTCGTCAACGGATTCAGTTCGTCGGCCAGCGTAATGACCTTCAACGGCAGCACGCAGCTTAACGATACGCGATTGCAACTTACCGACGGAGGAGCGAACCAAGCGGGGAGCGCATGGTTCAACACGCCAGTCGACGTAACAACTTTCACCAACGATTTTGCTTTCCAGTTGGAAAACGCCGATGGTGACGGGATTACCTTCACGATCCAAGGCACCGGTCCGACCGCGCTTGGAAGCGCGGGTGGCGGACTGGGTTACGCAGGGATTGCCAAAAGCGTGGCGATCAAGTTCGATCTCTACAGCAACAGTGGCGAAGGAGATGACTCCACCGGCCTGTATCAGAACGGCGCCGCTCCTACGACGCCCTTTGTGGATCTAACCGGAACCGGGATCGACTTGCACAATGGCGATACTTTTTCGGTGCACATGACTTATGACGGCACCACGCTGGCGATGACCATCACCGATGGTGTGACCGGCGCCGTGTACACCACCAGCTGGCCGATTAATATTCCGCAAGTGATTGGCAGCAACACCGCCTATCTAGGTTTCACGGGAGGCACGGGAGGATCGACGTCGAGCCAAAAAGTGGAAACATGGACCTACTTGACGAACGCTGGGTCACAAACGGCCGCGGCAACGCCGACCTTTAGCCCGGCGACGGGGACGTATCTCGGAACCCAGACGGTGACGATCAACGACACCACATCGGGCGCAGCGATTTTTTATACGACCGACGGATCCACACCCGCGACTACGGCTGGAGGTTCCACCCAGTCCTACAACGGAGCGATCACGGTGACGTCGACAGAGACCATCAAAACCGTCGCCAAATCTTCAACAACCTCCGCGAGCGCGGTGGCCTCGGCAACGTACACCATTGAGCAGCAAGCGGTCGCACCATCCTTTACCCCGGGCCGGGCACCTATGCGGCGGCGCAGAACGTGGCGATTACGACGACGACGGCAGGCGCAGCGATCTACTACACCACCGACGGCTCAACACCAACGACCAACTCGACACTTTATGCCGGCGCAGTACCGGTAAGTGCGACCAAGACGATCCGCGCAATCGCGGTCGTGAGTGGGTTCTTCAATAGCAGCGTTTCCACTGGCGTATACACCATCAGCGCCAGTGGCGGCTCCGGCGTAAGCTTGGGCGCAGGCTTTACCGCGGGCGCGATGGTGTTGAACGGCAGCGCCGCCTTGAACGGCTCCGCACTTGAACTGACCGACGGCGGCAATGCAGAGGCCGCATCCGCGTGGTACAACGCGCCGCTGAATATCCAGCAGTTCAGCACCAGCTTTAGTTTTCAGCTCTCCGGTGGAACCAATCCAATCGGCGATGGCATGACATTTACGCTTCAGGGCAACAACACCGCGGCAATCGGACCGAACGGCGGCGGACTGGGATACGGCACCGACGGCAGCGCATCCGGGCCCAACACTTCGATCACTCAAAGCGTGGCGATCAAGTTCGACACCTTTGATAACCGCGGAGAAGGGGTAAATTCAACGGGGCTGTACACGGGCGGCGCGTCTCCCACCGTGCCGGCCGTAGACCTGACCGGAAGCGGCATCGACCTGCACAGCGGAGACGTGTTCAACGTGCACGTCAATTACGACGGAACAACGCTGACGCTCACGATCACCGACCCGAAAGTGAACGCCTCATTCAGTAATTCATGGACGGTAAATGTTCCTTCCGCGATCGGCGGAAACACCGCATACGTAGGTTTCACTGCGGGCACGGGAGCCAACACGGCGGTCCAAGACGTATTGGGTTGGTCTTTCAGTTCTACGGCGGATGCGGGAAGCGGCTCGGGAGGCTCGGGCGGTACAGGGGGTTCGGGCGGATCGGGCGGTACAGGCACCTCGTCGATCAATTTCGGCACGGGATTCAGCGCGGCTGGATTGCAGTTGAATGGCGACGCGGCGCTTAGCGGCACGCGACTGCAATTGACCGATGGCGGGAATAACGAGACCAGCACGGCATTTTGGGCAACAACGGTCGGAGTCCAAAGTTTCACCAACGACTTCACCTTCCAGATCACCAATCCTATTGCGGACGGGTTCACATTTACTTTGCAGGGAGTCGGCCCAACGTCGGTCGGGGGGACCGGAGGGAATCTCGGCTACAGCGGAATCGGCAACAGCGTTGCAGTCAAATTCGACATCTACAACAACTCCGGCGAGGGAACCAACTCGACCGGCTTGTATGTAAATGGAGCTTTCCCAGCGACGCCTGCGACCACTCTGGGCGGCGGAGTCGATTTGCACTCCGGCGATGTGTTCGCAGTGCACATGAATTATGACGGCGCGACACTGACGATGACCATCACCGACACGGCGCACCCGACAGAGACGTTCACAGCAGTGTGGCCAATCGACATTCCCGGCACGGTCGGCGCGACAAACGCTTACGCCGGGTTCACCGGAGGAACTGGAGGCGCGGCAGCTACGCAGCAGATTCTTACGTGGACTTATACCGCCGGCAAAGCTCCCTTGGTAATTGCCACGGCAAACTTGGCCGCTAGCGCGACAACTTCGGGCCCGGGACTGAGAGTGTTTGGCTATCCGGCGTTTCCGAATGGACAAGGAACGATCCTGGATGCCACGGCGGTGGGCGACAACGTGACGTTCACGGTGAACGTGCCCACACCGGGCATTTACGACGTGAGGGTTTCCTACAAGGAGTATTCGCCGAGGGGCATCCTGCAGACGGCTGTGAATGGAACAAATCTTGGCTCAACCGTCGATCAATTTCTCGCTGCCGGGGATGCTTACGGAGCGAGTGATTTGGGAATGATGAACTTCGCGACCGCCGGCAACTACCTGTTCAAATTCACGGTGGCGGGACACAACCCATCCAGCAGCGGCTATTCGCTGTCATTTGGAACGATTACCTTAACTCCGCAGTAAAGGACATCGGGACGAGATAAGGGCCGGGACGCAATTGCGTTCCGGCCTTTTTGCGTTTCGACTTTGTTTTTCTGAATCTATCCGGGAGGCCAGCGCATTGCTCGGCCGCCCAGCAAGTGCAGATGGAGATGCTGCACGGACTGTCCCCCGTGCTCGCCGTTGTTGATGACTGTACGGTAACCTTCTTTCAAATTTCGTTCGGCAGCAAGTTTCACGGCAAGGGTTAGCAGTTTTCCGAGCAAGGCTTCGTCGTTATTGGTGGTGGCGTCGAGCGACTCGATATGCTTTCGCGGGCAAATAAGCAAATGCGTCGGCGCTTGTGGGCCGATGTCGTCGAAGGCAAAAACGTCGGGATCATCGTAAACGAGTTTTGCCGGAATTTGTTTTGCGGCGATCTTGCAGAAAATGCAGTCCGTGCTCATTGCTGGTCACCCGTTGATATTTCTCTATTCCTTTGATGCGGAGCGGCCTTCATCCAGGCGGATGATGATGGGAATGACGCCTTCGCGCGAACGAAGCTGCTCGGCAAGTTCTTTGGTCGCGTCCATGCCTGACACTCTGCCGACATGCACGCGATAGAAGGTGCCATCTTTGACGGCGAAGTGTTCAATCGTGACTGGCGAATATGTTGCGCCGAGGCGCAGGCGCAAGCGGTCCGCGTTACCTTGATCGTGGAATGCTCCAATCTGAATGGTGAAAAATCCGGCGTCGGGGTCCACTCCCGGTGAAACGACTTCCAGCCGAACCGGAACAACCCCTTCGCCGATGGACTCGATTTCTTTCGCTGCGGCATACGACAAATCGATGATGCGATTATTCACGAAAGGTCCGCGGTCGGTGATGCGGACCACGGTGGACTTGCCGTTGCGCTCGTTGGTTACGCGCACCATGGTTTCGAACGGCAGGGTGCGATGCGCGGCGGTGAGCTTGTTCATGTCGTAGATTTCGCCGTTCGAAGCTTGCCGGCCATGGAATTTGCCTCCGTACCAGGAGGCTTCGCCTTCTTCGGTCCATCCCGTGCCGATCTGCGCTGAGGGATTGGAGCGTGGCCTGGGCGCGGGAAGTGGCGGCGGAGTCGGCGCTTTAGCCGTCTCCGAGGGCGGCGCTGCATTGGGAGCGGTGGCGGGCGGAGCGGCAGCTACCGGCTGTCGTCCTGCGCATCCGGAGACGGATACGCCTGCCAGGATCAGGAGCAAGGCTGCAAAACGATGCGAGTTGAGAAACTGACGGAGGGACCGCAATGGGCGCCGTGAAATGTTTCGTTCGTTCAGGAGTGCGCGTCTTTCGGTTGCTGCGCTTCGCGATTGGCGGTGCGGGCTTCGAGCTTGCTGGCGGCATCGTTGATCAGGTCGGAGACCTCACGAAGGAAACGCGCGGTGCGCTTTTCGGTTCCGGGCGCCACTTCCTCTTCGACGTAGCGGCGCAGGCGCGCGACCTCCTGGTCCAACCGCGCCCCAATCTCTTCAAATTTGTCCATGTGCGCCCCCGTGAGTCACGACTTTTTCTGGCAAGTCAGGCAATCTCTCCGACTTGGGTATTATAGGAACGCGGTGTTGGGGTCTGCAAGGAGGAGAATTGGCGCTTCCCTATCGATGGCAGGTGCGCGTAGATCGTTGGCGAAGCGCGTTGGGCGGACTATTTGGCGGGCAGAACGAACAGCCTCGGCCAAAAATTTGTCCCGCATGCGGCACGTTGGTAGGCATCAACACAACACGCTGCCACCAGTGCGGAACGAACCTGAATTTCTCTATGGCCGCCGTCAACAAACGTTTCGCTGGACTGATTAACAGCCAGGCTCCGGTCACTACTGTTCTTTTAATCGTGAACTTTTTGGTGTTTGGCGTCAGCGTGGTAGGCACGCTGGCCGCCGGCAAGGGGCAAGGCCTGAGCGTTTTGTGGGGACTGGACGGAGTCATTCTTTATCGACTCGGGTCGCTCTTCGCGTTCGACGTTTTGCATGGCGAACCGTATCGCTTGGTGACGGCGATGTTTCTGCATGGCGGGCTGATTCACATCGGCTTCAATATGATGGCCCTGATGAATATTGGTCCGACGGTGGAAGAGGTCTACGGTTCGGCGCGTTATCTTTTTTTGTACACGGCAACCGGAATCGCCGGATATGTGCTGAGCAGCGTTCATCAGTTTTGGTCTTTCCACGGCCCCAGCGTGGGCGCCAGCGGAGCGATTATGGGCTTGATAGGTCTGCTGCTCGCGATCACCACGAGGAGAGGTGGGGCAGCGATCCAAGCTTTGCGTTCGCGGCTGATCTACTGGGTGGTGGCCACTTTCGCATTCGGATTCATGGTTGGCGGCATCGATAACTGGGCGCACTTCGGAGGTTTAGCGTCGGGGTTCTTGCTGGGCAAAGTTTTTGCCGATCGTGCGCCGATGAACGCGACCGAAGTGAAGCGCGCCAACATTCTGGGGTGGAGCGCAGCTCTGGTGATCGTGGCCAGCTTCGCGTTAATGATTCTGCACTTTAAAGATCCCTTGCCGCAGTGAAGCAGCGCGTTGAGCCACACAGCACTACCGGCTGATTGCGGCCGCAAGTCGCGACTGCAAATGAGTTAGTCTTGAGTTTCATGGACATCCACTCAATCATCGTGGTGAGCCTGCATTCTCCTAAAGAAAAAGTCTGGGGACAGTTGATGGCCATCAACCAGGCGGGTGTAACGCTACGGGGGATCGATTTAAATTCTTTCGATCATTTTGTGCGGGCCATCAATGAGCCGGATGGCGAACGCATGGGCTTCCCGACAATTTTTTTTCCGATGAACCGGGTGGAGCGAATTTCGCTCGATGAATCGTCTGGAGCAATTCCCTCGATGGCGGAACTCTTTCGCAGAAAAATCGGGCGTTCCATCGGCGAGTATCTCTCGCAATTCGCCTGAACTGAGCTATTCTCAACGCAAATGCAGGGCCCCTTTTGGACTATTCCTAACCAAATCACCTTCCTCCGGCTGGGCTTCCTGCCGTTTTTTCTCATTTTAATTTCTTACGATCATTACAAGTGGGCGTTGCTGGTGCTGGTGCTGGCGGGTTTGTCGGATGCCATCGATGGGTTGTTGGCGCGGCAACTGAATCAGAGGTCGGCGCTGGGGGCGTACCTCGATCCCATTGCGGACAAGTTGCTGCTCTCCTCGTCGTTCATTATTCTGGCGTTCAAGCAGAAGCTGGCATGGTGGCTGACCATCATTGTATTGAGCCGCGACGTGATGATTCTGATTGTGGCGGTAGTGATCTTGCTGATCAGCGGATACCGGCCGTTTCCGCCAAGCGTTTACGGCAAGCTGACTACTGCGTTGCAAATTCTGTTGGTATTTATGGTGGTGGTGTCCGCGGCTTTTCCGCATCCGGCATTCGGGCCGTTGGTACGAGGGTTGGTCTTAGCGGTCACGGGGCTGACGGTGTTTTCCGCATTTCACTATTCGTTCACGACTTCGCGGCGGCTTAGTTCGACGTGAGATTAGTCCGGTTAGTCGGCTAGCGTCATAGTGGCATCGGCTGGGGCCCGCCGCTGGGTATTCGCAACGTGGGTTCGGTCAGCGCCTGGACTTCCTCGATGGAGGAGTCCGGAGCGAGTTCGCGCAGCAGCAATCCTTCCGGAGTCACATCGATCCACGCCAGTTCGGTCACGATGTGATCGACAACTTCGACGCCGGTTAGCGGCAGCGTGCACTTGTTCAGGATTTTTGGGCGTCTGTCCTTGGTGGCGTGTTCCATGGTAACGAAGACGCGTTTGGCTCCGGCGACTAGATCCATGGCCCCGCCCATGCCCTTCAACATTTTTCCAGGAATCGCCCAATTGGCGAGCGTACCGCGCTCGTCAACCTGCAGCGCGCCAAGCACAGTGAGATCGACATGACCGCCGCGAATCATCGCGAACGAATCCGCGGAAGAAAAGAAACTGGAACCCGGCAATTCGGTGACGGTTTCTTTGCCGGCGTTGATGAGGTCGGGATCCACTTCGGAATCGAGCGGGTAGGGGCCGACGCCTAGAAGTCCGTTTTCGGATTGCAGCAGAACTTCCATGCCTGCCGGAACGTAATTGGCGACCAGCGTTGGCATGCCGATTCCGAGGTTGACGTAGAATCCGTCGCGCAGTTCCAGAGAAATACGGCGGGCGATGCGTTCGCGTTTTTGTTCGTCGGTCAACGGCACGGCGTCCTCAATTCAGCACAACTGCTCAGGCCTTTCGTGTGGTGCGGCGCTCAATACGTTTTTCGTAGGATTGGCCCTGCAGAATGGCATCCACATAAATTCCCGGCGTGTGAATCTGGTCGGAATTGAGCTCGCCAAGTTCCACTAACTCTTCAACCTCGGCAATCACATAGTCCGCCGCCGTGGCCATCATCGGATTAAAATTTCTAGCAGTTTTACGAAAAATCAAATTTCCCCAACGGTCGCCCTTCCAGGCTTTCACAAATGCGAAATCGCCACGCAAGCCGCGCTCCATAACGTATTGCCGCCCGCCAAAGTCACGGACTTCTTTGCCTTCGGCGACCATGGTGCCGACGCCGGACGCGGTATAGAAGGCCGGTATCCCCGCACCACCAGCACGCAGTCGCTCGGCAAACGTACCTTGCGGATTTAATTCCAGCTCCAATTCTCCGCTGAGGACCAACTGTTCGAAGAGTTTGTTTTCCCCGACGTAAGTGGAGACCATCTTCTTAACCTGACGCTGCTGCAGCAGCAGGCCGATGCCAAATTCGTCGACGCCGGCGTTATTACTGACAATCGTCAGGTTCTTGGTCCCTTTGCGACGAAGCGCCGCTATCAAATTCTCAGGAATTCCGCAGAGCCCGAAGCCCCCCATCAGAATGGTGACCCCGTCGGAAATGCGTTCGATGGCTTTGTCTACGGATGGGACGCGTTTGTCCATGAGTTCAGAGCGCTCTATGCAATGCGTTAAAAGCTGCGCAGCAACTTATACAATTCGTTGGCGGCATCGAAATCGCCTTCCAGTTCGCGCGACGCCAGCTTATCGCGAAGGTCGTCGAGTTTGCGTGCGAAAAGGTCCAGCGCGGCGGACAGGACTTCGCGGTTGGTGAGGACGATATCGCGCCACATGTGATAGGGGCTGCCTGCGAGCCGTAGGGAATCGCGCAATCCGGGGCCGGCCAGGGCGATCGGCAGCCCATTCTCGTCGAGATGATCGTAGAGGAATGCAGCGAGTGCCACGGCGGTGAGCTGGGGAATGTGCGATGCCAACCCCACGGCGTAATCGTGTTGTTGCGCGCCAAGCCACAACGGGCGAGCGCCGATTTTGCCGATGATTTTCACAAACGCCGAGACGCGAGGATCCTCAGAAACATTTGGGGTACCGCGCTCCGTCGGCGATGACCCTGCGGAAGGATCTTCCTCAACCGCAGGAAAAGCCCCGGCACCGCCGTGATCTTCAGTGCCACGAATGGGATCGCGGATCAACGCGTACGTAGTGTCCCGAAAAAGATCGGCATCCGCATTGGCAATCCCGGAACTTTCTTTTCCGGCCATGGGATGGCCGCCGAGGAATAGCGGTCCGTTGCCTCCGTTTGCGGGGAAACTTTCGGCGGCGTTTTGCAGGATGCGAACTTTAGTGCTACAGGCGTCGGTTACGAGAGCGTGAGACGCAGCGTGACGGGAAATCTCAGCGAGCACGTCAATCGTCACGCTGATCGGCAACGCGATGTAAATCAAATCGGCGTTGGCAATGGCCGGTTGCAGCTCGCCGGAAAAAACTTCATCGGCGGCGCCAAGTTCCTTAGCGCGTGCAGCGGCCTCAGGCCGGTCCCACGCGGCGATGCGAATGTCCCCGGTGAATTTGCGCAGAGCCAGCGCGAAGGAGCCGCCAATGAGGCCGCAACCGAGAATGCTTACGCGCTGGATGAGATGGCCGGATGGCATCGAGTTTTTGGTTAAGCGACCCGCCGCCCGATGGCTGGCGCAATAATTCGGAGTTCACCCATCAACTGCGCGAACTGTTCCGGATCGAGAGACTGGGCCCCGTCGGATAGGGCGTGGTCCGGATCGTGGTGAACTTCGATTAGCAAGCCGTCGGCTCCTGCCGCAACGGCCGCGCGCGCCATGGGAGCCACTTTGTCGCGGCGCCCGGTGCCATGCGACGGATCGCCAACGATGGGCAAGTGCGACAGCTTCTTCACCACCGGAATCGCGGCGATATCAAAAGTGTTGCGGGTATAAGTTTCAAAAGTGCGGATACCCCGTTCGCATAGGATCACATCGGGATTGCCGCCAGCGAGAATGTATTCAGCGCTGAGCAGCAGCTCTTCCATCGTGGCAGACATGCCGCGCTTCAGCAGGATCGGTTTGCGAATCTCGCCCAGCGCGCGGAGAAGATAGTAATTCTGCATGTTGCGCGCGCCCACCTGCAGAATATCGACGTAACCAGACATCATCTGGATCTGCGAAGCGTCCATTACTTCGCTCACGGTGAACAGCCCATGTTTGTCGGCGGCTTCGCGCATCCATTCGAGTCCTTTTTCGCCCAACCCCTGGAAGGCGTACGGCGAACTGCGCGGCTTGAAAGCTCCCGCGCGCAAAATCTTGGCTCCAGACTTCGCCACGCTGGCCGCGATGATATCGATTTGTTCCTGCGATTCAACCGAGCATGGGCCGGCCATCACCACTACATCGTTGCCGCCAATGGTGACGCCACGCCCCAAATTTACGATCGTGCCTTGCGGCTTAAATTGCCGGCTGGCCAATTTAAAGGGCTGAGTAACGCGCATCACTTCGCGCACACCATCGAGCAACTCGAAATCGCGATGATCAAAGTCGCGATGCACGCCAACCGCTCCCAGCACGGTGTGCGACTCGCCGGTAGAGCGATGCACGTTGAATCCGCTGGCGATTAAGCGGTCGATGACCTGTTGAATCTGGGCATCGGTGGCGCCTTCTTGCATGACGATTACCATGGCTGGTTATGGCATCCCTTCTTCAACTGCAAATTACGATTTGCGAATTCTCTCGGGTACGCTCTGCAATGTTTTAAGGCGCATCGCCGGGGTGTTTCGTTTCGGAATCCATTGCGGCGCGCTCGGCGGAACGGGCTTCGTCGATGATGCGTTCGAATAAGCGCCGAATCGCGGCATTGGAGAGCGGCCCAGCATTATTCTTCTCGGCGTTGTTCAACACATCTTTCTCGCGATCCGGTTGATACAGCGGCAAATGCGCCGCCTGTTTCAGTTTGCCGATTTCCAGTGCGCAGTGCGAGCGCTCGTTGAGCAGCTGCACCAGCTTGCGATCAATCTCATCGATGCGGCGACGCCAATCACCTAGACTCACGGCGCAACCTCGCGTCGGGAAAGTCCGTGGCGCGCCGCTTCTTTCAGCGAGCGAATGCGTTCGCGAAGAGCACTGGCGGCTTCAGCGGGAGTTCGGGCGCGTTCAATTTCGCTCACTAAAGAAGAACCAATGACTGCGGCATCGGCCAGCCCCCCGAGCATGGACACGTGGCCGGGCAGCGATATGCCAAATCCCACGGCGACAGGAAGCTGGGTGTAACTTCGCACGCGACGCAGCAGCGCCGGGAGGTCGTCCGGCAAAGTGTCTTTCGCTCCGGTCACGCCGGTGCGCGACACGACATAGAGGAAACCGCTGGAGCAACGTGCGATTTGGGCCAAGCGCTCGTCGGTGGACGTTGGCGCGGCGAGAAAAACGGTGTCGAGATGATGCTCCATCAGGATGCGGCGGTATTCCGAGGATTCTTCCGGTGAGAGATCGGTGGCAAGGACTCCATCCACGCCGGCCGCTTCAGCGGACACGGCAAATTTTTCCAGGCCCATTTGGAGGATCGGGTTGAAGTAGCTGAAGAGCACCAACGGAATTTGCGAGACTCTGCGAATCTTCTTTCACCAACTCCAAAATTCCTGCCAGCGAAGCTCCCGCTTTCAGTGCGCGCTCGGAAGCGCGCTGAATGGTCGGTCCGTCCGCAAGCGGATCGCTGAACGGAACACCCAACTCGATGACGTCGGTGCCGGCTTCGTCCAGCGCGAGAACAAACTCCCGCGTTGCGGCCAGCGAAGGATCGCCAGCGGTGATGTAGGCCACGATGCCCAATTCTCCGGCGTCGCGTAGCGCGGCGAAACGGCTGGAGATACGGGTATTCAGTGCTGGCTTAGCGTCATTCACTGCGTTCAGGCTCACTGGTTTCGGGAAAGCTTAGAGCAGGCGGGAGTAAGTGTCCATGTCCTTGTCGCCGCGTCCGGAGAGATTGAGGATGATCAGGTCGTTTTTTGAGAGCTTGGGAAGACGGTCAACCAAGCCGGCCAGGGCGTGCGCGGATTCCAGCGCTGGAATGATGCCTTCGGTGCGGCACAAGAGACGCGCGGCGTTGAGAGCGGATTGATCTGACATGGCGAAGTATTCGGCGCGCTTGCCGTCGGCCAGCCAGGCGTGCTCCGGCCCGATAGCGGGATAGTCGAGGCCGGCGGAAATCGAGTGGGTCGTGGAGATTTGGCCGTCTACGTTTTGCAAAACATAGGTGTAGGTGCCGTGCAGTACCCCGGGGCGCGCGCCGGTGTAGCCTTGTTCCGCGCCGAGGCGCGCAGCGTGTTCGCCTTCGCCGGTACCGCGGCCGCCGGCTTCGATGCCGACCATTTTTACTTCCGCGTCGCGGAGGAAATTGTAGAAGAGTCCGATGGCGTTCGAACCGCCGCCGACGCAGGCGAAGAGATGAGTGGGAAGGCGCTTCTCCGCAGCCAGGATTTGTTCGCGCGCTTCGCGGCCGATGACCGACTGAAAATCGCGGACCATTGTCGGATAGGGATGCGCGCCGAGCACCGAGCCGAGCAGGTAATGGGTGTTGCGGACATTGGTGACCCAGTCGCGCATGGCTTCATTGATGGCGTCTTTGAGGGTGCGGCTGCCGGAGTCGACGCCAACAACCTGGGCGCCGAGAATGCGCATGCGCGCGACGTTGGGGGCTTGGCGGGCCATGTCGTCGACGCCCATGTATACGACGCATTCGAGTCCGAGGTGCGCGGCGACGGTGGCGGATGCCACGCCATGCTGGCCGGCGCCGGTTTCGGCGACGATGCGAGGCTTGCCCATTCTTTGAGCCAGTAAACCCTGGCCGATGGCGTTGTTGATTTTGTGAGCGCCGGTATGCAGCAGGTCTTCGCGCTTCAGGTAAATGCGCGGACCGCCGAGTTTGGCGGTAAGTCGCTCAGCGAATTGTAGCGGCGTGGGACGGCCAGCGAAATTTTTGAGTAAGTCGTTAAGGCGCGCTTGAAACGCTGGGTCGGCCTGCGCCTGTTCGTAGGCGCGCTCCAGCTCAAACAGCGGCACCATCAGCGTTTCGGGGACGTATCTGCCGCCGTAGGGACCGAAGCGCCCCGGGGCCTGCGAGTGAGAGGACTGAAAAACGCTGCTCATGCGTGGGAACTTTGAGTAGAGGCGCCGGCTTCTTGATCAGCGCGCCGCACTTCTCGTACGAAATCGAACAAGCGAGTGCGATCTTTTTTTCCGGTGATCACTTCGACGCCGGTGGCGACGTCCACGGCGTAAGGGCGAACTTGCTGGACGGCGCGATAAACGTTGTCCGAATTGAGCCCGCCGGCCAACATAATTTTGTGGCTGCGCCCAATTTGCGTGGCAACGCACCAATCTGCCAGCCGGCCAGAACCGCCGTACTGACCGGGTGCCAGGTATGCGGCTTCCAAAAGATAACCGGTGGCGTCCGGATATTTTTCCAACTCGTTGGCAGGAAAATCGGCGCCGACCTGGAAAGCCTTCCATGTGGGCAATGAACTCGACATGCGAGTGACGTCGGCGGGGGACTCGTCGCCGTGTAACTGGGCAATGTCAAAGCCCACGCGTTGGCTGATCGCGAAAATTTCTTCAGGAGCAACGTTTACGAATACTCCGGATACGGGAATGGCCGGCGGAATCGTGGCGCGGATCTCTGCGGCTTTTTCCACGGAAATATAGCGGGGGCTGGGCGGATAAAAATTGAGGCCGATCGCGTCAGCACCAGCTTCCAGCGCCAGGGCCGCGTCTTCCACACTGGTAATTCCACAAATTTTGATATGGGTCATGAGCTCTGCTCACGCGCCAGGTCGGGTGCGTTGGGGGTTACGCCGGGGGCGGCCCCAGCCTCGCCGAGCAACTGCTGCTCGAGTTGGCTTTCTTTCAGGAGTTTGGAGAGCGCGTCGCCGGGATCGGTGGCGCTCATCAAATGTTCGCCAATGAGGAACCCATCAAAGCCGGCACGTCGCAGGTCAAACAGATCCTGATGCGAGCCGAGACCCGATTCGCTGACGGCGAGGCAGTCGTCCGGTATCTGGTCGATTAATTCGAAGGAAGTTTCGGTGCGCACCGCCATCGTTTTCAAGTCGCGGTTATTTACGCCGATGATGCGGGCGCCGGCGCTGACGGCGCGCTTTAACTCATCCCCAGTGTGTACTTCGACCAGCGGCTCCATGCCAATCTCGCGCCCCAGGGCGAGCAACTCGCGCAACAAAGCATCGTCCAGCGCCGCTACGATGAGCAGAAAACTGTCAGCATCGTTCGCTCGTGCTTCCCATACCTGCCACGGGTCAAAGATAAAATCCTTGCGTAGCACCGGAATCTCGACCGCTTTGCGAGCGTTGCGCATGTTCTGCAGTGAACCTTTGAAAAATTCGGGTTCGGTCAGTACCGAAAGTACCGCTGCGCCGGAAGCAGCGAGAGTCCTGGCCAGTTCGGAAGCATCGAAAGGTTCGCGAATTACGCCTTTCGATGGCGAAGCCGGCTTTAGTTCCGCGATTACATTGAGCGCGTCGCGCGACAAGGCTGCGGCAAAGTCACGCACGGGCGATGCCGCCTTGGCCCCATATTTCAGCGCAGTCTCGGGCAGCACGCACTTGCGGTGCTCCACTTCTACACGCCGCGCTTCGAGAATGCGGTCCAGCCCGGTTCCGGTATTGGTATAAGCGCTCAAAGGGGTAAGTTTGTATGCTAGGTAGCGAAAGCCAGTGTGTCAAATTGAAGAAGCACCGTAGGGCTCGCAACTCAGCCAGATTTGAATCGCATTAACCCTCGACGGAGAATCGAAACGAATGGGTCACCGCACGGAATATCAGGCGCTGCTGGAGGAGATTGCCAAAGAAGCGGACGCCATAGCGTTGCGCTATTTTCGCGCCGTTGAGACGCGCGTCGAAAAAAAAGGCGACGGCTCTCCAGTGACCCAGGCGGATCGGGCAGTCGAAGAAATGGCTCGTACGAAAGTCGCGGCGAGCGGATTGGCGTTGGATGTCCTCGGCGAAGAAATGGGCGGGCGCCATCCAGAATCGGCGGAGGCAGGCCGAGCGCGGCTGATTATCGATCCGATTGACGGAACGGAAGAGTTTTCTCGAGGAATCCCTACCTTCGGAACGCTACTGGGTATCGAACATAACGGAGAAATCGTAGCGGGGATGGTCAGTGCGGCGGCATTGGGCACGCGATGGACAGCGTTTCGTGGTGAAGGCGCATTTCGCGATGGTTTACCGATTCACGTTTCCAGCACATCGGAACTCAGCCGGGCGATGATTTTCACCACCGGCACTGGGCCAAAAAAAGACGCTCACGATCGTGCCAGGCTGCGAAAGCTATCCGATGCGGTGCGTAACAGCCGCGCGCTGGGTGGCTTCTGGCAACACATGCTGGTCGCAGAAGGAGCCATCGATGCGGCGGTGGACTGGACCTCCATGCCGTGGGACCTCGCACCGCTGGGCTTGATCGTCGAAGAAGCCGGTGGTAAAGCCACGAATCTGAAAGGCGAGCGAACCATCTACGATCACAAGTTCGTCAGCACCAACGGAAAAATTCACGACGAAGTTCTGGCGCTTCTGAATTGAATCGAGCCAACGCCCTGAAGAGTGAGGCGCGCGACGTGGTCGCTTGCCGTTTGTGTCCACGCCTGGTGGAGTATCGCGAACGAGTGGCCCGCGAGAAGCGCCGCGCCTATCGCGATTGGGAGTATTGGGGCAGGCCGGTGCCGGGCTTCGGCGATCCGGAAGCGAAGTTGATGATCATCGGGCTGGCTCCGGCGGCGCATGGTGGTAATCGTACTGGAAGAATATTTACCGGTGACCGCTCCGGAGATTTTCTTTTCGCGGCACTCTACGAAGCCGGCTTCGCAAACCAGCCGACTTCCATACGGCGCGACGATGGACTGAAATTGATCGGCGCGTACATTACCGCTACCGCGCGCTGTGCGCCTCCTGACAACAAACCGCTGCCCAGCGAGATCCTGAACTGTCGACAGTATCTAGAGCGCGAAATGCGCATACTCGAGGCCAGGGCGGTGCTGGCACTCGGTCGGATCGGTTGGGACGGCTATCTCGATACGCTGAAAGCCGCCGGTTTGATCACTCGACGAAGCCTGTATCGCTTTGCTCATGGCGCGGAGGTTCAACTACCATCGCCCGGCCCGCGACTTTTCGGGGTTTACCACCCAAGCCAGCAAAACACCCAGACCGGACTAGTGACACCCGGCATGTACGCGAAAGTTTTGGGAAGGATCCGGAACTTTTTGCGCGAATAAGGGTTTGTTGATAACGGAAACGTCTGCGCCTTTATGGCCCAGACGCATTGGGGCCGAATCGCATCTAACTTTCTTTCGAGATTCACGGTTTGCAGCTTTCAGACACTCGACGCTTCGTCTTGGAGAAGACCATGAGCCAATCCACTTCGGCCCGTACGTTGACCTTCGCGGTTAGCTCCGCATTATTCTTGTGTCTCGCGCTGACGGGTCCTGCTCGCAGCCAAAATTATTCGCAAGACGGCCCTGAGCCACAAGAAGCCGATGGACGGCGCCACCACTTGCCTGCCGAAGCCTACGCTGTGGCTCCCGGCACCAAATTCCTTGTAACTCTGGAACAGCCGTTGACCTCCAAAGGCACGGAAGAAAACACCCCATTTGTCGTTCGAACGGTTGAGCCTCTGGAAGCGGGCCGTGGCATCTATCTGCCTTCCGGTGCTGAAATTCGCGGGCACATCAGCCGGGTCGAGTCGGCTGGTGCCACCGGACGAGCGAAAATCTATCTGACCTTCGACGACATCTACACAAAGTTTGGGAAATTGCCGATCGTCGCGGAAGTCTCCAGCGTTCCAGGCGATCACAGCGTCAAACCTGCCGGGCCCGCCTCTGAAGGTGCGATCGAAGGGCGCGGCAGTTCCCAGCAAGACGCCGCTCAAGCGGCCTTCGCGGGAGGGGCCAACGGTGCTGCGCCCGGAGTGAAAAATAAGGATAAGAAGGAAGCCGCTCAAGGAGCAGCGTTAGGTGCGCTCAATGCGTATCTGGTGGAGTCCGGCCGTGGCCATGAGCTCAATATTCCAAAAGGATCCAAACTTGAGCTGGAGCTTGGCCGGGCGCTGTATTTACTGCGCGAATAGTGCGACCGTTTTTGTGCTCCCTGCTGGGCACTCGCTCTTTAGTTTGCTGAACAACTTGTAGTAAGAACCGCATCCAAACTTGGCAAGCCCTACTGGCCTTGTTACAGTCGATACGTCCCAGTCAATCAGGCCTTTAACCAGGCACAATCACGATACGCCGGAGAGTTTGACCCATGGGGGAAGAAGTCAAGGGCGCCGTTCGCGCTTTGGAAGCGACCGAGCGCCGGGATCGCGTTCTGATCGTGGAAGACGAGGACAACGCGCGCAAGGGCTACGAACAATTGCTGCAGCGCTGGGGTTGTGAAGTTCTGGGCGTAAGCAATGCTGAAGATGCGCTCGCCAAATTCGCCACGTTCCAGCCTGATGCGCTGATCGCGGACGTAGAACTACCTGGCATGAATGGTTTGGATCTTCTGCGGCAACTGGGGCCAGAGTTGCATGACGTCCCCGCCATCATCATCACCGGAAAAGGCAGCGAAGAGCGCGCCGTAGCGGCTATCGAAGCCGGAGCTTTCTGGTACATCGAAAAGCCCTTGAAAGGCCCGGTGCTGCGGGCGCTTTTGGATCGAGCGCTCAGTCGCGCGCGCGACGCGAGGCAGCTCGTGGTTCTGCAACGGCAGCTCCGCGAATCGGGGCGGTTGGGGGATTTGGTGGGCGGCTCCAAGCCGATGCAGGACGTGATGCGGCTGGTGGAAATGGCCGCACCGAGCTCCGCTTCGGTACTGATCACTGGCGAGACTGGTTCAGGCAAGGAAATTGTCGCGCGCACCATTCACAAGTTGTCGCCACGGGCCAGCGGTCCATTCGTAGCGATCAACTGTTCAGCCATTCCCGAATCGCTGATGGAAAGCGAAATTTTTGGACATGAGCGCGGGGCCTTCACGGGCGCGGCCGAGCGTCGTATCGGCTGCTTCGAATTAGCCGACGGCGGAACTCTGCTACTCGATGAAATCGGCGAAATGCCCGCGCCGACCCAGGCAAAATTGTTGCGGGTGCTGGAAGATCGCAAAGTACGCCGCCTTGGCAGCAAAAGCGAAACGCCCGTGGACGTGCGCGTCTTAGCGGCCACCAATAAAGACGCCGAACAAGCCGTTGCCAGTGGTGATTTGCGCCAGGACTTGTATTTCCGCCTCAACGTATTCCACATCAACTTGCCGCCGTTGCGTGAGCACAAAGATGATGTCCCCTTGCTGGTAGAGCATATTTTGCGCGACGTGAATGCCAAGCACGGCAAACACGTGCGAGGCATCGGAGCGGAAGTTCTGGATATTTTTATGAGCCACACGTGGCCGGGAAATATCCGCGAACTGCGCAACATTCTGGAACGCGCGTCGATCATGTGCGAAAAGGAACTGATCACCCGTTCGTGCCTGCCGGAAGAATTTGGCAGAACCGCGGCGAAGGGACCGAGCGATCTTTCCAGCATCAAGTTTCCCGTGGGAACTACTGTGGATGCCATGGAACGCGAGTTGATTCTGCAAACGTTGAGCGCCACCGGAAACAACAAAACCCGCGCCGCCGATCTCCTGGCCATCAGCCTGAAAACTCTCCACAATAAGCTCAAAGAATACGGCGCCGACCGCGGCGGTACGGAATAGGGAGCAGCGATGCAGCTGCGGCTGCGCACAAAGCTCACTTTGGTGATGACCGGGCTGGTGCTGCTGGTGGTCGGAGTATTGTCCGGCGTCTTTCTGGCGCAACTACTGCAGCAAACCCTTCTCGAAACAGACAAGCGTGCCAGCGATCTGGCTCACCAGGTTTTTGTGCAAGCGCAGCATGCCCTCACCGACGCAGCCAGCCAGGGCCTGCGTCCTTCCTCCGAAGATCCGGACGACATTCACGATTACGTGCGCCGGGCGTTCGAAATCAATCCCGGGTTGCAAGCGCAGCTCGAGGCGGCCATCAGTTCTCCCTCGGTGTATGAGGTCTCTATCACCGATCAAGATGGGCTGGTGCTGATCTCCAACGACGAAAATCTGCCGGGAAAAACGCAAGCGCGTCGCCCACCACTTTCACAATTGGTGCAAAGTGGCTTTGTCCATCAAATCAAAGTTCTGCGCGGGCCGTCTCGAATTTACGAGTACGACTATCCCTTCAACATGACCGGAAAACCGTTTGGCGAAGTCCGCGTGGTGCTTTCGACCGGCCTATTGCTCAACGAAATTGCGCCCAGTTTGAAAGCCTCTGGCACCATCGTGCTGCTGGCGTTGGGTATTTCCGCTTTGCTGGCTGCGGTGGTCAGCGGCGCGACGTTGGCGCCGTTGCGCGACATCGCCGCGCAATTGGATCGCATCTCCGCGGGCAATTACGATGCGCCCATCGGCAACCCCGGCATGTTCGGCGTATTCAGCGGCGGCGGCGACGAAATCGGCCAGGTCCGCAGAAAAATTACGCAAGTCGGGCAGCAACTGCGCGGCGTGCACGAAATTTTCAGCACCCAGCGGGAAAATCTGAACCTGGTCATGGCTGGTCTCGAAGACGGCTTGCTGCTATTCACGCGCGACACCCGCGCGGTGATGGTTAGCCCGGCGGCAGAGAAATTTCTGGGAGCTTCGTCGAGCACATTTCTTGGCCGGCGACTTGCAGAAATATTTCCGGAGGGACATCCGCTGCGCGCAGTATTGCACTTAGAGGGAGATGAACTGGCGGAGGTCGCAGCGGAAATCGACCTAAATACCACCAATGGTTTCCGCCGTGTCGGCATTAGCGTGCAAGGTATTCAAGAAGGCAACGAACGCATCGGCGCACTGGTGACGCTACGCGATCTGGATTCGCTGGAAAGCATTAACACCCAATTGCAAGTGAGCGAACGACTGGCGGCGCTGGGGCGCATCACCGCGGGCGTAGCCCATGAAGTAAAAAATCCGCTGAACTCCATGCGATTGTGGCTCGAGAACCTGAAAGAATCGATGCCCGCCGATCAGGACAGCAGCTCTCAACAAGCGGTCAACGTGCTGGACAAGGAGATCGACCGGCTGGACACGGTGGTGAAGCGTTTTCTGGATTTCAATCGCCCGATGGAAATTCGCCTGGAGGCCACCCAGCTTTCGCAGCTTTTGCCCGAGGTGTTGGAAATCGCCCAGCCGCAATTGCGAAAAGCCAATATTCAATTGGCGCAACTTCTGCCAATTGACGTGCCTGAAGTGTATGTTGATCGTGATTTACTGAAGCAGGCGGTGTTGAATCTGGTGCTGAACGCCGCGGAAGCCATGCCGGATGGCGGTCAATTGAGTTTAGTGCTGAGCCGGCGCGGCGACATGGCGGAGATTACCGTAGCGGACACCGGCAAAGGCATTCCGCCGGAGAACAAACAGAAAATTTTTCAGCTTTTTTTCACCACCCGGCCCGGCGGCAGTGGAATTGGTCTGGCCAGCGCATTCCGAATTGTGCAACTTCATAACGGTTCGATAGACTTTACTTCGGAAGTTGGACGCGGAACGACGTTCCGCATCGAGCTACCTCTGGCGGCATAAAACGGCGCAAATAGTGACGGTGAACCTCCACCAGCCTCGTCCCGTCAAGTCACGCGAGCGCGTGTGCGCTATTTTTGTATTTTGTTTGTGTGCGTCGCAGATTCTTGCCGGCTGTGCGGAGCACAACCGTCCGGCTCCAAGGTTTCATTCCGCTGGGGCTGTTCACCCGCGGCTGCCTTCCGCTGCCGTGGCGCCGCCGCCTCATCCGCTAACCGAAGAATCGGCCGACCCCGTTCCCGAACTGGTTCTAGAGCTTCCCCCACCGCCGCCTCTTTTGGCCTCTCGCGAGGCGCCCGTTCGTCCTCAGGGTCGCTCCTACGCCGGAGCATGAATCCAATGTGGCCAGCAAGCCTGAGCCTCCGGTGATCGCACCGCAGCTCACCCCGGAAGAAATTTCATCCGCGCGCCAGCAAATGATCAGCAGCTTGACCATCGCGGAGAAAAATATGGGACGCTCCCACGGCAAATCGCTGAACACGACCCAATCCGATCTGGCCGCTAAGGTAAAGGGATTTATCGACGATGCGCGCAACGCGGGCAAAGAAGGCGATTGGACCCGCGCACGTAGCCTGGCAACCAAAGCGCAAGTGTTGTCGGAAGAGTTGGTCGCCTCGCTGTAAAATCGCCCGGTGCTGCCGGCGCAAATCCGCGTCCGGTTCTTCGTCGTTCTTCCACGTCATCCCTAACCACGTGTTGAACTCTCGCGCGCTTTTTCAGGAATCGCGCGTTACGTTATCATTCCCCTATGACTGCGTTCGACGTTGCGATCGCGGGCGGCGGCCTCATTGGCGCGACCACCGCTCTGGAATTGGCGAAAGCCGGCTTACGGACGGCCATTTTCGACCGGCAACAACCGGGCGAAGAAGCATCGTGGGCCGCTGCGGGCATTTTGTCGCCGGCGCCCGAAAGTGCCCAGATGATCGCGACTGTGCCGCTGGGACGTGCAAGTCTGGCGCTGTATCCGCAGTTTGTCGCGGACGTGGAAGAGCGTTCGGAGTTGGGTGTAGGATTTCGGCCGCACGGTACCGTGGACGCCCTTTTCTCTAATGATGCTCAGGCCAAACTGAATACGATTATCGCTTTGCACCACGGGTTGGGGTTGAAAGCGGAGCCGTTGAGCGCCGCGGATGCGCGTGAACTGGAGCCTGCGCTTAGTGAGCAGGTGGAAGCCGCGATTTTGCGTCCGGATGAAGGCGCCGTCGATAACCGCGCATTAACGAGAGCGGTCTTAATCGCCGCTGAGCGCGCGGGCGTAAAAATATTTCCGGGACGTCAAGTTCAAGCGATTCACCGGCATGGCGGGCGCTGCGCAGGCTTACTCGTGGATGGAGAAAGAGTCGAAACGCAGTGGACGATTATCGCGGCGGGATGCTACTCCGCGGAGATCGATGGCGTGGCAACGTATGCGCCGGTCCGGCCGGCGAAAGGCCAGATCCTCGCGTTGCGCCCGAAAAATCTAAAGATCGAACGCGTCTTGTGGTCGGAAGAGGTCTACCTCGTTCCGAGGAATGACGGAAGAATCGTCGCGGGCGCTACGGT
This sequence comes from uncultured Acidobacteriota bacterium, assembly GCA_963846145.1. GTDB lineage: Bacteria > Acidobacteriota > Terriglobia > Acidiferrales > UBA7541 > Acidiferrum. The sequence goes on along the minus strand of CAWJUV010000008.1, from coordinate 95,145 downwards.
GGAGTACGCAGGGTTCGATAAGGGATTAACCGCCGGAGCGCTGCAGAAAATTCTCGCGAGCGCGCTGGAACTTGCGCCTGCTTTAGAGACCGCTCAACTGGAGGAAACGTGGGCCGGGCTGCGCCCCGATACACCGGATCATCTGCCGATCATCGGTCCGACGGATTTGGATGGGCTACTGATCGCCACCGGACATTTTCGCAGCGGAATATTCCTAGCGCCCATCACCGCTCAGCTCATCCGGGAATGGATCACGTTGCGAAGTGTGACGGTCGATTGGAGCCGCTTCAGTCCGATGCGTTTTGTCGAGACTGCGCGAGCCACAAGTCTCTAGCTGAATTTCACAACCGGCCACGATTTGGGATTTATTCTTCGCGCGCTGGTGGCGCTACCACCGGCGATGACGCACCCACCGTGGCGAAGTGCACCTGATCTCCGTCCAACGACAGATCGTGCTCTAGCACGATGTCCAGCGTAGAACCTCGCGGCAACTGGGCCTCAGGTCCCCGCGTTAACAAGATAGCTGCAAGCCCCACAATTCCTCCCGCACCCGCTCCGATTCCCGCGCCTTTTGCGCCGCTGGCAATCGCCCCGATCCCCGCTCCGGTCGCGGTAGTTGTCGCAACAGTTTCGGCATCTTTGCCTTTGCCGCCGGGACCAGTCACTTTGCCTTCGGAGTCGGTGGTTTCTTTTCCGCCACTATCGGCGCTGCGTGGAGCGCCGATCAAATCCACCGTGTACCCATTGGGAAAAATCAGGGTGTTCAGCCGCATGCGAAATTCGCCGCGACCTTTAATCCGGCCCGGGCGCTTGGAATCGATGAGTTCTCCGCGCACATAAGAGCCAATGGGAATGATCACTTTGTTGTTTTGGGTAATGGGAAACGAAGTACGCATGTACACCGAGTCTCCCGCTTTCGCATTACGTGTGGAGATGCCGCTCTCCAGCACAACCGCTACGCGCGTACCCGCCGGCACATTGACTTTTTCTCCAGTGCTGACGCGATGGGCTAACGCGGGCCTCGGCGCGGGAGCCACCGCTGCTGGTGCATTAGCTTGCGGGCCGTCGGGTTCCTGAGCGATTGCCCTAGGGCACGCAGCACTGAACGCAGCGATCGCGCCGATGGACAAACCTGCAGACAGGAAAACGCTACGAGCGAATCTTCGCGAAATGGTCATGAGCACCTCTAGTTATCACTGTTGCGATGCCTGCCTGTGGAGGGGGGATGCCCCACGCTACCATGGTGCGCATCGCGATGCACTGGCCAAGAATCGAATATAGTGATGCGGCGATTAGAGTGACGGAGGATGAATGGCCAAGCTAGCGTTGATTTATGGAATGAGGCTGCTACCCGAGGACGACTTGGGGGAAGTGCGTGACGCGACGGTGGTACTGAAGAATGGCAAGAGCGCCCGCGTCACCATGCACTTGATCGAAGGCAGCAAGGAAGAAATCGAGACCACCTTTCGGCAGTCGATCGATGCATTTTTTGAAATGTATCCGGAGATTTGAGCTAAGCCGACGACCGATTGTAGCGGTGCGACAAATCAGCTAGCGGTTGCCAAAATTTTCGGGGTCCTCGTTGGGGTCGCCCAATTGATCGTTGATCAACACGGTGGACTGGCCGGTCAGCTCAAAGCGCTTGCGGCACTTGTAGCAGGCCACTAGGTCGTCGAGGCGCACCATGTAGGAGCTAGCCTTGGCGAAACGCTTGCGATCTTCGTCGCCGGCTCCGCGAGGCAATTCTTTCTTTTTGCGCGCCACTTTCCAGCGCACTGGCGCCTCGAATTCTCCGCGGCAAGCTGGGCACACCAACTTGACCTTTCGCACTTCTTCTTTTTCGTTGTAGAAAGCTCGCTCATCCATAAGGTTCAGGCGGCCGGCTGCACCGCTTGGTCGATTGTAACAAATTCAAGCCCCAGGTCACGCCAGCGGGGCAGCCAATAGCGCAGAGCTGCAATCGTGGCGGTGCGGTCGCCGTTGAGGAAGCGAAAGTCGCCGTCATGTAAGCAGAGGATGCTTCCGTGAGGAGAGCCTTGGGTTGCAATTGGCTCCATCCGTCGAATCAGCCAGTCTTCGGGTTTGGACTTCCAATCACCCGGAATCAGTGACCACGTCATCGTTTTCATACCCAACGCCGCAGCGGTGGAAACGACCCAGGGATTGCGGAATCCGAACGGCGGCCGGAACCATTGCGTCGGACGATTGGTGACGGCCGAGATGGCGTCGTTGCAACGGCGAAGTTCATCGCGGATTTCGGTAGCCGTTTTAAAAAAAAGATTGGGATGGGTTTGGGTGTGGTTGCCGATGAGGTGTCCGCGATCAAAGATGTCGCGAACGAGACCAGAACATTCTGGAGCTGAGGCGAATCGCCCCATTACAAAAAATGTGGCCCGCGCAGAATGCTCGTCGAGAACGTTCAGCAATTCTGGAGTGATTGAAGGGTTAGGGCCGTCGTCAAAAGTGATTGCTAATTTTTGGGGATCCTTGGTATGCCAGACGACCGGCCCGAAAAGTTCGGAGCGTGGGTTTACTGCAGCGTAGGCTGTGAATGCGGCACCGGCACTGAACGCGATGGGCGCTGCGGCAAGCCACGGATTCATTGGCTCATTCTCGCATGCGCCGCGATGGAAGGCGCGGAATTAAGCAGGCTTGCGGATGGCTTGAAGGTCGATGCCAAGTTGCTGGCACTTCTTATAAAGGTGACTACGTTCGAGGCCCAGGTCGCGCGCGACGTTGGTCATATGAAAATTGTGGCGACGGATTTCGGTCAGCAGCGTTTCGCGTTCGAATGCTTCGCTGCGTTCGGCTAAAGTGCCGGTTCGCAACTCGGCGCTGGTGTTCGCGGCCTCTTCGGCTGCAGCGGAAGTCGCAATCGCTGCAGGCAGTACAAGGTGCACATCGTCTTCCGTGACCGACTCGCCGTTGGAAATAAGCACCAGTCGCTCGACCACATTGCGCAATTCGCGCACGTTCCCGGGCCAGCTGTAGCGTTTTAGCTCTTCAATGGCTGAGGGCTCGAACTGTTTCTCACGCCAGTTGTTCTGCGCGGCCACTTGCCGAGCAAAATGAGTGATCAACTCCAGCAAATCTTCGGTGCGTTCGCGCAGCGATGGCAACCGCAACGGAAAAACATAAATGCGGTGAAAGAGGTCCTGCCGAAATCCATTCTCTTTGACCAGATTTTCCAGATTACGGTGCGTGGCCACGACCACGCGGACATTCACCCGCACCGGCTTCTCACCGCCCACGCGTTCGACTTCGCCTTCCTCCAGAGCACGCAAGAGTTTGGCCTGCATCGCCAAAGGCATATCGCCAATCTCGTCGAGGAAAAGCGTGCCTCCCTCGGCCTGCTCGAATTTGCCAAGGTGCTTGGCGGCGGCCCCCGTGAAGGCTCCTTTTTCGTGCCCGAATAAAGCCGACTCGATCAGCTCCGCGGGCACGGCCGCGCAATTCAGCGTGACAAACGCATTCTCCCGGCGCGGCGATTTATCGTGAATGGCACGGGCGACCAGCTCTTTTCCGGTCCCGGTCTCGCCCAGGATGCACACACGGGTCTCGCTCGCCGCAACCCGCTCAATTTCCCCCAGCAATTTTTTCATCGCAGGGCCGCTGCCAACCAGTTGGTGTTTTCCCAGACGGTGGCGAAGCTCCTGATTTTCGTTTTCCAGACGGGTCAGTCGCAATGCGTTGTCGATCGTCAGCAATAACTTGTCGGTCGAAAGCGGCTTCTCAAGAAAATCCAGCGCGCCCAGCTTGGTGGCGCGCACCGCCATTTCAATGTTGGCCTGCCCGGAAATCATGATGATGGGCACTCTGACTCCAGAAGCCTTAAGCTCTTCGAGCAAATCAATGCCGGTTTTTCCCGGCATGACCACATCCGAGAAAACCAGATCAAACGGCTCGCTACGCAGCATCTCCACTGCGCGGGTAGCGTTATCGCAGACCGTCACTTCATGCCCGGCCATCCGAAACGCGCGGGACAACGACGCGAGAGTATTCGGATCGTCATCGACCAGCAGCAAGTGCGCCTTTCGCGGCACGACAAATCTCCTTCGAAACGTTGCAACTAGTCGGAAGCGGCCGCCAGAGTTGGCGGCGCGTCTTTTACACTGGAAGAAATTGAGTTGGCATCGGTTGCCAGTTCAGCGCCGCTGGCCTGATGCTGGGGCAGTTCGATTCGTATGGTAGAGCCGCGGCCTTCTTCGCTGGTCGTGGTGATCGTGCCATGATGATCGCTGACCACCGATTGCACGATGGCCAAACCCAGGCCCGTTCCTTGCGGCTTGGTCGTGTAGTAGGGCGTAAACATTCGCGACGACGCTTCGGCATTCATACCCACTCCGGTGTCGGCAATCTCGATGGCAACTTTGCCGTCGGCCGCCTCCGCGGTGCGGATCGTGAGAGTTCCGCCGGCAGGCATGGCGTCCAGCGCGTTGAGGACCAGATTTTGCAGCGCACGGTGCAGCAGTTCGGGATCGGCATCAATCTCCGGCAAATTTTCACGCAAAAACAAATCGCGAACGATCGCCGGCTTGCCGACTTCATTGAAGCGCGCATCGAAGAGACGCAACGTATCCCGCAACGAGTCGTTCACGTTTACGCGTTGAAACTTCGGCGTGGGCATCTTGGAAAAATCGCTGAAGCGCGCCACGATGGAATTTAAATGCGCCAGTTCGGTCTTCAACGTGGAGGTCGATTCCGTGAACACTTCCATAAATTGGTCGTGATCCAGTTGGCGGGCGCGCTGCAGATTTTCCACGGTGATCTGTAACGGGAAGAGCGGATTTTTTAGTTCGTGTGCCAGGCGACGCGCCAGTTCGCGCCAGGCGGCCACCCGTTCGGTCTGCAACAGGCGTTCTTTCTGAACGCTTAACGTACGGGTCATATCGTTGAAGGCCGTCCCTAGTTGCCCCACCTCATCGTAGGAGCGAACGTCGAGTCGCGCGTCCCAGCGGCCGGCGGTAACTTCACGCGCGGCTGCGGCCATTTCTTCGACTGGCCGGGTGATGCGCGCCGAAAACCACAACGTCAAGAGGAAGGCGATCAACAGAGCCGCGGCCGCGACGGTTGCGGCTATCTCTCCAATCCGGCGAGTCAGCAAGACTTGCTCGCGCCGAGAACTGCCGACCAATAAAATTCCCAGCACCTCCTCATTGCGGCCGGTAAGCGGAATGGCATGAAAGGTTTCGGCGCCGGCATCGTCGTTGGACCAATTGACGGTTCCCACCAGCTGTTTTTGCGGTTGCTTCTGGCTTTGCGCGATGAGCCCCGCGTAGCGGTCGCCGTTCTGCACCACGCCGTTCGCGTCGGTAAGATCCGTGGGTGTGAAGCCCGGCTCCAAATTCTGATAGAGCAGCGTGCGCACACCGGCCGGCAACACCAGGGACGCCAGAAAATTCTGGTCCAGTCTGCGTCCGCCGATGATGTAGAAATTTTTGTCGCCCACCGGTAGCGTCCGCACGACACTCATGGAAAGAGCCACGCCGTCCGGCAGTTGCTCCTTATTCAAGAAAGGGCGCGAATCACGCCAATTCTTGTTGGTGGTCACCCAATCATTCCTGGAGCCCACCCGCGAGGGATACTGCGCCGAGGAAATCACGGTTCCGTCCGCATTTACGAACTGCACAAAATCCAACCCATGGTCTTGCGCTGCGCCGGTTGCATCATGGACGTACAAAGACTGGTCGGCATTGGCACGCGCCAAATCAAGAGCCATGCGCAGCGTAATTTCCGCGTTGGCGATGTTTTCTACCTGGTGCACGACTTCCTCGCCGCGCTGGGCAAACTCTTTCTGGAATTGGGCCACCAGCGCTTCGGTGCGTTGGGCGTCCATCTCTTCGAACGCGGCGCGCGTGTAGTGCGTCACGCCGTAAGCGACCACCGCCACCGCGGCCAATACGGTCAGCATGAACACCAGCATCAGTTTGTTGCGAAAACTCACGGTCGACCTTCGAAATCTCTAAAATTAATCCATCAGCAAAATTATGATCTTCGGCGAAGAAGCAAGAATATCCCGATTAACCGCTGCGGTGAAGAACGATTGATCACCGTTTAAATCGATCTGTAAGCCGAAACGCCCCGAACGTTAGTCGGAACCGTACGGGGCGCTCGCTGACTACACTAATGGTCGGCGTCTGATCCTCGGCGTTATGGACGCCGCGCCACTTTCTTCTGCAAGGATGCCGCGCTGGTCGTTGGCTGGTCGGTTCCCGCGTCGTCGGTGTTACCGTTGGTGCCTCCGATCCCAGAGAAGGCCGATCGCATTACGTCGCTGGCGAAGAAATTGCGCCCGTCCATCGGCACCATCATAATCTGCAACTTATCGGAAAGCCGCTCCGCGATAATCTTCTGAATCAGCATGGGGTTGGACTTCAGCACGGCGGCTTCGTACTTCATGCGTTCCGAGTCGGCGCTGGCAGTCACCCGGATGCGATTCGCTTCCGCTTCGGAGAGATTGTGCTGACGCTCCACTTCGGCTTTGCTGTCGATAATCTTGGCCTGCGCTGCGGCTTCGGCGTTCTGCAGTGTGGCCTCCTTGCGGGCCTGAGCCTCCAGCTTGGTTTGCTCGATCTGTTTCTGTTTTAGCGGCAAGGTGTACTGCATGGCGTCCGCTTCTGCCTTGGCTTGCAGCACGCGCACTTGCGCCTGGGCTTCCGCCTGCTTCACCGAGCGCGACTTGTCCGCTTCGGCCTCGAGTTCCGCGATTTTTACCTGCTTCAGTTTGATGTCCTGCTCGGTGCTCAGCCGCTCGTCTTCCTGCTCTTTCAGGAGCAAGCCCTCGAGCCCCTTGGCGTACTCCTCCGGCAATTGCAGGTCGCGCAACAACACTTCACGCACGATGATTCCGTCCGAGCCCAGCCGCGTGGTGATCGCTTCCGCCGCTTTAGAGCGAAGTTCCTCGCGCTTGGTGGCGAAAATCTCGCGGGTCACATAATTGGGCGCAAGTTGCCGATAAACGGTGCTGACCACTGGGGCTACCACTTGCTCTCCGACCGGTTGCGGCAAATTTGTATGGATGGAATCGAGGCGACGCGGATCCAGCCGATAGCGTACAGAAACTGCCAACCCGATATTCAAACCTTCCCGGGCTTGCACTGACAAAACTTCCTCGTTCTTCTTGTCGGTAGGCACCGCCACCGTCGTAAAAACCTGCTCGCGAGTGTCGTAGAGCGCGACGCTGTCGACCAGCGGGGTGACCACATGTACGCCGGGATATAGCGTGCCGGGACGCGCTCCCCAGATCTGGCTAATTCGAACGCCGGCATAGCCGTCCGGAATCACCACGATGCTCAGTGCCAACAAAATGGGAACCAGCGCAGTCACCGCCAAGCGTGTCGCTTGGGGCCACCTTACCGGCGCAAAGGGAGGCGGCAAGCGGGGCTCGACAGCCGCAGCTCCGGGATTCGCAGCCGCATCTTCAACGGCTTTGCGCCTGATCAAACTTCGCAGCCGCTGCGCGACGTATATATCGTAAGCGACCAGGGCCGTGGCGATACTGAAGAGTCCAAGCCCGAGAAACGTCAACAAGTATTTCAAAGCCAGCATGGTGTTACTCCCTTCTTTCTAGGTGCGTCTTGAGAGAAACAAACCCGAGATCCGAGCAAAATCGACAGAGCGCCAGGCGCGCGATTAGTGTCGAACCGCTACAACCGCGACCCGGCGGACTGCCGCTGGGGTTACGTGTCGAGCGGCCGCAGGGCGCATGAGGCGGAACGCCCCTTGCAACAATAGCCAGTCCACCGCAGCGGCAGCCGCAGCGGTGAATATCGCGACAACCAACAAAGTGACGAAATCCAGAAAGTTTTGCATGGCTTCCTCCGTCGGTGCAGTGCAGCGACGCCTACTGCATGGCACGACGCAGACCAGTGGTGGCCAGATAGAAACAAAGGGGTTAGAAGGCAAATATGGTTAAGAACTGAAGGCGGTCGTGGAAGGTCAAACACGGTGTGGCACGCTCGACGCACCCGGCGCGCATTGGCGACTGAAGAGCGAAGGGCGTACTCTTATAAGGTGCGGGTATGTCACCAGCTTCGCTGGAATGCCCCGCGAAGTGCACTATGCCAACGAGATCAGCGCTACGAATCGGAACCATTTTTGGCATTCCCATCTATCTGCACCTTAGTTGGCTGCTGATCTTTGGCCTGATCACCTATTTCCTGGACAAACAGTTTGCCGGAGCTCATCCAAGTTGGAGCTCTTCGGAAACGAAGACGGTCGCGGTTGCTACCAGCTTGCTGTACTTCGCCTCAATCCTGTTTCACGAGCTGGCGCACAGCGTCATCGCGATGCGTTATAAAATTCGAGTCCACTCGATCACGCTCTTCCTCTTTGGTGGAGTGGCGCGCATCGGCCGCGATCCATCCAAGGCCATCCAGGAATTCAACATTGCCATCGCCGGCCCAATCTCCAGTTATCTATTGAGCGTCTGCTTTCTGTTCCTGAACCTGTTGTCTCCGGAAGACACGCCGATGGGTGTGCTGACCCAAACGCTGTGGCAGATCAATTTTGCTGTGGCCACCTTTAATTTGTTCCCCGGCTTCCCTCTGGACGGCGGAAGAATATTCCGCGCCGCAGTGTGGGGCGCTACCAAAGATTTCGTTCGCGCAACGCGCATTGCCAGCATCAGCGGACAGCTCATGGCCTACGGAATCATGGGAATGGGCTTGTGGTACGTGGCAGTGAAGCAGGATTGGCTATCTGGCCTGTGGCTCGGCGCCATCGGCATCTACATACAGAGCGCCGCGAGCGAAAGCGTCGCGCAGATTGCCATTCGGCAAAATCTGGCCGGATTGCGTGCCGCCGATGTGATGAACAATGAAGTCCCGACGATCAATCGCAATACTACTTTGGCGGAATATTACTCCGAGGCTTCGCGAACGGGCCGGCGCTTTCACCTGGTGGTGACCGACGACCGACTGGTAGGAACCATTCATGTAGGCGCGTTGAGCGCAGTTCCCCGCGAGGAGTGGGACAGCAACTCGATTCAGGCGGTCATGACTCCGCGCGAGCGGATTTCCTGGGCGGCACCAGAGGAACCGTTGACCCGCTTGCTTGAGCGGCTGATGGCGGCGGGAGTCAACCAGATGCCGGTAGTCAGCGTGTCCGGCGACGATGACGCGCAGGTAATCGGAATTGTCACTCGTGATTCGATCCAGCGCGTTTTACAAACGCGAGCGGAGTTAGGCACACCAGTGGTCGCGGCGGTTTCGAAATAAACTTCCACCAAAGCCCTTTAGCCGCCGAAACTGCAAACTCCTTCTGAAAATGCCGCCCTGCAATTTCGCTACAATTGTAGTTTCCGATGTGTGCCGAACGAATCGAAGACCCGCCAACCGTCGTTGCTGAGTCCGGCGCGAGCCTCGCGCCTCAACCCGAAGCAGGTGCGGTCCGTCCAGCTCCCGCGCAAGTTTTCTGGCAAACCCTGACCCATTTTGACTCGACCAAAGTTTCCGTTCATCGAGCGCTGCGTAACGCTCTCGGCGTGGCCATCCCTTTAATAGGCGGGTTCTTGCTAAACATGCCTCGCGGCGGACTGGTGATCGCCAGCGGCGCACTGAACGTTTCCTATTCCGACGGCAGCGATCCCTACGCAGCTCGAGCACGTCGGATGGTCTCCGCGAGCGTGTTCATCGCCCTGGCGGTTTTCGCGGGAGCGATCTCTGGCCAGCATCAGGTGCTGGCGGTGGTCCTAGCGACGCTGTGGGCCTTCATCACCGGACTGCTCGTTGCAGTCGGCGGTGCCGCTCCCGATATCGGTATCATCAGCCTGGTCACACTTTTGATCTACGCTGCGCAGCCACTGACCGCGCGCCAAGCCGCGATTTCCGGCCTGTTGGCGCTTGCCGGCGCTTTGTTCCAGACGGCGTTGTCCGTGGCTCTGTGGCCGGTGCGACGTTACGATCCAGAGCGCCGCGTCTTAGCGGACTTCTACCGCGAGTTGGCCAACCGCGCGCAGGTCGCGCTCAACGCCATGTCCGCGCCCATGGCCAGCGTGCACAGTGAACAGGCCCAGGACACCCTTCTCGGCCTCGGACGAGATTCTGGTGCCGAGTCGCTGCGCTTCCGAGCGCTACTCAACCAAGGCGAACGCATCCGGCTGAGCCTGCTCAGGCTTTCCCGTCTGCGTCTGCGAATGGAACGCGAAAAGACCGATTACCGCGGCCTCGAAATTCTCAGCCGGTATCTGGAGCTGGTCTCCGGCATTCTGCGGGAAATCAGCGATCGCCTGGACCCCTCGATCGCCCCGCAACTCGAAAAACTGCAAACTGAAGCGCTCGGCCAACTCGATCAGCAAGTTATCACTCTGCGTTCGCTGGAGCCCGGCGCTTCCGGTTCCTTCCTCGCCGCCGTGGCTGCAGATGCGCTCTTTCAAATGGACGCTCTCGGCGGACAGTTGCGCGCCGCGCTCGATTTAACCCGCCAAAACCTCGCATCACGAAACGCCGGCGACTCCTTACCCGCGGACGATTCCGACAATCAAAAAGCCTCCGCCAATTGGGCGGAATCACTGCGCGCCAATCTGAATCTGCGTTCGCCGGCGTTTCGTCATGCGCTGCGCCTGGCGATTCTGGTCGCTTTGGGCGACCTCGCCGGACGATTGGTGTCTTGGCGTCGCACCTATTGGCTGCCGATGACCATCGTCTTGGTGCTCAAACCAGAATTCACGGCCACTTTCAGCCGCGGCCTCTTACGCATCTCTGGAACGATTGTTGGACTGCTACTGGCCACCGCGCTCTTCCATTTATTTCCTGCGAGCGTCTCCGTCGAAATCATTCTGATTTTTGTTTTTGTATTTCTGCTTCGCTGGGTCGGTCCGGCCAATTACGGCATCTTCGGAATCCTGGTAAGTGCGCTGATCGTTTTGCTGATTGCGATTAACGGCGTCGCTCCTAAGGACGTCATTTGGGCGCGCGGCATCAACACTGTCGCCGGCGGCGCGATCACCTTGATGGCCTATCGTCTGTGGCCCACTTGGGAACGCACCTTGGTCTCCGAGCGTCTCGCGCAGCTTCTCGACGCCTACCGCACTTATCTTGCGGTGGTGATTCGTTTGGGAATTGACCACACCATCTCGCCGGCTGAAATAGAACGCGCCCGGCGCGGCGCCCGTGTGGCTCGCTCCAATCTGCAAGCGTCCGTCGATCGTTTGAGTTCTGAACCTGGGACAACTCCGGCGCAGATGAGTCACTTGACCGCCATCCTCGCGAGCTCTCATCGCTTGGCTCACGCCATCATGGCCCTCGAAGCGCTGTTTTCGCAGCAACCAGGGCTCACCACTTCTCCGCCTCTGAAAGAGTTTTGTTCCGCGGTAGAAAAAACCCTTAGCCTGCTGGCTATTTCTTTACGCGGCACACGAGTTATGGCCAGGGATTTCCCCGATCTACGCAAACAATACCGCAAGCTCACGGAAATTCCCGGGTCCGGCGCAACTCCATCCGCGCAGCTTTTCGATCCCGTCAACATCGAAGCCGACCGCATCACCAACAGCCTGAACACCCTCGCCGAACAAATCCGCGAAAGAACCCGCTCGCCTGAATTTCTTGCGGCGCACAAATTGCGTTTGAGTTCGCCGGTCAACAAGGTGTAAGAGTTGGGGCATTCGACTTTTGTAGGATCCACGCAATCTTTGTACAGGATCAACCATGCTGCAGCCACGTCGCGATTTCGTCAGCCGTATCTTGCTGTTCGCCACTGCCATCCTCGTGCGTCCGCTGCGGGCGACCGGCCAATCGCACCACACCGGCATGCCCGACCCTCCATCGCCAGCCGACCCGCAGCAACGCGACAAGCTGGCCACGCAGGACAACACCAAAACCTCACCTTCCGGAGTCCTGCTCCAACGCGAGAAAGAGTATCGCTCCGACAGCGACAAATTATTTCAATGGGTCAGTGAGCTCCGCGAGGCAGCCAGAAATACTCCCGGCACCCAAGTGCTGTCTGTGAAGACCTTTAAGCGTTTGCAAGAAATTGAAAAGCTGGCCAAAAAGATGCAGAAAGAGGTGAAGGGATGAGCAGTTCGCTCATCTTCGAAACTTGGGCGCACTTATTTGGTTTTTGAGTCAAAAATAACAGCGGGGCTTAGTGCGTTTCTTTGTCTTTATCGCCAGGAATGGTGAACTGGTGGGCAATTTTCCCGTTATGCCCATTCTCTTTGCCTTCCGGGCCGCCTTTTACCAGGCTTTCCAGAGTGCTCTGCGAGTGTTCGTCAACAGCGCTGACCGCGGCCACCAGGCACGAGTACAAAAACGCTTTGATGCCGGTGCGGAATTGTTCCGCGGATTGCTCCGCGGCGTTTGCCACATCGCTTTCCAGTGAACGCCGACGCGCTTCGCAAGCCGAGCGGCTTTCCGCGTCGAGCGAAGCCAACGCCGAACCGGTCTTCTGCGTAGCCTCGGAAATCATAATGTCGATTTGCGCCTGCAATTGCCGGCGGAATTCTCCCACCGCATCGCTGGCGGCTCCATGCAACAAAGCGCGGGCGTCCGCCGCACGTGCTTCCATCTGCGCGGAAGCCTCACGAGCTACCATTTGCTTATCTTCCATCAAGCGAACCAAATGGCGATCGGAAACGCGGGTAGCCGCGGATTCAAATTCCTGTGACGCGCGGCGAATACTTTCTTCCATGCGGGACTGCAACTTGCTGTCCAACAGGCTCGCGTCAATGGGCAGCGCGGATTTTTCGGAACTGCTCGCGCTAATACTGGCTTTGGCCTCGGCGATTTCGTGCCGAGCATCGCCGACCATCTGCTCCAGGCGTTGCGAAAGTTCGTCCATCCTGCTGCGGTGCTCGTTCTGGTGCTGTTCCCACTGCGACCGCACATCATTCAAACGGGCTTCCAAACGATTGAGCACCGATTCTTCCGACGAGCGAATCAATGGCTCAAAGTTTTGCACCGACGCTTCATGTTCCCGGGCGTTGGCGCGCTGCAAATCATCGATCTTGCACAAGGCGTCTCGAACCGCGGAATCAAGATGCGCCCCGATGGCTCCCTGGATCGCTTGTTCCGCAGCTTGCTGCAGTTTCGGACGGACCGACAAAATCAATTGGTCGGAGGTAATCACAAACCGTTCAGTACGCGGCGTGTTGGCCTGCTTTGGCGCTTCCTGCGCTGCGGCAGTTGCAGCGGCGCCATTCGACGCGGAGGTTGTAGCTACCGGTTGCGGACCGTGCGCCGCCCCATTCGTGGGCGTGGTGCTAAGCGGTTCACGCGGCAAATTCCCGCCCGTAGCCAAATGCGTCGTAGAGGACTCCCCACCCAACAGACGCCCCCAGTCGGAAGGCGGACTTGGCACTCCCCAAACATTGGAGGGACTCTCCAACTCCACGCCAATCTGAAAGAGCTCCCGCGGTGTATCCGGAGTATGGATAGATCGAACCTGCGCCCGCATCAGCGGTGATTTGGGCTGCCCATCCGGCTGAATTACCTGCAGCCCAACCCAAGAGCCGACCGGGTATTCGTGGCGCGATGGATAGCGACAGCCGTGCAAATTCACGGAAACGGAGGAGGTTTTCTCCTGGAATGGCTGGCCCATCCCATTCTTGCCGAGGATGATGAGGGTGACTGGGTGGTCGACTCGCGTGCTGCGCCGACCTTCAATGCCGGAATAACGTGCGCTGGTTGCCGAACTCAAACTTCTACCTCCGACGGTCTACTTCGTGCAGCGTACCACCGTCCCGGCATGCTCGCGCAAGTAATGCCACCGGGTTATCCGGTTATGCACCAAGCGTGTGGGATAGGCCGTACCGTTAGCTGACCGGTCTAGCTTGACGGAGCTGAATGCGGACAGTCTACCAGCAGTCGATTTAATTATCGAATTTTTCCGAGCGTTACTGGCCCGGGCCGGAACTCTGCGCCGACCGCGCTGAGTCCGCGCTGAAAACGGTCACTTCCACGCGGCGATTCTTTTCACGCGCAGCGCGGTTCTTGCCTTCGTCAACCGGCTTGTCTTTGCCAAGGCCGACGATCTGGATGCGGTAGACCGGGATGTTGTGGTTTGCCACCAAGTAAGTCTGCACGGCTTCCGCGCGGCGACGGCTCAACTCGAGATTGTGCTCAGCCGATCCAGTGCTATCGGTGAAACCCTGAATTGCCACGAAATAGCTCTTCAGGCTGCCCTGGCTGCTGGCCAACTGGTCGAGCTGGCCTTTGCCATCATCGGTCAGCTTCGCGGAGTCAAACTTGAACTGCACCGTGACGTTGCCGGCCGCTTTGTAATCATCCAGGTTGGCAATGCGGTTGTTTAACTCGTTGTGCAAATCGGCGCGCACTTGATCAGACTTCTTGGAAGCAGCGTCGGCATTCTTCAGAGCGTCACTGGCGCGATTGTCCGCCGAGGTCGCCTTTTCATCGGCCGCGCTGATCTTCGGTTCGTCGCCTTCCAGTTGGCTTTGCGTTTTCTTCTGATTCTTGTCCACGTCTGACAATTTGGCGTTGGTCGGATCCACTTGCTCGGCCACGTACTTCTTCGTCGCGCAGCCTCCCACCAAAAGCAGACTGGCAATCATGCTTACTTCGATCAACCGCTTCATGAATTCTCCTCTATGCAGAATTGAGCTGGGTGCTCAAGTGGCCCGGTAAACTTACGCGGTCGGCTGGGAAGCCTCGAGCTGGAATTTCTGATCCGCGAAAACGAACACATCTTACTGGAAATCCCTCCGAGATAACAACGATGCGCGGAAATCGCCGCAAAGTTGTGCGTTCGGATCACGCATTGAATCCCGCCCGCGAAACTTTGTGCGGTCTCTAGTTTTAGCGGGTGTCACGCTCGCTCCTCTCCGCTCGACTACTTCGCGGTAATCATGTCGCGGATTCGATCGTATTCCGATTGCGTGATCGCGCCTTTCGAAACCACTTCGTGCTTGTCGTGGTACGGCCGCGCATCGATGATTCGCTGCGCATCGTGATGCCCTATTCCAGGCAGCGTGATCAGTTCCGTTTCGCCGGCTCCGTTCACGTCTACTTGAGAATTTTTTCCGCGGTTCCAACCTTCGCGGACTCCTTGGGCCGCCGCTTTCGCCTCACCAGCAGCTTCATGCGCGGCCGCGCCAATTTCCCGTCCGGCCTCCTGCAACGCCGGCTTGGCCTGCTCCGTTGCTTTGGCTACTTCATCGCGGGTCTTTTCGGCCGCGCGCGCCGCGTCGTCCCGGGCCTTCTCCTCGTTGGCTTGCTGGTCCGCGGAATTGTTACAGCCTCCCAAGGCCAATATTAGGACCAGCGCCAAGGGACAGACCATCCAAAGATGCTTCATATCGAGTGGACCTCTGTAATACCCAACCAGCATCAAGCCAGTCCGGGAAGTATAAAGGGCAAGTTTTTTGCCCTAGAACGTAAGATGCTTATCCTGCTTTTCCGGGGGCGGGTAGTTCTAGCGCTCACAACGCCGCGAAGTGCAGTTAGGTGTTGATTTAACCTATTTATTATGTTAATGATACGCTTTGATGACGGCGATTCCCTGCCAATTGGTACAGCTGTACCTTGGTAGCCTGATTGCTCTTCTCAATGCCAGGAGAGCTCATGAACGTAAAATCCACTATCCTCATCAGCGCCGTACTTCTCTTTGTTTCTGCCCCCGCCTGGGGCGATGCACTGCCCTACAAGCATTCCTCAACGCCTGATAACGTTAACTGGAAACCCTCCAACCAGCAGACTCCTGATCTGAAGACCCTGGGTGGCTTCCAGAACGATGACAAGAAGCACGAAGGCTTCGTGCTCGGCTTCAAAGAAGGCCGACTGGTCCACATCTTCACTGGCCACTTTGGCGACTACACCAACGGCGATCCCAACAAGGGCGGCAACACCGATCCCAGCGACCCGGTCGGCACTCCGGAACCGGCTTCGCTGACGCTCCTGGGCCTCGGTTTGGCCGGCTTGGGCACTAAACTCTACCGCCGCGGCCAATCCTAAAAACCCAACGACACTCAAGCTTCGAAAACTAAAATCGCTCGTCCCGAACCAAACGGGGCGAGCGATTTTTTTTGAGCGTTGGTTTCTTGCGACTCGTCAGGCGCTACTCGTTAGCCATGATGAATAGCGGTTTGTGCTCGAAGCTCGCGTAATGCGGCCGCAAGCGATCGGTGTTGTAGTGTTCGTTGATTTTCACAACTTTCTTGGTGGCGGTGATCGTTTCCAGCGCCACGTTGTCATACCTACCATTCTTCAAAACCACCAATTTCCCGCTGTCTTTCGCCAGCAATAAATCCAACGCTAAATTTCCATAGGCCATCGGCACGATTGAATCAATCGCATCGGGGTCGCCGCAACGCACCAGATAACCCAGCTTTTGATTGATCACATCGACGGTTTTTCCGTCGTTGAATTTCGGCGAGACCTCTTTCAATTTCTCTGAAACTAAATCCCCGATGCCTCCCAATTTCTTGTGTCCAAAGGCATCCGCCTGTTCGCCTTCAAACACCATTTCGCCGCCGTCAAACATCGCGCCTTCCGACACCAACACGATCGAATAACGGCTGGGGTTGCGCTTGCGATCGGCGCTCATCAATTCCGCCAAATGCTCAATGTTAAATTTGTACTCTGGGATTACGCAGCGATTCGCGGCTCCCGCCATCGTTGGCAGCACCGCGCTGAACCCGGCATAGCGTCCAAAAACTTCCAGCACCATGAAGCGTTCGTGCGAACCAGCAGAGGTGCGCAGAGCGTTGGTGAGATGAATTGTCCGCGTCACGCAAGTGCTGAAGCCGATGCAGTAATCCGTGCCTGGAACATCGTTGTCCATCGTTTTAGGAATGGCGATGACCTTGAAGCCTTCTTTGTGCAAGCGCACGCCGTAGCTCAGCGTGTCATCTCCACCGATGGGAATCAGATATTCCACGCCGAGCCACTCAAGATTTTTTAGCACTTCCGGGGTGAGGTCATTCTTCTCGGCATTGAAAGCGCCCTTTAAATGTGCCGGAACATTCGCCTTGCTGACCCGGCTGGGATTTGTCCGCGACGAATGCAAAAATGTGCCGCCGGTGCGCCCCGCGCGATTCACCAACTCTTCAGTGAGCGGTTGAAAATTTCCGGAGTTGTCATAGCTCTTGTCGCGCACCATTTCGGTGAGCCCGGCCCAGCCCCTACGAAATCCAATAACGTTGTAGCCTTCGTGGATGGCGCGAATGGTCACGCCGCGAATCGCTGGATTTAAGCCTGGGACGTCTCCCCCGCCGGTGAGTATGCCGATCGTGCCTTTATTCCCATTGCCCATGACGCTGGTCCTCGCTATGTCTACGTTTTATTCAATGAGGTACAAAAATGCCTGCCGCCAAAATCGTGGAGTCGCGTGAAGGTTAATTATCCACGGCCTCTCGAACTTTAGAAAGCCACTAGTGCAAATTGGAGGGGAATTTCAAAGTTTCCGCGAGTGAGAGGCGCGGGCTCGATGAAGTGCTGCGGTTCAGTCTTTCCTGCTGAACAACCTGGCGACCACCGGTTTCTTATTCTTTTTCTCTTTGCCTTGTGCGCGCGCCAACCGTTGGCGAGCCACGGCGTTCCCGGGATCGAGTTCCAGAATTTTGGAATACAGCGCAGCCGCACGCCACGGCAACTTCATAATTTCGAATAATTCGCCGAACTGCAGATAACCGGCAGTGTTCCAGGGGTCGAGTTCCGCGCCCTTTTGGAAATGCTCGACTGCTTCTCGATGATGATGGGGCAGCAGCGCTAGGTGCGAGGCCAGTTGGAATCGATACTTGGCCACCTCTGGCGCGAAGGTTACGCACTTGCGGCCCCAGAAAATTGCTCCCTCAAAATTCTTGTCGCGGATCGCGTTGACTGCCAGCTTTTCGCACTCTTCGAGAGTCGCTTCCGCTTCCGTCTTGCGCTGAATTAATTTTCGGTCGTAAGCTCCGCGAGCCTTTTCGTCGCTCAATACGTTGTGGGCCACGGTGATCGCGCCCATCAATTGTTGCAGCGGCTTAACCCACTCGGGCCGATTCATATGGCGATCGGGATGAAACTTGCGGGCCAGCGCGTAAAACCCTTTCTTAACTTCCGAGCTGCCGGCGTCCGAAGAAATCCCCAGTAGCTGGTAGTGATTACCCTTTTCGGCAAGAGCTAGATACCGTTCCATCTCCACGGCCGTGACGTCATCGGATTCGGCCTTGGGCTCTTCTTTTTGAGGCTCCGCCTTGGCCGCACTCGCGTCCTCGGCTTTTGTCTGATTCACCGCCGGATCGCTTGGTCTTGATTCTGGCGCTTTCGGCGTTTCTGCGGGTTTTGGCGCCGCAGCTTTTGGCGTTTCCGTCGTGGAATGCCAATAGGACGATGCCGACCCGGCTTCACTCGTGGGCGAACTTCCTGCGGAAGTACCCGGCGAAAAATCTCCGCTCCCGGCAGTCCCTTGGCCTGCGGCAGCGAAAGGGTCTTCCTGTACATTCCCAACTTCCAATTGAGATTTGAGAAACTGATTCAGCCGCGAGCGGTCCTCTGCTCCCATGTGTACAAACTTGACGCCCATCCCTTTGCCGGCTTGCGAATTGCGGACTATTGCGCGAGCGCGCACTTGCACTCCGGAAGTCACATCAATCAACAGTTCCAGCGGAGAATCGGCGGCGGGAGGATTGGGGGTCTTAAGAAAAAGCCCGCCCATGCTGACGGTGCCGAGCCGGGACACACCTTGTTGACTGCCTGATCGCCACGCTACAGCCATGCCTCGAGGAGCATGAACGCGGGGATGACTACGACGGTTGTTGGAGTTTCCGCTGATGACCTGGTTCCCTGTTACAGGATTGCTGCTTCCAGACTAACTTTCTGTGAACAGGTTTGCTTGAGGTACGTAGCCAGGGGTGACTTAAATACAATCGGTACATTGGTTACAAATTTTCGCGTACGTTTCGCCCCACGACATTCAGGGTCGGGGATACGTTTTGGAACCTAGGTGAACGGAAGGAATGGTGCGGCTGGTCGGACTCGAACCGACAACGGGGAAAACCCCAGTGGATTTTAAGCCCACCGCGTATGCCAATTTCGCCACAGCCGCACCGGCGACGCGGCCCTGTGAGAATAGCACGGGACATGCTGAGGCTCCTCGATCGAACGAGCCGCCGCGAATCTCATCTGCGAAAGCCAACCACTGGCAAGATCCGTCAAACTACCAATCGCCGGAAACCGGAGTATTGTGGACGACGTCTCACCCGCGTTTAGACTTTTCGATGGACGGACTTTGAAGACTATCCTCATCCGTGCACTTCTCGCTTCGAGCGTATCGGCCTTCGGCCTACTCGTGACGGCCCTGAATCGTCCATCTCCTAGTCTCGCCGAGGGCGGACGTGGAGCTGCACTAACGCCTGCCTATCTAGGCTTCGATCGCGACATTTATCCCGGCGATGAGGCTTTCACCGGTCTGCGCAAGACATTTGCTTTCACCAGCTATTGGCTAGGCCCTCCACCAAACGAGAAAACAACCACGTGGCTCGGCAAACGCCAATTTTTGCGAAAAACCGGCTTTGGCTTCTTGGTGCTCTATCGCGGTCGCGAGACTCGTGAGTTCAAGAAAGACGCCGATGGTCCCGCAAAGGGCAGACTTGATGCGCAAAGCGCCGTGGCTGCCGCCCGCCAGGAAGGTTTTCCTGCCAACACGATAATTTTTCTGGATATCGAAGAGGGCGGCCGATTGCCCGCGGCCTACCACGTGTACCTTCGCACTTGGTTCGATGTTCTGGCCATCGCAGGCTATCGAGCTGGAGTCTATTGCTCCGGAATGCCCGCCAAGGAACCCGGAGGGGTGACCATCTTGACGGCTGACGACATCCGGGCCAACGCTGCCGGCCGCCAATTTAAAATTTTCGTGTACAACGACGCATGTCCGCCTTCGCCTGGCTGCACTTTTGCCGCTAGCGCGCCGATGCCGTCAGTCAGCGGAGTGAGCTACGCCCAAGTCTGGCAATACGCGCAATCCCCGCGGCGTAAAGAATTCACAGCCAACTGCCCGGTTGGCTACCACGCAAACGGCAGCTGCTACAGCCCTAGCGACACCGCTGCTAAATGGGATCTGGACGTCGATACCGCGCTTAACGCGGACCCCTCCGACGGCGCCAAGCCCTAGATCCGGTCGTCACTGCATTGAGTGTTCAGGGTTTAGTTGCCGGAGCCAGGTTTACCTACCAGAGGTACAAAATCACACCGAGGACGATTGCCGCGATACAGATGGCGACGAGTAGCATCCGGCGCTGATTCCGGTGGACATGGCCGGCTGGGGCGTGTTTTCTGAGGCGGTGAGTCGTGGAAGCCATGGGAGCTAATAGCAGCCCTGAGTTTAGTTCGCCGAGGTGCGCCGCTGACATAGGGCACTGGGGCTGCCTGCGCCAATCGAATATTTCCCAGCAAGACACCTTTCACCCCTATAAGACGCCGGGAAGTGATCAGGCGTGGAGGCACACTTGGATGTGACTTTCACCTCTTAGGGGCATCTAATCTACAGTTAACAATACATTTACTCTTTTTACGCATAGCACCCATCGGAATTATGCGTGACCCGCTCCCCAAAAACGAGGCTATGCTTATAGGGTGAGGCTCGCTCGGGAAAGTTTCCCGGTTCCAGCCAAACAAGTACAAGGACTACTAGAACCATGAACAAACAATACCTATTAGCCAGCGATTTTGACCAAACCCTTAGCTTCAACGACTCAGGTGTGGTCCTGAGTGAACTGATCGGCTTCCGCGGCTTCCACGACAAGGTCGTCGGCCTATCCAACATGAATCTGGTCCAGCAAGGCGCCGAACTCAGTTACCTGATCTTGCATGACCCCGAATTTCGCCATGTCCGCAAAGAGCACCTGGTCGAAACGGGGAAGCGCATCCGCTTGAAGCACAACGTAGCCCTATTCGCCCGGTCGCTGGAAACTTTGGCCGAGGGCTACAATTTTCACTTCTCCGTGGTTTCTGCGGCTCCGGAAGAGATCATTCAGTCGGCCCTCGAGGGCATTGTTCCTGCCGACCGCATCTTCGGCACGCGCTTCCGCTATAAAGAGGAAACCGGCGAAGTCGACTCCATCATTCGCGCGACTGCGGGCTGGGGCAAAATCACCGTTCTGGAAGAAATTCGCGCCTCACTGGGCATCAGCCACGACAATATCATCTACATGGGGGATGGGAGCTCTGACTTGCCCGTGATGATGCACGTGAACCAGCACGACGGACTAACCATCGCGGTCTCGGAGGCCAAGTTCATCACCAAGGTCGCTCGCCGCACGGTATTGAGCGACAACACCATGAGCGTCCTGGTGCCGGTACTGGAAGAAGTTCTGCGTTGGGACTCCATGAAAATCCGCCGTTTCTTCGCCGCCAACGGCCTGATGCTGCGTGAGTGGGACAAAACCCGTACGGACATGCTCACTATTCAGGATTCAGCCGAGCACATTGCCGCCAACGTCATCGCTACACATTAAAACAGTTGGCGGCCATAGCTTTATTGTTAGACTCACCCCAGGTTGAGCTTTTCTTCTGCCCTCTCCTCCGCCTGCCGTCCTAGAATTTTGTCACTCATCTGTAACTTCGTTTTGTCGTAGAATTCCCGAGTCAAATCGCCCCTTGCTGCATCCAACCCAATTGCCGCAGGAGCGCACGCCCCTGCACGAGAACGCGAGGAAATAATGAGTTCCACCGGGTCCGTCGCCAGCGAAACCAACATCGATCAGCTGGCTATCAATACCATTCGCACTTTGTCGATGGACGCAGTGCAAGCCGCCAACTCTGGGCATCCCGGCACGCCCATGGCGCTGGCACCCATCGGCTACACCCTCTGGCAAAAATATTTGCGTTACGACCCCGACCGATCCCATCTGGGTGAACCGCGATCGCTTCGTACTTTCCAATGGCCACGCTTCGATGCTGCTGTATTCGTTGCTGCATCTCGCCGGGGTGAAGGCCGTTGGCGAAGACGGCAAAGTTTTGAGTTCGCCGTCGTTGACGCTCGACGATCTCAAGAAATTTCGCCAGATCGACAGCAAGACTCCCGGTCACCCGGAATATCGGTTGACCAGTGGCGTGGAAACCACCACCGGTCCACTGGGCCAAGGCGTGGCGACCAGCGTAGGCATGGCCATGGCGCGCCAATGGCTGGCCACTTACTTCAACAAACCGCAATTCGAAATCTTCAACTACAACGTTTACGTTTTCTGCGGCGACGGCGACATGATGGAAGGAATTTCCGGCGAAGCCGCCTCGCTGGCCGGACACCACAAGCTTTCCAACCTCTGCTGGATCTACGACAACAACCACATCACCATCGAAGGCAATACCAGCCTGGCGTTCAGCGAAGACGTGGCCGCGCGTTTCAAAGGCTACGGTTGGGCGGTGCAGCATCTTACCGATGCCAACGACACCGACGCGCTTTCGCCAAAGCCATCGAAAGCTTCCAGAAGGTTAGCGACAGGCCTTCACTAATCATTGTCGACAGCCATATCGGCTATGGGTCACCCAATCGGCAGGACACCAAGGAAGCTCACGGCGAAGCGCTGGGACCGGAAGAAGTGGCGTTGACCAAGAAATTTTACGGCTGGCCGGAGAAAAATTTCTACATTCCGGATGGCGTCTACGACGACTTTAAAAACGGCATCGGCAAGCGCGGCGGGGAAGTTCGTAATACCTGGATGAAGCTGTACGAAGGCTACCAGAAGCAATTCCCGCAGCTCGCCGAAGAGCTGCAGTTGATGGAACACCACGAATTGCCGAGCGGCTGGGATAAGGATCTTCCGACTTTTCCGGTTGACGCCAAAGGCGTGGCGACCCGCGATTCGTCCGGCAAAGTGCTCAACGCTCTGGCCAAAAATATTCCTTGGCTCATGGGCGGCTCCGCCGACCTTTATCCTTCCACCAAGACTCGCTTGACCTTCGAAGGCGCAGGCGAATTCGAAGCCGGCTCGCACGGCGGCCGCAACATGCACTTCGGTATCCGCGAACACGCTATGTCGGCCATCGCCAATGGCATGACGCTCTGCGACATTCGCACCTTCGCTTCCTCTTTTTTCATTTTCACCGATTACTGCAAACCAGCCATTCGTCTCAGCGCCATCATGGAAGTGCCGGTTATCTACATCTTCACGCACGATTCCATCGGTGTTGGTGAAGATGGACCGACGC
This sequence comes from uncultured Acidobacteriota bacterium, assembly GCA_963846145.1. Classification (GTDB taxonomy): domain Bacteria; phylum Acidobacteriota; class Terriglobia; order Acidiferrales; family UBA7541; genus Acidiferrum. The sequence goes on along the minus strand of CAWJUV010000008.1, from coordinate 72,064 downwards.
ATCAACCGATCGAGCAGTTGATTACGTTGCGGGCCGTTCCCGGATTGGTTTTGCTCCGTCCGGCCGATGCCAACGAAGTGATTGAATCCTGGCGCGTGATCATGAAGCTGAAAAAAGAACCGGCCATGCTGGTCCTCACTCGCCAAGCGCTGCCAACAATTGACCGCACCAAGTACGCCTCAGCGGCCGGAGTGGCCAAGGGCGCCTACATCCTCGCCGAAGCTCAGGGAGGCAAGCCAGAGGCCATATTGATGGGCACTGGCAGTGAAGTTTCGCTCTGTCTCTCCGCTTATGAAACGCTGAGCAGCCAGGGCATCAAAGTTCGCGTGGTCAGCATGCCCTCGTGGGATATTTTCGAGCACCAGTCCCGCGAATATCGCGACAGTGTTTTGCCGCCGGACGTCACTGCGCGTGTATCGGTCGAGCAAGCTTCCATTCTCGGCTGGGATCGCTACGTTGGCTCCAAAGGCAAAATTATCGGCATGCACACTTTTGGTGCTTCGGCTCCCCTCAAAGAACTGCAGAAGAAATTTGGATTCGAACCCGATGCCGTTGCTAAAGCGGTCAAAGACGTATTGGGAAAGTGATCGGCATGAAGGTTGTCATCGGCTCCGACCATGCTGGGTTTCAACTGAAGAGTGCGGTGGGCGATTTCGTGCGTTCCACCGGCCTGCAGGTTTTAGATATCGGGGCCTTCAATGAAAATCCATCGGACTATCCAGATTTCGCCGAAGTAGTTGGTCACGCCGTCATGGATGGTAAAGCGGACCGCGGCGTGCTGATCTGCGGAAGCGGCGTCGGCGCCAGCATTGCGGCCAACAAACTTCCGGGGATACGCGCCGCTGTTTGCCACGATGTTTACTCGGCACATCAAGGCGTCGAGCACGATGATATGAATGTCTTGGTCCTCGGCTCGCGCATCATTGGCGTAAGACTTGCTGAAGAGATCGTGAAAGCATTCATCGGCGCTAAATTTACCAACGAAGATCGACACGTCCGGCGTTTGAACAAAGTGAAGGCGTTGGAAATGAAATCCGCCGCGGTCGGGACTGCCCGTTAGCGGCTGAGAAACGCGCGGCCCAGCGCAGGCGTACAATAGAACTTAGAAAATAGAGGAGGATTGCCATCATGAGTACCACAGTAAATGTTACCGACCAGGAAGCCGCCGCGAAGGGCGGGAAAAATCCGCTAAAGGCGCTGCTCGACTACGGTCAATCGCCATGGATGGACTACATTCGCCGCGACTTGCTGACCGGCGGCGAACTTAAAAAGTTGATTCAAAACGATGGGCTGATGGGGATGACTTCTAACCCCTCGATCTTCGAAAAAGCCATCGCCGAGGGCAAATACTACGACGACATTCTGAATTCACCTGATGCGAAGAAAATGAACGGCACGCAGGTCTATGAAAAGATCGCGATTCGCGACGTGCAGGATGCTGCCGACATTTTCCGCCCGGTTTACGACCAAACGAAAACCCGCGATGGCTACGTTAGCCTAGAAGTTTCTCCCACCTTGGCCCTGGAGCGGGACAAGACTCTCGAAGAAGCGCGCCGGCTTTGGAAAGAAGTGAACCGTCCGAACGTTATGATTAAGGTGCCGGGTACCAAGGAATGCGTCCCGGCGATCAAGCAGTTGCTCGAAGACGGCATCAATATCAACATCACTCTGCTCTTCGCGCAGTCCGCCTATGAAGCCGTCGCCGAAGCGTATATCGCTGCCTTAGAAGCCCGCGCGGCAAAAGGTCAGGACATCTCGCACATCGCCAGCGTCGCCAGCTTCTTCGTCAGCCGCATCGACACGCTGATCGACAGCCAGATCGACGAAAAACTTAAAGCCACCTCCGACGCGACGCAGAAAGACTTGTTGACTAGCCTCAAAGGCAAAGTGGCCATCGCCAATGCCAAAGTCACCTACAAAAAATATCAGGAACTGTTCAGCGGCCCGCGCTGGGAAAAACTCGCCGCCAAAGGTGCGCAGCCGCAACGCCTGCTGTGGGCCAGCACGAGCACCAAGAACAAAACGTATCGCGACGTGATTTACGTCGAAGAGTTGATCGGCAAAGACACCGTCGACACGATTCCGCCTGCGACGTTTGACGCTTTCCGCGATCACGGCAAACTGCGCGCCAGCCTCACCGAGAATGTCGACGCGGCCGCCAAGACCATGTCCGATCTCGAAAAAGCTGGGATTTCGATGCACGCAGCCACCGACAAACTGCTCTCCGACGGCATCAAGCTTTTCGCTGACGCGTTCAAGCAACTGCTGGAGGCCACCGGCAAGTCCGCTGGCGTGCGCGCGTGAGTCTCAACAAACTAACGTACAAACTTCCCAGTTCGTTCAACGGCCCGTTCGCAGCCGCCCAGGATGATTGGAAAAAAAACGAAAAGGTTCGGCGCTTGTGGCAAAACGACGCCTCGCTCTGGACTGGCACCGACGAAAATAAGTGGCTGGGCTGGCTGGGCATCACCGAAGAGCAAATCGCGCACATCTCCGATCTGCAAAACATCGCGGCGGATATCAAGAAAGCCGGATTCAAATACGCGCTGCTTCTTGGCATGGGAGGTTCGAGCCTTTGTCCTGAAGTGATGGAGATGACCTTCGGAAAAGCGGACGGCTACCCGGAAATGCATGTGTTGGACTCCACCGATCCGGCGCAGATCAAAGCTCTCGAGGCGAAGCTCGATCTTTCCAGCACCATTTGCATTGTCTCCAGCAAATCCGGAAGCACGCTCGAGCCCAACATCTACAAACAGTATTTCTTCGAGCGGGTGAAAGAAAAAGTAGGTGAAGCCGAAGTTGGTAACCGCTTCATCGCCATCACCGATCCCGGGTCGCAGATGCAGCAAGTTGCTGAACGCGACAAATTTCGCAAAATTTTTAAAGGCCTGCCCAGCATTGGTGGCCGCTATTCCGCGCTGTCCAATTTCGGCATGGTTCCGGCCGCGATCATGGGCGTGGACGTTTCCAAATTTTTGAACGCCACCAACGAGATGGTGAAAGCGTGTGGCGCGGGATCGGCCGCCGACTCCAACCCGGGCGTCATCTTGGGCACAATCATGGGTGTGGGTGCCAACCTCGGCCGCGACAAGATAACCATCGTCGCGTCGCCGGGAATTTCCGACCTCGGCGCCTGGCTCGAACAACTCATCGCTGAGTCCACCGGGAAAATCGGCAAGGGCATCATCCCCGTCGATCGTGAAACATTGGCCAAGCCCGATCACTATGGCAACGATCGCCTCTTCGCGTACCTCCGCCTCGAAACCGCTCCCGACAAGTCCCAAGACGCCGCCGTCGATGCGCTGGAAGCCGCGGGCCATCCCGTCGTTCGAATCGCCGTCGACAACATTTACAATCTCGGCCAGGAATTTTTCCGTTGGGAAATCGCGACTGCCGTCGCCGGCTCGCTCATCGGCATCGACGCCTTCAACCAACCCGACGTGGAAGCCAGCAAAATCGAAACGAAAAAACTCACCAGCGAGTACGAGAAAAACGGCAAGCTGCCCGCCGAGTCTCCTTTCTTCGAAGGCGACGGCATCAAACTTTTTGCCGACGAAAAAAACACCGCAGCGCTAAAAGGGAAATCGTCGCTTACCGAAGTTTTGAAAGCTCATCTCGATCGCATTTCCGCAGGAGACTATTTCGGTGTGCTCGGCTACATCACCATGAACGACGCCGATGAGAAAGCTCTGCAGTCGATCCGTCTCGCCGTCCGGGACAAGAAAAAAGTTGCCACCGTGCTGGGTTTTGGCCCGCGCTTCCTGCACTCCACCGGGCAAGCCTACAAAGGTGGACCCAACAGCGGCGTCTTTTTGCAGATCACCTGCGACGACGCGGTAGATCTGCAGGTCCCCGGACAGAAATATACTTTCGGCACGGTAAAAGCCGCGCAGGCCCGCGGCGATTTCGCGGTGCTCGCCGAACGTGGCCGTCGCGCCTTGCGTGTCCACCTTGGCAAAGATCTCGCCGCTGGATTGGCCACTCTCAGCAAAGCGGTGCAACAAGCCATCTCGTAACTCAACCAATTTTCTAAACATCTCACGTCACCAGCGCGGAGGAATCTCAACATGCAGCTCGGCATGATCGGTCTCGGCAGAATGGGCGCCAACATGGTGCGCCGCCTTCAAAAACACGGCCACCAATGCGTGGTGTACGATCGCAGCGCCGACACCGTTGCGCAGCTCACCAAAGATGGCGCCACCGGCAGCAATTCCTACGATGACTTCATCAAGAAGCTGGAGAAGCCCCGCGCCATTTGGCTGATGGTGCCCGCCGGCATCGTGGACAACATGCTGGAAGAGCTCACTCCCAAGCTCGACCACGGCGACATCCTCATCGATGGTGGCAATTCCTATTACATCGACGACATTCGCCGCGCCAAGGAACTGATCGTCAAAGGTCTGCATTATGTGGACGTCGGAACCAGTGGCGGTGTCTGGGGCCTTGAACGTGGGTACTGCCAGATGATCGGCGGCGAGCAAGACGTCGTAAAGCGTCTCGACCCGATTTTCAAAGCACTGGCTCCCGGTCGCGGCGAAATCGATCGTACCCCCGGCCGCGAAAAAGCCGGCGGCACTGCCGAAGAAGGCTATTTGCATTGCGGCCCGTCAGGCGCCGGGCACTTCGTAAAAATGGTTCACAACGGAATCGAATACGGTTTGATGGCCGCCTACGCTGAAGGCCTCAACATCCTGAAGCACGCTAACGTCGGCAAATCTCATCGCGAAACCGATGCGGAAACCGCGCCGATGCGCAACGCCGATCATTATCAATACGATTTCAACCTCGCGGACATCACCGAATTGTGGCGCCGCGGCAGCGTGGTAGCTTCGTGGCTGCTCGACCTCACCGCGATTTCTCTCTTTGACCAACCCACGCTCGAAAAATTCTCCGGACGCGTCTCCGATTCCGGCGAAGGCCGCTGGACCATCATGGCCGCTATCGAATCAACTGTGCCGGCTCCAGTATTGAGCGCCGCTCTCTATCAGCGTTTCGCGTCTCAAGGCGAAGATGAATTCGCGGGAAAGCTGCTATCCGCGATGCGGTATCAATTTGGCGGGCATCTCGAGAAAAAGGCCGGGAAGTAAACCATTGCCGTCTCGCCCGAATCGCCACCTAAAGGTAGGGCCTCGTTCATGACCCAGAACCACGTTCACACCAAGCCCGTCGGCGAACCTTGTGTCATGGTGATTTTTGGCGCCAGCGGCGACCTTACCAAGCGCAAATTGATTCCCGCGCTGTGCAATCTCGCTAGCGACGGCCTGCTCTCCAAGCAGTTCGCCATCATCGGTTTTGCGACGAACGATTACACCAACGAATCGTTCCGCAAGATGTTGACCGAGGAAGTTCCCAAATATTCCGCTTCGCCCATCGATCAGAAATTGTGGAACTGGTTCACCGAGCGGATCTACTACGTGAAGGCCGACTTTGGCGATGCGGGCGCATACCAGCGCCTGAAGCAACAAATCGAGGAGGCCGACAAAAAGCACGAAACCCAGGGCAACAAATTTTTCTACCTTGCGGTCGCGCCGAGATTTTTCTCGCCGATCGCCAAACAACTTGGAGAAGCCGGCCTCCTCAAGGAAGAAGAAGGCCACTGGGCGCGGGTCATCGTGGAAAAGCCTTTCGGCCATGATCTCGCTTCCGCCAAGCAGCTCAACCAGGACCTCAAGCAGGTGCTCACCGAAAGCCAGATCTACCGCATCGATCATTACCTCGGAAAAGAAACCGTCCAAAACCTCATGGTGTTTCGCTTTTCCAACAACATCATCGAGCCGCTCTGGAATCGCAACTACGTCGACCACGTACAGATCACTGCGGCGGAAACCGTAGGCGTCGAACATCGCGGCGGCTTTTACGAAACCGCCGGCGCTCTGCGCGACATGGTCCCGAATCACTTGTTTCAGCTGCTGACCATGACCGCGATGGAACCACCCATCTCCTTCGACGCCGATGAAGTTCGCAACAAGCAAGCCGAAGTTCTCCACGCGGTTCAGCCGGTGGGACCTGAAGAAGTTCTGAGCTGCATGGTGCGCGGCCAATACGACGAAGGCAAGATCGAAGGCCAGCGCGTCCAGGGTTATCGCAGCGAGCCGGACGTCGATCCTGCGTTCGAACACCGAAACATTCGTTGCGCTGAAGCTGCAGATCGACAACTGGCGCTGGGCCGGTGTTCCCTTCTACCTGCGCACGGGCAAGCGCCTGGCGCAGCGCGAAACCGAAGTGGTCATTCAGTTCCGCCGCACGCCTTTCGTTTTATTCCGTAACACCAGCGTGCGCAATCTCGAGACCAATCGCCTGGTCATCCACATCCAGCCCGACGAAGGAATCTCGCTCAGCTTCGGCGCCAAAGTCCCGGGCTCGGTGATGAAACTCGGCCTCGTGAATATGGATTTTGATTACGCCACCTACTTCGGTACCGAACACAGCACCGGCTACGAACGCCTGCTGCGCGATTGCATGGTCGGGGACGCAACTCTCTTCCAGCGCGCGGACATGGTGGAGGCCGGATGGAGTGTCATTCAACCAATTCTGGACGTCTGGCACGCTCTGCCCGCGCGCGACTTCCCCAACTACGCCGCAGGCAGCTGGGGCCCGGAAGAAGCCGCGGAACTTCTCGAACGCGATGGCCGCGAGTGGCACAAAACCGAAGAGGGCGAAGGTCTCGGTCGCCGCAAGAGTCCCGCAGCCAATCAGCCCGTCGGAACTGCCGGAGCAACCGGGACAGCGGGTACCGCAGGAACCGCGCGATGACCGCCCCGGCCTCCCGGCAACGCGATGTGCGCATTCTGGTGGATCCAGCCGCAGTCGCACGCCGCGCCGCCGAAAAATTTGTACAAGTCGCACAGGCTGCCGTAAAAAGTCACGGCGCATTCACTGTAGCGCTGGCCGGCGGCTCGACTCCCAAGGCCATGTACACGCTGCTGGCCACTGACGCCGCGCTGCGCGACGCGCTTCCTTGGGATAAAATGCAGTTGTTCTTCGGCGACGAACGGCACGTCGGCCCCGACGATCCGCAAAGCAATTACAAAATGGCCAACGACACCATGATCTCCAAGGCCCCGCTGAAACCGGAGCAAGTCCGTCGCATGCGGACCGAGGATCCCGAGGCGGAAAAAGCCGCGCGCGAATACGAACAAGAATTGCAGAAATATTTTCAAACCAAGCTCGGGGAATTGCCGCGATTCGACCTGGTGCTGATCGGAATGGGTGAAGAAGGCCACTGTCTGTCGCTTTTTCCCGGCACCAAAGCGCTGCATCCGGAACCCGGCCGCACCGTCGTCCGCAACTGGGTCGGCAAACTTTATACCGACCGTGTGACCATCACCGCCGCGGTTGCCAACAACGCCGCTAACGTCATCTTCACAGTCACCGGCAAAGAAAAAGCTCCCGCACTCAAAGCGGTCCTCGAGGGCCCCTACGAGCCGGAACAATTGCCTTCGCAACTTATTCAGCCCAGCAACGGCGATTTTCTCTGGCTTGTCGACCCCGCGGCAGCCTCAATGCTAGCTACCGGAACACGAGAATAAACAGGAGAGCCAAATGGCCACCAGCACCCCCGGAAAAATCGAAACCTATCTCGGAGCCAAAGCAGAATCGCTTTTAGGCTTCAAGTCGCCCAAAATTTCCAAGGACCGCTTGCATCTCCCCGGCCCTGACTTCGTCGATCGCATTTGGACTGTCTCCAATCGCAGTATCCGGGTGATCACCCAACTGCAGCGCCTCTTCAATCACGGCCGTCTGGCGCGTACTGGCTATCTCTCGATTCTTCCTGTGGATCAGGGCATCGAACACTCCGCCGGCGCCAGCTTCGCCAAAAACCCCGATTATTTCGACGGAGAAAATATCGTCAAGCTGGCCATCGAAGGCGATTGCAACGCCGTGGCGTCTACCTTCGGCGTGCTCGGCTCCGTCGCACGCAAATACGCGCACAAGATTCCGTTCATCGTCAAAATCAATCACAACGAATTGCTGACGTACCCGAACAAAGCCGATCAGATTCTGTTCGGCACTATTCAGGAAGCCTGGGACATGGGCGCCGCCGCGATTGGCGCGACCATTTACTTCGGCTCGGAACAAAGCGGCCGCCAGATTATTGAAATCAGCCAAGCCTTCGCGCACGCTCACGAGCTCGGGATGGCCACCGTGCTGTGGTGCTACCTGCGAAATAACGCGTTCAAGAAGGACAAGGACTATCACCTCTCCGCTGATCTCACCGGGCAAGCCAATCATCTCGGCGTCACCATTCAGGCCGACATCATCAAACAAAAACTCGCCGAGAATAACGGCGGGTACGCCGCGCTGAACATGGGCGACTCCAGCTACGGCAAATTCGACAAACGTATTTACACGGAACTTGCCAGCGATCACCCCATCGATCTCTGCCGCTATCAGGTGGCCAACTGCTTCATGGGCCGGAGCGGCCTCATTAACAGCGGCGGCGCTTCAGGGGCCAACGACTTCGAAGAGGCGGTGACCACCGCCGTAATTAACAAGCGCGCCGGCGGCACGGGCCTCATTTCCGGCCGCAAAGCTTTCCAGCGTCCCATGAAAGAAGGCGTACAGCTGCTAAACGCCATTCAAGACGTGTATCTAAGCTCCGACGTCACCGTCGCTTAACCCGCGTCGCGCTAAAAACTCGAACTCAGCCGGTCGTCGCATCATCAGACTTGCTGTTGGAGAGAAGCCGGCAAGCCTTCGACGATCTACTTGGGAGAAAAAATGTCCAACCGCCTGCAGGGTAAAGTTGTCGCCATCACCGGAGGCAATCAGGGCATCGGCCTGGGCATCGCCCAGCGTTTCGTTCAGGAAGGCGCGGCAGTTTCGATCTGCTACCTCTCCGACAAGCCTGGCACCGACAAAGTTGTTCAGGATCTAAGCGCCAACGGCGCTAAAGCCATCGCCGTGCAAGCCGATGTCTCCAAAATTGCCGACGGCCAGCGCTTCGTCGAAGAAACCGCCAAGCAACTCGGAGAAATCGACGTGCTCATCAACAACGCTGGCGTCGAACGCCGCGCCGATTTTTGGGACGTCACCGAAGCGGACTACGATTTTGTTCTGAACGTAAATTTGAAAGGTCTATTCTTCATCACGCAGGCTTTCGTCAAGCATCAAATGGCCGCCAAAGCCGGCGGGAAAATCATTAATTTAAGCTCCGTGCACGAAGAACTGCCTTTCCCGCATTTCGCCACTTACTGCGCCAGCAAAGGCGGCGTCAAAATGTTGACCCGCGATCTCTCCATCGAACTGGCTCCGCTGGGCATCACCATCAATTCGATCGCGCCTGGCGCTATCGAAACGCCCATCAACAAAGCCCTGCTGAACGATCCGACGAAATTGAACGCGCTACTCGAAAACATCCCCCTGAAACGTCTCGGCCAACCGAGCGACGTTGCTAGCGTGGCCGTCTTCCTCGCGTCCGACGAGTCCAGCTACATCACCGGCACGACAATTTTTACGGACGGCGGATTGCTCTGGAACTACCAGGAACAGTGACGCCGCCGTAGACAGGGCGGCTCAATGAGAGGGCGCCCATGATTTTCACCTGGAAGTTCGGAGTTAAAAATTTTCTGACAGTGGCAACGATAGCCTGTACCGGAATCAGCGCCAACGCACAATCAAAGCAGGCACCAGAGTCTTCGTTTCTGAATCCCAAAAAGGCGCCAGTCGTTTTGGAACTCAACGCCGATAAAGAACAAGTCCGCAACAGATCGTCCAAGGAGATCGTCAGTTTTACCCTTGGCTGCGTCACCCTGGCAAAATCGAATCCCACGAAGGTGATGGTGCTCGCCGAAAGCAAAAGCAACTTGGCTCCCGGCCAGACTTTTGGCGATTTCGGTGAAGCCGACGATCTTCAGAAGTCCTTGAGTGACGTGTGCAGGGCTCAAGGGTCAAAAGTTGCGGTGGTTGAAGTTGTTTTTGCGGACGGCAAAAGATGGTCCATTCTTAAGACTCGGCCGTGGATAATTCCGTTCGTAATTGTTGTTGAAGCGCAGCGGGAGAGGACAAATACCGATGGCTGATAAGCAGATACGACTGGTGATTGCTGACGTTGACGGTACCCTGGTCACTCAAGAAAAGATCCTGACTGAGCGCGCGGCTCAATCGGTCGCGCGCCTGCACGATGCCGGCGTGAAGTTCGCTATCACCAGTGGACGGCCGCCGCGGGGAATGGCCATGCTGATCGATCCGCTGAACATGACCGAGCCGGTTGCCGGCTTCAACGGCGGAGTCATCACCAAGCCGGACTTGACCACGATCGTGCGTGAGAATTTTCTCCCGCGTGCCATGGTCGAAAAAGTGATTCAAATTATTCTCGATCATAAGCTGGATGTCTGGTTGTATTCCGGCCACGACTGGTACGTTCGGGACATGAACGCTCCGCACGTGGCGCGCGAACAGTGGACCGTCAAGTTCGCGCCAATCGTCCGGCAAAACTTTGATGGCTTGCTGGAAAATATCGCCAAAGTGGTGGGCGTCAGCGACGATCTCGACGCGGTAAAAAAATGCGAAAAGGACGCGCAGGATGCCTGCGGCGATCAGGCGTCCGCCGCCCGTTCACAACCTTACTATCTGGACGTGACCAATCCGAAAGCCAACAAAGGCGAAGTGGTTTTGGCTTTCTCCGAACTGTCAAACATTCCCGTCGACCAGATCGCAACGATCGGCGACATGCCCAACGATGTTCTTATGTTCAAGAAGAGCGGCATCAGCATCGCCATGGGCAACGCCAGCGAAGATGTCCAGAAGTCGGCGACGTACGTTACCGAGTCAAACGAGAAAGAAGGCTTTGCTCTGGCGATGGAGAAGTACGTCTTGCCGCAAGCTGCCACGGCAAAATAAACTGCGGTGAAGAGAATCTCAAGCCCGCGCGAAAGTCGCGCTCTTCGCCGCCTGCAACAGCTTGCTTATATTTGCGGCGATATCTCCGCCGCCAAACACTGCGTTCCCGGCAACGAGCAGTTCCGCACCGGCACGCACCACATCCGCCACTGTATCCAGTGCTACTCCGCCATCCACTTCAATCCGAAAATTAAGTCCTCGCAACTCTCGCGTTTTGGCTAACGCCTCAATCTTTCGCAACGACGCCGGAATAAATTTCTGCCCGCCAAATCCCGGGTTCACCGACATCACCAGCACGTGGTGCACAATCTCCAGCACTTCGTCGAGCATCTCCACTGGTGTCGCCGGATTGATCACCACGCCCGGCTTGCACCCATGCGAAGAAATGAGATGTAACGTGCGATCCAGGTGCACGCACGCTTCCTGATGCACGGAAATCCAAGTCGCACCCGCATCCGCAAACGCGGCAATAAAATCATCCGCATTTTCGATCATCAAGTGGCAATCGAAAATCGCATCTGGAATTGCGGCGCGCAGCGACTTCACGATCGGCGGACCCAGCGTGATGTTCGGTACGAAGTGCCCGTCCATCACATCCACGTGCAGCAGAGAAGCGCCCGCTGCAAGCGCAGCCTTGGCATCAGCACCTAACTGAGCAAAATTTGCTGACAAAATCGACGGTGCTAATTCTATTTTCGGCAAAACAGCACTCCTGCAACTCGATTTGCAACCAGTATACGCGCCTAAACGGCCCTACTAACCCTTCGGCCACGCGATGGTACAACGCTTTTTGCTGCTCTCTTGCGCCAACTCTAGCACTCGCATCACATTCAGGGCATGTTCCGGGGTCACTTCCAGCTTCGCTTCACCCAGCAGTGCGTCGCGTAAATTCTCGTAGTAATCGCGGTAATCGCCGGTCTCCGAAGGGATCCGCTTTTCGACCTCGGCTCCGTTTTCCACCGTGGTCAGTAGCCCCCAATCCTTTTCCGGCTCTGCGCCCCACGCGCCCTTCTCCGGAATGAATCCGCGACGCAGATTCATTTCCTGCAAATCAAAGGTCTGCTTGAAAAATGAACCAAGCGTGCCCTGCAGCACAAAGCGTGGTCTCTGCGCGGCCGCCAGCATGGTCGATCGCAGCACCGCGCGCATTCCCCGCGGATAATGCAGCGCAAGATCGAAAGCGTCGTTCACGACGCTGGCCTCCCGTTCGATTCGTATATCGGCGGTGATCGCTTCCGGCAAACCAAACAAAACCAGTGCGTGATCGATCAGGTGTGGACCCAGGTCAAACAAAATTCCGGCTCCCGGCTCATCGCGCTCGCGCCAGGCTTTTTCTTTCAGTGCCGGCCGATAGCGATCATAGTTGGACTCAAACCTCACGACGCGTCCAAGCGTTCCTTCCGCAACAAGTTTCCGAATCGCCTGAAAATCGCCGTCAAACCGCCGGTTGTGATACACCGTGATGATTCGCCCGTTTTTCTTCGCCAGCGCCGCCATTTCTTCCGCTTCCGCCAGCGTCGTCGCAAAAGGCTTATCGACCACCACGTCTCGCCCCGCCTCGAGGCTCGCCCGTGCGATCGGCAAATGGGTATCATTCGGCGTGGCAATCACCACCAACTGGATATTCGGCATTGCCAATAATTCTTCAACGCTCCGAACGATGCGTGCGTTGGGAAATTTCTCCGACGCTTCATTTCCTTTGCGCTGCACAATCGCAGACAGGCGCAGTCCCGGCACCTTATCGATCACTTGCGAATGAAACGCTCGCCCTGCCAACCCAAACCCCACCACTCCCACATCAATCATCGCGCTCGCCTTTTCGTGTTGCAGGAAGTCATCACTCACAATTTGCACAGTAAGTGAAACCCAGCCGCTCCGCTTTGTCCATAAGCTCCCGTGGTGCCGTCGGTTCTCCCACGAAACGCGTCGGTGGAGCCCGCGCCTTTCGTCTCCTGAGGTATTCTTCTCCTGTGCAGACCGCTTCGCCGCTGAACTCCGCCCAACATCGCCCGTCGCAGCGCTCGCCCACGGCCCGATTGCTGTTAGGGTTGGTCATTACCCTCGGTGCGGTACTGGCCTACGCCTCGTACATCACCGTGCAGCTCACCGGTTTGCGCGGCCTGCAAAGTGACATGATCGACCGCAATCGCAAAGACTCTCTGCAGCTCTTGCGGATCCAGAATGATCTGAACTCCGTCGCGCTAGCCATGCGCGACATGCTCGACACCGCTGCCGAACCCTATCCAATCACCGCCTGGTCCGCGCAATTCGATCGCATCCACGAAGATCTGGACGCTGCGCTGAAGCTGGAAGAAACTTTCGCCGGCGACACCCGCACTCCCGAACAACATTTATATCTCGATCAGTCGTTATCCCAGTTCTGGGATGCCGTGAATCGCATGTTCGCGCTGGCCGCCAATGGCAAAGACAACGATGCCCGCGAACAGATCCGCCTCACCCTTCAATCTCGCCAACAGGCTCTCAGCACCGCGATTTCCCGCCTGCTGGTGGAAAATAATGAAGGCGAGCAGCAGGCCACCGCGCGCATCACGCATATCTACGACAGCGTGCAGCGGCAGCTCTATCTTTTTCTCGCGGCAACTCTGATCGCCATCTTGCTCACAAGTCTTTACCTCATTCGCGTCAATCGCGAAATCTTCGCGCGCCTTGGGGAACTGTCCGAACAACGCAGCGACCTCGCCCAGAAATTAATATCAGCGCAAGAGTCCACCCTCCGCCACATTTCCCGCGAGCTGCACGATGAATTTGGTCAGGTATTAACCGCAATTGGCGCCATGCTGAGCCGCGCCGGTAATCAAGCCCCGGAAGGCTCGCCGCTCCGCGGAGATCTTCAAGAGGTGCGACAAATCGCGCAGACCACGCTCGACAATATTCGCAGCCTCTCGCAGGCCCTGCACCCTGTTCTGCTTGAAGAAGCCGGGCTCGAGAGCACTCTAGACTGGTACATTCCTACAGTGGAACGTCAATCCGGCATCGACCTGCATTACGAAAAATCCGGCCAGCCTTACGCCGTGGACACCAGTGCTGGCGTGCACATCTATCGAATTTTGCAAGAAGCACTGAATAATCTCACTCGGCACGCGGAAGTCTCGGAGGCCTGGATTCGCCTGAAATTTCTGCCGCGAAATCTACAGCTCGAAGTGGAAGATCATGGCAAAGGTTTTCCGGAAGCATCCATTGCCAGCAACGGACAGCTTCGTCGGGGCATTGGCCTCGTAGCCATGCGCGAACGTGCCGAGTTGATTGGTGGAACCTTGAGTATTTCCCGACCGACGCAGGGCGGCACGCTGGTGCAACTAAAAATCCCACAGGAAAAACTGCAAACTCATGCCGTCTAAAATTACCGTCCTGCTTGTCGATGATCACGCCCTGGTGCGCCGCGGTTTTCGCCGCATGTTGGAAGACGACCCGGGCATCTCGGTCGTCGCGGAAGCCAGCGACGGGCCGGAAGCGGTTCGCCTCGCGCTGGAACTGAAACCCCAGGTAATCGTGATGGACTGCGCTCTTCCTGAATTCAACGGCATCGAAGCGACTCGCCGCATTCGCAAGGATTTTCCCGCGGTAGAAATTCTAATGCTCAGCATGCATTCGGAAGAAACGCTGGTGCGGCAGGCGTTTGACGCCGGAGCCCGTGGCTATGTGCTGAAGAACGCCATGGATCTGGATCTCGTAAAAGCCGTCAAAACCGTGGCGGAAGGTACAGAGGTTCTCGATCCACAAGTCTCCAAATCGCCTGCGTTGAAGGGCGAGCGCGGCGCCGGACTCACGGCGCGCGAACTGGAAATTCTCCAACACATCGTCGCCGGAAAATCCAATAAGGAAATCGCCGTCGACCTGAAGCTCAGTTCCAACACTGTAGCGGTGCATCGGGCGAATATCATGGATGCACTGGGCCTGCACAAAACCGCGGAACTCGTTGTCTATGCTATCCGCAACGGGCTGGTCACTCTTCCGTGAGAAGACGTGATTTTTTACTGGGCGCAGGCGGCGTAACTGTCGGTGCGGCGTTTAGTTCGCAGCGGCTATTCGCGAAAGCTGCACCGCCATCGGCGCTCGGGTTCAGCTTCGCCGATGTCACCGCGGCAACGGGCCTTCAGTTTCAACACAACAGCGGCGCTTTCGGCGGCAAGCTCCTCCCGGAAACCCTCGGCTCCGGATGCGCGTTCCTCGATTACGACAACGACGGCTGGCAAGACGTTCTGCTCGTCAACGGCATGGATTGGCCCAGCCACAAACGACAAAAATCCACACTGCATCTCTACCGCAACAATCGCAACGGCACCTTCACCGACGTCACTCACGCCGCCGGCCTGGATATCGAACTCTACGGAATGGGCATCGCCGTTGGGGACTACAACAACGACGGCTTCCCCGATGTTTTTATCAGCTGCGTCGGCCAAAGCCATCTCTTCCGCAATCTCGGCAACGGCAAATTTACCGACGTAACTCGCGCTGCGGGCCTCGCCACTCACCAAGGCCTCAGCACTTCTTGTTTGTGGTTTGACTACGACCGCGACGGATTTCTGGATCTGTTCGTATGCAACTACGTCCGCTGGTCACCCGAACACGACGTTTTCTGCAGCCTCGATGGCACTCATAAATCCTATTGCACTCCGGAAGCCTACCGCGGCGACACCTGCTGGCTCTTTCACAATCGCGGCGACGGCACCTTCGAAGACGTCACCGCCACCAGCGGGATTTTCGACAGCAGCAGCAAATCTCTCGGCGTCGCAATGCTCGACTACGATCAGGACGGCTGGCCCGATCTGTTCGTGGCCAATGACACGCAACCTAACAAGCTTTATCGCAACCTGCGCAACGGGAAATTTAAAGACGTCGCCATCGAAGCGGGCTTAGCTTTCAGCAGCGAAGGAAAGGCGCGCGCCGGCATGGGCGTCGATGCCGCGGACTTCGACAATTCCGGCCGCTCCGGTTTAGCTATCACAAATTTCGACAATGAAATGGTGGGACTGTACCGCTCGATTTCGGAAACCGCCTACGATGACATCTCGATCGCTGCGGGAATCGGCGGGCCTTCACGCAGCACCCTCGGTTTTGGTTGTGCGTTTTTCGATGTGAATCTTGACGGTGCTCTCGATCTCGCCGTTGCTAACGGACATATCGACGAAACCGTGCGCAACATTCGCGGCAATGTTGGCTATGCGCAACCGCCGCATCTTTTTCTCAACGTCGGCAAGGATAAATTCCGCGACGTCGCCGCCGAAGTGGGCGGCGGCTTCGAAAAACCGAAAGTGGGACGCGGTCTGGCCTACGGCGACTTTGATCGCGACGGCGATGTTGACTTACTCATGACCACCAACAACGGGCCCGCGTTTCTTTTCCGCAACGATCAAGCTTCCGGGAATCGCAGCCTGCGTGTTCGCTTGATCGGCACGAAGTCCAATCGCGACGCTATCGGTGCGAACGTGCGTATCTACTACAACGGCCAAGCACAGTCGCGAATGGTTCACGGCGGTTCGAGCTATCTCTCACAGTCCGAGCTTCCACTCACTTTTGGCCTGGGACAGCACGATCAAATTGAACGCCTCACCATCGATTGGCCCAGCGGCAAACCTGAAGAGTACAAATCGCTCGCCGCCGGTTCGTATGAGTGCACCGAATCCAAGGGAATAAAGCCCGTCAAGTAGCCATCGACACAGCGCGGCCGACACGATCTCAGTTATCCATGTAGTGGGCTTCGCCGTTTCCAAACGACCAGTTTTCCCAAGCGGTCTCCACCAGCACCACGACCAACTCCTGCGGCGATAGCCCCGGCGATTCCGCCAGAATCTCCGCGATACGCTTGAACAGTTTTCTCTTCTGCTGGGGTTTCCGCCCAAAACTCAAAGTAATCTTGACCATCACGATGTGATCGGACCGCTTCACTCCAAAATACTGTGGGTCATAGATCAAATTGTCAGCGCTCACATTCAGTGATGACTTGAAAGCGATCGTCCGCGGGAATAGCAATAGCCTCAACCAACGCACGGTGCACGCCGTCAGCGAGGGCCTTGCGGTATTCCGGGGTGGTGCCATTGCGAAGGAATAACTCGACCAGAGGCATAATCAATTCTCCTTAATCTGTTGGATGCTAGTGTTTTCGCATTATTGCGACGGATAGGTAGCCGCCCTATAAAAGACCCAGTAGTCAACCGCTTCAACCGGCACTCAGCCGGCCTGAAGCACCCCCTTCAGTACCGCGGCCGGATGATCGAAGCCATCCGGCCGTTTTTTTTGCGTTATGATTCAGCACAGGAGTCTGCCATGACCTGGATCAAAACTGTTCGCATGGATGAAGACGAGCGCGTGGCGCAAGCGATGTTGGCCCAGCGAAAGCTCTATCCCGTCGAATATGCCACTCCCGTGGATGTCGTCGATCAGGACGGCGAAGCCGGTATCGTCGCATCGCACACGCTGCTCCCCGATGCGCTCCAACATGCCTTCAGCACGTTTGGCGTACTGCTGTCGCCGGACCTGCCGCTCTCCCGCGATCAACACGAAATGATCGCTACGATGGTGTCGGTCACCAACCGCTGTCACTATTGAATTGAGTCTCACGCAGAGTTTCTGCGTCGCGTAACTTTAAATACAGAAATGGTTGAAGCGCTGCGAAAGGACTACCGCACCGCACCAATCACCAACCAAAACCGGGTGATGCTCGACTATGTGGTGAAGCTGACTAAGGACGCCACCCAGTGCAGCCGCGCGGATCACGAGGCTCTTCGCGCAGCCGGTTTCGACGATCGCGGCATTCTGCAGATCACTCTGATTGCATCGTGGTTTAACTACATTAATCGGGTCGCCGACGCCTTGGGAGTCGGGCGCACTGGATAATCGCGCGCTCCTGACGTGACAAACAGAATAACTGGATGGGAAAAGCTTGGCAGCGATACCGGGATTCGAACCCGGATTTCGGCCTTGAGAGGGCCGCGTGCTAACCCTTGCACCATATCGCCACTGCGTGGATAAAACTTTATCAAACTACACGTACAGCGCCAAACGCCACGGCGCGTACGATCTGCGACAAAATTGGATTCTAAGAATTTGGCTTGAATGAATCGGCAGAGTAGCGATCCGAACCACCCTGCCTCACTGCTAAGGAACCGCCAAACGTACGTTAGACCAGTCCTAACGAATGGCCTTCTTCGCCTCGGCGCGAATCTTAGCCCAGCGCTTCCGGGCTGCCTTAGCGATGCGTTCCCGGCCCGCCTCGGAAAGCACTCGCTTTTTCATCGTCCCAAACTCTTTGCCCGCGGACCTACCCAATGCCTCGCCAGCTTTGCGCACGCTATGCAATTTGTTCTGTAACTTGTGCACTTCCTTTTCCAGTTTCCGTTCTTCTTTTCTAATCGCCGCGAGTATGTTCATCCTGTTCCTCCTACGGAAATCTATCTCAACCAGGCACTCTTCACTAGTCGTGCCTCCGAAGGGAAGTTACTCGGTGTGACTCGGAACTTCCCCGAATACACATATATACTACTCAGTAAGTATAATTGCACAAAAGTTATGATGGTTGCCAGCCCGCCCGCAATTAGCTGAGGTGACGGTGCGATTGGACGACTCTCGGTGGGAGTTACGCGGCTTCGTTTCTGGCCGAACTGCTCGAATATCTCGATCCCTCTTTTAGTACGGGTCGCAATGCAAAAAACTTGTGCCGGCAGGGCTCGCAACGCAGAGCGGGAAGGCCACACATCCGGGCCACTACGGCGAGCGGGCCAGACACGTACTCGGGCGCGATCTTCTGCAGTTCCAGATTCCCGCAGATTCCACAGCGTGCATATCTCACGTTGCGCAATTTTACGGAACGCGCATAAAAACGCTTCTCACAATGGATGCAACGCCAGGGGTTGGTCCCCACCACGCTCAATACGAAATCCCAAAAACTCCGCCGATGGGAACGACGCGCTTCTCGAGATTGGCAGGAAGGACAGACCACAGGGACCCCGTTTAACGATACCGCTCAACCGTAGCGCCGCGACACTATATTTTACAAACTGCAACGCGGCAAGAGTAACCCCGCAGTTGCTACAATGTTTACAGGAGTCATCATGCCGGACTACACCGAAGAGCACGCGCGCGCCGGAATAAAAACTCGCCTTCCCGCGCTAGAAACATGGCCGAATCAATTTCCCGGGTACGTCATCACCACACGATTCCCAGAGTATTCCTCCGTTTGCCCAAAAACGGGTCTCCCGGACTTCGGGATCATCACCATTCGCTATATGCCTGCTAAAGAGTGCCTCGAACTAAAAGCCCTCAAAATGTACTTACTCGCTTACCGCGAACTGGGCATCTTCTACGAAAATGCCGTAAATAAGATTCTTCAGGACATCGTGCAAGCCACCAAACCCAAGTGGTGCATCGTCCGGGGCGAATTCACCCCTCGCGGCGGCTTGACCACCTCCGTGGTGGCCAAGTGGCCTGCCGCCGCGTTTGACGATCACCACCGTGCGGACCGCCGTGCGCGTGCCGCGAGCAACCGTAAGTGATTCCAGCATGGACACCCACCGCCATCCAGCGCGATAATCACGGCGAACCCTTCCGCAGGGCGACGCATCCGAATGAGCAACTGAAGAATTTCGCTTCGAGTTTTTACCCAGACTGAGGAGGCTGAATGAGCATTTCGCCAAACGTCCCGAGCCCGCAGGAGTCTTATCACTACGATCATCCTGGCACCCCGCGTTGGATTGCCGTGTTGTTCGTGGTGTTGTTTGCTGGCCTGGCGGCTATCGCGTATGTCGGTCACACGCAACAATCGCGCCTGGAGCAAGATCTGGGGCACCAGCAGGACCAGAATAAAATTCTTTCGGCGCAGTTGGATCAAGCCAACTCGCGCCTTGCCGACTTGAAAGGCCACCTGGATGTCACCGAGCAAAAAGTCGGCTTGACCCAGGCGGAGTTGGCCAAAGCCAGCAGCCGCTCGGAGGCCATTCGCAAGGAACAGGTGGCCAATGACCAGAAGTTGACCACCCAACTTTCGCAAGTACAGAAAGAAAGCGACGAGAAGATCGGCGCAGTGGCCACCGATGTGACGGGTGCCAAGAAAGACATCGAAAGCACCAAGTCCGATCTAGAGACCACCAAGGGTAAGCTGGATCGCGCCACTGGCGACATGGGCGTGATGAGCGGCCTGATCGCTCACAACCGCGACGACCTGGAAGAATTGAAGCGTCGTGGCGACCGCAACTACTATGAGTTCACAGTACAGAAGGCTAAGACCGCTCAGAAAGTCGGTCCGGTGCAAATCAATTTGAACAAGGCCGATCAGAAAAAAGGCAAGTACACCATGACCGTATTCGCGGATGATCGCTCCATCGAAAAGAAGGATAAAACCGCCGGCGAACCGGTGCAGTTCTACATGAAGGGCGCCTCGCGCATGGCTCCCTACGAAATCGTGGTCTTCGATGTGGGCAAGAATCAGATCAGTGGCTATCTCTCCACGCCGAAGGAAGGCGGCAGCAACGCGGGCAGTAGCGCTGCTCCAGCCACCGCGACACCCGCTTCGGCCACCACCAAGCCACAATCCTAGTTTTCGGCATACAAGTACTCATCCGAAACCCTGCTTCGCGATCAGACACTTTCGCGAAGCAGGGTTTCTCATTTTCCTGCGACAATTGTTGCTGCCCACCTCCTCAGGTGGACCGGAGAACTGCATGAACCGCATTCGAGCCCATCATTTCCTGTGCACCATTTTGCTCTTTTTATGTGCCGCACAAATTCTCTCGGCTCAAACGCAGGCCCCCCTCGAGCCCGCCCAAATGCCTGCTAACACTACTTTCTATTTCGTATGGCGCGGACAACCCAGCGCTGAACTGCGAAAAGCCAATTCCATCGCCGCAATGTGGGATGATCCCGATTTCATATCGGTTCGTTCCGCCATGACCAAGGCGATGCTGCAAAGTAACAAACAGAAGGATAAGTTGACCGATGGAACCCCGGATTCCAAAACGTCCAAGCTCACTCGCGAACAAATCGACCAGTACGCTTCGCTTCTGGAGAATTCCTTTGTTATCGGCTACCTCGGCAATCCTAATAAGAACGGCTACGTCGTATCGGATCAGCCCGGCCACGTAAAATCCGCTTCCTGGAACGGTTTATTCTTCGTCTACGATCGCAGCGGAAAGGAAGCAATTCTTAGCAAAGCGGTCGTGAGTCTGCGAGCTGACGAGAAAGAGCCACCGCAGATCACTGAGACCACCATCGCCGATGTTCCAGCGCTCAAAGTTCAACGCAAAACGGGAACAACTTATTGGATCGAAAACGGCAAATATGCCGTGAGCGCGAGTGAGATCGGGGTTGCTGAAGAAATTTTGCATCGCCTCGCTGGAAAAGGCGTCTCCATCGGATCCCTTGCCGATTCCGCGGCATATAAAGAAGCAAAACCGCTTCTGGGCGGCGGCCAGGCGGAATTTTTCTTGCGGGTGCCCGACTTGAAGGCTCTCGCCGGCACCGCCGACACGAATGGTTTTAATCCCCGCCCGATGCTTGACGCTCTGAAACTCGACGCGGTTCACTCTGTCGCCGGGCGCGTCCTGATGGACGGACCGAAGACTCGAATTCAAGCTGCAGCACTAGGCGACACCAGCGCCGGTTCGCTGTTCGATATCTGGGGCGCGGGCAGCCCCGCACTTCCGGCGTTGAGCGTGACTCCCGCTGACGCCATTTCCTACAGCAATGGGCAGATTGATCTCAACGCGATCTACGACCTCGTCAAGCGCGTCGCTACGGCGGCTCTTGCGCCAGGCAAGCAAGGCACTGTGGAGATGTTCGAGATGTTGGCGCAAGCAAAGCTGGGGCAGCCGGTAAACAGCGCACTCAAGTTATTTACCGGCGAGTTTGCCTCTTTTCAGACGAGCGCCTCACTTGACCCGGCAAAGCAGGTTTATTTGATCGGCGTGCGCGACAAAGAAGGCGCACTCACTCTCGTGCGCAAAGCATTGAGCGAAAACATCAGCTCGGAGCGTACCGAGGGCGAGGTAACCTACCTGAAGTTTTCTGCCAATACCGCGCATACCGCTTCCGGCGCGACTGCACAGAGCGATTTCTATCACGTGGCAGCCACCTCAAACTATTTCGTGATCTCTACGCGGTACGAAACCGTTCACGAGTTTGTGGCCACTCATGCCAAGCCGGGGCCGTCTCTTTCAACCGTCGCTGGATTCCAGGCGGCGCGCGCACAATTTCCCGGCACAATTAATGGGTTCGGTTATTACGATTTTCGCAAGGTGGATTGGCCCGCGGTGAAAGTCCGTTGGGTGGCCGATTCGGAAAAAGCTTTGGCCAAAGCCCGCGCCGCCGCTGCGGATAAATCCACCGTGCCCAGCACTCCACCGTCGTGGATCACCGACATCAATCCGGAGATTTTTGCGCGGCACCTTCACATGGCGTCCAGCGCCTCATGGAAGGATGACAAAGGGCTGCACTTCGACGAGTGGATCGAATAGAGCTGGAAATGTTTCCGCTTCGCTCTTGGGGGTCCGCGCTGATCGGGATACTCCTGATTGCTGCCGCACATGGCACCGCTACCAGCGCTCAACAACAGATTCCATCCTCGACTGCTGAATCGCTTTCTCAACAGCCTATCCGCGTGACCGTAGAGCGAGTGAATGTTGGTGTGCTGGTAACGGACGCCTCGGGAAAATTTGTAGAGACCCTGCGCCGCGAAGATTTCCATGTCTTCGACAACGGCGTCGAACAGCCCATCACTGATTTTCTCGCAACGGAAGAACCGGCTGAGGCGCTACTCTTGATCGAGGCCGGGCCCGCAGTTTATCTGCTGGAAGGCGGCCACCTGCAAGCCGCCCAGACATTTCTCGACGGGCTCGCACGTGACGATCGCGTCGCCGTCGTCAAGTACGACAACGCACCTCAAGGACTTATCGATTTCACCGCCGACAAACAAGCCGTCGCCGGGACGTTCGACGACCTCAGTTTCAATCTTGGTTTTGGATCCCTGAATTTGTCAGCGAGTCTCTCCAAAGTACTGGACTGGCTAGACGCCATGCATGGCAAGAAAACGATCGTGCTGCTCTCGACGGGAGTTGATACTTCGTCGACGAAACAAATTCAGGATCTGTTTCAGCGCCTACGAACCACGGATGTACGCATCATGGCGGTTTCGTTGATCGGCAACCTTCGAAATCCGGATACGGCGGGAAAGAAGAAAGCGCCGCCCACCAAGGCTTTGCTGAATGCTCAACAATTTGCCGAGGCCGACGCTCTGCTTCGACAAATCGCGGAAACCACCGGCGGCCAGGCTTTCTTCCCGCTGCATTCCGCCGAGCTTCCGGGCATCTTCGCGCATATCGCGCAGGCCGTCCGGCATGAATTTAGCTTGGCTTTCGTCCCGCCGACGCAAGACGGCGCGATTCACTCCATCGAAGTACGAATTACTCCGCGCGAACCGGCGACCACCAGCAGCTATCGAATCGACTACCGCCACGCATACCTGGCGCCGCGTCCAGCTAATCCGTAATGAACACAAGTGGGTTTGAACTGCTGAGCTATCTTTCGGCTAGAGAAGCTAGTGGTAGTCCTTCATGGCCGTGGCCATCGCGCGCAGGCGTTCATCCACCAGGGCAAAAACGGTGCCTTCTTCAAATTGTCCTGCATCATCACGCGTTCCCGCCGCGCGGCCGGTCAAAATCTCCACACCTTGCTCAATTTTTTCCACCGGCCAGATATGAAATTTTCCGGCCGCCACCGCATCCAGTAAATCTTCGCGCAACATGAGGTCTTCGACATTGGAAGCCGGCATCATCACGCCTTGCTTTCCGGTCAGGCCGATCATGCGGCAAACTCCAAAATATCCTTCGATCTTCTCGTTAATCCCGCCGATCGCTTGAATATCGCCCTGCTGATTCATCGAGCCAGTCACCGCAATATCCTGGCGCAGCGGCAATCCCGACAACGCCGACAACAGCGCGTACACTTCCGTCGAACTGGCACTGTCTCCATCCACGCCCGAATAGGATTGCTCGAAGCAGATACTAGCCGCCAGCGAAAGCGGAGAGTCCTGCGCAAATCGCGTCCGCAAGAATCCAGAAATGATGTGCACACCCTTGTCGTGAAAACGTCCGCTGAGATTGGCTTCCCGCTCGATATTGATCAAACCGGTTTTACCAAGCGCAGCCGACGCGGTAATACGCACAGGTTTGCCAAACGAATAGCCGCCAATCTCCAATACGCTCAATCCATTCACCTGCCCAACACGCTCACCGGCCACATCCACGAGCAAGGTGCCTTCTTCAATCATCTCGCGCACGCGCGTCTCGATCAGGTTGTGGCGCTCCACCTTGGACGCCAGCGCACTGCGAACGTGCGCGGCACGCACCACCGCCTCTCCCGCTCCTACGGCCGCATAATGGGCTTCTCGTGCCAGATCGGCCATATCCACGAAGCGCGCTGTCACTTTATTGCGCCGGCCGGCCTGACGAACGCCATACTCCAGCATGGCCGCGAACGCCCCGCGATCAAACGGCCACAAATTTTCCTTTTCACACAACGCGCGCAGGCGCCCGGCATACTCCGCGATCACCGCGTCGTTCATGGGCATTTCTTCGTCGAATTCCACGCGCACTTTGAAAATCTTGCGAAAATCTTCTTCGTAGTTGTAGAGCACTTCGTACAACTCGCGATCTCCAATCAAGATCACTTTTACATCAAGCTGCACCGCTTCCGGTTTCAGCGCGCTGCCCCCAAACGGATAGAACATTTCCAACGGCTGAATCTCGAGCCGGCTGTGATTCAAAGTGCGTTTTAACGCGCGCCACACGCCGGTCTCTGAAAGTGCTTCCAGCGAATACATGATCAAGAATCCGCCATCCGCACGCAGCAATGATCCGCCGCGCAAATCCATAAAATCGCTCGTCCAGCCGCCACGCGCGTCGTAGGCGCGCTGAATCGTCCCGAATAGATTGGCGTACGTGGGCGTCGTTTCAAAAATGACCGGCGAAGTGTCTGCTTCACCGTGTGCCAGAATCACGTTCACTCCGTACACGCGGAACGGATCTTTCTCCGGCATGCCCGGAAATTTCGGCAAGCCGTCCGGCACTTCCGTGCCGCCTTCTCCCTCCGATTCACCTTCGCGCTCTTTGAACGGCTCGAGATTGTCGAGCAGATGGTGCCGCACTTCTTCCAGATATTCTCCGACACCGGTTCCCGGATATTTTTCTTTTAGCTCCTCAATCGTCCCATCCACCAGTACCGACGCCGCTTCTTGCTCCAGATAACTCAATTCGCTGGCCAGTTCGCGGGAAAGCGTCAACGTCTTGCGGTACACCACGGTAAATTCCTGCCGGAATTGTTCATATTTGCGCTCAATCGCTTCGGCAACCGGTCCTTCCAGCTTGCCTTCATGCACCATCTTGGAAATGTCTTCGATGGGCACCATCTGCCCTTCGAGCACCGGGAAAATTTCCGGCAGCGCGACCGCGCCAACCTGCATATGCCCCAGCGCAAACTGTTCCCGAGCAATGCGCCGCGTAAAATCATCCATCAACTCTTTTTCGCGAACGGTGAAGCGCTCGACGATGCGCCCTTTTTGCCGCTGAAACGGCTCGCCTTCGAACACTTGGGGAATCCGCCGCCGCAGAAAATCGATGCCCGCCTGCATATCCTTCTTGAAGGAGTTGGCTTGCCCGCGGACCAGTGACAGCAAGCGCGGCCGGTCGGCCGTTTTGAAATTATTCACGTAACAACGATCCAGCGATTTTTTATCGCGCGGGTGCAGCTTCTCAATCATGCTGGCGATAGTTCCGCCACGACTGGTCCCCGCCAATCCGCATACAAAGACGTTGTAGCCCGGCGCGGAAAGCTCTACGCCCATTTTCAGTGCCCGTAGCGCGCGCTCCTGGCCGATGAATCCTTCGCGAGGCTCTGCTTGTGCGGTGGTCTCGAAGGGGATGCGCGACAATTCGCATCGCCAGCGCAGTTGCGGCACGGTCAATTCACTGTGTGCCGGCGCAATCTTGATGTGATTGGAAGTCATCGAGCGGGCTACTCTAGCATACGGCTATGAAGCATCCTGTCATTTTGCTGCGAGCGTTGAACACTCGGTTACCCGTCCATTGGAGCCGCTAAATCACTTCAAGCTGCAGCGATATCTTCGCGGTGCAACATATACACGCGAAACACACCCATCGCTGCCGCAACAATAGCGGGGCCAACCACTAGCCCCAGCAATCCAAACGCGGAAAGTCCGCCTAGCACTCCAATGAATAGCAGCAATTCATTCAACTGCGTGCGATTGCGTAGCAGCAGCGGTCTTACAATGTTGTCGGCAATTCCCGCTACCGCGCCGCAGATCGTAATGATGGTCAGCGCCTTACCCCAGTGCCCGCTAAATCCCAGCCACAAGGCCGTCGGCAGCCAAATCAGCGCCGAGCCCACAACAGGCACCAAGGAGAAAAACGCAATCACCACGCCCCAAAAAATCGGGGTGTGAATTCCCGTAATTGCAAAGGCCGTCCCGCCCAGTAATCCCTGAATCCCCGCAACCAGCAACCCGACCGCCACGCTGGCAAAAATCAATTCCTTGGACTCCAGCAGCATCTCTTCCTGGATCTGTTGGTCAAACGGGAATAAATGTTTGACGCCACGCACGGCTCCTTCGCCGTCTCGAAACATAAAAAACAATGCAAATATCAGAATGAATAGCGCCACAAAAAAGCTAACCAGGTTCCGGACCAACGCTCCGAATTTTCCCGCCAAAAAAGTGGCGATTCGTTCCGCTCCCTGCCGCAGCGGCTCGGAAAAATCGGTCGACCTCCACGCCTCCGGCAATTGCGCCTGCACCTTCTCAATCAAATCGTTGGGCAATTCCGTCTGGGGATTCTTCAGCACCGTCTGCAGCCGTGCGGTCGCATCAATGGCCTGCTTCGCGGTGTAGGAGAGCACCACCAGGGTCGGCACGATCAATAGCAGCGTCACTCCAAGGGTGCTCACCAACGCTGCCCAACCCGGCTTCATCCGCTGTGCCAGCCGCTCATGCACTGGATAGAAAAAAATTGCCAGCACTGCCGACCAGGTCAGCGGCACCAAAAACGGCTCGAAAATTAGAAAAACGATGTATCCGAGGAGGAGCAGCGCCCCGTAAGAAAGTACCGTGGCTAATCTATCGAGTGTAGTTGTTGCTGGAGAGAGGACCGTCTTCATTCTGCGGTCTATTCTGACGCATTCCGCAGGACAGCGGAAATTACTTGATGCCCGCCTGTTCAATCAGACGCAACACATCCGCCTGGGTCACGTCGTAGACCGGGCGCATATCTTCTTCTTCGAGCCGCTCCACCAGATACTCAGCCGCAACGTAGCTGGCTTCCCGGTCCGTGAGGTCGCGGCCACTGCGGTCCCGATAGTTCACGAACGCGGTGTGGGCCAGACCCACCATCACCACGTCACTATCCACGAAAAATTTCGTGTCGATCGTGTCGCTGTGGCGCGTGGCGATTCCATTCCACATGTACGAAAAGCGGCACTGATAAAGATGCCCCGTCAGCTTGGAAGTCACCTCGAAGGGTTTTACGAACTCCTTCATCGCCCCAGCATTGGCCAAACTTGCTCGTGTCGTCACAACTTCTCCCGTATGCCTAAAATCGCGGCTTGAAACTATTTCTACTACGACGTTATCGCGCTGCTCCTGCCGCCGTTTCCACTTGGGTGTAGCTGCGAATTGCCGCCGCCACGCCGGCCCCAGCCGGCAACTTGAAGTTCTTTTCTAGTAGGGTTTTTTCCAGTGCCGAGAGAAACAGCAAGACATTGGCCTTCTGACTGCAGTAGCCCATCAAACCCACGCGCCAAATTTTGCCCTTCAACGGCCCGAGTCCGCCGGCAATCTCAATGTTGAACTCATCCAGCAATTGCGTGCGCACGGTTAAATCGTCGACACCCTGAGGGATCATCACTGCCGTCACTGTCGGCAACCGCTCCGCCGGGTTCTTCACCAGCAACTCCAGCCCCATCGCCTCGAGGCCAGCAATCAACGCGACCTGATTCGTCCGGTGCCGTTCCCAGCGATTCTCCAGCCCTTCTTCCATTACGATGCGCATTGCTTCGCGCAACGCATAAATCAAGCTGATCGGCGGGGTGTGATGATACAGGCGATCTTTGCCCCAATAATTCATCGCCGTGGTCAAATCGAAATACCAGCTCTGCACCTTGGTCTTGCGCTGGCGGAACGCTTCTTCCGCGCGCGGGCTCACCGTAATCGGCGACATTCCCGGCGGCGCGCTCATGGCCTTCTGCGTCCCGCTGAAACAAATATCCACGCGATCTTTATCTACGTTGAGCGGCACTGCGGCCAGCGACGCCACGGTGTCTACCACCAACAGCGCCCCCAACTCATCCGCCACTTTGCGAAAGTCCGCCAGTTGCGTCAGTACACCCGAAGAAGTCTCGCCTTGCGCCAGTCCCACCACTTTAATCTTTCGCCCTTTACCCGCCCGCCGCACGTCTTCCGCGTCGACAGTCTTTCCGTAGGGCGCTTCCACTTTCGTAATCTTCGCGGCAGTCCGGGTCGCGATCTCATACATGCGATCGGAAAAAAGCCCGTTCACGGCGATAATTGCTTCCTCGCCCTCTTCGAGCGTGTTCAACACCGAGGCTTCAATCCCGCCCGAACCCGACGCTGACAGCGGCATGGTCAAGCGGTTCTCGGTCTGGAAGACTTGCCGCATCAAAGTCTGCGTCTCGTCCATGCAAGTCTTGAACCACGGATCGAGGTGTCCAACCAGGGGCGTGGCCAGCGCCCGGTACACCCGCGGTTCAACCGAGGAAGGTCCCGGCGTCAGCATCAGCCGCACCGGCGGATTCAACTCACCAATTTGTTGCGTCATAGTTGACCTACTAGAATCGCTCGACGATCAGGGGACATTCGTTCAAGCAGCACGAACCGCGTAAACGCCTCAATTCTCGCGCAGCCAATGGCGAGGCGCAACGGTCATTTTGGCTGGCCGACCGCCTGGGCTGACCCGCTGCTCGAGCAACCTGAATCGCGCGAGAATGTACCTATGTTTGTCACCGGAATCGATCACGTCCAAATCGCTGCTCCTCCTGGCTGCGAAGCCGACGCTCGCAGCTTCTTCGGAACACTTCTAGGCCTGGAAGAAATACCAAAGCCCACGGCGCTGGCTGCTAGAGGTGGGTGCTGGTTCAAAGTAGGCGCCAGCCAACTGCACGTCGGCGTCGAATCTTCGTTCCATCCGGCTAAGAAAGCACATCCTGCATTCGCGGTCTGCGAGATCGAAAGTTTGTTTCATCGCTTTACACAAAACGGGGTGAACTGCGGCTGGGACGAAGCGCTGGAAAACACCCGGCGCTTTTTCGCTGAAGATCCTTGGGGCAACCGCCTCGAATTCACCGAACAGGCGTCCCCAAAATAAAAAAGGGGCCAGACTAGTCTGACCCCTTTTTTTCGGCTCACGATTTTCTTCCGGTTATGCGGCGAGCCTGTCCTCGCTCAGCAAATGGACCGGTACCGCTCGCAGATCCCACACAATGCCCAACCACGACAGCATCTTCAGGGTGTAGTAGGTGATGTCGACTTCCCACCAGAAGAAGCCTTGCCGCGCGGAAGCCATGAAGTGGTGATGATTGTTGTGCCAGCCTTCGCCGAGGGTAATCAGCGCCAGGAGCCAGTTGTTCTTGCTGGAGTCGGTGGTTTCATACCGCCGCGTTCCAAACAGGTGCGACAGCGAATTGATTGTAAACGTGTCGTGCCATAGCAGCACCGTGCTCAGGCAGAAGCCCCAAATAAACAGATGCCACCCACCAATCAGCCAAATGACTGCGCCCAACACCACGGGCGGCACCATGTGATATTTGTTCAGCCAGCGCAGCTCCGGAAACTTGGCAAAATCCCCAATGTAATGCAGCCGCGTGTCGTTGTACTTGTCCGACATGATCCAGCCGACGTGCGACCAGAAAAATCCGAATAGCGTCGGCGAATGCAAATCCAGTTCCTGGTCAGAGTGCCGGTGATGATGGCGGTGATGCGCCGCCCACCAAAGCACGCCCTTTTGGGCCGAGCTCATGGCCATGAACGCAATCACAAACTGAAACACCCGACTGGTCTTGAATGAACGATGCGAAAAATACCGGTGATAGCCGGCGGTGACGAAAAACATCCGCACGAACAGCAGCCCCAGGCAGGTCGCCAGGTAGTACCAATGAAAGGGAATGAAGAAAATCAGCAAGGAAGCCAGATGCACCAACGCAAAGGGCAAAGACATAATCACAGAGATGCGCGAGCCGTTCGGCAGAGGAATCGACCACGCGCGTGCTACGGAAGCCATGCAGTTCCTTTCGTGCCCACACCTCGGGCGCTCAACACATTTTCTGCGCCACTTTGCACAAACCGGGATTCAACGCAGGCAGATTATGCGGATATTTTCGGAGTATTCAGTGTACGGGCCCGGCTGCGAACGGTCAAGAGTACGTTGGGCCAGTTTTCAGGTAGATGTTTGCCAGCATGGCGGACGGTGTGCGCCACGGTTGTGCTATCGTTCCACCATTCTTGAACCGACTTCAGAACTCAAAAAGGATGCAACTCACCAATGGCTGAACGCCCCGTACTAGTCGGCGTAATTCCCCAAGTCATCGTCCTCGAGGATGGCGACCAGGTCTCCTGGTTCTCCGAATCTGGCAATTTGCGCATCGAGTTCGACGTCAACCGCTGCCCATTTTCTTCCAACGTCTTTCAAGCTCCGGCCGGCATGCGCCTGCTCAGCGGCCCGCCGCGCATCGGCCTCAAAGGCTCCGGCTTCAAATACCGCCTGTGGCTCAACGATCAGCTCGTCGGCCAAGCCGAAGTAATCCTGCGCGAAAAGTAAGGCCCAAGAGGAAATGGCCCGGAACGTCGGCGCCTCTCGGCACCCGCTATTTCGGGCCTAATTTTTCCAAGCTAATTCGAAGAAACGATTACTTCTGCTTCGCGATAATCTTGTCCGCGATCTTCGCGTACGTCGCCGCCGGCAGAATTTTCTTGGTCTTCAGATCCGTCTTCTTGGCGTACGGCCGTCCGTCGATAATTTTCTTTGCATACGCGTCGCCAATACCCGGCAGCGCCTTCAGTTGATCCGCCGTCGCGGTATTGATATCCACCAGATCGTCAGCCGGCAGCGCCGCCGCAAACGAAGTCACCGTCCCTACCGGAGCCTTCGGCTGCGTAATCGCCATCGAAACGCCGCAGAACAGCAACGCCGTCACTACCGCCACCCGAATCAAACTCTTGGTCATGGACTGTCTCTCCTTGTAGTGTGAGCTGCCTGGACCGAAGCGTCTCAGTCCTTTTCTGACGCTTTATAACCCGCCTTCACGGCGTCAGTTTCGGTCATATATTTACCCTGTTTCGTCTTGCCATACCAGCGCGAACCGGAACGATGATAGGTCCCCGTCTGCGTATTCACCCAGACCTTGGCACTTGCCGCCGCCGGGGCACCCGCATGTCCGCCAGAATTGTTTGCGGAAGCGTCGGTTGGTGTCCGCGCACTCATCGAGTTACCCGAATTTCCGACACCTGGAGGCGCGCTCGGCGCTTCCGAAGGCGCTGATTTATCGGCTTTGCCAGTCCCACCGCCAGCAGGACTCCCACTCGACCCGCTGGGACCAGTCGCTCCTTGCGTTTCCGGATTTCGCGCGTTATCCGCACCGCCAGTATTCGCCTGTGCCGAAGGATTGCTATCCGCAGTCTTTGATTTGTCGCTGGCGGCGGCATCCGCCTTCTTCTTTTTCTTCTTTGCCGCCGCCGCATCTGTATCGGAACTGCTCTGACTCTGCTCGTTCTGCGCCTGCGCTCCAGAATTCGCAGCCCTTGCCCGGCCCATCACCGGCAACGCAATCAAGATCAGCACCAGCGCCGCGATCAACGGCCAACCGCTCCAGCGTTTCATTGGAACCTCCCGCGTCGCAAATAACAGAACACAAACATACTTACAGTCACGGAATGATCTGCCCGGTGAACAAAGGGAGTCAATACACGGAAACTGGCATCAATTGTGTGAGGGGAATTAAAACAATCTGAAATCAACTAACTAAAGAAGAAGAGTGGCTGGCTCAGTCCCCAGCGGCCTGCAACAACGTCCGCGGCGCTTCCACCGACTCCGCTAAGCCTCGCCGCATCGACCCCAACGCAAAGGCCGGCACATCCACTTCCGGCGCCACCGCAATATTGCTCGCCTTGCTAGGAAATTCGCTCCGCCGATCCAACGTGAGACCGGCTTCCTTCAAAAATTCCGCCGAGAATCCCATGTCCTCAGCCCGATCCACTCCCCAGAACCACAACTTCTCTTCGTTCCGTTGCAAAAAGTCCAGCGACTCCTCCAGCTTGGTCATGGCCCGATTAAACGAAGAGGCCAAGAAGAAAACCTCCAAGGTCCAGGCATGCCGCGGATAGCGCACTTGAATTCGCACGCAATACTTCCCCGTTTGGTTTCGCTCCATGCTGCAACGATAGCTATTCCGCACTGCTGTGGAGGTGCGCGTCGCCATTTTGGTCTTCACGAGAGCCTCTGAACGAATCCGCCTGAACATCCCCCAAAGTGCTTGGCAGCACTCGGATCTTAGGCTGTTGTAAGGGGTGATTTGCTACCCCAATAGGGTAGTCGCCCGGGCGGACAAAGGCAATAGCACCTGAGGAAAATGACAATACCCAGTAAAATATTGTAAATAATAGACTTATTTAGCCAGCGCGGCCCAAAGCAGCCAGTTTCTGCGGCTGCCTCTTGATTTTACCTTCTTGCTTCAGCCGCGCTTCCAAGGACGTCTTGAAGGCCTCAAACGCCACGTTGCGCTTCGATTGCAGCAGTTGTTCCGTCAGACTGCGCTTCTGTTTATCGAAATCCGCTTGGTTGGCCTCCTGTTTTTCCGCAACTTGGTACACCATCCAGTTCGCACCCAGTGCCATTGGCGTTCCAACGTCTCCCGGATTCATCTGAAAGGCCGCCGAAATCTGTTTTCCGCTGGCTGCCCCGGGAATTGAATCCTGCCGCGAAATCAATTCGCTGGTTTTGCCCTCAACTCCCAGCGCTTTCGCAGCCGTCTCCAATTTCTCTCCGCCCTTAACCCGCTTCGCCAAGTCGTCGGCCTTGGATTTAGCCAGCTTGGTGCTCTCTTCCAGCTTCAAATCGCTGGCTACCTGCTCACGGACCTCTTCCAGAGTCCCCTGGTGTGCCGGGTTCACCTGCTTCACCGACAAAACCACCACTCCGCGATCGGTCTTGAGGGGGAGGCTCAGCTCCCCCTGCTTTAACCTCATGATCGCGTCCTTCACTTCCTTGGAATTTCCCAACTCCAGCAACGGATCCGTCGCACTCACGGGCCTGGTCTCCGCCACCGTCAAATGAAACTGCTTCGCCAGATCGTCCAGCGAAGCCTTATTGGATTGCCGAATCTCCTTGGACATTTCATCGGAAATATCGTTGGAACGCTGATCCACCTGCTGCAGCACCATCGGAGCCCGCAACGACTCCTTCACTTCATCGAAGGGCTTGGTGTGCGCCGTGTCTTTATCCACCACCTTGATGATGTGGAAGCCGTACTGCGTCTTCACCAGGTCCGAAATCTGGCCCTTCTCCAAACTGAACGCGGTCTTCTCAAACTCCGGCACGGTCTGTCCCTGCACAATCCAGCTCAGGTCCCCGCCTTTGTCTTTACTTCCGGGGTCCTGCGAATACTTCTTGGCCAGTTCCTCAAAGTTAGCCCCAGGTTTCTTAGCCTGTTTCAGCACATCCTCAGCCGTCTTTTTGGCTTCATCCACTTCCGCGTCCGTCTTCCCCACGGTCATGAACAGAATATGCTGCACGTGAACGCGGTTGGGGACCTGATACTGCGCAATATCCGCCTGGTACTGCGCCTTGAGCTGATCGTCTGAAACCTGCACGCTGTTCCGCAGCGAGGCGTTATCCAGCAACCCGTAACGCACGACCCGCTTCTCCGGAACCTGATACTTGGCCTTATTCTTCTCGTACTCCGCCTTAATCTCTGTTTCGCTCGGATTCAGCCTGGTTGCCAAATCCTCCGGCTTGATCAGCGCATAATTCACTTTGATCTTTTCATTCTTGGCCTTGAACTCATCTTGCAACTCGGTGGGGCCCACGCTGATTCCATCGGTCACCCGGCGCCGGAACTTCTCCTCCAGCAAGCTCTGCCGCACCAACTCCTCGAATACCGGCACCGTCAACTGGAACCGCGTCTGCACTTCCGACGAGTATCGGTCCATCCCCACAAAGCTGCCACCCGCAAACGCGGTAGGCACGTACTGCTTGATGCGGTCGGCCCGCTCTTGATCCGATACGGTAATCCCCAGCCGCTTGGCCTCGTACTCGATCTCTTTCTCAAAAATCAATTGATTCAAAATCTGGTTGGCATAGAGCGACTCCAGCGCCTTGGGCACCTGGTTTCGCTGCTCAATCTGCGCCAACTGTTGCTGCACTTCTCCGACGGTAACTTTCTCGTCCCCAATCGTAGCCACCGTGTCGGTGGAAGCAGCCTCACCGGTTCCAGGTGTCTGCGGCACAAGGTACAGCAGCATGCTCCCGCCGAGTACCAGCACCACTACTCCCAGGAATATGCGGTACCCCAATTTCTGGTTATCTCTTTCAGCCATACAACGCGCTTCCTCCGTCCGCCAAGCAAACACCAAATTATAGGAGATAGCGCCCTTCCCCTCAATGGCATTCGGGGAATTTCACGTGCACAGACCCAGAATTCTACGTTTTACCTTGGGTGATAACCCGCAAAACTCGGCGCGCCCCCTCGATTAGCAGCGCGCCACTCATTCGCTATTTGCAATTTGACTACGACCGATGAGCCCGCTCCCGCCCCATACAAATCGCTGTGCTAGATTTTTAAGTTGGAGCCATCAGGAATCCTTTTCCCGTGACCGTTCAAGCACCCATCGACCCCAAAAATACTGCGGCTTCCAACAAAGCCCCGCGGGTCCAGGTCTATTGGCACACGGTCACCTATAAAACAGTCATCCTCTATATCCTCATCTTCGCCGCCATCATCGTCGGCATCCTTTACCTGATCTCCCCTGATCTCTATTCCACGACCTATAACAAGCTTACCAACGCCATCACCGCCACCGACCCCGACGCCATGCCCATCTCGCAGATGGGGGCCAAATTCGTCAACCTCGACGGTAAAGTGCAGGTCAAAAAAGTCGACTCCGTGCAGTGGGTCAGCGCCGACTTCAAAACCCTCCTCGATAAAGGTGACTTCGTTCAGACCGGACCGGACGGCGCCGCTCGAATCGCCTTTGCTGACGGAACCACGTACACCGTCAAAGCCGACACCCTGGTGACCGTCGAAGAAAACAACATGGCCAGCAACAAGCCCACCAGCGTGGCCATGCGCATCAGCACTGGATCCGTTGACCTCGCCACTCCCAACTGGCAGTCCCCGGATTCGAAAGCCGCCGTCAACGTTGAAGACGCCAGCGCGCAGCTCCACCAAAACAGCCGCGCGTCTGTTAAGAACGATCCGATGGGCAACAGCCACGAAATCACGGTGGCTACTGGGTCCGCGGAAGTTCAGCGTGGCGGCGAACGCATCGAACTCACTCAATGG
This sequence comes from uncultured Acidobacteriota bacterium, assembly GCA_963846145.1. Lineage (GTDB taxonomy): Bacteria > Acidobacteriota > Terriglobia > Acidiferrales > UBA7541 > Acidiferrum. Next base: position 36,637 of record CAWJUV010000008.1, on the reverse strand, counting down.
GAAAAGGCCAGCTTCCCAACGGGCGGTCCCATCCAGCGTTCGAACGTTCTCGCTCCCCCCTCTCTGGTTGAACCTCTAAATCTCGCGCCGATCATTGCGGAAAAGCCTAAAACCACTCCGGTCCATTTTGAATGGAAGCCCGTCGAAGACGCGGTGTCCTACACCTTGCGCGTCAGCACCACCACTTCTTTTCGCATCGTGGCCAAGCAAGCCAATGTAACCACTTCCACCGCGGATATCACCGGCCTCGATCCCGGCGACTACTTCTGGAACGTCACCGCCAAAGATGCCAAGAAACAAACCAGCGAAGTCAGCGAAACTTTTCAATTCACCTTGGTGGCCCAAGGCAAAACCCAAAGCATGATTTTGCAAATTGACGGCACGCAACTGCACGGCCGCGTCGCCGAAGTCGTGGGCAAGACCGAACCTGGCGCCGCGCTCATCGTCAATGGCCAGCCCGTTCCCAACATCGCTCCAGATGGCACCTTCCGCCATTTCACCGAGCCGTTGGAACCCGGGCAGCACACCATTTCCATCATTGGTTCGAACCGCCGCGGAGGCACCGCCAAGCAGGAAGTTTCCATCGTGGTTCCGAAGTGATGGGATGTGTTTTTGCTTTAAACGAACGACCGCTTGCACAGTAGCTTTTGCGTCGCTGCGAACAAGCGAGCAGAATAAAAATTAAGCGCGACGTGGGGAACCGCAGAACTTAGTTTCTCCACTTTATCGCCAGCTATCGGCAGGTCCTGAGGGGAGACGGAAGGATGAAGCAAAACGGTTACAACTTAAGGTCGGTCTTTAGTCTTTTTTCTTCTGACCTGGCCATCGATCTTGGCACCGCAAACACTCTGGTCTTTTCTGGCGGCAAAGGCATTGTCGTCAACGAGCCGTCCATCGTAGCCATCAACAAATCCACGGGCGAAGTGGTGGCCGTCGGCCGCGAAGCTAAAGATATGCTCGGCCGCACTCCCGGCAACGTCGTCGCCATCAAGCCTATGAAGGACGGCGTCATCGCCGACTTCAAAGTCACCGAGAAGATGCTGACCTACTTTATTCAGAAAGCTCATAACCGCCGTGTGCTCGTTCATCCGCGCATCGTCATCGGCGTCCCCAGCGAAATTACTCCCGTGGAGAAACGCGCGGTGCAAGACTCCGCCTATCGCGCGCGCGCCAGCGAAGTTTATCTCGTGGAACAGGCCATGGCCGCAGCTATCGGCGCAGGCCTACCGATCGAAGAGCCCTCCGGCAACATGGTCGTGGACATCGGCGGCGGCACCACCGATATCGCGGTCATTTCCATGAGCGGCATCGTCTACTCCCGTTCCGTGCGCGTCGCCGGCAACGAAATGGACGAAGCGGTCATGCAATATCTCAAGCGCAAGTACAACCTGCTGGTCGGCGAACGCACCGCCGAACAAATCAAAATGGAGATTGGCTCCGCCTATCCGCTGGAAAAGCCGCTCACCATGGAAGTGAAGGGCCGCAACCTGATCGAAGGCGTGCCCCGCACCGTCACCATCGACGACAGCGAAATTCGCGAGTCCCTCGCCGAATGCGTCGCCACCATTCTTAACGCTGTGCGCGTCGCTCTTGAGCGCACTCCTCCGGAACTTTCCGCGGACATCAGCGACCGCGGGATTGTGCTCACTGGCGGCGGCGCGCTGCTCAAAAATCTCGACAAGCGCATCCGCGAAGAGACCGGCTTGCCTGTCTCCATCGCCGACGATCCGCTCGCCTCCGTCGTTCTCGGAACCGGAAAAATGTTGAGCGACTTCCGCTTGCTCCGCCAGGTTTGCATCGACTAATCAAAGTCTGCTCAACCAGCAAAATCTTTTAGTCAACACGATTCAAAAATTTAGAAACAGGTTCAGTCGCAGGACAACACAGCCATGGTCGGTATTCCATCTCGCCACAAATCCATTTTTCTTCTGACCGGCGTGGTGTTGCTGCAGATCCTGCTGCTCGCGCTGCAAATCAAGCGCGACTCCGGCGGCAGCCTGATCCGCGTCTGGAGCGTCGGGGCCTTCTCTCCGTTCGAACGCGCCGGCAACCACGGCATCGGCCACGTGCAGGACACCTGGCGCCACTACTTCGCGCTTAAAGACGCTTCATTTCAAAACGACCAACTGCGTCGCGAGAATGACCAACTAAAAATTCAAGTCGCCCAACTGCAAAGCAAGGCCAGCGAAGCGGACCGGCTCGCCCAATTGCTCGATTTCCGGAAGACCCATCTCGACGTGCCGATGATTACTTCGCGGGTCATCGCCACCAGTCCCGGAACCGCCAGCGCCACGGTGCTCATCGACCGCGGCTCCAAGAGCGGCATCCGTAAGAATATGGGCGTGATCACTCCCGAAGGGGTGGTCGGCAAAGTGGTCGAAGTTTTTGACGAAACCGCCGAAGTTCTTTTGCTTATCGACAAAGACAGTGGCGTCGGCGCCATGCTCGGCAGCTCCCGAATTCAGAGTCCCGTCGGCGGCACCGGTGAACCGCTGCTCGCCATGAAATACGTCGCCAACGACGACACCGTAAACCTCGGCGAAGCGGTGGTCACCAGCGGCATGGACAAAATTTTTCCGCGCGATCTGCCCATCGGGGTCATCACCGAAATCACTCCCGGCAATCCCTTCAAAACTATTCGAGTAAAACCTTCGGCGCGCCTCTCGCGACTCGAAGAAGTCATCGTGCTGCTCACCACTCAGCCGCTGCAGCTCAAACAGGATCCGCAAGCCGTTCCGCCTCCAGTCCCGACGCCAGCAACCTCCGCTGCCAATCCGCCGGCGAACACCTCGCAAACTTCCAGCACCGCAACGCCGCCCGCGAAAACCGCCAGCGCTAAGAAGCCCAGCGCAAAACCGGGCAGGTCCCGATGAACGAAACCTACGAGCTCCGCGACAACTTCGAGTCGCACATCGAAGTGCACAAGTTCCGCGCCGGAGCCATTGTCGGAGTCACGCTCCTCGCGCTGATGTTCCAGGCCTTCGTCCCTGTTTACATGGAGAAGTCCGCGCTCCTCGATCTTCCGCTGCTCATCACTATTTATTTCGGACTAAGCCGGCGTAATCCCTCGACGGGATTGCTGCTCGGCATGACCATCGGCTTACTGCAAGACAGCCTCAGCGGCCCCACGGTTCCGATCGGCTTGTACGGCATAGCGAAAACCATCATCGGCTATCTCGCTTCTTCCATCGGCGCGCGCCTCGACACCGAACATCCCGCCGCCCGCTTCGCCCTCACGATCGTCTTCTTCGGCCTGCACCAGGGCATCGTGCTGCTCACTCGTCGCATGCTCCTGGCCCAATCCAGCACTTGGTTCACCTGGCATCTCGCCCTGGCCGCCTTCATTAATGCCCTCGTCGCTGTCCCCCTCTTCATGCTCCTCGACCGCCTCCGCAAATCCTGAAAACAAACTCGTCAGACCGTACTGTTGCTATGACCAGCGCCTATAATGGGCGGTCGCGCTGTCGAACTAAAGAAAGCAGGTAAGCCATGAGCACAAGAATTCTATTAGTCGTTGGTGCGTTGTGTGTTGTGTCCAGCCATCCCGTGCCGCGCACAAACAGAAAACACAGTTTTCCCGAAGGGCGAACTGTCTACCACAAAAAATCACACCGGGAATGTTTGGCTTAAAGAATTAAACGCGGGTGATAGTACGTTCGACTACGCGCTCGCGGTAGCGACCTTCGAAGCGGGTGCAAAGCTGGATTGGCACAGTCATCCGGGCGGACAGATTTTACTCGTGCTGGAGGGCACCGGCTATTACCAGGAGAGAGGAAAACCGGTACAAATAGTTCACAAAGGCGATGTAATCAAATGTCTCCCCGGCGTCGAGCACTGGCATGGGGCCACGCCGAGCAGCAGTTTTACCTACTTGGCGACCACTCCAACTCAGAAGGGCAAGACAGTTTGGTTAGAGCCGGTTACCGATAAAGATTACCGCAACGAGAAGTAGTTCGAGTAGTGTGAGGGCTTGGGATCAAGAAAAAGAAAGCTTAGTAAGTCTGTCTTGAGTATGGAGCAGCCGGAGCCTTCGCGGAAGTCGGCCGGCGGAAATCACCTTCTTCCAACGAGACTTGTAGTCAGTGGGCCAACAAAAACTCCTTAAACTCGTCGTAGGAACTTCCCATCGGCAGCGACAATTTTTCTTTCTTCAAATGCGCCGCAAGTCTTGCCGGCAACCGCGGCGCTGTTCCAATCGCTCGCGTCACCACTTCGGCAAATTTCGCCGGATGTGCCGTGGCCAGCACCAATCCTTGTGCCGGCTCTGCATGCGCTTTGCGATACGCTTCCCAGCCCAAAATCCCAACTGCTGTATGCGGATCGGCGATGTACTTAAACTTTTCGTATACGCTCTTCATCGCCGCCAGTGTTTCCTCATCCGTCGCCCCGTGACCCCAGATTTCCTTCTGCACGTACTCCAGCCGGTTCCGGCATAAATCCAGCAAGCGCGGAAAATTGTTGGGGTTCCCTACATCCATCGCATTGGACACGGTGGCATGCGCCGCGTGCGGCCGAAACTCTCCAGTGCGCAAATATTGGGGCACCGCGTCATTCGCATTGGTCGACGCCACAAAGCGCGCCACCGGCAGTCCAATCCGTTTGGCGAAAATTCCCGCCGTTAAATTTCCAAAATTTCCACTGGGTACGGAAACAATCAGCGGGACCGATGCCACCGGCAATTGCCGGTACGCCGCCACGTGATAAAACATCTGCGGCAACAGACGGCCAATATTGATGGAATTCGCGGAAGTCAAAAACGCTCGCTTGTTCAGCTCCACATCCGCAAACGCCTGCTTCACCAATCTTTGGCAATCGTCAAAACTCCCGGCAATCTCCAGCGCCGTAATGTTTTCGCCTAATGTTGTGAACTGTTTCTCCTGCGCTTCGCTGATCCGTTTCGACGGATACAAGATCACCACCCGAATACCCGGCACTCGCAAGAAACCGTGGGCTACCGCACTGCCGGTGTCTCCCGAAGTGGCGACCAAAACGGTCAGCGGGCGCGTTTCCTCGCGCACGAAGTAACCCATCAGCCGCGCCATAAACCGCGCGCCAAAATCTTTGAACGCCAGCGTCGGCCCGTGAAACAGTTCCAGAATGTGCAGCCCCGGCGACAGCGAAACCAGCTTCACCGGAAAATTGATGGCCTCGCTCACCACCTGCCACAGAATTTCTTCCGGCACTTCCGCGCCGGCAAATGGTCGCACTACGCGAAAGCAAACTTCGGTAAACGGCAGCTTCCGAAACTCTTCCAGCTCCGTCGGCGAACGCCGCGCAATCTCCACCGGCATATACAAGCCGCCATCCGGCGCAAGCCCGCGCAGGACCGCTCCACGCAGTGACGTCAGCGGTGCTTCCCGGGATGTACTCCGATATCTCATCGTTTAACCTCGGCGTTTCAAGCCGCCGGAATGCGCTCCCGAATCTTCGCCAAGAAATTTTCTACGTCCGAGCCCGCCAAGTCGTCTTCAGCGCGCAACTCCGCTACCTGCAATGACCCGTGCGCCAACACCTCATAACTTCTCTTCCGCGCCGCAATCAACATCGGATAACACCGCGCCACCGTCTCCCGCGGTGCCTCCCGCTCCTTTGCGTGAAATGACCCGCGCCAAAGCACCGGCTTCGGATCATTCAAATATCTCTGCACCAGCAATTCCTGCTCCCGGTCTGTGGACGCCAGATGCACCACCGTCATCGCCCGCCGCAATCGCATCAACAAATTGTTCTGCGCATAAATCACGCTACCGGTCGTATCCAGCACCATCGGTACGCCACTCTCATCTTTTTCCAGCGCGCTCAGATATTCATCCATCACCGCAATTTCTTCCGCCAAATACTCGGCCTCGCGCTCCGCATACGCCGGACTATCCGGCCACCCCATCCACGCCGCCACCCCATGGATCCCCGCGTAGCCTCCAGCCGCCAAACGAGGCGCCAACCGGGCTTCAATGGCATCGTCACAAGAAACCGCCCGCCACCCCGCCGCAGCCAGCTTCCTAGTCCAAAAGGTCTTGCCGCTGCCGGACATTCCCACCAGCGCCAGCCGCATTTGTTTTTTCTTCAGCGCCATACCAGCCACACACCCGTCAACCGCAAATCCTCACGCAAATCGCACAAATAAAGGAATTCCAACCTTAGCCTGCACCGCACGCATGAGCAACTTTCCTCCCACGCAACGCGCCGCGAGACACAATGCACTCCTGGAACAATCGCGCCCCGCTCCTCTTGCAGCACTCCTACCCCAGTGCTACTTTTTAGATTAGCTGCAAGGTAACGGCGCAGCGCAGTTTTGCGGTGTTTGGGCGCGGACCAGCTTTTGCGGTTGCAAGTAGCTTCCGGCAGACATCCTTAAACAAAATTTTTCGTGACGCGAACGCGCTCCTCAGTTTATTCGAGCGAGTCAGCCCACCCTGACAAGCCTTTCGCGCGCGGGGTCCTCAGTGTCTATTTGGTTTCGCAACGATAATCGTCTTCCGCAGGGGCGGCTGGCAGTCGCTTCCTACGTCATCGTAGGTATGGTCGGCGTGCTGCTCTTGGGCTTTTGGAAGCTGCAGGTCATCGACTCCGACAAATACTCTTCGATGGCCGAACGCAATCGCGTTCGCTCCATCCCGGTTATCGCCCCCCGCGGGCGCATGTTGGACCGCGACGGCCGCGTCCTGGTCGACAACCGTCCGTCTTTCAGCGTGCTTCTCCTGCGCGACGATCCCGTTCTCGTCGACAAAAATCTTCCGGCCATTTCCGAAGGCCTGGGCATCTCCATCGACGATTTAAAAGACAATCTCAACACCACCAAAAATCTTCCCAAGTTCCAACCAATCGTCATCAAACCGGAAGCCACCGATGCGGACATCGCCTTCATCGAGTCGCATCGCTCCGATCTTCCCGTTCTCGAAATGATTTCCGTTTCGCGCCGTCGCTACATTTCCGGCGGATTCATGGGCCACGCCAGCGGCTACGTCGGTGAAGTCAGCGAGCAACAAATCGAAGCCAGTAACGGCCGCTTCCGCCCCGGCGACTTCGTCGGTAAAACCGGCCTAGAAAAACAGTACAACGATCTCTTAATCGGTACCGACGGCATGCGCCGCGTTATCGTCAACAGCGTCGGCAAAGAAGTCGGCCGGCTTTCCACGCAGGAAGCCATCCCCGGCAAACAAATTCAGCTCACCATCGACTACGACTTGCAGCAGGTCGCCGAACAATCGCTGGGCGAACGCCCCGGCGCCGTGGTGGCTCTTGATCCGCGCACCGGTGAAGTTCTCGCGATGGTCAGCCGCCCCACTCCGGATCCCAACGATTTTGCCGTCCGCGTTCCCGCAGAAGAATGGAAGCGCCTCAACGAAGATCCGCTGCATCCGCTGCTAAATCGCGCCATTCAAGCGCAACTCGCGCCCGGCTCCGTTTTCAAAATCATCACCGCCACCGCGATGCTGGAAGACAAAGTGCCGCCGGAAAATTACACCGCCTTCTGCCCGGGCTACGGCACCTTCTACGGCCGCCAATTCAAATGCTGGGTCTTCGGCAAGAGCTCACACGGCGTGGTCGACTACAAGAAAGCGATCATGCAGTCGTGCGACATCTTCTTCTACAACGTCGGCATGAAGTTGGGCATTGATCGCCTGTCCTACTACGCCACCAAAATGGGCCTCGGTCACAAAACCGGCATCGATCTCCCGTCCGAAGAGCCGGGCCTGATGCCAAGCGAAGAATGGGTCGAGCGCGTTTTCCATCGCAAGTGGTACGCCGGTGAAACCATTTCCGTCTCCACCGGCCAAGGCGCAGTCACCACCACTCCGTTGCAACTCGCGCGCACCATCGGTGGCATCGCGATGGGCGGAGTTTTCAAGCAACCGCATTTTCTGAAGGACGCACAAAATGTGGGCGAAGAACGGTTCACTATTTCCGAACCCACTGTCGAAAAAGTGACCGACGCCATGTACGGCGTCGTCAACGAGGGCGGCACCGGCAATTCGCTAAAGTTGGCGGGCATCGAACTCAGCGGCAAATCCGGCACCGCGCAAGTCATCGGCTACGCCACTCGCGAGCGCCTCGGCAAACAGAAAAAATTTGAAGACAACGCCTGGTTCGTGGGCTACGCTCCGCGCCGCAATCCGGAAATTGTCGTCTCCGTGCTCGTCCAGGAAAGCGGCCAACACGGCGGCACCGCGTCCGGCCCGGTCGTGCGGGACATCATCAAGGCCTACTACGACAAGAAAAACAAAAACACCAGCACGCAAACCACGGTGAACTATCAGCACTACGATCTGGGCGACGGGAAGAATCCCGGCGATACCACCGCGCTGGCCAACGATGCGCAAAATTCCGCGATTTCGAACGTACAAGCCTCCACCGATTCGAACGCCAAAAAGTCTTCCAACACTTCCACCGCGCCGGCCGCAACAAACGCCGCGCCGCAAAAATCCGACGGCGCCAAAGTTTCGAACGCCACCAAAGTTTCGAACGCGAACGCAAACACCACCAGCGCAGCAGCCCAACCTGCGCATTCTTCCGGAGGCGGCCGCCGTTAACTCCAAGGCCTACACGCACACATGAAAGAAAAAACCGGCACTCGCGATTACGACTGGTGGCTCCTCGCCATCCTCGCCGCCATCTGCACCTTAGGCGTAATCGAAATCTATTCCGCCACCCACGGCAGCTCGCTCGCGGGCATGCACATTAAGCAAATCCGCTGGCTGGTTATCGGCTTCGCGCTGATGTTTGCTCTCTCGCGGCTCGACTATCACTTGATCCTCGACCAGGCCCCGGTCCTCTACGGCATTGGAATCGTTGCGCTTATCGCGGTCCTGGCCATGGGCCATTCCCGTTTCGGGGCAAAACGCTGGATCCCAGTGCTCGGCGAATTCTTTCAGGTGTCAGAATTGGTAAAGTTGATTATAATCATCGTAGTGGCGCGCTTCTTTGCGGAAGTGCGCAGCGATGAACTCTCCCTGCAAGACTTGATCAAAGCAGGCTTATTAGTTGGGTTGCCGCTGATCTTGATCCTCAAGCAGCCCGACCTGGGTACAGCCTTGGTGCTGTTACCGATGCTGGTCGTGGGCGCGTTTTTGGCCGGTTTGCAGTGGCAACATGCCGCGATCATCTCGCTGGTGGGAGTCCTCGCAGTTGGAGCTGTTTTTTACGCTCCAGTCAGCAAACACATTTTGAAGCCGTATCAACGGGAGCGGGTCACTTCTTTCCTGCATCCTGAAGAAGACGCAAAAGGCTCTGGGTATCAAGTGACGCAATCCAAGATCGCTGTCGGTTCCGGCGGCTTCTGGGGCAAAGGTTTTGGCAACGGCAGTCAGAGTCAACTGGGCTACATCCCGGTCCGTTATTCCGATTTCATCATGTCGGCCTGGGCTGAAGAACAGGGATTCAAAGGTGTGCTGCTTGCCTTAGGTTTGTACATGGCGTTGTTGCTTCGCCTGGTCCAGAACGCTCAGCGCGCCAAAGATCGCGCCGGCATGTTTCTGGTGATGGGCGTGGCTGCCGCGCTCGGTTTTCACGTTTTAGTAAACGTGGCCATGGTCATCGGCGCTATGCCGGTTACCGGGATTCCGCTGCCGCTCATGAGCTACGGCGGTTCCGCTACGTTGTTTGTTTTTCTGGCGATCGGTTTGGTGATGAATGTCCGCATTCGCCGCTTCGTCAACTGACGAGCGCCAGTCCCCTGCGGTGCGCGCCTGTTTGGCCGGCCGTCAGGTTTCAGCTTTTAGTAAATGATTGAAACGAGTGGACCACCAAGCGGCCGCTCCAGTTGTTGACCGCTAAGGTCTTCGTAAATTTTAAGGAAATATAAGAGTGAGGACAGCATCGTCCGCCGTTTGCCCGGGATTCTCCCCGCAACGGACTAGCCTCGATAGACTGAGGAAGTACAGCGTTAGTGGTGGCTCTCAGGCCTCCGCTCCCTCCGCCTTCGAACGTTCAAACCACCTCCATGCGGTCGTGGCCACGTGTGTCCCGGGATTCCCGGGGCAGGCGCCGGTTTCTCGGACACCCCACGGGCTCAAGCTCGCGGCGATGCCCCTCGAGGAGTTTTATGTCAAAAGAGTTGGTAATCAGCGCGGCCTCCCATGAACGGCGGGTCGCTATTCTTGAAGAAGGTCAGTTAGTCGAAATTTACATCGAGCGCGAGAAAGAGTTCGCTCTCGTCGGCAGCATCTACAAAGGCAAAGTCACTCGGGTCCTCCCCGGAATGCAATCGGCTTTCGTCGACATCGGTCTGGATGGCGACGCCTTCCTGTACGTCAGCGACGTTTTCGAAAATCTCGAAGACTACGATGATCATGGACACGAAGCCGGCCACGCGCCTGCTCCATCTGGCGCGGGAAATGGAACGATCGCTCCGGTGGAAGGTCAGGAAGTGCCGGACGCGTCTTCCGATGAAGTTCTGTTGCCCGGCGAATCGCGCGCCAAGGTCGAGCACGCCCATGATGAGCACGACGCTGCAGACCACGGTGCCGAATCCGAGCAGCAGCCGGGCCTGCACGACGAAGAACACCTCGACGAACCGCAGCCCGGCAACAGGATTGAGCCCATTGCTGCGCGCAGCGGTCCATCCGAGGATCAGCCCCACGAAATGGACGAGCGTCAGCCCGAATCGAACGCTTCCGCTCCGCAAAATTTCGGCCCGAGCTACAAGCAATCGCAAAACTACGGCTATCGCGGCGGCAACGATCGCGCCGGCCAGACTTTCAACCGCGGCAACGACCGTGGTGCTGATCGCGGCAACGATCGCGGTGGCAATGAGCAACGCCAGGAAGGCGGAGGAGGCGGCCGCGGCCGCTTTGGCCGTCGCGGCGGACGCCGACGTGGAGGACGTCCCACCACCGGTGGTGGCCACCAAGGGCGAAATTTGCCGCCTTCGAAATACGCTTCGCCACAAGGCGGAGCAGGCAATCAACAGGACTCCCGCGATCAACGCGGACCCAGCCATGGCCATCGCAGCTTCGACAATCGCCGTCCGGAATCGTCGCGCCCGCCTTCAACGCCAGCGGTTTACGACGTCGCCGACGATCCGATCGTCCTACCGGGTGAGAACCTCGCGAAATACCGCGGCAAGCCACCAGCTCCGCCCGCCGCTCCGATAGCGGAGCAGGAATCCAGCAAATATTCCGAGACTCCCGAAACCCCGCGCGCCGCGGGCGGTCCTGGCACTTCAGCTACTCCTGCCGGAGGTCCCCGCCGCTTCACTGGCGGTCTTCCGCGTTGGCTGCTGGCCGATGCCGGCTCCGAATCCGAAGCCGCTCCCGTCAGCGCCGACGAAAATATCGGCGTAGCGGACGACTCCACGCTTTCCGCGCACGGCAACAATCCGCCGCGCCACGAAGCCTCACCGCTCGAGCTGCCCCATTCCTCCACCGAGACCGAAACCCTTAACGACGATCAAATCGCCGCTCTGGCTCACGGCATCGTGGAAGCCAAGCAGGAAGAAATTCGCGGTGCTGCTCCCGCAGAATCTCTCTCCGGCTCCGCCATCTTCGAAGAAGAGGAAGAAGACGAGGAAGACGAACTCGAAGGCGAGGAAGAAAATTCCGCGACTGAATCCGAACTTGACGAAGACGAGGAAGATACCGAGGAGGCCGAAGAAGAGGTTCGCGCCGCCATCGCCGAAACTCGCGCGCACGCGCCCTCGGATCTACACGACGAAGAGCGTGCCGACCTTGAAGACGCCCATGCCGCACATCTCGCCGATGAAGCCGACGCCGCTCACGAAGACGCACACGCCGCTCACCTCGCTGCCGAAGCCGACGCTGCTCACGAAACCGCCGAACACCACGCTGAACTCGGCATGCAGGAAGACGAACACGAAGCCGAAGCACACGGCGACGAAAATCACGGCGAAGAAGTTCATAGCCATGAGCACAACGATTCGGCAACCGAAGAAAACGCCGGTAATAGCTTGGCCGCCTCCTCGGCTGCGCCGCTCGCTGACGATGCGATCTTGCTCCCGGGCGAAACCCGCGCCCCGCGTCAACCCGGCGCGCCTCGCGAAGATTTTCCGCGCGAATCGGCACGCGTGGGCGGCAACCCGCGCCAACGTTTTCAGCGGCCTTTCCGCAGCGGCGGACGCGACCGCAACCGTGGAGACAACCGCGGAAGTCGCGGAGAAAGCCGCGGCGACAATCGCGGCAACCGCCCCGACAATCGTCATAGTTCAGGTCCCGGCGGTCACAGCCACAGCGGCCCGCGCCACGACCGCGGCGGACGTCCCGGCCAGCGCTTCGAACGTCGTCCCGGAGGCGGCCAAGGTGGCCCACGTCACGATCGCGGCCATCAGGGCGGTCATCACGGCCATCGCCGTCCGCAGCTCATCTCCGAAATGCTCAAGGCTGGTCAGGATGTAGTCATCCAGATCGCCAAAGAGCCGCTCGGCAAAAAGGGCGCGCGCATCACCAGCCACGTGGCTTTGCCTGGACGCTTCCTGGTGTACATGCCGACCATCGATCACATCGGTGTGTCGCGAAAAATTGCCAGCGCCGAAAATCGCTCGCGTCTCCGCCGCTTGGTGGGTGAAGCGCGCGGCAGCTATCCCGGCGGCTTCATCGTGCGCACCGCTGCAGGCGGCGCTACCGACGAAGAAATTCGCGCCGACATCGAATTCCTCGGCACCACCTGGAACGAAATCAAGGAACGCAGCGAGCAGCGCAAAGCTCCTTCGCTGCTGCACCGCGACCTCAACCTCGTCGAACGCATCCTCCGCGATTACGTCAGCGATGACTTCACTGCCATCTGGATCGACAGCGAAGAGGAATACAGCAAGGTGGTCGAGTTCGTCAGCCGCTTCCAGCCCAAGCTGGTCAGCCGCGTCAAGCTCTACACCAAGGAAACGCCCATCTTCGAAGAGTTCGGCATTCAGCACGAACTCGACAAAGCTCTGCGCGCTAAGGTCTGGCTCAAGTCCGGCGGCTACATCGTCATCAACCACACCGAAGCGCTGGTGGCCATCGACGTCAACACCGGCAAATTCGTAGGCAAAGGTTCCACCCGCCTCGAAGACACCATCGTCAAGACCAACCTCGAAGCGGTGAAAGAAATCGTCCGCCAGATCCGCCTGCGCGATTTGGGCGGCATCATCGTGGTTGACTTCATCGACATGGAAGAGCGCCGCAACCGCGACAAAGTGTTGTTCGCGCTGCAGCAGGCTCTCGAAGAAGACAAGGCTCCGTCAAAGGCGCTGAGCTTCAATGAATTCGGCCTGGTCTGCATCACCCGCAAACGCACCAAGCAAGCTCTGGAACGCGTTCTGTGCCAACCCTGCCCGTATTGCACCGGCTCGGGAATGGTGAAATCCATCCCGACCCTCTGCTACGAAATCCAGGCAGAAGCCCGCAAAATGGCCATGGCCGGCCACGAAGGCCCGAACCTCACCCTTCGCGTCCATCCCGAAATCGCCAAGGCCCTGAAAACCCGCGAGTCCCTGCTCATGGACGAACTGGAGCAAACCTCGCACAAACATATCATCATCCAATCCGACGCCACCTTGCACTGGGAGCAGTACGACATCTACTAGCTCCCTCAGTAAGCGTCGCTGTAAAAAATTAAAACGCCCGAGCCTAAACGACTCGGGCGTTTTTCTTTTTCATGCGATGCTGCGCAATGGCTCGATCAAGGCAGACGGCTCCGGACTCAGCTTCTGCTGTGCACGAGCGGCGACGGAAGCCGGTCCGCGCGCCGTAGAGCGAGTCGCGCGCCGAGGACAACCAACGGGATGATCGTTAAGAGGAAGGTGAGGTGATACCAAACTGGAAGTTTTGCCCAGATGGCGATATGCACTGGCAGAAATAGCGCCAGCACGATCATGCCGACCACCGGCGCGACCCACGATTTTGTTGGAGCAATCCAGGAAGCGACTACTCCACCCGCGACCGACGCCGCCGCGCCCATAAGTAGACGGGCAATTTCGATGCTCAGGGTAAATTGAAGAGTGTGTTCGGCGGCCGTGTAACCGGGGATAACCAGACGAAAAACACGATTGATGATGCTGGCGACGAGGGCCCAGGTGACAAGGGCGAGTAAACCAGCGAGAATGGCACGTTTCATAGCGACTCCTTTCTTGGTGTGATTGACATAGTACAATTAAACTAATGAAATCGGAACTATATATTTTAGGCGTGCTGCACCGCGGGGACTTTCATCCTTACGAGATCAAGCGTCGGCTCACCCAGGCCATGATCGAGTGCTTTACGGATGTAGACACCGGAACTCTTTACTACACAGTGCGGCAATTAGTTGCCGATGGATTGTTAAGCGCTGTAGCGCACGAGCGAGTGCCTCGCGGAGGGATGCGCACGGTGTACCGCATTACACCCCGCGGCCGGCAGCGCTTTCTCGAACTGCTGCATCAGCAATTCGCGGAATCTGGCGGAACCGCTGAAACACTTTATGGACCGATGCTCTTCTTGCATCTGGCGGATTTGCAAGTCGTCACGGACGCGCTTCGGCGCAGACTCGCCAAGGTAAAAGAGCGGCTAACAGAACTCAAAAACCTTCGGAAGAACTGGGGCAAGGTGTTGCCGAGTGGCAGCCGCTTTTTGATGGAGCACATGGCGGAGCAATGCAGGTTGGATTTGCGCTGGTTGAATTCAGTCGCGGCAGAAATTGAGGCTGGTCGTGTGCATGACACAGCAGATCCTGCAAAGTTGGCGGATCCGAACAAACTAATAAGCCAGAAAACCGGTAGCGGGAAGAAGGTAAAGTCGCGAAGTGAGAAAGTTTACACGTAAAGAATTTCGCTCAACGCGAGGCGCACGATAAATGGCAAACAATAGGCGGAAATGAAGAAACTCGAGGCTCCGGTTGACTCAGTGAAACCAGAGTGCACCAGGAGTGCCACCAGATAAATTAGGGCAGATGTGCTAAGCTATTGAAATCACGCCGCGGAGAGGTGGCAGAGCGGCTGAATGCGGCGGTTTGCTAAACCGTTTTAGGGACTAAACACCCTAACGGGGGTTCGAATCCCCCCCTCTCCGCCATAGTTCATTTCCCCCTTCCAAAAAGAACTGCTTTCTTCTCGAAAAGTAGACGCTGAAGAAACACGCTTTCGCAGACTTTGAAGGTAAGGCCTATTCTCTCAAAGCCAGCGCACGGAGCTTCACAGTCGACCCGATTGCGAATAATAGGAGGATGAATTTCGCAAGTTTGGTTCGTGACGGGCAGTTCTCGCGGGCTGGGCCGCGCGATTGTTGAAGCGGGCATTGCGGCGGATAATAAAGTGTTGGCGACAGCTAGGGACATCGAGCCTCTACATGACCCTGGAAAGAACTCAGCGTGTCCACTGATTTCGAGTAGAAGCCCCCACAGTCGGAGCGACCAAAGTGAACCTTCTTTCGCGGGAATCCGGCCCATGTCCGTGGCGCGTTTTCGTGCCGCGCAAATCGTAGGAGCACGCTTCGCTGCGAACGGGTCAGAGTGAATTAGCAAACCGCCGCTAAATTCGCTACGTCCGCCTACGCTGTCCTTATAGCAAGCGGTAATGACGAACGTCGAGAAGTGCAGAATCGCGCACCCTAAGTCCTGCGCAATCCAGGGAAGTCTCGCGCCGGCCATTCCATCGTTAACGCTACCAGCAGCTATAATAGAAAAGGGGAGACTTTGCCTTTAAAGAGCAATCGGCCTTTGCTCAAGGGCATCATGGCCACCCGATTATGACTAACCGCCCTACTCACCCGCTGGAAAAGGTTCTTGCACAGCGCATCGCCATCATCGATGGAGCGATGGGCACGACCATCCGCACCTATGGCATGCAGGAAGCGGACATGCGCGGAGAGCGGTTTGCGGACGCCCCCAAAGATCTTCTCAACGACGGCGACCTCTTCACTTTGACTCAGCCAAAGATGATCGGGGATATTCATCGACGCTTCTTGGAAGCCGGCGCCGACATTATTGAGACCAACACTTTCGGGGCCACCAGCATTGCCCAAAGTGAGTTCTTCGTGGAAGATCCGCGCGAAAAGGGCGGACGCAAAGACCCGGCATTCTACGAAAAAGTCATTCAGGACGTGTTCTTGCGCAACCTGGCAGGCGAAATCAACGAGCAATCCGCGCGACAGTGTCGCGAGTGGGCCGACCGCGTGGGGAACGCGACGTCCCGGCAGCGTTTCGTGGCGGGTGCGCTGGGTCCGCTGACCGTCTCGCTTTCGAATTCGCCCGATCCAGACGATGCCGGCTTCCGCGTAGTCACGTTTGATCAGGTGAAGACTGCCTATGCCGAACAAGCTCGCGCGTTGATCGCTGGTGGTGTGGATTTTCTGTTGGTCGAAACCATCTTCGACTCGCTGAATGCAAAAGCTGCGCTCGTCGCGATTCAGGAAGTCTTCGAAGAAAATGGCAAAGAATTGCCAGTGATGATTTCCGCAGCCGTTGGCCGTGGCGGGGAAACATTAATTTCTGCGCAGACCACCGAAGCTTTTTGGAACGCCGTAAAACACGTCAAACCTTTATCGGTGGGGCTGAACTGCTCCCTGGGCCCCGACCTGATGTATCCATTCTTGAGCGACCTCTCGGAAAAAGCGGACGTGGCAATTTCTTGTTATCCGAATGCCGGTTTGCCTAATCCGCTTTCTGAAACCGGTTTTGACCTCGGCCCCACGGACATGGCGCGTTATCTTGGGACTTTTGCGAAAGATGGCTTGATTAACATCGCCGGCGGCTGCTGCGGCAACACCCCTGAACACATCGCCGCCATCGCCGAGGCCCTCGAAGGCCTGCCACCGCGAAAATGGCAGCACCAAAGCGAGAAAGCGGCTTGAGCACCGAGGACTCCAACTCGCCCGCACCTGCCGAGACGAAACCGCTTCGTCTATCCGGCTCGCAGCCGTTTACTCAACAGCAAGGCGTCTACATCATGATCGGCGAACGCACCAACGTCGCCGGTTCGCCGAAGTTCGCCAAGCTCGTCAAAGAAGGCAAATTCGAAGAAGCCGTCAGTGTCGCCCGTCAGCAAGTGGAAAATGGCGCGAACGTCCTCGACATCTGCATGGACGAGGGAATGATCGACGGCGTCGCGGCCATGAGCCGTTTTCTGCAGCTCCTGCAAAGCGAACCCGAAGTCGCCAAAGCTCCCTTCATGATCGACTCCTCTAAATGGGAGGTGATCCAAGCCGGCTTGAAATGTCTGCAAGGCAAAGGCATCGTCAATTCCATTTCTCTAAAAGAAGGCGAAGACAAATTTAAGCAAAACGCAGCCACGGTTCTGAAATATGGCGCCGCAGTGGTCGTGATGGCTTTCGACGAAAAAGGCCAAGCCGCGACCTACGAAGAGAAAATCCGCATCTGCGAACGGGCCTACCGCATTCTCGTCGACGAAGTCGGCTTCCCGCCGGAAGACATCATCTTCGATCCCAACATTCTCACCGTCGCCACCGGCATGGAGGAACACAACAACTACGCCGTGGATTACATCAATGCCACGCGCTGGATCAAAGCGAATCTCCCGTATGCGAAAGTGAGCGGCGGCGTTTCGAATATCTCGTTCAGCTTCCGCGGCAACAACAAAGTCCGCGAAGCTATGCACTCGGCATTCCTCTATCACGCTATCGCTGCGGGCATGGATATGGGCATCGTCAACGCCGGCATGCTCGAGGTCTACGAAGAGATCGATCCGGAACTAAAAGTTCTCGTCGAAGATGTCTTACTCAATCGTCGCCCGGACGCCACCGAACGGCTCGTCGACTTCGGCGAAAAACTGAAAAACGTCGGCACCGTCGCCACCGAAAAGAAGACCGAAGAATGGCGCAACGGCACCGTGGAAGAGCGCCTGTCTCACGCGCTCGTGAAAGGCATCGACTCGTACATCGAACTAGACGCTGAAGAAGCCCGGGTAAAACTCGGCCGCCCGCTGCTCGTCATTGAAGGCCCGCTGATGGCGGGAATGAGCGTCGTCGGTGATTTGTTCGGCGCGGGCAAAATGTTTCTTCCGCAGGTGGTAAAGTCTGCGCGCGTCATGAAAAAAGCTGTCGCGCACCTCACGCCGTTCATGGAAGCAGAAAAAGCCGCGCAGAGCGCAGCAGGCCAAGCCGTGAGAGCTCAGGGGAAAATTATTCTGGCCACCGTAAAGGGTGACGTCCACGACATCGGCAAAAATATCGTCGGAGTCGTCTTGGCCTGCAACAACTACGAAGTGATCGACATGGGCGTGATGGTCCCGGCCGAGAGAATTCTCGAGCTGGCCAAATCCGTGAACGCCGACATCATCGGTCTCAGCGGACTCATCACTCCTTCTCTCGACGAAATGGTTCACGTGGCTCGCGAGATGGAGCGCCAGGGTTTCAAGGTGCCGCTGCTCATCGGCGGAGCCACCACCAGCCGCGCTCACACCGCGGTAAAAATTGCGCCGCACTATAGCGAACCAGTCGTCCATGTTCTAGACGCCAGCCGCGCCGTGCCCGTGGCCACAAGTCTCTTGAGCGACGAAAGCAAAGCCGAATTCGTCGCGCAGCATCGGGCCGACTACGAAACGGTGCGCAAGTCCCACTCCGCGCCGCGGCAACCGGTCGTTTCGCTCGAGGTTGCACGCACGCGCCGCACGCCGATCGAGTGGCGCAAAGAAGACCTGGCGGTGCCGGAATTTATCGGGGTGCGCGCGCTAGACAATTTTCCGTTGGCCACTTTGCGGGAATTTATCGACTGGACTCCCTTTTTTCACACTTGGGAACTAAAGGGGGTCTACCCCCGAATTCTCGAGGACGGCGAACGCGGCGTACAAGCTCGCCAACTGTTCGCCGAAGGCAACGCACTGCTCGACCGAATGGTCGCCGAAAAAACCATCACTGCGCGGGGCGTGTATGGATTTTTCCCCGCAAATACCGTTGGCGATGACGTCGCGCTTTTTACGGATTGCAAACGCCAAACCGCGCTTGAGAATCTGCACTTTCTTCGCCAGCAAGCCCACCGCGAAGGCAGCGAACCGTGCCGCTCGCTATCTGACTTCATCGCCCCAAAAGAAACAGGCCTCGCCGACTATATCGCCGCGTTCGCGGTGACCACCGGCATCGGACTTAAAGCATTCTGCGATCAATTTCGCGCGCAACACGACGACTACAACGCCATCATGGCCGAAGCTATCGCCGACCGCCTCGCCGAAGCCTTCGCCGAATGCCTGCACAAACGTGTGCGCGATGAATGGGGTTACGGGCGCGCTGAAAACCTCACCAACGCCGAATTCATTCAGGAAAAATATCGCGGCATCCGTCCCGCGCCAGGTTATCCCGCCTGCCCCGACCACACCGAGAAGGGCACCATCTGGCGCTTGCTGGATGTGCAGGAAAACACCGGAATGCAGCTAACCGAGTCCTTCGCCATGTGGCCCGGTTCCAGCGTTAGTGGCCTCTATTTCGCCCATCCGCAATCGCGCTACTTCACGCTGGGTAAAATCGACCGCGACCAGGTCGCGGACTACAGCCAACGAAAAAAAATGAGCATCTCCGAAGTCGAGCGCTGGCTAGGCCCGAACCTGAATTACGAACCTGCGCGGCAGTGAGTCGGCGTTTTCTTAAAGGGAAATCACCCGCTGATGCTGCTCGCCGAGGCCTTCGACTCGAATATCTATGGTGTCGCCTTCCTTCAAAAACACCTGGGGCTTCTGCCCCATGCCCACGCCCGGTGGAGTTCCCGTAGAAATGACATCGCCTGGCTGCAAGGACATAAAATTCGACAGGTACGCGACCAGAAAGCGTACGCCGAACACCATCGTGGCCGTCGAGCCGTGTTGGTAGCGATGCCCGCTGACATCCAACTGTATGGATAGTTTCTGCGGATCAGGGATTTCATCGGCGGTCACGAGCCACGGCCCGATTGGCGCAAAGGTGTCGTGAGATTTTCCTTTGGTCCACTGGCCGTGCCGCTCGAGTTGAAACGCTCGCTCCGACACGTCATTCACAATGCAGTAGCCCGCGACGTGCTCCATGGCCTTCTCTTCGGCAACGTACTTGGCCGGCTTGCCAATGACCACACCGAGCTCCGCTTCCCAATCTGTTTTGGTTGATCCGCGCGGAATTTCTACGTCATCGTTCGGTCCAACAATCGCAGAAGTCGCCTTCATGAACACAATGGGCTCGGTCGGAAGGGCCATGCCGGCTTCTGCGGCGTGATCGGAATAATTCAGGCCGATGCAAATCAACTTTCCGATGGGTGAAACACAGGGACCAATACGCGGCGTACCCGTCAGTAAAGGCAACTGCTCAGGATCGATCTTTTTCAGTCGTTCCAGTCCATCTGGAAGCAGAGTGTTCCCGCCGACGTCCGCCACACTTCCGGAAAGATCCCGAATGCGTCCTTCACGATCGAGGAGCCCAGGCCGTTCTGCCCCGTGTGCACCGACTCGCACCAATTTCATCGCACCACCTCACACCTGTAGTACGTCGCCTTCGCGAGCCACCAATTCATACAGCACGGGATTCACAAAGAAACCCAGCAACAGCCGCGAAAGTAGGCCGGCGACTACCACGATCGCAAACGGTTTTTGGGTGTCGCTGCCGACTCCAGTAGACATCGCGGCGGGCAGCAATCCAAGGCATGCCACCAAGGCAGTCATCATGATGGGCCGCAAACGCAGCAGGGAAGCTTCGCGCGTAGCATCACGCACGGAAGCACCTTCCAGACGAAGTTTATTGATGTAACTCACCAGGATGACTGCGGTCTCCACCGATACTCCGAGTAACGCCAGCAGTCCCAGTCCGCTCGAAACGCTGAAGGGAACATGCAGCAGCTTTAAGGCGATCAGAGCGCCCACCGGCTCAGTCAGAATCACGCCCAACGCGATGGTCAGCGGGAATTTAAAGTTTCCGTAGAGCGCAAAAAGAATCAGGAAAATGAGAAAAATCGCCAGCGGACCGATTACATAAAGCTGCGACTTGGCTTCCAGAAGTTCGCTGTACTCGCCGCCCCAATCGAGCCGATAGCCCTCGGGCAGCTGCACCGATTTCGCGACGGCGGCTTGCCCGGCGCGAACGATTCCTTCCAAATCGCGGCCATTGACGGAAAACTGAATCCCGATGTAGCGCGAATTATTTTCGCGATAGATGAACGAAGCTCCGGTGGATTCCTTGATATCCGCCAGTTGGGACAACGGAATCTGTTGGCCACCCGGAGTGGGGACCAGCAAGTTGGCAATTTGAGTGGCGTTTGACCGATATTGCGGCTCCATGCGCAGGACCAGGTCAAACAATTTTTCGCCTTGAATGACTTGAGTGGCGGCTTGTCCGCCAACCGCAGTCTGCACCACGGTCTCGACATCGGTGACGTTGATGCCGTAGCGTGCGATTTTTGGGCGGTCGATGTCGACAATCAAACTGGGCTGGCCAAGCTCGCGCACCACCGTCAGCTCAGTGAATCCGGGTGTCTTGTCCAAAATATTCTTAATCTGGACCGCTTTGCTTTCCAGAACATTCAGATCCGGCCCGAAAACTTTCACCGCCAGCGCGGACTTTAGTCCGGTCAATGCTTCGTCCACGGCATCTTCAGCAGGCTGGGTAAAGTTAAAGATCACTCCTGGATAGGCTTCTAATTTTTTCTCCAGATCTTCACTTAGTTCCTGCTTGGTATGGATCGAGCCGTTCTTCCACGTCTGGTCCGAGTAAGGCTTAAGGCCGACATAAAATTCACAATTGAAAAATCCGGTCGGGTCCGTTCCATCGTCAGGCCGCCCCAGTTCCGAGCCGACCGTCGTAACCTGCGGATACTGAATCAGGATTTGGCGAATTTGCGGAGCGAATTTCGCAGCGTCTTCAAAGCCGATGGTGTACGGCATGGTGGCGCGGACCCACAACGCGCCTTCATCGAGATGCGGCAGGAATTCGCCGCCGATGGAGGGCACCAGCAGCAAGGTACCGCCAAAAATCAGGATGGCGATCACCACGGTCAGCAGCGGATGATTGAGGCACCACACTAAGCGTCCAGCGTATCGGTCGCGAACCCACTCGAACACGCGGTTAGGCTTTTCCTTCACGCCACTTTTGAACCAGTAGGAAACAATCACCGGCACAAAAGTGAGGGTGAAGATCAGCGCGCCCACCAACGCGAAGCCCATAGTGTCCGCCATGGGGTGAAACAGCTTTCCGGAGGGGCCGGTCAGCGCATAAATCGGCAAATATCCCGCGATAATCACCGCCACCGAATAGAAAATCGGGCGGTCCACGTCGCGAGCGGCGTGCAGAATCACTTCGTGCAATTCATAATCGCTGCCGCGGCGCTCGGCCAGTTCGCGATAAATGTTTTCCACCATAACGATGGTGCCGTCGATGATGATCCCGAAATCGATCGCGCCGATGGAAAGCAGATTGGCGGCTTCCCCCGTGGCGTGAAGAAAAACAAACGCGAATAGCAGGGCCAACGGAATCGTCAGCGTAGTGATCACCGCCGCGCGAAAACTCACCAAAAAGAAAAGCAGCACCAGGAAGACCAGGATCATTCCGCGTAGAAGATTGCTTTCCACGGTGTCAGTGGTCACGCGAACCAAGTCGCTGCGATCGTAATAAGGATGGATTCTGACGTCCGGCGGAAGAACCGAGCGATTCAGCTCTTCGGTTTTGCGCTTCACCGCTTCCAGAACGTTCTGGGTCTGCTCGCCGCGGCGCATGAGGATTACGCCTTCGACGGCATCTTCATTGCTCTTTTTGTCTTTTTCCTGAAATCCGAAAATACCCAGTCGCGGAGCGTTGCCGATAACCACTTGGCCGACGTCTTTCACTCGAACGGGCACGCCGTTGTTACTGCCGACCACTACTTCGCCAATGTCCTCGGTTGATTTCAGCAGGCCAAGGCCGCGCACATAGTAAAACTGTCCGCCCTGGGTGTAGAAACCGCCGCCGGTATTGGCGTTGTTGGCTTGCAGCGCGCTGAAGATCTGCGCCACCGAAAGATGAAAGTTGTAAACGCGCGCGGGATCCAATTCGACGTGATACTCCATCGTGGGGCCGCCGAATCCAGAGTCATCAGCGACACCTGGCACGCTGCGATAGGCACGCTCGACGATCCAATCTTCGTAGGTGTGCAATTCCATCGGCGAGCGGTCCGGGCTGTCGATGACATAGCGATAGACCAAGCCGCTGGGGCTGAACAGCGGAGCCATGCTGGGGGTCACTCCGCTGGGAAGTTGGGCATCAGCGATACGCTGAAAAGCTTCCTGGCGCGCGAAGTACGAATCAGTGCCTTCGTTGAACGTTAGGATTACGTCGGAGAGCCCGTACAACGAGATGGAACGCATCACCGAAAGATTCGGTATGCCGTTCATGGCCAATTCCAGCGGCAAAGTGGTCAGCCGCTCCACTTCTTCCGCAGCGTGTCCGGGCCACTGGGTGATCAGCTCGACCATCGGCGGGGAAAGATCCGGATAAGCATCCACCGGCATGCGCTGGAAAGAAATAATTCCAGCCACGACGACTAGAACGCTGAACATCAGGACCACGAAACGCTGCCGCAGCGCGAATTGGACGATGCGATGGATCATGCAGTTAGCACGCGGCGATTCTCAGCGTCGAGTTTTTTGGTCATCAGAAAAGTTCTCATTGCTGCAACGAATTCTTGAATTGCAGGAACAGGCTGCCGTCTCCGACCACGTGTTCGTTTTCTTTCAAGCCGTCCTGGATCAGCGTCCGTCCGTCCTGACTGTCCCCGATTTTGATAAGTCGCCGGGCGAATTGACCGTTGCCAACCTGCACGTAGGCGAACGGCGCATTCTCAGAATCGCGTAGTACTGCTGCATCGGGCACGGTTAGGGCATTGGCCAAAGCCCCCGCCTGCACCGTAGCGGTCACGTACATATCCTTCTTCAATTTGAAACCGGGATTTTCCGTGACGATTCGCGCCTGCAGCGTCCGCGTGTTGGGATCGAGCGCATCGGCAACATACGAAATCTTCCCGTGGAATTTATCCGGGTAGGCGTCGGTAGTGATCTCCACGGTGTCGCCGTTGCGCACATACGCCAGATCGTTTTGATACACATTCACCAGCACCCACACGGTGCTCATATCCGAGATGGTGAAGCACTGCGTGGAACCAGCCTGCAGCAACTGGCCCGGCCCCACGAGGCGTTCCACGACTTGGCCGCCGGCAGGCGCGATAACTGGAATCTGTCCGGTGGTTTTAGGCGTTTGCTTGATCAGTGCTTCCGGATCACGAATGCCCAGCGCACGCAACGCGTCTTGCGAGGACTGCAAGTCGGCTTGCGCCTGATCGCGATCCGACTCCGCTTGCTGCAGGTCGCGCTCGGCGATGGCTTTATGTTCGTACAAATCTTTGGCTCGATCGTAATTCTTGTCGGCGAGTTGCGCAGCGGTGACCGCTTTCAAGTAACTCGATCGCGACGCCGAATAATCCGGGCTGGTGACCGTCAGAAGCGTTTGCCCCGCGTGAACATTCTGTCCCGGCTCGGCAAGAATCTCCTGAACCGGGCCGCCGACCGCGCTGAACACCGGCGTGGTCTTGAATGCGTTGTAAGCAACCGCTCCCGTGAGCCGCAGCACCCGTGGAACTTTTGATTTTTCCACCGGAACAACTTTGATGTGGGCCATCTGATCCGGCGGAACAGTGAATAAACCAGGCGTGTCCTGTTTGTTTTCGCCGGTGGAGTACGAAGTCATCTTCGACTCTTCTTGCGACGACCCAGAACAGCCGGCCAAGCACATTGCGCCGGCCACGGCGGTCGCCCACAGGTTCACTACGATTGCGTTTCGCGCCATCACGGCAACTCCCTTGTACCCACAGCTTGACGCATCTGTTCCAGTGCGGTCATGTAACTCGCCAACGCTTGACGATAAGCAAGTTGATTCGAACGGTAAGTTCGCTCGGCATCGAGAAAATCCAGCAGGCTGGCGGCTCCACGTTTGAACGCATACTCGGTGATATCCCGCGATTGCTTGGCCTGATCCACATAGCCGCCGCGATACAACTTGATAATTTCGTCGTTGGATTGCAGCGCCGCGAAAGCGTCGATGATGTCGGTGTTCACTTGTTGGGCGGCCTCGATAGCTTCCTGTTCAGCCTGGGTGATCGCGAAACGAGCCTTGGCGATTTCTCCCTGATTGCGGTCAAAAACGGGGAGATCGATATTAAAGAAGAAGGCGCCGCTGTTGATGCCGGCAGTGTGGGTGTAATCAAAACTTACGCCTAGATCCTTCTTACCGTTGGCGCGCATCAACGATTCCTGGCTACGTGCGGCGGTGACGCCTTGTTGCGCGGCGCGCAAGTCTGGACGATTCTCCATCGCCAGAATTTTTAACTGTTGGAGGTCGGAGCGCAGCGGATGATAGTCGAGGTCACCCTCGACATCGAATTCATCCGGGACGGATTCGAATCCCACCAATTGCCGCAGCGCTGCCAAAGCCTGCACTCTGGAAAGCTTGGCGGTGGAAAGGTCGCTCTGAAACTGGAAAAGCTGCAACTTGATCTTCAGCAAATCGCCTTCGCTCATATCGCCGACTTTGAAGCGCGACTCGCTGATGCCGACCGTCTGTTGAAAGCTGTCTGCGTCCTGTTTGGCCAGTTCCACAGTGGACTCCGCTAGCAATACCGCAACGAATTGCTGAGCAGTATTAAAAATCAGCGTACGTTGACTGTCGTCGACCTGCGAGACACTCACCGCGGTCTGGTCCTTGGCCGCGGCCAAACGGTGCTGGCGTTTTTTGCCACGCTCAATCGTGTAGCTGATGCCGACGTCGAACTGCGCCTGGTTCTCGAGGTAATTGGCGCTGAACTGGCTGGGATTGAATAACGGAAAGAACTGAGAGTCCCAGGAAAGGTTGGGATTAGGCCGGAGATTGGCGGTAACTTCCTCGGCCTGATTTTGCAGAATGGTGGTGCGGGTGGCTTGCAGCGCGTGATTATGCTGAATGGCCAGCCGAATGGCTTCGTCCAATGAGATTTTGGTAGGCGCCCCCGCGGCAGGCGTCGGGGGAGTCGCCGGCGCGGTCGGCGGAGGAAGCGGCGGCATCGGTTGATGTTGCGCCACGAGACACGCCGGCAACGCGAGAAGCGCGGCGGCAAGTGTCAGTCCTTTCCTCATGAATAAAACTCCTGCTGAATCGCCAAAGGCGATTCGATCGGTTCGTTGGGAATGAGACGAGAAACGACGAGCGGGGAGTTACAAAGCAGGAGGCGCGCGCGGAGAAGTAATGCGCGTTACAACGGTATCGAAGCCCAGGCTAACCGGCCGGCTTTCCACTCGATCAACGATCGTCACGAGGGTTAACACCGGACTTGAACTGACCACCGCGATTCCAGTTGTGGCACACACCGCGCAGATGTGTGTCGCGTTAGAGTCGGTGATCTTGTCGGTGGAACAAAAGTGGCACAGCCCCGTCAATAGCAAGACAGTGACGAGGAATACCAGCCCCACACGCATGATTTTGGGGATCACGTGGTTGTTAAGACGAAGCTTAAGCAAGATTGGTTGGCCGGTCAAGCTTTGCGACGGCCCCAACACCAATCGGCTATTGACCGGTTGTCTCGGCGATAGGTGCGTAGATGCCGGCTAAAACGGCGGCCGCATCGCCCACTTTCCGGACTCCTTATCCTTATAAAACTCGGCGAACGGGATGTTGTTGTACATCGACGCGCCGATATTTCTCGAGGCGACTTTTACCTCGAAGGTGCAACGAAAGCCTTGCGGCGTCGGCTTGTCGCACGCTTCCTTCTTGAAGAACGTAATCTTGATGGGCTCTCCGGCCGGCTCTCCAGGAGGATGATTCATCGCGTACTCCATCGCTTCCTTCATCTGCGCCTCGCTGGGCTCCGAGCCCGCCGAGTCACAACCCGCCAATCCAATTCCGAGAAGAGCTCCCAAAGTCATGGTCACGATCCCCGATCGCATCTGGCCTCTCTTTCCGACGGCCTTCCGTCTTCCGCGGTAACGGTAACGCGCGGTGACTGTAGTTCATCCGACATAACGTTGGCAATGCCACTTTTATCCTGGTCTGGCCGCAGTTCTTGGGAAGTCAGACAAGCAACTTCGCTACTCATCGCATAGACTTAAAGTGTTTTTCGTTCCGTGTTTGCTGATCGTATCGGCGTATCAAATTCCAGCTCTTCGCAAGGAGCTATGCTCGTCCAATCGACTGATCAGCCGGGTGCCGGGCCGCCGCAAAATGGCCGTGGCTATGCCATCGCGGCCGGAATTCTTGGATGGACGCTCGACGCCTTCGATTTTTTCGTTGTGGTTTTCATGGTCGAAACGCTGGCCAGCCATTTTCAAATCGGCAAAAGCTCCATTGTTTTGAGCATCGGCGCAACTTTGGCGACGCGGCCCGTGGGAGCGCTGTTGTTCGGTACGTTGGCCGACCGCTACGGACGCCGCAAGCCGCTGATGGCGGTGATTGCTTATTTTTCGCTGATCGAAGTATTGAGTGGTCTTGCACCAAATTACAAAGTCTTCCTGGTTTTACGTTTGCTCTACGGAATCGGCATGGGCGGCTTCTGGGGAGTCGGCGCATCGCTCACGTTGGAGAGCGCTCCTAGTCGCTGGCGTGGTTTTCTCTCAGGATTGTTGCAAGGTGGGTATCCATTGGGCTATCTCCTGGCCGCCATCGCCGCACGTCTGATTCTTCCCGCGTACGGTTGGCGAGCAATGTTCTGGGCCGGATTGGTGCCGGGCGCCATCACCATGTGGGTAGCGTACAAGTCACCGGAATCGCAAGCCTGGAAGCAGCATCAGGTTGGCAGCGTGAAAGCCATCGCCGCGGAAGTTTGGAATTACCGCGGAGTTTTCGTGTATCTGGTGCTGCTAATCACGCTGATGATCTTCTTATCGCACGGCACGCAGGATCTTTATCCGGATTTTTTGAAAACGGCTCATCACGTCTCCGCCAATTCCGTCGCGTACCTAGCTATGTTTTACAATGTCGGCGCACTGGTCGGCACCATTTGCTTCGGAGGGTTTTCCGAGCGCTTCGGGCGGCGCAGAGCGGCGATCGCCTCGCTGTGCTTATGCGCGATCGTCATTCCGTTCTGGGCCTTCGGCCACACTCTGGTGATTCTGGCGATAGCAGCATTCTTCATGCAGGTTGGAGTGCAAGGTGCTTGGGGAGTTGTCCCGGTACACTTGAATGAACTTTCTCCCGATGCGGTGCGCAGCTTGTTCCCTGGCTTGGTTTATCAATTGGGAGTTTTGTTTGGAGCGCCGACCAACACCATCGAATACGCGTTACGCGACAGAGTTGGTTATCAGTGGGCGCTCACCAGCTTTGAAGCGTTTACGGTGGTGGCGTTAGTCATCTTTTTTGCGTTTGGCCCGGAGCGCAAAGGCCGGTCCTTCGTGCAAAACTCGCCGTGATCCAGAACAACGACACCATACCGCGCCGCCGCTGGGGCATCGCGCTTCTGCTGGGATTTGGTGTCCTCGTAAACTTTTTTGACCGCGTCAATCTTTCCGTATCGCACGATGCCCTCCACGAATCGTTCGGAATTTCCGCGGTAACGTTCGGTTATCTCTCCAGCGCCTTCAACTGGAGCTATGCAGCATTGCAGCTCCCCAGCGGGCTGTTACTTGACCGCTTCGGCGTTCGACGTGTCGGACGAGTTGGAGCCTTTTTGTGGAGTGTCGCGTCCTTTGCGGCCGCGGCGGCCACCGGCATCGGCAGCTTCTTAGCGGCGCGGCTCCTGCTGGGGATCGGGGAAGCTCCGATATTCCCCGCCAACACCAAAGCGATCGGCTATTGGTTCCCCGAGTCAGAGCGCAGCTTCGCAACGGCCATCTTCGATGGCGCAGCTAAGTTCGCTTCCGCCATCGGAATTCCGCTCATTGGCCTTCTGGTGTTGCGCTTGGGATGGCGTTGGAGTTTTGCCGCTACGGGTTTAATCAGTCTGGGTTACTTCGCGTTGTTCTACGCGTTCTACCGCAATCCTAGCGAGGATCGCAGGCTCTCCGACGCCGAGAGAAATTTTATTGCGCAAGGCGGCGCACAGAAAGAGGACGCGCAAAAATCCGAAAAAGGCGCGCCGCTGGCCTATCTCCTGATGCAGCCGCGAGTGTGGGGCCTAACTCTAGGCTTCGCCGCGTACAACTATACATTTTACCTTCTACTTGCGTGGCTGCCTTCCTACTTTCTCGCGGCGCTACACATGGACCTGTTGCATTCGGCGTTGTCCACCAGCATTCCATGGCTGGCCGGCACGGCCGCTAACCTGCTCATCGGCGGATTGCTGATAGACGCTTTGATCAAGCGCGGCTGGAATCCCACTCGCGTTCGTCAAACCGTCTTGCTGGGCGGCACCAGTCTGGGACTTGGAATCCTCGGTGCCGCTCACGCTCATACGCCCGTCACGGCGCTCTTTTGGATTAGCCTGTCCATAGCGGGTTTGTCGGCGGCCTCTCCAGTGGCGTGGTCTGTGGCTTCGCTCATCGCGCCACGAGAAAGCGTTGGGACGCTCAGTGGCATCATGAACTTCGGCAGCCAGATCGCCGCTATCATCGCACCCATCGCTACTGGCTATGTGGTGCACGCCACCAATTCATTTTCGGGCGCGTTCGTGGTCGCCACTGTTTTTCTGCTGATCGGGGTGGCGGGCTACGCTTTCCTGCTCGGCGATATGCAGACGATTCCGGAGCCGGAAGCAGCGGCGATGACATCCACCGGCTGAGCGCTACGTTCGGAATACTGGTTTGTCTCTGGTGATACGCAGGGCCCGCCGCCCACCGGCACGGGACGCCGGTAGAAGCTCAATGCGCTGCTCTGATTCCACGGCAGCAACAGGAAATTGCGTCCGAGCCTGGTCCTTATTGAGGACCAGCTGGATCTCTCCCACGTAACCTTCGCGGAAGGCCCCTTCGCAGTACGCCAGGTAGTATTCCCACATGCGTATAAATTTCTCGTCGAACCCTAATGCCTTCACCTGTTCCACACGCCCGAGAAATCTTTCGCGCCAGTTCTTGAGTGTTTCGGCGTAATGCTGGCCAATATCCTGCGCACTGTGTAATGACAGTTTTGTGCAGCGGCCCAGGCTTTTTAAAATTTCCGCGACCGAAGCTAATTCCGCGCCCGGGAAAATATATTTCTGGATCCAGTCGCTACGTCGACGATAACCCGCAAAGTTCTGCTCTTGCATCGTGATGGCCTGCAAAAACATCCGCCCATCGGGCTTCAGCAACCGGTCGCAGGCGGTGAAAAACGTATCGTAATATTTCAACCCCACTGCCTCGAACATTTCGATGCTGACCAGTTTGTCGAATTTGCCGTCGAGTTTACGGTAGTCCTCCAGCAAGAGCGTGATGCGTTCGCCCGGCTCACCCGATTGCTGAAACAAGGCCTGTGCGTATTCGAACTGCCGCTTGCTGATGGTGGTGGTGGTGACGCGGCATCCATATTCTTTCGCCGCAAACAACGCGAAGCCGCCCCAACCGGTACCGATCTCCAGTAAGTGGTCCGTAGCCCTCAACCTCAACTTTTTGCAGATGCGGTCGTATTTTTGCAGTTGCGCATCTTCCAGCGAATCCGCTGGCGTCTGGTAATAGGCGCAGGAATACGCCATGGTGGGATCCAGAAACAATTTGTAGAAGTCGTTTCCCAAATCATAATGCCGCCGAATATTTTTCCGGCTGCCATTCACGGAATTTTCCTGCAAGCCGTGCTTCAGTTTGTCGAGGAAAGTGCTGACCGCGGCGAATTTACTCTTACCGCTCCCAATGATCTGCAGGTTGCGAACCGCCACTTGCACCAAGGCCACCAGATCCGGAGACGACCAGTCTCCGTCCATAAACGACTCACCCATTCCCGTGTCGCCATCGAAAAGCGCTCGCTTGAAAAAGCGTTCATCGTGAATCACCGCGGTGGCTCGCAGTGGCGCGTTCGCAGGGCCGAAAGTGTAGGTGTCATCGGGACAAACCAGCTCCAAACGACTGTCCTGTAACCCGCCGAGTAGCCGCAAAAAAATTTGTTTCGGCAAACCGCGAATCATCGAACGCTCCAGGATGCGCCGAGATGGCGCGCGTTGACGGGCGTGAATCTTTCCGGACCCGGGTGCTGCACCAGCGGCACCTTCTTCCACGACAACCGAGCCGCTTCCCAATGAATGGCGAGAATTGTCTTGAGCGTGACCCAGGGAAATCTGGTGAGTGCATAGCGCAGCCATTTCGCTGACCACGGACGCCGCGCCAGTTTCAGCGTTCCACCGAAAAGCGGCTGGCTGTTTTCGCTGACATTGGTTTGCACCACCAGCGAATCGCCCGGAGCCGTAAACGTCCAGTGATAGCGGCAATCCATGCCCATAAAGGGCGACACATGAAACGCTTTATCAAATTGGAAGCTGAGAAAACGTTCCGAGCTAATTTCTTCAGAGTTCTGCGCCAGCCAGTAATTCTGGGTCTCGCCAAAAGTGTTATTCACTTCCGCGAGAATCATTCGCAGCTGCTCGTTGCGGTCGAAACAGTAAAAGAAGGAAACCGGATTGAAGTTGTAGCCGAGGTAACGAAGATGTGTGAGCAAGAAAATCTGCCCATCCGGCAACTCTACGCCCTGCCGAGACGCATCGGTTGCCAGCCGCTGCCGCAAAGTCTGCCGCTCATCGCCGAAATGATCGCGATCGCAAAAACTGGCCCAATTCCAGCGGTTATAGCTGGCCAGCCTGGACATACCCATGAGTTGCGGAATCTTATCCACGTCCAGAAAAGCCATGAACAGGGGATACTCAAACTCGTGCTTGGCCGGCCGCAATCGCGAATGGCGCACCGTTCCAAAATAGAGAGCGCTCTCCATCACGCCGCCGCCTGCTTCGAGACGTTGAGGCTTCGCGCCACGCGCATCGCGGAGTTCAGCCCGTCCTCATGAAAACCGTAGAACCAATACGCTCCGCAGAAATGCGTATGGTTTCGTCCGCTGATTTCCTGCCAGCGTCCCTGCGCGCGGATTGCTTCGAGGGTCATCAACGGATGGAAATACATCATCTCGCGTAAGACGGAGTTCTTCTCGATCACGCCGCTGGAATTCAGCGTTACGCAGTAACGCTCCGGACAAGGCAAGCTCTGCAGGCGATTCATGTCGTAGGTCAGGGAAGCGCCGCGTCGATCGGTGCCCAAATGGTAGTTCCAGGAAGCTTGCGCGGCCGCGCGTCGCGGCAACAACCGCTCGTCGGTGTGCAGCACCGTATGATTACGGCTCGTGGCGAAACGGCTCAGGATCGCCCGTTCCTGCGGACTAGCGTCGACCAAAAGCGCCAGTGCTTGCGGTGCATGGCACGCGAAAACCACCTCATCGAAATTTTCCGCGTGGTTATCCGCGAATCGCACGCGCACACCGGCGGCCGACCGGCTCACGTCGACAATTCTCGTGGAGGTTCGAATTCGCTGGGCGTATGGCCGCGTTAACGGCTCGATATACGCGCTGCTTCCGCCCTTCAGCACGTACCACTGAGCTTGCGTGGTTACGCCCAGAAAGCCGTGATTCTCAAAAAACCGAATCAAGGTCACCGCCGGAAAATCTTCAATCTCTTCCAGGGCGGTGGACCATACGGAGGCGGCCATGGGGTAGAGGTAGTATCGAGCGAAGGCTTCAGAGAATTTATTGGCGCGAAGGTAGGCGCCGAGAGTCATGGTCGCGCCGGCAGGATCATCAAGGATCTCTCGGGCGACACGATTGAACCGCGCAATTTCAGTCAAAAATCGGTAATGGGCCGGCCGCAGCACGTTTTTCTTCTGCGCAAATAAGCCGCCCAGTCCGCGGGTGCTGTATTCGAAGCCAGTTTTTCGGCAGGACAAGCCGAAGGACATATCGCTTTTCTGCCGTGCCACTCCCAGTTTGCCGAACAACTTCACCAGATTGGGATAGGTGCGGTCGTTATGAACGATGAAACCGGTATCGATCGGGAGTACTCCGGTGCTGGTTTGAATCTGATGGGTGTGCGTGTGTCCACCCAAGCGGTTTTCCCGCTCGAGCAAGTGCACCTCGTGCTCGCCACTCAAAAAATGAGCCGCAGCCATTCCGGCGATGCCCGCTCCGATAACCGCAATTTTGCTCACGCAGGACCTCCGCCTGGGAAGCTAGTTGTATTGGTTACGTGCGCTGGCTCGATTCGGATGTTCACAAGCGTGAATGGTATCTGGGGCTCATATCGTTGTCAAAGACTTGTCTTATACATTAATTTGACAACGATTCATCGTACCATTATTCTCGAATGGTTCGGCCGCAATGCCCGCCTACCCCATCCGCGCCGTCGCTCGTCTCACCCGCATCTCCGAATACACTTTGCGTGCTTGGGAACGCCGTTACGGTGTCGTGACGCCGCGCCCTTCACCAGGGGGGCGCCTTTACAGCGACAAGCAAATCGAGCGCCTGGTTTTGCTCCAACGACTGGTATCCCAGGGACATTCAATCGGGCAGATTGCGTCGAACTCTGATGACAGTTTGCGTTCGTTACTTTCGCACTCAAAAACCTTCACGAGTGACAGCCGTCGTGTAAGGAGCCCACGAAAGCCTGCGCCGCTGGACGACGAGTCGGTGCTTGAGCCGCTTCTCAACGCCATCGAGAACTACGACTACCTCGGCGCGGAGCGGGAATTAGGCCGACTCACCGCCGCCACTCCCAGCCCGCGATACCTGGTTCATCGCCTCGGTATTCCATTGATGCGCATAGCCGGCGAACGCTGGCACCACGGCAAATTTGCCATCGCCCAACAGCACATGATCACCGCGTTGCTCTCCGGGCTTTTTGCTTCGCTGCTACGAGTACATTCGCCGGAAAATCCTCCGGCCAAAGTGTTGATGGCCACTCCCGAGAACGAACACCACGGTTTCGGCATCCTGGCTGCGGCCATGCTCACCGCCGCGGGAGGCTTGGGCGCAATTCATCTCGGAACGAATCTTCCCGCTCGCGATGTGGTGCAAGCAGCCAAGAAAACTCAGGCAGATGCAGTGTTAATCGGGCTGTCGCTGACGAAGGGTGTAGGCGCTATTGCCGCATTGCGGGAAATCCGAAAGGGCCTGTTTCCACGTATTCACTTGTGGCTTGGCGGAGCGAACCCGGAGACCGCAACCGTAGCCGCACGCGCCGGTTGGACGGTACTCGAAGATTTCAGAGCGTTAGAGCGTCAACTCGAATTGTTGGGCGCGAGATTTTGATACGGAGCGAAGGTACGCCATGAAGCTTTTTCTGAAAGTGTTGTTCGCGGCAATTTTTCTTTACATGCTCGGCATGACCACTTGGGTTCAGTTGCACAAATCCATCATCAGTTGCGGCAATGAATTCAGTTGGGCGAGCAGTCCGTGGGCGGTGGCCACGCTGTTCGATGCCTACTTTGGCTTCATCACATTTTATGTGTGGGTGGCGTACAAGGAACGCGGCTTGGCTGCCAAAGCGATCTGGTTTGTGTTGGTGATGGCGCTCGGCAATATCGCCATGTCCGCGTATGTGCTGTTGCAACTTTTCAAATTGCGGCCGGAGCAACCGGCCTACGCCATTCTTCAACGCGAAGCGGTAGTGTAAGTGGATGAAAGACTTTTTCCGGCGCCGCATCGCTCAGCCAATTCTGAAACTACTTCGGCAAGGGACCTCGCCGGAAAAGCTGGCCTTGAGCATCGCTTTCGGATTGGTGCTAGGGATTTTCCCCGCGCTGGGCTGGACTACGTTGCTGTGCCTGGCAGCCACTTTTGTTTTTCGTCTCAATCTTCCGGCGGTGCAATTGGTCAATCATTTGACGTATCCGCTGCAACTCGTCCTGCTCATCCCCTTCATCCGCGCAGGCGAATTTGTATTTCACGCTGCGCGGCTGCCGCTTTCGGTCCCGCAAATTTTCTCGATGATCAAAACCGATGTCTGGCACGCCATCAAGGTTTTGTGGGTGGCCACGGTTCACGCAGTAGCGGTCTGGGCAGTTCTTGCGCCACTGGCGATTCTGGCCATCTGCTGGGCGCTCACGCCCGTTCTCAAGAAATTTGCGGCGGTAAGCGGACTCGGTAAATCCGCCGTTGCAGCACCGGCAGGTAAGCAGATAGGGTGAACTAATGTTGGCGGCTTCTCTTTTCCTAGCAGGAATTGGCACTGCGGCGCTGGTTGTGATGATGCTGTTGATCTGGCTAATCAGTGCGCGGAAAAATAACGCCGGCTATGTGGACGTGGGTTGGTCATTCGGTCTGGCGATTCTAGCAATTTGGTACGCCTGGCAAGGACCTGGTTTCCCGCTGCGCAAGTGGATCATGGCCGGGATGGTCACGCTGTGGGGACTGCGCCTTGGCCTGCATTTGCTCCGCCGCATCACTCGAGAGCCGGAAGATGGCCGCTATCAGCAATTGCGTTCAGAGTGGCAAGGCAAAAATGTAAATTTGCGTTTTCTTTTCTTTTTCGAATTTCAGGCAGTCCTCGACGCAATCCTCGCAGTCCCCCTGCTTATCGCAGTTTTCAATTCCGATCCGCAACTCAATATCCTCGAGTACATCGGCGTAAGTTTGTGGCTGGTAGCGGTCATCGGAGAAGCCATCGCCGACGCCCAACTCGCAGCATTCAAGCGCGATCCCAACAATCGTGGGAAGGTTTGCCAAGAAGGGTTGTGGAACTATTCGCGCCACCCAAATTATTTCTTCGAATGGTTTGTATGGATAGCCTGGTCGACGTACGCCTTGGCCTCACCGTGGGGATGGCTGGGCCTCATTTCGCCGGTGCTCATGCTGATCTTCCTTTATCGAGTTACTGGAATTCCCGCGACCGAGGCGCAGTCTGTGCGCTCCAAGGGCGCGGAATACGTGAAGTATCAACACACCACCAGTGCGCTGATTCCCTGGTTTAAAAAATCTGCAGCAGCCTAGAAGATCTATGAGCACAACCGTTTCGATTGAACGAGAGTTTCAAACATTTTCCGGGGCCGTCGTTGGCCGTTTGCAGAATCGTTTGCTGGAGCGCGACGTTCTGCCCGACTGGCTCATCCGCCACGGAATTCGGCGCCTGCTGGCGCAACGGCTTCGCGAGCAGGAAGCGGGTGGCCTGGAACAGCAGCGATCCAATTTACTTTCTCTCATCCAACAATTGAAAGCCGGCCCGATTGCCATCGAAACCTCCACCGCGAATCAACAGCACTACGAAGTTCCCGCAAGATTTTTCCAGTTGGTCTTAGGCCCGAACTTGAAGTACAGTTCCGCATTGTGGAACGCCGACGCATCTAGCCTCGGCCAGGCGGAAGAGGCGATGCTGGCTCTGACATGCCAGCGTGCGCAGATCGAAGATGGCCAAAACATCCTGGAATTAGGCTGCGGCTGGGGTTCGCTTTCTCTGTATATGGCGCGCCACTTTCCGAGCAGCCAGATCACGGCGGTTTCGAACTCTCACAGCCAAAAGTCGTTTATCGACTCGCAGGCCAGCGCCCGCGGCCTTGGAAATCTGCGAGTCGTAACCTCGGACATGAACGACTTCCAGGCCACCGAGGTTTATGATCGGGTCGTCTCCGTGGAAATGTTTGAGCATATGCGCAACTACGAATTGCTGCTCGGACGTATCGCCCCCTGCATGAAGGCTGACGCAAAGCTATTCGTGCACATTTTCAGCCACAGCAGGTTTGCGTACCCGTTTGAAGTCCGCGATGCCAGCGACTGGATGGCAAAATACTTTTTCACCGGCGGCATCATGCCCAGCGACGACTTGCTGCTTTATTTTCAGCGCGATTTGCAGGTCGAAAATCACTGGCGCGTGGAGGGCCGTCACTACCAGAAAACCGCCGAAGCCTGGCTGC
>CAWJUV010000007.1:0-764604 GCA_963846145.1 uncultured Acidobacteriota bacterium | reverse complement strand
TGAGGACGAAGACGCGGCGCAAATTGGAATTGATGCAGCTGGAGAGAGTGATGTCGATGATGCGGTACATACCGCGAAGGGAACGGCGGGCTTGGCGCGATCGCGGGTGAGCGGCCAGAGGCGTTCGCCCTGCCCTCCGGCGAGGAATCTCGCGATGGCATCGCGCATATCGGACATAGACTTTCCTCCAGCAGAGCGCCTAACGAGCGGGCTTGATTCTAACAGTAAGTCTTTAGAAGGATGCAAGCGGGAGGCGGATGGGTTCTGGTGGAGTGATGGGTAGGTTCCGTAGGATATGCAACAAAGACGTGAGTTGTTAACTTCACAGTACTATGTTGGCTTCGGAGGTACTAATGGGGGCGTCAGAAAGATTTCTTGACTTTGCTTCCGGCAATGATTAGAAGATGCCCAACGGCATCTGTGAGACAATCTATTCGGGACGGCCGCCAAAGTGCGCGCCGTTTTAGATTGGTTCCAATC
The DNA here is from genome assembly GCA_963846145.1 of uncultured Acidobacteriota bacterium. Lineage (GTDB taxonomy): Bacteria > Acidobacteriota > Terriglobia > Acidiferrales > UBA7541 > Acidiferrum. The sequence continues at coordinate 764,124 of CAWJUV010000007.1, read as the reverse complement.
CTAACGGATTGGGGGTGACCGCAAATTGGCAGAAGTAATTATCCAGGAGAATGAGTCTCTGGAAAATGCACTGCGCCGCTTTAAGCGCAAAGTGCAGCAAGAAGACATCATTAAAGAGATAAAGAAACATAGCTTCTATATGAAACCCGGCGAGAAGCGCCGGACCAAAGAAGCGCTTTCGCGGAAGCGACTGCGTAAAAAGCAGCGTCGCGAGGCGGATTAATTCCGCTTGGCGGCTCGGCTCGGCGCGGCACTTCCGAGAATCAGGCCCCAGTCAGGCAAGTACGTTTGGGTTGTTCGGCTTTTCGCTCGTAGGCTCTTGGGAACCTGCCGGCAGCGCCAGCGGTTCGGCGTTTGTCGGTGGGGCAACCCAAAACAGTCAGGCCTCAGGCGCAAGTTGACCCACTCCCCTCGCCTAGCTAGGGCTAAGGGGAGCGCCTCAATGGAATACCACGATCGGGTCCTGAAGTGTTCGGAGTGCAGCGCCGAGTTCATATTTACTGCCGGCGAGCAGATGTTTTTCGCCGACAAAGGGTTCAAGAACGAACCCAAACGATGCAAAGGCTGTAAAGCAAGACGCATGGAAGGCGCCGGCCCCGGTGCCAATGGCGGCTTGCAGATGCGTTCAGAAACCAAAACCAGCTGCTCACAATGTGGCAAGGATACGACGGTGCCGTTTCGGCCGACGCAGGGGCGTCCGGTGTTTTGCCGGGAGTGCTTCCAGCAGCGGCGGTCGATGGGAGCGGCGTAGTTTGGTTTACGATTGGGCTGATTGTTTGAATTGAGGGAGACGGTGGGCGTTTTGTCTCCCGATTTAGTTTGGTTTTAGAAATAGCGTACTGGGCAGTACTCCCCGCACTTTCCACGCCGCTAAAATCCAGAAGCCATTTTTGTCACTGGAGATCGTCCGGGCGTTCGGGTGTATTTTCTTCGGTGAGAGGGTATGATACTCGCTCTGGCAGGCATCCCCGTTTGTTGAATACCCCGAGGGCCACACATGGCTCACCGTTTTACCATCGGAGTAGAAGAAGAATTCCAGATTATTGATCCGAGTACCTGTGCGCTGCGTTCGCACGTGATGCAACTGGTGTCGGCGGCGTCGCCGAGCATCGTGGAGCAGGTGAAGCACGAGATGCACCAGTCGATCGTGGAGACCGGCACGAATATTTGCGACAGCGTGCATGAGCTGCGGATTGAGATGCACCGTACGCGGGGGGAATTGGTAGCCGCGGCGGAACGTGCCGGGCTGCAGGTAGCCGCAGCGGGGACGCATCCATTTTCCAGCTGGATCGATCAGGTGATATCGCCTGGCGAGCGCTATCAGAACATTATTGAAGAGCTGCAGCAGTTGGCGCGATCGCTGCTGATTTTCGGCATGCATGTGCACGTGGCCATGCCGGATAAGCAAACCACCATCGACATGATGAATATGGTGCGGTATTTCCTGCCGCACTTGCTGGCGCTTTCGACCAGTTCGCCGTTTTGGATGGGGCGGAATACCGGGTTGAAATCGTTTCGAACGACGGTGTTTCGGCGCTTTCCGCGGACGGGCGTTCCGGAGCAATTCGAATCGTGGAGCGCGTACGAAAATTTTGTGAATTTGCTGATTAAGCTGAACTGCATCGATAACGGGAAGAAGATCTGGTGGGATGTGCGGCCGCATCCGACGTTTGGGACGCTGGAATTTCGGATGTGCGATGTGACGACCAAGGTGGAAGAAGCCATCGCTATTGCGGCGTTGACGCAGGCGATTATCGTAAAACTACACCGGCTTTATACGCGGAATATGGGCTGGCGGATTTATGAGCGGGCGTTGATCGAGGAGAATAAGTGGCGTGCCGCGCGGTATGGGATTGAGGGGAAGTTGATTGATTTTGGTAAGGAAATTGAAGTGCCGGTGCGGAGCTTGATTCCTGAGTTGCTGGAATTTGTGGACGATGTGGTGGATGACTTGGGGAGCCGCAGCGCGGTGGAGTATGTGAATACGATTTTGACGGAAGGGACCAGCGCGGAGAGGCAACTGCGTGTGTATCAGGAGACGGGGGATTTGAAGGCGGTGGTGCAGAGTATTGTGGCGGAGACGCGGGCGGGGGTGACGCAGCCGCAGGCGTCGTCGGCGCATGGAGTGAATTGAAGCGGACGCGACGAAACAATTGGACTGGGTCGTGTTGAATCTAAACCCGCACCCTGAAAATCGCAGGGTGCGGCACCCAAGCCCTCGCAAGACAGCTTGAAGAGATTGTTAGAAAACAAACTAGCGAGTTCCGGCCGGAAGAATTCCAAGGAGTGAGGCGATGAAAAAAGTTGGGTTGTTGTGCGGGCGGGAGTTTAGTTTTCCGCCGGCGTTCATCGAGCGGGTGAAGACGCTGGGCGCGAAGGATGGCGTGACCGCGGAGTTTGTGAAGCTGGGCGGGACGCGCATGGACGAGCCGGCGAAGTACCGAGTGATTGTGGACCGGATTTCGCATGAGGTGGAGTATTACCGCGGGTATTTGAAACATGCGGTGCTGCAGGGCTCGTACGTAATCAACAATCCGTTCTGGTGGACGGCCGACGATAAATATTTCAATTATTCGGTGGCGGCGAAGCTGGGGATTGCGATACCCAAGACCGTGCTGTTGCCGCAAAAAGGTTACCCCAAGGATGTGGATCTCACCGCGGAATCACTGCACAACCTGGATTTTCCGCTGGATTGGGATGGGCTGCTGGATTACGTGGGGCGGCCGGCGATTTTGAAGCCGTATTCTGGCGGCGGCTGGAAGCATGTATATAAGGTCCACACCAAGGAAGAGTTGTGGGCGGCGTATGACCAGAGTGCGCCGTACTGCATGACGCTGCAGCAGTTCATCAATTTCGATCAGTATGTGCGCTGCTTTACGTTTGGAAAGATGGATATTTTGCCGGTGCACTACGATCCGAAAGAGCGCAAGTATCACGTGGACCACAAATATTTGTCCTCGGAGTTGGGTGCGCGAGTGGTGAAAGATGCGCAGACCATCAATCAGGCGTTGGGCTACGAGATGAATACGATCGAGTTTGCGGTGCAAGATGGCGTGCCGTATGCGATTGACTTCCTGAATCCGGCGCCGGATTTTGAGCGGGATCGGATTACGGAGTTTTATTTTGAGCAGGTGGTGGAACGCATGGCGCGGCTAGTGATTGACCGGGCGCTGCGTGGAGATGCGACGAATTCGTGGCCGCGGTGGGAAGTGATGGTGAGCACCGGCAAGGAAGGCGTGGGATTCGCGGGGCCGGTGGGTTTTACCGGGGCGCCGGTGGCGGTGGGTTCGAATGCCGGCGCGTCGAGCGGGACTGGACCGACATTGAGCGGTCCGAGCACGGGCACAGCGACGTCGGCCGCGGTAGCGGGACAGGGCTCGAGCACGGCAGGGACTTCAACTTCGGCATCGCCTAAGGCGCCGCCTCCAGCGAAAAAATGAGCTCGCCTTCGACGCAACCGGTGGAAGGAAGTCCCGCGGAGTATTGGTGGGCGTTGCTGCGCCCGATCGTCGAAAAAGACAAAACATTTGCGGACGATTTTCTGCAAAGGCTGGGTGCGCACAAACTTACGTTTGGCGACCGGGTGCATTGCCCGTTCCTGCGGCCGTTTTTTCTGTCGCCAGAAGAAGAAAAACGCGTCCGTCCTGTTGCCGAGACGATTTATGAGCTGGCGGAGCGGGTGACGCTGGCGGCGTTGGCGGATAAGAATTTGTTGGCACAGTTTCATTTGCGGCCGGAAGAAGAGCGGCTGGCGCGTTTGCCCGCGGGCCATGGACGAGTGAGTACTGCCGCGCGTCTCGATGCGTTTCTGTTGCCGGATTCGTTGAAATTTGCGGAGTACAACGGGGAGTCGCCGGCCGGCGCGGGATACTCGGAGACCCTGGCGGAAATTTTCAGCCAGCTTCCGGTGATGACGAAATTTGCGAAAGCGTTTGAGGTGCATAGCTATCCCTTGAGCGCGAAATTGCTGGATGCGTTGGTGGGGACTTATCTCGAGTGGGGCGGGACCAGCAAGCGCCCGCAGATGGCCATTGTGGATTGGCGAGGCGTCGCGACCTGGACGGAGTTTGAAATTTTGAAGGGGCGCTTCGAGAAGATGGGTGTTCCGACGCTGATCTGCGATCCGCGCGATTTGGCGTTTGATGGGAAGAAGTTGACGGCGCAGGGGAAGAAGATTGATTTGGTCTATCGCCGCGTGTTGATCAATGACATGGTGGCCAAGCCGGCGGAATGCGACGCGTTGGTGAAGGCGTATACGGCCAATGCGGTGTGCGTGGCCAATTCGTTGCGCTGCAAGATTCCGCATGTGAAGACATTTTTCGCGGTGCTGACGGACGAGCGGAATAACGGGCTGTTTTCGCACGGTGAGCGCGAGACCATCGCGAAGCATATTCCGTGGACGCGAGTGGTGGCGGATGTTCGCACGGTGCATTACGACCGGCCGGTGGACTTGCTGCAGTACATTCGGGCGGAGCGCGAGAATTTGGTGATCAAGCCGAGCGATGAATATGGTGGCACGGGCGTGACGCTGGGTTGGGAGACCAGCGAGAGCGAGTGGGATAAGGTGATTCAGACCGCGGTTTCGAGCGGCGTGACTGGGAGCGGCGGCGGGACCACCTGGATTGTGCAGGAACGGATTCCTATTCGGCGCGAAGTGTTTCCGTACATCACGAGCTCAGGCACGGTGGAATTGCGGGATATGTTGGTGGATTTTGCGCCGTATTTGTTTGCGGGCAAGTTGTCGGGATTTTTGACGCGCATGAGTGCGACGGGTTTGGCGAATGTGACGAGCGGCGGCGGGCAGGTGCCGGCGTTTCGAGTGGCGCCGAAGCAGGCGGTTCAGAGAAATTAAGTTGTAGCGGGCTTCTTTTGCTGCCTTCGGCGTTCCCCTGCTAAAGCACTTGTCCGGTTACGGCGTTAATCAGGACTTGAGTGCTGGTCCAAGTTAGCGATTGAGAACATATCTGTCGAAGTACTACGTAAAACCTCTTTTGCGCGTGCCAAAGTCGTCACTACGGTACGGGACATCATGGGATCGATACTAATCGGAATTGGTTCAGGTTTAGTGATCATCGCAGTCCTCTTCGACCTCTTTATTCGCCTTCGTATGTTTTTAATCGTCGGCGATAGACGGGCATTCTTGCGGAAGGGGCCCGATTGGGGGATTTACAGCGAGTACCGCGTTGCGGGAGAGCGCAACGGCTGGGCTGCCTGGCCGGTTGACGTGATGTGGGCTTTACTCGCTTTCGGAGCTGTCGTGATCATCGTCGGTGTGTTCGCTACACATAATGGTAGCGAGTAGACACTCGGCAAATCCTGATTAGTCGGCTTACCGGACAAGTCGGACAAGTCCTTAAACGAGTTCATCCGAAGTCTAGAAGCTCGCATACTATCAAGACTAATTGTTGACGGAGTCTCCCGATGACGTACACCTGCCCTGTTTGCGGGAATGATGTCCAAGCGGCTGATTTGCAGCAGCCAGGGGGTGTAGGCGGGGGTACCTATTGCCCCAAATGCCAGGAACGGGTGTATGTGTCTTTTGCCCACCCCAAGATTGTAGCAATCGTCTCGCTGTTGCCTGCTATCGGAGTGTTGTTTTTGATGAAGGTAACGTCAGTCTTCTGGTTCGTGGCAGGGACCCTGGCGCTGTGGGTGCCCTTTTCGTTGGTCCTTAATGCGTACTCTTCGCGCTTCAACGCACCGACACTCAAGAGGTGGAAACCTCGAACGCGCAGAGATTTCTTCGAGTGGCTTTACGACCGCGACCAGATTCGCGCTGCCAAAACACCCGACGAGAATGACGAAGACCACACCCGAACTTGAGCCACGTCCTGATTGTCGGATTACCGGACAAGTGATTTTGGCCAGGTTTCACTTCTCCGGTAAGCGCGTTAATCAGGCCCTTTCGGCTAACACCCTTTGACGAGGATTAGCTCGCGGGCCTTATCGCCGTCAAAAACAACCATCCAGGGGCTCTTCCGGATGACTGCACATCTCGATTCTCCCACGATGAATCTTGTAACAGCCGCGGAGATATGGCGACGCTTCCGCAGGCGGCAAAAGGTAGCCAAACCGCTCCCGCAATTGGGTTTTTGTTTTGCCTACGACCAGCTTATCGCTGCCCGGGTCGCCAATCATCGTGTCCGTGACTAAATCGAGGGTCATTCGATACAGGCCCGTCTTCCAAAGTACGTATTTGATGTTCTTGGGGTCGCCGTCAGACGGGTACGTCAATTCCCAGCCCACGACAGCAACAACGAAAAATACTAGGACAACTAGAGCGGTGGCCCACGCAACTTGGCGCATTTCTTTGCCCTCGTACGGATTCTATCTTAGGGTTTGCCAATGCCTGGTAAGTCGCGTACTCGGAAACTTGAAATTTCCACATGGACGGTAACGGCGTTAAGCAGGAGCTTGGGTTACTTCTCGTTTCGACTTGCCTTGAACAATCGCGATGCACAGCTTGAAGCCGGATTATGAAAGGGATTGTACGTAGACCCATCTAGATTGAAAACTATTGTGTCAGTGTTGGGCTGTGCATCTCTCGGGTAAATCATCACCTCACAACTCCAGTTGCGATAGGTCTTGAATTTCTTGCAATTGGGCAAACAGCCCGGAACGTAGTCTACGATTGTGAAGAAAACAAGCATATCCGTGCTGGAGAGGACTACCCGAGCACCCGGAAACTGCTTTTGGAAAGCCACCGTTACTCGACTACGCAGAGAGGGGTTATCGCCCATTGGGTGACCACTGATTGATGAACTAGCTTCAATCTGAATCGTACGAGGGGAAATGGCTCCCGGTTGCGGAACCGAATTGATTCTCACTTGTTGTTTGGTACATCCAACCGCGCTTAAAACGAGCAGGAGAGGCAGAATCTTCACAATGGGCTGGTCGAAACTGCACATCATAGACCCTCTTTTATCACGGATTTTGCACAACTCCTGATAAGTCGGCTTACCGGACAACTGGATTTTGCCGAAAAAGCACTTCTCCGGTAAGCGCGTTTACCAGGACTTAGTTAGCTTTGGCTTCGTTGACGTGCCACCCTCCGGGACCTAACATGTGCTGCGCATGCCAGGCGATTCACTCATCGGCCAAACCATCTCGCACTACCGCATTGTTGAAAAACTCGGCGGTGGAGGGATGGGGGTGGTATACAAGGCCGAGGACCTCAAACTCGATCGCTTTGTAGCCCTTAAATTCCTGCCCGAAGACGTGGCCAAGGACCCGCAGGCCACCAGCCGCTTCCAGCGCGAGGCCAAAGCCGCATCTGCCCTGAACCATCCGAGTATCTGCACCATTCATGAAATCGACACGCAGAATGGCCAGACCTTTATCGCCATGGAATTTCTGGATGGCGTGACGCTGAAGCACCGCATCGCCGGACAGCCCATGGATATCGATACGGCATTATCGCTGGGCATCGAGATTGCCGACGCGCTGGATGTGGCCCATGAAAAAGGCATCGTTCATCGTGACATCAAGCCCGCGAACCTGTTCGTCACCCGTCGCGGCCACGCCAAGATTCTGGACTTCGGATTGGCCAAGGTTCGGCTGCGCAACAGCCCGGCGAGCGACGGCGGGACGGCAACACTGCAAGTCAGTGATTTGAGCGAAGAACACCTCACCAGTCCAGGCGCAATGCTCGGGACGGTCGCTTACATGTCTCCCGAACAGGTGCGCGGCAGGGAATTGGATGCCCGCACCGACCTGTTCTCATTCGGCGCGGTTCTATACGAAATGGTCACGGGCGTATTGCCATTTCGCGGAGAAAGCTCTGGCGACATCTTCGACGCCATTCTGCGAAAAGCCCCCGCCGCGCCGGTGCGTCTGAATCCCGAAGTTCCCGCGGAGCTGGAACGCACCATCCAGAAGGCCATGGAGAAGGATCGCGATCTGCGTTACCAGCACGCATCGGAAATACGCGCCGATCTAAAGCGGCTGAAGCGAGACACCGAATCGGGAAAGATTGTCGGGGTTGAATCATCGGCAGACGCGATGCCTTTATCCAAATCAACATCGGCGACTCATCCATCGCAATCTTCCGCAACCGCTCCCTCTGTTGCATCGGCGTCATCCAGCTCGGTGCTGATCGCCGAAGCGAAGCGTCACCGGGGAAAGTTGATCGCCGCAGCCGCCGTGGTTCTGGCGCTGATTGCCACGGCCGGTTTTGGGATTTACAAACTCCTGAACAGAAACACCCCGGCGATCGACATGCGAAATCTCAGCATCCGGCAATTAACCGAAAACGGACAGGTCACCGATTTCGCAGCGATCTCGCTCGATGGCCGATTTGTAGCCTACGGGCGCAGAGAAGGGGAGCGGAGCCTGCGGGTGAAACAGATTGCCACCGGCAGCGAGGTCACCGTGGTGCCGGCGCAGGCCGGTTTCTTCGGATCTGGCATTGCGTTTACCCCGGATGGAAATTATCTCTACTATCCGCATACCGATCCTGCCAACGAACACATACTTAATCTGTATAGCGTAGCGTCGCTCGGGGGAGCGACCCGCAAGATTGTGAGCGATGTATACGGTGCGGCCGCATTTTCGCCCGATGGTAAGCGCATCGCGTATCTGCGTGGGAGTGAGGCAAAAGGCGAGCAGCAAATAGTGATCGCCAATGCCGACGGTACCAGTGAACAAGTGGTTTATACGCGCTCCGCCGGTGAAGGCGTGGGCTTGATAGCCGATCCGAGCTGGTCGTCGGTTAGCGGCCTCATTGCCGTCGGGGCTTTCGATCAGGGACCAAATAGAATTACCTCCATCCTGGTGTTCACGCCAGAAGGCAAGCTCGTCAAAACTCTTCCTCTCTCCAGCCTAGTCACCGCGGTGGCATGGATGCCTGACTCCTCCGGTCTTTTCTTCGTGGCTGGCGAAAAATCGACTGGCATGCGCTGGCAGATCTGGTTCCAGCCTTATCCGGCTGGTGCTCCGGTGAAGGTCAGCAACGACTTGAATCAGTACACCTCCATCAGCGTGACTGCTGACGGCAAATCGTTCGTCACCACCCAGGCCCACCACATGGCCACCATTTATGTCGGCGATTCGCCGCTGGAACTGAATGACGAAATCGACTGGAAACTCGCTGCCATCTCGAACGAACAAGCAACCGGCTACGGACTTTCGTGGACCGCCGACGGCAAACTCCTGCAACGGGATCTGTCCTTTCACGACTACGTGACATCATCGAACGGAGCCAATCGCGTTCGCTTGCTCGAAAAAGATGATTTGGATTTTGATCCGCACGCTTGTGGCTCGGCGGACCTCATCGTGGTTGCTCGCGCTCTCGAAAACAACGCCCCCAATCTGTGGCGTTTGAATCTGGCTACCGGCGAGTTAAAGCAGCTTACTTTCGGCAAGGACGAGGAAAAGGGCTCGTGTACTCCCGACGGCAAATGGTTGGTTTACAACGGAAGCAGTCCGAATGATCCCGTCGGGCACATTTTCAAAATGCCAGCTGACGGCGGCCCGTCTGTGGAATTGGCCAGCGGAACGCCGTTCTCGCCGACGGTTTCCCCCGACGGAAAGTTGATCGCCTATGGCAAGGCGGAAGGACAGGGAGCCACAGCCAAGATGAGAGTGTTCATTCAAAGGTTGGAAGACAAGCAAATCGTAAACGAGATTGAGATGCCGCAGGCCGACTGGCACGAACTGGGTTGGACGCCCGACGGCCACGCGCTCACCTATGTGCGCAACACCACTGGCAGCTTACAGAACGTCTATATGCAGCCGCTGGCCGGAGGCCCGGCGGTGCAGTTGACGCACTTCGACTCCGAGCCAGGTTTGGTGCTCGCCTATGCGTGGTCGCGCGACGGCAAAAAATTCGCCATCACCCGCGCCCGCTACAACGATACAGATGTTGTCCTGTTCAGCGGATTCCGCTAGACGCTCCAGAAACATTAAGCCGAACAAAAAGCTCAAAGACTTCGCCATTTCGGATTACCGGCGTATGACCAGCTACTTGGAAGTTATTCGGGGCCCGAAGACTGATTGTCGGATACTCGCAACTTTATACTCGACTTGCCTGTGTAGTCGGCTTACCGGAGAAGTGGGTTTTGCGTCGATTTCACTTTTCCGGTTAGCGCGTTTATCAGGACTTAGCGTCTAGCTTTGACCTGGGCGTGATCGTAACGGTAGGGGTCGGCCCGCGCGGGCACATGTACAAGTCGCTTTCAATACCCAGGGTGCTATCAGTTGATGGTATTGCGCATCGTCATCACGACTTTCCCGCGGGCATGGCCTTCTTCCAGATAACGAATCGCATCGGGGACTTCTTCTAGCTTGCAACGGCGGTCGATGACTGGCGTGACCTTGCCGCTCGTGAGCAGCGTGGTCATGGCATGCAAATCCACTTGAGTCATCTTCGCCAGGATGGAAATCTGTTTCTGGCTAACAAAAAAAGACTGCAGCGTCGCTGAGATCATGCTGCCAATCGGTGCCAGCATCCAGTTGTCCGTTTTACCGCCAGCCGCGATGAGTTTGCCGGTGGACTTGAGGATGCGTTTACATTTCGAGAAGGGATGGTTTCCAACGCAGTCGAGGATCAGGTCGAACCGCGTGTCGCTCCTCGTAAAATCCTGTTTGGTGTAGTCGATGACATGATCGGCTCCGATCGAGCGCACCAAGTCCACATTCCTGGTGCTTGTTACCCCGGTAACTTCTGCGCCGAATGACTTGGCGATCTGTACGCCGAAGGTCCCGACGCCACCCGACGCGCCATTCACCAAAATCGCATGCTGCCGCGCAAGTTTGCCTTTGTCGCGGAGGGCCTGAAGCGCCGTGAGCGCCGCAATCGGAACGGATGCCGCATGCTCAAAAGGCACAATGTCCGGCTTCTTCACCAATTTTGTTTCGGCGGCGCACACGTATTCGGCGAACGCACCGTGACACACCCCATACACCGCATCGCCTGGTTTCAACTGCTTGACATTTGGGTTGACCGCTTCGACGACACCGGCAACGTCGGCTCCAAGCCTTCGATTTTTTGGTTTGCTAAACCCGGCCATTAACCGAATCGCGTACGGCTCGCCCCGCATGAAGTGCCAATCGTAGGGATTGAGCGAAGCAGCGTAAACCTTAAGCAGTACCTCGCCATCACCCGGCACTGGCCTTTCGATGTCTTCACATCGAAGAACGCTCGGCGCACCATACTCATGGTAGACAATCGCTTTCACGCGATCTCCTAGAAGCAACGGGGAGCCTACTGCTGGATGGGAAACAGAAGATGTCACAAGAAGAAGCGCCAGACAACAGGCAAGAGATCACAATCACGACAAGCGGGTCTAGTCCTGGTAAGTCGGAAAACCGGACATGTAGTTTGACGGTTTTTGTCGGTCCCGGATGTCCAAGATGTTAGTTGTGGAGGTGCTTCAGTACGGGCCAATAAAGTGCGAGCGGAACACAAACCAGGAACCATGCCGCACGCTTCCCAAAGAGCACAAGTGCAAAAGGAAGAGTGACAAGTGTAAGGACGGAGAGCGCAAAACTTGCGTGCCACGCGTCCTGAGAGAGCTGCGGCGAAGAAATCCAGGGAATGACGAGTGCAAAGCACGCCATCAAGAGTGTTGCAGGCAGGAGAAGCCGGAATAGTTTTTCTTTTGTCGGACTAATGGCCGGGCTCCCCAAGACCGTATTCATCCAATAATACACGCAGGATACTATTCGCCGGTGCACCCGAACATTCTCAACCCCTGATAAGTCGGATTACCCAACAAGTTCCCTCGGATCGTATTTCACGTGTCCTCTAAGTGGGTTTACTCAATCGCTTAACCTGCGCAGGTGTACGATTACCAACAGATGGACCCCGCTATCGCGACGGCCGCGAGCTCATGGTTCTGGTGGCTGATCCTGCCTTTCGTGGCTTGGGTGCTGCTCTCCCAAATTCGATACATGGCCGGGCAGTACAGAAGCGTTCGTTGGCCGGTTATTGAGGCCACGATACAGAAAGGACCTGTAGGATTCGTGCCCATTGGGGGCGGGCAGGGAACACCCGCTTCTTTTGTCGGCTACGCCTTCGATGTGAACGGCTCAACATACACCGGCCTATTCGCTCTTTATGGGAGCGGGGAGGATGTTGAGAGAGTGAACAAGAGCTTGAGAGGCTTGATCTGCGTACGCTACAACCCTGCCAATCCGGGCATCTCTTATCTTAACGACTTGAATGATCTGCGTTTCGGGCCCCTCACGCCAACTCAAAATCCTCAACACTTGTCACAAGCCCCAGCGTTTGATCTGAAGGATGTTATCACTGGGTAGCCTAGCGCCGCGAAGCTAACCCTCACTTGAAAATTGCGTCTGTAGTTCTCTCAACAACCCGATTAGTCGGGTAACCGGACAAGTCCCGGCGGGCAATTTCAGTTTCCGGTTAACGCGTTTATGAGGACCTAGGTATTAGGGTGTGGGCGGGGAAGGCAAAACGCCGAGCTGGGCCATCAGGCCAAAAATATCCATGATGATGCGAGTGTCCTTGATACGGCCATCCACCAGGCGATCGATGACAATTCCCCAGACGCGCACAGGCCGTCCTGTCGCGGGAATGCCGAGAAATTCACCGTTGTGGGTGCCGGTCCATTCAAAGCGGCTGGCTACTTTATCGTGTTCCGTGATTTGCTCTTGAATGGAAAAGACAATATCCGGAAAACCGGAACGCATGGAGCGAAGAACATCTTTCAGACCAGCAAGTCCGGGACGCTGGCCAGGCAGTGGAACCTGCTCAACCACGTCTTCCCATACGTAGCGCGCTGCCGCTTCGATGTTTCCGTTGGTGATCACTTCGTCCACAAAGCTGCGGACAATCGAGGCATTATCCTGTGCCATTCTCTTCCCCTTCCGATCCTGAGCGTGATTACAGCCATGTTCCATGATCGCGAGATTTGACGCTTTCAAATTGAACGAGTTAAGGGAGGGCTGAAGCCCGCCTCCTAATCGGCATTGTGAAGCATACCTTCTTTATGTAAGAACGCTGCGGTTGAGGCTTTCGTAGGCCGGGTTCCTTTGATAGGATTTGCGGCCATGCGAAAGACTCTTTGTGTATTCGTAGTTCTACTGGCAGTGACCTTCACCACTGCTTCCATTTTTTCCCAAGAAGCGAAACCTGCTAGCGATCGACTGACGGCGCAGAATGCGCTTTTTGATGAATATTACGAGACGTTTCTGAAACTGTTTCCAGAGCGGGCCACGGACTTTGGCGATTACCGCTACAACGACAAGCTGAATGACTATTCGCTAGCCAACATTAAAGAGCGGCACAAAGTCGATGAAGGGTTTTTGGCGCGGTTGAAGGCCATTCCGACGACGGGATTCGGGGATCAGGACACCTTGTCGCACGATCTGCTGATGCGCGTGCTGCAGCAACGCATCGCGGACTTCGAGCTCAAAGAATACGAGATGCCCATCAATCAGCAGGGCGGGATTCATACCGGGTTGGCGGATTTGCCGTTGTCGATGCCGTTTGATTCGGTGAAGCACTACGAGGACTACATTTCGCGATTGCATCAGATTCCGCAGGCGCTGAACCAGGTTACCGAAGTGTTGCAGGCAGGTATGGCGGATAAGTTGATGCCGGTGAAATTTTTGGCGGAGAAAATTCCGGTGCAGTGCCAGGGAATTATCGATGCCGATCCGTTTTTGCTGCCGACCAAGAAATATCCCGCGAGCATTTCCGCCGACGACCAGGCGCGCCTGACCAAGGAAATCACCGAGGCGATAAATAAGGATGTGATTCCGGCCTATAAGAGCTTTGCGGAATTTATTCGCACGAAGTATGCGCCGCAGGGACGCACCACGCTGGCGATTACCTCACTTGCGGATGGCGAGAAGCGCTATCAGAACAATATTTATGCGCGGACGACGACGAAGATGACGCCGGATGAGATTCATCAGTTGGGGTTGAAGGAGATCGAGCGCATCGAGAAGGAAATGACGGTCATTGCGAAGAAAGAGGGATTCGCGGACCTGGCGGCGTTTCGCGCGTCGCTGAAGACCAATCCGAAGTACAAGCCGACTTCGGCGGAGCAGATTCTTGAGGATTTTCGGCACTACATCAACCAGATGCAGCCGAAGTTGCCGGAGCTTTTTACGTTGCTGCCGAAGTCACCGGTGACGGTGGAGGCCATTCCGGCGTTTCAGTCAGCCGCGGCCACGCATTATGTGACGGGGACGCCGGATGGGAAGCGGCCGGGGCGGGTGGTGGTGGCCACGTCGAAATTTGAGGAGCGCAGTCTGATTGATGATGAGGCGACTGCGTATCACGAGGGCGTGCCGGGGCACCACATGCAGCTTTCGGTGCAGCAGCAATTGACTGGGCTGCCAAAGTACCGGCTGCATGGCTTGGGATTTAACGCGTACATCGAAGGGTGGGCGCTGTATTCGGAGCAGTTGGGCAAAGAGGTGGGCTTCTACACGGATCCGGTGTCGGATTATGGGCGCCTGTCGTCGGAGCTGTTTCGTGCGGTGCGGTTGGTGGTGGATACCGGGATTCATTCGAAGGGATGGTCGCGGGATCAGGTGGTGGAATTTTTCCGCAAGTCGGGGGCGGTGGATGAGCCGACGATTCAGTCGGAGACCGATCGGTATATTTCGTGGCCGGCGCAGGCGTTGAGTTACAAGTTGGGGCAACTTAAGTTTCGGGAATTGCGGGAGCGGGCGCAGACGAAGCTGGGACCGAAATTTGATGTAAGAAAATTTCATGACGAGATGCTGGATGGGGGGACGTTGCCGCTGGATATGTTGGATGAGCGGACCAATCGGTGGATTGCGGAGCAGTTGAAGTAATTGGAGATTTGTTTACTAGAAAAACCTTCGGAGAGGTTCCTCCACATCGCAAGCCGACAATCCCGCAGGAGCGGGATTGAAAGGAAGAAGCGTCGGCCTGCTTCGGTCGGAATGACAGTTGGTTGATGGAGCTAAAAAAAGCTCCGGTCGTAATGACGGTTGGTTGATGGAGCTAAAAAACTCCGAGCGGATGGGACAGACACGACGTTCCTAATTGGATTTGAATTGGGTTGAAGTTTGCGCGGGAAACGTCGTGTCTGTCCCTATTTTGTGGTCATTCAGACGAAATTCAAAAGAAAGACCCACCTTACAAAGCGAGCTTGAGGCACCCGCCGTTATCGTTTTGATTCTGATTAATTTTGAGTTATGCGGAGTGAAGCGCGGGTTCGCGTTCGAGGGCGCCGCGGATCATTTGGCTGAGGCTGATGAGGCTGTAGGGTTTGCGGAGGATGGCGGCGCCTTTTTCGACCATGGCGGCGAGGTCTTTGGCTTTGGGGGTGTAGCCGGTGGTGAAGATCACTTTCGGATCGGGGCAGCCGGCGCAGAGCAGGCACATTTCCAGGTAGGCTTCGGGGCCGCTGAGTTGCGGCATCACCACGTCCATCACGACTAAATCGATGATGTGGTGATTGGATTTGAAAAGCTCGACGCTTTCTTTTCCGTCTGCGGCGACGATGACGCTGTAGCCAAGTTTTTTGAGCATTTCCTGCGCGGTGGTGCGCAGGCCTTCGTGATCTTCCGCGAGCAAAATGGTTTCGGTGCCGCCGGGCGGTTCGCACTGCTGGGCGACTTCGGGTGCAGCGTGTTCGCCGGCGTTGGCGGGGAGATAGACGCGGAAGGTGGTTCCCTGGTCGGGGCGGCTTTGCGCGAAGATGAAGCCGCCGTGCTGCTTGACGATGCCGTAAACGGTGGCGAGGCCGAGGCCGGTGCCTTTGCCGGGGCCTTTAGTGGTGAAAAACGGTTCGAAGATGTGATCGAGCGAGGCGCTGTCGATGCCGGTGCCATTGTCGGTGACGGAAATCAAGATGTAGCTGCCGGGTTTGTCGAAGGCGTGTTCGGTGCAGAAGCGGGCATCGAGTTCGACGTTGCGAGTTTCGATGAGGATCTCGCCGCCGTTGGGCACGGCGTCGCGGGCGTTGAGGCAGAGATTCATGAGCACTTGTTCGATCTGCGAAGGATCGGCCATGGTGACGCGCAGATCGGGATCGATGTGGATTTTAACTTTGATGTCCGCGCCGATGATGCGGCTGAGCAGACTCATTTCTTCCTGAACGAGAGTGTTGATATTGAGTTTGGTGGGCTCGAGGATTTGTCCGCCGGCGAAAGCGAGAAGCTGGCCGGTTAATTTCCCTGCGCGCATCGACTGGTCGTAAATTTTGTGGAAGCGGTCGCGGGCGCGGCTGTCCTCCGCGGCGTCGGAGAGGCCCATTTCGGCCCAACCCAGGATTGCGCCGATCATGTTGTTGAAGTCGTGGGCGACACCACCGACCAGGCGGCCGATAGCCTCAAATTTTTCCAGTTGCTGAATGCGGCGGTCGAGATTTTTCCGTTCGCGGCGGGTGTGGGATTCGCGCAGTTCGCGCTCGACGGCGGGAACCAGGCGCTTGAGATTACTTTTCATCACGTAATCCTGCGCGCCGGTACGCATAGCGTCGGCGGCAAAATCTTCGCCGATGGTCCCGGAGACAAAGATGAAAGGGACTTCGGGATCGTGGGCGCGGACCATTTTCAACGCGTCAGGTCCGGAAAAGTGCGGCATGGAGTGATCGGAGATGATCACGTCCCAACGATTGGCCAGGGCTTTGGCCAATTCACGCGCAGTGTCCACTCGTTCGCTGTGGAGTTCGAATCCAGCCTGGCGCAGCAGCAGGGTAACCAAGGCGCCGTCATCTTCGGAATCCTCTACCATCAGCACTCGAATGGACGTTCGCATCTAGGCACCTATGGACGGAGGAGACTCGTTCAGCACCAGCCAGTACAGACCGAGTTGCGCGGCGGCGGCGACGAAGGCGTCGAAGTCGACGGGCTTGCGGACGTAACTGTTGGCGCCCAAACCATAACCTTGCATGCGGTCGCGTTCCTCGTTGGAAGAAGTGAGAATCACCACCGGGAGCAATTTGGTGCGTTCGTCGGCGCGCAGGCGCTGAAGGACTCCCAAGCCATCCAATTTGGGAAGTTTCAAATCGAGAAGAACGACCTGAGGCAAATCCTTGTGCTCGCGAGCAGAGAAAGACCCCTCGCAGAACAGGTAATCGAGAGCCTGCACTCCGTCAGTCACAACAGTAATATCGTTCACAACCTGATTTTTCTTTAGCGCTCGAAGGGTCAAAGCGGCGTCGTCGGGATTATCTTCTACTAACAAAATAGTCTTGCGCATCATGAGTGAGACTCCTTTGCAGATTCCTCATTTAAGGTGAAATAAAAAGTGGCGCCTTGGCCGAGGGCGCTTTCCGCCCAGATGCGTCCGCTGTGACGATGGATGATGCGTTGCACGGTGGCCAAGCCGACGCCGGTGCCCTCGAACTCCTGCTGGCCATGAAGGCGTTGGAAGGCGCCGAAGAGGCGAGTGGCGTAGGCGGGATCGAAGCCGGCGCCATCGTCGCGGACGAAGAAGGCATTGCTGTTGTTGCCGTTGCATTGGCCGACTTCGATGTGAACGGGCGGAGATTTTTTGGAGGTGAATTTCCAGGCGTTGCCCAGCAAGTTTTCGAACACCACGCGCAGCAAGCCCGGGTCGCCGTTGGCGGAGAGACCTTCGTGAACTTTGAAATCGACCTGGCGCTGTGGTTGGACTTTGCGAATTTCGTTCACCACGGAATTCACCACTCCGGTGAGGTCGACCTGTTGCGTTTGCATAGTGGCGCGGGATAGACGCGAGAGATTTAGCAGGTCGTCGATGAGGCTCCCCATACGCTGCGTGGCGGAGCGGATGCGGCCGAGATATTCGCGGCCCTGTTCATCGAGTTTTCCGGCGTAGTCTTCCAGGAGCGCGTGGCTGAAGCCGTCGATGGCGCGCAGTGGCGTGCGGAGGTCGTGGGAGACGGAATAGCTGAAGGATTCGAGTTCGTTGTTGGCGACGACCAGTTGGGCGTTGCGCTGAAAGATTTCGCGGCGACGGGCTTCGAGTTCTTCGTCGGTGCGTTTGCGGACGGTGATGTCGCGGATGACTACGCCGAAGCCGCGCAGATGAGTGTTGCCGTCGCGCAGGGCCGCGATGATGGTGCTGGCCCAGAAGAGCGAACCGTCTTTGCGGGCGCGCTGGCCTTCGCGTTCGAAGCGTTGGCGTTCTTCGGCGATTTTTAATTCCTTGGCGGGCTTGTCTTTCGCGATGTCGTCGGGGGTGTACACGCCGGAAAATGGCTGGCCGAGCATTTCTTCGGAACGGTAACCGAGGATCTGTTGAGCGCTGTCGTTCCAAATGGTGATGCAGCCGTGGGGGTCGAGCATGAGCAGGGCGTAGTCCTTGACGCTCTGGACCAGGATGCGGAAGCGTTCTTCACTGAGGCGCATGAGTTCTTCGGCGTGTTTGCGCTCGGTGATGTCGCGAATGGAAATAGAGATAAGGATTTCTTCGGCGGTGTCGAAGGGGCTGCTGGTGATTTCGGCGGGGAATTCGGCGCCGTTTTTGCGGCGGCCGTTCAGTTCCACGCTGGTGGGCTTGTGTTTTGTTAGTGAGCCGTTGGTTCCGCGAGCGCGCTGATCGTGCGAATGATTCTGGCCGTAGCCGGGAAGGATTGTTTCGACTTTCTGTAAAAGCAATTCCTGGCGAGGGTAACCAAAAACAATTTCCGTGCGGGAATTCACCAGGACGATGATGCCCTGGTGATTGGCGATGACTACGGAGTCTGGCGCGGCTTCCAGCAAGCCGCGGATCTTTTGTTCTTCCTGCTTGCGGCGGGTAATGTCGCGGTTGCTCTCGAGAATTCTGGGAAGGTCTCCCTCCACTTTATTCACAGCCCAACGACTGGACACAGTGATGACCGAGCCGTCGCGGCAGGTATGGATGAGTTCTCCTTCCCAATAGCCGTTGGCCAGCACTTCCATTTCGATTTCCTCGAGCGGTTGCGGGAAAACAGTGTGCAGCAGGTGGTGGGTTGTTTTGCCGTAGACTTCGTCGCGTTGCCAGCCGTAGAGGCGTTCGGCGCCGGCATTCCAGAAGGTGATCTGGCTGTCTTGATTGCGCACAAAAATCGCGTCGTGAGTCAGATCCACCAGCGCGGCGGTGTCGCGGTACATGGCTTCGTTGATGCGGAGTTGTGCTTCCAGCGCTTTGCGGTCTTTGATTTCGTCTTGAAGAACGATATTGGTAGCGGCCCATTGCTCGGCGCCGGGCAGGGCCAGGGCGTCGGGGGTTAGGCGATTCAACAGAATTGCGGCGGTGAGAGAGGCGGCGGCGGTGATGCCTTTGAGTACACCGGCGAGCCAGTATTGGGCGTGCCACAAATTCCAGACTTCCGCGGCGTGGGTGGAACCGCAGGCGATGATGAAGGTGGCGAAAAGGCCGAACATCCAGCCGAAGGGGAGGTCACGGCGTTTGCGGATGAGTCCGATGAGGGTGATGGGAATGGTGAAGTAGGCCAGTGCGATGGCGGAGTCGGACACGACGTTGAGCCAGACCAGTCCGCTGTTCCACTGGTAACAATAGCCGTGCGGTTGAAATGCGTCCGAAGCGAATAAGGAAAAGAGAAAGCGCACCGACGACTCCCTCGATGACCGCTGCACAAGCGGCGGATGACAGTACCCAGGTCAACGAGGAACGAGAGGAATTTCTCGTGTAAAGAAAATTTGGCCGGAAGAAAAACGGAAAGGGAATTTCATGATGTTCGCGGGACGCGGGATATGTCAAGAAGGCTGGCGGAGAAGTTTCCTTTGAAGATTCTAATTACATTGCTGGGGACGAAAAAATAGGGGTGGGGCTTATTAACTCCCCGGCAAAAGTTGGGTAAAATGCGTTAATGCCTAATTTGTTTGGTACCCCTGCCAATGAACTGATGCCGGGAGCGCGAAACGCCATTGAGACTTGCCTGGCGGTGCGCAAAGGCGAAAACGTTGCGCTGATTGCGGATGAAATCAGCAAGCCGGTGGCGGCCAGCCTGACCGCGGCGCTGGAGAATTGTGGCGCGCAGAGCAATGCATTTTTGTTGGAGAGTTTTGGTCCGCGGCCGGTGCGCGAGGCGCCGGAAGAGGTGTTAGAGGCGTTGGAGAAGGCGGATGTGGGAATTTTGTGCATGACGCCGCAGCCGGGCGAACTGGGCGCGCGTATGGCGATTGTGAAAGTGGTGGAGCGACGACAGATTCGTTATGCGCACATGATTGGCGTGAATGCGGAAATCATGCAGGAGGGAATGCGCGCGGATTACAAGATGGTGGATCGGCTGAGCGATAAGTTGCGCGAACGGATGCTGAACGCCGAGACGTTGACGGTGAAAACCGAAGCCGGCACGAATATCGCGGCGCATTTTGATGCGGGGCTGGATTGGGTCAAGACCAGCGGATTGATTAGTCCGCGGTATTGGTCGAATTTGCCTGCCGGCGAAGTGTTTACGACGCCGGCGACGGTGGATGGCACGTTTGTGTGCGATGCCACGGCGGGCGATCACTTCAACGGGAAATATGGGGACTTACAGTCGACGCCGATGGTTTTGAAGATTAAGGGTGCGCGGCTAGTGGGCGTGGAGTGTGCGCGCAAGGATTTGGAGAAGGAGTTCTGGGAGTATTGCCATACCGATCAGAACAGCGACCGCGTGGGCGAATTGGCATTCGGGACTAACCTCGGACTTTCGCGAATGATTGGGATTTTGCTGCAGGATGAAAAATTTCCTGGAGTGCATCTGGCTTTTGGCGATCCGTATGGGAGCCAGACGCATGCAGATTGGGCGTCTAAAACGCATGTGGATGTGTTGACGCGGAATTGCGACGTGTGGATTGACGATGATCTGGTGATACAGCGGGGGCGTTATCAACTGGATCATTTGGGGCTGGCCTGACTCCGCCAGGTAAATCTGAATCTGTGTCATTGACCTCTAGAAAAATCGACCGTGCCTAAATTCGATAAACACATTTTTATTTGTATGAATCAGCGCGAAGAAGGGCATCCGCGCGGCTCCTGCGATCCGTCTGGACAAGGCGAGTTGCAACGTTTGTTTAAGACGAAGCTGGGCAAGCGCGGGCTAAATTTGGTGCGGGCCAATAAATCGGGGTGCTTGGATCAATGCGAGCTGGGTCCTACGGTGGTGGTTTATCCGGAGGCGGTTTGGTATGGGCATGTGCAGCCCGAAGACGTGGATGAAATTATTGAGTCGCACATTGTGAATGGGCAGCCGGTGGAGCGATTGAGGATTCCCGATGAAGTGTTGAATACCACGCACAAGAAATAGTCGACGAGATTCTGTAAAGGAGAAGTCCCCATGCACTTAACGTGCCTGGGGACTTTTCGTTTCTACAGTTTCGAATGCCCGCGATTAGCGGTGATCGTGATAACGCTGGTAGTCGCGGACGTGCCGGTCATGATCCCAACGATGGTCGTGCTCGAAGCGGCCGCGATCACCGTTCCAGTAGCCGTTGTAGTAGCGGCCACCTTCCCAACGCGGGCCAACCCAAGCCGCGCCTGCATACGGGGGACGCGTCCAATAGCCGCCATGCCAGCGGTAGTGGCCGCCATTGGGATACCAGTAGCCGTCGACCCAATAAAAATCGGGCCCAGGGGCTACCGGCCGATGGATAACACGGGGAGGCGGTGGGGCACCAATTTCGATTCCTACTCCTACTTGTCCGGCGAATATTGGAGCGCCGGTCATCAGCATGCCGCCAAGCAACAACGTGCCGATAAACTTTTTCATGTCTCGATCTCCTCTCGACTGAGATACCTGTATAACACCTGCGTCCAGAAATACTCTCGCGGATGTTTTTTGATTGTACGAAGAAAGCGTTACTTCGGTGAGATAAGGTTGGGGGAGCGGTCTGAATTGCTCAATCAGGAGAATACTGTAGCCCTAAAGTTCATGCTCTGGCGGCAGGTCGCCAGGTAGGGTGTCCTACGCTGTCCGGAATTCGCACCGGACGAATAAGCGGACCTGCCTATTGGCGTTTGACTTGGGGCAGGCTTGAGGCAGAATGTGTGCGCCACTGAGGAGAAAAAGATGAAGCGAACTTTGGGAATTGTTTTCGGCGCGGCGCTGCTGACCCTTGCGGGCGCGGGGATGTATGCGCCGATTTCGGCGGACGAGCAGGCCATGCCGGGATACTCGGCGGAGAGTGCGAAAACCGAGCGGCAGTGGGAAGAAAAGCTGCGGGAGATTCCCAAGCCTGAGAATTTGCGCGCGTATATGGAGCATTTGAGCGCGCGGCCGCACAACGTAGGTTCGCCCTACGACAAGGAAAACGCCGAATGGATTTTGGCGAAGTTTAAAGAGTTCGGCTTGGACGCGCACATCGAGGAATTTGATGTGCTGTATCCGACGCCCAAGGAACGCGCGGTGGAGTTGGTGGAAGGCGGGCCGAAGTTCGTGGCCAAACTGCAGGAGCCGCCGCTGGCGCAGGATCCCACTTCCAATCAGCAGAAAGAGCAGTTGCCCACGTATCACGTGTATTCGAAGGATGGCGATGTGACCGCGCCGCTGGTTTACGTGAACTACGGGATCCCCGAGGATTATGAGCAATTGGAACGCATGGGCGTGTCGGTGAAAGGCGCCATTGTGATTGCGCGTTATTACCATTCGTGGCGCGGGATTAAGCCCAAGGTGGCGGCGGAGCATGGCGCGATAGGTTGCATTATTTATTCCGATCCGCATGAAGACGGATTCGTGCAGGGTGAAGTTTTTCCTGAGGGCCCGTACCGGCCGAAAGATGGAGCGCAGCGCGGGAGCGTGGCGGATATGCCGTTTTATTCGGGCGATCCGCTGACTCCGGGGATTGGCGCGACGAAAGACGCGAAGCGGTTGAAAATCGAAGATGCGCCGACGATCACGAAAATTCCAGTGCTGCCCATTTCCTACGGCGATGCGCAGCCGTTGTTGGCGGCGCTGACTGGGCGGGTTCCGCCGCCGGCGTGGCGTGGAGGGTTGGGGATCACCTATCACGTGGGGCCGGGGCCGGCGAAAGTGCATCTGAAAGTGAAATCGAATTGGGACATCAAACCGGTGTACGACGTGATCGCGAAAATTCCCGGCGACAAATATCCCGATGAGTGGATCGTGCGCGGGAATCACCATGATGCGTGGGTGAATGGCGCGGAAGATCCGACTTCCGGGATGGTGGCGGTGCTGGAAGAAGGGCGCGCGCTGGGCGAACTGTTGAAGCAGGGATGGAAGCCGAAGCGCACTATTATTTTGTGTGCGTGGGATGGAGAAGAGCCGGGACTGTTAGGTTCGACGGAATTTGCGGAAGAACACTACGAAGAATTGCGGAAGCATGCGGTGGTGTATATCAATTCCGATTCGAATGGTCGCGGATATTTGGGGTTGGAAGGTTCGCATACGCTGGAAGAATTCGCGAATGATGTTTCGAAGGAAATTATCGACCCGGAAACGAAATTGACGGCGTGGAAGCGTTCGCATATGCACGACATTTTGGATGCCGGCTCTGCCGATGAACGGGAGAAGGTTCGTTCGCGCGCGGACTCGCGCATTGGGGCGCTGGGCTCCGGGTCGGATTACACCGCGTTTCTGCAGCATGATGGGATTGCGTCGCTGAATATTGGTTTTGGTGGGGAAGATGGCGGCGGGATCTATCACTCGATTTACGATGATTTTTATTGGTATACGCATTTCAGCGATACGACTTTTGTTTATGGGCGGGCGCTGGCGCAGACCGGCGGGACGATGGTGATGCGTCTGGCCGATGCGGAATTGCTGCCGTTCGAATTCGGCGACTTTGCCGACACCATGGAAATGTACGTCAAAGAGTTGAAGGAGCTGGCGCACAAAACGCAGGGGGACATTCAGGAACGCAATCGCGAATTGGAAGAAGGAGTATTTCAGGCGACCGACGATCCGAAGAGGCCGCTGGTGCCGCCGCCCGCGGAGACCAATCCTCCGTATCTGAATTTTGCGCCGCTGGAAAACGCTACGACCGCGTTAACGCACAGCGCCGCGGAATATCGCAAGGCGCTGGGCAAGGCGAATGCGAATGGTGGCGCGGCGTTGGCCTCGGCTTCGCTAACCGAAGTGAATCAGATGCTGATGCAGAGCGAGCGCAAGCTGCTGACCGAGAGCGGATTGTCGAACCGGCCGTGGTACAAACATCAGATTTACGCTCCGGGTTTTTATACCGGGTATGCGGCGAAGACCATGCCGGCGGTGCGCGAAGCGATTGATCAGAAGCAGTGGAAGCAGGCCGATGATGGCATCGTTGTAGTGGGCCGGGTGTTGCAGGATGAGGCGGAGTTGATCTCGGCGGCTGCGGCGAAGTTGGAGGCGGCGAGCGGCGGGAGCAAATAATTTGGCGAAGACTGCAATCCGAAGTTAAACGCAACTTCTACCCGGAAGCTCTGCTCGAGCGCAACGGGTCTTTTTTCTGTAATTAAACTTAGCGAACGAACTCGCGGAAAGGGCTGACCTATTCCTTCGTATAACCTCGCGCTGATTGGCCTCGGAAATGTCGGCCGGGCTTTTCTGCGCCAGCTCATTTCGAAAGAGACGGAGTTGCGGCGGCGTTACGACGTGCGCTGGAGGCTCACCGGCGTGGCCACGCGGCGATCCGGGTGGCTCAGCGATCCGCACGGAATGAATCCTATCGCGCTGTTGAATGGGCATTGGCCAGCGCAGCGCGAGACCCCGGCGCGCGATGTGCGCGAATGGCTCGAAAAAACCAGCGCCGACGTGGTGATCGAGGCCAGTTCGTTGGAGGTGCAGACCGGTCAGCCCGCGGTAGATCACTTGCGAGCTGCGCTGGAATTTGGAGCGCACGCGTTGACGGCCAATAAGGGCGCGATTGTGTTCGGGTTCGACGAATTGACCCGGCTGGCCGCTGAGAAGAAGAAAAAATTCTTGTATGAATCGACGGTGATGGATGGCGTTCCGATTTTTTCGATGTTTCCGTTGGGATTGCCGGCGGTGGATTTACGCGGTTTTCATGGAGTGTTGAATTCGACTACCAATGTTGTCCTGACGGAGATCGAGCGCGGGCATTCCTTTGATGAGGCGGTGCGGAGGGCCCAGGCGTTTGGGATCGCGGAGACCGATCCCTCAGCGGATATCGATGGGTGGGATGCGGCTTTCAAAGTTGCGGCGCTGGCGATTGTGCTGATGGGCGTGCCGGTGAAGCTGGAACAGATCAGGCGCACGGGGATCCGCGAGCTGAGCGAAGAGAAAATTCGCTCGGTACGTGCTTCGGGGATGCGCTACAAGCTGGTTTGTCGCGCGGTGCGGCGTGGAGTGGGTGTGGACTGCTCGGTGGCGCCGGAGTTGTTGCTGGCGGGGGATCCGCTGGCGAATCTGGAAGGGTCGAGTTCGGCGATTCGCTTTGATCTGGATGTGTTTGGGTTGTCGTTGGTGGAACACAATCCGGGGATTGAGGCGACGGGGTATGGGTTGTTGGCGGATTTTGTGCGGGCGGTGGCGGGGTAGTTTTTAAGTCGAAGCGAAAAACTTCACAGAAATCGAAAGCCAAAAATCAGAAGTCAAAAGAAAGACCCAGGCGCATGAACCAAATTCGAACCTGGGCCACCCTTTCTTTTTAGTGTTGCGAAGAACTCCGTGATTACTTGCCGGCGAGGCGGTGGTCGAAGTTGGCGATGGTTGCGGGAACGGGAAGCGCCGCGTCGCAGCGTTCGTCGCGTTCGGGGGCGCCAGCGGTGAGGCGGATGGGTAGCACGCCGGCCCAGATGGGAAGGGCGTAGTCTTCTTCGTCGTCTTGCACCGGGCCGGTGCGCATTTTGGCGCTTACCTCTTGGAGTGGGAGGCGCAGGATGCTGGTGGCTTTTAATTCTTTGGCGTTCGGTTGACGCGCGTCGTCCCAACGGCCGGGGAGAACTTTTTCGGTGAAGGCGCGGAGGGCGGCGAGTTTTTCTTCGGGTTCGATGACCAGAGTGGCTTGGCCCAGGGCGACGACGGAACGATAGTTCATCGAATGATTGAAGACGGAGCGGGCCAGGACCAGGCCATCGATCAGCGAGACGGTGACGCACACGGCGAGGCCGGCGCTGAGTTCGCGCAACATGCGGCTGGCAGCGGAGCCGTGGAAATAAATGGCGTCACCGACGCGAGCGAACATGGTGGGAATCACGAAGGGCTGGGCGTTGACGCTGAAGCCGACGTGGCAGACGAACGCTTCATCGAGAATTTTGTAGATCACTTCGCGGTCGAATGAACCGCGATGAGGTTCGCGCACGACTCGCGTGCGCTCGGTGGGCGAGAAAGTTTCCGGCAAATTGCACCTCTGTGAGTTACGTGGCGCGGAGTTGATAGCCGGCGCCAACCGCGGCATGAGTGAGGAAACGCTGTGTTGATGCTAACACGGTGGGTGAGGCGTTCCTCAACGGCCAAAGTGGCGGGTTGGCTTGGGGAGTTTGTGAGAGACTAGCGCACCGGAGATGACTATGAGTGCTACCAGTGGACGGATTGCGGGGATGAAAACGTTGGATGGCGCGTGGGTGCGGGAGCAATTCCCGTCTTTGAAACAGCAGATTAATGGGCAGGCTGCGGCGTTTTTGGATGGGCCGGCGGGGACGCAGGTTCCGCAGCAGGTCATTAGCGCGATTCAGAATTATTTGCTGCGCGATAACGCCAATACCGGCGGAGCGTTCGAAACAAGCAAGCGCAATGACGCGATGATTGCCGGCGCGCGGCAGGCGATGGCGGATTTTTTTAATTGTTCGGCGGAGGAAGTGAGCTTCGGGCAGAACATGACCACCATCACCTTTGCATTGTCGCGGGCGATTGGGCGGGAACTGCAAAGCGGCGATGAAGTGGTGGTGACGACGCTGGATCACGATGCCAATGTGGCGCCGTGGCGTGCGCTGGAAGAAAAAGGCGTGGTGGTGCAGCAGGTGGATATTCGAGAAGAGGATTGCACGTTGGATTTGGAGGATTTGCGGCGGAAAATTGGCACGAAGACCAAGCTGGTGGCGGTGGGCTACGCCTCGAATGCGGTGGGCACAATCAATCCGGTAGCGGAAATTGTGAAGATGGCGCATGCGGTGGGTGCGATGGTGTTTGTGGATGCGGTGCATTATGCGCCGCATGGAGTGATTGATGTGCGCGCGCTGGATTGCGATTTTCTGGCGTGTTCGCCGTATAAATTTTTTGGGCCGCATATGGGAACGCTGTACGGGAAGCGCGAACATCTGATGCGCTTGAAGCCGTACAAAGTGCGGCCAGCGTCGGATGCGTTGCCGGATCGCTGGGAGACTGGGACGCAGGTACAGGAGTTGATCGCCGGGATTGCGGCGGCGGTGGAATATTTAGCGGAGTTGGGGCGGCGGCATGATCCGGGCGCGACGGATCGGCGAAGCGCGTTGCTGGCGGCGTACCGAGTTACGCACGCACACGAGATGGAGTTGCTGGCGAAATTGTTGGAAGGATTGCAGAGCATTCGCGGCGTGCGCATTTACGGCATTACTGATTCGAAGCGAATGGATGAGCGGTGCTCGACGGTGTCGATCACGCTGGAAGGGCGCACCCCGACGGAAGCGGCGACGTTTCTAGGCGAGCGCGGGATTTTCACCTGGGATGGGAATTTCTATGCCTTGAATCTGACGGAGCGCCTGGGCCTACAGGAAAAGGGTGGGCTGCTGCGCATCGGGTTGGTGCACTACAACACGGCTGAAGAAGTGGAACGACTGCTTGCCGGTCTGCGCGAGTTTTTGCGCGCTTAATTGACGGACGGATTCCCTCCGATAACGAGCAAAAATTTAACCGACTTCGTCTATGTAGGCGGAAGGAATGCGTGTATTCTGACGCGCTATGAGTAGAAAACCAGTGGTGTTGACGGTGTTGGATGGCTGGGGATATCGCGCGGAGACTGCGGGCAATGCCATCGCGTTGGCGCGGAAGCCTACTTACGATCTGTTGCTGCGCAAATTTCCGAACACGCTGATTCATACGGCGGGGCCGTATGTTGGCTTGCCGGACGGGCAGATGGGCAACAGCGAGGTGGGGCATATGAACATGGGCGCGGGTCGCATCGTGCACATGGACATTACGCGGATCGATTTGTTGGTGGCAGAGAAAAAGTTGGATAGCGTGCCGCTGTTTCAGCAGGCCATGGAGCGCGGGCGGGAGAAGCAGCTGCACTTTTTGGGATTGTTGAGTAATGGCGGGGTGCATTCGCACATCGAGCATTTGTTTGCGTTGCTGGAGATGGCCAAGCAGAAAGGTCTCCGGAAAGTTTTTGTGCATTGCTTCATGGATGGGCGGGACACGCCGCCGCACAGCGGGCGCGACTTTGTGGGGCAGTTGCAGGCCAAGATGCAGCAACTGGGCGTAGGGCAAATTGCCACGCTGGTGGGACGTTACTACGCGATGGATCGCGACAATCGCTGGGAGCGCGTGGAGCTGGCCTACCGCGCGCTGGTTCATGGCGAGGGAGAGACGCGCACGGATGATCCGGTTGCCGCGCTGCAGAAGAGTTACGAGCAGGGCGTTACCGACGAGTTTGTGAAGCCGATCGTGGTGACGGACGGCGCGGGTGCGGAGGCGAAGCCGGTTGGATTGATTCGCGATGACGATGCGATCATCTTTTACAATTTCCGCGCGGACCGGGCGCGGCAGATGACCTACGCACTGGCGGCGCCGGACTTTGACAAGTTTGCCGATCCGGGGCGACCGAAGAATTTGTTTTATGTGGCGATGACGCGGTATGACAAAGGTTGGCCGTGGTTGCAGTACGTCATTGCGCCGGAAAAGATGGAGCAGATTCTGGCTCAGGTGTTTGCGGAGCTGGAGTATAAAAATTTGCGGTGCGCGGAGACGGAGAAGTACGCGCACGTGACTTATTTTTTTAATGGTGGGGTGGAAAAACCTTTTAACGGTGAAGAACGCATTCTGGTGCCGTCGCCAAAAGTTGCGACTTACGATTTGAAGCCGGAAATGTCGGCGGCCGGGATCACCGAGACGGTGGTGAACGCGATTGAGAAAGGCGAATTCGACGCGATCATCATGAATTACGCGAATGCCGATATGGTGGGGCACTCAGGGCAGCTTGAAGCGACGATTCAAGCGGTGGAAGCGGTGGACGCCGGGCTGGCTAAGATTTATCAGACGCTGCAGGCGCGCGGTGGGACCTGGATGATCACCGCGGACCATGGCAATGCGGAGACGATGATCGATCCCAACACCGGCGGAGCGCATACGTACCACACCACGAACCCGGTGCCGTTTATTTTGGTGAGCGATGATGAGAAAGTGCGGCTGAAGTCTGGCGGCGCGTTGCGCGATCTGGCGCCGACGATTCTGGGGATTGTGGGTAAGTCTCAGCCTTCGGATATGACCGGCAAAGATCTGCGCGAATAATTCCAAGGTGAAGCAAAACGAACTGAACTGACCCTCGTGACTGCTAGAACTGATCCTTCCACAACCAAACTGGTAATTTGCGCGCCACATGCGTTTTCGGAGTGGAATGCCAAGCCGTTTGTGGCCGAGTCGCTTCGAAAGCGATGGCCGCAGATGAATGTCGTGCATTTGCTTGACTATGAAGGCGTACCGAAGGAAATTCCCGACACTGATATATATGTCGGCAGCACGCTTAAGCCGGCGGAATTTTCGCTGGGTAAGAAATTGAAGTGGGTGCATTCGACGTCAGCGGGTGTTGGGCAATTGATGTACCCGGAGCTGCGCAATTCCGGAGTGATCGTGACGAATGCCAGCGGAGTGTTTTCCGGCCCGATGGCGGAGCACACCATAGGTTTGTTGCTGGCGATGACGCGCAATTTATTGGGAGCGGTGCGGCAGCAGGATCGCGAAGTGTGGTCGCAGCAGCAAATGTGGGACCGGCCGGGGCATCTTTCGGAAGTGAATGGCGCGACGATTCTGATTGTTGGTTACGGCTCGATCGGCCGCGAGATTGGCAAACGCGCCAAGGCGATGGGGATGCGCGTGTGGGGCGTGACCAAATCGGGGAAAAGCGCCGATACTAACGCCGACAAAATTCTATCGACTGGTGGAATGCAAGAGGCTTTGCCGGATGCGGACTTTGTGATCTTGTGCGCGCCGGCGACGGAGGATACCAAAGCAATCATTGGGCGCGAGCAATTGCGGGTGATCAAGCGTGGTGCGCGGATTGTGAATTTGGGGCGAGGGTCTTTGCTGGATGAGGCGGCGCTGCTTGCTGCGTTGAAAGATGAAACGTTGGCTGGTGCGGCCCTGGATGTGACGGAAACGGAACCACTGCCGCCGGGGAGTCCGCTATGGCATGCGCCGAATTTGTTGATTACGCCGCATACCAGTGCGGTGAGTGAGCGGTTGTGGCATCGGCAGACGGCCTTGTTGATGGATTTGTTGGAGCGCTGGTTTGATGGGCGCGAGCTGATTAATCGTGTCGATTTTGCACGCGGATATTAAGGATGGGGCGTTTGAGTCTAAACCCGCACCCTGAACACCGCAGGGTGCGGCACCCAAGCAAATTCTCTAAGGCTTCGCGAGAGATCGAAGAGAGATTCCTCCACTGCGCAAGACAACAACTTCGCAGGAGCGAAGTTGAAAAGAAAAAGCGTCGGCTTGCTTCGGTCGGAATGACAGGTTTGCGCGTCGATCTGACGGAGAAGCACTTTTGGGCGCCGTTCCCTGCGCAAGCCCGCTTAATCGCCTACGCCCCCTTTGGGTGCCTGATAACCTTCGCGGGCGTAGACCACGTATTTTTGTTTCTTTCCTTTTTGGTCGAGCACGGTGAGTGGGCCGCCGTCGGGGGCCACCAAGTCCACTTTTAATTTGTGGAAGCGTCCATCTTTTGCGCCGGTGCTGGGCGTGTAAGAAATGCTGTATTGGTGGCGCAGGAATGCGGCCACCTGCTGCATGATACCGGGGAGTTCGCCGTCAAATTGCGGGAACCAGGCGAAGCCGCCAGTTTCCGCGGCAAAAGTCTTGAGCTGATTTTCCGCCTGCAGATAATCCATGTGGGCGCCGCGCGAGCCGTGCAATTCGAGATAGTTGGTGAAAGTTTTATCCAGGCCGACGACGAAAATGCTCACGTCGCTTTGGCGCAGAGATTTCATGGTTTGATCTAAGGTGTGCTTGGAGAAGGTGTCGACGCCACTCGCGAGCAGCAATATCGATTTCTTGCCCTTCACATCTTTCAAGCGCTCGTTGGTTTCGAGAATTGCGTCGAAAACGTTGGATTCGCTGAAGCCGGGGAAGTACAAGCGATTAATGGCGGCGCGGACTTCGTTCTTGTCTTGGGTAAAGTCGACTTCCAGGCGCGTGCGCATGTCAAATGTTTCGAGGGCCACCCAATCTTTTTGCTGCAGGTTGGGGAAGAGCGCATCGGCCCAGTATTTGGCGTAGGCCGCGAACCATCCATAGGCGCGGCCGCTGAACTCCATCACGATGACCATGGTGATGGGCGCGTCGGTGGGCGCGAAGTTGGTGATCGTTTGCGGCGCGCCGTCGTCGGTGATGCGGAAATTTTCTTTTTTGAGGCCGGTGAGGATGTCGCCGTTTTTGGTGGTGGCGATGACGTCCACGGTGACAACCGGAACATCGACGGCGATGGTCACGCCAGCTTGCGGAACGTCGGCGGGCGGCTTGGCGGCAGGACTTTGTTGCGGTGGGGGAGGTGGCGGAGCCTGCTGCTGGGGCTGACCGCCCTGCGGACCGGCGGGAGCTTGCGCCCCGGCGGGTACGACGGAAACCAGGGACAGCGCCAACAAACTGGCCAGCGCGACATATCGGAGCCGCAAAACGTTCATAGGTTGGTCCTCATAATGAAGCACGGAAAAATGCGTGTGACATCGTTAAAGCTGCGCAACCCCGTGTTACGCAAGGCCGGAGACAGCCACACCTGCATGTTAGTATGAAGCGCCATCGCGGAAAAGTGTTGTAGCGAGGCTTCGCCATGGTGCAACAGACAAATTCGAGACATCGGGACGAAACGCCCATAGGAGGGGTTGCGTGCGGAGACTGAAGCGAGCGTTCGTCGCGGTGGGACTGATCGGCATTGCTGCAGTGTTTGGAACGACGGGCCTTTCGGCGCAGAGCACTTCCACCAGCGGCCAAACCGCGCCGGTGACCATTTCGAGTCCCTCGCCGATTGGCGACACCACGGCGCTGGCCAAGGAAGCGCAGAACTGGCTGATCGATCTGGTTCGAATCAACACGACCAATCCTCCGGGTAACGAAGAAGTCGCCGCGAAATACATCGCCAATGTCCTGCAAAAAGAAGGCATCACGTCGGAATTGCTGAACGTGGCGCCGAATCGCAGCGGTTTGGTGGCGCGCTTGCGCAGTTCGGCGATTTCCGATCCGTCGAAAGCGCTGCTGCTGGTGGCGCACATGGATGTGGTGGGGGTGGATCGCTCGAAATGGAGCGTCGATCCGTTTGGTGCGGTGATTAAAGACGGCTACATGTATGGCCGCGGGACTACCGACGATAAAGGCATGCTGGTCGCGAATCTCGCGGCGTTTATTGCGCTGAAGCGTTCGAACGCGCGGCTGAATCGCGATGTGATTTTTCTGGCCACTTGCGATGAGGAACAGGGCGGGGAAGCCAGCATCAAGATTCTGATTTCGAAATACTGGGACAAATTCGCCGCGGGTTATGCGCTGAATGAGGGCGGACGAGTTTTTGTAAAAGACGGCAAGGTGCAGTACGTGGCGGTGCAGGCCAGCGAAAAGGTGTCGGTGAACGTGGCGGTGATTGCGAAGGGGCACTCGGCGCACGCGTCGATGCCCACGAAAGACAACGCGATAGTGCACTTGGCGCAGGCCATTGCCAAGATCGGGACGTATTCCGCGCCGGTGCATTTTGAATCCACGGTGCGGCGATATTTCGAAGGATTGGCGGCGATCGAGCCGGATGAACTTGGAAAGTGGATGCGCGCGCTGGATACCAGCGATCGCGGGGAGCACGCGCAGAAAGTGGTCTCGGAAGCGAGTCCGATGTGGAATTCGATGATGCGCGACTCGGTATCGCCGACAATGTTGACCGCCGGCGTGCGCGTGAATGTGATTCCGCCGGAAGCGCGAGCCAATTTGAATATACGGTTGCTGCCTGGAGATACCATCGATCCGCTGCTGGCGGATTTGACCAAGCTGGTCAACGATCCGGCGATTAAATTTGAAGTGCAGCCGGATGCGGGATTAGCGGCGCCGCCGTCGTCGCTGGAGTCGGATTTTTATCAGACGATTTCGAAGGTGGCGGGCGAAGAGTTCGGGCATGTGCCGGTGTTGCCGTTTCTGTCGACTGGTGCGACGGATTCAGCGCAACTGCGGCTGCATAATGTGCAGGCGTACGGACTGATGCCGTTTCCTATCGCGGAAGAAGATCTGCGCATGCATGGTGACGATGAGCGGTTGCCGCTGGCTTCGTTTGCGAAGGGCATTGATGCGCAGGCGCGCATCGTAGCCGAGTTTGCGGTCGCCAGGTAGAGTTTTCGCGAGGGTTCACTAAGCGAAATTCATGCCGTTCCGCCACTCCAAAATCGTCTGCACCATCGGTCCCGCCAGCCAGTCGCGTGGCGTGGTGGAAAAATTGCTGCGAGCCGGAATGGATGTGGCGCGGCTGAATTTTTCGCACGGCACACACGAAGAGCATGCCGCGAATATCGCGTTGCTGCGATCGTCCGCGTTGGAGTTGGGCAAGACCATTGCGATTCTGGCGGATTTGCAAGGGCCCAAGATTCGAACGGGGAAGTTGGCGGGGGGCACGCCTGTCCAACTGCAAGCCGGCCAGAACTTCGTCATCACCACCGCGAAAATTCTGGGCGATTCCACGCGGGTCAACACCACATTCACGCCGCTGCCTCGCGAAGTGAAATCGGGCGATCGGATTCTGCTGTCGGATGGGTTGATTGAGTTGCGCGTCGAGCGCGTGCACGGGCGCGAGGTGCATACTCGCGTGGTGAATGGCGGATCCCTGGGAGAAAACAAAGGCATCAATCTTCCCGGAGTGCGGTTGAGAGTTCCTGCGCTGACGCCGAAAGATCGCGCGGATCTGAAGTTTGCGTTGCGCAATGGGGCCGATTACGTTGCGGTGAGTTTCGTGCGGCGGCCGCAGGATGTGCTGCAGGCCAAAACGCTGATTCGCAAGGCACGCTTGAGCACTCCGGTGATTGCCAAGCTGGAGAAGCCTGAGGCCATCGAAAATCTTGACGCGATTTTGCGCGTCGCCGACGGAGTGATGGTGGCGCGCGGCGATCTGGGCGTGGAGATGCGGCCCGAGCGCGTGCCGGTAGTGCAGAAAACGATCATCACCCGGGCGCGAGAATATCGGCGGCCGGTGATTACCGCGACGCAGATGCTGGAATCGATGACGGTGAATCCGCGTCCCACGCGCGCGGAGGCTTCCGATGTGGCCAACGCGATTTTCGACGGCTCCGATGCGGTGATGCTTTCCGCGGAAACCGCTTCAGGAAAATATCCGGTGGAAGCGGTGCAGATGATGGCCAGCATCATCGAAGAGGCGGAGAAGAGTATTCATGAGTTTCCGCGGCCGGTGCTGCATCAGGAACAATTGAAAGTAGCGGAGACCGTTGCGGAGTTGGTGTGTCATGCGTCACGGGAATTGCATATGCGCTGCATCGCGGTATTTACGCACAGCGGATTCACGGCACGCTTGGTGTCGAGGTACCGCCCGTTAGTGCCGGTGATTGCGTTTTCGCCGGAGATCGAGATTCGGCGGCGCATGGCGTTGATTTGGGGAGTGATGCCGGCGGAGATTCAAAATATTCGCAACATTGATAATTTGGCGTTCATTGCGGAGCGACGTTTGCTAGAAGAGCGCTTAGTGCGCAAAGGCGACGTGATCGGGATTGTCGCCGGCACGCCGATGGGTGTGCGTGGCACGACCAACTTCATGAAGTTTCACGTGATTGGCGGGGAGTAAGCGCGAGGGTGACGAAAAACTAGTTGACCCAGCGATCTGGGCGTGAGGGCGGCTCGTCGCGTTTGTCGTTCATGTAGACTTCGAATTTTCTGCGGTTGCGCTGCGCTTTCCAGTCGGTAACGCTGTTGCGCACGTTGTAGAGGAAAGACCCGCGGCGCAGGTAGATGTAGCCCACCAGCATTCCGCCCAAATGGCACAGATGGCTGACACTGTCGCCGGCGTTGAGCGTGCCGAAAAATTCGATAGCGGCCATGACCGCGACGTAGGGGCGCATGGGAATCGTGACCGGCAACGGGAGCAGCCAGATGCGCCGGTCGGGAAACAGCACTGCATTGGCGATGAGGATGCCGAAGATCGCGCCGGAAGCCCCGATGGTGGGAACGAGCGGGAGCGGTTTGCCCATCAGCATCGGGACGGCTTTCACCGCCACTTCGATCAGGCCCGCGCCCACTCCGCAGATGAAAAAATAATTCAGGAAGCGGCGCTTGCCCCACATTTGTTCCAGGTCGCGGCCGAACATCCACAACATCAGCATGTTGATCAGCAGGTGAAACAGGCCGCCGTGCAGGAAGATGTAGGTGAAGGGCTGCCAGATGCGCAAGCCGTGGATGACCGCGTCGGGGATTAGTCCGAAAATCTGGGTGATCAGGTGATAGGCGCGGTCTGGCCCCAGAAAAATTTCCGCCAGCGTCTGCGTTAGAAAAACGCCGGAGCAGATCAGCACCAGCAGTTTTACGCCGGGGGTGATGAAGCCGCGCCAGTCGAAATTGTAGCGGCGGGCGCTGAAGCGGCGAGACGGAGGCATAAACGAAGTTTACGTTGGGGAAGTTGGTGGCGTCAAAGCGCGGTTGCTTCCCGAGTGCGCTGACCGTTTCAGTCTAGTTTTTTGCGGGCGAAGTAGAACAGGGAAGCGCCGAGTAGGCCGAACATGATCATGCCGAGGATGGACTGAGCCGAAGTGGGCATGGGCAGTTGGTCGTTGCTGGCGAACGAGGGCCACAGTCTCGGGCCGAGCGAGAAGAGCGATTGTGACCAGGGTAGATGCAGCGCAGAAGTGACCCAGCCGGGCACGCGCGTGGAAATTTCCGGGTCTTGCAGCAGGTTGATGACGATGCCGAGTAGGCCGAAGACACCTCCGGCGGCGATGAGTCCGCTGGAGAAGAGTGCGCCGGGGCTGGCTTCGCTCTCGTCTTTCTTTTTGGTGGTGGCGTCGACCAGCGTTCGAATCAGGCCGCCGGCGAACATCGCGGCGGTGGTGCCTAACGGAAGGTACGAGCCCGTTGCGAATGCCAGCGAGCGCACGCCCAGGATTTCCACAGCGATGACCAATGCTACGCCCATCAAGACGAGTCGCCACGGCAAGCGCTGATTCAGAATGCCGCTGATCACCGTGGCCATGAGGCGAGCCTGCGGAGCCGGAGCTTGTTTGCTGCCGATGCCCTGGGCCCATTGGTATTCGATTTGTTTGGAAGCGTCGCTGTAGAGATATTCACCGTCGGGAATTTCGTGGGAGCCGAGGGAATTGACCAGCTCGTAGTTTTTGCCTTGGTATTCAAATGAGGCGCGTTCGACTTTTACGCCCTGGGGCAG
This sequence comes from uncultured Acidobacteriota bacterium, assembly GCA_963846145.1. Lineage (GTDB taxonomy): Bacteria > Acidobacteriota > Terriglobia > Acidiferrales > UBA7541 > Acidiferrum. The sequence continues at coordinate 727,785 of CAWJUV010000007.1, read as the reverse complement.
TGAGGCGATGCTCACCGGGATTTGCGTGGGGATGTATTTTTCGAGGCCTTTGTTCATCAGGTTGAGCGTGGTGCCGATCGCTAACGTGGAAACGGTGACGCCGATCAGCAGGCCCATCTGTTGCCAGAACGGAGTAGCGCCGACGAGGAAGCCGGTCTTTAAGTCTTGCGAAGTGGCCCCGGCGATAGCTGCGGCGATGCAAACGACTCCGCCGATCATTAACGCGAGCACTTGATAGTTCGGAGCGGTCCAGCCGGCAACGAAGAAGATGGCGCAGGTGGCCATTAGCGTGGCGATGCTCATGCCGCTAATCGGATTGGAAGAGTTGCCGAGGAGACCGCTGATGCGTGCGGCCACCGTCACGAACAAAAATCCAAACACCGTGACGAAAACTCCGGCGAAGAGGTTGTGATACCAGCGGGTCTCGGCGCCTTGTATTGGATGGAAGGTGAGCAGAATCCACATCATCACGATGATCAGCAGTGAGCCTACGACCACCCAGCGCAGCGGCATGTCGCGATCGACGCGGCTGCCTTCACCGGTGACTTGTCCGGCGCCCTCGGCGCGCACATCTTTCAATCCAGCTTTCAGCGCGTTGAAAATCGTGGGCAAAGTGCGCAGCAAGGTGATCAAACCTGCGGCGGCCACCGCGCCTGCGCCCATCGGGCGGATATACGTGCCCCAAATTTGATCGGGCGACATCAGCGGGATGGGAATGGTCGAGGGATAGATGGGCTGACCATTGGCGAGCTGGCCGTAGAAGCGAATGGCCGGCATGATCACCATCCAGGAAATGATCCCGCCTGCGAACAGAATGCCCGAGACACGCGAGCCGATAATGTAGCCAACGCCGAGATACTCCGAGGTGATGGTCATGCGAAACGATGCGCCGGAGAACCAGTTGGGCCGCGCTTCCGGCTGGGAAGTCCAAGCCTGCATGGTGTTCATCAGGAAGGTGTAAGCGCCGCCGAGGCCGAGGCCCCAGAACACGCGGCCCGCGAAGGAGCCGCCGCGTTCGCCTGCCACCAAAACGTCGGCGCAAGCGGTGCCTTCAGGAAAGCTGAGGTTGCCGTGTTCTTTGACGATGAGCTGACGACGCAGTGGCACCATGAAAAGCACACCGAGCCAGCCGCCCAGCAGCGCCAGCGGAAAAATGCGCCAGAAGGTGAACTCCGCGCCAAAGCCCAGAAAGATCAGCGCCGGAATGGTGAACATCACGCCCGCAGCCAGCGACTCGCCCGCGGAGCCAGTGGTCTGCACGATATTGTTTTCGAGAATGGTGGAGCGCCCGAAAGCCCGCAGGATGCTGATGGACAAAACCGAGATGGGGATCGAAGCGGAGACGGTCAAGCCTGCGCGCAAGCCGACATAAACGGTGATTGCACCAAACAACAACCCGAACAGCGCACCGAGAATGACCGCCCGCAGCGTGAATTCCTTGATGCTCTCCTCGTTCGGCACAAACGGCCGGAATTCGCCGGGCGGTGCGGTGGAACTCCACGGACGTTCGCTCAAGGTGTCTCCCCGTGATTCGAAGGTGGGCTGCCAAATTGGATGCGTGCGGGATTATGCCGCACCAGGGCCGTGTGGGGAAGGGAATTTGCCTGTAATTAACGCGAAATAAGGGTACTGCGACGCTCTTGACAGCAACAATTCACGAATATAATGTTCGTCTCAATACTGTCACAGGTCATCAACACTTCTCGTCCCTGATGCCCTGCCGCTTTTACGGCGAGCCCAATTCCAGCTAGTGGTGAAGCTTTGCCAGTTCGGTGTCCTCGGAGGCCCTTCGTGTTCTCTCGCGTGTTGTCTTTGGGAAGCTTGCTGCTGTGTCTCTGCGCGCTGATGTTTACGCCAAGTTCCGGAATCGCCGACGAGTGGCAGCCGATTTCGCAGGAAGAACTAAAGATGACCAGCGTGCCGGAAGCGCCTGGCGCGCCCGCAGTGATTCTGTACCGCCAAGTGGATCGCGACGACCAAACCAACCGCGAATATAACTATGTGCGAATCAAAATTCTTACTGAAGAAGGCCGCAAGCATGGCGACGTGGAAATACCGTACTTGCGGGAAAATGCCGAAGTAAACAGTCTCAAAGCCCGAACCATTCGTCCTGACGGCAGCATTGCCAACTTCGAAGGACGGCCTGCAGACAAGACCATTGTGAAGGCCAAAGGGGTGAAGTATCTCGCCAGGGTAGCGGTATTGCCGGATGTGCAGGTGGGCAGCATCATCGAATATCACTACATTGCGGATTTCAAAGAGCACTGGGTATTCGACTCGCACTGGATTTTGAGCGACGAAATGTTTACCAAGCGAGCCAAATTTTCGTTAACCCCTAACAGCAGTTTCCCATTGCGCTTTTCTTGGAACGCTTTGCCGACGGGCACCATTCCGCCGAAGCAGGACAACAAAAATATCGTCCGCCTGGAAGTGAGCAACATTCCGGCGTTCCAAGCCGAAGACTACATGCCGCCGGAAGATGAGGTGAAGTCCCGTGTGGATTTCATCTACAGCGAGAACACGGTTGACGACCGGCCAGAGGTGTTCTGGAAGAAAGAGGGTAAGAAGCAGTACGGCGCAGTGGAAGGCTTCATCAACAAGAAAAAAGCTATGGATGAAGCCGTCCGCCAGATTGTAGCTCCAGGCGACTCTCCGGAAGTGAAGTTGCAGAAAATCTACGCGCGAGTTCAGAAAATAAAAAATCCCTACGCTGACGAAGACTCCCTGGAGGCGCTGCTGCAGGCCAAAGGAAAAATTAAGGAAAGCAACAACGTCGAAGATGTCTGGAAGAATCAGTCCGGTGGCGGTAAAGAAATCACCTGGCTATTCCTGGCCCTAACTCGCGCCGCGGGTCTTGAGGCGTATCCGGTGTTGGCGGCCCCGCGGGACCGGTTCTTTTTTAACCCGCTGTTTCTGGATGCCCACCGGCTTACCGACTGGATCGTAGACGTGAAGCTGAACGGCAAGGATACCTTCTACGATCCGGCGGCGCCCTTCACCCCGTTCGGCATCTTGCCGTGGCCGGCCACCGCGGTGAAAGCCCTGCGATTGGATAAGGATGGCGGGAGCTGGGTGATGATCGACGCTCCGGACAGCACGGTCTCGCATGTCGAGCGTACAGCTAATTTGAAACTGACCTCCGAAGGCTCCCTGGAAGGAAAAGCGACCTTCACTTTCACCGGGCTGGAGGCGTCCTCGCGGCGTTGGGACATGCACAAGCAGGACGAAGCCGCGCGCAAGACCTACATGGAAAATCAGGTGCGCGAAGCGGTTCCGGTGGGAATCGATGTGGACCTCACCAATCATCCCGATTGGGAAAGCTCCTCGCCTACGTTGATCGGCGAGTTTGAGATCAAGGTGCCGGGTTGGGCTTCCGCGGCAGGGCGCCGCGCGCTGATTCCGGTGGGGCTTTTCGGCGGGAACGAAAAACATGTGTTCGAACATTCTCAGCGGGTCCATGCGATTTACTTCAACTTTCCGACCGCGCGAATTGATGACATCACGATTGAGTTGCCGCTGGATTGGAAAGTCAGCAGCCTGCCGAAGGAGCACGTGGATGCCGGCAAGGTTTGCTCGTTCAATACCAAGGCGGAAAACAACAACGGCACGCTGCACCTGAAGCGCAACCTCAATATCGATACCGTGGGAATGGAAGTGAAGTACTACGGGGCGCTGCAGCATTTCTTTCAGACCGTGCGAGCTACGGACGACGAGCAGATCGTGTTACAGCCCGGCTCGGCTGCGGCGGCCAACTGACATGCCTAAACTTAGCGTTGTCTTCGCATCGGTCCTGTTATTCGCATGCGTGGCGTTGTCACCGCGCGCTTCCGCGAATGATGCGCCCTCCTGGATGCATGCACTGGTCAATATGCCGTTGCCGGAACATGACGAGAAAACCGATGCGGTGCTGCTGTACTCGGATTACACCTTGACGGTACAGCCCAACGGAAAGATCAAAGGATCTCAGCGCGCTGCCTTCAAAATTCTTCGTGTAGATGGAAAGGAGTACGGCACCGTTCGCGCCTACTTTGACGCCGAAACGAAAATCCTAGGCATGCGCGGCTGGTCCATTCCAGTATCTGGACGAGACCTGGAGATCAAAGACAAAGAGGCCATGGAGTTGTCTCCCTCGGTGCTGAATGGAGAACTTCTCACCGACGAGCGCATAAAAATCTTGAAAATTCCCGGATCGGAAATCGGAAACATCGTTGGTTACGAAGTCGAACAGGAGTTGCGGCCCTCGGTGTTGCAGAGCGAGTGGTTTTTCCAGGAAGAAATTCCCACAGCGGAATCGCGCTTTACTTTGCAACTTCCTCCAGGCTGGGAGTACAAGGCCGCGTGGTTCAATCACGCCGAATTGGCCCCCACTTCGACGGGGGCAAATTCCTGGCAATGGATCGTAAAAAACGTGTCGGCCATCAAGCACGAAAAGGAAATGCCGCCATGGCGCGGTGTCGCCCAACAGATGGTGGTGTCCATCATTCCTGCCGGTGGGTCGGGCAAGAGCGGATTTCAGAACTGGGAAGACATGGGGAATTGGCAGGCGGGGTTGGTGCGCGGCCGCCGCGATTCGTCTCCGGAAATAAAACAGAAGGTGGCTTCGCTGGCGCCCGCTGGTGCTTCGCAACTGGAGAAAATGCAAGCCATCGGCAAGTTTGTACAGCATGACATTCGCTACGTGGCGATTGAATTGGGAATTGGCGGTTACCAGCCGCACGCGGCGCGCGACGTTTTTGGTCACCGCTACGGCGACTGTAAGGACAAAGCCACTCTGGTGGGCGCAATGCTGTCCGAAATTGGATTGGAGTCCTACTACATCATTATTCATACCGAGCGTGGCGCGGTGACGCCGGGGTTGCCGCCGCAGATCGGGATTTTCAATCACGCCATTCTGGCGATTAAGTTGCCGGATGGCCTGAACGATCCGTCGCTGGTGGCGGTGGTGAACGATCCTAAGGTGGGCCGGATCTTGATTTTCGATCCAACCGATGAGATGACGCCCTTCGGGCAGTTGCGTGGTGCACTGCAGCAAAATTACGGATTGCTGGTGACGCCTTCGGGTGGCGAGCTATTCGAATTGCCCAAGTTGCCGGCGACGCTGAACGAGACGGATCGCGTTGCCAGATTGAAGCTGGACAGCAACGGGACTTTGAGCGGAGACGTGGAAGAAACCCGCAAAGGAGACCCCGCTACGCTGCATCGGCGCGTGTATCAGGAGGCCTCCCAACAGAGCGACAAAATTAAGCCGCTCGAGACGGTGCTGTCGCACTCGATGAGCACGTTTCAAATCACCAAGGCCACGGTGGGGAATCCGGCGCAGAGCAGTCTACCATTTTTCTACCACTATTCGCTGGTGGCGCCTAACTACGCGAAAACGGCTGGCGATTTATTGCTGGTGCGTCCGCGCGTAATGGGAATTGAGCAGCGTGAAACCATGGAAGCCAAGGAGCCGCGCAAGTATCCGGTGGAGTTTCCTGGGCCGTGGCGGGATACCGACACGTTTGAGATTGCCTTGCCGGCGGGCTACGAAGTGGACGATTTGCCTCCGCCGGTCAACGCGGACTACAGCTTTGCGAGTTATCACAGCAAGGCAGAAGTGAACGGCTCGACGCTGAAATATACGCGTTCGTTCGAAATCAAAGAGCTGAGCGTGCCGGTGAGCAAAGCGGAAGAACTGAAAATGTTTTATCGCGTGATTGGAAATGACGAGCGCAACACCGCGGTGCTGAAGCCTTCGGGAAAGTCGTAGTTGGACGAGTTAGCCTAATTTGGCGAGGCGTTCGCGGACCAGGTCGCTGAGCGCTTTGCCGTCGATATTCTTGCCTTCTAATTTGGCTTTCGCGGCCTTAACTACAGCGCCCATTTGTTTTACGGAGTTGGCTCCGGTCTCCGTGACGGCCGCGTCGATTGCCGCGTTCATCTCATCGGCGGTAGCGCCGGCCGGTAGATAGCTTTCTAGAATGGCCAGCTCTTTCGTTTCTTTCTCTGCTAATTCCGGGCGGTTGCCTTTGGTGAATTGCTCGATGGATTCTTTGCGCTGCTTCACCAGCGTTTGAAGAATCTGCAGCGATTCCTGCTCGTCGAGCGTACGAATCTTTTCGATCTCTTTGTGCTTAATCGCGGCTTTCATGCCGCGCAGCACGCTCAAGCGCAATTCATCTTTGGCGCGCATGGCTGCGACCAGATCTTTTTGTATTTGTTCCGAGAGACTCATTGCCTGCCGGGCTCCATTCATCGCGCCTTAACGACGCGAGCAACAATTCTTTGTAAATTGGAAACTATCACACAACCGCCGCACAATGTTGGCGGCTTGCATTGACAGTGCGAGTGGGGCTCGCTACCGTAAATAGGCTACACACCGAGAAAAAAAACAACGCTTGGCTAAGGAAGCTGGAGAAGAACCGCATGAAAGTGATTGTTGCCGACAAAATCAGCGAACGCGGCGTGAAGCTGCTGAAGGAACAAGCCGGCTGGAACATTGTTCTGACCACCAAAGATAACCTGGTCGCGGAAATTGCCGACGCGCAGGCGCTAATTGTGCGCAGCGCCACCAAAGTCAACGCCGATCTGTTGGACAAAGCGCCGCAATTGAAAGCCGTGGGGCGCGCCGGCGTGGGCGTCGACAACATCGATCTAGAAGCGGCCACCAAGCGCGGCATCATCGTGATGAGTACCCCGGGCGGCAACGCCGTGAGCGTCGCGGAGCATGCCTTTGCGCTGATGCTCTCTGCGGCGCGCCAGGTTCCGCGCATGGATAAAGCGTTTCACGAAGGACGCTGGGAAAAAGGCAGCGGCGGCGGAACGGAAATGAGCGGCAAGACGCTCGGGTTGATCGGTCTCGGACGCATCGGCAGCGAAGTAGCGGTGCGCGCGGAAGCGTTCGACATGCGCATCGTGGCCTACGATCCGTACATCAGTGAAGCGGCGGCCAAGGAATTTTCCGTGGAATTGGTGCAGCTCGATCAATTGTTCGCGGAGAGCGATTTTATTTCGTTGCACACCGCGCTGAGCCCGGCGACGCAGAATCTGTTGAATGCCGCGGCGTTTGCCAAGATGAAGAAGGGCGTGTTCATTGTGAACACCGCGCGCGGCGAGCTGATCGACGAAAAGGCTTTGACCGAAGCGCTGAAAAGCGGCCAAGTCGCGGGAGCGGGCCTTGACGTATTCGCGCAGGAACCGCCCAAAGATACGCCGCTGGCGCAATTGCCCAACGTAGTGGGCACGCCGCATATTGCCGGTTCGACCACTGAAGCGCAGGAAGAAGTGGGTACGCAGGTGGCGGTGCAGATTCGCGACTACCTCGCCGATGGAATTATTCGCAATGCGGTGAACTTGCCCGTTTTGTCCGCGGAGCAATACAAGCGCGTACGGCCGTACCTATCATTGGCGCAGCAACTCGCTTCCCTCGTGTCTCAGGCTTCCGAAACGCGGCCATCACGCATTCGAATCCGCTACGCCGGAGAAGTCGCCGAAGTGGGCACGCACTTATTGCGCAGCGCGGTGCTGGCCGGTGTGCTGAACGCGGTGCTCGATGAAAAGGTAAATGTGGTGAACGCACCGGCGATCGCCACCGCGCGCGGCCTGAAAGTTGAAGAAGAGACCCGCAAGCGCGAGCACGGCTTTCCCAACACGCTAGAAATCGCAGTGTTGCCCGACGCCAAATCCCCCGAGCCGGGCTTCAGTGCGGAAGGCACCGTGCTGCACGACGGCACGCCGCGTCTTCTGCAGATCGACGGTATTCCGCTCGAAGCGCAGCTCGAAGGCACCATCCTTTATCTACGCAATCGCGACGAGCCCGGCGTCATCGGCCAGGTCGGCACCATGCTCGGCAAATACGGCGTGAACATCGCCACCTTTGCCTTGGGCCGCAAAGAAGCCAAACAGGGCGCCTCGGCGGTGTCGCTGGTGCGGCTCGATGGAGACGTATTCAACTCCATCCTCGAACCCTTGCTGGGTATTCCCGCAGTGACCGAAGCCAAGTTGCTGCGCTTGGCTTATAGCGAGTTCATCTCGACGAACCTGGCAATCTTATTTTCGACTCGGCCTCCGCAACATGAAGAACCCACGTTTTCATTAAGTACGCTGTTGCGATTAGTTACTTCTGCCGCCCTTTTCTGGCCCAGCCGTCACCGAACGCGCGCAGGTGGCTCTATATTCCACACCGATATTTTCTAAAATTTATATGAGTATCGGGATATAATCCGCAGCACTCTTCCACATCTTGGAAGCAGTGCGCGAAGTGCCACTGTATCTAAATCGCAATGTTTTCAACGATGGGCGCCCACGGCCCACGAGTTGCACTCGGAAAGTCGCTCAGTAAGTTCTCACTCAAAATAAACACCTCATTTTGCGAGGTTAACTGCGGAATCTTTTTTATTGGAAAGGAACGTTTCATGGCCCGGGTCTCTTTCTTGAAGCAAAGTTTTTCAGCGTTTATCCTTAGCGCCGCCCTGATTCTCATAAGCATGTTGGCGGGCACTTCTTCGGCGCAGGACGCCACTGGCCGCATTGTCGGCAACGTGACCGATCCGAGCGGCGCGCCGGTTGCCGTTGCGCAAGTCCGTGGTGACCAACACCGCGACCAAAATTGCCCAGACCGTCTCCACCGACGAGGGCGGGTTCTACCAGGTGCTGTCCCTGCCGATCGGCGCCTACGACGTGGAGATCACCTCCTCCGGATTTCGCAAAGAGGTCTTCACCCATCAGGTGCTGCAAATTGGCCAATCGTTGCGTGTGGACGCAAAACTGAGCATCGGACAGGCCAGCGAGACCGTAGAAGTAAGTTCGCAGGCCGCCAACGTAGAAACCATCAACCAAACGATCGGCGCGACGGTCACTGGCGAAACGATTCAGCGCGCCCCGCTCAACGGCCGCAACGTTTTGGACTTGGCCGCCCTGCAGCCGGGCGTCACCGAAACCAACCCGGATTCCGGCGCGGCCGGCAATTACAGCATCGGCGGCGGCCGCAGCGACTCCGTCACCTATCTGTTGGACGGCGCGGTGAACAACGATTTGCTCAACAACGGGGTGGTTTTCAATCCGAATCCGGACACCATCGCGGAATTTCGCATCATGGAGAGCGACTACTCCGCGGAATATGGCCGCAACGGGGGCGGCATCATCAGCGAAGTGACTAAGTCCGGAACGAACGCCTGGCACGGCAGCGGGTTTGAGTTTCTGCGCAACGACGCTTTCAACGCCAACAGCTTTTTCAATAAGGTGGACGGACTGCCTCGCGATGTCTTGAAGAGAAATCAATATGGCGGCACCCTTGGCGGGCCGATTCGCCGGGACAAATTCTTTTTCTTCGTGGGCTACCAGGGTCAGCGGCTTTCGCAATCGGAGGAGTCTGGCGAATTCCCGGTGTTCACTCCCGCGCAGCTCGGTGGAGATTTTTCAAACGGCGGCGTGCCGGGCAATTGCCCTAATGCCGATCCGGGCGTTTCGGCCTTCCTGCTGGACAATCCTTACTTCCAGGCGGACGGCGGTAAGGCGGCTTGCGGCATCATCGATCCGACCAAATTCAATTCCATCTCGCAGAAATATATTCAGGCGGGCTACTTCCCGGCGGATCCGTCCGGGAGTGCCAATTACCAGGGCGCCCACACCGACAACAACAATGAGGTAACGGGAAAACTGGATTTCCTATTCACCGACAAAGACAAGCTCTCGGTGACGATTGGTGGCTCCCGCAATCCGACGCTGGATCCCTTCGTTTACTCCACCACGCCCGGATTCCCGAATAACGGGAAAATCAATCACTATTTTTTGAACGGGCAGTATTACCACACCTTTACTCCCAACGTGGTGAACGAGTTTCGCGCCTTCACGCAACGGGTTTACCGCTTGCAGGATCAGGTGGGATCGAACCAGCCCACGGCTGCGGACCTGGGTTTTGGTGTGACTCCCGACAATCCGACTGGGCCGCCCAACATGTTTTTCGACAACGGAGCGGAGGTGGGCTTCAGCGTAAACGGGCCGACTTCTTTCTCCAACAATACCTTTGGTGTAGTGGATACCGTCACTTGGGTGCACGGACGGCATAACTTCAAATTCGGCGGCGGGCTGACGGGTTATCAGAACAACACCGTTTACGACTACTACGTCAACGGCGAGTTTGATTTCTACAGCTACGACTACGGCCAGGGACCGGCAACCGGAAACCCGTTCGCGGACTTTCTGCTCGGGGCGCCGAGCCAACTGTTTCAGTATCCCGCTGCGCCGTCGAATATTCGCAGCAAGGGGCTGGCTGGATTCGTGCAGGATGAATGGCGGCTCAAGAAGAATCTTTCTGTAAATGTTGGCATTCGCTATGAGTACAACCAGCCCAAACTGGATACCCAAGGCCGTTCTTTTTCTATCGTTCCGGGTTTGCAATCGACGGTATTCGCGAATGCTCCGGTCGGGATGGTGTTTCCGGGCGATAAGGGTGCGCCAGTCGGGACCAATTTCCCGGATAAGAATGATTGGGCACCGCGCATCGGTTTGCGTGGGATCCCAAGGGCGACGGAAAAACCAGCTTGCGCGGTGGTTTTGGAGTCTTCTACGACGTACTGAAGGGCGAAGACAACTTGCAGTTCAACGGCCAACCGCCTTTCTTCGCATCGACCGCTCCGATTTTCCCGAACGTTGGCCCCGGCCAGGTTGGCGAAATTCCCTTCTTCTCTGATCCGTTTGGATCGGCAGGGGTGCCGAATCCATTCCCATCGAAGCCGCCAGCTTCGGATCTGAATTTCCTGGACGCCGGCTTTTTGCCGATCAACGCTGCGGGCGGCGTGTATGTAGTTGACCCGCATCTGCGCACGCCGTACACCTTTCAATACAACTTGAGCCTGCAGCGCGAAGTGGCCAAGAACACCGTGTTGGAAGTAGCCTACGTGGGCAGCAGTTCCCATGGGCTGACTGGCTTGATCGACGTCAATCCGTTTGTGCTGGGAACCACCGATCGGCTTCTGAACAACACTCCCGGCAACAGCGCTTGCGTAGACGACGATGGCTACACCAACACCGGCGCCGACCCAGATGCCACCTGCAGCTTTGGGAGCTTGCCGGAATTTAAGAACATCACCAAGGCGAGCTACAACGGCCTGCAGGCCAGCTTGACCAGGCAGATCGGCGACACCGCATTTCTGGGCCGCACCTACTTCACGTTGGCTTACACCTTTGCGCATAGCATCGACAACGTGTCGGGCTTCCGCAATCGCAATTCCGAACGTGCCTTCCTACGATCCGAATCTGTTCCGGGCTTCGAGCGATCAGGACATTCGCCACCGCATCACCTTCAGCGGCGGATGGGATCTGCCTATTGATCACGCCTGGAGTTCCGGCCCGAAGCGGCTCACTCAGGGATGGAGCCTTTTCCCGATCGTGACCTGGCACACCGGATTGCCGTTCGACTTATTCGCCAATTTGCCGGACCGCTTCGATCCCCTAGCGGAAGGCCCGTCGGGTGAAGGCGATCCCGGAACGTTCATGCCAATGTGGTCGGTTCGACGAGGCTGGCCGCACGCCCAACGCTCACGCAATCCCAAGATCTGGGTACCCGGAACGGGCAATTACTTGTTCAATCCCGAACAGCTTGAGCAATGCGCGTGTGCCGAGCCGGACTTCAGCGATCCGGCGACTCCGTGTTCCGATTGCACACCGGGCCCCGATATGTTCCCTTCGACTACCAGGTCGTGCGGATCCGTCGCTGGCGACCTACGGCACGCTGCCACGGAATTATTTCCGCGGACCGGGCTATGTCAACGTGGACATGGCCTTTTCCAAAACGACCGCCATCACCGAGCGCTGTCAAGTTGGAGTTCCGAGCGGAATTCTTCAACATTTTCAATCACGCCAATTTCCTGAATCCTGGTGTGACGCGACAATGAATAACGGTGTAACCTTTGTCGGCGGCGGCAGCGGAATCAACCCGAATAGCGTCGCTGTTTGGGCAGATCACCTCGACGTATGACCCGCGTATCATCCAGTTAGCGCTGCGTTTGACGTTCTAACTATACGCGCAGTTTAACGGCCGCCAGGGGCGTGGCTGCACGCATCAGCCACGACTCTGGCGGTCTGGTGTTTCTGGGCGTTGCGATCGCAACGCGGCCAAGGTGCAAATGCTGAATCGAAGCGGTTTCGCCTGATTCCCAGCTATGCTAAAGTTGTGTTTCCCGCTCAAGCCCGCAGCATGGGCCGAGTTTGTTCAGTCGGGGCGTAGCGCAGCCTGGCTAGCGCGCCTGGTTCGGGACCAGGAGGTCGAAGGTTCAAATCCTTTCGCCCCGACCATTTTCTCTCCCGTCTGCTAGATCAATCTACGGTGAGTAATTGTTCGTAGAAGCCGCCGATTTTTTTGGCGCGGTCGACGAAGTGTATTTCGAGGATCCAGTGGCGTGCGTGGCCGTCTGGGCCAGCTTGGCGCATGCGTATGGGATTCTCTGGATGAACGTATAGCGAAATTTTGTCGTTGGGGATGCGTTCGTGAGGGAATTGGCCGAGCAGATGACCGGCGATGGGGCCGCCGAACTCCCAACCGTACTTTGTCGGCTAAATCCTGAGCGTGACGGTACAGCTCCGCGGCGGTGATTTCCGGGCGTGCGTTGAAATACGCTTTGCCCTCCGCAAAGGCCTTCTCAATGTCGTCGCGTAGTTTCTTTTTCAGCGGGTCGGAACCAATCACGAAGGTGCGCCCGAAGTCCGCTTCCCACTCTTCGAAGACCGGACCGAGGTCCAGGAACAGGATGTCGTCCTCCGCGATGATCAGATCGGGTGGATTTTCGTCGTAGGGCAGCAGAGTGTTCGAACCGGCCCGCACAATGCGCTTGTGCCAATGTTTTTGTACGCCGAATTCCTTCTCGGCGAGTTGATAGATTTCTTCGTTCAGTTGGCCTTCGGTAACGCCGGGGCGAATGAGCCCGTCTGCTTCGATCTTTCTAAAAAGCGCGTCGGCTTGATTTTGCGCCTGGCGAAGTGCGTCGGTGCGCGTGTCCTCTGAATGCATCGGCGTGAGAGTCCTCAAGTGTGAGATGCAACACTCTACTTGGAGTCCATCCACAGGCGCTCACCTTTTGCAGCCAATCCGCCAAAACGCGCCCAGACGAGCTTTAATGCGCATCAAATGGTGAGGGTGAGAAATGGCTGACAAAAACAATGCTGCAACTGCAAAGAATATTGTTAGGAAAAATCTGGTGACCGGCGCGTTGAATCACCACGTCGAACGCGTGGAGTGCCACACCATCGAATTGCCGCCGGGGCAAAAGACCGGCTTTCACCTGCATGAAGGCGGAGTGATCGGCTACGTGCTGGATGGCAAAATCGCGTTTCAACTGGAGGGCGGAGAAGTACAAACATTGACGAAGGGCAGCGCGTTTTTTGAGCCGCCAAACAAGCCGGTGGTGAAGTTTGATAATTTGTCGCCGAGTGCGCCGGCCCGATTTCTGGCGATTTACCCGTTAAGCGGGGTGCAAGAGCCCATCAAGATGCTGCAACAGTGAGCGGCGGAAGCGATGTCAGACCAGTTTGCGATGCGAGCGTTTACCCATCCACTCCTCGTAGACATGCATGTTTAGCGGAGTGTTTTTCCCCCGCAGTTGCTTGAGAAACGCAGCGCGAGCTTTGCTTTCGGTAGCGGACAACTTTTCTTCGCTTTCAGATTTGCGTTTGGCGAACTCCACGCCGACGTCGACGGCTTGAACGCGTGAGCCGTCGCCCAGAAAGTCGCCAAAGGCCACTGCGGCGGATATTTTGTAGGCTGCTTTGAAATCCTTGCGCGCTGCGGCGATGCGTTGCTTCAGTTCGTCCAGAGCCTTCTCCACGCGTTCGCGGGAAAAATGTGGAAGCTTGGATCCCGAAACCGTCTGACCCTCGCCGGTAGTGAAAAATTCGCGCGGTTTGTGCCCAGCTTTCACGTAGCCCTGCAATTCCAGAAAAGTGATCGCCTTGGCGGCTTCTGCTGTCGAGATGCCCAGCGTCTTGGACAGATCCTGAATGGTCCAGGAGTCGAGACCGCGAGTATCTTTCAAAAAACTCAACACCGCTGCTGCTGGCACACTAGGCATCAGCGGCGCATCGGATTTTGTTTTGCGGCCAGCCATTTTATCAGCCTAAGTCATCCACTAAAAAGATTGCGCGCCACGAACCATAAATTCGCTGGCCGCTCAGCCAATCGGCGAACGAACCAGGCATACCAATGGCTGCCGTAGGCAACTAAGACGCGGGCACCGTAACCTTCGCGCGACAATTTTTCCAGTTCATTGTTCTGAATGCCGAAGAGCATCTGCACTTCGACATCGGAGTTTGCCAAACCCGATTCGCGGGCAAAGTCGCCGATGCGACGCACCGTGGCAACATCGTGAGTGCCAAAAGCCGTTCGAATGCGAGCATCGGCTTTCTTGGCGAGCAACATATCGCGCGCCAACAAGAAATAATTCTCGTCGACGTCTGATTTTTTGGGAAAGGCGATTTCCGCCGGCTCGTTATAAGCACCTTTCACCAGACGAATAGCCGGCTGCAAAGGAAGCAGCGCTGCCAGATCTTCGCTCGTGCGATGCAGATAGGCCTGCAAGCATAATCCCACGTTAGAGAATTCCCGGAGCGCCCGTCGGTACAGCGCTAAAGTCGCGTCGACATAGCCGCTTGATTCCATGTCGATCCACACTACGCGCGAAGGCGATTCTTTGGTCATAATTTCGCGCAAGTTGCGATAACAAAGTTCGGGCGACAAATCCAAACCCAGTTGCGTGGGCTTTACGGAGATCTCGGTGCTGAGGCCGCCCTCGGCGACGCGTCGCAACACTTCCAGATAGTGATCGGTAACGCTGCGGGCTTCCGCTTCGTCGCGGATGTTTTCGCCCAGATGGGTGAAGATCGAGCCGATTTGTCTGGCTTGCAAGCGTTCCGCTGCAGCGAGCGCATCGCTCAAATCCTCGCCGGGCATGAAGCGCGAAACGGAGTGGCGCACAAATTTGTGCTTGGCCGCACGATCGCGCAGCCATGCGTTCTGCGAAGCCGCCAGCAAAATCGAGCGCGCGGGATTCATGAAATAAGTGGATGATGCATTCGAATATTCCGCTGCGGCAACATTGGTGAGCTCAAATGTTGAGCAGCCGCAACGACCAGCCCGCCAGTGCGCCTCCAATGAGTGGCCCGATGACCGGGACCGGCGCGTAACTCCAATCGGATCCGCCTTTGCCGGCAATCGGCAGCAGCGCATGAACGAGACGCGGGGCAAAATCGCGCGCGGGATTGATCGCGTAGCCAGTCGTGCCACCCAGCGACAGACCGATCCCCCATATCAAGCTGGCGATTAGATAGACGCCCAAACCCGGCGCCGGGCCATTGGCAAAGACGTTGTGCGAAAAAATTGCGCCGGCAACAAAGACCAATACGAACGTGCCGATAATTTCGCTGAGCAAATTTGGAAGGAACGCGCGAATCGCTGGGCCGGTACAAAAACAGGCCAGCTTTGCCGCCGGATCTTCCGTTTCTTTCCAGTGTGGAAAATAGTGGATCCAAACAATCGCGGCGCCCACCATCGCGCCAGCCAACTGCGCGATCACGAACGGCAGAATCTTGGTGTAGATGCCGCCGCGCACCGCGTTTCCTAAGGTAACGGCGGGATTCAGATTGGCTTCGCCGCCGCAAGCGACCGCGGTGAAGATCCCCGCCATTACCGCAAAAGCCCAACCCGCGGTGATCACGATCCAGCCGCTGCCTTCTGCTTTGGAGCGCTTCAACACCACTCCCGCAACTACGCCGTTGCCCAGTACAATCAAGACTGCGGTGCCCAGAAATTCGCCGAGAATTGGCCCGCTCACATTTTCTCCTTCGTCGCTATCTCTGCTGAGTTGCTGTGCTGGCCCAACACTGTTCAATCCACCCAATCAAAAGAACGCGACACCGCTTTTTTCCATTGCCGATAAACTTCTTCTACCGCGTCGCGCTTCAGTTGTGGTTTCCACGTCCGGGCCACCGCCCAATTGGCACGCAACTCTTCCAGGCCGCTGAAAAAATGCACCGCTAAACCCGCAGCGTATGCGGCTCCCAGAGCGGTGGTCTCCAGTATCATCGGACGCGCGACATCGCGCTGCAGCAGATCGGCCTGAAACTGCATCAGCAGTTCGTTGACCACCATGCCGCCATCCACACGCAGATTGGCCAGCGAGATTCCTGAGTCTTGCTCCATGGCTTCGACCATTTCGCGCGTTTGATACGCGGTGGCTTCCAACACAGCGCGCGCCAGGTGCCCCTTGTTCGCGTACCGAGTCAGCCCAGCAATCACGCCGCGCGCGCTTTCTTTCCAATACGGCGCATACAAACCGGAAAATGCCGGCACAAAATAAACGCCGCCGTTGTCATTGACCGAGCGCGCCAGCGTTTCCACTTCGTCGCTGCGCTGAATCAGGCCGAGATTGTCGCGCAACCATTGCACCAAAGCGCCGGAAATTGCCACGCTTCCTTCCAACGCATAATGCGCGGGATGCTCGCCGAACTTGTACGCCACCGTAGTCAGCAGTCCGCACTTGCTCGGAACCATCCGTTCGCCGGTGTTCATCAATAGAAAACAGCCAGTGCCGTAAGTATTTTTCACCTGACCGGGTTCGAAACAAGCTTGCCCAACCAGCGCCGCTTGCTGATCGCCGAGAATCGCGGCGATTGGCACGCCTTCCAAGCCGGGGATTGCCGTGTGGCCGTAAATTTCGCTGGAGGAACGCACCTCTGGAAGCATGCCGCGAGGAACTTCGAACGCCTCCAGCAGCGCATCGTCCCAGTCGAGCGTTTGTAAATTGAAAAGCTGGGTGCGGCTGGCGTTGGTCACATCCGTGACGTGAACTCCGACCTGTGCCCCGCCGGTGAGATTCCACAGCAGAAAAGTATCGATGTTTCCGAATAGCAAATCGCCCGCGTCAGCGCGTTCGCGTGCGTTCGCGACACTGGCCAGCAGCCAGCGTATTTTCAGCGCACTGAAGTACGTGCTAAGCGGAAGCCCGGTTTGCGCGCGAAAGCGATTCTGTCCGCCATCGGCGGCGAATCGCGCTACTTCCTCCGAAACGCGCGTATCCTGCCAGACGATCGCGTTGTGAATCGGCTCGCCAGTGCGGCGATCCCACACCACCACGGTTTCGCGTTGATTGGTAATGCCAATAGCCGCAAGATCGCCGGCGCTGAGGCTACGTTGCTCCAGCGCCGCAGCCATCACTTCGCGGGTGTTGCGCAGAATCTCCAGCGCGTCATGCTCAACCCAGCCAGGGCGCGGGAAAATCTGCTCGTGTTCTTTTTGCGCGATCGCAACTACACGGGCGCTCTTATCAAACACCATGAACCGCGTACTAGTTGTGCCCTGATCGATCGCGCCGATGTAACTCTTCAAGATAGCTCCGCTGAAGCGCCGCCTGATACCGGGGGCATTTCAGCACAGTTGCGGCACTCTGCCAACCAGTAAGGTCCGCTTAGGGCATGGCCCCTTGCGAATCGTTTGGACGCGGCTGGTACGTACAGTTTTTCACTGAGTCCGGTTGATCTGACGCGCAAGCATCTTCCTGCATCTAACGGTGTAGAGAAAGTGGGGGAGACAAAAATGAAGATAAATTCGCGTAAATTCGTATTACCCGCCGCCCTTTTCGCTGCGTTCATCGGATCAACGTTCTCCGCTGTAGCGAGCCGAGCCGCCGAGCCGATTACCGTCACGGTGACCGCCGTCGGGAAGAAAAACACCGAACCGCCCGCCGTTAAGAAGGACGACCTGGAGCTGTACGAAGGCAAGGAGCGTTTGCAGGTCGCCGATTGGCGCAGGGGCGAAGCGTTGTTTCTCGCCGTCCTGATTGACGATTCGCTGGAGCAGGGAATCGCATCGCAGTGGAATGATTTGCGCGCGTTTATCAATCAGCAGGCGCCGACCACGTACGTAGCGGTGTTTTACGGGCGCAACGGCGAAGCGATCCTGGCGCAGGATTTCACCAAGGATCACGAACAGGCCGCCAAGGCCGTGCGCATTCCCTATGGCGGATTCGGCGCGTTCACCAGTCCATATCTCGAGCTGCAGGATCTGATCAAGCGGCTGCCGGGTGACGGTCAGCGGCGTTCCATCGTGATGCTTTCTTCCGGCATCGATTATTTGCGCGGCAATTTTTCGCCGACGAGTCCGGATCTGGATCCCACGGTGGAGCGCGCGCAGAAAGCCAACATCAACATCTGGACGATTTACGCTCCGGATGCAGGCCATGGCGGCCGCAGCTTGTTCCGCGTTTCGAATGCACAGTCGGAGCTGAGTCAGGTTTCGGAAGAAACCGGCGCAGAATCGTATTTTCTCGGATTCGGCCAGCCGGTTACGCTGCACGGCTATTTCGACGAAATACTGAATCATCTAAACAATCAGTATTTGATGAGCTTCGATGGCAGTGGAAAACCTGGCCGGTTCGAACGCGTGCGGGTCACCAGCGAGTTGAAAGGAGTTGAGTTCATGACTCCGTCGATGGTGTACGTGCCCAAGTCCTAAGTAGAGTGCGGTTGTAAAATAAAAAAGGCCCGGTTCGCAGAATTACTTTGCGAACCGGGCCTTTTTCTTTTCGCTCCGTCAGTCGTCGGAACCAGTGAGCGAGACAGCCCGCGTCGAATCGCGAATCACCAATTCCGGATTGGTTTTGTGTCGCACTATTTTAACGTCGCGCTTTTCCAGGTTGGCGTTGACGCCCTCCATCACGACGTTGACCGCCAGATTGCCCATGGCTTCCAGCGGTTGACGCACGGTGGTTACCGCAGGGGCAGCCAGTGACGAGAGCGGAACATCGTCGAAGCCAATCACCGAACACTGCTCCGGAACTTTGATCCCCGCTTTGGTAAGCGCGCGAATTGCTCCGAGTGCGGTCAAATCGTCGAAAGCTAACAGCGCCGTAAAACGTTTTCGCTTGCTCAATAATTCGTCGGTCAGACGTTGACCGCCTTCGAAGCTCGAATTGATTTCGATGGAGTCGGGTAGTTGGGCCACCAGGGCGTGATCAATTTCGAATCCCACCGACTGCGCGAATTTCTGAATGCCGCGCCAGCGCGGCGCACTGTCAATCAAGGTCTTGGGTCCGCGGATGAATGCAATCTTACGATGGCCAAGTTGATAAAGATGTTCGAGCGCCAGCCGTCCTCCGGCTTCGTTGTCAACGATCACTGAGCTGACCGTGTCGCCCGGCAGCTCCCAACCAATCGTTGCGGCGGGAATATTGCGCTTCCCGATGTCAGCCAGCAAATGAATGTCGATGAATAGCCAGTTGGCCACCACGATGAGGCCTTCCACGTGGCGATCCAGCAGCATTTCCAAATAGCGTTCGAACCGATTGCGCTGATTGTGCGCGTCCGCAAGAATCGGCACGTAGGAGCATTGATACAGCGCGTTTTCGATCCCGCGTAGCACCGGCGTGCAGAACGGATCGAAAATATCGAAGAACATCACGCCGACGCTGTGGCTGCGCTTGCTGCGCAGAAAGCGGGCCATGGCGTTGGGCCGGTAGCCCAGTTTTTTGGCGGTTTCCTCGATGCGTTTTTTTGTAGCGGGCGCGATGTAGCGGGCCAGCGGGGCGTTATTCAGCACGATCGAAACCGTGGCAGGCGAAAAGCCGCTGGTCTCCGCGACATCCCGCATGGTCACCGTGAGATCTTTGCCGCCCTGGCGTTTCAAGCATCCTCCGCGATTTCCGCACGTAACAATGCTACTGGCGACTAGGCCGCATCCTCCGGCGCCGCGTCAAACGACATTTCGTTGCGGAACCACGAGGTTTTGAACCCGCCATAGATAATTCCGATCACCAGCCAGATCGCCCCGGCAATCTTCGCCGGTTTACTCAGATTCCACCAAATGAAGCCGCAAATCAAAAATCCCAGCACCGGCACCAGCAAACTGGAAACGGTCTTTTCGTTAGAACGCAGGAAGTAGCGCACGAAAGACGCGGCGTTTACCCCCATGAAGGCGATGAACGCTCCAAAATTGAGCAGCTCCGCGCCACGCTCGTAGGTGATCAGGAACGCGCCGACGAGAGCGATCGCGCCGATCAGAATGATATTGTTCTGCGGAATGTTCTTTCCAAACGAAATTTTCCCAAAAAAGCTTTTCGGCAGCGCATCGTTGCGGCCCATGCCATACAACAGCCGCGCGGCCGCCATCTGCGAGCCCATTCCCGAACCAATATTGGCGATCAGCACCGTAAAATTCAGCAGCTGAAAAAGGAAAAATCCGCCGATTTGCTGCGCCACCAGCGGAAAGGCCGACTCCACTTTGTCATCGGCGAACGGTTTCGAGCCCCACACCAGTTGCGCCGCGTAAACTTCCAGGGCCGAGAGCACCCCGGTAATGACGCAAACCAGCACGGTGGCCAGCAAAATATTGCGCCGCGGATTCTCGACCTCTTCCGAAAATGTCGAGATGGCGTCGAAGCCGATGTAGGTCAGCACCGCGATCGAAGTGCCCTGAAAAATATTCGAGAGATTGAATGTCGCCGGGTTGTAGAACGGCTGCGTGAAAAATCCCGTCCCAAATTGATGGATGCCCCACAAGAATCGAATCACGAACGCGAAAAAGACCACTACGACAATGGTCATTCCAGCGGCCAACACATCGTTGATGCGCGCGGAAGTCTTTACCCCGCGCAAATTCAGAAACGTAAAAAATCCCGCATAAAACACGGCCAGAAGTGCATACGGCATCGAAGGCAAAATATTTTGGGTCAGCTTGGCGCAGATAATGGTGCAGATCAGCGGATTCAAAATGTAATCCATCACCATGGCCCAGCCGGTCAAATAGCCAAAGCCATGATGAATTTCCTTGCCGACGTAGGTATACGCAGATCCGGCGCTCGGATAAGCACGCGCCATTTTGCCGTAGCTGATCGCGGTGAAGAGCATCGCCACCATGGCAATCAAAATGGTGGTGACCACGTGGCCCCCGGCTTTATTGCTGATCACTCCGTAGATGCCCATCGGCGCGATGGGCTGCACGATGACCATGCCGATGATCACCAGGTTCCACAGAGTCAGCGCGCGCCGCAGTTGTGGAGCGCCGGTTGCCGCAGGTGCAGTGCTCAAAAGAAACTCCTCTATTGAATCGTTTCAATAAACGCTTCGGCTGCTTGGATGCCCGTAACTCTGCAAGAATTCGCCACCCTGTGCAAGCGTTAAATATTGCGTCGGCGGTTCCGCACGCGGCCCTTCCAGCGGACGCAGATTCGGACAGGTACCTCCGGCCAGTCGCGCTCCTTTGGGCCACGTTCGCTCGGACGGTATCACTTAATCGACGCCCGTACTTCGCGTCAACTGCCGCGTTACGCCGCCGAATAGTCTAATTATTCAGCGGCACCAAGCGTGGTGTGCCGCCAAAGTTATGCCTCTCAATCCAGTTTCGCGTCGTCGTAATTTCGGGGTTTTGTCGCACATCGCGGCCTTCTCCTCGATTGTGCTGATTTCCTATTGGCTGCGGGGTATTTCGCTGCAGCCCGATCCGGTGCTGCAGGGGTATTTGCAGGTCATCACCGGTCTGCTCGCCTTCGTCTTCGCCGCAGTGGCCCTGGTACGCTTCCAGGGCACCCAGGACCGCATCTCGCTGGTCCTTGGTGTGGGCTTCATGGTCAGCGGCGCGGTGCTGACCGCGACCAGCGTGCTTTTCTTTCAGTTGTTACACGATGCGCCGCTGCAATTTCTGTGGGCGCCAGTGGCTTGGTGGGAAAGCCGCATGGTGTTTGCGCTGTTGCTGCTGATCGCGCTGGTAGTGGAAAGATTTCTGCCGCACTCGCGCCATCCGCGCGAGGAATTGGCCGGTGCGCTGCTCACCGTAATGCTGGCCACCTATGTGATTACCGTTGCGCTGCGCCACTTGCCCGCGGCGGTTGCGTCGCATGGCACCTCGACATTTCCGGCTCCGCAGCAGTTGGTACCCGGTGTAATTTTTCTGGCTTGTGTGATCTGGTATCGCCGGCGGTTGAACCACAACGCCAGCGCCTTTGACAAAGCCATCTACGCCACCGCTTGGCTCAATCTCGGGGCGCAATGCGCGGCCACGCAGTCTTCTGTATTACTCGATGCGCCGTTTGCTTTGGCTCAGGGTCTCACCGTGGCCAGCTACATTGTGGCGCTCGGTGGAGCGCTGCTCGATAACGCCCGCCTGTTCGAACGCGTTCGCCATCTCGCGGTCAGTGATCCGCTCACCGGGCTGGCCAACTATCGTCGCTTGCTCGATGTGCTGGAAAAAGAAATGGAACGCAGCAATCGCACCGGCCGCCCGTTTTCGGTTTTGCTCTTCGACGTCGACGGCTTGAAAAAAATCAACGACACCTACGGGCACTTGATCGGAACCCGCGCGATTTGCCGCCTCGCGGACATTTTGCGCGTCAACAGCCGCGCCGTGGACACCGCCGCACGTTACGGCGGCGACGAATTTGTCCTGGTGCTACCGGAAGCCGCAGAGAAAGAAGCCGCATTGGTGGCCGAACGCATTCACGAAGTGATGCGCAACAGCATCCAGGAGCCGCCCATCTCCTCCAGCATCGGCGCCTCTACCTATCACGGAGGCGGCAACGGCAGAATCGAGCGGCTGCTGTCTGAGGCAGATCAGAATCTGTACGCGCAAAAAGCCAGCCGCAAACGGCAAGCGGCAGCAACTGCCGCGCGTTAGACGCGATACCAGACGCCCTCTAAATTTTGTGGAACGCTTAAATGGACTACTTGCCTGAGCTTGCCCCGTACGGAGCAAGTTGATCGGTGATCTTCGATTTATCGCCGACCACCACGATAGTCAGCTGGTCAGGCTTGATGTACTTCGCGGTCATGTTCTTTACATCGTCGGGCGTGACCGCGTTCACTTTCTGCACAAACGTTTTGAGATAGTCTTCGCCCAGTCCCTGCAAATCCACATATCGAAGTTGGGTTATCAATGCCTGTCGCGAGGAATTTTGAATGACGAACAGGCCAGTCAGGTAGCTCTGAATGCCTTTCAATTCGGCCGCGCCGGGAGCTTCTTTCTGCAAGCGATCGATCTCTCCTAAAATTTCTTTGATCGACGGCCCGGTCGAAGCGGTGGTGACATCCGCAACTTCCACCCAGTAGGCATCGTGGTAGCGCCGCGAAACTTCGCTGCGCGGCGAGTAGGTGTAGCCCTTCTGCTCGCGGATGTTGGCAGTGATGCGCGAACCGAACGAGCCGCCCAACAGAGCATTGGTCACCAGCAGCGGAATATTGTCCGGGCTAGTCGAGTCGGCCACCGGCAATCCGATGAACAACGTGGATTGCGGCGCATTGGGCCGGTCAGTGACGTCCAGAATTTTCTGTGTCTTCGGTTTGGGCGCATCCATCACCGCTGGAGTGCCTTTGGCCCAGTCGGAGAAGCCGGCCGCAATCGCTTTCTTCACTTCGCCCACGTCGAATTTTCCCGCGACGTAAAGATGCGCGCGCTGCGCTCCGTAATTCGTCTCATAAAATTTGCGCGCATCCGCGATGGTCATTTTGTTCAGCGACTCTTCCGTCGGCAAAATCTCGCCATAGGGATGATCGCCGTACACCAGCTTGCGGAAGCGAGCCAGCGCAATCTGGCCGGGCCGCGATTTGGCTACGACCACTTGCCGCAGAAGGTTGGCCTTCAGCCGCGCAACTTCCGACTCTGGAAGCAGCGGATGCATCGCCACGTCGGCAACCAGTTTCACCGCAGGCGCGCCGTACTCGCTCAACACGTCCACGTCCACCGAACTTTCATCCGCGCCGACAGTGACGCCCAGGCTGCTGCCCATCCGCGCGATCGATTCGGCAAGTTCCTGCGAACTGAGCGTCTTGGTGCCTTCCTTCAAAAGCTCGCCGGTAATGTCGGCCACGCCCAAAACTTCGCGTGGCTCGTTCAAGCCGCCGGCGCGCACAACAAGACTCACCGAAACCTTAGGAATATTCCCGTAAGGCACCAGCGTGACTTTCATGCCGTTCGGCAGCGAATACGTTTCGTGGGGAGGAACGTTGAAAGGCTTGGCCGGACTGCCCACAGGCGGCTTCTGCTTCTCTTGCGCCGCAGGCGCATCCTGCGCGCGCACGACTCCGGTGCTGAAGGACAAAGCCAGAACTGCGCCGAGCCAAAACGAATTCTTTACGCTTGTGGCGATCATCGAGTGCGTCCTCATTACTTTTTCTCTCCTTCACCCGAGGGCTTTGCCGCGCCGGCCGCCGGAGCAGCAGGTGCCGCGCCTGGTTCCACCAGCAACACTGTGCGATTTTCCGGCCGCAGATATTCCTGCGCCGTTTTCTGAATCAATGCCGGGGTCACCTTTTCATATTCGCCGACCAGCGAATTCACCCGCGCCGGATTGTCATCGAACAATGCAAAGCTGGCCAGCAGATCGACCAACCCAAATCCGCCCTGCGCGCCGATAGTGTCGAACAAATCGGAGCGCAACTTCACCACCGCCCGATCCAACGTTTTCTGATCCACTGGCTTAGTGCGCAGCGGCTCAATCGCCGCGTCTATCGTTTGCACGATGGTTTCATCGCTGGTTCCCGGGTCGTGAATCAAATCGGTGATGAACAGCATCGGCCCGCCATAATTCCAGGGCGTGCCCAGCAGATTGATCCCGCCATTCACTTTTCCGGTGTAGCCGCGCTTCTGCACCAGATCCTGATACAGCACGCTGTCGTCGCCTTCGATGAGCATCTCGTCGATCAAGCCCATGGCGTAATATTCCGGCGTGTTGCGCTCGGGCATGTGATAGCCCAGGGCGATGGCTGGCTTGGTGGCCAGCGGATCTTTCTTGGTGGCGTGTTTTTCTTTGTCCTGCTTGGGCTCGGTCAGATCCGGCTGCGGGGGAACCTCGGCGGACTTGATGCCGCCAAAATATTTCTCCACGAATTTCTTGGCTTCAGCGGAATCGAAATCGCCAACGATCGCCAGCGCCGCGTTGTTCGGCGCGTAGTAGGTTTTGAAGAACGACTGCACGTCGGGAAGCGTGGCCGCTTCGATGTCTTTCAGATCGCCGTAAAAATTATGGGCGTTGTACCAGTTGCTGTTGGCGTATTGCGGCATGTCCAGCCACGGGAAACCGCCGTACGGGCTGTTCAGCACATTCACTTTCACTTCGTTGCCGACCACGCCTTGCTGATTTTTGAGGTTGTCCTCGTTGACGGCCAGTCCGCCCATGCGATCGGCTTCGGCCCACAACGCGGTTTCCAGTTTATTGGCCGGCAGCGTCTCGAAATAATTGGTGAAGTCGAAGCGCGTCGAGCCGTTGAGGATGCCGCCGTTCTGCTGCACCAGTTTTACGAATTCCATTTTTCCCAGGTTTCGCGAGCCCTGAAACATCATGTGTTCGAACAGGTGCGCAAAGCCGGTGCGATCGCGCGGCTCAATGCGAAAGCCGATGTGGTAGTACACACCGACGCAGATGATCGGCGAAGTGTGATCCGGCGACAGTACCACCCGCAAGCCGTTGGGCAATTTGTAGTATTCGACGGGAACTTTGTATTCAGGACTGCTCGCCGGGCCGGCAAAGGTTGGTGTCCCAGCCGCTGATATCACGAGCGCAAGAAGCAGCGCGGTGACCGCCGCAAATTTGCTTCTGGCTCCCTTTTTCTTCGAACGCATTTTTCCTCCACAACTCACTGGATCGCGAATGTCATCAGGTTGCTGGTTGGACTGAACTCGCCGTCAAGGATGGGCCGCCGGCACACAACGACCTTCCACTTGGGCCCCTTGGTAAAGACGCACTCGATACGCAAAAGTTTCGTCAATTGGGAGTTATCTGCTGAAGTCTGCCCCGGCGTGTCAGTATACCGCGCGTTTCTGCTCGGTGGCCTTGCTGGCCAGCGAAAACCGCAGCTCAACGGCGCCTCCCCCAAGCAGTTGCTGCACGACGTACTCGCCCACCATCGGCCCATGCTTGAATCCGTGTCCGGAGCCGCCGCCCGCAAACCATACATTGCTCATCTGCGGATGCCGATCGATCAGAAAATCGCCGTTCGAAGTGTTTTCGTACTGGCAGACCCGCGTCTCCACAATCGGCGCATTGCGCAACGCAGGAAAGCGCTTCGCCACGTAGGCGCGCACCCGTTCCACTGAATCTCGCGAAACCACCCGAGTCTGTGTATCGGGATCGACGCGCTCGCCATGCCCATCAAAGGCGACCTTAAATCCCCGCGATTCCAGATCCGGCATGCCGTAGGATTCATCACCCTGAATCAACCAGGTAGGAAGAGCTTGAGCAGAAAATTGCGCGTCACCCGCAGGCACACCAAAAAAGAAAATTTCCTGCCGAGTCGGAAATATTCGCACACCCAAAACGTCAGGAAAAACTTTGCCCAGCCAGGAACCACAGGCAAACACAAATTGTCCCGCGCAAATTTTGTCGCCATCCGAAGTGGTAAGAGTATTTAGCGGATTTCCCACTGAGGACGCATCGGGCTTGGGCTCGGTGATTTGGGCTACGCGATATTCAGCACCCAAACTCCGCGCCTGCCGCGCCACTTCCGCGACGGCGCGCCGCCCCATTAGCACTCCGCTAGTCGGCTCCAACACGCCGCCGGTCACCCCATCCAGCGAAAATTGTGGATAGCGCTTGGCAATCGAGCCGACGTCCAAAGTTTCAAACGGCACCCGGCAACGCTGCAAAACGGCTGTGGTCTCCGCAGTGCTCGCAGGACCGCTGTCGTTCATCAACCACAGCACACCCGTTTGGTGAAACAGCGGCGGCTCGCTCCGCCCGAACAATTCCTTCCACTGCACGAGCGAAGCGGCCGACCAACGCGTGTACAACTCATCCGCACCATAACCCATGCGAATGATGCGCGACTCTCCGCCCGAGCTGGCCCGCGCGTTGCCCGCGCCATACGCATCCACCAGCAATACACGCTGTTTCCGCCGGGCCAGATGCAGTGCGATCCACGAGCCGAAAACTCCAGCTCCGACCACCACCACGTCGTAACTTTTAGAATTGGTCATTGAAAACGCCGCGGATTAGTTCCGTGTTCGTGAACGAACTCGCGGCCAGCGCGCCAAGCATCCTAACCCAACGCTTGATGCACGTGAAACAGAACTACGCTTTGGCTTGCAGGATGGCCGCAATGGGATCGGCCCAGTGCGATAGATCACTGAGAGAGTCGGTGTGCGTGGGATCCAGATGCAGCGGCGTGATGGAAACTTTGCCGGCAAAAATCGCGGCATAGTCCGAAGCGGGATCCACATCCTTGTCGATGCGCTGTTCGAAGAGCCAGAAATACATGCGCCCGCGCGGATCTTTGCCTTCGCTCAATTGGTTGCGCGTAATTTTTTTGGATTGCCGAGTGAAGGAAACGCCGCCAGTCCAGGGCTCCGGCACGTTGATATTGAGCAGCACCTGATCGGGCAGCCCTTCCTTCAAGACAATTTCCGCCGTCGAGCGGGCCACTCGCGCCGCGCTTTCAAAACTCACCGCCGGCTTCTTCGAACACAGCGAGAGCGCAATGGAAGGGATGTGATGCAACGCGCCTTCCCGCGCAGCTCCGACTGTTCCGGAGTAATAAACGTTCTCGCCCAGATTCGCGCCGTAATTTATTCCGGACACCACCATGTCCGGCCGCTCCGGCAAAAGTTTGTGCAGCGCGACGATCACGCAATCCGCCGGGGTCCCATCGATGGCCCATTCCCGCTCGCTCATCTGGTGGCAAACGATCGGCTGACGCAACGTCAACGATTGCGCCGCCCCGCTCTGTTCGCGGCTAGGCGCCACAATGCTCACTGTAGCAAATTTCGCAAATTCGGCAGCCAGCGCGCGCAGTCCCGGCGCTTCGTAGCCGTCATCGTTAGTCAAAAGTATGTGTGCCATGGAGAAGGGAAGCGCGAAGCAAGTTCCGGATCAATGTCGCGCTACGTTTTCCGTTACTCATCTAGGATACGCGATTTTCGCCAACCACACGAAACCACGCGACGTATCTTTTTCCAAAATTCGCAGCACTCGCAGACCAACGCTACACGTTGATAAAGATTGCTGTTCTTTTAGTGGGATTTAGCAGGGAAAAAAACTATGGTCGGGACGACTGGATTCGAACCAGCGACCTCACCCACCCCAAGGGTGCGCGATACCAGGCTTCGCTACGTCCCGACCGGTTGTTACTGTTTGCTTGTAGCCTGGGAACACAAGGCTATCATCGGTTTTCGAAGAGCGTCAAGAAAGCCCGCAGCGAATCGCGTAGATCCAGCAACATTTTGCGGCTCAAAATTTGCGGCGTGTCTTCCGCCGGCGCCGGGCCCACGCCATTCGCAGCGTCCAGCCCGGCCTGTTCACGCAAATGCCGTCGCGCGCCTTCGGTGGTAAATCCTTCGTCGTACAGCAGCCGCTTGATCTTGAAGACCAGGTCCAGATCTTCCTGGCGATACAAACGATGGCCAGCTGGATTTTTCACCGGCTCCAGCATGGGAAATTCGCCTTCCCAATAGCGCAATACAAAGGGTTTTACCTCGGTCAGTCGGCTTACTTCGCCGATGCGGTAATACCCCTCCTCCGGATCTTCCGGAACCATTTGTGTTGCAGTGCCGTTCGTGGCCATGCCTGACGTTCCGATTCCTGCAGGTGTTCCTGCGAAAAATACGAAGGGGACTTCTTCATCGTAAGCCAAAACCAAACGTTGTCAACGAGGGACGACGAAACCAGCAACGGTGCCGCAGCCACGGGGCAGTCTGCGTCCAACGGAATCAGTCTTCCGTGCTGTGATCGGGCCGGTCGGGGCGCTTGCGTAGCCGTTGAATGAAACGAATCGGCGTACCCACAAAATCAAATCGCGCGCGCAGTTGGTTCTCGAGGAAGCGCTCATAACTGAAATGCAGCGGGTTTTTCTGGTTGGTGAACATCAGGAAGGTCGGCGGCGCAATCTTGGCTTGCGTGATGTAGTAGATCCGCACCGGCCGAGCCTTGGGCGTCGTCCCGCGCTGCAAATCCACTTCTTCCTTGAGCCAGCGATTCAATTCCGGCGTAGAAATTTTGCGGCGGCGCGCCTGCCAACATTGTTGAATCAGCGGCCAGATTTTCTCGACGCGCTCGCCGCTACCTGCCGACAAAAACACAATCGGCGCGTAACTCAAGAATTTCAATTTGCCGCGAATAATCTTCTCGTATTGGAAGAGCATCGAGCTTAAATCGAAAGTTTCTGCGTACCGAGCGCCTCGCGATTTACGCCGCGCTTCTCCTTTTTCTGTCCGTGGCCCATCTGATCCGCTGGACTTGCGAGCCTCCGCCGCGCGCGCCGCCACTTCCGCCAAATCCAGCTTGTTTACGACGATCACCACTGATCGGCCGGATTGCTCGGCGTAATTCGCGATCTGCGCATCCCCCTGGGTCACGCCCTGCTCGCCGTCGATTGTCAGCAACGCAACGTCGCAGCGTTCCAGGCCTCGCCGCGCCATCACCACGCTCAACTTTTCCGCCACCAGCGTGGTTTTTCCTTTGCGCCGAATCCCCGCCGTATCCACGAAGCGGTACGTGTGCCCTTCATGAATCACTTCGGTGTCCACGTTGTCGATGGTGGTCCCTGGAATGGGCGAAACGATGGAGCGTTCTTCGCCCGACAGCCGATTCAGCAGGGTCGACTTGCCGACATTAGGCCGGCCGATGATGGCTACCTCGATGACGTCAGAAGAAGGCTCCTCTTCCACCGAATCCACGCGTTCGACTTGATCCAACGCTGCGTCCAGCAAATCGTCGACGCCCGTTCCATGTTCCGCCGCAATGGGAAATACCGGCACGCCCATGGAATGAAACGCCCCGATGTTGGCCTCCTGCGAACGCGCATCCACTTTGTTAGCCGCAATCACGAAAGGTTTGCCGGTGGTCCGCAACAACCGCGCCAGCTCTTCATCCAGCGGCGTAATACCCGCGTGCGAATCCACCACCAGCACCAGCAACGCGGCATTTTTAATCGCCACGTGCGCCTGTCGCAGAATTTCCTGAGGAATCACCGCTTTGTCGTCCGGCACAATTCCGCCGGTATCGACAACTTCCATCGCCCGCCCGCGCCACTCGGCCTTGCCATAAATCCGGTCGCGGGTAATCCCCGGCTCATCGGTCACGATGGCCCGCCGCGTCCCAGTCAACCGATTAAACAGCGTGGATTTGCCCACATTGGGGCGACCCACAATCACTAGCGATGGCAGCTTTTGCGTCATGAAAAATGTTGGCAGCAGGCCCGGTGCAAATGAATCGCGGTTTCCGTCACTCGCGGCGTCACAACTCTACCGCATCCCATCAACTCCCCCAAACTTCACCGACACGAATCAGCGCGGGTGGAACAACCTTTGAGCCAGTGGCGCATCGACCGCTGTGCGCAATGGGTCGATACACGGCAATGATTTCAACCACCAATATTCAGGATTGGCTTTCCGCCATTGTGATAACGTCCTCGCTAATTGCACGCAAAGCTAGAGCACAGAGGTTGCGCTTGGGAGCGTTCGGTCATCTCTTCTATCCGTGGGGTTTGATCCTGCAAGGCTTGGCGCTGTGGCACTTCGTCAAGCGCCGCCCGGAAAATTATTGGTTCTACATCATCCTTTTCGGCGGAGTCCTCGGCGCGGGTGTCTACATAGTTGCAGAAGTCATTCCTGACCTGGGATTGCTGCGCGGTACATTTCAGGGCTTCGGCAAACGCTCCCGCATCCACCAGCTGGAAACGACCATCCTCGATAATCCTTCCGCGGGCAATCTCGAGGAACTTGCCGAACTGCAGTTCGAACAAAAAAATTACGCCAAAGCCCGCGAAGCTCTAAACCAGGCCATCTCCTCGCGCAGCGATTCGCCTCACGCCTTCTATCTGCGCGGCAAGGCCGCGCTCGGGATGGGCGACTATGCTGCCGCCATCCCCGATCTTGAATACGCAGTGTCGCGCGATCCCAAGTTCGACTACTACCGCGCCACCGGCCTGCTGGGCGACGCCTACGCCCGTACCGGCAACCTCGAGCTGGCCGCTCACTATTTAGCCCCAGCCGCTCAATTCTCCACCACTCCCGAGACCCTCTACAATTACGCCACCTACCTGAAGCTTTCCGGCAACAAGCCGGAAGCCCTGGAATGGCTTAACAAACTGGCCATGAAGAAACGAACCTTGCCCTCCTACATGCGCCGAATCGAGCGCCCGTGGTTTGGCAAGGGCAAATCCCTCCAAAAAGAGCTTCAAAAAGAATCGGCCAAATAGCCTCCCTCGCCACCTTAGCGACCCCCCGCCCAGCTATTCTCATTTCTGCTAGAGTGCTGCCTGCCGAGTCGCTTGCCGCGGGCGCCCGCCGCCGCAGGCCCATCGTGTAATTTTTGCGACCCTGCTGCGTACTACCCTATGGAAGCACCGAGACCAGGACGAATGAGTTCGCCGGGAATAGCGGAACCGACGGAGGCTATCGCTCGAGCTCGGGCGGGAGACGCCGAGGCTTGGGGCGAGATTTATCACGACTATGCCCCGGCCATTTTCCGGTTTTGCCGCCGGGCCCTGCCGACCCGCGAAGACGCCGAAGACGCCACCATGGAAGTGTTCATGAAGCTGAAGAGCAAATTGAACCAATACGACTCCGAGCGCTCGTTCTCAAGCTGGCTCTATAAAGTGGCCGCCAACCACTGCTGGGACACCCTGCGTCGCCGCAAGATTCGCCAGGACAAGGAAACGGAAGACTCCGACACGGTGCCCCTCGAACATCCCGACCCCAGCCAGCTCGACCGCCTGATCGAGCAACGCAGCAACACTGAGGTTCGCAAAGCCCTGGCCACCCTCGGCAAGCGCGCCCGCATGGCCCTGGTCATGCGCTACTACTCGGACATGAGTTACGACGAAATTGCCGACGCCCTAGGCGTTCGCCGTCAGTTTGTAGGCGTAGTTCTTTTACGCGCCCGCCACGAACTGCGCAACGTACTGGAAGGCAACGCGGCCATGGCCGCTGGAGCAAACCGATGAACGACAACGTCCCCATTCAACGCTCAGACCAACAGTCCGAGCACCTCGATGAAATGACTCTCATGCTCTACGTCGAGGGCCTGCTCGACCGCCATCGCGCGCAGGAAGTCTCCGCGCACACTCAAGATTGCGCGCAGTGTCGCACTTTGCTTCGCGCGCTCGATCGCGAATCGCGCCTGCTCACCCGCGCCATGCTGGAAGAGGACGAACCTCTACCATCACGCCTCGCGGCTTTTCAGCAGCGCGTGCACAACTCCATGCAATGGATTTGGGGCGTGGTCTTTGGCCTGGCCGCAACTGGCGCCTACGCGCTGTACACCCAATACGTGGAACCCATGCAATCCCGCTTCGAACAAGCCGGCTTCGGCGGCAGCAGTCTGCTCAACCTGGTGATCTTTCAAGGCGCCTTCTGGAAAGGATGGCAATCGATGGCAACCCTAATTGAGGTATTGGCACTCCTGACGATCGCGGCCAGTACGGCCATGTTTATCCGCCGCCGCGTGCGTCGAGGCTCGGCCTACGCCATGGTCGCCGGCCTGTTCGCCGTCTCCACGCTCTCGCCGGCGCTATACGCCACCACCGAATTCCGCCATACCGATACCGTGGAGGTTGCCAAGGGCGATACCGTCAAAGGCGACATGTACGCCAGCGGCCGCGAAATAAGGATTGAAGGAACCATCGACGGAGATCTATTTGTTTTTGGCCAGCAGGCCAGCGTGGACGGCCATGTCACTGGAGACGTTATCGCCTTCGCCCAGGAACTCCACATCAACGGACAGGTGGATGGAAATATTCGAGCCTTCGCCAATTCCGTCTACATCAACGGCACGGTGGCCAAGAACGCCATGTCCTTTGCGGAGCACGTTACCCTGGATAGCGCTGGAAAAGTCGGCGGTAGCGTAACTACGTTTGTGCAGGCTCTCACCCTCGATGGACATGTTGGCCGCGATGTTCTGGTTTTCGACGATTCCACCAATATTTCCGGCAAAGTGGATGGCAGCATCACTGCGCAAGGCACTGCGCTGCGACTGAAAGCCGGAGCGCAAGTCGGTGGACCCATCAAATTCAAAGGTGAACACGAACCGGAAGTCGACTCCACCGCAAAGCTGGAAAGCCGCCCGGAATTCACCCAGATTGAGCATCATGCCGAGCACATCAACGGCGGCTCTTACATCTGGAAGGCCATCTGGGCCTCAGCGGTGATTCTCTACGGCTTGGTGCTGTTCCTGCTTCTGCCGCGCTTTGCTATTGAATCGGTCGATGCCGGCCATCGCTACGGAGCTTCCTTCGGGTTAGGCGTGTTGGTATTGTTCGCGGTTCCGGTCGTGGCGGTGATTGCTTGTATCACCGTGGTGGGATTACTTGTGGGCATCTCCACTTTCGCGGTGTGGATCGCCGCAATCAATGCCGCTCACGCAGTGGTCGGCGCAATTATCGGCATGTGGATGATGGGTCAAACCCGCGACAACTGGCAGCTCATCGGACGCATGGTAGTAGGCGTCCTGGCCCTCCGCGTCGTGGAACTGCTCCCCATTCTTGGAGGCTGGGTCAAGTTTGCTGTGGTTCTGTGGGGCCTGGGAGCGATTGCCCTGGCGATTTATCGCCGGTTCGCTCCTGCAAATCTCGGTTACGCGCCGCCAGTGCCATCCGGCCCTTCGGCTCCGTTGCCGCCCAATACGTTCGTGGGAACGCCGCAGTCGGCGTAATTAGAAAGAACATTACGGCTGCACGCGCACTTTCGACGCATAGAAACTGAATGTCGAATTGTTCAGCAACAGCGCGCGAATCGAAACGTTTTGTCCGGCGGTGATGCTGTTCACGTCAGTCACCCCATCAAAGTTGGTCGCCCCGAGGATAGTCTGCGCCAGAGGATTGGTGGCGAAGCCGATGTACGAGGGCACGTTGGTCAAGCTGATGGCTTGTCCTGAAATATTCTGCACCGTTGCGGTAATTCGCGAATAGCGCAAGCGTACCTGATCCGCCGTCAACGCCAGCGTTCCCGCCGACGCGCTGCCCGACGCCGCCGTGACGTGCACCATCACATCCTGCCCGCTCACCAGATCTGCTTCGCTCGAGAACAAGGTAGTCACGTCGCTGGACGGCAGCGACGCGTTGTTGAAGAACTCATCGGTGTCCACGATAAAAATCGGACTGCTCAGCGTCACCCGAAAGGTATTCCCATAGTTCGAAGGACCGATCAAGCTCAACGCCCCGCTGGTCGGCAGCACCGAGTTTTGCAGCACCAGGAAGAATGTCCCAGGCGTACCGCTCAATACCAGGGTGCCTTCGGCTTCGTTCGTGGGAGTGGAATCGAGCACATCCACGGTATCCAGCGTCAGCGTTCCCGCGGTGCTGATCGTGCCATCCACGCTGACTACGCTTTGATTGGCCACTAGGCAGCTCAGATTCAGCGCTGGGCACAAACCTTGCGGGTCTTCAATCGTCGGCGAAGCTGTCGATGCAAACGTCAGAGAAATCCCGCTCGCCGATTGCACCGTGACCGAACTGGAATTGGCGGATGTAACGGTGCCGACAAAATCTTCCACCAGATCAAGCGCGCCAGAGGGCGTGCCGGTATGCGGCAAGGCCGCGGCCGTCAGCGCGTTGGTGGTCGTGAAATCCAACGCCAATGTGCCGCTGGTCAACGTCAGCGCGGTGTTGAGATCAAGATTCAGCGAAACTCCGGTGGCCTGCGCGGAAGTCAGCGTCAACGGAAAAGGCGTCGAAGTCACCTGCGCCGAACCGGCCGCCAGCGTGATTTCGCAGATATTGCCAGTCAGGCAGGTGCTGTTCACCGTCGCGCCCGAGTTATTGAAAATCGTCACGATCGGCGCGGAAAACGTTACCGTAGCGCCGCTGTACGTATCCGGCGCAAGGCTCGCCGAACCCAAGTACGCCGAGTCGCTCTGCAGGCGAGTCAAATCCACGGGGAAAACGGTAGGGCTCAGTGTCAAAGCAACGGCCGACCCCGTCGAGGGCGTCAACGTAACACCCGTGACGTCCACCGCCGCCGAAAGCACCGCAATGTTCGTCAGCGACAGCGCTGGCTTCGACGTCATGGTCACCGCCAAAGTCGCGTTCTGGGTACCGCCTCCGCCTCCGCCGTTGTTTCCGCCGCCTGCGTCCCCAAGGCCACTGCAGCCCGTCATGGCCGCCACCATCGCAGCCAAAATCAAAAATTTGTACATGGAAGTTCGCTTCATGCCCCACCCCAAGTTGAAGTCCCTCGTCTCGTCTCGTCCCGCTCCGCTCGACGCAAACGCAAACTCTGACCCACAGCGCCCTATGGCGCAACTTGACTGTATCTTCACCTGCGACGGCAAAGCAGCGTAAAACGGCGCGGAGTGTTCAAGTATTAAAGCCGGAGTGACCTTTCGACAAAGTCTCACAACTGCTAGCATGCGCCTCCAGCCCGCATATTCCGTCACGCCTTCGGTATGCTAAGGTTATCAATTCTATTTACGTTACGGTTCGTACCGGTTCCCCAGGAGTTCTCGGTTTGGCACGGCGTAATTCCAAAAATTCGGCGGCGGTAAATACGGAAGCGGAGCAAACGCCCGTTCCCGCGACGATGGCGGTCCCGGCCCGAAAATCTGCCCGCAATGCTGCCTCGTCCGCGCCAGCCACCCGCATGGCGTCTGCGGAAGAGCACCCGCAACCCGTCCAATACGATTCTCAAGAAGTTGTCGATGACA
The DNA here is from genome assembly GCA_963846145.1 of uncultured Acidobacteriota bacterium. Classification (GTDB taxonomy): domain Bacteria; phylum Acidobacteriota; class Terriglobia; order Acidiferrales; family UBA7541; genus Acidiferrum. Next base: position 692,203 of record CAWJUV010000007.1, on the reverse strand, counting down.
CAGCCCTCCCAACTTCCCCGCGGGGCACGCCATCCATGGAGCAAGTTTTCGGCCCCGCCGGCCTGCTGCAACGTTGCATGATCGGCGGCTACGAACATCGCCCCGGCCAACTTCAGATGGCCGAGATCGTTCACGAGGCGTTCGAACAACATCATCACGCGGTGGTCGAAGCCGGCACCGGTACGGGCAAAACGCTGGCCTATCTGATCCCCGCGATTTGCAGCGGCCGGCGCGTGGTCATCTCCACCGCAACAAAATCTTTGCAGGAGCAGCTCTACCAAAAGGACGTGCCCTTCCTGCAAAAGCATTTCGCCCCCAACCTGAAAGTCGCGGTGATGAAGGGCCGCTCCAACTTTTTGTGCCGCGCCAAGCTGCATCAAATCGCCGACGCGCCTGTACTTAAAGGCCTCGACGAAATGGACGCTTTCCGCCAGATTCGCGAGTGGGCCCAGCTCACCGACACCGGCGACCGCAGCGAACTCACTTTTTTAACCGACGACTCCGATCTTTGGGCGCGCATCGACGCCCGCCGCGACACCTGCACCGGGCAAAAGTGCGAGCACTTCGAGCGGTGCTTCGTCACCCAGATGCGCCAGCGCGCCGCCGAAGCCGACATCATCATCGTCAATCACCACTTGTTTTTTGCCGACCTCGCGCTGAAAGACGACGATTTCCCCAGCATCCTTCCCGAATACTCCGCGGTGATTTTTGACGAAGCCCACGAAATCGAGGACGTCGCCAGCGATTATTTCGGTCGTCAAATTTCCAACTATCGCTTCGAGGAACTGTCGCGCGACGCAGAGCAGACGCTCCGCACCCTGCAAATGAGCAGCCCTGCGGTGGTCAAGCGCACCATGCGCATTCGCGAACGCAGCCGCGAGTTCTTCGACGGCTTTCCGCCGCGCGATGGCCGCTTTCCTTTCACCCGCGCTGAACGCGAGTCCTTCCTTTCGCAGCATCATGAAACCTACGACTCGCTGATGACCGCGCTCAAAGGCCTCGAAACCGAACTGGCCGCCATGACCAGCAAACCCGAAGAACTGATCCGCATCGGCCGCCGCAGCTCGGAAATACGCCAGGAGCTGGCTTTCCTCTTCGAATCCGACGAAAAAAATTACGTCTACTGGTATGAACGACGCAACAAAGGAGTGTTCCTCACCGCTACGCCGATCGACGTCAGCCAGATTCTACGCGCGCGTCTATTCGAACAGTTCGACACGGTGATTCTGACTTCCGCCACGCTCACCGTCGGCGGCCGCTTTGAATTCATCCGCCAGCGCCTGGGCATCGATCACGTTAAAGAACGCACTCTGCCGCCGGAGTTCGATTACGCCGAGCAAGCGCTGCTATATCTCCCCACGAAAATGCCCGACGTGCGCGACGGTGGATTCTCCAGCAAAGCCGCCGACGAAATTGTGCAACTCCTCGAACACAGCCAGGGCCGCGCTTTCTGCCTCTTCACCAGCTACAGCCAGATGAACGATTTGTACGAGCGCGTGCGCACCCGCGTTGGGTTTCCCCTGATGCTGCAAGGCACCGCGCCGCGTTCCGTTTTGCTCGAGCGGTTCAAAAACACACCCGCGTCGGTTCTTTTCGCCACCTCCAGTTTCTGGCAGGGTGTCGACGTGCCGGGCGAACAATTATCGCTGGTGATTGTGGATCGCTTGCCCTTCGCAGTTCCCAGCGACCCGATCGTCGCCGCCCGCGTCCGCGCGCTGCAGGACGACGGCCGCAATCCCTTCGCGGAATTTCAGGTTCCCCAGGCCGTGCTGGCTCTAAAACAAGGCTTCGGCCGCCTCATTCGCACCAAAACTGATCGCGGTGTTCTGGCACTCCTGGATACCCGCATCCAACGCATGCCCTATGGTAAAATTTTTCTGGAATCGCTACCGGCCTATCGCATCACTTATGACTCTTCAGACGCCGCGCGCTTTCTGGAGCGGCCGATAGCAACGCCGTAACTTTTTCGAGCGAGTTTTTCAGTTTCAGTAGCGTCCCCAGTTTCACCCCGTTTCGGCTCATCACGCAGCCAGAGGATTCATGTTCGAAGTCAGCGTCGAAGAAACTTTTTCCGCGGGCCACGCCCTGCGCGGCTACAAAGGCAAATGCGAAAACGTCCACGGCCACAATTATCGTGTGCGCGTTACGCTAGCCGGCTCACAGCTCGATAATATCGGCCTGCTTGTCGATTTCACCGAATTGAAACGCGCCGTGCGCGAAGTGATGGGCCGCCTGGACCACCAGTTCGTAAATGACTTGGAGCCTTTCAAGACCGTCAATCCTTCGGCAGAAAATCTGGCCAAATATTTTTATGAAGAAGTCTCCCGTCTGCTGCCAAAGCTGCCGCCGGGTGCGCGCATCACCGATGTTGTTTTGTGGGAAACGGACACCAGCCGCGCGCGCTATCAGCCGGCCGCACAAAAACCCGCAGGTGACTGATGTTTCGCTTGTTCGCCTTTGCCATGATTCCCGTGCTGCTGGTGAGTTTAGGAATCATCGTGTTGATCCAGCGGTTCGGAGTAGCGCCCGGCTATCCAGCGCTGGTGATCTTCGGCGTGTTAGCAGGTGGCGCAGTGTGGTTGATTCGTCGCCGCGGCCGGCAAAGCGATAAGGCCAGGGCCGCGTAGCGCCGCGAACGCAGAAACGACATGTTCATCACTGAAATTTTCAAATCCATCCAAGGCGAAGGGACCCGCGCCGGCCTGCCCTGTATTTTCGTGCGTCTTACCGGCTGCAACTTGCGCTGCACCTGGTGCGACACCGCCTACGCCTTTCATGGCGGAAAGAAAATGTCTGTGGCTGAAGTAGCCGCCCGCGTGGATGAGCTGGCCGGCCGCGATGCTGCCCATGGCCCCGCAGCCGTGCCGCTAGCCGAATTGACCGGCGGTGAGCCGCTGCTGCAGGAAGAAATTTATCCCCTGGCCGAGCAACTACTGGCCAACGGCTACACCGTCATGATCGAAACCAGCGGCGAACGCTTCGTCGGCCGCCTCCCTCGCGAAGTAATCAAAATTGTCGACGTAAAATGCCCCGACTCCGGCGAGGCAAACACCTTCGAAATAAAAAATCTCGACGCCCTAAGTCCTGACGACGAAATCAAATTCGTACTGTGCACTCGCCGCGACTACGAATTCGCTCGCGAATTCACCCACCAACACCGACTCCACGATCGCGTGCGCCAGGTGCTTTTCTCGCCGGTCTTCGCAGGCCCAGAAGGGAAGTGGCCAGGGCTCGAACCGCGCACAGTCGTAGAGTGGATGCTCGCCGACAACTTGCCAGTGCGCCTCGGTCTGCAACTACACAAGTTCGTCTGGGATCCCGCCACGAAAGGCGTCTAGCAAGAACTCATGCCCGAATCACAAAATCCCGCCCAGCAAAAAGGAGCCAACACCGTGGTGCTCCTTAGCGGCGGCATGGACTCCTGTGTCTGCACCGCCATCGCCGCAAAAAAACACGGCGCACAAAATCTCGCCCTCCTCCACTCCAGCTACGGCCAACGCACCCAAAAACGCGAACGTCAATCCTTCGAAGCCATCGCCGATTTCTACGACGTGAAACACCGCCTCGTCGTCCACCTCGACCATTTCCGCGCCATCGGCGGCTCCGCGCTCACCGACAGCAACATCGCCGTCCCCGAAAATTTCCACGACAGCAGCGAAATTCCCATCACCTACGTTCCTTTCCGCAACGCCCACTTTCTTTCCGTTGCCACCAGCTGGGCCGAAGTCCTCGGCGCAAATTCCGTTTACATCGGCGCCGTCGCCGAAGACAGCTCCGGCTATCCCGATTGCCGCCCCGAATACTACAAAGTCTTCCAGGAACTCATCCGCGTCGGCACACGCCCCGAAACGCAAATCGCCATCGAAACGCCGGTCATCGCGTTAAAGAAAAGCGCCATCATTCGCAAAGGCTTCGAACTCAACGCCCCTTTGCATCTCACCTGGTCCTGCTACCAAGACGAAAACGTCGCCTGCGGCGTCTGCGACAGTTGCCTCCTCCGCCTGCGGGCCTTCAAGGAAGCCGGCTCCGCCGACCCCATCCCCTACCGCCAGGCCGCCGCAACTTCCGGCACCTTCTAACCTTTGAATCCCGCATCGAATATAGTGATAATAGGGCGCAACTTCGCCCGGTCTTCCGCCGCGGTAAAGGAGAAATCACCCGATGAACAATTTTAGAAACTCGTGGAAGTGGACAATCTGCGCGCTGGCACTGCTGCTGGCGGTGGCCGTTCCACGCGCCGCGGCCCAGAACGACAACTCCATCAGAGGCACCATCCTCGATGTGGCCGGCAAGCCGTGGGCTGCAATGACTATTCAGATCGTTACCGATCAGGGCGCCAAGCAGGAAACCAAAACCGACGACAAGGGCAATTACACTTTCCGCAATCTCAAGAGCGGCGGCTACACCGTCTCGGTCATTCTGCCTCCGCCCAACAAGTCTTACGACACCAAGCTGCAACTCTCTGGCGGTAAAGAAGCGGTGAACGACATCAACTTCAAGGACGTCGTGGCCAAGCAAGGTGGACAGGCCGCCGACCAAGCCAAAAAAGCCGAAGAAGAAAAGTCCAAATTTGAAGGCATGAAGACCCACTTCAACGCTGGTATCGCGCTGCTGGACCAGGAGCGCAAGGCCCGCGATGAGATGCAGAAAACTCCCGCGGACCAGCGCGATGCCGCCAAAGTCAAGGTCGTGGATCTTTCCAATCAGGCCGCCACGGAATTCACCGCCGCGCAAAAAGCCACCACCGAAAAAGACACCAACCAGCACATCATCTGGGCCAAGCTGGGCGAAACCTATGACGTAGCCGGCCGCAACGATGACGCCATCAACGCGTATCAACAGGCCATCAACATCAAGCCGGACGTCCCCGGCTACTACAACAACCTCGGCAACGTGGAAGCTCGCGCGGGAAAAATCGACGAGGCTAAAGCCGCCTACACCAAGAGCGCGGAACTCGATCCGCCCAACGCCGCCACCGCGTGGCGCAACTTCGGCATCAGCTTGTACAACGTCGGCAAACTCAAGGAAGCCGTCGAGCCGCTTAAGAAAGCCAGCGAGCTCGATCCCAAGAATCCCCAAGTGTGGTATCTGCTGGGTGCTGCTCTGGTGGGTACGATGGAGACCAAGAAAAATGGTGACAAGCTGGAATTTGTCATTCAGCCGGGCACCGTCGAAGCCTACCAGAAGGCCATTGAACTCGATCCCAACGGGGGTCCTAACAGCTACGGCGCGCAAGCCAAGCTAGGTCTCGACGCTCTGGCGCAAATCCAGCCGGGCATCGACACCAAGGTCAACGTAAGAAAGAAGAAGAACTAGACGCGGCGTTTGGACTTCCCTCAAACACGGGCCGATTTCGCGATGCGATGTCGGCCTTTTTTATTGCTCACACCGCTCCTCCGCATCGCTTTTGCTCCGAGGCCCGTCGCGGTATGGTGTTAGCGAAGATGAGTGCACCAGCAAACCCGGTAGCACGACCCGCGGAGCGGTTCCCCGATTCGCCGCCCCATTCTCCGAACATGTCTGCGAATGTCGCGTCAGCCGCGGAGTGGGATGCATTGCTCGAATGCTGTTCTCCGTTGTGCGATTGGGTTCGTCTCACCAAATTATTTGCCGCGGTTTCATGGCCAGCGCTTGTGAATCTCGCCGCGGAGCACGGTGTGATCGCGCAACTTGCCAACGCCGCAACGCAAGCGCCACCTTCAACTCCTGCCGGCTTCGCCTTGAAAATCCGCGAGTTGCATCGCGCTCAGATTTTCTCCACATTGCAGATGGCTGCGGAACTTTTCCGCTTGGTGGGTATTTTTGGCGGCGCAAAATTGTCTTGCGTGCTGGTGAAGGGGCCTGTTTTGGCCTTGCGCGCCTATGGCGATACCGGCGCCAGGCAATACGGCGATCTGGATTTTCTGGTGCGTCACCGCGACATCGGCCGCGCCAGCGAGCTGATGATTTCTGCCGGCTACCGCGCGGATATTTCCGCGGAGGCTATTCGCGCCGAGAAAATTCCCGGGCAATACACCTTCCTGCGAACCTCCGCGCCCTTGCTGGTCGAACTGCATACCGAACGCACCATGCGCTATTTCCCGCGCAGGCTGCCCATCGAAGATTTTTTCGCCCGCAGCCAGAACGTGGAACTCGATGGCCACGCGATTCCGGCGTTGTCGCCCGAAGACGAGCTCATCCTGGTCTGCATTCACGGCGCCAAGCACCTCTGGGACCGCCTGACGCTCGTAGCCGACGTGGCGGCCTACACCGCTCGCCAGTCCGCGCTGCGTTGGCAGGAGAGCTTCGCCACCGCACGCGCCGCCGGCGCAGAGCGCATGCTGAACGCCGGTTTGCTGCTAGCCAAAACCCTGCTGCGTGCTCCGTTGCCAAATGACGTGGCACAGCGAGTAGCCGCCGATCGCAACGCGGCACACCTGGTGAAACAAATCTCCGCGTGGTTGCCTTCGGCGGGGCAGCAACTACCGGGTGTCACCTCTCGCGCCCTCTATCGCATGCGCATGCGAGGCAACTCGCTGGAAGGCCTGTCCTACTTGTTACGCCTCACCTTTTCACCAACGCAGGAGGATTGGAGCGCCAGCGAAAGCGACAATCCCAGCGATCAATTCGCCTCGCTGCGCCGCCCCTTCCGCCTCGCCAAAAAGTACCGCCGCTAAATCTCTCATCGGTTCGTCTTCACGGAAAAAAGCCGGGTGCCGCACCCTGCCGTTTTCAGGGTGCGGTTTTTGAATTGTCAGCACTAAAAAATAAAAAACCCGGACGCCTTTCAGCGCCCGGGCTTCGGTTAAGCAGTTTTAACGCGTTGACCTAAATATTCGTCCGATGCGAGACGATCTTCACCGAACGAGACACATGCGGCTCCGGCAGTTCCACACTGAGTGAAACTTCACTCTTGTTGCGCAGCACGCCTAGCTTCACCATGCGATTCGGCGCTTCCTCATCCTTACCCTGTTCTTTGACCTTATCCTTATCTTTATCTTTTTCCTTCGTCCGCCCCATCGCCAGCTTCTGTCGCAGATCACCCGTGGAACGAATCCGCTCGCCATCCACCGAAGTGATCACGTCGCCGGCCTTCAATCCAGCCTTCTCCGCCGGCGAACCCGAATTCACCGCACGCACCAAAATGCCTTCACCCTCGGGCGCTCCAAAAAATGAACCTAATTGCCCATTCAAATCTTCCGCGTCGATCCCCAAGCGCGGCCGTCCCACGAACAGCGCATTTCCATCCATATCCATCGACGAAATCTCCGGAATGTCCGGAATCTCCAGCACCTCCGGCATTTCCGGCAGCTCGGGCATATCCGGAGTTCGGAAGGAGAAGGTGCTCGGACCACCGCTGTGTCCCAGTTTGCGGCCACTCAAAACCATTGGCCCGTCTTGCGATTTACCCAACGTCGCACTGAGGCTCTGGTTGCGGCCATCTCGCCATACGTTCAGCTGCACGGTGCGCCCCGCGGGGGTCTCACGGATCATCCGCCGGAATTGCAACGCTCCTTCCACGTGTTGCCCGTTCATTTCCGTCACTACGTCGTTTTCCTTCAAGCCCGCCTTCGACGCCGGACTATCCGGCGCAACTTTCCCGATCAACGCGCCGTGCTCCGCGGGCAATTTCAATTCTTTGGCTTTCGCGCCGTTCACTTCGCCAGTCTCCACGCCCAGCCAACTCCCGCCCTCATCACCAAAGGCGAAATTGAAATCGCGCGAGATCACCGGTCCATCCACAGTGACTTCCTGCGGACCATCCACCGTTACCTGCTGCTGATCCACCACGACCTGCTGCTGCGGTCGATGCGTCGCCGTAAACGCCGGCGCCGCCGCCAAAACTCCGCATAGCGCAGCTGTGCCACCCGCCAAACCCAACAATCCCTTATTCATCGGTCTTTCCTCCGCGATGACTTGCATCTTCCAATTTGTCTTTGGCCCGCTTACAAATCTATAGACGCAGCAAACCCTAAACGGTTGAGCGCAAGATCGCCACGCGTATCGCTCCATTCACCGTTCGCAAATGCACCGGAGTCCCCCCGCCGCCCAACTTCCCGTGAATCTCTCGCGGCTTCAAACTGCTCTCCATCGCAATCGGCAACTCCGAAGAAAAATTTCCGTTCAAGCATTTGGCTTCCACATCAGCTTGCGCGTCGGGCGGCAGGGCCAGCAGCAGGGAACCATTGGTGGTTTCGGCCGTGGCCTCAGCTTCGCCGTGCGATACACCGAGGCGCGCTATTTCCAAATGCACATTGCCATTGGTGGTGTGCGCATGAATCGGTCCGCCGCCTTCGTACACTTCAATGCTGCCGTTCACCGTCCGCAAATCTTCCACCACGTCGACGCCCGAAACGCGCAGCATCCCGTTTACCGTTCCCAAATGCTCCACCTTCGCCGTGTGCGGCACATGGATGGTGTATTCCACCGCCACTTCCACGCCTTCATTCTGCGGGTAGTGCGTCTGCACCGAAATCGCCGCTGGCTTGGCGTCCACTTCAATGGTGACCCGCGCCAGATCCGACACATTGCCATCTTTCGCAGTTTTCACCGCGTGCACTTCTACGGAGTCGCGGTCCCAGCCTTCCACTTGCACCGGGCCATTCACATTTTGTAATTCGAACGAGCCGCCGCGCTCCAACTTGTAGCTCTGATCGAAATCCTTGCTGATGGCCAGACCGGCAGTGGCACACAATGCCCCAGCCACATTCAAAATAAATGCCGCCAACAACACGCGTCGAACCATAGCGTGATCCCTCCGAGTTGTCTGCTTTCGAACCTGGCCCCGAACCCTGCTAGAACAGCCCGCCAACCAACAAAAATCAAAATCGCGAACGCCCCGAGCGTCCGCTTATCGCAACTGAAAATTAAACGTCACGGTAGAAATCACTTCCGCGGGCTTGCCATTCACCCACGCCGGTTTCCCGCGCCACTGTTTCACCGCATTAATCGCCGAATCCGCCAGCACCGGTTCGCCTTGCAGCACTTTCATCACTTCCACCCGTCCATCGGCGGTCACCTTCACCTGCAGCCTCACCGTTCCCTGAATCCCCACGCGCTGGGCCAACTCCGGATACCCCGGGTGCGGCGAAACGGTCAGCCGATTGCGAAAATCGTCCGGATCCTCGCGCAACCCGCCGGTGACCGCGACTTCCAGCTTGCCCAGCCAACGCTCCAGCCAATCGCTCTGCGCATCCGCGGGCGTCACCGCCGGCAACGGCGGAGTCGGCGGCGCCGGCGGCGTAAACTCCACCACTTTCAGCCGCTCCTGCTGCTCACGAATCCGCGATTCCCGCAAGCTCGGATCCGAATCCAGAAACTCCAGGCGAATTTTTCCCGACGAGGTCCGCAGCTTCAGCGGAATCCCGCCGCCGTTCAAAACGCCGATCGCCCGCACCGGCCCGTCAATTCTTCCGGACTCGTTTTGAATGGTGAGATGCAGCGCAGGATCGGCTTCAATGCGCCGTTCATCACCTTTGGCTACGATGGCCTCGATGTTGACCGCCAGATTCCGCGGCAGGAACACGACAATGTCGCCATTGCCCGACGCCAGCTGCGAAGCCCCGGCGAGCTGCACCATCGTGTCAGAACTTCCACTGAAGCCGCTCGCACGTCCCGTGCTAATGATCTCGGGCATCCCTCGAGGCCGTTTTCCGGAGCCCTCACCAATCCCATTCACCACGCCGCCTGCTTGAGCGATGGTCTCTGCGCCAGTTTCAGGGCTGATCCAAGCGGTGATCGTGCCATCAGCCGTGGCTGCTTGCACCGCACCGGCGACGCGCGTCAAACAAATGCTCCCGCCGCTCGATTCCACTTCCATCGGCCCGGCCACGTACATCACGCGAATTCCGCCGCCGCCCGTCTGCGCCCGCACCGAACCATGCACTTCGCCAAAATCAATTTGCCCGCCGCCAGTGCGCACATTTACAAAACTCCCCGCGCGCCCCACGGTGATGTTTCCGCCATCGGTTCCCAGATCAGCACGCCCGGCAATTTGCCCCGCGCGAATGTGTCCGCCGCCGCTGCGTAGCGTAGCGTCTCCAGACACATTGCCCACATTGATATGTCCGCCGCCGGTAAACACGTTCAGGTCGCCGAGCACATCCGCCACCTGAACGTGCCCGCCTTCCGTATGCAACTTGGAAATGTTTTTTGACAGGCCGTTAGCCGCGCCGCCATTGCGCGAAACATTTCGAACCGCGACGTCCAGCCCCAGCCGCCCGGTGCGAATATTTCCGCCCTGCGTAACCAGCGTGGCTAATCCTCCGACGTCACTCGTCTCGATGTCCCCTGCTTCGGTGTGCACGTCCAGGTTGTATTCCGCAGGTACCGCGATAAGAAATTGCACCCAGAACTGCGCGCCCGATCCAGTGCGCGCCGCTTGGGGAGGCAACGCGCCTTCAATTTCGACGCCTGCTGCCGTTGATTTGCTGCGCACGTTGTACTTCTCCAGCAGGGCTTGCGCCACCGCTCCGCGTGCATCCGTTTCCACGTGCAGGGTGTAGCGCACTCGCGCCGGAGACCCCGGCGGCAACGCCACCACGCGCACCGATCCGAAGTCGGTGACGACCTTCAGCATCAAACCGTCGTGCGAAGCCAGATCGCCGCTGAATTCTTTCGCGGCATGCGGCACGGAAGGCTCGCCGTATTTATTGGGATCGGCCCACGGCTCAACGTTCGCAGGATCGTGCGGCCCAGCATCAGGACCCACGGGGTCGGTTACTGCAAGATTGGTAAGGTTTGGTCCGGCCGGTGCGGCCTGGGCAGAAAACGCGGGCAACAACAGGCAACTCAGCCCGCCAAATAAAATCGCTGTAAGACCGCTCTTCATCGCCAGTAAAGCTTTCTTTGCCGGGCGTTATGGTTAGTCGCGCGAGCCAATCTGTCGCAAAGCCGCCGCACTGCGCAGCCGCACATAGCGGCTGGGATCGTTATGCTGCAAATCTTCCAGGGCTCGAATCACCTTGGCCACCGAAGGATCGTCGCTCGCAAGCGTAATAGACGCGGGTGGCACCGCTTTGCCGTCTTGATTCGCGGTAAATTGCTCATCATTGCCAATTTCAGTTTCGTTATTTGATAGCGGCGCCACGTTGGGCATATCGCCGCTCATAGTGAATTGCGATTCTTGGCCCAACGAGTGCACCAGCATGTTCACCACTTCCACGCGCACTCCCGGATTGGCGTCATGCTTCAGCGCATCCATCATCGCGTCGCGCACCCGCTCATCGGCCGCGGAATCCCGCAAAGCTTCCAGCGCCTTCATGCGCACTGCCGGATTCTGATCCTTGCGCGCCGCGGTCAAGAGCGCCTTTAACACCTGGTCGTTGCGTACCTGCAATTTCAGCGCATCCAGGCAATCCAGCCGCACGCCCGCATCGAAACGCTCGTTCTCCACGACGTAGGTGAGCACCCGGCGCACATTGCTGTCGTCCACATTCCCGGACAGCACCATCGGCTGTTCCGCGCGCAACTGCAATTGCACCGTGCCCGGCGCAGCGTTGGGATATGGCGACAAATTAATTCCCGCCACCGCCATTTTAGAAAGTTGATCGTCGGTCAGTTTCTGCGAAGCCAGCACGTTTACCGCGCGGCCATTCGCGCCGCCCGGCACCGCACTCTGCAGCCAGGGAATCACTTCCGCGCCCAGCAGCACCCCAAAGAACACCAGCAGCGCTCCGGCCCACGCCGGACGTAGGGCCATCCACTGCCGCAGCCAACCAAACGGTTGCCAACGCTCTTGCTGCGCAGCAGCAGGCCGAGCGGTCAAGTCATCAAGCTTTTCAGAGAGGATGCTGCGGCACTGCGACAGCATTACGTCGGCAGGATCGACGTCACCGGTATTCTCGCGAACCTCGCCAACGGCTTCCCAAAGCCGCGTCTCCTCTGCGAGTTTAGCCGTACACGACGCGCACGCTGCGGTGTGCTCCGCGATTTGCTGGCGTTCAGTATCGTCGACTTCATCGCAGGCGTAAAAAACCAGCAGCGGCTCAATCTCCGAGCAGCGCGCGCCCTGCGACAAATGTTCGCCGCCGCCGCTCATCGCAACTCTCCCAGCTCGCTGCGCAGCTTCCGGGTCGCACGAAACAGCGAATTCTTCACCGTCTCTTCGGTGGTGCCCAGCGCTTCGCCGATAGCCCGCAACTTCAATCCCTGATAATGCTTCATCTCAAAAACAATCCGTTCGCGCGGAGACAGCCGCTGCATGGCCACTGCCAGCTTCGCCTTGATTTCCAGCCCCAGCAGTGTCCGTTCCGGATCCAACGTGGGCCGCTGCTCCCGCTGCCGCTCAAAAAAGTCCGTGATGCCTTCGTCCGCATGCCCGTGATGCACTTCTGGCGACTGATCCTCCGGACGCGCCTGCCGCCGCCGCAGATGATCGAGGCACACGTTGGTCACAATGCGATACAGCCAGGTATAAAAACTGCACTCAAAACGGAAGCGATGCAGATTGCGGTAAACCTTGAGGAAAGCTTCCTGATAAACGTCGCGGGCATCTTCCGGCCGCTTCATCAGATTCAGCGCCAGCCGCAGCACATCGCGATCGTAGCGATGCACCAACTCTTCAAACGCCGCGCGGTTGCCCACCTGGGCTTCCATCACCAGCGCGCGGTCTTCCATGGCCGGCAGGGAATTCACCCCCGCCAACACGGTCTCTCCGCCAGTCCGACCGCTGGCTTCACCGGCCACGGCCAAAACCCATCGAGGAAGCGCCATGTTTCGCTTTCTTTTCGCGCGCCGCTACCCAGCGGCACCCCCACCACAGTAAACCAAGTCCGGTCATTCGGCCACCACGGAACAATGCCATGGAACGACACCACGCAGGTCCGTGCGACCACTCCATTGGACGCACTTCCAACCCGCCGGTGAGCATCGCTTCCCGTACTATCAACGCTGAAAGATGGCTTTTGTTTCCTGCTAGTTAACCGAAAGTGAAGGATTTTGTGGGGTTCACTCGGAGCGCGGATCTCCCCTCGGCCCTTTATGCGTGATTTTCAGCCAGAGCCGAACCGGCTCTCAGCCATTCCACCAGCGGCCAAGCCAGCAGCAGCACCAGCATCGCCACCACTGCGTAACCGTTCTCTTTGTAAAAGCTGTTGGGCTGCCCAATGAGTTTCACCGCACCCGAAAGCAACGAAGTACAAACGGCAATCAGGAAGTAACCCAGCAGATTGAATCGCACCACCCGCGTTACGCCCACAATTAACACCGCCAGGATTACTGCGGCAGAAACAAATTGCTTCACGAAATCCGCGGCGCTTCCCCAGTCCGCTCCGACCAGCGCCATTGCCGCAACCAGGAACAGCAGCAGCCTCATCCACAACGGCTTCATGTAGAGATCGATAAATCCAGCCACCACTCCCACTAACCCGGAATAAAGCAGACCGCGCAGCAGCACCGAACCAAAAATCGATCCCGCCGGCAACACCGTATCGAAATCGCCGCCGAACGAAGCCTCGGCCGCGCGATGCACCGTTGGCCAATGCGCCGACGCCAGCGCCGCGATGCGCCCCAACGCCACCAGCGCCGCCGTCCCGCCTAACCCGATAAAAAACGCGTCGCGATAGTAAGCCCCCGGCATTCCGGTCCAGCGCGGCAGTTGCTCTTCACCAAACGCGCGGCGCCCAAAATACCAAGCCATCCCGAATAGCAAACCAATCCCCGCAAAATAAACCACCGCTCCAATGATCGAGCCGATGGCGATTCCGGCGAGCATGGTCTTCAGCGGAATTTCTGTTTGATATGCATTCAAAAACGTCGCGATGCGATTCCCGAAAACAAAAATAATGATGTAGCCGGCCAATCCCCAGAATCCCCACTTCGACAGCCGCCGCCAGGGAATCGCCCGCGCCTCTTCCGAACGTAAATTTTTCAGAAACACAATCACTACGGCGACCACGAGCCCACCCAGAATCAAAAATGGCAACACCGCCGACAACAATGTCCGTGGCAGGTTTTCTTCCCGCTGCTGACGCCGCCACTCATCCGGAATTTTTACGTACGTGCGAAAACTGTTCACTTCATCGCCGATAACGTGCAACTCCATCCGCGCGTAGGCATTGCCCGTCGCGTGGCTGGATGGCGGCGCATCCGCATCCAAAGCGCGGTTGTTCTGCCACACCAAGGTGTGGTCTAGGCGGTGCGGCTTCTTGTCGGATTTGGACTCCACCAGCGACCATTGCGAAAGGTCGATTTTCTTCTCATCTCGCAAATACGCTTCGGCCTTCGCCAGTGCTTCCTCTTTCGAAAGTGAAGCGCCCGGCGCCTCTTCCGCAATCGTGTGATGCACCGAATGCAGCGAGCCGTCCGGCCTCAACACCACCAGGAATTCTTCCGGTTGGCTATCGCGGAAATAGCGTGCCGACCACAGCGCCCCCGGCACTTCTGTCTTATAAATTTCGTTCGTCGCCGCAACTCCTACGCGTTCGCGCAAAAACTCATTCGTAATCGGATCGGTGGCGTTCGAAATCAATACCACGCTGCGATACGTTTTGGGATCCGCCCCGCGCTGCTGCATCACCGCATCCGCTCGCGCATGCGCCTCGCGCGCATCGATCGGCAATTTCAGATAATCCCCAATGCTCGGTTGCTTCACCCGCGCCGCGAGCAATCCGCCAAGCAGCAAACAGACCGCCAGCGCGCCAATCACCGGCATGTTCAGCGCCTCATACCGCCCGTGCGCCACAACTTCCGGCTCCTCAGACGGCGCGGCCTCGTGTACCTCCGCTGCCGTCGCCGGCGCGGCGGCATTCAACAAATCCTCCACCGGCTCAAACTGCCCACGCCGCAAATACGCCACCGCCGAGAAGAGTAGCGGTGCCACCGCCGCCGCTCCCACGATCACGCCCGAAAACTTGAAGTACAAATTATTCGAACGCACCAGCAACAACCCCACCAACGAAGCATCCACCGTGTAGTGCCAGATCAGCGTGGCCAGAATTCCCCAGCGCAGCATCACGATGCCCGCGACAATCCCGATTAGTCCCACTTCAATCCCGCGCGTATACGCCGGCTCCTGCGGATACGCGCTATGCAAAAAGCTCCACGAAAACGCCGGCAATATCACCGCCAGCACCCGCGACTTGGTCAGCCGGTGCACAAACGGAATCGCAAACAAGCGAAACAAAAATTCTTCGCTGGTCGACGCCAGCATCCCGATCGCAACTCCCGCGATCCACGGAAACGTGGTATTCACCGCCTCCGAATAATTCAAATCCTGCGGCGCCCACACCCCAACTTTGCTGCCCACCATGTAAAACGCCACGATGAACCCGATGTGCGCCGCCGCCAGACACAACCCAACCCACGCCGCGATAAAAAATTCCTTCGATTGCAGCCCACGCCGCGTAAACGCCTTACTCAACCGCAGCCGTTCCGGCTGCGCCGCGCGATACAGCGGTTCCGCTCCCGGCAGCACCAGCGTCACCGTCAGCGCCGTGGCCAGCGCCAACAATAAATTCTGCAGCACCACGCTGGTCACAAAGCTGCTGTAAGAAGACTCCGTGTTGTATTCCGCGCGATAGGTCTGCCATTGATTCAGCTGCATAAAAAAGAACAGTGCCGCCACCACCGCGCCCAGTTGAAACGCCCCGGCCCAGCTGCTCTGCCCCTTGCGCCAGAACGAAATTCCCAGCCACACCGCGCTGCCCATCAGCAACATGTACGGGATAATCGCGATGTTGTTGTATAGCTGGTTGGTCGAGCGCAACTGCGCGTAGCTGCGCCTCCACGCCTCCGGCACTTGCAGAAACTCCACGCTACCGCCGACGCGATCGCCTAAAACTCCGACGCGCAGCCGGTACGGCGCATCCTTCGCGCGAAAGCCCTGCTTCTCCCAGGTAAATGACCAATCCAATCGATTCGGCTTTTTGTCGGAATTAATTTCTTCCGGTAACAGCGTCCAGCCCGACTTCATCCCCAATTTAGAATCGAGATACGTTTCCGCAACGTTTTGCGCCGCCGCGCGATCCAGCGTTTTCCCCGCGCGCGCTTCCTCCACCACATGCCCGTAGCCAACCACCACTCCCGCGGGATTTACCCTTACGGAATATTCTTCCTTCTGCTCCGGCTTAAAAAAGCGCACCTGCCAATACCAGATATTCAGCTGCGACGACATCAGCTTGTTGGCTTCTTCCAGCCCGACATTTCGTTCGAGGTAA
The DNA here is from genome assembly GCA_963846145.1 of uncultured Acidobacteriota bacterium. Taxonomy (GTDB): domain Bacteria; phylum Acidobacteriota; class Terriglobia; order Acidiferrales; family UBA7541; genus Acidiferrum. The sequence continues at coordinate 676,067 of CAWJUV010000007.1, read as the reverse complement.
GTCTTGGAATCGTCGTCCACGCTGAAGACAATCGCGGACTGGTATCCGTTCAGGTCTTCGCCAAGGCCGCTCACAAATTGCTTCGCGCGCGTCAGCACTTCCTCGCGCGACACCTGGAAATTCACCGATGCTTCGGGAAACGCCCGAAAATAAAATTTGTACGCGAACACCGCGCCGGCAATCGCGGCAATCACCCACAGCACCAGCACCCGTTTATTCGCCGCCGTTAACCGATCGCCCGCCACGCTTCCTCCGCAAACTTTGTCCGCACTACTCGTCGACTCTAATAACGATGCAGGGCCTGTGTTCGCCAGTGGTTCAAGAGCCCGGGTCTTCTTCTGAAAACGCCGCCCTCACTCTAGGATACGCACAAACCCCGCGCAAGTTACGGCTCTACAGTCTCTTACATCAACGCCGTGCCCCCAGAATGGTATAAATGGGAAGTCCGTTGCCGTATCCGCGCAAAGAATGACCACCGCGTGCTAGCCAACAAGCGACCCACAGAACCCGCCGCACCCGAAGCGCCTAAAAAGGTGCCTCCCACCACACCTGCGCCTGCGCCCACGCCCACTCTGGCCATGCCCGTCCGCATGATCAAAGGCGTCGGCCCGCAACGCGCCGAACTCCTCGCCAAACGCGGCCTCCACACCCTCGAAGATCTCCTCGCCTATCTGCCGTTCCGCTACGAAGACCGCATCCATTTCTCCAACATCAAGGACATTCAACCCAACGGCATTTACACCATCCGCGTTCAAGTCATGAGCGGCCAAGCCGTCCGCACCATGGGCCGCGGCCGCGACGCCATCTTTCATCTTCTGGTGCGCGACTCCACCGGCCAGCTCCCCTGCAAATTTTTCCACGGCGGTTATCTCGAAAATCGTCTGAAGCCCGGCCAGTTGCTGATCCTCCACGGCAAAGCCGAAATCGATAAGCTCCGCCCCGCGCGCATCGAAATGGTCAATCCTCAGATGGAATTGATCGGCGAGCAGATGGACTCCACCGAAGTCGGCCGCATCGTGCCCATCTACGAAGCCATCGGGACTTTCGGCTCACGTTCCATTCGACGCGCTATTTACGCCGCGCTCGAGCTACTCGATCCCAACATGCCGGATCTTTTGCCCGCGGCGTTGCGCTCCCGTCTAGAGTTTCCTTCGCGCCGCGAAGCCATCATCTACACGCACTTCCCGCCGCAGGGCGAAAACCTCGATGCCCTCAACACCTTTCGCTCGCCCGCGCAACAGCGCCTCATCTTCGAAGAATTTTTTCTCTATCAGCTCAGCCTCGCGCTCGATCGCAAAATCACCCGCAAAGAAAACGCCATCCCCTTCCGCTTGCGCGAAGATCACATTCGCGACGCGTTGAAACGCATCCTCCCGTTCAAACCAACGGCCGCCCAAAAACGCGTCCTCGGCGAAATCGCCACCGACCTCGAAAAACCCGCCCCCATGCACCGCCTGCTGCAAGGCGACGTCGGCAGCGGCAAAACCATCGTGGCCATGCAAGCCGCCGTCATCGCCATCGAAAACGGCCTGCAGGCCGCTCTGATGGCGCCCACCGAAATTCTCGCAGTGCAACACTACCTCGCCGCCAAACGCATTCTGGAACCCGTCGGCTATCGCGTCGAGCTTCTGGTCAGTGGCCTGAAATCTCGCGAAAAAACCGCCGTGCTTCAAAATATCGCCTCGGGCCAATCGCAACTCACCATCGGCACTCACGCGCTAATCGAAGACAACGTCGCGTTCGCCAAATTAGGCTTCGTCGCCGTCGACGAACAACACCGCTTCGGCGTCCTGCAACGAAAACGCTTGATGGACAAAGCCCTGGTCCACGGGCACGCCCCACACGTCCTGGTGCTCACCGCCACGCCCATCCCGCGCACGCTCTCGCTCACCCTGTACGGCGATCTCGACGTCTCCATCATCGACGAGCTGCCCCCCGGCCGCACACCCATCCTCACCCGCATGACCAGCGAGCCGCACCTCCCCGGCATCTGGGATTTTTTGCGCCGCGAAATCGCCGCCGGCCACCAGGGCTACATCGTTTACCCGGTCATCGAGGAATCGAAACTGGAACTAAAAGCCGCGATGGAGGAATACGCGCGACTCTCCCACGAAGTTTTTCCGCAGCTAAAACTCGGCCTGCTCCACGGTCGCCTCTCCAGCGAAGAAAAAGAATCGGTGATGCAGCAATTCCGCACCAATCAGGTGCAAATCCTCGTCGCCACCACCGTCGTCGAAGTCGGCGTCGACGTCCCCAACGCTACCGTCATGGTCATCGAGCACGCCGAACGCTTCGGTCTCTCCCAACTCCATCAATTGCGCGGACGCATCGGCCGCGGGGCCGCCAAATCCCACTGCATCCTCGTCGCAGCACCGTACATGAAGGAAGAATCGCGCGCGCGTCTCGATACCATGGTGCGCACCTCCAACGGTTTCGAAATCGCCGAAGCCGACCTGCTGCAGCGCGGCCCCGGCGAATTTTTCGGCACCCGCCAATCCGGCGACGTCGGCTTCCACATCGCCAATCCGCTGCGCGACCGCGAACTCCTCGAGCTCGCCCGCCGCGAAGCCTTCGCCCTGGCAGAAGATCCCGAACGCACCGCCGAGTTGCGCACCGTCATCCGCTTTCTCCCCAGCGAATGGCAACGCCGCTACCAGCTCGCCCGCGTCGGGTAAGGTTTTTCGTGTTCTTAAAATAGGCGGAGTGGGTGCCGCACCCATCGTTTTGCAGGATGCGGGTTTAAATTCCACTTCATCGAAGACCGAACGATGGAACCAACCAAATCGGGTGCCCCAGACGCCGTACTTGCGTCTGGGGGTTTAGAGTTAACTTCATCGAGCACCTAACGTCGATCGAAAACTATGCGCATCATCGCCGGAACCTACCGCAGCCGCCTCCTCAAAAGCACCAAGGACCTCAATCTCCGCCCCACCAGCGACTACCTGCGCGAAACTCTCTTCAACGTCCTCGGCCCCAGCATCGCCGGCTCCCGCTTCCTCGACCTCTTCGCCGGCACCGGCGCAGTCGGCATCGAAGCCCTCAGCCGCGGCGCGATCCAAGTCAACTTCATCGAAAATCACGCCGCCACCGCAGCATTGATTCGCGAGAATCTCGCCTCGCTAAAAATCACCACAGGCGTAACCGTCATCGCCGCCGACGTCTTGCGCGGACTGCAAACGCTCGAAGCCAAACAACCCTCCGCGCCCGGCTTCGACTACATCTTTCTCGACCCACCCTACGCCGCCGCCGCCGAATACACTCGCGTGCTCGAACACCTCGCGTCCTCCGAAATTATTTCGCCCGGAGCCATCCTCATCGCCGAACACCGCAAAACAATCGACCTACCGGAAGCCAACGGCAAACTGCAACGCGTACGCATTCTCCGCCACGGCGATTCGGCGCTAAGTTTCTATCGTGACCAAATTTCCCGGCCATCCGAAGAGCCGAAAAGTCCCAACGAAATTTCCGACGCAGAAAACCTCTAAGCGCCTTCCACCATCTATCCGTGAAAGCATTTGTGAAGTTTTTACCCAGCCAGAAATTTGTCTTTGAAGGTTTGAGATGATTCAGAAATCGTCACTAGTCACGCTATAATTAAGATCGATGTCATTCGGACACGCCAGCAATTCTCTAAGCATTTTCGGGCAGCAACCGGAAATTCCGATCCCCGCGCCGCCGGGTTCAGCGCTGCAAGGCCCGCAACTGGCGGTACGTTGGGGCAGCTTCCGCCAAAGCGCAGCCAGTAGTGTGCGCGCCATAATGGCCCGCCCCTGGGCCCCAAAGAAATCGCAGCAGTCTGAACCATTTTCCGACCGGTGGGATCCCGATGGCTTCGGAGGCGAGGCAATTGTTGCCGCTATCTTCTTCCACATCATGTTGGGCCTGTTGCCGTGGTCGCGCCTGGAAGCAACTCCCCACAAAAACCCCGCACTGGAAAATTTTCAGCTCACCTGGTCCGGCCCGATCAACGATTTGCCGCCGCTGAATCTTCCCGGCGTCAAAGCACCGACGCCAAGCCCCCGCGGCAATCCAGAAAATCCCCTCGCTCCCGAAGGCGCCGACGCCTTCCATCCGCGCCAACGCATCTTCACCGACCCAGCAGTCGTCACCCATCCGCGACAAACGCTCATCAATACCGCCGCGCCGGCCACGCCTCCAAAAATTTTGCCGAATCTTCCCAACATCGTGGAGCTGCAGCCCGCGGCCGTTCCCGCTAAACCCAAAATTCAAATCGATGAGCAGGCCCTCGCGCAACTTCATCCACGCGAACATCGCGTCGCCGCTGCAAAAGCCACGCCCGCGCCAGAAATGGCCAACGCCGAGGCAGGAGCAGGCATCATCCTCGAAACTTCTCCCAACGCTCCGGCTCGCCCAAAACTCGAACTCAATTCCGGGGCCGCACCGCGTCTCACCCAACAGCGCGCCCAGGCTGCCGAATCGCCCGCCCCAGAACTCGCTCGTCAAAATCCTGCCAACGCGGCGTCCTCTACATTGATCGCACTGTCAGCCACTCCGGGACCAGTCGCACCCGTCGCGCCACCACAAGGAAATCTCGCCGCCCGCGTCGCCATTTCTCCCGAAGGAAAAAATCCCGGCGCACCCGGCGGCCAACCACCTTCCGTCGCTCCAAACAACGGCGGTAGCAAAGGATCAACCGGCAGCCGCGGCGGAGCAGGTGTTGGAAATTCCGCTGCGACAGTCGCTAACAGCACCGGGGTAAGCATCAGCGGCGGCAATCCCACCGCAAAAACCATGTCCGGCTTAGGCGACGGGAAATCTCCGCTAAAACTCGATGCCTCCGCCCGCGGCCTCTCCACAAAATTCGATCCGCACGCCAGAGTTTCCGACGAACCCGAACGCACCGGTCCTCCGAATTTTGCCGCTCTCGCTCCCGGCGCGAAACCCGAACAAGTCTTCAACTCAAAAAAGGTCTACACGCTGCTGGTCAACATGCCCAACCTCAACAGCGCCACCGGAAGCTGGGTGCTGAATTTTTCTGAATTGCATTCGCCAGGTCCAGCCGCACCCGGCGATCTGAACGGCCCCTCGCCATTGCGCAAGAGCGACCCGAAATATCCGCCAACTCTGGCCCGCGAACACGTCGAAGGCGAAGTCATCCTCTACGCCGTGATTCGCGACGACGGCTCCGTCGACAGCGTGCAACTCATCCGCGGCATCGACGAACAACTCGACGCCAACGCTATGCAAGCGCTCACGCAATGGAAATTCCGCCCCGCCTCTCGCCAAGGCACACCCGTAGCCCTCGAGGCCATCGTGCACATCCCCTTCCGCGCCCCGGGCGAATCCCTCATCCGTTAGTTCTGGAAATCCGACTTACTGCAACGCCGAGAATCTCAGTTAGGCGTTAACCACAGAAATCAATTTATCGATATCCCGTTCACTGTTAAACAAATGCGGCGAAACTCGGATATTCCCCTCGCGCAAACTCACAAACACCTGTTCCACCCGCAACTTCTCATACATTTCCAGCGTCTTCTCCGGCATACGCGCCGCAAAACATCCATACGGCCCGCGCTTTTCCGCATCCGCAGGACTCGCCAACACGCAACGATCCTTGGGCAACCGCGCAAACATGAATTCAATCAGCGCCCGATTGTGCGCCAGCACCGTCTCCGGCTTAATCCGCAAAACTAAATCCACCGACTCCGCCAGCGCCGATAAATTAAAATAATTCCCAGTCTCCGCCGCATCCCACCGCCGCGAACCTTTCATCATTTCCGGATTGCTCAAGCCCAGCGCGCCAAACTCATCCGCACCCTTCGCCGCCGTCCAGTAATAAGGACCCGGCCGCATCTTCGCGGCAGTCTCCGTACTCGTCCAAAAAAATCCCGTGCCATACGGACCGAGCAGCCATTTATACCCGGCGCTCACAATAAAATCCGCTCCAAGCTTCGCAACGTCGATCGGCACCGCGCCGCAACATTGGCTTGTGTCTAGCAGCAGCAACGTCCCCTGCGCGTGACAAGCCGCCCCCAGTTTCGCCGCGTCCAACAGTGAGCCGTCATCAAAGCGCGTCAAGCTCACCGACACCAGCCGCGTTTTCGGCGTCAGCGCCGCAATATAATCGTCCGCAGTGACGAAGCGCCCGCTCGGCGCGACAATCTTCACCTTCAAACCTTCACGCTGCTCCATCGGTTTCCACGCGGTGTACTGCAGCGGAAATTCATTCGTCCCGGTGATCACTTCATCGCCAGTTTCCATTCCAGATCCATGCGCCACGGCCATCACTCCGGTGCTCGCGCCGCTCGTAACCGCGATCTCTTCCGGCCGCGCGTTGATCAATTTTCCGATCGACTCGCGAATCCGATTCGCCAATCCGAAGTACGCGCTGTCCGGCATCAAGTTCGGAAATTTCTTCCATTCAATCGCAGCCAACGTTGCGCGCACCGCCACTTTTGGCATCGGCGCATTCGCCGCTACGTTCAGGTACGTAGCGCTCTCAAACTCAAACCACTCGTCGCGCCAATTGGTTTTCACCAACTCTGCCGTCGCCGCTGTAGCTGTAGACACACTGGCCTCCTCGGCTTACCCGTCCAAAGTGGCTTGGGATCTGCCCACTCGCAACGTCCAATTTGGGTTCGTCGAACTAAAAATGCGCGCGCAACTCGCGAAAGGTCGGCACAATCACCAGTTTTCCCGCGCCCGCTTCCACCGGCTCATGTTCCAGTTGCCAAGTGTGCTGATGCGGAATATACACCGCATTCAATCCAATCTTCATCGCCGGATTGATATCGCTGCGCGGACTATTCCCGATCATCCAGCCCTGCGACTTCACAATCTTGTGTTTGTGCACCAGCTTGCCGTACGCGTCGTGATCTTTCTCCGGAACAATCTCGATGAACTCAAAAAATCCCTGCAAACCTGAGCGTTCCACTTTCGCCGCCTGCTCCGCCGGCTCGCCCTTGGTGAACAAAATCAGCCGGTGCCGCGCGGTCAGATACGCCAACGTATCCGGCACCCCATCCAGAATCTTCGGCGGAGTGCGTTCCAGCTCCAGCACTCGCTGCTTGATGGTGGCAACAGTCTCTTTGCAAGCCATCTGCTCGGCCAGCTTCAGATACGTTTCTTCGAGCGAGCGCCCGAAGCACCGCGTTCCGTATCCATGTTGCCGAATGTTTTTCCGCTCGGTCTCATTCAAAATGTGCCGGATATACGCCCGCGTGTAACCACACGCTTCCACCAAAGTGATGAAATCCTCGATGCAATGCTCGAAAAACACATTGTTTTCCCACAATGTGTCGTCTGCGTCGATCAGAAGGGTGTGCCGTCGCATGAAGTAATTCTAACCTGAATTTTTTCTTCGAATAGGGCAGGGAATCAAGGCCGGTGATTTTCTTATGCAATCGCCAGCCAACGGAAGCTACACCGCGCACAATTAGGAAGCTTTACGTTGCCCAGCCGCCAATTTTTCCAACACACTTTGGGCACTCTTCTGCAACTCACCAAAGCGCGTCAGATAATCCTGAAACTCGTGGTTAATTTGCTGCGCCTCCTGCGGCCCGAGTTTCACACGCAGAATCATGTCCCGCAATTTTACCGGATGCGGCAGCAGCGCCTCTTCCTGCAATTCTTCCAATGCAGTCTTGGCGTCATAGTGATACACACTTCACCTCCCGACTCTTGAAAGAAACATTCTACTCGCTGCGGGGATAAATTCTCGGAAGGACTGAACTTCGAAACTGCTCAGGCTGAAAAAACATCCCGTTCGAATGCATCACCAGTCATTCGAACGAGCCGCGAGTCATTCGAATGCACCGATCAGTAGCCACAAAGTAACTGAATCTACTAGTACGCCTATTAAAGTTTTACTTTAATTGTCGAACCGTCGACATTTTCGCGCAGTGGTATCAGTACTCGTTCTTCAAGCCGCCGCCGCGTTCGGCATAAATTCGTAGCGCTCGATTTTCGCCGCAACTCCCATCTTTCCATCAGCGCCGGGATCTACGCGGATCACTTTGCCCCGGCAGCGAATTTTCACGTCGCTGGTCTTCAGCAAATCCTTCGGCAGCGTAATCACAAAATCGATGTCGCGTCCCGCTTCAAACTCCTCGCCCACGTAAAAATACAATCCGCGATAACTCACGTCCCGGGTATGCACCGACAATTCATCGCCGCTGCGTTCCCACGGCAGGATGCTCAGTGGCAGGTCCATCGTAAATCGACGCGCCTCGCGGCGTTCGGAGTTATCCATGTGTGAGCCCTCAGTGCCCGTGAAATTCAGGGAAAACTATCACTCGCACCCGCAAACTGCAACGCGAAAAACCGTTTTTCTGCGCATGCCAGGCCGCTGTTTACGCGGGCGATACGTATTTACTCCCAAGTTGAGACGAATCGCGTCGCAGGTGCTTCCGGTTGTTTCGATGTGATTCACTCGCATGAGGACTTTATTATTTTCACCCCGGCACTCACCCCGTCGTGACAATCTCATCTTCTTGCGTTCTAATTTATTTACGTCAACTCGACGACCCTCGAAGCCGCGCACTCGAATTCACCAAATGATCGAACACGATTCCCGCTCATTGTTTCTGCAAGGACCGGTCGGCCAGCTCGAAGCGCTGCTGTGGATTCCGCGAACGGACGCTCCGCCGCCAATGGCCGCCCTCGTCTGCCATCCGCATCCGCTGTACGGCGGCACCATGCATAACAAAGTGATTTTCCAAGCCGCCAAATCGCTCGACTCTTTCGGTATTCCGGTCCTGCGTTTTAATTTTCGCGGCGCAGGCCTCAGCGCCGGAGTTCACGATCGCGGTCTCGGCGAACGCGACGACGTGCGCGCTGCACTAAAATTTCTCACGCAGGAATTTCCCGGCATTCCTCTGCTGGTTGCCGGATTCAGTTTTGGTTCAATTATGGGCCTGCGCGTCGGTTGCGAAACGCCCCAGGTCACTCAGCTCATCGGCCTCGGCTTGCCCGTGAACAACGCCGACGTCTCGTTTCTCTTCGACTGTGCCAAGCCGAAACTTTTCGTGCACGGCAGCAACGACGAACACGGCGACTTAAAAAAAGTGGAAGAGCTGGTGCCCGAGTTCGCAGGAGAGAATCGTCTAGTTGTGGTAGACGGCGTAGATCACTTCTTCGCAGGAAAGCTCAACGAAGTGGATAAGGCCATCACCGACTGGCTCGCCGAACGTATTCCGCGCCCATGAAGTTGAGCGTCGCGTCTCAATCAAACGACGCGCATTTGTCTCACTGCTCGCTCGCCTGATCTACGCGCTCTCGCCCCGCGTAAACAATTTGCTGAATTCATCCACGTTGGCCGGCGCCACATTCACCAGCCGCGTATTGGCGCGCACATGCTCCGTTCGCGACATCCCCACCAACGCCGTCGTAATCCCCGGCGCGGAGCGCACGAATTGCAGCGCTCTTTCCGCATCATTTCCCAATCCAAAGGTCTCCGCCACGAACGCCGGCAACCCGCTGGCCACTTGCCCTTGCATCAGCGACGCGCTGGCAACTACCGTCAGGTCCAAATCGTTCGCCGCCTCGAGAAAAGTCCGGCTCTTCCCGCTGATACTTTGATTTCCCATCGTCAACGCCTCAGTCATTCCCAGGTTGAAGGGTAATTGCACGAAGCGGAAACGATGCCGCCCGCCGGCCACTTCCTGCGCGACTTGCACCAGTTCCGCGATCTGCAACGCGTCGCGCGCCCGCGGCTCCTGTCGAAACGCACTCCAGGTAGCGACGCCGTAATATTGAATTTCGCCGGCCTGTACCGCGGACTCCAAAAACGTGAAGGCCTCGCGAAGCCGCTCGCGAAAATCAGGCTTCGCAATTTCCGCCAACTGCGTCTCCGGATTGTGCAGATAAAACACATCGAGGCAATCGACACCCAGGTTGCGCAAGCTGCGTCCCAACTGGTCTTTCAAAAAACTTGGCGACATGCAATGCCCGCCGCCCACCAAATCTTTGGGAGCAAAAACACCCGGCTGAATATATTCGCGAAAAAAATATTCGTTGGCGTCGGCGGGCATTGCTCCATCGGGAGTTAGAAAACCCGCTTTGGTGCACAGCAGCAACTCATCACGTTGAAATCCCGCAGCGGCAAGCTGCTTCAAAGCCGCGCCAATGCTGCGTTCGCTGCGCTGAAAGCGATAGTTGATCGCCGCGTCGATCACGTTGACGCCGTTTTGCACCGCCTCCACAATCGCTGCGGTGTAGTTGCGATCGGTAGCTTCGTCGGGATTGCCGAGATAGGTGCCAATCCCCAGCGAGGAGGCCGTCAGCCGTTGCGCGTCACGAAAATATCCAGCGGATGCTTTCGGAAAGCGCGCGGCGTAACGTCGCGTCCCCTCGGCCGTGGCAAATGTAGTCATCGTCGACTTTCCTCGCTTCCTCGGTTTGAGACTAACAGAAAGTCAGTGTGTCGGAGCCTCTGGTGACGGAGCATTATTCGGAGGCGCGTCGGCCGCCGGCGGGGCCAACACGCGAGCGCAAGCCCGCAGGATTCGCCGGTACGGCCACTCATTTTTCTCCCGAAAGAAAATCTCGCCGGCGCGCGGATTGCTGTAAAACCATCGCGCCAACAACCAAAGATTTTCCGCCAGTTCGCCTTTGACCAAAGGCTTCTCTTCGATTACTTCTGAAGTGCTTCCAGGTTCCAGATAATTCCGAAACAACTGCTCCGCGGAACGCGGCTGGCTAGCCATTTCCTGGAACGGCAAGAAGAAAGGCTCCATCAATCTCCCGCCGCGCACTCCAAACGCCGCCACCACTTGTTCGCCGGCACCGCGCTGCAGAATCAGCGCATCGAGCGACTGGATGCGCTGCGCCACATCCGGCCGTCCGCGCAAAACGTCATCCAGCTTCTCCACTTTTTTGTGCACCGCGGCTGCCCGCTCGAAATCCAGATCATCGCTGGCCTTTTCGCGCTCCGTCTCAAACGCGGCGCGCAACGACTCGCCGCTCGACTCCAGAAATTTCACGAACCGCCCAACCTCCGCGTCGTACTCCTCCTTCGAGCACCCTGCAAAACACGGCGCCAGGCACATTCTCATTTCCGAATAAAGACACCCCGGAAATGTCGGGTCGCGACGGATTTTTATCTGGCAGCGTCGCATCTTGAAAAAATCCAGCGCTCGATTCGCAAACGCCAGCGCCGCTCCGCGCGAAGGAAAAGGCCCGTAATAGGTGCCGCCACTCGGCCCCCCGCTGCCATCCGTGGGAATGTATCGCGTGACATAACAACGCGGATACGCGTTGCGCAAACTCACTTTCAACACCGCTGGCGGTCTTAGGCGCAGTAAATCCCGGTAACGCTGCGGAAAAAGTTGCTTTGCATTCTGGTAGTGCGTAACGGTTTGCTCGAAAGTCGAACCCACTGCGCGGAACCTGACTCCTCGCGCAATTTCTCTCAGATTTAATCGCTTGCTGGTGGGATCCGCTGGGCCAAGCAAACGCTGCACGCGACGCCGCAAATTCTGCGTGCGAATCAGCAGAGGTTCCGCTTGCGGATTTTGCATTTCCACCAGGCAAACAGCTAAACCGCCCGGTAGTTGTGAGAAAAACTCCGCATCATTGGCGGCGTCAAAGGGCAGGGAAGAGTCGAGTTCCAACACCAAGCCAGAATACTACGGGCAGAAAAACGAAAAGAGGGTAGAGAACGGAAAAAACCGAAGCGTCAGCCCTTCAAAACCCACGAGGCAATCACCAGTCGCTGAATCTCGCTGGTGCCTTCATAAATCTCGGTAATGCGCGCGTCGCGATAATTGCGCTCCACCGGATATTCACGGCTGTAGCCATTGCCGCCGTGTATTTGAATCGCTTTGTGCGTCACTCGCGTAGCCATTTCGCTCGCGAACAATTTCGCGGTGGCCGCTTCCATGCTGAAGCGCGCACCGCTGTCCTGCTTCCAAGCCGCTTTGCGGATCAGCAACCGCGCCGCATCAATTTCCGTCGCCATATCCGCGAGCATGAACTGAATCGCCTGAAACTGCGAAATAGGATTTCCAAACGCCATGCGTTCCTGAGAATATTTCAACGCCGCTTCAAAGGCTCCCTGCGCAATCCCCGTTGCCTGCGCGGCAATCCCAATGCGTCCGCCATCCAACGTCGAAAGCGCCACTTTGTAGCCTTCGCCCTCGTTGCCGATACGATTCGCCGCCGGGACTTCGCAATCAGTAAAAACCAGTTCGCTGCAAGCCGTCGCGCTGATGCCTAGTTTTTTCTCTTCCTTGCCGACGCGAAATCCCGGCGTGCCTTTTTCCACCACCAGCGCAGTGATGCCTTTTTCGCCTTTGCTGGGATCGGTGTTCACATACACGATGGCCGCATCCGCCGCGCCACCATTGGTAATCCACGCCTTGGTTCCGTTGATGACATAGCTGTCGCCCTTACGCACCGCCTTGGTTTGTAACGCGGCGGCATTGGACCCGGCCTGCGGCTCCGTCAACGCGTAGCAACCAATTTTCTCGCCGCGCGCGAACGGCAGCAGGAATTTCTCTTTCTGCTCCGGCGTCCCAACCCGATGAATCGGATCGCAATACAACGAATTCTGCACCGACAAAATCACCCCAGTCGATGCACAGCACCGCGAAATCTCTTCAATCACCAACGTGTACGCGATGTGATCGAAGCCCGCCCCGCCTTCCTCCTCGGGCATAGCAACTCCGGTCAATCCCAGTTCCGCGGCCTTTTTGAAAATCTCACGAGGAAATTTTCCGGTTTCATCCAACTCCCGCGCATGCGGCCGCACTTCCGACTCCGCAAACTCGCGCACGCTTTTCTGTAGCAGCAATTGCTCTTCGCTCAGTTGTAAATCCACCGCATCTCCCCAAAGTATTCAGCGTGGCGCAATCGCACCGACGCGAACCAAGCTCAAACCGCCGACAACGCCTTCTTCATCCGTTCATAGGTCACGCGCAGCTCCTCCGGATGCACGCGCGTCTCAGCGGTCACGGTCATAAAATTGGTATCGCCAAACCACCGCGGCAGCGCGTGCAAATGCAGGTGCCCGGCAACACCAGCACCCGCCGCCTTCCCCAGGTTCATGCCTAAATTCATCCCATCCGGATGATAATTCTCGCCAAACGCCACTTCAATCCGCGCCGCCAATTGCATCATCTCGCTCAGCGCCGCCGCATCGCACAAGCGCAACTCCGCCACATGCGCATACGGCACCACCATCACATGCCCCGAGGTATACGGGTAGCGATTCAAAATCACAAAAACTTTTTTCCCGCGATACACCACCAGCGACACATCGTCCGGCTTCTTCAACGCCTCACAAAACACGCATTCCGCCGGCTTCGGCTCCGCAATCGCCCCCGCAATATACGCATAACGCCATGGCGACCACACATAATCCATCCACTCACCTCAGAAAATTCAACGCAGCCCAGCATAACGCACAACCGCTAAATCCGGTCGGCCGCAGCCTAGTTACCAGGTATGTTCAGAAATGTGGCGGAAGGGGAGAAGCGTTTAGGAGTGCGAGGTGCCTTCAGGAACGGAACTCGTCGGCGCATGTTGCGCTTCCGCAGCGGTAGCTCCGCCAGCTCCATTTTCCGAATTGTTCACAAAGTCTTTCAGTTCTTTGCTGGGCTTGAAAAAAGGAATTTTCTTCGGCGGCACTTCCACTTTTGCGCCGGTCTTGGGATTGCGCCCAATGCGTCCGCGCCGTTGCCGCGTGCGAAAACTCCCAAAGCCGCGAATCTCGATCTTGTCGCCCTTCTGCAGAGCCTCGATGATGCTTTCAAAAATCGTTTCGACGATAGTCTCCGATTCCTTGCGCGGAAGCTCGGAGATGCGCAGCACCTCTTCGATCAGATCTGCCTTCGTCAACGTCGGATGCTTAGTCATGATCCCTGTGCCTCGTGCCTAGCGGGAAAATCCTACGCCGAAACGTTCCGTAACACCAGCGCAACGGACCCCCAAATCGATGTCCAGAAACGGTTTAGGGCGACAACCGGCTCTTCTAGAGCACCCTTCCTATCACTAAAGCGCCCCAAAGGTAAACCAAATTGTCCAAATGGAAGTTTGCCAAATTATGGAACTCCGCCCGCCCGCCTCGCGCGCTAGCGTCCCAGCTTGGACTTCAGCGCGTCACCAATCGTTGCCGTGGACGACGACTTCGACGTGGAAGTCGAGCGGTACTGGTCGATCTCCCGCCGTTCCTGCTGCTTGACCGCCGCGCGATAACTCAAACCGATGCGCCGCGTCTCCGGGCTGATCTTCACGATTTTGAATTCGTATTCCTTGCCTGGTTCCAGCGGACCGGCGCTCTTCAGCGGACCGGTGCTGGTGCGATGCATCGGCGAAGGCTCATCGCGGCGCCGGCGAGTGTCTTCGATCTCCGTGTTGTGGCAGAGCGCTTCGATATTTTCGCCCAGCTCCACGAAGGCTCCGAACGTGGCGATACGCGAAACTTTGCCCTTCACCACCTGGCCCACTTTGTGCTGCTTGAACCAGTCGCCCCAGATGTCGTTGACCTGCTTGATACCCAGGGACACCCGGCGATTCTCGGGATCGATCTTCAACACCTTGGCGGTGATGTCTTCGCCCTTCTTGAAAACTTCATGCGGATTTTTGACGCGGCCGGTCCAGCTCACATCGCCAACGTGGACCAATCCATCGAAGCCATCTTCCAGTTCGATGAATGCGCCGAACTCCGCAATGTTGCGAACTTTCCCGGTGACCACGGTGCCGATGGGATATTTCTCCGCGGTCTGCATCCAGGGATCGGGCTGTGCCTGCTTAATGCCCAGCGAGACGCGGCGATCGCTGGGCTTGATGTCCAGCACCACCACGTCGACTTCGTCGTTGACCTTCACCAACTTCGAAGGGTGCGTGGGCTTTTTGTTCCAGCTCATTTCCGAAACGTGCACCAGGCCTTCGATGCCCTGTTCCAGTTCCACGAACACGCCGTAGTCCACTACGCCAACCACTTTGCCTTTTACTTTTCCGCCCGCGGGATATTTCTCCGAAGCGTTGACCCACGGATCAGGAATCAGTTGCTTCAGGCCCAGCGAAATGCGCTGCTTATCCTTATCGAATTTCAGGATGACGACGTCCAGCTCCTGATCGGGCTTCAGCATGTCCGAAGGGTGCTTGACGCGGCCCCAGCTCAAGTCGGTAAGGTGCAGCAACCCGTCGATGCCGCCGAGATCCACGAACGCGCCATACTCGGTAACGTTCTTCACGTGGCCGTGAACCGTCTGGCCTTCCTTCAGCGACTCCATCAACTCCGCGCGCTTGGCCAGTTGGCCTTCTTCGAGCAGGGCGCGGCGGCTCACCACCACGTTGCCGCGGCGGCGATTCAGCTTGGTGATGCGCACTTCCATTTCCTGGCCCATCAAATCATCGAGATTGGCCACCGGGCGCAAATCGTATTGCGAACCGGGCAGGAACGCGCGCACACCGATATCCACCACCAGGCCGCCCTTGATGCGATCGACCACTTTGCCCTTGACGGTTTCCTTGGCTTTGAACGACGCCTCCAGCTTTTCCCAGGTGCGGCGCCGCAAGACTTTCTGGTACGAGACGATTTCAAAACCTTCTTTGCGCTCGCCAGTGCGCTGCACTTCAATTTTGCTATTGGGCTCGGGGCGGGGAATTTCCGTCTCGGAAAATTCCGCGGCGGGGATCAGCCCTTCGGTTTTCTGGCCGAGGTCCACCACCACGCCGTGTTCGGTGTACGCCACGACGGTGACTTCAATAATTTCGTTAGAGGCGGCCGCTTCCTGCTTCTCGTCGTACTGCTCCAGCAGCTTGCCCATGTCTTCGGAGCCGGCTTCATCGCCGGAGCCTTCCGCGCTCTCGTGAGCGGCCGCATCGTGCGCCGCAGGAGTGCTGGACGCATCGGTGCTCGCTGCAGGATCGCTCGGCGCATTGGACGAGGAATGAGCGTCGCTTGCCGGGCGGGAATCGCCATCGGCCTGCGGCGCTACCGCGTCGCTGTGCTGGTGCGTTTCGGTGCTGCTACCGGCGGGTTGCTGCTGAGGAGTTTCCGCGTTAGCAGAATTTTCCGGATGGGAATTTTGCGAAGAATTCTCAGAATCGGGAGCTTGCGTTGCTGCGGTGTTAGACGGTTGGTTATCGTGGTCGGCCAACATGATGGTAAATGCCTCCGGGATTTAATCCCTGTTTAGTCGAAAAGATTCCTTGCGAGATCCTTAGCGGAAAGCTGTGCAAGGAGGTGATCGAACGTTGTCTAGGAAAAGGTGCCGCGTGCGTCACTGCAAACTACAAGCAGGTCTGGGACCAGGCCAAGTTTGAGAAGATTACGAGGAACGCCGCAACCCACAAAGCATACTCGGGCCATCGCGGGGATGTCAACGAAATCGCCAGCAATCTCCTGTTCATCCGCGATACACGAACTTTTCAACCTTGCGTTTTTTCGACCTTATCGCGCGCGTCCTGCTTGGGTTTTTTCCCGGCGAAAGTCCGGGGCATTCACTTCCACGGTGCGGCACATCTCATACAGACGCGAGCGCATCCGGCTGCTGATGCGCTCTTCCAAGTTTTCTTCGCGTTGTGCGCGGATGAATTTGCCGTCGGGGCCTTTGGTCGTTTCGCCCGCGGCGGCGGGATTGTCCAGGTAATTGGTGGTGACAATGGTGGTGCGGCTTTCGTTGTAGCGGGTGTTCAGCACGATGCCCACGGTGTCGCGCACCCAGTCGGAGGGTTTGGTGGCGCCCAGGTCGTCCAGCACCAGTATTTCCACGGTGCGAATGGGTTCGAGGATGCCCAACTCGGTTGCTTCGCTGGCCGGATTGTAGCTGGCTTGAATTTCCTTGAGCAGTTCGCGGTAGTCGCAAAATAATCCGGCGTGGCCGCGGCGAATCAACTCTTTCAGCGCGGCCACCGCAAGATGCGTTTTTCCGACTCCCGAAGGCCCCATCAACAGCAAGCCTTTTTCTGCAGTGCCCGGATAATCGCGCACGAATCCTTGGGCCAGCATCTTGGCTTGCTTCATGGATTGCACGTGCTGCGGCAAATATGTTTTTCCGTCGGCGAGGTCGGGCACGTAACTTTCAAAGTCGCAGTGCTCGTAGCGCTTGGGGATCCGTGCGCGTTCGATCACTCTCGCGGCGCGCTGTTCCATGCCGCAATCGCAAGCGATCGCGACTTTCCCGGGAGGCCCGCTGGTGCGCGCTTCCAGCCGCCAACCGGTGCCGCGGCACAGCGGACAATTTTCTATAGGCATATCGTCACAGCATACGAGCGCGCTCTCTCCACGGCAAGCGGCCGCGAGGAAGCCGCCGCCGAACGCCACAAAGTCACACAAATCGCCCTTCGCTGAATTCCTTGGTATTCAGGAGTACACTTTCAACGACCGGAAAATTCTTCAGCTCAGAAACGGCACCGCGCACCAATGAAGACCAAAGCTCCAAACTCTGAACGCAACCAAGCGACTCACTCCCGCGAATCCGTCGGCGTAAAGGTCCGCCGCGAAGTTTTGGCGTGGTTCTGGATCGGCTTGGTATTTCTGCTGATCAATGGAACGATCGGACAAGCACGCGTCATTCCGTCCGGCTCGATGGAGCGAACGTTGCTCGTCGGCGATCACCTGATCATGAGCCGTGTCGGCTACGATGCCGGAGTGCCTTTCACCAACTGGCATGTGTCGCTCTGGCGCAATCCCAAGCGCCAGCAAATCGTGATCTTTCGGCCGCCCTACGCACCCGACTCCACGGATCTAGTCAAACGCGTCATCGGCTTGCCTGGCGATAGCATCGATCTGCGCAATGGCTCCGTCTTCGTGAACGGCAAAAAACTGGAAGAGGCCTACGCAGTCGGAAAAACCGAACCCGCCCCCGCCGGTTACGAGCCCCACTCGCAACCCGCACTCACGTTTCCGTATCAAGTCCCGCAAAACTGCTACTTCGCTATGGGCGACAACCGCGGCAACTCCTACGATAGCCGCTTCTGGGGCTGTGTCCCTCGCGAAGACATCATCGGCACGCCGGTGATGATCTACATGTCCCTCGACGCCAATGCCGACGCCTGGGAACCCGGCCAAATCGGCGAACGCGCCATGGCCTACGGCAACGCCCTGCTGCACCCCGGCAACGTCCGCTGGAAGCGCCTGCTCCACACTTTTTAACTGTTTGCTGTTTAGTTAGCCGCGGACGATGCGGGGCACGGCGCGCACGATGGCGTGGCGCGATGGATCTTGTTCCTGCGAACGCGAGGAGACGCGCGCTAGTTCCTGCTGCACTACTTGCGCGAATTCGCCCATTTGGCGTTCCATCTCGATCATTTTTTCGCGCATGTTAAGAATAATTTCGATGCCGGCGAGGTTTACGCCCATGTCGCGGGCCAGGGTGAGAATCACGTCAAGCCGCTCCAGATCTGAATCGGTGTAGAGGCGAGTGTTGCCTTGCGAGCGCGATGGCTTCAGCAGGCCCACCCGTTCGTATAAGCGCAGCGTTTGCGGATGCAATTTGTATAACTCCGCGACCGCGCTGATCATGTAGCCGGCTTTCGCTCTCTTCTTTGCTCTGATCGGCATGGCTTATCCACCCGCCTTGCTGAAAAGATTGTGCCGCGGATCCTGCGGCGCCAGCGTTTCGAGTTCCTTCATCAAGTTGCGCACGCGCTCGTCGGTCGGCGGCGGCACGACCACTTGAATTTCCGCGTACTGGTCGCCACGCGAACCGCCGCGCGGGCCGGGCACACCTTTCTCTTTCAGTCGCAGCGTCTTCCCGCTGTCTGTCCCAGGCGGAATGCGCACCAGCGATCGACCATCAATTGTCGGCACTTCAATTTTTGCGCCGAGCGTGGCTTCCGCCACCGTCACCGGAATTTTGGTGTACAGATCATCGCCGCGCCGCTCAAAAAATTCATGCGGCGTCACTAACACGCGTAAATATAAATCGCCCGGCAGGCGCGCCCATCGTTCCAACATTGCCTTTACCCGGCACGCGCAACCGCGCTCCGCTCTTCACTCCGGCAGGAATACGCACATCCACCGTTTCGGTGCGGCGCACGCGTCCTTCGCCATTGCAGGTACGGCACATGGTCCGCAGCTTGCCAGTTCCGCCGCAACGGGAACACGGCACGTTGAAGCGCATCTTCCCCGCAGCCTGTTGCACCGTTCCCGTCCCATTACACGCCGTGCAGGTCTGCGGCGAGCCGACCGCTCCTGTCCCATGACACGTCTCGCAAGTGTCCATGCGCGTGATCGACAATTTCTTCACCGCTCCACGCACTGAATCCCAAAAATCAATTTCGACCTGATATTCGAGGTCGCCGCCGGCTTCCTGCTCCGGCTCCATCCCACCTCCGCGGCCGCCGCGGAAAAACTGACTGAATAAATCTCGGAATCCGCCACCACCGGCGCCGCTCGCACCAGTGCCAGACCCCGCGCCGGGAGCACCACCAAAATCAAATCCGCCAAAATCAAAATTCACCCGGGCATCGTCATCTTCGCTGCTCTGCGGCCCCGGCCCACCTGCGGGCATGTTGTCACTGTAAAAGCCGTACTGGTCGTAAACCTGGCGCTTCTTGCTGTCGGAAAGAACGTCGTAGGCTTCCTGCAGCTGCTTGAATTTCTCTTCCGAGGATTTATCCCCTGGATTCAAATCCGGATGATACTTCCGCGCCAGCTTGCGAAACGACGCACGAATGTCTTTGGTGCTGGCTTTCTTCGGTACGCCCAGCAACTCGTAGTAATCGGTTTTTGCGCTTGTCGGCATAGCTTTATATTTTCAGGTGACTCAAGAATTGCCGCAGCGTTACGCTGCTAAAAAAATTCCGGCCTACTCCGTTTTCAGAACGAAGCAGGCCGGTTATTCATTACTCTTCGCAACCGCGAAGGTCCGGCCCGCGCGAAGTCATTGCACTTCGCACATTCCTACTTCGCAGCGCGCGTTAGTTGGGCGCCTTGTTTTCATCGACGTCCACATACTCGGCGTCGATTACATCTTCAGGCTTCTTCGCGCCGCCGGCAGCTTCGCCGCCGCCAGCAGCCCCGGCAGGTCCCGCGCCCGCGCCAGCCGCTCCGGCCTGTTCCGCGCCGCCGCTCGGATTGCTCTGGTACAAGGTCTCGGCAATCTTATGCAGCGAACGTTCCAGGTTCTCCGTTGCGGTGCGCAACCGCGCCACGCCGCCTTCATTGATCGACTTCTTCGCGTCTTCGATGGCTTCTTCGGCGCTCTTGATGTCCGCTTCCTTCAGCTTCTCGCGATTCTCGCGGATCATCTTTTCCGACTGGTACAGGATTCCGTCCAGGCGATTGCGCGCCTCGACTTCTTCCATGCGCCGGCGATCGTCCTCGGAGTGCGATTCGGCCTCCGCGCGCATCTTCTCGGCTTCTTCCTTGGTCAAGCCGCTCGAAGCAGTGATGGTGATCTTCTGCTCCTTGCTGGTGGCCTTGTCCTTGGCGCTGACGTTCAAGATGCCGTTGGCGTCGATGTCAAAGGTCACTTCGATCTGCGGGGTTCCGCGCGGAGCCGGCGGAATGCCATCCAGCTTGAACTTTCCAAGCGAACGATTGTCCACCGCGAACTTGCGCTCGCCCTGCATCACGTGAATTTCCACGCCGGGCTGATTGTCCGCAGCCGTCGAGTAGGTTTCCACCTTGCGCGTCGGGATGGTGGTGTTGCGGGGAATCTGCACGGTCATCACGCCGCCCAGAGTCTCCACGCCCAGCGAAAGCGGGGTGACGTCCAGGAGCAAAATGTCCTTCACGTCGCCTGCCAGCACCGCGCCTTGAATGGCCGCGCCGACCGCCACCACTTCGTCCGGGTTCACGCCCTTGTGCGGCTCTTTGCCGCCGAAGAACGTGCGCACCAATTGCTGTACCTTCGGGATTCGCGTCGAACCACCAACCAGCACCACTTCCTGGATGTCGTTCGGCGACAGCTTCGCGTCTTCCAGCGCCATCTTCACCGGCTTCATCGAGCGCTCGAGCAAATCGTTCATCAATTGTTCGAGGCGCGTGCGAGTCAGCTTGAGTTGCATGTGAATCGGGCCGCTGGCGCCCGCGGTGATAAAGGGCAGATTGATCTCCGTCTCCATCATCTGCGACAACTCGATCTTGGCCTTTTCCGCGGCGTCCTTCAGGCGTTGCAGCGCCATGCGGTCCTTGCTCAGGTCGATGTTGTTCTCGCGCTTGAATTCGTCGATCAGCCAATCCACGATGCGTTGGTCGACGTCGTCACCGCCGAGGTGGGTATCGCCATTGGTGGACTTCACTTCGACGACTCCGGCGCCGACTTCCAGCACGGAGATGTCGAAGGTTCCGCCGCCCAAGTCATACACCACAATGGTTTCGTCGGATTTCTTGTCCAATCCGTAGGCCAGCGCTGCGGCCGTCGGCTCGTTGATGATGCGCACCACTTCCAGGCCGGCAATTTCGCCCGCTTGCTTGGTGGCTTGCCGTTGCGCGTCGTTGAAGTACGCCGGAACGGTGATCACCGCTTTGTTGACTTTCTCGCCCAGAAAATCTTCCGCGGCGGACTTCAGCTTGCCCAGAATCATCGCGGAGATTTGCGGCGGGCTGAACAGCTTGCCGGAAATGTCCACGCGGGCGTCGTCGTGCTCGCCCTTGACGATCTTGTACGGGATACGCTTAGTCTCTTCGCCAACTTCGTCGAAGCGGCGGCCCATGAAGCGCTTGATCGAATAGATGGTGTTCTCGGGGTTAGTCACCGCTTGGCGCTTGGCGACTTGCCCGACGAGGCGCTCTCCGCCCTTGGTGATCGCCACCACTGACGGGGTAGTGCGAGCTCCCTCCTGGTTAGGGATGACCACCGGCTCTCCGCCCTGCATCACAGCAACGACCGAGTTGGTCGTGCCCAGGTCAATTCCAATAATTTTACTCATTGTAGGTAAGGCCTCCATTTAAGCCCATGAGCCAGATCCGGCGGGAGTTTCGTGCGGGGCCACCGCTAGGAGGGTGGGCGCCCTGCGAAGGGACTCAGGCGGTTAGCTCGAAGCAGAGTATATAGATTGAGTGTATCGTTGTCAAGTATTTGTATTGTGATTTTAACTCTATTATTTACATGTATTTATATCTGATAGTGCCAGCCAAGGTTAATGTGGTCGCCCTCACGTATTCCGTGCTTAGAGGGTGCCATTTGCCTTGGGCGGGACGCATCCTTCTTCAGGTTTTCGGGTTCTATATGATGTACTCGGGCACGTGTCCGGTTTGGAAACCCGGCCGAAATTGACGCGTCAAACCGGTGACCAGGTCCGCAGATTCACGATAGAATCTTTCAGAATATTGTTCGGGCAGAATATTGTTCGGCAGAGTTACAGCGGCAGAGGGCGGAGGATCCAGTGAGCGGCAAGCGTAGCGTCTTACGAACGGTCAGCATGGCAGGTTTGAGTTTGCTAGGCGTGTTTTGCCTCAGCGTTGTGCTGATGGCCATGGCCAAGCCGCCTCAAAATGCTGGTGCCGTCAGCGACGTGGACCCGCACAAGGCTTTTGGCAATAAGAACGCACCCCTCATCCTGGAAGTCTTCAGCGATTTTCAGTGCCCGGCTTGCAAGAACCTGTACACCACCACCAACCGCGAGCTGATGGACAACTACGTCAGCAGCGGCAAGATGTACTTGATCCACCGCGATTTCCCTCTGCCGATGCATGCGCACTCCAAAGTAGCGGCGGAGTATGCCCGCGCCGCAGCGACGCTCGGTAAGACGGAAGTTGTCGAGCAGACCCTCTTTCAGAACCAGGAGAAGTGGGAAGCCAGCGGCGATGTGGACGGCACGGTTGCCGCGGTTCTTTCGCCCGCGGAAATGAACAAGGTTCGCGCATTGGTCAAAGGCGGGACGCTTGATCCGCTGATCGACAAAGATTTGGCGCTGGGCCGCATGTACAACGTGAACCAGACGCCCACCACCATCGTGCATTCCAACGGGCAAACCTATCCCGTGGTAGGCGTGCAGAGCTATCAGATCCTGCACAATTTCCTCGACCAATTGCTGACCCAAAAGTAGTTGTTCTCGGCAGAACGTCGTGACACGCGATTCGGCGGCACGCGAAAAATTCTGTACCTTCTTCTGCTAACATCGTTGGCGATTCACCCGGAAACTCTGTGTTGCAAGCAAGCCCTCTCAATTTTCGACGCGCAGTAATTTGGATCGCCCGGTTAATTCTTGGGCCGATCTTTATGTTCGCCGGCTACTCGAAAGCGTTTTTGCCCAACCACGTCCATATGCCGTGGTTCTTTGTGAAATTTAACGTTTCCACGAACCTTGCGAATTTTGCGTTACAGGTGGCGGCCTTCAAGTTGTTGCCCGATTGGGGAGTGCAGTTCGTGGCGCACACGTTGCCGTTCACAGAAATCGTGCTCGGCTTGCTGGTTCTGATCGGCTGGCGGCTGCGCATTTTCGGGCCGATTCTGACGGCCATCATGCTGGGCTTTTTCTTCGTGGTGCTGCGTGCCTACCTGCTGCATATGGACATAAATTGTGGGTGCTTTGCCACGCCCGAACCGATCGATTTGAAAAAAGTGCTGGAAGACTTTGGCATGGCGGCACTGGCCGTAGCGATGTCGGTGTTCGCTTATATCGAAGCACGGCGCCCGCATCCCTGGGCTGCTGCTGAAGATACGCGCGCGGCCGCCAAATCTCCCGAGCCTGCCTAAGTTTGTTTTTTTCATTTCAGCACAACGTGGCCGCGCGATTGCTCTCCAACCTTGCGTAACTGCGCTAAACTTTTTCCTGAATGTTAAGTCTGCCCCCCATCACTCTGCGACTGCGCGGCTTCAAGCTGATTGACCGCGTCGCGCTGGCATTTTTATTGCTTTGCTCGATCGCACTGGGCGCAGCTTGCGGCTTGCTGTTCGTCTACGCCAGCGATTTGCCTGAAATTCATTCGCTCGAAACCTATCGCCCGACGGTGGTCACTGAAATTTATGCCGATGATGGGCAAATGGTCGGCAGCTTCGCATTGCAGCGCCGCATTTTAATGACCTACGAGCAGGTCCCCAAGATTCTGTATAACGCGGTCACCGCCATTGAAGACCAGCACTTCCAGGATCACTGGGGCATCGACTTCCCGCGCATCGCCGGGGCGGCCTTTCGCAACGTTCTCAAGCACCACATCACCGCGGGCGCCAGCACCATCACCATGCAGCTGGCCGGCAATCTCTTCCTCGATCGCAGCGACAAAACTTTTCACCGCAAAATCCAGGAAATGCTGCTGGCGTTGCAAATCGAGCGTCGCTACACCAAGCCGCAAATTTTTACGATGTATTCCAATCAGGTTTATCTGGCCCACGGCAACTACGGTTTTGCCGCCGCCTCGCAATTTTATTTTGGCAAGCCGGTTACCGACCTGAAGCTGGAAGAAGCTGCGCTGCTGGCCGGCATGGTGAATGGGCCAAAGTTTTCTCCGCTGAATAATCCCACACTGGCCTTGGCGCGGCGCAATCTGGTGCTGCATCGCATGGGTGAAGAAGGAAAAATCTCCGCCGCCGAAGAAGCCAATGCGCGCAAATTGCCGCTGGGGCTGCACGTGCAATATCCGCGCAACGATCTCGCGCCCTATTTCTTTGAAGACATTCGCAAGTATCTGGAAGCTACGTACGGCACCGAAGCCGTCCACGAGCGCGGCCTGCGGGTGTACACCACGCTGAACATCGCGATGCAGCGGGCCGCCAATCAATCGGTGCGCGACGGGCTGCACAGTTACGATCGCCGGCATGGCTGGCGCGGCAAACTGCCTAACATCCTGCGCGACAATCTTGGCACGTTGGAAAATTACGAAGACGACGACTGGCGCCGCGCCATTGAGAAGGGCACTTACGTCACCGGGCTGGTTCTCTCCACGGAAGAGAAAGGCGCCACCGTCAAGATCGGCAACTATCGCGCGATCCTCGCGCCCGCCGACTTCGCCTGGACCGGACGAAAGAAAGCTTCCGACTTGCTGCTGCCCGGCGACCTCGCGCAATTTTCGATTCAGGAGCTGCGCGAAAACACCGCGCGCGTGCAACTCGAGCAACAACCCGGCCCGCAGGCCGCCATGGTGGCCATCGACAATCCCACCGGCGAAATCAAAGCCATGGTGGGCGGTTACAGTTTCGAAGACTCTAAATTCAATCGCGCCACACAGGCTTACCGGCAGGTCGGCAGCTCGTTCAAAATTTACGTCTACGCGGATGCGCTGGAAAAAGGATCCACGCCTTTCGACACGATCCTCGATGCGCCGTTCACGACCATCAGCGGCGGACAGTCTTACTCGCCCCACAACTATGACGAAAAATTTGAAGGCAACATCACCCTGCGGCGCGCTCTGGCCGGTTCACGTAACGTTCCGGCTGTAAAGCTGGCCGAAAAAGTGGGAATTTCCAGCGTGGTGAACATCACGCGTCGCTTCGGCATCACCACGTCGCTTCCGCCGTACTTGCCGCTGGCGCTGGGCTCGGCGGATATGCGCCTGCTCGAACACGTGTCCGCCTTCACCGTTTTTCCCGACGATGGCATCCGCATCGATCCGCATATGATTCGCCGCGTCACCAGCTATGACGGTGCGCTGCTCGAAGAAGCGCACCCCGAAGTACACGACGTGGTGTCGCCGGAAGTAGCCCGCACCATGACTGCCATGCTCGAAGAAGTCGTGCAATTCGGTACCGGCATTCAAGCCAAGCAACTGGGCCGCCCCTCAGCAGGGAAGACCGGCACCACCCAGGACTACACCGATGCGTGGTTCATCGGGTTCACGCCGCAAATCACTTCGGGAGTGTGGGTCGGCTACGACGACAAGCAAATTTCGCTGGGCAAAAAAGAAACCGGAGCCCGCGCGGCTCTGCCGATCTGGATGCAGTTCATGAAGAACGCGCTCGAGGGCCAGCCCGAAGTGGAGTTCGCCAACGTCGTCCCGCTGGAGCAGCAAGCCAACGAACACGAAGTCCACGTGGATACGCCGGACACTGCGCCCACCGAGGACGAACCGCGCGCCCCGAAAGAAAAACCACCGACAGTAATCCCGCCAACGCCTCCGCCCCCTCCGGCGAAAACATCTACCTCAGCGGCGGCTATTCCACAAAACCGTCAGTAGCTATTTAGCTTGTGCGGAATGGATCCCAGCCACCCGGTTTGAGCGGCCTTGTGCGGCCGGCGTAATCCGTGACCAAAACTCCGTGCCCGCGAGTAATTTCACCGATCGGCGTAAGCTTCACGCCGCCGAGTGATGAGGGGATGCGGGTTGCATTTTTCTTCGCAACCGTGAAAAGCAATTCGTAGTCGTCGCCGCCGTGCAGGGCCAGCGTCAAAGCATCCGGACCCGGTGATTCGCGACGAACCGTTCGACGAGGATCACTGAGTGGAACCACTGGCAACTTGGCGCCGTCGACGGTCGCGCCAACACCGCTGGCGGTGCACATCCGCGCCAAATCACTGGAAAGCCCGTCGGACAAATCCATCCCAGCGGTCGCCAGCCTGCGCGAGCTGAGCCATTGCCCCAGAGCTAAGCGTGGCTCTGGATAGAAATGCTTCTTCAGTCTCGGGTCTCCCGCATTTAGCTTCCCTGGGGTGCGCTGCAACAGCTGCAGACCTGCGTCCGCCTCGCCTAGCCGCCCACTCACGTAGATAAGGTCGCCGACTCGCGCTCCGTCACGCTGTAGCACTTTCCCACGCAGGACCTCTCCCACCACCGCAAGGTTGATCAGTATCTCGCTACGTGCCGTGGTGTCGCCTCCGGCCAATTCACACCCAAACCGCCGGGCAGCCCTCTTCAAGCCGCCCAAAAAACCAGACATCCACTCGGTCGGCAGCTTCTCGGGCAAAGCCAAGCTCAGCAGAAAGCAACGGGGTACGCCCCCCATCGCGGCAATGTCGCTAACGGCCCGAGCCAAGCACTTCCAGCCCACCGCATCGGCCGGGTGCTTGTCGCGCAGGAAGTGCGTCCCCTCCAGGAACCAGTCGCAGGTAAGCACCACTGCATCGCCCGGCGTAGGCTGAAAAAGCGCTGCGTCGTCCCCAATCCCGAGAGCCAATCGGAATCCCCGCCCGCCCCGCGTCAACGAACCCGAGCCAAACGCCCGCTCAATCCGACGGATGACCTCGTTCTCGCTGGTTGCACCGCGCTTAGGCAAACGTAGTCTCCCGCTCTTCCCATTTTGGAACCGATAGCCGCCAGCCGGCCGCACCTAGATCGACAGCCTCTTACTAGACAGGTCCCGTTACTTGTCCTAAACCTGTCCCAAAGGCGAACGGCCAGCTAATAGCTCCCTGTTCCTCGAACAGGCAAATACAGGGTTGACTCTAACACTCGGCCCACCTAGTATGCCCACCGATGCACAACCCAGCCTGCCGCAAAGTCTTTGCTATACTAAAGATGCTGCCGGCAGGGTTCCAAAGCTGCTCCGGGTATGCCCAAGGCTGAGGGGCCTTTCTAAGAATGTCTGGCAAGAACTACACATTCTATATCGCTTCCCCCGGGAAGATGCGCAAGGTGATCGTTTCCGCGTATCTCCTGCACGGGTTGGTGATTCTGGCCCTCATCGGTAGCGTGACCGTTACCGCCGCCGTGGCCTCCTACTCCCGGATGCTGTGGAAGGTCGGCAATTACAACGCCCTCCGCCACGATCAGGAAACTCTTAAAAAGCAGTATCAGCAGTTGCAAGGCACCGTTGTAGACACCAACCAACGCCTGGATTCGCTTCAATCGCTCGCCACCGAAGTGGCCATGACCTACGGCGTCCTCCGCTACCACCCCGCGGCCTTTGACGAACCGGACAATCCCGGCAACGCCCAGGACGCATTCGACCGCTCTGTCGAGCAATACACTTTTTTGAAGCGCAACGCGGCGATGCTCACCGTTTCGACCGGCGGCATGCACTTGATGCCTGGTATGAACTTTGCGGATTCGAGCTATACGCCGGCAATCTGGCCGGTGTTGGGGCATATCACAGATAGTTTTGGCGAGCGGCTTGACCCGTTCTCCGGTGAAGGCGCCTTCCACCGTGGCGTCGATGTGGCTTCAGATTATGGCGCGCCAGTTCATGCTACCGCTGACGGCGTCGTGACCGTAGCAGCCGACCACTCCGGCTATGGCCGTCTCGTAGTGATCGACCACGGCTTTGGTATCACCACCTGGTATGCGCACCTCTCGGCTTATTCCGCTATACCCGGCGCGCGCGTGAAGCGCGGCGAAGTGATCGGCTACACCGGGATCAGCGGGCGCTCTACCGGCCCGCACGTACACTACGAAGTGCGTATGAACAACGCCCCGGTGAACCCGTGGCGCTACATGCGCTCGAATCCTACCGGCGACTGATCTTCCGTATTCTGGATTTTGTGCTTGGCTTACTTTGTAGTTTTGGTGTGAGCGCGAGCCCGTCCTACCTGATCAGCACCTTCTCAAAAAACTGCAACGCGCGAGGATCGTTCGATTGGCCTAGCCAGAACATGGCCTGCTTGCGGACCGCTGGATTGCGGTTCGTTTTCGCCACCTGAATCAGCTTGGGGACGCCTTCATCCTTGGGCAACTGGCTCAACGCGAAGACGGCCTTCTTCTTCACTTCGGTGTCGGGATCGTCCTGAATCGCTCCGTCGATGGCGTTTACTGCCTGTTTCCCGGCCTTCTGCGCCAGCCAGAAGAGCGCTTGGCTGCGCACGTGGGCGCTCTCGTCTTCATGGGCCATGCGAATCATCTCGTTGAGCGCGACGGGTTCTTTGCTAACGAAAAGCGCGAAGGCCACGTGGGCGCGAATCTCGCTGGAGGGTTCGGTGTGCGCCATTTTCTGCAGCGCCACGACACCTTCCTTGCCGCGCGCTGCACCCAGCCAGAAGGCCGCGTTCTTGCGTAGCTCCTCGGGATAAGTTGGCGCAGTAAAAGATTCCAGAGCCGTTTCCGCTTCCGGCGCGGCTTGCAGCGCGATCGCGATTAACGCTTGTTTCGCGACGGAGTCGTCCTCGTGTCTGCCGGACGATTCGGTGCGAGCGTTGGCCGTGGCTCGAACTTGGCCGGAGAGAAAGCTCACACTTTCCGCTGGCTTCACTCCGGTAAGCCAGGTGAACTTCAAACCGCCGGCGTCCAACGTGCAATTCTCGGAAGCCAACTGGAGTTTGCCGATCTGGCGATCCTGCACCCGCAGCAAAATCAGCAGTTCGCTCGAGCCTTCCAGCTTTACGACATGATTCGTGCCGTTCGTTCCGTTATCGGTGGCGTGGCTTATGGAATGCTCGCCGGACTTTTCCAGCCGACACGTCCCGCATCGTCCATCGCTTGAATTGCTGTAGTCATCCCAGCAATTATTCCGGTTGCCCGGCACGGCGTCGACGGCGTAACCGATCCAAGCGGCTTCGGCGCTAGATTTTTTTAATTCATCGAACGTAGCTGCCAGCGTTCCAGCCACCGCGCGCGTCTGCACCTGCGCATTCTCGACCTGCGGTAGGTCCGCTTGCTGTGCGGGTGAAGCCGCACCACCAATCAGCAGCCCGGCCAACAATGTTGCTGTAACGAAAACCCGCGTGACGTAGCTCATTTCCCGTCCTCCGACTCGCCCTTACTTTTGCAACAGCTCCATCATGTAGTCGGAGCCTTCCTTCGAATTCATCAGCGCCAGTTTCTGCACCGCAGTTTTCTTCAGTCCGGGATCCTTCTCCGCTCGAGCGATGGACACCAAGGCCGAGGCATTGCCTTGCAGGAACAGCGCGTTCAACACTTCTTCACGAATGCCGCGATCGGTCTCTTTGGCGTACATCATCGTGAGCGCTTTGCCCGAATCATCCGAGTGGATCAATCCGAGGTTGCGTACCGCAGTGCGCCGCACCTCCGGATCCTTTTCATCCTTCGCCACAGCCAGCAGTTTTGTGGAATCGCCCGCCAGGAAAAATGCCTGCAACAACTGCTTCTTCAGCTCCGGCGAAGTTTCTGTTTTGTAGAGCTGCTCCAACTCGCTTTCGCCATGCACGATGCCTAGTTGGCGAATGGCTTCGCCGCGCAGCGAAGGGTCTTTCTCGTTCTTAGCCGCCTCGAACAAATGCTCCTTATCCCCGCCGATCATGTAGCTGCGCAGAATGGAACGCTTCACCGAAACCTCGGTGGTCTGGGTATACACGTAGGCCATGGTCTTGCGAGCTTCCGGACCGCCAAAGATGCCCAGATATTCGATCGCTTTGTGTTGCAACTCCGGATTGCTCTGACCCTTGGCGATGCGCGCGATGATTTCGCGTCCTTGCGGCGAACCGCTCTGCGCCAGTACGAACAGAGCTTTGGATTTTTCTTTCGGCGTGGCCGAACCTTGCAAAACTTTTTCCAGCAAGGGCATGGCCCGCTCGGGATCGCTGTTCATCAGGCTCTGAATCGCCAGCATCTTGAGCTCTTCATCGCCTTGGATCTCCGGGCGCGATGGGTGGCCGGTACCCTGACGAATCTCAATCTCCAGCGCGCTGGCGTCTTTCTGCCAGCGGCTTTGCGGGAAGCGCTTTTTCAAGTCGGCAATGCTGGACAGCGCTGCATCGCGTTGCCCCAGGTGCTGCTGCGCGTAAGCCTTCCAGTAGAGCGCTGCATCCGCCTGCGGTCCGTTGGCCTCGATTACTTCGGAAAATTTATCGCGTGCGCGTTCGTATTTTTCGTCGTCGAGGGCAGACCGGGCATCGTCGTAAATTTCTTCCAGGCGATCGGCGCGTTCTTGGACGCGGTCGCGCGCTTCCTGTTCCCGATCCTTCGCCTCTTGCTGACGCTCACGCTCGGCCTCTTGCCGGTCGTGTTCCCGCTCCTCGCGCTCGTTGGCGTTTTGGTTGCCGTTTTGATTGTCTTGGTCCTGCTGCGAGGATTGTGTCGCATCCGCTTGTTGTGCGAACACCGCTATCGCGCGAGCGGTTCCCGCCGCCGGCAGAATCAACAGCGCCGCAGCCGCCCCGCTTGCGAATTGCACCCAACGAATTGTCTTCACTTTGCTCATGCCTCGTTCCTCTCTACCTGCAAATCTTTCAATCCCGCCGAGCCGCCTTGCGCCGGCTGATGGGCGCCGCCCGTTTGCTGCTCCTGAATCTGTTTCGCCAATACGCGCACCTTGAATAGCAACCCATCGTCGTCGATGCGCTGTCGGATGGTTTTGAATCGCGCCGGCGAGACGGTCTGCGGGCTGTGCGCCACATCGATCAGCACGCGTTCCAATTCATCCAGCACATTGGCCAAACCAGTGTCGCCTTCTTGAACAGCCGTTTGCCGGTACAACCGGTTTTCATCCAGCAAATCTTCCGCGCGGCGCTGCTGCGAAGACAAATTGACGTTTTGCAGCCGCGCTTTCCCGCTGGACGCATCCGGCTGTGCGTTGGCAATATCCATCAGCACCATTTCCGAGCGGCCGAGATGTTCGCCCACCGCCAGCATTAAAACCCGTTCGCGCACTTGCGCATCGTTGGCCGCTGCGGTGGTGGTTGTAGGCTGAGGTGACTTGGCCACCTCTACATCGGGCCGTCTGCTCACCCGCCCGGCGAAAAATGCCACCAGCAGCATCGCGGTCACCAAGCCGGCCACCGCCAAATGGCGCGGCTCGAACAGCACACGCCACCACGCGCTGCGTTTCTCTTGCAGCTTCGGCGCGATCTGCTGCCACACTTTGCGGCCGTACTCGTCGCCAGGATCGGGCACCGGCAGTTCCTGAAACGCCGCCAGCATTCCGTCCAGCCGCTGCAACTCCGCGCGGCATTCCGTGCACTCGCTGACGTGCTGCTCCCACCGTTCGCGAATCGCCGCGTCGCCATCCTGAAACGCAATCAACTGTTCTTCATTCAAATGCTTCATCGTGGTCATGAGGGCGATCCCATCACTCGCGCCTGTCCTCGCGCGGAAAACTGTGGCTCCAGCGCTTTGCGCAATTTCTGCACTGCGCGGAACACCGTATTTTTCGCCGCGCTCGAATTCGATTTCAGTGCTGCGGCGATTTCTTCAATCCCGCAGCCTTCCTGATGGCGCATGACAAACGCCACTCGTTCCGCCGGCGTCAAACTGGCCAGAGCATTCTGTCATGTCGCGTTGTAGCTCCACGCTTTGAGTCAGACCGTTCCGGCGTAGGCGCCTCGTCGGCGACGTGCCGCAGCGGATCCGTCTCGCCTTCGTCGGTCTTTTCCGGACTCGGAGTCACCCGCCGCGTTTCTTCCGTTTTCATCTGGCGTTTCCGATCGATGGTGTAATTCGCCGCAATCCGATACACCCAAGTGGCAAAGTTGGCTTCTGCGGCGAACTGTCCCAGCTTTTGATAAGCCCGCAAAAAAGCCTCCTGCACAATTTCTTCCGCGTCGTGGTGATTGCCGGTCAGGCGATACGCCAGGCGGAAAATCGTCCCGCTATGGCGCTCCACCAAAACACGAAAAGCGTCGCGCTCGCCCGCAAGCGTGCGTTCGATGGCTATGGCGTCGGCTGCCCGAACGCTTTCGACGCTTTCGTTCATTCGTATCCTTAGACAGGTTTTTGGGCTTGCGGTTAGGTCGTGGCCGGCAAAAGTGCGCTACAGGCCACCGCGATGGGCCCGGAAATCAGCGACTTACAGAGCGTCCAAAGCAGGGAACTGCCCAGTCGCGCCTGCAGCGGAAAATACCGTATCATTACCGTGAACCAGCTTCACGCACCCTTATATAGAGGAGCGCACGTTGATCCCACGCTACACCCGCGAGGCCATGGGCGCCGTCTGGCGCGACAGCAATAAATACGCCAAGTGGCTGGAGGTCGAACTGGCCGCCACCGAAACTCTCGCGGAAGCCGGCGACGTGCCCAAAGAAGCCGCCGCAAAAATTCGCGAGCGCGCCAAGGTCGACGTGCCGCGCATTCACGAACTGGAATCGCGCGTGAAGCACGACGTCATCGCCTTCACTATGAACGTTGGCGAGTCCATCGACGATCCCGCCGCAGCCCGCTGGTTTCATTACGGTCTGACTTCGAACGACGTGGTGGATACGGCGCAGGCGCTGCAGGTTCGCGACGCGTCGCGACTCATCGAAGAAGCGCTGGTGAAATTCGGCGATGCGCTTGCGAAGCGCGCGCAGGAATTTCGCGCCACTCCGCAGATCGGCCGCACCCACGGCGTTCACGCCGAGCCCATCACCTTCGGCCTGAAAATTGCCAACTGGTACGCGGAGAATCAACGCAACCAGCAACGGTTTCGCGATGCCGCTGCGCAAATGGCGGTGGGGAAAATTTCCGGCGCGGTTGGAAATGCTTCGCATCTCGGTCCAGACATCGAAGAGCGCATCTGCCAGCGCCTCGGGCTGGCCGTCGCTCCGGTCGCCTCGCAAGTCATCCAACGCGACCGTCATGCCCAATACCTCAGCGCGCTCGCGCTGATCAGCGCCACCCTGGAAAAAATTGCGCTCGAAATCCGCCACCTGCAGCGCACCGAAGTCCGCGAAGCCGAAGAACCTTTCTACGGCGAGCAGCGCGGCAGTTCCGCCATGCCGCACAAACGCAACCCTGTCACCTGCGAACAAATCTGCGGGTTGGCACGCATCGTGCGTTCGAACTTGCAGGCCGCGTTTGAAAACGTGGCGTTGTGGCACGAGCGCGACATTTCGCACAGTTCCGTCGAGCGCATCATCCTGCCCGACTCCACCATTCTGGTGGACTATATGCTCGCCAAAATGATAACCATCGTGGCCGACATGCGGGTCTTTCCCGAACGCATGTTACGCAACCTCGAAATGACTCACGGCTTGGTATTTTCCGGTCAGCTTATGCAAGACCTGGTCGAAAAAGGCATGCCCCGCGACGACGCCTATAAATCTGTACAAGAAAACGCCATGGCCGCCTGGGAAGCGGAAACCAGCTTTCGTGATCGCGTCGCCAACGACAAACGCATCACCACTTACCTGGACGCCGCAGGTCTGACACGCACCTTCGATCTACAACGACAGCTCCGCCACGTTGATGCGATCTTTAAACGCGTCTTTGGTTCTCAACCGGCTGCGAGTAGCGCGGCAAAAAGCTAAAAAAAACTCCTCAGGTCGACGTCTCGAAGCCCCACCCTTGCACAAACCGCAAGGGTGGGCCACCCGGTTGGGTTGGCGTGGCTTACGAAAAGAGAGACACGGCAAAAAAAACGCTGGCTGATTTGCATCAGCCAGCGTCAACTGCCTCTTCTAGACTCGACTCACGTCGCATCTAGCTGCGGAGGCGGTAAGTCAATTTCATCAATCTAAATTTTGCGGCAAAATTACTCCACGCGCTGCACATAGCGCGCTTCGGTGGTATCCACTTTCACTTTGTCGCCCTCGTTCACAAACGGCGGCACCTGAATCACCAAGCCAGTCTCCAGAGTAGCAGGCTTCATCACCGCGCTGGCGGTGGCTTTCTGCAAAGTCGGCTCGGTCTGCACTACTTTCATGTCCATCGTATCGGGCAAATCGATACCGATGGCTTTCTCTTCAAAAAATTCCACGTGCACGATGGTGTTGGGGATCAAATAGTTCACCGTCTCGCCCAATTCATCGCGGGACATTTGCATCTGCTCGTAATTCTGGGTATTCATGAAATAAAAATCGTCGCCTTCACTGTACAGATACTCAAACTCAATCTCGTCGAGAATCGCGCGATCCACAAATTCCTCAGCGCGGAAGCGGTAATCAATCATCGTCCCCGTGCGCAAACTCTTCAGCCGCGTCTGCATCGAGCCACGCTTGTTGCCCGGCGTGCGGTGATCCACGCTGAAAACCGTATAAAGCTGCCCTTCGTGCTGGATAACCATGCCGGGACGAAGTTGTGTGGCCTTTGTGCTGCTCATAATCTCCCAATCAACATGTAGTGTCGGAATTTCGCCGGGCGCCCACTGCTGCGCCAACAGGGCCCGCGAAATCACTCGAGGGACGCCAGAAAACCTCTCCAGCGCGAAGCAACAGTATAAAGGGCGGCATTCGGCGTGGTCAATGATTGCGGGTTTGAGACTGTCTTCGCGGCGGGGAATTGCGGCGTAGCAGAGCGTTCGCCGCGGCGCACACAAACACGTTGCTTTCCATTCGCGAGTTGAACACAATTCGCCATCATTTCATGTCGTAGGAGGATGCCGTGCTGGACCGCCGGAATTTTTTGAGCGCCGCTACAACTGGAATTGCTGCCGCACTGGCTTTTCGCGGCGAAGCACTCGCGCAGCTCCAAAATCTCCCCGCCGCGCTGCCAGACCACGCGCTGCTCGACAAAAATGAAGACGCCTACTGGGCGGAGATGCGCAAGCAGTTTTTGATTCCCGAAGATGAAGTTTATCTGAACAACGGCACCGTGGGCTCCAGCCCCGCGCCCGTGTTGCGCGCCATTTTTGACGGCTACCTCAGCACTGAAAAACTAGACCAGCAGGAGCCGGAGGACTACCCCATTTGGGGCTACGCGAAGTGGAACGAATTTCGCGATCCGCTGGCCGAGTTCATCGGTTGTCATCGCGACGAACTCGCGCTGCTGCGCAACGCCACGGAAGCCAACAGCTACATCGCCAACGGCCTGGACATGAAGCCCGGCGACGAAGTGCTCATGACCGACCAAGAGCATCCCGGCGGAGAGCATCCCTTCAATTTGAAAGCCAAGCGCTACGGCATCGTGGTCA
Organism: uncultured Acidobacteriota bacterium; assembly: GCA_963846145.1. Taxonomy (GTDB): domain Bacteria; phylum Acidobacteriota; class Terriglobia; order Acidiferrales; family UBA7541; genus Acidiferrum. The sequence continues at coordinate 640,620 of CAWJUV010000007.1, read as the reverse complement.
AAAAAATTACGCTGCCGCGCCCGGTGAAAGATGCGGCGCAGGTATTACAGCTTTTCAACGACGCCATCACTCCGCGCACCAAATTAATTTTCTTCAGCCACATTTCTACGTTTTCCGGCGTGGTGCTGCCGGCCAAAGAAATTTGCGCGCTCGCCCGTTCGAAGGGAATTCTCTCGGCCGTCGACGGCGCCCACGCTCCCGGCATGATGCGGCTTAATGTGCACGAGCTGGGCTGCGACATGTACACCAGCAGCCCGCACAAATGGCTGCAATCCACCAAAGGCTCGGGATTTTTGTACGTGCGCGACGAAGTGATCGATCGCTTGTGGAACACCATTGTTACTGAGGGCTGGGACGAACCCAAAATTCGCGCGGAACGCTTTCAGCGCATCGGCAGTTCGAACGTTCCGGCGCTGTGGGGCTTGCGCGCGTCGATCAAACTCGCCAACGACATCGGCATCGACCGCATCGAAAAACGCCACCGCGCCATGGCCGATTATCTATTCGCAGAAATGTTAAAGCGCGGCGCCGTGTCGTGGACTTCGCCCGATCCCGCGCTGCGTTGCGGCATCATCACCGTCAATGTCCCGCCAGTCCCGCGCATGGATTTGGAAAACACCCTGTGGCATACGCATAAAATCCGCATTCGCGGCGCAGACCCCAACAAACTGCGCCTCTCCACGCCCTACTACATCCAGAAAAAAGACGTCGACCGCTTCCTGGAAAAGTTCGACGACTACAAGCAGGAACACAAGCTAGCGTAGGTGTTACTGCTTGCCACTCCGATGTACGGTCCTTCGCTCCTTGAGCCATGATGGTTTCGATTTCAGCGGCGTTGCGTGGAAGTCGTTCGCTCAGCAATTTGTAACCATCCGCGGTAATCAGCACATCGTCTTCAATGCGCACGCCTAAATTTTCTTCGGGGATGTAAATTCCCGGTTCCATGGTGACCACCATGTTGGGCTGCAACGGCTGACAATATTCGCCGGGGTCGTGCACGTCCAAGCCAATGTCGTGTCCCAGCCCATGGATGAAATACTGTCCCAGCGGCTTGCCGTGCAGATCTTTGCCGTGGGTGTTGATGTACTCGTACGCCGCACGGTACGCGCTGTGATCGCCTTTGCGGCACAAATCCACGCCCGGCTTGAGCATGGCCATCGCCGCATTCTGGGCGCCTAAAACGACGTCGTAAATCTCGCGTTGCCGCGCCGTGAATTTTCCATTCGCAGGCAGCGTCCGCGTAATGTCCGCCGAATAACCCGAATACTGAGCGCCCACGTCCAGCACTACGATGTCGCCGTCCTGAATGTTGCGCGACAACTTGTCATAGTGCAGCGACACCGAATTCGGCCCGGCGCCGACGATCGGGGCATAACCTTCCGCTTCCGATCCACCCATGGCATGCACTTCCACCATTTTCGCGGCCACCTGGTATTCGTAAATGCCCGGCCGCATCATCTTCATCGCTTCGAGATGCGAATCCACGCTCAGCTCGATGGCTCGCGTCAGGAATCGAATTTCGTCGGGTGATTTAATCTCGCGCAAGTTGTAGATCGCTTCGCGAATATCTTTCAGCTTGGCTTGCGATGCGGACGTCTGGAGCCAATCCACCAGAGCTTTCTCGTGCGGATATCCGCCCAATTCCTTTTCATAGGGAAGAATGGTGTCGAAGGTAGAAAAGTTCTTTGCCAGCCGCTCGACGGTCGCACGCATTTCGGTGAACGGCTTCACTGTCATGAAGCCGGTTTGAGATTGAATGTCCGGATCGGTGGGAGCCATCCGCACCCCATTCCACTTTTCCTTTCCGGGGTCCTTGGCCGGCAAAAACAAAATCTCTCGCGCTCCATCGAGCGTTTCACCGGTGTTGGCTGCCGCGCCCGATCTCTTCTGCGCCGGCAAAATAATCAGGCCGGCGCCCTCTTCGTTATGCCCGGTCAGATAATAAAAATTGTCCTCCTGCGCGAAGACGTAGGCCTCCGAAACTTCTTCGCGTCCCGTGAAGCCCCACAAGACCACCGGCCCGTCAGCCTTTTCGGCGATTTTTGCGCGGCGTTCTGCATATACGCTGTTGGGCTCGCGTTCACGGCGCTGCTGCGCCTGAAGTGCTGGCGTCACTAAGAGCGAACACAAAAGAGCCGTCAGCATCGCGAAGCAAGCGAGTAACCTGGCGAAAACGTTTGTTTGTTTTGAGGTTTTAGTGTGCTGCCGGGAAAATTCGGGCACAGCAATACTGCCGTTGTAGGCGAGCTGACGACTCACGGGTTCTCCTAGATTTCATCACCACCACAATTCCGCCGGGGCGAGCGGGCTACACGTTGTGGCGATTGTAGCCGAATTATTTAGGCAGCCAAAGTAGATAGCTCCGCGCGGCGATGTAGCCACCCTGCGCGCTCGGACATCTAATCTAAGAAATCCAGCGTGGTACGCTGCCAGCTACTTTTTTGAATAACTACCGTCGATTTGAGGGATCTGCTTGCCGAGGCGCTTCGTCGTTTTTCTGACTGTTTTTCAAATTATTCTGATCCTGGCTCACGGCCTTCTATTTCTCACTTGGATCTTTTTTTCGGCGCCCCACTTGCCGGGCGTGCCGGACGCTTATGCTTTTGACCCGGCTGCGCACTTACCGCTGTTATTCACTTTGCTCATTTTGTCGGTGAGCTTCCTCGGCACCTCGCTCATTGGCTTTCGCACCACGAACCCGTTGTTGCGCGCTGCCTATCGCGTCGCAGCCGTATGGCTTGGTTTCGTCAGCTTCGCGTTTCTCGCCACCGCGGCGTGCTGGATCTCCTACGTAGCATTTCAAATCGCCGGCCAACATCCCGAACGCCACTACTTTGCCTGGAGTTTTTTGGTTGCCGCCGCGTTGTTCAGTATCTACGGCGTGATCAACGGCAACTGGACTCGCGTGCGGCGCATCTCCGTGAAGCTCGCGGCGCTGCCTGAAACATGGCGCGGACGCAGCGCCGTACTGGTCACTGATGTGCACCTCGGCAATTTGCGCGCTTGGGCTTTTGCCCGTCGCCTGGTCAAGTTGATCAATAGTCTCAATCCCGACGTGGTCTTCATTGGCGGCGATTTCTTCGACGGCACGCCCGGCGATTTGGAAGGGCTGGCCGCACCGTTAAAAAATCTAAAGCCGCCTTTCGGCGTTTTTTTCGTGGAAGGGAATCACGAAGAGTTCCGCGATCGCAAAGCGTTTATCAGCGCCATCGCATCGGCAGGAGTCCGCGTCCTGAATAACGAAACAGTCGAACTCGACGGTCTGCAAATCGTCGGCGTCCCCTACATGGACGCCACCCACGGCGAACATTTCCGCAAAACGCTGCGCCAAACCGGCTTCGACCGCACCCGCGCCAACATCCTGCTCACTCACGCTCCCGATCGCCCGCAAGTTTCTTCGGAAGAAGGAGTCTCCCTCCAACTCTCCGGCCACACCCACAACGGCCAATTCTGGCCCTGGTCCATTTTCGCCCGCCGCATGTACGGCAAATTCGTCTACGGCCTGCAAACCCTTGGCGCCATGCAAATCTACACTTCGTACGGCGCCGGCAGCTGGGGCCCGCCGTTACGCGTCGGTAGCAACTCCGAAATCATCCTCATCCGCTTCGAATAATCGTTGTTTTGGAGAACGTCCCGGCGATAAATCCGCCGGCCTTCTGACCAGTTGACTCGCCTCAGCACTGGAGATAACCTCCGCGCTACTTGCCACGGAGATTATTTTGCCAACCAACCCGTCGCCCCCCAACGTCGACATCGCTAAATCGCAAAAGCGGCCCCAACGATCGCTACATTACGACGTTGCCGAGCCGGAATCCTACGACTGCTACGTTCTAGATCCATCCCAGCGCCCAACCGCGCCGCAAGCAACAGAGCAAGCCGAAGCTCGGAAATCCGTTGCGCCAGGCGCCCGCGAATCACAACACCGCTGGAGTGATCCCGTCGGCGACAAGGCCGACATCGACAAAGCTGACCTGTCACGGTTCGATCCTCCTGATCCAACTACGCAAGAATCGGAAGCTGTCGCGCCGACTGTCGCGAGGAAAAAGCGCGCCATCTGGATCGTCCACGGCATGGGCCAGCAAATTCCGTTCGAGACCGTTGACTCCCTCGCCCGCGGCATCCTTGACGCCGCCCAGCCCCGGCAAATCACGCCACGCCTGCGCACGGTAAAAATCGGCAACGAAGTTCTGCAACGCGTGGAACTCGACGTCGACGGCAGCGAGGTGGACGCGCACGGAAAACTTCAACACTACGAACTGCATCTGTACGAATCCTACTGGGCCCCCAAAACCGAAGGCGTCGCCAAACTTTCCGACGTCGTCAGCTTCCTCTTGGATGGCGGCTCGCGTGGCTTGCTCAACTGGTGGAAGGCTTTCAAACGCGCCATGTTTGGCGGCATGGCGGATTTCTCCGTCACCTGGCGCACGCCCATTTATCTGTGCACGACGCTGGCGATCCTCGGTGCCTTGGCGCTGATCAACGGCATCACCCTCATCGCCGCCGGCGCCAAAACCGGCATCGCCGCGCTCCCCGCGTTCAAAGCGCATTGGACGCAGCTCAGCGCCATCGCCACGCTGATGATTGCCGGGGCCGCAAGTTTTGGCGCCGTCCTCTTCATCACCGACATGTGCAAGCCGAAAACCGTCAACAAAGTCGCCCACTATCTGATCGGCTTCCTGGGCTGGGCCGCCTTCATCGCCACCGCACTGGAAATTGTTTGGACCGCGCTCCTCATGTCCGTCATCGTTCGCTTCGATTGGCCGGACCAAAGCAGCTCTGGACTCCACTGGCTGCGCCAGTACATCGCAGATCTAACCACCATGCCGAGCCAACAAATCCAAGGTTTCGCCACCTGCATCATCCTCAGCAGTTTGCTACTCATCGGTTTGGCGATGTTCACTCGAGCCGTCTTGCGATCTTCAGAAACCGAAGCTGCCGGCAACGTGTGGTTGTGTTTTCTGGCCTGCTTGGCTTTCGCGCTAACTGTGATGGCGGCAGGCACTTCTCTGCGGCTCTCGATTCAAAGAGGCCACGTTGCCGTTTGGGGCGGTTGCTGGGCTTTATTGCAAAAGCCCATTTGGGTCTGGCCATTCATGATCGCGTTCAGCGCCAAAGTCCGCGAAATCATGGTGCAGTACGTCGGCGACGTGGCCATTTACGTTCAATCCAATAAACTGGACCGCTTCGATGAAGTCCGCGACAAAATCAAAGCCGCAGCTCGCACTGTGGCTTCCGCAGTTTTTACCGCGTATAAGCCGCGTTCGAATAACGAGTTTCTGTACGATCACGTCGCCGTGGTTGGCCACTCGCTCGGATCGGTCATCGTCTACGACACCGTGAATCGCCTAATGCTGGATGACTGGCTCTCCAACAACGCCCTGCAAATTGCCGAGCGCACCAAAACGATGGTCACCTTCGGCTCGCCGCTGGACAAGACCGCCTTCCTCTTCACCATCCAGGGCAGCGACACTCTGCATATTCGCGAACGCCTGGCCTCCACAGTGCAGCCGCTGATTACCAACTACCGTAAATTCCGCAAGTTGAAGTGGATCAACGTCTACTCACACAATGATATCGTCTCGGGCAAACTCGATTTTTACGATTTACCCGGATTTCAGGACGAAGATCCGGTTCCATCCAACGCGGTGCAAAACATCATCGACAAGGACGCATCCGTCCCGCTGATTGCCCACGTGTCTTACTGGAATAACAAAACGGTGTGGAGAGAATTGCTGGCGGAGATCGCGCCGTGATGATCTAACGAATTTTGGCTTAAAATCCCGGAGCGCCCGAAGCGGCGGGGCGCATTTCCGGCGGTGGTTCTACTCCGAAGCGCCAGTGTGCCAGATAAATTTGCCCCAGCGACATGCAGCCGGTGTAGAGGTAACCCCAAACAAAGAGCAGCAAAAATGGCACCGTGGCGTAGTTTTCGTTCCAAACGGCATAGGCCACCGTAAATGCGAAATACACTCCGAGGAAAATTTCCGCGTAGGGCATCCAGCCGGCTTTGTTGCGATAAGACTTCTTGGCGATCGAGCCGCTTTTTCCTGCGATGTTAAATTTCGGCGTGCGCGCAAACTCGCTCTTCTTACCAGCCAGTGCTTCCAATACCGCCTGCGCGTTACGCACTGAAATTCCAATGCCCGTGGCCATCACAAAGGGCAGATACAAGAACGTGCGGTACCACGTCTTCGGCCGCAACTCCCGCTGCGCCACCAGATAAAAACTGGAAATCGAACAGGTCGACGCCAAAAACAGCGGCAAGTCGATAACCAGCATCTGAAACCAGCCCTGATAAAATCGCACAATCATCGCCGGCAACAACATCGTCGACAAAAGCACCATCAGCGGATAGCTGATGTTCGCCGTTAGATGAAAAAACGCTTCGGCCTTCACGTGCCACGGCACATTGGCGCGAAAAACCCTCGGCAAAATTTTCTTGGCCGTCTGCATCAGGCCCTTGGCCCAGCGCGCCTGCTGTGCCTTGAAGCCGTTCATATCCACCGGCAGCTCCGAAGGGCACTCGATATGCGGTAAATACAAAAATTTCCAGCCCGCTAACTGCGCACGGTAAGAAAGATCAGTGTCTTCCGTCAGAGTGTCGTGCTGCCAACCACCGGCTTCGTCGATGGCCACACGACGCCACACGCCAGCAGTCCCGTTGAAGTTAAAAAACGTCCCCCGCCGCGATCGCCCGCCATGCTCCACGATAAAATGCCCGTCGAGCAGAATCGTTTCCACCTGGGTCAGCAGCGAATAATCGCGATTCAAATACGTCCAGCGCGCCTGCACCATCCCGATGCCCGCGCCGCCATCCGGATTCATAAAATAGGGAACGGCCTGCCGCAGAAAATCCGGCGCCGGCACAAAATCCGCATCGAAAATCGCAACGAACTCACCGCGGGCGGTCTTCAGCCCATTTTCCAGCGCGCCCGCTTTGAAGCCATCGCGGTTGGTGCGATGAATATAGGTGATCGGCATGCCCTTCGCTGCGTAGCGCTCCACACAATCGCGCGCCACGTCGACGGTCTCATCCGTCGAATCGTCCAACACCTGCACATCCAATAAGTCCGCCGGGTAATCAAAGTGCGACACCGCCTCCACCAAGCGCTCAATCACATACCGCTCGTTGTAAATCGGCAGCTGCACGGTAACGCGCGGCCACTCACTCACGGGAGGCTGCGGCGGCGGCACATTTTTGGCATAGCGGTAGTAGTCGTAAACGAGCCAGTAGCGATGCAGCCCATACAGCGCCAGCACAAACAGCACCAGGAAATACGGAATCATCATCGCCAAATCAAATCCGTTGGCGTGATAAATCCCCGAAAAAGTGCGGTCGGTGACCTTGTGCCAGTAATGGCCCAAGCCTGTCTGAGCGGCTAACAGAAATGTTAAAGGTGTATTTGACACGGTTGAATTTGCGACGCACACCACAAACCATAGCGAGATGCGCGCACGCAGGGACTTCGGAAGTATAGCTAATTAAATCCGGGAAGTCTCAGCGACAGGCCCGGGGAAATCCTGTAGAAACGCGGATATCCGGGCGCAGGGATTGTCTCCGCCAGCGAACCAGGCGGCCGTCTCAAGACGCTGATCAGGCGCGGTTTATCGCAGAACTTCACTCCGATTCCATAAACGTCACGCAGACCCCATTGGGATCAATCGACGCGAACTCATACGTACCCCAAGGCTTCTTCTGCAATTTTCCATTTGGATGGATGGTGCCGCCGCGCCTCTGGTATTCGGCATAAACTCCCTCGACGCCCTTGACCTGAATTCGTACCATCACCTGATCGCCCACTTTGCGGGCCACCTCTTTGTCGGTGATGGCGGCGAGGTGTAGAAAAGCCTCGTCGCGCCGAATCCCGGCATACAGCGGCGGCGTTGTATCGCGAAACGTCTCGGTGAATCCGCAAATTTCCACCCACCACTTGAGCGATTCAGCCACATCGCTAGCAGGCAAGACGGGGATGGCTCGAACGGCGGTAGTTTCCATGTTTAACCTCAGCGACGGCCATAAAATTGTAATGCTCCGATTCGTAGTTGGCGGTAATTTTTTTGGTAACCGGAAACGCTGCTTAGCGTCATACGGTAGAAGCGGTGCGGAGGATCTCTCCATAACCCGCTTAGCAGGTGGCAAATGAAAACCCGACAAATGAAGCGCAGAGAATTTATCCGCCACACCAGCTATGGCCTCGGTGCATTGTGGCTGGCCACCGGGCCGTCTGCTTATGGCGCGCTGATGAGCACGCCCCTCTCGCAAAAGTACCAAGCGTCGGATACCGTTACGCTCGGCAAGACCGGTATTAAAACGAGCCGTCTGGCCATGGGCACTGGCACTGTTGGCGTCGGCCACCACTCGCATCAAACTGCTCTGGGCGTCGCAGGACTTTCCGCGTTGCTGCTCAACGGCTACGAGCAGGGTCTGCGCTTCTTTGACTCAGCCGATTCCTATGGCAGCCATGAACATGTCGCCGAAGCCTTGAAGCATGTCCCGCGCGACAAAGTTACCGTGCTCACCAAAACGTGGTCGCGCGATCCGGCCGGCGCGCGCGCCGACCTCGACCGTTTTCGCAAAGAACTGGGCACCGACCACCTCGACATCGTGCTGATGCACTGCCTCACCGAAGCCGACTGGACCACGCGCTACCGCGGAGTGATGGACGTCCTCGAAGAAGCCAAGCAGAAAGGCGTGATTCGTGCCCATGGCTGCTCTTGCCACAGCATCGAAGCGTTGCGCGCCGCGGCGAAGTCGCCGTGGGTTGAAGTCGATCTCGCTCGCGTGAACCCCATCGGCTCGCACATGGACGCCGATCCCGACACGGTCGTCAGCGTTTTGCGCGAAATGCGCGCCAGCGGCAAAGCCGTACTCGGCATGAAGATCTTGGGGCAAGGCGACCTGCGTGATCGCCAGGACGAAGCCATCAAGTACGCCCTGTCCACCGGGGTTCTCGACGCCTTCACCATTGGCGCCGAAAGCAAATCCGAACAAAACGATTTGGTCCGTCGCATCGGCGTCGCCGCATAACGGACAATTCACAAACGAAATGTTCCGCCGGATGTTAGAATCCGCGCACCATGGTTCTCACTAAAGACGAATTTGTCCTTTCGCTCAAAGAAGAAATCCGCATTCTTTTGCATTTAATCGGCAAAGTCGATCCCGCCAAACTCGACTTTCGCCCCACTCCCAAACAACGCAGCATTATTGAACTGCTGCAATACCTGGCGATTCAGACGCCCACTCAAATCGCTGTCTTCAAGAATGGAGTGTTTACCCGTGCGGCCCTGACAGCCGCTTGGGGACCGACCCAGGACACCGCGAAAACCTACAACCTGGAACAGTGCGTCGCCGCCATTGAAAAACAGGCCGTAGACTTCGATACCACGTTCAGCACCTGGACGGACGCCGACTTCCGCGAACCTGTAAATATGTTCGGTAATCAGAAGACCCGCGGATTTTTTATGGTGAACGTGGTGCTGAGCGGCCTGGCGGCCTACCGCATGCAACTCTTCTGCTACCTAAAACTGTGCGGCCGCGACGAACTCACCACCGCCAACCTGTGGTGGGGCACCGACAACTTCACCCCGCCCGCTTAGGGGATGAGTACAATTTTTCCAGATGAGCCCGGCTTCAGTACTTCTTCGTGCGCCCGCGGCGCTTCGGCCAAAGGAATTTCTTTGGCGACGACTGGATTGATGACTCCGCTCTCAAGTCCGGCGTCCAGTCCCGCGTAGACTTCCTTCGTTTCTTTTTCGGTCATCGCCCACAGCGTGAATGCGTGGATCGTCCCGCGTTTGCCCATCAAATCGCGGGGGTTGATCGAAATTTCTCCGCGATTACCGATTACAATCACGCGCCCATTCTGCGCCATCATCTTCAAATCTTTCGCCAGGTTCACGTTGGCCAACATCTCCAACGTGATGTCGATGCCTTTGCCGCCGCTGGCCTTTACGATTTCGTCTTCGTACCCGGCCTTGGTGTGGTTGAACACGTGGTGCGCGCCCTCGCGGCGAATCAACTCAAGCCCTGCATCTGACCCCGCCGTGCCGTAAACTTCCAAGCCGATTGCCTTCGCCAACTGCAGTGCCGCAGTGCCCACACTGCCGCTCGCTCCATGAATCAGCAAACTTTCTCCCGCGCGCACCTGCGCCCAGTGATACAGCGCGTGATACGCGGTGGCATACGGCACCCAAACTCCCGCGCCTTGCGCGAACTCAATTTTCTCCGGTAGCGGCTGTACTTGATCCTCCAGCGCCAACGTGTATTCCGCATACGCGCCGCTCAAATTTTTCGCGGTAAACACGCGGTCGCCAGCTTTCACTTTCGTCACGCCGGCCCCCACCGCTTCGACAACTCCCGCAGCATCCGACCCCGGCGTATACGGCAACGGCGGCTTCACCGCGTACGTCCCCGCGCGCATGTAGGTGTCATACGGATTCACGCCCGCCGCACGCACGTGCACCAACACCTGCCCCGCAGCCGGCGTCGGCGTTGGAATTTCCTCTACCTTCAAAACTTCTGGCCCGCCAAACGCCGCCACCCGAATCGCCCTCATGAACCGCCTCCATTCACAAATCAAAATTGCAAACTCAAAAATAATTTCGCGAGGTTAACCAGCGCAACTAAAAATGCTCGTCAGTCACCACGGTCGTCACATCTTTCGGCTTAATCAGATCCAGATTCCGCGCCCCACGCCGTTGTCTGCCAGTTATCTTTCCCCTTCTTCGTGGGGATCCACGGCGGCAGCGGCTGATTCAAATACACCGCCAGCCCATAGATATACGGCTCGTACATCTTGCGCAAATCCAGCAGACGCTGGTCGGCCTCTGCGCCTTCTTGTAATCTCATGCCGTGAGCCGCCAGCGTGTCGCGAATCTTGCGCAGGTCCGGCTCGTTCAGCCGCTCCACACCCGGCGTGCGTGGCGTGGTGCCAAACACTTGCGACAAATCCACCACCGCATGCCGCGCAATTGCGAAAGTCAGATCCGCCTGACGCTCGCACGAGCCTTCAATGCCAGCTTTCACCAACGCGCAGCTATCCAGAATCGCGGTCAGCGACGCAATCCACGATTGATTGTCGTGCTGCGAGCGAAAGTAAGCCAGCACCGGATACGACAGATGGCTCTCCATCAACTCTGCGCACCACAGCTCCCACTCCCGCAGCAACTCGCGCAGCGCCGCTTGGCCATCCGGATAACTGTAGCGCCGCAATAGTTCACCGGCAGTTGGAGGTGTGCCCGCACGCGCATCCAGCAGCGAAATCGCAATCTCCCGCGCGGAAAAAGAAGTGTAAATAAATGGCAGATATCCGACGATCACCGCCAAAAATCCGTACCCCAGCCCCGCTTCCACAATCAGCAACTCGCGCGCGGCATGGCTCCGCGGCAGCACATCACCCAATCCCAAGGTAAAAAATGTTGTGGCGCTCAAGTAGAAGTCTGCACGGAAGCCGGCAGCGCCACTTTGCAACACCACCAGCGCCGACCCCGCGCCGTATTGCATGATTGCAAATCCCGTCACCAACCCGACGGCCCATACTCCGATCAGCGCCAATAGCGAGATCGGCCCATAAACTCCCAGGACCGCCTCGCGGGCTTTGCGGTTTTTGATTCGTATGGAGATGTTTTTCCAGAGCCACCACGTCGAGCGGTAATACAAACGGGCCAGGCGAATGCGCCGCGTTACCCGACGGGGCAAAATGATGGCCTCAAACGCGTCCACCAGAATAATAATCGCCAGCAGCAAACCCGCGAAAAACACCAGTGGGTGGAAGACCAGTTCAGGCAAGTGTTGCGGGAGACCGTTAGGCATTTCGTTTTGAGATGTGCGATTCCGGCGAGCTGTTGCGAAAATTGTGAGGCGGCTGTGCCATCGCACCGGCCAGCCGCCTCAAAGAACTGAAAAAATACTTACGATTCGAGCCGTGCGTTCACCGTAATTTCTGCCTTGAACAGCTTTGACACCGGGCAGCCGGTCTCGGCGTTCTTCACCGCTTGATCGAATTTCGCTTTATCCGCGCCGGCAATATGTGCCACCAGATCCAAATGGCTCTTGGTAATCCCAAACGCGTCGCCCACTTTGGCCAGCGTCACGGTCGCGGTGGTTTCCAGTTTTTGCGCCGTCATCCCCAGAGTGCCCAGCTGTCCAGAAAGCGCCATCGTGAAGCAGCCAGCATGCGCCGCCGCCAACAATTCTTCTGGGTTCGTTCCCACCCCATTCTCAAACCGCGTGCTGAATGAATATTGCGTCTGCTTCAACGTCCCGCTGTCCGTCGAAAGCGTGCCTTTCCCATCCTTCAGCCCGCCAACCCATACCGCCGATGCCTTCCGATCCATAATTGCTCCTTAATTTTGTGCCGCGCACAATCTTCCATTCGATTCCGCGCGTTTCAGCAAGGGTATATGCAGCGCGATACGTTGTCGAGCGTACCTACCACTTGTGAAAAATAAAGAACGATCCCGCTGCGATGAGTCCAAAGCCCGCCGCGTAATTCCATTTGAATTTGTCGCCGAGGTACCACACGGAGAAAACGGAAAACACCGTTAGGGTGATCACTTCCTGAATCGTTTTCAGTTGCGCCGGGCTGAACTCGTAGGAACCGATGCGATTCGCCGGCACCTGAAAGCAATACTCAAAAAATGCGATACCCCAGCTCGCCAGAATCACTTTCCACATCGCCTCGCTGCGGTACTTCAAGTGCCCGTACCAGGCAAACGTCATAAAAATATTCGAAATCGTCAGCAGCAGAATCGTCCGCATCGCGAATTAGCCCTCGCGAGCGATTCTAGTTTGAGTCGAGCCATGCTTCCATACCGAGTTTCCTGCGCGAGGTTTTGCTTTTCACAGCTTTAACCGCAAGGACAAACCCGGGTGGCCCATCCTTGCGGTTTTTGCAAGGGTGGGAGGCACGCAACGATCATTCGAGTGGTTTTTTAAATGTTAAGCGTGAGGGAAACCAAATCAGGCCGCGTAGGCGGAGGAAGCGGCGGCATCTTCGAACGATCGACGGGGTTGTAAAGCGTGTCGCGCTCCACAGGCACGCGCCCAGCAGACCGAATCAAGCGCTCCAGCTCGGCTCGCGACGTAAACTCCGACGTCACCGCTCCGGCATCGTGATAAATCTTCTCTTCCACTACGGTGCCGTCCAGGTCGTTCGCCCCAAACCGCAGCGCAATCTGCGCAATCGCGGGCGACAACATCACCCAGTACGCTTTAATATGCGGAAAATTATCCAGCATCAAGCGCGCCACCGCGATCGCCCGCAAATCCGCATACCCAGTCGGCTTGGGAATGTAGTCCAAGCCAGTGTTATCCGGATGAAACGCCAGCGGAATGAACGCCACAAATCCGTGTGTCTCGTCCTGCAGCTCGCGCAATTTCACCAGGTGATCGACGCGTTCCTCTTCCGTTTCCACATGCCCGTAAAGCATGGTGGCATTCGAACGCAGCCCAATCTTGTGGGCCTCGCGCGCGATGGCCAACCACTGCTGCCCGCTGGTTTTGTGATCGCAAATAATTTTGCGTACCCGCGGATGAAAAATCTCCGCGCCGCCGCCCGGCAAAGAATCCACTCCCGCATCTTTCAGCCGCTGCAAAACTTCTTTGGTTGGAAATTTCGCGATGCGCGAGAAGTACCCTACTTCCACCATCGTAAACGCTTTGAGATGCACGGTGGGGCATCGCTGCTTCAGCCCGCGAATCATCTCCAGGAAATATTCAAACGGCAGATCGGGATGCAGCCCGCCGACCATGTGAAATTCAGTCGCGCCTTCCCGCACGCCCTGCTCGCCACGCTGATAAATTTCTTCCAGCGCAAACGTATAAGCGCCGGGCGCATTGGGATCGCGCCCGAACGCGCACAACTTGCAGTGCGCCACGCAAACATTCGTTGGATTGATGTGCCGGTTTACGTTGAAATAGGTGGTGTTGCCGTGGCGCTTCTCGCGCACATAATTCGCCAGCCAACCGACCGCCAGCAAATCCGGCGAGCGATACAACAAAATCCCATCTTCGGGCGACAGCCGCTGCCCGGCCAAAACCTTTTCGGCTACCGGCTTTAGACGCTCATCAGTAATGGTTAGCTCTGCCACGTTTCTATGTTGACCCCGTCGCCGCACCAGCAGCAATCAAAACTAAATTTTCAAACTTTCCGGCCGATTCAAACGCGTCTCGAAAGCGCTTACACCCGCCACAGCGCAATCGCCGCGCCCCAGAACAGCAAAAACGAAATACTAATATAACCGTTCATGGTGAAAAACGCAGCGTCCAGCTTACTCAAATCGTCCGCGTGCACCAGCGAATGCTCGTAAGCCAGCAGCGCCGCAACAACACCGATGCCCACCCACGCCGGCCACGGCAAGCCAAAACTCGCCGCTAGCCAACTTAGCAAAATCACCACTATGACGTGCATCACTCGCGCAACCAGCAGCGCCCGCGCCACTCCAAATCGCTGCGGAACGGAAAACAATCCCGCGAAGCGATCAAACTCCACATCCTGGCAGGCATACAACACATCGAAACCGCCGACCCACAGCGTTACCGCCGCGCACAAAATCCACATTCGCGCATCGAAGCCGCCGGTCACCGCAATCCACGCCGCCGCAGGCGCGCTTCCCAGCGCAAATCCCAAAAATAAGTGCGACCACGAAGTAAATCGCTTGGTGAAGGAGTAAAAAAACAAAATCACCAGGGCCAGCGGCGCCAGCTTCAACGCCAACAAACTCAGCCGCCAGGCCGCCAACACAAACACCGCGACCGCCACCAGCGTAAAGGCCCACGCAAATCCTACCGACAACGCACCTGTCGCCAGTGCCCGCGATTTGGTCCGCGGATTTTCCCGGTCGTAGCGCAAATCCACAATGCGATTCACGGTCATCGCCGCCGACCGCGCCGCCACCATGGCCACCACAATCCAGAAAATTTGCAATAGCGTCGGCCATCCGTGATGCGTCGCCCGCGCCCCCAGCAAGGCCCCAGTCAACGCAAATGGCAAGGCAAACACCGAATGCTCAAACTTGATCATCTCCAGAACGACACGCACTCGTCCCGGATTTTTCAGCGGCTGCGCGACATTAGGAGTCAGCGAAGTTGCCACTCAGCCCTCCGCCTTCTTCGCGGTCGCCGCGATCGCCTTGGCCCAAGAGCCGCCGCGCTTGTCGCCGATCGCGCTGCCGCTTGCGCCAGTCCCAGCTTCGCCGCCCGCTTTGCTGCCATGCCACCGGTACATCTGTTCCTGCGGCAATCCCGCCTGCGCCAGAACGCGATAAACGTACTGCGTCACCAAATCATCGATCGTCTTCGGCTGATGATAAAACGCCGGCACCACCGGCATGATCACCGCTCCAGCTTCCTGCGCGCGCAGCATATTCGTCAGGTGCACCCGATTAAATGGCGTATCGCGCACGCACAACACCAGCTTGCGATTTTCTTTCAGCATCACGTCGGCAGCCCGGGCCACTAGATCGTCGCTGGTGCCATTGGCGATTGCCGCCAGCGTGCCCATCGAGCAGGGAATCACCAGCATGGCGTCCACTTCATAACTGCCGCTGGCGATCGACGCGCCGATATCTTTATTAGGAAGCGTCTGGATCTTCGTCGACGCCGCGCCCAGCAACCGCGCCGGCAATTGCTTCAAATCCCCTGCGGCAATGTTCAATTCTTCAGCAAACAAACGCTGCCCGGTCTCGGTGACCACAAGGTGAACGCGCTCGACGCGCGGATCCGCTTCCAGCAGTTCCAGCGTTTTCTGCGCCAGCAAGGCTCCGCTGGCCCCAGTCACACCCACGGTTACAACCTGTTTTTGTGCGTCATCCATAGAATTTGTAGTGTTTTGAGGGCAACTTCAGTGTCGCAACCACTTACCGCCAAGTCAAGAATCGCCGCGTGCACCATGACGAATCAGCGAATCCAGCATCCACCGCTCCCGCGATTCCCAAACGGATGTACATCGCCAATTCGCGCATCGTTGTACTCTATGATCCCGGCTCGAGGAGCCCCTTTGACCAACGCTGAACCCATGCAAGTCGTCGTCGAATTCATCAAGCACATCAACGCCGGCAATCCCGATCAGATCGCTGAGTTGCTCACCAACGATCACATTTTTCAGGACGCCCTCGGGAAACGCTTTATCGGCAAGGAAACTCTTCGCCAAGGCTGGAAAATGTATTTTCGCCCAAGTCGCCGACTACAAAATCCGCGGGGAAGATTTTTTTGTAGACAAGAACGTGGTCGCTATCTTCGGCACCGCCAGCGGCACCAGCAAAATCAACGGCCAATTCACCCCGGCGGGCTTTTGGGAAATTCCCGCCGCCTGGAAAGGGGTCGTGCGCGACGGCCTGATCGCCCAGTGGTGCGTCTTCGCCGAATCTTCCGTAGCCAACACTCCGCCGGGAAAAAAGGATTGAACCGCACCGACTAAGCCACATGACCGAAACAGAAATCTTAAGGCTGCTCGAATCGGTGCGCTCCGGCTCGCTCCCGCCCAAAAACGCGATGGAGCGTCTGAAAAATCTTCCATTTGAAGATTTGGACTTCGCCAAAGTCGATCATCACCGCGCGTTGCGCCAGGGATTTGCGGAAGTTGTCTTCGGCAAGGGGAAAACGGCCGATCACGTCGGACAAATCGTGAAATCCCTGCTAGGGCGAAAGGCCAGCGGCGCCAGCGACCGTCAAAATATTCTAGTCACCCGCGCCGACCAAAAAATGTTCGCGGCAGTGAAACGCGTAGCGGGAAAAAATAACGGCAAAGTGCAATTCCATCCGCTCTCCGGCGCCATCACCATCGAACGCAACAAAATAATCGTGGGCAAAGGCATCATCGCGGTCGTCACCGCCGGCACCAGCGATATTCCGGTTGCCGAAGAAGCCATGCTCACCGCTCGACTCATGGGCAACCAGGTCGAACACGTCTTCGACGTTGGCGTCGCCGGCATCCACCGCTTGCTAGCTCACAGCGCAGCTTGATGAAAGCTCGCGTGGTCATCTGCGTGGCCGGCATGGAAGGCGCGTTGCCCAGCGTGGTCGGCGGCCTTGTCGCTGTTCCCGTCATCGCCGTCCCCACCAGTGTCGGCTACGGCGCCAGTTTCGGCGGGGTCGCCGCACTCCTCGGCATGCTCAACAGTTGCGCCTCCAACGTCACCGTCGTCAACATCGACAACGGCTTCGGCGCGGCCCGTGTCGCCAGCCAGCATCAACCGCCTCTAAGGCTTCAACAACACCTTCATCACGCCGGGCTGTTGCGCGAAACGAATCGCCTCGGGCGCTTCTGTCAAGCGGAAACGTTTTCGTGATTAGTGGCGAGGGATCAACTTTCCTCGCCTTCAACAGTTTGATCGCTTCGTCAAACGGCCCGCAGCGCGAGCCCATCAACGTAATTTCTTTCACCACCAGCGGCCAAGTCTCCACCGGCGCCGCGCCATGAAATGTCGACTTCAACATCAGCGTGCCGCGCGGTTCAGTCATCTGCTGCGCCGAGCGCCAGCCCCGACGGCGATCCAGTGGCTTCCACCACCAAACGCGAAATTTTCTTTCACCCGTTTCAAGTCCGATTCGTCTCCGCGAACGCGCTTCGTCTCGATCTTTGCAGCGCCGCCAATCGCAGTTTGTCCGCGTGCTTGCCGTACATCACCACGCGCGGCAGCGCCGCGCGCAAGACTCGCGCGATCAGTTGCGCCAACTTCCCATCGCCCAACACCGCCGCTTCGCGGAATCTCTTGCGGTCGATCTGCGTCAGAATTTGGCAAGCCGCCGCCAGCGGTTCGACAAATACTGCCGCGTCATCGCTCACCGTGTCGGGAACCACGTGCAAATTTTCCAGCGGCAGCGCCAGATACTCCGCGAACGCGCCGTCATGATTCACAATGCCCAGCACCGTGCGCCGCGCGCAGTGAGTCTTCAGCCCTCGCTTGCAAAACGCGCACAACGGCCGATAACCGTACGCCGAACACGAAACGTTGATGTCTCCGGTAACGCGCTTGCCGATCCAGCGTTTTCGCTCCGCCGTAGAAACACCGCGCACCTCCACAACTTCGCCAACAAACTCATGTCCAGGCACGCCGCGGAATGCGTGGTACCCGCGCAAAATCTCCACATCGGTGTTGCAAATACCCGCCAGCCGCACGCGCACCAGCGCCCAACGCGGCCGCAAACGCGGCAACGGTTTCTGTTTCGCCACCAAGTTGATTGTCTTGAACCGAGAAGGCCAGCATCGGGAAGGGAATTAACGGAGCGCCGCAACCAGCGTCGCAGCGAGCAGTTCTTCCTGCTCAGGAAAAACCGTGCGCAAATCGAGCAACACGCGATCTTCTTCCACCCGGCGATCACCGAAACGCCGGAAGTGCTTCGCCGCAAACGCTGCTCCAGTTTATTCGCCGGATACTTTGCGCTGGTTACGCGAATCACTTTCGTCGGCAGCGACTGATCCGGCGTCGATCCGCCGCCAGCCAACGAGAACCCATCGGCAATTTCGAATTGCGCCGCCGCGTCGGCCCCATCCGCCTGCAGCAACATCCTTCACCCGGTCCAGAAACGCTTCCGAACGCACTTGCAACTCCTGCAGCCGTCATCCGAATCATGCGCTGCGCCGGGATTTCCTCCCACGCCGACCGCAGATAGGCATTCAGCGTTACTTCCAACGCCGCAATCGTCAGCTTATCCACCCGCAACGCCCGGAACAGCGGATGCCGCCGCACCCGCTGCACCAACTCTTTTTTGCCCGGCGATGATCCCCGCCTGCGGTCCGCCCAACAATTTGTCCCCGCTGAACACCACCAGCGACACGCCGGCCTCAATGCTGTGCCGCACCGTCGGCTCCGCGAGATCCGCTCGCGGAAAGATCCGCCAGCGAGCCCGATCCAAGATCCTCCACCAGCGGCAGGCCCAGCTTCGCGCTCAGCGCCACCAACTCCGGCAGCCCAGGCTTCTCCGTAAATCCGCTCATCTTGAAATTGGAAGGATGCACACGCAGCAGCACGCGAGTATTTTCATTTACCGCGTTTTCGTAATCGCTCGTCCTGGTGCGATTGGTCGTCCCCACTTCCCGCAGCACCGCCCCGCTCTGCGCCATAATTTCCGGGATTCGAAAGCCATCGCCAATCTCAATCAACTCCCCGCGCGAAACCAAAACTTCTCCGCCACGGGCCAACGCTGCCAACACCAGCAACACCGCCGCCGCACAGTTGTTCACCACAATGGCGTCTTCCGCGCCGGTCAGTCGTGCCAGCAGCGCAGCGGTGTGCACATCGCGTTTCCCCCGCGCCCCAGCTTCCAGGTCGTACTCCAAATTGCTGTATTGCGTAGCAGCCTTCTTCACGGCCTCTACGATCGCAGCTGAAAGCGGCGCCCGCCCCAGGTTGGTATGCAGCACCACCCCACTAGCATTAATCACCGCCTGCAGCGACGGATGCAAAATCCGGTCCGCCTCCGCCGCGATCAACTCCTCGAGTGCTGACAGATCGACCGCCACGCCAGACGATTCGGGCTCCGTCAACCGCGCTCGCAGTGCACCCAAAACATCGCGCAGCAGCTTTACCAGTTGCTCGCGGTCCATCCGCTCGCGAAGTTCCGCCACCCGCGGCTGCGAAAGCAGTTCGTCCACCGACGGAATCCGCCGCAACAACTCGGCCTTTTCGGGCGAAATTCCCGCGCCGCTCGCAGCCACTCGTACCGCCCGCCGGCCTCTTGGTTTGCGGCTATCCATGGCTTCATTTCAGCACAGCGCCCCGCGCGCCGCAATCAACGCTCGCGGCGTCCCACTCGACAGAAGGCCTTGAAACCCTCGCTTGGCACCCCGTTCCTATCCGTTCGTACCCCTTTCGCACCCCAGTACCCCCGTACAATTGACCACCCCGGCCGCCCCGCCTAGCATAGAGTGAGAGGCTCCAGTGGCTGTCACCTCCACCATCGACGACGAACTCAACCAGTTCGAGCGGGACATCCGCCAACTGAAGATTGAGTACGATCAATTCTTCGGCGGCGGCCGTAAACGCCCGCCCACCGAAATCGAGTGGCGCTTGGAGCAAATCGCCAAGCGCTATTCCGAACGCGCCGGCGAACTCAAATTCGGCCAGCGCTTCCGCTACAACAACCTCACCCAGACCTACGCCAAATACAAAGACATCTTCCGCAAGAAACTGGCCCAACGCGAAGAAGGCAAAGTCACGAGGCACTTCGGCGCCGCCGCCAAAGAAATCGAAGCCGAACGCGCCAAGCAGCGTGCCAATGTCCGCGAAGTTGAAGCTGCCGCCCGTGCCGCCGCTCCATTCGCAAAAGAGCCGGGCGTCGAACGCCCCGCCGCCGCCGCAAATGCCAGTTCCAGCTCCGAAGGACCGGGAGCATTTCGCGTCGTCTGCTCCAAACCGGAAGCCGAAGGCGAAAAAGTCGCCGAGCTCTACAACGCCTTCCGTAGCGCAAAACAAAACGCCGGCGAAGCCACCGATAAGCTGACCCAAGCCGGCTTCACCGAATTCGTCCTCAAGAAAACCCGCTCCCTGCAAAAAGAGAAAAACTGCCGCGACGTGGAATACGTCGTCGAACTAGTCGAAGGCCAAGTCAAACTCAAAGCCCTGGTCAAGGGGTAGAGTTCCTTCTTTTTGTTTTCGGTTTTTAAAACTTCCACCTAACTCAAAACTGGGTGGCCTACCCTCGCGGTTTTTTGCGAGGGTGGGGCGCCGGGGCGTAATATTCCACTCCCGCAGTTGCCTTTGTTTTTCGATCAGCGATTCAAAGCTGAAAAGCAACATCCGCGATTCTTACGTCGTGCCACCCACCCTTGCAAAAATCGCAAGGGTAGGCCACCCAGTCCGTAGCGTGGCTTACTTTCAAAACGTAAGGACAAAACAATCGGCTTCAATTGAAATCACACAGAAGATCGCAGTAAAAAAACTTTTCCACATTCGCAGGTGCGCTTTTTCTTTGGCCGCGCACTCCGCGCCCCTTACACTGTTTACTTTTCCACGTGAGGGAAATAATGCCCGTGCAGCGCGCACTCATCAGCGTCTTCGACAAAACCGGAATTCTGGACTTCGCCAAACGCCTCGCCGCTCTAAAAATTGAAATCCTCTCTACCGGCGGCACCGCTAAACTCCTCCGCGAAGCCAAAGTCCCGGTGCAAGACGTCTCCGACTTCACCGGCTGGCCGGAAATGCTCGGTGGACGGGTCAAAACGCTTCATCCCAAAGTTCACGGTGGCCTGCTCTTCCGCCGCGGCCACGCCGACGATGAGAAGCAAGCTGCGGAACACAACATCGCTCCGATCGACATGGTCGTCGTAAATCTCTACCCCTTCGCGCAAACCGCGGCCAAAGAAAATCTCACCGCCGAAGAGCTCATCGAAAACATCGACATCGGCGGCCCCACCATGCTGCGCTCCGCTTCAAAGAATTTTCACAGCGTAACGGTTGTCACTGATCCCGACGATTACGACCTCGTCGCCAGCGAACTCGAAAACGGACGAGACACCACCCTCGCCACCCGCCTCGAACTCGCCAGAAAAGTTTTCGCGGCCACCAGCCACTACGACGGCATGATCACCACCGAACTCGAACGCCTCTCCGCCAAATCCCACGAGGGCAAGCACGAGGTCGAACTCACCGTCAAAACCCCGCTCCCCCAGCGCCTGCACATCTCCCTGAAACTCCAGCAACCTATGCGCTACGGCGAAAATCCCCACCAAGCCGCGGCCCTCTACATCCCCGCAGGCCATCCACCATCAGGACTCGCCGCCGCCAAACAACTCCAAGGCAAAGAACTGTCCTACAACAATCTCGTCGACCTCGAAGCCGCCCGCAGCCTCGCCGCCGAATTCCAGCAGCCCGCCGCCATCATCATCAAGCACAACAATCCCTGCGGCGCCGCCGAACAGCCCACCCTTCTCGAAGCCTACTTAAAAGCCCTCGCCAGCGATCCCGTCTCCGCATTCGGCGGCGTCCTGGCTTTCAACCGCCCAGTCGACGCCGCAACGGCCGAGGAAGTCGGCAAACTTTTCGCCGAATGCATCGCCGCGCCCAGCTTCGCCCCCGAAGCCCTCAAAATTTTCTCCGCCAAAAAAAATCTCCGCCTCCTCGAACTTCCCGGGAACGGATTGCAGCCCAATCGGGAATTACAGCTGAAACCGATTCTAGGAGGCGTGCTGGTCCAGCAACCGGACCTCGGCGAACTGAGCGACAACGAGCTGCGCACCGTCACCAAGCGCGCTCCCACCGCCGAAGAAATGTCTACCATGCGGTTCGCCTGGAAAGTTTCCAAGCACGTTAAATCCAACGCCATCGTGTTCGCCAAGCGAGGCGCCACGCTAGGAGTCGGCGCCGGCCAGATGAGCCGCGTCGACTCCGTCAAATTAGCGGTGATGAAGGCGCAAAGTCCGCTGCAGGGCAGTGTGGTCGCGAGCGACGCCTTCTTCCCATTTCCCGACGGCGTCGAAGAAGCCGCCAAAGCCGGCGCCACCGCGGTCATTCAACCGGGCGGCTCCGTGCGCGACGCCGACGTCATCGCCGCCGCCGACCGCCTGGGCATGGCCATGGTCTTAACCGGAATGCGCCACTTCCTACACTGAAAACAGCGGCAACGAAATCTCTGTACCGACCGTCCAAACAAGACCGCCCAACGCGCGCTCGTACGGCTGGAAACGCACCCGCCTTTCACTTTTGACCGTCTTTCCAGCGCATGGGATACTGGCTTTTTCGGGGCATAAATGAACTCTTACCGTAATACTCTCGCCGTATTCGTAGCGGCGTTCACTCTGACCACCGCCGGCGCCGCATGGGGCCAGGCGCCGTCACCCTCCGAGGCTCCACCTAAAGATGCGAACGCAGCGGCCAACCCGCAAGAAAGTGCCGCGGCCTCTTCCAACGAAGTCGTAAAAAAGCCCAATCGTGCCGACGCCTATTACAACTACACGATGGGCCACATTTACGAGCAGCAATACGAAACCACCAGCAAGCCCGAATTCGCCACGCAAGCCATCGACGCCTACAAAAAGGCCTACGCGCTCGACCCCAAATCCCCGGTCATCGGCGAACGCCTCGCCGAAATGTACTGGAAAGCGCAGCGCACCCACGAAGCCGTCAGCGAAGCGCAAGCCCTGTTGAAGCGCGATCCCAACGATCTGCCCTCCCGCCGCCTCCTTGGCCGCATTTATCTCCGCAGCCTGGGCGACTTCAGCGTCGGCAACGGTCAATCCGAAATCGTCGAGAAAGCCATCGAGCAGTACAGCGAAATTTACCGCCTAGATCCCAGCGACGCCGAATCCGCGCTGTGGCTCGCGCGCCTCTACCGTCTGCGCAACGATCCCGATAAAGCCGAAAACGTCCTGCGCGGCATGTTGAAAGAAGACCCCGACAACGAGTCGGCCATCGAGCAACTAACCCAGTTGTTACTCGACGAAGGCAAATCCCCCGAAGCCATCGCCCTACTTGAAGAAGTCACTTCACATTCGCCTTCACCTGCGATGCTCGATCTTCTCGGTGACGCTTACACCCAATCGCACGATCTCCCCAAAGCAGAAACCGCCTATCGCAGAGCGGTCGAACTCGACCCATCGGAACTGAGCCACCAGCGCGGCCTCGGCCAAACGTTAATGGCCGAAGAAAAATATCAGGACGCTCTCACCGTCTATCAGCACCTCACCGAAGTGATGCCCGATGACGCGGACATTTATCTCCGCATGGCCCAGATCTACCGCGAGCTGCACGACCTCGGCAAAGCCGAAGACAATCTGGTGAAAGCCCGCCAGTACGCCCCCGGCAGCCTGGAAGTCATGTACAACGAAGCCATGTTGTACCAGTCGCAGGGCCGCAATGAAGACGCCATCCGGGTGCTTAGCGACGCCGTCACCGGCGTAAAAGGCCAGCCCCAAGGCATGCCGTCGCGCGGCCGCTCACTCTCCATTCTTTATCAGCAACTCGGCCAGCTCTACCGCGACACCCAAAATTATCAAGCCGCGATTTACACCTATCAGGAACTCGGCCGCCTCGGCGAAGAAGAAGACCGCCGCGCACGCTTGCTGCTGATGGACGTTTACCGCAGCTCCAAAGATTTACCGAAGGCGCTGCAAACCGGCAAGGAAGCCATCGCCAAATATCCGTCGGACATTTCTATCCGCTCCAGCCAGGCCTTGCTCCTCGGCGAATCCGGCCAGACCGACGAAGCGGTAAAAATGTTGCGCGCCCAACTCACCGGCAAGCCCGCCGATCGCGACGTTTACCTCAACATCGCGCAAGTCTACGAACGCGCCAAACTCTATAAACAAGCCGAAGAATCCGCCAAAGCCGCCGAAGTCCTCCCCGGCCAGCCGCGCGACAACGAAATGGTCTGGTTCCTGCTCGGGGCCATCTACGAACGCCAGAAATTTTTCGATCGCGCCGAAACGGAATTCAAAAAAGTCTTGGACGTGAATCCCAAGAACGGCGCCGTCCTCAACTACTACGGCTACATGCTGGGCGATCTCGACATTCGTCTCGACGAAGCCGAAGCCCTGGTTCGCCGCGCGCTGAAAGAAGAACCCTACAACGGCGCCTACCTCGACAGTCTCGGCTGGATCCAGCTCAAGCAAAATAAATTCGGCGACGCCGAAACCACTTTGCGCCAGGCCCTCGAACACGAAGCCCACGACGCCACCATTCACTCGCACCTTGGCGATCTTTACTTCAAAACCGGCCGCCCCGAAATGGCCGCCGCCGAATGGGAAAAATCCCTCAGCGAATGGAAGCGCTCGCTCCCTGCCGACATCGAACCAGACAAAGTCGCTGAACTTGAGAAGAAGCTCTCCCAAATGAAACATCGCGTCGCCCAAAAAGCCCAAGCCGGCGAAGCAAAGCCTTAAGCGGCATGGCGCGAAGTCCGCATCCCGAGCTACGCAAAAATAAATCTGCGACTCGACATTTTGGGCAAGCGCGCCGACGGCTATCACGAGCTCCGCACCATTTTTCAAACCATCTCGCTGCATGATGAATTGCGCCTGCGCTCCACGCGCGACGGAAAAATCTCGCTAGCCATTCACGGCAACGACGCCCTCGCCGCCGAGCCAACCGAAAAAAATCTCGCCTACCGCGCCGTCGCCGCAGCCCGCCAAATACTGAAAATCAAAACCGGCGCCCACATCGATCTGCACAAAACCATTCCCGCCGGCGGAGGCCTCGGAGGCGGCTCCAGCAACGCCGCTGCCGCGCTCCTCGGCTATCTGCAACTCACCAAAAAATGCCTGCCACTACCCGTCTTGATGGAACTCGCCGCATCTCTCGGAGCCGATGTCCCTATCTTCCTCTTCGGCGGCCGGGCCCTCGGCGCCGGACGCGGCGACGAAATCTACCCACTCCCCGACATCGCCAAACTCCACCTCCTCGTGGTCGTCCCCAAAGACATCCGCGTCCCCACGCCGCAAGCATTTCAGTGGGTTGCCGCACCCGAACGCGACGCCGCCACATTGACAAAACTGGCCGCAGACCCTAAACTTTGGAAGTTCTGTGCTCTCTCCTGGAGCTCGCAGGGACGCGGCCTTTCGAACGATTTCGAAGCAGCCGTCTTCCAGCGCCATAACCGTCTTGAGCAAATCAAGCAGGTTTTGCTTCACTCTGGAGCTGCAGAAGCCTCGTTGGCGGGTAGCGGTTCGGCGGTGTTTGGAGTTTTCCCGAGCCCAACGATGGCGCGCCGAGCCGCTGTACGGTTTCCGCACGATCAGGCCTTCGTCTGCGAAACAATTTCGCGCGATAGGTATGCCCGCGCCCTAAAAAGCACAGGCGTCGTCCGTTAGCCTTCAGCGTCCCGCCTCGTCCATCGCCAACGAACAAAAATGCTTTAGCTTTCGGCCCGAATTTTGTTTTTCGGTTTTGAGTTTATTCAACATAACTCCAAAACCCGGGTGCCCCATCCTTGCGGTTTTTGCCAGGGTGGGAGGCGACCAACGATCCATTGAGTCCGTCAGCAAGACGACCAAACGATCGGTGACCGCCATTTGGTGTGAAAGAATTCTGAGCAGGAGTCCGCCTCATCGTGGATGACGATCGTTTCAAAATATTTTCCGGCACCGCGCATGTTCCGCTGGCCGAAAATATTTGCCGCCATCTGAAGTGCCCGCTCGGCAAATCCCTGCTGGGCCGCTTCAGCGACGGCGAAATCTACTTCCAGATCCTCGAAAACGTCCGCGGCGCGGACGTCTTCGTAGTGCAGCCCTGCTGCTACCCGGTGGACAACCACCTGCTTGAGCTGCTGCTGATGATCGACGCCTTCAAGCGCGCCTCCGCATGGCGCATCACCGCGGTGCTGCCGTATTACTGCTACGCCCGCCAGGATCGCAAAGACAAGCCGCGCGTCCCGATATCCGCGAAGCTGGTCGCCGACTTACTGGAAACCGCCGGAGCCAGCCGCGCGCTGACTCTCGATCTTCACGCGCCCCAAATTCAGGGCTATTTCGACGTCCCGGTGGATCACTTGTACGGTTCGCCCGTACTGGTGGAATATTTCCGCCAGCTAAATCTCAAGGATTTGACGGTCGTTTCGCCCGACGCCGGCGGCGTGGAGCGCGCTCGCTCCTTCGCCAAGAAACTCGGCGCTCCGCTGGCCATCGTCGACAAACGCCGCGTCGATGTAGACGTCAGCGAAGTTATGAACCTCATCGGCGACGTTCGCGGCCGCAGCACTCTCATCGTTGACGACATCATCGACACCGCCGGCACTCTGGTGAAAACCGCGGAAGCCCTCAAGCGCGAAGGTTCCACGCAGGTGTACGCCGCGGCCACTCATGCGGTGCTCTCCGGTCCAGCAGTGGAACGCATCGAAAAGTCCAGCATCACCGAAGTGGTGGCCACCGACTCCGTGCCGCTCAGTGACGCCGCCAAGAAATTGTCGAAGTTAAAAGTGCTCAGCGTGGCCGATTTGCTGGCCCGCGGCATCCGCTCCATTCACGAAGAAACTTCGATCAGCGAATTGTTTATTTAGGAAGGGAAACGAAACATGGCTCAGGAAAAAATCGTAGTCGAAGCAACGCCCCGCGAAAAACGCGGCAAGAATGAAGCACGCCGCTTGCGCCTCACCGGCAAAGTTCCTGCGGTGCTCTACGGCGGCAAAGGTGAAGCGGTGACTCTGGCGGTCAACACCAAGCAATTGGCGGCCATCTTCCGTTCCCAGAGCGGCCACAACACTTTGTTTCAGGTGGACCTCAGCGGTACGCAGGAACCCGCCATTCTGAAAGATTGGCTGGTCGATCCGGTCACCGGCAATCTGCTCCACGTCGATCTGTTGCGCGTCGCCATGGACGTGCGCATGCGCGTCAACGTTCCAGTGCACACCTTTGGCGAACCTTCCGGCGTAAAAGTCCAAGGCGGCGTCTTCGAAGTGGTCACCCGCGAAGTGGAAATCGAATGCTTGCCCGCCGATATTCCCACGGAATTCAAAGTGGACGTCAGCGGCCTGGCGTTGAATGCCGCTTTGCGCGCCGGCGAACTGCCTCTCGACAAGGAAAAAATGAAGTTGCTCACTGACCCCGAGCGCGTTTTGGCTCACGTCGTGGCTCTGCGTGTCGAGGAAGAAAAGGCTCCCGACGCCGTGGCCGCCGATGCCGCAACTCCTGCCGAGCCCGAAGTCATCAAGAAGGGCAAGAAGGAAGTGGAAGGCGAAGAAGGCGCCGAAGCTGGCGACAAGGCCAAGGCGGGCGACAAGGGCGGCGAAAAGAAGAAGTAACTCTTGCCGGCTGTTTGTTAAGACGTTTTTTGAAAATTGTGTGGCGGGTGCGGAGACGCGAAGTCGATGTGGCTGATCGTAGGACTTGGCAATCCGGATCCAGAGTATCAGTGGACGCCGCACAATCTGGGCTTCATGGCCATCGATGAGCTGGCCAACCGCACCGGGATTCGCGTTTCCCGGCCGGAAGGCAAAGCACTCGTGGGCCGCGGCAAGTTGGCGGGAGAGGAAGTCCTCCTTGCCAAGCCGCAAACGTACATGAATTTGAGCGGCATCTCCGTACGAGAGCTGCTCGAGAAGTACCAGCTGACACCGGACGATTTGCTGGTGATGTGGGATGAAGCGCAGTTACCGCTGGGGGTCATCCGCATCGGCAGCGAAGGCAGCGCCGGCAGTCACAACGGCGCGAAGTCGGTGATCGGTTCGCTGGGCACGCCGCAATTTGCAAGGCTGCGGCTCGGTTGCGCCCCAGAGCATCAGGTTAGCAGCCGCAAGGAATATGTACTGCGGCCGATGAAGCGCCCGGAGTTGGAAGTCGCCGCGGGAATGATCGGCGAGGCTGGCGACGCGGTGGAAGTGATCATCGCCCAGGGCGTCGAACCGGCGATGAACAAGTTCAACCGCCGCAAAGACGCAGCGGAGCCGGAAGAGCAGAGTTAGCTAAAAGTTTTGAGTTTGGCGGCACCGATTTTTTAACGAGAAGTTAGAAAGCGAAACGAGGCACACATGGAAGAGCGACTCTACGATCTGATCTTCATCGCGCGTCCCGCGACCCCCGAGGAAGACGTCAAGAAAGTTCTCGGCATTATCGAGCACGCCTGCATCGAAAAAGGCGCCAAGGTCGAGAAAGCCGAAACCTGGGGCACCCGCAAGCTGGCCTATAAAGTCGCCAAGCACCGCGAGGGCATGTTCTATTACCAGCAGATTCGCACCACCAATCCGGATCTGATCACCGAGCTGGAGCGCCGCCTGCGCGTGCAGGACGCCGTCATCAAGTATCAGACCGTGCGCCTCGACGAAGATTTGAAGCGCCAGAAGAAACTGGGTGATCGTCGCGACAAGCGTTCCGCGCGCCGTCCGCGCCGCACCACTGCTCCTGGCGCGACGCCGTCCGCGGCTCCGCAATCCGCGCCGCCCGCCGCGCCACAGTCTGCACCGCCGCAATCGGCGCCACCAGCCGCGGCACCGGAACCAACAGCAGCGAGCTGATTCGCAGCTAACGCAACGCCACAAAAATTCTGAAACAGTTTTAACGGTTTAACCGAAAGGGATGGTTATGGCAGAGGAACAAAAAGCAGCAGCACCAGCAGCTCCCAGCGCGCCCCCGCGGCGCGAAGGTGGAGGCGGTCACGGCCACAGCGGTGGCGGTCATTCCGGCGGAGGACACTCCGGTGGCGGACATGGCCCCGGCGGCGGTCACGGCCCGCGTCGTGAAGGCGGTCCCGGCGGTCCTGGTGGACCAGGCGGCCCGCGTCGCGGCAAGCGCCAATATTTCCGCAAAAAGAAAGTCTGCAAGTTTTGCGTCGAGAAGATGGACTTCATCGACTACAAGCGCGCCGACATTCTTTCGCAGTTCGTGCAGGAACGCGGCAAAATTCTCCCGCGCCGCATGACCGGCGTTTGCTCGCGCCACCAGCGCTGGCTAGGCGTGGCTATCAAGCGCGCTCGCAACATCGCCTTGCTGCCGTTTGCCGGCAGCGCTGCTGGCACGCAACAGCCTCGCGCAGTGGTTCCCGGTGCACCAGCGGGCACGCATGGCGCTACGGCTCAACCCGCGCCTCCGGCCGCTCCTCCCGCAACACCCGCGGCGCCTGCTACACCTGCGCCAGCAACGCCAGCGCCGTCAACTCCTGCGCCCGAAGCGGCTCCATCAACTTAATCATTTCGCGAAATCGATAACTCGAGGAAATTAGAGGAAAGCGCACATGCAAATCATTCTTCAGGAAGATATTGAAAAGCTCGGCCACCGCGGGGACGTCGTCACCGTCAAGCCCGGCTACGCCCGCAATTTCTTGTTGCCGCGCAAGCTGGCTGTGGAAGCCAGCGCTGGCAACTTGAAAGCCATCGAAAAGATCCGCGCCTCGCTGGCCAAGAAAACCGCCACCGAAATGGAAGCCGCCAAAAAGCACGCCGAGGCCCTGAACGGTGTCGAACTCAGCTTCACCCGCAAGACTGGCGAAAACGATCAGCTCTTCGGCTCCGTCACTACCGGGGACATCGCCGAAGCCCTGCACGCCAAAGGCTTCGAAGTCGACAAGCGCCAAATCCACACCGCCGAACCCATCAAGGCCCTCGGCAACTTCCAAGCCACGGTAAAAGTTTTCCGCGACATCACCGCCGAAATCAAAATCCAGGTCCAAAAAGAAGAATCAGCAGCTTAGCCTCTTCTTTTTCATCACTCACATCTCACCAACGTCAGAGCCCAGGTTCGCAGTTCACGAACCTGGGTTTTTCTTTCCAGCTTTTTGATTTCTTCAACCCAACCTCCATCAGGGACTGACGTAACGTTTCCTCCGCGATCAACAGTCCTTCTCCAATCCATCCAGGAAACGTTCCGTCTGTCCCATCCGCTCGGCATTTTTTCTCTCCGCAAGGGAAGTGAGCTAAAACAATTTCAGCGCAACAAAGAAATTTTCCTCACGCAAAATTTTTTCACCGATTTCCGACATGATGCACAGCCATGCACAGCTCTCCGCATCATTCCTCGTTGACGCGCCTCGCACTTCACCGCACAATGCGACGCATCAAGTTACTCGTTCGGTGCGGTCAGGGTCGAGTGCGCATGCATTCCATAAGCCGCCGCTAAGCTCCATCCATTCGAAATTAAAAATCTTGCCGCCAACGGCACGAAATGCTACAAATCCGTCTAGGCGAACAGAAAGCGAAGTACTAGTAATAGGCCCATTATGCCCACTGACACAATGCTCGAGAAGCCCCTCCCCAGTAATCTCGACGCCGAGCGCTCCGTCCTCGGCGCCATCATCCTCGACAACAACGCGCTAAATCCCGCCATCGAGCATCTCAAGCCCGAAGATTTCTTTCTGGATCAACATCGCCGCGTCTTTACCCAGATGATCTCCCTCGGCGAAGCCCAGCAAGCCATCGACCTTATCACCCTCACCGAAGAACTCCACCGTCGCGGCGATCTCGACGCTTCCGGCGGCGCTCCTTACCTCGCCTCGCTCGCCGACGGCATGCCCCGCGTCTCCAACGTGGAGCACTACGCCCGCATCGTCAAAGAAAAAGCGATGCTGCGCAATCTCATCCACACCACCCACGCCATTCAGCAGCGCGCCTTCGAAGCCGAAGAAGGCGCCGACGCCATTCTCGACAACGCCGAATCACAAATTTTCGAACTCGCCGAAGATCGCGTCAAAGCCGGCCTCGTCCCCATCAAAGACATCGTCCGCGACAATTTCGAGCGCCTCGAGCGCATTTTCCGCGAAGGCAAGAGCATCACCGGCGTGGCCACCGGCTACGGCGAACTCGACAAACTCACTTCGGGCTTTCAGCCGTCAGAACTGCTAATTCTCGCCGCGCGTCCATCGCAAGGAAAAACCGCGCTGGCGCTAAACCTCGCGGAAAACATGGCCATCCGCAGCGGCCATCCGTGCGCCATTTTCAGCCTGGAAATGTCCAAAGAGTCGTTGCTTCAACGTCTCGTCGCCTCCGTCGCGCAAATCGACGCCCACAAATTTCGCACCGGCCACCTCAACAAAGAAGACTGGCGCCGCATGACCGAAGCTCTCGGCGTTATCTCGGCTGCGCCACTGTGGATCGACGACGCCGGCTCCATCAGCGTCCTCGAAATTGGTGCAAAAGCCCGCCGCCTCAAACGCGACAAAGGTCTTTCGCTGCTCATCGTGGATTATTTGCAGCTCATCACCGCGCGCGGCCGCTTCGGCAACCGCAACGAAGAAGTCTCCAGCATCTCCCGCGGCCTCAAAGGCCTCGCCAAAGAATTGCAAATTCCCGTGCTGGTTTTGAGCCAGTTGACCCGCGCTCCGGAACGCGACGACCGCGGCCCACAACTCTCCGATCTCCGCGAATCCGGCGCCATCGAACAGGACGCCGACGTAGTCATGTTCATCTACCGCCCCAACTTCTTCAAACAAGGCGCCACGCCCGAAGAACGCGAAGAAACCGAACTAAAAATCGCCAAGCAGCGCAACGGCCCCACCGAAAGCGTCAAGTTTGTCTTCCGCAGCCGCCTCACCCGCTTCGAAGAAGCCGCCCCCGACGCCTTCAGCAGCTTCGGCGCCGACGACATGGTCTAGGCCGTCGGAGCTCCTTTCTTTTGACTATGTTTTTGATTTTGCCTTTGATGTTTCTTGGGTGCCCCATCCTTACGGTTTTTGTAAGGGTGGGGCGGTTTCAACTTCAAGCACACGTGATCCCACAACCGACGATTTTTGAATTTCGCGCAGTGTACTCAAATCCACCCACACCGCGGAACCCCAGACACACCAAATCAACTCAGCGACTTACTCCTCGGCATGAAATAACCCCACAACTCCCTCGCAATTTTCCACTTAGCAAAAAATAATCCAGCAACCCGCCTAATTTCCAGGATGGCCCCGCAACTGCATCCACCAACCACAGCAGTTGCCCACTGTTGTCATTCACGCGGCAGAATCGTGGCACCCGGCCGCGACTGCCGCGCGAATGACGTAAACTAGTTTTCCCCGGAACCCAACATGTCGCGAGCCGCAAAAAATCCAAAAAGCTTGAACATGCGCCCAGTATGGGCCGACGTTTCGCTACCGGCCCTGGTCGAAAATTACCACGCCATCAAATCGCACGTAAATCCGCCGAACGAAAAACGCGCCACTCCACGCTTGGTCCTTAGCATCGTCAAAGGCAACGCCTACGGACACGGCGGCCCCGGCGTCGCCGCCGCGCTACAAAAAGCCGGCTCCGACTGGTTCGGCGTCACCTGCACCGAAGAGGGCATCGCCCTCCGCGAAAAAGGCATCCGCAAACCGATCCTGATCCTGACCAGCTTCGTCCCCGGCGAAGAAAAGCGCCTGCTCGAAAACAATCTCACCGCAGTCATCCATCGCTGCGAACAGTTGCCCCAACTCGAAAAAATCGCAGCCAAATCCGGCCAACGCAAAGTTTCTTTCCATCTCAAAATCGACTCCGGCATGAATCGCCTGGGCATCGCCCCCTGTGACGTGGAATGTTTCGCCCGCCAGCTCGCTAAATCTCCGCACCTGCAACTAACCGGCGTGATGACCCACTTCGCCTCATCCGGCGTCTTTACCAACACGAAAGTCGGCCATCAAACCGAAGAGCAAGAAGAAAAATTTTACGACGCCCTCGATCGCCTGCGCGCCATGGGCATCGACCCCGGCATCATCCACCTCGCCAACAGCGCAGCCATCGTCAACCGCCCCGAAACCTGGGCCGACATGGTTCGCCCCGGCGCAATTCTTTACGGCTACCATCCCGGCTACGATCCGGTAGAGCAGCGCCCCAATATCGAGGCCCGCCTCAAAATAAAACCGGTAATGAGCCTGCGCACTCGCATCATCAGCCTGCGCAGCGTCCCCGCCGGCGTCGGCGTCGGCTACGATTCCAGTTTCATCCCCGAGCGCCCATCGCGCATTGCCGTTCTTGCCGCGGGCTACGGCGACGGCATCCATCGCTCGCTCGGGAATCGCGGCTGCGTGCTCCTCCGCGGCAAACGCGCCCCCATCGTCGGCATCGTTTCCATGGACGTCACCATGATCGACGTCACCGACATCCCCGACGCCGAAATCGGCGACCAGGCCACCATCTACGGCACCGACGGCAAATACTCGCATCCCGCCAACCTCGTCGCCCGCAGCATCGCCACCGTCACCTCTGATTTACTCTGCGCCGTCAGCGCCCGCGTCCCCCGCATCTATCACCACTAATTTCTCTTTTGATCTTTTTCTTCAAACGATATCTCCCACTGGGTGGCCTACCCTTGCGGTTTGTGCAAGGGTGGGGCGAGCATCACGTAAACCCCGAGATGTTGTTAGTTTTTTTACCTCAACCTTTGCAACGCACAAAAGCACAGCGCGCTTTAATCGCGCGCGCCTTCTATCCATTCACAATTCGCATCCAACCCATCGACATTTTTTTCCTCAATTACGTGCATAACGTCTTGACCTCTCAGTACCGTCAGAGTATATAAACGTTGTCGCAAATTTCGCGGCGTGCGGCCGTCACAAAACATTTTTCCGTCATTTTCTAAAACAATGTTTTCTCCGCACACATAAAAAATCCGGCGCAGAAAATTGGTCCCCAACTGATGCCTCAGCCGCCCGTGCCCCATTCGCCGTCGTCCCCGGCGCACGCAGCACCGTCGTCCGCAGCAAAATCTAGAACGCCGCAGCCAGCGCGCCTCGTCAACGGCCACACGCCCGTAGCGAAGCCTTTCGCTTCCGCCACACCGTCACAAACCACCCCCACCTCACCGTGGGAACTGTGGGTGGCCCGCGCCGCCTTCGCTCTCGCCATCGGCGGCATCTGCTACGCCATCGCGCCACTCGGCCACGGAGCCGCGGCAGCCGGCGCCGGCTTCCTCATCGCCCTCGTCGTCCTCATTGCGGAATTGCGGCTGCGCCACGCCTCGCTTAGTGGTTTGATAGGCACGGCGATCGGCGCCCTCGCCGGAATGTTCGCCGCACTGCTACTGACTCTGATCATCTCCGCTACTCCGCAGTCTCCCGCCACGAAGTACTTTCTCGAAATCACCTCACTCCTCGCTCTCACCTATCTCGGAGCCGTGTGCGGTTTCCACTGCGGCTGCAAATGGAATCTTTCGCGCGACTCGACAGACGAATCTGCAAACGCCGCCGCCGTCCAAATCTCCGCGAAACTGCTCGACACCAGCGTGCTCATCGACGGCCGCATCGCCGAAATCTGCCAAGCCAATTTTCTGGATGGGGTCCTGGTTGTCCCGCAATTCGTCTTGCACGAACTGCAACTGGTCGCCGATTCGTCCGATCCGCTGAAACGCCAACGCGGCCGCCGCGGCCTCGAAGTCCTCCAACGCATTCAGAAAATGCCCATGGTCGAAGTCCGCGTCGTCGACGACGACTTCCCCAACACCGCCGACGTCGACCATAAGCTCATCGAACTGGCCCGCTGCACCGGCGCCAAAATCGTTACCAACGATTTCAATCTCAACAAAGTCGCCACCGTCCAAGGCTTCTGCGTCCTCAACGTCAACGAGTTGGCCAACGCACTGAAACCCGCCGTCCTCCCCGGCGAAACCATGCACGTCCTCATTCAACGCGAAGGCAAAGAAGCCCTCCAGGGCGTCGCCTACCTCAACGATGGCACCATGGTGGTCGTCGACGGCGCCCGTCGCTTCATCAACAAAACCATCGACATCATCGTCACCTCCGTCCACCAAACCACCGCCGGCAAAATGATCTTCGGCCGCGTCGACGAACGCGCCGAGGCAAACGGATCCACCGCCCCACTCGCCCGCGCCGCAGCCGCAGGTCGTGGCGTAACCTCCAGCGCAGCTCAATCTTTCAACGCCAACTCCGCGGCCCTCCCACAAACTCCGGTCCTATCCTCTGCGCCGTCCGCACCTATAAACGCCCGCGACGAAGAAAAGCCCCGCCCCCTCGACAGCCAGCTCTCCGACCCAGACCCCCAATAACGCCTCGTCCCTGCAGTGGCTTTTCGTTTTTCTGAAGCCCAACCGAGAACTGGGTGGCCTACCCTTGCGGTTTTTGCAAGGGTGGGCAGCGCAGGCCTAAAGGTCACGGCCGAATTTGATTTAGGTTTTCTGGCGTTGTCCCCAGTCCCACCCAACCACAACCTCGCCTTAGAATTTCGCGTCCCCACCGCCCTTGCGGTACACTTCCTTGCTCGCAACCTTTCAATATGACTCGCATCGCCGCCATCCTCCCCGCTTCCGGCCTCGGCACTCGCATGGGCGCCGAAATGCCCAAACAATTTCTAGTCCTCGACGGCACTCCCATCGTGCTGCACAGCCTGCGCCGTCTTGCCAGCTGCCCGCTCATCACCGACATCGTCATCGCCACTCGGCCCGACGTCGTCGAATCGCTGCAAGCCACCATCCGCTCCGAAAAGTTTAAACAAAACGTCAGCGTAGTCCGCGGCGGCGATTCCCGCCAGGAATCCGTAGCCGCCGCCCTCCGCGAAGTCCCCGAGGACGCAGAAATCATCCTGGTTCACGACGCCGTCCGCCCCTTCGTCACCGTTGACCAAATAACCCGGGTCATCGAAGAAGCCCGCAAATGCCAGGCCGCCATCCTGGGCATTCCCGCGATGGACACCGTGAAAGAAGTAAAGCGCGCCAGCCTTCCCGAGGACGTCGCCCTGATCACCGGCACAATTCCGCGCGAACGCGTGGTCCTCGCGCAAACTCCCCAGGTTTTTTCTGCAAAATTACTGCGTGAAGCCTTCGCCCGCGCCGAAGCCGACGGCGTCAACGCCTCCGATGAAGCCGGCCTCGTCGAGCGCCTCGGCCACGACGTTCACGTAGTGCTCGGCTCCGAGCGCAACATCAAAATCACCCGCCCCGCCGACATGGAGCTGGCCCGCTTCTACCTCGAACTCGAGCGCAAAAAGCCGTGAGCGCACTTCGCGAAACTATTTTTGTGAGCGCTCTTCGTGAGTAATCGCTGCGGCATCGGCTACGACCTCCACCGCCTCGAACCGGGCCGCAAACTCATCATCGGCGGCATCGAACTCCCCTTCGACAAGGGCCCGGCAGGCCACTCCGACGGCGACGTTGTGGCCCACGCATTGTGCGACGCATTGTTAGGCGCCGCCGGACTCGGCGACATCGGCAGCCATTTTCCCGACACCGACCCGCAGTGGAAAAACG
Source organism: uncultured Acidobacteriota bacterium (assembly GCA_963846145.1). GTDB lineage: Bacteria > Acidobacteriota > Terriglobia > Acidiferrales > UBA7541 > Acidiferrum. The sequence continues at coordinate 604,105 of CAWJUV010000007.1, read as the reverse complement.
CCGACAGCATGCAGTTCCTCGACCACGCCGCCCATCACCTCACTGCGAAAGGCTTCTCGATCGCCTACATCGACGTCGTGGTCATCCTCGAAAAACCCAAGCTAGGCCCACACTTCCCACGCATGCGCGAAAAACTCGCCAAAGTTCTCCGCATCCCACAAGAAAAACTCCACCTAAAAGCAAAGACCAACGAAGGCGTTGACGCCATCGGCCGCGGCGAAGCTCTGGCCGCCTGGGTCGTCGCCACCCTCACCACCAGTTAGGCGTCGCTCGTGCGAATACGTACTCTTTCTTTTGCCTTCTTCAACCCATTTACAAACCCGGGTGCCCCAGACGCCGTAGTTGCGTCTGGGGGTTTAGATTCGAGTCCTACCAAGGCCTTCACCGTTCACCGACCACTGAAGTTGAATTCAGACTTTTAGCTCTCGATTCGATCTTTCCTTAAGGCTTTGAAGTTTTCTGCCATCTGATAAATCGTATAATCACCTCGACGTTCGTTATGCTAGCTGAACCTCAAAATCTTCCTCCCACTTCACCCAATCAATTCACCTCAAACGACGTCGCATCTATCCTTCGTGAACGCGAATGGTCCGCAGCCGAGCTCTCTGCCGAACAACTCGCCTGGTGCGAGCGCGCCGCAACTTTCCTCGGCCCGCACAGCGCCGACCGCGAAGCTCTCGCCGATCTGCTCTCATTAATTTTTAACTACGACGCCCACCAAATCCTGCAACAAGTGGAAAGCCACTCCGTCTTGGCCCGCTACGGCGCCCGCGAAATCATCCGCCGCGTCGCTTTCTTGCTACTCGAAGGCCCGCCACTCAATTCCGAACGCCTCAAAGAAATCGTCAACGAAATCAAAGCCACCAGTGATCTCCGCAGTCGCGACCTCTTTCATCCACTGCGCCTCGCACTCGCAGGCCGCGCCGGCGAAGGCCAACTCGACCGCGTCGTCCTCCTCCTCGACGAAGCCGCCCCACTCCAATTCGCCGCCCCAGTAAAATCCGCGCGCACCCGCATTCTCGAATTCTGCGCCGCCCTCGACTGACTCATTTTCTGTAAACTATTCCGCGCATGCCTCCCATCGACCGCCTCACCGGCATCAACGCCGTCCGCGAAGCCCTTCAAGCCCAAAGCTCCATCGACCGCATTATTATCGCCAAAGGCCGCCAAGACACCCGCGTAGAAGAAATTGTTCAACTCGCAAGAAAACAGAGCATCCCCGTCCGCTTCGAAGACCGCAGCCAACTCGACCGCCTCGCCAACTCCAAAGATCACCAAGGCGTCGTCGCCGTCGTCGCCGCACGCTCCACCGGCTCGCTCGAAGACGTTCTCGCTCACGCCGATCCAGCCGGCCACGGTGGCATCATCGTCCTGCTCGACGGCGTCGAAGACCCCCACAACTTGGGCGCCATCATCCGCACCGTCGCTCGCCGCAGGCGCCCAAGGAGTCGTCATCCCCGAACGCCGCGCCGCGCCCCTCACCGACACGGTCGCGCGCGCCTCCGCAGGCGCACTCGCACATCTACCTATCGCGCGAGTCACCAACCTCGCGCGCGCCATGGAAGAATTAAAGGAAGCGGGCTACTGGCTCATCGGCCTCGACGAAAACGCCGACAAAACCTACACCGAGGTGGACTACACCTCGCCGGTCGGCATCGTCCTCGGTGGAGAAGGGAAGGGGCTGCACGAACTAACCCGCAAACGCTGCGACTTCATCGTCTCGCTGCCCACTAAGGGCCCCGTCAAATCCCTCAACGTCTCCGTCGCCGCCGGCGTGGTCCTCTTCGAAGCCGTCCGCCAACGCCACTCTAAAAGAAAATAGCGGACATAAGTCTCACTCAGGCGAATGGTAAAAAGGCGGGGTGGTGCCCCACCCTCGCTTTGCAGGGTGGGTCCTTCTTTTGACTCTAAATCTCTAAGCTCGATCTACTTGTCGTATTGAATCAGCGAAAACACATCCAAATCCGCCAACTTCGCGCGCCCCTTCAAAAACGTTAGCTCCACCGCAAACGCCAGCCCTTCCACCTTCCCGCCAAGCTGCCCGATCAATTTCGCAGTAGCCGCCGCCGTCCCGCCGGTTGCCAACAAGTCGTCACAAATAATCACGCGATCTCCAGGCTTGATCGCATCCTCATGAATCTCCAGCGTATCTTTCCCATACTCCAAATCGTACGAAATACTGGAGGTCTTCGCGGGCAGCTTCTTCGGCTTCCGCACCGGTACAAAGCCAGCCCCCAGTCGATACGCCAGCGCCGGCGCAAAAATAAATCCCCGCGCCTCAATCCCCGCCACGACATCGATGGTGTGCCCATCGTAATGTTCACAAAGCTGATCAATCAATCGCTTAAACCCCTGCTTATCCTTCAGCAGCGTAGTCAAGTCATAAAACAAAATCCCCGGCTTGGGATAATCCGGTACTTCGCGAATCAACTTTTTCAAGTCGTCCATGCACACCGCCCCATCAAGTTTTTCTGCCAAGCAGATTTTCAGCAAATCATCCGTGCCGCAAATCGCAATTCATCAATCGGCGGTGTCGGCAATCTCAAACACCGTCCCATACTGCGAATCGACCGGCGCCGTTTCCTCCGTCACTCCCGACACACTCGAAAACGTCGGCCCCCGCTCCAGCAACCCGCGCATCTCGTCCAATTGTTTCTCCGTGCCCATCACAAACACTTCCACTCGCCCATCGCGCAAATTGCGCACGAACCCGCCAACGCGCAACTTCGCCGCGGCCCGCTGCGTATAAAAGCGAAACCCCACGCCCTGCACGCTACCCGAAACAAAAAATTTCTTGGCTTGTATCTTCTGGTCCACGGCCCAAAAAATTGTAGCAGACCGCAGCGCCCCGGCAACGCCACTCGAACGCAGCTTTGCGGTAAACTCGCAACATCTTGAAAGCGACGCGCCGTCAAGGTTCACGCATCTAACTTTCCATGCGCCTTTTTCTCCTACCGCGACCGCAAACTCTCGCAACCGCACTCGCGATGTTGCTCTCGGCGCTTTTTTATCTGCTCGCTCCCGCAGCTCACGCCCAAGGCGCCTCCGAAGGCCCCATGGCCGCCCCCGCCGACCATCATGTCACCCGCATCGGCACCGACCCCGAACCCCCCGCTCCACCATCACTCCCCGTCGCAGAAATCATCCACCGCTTCGCCGCCAAAGAAGACGAATACACCAAATCCCGCCCAGATTATGGCTTCCGCAAAAGCATCCGCATCCAGGAATTCGCCCCGGACGGCAGCCTCGCTGGAGAATTTCTCCGCGTCACCCAATACACCAAACTTCCCGACGGCCGCGTCGCCGTAAAAGGAATCGAAAATCCGCAATCCACCCTACAAGGCGTGTACCTCGCCCCCGAAGATCTGGAAGCCCTCGACCGCATCCCGGCATACCCGCTCACCAGCGCCCAACTTTCCAAGTACGAACTCAAATACATCGGCAAGGAACAAGTCGACGAAATCGACTGCTACATTTTTCAGGTAAAACCAAAAGGTGTAGAGCGGGTGAAAGCTTATTTCGAAGGCGTTGTGTGGGTCGACGCCCAATACCTCGAAGTGGTGAAGACCTACGGCAAGTGGGTCACCGAAATGGGCGATCAACACGGCGTCCCACAACTCCCGTTCTCCATGTTCGAAACCTACCGTGAAAACGTCGACGGCAAATACTGGTTCCCCAACTACCAACGCAGTGACGACACCCTCTCCACCAAACAAGGCGACCTCGCCATCCGCCTCACCGTAAAATGGAGCGACTTCAAACCCGCAGGCCCAGCAACAGCACTACCTCCAACAACTCCACCAGCCTCAGCGTCGCCGCCAAAACCAGAAAAAAGCTCGCCCGCGCCGCCTCCCTCGAATTAGTTCTTTCCCGATTTTGAATTCTTCAACCGAACCACAAAACTGGGTGGCCCATCCTCGCGGTTTTTGCGAGGGTGGGGCGCCGAGGCCGCTGAACTCAAGAGGTTTTTGCTTTCCTCGCTTTCCAAGAATCCTAGCTCCGGCGGTCCATCTCCATCCGTTCCAGCGCGGCTGGCAACTCAGCGAGAGAACTCAACAGCAAATCCGGCTGCGCTGCCCGCAACCGCCTCTCCGTGGGAAACGGCCCCAGCACTCCAATCGCCCTAACCTCAGCGCCTCGCGCCATCTGAATATCTTCGGGAGAATCCCCCACATACACGCAGTCCACCGCGCGCAACCCGATACACTGCAGCGCAAACAGTAACGGCTCCGGATGCGGCTTCCGATTCTCCGTATCCCCGCTACAAACCTTCGCCCGAAACGAATCTCCCAACTCAAATTCTGCCAACTGCAGATGCACCCGATCCCGATCGCCGCTGGTCACCAGCCCCAGCTGATACCTCTCTCCCACAAGCTTCAAAATCTCCCGCGCCCCACCGATCAACTCCGGCCGATGCTCCGCATAATTCTTCCGCCAAGAAGCATCTGCAGCATCCCACCGATCCTGCGCCAGCCCCGCCGCCAGGTACACGTCATACCAATTCGGCGAATAATGCTGCGCCAACTCCTCCATCCCCCACGCAATCCCCATTTCCCGAAACATCGCCAAATACGCAGACGAATCCGCATGAAACGAATCCAGCAACGTGCCATCCCAATCGAACAGCACACCTTTAATCCGATGTTTTGTGGAGGAAGACATACTTGTTCGCTTCAACGCGCGTGAAACCCTACGTAATCAATTTCGCCACAGTATGAACGAGCAGGGAAGCACACGCCAACGAACGCGGCGCAGGAGGCCCTACGAAATTTTGGGAATAAATCGGAAGAGTGCTGTGGAAAGGAAGGCTGCGAACTACAGCCCCATAAACCGCTGCGGCACAAAATCATCGCGGTCAAACGTCACATCATCAAACGTCGCCGCAATCCCATACCACCCCGGCATGCTCGCATCGTGCACCCGTCGCACATGTGCCATCGACGCCATCACCACATTGCCATGCCCCATCGGCCGGCTGATCAACACAATCTGCAGTTCGATCGACGCATCCATCGGCAGCGCCTTCGGGCACAGAAAATAAACCCCGGTCGAACTAATATCCCGCGTTACCAGCGTCACCGGAGAATCTTCGCGCTGCCCATTCACGCTCTGCAACTTCAGCGGCAGCTTCAGGCTGGCGCGTGGATATTCGCGATGTTCCGGGTGCACGCCCACGGCATGCGTCGGCACGCGCACAAACTGCCGCGTCCGATCCGGCTGCAGCAGCGGCCGGCATACTAGTGTAGGTGTGGTTGTACGTATGGGAGCTTCGACGGCCTGCGCGGACGCGGAAGCCGACGGTTTGCGAATCGCCAGTGCGAGATTGGTAGCGCTCATCTCCCCTCAGAGATGCTGCTAAGATGACCTGACTTCGAACCACATCCCCAACAAACCGCTAAACCCAACGCTGTATTTCCCAGTACGGCGAGTCGCCTGAGAAGTGCGGGTTGCTAAGATGGCACCGCCTCCCGATTGCGTCAACCAGCAGAAATTCCTAAGCGTGTCCTAAGAAAAAATACTCAGTACTAGGACTAGGTCGGCCGTAAAAAAGTATGACGCGCGATCGCGGATAGCGCAAGCGCCCCATCTCACCGTTCAATCATCCATGCAATCGCTCCAATCCTCCAATATGGAGCTGGATGCCTTTGCATTGCGAAGCTAACTTGGAAAGCCAAATACTGAAGCGCGTTCGCAGCACGCAATAAAATGTCCCCAGCCCCCACAACGCTCGAGCCCGAAGGCACCGCCGTTCCCGCAGCTCCCGCTCCCAGTCAACAACTGCGCCCAACGCACCAGCAGCAACCCGCGACTCGCGCCACTGGGTCCCCATCGCCTTCCTCGCCGTCTACATCATCTGGGGCTCCACTTATCTGGCCATTCGCATCGCTGTCGAGTCTATCCCGCCCTTCGCAATGGCAGCGATGCGCCACACCCTTGTCGGCCTCATCCTCTATCCCCTCCTGCGCTGGAAAACCGGCATCCGCCCCACCGCCCAGAACTGGGTGACCTCCGCGGTCACCGGCATCGGCCTGCTGTGCATCGCCAACGGCGGCCTCGGCTGGGCCGAGCTGCGCGTCCCTTCTGGCGTTGCGGCACTGCTGGTCGGCACCGTCTCTCTCTGGCTTGTCCTCGTCGACTGGCTCCGCCCCAGCGGCAAACGCCCCAGCGCCCGCGTCTTCATCGGCCTGATCCTCGGCTTCGCGGGCCTATTTCTCCTGGTCGGTCCATCGAACTTCGGCGGCCAGCGCACCGACCCGGTTGGCACCGCCGTGCTGATCATCTGCGCCTTCGTTTGGGCCTGCGCCTCGCTCTACTCCAAACACCGCCCAGCCCCAACCTCGCCGCTCCTCGTCGTTGCCATGCAAAGCCTCACTGGCGGTGCCGCCCTGTGGATCACCACGCTCCTCACCGGCGAAATGCACGACCTGCACTTCGCGGCCATCACCACCCGCTCCTGGCTCGCCGTCCTCTATCTAATCGTTTTTGGCTCCGGCATGGGCTTCACCGCCTACCTCTACATCCTCAAAAAAAGCACCGCCGCCAAGGTCTCCACCTACGGCTTCGTCAACCCGGTCGTGGCCCTCTTCCTCGGCTGGCTCTTCCTCAACGAACAAATCACCACCCGCACCCTCCTCGCCGCCACCATCATCGTCACCGCGGTCGTACTCACCATCACCACCCCCCGCGCTCAAGCGCCCGCGGCCATCCCCGCCACCTCCAAGCCCTGAATCGAGACTTTACGCAAAGAATTCACAACCGAGAAAATTCACAACCAGGAAAATCCAACCCAATGAGGGTGGTCCAGCTTCGCAGTTGGTTCATGAACCTGGGTCTTTCTTTTGACTTTGTTTTAGTTTGGGTTCTCGTTGTTAGGTGCCGCCACTTCGGTTTCAAGAGTGCGTTTTTTGAATTCTTAACGGCCAGAGATTGACGCACGTTAGCGGATAGCTTTGTTTTCTTTACTGCGTTAATTTTGACGAGTCATGAGCGCTTCTACACAATCAACAACCTCTTCCATCACCGGCCCAGCAGCCGAACAATACTGGCGAGCCACCCTAGCCCGCGATCCCCACGCCGAAGGCCAATTCATCCTGGGCGTCCGCTCTACCCAAATCTATTGCCGCCCGACTTGTCCGGCGCGCCGCCCTTTGCGCCAGAACGTCGTCTTCTTCCACACCGGAGCCGAAGCCGAAAAGCAAGGCTTCCGCGCCTGCCTCCGCTGCAAACCCAACGAAAAGTCCGCTCCACTGCAACTCGTCGAACGCGCCACCCGCGAACTCGCGCAAACCAACGACGAATCTCTAGATCATCGCGGGGTCGCCGCCCTCGCGCGCAAGCTCAACACCACTCCCTCCGCACTACGCCGCGCCTTCCAGCAAGTCACCGGCCTCGCTCCTAAAGACCTCGCCGACGCGCTGCGCCTGAAACGCTTCAAAGCCTTACTACGCGAAGGAAAAAATATCACCGACGCTCTTTACGAAACCGGCTACGGCTCATCCAGCCGCGTCTACGAACGCAGTGACGCCAAGCTGGGCATGACCCCGGCCGCTTACCAAAAAGGAGGAAAAGGAATGCAGCTCAATTACACGTTCGCAGAATCTCCACTCGGAAAAGTTTTGGTCGCCGCCACGGAACGCGGCGTCTCCGCCGTATACATTGGCGGCACCGAAGAAAAACTCAAAGCCGAACTTCGCGACGAATATCCGCGCGCCGAAATCGCCCCAGCCAAAAATTCTTATCAACGCTGGGTCGGTGAAATCGTCCGCCAAATCGAAGGCAAACCCGCTAGCTCGGAACTCCCACTCGACGTGCAAGGCACAGCCTTTCAACGCCGCGTCTGGCAAGAACTCCAGCGCATCCCTCGCGGCGCCACCCGCACCTACACCCAAGTCGCAAAATCGCTAGGCCAACCGCGCGCCGTCCGCGCCGTAGCCCGCGCCTGCGCCACCAACCCCGTCTCCATCGTCGTCCCTTGCCACCGCGTCATCCGCGAAGACGGCAAACTCGCCGGCTACCGCTGGGGACTCGGCCGCAAAGAACAACTGCTGGAAGCCGAGCGCACCGCCGCGAAATAAGACGTCCAAAACAAAAGGGCGACGCCTCGGTTCGGCGTCGCCTTTTTTCATTCCCTAATTTCGCTTATTGCTAATTTAAGACCTGGGCTTACTCCGGCTCACGCCCTTCGGCCAATCCTGCTTAAACTGCGAATCCGGAATCTTCAGATTCTTCATCACATTGGTGTAATGAAAAATCAAATAATCCTCCGACCCTGACTCAAAAAACTTCTGCTGAATCGGCATCCACGACGCCTCATCAATCCACATCTGAATCTTGGCAATCTGCTTGCGAACCTGATCGTTCTTCGGCGTCATCTCCAGGATCGCGCACTTCTTATTGTCCACCTCAGCTTCGCCCGTCATGGTCACCAGGTAGCTCTTCCGGATCGCTTCACCCCTGGTCCCAAATCCCAGCAACACGTACTGATCGACCATCTCGCGGTTCTTCCCTAAGTCATACTCTTCCACGCGATTGATCTTCGGCGTAAACACAAACAGCGAATCCCCATTGCGCAGAATCGTCCGCGGATCCGGCTTCTGAAATTCAATGCGCATCTTCTCGTCGCGCCGCACAAAAATCTTCCCCGACTCCGTGGACGTATCCTTCACCACGTCGGTGTATTTGATGTGCTCAATGTCCGCAGTCAACGTCCGAAAGTCACTCGCGGTGCGATCCATCATTCCCAGCACACTATCGGTATTCCACGGCCCCTGCGCCGCAGACCTCAGCGCCAGCCCCAACCCCAAGCAAAAAATGAACGCGCACAACACGAAACGCACAGAAGAACGAGTCAATCGAGGCCCCTCTACCCACACAAACGTAAGGTCACAACCTCAAACCTTCAAGGCAACCAGCATAGCAAAGAGACGCACCCTCCGCCGCCACGGTTTCAAACGGCCGAGGACCGCGGTGGTGTTCATTGCTCCGCCCGAGCTCAACTCATGACTGCGAGAAGATATTCGCCTCTTTCCCCTCGCCGCAACTCTACGCAGACAATCGTGCCTGGAGGGAACTCCCAAATTTCGTCGTCGGGATCGTAATTAGTGGTGGGAAGAATCCTAAATCGTCCATCGCCCAAATCCTCCGCGTCCGTCGGACGCGAAACGTCAATGCCTTCGTTCAGAAGCCGGACGAAGACGATGACCTTGTTAACGTGGGTATCTGACACCGCCGACATATCCGCTGCCTCGTCCAAGTCATGCAACTAAAATGTTGCATTTAACTGTTAATTGATTAAAATATGCAATCAGGAGGTTGCATATTACCCATGTCCACCGATCGCATCCAGAAAAAAATCCTGCTCCGCGCCCCACGCCAACGCGTCTGGTCCGCTATTTCCGACTCCGAACAGTTCGGCACCTGGTTCGGTATGAAATTCGAAGCTCCTTTCCTGCCCGGAACCATGGTCCATGGCCAGATCGCGCCGACCAAAGTCGACGACACCATAGCCCAAAAACAGAAACCCTACGCCCACCTCAAATTCGAATTCTTCGTCGATAAAATCGAGCCAGAGCGCCTCTTCTCCTTCCGCTGGCACCCCTACGCCCTCGACCCGAACATCGACTACACCAAAGAGCCGACCACCCTCGTAGAATTCGTCCTCGACGACGCCGAAGGGGGCATCCTCCTCACCATCACCGAATCCGGCTTCGACCAAATCCCCCTGGAACGCCGCGCCAAAGCCTTCACCGCCAACGAAAACGGCTGGGCCGCGCAAACCCGCCTGATCGAGGCCTACCTTGCTAACCTCCGCTAAATGGCGCGCCGGCAGCGAACAGGCTCAATCCGCCCCCATTTTCGCCGCCCTTGGTGATGAAACCCGCCTCCGCCTGGTAACCCGCCTCTGCCACGACGGCCCGCTCTCCATTACTCACCTCACCGCCGGCACCGACATCACCCGCCAAGCCATAACCCGCCACCTCCGCGTCATGGAACACGCCGGCCTCGTCCGCAGCGCCCGCCACGGCCGCCAAATCATCTGGCAACTGGAAGAACGCCGCCTCCGCGACGCCCGCATCTACCTGGATCGTATTTCCAAACAGTGGGATGAAGCCTTGAACCGCCTGAAGAACTTCGTCGAAGGGAACTAAACGGTTTTTGACGTTAGGGTTTGAATTCAACCCAAGTGGGTGGCCTACCCTCGCGGTTTTTGCGAGGGTGGGGCGCCCGGGCATCCACATCGAGTCTTGAATTTTGTCTTTTCAGTGAAACGTGCTCGCGAATGATCGCGCGAAGTTAATTTTTCAACACGTAGCGTGTCAGCGCTTAATCTCAACCTTGTACGCAACCACCGTACCCTGCTCATCGCGCTCCGGCTCAATCTTCGAAATCGAAAAATTCCCGTGATGCAAATCCGGCAGCGCCTCCTGCAGCGCATTATGCAGATCATTCTGCAGCGCCAGCTTCGTCGGCGGAGCCAACACTCGCGTATCCACCCGATACGTCTCGCGATTCCCCTCCTGCCCAATCAACAAAACCTGCCCCGGCGCTGCAGGCGCACCACTCTCCGGCTGATCGTGAAACCATCCCCGCGGCGTCAACAACGCAAAAATCAAAATCACCGCCACGGCGATGTCGTACTGCCACGTCCCGCGCTCATACGACCAAAAAAACGTTCGCGAAAGTATTTGTCCTAGCGAAGCCATACGTTAATCCGCGGGAACCCCATCAACAATCACGCCATCGCGCATATGCACCACCCGGTCAAAATAAACCACTGCCTCGGGATTGTGCGTAATCATCACAATCGTCTGGCCCAACTCCTTATTCAACTGCCGCAGCATCTGCAGCACCACATCGGAATTCTTGGAATCGAGATTTCCAGTCGGCTCATCCGCCAGCAAAATCTTCGGCTCATTAATCAGAGCACGCGCAATGGCCACACGTTGCTGCTCGCCACCGGACAACTCCATCGGCCGATGATTCAGCCGCCCCGCCAGCCCCAGCATTTTCGTCACAACTTCAAACCGGTGCGGATCAAATCCGTTCCCATGAATAAACTGCGCAATCGCAATGTTGCCTTTCGCCGTCAGCGTCGGCAGCAAATTAAACCGCTGAAACACAAACCCAATTTTGTGCCGCCGCAGCCGCGTCCGCTCCGCGTCCGTCATCGCCGACAGCTCATTGCCGTCGACCAGCACGCGCCCCTTCGAAGCCGTCGCCATCCCACCAATCACATACAGCAGGGAAGACTTCCCGCACCCCGACGGCCCCATCACCGCCACCGACTCGCCCGGCGCCACCTCGAAATTCACGCCACGCAGCGCAGGCACTTCGACCTTTCCTGCGCGATACAACTTCCACAAATTTTCCGTTTTAAGTATCGGTTCCAATGGCTCTTCTTAAATAGCCCGCTATTTCGCAGCTTTTGCAGCTAGGTATTGTAGCCGCGATTCGCACCGCTGCCTAGCCGACATGGTAGATGTTTGGAAGCCTTGAAAAAGGTGAGCTTATTCGAATGCGCCAAACGGCGATTGATCATCCCTAAAAGCGCCGAGCCAAATCATAACCATGCGCTCGAACATTTCCATTGACTTCACCCAGCGCATCGGCGACCGTCACCATATGGCAAAGAAGTCGAAACTCGATCGCGCCGTGGAGCTGGCTTTAGAAACCTTCGAACAGCTCCCAGTTGAAGAGCAAAAAATTAGGCTCAAGGCCATCCGGCAGCTTAAGTTTCGTCGGAATAGAAGTACTCCCACGCTGCGTTCCAAGCGGCGCTCCCACGCTTCAAGCCCTGCAACTCGAGTAGGCGCTCGAACCCGAACCGATCTTTAGATTTCTTGGCTTCTTGCATTTTTGCCGCAAATAGCTTTCTTGACCGATTTGTTCTAGCGGCTTCGCGCTGAGCTTTTGTCGATCTCGTTTGATCCTCGCGAATGGATCGTCCAATTTCGTCGTCTTCGAAAACCATTTGGTCTGCCCCAAACTCCAGGTAACAAGGGCAGTACTATACTATGTAGTTTATGACAGTGCTTCTAGGCAACCTCGCCTTAGTCGTATGACAGCGCTTCCACCGGATCCTTCCGGCTCGCCGCCCACGCGGGATAACTCGCTCCCACCAGCGCCCCACCCAACGCAATCGCCGCCGCCGCCGCAATCCACCGGGGGGTAATCAGAATCGACAGCGTTGGAAACCCCGCCAAAAACGCCGCCCGCACCAAGTAACTCAACCCAATCCCCGCCGCAATCCCCAACACGCAGAGCGCCGCCGATTCCGTCAGCAGCGCCCGCACAATAAACGAGCGATCTGCCCCCAGCGACTTCAACACTCCAATGTCGCGCGTCCGCTCAATCACCGTGGTGTACATCGTCAGAAAAATCACCAGCAACCCAATCGCAATCGCCAGCGCAATCATCGAGTGAATAAACGTCTGCAGCCCCGGAATATTCGTCGCGGTCATCAGCGACAGAAAATCTTTCAACGGCCGAAGCGTATAACCCGGCAGCACATGCCGCAGTTCCTCCATCACATCTTCGGTATGCTCCGGCCGCGTACACCGCAGCAAGAAAATCGACGCCTTATCGTGCGCTCCCACCAAATCCTGCAACGTCGCCAGCGGCACAAAAAGCCGCGCACCTTTTCCATGCTCGATAATCGCCGCGACATGCCAGTCGTGGTTCAGTAAGTTATAAGTGTCGCCTACTTTTAGTTTCTTGGCCTTCGCCGCCCAGTCATCCACCAGCAAATCGTCCGGCCCCTCCATGTCGTGCCCTTGCAAAAAAACAAATCCGCCAGACACCGCACGAAAGCTATCCCGCTCGATGCCGTACACCACTTCCACTCCACCGGTCGAATTGAATTGCAGCAGCGCCGGCGCCACCGACTGTACATATTTCTGCGCCGCCAGCTTGTCGCGAATCTTGATCGGCATCGGCGATCCACTGAAACCCAAAAACACCGAAGCCGCTGGCGGCTGGACCATAATGTCCGCGCCAATTCCTTCAATGCGCTTGGCCGTTTCCGAAAGCAATCCCGAAGTCAGCCCAACGATCAGCACCACCAGCGCAACTTCCACCGCCACCGCCATCACCCCGATAAAAGTGCGCATCGGCCGGTGCAGCAAATTCCGCGCAATCAACTCACCCATCATGGCTGCGGTTTCTCCTGCTCCGCCGTCGCCGGTTCGCCGACATGAATCACTTCTGCATTCGTAGGCTGCTGCAAATTGAAACGCTCTGCAGGAATCTCCGTGTTCAACGTTACTTTCGCCAGTTGCAAATCCAACCGGTAATCGTCATGCACCCGTTCAATCAAAATGGACCGAGGAAACTGCTGCAAATTCGTAGCCGCGCTCGCATCCGCCCCGCCGCCAGCAATATCCACCGCCTGCCAATTCGAAAAATGAATATCCGACACCAACAATCCGCGCGGCCCAAAACTCTCCAACCTCGCCACCTGCAAATTCGTCCGATCAAACCAGATTTTCCTTAAGATTTCCGTCTGATACCCACCGCGCAAAACGGTCAACACGTAAAACCGCCCCGCCTCATCGTTAAATTCCTCAAACAGCACCGGCTCTTCCTTGCGAACCTCCGGCCACAACAGCGCATCCAGCAAATGCTGCGGCCGCAAATTTTCAATCGGCTTGCTGCTGTTCCGTTCCGCTCCCACTGCCCCAATCAAAAATCTATTCTTCGACGGAATCGACACGCGAAACGTCTCTCCGTCACTGGTCATATCGAACACCGTCGTCCCAACGATCGGCGCCTGCCCAATCATTCGCACGCTGGCCGGCCGCTCCGCCAGCAAAAACGCCTTCACTTCGTGATACTCCTCAATCACTCCGCTATATTTCGACCCCGCTACCGGCTTCAATTCCACCGTGGCATTCAGGCTGCGCACTCCACGTGCCATGGAATTGTATTTCTCCAACAACTCCTCGCGCGTCGAATCCAGCACCACCGGTTTCGCCGCCGCCGGCACATTCGTCACCTTCGACACATGTCCGTCACAGCCCCCCAACAGCGACACTGCCACGCCAACGCCAAGCAAAAAAACGCCAGCGCCTCGCCTACGACTCATCGATAAAAGGGAATTCTTCTTCTGCGAAGAAAACATTCAGTTAGGCCGGGCAATATGCACATCAAACGGCTGCAGCGCCGGCCGCACCCGCCGAATCACTTCACTAGGCCACAACTTTTCCGTAAGCAGCGTCACCCAGCCATCTTCCGGCTCGCACACCGCACAAAACGTATACCGCGTATACGCCGTTTCGTACGCATCTAACCCGCGCCGCGACAATTCACCTTCCAACTCCGCATCCGCCTTCTCGGCAGCCGTCCCCACGCGCACCCCAAACGTCTCCGCCTCAAACCGCCCAAACAAATCCAACAATTGCTCCTGCGTCGGCTTGGCAATCACCAGGCACCGCTCCGCCGCATCGCGAAAAGCAATCTCATGCGTCTGGCAAAAATCCCGCACCCTCTCCAGGTGACTGAAAAAATCCACCACATAATATTCGTCCGCCGCCAGCACCGGAAACGCCGCCGACCAAATCTGCGCCGCCTGCCCACCACGCACCGGCTCGCGACTCTCCGTCTCCAGCAACTCCAGCCCCACCGCCTTCACGCCCTCGCCCAGATTCAAATTCTCCACATCCAGCGAAAACGGCGGCAGATCCAGCGCCCCACTCCCCAAAGCATTTCCCGTCGCGCTCATTCGTCCTTATCCATCTGCGGAAATTTCTCTCGAAACTCCGGCGACTGCTTCCGCACATCCAGCCAATCAAAAAACGCATCCGGCGTCTCCAGCCAGATGCGGAACCAGCTCGCAATTTCCTCTTTCTCCGCGCGCTTCGGCGCTTCCACTTTCTGATTCCGCGAAATCATTTCCGCGCGCCGTTTCCCCAGCCGCGCCACGTCCAGCACCCGGTTCACCGCGGCAGTTTCCCCCGCCTCCTTAAACTTCCGCATCAATTCATCCAGCCGCATCACGCTGACTTCCGCATCCTCCAGCGTCTTGAAGTGCAGCAAATCCTCAAATTCTTCTTCGTACTGATCTTCGGCTTCTTCCTGTTGATTCAACTCCAGCTTCAATCCCGCCGCTTCCAGCACATCCGCAATGTATTCCGTGCTGGTTTTCCCCGCCTCGCCATGCTCCGCAATCAAGCGCCGCCGCAACTGATCGATTTCCGCAGGCGTCCACCGCGTCACGCTCATGCGGCGCGCATCGTCCAGGATCATCGTTTTTTTCGTCGCGGAAGATTCGCTCATCGATTCGTAGCCTGCGCCGCCAGCAACCGTCGGTACTTAATCACATTATCGTTGTGCTCCGCCAGCGTCGCGCTGAAGAAATGCCCGCCCTGCGTATTCGCCACGAAATACAAATAGTTCGTCGTCGCCGGCCGATACGCCGCGCGCAACGAAGCCTCTCCCGGATTTCCAATCGGCCCCGGAGGCAATCCCGTGTGCGTATAGGTGTTGTACGGCGAATCGATATGCAAATCCGCAATCGTCAGCGTTCCGCGATACGCATTGCGCTGCTCCAACGCATAAATCACCGTGGGATCGCACTGCAGCGGCATCGACTTGTGCATCCGATTCTCGAAACACCCCCGCCACCAACGGCCGTTCCTCCGCTTTAGGCGTCTCCCGCTCCACCAACGAAGCCAGCGTCACAATCGCCACGACCGGACGCGCATTACTCATCGCACTGGCGGCGCTCATCGCTCCTGGCATCGTGGTGGCTGTCCTTGTTGTGGTCGAGATATCGCCGTTCGCATCCGGCGCGGCCGGCGTCACCAACCCAGTCGTGGTTTCCGCAGTCGGCGGCATGGTCCCAGAATTCGCTCCGTCACTCGAGCTCGTCACCGCACTCCACTCTTCCTTAAACTTCCTCACCATGTCCGTAGTCAACGCGATCGCCGTCGGATGCCGCGCCAAATGATAAGTCGCCGGAAACAAAAATCCTTCCAGCGTCGCGGCCCGCGGCGACAAATCCTTAATCAAACCCGGGTCCTTCGCCGCCGCCAAAAACTCCGCCGCCGTCATAAACTTCCCAGCCTCCAGCTCGCGCGCAATATCAAACATCGTCTCGCCCTCGCGCACCGTAAACGGCTGCTCAAACACCTGCCCATTCGCCAATTTCCAAAACACATCTTTCGCCGAACTCGACTGATCGAAAAAATACTCCCCAGCCTGCAGCGACCTCCGCGGATGCCTCCGCGCATAAAACTCAAACGCCACCGCGCTCCGCACCACTCCATCCCGCCGCAAAATCCGCGCCACCGACCGGCTCGAAGCCCCACGCGGCACCGTCACAAACACCCCATCCGCGCCAAAATCTCGGTACGGCGTATGCACGCACCACCACAACCACCCGGCCGCAGCCGCCACCACCAGCAACACAATTAATAAAAATTTGCCCACTCGCTGAGTCTCCGCACCGACGCGAGTCGACAGCAATCGCCTCGTTAAATTAGATGCCACACCGAACCGAAAGCTACCGCTCCAAATACTCCTTAAGAATCACCATCGCCGCGAACGCATCAACACCCAACTTCCCCGCATCTTTCACCTTCCGCCGCGTTTTCGCAGAATCCCCAGCAGCGCCCGCAGTACCATCACGCCCCGTCACCTTGCGCGGCGCAACATGCGCAGCCGCCGCACGAAAACTCCTCCCACCCTGCTCCTCCAAAAGCCGCTCCGCTTCCCAACTCGTCAACCGCTCATCCACCATCTCCACCGCCACGCCAATCTGCTTCCTCACCCGCTCCGCAAACCGCGCCGCCTCCTCCGCCATCTCCCCGCGCGTCCCATCCAGGCGCAGCGGCAACCCCACAATG
This sequence comes from uncultured Acidobacteriota bacterium, assembly GCA_963846145.1. Taxonomy (GTDB): domain Bacteria; phylum Acidobacteriota; class Terriglobia; order Acidiferrales; family UBA7541; genus Acidiferrum. The sequence continues at coordinate 587,261 of CAWJUV010000007.1, read as the reverse complement.
ATCTGCGTCACCCCAGAATCTCGCGCCAACTCCCGCAACCGCCGCATATCCTCATTCCGATTCTCGCGCTCCAGCGTCATCAACGGTTTCGCCATCCGCGTTTCAAAATCCGCAATGGCCACACCAATCCGCGCGCGCCCATAATCCAGCGCCAAAATCTTCCCCGCCTTCTTTGCCGGATCGCCCGCAGCAGCCGCATGCATCATCTATAAAGTATAAGGCCCACGCGCACCCAACGTTCAGTCACGCCACTCACCCGCAACTACGGCTGACGCCCGCGCTTCCCACTCGCCCATTCGTCCCACTCGCCGCCCGCTTTCATCGCCTGATCGAAACCCGTCTCTTTAAAATTCGCCTCAATCTCCGCGCGCGTCAGCCTCTTCCCCAACGGCTCCGCCCGATCCGCGATTCCCCAAACCGTCAACGCCGCAATCACCGTATGCTCTTTCAACGTTCGAATATCCACCTTATCCAACGTATCCGACGCCGCATGATAATTCGGCATATAGTTCGCCTCATCCTGCTCCGCAATCAGCGCCGGCACCCCTTCCAACATAAAATCCAGGTGATCCGACCCCGACTCCGGCGGCACCGAATGATGATTGATGTCCCACGACTCCAGCGGCTTCAACACTTCGCGCAAGCCCGCCTCCAACTCCGGCCGTCCGCCCAGCGAATATCCCGTCACCTTCCCAATCCCCGAATCAAAAATCACCGCCGCACGAATTTTATCCAGCTCCGCGCGATGCGCCCGCACATACGCACGCGAACCAAGCTCGCCCTGCTCTTCGCCACTAAACAACACAAACCGAATCGTCCGCCGCGGCCGCAGCCCGGTCGCCTTCAACACTCGCGCCGCCTCGATCACCATCGCCGCATTACATCCGTTGTCCAGCGCACCCGTCCCCAAATCCCACGAATCCAGATGCGCCCCCAAAATCACCGCCTCATCCGGCTTCTCATACCCGGCAATTTCTCCCACCACATTTTCCTGTTCCACCGGCCCGCCAATTTTATTCGGCATCGAGAACCGCACCCGCACTTTTCCCGGATAGGCCAGCACCGTGCGCGACAATCGCATGCCATCCTCGCGCGCCAAAATCGCCTGCGGAATCTTTTCCAGCTCCGCACCGGAATTGGTGTGCCGGTACAGCAGCAACCGCTCCCGCGCGCTGATCCACAAAATCGCCAGCGCCCCGCCGCTCTCCGCGCGCTCAATCACCCCCAGCGGCTGCGAATATTCCGCGAACAAATCGGCCCACGTACTTCCGATATCCGTGTGCGCCAGCAAAATCGCGCCTTTAATCGCCCCGCCCACCGCCGCAAAATCTTTCTCTGAGCCGTGATCAATATCCACCACCGGCGCTTCAAATCCCCCCGCAGGAGTCGCCGGCGACCACCCAATACTCACCGCCCTCGGTGTAAACAGCGTCAGGTCCGCCCGCTTCGGAAAAAAATATTCGCCCAGCACTTCCACGCGGGTATCGCCCTCACTCCACGTCACCGCCAACTCATACTTCTCCGTATGCACCGGCACGCCCGCCGCGCGAAACGCATCCGTCGCCCACGCAACCGCCCTCGCCATCTGCGGCGAACCCGTCACCCGCCCGCCCACTTCATCCGTTAATCGCCGCAAATTCTCCTGCAGCGGCGAAGGCCCCATCGCCAGCGGCAAAATCTTCCCCGCCGCCTCCGCACACGAAGACGACGCATCCGTCGTACAAGCCCCCGGCCCCTGCACTCGATGCAACGGATCATTCGGCGCAGCCGAAACCGTCGGCGCCCCCTGCGCTTTCACTCGCGGTGTCGATACGCCCACACCAAGCATCACCACCAAAAACAAAATCACCCGAACACGCATAAACACTCCTCTTTTCGCAACAAGCCCCAACGAATTTATGCGCGAATTATATCCAAGCGCCGCATAGATTCAACAATCCGGAGCGTGTTGATTCCACCGAGGCCCGGGTGCCCCAGACGCCGTAGTTGCGTCTGGGGGTTTAGATTCAACCTAACGCAGGTGTTTCGATTCCACCGAGGCCCGGGTGCCCCAGACGCCGTAGTTGCGTCTGGGGGTTTAGATTCAACCTAACGCAGGTGTTTCGATTCCATCGAGGCCCGGGTGCCCCAGACGCCGTAGTTGCGTCTGGGGGTTTAGATTCAACCTAACGCAGGTGTTTCGATTCCACCGAGGCCCGGGTGCCCCAGACGCCGTAGTTGCGTCTGGGGGTTTAGATTCAACCTAACGCAGGTGTTTCGATTCCACCGAGGCCCGGGTGCCCCAGACGCCGTAGTCGCGTCTGGGGGTTTAGATTCAACCTAACGCAGGTGTTTCGATTCCACCGAGGCCCGGGTGCCCCAGACGCCGTAGTTGCGTCTGGGGGTTTAGATTCAACCTAACGCAGGTGTTTCGATTCCATCGAGGCCCGGGTGCCCCAGACGCCGTAGTTGCGTCTGGGGGTTTAGATTCAACCTAACGCAGGTGTTTCGATTCCACCGAGGTCACAAGTTCTGTCCTTCTGATGCACAAACAGTTTCTACTAACTCAAATCCCCCACACGCCCATCAATTCTTCGGCGCCAACCCCGGCCTCACCACACAATCCGCCACCCGCACCACCTTCACCATCTCCGCCACATCATGCACCCGCACAATATGCGCCCCATTCAAAACACTCGCCGCCACCGTCGCCGCCGTCCCCCAAATCTTCGTTTCGGCAGACGAGCCATCAAAGCCCGCCGCCCCCAGCGTCTTCCCAATAAATCCCTTCCGCGACGTCCCCACCAGCAACGGAAATCCCAATTTCGCCAGCTCGTTCAATTTCCCCAGCAACTCAAAATTCTGCGCATAACTCTTCCCAAACCCAATCCCCGGATCCACCACTATCGCCGACGCCGCAACTCCAGCCGCACGCGCCACCCGCACCGATTCACGCAACCCGCTCAACCACATCGCGCACCACCTCCCGCGCAAACGGTTTCCGCTGCATCGTCTCCGGCTCTCCACGCATATGCATCAGTACCAATGGCACTCGCAACCGCGCCGCCACCTCCGCCACCCGCGCATCATGCCGCAACCCACTCACATCATTAATAATCTCCGCTCCACTCTGCACCGCCCGCCAGGCAACCTCCGCCTTCCGCGTATCCACCGACACTGGGATTTTCAGCCGCCCACGCAGCCCCTCCAACACCGGCCCCAATCGTTTCCACTCCTCTTCAACAGAAATCTCGGAAGATCCAGGCCGCGTCGACTCCGCCCCCACATCAATCAAATCCGCCCCATCCCGCTCCATCAGCAAAGCCCGCTCGATCGCCACATCCGTATTAAAAAACTCCCCGCCATCCGAAAAACTATCCGGCGTCACATTCAACACACCCATCACCAGCGTCCGCTCGCCAAGCACCAGCGTGCGCGAACGCACCTTCAACCTGAATTTCTTACGCATAGTCATCCGCGGAAAAGTCTAATCGAAGGAGGGAACTACTCGCAGTCCAAAATCACAAAAAACAATCTCACCAAAAAGCTCAACTCAAACAGCATCGGAACGCTTCAATCCAAATCAAAATCCCGAATCGGCTTCCCCGCCGGCGCATTCTTCGCTTTCTTCATCGCCTCTTCAAACTTCTTCGCCAAAATATCTTCCTTATTCTGCTCAATATTCCACGAATCCCGGAACTTATCCTCGCGATTCCGCTGCTGCTCGCTCAAAATCCCCGCCGCATCCGTCAAATCCACATTGGGCCCAGCCTTCACCGGCGCCTCATGCGACAACACCGCCCCAAACACCGCATCCACCACCAGCTTCGCCTGGCAGCACGGACAAACCACGTTCAAATTTTCGCCGCTCCGGTTTCCCATGCCGCCATTCTACGCCTCACCCTTCGACCGCTTCAACCGCCCAGCTCTTGAGCACTGGGCCCTATCTCCTCGAAGGTCTTTGTTTTTATCTTTGGCGTAAGCCCAACTCAAAACTGGGTGGCCTACCCTTGCGGTTTTTGCAAGGGTGGGGCGGCCGAGACGTATCAATCATCTCCCGTCGTTGACTTTGTTTTTTGTCGAGAGAGTCCCGACCGCACCCCTCCACCTCACCACAACCCCTCCCGCGTAAACGGCCGCGCCCACAACGTCACATGCAGCACCACCGCCTTCAACCAAGCCCACTCCAGCGCCTTCAGCTCCGTCATATCTTTCACCGTGCCCTCAAAAAACTCCCGAATCGGCAGCACCACCGGCACAAACCCCATCACATACCGCAGCGGCACCACCGGCGGCGTTTCCCGCCCATCCGTCACATTCTTCTTCGCCGGCGTATGCCGCAGCCCAATCTCCTCCTGATAATCCAGCCACGCCTGATCGTGCGGACGCGTCGCCACATCCACCACCCACTGCACGAACCTCTTCTTCACCGCCGCCTTGTACGCGTCATCCGCCTTTCCATCCGGCCCAAAAAACCACTTCGCCAGATGCGGCTGCTTCCCAATCACTTCCCGCCACGAATCCACCATTGCTTCCGCGCGCGTGACAAACGCCGCGCGATATTTCTGCATCACCGCCGCGTCCGCTTCGCCCCAGCCCACGGTCTGCTCCAACTCCCGCAACTCCTCCATCGACACCGGCGACTTGGCACTCTTCGCCGTCCCATAGTCGTAACCCGGAATCGCCGCAGTTCCACCGCCAGCGCCAGCGCTCACGACTTCACCTCCGCCGACGGTTCCACCCGTTTCACCAGCGACCTATGTATCGACAGCAGCGCCCCAGTTTTCTCCAACCGCTCTACATATTTAATGTGCAGCGGATGCGCCGCCAATTTCGCCCGGTAAACCTCATAGTCCGCCAGCGTCGCAAAATCGATGATGCCGATCGCCTCATTCGTCGGCCCCGCAAAATCCGTCGGCAAAAAATATCCCACCACTTGCCCGCCGCTCTCCCGAATCGGTTGCAGCTCATCCTCGGTGTATTGCTTGATATCCGCCAACTTATTCGGATCGATCGTGTATCTCAGAAAAAGCGTGATCATCTCGGAAAGCCCCCCAGTTCAGACTGCATCCTTCCACTTCAGTCTAGGATTTGGACGCCGTGGATACTTCGGCGGGGGCCGTAGTAACCAAATATTTTTAGCGCGACAATATAGCCATGAACGAATCCCTCTCCAACACCGCTCAATTGCTCGGCGATCCCGGCCGCGCCGCCATTCTGCTGCGCCTCATGGGCGGCATCGCCCTCCCCGCCGGAGAACTCGCCGCCACCGCCAACATCGCCCCGCAAACCGCCAGCGAACATCTCGCCAAACTCGTCAAAGGCCGCCTCCTCAGCGTCGAACGCCAAGGCCGCCACCGCTACTACCGCCTCGCCGGCGCAGAAATCGCCGACGCTGTCGAAGCTCTCCTCGTTCTAACCGCGCGCCCACACAGCGAACGCCCTCGCGCAAATGCAAATGGAAATGGAAACTCATCCGCGCTCACTCCAGCTCACGGCACTATCGAACACGCCCGCACCTGCTACGGCCATCTCGCCGGTTGGCTCGGCGTACGCATCACCCAAAGCCTCCTCGAACGCAACTATCTCCAGGAAGCCAACGCCAAATCCTACGCAGTCACTCCGCAAGGCCGCGAATTCTTCGCATCCCTCAACATAAAACTCCCGCCGCTCAATTCATCCAGCGCCGCGACAAAAAAATCCGCTCAACAAAAACTCGCCCGCCGCTGCCTCGACTGGACCGAACGCCGCCACCACCTCGCCGGCACTCTCGGCTGCGCGCTCTATCAACGCCTCCGCGAACTCCGCTACCTCGCTCCCATCCCCAACACTCGCATCATCCGCGTCACGCTCGAAGGCCGCACGCAGCTCTACCACCTGCTCCGCATTTCTACCGGCCAATAAAAAAAATCGCAGCAAAAAAAAAATCAATTGCGCTCTTCCGCCGGTTCGGAATCCAATCCGCTCAGAAATTTATTTTTACGATTGTTGGCGCCCATGTACGCCATCGGACATAGTTCTGAACTTCTTTGTTGGACAATCCTCACAACCACATTGCTACCGCGTTGCATTTGATCTACCATCTGACTGTCCTACTAGCATTCCTCTGCCATCCTCTTGGCGGTTCCTTGCGAAATCCGACAGACCCTTCGCGAGGAACTTCATGTCTGAAAATTCGTACGCTCCAAATCTAAATAAAGCCCCACCCAGGACTCCCGCCCGCGATGTCAACGGACAGGCCGTTCGCAACAAACTCCTACTGGCCCTGCCGGAAAATGAATTCTCAGAAATCCGTTCTAAATTAGAGTTTGTTGTATTACCCATCCCCATCGTCCTGAATGAGGCTGACGAACCCATCAAGTACGCGTTTTTTGTGGACGACGGCCTGGCCTCGGTGCTGTTGGTCATGGCCGATGGAAAAAGCGTCGAAGTCGGACTCTGCGGAAGAGAAGGCTTCGTTGGTATACCGCTGACCGCCGGACTGACTACCAGTTCCACCCGCACCATCATGCAGGTGAATGGCAGCGGCTTCAGGATCAAAGCCAAAGACTTAGTCCTCAGTCTGCCGAAGTGTCCCGCTTTGTCTTTAGCGCTGCACCGTTTCGGTCGGGAATTATCTTTGCAATCGGAACATGTGGCCGCCTGCAATCGCCTGCACGAAGTGGAAGAGCGCCTGGGCAGATGGCTTTTAATGTGTCAGGACCGTCTGGGCACCGACACGATACAGCTCACCCAGCAGTTTCTTGCGCACATGTTGGGGACTCGCCGGGCCAGCGTTACCGTCGCTGCGGGTATCTTGCAAAAAGCCGGATTAATTACTTATTCGCGAGGCTTGGTGAAAATCAGCAATCGCAACGCTCTGGAAGATGCCGTCTGCGAATGCTACGAAACGATGAAGCGCCAAACCGACAAGTGGCACGCCGAAGCCAATTCGCTCTGACAATTTCCTACGCGAAAGCCCCGATTGCTATTCTCACCTGGAGTTGGTACGGTAACGTACTCAAGGTGCTCTCCAGTTTTTTGGCTGCCACCTGAACAGGTGGGGCCCGTGCCCAAATACATCCTCATTGTCGATGGCAGCGAAGTCACTCGCACGGCCACGCGCCATTATCTGGAAAATGTCTCGGGTTTCGAAGTCTGCGGGGAAGCCGTAGATGGCCTGGACGCGCTAGAACAACTTACTCATCTAAACCCTGACGTAATCATTTTGGAACTAGCTTTGGACCATCGCAACGGTTTGGAAATCGCCCGCGAAATTCGCTCAATGAAGAATCCGGTAGCGATCATTCTCTTTACCATGTTTGCCGATGCTCTTCCGCCGCAGACTGCCCGCGAGGCGGGAATCAACTTTGTCGTTTCCAAGACCGACCCACACGTATTGCATCAGCATCTGGAAAGTTTGCTGGCCGCCGCCTGAAAGTTGAATTAACGAATCTGCCCGGCATACGCCGCGCTGGCGTTCGTGGAAGGCTGCTGCAGGATCGTCGGGATCAGTTCACTGGCCAGATTCATTTTGTCCAACAATGTAATCGCGCCAAGACCTTCCGCCGTCGCCTTCGTTTCCTCATCCGTCCAAACAGAAATGGCCAGCAATCGTGCCCCAGCAAGCTTGGTTTTGACGTCCGATGCCGGAACGCTTATCGGATTGTGCATGTGCACATCCAACACGATCACTTGCGGGTGCAGCTCCTGCGCCATCTTCAGTGTTTGAGAAAGCTCGGATGCCTCGCCCACAATTTCAATTTGCGGCTCGTCCCTGAGCAAACTGCGAATCGCTCGCCGCACCAACTCCACGTCGTCTGCTAAAAGCACGGTGATAGCCAAGGTGACCTCCCTTGGCGTCCGCAAGACGCTTACTGCATCCGCAAGACGCTCACATGAAATCATGTAGCACCACTTAGAGAGGCTGTCGGTACGCCGTCGTACGCACCCTTTTTGTAGGGTAAAACACCAAACGCCCGCCATTTAGGACAAAACGCCAAGACCTCGATCGACAATTATCCGCGGCATGCACGAATCTTTCGCCGTAATCGCGCGCGTAAATCCACCCGGCCGCAACTCCGGCCACACACCGATCGCCTATGCTATAATCGTCCGTAGTTGTTGGAGGGTACATGCCGCCCATTCAGCAGCAGATCCTGGATGCACTTGCACAACGCCCCGAAATGTCGATGACCGACCTTCTGACCGAACTGCGTCAGAAATCCAACACCGCTCCAACCGCCGTGAAGGCTGCCGTACTTCCCCTCATCTTGCGCCAGCGTGTTGTGATGACCGATGACATGCACCTCCGGCTCCCCGAATTGAGATAACTTTGAAAGCTGTCCCGTTTGTCCTCTCGCACTGAACGTTTCTACTCCGAAGAACGCTCCGACTACCGCACCCCTGGCCAAGTTGATAGAGACCGTGTTCTCTACTCCAGCGCTTTCGCGCGTCTGGCCGAAGTTACCCAGGTGGTCTCCGCCGATCGCGGATACGTTTTTCACAACCGCCTCACTCATTCTCTGAAGGTCGCTCAACTCGCTCGCCGCATCTCCGAGCGCCTCGTCCAGAAACAAAGTGAGGAAGCTCAGGCGCTGGGCTTGGATCCCGACGTCGCCGAAGCCGCGGCATTAGCACACGACCTCGGTCACCCTCCGTTCGGCCACATTGCCGAAGAAGAATTGAACCGCCTGGCTCACAAGGAAGGCCTCCAGGACGGCTTCGAAGGCAACGCTCAATCTTTTCGCCTCGTCGGCCGCCTCGGCGTCAGCGACGCCATCAGCAGCAATGACAAAATTCCGCTGATCCGCGGCCTCAATCTGACCCGAGCCACGCTCGACGCCGTTCTCAAATATCCCTGGTGCCACGGCGAATATCCCCTCAAAAAAGACAAGTGGGGCGCCTACGAAACCGAGAGAGATCTTCTCGCCTGGGTTCGCCAGGACCAGCCTTCCAACGCCTTCCATCAAAGCGTGGAAGCCGCCATCATGGACTGGTCCGACGACATCACCTACGCCGTCCACGACCTCGTGGATTTTTACTGCGCAGGACAAATTCCCCTGGATCGCCTGGCCGATGACGACGACTCCGCCGAACGCGACGTCTTTTTCTCGCAGGTTTTCGCGCGCCGCAAAGACTTGCTCCCGCGCCGCGCCGAGCTGGAAAAATCCTTCAACGAAGTTTTGAAATTATTCCCGCTGGACCGTCGCTATGTCGGCACCCTCGATCAGCGCACCGGCCTCTGGCAATTCTCCACCGTGATCATTTCTCGCTACGTCGATGCCATCCGCTTAGCCCCACTGGCCTCGCCTGAAGTCACCGAAGTCAAAAAATTGGCGCTCGATCAGATCACCATGTTGAAAGAGCTGACCTGGAACTACGTCATCCTCAACAACGAACTCGCCACCGTTCAATACGGCCAAACCCAAGCCGTCCGCGTCGTGTTCGAAATTCTTCTCAACGCCGCCAAAGCTTCCTCGTGGAAGTTCTTCCCCCCTTTCTACCAGGAGGAATTGCAAGCCGCCTCTCGCAATTTAACGCTCGTCACTCGTACGGTGATCGACTACCTCGCCGGCATGACCGAACACGAAGTCGAACGCCTCCACACCGTCCTCACCGGCACAAAATAAAAAAGCCGCGGCCAATCTTCAGCCGCGCCTCGAATCAATTCAACTCCAGCTAACCTCTACACCTTCCCCGGATTGCCCCCGAGTGAATCCTGCTTAGCGAACTCCTCGGGCACGCCAACGGCACTCCTGCAAACCAGTCGCCTGACCGTTGTAGCCTACACTGGAGCACTTCTCGATCGAATAGACGGATGGGTTCCGAAAAATTAGAGGGAGAATTCATGAATCGAGTACCAGACTCAGAGTTGGTTTTAGTCCCAGGCGGAACTTTGATAACTGCCACTCCAGAAGAAGGCCGCGCCCTCGCAATCACCATGGCCCGCCACAGCATTCACAGAATTCAACCCGACCTCGACGTCTTAAAGGGCGGTCGCCCCAATTATGGCGCCAACCCCGACAGTCTCATCGCCGCCAGCCAAGTCATCGCCATCGAATTCCAAACCATCGCCGCAGCCAACAAATACTGGCAAAAATAGCTCGCTTCGCGCTTAGGGTTTTGCACCTTCAACCCGGGAGTGCAGTCGACGCTGGCGTGCGGTTAAACCGTCGGAGAGCCAGGCAGTTAATGTGTATGTCCCCGACGTTACTGACTTGCGCAAGCCCATCGGCAGAACGATCGACGACACTTTGCCCTGCTAGCTCGCACGAAGTGGGTCTATCAACGCCAAACGCCACAGCCCGCAGAAGCACCACAAGAACCACTCCAACCATGAAAACTCGGCCGCAAACCGTCATCGGGTGATCGCTTATAGAACCTTCTTGCGCCTACCCAAAAACACGCCCCCCAAGCCCACTCCCACTAACAAAAGTGTCCCCGGCTCTGGAGTAGCCGCAAGCGGAGCCACTGTGATCGTCGCTGGCGATTCCTCGTGAAAGCCGTTGTCGACCAAGAATATTGGGCGTTCATCATAAACACCGGGCGCGGACGGGATTACCGTTCCAGTTCCTTCTCCTTCGAAGCTGATCTGAAGAAAAGATGGCGGACCGGAGATATTCAGCAGATCGATTCCACTCGATGTGAATATCTCGGAGGTCGGCACCGCTGCTAACGATTGAAGTATTGGGCCACATCCGACCAATTTAAAGTTACTGAGCACATTTGTCGTGGTATCCCAAGTGAAACTCAAAGATTTGAGCTTTTCGGGCGTCCCAAAGTCTCCCCACGAATCTGGCCCGACGCTAACCGTCACGAAACTGTCGGCAGACGCGGCCGAGGCGAAAAATGTTCCTGCGAGAATGAGAAATAGTGCTTTCATCGATCGTTCCTTCAGGGCTGACCGCGCGTTAGCCTCGGAGGTGCCAAGGTTCTCTAGTAATCGGGTCAGGCCTTAATACGACGGGCACGTTTATATCTCATTACGTAATGAATGTACACCGCGCCATTCTCGCTGAGCGTCAATAGATTTCGGTACGTGTTCCGTTACCCGACAATAGCCGCCCTCACAAACCAACACCAATTTCACGAACTCCAGCGGTGCATCTATAAAATCTTGTAGCAAAAGAAAAGCGCGGCCAAACTGCAGCCGCGCCTTCACTCAATTTCGTTTTTGCTAATTACTACGCCTTCGCCGGGTTCTCCCCTCGCGTAAATCCCGGAGCCGGCCGCAACTCCGGCCGCACCACCTTAGGATCCGCGCTAGGCGCCGCTTGCGGCGGCTGTGGCGGTGGCGTCCGAATCTTCTCCGGCAGCGGCTTGCCCTCCATCAGCAACTTCACTTCATTGGCATCAATCACTTCGCGTTCCAGCAGCGCCAGCGCGATCCGCTCCAGCACCTCGCGATTATTCGACAAAATATTCTTCGCGCGCTCGTAACCGTTGCCCACGATGCGCTTCACTTCCCGGTCAATCTGAATGGCCGTGTCTTCCGAGTAGTCCCGGTGCTGGTTAATTTCCCGGCCCAAAAAGATCGCTTCATCTTTCTTGCCGTACGCCAGCGGCCCGAGTTGGTCGCTCATGCCCCATTCGCAAACCATGTTGCGGGCAATGTCGGTAGCCCGTTCGATGTCGTTGCCCGCGCCGGTAGTAATATGCCCGAGGAAAATTTCTTCCGCGGACCGGCCACCCATCAGCACCGCCAGCATCGCCTCAAGATAATCTCGCGTGTAGGTATGCTTGTCGTCTTCCGGCAATTGCATGGTCAAACCCAACGCCATGCCGCGCGGAATAATCGTCACTTTATGCACCGGATCGGCTTGCGGCGTCATCGCCGCCACCAACGCATGTCCCGCTTCGTGATACGCGGTGTTCTTCTTCTCTTCGTCGGACAAAATCATGCTCTTGCGCTCCACGCCCATGAGCACTTTATCCTTCGACATTTCAAAATCCACCATCATCACGAACTTGCGGTTCTGCCGCGCCGCCCATAGCGCCGCTTCGTTCACCAGGTTGGCCAGATCCGCGCCAGAAAATCCCGGCGTCCCGCGCGCAATGATCGAAAGATCCACATCGTCCGAAATCGGTACCTTGCGCGTGTGCACCCGCAAAATTTCCTCGCGTCCCTTCACATCCGGACGCGCCACAACCACGCGCCGGTCAAAGCGGCCCGGCCGTAGCAACGCCGGGTCCAGCACATCTGGTCGGTTCGTCGCCGCGATCAAAATCACGCCTTCATTCGTTTCAAACCCATCCATCTCCACCAGCAGCGCATTCAGCGTCTGTTCGCGCTCATCATGTCCGCCGCCAAGTCCCGCTCCGCGATGACGCCCCACCGCATCAATTTCATCGATAAAGATGATGCACGGGGCATTCTTCTTCCCCTGTTCGAACAAGTCGCGCACGCGGCTCGCGCCCACGCCCACAAACATCTCCACGAAGTCCGAACCCGAAATCGAGAAGAACGGCACATTCGCTTCGCCGGCAATCGCCCGCGCCAGCAAAGTCTTACCCGTTCCAGGAGGCCCAACTAACAAGACGCCCTTCGGAATCCGCCCGCCCAGCTTCTGAAACTTCTGCGGATCCTTCAAGAACTCAATAATCTCCTGCAGCTCTTCCTTGGCTTCGTCTGTTCCTGCCACGTCCTTAAACGTCGCTTTCTTCTGCTGCGCCGACAGCAACCGCGCCCGCGACTTCCCAAAACTCAGCGCCTTGTTTCCACCCGCCTGCATCTGCCGCATCAAAAACAAGCAAAAGCCCACCAGCAAAATCAGCGGCGCCGCATTCAACAAAATCAGCACCCAATCCCCGCTGCGCACTTCCTTCACTTTCAGTGGCACTTGCTTGTCGCGCAACTGCTTCGCCAAATCCGGAGTCGACTCCTTGAAAACCGTCAAATGAAATTTGTGATTCGGCGGCCGGTTGTATTCGCCCTGCAATTCGTAACTGTTCGGGGAGAGGTACAGCGTCACTTCCTTCACGTCGCTCGAATCGACCTTGGCCATGAACTCGCTGTAACTAGGCTCATCCTCGCGCGCCTGCGCGCCGTTGGCCGACACCAGCTTCCAGAGCATCACCCCCAGAAACACGATCGAGATCCAAAATAAAATGGTCTTCGCTGTAGAACTAGAATTCACTTTGTCCTCACTTATTGACCCAGCCCCTGTTGCCGATCCGCCACTTCTGCTACTTGGACGCCTTCTTACCCGCGCCCTTCGCTCCCGATGTCAGCTGCCGCAAATTTCTCCCCGTGCCATTCGCAGCCGCCAACCCGTAGCCAACCCATACTTCCTTTGATGCAGTTTTGAACCCGAAGTAATCCGCTTCCAAATCTACCCGCCGCTTATCCGGCCGATCCAGCAGCACTGCCAGCCGCAACGAGCGCGGCGACTCATCGCCTAAACGCCGCAACAGGAAATCCTGCGGCACCCCACTCTCTAGCACCGCATCCACCAGCAAAACGTCGCGCCCTTTGATAAACGGCCGCGTCCCAAAAAAAACTTCCCGCCGCGCCTTCCCGCCATCTTCCACGTCGCGCACCGTCTCATGCACGAAATGGCAAACCACCTCGCCCGCCAGCCTTCGAATCAAGTCCGCTGCGAATACAAACCCGCGATCCAGCGTCACCACCACATCCAACCGTCGCCCTTTGTACGCGTTGGAAATTTCTTTCCCCATCTCCGCGACTCGCGCCGCCAGGCGCGCCTCGGAAAACGCCGCTGCTCCGCGCGCATTTCCGTTCTTGCTCGCCGCCGCACGGCCCTTGCTGGAAACGCTCGCTTTACGCGCGCTCATCCGTTTTTTCCTCGACGATCATGATTCCCGTCTGCGTCTCTTCATTCGCCGCAAATCCCGCCGCGGCGCCAAAACCCCGTGACCACGCCAGCTCTCCCGCGCTTTCCAGAACGGGCCAGCCTTGGCGCTGCCATCGGTCGATGCGCTTCTCGTTCAACAATCTTTTTAATTTTTGGGGTTTGCTATGACCCTGGGCCCGAAAGCGATCGCCGGGCCGCCAGCTCCTCAGCGTCAACGGAAAATTCAGGCTGGCGTAATTCAGGACTTCCCCCGAAATACTAGTTTCTCCCCTCTGGCCAAGCCAGTCAACAACGTTGAAGCGGATTGCACAACCCAGCTCCTCAATGACCACGCGCGTTTCGCCGCTCCCCGCCTCAACTCTGTAGACGTACTCCCCACCACTTTTATTGTCTCGCGCCGCCACATCCGAATCTCTCAACGTCGCGGCATCCGTTGCACGAACCGCTTTTGCAGCACTAGCACGTTGCCCCGCTCTGGCAGTCTCCGCAGCGCGACGTGCTCTCGCCACATTAGTTTTTTCTGAAACACAAATCGATAACACTTCATAGTGCCGCCGCACGACCATCCCGCCCGGCAACATGAGCGTTGAACCCGACTCTCCTTGACGTACAAGGTCCAGCACCTGTTTCACATGCACGCCGGTTAACTCGCCGCGACCGCGCAAATTCGCGGCGCCAGCCGCAACAGATTTCGCTTTCACTGCGCGCACCATCCTTCGAACTAATCGCGCCGCAAGCGAATTTTCCTTCAACTCTTTCAGCGCGATCCGCACTCCGCCGGCAATCTGCTCCGAATGTTTCTCCAAAAACTCATCAGCAATCGAATTCAGCAGCGCATCATCTTCCCGCGCATACGCCGCCAGCGAAGCCAAATGCTCCACAACCCGCGGCTGAAATTTTTTCTGCAGCAGCGGCAGCAAAATCTTCCGAATCCGCGCCCGCATCTTGGTCACATCGCGATTCGTCGCATCTTCGCGCCACTTTTCCCCACGCTCTTTCAACCACAAACGCAAATCCCCACGCGCCACTCCCAGCAGCGGCCGCACAATCACGCCATTCCGCGGATGAATCCCCGCCACTCCACTCAATCCACTCCCACGCAAAATATGCGCCAACACCGTCTCCGCCTGGTCATCCGCGGTATGCGCCACCGCAATCTTCGCCAAATCCTGATTCGCCGCAGCACGCCGCAAAAACCCATACCGCAACCGCCGCCCCACATCCTCCAGATTCGCCCCAGCCCCGCCCCCACCCCGCGCCGCCGCTCCCCGCACATCCCCACGCCCCATCACAAACGTCAACCCCAACCGCTCCGCCAACCGCTCCACAAACTCCGCATCCACATCCGCCGCCCGTCCTCGCAGCCCATGATGAAAATGCAGCACCCGCAACGTCAGCCCCAGCTCCGCCCGCAACTCCACCAACAACAGCAGCAACGCCACCGAATCCGCCCCACCCGAAACCGCCACGCCCACCCGCTCCCCAACGCACACCAATCCCGACGCTTTGATCGCCGCGCATAATTTGCTAGAATGCCCCCGCACGTAAGAACGCGCAGTCGCAGCAGCAGAACCAGCCGCAGCCCGCCGCTTCATCGCTAAAGCCGCCGCTTTTTTCGCCACTCGACGCAACAGTTTCTCCGTTGCCGCATCTTACTACGCTAGAAGTAGCTCTCCGCCGTACTCGAAAGTCTGTGGAAATCGCATCACCTTTCCGTTGACTTTTAGTGAACACGCTGAGATACTCTTCAAGTTGTGCGTATGCCTTTCTGCTGGACAGGGAGGTTTTGCTCTTTGACAACCGATATGATTTGCCAGAATCCGTTCGACAACTAGTCGGCCTTAATCGAGCACGACTAGTTTTTGAGTTAATTGCAAGCGACATTAATTTGCTTAGCAGGCTACCTGGGACTTAAATCCCAGGTTTTTTTATCGCTAAGCGACAGGTTTCAAACGAGAGTTTGATCCTGGCTCAGAGCGAACGCTGGCGGCGTGCTTAACACATGCAAGTCGAGTGCGCGCCTGTAGCAATACAGGTGGCGCACGGCGCACGGGTGCGTAACACGTGGGTAATCTGCCCTTCGATGGGGAATAACCTCGCGAAAGCGAGGCTAATTCCGCATAACATTCCGAGGATTTCGATCCATGGATTCAAAGCCGTAAGGCGTCGAAGGAGGAGCCCGCGCACGATTAGCTAGTTGGTGAGGTAACGGCTCACCAAGGCTATGATCGTTAGCTGGTCTGAGAGGATGGCCAGCCACACTGGAACTGAGACACGGTCCAGACTCCTACGGGAGGCAGCAGTGGGGAATCTTGCACAATGGGCGAAAGCCTGATGCAGCGACGCCGCGTGGGGGATGACGCTTCTCGGAGTGTAAACCCCTTTCGACCCGGACGAATGCCCCGCAAGGGGACTGACGGTACGGGTATAAGAAGCCCCGGCTAACTACGTGCCAGCAGCCGCGGTAAGACGTAGGGGGCCAGCGTTGCTCGGAATTACTGGGTGTAAAGGGTTCGTAGGCGGTGCGGCAAGTTGGGAGTGAAATCTCTGGGCTCAACCCAGAGGCTGCTTCCAAAACTGCTGTGCTTGAGTGTGGGAGAGGCGCGTGGAATTGCAGGTGTAGCGGTGAAATGCGTAGATATCTGCAGGAACACCCGTGGCGAAAGCGGCGCGCTGGACCACAACTGACGCTGAGGAACGAAAGCTAGGGGAGCAAACAGGATTAGATACCCTGGTAGTCCTAGCCCTAAACGATCAGGACTTGGGGTGCCACCCGTTCGGGTGTCGTCCCGGAGCTAACGCGTTAAGTCCTGCACCTGGGGAGTACGGTCGCAAGACTGAAACTCAAAGGAATTGACGGGGGCCCGCACAAGCGGTGGAACATGTGGTTCAATTCGACGCTACGCGAGGAACCTTACCTGGGCTCGAAGCGCACTTGACTAACTGTAGAAATACGGTCTTCCCGCAAGGGACAAGTGTGGAGGCGCTGCATGGCTGTCGTCAGCTCGTGCCGTGAGGTGTTGGGTTAAGTCCCGCAACGAGCGCAACCCCTGCACGTAGTTGCCACTCCGCAAGGAGGGAACTCTACGTGGACTGCTCCGGATAACGGAGAGGAAGGTGGGGATGACGTCAAGTCCGCATGGCCTTTATGTCCAGGGCTACACACGTGTTACAATGCAGGGCACAAACCGTTGCCAACCCGTGAGGGGGAGCTAATCGGAAAAAACTCTGCTCAGTTCGGATTGCAGTCTGCAACTCGACTGCATGAAGCCGGAATCGCTAGTAATGGCGTATCAGATCGACGCCGTGAATACGTTCCCGGGCCTTGTACACACCGCCCGTCACATCACGAAAGTGGGTTGTACTAGAAGTCGCTGCGCTAACTCGCAAGAGAGGCAAGCGCCCAAGGTATGACTCATGATTGGGGTGAAGTCGTAACAAGGTAGCCGTAGGAGAACCTGCGGCTGGATCACCTCCTTTCTAAAGTAGTAGTGGCTCAACCCGCTATGGTGTGCGGATCATGCCACTCATCAGTGATCACGCCCTTCTCACGATGGGCGCGGATCACACGCTTTGCAATTGCTCACTCGGCTGCAACGCCGCGTCGCAACGGATTCTGTCCAATCATATCGGTCGTCAAAGCGCAAACCCGCGCACAACAAAAAAGGCCACCCTACCCGGGTGGCCTTTTCTATTTCCTAACAAAACGTCCAAGCTAAGTCGTCGGGAGCTATCCTGATACCCCGTCCACCCTGACGCGAGTGTAAGATGCATTTCGGCGTCGTGCTCCCCGTGCGACACAACCTTGAAACGCTGAATGAGTCGAACGTACTGAGTTCAAGAGGTAGGAGAGATGGCAGAAGGGTTACAGGAAAGTAAGGTTGTCGCTAATATTCCTTTTTTGTTTTACGACGTCATCGGTCGAATGTTTCCAGGTTCGATGCTATTGATAGGCGGGTGCATTAGCTGCTGGGACTTCCTTCCGTCCTATCCTGGTAACTGGTCGGATGGGTTGAGATTCGCAAAAGACGCTACCGGTTTGGTAGCGGTCGCGGCTGGGCTTGGTGTGTTGCTGTTTGGTGCGGTCGCCAGTTTTCTTGGATTCACGCTTGCAGCGTTGTCAAACGTGGCTGTTGAAAAAATTTGGCGCATAAAACATGGATACACTTTCGAAGGCTTAGAAAAGTTTCTTGGTGTTGAGAGTATCGACTCACTCAAAGAACGATTTCGCAAACAATTTGGATCCTACCCCAAAGACAAAGCCCTGAATGAGTCGAGCTTTCTGTGCGCTTACTTTGGGTGGAAAGTGGACCCGACTTTGGGAGCGATGCAGGGCCGATGGGACGCGGACCTATTAGCGGCGCAGTCGTTCGTTCTTGTCAGCCTAATCTTATTGTTAATGACGGGCACCGAGATCCATATCAGTGGCTGCGACTTGTTCAAGATAGTTTGGACTGTCTTCTTAGCTGTTACGTTGCTCGGTTCTTTTTTGAACTTTAGGTATCACCGGGAAAAGCGCGTATACGGCAGGTTCGCCCTTTTTCTCGCGTTGTACGAAGAACCGCCGGTGCCCGGTGCCCGAACCAATCGCTAGAGCCCCAACGCCTTCTCCTCGATGAATCGTCTCCATGTGTGGACAAAATGTCGATCTCGGAGCACTGCGCTGATCACGAGTTGGTGCCAACCATCTCGGACCCGTTCGGGGTAGAAGCGCTTCGTACCTCGTCTGTGGTGTGGAGCGGTTTCCCACTGTGCAGTTGGGGTCCAGAACTCCGCATATGGCATGTTTGGCTCATAAACCTGACCCACTGAGGTCATTCCGTACTGCGCTGAATTGTCCTCGAACTCTAGCACTGGCAAAAAAATCTCTGCCGCCAGAAAATCGTTCCTAGCCAGTTTGTAAAGTTCTGCCGCTTCCATCACCGAACAGAGGTCCAGGAGGTGGCTGGCTAAATGGCTCTCTGGCCGACGAGATATCGTGACATGTTCGAAGGAGCTGCCTAGAAGTCGCAGGACTTCTTCATCTGGCGACGCATGCGGGCCCGCTAAACCTAAATTGTCGTCGTCATACCGATCAGCAACCCACTTGGTCACCGCTAAAAGATACTGGTTCAAATTGGTTTGGTCCCAGCGATGTAGAAGCAGCGCACAGCAAGAAATCCCGCTAGACCAACGGTCCGAAATGGGATGAGTTGCGCCTTCATTATTTGCCACAAATTCAGACAGAAAACCCGCAATCTGCGAGGAAAGAGTTTGATTTGAATTTCGTATAAAAAGACCCAGCAGAGAAAGTATCTCGACGATACAACAACATTTCACAGGGTACGTGATGAAAGAACCGCGATTCATGTCCTCTTCGACCAGTGCCCCAGGCTCGGTATAGAGTTGAGAGACGTGCTCCCATACGGAGCCGGCGTAGTAGCAGAAAAGTTGTTCCGCGGTTTCGAGGCTCTGAAGAATTGGTTCGGGGATCGGTACCGCTCCATGCGTTGCCGCGAACAAAGAGCGGACTAACATAAGCTGAACATAACAAGCTAAATCAAGTCGATGCTCAGAGCGGCAATGATGCGCTATCAGGGCAGATTCTAGGGCACTTCTGACGCTCGAATACCCCGTGTCGTTGACTACCCACTTTTGAGAATAGGATTCCAACTCGGAGAACGTGAGGTGTTGTTTTCGCAACGTCAAAACCCTAAGAAAATCAGGAGGCGAACCTACTAAAGCTCGTGGATCTTGAGCCATGAACTCGACAATCGTTTCACGATCCCACACTCGGAATCTGTGTTTCCCCCAATTCAAGAAGATGCTTTTGATACTCCTGAGAAGCGAGTGCGGCAGCTCCCACCAATCTACCGGTTATGGCTAATATGCAACGTCGAGAGAGTGACGAGTCAAAATTGGGGTGCGAAAGAGTGTTCGTGCGTAGCATGTCAATCTGGCCGCGACAGAGGTTCCACTCTCCGAGCCCCACGTTGCCAGCCTTAGTTTGAAAAACGTACTGGCAATGCTCCCCATTCTCGAAACGTTTGGCAATGAAGTCTTTACCAAATTCAAATGAGCCATGACTGAAGTGTATGTCGGAAAATTCGTGCATCCGGAGTAGCGCCATGAATGGGGCATCGAACTCCCGCTCGGCGAGGGAGTCAACGTAATTTCCGATCACGCTTGCGAGCATTGAATTCCGTCCGTTTCCTCTGAATCAAATCGTCTAGCTTTTTCTGCTGCTCCTCCGTAATCGGAGGCAGCGAACTGATATACTCCGCCATTTTTGGATTGACCACAAAAACCGGTCGTTCCGGGTTGCCTTCCCTATCAAACGACATTTCTAGTTTTTCCATGCACTCGAAAAAGATGTCGAACGAAAAATGTTTACCTCGTGCGTCGACACTATTTCCAACCGCATCGGAAGTCTTCCCCACAGCTTCGAAAAGTCTGGGCATTACGACCGATAAAGTCTGTTCGGCTAAGCCATCGATCTGGCATATCAACGAGTCGATGTCGAACGCCATGACGTCTTGAAACGTGGTCTCGTATCTGGCGCTGACAACAAATGGCTCGTGTTGCACCACGTGGCCAGTTGGCAAGGTATTTTGGCTCACCGGCAACGACGGCACTGGCGGGCTCTTAGGCATGCGAGCCCACAGGTTGTCTTTCGCGTCCATCAGCTTTTCGACGCCCTGCCGTACAAACTTGACGAAGGCCAACGAATACTCGGGTAGCTCAAAAATGTTAGTTTTCATTGATGGATACCTCGAGCCGACTTCGCTCCTGGTGCAACGTCTTCCCTGCGCACAGTTTCCTACAGACTGGTTCGGAGATTAAAATAGGCCAAAGTGGGGTTCAACAGCAACTCCCGGTACTCGTGATGCCGAAACCTGGCGCGAAATTCTAGGAGTGCACCTAACGATACGTCTCACACCAGAGTATGGCTGCCGTGGTAGTGTCGAATGAGGAGAAAGAAATTGGGCAGCGTAAAGGAATTACTACAACGGATTGACCGCGGAGAGAAGCTGGTCTCCCCACCCTCGAACGGCTGTACGGCGAAGGATATATCAGAGCAAAAGATGTTAGCCACTTCCAGACGCCGCCCGGCCAAAACAGACTGGCTCTTCATCGACTTCACCGAAAAAGGCAGGCAACTGTTGATCTCCTAAGAAAGGCGGATTCAATGGCGATTTATCCCGACCTAATGGGAAACCTGGGGACAGACGGGACGTTTTCCATTTTTCAGCGGGCATTTTAAAATCGCAGCGCAGTTTGGTTGCCAGGGTTACTCGAGGGGCGACCACCTTTTCTGGGCGCCAGCCGTCGTTGCGCCCGCTCCTCCAAGTCACGAACGAATTCCGCGGAGCCGAGTGGCCGACCCGTGTGGGTACATTGGCGCAGGGCGCGCAAATCGGCGGGGCTTTCTGAGCTAGCCAGATAATTCCTCCAGCTGACCGCGCACCATCGTTTGCTCCACATCGCCAAATCCAACTCCCCGCTCGCGCGGCCCCCCTGCGCGCCCCACGCCAATCGCCCAAATAAATCGATTTCGCCTCCAACAAATTTCTGTTATCCCAACTATAGAGAATGGCTACCAGCGACTACAAAAACCTAATCGTCGAAGACGTGGCCACAGAAACCGAGTTAGCCCTACTCAACGAGCCCCGTCTGCGGCTCCCGCTGATCCTTGCCATCGCGGTCCCCGCAGCAATTCTCTTTGCCATCGCGGTGCGACCTTACGAACTCGGTCCATGGATCTTCATAACTGCCGGAGCCGGCTTCGCGGCATTTCGATTCGCTCGCGAACGCTCCATCCTCAGCGACCTGGGCAAGGCCGTCGGCAAGGTGACCGAGTACAACGAGGTCCGGGGAAATTCCGGAAAATTCGTTCGAGTGAAGTACACATTTCTGTCCGAGAATCACGAAGCCTACCTCGGCCGCGCCAGCTTCAGTCTCGAAGCCGCCCCCACCCAGGGCCAATACCTCTCCATCCTTTATAACCGCAACAACCCCAACACCAACCTGGAACTCTCCAGTTTCTGGTTCTACGACTTCCCCAACAAGAACCCATCCCTTCGCTTCACCCCGCGAGCATAAAAAAAGACAAACCGGGAAACCTTGGGACTGGAGGAACGTTCCCCCATTGCAAACCTTAACTGGTCCGGCGATTCGAATAACAAAGGTACTTCGGTTCGAATTCATCCCACACGCCAACCAAAAATACCTTGACCTCAAGTTAATCAACTAGTATAATCACGCATGTACGCCGCAATTCCATTCGAACTGCCCCCCAACAAGAAAACCTGTCATTCCGACCGAAGCGGAGGAACCCCTCCGACGCATTTGCCGTTTCACACCGAAACGCCCTCCGCATCCCACCCACCCCTCGACCGAACCAGCAGTTCACCAACATCAATCAAGCTCCGTCCCCGCCGTTCTATCTTTGCGAAGCGCCCCACGCCCGTGGCGCCCAAAAACCCGCCACTGCATCTTGGTTTGGCCCGCCGTCCCCCGCACTCGAGCCCTTCACGCGATCTCAACCGCGGCCAGCGCCGCCACCGATCACACCATGACTAAAAACCTGTCATTCCGACCGAACCAAGCCGACGCTTCTACATTTCAATCCCGCTCCTGCGGGAAAGGTGGGGAACGGGACGTTTCCCAATTCGTCTTTTCGAAGTCGCCCCTAACGGACAGAAACACTCTTGCGGGTTACTTCCTTCACGCGAGCGTCATCCGCGTGCCTCACAGCCGTGGCGCCTAACAATTCCGCTTTGCCTTTAGGATTCTCACTTGCAAAACCAAACCTACAATGCGGAAATGACGGCAATGGTCGGCAAATACAGAAACCTGCTCGTGAAAGACGAGGCGCTGGAGAGCAACATCGCGCGACTCTCTTTACCCCGCGCGCGACCAGTGCTGTTCGGACTAATTGCCATGGCATGCGCGGTGCTGCTGGGCTTTTTTATCGTCGAACGCGATCTCTCGCGCTTCCTCTTCCTGGCGATCGCCCTGACCATCGGAGCGCTATCCGTGTTTCGGTTCGCACGCGAGCGCGCTATTGTCCACCATGCTGGCAAAGCGGTCGGAACCGTATTCTCTTACCAAGAAGCTCATCGCGGCAAAGGCGGCAAAACAGCTTACTTCAGATATGCTTTCCTATCCGCGGAGAATCAGGTGTTCGTCGGCCGCGGCAGGATGTCTGCCAGGTCGGCGCCCAAACCAGGACAAACCCTGCCCATCCTCTACAAGCTCGCCGATCCGTCGACCAACTTCCCGCTCGCGAGCGTCTATTTCTACGAATTCCAAGCAGAAGCCCCATCGCTGCCTTCCACGTTTTCAAATCCCTAAACCAACTCAAACATACAACCCACCCACCGCAGTCCACCGCCAACCCAAGAAACGGAACCAACCCCCGCCCGAGCCACTGCCCACGCCCCGTCACCGCACAAAACCTCCGTCATGCATTAACTACCTTCGCGCAGTTTCACCGCGCGCCCCCACGCCTGCAGCATTGGGGGAAACCTGGGGAAACCTGGGACAGACGGAAACCTGGACGGAAACCTGGGGACAGACGGGACGTTCCCGATTTCAAACCTTAACTGGTCCGGCGATTCGAAGAACAATGCCACTTCAGTTCGAATCATCCCACACCGCCGAATCCAAAATACCTTGACCTTAAGTTAATCAACTAGTATAATCACGCATGTACGTCGCAATTCCATTCGAACTAACCCCCAACAAAAAAACCTGTCATTTCGACCGAAGCGGAGGAACCTCTCCGACGCGTTTCCCGTCTCACCCCGAAACGCCCTCCGCATCCCGCCCACCCCTCAACCGAACCAGCAGTTCACCAACATCAATCACGATCCGTCCCCGCCGTTCTACCTCCGCGAAGCGCCCCACGCCCGTGGCACACAAAAATTCGCAGTTCGCCTCTTCAAATCAAAACGGACATGCCCCTTACCTTCGCGCCAGTTTGCCGGTGCGCCCAGCGCCCGCGGCACCCGCGAATCCGCACTTTGTCGCGCTCTTTCGACGCTCTTTTCTCTCTTTGCGCGTCTTTCAAACTTACTTTTCTTCTTTTCAACAACTTCCACACTCTTTTGCTCTTTCGGGGGGGTGGGGGGTACGTCACCCGAACTCCTAAAAGGACGCCATGAACCGCACCACGACTAAGCATCAACCATCAAAAAGATTTGTCATTCCGACCGCAGCGGAGGAACCCTCCTTCCAATCCCCAAACCACCACGCCCGCCCCCACTCCAATTCCAAACAACTTCCCAGCGCAACGCTGCCAATACCGCACCCCCACCGGACGCCAATGTCGAGCCCCCAGGATCGACTCGGCGGAAAGCTCCTACTGCGCCCGCCACGCCATTTCGCCACCAGCCAAGTCACCGACACCACCGACCTCAGCGCCCCACTTCTCCGCGACTCCTGCCGCTTCCTTAACGCCCAGGGCATCAACACCTCCCTCGCCCAACTCTATGCACTCCTCGCCGCTGGCCGCATCTCCCCGCGCCGCGCCACCGCCCTTGCCTACATTGGCAGCCTCCTCCTTCACTCCCTCACCGCCATCGACAAGGATTCCAATCCGGGAGCCGGCCGAGACCTCCAGCCAGGCGAGGAATACCCAATCCTCCGCAGCGCCGGCAACCCACCATGCGAATTCGACGTTACCGTCTACTCCACCTCAGACGGCACCCCCAACGGCCCAGCCAATCCGACTCCCCAACCTGAAGCTCCACCCGCCGCCTCACCCGAAAATTCCGCCCCACCCGCCAGACCCGAAACAATCTCGCCACTCGCCGCTAGCCAAGCGGTCGCCCCCGATCCGTCGCCCCCGTCCGGTTGCCCCCGGTCCGGTCGCCCCCGATCCGGTCGCCCCCGATCCGGTTGCCATTGATCCGGTGCCCAGTCCTTCCGCTCCATCTCCCGCCAGAAAAGATTCTGACGCCGGACATTTCTCCGTCAAAGCCACCCGCCTGGCAGCACCCAAACCCCCATAACTCGAACCACCTCAGCCTGAAAAGTTTCAACCGCTTGTTTCCCGCAGATCCCTTCGCCACCCGCCCATGACCCCTCACAAGCCACATGACCGCACAAATGACCACACAAATGATTGATACGAACCTGCCTGATGCAACAGCGACGCCCCACGGACTCGCGCAACGTCGCAGTGGAAATCTGCGCTCGTTTCCCGACCCCAAAGCAGTATGTACTCACTCGGCACCCATGCCTCGCGCATTAACGGAGCGACCCTATAATCGAGGCACACCACCTGCAGCAACTTGGGAGCTGGCGATGGCGCGACGCAATACGTTTGCCGAAATGAAATCGGAGCAATCTCGCTTGACGGAAAGCTGGCGCAGCGAAGGCCGCCTCAGTGAAGCCTGGGTCGTAGCCGATCCGGAAATTGTGGAGATTTTTTCAGCGGGAGTCCGTTTCGGCATCGCCATGGGGCGCCGCGGACACGAAGATTGGGCATATTCCCCGGACGAGTGGCGCAAAGCGTTACGCGAAGCGGTAGAAAAAACCGCCGACCTCGAAGCCAGTTTGGAAAACGCCATCGCCGAAGTCTCCGATCGAAAACCGGACTAGCCTGTCACGCTAAGCAGCGCGGGCCATCGTAGCTTGATTCGTTATTTCAAGACGGTGGCGTTGGCTTGGTCGAGTGCGATGGAGTTCGCTCCACCTTTCAGCTCCACAGCAAAGCCCCACGTCAGTGTCTGCTTGTTGTACTGCGTCGGAAATCATCAAATAATATTTTCCGGGTGGCACGCCTGGCAGCATGGCCTTGCCGTTGGCATCGGCGCGCATTGCGACTGCGGCATCCGCGCCGATCGCCTGCAAAACTTTCTGGCAATCCGGCGTGCGCGCCGCGCAAACGCTGGCGACATATTTCTGCGCCGGCATCCCCGCAGGAACTACCACACCGCCTTTGGCCAGTGCGCCTTGGTAATCGTCGCGTAGCAATACATAAGGATGGCCCGCCAGTGGATTCATTTGTCCTGGCTGAGGCGGAAAAGCGCTGCTGATCGTTAGCACCGCGTTTCCGGTCGGTGCGTTCGGAGTCGAAAGATGCGCGCCTGCAGCGCTTCCTCCAGAACTTCCTCCAGAACTTCCTCCAACATTTCCCGAAGCATTGCCGCCCGCGCCGGCCGCCACGCCCACTGCGCCGGCCGCATTGCCGCCCGACGACGGAATGGTTTTGCTCACGATGAGCTTCGCCAGGTTGCAACTCGTTTCCATCGGTGCAAACTTAAAATCGTCGTTGTCGTTCTGGCCGGTGATTACGCGACCGTGTACTTGGTAAGAATCCGTGCTTCCTGGATCTAGGGAGCCGTCGGAGTGGAACGCCAGTTTCAACGGATGATCGGGCGCCGCGATGTTCACGACTGCTCCGCCGCCTGCGCCCGCGGCAACTGAGTACGGATACGCGCGCGCCGCGTCAGGTCCGCAGCCGAGCACCGCGGACTCGGGGAAAAACTGCACACTGAATCCTGTGGGTGCGGCATAGATTCCGTGCATGCGAATTCCCGCGGGGGTCGGCGCACCTTTTTCTCCGCCAAACATATTTTTCAGAAAATCGGTTTGTATCGTTTGAATGCCGGTGCTGGCGCCTTTGCTAGAAAGATTCAGCGCTGGGCAAGTAACCCGCTTCGCTGAGAAAGTGGGATAGCTCCCGCCTCCCACCGAGGAAGGCGGAGGTGCGGAAATTTGCGTTCCCGTGACGTTGTACACGGGACCAATCGTCGTCGAGGCCTTTTGATCCGAAATGGATGTGCCGTTTGCGTCGTGGTAGCCGCCCGTATAGGAAGGCGAGCTGCTGCCGCCGCCGCCGGAATATCCAGTGGCGATCACTCCGTCGAGAACGACTGGTCCCGGACCGGTGATGGTGCCATCTGCTTTGAAGGTGAGCACTAACGGTTTCGGCTTGGTAGCGATCACCAGTGCCGTGGAGCCATTTTTGAAATCGAGTGTGTAGAACTCCTGGTTGGGGGAAAGCCCCGAGCAGTTGACCAGGACGCCGCCGTCGACAAAATCCAGGCGCCAGCCGGGTCCTTCGAAGACACCCGCCATAATCGGTCCCGACGGCGGCGGTTGATTTTTCGCGGCGGCGTCCGTTGGAAGTACCGAACCTAACATCTGACTGAAGGCGCCCAGAAGCTGATTTCCGGTGCAGGATGCCGGCAAACGCCCCGAAGAAATGCAGCGTGCCAACGCTCGCTCTTCCGGTGTTTTGGGTTTTTGCTGCGGCATTCCTGGGAGTGGAGCGGACTCGATCGCTTTTAACTGTTCGTTGGCTTTCTTTTCGTTGGCGTCGTAGAGGTCCTGCTGTTTCTTTTGAAAGGCCTGCGCTTTGGCAATTTCCGCGGCGGAGGGCTGCTTGCAGGTAGGAAACAATTTTTTCAAATCGCCGCGGGTTTCGTAGGTGTACTTCATCAAGCCATTAGCCAACACTGTGTCGGGATGGCCGACCATGCATTTGGCGGTGTCGGAAGTGTCGCGCATGTTGCAGTTCTCAATAAACATGCGTTCGCCGTTACATACGTAGGTGACGCCGATGGTCTGCGCCGCGGCTACGCCAGTGGTGAATAGCGCGACGAGCGCGGCCAAAATTGCCATCGCTACTCGTGCGCGAATCGTGGTTCGCGCTCGCACCGCCAGGCGGACGCGTGCCGCTTTCTGCAAACTGCGCCGCGTGACAGGGCCGCCGGAATTATTGTTGATTGGAAGAAGGGAATTACTCGCGAAGCCACTGGTGGACGTGTCCAAAAACTCCTCCCGCGCCGACGCTGTCTCTGAATTGTAGGGGGCCGAACAGAACGAGCCGCGAGCATAACACCGCGAAACTAAGGCCAAAAGTGAAAAAGAATCAGTCCAGGACCGACGAGGTGTGGCCAGCACTCCTATTGTTTTCCTGGAAAAATCTGCGAAGATGGCACCATGGGAAACAAAGACGCACGCAACCGCGAAAAGAAGAAACCCAAGAAGCAAACGCCCAAGCCATCCTCGGCGCCCAGGCCCTATTCGCCACCCACGTACCGGCCTCCGCAGCCGTCCGAACCCGCGAAACCCACCACCTAAGCGCGTTTCCTCGCTACTCGCGCCGCCTGGCGATTCGTTGACTTACTCCCGCGCGCACACCTAAACTGAGCGCCAATGTCCGACCCGCAGTCACTGCTTGGCCAGACGGTCTCGCACTATCGCATCCTCGAAAAGCTTGGCGGCGGTGGCATGGGGGTGGTTTACAAAGCCGAAGACACTCGCCTGTTTCGTTTCGTAGCTCTCAAATTTCTTCCCGATGACGTGGCCAAAAATCCGCAGGCTCTGGCGCGTTTCCGCCGCGAAGCGCAAGCGGCCTGCGCGCTAAATCATCCCAATATCTGCACCACGACATCGGCGAAGACGACCATCCCTTTATCGCCATGGAATTTCTCGACGGCGAAACGCTCAAGCACACGATCGCAAACTCTCCGACGCGTTAAACGTCCAGCGCGAAATCGCGTCCGAAATTTCCACTCATCTCCGCGAAAAACTTACTGGCGAAGTTAAAAAAAGCGCGGGTCACGAACACTGGGACCAGCAATCCGGAGGCTTACCAGCTGTACCTGCGCGGCCGCTACTATCTCGGGACAAGCGCACCCCCGACGCCCTGGATAAATGCCAAGATTATTTCAGCAAGCCATCCATAAAGATCCGAACTTGCTCTGGCCTATGTCGGTTTAGCAGAATATTGGGGCGTCTTGCCGCAATACGCTCGGTATCGGCGCGTGAAACAGTATAAGGAAAAGGCCGCCATAACCCGCGCTCTCGCGCTCGACGACGTGGTGCCCGGGGCTCATCGCGATCGCTCGGGATTACGTTGACCGATGAATGGAACTGGGCCGCTCGCGGAACCGGAAAGGACTCGCCGAAAAAAGCGACGGCATGGAAGGCCTGAAAGCCGTCCATGCCTTCGACTTTCTGCGCTCCGATCCGCGTTATACCGAAATTCTTCGGCGCATGAATCTTCCGCAGTAATTCTCTGGGAAGTCTGCTAACTGCACAGCGGATCAGGCGTCTGAAGTTGGCGAGCATTCTCGAGATAGAATCGGCTGCTCCGGATCTGCAGCCAGGGAGATAATCCTGCCATGTCAAAGATAACTCGACGCGCGTTTCTTGAAATGGCCGCTGCCATGGGCGCGGCTGCAACCTGGGCTTCGCCGTTTTCCTTCGCTTCGTCTGTGCCGTGGAAAGAACGGCGTGAGCTTTTCCCGGAAGGGGTGGCGTCCGGGGATCCGGATTTTGAGAGTGTGCTGCTGTGGACGCGTTATCCGCAGAGTGGATCGAAAGAGAAAGTGGAGTTGACGGTGGAAGTCGCAGAAGATCGCGAGTTTAAACACGTGGTGGCCTCGAAACGCGTTCCGGTATGGGCGGTTTCGGATTGGACTTGCCGGGTGCTGGTGGGCGGCTTGAAACCGTGGACGGTGTATTGG
This sequence comes from uncultured Acidobacteriota bacterium, assembly GCA_963846145.1. Classification (GTDB taxonomy): domain Bacteria; phylum Acidobacteriota; class Terriglobia; order Acidiferrales; family UBA7541; genus Acidiferrum. The sequence goes on along the minus strand of CAWJUV010000007.1, from coordinate 558,016 downwards.
TACCGGTTCACGGATGCGAGTGGGGCGGGGAGTCGCGTCGGAAGGACGATGACGGCGCCGGCGCTGGATGATCCGCGCGCGGTGCGGTTTGTGTTTGTGAGTTGCCAGAATGTGAATCAAGGTGCGCAGAACGCTTACCGGCGGATGATTTATGAGGATGAGCGCGCGGCCGCGGACGATCGCATCGGCTTTGTACTGCATCTGGGAGATTTTATTTATGAGTTGGTGTGGTATCCGGAAGAGCGGCCGCAGGGAATGTATGACCGGCGGATTCGCGACATCGTGCGGTACAAGAATGGCGCGAAATTTGAGGATTTTCATATTCCGACGGATTTAGATGATTACCGCGCGGTGTACAAGGCGTATTTGAAAGATCCAGATTTGCAGGATGCGCGGGCGTATTTTCCGTTTGTGAATATGTGGGACAACCATGAATTCAGCTGGCTGGGTTGGCAGTCGAATCAAATTTTTGATGGGGTGACCCGTCCGGCGCAGACGCGCAAAGTTGCGGCGATGCAGACGTTTTTTGAGTATCAGCCGGGGCGCTTGAAAAAGCCGAGTGGGTCTTCGCTGGAGAAATTTGATGGACCGAAAGTTGTGGATACGCCGATTACCAAGTTTGATGAAAACGGATTCGGAGTTGAACCTAATAACGTGACGGCGGTAGGGAGTTTGACGGGATATCGCGCGCTGCGCTGGGGGAAGAATGTGGAGCTGATTATTACCGATCAGCGGAGTTACCGGTCGCAAGATCCGTTTGATCGTGCCACCGACACAATGAAATTTTTGGACAACAAAGATTTTCCGGATATGTGGCCGGACTCGGTGATGGAAATTCTGGATGCGGGGCGCAGCTATAACGGCGGGAATGCGCCCGCGGTGATTAAGTATGGAGATCAGCAGGCGGAGAATCCGTCGAAGAATTTGCCCGCGCAGACCATTTTAGGCGCGCCGCAGAAGAAATGGTTTTTGGAGCGATTGAAAGCTTCGCAGGCGACTTGGAAAGTTTGGGGCAACACTACGGCGACGCTGGATATGCGATTCGATCCGCAGAATTTGCCTGCGGGGTTAACGAAACCATGGCCCGGAGAAGGATTTGCGACGTCTCCGAATGGCGATCATGGGGCGGCTTATGTGGAGCGCGGGGAGATTTATGATTTTGTCGCGGCGAACAAAATTACTGGGTTCGCGACGGTTGCCGGGGACCGGCATAGTTTTTGGGCGGGGTATTCGGCGAAGACGTTGCCGCCGAAGGACTTTAAGCCGGTGGGCATTGCGTTTGTGACGGGATCGATTTCCGCGCCGGGGATGGTGGAGGCGTTTGAACATCGGTTTCCGAAGGATCATCCACTGCGGCCGCTGTTTGTTGGGCAGGGGCCGAAGGATGAGAAGCCGCAGCCGACGGTGAATATGGCGATTCATCATGGGTGCCGGACTTGTTTGGAGTATGCGAAGAGTGGGGATGTGGAGCAGGCGCGGGCGGTGTCCAATCCGGATTTGGCGCCGCATGTGAAATTTGTGGATATGGGCGGGCATGGGTACTCGGTAGTGCGGGCGCCAGTGATTCGTTGGAGACGGAGTTTGTTTGTATTCCGCGGCCGTTGGAGAGGAGTGCGACGGAGGATGGCGGGCCGCTGCGCTACCGCGTGAAAACCCGCACGGCCCATGTGGCAACCGGGGGCTGCTCCGACCATGAGCGTGCAAGTGCTGGAAGGTGACGCAAAATTTTCGGTGTGAGGTGTGGCGGAGCGGCGAGCTGGGCAAGATCGTCTTGAAGTGGAAGAAGTCAAAGGTGGGAGGTAGGGGCGCGAGTTGTAGCTCCCACCGTTGGCAAAAACCGCAAGGGTGGGCCACCCGGGTTGGGAGTTGGGGTGGGGTAAGACAATAGCGAACAAGAACGAATTTTGTATTTGATAAGGTCAAAGGCGGGAGGAAGGGCTGCAGAAGCAGCTCCCACCCTCTGCAAAGATGACGCGCCAGACTGGGCCACCCGGGTTGGGATTTGGGGATGGGGGAAGCGCAATGAGCAGCGCAAAACAAACAAGATGGAAAACACGGTCACAACCCTCCTAAGCTTTTTATTGACGACTTGGCCTGGGCCCGGAGCCTGTGGGAAGAAACAGCGCGACTGTACTGCCGGCTCTGGCGCTTGTCAATGCGCGGAATCGTCATAAATCTAGAAAGAAACAAAAAGAGAAACAAGAGCGGGAAACGAAAACGAGAAAGAAAAAGCCCTTCGCGGTGTGGATGCGAAGGGCTTTTTTGTTTGCTGAAGTGACGACGCGGGTTAGGCGTGAAAGAGTTTGCTGAAGGCGACGAAGAGGAAGCCGCTGAGGATCATGGCGATGGGCATGGTGAGAACCCAGGCCAGGAGCAGGTTGCGCACGGTGCTCATTTGCAGGCCGGAGTGATTGGCCATCATGGTGCCCGCGACGCCCGAAGATAAGACGTGAGTGGTACTGACCGGTAGGCCGAGACCGTCGGCTGCGCCGATGGTGGCCATGGCGGTGATTTCCGCGGCGGCACCCTGGGCGTAGGTCAGGTGGTTTTTGCCGATTTTTTCGCCGACGGTGACGACGATGCGCTTCCAGCCGACCATGGTGCCGAGGCCGAGAGCGAGCGCGACGGCGACTTTGACCCAGAGCGGAATGAAGCGGGTGGCGCCGTCGAGATGCTTTTTGTAGTTGGCGAGAATGGCGGTGTCGCCGGCGGAAATTTCCGGCTTGTGAGTCTTGTTCATGATGCGGATGGCTTCGCTGGCGAGATACATGTCATTACGGAAGTTGCGAACCTGGTCTTGGGGAACGGCCTTGAGTTCCTTGTAGATGGCCATTTCGGTGCCGATTCCGTTGACCAATTCGCGCATGGCCAGCATGGTGTTGGGCTTGAAGTCTTTGGTGCGGATGAATTCGGTGACGTCTTCGCGGGGATCGCCGGTGACCGCGCCGCCTTGCACGTAGTGGCCGAGGGCGTCGGCGGTTTGGCTGGAGACGGCGATGAAGTCCTGCGATTGGTTGTAGGTGACGGCGTGGTTTAGCGCGTAGGTGGTGGGTACGGTGCCGATGAGGATGAGCATGATGAGGCCCATGCCTTTTTGGCCGTCGTTGGAGCCGTGGAAAAAGCTGACGCCGGTGCAGGTGAGAACCAGCAGGCTACGGATCCAGAATGGGGGCGGTTCGGTGCCCTTGGGGGCTTCGTAGAGGCGCTTGTCGCGGATGACCGCTTTCATTACGAGGAAAAGACCTGCTGCGAGAACGAAGCCGAAAATGGGGGAGAGCAGCAGCGACTTGCCGATGTTGGCGGCCTGGCCCCAGTCGACGCCGCTGGTGCCGGTGCGGGCGGCCATGAGCTGGTTGGCGATACCGACGCCGATGATGGAGCCGATCAGGGTGTGGGAGCTGGAAGCGGGCAAGCCGAAATACCAGGTGCCCAGGTTCCAAACGATCGCGGCGACCAGGAGGGCGAAGACCATGGCGAAGCCGGCGCCGCTGCCGACCTGGAGGATCAGTTCGACGGGAAGGAGCGAGACGATGCCGAAGGCGACTGCACCGGTGGAGCTGACGACGCCGAGGAAATTCCAAAAGCCGCTCCAGACGACCGCGATGTGCGGTTCGAGGGAGTGGGTGTAGATGACGGTGGCGACGGCGTTGGCGGTGTCATGGAAGCCGTTGACGAATTCGAAGGCGAGAGCGACGAGCAAGGCGACGCCCAACAAGATGTACGGCGTAGCGCTGTACATGCGGACGCCTTTGAGATCGTGGCTGATACTGGTGCCGATGAAGACCAAGCCGCCGATGAGGACCAGGCCGAAGATCAGTCCGCCGAGCTTGCCGGGGCCCTTGGACATTTTTTCGTGGAGATGGGCGCGTTCTGCCGCGGTTTGATGGACGGCGTGCTCCGCGGGCACTGTGGCTGTAGACATGAAAACTCCTGATTCAAGATTTGCTAGGGCCGAACGGGCAGAGTAAGGCCAGCGATCAGAGGAGGGTTATATTGCAGGATGTGTTACAGCCAGATGAACGTGGGATGGGGGTTTGTTCATAAAAATTGTGGGGTTTTGGAGGGTTGGTAATTGTGGGGCGGGCGAGTGCAAATCTAAGAGCGCTCGAGGTTTACGTGGTGCGCGCCCCACCCTTGCAAAAACCGCAAGGATGGGCCACCCAGTTTTGCGCTTGGGTTTAGAAAACGAAAAACTAGAGCTCGCTCAGTTTTGCGGGCGGGTTTAGAAAACGAAAAACTAAAGGCCGCCCGGTTCTGGGTGTGGGTTCGGAAACGAAAACGAAAGCGCGCGCAAATCGCGAGGTGCTTGAGAAAGTGAAAGGGGAGAGCGGCGTTTGCAATTGTGGAAACTGATGATGTGCTGCGGAGTGGTTTGTAGGAGTTGTGTGGCAAAGTTTCAGGGGTAAGTGCTCCGGTGTTTTTCCCCCTCCTGCCGGAAGCGTTCCAATCGCAGATTGAAACGGTGGATAGGTGCGTCCGGTGGCCCGGCTTGAGGCTTGCGTGCTTTTTTGTGCCGTGGTGTGGATGCGCGGTGCGGGTGTGGTTGCCGCGCAGGTGCCGGTGCGCGTGCCGATTGAGTATCAGGTGAAGGCGGCGTTTTTGTTGAACTTTGCGAAATTTATTGAATGGCCCGCGGCGGTTTTTGTGGATGGGCGGGCGCCGGTGAACATTTGTGTGTTTCGGTACGACCCGTTTGGGGCGTCGTTGGATGAAGTGCTGCGCGGGAAAAATATTAACAACCGGGGATTGGTGGCGAGGCGGGTGAGCGAGGTGTCGGAGTTGGGTGGGTGCCAGTTGATTTTTGTGAGTGAGAAGGAGGAGAAGCGGTTGGTGGAAGTTTTGAGCAGTGTGCGGGGATCGAGTGCGCTGGTGATTGGGGAGTCGGAGGATTTTGCGCAGCGCGGCGGGGGGATTCAGTTTTTTCTGGAGGATCAGCGGCTGAGGTTTGCGATCAATGTGGATGCGTTGCAGCGGGCGGGATTAACGGCGAGCTCGAAGTTGCTGGCGCTGGCGCGGATTGTGCACGACGCAAATGTGCGTGAGACAAATCCACGCGACACCAGTGTGCGCGACACAAGTCTACGTGACACCAAATGCGAAGGGGAATGTTGATGCCTCGACGCTATGAATTTTCGCTGCAGCATAAGGTGCAGGGGATTGTGATCGTGTCGTGCGCGGTGGCCCTGGTGGTGGCCTCGGTGATTTTTACGGTGAATGACCGGGAGACGTTTTTGCGGGCGAAGCAGGAGGATCTGCTGGCGTCGGCAAAGATGCTCGGATCGATCAGCACAGCAGCGTTGACCTTTCAAGATCCGCGATTCGGCGCAGGAGATTTTGAGGGTGTTTGAGGCGGATCCGCAGGTGACGCTGGCCTGTATATATGACGGAGAAGGGGAAGTGTTGGCGTCGTATCGCCGGGCGGGAGCGGATGAGGGGATTTGCCCGTTGTCGAAGCTCCAGGACGAAAGCGCGATGGACGCGCAGAAGATGACGCTGTACCAAAGGATTTTTTCCGACGGCGAGACTATTGGGCGAATTTACCTGGAAGCGGATCTGGCGGATGTGCACGCGCGGTTGCTGCGGATTGTGGCGGTGGATGCGGTGACGGTGATTGTTTCGCTGTGGATTGCGTTTCTGCTTTCGTACCGGCTGCACCGGGTGATTTCGGAGCCGATTCGCGAGCTAGCGGAGACGGCATCGCTTTCGGCGCGCGAGGATTATTCGATTCGGGCGCAGAAGTGGAGCAACGACGAGATTGGGCAGTTGTGCGATCAGTTCAACGGGATGCTGGAGCGGATTCAGCAGCGCGATTTGGCGGTGAACAAGGTGCATGACGAGCTGGAGCAGCGAGTGGCGGAACGCACCGCTTATTTGAATGCGGTACTGGAGAACAGTCCGCTGGCGATCATGGTGGTGGATACACAGCGACGGTTGCAGCTTTGCAATCCAGCTTTTGAAGAAATGTTTCAGTACCCCAAGTCGGAAATATTGGGCAAACCGATTGACGGCATGTTTATCCCGGGGAGCCAGGTGGAACAAGCTCATCATGCGGCGTCAACGTCGAAGCGGGAAGGCGAGGCGGTGACGATCGTAACGCAGCGGACCAGGCGCGATGGTACGCAAGTGGACGTTGAAGGGCACGGTGGAGCGCTGTTGGTGAATGGGCAAGTGGTCGGATCGATGGTGTTTTATCAAGAGATCTCCATGCGGTTGCGCGCGGAACGCGCCATGCAACAAGCCAAGGAACAAGCCGAAGCAGCGAGCCGGGCGAAGAGTGAGTTTCTGGCGAATATGAGCCACGAGATTCGCACGCCGATCAACGGGATCATGGGCATGACCGAACTGGTGCTGGATACGCAATTGGATTCGGAGCAGCGCGAATACCTGCAAATGGCCAAAGTGTCGGCGGATGCTTTGTTGACGCTAATCAACGACATTCTGGATTTTTCGAAGATCGAGGCCGGAAAGCTAGAGATCGACAGTCTGCGCTTCAGCCTGAATGACACGGTGAACGACACGCTGAAATCGCTGAGCGTGCGAGCCCATCAGAAGGGACTGGAACTCGCTTATGAGATGCAGCCGGAGGTTCCGGATAGTCTGCTGGGCGATCCGGGGCGGTTGCGGCAAATCATTGTGAACCTGGTGGGCAACGCGGTGAAGTTTACCGAGCACGGGGAGGTGAGCGTGCGGGTGGCGGTGGAGTCCCAGGGGGCCAGCGAGATTGAGTTGCACTTTACGATCGCGGACACGGGCATTGGAATCGCGCTCGAAAAACAGGCCACGATTTTTGAGGCCTTCACGCAAGCGGATGGGTCCATGACGCGCACCTATGGAGGGACCGGGCTGGGGCTGACGATTTCGTCGCGGCTGGTGCAGTGCATGGGAGGAAAAATCTGGGTGGCCAGTGAGTTGGGGAAAGGCAGCCAGTTTCACTTCACCGCAAAATTCGGAGTGCTGGCGGGAGTGCCGGAAAAAAATGTGACGCGAGATCCGTTGCAACTGCGGGACATGAATGTGCTGGTGGTGGATGACAATGAAACGAACCGGCGGATTCTGGAGAAGATGCTGAGCGGGTGGAAAGCTAAACCGGTGGGAGCGGCGAGCGGCGCGGAAGCGATCAACACGCTGCGGGACGCGCAGATGCTGGGCCGGTCGTTCCCCTTGATTTTGCTGGACGCGCAGATGCCGATGATGGATGGATTTGCGCTGGTGGAATGCATCAAGAGGAATCCGGAGTGGGATATTGCGACGATCATGATGTTGAGTTCCGCGGGGCAGCGAGGAGACGCGCGGAGGTGCAGAGAGTTGGGAGTGGCGGCGTATCTGACGAAACCGGTGCGCAGTACGGAATTGCTGGAAGCGATTTTGGTTGCACTGGGGCGGGAAGCGCCGCGGCCAGAGAATCCGGCGGCGCTGGTCACGCGGCATACGCTGCGGGAAACGCATGCGCGGCTGAAGATCCTGCTGGTGGAAGACAATCCGGTAAACCAGTTGCTGGCGGTGCGGTTGCTGGAGAAGCGCGGTCATGTGGTGACCGTGGCGGGGAATGGGCAGGAGGCGCTGGCGGCAGTGGAGCGGGCGACGTTCGATCTGGTGTTTATGGATGTGCAGATGCCGGTGATGGATGGGTTTCAAGCGACTGGGGCGATTCGCGAGCGGGAGAAAATTTTTGGCGGACATTTGAAAATCGTGGCGATGACCGCGCATGCCATGGTCAGCGATCAGCAGCGGTGTATTGCGGCGGGGATGGATGATTATTTGTCGAAGCCGCTGCGGCAGGATGCGTTAGATGAGATGTTGAGGAAGGTGGCGGAGGGAGTGGTGGGTGGGCGGTTGCCGGAGGTGGATTCTGTGGTGAGCGATGAGATTCAGAGTTGAGTGATTCAGGGTTAAGTGTCGATTGAAGTTGAGTCTAAACCCCCAGACGCAAGTACGGCGTCTGGGGCACCCGAATTGTCTATGGGTTGAAGAAATCAAAGGCAAATTGAACCCAGGTTCGTGAACCAACTGCGAACCTGAGGCACCCCGTCGACTAAAAAATTAACACGACGCTCAGGAGATGTTTGGGTAGGGCTCGGGGAGGCAGGGGGAATCTGGGTGCGATGAGAAAGTTTTGTCGACGGAGTAACAGATTTTTTCGAGGTTGCAGTCGGGGCAATTTGGTTTTCTCGCGTAGCAGACGCGGCGGCCGTGCCAGATGAGTTGGTGGGAGAACTGGATCCATTTGTTTTGAGGGATGTGGGCGACGTGGTCTTGTTCGATTTTGGGGGGCTCGGTGTGACGGGAGAGATCGAGGCGGCGGGAGAGGCGCATGACGTGGGTGTCGACGACGACGCCGGAAGCGATGCCGTAGGCGCTGCCGAGGACCACGTTGGCGGTTTTTCTGGCGACGCCTGGGAGGGTGAGTATCTGCTCCATGGTGCGCGGGACTTTGCCGCCGAAGTCTTCGACGATGGCTTTGCTGGCGCCCATGACAGATTTGGTTTTGTTGCGGAAGAAGCCGGTGGGGCGGAGATCTTGTTCGAGTTCGTGGGGAGTGGCGTAGGCGAAGGCTTCGGGGGTGGGATATTTTTTGTAAAGCGTGGAGGTGACTTGGTTGACGCGGACGTCGGTGGTTTGGGCGGAGAGGATGGTGGAGATGAGGAGTTGGAAGGGCGATTCGTGGGTTAGTTCGCAGGTGGCGTCGGGGTAGGCTTGGTCGAGGCCGGAGAGGATGGCCAGGACGCGGCGGGGGTCGGTGCCGAGGACGCATTCTTTGCCGTTGGGGAGTTTTCGGGATTTGAAGGGGGACGGGGCGGCGGAGATTTTTACAGATTTTTTGGGTGTGATCTTTTTTGAAGCGGAATTTTTTGGAGCAGCGGAAATTTTTTTCGCTGCTTTCTTTTTTGCGGGTTTGGATTTGGCCATGACGCCGGAAGAATAACACGGAGGGGTTTGGTTGGATGTCCGGATGACAACGTCAAATTTTGTGGTTGGTGGATCAATGGGTGGTTGAAGTTGGCTCTAAACCCCCAGACGCAACTGCGGCGTCTGGGGCACCCGAATTTTCTTTGGTTTCTAAGAAAGCAAAAGCGAATTTAAAAGCAAAAGAAAGACCCACCCTGCAAATCGAGGGTGGGGCACCCGCCGCCGTTGTTGTGATTTGAGATGGATTGAAAGTCAAAAGAAAGACCCAGGTTCGTGAACCAAAGGCGAACCTGGGCCACCTATTTTGTTAGAGACGGAAGTAATTCCAGGAGGCGGCGGAAGGCTTTGCCGCGGTGGCTGTATTGGTTTTTTTCTTGGCGGGTGAGTTCGGCGAAGGTTTTTCCGAGGGCGGGGAAATAGAAAATTGGGTCGTAACCGAAGCCGCCTGTGCCGCGTGGGGATTCGAGGATCTGGCCATCGGCGCGACTACTGACGATGGCAATCGGGCGGCTCTTCAGGACCAAGGCAATTACGCAGCAGAAGTATGCGGCGCGATCTGTCGCTGTCTCGTTCGAAAGTTCACTCAACAATTTGGAGTTGCGTTCTTCGCTGGTGGCGTTCGGGCCCGCATAGCGAGCTGAATGCACGCCTGGGGCACCGCCGAGCGCGGGGACGACGAGGCCGGAGTCGTCGGCGAAGACTGGTTCGTTCGTCAATTGCGAATAGTAGAGCGCTTTGCCTAAGGCGTTTTCGGCGAAGGTGGGAGCGTCTTCGGGAAATGCAGGGAGAGAGGCGAAGCCCGGCAAAAGGTCCAGCTCAATGGACGAAATTGGCGATGATTCGTGGGGAGAATACCCGCAGATAAGGGCGCGGAATTCGGCGAGTTTTCCGGCGTTCGAGGAGGCGAAGAAAAGTTTGAGCGGCTTCCCGTTGGGCGGGGGATTTGGCGTGATTGGGCTAGCGGGTGCGGGCACTGAATTTCACGGGGAGGACGGAGCGTTGGTCGTCGGTGAGGCGGCGGATGCCGGCGGCGGCGAGTGCCAGGAGATCTTGCATTTCGCTGCCGGCGAAGGGGCGGCCTTCGGCGGAGGCTTGGATTTCGACGAAATCGCCGGCGCCGGTCATGACCACGTTCATGTCGACTTCGGCGCGGGAGTCTTCTTCGTAGGCGAGGTCGAGGAGGGCGCGGTCGTCGACGAGGCCGACGCTGATGGCGGCGACGGTGTCGATGACGGGGGATTTTTTGAGAATGCCGGCGGCGACGAGGCGTTCGAAGGCGAGCGCGAGGGCGACGAAAGCGCCGGTGATGCTGGCGGTGCGGGTGCCACCGTCGGCCTGGATGACGTCGCAGTCGATGAAGACGGTGCGCTCGCCGATCATTTGCTGATCGACGCTGGCACGCAGGGAGCGGCCGATGAGGCGCTGAATTTCGATGGTGCGGCCGGATTGTTTGCCGCGGGCGGCTTCGCGGGGAGTGCGGTCTTCGGTGGCGCGAGGGAGCATGCCGTATTCGGCGGTGACCCAACCTTTGCCGCTGCCTTTGAGAAATTGTGGGACGCCGTCGTCGACGGTGGCGGTGCAGATGACCCGGGTGCTGCCGAGTTCGATGAGCACGCTGCCTTCAGCGGTGGAGATGAAGTCGGGAGTGATTTTGAGCGGGCGAAGTTGATCGGGATTGCGGCCGTCGTGGCGTTGCTGGCGGGCGGATGCGGGCACTAGTGGTTGATCCTTGAAATGTTTTCCGCGCGCTGAGTTGAGCGATGTGCGCGGCGGAGTAAGTTTGAGCCGAGGCGGCGGCGAGTGTCAATGATTGTGCGGTGAGATTTGGAATGGCGGAAATTCTGGGGGCTAAGAATGTAGCAGCCAAGCCTACTCAGCCCACCCTTTCGCAAAAACCGCGAAAGGGTAGGCCACCCGAGTTTTCTTTGGGTTGAAGAAGTCAAAAACTGCGACTCGCGTTGCGAGACGCGATTTGTGGCGCGAGTGAAAGTGACGGCGGGTTTGATGGAGTTGAGGAATTTTGCGACCAGAGGCGCGGGTTTACGGCGAAGGAATTGGTGAGGTCGAGGTGGCCGGCGAGGGTTTCGACTTCCTGTCCGTGGATGAGGATTTTGAGGCGCTGGATTTGCGGAACGTTGGCGGCGAGAGTGGCGACGATGGAGTCGACGGCGAGTTGTTCGCTGGCGATGCCGCTGGGAGTGGAGATGGCCAGGGCTTCGGAGAAGTCGGCGATGCCGGTGCCGTCGGGGAGGAGATAGAAGGCCAAGAGGACGGCGTCGGGCGGCAGCGTACGATGTTCGACGTCGACGGGGCCGGCGAGGAGAGTGTCGAGGACTTGTTTGGCGCGCAGGACGGGATCGGCGGAGAGTTGCAGATCGACGGTGACTGGAGCGAGGGAGCCGTCATTGGCGCTGGCGGCCCAGAAGAGCTTGGCTTTTACGCGTGGCTCGGTGGGAGGCGCGGTAAGAGTTTGGGAGAGTTCGCGGCGGGCTTCGTCTTCGGTTGCGGGGGAAGTTTTGGCGGCGGATTGTTTGACGTGGCGGCTGAGGACCGGGAAGTAGAGCGCGGCGATGAGGACTGCGCCGAAGAGGCCGCCGAGGAGCCAACGGACCCAGTTGCTCATCGGGCGGCTCCACTACTGGTGCCGTTGGTGGCGATGACGTAGCTGGGGCGGAAGGTGACGATGCCGCGGGCGATGGCGTCGGCGACGCCGGGGGCCATGCGGTCGAGTTCGGAGCGATCGTCGACGCTGACGCTGGAGATTTCCACGGCGATGGCGGGTGCGGCGGTGGTGCGGAGTTGGCGGATGGCGGCGGATTGCGCATTGGTGGGGCTGCCGCGGAAGGATTGGGTGAGGTTGGCTTGTACGAGGTCGGCGAGTTTGTGACTGAGGTTGAGGAAAGGAGCTTGGGCGCGATCCCAGGGGATGAGGCCGTTGTTGGCTTCGCGGGTGGTGGGGAGGTCGGAGTTGACGTAGACGCGGGCGGTGCCGGGCGTGCCGGTGGAAGCGACGTGTAGGCTGACGAAGACCGCGCCGGTTTGGGCGTTGGCGATGGCGCTGCGGTCGTCGAAGGAAGGATTTTCGTTGGCGAGGCGGGTTTGCACGACTTGGAAGCCGGCGGATTCGAGGGCGCGGCGGACTTGTGCGGTGAATTGCAGAACGATCTCGGATTCGCGGATGCCGCCGGTGCCGCGTGCGCCGGTGTCGGTGCCGCCGTGGGCGGGGTCGAGGACGACGATGTTGAGGCCGGGGCGTGGGGCGGGTGGTTGTGGCGTTTGAGTGGATGGAGTTGGCGGAGGTGTGTTGGGTTGTGGGGGATTTTGTGCGGAGGTGCCGGCTGCGCTGACTGCGGCGAGCAGTGCGAGTGCGCGGAGTGAGCGGTGCAGCCATTTATGTGAGTTGAAATTTTTTTCGCGGGGGCTCACGTGGGTCAGCATATCAAATATGCGCGGCGATTCGCGGGGTGCGAAGTTTGTCGCAACGAAAAAGGGACGGCCTGCACCGGCCGTCCCTTTTCGGAGTTTTCATTTCTTGCGTTGAGCTAGCGAAAAGTTAGTTGGACGCAGGGGCCTTCTGCATCTCCTGCTTGTGCTCCTTCATGTTTTCGCGGGCTTGTTTGCGCTGTTCGGGAGTGAGCACGTTTTTCATGACTTGCTCACGGGTGTCGCGGTGGATTTCGCGGATCTTGGCTTCTTTTTGATCCGCGGAGAGCGTGGTGTCGGCCTTGACGGCGTCGGCCTTGGACTTGGCGCCTTCGTGGATGGTTTTGATCTGCGCTTTCTGATCGTCGGTGAGATTGAGGTTGGCGAATGGGCCGCCCTTTTCACCGGGTCCCTGTTGCTGCATGGCTTGTCCCTGAGCTGGGGCGGCGGTGTTGTCTTGCGCCAGAGTCAGCATGGGGGCCAGGCCTAACAGCGCGAAGCCAGTTGCCACTGCGAGTGACTTTTGAATGCGATTCATTTGGGGTGTCCTTTTTCTGAGCCGGGTGTCTCGACGTTTAGCTGCTGGTAGTAAAACACCGGGGTGGGGGGAATGTCGCGGACGTCGAGTTCGCGCTGATTGTAGCGCGGGTAATGGTTTTTGATTAGTGGGGGTTATCTTCAGGGGCTAAAGCCCCAGTTTGTAGCGGGGCTAAAAGCGGGGGCTGAAGCCCCGCTTCCTAAAGAGCTGGAACAAGTGGTAGAAAAAGACCGCCCTGATTTAGACGAGTTAATGCGGATTTAGGCGACTTCGGCGGAGTGCTCGGTCGCTGGGTCGGGAGCCAGCCGCGGGCGGAACTTTTTGGTGGCGGCGTAGAGGGCGAAGCCGGCGGCGATGATGAGGGCGCCGAAGGTGAGACCGTTCATGCCGAGGACGGATTGGGATTCGCTGGAGACTAGCGCGAGGCCGAGGAGCGCGACCGGGAAGATGGCGCAACTGATTACGCCGGGGAGTCCGCCGGGGACTTTGAATTCGCGGCGGAGGTGCGGCTCGCGGATGCGCAGGGCGATCAGGGTGACGAACTCGAGGGTGAGCGCGGCGCCGTAGAGCATGATGTCGAGAGTGACCAGGCGCTTGAAGCCCAGGCCGAGGCAGAGGGCCCAGCAGGTGGCGCAGGCGATGATGGCGACATACGGAGCGTCGGTGCGCTTGCTGGTCTTGGCGAAAATTTTGGGGAGCATGCCGTCGCGGGCCATGGCTAGTGGCAAGCGTGAGTAGCTCATGACCAGGGCGTTGAACATGCCGAAGGCGCTCATCATGCCGCCGAGGACCACGAAGAAACGCAGCCATTCGAAGCCGAGGAATTTGCCGCCGACCATGCCGGCGACGGAAGCCCAGGAGCCGTCTTCTGCGAAAGAGGCCGCGGGGACGCCCATGAAGTAGACCGCGACGAAGGGCAACACGTAGGTGAGAGAGACGAGGACGACTGCGGCGATCATGGCCTTCGGGTAGGTGCGCTGCGGCTTTTCTACTTCTTGGGCGATGGTGGAGGCGTTGTCCCAGCCCATGTAATTCCACATGGCGACGAGGACCGCGCCGAGGAGGCCGAGGCCTGCGCCAGTTTCGGTCGAACTGGTGGCTGCGTTAGCAGTTGCGGAAAATGCGCCGAGATGTGCGGGGGTGAAGAGAACGACGAGTGCGAAAGGCACGGAGAGTAAAAAGAAAAGCCACAGCGAAGTGAAGCCGACCACGCGGATGCCGGCGAGATTCAGCGCGGCGCAGGTGACCACGACGAAAAGTCCGGCGAGCACGCCGTGATTGCCGATGCCGAACCATGGGGCGATCTGCTTCAGATAGAAAACGAAAAGCGTTGGGTAGATGGCCATGTCGAAAATGCTGGCGGCCAGCGAGAGCCAGGCTTCCTGAAAGCCCCAGAAATTTCCCAAGCCGCGGCGGACCCACGCGTAGTAGCCGCCTTCTTCGGGCAGCGCGCTGGAAAGTTCACCGATCATGAAAGCGGTGGGCAGGCACCAGAGGACCGGCAGGAAAAGCAGGACCAAAATCCCGTGGCCGTAGCCGGCGCCGCTGACGATTTCTTCGGTGCCGTACGTGCCGCCAGACACCATGAAGAAAGTGGCCGCAACAAGGGGCCAGAGCGTCAGCTTGGCGGCTCTTTTTTGGGGGATGGTTAAAACTTGCGAGGGATATTGGGTGGGAAGTGACAAGCTGCTCAATTTATACCGTCGTCCTCCTTAGCGATTCTCACCGGCTCGGCGGTGAAGCGATGTCGCTCACGAAGGATACAAGAGCTACACCTGCACGCAAGAAAAAAATGGGGCGTGGGGTAGATTTTTTCGTGCCGTACAGGAACTTGCTTAGGATCGTTTTTTCAGTGCGATTTTATTGGAGCAGCTGTGGGGATGACGAGACATTTGCGCGAAGAAAAGTCAAAACCGTATTGAGGTGAGGCGGTGCCCGTCCCACCCTTGCACAACCCGCAAGGGTAGGCCACCCGGGTTTTGTAGCGGTGTTGAAGAAAGGCAAAACACACCGTTAACGTTGGGAACGTAAACGTTGTGGCGGTCCCTGGGATGCGGCGGAAGTCGCAAACTTTTTGATGAACATTCTCTAACCGGAGCGGGCGGGATTCTTGGCGTGATACACTCCGCCGTTCGATTACGGCTATTTTCTTTGAGGAGTTTTCCGAGATGCGAGCGAACTATTTGCGGATGTTGATGGCGGGGATTTTAATTTTTGTGGGCGCGAGTGTGGCGGCGGATACGGCTGGCGCGCAGCAGCGGAAGATTACGATTGATGATTATTTTGCGATTCGCGAGGTGCATGACCCGCAGGTGAGTCCGGACGGGAAGTGGATTGCGTACACGGTCAAGACCGCGGTGTTGAAGACCGACAAAAATATGGAGCGGGTCTGGATGGTGCCGGCGGCGGGCGGAGAGGCGGTGGCGCTTACGGCGGAGAAGGCGTCGTCGTCGCATGCGCGGTGGAGTCCGGATGGGAAGTGGATCGCGTTTTTGTCGGCGCGGGATGGGAGTAAGGAGCAGGTTTGGTTGCTGAACCGGATGGGCGGCGAGGCGGAGCGGCTGACGTATACGCCCTCGGATGTGGAGGAGTTGGAGTGGGCGCGGGATAGTTCGCGGTTGGCGTTGCTGATGAAGGATGCGTCGGCGGATGAGTTGGAGGAGTTTAAGGAGCAGCAAGATAAGGAGCAGATGGGGATAAGAAGGATGCGGCTGCTGCGGCTGCTTCGGAAAATAAACCGAAGACGCAGGGGCCGTGGGTCATTGACCGGCGGCAGTTCAAGTTGGATGAGGTGGGATATCTTGATCACCGGCGGACGCATTTGTATGTGTTTGATCTGGGGAAGCGGAGTCTGACGCAGGTGACTTCGGGGGATTACGACGATAACCAGTTGGCGTGGTCGCCGGATGGCGCGCGGTTGGCGTTTGCGAGTAATCGTTCGGTGCCGGATCCGGATGCCACCTATGACATCAATATTTGGACGGTGGCGGCGGACAACAACGATAAGGGCGCGAAGCTGACGCAGATTACGACTAATCCTGGCGAGGATGTGGAACCGTCGTGGTCACCTGATGGGAAGTGGATTACGTACTCGACGCGGCTGGAGCCCAAGGTGTTTGAGTATGCGACGAAACATTTGGCGGTGATTTCTTCGGCGGGTGGAGGAGAAGCCAAAGTTTTGACCAAGTCGCTGGATCGTTGGGTGATTGATCCGCGATTTTCGCCGGATGGGAAATTTATTTATTTTATTGCGGATGATGACGGCACGCAGAACTTGTGCCGGATTCCGGCGGAGGGTGGGGAAATTACGCGTCCGATTGGCGGGCGGTTGATGGTGAATGCGTTTTCGGTTGGGTTGAGCGGGGAAGTAGCGGGGCAGGTGGCGACGATTGAGCGCGCGGATGAGATTTTTACGATACCGGGCGGGACGCTGACGCAGGTGTCGCATGTGAATGATGCGCTGTTTGCGCAATTGAAGCTGTCGCATGGAGAGTACGTGCACTTCAAGAGCAAGGACGGCACGGCTGTAGCGGGATATTTGTATAAGCCGGTGGATTATGTGCCGGGGACCAAAGTGCCGACGATTTTGCGTCCGCACGGCGGGCCGGTGTGGTCGTACTACGCGGAGTTTGCGCATTTGCCGCAACTGCTGGCGGCCAATGGGTATGCGGTGTTGTTTCCCAATCCGCGGGGGTCGACGGGCTATGGGCAGAAACATTCGCAGGCGATTTTTGCGGATTGGGGCAATAAGGATTTTCAGGACGACATGGCCATGGTGGATTACGCGGTGGAGCAGGGAATCGCCGATCCGGAGAGGTTGGGAGTTGGTGGGTGGTCGTATGGAGGGATTTCGACGAATTTTATCATTACGCAGACGACGCGGTTCAAGGCGGCGATTTCGGGGGCGGGGGAGTTTTTGTACTCGACGAATTATGGGCACGATCATTATCAGCGTGACTGGGAAGCGGAACTCGGAAGGCCGTGGGAGAAGAAGGAGTTGTGGGAGAAGCTGTCGCCGTTTTACCGGGTGACGAATATCACTACGCCGACGTTGATTATGGGCGGGAATATCGACTGGAACGTGCCGATTATCAATGGGGAGCAGATGTATCAGGCGCTGCGGAGTTTGGGGAAGACGGCGGAGTTGGTGGTGTACCCCGATGAGTATCATGAGTTTGCTACGCCTTCACATATAAAGGACCGGCTGGAGAGGTATGTGGCTTGGTATGGGCACTATGTGAAAGGGGATTCAGCGCCGGCTACGCCGCCTGGGCCGAAGTCGGGGAACTGAAAAGACTAATGGCGGTGGTGGATCAGTATGCCTCGGCAGCCCACCCTCGCAAAAACCGCGAGGGTAGGCCACCCAGTTCCCGGTAGGGTTTCAGAAAGACAAATTCAGAAGCTGGCGACGAAGATTACTTGGTGGATTTGGATTGGAGTTGGGTGAGGTCGGCGAGGACTTCGGTGCTGTGGGCGTCGGGCTTTACGTCGAGATAAACTTTTTGGACGGTGCCGCTGGGGTCGATCAGGAAGGTGTGGCGGGCGGAGAGTTTGGTGACGCCCATGTTCATGACCGAGTCGTAGGTGCTGGAGACTTTGCTGTCGGTGTCGGCCAGGAGTTTGAAGCTGAGGCCTTCCTTGGTGCAGAACTTTTGGTGGGAGTCGGCGTCCTGCATGCTGACGCCGATGATGACGGCGTTCTTAGCTTCGTATTGGGCCTGGTCGCGCTGAAAATTGTGAGCTTCGACGGTGCAGCCGCTGGTGAAATCCTTCGGATAGAAGTAGAGCACGATCCATTTGCCTTTGAAGTCGTGAAGGCTGACCTGTTTATTTTCCTGCGAGCTTAAAGTGAAATCCGGCGCGGTGGTGCCGACGGCGGGAGCTTTGTCTCCGGCGTGGGCGATGTTGTAGGCGAAGCCGGCGACGATGAGGACCAGCAAAGCGAAAGCGGAGGCGACGAAGATCATGCGGCGCGAACGGCGCGGAGTTGTAGACATTGGAGTAAGCTCCTCAAGATGTGACGGAAAGCATTATGCCTTAAGTGCGCGGAGAAGGTTTGTAAAGGATTTGTGTCGCCGGTAGCGACAAGGGCTGAAGTGGGCGAGCTCATTTCGGTTGGGTAAAGCGGCCGAAGCCGAGGCGGACCTGAATAGTGTTGATGCCGGGGTTGGGGCGGTGCAGGCCGGCGTTGGAGATGTGCATGAAGCGGAGCTCCGCGCTGAGATTGTATTTGCTGCGCAGGAAGTGCGCGCCGATAGCGCCGCTGGTGGTGAAATTTACATGCGAAGTGTCTGGCGGAGTTTTGATGTTGGTGAAGAGGGTGCCGCCGCCGATATCAATGTAGGGAACTACATTGTCGTGGCCGGAGAAATTCCACTTGAGCGCGAAGGGGTTGACGCCGGCGCCATAGGCCGCGCCTCCGGCTTGAGTGACGACGAAGACGGGAACCACATCGATGGCGTATTCGAAGCGGCCTTTGAGGAAGCCGGGGCCGTGGGGGTCGAGGAGGATCCAGCCGAAGCGGGCGCCGATGTTGAAGACGCCGTCGCCGGATTGGCTGCCGTTGGTGCCGTGGCCGCCGCCGGTCCAGATTTGCAGGTCGTGGCCGCCTTCTTCGGGGCCGGATTGGGCGCGGGTTTCTGCGACGGAAAAAACTAGCAGGAGCAGGCCGAGGCGGAATGCTAAAAGAACGAGTGTTCTCGCGTCGGTGACGCGAAACTCACGAAATAGGGAAAAGGCCTGACGGTCCTTGAACATTGGTTGGATACGATAGCAAAAGTTGGGCCCGATGCGGCAGGGTTGAATGGATTTTAAGTGAAGATTGGGTCGAAACTTCTCCGGTCGAGCGGGGTTTAGTTGGATGGCGGCGGGGTATGCGTCGTAAACCGGGTTAGCGCCTTGCGCGAAGAACTTGGATACGGCCGGCAGTTTCTACTTTTTGTTACACTTAACTTTGTACCTTTGGCCCCTTCCGCCCAGGAATGGGGATTGTTTGTTTCCGCCTAGCCCGCATCGGAGCCCCTCCTCCCGAGTTACCCGTTCGCTAAGCTGATCTCGCGTGTTGCGTCGAGCTGTTTTTGGCGACCGATGGTGACGAACGAAACGGAAAATGCTCGACCCGGCGTTTAGAGAGGGAATTGTGAGCACCTCGGCAACGCAGTTCGGCAGTTCGGCGCAAGAGTCTGGGCCACAACGCGCCACTCCTCGTTTACTTCCCAAATCTTTGATTTACGTGGCTTGTGGCGCGGCCAATGGCGGCATGGTGCTGAATGTCAGCGACGCCGGCATGGCTATTTCGATGGCGATTGCCGTCGGAGATGAGACGTACTCGAACGTCAGTGTGCGGATGAATGGATTGCCGCAGAGTGTGGAAGTGCGCGGGCGGATGGCTTGGAATTTGCCGGGGCGGAAACGGGCGGGGATTGAGTTGGTGGATGTGAGTCCATCGCAGCGGGAGAAGATTCGCGAGTGGATTGCGTTGGATGGGGTGCGCGATGTGAATTTGTTGCCGCGGGTGGATGAATTTTCGGCGGACGCATCGCGAACTGGGGAGGAGTTTGCCGAGAGTTCGCGCGGTAAAGGCTTGCCGATCGTGGATAAAAATTCGGAAGCGTTCGGAACCGCCGAAGAGAATAGCGGACCGAGCGCGGCGACGCCGCTTACCGTTGCTGCCTTGCCACTGCCGAAGTTCAGCGAAGCGGAGACGCGAACAGTTGCGGATGTTCCGGTTATCAATAATCTTCCCAAGGATGCGAACGTGATGCCTGCTGCGGCCTTTGTGCCGGCGGCGCATTCCACGTTGCTGGATATGTTTGGAGGGACGCCGCCGGAGTCGTTGGGGCCGTTGCCGGAGTGTTTCGCCGATGGCGAAAAAACTTTGCGTAACGAGGCGTCGCAGGGAATTGGCGGAGAAAATAGCACAGCGTTTCGGGAGAACGAGTGGGATCTGGCTTCGGTCACGATGGTGCCACGCAAGAAGTCTAGGCCGGCGTTGTCGACGGTTGGTTTTGTTTTGTTGTGGGTGGCGATTCCTTGTTTTGGGATTGGCGCGTTGATTGGGCGGAGGCCGCTGGAGCGTTGGCTGGCCACTCATGGCGCAGAAAAAACTGTTACGGCGAATCCGGAAAGTTCGACTGCGGCTTCTAACGAAAACTCGAACGTTGCGGCATTGCCGAAGCCAGCAGCGGTAGAGCCGACGCAAATTCCGGACTCGGAAACGTTGCAGCCTCCGGCGACTGCGGGAGCTGGCGACGCGACAAATGCCGCTGCGAATGGGGCGCGGTTAGATCGCGATGGTTGGCGGGATTTGAGCGGCAGTGCGGTGTATGGAGGAAGCGGAGATTCGAAGTTGCTGAATTCGCTTTCGACGCAGGAAGCGCGCGCGCTGAGGAACGCGCAGAACAAACCGCAGTTCGCGACGGAAAATGCGCCGGGGACGAATGTTTCTTCTGAGAATTTCAAGGATGCGAGGGGCTCTGGAAATATTTCGAGCGGCGCGTCGAAAAGCACCGTGGCTCCTGCGCCCACGGAAGTCGCGCGCAGTTTTGAGAATGCGGACCGTGGCGCAGGCGCAGCGCAAACTTCTCGGCCGGATGCGACCAAACCGGTAGCCGCAGCAAAAACGCCAGCGGCTGCCGCGGCCGCGGATACCGCGCAGACGGCCAAGGGCACGACGACTGCGAACTCCGCAAACGCGAATACTTCGCCGGCTTTAAATGCTTTGTCGAGTTCGCCTCGTGTGAATGCTCCGGCGGATTCCGCGACGACGGCATCGCCGAATGTCGCAGTGAGCCACTCTTTCGATAACAACGATTCGGGCGGGGCAAAAACAGCGCAGGTTGTCGCGCCTAGTGCGCCGGCGGTGCCGAACGCCAGCGCTTCGTCTGGGACAACTAGTGCCTGGCCTTCGAGTGTTGGTTCGGGTGACGTGGCAATGATGAAGAGCGCCCCGAGTACTGCATCGAGCAGCGCAGGCGGTTCCGCCTCGGTTAGCGCGCCGGTGAATGCGACTGTGAATCCGGCCAGCGGGAATCCGACGGTGAGTGCAGCGCCTCGTAGTGCGGTGGTGTCGACGCAGCCGCCGTTGCGGGGGACGGTGCTGGTGGCGCGGAAGAGTGATGAGGCGTTTTTGTTGAAGTTGCCGGCGGAGTTGATTTCGAGTGATGAGGCGGTGGCGGCGCGGATGCAGCGTACGGTGATGGTGCCGGCGCAGAGCCGGTGGCATGGGCATGGGCCGATTGCCAAGGTGGCGGTGGGTGAATTGCTGAGTAACGCGAAATTGGATGGAACTGATGGTGGTGCGAAGGCGCGGGCTGGGGAGACGGTTACGGTGCGGGCGTATGTGGACCGGAATGGGGATATTGAGCAGTTGAAGGCGGTGAGTGGGCGGGCGGCGTTGGCGCCGCGGGTGATGCGGGCGGTGCGGGAGTGGCAGTTTGATCAGACGCGGGTGGATGGGAAGGCGGTGGATTCGGAGGTGGATATTACGGTGGAGTTTCGGCGGTAGGGAAGTGCGGCGCGGAGGATGCGGCGCGGGGATGAGAGTACGAGTTGGCGAGCGTGAAAAGAACCTTTCGGAGAGGTCCCTCCGCTCCGCAAGCCGACAACTTCGCAGGAGCGAAGTTGAAAAGAAAAAGCGTCGGCTTGCTACGGTCGGGATGACAGGTTTTTAGTGGATGCGAAAGAAAACAAGAAACTAGAGTCAAAGAAAGACCCAGGTTCGAGAACCGAAGGCGAACCTGTGCTACCCGATTGGCGATGCGAGTTGAAAAGAAAAAGCGTCGGCTTGTTTCGGTCGGGATGACAGTTTTGTGGTAGGGCTAAAAAAGCAAAACAGAAAACAAAAAGCGCATCCTGGATTCGGGGTGCGCTTTTTGTTTTGGCGAAACGTCTTGCCGGGATCGGTTGGCGCGAACTTTGCGGCGACTTCCAACTGCAACCAGTGCGGAAGTTATTCGCGGGTGGCTTTGGTGATGGAGAGGGGCTTGTCGAGCTTGAAGGTGAGGAGGGATTCGGCGGGAACTCTGATGCTGCCGCCTTTGGTGGCGAGTTGGGTGACGGCACCGGCGCCGCCGCCGGCTCCGAGGCCGATGGCTGCGCCTTTGCCGCCCCCGGCGATGGCGCCGATGATGGCGCCGACTGCGGCGCCGCCGCCGGAATACTCGGCCGTGCGGCGGTTGGCGCCGAGACCTTGCTTGCCTTTTTGGGTTAGGTCGACGGTGCTCAAGCGGTATTGCTGACCGGCGATGGAGACGGATTTGAGGTCGAGGCTGAGATCGGAAGCGTTGGTGAAGCGGCTGCCGCGCGAGGCCGACAAGATGATGACTTGGGCGTTGGCGCCGCGGGGGATGACTACCGCGCCGGCTTCGTCGCGGACGGTTTGGGAGACGGAGGCGGCGTAGGTTTGGCCTTCCACGGCTTTGGCGGAGTCGATGTTTTCTTCGGTGCGCACGGAGACTTGGGTGCCGATGGGCAAGCGGTAAGTTTTGGTGGTGATGGCGGCTTCGGCGGGATGTTCGTGGCCGTCGGCGGCGACGTCGGCGGAATTGGGTGCGGGTTCTGGGGCGGCGGAGCCCGCGGCTGGTGGCGCTGCGTTGGAACCCGATGCGGCTGGCGCGGAGTTTGCTGCGTTGTCGGTTGCGGCGGGAGCTGCGTCCTGGTAGTCGATGGATTTTACGTTGGACATTTCCAGGGTGCGCGTGACGTTGTCGTCGCCGAGCAGTTTGATTTCTGAAGAAGAGGTGGAGACGACAGTGCCGCCGACAAGGGAGCCGTCGCGTAGGGTGACGGTGGCGCGGGCGCCGTTGGTTTTAGGGGCTTGATTGCAGGAGCTCAGAAGCAGAACTGTGGCGAGCGAAATTCCCAGGGACAGTTTGCGATGCATTTGCTAAATCCTCCGTCGGTGATTCACAGCGTGTGCTCGAAATTATAAACGGTGCGGGGATTTTTCGCGCGAAAAGCGTTTTTGGCGACAGCCGGAGCGTTGGTTCGGTCGGTATCAATCACAAGCGAGGCACTGCAACTTTCGAAGAATTCCGGCGTCGATTTTGTTGGCGACGCGTGTGGTTCTCGAGCAGGAAATCAAGATTCAAAGAAAGACCTGTCCTGGAAATCGAGGGCGGGGCACCCTTCCAGTTGTGAGTTTTTTTAGCGAAATTTGTGATGGCGAACAAAAAGCGAATATGTTAGGTTGCTTTTGTTATGCCTGTGCGCTCTTGCCGCGTCACTATTAAGGATATGGAAGGGGTGAAGCATACCGTGGCGGTCACGGCGGAAACGCTGTACGAGGCGGTGGCGCTGGCGCTGGTGGCGGTGCGCGGAAATGACTGGGTGATGGGGATTGCCCAGGGGACGAATACGGTGAACGTCTCGGTGGTAGATATTCCGGTGGAGCATTCGGTGCGGCTGCAAGATTTTAATGCCTGGCTGGAGCGGTCGAACGGGGCGCCGAGGGATGTGTCTAAGCGGCATCGGATAAAGGCGATTCTGGGGATGCCGACACACAAGAATTGAAACAACAAGCGAGACGCATTCGGGATTTGCCTGATTGCGTTGGGTGGGGAACGGTGCTCCACTCCCGTTCGCGGAGGTTTGATGATGAGCGAAGCGTTGGGAGTGTATCTGCACGATCATCTGGCGGGGGCGGCATACGCGATTGATTTGGTCGAGTTTATGAGCGAGAAGCATAGGGATGAGGAGTTGCGGCGGTTTGCCGCGGGAGTTGCGGCGGAGATCAAACAGGACCGGGAGACTTTGCGGCAGGTTGCGGAGCGGGTGGGGAGTGCGGGGACCAGCATGAAAGAGGTAGGGTCGTGGTTGGCGGAGAAGCTGGGGCGAATTAAGTTGGGGCATGACCGCGGGGATGGGTTGGCGACGTTTGAGGCGTTGGAGTTTTTAGTGGTGGGGATTCATGGGAAGTGGGTGCTGTGGCGGGCGCTGGAAAGGATTGCTCCGGCGGATGCGCGGTTGGCGGAGTGGGATTTTGTGAAGTTGGCGGAGCGGGCGCAGGAGCAGCGGGATCGAGTGGATGCGCGAAGGTTGGAGTTGGCGGGGTTTGCGTTGAGGGTGGGGGCGGAGGCTTGAAGTGAGATTTTTTATACGGCAATAGCCTCGTTGAGGGTGATGGCGAGAGCTGACGCCTTCGCCTCAAATAAGACCCAGGACAAAGTCAAAAGAAAGACCCGCCCTGAAAATCGAGGGCGGGGGCACCCTTCGTCCTACGTAAATTGGCTTTCGATTTCAGCTTGAGGGCGTCCAAGTTTGGGATGTGGACATATTAGTTCGATATTGCATGAAAATTTTTTCAGGAGAGAGCGATGCAAAAGATTACGCCGTTTTTGTGGTTCGACAATAATGCGGAAGAGGCGCTGAATTTTTATGCCGAGGTGTTTAAGGATTCGAAGATTTTGAACGTGACGCGGGCTCCGGAGGGCGGGCCTCAGCCGGCTGGAACGGTGATGGTGGGGTCGGTGGAGCTGGCGGGGCAGAAATTTACGCTGATGAATGGCGGGCCGATGTTCAAGTTTAACGAGTCGGTTTCGTTTATGGTGAATTGCGACGACCAGGCGGAGGTGGATTATTTTTGGGAGAAGTTGACGGCGGGTGGAGGGAAGCCGGTGCAGTGTGGGTGGCTGAAGGATAAGTTTGGGTTGTCGTGGCAGATTACGCCGGTGGCGTTGATGAAATTGATGGCGGATAAGGATCGGGCGAAGGCTGGGCGAGTGTTTCAGGCGATGATGAAGATGACGAAGATTGATATTGGTGAGTTGGAGAGGGCGGCGGAGGGGAAGAGTTAGTTGCGAGTGCCAAGTTCGAAAGGCTTCTCGTGAGAGTCAGTACCCATGCGGATTGATTTGTAGATGGGTTGAATCTAAACCCCCAGACGCAACTACGGCGTCTGGGGCACCCGGTCTGCGGTAATTGGTGAAGAAATTCAAAAGAAAGACCCAGATTCATGAATCAGCGGCGAGTGTGGGGCACCCGGTCTGCGGTAATTTCTGAAGAAATTCAAAAGAAAGACCCAGATTCATGAATCAGCGGCCAGTGTGGGGCACCCGGTCTGCGGTAATTGGTGAAGAAATTCAAAAGAAAGACCCAGATTCATGAATCAGCGGCGAGTGTGGGGCACCCGGTCTGCGGTAATTGCTGAAGAAATTCAAAAGCTGATTCAAAAGAAAAAACTTGAATGGCGGTTTTGGTCTTGCGTTGGACTTAGCGTTCGACGCGGCCGGAGCCGCCGCTTTTTATTAGGGATTGGACTTCGTCGACGGTGCAGCGGTGGAAGTCGCCGGGGATGGAGTGTTTCAGGCAACTGGAGGCGACGGCGAATTCGAGGGCGGCTTGATGGTTTTCGAGTTTTTGGAGGCCGTAGATGAGGCCGGCGGCGAAGCTGTCGCCAGTGCCGACGCGGTCGACGATGTGGGTGATGTCGTAGGCGCGGCTGGTCAGGAAATTTTTGCGGTCGTTGAGGCAGGCGGACCAGCCGTTGTGGGAGGCGCTTTTGGATTGGCGCAGAGTGATGGCGATGGATTTCAGGTTGGGATATTTTTCGAGGACGGTCTTGGTGAGTTTTTCATATTGCGCGTGATCAAGTTCGCCGGAGTGGACGTTGACTTCGGCTTGAATGCCCAAAGACATTTGTACGTCTTCTTCGTTGGCGATGGCGACGTCGACGTGTTTGAGGAGTTCGCTCATGACGGTGGCGGCGGGTTTGCCCCATTTCCACAAATTTTTGCGGTAGTTGAGGTCGCAGGAGACGGTGAGTCCGTGCGCGTGGGCTTTTTGCATGGATTCGGCGGAGAGGTCTGCGGCGGTGGAGCTGATTGCCGGGGTGATGCCGGTGATGTGGAACCACGCGGCGTTTTCAAAGATGGAATCCCAGTGGAGGTCGCCGGGTTTGGCGAGGGCGATGGCGCTGTTTTCGCGGTCGTAGATGACTTTGCTGGGGCGTTGGTTGGCGCCGGTTTCGAGGAAATAAATTCCGAGGCGGCCGGGGCCGCGGACGATTTGAGAAGTGTCGACACCGAAGCGACGGAGTTCAGCGATGGTGGCGTCGGCGATGGCGTTTTTGGGGAGGACGGTGACGTACTTTGCCGGGAGGCCGAAGTTGGCGAGGGAGACGGCGACGTTGGCTTCGCCGCCGCCGAAAGTGGCGATGAGTTCGGGGGATTTGGAGGAGGCGTTCTGTGTTGGGCGGGGCGAGGCGCAGCATGATTTCGCCGAAGGTGATGGTGGATTTGGTGATCATGGTTTTGGTTTGAGGCGAGAGTATACAACGTGGTGAGGCGGGTTTGGAGTGGAGTCGAATTCGGAAAAGAAAAACTAAATGCGGGAGTGAATCAGTACGCCCGGGCGCCCCACCCTCGCAAAAACCGCGAGGATGGGCCACCCAGTTTTGTAGTGAGGATGGGAAAGAAAGAAAAAACTGGAACACATTTGTGATGATTTTGCTGGTACGTGATTGGCGGGGCAGAGCGGTTGAGATGGGGGGCGTAAAGGAATAATCTTAGTGGGCTTTTTGGCGTTGCTTGTGGTGTGCGATTTGTTTTGTCGCGAAATTATAATTTTCTGAGAGAGAAGAAAGCTTGAAGATTACCCGGTTGAAGACGGCGGTGGTGGAAGGAAATTTTGACTGGACGTTTGTGAAGATTGAGACGGATGAGGGGCTCACCGGACTGGGGGAATGTTTTTTTGCGCCGGGGCTGACGGCGATTTTGCGGTCGCTGGAGCCGTTGTTGATTGGCGAAGATCCGCGGGATATTCAGCGGGTGATTCGCAAGCTGCAGATGGCCACATCGGGCGCGGGTTCGGTGGCGGGGATTTTGTACAACGGGATTAGCGGGATTGATGCGGCGCTTTGGGATGTGTTGGGGCAGGCGCTGGGTGCGCCGATTTATCGGCTGCTGGGCGGAAAATTTCGCGACAAGGTGCGGATTTACGCGGATTGCCATGGCGGGGAGTCGCTGGAAAGTTTGGACGAGTGTTTGCGGTCGCGCGGAGCGAGTTGGGATCCGCAGGGGCATCTGCACAAAGTGAAAGATTATTACGATCACGATGAAGAGGCGGTGGCGTCGACGCCGGAGGAGTACAAAAAGCAGGCGCTGAAAAAAAGAGCGGAAGGATTTACTGCGCTCAAGTTCGATCTGGATGTGCCGGGGACGGAGAATTGGGACCCGCATAATCGTGGACTGACCAATCGCGGCATCGATCACATGGTGAAGTTGATTGGCGCGGTGCATGAAGCGGTGGGCAGCAATACGGATATCGCGGTGGATGCGCACTGGCGCTACAACGCGAGCGACATGATTAAAGTGGCGCGGGAATTGGAGCCGTTCCGGTTGATGTGGCTGGAGGATCCGGTGCCACCGAATCAGTTGACCGCGTTGAAAGAGGTGAGTTCCAAGACGCGCGTGCCGATTGCGACCGGCGAGAACTTGTTTTTGTTTGAGGGATTTGAGGAGATGATCGCGGCGCAGGCGGTCAGCGTGGTGACGCCGGATTTGCAGAAGGTTGGCGGGCTGACGGTGGCGAAGAGCATTGCGCAATTTTCGGAAGTGCATACCATGCCGATTGCGCCGCACAACATTAGTAGTCCGGTGGGGACGCTGACTTCGGCGCATTTTTGCGCGTCGATTCCGAATTTTATGGCGCTGGAGTTTCATGCGTCGGATGTGCCGTTCTGGAATGAGTTGGTGGTGGGAATGCCGGGACCGGTGATTCAGAATGGGTTTATTACGCTGACGGAGAAGCCGGGGCTGGGCGTGACGTTGAATGAAGAAGTGGCACGGAAGTATGCGCGGAAGAATGAGCCGTTTTTTGTTTGAGTTCGTGAGTGTGATGGATTCCGTGATGAGAGTTGAGGGCTGAGCGAAACGCTGCTATGTCGAAAATCGCTAAATTGGAAACGCTGCGGAAGATTGTGGATTCGGGGTTGGTGTCGATTATTCGCGCAGAGAATCTGGAACAAGCCGAGCGGATGACGGATGCTTGCGGATTAGGCGGGATTGCCGCGGTGGAAATCACGTACACCGTGCCGGGCGCCACGAAGGCGATTGAACATTTCGCCAAGAAATTTGCTGGGCATATTTTGCTGGGCGCGGGGACGGTGCTGGATCCGGAGACGGCGCGGATTGCGATTTTGGCGGGAGCGCAATTTGTGGTGTCGCCGGCACTGAATGTTGAGACGGCGCGACTGTGCAATCGCTATGCGATTCCGTATATGCCGGGGATTGGGACGATTGGCGAAGTGATCGCGGCGATGGAAGCGGGCGCGGACATTGTGAAAGTTTTCCCTGGGGAGACATTGGGTCCGGCGTTTGTGAAGGCTACGCGCGGGCCGTTGCCGCAAGCGGCGATGATGCCGACGGGCGGAGTGACGCTGGAAAATGTGGGCGAGTGGATTGCCGCGGGAGCGGTGGCGGTTGGAGTGGGCGGGAATTTAACTGCGGGCGCGAAGACCGGCGACTATGGATCGATCACCACGCTGGCGCAGAAATTTGTGGAGAAAATTAAAGAGGCGCGGGCCAAGAAATGAGCAAAGGCAAGAGCAACGGCAAATTGTGGAAGTCGGATGATGAATTGTTCGCGCTGATGCAGAAGGAATTGTTTACCTGCGTGGTCGGCGACGTGATGGACAAGATGGAGCTGCAGCACCAGTTTTTGCCGCCGCAGATTCAGCCGGTGGATCGCGAGATGGTGCTGATTGGTCGGGCGATGCCGGTGTTGTCGATCGATGTTTTTACCGAGCGGGTGGCGGGGACGGCGAATAAATTAATGGATAAGCCGTTTGGGTTGATGCTCGAGGCGCTGGATGATTTGAAGAAAAATGAAATTTATTTGAATACCGGATCGTCGCCGCGGAATGCGATGTGGGGCGAGTTGATGAGTACGCGGGCGATGAAGCTGGGTTGTCGCGGGGCGGTGTTGAACGGATATGTGCGGGATACGCGGGCGATTTTGAAGATGAAATTTCCGACGTTTGGATTTGGGTCGTATGGGCAAGATTCGGCGCCGCGTTACAAGGTGATGGATTTTCGGGTGCCGGTGGAAATTGGGGCGGTGCGGGTGCGGCCGGGGGATATTTTGTTTGGGGATATTGACGGGGTGCTGGTGGTGCCGAAGGAAGCGGAGACGGAAGTTTTTACCAAGGCGCTGGAGAAGGCGCGCGGAGAAAAATTGGTGAGGAAGGCGATTGAAGCGGGGAGTAGTGCGGTGGATGCGTTTGAGAATTTTGGAATTATGTAGCACGGAGGCGTGATGGCGGCGGCGACGTTTCCCGAAGGGTTTTTGCGATTGGCGCGGACGGTCAGCTCGTTCGCGCTTTTTTGCAGAACCATAAACTGCAGGCGTGGATTGCGTGGCGGCCGGATGAATTGGTGATGCTGTCGGGTTTGTATCCGTATTGGGGCGCGTCGTTGCTGATGGTTTTTGCGGATGCGAAGCCGAACATGGTTCTGTTTGTGCCGGTGATCGAGCCGCGGTATCAAATTCATAAGGACGTTACGGTGCGCGAATATCCCTGGGGAGATTTGAAGTGCAGCGATCCGTTTGCGGTGCTGGAGACCGGGATACTCGAACAGTTGAAAAAGGCCGGCGTGAATCGTGAAGAAGTGGGGATGCTGCCGACTTCGTCGCGGAGTTCGCTGCCGATGCAGGCTGGGGAGCAAAATCCATTTCCGGAGACGTTTGCGCAGCAGATGGAGCGGGTTTGTATTATGCCGGATGTGGATTGTTTGAAAGATTTTCGCGACTTGTATCTGCATAAAACTTCAGGCGAAGTTAGCGCGATTCGGTTGGCGAATAAAGTTGCGTGTCTGGGATTGAAAACATTTGCGGAGAAGTGTGTGCCGGGGGCGGCGGAGTCGGAGGTTGCGGCGGCGGTGGAGTCGGTGATTCATCAGCAGATTGGATTGGATGGAATTTTTCATGCGCGGGCGTGGGCGACGGTGCAGTCGGGGCCGAATAGTGCGGATGCAGGGAGATTCAATCGGTCGACGGCGCGGCGGATGGAAGACGGCGATTTGGCGTTAATTGAGATGGGGACGTGTGTGAATGGGTATTGGAGTGATTTGACGCGGACGGTTGCGGTGGGGCGTGCGAAACCGCGAGGCGGCGGAGATTCTTGAGGCGGTTGGCGCGGCGCAGCGGGCGGCGCTGCAGATGGTGCGGCCGGGAGTGAGCGCGGAGGAAGTGGATGGGGCGGCGCGGAAATCGCTCAGCGAACACGGCTTCGACAAATTTTTCACGCATGGATGCGGGCACCATGTTGGGTTTCGCTATCACGATCCGGGATTCGCGCTGGTGCCGGGGGAAAAAGCCAAGCTGCAAGCGGGGATGGTGATTACGGTCGAGCCTGGCGCGTACATTCCGGAGCGTGGGGCGGGTGCGCGGATTGAAGACAATGTGCTGGTGACGGAGAACGGGTACGAAGTTTTGTCGCGCCCGAATTGAGAGGTTTTTGACGGATGATCACGATCGATCTTTCGGGGAAAGTGATTTTGCTGACGGGCGCGCTGGGTGCGATCGCCGAGTACGTGGTGAAGCGGCTGGTGGAAGCCGGCGCGACGCTGGTGCTGACCGATTTGAAGGGTGAAGAGGAAGCTAAACAAACCCTGGACGCTTGGGGAATTGCACCGAGCGCTTATGTTTATTTTTCGGCGGATGTCAGCGATTCGAAGCAAGTGGATCGAGTGGTGAAGGCGGCGTTTGAGAAATTTCCCAAGATGGATACGGCGCTGGGGCATGCCGGGGGAACCGGTTTGCATCCGTTCGAAAATACGCCGGAGCAAGAGTTCGAACGCATTTTTCGATTTAATTTTTTCTCGCAGACGTATTTGGCGCGGGCGGTGTCTGGCGTACTGGACTAAGCATCGAATCGCGGGGCATTTAATTTTCACTACATCGTATGTGTCGCGAATGCCGCATACGCAGATTTCTTCGTATGCGGCGGCGAAAGCGGCGCTGGATAATTTCGCGCGCAGCCTGGCGATGGAGTATGCGGATCGAGAAAATTCGGGTGAATTCTGGTTTCTCCGGCGAATGTGGCGGCGGGGGCGGCGTTGAAGGTGTATGAAGAGGATCCGCCTTACCGGGAATTTGTGAACCGGGTGATGCTCGGGCCGCGTAATAGCCCGCAGTCGGTGGCGGATATGTTTGTGTTTTTGTGCTCGCCGATGGCTGCGGAAATTAATGGGCACATTCTCGATCCGGATTATGGGTCGGCGATTGGGAATCGGCTGTGAAGATTGGACTGGGGCTGTACCGGCATATGTTGACGCGCGAGTATTACGATTTTGCGCGGCAGGCGGGATGCACGGATGTGGTGGTGCACCTGGTGGATTATTTCAAGCAGGGCGGCGACGAACCCTAACAACAACCAGCCGACAGGCGCGAAGTATGAGCCGTGGGGAGTGGCGGGCGATCCGGAAAAATTGTGGACGGTTGCGGAACTGACGGCGCTGCGGCGCGACATTGAAGATGCGGGGCTGCGGTTGGCGGCGATTGAGAATATCGATCCGGCGCACTGGCATGACATTTTGTTGGATGGGCCGAAGCGTGCGAAGCACATCGAGAATGTGAAAACGCTTGTGCGCAATTTGGGCGAGGCTGGGATTCCGGTGTTGGGCTACAACTTCAGCCTGGCGGGAGTTTGTGGACGGGTAACGGAACGACAGGGAAGAGGGAATGCGGTCACGCTGGGAATGGATGGGCCGGCGGAGGAAGTGGGCGTTCCGAATGGAATGATTTGGAACATGGTGTATGACACTGGCGCGAAAGCCGGGGATTTGGCGCCGATTTCGCACGAAGAGTTGTGGAGGCGTTTGCAGGGATTTTTGGAAGAAGTGGTCCCGGTTGCGGAAAAAGCCGGCGTGCGGCTGGCGGCGCATCCGGATGATCCGCCGATGGCGACGATGCGGAAGCAGCCGCGGCTCGTTTATCAACCGCGAATGTATCAGCGGCTGATTGATATTGCGCCGAGCCGGAGCAATTCGCTGGAGCTGTGCATCGGGACACTGGCGGAAATGACCGAAGACAATATTTATGACGCGGTGGATTCGTACAGCAAGCAGGGGAAGATTGCGTACGTGCATTTGCGGAATGTGGTGGGGAAGGTGCCGCATTATCGCGAGACGTTTATCGATGAAGGCGAAGTGGACATGATCCGGATGATGGCGATTTTGCACAAAAATAATTTTGACGGCGTGCTGGTGCCGGATCATACGCCGCAGATGAGTTGTTCGGCGCCGTGGCATGCGGGGATGGCGCATACGATTGGATTTATGTTGGCGGCCAAGGCGATGCTGGAAGCGCGGTCGAGATATGGGATTGATTTGGAGCTGGTGGCGAGTGGGAAATAGTCGGTCGGTGAAATTGGTCTTTCGCGTTGGACGGATGGGCTTCAGGGGCTAAAGCCCCTTTTTTATTGCAGTGCGAACGCGGGGGCTGAAGCCCCCGCCTCCTAAAGAGGTGATTTAGTTGTCGTCTGCTGCCAATTTAAGTTCGCATCCATCAGCATCAGATTCCAGTCATTCGCGAACCCCCTTAATCATTGCGGCGTCGGTTTCGACGCTGGGCGGATTGTTGTTTGGCTACGACAACATTGTGATCAGTGGAGCGATTGGGTATTTGAGCCAGTTGTTTCATCTGGATGCGGCGGGAGTTGGATGGGCGGCGGCGTGTGCGCTGGTGGGCTGCATTTTTGGATGTGCGGCGGCGGGGAGCGTTGCGGATTTTCTTGGGAAGAAAAAAGGGTTGGCGCTGTGTGCGTTGTGCTTCGCGCTTTCGTCGGTGGGGATGCTGTTTGCGGGGGATTTACGGCAATTTGTGATTTGGCGGCTGATTGGCGGGTTGGGGATTGGGGCGGCGTCGGTGATTGCGCCAAATTATATTGCGGAGATTGCGCCGACGCGGGTGCGTGGGCGGTGCGTGACGTTGTATCAGCTGGGGATTGTGGTGGGAATTTTGGCAGCGGTATTTGTGAACATGCTGATTCAGCGTATGGGCGATGAGGCCTGGAATATCGCGACGGGATGGCGCTGGATGTTTTTTGCCGGGGTGGTGCCGGCGATTTTGTTTGCGGTGATGATTATTCCCGCGGTGGAGAGTCCGCGGTGGTTGATGAAGATGGGGCAGCGGGCGAAGGCGTTGGAGGTTTTGACGCGGCTGAACGGGGCTGCCGAGGGCGCGTCGGTCGCGGCGGAAATTGATACGGCGCTGAATACGGAAGAGGGGCATATTTCGGAGTTGTTTACGACGTTTCGATGGCCACTGCTGCTGGGAATTATGCTGGCGGGGTTGCAGCAGGTGAGCGGGATTACGCCGGTATTTTCGTTTTTGCCGGAGATTTTTCGGTCGGCGGGTACGGCGCGAAGTGATGCGTTTTTTCAGTCGGTGTTGGTGAGTTTGGTGAATTTGGTTTTTACATTGTTCGCGTTGTGGCTGGTGGATCGGGCGGGACGCAAAACTTTGATTTTGGCCGGGACCACGCTGCAGTTTTTGTGTTTCGCGGGAGTTGGGTGGCTGTATCACGTGCATGGCAGCGGCGTGGCGGTGTTGGTCTTGGTGATGGCGTTTGTGGCGGGGCACGCGTTTGGGAATGGCGTGGCGTGCTGGGTGATTATTTCGGAAATTTATCCGACGAAGGTGCGCGGGCGGGGAATGTCGATTGCGACGACGGCGCTGTGGTTGGTGGGATATTTGGGGAATCAGTTGTTTCCGCTGATGCAGAAGAATTTAGGGTCGGATGGAACATTTTGGTGCTTTAGCGCTGGGGCGTTGCTGACGATTATTTTGGTGGGATGGTTGGTGCCAGAGACGAAGGGGCGGTCGCTGGAAGAGATTACGGCGTTGTGGACGAAGAAGTCGCAGGCCGCGTGAAGGTCGAATGAAGAGTCAGCCCCAGTTCTAACGATACGGCTGGGCCTTGTTGAGTCTAAACCCCCAGACGCAACTGCGGCGTCTGGGGCACCCGGGTCTTCTTTGGGTTGAAGAAAGCAAAAGCAACTCCGAAGAACAGCCCGAAACCAAAACAAAAAAACAGGACCCGACTAGAAGTGAATGGTTTGGGACCAGATTTGCATGCTCGCGCCGTCGCGGGTGTCGGACCAGGCGGCGTGGATTTGGCCGTCGGGGCCGGCGGCGAGTTGGGTGTAGTCGCCGAAGTAGCTGCACCCGGAGAAGCCGTTGCATGGATTGAAGGGCACGTCGCTGACGGCGTGCTGGATGGGGAAGGTTTGTCCGTTGTCGAAGGATTTGCCGACGAAATATTGGACGTTGGTGTTGGCGGGGTCGTTGCGGTCGTCGTACCAGCCGACGTAGAGTTCGCCGTCTTGCGTTGCGGCGGGGGCGGCGAAGAAGTGGTGCTTGCCTGCACTGAGGGAATCGTTGTTCACGCGAGCGGTGCGGGAGGCGGCGTTCGTCACGTTGACGGTGGCGAGGTAGACGCTGGGTGTGGCCGCGGCTGGGCCGGTGGCGATTTGGTTCGCCGAGAAAGCGCAGTAGGCGGTGAAATTACGAATGGTGCAGCGTGGTGCGGCGGCGCCGCTGTCGGTGAAGGACCAGTTGGGATTGGTGAGGCCGTTGTAGACGAAAGTTGCGACGGGATTTTTTGAGACGGTCCAGGCGCCGCCGGTGAGTGTGGATTCCCACATATTAATGTTCGGGGCGCTGGTGAAGTCGTCGAAGAAAATGTGCGGAGTGCCGGAGGCGTCGATGACCATTTCGGAATATTGCGCGGCGGCGAGCGAGCCGCTGACGAGTGCCGGAGCGGTGTAGGGTTCGCCCGGCCCGGGGGAGTGAGACTCAAGAATGACGGAGGCGAAACTGGGGACAGTCGCGGTGCCGTCGGTGCAGGAGCCGGAGCTGAGGTTGCAGAAGTAAGTATAGAAGACGTAGTTGGTGCCGACGCTGGGGCTGGTGGGGTGAGAGTCGGTGGCGTTGAGCGGTTGGCTGAGCGTGCCGGGGCAGATGAATTCTGCGCCGAAGGTGCCGCTGCAGGACTGCGCGTCGATCAGAGTAGAGACGGGGTTGCCGTAGGTGCCGTGGGCGAATCCGGGGATCACGTCGACTTCTGAATCGAGGTTGAGATAGTTATTGGTGAAGTCGAGAATTTGGTTGCCGCTGAGCGCGGAAAAATAGCTGTTGCCAGCGGCGTCGAAGGAAACCGACGGATTGACTTGAAAAGATAGTGGCACGCTGCCGATGTAGGGATCGGCGCCGTTAGCGAGAGAGTCGTCGGTCCAAGTGCGGCCGCGATCGGTGGAGACGTGGAAGAAGAGATGTGTGGCGTTGTCGCGGAAATCGTTGGAGACGACGATCCAGTTGTTTGGAGTAGAAGGATCGACTGCAGAAGCGATTCCAGCTTTGGGCCAGGGGTTGCGGTCCTGATTTACTTTTATGTTTTGGAAAAATTTCGGGAAGCCGAGTTGAATGGCTTTGTCGAAGGCCGCGGTTTTGTTTTGTGCGCTCAGTAGCGAACTGATTTTGGGGCGGACGAAGGATGCGCCGCGGAATGGAGCTTTGTGAGTTTTTTGCATCCAGGAGACGAAGCCGGGGTAGTCGGTGAAAGATGGCTTGGAAGATTGGGCGCTAACGGGAACGACCGCGAGGAACAACAGTGCGGCACCTAACAGAGCGGCGCTAAGGGCCGGAGTCAATCTATTCATCATGGAGGACTCACTTTTCGGGGGGACAGAGCGGTGCCTGAACCGCGCACCGATGGCGAGCGGATTATTCATGGGGCCAATTACTTTGTCAATGAATGGGCTAGTACCGATCGAGGTTCTCGACAGTTAAGGGCTAAATCTGAATCAAAAGAAAGACCCGCCCTCACGTTCGAGAGCGGGCGCTCTTCGGTTAAACCAGACTTCAGGAAATTTCAAAAAGCAGTGTTAATACGACTTAATTGCCTACGTGGATAGTGCCGTGAAGTGTCGCGGTGGTGTCCGAGGGAGGCGGAGGAGCTGTCGCGTTGGGCGCGGTGCCTACAATCAGGATTGTGGCGCCCGCATATTGAGAAGTGAGGGCGAATATGTTGTTGCCACCGGCACTGCAGGGTTCGTGGTCATTCTGCTGACCAGTAAAGACATTGGCTAGGCCGCCCGATACATAGGTCCAGACCCACAGTGCTTGAGGGGCGATGAACTGCACACTGCCGCCGTTTGTAACGTTGACGGTGGGCGGATTGAATCCGTAACCGCTGGTCTGATTCCCAGTGATGGTTACGGGGACTGGGGCTGTTTCGGATTTGGGAAGGTGATGGTCGTGTTCTTTTGCTTTGCCAGGTTCTGCTGACATGAGAGTTCTCCGTTCTTATTGATGTGCAGTTACGGGGACGGGCCGAAAAGCGGGGTCGGATAAAACGTTACGTAGCTCGGGAGTATCCCTGAGTTGGGCGAGAGAGTAGCCATTTTTGAGGGCCCTGTCAACGCAGTCGAGGGCGCGGCGGCGGTCGCCGAGGGCTTCGTAGGTTTCGGCGGCGAGCTCGAGAATGTTGGGATCGTCGGGTGCACGAGCTAGCGCTGCTTGCGCGCGGGTGATGGCTTTTTCTCTCTGGCCTTTCTGGGCGTAGAGCGAGGCGAGGGCGATTTGCGTGGTGGCGTTTTCGGGTTTAGCGATGACGGCTTGCTCCAATATTTTGATGGCGTGTTCGCGGGCGACTTCGGCATTGCTTTTCTGGCCGAGCTCCATGTAGGCGGTCATGAGATTGGCCCAGACGAGATAGTCGGTGTCGTTGAGTTTTAGGGCTTTTTGAGTGACGGATACGGATTCTTCGAAACGTTTCTCGTTCATGTAAAACATGCCGAGATTAGCGTAGGCCGGGTAGGTGGGGCTGAGCGCGATGGATTTTTTTAGTGCGGCTTCCGCGGCCGGCAGGTCGGGCGGATTGCCGCGGTCGATATACGTGGCGGCGAGGTTGATGTCGATGACTGGGTTGTCGGGTGCGAGTTCTTCGGCGTGGTGGTACTCAGCGATGGCTTGGTCGTATTTGCGTTGGCGGTCGTAGAAATTTCCGAGGGAATTGTAGCCGTCCCAGTAATCGGGGCGGAGGTCTGCCGCGCGCTTGAAGGCTTCTTGGGCGTCGGGGATGCGACCCATTTTTTCGTAGGTGCTGGCGGTGCCGAGGATGGCGTCGGCGTTGTGGGGGTCGAGTTTTAGAGCGTGCTCGTATTCCTGGAGGGCCAGGTCGAATTTATCGGAGTCGAGGTGAAGGTTGCCGAGGTTGACGTAAGCGGCGGGGAGGCGGTCGTTGAGTTTTAGTGCGCGGGTGCTGTTGGAGGAGGATTGCTCGATCCACTTGGGATTGGGGTCGAGGCGGTTTTTTAGTTGGTAGGCTTCACCGAGTTCGGCGTAACCGAGAGCGAATTGCGGGTCGGTCTGGATGGATTGGTTGAGTGCGGCGATGGCGAGGTCGACGTTGCCGGGAGTGTCATAGCGGCGGACGTAGCCGAGGGCTTTGAGGTAGGACTCGTAAGCTACGGGATTGCTGGAGGCGGACGCGGAGTTTGTAGCGGATGCGTCGGCGGAGACGCTTACGTGCATGAGTTTGGCGAGGCGGGCGACGACTTGATCCTGGAGCTTGAGGAGATCGTTGCTGGTGCCGTCGACGTTGGCGGTGCCAAGTTGGCGGAGGTTTTTTGCGTCGATGAGGCTGACGGCGAGGTGGACGTTTTGGGCGTTGCGAGTGACGCTGCCTTTGACGACCAGGTTGGCGCCGAGTTCGCGGAGTGCTGCGCCCGGATCGGAAATGTTGCGATGGCGGACTTCGATGGAGGGAACGACCCAAAGGGATTTGCCGGTGTCGTCGAGGTCGGAGAGTTTGCCGGCGAGGCTTTCCATCAGGCCTTCGGCGAGCGGAGCGTTGGCGGGATCGTTGCCGACGTTGTCGAAAGGGAGGACGGCGATGTGGCGTTCGGTATCGGCGGAGGCGTTGAAGAGGCGATTGCGTACGGACGGAAAGAGCAGCGAGGCAGCGACCGCCAGAACGATGATTGCGGCGGTGACGACCGCGATTTTGGTGACGGGGCTTTTTTGTTGCGCGGTTGGTCTCCAGGCTGATTGCGAGGCGCGGTCGATATATTTTTTGAGCTGGCCGGGTTTCAGAGTGATGGTGGGGGCGGAGGGATCTCCGAAGTTTGCGGGGCCGAGGGCGGCGAGAGAGTTTTCCAATTCCGCGCGCATTTCGGAACAAGTTTGATAACGATGCGTGGGGTCTTTGGAGAGTGCGCGGTAAACGATTTGTTGCAGATCCGGTGAGACGCCTTTCATGGGGAGAGGCGGTTCGCTGAGGATGGCGACGACTTGTGCGGGCATGCTGTCGCGATGGAAAGGATTCTGGCCGCTGAGCATTTCGGCGAGGACCACGCCAAGAGCCCAAATGTCGGTGCGCGCGTCGATGCCTTTGCCGAGCGATTGTTCCGGGGACATGTAGCCAATGGTGCCGGAGGTGCCGCCGGATTGGGTCATGCTGACGGAGGTGACGATGCGAGCGAGACCGAAGTCGACGATTTTGACCAGGCCGTTGGCGGCGATGAGGACGTTGCCGGGTTTTACGTCGCGGTGGACGACGTTGCGGGCGTGCGCGGCTTCGAGTCCTTTGGCCATTTGGATGGCAACGTCGAGGGCTTCATGAACGGGCATGCCGTCGTGAATTTTGTTGGCGAGGGAGCGGCCCTCGTAGAAAGCCATGACGATGAAGAGTTGGCCGTCGGAGGTTTCGTCGACGCCGTGGATCACGCCGATGTTGGGATGGTCCAGAGACGAGGCGGTGCGGGCTTCGTTGAGAAATTGTTCTTTTTCGCGTGGGGCAGACGTGGCGGTGAGCGGGAGGAATTTCAGGGCGACGGTGCGTTGGAGTTTTAGGTCGTGGGCTTTGTAGACCACGCCCATGCCGCCAGCGCCGGCCAGTTCGAGGATTTCGTAATTACCGGCGCGGTCACCAGGTTTGAGATTGGTGGAGTTAGGGTTCAACATGCGGAGCTCGCGCGAAGGCCGGGTTGCTGCAACCGCAATTCGAACGGCACGTTAGAGGCGTTGATGGAGGCATGATATGCCGCGAGATGGAGAGGCGCAACAAAAGTGTGGAGCGTAGAAAAATTAGTGAGAGAGATGTAGGATGAAGATTATGCGACGGCGACCGGTACTGATCACAACCCCTCCCGTAACCCCAGAACAAGCGGCTCGCATTTACGGCGTATCCAAGACGAGATTGAAATGGATCATGGGCCTTGCGGGTGCTCATCGCAAAGCTGCGGTTGAAGTGCAGGCCAATTCTCCCAAATCCAAGACCAAAGTAGATTCGGGGAAGCGAACGGCAGCCAAGAAATATCGCGCCTCGAGCAAGAGGCGTCGCAGTGCCAAAGCGGCAGCCTGAAGTTTTTCTGAACGTCCCGTACGACGAACGTTTCAACCGACTATTTCGAGCCTACATCTGTGGCATCTGCTCGTTTGGGCTTGTTCCCAGAGCTACCTTGGAAATTCCGGGTGGCGCGCGGCGACTCGATCGCATTTTGCAGTTGATCCACTCCTGCGCTTACGCCGTGCATGACTTGTCGCGGGTCGAGCTGGATCGGCACAAGCCGAGAACGCCTCGATTCAACATGGCGTTCGAATTAGGTTTGTCCGTTGCGTACGCAAGAACAAAAGAGATCAGGCATGAATGGTTTGTTTGTGAGTCGGTGAATTTCAGGTTGGCGAAGTCGTTGAGCGATCTGAACGGCACGGACCCATACATTCACGGTGGAACGGTTGGGGGAGTTTTTACCCAACTGCGAAATATGTTTGTTAGCAGTGACCGCAAGCCATCCATTCAGCAGATGTGGTTGGTTTATCGAGAAATGTCACGAAATCTTCCAGCGTTCCTGCACCAAGCCGGTTCTTCCTCAGTTTATTCCGCGCGCATCTTTAGAGATCTAAGCCTCATGGCAGCAACTTCCGCCGATCAAATTGTGGATCAGTAGCGGCGCGGGAATTCCCGTCTCGCGTGCGCGATTAATGGGCGGCGGCGGTGGCTTTGGCTTCTTCGGGGCTGGGGCGGCGCATGATGAAAGGCAGCGGGACGAGCAGGGCGACGAGGAAGCCCAGGAGCCAGAAGGCGTTGACGAAGCCGAGGACGTTGGCTTGTTGGTCGAGTTGCGCTGAAATTTGAGCCAGTGCGCGATGAGTGGCTTCGGCGGCGCCGACTCCGGTGGCTTTTAATGAGGCGATGGTAGCTTGCAGTTGGCGTTCGAAGAAGGGGTTGGCGTGATTGGTGTGCGCGCTGAGAGAGCTACGCTGTGTTTGCCCTTGGCGGGTGATGAAATTATTCAGCAGCGAGACGCCGATGGCGCCTCCGATGTTGCGAGTGAAATTGCTGATACCGCTGACTTGATTGAATTTTTCGCGAGGGACTCCCACGTAGTTCAGCGTGCTGATGGGAATAAAGATCAGCGGAATGCCGATCACCTGAATGACGCGGTAGGCCACCATGGTGCTGAAGCTGACGCCCAAATAAATATTGGTGACGTGGAAGAGGCCGAAGGAAGTGAGCGCGAAGCCGATGGCGATGATCACGCGCGGATCGAATTTAGTGGCGAGGATGCCGGCGATGGGCATCATGACAGCTAGCGCGATGCCGCCAGGTGAGAGAGCCATGCCGGCGCGCTCGGCGGTGTAGCCTAAATCGTTCTGGAAAAATTGCGGCAGCAAAATCGTGCTTCCGTTGAGCACCATACCGAGAATGAAACTGAACGTTACCGCGATAGCGAAGTTGCGGATGCCCAGCATGCGCAAATCCATGATCGGGTCGGGGTGAGTCAACTCTCGAACGATCAGAGCCACTAACGCGATCACGGAGATGATCAGGCTGACGGTGATGACGCGCGAAGAGAACCAGTCGTTTTCCTGGCCTTTATCCAGCACGTATTGCAAGAAGCCCACGCCGATCACGATCAAGCTGATGCCGATGTAATCGACTTTGATGGCGGCGTTTTTCAGTTTCTTGAGATAAATCGGATCGAAGACCACGCGCTGAGTCATGATCAGCGAGAGGATGCCGATGGGAATGTTGATGAAGAAAATCCAGTGCCAGCTGTAGTTGTCGGTGATCCAACCGCCTAACGTCGGACCGATCGCGGGAGCGACGACTACCGCCATGCCGTACATGGCGAAGGCCATGCCGCGTTGCTTGGCGGAAAAGGTGTCGGCCAGGATGGCTTGTTCGCTGGGTTGAAGCCCGCCGCCGCCGGCCCCTTGAAAAATGCGGAAGAGAATCAGCATCGGCAAATTCTGAGCGAGGCCGCACAGCAGGGAACTGATGGTGAAGAGCGCGACGCAAGTCATGTAAAAGCGCTTGCGGCCAATCATGTTCGAAAGCCAGCCGCTCATAGGCAGCACGATCGCGGCGGAGACGAGATAACTAGTGAGAACCCAGGTGCTTTCTTCGGTGCTGGCGCCTAAAGTTCCGGCTATGTGCGGAAGGGCGACGTTGGCGATGGAAGCGTCGAGGACTTCCATGAAGGTGGCCATGGTCACGGTGATGGCGATGACCCACGGGTTGATGGCGGGGCGCGTGATTTCGTTGGCGATGGGTGTGGATGCAGCGGCCACTAGGTTAGTCCTGAGTCCTTAATCCTTAGTCCCGATTTTCGAAATTCAGACCGTTAATCCAAACGCACTTTAGGCTCGACGGACATGCCGGGGCGGAGCTTGTCGAGGCCCTGTTGATTGGGGTTGAGGTGAATACGCACGGGCATGCGCTGAATTACTTTGACGTAGTTTCCGGTGGCATTTTCCGGCGGCAAGACGCTGGAGCGGGAACCGGTGATGGCGGGCATGCTTTCTACTGTGCCGTCGAAGGATTCATGCAGGGCGTCGACGTAAATGCGAACGGATTGGCCGGGGTGCATACGGGCGAGTTGGGTTTCTTTGTAGTTGGCGGTGATCCAGAGATCGCTGGTTTGCACGATCATTAGTAATTGTTGGCCGGCGGAGATGCGCGCGCCGACTTCGGCGCTGCGTTGGGTGATGACGCCGGTGACTGGCGCGGTGATTTGGCAGTACGCGAGATTGAGCTGCGCTTTTTCGATGGCAGACTTGGCGACTTCTACGTTGGCTTGCTGGCCCTTGATGTCGGCTTCGCGGATGGCTACCTGTAGCGGAGCGTTCGTTTGTGTTTGTTGCAGCTTGCTGCGCTGCTCTTCGAGCTGGGCCTCGCGTTGCTGTATCACGGTTTGCGCGGAGGCCACGGCGGATTGATTGGCGGCGACGGTTTGTATTTGGGAGTCGGCGGTGGCTTTGTATTGGTCGTATTCGGAGCGAGCCACTTCGTTTTTATCCAGCAGCGCTTTGTAACGCAAGAGATCGGCTTGAGCGCGTTCGTTGACGGCTTGGGATTCTTTGAGTTTTGCGACGGACGAGTCGTAGTCGTGGTGAGCGGCGTCGAGTGCGGATTGCGCGTTGATGAGTTCGGATTGCGAGGTGG
Organism: uncultured Acidobacteriota bacterium; assembly: GCA_963846145.1. Classification (GTDB taxonomy): domain Bacteria; phylum Acidobacteriota; class Terriglobia; order Acidiferrales; family UBA7541; genus Acidiferrum. Next base: position 515,693 of record CAWJUV010000007.1, on the reverse strand, counting down.
CCAGATCGGTGCGATTGCCGGTGCGAGTGATAGGCAGGCTGGGATGAGAAACAGCTAGCTGCGCCTGGGCTTGGTCGGCTTGCGCGGTGACTTGATTGAGGGCGACTTGGTAGTCGCGGGGATCCAGTTCGACGAGGAGTTTGCCGGCCTGGACTTGCTGATTGTCGTCGACATAGACGGCTTTGATGGTGCCGTCGATGCGCGCGGCGATGGGATTGAGGTGCCCGTCGACTTGGGCGTCATCGGTTTCTTCGAAGCCGCGGGAGTAGAGGTAATAGGCGAGGCCGATGACGAGGAGAACGATCAGAACTACGGCGATAAGAACGGGGTTAATGCGGCGCTTGGGGCGTGCGGGTTCTGCGGGCGTAGAGCCTGCGGGAGGCTGTGTGAATGTTGCACTTTGCGGATTTTGTGCCGCGCTGGCGGGTTCGGTTTGAGCGTCGGGACTCATGAGGCATTCCTTGAAAGACTGCTGCTGCGCGTTTGGATGCTTAAGGCAACACTAATAAAAAAACATACGCGTATGTATGTATAATACGGGAGATGAGCACGCTTGTCACGCGCCCTGTGCGCAAAAGAGTATTTCGTGCGCCGCGGAATAAACCGCAGGCGCGGACGCTGGCGACCAAAGCCAAGCTGATCGATGCGGCGCAGACTTTGTTTGCGGAGCAGGGCTTTGAGAATACGCAACTGGAAGAAGTGGCGGCCCGCGCCGGTTATTCGCGTGGGGCGATTTATGCGCACTACGCCAATAAAGAGGATTTGTTTCTGGAGTTGATGGAGCAGCGGGTTCACAAAAAGCTGGCAGTGGTGCGCAAGCATATTGAAAGCGAGCCGGATGTTCGCAAGCGACGCGAGACGTTTAAGGGCTGGATGGCCGATCAGGTGTGCGATCCGTCATGGGGCACGCTGATGCTGGAGTTTAAGTTGTATGCGGTGCGGCGGCTGGAGTTGCGGGAGAAGTTGGTGAAGTTGTATGAGGCGCTGCTGAAGGATGCGGGGAAGGATTTGGTGGAGGCGCTGTTTGGGAAGGATCTTAGTAAAGGTAGTCGGACCGAGGCCGAACGGCGGCTGGCGGTGATCTCTGGGGCGCTGAGTGGATTAGTGCTGGAGAGCCATTTTCGGCCGGCGTTGTTGCCGGCGAAGCATCTGCGGGAGATGACGCTGAAATTGATCGAGGCGCTGATCGAAGGTTGAAGTGGGATTGTGGCGGTGAAGCGTTTGATGGCACCGTGGTTGTGAATTCAAACCACCCGAACTATAAAAATGTGAGCGGGATCAAGGCGCTCGGTGTGAAAATCAAAAAATAAAATCAAATGCGGGAGTTTGTGAGTACACCTGCGCACCCCACCCTTGCAAAAAACGCAAGGGTAGGGCACCCGGTTCTCGGTGTGTTTTCAGAAAAGAAAAAGCAAAAGAAAAGCAAAGCGGGCACCGCAGTCCTCAGTGCGTTTTAGAAAATCTAAGGCAGACGAAAAAAGGGGAAGGCCGAGTGGCCTTCCCCTTTTTTGTTTAAGTTGGTTGAGGGTTGAAGTTAGAAGCGAACGCGCAGGCCAAACTCCATGGCACGAGGGGAGTTGATCTGGCCTTGCCCGGTGAATTGGACGCCGCTCAAGCCGCCGAGTGCGCCCCAGTCGGCTTGATCGCCGCAGCACGAGGTAGGGATCGGACAGCTGGTTGTGGTTAAAGATGTTGGTGAAGATGCTGGTGAATTCCAGGCTTACGCGTTCGGTCACGCGGATGTTTTTCTTGACGCTGAAGTCCACGTTCCAGAAGGGCATGCCACGCAGAATGCCTTGGCCGCCGCCGTCGCTCGGATCGATGCCCAGAATCGGGTTGCGGAAGCAGTTGTAGGCAGTCTCGGGGTTGGAGAAGTACGACGGGCCGAACCAAGTCGCGCCGAAGGCCGGATCGCCGCCCGGATGATTGTGACGAGAGCCTCCGCCATCGATGTGGCAGATGCGCACGGCGTTCTGCAATGCGCCGAAGTTGGAACCGTCGGCTTCGCCGAACGCCTGGCCGCCACCGTAAAGTTCGTTAGCCGCTGCGTCGGTCGGGTTGACTTGCAAGGGCAATCCGCTGCCGAGAGTGACAAGCGGCGACATGGTCCACCCACCGAGTACCCGGCCGAGGAAGCCCTGCTGGGTCTTGAAGAAGGGCAATTCGTAAACTCCCCAAACGTTATAGAGGTATTTACGATCCCACGGCTGCGGACCGTAAGCGGCCTGCAGGTTATAGGCATCGGGAACGGTGAATTGGCTGGTGGCCTGGACTTCGGAGCCGGTGCCGAAAGCCTTGCTAAAGGTGAAGTTGCTTTGCAAAGTGAGGCCATGCCACTGGGCCATCTTGAGGGACACGAAGGCAGCGTTGTAGTTGCCGTAGCCGAGGCTGGTGTTCATACCCACGCCGGAAGTGAGCTGTGGCTGACCACCGGGAGTTACCGGAGTGTTGAGCATGGTGCGCGGGAAATTGAAATTTCCATTGTCCAGATCGCTCCACAGGCTCCAGACGTTGTCATTGCCGAATGTTGCCGTTGCCGTGTCCACGTTGTTAATTTTTGTGCACGCCTTCTTTCGACCGCCACCGCCTGCGTGCAGCTAGCGAAACCCGCGCAATAAGCGGGATTCATCAGCCTTTTCAAAGAATGGCTGAGCAGTTACGGCGGCAAGATTTCCAGCGCAGTCTCCGCCAGCCAATCCAGCGTTGCCACCGCAGTATTGCCAGACCATCTGGCCGTAGGCTTTGGCAAAGGATTGGCCGTTAAGGGTCATCATGTAGGGAACGGCGTTGATGTTGATCGGCAGAAATTCGTGATCGATCTTGCGGCCGATGTAGCCGACTTCCATGGATATGCGGTTGCTGATGCGGCGCTGCACGGTGAAGTCGAATTGTTGGCTCTTGCTGGGGCGGAAGTTGGGATCCAACCCTTCACCGGCACCGGCCGATGCAGCATTGACGCCTGGGAAATCCGGCTGTGGAAGAGTTTGTGTAGGCGGAGCGAGCGGAGCAACCAAGCCGTCAAACCCGCTCCCTGTTGGACCGATGCGGAACGCGTTCAGCGGAGTGGAATTGCCCGTATGCGCGCAGGTGGGATCGTTCATGACTGGGCTGATGCACTGAACTGCCTGAATCAAACCAGTACCCAGCAACGGATACGAGCACGAGGCCAACACCGTTGAGGCGGCCATACAGGATGCTGTAGCCGCCGCGGACTACAGTCTTGTTGTGACCGAACACGCTGCCCAAGAGCCCGCTATCGAAGTTTGGACTCCAGGCCGCGGCGATGCGCGGGCTGAATTCCTTGTAGTAGGGATTGTAAGGATACTTGGGATTGCCCGCGACGTTACCGTTGAGCGCGAAGCCGAGAATCGGATTGTAGACCTGGCCGGCGAGCGCGGCATCTTCGCGGGCATCTCAGATATTGCGCGGTATCGACTGGTTTATCGTCTGCTATCCACCAAAGTGATTTGCTTACCTTGGGCCTCGACCGGCGGCATTTCCAATGTCCAGCCCAACCCGTAGCTGATGGTCAAAGTCGGCTTGATGTGCCAGGAATCGTTGACGTAGAGGTTGTAGAAGGGAATTACGCTCTGGTCAAAGGCTGGAGTATTCGGCGGATTGATGGTGAGGTCCGAACCGGTGCGGGTGTAAGCAATCTGGGTAATGCCAGGGACGCCCAGCACGATGCCGTAGTCTTTGCTGTAACGCGGAAGATTGGAACCGCCGTCGTCATGGCGGTGGAGGAATAAATCCGGTCATATCCATGCCGTTGGCAGTTTGTCCGGAGCCGGTCTGATAGACGGCGTTGTAGTTGATGCCTCCGCCGTTATCGGTACGTTCGTGGTAGTTCCAGTTGCGCTGGTAGGTGCCGCCGAACTGGAAGAAGTGGTTGCCCTTGGCCCACGAGAGGTCGTCGCGGAACATGTTGTCTTTGCCGTCCCAGAAGCGGGTGCGAACGCTCTGGGTGTTCAAATTGAATGGAGCCAGTACGTTGGCGGAAGTTTCGCCAAAGGGTTCGATCGCACCGCCAAGTCCGTCGACTTGAGGCGGCTGGCTTCGGAAGCGCGCGCCCAGTAGTTGCGCAGGTAGCTGTAGTGGAAGCTGTTGGTGAGATTGCTGCTGATATTGGTAGTCAAGCCAGTAGCCAAATACCACGGCACTTGCGGGCGGCTGGAGACGGAGGCGGGCTGGCCGAGAGTGTCGCCAGGGAAGAAGCCGCCGATGTCGACTTGGTCAGAGGTAGCGCGTTCCATATGGTAGTAGCGGAAGCTGGCGTTGAAATGCCACTTGGCCCCGAAGTCGTGATCCAACCGCAGCACGCCAAAGTTGTCTTTCCAGGGAATGGCCATGTTGGCTTTAAAGCCTTGAACGTTCAGGTGGTCGCAACGAGAAAGTCCCGCGCACGAAGTCGGTATTGGATTCAGGCATGAATGCCCACAGAGCCTGCATCGTTGGGCTGATTCCCAAGCCGCGCGGGTCAAGCGTGGTGCCCGAGCCGGCGTAGGTCTGACCTGGAACCAATGCACCGACCGCCGGCGAAGACGACGGATAGGTCACCGGACCCGGATTCAGGTTGTAAACGGTGCCGTCAAACTGCAACAAACCGAGTCGCATGCCGTCGGAAGGGACGGCTCTGGTGACCGTGGTGGAGTTCGGAAAACGGAAGCCCTCGTAATTGGCGAACAGGAACCACTTCCCGCCCAGAATTGCCTTGGGCATGATCGGCCCGCCCAGCGAACCGCCGAAGCGGTTGTAGTGATAGCTGGGAATCGGTGTGCCGGAGAAGTTGTTGTCGAAGGTGTTGGCGTTGAGATTGTTGTCCAAATAATATTCGTAGCCGGTGCCATGCCAACTATTGCCGCCGCGCTTGGTGACCATCTGCACTTGAGCGCCGGCGGAGCCGTTGAAGTCCGCGGTCTGGTTGGTGGTGCCGACGGTAAATTCCTCGATGCTGTCTGCTGGGGTGGGCATGACGCCGGAGGGTCCGCCGCCGCCCGGTGCGCCGCTAACCGCGCTGCCAGTGGAGTAGGCGTTGACCGCGCCGCCGCTGGGGTCGCCCGCGAAGCCTGGGGTGTAGGTGTTCATGGTGCCGTCCATGTCGCTGGAGTTGTTGCCTCCATCGAGCTGGAAGGAGTTCTGATCCTGGTTAGCGCCGGCGACGCTGCCGTCAGGGGCGACACCGGGTTGCAGCGAGATGAAGGTGCTGACGTCGCGGCCCAGACCAGGCAGGGAATCCAAGGCGTTCCCGGTGATGGTGTTGCCGATGGTCGCGTTCATCGTCTGCATTTCGGTATTGGTGGAGGTGACCTCGACGATCTCAGCGGCCGAGCCGATGTCCAGGCGCACATCGAGAGTGCGGGTTTCGCTGACCAGCACTTCCAGGTCAGGAAGTTTGGTCTGCTTAAATCCGGCTTTATTGATCGAGACGTTGTACTTACCAGGAACAACGTTGGGAAACGCGTAACGGCCAGCGTCGTTAGAGATGGTGGTGCGGACGTCGTTGGTGGCTGTGTCAGTCAAGGTAACGGTGGCGTCGACGACCACCGCGCCGGACTTGTCGGTTACGGTGCCGACAATTTGACCGGTTCCGGCCGTTTGGCCCAAAGCACCCACGGGAACGAGTAGCAACAACAGGGAAAGTATAAAGAGAGATACTTTGCCACTTCGTGCAATCATGCGATCCCCCAGACAAAACAGCCGACGCGCACACCTGTAGAGGCGAGCGAGCCGGCTGCTTCGACCCTTCCTGAATTTTTGTGAATCTTCATACCTCAGCCAAATCGAGAACTGTTTGGCTTTTACAAATTGGCCGCAAGCTATCGCGAGTTTGAGAGAAAAGCAATGGAATTTATGCGCGGGAGCAAGAAAAGTTTGAAACGGGCGGAATTGTTTTAGCGATGCTTGAGTTTTGTAAACGGAATTGAGGGGCGGGAGAGGATTGTAAAAACCTGGGTAGGGATCGGTGAAATTATGAATTCGAGGGCGGCGGGATGTGTTTGGCGTGTTGCCGCCCGCAGTGAACTGCGGTGCGCAAATTTTAGGCGGAGCTGCCAGTCGGTGAGGAGATTCCCGGTTTGTATTGAGGAGCTTTAGGTTGCCAACTGGAGAATTTTGGAATGTCGCATGAGACGGTTTTCGAGGGTTTCCGTCAAAGCAGGTTGGCAGGTCAGCGGCAGCGATGCGGCGTGTCTTAATTCTTGACCTCATTGGATGATAGTAGTAATCTCATGGAGCTATGCGCTACGACGCCGAACATAAGGAACGAACGCACCGCCGGATCGTTCGGAATGCCGCGCGGCAGTTTCGGGCCAAAGGGTTGACTGGACCGGCAGTGCCGGCCTTGATGAAGTCGGCGGGGCTCACTCATGGCGGATTTTATAAACATTTCTCCAAGCGCGATGACTTGGTGGTCGAGGCGGTCGAGGAGAGTCTGCGTGAAATTGTGGAAGTGTTGACGGACGCGGCGAAAAAATCCGAAACGGCGGACGGCTGGAAAGCCATGGTGACGACGTATCTTTCGCTGGAACGGTGTGATCGCGCGGAGATTGGGTGTCCGTTTGCGGCCATGGCTGCGGATATTGGGCGCGGTCCGTTAGCGATGAAGAATCGCATTTCTGCGGCGATTCTGAAATTCCGGGAGGCGCTGCTGCCGTTCATGCCGGGGCGCACCGGCGAGGAGAGAGCCGCAAATTTTGTGATGCTGATGACTTCCATGATTGGAGCGATTTCGCTGGCGCGGACCATGCCGGATGCGGCCGTGCGGCAACGGATTTTGAGTACAGTGCGAGAACGGCTGTTGAGTAGCTTTTAAAATTTTTTTACTCTTGTGGGATGATACATATCATCCCACAAGACGTCTTATACAAAGAGCGGTTGACCGATCAAATTAAACGGAGGCTGCCATGTCTACGGGGCTGATCTTTCAGATGCAATTGGTGTTGGGGTATCTCGCTTGGTTTTTGTGTTTTAGGGTCTACATTTGGCCGAGGTTGCAGGCCATGGATTCCTTCGCCGCGCAGCGAGTCATCGCCACGCTGCATAGTTTTCGATTTTTCGGTTTGGTGTTTATTGTTCCCGGGGTAGTCGGCGCGGGGCTGCCTCCGGAATTTGCGCCCTTCTCGGCGTATTGGGATTTGGCCACAGGTTTGTTGGCGCTGGCTGCGTTACTCAGCGTGAGGATCAGGCCACTGTTTTGGCTTTTCGTGGTGGCGTTCAATCTGGTGGGTTTCATCGATTTGGTGGTGGACTACTATCACGCCGTTGCGAGCAATCTGCCCGCAGCTGCAGGCCAACTCGGCGCTACCTACTACATTCCGATCATTTACGTGCCATTGCTGATGATCACGCACGTCACCGCGTTTTATTTGTTGCTGCGCCGTGTGCCGAAGGAGACCACTGCTTCTGTGGGCGTCGCGGCGGCTGCTTAAGCCACGACGCTAGCGGGGTGATGCAGCCGATGCTCTGCGTTCGAAGCGCCGGGCGGCCGCTGCTTCTCCCCGTTGCCTTACCTCTTTGAAACGATTTAATACTTGACTCCGGCGCGACGGCGCGTTATCAGAGTTGTCCGCGTACGCTAACGGCGTTCGTTCATGCCGATTCCGCTAGGACTCCCCGGCCAGCGGGCAAACGCTCCGGAGCAGTCATGAAAAATTTCCCGTCCTCGACGTTGGTTATCGATTCTCGTTGGATCTTGACCACCTTGAAAATTCTGGCGGTGGTGATCGTGGCGCTGATTCTGGCGCCCAGGACGCCGGCGCAGAATACGTTTGTGCGCGTGAATCAGGTGGGTTACGAAACGGGCGCGAACAACCGCGCCTATGTAATGTCGACGAAGAAAGAAGCTCAGGCGACGTTCAACGTGCTGGACGTCAATGGAAAGATCGTATTTTCCGGAGCTGTTCCGGCGAGTTCCGGCGCTTGGGGAAAATTCAACGTGTTTCCGTTGGATTTTCGGATTGATGACGCGGGGAATTACTTCATCGCCGTAAACGGGGCGAACCCGGCGACGTCGTTGAGTTTTCGGGTGGCGGCGCCGGGCAAACTTTATGGGCAGGGAATCGCCAACGCACTGTATTTTTACGAGAACGAGCGCGACGGCGCGAACTTCATCAAGACGCCATTGCGGGCTGCCGCGGGCCACCTGAACGACGCGCACGCGAGTACCTACGCCGCACCGCAATTCGATGCGGATGACAATATTATCGGCGATTTGCAGCCGACCGGATCGTCGATCGATGCGTCGGGAGGATGGTGGGACGCGGGAGATTACTTGAAATTTGTGCAGACCCACAGTTACACGGTCGCGCTGATGCTCATCGGGGTACGCGATTTTCCGAAGCAGATGGGCGCGCAGGCGGGAGCTTCCGATTTTACGGCGGAGGCGAAATTCGGCACCGACTGGCTGCTGAAAATGTGGGACGCGAAGACGCAGACGCTCTACTACCAGGTAGGAATTGGCACAGACTTTGCCGACAACCCAAATTTGCTGAGCGACCATGACCTTTGGCGGTTGCCGCAGGAGGATGACACCTCGGGCGGAACGGATCCCGCCTTGATCTACGTTCGCAACCGGCCGGTGTTCGTCGCGGGACCTGCGGGAGGAACGATCAGTCCGAATCTGGCGGGGCGGTTGGCGGCGTCGTTCGCCGGATGCTATCAGGTGTTTCATGACACGAACCGGGCGTACGCGAACAAGTGTTTGGCGACGGCGGAGACGATTTTTGATTTGGCGGATACGAACCCGACCGGGGATCTGGTGACCACGGCGCCGTTTGATTTCTATGGCGAAACGGAATGGCGCGATGACATGGAACTGGGCGCGACTGAGCTTTATTTCGCGCTGGTCTCGGCAGATAGTCCGCTGCCCCCGGGATTGAAGCACAGCGATCCCAGCTTCTATTTGAAGGCGGGCGCACACTGGGCGAATGCGTACATCACCGGTCCTGGAGATGCGGGCGACACGCTGAACTTGTACGACGTTAGCGGGTTGGCACACTTCGAACTGTTCCGAGCCATCGGGATCGCGGGCCATCCGGGAAAACTGGAAGTGACGCAGCAGGAGTTGGTGAACGATTTACATAAAGAATTGCAAAACGCGATTACGCAAGCGCAGAGCGATCCGTTTGGCTTTGGATATCCGTGGAACGTGTATGACACGACTACTCATGGAGCGGGGCTGGCAGTAATGGCGCGTGAGTATGGATGGCTGACGCAGTCGAAGGCTTTCGATGAGGATTCGCGCGAGTGGGCGGGAAACATCCTCGGCGCGAACGCTTGGGGAACTTCGCTGATCGTGGGAGACGGAGACGTTTATCCGAACTGCATGCAGCATCAGGTTGCGAACATCGTGGGCTCGCTGGATGGTACGCCGCCGGTCTTGCGCGGCGCGCTGGTGGAAGGACCCAATTCGTTCGCCGCGACCGGAACGCTGGATGGAATGCGGAAATGCCCAGCGGATGGCGTCGACGTTTTCAAACCGTTCAACGCCGGCGGAGCGATTTATAAGGACCGGGTGCAGTCTTACAGCACGGTAGAGCCGGCCATCGATTTGACCGCGGCTTCATTCTTGATGTTTGCATCGAGAACGGCTGCGGCGCCCGCGGTGTTTTGGCCCAGCGCAGATTGTTCGGCGGCTCTGGATCAGGCGGTGGTGGTAAAGTCCAAAGCGAGTTGGCCGGCCCAACACAAGAACGTGCGGCAGTCGTCGAAATTCGAGGCGGACAACTAATCCCCGCGGCACGCAACCTTATTTGTTGGTGCCAACCGATGCGAAGGACACTGGAGACTCACGAACGATTCAACACCGTTCGCCTGAACTTACTGACTCCTTGAAGAAAAATGCTGCTAGCTCTCGAAAGTAGAGCCGGGCGAGTGAATCGCACCTTATTTTTGCGTTTGTTGGCGAAGCTACGGGCGGCTAGCTCGAGGCCTACCCAGTCGATTTTTTCAGCCGCGGCACATTCTTCGGGGGATAACCCGGCGCGTCGGGCTTCCTCGTACGCGTGGGCTTTGAAACGCGCGCGAGCATCCGGATCGACATAAATCTTGGCAAGGAATGCTTCGAAAGCGTCGGTGCTCATGCGACTCTTTCCTGGGACGCCTCAGCGCGAGCCCGACCACGCTTGACAGAAAGGCGCGCGCGTTGAATCTGTGCCAGTAGTTGCGCCATCGGCGGATAAGCGCCGTCACGCTCTAAAATAACGGTGAGCGGGTGCGGCGAACGAGCCGCAACTTCCTCCAATAAATCGAAGACAGGGTCGGGCACGTCATGCAGATGATCGTCCAGAAGTCTGGTGCTGCCATCCGGGGCGGAAATGACTTTTCCTCCGGCAATGTGAATCCCACGAATACGTGAGCTAGGTATTTTGTCTAGAAATTCCTTCGCGTCGTAATCGTGATTAAGACAATTGGCGTAGACGTTGTGAAGGTCTAGAAGCGCATCGCAATCGGCATTATCGAGAATGGCGGAAATCCAGGCGGGTTCGGAAAGAGTGCAGCCTGGAGGATCGATCAACGTCGCAATATTTTCCATCAATGGCTTGCAGCCGACCTTAGAGATTGCTCGTCGAAGATTTTCGGCGGCAGCTTCCACGTTGTGCGGCGTGCGGGGCGGGGCGGCGAGATGACCGACCTCGATTCCGCCTGCGCGCACGAAAGCAAGATGCTCTGACCAGAACTCCGGGCGAACTTCGTCGAATAGACGCGCCATCTTTTCCAGAAGTTTAGTTTCAACCACCTCACAACCGGCGAGTCCCAGACCGACTCCGTGCAGACTGATGGAAACCTGGGAAGAAATTGTTTTGAGCGCTCGCCGGCTGCGCGCCGGGGCATCAAAGAAATCATCGGCTATGACTTCGAGGACGTCGATCGAATCGAGATGCTCGAAGATTTGCGCCGCGAGATCCGGTCGCCAGCCCAAACCAACCCGGTCTTTGTTGGACATCATGGCCTCAGCTCCCGCAACCGCCGCATCCGCCGCCGCACCCGCCACCGCAGCCTCCTCCACCACAACTAGAGAAAGACCCCGCGGAATTGTCCGTAGAAAACCCGCCGGAAGATGACGCGGCTTGAAACCGCCAGGCCAGCAGGGCACTGACCTGGGGAAAAACGATAGGTGAGACAGTCTCAAGCCCGTAGGCAGAGGCCAACCATACGAGGTCAGCAGTGGCTCCGCCGGGACGAATTGTTGTGGCGCGAAGACGGAGAGCGGAGAAAATTGACTGCACACTTTCTAGAAACTTGTCGCCGCGAGGACTGCGAAATGGCGTTTCGACCAGAGCGGTGGAAAAGCAAGCCGCGACGGCCAGCATGACCAAGAAAAATACGTTGGTTCGGCCGCGACTGAGTGCGATGAAAATCTTGAGAAGCGCGGCGCCGAGAAGTAAGGCAATCGCGATCCATCGATAATTCTGGAAAGTGTTGCGCGCATAGCCGTCATACAGGAGACCCGCGCGTTCCAGGTTATCCGCATAGCGTTGGCACGACGTGCAATTCTCGAGGTTGCGGAGTGCGGTGTCGATGCGGCGGGGAGTTTGAAAAACTTCGAGCACCTGCTTTTCGATAGGTCGCTTGACTGTCTCCGCTGCAGCCGCATCAGAAACTTCCAGGCGACTGTCCAGGTAATCGGAAGCGTTTCCGGAACCTTTGATGGCAAGTAAGCCGCGATCGATCAGAGAGAGAGTGGCGACCCGGATAGCTTCCACCTCTCCGCCGCGCAAGTACGCGATCAGAAATGGATCATCGAGACCCGGGTCCGGCCCCTCGAAAACTTTGATGAACCTGCGGGAGACGAACAACGCAAGCAGTACGCACGGCGCAAAAACCACATAGAAAAGGAGAAACTCTGGCCCGCGCCAATCAAAGGGATTCACCGCGCACCTCGCCGGAAAGGGTTGCGACGCGTGCGGCTATTAAACGAACAAACTCCAGCAGATGGAACGCCAATTGTGACGTGGCACCGGACGGAAGCAATTTCGCCTCCTGGATTGTTGCGAGTTGGGAAAGCGACTGGGTCCAGACGCTCGGCTGGAGTTCACGGCCCAGGAGTTCGAAGGCTTGTTGCGGAGAGGAAGCTGGGTGACCCTCTAGTTCCAAGAGTGCAGCAGCGGCCGAGCGGATCGGACCGATGAGGCCGGCGATGAAGTCCGCCAATTGTTCTTCTCGCAGGCTGCGAGCGACGTAAGCAGCGCGAAGACGAAGCGTAATGTTCAGGAGTTGCTGCTGCAGTTGCCGGATTTCTGCTTCGCGGGGAACGAGAATGTTGGCAAAGACATCGTCACCATAGAGAACAACTCGACGGCGGAGAATGTCCGCAAATTTGGGAGCGAAGGAGCGAGTGGCGACGGAGAGTTCTGACTGCAGGACGAACATCGGACGCAATTGAATGGCGGCTTGAGCCACTCGAAGAGGTTCGCGCAACTGATCCGCCTGCGCCTGTTCGAACCCAGAAAGCACAACGATTAGATTGACGTCGGAGGTCTGATGAAGTTGTCCTTCCGCAGCGCTACCGAAGAGGATGATGGAGCGGAGTTGATCGCCGAAGGAGTTGCGAGTTGCACCGACAAAAGTTTGAAGTGCGGGTTCGACTGTAGGAGGAAGTGTCGGTCTTTCTAGCGGTCTTGACGTTGTCATGATTAGGCTGCGTCCCTATCAGCCCGTTAGTTGGCTGCGGGCGTTAGTGTGATTTTGCGGAATTTCACGTGACCCTTTTCGCTGCCTTGCAGGTAGATGGGGCCGGGCAACTCTTCGTGACTGTCGAGTGCGCCGCCGGTGATGCCGGGAATTTCCTGGTTGTCGATGAGTGTTTGGCCGTTCAGCACTATGGTGACCCAACGTCCGGTCAGAGTGATGTCGTACGTTTGCCATTCATTGGGGCGGCGGGACGGCTCCGGCTTGGCGGCCAGGAATCCGTAAACGCTGCCGAGATGATGACTCGGCGGTTCCTGAGCGGAATCGGTTTCCAGTTGCACTTCGTATCTGCCGCGAAGGTACACACCGCTGTTGGCTTGGTCGCCGATGTTGAATTCCACGTGCAATTTGAAGTTTTGAAATTTTTGGTCGTTGATTAGCTCTGGGCCGTTGCCGGGACTGACGAGCGCACCATCCACGACGGTCCACTTCCTATTCGAAGCGGTCTGCGTCCATCCGCTTAAATCTTTGCCGTTGAAAAGCTCGACGGGTTTGCCCCACTTGGGACTCGCAACCGCCTTCAACGCAGGTGCGCGCTTGCCGGTCCACTTCCAGGAGCCGTTTTTGGGCCCGGTCAGCGTGCCCGAGAGCGTTTGTCCGCTCAGCGAGCCGGTGAAAACCATGTCTTGATCGAAACCTTCTTCTTCTTTTGGGGAGACGAACGTCAACTCTCCGCCGTTGATTTCAGCCTTGGGGAGCGGACGCGCGTTGCCCCAGCGGCCCACGAACTGCGCCTTCAACTGTCCACTCTCTTCGCTGAGTTCCAGCCAAGAGGGATATTCTTTGTCACCGTTCAAAGTCAGGTCCCAACGGCCCAAGTAGGCTTTGTTGTCGGAAGCGGCGGCGTGCACCACGGGTTTCAGCCGATACGCACCAAAACTGGCAACGGCGAGCACCACCGCAAACAAAATCACCACTCTGTTTCTGATCATCGAATTCTTCTCCGCAGATTTCTGTGAGCGATGCTAGCTCTTGATGGTTTGCGACGCTTCATCCCAGTACACCGTTTTTTTCTGATAATACGATTCGTTGGCCATGTGGCATCCCAGCGCGGCGTGGTGGCCGAAAACGATGTCTTGCAACACCGGCTTCCTCGACCGCACCGCTTCGAAGAAGTTCCAGAGATGCGGTTTTAGGTCGTCGTAATCGTTGCCTTTGATGCTTTGTGTCTCCGGTGCCGGCTCCTGGCCTGGCTTGGGATCGTGTTCTTCATGCCATTTCTGGAAGTACGGTTCGCGCAATCTTTTCGGCAGACCAAAACAGTAGTAACTCGGGGCCAGATCCTCGCCCGTTTGCGGCGTGTGCACCAAGCCAAACTCCGTTAACTCCAAAACTCCTTTGGAGCCCATGAAGCGAGTCACTTCGGCGGTTTCCGTGCCCTGGGTCAGCCGCATGTACACCGGAATCACCTGGCCGTTGTATTCGTATTCGAACAGCACCGCGTGCACGTCGGGAGTGTTGCGTCCATCCTTCCAGCGATAAATTCCACCAAGCGCCGTCGCTCGCTTCGGAGCTTCGTTCACGCCCATCACCGTTTGCATTCCGCTTAAGAGGTGCACCAGCAAATCGCCGGCCAGGCCCGTTCCGTATTCCTTCCAGCAGCGCCAGCGCGCAAATAGCAACGGATCGAAAGTTTTTTTCGGCGCGGATCCCAGCCAGGTGTCCCAATCCAGATTTTGCGGCGACAAATCCGCCGGGGGAGGATACTCCCACGCGCCAGTGGGATCGTTGCGCCCGATGCTGCCTTCCACCAGACTCAATTCCCCAATGGCGCCGCTGGCCAGCATGTCTCTCGCTTTGGCGCATAATACCGAGCTGGTTCGTTGTGCTCCAATCTGCGCGATGCGACCGCCTTTTTTGTACTCTGCCACCATGGCCACTCCGTCGGCCGCGCTGTGCGACATCGGTTTCTCGCAATAAACATCCTTGCCGGCGGCCATCGCATCGACCACCACTTGTTTATGCCAATGGTCCGGTACCGCGATGAGGAGGGCCTGAATATCCTTGTCGTCCAGAAGCTCATGGTAGCGGCGGGTCACCTTGATGGGCTTACCCACAATTTCGCGCGCATGCTCATGACGGCCGTCGTAGAGATCGCTGGCCGCGACGCATTCCACGCCGGGGAGTTGAATCGCGGTACTTAGCAGGCTGGTGCCTTCCATGCCTACGCCCACGATGCCGAAGCGAATCGTGTCGCCAGCAGCGGCGAAGCTACTGCGCGACGGAATCGGCGCGGCCTCCAGCACTGTAATGGGCCCCAGCAGGGAAGCGCCCGCCGCCCCGGCAGTCTTCTGCAAAAAATTTCGACGCGTCAACGTCCAGTTGTTCATCGAGCTTCTCCTTTAATTCTCGCGCGCAGCACTCGTGCAGCCGTCGAACATTGCCTAGGTGGTTGGTGTCGTCAGCGGAAAAATTGCGTCCCCTAGTTACGCAGGTCTGCCGCGGAAGTCAAGACGCAACGATGCGGGCTTGGCCGCTGTGGCTCGCACACTCTGAGAGATGCGGACTTAAGACTCTTCAAAAATCCGAATGGAATGCTGCTGGAACCTGCGGTGTTAGAACTGAGTAGGGTTTTTGAATGAATATAAAAATGGTGGAGGCGGGGGGAGTCGAACCCCCGTCCGAAAAGCGCTACGAGCCGAAGACTACATGCTTAGCTCAGTTCAGTTTGGTTCGCCCGCGGCGCTCAGAATGAGCAAGAAACGCAACCGGCTAGTCCGATGGTTCTCGCCCGGGTCTTACGGACCGAAAGACCTAGGCCAGCCTGCTGAATGACGTTTGACCCCAGGCCCACAGGCGAGGCTTGGGCAAACGTTGCGCTTAATTAATTAAGCAGCAAGTGCCAAGTTGTTGTTGGCAGTTCTAGTTTCCACCAGATTACGGGCGGGTGGACCCCGGCATGCCTTCGGATCGCGACAGCTTCCGTCGAAACCGTGTCGCCCCCTTGGATGCACCATTATAACACTGCCGTAAAGCGCGGCGGCTGGGGTGCCGCTAGGACGGTGATCTAGTCGATGGTCTAGACGACTAAGTAATTCTTCGTATTGACTGTCTGTAGGAGCGGAGCTAGGCTCCTATCGTCGTCCGATAGGAGTCCCGTTGCCATCCTCTTCCGCCAATCTGTTGCAGGGAACCTTGGACCTGCTGATTCTCAAATCGCTCTCCGCGGGCGAAATGCACGGATTGGGCATTTCGCGGCGTATCGAGCAGATCACCCAAGGGACGTTCGTGGTAAAGCCGGGGTCGCTCTTCCCCGCGCTGCATCGCCTGGAGGAGAACGAACAGCTCAACGCCTTCTGGGGCGATTCAGAAAATAACCGGCGCGCGAAATACTATCGCCTGACAAAAAAAGGGCGACGGAAGCTGGAAGTCGAAACCGAACGCTGGGGCCGCATCACTCTGGCGATGTCGCGCGTACTGGAGCCGTCGCAAGGATCCTGAGGAGGCCATATGCCGCTCCTGAAAAGAGTCCGAACGTTTCTGCGCAATGTTTTTGCCAGCGAGGCCGTTGACGCCGATCTGGACCAGGAAGTCCGCAGCCAGCTGGAGTTGATGACCGAGGAAAATATCGGAAAGGGCATGCCGCCGGCGGAAGCCCGCCGCGCCGCCACTATCGAGTTTGGCGGGGTCGAGCAGATTAAAGAAAAAGTGCGGGATGAGCGCATGGGCAATTGGCTGCATTCGGTGCTGATGGACCTGCGCTACGGCGTTAGGCAGCTACGCAAGAATCCCAGTTTCGCGGGCATTGCGATTCTGGCGTTGGCGCTGGGGATCGGGTTCTCAGCGATCGTTTTCAGTATTTTTTACAACGGCGTTCTGCATCCTTTTACCTACCGCGACACGGATCGCCTGGTGACCATCAACATCATGGACCTTCGGCGCGGCGAACAGTATCGCAACGCCAACCTGCCGCTGGACGAGATCCAGCAGTTTCGCGATTCCAACCACACCTTCGAAGACATTGCCGGCACTACCTCGGAGGAAACGCTCTACAACCATAACGGTGTATCGGAAATCGCCCACGGCGTGGTGGTCACCAGCAACTTTATCGACTTCTGGGGAGTCCAGCCGCTGGTCGGGCGTGGACTCACCA
Organism: uncultured Acidobacteriota bacterium; assembly: GCA_963846145.1. Taxonomy (GTDB): domain Bacteria; phylum Acidobacteriota; class Terriglobia; order Acidiferrales; family UBA7541; genus Acidiferrum. Next base: position 498,913 of record CAWJUV010000007.1, on the reverse strand, counting down.
AAGAAGACGGCGCGGCCGGCGCGCCGCCGGTGGTCCTGCTGGGTTACGAATTCTGGAAAAAACAATTTCAGGAAGATAAGAGCGTAGTGGGAAAGACCATCGTGTTTGGAAACAAGTCGCGCACCATTGTCGGCGTGATGCCGGCGCGATTTTTTCTCTTTGGCGGGGATTTCTACGCCACGGTCGCCTGGGATGCGCCGCGGCCTACGGTGACGGAGGCGATGGCCAACGATTTGCCCTATTGGTTTTTTATGACGGGCATTTTGAAAAAAGGAGTCAGCCGCTCAGCGGCGGAAGCGGACCTGCAGGGCATAGCCCAGCGCCTCGCGCCACAACATAAAGACGAGTACCCGCAAGGCTTCGTAATGAGGACGGTGGGATTCAACGAGGCGGTGGTCGGCGATTTCAAGAAGACTATGTTTTTGTTGTTCGGATCGGTGGCGCTGCTGCTGTTTATTTCTTCCAGCAATGTGGCGAGTTTGCTGCTGGTCCATACCACTTCACGGGCGCGTGAAATTGCGGTGCGCACGGCCCTGGGTGCCAGCCGGGCGCGGCTGGTGCGCCAACTATTTTTAGAAAGCATGGTGTTGGGTGGCATTGGGTGCATCGCCGGAATTGCGGTGGCCCTGGTGGGATTGAAGATTTGCCGCATCGTGCCGGGGATTGCGGTTCCTGGGGAAGCGGACTTGTCGATGAATTGGCCCGTGCTGATTTTCGCAGTGGCCACTGCGCTCGCGACTGTGCTGGTGTTTGGTCTGTCACCGGCGTTTCTCGCGGTGAAAAAAGACCTGCGGGGCACCCTGCAAACTTCAGGCGCTGATGCCGCCGGTACACAACGCAGCGTCACTTTGCGCGGCAGCTTGGTGGTGGGACAGGTGGCACTTTCCATGGTGCTGCTGGTTTTTGCCGGACTGATGGTGCACAGCTTCATTGCCATTACTCACGCCGACCCGGGAATCAATACCGCCAATTTGTACATTGGAGAAGTGCATCTCAACGGGCCGCAATACAACACGATCGAAAATAAACGGGCGTTTTTACAGCAGGCACTCTACAAACTCGCCGCCACTCCCGGAGTGCTGCATGTTTCGACTTCGTTCGGATGGCCGGTGATTGGTGGGCCGTCCTCTCGAGACATCACCATTCCGGGCAAGCCGCACGGGACGCAAGTGGAGACGCGCTGGGAACCGGTGAATGAGGACTACTTCGCGGCGCTGGGCTTGCCGCTGCTGAAAGGCCGGGTGCTCGACGCGGTTGACGTGGGGAATGCGCGCAAGGTCGCGGTGGTGAACCACAAATTAGCTGAGCAGTTTTTCGGCAGCGAAGATCCGATCGGCCACAGCGTGAAGATCAACGCCTTCGATGAAATTCCCATGACACCTCGCGACGCCTACTTTGAAATTGTCGGCGTGGTGGGAGACGCCACGAACCGGGGCTTGGAAAATCCGGTCATGCCGCAAGTTTTCATACCGTACACCTTCAGCGGGCTTGGCGACCGTTCGGTGGCGGTGCGCACCGCCGTGCGGCCGGAGATGATGGCGAAAACGTTTCAACAGGTGTTGAGCGCCGTGGATCCGAACGCGGTGGTGCGCGATCCCGGCACGTTGGAAGGTTTTTTGGATCGGTTCGAATATTTGCAGCCGCGGTTTCGGCTGATCTCGTTCAGCATTTGCGCGGGACTCGGGTTGGGGCTGGCGTTGATCGGATTGTTTGGAGTGATGGCTTACGCAGTGACGCTGCGCATGCAGGAATTTGGGATTCGCATCGCGTTGGGCGCGCAGAGTACCGACATTCTGTCGCTGGTGCTGAAGAAAGGGCTGTTGCTGGTGGGCGGCGGAATTTTTGTCGGGTTGATTGCGGCGCTGTTTAGCGTGAGCTTGGTGAAGTCGCAACTCTGGGGGGTCTCGCAGTTTGATTCACGGGTGTTAGTCCTCGCCCCGATTGCATTGTTGGCTGCCGGCGTGCTCGCCTGCTATTTGCCCGCGAGGCGTGCCACACATGTCGATCCGCTGGTGGCGCTGCGCTACGAATAGCGGCGGCACCGACGATTGTCGGCATAGCCAATCTAGGGCTTGCCGAAGATAATTCTGCCCGCGCGAATGGTGTAGGCCACTTTCGAAAAATTCTGCGCGTCTTGCGCGGGATCTGCGGATAAGACCACCAGGTCGGCGTCCATGCCTTTGGCGATGCGGCCGCTGTGGGTGGAGTAGCCGAAGCGGGCGGCGGGACTGGTGGTCAGCGAGGCGAGGATTTGTTGGAAGGACATGCCGGCGCGCGACATCCACATGAATTCTTCGGAAGTGTTGAACTGTTGGGTGTAGCCCACGTCGGTGCCGAAGAGGATTTGGCCGCCGGCTTTGGAGAATGCGGTTAGTTTGGGAACGACCACGGCGTTCATCATGCCGTCAAATCTTTCAGCTGGCATCTGTTTCATTTCCCAATGGAAGAGACCGAGGGTAGGAGTGAGCGCCACGTTGGCTTTCCTCATGCGCTCGATCAGTTCCGGGCTCCACGGCTCGTCTTCGGTGGTGGTGTGCGCCAGGATGTCGACGCCGCTTTGCAGCGCCACTTCGATTCCTTGCTGATTGGAAACGTGGGCGAAGACCAGCTTATTTTCGCGATGGGCCTCGGCAACGATAGGCTTGGCCAGCTCGAGAGGCATGTTCAGAATTTCGTGTTCCTCGATGGAGTTGGCGAAGATTTTGATGCCGTCGGCGCCGTCGTGAATTTCCTGTTTTACTCGCGCCACTCCTTGATCCGGAGATTCGACCTCGGGAATATGGATGTGATAGGTCTCCAGAAATTTTTGTACGTAGATGGGCGTGCCGTTTTTCATCCAGAACGGCTCACCGACCGTGAAGATGCGCGGGCCGCGGACTTCGCCGCTGTTGATGCGGCGGCGAATCGTGTTGGTGTTTTCCAAGACAGAGGCTATGTCGAACACCGTCGTAAAACCCCAGCGATTCAGCATCTCGTCGAGCTGAGTGGAAAGTTCTGCCGCGCTTTTGGTTTCAGCGTGAAGCAGGTTGGGGAGGAGGATGTGCACGTGGCTGTTCCAGAAGCCGGCGGTGACCACCATGCCTTTGCAGTCGATCACGGTGACCGCTCGGGCGAAGTGCGGCGGCTTGGTCTTAGAGCTGGGGCCGACGGCGGTGATCTGCCCATCGTGGATTATGACGGTGGCGTCCTTCAGAGGAGGCGCGGTGGGGGAGACGTACACTTTGGCGTGGATCAGGGCGAGGTCGGAGGCTGCAGCTTGGTTTGGGGCAGCGACCGCAACGAACAACGCCAGAACGACGATCTTCAAAATCTGAGTTCGCATAACCCTAATGTACGCTGCAGATTCGGATTTGTTTCGTTCGAGGACAGGCAAAACTGGGACTGGGGTTCTGCCTATCTTGTAAGAAGCGATTAGGCACACGGCAAGTGACGGGCGATTGACTGGCCCGGGGTTAGCTTCCAGAATCACAAAACGGGGCAGTGCGGTAGTGCCCTGAAAGGTTATGGCACAAGAACAGACAGCCATGGAACAAGCCATCTCGCGGGCGATACGCGACAATCTCGAGCGCATTCAGCGCACTACGGACGAGCTGAATCAAGCCGTCAATGACGTAGTGTCGGCCTGCGCCAGCAGCAAACCTACTAATGCGATCGCGCCGATGTTGCGGGCGCAGTCGACGGCGGCATCGGTGGCCGCGTCGTTTGAAGTTTTGTCGCGGTTTGTGGCGGCGACCCTGCCGAGCGGATCCCGTTCGCCGCTGGAAGCGGAATTGACACGGTTGAGTGCGGCGATCGCCGCGGAGCATGCTCAGAAAGCACCGGCCGCTGTTGTAACTGAGCCAGCTGTTACGGCTCACGAAGCCGCCAAAGTTTCCGAAACCGCAGAAACCAAAACAGCGCCGGTCGTGGCGGATTCCGCAGCACCTGCAGCTGCGCCAGTTATTCCGGCCGTTGGAACAGCGACCGTTCTGCCGCCAGCCGTTGAGCCAGCCAAGCCGCTGGAAACGGTCGAAACCCCTGCAGAATCGCTAAAAAAAACCGAAACCGAACTCGTCGCGGAAAAAAAGCCGTCGGCAAAGCACGAAAGCAAGCCGCAAGTAGTCGAAGCGCCCGTGGCAAAGGCTCCCGCCGAAGACGAAACCGAGGGCGAAGGCGACTTTGACGTCAATCAATTGTCGGCCGAACAGCGGGAATTGCACCGCCGCGCCAATCGAGTTGCTAAAGTATCCATGCAGGACATTAAGATGTTACGTCCGGAGCAGGTGCGGCTGGGCCGCGAAAAGAAAGATTTGTGCATCAGACTGCGGGACGACATTGAAAAAGCTCATCGCGAGTACGATCGGCGCTTCCGGCCCATCATGGATCACCCGGTGGATTACTTCTACCGCTGGATGGTGGAAATTTTGGCCGATGGAGATGCGCACGCGTTGGGTGAGTATCCGTACGCGGTCCACGCCGTTAAACGCTAAACCGACAGAATCGTTTCGAGTGAATTTTTTTCGTCGCCAACCGCGGGTTGCTGTTCCTGTCATTTCCAGAACTGCTGCGCTGTGCCTGAGTTTTTTCCTCGTCGCGGGAAATGCCGGCGCTGGCTTTGCGGCTGGTGCTTCGTCTGCTGGCTCGCCGCAGCAAACTTCTCATTCCAAGAAAAAATCCAAGAAGCATAAGTCGACTCCGTGCAAGGCGGATTGTGGCGTAGCTACGTCTGCGCCGGAGATCACTTCGCCGACGCCGGGAGATACCGCCCAGCAAAGAGAGTTGAGTGGGCTGGCTCGTGGTTTGCACACCGCTGCGCCGGGGGCTTACGACAAGTTATCGGCTTACGCGACGCGTAATTCCAGCAATGTTTGGGGGCCGCGTGCAGCGTTGGCGCTGGGTTACGACGATTACAGCAAGAATCGGCTTCCCCAGGCGCTGACTTGGTTTAAAAAGGCGAGCCAAGACACTTTGTTGAGCGAGTACGTGTTGTTTTGGACGGCGCAGACTGAGCGGGCGCAGAAGCGTACCGCCGATTCGTTTGCGCTGCTGCAGAAATTTCAGCAGGAATATCCCAACAGTGCGATGCGCGAGCAGTTTCTGGAAGTGTATGCGCCTGCCGCTGCGGAATCGGGGCACGCGAACGCAGCGATCGAAGCGCTGAACGGATATTCGCCGACCAACACGAAACCTGCGCTGCTGCTTGAGCGCGCGCAGGCCTACAAAGCAGCGCATCAATTGCCGCGGGCCGCGAAGGATTATCAGACGCTGTATTACAAATACCCGATGTCGGATGAGGCCAAGGCTGCGGCGGCGTCACTAAAACAAATTTCGCAGGAAATGGGCCGTGAATATGGCGCGCCAACCGTCGACATGCAGATGGCGCGGGCGCAGGTTTATTTTGACGCGCACAAATATAAGGATGCGCGGCCGGAATTTGAAAAGGCAGTCAGCTCGATCAAAGATCCGGCGAGTCCGCTGCGGCAGAAGGCACAGTTGCGCGTAGCGCAGTGCAAGAGTGCGCCGAAGAATTCTTCGCCGACGATTTTGGCGTCGCTGGTGACGCCCGACCCGGAAGTGGATGCCGAGCGGCTATTTGGGCTGTCGCAGGCGTATCGCCAGGCCAAAAACGAATCGGCGATGTTTGCGACGCTGGATTCCATTACGCAGAAATATCCGAAGAGCGTTTGGAATATGGAAGCGCTGATGGCCGGCGGGAATTACGAGTGGGTGCTGCTGGATCGCAACAAAGCGGTCAGTTACTACCAGCGAGTGGTCGACAATTTCCCCGACGGCAAGCACGCCTACAACGCGGAATGGCGTACGGCGTGGATCGCTTGGCTGAATAAACAGCCGGATGCCGATCAGCGGCTCACTAATTTTCTGGTGAAGTACCCAGCGTCCGCCGATGCGGTGGACGCGTTGTACTGGCTGGGCCGCAGTGCGGAGCGCAGCGGCAATCCCGGGCATGCGCGCGCTTACTATCAGAAAGCCATCGAGCGCTATCCGCAGACGTATTTCGCGCACGCGTCAGAAAATCGCTTGAAGCAAATGGGGCCGGGACCGAGCGATGCAGCCGATTTTCTGGCGAAGATTCCGCCGCCACCGGCGCTGCGGCCGTTTGATGAACCGGTGCCCGCGAATGCTGCAGATCGCTGGGCCAAAGCGCAGGCGTTGCGCATCATCGCGTTTGACGCTTCCGCCGAACAGGAATTGAAGAACGCCTATTTTGCAACTTCGTCGCCGCGTTTTTTGCTGGAAGCGGCGCAGTGCGCTTTTGACCAAGGGCACTTCGCCCAAGGCATGGCTTACGGGCGGATCATCATGCCGAGTTTCGAATCGCATCCGATTTCGGACGCGCCGATTGCGGTTTGGAAAACTTTGTATCCGCTGCCGTATGAAAGCGCGCTGCGGCGTGAAGCGGCCCGCAACGATTTCGATCCGATGTTTGCGGCCGGATTGATCCGCCAGGAATCCACGTTTCAGGCGGACATTGTTTCGTATGCCAATGCGATCGGGCTCATGCAAGTCTTGCCCAAGACCGGAAAGATCCTCGCCAAGCAATTGAAGATTCGCTACAGCAAGCAATTGCTCTACGACGCCAACTACAATTTGCAGGTGGGCATGCTGTACATCTCCAATCTGGTAAAGCTCACCGGCGCGCCGGAATACGCCGCCGCCGCTTACAATGCCGGCGAAGATCGCATCGCGCTGTGGAAGTCCGAGCGCAACTATGACGAAATTCCCGAGCTGGTCGAATCCATTCCTTTCACCCAGACCCGCGAGTACGTGCAAATCGTCTTGCGCAATGCCGCCGTCTACCGGATGATTTATGGCTCGGGAGCGGCGCAGCCGGCCGCCCCGGTAACTGCCTCGAGTGACGCGTCGGGTTCGGAGCTGCCTGCTTCCATTTCTTCAGGGACTCCTGCTTCGAGCGACGTGCACTAAGAGGTTTTAGTTTTCCGGAGCCTCTTATTTCCGCCACAAATAATTCCGCGACAAACGTTTCTGCGCCGGGCGAATTCCTGCGCCGCATGCTTTCCGCCAAAGCGGAGCAATTCACCGAATCGGTAATCCGCGAGATGACCCGCCTCGCAACGGCCCACAACGCCGTCAATCTCTCACAAGGCTTTCCGGATTTCGCCGCGCCCGCGGAAATTAAAGAAGCCGCGCGCCAGGCCATTTCCGACGACATCAACCAGTACGCCATCACCTGGGGCGCCAAGCCGCTGCGCGACGCCATCGTGGAGAAGTTCGAACGCACCCAGGGCGTGCGCGTCGATCCCGAGCGGGAAATCACCATTTGCTGCGGATCGACCGAAGCGATGATGTCCTCGATGATGGCCATCATCAATCCCGGCGATGAAGTAGTGGTGTTCGAGCCGTACTACGAAAATTATGGGCCGGATGCGATTTTGAGCGGCGCCACGCCACGGTTCGTAAAGCTGCGGCCGCCGGATTGGTCCTACGACGAGAAAGAATTGGCGGCGGCGTTTGGTCCACGCACTAAAGCCATCATTCTGAATACGCCCAACAATCCCACCGGAAAAGTGTTTACTCGCGCGGAGCTCGAGTTCATTCGCGAGCTATGCATCAAGTGGGATTGCTACTGCATCACCGACGAAATTTACGAGCATATTTTGTATGACGGCGCGAAACACATCTCCATGGCGGCGATCGATGGGATGCGCGAACGCACCATTGTCATCAATGGCATGTCGAAAACGTATAGCGTGACCGGTTGGCGGGTTGGCTGGGCGATCGCTCCGGCGGCGCCGACGGCGGCTATTCGCAAAGTGCACGATTTTCTGACCGTGGGTGCGGCGGCGCCGCTGCAGCAAGCGGGAGCCATTGCGTTGAAGTCGCCGGAGTCCTACTACCAGAAGTTAGCCACGACCTATGCGGAGAAGCGCGAGCGGTTGCTGAAGATACTGGCTACAGCGGGATTCACCGTTTATAAGCCCCGTGGCGCGTATTACATCATGACGGACATTTCCGGTTTTGGTTTCGATGGCAGCCGCGGCCCGGCGGGTGGCAGCACCATCGGCGGCGGCAAGACCACTAAAGATGTGGCTTTCGCGAAATTTCTGGTGCAGACGGTGGGGATCGCGGTGGTGCCGGGGTCGAGCTTCTATCGCAACCCGGAGGATGGTTCGACGCAGGTGCGCTTCACGTTTTGTAAAAAAGAATCGACGCTGGCCGCTGCGGAGGAACGCTTCGCGCGGCTGCCGCAACTACTTGCCCAACACGCGCGCGCATAAATCGCGCTGTCTCCTGAAACGCTCTCACCCGTCCGTTCGCTGCGGCGAAACGGAAATTTCTTTCAAAACGCAGCCTCAAAGGTATATAACCACACTAAATTTGATTCGAATTCCGCGAATTTAGCGGCGCTCGTGCGGCTTTTGGAAATCTAGGGTAGGAGGCTTAACGGTCGGTTGCCCTGTGGTGGTTAGCCCCCTACCCCGCGAGTGGTCTTGCAGATATAGACGAATAACTGGCTTCAATGTTCCAGGATTTCGAAAAATAGTTTGAAATTTTTTGGCGCCAGCGCGGGCAACCCTTTGCTGGGCTGCGGCCCGATCAGCCAATCGTTACGGTGTCCAGGTAGCGCGCCACCGCTACATTCCAGGAAAATTTTTCGACGATGGCTTTTTGCAGCGACTGGGCCGCGGCCGGTTCCCCATGCGTTAAGTAAATTTGTTTCGGTGCCGACGGCAGCGCACCCAGCCAGCGCAGCAGTTCACTTTTTCCCGCGTGCGCCGAAAGCTGGCTCATCTGCACAATTTCCGCATTGACGGGCACGTCTTGCCCGTAAAGCCGCAGCGTCTTCGCGCCTTCCTGTAGCGCGCGGCCGCGAGTCCCCTGGGCCTGAAATCCCGCGAGGATTACAACGTTTCGTGCATCCGGCAGCCGCTGCGCCAGATGGTGCAATACGCGCCCGCCCGCAACCATGCCGCTGGCCGATACGATAATGCACGGTGTCTTCACTTTGTTGATGGCTTTCGATTCTTCTACCGTGCGGGTCAGATGGAATTCGCGGACGTCCAGCGGATCGCCTTTGCCGCCGGCGTCGATCTTCTGAAAATCGGCGTCGTGGTCGCTGCCATATTTTAAATACAAATCCGTAGCGCTCAGCGCCATGGGGCTGTCGATGTACACCGGCAGGCGCGGAATTTTATTTTCATCTTCCAACTGCCGCAGGAAATACATGAAGGTCTGCGTGCGCCCGATGGCGAACGCCGGAATGATGATGGAGCCGCCGCGCTTGGCCACGCGATTCACGATGTCGGCGAGCAGCGCAGCGGGATCGCCGGCAGGATGCTCGCGATCGCCGTACGTCGACTCGCATAGCAAAACATCCGCACCGGAAGCCGGGGGCGTCACCGGATCATTGAGTATCGGCTGGTCGTAGCGCCCGATATCGCCGGAAAAAACGACCACCTTCTTCGCACCATCCTCGGTGATGGTCAGTACTAAACTCGACGAGCCCAAGATGTGCCCCGCATCGTAAGAGAACACGCGAAATACCGGATCGATCACAAATTCGCCCAGCCGGGGCATGGGCTTCATCAAGTTCATCACCGGATCGACGTCTTCGCTGGTGTACAGCGGTTCGTGTTCGGAGCGGTCGTGTGGCAGCGGCGACGGGTGCCGCGCGTCTTCTTCCTGCAAATGCGCGGAATCTTTCAGCAGCAGCGCAGTCAGATCGATCGACGCGGGATTGGCAAAAATCGGCCCGTGAAAGCCGGCTTTCACCAACACCGGCAGCCATCCGGTGTGATCCAAATGCGCGTGAGTCAGAACAACATAGTCAATCGACTTGGGATCGATCGACAGCGGCTGATAATTGCGCTCGGTCAGCTCGCGCAGCCCCTGAAAAATTCCGCAATCGACTAGCAGCCGCTTGCCGCCGGCTTCCACCAAATATCTCGAGCCGGTCACACTGCCTGCAGCGCCCAGAAACGTGAGTTTGGTCATGGTTGGTGAACTTCAGTTCAATTTGGGACGGGAATCTGCCGAGAAACGGCAAAGTGAAAATTGGTGGAGCCGATGGGATTCGAACCCACGACCTCCTCGATGCCATCGAGGCGCGCTCCCAACTGCGCCACGGCCCCACCGGGTCGATGCAAAGATGTTAACATTCGCTCGTAGCATTCGTCCACGAAAGCTGCGGCGGGCGTTGCGCAAACGCTTTCATCGGCGGATTTCCGCAAGCGCCGCTAATGACACAATCGGCCAGTGTGCCTGTCGCATAGCCTACCGAGTCGCTTTGCGCTTGTGAAAACCATCGAGATTCTATAGAAACGGAGCACCGTCGCACCGTCTGGTTGCGCCGCCTCATTTCTTTAGGGCCCGGAGCAGGAGAACTCGTGAAGAAAAAGCACGCCCCGAAGCGTGTCCCGCGCACCGATAAAAATGGCAACCACATCGCCAACGAAATTTTATTGGCGTTGCCGCCCAGGATTTTTAATCTGGTGCAACCGCATTTGCAGTACGTCGAACTGGCCCAGCACCGCATCCTGTACGAGCCACACAAAAAACTGAAATTCGTGCACTTCCCCAATCGTGGACTGATTTCGCTGGTGGTGGTGCTGAAGAACGGCAAAACGGTCGAAGCGGGCGTGGTTGGTAATGAAGGCGCGTCCGGTACTGCGCTTTCGGCGGGGATGAACGCCAGTTCGCTGCGCGAAGTAGTGCAGATTTCCGGCGATGGGTTTCGCATTCGGGATGTGGCGTTTGAGAAATTGTCCGCGAGTCATCCGGAAATTCGCACGGCGTTTCACAAGTACCTGGTGCTGACGGGCATGCACGTTTCGCAGACCGCGGCTTGCAACCGCCTGCATGAAATTGAACAGCGCCTGGCGCGCTGGCTGCTCACGGCCGAAGACAGTGCAAATTCCGCGACGTTAAATATGACGCACGATTTTCTGGCGACCATGCTGGGCACCGACCGGCCCAGTGTCACGCTGGCGGCAGGTTTGTTGCAGCGTGAGGGATTGATCGAATACAAGCGCGCGTTGGTGAGAATCATCAATCGGCCAGGCCTTGAGGCCTTTTCCTGCGAATGCTACGGCGTGATCCGGCAATACACCAAGAAGTTCTGCGATTGGTGCTGGAGTTTGCAGGGCTAACACCGTTTTCCGCTTAGAAAAATTGCACCGCGACAAAGCCTGGCTGCAGCGCCACGCGTTCACTCGGGTTTACACTGGAAAAGCCGGAGCCTGACCGGCTCTCACGATGCAATTCAATCTAGAAACTCTACGGAAAATTCTGAAGTCCTTGGCGATCGCCACCGTCGCGGCGGTCGTCGTGGGCTATGTGGCGGACTTTGGTTATTTCCATGTACGGATGATTCATCCGAAAACGGCGGATCCGTTGGAGACGTTTACGGCGCCGAGGTTGTTAGCGATCGGAGAGAAGGGCAACAAAGTCGATTACGAAATCGACGCACAAAACCCGGAACAGACCTACACCTGCGCGCACTCACTTTTTCCGCAGGGCGGCCACCAGCCGTGCTGGTATTTGAAGCCGCAAAGCCAGAAACCAATTCCAATGTAAGGAACCGTTGAAACGCAGCGCTCAATCGCGGCGCGCGAAAACCGCCAGCGTGTACGCACCCAGTGCGGTCCCGAACGGCACAAATCCCACCGACAGAAGCGCCGCGATCAACGCCAAAAGCCGGCTGGCTGCCGCTCCACTCAACAGTAAAATCCCCGCCAATAATCCGAACACCCCAGCCGCCGCCGACAACAGCGTCCACGCCGCCCAAATAAAATGAAAGGCATTCATCAGCGAGTACGGGTTCGGGACGCGATTCAGCCAAGTGCCAAACATCACGCCAGCCGTGGGAGCAAAAGCGAGCATCCAGATCGCCGCGACCACGCGAAGAATCCCAAACACAATCCAGCAAAGCCCTAACCCTGCTCCGGGCCGTCCTACGCGAACTGTGGCCGAACTGGTGGTTGCCATGTTTCCTCCTCGTTGAAAACGGGCCCAAATGTACGGTGGACGACATAGCGCACCGAAACCTCGGGCGCTAAAGGCCTAGATTCATAACAAATCTGTGAGCGGAAAGAAAAGAGCGTTCTGAGGAGATTGCAGCTTGACCGAAGGAAAAGAGGAAGACGTCCCAGCCCGGTTGCTCCGATTTCTCGAAGCGTTTCGTCTTTCCTCTTCTCCCTCGACTTGGCGGATATTGATTACCGCGAGGTCATAATCGCAATAACGACAAGGCGATTCCATCAGGCGAATCCTGTAAATCTTTTCCGGAGTAACTGCAAGTTAAGCGGGTCGGTGCTCTTCAACGAGGTTTTTTCCGGACGTGCTCCGCAATTTCCTCATTCCGAAAAGTAGTGCGCGACTTTCCAGCGAATGCTCGTGTTAGTGTCTAGGCCAATCGAATCAGTTCGGGGCGGAGAGGGATGTCATGAACGGTGACAGGCCGAATGCTAGCGCGCAACCTGTCTCGCCAGTTTCGCTTTTCCGCGGCCTGTATGACCGCGTAGCCAAACGCTTGGGCGTTGACCCTTCGTACGTCAGCCGCGTGGCCCGCGGGGAACGCAAATCCGCCGCGGTTACCAAAGCTTTGTCCGAGGAAGTGCAGGCGATCCGCGATCATTTGAATAGCCAGGATGGATATTTCCCCGGACTCGACGGCGCTACTCACCACGACGGCGCTGCGCAGGACGGGGTATCACACGACGGCGCTGGAAAACAGCAGGACGGCGTTGCGAAACACGATCACGACGGAGTCGCCAAACCCGACGGGTCGGCGAGGATGGATGGCCACGCGCTCGATCGCCGCGGCAAGAAGTCAATGACCAAAAGTAAGCCAGCGTCAGCTCAAAAGCCCTGAGCCTTCATCACAAATCAAACCAAATACCAAACTGTGCAGTAACGGTTGCTGCGGGCCGCCGCTTATTTCAGCACGCGCCCAGGTTCCAGCGACAGTTCGCGGATCCAGCCGGTTAGCACGTCCATCGCCTGCGGCTCTGTTTCGAGGAACACCACGCCAGCGCCCATGTTGGGAGTGGCGTAGAGCACCTTCGATTTGCTTTGGAACACCGCGTCGCCTGCCCAGATTTTTACCAGCGTCATGGTCTCGACGGGAAAAGGATTCATCATATCGAGATAACAGCCGTGCACGCTCAGCTCGCTGACACGCGAGGCAATGCGCACCTCGGTGGCCGGCTCCAGCAATTCTGCAGTGGCGATAAATGCGTAACGCGGACTTTTGCGGCGATCTGCTTCGGTCATGGTTCGCTCCGAATACGACGCCGCGCCGCGAAAACAGGCGAGCTAGTGATCCCGGTCGGGGTCCGGCGCCACGTGGTGATTGTTCAAGCCCACTTTGGACAAAAAGCTATGCGGTCCGTGATACAGAAACTCCAGAGCAACGTTGCCACCCGCTTGGGCCAGCAGGTTGTAATTGCCCATGCGGAAGGCATCGGAATAATTGTAACGGCCCGGAAACCAGGTGTGGGTGGCAACGATAGTGCCTGTGTACGGAGCGACAAGGTCTGGGACCGAGAAGGTATAGTGGCCTTCGTCGCCGTGGCGCGCGGCCAAAGTGGAAATCAGTGCGTGGCCCAGCCGTGGGAAGAAGCCGGAGCATCCGCAGCGGTAATACAAGGTGTCTTCGCGTAGAACTTCCGAGAGCGCGTAACGCGTAGTGGTGGTGATCATGTTGATGCCGTAGTTGGAGCCCACGCGCTGGCCGAACGCGGCCGCGCCGCCACCCCACTCGGGAGGCGTGTTGTCCGCCTGGTTGATGCCTGCGACGATGGTCGCGCCGGCGATGGCGTACGGGCCGTAGCCGTCGAAGAAATAGTTGACCAGCTTGGTGTGCTCGGAAGGCCGCACGTAGTCCGGCTTGGCCTGCGGATTACTGGAGTTCCTGGTGGAAGCCGTCGAAGTAGAGGTAGAGCCTTGGCCGCCGACCCCGGCAGGTCCCTGCGCGGATGCCGCAGCAGGCAAAATCGTCAGACCAATCCCCAGCAAGGTGGTTACAACAGTCGAACCCTTCATGCGCATCGCTCCAGTCGACATCATTAAGGAATTGGTGCTACACCCCAATTTGCCCCATGGTATCAGGTAGTAGTACTGCTGAGAAGAAGCTTGCTGGCCCGATCGGAAACCTAACCAGCAGGCGGACTTCGCCTGACCCCGCGACCCTTAGATGTGAATCCTCGCTGCAAGACATGCTTTTGTGTATCTGCGCCCTATGGATCACGGCGGTTCGATATGAAATATCACGCCAGGGCAAGTCAAGGTGTTTGCGCTGCGCCAGGTGCCCGAACCTCGTACTAGCAGGCCTGACCATTGCGCCTTTGGCTACAAAGTGCCAGAATCCGGCTCATCGGCTGGGATACCGGGAACACCAAGGCGTTGACGGTGTCTAAGAATAGGTAAGCCGTTCGGTTTCGCGCATGCGGAACCGGGAGAGGCGAGACGTGTCTGACTGGGCCAGTGCGATATCTTGGGGCCGCGACGAGTCCGCACTACTGACCGAGCTGCAAGCCGGTTCAGATACGGCCTTCGACTGGCTGGTCACCTACTACCACGCTCCCGTTTACAACCTTATTTTGGGAATGCTCGGCGATCCGTCGGATGCTGCCGACGGTACCCAGGAAGTGTTTCTCAAGGCGTTCCGCGGGATTCGTTCATTCCGTCATGGCAGCTCGCTGAAAACCTGGCTCTATCGCATTGCGATTCGCGAGGCCCTGAATCACCGGCGGTGGTTCAAGCGCCATCTGCAGAAAAACGTTTCGATTGATGCCGAGCCGGAAGAGGGCCATGCGCATATCGAGATTGAAGATTTGTGCGCGACTCCCTTTGAGCTTCTGGCTACCAAAGAAATGCAGGCGGCGGTGCAGAGTGCGCTACAGAAGATTCCCAGCGTGTTTCGCATCGCGGTAATGCTGCGCGATCTGGAAGGGTTTTCGTACGAAGAAGTGGCGGAAATGTTGGAGTGCAGCATCGGCACGGTGAAATCGCGCATCCTCCGCGGGCGGCGCGCCTTGAAGGAAATTCTTCAGCCGCTGCTTTGTGAGCACGAACCGGCGCATGAAAGTCTTTCCGAAACGGCGACCGAGTCTGCGGCCGCCAACGAAGCAGCCGCTACTATGCATGAGTCCAAGCGAAATTCTTCCACAGACACCAGCTCTTCTCCATGGCACTTGAGCAATCTTATTGATCGTAATGCGCTAACCGATGTTCCCGGTGCAGGGCTCCTCTCTAGCGCTGCTGCAGAGGTGTCCGATGAACTGTAATTCTGTACGCTCCAAACTGCCGGGTTATCTGGATGACGGGCTGACTGGTTCGGCGCGCGTTTCCGAACGCGTGGAAGTTCGCCAACACTTGGAAGCCTGCGCCAACTGCCGGGAAGAGTTGCAGCGTTTTCGCAAACTAGGTGTGTTGCTTTCGCGTTTGCCGAAGCAGTTGCCGCCCGCCGATCTCGCGGTGCGCATCCGGATAGCAGCGGCGAAGAGGCAAGCGTCGGCGGGGTGGCGTGCTCGCGTGGTTCGGGTTCGCAACCGGGTAGAGATCCTGCTCGATAACGTGTTCCGGCCGATCACCCTTCCGGCAACGGGCGGCTTCGTTTCGGCCATTCTGGTGTTCGTGCTGGTCTTTCAGATTTTGGGCCCGGGGCTCACCGCCAGCGCGGTGCAAAACGATGTGCCGCTGAACCTTATGCGTCCGGCGGAGCTCCTTTCGCTCTCGGAATACCCTCCAACTTGGGCTCCCGAACATGATGGGGAGTTGGAAATGCCCCACGGGTTGCTGGTGGACGTGACCGTAGACGCGAAGGGTGGGGTGGCTGGCTACCAGATCCTCTCCGGCCCGAAGACCAATGACATGCAGCATCAGCTCGACCAAGTCCTTATGTTCTCGCGTTTTACGCCGATGTTGAGCTTTGGGCGGCCTACTTCCGGTGGACACGTAATTTTGAGCTTTAGCGCCGTTCACGTACGCGGTTAGTTGGTCGAAGACCCTTCAGAAGACGCCGCAAAACCTGTTTCAGCCGCGTTCCGCAAGTGCAGTTCGCCTACCCCTAAGTACCACTAGCCACAAAACTTAAGTAACTGGCCTCGATTCGCCCGTTTCGCCTGCACAGCGGACCAGCTTTTTCTCAAAACCCACCTGACCCTCGCAGTTTCACGCCTCAGGCCCTCCTGCCGATGTAATGGATGCAGGAGCAAGCCATGCCATTCACGTCCCGAGTCGCTGTACGCGGTGGATTCAAGTTTCGGTCCGGAATTCAAACGATTCGCCGGGTCCTCGCCTTTGCATCCTTTGCTGTGCTGGCGACCGCCTACACCGCCCACGCTCAAGGCGAAGTCCTGAGCGCCGAGAAGGCGCTCTTTGAAGCCGTCAATAAAGAGCGTGCCGCGCAAGGCATTGCGCCACTCCAGTGGGACGAAGCCCTTGCCGCCGCCGCCCGACTACACGCTCAACGCATGGCGCAACAGAATCAGCTTTCGCATCAACTACCCGGCGAACCCGCCGTGCAGGATCGCGCCACGCAAGCCGGCGCGCGCTTCAGCCTGATCGCGGAAAACATTGCGGTCGCTCCTACGCCTAACGTGATCCATACCGCCTGGATGCAGTCGGAGCATCACCGTGAAAACATTCTCGATCCACAGTTAAACGTGGTGGGCATCGCGGTGATCAAAAGCGGCAACGGCCTCTACGCCGTGCAGGATTTTTCGCAGGCGGTCGCCAACCTCACGTTTGCTGAACAGGAAAAGCGCGTGATTGCCGGCTTGGCCGAAGAAGGTATGACCAAAGCACAGATTTCCAACGACGCACGTAAAACCTGCGGAATGGAACGCGGTTTTTCGGGTGTTCATCCGATGTCGGTAGTTCGGTTCGAGGCCAGCGATCTTTCCAAGCTGCCCGACGACTTGGAAGCAAAGCTGCGCTCCGGCCGTTATCACTCCGCAGCGGTAGGCGCGTGCGCCAGCGGGGAAGCGGTGGGTTTTACGCACTTCCGGCTCGCGGTCGTTCTTTACTGATGTTTGGGTAGGTCAGTTAGCTCGGCTGAAATCGAGCGACTTCAGCGCTGCAAAACAATCCGGATCCAACCGGTGCGGCACATCTTTTTCCATGATGGCGAACACTTCGCTCCGGGCCAGCACGGTCTTTCGATAAGGCCGCTTGGAGGTCAGCGCATCGTACACATCCGCCACTGCAATGGCGCGCGCCGCCGGCGGAATCTGCGTGGTCCGCAAATTGCGAAAATAACCGGTGCCATCGAGGCGCTCGTGGTGCGAGCTGGCGATGAACGCCAAATGCCCGAAGCCCTGAATGCGCTCGAGGATGCGCTGCGTGTAGTAGGGATGCAGACGGATGGTTTCCCACTCCGCGGAGGTCAGCTTTCCAGGCTTATCCAGAATGCTGTTCGGCACGCTGAGTTTGCCGATGTCGTGCAGCAACGCCGCGCGGCGCACCAGCGCGACTTGATCTTCCGGCAGGCCCATGCGCTGGCAAACTGACACGGCCACGCTGGTAACTCCGCGAGAATGCTCGTGCGTGTACGGCGATTTGATGTCGATGATGGTGGCGAACGCTTCGCAGACATCGTCCAGTTTGCGATCGTCCACGTACTGCGAAACGTTCAGCGGTTCCAGATTCAGCACTTCCTGCCGCACGTGGTCGGTTTCCAGGACGCTCCACAGCTCTTTGTCTTTTTCCAGTTCTTCCGCGGCGGTGACCAGTTCTGGATCGAACCATGAGCCGCTACGATCGCGAATAACCTGGAACGCATCGGAAACGCCATTCAGCGCGGAGAACACTTCCAGCGTCTGGCACAGGTTCATAATCCGCGAAAAGAGCGGGATCTCCGTGCCTTTGCGGCGCTCCGGATAACCTTTGCCGTTCCAATGTTCATCGAGGTGATAAATTCCCGAGATGGTCTCGTCGGAAAATCCCACTTTGCGAGCGATCTGCGCGCCGCGATCGCAGCGAATGCTGATCAACTCTTTGGTCTGCGCCTCGCGATTGGTGGCCACGTTGGCGAAAGCGAAAACCCGCTCCAGGCGCGAACGGCCCGGCATCACATTGCGCATCAGGTATTCAAGGCTTTCGAAGGTGACGCGGGTCCAATCCGTGGCTTTCACTTCCTGCTTGGCTTTGCGCTCGTCGCCACCGAGAATTTCGTACATGCGTGCGGAATTGCTGCTGCAGCCGGCATCCTTCATCAGCGCCGCGTAGTACAGGTCGGACTTCTGCTCCGTGGGCAGCTTCAAAACTTCCGCCAGCCGCATGCTCAACGCGCAGGTCTTCACCGCGTGGCCCATGGGCTGCCCTTCGGTAAGGTCCAGCGCGAACGACAACGCCGAAATCAGATCCGCCATGCGGAGTTGTGTCGGCGCGAGAACTTCAGCTTCAGCAGTGAGCATAAGGTTAGTTCCCAGTATAAAATTCTTCCCTGCACCAGCAGTGCCACTCCGCGGCCAGCGGTGCGCTGAGAGGAAACAGTTGTTTCTGGTGCCAAGACCAAATACACTACCCCTCGCCATGAACTGCTCTTACCTGTATTGGTTTCGATTTAACAGGCCGCCAAACTAGCAGCGGGGGGCGTTTTCTTTAGCACTAAATGAGGGAAGTTAGCCCACTCGCTGAGAGTGGGTTTTTTGTTTTTAGGGCGCAAACAACGTGACGCGCAGCCGTGAGAGGGCTGGCCACGAAAGGAACCAGTCATGATCATCTCCATGAAGCTGCACTCCACCCGCGAGGAAGTCGACGAAGTCCGCAAGCAGGTGGAGCACTTCGGCTACAAAGTTCACTCCATCGAAGGCGAAGAGCGCGTGGTCATCGGCGTGGTCGGTATCGGCGACGTGACCGCGTGCCTGGAATCGGTGGAAGCCATGCCCCAGGTCGAAAAAGTCGTCCCCATCTCCGCGCCCTACAAATTCGTCAGCAAGGAATTTCGCAAAGGCAAAACCCGCATCAAGATCGACGGCACAGAAATTGGCGGCGACGACTTCGTAGTGATGGCCGGTCCCTGCTCGGTGGAATCCGAAAAACAAATCATGCAGGCCGCCGAAGGCGTGGCTAAAGCCGGCGCCAAAATGCTGCGCGGCGGCGCCTTCAAACCGCGCACTTCGCCCTACGATTTTCAAGGCATGGAAGAGGAAGGGCTGAAACTGCTGCAAAAGGCCAAGCGTGAAACCGGCCTGGGCATTGTCACCGAAGTCATGAGCGACCGCGATGTCGACTTGATCGCGCAGTATGCCGACGTAATGCAGGTGGGTGCGCGCAACATGCAGAATTTCGTGCTGCTCAAAGCGCTGGGTAAATGCAAACGCCCAGTATTGTTAAAGCGTGGGCTGAGCAGCACCATCAAAGAACTGCTCATGTCCGCCGAGTACATCGTCGCGGCCGGCAACTCCGAGATTATTTTGTGCGAGCGCGGCATTCGCACTTATGAAACCGCCACGCGCAATACCTGCGACATCACCGCCATTCCGGTGCTGCACGAACTGACGCACTTGCCGGTGATCCTGGACCCCAGCCATGCCACCGGTAAGCGCAGCCTGGTCCCGGCGTTGTCGCGCGCGGGAGTGGCCATCGGCGCCGACGGCCTGATCATCGAAGTGCATCCCGCGCCGGAAAAAGCCGTCAGCGACGGGGCCCAGTCACTCGACCTATCGCAATTCGCAAAAATGATGAAGGATCTGCAGCCCTACGTGGATTTGTGGCAGAACGAACGGAAAAGCCAAAACGCAACCGCAGCCGTGGCGTAGGCGCGATAAATCGGAGAAGGGAATTGCGCGGAGCGATCCGCCCCGCCGGTCTACGAAACAACTAGACGTGCTGCACGCCCAGCACTCGCATCAGCGTGGCCTGTAACCTCTGGCACTCCGCCTGGCGTTCGTGCTCATCGTGTGTGCGGTCGTTCAGCGCTTCTTTCAACAGCATTAAATTGCGCCGGAATTCCAACTGCGCCAGCACCAGCCGGCTCAGTGCCTTTAATGCGTCGTGTTGCTCCGGCTCCAACTCCCGCGGCTTTTGATCGATTACGCACAGTGTTCCGAGCGCGTAGCCTTCATCGGTGATCAGCGGCGCCCCGGCGTAAAACCGGATGTGCGGATCGGCCACCACCATCGGATTATTGCGATAGCGCTCATCCTTGGTGGCATCCGGCACCACGAACACATCCTCCTGCATGATCGCGTTGGAGCAGAACGCCACGTCGCGAGAAGTTTCCTTGGCAGTAGAACCCACCGCGGACTTAAACCATTGCCGCTCTTCATCAATCAGCGAAATCATGGCCATGGGTGTTTTGCAGACGAATGACGCCAGCAACGTCAAGTCATCGAACACCGCTTCCGGATCGGTATCCAGGATGGCGTACTTCTCGAGCGCCGCTAAGCGAGCCTCTTCATTTTTGGGCTTGGTCAGTTGTTCCATGCTTGCCTCCGCGATTCCGCTGCGGCCACCTATCGGGACGTTGCGCGGCAGTTTACTCCAATGCCGCGCTAGTTTGTCACCTTCTGTATTTTGCTTGGCTTTCCAACTTCAGCTTCTACCGCCCGGTTACTCCCTGCAAACCTATTTCCCTTAAAAAAGTCTCATGTGCGCCCGGCAGGCAACTCTTATCCACCGCCGCGCTTCCTTGACGGATGGGATGCTCAACGCTAGATTGAAGTTGTGATGCGTCCGGGAGACGGGATGGACGATCGTTTTTGTCAAAAATTTGTGGCGCGTTCGCAGCGCGCGCTTGGGTGTGCGAATGAGCCGAGTTCCTTTTTGGGGCTGCCCGGTCTTAGTTGGGACAATTCTCTTGAGCAGCGGCCTCAGCGCCTCCGCACAAGCGCCCCCTGCTTCGGCTCCCCCTGCTGCCGTGCAAGCTCCGGAAACTCCCCACCCGCCATCTCCGGCCGCGCAACGCCAGGTGGTGCCCAACAACACCCTGAGCGTGGACTCCAGCGAACCGATGTTCGCGACCATGTGTGCGCTGCTGGCTTCTGGGTTTGAAGCCGACGTCAGCGCCGAAAACTGGCGGCCCATCCGCGCACAGTTGCGCGATCGTTTGCAGCATCAGGAAGGCCCCGCCGTCGAAGCCATCCGCGATTACTACAAACAGCACGACTCCGCCGATCCCGGCGCGGCGCTTTCTCGCTACTTGTGGTTCGGATTGGTGGCCGGACATGCGCCCGATTTCAAACCCACGCTGCGACGCGACGATCTTCCGCCGGAGGTCATCGCACTAGAAGGTTTCAGCGAACTGCTTTCCGCGTATTACAAAGAGCAGCATATCGGCCAACTCTGGCGCCAAATGCAGCCGACTTACAATCACGAAATCGAGCGGATGCATGAAGCGGTTTCGCAGATCGTGTTTGTCAGCGACGGATATTTGCGCTCTATCGAAAAACCTTCTGAACAACGCACCTTCACGATCGTGGTCGAGCCGCTAGTCGGCCGCATCACCAATGTTCGCAACTTCGGCGATCACTACGCCATCGTGCTGAGCGGCGCGGATGACATTCCCACCGACGTGGTGCGCCACGCTTACTTGCATTTTCTGCTGGATACTCTGCCGATGCGCTATTCGCACGTGGTCGCGGTGAAGCGCCCCATCTTTCAAGTAGCTGCTGGAGCGCCGCAGCTCGACCCGGAATTGAAAGATGATTACCCGTCGTACTTTGCGGAGTGCACCGTCCGTGCCGTGGAATTGAAATTGAAGCGCATGTCTCCCGGTGAACGCGATGCCGCCCTCGAACGCGACGATGCGGAAGGGTACGTGCTGGTTCGTCCGTTGTATGACCAGCTGCCGAAATACGAAGGCTCCGAGCCGGCCATGGAATTATATTTCCCCGATTTGGTGCGCGGCATCGACGCCAACGCGGAATTAAAACGCGTCAGCGCATTGCATTTTGCGCCGGCGAATTATCATCGTCGCCAGAGCGATGTAGGCGCAGAGTCGGTTGCCCGCCGTCCCACCGCTCCGCTTCCCGACACCGTCCCCAATGATGCCGACGCCATCGCCGCGCTAACCGAAGGCGAGCGCCGCATCGCGGAAAAAAATCCGCGCGCCGCGGAAGCTTCTTTCCAGCGAGTGGTGGCAAAATATCCCGATCAAACTCGCGCCTGGTATGGGCTAGGATTGGTGGCCATGATGGACCACGACGCGCCGCGGGCCAAAGAAGTCTTTGGCCGCTTGACCAGCGGAGCCCACGCCGCGACCACCGATCCCATGGTTTTAGCGTGGTCCCATGTGTACCTCGGGCGCATCTATGATGGTGAAGGCGAAGCACGCCATGCCGAGGCGGAGTACCAGGCGGCGTTGACGGTGCCTGGCGTTCCAGAACAGGCTCGGCTGGCGGCCCAAAAAGGTTTGGCTGAAACCGCGAAGGAGAAGGACAAGTCCCCGTAAAGAATCCAAGCGGCTGTTGGCTGTTCATGGCCGCCGCTCTTCGCGCAGCAGCTAAGGAAACGTAGACATCACCTCGTGCATGGCCCGCTCACTGGTGATGAATTCAAACAGGAGAAGATTACATGACGTTGACGTCCAAGCTTTCGCTCACTTCGGGCATGCTGGCAGCAGCTTTGCTCGTGTCCGCCGCGGCGGCTTCCGCGCAAACGCAGTCGCAGTCAGGGTCCCAACCGCAACCGCAGTCGCAGTCGGGGCAGACCCCGGCGCCGGCCACCGGCAAAACTGGCGCCACTGGCACCACCGGCACCACCGGCAACAGCATGACTCTCGATGATCCCAATCCGGCTCCCACCGCCGAAGAAAACACCGCCTACAAAGCGATCACCGATACGCCGGAGACCGACATTCCCAAGCGCTTGGAACTGAGCGCCGCCTTCTTGGAAAAATATCCCAACAGCCGCTATCGCAGCTCGGTGTACTCGGTCGAAGTGATGGGTTACTTGCAACAGGGCGACGTGCCCAAAATGGAAGAAGCCGGCGACAAAGAATTGCAAGCCAAGCCCGACGATGTCCAAGTAATGGCCATCATGGCCCAGACCATTCCCCGCGCGATCAGCTCCAAGACTCCCGAACCCGCCAAAGAATTAACGAAGGCGGAAACCTACGCCAAGAAAGTCATCGAGCTGGCACCGACGATGGCCAAGCCCGTCAGCGTGACCGATGATTCCTTCACCACGGTGAAAGCTGAAACGCTGGCGATGGCCCACAGCGGTTTGGGGCTGGTGTACATTCGCCGCAATCAGTATTCCGAGGCGGTGCCGGAATTGAATCAAGCGGTCACCATCGATCCGCATCCCGACCAGGTGAACTATTACCTCTTGGGCATGGCCAATGCCAAGACTTCCCACTTCGATGACTCCGCAGCGGCCTACAATAAGTGTGCGGCTATGCCCGGCTCCATGTCCGAGACCTGCAAGAAGGGCGCGGAAGAAACCAAAAAGTTGTCGCAGACCCAGCTCAGCGCGCCGAAGTAGTTGCGCCTCGGGTTTGCGGAGCTTGATGGGCAGGTTCCTGTTTTTGCCGCCGCTGCGGAACTGCCCATGCCCATGAGAATGCCCGCACTATGAGTCATGCCGATGATGCTTTGCTGGAGCAGCGCCTGGGGCACAAATTCGTGCGTCCCGAGTTGCTCCACACGGCGCTCACGCATAGTTCGGCGCTTCCGGATATTCGCGCTAAAGAGGCCGAAGCCGGTTTAAGCGCCGGCGGCAAAATTTCCGTCAATAATGAGCGGCTCGAATTTCTGGGCGATGCGGTGCTGGAGCTGCTCACCAGCGAATATCTGCTGAAAGCCTTTCCGGAATGGACGGAAGGACAACTCTCTAAGAGTCGCGCTCGTCTGGTGAACGCCTTTTCACTCGAAGCGGCCGCGCGGCGTTTGCGAATTGGCGAGCATCTGCGTCTCGGCCGCGGGGAAGAAAAAACCGGAGGCCGCGAAAAGCAGACGTTGCTAGCCGACGCGTATGAAGCTGTGTTGGCGGCCATCTACCTCGACGCGGGTTTAGATGTCGTCCGCGAAGTTTTACAGCGGAGTTTGTTCGACCAAGCCCTGGAAACCGTTGGCGAACGCATGGCCGAGTCCGATCGCAAGTCCGCCTTGCAGGAATTGCTGCAATCCCGTGGGCAAGTTCCCGCCGAATATCGCGTGGTGGGCGAAACCGGCCCGGATCACCAGAAAACTTTTGAGATTGAAGTGTGGGTCGGCGGCGAACGCCTGGCCAGCGCTCAAGCCAGCACTAAAAAAGAAGCCGAGCAACGCGCCGCCACCAAAGCCCTGGCCCTCCTCAGCGCCCGCGAAGTCGGCAGCCTGCTGCAAGAATCATGATCAAGGTCGAACGTAGTCCAGGTTCACGGCGAATAGCGAAACAAAGCGAAGGATGCCGGTGAACGAAGACATCGCAACCTCGATCCCCGTCGAAACGGTGGAGACGGTGTCACCGCCGGTAGAAGCGTCACGGCGGCCGCGTAGGCGCGTCACCGTCTATCACGAGCACACCACTTTTTCGGAATACCTGGAGTCGCTGCTCGTCACGATTGTTCTTGCACTCTTCGGCACCAGCTTCGTGGTGCAAGCGTTCAAAATTCCTTCGGCGTCGATGGAAGACACCTTGCTCATCGGCGATCACCTGCTGGTGAATAAATTTATTTTTGGCGGGCAAGGCGCGTGGTACGAAAAGTTGCTGCCCTATCGCGACTTGAAGCGCGGCGACATCATCGTTTTCAAATATCCGTATCTCGATCATCCGCACTATGTAAAACGGGTCATCGGTTTGCCCGGTGACCACTTGAAACTGCTGGATCAGCAGGTCTACATCAACGGCCAGGAACTAAACGAACCATACGTGGTGCACGATCCGTCGGTGCCTTACGACCCGTTCAACTACGCGTTTCCGCCGGCCCGCGATCAAATGATTCCGTTCAACGTCATCACCGAATGGCGCCCGCAACTTCGCAAATATGTGCAAGGCGACGAAATCGTCGTACCTCCCGGAAAATATTTTGTAATGGGCGATAACCGCGATCATAGCCAGGACAGCCGCTACTGGGGCTTCGTCGAGCGCGACGCAGTCATGGGCAAACCCTTCCTGATTTACTGGTCCATCGACGCCACCAGCGCCGACTACGCTGGCGACAGCACCTTTACGCAACGGCTCACCGGCATCTTCAGCACCCTCCAGCACCTCCCGCAACGCACCCGCTGGAAGCGCATGTTCCACACCGTGCATTAACACTCTAAATCCCTCGCTTACGCCTGCGTGTCAGTCCAAACTGCCTCCGCCCCTACCCATTTCCGTGCGACTCTGCGAGACTCCTAAACAGCATGGTGCGTCTGCGTAAATCGTCGAAACTGGCCCTGTCGCTGATCATTCTGCTGGTCGCCGCGCAAGTGACTCTGTCGGTTTCTGTGCGCACCCAGCGCGTCCACAACTACATCGTCGCGCGTCTACAAACCGCGTTCGGCCGCCCGGTGCAGGCGCAACATTTCGACCTCGAACTTCTACCCAGCCCGCGGATTTACGCCACGGGCGTTACGGTCGGCGAAGATCCCGCTTTTGGCTACGAATACTTCTTGCGTGCCGAGCACATGACCGCTGGCCTGCGCTGGTCCGGCCTGCTCCGTGGTCACGTTGAATTTGGCACCCTCACGCTCAATCACCCTAGCCTCACTTTAGTGCGCAATCGCGAAGGCCGCTGGAATCTCGAAGACTGGCTGCCCCCCGCCCAAAAGCGTAGCGGCGCTTCAGCAGAACAGGCGGTCTACGGCCCCCCGGCGGCGCATACCGCCACCATCGCCGCACGCCTGGAAAAAATTAATTTTGATGACGGCCGCATCAATTTCAAAAGCGGCGAATCCAAGCAAGCTTTCGCGCTTACCACCGTAAACGGCAGCGTCGAGCAGATTTCTCCCGGGCGTTGGAAGTTGGAAATCGAAGCAGCTCCGTGGCGCAGTGGCGTCGCGTTGCAATCCGCCGGTACCGTACAAGTCCACGGCGACGTCGCCGGAACCTCCGCGCGCATGCAACCGGCTTCGCTTGACGTGCGTTGGGAGAAAGCCTCGCTCGCGGATTTGTTCCGCCTCCTCCGCGGCAAGGACTACGGCCTGCGCGGCACGATCACTCTGGATGCCACGGCAAAAAGTGGGCTGCCAGCCGGCACGGAAGTCGCCGACGAAGCTTCAGATTCCGCGCTTCCCGGCGTGTGGTCCTTCGACCTGCGCGCCGCCGCTTCGCAAATCCATCGCTGGGATCTCACCGAGCGCAGCGACAATCCCAGCATCCTCACCACGATTCACGGCAACTGGAACGTCAATCTCGGAACTTTCACTGCCGGTTCGGTCTCGGTGGATTCCGAGCTTTCCAATTTGCGCGGTACCGCGGAATTTGGCATCGCCTCACATCCGTACGCCAAAGCTTCCTTCGACACCGTCGCGGTTCAATCCACCGACGTTCTGTCCTGGTATCGCGCCTTCCACGGCGGCGTCGCCGAAGGCATCACCGCCGACGAATTTGTACGCGGATCTGTTGCAGTCCACGGCTTTCCATTTAGCGTGGACGCCCTCGACCTCTCCAGTCTGGGTGGAGTTGTAACCGTCCGCGGCCTCGACCACACTCTGAAAATTCCCGCTCTTCACGCCGCGATGGACCGCAACCGCAAATTGAATCTAGACCCAGTACGCATCGCGATGGTCAGTGCCGCGACACCCTCCGCGAACGCGAACGCCTCCGCTGCATCACCGACAAAATCGCTGCGTCGCCACACCGGAGCAGCCGAGAACGACGGCGAAGCGGCGGTGACGCTCACTCACGACTTCGCCACTCGCAATGGCGCGCTCACGATTCAAGGCCGTACCGACAAAACGGAAGCCGCGCTCAAACTCGCCTCCGCTTTTGGCTACACGCTCAACCACGGCTGGGATTTGACCGGGCCGGTGCGGGCTGACCTCCGCCGTGACTGGTCCTCCGCAGCAACGCGCGGCGTCTGGAACGGTTCTCTCGAAGTAAATGGCGCGCAGCTCGCCGCCGCGGGCTTGAATCAACCCGTCGAGCTACAGCAGGCGCGCCTCGAATGGCACAACGGACAGCGCACCGCTCTGGTCGGCTCCGCTCAGGGTTTTGGCGCCGTTTGGTCCGGGGCCATCACTGAAAATCCTCCCGCCGATTCGTACGCTGCGAATTCCCCTGGCGCGCAAGATCCCGAAACGCCAACCTGGACCGCGCAACTCCACGCCGACAAACTCGACGCTGCTGAACTGGATCGTTGGGCCGGTCCACGCGCGCGCCCGAGCTGGCTGCAACGACTGCTTCCGTCGTTACTCGGTGGCACTGCAGCCAGCGATCCCAACGCACCCGCCAGCGAATTGGTCCGCCGCCTCAACGTCACCGGCGACCTCACCGTCGACGAATTCACCGTCGAAAAACTTAAACTCCAGCAAGTCCGCCTGCACGGGTCGCTACGCGAACTGCAACTTGAAATCACCGACAGCCGCGCCCAATGGGCTGGCGGCACCGTCCGCGCCTCTATGCTCGGCAAATTTTCGCCACGCCCGGTTTACGACGTGCGTGCCGAGTTTGACGGCGTCAACGTCACCCAACTTCCGATGGACGCCGCCATGGCCGCCCGCCTAAGCGGCCTCGCCGCAGGCACGGTCCATCTCAAGACCGCCGGTATCGGCCGCGACGAACTCCTACGCGAACTCACCGCCGCAGGCCGCGTTCACTTGGTCGACCTGGAAGTCCGCGGCCTGGATCTCAACGCCACCGCGGCCGACGGCGAAACTCACCCCGGCGTCTCCCGCTGGAACTCCGGCGACGGCGCATTCACCATCAAATCCCGCAACGTTGCGCTCGAAGATGTGCGCCTCGACGCTCCCTCTCAATCGACGGTGATCAACGGCTCGGTAAATTTCCGCCGCGAAGCCAACCTCGAAATCGAAACCGGCTTGGGCCGCCACGCCCTACGCAACGCTTCGGCCCCTGCACACCTTCTAAAGATTGTCGGCCCGCTCGACGATCCGCGCCTCTCCCGCGAGGAAGTCACCCCTCGCCAACCCGCGGATTGATCAGCGCCGGCCCGAATCCGAGGCAAACTCACTTGGCCCGAGCATTGCTGCTCCTCATCGCGATGTATCTTGCTGCTGGCTCGATTCTCTGTGCCTCGCCCTCCGAGAAACTCAACCTCTTCCCGCGCGTCCACGCTGGGCAAACCTTCCGCTACCTGATCGAATCCCACACCGAAAAAAAAGTCAGCACCGAAAGCCGCGTGGTCACTCCCGGCGGTCCGCAAAGTATACCCAGCGAATCGCGCTGGATTCTGCGAGTGGAAATTCTCGACGTCCAGCCACGCGAAGACCGCTTCATTATTCACGCCCGCTCCCAATTCCAGGACGTCGTCGACAATGCGCCCATCGCCGCGCCGCCAAACCAGCCCGCCGGCAAATCCGTAGACTTCACCATCCTCCCCGACGGGCACATCGAAAAAGTCACCGGCCTCAGCGACCTCTTCTCCGAGCAGCAGCAAGTCTGGCAACAGTGGCTGCACCAATTCGCGATCGCCGCGATTTTTCCCGCCGGTGGAGTAAAACGCGGCCAGCGCTGGAAAACCACTCAGCCCGAGTCTGCGCCCTCACCGATCGTCAAATTGCAGTGGGAAAAAACCGCCACCTACGTTCGCGATGAACCCTGCGGCCCCACGCAACTTGACGACGCCGGCCGAACCGCTTCAGCCTCCGCCCCGCGCCCCACGCCCGCGCCGAACGCGCCAGCAGAAATGTGTGCCGTCGTTCTTACCCACGCCGTCCTGAAACAAAAATCTTCATCCGACGACACCACTCCCGGTGATTTCAGGATCCACGGCTTGCAAACTTCCGGCAACGCCAGCGGCACCAACGAAACCATCTCCTACATCTCCCTCACCACCGGTCTGATTGTCCGCGTCAAGGAAGACGCTCGCCAGGCCATGGACGTGGTCGTGGCCAAAACTGACGGCTCCAACGAAATCCACTACAACCTCGACGCCAGCAGTCACACCGAGCTGCTACTTCTCGCCCCTCCGCCCGCATCCAATCCGCAAGCCGCCGCGCATTAGCCCGACGCTGCGTCGAACTCCGCTACGCCATGGTAGTCAGCAGTCTGGGCTTGGTCTTTTGTCTTCTGAAGAGACACCCAGGCCTGGGTGGCCTACCCTCGCGCATTTTGAGAGGGTGAGGCGGGCACAACGGCAACCATAGCGGTGTTTTGTGCTTTGCTTTCTCCGCGCATCGAACCTGTATAATGGAGGATTCGACGCCCGGCAAAAAATGTGGCGGCGCTTTCTGTCAGCACCGCACTACAAATGTTCAGGCGTCAGACCCAAGGGATGGCTTCCAATGAAGTTCGAACTCCACAGCAACTATCAACCGCGCGGCGATCAACCCGAAGCCATCGCCCAACTCACCAACGGCCTGGAATCCGGCGACAAAGAACAAGTCCTGCTGGGCGTCACCGGCTCCGGCAAAACTTTTACGATGGCCAAGGTCATCGAGCACGCCAATCGCCCCGCGCTGGTTCTCGCCCACAACAAAACGCTGGCCGCACAGCTCTATCACGAGTTCAAAAGTTTCTTCCCCGAGAACGCCGTCGAATATTTCGTCAGCTACTACGATTTTTACCAGCCGGAAGCCTACGTCCCCTCCGCCGACATTTACATCGATAAAGAAGCCACCATTAACGACGAACTCGACAAGCTGCGCATGAGCGCCACCCGTTCGCTGTTCGAACGCAAAGACGTCATCGTGGTCGCCTCCGTGTCGTGCATCTACGGCATCGGATCGCCGGAACTCTATTACGGCCAAATGGTGCTGCTCGAAAAGGGTCAGCAAATCTCCCGCGAAGCCATGCTGCACCGCTTCGTGGACATTCAATACGAACGCTCCGAAGATTTGCGCCGCGGCACCTTTCGCGTGCGCGGCGACACTATCGAAATTTATCCTCCGTATCAGGATCAAGGCTACCGCATTGAAATGTGGGGCCAGCAGATCGAAACCATTCGCCAGATCGATCCGCTCACCGGCGAAGTGCGCAGCGGTCAGGAAGATTTAACGCGCTTCTCGCTTTATCCCAAGAGCCATTACGTGGTGCCGCAAGACCAGAAGGAGCGGGCCATCCAGAGTATCTACGCCGAGCTGGACTGGTGGAAAAAAGAACTGGAGAAGCAGGGTAAATTCGTCGAGGGCCAGCGAGTGGTGCAGCGGACCCTGTTCGATATCGAGATGATGCGTACGGTGGGCTATTGCCACGGCATCGAGAATTACTCGCGCCATCTGAGTGGGCGCTTGCCAGGCGAAGCGCCGCCAACTTTGCTCGATTACATGCCGCAGGATTTTCTGATGTTCATCGACGAGTCACATCAAACCGTCAGTCAGGTGCGCGGCATGTTCAACGGCGATCGCGCCCGCAAACAGGTGCTGGTGGACTATGGTTTCCGCATGCCCAGCGCGCTGGACAATCGTCCGCTGACCTTTGAAGAATTTGAGCATCGCATCAATCAGGTGGTGTACGTCTCGGCCACTCCCGGCCCGTACGAACTCACCAAATCGGGCGGCGCCGTCGTCGAACAGGTCATTCGTCCGACTGGATTGGTCGATCCGCAGGTGGAAATTCGTCCGGTCAAGGGTCAGGTCGATGATCTGCTCGAAGAAATTCGCATCCGCGCCGAGCGTAATGAACGCGTGCTGGTTACCACGCTGACCAAGCGCATGTCCGAAGACCTTTCCGAATATTTCGCGGAAATCGGCGTGCGCTGCCGTTATCTTCACGCCGAAGTGGAAACCCTCGACCGCATTCGCATCTTGCGCGATTTGCGCCGCGGCGAATTCGACGTGCTGATCGGCATCAACCTGCTGCGCGAAGGCCTCGATCTCCCGGAAGTTTCTCTGGTCGCCATCCTCGATGCCGACAAGGAAGGCTATCTCCGCAGCGCCACTTCGCTGATTCAAACCATCGGACGCTGCGCACGCCACATTGAAGGCCGCGCGATTTTGTACGCCGATCGCCGCACCGGCTCCATGGAGCAAGCCATCGCCGAAACCAATCGCCGCCGCGAAAAACAGGAAGCCTACAACAAGGAAAACAACATCACTCCGGCTTCGATCATGAAGTCCGTGGATATGGACCTGGCCCGCATCGTGGAAGCCGACTACGTCAGCATTCCGCTTGATGACGGTGTGCTCGACGCCGCAACCGCCAACATCAAGACCGGCGATCAACTCGCTGAAATGTTGAAGCAACTCGAAATCCAAATGCGCGAAGCCGCCAAAAAATTCGAATTCGAAAAAGCCGCGCAACTCCGCGACCGCATCCGCAGCCTGCGCCAGAAAGACCTAGCTGGCCTCATCGCCATCGAACAACCGACTCAAGCCGAACAAAACGGTTAGCGGCAACTAGACGGCGCCGCGTTTCAACGCCTCGAGTGGATAGAACGTCCCGCGCCAAATTATTCCGCCCTGCTTCAGCGTATACACCGTCGAGCGAAACAACATATAAGCAATCAACACCGCGCCCAGCGGCACACTTGCGCAGTAAAGCGGCGAAACCCGCTGCACCACGTCAGCAGCCAAATGTAGAAACATCGAAAGCAGCAGGGCTATCAACGCCAAACCGCGCACCCAACCGTGGCCCAGCAAAACTCCAATCAGTGGCGCGACTCCCACCGCCATCAAGCCCAGAATTGAAGCAATGACTTTCACTACACTGAATCCTGACGCCGCAAAAAAGTTTTTCGTCACCCCTTGAATCAAATTGCGCGCCCCGGCGTGCCAGCGAATCATCACCGCATCACCAGCCATCCCGACGCCCGAGCGAAATCCAGCTTCTTTCAGGATTTTCCCCAGCTTCATGTCGTCGATAACTTCCATGGCCAGCCTTCGATGCGTGCCGGCGGCTTCATACGCGGAGCGCCGCACCAACTGAAACGCGCCGACGCCCATGTAGGCGCTCGATTTGGGGTTCATCACCCCACCGGGATTCGCCGCCATGAAAAACGTCATGCCAAAAAATGTAATTACCACTTTTTCCCAGAAGCCCAACATCTCAACTTCGCCAAGCAGCGTGAGGTGATCGAGTCCGCGGGCGGAGACCAGCGCCATAGCCCGACCAATCACTTCGGGCTTAAAACGCACGTCTGCATCGGTAAATAACAGCCATTCACCGCTCGAAGCTTCAAAAGCCTGCTGCAGCGCGTGCGGTTTGCCAAGCCACCCGGCTGGAAGATCGTTCACATGAAGCGCGCGAAATCGGGGATGCGTCGCGGCAAAATTGTCCAGAATCGCTGGGGTGGTATCTTCGGAGCGGTCGTCCACCCCGATGATTTCAAGCGAAGGATAGTCAAGCTGGCCAAGGGTTTCGAGCGCCGCAGGAAGTTTCTCTTCTTCGTCGCGTGCTGCAAAGAGGAGAGAAATCCGCGGCAGCGCAGGGCTCGACGCTACATTCGAAGCAGAGGCTGGTGGAAAATCGTTCAGCTTGGGAAGGTTTTTCGCGCCCAGCGCAGCGCGCACAATGACGAACAACCAAAACGCCGCCACCCCTCCGAAAAATAACATCGCCAACGCGTGCATCATTGGTATCGGGAGCGGCCCTCGGGGTATCCTAGCATGACATGCGCGGGGCTCTGGCGATCATAGGCGCGGGAAGAGTTGGCCGGGCCTTAGGAAAACGGTTACACGATCTCGGCTACAAAATTGGGGCAGTCGTCACCCGCAATGAAGCGACTGCGCGCAAAGCAGTGCGCTCCATCGGCGGCGGTCATGCCCGAGCAACGCTCTCGCGCGACGTGCTGGCCTCTAGGCTCATTCTGATTTGCACCCCGGATGATCGCATCGCTGCTGTGGCCGAGGAATTGGCCCGCATCGGCGCCGAAGAACTGCAAGGGAAGGTCGTGCTGCACACCAGCGGGGCGCTCGATTCCGAGACACTGCGAGTTCTGCGCGATCACGGCGCGTCGGTCGGCTCCATGCACCCGCTGCAATCTTTCAGCGGAGTTTCCATTCCGCCGCTCGAAGGCAAAGCGTTTGCGATCGAGGGCGACGCGGCTGCGGTGAAGCTGGCTCGACAAATCGCCCGGGCGCTCGGTGGTTTGCCAGTACAAATAGCCGGCGGCGGAAAAGCTCTGTATCACGCGGCCGCGTCTTTTGCGGCGGGCCACGTGCTCGCGATCGAAGAAGCGGCGGCGCAGATTCTCACGTATTCGGGCATGACCCGCAGCGAGGCGGTGCGCGCTTTGCTGCAGTTGACGCGGCAAGTGCTCGACAACTTCGAACGCCTGGGCCCACGAGCCGCATGGACCGGTCCGCTAGCGCGCGGCGATTGGGGAACGGTTTACGCACACATGACCGCGCTAGAACCATTGCCTGCCGAATTTGCGGTGGCCTATGCTTCTTTAAACGATTTGGCAGGCATCGTTCTTGGCCACGACGTGCCGCCTCTGTCGGGCGTAGGCGAAATTTCTCGCAACAAA
The DNA here is from genome assembly GCA_963846145.1 of uncultured Acidobacteriota bacterium. Lineage (GTDB taxonomy): Bacteria > Acidobacteriota > Terriglobia > Acidiferrales > UBA7541 > Acidiferrum. The sequence goes on along the minus strand of CAWJUV010000007.1, from coordinate 465,504 downwards.
AAGCATCGCGACAAAGCACATTCCGCAGGAGGAAAAGCTTGAAACAGCCGCAGATTAAAATCGAAACGTCTACGCTGAAGAATGGATTGCGCGTGGTCATCGCTCCCGATTCCACCGCGCCTGTAGTTACCGTCGGCGTGTACTACAAAATTGGTTTTCGCCTCGAACCGCAAGGGCGCAGCGGGTTCGCCCACTTGTTCGAACACATGATGTTCCAAGGCTCCGCCAATGCGCCGAAGATGCAGCACATCAAACTGGTCAATTCGAGCGGCGGCGTGTTGAATGGCTCGACGCACTACGACGTGACGAATTATTACGAGGCTGTGCCTTCCAACGCGCTGGATCGGGTGCTGTGGCTGGAAGCCGATCGCATGCGCGCGCTGAAAGTCGACGATGAGAATTTGCGCAATCAACGCGATGTAGTGAAAGAAGAAGTGCGCGTCAACGTGATGAATCAGCCTTACGGCGGGTTTCCGTGGCTGGATATGCCTCCGGTGGCATTCCGCAACTGGGCCAATGCTCACAATTTCTATGGGGATTTCGCTGATTTGGATGCCGCGAGTTTGAAAGATGTGCAATCGTTCTTCAAAACTTACTACGTGCCCAACAACGCGGTGCTGCTGATTCTCGGTGACGTAAAACCCGGCGAAGGCCTGGCCCTCGGCGAAAAATATTTCGGCGACATTCCCGGCGGCCCGACCCCTCCGTTCGCCGATCCCGCCGAGCCAGAACAAAAAGAAGAACGCCGCGGCAACGTGGAAGAAAAATTCGGCACGCTCCCGGCCATGGCCATCGGCTATCGCATTCCGCCACGGCGTACCGCCGATTGGTGCGCGATGACTTTGCTCGACATGGCTCTGCACGGCGGGCGCGCAGGGCGGATGCATCGCGAGTTAGTGCTCGAAAAACAAATCGCCGTCGAAGCCGACGGCGGCATCGACGACATCTTCGGCTACAACGGCCCCAGCCAGATGACCACCCGCATCCTGCACAAGCCGGAATTTTCCAGCGAAGAAACTTTGGCCGCTTTCGACGCAGTCATTCGCGAAGTGCAAGAAAAGGGAATCAGCGACGACGAACTAAAACAGCTCAAAGTGAAATGGCGCTCCGATTATTACTCCACGCTGGAAGGCGGCCGCGGCGGTTACATGCCGAAATATGGCCTGATGCACCTACTGGCCTGCTTCACGCTTTTCGACGGCGAGCCGCAACTGGTCAACTCCATCCTGGACGGGTTCGAAGCGGTGACCCGCGAAGAAGTTCTGGCCGTCGCCAAAAAATATCTGCGCAACGACAAGCGCGCCATCGTCTTCCGTAAACCGGTCGCAGGCGCACCCGATAGTGCGCCCGTGAACTCGACCGGCGAGAAAGAGGCCGCCTGATGGCTACCCGTCCCGGACTTTTTGAAGAGAAAGCCATTGGTGTCCCGGAGCTCTCCGCGGAGCGCGCCGTCACCTGGCCGAAACAAACTAAGACCAAGCTTTCGAATGGCCTCGAAATCGTAATGGCCCCGGTGCACTCCATCCCCAAATTTCACGGCGAATTATTGTTCCGCTCGGGTAACGCCGCTGCACTCGAACGCGGCCCCGCCCTCGCGGACATGACCGCTACGGTCGTTCGCACCGGCACAGCCAAGCGCGCCAGCCGCCAGATCGAAGAAGATCTGCGCAGCATCGGCGCGGACTTGTCCTCCAGCGCCGGGCAAGACACCAGCGCGATTGCCTTCGCCGGACTTTCCGAATTTTCCGAGCAGTTGCTCGGAATGGTCAACGAGCTGGCCCGCGAAGCGAGTTTTCCTGAGCCGGAATTCGAACGCGAACGCCGCCAGAAACTTGAAGAAGTAAAACTGGAACGCACCTCGCCAGGATTCTTGGCCAGCGAGCGGCTGCGCAAAGTTTTATTCGGCGCACATCCCTACGGGCAAGTCAGCGCCAGCGAAAAACAAGTCGCGGCCTACACCCGCGAAGATCTGGTTTCGGTGTATCGCAATTCTTACACGCCGGAGAACGCGTTACTGCTGATGGTCGGCGACTTCGAGCCGGAAGCAATGGTCAAAACCGTCGAAAAAGTTTTTGGCAACTGGGCAGGGAAGAAGCCGACCACCAAGGTCGGCGCTACTCCACCGAATCCCCGCGGCCGCCGCGTTTACCTGGTGCACGTCCCCGGCGCAGTGCAAACGCAAATCCTTGTCGGCTGCCACGCGATCAATCGCCAGAATCCCGACTGGCTCCGCCTCGGCCTCACCAACAGCCTCTACGGCGGCGCCTTCAATTCGCGCCTGGTGATGAACATCCGCGAGGACAAGGGCTACACTTACAGCCCGCGCAGCTCCGTCCACCCGCTGCGCCAGTACGGCTACTTCTCCGTGTCTGCCGCGGTGCGCAACGAAGTCGTGGGCGCCTCGCTCACCGAAATTTTCTACGAAATGGACAAGCTCCGCTCGCTGCCCGTCCCCGATGCAGAACTCGCCGACGCCCAAAATTATCTGACCGGCGTTTTCTCGCTGGGACTCGCCACACAAGAAGGCCTGCTGGGCCAACTGGCCACCGTGGCGTTGAACGAATTGCCCGACGACTACCTCGAGACCTACCGCGAAAAAATCCGCGCCCTCACGCCCCAGGATCTACTCACCACCGCGAGAAAATACCTCGACTCCGCCAACATCCAAATCGTCGTCGTCGGCGACCGCACCCAAATCGAATCCCAAGCCGCCCTCTTCGGCGACCTGGAAATCTTCGACGCCCAAGGCGCTCCGCTTAGGTAAGGGTCCATATAACCCCAGAGCTTTTCTTTTCGGTTTTCGTCCGTCCTAACTCGAACGGGGTGCCCCACCCTTGCGACCTTTGCGAGGGTGGGTTGGCACAGCGTTCACATCGCCGCCTTTTTGTTCTTCTTTCTTTCTTTTTCCACGAAGCTCTATATTGCATTGGTAAATATAATTAAGTAGTATCTAGCGCACTATGCGCCAAGGCAAACCAGCATTCCTGCTCACCTGCTGCCTATTCCTTCTCGCTTTTACCGCGGCCGCGGCTAAAAAGAAGCCACCCTCGCAGCCCATCAACATCAACACCGCCAGTTCCTCGCAATTGCAGCAGGTGCCGGGGATCGGTCCGGTTACCGCCGACAAAATCCTCCAGATGCGCAAATCCTACGGCACCTTCAAAAGTGTCGACGACCTCACCGCCATCCGCGGCATCGGCCCCAAGAAAATGGACAAAATGCGGAAGTATCTGACGGTCGCACGACCGCAACCCGCCACCCACGCAAAAAACTGCGTAAACTGCGGCAGCCAAAAGCCACGCGCTCCAGCCAAAATTACAGCAACCACAACGGCAAAATCGACTACGCCGCCAACCGCGCCCGCCAAAAAGACAACGCCGCCCAATTCGCCGCAACAAGCCACGGAAGCCGAAGAAGAACAGTAGTAGGCGAATCCCCGCCTGAAGCAAACCGCCCGCAACCGGTCAGTGTTGCCAGCCCACCCTTGCAAAATCGCAAGGGTAGGCCACCCACGTCTGGGCTTGTTTAAAAAATCGAATTTTCGAGAGCTAAAAGCGTTGGTGAGTTGTGCTACGAGGTTCTTCCACGCGCAACGGCACCTGATCCGCAATGGTGATGCCATAACCTTCAAGCGCCACCACCTTTTTCGGATGGTTGGTCAGCACGCGAATATCCTTGAGTCCCAGATCAATCAAAATTTGCGCGCCAATTCCGCTTTCGTGCTGCACCATGCGCATCCGCGCCGGTTCGCGATCAAGTTGCCCGCGTGCATGGAAATGAATCTGCGGCAGAGCGCCTGGCTCCCCCGCCGCGTCCACCGAAAACCCCCGCCCGGTGTGGTGCAAATACAAAAACACGCCGCGATCTTCTTTGGCGATCGCGCTTAGCGAACGCGCTATCAGCTCCGAACAATCACACGCGGTCGACCCAAACACATCCCCCGTCAAACAATGCGAATGCACCCGTACCAGCGGCGGCTCCGGCCCTTCCAGCGACCCGCGCACCAGCGCGATGTGCTGGTCGTGATCCACATCGCTGGCATACGCAATCATGCGAAACTCGCCAAAACGCGTCGGCAGCATCGCCTCGCCCACTCGTCGCACATACCGCTCATGGTGCATGCGATAGCGAATCAAGTCCGCCACGGTCAGCATCTTGATCTGATGCGCGCGGCAAAATTCCAAAAGCTGCGGCACCCGCGACATAGTGCCGTCTTCATTCATAATTTCGCAAATCACTCCCGAAGCATTCAGCCCGGCAATCCGCGCCAAATCCACCGAAGCCTCGGTCTGCCCCGCGCGCACCAGCACGCCTCCATTGCGCGCCCGCAGCGGAAACATGTGCCCCGGCCGCGCCAAATCCTGCGGCTTGGTCTTCGGATCGATCGCCGTCAAAATCGTAATCGCCCGATCCGAAGCGCTGATGCCGGTGGTCACGCCAATCCGCGCATCAATCGCCTCGCAAAATGCAGTCCCATGCACCGACGTATTGATGGGCGACATCAGCGGCAGATGCAATTCATCGCAGCGCTGCTCCGTCAGCGTCAAGCAAATCAACCCCCGCCCATACTTGGCCATGAAGTTGATCGCCTCCGGCGAAATCTTCTCCGCCGCCATGGTGAGATCGCCTTCATTCTCGCGATCCTCATCATCCACCAGCACAATCATGCGCCCCTGGCGGATCTCCTCCAGCGCCTCTTCCACCGTCGCAAATTGTGACCGATCGTTCTTATCCATGGCTGGCCGCTCGCTCCGCCGCTTCCGGCAAACTGTAGGCAAACTCGTAAGAGTGTTGCCCTTCAATATTCTTGATTTCCATCGTACCCGCCAGTCCAGCCAGTTGCCCAGTGCCGGAATCCGGCACCACCCCGAGAGTCAACGACGCAGCGCCGCGATTCATCGTCCCGCTATGCTGCAACACAAAACTCCCGCTTCTTCCTTCCAACTCACCGGTCACCTTTTCCATCGCCACGTAACCAGCCGATCCTTTAACTTCCGTCATAAAAGCCAGCATCTGGCCGATGCTCGTGGCTTCCAGCGCCCCATGAAATTTCTTGTCCAGCGACATCCGCCCAATGGCTGCAGCCTCGGCCTCGGTGTTGTCAGGTTTCTGCGGCGTCATTTTCACTTCAAACGTCCCACTCGCGTGGTTAGCCATTCTTTTGTCACCTTAGGGAAACGCTTCAACCTGGCAAGCGAGCGCTGGCGGCGCCCAAAATCTTTTTAGTTCCGCCTTCCTGCACAAAAACGACCGCACGCAGGTTTTCGCGTTTCCAACCGCTATTCAACTTTACCCGTTCTTCGCCGGAAAACGAATCGGCTCCTGAAGCGACAGCCTGGGCGGAGCCAATCTTGCTGAGCCGGCGAACCACCGCAGCATGGTGCAAATCCTCTCCAGAGTTTTCTCCGCCTTGCACGTTCGAATGCAGGCCGCTCTCGGTGATCGCCAACCACACATCCGGCGCATGGCGCGCGTCTGTGGCGGACCCGGCCAACGCTCCCACTTTCACGCGCACTACTTGCGCGTTATCCGCAGTGCGTTCGCCGGCCATTACGGTAACCTCGATCTTATTCCGCCGAGCCGCTTCGCCGATCACCCCGCGTGCTTGCCCCTCGCGGCTCCCGACAAATTCCGTCTGACCATCCACAATCATCTGCGGCGTGTAGGTATTGCCATTGCCCATCGCTCCGGCATACGCAATCTGTCGTGCCGTTGCAGAAGCGGAGGAAAACGGATCGACCCATCCAAGGTTGTCCCAATAATCGACGTGCTCCTCGAGAGCAATAATTTCAGCGCTCCCCACCGGCTGCTGCTCCTGCAGCTTCAACAGCAGCGCATCCGCCGGAGGACAGCTCGAACACCCTTCCGAAGTGAACAGCTCCACAACCACGGGAGCGCGCACACCCGAAGCGACCGTCTCCTGCGCCGCCACCGCCGAAGAATTTTTATGCCAAACGAAGCCGCCTACCACTGCGACCGCGAACAACAGAACCACACCCATTCGTAATCTCATGTGCAACGATCTCATCTGAACCTCACAAACAGAGTACGGCTTGTCGCTCCTGTATGGATGCGCCAAGGCGCCAAAGGCAACGCCTTTAGCCGCTACGTTTCACCATATCGCCCACATCCAACCGAAAAAAAGGGCGCCCCATTTGGAGCGCCCTTCTCGCAACCGGATTGGTCGCAATTCTTAGTACATGCCGCCCATGCCGCCGGGGCCACCAGGACCACCGCCAGCCGCCGCAGCCTTCTTGTCGTCGTCCTTGATCTCCGCGACCAGCGCTTCGGTCGTGAGCATCAAGCCGGCGATGGAAGCCGCGTTCTGCAACGCCAGCCGCGTTACCTTGGCCGGGTCGATCACGCCCATCTTGACCATGTCGCCGTAGTCGCCGGTGTCCGCGTTGAATCCATAATTCTCATCCTTGGATTCGCGAACTTTGCCGATCACTACCGCGCCTTCGCTGCCGGCGTTGTGAGCAATCTGGCGGGCCGGTTCTTCCAGCGCGCGCTTCACGATGCCGACGCCGACCGCTTCATCATCCTGCAGCTTCAGCTTTTCGATCGCCGAGATGCAACGCAGCAGCGCGGTGCCTCCGCCGGGAACGATGCCTTCCTCGACGGCTGCACGAGTCGCGTGCATGGCATCCTCAACACGAGCCTTCTTTTCCTTCAGCTCGGTTTCGGTCGCCGCGCCCACCTTGATTACTGCCACGCCGCCGACCAACTTGGCCAAGCCGCTCCTGCAGCTTCTCTTTGTCGTAATCCGACGTGGTGTTCTCCACCTGCGAGCGGATCTGCTTGACGCGTCCTTCGATGTCGCCGGACTTGCCATAGCCTTCCACGATGGTGGTGTTGTCCTTGTCGATGGTGATTTTCTTGGCGCGGCCGAGATCCTCGAGCTTCACGTTCTCCAGTTTCAAGCCCAGGTCTTCGGTGATGGCCTTACCACCGGTGAGGGTGGCAATGTCTTCCAGCATCGCTTTGCGTCGATCGCCAAAGCCAGGAGCCTTGACGGCGGCGCACTGCAAAGTGCCGCGCAGCTTGTTGACCACCAAAGTGGCCAGCGCTTCACCTTCCACGTCTTCCGCGATGATCAAGAGAGGCTTGCCCATCTTGGCGGTCTGCTCCAGCAAAGGCAGCAAATCCTTCATCGAGCTGATTTTCTTTTCGTGGATCAGGATACGGCAATCCTCAAGGATCGATTCCATGCGCTCCGGATCGGTAATGAAGTAAGGCGACAGATAGCCGCGGTCGAATTGCATGCCTTCCACGACTTCCAGCGTGGTCTCCATGGTCTTCGATTCTTCCACGGTGATGACGCCGTCCTTGCCGACCTTCTTCATTGCTTCGGCGATGATCCCGCCGATTTGCTTGTCGTTGTTGGCGGAAATGGTGCCGACCTGCGCGATCATGTCGCCCTTTACGTCTTTGTGCAGGCGCTTGATTTCTTCCACGGCCACTTCCACGGCGCGTTCAATACCGCGCTTGAGAGCGGTCGGGCTCGCGCCAGCCGCCACGGTCTTCACGCCTTCGCGGAAGATCGCCTGGGCCAACACGGTCGCGGTGGTGGTGCCGTCGCCAGCCACATCGCTGGTCTTCGAAGCCACTTCGCGAACCATCTGCGCGCCCATGTTCTCCAGCGGGTCGCTCAGTTCGATTTCTTTCGCCACGGTCACGCCGTCCTTGGTGATGATCGGCGCGCCGAACTTCTTTTCGATAACCGCGTTGCGGCCCTTGGGGCCGAGGGTAATCTTCACCGCATCCGCGAGAGCGTTCACGCCGCGCAGAATCGCCTGGCGGGACGCTTCACCGGTTACAATTTGCTTCGCCATCTGGTAAATCCTCCTGATTTAGCTGCTCGTTTTTGCTTTGAATCGCGTTTTCTTTGCTGCCCGATCGCTACCGGTCTTTGCGAGCTGGCTCTTCAGACCCCCGCTCTCCAGACCTTGCTGCCAATTTTGTTGCGACTTCGCGTGGCCGCGAAATCTTCCAGTTACTTCTTGCCGCCTGCCGCTTTAGCTTGCCCGCCCAATTTCGCGAGAATTTCCTCTTCGCGCAGAATGAGCAACTCTTCGTCTTCAATCTTGATTTCCGTACCGCCGTACTTGCCGAACAACACGCGATCGCCAACCTTCACGTCGAGCGGGTGCAATTCGCCTTTTTCACGCTTGCCGGGGCCCACAGCGATCACTTCGCCCTCTTGCTGCTTTTCTTTTGCGGAATCCGGGATGATGATGCCGCCCTTGACGCTTTCTTTCTCTTCAATGCGCCGCACGATCACGCGGTCGTGGAGCGGTGTAAGATTAACTGCCATCTTGGAAGAACCTCCGTTGAGATAGGTGTTGCAGGTTTACCGGAGGAAGGGGAATTAGCACTCCTCGCGGTCGACTGCTAATATAGCAGACGGCTCTTGAGTGTCAAGCTTTTCCGGAGAGAAACCTTAGCGTTCTACGCTCATGCTTGGATATCTACGTTAACTCGCGTATAAACAATAGCTTAGCATCGCTCTTGCATGAGGATCCGGCGTTGAATTCCCCGTTTCCGGGTCGAAATCGTCTCCGCATGTCTCCAAAACTATGATTTGTTCAGAGCGAATTTCAAATTCATGACCGCTGCCAGCCTTCCAAGATTCAACGGTTACGTGCTCGCCGGCGGCGGCAGCACTCGCTTTGGTCGCGACAAAGCTCTGGTTGAGTTCGGCAGCGTACCGTTGCTGATTCGACTCGCTTCTTCGCTGCGCACCTGCAGTGCGAACGTCGCCGTCATTGGCGGCGTTGAGAAATATGCGGCGCTCGATCCACAACTGAACATACTCGAGGACCGCTGGCCCGGCGAAGGTCCGCTCGGTGGCATCATCACCGCGCTCGAAAACACTACAGCGACATCGCCGGAGGTTCGCTGGAATGTGATCCTGAGTTGCGACATGCCCTTTGTGACTGCCGACTGGCTAGCGGCCATGATGGAGTTCATTCGCGAGATTTCTCCCAATACAAAAGTCGTTTTCCCGCTCTCCGATCATGGCCCGGAACCGCTTTGCGCCTGCTATCGCACCGACGCGCTCGATGGACTGAAAAGCCAATTTGATCAAGGCGTCCGGAAGGTCACGCAGGCCCTGAAACAAGTGCACACGGAAGTGCTTGACGCTTCGGTCTGGAAACGATTTGATAGCGCAGGGCGCCTTTTCTGGAACATGAACACGCCCGAAGACTATGCCGAAGCGCAACGGCTTTGGAACGCAGAGCACTGACGTGCGTTGAGACCTCGGGGCTAACTTGATCGACGAAAAACCTCCTGAACTGAAACCTGAAGGCGACGATCTTCCGATCCCCGAGCCCATTCTTCCTCCGCCGGATGAACCGGAATTTCAACACCACGAAGGCCCGGGCGCTACCGAAAACGAATCGGAAAACTATTTTGAATTTCGCGACGTGTGCAAGGGCTTCGACGGGCGCACCATTCTCGACCACGTGAGCTTTTCGGTGAAGCGCGGCGAAACCTGCGTAATCATGGGCCGCAGCGGCGTGGGCAAATCTGTTTCCCTGAAACATATCCTCGGATTTCTGCGCCCCGACTCCGGTCAGGTTTTCATCGACGGACAGGACGTCACCGACTGGACCGAAGCGGAATTTCAAGCGGTGCGCAAAAAAGTCAGCATGGTCTTTCAGTCTGGCGCGCTCTTTGATTCGCTGACCGTCGCCGAAAATATAGCCTTTCCGTTGGAAGGGCAGGCCAACCTCTCGCAGGAAGAAATCGACGATTACGTCGCGAAACTGGCCAAGACACTTGAGGTCGACGAATTTCTCGATCGCCTGCCCGGCGAGCTTTCCACTGGCTCGCGCCGCGCCGTAGCCATCGCGCGCTCTCTCGCTCAAAATCCCGAAGCAATTTTGTACGACGAGCCCACCACCATGGTCGATCCGATCATGGCCGCGCACATGGGCGATTTAATTCTGCGTTTGAAAGAAGCCTTTCATAAGACCAGTATCGTGGTCACCCACGATACTCATCTCGCAAAAAAACTGGCCGACGCCGTGGTCTTTCTGCAGGACGGCAAAGTTTCCTTCTTCGGCCCCTGGAAAAAGTTTGAAGGCTCCAAAGATCACTTCCTCCACAATTTTCTCGAACTCGACGAATTGATTCCCGCCATGGACGTCACCCTGTGAGCCAAAGCGGCGCCCCTTCCGATCCGATCAAACAGTTACGCAAGGAAATGGGCTTCTGGGATGTTTTATTTTTCAACATCGCCACGGTCCTGGGCCCGCGTTGGGTCGCCGCCGCCGCGCACAACGGAACGTCTTCGATCAGCCTCTGGGTCATTGCCGCGCTGTTTTTCTTCGTGCCCACCGCGCTGGTGATCAACGAGTTGTCTTCGCGGTTCCCCAATGAAGGCGGCTTGTACGTGTGGTCCAAAGAAGCCTTCGGCGATTTTCACGGCTTCATCGCCGGCTGGACCTACTGGATCTACACCTTCTTTTATTTTCCAGGCCTGCTGATCGCCAGCACTTCGATGAGCGCCTACGCCATCGGCCCGGGAGGCTCCGCGCTGGCGCAAAACCGCACTTTTCTTCTAGCCGGTTCATTCGCACTGCTGGCCGTCGCAGTAATCCTCAACATCGTCGGCCTCAACATCGGCAAATGGTTGCAAAACGCCGGCGGCGTCTCCACCTACATCCCGCTTTTAATGCTGGTCGTCATCGGCGGCTTGGTCTATCTGCGCCACGGCTCCGTCACCCACTACACCTGGCACAACATCCTGCCCCACTGGGATTTCGACACCGTAAATTTCTGGTCGCAAATCGCCTTCGCCTTCACCGGCCTCGAACTCGTGTCCGCCATGAGCGACGAAGTGCGCAACCCGCGAAAAACTCTGCCACGCGCAGTCATGGCCGCCGGAGTCATGATCGCCGTCATCTACATCATTGGGACGTTCGCAGTTCTCGCGATGATTCCCGCCGCACAAGTCGAGCCCACCAGCGGCGTTTTTCAAGCCATCGCCAACGGGTCCACTTTGCTGCGCATCGGCTTAGTCAGCGTACTCGCCGCTTTATTTGTGACCGTAGGAAACGCCGGCGGCGTGGGCAGCACTGTCGCAGGCATCGCGCGCGTGCCCTTCGTTGTGGGAATCGACCGCTACTTACCCGCCGCCTTCGGAAAAATTCATCCGCGCTGGAAAACACCGTACATTTCCATCCTGGTGCAGGCCGCCATTTCCGCCGCAATTCTTTTACTAGGCCAAGCCAATGACACCATGCGCGGCGCATACCAATTCCTGGTCGACGCCGCGATCATCCTCTACTTCATCCCCTTCATGTACATGTACGCCGCCGCAATCAAGCTGGCCAACCGCCCAGACCGCCGCGAAAACTCTCAAGCAGTGCTAATCCCCGGCGGCAAACTCGGCGTCTGGATCGCCAGCAGTCTGGGCTTCGCAGTCGTCCTCGCCGGAATCATCCTCTCGCTAATTCCCCCCGGCGACTCCTCAAACAAACTCGGCTTCGAACTAAAACTCGTCGGCGGCACGGTCGCCGCCATCGCCATCGGCCTGATCCTCTACTACCGCGGCGCCCGCACCAAATCCCAAGAAGCCTAACGACTCAGCGTCTCGGTTCTCTTTTTGTGTTTTGATTCTGGCCGTCTGACACAACACCCAGGCCCGGGTGGCCTACCCTTGCGGTGTTTGCAAGGGTGGGACGCGCAAACTTCCACTCCATCGCAGGTTTTGTCTTTTGAAACCACACCCAGACTGAAAACTTCAGTATCGATCTTTGTATTCGTGGGAACTTGTCGTCTTCTGCCCACGCGCTTCCAAATAACTCTCGATATACTTTCCAAGAACATCCGCTTCCAGATTTACCGCGTCACCCTCGGCTCGTTCTCGCAAGTTGGTGTGTTCGTAGGTGTAGGGAATTACCGCGATGTCCACAATGCCGTTTTGCCATTTGGCAACCGTGAGGCTGATGCCGTCGATGGTGATCGAGCCCTTAAGAACAACGTGGCGGTAAAATTCCGGCGGCACTTCGATCGAAACCGTCCAGCTCTCACTTCCCTCAGCTTCGCTGCGCAATTCCGCGATGTGGCCGATTCCGTCGACATGGCCTAAGACGAAGTGCCCACCGAATTCCTGTCCAGCGATGAGCGGGCGCTCCAGATTCACTTTTGCGCCAATTTTCAGCTCGCCTTCCGGCGCACCGAAAGAAGTCTTGCTCACCGTTTCCAGAGAAAGATCCGCATAGAATCGTTCGCCGCTAATTTTGGTGACCGTGAGACAGCAGCCATTGACCGCTATGCTTTTCGAAACCGCCAGCGAACCGGCCAAAGTCGGCGCGTGAACCGTGACGCGCCCGCCCGTGCCGGTCAATTCCAGCTCTTCTACAATTCCGATGTGCTCAATAATTCCGGTAAACATCGTGCAGCCTCCCTTCAATTGCAAAGTCAGGGCCGAACTGATGAAATTTCAACTCACGAGGAAGAATGGTTTTTAGCTTTAAAGACTTGGCGAAGGGGACAGACTGGTCGCCGGAGATTTTGGGAGCATAGAACAAAACCACTTTATCGACAACATCCGCCGCCAGCGCGGCCCCGTTCAACTCGCTGCCCGCCTCCAGCAGCACGCTGAGCAGATCGCGTTTACCCAATTCCTTCAACACCGCGGCCAGATCGATTCGCCCAGCGCGCAGTTTCGCCGAAACAACTTCGACCCCGGCATTTTGCAACGCCCGGGCCTTCGCCGATTTTAGCGGCGCCCCGGTAAACACCAACAAATCGTCATCGCAAGTCTTCACGATGCGCGATTTGGGCGACAACCGCAGCTTGCTATCCAAAATCACCCGCAGCAAACGTCGCCGCCGCGGCAAACCACTGCGATCGGTCAGCAACGGATCGTCGGCCAATATCGTTCCAATTCCCGTCAGCAGCACATCCGACGCATGCCTCATCCGCTGCACTTCCGCACGCGATTCTGCAGAACTAATCCACTCACGGTTTTTCTTCGCAGCTTTTTTGGCCGGAAGCCGCGTCAGCGCCAGTTGCCCATCCAAAGTCATCGCCGATTTCAGCGTCACAAACGGAATCTTCTTGCGAATCCATTTCGCAAACGCCTCATTCAACTCGCGCGACTCATCTTCCATGAGCCCAGTAAAAACCTCCGCGCCAGCCCCAGCCAACCGCCCAAATCCTTTCCCCGCCACCGCCGGATTCGGATCCGTGATCGTCGCGACGACCCGCTGCACGCCCGCCGCAATAATTACTTCGGTGCAAGGCCCAGTGCGCCCGGTGTGATTGCAAGGTTCCAGCGTCACGTACATCGTGGCGCCGCGCGCTTTCTCCCCCGCGGACTTAATCGCCACAACTTCCGCGTGATCGCGCCATTCATACTGATGAAAACCTTCGCCGACAATTTGCCCTTCGCGCACCAACACGCAACCCACCATGGGATTAGGACTAGCCAGCCCAGTGCCTTTGCGCGCCAGTTCCAGCGCACGTTGCATATAGCCGATCGCGTTAGCGTCCACGTTAGTTCACGTCGTTCTTCAAGGGGAACGTTCAGTTGAAAAGGGAATCCGCATACGTCTGCGCGTCGAACGGAACCATATCGTTAATCTGTTCGCCGGTTCCAATAAACCGAATCGGCAACCGCAGCTCCCGCGCAATCGCCACGACAATCCCGCCCTTGGCAGTGCCATCCAGCTTCGTCAAAATAATTCCAGTCACGCCCACCGACGCCGTAAATTCCCGCGCCTGCGAAAGCCCGTTCTGCCCGGTGGTCGCATCCATCACCAACAAAATATCGTGCGGCGCGCCAGGAATCACCTTGGCCGCGGTCCGTTTCATTTTTTCCAACTCGGCCATCAAATTGGCCTTGGTATGCAGCCGCCCCGCAGTGTCCACAATCACCGCGTCCGCAGCCCGCGCCTTCGCCGCCGCCAAAGCGTCGAAAACCACCGCCGCAGGATCCGACCCGGATTTTTGTTTGATCACTTCGACGCCGTTGCGTTGCGCCCAAATCTCCAGCTGCTCAATCGCCGCAGCACGAAATGTATCGGCCGCACACAACACCACATCCAGTCCCTGCTTCTTCAGCCGATTCGCCAGCTTCCCAATGCTGGTGGTTTTGCCCACACCATTCACACCCACCACAAAAATCACCCGCGGATCGCTGACTTTCACCGCCGCACTTGAACTGTGCTCGAACTCGAACCTCCTCCGCTCACCACAGAAGGACGCAAACCTCCGCCTTGCGCCGCCGCCGCTTGCCCAGCCCCAGCCGCGCCAAAAAACGCATCGCGCTCGCGATCCGCAGCTTGCCGCCACATATCCGTACTGCGCGGTTCCGTCAGAATCCGCACAATGTGCGACTTAATTTCACGCTTCAGTTCTTCGCCATTCGAAAGCGCATGTCGATCCAGTTTTTCCTTCACCGAATCAAGAATCTCCCGTGTGGGAGCAACACCCAAATCCGCACTCAACAACGCCGTCTCAAGTTTTTTCAGCAGCGCCGGATCAATAGCCCGCTCGCCCTGAAAAATTGTATCGACAGTCTCCGCCAGCACATTCTTGGTCTTGCTAACGGAAGTTTTGAGCTTTTCGAGAAGTGTCGGCTCGGGCGGCCCGAAGAGTGAAATCATATTGTTGGAAGCCCCGAAAAAGGGCGCGAAGAGAAATTGTAGCAGAAGCGGCTCCGAGGCCTCGAGAGTGGCCGCGGATCCTTTGGAAGAGGTGAGTTTTAGACCTGGACTTCGACCGCGCTGAGGCGGAGTTTTCCGGCAGTGATCGCGGATTCAAGCGCCGTGACCACTTCAGGGTCGAACTTCGTCCCGGTCAGCGTCTTGATCCGCGTCAGCGCAAAATCAATATCCATAGCCGACTGATACGGACGGTTGGTCGTCATCGCATCCAGCGTATCCGCCACCGCGATAATTTTCGCCATCAACGGGATTTGCGGCCCCTGCAATCCATAAGGATACCCGCGCCCATCCATGTGTTCGTGGTGCAACTCGATGCCCGGCAGCATTTCTTTCAGCTGCGAAACGGGGCGCATGATGTTCGCGCCCTTGATGGTGTGCTGCTTCATCAAGTCAAATTCTTCCGACGACAAAGCGCCCGGCTTTTTCAGCACGCGGTCTTCCACGCCGATTTTGCCCACGTCGTGCAGCAGCGCAGAAATCCGCAGTGTCTCCAGCACTTCCGGTGCAAGCCCCAATTCGTGGCCCATCACCATGGAATACTTCGCCACACGCCCGGAGTGACCACGCGTGTAGGGATCCTTTTCGTCGATCGCCGCAGCCAGCATGCGAATCGAGCCGACGAACAATTCGCGATTTTCTTCCGCGGCCTGCTTCAGCCGTTCGATGTACTCCTCAATATCGCCGGCCATTTTATTGAAATTCTCAGCCAGCTCGCTGATTTCCGCCGCGCCGCGCACCGCGGAACGTTGATGGAATTCGCCGCGGCTGATAGCGCGGGTTGAATCCGCCAATCCGCGCACCGGGCGAGCTATCCCCACCGCAAACGCATAGCCAAGACAAATCGCCGCGAGAACCACGACGCTGACGAACGCCAGTGCTTGACGGTTGAGTTCACCAACGCCAGCGTCAGCGCCAGCCTGATCGAGGCTGCGCTCGGCGATGACCGCCCAATTCACTTCCGGAAACGTGCTATAGGTCCCAATCATTTCTACAACGTGATTTTTTTCTTTCTCCGGAAAACGCGCCGTTTCCGTGTTGCGCAGCTCCTGCGGCAGTTGCATCACCTGCTTCACCAGGGAGTTGCTGCTCACATCCGCACCAGGTACAAAATTCTTCGGATCGGGATGCACCACCAGATGCCCGTAATGATCGACCACGAAAACGGTTCGACCGCGAACGCTGGCTTCCTGCAAGCGATGCAGCAGCGTATCCAGCGAAACTACCGCAGCCAGCATGCCCGTAAAGTGATCGTTGATATCCCGCAACGGCACCGCAATCACAAAAGCCGGTCGATTGTCGGGAGCCAGCGCCAGCGGATCGCTGCGAAATTTCACTGCATTGAGCTGCCGCGACTGCATGCACGTAACAAAAGCGCGCTGCAGCGCTTTAGCCACAAAGGGATCCTGTTCCGCGCGAAAATTTCCTTGCGAAGCACTGGTGCCTTTGCCAGAACGGCCCACCGCAGTGAGGTACACGAACGTAGTGCGATTACTGTCGACAAAATTCTCCAGCAGCCGCGTGACTTTGGGTTCTGAAATCGGGTCTTCGACGTTTTCGATCAGTCCAGTGAGCGCCAGAATCTGCCGCTCGCTCAGCAGTTGCTGGGTGAGATTCGATTCAAACTGTTGAATTTCCTGCGAGAACGCCCGCGTCAAATCCGTCTGCTGCACCCGCTCGGTATCGGCCAGTTTGCCTTGGCTCAAATGCAAAACCTGCCGGTGATACAGCGCAATCGGCAGCGCGCTGACCAACAGCATCGCGCCGAGCACCAGCCACAAAATCCGAATGCGGCCAATCCGAACGCGGTCCCACAGGGGCTGAGGATTCATCTGCATGGGCTGCAACTATTTTAGTGGAAGGCTTCGAGCAGAACGCGGATTTGCGCGGCGATTCGTCCATCTTGCAACTGGAACGAAGGTACAAGGGATTACGATATGGACACACGAGTCATTCCGGTTTTTGCGGCCTTTCCATGGTGTGGACCATCGCCACGAGTGGCGGCTTGTTCTCGTGTAGGACGGCTCCAACCTGCTCGGTGATCGGCAATTCGATGTGACGTTCCGCCGCAATGGCGAGTAGCGCCGCCGTGGTGCCGACACCTTCGGCGACCATATTGGTGCTCGCCAGAATTTCGGCCAGCGCCCGGCCTTTCCCCAATTCAATCCCGAGTTGTCGATTGCGGCTGAGTGCGCCTGTACAGGTCAGGACTAAGTCGCCGAGTCCGGCGAGTCCGCTGAGAGTCTCCGCGCGTGCGCCAAGCGCGAGGGCGAGGCGCGTCATTTCGGCAAGCCCGCGCGTGATCAGCGCAGCGATGACGTTCGTGCCCAGCCCAAGTCCTTGGCAAGTGCCTGCGGCGATGGCGATTACGTTTTTCATCGCGCCGGCGAGCTCCACACCGAGAATGTCGTCATTGGTATACAGGCGCAAAGACGGACCGGCAAGCTCCGCCTGCAAGTAGTCGGCGAGAAATTTAACCGACGCAGCACCAGGGGTATGAGTCGGTTGTCGCGATTCATGATCAGCGGCGATCACCACCACAGTGGGATCGCCGCGCGCAGTTTCCAGTGCGAAACTCGGCCCGGAAAGGACGGAGAAGAGCGGTGCGGATGCATGCGCGGAACCCGCGGTTTGGGCCACAACTTCGCTCATGCGCAGATGCGTCGAAGGTTCGAGGCCTTTCGTGGCGCTCACCAGAATGGTCGCGGCTCCAAAATGCGGCAACGCTTTCGTGTAGATGGAGCGCGCGTGCGCCGAGGGAATCGCGCCAACGACGATGTCGGAATTCTTCAGCGTAGCCGCGAGATCGGAAGAAACCGCCACTTGATCAGGAACGTGGCAGCCCGCGAGATAAGCAGCATTCTCCCGCGTTTGCGCGATTTTTTCCGCGAGGGTCGCGTCGCGAACCCACAGAGAAATTTCGTGCGGGTGGTGGCTGCGCGCCAAAACGATAGCTAACGCGGTTCCCCAACTTCCGCCGCCCAGGATGGCAATCTTGCTCATCGCAGCTGCGTCATTCGGATTCATCCTGCGGAATGCCAGTGCGCGGATCAATCATTCGAGCTGTCTCGACTATTACCCGAAGAAAATTTAGGTTCGACCCCTTCGACCAAGCGCTGAATATTGGCGTCGTGCTTGTAGATGACCAGGAAAGTGGCCGCCATGGTCCCAAAGATGATCGCCGCCGGAGGCGCATGGTGCGGAGCCCACAAAAAATAAATCAACAAAGGCATGGACGCGGCGGCGGCGATCGAGCCCAGCGAAACATATTTCCAGTACGCAGTGACCACGATGAACACGAACAGCGCCAGCAGCGCCGCGGGCGCACACAGCGCCAGAAAAACGCCCAGCGCCGGGCCAACTCCTTTGCCGCCTTTAAATTTCAGCCAGACGGGAAAACAGTGGCCGGCAAGAACCGCCAGCCCGGCCAGCATCATCCAGGTCGCGCTGCTTTCGGTGTACCGTCCAGCCAGCCACACCGCGGCATAGCCTTTAGCCGTGTCGAACAGCAGCGTCAAAATTCCGGCGGCCGGTCCGGCGACGCGTGCGACGTTCGTAGCCCCGATGTTGCCGCTTCCGGACGCGCGAAGATCACCACGGCCGAAGAGCCGCGAAATAAAAAGCCCAAATGGAATCGAACCTAGTAAGTACGCAGCGATCAGCAGGCCGATAAAGTTGATCGGGATTCCAACCATTTTTAGGGATAAGCCGCCATCGCGGCGAAGCGAAATGCCTTCACCGTAGTGTACTGCGAGCCGCCGATTCCCAGTTTACTTTCGAGCAAGCTGAACTGCGCCCATTGCGCCGACCCAAAATCCGTGGCGACGTGAGCAGAAACGGCGGCACGCACAGCGTTCAATTCGGAAGAATTCTTGAACCGCGCCAGAGTCAGGTGCGGCAGAAAATCGCGCTCCTCCACTGGAATGCCAAGATGCTCGAGGCGTCGCCCGATCTGCGCCGCGAGTTTGTTCAGCCCGTCCGAGACGGCCAGAGTCACCCACAAAACCCCTCCGCCGTGCTGTCTCCACGTAAAGCCCAGGCCGCGAAACGTGGCTTTAACAAAGCCTTCCGGGCGTACTTTGGCAAGTTCTTCGGTGATGTGCGCCACTTCATCGGCCCCGACTTGGCCGATAAATTTCAAAGTGATATGAAAATTTTCCGTCGGCACCCAGCGCAGCCCAGGCGAGTGCGCCGGGGCCTTCAAGGATTTCTGCTTGGGCAAATCCTCCTGAATCGCAAAACGCGTGGAAGCCAAATTTTCTCGTACGGCTTCGGGAACTTCCAGTGCGACGAATAGACGCATTGGGGGGACCTCGTTAGAAGCCGGTTCGTTTGACGGTACGACCGTGACTCGAATGCTTAGATTCACCCGCATTGTAAAGGAAGTGCAGGCGAATTAAATCGAGCCCGACTTGCGAAGCTTGCCAGCGAATCATTTCCCGGTCGCCGGGAGCCGTGATCCCTTTTTCCACCACGCCGCCGGCGTGCGCCAGCGCGACGTGCACGGTTCCGACGGGCTTCTCTTCCGTGCCGCCGCCCGGACCGGCGACCCCGGTGATCCCCACACCGAGCGTGCTGCCGACGCGCCGGCGAATCCCGTCGGCCAGCGCCACCGCCACTTCAGCGCTGACCGCGCCTTTGGAAGCGATCAGTTCCGGCGGAACATCGGCCCATGCGGTTTTGCGTTCGTTGCTGTAGCAAACCACCCCACCAAGAAAATAATTGGAGCTGCCCGGAATACTGGTCAGGCGTTGCGCGAGCAAGCCACCGGTGCACGATTCCGCTGTGGCGATCGTGGTGTTGTTGAGCGTGAGTTGATTGGCGACCACTTCCTGTAGCTGCTCACCATTGCGCGAAAAAATCCGATCGGCCAGCGTGATGTCGAAACCCTGAATGATTTCGTCCAGTGTTTTCCGCGCATAGTCGGCGTCATCCGTCCATAAACGCAAATGAATCTGAACTTCTCCTGGAGCAGCCAGAACCGTCGTGTTCACGTCCGGATAGCGCTGGTAGTACGGCGCGATGCGCTCCTCAACGTGCGACTCCCCTAGCCCGGTAACACGCAACTCGCGATGATGCAGCCGCAGCGCCGAAGCACGCCGTTCCAACCGCGGCGCAACTTCCGACTCATACAAGCCGCGCATTTCCTTCGGCGGCCCCGGCAGTAACACCACGATGCGATCGCCATTCTCAATCCACAGGCCCGGCGCAGTGCCGCGCGGATTCTTCAGCGCCTCCGCGCCTTCCGGCACCATCGCCTGCCGAAGATTAATCTCCGGCATCTCCCGGCGAAAACTTCGAAAGCGCGCACGAATGGCTTCCACGATGCGATCGTCGCGCCCCAGCGGCCGCCCCAGCAGTTCCGCGACGGTTTCGCGCGTCAGATCGTCCGCGGTTGGCCCAAGTCCGCCGCAGGAAATCACCAGCTCCACGCGCTCCAACGCCCCAGCGAATGTATTGAGGAGTTCTTCGCGCTTATCGCCAACGATGGTTTTACGCAGCACTTCGATGCCGAGCTTGTTCAGCTCCGCGGTGAGATAAAGCGAGTTGGTGTCCACGCGGTCCGGCGTGAGCAGCTCCGAGCCGACCGCGATGATTTCAGCTTTCATCTCTGCTGATTATTGTCCGAAAAGCGGTAAGCCGTGAATATCCCAGTCGAGCGTGTACAGCGTGTTGGTCGTGGCGATGATCGCGCGGCCGGAGGGCAGCAGCGCGAGGCCCACGATGCCGGAGCCGCTCAGCGCCATGTCGGCTTTGCCTTCCGGCGTGATGCGCACGATACCGCGATTTCCGGCATGGCACGCGGCGACGTAGAGATTTCCGTCGCGATCAAAAGCTAATCCTTGCGGCCGCCCAAGTCCGCGAAAATAGCTGGTAACTTCACCAGCCTGATTGACGCGATACACACGATCGAAGCTGGAAGTAGTGGGGCCAGTG
The DNA here is from genome assembly GCA_963846145.1 of uncultured Acidobacteriota bacterium. GTDB lineage: Bacteria > Acidobacteriota > Terriglobia > Acidiferrales > UBA7541 > Acidiferrum. The sequence goes on along the minus strand of CAWJUV010000007.1, from coordinate 444,883 downwards.
ACATAAAGATCGCCGCTGGGATGAAACGCCAGATGATATGCGGCGAAAGAGGGCTCCAGCGTCGCGAAAACAAAAATTTCGCGCGTGGGACTAATTTTGAAAATGGTTCCGCTGCGATCCCCGACATACAGATTTTCTTGCGGGTCAAAGGCGATACCGGTCGCCACGCCCATGCCTTCGATCCATTCTTCGGCGCGCCCGTCCGGCGAAACGCGATGAATCGTCCCGTCATGGCGGCAGGAAACAAAAAGATTGTTGGCGCGATCCACCGCCATGCCCGTGGGATTGATCAGCGAAGTGACAAACGGCTTGATGCTGTAGTTGGGCGTGACTTTATAAAGCGAAACGGGGACGCGCTGCCCGCGCGAGCCGCTGAACGTCACATAAATGTTGCCCAGTGCGTCCACCGCGGGATTTGCAACAGGATGAAGATTGTCGGCGATCTGCAGACCGATGGCTAGCGGATGCGGCTCGCTTTCATGATCGGCGCTGGTGACTCGCACAATGCCGCCGCTGGCGCCATCCGGCACGCGAGCGATCAGCCGTTTGCCACTGGAGAGCGCCAGGCTGGCTTCCACTTCGCCGAATTTTACTTGTGGGCGCGGCTGCGTGCGCGACGCGAATCCGCTGCCGAGGATCGTGACGTCGCCACCGGGAATCGCCGCCGCGGGAGACACACTTTCTATGCGTGGGCTGCCGTTCTTATCCGTCGCGCCTGCGCTTGCGCCGCCGAAGCCGAATTTCATATCACTCTGAAGTGTAGCGCGACCTGCAGCAAAATTGCAGCGTAGAGGCCCGCCATCCAGTCGTCGGCCATGATCCCCCAGCCTCCAGGCAGCTTTTCCAACTGCCGCACCGGCGCCGGCTTCCAAATATCAAACACCCGAAAAAGCACAAAGCCGAGCAGCAGCGTTCTCCAGTTTAGAGGCGTAGCCCAAAAAAATAGGTGATACGTGATCATTTGCCCGGAAACTTCGTCGATCACCACCCATTGCGGATCCTTGAGTCCCGCAAAGTGCGCCGCGCGATCCGCGACGAGGACTCCCACCGCGGAAATCAGCACGGTCATCAGCACCACCGCGTGCGAAGGAAGGTGCCCGAATTTCCAGTAATGGTCTTCGACATGAATATCCTGCCGCGAAACAAACGAAGCAATCCAGATGGTCACGACTGAAACGATCGTCCCTCCGACGGAGCCAGCGGTGCCGGGCGCTTTGGGCAGAAATCCGCAGCCGAACCAGGAGGCCAGCAGGATAGAAATTTTTGGCTTTGTATTGCTCGCGAGTGTCGGTGCTGGACCGTCAGTAGTCGGCGTCATTCGGAATTCTGTTCGTCGAGGTCAAGGATGATGGTTTTACGCGTGGGATTCGCCGACCCATTGTCGGGCGATTCGTCTTCGTCCTCGTTAAAAATGGGATCGGACACCACGTATTTTTCAGTAGCCCAGTTGCCCAGATCGCGGTCGCGACAGCGCTCACTGCAGAAAGGGAAGTCCGCATTCAACGTAGAATCCGTGGGAGTTTTGCAGATGGGGCATTTGTGTTTCATGACGTTCGCCAGAGTTTGGAGTATTTGTTGCACCGAATCTGACTGCCGCGGCTGCGAATGCGGCCGGTGACCGCACGGCCGCGCAATTTTTGCCAGCCTGCGGTGAGTTTAGCTCAAAACGCGCAGAGCCGCGCCAGTGGAGATTCGAGTCAGCTGCTGAATTGGATGATTCTCAGAACTAAATTGTTGCGCGGCGGCCAAGCCCCGCAATTCCGCGCGACACGGAAGAATTTCTACCACGCGGCCAATCAGGTCGTAAGCGTCGGTCTTGGTGATCTGCACCCGCGCCACGTCGCCAGGCTGCGCGGCCTGCCCATCCACTTCCACGTCCGTGAGATACAGCTTGCCGTCAATTTCCGGCGCCATACCTTCCAGCCGCGCCTCCCACACCAGCGGATTCTCTTTCGACGGCCCTTCAACCAGTGCAACAGCGGTGCTGCCGTTCTTCGCCCGCAAATTCTCACGGGAAATTTTCTTCTGAATCGCCATCAGCCGATTGCGTCGGTCGGTAATCGTCGCAACATCCACTTTGTCAGCCAGCGGATAACTGGCGGCATTATCCACGTCGGAGTATTCAAACACGCCCAGCCAATCCAGTTTCGCGGCCCGCACAAAGTCGCACAGCTCATCAAAATCCGCTTCCGTCTCGCCCGGAAATCCCACGATGAACGAAGTCCGCAACGCAACGCCCGGAATCGTAGTGCGCGCCCGCTCCAGCAATTTCAAAAATGCCTCGCCGTGCGAACCCCGCTTCATCCGCGCCAACACATTGCGGCTGGCATGTTGCAGCGGCATATCCAGATACCGCGCAATCCGCGGACTCGACGCCAACGTATCCAGCAATTTCTGCGTCACCCGATTCGGATACGCATACAAAAATCGCACCCACTGCAAATCTTCAATCTCCCCAAGCCGCGCGAGCAGTTGCGCCAGCCCATCGCGCAATCCCAAATCTTCGCCATACGAAGTCGTGTCCTGCCCAATCAACGTAACTTCCCGCGCCCCGCCCGCCGCCAGATTCTGCGCCTCGCGCACCACCGACTCAAACCGCCGACTCCGAAATTTTCCGCGCAGCTGCGGAATAATGCAAAACGAGCAAGGATGATCGCAGCCTTCCGCAATTTTGATATACGCCGCATGCCGTGGTGTCGTCACAATTCGCGGCGTCAACTCGTGATACAAAAACGCCGGCGGCTCCGCAGGCAGCACCCGCAAATCCCCATGCACCGCCTCAAGAATCCGCTCCACTTCGCCGGTACCCACCACCGCATCCACTTCCGGCACCTGCTCGAGAATCTGATCGCGATACCGCTCCACCAGACATCCCGCCACAATCAATTTCTTCGCCGCCCCAAATTTCTTGTGCTCGGCCATCTCCAGAATCGCGTCGACCGATTCCTTCTGCGCCGCCTCAATAAAGCTGCAGGTATTCACCACCAACACATCCGCCTCATCCGCCCGCGCCGTCAACTCATACCCATCGCGCGCCAAAATGCCCATCATCACCTCGCTATCAACAAGGTTCTTGGGGCACCCGAGGCTAATGAAACCGACTTTAGTCATATCTAATTTCAGGGTTTATAGCGGGATTTCTGCACCTCAATTGTAACACGCGCGGCCGAGGACCGGCCTGAATGGGCAGATTATGGCGAGATTGTGGCGAGAATAGCCGGTGAAGAATTGAGTGCGAAGCAACTAACGGGATTGAAACGCCGCCCGCACTTGCGAGAGCAATTCCCGCAAGCGGTCGGCATTGCAAGGCGCCGAACCGAAACGCGCGCCTCCATAAATATCGATAAATTCGCGGATAGCCGGCGCGATCTGCGGATTCTCGATGGCGGCGGCGAATTCCAGCGCAGTTTGCGTTTCGCGGTGAGGAATTCCACGACGATCCAACATGCGCAGCAACTCCGAATATAAGCGCGCCGCAAGATCCGGATTGGTGGCCGCAGTGTGCGCCCCTACGCGCATCTGCGCATAAACCTTCAAGCGCCGAATAATCTCCGGAATCATATCCGCGCGCAGCAGCACCAAAAACAAAACCATCGCTACTGGCAGCAAATAACGCAAACTGGAATGCTGAAAATTCCATTCCTCCATCAAACCTTTAGCTCGCGCCTGCTTATTTTCAAACCATGCGCGCAGCGACTCCGTCCAGCTCCGCGAGCTGCTCTTCAAATTTTGCGCCAGCACCACCTGGTGCGCGAAGTCGTAGCTGATCACCCATTCGTTCCAGGTCAGCGACAGCCAATCCATATATTTTTCCAGCCGCGAAAATAATCCGCCATTCGATTCTGGGCCGGCAGGCGTGGGATCAAACGTCACCCAGCCGTTGCCCGGAAAAAATACTTCCACCCAACTGTGCGCATCGCTGGCGCGCACCACATAATCGCCGCCTAAATCGTTGAAATCGCCAGGCAAAAAGCCATTCACTTCGCGCGCCGGAATGCCCAGCGTGCGCAGCATGATGGTCATCGACGACGCGAAATATTCGCAATGCCCAGCCTTCGTTTCAAACAGGAAATGCGCAATAGGATCGGCGCCCGGTTTGCCGGTCAGCGTAAGCGTGTAGCCAAATTTATTGTGTAAATAGGTTTCGATCGCCGCGGCTTTGTCAAAAGGCGTCGCGGCTTTGGCCGTAATTTGTTCCGCGAACGGCGCGACACGCGGATCGAGTTGCGGAAGCTGCAGGTACACCGCCTTGATGTACGCCGGATAATCGGTGCCCGCAGCGCGCAGTTTCGGTGGATCGAGAGAAGGAAGCCGCGAGAATCCCTCGTAGCGCACCGCAGTGTAGTTATGAAAAGGATTGAACAGCGACCCAGTGGCGTCGCGGAACAGATACGTTCTCCTCGATGCATTGGCCAGGTTGCCGGACTCGCCGTTGAAATTCCCGCGCAAAGAAACTACTTTACCCGGAACGAAAACAGCGTCACTCGCTATCGGTTCCAGGTAGATGGTGTACAGCAGACTCGGCGAATGTGACTCGTTGCGAGGCAGCCCGTCGCCAACAAAAATCCATCCTTCATTGTTGGGAGAAAGCGTCTGCGCGCCACGCTCCGGCTCTGACCAACGCCTGCCGTCGAAGTGCGCCAGAGCGATGCCACGCCAGCGCAGTTGCGGATACGCCACCGGTTGCCCCGTTTCCACGCGCATTACAATCGTCGAATCTTTTTTAATCTCGCCAATCTGCCCCAACTCCACATCGTCATTGAAGCCAGTCATCAGCGCCGGATTGAAACTCGTCCGGCCCAGGTAGCCCGCACTGAACCGCGGAAAGAAAAAGAACAGCACCGTGCCCAGCAGCACCGCGCCCAGCGCAACACTCGCAGTTGCCAGCCGCAGCGCCCGATTGAGATTCCGGTCGCGATCGCCGGCAGGGGCCGGCATCACCACTGCACCCTGCGCAGCCCGCCGCAGTTCCATCCCGGTAAACGTCGCGACGCCAAAAAGCAAAAACGCAAAAAAGCAAAAAAGAAAAGTAGTGTCGACCGTCAGTACCGCGGCCGCCAGAATCCCCGCAAAGGCCAACATGGAGAGAAACGTCGCGTCGCGATCGGTCACCGCGCTGTACAGCCGCACCAGCATCACAAAAATCAGAAAGTGCACCGCCGCCAGCAACGCAGCGTACAGCGGCGGATTCGCCGAGTTGGAAACCACCAGCCGCGAAAACACAAAAATATCGAACGGGAAGAACGCCAGGTAGGCCAGCACCAGAATGGTAGCGCGGCTGTTGCGCATTTCGTTGGGATACCCGCGGTACCACCGGTAGCCCTTATAAAGCACCGCAGCCGGAGCCAATAACGCCGTGAAAATGTCCAGCTTGCCGGTCAGCGCCAGCGTGCACACCGAAGTAAAAATCAGTAGCAGCAGCGAAGCGCGAAAAAACCGCTCAGCAGGCAGCTGAATGGTGGGGGCAGGAATGGTTCCAGCGGAAGCCATGATCAACTTTGATCGTAGCACCGGCCCCAACGGTTGCCGGGTCCACTGAAGTACCGCCTTGCGCGAATACTAACGTTAATGTTGCGAACAGCGCGGCTTACTTCGTCAGAGTCGCCTTTGAAGGACTACGAACTCCAGATCAGCGCGGGTCGGGCGTGCCGTAGCGGTTGTCGCCGTAGGGGAAGGGGCGGGTTTCGCCGGTGCGCTGATAGCCGCGGCGTTCGTACCAGGCGATCAGCGCCTCGCGGACGTTGACGACGGTCATTTCGATGGTGCGGGCTCCGTGGGCGGCAGCGTATTTTCTGCGGCTTCGAGGAGCTTTCTGCCGAAGCCAGAATTTTGCTGCGCTGGTCGCACAGTAAGTGCGCCGAGGTACCACTTTTCCGGCGACGAGGCCTGCAAACTTACGCAGCCTTGCAGCTCTGAGCCCGTGCCATCTCTCACGGTCAGGTACATCGCGCCTTTGGCGATCTCTTCGCGCAGCAACGAATCGCTGGTGCGCACCCCAGTGATGTAGTCGGCCTCAATGCTCCAACCCTCCGCCCCGCGAAAGGCCGCATTCATCAAGGCCACAATCGCCGGAAAGTCGCCTTCGGTCGCCGGTTGAAGCGTCAAGGACATTTCGAATCGAGTATAAGATCCCCCGCTGTTCCGGTCACTTCCTTCCAGCGCTCTTCCACCGTTCGAACCCAAAGCCCGCCTACCCAAGCATCCTTATATATTGACCGTAAGTTACTCTTATAGTAAACTCCTGTATGAACTTCGCGAAACCATTCGAATCGCCCTGTACGCCTCGAATCTGCCGAGATCCGCAGCGTGGGGAGCTCTCTTCCAACCGCACCACGCCGCCGAGTAGCCTCTGTGTAAGTCTTTTCACCTCAACAACATCTGAACTCTTTTTCGGGAGTTCATATCTCGCACATTACAAAGGGCTTGCAGTAACACTGAAATCGTTCATATCCCCCTTGCAATCAAGCAATTGTGAACTCCCACTTTATCGCCACATCGGCATTTCATGTCTAAGTTCAGGTTTTTCAATCGATTACAGACTGCCAAGCTCGTCACGCCCCAATATTTCTTCACGAATTCCATCAACTGCCCTATTTGCAGTCATATACGAACCTCCCAACCGCTCCTTCAAACTATCGTTGGGCCGACGCAGCCGCAGCAATCTTGCGAGTGAGGTTGGAGATAGGAAGTGACGACAGATCCCCTAGCCCAACCTTTTTAGCGCCGGGGACGGTAGGCAGTTGCGCAAGTTGAATGTGAAAGGGAAGCACCGTGATAGCTCGGTAGGTCACCGCATGGCGAACTTTCTTCAGCGGACGGAAATTGAGCGGCTTGATCTCGAAGGTCGCGCCAAGGATTTTCTGCAAATGCCACCGCAGATTCCGCTCGGGAGATTTGCCCGCAGGAATAATGGGGAAATGCCACATTTTGGAGACCAATGTAGGGATGTGGTCGGCCGCAGCGGCAGAAGTCTTCGCACCGCTGTGCTTTGGAGGAGGCAACAGCAGACAACGCCCTCGGCGATCGGTCAGCACTGCGGCGGCGAGTACAACTTCTACCGTGGCGCGCTTCTTGCGCTTCTCGGGAATTTCGTTTTGGACGCCGAGTTGGCGAGCGCGACAAAATTCGGCAACGGGACAAAGCAGGCACTGCGGATTCCGCGGAGTGCAGATCGTCGCGCCCAGCTCCATCATGGCTTGATTCCAGGCACCGGGCGCTTCGTGCGCCAGCAACTGGTCAGCGGATTTTTGCAGCGCTTGCCAGCGGGCGGACTCGCGCAAGTCCCCGCGCACCGCTTCGAGCCGCGCAACAACTCGTGCCACGTTGCCATCGAGCACGGCATGCTTCTGGTCGAAGGCAATACTCAGAATCGCGTTAGTGGTGTACTGCCCGATGCCGCGAAGCGCACGAATCGCGAGCGGCGTGTCCGGAAAAACGGCGCTGTGCTCCGCGACAATCTGTTTCGCAGCAGCCTGCAAATTTCTCGCGCGACTGTAGTAGCCCAATCCCGACCACAGCCGCAACACCTCCGCTTCTTCCGCCTCCGCCAGCGCCCGAACATCCGGGAAATGCGCACAAAATTTTTCAAAGTAAGGAATCACCGCGGCAACACGCGTCTGCTGCAACATAATTTCCGAAATCCAGATGCGATACGGATCGCGATTGACCCGCCACGGCAAGTCACGTTTGTAAGTATTGAACCAGCTAAGCAGTCGCGTGCGGAGAGTAACGAGTTGCGAATGGCTGAGCGGCGGATGTTGCGGCATCGACAACTCGATTGTCGCACGAACTTCAACGCCGCCAGGAACAAGGGAAGAAGGCGCTAACGGGAAAGGTCGTCGAGGAAAATCACGTAGCTGGAGTGCCACACGGCTGCAGGAATGGAGCCGCGAGGTTGGCTGGTGACAATAATTTTGAAGAGTTCGGGCGAGGCAGCCAGATCGGTGATGAGTTGATGCTGGGGATCGGGCGGCAAAGGATTGGCCATCGCGAGGTGACGCAGGATCAGGAAGACAATCTCTTCGGCGGGCGCGAGACGAGTTTCAACCCCGGCGCTACGGAATTGCAGCAGCGCCGCGCGTTCATAAAAGTGCCAAGTCAACGCGGCGCAGAGCGTGACGGCACGCTCGAAGCGTTCGCTGGCGGTTTGGTCCGTGGGCGCACTGCCAGGTTGCAGCACCGAAGAAATGTGCGGATCGAGAACGAGCAGCACGCGGCAATCGTCTTCGCGCGTGAATTCGCGGACCATCAGCGAGCCGAGCCGCGCGGAAGCTTTCCAGTGCACGTGGCGGACGCTGTCGTTGGCCATGTAATCGCGCAGCGCGTACAAATCCTGGCCGCGGCCTTTGGACAAACTTTCGAGCGCGCCTTGCAGACCGGGCAAAATTTCCACGAATTCGCTGGAGGGCGCAACGCTGGGGTAAACGACGGCTTCGGTAGCCATGTCCAGGCGGCGCGCTTTTTGCAAAAAGCCGAACGGGAAGCGCGTGACGATGCGAAAAGTGTCCTGACGATGGACGCCGCGGCGCATGAACGTCATCGGCACGGTTTGTTGCACGCGGTCGCGTTTCGGAATGTACGGGAAATAGACCGGAGTTTCGAGCATCGCCGGCGCGGAGGAATTTTTTGGCGATGTGGCTTCGACGCGCAGCGAAAAACTGGGAAGAGTGAGCTTGTCGTTCTGCAATTGAATGTTGGCGCGGATGGGCTGGCCGGCAAAAATATGTTCGGGGAGTTCCAGGCGCAGTTCAACGCCGGTGAGCGCGATGGACGAAAGAATTCCGGACATCAAGATGATGGAGATGAGACAGGCCAGCACCAGAAAAAGAAGATTGTTGCCAGTGTTGAGTGCAGCCATCGCCACCAGCAGGATGCCGGCGAAGTAAATCCAGCCGGCGCGGGTGACGCGATACTCCATTTTGTAGCCGATCCAGCGCAATGGAGTGCGACGAGCCAGAACCGGGACCAGCGTGACGGCGACCCACGCAGCTACGGCGAGTGCGGCGAGCGCGGACGAGCTGGCCAGAAAAATCTGGCCGAGTTCGGCAGCGGCCCCGGAGTAAAGCGCGAGGAGAAGCGCGATGGCCAGAGCGGCGATTGCGAGAAGAAATACTCGAACCGGCGAAGTGCCCGGGCGAGTGCGCAGCAGCGCGATGGCAGAACGCGCGACGCTCACTGGAGAGAGTCCAAGCAGTTGTTAAAAAAAGAAGAAAAAGCTCCGGGGATAGTTGGTGTCCGCCCCACCCTTGCAGAAACCGCAAGGGTAGGGCACCCAGTTTTGAGTGGGGTTGAGCGAAGAGCGAAAAACAAATTCGACAGAGTTTTGTGAGAGGGCGACATGGTGCCGAACCGTCTACAGCGGAACGGGAACGGATTCGACGATGTCGCGGAGGACGGATTCGGTGGTTTCCGATTTTTTCTGCAGCGAGGCGTGGCGCGAACTGGCCACCACGCGATGCGAAAAAACTGGAACGGCCAACTTCTTGAAATCGTCGGGGAGGCAGTAGTCGCGGCCGTCGAGAAAAGCGCGGGCTTGGGCGGCGCGTTGCAACATCAAAGTCCCGCGGGGGCTGACGCCGAGAGCGAGATGCTCCGAAGTTCGCGTGCGATTCACGATTTCGAGCGTGTAGTCATGGAGGCTGGAGTCGACTTTGATTTCCGCGACGGCGTCCTGCATCGCCAGCACTTCGCTGACGTCGGCGATGGGTTCGAGAGCGTCGAGAGGATTTTCGGTTTTGGTAGCGACACGTTTGCGCAAGATTTCTCGTTCGGTTTCAACCGAGGGATAACCCATTTTGATGCGCATCAAAAAGCGGTCGAGCTGCGATTCGGGAAGCGGATAGGTGCCGTGATGTTCGACGGGATTTTGCGTGGCGATCACCAGAAAAGGTTGCGGCAGCGGCATGGTTTTGCCGTCGATGCTGACCTGCGCTTCGTTCATGGCTTCGAGAAGCGCGGATTGTGTGCGCGGGGTGGTGCGATTGATTTCGTCGGCGAGAACCACGTTGGCGAAAATTGGACCGGAGCGAAATTCAAAGGTGCGCGATTCTGGATCGAAGACACTGACGCCGAGGACGTCGCTGGGTAGAAGGTCGGAAGTGAATTGGACGCGCTGGAAGCTGCAGTGAAAAGATTTGGCGATGGCTTGCGCCAGAGTGGTTTTGCCCACGCCGGGAACATCTTCGATGAGCAGGTGGCCGCGCGCCAGCAAAGTGATCAGCGAATACTGGATGGCTTCTTCTTTGCCGTAGATCGCGCGCGCGATGCTGCGTTGCAGCTGCGCGACGATTTGGGACGTGGCGGTCGGCATCGGTTGAAAACCTGGGCCCTTCCTGCTACAAATGAAGACCTGCTGCAACGGGCGATTAGCTCAGTTGGTTAGAGCGCTCCCCTCACACGGGAGAGGTCAAAGGTTCGAGTCCTTTATCGCCCACCATTCCTGCGCCGTTCCGCGCGTCTAAATATTCTAACCAAAATGCCGAAGGCCGATTTGCTGTGTTGCAGCGGAGTTTCTAGGGCTGCGCGAGCAAAGTGTCGTATAAATCACGTATGAATACATTTTTGCGGACTGTGGAATTTTTGAGTTTGGGCCTCTGGCTAGGTAGTGATGTGTTTTTGAGTTTTGTGGTTGCTCCGGGGGCGTTTTCTATTTTGGCCAGTCGGGATCAGGCGGGCGCGATGGTGGGGTTTGCGTTGACGCGCATGCATTGGGGTGGTGTGATTTGCGGCGTAGTGTTTTTATTGGCGCGTTTGCTGCGAAGTTCGTCGGTGGCGGAGTTGGTTAGGCCCGCGGGATTGTGCGTGCTGGTGATGATGGCGGCGACGGTGGTTTCGCAACTCACTGTGAGCGCGCGGATGGCGGACTTGCGATTGCGCATGGGTTCCATTCAGGCGGCTACGGCTGACAATCCCTTGCTAGTGGAGTTTTCTAAACTGCATCGCGTTTCGGTTTCGCTGGAGAGCTGTGTGTTGCTGGCTGGGTTCGCGGCGATGTTTTTGTTGGTGCGCGAGTTGAATACTTCCTTCTCTGTGCGATAGCGCCGCTGTTTGGCGTCGCTACTTTTGCAAGTTAGTCGCTAGGAATTTGCGCATGGCTTGCGCGATCTCGTTGACGTGGGTTTCCAGCGCGAAGTGGCCGGTGTCGAGGAATTGGACGGCCGCGTTGGGATTGTCGATTTGAAACGCTTGGGCACCGGGAGGGATGAAAAAGGGATCGTTCTTGCCCCAGATGGCGAGGAGCGGTGGTTTCGATTCGCGGAAATATTTTTGGAATGACGGATAGAGTTTTACGTTATTGGCGTAGTCGAGGAACAGATCGAGTTGGATGTCCATGTTGCCGGGGCGCTCGATCATGAAGGCGTCGAGGGTGTAGCCTTCGGGCGCGACGTCGTTGGGATTGGGGACTCCGATTACGTATTGGGCGCGCAGGCCTTCGGGGCCGAGCTCTTTGCGCAGAGCTTCGCGATTTTCTTTTGAAGGATTTTGCCAATACTGGCGAATCGGTGCCCACGCATCGCCCAGTCCCTGCTCGTAGGCGTTGCCATTCTGCGAAACGATGGCGGTGATGCGTTCCGGACGAGCCATCGCGAGGCGGAAACCGGTGGGCGCGCCGTAGTCGAAGACGTAGAGAGCGTAACGCTGCAGATTGAGCGCATCGGTGAACGCGAGAATGGTCTTGGCTAAATTGTCGAAAGTGTATTTGTAGTTGCGTTGCGCGGGAATTTCGGTGAACCCGAAGCCGGGAAGATCCGGCGCGATGACGCGATATTTATCGGCGAGTCGCGGAATTAGTTCTCGATACTGAAACGACGAAGTGGGAAAACCGTGTAGCAACAGAACAACGGGAGCGTCAGCGGCACCAGCTTCGCGGTAGAAAACTGAGACACCGTCTGCTTCGACGCGGCGGAATGATGTAGCTGGGATTTGAGTGGGTTCGGGCATCGTGGGATCCTTTGTTTGGCCTGGAGGCGCGTCGCAAGTTGCGAGACGAATAGTGACGTGGGGTAGATAGATGCTGGGGATGGGTACGAAGACACGCTAACGTTTCGTTTTTTTTCGCGGCTTCGAAGAATTCTTACTGCGCGACGCGATTACGCCTTTCAAGATGACTGCGGCGGCTTGTTTGAGTTTCTTTTTGCGGACGAGGGCTTTGGCGATTTTGTTGGTGGCTTTGTAGCCGGCGGCTTCGAAGGCGCGCCACATGTACCAACTGGCGACGGTGCGGTAGGGGCGCCAGCGTTCACCGAATTTGAGAAGTTCTTTGGGCTTGGGCATGCGCTTTTTGCCGTAGATGACGGACCAGCCTTTTTTTACGGCGAGGTCGTGGATGGGTAGAACGTCGGGGCGGCCCAGGCGGAAAATTAAAAACATTTCCACGGTCCAGACGCCGATGCCGCGCACGGAGACGAGTCGCTCGACGAGCTCCTCGTCGGACATTTTTTCGGCTTGCTCCATGTTGGGAACGACGCCGTCGATGGTTTTTGTAGCGAGGTCGCGCATCGCAGCAATCTTGGCGTGAGAAAGTCCTGCTTTGCGCAGCGTCGGAGTGCGGAGTTTTAACATCTGTTGGGGAGTGGGCGGGCGATCATTGGTGCCGAGCGCGTTGATGCGGGCGTAAATAGAAGCTGCAGCTTTGCCGGAGATAGATTGGTAGACGATGGAGCGCATCAACGCTTCGTAGGGGCTTTGCGAGGCTTCCATGCGGAGTTGGAATTCGCGAGTTTCTTCCATAATTTTTGCAAGGAGCGGATCGCCCGCGGCAAGAGTCGCTTTGGCAACTTTTAAGTCGAAGGGAAGAACTGGACCGGTGGACATATTTTCTTTCTGCTTACGGAGAGATGAGATGCGAGAAATTTGTTAGCACAGAAAGAGGAGGTCGTCTATCCGTGTCGAGGATTTGAACGAAGGAAAAGATAGAACTAGATCCGCGCGAGGTTTACGTCGTGCCCTGCCCACCACCGGCGTACTCGTTAGTTTCGGGAAAACTGGAAGATCACATCAATGGTGGTGTCGACTTCCACGGGGTTTCCTTCGACGTACGTTGGCTGATACACCCATTGTCGAACCGCGTCGAGAGCGGCCTCTTTAAGCTCGTAAGGTCCGGACATCACGTCCAACTTTGCAATGTGGCCGTCTTTGCCGATAATCGCGTGCAGCTTCACTACTCCTTGAACTCCCCTCTGTTGAGCCAATTGTGGGTACGTCGGGTTGACTTTTTTTAACAACTTGGACGCTGCGGTATTTCCGCCCACTAAGACCCGCTCTAAACCACCGGCAACTGACGGCGCCGCTACCGCTACTTCATCCGTTGGAACAGTTGTGGAAGAGAGCATCTGTAAGCGGCAATCCTGTGAATTGCGCAAACAAACCAGGGTGCCGCGGCGCAAGAGTTTCAGTTCGGTGGCCTCTGGAAAGCTGTTGGGAAAAGAGGCGCTGCGCAAATCTTTGGCGTATGGCGAAAGCTCATCGTCACCACTGATAAATTTCACGGCCTCTACTTTTGGTCCTGGAGTCAGCAGAATCCAGAAATCTGCTACGCCCTCCGCCTGATGAGAATTGCTGACGGCAACTGTGCGCGATTCTTTCAGGAGGCGGTGTCCTTCTTCGATCAGGGCGTCAATCTTGGCGTCCGGGCCGGCCAAGGCGACCAGGCGGTCGCGGGTTTCTGTTGCTTGCGGATCCGCGGCCAGCGCCATTTGGTACATCGCGAGCGCATCGGCGTCGCGTTTCTGCTTTTCGTACAGTTGCCCCAGGTGATCTCCAATGATGGGGATTGCACGTACCGTCCATGCGCATTTGAAGTAGTTTTCTGCCTGCGCGAGATCATTCTCCTGGAAGCGAACCCAGCCGTAGGTGTCCCAGTAAGCGGCGATTCGTGAGGCTTGGTAGACGTCTTCACGATTCAGATGGTCCACGGAAGTCCCGCGCATCTGAAGCACGGTGGAGGCTATTGCCGATTGTGCGTATTTCTCGGCCGCGTCGAGAGCGAGCTTGTCCGAGGCCAGTTCGTAGGCGACAGAGTTTAATCGCATAGGAACAGGTTGGAGGTCCGCGGATTTTTCCAGCGCTTTGGTGGCTTTATCCGGCTGATTCGCTTTCGCGTAGGCCCGACCCAGGTGGTAAGCGGTGGCGGAGTCATTCGGGGAAATAACGGCGGCGGTTTCCAACTCGGCGATCGCTTTGTCGTATTGCTTGGTTTGGATGTAGATGCGGCCAAGATTGGCATGGGCCCAAATGTCTTTTGCGTTGATCTCGATTTGTTTTAGATATTGTGGGATGGCCTCGTCGTACCGCTTTTGGTAACTGAGCGCTTGGCCCAGGTTGTTGTAAGCCCGAGGATCTTTCGGATTGAGTTCGATCGCTTTGCGTAGAGCCGATTCTGCTTTGGCGTATTGGCCAAGAGAGTTATAGGTCCAACCCAGGTAGTTCCACAGATTTGTGTAATTCGGGTCGATCGAGACGGCCTTCTCCAGGAGCTGCGCACCTGTGGAGTAATCGCGATTCTTGATTGCTTGCTCGGCGGATTGAACCAGGCCAGGAATTGGCGACACGGCGGCAGCGTTGGGATCGCCCGGTAACACTTGGTTTGTGGGGCTAGGATTATTTTGTTGAGGTATAGCTGCGTGAGCGCTGTGCTGAAGCAACGATTGGCCAGCGAGCAGGCAGATGCAGGCGGCGATGCGGCCAATTCTTTCTTGTGAGGCGAATGGGTTCGAGCGCATTTAAATTCCCCTGGCGGGTCTGTGTATACACTCTTTGAGAGTGACGCTGCAACACTTGAATAGAAGGATAATAGAGCACCGTACTTTGCCGCGCTAATCAGAAAACTGTTTGAGTGTTTAAAGCGACGGCTGCCTGAGCTGGCGGAGGCGGTGTGTTAAGATGACGCGTTTATGCAAACTGGGATTATTGGACTGCCGCAGGTTGGGAAGACGACTTTATTTAGTATTTTGACGAAGGCTGCGGTCGAGGGGCGGGCTGGGGCGCAGGCGACGCATGTGGGCGTGGCGAAGGTGCCGGAGCCGCGGCTGCTGGAACTGGCCAAACTTTATAACCCGAAGAAAATTACGTATGCCACGGTGCAGTACGTGGACGTGGGCGGGATGCAGAAGGATCGCAACCGCGATGCGCTGGCGCCGCTGCGTGAAGTGGATACGATTGCGCACGTGATTCGTGTGTTTGACGATCCGACGGTGCCGCATGCCGCGGGGAGTATCGATCCGCTGCGGGATGCGACGAATCTGGAGTTGGAATTGATTCTGGCGGATCACGATCAGATCTCGCGGCGGTTGGAACGCGTTGAGAAAGATTTGAAGAAGAAGGCGGATAAGGCGCTTGAGGCGGAGAAAGTGGTTTTAGAAAAGTGCAAGGCGCATTTGGAGGCGGAGAAGCCGCTGCGCGAATTGGAATTGACGGCGGAGGAGCGGAAGCCGATTGGCGGATTTTTGTTTTTGTCGCAGCGGCCGATGCTGTATGTGCTGAATGTTGGGGATGATGAGGCGGCGGAACTGTCGACGGCGGTGGAGCGGCATAAGTTGAGTGCGCTGCAGGGGCGACCGAACACGGCGGTGGTGGCGATTTGCGGGCGGCTCGAAGCCGAGTTGGCGCAGATGGACGAGAAGGAAGCGGCGGAACTGCTCGAGTCGTATGGGTTGAAGGAGCCGGGGCTGAACCGGTTGATTCGCGCGACATATGATTTGATGGGGTTGATTCCGTACTTTACGGCGGGAGAGCCGGAAGTAAGGGCTTGGACGATTCGCAAGGGCGCGACGGCGGTGAAGGCGGCGGGGGAAATTCATAGCGATATTGAGAAGGGATTTATTCGCGCGGAAGTGGTGCGCTGGAATGATTTGGTGGCTGCGGGGAGTTTGGCGGCGGCGAAAGAGAAGGCGCAGGTGCGGTTAGAGGGACGGGATTACGTCGTGCAGGAAGGGCGACGTGATTTTGTTCCGGCACAGTGGCTGATGGACGGAAGTTCGCGGATGCTGTTGGCGGCGGGGTTGGGGTTGGTGGCGGCGGCGGGGAATTTGGCCGGCGGGTATTTTGTGGTGTACCGGCACTGGCAGCGGCGCTACCTGCAATATTTTGTGGCGTTGGGCGCGGGGTACATGCTGGCGGTGGCGTTTCTGGATGTGATTCCGGAGTCGCTGAAGCTGGCCGGCGACGATGCGTTTCTGTACATCCTCATCGGTTATTTCCTGATTCATCTCTTTGAACATACGATTGCGCCGCATTTTCATTTTGGTGAGGAGACGCATCACCATGAAGTGAGCCATCACCATGCGCGCAGCACGCTGCTGGTGGGATTGGCGATTCATACGTTTTTTGATGGGGTGGCGATCGCGTCGGGGTTTTTGGTTTCCAACTGGCTGGGTGCGGTGATTTTTGTGGCGATCTTTCTGCACAAGCTGCCGGAGGGGTTTACGGTGGCGTCGGTGGTGCTGGCCAGCGGGCAGACCCGGCGCAACGCTTTGCTGGCTTCCGGGTTACTAGGAGCGGCGACGTTGTTGGGAGTGATTCTGACCACGGTGCTGCAATCCGAACTGAAATACGCGCTGCCGCTGTCGGGCGGCGTGACCATTTATGTGGCGGCGACAGACCTCTTGCCGGAAGTAAACCGGGAGCCCAACTGGCGAGTGGCGCTACTGGTGTTTGTAGGCGTCGCTACATTGCTGATTATGCAGCGCTTGCTGCATGTATAAAAGAACTAGCGTCCCCTCTTTTTTACCTTCCCATTTGCAACTTCGCGCAAATACACGGGTTTGATACAGTGTGTCGGCAATGGCCAGGACCGACGTCCAACTGATGCTGGACGTGAAGGCGGGCGACGAACAGTCGTTCGGCCTTCTACTGCATCGCTATAGAACGCCACTGGTCAACTTCCTATACCGCATGGTGCGGAACCGGGAACAGGCCGAAGATCTGGCGCAAGAGGTGTTCATCCGGGTGTACCGGGCGCGCGAAGATTACGTGCCGAGCGCGAAGTTCACCACCTGGCTGTTCCGGATCGCGACAAATCTGGCGTTAAATTCGGTGCGGGATACCCGGCACCAGAGGATGGAAGTGTCGCTGGACGCGCCGATCACGGTCGATGCAGAGGACGGAGATGAGCGGCCGCTGGATGTTGCGGAGAAAAATCCCAACATCGAAGAGCATCTGGTGCAGGAAGCGCAGAAGGACATGATCCGGAAGTCGATCGATAAGCTGCCGGAAAAGCAACGCGCCGCGGTATTGCTGCATAAGTATCAAGAGCTGGATTATGGCGAGATTTCGAAGATTTTGGAGTGTTCGGAAAGCGCGCTGAAGTCATTGTTGTTTCGGGCGTATGAAACGCTGCGAGTGGAACTGGCTCCGCTGGTGGCGTTGCGAGGAAAGCGGTCAACGGTTTAGGCGGTTTAGGGCAAGGAAGGGAAGGAAGTTATGAGTTGTTCACGGATGGAAACGAAGATTTTGGGATACATCGATGGGCGCTTGAAAGCGAGCGAACAGCGCGAGATGGAAAAGCATCTGGCGAGCTGCCCGACGTGCACGGTGCGAGTGAATGAATTTCGCATGGTGGGCGATTTGCTGGGCGAGCTGCCGATGATTGAGCCGTCGGATGCGTTTGATGTGCGGCTGGCGGCGCGGATTGCGGCGGAGCCGGTGAAGCAGCCGTGGTGGTCTTGGCTGGGAGCGGCGCCGCGGGTGTTGGTGGCGGCGTCGATGTTGTTGCTGGCGACGGTGTGGATTGGGAATCGTCCGCTGGAACGGACGGATGTGGCCAGTAATGGCGGCGGCAGCGATGAGGCGCAGGTGATGCAGCAACAAGACCAGGATCAGGATTTGCCGGTGCTGGAGAATTACGACATTCTGGCGAATTTTGAGCCGCTGACGGAATTGCCGCAGGCGCTTCCGGCGGCGGATGATTCGTCGGAACAGGATATGTAGTTGGTAGGAAGAGGTCGGTAGAGAAGTTCGCGGGAATTTTTCGAGACGGATCGAGAACACCGAAAGACTGATGACATTGCGACGCCAACTCGGAGCAAGTTTGCTGGCGCTGATGTTGAGCGCGGGGCTGACGGCGTCGTGTGTGGCGGAGTCGGCGGAAGCGCAACGGCAGCACAATGCGAATCGTCCGCCTGCGGGATTTTCTGGCGGGCATGCGCAGGTGCGGCAGCCGGCGCGGGAAGTGCGGCAGCAGCAGGCGCAGGAGCCGCGGCGGAATCAGACTACGCCGCCGGTGCGGAATGACCGGCCGGCGAATGCTGGCGCGGGCGGTGGCAGCCGCGCTGCAAATCCGAATACGAATGTGAATCGCCCGCCGAACAATGCAAATCGACCGCCGGTGAATCCGAATCGTCCAAATGCGGCGAACCGGACAATTCCAAATCCGAATCGGCCGCCGAATGCTTCACAGAGCAGCGGGACGTATCGCGGGAGCCAGAGCCGGCTGAGTCCGGAAGAGCGGCAGCGGGTGGTGCAGAACGAGCAGCGCTTTAAGCAATTGTCGCCGCAGCAGAAGCAGGATATGCGGGCGCGCAGCCGGGTGTGGCAGCAGATGACGCCGCAGCAGCGGGATCATATTCAGAATGAAGTATTGCCGGCGTGGAGGAATTTGCCGGTGCAACGGCAGAGGGCGATTTCGCAGCGGCTGGGAGTTTTGCAGAATATGCCGGAGTCGGCGAGGAACCAGCATTTGAGTGATCCGAATTTCACGCGTGGGATGAATGATCAGGATCGGGCGACGTTAAGGGATTTAAGTCATTTGCATGTGGGTGGGGCGCCGGATCCGCCGAGCGAGTAAAAAAAGTAGCGAGCGTTCTTGTCGTGGAATTTTTCGTTGGGTTGAAGTCGTCCCGAGCGGATGGGACAGACACGACGTTTCCCCGATCATCTGATGATTGAGTTGAGACCGTGGCGGGGAAACGTCGTGTCTGTCCCTGTTTTGTAGCGCGTCAAAAATCAAAATACGCGGCTTTGAAGTGTGCCCGGTGCCGATTGGTACTTTGTGGCCATTGCCATTGAGAGTGGAGATGGACGTGCACCTATGAGAGGTGCTTGGTAGTGCAGTGGGGTGGTAGCGAGTTAATTTTTTCGGGGGAAAGCGGCGTAGAGATATGAAAGCACTTTTAGTGGTAAAGCTGAGTTTGGTGGTTGCGGCGGGGTTGGTCCTGGCCGGGAATGCGTCAGCGGATACGCTTAAGTTTAATCACGAGAATGAGGCGCGCGGGAGTTTTAAGGCGGCGAGCGAGTTTGCGTCGGTGGGCTGCTTTGCTTGCGGCGAGGAAAAAGGCGCGGGCTTGAAAGACGCGAAAGTGTTTGAGTTTTGGCAGTTTACGCTGCCCAGTGTGGATAAAAAGTGGGATTGGAAGCTGGCTGGTTGGGGCGGCGACGGGAAGTATTGGGTGACCTGGCCGACGGGGACGTCGACGACTGGCGATCCGGGGAAAGCTGTGGAACCGGCGTCGGGTTTGTTGGTGGGATTGGGGTTGGCGGTGGCGGGGTTGGTGTCGCGGCGGAAGAAGAAGCCGGTTGATACCACGGTTTGGGAAAGTCTCGCGTAGTTTTTCGATCCTACAAACTATGAAGTGATAGCGATGCCTGGTGGCATCGGCGGGAAGTAATTTGCCTGTTTAGTGCTGGAAATTTCCTTCCGTGCGAGCGGTGCAGTCTAAAGTGTGCTGCAGTGATTACTGTAGTTGAAGGTTCATTCCGGGTTGTCAGCAACTAAAAACCAAAAAACAAAAACCTTCGCCGCGTAGAGGTGTGCCCGTCCCACCCTTGCAAAAATCGCAAGGGTAGGCCACCCGGTTTTTGAGTAGGGTTGGGGAAAAGCAAAGACAAAGATCGACGCGAAAAAATTTAGGTCGGGTTGATGCGGTAAAGCCATGTGGCGCTCGGCGGCGCGAGAGGCGCGGTTGAGGGCGTGGAGTTTTCTGCGATGGTTTGCAGGAGGGCGTCGACTTTGGGTCGGTTGGGGGAGAGGGAGCAGACTGGGTCGGTGGCGGCGGGGTCGTTGGCGAGGAGCAGGGCTTGGCAGCGGCAGCCGCCGAAGTCGAGGGTGCGGCGGTCGCAGGACTTGCAGGGTTCTTGCATCCAGGATTCGCCGCGGAATTTTTGGAAGGCTTCGGAGTTTTCCCAGATTTCGCGGAGGCTTTGTTGAGCTGCGTTTGCGAAATGCCGTCCGGGGATGATGCGGGCGGAGTGGCAGGGTAGGGCGTCGCCGTTTGGAGCGATGAGGATGAGTTTGCGGCCCCAGCCGCCCATGCAGGCTTTGGGGAATTTGGCGTAATAGTCGGGGACGACGTATTCGATTTTGAGTTTGCCGCGCAGGCGTTCTTGGGCGGCTTTCAAAATTTCCAGAGAAGAGTCGAGTTGCTGGCGGGTGGGGAGGAGGCGTTCGCGATTGGCGAAGGCCCAGCCGTAGTACTGCACGTTGGCGAATTCCACGCGGGTGGCGCTGGAGGACTCGGCGATCGCCAACATTCCCTCAATTTGGTGGATGTTGCGGCGGTGGATGACGAAATTCAGGGTGACGGCGAGGCGGTGTTGTTTGAGCCAGTCGAGGACTTTTAGCTTTTGGGCGTGGGTGGTGGTGCCGGAGATTTCTGCGCCCATTTCCGGGGTGCTGCCTTGGAAGCTGAGTTGGAAGTGGTCGAGGCCGGCGGCTACCAGGTTTTTTAGCTTGGCTTCATCGAGTGGGAGGCCGGAGCTGATGAGGTTGACGTAGAGGCCGGCAGCGCGGGCGGAGGAGACGAGGTCGAGGATGTCGAGGCGGGCGAGGGGTTCACCGCCGGTGAAGTCGGCTTGCAGGACGCCGAGGTCGGCGGCTTCGCGGAAGATTTTTTGCCAGGCTGCGGTGGGGAGTTCGGTGGAGCGGGCGTCGAGTTCCTGGGGGTTGGAGCAGTAGACGCAGTGGAGCGGGCAGCGGTGGGTGAGTTCGGCGATGAGGGCGAGGGGTTTTGGAGTTAGGGAAGTCATCGCTGTTTAGATTTTAAGCGGAAGTGGTGGGGATGGCGAATTTGGATGTATGGGATGTTCTGATTCGCTGGGGGTATTGATGGAGAGACTGTTTAAACGTGGCTACGCGGTGGGCGACTCGATTGAGTTACATCTAAACCCCCAGACGCAACTACGGCGTCTGGGGCACCCGAATTTTCTTTGAGTCAGAAAAAAGAAACCACAAAAGAAACTAGGAAAAGAAACTAGGAAAAGAAACTTCAAAAGAAAGACCCAGGTTCGTGAACCAAAGGGGAACCTGGGCCACCCGATGGATTTTACGTTTCGGACGGGGCGGCGGGGAGGAAGTCGAGGGCGCGTTGGTCGTTGAGCAGGGAGAGATAGCCGAGGATGTCGGTTTCGACTTTTTGAGGGTCGGCGGCGGAGTAAATTTTTTGGAGGTCGGTGATGATTTCGCGGACGGTGCGTTGGCCGTCGCAGCGTTCGACGATTTCGAGACTGGGGCCCATGAGGCGTAGGGCTTTTTCGGGCATGAGCAGGAGGCGCGGGTCTTGTTTGGCGTCGTTGAGGCGGCAGCCGGGGGCGAGTTGGGGTTTGCTGTTTAGCTCGGGTCTCATCGGCGCGGGCTCGATTTGCTGCTTGAGTGGGGATTCATTCGCGCGGACTCGTTGTGGTGGTTGGTAGATTTTCCGGGATGAAGGCGCCGGGTGGGGGCCAGCCTGGTTGGATATAGGCGAAGTGGAGGGCGTCGAGTTGGGCCCAGAGGATGTCGCATTTGGCGCGGAGGGCGGCGTAGGACTTTTCTTGATCGGTGCGCGTTTGTGCGTGCTTCACGACGTAGGCGAGGGCGAAGTCGGAGTCTTCGGGGGCTTGGGTGAGGCGGGCGGTGAAATAGTCGAGGCCGCTGGAGAGCCAAGGATAGTGTTGGCGGAGGCGGTCGATGCGCAGGGTGATTAAATTTTTGGAGAAGAGCTCGGTGAGGGAAGAGGCGACGGCTTCGAGGAGCGGGCGGGTGCTGACGAAATGGACGTAGCCTTCGACGGCGTAACGGGTGGCGGGGAGAATGCCTTCGCCGCGGATGGCTTGTTCGCGGGGGAGGCCGGTGGCTTCGACGAGGCGGAGCCATTTTTCGATGCCGCCGGGTTTGGTGCCGTCGCCGTCGTGGTCGATCAGGCGTTTGCGCCAGGCGAGACGGAAGGCGGGATCGTCGGTGCGCGCGAGGATGGCGGCGTCTTTGATGGGGATGTGGCTTTGATAGTAGTAGCGGTTGAGGGCCCAGGCCTGGAGTTGGCCGCGGGTGAGTTTGCCTTCGTGCATTAAGAGATGGAAAGGGTGCTGGTGGTGGTAGCGCTCTTTGCCGATGGCGTGGAAGCCGGCGATGAATTCGTCGGCGGAGAGAAGTTTTTCGTTGGAGTGATCGACGGCCGCGGGAGCGAGATTAGCGGGGGCGTTCATATTTCAAGCTCCATGCCATCGTAAGCGATTTCGAAGCCGGCATCCAGAACGGCGCGGTGTTCGCGGCTGTCTTCGTCGAGGATGGGATTGGTGCTGTTGATGTGGATGAGGATGCGGCGGCCTTTGCTGGCGGGGTAGAGCTCGAGTAGGCCACCGGGGCCGAAGAGCGGCGTATGACCGATTTCACGGGCGGTTTTTTTGCTGCGGCCGGTTTTGATGAGTTCGTCGTCGGTCCAGAAAGTGGCATCGAGGAAAGAGGCGTCGGCATTTTCGATCCAGGATTTCCAGTTGGCGCCGTTCGGTGCGGTTGGCTGTATGCCCGCGGGGATGGATGGGGCGTAGAAGAGTTTTTTTTCGCCCTGGTAGATGACGAAGCCAGAAGTGGCTTCTTCTGCCGGGAGCGCGCGGCGGAGTTCGTCGCTGACGAAGTCGGGGTAAGTGCCGCCGAGTGGGACGGTGGTGCAGAGAAATTCGGGGGCGGAGCCGGGTTCTTCGTCGAGATGGCAGCCCATGCGGCCTTTGCTGGAGAGGGTGACCCAGTTGACCGGGGGCTCGGCGCGGTCGAGCACGCGGAAGATGCGATTTTCTTTTACGACGCGTTGGACGGCGGGTGTGGCGAAGACGAAGAAATTTTGGAATTCGCGGAGATGCAGGAGGCCGGCGACGGAGTCGACGTCGGCGCTGGGAAGGAAGACGCCGCCGATGGGGGAGTCGTCGGAAGTTGGCTCGGAAGTTTGCGAGGACTTTTTTGATAGAGGCGGGTTGGGAGTTGAACTGATCGGGCAGAGTTGCGGAGTGGCGTTGATCTGAGTGCGCAGGTCGGGGGAGGCGCTAAGGAGGAACCAGAGTTTTTCGTTGGTGGTGAAGGCCAGCTGAGACTGCGTGCGGGCGCGCCCATGCAACTTGCCGGCGCGTAAACGCCGGCAATTGCTACAGGCACAATTCCATTGAGGGAAACCGCCCCCGGCAGCGGAGCCGAGGACTTTTATACGCATTCGGAAGGGATCCGATCAGGCCGCTGGGCGGCCCGGCTAACTACAGTTCGGCGTTGGCGTACGAGCTAATTTCGCAATTCAGGTCGATTTCTTCGTGCTGCGGGGTAGTCCATTCCATGGGTAGACTCCTAGACAGATGAAATAAGTGCAAAGTAAGAATAGCATGGGGCCCGGAAGAAGCAAGGGAGGGGTTTCCTGTAGGGAGCCCTGGCAACGAGGACGACCATGACCGTCACAAATTCCCGTAAAACCGGAAGCATGATCCTGTTTTTGGTCTCTGTTATTTACTTAGGTTATGAGATTTACAGGCTTCAGGAGGCGAATTCGAGGTCGGGGAGGCATGTTGTGGCGTCGTCTACGCTATCTCAACAACTGGTCGGGGCGTGGGAAGTGGATTCGCTGGATAGTCGGCCGAATGCGAACAGTGCTTGGAAGCCGGACTATGGGCCGCACCCGAGCGGGTACATTCAGTACGACGCGGGTGGGAGGATGTCGGTGCAATTTTGTAACGATCCGCCGACGAAGAAGTTTGCGTCGGGGGATGATTTGAAACCCAGCGGCGAGGAAGCGAAGGCGGCGTATTTGAATTATGTGGCGTACTTTGGGACTTACACAGTGGATGAAAGCAAACACGAGGTGACGCATCACGTGAAGGGGAGTCTGCTGCCGTCGTACAGCGGGACGGATCAGTTGCGGCCGTTTTCGATTGATGGGGATGTGTTGACGATTGCGGGGAAAGATCCGGATGGGTCGGAGTGGCGGAGAGTTTTTCGGCGGGTGAAGTGAAAAGAAGAAAAAAGCTGCGAGATGGCTGAATTTTGTAGCTCCCACCCTCGCAAAGAACGCGAAGGTAGGCCACCCGGGTTTTGTAATGCCACAGTTGAAAAACCAAAAACAAATTCGCGTGAATAGATGCGAGGAACTTTCGGCGGGTTGAAAAATTGATTGAAGAGCGGGGAAGAGTTCCGAAATGGAACGGAGATTTAACCTACCAAATGTCGTGATCTGGTGTGGGGAAAACCACAACTGGTCGTAGCGAAAAACGCGATTCATGCGCGTGAAATAATTCACAAAATTATTTGAGAGGGAGACGTTTTGTACTTGACATGGTTACCGGTGAGTCTATGATGTGGGACAACGTGGAGCGAAGTGGGGCAAAGTAGAAGTAAGTAGGGTAAAGTAAGCGGTTGTGGGGCAGCATCTGGGCTGCGTAAGAAAAAGACAATTTAAGCAGTAAAAACGGCATTTTGGAGTCAATTTGCGTATCCAAGAGCTTGTTTTAGGCGCTGGAGCTTGGCCCGTCAAGGGCAAAGTGAGCGACATCGGCAGTCGGAACGGAACGGCAACGGGCACGGCAAC
Source organism: uncultured Acidobacteriota bacterium (assembly GCA_963846145.1). Classification (GTDB taxonomy): domain Bacteria; phylum Acidobacteriota; class Terriglobia; order Acidiferrales; family UBA7541; genus Acidiferrum. The sequence continues at coordinate 420,137 of CAWJUV010000007.1, read as the reverse complement.
AAAAATGGCGAGGATGAGCTGGGCACATGAATCTGCGAGGAAACTATCCGGCGAAAGTGGACGAGAAAGGCCGGTTGAAGATCCCTGCGCAGTTTCTGGAGGGGCTGAAGGAGTACGGGAATCAGTTCTATATCACCAGCCCGACGGGCGAATCGGCGCGGATTTATCCGATCAAAGTTTGGATGCAGATTGAAGAGAAGCTCGCGGGAGTTTCTTCGCAGAACCGGGCCAAGCGGAAGTTTTTGATGAGGACTAGCTACTTCGGGCACACGGTGGAATTGGATGCGCAGGGCCGAGTGCTGTTGCCGGCGGTGTTGCGGGAAGCGGCGCAAACGAAGAGCGAAGTGGATGTGTTCGGGAATCTCGATTATCTCGAGGTGATGAATCATACCCGGGTGCTGGACGAGCTCAAGAATGAGCCGTACACCGAAGAGGATTTTAAGGCTTTGGAAGATTTGGGGATTTAACGGAATCGGAAAACGAGCGGCGGGCGTGCGGTGACGAGAACTGAGTGGCACACGCCGGTACTTTTGAACGAGGTCATGGAATGGCTGGGAGTAAGACCAGACGGATTTTACGTAGACGGCACGCTGGGAGCCGGGGGCCACTCAGCGGCGATCGCGGAGAGATTGGAATCGTCGGGCCGGTTGATCAGCCTGGACCAGGACGAACTGGCGCTGCAGTTGGCCAGCGAGAGGCTGACGCCGTGGAAGGAACGAGTGACGTTAGTGAAGTCGCCGTTCTCGAAGATCGCGGAGGTCGTACGCGAGTTGGGGATTCCGAAGGTGGACGGGGTCTTGGTCGACTTGGGAGTTTCATCGATGCAGCTTGACCGCGCGGAGCGGGGCTTTTCGTTTCGCGAAGCGGGCCCGCTGGATATGCGGATGGACGCGGCAGGGGATTTGACCGCGGATGAGATTGTGAATCAGTGGTCGGAGAAAGAAATTGCCGACCTGCTCTACCGGGAAGCCGATGAGCATGATTCCAGAAGAATCGCCAAGGCGATTGTGCGAGCGCGACCCCTACGGGATACCGCGCACTTGGCAACGATTGTGGCAGGGGCCCGAAAGCAATGGGGAAGGCAGAAACTGCATCCCGCAACAAAAACGTTTCTGGCGCTGCGGATCGCGGTGAATCGAGAGATGGAGGAACTCGGGCAGTTTCTTTCTCGGACCCCGGCCACAATAAATTCAGGAGGGCGGATGGTGGTGTTGAGCTATCACTCCCGCGAAGATCGGATTGTGAAACAAGCGTTTCAAGAAGGCGAGCGGCAGGGAACGCTAAGAGTGTTGACGCGTCATGTGGTGACGCCCGGTGAAGAAGAGTTAGCGCAGAATCCGCGCTCACGAAGTGCGAAGTTACGGTGCGCAGAGATTTCGGCAGCCGCATAGGCGCCAGTAGAAAAGGTGCAGGATGACGCGTAAAAAGCAAAGTCGGGGACGCAGCGCAACGGAATTTCATACGGTGAAGAAGCTGGATAATACCCGGCTGGTGCGCCATATGGAGCCGGTAAAGATGCGCAATCTTTATCGGACGGTGGCGCTGGGGACGTTCATCGCCGCGTTTTTCCTGTTGTACATCTACCAGCACTTTCAGTGCATTGATTTGAGTTTTCAGTTGGAAGCGGCGCGCAGCTCCAGGTCGGAGTTGGCGGCGCACAATTCTTCTTTGAAGCTGGAGATTGCCAGCCTAAGCAATCCGAAGCGCATCGATATGATCGCGCGGCGGCAACTGGGCTTGAGCGAAACGCTGCCGACGCAGGTGCGCGAGTATCAGCCGAATGTTGCTCCTGCCGGAGCGGAAGAGGCGGCGGTGCATTTTCAGCGGGTGAGTGAGGAGCAGTAGTTTTTTCCTTCCTGAGATTCGGGCGCGGTTTACGCCTTCCGTAGTTCACGTGGTTTTTCGCAACAAATGAGGGCGGAGGGCGTCGCGGCGCGAATCTAATGCAAGCAAGTAAAGTCCACGTCCGTTTGCTGATGGTTGCCGGCGTGGCGATGTTGTGGATGACCGCGGTATTTGGGCGACTGGTTTACCTGCAGCTGTTCCGCCACAGCGATTACCTGGCACGGGCAGTTCACCAACAGCAACGCATCATTGAGATTTATCCGAAGCGTGGGGCGATTTACGACCGCAACGGACATGCGTTGGCGATGAGCATTAAGGTTGAATCCGCTTTCGCCATTCCCTCCGAATTGAAAGACAAAGAACTGGCGGCGCAACTGCTCTCGGGAGTGTTGGGAGTTCCACGGGATGTGGTGGAGTCGCGGCTGGAGTCTTCGCAGAATTTTGTGTGGATTGAACGCAAGCTGACGCCGGAGAAGGCCGAGGCGGTGACGGCGCTGAATTTAAAGGGCGTGTATACCCAGCCGGAAAATAAACGGTTTTATCCCAGCGCGAATCTTGCGGCGCATGTGCTGGGATTTGTGGATGTGGATGAGAAGGGCTTGGGCGGGGTTGAGTACGAGTTGGATAAAGACGTTCGTGGGAAGAGCGAAAAGATTATTTTGTCGGCGGATGCGCATTCGCACGTGTTTGACGGGGCGGAGGCGCGGCGCGAGCAGGGCGCGAATGTAGTGCTGACGCTGGATGAAAAGATTCAGTACATCGCGCAGCGGGAGTTGGCGGCGGCGATTGCGAAGACGCATGCGCTGGCGGGCACTGTGGTGGTGCTGAATCCCAACAACGGAGAAGTGTTGGCGTTAGCGAATTGGCCGACGTTTGATCCCAACGTGGCGATCCCGATGGATGGCGGCGGCAAGGGTAACAAGGATGCGAGGGAGGCCCGAGTGGATCGGGCGGTGACGATCGCATATGAGCCGGGGTCGACGTTTAAGTTAATTACGCTGGCGGGGGCGTTTGATCAGGGACTGATTCGCGCGGATGAAGTGTTTGATTGTGAAAACGGCGCGACCTATGTGGCAGGGCACAAGATTCACGATCACAAGCGATTTGGAAATTTGACGGTGGCGGATATTTTGGCGCAATCGAGCGATGTAGGGGCGATCAAGATTGCGGAACGGCTGACCGCGCCGAAATTTAATGATTACATCCATGCCTTTGGGTTTGGAGCGCAGACCGGAGTTGATCTGCCGGGAGAGAGCCGCGGGATGCTGCGGCCTTTGGCGAATTGGTCGGCGATTTCCATTGGCGCGATTTCGATGGGGCAGGAAGTGGGGGTGACGCCGATTCAGTTGGTGAGTGCGGTGTCGGCGATTGCGAATGGCGGGATGCTTTACAAGCCGCACATCGTTGCGCAGGTGAAGCGCGGGGAAAATGTTTTGCCGCGCGAGGGGGTTTTGGCGGCGAGTGAACCGCGGCGGGTGATTCAGCCGGAGACGGCGGCGACGTTGCGGCGGTTGATGGAAGGCGTGGTGCTAAACGGAACCGGGAAGTTGGCGCATCTGGATGGATGGACTGCGGCGGGGAAGACGGGGTCGGCGCAGAAGATTGATCCGAACACTGGGCGATATTCGCCGACGCAGTTGATTGCGTCGTTTACGGGGTTTGCGCCGATCAATAATCCGGCGGTGACGATTCTGGTGTCGTTGGATTCGCCGGTGGGGCCGCATGAAGGTGGGATGGTGGCGGCGCCGGTATTTAAGCGGATTGCCGAGCAGGTGCTTCCGTATATGGATGTGGCGCGGGATGTGCCGGTGGGGCAGTTGATGCAGGCGTCGTACAAGAAGAAGAGTGCTGCGTCGGAGGGGGCGAACGCTGAGGCGTTGGAGGACTTTACGCCGGGAGACATGTTGATGTTGCCGGATAAGGCGGACGCGGTGGCGGAGTCTGGGTCGGCGGCGGCGATGGCGTCGGCGTCGGAAAAAACGTTTGCGGCGGCGGAGGCGTTGCCGAAAGTGACGATGCCGGTGAGTTCGCAGGAGGATGGGCCCGTTTTGGTACCGGATTTTTCTGGGAAGACGATGCGGGAAGTGACCGAGATGTGTTTGGGGTTGGGGCTGGATCCGTATTTTGTTGGCAGCGGTCTTGCTATGGAACAGGTGCCGGCGGCGGCGTCGCAAATGCGGCGAGGGTCGCGGATTACGGTGCAGTTTGGGACGCCGGTGGCGAGCGCAAGTGCTGGGAAGCCGGCGAAAGCGGCGCGCTTGGGGCATAAGCATTGAGAGTGGCGATGGTGGAGAGGTTGGACTCTTGGCGTTGCCGATGAAATTGAGTGGACTTGATGAAGAGGTGCGGCAGGGTGCGGTGCGTGGGGAGAATCTTGACGATGCGGAAGATGGAGAGTTGACGCGGCCGGCGGTGAAAGGGTTGCGCGATTTGTTGGAGGGCGTCGAGGTGGTTGACGCGCCGAAGAGTTCGCCGGAAATTCTGCAAGTTGCGGTTGATTCCCGAAAAGTGCAGCCGGGGAGTTTGTTTTTTGCGCTGCATGGCGCGAAAGCGGACGGGTCTGCGTTTATTCAGGATGCGATTGGGCGCGGGGCGGTGGCGGTTGCGAGTGAGTATGCGTTAGTTGAAACGCTGCCGGCGAATGTTGCGCATGTGCAGGTGCGTGAGGGGCGCAAAGCGTTGGCGACGGTGGCGGCGAATTTTTTTGGGCATCCGGCTGGTGCGTTGAAACTGGCGGCGGTGACTGGGACCAACGGAAAGACTACGACGACTTCGGTGATTGACGCGATTGTGAAAGCGTCCGGGGCGAAGACTGGGCTGTTTGGGACGATTGCTTACGAAACTCCCGCGGGGAAATATGCGGCGCCGAATACTACTCCTGAGTCGGTGGATCTGCAGGGATTTTTGGCGGAGATTCGCGATGCGGGCGGCAAATTTGCGACGCTCGAGGCTAGTTCGCATTCGTTGACGATGGATCGTTTGTGGGGCTGCCACTTTGCGGTGGCGGTGTTTACGAATTTGACCCGCGAGCACATGGATTATCACAAGACGTTTGAGGATTATTTTGCGGCGAAGCGGACGTTGTTTACGGGGACTGGCGCGGGTGCTCCTGATTGTGCGGTGGTGAATATCGATGATGAGTATGGGAATCAGCTGATTGGGCTGGCGAGCAATACGGTGACGTATGGGTTGGATGCGACCGCTGACGTTACTACGAAAAAATTTCAATTGAGTTTTAGCGGGTTGACGTTTACCGCGCAGACGCCGAGCGGAAAAGTTCAGGTGAGCTCGTCGCTGGTGGGGCGGATCAACGTGTACAACCTGCTGGCGGCGATTGGGGCGGGGCAGGCGTTGGGGTTGTCGAATGACGTGATCGAGGCGGGGATTCGGAATTTGGAGAGCGTCTCGGGGAGATTTCAGCGGATTGATTGCGGGCAGGAATTTTTGGTGATTGTGGATTATGCGCATACCGATGATGCGCTGGAGAGTTTGATTCGAACGGCGCGGGAGCTGAATCCCAAGGGACGGATTATTACGCTGTTCGGGTGCGGCGGCGGGAAAGATCGCACCAAGCGGCCGGTGATGGGGGAAGTGACGGGACGGCTGAGCGATTTGACGATTTTGGCGAATGACAATCCGCGGACGGAAGATCCGCTGAAAATTATCAGCGACATTATTGTGGGGATTCAGAAGACGGCGGGGAAGTATGTGATCGAGCCGGATCGCGAGAAGGCGATTGGGCTGGCGATGGATGAGGCGCGTGCGGGAGACATTGTGTTGTTGGCCGGGAAGGGTCATGAGGATTATCAGATTCTGGAAGATCGCACGCTGAAATTTGACGATCGCGAGGTGGCTCGGCGGGCGTTGATGCAGCGTGGTTATACGGGCGGTGGTGCGAAGTAGGATCGCGGGTGGGTTTTCGCAATGGCAACACACGCGCACTTGTTAACCGGCAGGCGATTTAAGCTGGTAGAGCGCACAGGACGGAGCGGTGGAGTAAGCGCAGCGAGCTGCACTTTTTAGCACTCTGAAACGTGAGGTGCCGAAACGGTGAGCACAACGCAAGCTCTGGCAGTGGGGCGCAAAGCACATTCGTTGAGGGATTTATGCGGTGGACGATTACACAAGTGGCTGAGGCATTGGGTACACGGGCGGGCGCGGGGCTCGACCCCCTGGCCCGGGTGGCCGGTGTGTCGATTGATTCTCGCACGCTACGTGCGGGAGAACTGTTCATCGCCATACACGGACCGCGTCACGACGGACACGATCACGTTCCGGATGTCTTGCAGGCCGGAGCGCTGGCGGCTGTCGTGGCCGAGCCGCGAGTTTCGCAGTATCCCGGATGGGTGTCGGATCGATGCATCCCGGTTGCCGATACCTTCGAGGCGCTTAAAGGATTGGCGCGGGCGGTGCGCGTCGCGTGGGGCGGAAAGATTGCCGGGGTCACTGGGTCGGTCGGGAAAACTACAACCAAAGAGATCCTGGCGGCGCTGCTTTCGACGAAGTTACGGGTGCTGAAATCGGAAGGAAATTTTAATAACGAGTATGGGCTGCCGCTGACGCTGTTTGGATTGGATGAAACGCATCAGGCGGCGGTGCTGGAGATGGGTATGTCGCGGCCGGATGAACTGCGGCGACTGGCGGCGATTGCGCGACCGGATGTGGGAGTGGTGACGCGGGTGGCGGCTGCGCATCTGGAGTTTTTTATTTCGGTGGACGAGATTGCGCTGGCGAAGCGGGAGTTGGTTGAAGGGTTGAATGGTGCGGAGTCGGTGGCGGTTTTGAATGCGGATGATGCGCGGGTGGCGGGGTTTGCGAAGGTTGCGCCGGGGCGGGTGTTGACGTATGGGATTGAAACGCGCGATGCGGTGGATTTTCGTGCGGAGGAGATTGAGGATCGCGGGGCGTTGGGTTCGTCTTTTGTGCTGGTGGCCGGCGGGAAACGGGAGCGGTTGGATGTATCGCTGGCGGGGCGGCATGTAATTGCGAATGTGTTGGGGGCGCTGGCGGCGGCGAGTGTGTGGGGGATTGGCGCGGAGGAAGCGCGTGAGGTTTTGCGCGGGCTGAAGGCGCCGTTCATGCGTGGAGAGTTTGTTGAGCTTTCAAATGGGGCGGCGCTGATTAATGACACGTACAACTCGAGTCCCGCGGCGTTGCAGGCGATGACGGCGGTGTTGGCGGCGACTCCGGGATATCGGCGGCGGATTTTGGTGGTGGGGGAGATGCGGGAATTGGGGAAGACGTCTGCGGAGTTGCATCGCGAGGCGGGGAAGTTTGCGGCCGAGACCGGGCAGATTCAGTGCGTGGTGGGTGTGGCCGGAGATGCGGCGCAGATTGTGGAAGGCGCGATTGCTGCCGGGATTCCGCGGGCGAATACGGCGTTTTTTTCTTCGTCGGAGGAAGCTGGGAAATTTTTGGCGGATTCGGTGGATCGTGGCGATGTGTTGCTGGTGAAAGGTTCGCGAGGAGTGAAGATGGAGCGGGTGGTGGACGCGTTGATGGATCGGTTCGCGCCTGCTTCGCGGGATGGGCAGGGCGAGCGGCAGCGGGAAGAGGCGCGGCACTAGATGCTCTATTACCTGCTGTTCCATTTGCTGCAGAAATATTTTTCCCCGCTGAATGTATTTCGCTACATCACGGTGCGGACGGTGTATGCCAGTTTGACGGCGATGTTTCTGGCGTTTGTGTTTGGGCCGACGCTGATTAAGCAATTGCGGGAATTGCAGATTGGGCAGTTCATTCGCGAAGAGGGGCCGCAGGATCATAAGAAAAAAGCCGGGACGCCGACGATGGGCGGAGTGTTGATTGTGTTGTCGACGGCGGTGCCGACGCTGTTGTGGGCGGATTTGGGGAATGCGTTTGTGTGGCTGGCGCTGTTTGCGTTGCTGGCGTTTGCGGCGATTGGATTTATTGACGATTACGCAAAAGTGTCGAAGCAGCAGAATTTGGGGCTGACCAGCGCGAAGAAATTCTCGCTGCAGTTGCTGGTGAGTCTGGTGTGCGGAATTGCGCTGCTGATGCTGGCTACCGGCAGCAAGTACGCGTACTCGACGCAGCTGGTGTTTCCGTTTTTGAAGCGGCTGCATCCGGATCTGGTGGTGCATTCGCTGATGTCTTCGCGGCATTTGTGGCCGCTGGGGTTTTTGCCGTTTTTGTTTTTTGTGGCGCTGGTGGTGGCGGGGGCTTCCAATGCGGTGAATTTGACGGATGGACTGGATGGGCTGGCGATCGGGTGCACGGTGATTGCGGCGGGCGCGCTGACGGTGCTGACGTATGTAAGCAGCAATTTTCGCTGGGCGAATTATCTGGAGATTCAGTACATCCCGGGAGTGGGGGAGTTGACGGTGTTTTGCGGGGCGCTGGTGGGGGCCTCGCTGGGATTTCTTTGGTACAACGCGCATCCGGCAGAAGTGTTTATGGGGGACGTGGGGTCGTTGTCGCTGGGCGGGACGCTGGGCGTGATTGCGGTGATTATCAAGCAGGAGATTTTGCTGTTTTTTATTGGCGGGATTTTTGTGGTGGAGGCGTTGTCGGTGATTTTGCAGGTGGGGTCGTTCAAGTTGCGGGGGAAGCGGATTTTTCGGATGGCGCCCATTCATCATCACTTTGAATTGTTGGGGTGGAGCGAGTCGAAGGTGATTGTGCGGTTTTGGATTGTGGCGCTGGTGTTTGCGTTGTTTGGGTTGACGACTTTGAAATTGCGGTAAGGCGATTGAGGAGTTTGTTGAGAAGAGTATGACTGGTGGATTTGAGTTGCGCGGCAAGAAGGTGCTGGTGGTGGGACTGGCGCGCACGGGAATTGCCACGGCGCGGTTTTGTCTGGAGCATGGCGCGACGGTGACGGCGATCGATTCGCGTGGCGAGAGTGAGTTGGGTGCGGAAGTTCAGCAACTGCGCGCGGAAGGCGTGATTTTGCAGTTTGGAGCGGAGAGCGACGCGAGTTTGTTGAAGCAGGATTTGGTGATTCCGTCGCCAGGTGTGCCGGCCGATGCGCCGTTGCTAAAGGCCGCGCAAGAGAAACATCTTACGGTGTGGAGTGAGATTGAGCTGGCCGACCGTTTTTTGGAGGGGCGGCTGGTGGGGATTACCGGTTCGAACGGAAAGACCACCACGACTTCGCTGGTACACCACATTTTGCAGACGGCGGGATTTTCTACATTGGTGGCGGGAAATATTGGGACGCCGATGATTTCGCGGGTGGCGTTGACCAGCGCGGACACAATTACGGTGGCGGAGTTGAGCAGCTTTCAGTTGGAGTTGATTGAGACGTTTCACCCGGATATCGCGGTGCTGCTGAATCTGACGCCGGATCATCTGGATCGGCACAAGACCATGGAAGCGTACGCCGCGGCCAAAGCTCGGATTTTTGAGAAGCAGACGGAAAGCGACTTTGCGGTGTTGAATGCGGATGATGCGGCGTCGGCGGCGCATGCGCCGAAGAAGCCTCAGGTGTATTGGTTCAGCCGAAAGCAGGCGGTGACGCAGGGCGCGTATTTGCGCGGGGAAGAAATTGTTTTTGTGACCAGCAAGCAGGAAGAGGTTTTGCTGACGCTGCGCGATATTGCTTTGCCTGGCGCGCACAATCTGGAAAATGTGCTGGCGGCGGTGACTGCGGCGCGGTTGGAGGGTGCGCCGGCGGCGGCCATTGCTGAGGCGGTGCGGACATTTCATGGAGTGGAGCACCGGTTGGAGTTGGTGGCGGAGATTGGCGGGGTGCGGTATTTCAACGATTCGAAAGCGACCAATGTGGATGCGACCTTGAAGGCACTGGAAGCGTTTCCGGGGCGGCTGCTGGTGATTTTGGGTGGCCGAGATAAAGGAAGCGATTATTCGGTGCTGCAGGCGGCGTTGCGTGAACGGGCGGTTTCCGCGCTGCTGATTGGCGAGGCGGCGGAAAAGATAGCGGGGCAGATTGGCGGCAGCGTGGCGTTCGAACATGCGGGAACGCTTGAGCGGGCGGTGCAAATGGCTGCGCAGTTGGCGCGAGACGGCGATGTGGTTTTGCTAGCCCCGGCTTGTGCGAGCTTCGATCAGTTTGAGAATTATGAGCATCGCGGAAGAACGTTTAAGGAGTTGGTGAAGCGGCGCGCGGAAAATTCTGGCGCGGCCAATGCGGCGGCGGGTGCGGGGAGCGGTTCGCCGGAAGTTTAGCTGCCGAGTTTCGAGTGGCGAGTTCTTGCTGAAAGTTTTTGGAGGAAAGAGTGCCGAGAAGGTTGGAGAACGATCGCTGGCTGTTTGTGGTGACGCTGGTGCTGTGCCTGGTTGGGGCGGTGATGGTGTACTCCGCGTCGGCGGTGACCGCTGACCAACACTACGGCCGGTCGTACATATTTTTGCTGCGGCAGGCGGCGTGGCTGGCGATTGGGATTTTTGGGATGTTTGCGCTGATGCGGCTGGATTACCGGAAGCTGCGGGAGCCGCGGGTGGTGTACACGGTGATTGGCGCGGTGCTGTTGATGTTGCTGGGGGCCTTTTTTCTGGACAAGTCACACGCCACGCACCGGTGGATCAAATTTGGACCGGTGGGGATTCAGCCGTCGGAGTTGGCTAAGTTGGCGGTTATTTTGTATCTGGCGTGGTTTCTGGATTCGAAGCGACGGGTGGCGGCCAAGATGGAATTCTGCAAAGAAGATTTTATGCAGACGATTTTGCCGGCGGTTGCGCCCATTCTGGTTTGCGTGGCGATCATTCTGGCGCAGCCGGATTTGGGGACCGCGGTGGATATCGTGGTGATTGCCACGGCGGTCTTATTTGTGGCGGGGCTTTCTTGGAAATGGCTGGCGTGCGGTGTCGTCGGGGCGCTGCCGATTTTGTATCTGCTCATCACGCACGTGGGTTATCGGTACGTCAGATTCATGGCGTTTTGGCATCCGGATGCGGATCCGCAGGGCGCGGGATTTCAGTTGTTACAATCGTTGATTGCGGTGGGTTCGGGCGGATTCAGCGGGACCGGGTTGATGGAAGGGAAGCAGAAACTGTTTTATTTGCCGGAAGCGCATACCGATTTTATTTACGCGGTGATTTGCGAGGAGCTGGGATTTATCGGGGCGCTGGTGGTGATTGTGTTGTTTGCGGTGTACGGGTGGCGGGGGATGCGCGCATCGTTTAGCGCGCCGGACGGATTTGGAAGACTGTTGGCGCTGGGGATTACCGCGATGGTGATGAGCCAGGCGCTGATTAATTTTGCGGTGGTGCTGGGGATGGTGCCGACCAAGGGGATTCCGTTGCCGTTTGTGAGTTACGGAGGGTCGAGTTTGCTGGTGATGCTATTGGCTACGGGAGTGCTGTTGAATATCAGTCAGCAGGCGACCGAGACGTGAAGAATTTCTGGCAGCGGATTTTTGGCGGAAGGCCCGCGTGAAATTATTGATCGCAGGCGGCGGTACGGGCGGGCACGTGTTTCCGGCGATTGCGATTGCGCGGGAGTGGTTGTCGCGTGGCAGTGAGCGATCGGTGGTGTTGGTGGGGACCACGCGTGGGATTGAGATGAAGTTGGTGCCGCAGGCGGGATTGCCGCTGGAGACGTTGCGGGCGGCGGGATTGAAGGGTAAGGGCGGCGCAACCCTGGTGAAGAATTTATTCAAGCTGGCGCCGGGGATGGTGGATGCGTTTGAGATTTTGCGGAAGCATAAACCGGTGGCGGCATTTGGAGTTGGAGGCTATGCCGCGGGGCCGATGTTGCTGGCGACGTGGCTTGGTGGGGTGCCCAACGTTATTTTTGAGCCGAATGCGGAGCCGGGGTTTACCAACAAAACGTTGGCGCGGATTTCGAAGCGGATTGCGACTGGATATGAAGTTTCGGCGCGGGCGTGGGGTGCGAAGGCGGTGGTGACCGGGAATCCGGTGCGGCCGGAATTTTTGGCGATTGAGCCGCGTGCGCCGCAGAGGCCGTTGCGGTTGTTGGTGACGGGTGGGAGCCAGGGAGCGTTGCCGGTGAATCGGGCGTTTGTGGATGCGATGGATATGTTGGCGGCGCGGAAGAATGAATTGAGCATCGTGCATCAAACCGGCGAGCGGGATTACGACGCGGTGCGGACGGCGTATGCACGGCATGAGATTTTGGCGGAAGTGGTGCCGTTCTTGAGCAATATGCCGGCGCGATTTGCCTGGGCGGACGTGATTGTTTGCCGCGCCGGGGCGATGACGGCGGCGGAACTGGCGGCGGCGGGGCGGGCGGCGATTTTTATTCCCTTTGGGCGGGCGACGGATAGTCATCAGTTGCGGAATGCGCAAGAGATGGTGAAGAAGGGCGCGGGCTTGGTAATTACGGAGGCGGAGTTGACCGGGGCGCGGTTGAGTCAGGAGATTTTTTCGCTGGTGGACAATCCTGGTGAGATTGAACGGATGTCGGAGGCGGCGAAGTCGTTGGCGCGGCCGAATGCGGCGAGCGATATTGTGGATTTGATTGAGCAGGCTGCGGGGATTGCTTCGCGTGGGAGTGGAACGTCGAACGGCGGTTCGCTTGCTGGGAATCGAGGCATGGACGCTTCGAGTTCCGGCGTGAGTGGTGTGGATGGACCTGCGGCGTCGCGAGTTGCGGTGGAGAGTGGGCAGGAAGTGACGCGATGATGGTCAGTTTTCGCAATTTTCAGCGGATCCATCTGGTGGGCATCGGCGGGATTGGCATGAGCGGGATCGCCGAAGTGCTGCTGACACTGGGTTATTCGGTGTCGGGGTCGGATAGTAAGCCGTCTTCGATTACCGAGCGGCTGAAACAACTGGGAGCGACGATTTTTGATGTGCATGAAGCGGTGAATGTGGATGGGGCGCATGTAGTAGTGACTTCTTCGGCGATTGCTGCGGCGAATCCAGAGGTGATTGAAGCGCACAAGATGAAGATTCCGGTGATTCCGCGGGCGGAGATGTTGGCGGAGTTGATGCGGCTGAAATATGGGATTGCGGTGGCGGGGGCGCATGGAAAGACCACGACGACTTCGATCGTGGCGTCGATTTTGAATGCGGCGCATCTGGATCCGACGTTTGTCATTGGCGGGCGGGTGAACCAGGCGGGAACGACCGCGAAACTGGGCAAGGGCGAGTACTTCGTGGTGGAAGCGGATGAGAGTGACCGGAGTTTCTTGTTGCTGGCGCCGGTGGTGGCGGTGGTGACGACGATCGACCGCGAGCATCTCGATCAGTATTCGTCGCTAGAAGATATTCAGGGAGCGTTCGTGCAATTTGTGAATCGCGTGCCGTTTTATGGGGCGGCGATTTTGTGCCTGGATGAGCCTAATGTGCAGGCGATTATTCCGCAGGTGAAGCGGCCGATTATTACGTATGGGACGTCGAGCCAGGCGGATTTGGTGATCAGCGAGATCAAGCTGGAAGGATTGGTGAGTTCATTCACGCTGACGTATCGCGGCGAGGATTTAGGGAATTTCAAGCTGATGCATCCGCCGGGGATTCACAATGTGCGGAATGCGGCGGCGGCGGCGGCGGTGGCGTTGTATTTGAGCGTGCCGGTGGAGCTGATTCGCGAAGGCTTGGTGAAATTTGGCGGAGTAGGGAGACGTTTTGACGTGAAAGGTGTGGCGAACGATATTACGGTGATTGATGACTACGGGCATCACCCAGTAGAGATTCGCGCGACGCTGGAGGCGGCCAAGGTCTGCAAGTTTGACCGGCTGATTGTGCTGTTTCAGCCGCACCGGTATTCGCGGACGCAGCATTTGTGGGAGGAGTTTCGGCGGGCGTTCAATCTGGCGGATGTGCTGGTGCTCGTCGACATTTATGCGGCGAGCGAAGCGCCGATCGAGGGCGTGAGCAGCGACGCGCTGGCTGCGGCGATTCGCGAAGCGGGGCACAAGCGGGTGTACTACTGCGCGTCGATGCAGGAGGGGATTGAGCGAGCGGTGTCCGAAGCGCGTGCGGGCGATGCGATTTTGACGATTGGCGCGGGGAGCGTGAGCCGCGCGAGCAATGAAATTCTAGCGCTCCTGCGGGCGGAGCGTTCGGTGCAACATGCGGATTAAAGATCAAAGCGTTTTCGCGAAGCTGCCGGAGCTGGGGGTGGAGGTAAAAAGCGGAGCGTCGCTGGCGGAAATTACCTACCTGGGAATTGGCGGGACAACGGACTTGCTGCGGATGAAGGTGCACGACAGCATTCCGGATTTGGTGAAGCTGCTGGAAGCGGCAGCAATTCCGTTTCGGTTTATCGGCGGCGGTTCGAACTTGTTGGTGGCGGATGGGGAGTTGCCGTGGGTGGTGCTGCAACTAGCGCAGCCCGATCCGGATTTGGTGATTGAAGGGAACGTGGCGTCGATTGATGCCGCCGCCGATCTGGGAAAAACGGTGACGGCTTGTGCCAAACGGGATTTAGGCGGGATGGAAGGGTTGATTGGTGTGCCGGGAACGGTGGGTGGAGCGCTGCGGATGAATGCCGGCGCGTATGGGATTCAGATTGGAACATACGTGCGAGAGGTGAAGGTGTATCGGGCGGCGACGCGTTCGATAGAAATTTTGCGCGGTGATCAGATTTCGTTTGAATACCGGCACACATCATTTGCGGCCGATGATATGATGCTGACAGTGAAGCTGGAACTTCCCTCCAAAGCGTTCCGCGACATACTCCAAGGAATTCGCATCTGCAACGAGAAGCGCCGAGCCAGCCAACCGTTAGGCCAAAAAAGTGCAGGGTGTATTTTCAAAAATCCTCCGGGTGCGTCTGCCGGACGGATGATTGATGAATTGGGATTGAAGGGCATGGCGGTGGGCGATGCGCGGGTGAGCGATCGTCACGCGAATTTTTTCGTCAATGTGGGTAAGGCCACCGCGAAAGACATGCTGACGCTGATCGCGGATGTGCGCGAGTGCGTGCGGAAGGCGTATGGATTCGAATTGGAGAACGAGGTGGTGGTATGGAACGCGTGAAGGGCGTTTCCAGGCCACGCACGGGGTCGGCGGCGGCAGCCGAGGCCGAATCGTACCGGCCGGAGCTGCTCACGGATGAGGAGCCGCGTTATTTGCGGCGGCAGAAGCCGGTGGAGATCCGGCGGAAGAAATTTGCGGGGAAGAGCTGGTCGTTTTATAAGCGGGTGGCGGTTTTGAGCGTGGCGGGAGTTGCGGGAGTGAGCGCGGTGGTGGCGGGAGTGCGATTTGTTTTGTACTCGCCGAAGTTTGCGCTGCTGAAGCCCGATCAGATTGAGTTGAGTGGAAACAAGATTGTGACGCGGGATGCGGTGCTGAAGCAGTTTTTACGGGACCGTAATCGCAGCGTGGTACAAATTCCTTTGGACAAGCGGCGCAGCGAGTTGGAGCAGTTGCCGTGGGTGGAAACGGCGACGGTGCAGCGGATTTTGCCGAACCGGCTGCGGGTGGAAGTGAATGAGCGGACGCCGATTGCATTTGCGCGGAGCGGGAACCAGCTTTTTTTGATTGATGCACATGGAGTGATTCTGGACCGGCCGGCCGGCGAAGAGTGGCATTTCCCGATTGTGAGCGGAGTTTCGGATGAATTGGCGCGGGACCAGCGGGCATCGCGGATGGAGATGTATCAAGATTTTCTGAAGGCGATTGAAGTGGTGCGGGTGGGTTCTTCGGAGCAGGTGAGCGAGATTGATCTGGGAAGTTTGCGGGATTTGCGGGCGGTGATGACGGGATTGGCTGGGCCGACCGATCCGCAAGCGGTGACCATTCATTTTGGGGGCGGGGATTTTGCGGCAAAGTACCGGATGTTAGTGGAAAATTTTTCGCAATGGCAGGCGAATGCCGGGCATGTGCATTCAATCGATTTGCAGTATTCGCGGCAGGTGATTTTGAATCCCGACTCGAGCGCGGGAGTAGCGGTAGCAAAAGCCAGGTAATGCGGCTGGGAGTATGGCGATGAATCGAAAAGATCGTTATGTGGTGGGGCTCGACATCGGCAGCTCGAAGACGTGTGCGTTGATTGCGGAGATTGACGACGAGCAGGTGAGGTTTCTGGGGCTGGGGGCCGCGGAGTCGAAAGGTTTACGCAAGGGCTTGATTGTGAATCTGGATTCGACGGTGAGTTCGATTCGCCGGGCGGTGGAAGAAGCGGAGAGTGTGGCGAATGTGCCGGTGGAGTCGGCGGTGATTGGAGTGGCGGGGAATCATGTGCGCGGAGTGAATAGCCGCGGCGGGATTACCCTGGGTTCGCGGGCGCGGGATATTGAGCGGGACGATGTACGAAGAGCCATCGATGCGGCGCGGAATATTTCGCTGCCGGAAGATCGCGAAGTGTTGCATGTGTTGCCGCATGAATTCCGGGTGGATGCGCAGGACGGGATTCGCGACGCAATTGGGATGGTGGGGCAACGCCTGGAAGCCAATGTGCATGTGGTGACGTCGTCGATTGCGGCGACGCAGAATCTGGTGACGGCGGCGAATAAAGCGGGGATTTTGATCAGCGACACGGTGCTGGAGCCGCTGGCTTCGGCGGAGTCATCGCTGACGCAGGATGAGCGGGACTTGGGTTGCTGCTTGCTGGATATCGGCGGCGGGACGACGGAAATTATTGTGTACGGCGGGGCGGTGGTGCGGCACACCAGCGCGGTGGCGATTGGCGGAGATCACTTTACCAATGATTTGGCGGTGGGGCTGCGGACGCCGATTCCCGAGGCGGAAAAAATTAAGCGGCGCAATGGCTGTGCGACTTCAGACCTCCTGCAGGAAGATGGGGCCATCGAAATAGCGAGTGTAGGGGATCGTCCGCCGCGAACGATTTTCGCGCGGATGCTGACGGATATTATTGAGCCGCGCGCGCATGAATTGCTGGCGATGATTCGCGATGATCTGCGGCGCGCCGGGCTGGAGACGCAAATCCCCGCGGGTTTTGTGTTGTGCGGCGGCGGAGCGCGGCTGCATGGATTTGGCGAATTGATCGAGCAAACGCTGCACCTGCCGGTGCGCATTGCGGAGCCTAAAGGTTTGGCTGATCTACCGGAGCAGGTAGCGCAGCCGGAATATGCAACGGTAATTGGATTGACGATGTATGGAGCGAAAGCGCGACGCGCCACCCCGCATCGCGCTGGGAATCTGGTATCTAAATTGAAAGCCATGTTTGCCGGAGCTTCGTGAACTTGCCCCCGCGCGGCACGCCGAATATGGAGAAGGTCGAGGGAAAGGAATGCCCATAAAAGAGCAGGGAATACGGATGAGCTTCAGCGAAGAGCTGTCGCCGGCCAAAATTAAGGTGATCGGAGTGGGAGGCGGCGGGTGCAACGCTGTCAACCGCATGATCCGCGCCAAAGTGGAAGGCGTAGAGTTTATTACCGCGAATACCGATTTGCAGGCGCTGAAGCTGTCGCAGGCGCCGGTGAAGTTGCAGTTGGGCGCGAAGTTGACGAAAGGCCTGGGCGCCGGCGCGAACCCTGAGGTGGGGCGCAAGGCGGCGCTGGAAGATACGGAAAAGATCATTGAGGCGCTGGAAGGCTCCGACATGATTTTCATTACGTCGGGGCTCGGCGGAGGCACCGGCAGCGGCGCGGCGCCGGTGGTGGCTTCGCTGGCGAGTGAGTTGGGCGCGTTGAGCGTGGCGGTGGTGACCAAGCCGTTTGCGTTCGAAGGCAAGCGCCGGATGCTGCAGGCGGAACAGGCGCTACAGGAATTGATTGGCGCGGTGGATACGGTCATCGTGATTCCCAACGAGCGATTGATGGAAACAGTGGAGCGCGGGACCAGCTTTTTTGACGCGTTTCGAATTGCAGACGATATTTTGCGGCAGGCGGTGCAGGGGATTTCGGACATTATTACGGTGCCGGGGATTATCAATCGCGACTTTGCCGACGTGAAGGCGATTATGTCGGGACAGGGTTATGCGGTGATGGGCACGGCGGTGGCGACCGGGACGAATCGCGCGGTGGATGCGGCGAATCGGGCGATTGCCAGTCCGCTACTGGAAGACAATTCGATTCAAGGGGCGCAGGGGATTCTCATCAATATTAGTGGGAGCTCCAGCCTGACTTTGCATGAGGTGCATGAGGCTTCGAGCGTCATTCAGAAGGCTGCGCATGAGAATGCCAATATTATTTTTGGCGCGGTGCAGGATGATGCGATGAAGGACACCATCAAGATCACCGTGATTGCGGCGGGCTTCAAGGATGCGAATAAGAAGAATCTTCATCAGAAGCCGACGTTCTTGCCGAAGACGTGGAAGGCTGAACCGGAGCGGGCTCCTGAGCCGGCGCCGGTGCAGCAGCCGATTCAGTATGTGAATCGGGTGGAGATGCAGCAGGTGGCAGAGGAGGAAGTGGTGGCGATTGCGCCGGCTCCGCCTCAGCCTCCGCCGGTGGTTACGCCTGTGCAGCCGCCTACGGTTGTGCAGCAGGTGCAGCAGAATTTGCGCGAAGTGCGCAATGAACTGCGGGAGCAGATGGCGATCGATGATCTGGATGTGCCGACGTTTTTGCGGAGACAGGCGCAGAAGGCGTAGATCGAATTCACAATTGGTGATTGTTGAGAGGCGCGGGAGACTGCGCCTCTTTTTTTTGGCGACCATTGATTTTGCGAAGGTCTTGGATTAACGAGGAAAAAGAAAGACCCAGGTTCGTGAACCGAAGGCGAACTTGGGCCACCCTGTGTTGTCTTGTTTGGTAGACGGGGGAGGTCTAAAACCCACCCATGTCGTTGTGGTTGTGAGATGAAGTGGGATCTAAACCCCCAGACGCAACTACGGCGTCTGGGGCACCCCAACCGAGGTTCACTCTGAAGAGTTCAATGGTGTGTTTTGCCTCAATTCTAAATTGAAAGTTGGAGCGGGGATTAGATCCAGCCGAGGGAGGCGAAGGCGGTGATGGCGCCGACGCCGAGGGCGGCGCCGAGGATGATGCCGGCGAGGACGTCGCTGAGGAAGTGCATGCCGAGGACGATGCGGGAGGCGGCGATGCTGAGGGCGATGAAGAACAGCTCGCCTTCCATGGCGGGGTAGAAGTAACTGAGAACGAGCGCGATGGAGAAGGCGGTCATGGTGTGACCGCTGGGGAAGGAAAATTTGTCGGGCGGGAGGATGTTGGACCAGCAGTGCGGCTCGAACTGGCAGGGGCGCTGGCGGTGGCTGAGATGCTTGAGGGCTTTGAAGACGGCGACGCCGACGAAAGCCGCGGAACCTGCTGCGCCGATTGCGGCGTAACGCTGGACTCCACCGAAAGCTAAGCAGCATGGCGGCCATGCCGTACCAAAGCCAGCCGTCGCCCAGGCGGGTGGAGAGAATCATCCAGATGCGGAACCAGCGCGGGGCACGCCAACGGTTCATCCGCCGCATGACCCGATGGTCGCGGCGTTCGATGAAACCCCATAGCGTGCGAGCTACGGCCACAACTTCACCTCATGAGGAAGTGCCTAGCGAACCGCTCAACGTGTTGCCGCCGAAAGAACCCATGGGAACGTCAAAGGCCAAGTGTTGCGGGAGCAGGTCGTGATCGCGGGCGGGAACATCCCATAGAAATTGGGTGCGCTTTTCGGCGCCTTCCATGTTCTTGGCCCACTTTTTGCAGAAGCGTTTTTCGTTGAGCCAGTGGCCGCCGGTGACGAAGGGGACGAATACGGCGAGTGGGGCGATGGCCAGAGTCCAGGGCTTTTCGGTGACCAGAGCTTTGACGATGCTGAAGACGTCGGCGGTCAGTTTGGTGTAGCCGCCGTGGACGCCGTGGATGCGACCGTGGCCTTGCAGCAAGCCGGCGAAAAATTCGTCGGCGTCGCGTGCGCCGGGGACTTCGGTGTGGGTGAGGCCGACTCCGGCGATGGTGTGGGAGTCGCTGCCGGCGATGGCTATTTTTCCGAAACGGGCGGCGAGGTTGGCGGCGTCGGCGTTGGCTTTCTCGCACATTTGGCCGTTGCGGACTTCTAAGGCGGGAGCGTAGCTGGCGAACCAGTCGAAATCGCGCTCTTCGCGGCGGCCGGTGAGGCCGGAGAAGACGTGGTTGACGCTGAAGAAGAGTTTTCGTTCGCTGAGATACATGACCAGGGAGATGAAGTCGTTGCGGCGGCGCTGAATTTCGAGGTGGTCACGCTCGCGCATGTTGTAGACGCCGATGTGGACTTCGGTGCCGGTGGGCATGCGGGCGGTGACTTCCTCGCTGACGAAGAAGTCGGGATGTTTGCGAAGGATCTCGCCGGCGTCGATGGAGTCGTGGTCGGTAATGGTGACCAAGCCCATGCCGAGAGACTTCAGGCGGCGGTAGACGAGGTCGGCGTCGTTGTAGGATTCGCGGCAAATGCGGTTGAGGAGCGGCGTGTTAACCATGCCGGAGGCGACAGTGTGAACATGGAGGTCGCAGCGCATGGGAGTATTTTCGGCGGAGGATATGAACAGGCAGTGAAGAGGGGACAAATTGTTTGTGAATGTGGCAATGGAACTAATTGAACACATGAGGGTTACTGGGTTATCCACATGGCATGGTGGATGCTCTTGTTGTAACCATTCAAACCTGTGTAACAATCCGGCCATGATGAAGGTGAACTTCGGGAGATGACCGAAGGGCGGACGAAGAAGGTCCACATTGTTTTTCACGATGCCGGGGGCGGGCATCGCAACGCCGCAATTTCCCTCAAAGCGATTCTGGAGCAGCAGAAGCGTCCGTGGGATGTGGAACTGGTGCAGTTTCAGGAGTTAACGGACCACCTGGATGTGCTGCGGCGGCTGACCGGGATACGAATTCAGGAACAATATAATACGTTGCTGCGGAATGGCTGGACCTATGGGGCGACCAGCCTGTTGCGGGTGCTGCAGACTATTATTCGGATTTTTCACGGGCCGCTGGTGAAGCTGCTGGCCAAGAATTGGCAGGCGCATCCCGCGGACCTGTTGGTGTCGGTGATTCCGCACTTTAACCGGGAGCTGTATGAGAGCTGGAGTTTGGCTTGTCCGGGGAAGCCCTTCGTAACCTTAATAACGGATCTGGCGGACTTTCCGCCGCGCTTCTGGATTGAGCCGATCCGGGAGCAGTACGTGATTGGTGGGACGGAGAAGGCGGTGGAGCAGGCGCGGGCGTTTGGGCATGACGAGACGCACATTTTCGCGACGTCGGGGATGATTTTGCGGCCGGATTTCTATGTTGAAGAAGCGGTGGATGTGGCGGCGGCGAAGAAAGAGATGGGGCTGCGGAAGGATTTGCCGACGGCGATTGTGTTGTTTGGGGGGTATGGTTCGGGAGTGATGTTTAAGATTGCCGAGCGGCTGGATGAGGCGGGTGTGCCGCTGCAGATGATTCAGATTTGCGGGCGGAATGAGAAATTGGCGGAGAAGTTTCGGGCGCGGAAGTGGAAATATCCGGTGCATGTGGTGGGGTTCACGAAGGAAGTGCATAAGCTGATGCGGACGGCGGATTTTATGATTGGCAAGCCGGGGCCGGGGAGTATTGCGGAAGCGATGGTGCGGAAGTTGCCGGTGCTGATTGAGTGCAATTCGTGGACCTTGCCGCAGGAGCGGTACAACGCGGAGTGGGTGAAGACGAAAGATGTGGGGATTGTGCTGCGCGGATTTGAAGACGTGGTGAGTGGCGTGAAGCAGATGCTGGAGCCGGGGACGTTGGCGCGGCTGCGCGGGAATGTGGAGAAGCTGGATAATCGGGCGCTGTTTGAGATTCCGGAGATTTTGGCGAAGCTGCTGGGCGAATCGGCTTAGAAAATTCCCCAGACGCGGCGAGATCGTGTTGGGCTCGCGGCGGCGGCAGAGCGGGCCGCCGAGACAGCAGGCTCGGGAGTTGATTGAGCCGGCGGTGTTTGAGAGGGCAATTTTGCGGCCAACAGCGCTACTGTTGGGCATTGCCACAAGTCCGCGAAGGATAATCGCACGCCAAATTGAGATTCGATCGCGTTGAGCAGCCGCGTGGCGGCCAGGGAATCTCCACCCAAATCGAAAAAGCTGGATTCCAGTTGTATCGGACTACACGAAAAAATTTCACGCCATATTTTCTGCAGGCGGGCCTCGGGCGCGTCCGTGATGCTGGGCGCGGGTTCACTTGGCGAAGCGAGAGAAGCGAGTGCGGTTTGCGTCCAGGATTTTTCTGGGCGTTGGGTAGAAGCCGCGGAGCCGTCGTATTCATCGAGAAACTGATGCAGGGCCGTTTCGTATTGCTTCACCAACGTGAGGATGGTTTCTGAATCGAAGAGGGCGGTGCGGTAGAGGAAGTCGATCACCAGGTCGCCGCGGCGCCGAAAATTTAAGGTGATGCAAAGGTCGTGGCAAGTGGATTCGGCGAAGAAGGAAAATTCCGAGACGGTCAGAAAGGGGAGTTCGAAATTGCCGATGGGATCGTCTGACATCACCATGGCGAACTGGGTGCGAGGATTTTCTTGGGGATGGTGAGCGGCTGAAAATGTTTCGAGGAGTTCGCCGTGGGGAAGTTTTTGAGCGGAGGAGGCGTCAAGAGCGGCGTCGCGAACTTTTTCGAGTACCGCGGCTGCGGATGTAGCGCCTGCGAGGTTGGCGCGCAAGATGAGGCGATTGGCGAAGGGGCCGATGAGGGTTTCAAGGTTGGGGTGATTGCGATTTGCGGCGTAGCAGGAGATGGCGGTGTCTGGATCTGCAGCTTGGGTGGCAAAGAGCCGCAGCAGTATCGCGGCTAATACCATGAATGGGGTGGCTTCGGCGGTGCTGGCGACGCGTTCGAGTCGGGCGCGGGTTTGCGCGTTGAACCAAAGATTTTGCCGCGCGCCGTGGGTGCGGGCGCTGGAGCCCGGAAGCTCGAGAGTGTCCAGGTATTCGAATACGGTTCGGTCGCGGAATTTTGAGAGCCAGTAGGCGGACTCGGATTGGAATTCGGGGCGGCGCAGCTGCTGATGGAGGTCTGCGGCGAAGTGACTGTATGAGTAGGGCCAAGGCTGGAATGCAGCGGGTGCGGTCGCGCCAGACTGGGGATAGAGGAGCGAAAGTTCGCGGAGCAGGAGGCCCGCTGACCAATCGTCGAAAGCGATGCGATGGGTGACGATAAGGAGTACGTGGTCGGTGGGGGAGAGCTCGAAAAGTTTGGCGCGCAGCAGGGTGTCTTGGGTGAGGTCGAAGGGATAGCCGGACTCCCGGGCGCACAGGTCGCGGACGCGGGCCTCGGCGTCTGCCGTTGAAACGGTGGAGTGGTGCACTTCGCGAAAGGACACGTTGGATGCCGGGGCGATGAGTTGTTGGAGCACGCCGTTGGTCACCTGGAATCGGCTGCGCAGAGGTTCGTGGCGCTGAACAATTATTTCCAGGCTTTTGTGGAGGGCGGCGGCGTCGATCGAGCCGAAGATGCGGAGGGCGATAGGGAAGTTGAATGCGCAGCTATCAGAGGAGAAGGGATGGAGAACCCAGTCGCGTTGTTGCTCGTACCATTTGATGGCCGGGAACCAGGTGGCTGGGTGAGACTGGCGCAGATCTAAGGCGGTGCGGCTGGCTGAGGCCATTTCAGGCGACCGGGCCAGCGGCGCAGTGGTTCAGCGCTTTAGGTGAAACGGCGCACGAGGTATCGTGCGAAAAATCGTCGGGCATTTTTTGCGCAATCCTGCGACTGGTTTTCAGATTCGGAGCAGTTTTGAGTGGCCCAGACAACTTCCGCGCGGGGACGTGCACGGAGCGAATGTCAGTAAGGTTTGTGATGATATCAAAAATTTCACTTACGGCAATGTCGGCAAGTTGATTCTAGTTTGGCGGTGGAGGGGCCGGCAAAATTCTGAAGCTCTCGGGTGGCAGTCCGGTATGGCTCACTAGTATGTAAAGGTTATTTCCCGCGAAGAGGAACATGGATAGAGTCCTCGCAATCTTTCCCGTGCTCGACCCAAATTCTTGAAGAAAGCCTGTTGATCTGGAGGCATTAGCTTGGCTACGCAAACGTCGGTGATGGGTCTGGATTTGAGTGTGAGCGGTAGCACGACGTGGAAGAGCCGGTCGCTGGCGATTTTGTTGATGGTGGTGATTGCGGGAATTTTTTGGGTGGATTCGCGGTATCCGGCGCTGATGAAGAGGTATCACGCGGGAACGCAGATTAAGGTGAGCGGGGCGCTGACGTTTGGGACGGTGTATGCGGTGGATCGCAGCATGCCGTATTCGCAGCGGGTGTGGCGGACGACGGTGAATTGGCTGGATGCCAATCGAGTGGGGATGACGTTTGCCTTTTTGTTTGGGCCGGCGGCGCTGACGTTTCTGGCGACGCTGCGGAGGCGGTCGACGAATTCACGGTGGCTGAATAGTTTGGTGGGTGCGGCGATTGGGGCGCCGCTGGGAGTTTGCACCAATTGTGTGGCGCCAATTGCGCGGGGGTTGATCGCTTCGGGGATGCGGCCGGAGTCGGTGCTGGCGGCGATGTTTGCGTCGCCGGCGTTGAATGCGGTGGTGCTGGCGATGACGTTTGCGTTGTTTCCGGCGTCGGTGGCGCTGCTGAAATTGGGAACGGTGTTGGTGCTGATTCTGGTGGTGGCGCCGACATTGGCTCCCAAGCGGGCGGCCCTCGGGGAGCCGGTTGTGGATGTGGCTTGTCCAGTGGATTTGTCGGCGCCGGAGAGTTGGGGGCAGGCGTTGGTGAGTGTGGTGCGGTCGTATGCGAAGAGTTTTTGGTATGTGTTTCGGGTGGCGTTTCCATTGATGATGCTGGCGGCGGTGCTGGGTGCGCTGGCGATTGAGGCGCTTCCGGCGCAGGCGTTGGTTGGAGTGCAGGTGACGTTGTTGGGGATTGTGTTGGTGGCGGTGGTGGCAACGTTTTTGCCGGTGCCGATGGCGTTTGATGTGGCCGTGGCTTATGTGGCGCTGACGCACGGTGTGCCGCTGGCGTATGTGGTGACGATTCTGTGCACGCTGGGGATTATCAGTGTGTTCTCGCTGTCGGTGGTGGGGAAGTCGTTATCGTGGAAGGTGGCGGCGCAGATTTATGCGTGTGTGTTGGTGCTGGGGATTGCGGCGGGGGTTTTGACGCGGTACTTCATCTGAGGGTTTTTCCAAAAATTTGTGGACGTTTTGATCAGGCGCGGTTCGACACGCGCCTGATTTCATTTCCGACGAAAATTTTACTTAAAAATTAATTGGGTTGCTGGAGCTGGGCGTGTTCGGCGCGGTCGGGGTGGTGGAGGTGTGGGCCAGCGTTGGCTTTGTCGCTGCGTGGTTGGAAACGGGGCTTCATGCAGGAGACGCTGAGCCAGCGGACGGCGGTTTTGTGGGAGTCGCACATTTTGGTGCAGCCGCGGCGGGTGGTGGATTCGTGGCAGGGGCAGTAACAACCGGCGGCTTTGCGGAGTTGAGGCGAGGTGGGGATGTCGCCCAAGGCGGAAGCGACGGAGATGAGGATGAGTGCGCCGACGGCGAGGAGTTGGCGGATGAGCGGACGGCGGATGCGCGGGTGGGAGAGGGAGAGAGGGAGGAGGAGGAACCGGCGCATGAAGTATGTTGAGGCGAGGTGGTTAGAAAACCCATAGCTCGACGGCGTGGGTCGGAGGATTACCAAGGTTCTAGGACGAGGATTTAGCGAGGAAAATGAAGGATTGGGGTGGCGATTCCCGGATTAAAACTTGGCTGGGTGCCGAACTGAATTTGGGCTTCGTTTTGGGACGTTCGGTGCGAGTGGCGGCGACAATAAGCCCAACATAAGAGTGGACTTAGCTTATTAACAGGCTGGCCGAGGAGTGGCTCAGGGCTTGCAATAGTAGGGAGCGTCGGCGCGTTTTACATGACGAGATGTAGGGAGTGGTGAGCGAGGGGGAAGGGGCTTGCTCATTGTTTCTTGCAGATCGTTCCCACCTGCCTCTGAGAGGGAAGCTAGGATGGAAAACGGCGAGCGCTGAAAACAAGTAAGTTGTTTATTTTGAATATGCTCAAAGCGCCGAAAAACCTCGATACGCCGTTTTCTTGTACAAAATCATGTACACAAAAAAAGAGCCGGAGTGATCCGGCTCTCGCCACTACGCAGCGACGTTTCGATTGCGCTTCATGAACTTCTGAAGGGCACTCTCCGGTATCCTCCACGATTCGTACTGACGTTTCCGCCCGAACGGCTTTCGCTGAGGATACTTCCACGCCTCCAATTCTTTCCGCCCGATCAGTCGTAAAACATGACTCGTCGAACAGGTCAGAATTGCAGCCGCTTCTTTCACTACGTACTGACGCTCAAAGGAATCCATAGGATTTCTCCTTGGTAGATTCCCCTTCCCTCGCGGGAAGTAAATGAGCTAACCCGTCATCCTTGCGGCGACTGGCATCCCCTACCCAAAAGGGTAGAGGTGGGCGTATTATAACGCCAATTGTTAGAGTACCGATTGGTATCCGTGACTGGTATCGTAAAAAAATCGCCGCGAGGCCCGAACACTATATGTTACGGGTACTTACTAGTGTGCCGCCCAGTCCCCTCTACCGACGGGCAATCTTCTGTTTTCCTCCTCTCGTATCCGTTCGTCCTCAAACCGTATCCGGCTACCGCAGAAGATTGCCCGTCGCTACGCTTGTCCTTATCAGGATTCGTTATCACTCAGGACTGGGCGGGAACCCCATCGGAAAAAGCTAACGCATGACGGACAACAATCCCTACCTGATTTACGAAACCTCAAATCCTCATCCTTCTAGGATTGCCAAACTGAAACACAATGCCGAGAACTATGAAAAGACATTCCAGATTATTCTCGCAATCGGATCACCGCTTTTCTTCCTCGTCGCCCTTTCGGTCTATTTCGACAAAACATTCTTCGAAGTCATTTTCTTCATTCCTCTCTTTGGCATAATCGTTTTTCTCGCCTATAAAATCTATTACGCTTTCAAGGTTGTACGACTCTTACGATTGCCTTCCGTCATTACCGAACAAATCTTCTTGTTCAAGCCCAAATATGCTTCAGGAACTTTCGCAGCGGTAAAAATCCTCATCCGGCTTGCCGCTGAATCAAACACCGAAGAACACCAACAATTGGTCAGCCGTCGGCTCGGCTTGGCCTTAGACCGATTCTTCCATGACAAACCAGACTCCCAATCCATCGTCATACCCGACCTCTCGCAAACCTTGCGAGAAGCACTTCTCGAAGAAACCGAACGCTTTGGCATCCTCGTTTTTAAATGCGACTTGTACCCTCTTGAACCCGTTAAACCACTTGTCCGCTCCCGCGCCGACATCAACTTCTCGTGAAAATCCCTCAGGAATATCGGAATCGGCATTGCTATATGCCAGGGCACTCTCGGTACGGCAAATCCACCACCATGCTTGAAATGGCCCTCCAGGACATCGAGAACGGGCAGGGGGTATGCGTCATCGATCCCGCGGGCGATTTGGTGAAACAGCTCATTCACTGGATACCGGAAAACAGGGTAAAGGACACGATTTACATTTCTCCTGATACTCCCGTCCCGATCGACTTTTTAGCCGCCGATGAACTTGTTGACAAAGAAGCCCTCGTCGGCGATTTGATTGAGACCCTCGAAAAGAGCATAGCGGCGACCCGCCTCATCCCGATTATCAGATCACTCGCCTGGACACTCATCGATGCCGGAGACTGTTCTTTTTTAGACTTCTACTACTTTTTTACGGATAGGGAACGGCAACGTGAAATCCGTAAAAACCTCAAAGACACCGTCCTCATTAACGACTGGAACGCGTTTGATTGGAAAAATGAATCGATTCCGGCACTCCTCGCACGGCTCAAAATCTTTGTCCTATCCCCATCTTTGAGAGCCATCTTCGGCACCCCAGGGGGACTAAACATCTTCAACGCTATGAATGACCGAAAAATCTTACTGGTTGACCTCCAAACTTCGGACTCCGCCCTATTGCTCGGCCAACTCCTTGTCTTGAAAATCTGTCGGGGCGCTTTTGCCCGCAGACACATCCCAAAGCATGAACGAGTCCCCTTCTTTTTATATTGCGACGAGTTTCAACGGTTTCAAACCTCCTCCTTCGACATCATTCTCGAAGAGACCGGGAAATTCGGGCTCTGCCTCATCCTTGCGAATATCGTCCTCGATAAACTGATCCCGGCAGTACGAAGCGCCATCTTCGGCATCGTCGATAACTTCATTATTTTCAGACTCCAAAAGAAGGATGCGAAAGCATTTGAAGACATAGTCCAGCCCTACGAAACCGATTTCTTAACGACGCTCCACGAATATCAGGCGTGCCTCAAAGTGCCTCACCAACAGGCGATTATCTTCGATACCCCCAAACCTCTCGGCCACACCGACGAATACGGCAAGATTAGTTACGCCAAAGAGATCAGGAAACGCTCGATGGACTGGCCCTCTTGCAATACCGGCCAAAAGCCTTTTAATGAAGTGAATGGCAACGCAAACAGTCCCGATCCAAAAAACGAAGAAATCAAAGGCACTTCAACCCCGCCGCAACGGGGTAAAAACCCGAATCCTCGAAACCCTCGCTGAGTTTTTCTGCCTCCGTGTTATCGACCTTTCCCGTCTCGTACGAGGAAAAGAGCCGAACGACAACGACCGCCGTTCCATCCAGAACACGCTCAAACTTCTCGACCGCGAAGGGCTCGTCCACCGACTGCCCTACCTCGACCCTGAACAGTCGATGGGAGGATTGAGCTACGTCTACGGACTAACGGACAAAGGCGTAGGTGAATACGGCGGGAAAACGCTCGACGATCATTCAATTCGAACCCTTGACCACGAACTCGAAATCTCGTTCTTCCATATCGAGCTCACAAAATACTGCAAGAAACACGCGATCGAATTGAAATGGATACAGAGGGATTTGAAAACCGAATCCGTACACCCCGACGCGCAGTTCTCGATCAAAACTCAAAAGGGATGGTTCCACTTCTTCTTGGAAATCGAACGGGCCAAGAACTCCAAATATATCGACGGCGAACCTTCCATTATTCGCAAGCTCGGCATGTACTACGACTACTACGGTTCGAAGGAATGTGAAAAAGATTGGGACTTCAAACAGTTCAGAACCATCGTCGTTTTACGGAACGATATTCGGCGCGAGAATCTCTTGGAAGCATTGCACGAAAAATTCAATCATCGAATGTTCTGGCTTTCGACGGAAGAAGACCACCTCACCTTCAAAACCTCAAAAGATAAATCCCCCGTTACGCTCCTCGACATCTAAGTTAACGGCGGTATTATAAGAAGTAATCTCGCTCTCTATGCAGACGAGGCGGAGTAGGACGGCCTACTCACTCTCTCGCCTCCCGCTTTCCTCTCCATGTACATCACCCTTGAGTATGGCTGTATGGGAGGCGGGCCGCGAGATCAGCTGTTTCGTTTTTTGAGAGCTGAGATTTACGTGCCGTCTTGGAATAGCGGACGTGTGTGTGGACGGGAAGCCGTTCGAATCGGCAACGCACACCCTGATATCTCAGCTTTCAGCAAATGTATGTAACTATCGGCACCGACCAAAAAGGGAATCCTTTTTCAATCGACATCACAAAGCATACGAACATCCTCGGTATGAGCGGGATGGGAAAATCGACGCTCATTTTAACTATCTTCAAAGCCCAAATCGAAGCCGGACTCGGAGTCTGGGTAAACGACCCGCACGGCGAACTCGCAGACGCGGCATTAGGCATCATTCCACGACACCGTTGGCGGGATGTTATTTTATTCGATTCAGACGCTCACTCTGTCCCCGCGTTAAATATCCTTGACCATGACTTGCCGGAAGAACTCGAACTTGCAAAGGAATCGGTCTACACGACGATTAAATCGATGGCCGGAACCGCCTGGGGAGACGAATCAGCCCGTGTTATCGGGAACGGTTTAGAACGCGATTTGCGAATACTACGAGCGCCCTACCCTAGTCCATCTCTTCCGTTTTTTGGCAGATGATGAATTTCGGGCAAAGATACTGCTACGAACCGCCGACCCGTTACTCCGAATGTTTCGGGAACAGTACGACGAAAAACTCCAAGCCAAAGAGCAGATGAGCAAGTTCAGCCCGCCGATCAACAAGGTCGGGAAGCTCCTAAGACCCTCCATCATCCCGATTATCGGCCAGCCGAAGTCTTTAGACCTTTTGAAGATTATGAACACGAATAAGATCGTGATTTGCCGTTTATCGAAAGGAAGAATCGGCGAGGAAATCTCCCAGCTCTTAGGCTCTTTAATGGTTTCGATGATAAGCATTGCGGCGTTGAAAAGAGAGAAGCAGAAAAAACGGAGTCCCTTCCTTTTGATAAACGATGAGGCCCAGAACTTCGCACATGGCGGGAGGTTTTCAACGATATTAGCCGAGGGCAGAAAATATGGGCTCGCATCTCTTTCGGCTTTTCAGGGCATGCACCAAGTCCCTTTTGCGCGGGATATATTCTCAAACGCTCAAAATCAGATCGTCTTCAATGTGTCAGGGGAAGACGCACAAGCGACCGCAGATAATTGGCAATACTTTGAATACCCCGAAAAATTGACGGCCTCGAACATCACCTCACTCCCCAGATACACCTTTTATTGCCGGACTTTTATCGGAGACACCCCGACCGTTGAACTTATTAAAAGCTCCGCACCGGACACTAAACAGATGAAGGACAAAGACCGGAAAATACTCATCGACAAATCACTAGAGCGATGGGCCACCGACAAGAACACCGTGAAGAAGAAAATGCGTGCCTTCCTTTCAAGCGAATAAAAAGCCCTTGGCTATCCACATTGACTAGCCCATTCAGCGTGTTTTGATTAAGGAAAGACTTTAAGCGTTTCCTGCCCCCTCTACTCAGGTCGAAAACAATGACAAACACTAGGAGTGAAACACATCGATTTATTTTCAGGCATCGGAGGTTTCGCCCTTGCGATCGATCAAGTCTGGCCGAACACGGAACATATATTTTGCGACAATGAACCATTCGCCCAAGCCGTCCTCAAAAAACATTGGCCTGAAGCGCAAATCTTTGGGGACATTCGAACCCTTAAAAACAAGGGCCTTGTTACCAACCCCACAAACGGTGGGCGGGGGAAGTCATCCCGAAACAGGACATCTACTTCTCGATTACGCCCTGCAGAATCCATCTACCTTCTTACCGGCGGTTTCCCCTGCCAACCCTTCTCTCAAGCTGGACGAAGAAAAGGAACGGACGATGACCGCTTCCTCTGGCCAGAAATGCTTAGGATTATTCGAGAGTTCAAACCAACATGGGTCGTCGGTGAAAATGTTGCGGGACTGCTTAGTATCGAGCAAGGCGTGGTTTTCAAACAAATCATCGCTGACTTGGAAGGTGAAGGTTACGAAGTCGAATGCTTCGTTATACCAGCTGTCGCCGTCAATGCGCCGCACCGAAGGGACAGGGTCTGGATTGTTGCAAACGCCAAGAGCGACCGAACACAAGGAAAATCAAGCGAGATTCGTGGAAAGGAATAGGGGACAGAACCATGAACGCATTTCCAAATCTCACGATGCAGGTTCAGTCAATGCTTCCAACTCCAGCGGCGCGGGACTGGAAGGGCGGAAGCAAGACGAACCCACGGGACAACGTGGACAGCCTCATAGAGGCAGGAGCAACGAAAGGCGGGAGTGGAGCAGAAACTGGCTTGAAGTTGCAACCGAACTTTGTGGAATGGATGATGGGTTATCCGCAAGGATGGACGGACTTGAACTCTCAAAGTCCAAACACCGACAACTTCGGCTCAAAGCATTAGGCAATGCCATCGTTCCACAGGTTGCTGTTCAAATCTTTGAAGCAATTAAATATACGGAGGCAACATGGCGAAAGACGCTGTAGCAACACTCGAAGAAACCCGACAAAAACTCATCCGAAAATTACTCGACCGGAAAGAGTCCATAGACCAGCAGCTCGAAAAACTGGGCTATAAAAAAACCCGCATAGCTACATGCGGGCGGCCTTACCGGCCTTATAGGATTCGATGAGCCGTCCTTTCACGGCATTCTTGATTATTTTCCAATCGGGCTGATCGGACACGAGGGAATCGAACCAGACATCCACATCCTTCATGTAACCTTTTCCATTTGACGGGTTACTGGTAGGGTCTAGTGGTGACGAGTTCTCTACTCCCACCCCCGCTTGAGTATTCGGCGGGGTTTTTTCTTGTGTGGGACCGGTGAGCCAATCGACGAGGTTGTGTTCCGACGCAGGAGCAGTAGGATTAGAATTACTAACCTCACCGCTTCTGCTTTCGGGCAAGGGCGGTTTTTGTTTCACCCCGAACCATTCAACGATCTTGCCGGCAGCGGTCTTCAGATCGCATCCTTCCATCTGAACGACGAAATCGAGAACGTTGCCGCCCTCTTTCCCGTTGCGGTTCGCGATGCAGGATGCGGACTTGCAGGACCAGATATTCCGGTCGAGGTTCACATTGAAACTGTTCCCGTCCTTCGCGGTATGCGAGGGCAGGGGACAATTCCCGCGAAGCTGAAAGCTCGAACCGCGGAGTCGAACCTGATAGTGCTGTAAGAGCCCGGACATTGTCGCCAGGCCTTTCACTTCCTTGAAATCGATCCATTCCATAGTTTCTCCTTTCAAAAAATAGCGGGGCAAACAGAACATCTGCCGACCCCGCCTTATTTCATGATTGGCCCGGTTCCGGTTCGTACGGTTCGGTGAGCACGAGCTTCGTGCCTGGTTGAAAGGTGAGTGCCGCGCCCACGTCGAGCACGAGCGTGACGCTATCCTTTCCCTCCTTCCTGCTTTTCCATCCCGCTCCCAACCTATGCCAAACGCCATTGACCGGAAGTTTCACGATGTAATCAGGTTTGTCGCCACTAGCCATATTGAAGTCCCTCCAAAGGACTACTTTTAACAGTACGGATTTTTAGAGAGCTGGCAACCAAGCCGCTGTGGATAGCGAAATCGAAAAGCTAGGTTTTATGCGGGTTTTCAGCCGCCAAGCGGCTTGCTTGACGGATGCTGTAGGAGTTCTAGGATTACAGTATGAAAAAGAAACGAGTCCACAAAGAAGTGTCCGCCTACTTCTCGAAAATCGGAAAAGCCGGATACAGGGCGAAGGTAAAAAAGATACTGTCCAACAAAAAGGTCGAAACCAAACCAAAATAATTAAATGAAAGAAAAATTGTTACAGCTTATCGCCGAGGCCATTGGCGCGAAGCTCGACACCTGTGATGACGGCTATGTTATTTGTACCGGCAAAACAGAATTTATCTTCGATCTCGACGGAAACTTCGAGAAGGAGCAAGTCCACGCTGGATATGTCCTTAAAGCGACCACAGAAATAAATGCTTAATCAAAATCTTCTTTGGGCGAGAACCATCAGCCCAGCAGGAAGACTTCTCAGGGAACCAACTTTCCTAGGAGTAGTCCTCATCGGAGTACTGTTATTCGCCGGAATCGCCCTCCTCGTTTTCCTCGGTAGTTTTCTCTAAAAGCAGACTTACATTCGAGGGGGTAGCGGATAGACGTAAGCCTGCCCGCTCCCTCGAATCACGAAAGGATGACAAGATATTTACAACCAATTCAATCGATATGCGGTTTGTGCGGAAAGCAGTTCCTTAAAGAGTTCACTAATCAGAAATATTGTGGCAGTAAGGGAAGCAAGACCGGATGTGCCGGTATCGCGATTAAGAATCGCCGGACTAGATTCCTTGTCCTTCATCCAGAAGCATTCAAGAAATTCTCAGTCCTTACCACTCCCAAAAAGACAGCCAGACAGCGCGATAATTTCACTTGTCAAGATTGCAAGTTGCATGACGACACCCCGAGATTCCTCGATGTGGATCATATCGACGGAAATCCAATGAACAACACACTTTCGAATCTACGCACCCTCTGTCCAAACTGCCATCGCAAGAAAACAATCAATCAACTCGGAAGTTCCCAAATAAATTAACCAAATAAATCAATGAATCAAACTTATGTCAGTACCTTGTGCGCGGGATGCAGGTGCGCATGGTTTGGAAATTACTTCAACAAGTCATTCTGTAACGACTGCATCAAGGAATTGCCGGATCACGACTGCGGATTGAACGAAGGACAGGCGTGCCAGGCCCATGATGCGTGGTATGCCGCGCGGGAATGGATGACGGCCCCGGAAGTAGACGAACGGCCCAAAGACCCGATGCCCTCGGACGAAGAAATAAACGCTATGGCTGAACACTTACGGAAATGAAACTTCAACCGATCGAACTCAACATCCGGGCATCGTGGGCTATCAACTGTGCGGTTGCCACTCTTACCGAAGATGAAAAACACTTGCCAGAATACAGCATGCAAGAAATCATCTTCTCAAAAGCGTCTTGGTTTCTCGCAACGCTCGACAAAGTTAAAAGCTACATCGAACCGCCCGAACCTCCGCCGATGTGTGTGAACTGCAAAGGCATTCAGGTCTACGGGGGTACGGGTCTGAACAAAGACGGACTGTGCGCGAATTGCGCTGTCCAGTTGTCCTACCAGGCCCGCGATGCGAAGGCAGATAACCAGAAAAATCGAGACGCCCAGAAAGGGCCAAAGGTCGGCAAACCAATAATCTAAAAACATGGCTTATAAAAAAGTTGAAATGGCTCCCGCGCACGACTTTGAAGAGAACGCGGAGGTCGAAGGAACCTATGTTGGGAAGCAGACGGGCGTAGGGGAGAACAAGTCCAACCTCTACAAACTGAAGCAGGCCGACGGTTCGATGATTTCGGTATGGGGATCAACCGTCCTTGATACGAAAATGCAGAATGTGGGCGAAGGGCAACTTGTCAAAATCGTTTACGAAGGCAAGGTAAAGTCGAACACCCGCAAGGGCGCGAGCTACAAAGACTTCAATGTCTTCATCGACGACGGCGAAGACAACCCGCTCTAATGTACCGCCCTCAGCCAGCGAAACAAGACGAAGGAGGGACAGCAATCGTGAAGTCCCTCTACATCTGTGAAACGCCAGGATGCGGAATCGTGCATGAACGGAAAGCAAGATTTTGCTCGGATCATGCCCTTGTGAACGACCGCGCGGAGACGATTGCGGAGCACGAAAGATTAATCGGATAAATTAAAACGACGGCCCGGACTGCCAACGGGCCGTGAAAATGACCACAATGTGCATAGGACAATTCGCATTAAAGACAATAGGAAAACAAGACTTCGAGAATCCCGACGGCTATGAAATGACCGTGCCTTTCAAATTCAAATGGCGAAAAAACATTGGCAAAGTCGTTTGCGATTGCAAAGAAGTAGTCGAGAACTATGCGCCTTTTTACGGATTCACTTGGTATCACTCGAATGACTGTGCGCTTATGAAATACATTTCTTCACGCCCATCGTTGAAGAATCTTTGGCAGGTCGATACATCAACCGTAATAGCCCAGAGCGAATAAAGTGTCAAAAGACCGCGAAAAACACCTGAGGCAACTCCTCGACCTCTTCAATACGAAGTTCAGCAAGAAATACCGGGAAGGTTCGAAGGAGCACAAAGAAAAATTGTGGGAAAAAACGACCATCGACCTTCTGTGGGAAGCGTTCTACGAGGCGCTCGACCTCGTGGCGTATATCGGGAGTGCGATTCTTAAGTTACAAAACGATGAAAACAAATCAGACTAACAAAGCAATTATCATCACCCTTGAAATCCAGGTATCTCAAGAAGAGTATACCTATCTCAACGACGTGGTCGTTGACCTCGAAGCGATTCTAAAAACAGCGGCATATCGCAGACTTACAGAGCTACTCCTCAGGCAACTACAGCAACTCCCATGACCACGCAAAAAGACCGCATCCTCGCCCGTCTCAAAGAAGGAACATGGCTCTCGACCGAGGAAATGACGCTCACCATGCATATTTTCGGCGGCGGACAACGGATTCACGACCTGAGGAATGAAGGCCACAACATCATCGAGCGGAAAATCGCGGGGAAACGGACGGGAGAATACAAACTCATACCGCCCGCCCCGATCAAACTTCCCGAAGCGTTCCCTCACAAACAAACCACTAATTCTTTATTTCAATGACCTACGAACTCGCAAAACAATTGAAGGACGCGGGATTCCCGCAGCACCAATCTATGGAGAATGGCGATTACTTCACCGGCCAAGAGGAACTTTATGCCAGTAATCCCACCCTCTCCGAACTCATCGAAGCGTGCGGGGATGGTTTCCGTACGCTTGACCGATTTAGAGAAAATGATTGGGTTGCAACTGGCGTGAGTCCTGTAAATGGTGGGACTGAAAATAATATCGCTGGAAAAACCCCCGAAGAATCATTTGCAAAACTATGGCTATGGCTCAACCTAAATAAGCAATGACCGTCAACGACCTTCTCATCCTCGGCCAGGTGCTTTTCCTCTTTGCCGTCTCGTGGTGGATTCTCGTGCTCGCCGTGATTGGCGTCCTTGCGCTTCTGTTCGCCGTCGCAGTTCTCTTCGGCGCGGGAGAGCAAATCCGCCAAAAGGTCGAAACCAAACCTAATTAATTCATGAACAAAACTCTTTTGAAAGCCGCAGGTCTGTTCTTAGTGTGCCTCGCGATCTTTCCGATCTACGGTGCATTGTTTGCCGTAACCATCGCTTGGAACTTCGTGTTCCTTTTCGCCGGTCTCGTTCTGTTCTACCTCCTCTAATGCTTGACGGTTCGCGCCGGGGATTTACAGTTAAGGAAAACCCCAAAGCTGTGATCCCCGTAAAAACCGTGGAGTGCAAAGAGAACCGCCATACCGAGTGCGAGGGCTGGATCATTCCCATGGAATGGCTACAGCATCAGACGAAATGCGAGTGCATCTGCCACAACCCCTACGATTTCAGCTCGACGAATAAAAAACACAGACATTACCGGGAGGAATGAAACGAACACCGCTCAAGCAAGAAAGCTCAGTTCCCATTACAAAGCTCAAAAAGAAGCTGAAAGACGCTGTGAAAAAGGTAGTGAGAGAGTCCGGCCCCTGTCTCAATGGGAATCCCGAAAAGGCGTGTGGAGGATATATGCAGGCCTCACACGTCTTACCGGAAGGCGCATATCCGAATCTGAAGTTCGACCCGGACAACATCATTCCGCAGTGCTATGCCCATCACATCCACTGGTGGCACAAGAGCCCTATGGAAGCCGGGCTGTGGTTCCAAAAGGAATATCCAAAACAGTGGAAGTACCTTCTTTCAATGAAGCGGACGCACTTTGACTGGACACCGGACAAGATTAATCGCCTGATAATCTCGACCGGAAAAGGATTGGAAGCCTACCGACAAGCGTACGACGAATTGAAACCGCTACCCTGACTTGCCAAAAGCCGCGTAATTCGTACGATTAAGTGAATGAGCAGAAAGTTCGACCGTACAAAGCAAATCCAACTCGAAGCCTACAAAGTCCTCACCGATCCCCAGGTTTTAGACATGTTGTTCAAGCGGCGGCCCCGATGGATGCCCAAATTCATGTGGAAGATCGCGACCGGATTGGTCTTGAGAAAAGGCTCACCTATGCATCAATGAAAAAATCGCATCCTGTTAGAAACCTAAAACGAGTGTTTATTCAAGATTGGGGCACCTATACAAATCAGACGCTTGTAGTTTTAGGGATGAACCGCAAACAGATTGTGCATCAACTCAAACGCTTTGGAGTGAAAAAAGACTTTAAGGACTGGATTGAGAAAAATGGAGAATTTATTGATGAAAACATCGCTCGGGAAGATAAAGGATTCTTTGCACATAATAACGGCGGTTCGATCCTTTGGCTCAAGGGCTGGGACAACACTTGGGGAGCAGGGGAAGTTCTCCTCCACGAACTACATCACGCTGTTCACTTCATTCTGGGTCAAAGCAAGGGAATGCTCGCCGAGTGTGAAGCAATGGCCTATCAGCAAGAATGGCTTTTTAGAACGATTCGCCGCCGGTTAACAAATCTTACTTTTAAGAAATGAAAGCAACCACCTATCAAAAAATCGTCAGAGTCCTAAAGCTAGGCGTTTTGATATTCCTCGAAGCAGTTCTTTTCGCCGGCGTAATTTATTTAGCCCTCCATGCCGGAAACTGAATTAACTGAAATTAAGCCAAAGGGTAAAAACGGCGGCGCTCGCCCCGGTGCAGGGAGAAAACCGTTGTTGGATAAGGCCCGGATCGAAGAAGTGAAGGCGCTTATCGCCCAACATCCGTTAGAAATCGACGAGAGCGACCTCCAAAAGCGCTCACGCCTCCTTCGATTGCTCGATGTGCTCTACGAAAAAGGCGTCACCAAGCAGGATGTTCCGGCGATCAAAGAATATCTCGACCGGCAATTAGGCAAAGCTAAAGAACGGATCGAACACAGCGGCGACCTTCCCTTCAACCTAACGATCGTTCAAAAGGATGGAGGACAAACGGGTTGAGCTTTTCGGCAAGCAGTACGCCGCGTTCAATTTTCAATCTCAATTCGCTGCGGCTATCGCAGGCGTTCAATCAGGAAAGACCTTTGTAGGTTCTATTTGGGCCGGGAAGAAGATTCAGGAGTTCCCAGCCGGGACCGGCATCATCGGTTCCCCCACCTACAAAATCCGCGACCAATCCACCCTCCCTAAGTTTTTCCAGAATTTCCCGATGCTCCAACGGCATTACCGCGAGCAGAAGGGAGTCATTGAACTTCCCACGGGCGGAAAAGTCTATTGCCGTTCATTCGACGATCCCTTAGGCGTTGAAGGAATAACGGCTGATTGGATATGGCTCGACGAAGCCGGGCAGATGCCGCGCCTCGCCTGGACGATTGCAAAGTCCCGTGTCGCCATGACGCGCGGGCAAGTCTTCATCACGACGACCCCCTATTCCCTGAATTGGCTTTACCAGGACTTCTACCTCCCATGGTTTCGCAGGGAAGACCCCCGTATTTCAATATTCGAATGGGCCTCGACCGATAATCCGAATTTTCCAAAGGAGCATTTCGACGCGGAGAAGAAAGCGCTGAGTTCTGAAGAGTTCGCCCGCAGATACATGGGGACCTTCGCAAAGATGGAAGGGATCGTGTATGACCTGCCGGCAGACCAGATCATTGCCCCGCGAGAGATTCAGGCGAAGGACATCATTCTGGGCTTTGACTTCGGCTTCCATAATCCAGCGGCCGGAGTAGTCCTGAAAATCGACCGCGATAACGTCTATTACCTCACGAACGAGTATTACCGCACCGGCAGGACCCAAGAAGAACTGGAGAACGATTTACGCGGCCTCCGGCTGACCGTGCCGTTCCGCGAGGTTTATCCCGATCCTGAAGACCCGGCCCGGATTGAATCAATGAAACGCGCCGGGTTTGCTTGTAGGGAAGTGGAAAAGAATGTTGC
This sequence comes from uncultured Acidobacteriota bacterium, assembly GCA_963846145.1. Classification (GTDB taxonomy): domain Bacteria; phylum Acidobacteriota; class Terriglobia; order Acidiferrales; family UBA7541; genus Acidiferrum. The sequence continues at coordinate 381,274 of CAWJUV010000007.1, read as the reverse complement.
ACTGGGAATCAGCCGGGTAAGGGAATTAATCCTGAAGAAGCAGCTCTATGTGTTCAACACCTGCAAGAACGTGCTCGACGAGTTCAATTCCTACCGCTACGACCCGGAGAAAATGAAAGAGGAGCCAGTGAAGGAACACGACCACGCAATGGATGCGCTCCGCTATGCGGTGTACAACCACGCAGCGAAATCATTCTCAATTCCCAGGCCGACGATAGGCGTGATTAAACCGTTTCCGGGATTGGCAGCTTAATTGCCCTTTTAGCGCGCGCGGTTTTTACGTTTTTTTTGAAAGGACGAGCTGCGGCAACGATACTGAAAAAGCCCCAAGCTTAGCTTTTAGGATTTTTTTAAAAGGGCTGTTCGAATGGTTCTTGCTTTTTTTTAAAAGCCCGTACAGAGACAACGCTACGCCTAGCCATTCCGCGATATAGGCGTGTGCGCCGAACCAGTCCATTGCGGAAGTCTATCGAACTTATCCCCAGCCTTGCAACCTTCCGCGCACACCATACACTTAAATCATCCGAGGTCGAACGGCTCGCCTTCATGCTCTCGACCATCACCATCGACCAACTCCAGAAGAACCACGAATCATCGCGGCGCTTTCGTAAACGCCGGCATACCAACTGGACGGACAACTACGACCTCTACCGCGATACCGTCATCACGAACCGTTTAACCCAACAGCAGTCCGTCAATGTTCCCCTCATGAAGGAAGTCGTCCGCACGATCCTCACAAAGTGGGGAGACGCGCCGGACAATGAATATGAGGAATTAGGGAACGACGAGCAGAAGAACATCTTCATCAACGAGTACTGGACGGATTGCATGACCCGTTTGCGGGGCAAAATCCTCGACCACGTGGACAAGAAACAAGTAGCCATCTACGGCCGCTCATTCATGAAATTAAATATCGTGGGCGGCAAGTTCTTCATGGAAGTCCTCGACCCCCAGGACGTATTGGTTGATCGCTATGTGAACCCGTGGGATATCGAATCGGCCCGGCATCTTATCCATGTCAAAATATACCCACACTCTTATCGGTTTCTTTAACGCGATGTACGACCAGGCGGCTATTACCAAACTCAAAGCCTTCTTCGCAACGAAAGCCGGGCTCATGAAAGCCGGAGAGAACTCTCAGATCGTCACCGACCGTTCACAAAGACTTTCATATGGGCGTGCCCGATGTTGAAAACCCGATTGTTGGAGAAACCTATGTCGAATTGAACGAGCACCAGATCAAGGTGTGGGACGAAACGAAGCAGGAAGACGTTGTACACATCGTGGTAACGGCGAACGGAACCGAAATCCTGATGGACAAACCGCTTCGGGAAATCTTGGGAGTCAATTCCTTTACGATCTGTACGTGGGCCGACGATATTGAGCAAACGGATTTTGGAGCGACGGCATCGCTGATGTTGTCCGCGTCCCCAATCAGATTCTCAACGCCTACTTCTCACAGATGATTACGAATGGTCTGTTGCGGGGCTACGGCATGAATTTCTATGACGCGACCGCTAAGGAAGGATGGACGCCGGTAGGTTACGATCCTTCGCCGTTTGGTTTCTATCCGCTTCCAGGCGAGCCCACGATATATTGAGTCACATCGAAGTCCCTGAACTCCCCGAACGCCTGAACGAAATGAACTTCATTAAGGAGATGGTGCAGTCGGCGACGGCAAGCACGGCCCCAGTAGAAGGCGACGGCCAGGAAGGAACGCAGACCCTCGGCGAAATTCAGATGCTCTTGAAGCAGGCGACCGATCGCATCGAAGCTTCCAGCCCTTTTTATAAACAGTATTGGCTCGACATCGGAGAAAAATTCGCCGCAATCGTGAACGCTAACTCGCAACTCTTGGCCGACACAAAGCTCTACAAGAAATCCCCGTCCGGAAAGTTTTGGGAAAAGAACCTCAAAGCGAAGGAGATGAAATCCGCGAAAGGCTATAAGTGCAAAGTATCTTCAAAGGCCGACAACGAAGCAGACAGTCTGAAGACGATCAACAAACTTCAGACGGCAGCAATGCAATTCCCCGGCAATGTTCCGTTCCAGATGATTTACCAGAAACGGTTGATCGATTGGGTAGGACTTTCGCCCGAAGAAGAAAAGGAGGTCTTGGACTTCCAAGAGCACATGCCTCCGCCAATGCTTGGAGCCCCAGGAGCACCACCGGGACCGCCCGGAGCCCCACAGCAGATACCAGGTCGAACCCCCCAGCCACCCTCAGATAAAACTAATCAAACTATAAAAACAAATGTCCACATTCTCAGTATTCAAAGACGGTAACGCCACGCTCACAGCGGCAGGCACCCGTCAGCAATTAGCCCCATCGACCCCGTGCGCGAAACTTACGATCACCGCATCCCCCAATAATTCGGGCGATATCGTCGTCGGCAGCTCAGCTGTCGTCGGAGCCTCCGATACGACCCGCCGAGGTACCCCTCTCGTTTCCGGAGCATCCCTCACGCTCGACATCGACGACCTCGGAAAGGTCTGGTTCGACGGCACTAACACCGGCGACGCAGTTTCGTATTCATACCTCGCATAAAACTAATCATCACCAAAATGAAATTCAAACAGTTATTCAAATACGTTCTTCCGGCGATCCTCGTCGGAATTGCCGTCGTTGTCATCGTTCAGTCTCAGGCCCAGGCGCAGGTTTCACCGCCGAGCCTATTAAAGAAAATCGGCAGCAATCTCTTGCCGACCACCGCATCCACCACCATCGGTTCTTCGACCGTTGACGGCTCTTTCAGAAATCTTAACGTGAGCGGATGTACCGGTTGCGGAGGCGGAGGCTCCTCCAGCGGCGTTGTAGGCGGCACCGTCACTTCGACCATCAAAGGCAGCGCATCCAGCAGCTACATTGCGAACTTCAACAGTAAATATCAGTTCCCATCTCCGACGGACCTTGCCTCTCTTGGTTGCATGGGGAACGCGGGCATCACGGATTGGGTAGGTTGTCTGCATTATATTTATACGATTGCCCTCAGCAGCATGGAAATTGATATCGGGGGATATAGTTATCCGAATGATGCAGCCACGACGAGCTTCAATATCGCCGAAAAATACATCCTCATCAAAGGAGTTGCGGGTAATGGAACAGTTCTAAATTCAAGTTACACAGGGTCAGGTTGTGCTCTTACGTTCGATATCAGCCACGGGAAAGCGAATGGCTGGGGCATAGACGGAGTTGAGATAATCGGACCGAATAGCGGAAGTTCTTATGGCACTTGTTGGGGCGGCGTGAATGGCGCAGAAGGCGGAGGTTTTCACAATTCCCTCATCACGCATTTCTGGAGGAATATTCTCGTAGGCGATAATACTTATCTTTGGTATTTCGTTCAAAGCACCTCAAACTTCAACTTCACAAATAACACGGGCGGAGGGCTTATCTTCGTCAATGGTTCGACGAACACGGGAGAAACTATCAAATGTCTTGAATGTCTCCTTGCTGACGGTCAACCTGCGGCCAATGCGATTGAGGTGCAAACTTCCGGCGAAACGAACGTAGCGTTCAAGGACGGTTCATCAGACGACGCCCAAGCGTTCATCAACCAATATGGCGGTCAGGGTAACAACGTGCTCTTTGATAATTGGCACGCCGAAGACCCGGCAGCATGGAATGGTTCTATCCCCGCATATGACTATTTCACGATGAACTCAGGCAATCCTTATGGGAACGATACGCTCTCAATCATAAATTCGACCATACAAGCAGATGCCGGAACCCGGCCAGAGGGCAACATCGTTGATCTCAATGGCCACCTCGTTCTCTCAAACGACAGCATCAATAACAACGGTTCGAATGGCTATGGTGTCTTCACAAATGTGGTGAGCCTTCAAACGACTTCAAGCACGATCTACAGTTCGGGCATCACTCAGAACACCAACCAATACAACGGCATCGCGGCGACCTACCTTTATGGCACGACCCCGCTCGCGGGAGGCACGCAGACCTACAACGTATCTTCGACGTTCGACGGGCCGGTCAAAATTCTTTCGAACAACCTCAGGGATGCTTTTGGAAACCTGTATTCGACCTCCACATCAGGCGGCTTAGCGACCACAACCCCGTTCACAGCCGGTTGTCTGCCACTCGCAAGCCCCTCGCTCGCTCTTACAAATTCGACCCTCTGCCAGACGAATAACGTAAGTACGACCATTCTCACCGCGACCTCGACGATTAGCTTCGACAATTCGGGCAGTTCGTTCCAGTCAGCAGTTACATCTTCAACAATTTCTTACACGGTGAGTGGAACAAATCGAATGCTCTTTGTTGCAATTAAGGGGAACACCGGTACAGACAACATAACCGGTGTGACCTTCAACGGCGTGAGCATGACGCTGAATGGGAAAGTGAATACTCCTGGAGATCGGTGGTTCTATTTGTACTCGCTCGCTAATCCAGCGTCTGGAACGCACAACATCGTTGTAAGTGCGAACACAACCACGGATATCGCCACTTCGATCGCTTCGTACGCAGGTGTTGCTCAAACCACGCCTGAAGCTACAGCAACGAACACAGCTACGGCAACGACCACGATAACGACCAACATCAGCACCATTTCTGATAACGATTGGCTGATTACTGGAACGGATTCTCCTTCGGCTTCGACAACGGTTGCGACCGGAACGGGCCGAGCGCTCAATTCAGGGTTGATTGTCTTTGACAGTTCAAGCTCCGTAGGCTTGGCCGGAAACTACAACACTAAATTAACGGCCCCCTCGAATGGCGGTTTCGGAGTGGTAGTCGCGGCTATTGCACCCGCTCCCGCGGTAACGTCGAGCACCGTTACGTCGAACGTCGCTGTCTCAAGCCAGTACTACTCCGCATTCTTTAACAACAGCACGACAACGGCAGCTACCTCCACGAACATCAACTGGAACAACAGCAACGTCCAGAACCTTGCCCTTGGCACTTCGACCACGCTCACCTTCACGAACGTTCAGCCGGGTGCGAGATATATCCTGTCCTTATTACAGGACAACACCGGATCACGAACTGTGAACTGGCCAGCTTCCGTTCATTGGAGTGGCAGCACCGCCCCGACACTCACCACGACCGCAAACAAGCTCGACATCATTAGTTTCGTCTGTCTTGGCGTGAACGGAACCAACTGCTACGGAGCCGCAAACACTAATTTCAGCCCTTAATGAAAAAGTATTTAGCCTTCCTTCCGATAGCCCTATTCCTTTTTCTCGCGCCGCAAACAAACGCCTCCATCGCTTTTGTTTCGAGCGCAACGAGCACGGTTGCGGCAGCAAGCACGACGTTCAATATCCCCGCTTTCACGACCTTCGCCGGAAACTTGCTTGTTGTTACGGTTCGACTGAGCAATAACAGCGCCACGACAACCGTTTCGGATTCAGTCGGCAATACGTTCGTTCGAGCGACTGTTTCAACGACCACGACGCCAGGCCAAGGAGAAGTATTTTACGCAGCGAACATCGGAGCAGGGACCGACACGATTACCGTTAACTTTGGCGCTTCAGTAGGAGGCGTGGGGCAGGTAGAACAGTATTCAGGCGTAGCGACCTCAACGCCGGTCGATACGACAAGCACTGCAAATAACGGAACTGGCACTGGCACTTCTTGCGCATCAGGCGCAATCACACCGAACAATCCGAATGAACTGATCTTCGGCATGTGCGTTCAGCAAACCGCCAACACCTTCGCGCTAACGCCGGGAGGCGGATTCACTTTGCGCGGCTTCACCACAAGAACCGGTTCGCAGGATATGGTACAAGGATCGGCAACAACAACGAGTTCGACGTTCACGATCGGTAATTCAGATGGATATATCGCCGCAGTAGTGGCTTTTAAGCCGCAAGTGGCCGCTGCTACCACAACGCCAGTGAACGCAATATTTTTCGCCGGTGATTAGAGTTCTAATTCCTTCCTTAGCGCTTGCGTCAGCAGTTCTCTCGTTTCGAAAAAATGATCCATTCTCAGCTTAGCCTCGGCGTAATCCAATGTGGGGCCTAACAGGCCCACCAAATATGCCAAAGCGTCTTGAGTATCGTCCATCACCTTAAGCGTGTCCTCCGAAAACACGAGGGAAACGGTTCCTTTGACCTGCCAGAACTTTCTCATCGCCATCGTGTATTCGTCTGAAAGCTTCATTCTCTGTTCGTTTATTTTGTCTGCTTCATTCATCGCGGCCTCTTGGCCTTGCGTCGCCGCGATATGCCTCACGAAATCATGCGATTCTCCAGGCCGGAGCTTATGGAATATTGAGTTGAGAAGTTGCTGTAGTTCGCCCAATACTCGCATCACTTCCAGAGCGACATCACGCCGCAGCTCCCAATATTTCTGCCGTCGTGAGAGAAATGAGCCGAGCCAGCCGCCACCGAAAGCCGCGAGCAAGGTCACAACGGGAGAAACCCATGACCACCACCACGCATGCGGCGGATCAGGTGTTTGAAAAAACATTCATCCTCCTAACATGCCGAAGCCAAGCAGCTTGAAGCAAATTAAGCTGGCTCCTTCTTGAGTTCCTGCTGAAGGGCGTAGATGGTATTACCACACACCCCGGCGAACTCTGCCACTAAAGCTATGGCATCAGCTTGACTCGTTTTGGCATTGATTTTTGACAGCAATGCTACGGATGCTGGACCAATATTTTTCACCGCGACAATAACATCAGTCTCGAAAAGAATTGACGCGATTCCTTCTAGTTGCCAAAATTTCCCTATTGAGGATTTGATTTGAGCTTCGAGTTCTTTGACCTCGATCATGGCCTCAGTTCCTTTTGTGCTATCCGCGTATTCTTTGAATACTTCCCATTGTGTACCGCTCAGAGTGTGGAGATGTATCAGCACGCCGATCTCCTTAACGATGTCGTAAGCGGCCTCACGCTTGAGTTCCCACATCCGTTGGCGGCTGGATATTTTCTCTCTTATTTCCTCGCTACTTTTAACTATCCGTTCATTCTGACCAACGACGATATCCAGTTTATTTTGGATCGCGGTAATCTCACCCTCCTTACTTGCAACCGCCTTTTCCCTGACTTCTTCAATCAGTTCCCGCAAGTCTTCTTTTGTTGCTAGGTGCTCGGCTTTCTTCTCAACATACTTTTTGATACCCGCATTGAGCAGAAGAACAAGCGCATTGAGCGCCGCCATTACCCCAATCAAAATCTTCGTCCACATCCCCATATCGCCTCCCCTTGCCAACTTTCCGGCGTATCTTATAGTTAATTTAAGGCATGCACATCAGTGACATCTTCCAGAAATTAGGGATCAAGGGATACGACGACCTGAAGACCGACGAAAAGAAGGTCTATATGGCTTGGGAACAGGTGCTCCACCGGCCCGATGTAACGATGGAAGACCTGAAGAAAATCCTGCCGGCCGAAATTCAGAAAGCCGAAGCGGAATTAGAGAAGTACGACAACTCCCCGCAGAAAGACCTCTTCCACAAAGCTCACCTCAAAACCCTCAGACTCTTGGCCTCGATCATCACCACGCCGGAGAAAGAACGCGCCGCACTTGAACAGCAACTCCGCCAGAAGTTCAAGTTGTAAAGGTCGCATCAAAAAACCACCACCATGAATCCAAATCAAATTACATTATTAGCTTCCCTCGTCGGCGCGACGATCACGGTTGATTCGAACGGAAACTTCGTCGTTACGACCCCCGCCCAGGTGAAGACGACCTACGCCGCTTCCCAGATCGTCTCAGTCTTACAGGCCCTCGCCTCGTACATCAGCGGGCAAAAGAATGCCCTCGCGACCGCCCCGAACGGAAACACGCTCATGGCTCTTATGGCGACCATCGCCTCCATCTAACATGGACGACCAATCAAAGAATCGCCTCGAAGCGATATTGCGGGAAGTCCCCGCATCCCTTTCGGAAGGCGACCGCGAATTTGTTCGAGCAAGACAGAGCTACCTCACGGCCGACGAACGGAAGGCACTTGCTGAAGTTCTGAACCCGAAAGTCGAAGCCCCGAAGGCCGAGGAAGAGAAGCCGAAGAAGAAATAGCTATGCACAGTTGCGCAAAATCGACCGCAACCATTTAATTAAATTAAGCCAAACCTCTAACAGAGACGGCACCAACTCAAATGCCAGATAACGATCCTAACCTCATAAAAGAGCCGGATACCCTCGAACCGGAGAGCCCCAAACCGGCGGAGCCAGTCGTAGAAACTCCTCCCGCGATTGATTACGAGAAGAAATTCAAAGAGTCTTCGAAGGAAAACCAAGTACTCGCCGCTAAATTAGCAGCCGAGGAAAAGGCTCGACAGGAATTGACAAAAGAACCAACCGATTCGGAACTCCGGACAGCATTCCCAGAATGGGAGCAGATGTCTGAGACCGAGAAGACGTTGGCACGCAGGACGTTAAACTCCGAACGTGTTTCCCAAAGTGCGCTCGCAACCGCGAGTAAATTTCAACAGGAACGGGAATGGGCAACGAGCCTCGAACTCGCCGCCACCGATCCAGCCTTACAAGGTAAAGAAGACGCTTTCAAGAAATACGCCTCGAAGCCTCAGTACCGAAATGTACCGACCGATGTACTCGTATCAGCTTTTCTCGGCACTCTCACACCCGCTTCCAGACCGACGCCCGCGCCTGCATTACTTGCCGGCAATGGCGGTCCTCGTGAAACTCCGAAACCTAAGACCATTACCGCCGACGAACTGACTTCCTCCGTACGACCGACCCTAGTGAATACGAGAAGTACATCAAGACGCATGAAATCGACGTAGACGTTTCTTAGGGCACAGCGACGGTTGGGGTTTAACCAAATCTCAACAACATGCCATCAGCATACGCAACAAAACTAGCCGAAGCCTTTTCGGCAAAAGTAATGAAGGAAATGTACGCGAACAGCGTATATGACCTCATTTGCAACCGCGATTACGAGGGCGACGTGAACGCAGTCGGGCAGCAACGTCAACATCCTTGTCTCTCGCAAAAGATCACTGAACAGGTGTACACCGGCGCGAACCTTTCGCCCGGCCTCCATTCAGGAAGTGAACGGCCAGCTCAACGCTCACCCAGCAGAAGTCGTTCTACTGGAAAGAGAACACGATCGATAAGTGGAAGTCCTACATCAAGGAACCGAAACCGGTCATCGTGGATCAGCTCGCCTTGGAACGCAAGAAGAACGTTGATGCGTTCATTCTCGGCTTCTATACGAACATCGCCGCAGGACAGCGCGTTGGAACGGATTACACGACCGGCACCGTCACTATCGACGTGTCTGGCAATGTAACCGGCTCCGGCACGACTTTCACCTCTGCGATGGTAGGTAAAGGTTTCAAGGCGACGGGCCACTCCAAGTGGTACCGCGTCGTGACCTTCACCTCCGCGACCTCTATCGTGATTCAGAACGACACCTACGATGATGTCGCGACCTATGACGGCGGTGTGATTACTGGAGCGACTTACGTCTCCAGGCCAACACGCCTGTCGCCATCACGGGCTCGAACATCATGACGCAAGATCATCGCTTTGGGCGTCCTTCTCGACAACGCAGAAGTTCCCGAAGCCGACCGCTTCTTGATCCTCCACCCGACGATCGCTCAGTACATCCCGCAAGGAACTGGCATCGCATTAAACGTCCCGGCAGCTTATGAGGACTTGGTAGTCAAAGGATTCATGACTGAACTCTTGGGCTTCAAGATCATCAAGTCGCCGCGCGTGCAAGGCGATAACACGAACGGTTATCACTGCATCGCAGCGAACCGCAACTGGCTCACGTTCGCAGACAAGGTTTTGCAGGTAGGAATCGAAGAAGACCAGATCGGTAACTTCGGTTCTGCTTACAAGGACTTGTACGTCTACGGAGCGAAAGTAACGGACAACCGTTTGATATTCGCCGCAGAACTCTTCGGCACCGGATAGTCCTACTCCATAAGGGGCTGTCGCAACGGCAGGCCCCGAAGGACACCAGTAAAAGTCGAAATCAAATTAACAATCTTATGTCTCGAACAAAATCAATCAATTTCCCGAACACCGAAGGTGAGCTCTCGGGCCTGTTCGACAAGCTCCAGCGCTCAACGTCAACTCGTTGCTCGTTTCCGGAGCCCTTGCGATCCACGGCGCAAGCTCGCCGCTCGTCAAAGACCGCCGCAACCGCCTATGCGATCGTCGACGGCCTCTTAGTAAAGCTCGCGGCCGCAGACCTTCCGGCGCTTGTCGGCACTGTCGTAAACGGCGCGTTCAACGTATTCGTCTTCACGGTCAATGCCTCAGGCACGGCCAAGACCTACATGGGAACCGCAGGAGCGACGCTCGGCGCAGTTGTCTTCCCGACGACTCTCGACGGCGAAGTCCCGCTCGGCTTTGTCATTGTGAACCCGACCGGCACCGGCGACTTCGTCGGAGGTACCACAAACCTCGACGATGGCACCGTTGTCCCGAACGCCGTTTACGTGAACACCGTAGGCGAGTTCTTCCCGTTCCTCTCGACACTTTAATTTTGACTTTGGGCCGGAAAACCCCGGCCCTGAGTTCGAATAATCCAATGCTCAACACCCAGGCCCCAATTCAATATTCTCCCCTCGGAAATCTCGTAAAGAAATTCCTCCACACAAAGCTTGGAGCCTTTGTCGGTTTTCAATTAGGTTTGCAGGGTTTCAATCGGATCGACGCGATCATCACCCGCGCGAACGGAAAGAAAGAACTCTTACGATCCTACAATTCCCGGACGGATGCAGGAGCGGCCCTTTGCGCTTCGCTTCTTTCGGGAACAACGCTCGGAGGCATCTCAGCGCCCGGAGCGGCGAAGTACATCGCCGTTTCACCGACGACCCTCACCCCGGCGAAAGGCGACACCACCCTTTCCGGAGAACTCTCAACGAACGGATTCACCCGCGCGTTAGGAACCGCAGGCACTTACACGGCCCCGGCTTCTCTTGATGGTGCGGCGAGCTATGTTCTTTCGAAAACCTTTACGGCCACGGGAACGCAATCTGTAGCTTCAGCCGCGATCTTCGATGCAGCCTCGCTCGGAAATCTATTCGTCGAAGCGAATCTCTCGACCTCAGCCTCGCTCGTTGTGAACGACACACTTCAATTAAATTGGCAGATAAATTTATAGCGAATCAATGCCAAGGAAGTTGAAGAGCCCCCCCGGATTCAAACTTTGCACAGGTTGCAAACAAACACTTGAAACAAAGTTGTTCTTTCGAAATCGAGCCCGACACGATGGATTATCTGTTCGGTGTAAGCGATGCCACATGGCTACCGCTGCTATCAGCAACAAGAGGTTGAAGGCAGCAATCTTCGTATTACTTGGCGAAGTCTGCGTTTCTTGCGGCTTCTCAGATAAACGAGCTCTTCAAATCGACCACATCCACGGCGGAGGCAACCGAGACCGAAAAGGTTTGAGCCCATATAGGTATTACGAGCGCGTCCTTCAAGGCGGCGCAAAGAAGTATCAAATCCTTTGTGCGAATTGTAACTTCATCAAAAAGGTCGATGCGAACGAGAACATAACGTCTCGGACGGTGAACCTATAGGCATGTCTTCGATTGCGTTTGACAGCGCGGCAGCAGGGAGCGGAGGAAGCACCACTTCGTTCTCACATTTCGTTTCCGGTTCCAATCGAATCCTCTTTGTCGGCCTTCGGGTAACGAACACCTCCGGCACCGCGGATAATCTGACCTCCGTTACCTACGGGGGAGCGACGATGGTTCAGGCGATCAAAGCAGGCGCACTCTCAGACGGCACCCGGATTTATCTCTACTACCTCATCAATCCGAATACTGGCCTCAACAGTGTCGTAGCAACGGGGAACGGATCAGTCGCTTCAATCAATGGCGTAGCAGCTTCGTATACTGGCGCGGCCCAATCCGGCCAACCAGACGCAACGATTGCCGGAAGCGGATCATCGACGACCAGTCTCACGACTACGCTCGCCACGATTGCGAATAGCTGTTGGACGATTCTTTTCCCTTATGCCATCGCCGGAGGAACCCTCTCGGCAGGAACCGGCTCTACGAATCGTGTTCTCGGCTCATCCGCAGCGTTTCTCGGCATCTTTGACAGCAACGCCGCCAAGAGTCCCGCAGGCAGCACGAGCATGGCGGTTTCGGAATCAGGCGGAGCCACCGATTGGAGCTCGCTCATGGTTTCATTTGCACCATCCATCGTTACTGCGACCCGCACGCCATCAGATTCAATCCTGAACGGTGCATCCCGCTCAACCACCGTTGCCCGCGCGGGAACCTTCGCCAGAACGGTATCGCTCTCGATCATGAACAATGCTTCACGACTCGCGACCATCTCCGGAGTAAAGACCTTCATCCGCGCACTTTCTCAATCTCTTATGAACGCGAGCGGCCGCTTCGCCTCCATGAAAGCGTTTGTGAACGGCCTCAGCACTCTTTTTTCAAACAAGTACACCAAACAGAACTCCACTTTTAACGACAAGTTTTCCCCGCAGGGAAGCACCTTCACCGACAAATATCCGCATCCTTAAATGCCCGACACACCGACCATACAAATAAATAACCCACAGGGTAATTCAAACGACCACGATCTTTTAATAAGCATCGTGGTAAAACTCGACCGCGCCATCGCAGACATCAAGGAACTAAAGGACGACACGACCGACCGCGTTACCGACCTAGAACAAGAGAAGGTGGGCAAAGACGAGTTCGACATTTACAAAGCCCAGTGCGAAAAGGATTCAACAGAATTTAAGAAAAATCTCCAGGACACCCTCGACGACCACGAAGGCCGCATCCGCTACAACACCAAATGGATTCAGTACGGCCTCGGCGCGTGCATCGTTCTTAACTTCCTGCTCGTCGTGTATCAAATCTATAAATCAGCCCAACCATAATGAAACGGATTCTTCCCTTCGGAGCGTTTGAAGGATTCTCGGATCTCGCCCGGCCGGGCACGCATTACTACTTTCAGGGCTTCACCTCTTCGCTTTTCGGCGCGGCGACGATGTATTCGATTCAAAACAAGATTGATTCCGGCACCGTTCCCGGCATGGGAAATATAAAAGGTTTTGCAATCGGGCCTGGCGGAGCCAGATTCGCCCAGGATGACGCAGGGAATGTACTCAAGGAACAAACGCCCGGCGCATACGACTTTGTGATTGTGAACACGCCTGGAGGGAACGGCTCCGGGATCATGGGAGATCAGTTCGGAAATCTTCTTTATGCGAGCGGTGCTTCAAACAACCGAATCGGAATATACGACGGTACGACCTGGAACGATAACTACCAGAGCGTTTCAAGCGGCCAACATCCGATGGACACCTACGAAGACCTTCGGCTCTTTGGGAATAATGCAAACCTCGCCGTGCTCTTTTCAGACGGCTCGTTCAACAGCGCGGCCTTCTCCCTACCTTCAAGCTTCACTATCGCGGCAGTCAAAGGCGGCCCGACTGGAATCTTAATCGGAGCAAACTTCGGCTATCAAGGAGCCCTCATTCTTTGGGACGGGATTGCGATCCGCTCAAAGACCCCGTGGAAATCGACGAAGGGCCAGATTCTTTCGATTGAAAAGTACGGCGAAAATTGGCTCGTAAAAACTCAGCGCGAAGTTCTCATCACGAACGGCTACACCGTGAAACAACTCTTTTCCGTTTTCGACGATCCCCTCGCATTCAAAAGTTTTGACGACACGAATGTCCTCTCTCAGCAGATGACCGTAATAAACGACACGCTCATATTCGGAATCACTGCCCAGGCGAACGGCCCGCTCACCTACGAATACGGAAAAATGAAGCCAGGACTTTATTTGTATGGATTGAAAACTGGCGCATGGAACTATGTTCCCGTCGCTACCGGTTCCACGATTGCCCTCGACATGTATTCCGTCTTCGCGGATGTGAATTACAACAACCGAATCCTTATCGGCTATCGGGATCAAAAACTAGGCGTGAACTATATCGCGGCGCTCACGAACACCCCGCCGACCTCAGCTCAATTCGTTTCAGAAGTCTTAGGGATCGGGCGGCCGCACTATCAACGAACTTATTTCGGCCCGACCGAGAAAGCCCCTCTGGCGGCGATCCTCAATCTCGGCATCCTCAACTCATCGACCGACCCTGCTACCCAAACTTTCAATGTTGCGATGAAGGTCTACGACTTCAAACGGCAGTTGTGGGGTAAGGCAGTAACGAACGCGGCCCTCGGAACGAGCCATAAAAATCAATTACAGGTTGACGGGAGCAGTTCTTCGAACACCGACGCGCAGGTGGGCGACGAGGTAACTATTCTGAACGGGGTAAACGCCGGCCAGATTGCCCATATCACCTTGATCGCAAACGCCGGAACAAACACCGAAACATGGACGCTCGATACCACACTTACGAACGCAACCGAAAGCGGAATCCACCTCAATGTTCAGCCGTTCAAGCTCATCAGAAAGTACAGCTATGTAACCCTCACGCAGTTCAAGGAAATCTATTTCGATATTCAGAACGGAATCACCGGAAAACAATTCCTCACGAAATTCGTCTTCGATAATATCGGCGCGAATCTTTCCCTCGAAATGCAAACCTCATACTTCGTCTTCGATGACCTCGGAGAAGACAAAACCTAATGGACGAAACCGCATTAAAAGCAGCAATCGCCGCAGGACAGACAACGACGGAACCCCATGCTTCGGCCGCGCCCGAATCAACGCCTACGGCCCCCGACAAGGATTTAGAAACCTTGAAGCAATTCATCCCGTTCCTTTTTGACCTCCGGGATAATCCGACGACTTCGGCCAACGGGCGGTCTCACGGAACGGCGAACACTTCGATTCCCGGAGGCTTCGCCCCGACGAAAGTCCAGCTCAATACGAATGATTTTCTGAACGGCTTTACCTGGGATTCAACGAACCATCGCTTCGTATGCGTAACTGCTGGCGTCTATTCAGTGTCCGGGAGCGTTGCCTACAGCAATGCCACGACCGCAAAACAGTACGAAACGATGATCTACAAGAACGGCTCGCAGGTGTCGCAGGGGAGGGTAATGTGCTCCGCGACCGGGGCCTACATCACCCCGGCCGTAACCGATGTTCTGAATTTGGCGGCCGGTGATTATATCGAGCTCTTCACCCAGCACAACGACACCGTGAACAATACGATCGCCACTTCCTCCGATTCAACCTTCCTCGCCATCGCATCCGTTTGACGCGCAATATGCAAACCTTAAACTGAAATTAACCCCATGCAATTTTCTGAAGCCCGCACCTACCTTTGCAACAAACTGAACATCAGCGCGACCGATGTTTCGGCCGGCAACAATGCGCTCTTTTCGCTCCAAGACATCACGGACTACATCAACCTCGGACTGAAACGCGCCTGGGATTACAAGCCCTGGACTTTCACCGAGCACACCTACGCCTTCACCGTTCCCTCGCCGTGGACTGGATATATGGATTACCCGAGCAACTTCGAAGATCGGAGCGTTTATCGGCTTTCGGTTGCTGGGGTTGAGTTCAAGAAAAAGAACTTCGCCGATTATCAAAAATGGTTTGCGGACAATCCGACCGACAGCTGTAAGTTCTGGGCCGAACACGAACGATATATTTTTGTGAACGGGAATGCGATCAGCGCAGGACAGGAAATAGACATCTCAGGAAAACTTCGCGCGAGCACGCTTTCCGGCGATAACGACCTCTTGCCGTTCTCACCGACCTCCGACAATCAGGAAAGCTCTGGCAATCAGGCCATCATTCTTTTGGCCTACGCCGACGCGCTCGATTCGGAGAAAAAGAAGAACCCGACGCAGGCCGCCCTTGAAGAGAAAAAGGCATTCAGTATTTTGGATAATGTGTGGGCTCCGATGGGAGAACGCAAAGCTGAAGAGAACTCGCAGAACCGCCCGTTCTTCAATGTGCAGAATTTCTTCCCCGGCCGAAATCAAGGAACTAATATTGGAAACTTCTAATGCCCGTAGTCGCAACACCAACTCCACAGGCTCCCGCCAATCCGCTGTTCGTTAAACCCGGCGACAGTATTTTGGATTATGAAACCCGCCTCGGACAAACGCAGGGCGGAACAGGAACCGGATTCGGAACACCGCAACCGATTGCTCCGGCGCTCGTTGCACAGTCAACGGGTCAAGCGCCAACTCCCACAGCCCCTACCGCCCCGACCACCGATCCGAACTCGCTCGACAGCCTCGCGAAATCTCTAGGCTACGATTCGTACTCCGATGCATTAGGAAAATTGACCGCGCCGTCTGCCGATACGACGAGCTTTTACAATCAGGCGTATTCGGCCGCAGGACTGGACGCGCTTTCGAATCAAATCTCATCTCGACAGAATGATCTGAACACCGCAACGGGAAACATCAATGACAATCCGTGGCTCGACGAAGCCTCCCGCGTTGGACGAACGCGCAACCTCACCACGCTTGCAGAAGGCGACATCAAGAACCTTCAGGACGAGTACAACACCAAACTCAACCATGTACACGACCTCGTAACACAACACTCGGCTGACTTGAACCAAACCGATGCTTCAAATAAAGCGAAGCTTTCTTTCCTTGAAGCCCAGGCTAAAGCGATTGCCGATCAGCAAGCCACAGCCACGAAAGCTGCGACGACCGCCGCGAATACTCCTCCGAAGACTATCAAGGCCGCGAACGGCGCTACCTTCCAATGGAACCCGACGACTGGACAGTTCCAGCAGATTCTTCCAGGCAATCCTCCGAAGAATCCGACGCCCGCAAGTCCTAAAGGCCCGACCAAAGATGATATTTCGAGCGTTGCGTCAGAGTTCGATTCAGTGAAAGGAAGCGACGGTTTTATCGACCCCAAAGACTGGCAGACCATGCTAAATGCCTGGGTGAAGAACGGATATTCTTCCGCTTCATTCATTACCAACTTCAAATCGTTTGCGAATCCCTACGACACTTATGTTGGCATCACACCGAAAAAGGCGACTTCATCAGGCGGTAGAACACTCTAATTTCGCATGGGACTATTCACCGGGATTTTGACGGGAAATAGTTCTACTTCAAAACCGACAACCAATAAGTTTGCCGGCATTTTGACTGCGGATAAAAAGCCGAGTCCCTTTTTGGGACTCCTGAAAAAGTCCGCTTCAACTACCGCGCCGACGACCGATCCATACGCTGGAACTGGGTACGCCCCCTCAAGTCAAAAAGATTCTTCGGGCAGACCGCTTCTCATCGTTCCAAATGACACGCTCAAGAAAAGCGAGCTGGTAACGAACCGCACCGCGCCGAATTTCGATATTACGAAGCCTCAGAAATTAACGATGGCCGTGCTCCATAACGACCGCATGCCAGAAAGTGCGAGCCAGGCGGTACGCGATCAGCTTGGGGCAGAACCAGACGAACAGCTCGATCACCAAATCTCTCTCGAACTCGGAGGCTCTAACGACAAACTGAATCTCTCGCTAGAAAAGGATGTGAACGGAAAACAGCCTTCGGTGACAGATGAAAATGCCATTGCGAAAAAAGTCGTGAACGGAGAAATAAGTTATCTCGACGGCCAGAAGCAAATCGCCCGGCTGAAAGGTGTAAGACTTCCCGACGATCCCGACTACGATAAAAGTTCACATCCCCTTGCTTCAAATTATCCGGACCGAACCCTCGACTCCGTCCCGGCAAGCCAAGTGCCTCCAAAGAAGATTCCGGCTTCGGTTGTTCCAGCGAAGCCAACGATAAACTTCCCCGTATCCAGAACCAGCGCACCCGGTTCGACTGCCTCAATCGCTCCCCCGGATGTTCTCGCGGACACAAAAAAGACCAACGATTATCTCTACAGCAAGATTAAATATGTGGCCGACAAAACTGGCCTCACGGACCTTGTTCATGGTTTCAACGCCGATCCGAGCAAACCGCTTTCCTCTACTGCGAGCTTGCCGTTCGTTATCGGTTCATTCCTTGCAAACTCCCCCGAAGGCGAAGGACTGAAGGCGATAGAAGAAAGCGCAAAGATTCTGAAGGAAGGCGGTAGTGCTGCGAAAGTCGCAGAGGACCTGCCCAAAATCCTCGAAGACGCGAAGCCGAATGTATCTTCGGAATTGAAAACAGCCGTAGGAAGCGCCGCCGATGAAGCAGTTTCAAAGCTGAAAGGAACGACCGAGAACCTTCCCGTCATCGATACCACGCAAGAAGCCCAGCTCCGCGCCCAAGCCGAAACGATGGAAGCCGATATGGGAAAGAAAGGCGGTATCAAGGGATTCGGCACCGACCTCAAGAACTCCACGCTCGATTGGATCAACGGCCGCCGCACCGCCCGACTTTCCGGCTACGCCGACGCTCAGAAATTCAAAGACCTCGACAAGGGCGGAATTGAAACGGTTCTGAAATACAACGCAGGCGACCGAAGCGGACCCCTCGAAGATGTTCAAAAGTATTTCGACAATCAATACCAACGCGCGAAGGATGCAGGTATCGACCTCGGCTACAAAAAGAATTACCTCCCGCAGCTTTGGAAGAATAGCCCCGCAGAAGTCGAAGCCGCATATGGCGGAAAGAATCTTTCCCTCAAGCCGGGCTTCTCGATGCAGTCAATTCTTCAGGACTATCAACAAGGATTGGACAAAGGCCTGACTCCCCGATTCACAAAGGTTTCAGACCTCGTGCAGTGGTATGGCGAGCGGGTGGAGAAAGCCATTTCAGATTCCGAGTATTTTAAATCCCTGGCTTCAAAGAATGTGATTCAACCGGCCACCGAAGCTCCGCGCGGATGGAAATCTCTCAACCCCGATACTTTCCCAAGTAAACGGATTGCTTTCGAAAATGCGAACGGCCAACAGACCTACTCCGGAGTTTTCAAAGCTCCGCCCGATCTCGCACGAGTAGTTAACAATTACCTGAGCCATCCTGAAACCTCAGGCGAACTCTTTTTCAAACATGCCGCCGACATCATGGGGACGCTGAAAAACACTTCCATGTCCTTTGGTGTTCCCGGAACCGGTGTCAATGTTCACGGATTCAATCTTCTCGTCCGCTCCCTCGCGAGCCCAGAAGGCAGACTCTATGGTCTTTACCGGGGATTGAAATACATGGTGAACCCGTCTTCGGCCTCCGACTTCTTTAACGAAGCTGAAAACCTCTCCCACGCCAAGATGCTTTCGAAGTATGGAATGTTGGTTTCTTCCGAGGAGCACGACCTCCCAGCCGCAGGCAGCGCGGGATTCGGACAAGGGCTTATCGGGAAAACCGCCGACACGGTAAAACAGAAGCTCTACAGCCTCTTTGGAAAAAACATCTTCGAGAAAATTGTTCCGGCCACGAAAACGCAGGATGGATGGTCCCTTGCGCAGGACCTTATCAAACAGGGCTACGACGAACGAACCGCCTTCACGACCGCAGGGAAGACGATGAACGACCTCTATGGCGGAATTAATACGGAAGCCCTCGGACGGGATAAGACGCTTCAAAATGTGTTCCGGACTTTTGCCTTCGCGCCAGATTTCATGGAGACGAACTACAACATCGGAAAGGATTCGATAAAAGCTTTTCTCAAACCGAACAGCCCGCAAGCAAAAACCTATCGAGGCTTTATGTACACCGTCGTTGGCATGTACACGACCGCGAACGCGATCAACTACAAATCGACCGGCCACCTCATGTATCAAAATTCATTCGGCCATGAAATGGATGTTGCGGTAGGGAAGGACAGCCAGGGCAAAACCATTTATGTAAAGCCGTTCGGTTCAGCCGCGGATTTTATCCGACTCCCCCAGGAAGCGGTTCACATCATCGCTTCAGGGGCGGGTAGCACCGATCAACTCATCGCTCTTTTGCGGAACCGTTTATCGAAAGGCGCTTCGCTCGCGCTCGGACTCTTGGGCAATGCGGATGTATTCGGCAATCCGCTTTTCGGCCGCGACCAATATGGGAAAGTGATTCCGCCGCAGACACAGGTGGGAAATCTCTTGAACGAAGCGCTGGGAACATTCGCGCCGTCATCCGTAGAAAATGCGACGGGCCTTGCGTCTGGAAAACAAAGCCCATTACAGGCGGGAGCGCAGGCTGCAGGCTTACCCGTAGGATTCAAGAACGAATCATACGCGCCGATTCAGCAGGCAAAAGACGCACACTCCGCCGCACTTGATAAATTCCGACCGACATTTGAACGGATTCAAAAGATGGTTCAGGCGGGAAACAACGCGGGAGCACAGGCACAACTCAACGATCTTTCCGACGCGGACTACCAACTCTACAAAGCACTGAAGTCCGGATTGAAAGCAAAGAAGACGCAATAGAATCGCCTGTCCCCACTCGACAAAAAATCTACAAACCACACAATTAAAGTAATGCCACAGAAGTTCGAATTTTGGCTTCCCGTTTCCCCCTTCAAAATCAATCAAGCCTTCGGCCAAAATCCGGCGTATTACGCGCGGTTCAAAGATCAGTTCGGCAATCCTGAGAAGGGCCATATGGGAACCGATCTTTTCGCTCCCCACGCAACCCCGCTTTACTCTCCAATCGCCGGCGAAGCTTGGTATGAAACCGATGAGCACGGCGGCGACGGCATATATATAAGGACCAACGAAGCCTTCCTGTACGGAGCCACGACCGCGTTCTTCGACATGATCCTCTGGCACCTCTGTTCGAAAGACGACCCGCAGTTCAAACCGCTCATTCCGACCGATGGTTCCAAAGTTCCGGTAACCGTGGGCCAGCTTATCGGCTACACCGATAATTCCGGCGCTCCCTTTGAATCGAGCGGGGATCACCTGCATGTAGGCCTTGTGCCCACGAACGCCGCAAATCAAGCGCTCGAAGCCTCAAACGGTTTCGGCGGATGCATCGACCCGATGCCGTACTGCAATTTGAAATTCGCCACTGATTATCTTGTCGCAGAAAAGGCAATCGCCGCCGCGACCGAAGCCATCGCTCAACTCAAACCGACTACACCGCCGCCACCGATCACGCCCGAAGCCAAGAAAACACTTCTGCAATCCCTCACCTCGATTTCAGCGCTCCTCATCTACCTAAAAAATCTATTCCAATAAAGGTCGTATCGCACCAAAACAAATGTCTAATTTCAAGCAGGCCCTCGTTTCTCTTTCCATCCGGCTCGTCGTAATCGCGGCCATTGCGGTTCTTGATTATGTGTCTGCCTCGATTTCGAGCGGCACCTTTCAGCTCCCGCTTCCTTCGGTAGTCGTTCCCGTGCTCGGCCTCATCGTTTCCGAAGCCGACACTTGGCTCGTGAACTGGCAAAAGCTCCAGCAATAAAATGAAAGCGCTCGCCGGCCTCATCTTAGCCGACCAGCAATTCCCGAACGACAATCCGGTTCTCCTTAACAATGTTGAGAAATACATGGCGTCGAGAAAATGGGACTTCCTCGTTTATCTCGGCGACGGTCTCGACATGGACGCGCTCTCGCATCACGCGATCGAGTCAGGGAACCGGAGAGTCATGGAAAACAAGCGGCTGAAGAAAGATTATGCCGCGTACGCAAAGATTTTAAGAAGGCATCGGCAAATCGTCGGGCCGCAATGTGAGATCACCTATTTTCTTGGAAACCACGAAGAATGGGCCGAGAAGTATGTGGACGAGCATCCCGAAATCGAAGGCATGATCGAACCGCAATACTGCTTGCCCTTCGATGAACTGAAGATCGAACTCATCGAGCCCCGCCATTTCAAAAAGATTGGAAAGATTCTATTCGTGCACGGAGACCTCGATAAAGGCGCGTACGGATCGGTCCATCACGCGAAGAAAGCCGTCGAACTCTACAACCAAAACATCGTTTACGGCGACAAGCACACCCTTCAGGTCTTCACCAAAATCTCGCCGATAGGAATGGAAGAAACGCACTCGGGCTACGCGATCCCTGCGATGTGCGATATCCAGCCCAAATGGAACCGCGCGAAGCCAACGGCCTGGCTAAATGGATTCGGCGTTTTCTTCGTTGATACTTCCGGCTTCACCGTCCTCCCAATCGTCGCAATCAAAAACAGTTTTATCGCCCCCGATGGGCGTCGTTACGAATAAACATGGAACCACAAAACAAACCAATCATCATGCCGCCTTCCGACCCTATGGAAGACACGCAATGCGATAGCTGTCAGTAGAACGCTCTCCCCTGCACGCTTCGACCCGTGCAGGAGAGAGCGTTTCACCGCTCTGTAGTCCTTTCCCAATTCAAGGAGACTGAATGACCCGCAAGGACTTTGTCCTCATTGCGAATGCTATTCGCGAACTAAAACCCGTCCTCAACCAACACTCCCTCGACCAAGTGGTCTGCGTTTTCACCAATCAACTTCAACGGCATTTTCCGAGGTTCAATTCGGAGAAATTCAAACGCTATGTGAACAAAGGAGGTCCGTAATGTATTGCGACCGCTGTCATCTCTTGATCGGTGTGCAAAAGCGCATCGATCACAAAAAGCCTGGAACATCAGGCGACCATCCGGACGACTTCTACCACTTCCACAATCGAGAGCGAGGAGACTGCTATTATTTGTTTCTTCGCGATCAGATCATCACCAACACCGTTCTTCAGCTTGCGCAATCGCGTTCAGCCATCCAGTAACTTCCCGGAGACCATATTCGACCTATGGCCTCCTTTTTTATCCACATTTGCAACAGATTTACGGTCTTGCCGGTTTTTTAGAAACTTGGAATGCTTATTTAGTCCCCCATAAATCATTTTCAATCTTATTGAGAAACTCGCGTGCTACATCCTTCTATTTTCCGCTTTCATAGTTAGCATTTCCCCCGCCCTCGCCGCGCCCTCAGATATTGAGGTTAAAGGCTCGCAATCCGTCCCAACGGCCATTTCCCTCACTGAGCCGATAAAGCCCCTCTCAAGCGATTCTGTAGCCACCACTAGTGTCCTAGAGGCCTATGTAGCGGCCCAGGCTAGGCTATTCGGGGTCAATCCCGTAATGGCCGTTTTTATTGCCGGAAAAGAAAGCCAATGGAATGTAAATGCTCTTGGCGACCACGATCACAGCCGAGGGCTTTTTCAAATCTCGAATATCTATCATCCCGAAATCTCGGACGCCTGTGCGTTCGACTACAAATGCGCTACTCAGTTTTTCTTGAAACAAGTGCTGAACGGAAAGGTCGCAGAATGGAGCACCTTCAAATATTGTTCCCTCTGGTTTCCCGACTGTTATAAAAACTAACCTCATAATCAAATGAAAAAACTGTACCTTTTAGTTCCTTTGTTATTCCTGTTCCCGTTCCCGTTTCTCGCCTTCGCCCGTTCGCATCATCATCACCAAAATAATCCCCCGCCCGTAGTAACCCCGCCTCCGGTCACAAAACCGCCGACCCCTACTTCAACGCCTCCTGTCGTTCCGCCGATCAACGGATTACAACTCGGCGCTTTCAACGCCAATATCGGTTCGATAAGCGTTCAATTCATGGCGTGGAAAGATGTGCCCCCCAAAGCTCCAGTGGGAAAGAGCCTTTTGCTTTATTGGGAAAATCCGACCGTAACTTACGATCAAATCATCAACGGCTCGCAAGACGCCATCATCAGAAACTTTGCTCTCGAAGTCGGCCCCAATACTTATTTGGCTCCCTTCGATGAAATGAATCTGAATGAAAGTCCGTGGTTCGGGCCAGCGGCAAAAGAAATCGCCGCATGGCAGCACCTTCACGATTTAATCGGCAACAAAGTGAAATGGGTGTGGGCCGTGAACAATGTTTCGATTCCAAACACGGCAGGAAACCACCCCTCGGATTATTACCCAGGAAGTTCCTATGTCGATATCGCGGGCTTTGACGCGTTCGATTATTCGAACGAAAACTGGCCTACAGCTTCGGAGAATGTGGTCAACGAATTAAAACCGTTCGGCAAACCGATCTGGGCTACTTCAGTCGGAGCGCACGGAAGCAATCAACTCTCGTTTGTGCAGGATATGATTAGACTCGCGCCAAACCAGGGAATCTCGGCGCTGGTGTACTTCGATTACAACGCGGATTTACCGTTTGCCCTGTCCGCCCAATCGCTTGCCGCGTTTCATCTCTAGTTATTACAAAAGACCGTCAAGACTGTTCAGAAATCCTCCGCCGCGCTACAAGCGTTCAGGAGGATTTTTTATGATCTATCGGCACGGCGATGTGATTCTCAGGCAGGTGAAGGGCGTTCCCCTCGGCAAGATCGTGAGCGCAACCCGTTCGCTCGTTCTCGCGGAAGGAGAAACGACGGGACATAAGCACCTCTTAACCTCAGACGAAGTTATCCAGGAAGGCCGGACCCGGAACGACCGCCTGATCTCCCTCAACGCACCGGCGCTCCTCACTCACGAAGAACACGGCCCCATCACCATCCAGATCGGCGTCTACGAAATCCTTCAGGAGCGGGAGTACGACTACCTTGGCCGCCACAACGTCCCTGTCGTCGATTAACAATAATCTTATCGCCCGGTTACAGGCGAAGAAGCCCGTCCATCCCTACCTCATCGACGGCGTGCGCTTCACACGGGAGGAGTACCTGTCCATCGCATACTCCTACTACTCGTTCCAGAACATCATGAGCTTGCGGAATATCGAACAGCGCCGTGTCGCCCTGAAATATATCGGCATTGAAAAACTCCTTGCAAAGAAGAGAGAGTTCTTCCTCGCCGACAAATCGAAGCGCGGAAACGAATTGTGGGTAACGAAAAATCGATTCTCCTACTTTTCCTCAAAGGCCCATTGGAGCTCGCAATACGAAATCTTTTTGTATTTCCTGAAGTACATCTGCCCATCGACTGAACGGATATATGTATCCGCCGTTGATGGCAACCACCTTATGGACAGCCTACCGCGCGATCTCCTTCTCACTATGCGGAATATCGGCCTCGTGAGAGAACACCGCCTGCTGCGCCGGTGTTTGCCAGCCCTCTACAAACACCTTGACGGTTTCGCTGCGGACACCGCAATGGCCTGGAAACTCCACCTGACCCTCAAGGAATACCGAAACATCGACGCCGAGGCATGACGGAGTATGGATTTCGCGGAACATGTTTGGATTCAATTCCAGGAAGCGATAAAGAAACGCTTCTCTCGGAATACCTACGCGACTTGGTTTGAACCGCTCGTCTTCGAACGGCAAGAAGGGAACCGGCTCATCGTCACCGTCCCAGACGAAGTGTTTATCCGCATCCTCACCAAAACCTACGGCAACGTGGTCAAGGCAGTCCTCTACGAGATCGGCCATCAAGAAATTGAATTTGAATATTTCACGGAGAAAAAATGAACCGCCGAAACTTACTGAAACTCGCAGTCGCAAGTCCGCTCGCGCTTTTACCCCAGGTCCCAGGCTTCGACCCGTGGCTCCCCGGTGAACTCGAACGCTTCGAAACCGATCTCTATGCGCCGAACCATGAACCTTTCGACGATACCGATCTCGACGACGAAGACGACGAATATGTGGGCGATGCCGCCGAAGCCGAAGAGCGTTGGAGGAAGATGCTTGAAATCTTGAAGCCGCAACTCCCTCCCCACCTTTACGAGGAGTACCTTCTCCCCGCCGAGGTATCGAGCGGCGACCACAAAAACCTCTTCATCACTTTCACGATGACGAATGCGACGGTCTTTTTCTCTCTGAGAGACGATCTCCTCGAAGAAGCAAGAAAGCAGGTCTGCCCGGATTGGTCGCTCGTTTGTTATGCGGAATGTGATATTTACTCGCAAAACGGCTCGGAACTTCATATCACCCACACGGCTACCATAGGGGCGAAATGAACGGCGACGAACTGTTGAAGAAGGTAGCTTCGATGGTGGTCTTGAACGCCATTCTTCAGGCCCTCGGCTTCTATTTCGAGCCGATCCATGTTCTGCCCCACTGGCTCATATGCCTTTTGGGGTGGGGATAACGGATTGAGCTATCCACTTTTTACGCCCATCCTGTCCACAGAAAAACGGCACTTATCCCCAGGCTGTGCACACGAAAACGGCCTATAAGCCGCGTAAAACCTCACTATCCACAGGCTATCCACCGAACACTAATAGTAATAAGTCTTATATGTTCTTTCTTCTCTTTCTTTCTTAGAATGAGAGAGTAATCGGCAAAAATTAAAAAATTGAGAATGATCAAAGCCTGGGCGATCATGGCCCGCGGAAAGATTCTAGAAATAGACAATCCCAGCATGCTCACTCTCTATCTGGACTGCGACGAAGCGGAAATCGAACTGGAAAAGATTGAGCCGCTCGGATGGGTGAAAGGGAGACCGAGAATCGTGCCCGTCGAGATAAGGGTTAAGAAAAACGGCGAAAAAACTAATCAACACATTCAATGGAAAAATGGCAACAAGAGTTCGATAAAATATTTCGCACTAAATCGGGCGCATTAAAAAAGGGTCAATATTGGGAAACCCCTATAAATATCAAAGCCTTCATCTCCGAAGCTATCCAATCGGCGTGGGAGGAAGGAATCACAATCGGACAGAACATAGACCAATGGGAAAAATGGAAGGAAGGATTCCGCACCACAATTCAAAACGCACTTCTCACGGAATTAGAGGGGGCTTGTAAAGAAGTTTTAGCTGATGCCCATAAATGGGCTGGGATTGAACAAAATACAGATGGGACAATAAATAATCCTTCATACGCATTTCACAACGGCAGATTCAAAACGGCAACCGAAATCCTCTCCCTCCTCAAATCCAAACGAGACTAAGGCAGCCGCCAAAGATCAATTGCTTAAAAACGGCTGCACCCAATCATTGAACTCGGCCGCCGTCTTACATCGTTTATCGAACATTTGGCAGCTATTTATCTGCACCTCGGTTTTGATGGTT
Organism: uncultured Acidobacteriota bacterium; assembly: GCA_963846145.1. Classification (GTDB taxonomy): domain Bacteria; phylum Acidobacteriota; class Terriglobia; order Acidiferrales; family UBA7541; genus Acidiferrum. The sequence continues at coordinate 354,627 of CAWJUV010000007.1, read as the reverse complement.
GGCTTCAAATGACTGATATGCAGTTCGTTAAAGCTTCCGTATTTCGCGTTTTCATATACATCATACAAGACGAGGTCCTTCATCCAGGACCCTTCGCCATCACCATATGAATAGTGATATTCAACGAGGACGAAACATTTGTTCAATCCCTTGTGGTAGTGGTTCGTGAAATCGAGCAGGAGTGTGTCCTTATCGCTCTGCCAAGTTTCCTTGAACCACGCCCGCGCGTCCTTCGAGCACTTCGCCTGGAGATCGTAATCCACCGCAGCACGGTTCTTTGCAGCCGCCTCTTTCAAATCCTTATTCTCTTTTTCGAGCTTCGCCCGTTCGCCAACATCACAGCCGACGAGAGAAAAAATGAAAACGGCCGCGAGGAAGGCTTTCCACATGCGGGGCATTATATCCATTCCGTGAAATCTCGATGGCGAACAAAAAGCGAATATGCTAATCTCGCTTTTCTATGGCCGTCCGCTCCTGCCAAGTAACGCTCAAAGATATGGAAGGCGCAACTCACACCGTCGAAGTGACGGCCGAAACCCTTTATGAAGCCGTCGCGCTCGGCCTCGCGGCGATCCGCGGGAATGAATGGGTGAACGAGATTGCTCAGGGCTCAAATGCGGTGCAGGTGTGCGCGAAGGATGTGCCCGTCGTTCATTCCGTCCAGATGAGGGATTTTACCGATTGGCTTGGACGGAGCGCGGGATCGCCGAAGGATGTTTCGAAGCGAAGGCGGATTAAAGAGATTTTAGGGATGCCAACCGTCGCTAAGTGAGCTTTCAACTAGGAGCGTTTCTGGCTGTCGCGTCCATCGTTGATCCACTCGTATATCGTCACGGTAGGCTTTCCATTGTTCAATTGAGAAGACTTTAACCCGCTGACCTCGATGAGCTTTTGGCCACAGCTTATAAACGAGCCCTCATTCGAATAGTTCGGTTCCTTCACCGATCCGATGCTTAGCTCACACGGACCATCGTTTTGCATAATCTCGACAATCCCACGCACTGCCATAGCCGCTCCGTACGCCGTGTCATCCAAAGGCGACCAATCGCGATACGCTTTTGAGAGAGTCCCATCCACGAAGGTCACAACGCCAACAATCTCGCCGTCGCTCTTCGATACGACGTATTCAGAAAAATGAGGATTTGGATTCTTACCAAACTTCGTTACGGTTTTAAAATTGTTCTGAAGTTTATCGACGGTGGTTTTTTCTTCATCACCAAGCCGCAACCGCACAGATGAATAGTCGAGCCATTGAGGTTTTCGCTGCCCGGAAGCTAAGGTGAAAGGAATCAAAAAAAGCACTACAGCGATCATCGTTCTCATTTAAACCCTCACAGGATTGCTCAATGTCGTCACGGAAGAACTTGAGCTGCATCCTCTAGGAACTCCATACCTTTGCAACTTCCATATCTAGCAAGTCTTGCCGCGATTGAATCCACGCCGAGTAATATTCTTCCGTAATCCGGCTCGTTTTGTGCCCTAAAATTTTTGCCACATTTTCGACCGAAACACCCTTGCTTAATAATTGCGTCGAAAAATAGTGCCGGAACATGTGCGGATGCCCTTTCACTCCCGCGAGCGTAAATAATTTCGACAGCGTCGCCTGCCAATGGGTAATGCAGGTCTTTTTCTTCGAAGCTCCCGACCAGAAATAATGCTCGCTCCCGTCGTCACATTTTTTTAAGGCTTCTACCACGACCGGAGGAACGCGGAGGGACACCATCGTCTTCGCCTTTTCGGTATGGAGGACAATCCGATCGTCCACCAAATCGGCTTTCTTGAAGCACACCGCATCCCCAATCCTCAGCCCCGAATATCTCAAGAGCAAAAGAAGCGCCCGAAGTTTGTCACGCCCGCCCTTTGGATAGTCCTTATATAAATCGACCGCCCAGAATATCTTCTCGACCTCGCTATCGCTAAACGGATGCACCTGCTTCTTTTCCATCTTTGGACTGCTGAGTAATTTCGCGAGGTTCACGGGAACGAACCCGCGGCTCATGGCAAAGGCATACAGGGCTCGCAAGCGGCCCAACCGACTCCGCTTTGTACTCTTCCCGACCTTCCACGATTCCCGGTATTTTGAAAGATCATCTAGAGAAACCGACGCAAACGAACTGTCAGGGAACCGCTCGACCATCTCCCTTTGCATCAGCTCGTAATATCTAATCTGAGCATCCCCAACGCCTACGGCCCGATTGTCAGCGATAAAACGCTCCCAGACGCTTTGAACGCTCAAGACGAAGGGATTACCCTTCCCCGCCTCCCATTCGAGAATCCTCTGGCTTGCCACGCCCCAATTCCGCGTCTTCATCGACCGTCTTAACGGCTTTCCGTCCAGCGAGCCGTTTACCCAAATCGGGCAGTGGCAGCGCCGGAACCGCATACTCTTTGAAAGGCAGGGAGGTTGATGCCGTCGATAAAGGGAGATCATGGACGAAACCTGTACGGTGAGCCAAGACTATCCCTATCTTATTCAAAAGGCAATGGAATACAGCGGGAGGGAGTATAGGATGGATGACCCCACGCGTCGGTGTGAAAACGACACTGACAATGGAACGCGCCTTCTCGGGGCTCCCGGTCCCAAGCGGGGGCCCCACTTTTTTTGTTTTGGGGCTGTTTGTTGGCTGAGTGTTGCGGGTAGTGCTGCTGGTTTTTCCTCGCATCGAATCGTTCGCGTGGTTTTCCTGAATAATAGATTGTGTTTTGGGTGCGGTTGAAGAAAAGACCGTTATTAATGGATCGAGTTGCGCCTCCCACCCTTGCAAAAACTCGCAAGGATGGGCCACCCGGATTTGTAGACATCGCTAAGAATTCAAAAAAACCGTTCTTGATGGATCGAATTGCCCCTCCCACCCTTGCAAAAATCGCAAGGGTAGGCCACCCCGCTTTTAGTTACGGATAACAAGTCAAAAACTTTTTGTTGAGTTATATGGCGGGGCCGGTGGGGAGGGCGTCGGCGCCGTGTTGCGGGACGATGCGGGTGACGGCGATGTTGGCGCCGCCAAGGGCGTGGACGACTTGGCTTTGGCGCAGGCGCGAGGCGTCGTATTCGAAGGTGAGCTGATTTTTGGCGGCGTCGACGCTGAAGCGGCGCAGGCCGTAGGTGTTAGCGAATTCTCGCAGGTCGGCCATTTGTTTGGCGTCGAGCGGGGTCTGCAGCTCAAAAGTGATTTCTACGAGGGTCATGGGCAAGGATTATACCAGCCACTGCAAGTCTTGAAGGCGCTGAGTGGGTGGGAGTGCCAGGCAATTCGGATTTCGCGGATGGCGGACTTTTGCTTCCGGTAGAGACGCATCGGCCTATTTGAAAACCAGATGGTGATAAAGGAAAGTCACAATGGAGAACGCGAGACCGACCACTGAGCCGATCAGAACCAGAGCGATATTGCCGAAGAATTTAGCGCTGTGGGCGATTTTGCCCAGGCCGTTGAGATCGGCGCTGTTTCGGTCGAGCGTGTGTTTCAAGGTGGGAAGCGCCGCGTCAGTTGCCGTCTGAGCTTTGATCAATTGCCAATCTTTCGTCGTAGGTTTTGCGGGCGTCTTCCAGGATCTCGACGGCTCTGCGCATTTCTCCCAGATTTTCTCGAATCTCTGACAGGCCGTACGAGATTTGTAGGAGGACTTCACCGTTGGAAAGTGGTTCTCGCTGGTCGAGAGGTATGTTTGTCGCGGTAGACATAGATATGAGCTTTCCCATGGGCACGCTCCCGTACTCTTTGTGAGAGCACAGTGTGTGCCAAAGACGCCGAGGACAGCGTCGTGTAACTTGGGCGGCATATTGCCACTTCTGTTCCGTTGCCAATCAACTCGCGGGGCGGTTTAGTGTTGGCCAAAAAGCGCATGCTGATTTACCGCGAAAACTCAAAAATTTCTTACAGGGGCGGCGTTCTCGAACGCAATGTAACCGTCGATCATCTAACATAGTGTTATGACGGATTCTGTTGGTTCTTCCTCTTCTAAAGAAAATAGTACGCCTGGCGCGAATGCCGCGGTGGCGGAGCGCGATCCGGTTTGTGGGATGAGTGTGAATCCTGCGAAAGCGGCGGGCGCGGTCGAATACGAAGGACGGACGTTCTACTTCTGCTCGAAGGGCTGCGCGGAGAAATTTCGCGTTGCGGCGGAGAAATATTTGTCGGCGGCTGATGCCGCGGGAAGTGGCACGAACGCGGCAATTGCTCACGCCGCGCCGCTGCATACTTCGACTAAGTTGAATGTTGATGATGTCTCCGGGGCGGAGAGTGCGGAGCTTCGTGCGGGCAGGGGCTCTTATACATGTCCGATGCATCCGGAGATTGTGGGTAGTGGGCCGGGGGCTTGTCCGATTTGCGGGATGGCGCTGGAGCCGGTGGAGGTTTCGGCAGCGGAGGAAGTGGATCCGGAATATTTGTCGATGCGGTTGCGGTTCTGGGTTTGTGCGGTGCTTTCTCTGCCTCTGTTAGTTGTAGCTATGGGCGAACATTGGCTGCGTCTTCCTTTTTCGGCTGGGGTGCGTGATTGGATTGAGTTGGCGTTGGCGACGCCGGTGGTTTTGTGGGGTGGGTGGCCGTTTTTTGAGCGGTTCTGGATGTCGGTGGTGCATCGCAGTCCGAATATGTTCACGCTGATTGGGCTGGGAACCGCAGCGGCATATCTGGATAGTTTGGTGGCGACGTTGTTTCCGCAGATTTTCCCTGCTTCATTTCGGGAGATGGACGGGGCGCCGCCGGTTTATTTTGAAGCGGCGGCGGTGATTACGACGTTGGTGTTGTTGGGGCAGGTGCTGGAGTTGCGCGCGCGGCAGAAAACGAGTGGGGCGATTCGCGCGTTGTTGCAGTTGGCGCCGCAGCAGGCGCATGTAGTGGCGAGCGATGGGAGCGAGCGGGATGTCGTGTTGAGCGAAGTGGTGGTGGGCGACCGGTTGCGGGTGCGTCCTGGGGAGCGGGTGCCGACGGATGGGGAATTGATTGAAGGGGCAAGCGCGGTTGACGAAAGCATGCTGACGGGCGAGGCGCTGCCGGCGGAGAAATCGGCGGGGGAGAAGGTTACTGGCGGGACGCTGAATACCAGTGGAAGTTTTGTGATGCGCGCGGAGCGCGTGGGTAGCGAGACGATGCTGGCGCACATTGTGAAACTGGTGAGCGAGGCGCAGCGGAGCCGTGCGCCGATGCAGCGGCTGGCGGATCAGGTGGCGGGATATTTTGTGCCGGCAGTGATTGCGGCCGCGGCGGTGGCGTTTGCGGCGTGGGCGGTGTTCGGTCCTCAGCCGCGACTGGCGCATGCGCTGGTGGCGGCGATTGCGGTGCTGATTATTGCGTGTCCTTGTGCGCTAGGTTTGGCGACGCCGATGTCGGTGATGGTGGCGGTGGGGCGCGGAGCGCATGCGGGTGTTTTGATTCGCAGTGCGGAAGCGCTCGAGACACTGGCGAAGGTGGACACGCTGGTGATTGATAAGACTGGAACACTGACGGAAGGGAAGCCGCGGTTGAGTGCGGTGGTGGCGGCGCAAGATCTTGCGGCAGAATATTCCGCGGATGAGTTGTTGGCGTTGGCGGCGAGTTTGGAACGTGGGAGTGAGCATCCGTTGGGGCGGGCGATTGTGCAGGCGGCGCTGGAAAAGAATCTGGAGTTGTGGGCGGTGGAGAATTTTGTGGCGACCGCGGGTGGCGGAGTGGATGGGGTGGTGCAGGGGCGAGTGCTGGTCGCTGGGACACAGAAATTTTTAGAAGCGCGAAAGGTGGTGTTTTCTCTTGCGGCCTTTTCCGCGGCGCCGGCCGATTCATCGGCGACGGCGGTGTTTCTTGGGATTGATGGGCGGACTGCGGCGATGTTTTTGTTGAAGGATCGGATTAAAGATACGACGGCTGAGGCGCTGAAAGATTTGCGCGACGAGGGGCTGCGGATTGTGATGTTGACTGGCGATCGGCGGGAAACTGCGGAGCAAGTCGCGAGGGAACTGGGGATTGAAGAGGTTGAGGCTGGGGTGCAGCCGGAACAAAAAGGCGAAATTGTGCGGCGGCTGCGCGCGGAGGGCCGCGTCGTGGCGATGGCTGGAGATGGTATTAATGATGCGCCGGCGTTGGCGGCGGCGCAGGTGGGGATCGCGATGGGCACGGGGACGGATGTGGCGATGAGTTCTGCGGGGATTACGTTGGTGAAGGGCGATTTGCGCGGGATTGTGCGGGCGCGGCGATTGAGCCGCGCGACGATTGGGAATATTAAGCAGAATCTGGCGTTTGCATTTTTGTACAACGCGCTGGGAGTGCCGGTGGCGGCGGGGGCGTTTTATCCGCTGTTTGGATGGTTGCTGAGTCCGATGCTGGCGAGCGCGGCGATGAGTTTTAGTTCGGTTTCGGTGATTGCCAATGCGTTGCGGTTGCGGAAGGCGTCGTTGTAGGGGAGTCTCGGAGCCGTTCAGGCTGGGCACGGCGTAAATATTATTTAGTACTTTATCATTAATATGATTATGTAGTAACGTAGCGACTGAGTGAGGCGAACCACGCCATGTCCTACGTGAAACGCATCATCTGTTTGGCCAATTCCTTTAAACATGGCGGTACCTGCATTGCGGGGAAAGAACTGCTTGCGGGTGTGCCTGATGGCGGGATTGGGCCGTGGATTCGGCCGGTGAGCAGCCGGCCGACGGGCGAGCTTTCGATCGAAGAGTGTCGCTACCGGAATTACCAAATGCCCAGGATGCTGGATATTGTGGAGGTGGCGTTGGTGCGGGCGCTGCCGCGCGGGCATCAGGTGGAGAATTATTTGTTGGATCCCACCCATCGGTTCGTGCGGGTCGGGGTGTTTCCGAGTGGGCGGATGCGGGAACTATGCGATGAGCCGGCGGCATTGTGGGCGGACGGGGAAAGTACGGAAAGAGGGCACAGCGATTTTGTGAGTCACGAGGAGGCTGCCGGCGAGAAGTATTCGCTGGCGCTGATTCGACCGGATCGGTTCAAGGTGCGGGTGGAGAATAACGGTCGGGAGGGGCAGCGAAGCTACCGCGGAGACTTTACCTACAATGAGAAATATTACAGCCTGAGCGTGACCGATCCGCTGGTACGAAATGGTTTGGCAGGCAATGCCGAGGGTGAGTATCAGGTGAAAGATGCGTGTATCTGCGTTAGCCTAGCGCTGCCTTACGGGAGCGACCGGCGGTGCCACAAGTTGGTGGCTGCGGTGATTGGGGCGCAGCCGTTTGTGGAGAATAAGGTATGGAAAAGCGCGTCTTTACCATCGGGCATTCCAACCACGCCGTAGAGGCGTTTGTCGCGTTGCTGCGGCTGCATGGGGTTACGGCCCTGGGTGATGTGCGGTCGCGGCCGTACAGTCGATACAATCCACAATTTAATCGCGAGAATCTGGCCGAGTCGTTGCGGGCGGCGGGGATTAGTTACGTTTTTCTGGGCGATGAGTTGGGAGCGCGGAGTGAGAATCCTGCTTGTTATGAGGCCGGGCGGGTGCAATTCGGGAAGTTGTCGGAAACGGAAGAGTTTAAGGCCGGGCTGGAGCGGGTGCGCAAGGGCGCGGCGGAGTTTTGTTTGGCGTTGATGTGTGCGGAGAAGGAGCCGTTGGAGTGTCATCGGACGATTTTGGTTTCGCGACATGTTGAAGCGTTAGGGATTGAAGTGCAGCACATCCATGCGGATGGAATGCTGGAGAGCCACGTTGAGGCGATGGAACGGTTGCGGAAGATGTTGAAGTTGCCGGAACGGGATATGTTCCGTTCGTATGAGCAGATTGTTGTGGAAGCGTATGGCGAGCAGGAAGAGCGCGTGGCGTATCGTGCTGCGGATGATGCAAATGGGGAGCAGCGGGCGAGCCGGGCGGAAGCATGAAGATTTTTACGATTGGGTTTACGAAGAAGTCGGCGGAGACGTTTTTTACGCGTTTGAAAGATGCGGGCGTGAAGCGGGTTGTGGATGTACGGCTGAATAATGTGTCGCAGTTGGCGGGATTCGCGAAGAAAGAGGATTTGCGGTTTTTCGCCAAGGCGATTTGTGGCGCGGAGTATGTGCATGCGGAGGATTTGGCGCCGACGCAGGAGATGCTGGACACGTACAAGAAGAAAAAGGGGGATTGGGATGAGTATGAGAAAGAATTTTTGGCGTTGATGCGGAGTCGTGGGGTAGAGCGGACGGCGAAGGGCGAAGTGGTGGATTGGAGTTGCTTGTTGTGTAGCGAAGAAACGGCGGAGCATTGTCACCGGCGATTGGTCGCGGAGTATTTGCAGGAGAAGTGGCGGGACGTAACGATCGAACACCTTCTTTAGTTTGGATCCTCAGAAAACTTCAGAACAAAAAAATGCGTCGCGAGGGCGGATGGGTTTGAGTTGGGAGTGACTCTAAACCCCCAGACGCAACTACGGCGTCTGGGGCACCCGGGCTTCGGATGTGGTTGAAGACTGCGCGGGTGAATCGATCAGGTTCCGAAGCTTCGGATGTCGTGGTGAACCGCGACCGGGGAGCACTATTCCAACGATTGCTACTGCTGACCGTTCGGTGGAAAATCCGTCTAAGTTGGGGCGAAGGTGGAACTTTTGGGTGTGGCGGAGCGTATCTGCTGGTGAGTGTGGTGGTAATGGGTGTACGAGGGTCTTATGTCCATTGGTGCGAATGGTTTAACGAACGGGAAAAACGGGAAGAAGAGGCGCCGCCGGATTATTTGGGCGGTGGCGATTTTAGCGGTGCTGGGAGCTGGAGGGTACGGAGTTGCGGCGGCGTTGCGGCCGTCGCATGCGATTGATCCTTCGAAGCTGGCGACGGTGGATCGCGGGGATTTGGCGCGGGTGGTGGTGGCGACGGGAAAAATTCAGCCGCTGTCCAAGGCGGAGATCAAGTCTAAAGCCAGCGGCCTGGTGAAGAAAATTTTTGTGGACTATGGGGACCGGGTGAAGAACGGCCAGATTCTGGCGGAGTTGGACAAGGTGCAACTGGAGGCGGCGCAACGCGCGGCGAAAGCAAATTTGCAGGCGGCGGAGGCGGCGCACAGTTCGACGATGGCGGCGCTGGAACGCAACAAGGTGGATGCGGAAGGGCCGGATGTGCCGTTTTTAAAGTTGAGCATGGGCCGGGCGGAGAAGGAATTTAAAGAGGGAGTGGTGGCGCAGTCGGTGGTGGAAGATGCGCAGAAAAATTATCAGATGGCGGTGAACAAGCAGACCAGCGCGCAGGCGGCGCTGGCGGTTTCGCGTGCAGATATTGCCAAGGCGGAGGCGGATGTGGCGCAGTCGCGTGCGGCGCTGGACAACGCGGAAGAGGATTTGCGGAATTCGACGATTGTGAGCCCGATCGATGGGTTGGTGTTGTCGCGCGATGTGAATGTGGGCGATGCGGTGAGTTCGATTTTGATTTTAGGTTCGCAGGCGACGCCGATTATGACGCTGGGCGATGTGAGCGAAGTTTACGTGCAAGGCAAAGTGGACGAGGCGGATATTGGCAAAGTGTATTTGGGGCAGGCGGCGCGGATTGTAGTGGAGTCGTTTAAGGATAAAAAATTTACGGGCAAGGTGACCAAGATTTCGCCGCTGGGCAAAGAGAAGGACAACGTGACCACGTTTGAGGTGCGCGTGTCGATTCAGAATTCGACGCTGGAGCTTAAGGCGAATATGAGCGCGAACGCGGAGATCTTGCTGGAAGAGAAGAAAAACGTGCTAATGATTCCGGAAGCGGCGCTGATTTACGACAAGGATCGCAATGCGCAGGCGGAGATTCCCGATGCCAAGGGCGAGAATGGCAAACGCAAAGTGCCGGTGAAGCTGGGGATTTCGAACGGGGTTAAGACGGAAATTCTGCAGGGGTTGAACGAAAAGCAGCAGGTCATTTTGCAATAGCGGCTGCAATAGCGGCGAATCATGTGGCGATCGGATGAGTTTGCGACGGAAGTGGTGAACCGAGGCCTGTTTTGTCTTTTGAAGATCTGCTGAAGGATACGCTGGCTACGTTGTGGGCCCACAAGCGGCGCACGTTGCTGACCATGTTCGGCATTGCCTGGGGAATTATTTCTGTAACCGTGATGGTTGCGGCGGGCGAAGGACTGGGCAAAGGCATTCAAGCCAATCAGGAAACGTTTGGCAAAGACGTGATCATTCTGTTTTCGGGGCGCACCAGCATGCAGGCTGGGGGGACGCGTTCCGGGCGAGTGGTGCACTGGGGCGAACAGGAGTATTTGCAAATTGCGGATGAAGCGCCGGCTTGCCGGTATGTGGCGCCCGAGCTGGGAAACAAAGTGGAAGTCCACAGCGTGTATAACAGCGGAAGTATAGACACGGTTGGATCGCTTCCGGAATTCTCAGAAATTCGCAGCGTGGGCGTGCTGCAGGGCCGCTTCTATAACAATGAGGACAATGCCGCAGCGCGCAATGTGGCGTTTCTTGGGACGGATACGAAGAAGCAGCTTTTTGCTGAGCATGACGCCGTGGGGCAGCAGGTGTGGTTGAACGGCATTCCCTACACAGTGATCGGGGTGATGAAGCCGAAAGATCAGAATTCGAGTTACGACGGGCTGGACACGCGCAAAGTTTTTATTCCCTACAACACGATGCGACGCGATTTTCCCAACAAGCCGCCTTCCGTGGAACACACCATTGGACACATGCTGATCTCGCCGAAGTCGCTGGAGACCCATCCGGACTGCGTACTGCAGGTGCGGCGTTCGCTGGCGCGATTGCACAACTACGATCCGCGAGATAAAGAAGCGGTGGGGATTTGGGACACGGTGAAAGGCGCGGAAGCCAACCGCATGATTATTGTGGGGATGGAAATGTTCATGGGGGCGGTGGGCATCGCGACGATGTTTTTGGGTGGGCTGGGAGTGATGAACGTGATGTTGGTGTCGGTCCGGGAGCGGACGCGGGAAATTGGTGTGCGCATGGCGCTGGGGGCGACGCGACGGTCGATCCTGCGGCAATTTTTTATGGAGACGGTGATTGTGGTGGCGTTGAGCGGCGGGACCGGGCTGCTGCTGTCGTATGGATTTTGCGCGCTGGTGAATCTGTTTCCGATGCCGCCGTTTTTTGCGGGGATGCTGGCGAGTTGGAAATTGGGGGCGTTGTCGGTGGTGCTGCTGGGATTGATTTCGGTTTTGTCGGCGTTGTATCCGGCGAATCGGGCGGCGTCGGTGGATCCGATCGAGGCGTTGCGGTTTGAGGCGGGTGGCTGATGTTTAAGGAAATTTTTCGCGAGGCGTGGGCGGCGCTGGGGCGGAATCCGGTGCGCAGTCTGCTGACGATGACGGGAATTTCCTGGGGCATCGTGGCGGTGACGCTGCTATTGAGTTATGGAGCGGGTTTTCGCAGCGTGCTGATGTATACGTTCGAAGTTTTTGGCAAGGGCGCGGTGATTTGCTGGCCGGGTACGACGAGCGAACAGGCGGGCGGGGAACGAGCGGGGAAGGATGTGCGGTTTGAGCAGGAAGATGCGGATTGGGTGAAGGCGCAGTCACCGTTGGTGAAGCGGGTGTCGCTGGAGACGGTGAAATTCAAAGGCATTTCGCATGAGGAGCGGCTTTCGGATACAGCCATTCGCGGGGTTTATCCGGAGTATGGGGATATGCGGAATGAGGTGGCGATCGAGGGGCGGTGGATTTCGCCGGAAGATATCGCGGAGCATCGGCGGGTGGTTTTTTTGGGTGCGCGATTGCGCAAGAAACTCTTTAGCGGTACGCCGGCGATTGGGGAGCCGGTGCGCATCAATGGCGTGAAGTTCGATGTGATCGGATCGATGGATACGAAATTTTCGGATAGCAATTATTTCACGAGTGACGATGAGTCGGCGTTTATTCCGTACAGCGCGGCCGCGGAGTTGTGGGATGCGCGGTATGCGAGCGTGATGCTGTTTGAGCCGATCGCGCCGAACTTTGAAGCGGATGCGATGCAGCAGGTGCGCGCGGCGGTGGCAAGCCGGCAGAGGTTTTCGGCGACGGATAAACGGGCGATACAGATGTATGGGCGGCAGGAGTTTAAGCCGATTTATGACGGCATTACGATTGGGATTCAGGCGCTGCTGTTTTTTGTGGGGGCGTTAACGTTGGGGATTGGCGGCATTGGAGTGATGAACATCATGCTGGTGTCGGTGGAAGAGCGAACTCGCGAGATTGGTTTGCGGCGGGCGTTAGGCGCGAAGAAGGGGCATATTCGCGGCCAATTTTTGCTGGAAGCGCTGGTGATGACGTTGACGGCGGGCGTGGTGGGGATGCTGCTGTCGGCGCTGATTACCGGGGCGATTGGGACGCTGCCGTTTTTGGGGCCGGCGTATGAAGATGAGACCGGCAAGGTGGATATTCATCTGACGCTGTCGTTAGTTACGATGATGCTGTCGACGGGGATTTTGATTGTGGTGGGTGTGTTGAGTGGGTGGCTGCCGGCGATGCAGGCGGCGAAGCTGGATCCGGTGGAAGCGCTGCGCTACGAGTAGATTTTCCAACTTAAAAATTTCGGGTTATTTTTCCGCGAGGATGGCGTCGAAGTAGGCGCGCATATCGGGGCTGTCCCATTGCTGGGCGCCGACGAATTTGCGGGCGATTTTGCCGCGGCGGTCGATGATGTAGGTTTCGGGATAAATGGTGGTGCCGTAGTTGGCGGCGGATTTGGTGGTTGAGTCGCGGTAGGTGGGGAAAGTGATGTTTTGATCTTTGAGAAATTTTTCGTAGGCGGCGGCGTCTTCGTCGACGCTGATGCCGAGAACCAGAGCGCCACGATTGTTGATGTAATTTTGAAGGCGATTCAACGACGGAGTTTCTTCCACGCAGGGCGGGCACCAGGTGGCCCAGAAATTCAGTACGACGAGTTGGCCTTTAAGATCGGAGAGGTGTTCGCTTTTGCCGGCGATGGTAAAGGGAAAATCCATGGCGGTTTTTCCGGCGATGGAGGCTTCGCCCTGGCGGTAACTGGGCATGGCGAACAGAACCAGGATGCCTGCGGCGATGGCGACGGCGCACCAAGCGGCGATTCTTCGGACGAGAGCCATGATGGCTATACTAGCTGAACTGGGTGGTCTGCGGAACCTTGAGTGAATCCCCGAAAATTTTGGGAATGAGACTGTGACGGCTGCGAATGTCACTGCGATCGTGCCGGCGCGCGATGAGGAAGCGGTGATTGCGGCGTGCGTGGAGTCGTTGGCAAAGCAGCCGGAGCTGGCCAAGATTATTGTGATGAATGATCAGTCTTCGGATGGTACCGCGGAGGTTGTTCGGGGATTGGCCGCAAAGTTTTCGACGGTTGAGTTGATTGAGGCACCGGCGCCGGCTTCTGGAGTGGTGGGGAAGAACAATGCTTTGAGCGCGGGCGCGCGACGGGCCGAGACGGCGTGGCTGCTGTTTGTGGATGCGGATGTGGAGCTGGAGGAAGGGGCGGTGGGGCGGGCGTTGCAGATCGCGACGGAAAAGGATGCGGCGCTGGTTTCGTTTTCGCCGGAGCAGATTACACGGCAGTGGTATGAGAAGGCGTTGATTCCGTTTGTGTTTTGCAGGCTGGCGCGGCGGTTTTCGTTTGCTGAGGTGAATGATCCGAAGTCGCCGGCGGCTGCGGCCAATGGACAATTTTTGATGATTCGTCGCGAGGTGTATCAGGTGATTGGTGGTCATGCGAGCGTTGCCGGGGAAGTGCTGGAAGATGTGGCGCTGGCGAAGGCGGTGAAGAAAGCGGGGCAGCGATTGTGGTTTGGGCCGGGCAAGGGAATTGTGCGGACGCGGATGTATCGATCGTTTGGTGCGATGTGGGAAGGGTGGAAGAAAAATTTATATCCGCTGATGGGCGGGATGCCGTGGCGGGTGTTTCGTGAAGGGGAGTCGGCGTTTCCGTGGATTCCGTTTTTGTTGATCGCGTTGAGTGTGAAATTTGCGCCGGCGGTGTTGATGGGGGTGCTGTTGCTGTCGTTTCGGCAGGCGGGTTACGGGATGGAGTTGAAGCGTAACGGATATCCGCGGGGGCTCATCTTTTATTATGTGCCGGCGGTATTTCTGTATGTGGGGGTGCTGGCGGCGTCCTATCGCAGCTATCGGCGGGGCAAGGTAAGCTGGAAGGGGCGCGAGTACCAGGTTGGGAGTTCCGCAGGGCGCTGATTTTGCCGCTAAATTTTATGGTCCTTATTACTCGTAGAGTCGAATTTTCCGCTTCGCATGTCTATCACAGCGACAAATTTTCGCCGGAGGAGAATCGGCGGATTTTTGGGAAGTGCAACAATCCGAATGGTCATGGGCACAACTACACGTTGGAAGTGACGGTGGCTGGGGAGCCTGATCCGGTGACTGGGATGGTTTTGGATTTGAAGGAGCTGAAGGATTTGTTGGAACGGGAAGTGATGGAGCGGATGGATCACCGGCATTTGAATCTGGAGGTGGCGGAGCTGAAGGGTTTGATTCCTACTTGTGAGAATGTGGCGCGGGTGATTTGGGAATTGTTGGAGCCGAAGATTACCCAAGGACGGCTGGAGCGCGTGCGGCTGTATGAGTCGGCGGATTTGTTTGCGGATTGTTATCGGGAAGGGCGCGGATGAGCAGTGTGAATTCTGGTGAAAAGCTCAAGACTGTATTGGGTCGCAGGTATCATTTTGCGGCGTCGCATCGATTGCACACGGAACAGCTTTCAGAAGAAGAGAATCAGCGCGTGTTTGGGAAGTGCAATAACCCGCATGGGCATGGACATAATTACGTTTTGGAGTTACACGTTTCTGGTGAAGTGAATCCGGACACGGGGATGATTGCGAATCTCGTTGATCTGGATAGTCATGTGGATGAGGCTGTTTTAAGGGCGTTTGATCATAAGTCGATGAATGAGGATGTGGAGGCGTTTCGGGAGCGGGTGCCTACTACTGAGAATCTGTGCATTGAGATTTACGATCGGCTGAAGAATTTTCCGTATGCCAAGGTGGAGCGCGTGCGCATCGAAGAGACCAGGAATAATAGCTTTGAATATGGGGGCGAAGCGGGTGTCGCGACTCCCCAGGTCGGATCGCCAAGGAGCAGCGGTGAGTAAACCAGACGAAGAGATACTGCTGCATGACTCCAAAGCGGGGATCAAGGGGCCGAGTATTGCCGACTTAGCTCGGCAGATGATCAAAATTGTGGGCGAGGATCCTGAGCGCGAAGGGTTGCGGAAGACGCCGGAGCGGTTTGAGAAGGCGTTGAAATTTCTGACTAGCGGGTATCACCAGAATGCCGAGCATTTGCTGAATGGGGCGACGTTCAGCGTGGCGTATGACCAGATGGTGATTGTGAAGGACATTGAGTTTTTCAGTTTGTGCGAGCATCACTTGCTGCCGTTTTTTGGGAAATGCCATGTGGCGTATTTGCCGAATCAGAAAGTGATTGGGCTGAGTAAAGTGGCGCGGTTGGTGAATATGTTTGCGCGGCGGTTGCAGATTCAGGAGCGGTTGACGAGTCAGATTGCGCAGGCGATTGAGGAGAAGGTGGGGCCGCAGGGTGTTGGGGTGATTATTGAGGCGCGGCATCTGTGTATGCAGATGCGTGGAGTGGAGAAGCAGCATGGCAAAGCGGTGACGAGTGCGATGCTGGGGGCGTTTCGGAATAACAAGGAGACGCGCGGGGAGTTTTTGTCGTTGGTGAAGCAGAGGGGTTGAAGGGGTGCGTTTCGTTGGTGATGGGAAAAGAGAAAAGAAGATGCGGGGTTGAGGTGGTGCCCGCCCCACCCTTGCAAAAAACGCAAGGGTAGGCCACCCAGTTTTGGGTTGGGCTTAGGAAATCAAAGATAACAGCTAAGATTATTTGGGCCGCCGCGTTGGCGGCTTTTTGTTTTTTTGGCGGGCGCGGCGGACGCGGTCGCGGTTGCCGCAGGTGCGGTCGTTGCACCAGATGCGGGTGTTGCCTTTGGTTTGATCGAAGAAGAGCCACTTGCAGCCTTCGTTGGGGCAGAACTTCAGGCGGTCCAGGCGGCCGAGCGAAAGCATTTCCGCGAATGATGCGGCGAAGCACGACAAAATCCACGGCCAACCGGGATCATCAGGGACTAGCTCAGAGTGAACTCCATTTTGGCGCTGGATGAGTTGCAGGTGTGCGGGTACGTTGAGGTAGGCATTCAGTGCGTGAAGGTCGGGGCCGTCGAGCGTTTTTCCGTTGAGCAATTTTTCGCTGAGGCGGCGTAGCAGGGAACGCAGGGCGAGAAACTCTTTCAGCGGGATTGGCTTCAGGCCTAGCTTCGGATCTAACTTCAGGAAGTCGGCCGCAATTTTCCAGTGATCAAGCATTAGTCCCAGCCATGAGGGATCGTCCAAGTGGTCGGTGAGTTGGCCGAAGCCGTTCCACTCGAGGGTGTTGGCCAAATCGAGCCAAAGAAATTCGCGGCCGAAACCGGCTGCGACGTAAGCGCTTTTTTGAGCTTGCTTCATCTGTAATGGCTAAAAATCATTTGACTCATTACCCGAAACCAGCTAGCTTATTCTGGTAACGAGTATAGCACGTTTATCTCGTTACGCTTTTGAATTGAAGCTGGAGCACCCCAATGAGCGCATCGACAATGCCCGCGACGCTTCCAAAACCCGCCTCCGCAAGCGAAGGAATGAGTGGCCAACTGACCCGAACGGATTCCACGGCACGATCGAATCGTTTGCTGGTGATTTTTTGTTTCTTTGCGATCTATTTGATTTGGGGCTCTACGTATCTGGCGATTCGCTACGCGGTGGAGACGATTCCGCCGCTGTATACCGCGGGAATCCGGCATTTGACCACGGGCAGCGTGTTGCTGCTGCTATGCCTCGTCAAGAAAGTGCGCCCTACGGCGGCGCAGATTCGCTCGGCGGTGATTATCGGGGCGCTATTTTTTCTGGGCGGGCATGGTCCGTTGCATTGGGCGGAGACGCGGGTGCCTTCGGGGTTGGCTTCGTTATTGATCGCCATTGAGCCGATCATTGTTTTCTTCATGGCGGCGTATGCGACGAAGCGGTGGCAGATCAACTGGAAGATCATTGTGGGCGCGCTGCTCGGGTTAGCTGGGGTTGGGTTGCTGGTGGGGCGTTCGGCGCTGACGTCGGGGTCGGGCATGCTGGTGGGTTCGCTGGCGATTCTGTTCGGGGCGTTTTCGTGGTCGGCGGGAATTGTCTATGCGCGCAAATCCGCGCTGGCAGGGCATCCGCTGCTGCTCACGGCGACGTCTTCTTTTGCGGGCGGGATTTTGTTGTTGACGACCGGGACGATCACCGGCGAGTGGCGGGGCTTTTCCTTGGGCGCGGTGACGACGCGTTCTTGGGAGGCGCTGGCTTTTCTGATTGTGTTTGGATCGCTGATCGCGTTCAGCGCGTACAACTGGTTGCTGGAACGGTATTCGCCGACGCTGGTGGCAACGCACACCTACGTTAACCCGATCGTTGCGGTGCTGCTGGGATGGTGGCTGGCCGGGGAAGCGGTGACGGTGAATGTGGCACTGGCGACGGTGCTGGTGATTGGGGCGGTGGTGCTGGTCGATCGCGGTACGGCGGCGATCGACCAGGCCAACGCGAAACCGGCTTGAGTGCGGTATTACTTGGTGATGTCGACGGAGGCGCTGGTGTTTTCCCACTCGGCGCGGAGTTTGCAGGCGTTGCCGGTCTTATCCAGCGTGATCGTGAAATTTTCTACGGGCGCTGAGGTCTTGCCGACGTTCATGGCGACGCGGGCGAAGTCGGAATCTTTTCCGGGATAGGGAACGCCCCATTCGCCGGTCTTCTTGCTGATGATAAGCGACCAATCGCTGGCAGTCGGAAGGGCGAAGAGCGTGTAGCTGCCTGCCGGGACTTTAGTTTTGCCAACCATCACATCGGAGGAAATGACGAAGGTGGTTGCCTCGTTGGCGCCGAGGCGCCACTCCTGACCGTAGGGAACGACACCGCCAAAAATCTTGCGGCCTTTGGCGCGCGGGCTGGCGTAGTCGATGGAGATGGTTGAGCCATCGCTCAGGGAACACGAGGCTTTCGCAGGGGGGCTGGGCCGTTGCGATTTGTCTTGCTGGCCGCAAGATATGGATGCGAACAGCAAAGCGATTAGAAAAGGGGTGGCGAATTTCATTCTCATGGTGTTCTCCTCAGCGCGAACTTTTCAAGCAGGAATGTCCTGGCCATTGAACCGGATTTGAGCGCGAGGCGCAAGACCGACGGCGATCGAACCCATGTTAAACAAGCCGGGTGGGCCAAACACCGCGGGCGGTAGCGTGCCTCGACACGTGAGCAATTCTTTACAGTGCAAACAATATTGTGTTAGCCTGATCTGGTTGAAGAGAAGAGGAAATTTTTCAGGGGACTGACGGAGAGAAGCACTTGAGCGAGCTTAAGGCAGTGTTGATCGAGCAATACCGCACTCACATTAAGGATACCGGATCACCCGAAGTGCAAATTGCGCTCCTGAGCGAGCGGATCAACTATCTGACGACGCACCTCAAGTCGCACGTCAAAGACCATGCATCACGTCGCGGTTTGATTATGATGGTGAACAAACGCCGGCGGCTGCTGGACTATCTCAACCGCCGCGACCCGGATCGGTACCGCGAGATTGTTGAACGTCTTAGCCTGCGCAAGTAACCGCTCACGCCATCTGGTAAGGATGGGGAAGTTGGGGCGGGACCCGGGACGTAAGCACGAAGTGACAAATTCCAGAGAGAATCTGTCCGGCAATGAAGTGTCCATTGACGGGAATTCGTGTGTTTCGTTGCGGTCGTTGCGGCAAGGTGTGGATGGGAATGTTTCGGTGGCGGTTTAGCCGGAATTCGCGTTTAGTTCCGTTTCGAAAGTGTAGTTCCTCGAAAAGCTCACCTCTTCGTTTGCCGGCGGCTCGATCGCTGGACACCACACAGCCCGGATCAGGAAGCGCAGCCGTCAACGACTGACGCACATTGGAACGCTTTGCGCGAACGCGAAGCTAAAGGAAGAAAAAAGAAATGGCTGAACAAACGCAAATTCCCGCGCCGCACTCGGTGACGGTGGAAGTCGGCGGACGTCCGCTGATTCTGGAAACCGGAAAGGTCGCCAAGCAAGCGAACGGCGCGATTATGGCCCGCTACGGCGACACCATCGTGCTGACGACCGCGTGTATGTCTACGACCGCGAATGACCGGGACTTTTTGCCGCTCACGGTGGACTATCGCGAGAATACGTATTCGGCGGGAAAGATTCCGGGGGGATTTTTCAAGCGTGAAGGGCGCCCTTCCGAAAAAGAAATTTTGACGTCGCGATTGATTGACCGGCCGATGCGGCCGTTGTTTCCGGAAGCGTGGCGCAATGAGACGCAGATCGTGAGCATGGTGTTGTCGGCGGATAGCGACAACGATCCGGATGTGATTGCGGTCACGGGAGCTTCCGCGGCGGCGTACTGCTCGGATCTTCCATTTGAGAAGCCGATTGCCGCAGTGCGCGTGGGCTTGCTCGATGGACAACTGGTTGCCAATCCTACCGTAGCGGACCAGAAGAAAAGCACGATGAACATTGTGATCGCCGGAACGGAAGACGCGATCGTGATGGTGGAGTCTGGCGCTCTGGAGGTTTCGGAAGAAGCGGTGGTGGAAGCGCTGGAATTTGGCCACGCGCAGATTAAGAAGATTGTGGGCGCGATCAAGGAACTTTCCGCGCAGCTCAAGATTAAGAAAGTCACCGTCGCGGCGCTGCCCTTTGACCAGTCTTTGTATAAGGACATTGAAAAGAAATTTGGTGCGCGATTGCACGACGCGGTCGACACGGAAAAGCATCCGAAGAAAGAAAGCTACGCGCTGATCGATGCGTTGAAGGATGAAATCAAGGAGTCGGTGCCGGAAGAGGACGAAGAGAAGCGCGTTCTGGCGAAGCGGGCGTTCGAGCGGCTGCGTGAGAATATTTTCCGCGATGACGTGCTGAACAAGAAGCGGCGTCCGGATGGGCGCAGCTTCGATCAGATTCGGCACATTTCGTGCGAAGTGGGTTTGCTGCCGCGCGTGCATGGTTCGGCGTTATTTACCCGCGGCGAGACGCAGGCGCTGGCGACTTTGACGCTGGGCACCAAGGAAGATATGCAGCGGCAGGACCTGCTGTTTGCGCAGGATCAGTTCAAGCGGTTCATGCTGCACTACAATTTTCCGCCATTCAGCGTTGGTGAAGTGAAGTTCTTGCGCGGACCGGGGCGTCGTGAAATTGGTCACGGTGCGTTGGCGGAACGTGCGCTGATGAGCTTGTTGCCGCCCGAGGCGGATTTTCCGTACGCGATGCGGTTGGTGTCGGACATTCTGGAATCGAATGGATCGTCGTCGATGGCCACCGTGTGCGGCGGTTCGCTGGCGTTGATGGATGCCGGTGTGCCGTTGAAGGCTCCATGCGCGGGTATCGCGATGGGCCTGGTGGTGGGCGATGACAACAGCAAGTATTCGATTCTGACGGATATCGCGGGAGCGGAAGATCACTACGGCGATATGGATTTCAAGGTGGCCGGCACGCGCGAAGGCATTACGGCGCTGCAGATGGACATCAAGGTTCTGGGCATCAGCATTGCGATGATGCGCGAGGCTTTGGCGCAGGCGAAGAAAGCTCGCTTGCAGATTCTGGACACCATGGAAAAGACGCTGAGCCATGGGCGTGAGCAGATTTCCGCATTTGCTCCGCGGCTCTACAAGTTGAAGATCCCGCAGGACAAGATTCGCGACCTGATCGGGCCGGGCGGGAAGAAGATCAAGTCGATCATCGAGACGACCGGAGTGAAGATCGACGTGCTGGAAGATGGCACGGTGCATATTTTCTCGACCAGTGGGCAGGGCGGCGACGCTGCGCTGCAGATGGTGCGGGATATCACGGCCAGCGCCGAGATCGGCAAGACGTATCTTGGGAAGGTAGTACGGCTCGCGGAGTTTGGCGCGTTCGTGGAACTTTTCCCAGGGACGGATGGCTTGCTGCACATCAGCGAAATTTCCGAGCATCGCATTCGCGATGTTCGCGATGAGCTGAAGCTGGGCGACCAAGTGCTGGTTAAAGTGCTTTCCATTGAGGGCAACAAGGTGCGCTTGTCGCGCAAGGCGTTGATTAAGGAAGCGCGCGATAAGCAACAGAAGGCTGCTGGGGCCGGAGCGACTGGATCAGCACCTGGCGCTAATTCCACGGAAGGCACCGAAGAGGACACGGAGACCAACTCTAATTCCAACGTCTCTGAGTAATTTCGATTAACCCAACACGTAAAAGGCCGGCGAGAGATCGCTGGCCTTTTTCTTTTTGGGACTGAACTGTGTGATTCGGGCTACTTGCCGCCCGAATTTATTAGGGAGAGAAGTTCCTGGCTCCAGTTGATGACTACTTTTACGTTGCCGCCTTCGGGGTCGTTGACGTTTTCGACGACGACGATGCGGTGGCCGTTGGGGGCGAGCGCGTAGTTCGGGCCGGCGGCGTCGTTCCAGATGTCGCCTTGATAGAGGACGCGCGTTTTGCCGACGCGGAAGGGCGCTTCGGCGATTTCGGCGGCCCACAGTGTTCCGGAATTTTCATAGACCAAACGTTTGCCGTCGTGAGCCCACACGGGATTGCTGCCGCCGTCGCTGGAGACTTGCACTTTTTCTCCAGAGCCCGGAAAGCGTTGAACGTAAACTTCGCCGCGTCCGGTTTCATTGGAACTGTAGGCCAACCAGTGGCCATCGGGCGAAAAGGCCGGCTCGTTCAGGCGGAATTGGGAAGCGAGATAGGAATAGGGCTTGCGGTCCCCGTCCATGGGCAGCATCCAGATTTCGTATTGGCCGGATTTGCCGATGCGTTCGTAGGCGATGAGTTTTCCATCGGGCGACCAGGATTGCAGATGGAAATGCGTTTCGTTCTTGAAGAGCGGCTCTTCCTGGCCGCTGCCGTTTATGTCGATTTGAAAAGCTTGCTGGCGGCCGTTGGAAGCGAAGGCGATGCGTTTGCCGTCGGGGGACCAGATTGGCAATTCGTCTACACCCGGGGCGAAGGTCATGCGGCGGAGTGTGCCGCGGTCCATGTCGTAGATCCAGATGTCGGCGTCCGGGAGGCGAACGGTGAGGGCGAGGAGTTTTCCGTCGGGGGAGAAGCGCGGCGATTCGTAAAGGTTGGGTTTGACGGCGAGCGTTTGCGGCTTCACGTCGTGTTCGGCGACGACCAGGCTGTTTTCGGTGGCTTGTTTTCCGCCGTTGACATAGACGAGGGTGCCGTCGCGCGAGACATCGTATTGCGCGGAGCCGACGCCGACGCGGGCGAGGACGTCTTGAACGACTGGGATCGGCGAGCCGCTGACTTCTGCTTTCGCCGGATCGAAGGTGATCGACATCAAACTGCCTTCGCGCATGTAGAGAAGATGGTTGGGCGCGAGGAAGTGTGGATCGAAGCCTTTGGAGATGATGACTTTTTTGTCGTTCGAACCGAGGCGCTGGGCGACGATGGAGCCGTCGTCGATGTTGCCGCCGCCGAAGGCGGAGTACAGCAGGGTTTTTTCGTTGGGTAAGAGTAGCGGGGAAATGTGACCGAGTTCGCCTTTGTCGGTTTGCAGCTTGGTTACGGCTTGTGGTGTGCCGCCGTTCTCCGAGACTTGGAAGATCGCGGAAGTAAGTCCCGCGGCGTAGTAGATGTTGTGGTCGGTGCCCCAGGAAGCGCCGGCGACGTCGGGGATGCCGTCGGCGAGATTGGTGGGTGCGCCGCCGTCGAGCGAAACTTTTTTGAGTTTGCCGCTGGCGAAGAAGGCTAGCGATTTTCCGTCGGGGGAAAAGACGGGATTGGCGCCGTTTTCGGTGCCGTTGACGAGGACTGGCGCGGCGCCGTTTAATTCGCGGAGGTAGAGGCGCGGACCGTCGGAATTGCTGGCGCAGATGGCCACGCGAGTGCCGTCAGGCGAGATCGCTACGCTGCGTTCGGAAGAGTAGAGCGAAGTGCCGGGTGGCGGCGGGACGTTGAAACGGATTAGTGCGTCGGTGGTTTTGCTGCTGCCTTTGAAAAACGTAGCGGCGACGAAGCCGGCGGCGATGAGCAGCGCGGCGAGTGCTACGCCAGCAAGAATTTTTAGGCCGCGGTGATCGCTAATTTGTGGGGCTTGGAGAGCGATGGCGGAGTTGCTTTTGGATGAGGGGGCAACACCGCTGCTCAAGGGGGCGCGTGCCGTTGCTGCGGCGTTTTCGATGGCGATGCGGGCTTCGCCGATGGATTGCAGGCGCTGGCGGGCGTCTTTGTCGAGGCAGCGACGGATGAGTAGGGTTATGTCCGACGGAACGGTCGCGGGCAGCAGGGCCCAGTCGGGTTCGCCGCGGATGACGGCGGCGAGAGTGTCGGAGACGGTTTCGCCCTGGAAGGCGACGACGCCGGTGAAGACTTCGAACACGACGGCACCGAAGGACCAGATGTCGGAGCGGCGATCGACGGCTTTGCCGCGGGCTTGTTCCGGGGACATGTAAGCGGCGGTGCCGAGGATGAGTCCGGCTTTGGTGGCGGCGGAGGTGAGCGTGGGTGAATTGGTGAGGTCGGTTGTTTGGATGTCTTCGGACAAGGCTTTGGCCAGACCGAAGTCGAGGACTTTGGCGGTGCCGTCGGTTTTGATTTTGATGTTGGCGGGTTTGAGGTCGCGGTGAATGATGCCGCGTTCGTGGGCGTACTCGAGTGCTTCCGTGATTTGACGCAGGATCGGAAGAGCGTCTTCGAGGGAGAGAGGTTTTTGCGCGATGCGCTGCTGGAGGGTGGGGCCTTCGACGAGTTCCATCACCAGGGCGAGCATGTTGGCGGATTCTTCGAAGCCGTAGATGCTGGCGATGTTTGGATGGTTTAGAGCGGCGAGGAATTGGGCTTCGCGCGCGAAACGGGCCATGCGCTCGGGGTGCGTGGAGGTGCCTTCGGGCACGACTTTGATGGCGACTTCGCGTTTCAGGCGGGAATCGTAGCCGCGGTAGACTTCGCCCATGCCTCCCGCGCCGAGCGCGGAGACGATCTGGTAGGGACCGATCTGAGAACCGGTTGCGAGAGCCATGTGCTGGAATTATACGCGTGGAGGGACTTGCTGGGGCAATCGTCCTGGGAAAAATTGATGGCACACGGCGGGGGCGGCGGTTTGGGTTTGGTGGTTGTGATAGGCTCTGCGCACTTTTTTGGGAGGGACTATGAGTGGTCAACGTATTCGAGTGCTGGCGGTTGCGCTGGTCGGCTTGTTGAATTTTGTGGCGATCGAAACTGTTTACGGTCAGGCGCCTGCTAAACCTGCGCAGGCTAAAAGTGGGCCGGCGAAAAAAATTGTGGTGCGCGCGGGTCATTTGATTGATGGAAAAAATGAGCAGGTGATCGACAACGCGGTGATTGTGATTGAAGGGGACACGATCACGTCGGTGACTGCAGGCGGAAGCGCGCCGGCGGGAGCGGAGGTGGTGGATTTGTCAGCGTACACGGTGATGCCGGGATTCATGGATACGCATACACACGTGCTGCTGAATGGGGATGTCACTGCGGAAGATTACGATGCGCAGTTGTTGAAGGAGTCGATTCCGTATCGCGCGGTGCTGGGGGCGCGTAATGCGCGCATTGCGCTGGAGAACGGTTTTACTACGATTCGGGATTTGGAGACGGAAGGGGCGATGTACGCCGATGTGGATGTGAAGATGGCGATTGCCAATGGAGAAGTGCCGGGGCCGCGGATGCAGGTGGCGACGCGGGCTATGACGCCGACGGGGATGTATGGATTGTCGGGTTATTCGTGGGAGCTGAAGGTGCCGACGGGAGTGCAGTTCGTGGATGGCGTGGACGGGGCGCGCAAAGCGGTGCGCGAGCAAGTGATGTACGGAGCGGATTGGATCAAATTTTATGCCGACCGGAAATATCACTTTGAGGCGGATGGGGTGCTGCATTCGATGGTGGATTTTACGGATGAGGAAGCGAAGGCGATTGTGGATGAGGCGCATCGATTGGGGAAACGCGTGGCGGCACACGCCATTGGTTCGGATGGAATTGCCGCGGCGCTGCGGGCTGGAGTTGATTCGGTGGAGCATGGCGATGGGCTGACGGATGCGCTGATTGATGAGATTGCGCGCAAAGGCGTGTACTGGGTGCCGACGATTACAGTGGGGGCTTACGTGGCCCCGGGGCGCGGCGGGAATTGGACGAAGATGGTGGATGCGGAACGTATCGCGTTTCAGAAGGCCCTGAAGAAAAATGTGAAGATTGTTTTTGGGACGGACGCGGGGGGATTTGATTGGAAGGAAGTGAATGGGGCGAAGGAGTTTGGGTATTACGTCCAGTATGGGATGAGTCCGATGCGGGCGATTCAGACGGCGACTTCGGCGGCGGCGGAGTTGCTGGGTTGGCAGGATAAGGTTGGCACGGTGGAGGCGGGGAAGTGGGCGGACCTGGTGGCGGTGAGCGGCGATCCGCTAAAGGATATTTCGGAATTGGAGCATGTGAAATTTGTGATGAAGGGTGGGGTGGTTTACAAGTATGAGGTTGCGGCGCACTGAAGTGTTTTGTTGGTGATTAGTTTTTTCTTGCGGGGATTTAGAAAAAGGCGGCGCCGCCGTCGACGTTGATGGATTGGCCGGTCATGGCGCTGGACGCGTCCGAACACAGAAATAGGGCGGCGTGGGCGATTTCGTCGGCGGTTTGTCCGCGGCCTTGCAGGATGGTTTGCAGGAAGCCGGCGAGTTGTTCTTCGGAGCTGACGCCGAGTTTTTTCGCCAATGTGTTGCCCAAATCTTTGGACATTTTCGTTTCGGTGACTGGGCCGGGGCAGATGGCGTTGATGCGCACGCCTTTGCGGGCGGCTTCGGCGGCGGCGATGCGAGTGAGGCCGAGCATTCCGGCTTTGGCGGCGGCGTAGGCGGAGCCCCAGGGGAAGGCGGCTTTGGCCGAGAGGCTGGAGATATTAAGAATGACGCCGCGCTCGTTGGCGTACATTTCGGGCAGAACCAATTGCATCAGGACGAATGCGGCGCGCAGGTGGGTGGCGATGACGCTGTCGAATTCGGCGAGCGGGTAATCTTCCACAGGAACGACTGGGCCGTACTGGCCGGCGTTGTTCACCAGGATGGTGATTGGTCCGAACTTTTCGCGGGCCGCGGCGGCGATGCGGCGGCAGTCTTCTTCTTTGCTGACGTCGGCGGTGGCGAAGGCGGCTTGTCCGCCGTTGTCGATGATTTCTTTCGTTGTGGCGGCGAGTTCTTCCTGAGTTCTGGCAGTGAGAAAAACGGAGGCGCCTTCTTTGGCGAAGAGGCGGGCGATGGCGCGGCCGATACCGCGGCCTGCGCCGGTGATGAGTACGCTGTGTCCGTGTAGCTGCATAGGGACAACGATACTAATCCCAGTTCTTCATGTTTGGCCAATCGGTTTGGAAGTTGGCTTTGCGGTGGCGGCAGAGCAGGATGGGATTTTTTTCGTGGGGCATGGTGTAGGGATTGTTTAGAGTTGCGGCGATTTTTACGTCTTCGTAGCCTTCGGCGGCGTCTTCTGGTTTTAGTCCCACGCGGATGACGATTTCTCCGGTGTATTGGCGCGGACCCCAGAGGAAATAGTTTTGGTGAGTGCAGATGGCTTTGGGCAGGCCGTATTGCGGGCCGAAGAAGTCGATGGCGGCGGCTTCGCCGTAGTTAGTGGCAAAGATGGCGGTTTTGGTTTGTTCTTCGGGCGAGAGGCAGTGGTAGACGTCGGCGACTTTGGCGACCATTTCTTGCCAGCCGAATTCGTCGGAGTAGTGTTGCGGGAGAGTGGCGGTGTCTTGATTGTGTTCGGACTTGGGGACGGCGAAGGGCAAGTGGTCTTGATAGCGGAGGTAGGCTTCGATGGGCAAGACGGGCAAAACAACGGGTAGAAGCAGAGCCACGGCAACGAAGAGATACGCGAATACTCCAAGTTGGGCGGCGAAACTTGGGGCTGGGGCTGAGACCGGATCGGTGTGGCGCACGGAGCGGCGTGAGAGAAATCGTTCTGTGGCGACGGCTCCTGCGGCCAGCACCAGCGGATAGACTGGCGCGGTGTAGTAGTCCTTGCCGTGTGCGAGCAGAAAAAACGTGATAGTGAAGACGAAAGTCCAACCGAAAACTCGGAAGGTCTTTCCTGCCGCAGAAAAATAAAAATATAGACCGAACAAGGTGAAGGGGAACGCGAGCGGAGTGGTCATTATGAGTTGCTGGCCGAGAAAACCTGCAGGTGAGAGCACCACGTCGCGTCCGGAAGAGCGGATGTTGTGCATCAGTTCGAGGAAGGGCCAGTGATGCTGGATGTTCCAGAGGAGGTTGGGGAGGAAGAGGAGCAGAGCTACTGCGCCGCCGGCGAACAACCACGGAGAGAATAGAAACTTACGTTGTGGCGTGAGAAGCAGTCCAGCTAGAAGGCAGGCCGCGTAAAAACCGATGGCGTATTTATTTTCGAGGCCCAAGCCGGCGATGGCGCCGAAGACAATCCACCACTGGGGATTTTCGGTTTTGATCATGCGCAAAAGTGCGAAGGCGCAGCCGGTCCAGAAGAGTGGATCGAAGGCGTTCATTCCGAATTGATGATCGATGGCGTACCAGACGGCCGGTGTAGCGGCGAGGACCGCGGCCAGGGCTGTTCCAAATTTTTTGGCGCCGAGTTCGCGAGCGAATGCGCCGGTAAGAACGATTCGCGATGCGCCGGCCAATGCGGGCCAGAAGATTAATGCGGGTAGCGATGTGCCGAGAGTATGGCGGGCGAACCAAGCGAGAAATACGAATAGCGGAGGTTGGTCTACGTAACCCCAAGCGAGGTGCTCGGTGCACGCGAGGTAGTACAGCGCGTCGCGGAAGTAGCCGTAGCGCGTGGCGGTGGCCATGTGTGCGAGAAAATAGAGCGCGGCGATGATGAAGGGTACAGTGAGCGATGCTCGAGGGTTTTCGTTGCCGTTGGTTTCGAGCCGCGACATAGAACCAAAACGATAGCAGAGGTTGCGCGACGAAGTGTTGCCCAACGAGCTGCGAAAATAAAAAAGCTGGATGGCATCTCTGCCATCCAGCTTTTTTCTGTTCTTGATTGTTTAGGCCCTTACTTGCCCGGCTTTAGGTCGCGGAGAACGCGGTTGACCGCGTCGCGGATGTGATCGGTGGAGAGGGAGCCGCGATAAATCGGGCGCTCGCCAACGGCGCGGAACGCCACTTTGTTGGAGCCTTGTTGGACGAAGTCGAACACGATGGTGCCTTCCCGATAGTGGACGTTTTCGTAGGCGTAGCCGGGTCCGCCCCAGTAGCCCCAACGGTAAGACTCATAGCAGCCAAAGGGGCCGCAGACTACGCCCGGGTATCCGACCGGGCGCGCAACGGTTTCGGTGGCGCGACGGATGCCTACGTGATAGTCCACGAGGAATTCCGCGGCGGCGGGATCGCTCACTTGCTGGAAGCCTTTGTGGGCGAGGTCCTGCTCGATGTCGGTCCTTACCGCGAGGCGCATGGTTTCATTGTCGATGCGGGCGTTGGCGATCTGATCGCGGTTTTCAGAGCGCGGGCGACCGTCATCGGTGATGACGTCCCGGGAGATTACCGGGTTAGGGTTTCTGTCGGGGTTTCTCTCGGGATTTTTCTCTGGGGGAGGCGCGGGACGCCAAGCCCAAGTTGCGTGATTAGGGATAACCACGCTGTGATCACGGACTACATTGACGTGCTCGTCGCAGCCTGCCAGGAACAGTCCGGACGCAAGGATGCCGGCTACTAGTAGCGGCGTAGAGCGCTTATTCACAAGATTTTGGTACCACATTCTTTCGTCCTCCAATCAACACTCCGTTTAACCCTAAGACGCCGATAAAGTTGCAGGCGATTTCGAGGGTTAAACGGTAGATGGTGAATCAAATAACTGCGGCGCCGGGCGAGTCGAAGGACGAAAAACTGCGATGGGCTGCGTCTTAAACGGTGCAGGTGGGAGGTTGCTAAGGTATGATAGAGTCTTGAGAATTATCAAGTTAGGATGGCGATGGAGACTGTAAACCAGGGAAAAGTGCTGTTGCGGGTGCGGCCGCGGGGATTCTGCGCGGGAGTGGTCCGGGCGGTGGATATCGTGGAGCTGGCGCTGGAAGCGTATGGGGCGCCGGTCTATGTGCACCACGAGATTGTTCACAATACTTATGTAGTGGAACAGTTGCGTCGGCGCGGGGCGATCTTCGTGGAGTCGATTGAAGATGTGCCGCATGGCGCGGTGCTGGTGTTCAGCGCGCATGGGGTGCCGCCGACGGTTCGCGAAGAGGCGAAGATGCGGTCGCTGAAGGTGATTGATGCGACCTGCCCGCTAGTTACCAAAGTGCATCTCGAGGCGCTGAAGTTTGCGCGCGAGAACCGCACGATCATTTTGATCGGGCACAAAGATCACCAGGAAATTGTGGGCACTTCCGGCGAAGCGCCTGACCGCACCATTGTTGTGGATTCGGTGGCGGCGGTGGATTCGCTGCAGGTGGATGATCCGGATAAGCTGTCGTTCTTGACGCAGACGACGTTGAGTTTGTACGACACGCAGGAGATTGTGGCGCGCTTGCGGCAGAAGTTTCCTGCGATTAAAGGGCCGGCGAGCGATGACATTTGCTATGCCACCCAAAATCGCCAGGAAGCCGTCGAACAGGTAGCCAAGGATGTGGATTTGATTTTGGTGGTGGGATCGCCGAACAGTTCTAACTCGAACCGGCTGGTGGAAGTAGCGCAGCGCAGTGGGGTTCGTGCGCAATTGATCGATTCGGCGAAGGACATTGATGTGAGCTGGCTGGAGGGCGTGTCGCGCGTGGGGTTGACGGCTGGTGCGTCCGCGCCGGAAGTGTTGGTGGAGCAGGTGAGTCAGCGGTTGGCGGAGTGTGGCTTCACCGATCAGCGCGATCTGGATTTGATTCGCGAAGATGTGCGCTTTACGTTGCCGCCGGAGTTGGCGACGATTGCGGCGGCTCCGAGACGTTGAGTTGGCTGCGAAGTTAGCGGCGGCCCCGCAAAAAATTTTAGCAGCAGGGTGACAGCAGGGTAGAGCGCAGCGCTTGGCGGCGTTGGCGCGGTTCCGAAAAAGCACGGTAGACGCGGCGCGAAGCACAACGAGGAGCAAACTTGGCGGCGAAAATAACGCGGCAGCCGAAGAAGATTGCGTTGATTGGTGCTCCGTCCAGTGCTGCGGCGTTTTCTGCGGGAACCGAGAAGGCGCCGGCGGCTTTGCGGGCCGCGGGCTTGGTCGATCGACTCAAATCCGTTGGATACGAAGTTATTGATCATGGCGATTGTGCGATCCGCCATTTCGCGGAAGACGATGAGAATCGGCGTGCGCGCAATTTAAAAGAAATTGTTGCGGGCTTGAATGATCTGAAGGTGCGCGCTGAGTTGGCGGTGAAGAGCGGCGCGCTGGTGTTAGTGCTGGGCGGCGATTGCGCGCAGGTGATTGGGTTGCTGACTGGGGCGCGGCGCTATCACAAGCGCATCAGCTTGTTGTGGATGGACCGCGATGCGGATTTGAATACTCCTGCGACGACTCCTTCCGGGCGGATTGATGGAATGGTGGCGGCCTGTATTATCGGCAAAGGCGCGCCGGAGATTGTGCGGTTTTGGGGCGAGCCGCCGCTGGTGCGCGAGCCGGATTTGACATTTTTCGGGTTGGAACGGCTTGATCCGCCGGAGCAGGAATTTTTGAATAAGTCGCCGCTGCGGCGAGTGAGTGCGGAGGAAGTGCATTCGAAAGGCGCGGAGCAGGCGGCACGGACGGCGGTGACGCAGATTCATGCGGATGCGCAGCAAGTGGTGCTGCATCTGGATCTGGACGTGATTGCGCAGGAAGAGTTTGCGCCGGTGAATGTGCCGGGGAGCGGGGGATTGAGTTTTGCGGATGCGCGCCGCGCGATTATTGAATTCGCGAAGAATCCCAATTTACTCGGACTGGATGTGGCGCAGTACAACCCGGATAAGGATGCGGACGGGTCTGGGGCGAAGAAAATTGTAGATTTGTTGGTGGAAGCTTTGACTGCGCGGATTGAGGCGGTGCCGGAAGCGGCTGCGCCTGCTGCTGCGGTCAGTGCAACGGAGCCTGCGGCTACGGCTGAAGCGGGGAAGAGTCAGCCTGTCGCGGATAATTTGGGCGAAGCCCCCAAGTCCGACGCGCCTGATGCGCCCGAAGCTGAAACGGAGCATCACGGCTCGGAGCAAGAAGCAGCCGAACATTTGGAATCCGAGCCTGCAACCGAGGCGCATTCGGACGAGCATCACTCGCCAGCTCAGGATGAAAACTCTGACTCTGAGTCGGAGCCCGACGAACTTTCCTCCAAAGAAACCAGCGCTTAACGAGCCGCGTTTTCGGCGCGCTTGCGCAGATACCTAGCTAAACCCAGAAAAGATAACGGCAGACCGGCGGTGATGGCGTGAGCCTTGACCGCTTCGGGTGAGAGATGACCGCTCATCTCGGCGCTGGTTTCGGTGATAAATAATCTCAGGGCGTTGTCATCGTTGGTTGCGGTGCGTAGTGAATGTTCGGTGATTTCTGCCCAGTGATGGAGTCGTTCGCGAAACGTGGCGAAATGCTGCGCGGGGTCGGTGGCAAAACCGAAGTGGGTTAAGAAAAGTCGCGCGGGCTGGCGCTCGAGAATGGTGTGGAACGATGTGTCCCACAGGGCGAGATCGATGTCTGGGGGCGGCGCGGCGGGCATGATGTAGGGGCCGTTGGAAATGCGGATGCCGGCGGTGTCTCCGACGAAGGCTACGCCTTCCTCTTGATCCAGATAGGTCACGTGGTGCGAAGCGTGGCCGGGGGTGTAGAGCACATCGAGTTTTGAATTGCCGAACGGTAAGGATTCGCCGCCGTCGAGGATGGTCAGGTTTTGTTGCGGGACGGGGCTGGTGTGCCCGAACAATTGTGGAAGGTCGTCGCCCCACAGGCGACCGGCGCTGGCGAGGAGCTTGGAGGGATCGATGAGGTGCGGGGCGCCTTTGGAGTGAACGTAGACGCGTAGTTTTGGATTTTCGCGGACGAGTGTGCCGGTGGCTCCGGCGTGATCGAGGTGAATGTGAGTGAGGAAAATGGCGTGCAGGTCGGCGACGGATAATTTGTGGGTAGCTAATTCTTTGCGTAGCGTGTCGACGGTGGAGGCTGGCCCGGGGTCGAGAATGGCGTGCTGACCGCCGGATTCGAGGAGGGCTGCGGCGACGGCGTGGGGGCGTCCGGTCCAGTGCACATCGAGCGGAGTGATGCGAGCCATCTCGAATGATGGTACGTAAGGTTGCGATGATGATCAAATTTTGGGACCAAGGTGAAAAATGGCGCGATTTCGGGCGCTTGGGTTGCATCCAACAAAGTGATGACGACGTATATTGATTGCATGCGATTGCGGCGCGCGGCCGGGAGCTTGTTGACCTTTATTTTGTTGCTGACGGTGGCGATGCCGGCGATGTGTGGGCAGTGTCGCTCGGTGACTTCGTCGGCGGCATGCGCCGGGGAGCATAGCGGCTCACACCACCACGATTCGGCGAGCTTCGGCAAGAATGAGCTGCGATGGCGCTTGCGGGGAAATTGTTTTGACGCAGGCCGCTGTTCGCGCCGACCAAGTCGACGACTCAAGCTCGTCTTTGCAGCGAGCCCACGCGCTTCCCGCGGGTGGAATCTCTCATCCCTTGCAAATTCGCAACCCGGTTGGTCCTCCTTTCGATGAAGTTAGTTCTCCGCAGTCATTCTCTCCGCGGCGCCTCGTACTAAAAATCTAGTTCTGTTTTCCACGAAATTGCTGGGCAGTTTCGGCAGCATTGGTTTGCCTTGTCGCGTGCGTTCGAGAACGCTGAATTCATTTTCACGAGAACGAGAGACCTATGAGCAAGTTCCGTATTTGTTCTGCTTCGTTTTTGTTATGGGCGACCAGCGCCATCGCGCAGCAGCCGCCTGTCGCGGATTCGCCGGCTTCGTCCTCTTCGTCGATGGCGGGGATGGATCATTCGCAGATGCATGATGGACCGGGCGGGATGGAAGACCATGCGATGCACGGGATGATGCATATGCTGCCGGATGACTTCATTGGCGAAATTTTGCATCACGATACTTCGGGGACTAGTGCGGAGCCAGATTCGACGCCGGTGCCGATGCTGATGACCATTCGGGATGGGTGGCAACTGATGTTTCACGCCAATGTGTTTGTTGGGGATATACAACAGTCTGGTCCGCGCGGTGGGGATCGGTTTTTTTCGACGAATTGGTTTATGGGCATGGCGCAACACAAAGCTGGGCCGGGGACGTTTACGGCGCGACTGATGTTGAGTCTGGAGCCGGCGACGATCACGGGCAGGGAATATCCATTGCTGTTTCAGCAGGGGGAGACGGCGTTTGGAAAGCCCATCGTGGATGGGCAACATCCCCATGATTTTTTTATGGAGATGGCGCTTTTATATGACGTAAAAATCAGCGAACGCGGATTGTTGTCGTTCTATTTCGCGCCGATGGGCGACCCGGCGATTGGTCCGACGGCGTATCCGCATCGGGCTTCGGCGATGGAAGATCCGGTCGGGACGCTGGGGCATCATCAGGAGGATTCGACCCATATCGCGAGCGATGTGGCGACGGTGGGACTCGCTTACCGCTTCGTGCGGGTTGAGGCTTCTGGATTTCATGGGCGCGAACCGGATGAGTATCGCTGGAACGTTGATTCGGGAGCGATGGATTCCTGGTCGACGCGCTTGACCGTACAGCCGGGGAAGAATTGGAGTGGTCAATATTCTTACGGGAGGTTGACCAGTCCTGAAGCGCTGTATCCGCGTGAAGATCAGGAGCGCATGACGGCTTCGGTGATGTACAACCGACCTTTTCATGATGGGCAAGGCGGAAGATTGGGGGATGGGAATTGGGCGAATACGATTCTTTGGGGGCGCACTCGCTCGTTGAGCGATGGAGTTACATTCAACAGCTATTTGCTGGAATCCACGCTGCGTTTTCTTACGAAGAATTATTTGTGGACCAGGCTGGAAAATGCCGATCGTTCGAATGAGTTGCTTTTGGGCGGTGCTGCGCTGCCAGCGGGTTTTGTAGAAGAGCGCATGGGTAGAGTGCAGGCTTACACCATTGGGTACTCACGAGACGTCGATTTGATTCCGCACTGGGCGACGTCGATTGGTGCGCAAGTCACAACGTACGGTGTGCCTGACGTGTTGCAGTCGAGCTATGGCGCTCACCCGGTTGGCGGGATGGTGTTTGTGCGGGTGAGACCCTTCATGGGCGACCGGTAGGCGGGGTCGCACCGAGGCTGAAGCACAAGTCGCGATCTCAAGGAACTTGGTTCGGGTTGTAAACGAGGCGATGTGATTAGAAGTCAGCGAGGGTGAGCGGGGAGTCGGCCGCTTGCCAGGCGGACTTGAATTGCGATGCAGTCCAAGCGGCATCGGCATCGCGGTTCTGGGCCTTGAGAGCTTCCGTCAGACCGAAGAGGGAACGCGGGTTGCGCGGGTTGCGAATCAGGTCTTCGCGAAAGACCTGCTCCGATTCCGTTGGGTTGCCGTTCTTTAGCAATGCAGCGCCGAGAGACTCGCGGACCGGGTAATACCAGTCAGGCGGTTCGTTGTAGCTCAGGGTATCCTGCACGGCGATGGCTTGATGCCAGTGGTCAACACTGCCTTCTTTGTCACCTTTGGCCGCAGCGATGCGCGCGTCGAGGATGTGACCTGCCACCGTGAGAATCACGGTTCCGCTATTGAATCCACCGAGATTGAGGCCGGCAGGAAGTTGCGCGACTTCCTTGGATAGTTCTTCGCGCTCAGCGACTGCTTTTTCCGTTTGGCCGCTAGCAAGCAACGCGAGGGTTCGGGTGTAACGCCACATCGCGTGTGTGCCGGGTAGAGACTTATCGGGTTCGGGGCGGGCCAGGATGGCATTCCACTTGCTGAATCGCGCGTCGACCCACAGTGGGGTCATGATGAAGGTATCCAGCATGGGCATCATTTTGGCGTGAGGCAGTAGACGCGTGGCCATGGCGTCGGCGGCATGCTTTGCGACCGCGTAACGGCCAGTCATGGACGCAGCGGAGGCGAGAAAATGTTCGTTGTGGCTGTGGTACATCAGATCGTACTGGCTGCCTTGCTGGGCAGCTTTTAGGGAGTAGAGGTGATCGACCTTTGCGGCTTGGTCGTTACTCTTGACCGCATCCGCGTAGAAGCCGGTGCGCATGTAGATGTGCGAAGGCATATGCACCAGATGGCCGGCCTGGGGAACCATGTTGTCTAGGCGTCGCGCACTGGGTAAGGCTCGCTCTGGCTGAGGGGAAGCCTCGACGGCGTGGATGTAAAAGTGATTGGCACCGACGTGTTCGGGATCGCGCGCGAGTACGCTTTCCAGGACGGTGACGATTTCCTCGGTGTGGTCGGCGGGTTTGCCGTCGAGCGTCCAAAGTTTCCAGGGATTCAGGGCCATCAGACTGTCGGCGTAGAGTGTGGCCGCATCGAGGTCGTCGGGATATTTCTGCGAGAGCGACTTCATGGCATCGGCGTAGTCATGCGCGAGTTTTTTGTAATCGGCGTTGGCGTCACCCGAGAAGCGAGCGGCGAGCGCGGCAACGTAATCGCGTTCGACGGGAGGAGCGTCTTCGGCGAGCTTGGCGGCCTTCTGTATCGCTTCGAAGGCCTGCTTTTCACGATCGGCATCTACGTTGGAGTTATAGTTCGGGCCGACCGCCAGCGCCAGGCCCCAGTGGGGCATCGGAGAGCTGGGGTCGAGCTTGGCAGCGTATTCGAAACTCCGCGCGGCTTCTTCATGGTTGAAACCGTAGATCAGGGTGAGGCCCTGGTCGAAATAGTTCTGCGCGGACTTATTGTTCGTAGCAATCGGATGGTGATGCCGGCCGATGGCGGTGAGGGAGAGGTTGGGAGGACGGCTAGCTGGATTCTGCTGGGCGGCGGCGCTGCTACTGCAAAGTGCCAGAGCGCAGAGAAAAAATTTGGGGAGCTGCATGCGGTTCCTACTTCGCGTGGGGCATCCACGCGTGAGAGTTGGATTCGGGTGAAGTTATAGTGCACCAGCAAATTAAACGCAACGGAGAGGAGCCAGGCGCTCGATCCGACGGGTGGAATGCCGTCGCTATCAAGAAGAATTCCGGTTTTGCTCCTGACAGCAAGTGGTACAGGAAATATTCGTGAGTTCTACACAGGCGACGGGATACGCGCTCCCGTCAGTGGCAGCAATACTCTTGCGGTCCTGCGGGTACTAGTCTACGATGTTGGCACTGTTCCCTAACCGCACAGAACCCGTCGAGGGTGCTCTGAGCGAATGAACGAGCGAGCCGGTGCTGGCTACTCGTAGTGCGGACCCAGGTGAAGCGATTTTTCCTTGCGCAGCATGCGCGAGATCTCAAATGGTCGCTAATCTTCTAAATTGGCATCTTAAAGTTTTATTAAGGAACGAAATATGGGGAGGAAAGTGATGTCCAAGTGGTGTGTGATGTTGCTAGGTGCGCTCGTAGCGCTACCGGCTCTTGCGCAACAGACGGGTGGTACCTCGACGGGCAGCGGTCAGAGTGTGGAAGTGGCCAAAGCCGAGGCTGGCGACAACTTCAACGTTGCGCCTCCGAAGGTTTTCTTTGCAATGCCGGCGCCTGCGCCGCGGAACACACCGTTCCCGGGCCCGACGCCCGCGGCAGTGGAAGAAGCGCCGGGACGGTTGGTTCCGCGCTGGGAAGTGGCGATCGCGTTTGAGTACATCAATGTGAACCCGCGAGGCGATTTCCCCAACTTTAACGCGCTCGGTGGGACTGGCGAAATCGCTTACAACGCCAACCGATGGTTGGGACTGGTTCTCGAAGGCGGCGATGCGGCGTTTTCCCGGACGATCTTTCCGTTGACTGGCAACAACTCCCACGTGGAGGGCGGCCTCACGACGATTATCGGCGGCCCGCGCATTAACATCCGCAAGTTCGACCGCTTCGTGCCCTTTCTGGAATTCATGGGCGGCACGGCGCACTCAGGCGGGAACCTGACCGGGCAAGGCAGCCAGTACACTTTTGCCTTGGCGGCCGGCGGCGGTGTGGACATCGTGTTGTGGAAGAACATTGCGTGGCGCTTCGCGCAGTTGGACTACCTGATGACCAACTTCTCCGGTCCGGCGGTCGGTCCCGACGCACGGCAGAATAATTTCCGCGCGGCTACTGGCGTGGTGCTGCGGTTTGGTTTCCCCAACCCGCCGCCTCCGCCGAATCATCCTCCGGTCGCGTCCTGCTCGGCCAACCCATCGTCGGTGTATTCCGGCTCGGGTGACCCGGTCATGATTCACGTTACTGCCAGCGACCCGGATAACGATCCGCTGACCTATAGCTATACCGCGACCGGTGGCTCCGTAACCGGCACGGGAGCTGATGGACGTTTCGCGACGCAGGGACTCTCCGAAGGCAACTACACCGTCAACGTAAAAGTTGACGACGGTAAGGGCGGAACGGCGACCTGCTCCTCAGACATCGCAGTGCAGCCGCGACCAAACCGGCCGCCGACGATCTCCTGCTCCACCGACCGCAGCCCGATTATGCCTGGCGAGCGCACTGGAATTACCGCGACCGCGAGCGATCCGGACGGCGATCCGCTGACCTACAGCTACAGCGCGACCGGTGGTCAAGTGACCGGCAACGGCCCGAAGGCCACGTTTGACTCGACCGGACTGCAGGGTGGCAGTTACACCGTGAAGTGCTCGGTCAGTGATGGACGCGGCGGAACCGCCGATGCCAACACCAACGTCGACGTGCAGCAACCGCCGCCACCGCCGCAAGCGACCAAGGTGGGCGACTGCAGCTACGGCAAGCCCGGAAGTACGCGTGTGGACAACGTCTGCAAGCGCGTGCTGGACGACGTGTCGTTGCGCTTGAAGAACGATCCCAACGCCAAGCTGGTGATTACCGGCTACGCGGATGGTCACGAACCGAAGGCTGCGAAGCTCGCCGATACGCGTGCCGATCTCGCCAAGAAGTACCTGGGCGAGAAGGGCATCGATGCGTCGCGCGTGAGCACTCGCAAGGGCACGGCTTCGACGGAGAAAGGCGCGGAGAAGGAAAATCGCCGCGTGGACTTCACCTTCGTGCCGGAAGGCGCCACGTACTAAACAACCTCAAACGATGAGGACTCGTTCGCGAGTCGTCGTCAGGAATGAGCAGCGGGCTTTGCCGGAAGTTGCGGCAAGGCCCGCTTTCTTTTTAGGAGTCGAAATTTTTGGACTGACGATTGAGGCGGCCGTCACGGAGTGGTGAGAAGTTTCTAAAGTTAGGGGAAAATTCCCAGAATGGGCGGAACACGAACCACTTCGGGAATGTTCCAAATACGGTTGTCTCTGTGGAGAATTGCAGGGGTGGGCGGATAACGGATAAGCAAAAATTCCCAAAATGAGAGAGTAGTAACTATGATAAAATAGGTAATATGTTGATTCGGGAAAAGGTTGCAGCGGTTCCCAATTGGAACCGCGGTTGCAAGCAGGATGGCATGGCTACGAAAACAGGAATATCCCCGATGTCCGGTTCCACAACTACTGCGGTCCATGATGCGCCGATTCGGCCGGAATCGCAGCCGATGAATCTGCTGATCGTCGACGATGAACAATATGTCCGACAACTCTGTGCGGATGTGGCGACGCACAGCGGGATGAAGGCTACGGCGGTGGCCACGGCGGAAGAAGCGCTGCAGGTGCTGGAAAACTCCGCGGTGGATATTTTGATCACCGACATTCAGCTTTCGGAGTCGAGCGGATTGGACCTGCTGAAAGAGATCCACGACAAGTATCGCGAGGTCGCGGTCATCGTGCTGACGCAGTACGGCACGATCGATTCGGCGGTAGCGGCAACGCGGATGGGCGCGGTGGACTATGTGACCAAACCGTTTC
This sequence comes from uncultured Acidobacteriota bacterium, assembly GCA_963846145.1. Classification (GTDB taxonomy): domain Bacteria; phylum Acidobacteriota; class Terriglobia; order Acidiferrales; family UBA7541; genus Acidiferrum. The sequence goes on along the minus strand of CAWJUV010000007.1, from coordinate 315,985 downwards.
GCGTGGAGGAATTGCGCTCGCGGCTGGAGCGCGTGGCGCAAGCGGTGGAGTTGCAACAGGAAAATCGCTTGCTGCGCGAACAGCTGCGCACCCGGCCGGGGTTTGGGGGACTGATCGGGGTCTCCAGCAAGATGCAGCATGTTTATAAGATGATTGAGAAAGTGGGGCAACACGATTATCCGGTGCTGATTCTGGGGGAAAGCGGTACCGGCAAGGAAATGGTGGCGCGCAGCGTGCATTTTTCGGGGGCGCGCAAAGATCGCACGTTTGCCCCGGTGGATTGTTCTTCACTGGTGCCGACGCTGATTGAATCGGAGTTGTTCGGGTACGTGAAAGGCGCGTTCACTGGCGCGATTCAGGCCAAGCAAGGGCTGCTGGAAGCGGCCCACGGCGGCACGCTGTTTCTCGACGAAATTGGGGATATGCCCATCGACCTGCAGGCCAAGCTTTTGCGAGCGCTGCAGGAGCACGAGGTAAAACCGGTTGGGTCTACCGAGCGTCGGCGGATCAATGTTCGGATTATTGCGGCCACCAATCGCGATCTGGAGTCGGCGATTCGTACCGGGGGTTTCCGTCAGGATTTATTTTTCCGTTTGAATGTGGTGCAGCTGAAACTGCCGGCATTGCGGGATCGCAAGAGCGACATTCCGCTGCTGGTGACTTCTTTCCTCGAAAAATTTTCTGGAATGCACGGGACTACCCGGACGATCTCGGATGAAGCCATGCGCCGGCTGATTGCCTACGACTGGCCGGGGAATGTGCGCGAGCTGGAAAACGCGATTGAACGAGCGGTGGCGCTGGGTTCGGAGCCAGTGGTGCAGATGGCCGACCTGCCCAGCAATTTGCATTACTCCACAAGCGAGCGGGTGCCGGAGCGCAACGAAATTTTGCCGCTGGAAGAACTGGAACGACGGGCCATTCTGAAGACGCTGCGAGAAACGGCCGGAGATAAACTGGCCGCAGCGCGCATGCTGGGCATCGGCAAAACCACGTTGTATCGGAAACTGAAGCAATACAACGTGAAGCAAGAAGCGGTGTAAAGCAGCGCGGGCCGATATTTGGCAATCCTGGCCAACGATCACGCATGGCCATTGGTTGACAGCGATTCCAGCCGCTCTGAAACTCTAGAATTTGAGCTTTTAACCTCGCGAAGCACACCCTCGACAGAGCGGCCCGCGCTTTCTGGTTGTCGCCGTTGACAACGCCGGCGTATTTAATGCCTCCACTAATTTCGACTTAGCGACCACATCCACACCCTGCGGCCGATTCGAGTTTTAACTCCCGCGCGTGAGTTTCACTCCGGGAATCCTGCCTGAGGCAGTCTCGACATGGAATAAAACAGTCAGCGTTTTTCGTGCCGACACCTCCATAAAACCTTGATTCTGCGCGAGTAAAAAAAGTAGCGAGGATGGGCCTGCCAATGCAAGAGCACACTGCAGCCGCCGCTGCTAATTCTTCGGTTATTGCCAGCACAGCAAAACACAGCGCGGCTGCGAGGTTGAGGTCACCGAGGTTAACGCCGGCCGATGAAAGTGTGGAACAAGAAACAAGGAGTTCCTGGTTTGTTGCAGGCGACGCAAGCCGCCAACGCGAACTTGTCGCGTCCCGAGTTGCTGCAAAAAACATTGCGGGCACTGGCGTTGGATGGCGGCGCCGACCGCATTGGGGCTTGGCTCGAGCCACCTGTTTATGAAATCGTCGATCAGCCGGTCAGTTTTTATGGCATGGCTTGGGATCGTGATGGAGCGGAGACGAGCACGGAATGGCGGCAGCTCGCGTTGCAACCGCCGCTTCCAGCAGAATTGTTGAACGCCGTCGGAAGCGTGGAACAGCGCCTCGAGCATGGCGGGTTGCCGCTGATCGGGCCGTTGCTGGAAATGCGTCGGGCGATCTGGGTGCCGGTGGCCAGGAAAGGGCGGCTGCGCGGGATTCTGCTGGCGGGCAGCCGCAGCAAGAGTGGGGAATTGGCCCGACCTTTATTCGAGGCGGTCGCCGCGCAGTTGGCGCTGGTTCTGGAATTGGACGACGAGCAGAATCACATCCGTCAACTCCAGAGCGATCTGCAATTCACCAGGGAAATGCTGGATCGTCTAGCCGCCGGGCATTCTCCCGACGCGCTGCTGAGACAATTGGTGGAAGGCTATGGCTCTTTCCAAGCGGGCGAGGGGCTGCACGCCAATTTTGCCGCTGTGGGAGTCTGTTCACCTCCGTCGGGAGAAGACGGCGCGGCGACCGTCGAATTTCTTTGGAAGAGCGGCGATCCCAGCTGGACCAATATTCTGGAACACCACTCCATTGCAAAAATCTGGCAGGCGGCGCTGGCCGGACTTCAGATGTTGCACGAGCAGCCGGAAATGCGTTCGAAACAGGATCGCCGGGTAACGATCGTGGCCATCCCACTCATTGTCGGAGCGCAACCGCTGGGATTGTTTCTGGCTGGCGTTGCAAGCAATCGCCCTCTCGCCGCGATGACCGAACGGCTGCAGCTCCGCGCGTCGCTCGCCGCTGCGGCGTTGGAAGCTTGGCGGCGCGATCGGCAGGAACAGCGGCAGGCGGCGCGCAGAAAAGCCCTTCTGGACCACGGACCGTACGCCACCATCCTGCTCGACGACCAAGGACAGGTTGCAGCCATGAGTGCCGTGGCGCAGTCGCTTACCGGTATAGCGATTCCTCTTGAGCAACGGCGGCAAAATTCCTCGCCGACGGCGGGGCTCGAGACAAGAAACTCGTTGCGCACTGCCTCCGGCGGCCCAGGACGTTCGCGTCAGCGGGATGGGCAGCATTCAGCGTTGCGCTTCGGCCAATTATTTCAGCCCGCGGATGAGCAACGCCTGGACTACTGGTCGCGTGGAGTTTCTGCCAGCTTGGACGAGCGCCCGTCGGAATTGCAGGGTGGGCCCCGAGATTTGCAGCACGGCGTCCTGCAAAACGGTCTAAAAGTGCAGTTGCGCCCGACACCCACTGTCGGCGGATCTTACGCCGCAATTCTTCTGGAGACTGCCACGGAAAATTCCTTCGCGCACAACGACTCGCATTCCGATCGCGAGTTGCGCAGCCTCATCGAATGGCTCGACGAGGGCGTAGTGCTATTTGACGTGCACGACAACGTCCGGGCCATTAACGGACGCTTCCTGCAAATGACCGGACTCGAAAATTCTTCGTACGAAGAGCTCAAAACTCTCGATGAACTGATCTTCAAACTATCCGAGCGGGTGGTCGGCCCGGGGAATTTTGCGCAACGCTGGCGCAATCTGGCGCGTGGCATCGACGGGGGGATCCGCGAGGAACTGGAATTCGTGCGGCCGTATCCGCGCATCGTGCAACGCATGGCGCGTGCGGTGCTCGATGGGGAAGGCCGCAAAATTGGGCGGATGGAAATTTACCGCGATCTCAGCGCCCGGCGCGAGTATCAGACTACGCTGCTGCGCACGGAAAAACTGGCGGCGGTCGGGCAACTGGTCAGCGGAGTGGCGCATGAACTGAACAACCCGCTAACCACCATCCTGGGCTACTCGCAGCGGCTGCTGCAAAAAGAGCACACTAACGGCAATGGCCACGACCGCCAGCTTCGCCAGATCTTTGAAGAAGCGCAACGCGCCGCCGCCATTCTCCGGCAATTGCTGCGCAATGTGCATGAAAGCAAACGCGAGCTTGCGGCGGTCGCCTTGAACCAAGTGATTCTGCAGACGATCGATCTGCAGCAAAGCAGCCTCGCGCAGGAAAACATTCGCCTGGATTTGAACCTCGATCCGTCGAATCCACTGGTCCACGCCGATATCGGGCAGCTTCAACAAGTCCTGCTGAATCTCGCCGGCAATGCCCGCCAAGCCCTGGAGCAGGGTGGCCAGGGTGGAACGATTCGAATCCGCACTAAGCAAATTGGCGAACAGCGCGTGCTCTTGGAAATTGCCGACAATGGTCCGGGAATTCCGCGAGAGATAATCGGACGGATTTTTGATCCCTTTTTCACTACCAAGCCTGTAGGCACTGGCACGGGACTTGGCCTGGCCATCGTCTCTGGCATCGTGCGGGAGCACGGTGGGCATATCAATGTAGCCAGCCCACCCGATGGTGGAGTGATTTTTTCAATCGCGCTGAGAGCGGTCGCTGGAGCGTCGCGCGTCGAGCATCTTCAGAAAATGAACGCGGCGGTGGGCATGTCGCCCGGCCACACCTTCTTGCGAAATGCGCTGGCGCCGTCCAGCGCAGTGGGTGTCCCTCTGTTGCGATCGTCGTTCGGCGGATTCTTAACTCCCGTTGCGCCCTTCGAGCCCAGCGCTCCACTGCCGGTTACCGAAGCCAATCTACGAGAGGCGGCACGTCGCGGTAGCAATCGCATACTGGTGGTCGAAGACGAGCCTACGGTGGCGCGGCTGATCGCCGACGTGCTCGAAGACGAGGGATTTTCTGTGGATGTTCTGCTCGATGGCGATGAGGCGCTGAGGCAAGCGGCGCGGCAATCTTACGACTTGGCTATCTGCGACATGAAAATGCCGGGCATCGATGGCCAGCAGTTTTATAAGGCGCTGGTGCAGGCCGGAAATTCTTTGAGCGAACGTTTTCTGTTCGTGACCGGCGACGTGGTGTCGGCGCCGACGCACAATTTCATGGAGATCCACGGGGTGCCGCACGTGGCCAAACCGTTCCGCATGGAAGAGTTGAAAGAAAAAGTCTATTTCGTGCTGCAGAAATTTGCGCCCGGCAAATCCAAAGCCGCCGAAGCGCGCAACCGTGGCTGAGGATCGACCTGCATGATCACCACTGCCGCGCAACAAACCGTGCTGCTGGTCAGTGAAGACAGCTACCTGTGTGCTGCGGCACGGCGCGATCTGGAGATTCGCCGGCCGGAAGTACGGGTGTCGGCGGTGAGCAGTGTGGAGGCAGCGTTGCAGATTGTCGAGGAAGCCGGGCCGGCGGTGATTCTACTGGTGGAAGAAAATCCGGAGTTGGAAGCTGCGCGCTATGTACACAGCGATCGCGTAAACGTCGGTGGGTACGCGGAGGAAAATCCTCGCCTGGAGCTCGCCCTGAAATTGCTGTGTGTGCATGCGCCGGTGGTGGTTTTGGGGCGTTGCTGGAGTGCGCCGCGGCTAAGCGCCATGATTTCCGCGGGGATCGCTGATTATGTTCCGCGCGCCGAGCACAGTATGACCGAGGCTTTGGGTTTGCTGGAGCGACGTTTACTGCAGGCTCGTGGCATTGCGGAAAGTGTGCCACTCGGTTCCGAAGAATGGACGCGTGACTTCGCGGAGATATTGCGGCACGAACTCAACAATCCGTTAACCGGAATTTTAGGCAACGCGGAATTGCTGCTGGCGGAAATTTCGCGGATTAACGACGGGCGTTTGCCGAGTGGCGGACTGGAACGGGTCGAGACGATCGCGGCGCTGGCGATGCGCATGCGCGAGACCGTAAGGCAGCTTAGCCAGAAATGGGAATCGCGTCGCGCGCCGGTGCGATCGGTCTAGAGTTACGGGCCAATGTAATAAAACTTCCAGACGATCGAGCCGCGGGTCCCGAACTTCACCGCTATAATGGTGGGCAGCGGGCGGGCTGGGCAATCGCTGGTTGCAACGCTGCAAAGCGCTGTGACGGGAGGAAAGTCCGGACACCGTCCAGAGGCGTGGCCAACGCAAGTTGGCCAGAACTCTCGACAGGACAACGCGCCTGGTAACGCCAGGGGGCTGCGCCGCAAAGCGCAGCCACGGATAGTGCCACAGAAAATTAAACCGCCGGTGGAGCGCAGCACGGTGGCATCGCGCAGGGAAACCTGCGAGACGTCTCGCACTGCTGGCACCGCCGGTAAGGGTGAAAAGGTGGAGTAAGAGCCCACCGCTTGGCCAGCAATGGCCAAGGCACGGAAAACCCCGCGTGGTGCAAGGCCAAATAGGAGGGGAGAGCTGGTCCGGCTCATTGAGCGCCGTTTGCGCAAGCGAACGTCGTTCCGTTGGCGACTGCGTAAGCGGTTGCCGATAGAAAACCCTCGGGTAGGCTGCTGGAGCGCCGGTGCGAACCGGCGCCTAGAGGAATGATTGCTACGCGGTGAGGCGCGCCATGCGCGTCACGCTGCGGACAGAACCCGGCTTACAGGCTCGCCCGCTATTTTTCTGTGACTTACGGCGTATTTGTCGATTGCCCAACGTAGGCGCTCAACGACGAGCGCACTCTCAACGAAAATTGACAACGCTCGGATCCCACTGGCGGGCCCGCTAGGTGCGCTCCTCGATGCCCACGCCGCTGTCCCCATTTCACCGTAAATGGAATTGGGATGTTAATACTAAGTCAGGACAAGACTCACAGTGGTACTCACAACGGGATAACAACCAATTGTGGCCCGACCCCGGTTGTAGTTGCCGGACCGTGGTAATTACCCCTTAGGTGCATAGGAAGGTCTAAATGAAACCGATTGCGATGACATTTCTTTTGGCCGCGATGTTGTCCACCACCGCTTCGGTCCAAGCTTATAACTTGAACGAGACAAGCCGCGTTCAGGACAATGATAAGAGGCTCAATGCCCGCGTAAAACGATTCGACACTGCCGGTCGCAGTTTGATTTCTGTCGTGGTCGATTTGGCTTACGAGTACCGCCTACCGACAGGGATCGAATATGTAGATCAGGAGGCAATGTCTCGGCCTATTCATTCCGTTTATCGGGACGAATCCATCGGCGTGATCCTCACCAAGATGGTTAGCCAATTCCCGGAATATGGGATTTCGTTAACGGGAAGGGTTGTAAACCTCTATTCTCGAGGCACGAAAAGAGCCGACTAACCTTCTCAATACCACTTTAACGGCGTTCAGTGTGAACGCCGTTGAGACCCGCATTGCCGATTTTGAGTTGTTCTGTTCGCTAACTGAGAAGATTGAACCGGGAACCCGTTGCTCAGGGAGCCTCGCAACGGGGCAATGGAAGACGGATGTAATTACACTTGATCTGCGGGATGCTACGGTCCATGAAATACTCAATGCCATAGTTGCAGAGAATGGTAGCGCCATCTGGACGGTCATAACGCCCAAGGATAAATTAAACCAGATTCCTGTTGGGGGTTTATGGCACATCTACCCATTGGATGAATTCTTCAAACAAAGTGTCTTAGAGAAACTCAGGAGCGTTTCATCTACTGGGTCCCACTGAGTGAAGCGTGTTTTGTTGACTGTCAGCGCATATCCGAACTAACTGAGCCAGAATCAGTCGCGCCATATTCGAGTAACACGTGTCGCTCAAATCCGAGTCTTTGCCTTAACCGGGTCAGTAGATGAGCTTGAGGGAGAATTGAACTTGGCGTGAGGTGCCGGCCGTTTTACTGATCATGCCGAATCCTGTGCCGGCGAGGATGTTTGCCGGCAGGCCCATGTTGACGATATTGAATAGATTAAAAAATTCGCCGCGGAATTGCAGGTCGGCGCGCTCCAGGCCATTTTCGCGGTGGCCGATCGGAGTGGTCTTCATGAGCGAGAAATCGAAGTCGTAGAATGCCGGGCCGCGAAATGTATTGCGGCCGAGGGTTCCGAAGCGCCCGGAGTTTGGTCCGGTGCCGCCCGGGATACCGATGGGGATGGAAAAGAAACTCGCGTTGTTGGCGCCCCGCCCAAAATAATCTTCGCGCGGACGGGATGAGCTGCCGGCGGTCGAGAGGTCCGGTATCGCGACCTGGTCCGGCCGGTCTGCGCCAATCGTGCCCGCGCCGGTCTGCTGGAGTCCCGAGTACACCGTAAAGGGCGAGCCGCTGGTGATCGTGGAGATGCTCAGAAGCTCCCAGCCCTTGGTCAACAACTTGGTTCGATCCGACTGAGCTCCTAAATGCTCAAAATGCAAATCCTGGGCCGCGCTCAAGGTGAAGGCGTGGGTCACGTCAAAGCTCGAGGGCCCTCGCTCGACTCGCGTGTTGAAAGGGTCTTGTGGGCTGAACAGCGTCACGGCACCGGCGGATCCGGTACCTCCCAGGATGCCGCTGACATCGTCGAGTGATTTGCTCCAGGTGTAGCTTGCTTGCAATGACGGACCGCCGTGCCCAACATTACCCGACAAGGAAGTTTGGAGCGCGTTGTAGGAGGAGTGCGAGGTGTCGGTCATCACGGTCTCGAATCCGAAACCGCCGGTCACCGCGCCGGTGCTGTCGAAGTTTGTAAAGCGAGCAAAATTCGAGTCTGCTCCCGGATAGGCGTTCGGATATGAATTTCTGGGCAGCCGAAACGCCGAGGTTCCCACGTAGGCGACATCCACCGTGATGCCGCCGAAAGCCCGCTCCACTCCAAGCGTCCAAGTTTGCAGGTAGGCGTTGCCGAAGCGCCGGTCGATCCCGGCCAGACTCAACAGCGAGAGCTGATGACTCGGGGACAGCGCGGCCAAATCCTGCTGGTATCGATTTACGTCCATCACCGTGTTGGCCGGAACTTTTTGCGAATCGCCGCCGGCCAATATGTTCACGCCGGCGGTGTTGTAGACCTGTGGCAATTGGTCCGGTGTGATCTGGAACCCGTAGGCAATCTCCCCGTTTTGCGCGGCGTTGACACGGGGATAAACAACGTAAGGCGTTGATCCGGTAACAAGATTGTCTTGCCAGATGTTCGGGGGAATTACCGTGATTGCTCCGCCGATGTGTACATGCACGGCCAGCGGCGCATTCCAATCCACTTGCACGCGAGGCCCCCAGCCGTTCCGATCGGTCTGATAAGTCGGTTGCGGATTGATCAAAAATTGCTGCTCAACGCCGGAAGGTGGGAACGAATCCAGGAAGCTGGAGGTTCGCTGCGCTCGTTCCGTGATCGGGGTGTATAGCTCGTAGCGCAGTCCATACTCGAGCGTCCATTGCGCATTGATTTTCCAGGTATCCGCGAAGTAGGCGTTCACGTCATTCCGGTTGATGGCTGCCGGTCCGATGTGCGCGCCATCGGATGCGTAGGGCGGGGCGACCGCGACGGTGTAGGCGTAGGGAAAACCCAGCAACAGACTGCTGAGCGTGTCCGGCAGAGGCTGGCCGGGCTGAACGTTGTGCTGCCCACTCGCAGAAGGGATGAAAACGGGTGAATAAACCGTTCCGCCACCGAAATCGTATTCGCCGTTGGGGCTGATGCCGAAGTAGGTGGTGTCGCGATTGAGGCGAGCTTCGGCACCCCACTTCAGCGCGTGTCGCGCGGTGGTCCAAGCAAAATTCAATTGAAACTGGAACAGATTTCCGAACGCGGACATTATCGAACCGGCCGCGCTGTTGTAGGCCTCATACAAACCGTCGTTGAACTTGAGAGCGGGATCGGTGTGGTTTGGAGTCAAAAACGCAGGGGTCGTGCGCGTAAAACTCAACGAGGTGGACCAGAGGAAGCGTGGCGACTCGGTTCGCGTGAAAGTGATGACCCCGGCTCGCTGGCGGTCCGCGTACCGTACGCCGAAGCTCGGATCGAGCAGCGTTTGATCCGGATTGGTGGTCGGCCCGGTCAGATTGTCGTAATTGAATCGACTGAACAATTGTCCTTTGGCACCGACTTTCTGATCGATGCGGATAGAAAACTGATCCGTGTCGGTGTTTACGTTGGATGACGCGGCATAGGTTCGCGCACCATACGGACCGGTGGGGTTGTTGGGGAGCGGATAGCGGGCCAGCACCGCCGCGATCGCCGGATTCACCGGGACCTGCAGCGTGTCGGTGGTGCCGTTCGGGTACGTCACTATGTCTTGGCCTAGCCGCTCTGCTGCTGTGGGTACGGCCAGCACCTGGGTCGTTCCCAACACCTGCCGGAAGCCTTGGTACTGCACAAAATAGAAGGTACGGTCCTGTCCGTCGTAGACTTTTGGCAACACGACTGGGCCGCCATTGGTAAATCCGAACTCGTTTCGCCGGAACGGAGGGATACGGCCGGGTTCCGCAATCGTAGGGTGATCGAAATAATTCCGGGCATCGAGGGCAGAGTTCCGTAAGAATTCGAAGAATGACCCGTGAAAACCGCTTTTTCCGGAGCGGGTCACGATGTTATTGAAACCCGCGGCACCGCGCCCGATCGTCGCGGGCATCCAGCCGGAGCTGGACTGCAATTCCTGAATCGCATCGACGTTGAAATTCGTGAAGGTGCTGCCGCCCATCTCGGGATCGCTGACATCGGCATCGTCCATGGCGAAGACCGCCTCGACGCCGCGCTGTCCGTTGATGGCGAACTGTTGGGTGAAATTTGTTTGCCCGTTTACGTCGGTCATGGTGCCTGCTGCTAACAACAGCAATGTGCTGAAGTCGCGTCCGTTCAACGGCAACTCGTTTACTTTTTGGCTGGAGAGTTTTTCCCCGCTCGTTGCACTGGCTGCATTCGGAGTTGTGTCCGAGGTCCCACTGGAGACGCCGGCAGAGGTCTGCGGGTTGGCTTCAACCGACAGCACGTTTTGATCGGAGACGGCCAGCACCACCACTGCGCTGCTAACTTCTACTAGCGTTGGCACTGTCGGAGTTCGCCCGGGCAATTGAACACTCACGCAATTTGGCCCCGGGGTGATGTTCGCAATCGCGAATCTTCCGTCGCTTCCCGTCACTCCTGTCGTTTTCTCTTCAGCGGCACGCCCGGTGCATACCATTACCTTCGCTCCGGCCACAGGTTCACCGGCAGCAGTTCGTACCACACCGGTCCACGTTGGCGCAGAGGGAGAACTTCGTTGTGCTTGAAGCGGGCCAGCGACCACCAGCCCCAGCAGCACACAGCCATGTACCAGTCGGAAGGCTTCACGAAAGACTCGAGCTATGGCGTGCTCCTTCGCGTAACGGAATCCATACATGATCAAGAATTCCTCGGGTGAAGACGGAATGCAATCGAGCGCATGAAACTTTGATTGTGAAGTATAGACCGTGTCGCGGTTCGTGCTGCATCGACACGGCGCCGCGATTCCATCGCTGAAACTTCAATTTACATTGTCGGATTAGAGGAACTTCTCGATCGGCAGAGTGACAGAACCCAAGGTTCCGGAGCCCGCGTCGCGTACGACGACGCGAATTTCCGTAGAACCGGGATTAAGGGCCAGACGGCGCTGCAGAATCAAACCAGATTTTGCGAGCGACTCGTATTCTTTGCGATTGAAATTCACTTCGAAGTGCTGCTTCTCAGCGGAGAGGAATTTTCCGGAGGAATCTTTTTGCAGAAAGACCAGGTCGACTCCGCCCTGAATGTGATTTTTTTCGTCACGTAAGAGCAATTGCTTGGGGTCGATGCCGACTTGCAGTTGAAGCATATGTTCTGAAACAGGCGGCAGGGCCGCGGCTCTCACGGTGACGCCTAGATCGGTGGCGTCCAAGACACTGAGCGCGACTTCTTGTAGATCGGATTTTGCGCGGGTGTCGCGCTCGGTTTTTTCCGGCAGAGCGAAGTAGCCTCGGCGGTAACGCAGGTGGGCGCCGTTGGTCTCCACTCGAATTTTGATTTCGCGAAATTTGCCGTCCCACACGCCATGGTCGGGATAGAAGCCCAAAGTATAGGTGTAGCGCCCGTCATCGAAGGCGGAGCTGATCGCAGCGGTGACGTCGTTGGTGCCGACGAAGGCCTTGCCGCCAGTCTTGTCGGCCAACAAGCGAAAGGTGTCGCGTTGCTCCTGGCGGAGGAAAAACGAGGAGGCACTGTCGTCGACATCGATTCCGTGGACGTCGATGGGGTAGATCGCGACATTGGCGCGATTCAGGACGCGCGCTAAGGCGCTCATGTCACCGGCTGCGCCGGGGACATCCGGATTTGCCAAAGTGAAATTGTCGCGATCGGGAGCGCCGATATGTTCGATACCGATCTGGATGGGAATTCCTCCGGAAACCCAAACGAGGCTTTTTCGCCCTGGAATACTGGAAACATATTCTCCGATGGCCATCAGTGCGGCGTAGGTGATGCGAAAACGGTCGGCAATACGGGAGTCGGCGATTTGCCCATTGGCATTGTTGACGTGACCCGCAAAACTGTTGAAGAAGGGATCATTGCTCAGAGCGGGAGCGCTGAAAGTTGAGCGCTGCGAGGCGTCGAATGCGGCCAATAATTGCGGACTGAAACGATTTACGGATTTGGCCAGGGCGCCGGCGTCTTCGCTGAAGCCATGCAGGAGGAGCAGGTCGGTGGTGAGCGCGAAGATGGCCACGTGATCCTGGGGCTTGAACGATCGCAAAAAACGCAAAACCTGCTGCCGAGCGAAGGATTGATCTTCGAAGGAGGTGTTCAGCGCGTCGAACAGCAGCACGATGTTTGCGCCGGGGTCTTGGCCTTTGAGATCGGAGCGGTTGGTAAAAAAATTGGGCGGCAACGGAGCTTGACGAGTGACTTGATTAGCGGGCGTAGTGGCGGAGAAAAATGCGATTTTCTGCGGCCTGCCGTCGTCGAGCACCGTGAAATCTTCGCGTTTCAATCCGGTGAGGGGCGCTCCGTTTTTGTCTTCGACCACGACACTAACCTGCACGAGGCGGGTGGTGGTACGGATGATTTGCGGCTGCTTCTCGTTGGAGTGGGATGATGTTGCGAGTTGGTCTTGAAGCTTGGCGCTTAGGATTGGGAGCGCCAAAAGAAGCAACGCGCCTGCTAACGCGATGGAAGACCGTCGTATAGAGTTGTTCACTTTAACAAACCTTACATCGAGGCTTTTGGGAGTTTAGCGTAAGTCGTCCGATTCGAGGGCGGCAAATTGCTGAACGGTCGTTCTAGGTATCGGGCTTCGCGTCGCGCGGTGGCGGCTCAAGCATTGAGATCGCGCGGAGAGACCTTCGCGTGACTCGGCAAAGTTTTTGTGTCCCGATGCGTGGGTTGGGCTATTACTGGGCGTCCACGACGCAACGGAAGCCGATGGTGCCGGAGCGGTCGCGGCTTGGGGCCATGAGTAGCAACTTCTGGTGTTCGTCGAGGCGGTAGCTCTGCGGGAAATACCAGACGGAGCCGTGGGGTTGGTAGGCAGCGCCGCCGCGGAGGATGGCGGAGCGGGTGTGCGGATCCTGAAATTCGTCGGTCCACTGCGAGACGTTTCCGTTCATGTCCAGGACGCCGAAGGGGCTGGCGCCTTTGGGATGGGCGGTGACGTCGGAGAGCGGCGCGCGGCTTGGGCCGCGATCGGAAGCCGCAACGGCGGCTGCGTCCCAGGAATTTCCCCAAGGATAGAGACGCGCATCCGTCGATTGCGCGGCGTATTGCCATTCCCATTCATGCGGGAGGCGTTTTCCGGCCCAGGCGGCGTAGGCGCGAGCGTCTTCTAGAGATACCCAAATGACCGGTTTGTTGTCCCAACCTTGCGGGTAGGTTCCGTTCTGCCAATCGCGCAGAAAATTGTGATCGTCGCCTGGTTTGTAGTGAGTGGCGTCGAGGAATTTCTTGAATTGTGCGTTGGTGACGGGGGTGCGATCGACGAAAAGTTTGTCGATGTGCACGCGATGCTTATGCGAACGGCGCGGAGAGTCTTCCCAGGGATATTGGACGTCAACGCCGGGATCGTTGCCTCCTTCGATTTCTATGCCGCGAACGGAAAAATCGAAATCGGCTTCGGGAATCGCGAGCATTCCTTCTGGCGCGGTGGCGGCGGGTTTGGTATGGGAGATTTCGACCAAAGTTTGCGGAGTGGCGACAAATGATTTTGAGTACGAGCGCAGAGATTGTTTGGAGCGCTCGGACATGAAGGCGAGTAGTTCGGTGAGATTCGCGGATGGTGGCTCGGTGGTGGCGAGAACCGCGGCGAAGCCGAGGCCGTCCATCGGAAACGACAACGTGGCTTGGTCGCCGCTGACGATTGGCTGCAATTCCACACCATGCCAGAGATCGAAGTAGCGCACGCCGGATTTGTGCGGAATGCGGAGTTGTTCGCCGGTGACGTCGAATTCGTTGCGGTTTACGACGGTCCAAAGGGTGTGGGAAGGAAGAGGGAACTCACTGGCGAAGACGCCCGGTTGAATAGCGGCCGGCGTGTGGGGACGCCACTCCGCGCTGGAAAGATTTTCCGCGAAGGCGCGTTCGATGCGGGTGAAGCGCAGCATCGCTTCGGCGTCGCGCGAATCCATTTGATACCAGAAGCCCCACAGATTTTCGAGAACCGCGTAGCCCTCGCCGTTGAAGAAGGCGTGCTGGAGACTGTCGGTCTTGTCGCGGGTGAAGCGATCGGTGACGTGGACCATGTGACGCGGGTCGAGCCAACGCGAACGGCTGACCATCGGAGTGACGGGATACAGGACATCTTCCCAAGTGACCCAGTCGTTCCAGCCCAATATGCTCCAGGCCACGGATTCATCGCGGATTTCGAATTGGGGCTCGAAGACCAGCGGATGTTTTTCAGTTGCGGCGGTGTCGCGATAGATGGCGGGAATGGATTCGAGGGTGTCGAAGTTGATGCCGTCGGCGCCGATTTGCTTGAGCAGATTGACCAGGGCTACGTCGGGCGTGCTTGATTCGGAGCGCGTGCCGGAATCCCAAGCGAGGATGGGGAAGAAGACTTTGACGTTGCGGCGATGGAAGTCGGAGACCAGTTTTTGCAGGCCCGGGATTCCACCTGGAAGGTCGCGCAGAAGATCGAACTGATTGCGATCGTCGACGCCGATGTTGGGATAAACATGCCACAGCAGGACGACGTCAATCGGGCCGATGCGTTTTTCTGTTTCGGCGAGGAATTTGTCGACGGTGTATTCACGTTTTTCGGGGTCGTAGATGGAGCGATCCCACACCAGGAGTTGAACCTGTGAAAACGATTTGCGAACCCAGGCCAATTCAGGGCGTTCGTATTCGGAGCCGTCGTAACGGAGACTTTGCACGCGATTGGCACGCCAAGCTTTCAAATCGGCGAGCCAGGCGTCGGAGGCCGAAGGGTCGGCAGGGCCCGGGAAGAAAACTTCTGTCGGCGAGGGCGGCATGCTGAGGGTGACGACGCCTCCAGGCACGATCAATCCGTGGCGCGCTTTCCATTCATCGGATTGCATGAGCACCGGAATGAGGAGAATAGCGAGAAACACAGCGGCGATGCAGGTAAAGATGCGGCGTGGAGTCACGAATCACCCGGGATGAAAAATAAAAGCGCAAGGGAATGTAGTGCGTGGATCGATGGGAAGTCAATTTGGAATGGCGCGGGCGGGTAAGACTGCGGTGAAAAAGTCCGCGCGATTTCGCACATAGTGCACGTAGCGTGCTTGTAGCGGTACGAGTTGTTGACGTGATGGCAGGGCGAAGAGCCTTGCTGGTGGATTCGGCGAAGTGCTAGACTCCCGCGCGCTATGAGGCCAAAAATTCTCGAACGAAGAAGATTTCTGAGTTATCTGGGAGGCGCGGCAACAGTTGCACCGCTGCTTTCTGTAATTCCCACCGCATCGGGCAGCACACAACCCGACGCAAACAAGAATTTGCCGTGGCCAAAACGGAAGGGCAGTCCGGTGCTGGACAGCCTGCACTATGCGATCGAATCGTCGCGCGACGTGCAATCGCATTACGACAAGATGGTGGAAGTCGCGTCGTGGATGGCGTACGAAGAGCTGCCCATGCCGGAGTTCGCGCTGCCCTTCGGAGTCGGAGCGGGCGACCGGAATGAAGCGATCGATTTCATTATGGTGGCGGACTCGATCGACAGCGCGTTCACCGATTTTGGGAATCATGAGAAGTTTCAGGTGGATTTCGCCGGAGAGCACTGGTCGGATTCGGACGCGATGTTTGCGTGCCTGAAGCGGGCGCTGGACAGCGGGATACCAATTCTGGATGGAAAATTCCTGGCCACGCTGACGCGCAAGCAGTTGGATGACGTCTTCAAGGGCAACATCGAGATGCCCATGCTCGATGAAAAATTGAAAGTGTTGCAGGATGTGGGGAAAGTTTTGGCGGCGAAGTACGATGGGCACTTCCACAACTTTATCAATTCATGTCCGCCAAAAGTTTATGACCAAGGGAAGGGAATCGTGGACCGGATGGTGGTGGAATTTCCGCGGTTCAACGATGTCAGCGACCTGGATGGGCACGAAATAAAGTTCTACAAGCTGGCGCAGTTGGGCATCTGGATGATGTACGCCACGATGCACAAGTCGGGCAAATTCAAACTGGAAGATGCCGACAAGATGACCGCGTTTGCAGACTACATCGTGCCGGTGGCGCTGCGAGTCTTGGGAATTACCAGCTATTCGAAAGAGCTAGAGCACGCCATTAATGCCTACCAGATGATTCCGCGGGATTCGCGGTGGGAGATTGAAATCCGCGCGCACACGATTTATGCGACGGCGATGTTGACGGAAGAAATCAACAAGCTACGACCGGCGGATATGCAAATCATCATTCCGCAGATTGATGCACGTTTCTGGACGCACTACCACACCACGCATTGGCCACACCATCTGACAAAAACAATCATGTACTGAACAGTTTTGTAGTTGCGGTAGGCCCCGGGAGGAATCTGATGCACAAACTTGTGAAGTTTTGGGCTGTTCTGATGCTGACCATGGTGTTCGCGGCGGCTGGGCGCGGGCAGGGGAAGCGCATGGTGATCATCGATCAAGATGCGTCCGGACCTGGTGGAACCGATTTGCAATCGGTCATGGTGCTGATCAATTCGCCGGACACGCAGGTGCTGGGCGTGACCGTGGTGATGGGCGACATGTGGCTGGATGAAGAAGTAGCGCACACGCTGCGGATGTTGGAGATCATCGGGCGCACGGACATTCCGGTGGTTCCGGGCGCGGCGTTTCCGTTGTGGAACACGAAGGAATACATCCAGACGTGGGAGAAGACGTACGGAAAGGTGTTGTACCAAGGCGCGTGGAACTATGCGCCGCACGGAAAAGTTCATGGGGCGCACGAAATTCCGGAGATGCCGGAAGGGAAGCCGACGACGAAGGCCTCGAACGAAGATGCGGCACATTTTCTGGTGCGCTTGGTGCGGGAACATCCGCACGAGATCAGCATCTATGCCGGAGGGCCGCTGACGAATCTGGCGTTGGCGATGGGCATCGATCCGGAATTTCCCTCGTTGACGAAAGAACTGATTATCATGGGCGCGAGTATCGATCCGAAGACGGACGATCCGGAGTTTTCGTTGACGCCCACGCGCGAGTTTAATTTCTGGATCGATCCGGAAGCGTCGAGCATGGTGCTGCACGGAAACTGGCCGCGGGTGGTGATTACGACGGTGGACATTTCGGTGAAAACCAACATGAGCAAGGAACTGATCGAGCAGGTAAAAAAGAGTTCAGCGCCGGGCGCGCAGTACATTGGCAAGTATGCAGAAGAGGGATATTTGTGGGACGAGTTGGCGGCGGTTGCCTGGCTGGACCCCAGCATCATCACCAAGTCGCGGAAGCTGTACATGGATGTGGATACGAGCCACACGGCCGGGTACGGGAATACGCTGGTGTGGCCGCAAGGTTCGCAGCCGGGCATGGGCGAAGTGCAGGCGGAGATTCAGGACGACCTGGACTTGGCGAAATTTTACAAAGAGTACGTGGACTTGCTGATGCGGCCGACTCCGGGAGCGAAGAATGCGACAGGCGTGAAGTAAAAGAACTGGCTACGCGCGAAAACGCGCGGACGATTCGCGGATACGTAGTTCGTTTTTCAAGACTTCATACTTCGGGCGCTTATGTTTGCCGGAAATTCGACCGAGAAGAATTTCGGTGCTGCGGCGACCGAGCTGATATTTAGGTTGTTCCACGCAGGTCAGCTTGGGATGGAAAACATCATTCCAGAAAAAGTCGTCGTAGCTGACCACCGAGATGTCTTCCGGACAGCGCAACTGGCGCTCTTCGAGAGCGCGCAGGAAGCCGACGGTCATCATGCAGTTGGTGACAAAAACTGCGGAAGGCTTTTGGTCTAGAAGAAGCAGGCCTTCTTTGTAGCCCGATTCGATGCCGTAATTTCCATTCACAACCAGGGCGTCGGAAAGTGCGACGCCGGCTTTCTGAAGAGCCTCGGTGTAGCCGCGGGTCCGCCCGGTGGTGGTGCTGGTGCCGACGATGCCGGCGATCAATCCAATGCGGCGGTGGCCCAAGTCGAGCAAATGTTCAGTGGCGGCGAACGCGCCGCCGTAGTCGTCGGCGACCACGGTGTCGGCGCGCAGGACGGAATACTCACGGTCCATCAGGACGACTGGGGTGCCGGCTTTTTTCAGATTTTCCAGCAGCACGGGATTAAGTTCGCCCGCGCCTTTGACGAAAAGTATTCCGTCTACGCGCTTGGAGAGGAAGAGGTTGAGGTAAACATCTTCCTTGGCAACCTGATTGTCGGAGTTACCCAGGATGACGGTGTAGCCGGCTTCGCTGGCTTCATCTTCGGCGCCGCGAACGATTTCCGGAAAGAAGGGATTGGCGACGTCGGGAATGAGGATGCCGATGGTATGGGTTTTGCGCTGAGCCAGGCTGCGGGCGAGCAGATTGGGGGAATAGTTCAGAGCGGAGATGGAGCGTTCCACTTGCTCGCGAAGGCGCGGGCTGACGTAGGAGGTCTTGTTGATCACGGCGGAGACCGTGGCGACGGACACTTTGGCACGTTTGGCGACGTCGTAAATATTCGGCAAAGGAAAGCTCTCCGGGGTTGCTGCTTATTATCATACAAAGGCGGGGACGGAAACGGGATTAAAGGCCCAAATCCATTCGCAGAAGAAGCGATTGGGAGCAGAGAGTGGGTGGGGGAAAGCGAGATTGAACCTTGACATCGAGACGGTGGCTGGTAGACTCGCGGACCGGACCAGCTAACCGCCTAGCTAAGCACTTAGTTTCTGCGTCTTGCGGTTAGGTACTGACGAATTGGGCCGGGAGGTCGGATGCGCTCCGCCATTTTGCGAACGGTTGTAGCAATGCTCACCTTATGGACGTGTGCCGCCGGCGTGTCGCTGGCCCAGAAACCTAAAGTAATCATCGATCAGGATGCGCGTGGACCGGCCTCGACGGATATCAATGCCATTTTGATGTTTGCGCAGTCGCCGCAAGTGGATGTGCTGGGTGTGACCATCGTGGCGGGCGATCAGTGGGTGAACGAAGAGGCCGCGCATACCCTACGGGCGCTAGAACTGGCGGGACGATCAGATATTCCGGTGCTGAAAGGCGCGCGAACTCCGTTAATTAACACCCGCGAGGAATCGGAATCCTGGGAAGCTCAATACGGACAGTTTGCGTTCAAGGGCGCGTGGACGGATAAGTTCTACCACGCGCCGGATCTGATTCCCACCATGCCCGAGGGCGAGCCGACAACCAAGCCTTCCGACGAGAATGCCGTGGAATTTATCATCCGCATGGTCCACAAATACCCTGGCGAAGTGACGCTGTGGGCCGGTGGGCCGTTGACCAACATCGCGCTGGCGATTCGCATGGATCCAGAAGTCGTGAGTCTGTCGAAAGAATTGGTATTGATGGGCAGCGGATTCAACGTGGGCATGGGCGGCATTCACCGGGTGAATGGGCGACGCGAGTTCAACTGGTGGTTCGATCCTGAGGCGGTGCGCATCGTAATGAGCGCGGCGTGGAAAAAAATCGTGATCACCCCGGTGGATATTTCGGTGAAGACGCAGTTGAGCGAGCAACTGACTGCCCGCATCGCGGCGGTGGATACGCCGGTCACGAAATATATGAAAGCGTATTCGCACACGAGCTACATGTGGGACGAGATTTCGGTGGCGGCGTTTTTGGATCCCAGCATTATTACCAAGCAGGAAGAGTTGTACGTGAACATCGACATCGACCACGGGCCCAGCTATGGGCAGACGATTTTTGTGGGCAAGGACGTTAAAGTGCCCGGGTGGTGGAAGCTGGCTGATGTGCAGTTCGACTTGAACACCGAGAAGTTTTACGATCTGTACGTCAAGCTGATCACCGCGCCGCCGGGTAGCGGTAAGGGCGATGGGAAAGCAAATTAGTTCGCGAGATTGAGCTAACCGAACAATGAGTTTGAATTTTGAACAAACCGAGAAGAAGCCTCGGCCGAACTCCGAGCGGCGCGACTCCCTAATTCCATTCTCACGAAATCCCGAAGGCGCCAAGGGCGGGGCCGCGGATTCCAGCGGTGAGCTGCGGCCGAATCAGGGAATGCCGTTGCATACCGACTGGGTGGAATCGGTGCGGGTAAATACCAGTGCGGTGGAACGGCGTGCGGCTACGCTCGGAACGCGGCGGACGGTAAAAAAAGATTGGCAGATTGCGTGGTTGTTGCGCGCGATTTCGTGTATGGATTTGACCACGCTGGCGGGCGATGACACTGACGAGCGGGTGAAGCGTCTATGTGCGAAGGCCGTGCGGCCGCTGCAAAGCGAGTTGGTGGAGAAGTTGGGGATCGGCGGACTGGAGCTGAAGGTTGCGGCGGTGTGCGTGTACCACCGGTTTGTGGAGACGGCGCACAAGGCGGTGGAAGGCAGTGGCGTCAAGGTGGCGGCGGTGTCCACGGGATTTCCGGCGGGGCTTTCACCGTTCGAGCAGCGGGTGGAAGAGATTCGGCGGTCGGTAAGCGCCGGCGCGGATGAAATTGACGTGGTGATTACGCGGGCCTATGTGTTTGGTGCGAAGTGGCAGGAGTTGTATGACGAAGTTGCCGCGTTCAAGCAGGCGTGTGGCGCGGCGCACTTGAAAGTGATCCTGGGCACCGGTGATCTCTCGACGCTGCGGAACACCGCGAAGGCGAGTTTGGTGGCGATGATGGCGGGCGCGGACTTCATCAAGACCAGCACTGGGAAAGAGACGGTAAACGCGACTCTGCCGGTGGGCCTGGTGATGATGCGCATGATTCGCGAGTACGCGCAGAAAACGGGATTCACGGTAGGATTCAAGCCGGCCGGCGGGATTCGAACGGCCAAGCAGTCGCTGGAATGGCTGATGCTGTTGAAAGAAGAGTTGGGACCGCGGTGGTTGAAGGCGGAGATGTTCAGGTTCGGTGCCAGCGGAATGTTGGCGGATATCGAGCGGCAACTAGGGTTTCACGTGACGGGACGATATTCGGCGGAGTACCGGCATCCGATCGCGTAGTTCATAGAGTGGTGCGTAAGCGAGGCAGATGAGCGTTGTCGAAAAATTCGTGACGATGGAGTACGGCGCCGCGCCGGAAGACCCGCGGGAGACGCTGGCGTGGCTGGATGCGCATGGACGCGCGTTCGGACATTTTGTCGGTGGAAAGTGGCGTGCGAGTTCGAACAGCGCGTCCTTCGAAACGACGGATCCTTCGACGGGGAAAAAGCTGGCGACGGTCGCGCAGGGTTCTGCGGAGGACATAAACGCTGCGGTGAAAGCAGCCCGCGGCGCGTTTCCGAAATGGCAAGCGTTGACGCCGAATGCGCGCAGCCGATTTTTGTACGCGATAGCGCGCAATATTCAAAAACAGTCGCGGCGACTGGCAGTTCTGGAAACCCTAGACAACGGCAAACCCATTCGCGAAAGCCGCGATCTGGATATCCCCTTGGTGGTGCGGCATTTCTACTACCACGCGGGTTGGGCGCAAATCCTGCAGGAAGAATTTCCGGGTTACGCGGCGTGCGGGGTGGTAGGGCAAATCATTCCGTGGAATTTTCCGTTGCTGATGCTGGCTTGGAAAATTGCCCCGGCGCTGGCTGCGGGAAACACGGTGGTGTTAAAGCCCGCGGAATTTACGCCGCTTACGGCGCTGGCGTTTGCGGAGATTTGCGAAGAGGTTGGCTTGCCCGCGGGTGTAGTGAATATTGTCACCGGTGACGGAGCGACCGGCGAAGCGCTGGTGAAGCATTCCGATGTGAACAAGATCGCGTTTACCGGTTCCACTGAGGTGGGTCGCGTAATTCGCAAAGCGACGGCTGCGAGCCATAAGAAAATTTCACTGGAGTTGGGCGGGAAGTCGCCCTTTGTGGTTTTTGACGACGCAGATCTCGACAGCGCCGTGGAAGGGCTGGTGGATGGGATCTGGCTGAATCAGGGGCAAGTGTGTTGCGCCGGGTCGCGGCTGCTGATGCAGGAGGGAATTGCAGACTCACTGACCGCCAAGATTCGTGAGCGGATGAATA
Source organism: uncultured Acidobacteriota bacterium (assembly GCA_963846145.1). Taxonomy (GTDB): domain Bacteria; phylum Acidobacteriota; class Terriglobia; order Acidiferrales; family UBA7541; genus Acidiferrum. Next base: position 294,090 of record CAWJUV010000007.1, on the reverse strand, counting down.
ATCTGCGGGTAGGCGCGCCGCTCGACAAAGGCATCGACGTGGGAGCGATCGTTGCGCCGGTGCAACTGGAACGAATCAAGGCTTTGGTGGCGCGCGGCGTAGAAGAAGGCGCGGAGCTGTGGCAGCCCAAGTGCGAAATGCCCGCGAATGGACTGTTTTTTCCTCCCACGATGCTAACGAATGTGCATCCGTCTTCCACGGTGGCGCAGCAGGAAATTTTTGGGCCGGTGCTGGCGACGATGACGTTTCGAACGCATCGTGAAGCGATCGAGTTGGCGAATAATACGACGTACGGACTAGCGGCGAGCGTGTGGAGTGAAAGTGTCAACGTGGCGCTGGAGGTTGCGGCGCAGATCAAAGCGGGCGTGGTGTGGGTGAACAGCACGAATCTTTTCGACGCGGCGTGCGGATTCGGTGGTTACCGAGAAAGTGGATTTGGTCGCGAAGGTGGCCGCGAAGGAATGCTGGAGTATCTGGAGCCGGCTTGGTTCCAGAAGGCTAAAGCGCTGCCGGAGAAAAAAGGGCGGAAAGATTCCAACGATTCCAAAGGGTCCAAGGCAGAGATGAATGTCGAGACCGAGGGGATCGACCGCACCGTGAAGCTGTACATCGGCGGAAAGCAGGCGCGCCCGGATTCCGGTTACAGTTTTCCGGTACACGGCGCGGACAGGAAGTTGCTCGGTGAAGCGCCGCTGGGAAATCGTAAGGATGTTCGCAACGCAGTGGAAGCGGCGCGCAAGGCGACCGGCTGGGGCAAAGCGACGGCGCACAATCGCGCGCAGGTGTTGTACTACATGGCCGAGAATCTGGCGCAGCGCGAGGGTGAAATCAGCGCGCGACTTGCGAGAGTAGTTGGCAAGGGCGATGCAAAGAAGGAAGTTGCCGCGAGCGTAGAGCGAATGTTCGCGTATGCGGGTTGGGCGGATAAGTTCGACGGCTCGGTGCACAATCCGCCGATGCGCAGTATCTCGATCGCGATGAATGAGGCGCTCGGAACTGTCGGAGTAATTTGTCCCGAAGAATTTCCGTTGCTGGGATTGGTTTCCACGGTGCTGCCGGCGATCGCGATGGGGAACACGGTGGTGGCGATTCCTTCGGAGCGCTATCCGCTAATCATCGGCGATTTGTATCAGGTGTTCGAAACCAGCGACTTGCCGGGCGGAACGGTGAATTTCGTGAGCGGACGAGTCGCGGAGTTGGCCAAGACGCTGGCCGAACACGATGACATTGATGCGGTGTGGTGCTTCGGAAGTGCCGGCGACGCGGAGAACGTAAAGACCTGGTCGGCGGGAAATTTGAAGCAAGTGTTTACGAACGAAGGGCGTCAGATTGATTGGTATGACGCGAAGCAGGGAGAGGGGCGTTGGTTTCTGCAACACGCAACGCAGGTGAAGAATATTTGGGTTCCGTACGGAGAGTAGGGAACGGGTAAGTGCTGCGGTTCTAGTCGAGCGAATTCAGGATTTGGGCTAAGGAGACAGGCTTGAGTAAAACGGGATGGCTGGCGGTGGTGGCGATAGGGATGGTTGCGTTGCTGGGTGGTGCGGCAGCGAACGCGCAGAAAGAACCGATCAAAGTAATTTTTGATACGGACTTCGCGGTGCCGCCGCAGGATGACGGCATGGCGCTGATCCTGGCGCTGCATTCGCCCGAGTTGAAAATTCTTGGGATTACGACCGTGGCAGGGAACGAAACGGTGCAACGCGCGACTTCCGATGCATTGCGCGTGCTGGAGATCGCGAATCGCACGGAAATTCCCGTGTATCGCGGGTTCAACCGTCCGTTTAATCACGAGAAGTCGGACTATGCCACGCACGTTCACGGGAAGTGGTGGTCGGACGAAGCGCCCGAGCCGCCTCCAGGTGGTTTCGCGAAGAAGAAGGAAGAACAAGAAAGCGCGCTGGATTTCATCATCAAGACGGTGAATGACAATCCGGGGCAGATCACGATTATTGCGATTGGGCCGCTGACCAATATCGCCGCAGCCATTCAACAAGAACCGGGCTTCGCGAAGAAAGTGAAGCAGATCGTGATCATGGGTGGCGCGATCGCCTATCTCGAGGGTGGAGGCGGCAACGTCACGCCCAACGCGGAGTTCAATTTTTGGGTGGATCCGGAAGCAGCCCAGGTGGTGATCCGCTCGGGCATTCCGCAGATACTGACGCCACTGAATGTGACTCGCAAGACGGCCTTCACCAAGAACTACTACGAACAGATCGTGGCGGCGAACACGCCACTGACCAACATGATGAAAGAGCGCATGGGCCCGTATTTCGAAAAACACCCAGACGCCAAGCCGGAAATGTACGACCAATTGACGGTGGCGGCGCTAGTGGATCCGACGCTGGTGAAGACGCAGGATCTGTTTGTGGACATCGACATCACCCACGGTTTGGATTACGGAACTTCGCTAGGCTTTCCCAAGATTTGGGAATTCGGCGAGGGTGCGAAAAAAGTTGGCGTTCAATACGATGTGGACTTTGATCGCTTTATCAAAATGTTTGTGGAGCGGGTGACGAAGCCGTAGTCGTCGTCGCGTGCTCGAACTGCAGTGACCCAGGGGTAGCGCAGCACGGCACGTCAGCAGCGAATCTGGTAACACCGGAGGCAGTTGACATGTACTCACCACCAGATTTTATGACCGCCCTGATCATGACGGCCTTCAGCGCCGTGTTCTGGGGATCCTGGGCCAACACCTATAAAGGCGCCAAAAAATATCCATTTGAACTCTTCTACCTCGACTACATCGTCGGGGTGGTGCTGTGCTCGCTGGTGTTTGCGCTGACTTTGGGCAGCCACGGAGCGTCGGGCGAGCCGTTCATCGCGAATGTGCATGCTGCGAACGGAATGAACATCGTTTGGGCGATGATCGGCGGATTTATTTTCAACATTGCGAACCTGTTGCTGGTTGCGGGTATCGCCATCGCCGGTTTGGCGATTGCGTTTCCCATCGCAATCGGCATCGCGGTAATCGAAGGCGTGGTGCTGAGCTACGCCTTGCAGCCGAAGGGAAATGCGACGTACTTGGCGATCGGTGTGGGCTTGGCGACGCTTGCCATTATTTTCGATGCCTTGGCGTACAAGCGCCTTTCGGGCGGCTTGATGGTCACCAAGAAGGGCATTGTGGTCAACGTGGTGTCCGGTTTGTTGATGGGCGCATTCGCACCCTTCGTGACCAAATCGCTGACTACGGAGCACGCTTTAACGCCCTACAGTGTGGCGGTGTTCTTCGCACTGGGCGCGTTCGTGTGCTGTTTCTTCATCAATCCGTACCTGATGAAACATCCTTTGCTGGGCGAGCCGGTGTCGTTCTCCGGATTTTTCCAGACGTCGGGCAAGAATCACGCCCTCGGCGTGCTGGGCGGAATTATCTGGGGTCTCGGCGGCTGCTTCAACTTTGTGGCCGCGGGCTTCGTCGGAGTGGCGATTTCCTACGCGATCGGCCAGTCCTCACCGATGATCGCGGCAGCCTGGGGTGTGCTGGTCTGGAAAGAGTTTCGCGGCGCGGACAGCAAGGCTTGGATGTATCTGGGGCTGATGTTCCTGTCATACCTCGCGGCGGTGGTTGCGATCGCCAAAGCCTATTAGGCGAGTGCGGATTTCGAAATTTGTTAAGTTGTTCGCTCGACGCTGGACCAAGTATTGGTAGCACAGCGCGAAGGGAGAAGTACCCTGGCTAACATCGTGGTAGTGGGAAGTCTGAACATGGATCTGGTGGCCATCTCGCCACGGATTCCGGTGGTGGGCGAGACAATTATCGGCGACAAATATTTTTCCGAGCCGGGTGGCAAAGGCGCCAATCAAGCCTATGGCGCAGGATTGCTGGGCGGCTCGGTGGCCATGCTCGGACGCGTGGGCGACGATGAGTTCGGCCGGGAAATGAAAGAGAATTTGAAGAAAGCCAACTGCGACACCACCGGCATTCGCGAAGTAAAGGGCGTGAGTGGCGTGGCCCTCATCTTCGTGGCCGCAGACGGCGCGAATTCGATCATCGTGGTTCCGGGCGCTAACAATGATTTCACGCCTGGGCACATCGAGGAGGACGCGGCGCTACTCAAGGGCGCACATATAGTTTTGCTGCAGCTCGAAAATCCGACGCCTACGGTGCTGGCGGCGGCCAAAGCTGCGCGGGCCGCGGGAGCGCGAGTGATTCTCGATCCTGCGCCGGCCCCGGAAAAACCATTGCCCGAGGAGTTGATACGCTCGGTGGACATCATGACCCCGAACGAGACGGAAGCTGCGATTCTGGCGGGCCTGAAGCCTGGAACATTGGAGCCGGCGCAAGCGGTGCAGATTGGTCGCAAATTGCAAGGTATGGGCGCGACGACGGTGATTGTGAAACTGGGCAGTCAGGGCTGCGTGATCGTGAATAAAGATAAGGGCAAAGCGACCTTGCTGGGGGCGCCCAAGGTCACCGCGGCCGACACCACCGCCGCGGGCGATGTCTTTGGGGCGGCACTTGGCGTCGCGCTGAGCGAGGGGCTGGATCTTCCCGCGGCATGCCGCTTTGCAAATTATGCCGCGTCGCTTTCGGTCACGCGCATCGGCGCGCAGGCCTCGGTACCGACGCGCAAAGAAGTGGAAGAGTTTGCCAAGAGCAACAGTGTGGCGAACCCCGTGGATCTGGCGGGCTAAGTTAGACAATCCGCGTGTTTTTTTTCTGAATGGAGAAGCGATGAAGAGTTGGAAGCCGACTGCTCGATTCGCGGCGCTCGTGGCCCTGGCTGTGACTGTCGTCACGTCGAATGCCGCAGCGGCCGGGAAAAAAGTCATCATTGATACCGACCCCGGGACCGACGACGCCTTGGCGATCATGCTGGCGCTGAACTCGCCGGAACTGGATGTTCGAGCGCTCACTGTGGTGCCGGGTAACGTCACGGCGAAGCAAGGACTCGACAACGCGTTGAGGATGATCTCGCTAGCCAATCGGTGCGACATTCCGGTGGCGGCGGGAGCGCAGCATCCCATTTTTCAATTGTCGGTGACGGCGGAATATTGGCACGGGAAGAATGGGCTGGCGAACATCGAGCTGCCGCCCAGCAAATGCAAAGTAGATCCGCGCTTCGGGCCGGACCTGATTATCGAGATGGTGAAAGCCAATCCGCACGAGATCACTCTGCTGCCGATCGGGCCGCTCACCAATATCGCGCTGGCAATTCAGAAGGATCCGTCGATCGTTCCGCTCGTCAAAGAAGTGATCATCATGGGCGGCTCCATCTCGGGAGGAAACTCCACGGGCGCCGCGGAAGCGAATATTTTTGGCGACCCCGAGGCGGCGCAGATTGTGTTTCAGGCTGGTTGGCCGCTGACCATGGCGGGCCTGGAAGTCGGAGACAAAACGCTATTTTCGAAGGCCTATCTTGAACGGCTTGGCCAGACGCATGGACCGATCAACGACTTCATCTATAAGGTCGCGAAGTTTCTGGTGGACCAAGCCGCGCAGTACGGCTCCGACGGCAGTCCGATGTACGACCCGACCGCGATTGGCACAGCGATTGATGCGACGATCATGACCACGGTGGCGATGCACGTGGACGTGGAGACCCGCGGCGAATTTACTCGCGGCGAGACCGTGGCCAATCGTCACAACATGAACGAGCGGAATGTGCTGCGGCACTTTGCGGATGGCGACCGGTACGTCATCGAAGGGCTGGACAAGCTCACTCCCAACGTAAAAGTCTGTACGGACATCGATTCGAAGAAGTTTTTGGAACTTTTTGTTACGCGGATTGCCGGGAAGTAGCGAGACGGGGACTGCGTTAAAGCGTTACTGCTTGACAACGCGAATTGGGCTGCTAGACTCGGCCAGCTAAGCGGTTCGTTAAGCACTTAAGTTGGGCTTTTTGCGGCATTAGAGTTTTCGCCCGAACGCACCGAACGGATCATCACGCACGAGAGGGGCAGGGACTATCTACCGGTTAAATTCACATTCGATTGGCACAATGGGGCGCGCTGTCTTCGTCGGCGCGGTGCTCGCTGCTGCCGCGACCGGAGCGTTCGCCCAGCGTGAAAAAATAATCGTGGACCAGGACGCCCGTGGCCCGGCGTCCACGGACATGAACGCGATTCTGATGTTCGCGCAATCTCCCAAGGTCAATGTGCTGGGCGTTACGCTGGTCGCCGGTGACCAGTGGGTAAAGGAAGAAGCTGCGCACACGCTGCGGGCCCTGGAACTTGCCCAGCGCAGCGACATTCCAGTGATGCTCGGCGCGACTACGCCACTGATTAATACGCGCGAGGAGTCCGAAGCCTGGGAGAAACAATATGGCGAATTTGGATTCAAGGGCGCCTGGACTCCCAGGTGGTATCACGCCCCGGATGTCGTGCCGGAACTAAAAGAGGGCGCGCCGACAACGAAAATCTCCAGCGAAAATGCGGTGGAATTTATCATCAGGACAGTACACAAATATCCGGGTGAAGTTACCCTGTGGGCCGGTGGGCCGCTGACCAACATCGCGCTAGCGATTCGCCTGGACCCGGAAGTGGTCACGCTTTCCAAACAGCTGGTGCTGATGGGCAGCGGCTTCAACGTGGGCTCAGGCGGAATTCACGAAGTCAACGGGCGGCGCGAGTTCAACTGGTGGTTTGATCCCGAGGCGGTGCGCATCGTGATGAGCGCGCCGTGGAAGAGCATCACCATCACCCCGGTGGACATCTCGGTGAAGACCAAGCTTTCCAAAGAACTGCAGGCCAAGATCGGCGGGGTGCGCAACCCGCTGACCGATTACCTGGAGAAATATTCCGACACCGGTTACCCGATGTGGGACGAAATTTCCGCAGCGGCCTTCCTGGACCACAGCTTCATCACTAAGGAAGAGACGCTATACGTGAACATCGACATCGATCACGGAGCCAGCTACGGGCAGACCATCTTTGTGGGCAAAGACACCAAGGTGCCCTCGTGGTGGAAGCTGGCCACGGTGCAGTTCGACCTGGATACTCAAAAGTTTTATGACATGTACGTTCAATTGATGACCGCGCCACCGGGCAGTGGAAAAGTAAAAGACGGAAGCCACTGAACCCATCTGTATGATAAAAACAAAGCAACACAAGTTCCTTCAAGTTCGGTCCATCGAGTTCGGGTTTAGTTTAGGGATGCACAAGCCGTCCGATCGACGGCGGGGTGAGGGTGAAATGAAAAAGCAGGTGATCGCAGTCGGAGTATTGCTGTTATTGATTTTGTGTGTTTCGCCGACGATGTACGGGCAGGCGACGGGAAGTTTCTCGGGCACGATCACGGATAAGAGCGGAGGCGCTCTCTCCGGAGCGTTGGTGCGTGCGACGTCGGACGCGACGGGCGCGGTCCGCGAAGCCACCGCCGACGATACCGGCCATTACACGATTCCGTTGTTACCGGTCAGCGTTTATACGCTTCGCGTCGAGCTGACCGGCTTTCAAACGGCAGAAACGAAAGATCTTAAGTTACAAGTCGATGAAGCCAGGGAAATCAACTTCTCGCTGGCGCCCGCAACCGTGTCCACCCAGGTGGAAGTCTCCTCATCCGCAGTGGAGATCGAGACGTCTAGTCCTTCGCTCGGCCAAGTTATCACTTCTCAGCAAGTCGCGCAGTTGCCCCTTAATGGACGCGACTTCGTGCAGTTGGCCACCTTAACGCCCGGGACAACGCAAGAAACCAGCACCGGCAGCTTCTTTAACGGCGGCCCCAGTTCGGAAGTCTCTGCCCGCGGTTCCTTTTCTCTTTCGGTTGGCGGGTCGCGTGCCAACAGCACCGACTGGCTGTTGGACGGCACCGATAACAATGAGTTAACCGCCGGCGGCATCGGCATTTTGTCTTCGATCGATTCGATTGAGGAATTCAAGGTGCTGACCTACAACTATTCCGCCGAGTACGGTACTCGCGCGGGACCAACTGTCCTAGTGACCACCAAGTCCGGCACCAATTCGATCCACGGAACAGTGTTTGAATTTCTACGCAATACCGCGCTCGACGCCAAAAGCTTCTTTGCGCAGGACACCGAAAAATTCAATCTCAACCAGTACGGTGGCTCTCTCGGCGGGCCCATCCGCAAGAACAAGCTGTTTTTCTTCATCGACGGCGAGCAGAAAGATCAGCGCCGCGGCACCCCTTTCGTTGGATTGGTTCCCACCGATGCCATGCGCGCCGGCGACTTCACTAACGACGCATTCGGCCAGCCGCGCACGGGGTTCCTCACCAATCCCAACGTCGGCGGAGGCCCAATCACCACTTTTCAATGCGACGGTGCAGGAAACGCTCTGCCTGCCAATCCCGATGGCAGCCAGGCTGCCGGAGTCCCTTGCAACAAGATTCCCGCGGGGCTAATCAATCCCATCGCTGCACAGATGATGGCCTTTTTCCCCGAACCGAACGCCAACAATCCCGGTTCCAACTTCAACTACGTCAACGCTCCGGTTCGCAGGCTGGATGAAACCAAGTTCGACATCCGCTTGGACAACAATTTTGGTGACAAAGACCGCTTGTTTGCCCGGTTCAGCTACGACCAGGCGGTTTCCTACGTTCCCGGTGGCACGGTAGACAGCTTTGCCGAGCAGAACGCTTTCGCCAGCAACCAGGGTCTTGAAAATCACGGGCGCAACGCCACCATCGGCGAAACCCATATCTTTTCGCCCACCACCGTCAACGATTTCAGCTTCGGCTACAACCGCATCTTCAACTACATCACTTCGCAAGGCACCGGCAGTTGCGAGTCGGCAGCACTGGGCATTCCTGGCGCGAACCTCGACTGCAGTGGCGGAGCCGGAACCTGTAATCCCGGCGGTGTGAGCTGCGGCCTCACTTCCACGCAGTTTGATGGCGGCTACTTCTCCCTCGGCGATCGCGGCTTCTCGCCTTTCATTGGTGGCACCGACATCTTTTCCTTCAACGATGGCCTGACCCTCATTCGTGGGAAACATAACTTGAAGGTCGGCTTCGGTTTCCGAGCCAATCAGATGAACGTGCTGACCGAAGGCTTCCAGGACGGCTACTGGATTATGAGTGGTTTCTGGAGCGGCGATCCCGCTTCGGACTTCCTACTGGGGTTGACCAGTCTGGCCATTCACGATCAATCCTTTGGTGGAACGACCACCGGTCGCCGTTGGAAGAACTTCCGTCCCTATGCGCAAGACGATTGGCGTATCACCAAAGACCTGACGCTGAATCTCGGATTGGCCTGGGCTCTGGTCACCCCGATTTCAGAAGTCAACAACCGTCAAGCCAACTTGGATCCGGTCACACAGCAAGTGCTTGTCGCTGGGGTGAATTCAGACAAGTGGACCGGAATTCAGTTTGACAAGACCGCACTCGAACCACGCATTGGTTTGGCCTGGAAGGTTCTCGGCAGCGAAAAGACTGCGCTGCGCGCCGGCTACGCGGTTTATCACGACTCGGCATGGAGTCAAGGTGCACAGGGCTTGTGGCAGAATCCGCCCTACTACGCGGAGTCGGATGCCTTTGCCTTTGGCGGCACTTGCACTTTTGCCACCGCTGCCTGCGCCACCATTTACGGTCAGACTCCGACGGCCATCAGCATCTCGGATGGCTTTCCGCTATTCCCAACGCCGCCGGATCCGTCCACCTTCACCGGCAACTTCCTGTCGCAAAACACCGACTTCCATATCGGCGAAACTCAGCAATTCAACGTCAACGTCGAGCATCAGTTGCCCGGCGGCGTTCTGCTGACCGTCGGCTATGTAGGTGCGCGCACCAAACACATCCTGGTTTACGGAAACAATCGCAACGTCAACAGCCCCTCTGCTTGCGGGGTCGTTTCCGGCTACGATTTCGGTTGCGGGCCAGGCGGCTCCGCATTCCCGGCGCCATTCACGAACTTCCCGTTCAGCGTGGTGCAGTCCATCGCCGATACAGGCAAATCCCACTACAACGGCTTGGAACTGAAAGCGGAAACCAAGAGTTCCCGCTACGGTATCTACGCTTTGATCGGATACACCTATGCCCGCACCTACGACAACGGCTTCTCCGACGGCGTAGGCACCTCCACCGGCGCAACCTACTATCCGTTGCCCGGCTGGGACAAAGCGGACTGGGCCCTTTCGCAAATCAACCTGAATAATAACTTCACCGCCAGCGTTATCTATGATCTGCCGCTGGGTCACGGCAAGCACTTCGGCAGTAACTGGAATGGTGCGACCAACGCCATCCTCGGCAACTGGCAAGTCACCGTGATCCAGAAAATTACTTCTGGCTTCCCGATTTTCGTCTACGACTCCAATAACACCTCTGGCGCGGCGTTCAACAACGGCGGCAACAGCTTCATCCGTCCGGACCAGGTCGGCAATCCAGCGAAGAGCAGCAGCGGAGCGGATTGCCAAGCCGGTACGCTGTCCCATTGGTTCAACCAGTGCGCCTTTGCCCAGCCCGCGGATGGCGAACTCGGCAACGCCTCCCGCACTCCGGTCAACGGGCCGGACTTCGTGAACACCGACTTTTCGGTGATTAAAAACTTCGCGCTTCCGTGGGAAGGAAAAGGCTTGGAATTCCGGGCGGAATTCTTCAACGTCTTCAACCATGCGCAATTCGGCCTACCTGCAGCTGACTTCGCCTCCGGGGGCTTCGGAGCGATCTCGTCCACGGTGAACAATCCGCGATTGGTGCAGTTCGGGCTGAAGTTCAACTTCTAATCAGCAGGAACTTTAGGTGGTTGGGCCGACTCGCCGAGTGCCGGTGGGTCGGCTCTTTTTTTTTGGCAGGAGAATTTTGTTTTGGCTTAAGGCGTGGTGGGCGTGTCGCGCAGCGTGTAGACAAATTGCGGGATCTTGTTTCGTTCTTCTTGGATTTGCTGAGATTTCTCTTTGGAAATCTGCAGGTAAAGTCGAATTTCTTCTTTGGCTTTCTCTCGTTCGCCGGTATGGCGGTAGGCCTCCGCGAGCCGGAAATGCGCTTCATCAGGAAGCATGGTGTTCGCAATGGCGTTTTGATATTCCGGAATAGCTTTGTGGAATTCGCCGCGGGTTGCGTAGAAGATGCCTAGCTGCAGATACGCCGCGCCGAACTTAGGATCGAGCGCAACGGCCTTCCGTAGCAGGGACTCGATCGAGGACGCCTGCGCGTCCGGGTCGCGATCCTTGCTGAGTGCCACGGCATAGTTGTATGGCGCCACGGCATTCGCAGGATTTGCGTTTGCAAAGCGAGCCAAGCGCTCCGTCCAAGCGAGTGGCTCCGATTTGGAGCTGGCCTGCAATCGTCCCAGGAACAAATACGGCTGCGGGTCTGCAGGGTTGATGTCACAGGCCGCTGCGAAAAGTTTTGCGGCCTCCGCGTCCCGGCCTAGAACGTAGAGAGTGGAGGCGCGTCCGAGCGCCAGGCGTGTGGAGGTTGGGTATTTCGCCGTGCCATCAGCGAAGATCTTGGCTGCGGGTTCGACGGCTCCGTGGAGCAGAAGTTCCGCCCCAAGAGCAAAGAGGTGCGCCTCGGTCGGTGCCATGGCCGCAGCCCTTTGATACTCCTGCACTGCGTCGAGCGGGCGGGCTTCGGATTCAGCGATGTCTCCGAGCAACGCATGGAGCTCAGCGGTGTCCGGCCCTTTTTGCAATTCAGCAGCGCGGCGCTCTTCAACGGCGAGGTCGGAGTTGTTGAGCGATGCAGTGGCTTTCGCCAGTGATTCCTTGGTTCGCACCACAGTGTCTGAACCGTGTCCTCCGAGATTGGTCGGGTCAGTGACACCAGAAACGATGTAGCTGGGCGCGTCGGAAAACTCGCCAGCGTTAGAAGGGTTCGTTTGGGCGGAGGGAGAGGACTTTTCCAGGAGGAATTGCACAGAGATTGTTTGCCCACTGACGAGAGAAATTCGACGGCTGCTGTCGCGCCAACCGGAAAGCGAAACGGTGACCGAGTACGTTTCGGGCGGAAGCCGCAAACTAAATTTCCCATCCGTGTCCGACTTTGCGGACAGTTTTACGTGAGCGGATTCGGAGGTCGCGCTGATGTCCGCTGCCGCAATCGGCTGGTGCTGCAGATCGCAGACGGTGCCTTCGATTACGGCGCTGTCGAGCGATTGCGTAGAAACGGTTTGTTGTGCGAACAAGAACAAAAGAAGGGCGACTGTAGCACAGCCAACGGCGCGCGCGAGGGAATAGGAATTCATGCTGAGATTTTTAGTTTAGCGAGTTCAGCTTCGCGGTTAAAGCACCGCCAGCCAGCCAAATCATTGAGGCAAAAGTGAGAGTTCCTGAAGCGCCGCGGCATCTCCGGGCTTCCTCTTGAGCAATTCGTTGAGCACGTCCCGCGCATTGGAGATTTTTCCTTGCGCAGCGTACAAGCGCGCCAGATTTAGATACGACTGGAGGAAATCCGGAGCGACGCGCACGGCCTGCTGAAAGCTATTCTCGGCGTCGCCCGCGCTTTTCAGACGAAGATACACAACGCCCAGATTGTTCAAAGCCTCCGGGTAGTCCGCCCGGGACTGGATCGCGCGCTTCAAATACAGGAGCGCGTTTTGGGGATCGTTTTGCTGGGCGTACACCATTCCGAGGCCGTAATTCGCTTCCGGATCCTGAGTATCGAGTTGCAGCGATTGTTCGAAGGCCCTCTGAGCTTCGCTCCAATTCTTGGCCTGACGATAGGCGTTTCCCAGATTGTTGATCGCCACCGAGTAGTTCGAATCAATCTCCAGGGATTTTTTGAAACGTTGCACTGCTGAATCGAGATGCCCTTCGCGGGCATCGACAATACCCAGATTGTTCCACCCGCGAGGCACAGTTCCCGGATAATTCGCTGGAAGCTTGACCGCCTTCTCGAATGCAGTGCGTGCATCGGTCAGCTTGTTTTGCGCCAGATAAATGCTTCCGAGGCCGTACACCGGCTCGGCGGTGTGCGGGTCGTCCTTAGCTGCCAACTGAAAATATGTCTCAGCAGCGTCGAGGTACCCGCGATCGAAAAAGACCGAGCCTAGTGACAGGTAGTTGCGTGCGAAGTCGTAACCGCCACTGTAACCGGTGAAGGGAAGTGCCTTGGCGATCCGCTGTTCGCGCGTTTGAGAGATTGCGGCAGCATCTTGCGCGATGCGATCCGAAGTAAGTGAACCCTGATAGATCTTCACGATCTGCCCTTGTGGATCGATCAGAAAAGCGCACGGTATCGGCATGTCGCGATGCCGATCGTAAAGCTGGCGGAACAACAGGTTGTAAATTGCGCAGGTGTCTGACGAAACTGGAATGGTGGCGAAATCAGTTTTCGCGTCAGCGCTGGCGGATTGTTTTCCATTTGTGTCGTCATCCGCAACCTGCAAGAGGAGAACGTGCAGAGCAGCGCGTTGGGTCGAAGCCTTTGCTCGTTGCAGAGTCTTCAGATTGGCGCTGGCCACTGGCGAAGCTGGCGAGGTAAATACCAACAGGAGCGGTATTCCTCGATAGGAAGCCAGGTCGTACCGCTTGCCGGACGAATCCAGCACCGCAGCCGCTGGCGTGTTGATGGGTTGGAGCAACCACGTCTCCACCGTGCCGGAACTCGAAATCTTTGGGCCACTCGCTTCTGAGTGGTTCAAAGTCGGCGATTTGCAAAAGGGCTGAAGTTGGGCAGCGTTTCCCTCTCGCACGCTCACTCGATTACCCGCGGAAAGGTTCTGCAATTCCTGCACCAAGCCACTCGGCCACCGAACGGTCGCGTTCACGGCGCCTTGGTGGTCGCCGAGTCCAAAGGTTAGTTCTTTGCTGTGCTGCGCCAAGAATCCGGAGCCAGCCTGAACGTATTGCGTTTGCTTGCCGTTTGGCGTGTGCAGTTCGACGATCGCGCCAATCGCGTCGCGATTGCTCTTCACGCCTTGAAGGCAAAACGAAATCGTCGCACCCAAATTCGGGAGCTGGTTCTGAATCAGCCGAAGTTGCGGTCCTCCGCGGTTTTTTAAAAGCATTTCGACGCGGCCATCGTGATCGAGGTCACCCAAGGCGAAAGAGCGCGCGTCTTCGAGAAAGTCCATGCCGAGCGCGCCGGAAACGTCGGAAAAGGTGCCGTCGCGATTGTTCACATAGAGGAGATTGCGTTCGAAGCCGCTCCAGGTGCCGTCCGCGCGAATCAATTCGTTGATGGCATTCCATCCTTGTTCATAGGCGGAGGAGGGCTTGGTATCGTTGGGAGAACTGGCAATGACCTGTCGCCAGAAAAAACTGTTGAGGTCCGTGCCAGACAGACCGCTAACCATTCCGTTGGTGATGTATACATCCGGAAAGCCGTCCTGATCGAAGTCCCAGGCGTCGCTGGACCAAGCCCAACGGCCCATCGCCAATCCGGATTCCCGAGTGACGTCTGCAAATTGGTGGTCACCGAGGTTTTTGAAGGTTGAGTTACCCATCGCGTGTTTGCGGTAAAGCAGCCGCGCGGCTGGTTGCTCATCCTCGCGAAAGGCCGGCTGACTTGCGATGCGATTGCCTGCCGCGGTCCACATATTGGCCACGTAGAGATCCGGCTTACCGTCGTTGTTGTAGTCGGGGCAGGAAACGCTCATTCCCGCGCCGACGTCTTCGACACCGACTTCCGGCGCGGCGTCGCGAAACTTTCCTATACCGTCGTTTGCGTAGAGGTTCTTTCGTCCGAAATCGTTGACGACGTAGAGATCGGGCGCATTGCCGGTGGGTGATGGACGCCAGCCGCAGCAAAAACTGAATCGCGTATTGTTGGCGTCCAGTCCAGCTTCTCGCGTAACGTCGCGAAACGTCCCGTCACGCTGATTCTTGAGCAAAAAATTCGGCGGGCCATTCTCGGCGTCATAGTAGGGAGTCGGATAGCGGTATTGATCGGCGCCCTGGTAATAGGAGTACAGACAAAAATAAATGTCGATCCAGCCATCGTTGTCGTAATCGGCCGCCGCCGCTCCGGTGAAGGTGCCTTGCGGCGGCGTGGCAAATTGAAACGCGTTGGGACGCTCGCGAAATTTGCCGCGCCCATCGTTCACGAAAAGTGTGGGGCCGCCGGCGCGTACCACGACCAGATCTTGCCGTCCGGAATTGGTCACGTCCAGGAACAGTGCGCACGCCGTGTTTTCCAGCAAACCTGTGCCGGAGGACTCGGTGATGTCGTCAAAGGTGCCGTCGCCACGATTGCGATATAGACGATTTGGCAGGCCGGCTGGCTGGCAAACGTAAATGTCGTCGAAACCATCGCCGTCCACGTCACCGAGGCTTACGCCGTTGTGGCCGTAAATATCGATGCCGCTCGCGCCGTCCATCACCGTCCGCCAGTGGTCGATGCCCGGCGAGAGTTGTTCCTGAAATGAGGCCGCGGAAGCGAACGCTTGCGGACCGATGTCTGAGAAACTCGATGCCCCTGAGAATCTCGCTCGTTCTTCCTGAGTCACCCGCCAGCCACGGATCCGGGCCTCGGATTCGTTGGGTAACGACCAGTCGATGGACCAGTAGCCGACGCGCTGCTCGTGAGTCTGGTCCGCGCAGGTACCGACAAGTTCGAACCGAACATCCGTATGTAACTCCACTGGGTTCGTGTGGTCCTTGCCCGAGGTCACCCGGATACCTGTGACTTGGAATTCCGCGACACGGAGGGAGTTGAATGCCGCAAATTCTTTATTCAACGCGGCTAGAAATCCGTCGGCACCCAGAGTGGCCTCAGAACTAAATTGCAAACGCGATATTTGCAAGGAGGAAGCCGAACGCAACTCACTATGCTTGGCGGGACTGAACGTCGCTCCACGAAAGTCGTGACTCATGGCGGTTTCGAGAGCGCCCGTAGTTTTCGGCGATGCCAACAATTCGCGGGCCCAGCGAGAAAAGACCGCCGCAATCAATTCGTGATATTTCTCGGTTAGAAAAGCGTCGTTGCCCGGTTGGACTTTGGCGAGCATCGTCGCCAGGGGCGGTTGATTGCGATAGTGCGGCTGTAGATGAAGCTGGCCTGACGCTCCAGCTTCATCAAACGATGATGAGGGAAGAAGCAACGGGGAGTTTGGCGCCAGCAATCCCGCGACTCTGAACGAGGGAAGGATTAATGATGTGCTGCCAACTCCGAACTGCTTCAGAAATTCGCGTCGATCGCTAACGCCGGACAGTAAGTTGGGTTTGCTACGCCGCTTGTTGCGACGTCCCTGGCCATGTTGGTTCAGCGCACTTCTCCAGAAGGCTTGCAGACGTTCGAGCGAGGAGCCGGTCTATGGCATCCGAATCCCACACAGAATGGTAAATCTTGGCAGATTAATC
Source organism: uncultured Acidobacteriota bacterium (assembly GCA_963846145.1). Taxonomy (GTDB): domain Bacteria; phylum Acidobacteriota; class Terriglobia; order Acidiferrales; family UBA7541; genus Acidiferrum. The sequence continues at coordinate 277,950 of CAWJUV010000007.1, read as the reverse complement.
CGCTACGGGTGTGAAAAGTTTAGACGGGGTGGAAATCGCCTAGCTTTTGGCATGGGCAGGAACTTTAGCGGAGTCGTCCATGAGTTCAGGACCGGCGGCGGTAATCCGATAGTTCTTACCCTGGTGCCGCAGATTCGTGAGGGTGGCTTGCGGATCGAAGTCGGCGAGCAGTGATTTCACGCGCACACCCTCGTGCAGCGTCAAATCGGCCCCGAAGATGGACTCGATCACCAAATCGGTGAAATTTCCGCCAGAGATGCAGCACCAATCATTGATGTAGGGCTGATCGTTCGGGCATTTGAACGCGGCGCCGTTTTCGAGCGGGAAAATTGATTCGACAAAATGGGCCTGGCCAACGGGGCCCTGATTGCCGACTTTTCCCAGATTCTTCACCCAGGCGGAGACTCGCGCCGGCGAATCGACCTTGTAGAGCTGCTTCGCGCTGGCCGCGGGCCACGCAGCATAAGCGCCCATCCAACTGTGATCCGGGCGGATGTTCCAGGTGGCATCTTCGTCCAAGGGGGAGAACGCGCGCATCCAGAGATCGCTGTGCAATTCGCGCCAGAAAAAATCGGCCATCTCGCGTTTTTGCTGCGGCGAAAGATCCTCGCTCATGCTATCGAGCACGTAGATGAAGTCGAGGCAATGGCGCACTGGCACGAACGAACCGTCAGGCTGCCCGCATTTCCACCAACCTCCACCTGAGACATACATTTTTTGCGTGATACGCGCGGCCAATGCTGAGGCTTCTGCGCGAAGAGTGTTACCCCGCTGGTTTTCTCCACGGCGATCGAGCAATTGCGCTGCAAAACGCATCATCGAGACATTGGCCGCGTTGAAGGAAGGAACTTCATGGATGTAGGTGCTGATCACTTCGAGAATATTTTCGATACCGCCGTAGTCGCCGAAGCCGTGACCAGACTTGTCGAGCTTTTTCCAGTTAGTGGCGAGTCCGATCAAATGATCGAGGATCGATTTACCCTCGACTTGGCGATCCAGCCACGCAAAATCTCCGGTTACACGCAGGTAGTTCTGCGCGCAGCGGAAAATGGCGGAGTCGTTGACTCCGTACCATGGGCCGACCGCTCCGCCAGTAACATAATCGGTGGCGAGATGATCGTGCATGCCGAGGCGCAACCAAACCTCTACTAAGTTTCGAAGCGGCGCTGGATCGAGCAGTGCCAAACTGAACGACGTGAGCCCCGTGTCCCAGGGAAAGCTCAGCGTTGGAAGAACGCGGCCACCTAACGTTAGGTAAGTGCGTCCGTAGGCGGAATCCGGAGAAATACGCCGCGCGAATAGCAGATTGCGTAAACCTAAATGGTAGAGATTCCACAGATCTTCACTGCGGGTTTCCAGGCGAGGAAGGTACCCGCTGAATTCCGAATTATCCGCAGTGAAGGCGTTTTGCAGAGTGAGGTTGTTGGAAGTTTCGCCGGCTTTCAACGCTTCGGCAAAACCGTTCTGCAGCGAGTCGTACAGTGCCAGTGCGGCTTCGCGAGTCTCGCCTAGGGCGTTCACATAGCGAAGTTCTTGGGTCGCGCCGCCGGCCAACTCGAGGTCGAAAACCATCATTCTTTCCGATTCAATTCTGTTGCGTGATTTCGAAAAGCCTTGAACGGAAACCGCTCGGCTGTGTCGCGCTTCAAAGACGAGACAACCGCGCGACGAATCCGCGGAAATGGAATTGTCCGCTTCAGCCGGCGATTCCGCTAACCACGCGTCTGTCTTTTTCATAACTCCAGCGCGCAGGTCGAATCCTAACCGCACGTTTTTGGGCGTGCTGGAGGTGTTCTTCACCACCAAGCGAATCGCGGCGCTGCGTTGGCCGTCGGGAAGAAACGTTTCGCTTTCGAATTGCAGACCGCCTAATCGCGCTTGCCGCAGCACCCGGTGGGGGAACCAGGTGTAGTGCACCGCGTCCCCGCCGGGATACGAAATCAGAATTTGCCCGTCGAGAAAGATCTCACAGGTGCGCAGATAGCCGGGACTCCACGGAGTAGCCGGGACGCCGCAACAGGCGTACGGAGGAAACGACAAAGCGGTGATGGCGGTGACGGATTTGGCCACCTGCACAAATCCTAGATCGTTGCGGGTGGTCGGTACGCTAAATAGATCGCGGAAGTTGTGGGTGATGGTGCTGCCGCCGAGATCATGAACCGTCGGAACGGGAGGTAATTGCTTTCCCGGTTCCGCGCCTATCAGGCGCGCCACTCTCGGCACCGCTGCAGCGGCCGCGCCAACTTTAAGAAAATCTCTACGGTCCATTAAGCTGTCCTTCTTCGCCATACGACTCCATTTGCCCTTTAGCCGGTGATTGCCCAGCCGCCATCCGCGCGGATGATTTCGCCGGTCATCGGTTGCGATTCGTCACTCAATAAAAAGCATGCGATTCGCGCCAGGTCCGCGGGACCGATGAGCCCTTGCGAAGCTGGCTGCTTTTTCGCGATGAAATTCATGATTTGCGAGTCGGTTTGAGCTCGCGCGCTCATCGGTGTGCGAACCAATCCCGGAGCAAGAACGTTTAGCCGAATGCGCAGCGGCGCGTAGTAAGCTGCAGCGGCCAGGGTCATGGACTCGACTGCGCCTTTGCTTGCAGGATAGGCGGTGGTCGCAAAGTGGTCGCGCTCCGGAAAATGAGCCAGGACGCTACTCATGTTAAGAATGGAGCCTGCGCTTTTTGTGGCGAGCCAATGTTGGATGATCGCTCTGCAAACGAAAAACGTTCCGGAGGCATGCACATCCAGCAAAGTATTCCAGGCTGGCGTGGTGCACTCGTGGAGAGGACCGTCGCCCAAAGAGCGACCGCTAAATCCCGCAGCGTTGAAAGCTCCGTTGATTTCGGAGAAACGTTTGACGCACGCGCTCACTGCGGCGTTCACGGTCATTTCGTCTTGCACTTGCCCGGCAAGAAAATCCGCCGAGGGCAATTCACGGCACAGGGCTTCACACTCGGCCGCGTCTTTGCTGAGGAGAAATATGTTGGCGCCGCGGCTGGCTGCCAGCCGGGCGGTTTCTGCGGCAATTCCAGAAGCCCCGGTAATAAAAAGAGTGTCGGGCACGCATTCCTTATTGAAGCAAAGCGAAAGAATTGTTCGGGTGTGGCTTTCGGGCGTAGTATAAGTGAAAGTCAAAATGATTGAAACAAGCTATTTCGCGCATTTCTGCTGAAGGCAGCTTCATTTTTAGTCTCGGTAAGCCATGGATCTTAACTCCATTTACGACGTCATAGTCGTGGGTTCCGGCTCGGCTGGGTCGCCGGCAGCCATCGCCGCGGCGCGCAACGGTGCCAGGACGCTGCTCGTTGAACGTTATGGATTTTTGGGTGGTACAAGCACGGCGGTGCTGGATACATTTTACGGCTTTTACACTCCTGGCTCGCGATCGTTGAAAGTTGTCGGTGGCATCGGTGACGAAGTAGTCGGCGAATTGAAAACACTGAGCCCTTGCTTTGAGCGCCCGAATACTTACGGTGCTGGGACCGGCGTTACTTACAATTCTGAGTATCTAAAAGTCGTGTGGGAGCGGCTGGTTGGAAAAGCGGGCGGCGATATTCTGTTGCATGGTTGGGTGCAGGGCGTAAGCCGCACAGGGAGCCGAATCGACAGCATTAGCGTGGCGACGAAACAGGGGCCTAAAAACGTTGCGGGCCAAATACTATGTCGATGCCTCTGGGGACGCAGATTTATGTTTTTATGCGGGCATTCCCTTTGAACCCGCGGGCAGAGTCGAAGCGGCACAGGTTTTGACCACCACCTTCAAAGTGGCAAATGTAGATATCGAAGCGCGCAAAAAGATTTCCAAGAATGAATTTCATGAGCGGATGCAGCGTGCCGCGGAATCTGGAAACTATCGCCTACCGCGGCGGGAGGGTAGCGACCACATCACTCCGGTGCCGGGAATGATGGCCACCAACATGACGCGGGTGCAGTCCTTCGAAGTGGTCGGGAAGGAAGTTCGCAACGCTACCGATCCCGAATTGCTCAGCAACGCGGAAATCGAGGGGCGCGAACAGGCGCTTGAGTATTTGCGCTTCTTGCGAGAGCAGATCGATGGGTATGCTCACGCCGAACTGGTTGCCTTCAGTACGCAAATTGGAGTGCGCGAGACACGGCGCCTGCTGGGATTGTATCGCCTGACTCGGGAGGACGTACTCGGTGCACGGCAATTCGAAGATCAGATCGGGCTATGCGGCGCGCCCATCGAAGACCACCACGGCGGGAGCGACACTGCATGGCGATATTTGCCGGATGGTGAGTGTGTCGGAATTCCTTTTCGCAGTTTGCTGCCGCAAAACGTTGAAAATTTGATCGTCGCAGGGCGCTGCTTCTCCGCCACGCATGATGCGCAGGCCAGCGTGCGCTCCATGGCTCAATGCATGGCGATGGGACATGCTGCCGGTGTCGCTGCCGCGCTCTGCGCCCGAGACTCGCGACGCTTCGCCGAGATCAATATAAAAAACCTACAGGATCGGCTGCGCGAAGAACGCGCCATCTTATCGGTGCAATGAATATGCCGTTTCTGCGCACGGTGACCGGGGATATCGACGTCAGTGCGGCGGGAATTTGCTATGCACACGAACATTTAATTATCGATCCGAGTTTCACCACGCATTGCTATCCGGATTTTTTGCTCGACTCAGTTGAGAAAGCCTGCGTCGACGTTGCTGAATTTCGCCAAGCCGGGGGCCAGACATTGGTCGACTCGATGCCTTGCGGCGGAGGGCGAAACGCCGCGAAGCTCTCGGAGATCAGCCGTCGGACAGGGGCGTACATTGTTTGCCCCACCGGACTGCATTTGCCGAAATACTACGCGCCAGGTCATTGGGGCGGGAAGTTGGACGCCGAAAAAATCGCGGAGTTGTTTGTCGCGGATATCGAGGAGGGCATTGATCTTTGGGACTACGACGGACCATCGATTGAACGCGGCTCTGCCAAAGCTGGATTGATCAAAATTGCCACCGGGCAGGTCCAGCCGACCGAACACGAACAAAAAAGTTTCGCCGCTGCGACGATCGCCCATCGAAAAACTGGAGCTCCAATTCTTACCCATACGGAGCAAGGGGAAGGAGCCTTGGAGCAAGTGGAGCTGCTGCGTTCTTTGGGTGTCGATTTGCACCACGTCGTCTTGTCGCACACCGATCGAAAACCGCATGTTAGCTATCACCGCGAAATTCTCTCGACCGGTGTGATGCTGGAATACGATTCGGCCTTTCGGTGGCCGGCCGACCAGCAGGCGGAAAATCCCACGCTCAAGTTGATCGTCAAGTTGGTAAAAGATGGCTTCGGCCGGCAACTGCTGCTGGGGATGGACGCGGCACGACACAAATATTGGCACGGTTATGGCGGACAGCCCGGTCTGGCATATCTGCTCAACGAATTTGTGCCACGGATGCGGTCGGCAGGACTGAGCACAGGCGATATTCACAATATTTTTGTGGAGAACCCCGCGAGCTGCTATGCCTTTGCTCAAGCCCGGTAAAACATTGACACGGACTCAAGATCCCCTTGCGTAAGATGTGCGTTTGTGGCACTTTCGACCAGCAATAAGTACGAAGTAGTGCGTTTCGCTCATTCTGAGCGCTTGGAGAGTCGTGCACGGACCGGTACATGCCAATGATGGCGCTACGCCTGCCGCCTCTTCGTCAGGCCCGGTGAACTCCTACGTCCTTCTTCTTGCCACCATCGCCGCCATTTCTGGGTTTCTCTTTGGATTCGACACGGCCGTAGTTAACGGTGTACTGCTTTTCTTGCGAAAGCAATTCGCGCTGAGCGACATGCAAACGGAAATCGCGGCGACCTCGCTTCTGGCCGGATGCCTAATCGGCGCGGCAAGCGCGAGCCTGCTGAGCGATCGTTATGGTCGAAAAAAATCGCTGCTCTCGGCCGCATTGCTATTTGCGGTCTCGGCGGTTGGCTCCGCTTGCGCAACGAACGTCACGTATTTTGATCTGGCCCGCTTCGCCGGAGGGTTGGCCATCGGGCTGGCTTCCGCGCTAACGCCCGTGTATATCGCGGAAATCGCGCCGGCACGCAACCGCGGCACTCTGGTTTCGCTCAATCAACTGGCCATCGTCGTGGGCATCCTGATGGCCTACTTGGTGAACTGGCAACTGGCCAGGCTGGGTGAGTCCAGCTGGCGCTGGATGCTCGCTTCTGCCGCGGTTCCGTCGCTGTGCTTCTTTATTGGTCTGATGGTGATTCCAGAAAGTCCGCGTTGGCTGATCTCCCGCGGCGATCGCGTCACCGGCGAAAAAGTTTTGTCTCGGATCTTCGGCGACGCGGAAGCGCATACTCAGGCCGAAGAAATTTCCCGAGTGATTTCTTTCGAACAAGGTTCCTGGGGCGAGCTTTTCTCTCCGGGTATTCGCGGCCGGCTGATCGTGGCCGTGGCGCTCGCAGTGTTTTCACAGATCACCGGGATCAACACCGTGCTGTACTACGGCTCCATCATTATTAGCGACCATTTTCAGGGCCAGTCCTCGAGCGCCGCGCTGGCTGCCAACGTCATCATCGGCAGCGTAAATTTTCTTTTTACCATCGTGGCCATGATGGTTCTCGATAAGTGGGGGCGTCGAGCCATCCTTATGACCGCCAGCGGTGGCATGGCGGTGTCCCTCGCGGCACTGGTCTTTTCGTTGCGCCTGCCATCTGTTTCGCCCGTGTTGCTGCTGGTGGAAATCCTCACCTACGTGGCTTTCTTCGCGTTCGGCATGGGGCCCGGGGTGTGGCTGTACATCTCTGAAATTTTTCCGACCAAGATCCGCGGGCGCGCGGCGGCGTTGGCCACCGCTTCTCTGTGGGCCGGCACGATTGTGGTCACCTTCACTTTTCTCAGCCTGGTTCACAGCGTCGGCATTGGCGGGACGTTTGCCATCTATGCGGTGCTTTCCGGCATTTGTTTTGTCTACGTCCTGAAGTTTTTGCCGGAAACGCGCGGCCGCACCTTGGAACAAATTCAGGAGCACTGGGAAAGCCAGTCCTAGGCTGCGCGAGGCCGCACATGAAAGAATTTTCTCGACGAGATTTTGTTGGAGCGGTTCTGGCTGCGGGAACTGCGGCTATCACTGGGCCTCCGCCGCTTGCAGCTGAACAGAAATCGCCACCCGCTTCTTCTGATAATGCCCGCTTAAGCTCTTCAGTTCTGGAAGAGATCGATTTTCGTTATTCACCCCAAAATTATCAGACCGCTATCTGTTTTCCGGATGATCCGCGAAAAACCTTGGTTGGCAATTTGGGAGACCTGCGCTACGGATTTGCGTCGGCACTGATGGTCGGTATGGAAGACTTCGCCACAGTGTGCACTTTCTCGATGGCCGGAATTCAGAAGGAGCGTGTGGTGCGGCAGTGGCTCGAGGCACCTGGCGTGCCCATCGTGCATACCCTCATCGACCATCCCGCGGCGCAGCTCGAATTGGTTGCGTTCGCCACGCAAACCGAAGAGGAAGGTCGGGTGGACAACGTGCTGATGAAGATCACACCTGCCCGCGGCACAATTTCTGCCGCAGGCCGAGTGCATTTACGAACTTGCGACCGATTTGAATTTCGCCAGGCGGATAGATTTCTTGTTGTCGAAAACTCAACCTCCAAGAAAACCTTCCTGGTTGCGAGCAAGCTTAGACCGGAAAATTCCAGACCCATTTGGTGGGAGGACGCTAGCTTCACGATTTATCTTGAACCGGGCATCGCTACCGCCGACCAGGCCCTGCGCTATTTCTTGCGTTTCCCGCAGGACGGGCAGCCAGCGGATCAGCTTTCCGCGGGCTTTTCCGATCCGGACTCGCTGATCGCGCAAGAACGCTCTGCTTGGCAATCACGAAAATGGTTTGGAAGCGTCGACTGGAACTATCCGGCGAAACATGGAGAATTTCTAACCGCGTGCGCGCGAAACATTCAGCAAGCACGCGAAATTAAAGAGGGCCGTCGCGTTTTCCAGGTGGGCCCGACGGTTTATCGCGGACTGTGGATCGTCGACGGGAATTTTCTGCTGGAGGCCGCTCGTTACCTGGGCTACGACAAAGAAGCTGACGAAGGATTGCGAGCCGAGTGGTCCAAGCAGGTCCCCACCGGGCAAGTCATTGCCGCAGTTCCGGGCGAACACTGGAAAGACACCGCGATTGCCATGTTTACGTTGGTGCGCCAATGTGAATTAAAAAATGATTGGCGAGATTTTCGCGATCTCGAGCCTAACGTTATTAAGGCCATCGATTTTCTGGTGTCCGTTCGCGATCGCGCGCGTGGCGGGGATTCGATCAACGGCTCCTATGGAATCTTAGCGCCTGGATTTGCTGACGGTGGAATTGACGGCGTTCGATCGGAGTTCACCAACACAGTGTGGACGCTGGCCGCCTTGCTCGCTGTTTCTAATGCCGCGAAGCGCCTGGGCATGAACTCTCTCGGTCGCGCCGCATCTTTTTATGCGGAGCTGCGCGCCGCGTTTGAACGAGCTGCCGCGAGCGAAATGACGCAACATCCAGATGGCTTTCGTTATCTCCCGATGCTGGCGAAAGACGATCCCGCGCGTCGTGATCCGGATGAATGGAACAGGTCGCGTCCGCAAAGCGCGCAGTGGGCGCTGTCGCATGCGATTTTTCCCGGGAATGTGTTCGAAATGAACGATCCCATCGTGCAAGGACACATTGCCCTGATGCAGTCGTGCACTCGCGAAGACATCCCCGCGGAAACCGGCTGGCTGCGCCACGAATGCGTGTGGAATTACGGCGCATCATTTGCCGCGCATGTCTACTTGTGGGCGGGACTACACGGTTGGGCGCGCCGAACCTTTGCAGGATTTCTGAATCATGCCTCGCCGCTATATTGCTGGCGCGAAGAACAGCCGCTGCAAGATGCTTTGCTTGGCCAGGATTGGGGCGACATGCCGCACAACTGGGCTAGTGCCGAGTGCATTCGTTACTTGCGGCATATGCTGGTTCTTGAAGATGGATTGAAGTTGCGGCTTTTGGAAGGTTTTACCGGGCAAGCCGCGCCGCTGAAGTCCGCGCATAGTTTGCAGAACACACCGACGCGCTTTGGACGGATCGATCTTGCAATCGAACCGGATGGCGCTGCGTATCGCATACGCTTTCAGCGGCGACCCGGCACCGTCGAGCCCGCGCATGTTCAACTTCCATTGCAAATGGCCGGCAGAAAATTCAACGCGCTGGAGAAAGCGGAATTTACCGGGGAGTCCACGATATCGGTCGATCCAGTGGCTCGCGAGTGGATCGCCCTGTATCGTTGATTGTTACTGTTACTGAAAATCTTCCTGAAACAGAGGAATCGCGCCGAGAAGCGCCGCATTATTTTTTAGCTGCGCGGGTTTCACTTGCACAGTTCCCCACGGAGTCCAGCCGTGTTCCTGAATATATTTTTGGAGAAATGGCACGATGGTGTCTCCGCGATGGATCACTCCGCCTCCGATGATTGCCACTTCCGGATCGAAGGCGTGAACCATCGACAGCAATACCGCACCCCACACCGTTAGGCACCGATCGCGAATTTGCACCGCCACGCGGTCGCCGAGGTCAGCGGCTTCGAAGAGTTGTCGAAAATTCAACGCCGCGGCGAATGGTCCCAACTCGCTTTTCTCAATCCCCGGCCATTCCTGCGCGACCAGCGGCAATGACCAACCGGAGGCTTCCGATTCGGCGCAACCATCGGCTCCGCAGACGATGCACTTGCGGCCGTTCATCAGCACCATCAAATGTCCGCCGATGCATCCCGCTTGCGAATGCTTACCGCGCAATAATTTGCCTTCGATCATCGCCGTGCCGCCGATGCCGGTTCCCAGCGTGATCATGATGATGTTGTCGAATCCGACTCCGGCGCCAGCGTAGCGCTCCCCGAGCAGCGCCATGCGCGCATCATTTTCTATTCGCGCCGGAATGCCAAACTCGCTGCGGCTCCAGGCGTCCATATCAATGTCTTCCGCGTCGACGTATTTGCTGCGGGTCGACAAAACTTTGGTAGTTCGGGCGTCCACCAGTGCGGGGAGACCCATGGCCACGCCGGCACAATCTTGCGCGGCCACTTCGTTCTTTTCCAGAAGCAGCTTGAGCGATCTCTGCACGCTGGGAAGCACTGCGGCGAGGCTATCCGTTTTTTCCAGGCGGATGTCTTCGTGATCCAGGAGCCGCGTGTCTTCCACCAAGCCGCAAGTCGCGTGGCTTCCACCGAAATCGACTGCCATTGCCCTCACCGCGTCTTCCTTTCTCGGCTGATCCCCGCATTATGCACGGTTATGGCTTAAACGTACAAAATAAAGCTCGCATTGACAGGATTGGAACGCATGGCCTATTCTCCCCAACAACAATCCGCCAATCTAAAACCTGGGAGCCCTCCGCCTTGAACGATATTTTCAGACTCGTCTGGTCGTTGTTGTTAATTCTTCTGACTTTCGTCGCGGTGCCGCACTCTGTAGCACAGGAAGTTAATTCAGACCACTGGTCCGAGACGGTCGGCGCTAAGTATACCGTTCAGCCTGATGTGGTTTACGGGGTGCAGAATAATTATCCGCTGAAGTTGGACCTGTGGAGAAATCAATCGGCTAAAGGCCCCGTTCCAACGGTGATTTACATTCATGGCGGCGGCTGGATTTTTGGGGATCGCACCGGCGCTTTTCCTCAATTGATTCCGTACTTTCAGCGCGGCTGGAATATCGTCAATGTGGAATATCGGATGGCTCCTGTTTCGTTGGCACCGGCCGCGGTGGAAGATTGCCGGTGTGCGCTTCGTTGGGTGATCCGCAACGCCAAGATGTACAACCTGGACATCACACGCATCATCGTCACGGGCCACTCCGCGGGTGGCCACTTATCGCTCACAACCGCCATGCTCACGCCCAGCGCTGGCCTCGACGTGGAATGCCCCGGCGATGAAGAGTTAAAAGTCGCGCTGGTCATCAACTGGTATGGGATTTCTGATGTGGGCGATGTGCTCTCCGGCCCCAACAAAAAAAATTACGCGGAAGAGTGGTTTGGTTCAATCGCCAATCGCGAGGAAATTGCGAAGAAAACTTCGCCGATCAATTTCGTATCAAAAAATTCGCCGCCGATCATTTCCATTCATGGCGATCATGATGATGTGGTGCCCTATGACAATTCGGTGCGGTTGCACAAAGCGCTGGATGCCGCCGGCGTATCCAACGAATTGGTGACCATAAAAGGCGGCGGCCATGGATGGTTCACCGATGCGGAGAATATCCATGCCTACGAGCGGATTTGGGCCTTTATCGACGCACATCTGCCCAAGGCGCCGGCGCCAAATGACGCGCCACAAAAATAATTTTTATTCGTAGAGGTGCCGGAGGCTTAAGCGATAGCCTTCGTAAAAACGTTCAAGCTGTTCTTCGGCGCTGACATTACCGACAAACTGGTGGCTTGGGAGCATCACCGGATGGTGACCGGCTTCCACCAACAATCGTGCCGTCTCGCAGCGCAGCATATTGATGATCATCGCGCCGGTCAGCGTCGAAGCTGGCCCGGTTTTCCAATCCAGCCCCGGCAATTCCAAAATGCAGTCGCCGCGCGGCGTGACGTTGTCCAAAACCACGTCGGCGTAATCGATCAATTTTTTCCCGCTCGAGTGGGTAGCGTCCACGGTTTCGCAGTGGTCCTTCGAAACCAGCGCAATCACCGGCATGCCGCGTTCTTTTACGCCACGGGCCATCTCCACGATCACCGGACGGATTCCGCTGGTAGAGATAATGATGAAGGCATCAGATGGGCCGAATTTGAAGCTCTTCAGAATCTCTTCGGCGTAACCTTCGTACTTTTCCAAGAACAGCGGAGGCCGCAGTCCATTCGGCCCGATGATTGCCGCGTGATTCGAAATGGCGTGTTCCACCAGCGCGTAGAACCCTACAAAGCAGCCCTGGCGTGGAGTCATTTCCTCGGACATCATCCGCGAGTGGCCACTGCCAAAGAGAAAAATTAACCCGCCCGCGGCGATGCGCTCGGCGCAGATTTTCGCGGCACGCTGGATGGCCGGGACCTGGGTATCCTTAATCTTCTGGAGCAAGGCCATCGCGGAGTCAAAGTAAGCGAGCGCCGGGCTGGATGTAGAGGGATCAGACGAAGGCAAGTTCTACTCCTCGATTAAAGACAGAATCGAAACGGACGGTCCCATCTTAGCAGTAATGTGGTTGTATCCAGTTGAAACGACACCAAAACTGTTTGATTCGGCCCAATACGAAGCCGCTATTTCAAGGAGGCCGAGAAGCGCGTCAAACTTTCATGACCTTCAATCCCGATTTTTCAAACGGGTCGGTAGCCGAGGCGGGTGCGCCAGTGTCGGTTACCAGAATGTTCAACTCCGACGTGGGGCAGATTAGCCAACCGGTGACCACGCCCAGTTTGCTGTGATCCACCACCGCGATGCGTCGCTGCGAATGCTTGACCATCATGGAATTTAGATTCGCCTCGTCGGGGCTGAAGCAACTGGCGCCCCACTTGGCATCCAGCCCGTCAGCGCCGATGAACGCCGTGGTGATTAACAGATTCGAAAGGCTGTTGACCGCAGTTGGTCCCACGAGCGAAAACCAATCCCCGTGAAGAAGTCCGCCAGTGACAAAGATTTTCAAGTCTTTTCGTTTTGAAAGTTCCATGGCCACGTTGACCGTATTGGTCACCACCGTAATGTCATGATTGAGTGGCAGTCCGCGAATGACTTCCGTCGTGGTCGTTCCAGGAGTCAAAGCAATTGTTTCGCCGCGTTCAATCAGGCTGGCCGCTGCCCGGCCAATGCGTTTTTTCTCCTGCGCCTTGCGCTCGACTTGCGCTTGAAAAGAACGGTCGTTCTTGAACGGTTCGTAAAAAAGCGGTTCGATCGAAACAGCTCCGCCGTGGGTGCGCCGCAACAATCCCTGCTGCTCCAGCAAATCCAGATCGCGGCGCACCGTGACCAGCGACACTTCCAACTTTTCGCTAAGCTGATCTACGGCTACAGACCCGTTTTGCTGCAGCGCGTTCAACACCTCGGTAAGCCGTGCTTTCTGTTTGCCCGGCGAATCTTCTTCGGTTTGGCCCGCGCGGGTTTGCGTCAGCGGCCCAGATACCTTGCGGCGCTTCATCATCTTGGAAACCTCGTTCGAAGGAACTCCACACTATCACAGGAGGTAAATGCGACGGCCTGTCGAGCAATCCCGGTCTCGAAGGCCCACCGAACCCACGCCTTCGCCAGTCCGTTCAGTTAAGGGAATATTGTTCGTTTATAGCGCAATCGCACAATATTATGCATTGTTTCTTGCAATACAGCGCATCTTTCCCTATCATGGAGCCACTAGAATCACACGTCGGGTGATACTTACGACGGTTCCTATGCAAATTGAATGGTTAACAGGGGCCCTGCTGGGGCCCGAGGTGCGGCGAAGCCAGAAAACTCTCGGCGAGCTGGCGGGTATTTTTGCCGACCGAGTGGCTTGGGAAAAAATGCCGGCACCCCAGGTTGTGTATCGAGTGGAATGGTGGTCGCCAAGCGCGGAAAATACCGAAGGCGGTCTTTTCTGGGGCACGACTACGATCGAACCGGGTCTGGTCGGCAGCGAATACTTCATGACCCACGGACATATTCACGCCAAGGCCGACCGCACTGAATTTTACGGCGGGATACAGGGCGAAGGCGCGCTAATCCTCATGGACGAATCGCGGCGTACCTGGACCGAACCGATGTTCCCAGGAAGTTTGCACCACATACCACCGCGCACCGCGCATCGCGTGGCCAACACCTCAAATGTTCCGCTGCGATTTACGGCGTGCTGGCCCAGTGACGCCGGTCACAATTACGAAATTGTCCGCCAGCAGGGCTTCAGCTCGCGATTATTCCGGAAAGATGGCAAACCGGTTCTGGTGGCTGCGGCGCAGTGACGCCGCGAACAACGACTGTGGCCTCCAATGGAATTCTCCCCGCAGATCAGCAAGGACTGGATGTTCGGTTTCATGAGTCTTCGCTTGGCTTCGAATACGGACCGGGAGTTTTTGGCCCCGTTCCGGAAGCGCGGCGCCTGGATGACATCCGCAAAAGTCTTCGCGATCCTAATTGCGCGGGGCCGGATCCGGTTTACAACATCGCTATGGATGTGGGGCGCCAGGCCGATCGCAGCGAATTGACGAGGCGCATGCTGCTGTTCGGAGTTGTGGTGTATGCCAGTGGGCGTTTAGGCGAAGAACCGGTGCGCAGCCAGGGTCATGTGCACGCGATTTCGCCGCACTCCGGTTGGTCGGCGCCGGAAGTTTTTGAAATTTGGCACGGCTCGGCGATTATTTATGGACAAGAGCGCACATCCGGCGATCCAGGAGCCTGCTATGCGATTTCCGCGCAGCCGGGCGATGTAGTGGTAATGCCTCCGAATTGGGCGCATTTCGTGGCTAACGCTAGAACCGATGAGCAGCTCGTATTCGGCGCGTGGTGCGACCGGCAATATGGTTTTGTTTACGAGGGGGTTCGCGCACGCGGCGGTTTGGCTTGGTTTCCGCTGTACGATTCTCGCGGAACAATTTCCTGGACCGAAAATCCGCGCTATGACGCGTCGACTTTGACCAAGCGGGCTGCTCGCCAGTACCCGGAGTTAGGGATTAGCTCCGGCACCCCAATCTATTCCCAATTCGCGGACGACCCGGAACGGTTTCAGTGGGTGTCGGATCCGCGGCGGTGCGAAAAACTCTGGCCGGAGTTTCGCCCGTAGAAGGTTTTGATCTTCTCTGATGCCGACATTGCGACTTATTCGTACACATTGACGGAGAATCCGTAGTAAAAAGCTGACGCCCCCATGCCTCGCAAGCCCAATTACGACAAAGTGCCTTTCGTGAGTGTGGACGATAACGCTTCGCGGTGTCAGGTGGGTTGGGATGCGATCACTTCGCAAATTTCCACGCACGTCGGCCAGAAGCGCGCAATCGTGTGCGTCGAGTGCTACCCGGGAGCAAACGAGCAGCAGATCTGCGAAGAATTCCGTCGTGCTTTGAAGCCTCAAAGAGTTGTTCGCACCGCGGATTTGTTCAAACCTGTGGCGGCGATCGAAGCGCTCGTCCAGCCTTTCCTTGGCGCTGACCCGGTATTCGGCCGGCTGAATGGCCTTACCATTCAGGATTTCCTGGATGAATCGGAGGTGGCGCGAGAGCGCGTACAACTCAACGAAATCCGCGCGGGACTCGTCCTGATTATTGGCACCGGCGCTGCGGTGATCGCCGAGCGCTGCGACGTGTTGATCTACGCCGACATGGCGCGCTGGGAACTGCAGCGCCGTCAACGTAACGCCGAAATTGGCAATCTGGGAGTTGATAATCGCGATGAATTGCCATCGCTAAAATACAAGCGCGCATTTTTCGTTGATTGGCGCGCCGCCGATCGTTTGAAAAAAGAGGTGTGGAGCAGTATCCACTTTCTCTTGGATACCAACGATTCGAAGCGACCAAAGATGATTTCCGGCGATGCGCTTCGAGAAGGCCTGCAACGAACTGTAAAGCGCCCATTTCGTCTCGTGCCCTTTTTCGATCCGGGCCCCTGGGGCGGCCATTGGATGGAGGAAGTCTGCGATCTGCCCAAAGATCAACCCAATTACGCGTGGTGTTTCGATTGCGTGCCGGAAGAAAACAGCCTGCTTCTGGGTTTTGGCGACGAACGCGTTGAAATCCCCTCGATCGACGTAGTTTTCTTCCACGCTGCAGAGCTTCTTGGCGAAGCAGTGTACGGCCGATTCGGCACTGAATTTCCGATCCGCTTCGATTTTCTCGACACCATGGGCGGCGGAAATCTTTCGCTGCAGGTCCATCCGCTGACGGAATACATTCAGAACGCGTTTGGCATGAACTACACCCAGGACGAAAGTTATTACTTGCTCGACGCTGGCCCGGAAGCGGTCGTCTATTTAGGCCTGAAAGAAAATATCGATCGGGGGCGCCTGGCCACCGAACTGCGTGAGGCGCAGGACGGCGATGTGCCGTTCGATGCGGAACGCTTTGTGAATCGCTTTCCGTGCCGCAAGCACGATCATTTTCTGATCCCCGCGGGTACCATCCACTGTTCCGGAGCGGAAAGTATGGTGCTGGAGATCAGCGCCACTCCGTACATTTTCACCTTTAAATTGTGGGACTGGGGGCGCCTCGGATTGAACGGTCTAGCGCGGCCCATTCATATTAATCATGGCCTCGCCAATATTCAGTGGGATCGCACCACCAAGTGGGTGCAGTCGCAACTCGTTGGGCAAGTACAGCCGATTGCCAGTGGCGACGGTTGGCGCGAAGAACGTACCGGACTGCATGAACGCGAATTCATCGAGACCCGGCGCCACTGGTTTGCAAAATCGGTTCCGCACGACACGAACGGTGGAGTGAACGTACTCAATCTCGTTCAGGGCGAAGAAATCACGGTGGAAAGTCCGGAAGACCGATTTGCTCCCTTCGTTGTGCACTATGCAGAGACGTTCGTGGTACCCGCGGCGGTAGGGAAGTACACCATCCGCCCGTCAGGTCCTAACGCCAGCGAAGTACATGCCACCGTTAAGGCGTTTGTCCGCACGCGTCCTTAGAGTGCGCGCTCTGCGTGCTTCTAGTTCAGTGCATTTTAGTGAGGCAGCGGCTGGGTAACCACCATCGGATAGTAGAGGTTGGTATTTTTAAGAACTTCTGGAATTTCCGTTGAGTTACAGGCGTAAGTAAAGAAAAGCTGGTCCGGTTTTTCCAATTCCACGTGCTCTTTCGCGGCGTAACAAAACACGTGCGGCGTGTAATTGGAATTCGTCGGCTGCATCTCGGGATACGCATAAAGCGCGTTCGGTTCGCTCCACGGTCCAAGCAGCGACGGCGCGGACATATACATCGCCTGCTTGTATTGCCCTGAAGGGAAAACTCCCAGCCACTTTTTCGTCGCCGCATGGTAACGCACGGTCATTTCCGTGGCGCCTGGGGCAAATACGGTTGCGTGGTCCGCAGGCAAACTGGAATCTGAGCCCGGCCATTTGGCCCATGTGTGGTCCGCGCGCAGATATTCCCACGACGCGCCTGGTCGGGCACTCTTGGACAATTTCTTTAGCGCGATCCGCGTCATGCTCATGTGCTGCTGGGTCGGGCCTTTATTGGGAACCAGCGTGAAAAAGTACGCGTAATTCGCTCCCCGCGCGTCCTGCGGATCAGGATTGGGCATTTCGTTCGAAGGGATAGCGATGGTTACGCCGGGAATTGCGGTTTCGCCGGTATTCAGTTTTTGATAGGTGATTTTCCATTTCGCCGGCGCGACCTCGTAGTTCTTTATGACGGCCATCTGCGCGCCATCGAAGGCGAAGCCAAATGCGCCACTTCCTTCGGCCTTCATCTGCATGAAGGCGATGTAGAGCGTGTGTTTATAAACAAAACCGTCCAGGGGCCAGAACCAATCCGCGCCTGGTACCG
This sequence comes from uncultured Acidobacteriota bacterium, assembly GCA_963846145.1. Classification (GTDB taxonomy): domain Bacteria; phylum Acidobacteriota; class Terriglobia; order Acidiferrales; family UBA7541; genus Acidiferrum. Next base: position 260,570 of record CAWJUV010000007.1, on the reverse strand, counting down.
CGAACATCATTTGGGGATGAGCAGTCCCGATTCCCGGCCAGTAGGACTCAAATTTGCAGTTTTGTTCTACGCAGGTCGAAATCGCGATGGAGTTGCGGATGAATCCCGCTTCGAGATTACGTGGGGCCTGTCCCGGAATCTCCACAAACGTATCGCCGAACAACCACACGCTTTTGCCACGGCCCAGCGGAATCGAGTAGGCCGAATCTGCTCCGAGCCATGCTTGTTTGTAAGGGAAGAATTTGGCCTCCGCTCGCGCTTTTGCTTCCTGCGCAGATGAGGGCGTCGCTATGGCGATGGCCGACAAGAACAATGCAACAGCCGACCGACTCAGAAATGTAGGCAATCCGGCGTGAGGAAACCGCATTCTTCTCCTGTTGAGGCTTCCAATTTCTGCGATGCGATTTCTAGAAGGTTAGCTTCAATGAGAACTGCGCCTGCCGCGCGGTGCCGGTTCCGATCTGACTACCGTTGGCGTCCGCAATAGTTTGTCCCACGCGGCCAAAATTCGGATTCGGCGTGCACACCGCGTCCGATGTTGGCGTAGCGCCAGCCACCGCGGTGCAAATGCCGCCATCCGGGCCGGCGAAGTTCGGATGATTCAAAATGTTGAACAAATCGGCGCGGAATTGCAGCTTCATCCGCTCGGTCACGCGAAAGTTTTTCATGAAGGACCAATCCCACTGAAAGAAGGCCGGTCCACGCAGGGTGTTGCGTCCGGTTGTGCCGATTATTTCGCCAAACTGGCCATCGTAATTGGGTTCGAGCGAAAAGGCCGCGGAATTGAAGCTGGAATCCGGCCAGTGCACGTCGCTGACATATTGCGGCACACCCTGAACCGTATCCGGCCGAATGGGAATTCCAAAAAATCCACTGACCAACTGAATGTTGACTGGTAATCCGGAGCGAACCTGCGCGATGGTTGAAGTCTGCCATCCGCCAAGAACAGTGCGTACCAGAGTGTTCGAATCTTTTAAGTCGGGCAAGTTGTACAACACACTGGCGGTGAAATTGTGCCGTACATCCCAATCGCCATCTCCGTGATCGAACGAGGGATCCAACGGATTGGACCAGCCACTGAACACGTTGACGAGATCATCGATCTCGTGCGCCCAAGAGTAGTTCGCTTCGAGGGTCAGGCGCCCCGCAGTGCGCTTGAACTGCACTTGCAGTGCGTTGTAATTCGAAGCCAGTCCGTCGGAATCGATATTTTCGTTGGCGAATCCAGAGAAAGGCCGCGCGGCGGTGACGATATTCTGCGGATTGGCGTTCAGCGCGGCAAAACTCACGCCCGCCTGCATGTGCGAAGTCTTGTTGCCGGTGTAATTTACAGTCACCACTGTTCCGGTGGCTACTTGCTGCTCGACACCGAACAGCCAGTTGGTCGAATAGGGATCTCGGGGATTGGTCGGGAACGCCGACACGTTTTGCGTTCCGGCCGGCAGCGGAGGGTTTGCTGTCGGGTAGGTGATCGGCGCTTGAAAAACGTTAACGCTGTAGCTGGCCAGATCCGCCACGTTACTGGTCAATCCAAAACCAAACTGCATCGGCATATAGAAGATGCCGCCGTATCCATGGATGACTGTTTTGCTCTTCCCGAACGGATCCCAGGCGAATCCGATGCGCGGTGCAAACTCATCTTTCTTGGTCGTGTAAATGTTGCCGGGCGGCAAAATTGTTTGCGACGCGATATCGAAGTTTTGAATCTTGTTGTGGGCCTCGCTCCAGGCCGTGTTGTATTCGTAGCGCAGGCCCACGTTGATGGTCAGACGCCGCGAAACTTTCCAGTCGTCCTGTGCATAGAAGTCCCAGTTGGAATTGCGAACGCCGACGCCGCCTGGAAATCCAATCTTCGACAATACGAACGGGTTGTTATTTTCCAGGTCTGCGAAACTTCCGAAGTCGTAAGTCTGCTGCGGCCGCAGCCATTCATTCAAGCGGTTTACGCGAATCTGCGTCCCAAAAGTCAGGGTGTGATTGCCGATGGTTTTTGTCGCGTTATCGAATACTTCAAACACGGTGAACGGGGTGATCTGGTTAAAGCTGTTTGGCCCTGGGAGGGAGCCCAAGTTGGTAAAAAATCCTGCGAATCCTACCAACGGTGTGGACGTCTCCGAATTCGTATTCGAATAGAAGCGGTTAATCGCTACGCTGAATTCGTTGACCAATGTCGGGCTAAACGTATGGGTCTCGTCAAATTTTCCAAGTTGTGTGCGCAAGGCTTGCGGAGCGATCTGTCCCTGGTTCAGTCCATAGGTCTGATAGGTGATCGAGTCGTTGATGTTGTAGCGGAAGGAAATTAAATCCTTGGAACTCAAGTTGTAGTCGAGGCGCACCGAACCAGTGTCTTCACGCAGGGAGGTTGGAAAGGCCGCGGGATCGTAGACCAGATTCGCACCGGTCCCCGCCGGGTTTCCCGCATCGGTGTTAGGCACCGCGCACGAAGCCGGCGCCGGAATGGCCGTGCAACCAGCGGGCAGAGGTGCTAGTTGATCCAGAACCGGCTGCATCGACGCGACAAACTGAGAACGGGCGTAGGCGCTCAACGTCTCGTTCAGCGCGTTGAGCGTGGTGATCTTCTGGCGCACGCCTTCGTAGTTCATAAAGAAAAATAGTTTGTTTTTGATGATCGGTCCGGAGAAATTCGCGCCGAACTGGTTCATGCGCAATGGCGAGACTGGAGCGGTTGGGCTCTGGAAGAAATCCTTGGCATCCAGCGCATCATTGCGGAAAAATTCGTACGCGCTGCCGTGGTAATCGTTGGTGCCGGACTTGGTGATGATGTTCATCTGTGGCCCCAGCGAAAAGCCGTTTTGCGCGCTGTAGCCATTGTTGGCGAATTGAATTTCCTGAATGCTGTCCAAGCTGGCACGCGTCACCCGAGCCTGCTCTCCGCCTTCGGTATCGAGAAAGCCGTTGATATCGCCGCGCGACGCGTTTTGCCCATCCAGCTTGATATTCAACCCAGTAAAAATATTCTCCAGCCCGTTCACGCTTCCTTGAAAAAAGCCGGTGGAGTCCACCGAGCCTGGAGCGACTTCCAGGAAGTTGCTAACGTCGCGTCCATTGATGGGCAGATTTTCGACTTGTTCGGAGTTCAATGTCGTTCCAGAGGTGGCGGAACTGGTGTCGACTGTCGTTGCCGTTCCGGTCACCAAAATGTTCTGCGTGGCTCCTGCAATCGCTAGCGCGATATCGACGTTGACGGTCGCGCCCACCGTCAGGCGAATGGTGTCGCTGGAAGCTTTCCCGAAGCCGGGAGCGGTCGCGCTTACCACATATTGTCCGTAGGGCAGGGAGGCCACCACGAACTCGCCGCTATCTCCGGCGTTGACGGATTTTTCCAGCCCGGTCCCGCTGTTGTGAACGGTAACTGCGGCGTGAGGTACCCGGGCGCCGGAGGCATCGGTCACGGTGCCGGCGATCGTTCCGGTATCGAAGGCCTGCGCCATCAGTGGAGCGGACATCACCGCGCATCCTAAGAACCCGGCCAAAATCACCGCAACCTTAATAAGGATGGAATGGCCGAACAACTTTCGCGCACTTTGCAGTGTCAACACGATAGTCCCCTTTTTGATTTGATCCCGGGATGGCCTTTGCAATCGGCTGATTTGACAGGGGAAGCGGTTTCGCTAGACACCCTGCCTCGACGACGGACCACTGCACCTTGACGCTTTGGCGCGATCTTAGTGCCTCACCATGGCCGAGTCAATAGTTTATTTGACCGTTTAAGCCATAAACAGTCGTTGTTTTGTTCGTTTGAGGCCGGTGAGTTGTATTACCGCAGCGGGAAATCGCCAACCTTCTTGGGAATCCATTTGTCTGTTCGGATTAGCTGGTCCTGCATCTCCATGGTTTGAGATGTTCTTTCGAAGGCCTACATCTCTTGATCCGACGCGCGGCCGCGCAATCCCGAGGGTGGGCACTCGAGGTTGTTGATAACCACGACCCTGCGCGCCGCGCTCAACGAAATGAAAGCCCCATTTGTTATTGGAAAATACTCAGTCGTTTTGTAGGCGAGAAGACGCTGGACTGACGGCAATCGTTCAGACGCAGACCGTTCAGTTGTGAAGTTTCCCAGCGGGCAATTCGAATTTCTGCTGTTTCATCTCTGAAATTCTGCCAGCAGAGTTAGCTCATTCTCTTGATCGATTCGAAGAGACGCAATGGCAATTGATCGGTTGTGGATGGTCGAGTTTAGTGCGCCGCGTCGTTTGCCTTCCAACCGGGGCCGCGCAGCGGGCGACCGGCGGTGGCGCCGGTCAGCTTGCCGTCTTCAAATTCCAATTGTCCGTTGACGAAGACGTATTTGACGCCTTGGGAAACTTGGGCGGGCTGTGGGTACGTGCCCACGTCTTTGATTTCGGCGGGGTCGAAAACGGTGACATCCGCGAAGTAGCCGGTTTTCAGTAGGCCGCGGTCGATGAGGCGTTCGCGTTGTGCGGGCAGGGAAGTCATCTTGCGGATGCCTTGTTCTATGGGCAGCAAGTGTTGGTCGCGGACGTAGCGGCCGAGGAAGCGCGGCATGGCGCCGAAGGTGCGCGGATGGGCGTGGGGTTCGTAAAGCGGACCATCGAGGGACATCTCGCCGGCGTCCAGACAGAGGCTGGTCCATGGTTGTTTCAGGCCGTAGACCAGATCGTTTTCGTTGGCCATAAAGTAGAGCGCGCCGGTTTGGCCTTTGTCAGCAATGATGAAGTCGAAGAGGGCGTCGAGCTGGGTTTTCTTTTGGGCCAGCGCGATTTGGGCCACGGTTTTGCCGTCGTATTTTTTCAACTCAGGATTCACCACTCCGGAAACCATTACGCCGGCTCCGGCGCCGCTGTCGAAATACATATTTTCCCAAGTGGGATGGTCGGCGGCCATTTCCGTTTTGATTTTCGCGCGAGTGGCGGGATCGTGGAGCCGCTCAAGAAGTTTTTCCATGCCGCCATCAGCAACCCACGGCGGGAGACTCGATGCGAGAGCAGTGCCACCCGCGACGTACGGATACATGTCCGCAGTGACGTCCTGACCGGCATCGCGGGCCGCCTGAATTTGTGCCACTACTTTCGGCATGTTGCCCCAGCGCGTTTTTCCCGCAACTTTCAGGTGGAAAATTTCCACCGGCAGGTTGGCTTCGCGGCCGATGCGCAACGCTTCCGCAATGGCTTGCGGTTCGGACTGGCCTTCACTGCGCATGTGCGAGCCGTAAATCCCGCCGTAGCTCGCCGCCACTTTAGATAACTCAATGAGTTCTTCGGTTTTCGCGTAGTGGCCCGGAGGATAAATCAGCGCAGTGGAAACGCCCATGGCGCCATCCTGCATCGCTTCGGCGACCAGCGATTTCATTTTTTCCAATTCAGCGGCGCTGGGTGCGCGGTCGTCATCGCCAAGTACGGCTTCGCGGATCTGCCCGAGACCTACATAGGTTCCGATGTTGAGTGGCGTCCCGGATTTTTCCAGGCGCTTAAAATAGCCGTCCAGCGTGGTCCAATCGATCTTCAGGTTGTAATGGTCCAAAGCAGGCTGCGCTGCAGCGATGGTCTTTTCGGTTTGCGGTGAGATCGAGCCGCCTTCTCCGGTGATTTCCGTGGTGATTCCTTGGGCGAGCTTGCTCAGCGAGCGATTGTCGATGAGCAGCGCTATTTCGGACTGGCCGAGCATGTCGATGAACCCGGGGGAGACCACCATGCCCTTGGCATCAATCACTCGCTTGGCGTGGAGGTTTTCGAGTTTGCCAATCGCTACGATGCGATCCCCGCGAATCGCCAGATCACCGGAGACCCACGGATTCCCCGAGCCATCGATAATGTGGCCATTCTTGATGAGCACATCGACGCCGCTATCTTGAGCTGCATTGCTCTCCGCAGCCGCACTCTTGCTTGCTGCGGATGGAAGCGGCGCGTCGTATGCTGCTGCGGCGATTGCCCCCAACGCTTCGCCGGCAACTTTTTGTGCGGCTTCCGGGTCATCGAGCGAAACCGAAACCATGTTGACGTACAGCGCCAGGATCAAATGTTGGCCGCTGGCCGTGTCCATGTAGCCCGCCAGGCCTTTTCCGCTGATGATCAATTTTTTATTCAGCGCGTCATACGAACCGTAAGTGCCCGTTTTTGCATGAACGTGACCGGCAGCCGGAGAGTTCACCTGAATTTTTACCAACGTGCCATCTTTTCCGAGGATGGGCATGCCGCGATAAAAATCTTCGTAGTCCTTTTGCTTGGACATAAACAGCAGATATTTGGTCATAAAGTCCGGCGAAAAATAGGCGTTGCCACCCGCGCCGTCGCTTTGCACCGCGCCGCCGAGGTCGAGGCCGGCTTTGGTGAGAAAGTCATGCTCGATATCGAATCCGGCTTGATCGATCTCTTCGGTTTTGTGTGCGGCCAGCGAGCCGAGCAGATAGGGCATGGAGCTGGCGTGCAGGTTCTGGCTGACCTTCAGCGTGATCTTGACGTCTTCTTTCAACGGCGGCGACACGTGTTCGGCTACCACGTTTTCGGCGGTGTACTTCGAAGCCAAAACTTTGAAATCGATTTTATCCGCGGGCGACGAAAGATTGGCTAGTGACTCCCTCGGCTTTCAGCGCCTCCATCAGCAGCGTGGCGGCGTAGCGGCTGGGTTCAGGAACGGGATAAGCGGCCATCGTTGGTCTAGCGTCCAATGGAAAACTGCCGGTGAGTGTGACGCTTCTGGTGCCGTCGGGATTTAATTTTTCGTCGCTGCGATCCAAGGTAGGTTTTGAGCCGGCTTTTCCGGTGGTGGCGTGGTTGATGACGGTCACGTATGCGGTTTGCGGCGCAATTTTCAGTTGTACCGGCGAGCCTTCCGTGGCTCCCGGGGTGACGACTACATCCATGACGTTGTCGTTCACCACGATGGGCGAAACCACCACGCCGGTGCCCAATTCGCGATAGCCTTCGGGGAATAGCGAAATATCGACGAGCACTCGCCCACTGACGCGCTTGATTCCTTTCGCGGCGACCTGCTTGGCGAATTCGTGCATTACCGCCGCAGGGTCGCCGGGCAGGCCTTTGCTGTCAGGGCCACCGTAGGAATGATCTTCGTCTTCGAACGCCAGCGTGCCGTCGGCTTGGATGCGATTCGATAAATTCAAATCACCGCTGGCGACCAGCACCAGGTCGCCTTGCAGCGTGCCTTTCTTATCGATGGGTCCGGTGCGATAGATTTTTGTATGAAAGCGATAATCACCACCAAGGGTTTCGAGCATGGTGCCTTCGCTCAACGTCTTGGTCGTCGAACCGGGCACGAACAACTGCGCGGGATTTAGTTCGTAGACCGTATCGCCGGTATCCGCGGTAATGAATTTCAATCCGAATCGCGAGTGTGCGAATTCTGGACGGTCCATCACTTTCTTGATGCGCTGCTCCAGGGTATCGCTGGATTGTGCGAGTACCGGCGCCGCAGACCAGAGTGTAGACAAAGCCAGACTGCTCACGAGCAAGATGCGCGAAGCATGTTTTGTATTCATCGATGTCCTCGAATGATTTTCCAAACCTATCTTAAAAGTCGATTGCGTGGCTCACGCGGACTTACTGCTAAGCCCAGAGTCTTTCCAATCGGCGCGTCGTACAGTAATTTTTTCGATCAGGTCACGCTTCACGTTGTAGCCGAGGCCCGGGCTCGTGGGAACTTGAATCGTGCCCTTGGCGCTGACCTCCACAGGCGGATCGATAATGTCTTCACTCCAATAGCGCGCGCTGGCGGAAACGTCCCCCGGCAGAGAAAAACCGGGAAGGGTGGACATGGCGATGTTGTGAGCGCGGCCGATTCCCGATTCGAGCATTCCGCCGCACCACACCGGAATATTGCGCTCGAGGCAGGCCGCTTGCATCCGTCGCGCTTCGGTGTGGCCGCTGACGCGGCCCAGCTTGATGTTGATAATGCGGCAGGCTTTCAATTCAATCGCAGCGATGGCATGGCGGGTGTTGTAAATGCATTCATCCAGGCAGATGGCGGTAACCAACTGCGACTGCATTTTGGAGTGCGAGTAAATATCGTCCCAGGGAAGCGGCTGCTCGATCATCAGCAGCTTGAGCTCGTCGAGCGCTTCCAGCAGCGCGACATCCTCCAGGGTATACGCGGAGTTTGCGTCCACCGACAGCCAAATATCGGGGAACTCTTTACGTACGGCGGCGACATATTCGTAGTCTTTTCCGGGCTTGATTTTTAATTTGATGCGCTGGTAGCCGCCGCGCAATTCTTCGTGCACGCGTTTCACCAGCGCCGGCGGATTTTCCCGGATGCCCAAAGAAACTCCGCAGGCAATTTCTTTTCTGACGCCGCCGAGTAGTTGAGAAAGCGGAACGCCTTTGATGAGCGCTTCGACATGCCAGAGAGCATTCTCCACTCCGCTCTTGGCCATTTCATTGCCGCGGATGTGGGTGAACAGCCCCGGGAATTCCGCGGCACTGCCCACGGTCTTCCCGACCAGGCGAGGGGCAATAAAATCCGAGATGATGTGCCAGGCGGTATCGGTTGTTTCCGCGTTGTAGGCGGGCGTTTCTCCGCAAGTCACTTCGCCCCAGCCGACCACTCCATCCACGGCAACTTCCACCAGCAATATCCGGCGATCCTGGGTGACGCCGAAACTAGTTTCGAACGGCGATTTCAGCCGCATGTGGATTTCGCGAAGGACGATCGAATCAATTTTCATAAGGCTCCAAAAGATAATTTCCTTCTTGCTGATCGAACGTGAAGCCGACCGCGGCGTGGCCGGCGGCAAGAAGCATTTCGAATTGCTCGCGAACCCGCGATTGAATGCTTTCGGCTTGCGCAGGATCGTTGGCGCAGATTTCGCGAATGGTGACCGGGATAGGGATGTGTGTGCGCGAGTCGGTGGCTTCAACTTTGCCATCGATTATGTTTTGCACTCGTTCCGAGCGCACCCACCACTCTGCAACCAAGCGATCGGTGGGTAATCCTGCATGAAGTTTGCTGGAAGTCCGGCCATAACAGTTCGGAATGTAGCGGCGGACAATCGCGCCTAATCGCGCCAAATTAAAATGGGCATTCTTTAATTGCAAAGGGTCAAAAGTCCATTCAATCAAATCGATTCTGCGGCCGATGGCGTCGTCGCGCTGCGCCAGCTTCAACACTCGGCCAACGCCGCGGTTCTGATATTCAGGTATCACTCCTACCATGTGCGAATGCAGATGATGGTGAGTGCCATGGATTCCTGCATAGGCCAGCGCAAATCCGACAGGCCTATCGCCTGCATAGGCGACCAGCACCTGGCCGCCGCTCTCTTTGGCCACGATAAACATTTGCTCTGGAACCGTGTCGATTTCGCTGTAGCCCCAAACCTGCCGCTGCAGTTCCACCCCGATACGCATTTCGTCCGCGGCGTGCAGTGAGCGCACTGTCATCCCTTCGTTCAAAGCCCCGCTCCCCTCTGCAGCATTCGCCGTTTTCGTCAGTTCGCTAACCATGCCCATCCAACCTTCACGCCAATCTCTTCTTGAGCGGCGGTGACCAATACCAGCGATGATCCGCGCGATCTTCTTCTTCGCTGCGCCGCAACAAAGCCAGGGTGTGCGCCGTCCGGGTATGCGCGCAAGCCACCAAAATCGCGCCAAGCAACGACATCGGGGCCACGTAAGAATTGGCGAAAGAGACGCTGTCTACCGGCGTGATCGTCAGCGAATCGCAGATTTGCGCGATGGGCGTGTCTGCGCTGTCGGTAATGCCAAACGTTGGAACGCCTTGTTTCTGCGCGCGCAAAGCGGCTTCGACCGTCTCGCGCAAACCCTGCTTGAAGCTGATGGCAATCAACAAGTCCTTGGAAGTGAGCGAACGCACCCGTTTCTGAATATTTCCGGTGCCACCAACTGGTCCCTCGGCGGCGAATCCCAGGCTCATCAAGCCATACGACAAATGCCAGCTCAGTGATGCGGCCAGATCGATGCCAATCACTAGAATGCGGCGCGCGCGCTTCACCAGTTGGGAAAGCGCCACGATCCGTTTGGCGTCGAGCGTGGCTTGCAGCCCCTGTAAGTTTCGCTGGTCCAACTCCAGGCTGTTCTGAATACGGTCCGTCAGGGTCCGTTTTTCGCGGGAAGCAGCCTTCAGCAGGGAATAAGGAGTAATGCGCGTAATGAAATGGCTGCGCAGGTCGGCCGCGAACGCTGCAAACTTCGCATAACCGAGCGCCTGAATGGTTCGAACGATGGTGGCCGCATCGACGTCATAGCGTTTGGCCATTTCGCGCGAAGAAAGGAAAAATGTGTCGGCCGGATTGTCCAGGATTTGGCGCAACAGTTTCACCCGGCTTGGATTCAAACGCCCCTGCGCGCGAGAAAAACGCAGCTCCAGCGAGGTCGGCCCCTCAAAAGTGGCAGTCGCCGCGGTTGGGCGGCTGCCTGCACGTGCATTCTTGCGCGAGTTCTTCACGTTTCTTGGTTATTGGAACTGCTTATGGCGTCTGATTCTCGACTGATCGCGGATGCGTAAGGCCGAAGACCGCAGTGGTAACGGAAATACAACGAATGTTGCAGGCTGTCAAACAAATTCACCACTGTTGCACAACAGCGGCTATTCAAAATTTAAATGGAATTCATTTGTGGCGCAACATCTGTTGCACCAATGCGAAAAGGGCCAAAATCCTGTTGACTTTGCTGATTCGCGAACCTACACTCGCGCGCATTGAACGTGCGGCGCATCCGCCGCAACGGATGTTGCAGCAGTCTCCGATCGAAAAATCAGAAAAGTGGCGCGCCTCACCGTCAAGAGGAAGGACTAGTCTATGGCTTCGGAATCTCTGCGTAATTGTCGTTCCCAAAAACGTGCGATGGCTCTCGCGGGCGGATTCCTGAGAGCTCTGTTCGGTTGCCTGATGCTGCTCCTGTTGGTTCTCGCCACAGGAGTGCAGGCCCAGACGACTTCAACGATCACCGGAACGGTGCACGACAAGCAGGGTTTGGCCATCAATGGGGCGGTGGTTCAAGTTACCAGCACCGAGCTCTCCATTGATCGCAGCGCGACCAGCGACGGCGACGGAGTGTACACGTTGCAGGCTGTTCCGCCCGGCGTCTACGACATCAAGGCCACCAAAGATGGCTTTAAGACGGAGATCTTCAAAGCCATCGAAGTAACCCTCAACCGTACCGTGACCTTCGACATCGCTCTGCAAATCGGATCGGTGGGCCAAACGATCGAAGTGAGTTCCGTCACGCCGTTGCTGGAGACCACCGAGTCGTCCACCGGTTCCACAATTAATACGCAGCAGATCGAAGACATGCCCATCAACGGCCGCAATTACCTTGATCTTCTTCAATTAGTGCCGGGCGTCAGCCTCAATCGCCAGAATGACCCGGCCGGAGACAACGCCACGCCCATCCTCGGCGAACGTGGCGGAAACGCGTTGTACCTCATCGACGGAATGCCCAATAAAGACAACTTCAATGGCGGCCCTTCCGCACAATTCAACCAAGACTCCATTTTGGAATTTCAGGTATTAACCACCGGCTACAAAGCGGAATTCGGTCACGCTTCCGGCGGGATCATCAATGTGGTCACCCGCAGTGGCACCAACGATTTGCACGGCGGGCTGTCGGCTTTCTTCCGCAACAATGTGTTCGATACGAATGACATCCCCGATAGCCATCAGGGTGCGCCATTTCTAAATCGTTGGGATCCGACGGTGTATCTGGGCGGGCCGATTATCAAGGACAAGGTATTTTTCTTTGGGTCGGCGGAAAGAATTCAGGAAAGCCGCGATCTGAACTTCGTTTTCAACACGGCAGTGCTCCCTTCTAGCTTGGTGGCCTTCGAAGAGCCCTTCAACAAACATTCCCTCACTTACACCACTCGCGAGCGTTTCCGCCTCGACGAAAATCTGGGCCGTCACCGCCTGAGCGAGCAGTTCAACTACACCAACAACCACATCACCGACTACTTGCCGCTCACCGCATCGTTGAATTTGCCGGACACCCGATACAACCTCGACGGCCGCACATTGATGTTGGGCTTCTCTGATTTGTGGACCATCGGCGACAATTCCAATCCCTGGATCCTGAACACCTACTTCCAGTATCGCGACAATCCCACCCGGCAAAGCCCTTCCCATCCCGACGCGGGGACTCCCAATACCTTGTTCAATCTATTTTCTGTCTATGACAGCGGCGACGAATTCGGAGATCTAGGACAAACATCGTTCGGACCGGGATATAACTCCTTCACATTTAAGCAGAAGTATTATTCCGCGGGCTCTAATTTGAGCAAGGAAATCAAGCGCCACACCATCAAGTTCGGTCTGGATTTCGAAAGGACCGAAGTCAATGGCGCCGAGCCAAACAACTTTTTCACCCAACTGTTCGCTACGGTCGATGACTTCAATACTTTTGGCCCAATCAACTCCGGTATCAACCTGATTACCCTGCAGGCCGGACCGACCCCGGCTGATAATTTGGTCAAAATCAAAAACAACTACACCGGACTTTTCGTGCAGGATGATTGGCGCCTCACCAGCAAAATCACCGTGAATGCCGGGCTGCGGTGGGATTACGATTCGACCTTCCCCAACAAGAAAGATTTCTCGCCACGCATCGGCGTGGCCTGGGCTTTAAATCCCAAGACAGTAGTGAATGCCAGCTTTGGAGTTTTCTACGACCAGTTCCGTGAAGGTGTCGCCCGCGACATTCCCGGCTTTGGCGGAGCCAACATTCAGAGAGAACGTCTGCTGTCCTTTCCGCGATTGTTCTACGGAAACCCCACGACGCTCACCAGCCTCTTTCAAACGCTCGGCCGGCCGACGGTGTGCGTAGCCAACACGATGACGCAAGCGCAGGTCACCTCCGCTGGAGCAACCTGTCCGAACGGCTTGGGCACGACGCTCTACGGCATCGATTATTTGAACAATGTCGTGGCACCCGGACACGCGCCGATTCCGGCCAATTCACTAGTGAACATGGCGAACATTCAGCAACTGAGCGGGTATACGCCGGATCAATTTCTCGCCGCTGCGGATTCAGCGATCGCCAATCTGGCCGGAACAGATTCCGGCATCAGCGTTCCCGCCGATTATTGGTCTTGGGATCCCTTCGGAAATCTCACCACGATCCCCGGAATTCTGGGTACTGCGGGACAGGTTCCCGTCACGGTCGACCCCAACTTCAAGGTTCCTTATACGCTGAACTATCATTTCGGTATTCAGCGTGAACTCTCGTCCGACTCGGTGATCACCTTCGATTACTACCATAAGGACATCAAGCACATCACCACCATTCGGGCCACTAACCTGGCGTTCGAAGCGCGCTTGGATGGATTCGGCAACGAGTTGGTCCCCGGAACTGGACCGAAGCGCATCGAGAGTTTTGGTCCGTGGGGAGCCGGCACCTACGACGGCTTCACGCTCGGATTTCAGAAGCGCATGAGCCGCCACTTTACCCTTCAGGCCAACTACACCTTCGCGCACGCCATCGACGACGTCTTGAATTCAACGCTCAGCAGCGAAATTCAAACCGGGGAAGGGGTAAACTTCCTGGCCATCAGCGGCTTATCCGACAGCTATGTGGGTAACGTGCCGACCGTGACCGATCCAGACACTGGGCAAACCAACACCAGCGGGGCGTTCATCGACAGCATCGGAAACTTTGTTCCGAAAGCCGGAACGTTTTACAACGGCGCCAAAGTCGATAAGGGGCCGTCAGACCTGGCTGTGAATCACACTTTCTTGATCCACTCGATCGTCCAGTTGCCTTGGAAGCTTGAACTCGCTGGAATCTTCCGCGCCCAGTCCGGCTTTCATTACAGCATTTCACCAGCCGATGGCGGCCCCGACTTTGATGGAGACGGGCTCTTCAATGGCGCGGGGCTGTACATCGATGGTCTGGGAAACTCGATCTTCGGGCGTAATTCTCATACGGCTGCCCCGTTTGTAAACATGGATATGCGTGTTTCCAAGCGTTTCAACATCGGCGAGCGCGTGAAGGCCCAAGTGCTGTTCGAAATGTTCAACCTGTTTAATCGAGCCAATCCCGCTGCAGTGGAAGGACAGCAAGGAACTACGCCGGTGGAGGGCACCCCTCTGCAGTACTTGCCCGGACGCGAAGGCCAAGTGGGCGTCCGTTTCGACTTCTAAGGGCAGTCGAAGCGCGTCGCAAAAACCGCGAATCGAATCGTCGCGTTGAGAGCGCTGTTCGTGTGTGAATTATTGCGCCGCGGGCTCCACGTTGCGACGAAACGATAAGAAAGTAGCCGCAGCAACCATCAGCGCCAAACCAGCGCCGGATAGGGCCGCTTTAATCCCAACGACTGGAATAATTCTGCCCAGCGCCAAAGCTCCCAAAGGCATTCCCGCGCGAAAAGCGATGTTGTAAACGCTCATCACTCGACCACGCATCGCGTCGGTGGTGCTGAGCTGCGCCAGCGACAACATCAGCGAGGCGGAGGCCATAATCGCCAGCCCCGCCAAAAACAGCAGCACGCACGACAACGGTAGCCATTTGGAAAACGCAAAACCGACAATCATCAACCCGAGCGAGATCAAAATGAACCCCGTCAGCCGGTCCTTCCCGGTCAGTTTTTCCATGGACGCTACAATCAATGCGCCGCAGATCGAGCCTCCTCCGGAACACACCAGCAGCACCGTGTAAGTCTCCGGGCCCCGATGAAAAATGTTGCGCACAATCACCGGTAAAAACCCGTTGGTAGAGAACCCAAACATCGTGGTGCAGAACGCCAGCACCACCAAGGCGGCCATCCCTTGGCGCTGCCGTATGAATTGCAGCCCTTCCTTCATGCTGGTCAGAACGCTTTGCTGGGTCTTGGACGGAACGAACTTCACGTGGATGACGAACAACGAGGCGATCACCGCGATGTAGGAAAGGCCGTTCAAAAGAAAACACCAGGTGGCGCCCAGCGTGGCGTAGGCGATCCCTCCGATGGTCGGACCCAGCATGCGCGCCAGGTTGAACTGAATCGAATTCATGGCGATGGCGTTGGATAGATCTACCGGATCCACCAACGTCGGCAAAAGAGCCGAGTACGCCGGGCCACCAAAAGACTGCCCCAGACCTACGACGAATGAGAGCGTAAGAACGTGCCAAACCTTCACCACGTGGGCGTAGAACAATGCCGCCAACAGAAACGCACAAGCCATCTGTATGTATTGCGACATGAGCAGCATCTTGCGGCGATCCAACCGATCGGCAAACACCCCACCAAAAAGAGAAAAAGCGATGATCGGAAGCTGGCCCAGGAATAGATCCAGGCCGAGATAAAAGGGGTTTTTGGTCAGATCGTAAACCAGCCAACTCTGCGCGAATTGCTGGACGAACGTTCCAATCGTGGACGCGCACGCGCCAATCCACATGATGCGAAAATCACGATAGCCAAACGCTCTGAAGATTCGAGCGAGGCCGGGCAGGGAAGAACTCACTCGTCTATCTTATACTCTCGGCGCGATGGATCGATTAAGGCGCGGATTTTAGCGCCAAAAGACTATCAATCGTTTGGCGGAACGGGCGCCACAGTGCTTGACTGTTTAGTGAAGCGATTCAGGATGCTTCGCAGTGGAAGCGCTTCGAGTTCAGCGAAGAACGAGTAAGCCACCGGGACGACCAGAAGAGTAAGCAGAAGACAGAGCGTTTGGCCGCCGATGATGGTCACGGCGATCGAGGCGCGCTGCTCCGAGCCGGCGCCCATGCCGATGGCTACCGGAATTAAGCCCGCGATGATCGAGAGTGTGGTCATAAGGATGGGGCGCAGCCGCACGCGGTTCGCTTCAATGATGGCGTCGTACACGGAATGACCCGCGGCACGCAGGCGATTGGTGTAATCGACCTGCAGAATCCCGTTCTTCTTCACGATGCCCAACAGCAAGAACATTCCCAAAGCGCTCCATAAACTCAGTGCGCGGCCGGTAATCCATAGCGACAGCAACGCGAACGGAATGCTGAGCGGCAGCGTCAACATGATGATAAAGGGATGCGTAAAGCTTTCGAACTGTGCGGCCAGCACCATGTACATGAAGATGGATGCCAGCAACATGGCCAGCAGCAAATTCCAGGTAGTTTCTTCCAGGACTTTGACCTGACCGGAAAAGCGATAGGAGTAGCCGGGCGGAAGGCCAACTTCGTTGATGGATTGAATGGTGTGCGCCGCGCCGATATCGAGCGGATAGCCGGGCGCAACGTTGGCAAAAACGCTCACCTGGAATTCGCGATTGTAGCGCCACAGAGTTGCTGGACCTGAGCCACGAACAATCGACGCGACATTCTCAAGGCGGACCTGTCCGAGCTTGGAACTGGGCACCATCATCGAAGCCAGCACGCTGGGATCGTCGCGTTGTTCGGGCAAAAGCTGCATCACTACGGGGTATTGCTCCGAGCCTTCCTTAAAGCGAGTGATTTCGTCTTCGCCGGAATAGAACAGGCGTACGGAGTCGCTGACGTCGGTCATGCGCACGCCGATGTCGGCGGCTCGCTGGCGGTCGAGCTTCACCTGCAGCTCCGGAGTATTCAGATTCAAGCTGGGGTTCACGTCGACCAAATCTTTGTACTGGCGCATACGGTCGGCGACGTTCTTGCTGATTTCGGCCAGTTTGTCTATTTCCGGGCCGCGAATCACTGCGGCGATTGGAAAATATGTCTCGCCGCCTAGTACGGAAGGCAGTCGCACGTTGTAAGTAATGTTGCGATAGCCGCCCAGGATGTCGCGGACCACCGTCGCCAATTGTTCATGGGTGCGTTTGCGCTCGGTGCGGGGCACTAATCCGATGAACAGGTGCGCATGGTTGGTTGGCCCGTGCGTGAGCGTTTCAACGAACGCTACTTCGGGCAGCGCTTCTACCCGCTTGGCCATGTCGGTGGCCATCACGATGGTCTGGTCGAGCGAAGTTCCTTCGGGCAGCGTGAAAGAACTGAGCAGTTCAGCTTGATCGTCGGCGGGAATCCAGTCGCGGCCGACCAAATGATACAAGCCGAATGTTGACGCAAAAACCAGAACGTAAATCAGCAGAATGATGCGGCGGTGCGCCAGAGACCAACGCAGCATCCGCAAGTAGATTTCTTCGATGCGATGAATGAAACCATGCGCGTGATCTTCTTTATCGCGATCGGTAACTTTCAGCAGCCGCGAGCTCATCATCGGCGTCAGCGTCAGCGCCACCAATAACGAAACCATGATGGCCATCGCCATGGTCCAGCCGAATGAATTGACGTATTTGCGGGCATAGCCGGTCATGAACGCGATGGGCAGAAAAATAATGACCAGCGACAGGGTAGTAGCCGTGACCGCCAGTCCAATTTCGCGCGTGGCTTCAATCGCCGCGGTTCTCCGGTCCTTTCCTTTCTCTTCCATGAAACGAAAAATATTTTCGAGCACGATGATGGCGTCGTCGATGACGATGCCTACCGCCAGAGTCAGCGCCAGCAAGGTCATGTTGTTGAGAGAAAAATCCATGCCGCGCATCAGTGTGAATGTGGCAATGACCGAAGTAGGAATGGCCACGGCAGCGATCAATACCGCGCGCCAGTTGCGCATGAAGATCCACACGATGGCGCTGGCCAAAATGCTACCTAGCACCAAGTGTTCCAGCAAAGAATGCACCGAAGCGCGAATGAAATCGGAAATGTCGTGAATCACTTCGAGATGCACGCCAGGTGGCAAGCCATCACGCATGGATTCGATTTGTTTGCGGACGTTGTCGGAGACCTTAACGGTGTTCGCACCGGATTGGCGGAGCACCTGGACGGTGACCACGTCTTCGGGCGCTGAATCTTTACGGAAAAATGCCGACCAGGTGCGCAACTCCGAAGAACTATCTTCCACGTGGGCCACATCGCGAATGCGCACGGGCGCGCCACCCCGGGTGCCCAAAACGATTTCGCCAAACTGCTCGGCGGAAGTCACGCGTCCCAGCGTTCGCAGCCCCAGTTCTTGCGGACCGAGAATCATGCGTCCGCCGGGCGCCTCGATGTTTTCTCTCCGCAGCGCGTCGCGAACATCCAGAACGGTGAAACCATGAGAGGTGAGTTGCTGAGCGTCCAGCAACACGCGGATCTGCCGGCCCTGCCCGCCTTGGAGATCGACACTGCCAACGCCGTCGACCGTCTGAATCGCCCGGCGCACTTGCTTGTCGGCGATTTCGGTCAGCTCTCTACGGGTCAGCGAACCAGTGACCAGCACGGTCATGATGGGGTCGGATTGTGGGTCCTGCTTGGTGATGACCGGAGGCAGCGTGTCGCGCGGCAAGCGATTGGTAGCAGCCGCAACCTTTTCGCGAATGTCCTGCGCGGCTCCTTCGATGTCGCGCTCCAGCACAAACGTGCAGGTAATTTCCGCGTAGCCTTCGGTGGAATAAACGGAGATCTCGTCGATGCCGCTGACTGAGGAAACCGCGTCTTCTAAGGGCAGCACAACACCGGTAATCACCTCCTCCGGAGTAGCGCCAGGAAGTTGGACCTCCACGTTAACCGTCGCGGGATCGGCCTTGGGAAAAAGATCGACCGCCAGCCCGCGGTAAGAAAAAATCCCCAGGGTCACCAAAAAGGTGATCAGCATCACGGTGAACACCGGATACTTGACGCAAATTTCTGCGAGTCTCATGAGCGAATGGTGAGCGCGAGCGGGAACATTAGCCTATTGGGAAGAGCCTGCATGCGAAGGATGCTCCGAGCGGGACGGATCTTCGGCCTCTTCGCGAACAATCGCACCATCGCGCAATTGCCCCGACACCGCCACTGCGACGCGGTCGCCGGCATTCAAACCTTCGGCGACTTCGAAGCGCTTGCCGCGCTGGTCTTCGGTCTGGCCGCCCGGACGGATTTCGTGTTCCGTAACTTGATTGCCGTGCAGCAGGAAAACTTTGTAAACGCCGTAACGATAATTGACCGCGGTTTCCGGCAGAAAAATGGTCTTCTCCACTTTCTCGCTCGGCACCGAGGCCTGCACGAAGAACCCAGGCTTCAACCGCCCATCCGAATTGACCAACAAAGCTTCGGCGTCAAAAGTGCGCGAGTCCATCGAAACCGACGGATTAATTCGCGTAATTTGCCCATGAAACGTCTCATTGGGAAACGCTTCGACCCTTAAATCAGCGGTGGAACCTTCTTTGAGCCACCCAGCCCACCGCTCCGGAACAGCCAGGCGAGCGCGCAAGCGATCGGTGCGAACCAAAACCATCACTGGACTCTGCACCCGCAAAAACTCCCCGGGATGAACTTCCCGTGTTTTGACCGCTCCAGGAAAAGGCGCTCGAATCGTGGCATCGCGCAATTTTTTTTCGGCCAGTCGCTCAGTGGCCTCGCTGGAAACCAGCAACGCCTTCAGGCGGTCAACTTCTTGCAGCGCTACGTCATAAGTTGCGCGAGTAGACTGAAAACGACTAGCCGCCTCATCCAGTTGCTGCTGAGAAATCAGCTTGCCCTGAAACATTTCCTGCGCCCGCGAATATTTGTGGTCGGCCTCGAAGCGATCCGCTTCGGCGCGCTGAACAGATGGCAAAGATTTCGGGTCGGTGGGAGGCGGATCGTTCGGACCAATTCCGAGTTGTGCGCGCACTTGCGTGACCAACCCGCGTTGGCGGTCCACTTCGAATTGCAGTTCCTGCGGATCGAGAGTTACGAGCGGCTGACCTTCCGCTACATTGTCGCCGATGTCGGCAAGAACCTGAGAGATGCGCCCTTCTACTTGCGCGCTGATGGTGCTTTCTTCAAACGGAAAAAGCGATCCTGTAGCCTGCACCCGTCGCGGCGCGGTTTCCTGCGCCACGGTGTAGACGTGGACCGCGGTCGGATGGGCGGCATCACCGAGAACATTGCTGGACGAAGACTTACTGCAACCGCAGATGGCGGCACAAAGTCCGGCGACGGCAAACAAAATGGCACGGTCAAAATTCACCGGGGAATTATGAACTCAAAAAGCGATCTGTCGGTAACAGTTTTTCGTTGCGGTAAACGTCGGTAGCTGGTCAACGGCAAAATCTCCTGCAACGCGAATTGCGGCAAGGGCCGTCGGTTGGTAGGATTTGGGACGGATCATCCTAGAGAGGAATTGCCGACGGCCCACATGCTCAAACTAACAAGGAAGCTGAAATTGCATGGAATCTTGATGGCCGCTGCGGCCGCTGCGATCTTTTGGGTCCCGCAAACGCAGGCACAGAGTGCACCCGATCCACGTGTCGAAAGCAAGGTCGAGGCCTTAACGAGGACCTACAAGCAAATTCACGAACACCCCGAACTCTCCTCGGAGGAAAAGGAGACCTCAGCGCTTTTGGCGGGCGAGCTGCGCCGCCTGGGCTTCGAGGTGACCGAGCGGGTAGGGAAGTACGACACTCCGGGAAAGATTTCGTATGGTGTGGTTGGTGTCTTCAAAAATGGCGCCGGGCCCACGGTGATGGTGCGCACGGAGTTAGACGCGCTGCCCGTTGAAGAACGAACCGGCTTGCCGTATGCAAGTCACGTGAAGGCCAAGACGCCCGACGGCGAAGTAAGCGTCATGCACGCCTGCGGGCACGATTTGCACATGGCCTCCTGGATTGGCACCGCGCAAGTTCTCGTCGAAGCGAAGAAAGAATGGAGCGGCACGCTGGTAATGATCGCGCAGCCCGCCGAAGAGGCCGGCGGAGGGGCGCTGCCGATGCTGCAAGACGGCTTGTACGCCAGGTTTCCGCGCCCCGATTTTGTTCTCGCGTTGCATGATAATCCCACCGTGCCAGCCGGCAAGGTGGCCTGGAAAGAGGGGCCGCTGCTGGCGGGCTCCGATTCCGTCGACATTGTGGTACGCGGTTTCGGCGGACACGGCGCTGCGCCGCACATGACGAAAGATCCCATTGTGATCGCTTCGGAAATCGTGGTGATGCTGCAAACGATTGTTAGCCGCGAGGTCGATCCGTTCGATTCCGCGGTGGTCACGGTCGGAACCTTTCACGCCGGAACCAAAGCCAACATCATTCCGGATGAGGCTCACTTGCAACTATCGGTGCGCACCATGAAGCCGGAAGTGCGGGAAAAAGTGCTGGCTGCGATCCAGCGGATCGCGGCAAACATTGCCGCCGCCGCAGGCGTGCCGCCGGAGCGCGCTCCAGTGGTGAAATTGCTCCACACCACTCCGCCGACCATTAACAACGATGAGTTGTCGAGGAAAGTAGGAGCCGCGCTGCAATCGGCGCTCGGAAAAGAAAATGTTTTGCCTGCCGACCCCATCATGGCTTCAGAGGATTTTAGCCAGTACGGATTGACGGCCGAAAAGGTGCCGTATTGTATGTTTTGGCTGGGCGCTACCAGCCCGCAGCGCTTGGCCGAGGCTAAAGAAAAAGGCACGCGCTTTCCCGGACTGCACTCCAGCGAGTTTTATCCCGAACCAGAGGCGGCGATTCGTACCGGCGTGAAAGGGATGAGCGGGGTGGTGATGGAGCTGCTGAAGAAATAAATCGCCGGCGCCCAAACTTAGCGCGCGACGATACCTTGGCCTTCCACAACGGTTATGTAGCGGTCAGCCGCAACATTGGTGAGTTTGTCGACTGCCGTCGAAGGCGCCGGCCAGTGGATTTCCAAACTGTCGACTTTGTTGGCGGAGCCAAGCCCCAGCACCACCCGCGGATCGTGGGACGAGAGATAACTGCCGCCGCCATTCTTCATCCGCGAAAATTTCTTGCCGCCAGCCGACCATAGCAAGCGCACGCCAACCGCATCGCGATTGCAGGTTTTACCGCGCAGGGTAAGGCCCAACCAATGATTCCCGGAGCCAACTTCGTTGCGCAGCAGAATTGGAGCGCCGCCGTTCACTCCGATGAGCACGTCGAGCCGCCCATCATTATCAAAATCCCCGACCGCCAAGCCGCGTGCAGACAGGTCTCGCGTGAACGCTGGACCCGCATCCGCGCTGACATTTCGAAATTTCCCGTTCTTCTGCTGGAACAAGAGCAACGGTTCGCGATAGGTCACCGTCTGCGAACGTTGCGCCACCATATCGTCGGGGTGCCCGTTGGCTAGAATCAGATCCAGCTCGCCGTCATTGTCATAATCAAAAAAATGCAAGCCCCATCCGCTTAACAGCCTGGTGGCTTGCGCAATCGTTTGCTGCCCGGCGACATCCTGGAACGTTCCGTCTTTCAAATTGCGATACAGCGAAAATTTTTCCTGATCGATATTGGCCACGAACAAATCCTGCCATCCACGATTCCCTAAGTCTGCGGCGTCGACGCCCATCCCCGATCGAGGTTGCCCGTTCTCGCTGAAGCCCACTTCCGCGGGAACCGACATCTCTTCCCAGTGATTTTCGCCGTGATTGACGAACAGAAAATTCTGGACGGTATCGTTGGCCACAAACAGATCCATCCGGCCATCGTTGTTAACGTCTGTGGCCACCACGCCAAGACCCTTCCCTAAACTCTTCCCAATCGCCGTTCGCTTCCCAACTTCTGTAAATGTTCCGTCGCCGTTGTTGCGAAATAAAAAGCTCGCGGTGGGCTGGAACGCACGCGGGATGCAGTAATAGTTGTGACCAGTTTCGCCGCCGCAGGAATGTCGGTCCTGGGGCAGATAGCGCACAAAACTACACACGAACAGGTCCAGCCGGCCGTCATTGTCGAAATCAAACCACACCGCGCTGGTAGTCCAACCGTCTATCTCCAGCCCAGCTTTTGCGGTCACATCGGTAAACGTGCCATCACCGTTGTTGCGATAGAGCAGCGCGCGTCCGCACGCCGTCACGAAAATATCGGGGAAGCCATCGTTGTTGTAATCGCCCACCGCGACACCCATGCCAAAGGTTCCGCCGGGAACTCCGGCGTGCTCGGTGACATCCGTGAAGGTGCCGTCACGGTTGTTTTTGTACAGCGCGTTGCGGAGCGGCGATCGCGGCTGAAAAAAGTCCGACTTCCCGCTGTTCACCAAATAGATGTCCATCCAACCGTCGTTGTCATAGTCGAGAAAAGCGCAACCTGGCCCGAGTGTCTCCGGTAGGAATTTCTCCGGGGACGCGGCGTTGTTGTGCACCCACGTTAGGCCGCTGGCTTGCGGAGGAATTTCGCGGAATAAGGGTGAGGCGACTGCGCTTTGTGTTCGAGAAAGGAACAGAAGCGCCGACTCCGCGCCAGCAGCACTTAGAAATTGACGGCGGTTGAACATGATGGGCGTCAAAGCCGCGGCAAGTGGCCCGCAAAACGAGCCACGAGGAGCCGACCCGGCTTCGGTCGCACCAGACTAATCGCAGCAGGGGGCAAGGGCAATGCTTTTGGAGGCTCGGCCCGCCTCGGGGCCCAGCCCCAAAATGGAAATGCAAAACCGCTGTTTACATCAAAAAGGGCACTATGGTAACGTTTGCACCACTCGAGGGGCCCTGAACACCTTGTTCGGATGAGGGGGAGTCTTTACATGAAAAAGATGAATTCGCGCAGAGCGCTGACGTCTGCGATTTTTGCCGCGTTGGCGTTGTTCTTTTTAGTTCCAGGTTTGAGCTTCGCGCAAATCGACACCGGATCGATCGTCGGACAAGTCAGTGATCCGAGTGGGGCCGGTATTCCCGGCGCCACGCTTACACTGAAAAATGAAGCCACCAGTGTAAGCCGCACGGTCAACACCAACAATGACGGCGAATATCAGTTCGCCGCGATCACACCGGGGATTTATTCCGTGCAGGCGGAATCCGCCAATTTCCAGACGGAGATCAGTACGCACATCCAAATCGATGTGCAGAGCCGCCCGGCCATCAACTTCACCTTGAAAGTAGGAGCGTCTTCACAGACGGTTGAAGTCTCCTCGATCACGCCGGTGCTGCAAACCGAAACGGCCGACGTCGGCGGCGTAGTGCAGAAAGAACAGATCAACGACTTGCCTCTCAACGGGCGCCGCTATTCGGATTTGGCGCTGCTCGAAGCCGGCATCCAGCGCAACGCGGTGAATACGAATAACCAGGCGCCCGACCGCTTCAGCTCCAACGGCAACCTCGAAACGCAAAATTATTTCTCGCTGGATGGCATCGACAACAACTCCGGCTCGACCAACCTGCAGGAGAGTTCGGTGCAGGTCATCCAGCCTCCGCCAGACGCGCTGCAGGAATTTCGCATCCAGACCCGCACCTACTCCGCCGAATTCGGTACTTCAGCCGGCGCGGTCATCAACGCCAGCATCAAGTCCGGCACCAACCAGTTTCACGGCGACGTCTGGGAGTTCCTCCGCAACGATGCACTGGACGCCAACGCCTACTTCAATCCAATAGACGGACTCACGAAGGGGCATTTCACTCAGAACCAATACGGCGCCACCATTGGCGGTCCGGTCATTAAGAACAAAACGTTTTTCTTTGGCGACTTTCAGTTTTTCAGCAGCCGCAAGGCCACTACGGTGACTTCGACCGTGCCCACGCCGTTGATGAAAACTGGAAACTTCACGGAGCTACACAACGTGACGCTACATGATTCCGGCGTCGCTGGTCAGGCGGGCTGCGTCTCAGGAAATATCATCGCCCCGGGTTGTATCGACCCTGTTGGCCAAGCGCTAGCAGCCGTCTTCCCGGACCCCAATATCCCAGCGCAAGTTGCTCTGGAAGGCGTTCCAGGCAGCTTCACCGGAGCTCCGAACTACGCCTTTCAGTATTCCGTGCCGCAGAATGATCATTCTTTTGACATCCGCATCGATCACACTCTGACGGACAAAGATCACATCTTCGGCCGCTACAGCCAGTACATCATCAGCAATCAGGATCCGCCATGGACCAGCGACCCCATCGCCGGCAACGGCGATTTCGCGACGGCGTACAACATCCATGAACGCTCGGTCGCGCTGGCGTGGGACCACACTGTTACTTCGTCCATCCTCAATGAGCTGCGTTTCGGATTTAACCGTGATTACGCCCACAGCGATCCCATCGGCTTGACGCTGGGCACTTCCGATGCGGGCACGTTCGGATTGACGGGAATTCCGGTGGGCCCGGAAACCGCCGGCATTCCTCCGATCGAGATCAACGGCTTCACCCGTATCGGAACCTCGCCGTGGCGCCCACAATTCCAGATCTCGCAGGTGTGGCAACTGCTCGACAACCTCAGCTGGCTGAAAGGCAACCACTCCTTCAAGTTCGGCTACGAATTCCGCCGCTTCAGCGACAACTTCCTGGACATCCGCGCTCCGCAAGGAGAAATCGGCGTCAATGGTATCTACACTGCGGGCGCCGCTAACGGTTTGCCGGACTTTCTGCTCGGCGATGTGGACTCCGTCACTTTTGTGACTCCCACCGTGGTGCACAACTACACTAACGGCAACAACATCTACGGCCAAGACACCTGGCGTGTCCGCAAAAACCTGACGGTCAACTTTGGCTTGCGCTACGAAATCTTTTCCCCGCTACTGAACCGCCAAAATCAGCTAGGCAACTTCAGCCCGGACAATGGCGGCGAGTTGATCACCGCCGACCCGCACGCTTCTGGCTGGTACAACCGCGCGTTGATTCATCCTGACCTGAACAATTTTGCACCGCGTCTCGGCTTCAGCTATCACCCGTTTGATCGGCTGGTATTCCGCGGCGGCTTCGGCATGTTCTATCAGGAAGGCGTGCGCATCGGTTCGGAAAGCATCCTGGCACTGAATCCGCCGGCGGTCATTTCCTACAGCTTGGGGCAAGGATTGGGTAGCACCACACCCATCTTCCAGTTGCAGAATGGCTTCCCCATCGATGACTTCACGTCAACGACCGTCGATCTCTCCACTCTGCAGATTCGTGCGCAGGATCCCAACCAGCGGACCGGATATGTGGAGCAGATGAGTTTCGGGCCCGAATACCAGCTCGCCAACAACCTTTCCCTCGACATTTCTTACGTCGGAAACTTCGCGCGCAAGCAGAATCGTTTGCGCGATGGCAACCAGGGCATCCTTACCGGATTTGACTCCACCGGTGCGCCCATCGACACCTATCCCTACCCGAATTTGAACACCTCGGATAGCAGCGCCTCCGGCAATCACGCGTTTCTGGAACTTGCTACCAACGATGGGAATGCCAATTACAGCGGGCTGCTAGTTTCGCTACGCCAGCGCTACCAACATGGGATGTCCTATGGACTCAGCTACACCTGGAGCCATTTGATCTCCGACTATGTAGACAACCTAACCGGCGGAGCGGAACCGCAAAATTCCTACAATTATGCGGCGGAGCGCGGCGATTCAATGTTTGACGTCCGCCATCGCGTCGTGGGCTTCTTGACTTACGAATTGCCGGTAGGCCGCGGGAAGCGTTTTCTGAGTGAGGGCGGACCCGCCAGCTACATCCTCGGCGGTTGGCAAGTTAACACCATCGTCAGCGCTCAGACCGGCACAACCATTGCACTCAATGCTCCGGACAAAAGCTTTTCCGGAGGCACGCATATTTCCCGCCCTGATTGTATTGGGGACGCCCGCTCGGGAGCCTCTGACGATCCGCGGCAAGGGCTGTGGCTCAACCCAGCTGCTTTCGCAGACCCGGCAGTGGGCACCTTCGGAAATTGCGGAGTTGGCCGCTACAAGGGACCGGGAGAAACCAACACAGACATCAGTTTGTTCAAAATTTTTCCCATCCGCGAAGTCATGCGTGTGGAGTTCCGCTCGGAATTCTTCAACGCCTTTAATCACGCTAATTTCTCTAACCCTGGATCCTTCTTTATTCAAGGTGCCGGCACCGGGTTCGGAGTTATTTCTTCGACCATCGGTACACCACGTGAAATTCAGTTTGCTTTAAAGCTGTATTTCTAACTTTCACCCCGGGTGCCTGGCTGCCGCCGGTTTCGTCGAGGAACCGGCGGCAGCAACTTGTAGTGGAAAAGCCCGACAAATTGATCGCATAGGCCAGTGCATCCCTTCTGTCTCCACTCAATGAGTTCCTGAAGATCCAATCTCTTCCCACGAGGACACCCCATGAAACGAATCGGATTGGCTGCACTGTTGCTGTTGCCGATGCTGCCGGCGTGCGCGCAGACACCGTATGACTCGAAAGAAAAAGCCGCGGTGTCCGCGCAGGAAATCCCCATCAATCGCGGCAGCACCGCGCTGTGGCAGAGCCTGAAGAAGCTGCACACCCGCGCGAGTTTAATCATGGTCACCGCCCATCCTGACGACGAGGACGGCGGAATGCTGGTTTACGAATCGCGCGGCCAGGGCGCACGAGTAACCCTGCTCACGTTGAACCGCGGCGAGGGCGGCGCCAACGTGATGTCCGCAAACTACTTCGACGGGCTCGGCCTGGTTCGCACGGAAGAGTTGCTGGCTGCGGGCCGCTACTACGGCGTGGATCAATACTGGACACGCGTCGTCGACTACGGCTTCTCCAAGACAAAAGCGGAATCCATCGCCAAGTGGACTCACGATCGCGTGCTCGCGGATGTAGTGCGCGTCGTGCGCATGACCCGGCCACTGGTGATCACCTCGGTTTTTGTGGGCGGTCCGAGCGACGGTCACGGCAACCACCAAACCGCGGGCGCGATGGCTCAAGAAGTTTTCAAAGCCGCCGGCGATCCCAACATGTTTCCGGAGCAAATCGCCGAAGGTTTGCGGCCATGGAACCCGCTGAAGGATTACGCCCACACTCCGTGGTTCGGCAACGACGATCACAAGCTGGCGGTAAACGTAGAGATTCCCGAGGGTGATTACGACCCAGTCCTCGGAGCCTCTTACGTGCAAATTTCCCGCGAGGGTTTGGGCTACCAGAAGAGCCAAACCGGTGGGGGCATGATCCCTAAAGCCGGCGCAGTGAACGCTCCGTATCACCGCTATGCCTCGGTGCCGAACGTGGAAGAAAAGGAAAGGTCCTTCTTTGATGGGATCGACGTCTCGCTGATGGGTATCGCCACACTAGCCAAAAGCGGCAATCGCGAATTTCTGGAAAACGGCTTGAAGAAAGTGAACCAGCACGTCGAAGCCGCGATGGCTAATTTCTCTGCCGCCCAACCGGAAAAAATCGCGACGCATCTGGCGGAAGGCTGGAAAGAAACGCAGGAGCTAATTGAACAAGTGGCCTCCAGCAAACTCTCCGACGAAGAGAAATACAATGTGACGTTCGAACTGGAGACCAAAAAAACTCAGTTCAATAACGCTTTGTCGGAAGCGCTAGGACTTTCCGTAGCCGCGACTCTGGCTCCAGAAAAAGAACCGAATCCGCTGTGGGCGATGTTTATCGGCGATCCGGATACCACGCGCGTCGTAATCCCTGGACAGAAATTTGGAGTAAAGGTCCACGTCGTCAGCCAGAGCCCATTGCAAGTCGCTCTAAAAGACGTGGAGATCAAGGCCACCGACGGCAAGAATTGGAACGCCGGAGGCAAAGCGGAATCGCAAACGCTCACGCCAGAAAAACCAGTGGATGCTCGCTTCGACCTGACCGCTCCAGCCGACGCAAAATTTACGGAGCCATACTTCAGCCGGCCCAATATCGAGCAGTCCTACTACGACATCAACGATCCAAGGTATTTGAATGAGCCGCTACCACCCTATCCTTTCGAAGCCTGGGCGAAATTTGAATACGAAGGCGCGACGATTCGCGTCGGCCAGACCGTTCAATCCATCAAACGAGTGAACGGATTCGGGGTTGTCCCCGAACCGTTGGTGGTGGGACCAGCGATCTCCATCACCATCAATCCCAAGGCGGGCATCGTTCCGCTCACTGGCAAAGACTTCGCAGTGACCACCTCGATTCGCAGCAATGTAAAGGGCGCGGCCAAAGGCAGCGTCAAACTGGATTTGCCCGCCGGATGGAAGAGCAATCCGCCGGTGGCAGAATTTTCTTCCGGGAGCGATGGCGACGAGCAATCCGCTACCTTTCAGGTCACTCCGAGCAAACTCGAAGAAAAAAGTTATCAACTCACTGCGGTAGCGGAATACGACGGCAAACAGTACAAGCAGGGCTACGAAATGACCGGCTATCCGGGTCTTCGTCCTTACTATTTGTATCGCCCAGCGGTACTGCGGGTCTCCGGCGTCGACGCCAAAGTCGCTGAAGATCTGAAAGTTGCCTACATCACCGGAAGCGGCGACGACGTTCCCGCCACACTGGAAAATCTGGGCATCCACGTCACATTTCTAACGCCCAGCGACGTGGCCTCCGCAGATTTGTCGCACTTTAACACCATCATTCTCGGTGTGCGCGCCTACGCTGCACGCCCCGAGTTGCAGACGTACAACAGCCGCTTGCTCGACTATGTCAAAAACGGCGGCGTTATGATCGTGCAGTACAACACTCCGGAATTCGATCACAACTTCGGCCCGTATCCTTATGAAATGGGTTCGAATCCCGAAGAAGTCACCGACGAAGAATCCAAGATGGACATTCTCGATCCTAAGAATCCCATCTTCACTTGGCCCAATTCCATCACTGAACGCGATTTCTCTGGCTGGGTCGAAGAGCGCGGATCAAAATTCCTGAAGACTTGGGATTCTCACTACGAGCCGTTGCTCTCCACCAAGGACGAAGGCCAAGAGCCGCAAAAGGGCGGGCTGCTTTACGCCCGCTACGGAAAAGGCGTGTACATCTATAATGCCTACGCCTTTTATCGGCAGTTGCCGGAAGGCGTCCCCGGGGCGTTTCGGCTTTTCGCCAACATGATCAGCTTGCCGAAAAATCCGAATCTAAAGTAGCGGCAGCCTGTTCCACAAAGGCTAAGAGAAAATCGAGGAGAGCGGCGTGAAAACGTCGATGGCTCGCGCAGTGCTGACCGACGTGCACTTCTGGGTGCCCGTGGTCGTGTTGATAGCGGGTGCATGGCTACTGGTGGTTTTCGCGGTCAGCCCATGACTGCATCTCCTCCTTCTGCAAAATCGACTGCACTCTCGAATCGTTCCCTCCATCAACTCGGCGTAGTCTGCGGACTCGGCGCCGGCGCGTGGCTCGGCGCCGCAGAAGCTCCCACCAAGCTGGTCACTGTTGGATTTTCCCCGTTTGTCATTTCGCTCGGCATGGTGGCAGGAGTGTTCGTGGCGCGTTGGACTCTGCCCATGCTGCTCAAAGGCACCAATTACATCTGGCTCGATTTTCGCGAAAAGCCGCACCTCGTGGTGTGGGCGGTACTCGCGGGAATGCTGTGGGCCGTCGCCAACACGCTCACCGTTTTTGCTATCCGCAACGTAGGACTATCGATCGCCTTTCCGCTGTGGAACTCCAATAGCCTGGTGGGAATTTTCTGGGGTTGGTTGCTATTCAACGAACTGCGCGGGGCTGGTTCGAAACAGTGGCTGAAAGTTTTAGGAGGAACGGTCGCGCTCGTCGTCGGCGCGTGCCTGCTGGCCTACGCCACTTCGCAGCAGTCCGGTGGCGGCAGCAACCGCGCCACCCTGGGAATTCTCGCGGCGATCTGCGCAGGAGCCCTGTGGGGCACCATGTACATTCCTTACCGCAAGGCCTACATCAGCGGAATGAATCCGCTTTCCTTCGTAACGGTTTTCACCGTGGGCGAGCTGGGCACCACCCTGTTGATGGCAGTGATTTTCCGAGGCGGATTCGCGCGTCTGGCTGCGGATCTAACCACAGCCAAGCCGGCGATGTTCTGGCTGTTCCTCGGCGGATTCTGCTGGGTCATCGGGGATTTATTTCAACAATACGCTGCAAAGTATGTGGGTATCGGGCGGGGAATTCCGCTTTCGAACACCAATCAACTCTGGGGGCTCGCTTGGGGCGCGCTGGTGTTTGGAGAATTGGCTGGCCTTAGCACAACCGCACGGTGGATGGTGATTGCAGGCTCGCTAGTGATGATTCTGGGCGCTGCAGCCATCAGTTTCGCGGAAGCGCAGGAGTCTGAGCAGGCTTCGTGGAGAAAAGCGATGGAGCGCGAGTGCCAGCGCTATGGCTTGGACTCGGCGCGAATCGCGGAAACATTGCGAGGCGATGATCCTGTCGCGAGAGATTCGGGTAAGCGACGCAGTTGGGAATGGCTCGTTTCTGCCGGAGCGATCACCATGTTCATCTGGCTGGGCTTTTCAGCGCAGCGGCAGCCGATCGCGTTCAACGTGGGCTGGATGGTGGTGTTGAGCCTGGCAACGCTTGGATTGTTGGCGGTGTGCGCATTCTTGCTCCACAAGCGTACAAACTTTTCCTAAACGGGCGCGCCAGTTTTTTCGCGTGTGTCCGACGGGGAAGATTTAGCTTCCGCAACCTCGGCCAGAGCGACGGGACGACGTTCGTCGTACGATTTGCGAGCGGCCAGCGCGATAACCACCGCCTGGCGGCCGTCGAAGCCGCTCACTTCCGTCGCTTCGTTATTCAAGACCGCCTTCGCGAAGGACTGAACCTCCGTAATAAAACTCTCGGTGTAGCGGTCCATGAAGAAATTCAGTGGTAAGTCGCGACGAATTTCTTTGGCAGTACTGACCACCGCTTGATTGGGGTAATTGTTGCTGGTGTGAATGGCGCCCGCGCTGCCGAGAATTTCCACACGCTGGTCGTAGCCATAGACGGCTTTGCGGCTGTTGTCGATCGTAGCGATGACGCCATTCTTGAACGTCAGCACGGTGAGCGCCGTATCTAGATCTCCAGCTTTGCCAATCTCCGGATCGACGCGCACTGCGCCAGCGGTGTAAACACTCTCCACTTCGTCGCCCATCAGGAAGCGAGCCATGTCGAAATCATGGATCGCCATATCCAGAAAAATTCCGCCGGACACTTTAATGTAGGAAACGGGCGGTGGCCCTGGATCCCGGCTGATGATATGCATCAGGTGGGGCGTACCTATCTCCCCACTGACCACGCTGCGACGCACCCGTGCAAAGTTGGCATCGAACCGGCGATTAAACCCGACCTGAAACTTTACTCCGGCCTTCTCGACCGCCGCTAGGGCTTGATCGATTTTTGCCAGACTGTGATCAATAGGCTTCTCACAAAAAATGTGCTTCCCGGCCTGCGCCGCGAGCACCACCAGATCGGAGTGAGTATCCGTAGGTGAACAGATCAGCACCGCGTCCACGTCGCGGCTCGACAAGATTTCTTCGGCGCTGCCAAATACTGAAGCGATGCCAAACTTTTCGCCGACTTCCCGCGCCGCCGGGAGATTTGTGTCCGCGATGGCCACCGGCACGGCGCCCGGGATGCGAAACGCCAAAGTCTCCGCGTGAACTTTTCCGATCCGACCAGCCCCAATGATGCCGACTCTCAGTTTCTTTTGCGGCAAGCAAAACTCCTTTTCGTGCTCAGAGAAAACTCAGTTAAAACAATGTTCGATGGAGCGAAGATATTCGCGGTTACGGCGCGCACTTTCTTTTGGGGCGCCCATCCCCGGCAGCACGTCTTGTTCCACCAGCAAATATCCGTCGTACTTGCGCTTGGCCAGCCACTGCAACACCGCGGGAAAATCCACGCATCCTTTTCCCAACTCGCAGAAGACACCGCGCGCCAATGACTGAAAGTAATCCCACTTCTCGGTACGAGACTTCTCCGCTACCGCCGGATCGCAATCCTTCAAGTGCACGTACCACACCCGTTCCTGAAATCGCTCCAGCCCTTGCAACGCATCGCACTGTCCAGAACCAAAAACGTAGTGGCCGGTGTCAAACACCAATCCGATTGTTTTTGGATCGGTCAGCTCCAACAACTTGGAAATCTCGTCTGGAGTTTCGACGTAACCCGCGCAGTGATGATGAAACACGGTGCGCAATCCCGTCTCCGCAAAAACTCCTTGCGCTACAAGGTTGGCGCCAGCCGCGAACGTTTTCCATTCGGCAGGAGTTAATCCCATCTCGGCAGTGACCCGCCCGGCATTTTTTGTCCTCTGCGAAACTGTTCCGTTGTTATCTGCCAGCACCAGGTAAGGTTTTGGATTGCTCGCCCCGTTGGCCACGCCGGCCAGCAGCTTCGCGGTCTTCAGCGCCGCTGAAAGTCCCGCTTCGTGCGCACTCGCATCTTTCAAGGCCACCGGCACAAACGCACCCAGCATCGTCACGCCGCGTTTCTGCAACTCCCCACTCAGCGCACCTGGCTCGTTGGGCATATATCCCCAGTCGCCCAGCTCCGTTCCCGTGTAACCGGTCTCCGCCAGCTCATCCAACATTTGGCTGTAGCCGATTTGCTTCGCCGCGCTGTCGTTGAATTCCAACGTGCCCCAGGAACAGGGAGCATTTCCCACCCGCATTACCGCCATGTCAACTCCTGAATAAGTTTTCTCACAGGTGGTAGCGTTCCTTCCGCCGCGCTTCTTCATAACGCGCACGCGCCGCCCGCACCGTTTCGCTTTCGGAAACCTCCGCGACAGCCACATCCCACCACGAGTCGTAGCCCGGCACGCGTACTTCGCGATCCGTCTCTACCACGATGACGGAGGTTTGGTCGGAAGCTTTCGCATCCGCCAAAGCCTTCTTCAAGTCGGCGAGGTCGGCGGCCTTGGTCGCCACTGCGCCGAGACTCCGAGCATTGGCAACATAGTCGATCGCCAGAATCTCGCCATCCAATTGCCCTGAGGTTCTTGATCGTTGCCGATAGCGCGTACCGAAACCTTCCGACCCGAGCGACTGGCTCAGACCGCCAATACTGGCAAAGCCGTGATTGTCCACTAACACGATGATGATTTTCACGCCTTCCTGAACCGCTGTCACAATTTCGGTCGGCATCATCTGATAGGTGCCGTCGCCTAGAAAAACAAAAACCTCCCGGCTGGGATCGGCCATCTTCGCTCCGATCGCGCCAGGAATTTCGTAGCCCATGCAGGAGTAGCCGTACTCCATGTGATATCCGTTCGGTGAACGCGTAGGCCAAAGTTTGTGCAGATCCCCAGGGTGACTTCCCGCCGCGGAGACCAAAACATCGCGCGGACCAGCCGCCTCCCAAATCGCCCCGATCACCGCGCTCTGCGCCAGCAGCGGCTCGTGCTCAAGATGCAACAGGCGATGCATTTCGGCAAGCCAGCCTTCACGCAAACTCTTTATCTTGGCGGCATGTTCGCTGGAAACGCGGAAGTCGCCTAAGCCTTTCGCCAACTCGTTCAGCGCGGCGCGGGCATCGGCGACCAGCGGAATCGCAGAAACTTTATACGCATCAAATTCCGCAACATTAATATTGATGAACCGCACTTCCGGATTGGCAAAAGCCGTCATCGATGCGGTCGTGAAGTCCGAGTAACGCGTCCCAATGCCGATGATTAGATCGGCGTCGTGCGCCACTCGATTGGCCGCAGAGGTTCCTGTGGCACCAATCGCGCCAACCGCTTGCGCATGGTCGTATGCAATAGAGCCCTTGCCCGCCTGCGTCTCGCTGACGGGTATCCCGGTTTGTTCCGCAAATTTTGTGAGCGATTCCGATGCTTCACTGAACAGCACCCCGCCACCAGCAATGATCAATGGTTTGCGGCAAGCGCGAATGGCCTCGAGCGCGCGAGACATTGAAATCTCATCCGCAGGCTGCCGGCGAATGGTCCACACTCGTTTGCGGAACAGTGCTTCGGGAAAGTGAAACGCTTCCGTCTGCACGTCTTGTGGCAGCGACAACGTTACAGCTCCGGTTTCCGCGGGCGAAGTTAGAACCCTCAGGGCCTCGGGAAGAGCAGTGATGATTTGCTCGGGCCGATTGATGCGATCCCAATAGCGCGAGACGGGCTTAAAACAATCGTTCACGCTGATGTCCTGAGTCGACGGCGATTCCAGTTGTTGCAAAACCGGCGCTACGTTGCGCCGCGCAAAAATATCTCCAGGGAGCAGCAGCACCGGCAACCGATTGATCGTTGCCAACGCGGCGCCAGTCACCATATTCGTAGCCCCGGGTCCTATAGATGAAGTGCAAGCAAATGTCCCCAGCCGATTCCGCATCTTGGCGTAACCGGAAGCGATGTGAACCGACGCCTGTTCATTGCGCGTCAAGATGTACGGAAAGGTTGACTGTTGTAGCGCCTGACCGACGCCCGCCACATTGCCATGCCCGAAGATACCCAGCATTCCGGCAAAAAAAGCGTGCTCCTGGCCGTCTCGTTCGACGAACTGGTTCTGCAAAAACGTGACGATCGCTTGCGCGGTAGTAAGACGCCGGGACCCGCTCATTTCTTATCCGGGTCCGGGAGCATGAAGTCGCGAATAAAACCTAGCAGCTCGTAGTAAGAGCTGATAAACGCCCGCAGCGTTCGAACGGTCGCCCCATAGCCATCGAATTCAGAAATTTGCAGCCCGTTTGGATCGTAGGCCCGCCGGAAATCGCGGAATTTGCGATACAGTTCGTCGACAATCTGCGGGTCGACCGGCAGATGCATCCGTTCTTTCACTTCCACATCGGAATTATTGAAGAGCACCTGCCATTCATACGGAATGGTCATGGAGATTTCGCCGCCGATCAGTTCCGACCAGTGCATGTGATGGCGATACGCAGCGGCGAGTAACCGGGTCCGATAACCGCGCTGGCGATAAATTGCATACGCTTTCTTGATCGCGGCGATGCCAGCCCAATCAAGATGACCGGGAGTGATAACGATGTTTTCCTTTTTCGCGATAACCTTCAGCCAATCATCGAGGCGCCCGATCATGATCGTGCACACAGGCGCGATTTCTGAATTGTCCAGATTTTCGGCTGTACGCCGTTTCAAGGCACGTTCAATCGCTTCGGCCACAGCCAGTGACTGCGGGACGGTGAAGCACACCGTCGCGTTGATACTGATGCCACGATACGTGATTCGCTCGATCGCATCGATACCCGCAGCGGTCGCGGGAATTTTTACCTGGATATTGGGAGCAAGTCTGTTGAAACCTACGCCTTGTTCAACAATTGCCGCGGAATTGCGGTAAAAAGTCGGATTCGTCTGCAGCGAGAGGCGCCCTTTACGATGCTTCTCGCGTTCGAACACCGGCAGCAGAAGCGCCGCCGCTTTCGCCCCCATCTCCTCGATGAGTTGCCAGGCAATCTCCGCTTCCGACCACGTCGGGTTATCCGCAATAAGTTGCAGGATGCGCGGTTTCCACGCCGGCAATTCTTTCTTGAGCGCGGCCAGGACAATGGTGGGATTGGAAGTCGCTCCCACCGCACCATTCTCAATCGCGTAAGTGAGCTCCTCAATCGCGCAAGAGTCGTTCCAATAGTCCGTGACGCCGAGGCCGGCGGTTTGGTGCAGCGGCGAAAGATGCGTCGTCGACATATCTCGTTCCATCGCGAACAGCCCAGGCCAATTCCGCCGGGCACAAAAAACTCAGTAAAGGTCGAGCTTATTTCACCAAAGGCAGTCGAGCATCCTGATCACGCCAGGATTTGCGTACCCAAGCAAAATCGGGATCATCGACGGCAGCCATCGAGTGCGCTGAACCGGCCAGCACATTCAAGTAGTAGATGTTGTAGCCATGCGCAGCCACCACCGGGTGATAGCCCTCGGGAATCAGCACTAGCTCACCATCGCGGACGGTAAGCGTTTCATCCATTTTTCCATCGCGCGAATATACCCGCTGGATCGCATAGCCTTCTGGCCGGTCAATCCGGTAATAATAAATTTCTTCCAGGTCCACTTCTTCCGGGGGATTGTGCACATCGTGCTTGTGCGGCGGGTAGCTGGACCAGTTCCCGCCAGGCGTATACACCTCAACCAGCAGCAAGCGGTGCGCCGGAAATTCCGGGGTAATGATGTGATTGATCTGGCGAGTGGCGTTCGCTCCGCCGCGAATTTCGATCCGCACCTGGTCCGGAGAGATCAACGCGGCCGGATGCAATTCTTCGGCCAGCGAATAACAGAACGCCAAATCACAATCCGTCAGAGCGGTGAGAGTGAAGCTGGTCTTGATGGGCAGATACAAAGCCCACGGCATGCCCGCGAAAACATTTTCGCGACCGCCGATGCTTTCCCAGTTGCCGCTTGAAGAGTGCACGGCGAACCGTCCACCTAAGGCGACGATGCCCAGTTCCATCTTGCCGGTGGCGGCCTGGTGTTTTTCCCCCGACTTTAGGCGAATTACTTCGAACGTCAGATAATCAAAGCCTGATTGTTGCGGACCGACTTCCATCACAGTGCCGGAAGCGCCAGAAACTTTCTTCGCGGGGATCAGCAATTTTTTAGGCGCACTCATTTGCCGCTCTTTCCCGGAGGCCCACTGGACTCGCGCACAACCAGTTCGGCCCCAACGGTGATGGCTTGCGAAGGGTTCTGACCCTGCATCAATTGCAGCAAACTTTCCATCGCCAATAACCCCATGCGCCGCATCGGCTGCCGCACCGTCGTGAGCGGGGGATCGGTGTAAGAAGCAATCGACAAATCGTCGAAGCCCACCACCGAAATATCCCCGGGAACATTGATTCCTCGCGCATGCAGAATGCGAACCACGCCAAGCGCGGTCATGTCGTTGTAGCAAAAAATTGCTGTGGGACGGTCGCTCAGCCGCAGAAGGGATTCCGTCACGACCATGGCTTCTTCCGATTTACCGTCTCCGTGCACCACCAATTCCGGACAGAACGGAATCCCCGCTTTATCGAGACTGTGACGATATCCAGAAAAACGTTCTGTATCGGATTGATGCCCAAAGCGATCGCCCAAATAAGCGATGCGCCGATGCCCAAGTTCGATCAAATGATTGGTCGCTTCGCGGCTGCCTTGCACGTTGTCAATCATCACCGAATGCACGAACTCGCCGGCCTGCTGGTTGTTCACCAGCACGATGGGCACGCGCATTTCAGAAAGCATCGGAACGTATAGGGCGCCGACTCGGGAGGAGGTCACTACAATGCCGTCGACGCGGCGTTCGGAGAAGGATTGCACCACTTTGCGCTCACGCTCGGGGTCCGCATTGGAATTGGCGAGGAAGACCGAGTACCCATGGTCGTTACAACACTCCTCGATCCCCACGACCACTTCGCTGACGAACGGGTCCGCGATAGAAGTCACCACCACCCCGATCGTTTTGGTCCGTTGGGTGACCAGCCCGCGAGCGACCGCCGAGGCGCGATAGCCGGATTCGCGCGCAATTTTCTGGATTTTTTCGGCGGTCCGTCGACTGATCAGCGGGCTATTTTGCAGCGCGCGGGAAACGGTCGAAAAGGAAACGTTGGCTTTACGCGCGATGTCCTTGATCGAGGTGGGGCGGTGCGGAAAGGTTGCCATTGGGGTTGCACACGTTTGCAGTGCGGTCCTATAAGGTAATTCCTGACCATGTCGGGTGTCAATCCCGCAACCCCAACAGCGGACTGCCCTTGCGACCCGGCCATGTAGCGCCCTCGGGAGCTACTTTGGCTGCAAATACCCCAGAAATTCAGGGTCGCTCCCGACCAGTTTCTCGCGGAGCTCTTCGGCGATTTCCCACTGGCCTATGATCGGATATTCCAGCATGGCCAGCTGCGCCAGCTTCCAGGATTTTTCCACCGCCGCGCGAATCGCGGTGTGCTCATAAGCTTTCACCGCGAGAACCAGTCCGCGCACAGATTCCGGCAACGGCCCAGTCGGGACAGGCGTCACTCCCGCGGAGCTGATCTGGCAGGGGACTTCCACCACATCGTCGGGGGCAAGATCCGCGATGCTGCCTTGATTGCGAACGTTCACTACCACCTGCTTTGGTTTTTCCGATAGAAGCCCGGTCATCACATCAATCGCGATGCGGTGATATCCCGTAGCGGTTTCGAACGGGTCGGCTTCCTCGCGATCCTTATCAAAAGCCGAGCCGGCCTCGCCTTCCAGCCGCATGTAGGAAGAATTTCGCTGCATTAAATAATTTCGATAAGTGTTCAGTCCTTCGCGGGGAGGCTGCGATTGAAGCTGAGAAAAAAGGTCGCCATTCATGCGAAGCAGTTCTTCCCCGCGGCTGGCTCCGGCACGAAGTTGGTTGCGATAGGCCTTGCGCTGGCTGTAGTAGAAAAATAAATATTCCGTGGGGAGGAGTTGCAACGTCTGAATCAAAAGCGGGTCAAACAAGCTCGCGTGGTAAAGCCGCCTCAGCCCTTCGGGATTCTGCAGTAATTCTTTCGTTACGTCTTTCCCCCCAACGGTAACGCGGCGAACCCAGCCTAGATGGTTGAGTCCGGCATAGTCGCAGTGTGTTTCTGCGGGGCTCGCCTGCAAAACCTCGGCGATGCGATGAAACAACTCCGCCGGAGTATCGCAAATGCCCACAATCCGCAGGCTGGTGTGCTGATTGAGGGCCTGAGTAATCAGCCCTGCGGGATTGCTGAAATTGATGTACCAGGCCCGCGGAGCCAAACGTTCCACAACTCGCGCATGTTGCAGCGCGATGGGAACCGTGCGCAAAGCCATCGCCACGCCGCCAGGACCGGTGGTTTCCTGCCCAGCCAAGCCATTTTCGATGGCGGTGCGCTCGTCACGCGCGCGGGCCGCCATGCCACCAATTCGAATGCTGCTCAGAACAAAATCGCTGCCATCCACCGCCGAATCCAGCGCCGTTGTGGTCGTCAGACGAACGCTCACGCCCAACTTCGTGGCGATCTCACGGCCGAGCGCGGCCATGGTGTCGGCACGTTCGTGGCTGACATCGTAGAGAGCCAGCTCGGAAATATTAAGCAGCGATTGCGACTGCAGCAATCCGTGAATCAACAAAGGCGTTCGAACACCGCCTCCGCCAATGATGCAAACTTTGCGACTCATAGTTGGCCTTCCAATTCTGTCAAAGTAGGGAAGCCGTCGATGCCGCCCATCCGTCGCGTAGAAAGCGCCCCGCAGATAGACGCGGCTTTTAAGCAGGTCTGCGGACTGTCTCCGCGAAGCCAAGCGAACAGAAATCCTGCGTCGAAACAATCGCCCGCACCGGTGGGATCCACCGCATCAACGGCGATGGGCTGCTGGAAAAATGTCGCGCCGTCGTACAGCAGCGCCGCCCCGAAAGAACCCAGTTTCAACGCAACTTTGCGAAAACCCATCTTCTCGCACGCCTGCAGAATTCTGGCCGGATCCGTTTCCCCCGTCATCCGCGATGCTTCGTTTTCGTTAGGGAAGAAAATATCAACCTGGCGTAGAGCTTGGTGACAGTCAGGATTGCCAAGCCATTCGGGATGCCAACCAACATCGAGCGAAACAGAACATTTCTGTTCCGAGATCGAGCGAATGAGGCTTTCAAAGCCGGTGGATTCGGGGGCATGAGCAACGTGCACGTGCCGCGCCTTGGAAAAATGAGTTTGTGTCTCCGCCTGCTTGAGGATCGCGGGCAGTTCGCGATTGGCGCCCATATAGGTCAGAAAGGTGCGATCTGTGCGGGTCGAGACGGCCAGAGTTGTAGCCGTTGGTTCGCCGGCGCTTTGCTGAATCGCGGTGGTATCAACGCGATTCGAACGGAGCCGCTCGAAAAGCCACTCACTGTCGGCACACCCCACCGACCCCAGGACGCCGGTTTTGACTCCCAACTTTGCCAAGCCGGAAGCAGTGATCGCCGCCCCACCGCCTACTTCGCGAAAAAAACGTTCGGCATAAATTTCCTGCCCAGGAGCGGGTGGCCAAGAAGAAAAACCGCTCATCACCAGCTCGGCAAAAAGGTCGCCTACCACCAAAACGTCCAGCGGACGATCGATACTCATGTGGCGGCTTCAGCGCGAGGTGAGAATGGCCATTCCGAAGTGGCCCGAGCGCGCCACAGATAAGCCAAAACGCCCACCGCGATAAGCGCGAATCCCCAAAGAATGTACTTAAGCCCGCTGGCCACCAAAATAAAAGCCCAGCCAGCGAAGGCGATCACGCTCGTCACAGGGTAGAGCCACATCTGAAACGGCCGCTGAATATCAGGCCGGTACCGCCGAATCATCGTTACCGCCACGACCTGCGCCATAAATTGAATCAGCACTTGAATGACAATCAACGCAGTAATCAGATCAGACAGATTCAACAAGCTGGCCGCCGCAGAACCTGCGCCGATGAACAGCAGGGACACCCACGGAAAATTGCGAGTGGGATGCAGTTTTCCGAATGCAGAGAAAAACCGCCCGTCTACAGCGGCAGCATAAGGAACTCGGGAATATCCCAACAAGACCGCGAACAATGAAGCGAACGTCGTAAGTAGCACAGCGCCGGTCATAATTCTTGCAACCGTAAGGCCATAAACACGCTGCATCAAGTCCGACACGATGAACGTGGAATGCATCGCTTCACGCCACGGCACCACGCCCAGAATCGAGACATTCATCGTCAGATATAAAATTCCCACCAGAAAAATAGAAACGAGAATAGACCGAGGAATCACATATTCCGGCCGCTTGATCTCGCCGGCAAAAAAGCACGAATTGTTGTATCCGCCGTAATCGTACATCGCCAGAAGCGTAGCCCCGCCCAACCCCACAAAAAATTCGCGCGATAAGGTGAACGCATGCGGAGGAAAATCCAGCACCCGACTCAACTGAAAATGGGTTACGCCAGTGGCCGTCACCGCTAACGCGGTAAAGATCACCACCACCCAAAGCACGATGGAAAGCCTGCCGACGGTATGAATGTCGCGGTACAGCATGAACGTAATCAGGATGCACACCGCTACCGCCACTCCTTTTCCTTGCCAGTTGCTCATCTGCGGCCACAGAAATTTGGTGTACTGCGCGAACCCCACCGCGCCAGCTCCGATCGACAACGGCGCGAGCGTGACCGTCTCCCAGATGAACAAAAAACTCATGAGCCGTCCCAACCGCTTCGGCCCGAAGGCTTCCGACAAATACCGGTATGGCCCGCCCGTCCCAGGCATGGCCGCCCCCAGCTCCGCCCACACCAATCCATCACACACCGCCACAATCGCGCCCAGCAACCAGCCCAGCATGGCTTGGGGACCGTTCATGGTAGTTAAAATGAGAGGAATAGTGATGAACGGGCCGACCCCGATCATTTCCAGCATATTGGCCGAGGTAGCTTCCAGAAGTCCAAGTCTGCGTTGAAGATGCGGAGTATTTTCGGCCGGCACGCGGGCATCTTCTCACACGTTTGCATAACCTCGCAAGGCAAGAGGGGTTGCCGCGAGGTAAGATGACCTCGATGCCTCCCCTTCGCCCCTTCTCTGCTGGTTTGGCTGCTCGCCTTTGTCGCGACAGCGCCGACGGTCCGTCCGCAGGCGACTGGCGAGTCCACGGTCGCGTTACAAAAAGCCGCGCAACTCGCTCGCGAACACCGTTATCAGGAAGCGGAGACCACCCTTAAAAATGTGCAGCCGCCGACAAATTCCGCCCAACGAATAGCCTTTTATCGTTTGAAGGCGGCGATCGCCTCGGGGCTCGGACATTTCACCGCCGCCGCCGAATTCATGGACGCCGCCGCCAAGCTCGCCCCAGAAAATCACGACCTCCGGCTAACCGCGGACATCGCCCGCCTGCAACAACAGATCGCTAGCCACGAAAATCACGCTTCGACGTTGCGTCGGATTCGCAGCGAAACACTTCCTCCGCAACTGGCCATCGCCATCCACCTGCAGCTCGCAGCAATCCTGAGCGGGACGAACCTGTTTTCAGAGGCAACGGTAGATTTTGCCGCAGCGAGCGCTTTAGCTCCCGAGCGGGCCGATCTTCTCTACGATTTAGCCTTATCTCAATTCCGCAGTGGGAACCTCGACGCCGCTGTCACCACCGCCGAACGCGCCAAAGTCCTCGAAGAAAATGCGACAGTAGAAAATCTCTTGGGCGACATCCAGGAAAAACGCGGAGACTCACTGGCCGCAGTCCACAGCTATCAAGCCGCCGTCAACCTGGAACCGAACGACGAGCGCTACCGCGTCGCACTCGCTCTAGAACTATTGCGTCACCAAACGTTCGACGCTGCGCTCGTGGTGCTAAATCAAGCCTCCACCCTCTTCCCTAAGTCTCTTCACATCCAAATCCTCTTGGCTCTGACCTACTACTTCGTCGACCGTTCCTCCGACGCCATCCAAACCCTGCTGCACGCCAGCGAACTCGATCCTCAAGACGAAACCGCCACGCATTATTTGGGAGAGCTCACTCTGCAGGACACTTCGACGCCAGACGCTGCCGCAACAAGACAAGTCTGCGCATTCGCCGATCAACACCCTCAAGACAAAGTCGCCGACGCTTTCTGCGGAGGCATCCTGCTCCGCTCCGCCACGGAATCAGGCGACCCATCCCAACGCCTCGAAATTCTCCACCGCCTCCAACACGCCGCCCGCATCGCCCCCAAAGAACCAACCGCACGCTGCCAACTGGGCAAAGCCTTCGAATGGTCCGAGCGCTGGAGCGAAGCCAAACTCGAAATGGAAGCCTGCGTCCGCTTGGATCCCGACGCTCCTGACGGCCACTACCAGCTGGCCCGCATCTACCGCCACCTCGGCCAGCCGCAGCTCGCCGACCGCCAAACCGCGCTGCAAAAAGCCGCCGCCGCCCGCCAAAGCGAAGAAAGCAACCGCCGCGCCGAACTCATCGAAAAATTCAAGGTCACTCAGGACCAGTAGGATCTTCTCTACGAAATCAAACCTGGCAAACCGTCACCTGTAATTTCACTTGGGAATGCCGACGGAATAACCCACACCGCGATGGGTTTGGATCAATTTGTAGCTGCCGCTGTCGCCGAGCTTTTTTCGTACCAGGCGCACGAAAACGTCGAGGGTGTTCATCTCGATTTCTCGGCGATCGCCCCAGAGCGCTTCGACTATAGTTTTTCGCGGAACCACCTTACCCTGGTTCCGTACCAGAACTTCCAGCAGCCGAAATTCCGTGAAGGAGAGCCGCAACTCGACACCGTTGCGAAAAGCCCGCAGAGAATTGATTTCGAGAAGCACGTCCCCGCACTCTAGAACATTCCGTGCTCTCGGTTTGCTGCGTCGCGCCAGGGACCGCACCCGCGCCAATAGCTCTTCGAACGAGAAAGGCCTGGTCAGATAATCATCCGCACCGGCGTCAAGCCCACGCACGACATCGGGCACCCCGTCACGGGCGGTTAGCATCAACACCGCGACCTCGTCGTTGCGGTCACGGAGTCTTTTGGCTACTTCCATTCCGCTAATGTCCGGCAGCGTTGCCTCCAGAAGAATGACATCGAAAGAATGTTCGCGGGTGAGTTCCAGTGCTGCGCCCCCGTCGCGCACTACTTTCACTTCGTAGGATTTGTCGCGAAGCACTTGGGCCAGCAGTGTGGCCATCTTCATGTCGTCTTCAACGACCAAGATGTGCAACGTTCACCTCACAAAAATTTCTTTGCCTTGCGGGACGGTATGGGAACGCGCCGTTCATGCCAATGTTTCCGCGGCAGCGTGGGACGCTGCTTCGCGCCCTTTCTGCAGGAAGTAATGAATCGCCGGCGTGAAGACCAACGACAGAATCATGGAGCTGAGCAGGCCGCCGATAACCGCAATGGCCAGCGGCTGCAGCATTTGTGAACCTGCACCAATCGCCAGCGCCAAAGGAAACATTCCAGCGATGGTGGCCAGCGCGGTCATGGCGATCGGGCGCAAGCGACGGCGCCCCGCTTGAATCATCGAATCTTCCAGCGAAAAACTTTGAGCCTGGAAACGATGTTCGGCATCGAGCAAGAGAATGCCGTTTTTAGAAACGATGCCAATCACCATGATCATGCCCATGAAGGAAGCGACGTTGAAGGTCGTTCGCGTGATCAGTAAGGCGGCGAACGCGCCGAAGGTGGACAGCAACGCGGAAGCCAGAATCGCAACTGGCGCGGAGAAAGTGCGGAACTCGAACAGCAGCACTGCGAATACCAGCAGCACGGCAAGCAGCAGCACCATCAGCAAATCATGAAAGGACTTTTGCTGCTCTTCGTATTGGCCGCCGTACTCCACGCGGATCGTCGCGGGCAGATGCAGATCGTTCACCGCTTTCCGCACCCGCGCGATTCCAGTACCGAGATCCACACCTTCGAGGTGCGCCGTGACTTGGATCAGCCGCTGCAAATTCTCGCGGCGTATTTCAGTTTCGCCGGGATCATTCACGACCGACGCGAGTGAGCCTAGAGTTGCGGTTTTTCCCGTGGCACTCACCAGCAGCGTATTGCTCATGCGTTCGAGAGACGAACGGTTCGCTTCCGGAAAACGAACGCGAATGTTGTACGGCCGGTCGTTAAGAATTACTGGAGTAGCGGCCGGTTCGCCTTCCAGAATAGCGGCCGCGTCCACGGCAGTTTCTTCCGGCGTGAATCCGGAGCGAGCCGCGGC
The DNA here is from genome assembly GCA_963846145.1 of uncultured Acidobacteriota bacterium. Taxonomy (GTDB): domain Bacteria; phylum Acidobacteriota; class Terriglobia; order Acidiferrales; family UBA7541; genus Acidiferrum. The sequence continues at coordinate 215,655 of CAWJUV010000007.1, read as the reverse complement.
AGCCGAATTGATTTGAAATCGAACCGATGGACCGCTGATGGCGTCTTCCACGCCGTTGAGAACGTCCACCACGCCAGACACTTTGCTGATGGCTTCGGCGAGGCGCGGGCCGATTTCGTTGAGTAGCGCGCCGTCCTGCGAATAGAGACGAATCACCACGGGCTCAGGCTGATTGCTGAGATCGCCGATCATGTCCTGCAGAATCTGAACAAATTCAACTTTGGTTGCGGGTTCTGACGATTCGATCTGGGTCCGCAAGTCGGAGGTGACTTTGTCGACCGAACGGCTTCGCTTGGATTTTAGTTTTACCGTGAAATCGCCGCGATTGGCTTCCGTCACAGCCGCGAGTCCTAGTTGCAGTCCGGTGCGTCGCGAGGTGTTCTCAACTTCGGGCGTGGCTTTCAGCATCTCTTCGATATGCGACAGGATGCGATTCGATTCCGTCAGCGAACTGCCCGGTGGCGTGTAGTAATCGAGAATGAAGCCGCCTTCGTCCATCTTCGGGAGCAGATCGCTACCGAGGAAGTGATAGCTGACCGCCGACAGCGCAATGATCGCGACGAGTGCGGTCGCCAGGATGAGCGGCTGTTGCAAGACCCTGCGCATGCACGCCTCGTAGACCGAAACAACCTCGCCGAAGAAACCGGTCGTGTAGGGTTCTTCCGCGGCGATAAGCGCGGCAGCGTCGACGTTGGTTACTTCTTCATTCGAACCAGCCTCACGCTTGTCTCCGCTTTTGCGGCGCACGAAATACAAGCTGAGCGTCGGCGTCCACGTCAACGCCAAAAAAAGCGAAGTTAGCAGCGCCACCGTCATGGTGATGGCCAGCGAGCGAAAAAACGTTCCATTCACCCCAGTCATAGCGATCAATGGAAGAAAAACCACGATAGGAGTGAAGGTCGAACCTAGCAGCGGCGCGGTCAGCTCGCGAATCGCGCTTTGAATCGCCGCGAAGCGGCTCTGCCCGGCGTCGCGATGCAGTACCACGTTTTCCAGAACCACGATGGCGTCATCGATCACCAGCCCGACTGCGGCGGCCAGTCCGCCAAGAGTCATAAGGTTGAAACTCTCGCCGGCGAGTTTCAAAACGATAAATGTGATGAAGAGCGTCACCGGGATCACCAAGCCGGCGACCAAGGACGTGCCCCAATCGCGCAAAAAAAGAACCAGAACGATGGAGGAAAGAACAATGCCGATCAGCACCGCATCACGCACGCTGGAGATTGAATCTCTGACGATGACCGACTGGTCGTAAAACGGTTCAAGATGAATGCTCTTTGAAAGCGAGGGCTGCAGTTGGCCAACCAGGTCATGGACTTCGTTGGCCACCTGCAAAGTGTTCGAATCCGGCTGACGATTGACATTCAGCAGCACTGCAGGCTTGCCGTTAGCAGTCACCGCAGTGTAAACAGGTGCTACCGATGCAGAGACAGTGCCGACATCCGCGATTCGAATCGGAACTCCCGCCGCCGACGTTTTCACTACAATGCGACCGATTTCTTCCGCCGAGTGCACCTGGCCACTCACCAAACCGAGAACGAGGTGATGATCGCTCTCGATCAAGCCAGGCGAATCGATCAGGTTGGTGCGGCGAATTGCATCGAGAATGTCGGTGACGGTGACGTCTGCGATAGGAAGACGCGCGGGATCGGGAGTCACCTGAAACTCTGGAACTCGTCCGCCTTGCACGATCACAGTCGCGACTCCGTCGAGCCGATTCAGGCGTGGCTTGATGTCGTAGGTGGCGATTTCCCAGAGTTGTTCGGGCGGAACGGTGTCAGAGGTAAGGCTGTAACCGATGATCGGAAACGCCGCGAAGGTCAGGCGGTGCGTGTCAATTTTTGCAGTGCTTGGGAGTTCCGATTGCAAACGCGCCACCACCGTGTCGACGCGCTGCAACGTAAGCACCATGTCGGATCGCCAATCGAAGAACAGGTCGATCTCCGCGGAGCCGCGACTGGTGACCGAACGAACATTTTGCAATCCGGGCACACTGTTCACGGCTTCTTCGATCGGCTTGGTGACGGTCACCAGCATTTGGTCGATAGGCGCAACGCCATTGTCGACGCCGATCACGATGCGCGGAAAATCCGTACTGGGAAAAACAGAAACAGGAATGGTGAAAGCCAGATACGCGCCGATGGCTGCCAACGCGATAGTAAAAAAAATAATTGGGCGGGACAGCCGCTCAAACCACGGCGCAGTGTCAGCTGAAGTAGTCGGCGGAATGTAAGCACGCGGCATGCCCGGCTATTCCTTCTCGGGCTGCGGTTTTTCTTTTTCGGCAGCCGCCGGCTTTTCGATTTCGATAGCCGTGCCGTCCGGAACGGCGTAGCCGCCAGACACGATGATGGCCTGGCCAGCATTGATTCCTTCCGTGACTTGCGTCATTTCTGAATTGCGGACGCCGAGCTGAACAATTTTCTGGTGCGCTTTCTTGTCCGCGCCAGCCACCAGCACATACGGCTTACCATCCGGATTCTCGAAAATCACCGCGGTGGGCACGGCCAGTGCATCCTTCACCGACTTTGCAACCACCTCAATATTCACGGTCATTCCCGGCTTGAGCAGGGAAGTGGGCTTGCGCGTTTCCACCCATACCTCGACAGTAGTGCTTCCAGGGTCCAGCGCGGGGCTCACCAGCGTGACGCGACCTTCCACAGCTTCAGCGCCTGCTTCGCTCGAGGGTTTAATTTGCGCCGCATCGCCAACTTTCAATTCCGCGGCGTCGCTTTGCGGAATGTGCGCCTTGGCTACCAGGCTTGAAATGTCCATCACCGTGAGAATGGGTTGATTTGCGATGGCCAAGTCTCCGACGTAAAGTGGGCGATCGGTGACCACCCCATCGATAGGGCTGCGAACCTCGGAGTAACTGAGCTGCGTAGTGGCGGCGCGATAGTGGCCCTCAGCCGATTCTTTGGTTCCTTTAGCGGCGCGGAGCAACTGGTCTTTCCCCATGCGCTGCAAATCGGTGAGTTGTTTCTGCGCCTGCTCGTTTTGGCTCCGGGCTTGAGCCAGCGCAACGTCCGCACTGTCGAGGTCGCGCCGGGGAATTGCCCCTTGCTGGTAAAGATCCTTTCTGCTCTCCGCAATTTTCTGTGCAGCGTCAAATGCCGATTTGGCCGCCACCGCGTCCAACTCGGCTTTCTGAACCTGTTGTGGCAGCCCAGAGTTGACCGTGATTGCGTAGGTGGCGTCCGCTTGTTCGAAATCGCCCTTGCTGGCTTCCGCCTGCGCGGCCAGATCTTTGTTTTCCAAAATGGCCAGCACCTGGCCCTGTTTGACGTGGCTGCCGCGCTGCACTTTAAACTCCGCGACGGTGGAAGTGATTTTGGGCGCGACGGTCGCTTGCTTCACCGGGAAGACCACCGCTTCGGCGGACACAAATTGAGAAATAGTTTGCTTGGCGGCCACCGCGGTTTTGACCGTAACCACCGGCTCTTTTTCTTTTTCCGCGGGGCTGCAGGCCGCGCAAAGGAAGGCCGCGCCTAGCACCGCTACGTGTGTTATTAATTTCATGGAGTGGTCAGCTCCCCGGTTAGCGTCTGCAGGTTTGCCAGCGCCACGCGATAGCGCACCGCTCCATCGTGATATGCAGTCTCCGCGGCCGTCGCGGTGTTCTGCGCGTCGACCACTTCAAGCACCGTTGATTCACCGTTCTTGTAGCGCAGATTGATCAGCCGCAGACTTTCTGCGCCGAGTTCCGCGGAGCGCTGCAGGCTGGTGAGTTCGTCCGCCGCGGTTTGCGCTTCGGCGTAAAGCGATTGCAACTCTGCCAGAAGCTTTCGTTGCGCCAGCGACAATTCCCGCTTGGCCTGATCGCGCTGCAATTCGGCTTGCCTCACTTTGCTTTGCGTCGCGCCCCAATTCCACACCGGGATGTTCAATGTCGCGATCGCCGAAGACCCCAGATTGGAAATGCCGCCTGTTCTGGTGGCAAACCGCGCCGCATCAATTCCGTAAAAGTAGTCCAATCCGAGAGTCGGAAGGTACCCGGCGCGGGTGGCCGCAACTTGATGGCCGGCAGCATTTACCGCTTCGAACGCTGCACGCAGATCGGGATTATCACGCGCTGTCCGAGCCTCGACCGCCGCAACAGTTGGCAGCTCGATAGCGACGTGCAAATCCTCCGCTAGTTCGAAATTGTCGTTAAAGTCCGGGAAGATCAGCACCGCCAAATCAAGCCGGGCGTTGAGGCGTGTGAGTTTGGCCTCCGCCAGCTGCCGCCTCCGATCGTTCGCCTGTAACTCCGCTTTGATGACGTCGGAGTGCGCCACCTCGCCGCCGTGCTCCAGATCGTTGGTGACTTTCAGGAAACCTTCGCCTTCCCCCGCGGCTCTTTGTGCCGCCTCTACTTTTTTTTCGGCCGCAGCCGCCGCGTAGTAGCTCTGCACCACGGTGACCACCAGCCCGCGCGAAGCAATCTCTGCCCTCGCTTTAGCGGCGGCCGAACTGGCGGTTGCGCGGCGAGCTTGCGCGAAGCCTGCCACGTCCAGCACTTCGTGGATATTCGCCTGGCTCACGTACTCGTGCACTGCGTTGTTGGCGATGAATTTTGGCTGGTCGTCGACGCCGGTGCCTTCGGTGTAAATTGCGGAATTGTCGTAGGTGACGGTGGGTAAGAGTGCCGCGACAGCTTGCTTTTTGTCTTCGTGAGCCACCCGCGCGTCTGTGACGGCGGATTGATACACCACACTATTCTTGCGAGCCCGGTTCAGAGCCTCACTCAACGTGAGGCGCAGCGGCGTAATGTCCGATTTGCCTGTTGCCGCCGCAGGTTGTTGCGCACAATTCGTCCCGTTCAGAAGGAGCACAGCGGCAGTGGCTATAACCAAGCGCGAACCAGCGGATAACGTCAGCATGCTTTCACGCGACCTTACTGGCCGCTTTAGAAAACCTAGCGGACGCTACCTAAACAGGAGATTAACTAGCCGGAGGGTGCTGCGGCAGAGTTGCGGTGAAAATACTGCCCTGGTCGTTGGATTGGGTCAGCTCCAATTTGCCGCCATGCGCTGCGGCTATCCAAGCGCCGATGGAAAGTCCCAGCCCTGCGCCGCCATGGTCTTCTTCCGACCGCGAGCGCGCTTTATCAACTCGAAAAAAGCGTTCGAAGATGCGTTGATGCAGTTCCGTTGGAATTCCCGGCCCTGAGTCGTCGACCACTAGCCGATAGGCGCCATCTTGCGGAGAGCAACGAACGACGACGGAACCGCCAGCAGGCGTGTACTTAATGGCGTTGTCGAGAAGATTGAGCACTAACCTACGGATGAGCGCCTCGTCGGCGCGCATGACTGCTTCGCCCTTCGTTTCGTAGCTCACCCTGATCTCTTTGGCCGAAGCCAATGTGCGAACATTTTTGGCGCACTCCGCGACAACCTCATCGAGATAAAAATCGTTGTACGAAAGTGGATATTGACCGGCATCCGCGCGCGCCAGAGTGAAAAGATCCTCGACGATGCGCCGCAAACGTTTCGACTCGTCGCCCAGAATTCGCAGCGTTTCGCGATAATCCTCTTCGCTGCGCCCTTGTTTCGCCAGGGCTACTTCCGTTTCGCCGCAAAGTATCGCCACCGGTGTTCGCAACTCGTGCGAAGCATCGGCAACGAAGCGCTTCTGGCGATCGAAGGAAACGTTGACCCGATCCAGTAGTTCATTGAAAGACATAGCCAATTGGCCGAGTTCATCATGCGGATTACGTGCGCTTAGGCGCGCCTCAAGATTCTTCGACCCGATGCGGCTGGCCTGGGCGCTCATGCTCACTACCGGTGATAGGCTCCGTCGCGCCAGAAAATACCCACCGACGCCCGCCAGAAGAATCGTAAGCGGTATCACCACCCAAAACGTTCTCTCCAACGTCCGCAAAAATTCGATTTGCGGCGACAGCGACTGCAGAACGACCAGTGTGGCGCTTTGTTCATCGAACGAAAACAAACGTACGTAACCTCGGTACGGCCGGTCTGCCACCCGCACGAAATGAAAGGCGCCCGGCTCAGTCAGTTGCTCCTTAGCGACTTGCAGGACCTCGTCGCGATTCCATGGCCTCCTGGAACGCTCGTCAACGGGGCCGTCTGAAATCCCAATGGCGTTCCCTTGCCGGTCGAACACCGCAAACGTCACATCGCGAAATCGGTGTTCAGCGATCGCCGCGGTCACTCCATCGTCGAGCCGGTCGGCCTTGGCCGACTCACCCATCTCCGCATTCACTGTGCTCAGAAATGCGTCGGCAAGCTCGACCGCCTGTGCATCCACTCGCTTGCTGACATTTTGGCGCAGTAAAAAGTACGTGGTGCATGCCAGAACCAGCAAAATAACCGCCATCGCGGCCGAGTACCACAACGTCAAACGAACGCGCACGGAGCTAAACATCGTTGCGCCCGCGTGCACGTCCCGATTTCTCGTCCATTTTTATTTCCGGACCCAGAACATATCCCGCGCCGCGCCGAGTCTGCAGCAATGGCTGCACTCCAGGTAGGTCGATTTTTCGGCGCACCCGATTTACGTAAACTTCAATCAAGTTTGAGAAAGCGTCAAACTCTTCGTCCCAAACATGCTCGGCAATTTCCGCCCGGCCCACCACCCGCCCGGCGTTGCGCGCCAGGAATTCCACCAGCGCGTACTCTTTGGTCGTCATCGCGATCGCCTGTCCGGCGCGCGACACCGTTTGCCCGCCGGTATCGACCACCAAATCAGCGACGGAAAGAACTGCAGGCTGCAGCGAACTCGGTCGCCGCAACAGCGCCCGCAGCCTCGCCAGCAATTCCCGAAACTCAAACGGCTTCGTGAGATAGTCGTCCGCCCCGCAGTCCAGCCCGCGGATGCGATCTTCGACGGCATCACGAGCGGTCAGCATCAGCACCGGCATGCGCCGGCCCACGGATCGAAGCTGCTTGCAGACGGCAAACCCATCTGGTTCCGGAATCATTACGTCCAGCACGATTACGTCGTAGGCATTGACCTCGGCTTGATAGAGCGCGTCTTCGCCTTTGACGGCGACGTCCACTGCATAGGCTTGCTCACGCAGACCTTTGGCCACGAAATGCGCAATCCGCGTGTCGTCTTCCACCAGTAGCACTCGCATAGCGGAATCATAAACCTTCCGGCTCAACGCGGCACAACCAGACGGTGAAATGGCTCATCGAGGAAGGACCTGCGAATTAATTGCCTGTTTATCTTCGTCCGCGTAGACCTTGCTCATCAGCCTATTTCTCGGGGAGCCAATTCGATGAGACGACCAGGGATTTTCGCCGTAAGTTTTGCGTTGACCGTTACCGCTGCTGCATTGGCACAGTCGGGCTCCGGGAATTATCACGTGATTAAAACCATTCCTGTGAGCGGAGACGAGGGCTGGGACTACGCGACGGTGGACAGCGCGGCTCGCCGTGTCTACATCTCACACGGCTCGCACGTCGTCGTGCTTGACGCCGACAAGTACGCCGTCGTCGGAGACATCCCGGATACTCAAGGAGTCCACGGCATCGCCATCGCCCGAGACCTGGGCCGAGGCTTTACAAGCAATGGCCGCGCCAACAACGTAACCATTTTCGATCTCGCCACGTTCAAAACCATCTCCACCGTATCGGCCGGCACCAATCCCGACGCCATCGTCTACGATCCAGCCACCAAACGCGTTTTCACCATGAACGGCCGCTCCCAAGACACCACAGCAATCAATGCGGTGGATGGAACCGTGGCCGGAACACTACCCCTCGGTGGCAAACCGGAATTTGCGGTGGCCGATGGCAAAGGCTCGATCTACGTAAATATCGAAGACAAGTCCGAACTGGTTCATTTCGATTCCAAATCCTTGAAAGTCTTGCACCGCTGGCCCATGGCTCCGTGTAAGGAACCTTCCGGATTAGCTGCGGACTGGTCCACCCATCGCCTTTTCGCCGGTTGCGACAACAAATTGATGGCAGTAATCAGCGCAGAAGATGGAAAAGTGGTCGCCACTGTTCCCATTGGCGATGGCGTCGACGCCAACGCCTTCGATCCAGAAACAAAATTGGCTTTCGCCTCAACCGGCGACGGTCATCTCACCGTCGCGCATCAGGACGGAGCGAACAAATATTCGGTCGTCGCAGACGTCCCCACAAAAAAATCGGCTCGCACGATGGCGCTCGACCTGAAGACGCACAACATCTTTCTGTCTTCCGCCGAATTTGATCCCCCAGCTCCCGGCGAACGTCGCGGCAAAATGAAGCCCGGCTCATTCGCCGTGCTCGTGGTGGGGCGGGAATAAAGAAGAACAGGGAACTAGTCGCCGGGAAGAAACTGTGGCGCCCCAAAGTATCTGGACGCATTGGTCAGGCAGCGGAAAAAACGATTACGTATTGAAATGTCGAGCGAGGAACGCCCTCCCCTACAGATGAGCGTTCCTCGCCCGCCTCGACAAAAGCAAATCCGCTAACTCAATCGCTCGGCACTGCACTGGGCTCGTAGTTCGCTTCGGACCGCTCCGCAGCGACGAACGAAACTCCCTTTGCCTCCGGCCCAACGAAAATCACCAACGCGCCGATGAGCAGCACCGTCGCTGCCAGAATGCCCATCGAGGTCGCGTAACGAAAATGCTCTCCCAGGACCGCTTCGATATATCCGATGGAAGACGCCACCAAGACTCCCAGTTGATACGCAAAACCGGGAAAGAAGGCGCGCAACTGCAACGGGGATAGCTCTGTGATGTGCGCGGGAATCACGCCCCACGCGCCTTGCACCATGAACTGCATGGCAAAGGCCCCAACCGCGATCAGCTTCAGACTCGGTGCGAATACCCACAGCGGTATGCTGAGCGTCCCTAAAACCGCGGCGGTGATCATGGCGCGCCTTCGGCCGTGTTTGTCGGAATAAATCCCGAAGGTGATTCCCCCGCAGATAGCTCCGATCATCGAACAGATGGTGATGAAAGCTGTCTGGCTAACTGAAAAGTGGCGCTGCCGCTGCAGAAAAGTCGGATACATATCCTGGGTGCCGTGGGACATGAAATTCATCATGGCCATCAGCAGCACGAGGTAGAGAAAGAGCGACCAGTTTTTTGCAATGGCCCCACGGTAAGTCGCCCAATCCGTTCGCGAGCTTTTCCATGCTTTAGTTTCTTCCACCCGCGAGCAAATCAGGATCGTCAGCAGTGCGGGAATTGCGCCGATAAAGAACATCGGTCGCCAACCATAGCGCGGGAAAACGGTGTAGAAGCAGATCGCTGCAAGGATATTTCCGAACGCGTAGCCTTCCTGCAGAAATCCAGACACCAAGCCTCGCCACTTAACCGGAACAGACTCCAGAGCGAGCGACGCGCCCTACTCCCCACGTCCCGCCCATCCCGATGCCGTACAACAAGCGAAACAGGAAAAATGTTTGATAGCTGTGGGCCAGCCCCGAACACATCTCCATGATCGAATAAAAAATAATGTTGGCGATCAGCAAGTAGCGACGCCCGTAGCGATCCGCCAGCACGCCGAAGGTAAACGCGCCAATCGGGCGCATGGCCAGACTCGCGGTGATGGTCAGAGCAATCGCCGGAATCGACTTGCCGAACTCCTTGGCAATGGCCGACACCACGAAAATCAAAACAAAAAAGTCGAACGCGTCCAGCGTCCATCCCAAAAAGCCGGACAACACTGCGTTGCGTTGATTGGCTCGTTCCTGATCCGGGGTCGGGAAGGGCATTAATGGGCCTTCGAGCGAAGCAGAGCCGTTGCAACCGATGCGGCGTTTCGGGATTTGCCGACACCAGTCACAGCGGCTCCTTTCAGCTCGTCCAATCTGAAGTTTTTCTGCGTGAAGCTGTTGTTACACTGCGCGGGCTGACGGGGCCCACTTGGATCGGCTATGCCACTACTTGGAGTTTTGTTTTACGTAGTCGGCGATCTGCTGCCCAGTCGCGAACCACACGCCTGGCTTTGACTTCATGTACTGGATCAACTTTTCCAGATACATGATTCTGGAGCGGTGCCCCGAGATCATCGGATGCATGGTGAGCATGAACATCGTGCCTTCCTTGTAGGCCTGATCGAATTCATCCTGATAGACCTTGAAGATCAACTCCGGCGAAGGCAGCGCCCCGTTGGAGATGAAGTAAGGATAGTCATCAAGAATCCAATCGACCGGAAGCTCCACCATGCCGGTCGGCGACCCGTTGGAAACCAATTCGTAAGGCTCGTCCATACCCATCGCGCTCGAGTCATATTCGAATCCATCTTTACGAATAATATCCAGCGTGTATTTGCTGAAGGCCCACGCTGGTGCGCGGTAGCCTACCGGCTTTTTGCCCATCGCTTTGGTCCAGAAATCGATGGCCTTGGTAGTCAGCCGGTCTTCTTCCGCTTGATCGTCGATGTCCGGCAAGCTCTCGTGAATCCAGCCATGAATTCCAATTTCATGTTGCGGACGCTTTTTGAATTCTTCCACCAGTTGCGGATACAAAACCCCGGTCACCGCAGGAATGTAGAACGAGCCGGGAATTTTATACTTGTCATACAAAGCCATGATGCGCGGCAGCCCTTCAGTGAATCCATACTCACCTTGCGACAACTGCACCTGACGATCGATTCCCGCAGCGATATCAAAGGTTTCATTGTCCATGTCCCAGCTAAGGCAAACTGCAACCTTTGCACCGTTGGGCCAGCTCTTGGGTGTCATCTTTCGGCCCGACCGCAACGGCGCTACCCATTGTTTGAGCTGTTCGTCGGTAAGTTTTGTGCCCGGCTGCGGCTTCTTGGTGCCTTCCTGTCCCACCACCAGCGCGGGTGTGAAGAGAAGCAACGCGCCGGCCATCAACAACCGCATTCTGTCTTTCTTCATAAAGCTCCTTTTGAGATCAATCCAATCGACCGACAGCATCCTTCAGCTACCAACCGCGCCAACCACTTCTAGAAAACAAATCGTGCGCCCCACTGCAGCAACCGTGGGTCGAGCGCCTGATCGAGAGTCAGGAACGATGGCGACACCATGGTGCTTTCTCCGCCGAAGCCTCCGCCACCCAGATACTTGGTGACGTGATTGAAAACGTTGTAGCCCTCCAGGAACAGTTGCAGATGGGCCTTCTCCCGGATGGAAATTTCTTTGGTCAATCGCAGGTTGAGGTTGTTGATCGGCTGCAGTTTTAACTGACTCGCGGTAATCGGCGGTTGCGCCGTTGCCGTGCAGGGCGCGCCCGCCACCACAAACGAGCAAGGATTAGCGCGAAACGCATTGATGACTTGCAATTGCGCCGCAGTATCGCCATAACCAACGGTCTGTTCCAAACCAGTGGGCAGTTGGCTCGCCGGGTTCTGATGGCCGTCCAGCGAAATTCCCGCGTTCACCGCATACGGCGGACCGCTTACAAACGAGTAAATTCCGCTGAGCCGGATGCCCACCTTGGGAATGTTGGAAGTGGTGAAGCTAACGCTCAGGTTGTGCGGAGTGTTGGTCGGATTGTAGGCGTAGTTGTTGGGGAAGAGATACGTCCCAAAGAACGTTGCCGCATCGATCAAGCTCTGCGAATACGTGTAAGAGACGTAGAGATTGTCGAACCCCTTCGTGCGCGTTCGCAACTGCATTTCCAGCGCGTGGAAAGAAGCCCAGCCAAAATTCACCAGGTCGGTCACTTGGCTGAATTGCTGCACCGGTCGCGGATTCGTCGCACTCAGCACCCCAACCGGCAAGTTCAAATCCTTACCGGCCCACTCATCGTGCGACTTGTCGAAAACTCCGTCGACATCCAGCAGCGTGCGGCTATTGATCTGCCATGAAAATCCGCCGGTGAAGTTGTTCGAATAGGGCAGCTTGAAATTGTTGTCGACGATCCCGATGGAGCGGGGACCGCCCATTTCGACGTACTGCTGCAACGTCAAGCCGTTGAGTGTCGCGGTGATATCCGGGTAGTGGCTGAGCTGCGTCGGATCAGTGATCACCACGGCGGCGCCGACGGTGGATTGCTCGGACTCTTCCTGCAGCCACGGGCGATTGCGGGTCACATATTTCCCGAATCCGCCGCGTAGCAGGACTTTGCCGGTCCCCAACAAGTCGTAAGCAATACCGATGCGCGGCTGGAGGTTGTGATATTCGTTGCCGCGGTTGCCGCTGACGAAATTTTCGATGCCCGCGAAATCCGGATTAGCCAGGATCTTGTTGTAGAAACTGTTGTCGCGCAGATTGCTGTCAAAGTCGTAGCGCAGCCCTAAATTCAAGTGCAGCCGGCGCGTCGGATTAAAATCGTCCTGGAAAAATAGCCACGGAACGTTGGAGACATAGTGGAACGTGCCCGGCGTTTCCAGCTGCAACTGCACCGGCCACGTCGACTGATCAGCAATATTGAAAGGTTGATCCGTCGTGAACGTCCATTGCCCGTATTGGAAGAAGTGTGCCCCGTAGGTGTTGTACATGCGCTGCAGACCGCCACCAAACTTCAAGCTGTGGTGCGGCAAGGTCAAAAAGAACGTGTCGTAAAGGGTGTAGTCATGCCGCGGGAAATACTGCGGATCGTCCACGTTGCCTCCGAAGTAGAAGGAGGGTCGCAGAATCGCCGTTACCCCCGGATCGGTCTGCAACGAGTACAGATTCTGATACATGAAAATGAATCCTGCGGTATTCACCTTGTTCGGCGAAATGATCCAGTCGTCTTCCAGCACCGCGTTATGTGACTTGGTGAAGTTGTTCTGATTGTTGGCGTAATCTGGCGGGCCACCGCTGGGCGTCACGTGATTGTCATAGGCATAGCGCAGGAACGCGTTATTGCTCTTGCTGAAGCGATGATCCAGTCGCGCGTCGACCAACGTTTCGGTTTCGGTGTAGGGATAATTTCCGTTCTCCTGTGACGCGAACGGGTTGGTCGGCGGAAGCGCCTCTACCGCAGCGGTACTAATATTCAGATTTTCGTAGCCAAAGAAGAAGTGGGTGTTGTCTGACTTCCACACCGGGCCTCCCACCGTGGCGCCTGTGCGCCAGAGGTTGTAAGGGGGCTTGTCGGTAGCCAAGGCGTTGGTGGCATCGAGTGCCCGATTGCGGCCGTAGTAATAAGCGCTGCCGTGATACTGGTCGCCGCCGGCCTTGGTGGCCACGGTGACCACAGCGTTCATCGAGTAGCCATACTGCGCATCGTATTGGTCGCGATACACCTTGAATTCCTGAATCGCGTCCTGGCTCATGTTGATAACCGGCGAGCCCCAGATCGGGTCATCAATCGGCGCGCCGTCCAGAATCGTGGAATTTCCGCTGCGTTGATCGGCCACCCCACCAAACTTCGTCACGTTGAACGCGGGATACACCGCCATGTTGGTCATTGTCGTGGACCCGGGCATGGTTTGCGCGATGACCAGGAAGTCGCGATTGAGTACCGGCAATTCCTGAATCTGCTCATCATTCACCAACGACGACGGTTCGGACTTGGTGACCTCGATTTGCAGCCCGGCGTCCGCGGTCACAGTTACGTTCTCTGCCACTCCGCTGACACCAACCTTAAAGTCCGCCGTCTGATCCGAGCCTACGGTCAGAACGATGCTCTTCTTCTGGATCGCAAAACCTTTCGCTTCCACCGCGACGATGTACGGTCCCGGCGGCAGGTTCACCGCGCGGTAGTTGCCGTCCGTCCCCGTTTTCAGCGTCTGCGACTCGCCGTTATTGCTGTTGGTGATAGTTACCGCAGCGTCCGGAACATAGGCGTCCGAAGGATCGGTGACCACTCCGCTGAGGCTGGCCCCGGACTGCGCCTTGGCCGGAGTCCACGCCAAGGTAACGAAGAGGATCAGGCCAACCATCCATTTACACAGAAAGCCAGCCACCTTCAAGCCATCGAAATTCTTCATGGAAAAACCCCCTTCTGGAGACAGCGCGCAACCCTGCTGGTGGCCCACGCATGTTTCCGGCAGGCTCACAAGTCCGCGCACGGCGCGATTTCGGGTAGCGTTACGCATTTACTGGGTGCGCATCTTGCTGCCGGTCGCTGGGGAAGTCCTTTAGAAACTCTTAAAAAATGATTAAAGGGCCAACCTATAGTTGCTTGAGGGCACGTGCACGCCAGATTACGCAGTTGACAATCCCCGGTTCAGCGCTAGAATCGGCCCAAAATTCCGTGCGAAACATTTGTTTCAGTCGGACTGTCCTCGGGGTGGACTATGACCGATCATCGCTGCCATTACGTTTTTGGTCCGTTTTTGCTGAAGCCGTCCGAATATGAATTGCTACGGGACGGCCGCCCCATTGCCCTCACTCCCAAAACCTTCGAGACGCTGGTCGTGCTGGTCCAGAACCATGGGCGCTTGCTGGAGAAGGACGAACTGATTCGCGCGGTCTGGCACGACACCTTTGTCGAAGAAGGAAATCTGTGCGTCACCGTTTCCGTCCTGCGCAAAGCGATGGGTGAGGAACATCGCTTTATTCAAACCGTGGCGAAGCATGGTTACCGCTTCGTGGCGGATGTGGTGGCCGTGCCCGTTGCGGAAGCCAAAGAAGACGACGCTGCAACATTGGTTTCAGCGGCGATGGGAAGCCTCGTGCCGTTGAGTGCACTCACGCCGGCTGCCTCTGACCCGCAATCGCTCGAGCACACGTTTATACCGACTCCACTCTGGCGTTCCCCACTGGGTGCCACCGCGCTGGTCATTGCACTCGGTATCGTCGCGGTCGGGACGGCTCTATGGCCCAGGATTTCAAATGGCTCCCGCGAAGAAAAAGACCCAGAGATCCGCTCTCTGGCCGTTCTCCCGTTCGAGAACATCGGAGCCAAGAGCGGCGACGAATATCTGGGTTTGGGCGTGAGCGACGCGTTAATCACTAAACTGGCCGGCACTAAGAAAGTTGCCACCCGCCCGACCCGCGCCATTCAGAAGTATCAAAATGTTTCTCAGGATCCACGTGCGGTAGGCCGTGAACAAAATGTTGACGCCATTCTGGATGGCAGCGTGCAACGCGCCGGCGACCGCATCCGTGTCACTGCCCGGCTGATTCGTGTGGGTGACGGCATGCAGCTTTGGGCCGCCACTTTCGATGAAGACTTTACGAATCTATTTGCAGTAGAAGACGCGGTTTCGAATCGCGTAGCCAACTCCATTCGCCTGGATCTGACCGGCGAGCAGCGTGAGCGCCTTTCCAAACACCCCACCACCAACAGTGAAGCCTACCAATCGTATTTGCGCGGCCGTTATTTCTGGAACGAACGCACCGGCGATGGTCTAAAGAAAGGTCTCGACTACTTCCGCCGCGCCATCGAATTGGATCCCACTTATGCCAAAGCCTACGCGGGGATTGCTGACTCCTATGCAATGCTGGGCCTCTATACCGTGCTTCCGCCCAGCGACGCTTTCCCTAAAGCTAAAGCCGCCGCAGTTCACGCACTGGAATTGGATAACACCCTAGCCGAAGCGCACGCCACCCTCGGTTTCGTTCATTTCTATTACGATTGGGACGGCGCCGCCGCCGAGAAAGAATTTGCCACGGCCCTCGACGAAGATCCCAACTACGCCATGGCCCACTCCTGGCGGGGCTTCAACTTGGCGGTGATGGGTCGTCTTTCCGAAGCCATGAGCGAAGCCAAGTTGGCCCAAGCTGCCGACCCGTTGTCGCCCATCATCGGAACCAACGCCGCCTGGGTCTACTTCCTGGCGCGCCAAAACGATCAGGCCATCGCCGTCCTGCAGCAAATCATCGAGATCAGTCCCAACTTCCCGCGCGCCCACTTCCGCCTCGGCAATATCTACGAGGGCGAAGGCCGCTACCGCCAAGCCATCGAAGAGTATGAGAAGGCCGTGCAGTATTCAGACGGCGACGCCTACTACCAAGCCTCTCTCGGTCACGCCTACGCCATGTGCGGCATGATCACCGAGGCTAAGAAGAGCCTCCGGCACCTGGAGGAATTGTCGGCCAGCCGCTATGTCCCACCCTACGCCATCGCCCTGATTTATGTTGGCCTTGGCAATAAGGACCACGGGCTGGAATGGTTGGAGCGCGCCAGCATGGAACGGTCCACCTCAGTGGCCTATCTCCGCGTGGACCCGACTCTGAATAGCCTTCGCTCCGAGCCCCGTTTCGCGGCTTTAGTGCAGCACACCGATTTCTAGAAGCGCCGGTCCCAAACTACGTTTCGCTGCCGGCAGCGCATGTTCGAAAGAAATTTAAGATTTTTCTAAGTCTCCCCAAAGGATTTCGCCGCTCCAAACGCCTTACCTTATCCACCGGGGCGGCATGTAAGTATCAGCTGCGGTACCGCTCTCCAAAATCCATCCGCCGTTGCCTATGAAAGGACGGTGCCCCGTGAAACTCGCGATCGCCGCGTTCACCCTCTGCCTGTCATGCGCATTCTCATCCGCGCGCGCTCAAGGCACTCCCAAGTCCGAAGACCGCGCCGCCGCTTCCGTCTCTCAAATCCGCGGCCAACTCAAGCTCCCCGGCCTGCACCAAGCCGTTACGGTGCAACGCGACCGCTGGGGCGTCGCCCATATTTACGCGAAGGACCAACACGATCTCTTCTTCGCCCAAGGCTTCGTCGCCGCCCAAGACCGCCTCTTCCAAATGGAATTGTGGAAACGCTCCGGCCAAGGACGCCTCGCTGAAGTGCTCGGTTCCTCCGCCCTATACCGTGATATCAACGCACGGCTGATGCGCTACCGCGGCGACATGGAGGCCGAGTTCCGCAGCTACTCCCCCGACACCAAAGAAATCCTGGAAGCCTTCACCAGCGGCATCAACGCCAACATCGCCCTTCGGTTGTCGACGGCAGGCCCGGGCCTTCCCGTGGAATTCAAAATCGCTGGATTCAAGCCGGAACCCTGGCAGCCGCGAGACTGCTTAAACCGCATGGCCGCTTACGCCATGACCGGAAACGGCGTCGCCGAACTAGAGCACGCTCAGGTCGTAACTGCCCTCGGCGCGGAAAAAGCCTCCAAACTTTTCGACCTCAATCCAAAAGTAACCCTCGATCCTGCTCCCGGCGTCGACTACTCCGGCCTTTCTCCCGCGTTGCTCGAAAATATGATCGGCAGCGATTCGCGGATCAAATTTCCTTCCTATTACATTGAGGGCAGCAACGACTGGACCGTCTCCGGTGCCATGACCCAGTCGGGCAAGCCGCTGCTGGCCAACGATCCGCACCGGGTCATCGCCGTGCCATCACTTCGCTACATGGTGCACCTGGTCGCTCCAGGCTGGGACGTCATCGGCGCAGGCGAACCGAGCCTTCCCGGTGTGGCCCTCGGCCATAACAAAAAAATCGCCTGGGGCTTCACCATCTTTGGCATCGATCAGCAGGACCTCTATCTCGAAGAATTGAATCCGTCCGACGGCTCGCAATACAAAACCGAGCAGGGCTGGCAAGCGATGACTTCCCAACCCGAAACCTTCAAAGTCCGTGGCGGCTCCGACGTGACTGTGGATCTAAAGTTCACCCGCCACGGCCCAGTGCTGTGGCATGACGATAATCGCGCTCTCGCATTACGTTGGGTAGGCACGGAACCGGGCACTGCCGGTTATCTCGGTTCTCTTGCGGTAGATCGCGCCGAAAACTGGGAACAATTTTCCAAAGCAATGGATGGCTGGAAAGTCCCTTCGGAAAACATCGTCTATGCCGACACCGCCGGCAACATCGGCGAATACTCTATCGGCCTCGCACCTCTGCGAAAAAAATGGCTCGGCCTGCTTCCGGTCCCCGGAGCGTCCGGCTACGAATGGGAAGGCTTCCTCCCGACCAAAGAACTCCCTCACACCTACAACCCGGCGAGGGGTTTCGTCGCGACCGCCAACAATCGCATGACCCCCGAGGGCTATCCCTACAACATCGGTTTCGAATGGTATTCGCGCTACCGCGTGGAGCGCATCGACGAAGTCCTCGACGCCGCCCGCAAAGAAAATCACAAACTGACCATCGCCGACTTCGAAAAGCTGCAAACTGAAGCCGTCTCACTGCCCGCGCACGAACTGCTCGAACTGGTGCGCCCGGTTTTTGCCGGCCACCCCACCGCCGAGCAAAAACTCCTGCTCGATTGGGACGGCATTATGGATAAAGATTCCGCAGCCGCGGCACTTTACGAAATCTACATGGAAGAGCTAATCAAAGCGGTGCTGCAAAAAGCAGCCCCGCCGCGCCTGAATCAAACGCTGAACCGCGCGTGGACCTACTACCAGGTCCTACAAGCACTCAAAGACGCGCCACCGGAAATTTTCGGCGCCAATCCTCAATCCGAACGCAACGCGCTGCTCGAACACAGCCTGCAAAGCGCCGTAACCCGCATTCGAACCCTGCAAGGCTCCGACCCGGCCAAATGGAATTGGGGACAGTTACACTACGCGGCCTTCCACCATTCCCTCGGCCCCTCCGCCATCAAAGACCTCGGCCCTGTAGCCCGTTCGGGGGACGGCGAAACGGTTGGTGCCACCGGCTACTACGGCGACTCCTTCGAACAGGTCGTCGGCGCCAGCTACCGCGAAATCCTCGATCCTGACGACTGGGACCGCTCCGTCGCCATCAATGTCCCCGGCCAAAGCGGCGAACCCGGCAGCCCGCACTATTCCGACCTGCTACCCCTCTGGGCCAAAGGCGATTACTTCCCACTGCGCTACAGCGAACCCGCAGTGAAAGAAGTCACCACCGACACACTAGAGCTGATGCCTTAGACTTTGCTCTTATCGACTAAGACAGAGTTACTGACTTCCGAAGAATCGCTAGCCGCGATTTTCACAAACAACTCGACGATGCTTCCGTCGAATTGCGTTCCCACTCCTTCATGCAATCGCCGAATCGCTTCGGCCAGCGGAAGGCCTTTGCGGTAGGCCCGGTCGGAAACCATCGCGTCGAACGAGTCGATGACCGAAATCACCTTGGAACCCAGCGGAATTTCTTCCGCGGTCAGCCGGGCCGGATAGCCTGTGCCATCCAGCCGCTCATGGTGATGCAGGACCAGCAGAGCAGATTTCTCGAAGCCGGGAATTACCCGCAGAATCGCCCAGCCATACTCCGAATGTTTCTCGATCTGTGCGCGCTCCTCCGGGTCGAGTTTTCCGGGCTTGCTAAGAATCGATTCGGCCACACCATTTTTTCCGATGTCATGCAGGATCGCGCTGGTCTCCAGATCCGCCAGATCAGAATCGCTCATCCGCAGTCTCGCGCCCAGTCGTACCGCCCATTCGGCGATCCGCGACGAATGCAGCCCAGTGTAAATATCTTTCAGGTCGAGCATTTCGTTGAGCGCAAAAACGGTGCCTGCCCGCAGCCGCGCCAATTGTTCCTCGAGGTACAACACCCTCAGGCGATCCGTCTCGGCCGGGGCTCCGCTCGTGATGGACGCGGGCTCCAATATCGTGGGCATATCCATTCCTGAAATCGGATCGATTCGCTTGCTCATTGGGAACTTCCGTTTCGCCCGGTTTGGCCCCGCAGTACGAATGGCGCCCAGTCATACGGATTTGGAAATTGGTTGCGAACCACCGATAGTGCTCGTTGAAATGCCAACGGCGCGTCGGCCAGTCGCGCAGCCTCTTCGTAGAAACTTGCAAGCAGCAAATCGGTCGGCCCTTTCCTCCCATTCCAGATAGGGACCAAAAGGGTCCGCGCCCCGGCGTACCCCAGTGCGCGCGCCAGGCCCTCGAATTCTTTGCCGTCGCCGTCCGCGCTGATTCCCGCTCCTACACCGCTTAGGCTCATGATCGAACAGGGCAGCTCCAGATTGAACAAATCGAGAACGGTCCTCTGTTCTTTCCCGATCGTCACCGTCGAAAACATCGGATTATCCAGTTTGGGCGTCATCTCGCAATCCAGATGAACGAAGCGCAGCCCGTCGTAATGCCGCAGATCTTCCAAATTCTCAGCGACCGAAAATTCTTCGCCAAGCGAAGGCGCACTTACACTGCCCAATCCGGCGACCACCACGTCCATCGAAGAGTGGAGGCGAGCTTTCGTCGCGCCAATAAAATAAGCCGAAGCATTGCCTGTGTAAGACAACACATGCCGTTCGGTTAGAAACCGCTCCCCGTCGAACAACGCATGAAACGGTACATATCGCAGCGCTCCGGCCCGCGCGATCAGCAGCCGCTTCTCTCCCAGATCTTCACGAATCGGAGCGATCAATCCCTCGTGCAGATTTCTCAAGATGGCCAGTGTCTTGTCCGACTGCCGCTGCGAATCTTCAGCACCAACCGCATCGTCTGCATCCACGCTGACGAAATGCGCGTTCAGCCGCCGTAATTGCTCTCTCACCGCGAAGGCCCGCGTAAGCGGCATGACCCGACACTCGCTTTTAGTCAGCAAGCCGGCGTAAATCGTGCCCCTCGCTTCGAAAAGCTCCAGCAGCAGCTCATCATCCAGTAAGCAGCCGCGGGCCTTTTCGATCGGGATGCTCCCCGCCGCTTGAATAGAGTGAAACTCTGCTTCCGTTTCGCGCATGGCATCCAGCGTCGCTAGCAAAGACTGCTCGCGAGACCGAATCAATCCTCGCACCTGCGCGGTGCGCGAAGATTCCGCTGCACTGTCGGAAAGTTCGGCATTCTGCTCCTGCCGGTAGTACCAATTCAGCTCCTCACGCAGGCTCCGAAGTTGCTCCACCAATCCACTGCGATTTTTGGACGGCGACTTCAGGCTGCTAGCGCGAAAACTCACCAAGTCGGCAATCTCACGCGAATGTGATTTTTCTACGATATCTAGAACCGCTTCCGGCGAGATCTTCGCGAATTCCGAAGCCCCCAGACTGACCAGCGCTTCATAAATCTCAAATTTGTCCTTGAGGTACGGAATCTTGAAGCCGTCGGCTAACGCGTTCACCGGAATCTGTTCCAGTTCATCGAGCGACTGCCGGTAACACGCGAAAGCTTCCGCCGGCCGGCCCTGCGCCTCGCGGCATTTCCCCAGCAAACGATGCGCGTGAAAAAGCAAATGCGGTGACTGTAGTTTCGCAGCCTCCTCCAGCGCGTGATGCACCGTTTTGTCCGCCTGCTGCTCTCGTCCCAGCTCCAGCTCCAGGCTGGCACACACCAGCGCCCCATGGACCGATTTCGAGTTTCCCTTCGGCAGGGCCTCGTTCGCACGGTGGCACAATCGCAGCGCTTCGAAATAGCGTCCTTCCTCACGCAGCACCAATGCCCGGTACAAATCAAGTGTCGCCACCCAGGCCAAGTTCCCCTCGCGGGCCATCCGTTCGCGCGATTCACTGAGCAGTTCCAAAGCCCGCGACAAGCGGCCATCTTGGTACGCCGCTACCGCCCGCCAAACCCCCGCCTTCGCCGCCTCGTAAGAAATGTTGAGCTGCGCAAAAGCCGCTTCCGCCTGTTTCGCCAGTTCCGCGGCTTCCTGATTCAGCCGCAAATCCAGATACATTTCCGCTTGGTCCAGGTCGCACAGTGCGCTATGAAATGCGTCGCCCGAGCGCTGGCAAAAACTTCGCGTCTGCTGATACAGCTCGATGGCCTTGCTGTATTGGCTGCGGTAATAATGCAGATAGGCGATGTTGTAATCCGCCTGTGCGGTAATTGCCGGCATATTTTCTCGTTCCGACAATTCTTTGGCTTGGCCGTAAGCGCTCTCCGCTGCATGGAAATCGTTCAGCGAGATGTAGCAAACCGCCAGATTCAGGCAGGCCACTGCGCAATCGCGGTGTTGATTCAGCTTGTTTAACGAGGCTAACGCAGACTCATAACTGGCTATCGCATCCGCAAAGCGATCCTGGCGATGCAGAATGTTTCCGAAATTGATGTCCAGGCGCGCCAACAACAACTCGTCACCACGCCGCTGTGCGATGTCCCACGCGCGTCCGGCGTAATCAAACGCCGCGTCATAATCGCCAAGATAAATCAGCGGCTGGATCAAGCTGCTCAGTCCCGCAGCCTCCTCCGCTTCGCTTTCTAGCTGCTGAAAAAGTTTGAGCGAGTCCTGGAAATATTGAACCGCCTGTTGGTAATTTCCCCGCATGACTTGGATATTGCCGGCGCATCGCAGCGCCCGCCCGCGGCAAAACTCGTCTGCACTCAGTTCGGATAGCCAACTCACCACCGCGGCCAGCCGCTCCGCACGATCGATGTCTTCACGAGTGAGTCGATTTACCTGGTCGGCCAGCTCTAGAATAATCGCGCGCTCGCGCAAATTCGGATGCGCCTCGACGAGTTCGAGTGGAGGAGAGTCGACGGGCGTTTCGGACAAGGTCCGGACGAGTTCCGGAGCGAGAGCCATTTTGCAGCGCCTAAAACTACTTTCTACAGCATCGGTTGTCAGCCCTTGCGGAACAATGCCCTCAAGCGCAACTGTGTCCAAAACCACGATGCCCAATCGAACAAATCGCCAGTGTTTATGCGGCTGGACTCTCTGTTGTCCCTTCTATAATCACCACATTGGGGTACCACACATGGCGGCCATAGGGGGCACGCGTCAGGAAGACCGTTCGAACGATCGCTTCAAGCTGTTCGATGCCGGCATCATCATCGCCGCCGGCATGCTGGCCACCTCGCTGGCTCAGCCGCAGATCCTCGCTGGCCTCCCGCTCGAAAATCTGTTGAAGAACGAACTGCACGTTGATCGCTCCGCCAACGCGGCATTCTTTTTCTGGGCCAGCTTCGCTTGGTATTTCAAACCGCTGGTCGGAATCATCACCGACTCTTTCCCGCTCTTCGGAACACGCCGCAAAAGCTACCTGTTGATCAGCACTATCCTCGCCGTGCTCGCCTGGGCCGGTTTGTATTTCACACCACACCAGTACAACAAACTGCTGTGGATCACCCTGGTCATCAACGTCTGCATGGTCATGGCCAGCACCGTTATCGGCGCCTACATGGTGGAAATTGCCCAGGCATTCTCCGGCTCCGGCCGCTTGGTCGCCGTTCGAAACGCCGTCGAACAACTCACCCTGATCATTGCCGGCCCGGCCGCAGGATTTTTGGGCAGTGTAGCTTTCGGTTGGACCGCTGCAGTGTGCGGCGGCGTAATGTTTTTGATGGTGCCGCTGACACTTCTGTTTCTTCACGAGCCGTATCGCAAGCTTCCGACCCGCGATTCCGTCAACGGAGAAGTCCCCGCCACCGCTCACCGCGGCGGAGCAAAACTCCTCGCCGAACTCGTCACCATCGCTAAAGCCCGCTACGTCTGGGCGGCCGCAGGATTGATGGCGCTTTTCTACATGGCGCCGGGCGTAAGTACTGCACTTTTCTACAAACAGCAGAACGATCTGCACCTTGACACTCAAGGGCAAGGCTCGCTGCAACTAATCGGCGCCATCGCCGGAATCGCCGGCGCTCTCACCTACGGATTCGTTTGCCGTCGCTGGAATCTGCGCACGTTGCTTCTGATTGGTCTCGCGCTGGCCACCGTCGGCAGCCTCGGCTACCTTTTCTACTCATCAATTCCGAACGCCCAGAAAATCGAAGCCTTCAACGGCTTCTGCTACGCCGCCGCCGAACTCTCCATCATGGACCTGGCGATCCGCGCCACTCCGAAGGGCAGCGAAGCTTTTGGATTTTCGTTATTGATGAGCGTGCGCAACTTTGCGCTGTTTGGTACAGACTGGGTAGGATCCGCGATGATCGACCGCCTGCATTGGTCGTTCAATTCCGTTGTAATCGCCGACGCAGTCACCACCGCGATTGCGGTGCCGCTTGTCCTGCTGCTTCCCGCACTCCTCGTTCGTCGCCGAGACGATCAGCAACCCGCTGGCGAACTTTCCGTGGCGCTGCAGAACTCCTGACCAGCGCAATTCGCAAACTTACATCACAAAACTTTCATTGCTAAGTTCGATCGCCGACAGCGGAGGCGTGAAATCTGCCAGCGAACAACCTAGCTTCGCAGCGCCTTTATTCTCGTCACCTAGAGGAAGAACAACCGCCGGTGCCGGAGTGTTTGTAGCTTTCGAACGCCCCTGCTTCTGCGTGTACAGCGCTTCGTCGGCGCGCTTCTGCAGACTCTCAATCGTGTCCGACACCTGATAGTGTGCGCGACCCACTGAATAGCGCACCGGTTTCATTTCGCCATCGAGCTCCACTTGTGGGGTGCCCAATCTCTTGAGTATCACATCTACTTTCTCTCGTGGACAATCCGGCAGCACCACCAGAAACTCATCTCCGCCGATTCGTACCGCCGCATCGCATGCGCGAATCGCCTTCTTCAAGCTGTGCGAGAAGGACCGCAACGCCGCATCGCCCGCCGCGTGACCGTACTGGTCATTGATCTGTTTGAAGTAATCCAGGTCGAACACCAGCACGGCTAACGGATCGCTGTTCTTCGCCGCGCGTTCAATCTCTTCACGCAGCCGTTCTTCTCCGAACCGGCGATTATGCAGTCCGGTCAGCGGATCGAGAATCGACAGGTTGTACAGCTTGTCGACCTTGCGCCGTTGCGCGATGGCTTTGCTCAGTTGCTTGTTCAGGTCGGTGTGAACTTTCTTGAGTTGCTTGAACTGGTAGGCCCGGTGCGCATTGCAAGCCAACAGCAGCGTCGCGAAGCCTTCCACCACCACGGTTGCCGACAGTTGAGTGCTGAGGAACTGCTCGGCGCAGAAGAGCGACACCGCACCGGTTCCGAGGATGAGCGCCGTCTCTGCCGCTACGCTGGTCCAGCTTCGGTCCAGCGATTGTTCGAGCCGCCCAATCGTCTGCTTGAAACTTTCTAGTTCGCCAAGCTCTGGGTTTTCCATGGTCGTGGCCTTAGTCTCGTCGCTGCGTTAATTGCTCTGGTTCCCGTTCTGCGCTGCCGTGGAGTTGCTCATGTTCATCGACTGGATGAATTTGACCGCCTGGTTCAGGTCCATGCAGCCGGCGCCCATCGAACCGTCGGTGACGCAGGGGTTCGAGTGCCGCAGTGCCCGGGCATAATCCGCTTCGCCCAGTTGCGGAGCCACGTTGGATTTGCCGGCTTGCATTAGCAAGTTGATCCCACCGGAAACCAAGGCCGCGCTGAAAGAAGTGCCCCAAGCCGCTGCGTAATGATTGCCCGGGTAAGTGGTGATCAGCGCTTCGCCGGGAGCCGCCAGCGTAACGATGTCTGGTCCGGAATTGGTGAAGGCCGAGGGTTGGTTGTTGGCGTTGACCGAGGCCACGCCAATGACGTTGCCGAAGGCCGCGGGATAAACCAACGCCGTCTGCGAGCTATTGCCCACCGAGGCGACGCACACCGCGCCTTTGCGCGCGGCATAGTTGATGGCCTTCATCATTTCGTCGGAAATCTGCGGCAAGCCAAAGCTCATGTTGATGACCGTGGCGTTGTTGTCCGCCGCGTAGTAAATCGCGGCAATGATGTTGGCTTCGTCGGCGGTGCCGTCGGAGGCGAAAGCTTTCAGCGGCATGATTTGCGCGGTTGGAGCCACCAAGTGCACTAAGCCAGCCACCATCGTGCCGTGTCCGAAGTCGTTCGGTATCGTCGTCCCTGCCATTGCCGACGCGGTCGCGGAGTCCAGCAAGGCGGTGGTCGTCGAAGTCAGCGGCACCGATTGCACTCCGAATAAGATGTGCGCCGTGGATTGAAACAAGATGTGCGCCGTGGATTGATTCACATCGCCCATCTCCGAACCCGATGGAGCGTTTTGCGTGAAGTCATAACCTGGCAGCAAGACCGGAGCGAGCGTGGTATTTGTCGGATCCACGCCGGTGTCGATCACCGCGACGATGCCCGAGCCGGTGTAGCCGCTAAACTGCGCCAAGTAGGCATTTGTCGAATAGACCGCCGGTTGGGCTACATACCCCAGCCAAGTGGTCGACCCATACATCTTGGCCCACCATCCCGTGGCGTACACGGTCGAAGGCAGCGCCGCCGTGCTGAACGCCGGCACCGGCTGGTTTTCCGGCACCGCGAACCGGTTCGTCGCATGCAGGTGCTTCACATTAGGATCGCCGGCAACTAGCTGCTTCAAATTGTCTTCACTGAGCGGCGTTCCGGATTGCACCAGGTAGACGTCCGGATTGTGCAGCGTCCGGACCATGGTCAGGCCGTAGGTCTGGCAGGCCGTCTGGGCTTGGGCCAAACTAGGGGACTCAAGAATATAGTTACTAACGTTCTGGGCCGAGCTTTTCGAGGCGCATACCCCAAGGGCTAACCCCGCCAACACCAACGACCTAAGAACACGCTTCATGGAAACCTCTCCGAGTGGGACATTCTGCGCCATGGCGAACTTTCCGCTGTGCGCCGTGGACATAATGTACGTACCGGGACTGTTTGCCCCTATAGCCCGAAGGCCACAATCACGGTCACCGAAGGTACTAGGGAGATGTATGTAGTGGGTCTTCGGGCCTAGTTCTCACGCCAGCTCGAGGGAAGCCCAAATCGGTAGGATTCAGCTCCTTAACGTCAACGCTTCGCGATTTCGATCCTCGCCTTTGCGCCCAATCCGCAGGCCAAGGCCACATGATCCCGCAACTGGTTCTCGAACTTGGCTGCCTCTATTTCGCTTCTTTCGCCGCACAGCGCGTGCGCCAGTTCGTGCCGCACCGCCTTATCAAGCAAATCCTCCATCGATAGGTTCCAAGTCGCATCTAGCTCCATCGTCCGCAGCGTTGGCCTGGAAAACAGCGCCTCATCAAAAAAGGTTTGCCGGTGAGGCAGGTAGGTAATCCCCGGTGCCTCGGTGCTGAAATGGCGGGCCCTCATCAACTCCTTCCAATCGTCCGTTCGCACCACCACCCAGGTCCACGCGCCAAGTTGCTCGGCGTTGTACCTCGCCAGCACCCGTCGCAGCGCCGTCATAACCTTGTGGCACTCATCTGCCCGGAAGCCCGTGTTGCAGACGAACCGCTGGCAACTCCCTGTTTGGCTCGGCTCCTGAGCTTGGCATTTCGCAAAAGGCGCGAACACGAGAATTAAGATTGTTCCGAGGTACAAGGTTCGGCGACTCATGGCTGGGCCTCTGCCGCTCAACCTGAGCCGTAACTTTCGCTACCTCAATAGCGAGCCGCTAAAAAGAAGGTCGCAAAAATCTCCATACATAACTGCTTAGAAAAACGGGCTTTGCACTGCGGCAGAAGGACCGTTACATCGCGTTGTAACTTGCGATAGATAACTACATCCTCTAACATTCCGCCGGCTGAACTCCTGGTGACAACTCTCAATTCCTCCCCAATTGCGCGATTCGACGACTTCGAGGTCGATCTTCGTCACTTCGAGCTGCGCAAAGCCGGCAAAAAGATCAAAGTTCCCAGCCAGCCGATCCAGCTCCTCGCCCTTCTATTGGAGCGCCCCGGCGAAGTGGTCTCGCGACAGGAAATCAGAGAGCGGCTCTGGCCCGATACTTTCGTCGACGTGGACCATAGCCTCAGCACCGCCATCAGCAAAATCCGCGAAGCCTTGGAAGACTCCGCCGCCAAACCCCGCTACGTCGAGACCTTGTCGCGCCGCGGCTACCGTTTCATCGGCGTCCTGCAAAATCCAAAAGAGTCTGGCAAGTCGGATGCGGATGCTCTTCGTGATTCGCAACATTCCCAGGCCGCAGGTCTTGGGGATCCCCTAAAACAAAAACACGAATCCTTCTGGGCTTGGTTTGTACCGCCGCGCTGATCCTTACCTTCGCGACAGTCGCCTACCGGCATTCGAAACTCAACAGCCTGCCTCGGGGACTGGTTGCCGTTCCCTTTACCGACTATCCCGGAATCTCCTTATGCCCCGCAATTTCACCGGACGGCTCCCGCATTGCTTTCACCAGGGGCTCCAAGGACCACATTTTTAGCGCGGATATCTACGTGCGAACTATCCGGGACGAAACTCTCCTTCGTCTGACGCACCTGCCAGCGGCCGGTAGCTGCCCGGTTTGGTCTCCGGATGGAACTCGAATCGCGTTCCATCGCTTTGCCGGCGAGGATTCGGGAATTTACGTCGTCTCCGCACTTGGCGGTGCCCCTACAAAACTGCGTTCGACCCACCTCCCAATCGACAACGCCTGGGGGATCAGTTGGTCCAGCGACGGCAAGTGGATTGCCTTCCCCGACGCTGCTGGACCCGACAACGCGGCGCGACTTCAACTCCTCGCCACCGACACGCTTCAGGTGCAGGCTGTTCCGGGCGTTTCAACTTGCCTCGAGGAATGGCAACCAGCGTTTTCACACTCGGGAAGTTCTCTCGCCTACGCCTGCCTGATGAAAATCAATGACCGCGAGATTGGCATTTACGTGGTTTCCATACCGGACGGGCGCCCCAAGCTGGTGACCACACTCAACACCGGTTGGAACAATACCGCCGGCATTACTTGGACTGGCGATGACCAGCGTCTGGTTATCGCTCGACCTCACATCGGCTTTGATATGGAACTGGACGAAGTCACGTTGGCGGACGGTAGCGTCAGCGCTCTTCCGTTGGGCACCGGCGTATTCTCACCCAACATTTCCTCGCGCGGCGACATGCTGGCCTACGCGCGCTACACCAGCCGCCAAAACTTGTTGCGCTCATCGCTGTCGGAGCCCAGCCGCCCCGCGGAGCAACTGTTAGCCTCAACTTACGACCTTGCCAGCGCCCATATTTCCCCTGACGGAAAGCATGTGGCCTTCACCTCGAATCGATCGGGCACTTGGGAGGTTTGGATGTGTGACCCGGACGGCACCAATCTGGTGCGCCTGTCCGACGCCTCAAGCTCCAACTCCGGCGGTCCGAATTGGTCCCCCGACAGTCAGAAGGTAGTGTTTGATGCAAGGGCCGCAGGCACTCCGGAAATTTTCATCGTGGATATCAGCGAACGCGTACCGCGAAAATTTGTCACCAACATGACGGACATCTCCACTCCCAGTTGGTCGCACGACGGCCAATGGCTTTATTTCCAGGCTCTATCCGAAGAGCGCATCTTCCGGGCTCCCAGTTCGGGTGGCGGGGCGGTGATGCTTTCCAATGAGTCAGCCTCCTTCCCGCTGGAGTCCTTTGACGGCGACACTGTGTACTTCTTCAATCGGGTCCGCGGGGGCGTGCTGTACCAAACTTCTATTTCTCATCCGTTGGTGGCGACGCGAGTCGCCGGCCTGCCCGCGCTTCAAGACCAAAGTTTGTACACCGTGGTTCCCAAAGGTATCTATTTCGTGCCAGCCGAGCCTCTCAAATCGATCTGGTTCTTCGATACCGCCACCAAGCGCACCCACCAGGTACTGAAAGCGGATCAGCCCTTTTTAAACGGACTGTCTGTTTCGACGAACGGCCATTCCATTCTGTACAACCAGGACGAGGGCGGCAGCGCCGAAATCATGTTGGTGAAACACTTTCGCTGACGGGCGTTCTCGTTCGATCTGGCGTCCTCGTAACGGCCTCGTGCGGTGCTCTACGTCCGCGTTTCGATTTGCTCCTTTTTGTTTCGTTTAGCTGTCTTTGCGGAGTACAATGCGCTGGCTTGTCGCGGACGCCGCCCACTTCCAACGGCTGCGGCAACATTTCCGGAGAAGCGCAATGAAAAGCAGGCTGATATTACTCAGCGGATTGACCGTTCTGTTGGCGGTGGCCGCTTTGGCCGTCGCCCAACAGGACATCGTCTATAAAGAGGACCCCAACGCCGCCAAGCGCATGACCCTGCTCCTCAAAGACTTCGACCCGCACCCCATGTTGCACGTCGCCAAGCACGAAACCCCGCGCGCCCGCTTCCCAGTCATCGACATGCACAATCACGTCAACGATGCCGCCGGCATCAACGGCGAAAAAGTTCCTCCCGCCGACGTGATCAAAACCATGGACGCCGCTAACGTCAAAACCATCGTCATCCTCACCGGCCTCTGGGGCGAGAAACTGCAAACCGTCCTAGACACCATGGCTAAGCCCTACCCCGGCCGCTTCATCGTCTTCGCCCAAATGGACTGGAGCAAAATCGACGATCCGCAATTCAGCACCAAGATGGTGGAGCAACTCGATGACGCCGTTCGCCGCGGTGCTCGCGGATTAAAAGTCCTGAAAGACTGGGGCCTCGGCGTCCGCGACAAATCCGGAAAATCTCGTCGCCATCGACGACCCCCGCATGGATCCCGTCTGGGAAGAGTGCGGCAAACTCGGCATCCCCGTGGCGATTCACTCCACCGACCCCGAAGCCTTCTTCACTCCCACCGACAAACACAACGAACGCTACGAAGAACTGATGCACAATCCCAGTTGGAGTTTTTACGGCTCAAAATTTCCCAGCAAAGAAAAACTCCTCGAAGAACGCAATCACATCATCGCCAAGCATCCCAACACCACCTTCATCGCCCTCCACGTCGCCAACTGGCCCGAAAACCTCGACGCCGTCTCCGACTGGCTCCGCAAATATCCAAATATGATGATCGAATTCGGCGCCCGCGAAGCCGAACTCGGCCGCCAACCACGCCGCTCCCGTCAATTCTTCGAAGAATTTCAGGACCGCATCATGTTCGGCACCGACGCCGAGCCCGATCCGCAAATGTACGCCAACTATTTCCGTTGGCTCGAAACTCCCGATGAGTATTTCGACTACTACGGCTACCCCGGCCAGGGCCGCTGGGAAATCTATGGCATGGAACTCTCCGACCCCATCCTTGAAAAGGTCTACCACCTCAACGCCGAAAAACTTTTCTCCCAATTTAAAGGTGCACCCGCGACGGGCAGGTGAACATGAAACTCCAGGAAGCTAGAACAAAAATGCGCCTACAAATTTCTCCTGCAATCTATTCGGTCGTGCTGCTGGGTCTCGCGGCCGCGCTGATTTACTCGTCGGGCTGTGAAAAGAGCACCGCGCCGAATAACGACGTCGCTACGCAATCCTCTACCTCAAAAATCGCGGTGCGCACCGACTCCGACGGCATCCACGTCGACACCCCCACCGCCGAATTTGTCCTCACCTCTTCCGGCTACTTGAAGAGCAGCCTCAAATCCGATGGCCATACCGTGACCCTCGACGATCCCGCCACCGAAACCGGCCAACACCTCTCCATCGCGGGCAGGGACACCGCTGATTTAAAACTCGATCTATCCTCGGCCAAAATTTCCGAAGCCCAAGGCAAACTCGGCCGCCACGGCAAACACATCGAAGTCAGCGGAACCACCAACACCACACCCGACACGAAGCTCAACGAAACCATCACCCTTGAGGTCTACGACGATTTCCCCAATCTCGCATTGCTCTCTGCAACCCTCGAAAACACCGGCCAAAGCGCAGTCGCGCTCGGCGACGTCTCTCTCCAACGCCATCGCCTCAACGCTCAACTAACGGACTCCACCGCCGCCCCCCACGAAATGTTCTCCTTCTTCGGCTCCAGCCTGGAATGGGGCAAAAACGAAATCCTCCCCATCCCTGCAAAATTCGAACAGCAGAATCCCTTCGGCGCCCCCGTCGAACTAAAACAAGGTGACGACCTCGGTCGCGTAGGCGGCGGCATTCCCGTCGTGGCTTTCTGGACCCGCACCATGGGCGAAGCCATCGGCCATCTCGAAACTCTCCCTCTGGTCATTAATATTCCCGTCCAAACGACCAAAGACGGCCGCGTCGAAGCCTCCGTCACCATCCCCGCAAAAACCACTCTCAAGCCCGGCGAAAAATTCTCCACCCCGCGCACTTTCGTCGCCGTCTACAAAGGCGACTACTACGAACCGCTCAACATGTGGTCCAACGCCGTCGAACGCGAAGGCCTCACCAAGCCCGACCAACAACAACGAA
The DNA here is from genome assembly GCA_963846145.1 of uncultured Acidobacteriota bacterium. Lineage (GTDB taxonomy): Bacteria > Acidobacteriota > Terriglobia > Acidiferrales > UBA7541 > Acidiferrum. The sequence goes on along the minus strand of CAWJUV010000007.1, from coordinate 184,168 downwards.
AATTACGCCGTGAGCTGGTGCGGCTGGGGTTACCTCTCCGAAGTCACCCCCAAGCAAATGCTCGACACCATCCCGAAACTAAAAGAACTCGGCATCCATTGGGCCACGCTCGACGATCGCTGGTTCAACAACTACGGCGACTGGCAGCCGCGCCCCGACACTTTCCCCAATGACGAAATTAAAAAAATGGTCGCCGATTTCCACGCCCAAAATATAAAGGTCCAACTTTGGTGGCTCCCGCTCGCCGTCGAGGACGGGAAGTACGGCTACGAATCTCACAAGTACGGCGTCTCCGACGTTGCCAAAGCCCATCCTGAGTGGCTCATTCTCGATAAGAGCGGCCAGCCTGCACGCATGACCAGAAATCTCGGCGTGCTTTGCCCCGCTGTCCCCGAAGTCCAGCAATACTACAAGCAGCTCACCGAAAAATTTATTCACGACTGGGGCTTCGACGGGCACAAACTCGACAACATCTACGCCACGCCGCCCTGCTACAACCCCGCGCATCATCACAAATCGCCCAACGATTCCGTCTACGCTATGGGCGAAGTCTACAAAATTATTTTCGAAACCACGCGCGCGCTAAAACCTGACAGCGTCACCCAATCCTGCCCCTGCGGCACTCCGCCCAGCCTCGCCTGGTTCCGCTACATGGACCAAGCTGTCACCGCCGATCCCGTCGGCTCCGTGCAAGTGCGCCGCCGCGTAAAAATGTACAAAGCCTTGCTCGGCCCGCGCGCCGCCATCTACGGCGATCACGTCGAACTCACCCGCATCTCCGGCACCGGCGACGCCGAACAAGATCTCGGCAACGACTTCGCCTCCACCCTCGGCACCGGCGGCGTCCTCGGCACCAAATTCACCTGGCCCGACTACGGTCCAAAACTAAAACAGGTGTTCCTAAATCCCGAAAAAGAATCCCACTGGAAAAAGTGGATCGCCCTCTACAACGACAAAATGCTCTCGAAGGGAAATTTCCTCGACCTTTACACCTATGGCTACGACACCCCCGAAGCCTACGCCATCGAAAAAGACAGCAGCATGTACTACGCCTTCTACAGCGCGAGTAAACCCCCTTCCGCCGGTCACAAAAATAATCTTGTTGGGAGTTACAAAGGTTCCGTTGAACTGCGCGGCCTGCAACCCAAGACCTATCACCTCGTCGACTACGTCAACGGCAAAGACTACGGCACCGTCACCGGCCCAACCGCTAAATTGGATGTGGAATTTGGAGACAGCTTGCTGTTGCAAGCCACGCCGGCGGCAGCAAGCTCATCCGGAAAATAATCAGGAGGCGGGGACTTCAGTCCCCGCATTAAAACACCGCAAACTGGAAGGGCTTTAGCCCCTGAACTTAGGTTCTCTAATTCCGCGCCACAAAATTCTCGCCGTTCCAATTCGCCTGCAAAAAATCGTTCCGATGCTGCGCCTCGCAAAACGCTTCCGTTCCGCCCGCCCGCGTGACATTTAGCGCCCCTGTCAAATTCCCAAACCCCAAGCATGTCTCGACGTTCGCGCCACGAATGTATTGATGCAAAAACCCCGCGTCAAAACTGTCTCCAGCTCCCACCGCGTCAACGACCGTACCCGCCGCGCGGCCGTCAACCTCAATCACTTTGTGGCCCTGTTGCGCCATCGCCCCGCGGGCACCACGCTTGATCACCACTAACGGCACCAACTCAGCCAACATTTTCGCCGCACTCAACGCATCCGCTTGACGCGCCATTCGACACGCCTCTCGCTCATTAGGCAGCAACACATCCACATACTTCAGCACCGGTAGCAAATCATCCGCCCAAGCATCTTCTGGATCATCATTCGTATCCAGGGAAGTTGTCAGCCCGGCATTCTTAACGTGACGAAACAGATCCACAATTCGTGGCCGCAACGCACTCTGCAAAAAAAACGACGACAAATGAAAATGCTTCGCACTGCAAATGTGTCCGAGATCCAAATCCTCGAATCGCAATTCCGACATGGTCCCGAGAAAAGTGAGAATGTAACGCTTGGTAGATTTATTCGGCAGGACTACCGTCAACCCCGTCTGCCGCCCACGGAACTTTCGCACAGTCGATGAATCAACGCCCGCTTGACCCAGCCGCTGCAAACAAATTTCCCCAAACGCATCTTCGCCGATCGCCCCGCTGAAACTAACCGTATTCCCCAGCGTGGCTAAATTATGCGCAAAAATCGCCGACGAACTTCCCAGCGTCACCTTCATCTGCGACGCCAAATGCTCGCGGTCCAGCTCCAGCGTCTCCGGCAACCCCGCCAGAATAATGTCGAGGTTCAGCTCCCCAACCACTGCCACATCCAATTGTTTCCCCGAAGGCGTCACAGTCGCGTCAATCCAACATCACCACGCGCGTCAAATTCTTCGGCGCATCCGGATTCAGCCCCTTCTTCAATCCCGCATAGCATCCCAGCAACTGCGCCGGAATCACTGCGGGCGCAGCAGCAACAATATCTCCGCCATCCACACCCAATTCAAAAACCAAATCGCTCGATTCGCATACCGCCGCATTCGCTTTGTTACAAATCGCGATGATCACCGCGCCCAACTCCTTCATCTCCTCCAATACTTCCACTTCCGCGTCTTTGGCACCCTCGCTGATAAAAAACGTCAAGCAAGTTTCCGGACTCACAATCGCCTTCGGCCCATGCCGAAATTCCAGCGTATGAAACGCCTGCGTGAACGAACACGACATCTCCATCAACTTCAGCGCCGACTCCCGCGCAATCCCATAAAACGGACCTTGCCCTAAAAAAACATAATCCTGAAACTCATGCTTCTCGGTAAATTCCTCAACCCTCGCCGAATAATCCGGGAGCACCTTCTCAAATTTCGCCGCCAACTTTTCCAGCTCCGAAGTAAACTGGGCATCCCCACTCTTCAACGCCGCCAAATACTGCAGCACCAGCAGCATCGACGTAAACGACCGCGTCATCACCGTACTTTTCTCATCCGCCGACGTAAGCTGAATCGTCACATCGCACGCCGCCGCCAACGGCGAGTCCGGCGAACAAGTGATCCCCAGAGTCGGCACGCGATGCACCTCTTTCAGCGCTTTCGCCGCCCGCACCGCTTCCGACGTACTCCCCGACCGCGAAATAATCACCGCCTGCAAATTTGCAACCCGCGGCACCGCTAGGGCAGGGAACAGCAAAATCTCCGAAGCCGCCACCGCCCGCGCCGACTGTTTCGAAAACGCATTCCACGAAGCCGCCGCCGCTTCCGCCAAATAAAAACTCGTCCCGCATCCCACAAACAGCCATTCCGTTCGCGCCGTGGTCTTATCCAGTAGCTTCTGCAGCACCGCGCTCGACTTAAATTCCTTTAGCGACCCGCTCCACGCCTCCGGCTGCGTCAAAATCTCCTGAAGCGTCGCCACATCCTGCGCCTTCAATCTCCCGCCTTCGGTCATTACGTATCCTTATGTATAGGTTTCAACTGGCGACTGCGCCGCGACGCACGGCCAACTAAACCAACGTCACTTCAATGTTTGCTTCCCGCAAACTCTTCAAATGCGCTTTGCTGATCTTTTTATCGGTGATCGTTTCATGCACCGCCGAAGTCGGCATGATCAGCGCCAAACTCCTGCAGCCAAACTTGCTTGAATCGCAAACTACAATGGTGCGCCGCGCCGTTTTCGCCATCACCCGATTAACCCGCGCTTCTAACTGATTCGGCGTCGTCAGCCCATACTCGATATCAAATCCATCTACGGCCAAAAAAAGCAGATCCGCGCTGAGTTGCCGCAGCGATTCCTCCGCCAATGGCCCCACCAGCGAAAACGAATTCTTCCGCAACGCCCCGCCAGTCAAAATCACTTCAACCGAAGTTCCCGCCAGTTCCTCGGCAATGTTCGTGCCGTTGGTAATCACCGTCAGATTCCGAAACTGTTTGCACGCCCGCGCAATCGCTGTTGTCGTTGTCCCCGAATCCAGAATGATCACCTGTCCGTCGTGAATCATCCGTACCGCCGCCGCCGCAATCCGCAATTTCTCGTTCCGGTGCAGCCGCTCTTTCTCTTGAAACGTCCGATCCTGCAGCGCTCCCGACCGCAACGGCAACGCCCCGCCATGCGTCCGCTCCAAATGACCTTGCTGATGCAGCACCTCCAGATCTTTGCGGATCGTAATCAGCGAAGTGTGAAACCGATCCGAAAGATCGCGCACCAACACCCGCCCCTCGCTCTCGAGAAGCTGCAAAATCCCGCGCCTGCGTTCTTCGTTCAGCATTTTCCTGATTTCACCCGCATCAGATGTCTCTACGCGCCGTGCCGCTGCGCCAAACTTTCCACCCGGACCTGCGCCTCCAACCTCCGCACATCACTCTCCGCCAACCGCGCAGGCACCGGCGCCAAACAATTCGCCGACCCGCAAGCCACCGCCAACTTCAACGTTTTCTCCACATCAAATCCCGCCGCACTCGCAAACGCAAACGCCGCCAGCGTCGCATCCCCGCAGCCCACGTTCGATTTCGCTTCCACCGAAGGCGCCGCCGCGTAGTAGCATTCACGATCCAATCCATTGCGCCAAATCAAACCGTCACGCCCCAAACTCACTGCCGCACTCTTCGCCCCGCGTCGCAACAAATGTTGAACCGCCGCACTCTGCGACTCACGCTCACCAATCTCTTCCCCCAACAAAAACTCCGCCTCTTCCCGATTGGGTTTTACAAAATCAGGCCCAGCCTCCAACCCGCGCCGCATCGCCTCGCCACTCGAATCCAAAAAAATCCTGTGACCGCACCGATGCACCAACTTCATCAATTCCGCATAAAACCCCGCCTCAACTCCCGGAGGCAAACTCCCCGAAGCAATCGCAATCCCCGGCCGCTTCTCCTCGGACAGCAGCTTTTCGCATTCACCCAGAAACGCCTTCTGTTCTTCGGCACTAACGTTCGAACCCGGCTCCAAAATCTCGGTGACCGTCCCGGCATCATCAATCATTTCCAAATTCGTCCGCGTCTGACCCTTCATCGCCACCGCATGTGTTCGAATCCCAATCTCCCGCAGCCCACTCAGCAGTTCTTCCCCGGCCGACCCACCCGCAAATCCCACCCACACCGGATCCGCACCAAGCGTGCGCAACACCATCGCCACGTGCGCCGCTTTCCCACCCGGCTCCGCACGTACTTCCGAAACTCGATTCACCCGCCCCTGCACCAATTCCCCCAACCGCACCCGCTTATCAATCGCCGGATTCACGCTCACACACCAAAACGGCCCCGGCGCCAAACTCGCCGTCACCTAAGCCCCGCCGCCGACATTCTTCTGCGCCGTGCCACCATCGCGCTCAAACCACGGAGTCGTCGCACCCAGCACCGCATTGATCCGCTGAATATTCTCGACGCCGGTCGTCGCCAACCATTTTTCCAGCGCCGCCATCCCCGAAGTCGCAAAAATCTTCACGCCATCTTTCCAAGTCGCGCGCCCACACAGAACTCCCGAAAAGCGCGACCCCGCCTCAATCGCCAACTGCAGCGTCTCAATAAAAAGCTCATTGCTCACGCCCTGCGATAAATAAATAAACGGTTTCTTCGCCGCATCCGACGCTTTTTTAAAACGCTGTTTTGCCTCGTCGCGAGTGTAGGCAACCTCGCCTCCATTGGCGCCACTGCCTTCGACGAACGCCATGTTGACCGGCACGCCCACCTTCAAAACATCCACCTGATATCGCGCCTTGCAGAATTCTTCGATCCCACCCGTTACAATTTCCGGCTTCAACACCGCAAAGTCCCGCGTCTTCTCATCCACCTCATCGTGATACGGCACCAACTCCAAAAAATAAGGAACATCCGCCGCCACGCATTCGGCTCCGACCCGCTCCACCCATTCAAATTTCTTCTCATTCACCTCCGCCAGTGAGGACGGCGAGTAATACAGCAACGTCTTCACGGCGTCCGCACCCGCTTCCACCAGCCGCGCAACCGTCCACCCATCCAAAATCCGCGGCAACCGCCCCGGCACGTTCTTATCGAAGCCGCTAACCTCATAAGCCAGCAACAGCCCCGCATTCTTCGAACGAACCGCCGCCGCAGGCAATCCAATCTCCGGATCCAGCAAAATCGCACTCGCAAACGGCGTGAGCACCCGGCTCACCGCCTGCTTGAACTCCTCCATCGTCTCGCGCGGAATCGCCCCCGGCTCGTTCCCAGTAGCCGCCGCAAAAAGTTTTCGCAGCGCATCCCGCTGATCGATCGCCAGCGCCGCAATCACTCCACGCTGATCAGCAACCGCCCGCAAACCTTTTTCTTTTCCGCCGCCGCTTGCCATTCTTTTCCTAGTTCACCCGGGAATTCTCAAACCACACCACCGCGCCACGCTCCACCGCCGGCAAATAGAAGATAGTCTTATCGCCTTCGGCCCTTCCCTGAACAGTTTGCTCCGTTCCCAGGAAGGGAAGCACTCGCATCGTCTGATATTTCGTGTTGGCCACGGAAACGCGAATGTTTTTCTGTGCCGTCGGCACCGCCACAGAATGCGGCACCAGCCCGCTAAAATTCGCGATGAAAATATGGGGGGCGCCATCCACCGACGCGATGTTGCTCACCACGGTATCCGCCGCCTCCACCGTAATCTCCGCATGCGGCTTCAAACTGGCGACGAAATCGTTCTGCGAACCTTCTTCGGTCACCGGAAAATTCTTCTGCGCCATTTCGAAGTAGGCTCGCGCTGGGCAGTCCTTGAATCGCGTCACGTTCGCATCATCTGCAAGCCCCGTAGAATCCGCTCCGGTGATAACCACGTGCCCGCCGCCCGCCACATACTTCCGAATCTGCGCTATTTCCGCCTCATCCAGAAACTTTGCATTCGGCAAGATCAGCGTCGCGCCCTTGAACGCGGAAACATTCCGCGGCGTCACCACTTGCAACTCCAAGTGATTCCGCAGCAGCAACAACAACGCCCCGCGATACGACGGCAAAAAGTTCTTACCATCGTAATCCCGGCTTTTGGGCGAAAAATAAACTCCCACCGGATGCATCGGCTCACGCGGCGAATACAAAACCTTCTCCTCCCGCGCAATCCAATCAAAAATCTCCTTACGCGTCGCAGGATCATTCGACCCGGCCATCGAATGCCCGGGCGCATCCCAGAAATTCACACCAGCCATCACCTGCGACATCGCCAAATTCTTCATCGCCTCGCGCGCATCAACTCCTTTATCCCCGTCCCACGAATAATTCAGTAACCACGTCGGTTTCCCACCCGCAAACGACCGAAACGACAGCATCCCCGCTTGATATAAAAACCAATCCAGCTGCGTCCGCGAAGACGCCATATGCTCGCCGCTTCCAAACTCATACTCATGCGCGATCACGTCCACCACGTCATACATCTGGTACACGTCCGCGCCCACCCGCACCGCCTCTTCCTCAATCCCCGGATAAATCTCCGGAATAATCACAATCCTCGGATTCACCTCGCGCGCGACACGCCGAATCTCCGCCACAAAATCCGTAAACGTCGTAATCCGAAAATCCACCCACTTACGAAAATTCGCGTCTGCAAAATCGCCCAATTTCAAATCATGCCGCGCATCCAGCCCGGTGCTGCGCTTAAACGCCGCCACAGTGTTGTCATCGAAGCTGGCCCACGTATCTTCCCAACCATCGAAATGCGTCATCCAATACGGAATATCCACATAAATCCCATCGATCCCCGTGTCCGCAATCTGCCGCACCCGCGCCATATAAGTCTTGCGCCACTCCGCCGCATATGGACTTACCCACACATCTTCATCCCCAGGGCTAATCCAAAACGCCGCCCCCGAAGTAAACATCGCCGGCTCGCCCGTAATCTTCCGCTGCAGCCAATCGGGATGATCCTTCGCCAGCGTGTGCGCAACTTTATCCGCGTGCGCCGTAATGCATTCCGTCCCCGCGATATACACGAACGCTCTTGTTGTTGGCCTTGTGCGCCTCCTCCGCCACCGCATGAATCGCCTTCAACTTCTCCGCCGGATCCAGAAAACTCTCGTAACGTCCCGGAATATCGTTATCCACTTCAATTCCAAAAACGCCGCTAGCCTTCGCATCGCGCACAATGGCCGCAGCGTTATCCGGCTTCAATCCGTAAGCCCCGATACGCACATAGTGCGTCCAGTCCTGCTCACGATTGTCGGCTTGCGCCACCGCACAAAACGCCACAGCGGAAAGCACGAGAATGTTGCGTAGTTTCATATTCGCCCGTAGACCTAAAATTCGAACCGTACTCCGAACTGAACATGCCGCGGCGTATTGGCCGTCGACGTCACCGTGCCAAACGAACCCGCATCGCTCGGGTCCGTAGGAACCGCGGTATTCGGCGCCGCAAACCGCACGGTATTGGTGAAGTTAAACATTTCTCCGCGCACCTGCAGTTTCATTCCTTCACGCACCAAAAACTCTTTGCTGAACGACAGATCCGCATTGTGAACGCCATCCGTCCGCACCGTCGCAATGTACCGCGGCGCATCTCCAGGAGTCTCATCCCCCGGGTAACCAAAGCAGGCCGAATTAAAAACCGAAGAATTGCCAGTCCCATTCAACCCATTCGCCGCCGCTTGGTGATAACTGACGCCGCTCGAAAGTTGATTGCACAAAATATTCGGCCGTTGATTTCCATCCAGGAACAACCCGTCCGCGCCTCCCACCGTCGAAAACGCCAGCGGCTGTCCAGTCTGCCGCGTAATCACCGTCGAAACGCCCCAGCCTCCCACAAGCCCATCGACGATCCGGTTCATGTTGCGCCCAATCCACCGCCCACGCCCTACCGGCAACTCCACCACCGCCGCCAGCACGAATCGGTGCGTCGCATCGTTCGCGCTGATCCCATGCTCCAGATCCAAACGGTCGAGCTGCTGCACATTGCCGGCATCCAACGTCCCCACAAACGAGTTGAACCCCGCCGACGAATCATCCGTCGATTTCGAAAATGTGTAGTTGCCCTCAAAGCTGACGTAGTGCCCGGCGCGCTTCTGAAAACGAATCTGCAGCGAGTTATAAAAAGAGTTGGCCCCCATGTTGGGCATCCCGGTGAACGACCCATCGAATTGCGGATAGGGCCGCAGCAAATTCACCAGCGGTATCTCCGCCTGCGTATACAGCGAAGACGGCTGATTGAAGATCGGCGCCGGCTGGCCCGCCACCTGCGTAAACAAAGGTTGAAACGGATTGGCCACCAACTGATTGAGATACGCCGTCACGCAGCCATCCGCGTCGCAGGTCGGGTCCAGCGCATGTTGCTGTGCGGAAATTTGCGCACGCTGATCCGCCGAAAGAAAATTCCGGTTGCGCGTGGTCGTCACATTGTTTCCGCCCCACGGCAAATGCGTGCTGCGATTCGCCGAGTAGTCGACACCGATGGTGATGTCCCCGGGCAACAGCCGCTGCACACCAATGTTCCACTGATAAATTTCCGCGTTGCGCGCTTCCTCAGTGCCCAAATTGTTGGAGTTCTGAAATCCCCAGTCCGGATTTTTTCCATACGTGGTGCCTTCCGGCTCCGGCAAGCCATTCGGAAAAGGATTAGCCAGCGTCGCGGACTGCGAATTGAAGCCATCCTGTGTGAAGAAAATGTTTCCGCTGCTGCTGAAAGCCGTGCCGGTGTACTGGAAATTGGTCGCCGGGTTCAAGCCATAATAAATACCCGCCCCGCCGCGAATCACCGTCTTAGGATTGAGCGCGTAGGCAAACCCCAGCCGCGGGCCAACATTGTTGCGGTCCATCCGGCACATGCCGCCCAAGTCCGCCTTGTCCCGTGAAAAGTGTGGTGCCCTTCAGCTCGGTCGCCGGATCGCCCGGAAACAAAGAAACCGAAATTCCCGTGTCGCCCATGAAGTCGCTGTACTGCTGATGATTGAACCGCTCGGTGTACGGCGTGCTCCACTCGTACCGCAGTCCCAGGTTGATGGTCAGCTTTGACGTCACTTTGAAATCATCCTGAATGTAGAAAGCCGTCTCCCACGACTTGTCCGCCACGTCCGGCTGAATATTGATGGAGCTCGACGGATCCCCATACCCAATCAGGATGTCTGCAAAAGAATTCCCAGAAGAAGTATCGGTGGGAGAAATCGCCGTGACCGTCTGCGGAAAATAAAATAGCCCCGTCGGATTATTTGGCTGTCCAAAATTATTCAGGAACTGCCGCTGCTCAAACCCACCGGTAAACGTATGCCGCCCGTGCAGCCACGAAATGGAAGACGAATACGAAAACAAACTGTGCGCGAACTTCACATCCGTGCAGCACTGATTAAAAAGTGAAAGCTGGTTATCCGCGCCGCTGTAGTCGGTCTGAATCGTCGGCATACGATTGAGCGCATTCGCCTGCGCCAAAATGTCCGGCAATCCCACCGACTGCAGCGTTGGCCCCAGCGTGTGCCCCGGCGATGAAGCGCGATCGATCGCCAACCGGCTGGTCCACAGTGTCGTCGGCGTTAGCGAATAATCCAGCTCCAACCCCCCGTTGGTTACCACCGTTTTCCCCGCCAGCCCGTCGTTGATGGTGTTGCCCTGCGCATCGTTGCCGTCGCCCACAATAAACGGCGTATTAAAGTCCGAATACAAATGGCTGTAGCGACCCGAGAGATGCGCTTTGTCGTTGAAGTGGTGATCGATCTTCACGTCGTACTGGTAGCCGGTGCTGGTGGCCAGCGTGGAAGTACGAAAATTCACGTTGGGATCGCCGCTCACATTCGGCAGCGGATACAAATTCAGAATCGCCTGCCCGATCTTGTCGATCTGCGATCCGGGAATCACGTTGGCAACCCCCGCCAGCGAGTTTCCAGCCGCGTCCACGCTACTGGCGTCGCCAACATACTGCGCACGCTGGTTGCACGAGCCGACTGTCAGGATCAAACGCCAGGCAAGCTGACGGGTTGTAAATCGACGCCGCATCCGCCGAAAAATTGCCTAGCCGTTCGTCGGCCGTCGGCACATTTCCCGAAATATTTACGGCGTCTTGAACATGCACCCGCTCTAGATCCAGAAAGAAAAAAGTTTTGTTCTTATGGATCGGCCCGCCCACCGCAAAGCCATACTGATCCCGCGAATGATCCGCCTTCGGCACTCCCGCGGCATTATTGAAAAAATCGTTGGCATCCAACGCCGAACGTTGCCCAAACCACCATCCACTCCCGTGAAACTTGTTGCCGCCTTCCTTCAGTACCAGGTTGACGACCGTGCCGCCGTTGTTGCCGTACTCCGCGGAAAAACTGTTATTCGCAACTTTAAATTCCTGAACGATCTCCACGGACGGCTGGTAATAAACATTCGTCGTCCCGCCTTCGCCCTGTTCCGGCGCGCTGGTGAGCGCTCCATCCAGCCGCACTTCCGCCGTTGCGTTGCGCTGCCCGTTCGAAACAAAGTTTGTCCCCGACGGATACGAATCCTGAATCCCGGACCCAGCCGCTTCCGACACCCCGCCCGCCAAAAACACCAAACCAAAGAGACTCCGGTCCGGCAGCGGAATATTGCGCACGTATTCATTGGTAACGTCCGTACCCAGCGTCGCATTGCCGGTATCCAGCAGCGGCGCTTCTTCCGTCACCGTCACCGTGCTGTTCACCGTCCCCGGCACCAACTTGAAATTCAAACTCGCTTCCTGGCTCACCGCCAGCACCACATCCTTTCTTTCCACCGGCGCAAGCCCAGTCGCCTCCACCAAAATCGAATACGTCGCCGGCCGCAAACCCGAAATCACATACACGCCTTTGCTGTCCGTCGTCACCGTGGTCGCCACATTGGTCGCCTGATCCGTGAGCGTCACTTTAGCCCCAGCGATCACCGCCCCGGAGCTGTCCGTGACTTCCCCGGATAATTTACCGGTGTACGTCGATTGCGCGGAAACACTGACCGCGCTGCAGAAGATCGCGATTACGGCCGCGCAAAATCGTAGATAGAAAGGAATTCTCGCCCTGGCTTGCATGGTCCTACCCCGTTCGGAATCGAAAGTCGAAGAGTTTCGACTGCTTTCGATTGGTTACTTTTACTTTCTATTTCAATCGAAGTCAAGGCAGGACTTCAGGAGCTGACAGGAGTAGTCAGAACTTCATTTTATCGATCGGAGGTCCGCAGATTCTTCAACGCCATCGCCGCGGAATGCGATTTTCCCCAATGACACATCGTTTCAAGCAGTGGCCGCAAAGTCTCACCCAGCGTCGTGGTCGCATATACCACGCGCGGCGGAAAATCCGGATGCACGGTGCGATCGATAATCCCCGCCGATTGCAAATCGCGAAGCTGTTGCGACAGCGTGCGCTGCGTAATCCCCGGAATCGCCCGCTTAATCTCCGAAAATCTTTTCTCGCCGCGAAATAATTGGTCAAGCACCGCGGCTCTCCACCGCCCGCCCACAATGCGCGCAGTAGTCTCCACCGGACAAAGTGCTGGTCTCTTAGTTGCCATTTACGTCATTCCATACCTGGTTCCAAATTGTATACCAAGCATCCAAATTTTTTCTCGCTCTTATCTGCATAACACAGGTAACGAACGTTTGACCCCAAACATCTATTCAGGACCATGAATCCCGCGGGGGGCGAGATTCGCTTCAGCTTCCCCGCCGCGCGTTCCATATGTCTTCAATCGCGAATCCGAACATGGGACCAAGGACGAATCACGTGAACGTGACCGCTATTGCTACGAATGAAATCGCCCCGCGCAACTCCCCGAACACTTCAATTGCGCCGGACACGCGGCCCCTGCAAAAAATTCTGTCCATTACTGCGGCGCTCTCCGTCGCACTCACTCTTGCCACAATCTCCGGCTGCTCCGACGAAGCCCGTTCCAAACCCAACGCCGCTCCTCCCGCCGCTCCGGAAGTCACCGTCGCCGAAGTCGTCTGCAAACAACTCGCCGACGCCGACGAATTCACCGGCCGCCTCGAAGCCGTCCACGTCGTAGAAGTCCGTCCCCGCGTCTCCGGCTTCCTCGAAAAAGTAAATTTCAAGGAAGGCGCTATCGTCCATCAAGGCGACGTCCTCTTCGAAATTGATCCGCGCCCCTTTCAAGCCATCGTCGATCAACTGAAAGGCGAACTCGCCGAAGCCAAATCCGACTTGGCTCGCGCCGACAGCGACTTCCAGCGCGCTGAACGTCTCCATAACAACAATGGCATGTCCATCGAGGAATACGATCGCCGCGCCGCGCAAAAAAACACCGCCGCCGCAAAAATCGCCTCCACCGAAGCGGCTCTACGCGGCGCGCAACTCAATCTCGATTTTACCCACGTGCTCGCGCCCATCACCGGCCGCGTCAGTCGCGCCGAAATTACCGAAGGGAATCTCGTCGAAGCGGGCGCCGCCAACACGCACCCGCTTACCACCCTCGTCTCTCTCGATCCCGTCTACCTTTATTTCGACGTCGACGAACAAACCTATCTGAAATACGCCAAAGTCACCCGCACCGCCGGCCCCAGCGCCCACAATCTTGGCAACGAAGCTCGCCTCGCGCTCGTCGACGAGCAGGATTTCCCCCACGTCGGCCACGTAAACTTCGTCGACAATCAGGTCAGCTCCACCACCGGCACCATCCGCCTCCGCGCCACTTTTCCGAATCCCAATTTCGCGCTCACTCCCGGCCTCTTCGGACGCGTCCGCCTGCAGGGCGGCGGCGCATATCAAGGTTGCCTCGCCCGCGACGAAGCCGTCGTCACCGACCTCAACCAGAAATACGTTTTCGTCGTAGGCAAAGACAACACCGCGCAATACCGCCCCGTAAAACTCGGCCCCATGACCGAGGGCCTGCGCGTCATCCGCAGCGGAGTGAAGGAAGGCGACGTCATCGTCGTCAACGGTTTGCAGCGCATCCGCCCCGGCGCCACGGTAAATCCCAAAAAAATCTCTATGGCCGCGGACAACGCGACAAACGAATCGCCCAACAACGCCGCTCCTCAACCCAGCGACAGCGCGCCCTCAAAAGGGAAGAAGTAACTCCGGACTCCACTCATGAACATTTCTGATTTCTTCATCAAGCGCCCCATTTTCGCGGCCGTCATCTCCATCATCATTTTCGTAGTCGGCGCCCTTTCGTATCTCAAGCTGCCGCTCAGCGAATACCCGGAAGTGGTCCCGCCCACGGTCGTCGTTCGCACCAGCTACCCCGGCGCAAACCCCACCGTGATCGCCGAAACCGTCGCCTCCCCGCTCGAACAACAAATCAACGGCGTCGAAGGCATGCTCTACATGTTTTCGCAAGCCACTGCCGACGGCGTGATGACCCTCACCATCACTTTCGCCCTCGGCACCGACCTCGACAAAGCCCAAGTCCAGGTGCAGAACCGCGTCTCCCAAGCTCTCCCGCGCCTCCCGCAAGAAGTGCAGCGCCTCGGCGTCACCACCGACAAGACTTCTCCCGACCTCTTGATGGTCGTCCACCTCATCTCGCCCGACGGTCGTTATGACGAGCTGTACCTCGCCAACCTCGCCGTCCTGCAAGTCAAAGACGAACTCAACCGCATCCCCGGCGTCGGCAACGTGCAAATTTTCGGCGCTGGCGATTTCAGCATGCGCGTCTGGCTCAACCCCAATAAACTCGCCGCCCACAATCTCACCGCTTCCGACGTGGTCCAGTCCATCCGCGAGCAAAACGTGCAAGTCGCCGCCGGTGTCCTCGGCGCGCCGCCCACCAACACCAACAGCACCGCCTTCCAGCTCCTCGTGAACACCCAAGGCCGCCTCACCACTGAAGAACAGTTCGGCAACATCGTTATACGCGCCGCCCAAAACGGCGAAATCACCCGCATCCGCGATGTCGGCCGCGTCGAACTCGGCTCCAGCACCTACGCGCTCCGCAGTTTGCTTGACAACAAAAACGCCGCCGCCATCCCCATCTCGCAGCGTCCCGGCTCCAACGCGCTGGCCACTTCGCAGCAAGTCCGCGAAACCATGGCCCGTCTCAAGAAAACTTTCCCCGAAGGTGTCGACTACCGCATCGTCTACGATCCCACGGTGTTCGTACGCGAATCGATCCAAGCCGTCGGCCACACCTTCATCGAAGCGCTGATTCTCGTCGTGCTGGTGGTGCTGGTCTTCTTGCAAACCTGGCGTGCTTCCATCATTCCCCTCGTCGCGCTCCCCGTTTCGCTCGTCGGAACGTTTTCGGTAATGCTCGCGCTAGGTTTTTCTCTCAACACGCTCTCGCTCTTCGGCCTGGTGCTCGCCATCGGCATCGTCGTTGACGACGCCATCGTCGTCGTCGAAAACGTCGAGCGCAACATCGACCTCGGCTACGAACCCCACGACGCCACTCGCCGCGCCATGCACGAAGTCAGCGGCCCCATCGTCGCCATCGCTCTCGTTCTGTGCGCTGTTTTCGTCCCCACCGCCTTCATCGTCGGTTTGTCCGGTGAGTTCTACAAACAATTCGCGCTGACCATCGCCATCTCCACCGTCATCTCCGCATTCAACTCGCTAACTCTCAGCCCCGCGCTCGCCGCGCTCCTCCTGCAAAACCGCGACGCCCCCAAAGATCGCCTTACCAAGATCATAGATTTTCTCTTCGGCTGGTTCTTCCGCTTGTTCAACCGCTTCTTCGGCGCAGCCTCCAACGGCTACCGCAAGCTGGTGACCCACACCCTGCGCGTCGCCGTCTTGGCCGTAGTCGTTTATGTCGGCTTGATCGGCCTGACCGCCCTCGGCTTCCAGCGCATCCCCGCGGGTTTCGTCCCGGTGCAGGACAAAGGCTACCTGGTCTCCTTCGCTCAACTTCCCAACGGCGCCACTCTCGATCGCACCGAAGAAGTCATCCGCAAAATGACCGACATCGCCATGAAGCACCCCGGCGTTTACGCCGCCGTCGAATTTCCCGGCCTCAACATCAATGGCTTCACCAACAGCCCCAACTCCGGCATCGTTTTCGTCACGCTAAAACCATCCGAGGAACGCCTCGGCAAAGGTCTCGACGCCAACTCCATCGCTGCCGACCTCCAAAAACAGTACGCCGGCCTTCAGGAAGCCTTTATTGCCGTTTTCCCGCCGCCGCCCGTGCAAGGCCTCGGCACGGTAGCAGGCTTCAAACTCTATATAGAGGACCGCAGCGGTCTCGGCCTGGAATCGCTCTACAAAGAAACCACCACCGCCATCCAGAAAGGCAATCAAACTCCCGCACTCGCCGGCGTCTTTTCCAGTTTCGACGTCAATGTCCCGCAGATCGACGCCCACGTCGACCGCGAAAAAGTAAAAACCTACGGCGTCCCTCTCGGCGACGTTTTCGACACCATGCAGGTTTACCTCGGCTCGCTGTACGTCAACGACTTCAACCGCTTCGGCCGCACCTGGCAAGTCAACGTCCAGGCCGAATATCCCTATCGCCTGCAGCCCGAGGACATCAAGCATCTGCGCACCCGAAATCTCGCCGGCGAAATGATTCCGCTCGGCTCTTTCATCGACGTGAAAAATGTCTACGGCCCCGACCGCGTCATGCACTACAACGGCTTTCCCGCCGCGGAAATCAACGGCGCCGCCGCTCCCGGCTTCAGCACTGGCCAATCCGAATCCGCGATCAGCAACATCCTCGATCAGCAACTGCCTTTCGGAATGAAGTACGAATGGACCGAGCTGACCTACCAGAAAATTCTGGCCGGTAACACCATGGTCTACATTTTTCCGTTGTCAGTTTTCTTGGTCTATTTGGTGCTGGCCGCTCAATACGAAAGCTGGTCACTGCCGCTGGTCATCATCTTGATCGTGCCGATGACGCTGTTCTCCGCCATCGCCGGAGTCTGGCTGCTCCACGGCGACAACAACGTCTTCACTCAAATCAGTTTGATTGTGCTCGTCGGTCTCGCGTGCAAAAACGCCATCTTGATCGTCGAGTTTGCCCGCGAAAAACAACTCCACGAAGGCCTCAATCGCGTCGACGCGGTTCTCGCCGCCTGCCGCTTGCGTTTGCGCCCGATTTTGATGACCTCGCTGGCCTTCACTATGGGCGTCGTCCCCTTGGTGCTGAGCGTGGGTGCCGGTTCCGAAATGCGCCGCGCCATCGGCGTCGCCGTTTTCTTCGGCATGCTCGGCGTCACCATCTTCGGCCTGATCCTTACGCCCGTTTTTTATGTGTTAGTCCAGCGCTTCGTGGAAGGCCGCGAAGCCAAAAAAGCCCAGCGCAAAGAAGACGCTTCTGCGCCGGCACCGGCGGAGGCCTAATCATGTCCACGTCGCAAAATTATTTCCGCATCGTCACCGCAACATTAGCGGCTATGGCAGTCACACTCGCCGGCTGCTCCGTCGGCCCACACTACAAAGCCCCCGAACCCGCCGCCGTGAAATATCACGACGCCGATCCCAAGCTGGTCAACGACGCAGCCTTCGATGCCCGCTGGTGGAAACAATTCGACGACTCCGTCCTCGACGGCCTGATGGATAAAGCCCTCGGGGCCAACACCACCATCCGCATCGCCCGCGCCCGCCTCGCCGAATCCCGCGCCGTCTACGACGAGCGCAAATTCGACCGCTACCCAACAGTTCCGGCGCAAGGCTCCTATACTTACGCCAAAGAACAGATCCCTCCGTTCTTCAACGACCCAGTCACCGTCAACACCTTCAACTCCGGCTTTGACGCCACCTGGGAACTCGACGTCTTCGGCCGCGTCCGCCACAACATCGCCGCCGTCCGCAGCGACAATCAAGCCTTCGAAGCCGACCTGCAAGACGTAAAAGTCAGCGTCCTTGCCGAAGTGGCCCGCAATTATTTCTCCATGCGCGGCGCGCAATGGCGCCTGGCCGTCGCCCAGCGCAGCTTAAAAAATCAGCAAGACACTTTGGATCTCACCAAACTCCGCCGCGACGCCGGCGTCGGCGAAGAACAAGACGTTGCCAGCGCCGCCGCCCGCGTGGCCGCCGTAGACGCCACCATCCCCGCCCTCGATTTCGCCGTGAAAAGCGCCGAATACCACCTCGCCGTCCTCACCGCCACTCAACCCGGCGAACTCACCACCGATCTCTCCCCCCGCGATTACACGCCCATCGACAAAGTTTTGCCCATCGGCAATCCCGCCGACTTGCTCCGCCGCCGCCCCGACGTTCGCGCCGCCGAACGCCGCATCTCTGCCGCTACAGAACGCCAAGGCGTAGCCATCGCCCAGCTTTATCCAGAAATCAGCGTCTCTTCATTTGTAGGATTTCTCGCCGGACGCGGCAGCCTCTTCTTCACCACTAGGTCCTTCGCCACCACCGCCGCAGGCAACGTAAGCTGGTCCGCCTTCGACATCGGCCGCGCCCGAGCCCGCGTCCGCGGCGCCACCGCCGTCACCGACGAAGCCACAATTTCTTACGAAGACACCGTCCTGCGCGCGCTGGAAGAAACCGAAAACTCCTTCTCCAACTTCCGCGCCCAACAGGAACGCCTCGTCAAACTCAACATTCAGGCCCAGGAAAGCAAACGCTACGCCGACATCGCCCGCTTCCGCTACCGCGAAGGCGTCACCGACTTCCTCAATCTCCTCGACGCCGAACGCACCCAACTCCAGGCCGAAGACGCCGTCGCCCAAAGCGAACAAGACGTCTACCTCGCCGTCATCGCCCTCTACAAAGCCCTCGGCGGCGTCCCCAGCTAAACGTGTCGCTACAAAAAAAAATCGCGAGCCGATCTCGGCTCGCGATTGCGTGATACTCCAGCTTACAATTCGGCTTATTTGTAATACCGCCCATTTACTTCTTGCCCGATGATCGCGAAATCTGCCTTCGACGTTTCCAACTCATCTGACTTCCACGAAAACCCAATCGAAGGCACCTCCACCGTCGCCTGCATCTGACAAGACGCCCGCGTCCCCGTAAATCGAAATTGCTTCGCTGCATCCTCAATCACAATCGCTTCGCCGTTCGACTTCCAAACCATCTTGAAACTCATCCGCGCCGGAGTCGCCTCCGCATCCAGCGCCGGCCACTTCGGCTGATCCACCACCGGCACATTTTCCATCTCCAAAGTAATCGTCCTCTCGTCCGCGCTAACTTTCACATTCGTATCCGGCACCGCCACCACCCAATACAATCCCGATGGCGCGATCGGCGGATGGAAATCATGAATCTGATTAGCGGGAGCCAACGGCCCCCGGAAAAGGGTGAGTCATATGTGCGTGAAAATTCCTTGCTGCGCCGAACGTGCCGCCCAATACTCCCCACGCATCAATCCGTAATCCGTCGTCGGACTCCCAAACGCAATGCGATTCCCAGCATTGTCCGTCCCCATGCCTGTAAACGTACTGCACCGCGCCACTAATCCTTTGAAGTGGTAAATGTGCGAAGGCTCCAGCGTCGCCGCCGCCGGCTGGTTGTGACTCCCATTCTTATCCAGCCACGGAATCGGATACGGCTCCGTGCTGCCATTCGCTGTCGCCAGCGGCACCAACTCGTTGAAGCTCCGCCCACCCGGCTGAGCCGCAGTCATTGCCTGGTTGTTTTGCGGCGCACACGCCGCCCCGGCCGCAGAAAGCTTCGACCCAACCGCCAACGCTCCAGCCGCCGCAGCACCCGCCAGCAATTTCCGTCGATCGAATACACCCCGCGAATCTCTCGAGCTAGTCATACGCCCTCCAACGCATCAAATTTCTGAAACACCAAGATCCGACATATTCTGAACCATGCAACGCCACGACGATCAGAAATCTTGGCGCCGCATCGAAACTGTGTTTTGGATGCCCATCGCACCCTGAAAATGCCATTAAAGAACCTCATCCCACCCGCCCTTCGCGAACTCAGCCGCGACGGCTGGCTCCTCTTCCTCACCCGCTCTATACGCCTCTTCGCCTACGGCTCCCTCTCGGTAATCCTCGTCTTCTACTTACTCAGCCTCGGCCTCTCCGACCAGCAAACCGGCCTCCTCTTCAGCCTCACCCTCGTCGGCGACATGATCATCTCTCTCTACCTCACTACCCGCGCCGACCGCATCGGCCGCCGCCGCATGCTGATTATCGGCGCAACCCTGATGGCCGCCGCAGGCCTCGCCTTCGCCTCCACCCACAATCTCCTCTTTCTCATTATCGCCGGCACCATCGGCGTCATCAGCCCCAGCGGCAACGAAGTCGGGCCTTTCCTCTCCATTGAACAAGCCGCCCTCTCCCACATCCTCCCCGCCAAATCTCGCACCACAATTTTCGCCT
The DNA here is from genome assembly GCA_963846145.1 of uncultured Acidobacteriota bacterium. GTDB lineage: Bacteria > Acidobacteriota > Terriglobia > Acidiferrales > UBA7541 > Acidiferrum. The sequence goes on along the minus strand of CAWJUV010000007.1, from coordinate 164,093 downwards.
GGTACACCCTCGCCGGCTCTCTCACCACTGCACTCGGCGCACTCACCGGCGGCGCCATCGCCCAAACTCTCCAACAACATTCCGTCCCCGCCACCAACAGCTACCGCATCATCGTGATCCTCTACGCCGCCCTCGGCGTACTCCTGGCACTTCTCTTTACCCAAATTTCTCCAGCCGTCGAAGCCACAGTCACCGCCGCCAAAACTCCAGGCACCCCCGCACCAACCCATTTCCTCGGCGTCCCCAAATCCCGCAACATCATCTTCAAACTTTCCGCCCTCTTCTCCCTCGACTCCTTCGCCGGCGGCTTCGTCATCCAAAGTTTCGCCGCCTACTGGTTCTACCTCCGCTTCGGCGTCAAGCCCGCCGCCCTTGGAGTAATTTTCTTCTGGGCCAACGTTTTCGCCGGCATCTCCGCATTACTCGCCTCCCGGCTAGCCGCCCGCATTGGCCTCCTCCGCACCATGGTCGTCACTCATCTTCCCTCGAACATTCTGCTCATCCTCGTCCCCCTAATGCCCAGCCTCCCGCTCGCCATCGCCGTCCTCCTTGCCCGCTTCAGCATCAGCCAGATGGACGTCCCCACCCGCCAGTCCTACACCATGGCCGTCGTCCCGCCCGAAGAACGCTCCGCCGCCGGCGGCATCACCGGAGTCGCCCGCACCACCGGCGCAGCCATCAGCCCACTCCTCGCGGGCCTGCTCTTCGCCCGCCCATCCTTAATCAGCGTCCCCTTCTTCCTCGCCGGCGGACTCAAAATCCTCTACGACATCCTCGTCTATCTCACCTTCCGCAAAATCCACCCACCCGAAGAATTACCTCGTTAGTTATCCGCCCTACCGATGATCTCCTGGTACTTTTCACCTCGCAATTCCTCGATTCGTCCAGCGAATCCGGCCCCAAAAGCCCCTCCACAATTTCCTATTGATTACTAGCGGGTCGTATAACCCACCGAAAATTGCAAGTGGCCCCTAATAATCCGAAGGTTACTCTTTTGAAGGTCCAACTCCACGCCTCGCCTTTCGCGCAGCGTGCGCATAAACACCGCGAAATTGGACATTTTATTCGTCGCGCAAAAAAGATTTCGTCCTTCCGAGCGTTCTCGGAGGATCCAGTTCAGGAGCCACTTTTTTATGAAGCTGCCGACTCAAAAACTTCAAGCTGTAGCACTCATCCTGAGTTCCGCTCTGCTCGCCGCAGCCTGCAGCGGCGTCCACACCGCCGCCGGCGGCAGCGGCTCTGGAGGCACCACCGGTCCCTTCGCTATCGGCGGCACCGTCTCCGGCTTGACCGGCACTGGCCTCGTCCTGCAAGACAACGCCGGCGATAACCTGACCATCAGCGCAAACGGCTGCGTTTACTTTTCCAACCACAATCGCCACCGGCGGAGCCTACGCCGTCACCGTGGCGAGCCAACCGACCAATCCCGCACAAAGCTGCGCGGTTACCAACGGCAGCGGTAGCGCAACCGCCACCGTCACCTCGGTCACGGTAACCTGCGCCAACACCGTCTCAACGCCACCGTAGGCGTCACGGTTTCCGGCCTCGCCGGCACCGGCTTGGTGCTGCAAGACAACGGCGGCGATAGCCTTACCGTTCCCGCCAGCGGCTCCTACACCTTTAAGACCCCGGTAACCGGCGCTTACGCCGTCACCGTTCTGACCCAACCGGTCACTCCCAATCAACTTTGCACGGTCAGCAGCGGCTCCGGCACGGCGACCACCCAAACCGTTACGGCCACCGTGGCTTGCGTGAATAGCTTCGTCATCGGCGGCACCGTCACTGGCGTCGTCGGCACCGGCCTCATCCTGAAAGACAACGGCGGCGATCCCATCACCATCACGCAAAACGGCGCCTTCCATGTTTGATCAGCAGGTTCCAACTGGCACCCCGTATGCCGTGACCATCGACACTCAACCGGGCAGCCCGGCACAGACCTGCGTAGTCATCCACCGGCACCGGCAGTGGCACCGCCACCGCTGATGTCACCACCGTAGCCATCGTTTGCCCGGCCATCACCTACAGCGTTGGCGGCAATGTCGTCGGCCTCCTCGGCAAAACTCCGCCGCCTTCCAATCAACCGCTCACCGACAACAGTTTCCAACTCCTCAACAATGGCGGCGACAACCGCATCATCACCCAGAACGGCCCCTTCACTTTCGCGACGCCAGTCGCCCGCAACGGCCAATACGATCTCTCCATCATCAGCTTTCCGTCGACTCAAGCCCAGGGTTGCACTCTCTGGGACTACAAGGGTGTGGCCACCGCTAATGTGACCGACATGTTGGTCGACTGCGCGCATGACGACTGGACTTGGATCAACGGGCAAAATGTTGCGGGTATCGACTACACCGCCCCGCAATATGGTTCTTTCCCAGCCACTCCTGCCATTCCCGAGCCAAACCCGTACACCAATACCCCTGGAGGTCGCGACTCAGGGGCAGCCTGGACCGTCGGTGGAAAGATGATTCTCTTTGGCGGCCTTGGCTTCGAACTTGGCGGCAACGCGCAACCAGACACCAGGTCCGGGTTCTTGAACGACATGTGGACCTGTGATGAAACCGCAACCGGCACGGACTACTGCGAATGGGAATTGAATGAAGCTCCAGACATGAGCGGAAACTTCCCCATCGCGCAAAACGATAACCTTGGGCCTTCAACAATCCCTGGTGGCCGTTGGGGCTCCGCGACGTGGGCAGACGGCTCTGGTAATCTCTGGCTCTTCGGCGGACAGGGAGTCGGTGCAGATAACATCGGCTTACTAGGCGACCTCTGGAAATTCAGCGGAGGTGCATGGACCCACGTATCCGGCTCGCTCAACGTCAACCAACCTGGCACCTACACAGGCGGAACTCTATTGCCGGGTGCGCGTTGGTCTCCGGTCTCTTGGACGGACCACAATGGCAATTTCTGGATGTTCGGCGGATTCGGTTACGACAAAAATGGAACCGTCGGATTCCTGAACGATTTGTGGGAATACACAGGGGGAACCTGGGTATATGTCTCCTCGGTAATTCCCAACTCCAACGTAATTAATCAGAGCGGCGTTTACGGCACCCAAGGAACCCCCGCGGCTGGCAACACTCCAGGCAGCCGCCAGACTGCGGTTGCTTGGACCGACGCTACTGGAAACCTGTGGCTTTTCGGCGGCGAGGGACTCGATTCTGCCGGAACGCCGAACGGAATCCTCAACGACCTCTGGGAGTACAGCATCACCAACAACCAATGGGTTTGGGTGGCTGGCTCCAACACCGCGAACCAGACCGGCAACTACGGTTTGGCCCCCGTAATTGGTCCGGCAAACACTGCGACTGCAGCGGGCACCGTGGGCCTTACCCAAACGGCCGGAATCTTCCCAGGTTCGCGCTGGGGCGCAAACGGTTGGACCGATCACAATGGTAACCTTTGGTTGTTCGGCGGGTGGGGCCAGGATTCCACTGGCACCAACGGGAACGGTTACCTCAACGACCTCTGGGCCTACGTACCCAGCACCACATTTGGGCAAGCGGGCACTTGGAGTTGGGTGAAGGGTTCGAACACCGGCGGTCAGAACGGAATCTACTGGACCAACACCAAACGTCCCTACTTCACGAAAGTGACTTGGACCCCCGGCGGCCGTCGAGGCGCTATGAGTTGGCTGGACAACGCAGAACCAGCTTCTGGCTGCTCGGTGGCCAAGGCTATGACGCGAGCAGCGCGACTGGTAATGGCTACTTGAATGACCAGTGGCGCTATCTGCCGTATCCATAGAACGAAGCTGCGTCTCAGGAAATCTAAACCAACACTTCGGGTGCTGCACCCTACGAAGGTGCAGCACCTTTTGTTTTTTGCTAAACACAAATTGACTTCAAAATCGAAACGTTTCACTCCTTCGCAATCACAATCAGGACGAACAAACAAAAAATGGTCATCGTCGTAATCGGCGTCGAAGCCTCCGGCAAAACCACCATCGGCAAACTCCTCGCCGAACGCTGGCACAGCGAGTTCGCCGACGCCGACGACTTCCACTCCGACGCCAACAAAGAAAAAATGCACAAAGGCATCGCCCTCACCGACGCCGACCGCTGGCCCTGGCTCGCCGCCATCCGCCAACGCATCCTCGAATGGATCGCCGCCGAAAAAAACGGCGTCGTCACCTGCTCAGCGCTGAAGCAGATCTACCGAGACTTCCTTGTCTACGGCAGAAGGGAAGAGACCGCCGCAATGGCCCGCGCCACGGACCAGCCGCCCAACCAAATCTCCGTCGTCGCCGACCCCACCGCGCAGCAAATAAAAATCCTCTATCTCCACGGCGACTTTGAATTAGTTGACCAACGCGTCAAAGCCCGCCACGACCACTTCGCCGGCGAAAATCTTCTCAAAAGCCAGTTCGCCACCCTCGAAGAACCTCACGACGCCGTCACCGTCGAAATCGACAAGCCCGCCGACCAAATCGTCGACGACGCCATGCGCCAGCTCAAGCTAAGCCCCGGCTCAAAATAACCATTCTTCAGTCGCGAAAAATTCCCCACAAAAACGCCACACCGCACTCCGTCGCATTCGCAGTTTTTCAATTCGTGCGCAAACTATCTAACGATGCCCGCGCAAGAACCCGAGCTGGACGACTCCCAGGAACCCAACAACCCCTCTCCAGAACCGACTCGCATCCGAAGGCCTCGCAGTTTTCGGTTTCCGCAATTTCCGCCTCTTCCAGATCGCCCGTTTCTGCCTGATCGTCGCTCTCGAAATGCAATCCGTCGCGGTCGGCTGGCAAATCTTCGCCACCACCAAGCGCCCCCTCGACCTCGGCCTCGTCGGCCTCGCTCAATTCATCCCCGGCATCTTGCTCTTTCTCGTCTCCGGCCACGTCATCGACCGCTTCGACCGTCGCAAAGTCATGGTCATCTGCTACGCCGGCTTCCTGGTCTGCTCCAGCTTGCTGCTATGCACCGCGCTCTTCGCCCCGCACCACGTCGCCTTCATCTACGTCGTGCTGGTCCTCGTCGGCGTCGTCCGTTCCTTCAACGGCCCAGTCAGCCGCGCACTCCTGCCGGTCCTCGTTCCCGAAGCGCATTTCCCCAGCGCAGTCGCTTGGGCCTCCAGCGTCTTTCAGGCCGCTACCATCCTCGGCCCCGCACTCGGCGGTTTGGTCTACGCCGCCTTCCACGGCCCCGCCTTCGTCTACGGTTCAGCAGCCACCGCCGCAGCGATCGCAGTCCTGTGCACCCTACAAATAAAATCCCAATCGGCCGTTCGCAAGCGCGAGCCAATTAGCATCGACACCGTCCTGGCCGGCTTCCACTACATCTGGCGCGAAAAATTAATTCTCGGCTCCATCTCGTTAGATCTGTTCGCGGTATTGCTGGGCGGCGCAGTCGCCCTCCTCCCCATCTTCGCCCGCGACATTTTACTCACCGGCCCGCGCGGGTTAGGTCTGTTACGAAGTGCCCCGGCTATCGGCGCAGGAGTAGTGGCCCTTTTCCTGGCCTACCACCCACTCCGCCGCAACGCCGGCAAAACCATGCTGTGGTGCGTCGCCGGGTTCGGCGCCTTCACCGTCCTCTTCGGACTCTCCCACAACTTAGTCCTCTCACTCTTCGCACTCGTGATGGTCGGCGCCACCGACATGGTCAGCGTGGTCGTCCGCGGCACCCTCATCCAGGTCGCTACTCCCGACGAAATGCGTGGCCGCGTCAACGCCGTCGACATGATCTTCATCGGCGCCTCCAACGAATTCGGCCAGTTCGAATCCGGCCTCACCGCCCAGTGGTTCGGCGCCGTCCCCGCCGTCATCCTCGGCGGTCTCGGAGCCATCTTGGTCACCGGCGTCTGGGCCTGGCGCTTCCCCGAACTTCGCAACGCCAACAACCTCACCGACATCGCCAAACGTTAGCCCGCTCCTCATCATTCGAACGCAACTAGCGCCGTGGCGAGCACCTTCGAACGCAACACGCGCGCGCACTTTAATCCGCGATTCGAACGCTCCAATCCACTCCAAGAATTCATTGGGTTTGCTGACCCGAAATCCCGCATCCATTCGAACGCTTCTGTTTCACGTGCAACAACAAATCCCCGTTCCACGTGAAGCAGAAAAACCTTGTTTCACGTGAAACAAACTATACCCATCGACACTCAGTACTGGTAAGTACTAAACGTTTTGATCGTTTCACGTGAAACATCAAATTGTCTGTTTCACGTGAAACGCATAAATGTCGACGTGCCGACAAATGATCAAAATGTCGGCGCTCCGACAATTCGTTCAAATGTCGAACCGCCGACAATTAACGCCACTGTCGTCACGCCGACAATTGTCAACGCCCATACCAATGCGCAAATGTCGCCGCTCCGACATTTGAACCACCCCGTGCCGCAACACCCATTCGAATTTTTTTGTTTTTCTGAAACCACATCAAGAGTTGGGTGCCCCATCCTTGCGGTTTGTGCAAGGGTGGGCGGCCCAGGCGTACTGATCCACCATCGCATTTGTTTTCAGCTTTAGGAAAGCTGTATCAAGGAGCAAGCGGCAACCAAGCATTCGTCGAGGGTGCCGACCAGCATCCACCCAACAACCAATTCGAATTCGAATCAACTAGTGTTGCGGCGGCACCACCGGCATCGCCGGCGCCGCATTCCCCGACCCAGCAGCCCCCGCCTGATTACTCAACAACGCCGCCTTGACCTTGTCCGAAATCTTATCCGTATTCTTCACCAGTACCGCCACCTGCCAAATCTGCGTCTCGCTCAATCGCCCCTTAAAGCCCGGCATCCCCGTCATGCGAATCCCGTTCTCCACTTTCCAATACGTCTCCCACGGCTCATCATCCGTCACGCCCGTCCCATCAAACAGCTTCGGCGGTCGCGGCGCCATGCCCTCCGCAATATTGCTTTTCGGTTCACCCGGCAACCCGTGACATACCGCGCAGTTCTGCACATACACGTTCGCGCCCGCCACAAAATTGGTCTCATCCGCAGGCACCGCCGGCTCGGGATGCGGCAGCTTCTCCAGATACGCATCCAGCGCCATGTGCGCCATCTTCCGCTCCATCGGCATTTCCGGCGCCGTCACCGCCACCGGAGCTCGCCCAGTCGCGAAATAAAAATAAATCCCGCCAAACACCAGCAGCACGCCCAGCAAAATCCCCAGGATCAAGCCTCTCAGCATTGTTCGGCTCCGTCTCGCTCTAACTCGCACTCGCTCCGCGCAGAATAGCGCAGCGACCCACCTTCGCGGCCCGGCTAGTCTAAGACTTTCGCTCGACTCTCGCACAGTGAGAAATAGCCTTTACAGATTTTTAATCAGCAACGCCGGAACGACCTGCGGCCGATGAACGAAAAATCTCGGCTGACCACCCCCGTTCTCAAGTGAAACCTGTAGGCCGCCAGGCCAGACCTAGTAACCTTTTCCTCCAGCGGTTCGTCTTAACTAGTCGTGAAGCTTTCCGGTACGCTGCGCGATCCGTGTCTGCGAACGCTTGTGCCCTCCCGGAAACATGCCAAACTAGGGTTTCGACGGACGAAGTTCATCCAGGAGTGACTGAATGGCGCATCTAGAATCTGTGGACCCGCCGAGAAGAGTCTCGGAGCAGGAACTTGTGGGTCCCCCAACCAAAAGCCGCTGGTGGCTGTGGTTGCTGGTCGCGGTGGTTTTAGTCGTTGGGATTTGGTATTGGCGCGGCGCACATTCGGCCGCGGAAGCGGAAAATTCCAAGAACGCCCAAGCTGGCGGTGCCCAAGGCGGCGCTGCAGGAGCGGGCGGAGCCCGCGGCGGCAAAGGTGGAGCTGGCGGCGGCATGCCCGCAGTTCCTGTGGTCGTAGCCACGGCGCAAAAAGGCGATCTCCCGGTGTACTTCTCCGGCCTCGGCACGGTCACCGCTTTCAACACCGTCACCGTCCACAGCCGCGTCGACGGCCAGCTCGTCAAAGTAAATTTCACCGAAGGTCAAATCGTCAAAGAAGGCGAAACCCTCGAAGAAATCGATCCTCGTCCTTTTCAAGTCGTCCTCGAACAAGCCCAAGGCAATTTGGCCAAAGACGTTGCTCAGCGCAAAGACGCCCAGACCAACCTCGAACGCTACAAACTGCTATTCGGCGAAGGCGTAATCCCTAAGCAGCAAATGGACACTCAACAAGCTCAAGTCGGCCAATTCGACGGCTCCATCGCCGCCGATCAAGGCGCCATCGACAGCGCCAAGCTGCAACTCTCCTTCACTCATGTCACCGCGCCGCTCACCGGCCGCGTCGGCTTGCGCCTCGTCGATGTCGGCAATATGGTTCACGCCGCCGACGCCGGCGGTCTCGTGGTCATCACCCAATTGCAACCCATCTCGGTAATTTTCAGTTTGCCGCAGGACCAGTTGCCGCAAGTCGCCTCCAAACTTCACAACGGCGGCCAACTTCCTGTGGACGCCTTTGATCGCGACAACACCACTAAAATCGCCTCAGGCATCCTCGCCAGCATCGACAATCAAATCGACACCACCACCGGCACCTACAGACTCAAAGCCCGCTTCAACAACGAAAACAACGTCCTCTATCCCAATCAGTTCGTGAACATGCATCTGCTGGTGGACACTAAGAAAAATCTGATCATTGTCCCCACTGCAGCGATTCAGCGCGGGCCCAACGCTTCGACCTACGTCTACGTCGTCGACAGCGCCAACGCTGTCAAAATTCATAACGTAACCATCGCCCAAGCCACCGACAACCAGGTCGGCCTCACCGACGGCATCAACGGCGGCGACGTGGTGGTCATCGACGGCGCCGACAAGCTGCAGGACGGCAGCAAAGTCACCCCCAGTCAAGCCCCCAACAACGGCAAGCCCGCGGCGAACAACACTCAGCCGCAGCAACCGCAACAGCCCAATCAGCAGCAACCGCCGCAAAACCAGTCCGGCTATAAAGGTAAGGGTAAAAAACAATGAACCTTTCGCGGCCGTTTATTTTACGGCCGGTGGCGACCACGCTGCTGATGGTCGGCATTCTGCTGGTAGGCTTCGTGGCCTACGAGCAGTTGCCGGTTTCCGCATTGCCGCAGGTGGATTACCCCACGATCGAGGTCCAAACCTTTTATCCGGGCGCCAGTCCGGACGTGATGGCCTCTTCGGTCACCGCCCCGCTCGAGCGCCAGTTCGGCCAAATCCCCGGCTTGAATCAGATGACTTCGACGAGCTCCTTCGGCAGCTCGATCGTCACTTTGCAGTTCGGCCTGGACCTCAACATCGACGTGGCCGAGCAGGAAGTCCAAGCCGCCATCAACGGCGCTTCCAATTTGCTCCCGCAAGGTCTCCCGAATCCTCCGATCTACAGCAAGATTAATCCAGCCGACTCCCCGATTCTCACCCTAGCGCTGACTTCCGATTCGCTTCCGCTTTCCAAAGTCGAAGACTTAACCGACACCACCCTCGCCCAAAAAATTTCGCAGCTTTCCGGCGTCGGCTTGGTCAGCATCAGCGGCGGACAGCGTCCCGCCGTGCGCGTTCAAGCGAATCCGACAGCGCTGGCCTCGTATGGTTTGAGCCTGGAAGATCTGCGCACTTCGCTCAGCAACGCGAACGTCGACCAGGCCAAAGGCACCTTCGACGGCAAGCACCAGGCCTACACCATCGGCGCCAACGATCAACTCATTTCCGGCGACAGCTACAAGCCTCTGATCATTGCGTATCGCAATGGCGGCGCAGTCCGCCTCACCGACGTCGCTACTGTTTTGGACGGCGCCGAAAACGTTCGCCAGGCCGCCTGGGCCAACAAAACTCCCGCCGTCATTCTGAATATTCAGCGCCAGCCCGGCGCCAACATCATCGCGGTCGTCGACCGTATCAAAAAACTTCTTCCGCAGTTGCAATCCTCACTGCCGCAAGCCATTCACGTCACCATCCTGACCGACCGCACCACCACCATCCGCGCCTCCGTCGAAGACGTGCAGTTCGAGTTGATGCTGACCATCGGCCTGGTCGTCATGGTCATTTTTCTCTTCCTGCGTAGTTGGCGCGCCACCATCATCCCCAGCTTCGCCGTGCCGCTCTCCATCGTCGGCACTTTCGGCGTGATGTACCTGCTGGGCTACAGCTTGAACAATCTCTCGCTTGATGGCGCTGACGATCTCGACCGGCTTCGTCGTCGATGACGCCATCGTGATGATCGAAAACATCAGCCGCTACATCGAGGAAGGCGAATCCCCGCTGGAAGCCGCGCTGAAAGGCTCCGCGCAAATCGGCTTCACTATTTTGTCGCTGACCGTTTCGTTGATCGCCGTGCTGATTCCGCTGCTGTTCATGGGCGACATCGTCGGCCGCTTATTCCGCGAATTCGCGATCACTCTGGCTGTCACAATTTTAGTTTCAGCGTTCGTATCGCTCACGCTCACGCCGATGATGAGCGCGAAATTGTTGAAGCACATTAACCGCGAAGACGAAGGCTGGTTCTACCGCAAATCCGAAGACGCCTTCAATCGCGTCATCGCCGCCTACGGCCGCACGCTCAAGATCGTCCTCGAATATCGCAAGATCACTCTAATGGTCACGGTGGCCACGCTGGTCGCCACCATCTTGCTGTACATCTATGTCCCCAAAGGATTTTTCCCGGTACAAGACACCGGCGTGATTCTCGGCGTTACCGAAGGCCCCCAGGACGTTTCCTTCCCCGCCATGTCCGCGCGCCAACAACAACTCGCCGACATCATCCTGCAAGATCCCGCGGTGGAGAGCCTCTCTTCGTTCATCGGCATCGACGGCACCAACACCACTCTCAATAGCGGCCGTATCCAAATCAACTTGAAGCCGCTCAAGCAACGCGACCTCAACGCCAGCGACGTAATTCGCCGCTTGCAACCAAAACTCGAAAAAGTCGACGGCATCTCTCTATTCATGCAGCCGGTTCAAGATCTCACCGTCGAAGACCGCGTCAGCCGCACCGAATTCCAATACACCCTGGAAGACGTAGACGCCAAAGAGTTGGGCCATTGGACGCCACTCTTCATCCAAAAACTGCAATCGCTCCCGGAAATTCGCGACGTCGCCAGCGACCAACAGGATCAAGGCCTGCTCGCTACGCTCACCATCGACCGCGACACCGCCTCGCGCCTCGGCGTGCTTCCCGCGGACATCGACAACACCCTCTACGACGCTTTCGGCCAGCGCCAGGTCTCCACCATTTACACCCAGCTGAATCAGTACCACGTGGTGCTCGAAGTCGATCCGCAATTCCAACAAAATCCCGACGCGCTAAAAAATATTTACGTGCACTCCTCCACCGGTCCGCAGGTTCCGCTCAGCGCCTTCACCCGCATGGACCCAGGCAGCGCGCCGCTGACGCTGAATCACCAAGGCCAATTCCCAGTCGTCACGCTGTCCTTCAACCTGGCACCCAATGCTTCGCTCGGTGAGGCCGTCGACGGCATCAACAAAATTAAAGCCGACCTCAACATGCCCGCCAGCGTCCAAGGCATGTTCCAAGGCACCGCCGCCGCATTTCAAAATTCTCTCGCCAACGAACCAATCCTGATTCTCGCCGCGCTGGTCACGGTTTACATCGTCTTGGGAGTTTTGTACGAGAGCTACATACATCCCGTCACGATTCTCTCCACGCTGCCTTCGGCGGGCGTGGGCGCCATCCTCGCCTTGATGCTCTGCCGCACGGAATTTAGCGTCATCGCATTAATCGGCATCATCCTGCTGATCGGCATCGTGAAGAAAAACGCCATCATGATGATCGACTTCGCCCTCGAAGCCGAACGCCACGAAGGCAAGACTCCGCTCGAAGCAATTTACGAAGCGTGCCTGCTGCGCTTCCGCCCCATCATGATGACCACCATGGCCGCACTGCTGGGCGGCTTGCCGCTCGCATTGGGCACCGGCGTCGGCGCAGAGTTGCGGCGTCCGCTCGGTATCAGCATCGTCGGCGGCCTGATCGTCAGCCAGTTGCTGACGCTATACACCACCCCAGTGGTTTACCTGGCTTTCGATTCGCTGGCCCATCGCTTCAATTTCCAGTTTGGCAACAAAATCGAAAAGTTTGACAACCCGGCGCCGCAGCAGCCCGAACCGAAACCGGCGCCTGGAGATTAGCGCATGAATTTTTCCTCCAATTTCTCCGCTCCGTTCATCCGCCGCCCGGTGGCCACTTCGCTGATTACCTTCGCGATTTTTCTTTCCGGCGCGGTCGCCTTTCGGTTTTTGCCCGTAGCGCCGCTGCCGCAAGTAGATTTTCCGACCATCGCCGTTGGTTCGAGTTTGCCGGGAGCCAGTCCGGAAACAATGGCCTCCGCCGTCGCCACTCCGCTCGAGCGCCAGTTCGGCCGCATCGCCGGCGTGACGCAGATGACCTCCTCCAGCGGCCTGGGCAGCACTTCCATCACGCTGCAGTTCGACCTCAACCGCGACATCAACGCGGCCGCGCGCGATGTGCAAGCTTCCATCAACGCGGCACGCAGCCAATTGCCCGCTGATCTCCCGGGACAGCCCACCTATCGCAAAGTGAATCCAGCAGACGCTCCGATTTTGCTTCTGGCGTTGACTTCCGAAAACATTCCTCAAGCCGAGATCTACGATTCAGCCAATTCCGTGCTGGCCCAAAAACTGGCGCAGGTCGATGGTGTCGGACAGGTGTTTGTGTGGGGCAGTTCCAGCCCGGCGGTTCGCGTGGAAGTGAATCCCACGCAGCTCAACAGCTACGGCGTCAGCCTCGAAACAGTGCGCAAGGCGTTGCAGTCGGCCAATGCCGATTTGGCCAAGGGTTCTGTCTCGAACGGCACCAAGACCTTCACCATCACGGACACCGACCAGCTTTTTAAAGCTTATGAATATCAGCCGCTGATCATTGCCGGTCATGCCGGATCGTCGTTACGTCTTCGCGATGTTGCCGAGGTTGTGGACTCCGTCGAAGACACCCGCAACCTCGGTTTATCCGGAGGCCAACGTTCCGTCATTCTCGCGATTTTCCGCCAGCCCGGCGCCAACATGATCGAAACCGTCGATCGTATCACCGCGCAACTTCCCGTGCTGCGGGCGTCCATCTCTCCTTCACTGCACCTCAATGTGATCATCGACCGCACCATCACCATTCGCGCCTCGGTGCATGATGTGGAAATTTCCCTGCTCATCTCCATCGTCTTGGTAATTTTTGTAGTGTTCGTGTTCCTGCGCAACGTCTGGGCCACCTTGATCCCCAGCGTAGCCGTCCCGCTCTCGCTGATCGGCACCTTCGGCGTGATGTACATCTGCCACTACAGTTTGGACAACCTGTCGTTGATGGCCCTCACCATTTGCACCGGCTTCGTAGTGGACGACGCCATCGTAGTGATCGAAAACATCGCCCGGCACATTGAAGCCGGCATGACTCCCTACGACGCCACCATGAAAGGCGCCAGCGAAATTGGCTTCACTGTCATTTCCATGAGCACCTCGCTGGTGGCGGTATTCATTCCCATTTTGATGATGGCCGGCATCGTGGGCCGCCTGTTCCGCGAATTTGCCGTCGTGCTCAGCGTAGCCATCGCCGTTTCGCTGTTCATCTCGCTGACCACCACGCCGATGATGTGCGCCAAATTTCTAAAGCCGGAAAAGGGCAAGAAGCACAATCGCCTGTATCGCTTCTCGGAAAATGGCTTCAATCGCTTGCTTGCGGGTTACGATTTTTCACTGAAGTGGGTGTTGCGCCATCAGTTTTTGATCTTGCTGCTCACCATCGGCACCGTCTGCCTAAACGTCTACCTCTTCGCGCAAACTCCCAAAGGTTTTTTCCCGCAACAAGACACTGGACGCATCAGCGGCTTGATCCAGGGCGATCAAGACTTGTCCTTCGCCGCCATGGCCACCAAGATGCGCCAGTTCACCGAGATCGTGATGCAGGATCCGGCGATTGATACGGTCACTTCCTTTGCCGGCGGCGGCAACGGCGGCAGCACCGCACGCATGTTCGCGCAGTTAAAACCGTTGAACGAGCGCAAACTCAGCGCCGATCAGGTCATCGCTAGAATTCGCGCCAAGACCGCCAAGATTCCCGGCGCTGCGCTATTTTTGCAAGCGGTACAGGACCTCAGCATCGGCGGACGTTTCGGCGGCGCGCAATATCAATACACGCTGCAAGCCGACAATCTCGACGATCTAACCCACTGGGCTCCGATTCTGATGCAGAAGATGAGGACCATCCCGGAACTACGCGACCTCAACAGTGATCAACAAATGAAGGGGCTGGAAACTTCGCTGGTGATCGATCGCGACACCGCCTCGCGCATGGGCGTCAGCGTTCTGGATATAGACAACACTTTGAGCGACGCCTTCGGCCAGCGCCAGGTATCCAACATATACAAAGGATTAAATCAGTACCACGTGGTTATGGAAGTCACTCCCGACCTGCAACAAGGACCGATGGCGTTGAACCTAATTTATTTGCCGTCTAGCAGCGGCAAATTGATTCCGCTCAGCGCGTTTTCCCATTACGAGCCTTCCAATACGGCGCTCTCCGTCAATCACCAGGGCGTATTCCCAGCCATCACCATCTCGTTCAACCTAGCGCCTGGTGCTTCCTTGGGTCCTGCCGTGGAACACATTCAGGCTGCGCAGCGCCAGTTGGGCGTGCCCTCCACGGTCCACGCGACATTTCAAGGCACTGCGCAAGCCTTCCAGGATTCGCTCTCGAGCGAACCGGTCCTCGTTTTAACCGCGCTGGCAGCGGTTTATATCGTGTTGGGGATTTTGTACGAGAGCTACATTCACCCCATCACCATTCTCTCGACGATTCCGTCAGCTGGAATCGGGGCGTTGCTGGCCATTAAATTCATCAAGTCCGATCTGAACATTATCGCGTTGATAGGAATCATCCTGCTAATCGGCATCGTCAAGAAAAACGCAATTCTGATGATCGATTTCGCCGTGCAAGTAGAGCGGGAAGGGAATAAGTCGCCCGGTCGAGGCGATTTATGAAGCGTGCTTGCTGCGTTTCCGGCCGATTTTGATGACCACCATGGCCGCGCTGCTAGGCGCGTTGCCGTTGGCGTTGGGCAACGGTGTCGGCTCAGAGTTGCGCCGACCCCTGGGTATCACCATCGTCGGCGGATTGATTTTGAGCCAGATGCTGACGTTGTTTACCACGCCGGTGGTGTACATCTATATGGATCGGTTGCAGACCGGGCTGCACAATTGGCGCACGCATCGCGGTCGCGTACCGGCTCCAGCTCCTGCTCCTGGCGATTAGTACTTGAGTTCGCAGGAACTAGTTCTCACGAACTTCCAATCAAATAGCCGGTCAGAAAAACTAGCACACCACCAACCACAGCCTGAACGGCCGCCTGCCAAAAAGGCGTATCCATGTAGCGATGACGAATATAAGCAATGGTGGCCAACTCTATAGCCACCACGATTAGTGCCACCGTCACCGCGAGATGAAAATTCTGAATCAGAAAAGGCAGCGTGTGGCCAATGCCTCCCGCGGTAGTCATGAGACCGATGGTGCCGCCGCGAATCCAGGGAGAACCGCGGCCAGTTAGCGAACCGTCGTCGGAGCCCCACTCCGCAAAGCCCATCGAAATACCCGCGCCAATACTGGCGGCTAGTCCCACGAGAAATGCGTCCCAACTTTTGTGCGTAACGAACGCCGTGGCGAAAAGCGGCGCCAGCGTGGACACCGACCCATCAATCAAGCCCGCCAGGCCCGGTTGCACCACCTGCAGCAGGAAAAGTTTGCGGCTGGATTCATCCTCCTGCGCCCGAGCGTCGTCGGTGAGATGTTTTTCTTCGAGATCGCCGGCCATCGCCGAATGCTTGCGTTCTTCATCGGCCAGTTTATTGAGCAATTCGCGAACGGAGACATCGGTGATGCGTCCAACGGCTTTGGTGTAGAAGCGCGCTGCTTCCATTTCCATCACGCGGGCCTGGCGGCGCGCTATGTTCACACCCAGCGGCCGGGTCAGCCAGGTGGGTTTACGCTGCAGAAATCCTCGAACATTTTCGCGGCGAATCAGCGGAATATGCTCGCCAAAACGCTGCCGGAACATGGCGATCAGGCGATCGCGATGGACCACCTCTTCCTCGCGCATCTCCTCAAACATTTTCGAGGTGGCGGGATAGGAATCGCGCAAGCCGTCGGCGAATTCACCGAAGATGCGCCCGTCTTCTTCTTCGGAAGAAATGGCCAGCGCCAAAATTTCTTTTTCCGTCAGTTCGCGGAACTTCTTTAACATTCCTTAAACATCCTCTGAAACTTGAACATCTCCATGGCAGAGCAGAATCGCATAACAGTGCAGGGAAGTCATCTTGCGGCCCGGCCACTGCTTTGGAGAAACGCGGTAATTGGTGTATCCGTCTGAATGCCAAGCTGCATAATACATGCGCGAATCACCGCGAATTGAAGAAGTAAGGATCGAGAAAACTTATGGCTGAAATTGTCGCCCCCTCGGAATGGCGCGAACTCCTCGCACAGCAGCGTTGGGAAGAGCTGCAACAAAAACTGGGAGACGCCCATTATTCGGACATCGCTGAAATTTTGACGGTATTGCCTCCCAAAGAGCGCGCCATCGTTTTTCGCCTGGTAGGTAAAGAGCGCGCCTCCGATGTGTTTGGCTATCTCGCACCTGGCGAACAACGTGAACTGATTCATTCGCTTTCGGCCGGTGAAACCAAGCAGATGCTCGACAGCATGCGTCCGGACGATCGCACCCATTTTTTTGGCGAGATGCCCGCCGAAGTGACGCGCAAATTGCTCGAAGAACTTTCCCCGGAAGAACTGAAAGAATCGCGCGAGCTTTTGGGTTACCCAGAGGACAGCGTCGGCCGTTACATGACGCCGCACTATGTAGCGCTCACTCCGGCCATGAACGCCGGCCAGGCTCTCGAACATATTCGTAAAGTAGGGCAACAGAGCGAGACGCTGGACGTTATTTACATCGTGGATTCCAGCGGCAAATTGTTGGAGGACATCCGCCTGGGTTCGCTGGTGCTAGCCGATCCGCAACAGAATGTTGGGGACATTGCCGATCCTGCGCTCATTTCTCTCCACGCGATGGATGACCGCGAGATCGCGCTGGCGTCGTTTGAGAAGTACGACCGCGTGGCTCTGCCGGTGACCGACGAGAAGGGCAACATGCTGGGGATTGTCACCGTGGACGACATGCTGGACGTGGCGCAGTCGGAAGCCACCGAAGACATTCAAAAGCTGGGTGGTTCGGAAGCGCTCGACGCGCCTTACAACCAGGTGAGCATGTGGGAGATGATCCGCAAGCGCGGCGGATGGCTGTCGGCGCTGTTCCTCGGGGAAATGCTGACCGCCACGGCGATGTCTTATTTTGAAAATGAAATTGCCAAGGCGGTAGTGCTGGCCTTGTTCGTGCCACTGGTGATTAGCAGCGGCGGAAATTCCGGCTCGCAGGCGGCCTCAATCATTATTCGCGCGTTGGCGTTGCGAGAGTTGAAATTGCGCGATTGGTTCCGGGTGATGGGTCGGGAATTGATTTCCGGATTGTCGCTGGGATTCATGCTGGGAGTTATTGGGTTCGTGCGCATCGTAGCCTGGCAACATCTGCATCTGACCAACTACGGCCCGCATTATCTGTTGCTGGCGTGTACCGTGTGGGCCAGCCTGATTGGCGTGGTGATGTTTGGCACTTTGGCGGGGAGTATGTTGCCGTTTTTGCTGCGGCGCCTGGGCTTCGACCCCGCTGCGAGCTCCGCGCCGTTCGTAGCTACGCTAGTGGATGTGACGGGGCTGTGCATTTATTTTTCGGTGGCGCTGCTGATTTTGCACGGCACACTGTTATAGGCGGGTTTGCAGCGGTCTCCGCGGTTCGCTAAACTTCGCGCAGTAGAAATCTCAGGAGCACTGATGAGTCCTACCTCGAATGAAAATGAGCGCATGAATCGTCCGCTGGACGTAGTCGATCCGCAGATTGCCGATTTGCTGCGCGACGAAGCGCGGCGGCAGGCCACTGGCCTGGAATTAATCCCCTCGGAAAATTTGGTCTCCGAAGCGGTGCTGGAGGCCATGGGTTCCATTTTTACCAACAAGTATGCGGAAGGGTATCCGGGGAAGCGCTATTACGGCGGCTGCGAGTACGCCGACAAGGTCGAGCAGTTGGCAATTGATCGCGCCAAGGAATTATTCGGAGCGGAGCACGCCAATGTGCAGTCGCATTCGGGGACTTCGGCCAATGTGTCGGTGTACATGTCCGCGCTGCAACCGGGCGACACCGTGCTGGGTATGAATCTCTCGCACGGCGGGCATTTGACGCACGGCCACCCTCTGAATTTTTCCGGGCGGATGTACAAATTTGTGGCCTACGGAGTGAAGAAAGAAGACGAGCTGATTGATTACGACGAACTGGATCGGTTGGCTCAGGAACACAAACCCAAGATGATCGTCGCCGGCGCAAGCGCCTACTCTCGAGTCATTGATTTCGCGCGGATCGCCAAGACTGCCAAGAGCGTTGGCGCCTTGTTTTTTGTGGACATGGCGCACATCGCCGGACTGGTCGCCGCGGGAGTACATCCAAGTCCCGTGCCGCACGCGGATTACGTTTCAACCACCACACACAAAACCTTGCGCGGTCCACGCGGTGGATTGGTCCTGTGCCGGACCGCATTTGCCAAAGAACTCGACAAACTGACCTTTCCCGGAATTCAAGGTGGGCCGCTGGTGCACACCATTGCGGCGAAAGCGGTTTGCCTGAAAGAAGCGATGGAGCCCTCCTTCAAGGACTATCAAAAGCAAGTCGCGCTGAACGCTAAAGCGATGGCCGAGGCAATTGCCAGGCGCGGCTTCCGCATTGTTACCGGTGGCACGGATAACCACCTGTTTCTAGTAGAAGTGCATTCGCGCAACGTCACCGGCACAGATGCGGAGAAGGCCCTCGATCGCGCAGGCATCACCGTCAACAAAAATTCCATCCCCTTCGATCCGTTGCCGCCAATGAAAGGTGGAGGAATCCGCCTCGGAAGTCCGTCCGTCACGACCCGCGGCTTGCGTGAACCCGAAATGCAGAAAGTGGGGAACTGGGTGGCGGATGTGCTGGAGCACATCGGAGACGCTAACGAAGAGCAGCGCGTGCGAAAAGAAGTTGCCGAACTCGCCGCACGCTTTCCGATTTATCAAACGCGAGTTGGCAGCGCCGATCGCAGCCGTGAACACGTCAGCGCGGACTGAACTCTTAAAGCGCCCTAATACTTTGGTCCCGCTGTACCACAACTGACCCTCTGGTCAGTAGCAATCACGCGACGCGGCGCGTACTGTGATCAAGCGTTCTGCATGGGAATCGTTAATGCAAAGCGGCTTGGTCGTCACCCTGTAACGCTCGCAACGTTTGAAACAGGGAACGGCTTAGCTGATTGGAGAAGTTGAATGCTCGCACCAATCGGCACAAAGCGCAGCGCATCCAATGAGTCCGCGGAACACCTGGCGGGACTACAACGGGGGAATTTCATGATGGATTCGGAAGCTTTCCGCGAATTTAAGGCGGGATTGAATTTGCTGCGCGACAACTATGTGGACCGGGCCCTGCCGCACATCCGCAAGGCCAATGAACTGGACAAAAACAATCCGTATTACATGTCTTATTTGGGCGTGGCGCTGGCGAAGACCGAAGGGAAGTGGGGCGAGGCCGAGCGGTTGTGCGATACGGCTGTACGCATGAAGCGCAACCAATCGCAGATGTATCTCAACCTTGCGGACGTGTATAAGACCGCGGGTCGCCGCGATGAAGCCGTGGAAGCGCTGCAGCTAGGACTGAAATTCGCGCGCCGCGACGTGCGCCTGACGATTGCGTTAAACCGCTTGGCGCCGCGTCGTAATCCGGTATTGAGCTTCCTGAACCGCACTCATCCGATCAATCGGCGGCTGGGACTTTTGCGGCATCGCACGTTAACGATATTGCGCAGCACGTAGGGGATCAGAGCAAGACAGGTTTTACCAAGTAAGAAGCAGCGCCGATTCGAGGTTGAATCGGCGCTGATTTTATTTAGGCGGGGTAAACGCGACGTGCTTACTTGCGCTGGCCGGAGACGCCGAACGAGTAGCTGGGCTGTTCGGTCATTTCCAGCAAGGTTTTGAATCCGATGCCGGTCATGCCATTCGACAACGCATCTTTGCGCACCACTTCGGCGAGATATTCACGGCTCATCGAGGTGGGATTGTAGGAATACGGCATGGTGACGAACAGGCGCATGCCGATTTCGTAGTTGGCTTCGGTGGTGTGAAAGTAGATGCCGCTGCGGGAAACGCTTACAGTGCCGCGCAGGTCTTCGAACGGCTCTTTCTCCGGATCCGAAGGACGAATACGCATCAGTTGGGTGATCTTGCAACGGCGGCTGCCGCGACGCTCAGGACCGGAAGAACGCGTAGTGCCTCCCATTACAGATTTCTTTACGAGGACATCGTGACTGGTGGCCATGGGGTGAAGTGACCTCTCAAAAAATTATCAGCTACAAGTGAGAGTCTGAGCCCAGACGCCAAAAAAACCCATAGCGGACCTGTACCTGCCGGCGGTTAGGCCCCGCTAGCTGCATGGTAGTACGTCGGTACCAAGAATGGAAGATGGTTGATTTAAGGGTTAGCACGTTGAATTAAAGGGTTTTAATGGATGTTGTCCGGCTTGGCAAAGTACTGCGAGGTGAAGTTGCCGCACCTGTACTTCGACTCTCGGCGGGATTTTCGTTAGTTGGAGGAGGCTGCGGCCGAGTTCGCCACCGTCATTCTTTCGCAGATACGCCACAGCTCTTCCTCTTGTTCCTGGTTGCGGAATTCGCATGGTTTTTCTTGGCGTTCGTCCCAGAAGCGGTTGCCGAGGCCTTCGACCTCGGGGCTTGTTGCAAGCCACACGATAGTGTCGGCACCTTGCGCAGTCGTTTTGCCGATTCTTCCGGGAACGAAGGTCTGCAGCAGGCGGGTATCTGTTGCTCCGGGAGTCATGGCGTTGGCGGTGACCTGCGAGCCTTCCAGTCGGCGAGCCAGAGCCCAGGTCAGCATGCGGTTGGCTTGCTTGCTCTGCATGTACGCGGGAGTGGCGTCATATGGGCGGCGCATGAATTCCAGATCGGTCAGGTCAAGTCCGCCGGCGAAACTGGAGGCCACGTTGATGATGCGGGCGGATGAAGCTTTGCGCAGGGTGCCCAGCAGCAGATTGGTCAGCAGGAAATAAGCCAGCACATTGGTGGCGAAGGTTAGTTCGATTCCGTCCACGCTTATCTCTCGAGTCTTGAGGCCGATGCCGGCGTTGTTCACGAGCACGTCGAGACTTGGGTAGTCCGCAGTGAAATTGGCGGCCGCTAACCGGATGGATTTTTGGTCGGAGAGGTCGACGAGCAACAAGTCCAGCTTCGCTTGCGGAAATTCTTTGGCGATCGTGGCGATGGCGGCTTGGCCGCGACCTTTGTCACGACAGGCGAATACTACGTCGTATCCAGCTTTTGCTATGCCTCTCGCGGCTTCTAACCCAATTCCTGTATTCGCTCCGGTGACGAGAGCTAGCTTGCGTTTGGACTTGGAGTTATTTGTCGACATACCACTTTGATGGCGGTAACGCCGAAGTGGGTATCTCTACCGACCGTGTTAAGAGCTGCGGGCTAAGAGGTTTTTCCAGCGGGTCCAGGCGTCCGTACGCGCTTTCTTGTCGGCGTCTTTGGCATCGGGAGCTTCGCCGGCGCGCATGAAACCGTGGCCCGCCCCGTCGTAGGTGATGGGCTCATATTTCTTACCCGCGGCGTTCATGTTGGCGATTGCATCCGGTACGGTGGCACCGATTCGTTGATCGTTGCCAGCGTAAAACCCATAGACCGGCGCCGTGATTTTCTTCATCGCGTCTTTGTCAGGTGGCGGGCCGTAGAAAACGAAAGCGGCGGAAAGTCCGCTGCGATTGGTGGCAAAGCGAAACGTCTGGCCGCCGCCCCAGCAGAATCCCGCGACGTAAAGCTTTCCATTGGCGGAAGGTAGTTTCAGGCCGTAGTCGGCTGCCGCATTTAGATCCGCGGTCACTTGATCAGGATTGAGATGGCTGACTGCTTCGGTGACCTTGTCGCCGGGAAAATCCGAAGTGCGGCCACCGCCAGGAGCCATGCCGGAGAGCAAATCAGGAGCAACGGCGATGTAGCCGGCTTCGGCAACTTCGTCAGCCAGTTCCTGAGCCCAGTCGCTGAGGCCAAAAATTTCGTGAATGATCAGAACGACCGGTTTTTTCTCGCTTGCTTCGGGATACACGATAAACGTTTCCACCGAACGCGAACCATGCTTCACGGTCACCCATTCGCGGTGCCGTGGCGATTTTTTAAGTTGCGCCTGCGCCCAGTCTTGGGATTTCGCCGGTGAGGCAAGAAGTGCAAGTGCGAAGAACATCGATATCGTCAATTTTGAAAAGCGAGTCATGGGAGTCTCTCGAGACGTGTTGTTACTTCAAGCTTGGCATCATAGCCTTGGCTCAAGCGCCTCGCAACACATCCTGACCGTCAAACGCGATTGTCTTAGAATAGTAGCATTATAGTTTATCTAATTAAGTAGTACACTCTAGCCCGACATGCTCCTCGTCTGAAGTTATCGCTGCGTTTGGGTCTTGGGGATCAGGCATCTGAACCGGGAAACTCGAGTTTCATTATGGAATTCAAAGAGTTTCCGTCCACGCCTAAACGGAAAGAGCGCGGGTGAATTCAGCACCCGCGCTCCACTTTCAGGCTCAAGGAGGTGTTGTGATGATGAGAATCTGGACGATCAGACTTACAGTCACTCGCTCAAAAGTCAGCGTTTCACTGACTTTTGAGCGGAAATAGCACTGTGGGAGGCGGCCGACAGCGAAACCCCTTCCACGGCCTTATTTAATCCTTCAGCTTACCCAATGCGAAGGCTAGCCGCGAAACTCTGCTTGTCCCCCGCATCGCCATTCGCTTCGCCCACTACGGCGAAGTTCCAGCGCAGAAAAACCGAAGGCCGCTAAACTATCAGCAATTCCATGGCCGCGTTGACAGTCCACGGACCCTTCGTTAGGCTGCTTATTCACACGTCTCCGATTCTTCGTAGATAAAGCCGCCACTTTGCAATCCGATCAAAGCTGGGGAACAGGGTAAACGCCGAATGGCTGAAGAAAAGCTACCGACTCGCGCACAGGACTTTTCCGAGTGGTACAACCAACTGGTTTTGAAGGCGCAACTCGCCGACTATGCCCCGGTGCGGGGCTGCATGATTGTGCGCCCCTACGGTTGGGCGCTTTGGGAAAACATTCAATCCGCGCTGGACCGGCGATTTAAAGCGACCGGGCATCAGAACGTTGCGTTTCCAATGCTTATTCCTCGGAGTTTCATCGATAAAGAAAAACATCACGTCGAAGGATTCTCCCCAGAACTGGCGGTGGTTACGATCGGCGGCGGGGAGGAATTGGCCGAGCCCCTGGTGATTCGTCCCACTTCGGAAACGATCATCGGGCACATGTGGGCGAAGTGGATTCAGTCCTACCGCGACTTGCCGGTGCTGATGAATCAGTGGAACAGCGTAGTGCGCTGGGAACTGCGCACCAAACTGTTTCTGCGGACCCTTGAATTTTACTGGCAGGAAGGCCATACCGCCCACGCCACCGCCGAAGAAGCCGAATTCGAGACCAAGCAAATGCTGGACATTTACACCGATTTTGCCGTGAATGACGCGGCGATTCCGGTAATTCCCGGAATCAAATCGGACGCGGAAAAGTTCGCAGGTGCAGACCACACGTATTCGATCGAAGCGATGATGGGGGACGGCAAAGCTCTGCAGGCCGGTACTTCTCATTTTCTGGGACAAAATTTTGCCCAAGCATTCGAGGTCAGATATCTGGATCAGTCCGGCCAACTGCAGCATTGCTGGACAACTTCTTGGGGCCTGTCGACCCGTTTTATCGGGGCCATCATCATGGTTCACGGCGATGATCAAGGCTTAGTGCTGCCTCCCAAGTTGGCACCCTATCAAGTAGTGATCGTGCCGATTGGCAAGAGCGACGAAGAAAAGGCCACCGTGCTGGGCGTCGCGCGCGACCTTAAGCAGCAGTTGGCGAAGGCGAACATTCGCGTAACTCTGGACGAACGAGAGGGGCCCAGTCCCGGCTGGAAATTTAATGATTGGGAGATGCGCGGCGTGCCCTTGCGCGTCGAGTTGGGGCCGAAGGACGTCGCCAAACAGTCCGCGGTTCTTGCGCGGCGAGACCGCCCGGGCAGGGAAGGAAAAATCAGCGCATCGCTAGCCGATCTGCCCACAACAATCGAAGGGCTGCTGGTAGAAATTCAACAATCGATTCATGACAAGGCGCTGTCCTTCCGAAAATCGCACACCCACGATGCGCAAAACTACGACGAGCTGAAGAAGGCCGTCGAGACCGGTTTCGCTTTTTCGCACTGGTGCGGAACCGCGGAGTGCGAAGCTAAAATCAAAGAGGAGACTCGCGCGACCATGCGGTGCATTCCGCTGGACCAAGATGGAGACAAGCCCGCGCATGGCGGAACCTGCGTCTATTGCGGAAAGCCCGCGGAGCGACGGGCGATCTTCGCGCGGGCGTACTAAAGCCACCTCCTGCCAGCCGATAACAGTGTTTCAAACCAGGAAACCTGGCGAGCACCCCGTTCCTTAACGGAAACAGGCCTTCCGCATCCGGTAGACACTCGATGGGTCGAGTGCTAATTTCAGAATATGGGAATCATCAGGCAGGCGTTGCGCGGGCTCCAGCTCGACGTCCAGCGATCCAAGCTAAACCGCTCCAGCGCTGCAAATCGGCGCGGCGAACGCGGCGAGGGTCGCATTAAATCGATCCTCATCCTGGTTATTTTCATTTTGGCGATCTACTGCGCGGTGAAGGTAGTCCCGCCGTACGTTGCCGAGTATCAGCTTGCGGATAAGATGCAGGAGCAGGCGCGCTTCGCGATTGTGAACCGCTATACCGAAGAGCAGATTCGCGACAACGTCTATAAGGTCGTGCAGGATCTGGACATTCCGGTAAAGCGCGAAGATATTAAAGTGGTCGCTACCATGCAAGTGGTCAAGATTTCGTTGGACTACATCGTCCCGGTGGATTTGCTTTCCTATCGCGTAGACTTGCATTTCACCCCCAACAGTGAAAACAAGTCGCTTACCTAAGTCCTTCTCCTTTTATTATTTCCGTACATGGCTGATTGGTCGGGCATGGCAGGCAACATCTGAGCCCTCCAATCCGTCTTTGTATGTAAGGGCGGCTGCGAGACAATGAACCTCCGGGCTTGGAGCCAACGCTTGCGCATCCGCATACGTAAAGAATTCTTCACTTCCATTTGGGGACTCACGCTTCTGGGGATTGTGCTTGCGGTGGTGCTCACCTCCGCCGGCATCTTCACCTACTACTATGTGAAGTATTCCAAAATGATCGAAGCTCGGCTGTCTGGCCGGGTTTTGCAAAACACCACCCAGATCTTTTCCGCCCCGCAACATCTCGCCGACGGCCAAATCGAAACTTCCGACGAACTGGTTGCCTACCTCACGCGTGTGGGATACCGGCCGGTGAAAGACATGGAGTCGATGGGGCAGTTCACGGTGGAAGGGAATACCGTGGACATTCGCCCGTCGAAATATTCCTATTTCGCCGGGACCAACGGATTAAGCGTGCAATTTGGCGGCAAGACCATCAAAGCAATTCGCCCTCTGGCGGGCGGCGAAGATATGGGTAGCGGCGAGATCGAGCCGGAACTGATCACCAACTTATTCGATAGCGCGCGCGAGAAGCGTCGCCCAGTTTTGTATCAGGACATTCCGCCAACGCTGGTGCACGCGATCATGTCTGCGGAGGACAAACGCTTCCTCGAACATGGCGGCTTCGACTTTGTACGCATCATCGGTGCGGCTTGGGCCGACTTCCGCCACACCAGCAAAAACTTTCAAGGCGCCAGCACCATTACCATGCAAGTAGCGCGCACGTTCTTTTTCTCCAACGAACGCACCTGGCGCCGAAAACTGGCCGAGGCCATGGTGGCGATGGAGTTGGAGCAGCGCTTCACCAAGCAGCAGATTTTTGAGCTGTACGCCAATGAAGTGTACTTAGGCAATCGCGGCAGCTTTGGTATCCGCGGATTTTCGGAAGCGAGCGTTGCGTATTTCGGCAAGGATATGCGGCAGCTCACGCTAGCGGAAGACGCCTACCTGGCTGGAATTATCCGTGCGCCGAACTATTACTCAGTGGCTGACCGCCATCCGGAACGCGGCAATCAGTCGCGTGATCGCGTGCTGACGCAGATGCTGGAAAACAAGTACGTCAGCGAAGCGGACGTGCAAGACGCCAAGCGCGAAAACATCAAGCTAGTGCGCACCTCGGTGACCGGCAGTGAGGCGCCCTACTTTGTGGACATGGTGAAGGATCACCTGCTGGCGAAATATTCCGAAAGTGCGTTGGTGAATCAGAATTTTCGTGTCTACACCACGCTGGATCCTTCCTTGCAGCGAGCCGCGGCGGCAGCGGTGGACACCGGGATGAAGAGCGTCGACAAGCTGCTGGCTAAAAAATACGAGCGCTGGAAAAAAGCGCAGGAAAAGGCAGGCAAGGACGAACCGATTCCGCAAGCCCAAGTGGCCTTAGTGGCGCTGGACCCGCGTACCGGCGAGATCAAAGCGGTGATCGGCGGAAGGGACTACGGCCAGAGTCAGCTGAATCACGCCTTGGCGCACCGGCAACCGGGATCGGTGTTTAAGCCTTTCGTCTATGCAGCGGCTTTTGAAAACGCCGTGGACAATGTGCAGCCGATCGTGACGCCGGCAACCACTGTAGAAGATGAGCCGACCACTTTTACGTTCGACGGCCAGGACTACACGCCGAATAATTATGGCGAAAAGTTCATGGGCCACGTCACCGTGCGCGAGGCCATCACCAATTCGCTGAACGTGGCTACGGTGAAAGTCGCGGAGTTGATTGGTTACGGTCGCGTCGTCCAGATCGCGCGGCAGATGGGACTGGGCAACAACATCCGCCCCACCCCAGCGGTGGCTCTTGGCGCATACGAGATGACTCCGGTGGATGTGGCGGCAGCCTACACCACGTTCGCCACCATCGGGACTAGAGCGGAACCGGAGTTTATCAAACGGGTCGTTGGCGCCGACGGCAAGGTGCTTGAAGACGTCGAGCCGCAAACCCGCGCGGCCCTGGACCCGCGCGTGGCGTATCTGACGACCAGCGTGATGAAGGACGTGCTCAACAAAGGTACAGGCGGCACGGTTCGCGCCCGAGGCTTTACGCTGCCGGCAGCAGGGAAGACGGGAACCTCACGGGACGGCTGGTTTTCGGGATTTACCTCCAACCTGGTAACGGTGATCTGGGTCGGGTTTGACGATAACCGAGACTTAGGCCTAACTGGCGGCGTAGCTGTCGCCCCGATCTGGGCCGACTTCATGATCAAAGCCACTGCCATGCCCGCCTATAAAGACGTAAAAGATTTTCCCATGCCGGAAGGGGTCGAAGCGGTAACCATCGACCCGGAATCGTCGGAACTAGCCACTCCGAGCTGCCCCACCACGCGTTCCGAGGTGTACATCACCGGTTCAGCCCCTACCCAGCTCTGTGAGCTGCATGGCGGCGGCAAGCCTAATGGCTCATGGCTCAGCCACATATTTGGTGGTGGGCCGCCTAAGGCGCCCCAGGTGGGGGCCGACGGCCAGCCGGTCCAGCCAGGGGGCCTCCAGTCCAACTCCGCTCCCCCACCCCCGATGGACGAAAATGGTGATGCCGCCCAAAAGAAAAAGAATGCATTGTCGAAGATTTTTGGTATCTTTGGTGGCAAGAAGAAGGATTCCGACAAGGCCAAGCCTCAGCCGGAGAAGGGAGACTCCCCATGACGAAAGTTCATGTGGCGGTTTCAGTAGCAGTTCTCCTTCTAGGTGTGTCACTCAACTCAGCAGCGCAATCTTTCCCCAAGAGAAGTTTGTTAGCGAGCGCGGATGTACCGGATGCCGCATCGGTGGAATCACCGGTGATGCAGCAAGGTGTGCCGCAAGCGCCGTCGCCAGATTCATCGGTAATCGTGGTGCGCCCGGAACTCACGACGGAGCAGCTCGCCGACGTGTACATGGCGCGCAAAGACTATCGCGAAGCAGCGCAAACCTACAAGCGCTTGACGGATGAGAATCCGCGGAACGCGGTGTACTTCAACAAGCTGGGCATTGCGTTTCACCAGCAGGCGGCGCTGACGCTGGCGCTAAGGAACTACGAGCACGCGACCAAGCTTGATCCGACTTACGCCGATGCGGAAAACAATATCGGCACGATTTGGTATCAGCGCAAGAAATACAGCAAGGCCATCAAGGCTTACGAAAAGGCCATCGCGGTGCGCAAGGATATGCCGGTGCTCTACAGCAACCTGGGCTATGCGTATTTCGAGGAAAAAAAGTTTGAACAGTCCATCGCTTCGTTTCACCAGGCGCTGACGCTGGATCCACAATTCTTCGAGCATGGCGGCAATCGGAACGGATCGTTACTGCAGGATCGCTCGGTCACGGACCGCGGACACTTCTACTACATGCTGGCCAAATCGTTCGCGGAGGCGGGCAACGTCGACCGCTGCATTATTTATCTGCGCAAGGCCAAGGACGAGGGCTACAAGGATCTGCAAGCAGCCAAGCGCGATCCGGATTTTGCCAAAGTGATGCAGGATCCTACAGTGCAGGAAATTTTGACGCCGAAGCCCATCGAGACTGCTGAACGCTAGAGTCTCTTCTTTCACAACAGCGATAAAATCGCACGCGCGTTCTCCTATTAAAGCGATTGCGCTCTGCTACAATCTGGATACATGGTGCAACGCAGTTTCATTAAGAGTTTTTTCTTTTTCGTGGTCAGTTTGTCGTTCCCTACCTGGAGTTATTGTCTTCCTCAAAGTTCCGCCGGAACGTCTTCGTCTGCTGCTGCGACTGCGGCTGCTAAGAATCCTCACGGTATTTATCTGGTTTTTCCTTTTGAAAATGTAGGCACGTCTTCGCGGCTGGATTGGCTTTCGGAAGGCCTGGAAGAGCTGACCATTCAGGATCTGTCTGCGGCCGGCGAACAAGTGTTTTCGCATGCAGGCCGACTGGGGGAACTGGAACGGTATGGCATTCCGGCCACCGCGAAGCTAAGCCGCGCGACCATGCTGCACGTTGCAGAAGACCTGGATGCGGACTTTGTGGTGTTTGGAAGTTACAGCTTTGACGGGCAGAACCTGAGTATGGATTGCCGATTGCTGCGCGTCGATCCGCCGGGACTGCTCGCGCCTTTGCATGAAGGCGGGCCGCTTGATTCGTTGATGGAGATGCACACCAAGCTGATCTGGCGGTTGCTGTCGCAAAACAACAAAGCGTATCCGCTGAATCTCGCGGAATTTACCAAGACCCATCGAGCGATTCGGCTCGATGCTTTCGAGCATTACATTCGCGGGCTGGTCACCAATGACGACGACGCGCGAGTGAAGGAGTTTCGCGAAGCTGCGCGGCTGGAGCCGGAGTGGGCAGAACCGGCCTTTGCGCTGGGAGAAACGTATGCGGCGCGGCGTGATTGTGCGTCGGCGTTGCCATGGTTGGCGAAAGTGCCCAAGGCGCATGACCGCTATGTGGAGGCGGAGTTTGCCACCGGCGTGTGCCACTTGATCTTGAACCAGCCGGATCAGGCCGAGGAGAATTTCTCGGCACTGCAGACGCTTTTGCGTGGAAGAGTTTCTGGCGGCGCTGAGTTTCCGGAAGTTTTGAATAATTTAGCAATTGCGCAGGCGCGGCAAAACAAATTTCCTGCGGCGCAAGAAGAATTGAAGCGGGCATCGTCGCTCGATCCCGATGAGGATGATTACCCGTTCAATATGGGATTGATCGCGCTGCAGCAGGATAACTCTGATGCAGCGGCAAGTTTTTTCCGGGAGGCTTCGCACCGCGAGCCGGATGTGCCCGAGGATCACGCACTGCTGATTGCCGCGCTGGAGAAGGCCGGAAAAAAAGACGAGGCCGACCAGGAGCGGGTGGCGGCAACGGAGGCTTTTGGTCCGGCGGGCCTGCCTGCGGTTCACTTGGACGGAAAGCCTGAATCGCTGACGCACTACGAACGGATGACGTCGGAGATCGATCCGGAAACGTTGCGATTCGAGATGGAGTCAGAAGTTGCGAAGGCTTCTTCGACCAGCGGAGATACACACAGCCCGGATACGGCGGCGGCGCATTTGCGGATGGGGCGGCAAGAGTTCACCGCTGGGCAGTTGGACGCGGCGGAAAAGGAGTATCGCGCTGCGTTAGCGGTGGATAAAGACAATGCAGCTGCGCATCTTGGCTTGGCCGAGATTGCGCGTCGGCAGGGCCGATTGGACGATAGCGTGAAAGAATTGCAGGCATCGCTGGAGACGCGCGATTCGGCGGCGGCGCGAACTACCCTGGCGCGAATTTACTTTGAGCAGAAAAAGACGGCCATGGCGCGCGCGGAAGTGGAAAAGGCGTTGAAGCTGGCTCCAAATTACGCAGAGGCGAAACAGCTGCAGGAGCGGCTGGATAACGCCAAAGCTGCTGGAGCCGCGGCCCCGAAAGGCGAACTGCGGTGAGAAACTTTTTGAATTTGAGATTAACGACGGCCGGCCTTCGGGCGAAATCGCGAACGGCGCTGGCTGCGGGTCTGCTGGCATTGG
Organism: uncultured Acidobacteriota bacterium; assembly: GCA_963846145.1. GTDB lineage: Bacteria > Acidobacteriota > Terriglobia > Acidiferrales > UBA7541 > Acidiferrum. Next base: position 133,545 of record CAWJUV010000007.1, on the reverse strand, counting down.
CGTTGATGGTGATCTGCAGCACCGCGATTTCGCGCGCGGCTGCGGATCAGCCCGTGGAAAAGCAGACCGGCGGGGAAGTGGTGGAACTGAAGTTGGAAGGCGAAGTTGCGCCGATTTTGGCCAATTACATCGACGAAGGCTTGGCGGATGCGGCGCAACGGCATGCGGCGCTGGTATTGATCACCATGGATACCCCGGGCGGCTTGACCGATTCGATGAAGGACATCATCCAGCACATTCTGGCATCCCCGGTGCCAGTGGCGGTTTACGTGTCGCCGACTGGAGCGCGCGGGGCTTCCGCGGGATTTTACATTTTGCTGTCAGCGGACGTTGCGGCGATGGCCCCGGGCACTCATACGGGCGCGGCCTCGCCGGTCATTATGATCGGCGGGTATGTGCCGCCAATCGATGAAACGCTGCGCAAGAAAATCAACAACGACGCGATGGCCTTTCTACGCAGCTTCAGCGAGCGACGCGGGCGGAATCCGGTGCTGGCCGAAACGGCGATCACCGATGCCAAGGCGTTCACCGAAAAGGAAGCGCTGGACAGCAAGATGATCGACTTGGTTGCCGTATCGAAAGAAGATTTGCTTCGGCAACTGAATGGGAAAGCGATTACGCGTTTCGACGGAACGAAAGTGACACTGGCGCTGGAGCATCCCACGATTCAGCCGTTTGAGCTTTCGCAGCGGCAGAAATTTCTGGCGCTGATCGTGAGCCCGGATGCGTTTTTTATTTTGCTACTGGTGGCGGTGCTGGGGTTGCACGCAGAGTTTACGCATCCTGGTGCGGTGGCTCCGGGGGTGGTTGGCGGGATCGCCGCGATCCTGGCGCTTTACGCCATGCATCTGCTGCCGGTGAACTACGCTGGGTTATTTTTGATCCTGCTGGGACTGGCGTTTCTTGTTCTGGAGGCGAAGTTCGCCAGTCACGGAGTCCTGGGGACCGGCGGGATGATCGCCATCGTGCTCGGAGCGATGTTCCTGATTCGATCGCCGCTGACCAATGGAGGCGTGAGTCTTTTTCTGGCGCTGGCGGTGACGCTGCCGTTTGCACTACTGACGGTATTCCTGATGCGTCTGGTGTTGCGCTCGCGAAAATGGAAATCCGCGACCGGCATTGAGGAATTGATCGGTGAGCCAGGGATAGTCGTGTCGGCGTTGCAGGCTGGAGCCGAGGGCTTGATTCGCATTCATGGGGAATTGTGGGGCGCGATCTCGTCGCGGCCCGCGCCGACCGGCGCCACCGTGCGCGTGTTGCGCGTGGAAGGCCTGAAACTTTTTGTAGAACCGGAACAACTGGGGAATGGGGCAGCGGGTGGTGGCGATCTGAAACCCGTGCAGGTTTGATGAGGAGGGCTTGTGGAGATTAGCTTCGCTGGAATTGTGGTGGTCTTTGTTGTCTTTTTGATTTGGTTCTGGAATTCGCTGTACATCATCAAGGAATGGGAACGCGGCGTGGTGCTGCGCTTGGGACGGTTGCTGCCGCAGGCCAAAGGCGCGGGACTGAACCTGGTGTTCTGGCCGATCGAAACGCTCTATCGCATACCGTTGCGGATAGAAACGCTGGACGTGCCGCCGCAAGACATCATCACCCGCGATAACGTTTCCGTGAAGATCAACGCGGTTTGCTATTTCCGCGTGGTCGACGCCAACATGGCGCTCTCGCAAGTGCAAAATTATCAGTACGCGACTTCGCAGCTGGCGCAGACCACGTTGCGCAGCGTGGTCGGCCAATTTGAGTTAGACGAAATTCTTTCGCAACGCGACAAGGTCAATGGCAAATTGCAGGTGATTCTCGACCAGGACACCGAGCCGTGGGGCATCAAGGTCTCTAAAGTGGAAGTCAAACAGGTCGACATTCCGGAACAAATGCAGCGAGCCATCGCACGGCAGGCCGAAGCGGAACGCGAACGGCGCGCCAAAATTATTCACGCGGAGGGGGAGTACGAAGCTTCGCAAAAGTTGGCCGACGCAGCAAAGGTTTTAGAAACTCAGCCAACCGCGATTCAACTGCGGTACCTCCAAACTTTGACCGAGATAGGTGTCGAAAAGAACACAACGATTGTCTTTCCGCTGCCCATCGATATCATTAACCAGTGGACTAGGGCTCTCGGCGGACAACCGGGACAACTGCGATAGATGGCAACCACGAGAAAACGCGGCGCGGGACAACGTGTGCTGGAAGGCCGGCACGTGCTCGGATTGTTTTTGCTGATGCTGGTTTTCTCCGGCGTGTTTTTTGCGCTTGGTTACGTGATGGGGCGCAATCAGTATGACGGGATGGTGGCGGCCGCCGGTAACCCGCCGCGTGTTAACCCGGTCGAAGTTCCTCCAATTAAGCCCGAACCGCTAGCGAAGCGCGGCGGAAAGAACGCTCCGACTGCGCCAGTTGCTACTCCTGCAGCGAAGAATAGTGATTCTGAGGGTGCGAACGACTGGGAAGGTTCTTCCCGGACGAAAGAATCCGACGAGCATTTGAAGCCCGGTGCATTTGAATCTGCACCGGCGGCGAGAAATGGCGGCGCGAACGTCGATTCGAGCGCGCGAACGCCAGCGGCGAACTCCGATGTGCCCGCTGCCAAAGCTTCAGCGCCTGGCGGTTCGTACACGCTGCAAGTTACCGCGGTGCGGAAGCAGTCCGACGCGATGGAATTGGCACGGCATCTGCAAAAGAAAAAATTCCCGGCGTTTGTAATGGCTCCCCAGGGCAACGAAAAAAAATATTATCGCGTGCAGGTCGGCCCCTACTCCGATTTGAAATCCGCGGAGGCGGCACGGAAAGGTCTTGAGGGCGCGGGCTTCCGAGCCATTGTGAAGCGCGGATGAGTTCGGCAGACTGGCTGAACTATTTTCGCCCGCGTTCCGGCGAAGCGATTCCCACGAGTTTCCGTTTGGTGATCGCCGCAGTTTCGGGCGCAGCGCTTTCTCTCTCTTACCTCGGTTTTTACCTCAGCATTTATTCCTACATTTGCCTCGGCGTTTTGATTATTTCCATTGTGGGAGCCCGGCCGAGAGTCGCGTTCGCCTGCGGTTTTTTGCACGGGCTGATTTTCTGTGTGACGTCGGTGCCGTGGATTGCCGAAACATTGGCGGTTCATGGAGGATTGTCACGCCTTGGCGGCTGGGGCATTTTGTTGCTGATCGCCACGGTCTGGGGAATTTTGATCGGCAGCTTCGGCTGGATTGTGCAGCGTGTCGGCGCGCGGTACGGAGTGGTGGCGGCCTGCTACGCTGCGCCGTTTGTGTGGGTGACTTTTGAATTTGTGCGCGCGCGGCTCCCGGAGATCAGTTTTCCGTGGAATTTATTAGGTTATCCAGCGGCGGCGAATTTGGGAGTCGCGCAGATTACGACGGTGACGGGAATTTATGGCGTGTCATTTTTGGTGGCCGCCTTCAATTCCTTGTTGGCGTGGTGCGAGCTGGCGCCTTATGGAAGGCCCGAGCGACGTTTAAGAATTTTGGGAATCACGGCAGCACTTGGCGTGGTGTTTCTCCTGGTGACACCGCGGTTGGTGCCGCATGTCGCGGCCAATCATAGCGCCCGCGCCGTGCAATTAAATTTTCCGGAGTCTCCTTCGTACAGTTCGAATTGGTTTGCCACGCATGTCAGCGACATGCACGAGGCGGCGAACTTTAGCTTGGCGCCCGGCGGGCACGCCGACGATTTGCTGGTGTGGCCGGAAGCCCCTGCGCCATTTTCTTATCAGGATCAGAACTTCGCGGGATTCGCGGAGCGGTTGGCCGCGCAATTCGGTCATCCTTTTTTGGTTGGCGTGATCGAATGGAAGCCCTCGCCGGATCCCGCGACCCCTGGCGCGAATCACTCACTCGTGCCATACAACAGCGCGTTGCTTTTCGACGCGCAAGGTAAACGCGTTTTCTCCTACGACAAAGTTCACCTGGTGCCGTTCGGCGAGTACGAACCATTCCCATTGATTCAAAACGTGGTGAGCAACGTTTCGGAAGAAGTCGGCGGATTCCGCAAAGGGCAAAACTACAATCTGGCCACGGTCGGAGATGGTTACAAGTTAGGTGTTTTCATCTGCTACGAGGCCATTTATCCCGGAGAAATCCGCAGGTTTGCGGCTAACGGCGCACATCTGTTGGTGAACATTTCCAACGACGGCTGGTTCGGGCGCTCCGCGGCGGCGCAGCAACATCTGCTGATGTCTCGGGTACGTGCGGTGGAAAATCACCGCTGGGTTCTGCGCGTGACCAACAACGGCTACACCGCTTCGATCGATCCCTACGGCAGAATTTATGAGCCGCTGCCCGCGGACGTGCGCGCGGGAACCGATTTGCCTTACGATTTCCGCACCGATCGCACCATCTACACGCGCTATGGCGACTGGTTCGCTTGGCTGTGTGTTCTGGTTTCCGCTATTCTGTTGGCCTCAACTTTTTGGAAAGGCAATTTGACGAGCGATAACCTGCCCATCCCGGTCGAATTTCTGGCTTCGCCGATTCAAACGGTGCCCGACCCGGTTACCTCGCGTTCCTCGTTATGATCATTGAAGATTTGCAGTATCGCTACGATGGACTGAAGCAGCGCATCACGCTTGTGCGGAGTTATCTTTGACGCGCCGCAATATCGCGAACGACTGAAAGCCCTCGAAGCTCGCGTTTCCGATCCAAATTTCTGGAGCAATCAGGAAGCAGCGCAGGCAGTGCTGCGCGACCGTAAACGCGCCGAAGACCAGGTCAACGCGGACCAGAAGCTGGGTTCGTTGTCGGAAGACATTGAAACGTACATCAATCTGGCGCAGGAAGAGACCAACGCCGGGCAGCGTAACGACCTGCTGAAGGATTTAGATCGCGAGTTAAATGGCGCGGAGACGTTTGTCGCCGAGCTGGAAACGCGCACGTTGCTCTCGGGCGAAAACGATCACCTCAACGCCATCATGACCATCAAGCCTGGTGCGGGTGGAACGGAGTCGCAGGATTGGGCTTCGATTCTGCTGCGCATGTATTTGCGTTGGGCCGAGCGAAAAAAGTTCGACGCGGTGGTGCTGGACGAAACGCCCGGGGAGGAAGCCGGAATCAAGTCAGCGACGATTCAGTTCAGCGGCGAAAACGCTTATGGATTGTTGACTGGCGAAACCGGCGTGCACCGCCTGGTGCGCATTTCTCCATTTGATCAGGCGGCGCGGCGGCACACTTCGTTCGCTTCTGTTTTTGTGATTCCGGAGGTTGACGATCGCATCGAGATCGATATTCGGCCCGAAGACATCAAGCTGGATACGTTTCGCTCTGGCGGCGCCGGCGGGCAGAACGTAAACAAGGTGGAAACCGCAGTGCGCATCACGCACTTGCCGAGTGGCGTGGTGGTGGCCTGCCAGGTGGAGCGCAGCCAACACAAGAATCGCGAAATCGCGATGAAGATGTTGCGCTCGCGCCTTTATGATTTGGAGATACAGAAACGCCAGGCGGCTACCGACAAGCTGGACGAGTCCAAGCTGGATATTTCTTTCGGGAGCCAGATTCGCTCCTACGTGATGCAGCCTTACCGGCTGATCAAAGATCACCGCACGAAGTTTGAAGTGGGTGATGTGGACCGCGTTCTCGACGGCGATCTCGATCCGTTCATCCGCTCGTATCTGATGGCCAAGAAGACCAAGGGCAAGCTCAACGTCGAGTTGGATGAGGCGGATAAAGAGTAGAAATTTGCCTATGTTTCAAACTGAGACGGCCTGGGATGCCGCCGCTAAATGCATCTAAACACCATTCGGTAGCGTTCTAACGCATCTGAATTCAATGATTTGATTCTGAGCTTTTCCGCATGTTACCGTTGGAAGTACCTATTTTGGCGGATATTTACGTCTTAACATGACTGCGATTTGGATTTCTGTGTGCCCAGCCGCGTTCCCCGGCGACCATAAGCGACAGCTACAAAGGAGAAGGTTTTGAGCGAAGCCTTACGGAATTTCCTGTTTACTTCGGAGTCGGTCACCGAAGGCCACCCCGATAAAATTGCCGACCAGATTTCTGACGCGGTGTTGGATGAAGTGATGAAGCAGGACCCCGCCGGACGCGTGGCGTGCGAGACTTTGGTGACCACTGGTTTGGCGGTGGTCGCAGGCGAAATCACCACCACTGCCCACGTGGACTACGATGAGGTGGTGCGCGAGACGATTCGCGAAGTGGGTTATGATCGCGCCAAGTACGGCTACGATTGCGACACCTGCGCGGTCATGAACACTGTGAAGCGTCAATCGCCGGACATCGCCATGGGCGTAGACACCGGCGGAGCGGGCGATCAGGGCTTAATGTTTGGCTTTGCCTGCGATGAAACCGAAGAACTGATGCCGATGCCGATTCAGCTAGCGCATCGCTTGACGCAACGCCTCTCCGAACTCCGCAAGAGCAAGAAAGTAAATTTCCTCCGTCCGGATGGAAAATCCCAAGTGACCATTGAGTATCGCGATGGGCGTCCCGCGCGCATCGAGGCCGTGGTGATTTCCACGCAGCACGATGAAAAGGTTTCGACCGAAGATTTGCGCGAGGTGGTTACGGCGCAAGTCATCAAGCCGATCCTTCCGGCGAGTATGTTGGATTCGAAAACGAAGTATCACATTAATCCGACGGGCCGCTTCGTGATTGGCGGGCCGATGGGCGATGCCGGCGTGACCGGTCGCAAAATTATTGTGGATACCTACGGCGGATACAGCCGGCACGGCGGCGGCGCGTTCTCAGGCAAGGATCCCAGCAAGGTGGATCGCTCGGCCTGCTACATGGCGCGGTACATAGCGAAGAACATTGTGGCGGCGGGGTTGGCGCGCAAGGCCGAAGTGCAGTTGGCGTACGCCATTGGCGTGGCTGATCCGGTGTCGGTGATGGTGGATACGTTCGGCACCGCCACTGTGCCGGAAGAGAAAATTACCTCTCTGGTTCGCGAACATTTCAAGCTGACTCCCAAGGGAATTATCGAGACGCTAGATTTGCGGCGGCCGATTTATAAGCCGACGGCCGCATTTGGACATTTCGGGCGCACTGGGCCAGGCTTCACCTGGGAGCGCACTGATCGCGCAGATGCTTTGCGCAAGGCGGCGGGTTTGGGCAACGTGACTTCAAAGGCCCCTGCGGAAGTTGGAGCGCGCAGCTAAGTCTTGGGAGTTTTTGCAATTTCGATTTTGTTCAGTGGAAGCAGCTTGTCCCCGTTTCCCTTTCCTACGCGAGGAAGCCTGCCCAGGCAGGCATCGCCGAAAAATAACTTAAGGAGCGTCTCTCTTGGCTACTGCCGAACTGAAAAAAGGTGATGTGAAAGATATCGCGCTGGCCGATGCCGGCAAGCGCAAGATTGAATGGGCCGGGCAACAGATGCCGGTGCTGGAATCGATTCGTAAGCGGTTCTTGAAAGAGCAGCCGTTGAAGGGCTTGCGCGTTTCTGCTTGCCTGCACGTAACCAGCGAAACTGCCAATTTGATGATTGCGTTGCGCGATGGCGGCGCGGATGCGGTGTTGTGCGCGTCGAATCCGCTGTCGACGCAGGATGAAGTGGCGGCTTCGCTGAATCGCGATTATCAGATTCCGACTTACGCGATCAAGGGCGAGGATAACGAGACGTATTACACGCACTTGCGGGCGGCGCTGGATCATCAGCCGCAATTCACGATGGATGATGGCGCGGACTTGGTGACCATGCTGCTCACCAAGCGCACCGATTTGGTTCCCAACGTCATCGCGGGTACGGAAGAAACCACTACTGGCGTGATTCGCTTGCGCGCGATGGCGAAAGACGGGACGCTGAAGTATCCGATCATCGCGGTGAATGACGCGATGACCAAGCATTTCTTCGACAACCGTTACGGCACCGGCCAATCCACGATCGATGGCGTGATTCGCGCGACGAACGTTTTGATCGCCGGGTTGAAAGTGGTTGTCGCCGGATACGGCTGGTGCGGACGCGGCGTCGCGATGCGTGCGAAAGGCTTGGGCGCGGACGTGATCGTCACCGAAATCGATCCGGTGAAGGGCATCGAAGCGGTAATGGATGGCTTCCGCGTGATGCCGATGGCCGAAGCGGTGAAGGAAGGCGACATTTATATCACCGTGACCGGCAACAAGAGCGTCATTCGCGGCGAGCACTTTGAAAACATGAAGCACGGCGCGATCGTTTGTAACTCCGGGCACTTCAACGTGGAGATCGATATTCCGGCGTTGGAGAAAATGTCCAGCGGGAAGAAAGAAGTGCGGCCGCTGGTGGATGAATACTTGTTGAAGGGCGGACGTAAGGTTTATTTGCTGGGCGAAGGACGCTTGGTGAATCTTGCGACTGCCGAAGGTCATCCCGCCTCGGTGATGGATATGAGCTTTGCGAACCAGGCGCTGTCTGCGGAATATTTGCGTGCGAATTACAAGACGCTGAAGCCGCAAGTTTACGTGGTGCCGGAAAATCTGGATAAGGAGATCGCGCGGCTCAAGCTGGAATCGATGGGCCACAATCTGGATAAGTTGACGGCGGAACAGGAACACTATTTGGCGTCGTGGCAGGAAGGGACGTAATTTCTCCGCGACAGCCGCAACGCAGGACGGTTTCACGGGGGCGCGGAGTTTGCGCCCCTGATTTATTTTGGGATAATTTCGCGGTTCGTCTTTTTGGTCTGAAGCTGAGCTAACAAATTATGTGGGATCTTTGCACCAAATCGCTGGAGACGGCGCGCTTGCGTGGCGCGACGTATGCCGATGTGCGGGTGATGCATCAGCGGCAGCGCGACTTGACCACTAAAAATGGAAAGGTTGGGACGCTGGCGCAGACGGAATCAATCGGCTTGGGGATTCGTGTGCTGGCCGGCGGCGCGTGGGGATTTGCTTCGACGGATCGATTGACGGTGGAGGGTGTGGAGCGCTGCGCGGCGCAGGCGGTGGCGATTGCGAAAGCTTCGGCGAGCGCGAAACGAAACGATGTGGTGATGGCCGAGGAGCAGGCCTATGTCGATAGTTGGCAGAGCCCATTTCGCAAAGATCCGTTTGAGATTCCGCTGGAGACGCAGCTCGCGCTACTACTGGCCGCCGATGAAGAAATGCGTCGGGTGAAAGGCGTGACGCTCACCGAAACGGATATGCAGTTTCGCAAGAGCGATATGTGGTTTGCATCGAGCATTGGATCGCGGATTCATCAGCGCAAGGTGACTTCGGGATGCGGCATTGTGGCGACGTCATTCAAGGGCGAGGAAATTCAGAAGCGTTCGTATCCCAATAGTTTTGGCGGGCAGCATGCGTTGCAGGGCTATGAGCTGATTGAGTCTCTGGATTTGGTGAAGAACGCGGCGGTGATTGCCGAAGAGGCCGTGGCGCTGCATGGCGCGGCGCAGTGTCCGGAGAAACGCGGCACGGTGATTTTGGGCGGCAGTCAGTTGGGGTTGCAAATTCATGAATCGATTGGGCATCCCATCGAACTGGATCGCGTGCTGGGCGAAGAAGCAAATTTTGCGGGGACTAGTTTTCTGACACTGGATCAGGTGAATCGGCTGAAGTATGGCGCGGACATCGTGAATGTGGTGGCCGATGCGCGGGTGGAGCATGGCCAAGGGCTTGGCACGTTTGCGTATGACGATGAGGGCGTACCGGCGCAGTGCACTCCGATCATTACCGAAGGCCAGTTCAAGGGGTATTTGTCGAATCGCGAGACGGCGCGGCTGATCGGATTGGAGCGTTCCTCGGGGACGATGCGTACGGAAGGCTGGAACCGCTTGCCGATTATTCGCATGACTAACGTGAGTTTGCTGCCGGGAAGCTGGGCTTTTGGCGATTTGATTGAGAGCACCGATGACGGGATTTTGATGGAGACCAACCGGTCGTGGTCGATCGATGACCGGCGGTATCAGTTTCAGTTTTCGACGGAGATTGGCTGGGAGATTAAGGGCGGGAAGAAAGTTCGCATGTTGAAAAATCCCAGCTATAGCGGGATTACCACCGAGTTCTGGAATTCCTGCGATGCGATTGGTAATGCGGAGTCGTGGACTTTGTGGGGGACTCCGAATTGCGGCAAGGGTCAGCCGATGCAGACCATGGGAACCGGCCATGGGGCATCGCCTTCGCGATTCAGAAACGTGCATATTGGCGCCGCGTTTTCAGATCAATGAAGAAATCAACCAATAAGACGGCGAGAACGTCGCTGAGGCGGTCGAGTGTTTCGCGAAAAAACGGGACCAGCCACGTCCAATTATCGTCCGAGCGCGAACTACAGCAGATTATTCGCAATGTACTGCGATTGGCGAAAATCGCGGGAGCCGAAGAAGCAGAAGTTCACGTCGACGAAGTCGCGGATGCGTTGACCCGCTTTGCGAATAACGCGATTCATCAAAACGTTGCGGAACACGGGTTAACCGTTTCGATTCGCACGGTGGCGGAAGGGCGCACCGCCCGGGCGACGACGAATCGCATCGATGAAGATTCGTTGCGCAGTGCGGTGCAAGCGGCGCTGTCCCTGGCGGCGAGCCAGCCGAGAGATCCGTCATTGCTACCGATGCCGGGTGGCCAGAAATACCGGCGGGCGAATCGGTTTATCCGTGAGACGGCCCAGATTACGCCAGATGATCGCGCGGCGGCGGTGAAGCGTGCTTGCGACTTGGCAATAAAAGAGAATCAGGTGGCGGCGGGGATTTTTTCTACCGGGCAGAGCCAAACGGCGATGGGTAATTCGCATGGGCTGCTTGCCGGCTACCGTGAGACGCACGCGGAATTTTCCATCACGATGCAGGAGAAGCCCGCGGCCAGTTGGGCCAAAGCCAATTCGCCGGACGTTCAGGCATTTGATACTCAGAAGTTGGCTGCGCGTGCGAGCGACAAGGCTCATCGTGCGGTGGAGCCGCGCGAGCTTGCGCCGGGCGACTACACAGTGATTTTGGAGCCAGCCGCGGTGTTGGATTTAGTTGGGTTTCTCTTTTACGATTTTGCGGCGACGGCGTTGCAGGACAAGCGATCTTGCTTGAACGACCGCATGGGTAAGCCGCTATTCGGGAAAAATATTTCGGTGTACGACGACGCGTATCATCCGCTGCAGTTGGGTGCGCCGTTTGACGGCGAAGGTATGCCGCGGCAAAAAGTGCAGTTGGTCGATCGCGGAGTCCCGACGAACCTGGTGTATTCGCGGAACAGCGCCAAAGTGGCGAAGAAAAAGCCCACCGGGCACGGGTTCACTTTGCCGAATGAGTATGGCGAGGCGCCGATGAATCTGGTTTTCGGCGGCGGGAATTCGTCGCTGGAAGAGATGATTGCGTCGACCGACCGCGGACTTTTGGTGACGCGGCTGTGGTACATCCGCGAAGTCGATCCTTACGAAAAGATTATGACCGGGATGACGCGCGACGGATTGTTTCTGGTGGAACGCGGGAAGGTGACGTCAGCGGTGCGAAACTTTCGATTTAACCAGTCGCTGCTGGAAATGCTGCGCAACGTGGAGTTGATGGGGCCGGCCGTGCGCGCTACCGGCGAAGAGGCGTTTGAAATGGTGGTCCCGGCGATGAAAGTGCGGAATTTCCATTTTTCCGAGGTCACCAAGTTCTAGCTACTTTGCGTTTTGCCCACCGTGCGCGACCGATTGTTAACACGGTTTAACATTCGAATGCGCCGCGACACTCCCTCAGAAAAGTAATCCGCCAAATTCAAATCTTGAGTTGTACTTGATGCGGCCCCACGCCCCATAACCAATGTATGTCCACCGGGCGCCGCAGACCGAAGTCGCGGGTATCCGTGCCTCTGCACGATGATATGCGCCTGCCCGAACGGCATCCCAACTGGGGCCATCCTGATCACGACGCTTGCGGTACAGGTTTTGTCGCGCGGCTGGGCGGACCTGCGGGCTACGACATTGTTCAACACGCGCTTACTGCGCTGGAGCGGCTGACTCACCGTGGCGGCGTCGATGCCGATGGAGCCAGCGGCGATGGCGCAGGCTTACTGACTTCGCTGCCGGTCGAATTTTTCCGGGCGCGCGCTACGGAGCTGAACCTCACGCTCCCTGAAACCTTCGGCCTGGGTTTTGCTTTTTTCTTCGCGTCAGCGGCGAGCGATGCGCGCATCACCGTTGAGGCGGCTGCGGAGAGCGAACGTCTTCGCGTTATCGGCTGGCGTCGGGTTCCCGTAAATCCGAAGTGTCTCGGCAGCAAAGCGCTCGAGACCATGCCGGAAATTTGGCAATTTTTTGTGGAGTCGGCACAGACCACGAAAACGCCGGCGCGATTTGAACGCCGTCTGGCCCTGATGCGTAAGCGCGCGGAAGTGGCGATGCCGGCGCGCTGTTATATCTGTTCGCTATCTTCGCGCACGGTAGTGTACAAAGGCCTGCTGACTCCCTGGCAATTTCCGCAATTTTACGAAGACCTCCGCGATCCCTCCTTTGCAACGACCTTTGCAATTTTCCATCAGCGGTATTCCACCAACACCCAGCCGTCTTGGGATCTCGCGCAGCCGTTTCGCTACGTTGCCCACAATGGGGAAATCAACACGATCATTTCCAACCGGCGCTGGCTGCGCGCCAAACAACGCGAACTGCGCGCAAGTTTGAAAGTTGGTCCGTGGTTTCAGGCGCTGGAGCCGCGGGTTAGCGACTCGGCAAGTTTTGACAACGCGCTGGAGCTGAAGTTGCTGGAAGGGGTGTCTTCCGACGAAGCGATGCTCGGTCTGGTACCGCCGGCGTATGAAAAGGATCCGCATCTTTCGCGCGATGTGCGTGCAGCGCTCGGGGCGCTCTCCGAAACTGGCGAACCGTGGGATGGCCCGGCGGCGTTGATTTTTTCTGATGGGCAATTTGTGGGAGCAAAACTGGACCGCAATGGTTTGCGTCCGTTGCGCTACGTGCTCACGCACGATGGCCTGTTGATCGCCGGATCGGAAACGGGGCTGGTCGATCTGGACGAATCGCGCATCGCTGAGCGGCAGAGATTGGGCCCGGGCGAGATGATTCTTGCGGATCCGGCGTCCGGGCAATTTTTGCGTTGGCGCGACATCTTGAAGCGACTAGCAGCGCGTGTAGATCGCACCTCGGTGAATCGCCGGGTGTTGGGCGGTGCCACTCCTGCGATTGCTGCGCAACCGCTAGAACACCCGAAGCAGATGGCTGCGGCGGCGGGCTGGACCGAAGATCAATTCAAAATACTTTTCTCCGCGTTGGTTCACGGCAAAGAAGCGGACTGGAGTATGGGCGACGACGCGCCTCCGGCGTTTCTTTCGACGCTGCCGCGCGGTTTGTGGGATTACTGCAAGCAGCGTTTTGCGCAAGTGACCAACCCGCCGATCGATCCGTTGCGTGAAACACATGTCATGTCGCTGGAAGTGCACTTGAAGGACGGCGTCACGCTGCCCACTCCGTTGATTGACCACACGCTGTTGGCGGAGCTCACCCAAACTTTCGCACCGGTTCGCATGATCGATTTTACCTACTCTTCCGCCACGGGAGTTCCGGGCGCGCGTCGCGCAGTTGCTCAGATTTCAACTACCCCTCTGAGCAGCGGCGGACGTCCGGGACTCCTCCTCCTTTCGGATCGAGCGATCAGTAAGGATCGCGCGCCGTTGCCGGCGCTGTTGGCGACCGCGGCGGTTTGGAAAGCGATGGTGCGCGAAGGACTATGGGACGTGCCGTTGGTAGTGGAGTCGGCGCAGGTTTTCGATACGCACCACATCGCGTTGCTGGTGGCGTGTGGTGCGAGTGCGGTGCTGCCGTACCTCGCGGATCAATTTGCTGAGGCGTCTGGAAGTTGGCGGCGCGGAGCGTGTGCGTGCTGCCGTGACCGCCGGTCTGCGAAAAGTGCTGGCGCGCATGGGCGTTTCGACCATCGCGAGTTATCGGAACAGCCAGCTTTTCGAGATGGTTGGCTTGGCTGAAGACTTCTGCACCACATATTTTGAAGATGCCGCGGATTTCCCCGGTCAGAAAAGCATGGACGAACTGCTGGGCGATTATCTGCGCATGCATACGACGGCTTTCAGCCCCGTGGCGCCCGAGAAAACCGACGAAATGGGCGACGCGGGCCTGTACCGTTTCCGCAAGGGCGCAGAGCTGCACGCCAACTCACCGGAAATTGTGCGGCGTTTGCACGCGCACGTGAAAGCGCCGGACGCAAAGAAATATTCGGCGTTTGAGGAACTGGCGGAGAAGCAGGGAACTATCTTTTTGCGCGATCTGCTGGACATTGTGCCGAGCGCGCCGGTGGACATTGAAGAGGTCGAGCCGGCCGAATCGATCCTGAAAAAATTTAGCACCCAGGCCATGTCACTGGGTTCGTTGGCGCCGGAAGCCCATCGCACCTTGGCAGTGGCAATGAATATTTTGGGCGGCCGCAGCAACACTGGCGAAGGCGGCGAAGATCCGGAAATTTATCGTAATGAACCGGCTGCGGCCAACAAGATCAAGCAAGTCGCTTCGGGACGCTTCGGGGTGACCGTCGATTACCTGGTGCACGCCGAAGAACTCGAAATAAAAATGGCGCAAGGGTCGAAGCCGGGCGAAGGCGGTCAACTGCCCGCGCGCAAAGTAACCGAATACATCGCGCGGATTCGTCACGCCACTCCCGGCACGCCACTGATTTCGCCGCCGCCGCATCACGACATTTACAGCATTGAGGATCTGGCGCAGTTGATTCACGATTTGCGCGCGGTGAATCCCTCGGCGCGCATCGGGGTGAAGCTGGTTTCTGGCGCGGGCGTGGGAATCATCGCGGCGGGCGTGGCCAAAGCCGGCGCCGATGTGATCACCATCAGCGGGCACAATGGCGGAACGGGTTCGTCACCGCTGACTTCCATCAAAAACACCGGACTTCCTTGGGAAATTGGTTTGCGCGAAACGCATGACACTCTGGTTCGCGCGGGCCTCCGTTCGCGTCTCTCTCTCCGCGTGGACGGAGGCCTTAAATTTGCCCGCGATATTATTTTGGCGGCGATTTTGGGCGCGGATGAATTTGGATTTGGCACCGCTTCGCTGCTGGCGATCGGCTGCGTGATGGCCCGGCAATGCCATCTCAACACCTGTCCGGTGGGGATTGCCACGCAGGATGAAAAGCTGCGCACGCGCTTTGCAGGAAAGCCGGAAATGGTGGTGGCGTACTTCCAATACCTGGCAGAGGAAATTCGTCGACGCATGGCGGAGTTGGGTGTGCGTTCCCTGGGCGAATTGTCGGGGTGGTATGACTTGCTGAGTACGCGCTCGGGTGTCGATGCCCTGTTGATCGTGCCGATTTCGGAGTCGCGGCGCGTGGCTCCTCAGCAGGAACCGGCTTTGGGAGTTACGGAGCGCGAAGATTCGGTGCATTTTGCGTTTGACCTGGAATCGAGCACGGCTCCGCGAGTGATTCACAATTCAGACCGCAGCGTCGGCGCGGGAATTAGCGGAGAATTGATGCGCCGCAGCAAAAACGAGGTTGGCGTGCCGCGTGAAATCACGCTGGAGTATCACGGGTCGGCGGGACAAAGTTTTGGTGCGTTCTTGACGGAGGGCGTGACCCTCTGCTTGCGCGGCGAAGCCAACGATTACGTTGGAAAGGGCATGTCGGGAGGCGTCATTTCGATTTCCGCGGGTAAGGCTGCTTCGCGGCGTGGCGACGTGCTAGTGGGAAACACCGTTTTGTACGGAGCGACCTCCGGGCAACTTTATGTCGCTGGAAGAACCGGGGAGAGATTCGCGGTGCGGAATAGCGGCGCGCTTGCGGTGGTGGAAGGCGTGGGTCAGCACGGCTGCGAATACATGACTGGCGGCGTCGCAGTGATTCTGGGCCCGCTGGGATTGAATTTTGGTTCGGGGATGACTGGCGGACTGGCCTACGTGATGCGTGCGGAGGCGGAGGAAGTTTTGCATCGTGACTTTGTGACGCTCGTGGAGATGGAAGCTGATGAAGAATCCTGCGTGCGACGAGTGATTGAAGAGCATGTCGCGCTGACGGGAAGTCCGCGCGCGGCGAAGTTGCTGCAACTTGATGCACTGCCGTTGCTGCGAGTGCAGCCGATACATTTCCAGGGAACCATCGAGGCGACCTGGAGCCGGATATTAGAAAAATTAAAGGATCGCGACGTCATGTCGATGGGCGCTGCGGCCCACGCTGCAACGGCGTCGCAGCCGGTGTTGCACGTTTAGTCTTATAACTTCGTTCCAGGAAATATCGACCGCATCGGCGGCTTTCATAAAATCGGTTATAATCTCCGCCGAGCACCTTCTATGGATTTCGACCAACTCGCTACCTTCGTCTACGTCGCTAAATTAAAGAGCTTTTCGCGTGCTGGGCAAAAAGTTTTCCGCTCGCAGTCGGCGGTGAGCGCACAGATTCGTCAACTGGAGCAGGCGTACCGCGCCAAACTGCTGGATCGTTCAGCGAAATCGGTTGAGCTCACTCCCGCCGGGGAAGTTTTGTTCGAGTACGCAGAGCGGTTGCTGCGTTTGCGCGATGAATCGATTCAAGGCGTGGCCGATCGCGGGAACGTCGTATCGGGAACGGTGCTGTTTGGAGCCAACGAGGCAACCTGCCTGTATTTGCTGCCGGATATTTTTGCGGAGTTTCAGCGGCGTTATCCGCTAGTGCATATCAGCATTTATCGCAATTTCAGCCACAAGATTTTGCAACGGATTGAAGACGGCACCATCGACGTGGGAATTGTGACACTGCCGATCAAGGCGTTGAACACTAAAGTTCATCATATTTATCGTGACCGACTCCGGTTCATGGTGAGTTCCCGCAATCCGCTGGCGAGCCGGTCGAAGCTGACGCTGGAAGAAGTGGCGTCGCAGCCGCTGATTTTTCCGCGGACGGGTTTTACGCGGCAGGTGCTGGATAAGTTGTTCCGGCCTTATCGGTCGCGCCTGCGTATCACCATGGAACTGCCGAGCATCGGGATGATCAAGCGCTTTGTTGGCGCGGATGCGGGAGTGTCGTTTATCAGCGAAAGTTTTGCCAGCGACCAGGTGAAAGCCGGTGAAGTGAAGCTGCTGAATGTCGAAGGCGTGGATTTGTGGCGCGAACTCGGATTAGTTTACCGGCGGGATCGCAGCTTGCCGCGTGCGTCGCAGGCATTGATTTCGATTATTCGCGAACACCGAAAATTGCCGGAGCCGTCTTCGGCGAATTTGTCGTCCTAAATTCTTTCTTCAGTTCGCAAACTTCAGTTGGAATTGAATTCCAGGCTAGCGATGGCGCGCGAGATGACGTTTTCCTGGATTTGAATCAAGTCGGTGTCCGAGTAGGTCATTCCTAAAATTGAAAACGTATCGCCACCGCGCGATACCACCAGCAGCGTGCCCGACCAGTCGTGATCGTCGGCGATGCCGTGGTAGCGGATTTGCACGGCGGGGTAGCCGCTGGCGACCGTGCGGGATTGCGAGACGCGCCGGTAATTTCCGTAGGTTTCGCGCAGGCGGCTTTCCACGTCGGTGGCGGTGGCTTCCAGATTGTCTTTTGCTTTTTCCTGGCCGACCACCAGTAGAGTGGATTCGTTGGAAGTGCCCATCGCGACGATGGCGTTGGGCAAAGATTTGCGCGCGTCTTCGATCAATTTCCAGCTCGGCGCTTTATACATTTTGAAGCCGTGGGTGTAGTTCACATACATGTTGCCTTCGAGAGCTTCGCGATTGGGCGGTGGTGCTGCCGGTTTTGGTTTCGCCGGCGCGACGGCTGTGACAGTCGGCACATTCTGCGGAGTTTGCGCTTTCGGAGGTGTTGGAGGCGGCGTTGCGGGTTTCGCGGCGGTTATCGTTGCGCCGCTTTTTGGCGAGTTCGAAGGAGCGACGGTCGCCGGCTTAGTCGCCGACGGAGCGGACGAGACCGCTGCATTTTGACTGACTGGCGGAACCGCGGAGGAGGCTGGAGATTTTGCTGGTTGAGCGACGGCGGGAGCGGATGAAGTTGTCGCGCGAGCTGTTTTGGAGTCTTTCGATGCGATTGCGGCCGTCGGAGGTTTTTGTGCCGCTACAGGCGGTGCAGTCGGGGTGTTGATCAGAGAAGCGGCGGGGGGACGGGCGGCGGGCGCCGAAGGAGGAGTCGTCGCCGGTTTGGCCGCGTCAGGTTTCGCTACGTCAGTTTTGGGAGTAGCGGGGCTTTTTGCGGGGGCTTCTGTCTTAGGCGGAGCGGCTTCGGGTTTTGGAGCAGGCGTTCCGGGCGCGGCCGGAATGATGGAAGCGATTTTGTCCTTTTCCACCAGCACAAAACCGTAGTCGGTCTTGACCTTGAACATGTTGTCTTCATAGGCCACGATCACGCCGTACAGTTTCTTGCCGTCTTTCAAACGAATCTCGTCGGCACATGCGCATGTGGAGAAGGTCGCGATTGCCGCAGCCAATGCGGCTATGCGCACACTCGAAGATCGGAAACGTCCGCACATGCCCTGAGTATGTGTCCAAAGAGAACAACTGGCAATATGTGGTCGCGCCTACGTTTCCGGATGCTCAAAAGCGCCGACTGTAGTGACCGATAGCTCACCAAAACAGCAAAAGTGCCGTATCGAGGAATGGCCGGTACAAAACAGTTGCTTACCTGACACTAGTTACAAGAGAAGCATCCCCCTATTCTGCAAATTGGTAGAGAAGTACGGGGGATGGAATGAATTTCGTTGCCAAGAATATTCTCATTGCCGGACTCAGCGTGAGCCTGGCGGCCGCACCGAGTTTTCCTGCGCAAAATCAGACAGCCGGAGTGGTGTTGGACGCGGTCGAGGCGCAGGTAAGTGGCGCGCCGATCTCCGATGGAGCTTCGCTGATTGCCGGCGACGTGGTGAACACCGACTCGCATGGACACGCGCAACTGCGCGTCAAGCAGACTCGCTTCGAATTGATTGGGGAATCACACGGCGCGTTTTTCGCCGGACCGAATGGCGCGGTGGCGATCTTGCGGCATGGCACTTTGGTCGTGGCGCTGAACAATCCGGATCCGGCCGCCACTTTTGAAATTTATGCTTCGGATGTGCGCTTTGTACCCAAGGGGATCGGGCCATTCCTCGCGCAAATCACGATGAACTCAGATTGCGACCTGCAAGTGAAAGTGGAAAAGGGCAATCTGGAATCGAGCACGGGCAAAGAGACCAAAACGCTGGAGCAGGACCACTCCTATGACGTGATTCCCGAGGTTTCCGTCGATGATAAGCGGGACCCGGCCGTTGCGCCGGGCGAAGAAGGCTTTCATCGCGGGCATTCCCACGCGACTTGCCCCTTGGCAGCTAAAATCGATTCCAAGCCGCTCACTTCGGCAAACTCGCACTACAAAGTTATCTTGGGTGCAGTCGCGGCGGGCATTTTGATTCCGGTGATCTTGCATACGACTGGGCAAACCAACGCGCCGGAGAGTCCTTTTAAGCCGTAATTTGAAATTTGTGCAGTGATCGGCGATTGGGTTTTGGACTGGCTAAGTTAGAATTGGTGAAGCCCGTTCGACGTAATGGAACAGCCGAGGCCGCCATGTCCGCACCTACCGCAGCAACTACATTTGATACCGTCGATCACATCGCCATTTCGGTGAAAGATGTGAAGAGCACGGTGGATTGGTACCTGAAAAATTTCAGCTGCAAAGTGGCGTACCAGGATGAGACCTGGGCGTTGGTGGAGTTTGCCAACATTCGCGTGGCGTTTGTAATTCCAGAGCAGCATCCGCCGCATTTCGCGTTGCTGCGCGATCCCAAGCTGTTTGGGGAACCGAAGACGCATCGTGATGGGACGCGTTCGGTGTATATCGATGATCCTTCCGGGAATTCTGTGGAAGTTCTGGCGCTGAAATAATTATTTTCTTCAAAGTTTGCCCCCGCTCGTTACGCTCGATTAGTCCACGCAATTTCTATTGGCGTTTTTATGCCCTTTCGTGACATAAGACTCTGCATGAAAAAATCTGCTAACCCATCCGCCCGTGCGGATCGTGAATTGGGTATGGATCGCACCATCACCCGGCGAGATTTTTTGAATGGTGTCGCCGCTGGGGTTGGCGGAACTGTGCTCGGTAGTTCGATGGTTGCGAAGGCGTTTTCCGCCGAGACTTTCTTGGCGGCTGGCGAGTTTGAGGAAGTTGCTCCGGAAAAAGCGGCTGGCTATTACCCGCCAGCGAAGATGGGCATGCGCGGGAATCATGACGGCAGCTTTACCTATGCGCACTTGTTGCGCGACGGTGCGAAGTGGGAAGAGTTAGGAAAGCCGACGGACACAGGCGAAACATACGACTTGGTGGTGGTTGGCGCGGGAATCAGTGGGCTTGCTGCTGCACACTTTTACCGCGAACGAGCAGGGAAGGACGCACGGGTTCTGCTACTCGATAATCACGATGACTTTGGCGGGCACGCCAAGCGCAACGAATTTCAGGCTGGCGGGCGGATGCTGCTTTCTTATGGGGGCACGCAGTCCATCGAGAGTCCTGGGCGATACAGCAAAGTCGCGCGCGGTTTAATTGAGCAAATCGGCGTTCGGGTAGAGCGATTTGAGCGGGCTTACGACCAGAAACTGTATTCCAAGATGGGCACCGCGGCGTTCTTCGACAAGGAAACTTTTGGGGAAGACCGGCTTGTAACGGGAATGAACACCATGCCTTGGCCTGAATTTCTTTCCAAGGCGCCCTTAACAGACGAAGTTCGCCGCGACATTGCCCGCGTTTATAGCGAGAAAAAAGATTATTTGGCAGGGAAGTCGTTGGAGGACAAATCTGCACTCCTGAGCCAGATTAGCTACGCACGATACCTGACCGAATTCTGCAAACTCACGCCAGCGGCGTTGCCGTTTTTCCAAACCTTTCCCCATGATTTGTTTTGCGTCGGAATCGACGCGGTTTCGGCGATGCAGTGTTACGAAGCGGGCGACGACTACGGTTCATTCACTTATCCGGGTTTTGACGGCTTGGGATTTCCAGTCGCCGGCAAAGAGGAGCCGTACATTTACCATTTCCCGGACGGAAACGCGTCGATCGCGCGGCTGCTGGTGCGCTCGTTGATCCCGGTGGCGATGCCGGGGCATTCCATGGAGGACGTGGTCACCGCGCGCGCGGATTACAGCAAGTTGGACGAGGAGACCAACGCAGTGCGGATTCGGCTCAACAGCACGGTGGTGCACGTGCGGAATGAAGATAGCGCGGCGGCCTCCAAACAGGTTCGCGTAGCGTTCATGCGCGGTGGAAAATTGCAGTCGGTGACGGCGAAAAATTGTGTCTCTGGCTTGCTACAACATGATGATTCCTTACATTTGTGAGGGTGTTCCGCCGGAACAGGGCAAGGCGCTGGCATCACTCGTGAAATCTCCGCTGGTGTACACGCATGTGGCGCTGCCAAATTGGGAGCCGTTTGCGAAGTTGAATGCGCATCACATTGTGGCGCCAGGTGGATTTCACACGTACACGGCGCTGGATTTTCCAGTGAGCCTGGGCACTTACAAATTTCCGTCAACGCCCGCGGAGCCGGCCGTTCTTTTTATGCTGCGGACTCCGTGCAAACCGGGTTTGCCGCAGCGGGAACAGAATCGCGCGGGGCGCCGCGAATTGTTTGAAACGCCGTTCGCCGATTTCGAGAGAAATATTCGGGGCCAGCTGAATCGCATGTTGGGAGGCGCGGGTTTCGATGCCGCGCGGGACATCGCGGGGATCACCGTAAATCGCTGGGCCCACGGCTACGCGTTCACACCGAATCCGTTATTCGATCCAGATTGGAAAGAAGAAGAAAAACCGTGGATTGTCGGGCGCAAGCCGATCGGACGCATTGCGATCGCGAATTCTGACGCGGGAGCCAGCGCGTACACGGATGTGGCCATTGATCAGGCCTGGCGCGCGGTGGGAGATTTGCTGGCGTAGCTGGCTGACGCGTGAGTCGATTAGCTCCAGAGTTTAGCCTTCCGGGCCCACCGGGAGGGGGCGATTGCGGATTTCGGGTTTCCTGCGCGCTGTGATATTGTCTCCCTTAGACTCACGAAGTTGAGCTGCCTGAATTTCCTGGAAGCTTCGCCTTACCTCCCCGGTTCAGCCAATGCTCTGCCACTTTGTGGACTGCGAGGGAAACCTGCCCGCGTTTCTGCGAAGTGGCGCTTCGAAGGGAATTAGAGGATCACCATGAAGAGCGTATTTGTTGGCAACATGAGTTTTCAGACCACTGAAAGCGAGCTACGGGAGTTATTCGCTCCGTACGGGCAGATTGGTCGCGTGCACATCGCGATGGACCGGGAGACTGGACGGGCTCGCGGATTTGCGTTCATCGAAATGCCCAACGACGAGGAAGCCGCCAAGGCCATCAGTGGACTGGACGGAGCGGCGCACGGCGGCCGCAATTTGAAAGTGAACGAAGCGCGTCCCAAGGGCGAAAGTGGTCCGCCACGCGGCGGCAATCGCAGCTTCGGCAATGCTCCTGGCGGAGGCCGCCCACAGGGCGGAGGCTATGGCGACGGGAACCGTGGCGGCGGGCGAGGCGGAAGCCGCGAGCGTTTTTCTAACGAAGATTACAGGGAATCGGTCAGGCAGCCGCGCGAACCGCGCTGGTAACTTGACGCAAAGATTAGTTGCTGGAACGCCCGGTAGCTGAAGGGGCGCACTCTGTCGCGAGGGGGGAACATGCCGACAACATTTCAGAAGCGGCAAAAAGAAATGAAGCGGATTGAAAAGCGCAAGGCTAAGGAAGAAAAGCGCGAGCAGCGCAAGATGGATAAGCCCGACGTCAAGGACAACGGCAGCGATCCGGCTTCTGATCCGACCATCGACTGGAACTTCCAGCACGACGACCTCGACCCACGGTAATTTGCGGAAGCGTTAGGCCGTTTTAATCGAGCGGCTCATCAACAACAATTTCATCGAGAAACTTTCCACGCGCTGATGGAGCGTTGAGACGAATTATGCTTTGCGCTTCGGGCCGTAGTGTTTGAGTTTGCCGTCGGCGACCACGGCCAGATAAACCCCGGCTTGCAGGAACTGCATCACCTGGGCGCCGTCGCGGGCCAGCTTGGCCCAGCGCGAAGTGGTTTGGGGGTTTTGTTCCAGTCCGCGATAGTCCGTTCCGTCTACTTCAAAATCGATTTGCGCTAATTTGCTTTTGGCGGTGCGCCGCACGGAGTACGTCGAGCCGCCGACGGCAATGACCTTTTTCTTTTCGAGCAGAGACTGTCGCCACACCGAAACGAAAGCGTCATCGAGAGCGGAGTGCGAAGCGGATTCAGCGGTGTTTTCTGGCATGTGTTTCGCCGGAGAATTACGGGGCAGAAGTTGGCTCCGGGGCGTGGACTCGAACCACGATAGGCAGATTCAAAGTCTGCAGTCCTGCCAATTAGACGACCCCGGAGTGGTGTAAGAATTTTAACAGACGCAGTGCTTTGGGGCGAAGCGAGTCGAGGTACTTTGTTGAGATTGAGATTGTCAGGCTAACTTCGCGTTCCCTTGTTTTCGAGGCTCGCCACAAACTCTTCGACAGCGAGTGTGCTAGTGGCGAAAGATTCTGTTAAATTGTTAGCACTCGTCGTTTCCAACTTGTGGAGAGGTGTCCGAGCGGTTTAAGGAGCACGCTTGGAAAGCGTGTGTAGGAGAAATCCTACCGTGGGTTCGAATCCCACCCTCTCCGCCATTCAGTCTTGACGTTTTCTCCGCCACTGCCAATTCGTTTTCCTAAGGACTTACCACACAGGATTACGGCTTCGTGTCCGCACGCGCCATCTCGCGAATGCGGTTTAAATAGCCAACGTAAATTGGTATCGGAATATCAGGCGAATCGCCATCGTTCAGAAAGTGCGACAACTTGATCTCCGCTGGGATCTCTGCGATCAGCTCGCGGAATCGTGGCATCTGCAGGTATTTCACCTTCCAGATCTCGATCATCTGCGAGCGATACTCCTCGCTAATGAATCCCAGCTTTCGACCGTCCAGATAAATCCCGTCAAAGTGCCGCTCCTGCAGCGTTTTTCGAATGGGGTCGTCATCCGGCGACAGCAGGTAAACCAACTGAAACAAATCCGCCAAATCGCCCCACAGTACTTTCTCGTCGAACCCGACGAAACGAAAGCGTGTCGCTCCCCGCTGTTGCGCCGCTCGCGCGTGTTCCTCTGGCTTCACGTCATACCTCGAAAACGCTTCGCGAAACCAGCGCATCCGTTCCGGTGTCAAATTGAATCGCAGAAATTCCACAGCATAGGCGTTGGGCAGGTACAGTTTTGAATCGCCATCCAAACGCGCCAGCCAGGACTTCCAGTCGCGCTTTTCGAAGACCCTGGTCAATTCCTCGACGTCGCCGACGGTCACGTCTGGGTGGTACTTCACCGCCTGCCAGAAGTGCTCCGTCGAATCGTACGTGGCTCCATGCAGCACAATCCCTTCCTCGATCAGATACCAGTTCGAAAGCACGCGGGCCTGAATCGACGGCGCCGCGCTCCAGCAATTCAGGGAATGCTTCCACTTTTCCTGAACCGCCAAAAACGCATCGGCGTACCCAGACGGCACCGGCACTTTCACGCGTCCAATTGCTGAAGCCAACTCTTCTTTCGTGTGGGTGACCAGCGCCTGCAGCGGCCGCTCGTCCGCCATCGAAATCACGCGGCTCTCGACTGCTTCGCGAATCAACTCGCGTGACAGCTTCTGCGTATCGACCGACGCATCGCCTTTCCACCGCGCTGCCTGCGACTCGATGTAGACGAAACTCTCTTGCAGTGATGAAAACTCGATAAAGCCATGAATGGCAAATTTAACGGTCTGCCCGTTCTTCACGATCTCCGTTGAGGGCTTCACTACATCTTCGAGCAAGATTTGTTGCTGCTGCTCGGCCCGCGCGACGCCACTGACTGACGCAACCAAGATCAATGCCAAAACGCCCACCGACCTCGCGGAACTCATGGCAACCCGGCTCATCTCGGCACCCGCCCAATGATTTTGAACGACTCGATGCGAACCGCCCTACTATCCGCCAATCCCACCAAAAACGAAAACGGCGACGCGGTAACCCGTGACGCGGCCCTTCAGAAAAAGGCGAACTGGCTTCTCCGGCAAGCGATGACGCATGTTAACCCGCGCTCGAAGGCCCGCGGTTAGGGCCTGAGCATTTCTGTGCGGTATTTGGCTAGTAGCGCGGGGAGTTTGGACTCCATTTCTTTTTTCTGGGCTTCGGTGGGTTTGGGCGGCGGAGTGATGCGCGTGTCTACCGGGACGCCGATCTGGGCGAAGAAGTTTTCCTGGCCGGCGGGGGAACAGATGCAGTACATGCGGGCTGGTTTTTGCGACGCGTTGTGAAATTGGTGAGGGGCGTTGCTGGGGATGTGGATGGTTTCACCGGCGCGCACCGTGGATTTGTTTCCGCGGAAGGTGGCTTCGATCTCGCCTTCCAGCAGAATGAAAGTTTCTTCGAAGTCGTGGCGGTGTGGGGGCGGGCCGCCGCCTGGCGGGACGTGCATGTCGATCAGGCAGAAGCGGCCGCCGGTGTCGTTGCCGGAGAGCAGGACGGTGTAGGTGTCGCCTACGACGCCCAGGTGTGGAAGCGATGCGTCGTCCGGGCGAGCTACTGTTAAGTTGCGCTGCGGATCATCTGGCGGGATTCCTTCGTTGGGTCGGGACGTGACGCCGGATGCGCTGGGCATGTGGATTCTCCTTGTAGGACTTTCTTTGGACGCCCGGCAGCGGCATTTTGGTGTGTCTCCCGTCCAATTCCATCTAATTTCGATTTACCACGCCTTTCCAAGTCGCATCTTTTGTAATATGAATGCCGTTATACCGCAGGACTCCACGAACTTTCGCAGGGGCGAATTATGAAGATTGGCGTGTTTACGGTGGTGCTGGCGGATGTGCCGCTGGAAGCGGCGTTAAAACGGCTGGCGGATGTGAACATTCGCACCGTCGAGCTGGGGACTGGCAATTATCCGGGCGACGCGCATTGCAAATTGTCGATGCTCACCAGCGATTCGGAACTTAAAGATTTTAAAAAGAAACTGGATGACGCCGGCGTGAGCATCAGCGCGTTGAGTTGCCATGGGAATCCCATCCATCCGGATAGCACGCGTGCGCAGCATGATCGCGAGATCAGCCGCAAAACTATTCAACTGGCCGCGAAACTCGGCGTGCAGACGGTGATCGATTTCAGCGGATGTCCCGGCGATGCGCCTGGCGCAAAAAATCCGAATTGGGTGACTTGCCCGTGGCCGCCGGAATATCTGGACGTTTTGAAATGGCAGTGGGATGAAGTGGTCGTTCCTTACTGGAAGGAACATGGCAAGTTTGCCGCGGATTACGGCGTACAGAATCGCCATCGAAATGCATCCGGGATTTGTGGTCTATAACCCGGAGACGTTGCTGCGGCTGCGTGGGATTGTCGGGAAGCAGATCGGCTGCAATTACGATCCCAGCCACATGTTCTGGCAGGGAATTGATCCGATTCAGGCAGTGCGGGTTTTGGGTGATGCGATTTTTCATGTCCACGCCAAGGACACGCAGATTTATCAAGCCAACTTACCGTTGCGCGGGGTGCTGGACACCAATCACTATTCGGACGAAAAAAATCGGGCGTGGATTTTCCGCACCTGTGGCTATGGACATGACGCAGGTTGGTGGAAGGAATTTTTGTCCACGCTGAGGATTTGCGGCTACGATGGCGCCATTTCCATCGAGCACGAAGACAGTTTGATGTCTCCCGGAGAAGGGCTGCGTAAGGCCGCGGATTTTCTGAATGGCATTGTGCTAAACGAACCAAAGGGCGCAATGTGGTGGGCGTGATTCGGGACGTAGAGTCGGTCCAATAGGCCGCAGCATCTTCGGCAGAAGTTTTGCAGTTTTGCAGCGAGCAGCGCGCAGTCGGGAGACCAGATGAACCTCGGCATACGCTTCAAACTTTCTTTCATGATGTTCCTGCAGTATTTCGTGTGGGGGGCGTGGTACGTCACGCTGGGCACCTGGCTGGGGACGCTGCATTTTTCGGGGCAGCAAATAGGTCTGGCTTTCGGAACCAACGCCATCGGGGCCATGGTGTCGCCCTTTCTGGTGGGCATGATCGCGGACCGGTTTTTCGCTACGCAAAAAGTCTTGGCGGTGCTGCATCTGGTGGGTGGCTTGGTGATGTTTGTGGCCGCCACGCAGACCTCGTTCACCAATTTGTATCTCTTGCTGCTGCTTTATTCGTTGCTGTACATGCCGACGCTGGCTTTGACCAACTCGCTGGCATTTAGGCAAATGACCGATCCGGGCGCGCAGTTTGGAGCGGTCCGCGTGTTGGGGACGTTGGGTTGGATCGTGGCAGGCTTGATCATCGGCACTTTGGGATTGGAAGCGACGCATCGACCGGAACAGATTTGTGGCGCAGTTTCGCTGCTGCTGGGCTTGTATTGCTTGATGCTGCCGCACACTCCGCCGCCTGCTGCCGGGCAAGTGGTTCGCGCGCGTGAAATTTTGGGGCTGGATGCGCTCAAATTGATGGCTGATCGCTCGTTCGCGATCTTTGCGCTGAGTTCGTTTTTGATTTGCATCCCGCTACAGTTTTATTACGCCTTTACCAACCCGTTTCTGAATGAAGTTGGAGTGGTGAACGCCGCGGGCAAAATGACCATGGGCCAAATGTCCGAAGTATTTTTCATGCTGCTGATTCCGTGGTTTTTCCGCCGGCTCGGTGTGAAGTACATGCTGATTGTGGGCATGGCGGCTTGGGCCATTCGCTACGCGCTGTTTGCGTACGGCAATGCGGGGCCGCTGGTGTGGATGTTCTACATCGGCATCCTGCTGCACGGTATTTGCTACGACTTTTTCTTTGTGACCGGACAGATTTACGTGGACCGGCAAGCAGGCGAGACCATTCGCGCGCAGGCTCAAGGCCTGATTACGTTTTTGACCTACGGAGCGGGGATGTTTATCGGTTCGTGGCTGTCTGGCAAAGTGGTGGACGTCTACAGCCACGCGACGGTCACAGGCGCGGTGGAACATGCCTGGAAATCGATTTGGTTGATTCCTTCGGTGGCTTCGCTCGCGGTGTTGGTGATTTTCTTCCTACTGTTCCGCGAGAAAGATGTGCGGCCGGCGACGACCTAGCACTGCGGATAACACCATTCGAACAAAAAGCTGAAACGTTCGAACGCTAGCTCCACTTTAATGAGGGCGTGGGAACTGCCACCACCAGTCGACCGGCTGCGGCGGCTCTGGTTTTTACCTTTTGCGTGGACTGTTGCCAACGGTAGTCGTCCAGCAGGCCTTCAAAGCGGCGGAGTTCGCCGACTGGTAGTACTTGCAAAAAGCATTTGAGCAGGATCACCGCCTCCCGCAGGCAGGTGTTTATGTCGAAGTGGGCGTGATCCAAGGTTTCCCATACGCTCAAGCGGTCGGCCACCACCCCCTCACGGGCTACGGAATCCGAGCTGGCGCAAAAATCGAGAACCGCGCAGCGGAGGATTTGGCGCAACGCGCGAGTTTTATTTTGGAATTGCGCGGGTCGTTTCAAAAGCGTGCGATGGCGAACCAAGCATTTCAGCACCAACAACCGGGAGCGATCGCCTTGAAAGTTGGTTAAGACCAATGGAGCAAGACTGGGATCGGTGCCGTATTCCAGGCTATACGCGGACAAGCCGTGAACCAGGTTTTCGAGCAGTTGGGAGAGCCGCTGGCAAAGTTGCGCGGCGACCTCCACTACCTCCAGGGATTTTTTTACGAAACCGTTATTGTGCAGGCCAATCGCTTCATCCAGCGAGACGCTGAACATCAGGTAGGAAGTTTCCAGCCCACGAAGGCGCTTCTGGAAAGCCTGATTTTTGACTTCGAGCAGGTCGCTGAACCAATCCAACTGCATGTCACTACCGGGAATTAAGCGTTTCACGGACCGGCTCAAGGGTTCCTCCAGGAATCGCAGGGCCCATCGGTTGCACTTTTGTACCGCAACGTACCGTATAAGTATCACTTGATAAATGTCAACAAGTATTTAACTCCTGACCATAATTTGACAAGGTATGTTATAAGAGAGCCAACCAGCCGAAGCGCGCAGCCGAGGTCGCGCCGGTCATGAAAACCACTAAAGGGGTGGCGCGTCAGGCGCGCAGCTCGTCCGCGCTATCAGCCATCGAGTTCAGCCCCAGCCGGTCGCTGTCCGCGCTTTCCGATAGTGAATTGTTGCGCTACGGCATGGCGCTGAAGCGCAAGGCCTTCGTGCCTACCCATGTGGGAACCGGGCTGGCAGGTGCGTCGCTGCGCCAATGGAAAGAGCTCCGGCGGGAATGGCATAAGCGCTATCCGGACTTGCCACTGAGCGCGACGTTCGAAGATCAATTGGGTTGAGGCTTGGCTGGTTGGCTCGAAGTACTATCGAAAGACAGTCCAATCTCGAAATTTTCCCGCGAAAACAAGTCTACGGTCGGCATTTCCTAAAAGTTTCTTCAGAATACCGCTAAGCTTCTGTAAATAAATATCTTAATGCTGGTCTTGGGGCGCGGCTCCGCCAATGGGAAAAGTACTTCCTTCCTCTAGTTTAGAGTCTAAAGACTCCTCTCTTTCAGGGTATTTTGACCCTAAACTTCGGTACTAGTTTTGACAGGCAATAGTCCCCTAAACGTACTTAACTGTCGTTATCTTGTGGATTTACGGCAATCCGGTAAAGTCGGACTCACTAGGAAGCGCTGTACTCGGCCACCAGCCAGGCTTGGGTGTAGCGCGGAGGATCCGATGCTGGCGCGTTCATATGGTTCCGGGGGCGTTGATCGAAGGACGGCCCTGCGGTACCCGCTCCGTTTACCCGTAGTTTTCTCCTGGCAGGACGAGTCTGGTCGGAATCAAGGCTGTGAGGGGTATTGCCGTGATTTAGGAAGTCGCGGGATCTATATCCACTGCGAACAACTGCCTCCCCTCGGCGTCGCCATCGAAATGGACGTTTTTTTGCCCCGCATGCGGCAATCGGCGCGGGCCTCAGAGATTCACGCCATCGGCCGTGTAGTGCGCGCTGATGTGGCCACGCAGCCCCTCGAGGCTTGCGGATTCGCGGCCATGAACCACACCACCAACTTGCGCGAAACGTTGACCCAGAAGCTGGACGACCAGCTTGCTGGCATGAATGAGTTTGGCCCGGAACGCCCCAGCCGTTCGCGGCGTTCGAAAGTGCGTCGGGCGGGAGTTTGAGTTTACCGGTGAGAGTGCGCTCAGTGCCCAGCGGACTGCATTCTCACCGGGAGTTGGAATAAAAGTTTGCGGTAAGTGGTTGAAGAGTTTGTAGTTGGACGGTTTTTACGAAGCGGTCTGTGGGTAAAAGGGCGGTAGCTTGCCCGGAACGCGGTACTGAGGAAAGAACGCTTGGATCTGCAGCCTAAGTCGAACGCGGTGAAGCCCTGGTATGCAGTGCGGGTGAAGCCAAATTACGAGAAGCCGGTGGCGGCGGCTTTGCGCGGGCGCGGGTACGAAGAGTTCCTGCCGTTGGTGAGCAGTAAGAAGCAGTGGTCGGACCGGGTGAAGACTACCGAGTTGCCGCTGTTTCCCGGCTACGTGTTCTGCCGGGTGAATTTGGAAGATCGGCTTTCATTGGTCACCACGCCTGGTTTCTTGTACCTGGTTGGCGTAGGCAAAACCCCGCTAGCAGTGGAAGAAGGCGAAATTCTAGGCATTCAGAGGGTGCTGCGATCTGGAATGCCAGTGATGCCATATCCGGATCTGGTCATTGGCCAGAAGGTGGAGTTGCAACAGGGGCCGCTGCAGGGAGTTCAAGGCGTGATCGCCAGCATCGATGACCGCCACCGCTTCTACGTGTCGGTGACCCTCTTGCAACGGTCGATCTCGGTAGAAGTGGAACCGCGGTGGGTGAAGGCGGTCGATTCCAAGGTTAGCGAAGCGCAGAAGATTTCTTCGGTGAGTGAACAAGTTTTATCCCAGGTCTGAGGACCTGCGGATCGATTGCAAAGTTGAGGTAAGCCAGTGAAGAACCAAAAAGCGCAAAACGTGAACGGCATGGAAGAATTTCAAGCTCGACGGATCAAGGCGTTGGTCGTCGCGCACCGCGATGCTGTTTCTAGCGGCGCCAGCGCTGACCGTCGGCGCGTTCGGGCAAGCTGCTGCTGCGACGGATGCCGCCGCGAAGGCCGATAAGACTGCGCCGCTCTCGGCTCCTTGCACGGTGCAAGTGCGCTCGACATACCAGCTGGGCCCCGATGATGAGTTGACGATTTCCGCTCCGGAGCTGGATGTGCAGCAAGGCAAGACCTTCCGCGTCGATGGCGAAGGCGATCTGCAAGTTCCGATGGTTGGCCGGGTCCACGTCGCCGGCATGACCGTGCAGCAGAGCGAAGTGGAACTCAATAAGCGCTTGGCGACTTACATTCGCGATCCACAGGTAGCGGTAGACGTAAAGGAATTGCGCAGCCAGCCGGCCTCGGTGCTGGGTGCGGTAAATTCCCCGGGGATTCACCAGGTTACGGGCCACAAGACGCTTCTCGAAATGGTCTCCATGGCCGGTGGCGTTCGTCCAGACGCCGGCTACAGTATCCGCATCACCCGCCAAATGGAGTGGGGCTGCATTCCGCTGCCCGACGCCACCGTGGACGCCTCAGGCCGCTTCAGTGTGGCTCAGGTGAACCTGCAAAGCATCATGGAAGCGAGAACGCCGGAAGACAACATTCAGGTTCTTCCGCACGACGTCATCACCGTTCCGAAAGCCGAAATGATTTTTGTCACCGGCGAAGTTAAGAAGTCCGGCGGCTTTGTGCTCGGGGAACACCAAAACATGTCGGTGCTGCAAGCGGTGGCGCTGGCGGAAGGCCTGGGCTCTACCGCGGATAAGAAGCACGCCAAGATTCTGCGGCTGGATCCCAATGCGGATCAACGCGTGGAAATTGCCGTGGACCTGAAGGGCATTCTCGAAAACAAAGTTCCCGATGTGCGGTTGCAGGGCAACGACATTCTTTTTGTTCCGGGTAATGCAGGCAAGAAAGTAGCTCTACGCATCATTGAAGCGGCAATTCAAACGGGTTCCGGCGTTGCCATTTATCGTCCGTAATTAGTTTCGAACTAACGTCCGTAATTAATTTCGAATGTCTGAGACACAAAGGTCGCACGAGAATGGGAAAAACTGACCGTATGTACGAACACTTCAAACGAACGAATAAAGGCCGTGCACAGCAGCCGTCGTTCAACTCCAACTCCCGGCCGTGGAACGGCAATGGCAAAGCTCTGCCAGCGCCGTCCGACCAGTTGGCCAAGCCCTATCCAGGGGGCTTTGGCGATTGGATTCCGGTGGAAGGAGGTAACGACCACGGGCACTCCAACCTGCTGGAGTATTGGAGCAAGATCAAGCGCCGCAAGGTAGCGGTGTTGGGCTGCATCGCGGCGGGTGTGTTTCTCGGTTTGGCATTCAGCGCGACGCAGACGCCGCTGTATCGCACCGTCACGTCCGTGGAAGTGGATGACCTCAACGAAAACTTCCAGAACCTGAAGGATCAGGATCCCACCTCGCGTTCTGCGGCGGAGTCGTATTTCCAGACGCAGATTAAGGAATTGCAGAGCCGCGCGATGATCGAGCGGGTCATCACCAAGCTGAATCTTGAAGACCGCATGGCCAAGGCCGAGGAACAGTCCTGGACGCGCCACTTACACCGCGCGCCGCAGCCTGCGGAACTTCGCCACGAAGAAGTGTTTCGTGAAGTTCAGAAGCACTTGACCGTGCAGGCCTGGGGTGAAACGCGCATCGCGGAAGTTTATTTTGAAGACCGCGATCCGAAAGTTGCCGCCGACTTCGCCAATACCCTGGTGAGCGAATTCGTTAAAGACAGCCGCGAATCCCGCTGGGATGCCACGCAAGCGACTGCCGAGTGGCTCACCGGGCACTTGAACGCGTTGAAGGGCACCCTGGAAAGCTCCGAGACCGCGCTGCAGGATTATGCGCGCTCGTCCGGGCTGGTCATCACGCCGGAAACCGGCAACGTTGCCGATCAGAAGCTGCAACAGGTGCAGGAAGAGCTCTCCAAGGCTCAGGCCACGATGATCGACAAGCAGGCCAACTATGAAATTGCCCGCGACAATCCGGTGGAATCGCTCCCGGCTACGCTGGACGATCCGACCATGCGGGACTACCGCCAGAAGCTCACCGAGCTGCAACGGCAGCACGCTGAACTGTCTTCGACGCTGACTCCTGAACACTTCAAGGTGAAGAAGGTCGAAGCAGAGATTGCGGAGATGCAGGGTGCGCTGGAGAAGGAACGCGCCAACGTGGTCAGCCGCGCCGGCGATGAATACCAAGCCGCGCAACGCCGCGAGAAGCTTTTGGCTCGTTCGTATGCCGAGCAGGCCAGCGCTGTTTCCGACACCAACGGCAAGACCATCCGTTACAACACGCTGAAGCATGAAGTGGACACCAACCGTCAGCTCTATGACGCGTTGTTGCTGCGCATCAAGCAGGCTGGTTTGGCTGCGGCAATGCGTTCGAGCAACGTGTTGGTGGTGGATGCCGCCAAGCCGCCGGTGTTTCCGTACCGCCCCAACTTTAAGGTCAACGCCGCGTTTGGATTGTTGAGCGGCTTGTTCCTCGGTGTGGCTTTCGTGCTGGTTAGCGAGCGCACCGGTCACAGCATCGAATCGCCTGGCGTTTCGCAGTGGTACTTGAAGCTGCCGGAACTCGGTGTGATTCCGATGGCGGAAGATTCTCGCCGTCGATTGGATTGGTTCCCCTCAGCAGCAGCTAACAACCTGCAGATCATTCCCGCGTCCGTGAAGAACGGCAACGGGAATGAGCAACGGTCACAAGAACGGCGTGACCGTCACGGCATCGTCGCCGATGTCGGAAGCCTATCGTGGCGCGTTGTCCTCCATCCTGCTGCCTACGTTGCATGGCGCAACTCGCCAGATCATCGTGGTTACCAGCGCGGAAGCGGGCGCCGGCAAGACCACCGTGACCAGCAACCTGGGCGTGGCGACCGCGGAAACTGGTCGCAGCGTTTTGCTGATCGATGCGGACTTCCGTCGTCCTCGTCTGCACCACATCTTCGATATGCCCAATACCACTGGGCTGACCGACTTGCTGCGGCTCAACACGCCGATGGACTCCACGCCACTGCGTTCGCTGGTGCAGCCGACCAAGATCCCCAACCTGTGCCTGATGACCAGCGGTCCGGTCACCAACAGCCCCTCTTCGCTGCTGTATTCACCGCGCCTGGTGGAATTCCTGGAGCGCATGGGCCGCGAATTTGACCTGGTGCTCATCGATGCGCCGCCGATGCTGCAGTTCGCAGACGCCCGGGTCATGGGTCGTTATTCGGACGGAGTGATCCTGGTGCTGCGCGCCGGACAAACCAAGTGGGAAGCCGCCATGTTGGCTTGCCAGCGCTTTGAGGAAGATCAGACTCGCGTCTTGGGAACGATCCTCAATAGCTGGGATCTGCGCCACCACGAACATTCTCCGTACGCCGATGCTTACACCGACGCGTATGCCGATACACACCAAGCTCCCCTCGAGCGGTAAATAGCCCCGAATGGTGCGCGTCACATCCATCTGAAGGTGTGACGCGTACCACTCTCAAACAAAGAAGAGATTGAACGGCCACAAGTAGGGAAGAAGAAAAACGGATTCAAGGGACCCAGCTCTCCGCAAATGTCTGAAACCTGCGCTCCATCGGTGATTTTGAATCAAGCCAGTAAACCACGCGCTCGCGTCCTTTCGCTGCGAGCGAATTTTGCGTGGACGTTTGCGGGAAACATTATTTATTCGGGATGCCAGTGGGGCGGTTTGGTGGTTTTGGCCAAGCTGGGCTCGCCGGAATTGGTTGGTGAGTATTCGCTGGGCTTGGCGATTGCCATGCCCGTGCTGATGTTTGCGATGTTGCAGTTGCGTCCGGTGATTGCTTCAGATGTGCGCGAGGAATATCGCTTCGGCGACTATCTGGGTTTCCGCATCGTCACCACGATCGTCGCGAGCCTGGTGATTCTGATCATCCCAGCGGTGCTGCACAACAGCGCGAAAGAGACTTTGCTGATTTTCCTGGTTGGGTTGTCGCAGGCGGTGGAAGCCATCAGCGACGTTTACTACGCCCGGTTGCAGTTCATTCACCGCATGGACCGCATCGCCAAGTCGCAGATGCTGCGCGGGCCCCTGGCGCTGTTGGGTATGGCCGCCGCCGTGTATTTCACTGGTGATGTGCTGTGGGGCGCCACGGCGCTTCTGGTTGCGCGCGCTGCAGTGTTGATTGGCTACGATCTGCGTTTGCGGACTCAGGCGACGCAGCAGCTTTCCAGCGTGGCGGGTGATGAAGAACGCCGGCACTTGCGAGCCATTCTTCGGCCCCATTGGGACTTCCGCAAGATGGCTAAGATTTTGTGGTTGTCGCTGCCCCTTGGATTGGTCGCACTGCTGCTGAATCTGAACACCAACATCCCGCGCTACTTCATCCAGTGGCAACTGGGTGCGCACGATCTGGGAATCTTTGCGGCGATCGCGTTCCTCATGACTGCGGGTAACTTGCTGGTTTTTGCGCTGGCACAGTCGGCCTTTGTGCGCTTCGCGAAATCCTACGCCGATGGCAATCGCGCCGACTTCCTGGCGGTGCTTTTCAAGTTGCTGGGAGTGGGCGGAGCGCTTGGCTTGGCCGGAATCGTGGTGGCCTGGGTTGCGGGGCCGCTGGCGTTACGCATTCTGTATCGCCCGGAATATGCCAGCCATTCGAATTTGTTGGTGTGGTTCATGTTTGTGGCGTTCTTCAGTTACCTGAGCCAGTTTCTGGGCACCGCGATTACCGCGGCGCGCATTTTCGTGGGACAGATTCCGCTGAACGCCGCAGCGGCGTTGGCGATTGCCATCGGCAGCTATTTCCTGGTGCCGCGGATGGGTTTGGTTGGAGGAGCATTGGCTATTCTGGCAGGTGTGGTTGCGCAAATGATCGGCAGTGTCGCGCTGCTGGTTTACGCGGTCCGTTCCATGGCTGTGAATGCCGTTGCAACGTCTGAGGTGTCTGCGTAGTGAAGAACATTACTTCACCGATGAAGATGGGTGCGCACACCGCGATGACCCGCGGATTCATGACGCCGCAGATGCGTTCGAATGTTGCGAATCGCTACAGCAACGTGCCTGGCGCGCGCATGTTGCCCGTGGAAGCCACAACCAAGCCAACCTATTTCGCGAACGTGACGTATTTCTTTTTGTGGATCGTGGTCTTCGCCATGCCGTGGGAAAACGCTGTGGTCATTCCCGGTTTTGGTACGGTGAGCCGGGTGATCGGCGTGGCGGCCTTTGCTGCCGCGGTGCTTTCGATTGCAGAGACGCGCAGCGTGCGCGTGCCTGCTCTGCAGCACAACATCATGGCGCTGTTCGTGGCTTGGGCCACGCTGAGCTATTTCTGGACTTTCGACTTGCAGCGCACGCGAGTAAACGCCATCACGTTTATCCAGTTGCTTCTAATGGTCTGGTTGATCTGGGAATTTGCGCGGACGCGCAAGCAGCAGTTGTTGCTGTTGCGCGCGTATGTGCTGGGCACAGTAGTTTCGGCCAGCTCGGTGATTATGGCGTTTCTTACCGGCGCAGGCGACGCGCACAACTATGGCCGCTACACCGGTTTGGGTTTCAACCCCAACGATTTGTCCCTGACGTTGGCGTTGAGCTTGCCGATTTCGATGTACCTCGCGGTGCGTGATGAGACGTTGCGCGGACGCGTGGCGATTTACTCCACGCACATGGCCATGGCTCTTGGCGCGATTTTGATTTCTGCTTCGCGCGGGCCGCTGTTGGCTGCGTCTGGCTTGCTGATACTGGTGCCTTTCGTATTTGCGCTGCTGAAGCCGATGCAGAAAACGGTGACGGCCACGGTGGCTTCGCTGCTGTTGATCGCGGTGCTGTTCATCGTGCCGAAGAGTTCTATCGCGCGTCTATCGACGATCGGTCAGGAAGTCAGTTCCGGCACGTTGAACGAACGCACCATGATCTGGGGCGCCGGCTGGACGGTGTTTGGTCAGCAGCCGTTTGGCGGAGTGGGCACCGGAGCATTCGCGGCGGCGGTAGAACACAACTTGGGAATGGGCTTCACCAACGCAGACTCGACCAGCAATACCCACGACGTGGAGCTAGTGGCGCATAACACTTTCGTCTCAGTCCTGGTTGAGACAGGAGTCATAGGACTGGCCTTATTTCTCAGTATTTTGCTGGCGCTGGCTCTGTGTGCATGGAAATTCCCTACCTTGGAAAGGGCATTCTGGTTCTCCCTTCTGGCCGTGTGGCTGATCGGAGTGAGCAGTTTGACGTGGGAAAACCGCAAACCAACGTGGTTTTTGTTCGGAGTACTCGCGGCAGCCGGCGTGCAACTACCTTTTGCGTCTCAAGATCGCAAGCGCAAACGGGAGGGTGCTGAGTTCTGGTGGCGTGGGCAGCGCCTTGCGGCGGTGCCGGTACCCCAGTACGAAAGGCGTTCATGACCCGGTCTAAAGTCCTGCACATCCTGGCGAACCTGGGCACCGGTGGCGCGGAACGCATGGCGGCTCATATTGCGACGCGGCTGGATCCGGCGCGGTTTGAGGTGGCGGTGCTGTCGATCAGCAAGCCGCTGGGAACGGATATTGAGAAGACGCTGGCCGATGCCGGCGTACAAGTTTTTTTTCTTGGCAAGGAACTGGGCTTCGATTACCGGACGTATCGCAAGGTGCATCGGGTGATGCGGGAATTTCAGCCGGACATCGTGCACTCGCATGTGCATGTTTTGCGTTATGCGTTGCCGTCGATGCTGCTGTTGAAGCCGGCGGTGATGCTGCACACCGTGCATAACGTGGCGGAGCAGGAAGTGGAGCCGCGCGGGTATTGGCTGCAGAAGTTTGCTTTCAAGCGCGGAGTGGTGCCGGTGGCGGTGGCGCAGGAAGTGGCCGCCAGTTTGACGCGCTTGTACAAGATTCCGCCGTGCGTGGTGGTAGGGAATTGCATCCCCACGGCGCAGTATGCGTTTCCTCAGACGCCGCGCGCGGAGTGGCGCGCTGCGGCCGGTTTTGGTGAGACGGATGTGTTGTTTGGTTGCGTGGCGCGGTTCGCGCCGCAGAAAAATCACACGCTGATGATTCAGGCGTTCGCGCAGGGTCCGGCACGAGATCCGCGGGCTCACCTGGTGCTTTCTGGCGCGGGCGAATTGCTGGAACGGGCCACGACGCAAACGGCTGCGCTGGGGTTGAGCCAGCGGGTTCATTTTCTCGGCGTGCGGACTGACATTCCTGACGTGCTGGCGGCAATGGATGTTTTTGTTTTGAGTTCGGATTACGAAGGCAATCCGTTGTCGGTGCTGGAAGCGATGGCGGCGGGCTTACCGACGGTGGCTACGGCTGCTGGTGGTGTTCCGGAATTGATCGATCACGGCGTGCAGGGATTTGTGGTTCCGGTCGGCGATGTGGACGGGCTGTCGCGGAACATGATGACGCTGCTGCAAAACAAGAAACTGCGCGAAACGATGGGCACGGCTGCAGCGCGCCGCGCGACCGACAATTTCGATATCAGCGTAATGATCAAGGCTTATCAGCATCTGTATGAAACGTTGCCGCGGCGGCAGAACTCGCTGCGCTCGGCGTTGAATCGCAACGCGGTTCCAGCGGTTGGGCAAAATCAGTAATTCGATTTTTGGAGAAGACTTGTTCGAGGCGTTTCCAATTAGACCGGTGACGAAGCCCCAGCCGAAGCTGGACTTCGGCGCATTTGTGCTGTCGTTCGACTTCGAATTGCACTGGGGTGTGCGCGATCACTCTTCGCCGCAGGGTTCGTACCGGCAGAATTTGCTGGGCGCGCGGACGGCGATTCCTCGGTTGCTTTCGCTATTCGAACGCTATGGCATTGCGGCGACCTGGGCGACCGTTGGGTTTTTGTTTGCCGAAACGCGTAAGGAATTGCATCGCTATAAGCCGTTGATCCGACCGCGTTACGACGATGCGGCGTTGAATCCGTATCGCGAGCCGATCGGCAACGGCGAGAAAGACGATCAACTGCACTATGGCGCGAGCCTGGTGGATTTGATTCGCCAATCGCCGGCGCAGGAAATTGCGACGCACACGTTTTCGCACTACTACTGCCTGGAGCCAGGACAGAATCGCGCCGCGTTTGCTGCGGATATTCGCAGTGCGGTGGCGATTGCGGCAGAGAAGGGCATTGAGCTGCGCTCCATCGTGTTTCCGCGCAACCAGGTCAATCCGGCGTACAACTCAGTGCTGATCGAAGCGGGAATTTCCTGCTACCGCGGCGCGGAGAATGGCTGGATGTACAAGGCCGGTTCGAAAGCAGAGAACAAGGCCACGAAACGTGCGGCGCGTTTGGCGGATAGCTACTTTGGCGATGCTTCGAGCCAGGTGGTGAAGTGGTCGGAAGTTTTGCAGGCTGATGGATTGTGCAACGTGCGCGGCAGCCGCTTCTTGCGGCCGGTGAGCGCGAAGCTGGGTCCGCTGGAAAAGATGCGGCTCAATCGCATTACCTCGGAAATGAATGCCGCTGCGGAGAAGAACGGGATTTATCACCTGTGGCTGCACCCGCACAACGTCGGCGTCAACACCGATGCGAATCTCGATTTTCTGGAACAGGTTTTGGTGGCGTTTGATGCGTGCCGCACGCGCTTGGGAATGAAGTCACTCACCATGAATTCGGTGGCACAGCGGGCTACGGAAGCACAGAGTGCCAAGAATTCGGGACTGATCATTCCTTCGCAACACGGTGAAGCGGCTTCGGCTCAACAGCAGGTGCAGGCGTGAAGGTAACGCACGTCATCACCGGGCTGGAAGCGCACGGCGCGGAAACGATGCTTTACCGCTTTCTCGGCGCGTCCGATGCGCAAGCGTTTCAGCACGAAGTGATTTCGCTGACCAATCGCGGCGCGCTGGCCGACCAGGTTGAAGCGCTGAACGTGCCGGTTCGAACGTTGAATATGCGGCCGGGCATCCCGAATCCACTGGCGATCAATAAGCTAGCCGCAATGTTGCGCGCGTCGCAGCCGGATGTGGTGCAGACCTGGATGTATCACGCGGATCTGATCGGTGGATTGGCGGCCAAGATGGCTGGGGACACCCCGGTGGTTTGGGGCATTCACCACACCAACGTGAATCGCGCGGAAACGAAATTTTCTACGTTGATGACGGTGAAGGCTTGCGCGGCGCTCTCGAAGAGCTTGCCGGCCGCGATTGTGTGCTGCTCGCAGGCCACGGAAAAGGCCCATCGCGAATTTGGTTACGCGGCGGCGAAACTGCGCACGATTCCGAATGCCATCGACATTCAGCAGTTTTATCCCGATGCGGAAGCCGGTGCCGCGGTGCGCAGGGAGTTGACCATTCTGGCGGACGTCCCGGTGATTGGTTTGGCGGCGCGCTTTCACCCGCACAAGGACCATCAGAACTTTTTCCAGGCCGCTGCGCAGTTGCACCGGGAAATGCCGGAAACACACTTCGTTTTGTGCGGCGACGGCCTCACTCGCGAGAACGCGGAAGTCGTAGCGATGATGAACGAGGCGAAACTCGACGGTGTGTGCCACTTGCTCGGTGCGCGTTCGGACATGCGCGCGGTGTTTTCTTCCTGGGATCTGGCCACCAATTCTTCAAAAAGCGAAGCGCTTCCCCTCGCGGTCGGCGAAGCAATGGCCTGCGAGCTGCCTTGCGTGG
Source organism: uncultured Acidobacteriota bacterium (assembly GCA_963846145.1). Lineage (GTDB taxonomy): Bacteria > Acidobacteriota > Terriglobia > Acidiferrales > UBA7541 > Acidiferrum. Next base: position 93,122 of record CAWJUV010000007.1, on the reverse strand, counting down.
TCACCAACGTGGGCGATTGCGCCGTGGTGGTTGGCGACACCGGCAAAGTGGTGCCGCCGCAGAATCCCGCGCTGCTCGCTGACGCATGGAAAGAAGTTTTGTTGAGCGGTTCGACCGCGCGCAAGGAAATGGGCATCATCGCGCGCGATCGCATCGTGACGAATTACAGTTTGCCCGCTTTGGTAAAGCAGTACGAATCGCTGTACCGCACGGTCGCTGCCCCCGCTAGCACTGTGCACCCGAGTGTTGTCGCGCCCGACGCCCCCGCCGCGCGTGCCAACGCCAACTCGGCGTAGCTGTTACGGCAGTTTGTTCGCGCCAGCAGGTCAGTAGCAAACGGCGCGTACGAGCAGCACAGCAACAGCAGTTGGTTCCTGACATCACGGAGACGAAGTTCATGAAAGCCCGTCCGATCGCCATTTTCGTCGACAACAGCGTGAGTTCCTTCCGGCACGACCGGATGGAGCTCTGCTATGCCGCACGCACGATGGGCCTGGATGTTCATGTTGCGGCGCCTGCGGGGCCGGCGTCGGAGATGTTGGTGAAGGAAGGTTTCACGTTTCACGAAATTGGGATGTCGCGCAAAGGCACCAGCCTGTTGGATGAACCCGCGACGATCATGCAGTTGTTTTTCTTGTATCGCCGGTTGAAGCCGGTGCTGGTTCACCACTTCCGTTTGAAGCCGGTCCTGCATGGCAGCTTGGCGGCATCGCTCGCGGGCGTTCCCGCGGCGGTGAATACGCTGACCGGACTCGGGCACGTTTTCACGGAACCTTCGCCGCGCAACGATTTGCTGCGCTACATGATTTCGAACGGCTGCAAGCGCGCCTTCCGGCACAAAAATCTCCGCGTCGTTTTCCAGAATCCTGACGATCGCGCGGTGTTCATCAACGACAACATTATTCCGGCCGAACAAACCGGTGTGATTCTCGGTTCTGGTGTCGATACGAATTTGTTCAACGCGACTCCGGAGCCAGTGGGCATCCCGGTAGTGGTCCTGGCTTCGCGCATGTTGTGGGACAAGGGCATCGCACAGTTCGTACAAGCCGCCGAGACGCTGAAGCAAGAAGGCGTACGTGCGCGCTTTGTTTTGGTGGGCGCTTCCGACGTCGACAATCCCACGGCGATCCCCGTAGCGCAGCTCGAACAGTGGAACCGCCAAGGCAATGTGGAATGGTGGGGCGAGCGCAAGGACATGCCGAAAGTCTTGGCGAACTCGCACATCGTGTGCTTGCCGTCTTTTCGCGAAGGAATTCCGCGCATCCTGATTGAAGCGGCTGCTTGCGGCCGTCCGGTGGTGACCACCGATGCTCCAGGTTGCCGCGAAGTGGTGCAGCCGGGCGACAACGGCTTGCTGGTTCCGGTGCAAGACGCCGGTGAACTGGTGGCCGCGCTGCGCACACTGATTTCAAATCCGGATATGCGCAAGTCGATGGGCGCGGTTAGCCGCATCATTGCATTGAAAGAATTCGACATTCGCTCGGTGGTCGCCAAGTACACCAGCATCTACAAAACTTTATTGGGCGCGCGTCTCGATGCTTGGGCCGCGACTCCAGTTGCAGCACCGGTTTCTGCGTCGGCTGTTGTTCCCCGCAACGCCGCACGGACGCCGCAATCACTCAAGCCGGGCCGGCAGACTCATCCGAGCGCGCGCTTGGAAGCGCAGGAAATGCAGTCAGAAATTCGTCCCTAACACTGACACGCAGGCAGCAAACAGAAACAGCCACTCCCCGGCGGTTTCTGAAGCAACGCAGTCCGGCAGCAAAAATCTCGGTGAAGGAAGTTATGACCAACGCAGTAAAACGCGCGTTCGATGTGGTGCTGTCCCTGATTGGCTTGATTTTGGTGTCGCCGGTAATTCTGGTGATCGCCATTTTCGTCAAGCTGACCTCTCCTGGTCCCGTTATGTACAAGGGCGTTCGGGTGGGCCGCTACGGTAAGCCGTTTCGCATTTTGAAGTTTCGCTCGATGGTAGTGGACGCGGAGAAGCGTGGTGGCTCAGCCACTGCCGGCGATGATCCGCGACTGACTTCCACCGGGCGTTTTCTGCGCAGCTACAAACTCGACGAACTTCCGCAGCTCTGGAATGTCTTCGTGGGGGACATGAGCTTTGTTGGCCCGCGTCCCGAAGTGCAGAAATATGTCGATCGCTACAGCGAAAAAGAACGCGCGGTTCTGGCGCTGCGGCCCGGCATTACCGATTGGGCTTCCATCTGGAACTCCAACGAAGCGGCGGTTCTGGAAGGCAGCAGCGATCCGGAGAAGGCTTACGAAGAGCTGATCCTGCCGACCAAGCTCGCGCTGCAACAGAAATATCTGCACGAGCACTCCTGCTTCACCGATGTACGGATTTTGTTCCACACCTTCGCCAAGCTTCTCGACGAAAAGCACGTCCCCAACGATCTGAAGCCTTTCGGCAAGGTGCAGTTGTACCGCGCAGTGGCGTCACAGCCCTCGATGTAAACGCTTCCGTGAGGGAGCGAGTGGCTCGGTCTTAGAAGTAAAGCAACAGCAACACAAATCCAGTCGAAGAGAGAAACAAATGTCCAGCTCAGTCCAGTCGAAGTTGCCAGCAATTCACGGTGGCCGTCCGGCGTTCGCGGAGAAATTCCCGTTCATTCGCCCACAGCTTACCGGCGTTGAAGAATGTGGTTGCCGATTATGAGGCGATTTATCAGAGCGGCTTGCTGACCAACAGCAAAGCGGTGTCCCGCCTGGAAGGCGCGATTGCCGAACGCCTGCAGGTGAAGCACTGCGTGGCGGTTTCGAGCTGCACCAGCGGCTTGATGATGACCATGCGCGCGTATGGATTGACCGGCGAAGTCATCCTGCCCAGCTTTACGTTTTTTGCGACGGGCCATGCGACCCGTTGGAACAATTTGACTCCAGTGTTTGCGGATTGCGATCCGGGGCATTGGAACATCACCACGCAGACGATCGAGAAGCTGATCACGCGCAAGACCTCGGCGATCGTGGCGGTGCACTTGTACGGCAATCCTTGCGACCACGAAGCGCTGGAGAAGCTGGCCACCAAGTATGGATTGAAGCTGATCTTCGACGCTGCTCACGGAATGGGCAGCAAACGCCGTAACCGCCCGGTGGGTTCGTTTGGCGATGCGGAAGTTTTCTCCATGTCGCCGACGAAGTTGCTGGTGGCTGGCGAAGGCGGCTTGGTGACCACCAATGACGCCAAGCTGGCCGAAGCGTTGCGCTACATGCGCAACTACGGCGACCTGGGCGCTTATAACCCGCGCTGGCTGGGCCTGAATGCGCGCATGCAGGAATTTTCCGCGACGCTGGCCTACAACGGCATTCCGATGATGGACGAGAAGATCACGCACCGGAACCGCGTGGCCAATATGTACACCGACCTGCTGGCCGATCTGCCTGGAGTGCGCTTCCAGACCGTCGACCCGCAAGACACGCACACATACAAAGATTATTCCATCCACGTTACGCAGGATGCCTTCGGCATGAGCCGCGATCAACTCGCCGAAGCGTTGCTCGCCGAGAATATCGAGACCAAGAAATATTTCTATCCGCCTCTCCATCAACAGGACATCTACAAGCCGTTCTACAACCAATCGCTCGATGACCTGTCGGTGACCGAAGAAGTGACCGGCGGGGTGCTCAGCTTGCCGATTTACGAAACGCTTTCGGACGAAACCATTCGCACCATTGCCCAGACGATTCGCAACCTGGTCGAGTACAACCAGTCGCAAAACCACGCGGTGGCCGGGAGGAATAATGTCGCTACCCTATAGTGACCTGAAGACGCGGCAGTGGCTGCCGCGCATCATCGTGGACTTCGTGAACGTCCACTTTTGCATGGGCGTGACGCTGACGCTGTGCGTGCTGTATCCCACGCTGTTTCATTTCAACGCGGCGTTGCCGTTGTCGCCGGCGGAGATCTCTCACTACTACCTCACGACCTTCCTGCCGCTGTCCTTGTTGTTCCCGACGGCGTTCTTGGTGGAGGGCTTCTACACTCGTTCGAATGAGCAGCCGCGCTTGTACCGCAACTTGATGTACGTGAAGGGCATTTGCCTCAGCTTGATGCTGTTCCTGGCCATCAACTTCCTGATGTTCGGGACGGCTTTGGCTCCTGGCGCTGCGGCAGTTTTTTGTTCGCTGGCTTTGGCGACGGTTTTGATGTCGCGCTTGGCGAAGGCGGCGTTACTTGATCGCGTGGAAATCAAACCGAAGAATTACTCCGGGCGTCCCAGCCAGGAGGGCACCGTGCTGATTATCGGCGGCGCCGGCTACATCGGCTCGGCGTTGTGCCGCAAGTTGCTGAACGCTGGACGCAAAGTTCGCGTGATGGACAGCTTGATGTATGGCGACGAGGCCATCCGCGATTTGATCAGCCATCCGAACTTTACTTTGCAGATCGGCGATTGCCGCCGCATTCATGACCTGGTTGCCGCGGTGAAAGGCGTCGATCAGATCGTGCACCTCGCGGCCATCGTGGGCGATCCGGCTTGCGAAGTGGAACCGCAAACCTCACTGGAAATCAATTATCTGGCGACACGCATGTTGATCGAAGTAGCGAAGGGCAGCGGCATCCGCCACTTCGTGTTCGCTTCGAGCTGCAGTGTGTACGGCGAGACGGACTTCTTGGTGGACGAGACTTCGAAGGTCGGCCCGATTTCGCTGTATGGGCAGACCAAGGTGGACTCCGAGAAAGTTTTGCTGGAAGCCAAATCCAATACTTTCCATCCGGTGATTTTGCGCCTCTCGACGGTGTTTGGTCTTTCTTCGCGGCCGCGCTTTGACCTGGTCGTGAATTTGTTGACCGCCAAGGCCTTCAAAGAAGGCTTGATCACCATTTTCAACGGCACCCAGTGGCGTCCGTTCATTCACGTGCAGGACGTTGCGGAAGGCATGATCAAGATCCTCAACGCTCCGTTGGACGTGGTCAGCGGCGAAATCTATAACCTCGGCGACGAGCGTATGAATTACACCCTCGCGCAAGTCGGCCAGAAAATTCTGGCAGAACACCCCAACACCCGCTGCGAAGATATCGAAAACAACGATCGCCGCAACTACCGCGTGTCCTTCGGCAAAATTCGCAACCAGGTTGGCTTCCGTTGCAGCATGACCCTGGATGACGGAATTCGCGAAATCTGGCAGGCGTTCGAGAAGAAAGAAATTCTCGACTACACCGATCCGCGCTATGCCAATCAGAAGTTCCTCAAACTTTCCGGCGTGCCGGCGTTTAAGGACGAGCTGGATTCCAACGTAATCGGTGCGTTTGCGCATGCGCCGATCGCGGTGCTGACGCAAAAACCAAAAACCTTGGTGCCCTCGCCGGCTCCAAGCAACTAACTAACAACTCGATATTCCGCCGCGAATGACTGGTCGCGGCGGCTTGGGTGGCCTACCCACGCGTTCGTCTTCGCCGATGACGCGTGGGTAGGCCCTCTGTGTCTCTACACGAAAAAAATGAAAAGAATTTAAGAATTGAGAAGTGGCTTCAGGGCCTAACGGCCGGTTTGCGATGAGCGGCAAAAGCGGGGCTTGAAGCCCCCGCCTCCTAATCTACGGACCAAAGCGTCGAACAGCTTTTCAATGGTGAGTAGGCCGCTGTTGAGCGGACATGATGCGGCTGATTTCGTCGCCGAATTGTTTGCGGGCGGATTCGAGCGCGTTGGGATCGCGGGTCCAGTTGGTCCAATCTGGAGCTACAGAGCGGGCGATTTGCAATGCCCAGTCGCCGCGCCCGAGACGTTTTAGGATTTCGATGTACTCGTAGTCTTCGACGCTTTTGCGGATCCACTTCAAGCGGATCGACGGAACCAGTTGGTCGGATCCGATTTTGTCTCCGGGGTAAACGAGCCAGCCTTCTCCGGGCGGAGTGGGTTTGCCGTTTTCGATGTACGAAATGTTGTTCCAGGGATCGGATGTGGGATTCACGGTCCACGAATTTACGGTCCAGTACAGCAGTCCGCTCAATCCCTGCACTTGATTCAAGAAGCCGCCGAAGATTCTGTAATTGATTGGGGCGTAGTCGATCGCCCATTTGGGCGAATAGGAATCTTGAACCAACGCGGTGTACGACCAGACTTGATCGCCTTTCTTCATCGCCGCGGCCATGTCGGCGGAGTTCGAGACCATTTGTTTGGGCAGCATGGCCCAAACATCGGCCACGGATCGGCCGCTGCCGGAGCCGTCGTCGCGCAAGTCGGCGATGGGAATTGCGGTGAGCGCGGGAGTGATACCCGCGGCGCGAAGATTTTTCGTCCACTCTTTCAGTGTAGGAAAGATGTCGCGGCACTCGTTGATTTCGTCGCCGATATGAACGTAAAGCGGCGCGTCCGGCTGATGCTTGGCTTTTAGGGCTGCGAGTTCGTCGACACTTGGCGGTGGTGGCTGCTTGCAGTTGCCGTACGTTGCTACTTTGAAAAATTCGAGTTGGACGAAATTGAGGCCGAACTTGTCGAGGAACTCGCGCTCAGCGCTGGGGTCGATATAGACGGGCATGAGTTTGTGTTCCAGCAGCAGGCGTTGATTGGCTACGGAATCGCCGTAGAAAACGCGTGGGCTGCTGGAGGTGTCGTTGTAGATCGCAAAGGAGCTGCGCAGCGAAGGACGGAGCGGCAACTCAAAATTCCAAACGTTGAGCGTTATCGGCACGGCTGATTCGCCTTGATCGCTGGCGACCGTAACTGTCCCGCGGTAGGTGCCGGCGTCCGTTTTTCGCGGTACGAAAATGTCTACCCAGATTGGCTGGTTGGTGTTGGCGGCCACTTCGAACGAGGGGGCATTTTTCGTTGAAGAAGGAGCCGAGGTCTTTTTGTCCGCGTCCGTTGGAACGGGAATCAGAGCGTCGGGGTACCAACCGGGGCCCAGCGGACGATTGGTGCCGCCGCGGTCGGAGCTGGCTTGAACGACGTGAACGTAGTGTTCGCGGAAAAGGGTGATGCTGGTTTTAGGGATTTGATGTTTGTTGGTATCCGCCAGTGCTGACGCGGTGACTCGAACGTTGGTGAGGCCGGTGGCGGAGCCCCGCATGATGATCTGGAAGGATTCGTATTCCCCGCGGGCAGCGTAAAGCACGACCGGAGGTGGAGTACCTGCCGGAGGTGTGTCTTCGCGGCCGACGCGGGTGAGTTGTGGGGCGGTCCAGACGACGGGCCCTGCTTGCGCGGTCGCAAATTCGCCTAGGTTCAAGAACGCGAGGGAATAGGCGCACAACGCTACGCGCAATAAATTGGAACTCAGTTTTCTCATTGAAAAAAGCGTAACACAGCGATCCGCGCAGATCGGTCTTGCCCGCCCCACCCTTGCACAAACCGCAAGGGTAGGGCACCCAGTTTTGAGTGCGGTTGAAGAAAGACTTCAAAGCAAAAAGGGGAAGCGTGTTGAGCGCTTCCCCTTGACTCAATACTGCTGATGCTTGGTCCGTTTAGTTGACGGAGTTGGTGGTTTGCCCGTTGAGCAGGCCGTTGACGGAAGCCTTCGCTCCAGACAGGGTGCCTGGCGTGAAAGTCACGTTGCTGACACCCACATTGGAATTGTCCTGGAACTCGAAGTAATACTCGAGTTCGCCGTTGGTCGCTTGAATGTTGGTGTTGACGTAGTGCACGTTGCCCTCGGCCACCGTGCCGCCGCCGCCGCGAATGATCGCTACTGCAGCGCTGTCTCCATACGAAGGATCAGGGCCGTTGCGGTGCGGGTTAGTGACGGTCAAGTTGTTGAACGTCGCCGAAGCGCCGTTGGCCGCGTAGAAGCGGGCGTTGGCGCCGTCGCTGGCACTGGAGTCGGTAGTGCAATCGTTCAGCGTAATCGTGCCGGACGCGTTGCTCGGATCGTTGTTGTTCAGGTAGTAGCCGTAGCGGCCGTTGCTATCCGAGTGGTTGCGGGTCACGGTAATGCTGACCGCCTGCGAAGCGCTGGTCAGGGTCCACAGCGAAATGGCCAAGCCGTCGCCGGTGTTGCCCTTCATGGTGTTGTCGGTCAAGTTCAGGCCGCTGATGAAGTCGCTCGGAACATTGGGTTCGATGTCCACGCCGGCTTGCGGGGCGCTGCCATTGGTGTTGGAGAACGTGTTGTTGGTGATGTTCACGTTGCTCAGCTGGCCGATGAAGCTGCCGCCGTCGCGGAAGTTCTGATCGAAGACGCAGTTCGATACCGTGACGCTTGACGCCGCCGAGATGTAAATGCCGTCGCCGCCGGACTGGTTGCAACCGATGCCAGTGATGGTGACGTTGCTGGCGTTCTGAATGCCCAGGCAGTGGCGATACTGGCTGCCGTCGCCCTGGCTGGCGGAACGCGCTTTAGGCATCTGGAACACCGAAGTGGTTGCACCTGCGCCGGTGATGGTCACGTTCTTGGAGTTGATGTTGAGCATGCGGTCGCTGGAGCCATAGCCGGAGTTGGCGGAAACGGTGACGCCGGAGTCGACCTTGATGTTGGCGTTGGACGGAATGTTCAGCGGGCTGACGTTATAGCTTCCCGCGGGAATTTCCAGCACTTCCGCGTTGGAAGCGGTGGAGTTCAGCGCGGTCTGGAACACGCTGGTGTCATCGCCGCCGAAGCCCACGTTGCCGAAGGTACTCAGGCTGACAGTGTTGGCCGAGGGTTGCGAAGGTTGCGAAGGCGCCGCCGGCGCAGTGACAGAAACGCTGGCCGAGGCGGACTTGCTCGAATCGAAGCTGCTGGTCGCGACGACGGTGTCGGTGCCAGCCTTGGACGGAGCGGTATAGGCGCCCGAGCTGTTGATGCTGCCGAGCGACGCTCTCCACGTCACGGCTTTGTTGGTAGCGGTGCCCTGAACGCTGGCGCTGAATTGCAAAGTGCCGCCGGTGGTCGCGGAAGTGGATGCCGGCGAGACGGAAACAGAAGTTACGGTCTGCGCGGACGGAGCCGTTACGGAGACGCTGGCCGTTGCGGTCTTGCTGGAGTCGGCGTTGCTGGTTGCCGTAACGGTGTCCGTTCCGGCTTTGGACGGAGCCGTGTACGCACCTGAGGCGTTGATGGTCCCGAGTGACGCGTGCCAAGTTACGGATTTATCGGTCACGGTGCCCTGCACGCCGGCGCTGAATTGCAACGTGCCGCTGGTGGTCGACGACGCGGACGCCGGAGAGACGGACACTGATGAAACCGTCGGGGCCGCTGTTGCTGCCGAGATCGAAACCGTCGATTTCGCCGACATGGTCGGATCGGCGTGGCTGGTGGCGGTTACAGTGTCGGTGCCAGTTTTGGTCGGTGCAGTGTAAACGCCGGAGCCGCTGATGCTGCCGAGCACGGCCTTCCAGGTCACGGACTTGTCAGTTACGGTGCCCTGAACATTGGCGGTGAACTGCACGCTGGTGCCGGTCTTAGTGGAAGTCGAAGCCGGAGAAACCGCAACGGAGCTTACCGTAGGGGTTGGATCGGGCGAGGTCGGTTTGGTGGCGGTGCTTACCGTTACCGCCGCGGTGGACTTCTTAGTCGGATCTGCAACGCTGGTCGCCGTGACATAAGAAGTGCCTGCTGACGAAGCTGCAGTGAACGCACCCGCGGAACTTACCGAACCGCTGGTAGCAGTCCACGTAACATCTTTATCCGTCGTCGTCCCATCCACCGTAGAGGTGAACTGCACCTTGCCGCCGGTGGTCGTGCTCGCGATAGCGGGCGAGACCGCTACGGAGCTTACTGCTGGACTGGATGGGCTGCCCGTGCCCGAGGATGAGCCGGTGCTGCCGTGGAGATGGGCCATGACCGGACGGAATTGCCCGTCGGTCATCAACATCAGTATCCCATCGACGCTCTTGCTGCTGGTGGGAGTGAACTTTACGGTGATGTTGAGGCTCTGCCCCGGGGCAATGGTGGTTGGCAGGCTCAGTTTCTGAGCGCTGAAACCGGCACCAGTGACCTGGGCTTGAGTAACGTTGATCGTTGCGTGGCTATTATTGGAAACCGAAACCGTCTGCGAGTTAGAAGTGCCTACTGCAGTAGTAATGGAAACACTGCTTGGTGTAACCGACAGAAAACCGCGTGGCTCCGCGTATCCAGCACAACCCATTACCAGCGGGATAATCGCGAGCGCCCCCAGGAGGACCACTGAAGACAGCGGTCCTCGCGCACGCCCTAGTCTCATCATTAACAATTCACGTTTCTTCGCCTAGCCAGCTGTCGCTCGGCCGACGATTTAGGATTTTCCTGGTGGGAGGGGACCAGACGTTTTTTATGGTAGGGGCGCGCGGGAGGCCCGAACAACTGGTGGGGAGACCAGATTAGGTACAGGGTGCGTAACCCGTCCTAGTACAGCGACGCGTACTGGCCTGCAAAAAAGTGCCGGGATTCTGCAAAAAATGTTTGGTCAGCTATTCACAATGCGTTGAAGCAAGCGATGCGGCTTCTTTGTTCCGCAAAACTGCAGTGGTGTCGATCTAATTACATAAAATTTACTTTTTTCGGAACCAATCCTCACGCCCCGAGGAACTATTCAATGTCCACGCTGTTTTCTGATTCGGCCTCTGCCCACGTAGCATCGGCGGCGGGAAGGCCTAATAGCTGTTTGCTGATTCATATAACCGGGGACCCAATCCTAGATGACTCTCTATCTGTATCTCTCCATCTTTCTGGCGGCGTTGTTCATATCGCTGGTGATGACGCCATGGGTGTGCGAGATGGCTGTGGCAGTAGGCCTGGTGGTGCCGCCGTCGTCGCGCCGACATTTACACACCGCGGCGTTACCACGGCTGGGCGGAATGGCTATTTTTGTGGCGTTCGCGGTGGCGCTGGGTTTGGCGCTGCCGCTGGCGCGATGGAACCATGTGACCCTGCCGCTGCACCTCTTGGTGGGGATCCTCCTGCCGGCGCTGCTGATTTTCTTGCTAGGTATTTACGATGACTTGCGGTCGTTGTCGGCCAAAACCAAGCTGGCGGTGCAATCGATCGCGGCGGCTTCGCTTTCGTTTTCTGGGCTGGGCGTTCGTACGTTTAACTTTGTGCTGGGTGGCGGGCATTTGCTGGCTCGCGCGGTGGATTTGGGTCTGACCGTTTTCTGGGTCTTGCTGATCACCAACGCGTTTAATTTGATCGATGGCTTGGATGGGTTGGCGGCCGGGTCCGCCCTGGTTACTGCGGGAGCGATTTTTTTCATCTCCCTATATCTCCATAACATCATGGTTGCCGTGGTGGTGACGGCGCTGGCTGGCGCGCTGCTTGGGTTCCTGCCCTCGAACTTTTATCCCGCGAACATCTTCATGGGTGATTCTGGCAGCTTGTTGATCGGTTTTTTGCTGAGTGCCGTCGCCTTAGCGGGGCCGCATACACGAGGGATTTTTACCGGCGCGTTCATTCCGCTGCTGGTTTGTGGATTGCCGATTCTGGACGTCACCTTAGCGGTGGCCCGACGCAGTCTGCGCGGCAAGTCGCCGTTTGATCCGGATGCCGAACATATTCATCACAAACTGCTCAAGCGGGGACTTGCGCAAGACCGGACGGCGCTGACGTTGTACGTCATCAGCGCGCTCTTCGGCGGCGCCAGCATGCTGTTGGTCTGGCATTCGAACTGGACTTTGGAGGTGCTGGTAGGCGTTGTGGTGATCGCCTGTTTGGGTGTTCGCCAGCTGCAGTACGCCGAATTTTCGCCGTTCTTGTCCCCGTGGTTGCCGCAGCTTTGGCCGGAAGCACCCACCTCCGCAGGTAAGAGCGAAAAAATTCGCATCCTAAATGCCACACAATTTCTGACGTCCACCGCGGACTTCCGCGCCATCAAGGTCATTCTGCAGGAAGCGCTCACACCTGTGGGCTTCGATGGCCTGCGTCTGGATATGGACAGCATTCATTTTGGTGGTGCCTTGCCCGAGCCGCTTACCTACGACGAGCGCGGCCAATTGACCTTGATGTGGTCCAGATGGGTGACCGATTCCGCGCGCGGCGAAGCCAAGTTTTCCGAGGTGGAGTTTGCGTTGCTCCCCGGTATCGGCCACTTATGCCTGGTGGGAACCGCCGCCGCAGTCGAATTGTCGCGAGAAGCGGCGGAGTTGCCCGACGATTTCCGGGAGGCGCTGTCCGACGCGACGCTGCGGGCCCTCAACCGTGCGCGCCGAAGCCGGTCTATGCCGCCTCCGGTGATGACAGCGGCGTCTAGTTCAAGCCCGCTGGCCGAGGAAATGACATCTGATTAGGGGCTTTCAGGGTTGGAATTTCGAGTACGGAACCGCGATCGAGGAACGTACGGTGCGAGTGTGAAAACCTCGGCTACGCAACGGGGCGGTTAATCTTGAACGACAGCGATTTCTTCGCGGGCCACTTCTTCCTGGCGCAGGCAGGAGAGCACCAGTTCCACGCGGTTGGAAACGCCTAGCTTGTCGAAAATGCGGAAGAGGTAGTTCTTTACGGTGTGCTCCGTGAGGCCCAATTCCCGGGCGATTTCGCGGTTGGACAAACCTTCCACAGCCAAGCGCACTACGTCGGATTCGCGCTTGGTCATACGCTTTTCCACGGCGGGATCGACCTTGCGCTGTTTGGGGGCGCGCACGAACTCATCCAGCACGTAGCGCAATTCCGTGGTGTTGGCCCAGATCTGGCCGCGGGCTAGCGCGTCCACCGACTTGCACAGCAGGTCAAAGGAACTGGTGCGGCAAAAGACCCCGTCGGCGCCGAAGCGAAATGCTTCGATCACCAGGTCGCGGTCGGGCGATGCGGTGGCCAGCAGGATTCGAACTTCGGTGTTGGTCTTGCGAATTTCGGTGATGAGTTTCAGCCCGGTGTTGGGGCCTTCTTCCAGGCTGTCGCTCAGGACTACAACCTTGGGGCGGTGTTCGTTGATCAACTGCAAAATTTCAGGGGCGCTCGACGCTGAGGCTACAACTTCAAACTTATCGCAGACCGCTTGAAAAGCCTTGGTGAGGAGGTCGCAATACATCTTGCTGGCCTCGGAAATCAGAACGGTGTGGCGTTCGGGCTGCGCCAGGTTTCCGTCGGACTTTGCTGCTGCGGTCATTTCGTTTGGCCTCGGTGGATCGAATCTCGCGAGCCGGAGATGCGCCGGGGTTTAACTAGGCCTGCATCAGATTAGAGTTTCTAATGCAGCGTCGTTTTCCAGAACATCTGCGCACACAGCGCTTCTGGATATTCACTGCTGACGAGACGCTGATCCGCGGGGAGCGAGCGCGCCTCTCAGAACGAATACGTACTACAGGAGAGCATGTCGGATGCCAACCGGTCTCGTTTTGGAACGAGGGACATTGTGTTGCATACAAAGGGGTTAGTGTCGCTGGTACGCTACGTGACATTCTGTAGACATCTTCAGCGTCACCGGTAGTCCACTTCCTTTCCTAATATGTGCAAACTTCAAGCTGCGCCTTGAATTCGGTGAAACGGTTTTTGGTTTTCTTGCGCAGGAAACTTCCACAAGTACTTTGCGAAACTGTTACCGTTTGGTTACATCGCGGGCGTGGATACCGCACGGAGCTGCGCGCTCGATATAGGGGGCGCGCTTCCGAAAAATTTTTCGTAACGCGTTGAGGAGTTCTGGGGCGTTGAGGCAGAAAATTGCGCGGCTGTAGGATGACCTACGTTTTCGTTAGACGGCTACTTTGGAAAATTGCGTACATCGCTTGCGTATTTTTTTTGAATCTTCCGTAAACCGTATAGACCGAATCGTCTGATTGATTGACTTCGGCGATGCCCGCAGTCTGCGATCCTCTCCACGCCCGCCTCGTCACCTCTTTGCAACCAACGCCAAGCATTTCGATGTACAATCCCCGCATTCGTTTTCGGACAGGTGGGCCATGAGCACAGCGCAAACTCCGAATGTCTGGGTTCCAGTCTGTTGCGAGCGCGTGATGCGCTACAACATGTTCGTGCCACGGGATGGTGAAGCATACGGGGCGCTGGTGTGCACGGTGTGCAATAAAAACATCACACTAGAGCTGGAGCCGGCTCCCGACTTGGCCGCGTACGGCGATGGCTCGCGCGTGCTGCACATGCTGGGAACGCCTAAGCCGCCCAAGAGCGACCGCCGCCGAACTTCTGGCGAAGCCTACTCCAGTGACAAGACTCTCTGAGTCGCGCGACGGTTTGTCGCAAGACGATCTGGTTCCGGTAGCACGAGCGATTTCGTTTCAGCCACGGCGCGGGTGAAAGAACCTCCGATGACGGACGATGATTGACCAGATCATCTCGCATTATCGCATCCTGGAAAAATTGGGCGCCGGCGGCATGGGTGTGGTCTACAAGGCGCAGGACACTCGTCTCGACCGCTTCGTCGCGCTGAAGTTCCTTCCTGATAACGCCGCGCAAGACGCTCATGCGTTGGAACGCTTCCGCCGCGAAGCGCATGCGGCTTCAGCGCTCAATCATCCTGGCATCTGCACCATTTATGACATTGGCGATCAGGGCCATCAGCCGTTTATCGCCATGGAGTTCATTGACGGCGAGACGCTGGGCCACCACATTCATGGCACACCGCTGCCGACGGAAGAAATTCTGGAGTTAGGGATCCAGATTGCGGATGCGCTGGACGTGGCGCACGGCGAAGGCATCATTCATCGGGATATCAAGCCGTCCAATGTCTTCGTAACGCGGCGACGGCAGGCCAAGGTGCTCGATTTTGGGCTGGCCAAGCTCATCCCAAAGGATATTTCCCAGCAAAGCACGGTTGATTCCGGGTCGGCGGGTTCGTCTCCCTCGCGTGGTTCGCAAGAACCGATCTCTATGGTTGGGGTGATCAGCGGGACGCCTTCCTACATGTCGCCGGAGCAGATTCGCGGCGACGACCTCGATCCGCGAACCGACATTTTTGCTTTGGGTTTGTTGTTGTACGAGATGGCCACGGGGCAAAAGGCCTTCAGCGGAAGAACCGCCGGCGCCGTGATCGAATCGCTGCTGACCAAAACTCCAAACCCGGTGCACATTCTGAACCCGCAGGTTCCGGTGCGGCTGGAAGAAATCATCAACAAGTGTCTCGAGAAGGATCGCGACCTGCGCTATGCCAGCGCGGCGGCCGTGCGCAATGAGCTACAGATGCTCAAGCGCGAGACTGAGTCGGGCACGGCGACGATCACGCGGCCGATCATTATTCAGGCCCCGGCGGCGGCTGCTGCGCCAAAAAAACGAATCGGTACAAAAATGATCGCCGCAGCGGCTGTAGCGTTGCTTGCGGCAACGGCGGTGGGCGCCTGGATTTACAGCAACCGCCGCGTCCACGCCTTGGGGCAGACGGATACGCTGGTGCTGGCCGACTTCACCAACAAAACCGGCGACACGATTTTTGACGAAACATTGCGCCAAGGACTTGCGGCGCAATTGCAGCAGTCACCTTTTCTCAGTCTGGTTTCGGAGCAACGCGTCCAGGAGACGCTGCGGCTGATGGGCCGTCCCTCTGACGGCAAAATTCCAGTGAACATCGCCGGAGATTTGTGCCAGCGCGTCGGCAGCAAAGCCTATTTAAGCGGATCGATTGCGGCGATGGGCTCGCAGTACGTGATCGGCGTAAATGCGGTGAATTGTCAGACCGGCGAATATCTGGCGCGGCTGCAGTCTACCGCCAACGGCAAAGAAAATGTGCTGAAGGCGCTCGGCGAAGTTTCCACCGAGCTGCGCGAAAACCTTGGCGAGTCGCTCAAAACCGTCAAGAAACTCGACACTCCGATCGAGCAGGCCACCACCCCTTCTCTCGAAGCATTGCAAGCCTACGGCATGGGTCGCAAGGCGCTGATGATCAACGGTGACTACACCGCGGCGGTCCCGCTTTTCAAACGCTCCATTGTGCTGGATCCCAAATTTGCGATGGCGTATGCCAGCCTGGGCACCTCGTACAACAATCTTGGCGAGAAGACCCTGTCCGCGGAAAACACCGCCAAATCGTTTGCCCTTCGCGAAAAAGTCAGTGAGTGGGAAAAGTTTTATATCGAGTCGCACTACTACCATTTCGGCGACGGCGATCTGGAGAAGGCCCGCGAGACTTATGAGTTGTGGTCGAAAATTTATCCGCGCGAGGAAGTTGCGGTTCTCAACCTGGGCGTGCTGTATCAGACGCTGGGGCAGTATGACAAAGCGGTACAGCAATTCCGGGACGCGCTGCGGCTGGCTCCATCCTCCGGACTCGATTGGGGCAATCTGGTTTTCGCCAATATCAATCTGAAACGCCTGAAGGAAGCACGCAGTATCGCCGACGAAGCGTTGCAGAAGGGGCTAGATACGGGCGATTTGCGCTTGTACCTGTATGAACTGGCGTTCATCAACGACAACAAGCTGGGTATGGTCGAGCAGGTGGATTGGTCGCTGGGCAAGCCCGGTCACGAAAACGTGATGCTCTTCCTGGAGTCGGGCACCGCGGCGTATGCAGGGAAGTTGGCAAAAGCCCGCGAGCTTTCGGACCAGGCGACGCGTTCCGCGGAGCAGGCCGGCGAAAAAGAAATGGCGGCAGGCTGCGAGGCTGCTGCGGCGTTGCGCGAAGCGTTGTTTGGGAACCCAGCGGAGGCGCGGACGCACGCGACGCAGACGGTGGCGCTGTCGCATGGTAAAGACGCGCAATTTATGGCTGCGCTGGCATTGGCTATTGTCGGTGATGCGGCGCGTTCCCAGGCGCTGGCCGGCGATTTGCAGAAACGCTTTCCCGAAGACACCATTGTTCGTTTCAATTATTTGCCGACGCTGCGGGCTCAGGATGCGCTGCATACTGCGGCGAACGGAGCGAAATCCATCGAAGAATTAGCCGTCGCGGCTCCCTACGAACTGGGCTTGGCCGGGAGCAGCACCTTTTGGACCAATATGTATCCGGTGTATGTGCGCGGCGAGGCCTTTCTTGCGGCGCATCAGGGCGCGCAAGCCGCTGCTGAATTTCAGAAAATTTTGAATTGGCCGGGAGTGGTGTTTAACGAACCGATCGGGGCGCTGGCCCAATTGGAAATTGCACGCGCGTATGCAATGGCTGGCGATACGGGTAAATCCCGCGCCGCGTACAAGAATTTTCTGGAGCTTTGGAAAGATGCGGACGCTGACATTCCCATTTTTAGAGAAGCGCAGGCCGAATCTGCCAAATTGCAGTAAGGCTTAGCGGGTTGCGATCTGCGGTGTTCCTTCCTTCAGTAAGTAGCCGCTGCTTTTCGTGTTAATCATTTGTTCCGCCAAATTCAAAATTCGCACGGCAGCTTCCTCTGCGCTTAGTCCTCGCGCATGAATGTTCGAAACTAAATTCCGGTCGGCATCGGTTTGTCCGGCTTTGGGTTGATAACTCATGTAGGCGGAGAGGCTTTCGGTGGTGGCCAAGCCGGGGCGTTCACCGATCAACAGCACGGCCACTTTTGGTTTCAGCAATTCTCCGATTTCGTTCAGGATGCCCACCCGGCAATTGTGGATTGCGAACATTTGGCCCACCCGCCACCCGCGCGAACGCGCTGCTCGAAACAACAGCGGCAGGAGCGCCGGGACTTGTGCGGCCACGGCGGGAGCCGACAAACCATCGCCGATGGCGATCTGCAAATCGCATTCAGGCGTTCCGCATTTCAGCAACGTGGCGCGCGCGGCTTCGTTGAATTGACGTCCGAGGTCGGGGCGCAGCAGATATTGTTCTTTGTTGTCGGCATTGCTGCGAACTTCAAATAAGCCCCAGCGTTTTACGAATTCGAGGTCGAACACTTTGTTCAAAGCAAAGTCTGCTTCCACCGCATCACGCGCGGCGGCGTGGGCTTGGCGCAGATCCAGTTGCGTCGCGGTATGGTAGGCCGCGCCGGAACGGCCCAGCAACAGGCGCGCGGGTGTTCTCGCGCGAATTTTGCGCACAATTTCCGGCACGTCGGCGCTGTTTAGCGTTGCGTCCGGCTTGTCTGCCACTTAGGCCGCTCCTTCCAGCGAAGATTCCAAACCTTGCAGCAACCGGCCTCGCAGCGGATCGTCGTTTGGGCCTGGTTCCAGTCCGCGAAAAATCCCTGATTCCTGCAGCCAGCTTAGGAATTCCGGCGCGGGCCGTAGCCCCAGCAGCCGTCGCACCGCTAGAGCGTCGTGGTAGCTGGTCGATTGATAGTTGAGCATGACGTCGTCGGAGCAGGGAACGCCCATGAAGTAGTTGCAGCCCGCGGTTCCCAATAGCAACAGCAAATTGTCCGCCGAGTTTTGGTCCGCGGCCGCGTGATTGGTGTAGCAGACATCGCAGCCCATTGGCAGGCCAAGAAGCTTACCCATGAAATGGTCTTCCAGGCCGGCACGGATGATTTGGCGCTCATCGTACAAATATTCTGGCCCGATAAAACCTACGACACTGTTCACCAGGAAGGGTTCGAACACACGAGCTACACCGTAGGCGCGCGCTTCGAGAGTCACTTGATCGACGCCGTGATGCGCGTCCGCGGAAAGCGCGCTGCCTTGGCCAGTTTCGAAATACATTACGTTCGAACCCTTCCAATCGACGTCGCGTCCGCGGTGATGTTCGAGGACCCGTTGGCGTCCTTCTTTCAGCACGGCGAGGGAAATCCCGAAGCTGGCATTCGCTTTTTGCGTACCTGCGATGGATTGGAACAACAGGTCGACGGGAGCGCTCCGCTCCATCGCCGCGAGTTGCGCGGTTATGTGACCCAAACAGCATGTCTGTGTAGGGATTTTGTAGATTTCCACCAAGCGTTGCAGGCCGTGAAGAATTCGGCCGATGGCTTCTACTGAATCTGATGCGGGATTCACGCCGATGACGGCATCCCCGCAGCCGTACAGCAGCCCTTCGAACGCGGCCAGCAAAATTCCACCAAGATCGTCCACTGGGTGGTTTGGCTGAATACGAATCCCCAGCACGCCGCGTTCGCCCATGGTGTTTCTGCAGCGCGTGATGTTGCGGATTTTCGCGGCGGCCAACACCAGATCTTTGTTACTCATGATTTTTGCGGCGGCTGCGGCAATTTCCGGAATGATGGCAGGCTGTAACTGCTTCAGCTGTTCTTCGGACGTTGTATCGTCCAACAGCAACTCGCGAAATTCGCCGACGGTTAGACTTTTGATGGGTTGGAACGCAGCTTGATCGAAACCTTCGAGGATGAGCCGGCTGACTTCGTCGTGATCGGGATCGATGAGCGGCTGCGCAACGATTTCTGCGAGGGTGAGATCAGCGAGCCGCCGCTTGGCGGCGACTCGCTCGCTTTCCGAACGCGCGGCAATCCCGGCAAGCTGGTCGCCGGATTTTTCTTCGTTAGCCTTGGCAAAAACTTCGCGAAGATCGGAAAAGGGGAATCGCTCAGGCATACTCAGCGCGGCCAATTCGCCGCGAAGGGCGGCCGCACTTCGAAAGTAACATCCTTCTTGCTGAACGCGCAAAAGCGGCCGGCATCGCGCAGAGGTGGATTTTTACTGGCCGGCGGACGCCGCCATGGTGCGCACGGTTTCGGGTGGAATGACTCGGGATTTCGCAACGGGTGTGCGCCGTGCGCGATTGGCCTGCTCCTCCACGAAGTTGCGCTGCCACATTTCCAGCATCAGCAGCCGCCACAACACGCCGCTGAGTTCCCGCCGCTGTCGGACGTGCTCGTCCATCAGCCGGCGGACTGCGTTGGCCTCAAAATAACCGCGCTGCAGGCTTTGTGGCTCCACTAACACCATCAGCAATTCCTTAAGCTCATGGCGCATCCAGCGCTGCAGCGGCACTTTCATGCGCGGTGCATTCCCCAGGCCCATCACTGCCTGCGTCGGTACGCCCAGCCGCTCCGCCACTTTCATCAGGATGTATTTGCGTTGCCCGCCAGCCATCTTCCAGCGTGCCGCTAGCGCAGCGGCCCATTCCACCAACTCCTGATCCAGCATGGGCAGCTGCACTTCCAAGGATTGCCGCATGCTGACGCGGTCGACATTGGCCAGCACATTGCCCGGCAAATAGGTCTTGGCGTCCACGTACAACATCTGACTGACCGGGTCGCGCGCCGGGCTGTCCGCAAAATACTTCAGCAGTACGTTGCCGTCGTAGCCGGCATCGCGCAACGCGCTGCGAAATCCGGCCGAGAAAATCGGCATCGCTCGTTCCAGTCCGGCCAACAACGAAAGCTTCTCCGCATACGTTTCTTGCCACGGACGCGACGGCGCGAATTGAAATGTCCTGGCGTTGTCGGAGTTTCTTTTGCGCCCGAACACCCGCGAGAGCAAATCGCCTTTACCTGTCGAAGCCGCCGCCACGGCGTTCTCCGCGGCCAGGCGCTCCCCAAAGGTGCAGTAACGCTCGTGCCCGGCGAAAATTTCGTCTGCGCCTTCCCCGGAAAACACTACCTTCGCGTGCGGTTTGGCTACTTGCACCGCCAAGTGCATTCCCAAGGTGGCCGCATCGCCGAACGGTTCTTCCATACAAGAGGTGAGCGTTTCGACTTCCTGGGCCACATCCGGTTCGAGGATGCGTTCGTGATGGTCGGTGTGGAAGGTGCGGGCCACCGCGCGGGCATGAATCATCTCGCTCAGCGCTTCGCTGCCGAATCCGACGCTGAAGGTTTTGACCGGCCCCACGCCGGCGTTGGCCATGGTCGCGATTACGATGGCCGATTCGACCCCGCCACCCAAGAACGCGCCCACTCCGGTGGTTGTGCCCGCTGCGGCCATGCGCCGGTGCGTCGCGGCATACAAGCGCCGTTCGAGCTCCAGCAGGCAACTCTCTTCGCTTTCCGGAAAATACATGTCGTACTGCGGCAGATCCCAGTAAGGTCGTGTGGCGCGCAATCCGGCCCCGAATTCCAGTAAATGCCCGGCCGGAAGTTTTTCAATTCCCCGGAACATGGTGAGCGGCTCGGGGACGTAACCCAAATCGAGATACTGCCCGAGTGCCACAGAATTAATCTCGTTGAATTGCGGGGCCGCCGACAAAATCGCGCCAATCTCGGAGCCAAAATACAGGCCGGCGCGATCCGCAGCGTAGTACAGCGGCTTTTCACCCATGCGGTCGCGGGCCAGCAGCAGGGAATTGCGTCGTGCATCCCACACCGCGATGGCAAATTTGCCGTTTAGTTGGCGAATAAATCCCGGCCCAAAATCCTCGTACAAATGGGCGAGCAGTTCGCTGACGCTGCGGGTTCGAATGTGATGGTTGCGGCCGTTTAATTCCCGCCGCAGTTCGGCGAGGTTGTAAATTTCGCCGTCAAACACTACCCAGATCTGCTTGCCTTCGTTGCTGACCGGGCGGTGTCCGCCATCCTCGTCGCCGGTGCGTAGCCAACCGAGGCCCAGTCCTACACCGGGCGCCACATAAATACCGCCGTCGTCCGGCCCGCGATGCACCAGCGCATCGCACATGCGCTGTAAACACTCCAACTCCGGTTGAGCTTTGAGATCGCTCGTAGCAATCCCTGCAATGCCCGACATTCTGGCTCACATTCGGCTGGCTGGGTGTCTTGACGCAGTTCTACCGGACATTCCGCCGCACGTGAAATTTTTTAACCTGTAATCGAGCTGCCGTGCGCACGCTTCGGCTCACCGAGACAGAGCTTCCGCTAACGCAGGTTTAATGAGGGGACTTGACGTGCACAATATCAGAAAATCGTCGTTCTGGCGAGGGTCTGCCGAAGATAAATCCATTGAGCCCCGCACGCCCAACGTTTCCGTATTTAAAGTACTCAATCGAAACTACATCGTGGGGGTCGAAGCCACTCCAATGGTTTTATCTGCGCCACCATAATAGAAGAGCCAGCGCTTCCATTCCTTGACCGCACCTTCGACGAAGACCACGTTGGGCACTTGGCCCACTTTCTCCCAATCTTTTTCAGGACCGAACACCGGTGTCTCCGCGCGTGCTAGAACCTTGGTGGGATCGTTCTTGTCGAACAGCACCCAGCCGGTGCGGTAAACCAGCTTGTCGTCCGCGCCGTTGTACACCAGAAAAATTCCATCGGCGGTGATCACTGGCGCTGGTCCCGGTTCCACTACCTGCGAATCAAAATTTCCCGCGCGGCTCGAGAGAACCGGCTGGTCGGTGGCGTCTGTCCAGTGCAGCAAATCGTCTGACGACGCGACACCCATCTGGCTGTCTTTGCCTTTGGCGTCGCCGAGGTAGTACATCCAGTATTTGCCGTTGATTTTGATGGGAACCATCGCGCCGGACTTAGTCCACTTCACATTCCATTTGCCTTTGTAGCCGGGCATGATCACGCCTAGGCGTTTCCAGTGCATCAGGTCGCTGGAAGTGGCCAGGCACAGTTGCGCGTCCTTCTTGTCGGACCCTTCGCCATCGACGTTGTTGTAGCCGGTGTAAGTCAGATAGTAGGTGTTGCCAAATTTCTGGAGCCGCGGGTCTTCCACACCGCCGCCTTTTTCATAAGGCGCTTCGGCTTTCAACACCGGCTCGGCGCGGCGCGTGAAGTGCACGCCGTCGCTGCTGGTGGCGTATCCCAGGGAGGAAGTGCCCGCGTGATCCTGCGCGCGGTACAGCATCACAAACTTACTGTCCTTCTTGACCACCGAAGGATTGAAGGTGCCGGCCGATTCGAAGCCGTCGCCTTGCGGGGTGATCACCGGCTGTTCCGAAAGGCGCGTCCACGGGCCGAAAGGCGGCTTGAACGTGTCCGCTGCGGTCAGTGCAAGCGCCCCAAGCGATAACGTTAGCGTCGTGCACGCCAGCAGCCGGCGTATGTCCACGAATTGCGTTCTTCTCAAAGTTCCAACCTTGGCCATGTTCTCTCCTGAACGCGCGCCCGTATCTACTGCCTAAAACTCTGCCTGCAGCCGTACAACACTCTTCGCTGCAATCTCCATCGACGGGCCAGCACTTTTGGCATCGCCGGTCCACCGCACGCTACGGTCGGCCAGCCGACGGAATGCTCAGCTCTGCTGTGCGCGGACGGTCGGTAGGATTGAACAGCACGAAGTTCAACTTCTGCCCGGGGAATGCCGCTTCGTCGCGAAAATCCAGTAGATCCAGGTTCACCAGCATCAGCTCGCGATCGGCTACTTTGCCCAGCGCTTCGAACATCAGGTACATCCACAGCGACTCGCCCGCGCCGTAGATTTCTTTGCCGACTGTGCCGGTCTGTCCGGCGAGCTCCAAAGTGCCCAGATTTTCAAAGGGGATGAAGGCCATGGAAGTTTTCTCGCGGCCGCCGCTGCAGTTTTCGAAGAAGTAAAAATTATTGCGGCGCTGCTGGTCCATGAATCGCAGCAGGCCGTCGATGACGATTCCGCGCTTCATCACGCCGGTCCAGGGCAGGATAGCTTCAATATTTTCTTTGAACGCGGGATACAAAATCGACGCGCAGGCTTGCACCATGCCGCGGACTTCATGAGTTTTCTGGCTGGGGTCGGAATACCAATAGAACAGGCGCAGTTGCTGGTACAGCAGATATTTCGCTTCGGCTTGCATGCCCAGTTCGGCGGCAGCCAGTGCGCCGAAAGAGAGTTCTTGCGGTTCGTGGAACAGCCGTTCCTGCGGCACGGTGTAGAGCGCATGAATGGCGCGGCGCGCTTCGCCGAGGTATTCGCTTTTGCCGGTTAGCTTGCTGGCGAGAATCGCGGCCCACGCGTACAAACCGCCGATGGCGTAATTGGTGCCCGCGCCTTCGGCTTGCAGGCTGGCCACCTGGTAATAAATGGGGAAGAGGTAGTTGTACTGCAGGGCCATTTTCTGCGCGGTTTCGAACGCGGCAAGAAAATGGCTGGTGATTTCTTTCGAACCGGCCAACGACCCGATCATCGGATATTTGACGAGGCCGTTTTCGAACGGGTACCAGGAGTCGGCGCGCTCATTGCCGCCCTTGCGCTTGTAGTCGTTGGCGATGCTTTGGGTTGCAGGATTGAAAAATCCCGGCATATCCGCGAGCAAATCTTTGCAAAGCGCACCAAACTCGTCGGAGGGATGCAGTTTCTGGTAGAGCAGGGAAGGCCACAGCACGTCGGCGGTGGTCATCAACTCAAAGTTGTCGCCGGACTGCTTCCAGATCTGCGAGCTCTCTTTAACGTAGGCACGCAAGCCGCGATGGCCATCAACTTCCGCCCCGGTTGATTCTTTTACTTGTAGGTCGCGAACAGTGCCGTCGGCGAATTCTTTCCAGTTGGTCGCGCAAGCCGGCCAATTTAATTTTTCCTCGAACAGCGGGAGCAACGCTTCCATCCAGCGCGCCACGGCTTCTTGTTCCGTGATCAGCCGCGTCAGCGGACGCTGCAGCAGCCACCAACTAAAGGTCACATCGCCCTGCGGCAAGAGATCGCCCGTGGCTTGATCGGCCAATAGGCCGATGCCCATCCGCTGCGTTCCATCTCTTTCAATTTCAGAGATGTTCGCGCAGCGATACACCAGGAAGCGTGGCAGGTTGTCGTTGGACATCCAGTTCATCGCATCCATGTCGAAAAACATCATGGACTCGACGCCCAGCGTTTGATCCAGCAAGTACACCGCAGGCAAATCGTTGCCCGGCGTCCCCAGCGAATTCTTCGTAGGCTGCCCCAGCAGCACACGCCGCCAGCTCCCCGATTGCCCTTCCATCAATGTCGAGGTCGAACTCAGCCACGTAATGATCTGCGGTTCAATCGCGCCGCTGGCGTGCAAGCGCAATGGCGCAGGCAAATGCAGCGTGGCGCGGAAATTTATCCATGGATATTCGGGCGCGGCACCCTTCAACGGGGTAACTCGCGCATCCCACTCGTACCGGACTGGCCGGCGATCGCGGCCCGCTGCGGTGCCGTTTCCGTGGCAACGAATGGTCCCGTCTTCCTGCGTCACCCGCTCACTGGTCAGCAGAAACGAGGCGCCGCTGATCAGCGGCATCTTGGCGAGACTGGAAGGCTTCCATTCGCCGCCTTCACGAAGAAAATTCTGAAAATGCAGCGGCCCGCCCGCAGGCGATACGCGTAACTGCTGCTCGCCGACTTCCAGATTGATGGTTGGAGAATCGTTCGAGGAGGCTTCGGACTTCTGCGCGGCATCTTGTTGAGCCGTTGATAACGACGTGCCAGCCAACGTCGCCGCAGGCCCGCTCGCGCCTGCGGCAGCCACCAGCAAGGTCTTAACAAATAAGCGTCGATCGAGAGGACTCATCGGGCGGTGGTCCTGAAGTGGGAAAGCCTGGGAGCGGCGGGCTTGGTTTTGCACCAAACCAGCCCGCAGCTCCGCTGCGCAACGATCCAACAGCGATCGACGAAGATCAATACTGAATCTTCAGCGCAAACTGAATGGTCCGTGGTCCGCTAGAACTGGTGATCGCTCCAAATCCACAGGCAAAATGTTGATTTGGATCGTTACAACCGGCCGCACCCAAGGGGATGAACGGATTGTTTAGCTGCGGTCCCCCCACATTCGCGGTGTAGATGTGGCGGTTAAATAAGTTAAAGAACTCCGCGCGAAAATCGATGGTGGCTTTTTCGCCGTATAGGCGGGTTTTCTTGCCCAAGGTGACATCTTCGTTCTTGCCTCCGAATGTTCGAGCATTCGAAAGCGAGCGAGCCTCATCACCAAAAGTCAGCGGCGCCGGCAGCGAAAAGGCCGCCGGATTCCAGAACGGCGTAGTTTCGGGATTGAGGTGAGCCTTGTTCGTCTCCGGCACTCCCGCAACGACGTTGACTCGTGCGGCTCCAGTAAATTCGCAACCGCCGTATAACACATCGCCCGCGGTGCCGTTGCACGGCCCGTACACTTCGGTGGGTATCCCGGAGTGATAGTTCAGAATCGTCGACGCGTACCAACCGCCCAGCACTCGGTCGGAAACTCCGCCTTTGTTCATGAATCGCTTTCCCTGGCCAACGGGAAGCTCGTAGAAGAAGCTCATCACCAGCGATTGCGGCGTATCCAGTTCGCTGACCGCTTTTTCCGCCGAACGTTGGTAAGAGTTTTGTCCAATAAATTCATTGGTACCGATGAATCCTGATACGCCGGGCCCGGATGAATCGGCATCAGTCAAATTCTTCGAAACGGTGTAGGACACCAGGAAGCTCAAGCCTTCGGCCAAGCGTCTGTTGGCCTGCAATTGCATCGCATGATAGGTCGAATTCCCGGTGCGATCCGGAGTGAAGGAATTGTCTTCCTGGTTGAAATCGCCATATTGCGGAAATGGCCGGAAAATTTGAGTCAAGGGCGCATTCAGCGGGAAGCTGGCGTAGGGCAGAGTCACACCGGCAGCGATCGCTTCGGGACACTGTTGCATGATGGGGAGAGCTGGGCCTGCGGCGGTCAGACAGGCGGCATTCTTTTTCAAATCGTCCGGAAACGTCGCGAAGTAGGAAAGCAGCGAAGGATTGGTCTGATTCGGGATGATGTTAAGCGCGGGCAGATGCGTTCCTTTGGATCCGACATACGCAATGCTCAGCTGAAGGTTCGCAGTGACCTGCCGCTGAATGTCCAGGTTCCAGGTCTGCACGTCCGCTGGGCGCCCACTGTTCGCCGGCACCAGGATTACCCCATTGCTGCCGTTCTGGCCGTCAGGAGTGAACGGACCAGAATCCGGGAACACCCGTGTCACGCCGTTGTCGATCTGAATCGGTCCTCCGTTGCTCGGCGAAATCGTCTGGCGGTTGAAGAATCCCAACCCGTCCTGATCGGCAAACGAGCCTTCCTTCAACGGCTCGTAGAAGATTCCGTACCCTCCGCGAATCACGGTCTTGTCATTGATGCTGTAAGCGAACCCGACCCGCGGGCCAAATGCCTTGCTGTAGACGTCCTGTGGACGGGTCTGTCCATTTCGTCCATCGCCCGTTCCGAAGTAGGTATAGGCGCCCAAAACGCCGTCGGCACCTGGATTTGGCAAAGTCGGGTCGACCGCGGAGAAGCGATCAAACGCTTCGGTAGCCGGCAAATCGATGTCGTATCGCAGCCCGTAGTTAATGGTCAGGCGCGGCCGTATCTTGTAGGAATCCTGCGCGTATAGCGAAAAATCCTTGTAGCGCACGCCGCTGAATGCCCCGTAGTTCAACGTGGATGTATTCACCAGGCCGAACAACGCGCTGGCCAGCGGATCGCCGCCCACTCCGTTCAAGCTGGTCTCTTGGGCGTTAAAATCAAATTCGCCCGAAGCCTGCGTTAGCCGGCGCACGTTAAATTGCAGCATTCGTACCTCGCCGCCAAACTTCATGTTGTGCTTGCCCTTGACCCAACTCACCGAATCGTTGACCTGGTAAACGTTGTCCGCGAATTGCGAATCGCCGCAGTTGTTGAGGATGTTTTCATACTGTGCGGCGGTGAACTTGACGCAGGGAAACGTCGTGTCCTGTACTCCGGTCAGGCCTATTTTCGACGGGTAGTTCTGGCCAATGCTGTTGGACAGCTCCCCGCGATACCGCCGGCTGAAGCCAAACAGAATCTGGTTCACCAGCGCTGGGGTGATGACATAGTTGTCGCTGAGACGCGCGTAGCGGGTGTTTTGCGGTGTGGTTGAACCGAACAGCGGTCCCAGGTTCGAAGTGCCCCCCGTATTGGTGTTGTCCCAGTCGAAGCCGCCGGAAATGCGGTGTCTGTCGGATATGTTGTGATCGATCTTGATATCGAAAAGATTCGCCGTGGTGCTCGAGACGGTGGTGTCGAGCACATTGTTCGAGGTGGCGCCGGTGGTCTTCGGCAGCAATGCCAGAATGTTGGTGACCACCGTGCTTGGGGTGTAGTTCGGATCGTTGGTGAGGATGTTGCCCGGAATTGGCTGGTGCGTGGTGGGATCGTAGAGCTGCGTGGTCGGCAGCAAACTGGAAAAATCGCCGCCCTTCAGCGCTTCGTTCGGGAAGGTGTCGAAGTTATTCTGCCCGGTCTTGAATCGAAAACCTTCGTAGTCGACAAAGAAAAACGTTTTGTCGTGTCCGTTGTAGAGGTGTGGAATGCGAATCGGCCCGCCAAAGGTGGCGCCGAAATCGTTTTGCGTGTCAACCGATTTTCCCACGCCTCCGGTATTGTTGGCCCAACTGTTCGCATCCAGAGCGCGATTGCGATAGAAGTCGTAAACCGAGCCGTGATAGTCGTTGGTCCCCGACTTCATCGTCAGGCTGACAATCCCGTCTCCCGACTCGCCGTACTCCGGCGAAAAGTTATTTTGCAGGACCTTGAACTCCTGAACGCCCTCGGTAGATACGCCCTTGTTCCACTGGGTGTTTGGCGAAACTAGCGAGATAGAAACTCCGTCCACCAAGACGTCGGTGCTGTTTTCCTGGCCGCCGTCGACTTTGAAGTCGTCGGTGGAGTTGCTGCCGGGGTCGTTACCGACGTTCCCGACGAACCCAGGTACCAGGGTGATGAACTGAACGGGGTTGCGCACCGTCCCGGATACTTCCAGTGGTAGATTCTGGATCAGGCTGTTCTCCACCGTCGCGCCGATGTCGGAAGTCGCGGTTTCCAGTTGGGAGGCGTCCGCGGTGACGGTGACGTTCTCGGTGGTCGCTCCCAGTTGCATGGAGACGTCCAACGAAGTAGTGCTACCGGTCTGCACCGTCACGCCTTCGCGGGTGTACTTCTTCATCCCCGCGCCATCGATGGTCACCGAGTAGCGGCCTGGAGGCACGTTCGCCAGTGAATACAGTCCCGCGTCGCTGGTGACCGTGTTCAGGGTCAGCGCGGTGTCCAGGTTGCGCCCGGTCACGTTGGCGCCGCCGATAGGCGCACCGCTAGGGTCAGTCACCGTTCCCTGAATGCTTCCGTTAGTCGTTTGAGCTCGCAGGCCGGTGGCCGCGAACAGGATAGAAAACGCCAGCACACACAAAAACATCTTCACTTTCAATGGACTTCTCCCCTGGCCCACTCCGGAACGAAGAACTCTATGCAGCCGCTGATGAGGACACGGCGAGTTCAACTTCGAGTGAGCATCCCCTATGCCAACCTGAGTCTAGTGTTTTTCTACTAGTCGGCAGTTGCAGGGATGGTCCGCTTATCTCTATGAGGATAAAAGAGTCTCACACGTGAATTCATTGTGATTCACGCAGAGTAGTTAAATGTAACGTCGATCCGGCGAGCAAAATGAGGGACTTAGCTGCGTGCCCTGCGGCTGAAATTTAAGTTGTAAAATTCGCTGAATTCCCTAAACGGCGTGAAAGAGGCTATTACGGAACTGAGTTTCGGATGATATTTGCGAGAAGTGGGCGGTTCTACAAGCCTGGTCTTGTGGAGCCGATGGGTTGAGAACAGCTATTTCATCTCAGGCGGATGTGAGTGCCTGAGTGAAGTGTGCTGCGCCGAGCACCTTGACGATGCGTTTGAAGTTGTAAGCCATGATGGCGATGCTGAGTTCGGTCTGCGCACCGGCCAGGCCTCGCAGCAGCAGACGAGGATGACCGAAGATACGGTATTTGATTGTTCCGAAGGGATGCTCGACCGTCGTTCGTCGGAGACGCATGGCCGCTGGCGTCGCACGCTCGTTCGTCCGGTTAAGTGCGTCGTCATCGATGGAACGTGAGACGACTCATCGTCTCATCAATCCATCTGTAAAACAATTATTTCTCGTGATACCTCTTAGGTGAGAACTTCTTCTTCAAACTTCCTAACCTCATTCAATTGTTGAAGGGCGTTTTGCAAACTACGTCCGAAGGTCGCGCGTTCTATGAACTGACGCAACTGCATATCGGATGATTTCAGGGAATAGATATACATCCAGTACATGGCCAGCAAGCCAACAATTCCAGTTGCCAGGCCAACCCAGATAACCGAAGGGGCATGAGCATACAAATCAACGTGCGCGAGGCCTGCCAGCAGTATGAGCAGGGGGATCCATAGGAACCACCAGGAGAGGCCCGCGACCAGAACACAGATGCCGTACGCGCGACGCACACGAGCCAGTCCGCCTTGCACTTCAACTACTGGCGCAGCATAGTCGATGCGGCTCAGCGAGGAGAACACCATCCCCGCTGTCATCACGCAGCCGATTCCATAGGCCTGTACGAAAATTCCTCCTAGAATGACCGAAATCGCGGTCGGCTTTGTGCTCCAGAGGAGGCCGGCCAAAACAATGAAAAGCACCCCAAGGAAAATCTGAAATGCCTGGTTCAGCTTCAGCGGCCTGAGACTCCTGTTAACTGCGTCCAGCTTCTGCTGACGCAACATCGCCACGCTCAATTGGTTCCCACGCTCGAGCGCCTTCTCCAGTATTTGCCACGTTGACTTAAGTTCGTTCTGTTCCATCGCTGTTCCATCCCTCGTTCTTAGATTTCGGTTCGAATGCGTTGTTTGAGTCGGCTGATTTTTGTCGAAACATTCGTCGGTGTGATACCCAGAATTTCGGCGATCTCCTTTTGAGATTTGTCCTCGAGGTACAGCAGCAGAAGTGCCCGTTCGAAAGGAGGCTCCCTCGCGATAAACCGGTGCAGGCGTTCCATGCGATCAGCTGCACCGGGATCGCCTGCGGGCGGGGGAATGGCTTCGTGCACTTCCTCCTCCAGTGGCGTAAAGACCCTGCGTTGCTGCACTTCTCTACGCACAAAGCTGATGGCCACATTCAGTGCAATGCGGTACATCCATGTCGTGAAGGTGCGGGAAGGGTCGTACTTTGGCCAAGCTTTCCAGAGCTGGGCTGCGATCTCCTGTGCAAGGTCATCCCGGTCTTCCGGTTTCCAGCAATAGGTATTCACTGTCTTGAAGACAATGGCTCGATGCGCCTGAAGAAGGGTTTCGAACTCTTTCGGCGTCTTGTCCGTCACGTCCTTCCTCCTTCTCCCCGGTTCCTCTGTTGCGGGCTCGGGTAATCTCCGCCTGTCTGCTACATGATTCGCCGCAGGATCAGAAATGTCACACAGGACTTGCTCTGATCTTCCTGTGTGCCAATGCCGCATCCTTGATGGAGCTCTGATCTGCTGGATACACGAAACCGCAGAGCCGCACAGCTTCGGCCTAATGGGATGATCTGGTCAGCAGGGATAAGGGGGAATCGATGCGATTCGCTCACGGAATGGGGATCGGTCGTGACCAGTAATGAAAGTCTAGCTCCCGCCATCGGGCCAGGTTAGGTGTTTCGGCAAACGAGTTTTGTAACAGTCTCGAAACGGCGCTTCTGAATCAAAACGAACTCGATGCCAACAACATTCATTTTTTGGAATAGTCCGGGTCCATCTCCGGTGTACGCTGCCGCACCATCTCCAGCGCCGCTAACACGAAGGAGTTCCACGCAAACACACGATGGTAGCCGTAGAACGGATTCGTTTCCGCGGTCGCTAAATATTCCTGGCTAGTAGGGAAGTCGGGAGCGACGTGGATCTCGGCCCACAGCCGGTTGGCGATGGCTTCCTTGGCACTCTTCCAGCCGTGCAGCAGCCCCGCGACATAACCGCACACTTCGATCCGCATCCAGCTCCCGCCGTTGTAGTAGATACCTTCGGTGCCGTGGTTCGCGTAGCTCGCGCCGAAGGAGTCGCTGATCATGGGGTGCCAGGACTCCGTGAAATAGCTCCCCGGTTTTCCGGGCGTCGGGAGGCCGATCAAAATCGGACGCACCGTACCGCCTGCGGCGGGGAAGGGGCAATCCTGCCGGGGCATCATGGTCGGAATTTGGTCCAGATGGCTGACCATCATTGCATCGCTCAAGATTTTTCGCTGGAACAGCCACAGCGATAAGAACTCCGGGAAAATTTCGGCGAAGCCGATGGCGTCGTCGATGTTGCGTGCCGGTTTCATGAACTTTTTGACTGGATCGTAGTAGCTCCGATACACCTCTTCCGCTTTCGCGATGTACTCCTCGGAGATCGTTTCGCTCAGCCCGCGATTCGGAGCTCGCGAATCACTTGCAATAGCACCGCTAACACGCCCTGGTTCTCGCAAACGATGGAAGTACCTTCCGGATATCGGATCACGTCGAGCTGGCCCATTACGAATTGCGCGGTACAGGTTCCGGTTCTTTCGCGGATCGTAAGCGTGCAAGCAATACTCGGCCGCTTTTCGTATTTTTTCCTGAGGCAGAGCGGTTCCGAAACGACGGCGATTCAAGAGCGCCCACATCAACCACAGCGGAGTCGAATCGTTCGACTTGCGCTCCACATTCGCCATGTTCGGCTCGACCAGCGTGTTAATGGCGCCGTCCTCACCCTGGTTTTCGGCCCACAACGCGAAGACCTGTTCATTCAGCTCGCGGTTGTGTACTCCATTCGCTGCGAAAAAACTGTCGCGCAGATACATCTCGCCGGCGGCGGAGTACCAGATGCTCGGGGCCACGATCGGCCGGAAAGTTTCCGGGCCGGCAATCCACGACAGCATCATCAGATCCGCGTAGACCACCTTTTCCGTCTCACCGCCTTTGAATCCTAGTCCATCCGCCAGGTACAACTGGCTGGCCAAGCGATAGCCCCGCAAGGAATCCGGCACCGTCTCATCCGCGAAAATAAAAACCGTCTTCTCGCACGCGCGATCCATTTCCAGCCGGTGATACGGCTCGCCCCGCGTGGGCACACGTCGAATCTCCAGATCACGCACCTCGATCTTTGCAGTCTCTGCGTGCGCGTCGAGACTCTTTCCTTGTTCCGACTCCGCCATGGAAATGAACAGAGCGCAACCTCTGCCGCTCAGTCCTGGCACGAAGACCGTGGTCTCGAATTCCTTCCACTCGCCCGCGGAATCCGGCAAGCCGCTGTTGTACTGAGTGATTTCGCGAAGTTTGCGCAAATCGCCGTCGACCTCCCAGATCGCCATTGCCACCGGCATCTTTCGAGCGATACTTCGCGTTGAGCGAATAGACTTCGCAACCGTGCGCGGCGAACGGCACGACCACGCCGGCTTCCGAACTTCGCGTGGAAATTGTGCCGACTCCTTCCGACGCAGCGAACTTCGCCTCTCCCAACGTTTTCCACAAGGACATTTCTGGAAGCGCGACAGCTTTTTGCGGTTCCTGCGCCGGCACGCGTTCCAGTAATTCTCCGAATTGCTGCTGCACAAAGAACGTGCCCGGCTCGCCCTCGTGCTTCCCGGAAGCGGTGTACAAGCGCGCATCCGGAACCCGTTCCGGCGCAGGCTTCACCGGCTTTCCATCGCGCCGGATTAGCCGCGTCCATTGGTTGCGGAAACCGGCATCGGTCAGCAACCCCACGCACAGGCCGTCCGTGGTTCGAAATCCACCCGCTGGAAAATATTCATGCGCCGCTTCTCCAACCCAATCCGTTTGATCGAAACTCCAGAACTTCGCGGGGGCTTCCGGAACCTCCAGACGATTGGTCAACGAGTGAAACATCAGAAACATGTCCGCCTGTTCCAAGCGAATCCGTTTGCGCACTACGTTCGGCGTGACCACTTCGTATTCGACTTGCGCCATCACCGTCGCATTCAAATTTTTCAGCACGCAGGGTCCGCGCAGGGTCACGCGCTTGGCATCGCCACTCTGCGACGTCGCGCGCCAGCTTTCGAGCTGATCCGCGACGCTCCGCTCTTCATTCTTGAACAGCGCGGAAAATTCTCCGCCGCCAACACCCTCCGTAATACGCCGCCCCTTCCACCACAGCTCCGTCGCAAAACCCCGTTGCGCATCGCCCGTCACTTTTAACGACCATCCGATCGCACCGGCTTCTTCGACGAAAGGCTCCGCCGCCAATAGTTGGCCGCCGAGATCAGGCGCCACGCTGGCCACCACTCCACCCGCCACCGTCCCCGCCAGAAAACGCCGCCTCGTCCACCGCGTTCCACTCATCCGCTCGCCCTCTCAAGCCGCCCGACGCTCATGCACACCAATCCGCATCACGGCTTAGCCCACTTCGCGAAATCTAAAAAGGTCCTCACACGTGAATCCATGTGATTCACATGATGCACCTAACCGCCTGGTAACGCCCCACCGCCAGCACCACCGAAGCTACTGCAATAAAAAGGGTTACAGCTTTGCGCCGACCCCGCCCCATGCTAGAATTCCGCCTGCATTCAAATTCTCGATGGAATGCATCTACATCAGCATGGCCTCCGCCCACACCACCTTCTCTCAACCGCCCGGCAACGACGACCTTGTTAATGACGAGCGATGGCAACTCGTCCAACGCATCATCTCCAGCCCGCCGTTTCAGAAGGGCACGCGGCTGCGCGATCTGCTCCAATATGTCACCGAACAAACTATCCGCGGGCATGCCCACGACCTGACCGAGCAGCACATTGGCAACGCCCTTTTTCATAAGCCTTCGAATTACAGCCCGCTCGAGGATAGCTCCGTTCGGGTGCACGCTCGGCAACTGCGACTGAAGCTGCACGAATATTTCAATGAAGACGGCCGCGACGAGCCGCTGATTCTCGAAATACCCAAGGGCGCTTACTCGCCGGTGTTCCGCGCGGTGCAGAAACCGGCGCCGGCGTTGGTGGTGTCCGCCCCAGAATCGGCGGCGGCTCCCGTCCCCGTCGCGAAATGGCATCCGCCTGCCGCGCTTCCTTGGATTCTGAGCGGTGCGCTCGCGGTGGCGTGCCTCGCATTGCTCATTTTTCATGGGCCGGCAAATTCGACGGCTCCGTCGTCCGGTGCCTTCGTGTCCGCGGTGGCTGCCGCGCCTCCTGCTCCGTTGCCCTGGCCCTTCTCGCAAATTTTTGACAATCGCCACCAAACGCTCATCGTGGTGGCCGACAGTAATTACGGAATGTCACGGATTTTGGCCAGCCAGTCCGGTTCGCTCGATCAATATCTGCGCCGTGAATTTCAGCAGGCTCCCTCCGTCAATACGATTGGCGCGGCTGATGCACGGCTCACCGATTACATCTCCAGTTCCACGCTGACTTCTTACGCGGATGTGGCCGATGTGGTTTCGCTGATGAAGATGGCCGGGCCGATGCAGTCGCATGTTTCGGTGCGCTATCCACGAGACTTGCGCATGCGTGACCTCGATCACGAGAATTACATTTTCATCGGCAGCCCCGCTTCGAACCCTTGGGTAGCTCTGTTTCAGGATCGCTTGAATTTTCACGAAAGCGAAACCGTAGTGGGCAAAAGCGCCAAAGTTTTCGTGAACAAAAATCCGTTGCCGGGCGAGCAGCCGCAGTATGAAGGCTTGCGCTGGACCGGCAGCCAAGGCGAAGACTACGCCACCATTTCTGTTCTGCCGAATGCGACGCATGACGGCAGCGTGCTGGCCCTCCAAGGCCTACAGCAGGAAGGCACTGAAGCCGCTGGGCGCTTTCTTGCCGATGAAGAAAATCGCCGGCAATTGATGCATGCATTGGGGATTTCACCGAGCGATGCCGGCACGCAAAATATCTGGTTCGAAGCGCTGATCCGTTCGCGCACCGTGTCCGGCGCCCCCAACTCCACCACACTCGTGGCCGTTCGCCGCATTCAGTAGCGCGCTACACTGAAGTGCTCATGACTTTGCCCGTATCGCGGCCGCTTCGACACCTCGTTTTTGCGTTAGGCCTTACGTTCGGTTTTAGCGTAGACGTTTCGCGCGCCGCTCAGCACGCTTCCTCGGCGCCAGCCGCGACCGACGCGGAAATTCAGTCGCACTTTGCCGCTGCGCAACAAGCTCAGCGCGAAAAAGATTTCCCCACCGCGGAGCGCGAATACCAGGCGGTCATCGCACTCGCACCATCGTTCGCCGAAGTGCACATGAACCTCGGCCTCGTCTACCAACTGCAAAATCGTTATCCCGAGGCGATGACCGAATTTCGCGCCGCGCTAAAACTCAAGCCTAGCCTCATCGGTGCTAACTTTTTTCTCGGGGTGGATCACTGCAAGCTCGGCGAAGGCCCCAAAGCTGTTCCGTATCTGAAGGCGGCACAAAAAGCGCAGCCCAATCAACCGGAAATTTGGCTCTGGCTCGCCACCGCTTACGAAATTTCCGGCGATATCGCTTCGGAAGTCAGCACTATGCGTAGCGCCTCAGAACAGCAGCCGGACAATATCGACTTTCTCTATCTCCTCGGCCACGCCTACGAACGCCTCGGCAAGCAGCAAGCCGCACTGCTGGAAAATTCCAGTTCCGACTCTTCGCGCAAAGAACAATTCCTCGGCGAAAGCTACGCAGCCAGCAATGAGTGGCCTTCCGCGGTCATTCATTTCCAGAATGCCATCGCGGCCTCTCCCAATCGTCCAGGTCTCCACGCCGAACTGGGTGAAGTATTGCTCCATGCAGGAAAAATTACGCAAGCCAGCAGGGAATTCGACGCGGAATTAAATCTCAATTCGCAAAATCTGCGAGCCCTGGTCCGGCGCGGCGAAACACAATTACTGCAGCAGAAAACCGACGCGGCCCTGGCCGACTGGAATCAAGCGCTAGCGCTCGACTCCTTGCAAACAGAAAAAATTCTCGGCCTGCATGAATCCGGTTTTGGGCAATCCGGCGGCGAACAGCTTCCGCAAGCGCTTCGCGACAAGTTGCCGCCGCTCGCGTCAGCACTTCAGGAGCAAAACAGTCCGTCGGCAAACCTCGCGTTGCGATTCATCGCGCAACAAACCGGTGCGGCGTCTCCTTCGGAGGCCGCTCAAGAACCCACCGTCGAGTCTGCGGGTGCGCCTGCGGCGAAAGAATGCACCGCCGCGCAGCTGCAAAAATTACTGCACGACCAGCACATCTCCGCCGCGGCCACCTGCGCACCGGCGGCCCTCACTCCGCAGACTCCAACTGAGTTGCGTTTCCAAGCGGTAAACGTGCTGCTCGATTCCGGCGCGGACGAGCACGCTCTCCGCGCGCTCGACGGACTCTCGCCGGCAGCCAAAAATTCTCTCGACGCTTCCTATTGGCGCGCCCGTTGCTACGAAAAGCTGGCCACCGCCGCTTACACACGCCTCTATCAGATCGATGCGAATTCTTACCGCATTCATCAACTGTTAGGCGACATTGCCGCGGCGAAAAATGACGACGGCAAAGCCGTGGAAGAATATCGCGCCGCCGTCGCGCTGAAACCCTCGCTGCCCAATCTGCACTACAGCCTTGGCCACATTCTCTGGAAAGATCTAAGAGTTCCCGAAGCCCGCGCTGAACTCGAGGCGGAACTAGCCATCAATCCGCATCACGCCGGCGCGCTCAACGATTTGGGCGACACCTGGTTGCTGGAGCATCAGCCCGACAAAGCGCTGCCGTTGCTCGCCAGCGCACTAGCCGCCGATCCCACCAATCCTGACATTCATCGCGACCTCGGCACTGCCTACTCCGAGCTGGGCGACTATCACAAAGCCGAAGAACAACTCAAAATCGCCGTGGCCACCGATCACGACGGCAGCGTCCACTACAAACTCGCGCGCGCCTACCAAGCCCTCGGGCAAAAAGAAAACGCCGCCAGTGAATTCGCGCTCTCCACTTCGCTCAATCGCGAGTCGCACGCCAAGCTCGAAAAGCAAACCGAGCGCCTCGCCGAAATCACCAAAGCTACGGAAGAGCCGTAGTTCATGCCTGGAACTTCGCGCGCGACCGTTATCCTGTGCAGCTTGCTTGCCGTGCCTCCGGCCAGTTTATTCGCCAGACCCACGCAGCAATCACCCGTCGCATCCGGCGCGTTCCAAAAAGGCCTCGCCGCACTGCAGGAAAATCGTTTTGAGGATGCCCTAAGTAAGTTCACCGAAGCGGAAAACGAAGATCCTCACAACGCGCTCATCCACAATTTTTGCGGCATCGCTCTCGCCCGCCTGGGCCGCAACGATCAAGCCGCCTACGAATACCGGCGCGCGATCCAGCTTAATCCGCGGATGGAAGACGCCTACAAGAATCTCGGATTTTTGGAATGGGCCCAGCATCATCTCGAACCCGCGCGGGACTCCCTCGAACACGCCATCGCGCTCTCTCCCGACGACAGCTTCGCGCACTATTATCTCGGCCGCGTGCATCTCGAGGCGCAACACTTTGAGCCGGCGTTGCATGAGTTGGAGATTTCGCGAGTTACGCTTCCCACCGATCCAGATTTCGGGTTGCAACTCAGCGCTGCCTACCTCGCGGTGGGCAGGCGGGAAGATTCGGTAAAAACTCTTGACCAGATTTCCGTGGCGAAATTAAACAACTCGCAATCCGTGCGGCTTGCAGCTCAGCTCATCGCCGCGCATCAGAATGACCGCGCTCTCGCGATTCTCGAAAAAATACCGGCGCTTGCGAAATCGGCACCCGATGACTGGCGGCAGTTCGACCTGGCTCTCGCCAACCTGCTCGCCGGCAATTACGAAAAAGCGACGAACTACGCCCGTGATGCAAATCACGAACTCACCAGCCAGGACCCGCCGCATCCGGAGTCAGCCGCGGCCCACACAATCCTTGCCATAGCCTTTGTACGCGTGAATCAAAGTGAGCGTGCGCTCAACGTGTTTCGCCGAGCCACTGCCCTGGAGCCCGCGAATGAAGAGTACGCGCTGAATCTTACTCGCGAACTGATGGAACTCAGCCGCTACGACGAAGCGTTGACCGCGGTACGGGACGCGCTCGCAGTCAATCCCCAATCCTATGCACTGCACTTGCGTCTTGGAGCTGCTCAACTCGCGGCTGGTCATTACCCGGAAGCAGAATCAGCTTTTCGGGAACTCGTCGCCGCCGGCGATCCTCTTCCGACCGGCTACGTCGGCCTTGCTCAAGTCTTGCTGCGCACTGGGCGCGCAGCCGAAGCCGTAACTGAACTCACCGCCGCCGAAAAAAAGCTCGGTCCAACTTTTCTGGTGAGCTATTTCCTCGGTTTGGCCTACGAGCGCGATGCCAAGTCAGAAAAAGCCGCCGTTGCGTTTCGGCAGGCCGTCACGCTGGATCCCAGCAATGCTGAAGCTCATCTCAGCTTGGGCAAAAGCCAACTCGCTCTGGGCCAAACCAACGATGCGATCGCACAGCTTCAGGAGTGTGTGCACCTCGATCCCGCGAACGAGCAAGGCCGGCGTCTCTTAAGCAAAGCCTATGCTCGCGCGGGCGACTCCAAACGCGCTGCCGAATTGGCTCAACCCGTGGTCGTATCTCAGCCGAACCAGGTTTCGAAGCCAGCCGGCAACCAGCAACAGATTGCGGTGCCGCAACAGATCGAAGTGCAACAGCAGGTTGTCGTCCAACAGCAGGTGGGGATCGCGCAACCCACCGTTAAATCAAATCAACAATCTGTTACCGATCCGCAGCCGACGAATAGCCCTGAAAATCTGCTCGGTGACTTTTTTATTCCGGCATGGCAATACCCGCCGGAAAGCTCTTCTCAGTAGCGCGCTTGACCTGCACCAACGCAACTCATAACCTGTCTCAGGGCAGAATTTTCGATCTTTTCTCCAAACCTTCACTCTCACAGCGCCGTGTACTTCAAATTTTCCATCGCGTTTCTGCTCTGCCTCTGGGTGACGGTTTCAGCCAACAGCCAAGCGCCTCAAACCGCCGCCCCGACGCCACCCGCAGCGGCCAAGCCAGGCGCACCCGTCGCCAACTTCGCGGACATCGCCGACAAGGCTGGACTCATTGCCACAAATGTTTTCGGCGGAGTCGACACCAAGAAATACATCATTGAAACTACCGGCACTGGCGTAGCCATCTTTGATTACGACAACGACGGCTGGCCCGATATTTTCATCGTGAACGGCACGACGCTCGAAGGTTTTCCGCCCGGCAAAGCTCCCACCAATCACCTCTACCACAATAACCACGACGGGACGTTCACCGATGTGACCGTGAAGGCTGGGCTCGCCGATGCCACCGGTTGGGGCCAAGGCGTGTGCGTCGGCGACTACGACAACGACGGCTATGAGGATTTGTACGTTACTTACTACGGAAAAAATCGCCTCTATCACAACAATCACGACGGCACCTTCACCGAAGTCGGCGAAAAGGCTGGCGTCTCAGGAAACGGCAAAGCTTGGGGCACCGGTTGCGCGTTCGTGGATTACAACCGCGATGGCCATCTCGGCTTGATGGTCGCGAATTACGTCGACTTCAACATCGCCACCACGCCTGTTCCCGGCGAAGGCAGTTCGTGTGTGTGGAAAGGCGTTCCGGTGATGTGCGGCCCGCGCGGCTTACCCGGCGCAAAAAATATCCTGTATCAGAACAATGGCGACGGCACCTTCACCGACGTAACCAAAAAGGCGCACATTGACCAAACCGGCGGTCACTATGCCTTCAGTGTCTCCACCTTTGATTACGACGACGATGGCTGGCCCGACATGTACGTGGCCTGCGACAGCGCGCCCAGCATCCTCTATCACAACAATCACGACGGCACGTTCACCGACGTCGCGGTCATGTCCGGCGTCGCCTTCAACGAAGACGGCCGCGAGCAAGCCGGCATGGGTACCAGCATCGCTGACTACAACGGCGACGGTCGCCTGGACATCTTCAAAACAAATTTTTCAGACGACACGCCCGATCCTCTACCGCAACGACGGCGACGGCGTCTTCACCGACGTCACTTACGCTGCAGGACTTGGCACCCACACGCAATATCTTGGTTGGGGCACGATGTTTTTCGATTTCGACAACGACTCCTGGCCGGACATCGTCCTCGTCAACGGCCACGTCTATCCAGAAGTCGACAAATTCCATCTCGCCGCCGGCTACAAAGAACCACGGCTGCTCTATCACAACAACGCCAACGGCACGTTCACCGACGTGAGCGCTGCCGCAGGTCCAGCGTTTAGCGCGGTTTCTTCCGCGCGTGGCCTCGCTGTCGGCGATCTGTGGAATGACGGACGCCAGTCGGTCGTGATCAACAACGTATACGCAAAACCTAGCCTGCTGGTGAATTCCATGCGTTACGGCAATCACTGGGTCGAGTTCAAAACGGTCGGCACGCGTTCGAATCGCGACGGCCTCAACGCAAAAATCACGGTAAAAATTGGCAAGCGCACCTTGGTCGACGAAGTCCGCAGCGGCTCCAGCTACATTTCGCAAAACGATCTTCGCGTCCACTTCGGCCTGGGCTCCGCCTCGAAAATCGACGCCGTCGAAGTTCGCTGGACCAGCGGCCTCAGCGAACGCTTCGACAATCTCCCAGTCGACGCCATCCACACCCTAAAAGAAGGCACCGGCACGCCCATGGCGCCTTCTACTCCGCAGAAAAAGTAAGCATTCATCGCTAAACAAAAATCACACGGAGGGTGCCCCGCGCTCGAAGTGTAGGCGGGCCTTTCCTTTGACTGTTTCAGAATGATCGATCAAGCGGGTGCCGCACCCTTCGATTTTAAGGGTGCGGATTTTGACCTTGAATTTGGTTTTGATCCTGACTCTTTTGTTTCTCCGACCCCGATTCAACTGCCTCATCCACTTTCACCACACGATCGATCTCCACCTTCTGTAGCTTCTGCGAATCCCGCTCGGCCAGTGAATCTCCACCATTTACTTTGGTCTCCGCTCCCAGCCCAAAATGCACGCGCTTATCGCTCGCCGATAAGTAACTTCCCGCCGTAGACACCGTCGCCAGCTGCATTCCCGCCGGAGTGGTAATTTTCACTTCCGCGCCAATCGCATCGCGATTGCTCTTATGCCCCACCAGCAAAAAACTCACCCAATGATTCTGCGTCTGCGCCACATTGCGCAAAATATACAGCGGCCCATCATTCCCGGTGGCCACCGCATCCATGCGTCCATCGTTGTAGATATCGCCGAGCGCCAGCCCCCTGCCCACCCAGGCCTTTTTAAATATCGCCCCTGCTCCAGCCGAAACATCTTCAAATCCATGCCCGGTATTGCGCGCCAGCAGCATCGGCTCGCGATAATGCAAACTCGGAAAATTCAGTTCCACGGTATCCAGATCGTGTCCCTGCGCGATCAACAAACCCTTTCGCCCAGAGTTGTCGTAATCGACGAAGCGCACGCCCCACCCGGAATGCCCCATGGTCATGCGCCCAATTCCCGACGGAAAACTTTCATACGCAAACGTGCCGTCGCCGTTGTTGCGATACAGCGCATACATCTGGCTGGCCAGATCGGTGACTACCAAATCCGGCAAGCCATCATTGTTATAGTCCGCAAAATCCACGCCCATCCCCGCGTAGGTGTGGCCTTCACCGTCCACCGCCACTCCGGAAGTTAACGCCACTTCTTCAAATTCTCCGTTGCCCTTGTTGCGGTACAAAAACTCTGGCATCGAATCATTGGCGATAAACAAATCCCCTTTCCCATCGCGGTCGTAATCCGCCAGCGCGATTCCCAATCCTTTTCCGGGCCGCCCCAAGCCGGCTTTCTCCGCGATCTCCTTGAAATGCCCATTCCCCTCGTTGTGATAGACCAACGGCGCAATCGCTTTGAACGCATCGGGATGGCAATACGCGCGATAGCCCTCTTTGTGTTCGCCGCAATAAATATCTTCAAAGTCCCACTGCAAATAACGCAGCACCACTAAATCCAGCAGCCCATCTCCATCGAGATCGACCCACGCCGCGCTGGTGGACCATCCGCTTCCGCCCACACCCGCTTTTTCTGTCACGTCGGTAAACGTGCCGTCGCCATTGTTGTGATACAGCTTGTTGCCGCCGTACGCCGTCACGTACAAATCTTCGAAGCCGTCGTTGTCGTAGTCGCCGACGGCCACACCCATGCCGTAACCGGTTCCGATCAGTCCCGCTTTTTCGGTAACGTCTTCAAACGTGCCGTCGGCCCTCTGGTGATACAGCCGGTTCCAATATTTTGGCCCACTCTTTTGCGGAATCGTTCCCTTCGGCGTGGGATCCGCCAGCGGCGCGCCATTCACCACAAAAATGTCCAACCGTCCATCATTGTCGTAGTCGAACAGCGCGACTCCCGCGCCCATCGTCTCCAGCAAATATTTTTTTGGAGTATGCGAAGCCTGATATTCAAAGTGAATCCCCGATGCCGCAGTCACATCCGCAAAAATGTCGTGTGCAGCCGTTGCCGCAGGGGCAGGACTCTTTGTTTCGGTCTGAGGAGTCTTGGTCTGAGCCGCGGAGAGTTCAACGAATGAAGCGAAGAGGATACAGGCTAAGACAGAAACGAAAAAGTCTGCTCGCAAGGACACGCCACTCGCTGTTGCAGGCATCTTCACTTGTCTAGACTACCCGAAACGTCGAACGTGTCAGAATGCACTGGCGCAAAAAAAGAGAGACACGATCGCTGATCCTGTCTCTCCGGTGACCTCAGATGGCGCTATCGGCCAGACTACGCCGCTACGTTGAGCGAACTACTGACCGGTGTAACCGCCGATCCACTACCCGTAATTGCCGAAGCCGACTGCAACGCGAGAAAATCCTGCTGCAGTGAAGTGTAAGCCTTCTGTGCGTTCTGCAAATTCCCCGCCTGCAGCGCCTGCCCTAACTGCGAAAACGCTTGCCCCGTAGGGCTGGACGAGTTGGTTAATTCCTGCAGTTCTTGCGCCAACCCCAGATGCCGATGCCCAGTCAACGTGCTGTTCGTCTGCTGCGTCAGAGAGTTCTGAATCGACGAAAAATCCTGCTGCGCGCCGCCCAAGTTGCCCGACTGCAAATCGTTGGCGAGTTGATTAAACGCCGCGCCCACTCCATTCGTGCCAGACTGCGCGTTGGCCGAGGTAGTGAGCTGTGGATTGGCGGTCTGCAGCGCCGAAAAATCCGATTGCGCCGCCGCCAAATTTCCGGTGCTTAAGTCGTTGCCCAATTGTTTAAATTGCTGCTGAAACTTTTGCAGTTGCGACTGCGCG
The DNA here is from genome assembly GCA_963846145.1 of uncultured Acidobacteriota bacterium. Lineage (GTDB taxonomy): Bacteria > Acidobacteriota > Terriglobia > Acidiferrales > UBA7541 > Acidiferrum. The sequence continues at coordinate 49,828 of CAWJUV010000007.1, read as the reverse complement.
GGTTGCAGTCGTTGCGAGGCCAACAATCCGCTGGCAAATAATCCGGCTATGGACATGAATACTCCTGAACAACGTGAGTTTCACGAAGGACGATCCTTCGTGGCCACTCCACTCATCCCAATTATCGGCGGCCGCCGGAGAAACTTTAGCGGTCCGCGATACAAGTACAACGCAATCTCAGAACCACAGGAAAAAAGTTAACCCTCCGCGGTCTCACCTGAAAATTCACGGCTTATGGCGCAATTAAATCCTTCTAATCGCGCACCCTCGGCAATTTTTGCCTCAGCACACGGCAATGCCTGCCGCTAAACGCAAATCGAGGCACAACGTCACAGTCTATGTCGGTGATTATTTCAGGAGGTCAAACGCGTAATTCCGAAAGACTACCTCTTCGTCCTGCTTTACTTTTTATCTCCACCCGAAGGTCCCCAGGCCTTCGAGGAATCCTCTTTCTTGTCGCTGCCAGAAGCTCCTTTCCCGTCGGTTTTCGCTGGCTTATCCGAACTCTGTTTATCACCGCTCTGTTTCGGGTTGGTTTCTTTTTCACTACCTTGCGATTTCGAACTCTGACTTGCTGGCTTGTCCGTCGACTCTTTCCCTTGAGTGCCAGTCTCTTTCTTCGAATCGCCCTTCTTCGCGTCGTCTTTCTTCGAATCGTCTCGTTGCGAGTTGTCCTGTTTCTCGCCGTCCTTCTTTTCGCCTTCAGGCCTATTTTCCCAAAAAGCCTCAGCGCCCTTTTTCTCTTTGCCTTCTTCGTCTTTCTTCTCGTCTTCTTTCTTCTTCACTGGCGTCAACAAATGCTCCATGCGTACTCGCGCCGCCCGCCACTTCACACTGGCGGCATTCCCAGCGCGTTCCAGATACGGCTTCATTTTTTCCTCGGAGCCGATCCCCGCATCGCGCAACAATTCCAGCACCGCGATGGTTTGTGTTTCCTGCGCTTCCAGCAACGTAAACAAATCGTCAAAGAGCTGCTTGATCGGTTCAATATTCTCAGCCATGCGCCTGCGCTCCTCGACGTAACGAAATGAATCGTTCGCACACTACCGCCACTTTGGATGCCCAGCCCCGCAATCCCGGTTCAACCGCCGGTACACAACTCGGTCAAAACAGAGTAAATTGCACCTCGGCCAAAATCGTCACAGGACATGTGAAAATGGACCTCGGACTCTCCAACAAAGTCGCCATCGTAGCCGCCGCCAGCTCTGGCCTGGGTTTTGCCGTAGCCCACGAACTGGCCAAAGAAGGCGCGCAAGTCGCCATCTGCGCCCGCACCGCCGCAGACCTGCAATCCGCTACGGACAAGATCCAGCAAGCCACCGGCAGGGAAGTCTTCCATCAAGTGGTGGACGTCACCAAACCACCCACTATCGCCGCCTTCGTCGCCGCCGTCGAAAAGCGCTTCGGCCGCGTAGATATCTGCATTACCAATTCCGGGGGTCCTCCGTCTAAGCTATTTGAGGAAACCCGCCACGAAGACTGGCAGTCCGCCGTCGACCTATTACTTATGAGCTGCGTCTCGTTTGCCCAAGCGGTACTTCCGCGCATGAAGAAAAATAAGTGGGGCCGCTTCATTACCATCACCTCGTACACCGTCAAGCAGCCCGTCGATGGCCTGCTGCTCTCCAACTCCATCCGCGCCTCGGTCACCGGCCTGGCCCGCACCCTCGCGAATGAGTACGGCCCGCACGGAATCACCGTAAATAACGTCTGTCCCGGCTACACCGCCACCGATCGGCTCAGCGAACTGGAAGACGCCATTTCCGCCCGCACCGGCGTCAAACCGGAAGAAGTGCGCGCAGGATGGGAACGCCAAATTCCCGCCGGCCGTCTCGGCACTCCCGAAGAATTCGCCGCAGTAGTCACGTTTCTCGCCTCCGAGCGTGCCAGTTACGTCAACGGCACCTCCATCGCCATCGATGGCGGCATCGTCAGGAGCCTGCTGTAGCCGCAAAAATGCCCACGCCCGACGCCAATCGCAGCTTCACGATTTCACCTCTGCCTGACGAATTCGCCATTCGAAAGCTGCCAGCCGACGCAGCCGTTCCGGTCTGGGCCACGCAGGGGACCTTCTCCTCGATCACCCGCACCTCCGACGAACTCTCCATCATCGTCGAATCCAAATTTTTGCCACCACCACATCAAGCCGGCGAGCTCTGGCGCGTGCTGAAAGTCCACGGCCCATTCGAACCTTCCTCGATTGGCGTGATCGCTTCGCTGGTTGCCCCGCTCGCAGCAGCCCAGCTCAGTGTTTTCACCGTCTCGACTTTTGACACCGATTATTTGCTGATCCAGACCCACAACTTCCACCGCGCTCTCGACGCTCTTCGCCACGCCGGACACACCGTCAACGCCCTGGAAACAGTTCCCTAGATTGCCCGCAATCCTTCACAATAAAGAGTAAAGAAAACGAGAAAAGGACGAACGAACCCATGACCAGTAACTCCGCTAAGTCGCGCACTCCGAGCCTGCATTACCGCTTGCTCTTGGCGCTCGCGGCGCTACTCACCGCCGCGCTAACTCTCCCTCTGCGCGCCGATGAGCCATTCGCCCGCTCGCGCGACTACGATTTACAGCACTCCAAAATTATTCTGAAATTTGACACCGAGCACAAAAAAGTAATCGGTGAGGTCATCCACACCATCTCGACTCTGAAAGATGACACGTCCAAAATTTCGCTGGACTCCAGCGGCCTGACCATCCAAAGCGTCACCGTCAACAAAGCCACCGCCAAGTTCGAAACCGCCGACGATAAGCTGAACATCACCGTCTCCGCCCCCAAAGCGGGCACCAAGCTGGACGTCGACATCCATTACGAGGGTGTTCCCACCAAAGGTTTGTATTTCATCCTCCCCGACAAGGATTACCCGCAACGCCCCATCCAGATCTGGTCGCAAGGCGAATCGCAAGACATCCACTATTTCATCCCGACCTACGACTATCCCAACGATCGCCTCACCACCGAAACGATTCTCACCGTGCCCGCTGCCTGGCAAACCATCGCCAACGGAAAATTAGTCAGCGTCAGCAACGCCGCCGACGGCATGAAAACCTGGACCTGGCGTGAATCCCAGCCCAGCTCCACCTACCTGATCACCGTGGTCGCCGGCGAATTCGACGAAGTGAAGGACTCGTACGGCAAATTGCCGCTGCCTTACTACGCGCCGAAAGGCCGGGGCGATCGCCTCAAGGTCAACTACGGGCGCACCCCCGCGATGGTCGAGCTCTTCAACAAAAAATATGGCTACGACTACGCCTGGGAAAAATACGCGCAAGTGATGGTCGACGAATTCGTCGCCGGCGGCATGGAAAATTCCAGCGCCACCACCAACACTTCCACTTCACTGATCGATCCGCGCCTGGCCGGCGAATACGTCACCGGCCAGGACGATCTCATCTCCCACGAACTCACGCATCAGTGGTTCGGCGACCTGGTCACCTGCAAAGACTGGGGCGACATCTGGCTGAACGAAGGTTTTGCAACTTTTGGCGAAAAAGTCTGGCAGGAACATCAATTTCCCAAAGATCAGGCGGAATACACCCACTGGGATGACATCCGCCAGTGGTTCGCGCAACCCAATCTTTACAAACACCCCATCGTGCGTTTCGATTTCGACGACTCCAGCGAATTCGATCAGAACGTGTATGACAAAGGTGGGTTAGTTCTGCAGATGCTGCGCCACCAAGTGGGCGAAGACGCTTTCTACCGCTCGCTCAAGCACTATCTGGAAGTTAACCACGGCAAAAATGTGGTCACCGCGGATTTCGTCAAAGCCGTGGAAGAAACCACCAACGTCAGCCTCGACCAATTTTTCAATCAGTGGGTCTACGGCGCCGGCGCTCCCAAGTTTGATCTCAGCTACAAATACGACGACGCCAAGCACCAAATCGCTCTGACCGTCAAACAAACCCAAAAAGTGGAAGGCCGCGTCGGCATCTTCACCGTGCCGGTGGACGTGGAAGTCACGACTTCCGCAGGCGCGCATCTCTATCCCGTCAAAGTCACCAAAGCGACGGAAACCTTCGACCTGCCGGCCAGCTCCGAGCCGATCATGGTTCTTTTCGACAAGGGCGGAACCATTCTCAAGACCGCCGACTTTCACAAAGAGAAGAAAGAGTGGCTCCATCAGCTCAAACATGCCACGGACTTCTCTGATCGAGCAGACGCCGCAGTGGCCTTGCGCGCTTTCAAGTACGAAGCAGGCAAAGCCGGCGATAACTCCGCAGCCAAAAACGAAGACGTCATCGATGCTTTGGCGGACGCCATGATGCACGACTCCGCTTGGGGCATCCGCGCGCTGTCTGCCGATAGCCTCGGTCAGGTTGGCGGTCCACTTGCCGCAAGAAAGATCTTAGAGGCCCTGAACTCCGCCAAAGAGCCGTGGGTTCGCAATCGCCTGGTTACCGCTTTGGGCGAATTTAAGGATGACAAAGAAGTGGTCGCCAAGCTGGAAAGCGTCGCGGCTCATGACGATTCCTACCGTGCCCGCTCCGCCGCCCTTCAAGCGATCGGCAAGCTCAAATCGCCCGGTGCGTTGGCCACTTTGAACGCCGCCATCGCCGCCGATTCTCCCGACGACATCCTTCGCAATGCTGCTTTGCGATCGCTGGGTTCACTCGGCGACGACAAAGCCGTGCCCGTTTTGCGCGAATGGGTGGCCATCGGCAAACCCATGCCGTCGCGCTCCGCCGCAATTTCGAGTCTGGCGAAACTTCAAAAGGACAATAAGGACATCACGCTGCAGCTTGCTTCGTTTCTCTCCGAGCCGCACTTCAGCGTGCGCATCGCCGCGCTCTTTGCACTTGGTTCGCGGCACGATGCGGCCGCGCTTCCGGCGCTGGAAGCCATGCTCAAGAGCGACGATCTGAGCATCGAACTGGCCCCGCTGATCAAATCGCAAATCGCCTTGCTGAAAAAGCCCGCCGGCAAGCCCGGCCAACCGCCCGCTGCAGGTGCCGAAGACGATGACGACGAAACGGGCGGCGCCGCCAACGCCGGCTCTAACGACAAAGACGCTGCGCTGGTCGCCGAACGCCTCGAAAAACTCGAGCACCTCGTCGAAGAAATGAACGCACGCCTTAAATCCATGGAGTCCCGCCTCCCCGCAAAATAGCGCTAAGCGAGGTTTGTTTTTGTTTCTGCCGTTTTAAAAGCAAAGTCAAAACTGGGTGGCCCATCCTTGCGATTTCTGCAAGGGTGGGGCAGGCACCAATCAAGCCCAGTGCTCCTTCTTTTGCCTTTGTCTTTTTGTTTAGGAGTTGACGGCCACGCGACCTCAATCAAATCGTTCTCAAGACTCCGCAATAAAAATCCGCAAATCCCGCAAATTGTTCCCCGTCGGCCCGGTCATCACCGCATCATCCAATCGCGAAAAAAAAGTATAAGCATCGCTCCGCACAAAAAAATCCCGTACATCCATCCCCGCCGCGCGCGCCCGTTCCAGCGTAGTTCCATCCGCCACCGCACCCGCCGCCGGACTATTCCCATCAATCCCATCCGTCCCCGCACTCAATACCGCGATGTGCTTCCCCGCGATTTTCTCCACACAAGCCAACGCCAACGCCGAATTCCTTCCGCCAACTCCATCACCGGTAACCGGCGAACTCACTTCGCCATCGGCAATCAGCGCCACCCGCCGCCCCGGAAAATTGCGTTGCAATTCCTCAAGCTGCCCCAACAAATATTCCGCCGCTTTCTCCACCGGCCAATCGTCCGCGGAATTATCGCAACACGTCACAGAACCCGCCGCTTCAGCCGCCCCATGCGCCGGATGAAACAACCCGTCCAGCCCGAGCAAAACTTCGAAATGCGCATTCGCTAAGGCCCCGTCTCCAGCCTTCAACGTCTCCGGCAATCCGCGTTGATCGAACCACCGCCGGGCGGCCTCCGGAAATTTCGCGCGCAATCCGTACTCATCCAGAATCCGCGCTAGGTCATCGCTATCCGCGGCATCCGGCAAAGTTGGCCCACTGGCCAGCGCCCACTCTTTTCCCGCCGGTACGTCGCTCACCGCTAAGGTAATTTTTGTGGCCGCACCGGCAGCCTTCGCCAACCTCCCGCCTTTCACCGCGGACACATGCCGCCGCACGGTATTTATTGCTTCAATCGGGGCTCCGCACCCGACCAGCGCGCGATACATTTGCTGCACGTCCTCCAATCCCATCGCGCGATCCAGCGGCAATTCCACCAGCGCCGACCCGCCTCCCGACAACAAAAAGAACACCAGCGTCCGGGCATCGCATCCCGCAAGCATTTCCAAAATTGCTTCGCCAGCCTTCCAACTCTGCTCGTTGGGAATCGGATGCCCGCCAACAAAATATTTCATCCCGGGATAAGGTCTCGCTGGAGGCACCGGCGCAACCGCCACGCCCTCGAATGAAGTACCCGCAGGCAAACAACGCGGCAGCCCGTCCACCATCGCGTGCGCGGCCTTTCCAATCGCCACGACGCGCACGTCATCAAACGCGCGCAAATCCGCCGCGAACGAGCCGCAACGCAATACCGTCCCCTCACACGTCAGCTTGCGCTGCATGGTCGCAGGAATATCAATCGCCGCTAAGGTTTGGTGAAAAATCCGGCGGGCCAGTTGCTTCAAATCCGCCATAGAAGAGGGAACCTCCGAGCCATCGCAATCACTCGGAGAATATCAGAAGAAAAATATTGAGGCTTACTTGATCACTTCAGGATTCAAAATATTGGCAGGCTTCTTATTCTCGAAAAAGTCCCGCACATTCTCCGCCGCGATCACCGACATCTTGGTGCGCGTCTCAATCGACGCCGAGGCGATATGCGGCGCCAGCACCACATTCGGCCGCTTCAATCCCGGGTGAATGAACGGCTCATTCTCATAAACGTCCAGAGCCGCGCCGGCAATTTTCTTGCCCTCCAGCGCCGCCACCAAGGCCGCTTCGTCCACCACCGGCCCGCGCGAAGTATTAATCAAATACGCCGTCGGCTTCATGCGATAAAACTTCGCTGCCTCAAACAGCCCGCGCGTCTCCTCCGACAGCGGCACATGCACGCTCACAAAATCCGCTTCGGCCAACAGCGTGTTGAAGTCGCGATACTCCGCGTTGAATTGCTTTTCCACGCTTTCGTCCGCGCGCTGCACATCCGTGTAGAGCACTTTCATCTGGAATCCGCCGGCTCGCCGCGCCATGGCTCGTCCGATGCGCCCAAATCCCACAAGACCAAGCGTCTTGCCCCACACATCCGTCCCCACCAACTGATCCAGGTCCCAACCCTTCCAATTTCCTGACCGCGCCAGGGTCTCGCCTTCACCCAATCGGCGCGCGATGGCCATCATCAGTGTCCACGCGAAATCCGCAGTCGTTTCGTCCAGCACTCCGGGAGTATTGGTCACTGCCACGCCGCGCTTGGTGCATGCCGGCACATCAATATTGTCGTAGCCCACCGCCACATTCGCCACGATCTTCAACTTCGGGGCCGCCCGCAACAACTGGTCGTCAACCTTCTCGGTCAGCAGGCACACCAAGCCCTGCTTCTCGGGTATCCGCTTAAACAATTCTTCGCGCGTGATGCGCTCCGGTTGCGAGTAGTACTCCACATCGCATTTGTCCTGCATCACCTGGCGCGCCGCGTCAAACAGCGGCCTCGTCGCGAATATTTTTGCTCGGGGCATCCTCTCCTCGTCGGTGAACCCTGTGGCCTTATGGAACCGCTCGCACGGCCCATAAATCGCGCTGGAAATCCAACCTTAACACAGTACTCCCTCGGCTATGCCTCCACTGCATCGTGTAGCCGCGCATCCTTCAACAGCGCGCCCGTTAATTTGGCTGGACGGCACCCGGGTAACCCTCTAGAGCCGCCGAACGTCTAACACCTTGTGCAGACAATACTTATCCTCCCTCGCGTCTTTTGCACAGCGCCTCTTCCCGCACCGCCAGCCCTCCAGGGAACTTTTCTCCCACTCCACGGGAAATACACATCGAAACCACCTGATCCCAACAGATGACCATCCGCGATAACGATCAGGACGAAGCTTTACTGCGACGCTCCGCCACCGGCGACGAAGAGGCCTTCACCGCTCTTTACCGCCGCCACGCCGCAGTGCTGTACCGCTTCGCCTTGCGCATGACCGGAAGCACCTGGGGAGCCGAGGAAATCGTGCAAGACGTTTTCATGACGCTGGTCCGCGAGCCTGGAAAGTACGACCCCCAGCGCGGCACCTTGCCCGGCTTTCTCTTTGGCATCGCTCGCAACAAAGTCATGAAGCACAACGAGCGCCAGCCCCGCGAGATCGCGCTGGTCGAACGCCACGAAGACGGCTCCGGCCCCGGCGTCACTCTGCGCGACACCTACACCCCGGCGATGTGGGCCGAGCATCGCGAGCGCCTCGAGAAAGTTCGCGCTGCAGTGATGGAACTCCCAGGCGAATTCCGAGAAACGGTAGTGCTTTGCGAACTCGAGGAAATGACTTACGAACAGGCCGCCACCATGCTGAATTGCCCTATCGGCACGGTGCGTTCCCGGCTTCATCGCGGCCGCGCCCTTTTGCTCGCCAAATTAGAAATGTTGCGCGACGCCCCGCGGCGTTGGCGCTCTGCAGGATGAAACGCCATGATGCCTAACTCCAATACGAGCGGTTTTGAAATGCGCTGTGAAGATTTCGAGATGATCGGCCTCGATCCTCTGCGCGATCCGTCCCTCGACGATGCGACGCGCATGCGCGCCGCGCAACACGCACGCCGTTGCTCGCGCTGTTCTTCGCTGGCGGCGTCCTGGGACGTGGCCCAAACCGAGCTTTCCGCTTTCGCCGATTCGACTCGAGACGCATCGGCGCTGGCCATCATTGAAAACCGCCTGCTGCAGCAATTTCGCATGAAGCATCAAGGCCGCCGCGAGCGCCGCAATCTGCGACTCGCAACCTGGGCATTGGCCGCAGCAGCGGTGATGGTCATTTCATTGAGCGTTTGGGGCTGGCACAACTGGCAGCTGGCTAAGGCAGGGAAGTCCCCGGTAGCAGTCGCGACGAACGGTTCTACTGTTGGATCCGTGGCGACAAACGCAGCGATAACTGTGCAGTCCGACGCTGCGGACAACACGCTCATGGCCAGCAACACGACGGACAGCAGCGAATTTACTCAGCTTCCCGGCAGTTCCGCACAGGATCTTGATGACACCTCGATTCTTGAGCGTAGGCATGCAACGTTCTTCGCTCGCTGCACTCGGCATTCCAGTCAACGAAGAGCGCGCCGACGAATGGATTCAAGTCGACGTCCTGGTGGGCAGCGATGGCTCGCCGCAAGCAGTCCGCGTGCCGAGCAGTAGTGAAGTGAATTGAGCGAACGATTTTCATCCCTTGCGAAAGGGATCAAGTAGTTCATCAGAGGAGAGAAATATGAAGCGCAATGTTTTGATTCATGCAGTACTCGGTGGCGCCTTGCTGTTCGCAGTGGGCTCCGCTCGAGCGCAAGGCCCCGGCGGTCCTGGCGGACCGGGTCATCATCCGCCATTCGGCGGCGGTCCCGGACCGGAGCTGATGGGCTTTGAAGGCCCACACGGCGGCAAGGTGGTCAAGGGTGCGCCGTTCTCGGCCACCACGACTTCCGAACACACCGAAACGCTCCAGGATGGCAACACCATTCATCGCACCACCAGCGGCACGGTGGCTCGCGATAGCCAGGGACGTTCGCGCAATGAAATGACCTTCACCGGCGTTGGCCCAGTCGCGGCTCCGGGTGGGAGCACGCGCAAGATGGTGGCCATCAGCGATCCCGTTGGCGGCTTCCGCTACATGCTGAATGACGAAAAGAAGGAAGCCCACAAAATGGCCATGAAGACTCCCGGTGGCGAAAAAGCCGAAGCCTACAAGGAACGGGAGCAGGCTCATGAGCAGAAGGAAGAAGCTTCCGGTGCGCTCAAGACCGAATCGCTCGGCACCCAGATGGTCAACGGCGTAAGCGCTCAAGGTACCCGCAAGACGTATACGATCGCCGCAGGCCAGATGGGCAACGAGAAAGCCATCCAGATCGTTTCCGAGCGCTGGTATTCGCCTGACTTGCAAATGGCGGTGAAGAGCACCCGCACCGATCCGCGTTTTGGCACCACTACCTTCAGCCTCACCAACATTCAGAAAGCGGAACCGGCGGCCAGCTTGTTCACCGTTCCCGCTGACTACGCTGTGAAGACCGGTGGCCCCGGCGGCCATCGCGGTCCGCACGGCGGCGGCGCGGCTGCGGCCGATGCTCCTCCGGCTCCGCCGAGCGAAACCAACTAACGTACGCTGCGCGACACAGCTAATAGATTTTTTTAGCTGCGTGTAACCGACTCGCCGGCCGCATACGTCCTATCAGCGGCCGGCAAAAAGTTTAAAGATCTTCTCTCCTGAAGACGGCGCGCCTCTCCGTAGCAGACGACCGCTACGCGAGAGGCGTAGTCGTTTCTACGCACCTCTTTTTTATTTTTCGCGCTTGTAACAGAAGGACGGGTGCCGCATTTGCGGTGTTCAGGGTGCGGGTTTAGATTAGGAACCGCGCATGACCTGATGAACTTCTGTCACTTCCCATTCTCTTTCGGCCGAAACATATTCCCCGCAACCCGCGTCACCAAACTCCTCGGCACCAACCGCTGTGACACAGCCCCCAAATAATTCCCCAACCCCGAAATCACATAACTCTTGCCCGCCGCCAGCGCTTCCAAGCCGGTCCGCGCCACTTTCTCCGCAGTCTCTGCCTTCCGTTGAAACTGCTGTTGCCCAGCCACCTCATGAAACTCCGACTCCGTCGATCCCGGACACAGCGCGCAAACGCGAATCCCGTGCGGCCTCATCTCTTCCGCCAGCCCCTCGGCAAAAAGCAAATCGAACGCCTTCGTCGCCGCATACGTGGAAATAAACGGCACCGCCTGGAACGACGCCGTCGAAGCCAAAATCAAAATATCGCCGCGCTTCCTCGCCACCATCGCCGGCAAATACAGCCGCGTCAAGTGCACCACGGCGGCACAATTCACCTGCACCATATCCAGCAGCCGTTCTACTTCTACCCCAGGCAATTCCCCATAAGCCCCAAACCCTGCATTGTTCACCAGCAAATCAATTTCAATCCCACTCTGTTGCGTAAACGCAAAAATCTTCGCCGGCCCATCGACCAGCGTCAGATCCGCCTCACATACCGCCGTCTTCACCTTGTATTTCGCTTCCAACTCGGCAGCCAACTCCTGCAACTTCGACAACCGCCGCGCCGTCAACACCACATTGCATCCGCCCGCCGCCAACTCCCGCGCCAGCGCCACCCCAATCCCCGCACTCGCCCCCGTCACCAACGCCCACTTTCCCCGCCACACATCCGTCATGAAATTTCCTCCCCGGTTCAGACCTACCAATCTAGCCATCTTGTCACGCGCTCTGACTTTTTCGATGCTTTACTCAATCGGGGGGATATAGCTACACTTGCGCTCTCTCATCCAATAACGAAGAACTCGTTCCATCACTCCATCTCATCCAACCAGCGACCCGACAGCCCGATTAAACTATGACGCCGCCCAGCCCAACTCCCGAGCATAGCGACCCGACTGCGTCACACCACCAGAACGTCGCCATAAGCACTCCAGATCAGCCAGAAACCGAACCCGACGCCCCGCCTTCCGACAAATCACCCACCGCGGCCTTCAAAAAATTCTGCCTAACAGGTCATCCGCTCGACGAGCCCGACTTCGAAGAGCGCACCCGCCCTTGGTATCTCGTCCTGTGGCTCACCGGCGTGGATTACTTCTCCACGCTCGGCTATCAACCGGGCATCGCGCTCCTCGCCGCCGGCGCGCTCGCCGAACCCGCGACCGTCATTCTCGTACTCGTCACCCTGCTCGGCGCGGTCCCGGTCTACTTCAAAGTCGCCGGCCTTTCCTACGCCGGGCAAGGCTCCATCGCTCTGCTCGAAAATCTTTTCTCCGGCTGGAAAAGCAAAATCTTCGTCTTGGTGCTGCTCGGTTTCGCCGCCACGGACTTCGTCATCACCATGACCCTCAGCGCCGCGGACGCCGCGCAACACTTCATAGAAAACCCATTCTTCCATCCCTGGTTTCATGCGCACGCCGCCGGCCACGCGCACGTTTCGCTGACCATCGCGCTGCTCGCTCTTCTCGCCGTAGTTTTTCTCGCCGGCTTTCGCGAAGCCATCGGCCTCGCCGCCGCGGTGGCCATCCCCTACATCGTTCTGAACATCTACGTGCTCTCCGTCTGCATCCAGCGCATCTTGAAGCAGCCAGAACTTTTGCAGCACTGGTCCTTCCAGATGCACGCCACTGGCGACTGGACCGCCATCTTCATCGCCTCCGCATTTGTATTCCCCAAATTAGCCCTCGGCTTAAGCGGTTTTGAAACCGGCGTCTCGGTCATGCCGCTAGTCTCCGGTGGCAAAGAAAAAACTCCATCTCAATCGTCAGAAGGCTCTTCCGAAAATTCTGCGCGCGAATCCGTCCGCCAGGAGCAAGCCCAACCGCCGCGCCCTGAAGGCCGCATCCGCGCCACGCGCAAACTACTGTTCACCGCCGCGCTGCTGATGAGCGCGCTGCTGCTCATGTCCGGCTTCGTTACCGCGCTGCTCATCCCTCCGTCCGCCTACCGCGCCGGCGGTCCCGCTGACGGGCGCGCCATCGCCTACCTCGCCCACCAATATTTTGGCGGCACCTTCGGCACCATTTACGATTTCTCCACTATTCTCGTGCTGTGGTTCGCCGGCGCTTCGGCCATGGCCGGGCTGCTCAATCTCGTGCCGCGTTATCTGCCGCGCTTCGGCATGGCTCCCCACTGGGTCGCCTATCGCCGCCCGCTTGTTCTACTCTTGTTCGGCATCAACGTCGCCATCACTTTTATTTTTCATGCCAACGTCGAAGCCCAAGGCAGCGCCTACGCCACCGGCGTCCTCGTACTAATCCTCTCTGCAGCAGTTGCAGTTTCGCTGCACATCTCCCGTGAAAAACACAAAACCTTCCTCGACCGCCTCTCCGCCGCCTATTTCTGGACCGTCACCGCCGTCTTCACCTACACGCTGATCGCCAACGTCATCGAGCGCCCCGCCGGCGTGATCATCGCCGGCATTTTCATCCTGCTGCTGATGATCACCAGCGCCATCAGCCGTTACCACCGCAGAACCGAAATGCGCGTCTCCGACATCACCCTGCTCGATGCCGAATCCGAACGCCTGTGGAACGCCATCATCGGCAAGAAAATTAATCTCGTCCCCACGCACTCCAGCGATCCCGGATACCAGCAGCACCTCATCGACAAAATCGACGACAACTTCAAAATCGAAGGCCCGGTCGCCATCTTGCATGTCAACCTGCTCGACAATCGCAGCGAATTTTTGTCCAACCTGCGCATCTGCGTCGATCAGAAAAACCAAAACGGCAACTATCTGATCGAAGTGTGGGGTGCCGTAGCCATCGCCAACTCCATCGCCTACATCAGCGAACGCCTCGATCCCAAAACGGTTGTACTGGGCCTCACTCGCCGTAATCTCATGCAGCAATCCCTCGCGTACGCCCTTTGGGGCGAAGGCGAAATCGGCCTCACCGTTTACTCCATCCTGGTCCGTTACTGGGAAACGCAAAAACGCCAGCGCATCCGCCGCCTGGATCACCCCCGCATTTTGCTCATGAGCGGCTAAAGACAACCTCCGGGCCGCTTTTTGCCTCTTTTATTTTGTGGGTATATTCTCAACTCGGTTGACGGACTCATCCCAATCTCAAACTTTTCCGCTTAGCATGCGCATCCTGATCGTCGAAGACGAACAAAAAGTCGCTTCCTTCATCCGCAAAGGCCTCGAACAGGAAGGCTACGCCGTTGACGTTGCCAGCGATGGAGAAGCCGGCCTCTACCAAGCGGAAAACTTTGAATATGACGCGGTGATTCTCGACGTAATGCTTCCCAAACTTTCCGGTTTGGAAGCCCTCAAACGAATTCGCGCGAAGAATCTTCAGCTTCCAGTGTTGATGCTCACCGCCAAAAGTACCGTGGAAGACAAAGTGGCCGGGCTCGACAGCGGGGCCAGCGATTACCTCGCAAAACCCTTCGCCTTCGCCGAACTCTCCGCGCGCATTCGCGTCTTGCTTCGTCGCGGCGCCCAGGAATCCACCACTCTAAAACTCGCGGACCTGGAAATGAACACCGCCGCCCGCACCGTAAAACGCGCCGGCCAAAAGATCGATCTCAAAATGAAAGAATTTGCGCTGCTCGAATTTCTGCTGCGCAACGCCGGACGCACCGTGACCCGCACCATGATCATCGAACATGTCTGGGACATTCACTTCGACTCGGTCAGCAACGTGGTCGACGTGCACATCAATACCCTGCGCAACAAAATCGATCGCGGCTTCTCGCCGACGCTGATCCACACCGTGCGCGGTGTCGGCTACATTCTTACAGCGGATCCATCATGACCCCGCTCAGCCTCCGCGCCCGCCTCACACTTTTTTATTCCGCCGTACTCACCGTGCTGCTCGCGGTCTTCGGCCTGATTTTCTACAACGCCCTCGGCCTCGTCATCGAGCGCCGCCTCACCGACGAGCTCACCACCCGTGCGCAATATCTCGCTAATCACGAGCGCATCTCGAATGGCGGCCCGCAGCTGGTCTTCAATCCCGACAATCGCGAAGAAGCCTACCTGGTCCACTCCGCCGCGCGTTATTACCAGGTCTTCCAACTTCCCAGCGGCACGCTAGTCGTCCAATCGCAGGAACTCGATCTTCTCGGCGTGCGCCTTTCTCCCGAAGCCGCCCGTTCGCTCGCCAACGCCCCCGAATATTCCGATCTGCAACTCGAACAGGAACGCCTGCGCTTTCACAACGCCATCATGCCCGGCAATAACGAGTCGTACTTAGTGCGCGTCGGCATCCCTCTCACCCCCGCCGACGATGCCCAACGCGGCTTTCTCCGTTCGCTACTTTTTCTGACGCCCATCGGCGTTCTCCTCGCCGCCGCCGTCGGCTGGGAAATGTCCCGCCGCGCGCTGCGCCCCATGCGGACGCTCGCCAACGCCGCGCGCCAAATCGACATCGAGCAACTTCAACAACGCCTGCCAACCCGCGGCACGAATGATGAAGTCGACGAAGTCGCTCACGCCTTCAACGAAACCCTCGCCCGCCTAGAAAATTCCGTCGGCCAGATGCAGCAATTCACCGCCAGCATTTCCCACGAATTGCGCACTCCGCTGACCGCACTTCGCGGCGAAGCCGAAATCGCCCTACTCGAAGCGCGCTCCGTCGACGAATACAAACACGTCCTGGCCAGCCAGCTCGAAGAATTCGACAAGCTCTCCCACATGATCAATCAACTGCTGGTGCTCGCCAGCGCCGAAGCCGGCGAAATTCAGTGGACCGATCAGCGCGTCGACCTCTCCGCGTTGACCGCTTCACTCGCCGACCAACTCGATCCCGTCGCCACCAATAAAAAAATCACTCTCGAAACCGATGTGCCGCCCAACATCAACATCCGCGGCGACGCTTCCTGGATCGAGCGCGTCATCCTCAACCTCCTCGACAACGCCATCAAATTCACCCCCGAAGGCGGCCGCGTAAAAATCTCCGTCACCGCCGAAGCAGGCCAAGTCATCCTGCGTGTCCAAGACAACGGCATCGGCATCCCCCCAGAAAGTCTCCCGCATATTTTCGATCGCTTCTACCGTGCCGAGCCTTCCCGTTCGAAACAAATCGAAGGCGTCGGCCTGGGCCTCGCGCTGGCCCGCTGGATCGTCGAAAAGCACCGTGGCCGCATCCTCGCAGAAAGCCAGCCAGGGCAGGGAACCACCCTCACCGTCATTCTTCCGCTGTATGCCTGATAAAAAACTCACTTTCCAACATTAAATAGAATTTAGGTTCGCCTCATCTTCCCTTCAGCCTCACCCGCCAAACTTCCTTTGTTCTCGAAGAAGCCAAGTTCCGAAGGAGATCGCCTGTAATGAACACCCGAAACAAATTCCGCGTGTGGGCTACATCGCTCGCACTTGCCGCCGCTCTACTCGTTGGCGGCGTAGTCATCGCCGAAACCCACTCCGCAGCAGCATCCGCCACCGCCTCCGCGGCAAAAGCCGATCCACCCATCTTCGCCGCTCCATCCAAAACTCCTGCCGTACCCGCGCCAATGATGGCCAGCTACGCACCACTTATCAAAGAAGCCATGCCCGAAGTCGTGAACATCGCCTCTTCGCGCCCCGCCAAAAACACCACGGATGATCAATCGAATCCGCTCTTCGACGATCCGTTCCTCCGCCAATTCTTCGGCAATCGCACACCGCAATTCCGCCAGCAGCCCGGCCAGCGCGGCCAGCAAGCTCCGCAGCAGGAAAAAGAACACGGCCTCGGCTCCGGCGTGATCGTCGGCACCAACGGCTACATCCTCACCAACAATCACGTGGTCGACGGCGCCACCGACATCAAAGTTTCTCTGCGCGACAAACGTGAATTCACCGCCACCGTCGTCGGCCGCGATCCCAAGACCGACATTGCCGTGCTGAAAATCAACGCCGACCATCTCGCCGCCATTCCTCTCGGCGATTCTTCCAAAGTAGAAGTCGGCGACCTCGCTTTCGCCATCGGCGATCCCTTCGGCGTCGGTCAGACCGTCACCATGGGCATCGTCAGCGCCACCAGCCGCGCCAATCTCGGCATTGAGGACTACGAAGACTTCATCCAGACCGACGCCGCTATCAACCCGGGCAACTCCGGCGGCGCGCTCATCGACGCCAAGGGCCAACTCATCGGCATCAACACCGCCATCCTCAGCGGCAGCGGCGGCAATCAAGGCGTGGGTTTTGCGATTCCCGTCAATCTCGCTAAGCGCGTGATGGATCAAATCGTCGACCACGGCCACGTTGTACGCGGCTTCCTCGGCGCCACGATTCAAGACGTCACTCCGACCATGGCCAGCGCGCTAAAAATGTCTGATTCGAACGGTGTGCTCATCGGCGATGTCACCCCCAAGGGCCCCGCGGCCCAAGCCGGCATCAAGGCCGGTGACGTCATCACCAAGATCAACAATCAACCGGTGGCCGACGCTTCCGCTCTGCGCCTGCAAGTTTCACAGACCGACCCCGGCACCACCGTCCCACTGACCCTGGTGCGCAATGGCAGCACCATGACCGTCAACGCCAAGCTCGGCGAACTTCCCAACGATCACGACAAATCCGCGGAAAGTTCCAACGACGGTGACTCGCTGCAAGGCATGCAAGTCGAGCCGCTGACTCCAGTTCTACGTCAACAGCTGCATCTCAACTCCGACAGCACCGGCGTAGTCATCTCGCAGCTCGATCCCAACAGCGCCGCAGCAACCTCCGGCCTCCGCGAAGGCGACGTGGTCGAAGAAGTCAACCACAAGCCCATCAACAGCGTGAACGACTTCGAGCACGCCATTCAATCCGCCGGCGATCAGCCAACACTCCTCCGCATCAACCGCGACGGCACCGGCCTCTTCATCGCCATCGCCGCCCACTAAACAATTCAACACCGAACCCTAAATCCACAGTGAACAGAAAGAACCGGATTCGCACTCAGGAATCCGGTTCTTTGCTTAAATGCCTAAATTACTTTCCAACAAAAAAACGGCGGAACGCCCAAGGCTTACGCCCTAGCATTCCGCCGCTTAAATTAACTAACTATTTTCCGTACGATCCGTCGAACGTGCCGACTCTTGCCATTAGGCCCCAGCCGAAGACGCCTTGGCCTGTTGATTAATCTTCTGCGACAACTCCGTCAACTTCTGATCCGTCTCCTTCTCCTCATTCAGTGTCTGATCCAACAGCGCAGCCGCCTTCGTATCGCCCAACAATCCGGCCCACGTCTTAACCACGCCGTACCCGGCCATTTCGTAGTGCTCCACACGCTGCGCGGCCGAAATCAACGCTGCATCCTTCACGCCCGGCTCGTAGTCCTCGCCCATCAGGTCTTCGCCTTCCGCAATCAGACCCGTCATCGCCTGGCACTTCTTGCGCTCCGGTTCCTCGCCCATCATTTCGAAAATCTGCTCCAGGCGTGCAGCATGTTGCTTGGTCTGTTCCAGGTGCATCTGAAAACCATTCTTCAATTGCGCGGACTCCGCAGCCTCGGCCATTTTGGGCAGCGCCTTGATCAACCGATTCTCAGCGTCATACAAATCCTGTAGTTCTTCCAGGTACAGTGCCTTCAAACTTAGCGTAGCCATTAAAATCCTCCGTGAACCTGCTCAAAAGTAAAATGCATTTCCTCATTCAAGCTACGTTCCCGGCCGCACCTCGTACATACAGACCTTCTCTGAGTTTTGGCCGAATTCTCTCCGACTTTCACTGAGTTCCCTCGCATCAATAGGGCAGACCAAATAAAAAAGGCGGCCTTTCGGCCGCCCTTTTCGTTGCTGCAAGACGCATCGCCCACGCAGAGCGATTCGCCTTGTTTCTATTTGAATCCGTTCGGCCCAGCGTTCAACCCGGCAGGGAAGAAAACTCCCACCGCCGGACTAACTGCGGCAGTCCCATTCACCGCGCCGCCGCCCGTGACGATATTCAAAACTTGAGTCGGATTCCGCGCGAACGCGATTACATTGGTCGGATCTGCATCCGTCAACCGCGTCGCGGTAACATTCGCTCCGCCGGCCAACGACACAGAGAACGGCGCCAATCCATAATCATCAGGATTTGCATCGAACGGGCCAGGAGTGGCTCCCAGCAGACCAGCCTGCGACAACGTGGCTCGCAACGTGGAGATCAGGTCGGTGTAGGACGCAATGCCCGTCCCGGCCGGATCCATCGCCGCGATCGCCGTGCGAACCAATCCAGCGTGATACGCCTCCACCGCCAGAATCCCCGCCGCCGTCGACAAATTCGAAGCGCTCACCAACAACGGTGCCGCTCCGTGATAGGCCGTCACACCCACGTCTTCGAACACGTACGAGCCCACCAGAAAGCTGGCATCGTCCGCGTACGGGCTGAACGCCGCGCCATTCGGAATCTGCGCCGCAGTCGCCAGTGTCTGGAAGGAAGTGCCCAGGTTAATCGCCGGTTGTGCCACCGCCGAGGAGCCCAACGCTCCAATCAGCAGCCGCACGTGCTTGCCTTCTTCGACCGCCACTTCCGTGGCATACGAAGACACTTCGATGGTGCTGAATGGCACCGCGCTGCCACCGCTCACCGTGCCTTGCGTGCCCACCGTCGCCGTCAACGCGATTACCGGTGCACCGGCCGCCGTCGAGGCCGCATTGGCCACGTCGATGGTCGTCCCGAAAGCCGCCAAGTAATAAAAGTTGGCTTCCAGATACTCCAGGTTCAACGCGAAGTTCAAAATGTCTCCGTCGGTGAACGAGGCCGCTCTTGCGGAAGGGCTCGCTGCCGCCGCCGTAACGATCCCGGCCAGCGACGACAATCCCCACTGCATGACCTTGCGTCGGCCACTTGCGATTACTTCATCAATCTGTTTCGTTTCTTGTGTTGCCATAAATTGATCTCCAGTCCTTTCGTTGCTCGTTTTCGTTCTGGCTCTTTCGCTTTGTTGCTCGGTTCCGTTGTAATTGTTGTTGGAGGCGCAGCTTGAACGCTGGCCCGCGCGATTGAGTGATTAAGCAGTGGTGGTCGCGAAGACGCTGTTCGTGCCGCTGGGGAAGAATCCGCCGCTGGCCACGCCCACCGTCGCTGAGCCGTAAACGATGTGGTGTACTTGGTTAGGTGTGCGCGCAAAGCCCACCGCGTTGGTCGGATCGGCCGCCACAATTGCGCTTGCTTGTCCAATCGCCGTCGGCAAAGTCAGCATGGTTTCCACCGAGCCGCTGGCTCCCACCGTCAACGTCTGTCGCAAAGTTTCCACTTGGTTGGCGATTCCTAGATACGGATAAGCAGCCGCCGATCCCGCGACAATCGCGCGCGCGGTCAGTGCCGTGCGAACGTATCCCGCGTGATAAGCCTCCACTGCCAAAATGCCCGCTGCCGCCGAGAGATAACCCGCCTGCACGCCCGCTGCAGTGATCAACGGTGCCGCGCCGGAATACGCCGTCACGCCCACATCTTCAAAAATAAATGCGCCAATCAAAAAGTCATCGAAGCTGTCGAACGGGTTGAACGAACCCGCGCCAGTCGCTGCTGTTGTAACTCCCGCAGCCACCGCCAACGGCCCGAAGAACGACAAGTCGATGTTCGGCATCGGCACCGCCGCCGATCCCAAAGCGGTACGCAAGAAGCGCACATGTTCCTGCTCTTCGTAGGCGATCTCGTTGATAATCTCCTGTTGTTGCGCCGTCAGGTTGGGCACCGCCGCGGCATTGCCAGGCGTCACCGTTCCCACCGTCTGAAACGTCGAAGCCGAGCCTGCCGTGGTATCCGCAGCCTGCAACCCCGCTCCCGTCGCCGCATACAAATAGAATTGAGCCTCCAGATATTCGAGGTTCAACGCGTAGTTCAAAACGTCCGCATCCGTGAAGCTCGCTGTTGGCGGCGGGGGCGTCGGATTATTTACCGCCGATCCTCCTCCGCAACCAGCCACTACTGCTGCCACGCCCGCCGTCGCTCCCACCCCTACTACGAACTTGCGTCGCGATACCGCTTTTTCGAGCAATTCTGTCAACTTTTTATCCACGATTCTCTCCTTCTTCTCAAAATATGCTGCGTTTAATTGGTAATGTTGGTCGCTGTGCGCCGTGAGCACTTTGCGTGCAGCGTTGGATATCCAAATTGACTTGCGCCGGCTGAACTACGGTCCACCACGGTTGCGTGGCGGCTCTGCGATCCACTTCTACTTCGTAGGGCGATCACCGGTAGCCGACTGTTAGTGTTACGCGGGGTTAGTGTTTTCGGATTAGAGCCAGGGACGATTTCTGCGAGATGTTACCTGCTCTGCAGTCTTTTCTCGGGCGGTGTAAGTGTAATCCTGTAGGTGGCGGGGCCTCTTTCGGCGGGTAGATGAGATTTAAAGTTCTCTAACGAAATAACAGTTCATTCATCAGCAACTTCATAAACTTCAAGAGTGTAAGAGCAACCGATCACGACGCGCCTACCCACAACCCACTACTTACGTGAGCGGCTGCCTGCACTGGTGTCGTAAGCACCAACTTCGGCGACTTAGCTCGCGATTCGGCAACGACCGTAATTTCTTTAGGTGTTTCTACAGCCCCGGTTCCAACTCGGTACGTTTCATCCCGTATTTGCAAGTCGCGCGTTCATCGTTAGTTTTGATTGGTAGTTTGCGCAGGCAAAAAGTATTGAGCAATGCAGTCACCACAAAAATTTTTAGGAGAAATCTAATGGCCCGTCCTTTTGCAGTCGTCACCGGCGCTTCCAGCGGTATCGGACTCGCGTTGGCCTACGAATTGGCTGGCCGCGGCTACGACCTCGCCATCTGCTCCAACGGCGAAAGACTCGCCGACGCCACCGAGAGTCTTCGCGCCAAAGGTGTTGAAGTCCTGGACATTCAAGCCGACCTCGCCACTCGCGAAGGCGTCGATCAACTTTGGTCCGCAGCCACCTCGCAGAATCGCGACATCGACATCGTCTGCATCAACGCGGGTGTCGGCGTCGGCGGTTTATTCAGCGAGACCGACCTCGACGAAGAACTCAACATGGTCAACCTCAATTGCACCGGTACCGTGCATCTGGCTAAACACGCCGTGAAACATATGACCGCCCGCAACCGTGGCCGCATTCTGTTCACCGCCAGCATCGCCGGTGAAATGGTCGCCCCGCGCGAAGCTGTCTACGCCGCCACCAAAGCCTTCGACCTCTCGCTGGCCCACAGCATTCGTTACGAACTGCGCGATACCAACATCACCGTCACCGCGCTGCAGCCCGGCCCGACCGACACCGACTTTTTCCATCGCGCCGGCATGGACAACACCGAAGTCGGCTCAAAGGGTAAGCAGAGCGCCTCGCCCGAAGAAGTGGCCAAGCAGGGCATCGAAGCTCTTCTTGCCGGGAAAGATCACGTTTACGCCGGATCAACGAAAACCAAGATCGAAGGCATGCTTTCCAACGCCGTCCCCGGCAACGTGAAAGGCGCTATGCACGAAAAAATGGCCAAGCCCAAGGCCGCGGGTTCCGAGTAGTTCACCCCAACCACCACGAAGAAATCGCCGCGTCGCTTGGGCGAAAAATTAGAAAGGATCTGGGAGAAATGTCCGAAGCACTAAGAGAAAAACCCAAAGCAGAAAATTTGCCCGCCGCCACCGGCGCGGGCATCATCGTCGATGGCCGCTACTTACCGCCGCCCCAAGACAAAGACGGAAAACTATGGGTGCGCACCACCGCGCTCATCCAAGGCGACCCCAACAGTCTTTACGAACTGTGGCACGACGTCGCAAGCATCCCCCAATGGCAGGAGCAAATCGTCAGCGTCACAAAAACCGGTGGCAGCACCACTCACTGGGTGATGCGCTCCGGCGACAAAACGATCGAGTGGGATTCCGAGATGCTCGCCGATGAGCCTGGCCGCCGCATCGCCTGGCGCTCCATCGGCGGCGAATCTGAAAACGCTGGCGAAGTGATTTTTGAAGCAACGCCCGGCAATCGCGGCACACAAGTCACCGTCCTTCAGGAATTCAAACTAGGCAAACTGGCCGCCGCTTGGGAAACCATCGTGGGCCGCAACCCCAAGCAGGCCGTGATCGAAAATCTCCGCCACTTCAAAGCGCTCGCCGAAACCGGCGAAATCCCCCGCACCGAAGGCCAACCACACGGACCTCGCGGCACGATCGCCGGCGCAAAAAAATCAATGTACGGCGAAAAGGTAGCAACTCCTCCGGGTAACGCAAATTCAAAATCGATCGCTGCTCAAAATTCCTCAGCGGATTTGTCCGAGTCCGCGTCTGCCTCGAAAACAACCGCAAAACGCCGCACCGCCAAGGGAGGCAAATAATGAAAGCTCTTTGCTGGATGGGTTCCGGAAAAGTTGAAACTCACACGGTTGCTGACCCAATTCTTCTCAACCCGCACGACGCCATCATCAAAGTCACGCGCACCGCTATTTGCGGCTCCGACCTGCATCTGTTCGATGGCTTCATCCCCACCATGGAAGAGGGCGACATCCTCGGCCACGAATTCATGGGCATCGTCGAAGACACCGGTAAGGAAGTCACCAACCTGAAGCGTGGCGATCGCGTCGTCGTGCCATTCACCATCGCCTGTGGCCATTGCGAATTCTGCAAAAAGAAATTGTGGTCCGCATGCGACAACACCAATCCGAACGCCCATCTGCTCGAAACCGCCTATGGCTATTCCGGCTCCGGTCTCTTCGGCTACTCCCACATGATGGGCGGCTACGCCGGCGGCCAAGCGCAGTACGTGCGCGTACCCTTTGCCAACGTCGGCCCCCTGAAAATCGAAAGCGATCTGCCCGACGAAAAAGTTCTTTTCCTCTCCGACATTTTCCCGACTGGTTACATGGCCGCCGAAAACGCCCAGATCCAACCAGGCGACACCGTCGCCGTCTGGGGCGCAGGCCCCGTCGGTCAATTCGCAATTGCCAGCGCCTTCATGCTGGGCGCCGCACGAGTCATCGCCATCGACCGCCTGCCAGAGCGCCTCGAAATGGCTCGTTCCATCGGAGCGGTCACCGTCGATTACTCCGAAGAAGATCTCAGCGTCCTCACCGCGCTCCGAGATTTGACCGCCGGCATCGGTCCTGACTCCTGCATCGACGCCGTCGGCCTCGAAGCGCATTCCAATGAACTGCAAGGCGTCTACGATAAAGTAAAAACCGCGCTGATGCTGGAACAAGATCGCCCCAGCGTTTTGCGCCAAGCCATCCAAGCGGTACGCAAAGGCGGCACCGTCTCCATTCCCGGCGTTTACGGTGGCCTCCTCGACAAAGTCCCCTTCGGCGCAGCCTTCGGCAAAGGCATCACCATGAAAATGGGCCAAACCAACATGCATAACTACATGAAGCCCTTGTTACAACGCATAGAAGAAAAACAAATTGATCCCAGTTACATAATTTCTCATCGCATCACGCTGGATCAGGCTCCCGAGGCCTACAAAATGTGGCGCGACAAAAAAGAAAATGTAACAAAAATCGTCATCGACCCTTGGGCGTCATAGCTAATCGTCGTAATATTAACGAGTAGCCATCTCACTCTTGGAGGATTTTTAATTGCCCCCGCGCAAGAAAGCAGTAAAGAAGAACCCAGGTACGGAGGAAGTCATGCAAGACCCAACAATCAAGTCAGAAACATCGAAGTCGGAAGCACCGAAGTCCGTTTCATCCACGTCGCAGAACACCGGCGCGCCCACCACGTCCGCCTCGAGCAACTCGAAACCGGATGGCGCTGCGTCGTCCAATCCGAAGTCCGAAACACCAAAGTCTGAATCCACCAAGTCCGCCTCGCCCACTTCCCAGAGCACCAGCGCACCCAGTGCGTCCACTTCGAACAGCTCGAAACCGGATGGCGCTGCGTCGTCCACCCCGAAGTCGAATACCACCTCTACGTCCCCATCCAACGCGGATGGCGACCATCACGACCTGCACGCGCGCACCCGACATCGCGCCTACTTGAATTTCCTCGATCGCCAGCAAAACTCACATCACGGCGACGAACACAGCGACTGGCTCCGCGCCGAACAACAAATCCGCGAAGAACACGAGCGCAACCAGGCTCCGCAGTCTCAATCGCCCACGTCCGGAGACGGACACCAAGCCCAAGGCGTCCGTAAAGACGACGCCTATAAATCTGCCAAAGCGTAATCACAATTCCAAATTGATCGATCCGACGCGTAGGGTGTCCCGCCATCGATTTGCAGAGTGGATCTTGGGTTGAATCCGTTTCAGCTCACGAAGTTCGTGTCTATCGGCCATAAAATCGCAAAACCCACTCTGAAACTTCAGAGTGGGTTTTTTATTTCATATCAATCTTTCCAACTCTCACCAAATCTGCACACCTTTTCCCCCAACTCTCATCTCTGATTGCAGCACTCAATGTTCACCGAAGGAATCGAGCTAACAATGTCCCGTAACTGGAAAGCCATCTTCGCAGTCGCTGGCGCCGTCGCCACCGCTGCCGGCATCGCCAAAGTCGCCCTGCGCAGTTCCCGCAAAATTTCCCTCCGCGGTAAAACCGTATTGATCACCGGAGGCTCGCGCGGCCTGGGCCTGGTCCTCGCCCGCGAATTCGCCGACCGCGGCGCCCGCATCGCAATTTGTGCGCGCAATGAAAAGGAACTCGAACGCGTCCGTGAAGAATTCGCCGACGCCGGCCATCCCATCCTCGCGCTCACCTGCGACGTCGGCCTTCGCGCCGAAGTCCGACGCGTCCTTCAACAAGTCCGCAGCGAACTCGACGAAATCGACATTTTGGTCAACAACGCCGGCACCATCCTCGTCGGCCCCGCGGAAAATCAGGAACCCGAAGCCTTCGAAGACGCCATGCAAACCAATTTCTGGGGGCCCTTCAACGCCATCCGTGAAGTTCTCCCCTCCATGAAAAGTCGCCGCGAGGGTCGCATCGTCAACATCGCCTCGATCGGCGGCAAAATCGCCTTTCCGCATCTGCTTCCATACTCCACCAGCAAATTCGCTCTGGTCGGCTACAGCGAAGGGCTCCGCGCCGAACTCGCCAAATACAACGTCCTGGTCACCACCGTTTGCCCCGGCCTCATGCGCACCGGCAGTCCCCGCAACGCCATCTTCACCGGCCAAGCCGAAAAGGAGTACGCCTGGTTCGCCATCAGCGATTCCATTCCGGTCGTCTCCATCGGCGCCCGCCGCGCCGCTCGTCAGATCATCGATGCCACCGTTCACGGCGAACCCGAACTTCATCTCGGCATCACCGCAAAGATGGGCACCCTCGTCCAGGGCTGCGCCCCGGGCGCCACGGCAGAACTCATGTCTTTGGTGGATCGCTTCATGCCGCAAGCTCTCCCCGGCCACGCCCCCACAAAAAAAGGCGCCGAAAGCGAATCCCGCGCCACCGAAAACGCGTCCACCTTCCTCACCCGCGAGGCCGAAATCGCCAACAACCAAATCTAAGACTCGCGACGCCTTGTGCTATAAATATCCTCCGGCAAATCCGTCGGAGGCCTAGTGCACACGAAAATTAGAATCCTTTTTTCTCTGTTTACGCTTTTGGTTTGTTCCGCGATTTCCAGCGCGCAAGATTCCCCCACCGGCCTCCGCACCCTTCACGTCGACGCCGGCAAAACCACCGGCCAACTCCGCGACTTTCAAGGCCTCAACGGCACTCCCAATCCCGTGATGGCCGGCCTCCCCGATCTCACCAAGCAATACAAAGAGCTCCACGTCAATCAAGTCCGCACCCACGACTCCATGGGCCCGACGGAAGTCGACGCGCACTACGACTTCAACGACCCAGTCCTCGCGTGGCTCGTGCCCGACAACAAACAACGAGCCGAATTGGTGAAGTCCGGCAACGCCGCCATCATTTTTCAAGATTGGAACGCCGACCCGGAAAAACCCGAGAGCTACCACTGGGGACCCAGCGACACAGAAATGACCGCCATCCACGATGTCGGCGCGGAAATTTATTACCGCATCGGCCGCAGCTTCGGCTCCGCCATCCAACCGCCTTCCGACCCGGATAAATTCGCAAATGTCATCAAGCACGTGGCCATGCACTACAACCAAGGTTGGGATCACGGCTTCCACTACAACATTCGTTATTGGGAATTTTGGAATGAACCGGAGGCCATCTTCTGGGGCGGTACTCCCGAGCAGTTTTACACCATCTACGATAAAACCGCCCGTGCCTTGAAGTCTGTCGACCAGAACCTGAAAGTCGGTGGCGTAGCCAAAGCGATCGCTTACGATGACGGCCCCTACCGCGAAGGCTTTATCGACTACTGCGCCAAAAATCACGTCCCTCTGGATTTTTATTCCTGGCATACCTACGCCGACACCAGCGCCGATCCCTACGATGGGGCTCGCCTCGCGGAAGTCATGCGCAAGCTGCTCGACTCCCACGGTTTCCCGAAAGCAGAGAGTATTTTGTCTGAGTGGAATCTCACGCCCGACTTCACCGACATCGGAGTCCAGCGGCTGCGCAGCGAAGAAGACGCCGCCTTCATGACCGCCGAACTCAGCTATTTTCAGGACACCACCATCAATTACGCACACTTCTATCGTGGTGACGCCGCATGGATGGGACTCTTCGACTTAGAAGGAAAACCCTACAAAACCGCCAACGCTTTCAAAGCCATGGGTGAACTGGTCACCGGCACTCCCAATCGCCTCGCCGTCAGCGGCACCGATACCTTCGGTTTCTCCACTCTCGCCGGCCGCTCTACCGACGGGAAAACCATCCAGATCCTCATCGGCAACTACGCTCGCCAAACGCCGTACAAGCCGACTCCCATGCAAGTCCCGCCAGAAGTACTGAAAACTTTTCCGTCCAACATCGACTTCTCCAAGTGGAAGTTCTTGCCGCTGCGCGATGACATCGTCTACAAAGACAACGCCGGCTACAACCTCACCATCGACAATCTCCCCTGGGGCAAAAAGAAAATCCACATCAAGCGCTACCGCATCACCAAAACCCAAAACTTCGAGTTAGTCGACGAAAAAGACGCCACCGGCGCCTCCCTGAACCTCACCGCGAATCTCCCACCCAACGCGGTGGAATTCATCGTCCTCCAAGCCCGTTAGAAAGGTACTTTAGGAAGCGGGGGCTTCAGCCCCCGCTTACGCCAGCCACAACAACGGGGCTTTAGCCCCTGAAGTTAGGTTTTGAATTTTTCAACCCTGAGAAAATCAGGGACAGACGTAACGTTTCCCCCAACAATTTCCAACTCTGCGAGGCTTCAGCGGAAACGTTCCGTCTGTCCCATCCGTCGCAGACCCTTCTAAGCATCACTAAACACCCGCCCCCGCGGCTGCCCCTTCGCCAACGGCGCCGGCTCGGTCGGCTCAGAAAAATCCTTCGTCCAATGCCAATTCAAAATCTCCGGCATATCCTGAAAATGTTGCCGAATATAAGCGTGATGCTCCGTCAACTTTCGCGCAAATAAATCCATCGCATCGGACCCCTGCGAACGCAGCCGCGGAATATGCTTCAACGCATCAATTGCCAAGTGATACCGGCTCATCTTGTTCAGCACCACCATGTCAAACGGAGTAGTCGTCGTCCCTCGATCGTTAAATCCGCGCACATGAAACCGCGCCTCATTCGAACGACCATGCACCATGCTGTGAATCAGCCAGCGATACCCATGAAATGCAAAAATCACATCCACCTTGCTGGTAAACAACGCATCGAACGATTGATTGTCCATCCCGTGCGGATGCGAATCCGGCTCCTGTAGCGCGCACAAATCCACCACATTCACGACTCGCACCTTGATACCCGGCACGTGCTTCTGCAGCAGCCACGACGCCGCGCACGCCTCCATCGTCGGTACATCTCCCGCGCAGGCCAGCACCACATCCGGATCCCCGCCTCCATCATTCGTCGCAAAATCCCAGATCGACGCCCCACGCGAGCAGTGCCCCAGCGCTTCATCAAACGTCAGCCACTGCAACCCCGGCTGCTTCCCGCAGGTCACCACATTCACGTAATTGCGGCTCCGCAAGCAGTGATCAAACACATTCAGCAAACAATTCGCATCCGGCGGGTAGTACACCCGCACCACTTCCGGCCGCCGCTGCAGCACGTTGTCCACAAATCCCGGCGCCTGATGACTGAACCCGTTGTGATCATTTCTCCACGCGTGGCTGGTGATCAGCACATTCAGCGACGCGATCGGTCTCCGCCACGGATACTCCTCGCACTCTTCCAGCCACTTGGCATGTTGCGTCACCATCGAATCCA
The DNA here is from genome assembly GCA_963846145.1 of uncultured Acidobacteriota bacterium. Taxonomy (GTDB): domain Bacteria; phylum Acidobacteriota; class Terriglobia; order Acidiferrales; family UBA7541; genus Acidiferrum. Next base: position 21,110 of record CAWJUV010000007.1, on the reverse strand, counting down.
CCACTTGCGCGAACGCCTCGTACGACGACCACATTCCATGCCGCCCAGTCAGTAAATATCCTTCCAGCCAGCCTTCGCACAAGTGTTCGCTTAAAACTTCCATCACCCGTCCGTCCGCCGCCAGGTGCTCATCGATCGAAACCGTGGGCTCCATCGTGCAGCGATTCGTCGTTTCGAACACGCTGTTCAACCTGTTCGAATTCGTCTCATCCGGTCCGAAAACTCTGAAATTCTTCGGATTCATCTTGATGATGTCGCGCAGATACTCGCCCAATTTCCGCGGCGCTTCTGCCTCCACTGCCCCGGGCCCTGGAATCTCCAGCGCATAGTTCGCAAAATCCGGCAGGTCCAGCGCCTTCAGCACCCGTCCGCCATTCACATGCGGATTCGCGCCCATCCGCAAAGCGCCCTCTGGCGCCAGTTCATCAAGTTCCGTCACGAATCGCCCGCGCTCGTCAAATAATTTCTCCGGCTGATACTTGCGCATCCAGCCTTCCAGCAATTTCAAATGCTCCGGATTCTCCCGCACTCCCGACAGCGGCACCTGATGCGCCCGGAACGTTCCTTCAATCGGTGTACCGTCCACTTCTTTTGGGCAAGTCCAACCCTTCGGCGTGCGCAGCACGATCATCGGCCACTTTGGCACGGCATTATTCTTCTCGCCACGCTCGTGCCCACTCTCGCGGAAACATTTCTGAATTTCCCCAATGGCTGCATAACTCTTGTCCAGCGCGCTGGCAAAAAGTTGATGCATCACCTCCGGCTCATCGCCCGCCACGAAAATCGGCGCATATCCCATTCCTTCATACAGCGCCGCCAGATCTTCATCGCTCATCCTCGCCGTAACCGTCGGCCCAGAAATTTTGTATCCATTCAAATGCAGAATCGGCAGCACCGCTCCATCCCGCGCCGGATTCAGAAATTTGACTCCTTTCCAACTTCCTTCTAGCGGACACGTCTCCGCCTCTCCATCGCCAATTACGCAAGCCACTAACAAATCCGGATTATCAAACGCCGCTCCAAACGCGTGCACCAGCGAATAGCCCAGCTCTCCGCCTTCGTGCAGCGAATTTGGTGTGTGCGGTCCGCAATGGCTCGGAATCCCGCCCGGCGTCGAAAACGAACGGAAAAACGCACGCATCCCGGCTGCATCGCGTGTAATCTCCGGATGCACTTCGGTGTAAGTTCCTTCCAGATACGCACACGCGTTCAGCGTCGGCCCGCCATGCCCCGGCCCCGAAATGTAAATCACCTTCGCGCCCGTCTCACGAATCAACCGGTTCAAGTGCACATAAATAAAATTCTGCCCCGCCGAAGTTCCCCAATGCCCCAGCAGCCGCGGCTTGATGTGCTCCGCCTTCAACGGTTCACGCAACAACGCGTTCTCCAGCAAATAAATCTGCCCCACGCACAAGTAATTCGCAGCAGACCAATACCGCTGCATCTTCCCCAGCATCTCCGCCGAAAGCGGCCCGGCCGCTTTGCCGGTAGCCGCCGCAGCCCCCACTCCGCCAGCCCCCGCCTCCTTTAGGGAAGCCGTGCCCGCCGCACCGGTCCCACCCCTCTTACCCACCTCCACCGCCGTCGACAACGCCGCATCAAACTCAAACATGTCCACTCCTAACGTCCCAAGAAATGTCCTTACGACTCTTCGCCCAAAACTCTCACCACATGCCGGGCAATCATCAAGTCCTCATCGGTCTTCACCACCCGGACTCTCACCCGCGCACCGTCCGCAGAAATCACCGCCTCATCTCTCTGATTCCTCGCTCCATCCAATCGAACGCCCAAAAACTCCAACCCCTCGCAAATTTTCTCCCGCACCACCGCCGCATGCTCCCCAATTCCTCCGGCAAACACCAGCGCCTCCACTCCGCCCAACGCCGCCGCATACGCCCCAATATATTTCTTCACCCGATAACAAAACATTTCCACCGCCGACGCGCAGTGACGGTCGTCACTCATTTTCGCCAGCAGCTCCCGCATATCCCCAGACACACCCGAAACCCCCAGCAGCCCCGACTTCTTATTCAGCGTTTTACTCAATTCTTTCTCGCCCGCATCGCCCGCCAAAAACAACACCGCCCCAGGATCCAGATCCCCGCAGCGCGTACTCATCACCAAACCTTCCAGCGGCGTAAATCCCATCGACGTATCCACACTTTTCCCACCGCGCACCGCCACAATGCTCGCCCCACTCCCCAGGTGCGCGATAATCACCCGCCCATCCGCCAGATCCGCATCCGTCTTGCGCAACTCGCTCATCACAAACTCATACGACAACCCATGAAACCCATATCGCCGCACGCCGCGCTCTTCCAAATCCGGGGGCAACGCATACCTCCGCGCCACCTCCGGCAAGCCCTCATGAAATTTCGTATCGAAACACGCCACCTGCTCAAGCGCCGGAAATTTCTTGGCGAAATACCGCATCCCCTCAATGGCCGCCGGCAGATGGTCCGGATCCAGCGCCACCCACTTGTCCAAATCCTCGAGCACCGCATCCGTCACACGCTCGGGCGCCACATGCTTCGGCCCACCCTGCACCACCCGATGCCCAACCGCCCCCAGCCCTTCAATCAATCCCTGCCCCTTCATCCACTCCAAAAACTTATCCACCGCCGCATTCGCATCGCCGCCATCAATCTTCTCGTCCAACAACCCCGCACCATTAGCATCCTTAATCTTCAGCCGCTGCCTCGCATCCCCACTCTTCTCCGCCTCCGCCGACACCCGCAGCTCCACGCCGCCCGCGCCCGCCTGAAACAACCCACATTTCAGCGTCGACGACCCCCGATTCACCGTCAGTATGTATCTGTGTTTTCCGTCCGTCATCCGTCCGCCGACGCGCCAACTCAAACCGTGCCCATCATCCTCGATGATAGTCGCGCGCAACCAATTGTTGAACTACCTAAGCTCCGCGCCAACAAATTTCATCCAAATGAAACATTCGAATCCCTCATCCGCGCCAAAAAATTAAATCCGCGTTGCACACAAAAACAAAAGGCCCGGCATCTCTGCCGGGCCAACGTACCACTATTCCGCTCACGTCCGATCTTAAGCGTTCGTTCCACCATCCACCGTCAAATTCGCGCCAGTGATGTAACCCGCATCCGGCCCCGCCACAAACGAAACCAGCGCCGCCACTTCATCCGGCGTCCCATAACGCCCCAGCGCAGTATTCGCCACCTGCGGCTTGGCCCAATCTCCCGACGCCGGATTCAAATCTGTATCAATCGGCCCCGGCTGCACATTATTCACGGTGATCCCCTTCGGCCCCAACTCCCGCGACAACCCCTGCGTAAACATTTTTACCGCGCCTTTAGTCGCCGCATAAGCCGTCAGCCCCGGCGTAAAAATTCGCTCGCCCACGCACGACCCCACGTTGATCACTCGCCCGCCGGTCTTCAAATGTTTCAGCGCCGCCTGCGTCGTCACCAGCAAGCCGCGAAAATTCAAATTAATCATCTGATCGATCTCTTCCAGCGACTGTTCCGCAAACGGCTTGGGAATCGCCGTGCCCGCATTGTTCACCAACACATCCAGCCCGCCCAGCGTCGACACGGTTTTCTCCACCGCGTTCTTGATCGCTTCCGCATTCGCGCCGTCCGCCTGCACCGCCAGCGCCTTCCCGCCATTCTTCTCAATCTCTTTCACCACTGCGTTCGCCGCATCGGCGCCCTTGGTATAAGTAATCGCCACCTTCGCGCCATGCTTCGCCAATTTCTTCGCGATCGCCGCGCCAATCCCGCGCGAACCGCCCGTCACCAACGCAACTTTCCCCGTCAAATGCGACATAGCAATCCCCCTTGGCCCTTCAGGCCCAACACGCAGTCTTCACCCGGACTTCTCCGCTCTCGGCTTTCTCCTTCCGAGATTTCGTTTCTTCCAGATGTCAGGCGTTTGATGTAACAGAGCAGGGAATCGGTAGATTACTTTTCTTCGCAAAACCTGTGAGCAATTAGCTCCCAATTAAAATTTGTTTATAACCGACGCTTCAACCACGAGCCGTTTCTTCACTTAGGACCATTCGCTTCACTTTGTATCTTCACGTATACCGAGTCCCACACGACGCTCCAGGTCTTCTCGCCATCGCTCGACTGCTCCGCCATCTGCCGCACTTTCCCCGGCCCCAGCACATACCACGTCCAGCGCCACACCGTTTTCTGCGTCTCATCCGTCAGCAACACCATCTTTCCATCCACCAAATTACCGGCCATCGCCGGAAACGCCCCCGCATTCCCGGAATTATCCAGATACAGTTGATGCCACTTCTTGTCGCGCACATCGTAATAATTGAAACTCGTACCAGTTTGCCCTCCGCTCGACCCCGTCCAGTGTTCAGCCACCAGACAACCTTCTTGCTCCATCGTCACCAGATTGTGGCCAACGGACGGCCCATTCGGTGCCTGCACATCCCAATCGCCCACCCAAAAATCGAATTGCCGGTATTCCGCCGAGCGGCACGGCGCCATTTTTTCCACCAGTTTCTGAAACTCTGCGTCGTCCTTCCACTGCAAAAACTCGCTCGCCGAAAGCACCACGGGACGCATCTGTCCGCTCTTCCCTGAATCCACCACTTTCTGCAATTCAGCCAACGTCCGCCCACGATCTTTGGCATCGCCATACGCCCGCGCTAAATTCACTTGGTTCAGCAACGGACGAAACTGCGCCGCCATCGCATGTTCAAACGCTGCCGCCGCTTCCTGATCCTTATGCATCTGCAGCAAACACTCACCCAGGTTTTGCCACGCCGCCCCGTTGCTCGAATCTTTTTCCGTCACAACTTTGTAAGCCGCCGCCGCTTCCTCCCATTTCGATTGGTTGAACAACTCATTCGCCTTCGCCATCGCCGCGTTTTGCTGCGCCACAGTCGCGCCACCGCTCACCAGCAAACACACCAGAATGACCATTGCCGCGCAGCACGTCCGCCATCGTCCTGACATTTTTATCCGCCTGTAGTTGGTGAAAACCGAATGAATCGAGGACCTAACACTGAAACGATAGACGTCTGCTCTTGTTTCTTAGTAAGCGGAATTTTTTGCTTGGTGAAGTACCTGAGGGCTGCCGGCTAAATTCCGTTTAACACTTCAATCGCGGTGACCACATAAATGTTCGCCGCGGCCAGAATCTTCTCAAATCTACATACCAGTTATGTTGATGCGACACCGCTGACACCTAAACGACCCGCCTCACCTCGCCTGCTTCACGCAATTCCTTCCCGCCTTCTTCGCCGCATACATCGCCCCATCCGCCCGATCCACCAATTTCTCAACTTTCTCAGCCCCATGACCATGCAACGTCGCAATCCCCACACTCACCGTCACCGCTTGACGTTCCCACCGCGCATGCTCAATCAAACTCCGCAAACTCTCCGCCAGCACCAACGCCCCTTCCGCCGAAGTCGTCGGCAAAAGCATCGCAAACTCCTCGCCTCCAAATCGGCACACCAAATCCGTCGTCCGCGCCCGTTCGGTAATCAGCGTCGCAACTCGTTTTAACACCCCGTCTCCCACCAAATGCCCAAACGAATCGTTGAACTGTTTAAAATGATCCACATCCAGCATCACCAGCGACAGCGGCAATCCACTCCGCGCCGAACGCTTCGCCTCATCCAGCAAACGCTCCTCAAACGCCCTCCGGTTTTTCAGCCCCGTCAGCGCATCGGTCGCCGCCAACAGCGACAACTGGCTATTCGCTTCCTCCAGTTGTTTCTGATACAGCTCAATCTGCCGCGTCCGCTCCAGCCGCTCGGTCACATCTCTAAAAATTGTTCGCGATCCCACCGGCTTTCCTTCTTTAAATCTCCAGGTGATATCCGCTTCCACGGAAACACTCTCACCACGCTTCGTCACCAATCTCCCCGGCAAGTTCTTGAACGACTCCCCGCGCACCGCCAACTCAAAGATCTTTTTGCTCTTCTCCATCTCTCCCGGATGCACCACATCCGAAATATGCAGCCTCGGAATTTCTTCCTCCGAATACCCCATCCGTTCCCGCCACGCGTGGTTCACAAACAAGAATTTCCCATCTGGCCCAATGCTTTGCACCATCTCCTGCATCGTGTCGAACAAATCCCGAAAACGCTCTTCGCTTTCTTTCACTGCCTCGGTCGCAACTCGCTCCTGCGTTATATCCAATCCAATTCCTGCAACGTAGCGAGTCCCCGACATATCCGTCACCGGAAATTTGAACGACCGCCAATAGGATAATTCGCCACCCGGGACCGGAACCGCGCGCTCGGTGACCACCGTCTGCGAACCTGCCAGCGCCGCCAAATCCCCAGTTCGAATTTCCTGCGCCAGATTTTCCGGCCACACTTCAAAATCGTCTTTCCCTAGCCATTCCTGTTGCGTGATCCCAAATCGCCTCGCATAAGGTTTGTTGTAATAAACCAATCGGCCTTTCTCATCTTTGATCGACACCGCCAGCGGCCCGCTATCCATAAACAGTCGAAAGCGCTCTTCGCTGTTCTGCAGGCTCATCTCCGTGGCCCGCTGATCCGCCAGCACTTGATTCAGTAGCCGCATCTTCTTGCGCAGTTCGATTTGCGCCATGGCCTGCTTCGCCAAAATTCGCAGCGCCTCTTCTTGCCGCACACTCAGTTGCTTAGGCACGCGATCGATCACGCACAGGGTTCCGAGATTCTCGCCACTCTCACTTTCCAGCGGCATTCCGGCATAGAAGCGAATATGCGGATCTCCCAGCACCAGCGGATTCCCCGCGAATCGCTCATCCTTCGTGGCGTCCGGCACCACAAAAAGTCCCGGCTGCGCAATGGCGTGCCCGCAGAACGATACCTCCCGCGCCGTCTCCGTCGCCTCGATCCCAATTTTTGCTTTGAACCATTGTCGGTGGCTGTCGATCAGCGTCACCGTGCTGATCGGCGTCCCGCACACCTGCGAGGCCAGCTTCACCAGGTCATCAAACGCTTCTTCCGCTTCCGTATCCAGAATGTCGTAACTCAGCAGCGCATCCTGCCGCTTCGCTTCATCAGGCAGAACCGGCGGTTTCTCGTATGTCGCTTTCGCGTCGAGCATCTTCGCTGCGCCTCTTTACCGCATTGTCTTCGAGTCGCGCTATCGTTCTCGCTGCGCCTCCGCAGAGGCCTAATCAAAATGTTAAACGCATCCCAGCCTGAAAACCGCGCTTTTCCAACCCTTGTCTCAAGTTGTTCCACAACGGCACATCCTCCTTGTGACTGTCTCTCCAATCACCAAATCGTCAACAGGGAAGCGTCGATTTCGTCACATTGATTTCAGTGCGCCAAAAAAAAACGGCGCGACAACTTCGTCGCGCCGCAACCAAACTGGAACAGATTCAGCTCAATTCCACTTGTGCAAAAAGTCGTAGTCCACCTTAATCGCTTCCATCACCGGCATATCCTCATACGGCGGTTCTTGCTCGATGAAGTACCACTCAATCCCTGCCTTCTTCGCCGCCGCAAAAATCGGTTTGTAGTCAATCGCCCCACGCCCCAACTCCGCCGGCTTCGGCATCGCGGATTCATCCAATCCCGTCGAAGGCTTCGACCCGGCTTTGAAATCTTTCACGTGCAGCATCTTGTAGCGCCCGGGATATTTCGTCATGTACTCCACCGGATCATGCCCCGCCGCCACCATCCATCCGCAATCCAATTCCATCTTCACCAGGTTCGGATCGCTGACCCGCAGCATCTCGTCGTAGCCGATCCCTTGCGGATATTTCCGAAACTCAAAGTTGTGGTTGTGATATCCGAACTGTACGCCGGCCTTCTTGGCCAGCTCGCCCATCTGATTGCACTTTTCCGCCATAATTTTGTAATCGTCAAACGTTTGGTTGTTGATCATGTCGGTGAACGTCTTCATGTCAAACTTCGCCGGCGCCGGTTTCGCGAACACCACCGACGCAATCACATACTTCGATCCCAGCACGCTGGCGTACTTCAGTGCCTCCTCAATCCCGCCATCCAACTGAATATGGATGCTCGGACACTTCAACCCCGCATTATCAAACGAGGTCTTCACTTGCGCCGGCGTCTTCCCAAAAAATCCCGCTGTCTCCACTACCTGATACCCATCCGCGGCCACCTGCTTGAGCGTCCCATCAAAATCGTCCTTCAACTGATCCTTCACCGTGTACAACTGAATTCCCATCGGCTTCCCCAACGGATTCGCCATCGTGCTCGTCGGCCAACTCAGCATCGATCCACTCAACGCACCGCCCGCCACCGCCGCCGCACCCGCACTCACCAAAAACTCCCGCCGCGTTTTCTTCATGAGCATCCCCCGTTCAATTGGAGTCCCAACCACCACAGCAGATTGTACGCCCCCTCAGCTTGCATCCCACTACGTCCGCGCTACCCAAGTGGTCATTGCGCGCTGGCGTTGCACGACTGTAGTTTTCAACGGCTCCAGCAGTTCGCCACCCATGCGCTCGGTCAACGACTCCAGCAAAGGCGCGTCCACCAAATAACGCTCCGATCCGTCAGGCACCAAAAACCTGCGTCCCGCAATTCGGCGCACTTCATTTTCGATGCCGATTGTCGAGGCTAAGCGGCAGAAAAATGTGCCACCGCGTTTGGTGGCACGCCACGCCCCCTCGACCATCGCCCCGAAGTGCGCGTCGTCGCGCGCAAAGTGCAGCACGGCGCTGCTAATCACCACATCCGCGAAGCCACTTCCGAAAGACATGCGTTCCACCACTTCCGTTCGAAAATTCGAATCGGCTGTCCGGCCGATTCCATTCGGAGCGAGGTTGCGCGCCAACTCCCTCACACTCTCGACAGCCTGCGGATCCTCATCCACGCCAAAAACTTCGTAGCCTTCACGCAGGAAATAAACCAAATTCCTCCCCGACCCGCACCCGGCATCCAAAATCCGCATCCCCGGAGCAATGCGGCCCTTCAAAACCTGATCGAACAAATAAATATCAATCGGCCCAAATTGTTCCTGCAGTTTGTTCATCGCCATCTGAATACGGACACTATTGCCCAACCTTCTCCAAATCAACCCTTAAGCGAGTACCACGTCCGGCGGCCTATGTACTTCCTCGCCCTCTTGGGCCAAATTACCTGGCAGGTCCACTACACTGGAACTGTAGACCTATCTATAGACGATATGGACAGCCAGACATGAATCCTCAAGCTCCTCACCAGTGCCTGATTTACGCCGGTTCGCCCTCGCGCCATTTGCCGGCCCTGGCTGCCACCGTTAAGCAAAAACTCAATGATGGCTATCGTTGTCTTGGTCTGGACAGCCCGGTAATGATCGCGGGCCTGCGCTGCTACCTGGCCGCCGCCGGCATCGATGTGGCGCTCGAAGTCGAAAAAACCAGCCTGATACTCTCCTCCGATCAACGACACTTGAGTGACAGTCGCTTCGACGTCGACAAAATGATGCGTTCGCTGGAAGATACTCTTCATCAAGCCCTCGGCGAAGGCTACAAAGGCCTGTGGGCCACCGGCGATCTCACCTGGGAGTTCGGTCCCGATAGAAATTTTTCCAAGCTCCTGGAATATGAATGGCGTCTCGAAGAATTCATCCAGCAACATTCCGCCGTCTTTGGCGGCGTCTGCCAATATCACGCCGACACACTGCCACAGGAAGCCCTTCGCCAGGGGCTCATCACCCACCCGTCAATTTTTATAAATTCAACGCTGTCCCAATTGAATCCGCACTACTTGCACTCCGACGCGTATCACGAACAAGCGGTGAGCAACCCGGGCGTAAATTCGATGATCGCGCACCTGTGCGAACGCGACGTCGCCCTGGCGTTGTAATCGCTAGCGCGCAGCCACACACCCGCTCCACGTAACGCCTTTCCTCCGCCCCACATCTATTAATCAAGCCACGATAAAAGGAAGGTTTGGCGTTTTGCCGACCTGCGCTATCGTATTCACTACGAACGAAACGGTCAGGGGCACCGCAAAATGAAACTCGTCACACGACTTATCGAGGGAGTAGAAGTTGTCCGCGTCACCGGACGCATCGAACTCGGCGAAGGTTCCGCCGCCGTCCGCGACCTCGGCCGCGAACTCATCGCCAAAGGCCGCAAACAAATCCTGCTCAACCTCGCCGACGTCGAATACATCGACAGCTCCGGCCTCGGCACCCTGGTCAGCTTTTTCACCAGCGTCCGCAACGAAGGCGGCCAACTCAAACTGGTCTACCTCACCAAAAAAGTCACCGACCTGCTGCAAATGACCAAGCTCTACACCGTCTTCGAAATCGTCCCCGACGAAGAATCCGGCATCAAATCCTTCGCCCAACCCAGCTCCACCCAATCCTCCTCCGCCGCGTCCCCGGCGTAGTAGTTTCTTCAGTGCAGCGAAGAACTGGGTGCCCCACCCTCGATTTGTAGGGTGAGTCTTGGGTTTGACTTTTTCTCCAAGCCAAAACCAGGGACAGACACCACGTTTCCCAACCAGCACTACAATTTCACATAGATCGATCCAGGAAACGTGGTGTCTGTCCCATCCGTCAACCTGGATCGATCCGCAAGGATCCGCTCAGCGATACGCCTCCGCCTGAATCCGGTACAACTCCGCGTACTGCCCGCCCTTCGCCATCAACTCTTCATGCGTCCCAACTTCCGCCAGCTTCGCCCCATTCAGCACCACAATCAAATCCGCCATGCGCACCGTCGAAAACCGGTGTGACACCAAAATCGTAATCCGCCCATTCCCACTCACCGCGGCGCCACTCCCACCACGTGCAGCCGCAGCATATCTCTCAAACAGCGCATGCTCCGTCTCCGCATCCAACGCTGCCGTCGGCTCATCCAGCACCAGCAACAACGGCTCATCGCGCATAAATCCCCGCGCCAACGCCAACTTCTGCCACTGCCCAAACGACAGCTCCGCGCCATTCGGCCACGTCGGCCCCAGCTGCGTCTGCAAGCCCCGACGCCAACTTCTCCACCACATCCTCCGCACCCGCGCGCGAAACCGCCGTCACCACCGCAGGCTCATTCTCCAACCGCTCCACATCCCCCAACCCCACCGTCTGCAGCGCCCGAAACTCAAACCGAAAAAAATCCTGAAACGCCCCCGCCAATCGCGCACGCCACTCCGCCGCCGGAACTCGCCCCAGCGAAGTCTCATCCAAATAAATCGTCCCCGCCGACGGCTCATACATTTTCGCCAGCAATTTCACCAGCGAAGTTTTCCCCGCGCCATTTTCCCCAACAATCGCCACCACCGCTCCCGCCGGCAGCTCCAGCGTCACATCATCCAACACCGTCCGTGTCGTCCCCGGATACGCAAACGAAACATGCTCAAACCGAATCCCTCGCCGCAACGCAGCGGGCACCGACTGATCGCCCAGCGCCGAAACCGCCGCGGCATAATCCTCCAACCACGCCAACCGCCGCGACCCATCCATCCAAAACCCGCGCAAAAATCCCACTTCACCAACAGTCGCGCTGATATATCCAGACAACCGCGCCCCCGCCGCCAGCAGCAACAACACCGAACTCGCCGGCGCCCGCATCCCCACCGACACAAACACCACCGCCCCCACATACGCCAACCCAAAAAACGCCCACCCCAGCGAGTAGTACAGCGCCGTCCCAAACCGCGCCGCCGCCACCGGCCGATACCACCGCTCCCACGCCGCGCGCCGCTCGCGAATCAGCCGCTCACCAATTCCCGTCACGCGCACTTCTTTCCCCGGCGCTGCCGTCGTCGCCACATTAAATAACGACCGCGCCAACCGCCCACTCTGCGCCCCGCGTTCCTGCGCTGCCCGCTCCACGTCCGGCCGCCACGTCGACGCCAACACTGTCGGCACCGCGCACAACGCCAACAACAAAAGCGCCGGATGAATCGACGCCAGCAATGCCATCGTCACTCCCAACCTCAAAACCCATCCCAGCGTAGAAAACACCGACTGGTACATGTGGTCCAGCACAAACACCTGGTTGCGCAGCATCGACAGTCGATCCAAATACTCCGGCCGCTCCTGATGCGCAATCGTCGCCACCGTGGCCTGCAGTCGCGCCACCCGCCCTTCCAGCCAAATCGTCACTCTGTCGCGGAACCGCCGCCCTACACGGTTCGACACCGTGCGCAAAAACCAAGTCGCCGCCGTCGACACTCCCAACCCCACCGCCGCCACCACCACATAGCGCGAGTTGTGCTGCAACACTCCTTTGCCCAGCAACCACAGCCACAGCGCCAGCAACGCATCCGGCAGCGCCGACAATTGCGACAGCACCAACGAAGCGACCATCAGCTTCGGCTCGTGCCGGTAGCCCAGTTGAAACAATCGCCACATCGACGAAAGCGCCGGCGGCAGCGGCTCAATCGCGCCGGCAGCAGCCGCAACCTTCACGCCGTTTTTCGTTTTGGAAATTTCAGGAGAGGACGTCATACGTCTTACCCTCCTCCTCGCCATCCACATGAAACCGCTGCGCCTGCAAATCAAACATCGTGCGATACCGCCCACCCAGCGCCATCAACTCCTCATGCGTCCCCAACTCAGTCACTCGCCCGTGCTCCAGCACACAAATCCGATCCGCCTGCCGCACCGTCGAAAACCGGTGCGAAATCAAAATCGTCGTGCAGTTCCGCGTCGCCGCCAGCAGCCGCTCAAAAATTTCCGCCTCACCGCGCACATCCAGTTGCGCCGTCGGCTCATCCAGCAGCACCACTCCCGCACCCTGCGCCACCGCCGCCAACGCCCGCGCCAACGCCACCCGCTGCCACTGCCCGCCAGATAAATCCGTCCCGCCCTCATACCCGCGCGCCAACACCGTATCCAGCCCCGCCAGATTCGCCGCCCCCGCCGACTCCAGCGCCGCGGTAATCAACTCATCCGACGCACTGCCCGCCGGCGCCACGTTATCCCGCAGCGGCAACTCCAGCCGGATAAAATCCTGAAACACCGCCGTCACCCGCGCCCGCCACGACTCCAGATCCAACTCCCGCAAATCCACCCCATCAATCTCAATCGCGCCCGACTGCGGGTCGTACAGCCGGCACAATAATTTCGCAATCGTCGTTTTCCCCGCGCCGTTCTGTCCCACGATCGCCAGCGACGTCCCCGCCGCAATCGTCAAATCAAAATGCTCCAGCACCTTGGCCGCGCCATCGCCATACCCAAACGTCACATCCCGCAGCCGAATCTCCGGCCCCTTTGACGCAGCCGCCGCCTTCCGCGCACCCGACTCCAGCGCCCCCAACTTCCGCATCGCCGGTTCCACTCGCAGCACCGCCGCCACCGGCGCCGCCGCTCCATCCAACGCCCACGAAAATCCCCCAAACGCGATCATCGACACGCCAATCGCGCTCTGCACATACATCGCCGCATTTCCCAAACTGATCCGCCCGCTCACCGCGTCATTCGCCAGCATCCAGAACACCAGCACATTCGCGCCAGTCACCATCAAAATGCTCCACACCATCGGCTTTTCGCGAATCCGCGTCGCCACATATTGCAGATCATGCAACTGCACCCGCCGCGCAATAAACCGATCCAGCGTCCACGGCGCCAACCCAAACAGCCGCAGCTCCTTGCTCGCCGGCGGATCCACCGCCAGTCGATACGCATACTCCGCATCGCGTTGCGCGCCGCGCACTTCATCCGTATTGCGATCCCGCCAGATCGCGCTCTCCCGCAGCAGCCAATGCGTCGCCGTCCACGCCGCCGCCAGCAGCAGCGCCGCCCACCACGCGTACCGCGCCAGAATCAGTGTCGACGCCACTCCGCCCACCATCTCCACCAGCCCCGACGCAATAAAATCCATCGCAAACGACAGCGGCGGCCCAGTCATCCCCAGATCAAACTCCCGCGCCACCGTCAAATCCCGCGTCAACGTGGGATCCTCCAGATGCCCCATCCCCGGCGGCCGCACACACGCCTCCGTCAACCGGTCATACAACCAAGCCGCGGTGCGATCCCCCAAATTCGAACTAATCGCCGTATGCACCGGCCCCAACACCTGCAACAACACAAAAATCCCGCCCACCCACCACAGCGCCCCACCAATCCCGCCCCCGCGCTGCACCGCCCCCACCAACACCCCCATCGCCACCGCAAACAACGCCGGCAACACCCCCCGCAGCACCAACACACCCCACCACACCGCCGCCAACGGTGCATCCGCCCGCGGCAACACCCCAAACAACTTCAACGCCTTACTCTCTTTCAATTTTTTTAGCATTCGTCTCAGCTAATCGGACATTTCACGCTTGGGCGGCATTACCCAATACCTCTCGCAGCCGCCGCCCCACGACCAAATCTTCCCCAGGTTCCAGCATCCACACTCCAACGACAATCTTGTCCGGATCGCGCGGAATCCCCGCACTCGCCTCCGACGACCCCGTCGCCGGATTCAACTCAATGCTCGGCGTCCCCGCCCGCAACTCTCGCGCCACGTCCCGCGGCGTAATCTTCACTCGCGCCTGATCGTAGCGCAGCACCAAATGCGGCACGTGGTTCGCCACCGGCGGCACCAGCACCTCCGCTCTTACCGTCGGCACATCCTTCAACAACCCAACGATTCGCTCAATCCGCCGGCGATACTCCGCTTCCATCTCCTCATCCGATTGACTCAAGAACCAGTCCACCGCCGCCACCATCCCCACGATCTGCTCCTTGGCCACCTTCATCCCGCGACCCACGCAGTCATCGTTGGGACTGTTATTCTTCACCGCCGCGGCAATCAACTCCTTCTTCCCCAACAGCAGCCCGGCATTCTGCGGCCCTCGCATCCCTTTCCCGCCGGAAAACGCCACCAGATCAAAGCCCATCTGCGTGTAGTTCCACAAATTCGAAATCGGCGGCACATCCGCAGCCGCATCATTCAAGCAGGGAACTCCATGCTTGTGCGCCACGCGAACCCAGTCTTCGCGGCTGATCCTTCCCTCATCCGCGGCATTGTAGAAAAAACACATCGCCGTATTCTTGCCGATCGCCGCCTCGTATTCCTGCAAGCGTCTCCACTTCCACAAAACGAATCCCGCAACTCCGCAGCGCATGGTCGTAGTCGTATCGATGCGCCTTTTGAATCACCACCTCATTCTTCACGCCGTTCATATCCGTGGGAATCGCATGCTGCACCGCCTCGCTACCCCGCGTCACACACGCCGCAGTCCCCAACGTCACTGCCGAAGCCGCCCCCGCCGTCACCACCGCCGCCTCACACTTCAGCTTCAGCGCCAAATACTCCCCCGCCGCCCGCTGCAGCTGCGCCAAATGCACCGGATGCTTCGCCGCCCGCGCCACCGCCGCCTGCACCGCCGGCGGCATCGTTGACGCCGTCAAATGCGTGTAAGTCCCCGCCGCATTGATAATCTTCGTCACCCCCAACTTCTCGTAATAATCCACGTCTTCCTCGGGCACGCCAGGCCCCGCTGCCTTAGCCGCCGCAACCCCAAGCGGCGCGATCTGCGCCACGACGCCTCCCGCCACCACCCCGCGCACATACTCAAAAAACGCCCGCCGCGTGCTCATAATCCCCACAGAACACCTCAAAAATTTTAAATTCCCACGAAACCAGCCGCGACTCTACGAAGATTCCATCCTCCGCACAACCGCTTTTTCACATTCACTCAGTCGGCAGCATGACGTTCCCAGGACCAATATCACCTTGGTCGACACTTTTTTTCGCGCAGAAGCATTCGGTGTACTCTCAGAAAGCGGAAAACGCCGTCCGTATCCGCATTTCAGGGAATTATCCCGACCCGCAGGAGTCATTTTGGAATGTCGCCGTCACGCAGAAGCTTCATAGCAGATGTACTGGCCGCCGGAGTCGCTCACAGCGCATTACGTCCACAATTGTCCTGGCCAAAGTCGCCGTCCTTGGCGATACCTTCATCCTCGAGTCGAAAGACTGGACCCTCGGACCATTCCATCGAGTAGAGGGAGCGAATCCCTGCCTCAAGCCATTCGCCGCCAGCACTTTCGACTGTCCGGTACGAAAGCAAAAAATCCACTGGGAAGACAAAGATCTTCTCTGCGCCGCTGCCGTAGTCCGCAACGGAAAAGTCCACCTGCTCTACCGCGCCGAAGACAAGCTAGGCGGCCTCGCCGGCAAATCCAAAACCGCACAAGGCTGGGGTACCTCACGAATCGGCCTCGCCACCAGCGAAGACGGTCTCAACTTCACCCGCCACCCGATCCCCAGTCCTTTACCCAGACAATGATTTCATGAAGCTCTACGAATGGGACGGCGGATGCCAGGACCCTCGCATCGTAGAAGACGAGAACGGCGTCTACTTCATGACCTACACCGCTTTGACGGTAAGTTGGCACGATTAGCCGTAGCTTCTTCGCCAGACTTAATCCACTGGAAAAAACACGGCCTGGCCTTCGACAAAGCCGACGACGGCAAATACCGCGACACCTGGTCTAAGTCCGGAGCAATCGTCGCCAGGCGCGAAGGCGCCCGCTTCGTCGCCACCCGCATCAACGGCCGCTACTGGATGTACTTCGGCGACTCCAACACCTTCGTAGCCACATCGCCAAACCTGATCGATTGGCAACCACTAAAGCGCGAAGACGGCCAATTGCTCTACGCCTTCGGCCCGCGAAAAGGCTCCTTCGACAGCGAATTCACCGAGCCCGGCCCCTTCGCCCTACTCACCGAAAAAGGAATCCTGCTGATTTACAACAGCACCCACAAAGTCCCCGGCCCCGACATCGGCCACGAGAATCTCGTTTACTGTGCAGGTCAGGCCCTCCTCGACCCCCAAGACCCCACGCGCGTCCTGGATCGCACAGCTCACGACTTCTTCCACCCCGAACTCGAGTGGGAGCTCAAAGGCCAAACCGCCAACGTCGTCTTCATTTCATCATTGGTCCTTTTCAACCACCAATGGTTTTTCTATTACGGCGCCTCCGACTCCCAAATCGGCGTAGCCAGTTCCAAGTGATGATGATTCGTTGAGGAGAAGGTATCGCACCGCCCCCACCAATATTTTTGTCGCGGCGGTAAATGTTTAGCCTCCTGCGAGTCAACAATCGTCAACGGCCCGAAGGGCGGCGGCCGGTGCGCTGCTGAATACTTGCAAACCTTGATACACTCCCACTTCTCTATACAGATAACTCGTACGATTAGAGCCAGCCATGTTCTGTATTTCGAAAACCGACTACCTCCTCTGGCGTGAATGCCCGAAAAATGCCTGGCTAAAGTTACACAGGCCGGATGTCTTCTATGCCGATGAGCCGTCTGAATTCGATCTCGCGTTGATTGAAGCCGGCAATGAGGTCGAGTTTGCTTCGCGTGGGCTCTTTCCCGGCGGCCTACAAATTACAGGAGCCAGAACCGAAACACTGGTTAAGACCAGGAATTTAACTGCAACTGGCAGCGCGGTTTTATTTCAGGCCGCGTTTGAGACTAAGGGATTGTTCGCCGCAATCGATGTACTCAAGTTAGACCCCGCTACCGGCGAGTACGCCCTGTACGAAGTGAAGTCTTCCACGAAAACCAAACTCCACTGTAGGGTATAGGCCGTGCGCCGATGGGTGATTCCCAGCCGATGCAGAGTTTCGATAAAGCGCGTCGAAGTAAATTGCGTTCCGTTGTCGGTGGTCAGCGTCACACGAGCCTCCCGGCTGCCTGCTGGCAGACGCGTCAGTACTGCTTGTTCGACCGCATCGAGTGCCTCTTCGGTTCGGCAACGATGCGAAAGATTCCAGCTCACGATTTCCCGCGTGCAGCAGTCGATCACGCTCACCAGGTAGGCCCAACCCACTGCCGGACCCGCCCAGATCTTGGTCATGTCCGACTGCCAGATCTGATTCGGCTCGGCGGCTTCCACCCGGCCCCACTCCTTCTTCCGTCGGGCTCGCAGACGGCGGGAGCGTACCAGCAACCCACGTTCACGCATCACCCGCAGCACCCGTTTGCGATTCACCACCAGATTTTCCTTCCGTCGCAGCCACCACGTCACACGGCGATATCCGTACGCGGGTTTTTCTCCGCAGGCCACCACGATGTGCTCGTCGTAGCTGCGTTCCGCGCGGCTGACTCGCAGCTTCTTGCGGTAGTACAGACTTGCTCGACTGATCGCCAGAGTCGCCGCGACCAACGTGGCCGTGTAGCCTCGTGTCACCAACTCTCGTGCCTGGGAGTGAACCGCACCACAGCTCACTCCCCCATGACGTTTTTTAGGATTTCAATCTCCAGCGATTTCCGTCCCAGCGTGCGTTCCAACTGCCGGATGCGACGGTCCTTCTCGGTTTCCGCGGCGGCCGCGCTTTTACCCCCAAGCGCGGCCTTGGCTCCCTGTTCCGCCTCATCCTTCCAGCGATAGAACAGATTCGCAGCAATGCCGTGACGCCGGCACGTCTCCGAGATGTTCCCGCTCTTCAGCCCTTCCTGAATGATCTGCCACTTCTCTTCCGGGGATCGATCTACGCGTGGTTTCCTGCTCATGCTGCCTCCTGTTTGGAGGCCCTGAATCATATCTAATTCGGTAGTCCAGTTTCAGTGGGGAGCACTACACGGATGACACTAGACGTACAACTTGAGGCTCTGCATATTGCCGATTAATCGTCGGGTTGGAATATTGACTGAGGACCTGACCGGCTACAGTCTATTGCTGTGAAGAAGAAGGCTATTCTCGCACTTGCGTTGTTGGCTGCGTTGGTGTTCGCATCCCTCGCGCTGTACGGCTTCCGCACGACCCGGCTCGAATCCTTGCAACGTCAAATATCGCAGAGCGTCGCGGTTGGATGTTCGCCTGACGAAGTGATTCAATTCCTAAACTCCCACCATCTGGAACACTCGGCGGTCCTTAGGCTCGACAGTTTGGAGACCCTCCACCGTACGTACGGGGACGTGCCGCTGATTCTTGCTCG
Source organism: uncultured Acidobacteriota bacterium (assembly GCA_963846145.1). Lineage (GTDB taxonomy): Bacteria > Acidobacteriota > Terriglobia > Acidiferrales > UBA7541 > Acidiferrum. The sequence goes on along the minus strand of CAWJUV010000007.1, from coordinate 2,322 downwards.
AAAGCGAAACACATTCCAGAAACCGTTTAAGAGTGAAAATATTGTGATAATTTTCGTATTCGACGAAAGCAACCGCCTAGTGAAATTCGACTTACGTCGTGAATACACGGGGACTTGAAAGGTTCTTAGGTCGGCCCAAACAGGCAGATGCACTTTCCGTTCAGCGCGGTTATCAGAAGCAGCTAACGGAAAAAGCCGTTGCGAACCACCACATCACCTTTCATTTTGCTTTCCTTGGAGTCGTTGAAAAAGTCCAGACATGTAGTCGGGATGTGCTTCTCCCCATGCTAATGCTCGATTCCACGCCAGTTGTAGGCGAGGGTTGGAGGCCCAGTGCTCGAAATACGAACGAAGGGCGGCAGTCTCTAATGCGTGCTCAAGAAATCCTGTTTCAATTACGTCGCGTAGTTCCCTCCCGCTTTCGAGATAGAGATTGGTGATTGCGCTCGCCGCCTTTGCCAGGACGGAAGCGGTACCTTCCGTTCCGACGAGGTGTCGAAACCACACGTGGAGAGACTCGGCAGCCTCGTACCGCTCTTTAATTTCGTCATTGTCTGTAACCCCATCTCGAAGACATCCAAGTAGGTATCGCTGGATGAGTCCACAAGTGCTTTCTCTGCCAAGCTCGGGCTGGATTCGATAATAGCCTTCACCTGTAAGTCGATACAGTTTTGAAAGGGTGGCCAGGTCCGAGTCCGCAGTGGCATCAATCCATGAAAGAATGCGCTCCCGCGAGATTGGCCCCTCACTCAAAAATGCGGCGTCAATTTCGGTGGCGAATCTATTCATCTTCTCAATCTTCCAGTGTCATCCACTTCTCCGGTAAGCGCGTCAGGCGCTAAACGGACCTTTCGCGTTCGGCACAAGCTCGAAAGTACTCGACGAATCGCTTCACGAACGGGTTATCGAGGTTGGCGTCGCGCAGCATAACAGGCCAGCACTCTGCTAATCCAACATGCCTGAGGAGTTTCGCATATTCGCGAAACTCGTGCGGTACCTGACCCGCGATAAGCAGGTTCGTGACACGTCGCCGGACGCGCAGCACTTGTTCCGTTGTGAGCGAAGCTCGACGCAGTGCCCTCGCGGTGTTGGATTTTAGGATTTTTCCGAATGGGAAACGAGCATCTTCCTCAATAAAATCCATCCCCAATGCGATGCTCGCCTTGTCACCCCGCTCAATTCCTTCTATGACGGCCTCCATAACAGAGTAAACCCACCGTTTGTGTCTTTCGACATGCTCGCGAGGAACGGGCAGAGCGGGTTCCAGACCGTATTCTCGACAATATTCGAGGTACCGGTTGTGTACCGCCTTCGCAGTCCAACGGCCTTCTCCGTTGTAATCGTGAATGATGGTTCCCGATTCAGATTTGTGCATGTGAGTAGAGCACGACGAAGTTTCACCGCGTCCCATCTATATCGATACTGCGACTCAAGATTCGTCGCGAAATCAGCGTTTGAGATATGCATATAATTACGCCGATGATTATCAGCAGATAGTCGAACCAGTTGTCCTTATTCCTGTTTGTAATATGAAAAGAAGATAAGACCTGAGGCCTCACGGAGAGCGCAGCGGTTAGCGCGACCAAAACAAAGAGAAGAAAAAGTGCGTGGATGGTTAAGAGCGTGGGAAGTTTATTTTGCACAGCCTTGACGCGCAGGCTGTAGCCTTTGAAGGCCCTGGAATCAAAGAATACCTGAAAGAAAACGAGCGCCGTATACCCAATGAGCGTAGTGATTTGAAGGCCGAATGGCTTGTCCGCTATGAGAATAGCAAGCCAAAAAAGCGCCATCCCCCCTGAAACGATTCCGAGCCAAGTTCCTAACTGCTTGGCGACAGAAACGCGATTCTCCTGTGGAGCGAGCGGTCGTTCCCCATCCACGGACAGACCTCCCCTGGCAATCCATTGATGACGACGATGCCTCGGCGATGCCACACTTTTATTATGCGTCACTGCAACGAGCTGCGTATTTACAAAGCACTTGCTTTGTCCAGAGCGCAACGATGCCCAGAGACGGTCCATTCGGTCGAGTTTCTGTCCCAAGGTAGATAGTTCTCTCCCTGATGCGCTTGTCCGGTAGCGCAGCGAAGGTCAGGACTAGCCCACATTTTATTTCCCGGTTCCGGCTAGTGCGTTTGTCAGTAACCGCCATTCCGCCAGATAGAAACGGGCCGCCGAGACTTCGCACCGGGGCGAGCGTAACTCATCGGGACAAAGCCGCGCCGTTTCTTGTTCCACCTTGGGCGTTGCTAACGTTATAACTAATCTGACTGATTACTAGGAAGATGCGGAGGGAAAATGCGATTTCTGGTCTTAAAATATG
>CAWJUV010000006.1:0-657697 GCA_963846145.1 uncultured Acidobacteriota bacterium | reverse complement strand
AAAATGGCTCAACGGTTTTTCCATGACCCACATGAGTGGTCCCGGCTGCCAAAACCAGGGTGACGTATTTTTCACCGCGACCACCGGACCGGTCGTTACCTCCCCTTCGGATTTTCACTCGCCTTACTCCCACAAAATGGAATCAGCTCATCCCGGCTACTACCAGGTACAACTGCTGGAATGGGGCATCAATGCGGAAGTAACCGCCACCGAACATACCGGCGTAGCGCGTTTCACTTTTCCGGCAGGGAAACCCGCAAACGTGCTTCTCCCCATCAGCCATACGCTCAACGTCACCGCCGGCGCCCAGGTGCGCATCGTCGGTGACCGCCGACTCGAAGGCTGGGTAGAAAACCACGGTTTCTGTAGCAACAAAAACACCTACAAAGTCTATTTCGTAATGACCTTCAGCCGCCCTTTTTCTTCTCATGGCACGTGGACGGCCGCGGATATGACTGCCATCGGCAAGATCACTGCCGACAACCGCTCGGCGGAACAAAGTGAAAACCAAAAGTGGGTGGGCGCCTACGCCACTTGGCCGCCCGAACAACGCGAACAAACCGTCACTGCCAAAATCGGCATTTCTTACGTCGATCTCGCAGGCGCCGAGAAAAATCTTCAAACCGAAGCTGAGACCAAAGACTTCGACGCCGTCCGAAAAGATGCCCAGACCGCCTGGAGCAAAGAGTTAGGCGCCATTGAAATGTCCGGCGGAAGCGCGGCCGCCCGAAAAGTTTTTTACACGGCGCTGTATCACAGCCTGCTGGCGCCCAGCGTATTCAGTGATTCCGACGGACGCTATCTAGGCTTCGATCACCGAATCCACACCATCTCCGCCGGACACTCCGTTTACGCCAATTTTTCCGGCTGGGATATCTATCGCAGCGAGTACCCGCTGCTAGCCATGATCGAGCCGCGCCGCGTGGCGGACATGTCCCAGTCCATCGTGCTCATGTATCAACAAGGAGGCTGGATCGACCGCTGGCCCCAAATCAATTTTTACACCAACGACATGGTCGGTAGTCCTCTCACGATCATGCTGGCCACCGCTTGGCTCGACGGAATTCGCGACTTCGATATCAACACGGCGTGGGAAGGCATGCTCAAGGACGCCACCGAAGCGCCTCCTCCGGATAAGCCATACGTGGGCGAACAAGGCGTTGAGTGGATCAACAAGATCCACTACTTGCCGGCAGACAAACTCGACTACGGCACCGTTGCGAAAACGCAGGAATACACGCTGGCATACGCAGCACTTTACCGCCTGGCCGCGGCGCTCGGTAAAACGCCCGAGGCCAAGATGCTCTACGAGCGCGCACTCTACTATCGAAACCTGTTCAATTCAGAAGATCGTTTCTTCCGCCCCCGCAATGCCGATGCAACCTGGGTTCCCAACTTCAATCCCGCACTGGACGGCCACGGATTTGTCGAAGGAACCGGCTCGCACTATCAGATGTTCGCCCCGGCAGACATGGCCTGGCTGATCAACGCAACCGGCAAAGACCTCTTCAATCAGCGCATGACCGAATTTTTCGACTATCCCGCGCCAGGCTGGTACGCCCAAAAGTACAATTCGTATAACGAGACGGACATGCAGGCTCCCTTCGTCTTTAATTTTTCCGGCAAGCCCTGGGAGTCTCAGCGCGTGGTTCGCCGGGTGCTCAACGAGAATTACAGCGACGCAGCTGATGGTATTCCGGGCAACGATGATCTAGGAGCGATGTCTTCCTGGGCCGTCCTCAGCATGATGGGTATCTACAGCATGGATCCCCCGAGCCTCGCTTACGAACTTGTCGCTCCGAGTTTTCCCAAGGTTGTCATCCACCTGCAAGACCCGTACCCGGGAAAGACGTTCACGATCGAATCTTCGGGAAACCCCGGCTCGCAGTCATTCATTCAAGACGTAACCCTGAATGGCCGGAAGCAAACGCACAACTGGATTTCCTTTAACGACATTCGAGCCGGTGGCACCATGCATTTCACGTTGAACTCCCAACCCAATCGCGCCTGGGGTTCGGCGGTTGAGGACGCGCCGCCTTCGCTGAGCGATCAAAAATAGAAACGTACAGTGTGCAGTTCAAGATACAAATCAGGAAGGGATGGCGCTCCAATGGAACGACGCAAATTCCTGAACCTAGCGGGCCGCGGACTCTGCGCTTCTTATCTCACGCCGCGCCTGGCGTCTGAAACGCAAGTTCGCACAGCGGATCCCAAAGACCTTGCAGGCCGGGCGCATGACGCGAAGGCCTACGGGTCGGGTCATTTCGGTGAATGGATCGACGATCTCTTCGGCCTGCCCGCCTACAAGTACACGTGCAATCAGCTCACCGACCCTAAAGCCGCCCTGCCGGTTGACAAGTCCTTTCGCTCACCCACCGACCATATTCATCAGATCGGGAACGACCGCCTCGTAGCCGTGGTTTCCAATTACGGACACGTCCAGGTCAGGCAGGACGAGGGCAGTCCAAAGTTTTTGAACGATTACTTTCCAGAGGAGCGCCGCTACGGCGCGGGAATCGGATTTCTCTGCGACGGCGATTTCCAGGTCAGCACGTATTACCCCGGCGGCGCTGACACATTCGACCGGTTCCTGGGTATGGGATATTTCCGGAAACAGCTAACCAAGCCCCCATACGAAATCGATCAAGTCATTTTTGCTCCCTTTGGCGATGATCCAGTTCTGGTTTCGCAGGTCACCATCACCAACCGCTCGGACCGCCCGAAAAGTCCTCGCTGGGTGGAATATTGGGGTTGCCAGAATTACCAGTTCTCCTATCGCTCTTTGATGGAAGCCAGTATCGCGGGCTCGGCGTCCAAGGCTCCGCAGTTGCGTCGCGACTTTTGCAGTCGATTCAAGCACCGGTTCGAACTGGCCAAGAACGGCACCGGCCTGCGCGAATCCCAGACCTTCTTGGGGCGGGCACCCGAAGAAGAAGCGGCTTGGGAAAAAGTACAGGCGGCATTGAAAGCCGACCCCACCGGATTTTTCGGCGGCCCGGTTCCTCCCGCGGCGCCCGGTGCGAGTCTGGAGGATCTAACTCCGCCACCTACCTTTTTGATTTCTCTCGATGCCTCGGTGGATGGATTCCAAACCAACGCGACGAACTACTTCCAAGCTTCTAACGACACAATGCAAGGGCGACCTGACCGCCTGGATCGTGACTTGAACGCCTCCGGTCCCGAAAGCGCATTTTTCCTGGAACGGCAGCTTTCCCTGAAGCCCGGAGAGAGTAAGACCCTCTATTTTCTGTACGGATTTTTGCCCGAAGGTTTCGATTTCGACAGTCTCACGGCCAAGTACGCAGCCGAACCACATTCACTTTGGGCTCGCTCCAGTTCGCGCTGGAAATCCAACGGACTGCGGTTCACAACAAAGTCCGAGCCGTGGGCTGAAAGAGAAACCGCCTGGAGTAGTTACTACCTGCGAAGTGGTCTGACCTATGACAGTTTTTTCCGCGAACATATTCTTTCGCAGGGTGCCAGCTTTCAGTATCTCGCCGGACTGCAGGGAGCCGCCCGCGATCCCGTGCAACACGCACTGCCGCTGGTTTTCACTGACCCACCAGTCGTTCGGGAAATCCTCCGCTACACCCTCAAGGAAATTCAGCCGGATGGCTCTTTGCCCTATGGCATCGCCGGCAGCGGGGTGCCGATGCCGTGTATCTACCGGCCCAGCGATTTGCAGTTGCCGCTGCTCTGGTTGGCCTCCGAATATGTCTTGGCCACCCGCGATAAATCATTCCTCGATCAGAAAATTCCTCCCTATCCTCGCAAAGAAAATCACGCTGGCGACCCTACCGTCTTCGACCTGCTGGCGCGCTCCTACACGTATCTGACAACCGAGATCGGTTTCGGAAAGCATGGCTTGATGCGCCTGTTGAACGGCGACTGGAACGACAGCATTGTAGTAACTCATCTCACGCCGGCACAGGCCGCGCAGGTGCGCGAACACACCGAAAGCGTTCTCAATGCAGCCATGGCCGCTTACGTCTTCAGTTTGTATGCCCGCATGCTCGAGTTTGCGCAAAGTCCCAAACTTGCAGGCGAGGTCCGTGCCACTGCCGAGGCCCAACGCCGGGCGGTGCGGCAGCAATGGACCGGACGCTGGTTCCGGCGCGCGTGGCTCGGCGAAAACCACGGCTGGGTTGGCGAAAAGCAGTTATGGCTGGAGCCACAACCCTGGGCCATTCTCGGCGATTGCGCCACTGCGGAACAGAAACGGACGTTGGTGGCTGCCCTCGAAGAACTTGTGCGCAAACCTTCTCCCATCGGTGCGCTTCTTCAAAGTGCCGCCGACCCCACCATGAAAGACGAACCTGGAACCGGCACCAATGGTGGAATATTCGCGGCCATCAACGGAACTTTGATCTGGGCTCTGGCCTGCGTGAACGGCGATATGGCTTGGGACGAGTGGAAGAAAAATACGCTCGCGCGCCATGCCGCGGTTTATCCCGACATGTGGTTTGGGATTTGGAGTGGTCCTGACGCCTACAATTCCGTGCTCTCAAAAAATCCCGGCGGGACCGGGCCCGATTTTCCAGTCCTGAATATGCATGCTCACGCTTGGCCGCTCTACACCGCCGCAAAGCTCTTGGGCGTAGAGTTTCACGAAAGCGGAATCAATTTCCACCCGACACTCCCTCTCGCACAGTACGAATTCGCGTCCCCACTACTGGGATTCAAAAAGGAGGCTAGCCGATATTCAGGCTGGTACGCACCCTCAGTGGCAGGGCACTGGACGATCGACATCAAACTCCCCGAAACCGATCGATCCCGCTTGAAGCAAGTCAAAGTCAATAACGTCGCTAGGTCACTGGAACTTAGTCCCAAGGGAGTTCGCTTCAGCGGCGACAGCACTCGGACCGCACCTCTGCAATGGGAAATTGCTTGAACTGGCAAACAAAAACGAGCGCAGCAAAGGGTCTCTCTGCGGGGCTTTTTACATCTCTTGGAACGTCCCTATCGTGCTACTAGGACCTAGGTTTCATTCTGTCTAGGAAAATCAGGGCGATCTCATCGGAGAACTTGCGAATTGGCTGCCGACGCTTCGGAGAGAAGCCGCATCTGTTTTGGCCGCGACAATGCCCTGTAACCTGACCTTCATCCAGACCTGTGATGTTTCGAAAACTAAGTGATAAATGGTATGGGTGGACAAACGATTCGTGACATGATTTCGGCAGAGGTGTATGACATGGCGAAGAGCGGCACGGTAGTAGGAAGTCTTGTGATTACGGTGGGGATTGTGTTGGTGGTTGCGATGTTGCCCGATATCGTTCGCTATATGAAAATTAGGGCGATGTAAGCAGGTTGGAATCCCGTATTGGCTTCTAAAGCGTCTTCAGTAGGACTGTGCTGTTTTTGTGCTTGTATTGCTCGCCTCGGCTCGAAATCAACGACATTTCCCCGGTCTTTAAATCACGCATGGGCGGCCTTCCGCCCGCGAAGACGGTCAAGCAGTTCCTGAAATTGCTCCATTCCTGCGCCGGTCTTGGAAGAGACTCTTAAAATTTCCATGCCGGGGCGAACGGCGTGGATATTGCGGATAGCGGCCGGTTCGTCGAATTCGACGGCAGCGGCGAGATCCATCTTGGTGATGATCGCGACATCGGCGCTATTGAAGATGGTCGGGTATTTAAGGGGCTTGTCCTCCCCTTCGGTGACCGAGAGCAGAACCAAGCGGAGATCTTCGCCAAGATCGTACGAAGACGGACAGACCAGATTGCCGACGTTTTCGATAAACAGAAAATCCAGTTTGCCGACGTTCCAATCCTGAAGCGCCGTTTCCACCATGCGCGCTTCGAGATGACAGAGCGTGCCGGTGGTGATTTGTTTGACGGGTGCGCCGCTGCGGGCGAGACGGGCGGCGTCATTTTCGGTGGCCAGATCGCCGACGAGTGCGGCAACGCGAAATTCTTTGTTCAGGCGCTTGAGAGTGTCTTCCAGAAAGGCGGTTTTGCCGGCTCCGGGGCTGGAGACCAGGCTGATTGCCAGAACGCCTTCGTTGTGGAAGCGCTCTCGGAGAGCTGCGGCGAGCAAATCATTTTGCTTGAGGATATTTTTGCGGACTTCGATGATGCGAGGCTGAGGATTCTGGGTACCTTGAGTATTCATTCGGCGAGCTCCAATGCAAAAACTTCCAGTTCTTTACCGTGCAGAATGTCGCACGTAAGTGTGCCGCACTCGATGCAGGCGAACCACTGGATGGATTGCGCGGGCCGGGCGACCTGGCAAGTGGGGCAAAAAATCTCGACAGGAATTTCTTCGATGATGAGTTTGGAGCCTTCCAGAAGCGTCGTTTCGCTCGCCATTTCGTAACACGACAGCAGGGCTTCTTTCACCACGCCGGAGAGCAGGCCGAGGCGCAGATGCACGGCTTGCACGCGGACGTTGCCGCGCTGTTCGGCTTCTTCCTGAGCCGTTTCGACGATACTCATCGCTATGGAGAGTTCATGCATGAGTGAATGCCGCGAGTGCCGCTTGACCGAGGCTGATGCCGCCGTCGTTGGGCGGAACGAGATGATTGGTCCAAATCTGGAGAGATTCTTTTTCGAGCAGGGTTTTTAGGTCGCTGAGCAGCAATTCGTTTTGGAAGACGCCGCCGGAGAGAACGATCGTGTCGGTGTTGTTGCGCGAGCAGAGATCGGTCGCGGCGCGAGCGACGCCGGTAGCGATGCCACGATGTGTGGCGCGGGCGATTTCGTGGAGATCGCGGCCGCGCTGACGATCGGCGATGATGCTGTTGAGCAACGGGCGAAAATCGAGTTCACTGTTTACGAAGGGAAAATCGTAGGCATCGCCTTCGCGCGCTTTGCGAGCGAGGTTTTCGAGCCACATCGCGGCTTGCCCTTCGAAGGTGGTTTCGTGGGTGAAGCCGAGGAGAGCGGCGGCGGTGTCGAACAGTCTGCCGATGGAGGTGGTGGTGAAGGTGCGCAGATTTTTGCGGGCTAGCTTGTCGGCGTAGAGAAATCTGGCGGGAAAAGAAAATGGCGGCGCGGTGAAATCCTGCGGGGAATGATCGTTTAGCTGCAGAAGAAAGCCTGCTGCGGCTTGGACCGGGTTAGAAGCAGCGGCGTCACCACCCGGAAGCGCCGCGCTACGCAGGTGGGCGACACGTTCGAATCCGGCGCTGACGCTTCCGGAAAAGATTTCGCCGCCCCAGATGGAGCCGTCGTCGCCGTAGCCGGTTCCGTCGAAACTGACGCCGATAACGCGTTGGTCCCAGGCGCCGCGTTCGGCAATGACGGAAGCGATATGCGCGCGATGATGTTGCACAGCGCGCTTTACGCCGCCGGCCAGTTCTAATGCGTGAGTGGTCGAAACATATTGCGGGTGGGTGTCGTGGACGATGGTGCATGAGTCCGCCGCAACTTCGTACATCGAGAGCAGGTCCTTGATGGTTTCCTGAAAAGCGCGAAAGGCATCGTAGTGGGTTAAATCGCCGATGTGTTGGCTGACGACCGCTTGACCATCGACCACGAGAGTCACGGTATTTTTCAGATCGGCGCCGACGGCGAGCATTGGCTTAGACGTGGGGAGAGTGGCAACGACACCGGGCGCGTATCCACGGGAGCGGCGAAGAATTAATGGGCCAAAAGCGCCGCTGCGGGCGACCGAATCATCGACGCGGCGGGCGATGGGTCGTTCGCCTATGACAAAAACATCGGCGATCCCGGAGAGTTGCAGCAGCGCGTCGCTGTCTTCGTAGGCGATGGGTTCGCTGGAGCGATTGGCGCTGGTCATCACCAAGATTTCTGGCGCGCCTGCGGCAAACAGCATGTGCTGCAGAGGCGTGTACGGCAGCATGACGCCGAGTTCGTCGTTATCGGGAGCCACGCCGGCGAGTTCGGCTTTGGCGGGTGCGAGAACGATGGGTCGCGCTGTCGATTCCAGCAGCGCTGCAGATTCCGCGTCGAGACGCACGAGATTTCGAGCTGCGGCCACGTCTTTGACCATCAATGCAAAAGGTTTTTCTTTGCGAAATTTTCGTAAGCGCAGATTGGCAACGGCCTCGGCATTTTTTGCGTCGCAGACCAGGTGGTATCCGCCCAGGCCTTTCATCGCGAGAATGCTTCCTTCGTGCAGAGAACGCACCGCTTTGCTGACGACCGCTGCACCGCCGCGCCGAATGTCGTCGCCATCCTGAAATAAATATTGCGGGCCGCATTCCGGGCAGGCCACCGGTTGAGCATGAAACCGCCGGTCCATTGGATTTTCATATTGGCGGGCGCAGTAACTGTCGAGCGGCCACGGAGCCATGGTGGTGTTGGCGCGATCGTACGGCAGGCTGCGCACGATGGTGTATCGTGGCCCGCAATTGGTGCAGTTGATGTACGGGTAGAAATAGCGCGGATCTTCCGCGTCGAAAAGTTCGCGGAGGCAATCGTCGCAAATCGGTAAGTCGGGCGAGATGCGAACGCTGGGAGTTTTTTCGCGTTTGCTGGCGCGGATTTCAAATTCGGTGAAGCCAGCGGAAACGGCCGGCGAGACACGAACCGCCACGATGGAAGCTGCCGGCGGCGGCTGCGACTCCAATTCTTCCAGAAAAATTCTCACCGGCTGCTCGCCGCCTTCGAGGTGAATCTCCACGCCCTCTTCAGCATTCAGCACCCAGCCGGTCAAGCCGTTGGCGCGCGCGAGGCGATACACAAAAGGACGGAAGCCGACGCCCTGCACCACGCCGCGGACTTTGATGGAGTAGGCGTTGGGCATTTTTTTCGTTAGGCCTTCGCGGAAACGATGCAACCGCGCCCTTGCCAGCCGATTTGTTTGACTTTGCCGTCTTCGACGAGGATCGGCACGGTGTATGGAGGTGACGCTAGCGACTGCATGCGCGAACGAGCTTCCGTGTCCAGCTCCACATCAAATTCGGTAAATTCTTTGCCAGACCATTCGAGCGATTCGCGCATTTCGCTCGTATAAGGACAACTTTTCGTGCCGTAGAGTTCGATCTTAGGCATGGTCGAACCCTGCGAGCGCGTCGCGCAGCACGTGATAGATGGACGCCTGCACTTCCTGAATGCGCGGAATGTAGTCGGACCGCACGATCAGCGGAAAATCGGCGAGCCCGCGACGGAGAACTTCGCCGCCGTCGTAGCCGAGCAGCGCGATCGTCAACATGCCGCGCTTGCGGGCTTCTTCGAGAGCGATCACGATGTTGCGCGAGCCGCCGCTGGTGGAGATGCCGACGGCCACGTCGTTCGGTTGGGCCTGGGCGATGAGTTGGCGCAGAAAGATCAGTTCGGTGCCCACGTCATTGGCGATGGCGGAAATGTTGGCCGGCTCCATCGCGAGGGAAACCGCGGGGACCGGCCGATATCCTGCGGGCGGCATCACGCAATCGAGGGCGAAGTCGTTGGCATCGGTGGCCGAGCCGCCGTTGCCAAAAATGATGAGTTTGCCGCCCCGGTCGATTCTTTCACGCATCGCGTTGGCAGCTTGCGCGATTTTTTCCGACTCTTCGTGGGCGGCACGCTCGCGCAACTCGGCGTCATCGCGAACTTTCATACGGATCGATTCAGCAACGTCCGAAATCACATCCGTGGTGGCTTGTTTATCTTTGCCTAAAAAGGGATACAAAAAGCCGGCATCGCCAACATCGTGGCCCATTTGGTGGTGATCGAAGAAGACGTGCACCGTCTCCCACAGCGTGTGGTAGAGAATTTCGACCAGTTCCTGGTGCGCGAACGAATCGCGCGTTTCGGCAGGAATGAAGTAGGAGCCATGGGCGCCCGGGAGGGCGAAGGTCATCGCGCCGCGTTGGTGAGCGAATTCGAGTGCGGAAGAGACGGCGGGATCGCCTTCGGGCGGGCCGAAGCCCATGACCATGTCATCAGGCTGCAGAAGAGCCTCAAGCCAGGGTCGAAAAGAAATAGAAAGATCGAGGGCGGGCAGCGCGCGCTTGCCTACGATAACCGGGTGAACGAATTCCACGGACACGTGTTGCGCGTCGGTGGCATACGGACCTTGGCCGAAAGCCAGCAAGCGGCCGCCGCGTAGGAATCGATCCGACATTTCGCGACACGCGCCGGCCAGCCGCAAAGCTTCGCGATCGAAAAACTTTTCGAGTAAGGCATTACGGGAGAGAAGCCGCTGCTCAATCTGGGTGCCCAGTGCAACGCCCGTGGCCATGCGCAATCCTAGCAAATACGGGGGAGCGGGTCCCCCACGAGCATGTCGATGACGCGAGTTCCGCCGTAAGCGGTGGTGACCAACACGGTGCCGGCGGGCTGTTCGCGAACTTCACCAATGATGGCGGCTTCTTCTCCGCCGGGCGTGGTTTTTAAGGCCTGCAGCGCGGTATCAGCTAATTCGGCTGCAACGATCGCCAGAAATTGCCCTTCGTTGGCGATGTGCAGCGCGTCGAGCCCGAGCAACTCGCACGCGCCGCGAACGGTGTCGCGCATGGGAATTTTTTCTTCGTGGAGCACGATGCCGTGACCGCAATCGCGGGCTAGTTCGTTCAGCGAAGTAGCTACGCCTCCGCGCGTGGGATCGCGCATCCAGCGCACGCCTGGACCGGCTGCGTCAACCAAAGCTTTCACCAGCGGAAATACCGAGCGAGTGTCGGAGCGAAGGTCAGCTTCGAGGTCGAGTTCACCACGCGCCAGAAGAATGGTGATGCCGTGATCACCGATGGGGCCGGAGAGCAAGACTTTGTCGCCGGGAATTACGGACTGCGGAGAAATTTGCACGTTCGAAAGCAGGCGGCCAATGCCGGTGGTGGTGATGTACATGTGATCGGCTTTGCCGTGTTCCACAACCTTGGTGTCGCCGCCGGCAATGATCACGCCAGCCTGCTGCGCGGCCTTGCCCATTGCGCGCACTTCCGCTTCAAGAATGTGAGTGGAAAGTCCAGCTTCCAGCACGAAGGTGACTGTGATGGCTTCGGCTTGCGCGCCGGAAACGGCCAAGTCGTTCACCGTTCCGTTGATCGCCAATTCTCCGATGGAGCCGCCCGGAAAGCTCAGCGGCTTGACCACAAAACTGTCGGTAGTCATCGCGATTTTTGTGCCGTTGATTTGAATGTGGGCGGCGTCGCCCAACGGTCCCGTCGAGGAGCCAAACAGAAGCGGCGCGAAAAGTCCTTCGACCAAGCGACGGCTGGCTTTGCCTCCGGCTCCGTGGGCCATTTCGATTTGCGGCTCGCGGAATCTCACCTTGCCGGCGGCGAATTCTTCCATGGTTTTGGTGGAGCTCACGCTACGCCAGCGAGATTCTTGGAGATGGTGACGGTCTTGCGATGCTCGTAATTATAAAATGCTGCGCAGGAGCCTTCTGAGGAAACCATTAGCGCGCCGACCGGACTTTCCGGGGTGCATTCGTGCGCAAATAATTTGCACTGCGCCGGCTTCAGCACGCCCTTCAAGACCTCGCCGCATTGCGCGGCCTTCGGGTCCGTGATTCGAACTCCGGGAACGTTAAAGCGCCGCTCGGCGTCCCACTGCGCGTAGGAATCGCGGATGCGCAAAGCCGATTGGGAGATGAAGCCGAGGCCGCGCCATTCGAAATAAGGACGAAGCTGAAACACTTCGTTCATGGCACGCAGTGCGGCGCGATTTCCTTCCCACGGAACCACGCGCTTATATTGATTTTCGACTTTGGCTTCGCCATTTTTCATTTGGCGAAGCAACATGACGATGGATTGAAGCAAATCGAGGGGCTCAAAACCGCAGACGACGATCGGCTTGTTCTCATCTGCGCAGATCCACTCATACGGACGACAGCCGATCACGGTCGAACAATGGCCCGGGCCGATGAAACCGTCGAGGCGCATGTCGGGCGAATCGAGAATCGCGCGAATCGCCGGAATAATCGTGACGTGATTGCAGAAGACAGAAAAATTATCGAGGTTTTCAGCTTTGGCGCGTTGCAACGTGAGCGCGGTAGAAGGTGCGGTGGTTTCGAAGCCGATGGCGAAGAACATCACGTGTTTGCTGGGGTTTTGCTTGGCCAGCTTGATCGCATCGGTAGGCGAATAGACGATGCGCACATCCATGCCGCGGGCTTTGTGTTCGAGTGGGCTGCCATTGGCGCCGGGCACGCGCATCATGTCGCCGAATGCGGCGAAGATCACGTTGGGATCGGCGGCGATGGAGAGACCGTCGTCGATGCGGCCCATGGGTAGAACGCAAACGGGACAGCCGGGGCCGTGAATTAGGTCGATGTTAGCGGGGAGAACGTCGCTCAGACCGAAACGGTAGATGGCGTGGGTGTGGCCGCCACAAACTTCCATGATGCGATAGTGCCGATTGGGATCGGTCAGGCGGCGAATTTCTTCCGCCGACTTTTTAATTAGTTCTGGATCGCGAAATTCATCAACGTATTTCATGGTTGAACCGCGCTAATTTATCTTTAATTTTTCTGGTGGTGGTTCGTCTTCCAGGCCGTAGCCGCTAACCTCTTCCATGGCGGCATGAGCCTCGCCCAACATATGCAGCATTTCCATCTGATCGCGGGCTTCGGCTTCGCTAATTTTGCTCATGGCAAAACCCACGTGAATCAGCACCCAGTCGCCAGCCTGGCAGTTGTCCTCCTGCAGCAAGCCCAGGTCCACTCTACGCCGTACGCCGACCACGTCAACCAGCGCGGTGTGGGTGGCGTCGGTGGTGATTTCGATGATCTTGCCGGGTATGGCTAGACACATGCGCTATTTCCTCGCCACGATGTCGAACGAAAATTTCAGCTCGTCTTTTACTTTCAATGCGCCGCCCGCGACGGAGACCAGCTTGATGTTGAAGTCGGTCTGCTTTAGTGAGAAATCTCCGTAGGCGCGAACCGTGTCATCGCCAGGGACCACTTGCGCGGTGACCGTCTGCGAGCGGGTCACACCGTGCAAGGATAAGTCGCCTTCGATGCGAGCGACATACAGAGAGTCCCCCATGCGCATGCCGGAGACTTTTTTGCTGGTGAAGGCAATTTCCGGGAACTGCTGGATCTGCAGAACGTCGTTGTTCATGGTGCGTTCGATTTCGCCGCGGTCTTTGTCGCTGACGTCGTTTTGAACGGAGAGCGAAGCGGCTTTGACCGTGAAATTCATTGCGGAATCGGCGAGATTTTCCGGAGAAAAAGAGACCGCTCCAGAGAAATCGCGAACGCCAATCACCGGGTTGTGGCCCAACCCGGAGAGCAGGCCACTGGCAAATGCGCGCACAGTGAGCTTGCTCTTGGCCGTATCGACGGTGTACTGCGCGGCGGTGGTCTCAGGCGCCATCTTTGCTCCGGTTGCTGGATTCATAGCTAAATCTGCTCGCGGACGATGTAGCAGCGCTGGCTGCGGGGAAGCCGCCATCCGCATCATCTCACTGGTGCCAACCGCAACTACATCGAGCGGAGGCGAAAATACTTTTCCACGTCCGGAATGATGTTGCCGAGCACGTTGCCGATCGGACTGCTTTCCACGTAGCGGCGCACGGCGGGATTGGACAGGATCATTCCGGCACCAACGACCACCAAAGCTACGCCGCCCAGCATAAACAGAGTGTCTCGTTCGGTGGATGGCCCACCGTCGGTATGCTTTACGATTTCCATGGGACTCAGTCCTTTCTCGGGCTACTTTTTGAGATTTTGACCCAGATGCTCGACTTGCAAAGGCCATTCGCCGCCAAGAATTCTTGTTACCAGGGATTCTGTTAACGCCACTGCTGGTTCAACCGCGGCTTCGACAACTTCGCTGAGGCCCATCTGGCCTTCTTCCGGGCCGAGGGTGGCGGGCTCGCAACCTACCAGCAAAATGTGATTCAAGGTTGCGCCCATATTTTTGGCCATCCCGAGGACGGCCATTGGATTCATGGCGTGAGCGTCGACTGCGATAGAAGAGTTCTTCGGCGAGTCAAAAATGCTGAGGTCCGGTTCGACTACATATAGGGTGCCGGGGGCGGCGTCACGCGGGCAGGCGTCGATTAGAATCGTGAATTCGGGGCCGTCCATCAGTGCGTAAGCGAGATCCAAGCCGCGAATTCCATAATCAACTACTTTCACGCCCGCTCGAACAGTTTGGGCAGCGAGGCGATTGGCAACCTCGACGCCGAAGCCGTCATCGCCGAGAAAAATATTGCCGATGCCGGCGATGAGAATTTTTGGCAGGGAAGAAGACGGGATGGAGCCGATTTCATCGGGACCAAGCGGCTCTATTTCTTCCGCTGAAAAGAAAAAACGGTGGCCGGGTTGGCGCATCAGGCCGATGTCGCGGCCGGGATCATCATCGGCTACGACACAAATGTGAAATTTGCCTTCGTAGTCCTGCTCGATGGATTCGATCACCGCGGTTTTTCCGTCGAGGGCCAGGTCAAAAATGTCGCCGCGTTTTCCGGGACGCAAGCGGACGTGGTCGCCAGCTTTGATTGGAACGCCGGATATCTCCAGCGCGTCTTGAGGCGTTTTGGCCTCGAGCAGGTTCCACTCAAATTCGTTCATCGCCGTTCCTCTTCGTTCGCGGGCGAGGGGCTGGAGGATGGACGCATCCCGCGCAAAACTCCATGGAGCTTCAGGAATTCTTCCTCGGGCAGGGCTTCGGTGCGTTCAAGGACTTGCCGGGCGCGCTCGTCGCCTTCGCGCATTTCGTTTTTCTCGGCGTCGGTCAGGGTGAGGATTCGTAGCGCCAGAATTTCATCGATTTCCGTGCCATCGAAAAGATCGCCAGCGCTTTCTGGGGCGATCTGCGGGTAGTCGTAAAGAATGATCGGAGACGAGAGCACCGCGTCGCGGCTGCCTTCTTCGCCGACAAGGACGGGCCAAGTGCCGACATTCTTGCATCGAGCGGCAAATCCCTTGAATGCATCCGGAGTCTCGAGCAGGGAGATGAATTCGCCGTTTTCGAGACTGATGATGCTGTGCGCGGAAAGCAGAGATTGCATCACGGCGCGTTCGCGGGCGGCGGAGTCGGGATCGGCGAGAACGGTTTCGTTTGAGACGGTGAGCGTTATTTTGATGACGGCTTGGTTCAGGCGCTCGGCAGACAGTGCGATCCTACCGGAGATGCTTTCCTGAGTGCGTACGATGAGTTTCGTAATGAGGCCTTCAGCGCCGCGAACTTCTTCCGTGAGTCGGCTTGGAGGGAGCGTAAAAGGTCGAGACAGCGGGTCCGTGAGCAGATCGCCGAGAGAAAGAGGTTCGATCACGACGTCGCGTTCGACGCCTTCCTGCCAAGTTTGCGGCAGTTGGTCGGCGGGCTGAATGCGAAGCTGCGGAACGGTGCCTGCGGGAATTTCGCAGCACCGGAGTTTCGAGTTCGCCGGTGGCGCGGGAAATGCCTTGAAGGAAACGGACTTTCACTTTTACGGTAGTTTCCGTGGTGCCCGCGATCAGGCATTCGGTTTGCGTCTTCCAGGGATCGCTACCGGTTTGCAGCTCGCTGTAATTTTTGGGATAAACGACGCCGAAATTCCAGCGCTGGCGATTTTTTACCGAGGATGGGCGATAGGGATACAGCATGTAGCCCTCGTACAGAACCGCGTTGGCGATTTCTTCGACCAGTTTGTCGTTCACATGCGCACCGGTTCGTCCGTGCTGGCAAACATTCGTTCGATCACTTCTTCCCAGGAGGGAATGCCGTTGCGGACCTTGTATTCGTAGAGGCGTTCGAAAGCGTCGCGACGCAGGCAGAGCCACGACGTGTTGGGATAATACTCGTCGATAACGTCGCGCCAGACTTTCAGCGGCAGCTTGAACTTGGCTTCTTTTTCCCAGGAGATTGGCGCGACTTGCAGAGCGTCTTCGGCGCCGCGATAGAAAACCGTGCCGCTGAAGAGAAAATTCAGGGGCAGGTCGCCTTCCTGCAAGCCGTGAAAATATTTGGTGGCGCCGACGCTGAAATCGAAGGTGCACGGGACAGGAATTTCGACGGTGGTTTCCCGTTGAAAAGGCGGGATGGTGACTGCGGCGTGGGTCCAGAGCATGTTCTTAAGAGTGGTGCTCCAACGCTCGGGCTCGCCGAAGAGATCGCGCAACGCAGCTTGTTCCTGCGAAGAGTAGTGGCGGCGAGTGACTTCAATCTGAATCTGCGCACGAAGCACTACTGAGTGGATTACTTCTTCAGCGTTGGAGTTGGTGACGCGCAACTTGAACGACACCATCGGCACCGCTGCGTACGGGACGGCGGCTACACTCTCGACGCGGAAGTTCAGATCAGGCATGGGCTTCCTCGACAGGGACGCCGGCTCGACGTTTGAGTTCCACGAAAAATTTGCCGACTTCTTTCCAGACTTCGGTGCCGCCGGAAAGTCCGCGCCAATGCATGCGGATCAGGCCGACAAGTTCGTAACACTTGTCGATGGGCACCACGTAAAATTCCGGCTCAACGCCGCGGCCCGCGCCGACGCGATTGACCAGCAAGGCTTCCACATCAGCCTGCATTTCTTGCAGCACGGGATTTTCCGCCACGACATCATTCCAGGTTTCGAGAGAGAGCAACGATTCGGTGGCGCCCGCGGGGCTGGGATAATACGCCATCGTCTTGCCGTGAGGAGTGCTGAAAAAGAGGAAAGCCATTTCGATGGGAATCATCAGGCCATCCCACTGGCCGTCGGTCATGCGGAAGTCTTTGAGGAAGCGCACATCGCGGGGCACGCGGCGGAAACGAAGACTACTGCCGCCACTGAAGAGAATGGCGCAGGCTTCGCAGGCGCAGATGAGCTTGCGGGTGGCCGGCTCGAGCAGGTGCTGGTGCTCGTGGGCCAACTCCTTGCTGCACATTTCGCAGGTTTCCACGTTGGCGCGTTTCCGCGCGAACTGGCGGAGCGCCGCAAATGCCGAGTCGGGCATGGAGTTCGAAGAAGACACGGTGTTCGCTGCTCCGTTAACTTTCAGAAACTCCGGCTGCCGCTCGTTCTTCGAACGGGTGATGAGCGGGATGGCCGCTCGCAGCCAGACTAGCCAGGGGGACGAATCCGGCCGTCGCGGATGGTTCTACGTATCCCAACATCACAATTCCTGAGATGTCCGGAGCCGCGTCATGGATGGCCTGCTCCACAGACTGTTTCAGGCTGGCGGCGGAAGAATTGCAACCGCCTGCAGTGCTTTGGCCCTCCATGCGAAGGGTGACTACACCGGCATCATCGATCCCAACCAACGTAACGTCGGCGTCGCTCTTACGCAGGTAGGGCCGAGATTTTTCCAGCGCCTCGAGCACCCGGGTTTCGAGGGCCACCGGGTGCAGACCATACAGCAGCAGAACGCTTTTTACCAGATCGTCGCGGCCAAAACTGTCGATGACGGATTTTCCTGCAGCGCCATTTTTAGCAGCGATCTCCAACATCTTTTCGAGGCAAGCCCCGTGCAAGGTCATCAGCGCCTGGACCAAATCCTTGGCGTTGGCGCGCAGGACGGGATCGGTCGCATCCTCGAGCGAACGAACAATCCGGTCGATCGACGCAATCTGGCTTTCCACTTCTTTTTGGGTCGACATTCGTTCCTTCCGTGCGGAACTTGAGGGTGATGACGGAGAGGGACCAACATTCCGCCATCACCGGTTGCGACCATCACTTTGGTCGCCTGTCTGTTTCTTCTCGTTTCTGAAGCGCTGCTTAGGGCTGAAGTCCGAACATCGGCGAGTGATGGGTCTCGAGAACCTTTCCGTTTCCGAGGTACATGTGTACGCCGCACGGCAGGCACGGATCGAAACTGCGCACCGCGCGCATGATGTCGATGCCCTTGAACTTGTCGGGAGGATTCTCCTCGAAGATCGGCGTGTTTTGCACCGCATCTTCGTAGGGGCCTGGGGTTCCGTAAATGTCGCGCGGGTTGGCGTTCCATGGTGTCGGCGGATATGGATGGTAGTTGGCAATTTTTCCGCCGCGGATGACGACGTGGTGAGAGAGCACGCCGCGCACCGCTTCGTGAAAGCCGCAGCCGATGGCGTCCTGCGGAACTTTAAAGTCTGACCAAGTCTTAGTGCGACCGGCGTGGAGTTCCTCCAGCGCCTTCTCTGCGAAGTGAAGGGCAGCGCAGGCGGCGTACACCTGGAAATAAGTGCGGGCACGGTCGCGCTCGATCGCGTTGCTCCACTGCGGAACCTTCCATTCGAATTCGACTTCCGGCAGCGACATGGTCTTAGGCAGATACATCTTGACGCTATGACCGGTGGATTTGATGTAGCCGATGTCCACGAGTCCTGCCAGAGCGGTGGACCACAGCCGGGCGATCGGGCCGCCGCCGGTATCCATCGCCAAGTGATCGCCGGTGCGCTTGTCGAGCCAACGCGGCGACATCACCCAGGTGTATTTGTCCTTGAAATCGCGCTTCTGTGGCCGCGGAATGGTGGTCTGGTTCCAGGGATGATTCTGGTCCACCGGATTGCCCAACGGATCAGTCTTGACGAAGGTTTCGGCGCCCTTCCAGTCGTCGTAGTAGGAGCTGCCCAGCAAAATGCGGATGTTGAGGTTGATGTCCACAAGGTCGGTGGTCACCAACTTGCCGTCAATAACCATGCCAGGGGTGACGAACATCTTGCGGCCCCACGCGGTCATGTTCTTGTAGGTGTAGTCGCAGTGGTCAGGGTCGTTGAAGGAACCCCAGCAGGCCAGCAGGATGCGGCGGCGGCCGACTTCTTCGTAACCGGGAAGCGCCTCGTAGAAGAAATCGAAGAGATCGTCGTGCAGTGGGACGACCTTCTTCATGAATTCGACGTACTTCATAAGGCGGACGATGTAGTCGGTGAAGAGCTGAACCGTGGCCACGGTGCCAACTCCGCCGGGATACAAGGTAGAGGGATGAACGTGACGGCCTTCCATCAAGCAGAACATTTCGCGGGTCATGCGGCTCATCTGCAGCGCTTCGCGGTAGAACGCGCCAGTGAAGGGGTTGAGAGCCTTCATAATATCGGCAATGGTTTTGAAGCCGTGGAGGCCGGCGCCGCGTGCGGCGGTCTTTTCGGCTTTGGCGTAAACGCCAGGATTCGTTTCCTTAACCATCTGCTCGCAGAAGTCCACGCCGACCAAGTTGTCCTGAAAAATATTGTGGTCGAACATGTACTCGGCCGCTTCGCCGAGGTTTACGATCCACTCAGCAATAGCCGGCGGCCGCACACCAAAGGCCATATTTTGCGCATAAGTCGCGCAGGTCGCGTGGTTGTCGCCGCAGATCCCGCAGATCCGGCTGGTGATGAAGTGCGCGTCGCGCGGATCCTTGCCCTTCATGAAAATGCTGTAGCCGCGAAAGATTGACGAGGTGCTGTGGCATTGCGCCACCTTGCGATTCTCGAAGTCGATCTTGGTGAAGATGCCCAGGCTGCCGACGATTCTGGTGATCGGATCCCAGTTCATGTCCACCAATTTGCCGGACTTGCTGGATTTGTCCTGGATCGGAGTAGTAATGGTGCTCATGGTTTCTCACAGCTCCTTTGGTCGATTCTGGTGGTCCCTTTAGGAACCAAAATTGTTGGGAAGTGATGGCTTAGTAGGTTCTGGGGCTATAGCCGGTGGTCAGCTCTGGACGCGGATGCCGCCACTTTGGTTCCTTGTTGACGGTGTCGTTCGTGAACTTGCGTAGCGCGCGAATCGCCGAGCCGTATACGCTGATCGCCGCAGAGGACACGCGGGCTCCGGGAGGTTCGTCCATGAAGGGCATAAATTTATCCGGGAAGCCCGGCATGGTGCAGCCGATGCAGATGCCGCCGACGTTGGGGCAGCCGCCGATGCCGTTCATCCAGCCGCGCTTGGGAACGTTGCAGTTGACCACCGGTCCCCAGCAGCCCAGCTTCACGATGCACTTGGGCGAGCCATATTCCTTGGCGAAGTCGCCCTGCTCGTAGTAGCCGGCGCGGTCGCAGCCGTCGTGCACGGTATTGCCGAAAAGCCATGTTGGCCGAAGCTGCTCGTCCAGCGGAATCATCGGGGCCAAGCCGGAGACTTGGTAAAGAAGGTAGAGCAGGGTCTCCATGAAGTTGTCTGGCTGCACCGGGCATCCCGGGACATTGATAATTGGCAGCCCAGCGACGGACTTCCAATCCCAGCCAAGATAGTCGGCCAAGCCCATGGCTCCGGTAGGGTTACCGGCCATCGCGTGGATACCGCCGTAGGTGGCGCAGGTGCCGCAGGCGACGACCGCCAGCGCTTTGGGCGCGAGTCGATCGATCCATTCGTTGGTGGTGATGGGTTGACCAGTCTTTGAATCGGTACCCATCGCCGCCCAATAGCCTTCGGCCTTGATACTCTCATTCGGGATCGAGCCTTCGACCACCAGTACGAACGGGTTGAGGCGACCAGCCTCCGCGTCGTACCAGAACTTCATAAAGTCGTCGCCGCATTCGTAGGCCAAGACAGGGTTGTGCAGGTGAACTTTGGGGAGTCCGGGAATTGCGCCGAGTAGAACGTCCTCAATGCTCGGTTGTGTGGCCGCAGTAATGGAAACGGAGTCGCCGTCGCAGCCGAGTCCGGCGGTCATCCAGACGATGTGCACGTCGGAAACTGGAGGCTTCTTCTGAGTGACGCGACCGTACGGGACGACTTCGGGCATGGCGCATTCTCCTGTGCTTCCGCAAGAATCGCCGAGCCATGAAGATGCAGCTCATAGATTCCAGAAGCAGGTATATGCCTCTGCTGAAGTGCGTCACAAGTAGGAACGAGATGTTTGTCCCATAAGCATTGGTCCTATGGGAGCTATAGGGGATTCCCTGTGGTTGAAAAAGTGAGAGGAATGAAGAAGTTAGATGAGTCTAATCTGAAAAATTGGAATAGGGAGCTGGCGGAGCCCAGATAGTTCTATCCGTGATGGTCGATTCGATAGCGTGCTGAACCAACTCTCGCGCATTGCGCAGCGAAAGCTTTTCCTTCAGATGGGCTTGGTAGGACTCGACGGTTTTGACGCTGACGTGCAGAGCTTCGGCGATCTGGCGAGTGCCGTGACCCGCGCCGATCAGCCGGTAAACTTCCAGCTCGCGGTCGCTGAGGGTACCAAGCGGATCGCTCTTGGAAGAACTCTTGGAAGAAGTTGACCCGCAAACAAACTGCTCCAACATCTTATTGGTGAGCCGCTCGCTGAGGTAAACCTTGCCCTCCAGGATTCTGCGAATCGCCACCAGCACTCGCTCCGTGGCTTCCTGTTTCATGATGTAGCCGTTGGCTCCGGCGCGCAGGGAGCGTTCCGCGTAGGTCGACTCGTCGTGCATGGAGAGGATCAAAACCGGAAGAATCGGCTCCTTGATACGAATGGTTTTGAGGAGTTCGAGGCCGTCCGGCCCCTCCAGCGAGATGTCGATCAAGGCTGCATCCGGCTGAGCGGCGGCCAATCCCTGCATTGCCGCTGGAGCGTTGTCGGCTTCCCCACACACTTCCATATCGGGTTCGCGATTGATCAGCACAGTCAGACCCTGGCGCACGATAGGGTGATCGTCCACCAGAAAAATTTTGGCTTTCGAGCCGGATATTCCAGAATGCGATCTGCTTGCCATACGTGCTCCGCTACGGGTCAGAAACGGCGGTGAGAACTCACACTGTGGGATTTCGTGCGGCGCATTTGATTTTCGCCATCGCGAACTTATGCCGACATCCTAAGAACCAGGGACCGCGGCTATTTTACACGTTTGGTAGTTTTAAGGAGGCCCTATTCACGCAAGATAGATTCCCGTTCAGGGGCCCATCGAAACATTACCCAATGGCGTATCTTAGGGGACAAGCAGAAGCATTGTAAGAGTGGGGAGAAATGAAATGCCGAAGTTCGACGTAAGCGTCGTTGGAGAATTAAACCTTGACCTGATTTTCTACGGGCTTCCTGCCGAGCTGCAGCTCGAGCGCGAACACATCGCTAGAGATCTCAGCGTAACTCTGGGAAGTTCATCGGCGATTTTCGCCCACAATCTCGCGCTGCTGGGAAATAAGGTCGGCTTCAGTTCGTCGGTCGGCAGCGATCCGTTTGCAGAAATATGTCTGCAGCGGCTTGGCGAGAGTGGCGTCGATATGAGTAAGGTGCGGAAATTTCAGGGGAAGATAACTGGACTAACGGTGGTGCTGCCGCAGCGGAAAGAACGTTACATCATCACGTACCCAGGGACGATGTACCAAATGTCTCTGAAAGATCTTGATCTGAACTACGTCTTCGACGCCAAGCATTTACACGTCTCTTCTTATTTCCTTCACAAAGCGTTGCGGCCCGAATTCGTGGAATTGTTTCGCAAAGCCAAAGAGGCTGGCCTCAGCACTTCGCTCGACACCAACGATGACCCGGAGAACCGCTGGTCTGACGATATTCAACTGGTTCTCAAGTACGTTGACGTACTTTTACCCAACGAGAACGAGGCTTGCAAACTGGCAAAAGTCAGCGATCCATCGCGAGCGGCGGAAATTCTGGCCAAAAAAGTGTCGGTGGTGGTCGTAAAGCGCGGTTCGCAGGGAGCGATCGTTCGACGCGGCAGCGAATATTTCTCAGGATTCCCGCCGGTGATTGACCTGGTGGATTCCATTGGGGCCGGAGACAGTTTCGGGGCCGGGTTCATTCACCAATTCGTCCGGGGAGCCAAGCTCGAAGATTGCCTGAAGTTCGCCAACGTCGCCGGCGCACTGTCAGCTACGCGCGCTGGAGGAACGGAAGCCTTCCGCGATAAACAGCATCGGGAAAAATTTCTTCGCGATCGCTTGCCCGTCTCGCCCTCTGGCGGATCTGGTAGGTAGCGAAACTTGGCGGCGCATATGCAACAATTCTCTTGCCGACCTGGTGAGAATGGCCAGCAAACTGGCACCCGCGACTTCACCACTTCCCACAGTTTGACGGGCCGCGCGCCCCGCACGATTTCTGCCACGCTTTGTTCGACGCAATGAAGGCGGTGAATGGCCCGCGCCAACTCACATTGGGAACCGAAACGGATAGCAACGAACAATTGCTGGTCTCGATTGAGGACACCGGCGTGGGACTTTCTGCTAATCAAGCTGGACAGATCTTCAACGCTTTCTTTACGACTAAGGAGCACGGTACTGGGATGGGGCTGCGGATCAGCCGAACGATTATCGAGGCTCACGGTGGCAAGCTGTGGGCTACGGACAACCATCCTCGCGGAGCGACTTTTCAATTCACTCTAGCGATTTCCCCGGTAAACGGCGCTTCGGACGCCGGGGTCAATTGCTGATTTGGCGTCGCACTCCACAAGCGAAACATCGCCGAACGACGTCCTGTAATTCATTTCAAGAAGTTCCGCATTAATTGCGCAATCTCATCCGCAGCGGTATCGAGTGCGAAGTGCCCACCGTCGACGATGTGCACTTGTGCGTGCGGCACATCGCGGCGATACGCTTCCGGCTCCGAAGGATCGAAGGACGATTCGTATTTGCCCCAAATGACCAGAAGTTGCGGCTGGTTTTTCTGCATCCACGCTTGCCACTTGGGATAGTTGTCCACATTGGTCCGGTAGTCGTAGAAGAGTTCGACCTGAATGTCGCCCTGTCCCGGCTGGTTCAGAAAATAATACTCGTCGATCCAAAGATCGGGATTGTGACGCTCCGCGTTTGGATCGCCGCCGCCGGCATGCCGGGAGCGAGTGGTCTCCAGCGAGAGAAGATTCGTTCGCAGCGCGTTTTCGTTGGGGGCGCGGTCGGCCCAGAACGCACGCCGGGTTTTCCAATTGGCTCCCAAACCCTCGTTGTGGGCAACGGCGTCCTGCACGATCAGGCGCTCGACACGTTCCGGATGCGCCAGAATCATACGGAAGCCCACTGGGCCGCCGTAGTCCTGCATATAAAGACTGAAGTGCGCGAGTCCCAGTGCCTCGGTGAAGTGGTTCATGACTTCGGCGAGGTGGTCAAAGGTGTACGCGAATTTTTTGGGGTCGGGCCAATCACTGTGACCGAAGCCTGGATAATCCGGAGCCACCAGGTGATAGCGGTCCGCTAGCCGTTCGAACAATGGTTCGAACATCCTTGATGACGACGGCAGGCCATGCAACAGCAGGATCGTCGGCGCGTTTTTAGGGCCGGCTTCGCGGTAGAAGATCGAGAGTCCGTCGACTTGAATGGTGCGGTAGGCAGTGGGGTTTTCCACGGGAGGTTCCTTTCTTTCGTTTTGTCCGAGCAGTGGAAACGGCGCGAGCAAACTGGTAACCAACAACGCCATACGCAAAATATGGCGGCTGAGAGGCAAGTGAGAGCGTGCGCTCGTGTAGCTCATATTATCCTCCACTGCGTTGGACTCGGATTCATGGCTAAAAATTTCCTCGGCGATCATTTTGTTCTAACGCGATGGCCCGGCCCAGCATCGAACTCGCCTCTAGAAACTCTCATCGGGATTTTGTATTTGGATGCTTCGTGGCCTTCTCCGTTTGACCGCTTCTTGGCCATAAGAACAAAAAGGCCGCACAGAAACAATCAGACGAAGGTATTGGAAATACTTTTGGTATCGGGGTTGGACGATTGCAGATCGAGGGTGGAAGGGAAGCCGCAACGGGAGGAAGTCGCGGGCCGCTGGCGTTATACCTTGGTCCAATTGTTTTTCTGCGCCGTCGGATGGATTAATCATGTGGACGAAATTGTTCGGAGCGATTCGGGGGTGAAGAAATGTGGAACACCAGCAATCTTGATCGCAGAACGTTTCTGCGTAATTCCGTGATGACTATCGCCGCCGCGGAATTCGTCACAGAACCTACTGCCAGTGCTCGGCCTGCTCCGGGCCATGAACTTCCTGCGCGCGGAAATTCAGCCGGAACGAAGGCCTTCACATCGCTGAAGGAAATCGAAGCTGGAGTTCTGCGTATCGGTTACGCCGATGAAGGTCCGGCCAACGGGCCGGTAGTCATTCTTCTGCACGGCTGGCCGTATGACATTTACAGCTTTGTCGATGTGACGCCGTTTCTTGTGTCGGCTGGCTACAGGGTGATCGTGCCGTATCTGCGTGGTTACGGCACCACGCGATTTATCTCTGACAGCGCGATCCGCAACGGGCAACAGTCAGCGCTGGCTCTCGACGTCATTGCGTTGATGGACGCCCTCAAGATCGATAGAGCGGTAATCGGAGGATTTGACTGGGGCGCGCGCACGGCGGGAATTGTCGCAGCGTTGTGGCCGGAACGCTGTAAGGCGCTGGTTTCTGTCAGCGGGTACTTGATCGGCAATCAACAGAGCGGCAAAATCCCGCTAGTGCCGGCAGCCGAATTGCAGTGGTGGTATCAGTTTTATTTTGCGACGGAGCGCGGCCAAGCGGGCTACGAAAAGTACCGCCGTGATTTTGCAAAACTCATCTGGCAACTGGCGTCACCGCGCTGGTCGTTTGATGACGAAACATTCGGACGCACCGCCGAGTCATTCGACAATCCGGACCACGTCGCCATCGTCATTCATAACTATCGCTGGCGGCTTGGCCTCGCCGACGGCGAGCCGAAATATTCAGCTTACGAAGAGAAACTCGCAAAAGGGCCGAGTATCGACGTTCCCACAATCACTATGGAAGGCGATGCCAACGGGGCCCCGCACCTGGAACCAGCCGCCTACGCCAAGAAATTCTCGGGAAAATATGAGCACCGTCTTATTAGCGGAGGCGTTGGCCATAACCTGCCACAAGAAGCGCCAGAGTCCTTCGCTAAAGCCATTCTCGATGTAGACCGAAAATAAGTTTGGCGGCGAATGTTGCCGCACCACTACTTTTAGATAGACTAATTCTGGCTGGTCGAGCCTTCGACTATACGACCGCCGCGATGCGCTGAGACATTTTCTAAGGGACGCACCTCGCGCGGCGCCGGTTCGCGGCGGTCGTGACCTTCTCTCTCGGCACCGTCGCTTGCAGCGTCGCGGCGACCAAACCTTGGTCTAACTTAACGAATCGATTCTCATCCTGAGTGGCTCAACTGGAATTGGTGTATCTCGTTTTCCAGTTCCACGGCCGGCCGCCGGATGAGATACAAGCCTTCCGGAGTAAGCAGGAAGGTTGTGCCGGTGGTGTCGTTCGTCAGCTGCGCGTGAACTCCCTTCACTCCTAAGACCGGGTAGGGTTCCTGAGGATCTAGCGTTTCTGCGGCTGGAAAGTCTCGAGCCGGCGGAACATCTGGCTGATTGGGCTGATCCGAGAGAATGGCTGTATCTTCGTCGAGGTGATTCTCCAGAGCCTGTAATTCCAGCCCTTGAATTGTCTTGATGGCCGGAACTTTCAGCTTGGACAAATCTAATACGGCGACCTCCTGACCCTCCCGGAATCGCACAATTTCTTTGCGTGTTCCAAGCGGAGAAATAAAATCATACGAACCTGATGCGCCAAGTGTTGCTGAAGCTTCTGCTTTGACATGGCTCGGGTCGGTTACATCAAAGACCGCCAAGCGAGTACCACCGCTCCTTTCCAGGTAAAGAAGTATTCTCCCGTCACCGGTCTCGTGAAGCAGCATGGCTTCGCCGTCTTGCCTGGCCAATTCAGGAAGCGAGGTTGGACGTACGAGAAACACTGAGTTGGAGTGTTTGCCGATCATTGCCGCGGGCTTGGGTTTGGCGTGAACCACGGGCGGCGCGGCTGCGATTCCAGCGGCCATCAACGCCACTGTCAACCGGCGAAAAGATGCCGAACGCTTACTGTTTGTATTCTGTGACATTGAAATTTCTCCTTTGAACGGTGAACAACAGTTCCGTTATTTGAATGATTCGCTTCTTGTTGACCGCGCGATTTTCAATCGCCTCTGCCCATATAGACCGAGGTTGTGCCTTTCTTATTCCAGGCTTGAAGGGTGAAATTGGCATTACAGAAGAAAAAGCTGGCAGGACGATGCGCAACGGAAAGTCGGAGAGGCGTTGATTGCTTTGATCGGAGGCTCGGCTAGCGGAATGGCGATGCGGTGGTGGCCGTTGAAACGCCCAACAGTCGTCTACTTAGCCACGCGTAAGCATCAAGCCTGCATGCCCGCCACCATTCCGCGCATGTACGCGAAAGAATTGCTGACGCCGGGCATCGGATCGTCCGGATGAACCTCATATTCCAGATCGACGAAGCCCTGGTAGTGGTTGGCGATTAAAGCTTCGAAGATTTTGCCCACCGGCATGATGCCGTCTCCCACCGCCACTTGACTGTCTCGATTCTTAAAGTCGGTGAGGTCCTTCATGTGGATGTTGAAGAGGCGTTGACCAACTTTTTGAATCGCGAGAACGGGGTCCGTTCCGGCGCGCGCGGTATGGCCGACGTCGATGCAGCAGCCCATGCGGGGATCCATATTCTTCACTGCGTCGAGGACCTCAAGGGGCGAGGGCCACAATTTGTCTTCGGGGCCGTGGTTGTGAATGGCGATGCGAATGTCGTATTCCTTCACGAATTTTTCCACTAGCGGAAGGGTTTCACTGGTGGGGTCACCCGCGACAATGACCGGGATGCCGGCGCGCTTGGCGTATTCGAACTTGCTGCGAATGTCCGCATCGTCGGGCTTTGCGAAGGACACGACTCCTCCGGCATGCAGCTTAATGCCCGCGGCGGCGTAGTCGACCAACGCGGCACTTTCGGCCTGCGGATCGATGGGGAAGTGATCTTTAACGTCCTTACCGTTGAGCGCCGCCACGTTCAGTTGTTTCATGAAGGCGATCATCTGAGCGCGGCTGAAACTGCGAAATGTGTAGCTGGCCAAGCCTAACTGAATTGCAGGAGTACTGCCGGCAGCCGGCCTCGGCTGTGCCAAGGTTGCCGCCCCGTGGGTAGAAACCAGCGCGGTGCCAACCAGTGCGCTGCCGTATACGAAATCGCGGCGGGAAAAATTAGTCTTCATGGATAACTCGCATCCTCTTAAAGGTGTGGTGCCCAGCCCTTTTCGTATTCGCGACTCCACAGTTTCATCGCTTCCGAATCGTTCTGGATTTTGCCGTTGATCGTATCGAGATGCAATTCGCGATTAAACTCCCAGGCAATATTCGAAAGCTGAAGCATGGTCACGCTGATGTTGCCGTCGGAAACGGGAGCATTCAACTTTTCCCCGGTACGAATCCCAGCGATGAAATTCGCGAAATGAGCGTCCGTCATCGAATCGCGACCGACCAGGTCCGCCGAAGAAGTCGGCGTGGCTGCCACTTTGAATTCACTCTTCTTGGCGCCTTTGAGGTCATAAATTTCGTAACCGTCGCGATCGACAATCACGCTGCCTTCCGTTCCCATAATCGCCGCTCCACGATCGCGGCCATAAACTTTCATGCCCTCGCAGCTCTTGCCTTCCCAGGAAATTAATTTGTCTTCGTATTCAAAGCTGGTCACCAGCGTGTCGTAAAACTCCCAATCATCTTTGAAATGATAGCGGCCGCCTGAAGAAGTGACGCGCTTTGGGTAGTCGACCCCCAGCGCCCACCGGCAAACATCCACTTCGTGCGTGCCATTGTTCAGCGCCTCGCCGGTGCCCCACGTCTTGAACCAGTGCCAGTTGTACGGGTGAACGTTATCCTTATAGGGGCGGCGCGGCGCCGGGCCTTGCCACAAGTCCCAATCCAGTGTTGAGGGAACCGGAATTTCCTTGCCAGTGCCGATGGACTTGCGCGTGTTGACGTACCAGGCTTTCGCGAAACACGCCTTCCCGATCTCACCGCTATGAATTTTGTTTACGATTTCGATGGTGTGGGGGGAAGAACGCTGCTGCGTGCCCATCTGCACCAGCTTGCCGTATTTTTTCTGCGCTTGGAAAAGCAGCTCACCTTCCGCGGGATTGTGGCTGCAGGGCTTCTCCAGGTAGACGTGTTTTCCGGCCTGCAAACCCGCGATGGCCATGGGTGCATGCCAGTGGTCAGTGGTGGCAATGGTGATAGCGTCTACATCTTTGGATTCGAGAATTTTACGGAAATCTTTGTCGGCCGTAGCAGCTTCGCTCATTTCTTTCTGCGTCGCGTCGGCAAACTTTTTCAGAATATTGTCATCCACGTCGCAGACGTGTGAGATACGCGCGGCTTTCTTGTTGGCCTTCAGCGAAGAGAGGTGCGCGTATCCGCGGCTATTCAGTCCGATGACCGCAAAGTTGATGCGTTCATTTGAACCGAGGATTTGGCTGTAGCTCTTCGCGGTCGATGCAACCGCCAGACTCGCCGCGCTTACCGCCAGCGCATCGATAAACTCACGTCGCGTCACCATAATTTTTCCTTCCGGTCGACTGTCTTACGGCACTGCGAGATCAACAGGTACTTCCCGCTTTCGAGAGAGAAGCCTTGAGGCCCGCCATGCTCACGCGCGTGGAGGCTTCCGGTGTACCCGCGCCACGCCAGTGCGTTTCAAGGCTTAGTCCATAGCGAAAACCGTCGCGCTGCAACGCCTGCAGTTGCCCAACCCAATCCACCATACCCGCCCCGACAGCCGCCCATTCGTATTTGTGATCGGGCTTCTGCACCACATCTTTGCAATGGCAATGGCCGATGCGATCTTTGGGTAATTTCTGGTAACCGTCGGAGTAAGGAGTGCCCGCAAGAGCCGCGGCGTTTCCAGGATCCCAATTGAGCATAAAGTTTTTGTTGGGAATGGCAGCCAGCACCGCCGCCGACTCTTCACCCGTCGCGGTGTTGCAGGACATTTCATTTTCGAGCAGCAAGACTAGATTATCTTTCGCGCAGCGTTCCACGGCTTGCTGCAGTTTCGCGTTGATGGCTGCGCGATACGGTTTCGGATCGTCCAGCCGCCAGAAATCGAAACAGCGAATCCGGTTGGTGTTGAAGGTGTGGGCCAGCGAGATACAAGTCTCCAGCAGCTTGTCTTGCGCGCCGGCGTCAAAGTTGGCGTGAAACTGATCGCGCGCTTCGCTTTGCGAGGAGCGGGGAGCGCCGGGCCAATCGGTTTTGAACAGAGGGCTGGCAATGTCCGTTACGCGCAGGTTGTGTTCCTTGAGAATCTTCTGCGCATCGCTCAATTCCTTGGCATTGAGCTCGGTTACGTTCTTGTTCCACATGGAGCGCAACTCGATCCACTGCAAGCCAAAATCGCCGGCGACAATCTGGCAGGCCTTCTCAAAGTCCTGAGTGATCTCATCATTGATCACCGCCAACCGGAACGGGCAGCCACCTGAAACGGGATTCGTGGATGAGGTGCGCATCAGGGAAGACCCAGATGCCTGCTTGAGGAAAGGCGAAGTCAACGCGTCAAGCCCCAGCAGACCCAGGCCGGCAATAATTTTGCGTCGTGTGCACGTCACGAGTGGACCTCCTGCGCTGCGCCGGGCCTGCAGCAGGTCTATCATCTTGCGTTTATGTCTCAGTGTCACCTCGTTTTGCTAGACATCTCACGAGCGTAATGCGACGAAAAAAGGGTATCGTCTCTAAGAATAAATATTCCATGTCGGACACCGCATCCTTCGAGACAGCGACGAAACACCCCGAAGACCCCGGCGCGTCAATTGGCGCGCATTCCGGCAACGGGCTCGGACGCGTTCGCTGGACGGTATGCGCCATGCTCTTTGTGGCCACCTCCATCAACTACATGGACCGGCAGGTCATCGCCATCCTCAAACCCACACTGGAGCAAAGCATCGGCCTCACCGAAGTCGGCTACGGCTACATCGTCGACGCCTTCCAGATCGCCTACGCGATTGGTCTGCTCGGCGCCGGCCGGCTGATCGATAAGCTCGGCACCCGCACCGGCTACCTACTGGTGATGGGCGTATGGAAGTTGGCGGCCATCGGGCATGCGTTGGCAAACACCGCGCTGCAATTCGGAGTCGCGAGATTTTTCCTGGGGCTGGGCGAGTCTGGCAATTTTCCAGCGGCGATCAAAACGGTGGCGGAATGGTTCCCGCGCAGCGAACGCTCCCTGGCCACGGGAATTTTCAACTCTGGCGCCAACGTCGGTGCGATTCTGGCACCGCTCTTCGTGCCGTGGGTCACCCTGCGCTACGGTTGGCACGCCGCGTTTCTAGCCACCGGAGTCTTGGGCGCGTTGTGGATGCTGTGGTGGTTTCGCAATTATCGCCCGCCCGCGAGTCATCCAACGGTTAGCAGCAGGGAATTGCAACACATCCATCAGGACGCTGCGGACGACGCGGGACCGCGCGTACCGTGGCGCCGATTGCTGCGCTACCGCCAGACCTGGGCGTTCACCATCGCCAAATTTCTCACCGACCCGATCTGGTACTTCTATTTGTTCTGGCTGCCGTCGTACTTCAGCGCCAAGTTTCATTTGGATCTGGCACATCTCGGGTTGCCGCTCATCATTATTTATAACGTGTCGGCCGTCGGAAGCATTGGAGGCGGCTGGCTGCCCGCGCCGTTTCGTCGCATGGGCTTGTCGTTCAGCAGCGCACGGCTCACCGCCATGCTACTCTGCGCGTCGTTGGTCGTACCCATTTTCACAGCCATGAGCGTGAAGTCCGTGTGGACCGCAATCGCCTTAATCAGCGTGGCTGCCGGCGCGCATCAGGGCTGGTCCGCCAACCTGTTCACCACTTCTTCAGACATGTTCCCGCGTAGCGCAGTAGGCTCCATCGTGGGCATCGGCGGCATGGCCGGTTCAGCCGGCAGCGCGCTCTTCGCATTCTTCGCCGGACACGTGCTGCAGCTCACGCACAGCTACGCCAGTCTTTTTGCGATCGCCGCCAGTGCGTACCTGCTGGCGCTGCTGGTCTTGTACCTGCTCGCGCCAGGATTAAAAAAGGTGGAGCTGGCCGCATGAGCCTTTATTGTGCGGTCGGTGGCGAAGAGACCAGCCTATCCCCGCAGCAAATGCGCGAACTGCTGTCCGCCAGCCTGGCCAAATTGGGTGAGCACAAAAACGTGCTGGCCGTGCCGCCGGATGAGAGCCGCATCCATTCGCGCGCCGGAGATTTGACGCGCTACGCCTGGGAATACTACGGCGACAAATTGCGTACCGTTCTACCCGCTCTCGGCACGCACACCCCGATGCAGCCGCAGCAAATCACGCGAATGTTCGGTGCAGTCCCTCCGGAACTGTTTCGCGTCCACAACTGGCGCACCGACGTGGAAACACTCGGCGAAGTTCCGTCGGAATTTATCTACGAACAGTCCGAAGGCAAGCTGAATTACCTCTGGCCTGCGCAAGTGAACCGCCTGATCTCCCGCGGCGGCTTCGATCTGATTCTCTCTATCGGACAAGTCGTCCCGCATGAAGTGGCCGGCATGGCCAACTACAACAAAAATATTTTGATTGGCACCGGCGGCCCGGACGGAATCAACCGCAGCCACTATCTCGGCGCCGTTTACGGCATGGAACGCATCATGGGCCGCGCAGAAAATCCCGTACGCAGTGTTCTCGACTACGCCACCGATCACTTCCTGCGGGAGCTCCCCATCGTATACGTGCTCACCGTGGTCGGACGCACCAAAGAAAATCAGCTGGCGGTACGCGGCCTCTTTATCGGCGATGACATCGAATGTTTTCAGCGCGCGGCCGCGCTCAGTCTGCAAGTCAACTTCGAAATTCTCGATCCACCGATCCGTAAAGCAATCGTCTACCTCGACCCGCACGAATTTCAGAGCACTTGGCTGGGCAACAAAGCGGTTTATCGCACCCGCATGGCCTTGGCCGACGGCGCAGAATTGATCATTCTTGCTCCGGGCGTTAAACAGTTCGGCGAAGATCCCGCCATCGACAAACTGATTCGCGAATACGGCTACCGCGGAACACCCGCGACCCTCGAAGCCGTAAAAAACAATGTGGCCCTGGCCAGCAACCTAAGTGCTCCGGCACATTTGATTCATGGCTCTTCGGAAGGGCGCTTCTCTATCAGGTGGTGTCCCGGTGCGCTTAGCAAGGCAGAAATCGAAAGCGTCGGGTACGAGTACGGCGATTTAAAAAACACCTTGCAACAATACAATCCCCAAACCTTATCGCCAGGCTATAACCGCGTAGACGGCGAAGAAGTTTTCTTCATCGCCAATCCCGGGCTAGGCTTGTGGGCCGCCCGCGATAAATTGGAGCGCGACGGCCAATCATTGCCATCGAATAAACCGCAACCTCAGTCGACAACATCGCAACGGCCATCACCATGACCAAAAATATTTTCAGTCTCGAAAATAAAACCGCTGTGGTCCTCGGCGGAACCTCCGGGATCGGGCGCGTCCTCAGCATCGGCCTTGCCGATGCAGGCGCAAACGTCATCGCCTCCGCGCGGCGTCCCGAACAAGTGGAAGACACCGCGGCGGAAATCGAACGTCGCGGACGCGCAACTGTGCGCCTGTGCTCTGACGTACGCGAGCGCGCTTCGTTGGAAAAGTTACTCGCGGCTGCCCTCGATCGATTCCAGAAAGTCGACATCCTGGTGAACTGTGCCGGGAAGATCAAACGCACGCCCACGCTGTCCATGGCCGAAGAAGAATGGCTCGACATCCTGGACACCAACCTAACCGGAACGTTGCGCGCCTGCCAGGTCTTCGGCAAACACATGCTGGAGTGCGGCTACGGGCGCATCATCAACATCGCCTCGCTCAACAGTTTCGTAGCCCTGAGCGAGGTCGCTGCTTACGCCGCAAGCAAAGCTGGCGTCGTCTCACTGACCCGTTCCCTTGCGGTGGAATGGTCCAAACGCGGCGTAGCCGTAAACGCCATCGCCCCCGGTGTCTTTCACACCCCCATGAACGCCAACCTGCTGGACAACACACCGCGCGGCCAGGAATTACTGCTGCGCACCCCTGCGGGCCGCTTCGGGAAAAACGAGGAGCTAGTCGGCGCCGCGGTCTACCTCGCTTCCGACGCCGCCTCTTTTGTCGCCGGAGAAACTCTTGTGGTCGACGGTGGCTTTCTGGCCAGTGGCGTGAACCAATAGCGGCTTTCGGCTCGCATCGTCCCGACATTCCCAGTGCAGTAATTCTTCTGACGATCGAAACTCGCCTATCACCCAACTCCGAATTTACGTTTGCCTTTCCCTTTGACGGTTGCTATCGTGCGCGCCGTGTGCACTTTAGAGCAGACAGAGGAAACCTTATGCGCAGAAATTCGCGCCGGATCGCGCTTGCCCTAATCCTGTTATTGACGACGCTCGGCTTCATCCCTACCAGTCGAGCCGCCGACACCGCGCCAACTGACTTTTCAATTTCGTTCAGCAATTCGCAGAGCGAAGAGCCCGTCGATGGGCGCCTGCTGTTGCTGCTCTCCAGCGATCCGTCCGCGGAGCCGCGCACGCAGATCAACGATTCGGTGCGCACCCAGATGGTGTTTGGCATGGACGTGGAGGGGATGCGTCCCGGCCAAACGGTAACGTTCGACGACGCCTCCTCGGGTTATCCGATAAAAAGCCTGCGCGACGTCCCACCCGGCGAATACTCCGTTCAGGTGGTCCTGCATCGTTACGAAACGTTTCATCGCGCCGATGGCCACACCGTAAAACTGCCCATGGACCGCGGCGAAGGCCAACACTGGAACCTCGCGCCAGGGAATTTCTACTCAACGCCCCAGAAGATTACTTTCGGCGGCGATAAAAATGTTTCTATCGTCCTCGACAAAATCATCGCGCCCATCGCACCTCCACAGGACACCAAGTACATCCGCCATCTCAAGATTCAAAGCCAACTGCTCACAAAATTCTGGGGCCACCCCATGTTTCTCAGCGCCAACGTGCTGGTTCCGGAAGGTTTCGATTCGCACCCGGCGGTCAAGTTTCCACTCATCATCTTTGAAGACCACTTCAATCCAGATTTTGGCGGCTTCCGCACCGAGCCACCCGACAAAGATCTAAAGCCCGATTACAGCGAGCGCTTCCATCTCGCGGGCTACAACCGAATCCAGCAAGAAGAGGCTTACAAGTTTTACCAGCAATGGAGTGGGCCAGAATTTCCGCGCGTTCTGATCGTCGAAATCAACCACGCCAATCCTTTTTATGACGATTCCTACGCCGTAAACTCCGTCAACCTCGGCCCATACGGCGACGCCATAGAAACAGAACTAATCCCCGCGATCGAAAAGCAATTCCGCGCCATCGGACAAGGCTGGGCCCGCTTCGTTTACGGCGGCTCGACCGGCGGCTGGGAAGCGATGGCCGTTCAAGTTTTCTATCCCGATCACTATAACGGCGCGTTCATCGCTTGCCCCGACCCAGTCGATTTTCGCGCCTACACCACCATCAATCTCTACGACGACAAAAACGCGTTTTTCCTGCAGGGCGCCCACACTCAGATTCCGCGGCCCGCTGAACGCGACTACTTAGGGCGCACCCTCGGCACGGTGCAAAGCGTCAATCAGTACGAACTGGCGCTCGGCTCCCACGCCCGCTCCGGCGAACAATTCGACATTTGGCAAGCAGTCTTCGGCCCAGTCGCCGCCGACGGCTACCCAAAACCAATCTTCAACAAAGAAACTGGCGAAATCGATCAC
Organism: uncultured Acidobacteriota bacterium; assembly: GCA_963846145.1. Classification (GTDB taxonomy): domain Bacteria; phylum Acidobacteriota; class Terriglobia; order Acidiferrales; family UBA7541; genus Acidiferrum. Next base: position 622,543 of record CAWJUV010000006.1, on the reverse strand, counting down.
ACCGTCGCCGCCTACTGGAAAGAACACTTCGACCTCAGCAACATTTTGCAACGCGACTGGAGCGTCCTCGGCCCCAAACTCCAGGGCAAACTGCACGTCTACGTCGGCAGCGCCGACACGTTTTTCTTAACCGACGCGGTCTACTATCTGGAAGACTATTTGAAGACCACCAAGAATCCCCCGTACGACGGAGAAGTAAAGTACGGCGACCGCGCCGAACATTGTTGGAACGGCGATCCCAATCTCCCGAATTATTTGTCGCGCCTCCACTACCACACCATGTATCTTCCAAAAATCCTGGAGCGCATCCAAAAGACGGCCCCACCGGGCGCCGACCTCAAAGGTTGGCGATACTGAACATTCGTCGAGCCCATACTCCGGAACGCAGGGGTGAAAACTCAATGCTCGGGAAACTGCGAAAATTTCGAATTGAAGCTGTCTGGCAGGACTTGAAATCCGCGCGGCGCTCCCTGCGTCGTTCGCCGGGCTTCGCAATCGTGGTGATTGCGACGCTGGCCATCGGCATCGGCGCAAATCTCACCATGTTCAGCTTGATGCGCGCAGTACTGTGGCGTCCGCTGCCGTATCCCCAATCGGATCGCATCGTGATGGTCCAGGTGGACGCGCGCAATGTTTCCAACGCCGGCGCCACCATGGGCGAGATTTACGATTTGCGCCAGCGCAGCCAAACACTCGAAAGAATCTCGGCGATCAACGCCGTCGATGCCAACCTCGATTCGGGCGGAGACATGGAACACGTGTCCGCAGCCAGCGTGTCCGACGATTTTCTGCCGCTGCTCGGTGCCCGCCCTGCGCTGGGCCGCACGCTCGATTCTCGCGTCGACGACGGTAAGGATCAGGTGTTGGCCATTCTAATTAGCGACGAGTTGTGGCGTCGCCGGTTTTCCGCTGATCCCGCAGTCATCGGGCGAGGCGTTCGCGTCAATAATCTCCAGGTGCAGATCGTCGGCGTTCTGCCGCCGAAATTTCGTTTGTACCTGCCGCCTTCCGTCAGCGACCTCGAGCAAATCGACGTTTGGTTTCCCTACACCATCGACGGGACCCGCGAGTATCGCGGCATTCCGCTAGCTGCGCGGCTGAAGCCCGGCGCCAACCTCGACCAAGCCAATGCCGAACTGCAAGTTCTGGCGGAGCAATTCCAGAAAGAACACCCCGACTATTATTCCGGTGCCGGCGGCTGGCAGGCCTCGCCATCGGATTCCCAAGCTGGAGGAAAACTCCACCTGACCGCGCGCCCATTGCAGCAAGAGATGACCCGCGATGTTCGCTCCGCTCTGCTTCTCCTGTCGGGCGCAGTGGGATTCGTGCTGCTGACCGCTTGCGTGAACGTTGCGAACTTGACGTTAGCGCGGGGATCAGCTCGGCAACGCGAACTGGAAATACGCAGGGCGTTGGGCGCCGGAAGAGCGCAAATCATCCGGCAGATCCTGATGGAAAGTTTCCTTCTTTCCTTGGCGGCTGCGGTGTTCGGCCTCGCAGCAGCACACTTCGGATTGCAATTGATCGCGCGCTTGGATGCTTCGCACATCCCGCTGCAATCCAGAATCGGAATAGACATTCCCGTAGCGATCTTCGCGGTGCTGCTTGCCGCGGTCACCAGTGCCCTCTGTGGCTTGCTCCCCGCATGGAGATTAGCGTCCGGTGAGATGACTCACGTGTTGCACGCCGGCCGGTCGCAAACCGCCGGATCCGGAGCTCGTAAATTGCAGCGCACGCTGGTTGCGGCGGAGGTTGCTCTCTCCATCGTTCCCTTGGCCTGCGGCGGCTTGATGCTGCGTTCTTTCTTGAACTTGATGCATTCGCCGCTCGGTTTTAATCCGGCCAATGTAGTCACCGCCAAAGTCCCCATCAACTACGCCGCATATGCCACGCTCCAGCCGCGCTGGGGCGTTTTTCGCGACGCGATGGAGCGTGTGAAGGCCCTGCCTGGAATTCAAGCCGTCAGCGGTGCCGCTCCGCTGCCATTGGAGCCGCAAGAAACCCGCCGCTTGGGAAGAATCGATCGTCCCGATAGCCCGCCGATTCTCGCCACCCAACAATCGGCCTTTCCCGGCTATCTCTCAGTAATCGGCACGCCGCTGCTGGCCGGCCGCGATTTCACCGACGACGATATCGTCCGCGAACGCCGCGTCACCATCATCGACGAAACTCTGGCGAAACGCCTGTGGCCCGAAGGCGCCATCGGAAAAATTCTGTCCATCTATCGCACGGGAAAACGTGACGATCTGGAAATTGTGGGAGTCACCGCTCCAGTTCGCGTCACCCGCGTTCGCGACGAAAATATTCCCCACTTCATGATCCCTTACGACGACTACGGCGAAGTGTCTCTGGTCATCAAGACGCCAGAATCCGCCGAACAATTATCGTCGGGCATTCAGAGCGCGGTGCAGGCCGCTCACGGCGGCCGCGCCGCATTCGACATCGTGCCGATGAGCGACTACGTCTCCGCCTCCATCGGTGACACTCGCTTTATCTTGTTCGTGCTGGCCGCCTTCGCCGGCGCCTCGGTGATGTTGGCGGGCGTCGGACTCTACGGCACGCTGGTGTATCTCACTTCGCAACGTACTCGCGAATTTGGGATCCGCCTGGCGCTGGGCTCAAGCAGCGAAGCAATCTTTGCCGGAGTGCTGCGCGAGAGCATTTGGTTGGCCATCGGGGGCACCGCTGCAGGCTTGCTCGGCGTCGCCGCCACCGCCGGCGCCATTCGCAGCTTGCTCTACGGCGTGCAGCCGCTGGACGGAGTCACGTTAGCCGGCGTTGCAGCGCTGGTCTGCGTAGTGGCGCTACTCGCCGCCAGCGTGCCCGCGTGGCGCGCTTCCCAGATCGACCCGCAAACGTTGCTGCGCAGCGAATGACTGCGTCTATTCATACTTCGGAGTCGCCAACTCAATCCGCCATACCGGCCCGCCGATCTGCAGCGCCAACTCCGCCTTAATGAACGCCGGGGTCTCACCCTGCAGAATCCACATGTGTACATCCTGCGGCTGTTTGCCAACTAGCGGCGCCACCACTCCTGCGACTCCGCCAATATCGATCTTAATCGCGTAGTTCGTCACCTTTCGCGTGGAGGCACCAAACGTGAAAGGCTCTTGGTCCCTCCGGTGTAATGATCAGTTTCACCACTCGCGGTTTCGGCGTAGCGGCCACCATCGACACCACCGTTTTTTCGCGTCCCAGGCTTGATGTTCAGCAACGTCGTCAACGTCAAACCGTTCACCAGATCGCCGGGAACCTTGACAGTTTCGTTGATGGATTTTTCTTTGCCAGCTTCATCGGCATACTTCGCGGTGAATTTTCCGGTGGTCGCATCCAGCGTCGTCTCGATTTGCTTCTTAAACGCCGGCCCTTTCTGCACCACGTGATTGCTCAGCAGCCGGAATTGCCCGTGCTGCGTATACACCGCAGTCTCTTCATGCAGCGACCCGTCTCGAAAGTGAAACGTCAATCGCGTCGTCACCCGCCCGCCGCGCGACACCTGCGACAAATCTCCATCGGCGATCGGCGAACCATCCAGCGTCTTCAAAACCAAAAAACCATGCACCAGTCCGGCGCTGAACCGCACCGGAACGCCGTCCGCCATCACCCCGACTGGCTGCATGGCAATACACGTCACGAAAACAAGGAATGTCGCCGTTAGTCGCCCGAGTAGCCCAGTGATTCTCATACAGCCAGCCTAGCGCATCTGCGGTTCGGCAAAATGTTAAAGATTCGTCGCTTCCATTAGGGCCGCCAACAATCACTGTCTTGGAAAACCGACGGATCCCTCAATACAATGGCCGCATTTCACCATCAAGGAGGTCCCGTAATGTTTGGCGCTCATATAGTCGTTCAAAGCCAGGATGCCGAAGCCGATCGCGCCTTCTTTCGCGATGTGCTTGGGTTTAAGTCCGTCGATGCGGGGCGTGGTTGGCTCATCTTCGCGCTGCCACCCGCTGAACTGGCCGTGCACCCTTCAGACCAGTCAAACGGGCAGGAACTTTTTATGATGTGCGAAGATCTCCGTGCGGAGATGAATTCGCTCCGCACAAAAAATGTCACTTTCTCCGAAGTTCACGAAGCTCGTTGGGGTTCCATCACCAAAATGCGCCTACCCAGCGGTACAGAACTGTCTCTGTATCAGCCCAAACATCCAACCGCTTTAGCTTTGGATAAACGCTAACTCGCACCAGCACTTGGGATAGACTCTTCTCGAAAAAGTCGGTCCAGACGGCAACGCGTCAGCGTCCGCCGCCGTCATAAGCAAAAGCTTGAAGCATGTTTGTAACACCCCCGTAACATCGCCAAACGAATACTGACGGTCGTCGAATCGCTTCGGAACCTGCGACGCGCGAAGGAGGATGAAATGCGGTGGCACCTGGCGCGACTAGGCGGCGCAATGCTGTTTCTCGCCGTCCTGTCTCTCCCGGTGGCCGCGCAGAATCCGCTCACCTGGCAACAGGTTCGCGATCGCTTTCAGGCGAACAACCCTTCGCTTCTCGCCGGCCAACTCGGCGTGGAAGAATCGCGCGCCCAAGAAATTACAGCCGGTCTTCGCCCCAATCCTACGCTGGGCATTCTGCTCGACCAGATCGATCCCTTTGATGGTGGCCCGCCGCACAGCTCGCTCGGATACATGCTTTCTTCCGCGACGGTCAGCTATCTTCACGAACGCCGCCACAAGCGCGAACTCCGCGTCGAAAGCGCCCAGGACGCCACCAAAATCAGCGCCGCCGGCCAAGCCGATCTCGAACGCACGCTGCTGTTCAACGTGCGCCAAGCCTTCATCCAAATCCTCCACGAAAAAGCCGTGCTGGCCCTCGCCAACGAAAACATTTCTTACTACGACCACGTCCTCGGCGTGAATCGCGACCGCTTCAAAGCCGGCGCCATCGCTCGCGTCGACCTCGACCGTTTGGAAATCCAGCGCGTGCAGTACGAATCCGATCAGCAAACCGCCGAAGTCGGCCTGCGCACCGCAAAAATCCAGCTACTGGCGCTCCTCAACGATCGCACCCCTATCGAACAGTTCGATGTCGCCGGAACTTACGACTTCGCAACGGACATCCAGGATCTTCAATCCCTGCGCCAAGCCGCACTCGACACACGCCCCGATTTGCTCTCCGCGATGCAAACTGTAGAAAAATCCCGGAACGATCACCTGCTCGCCGAGGCCAACGGCTCCACCGACCCCACCTTCAGCCTCGACGCCGGCCGCAACCCGCCCATCGATCAATACATTGGCGTAGGTGTCAGCATTCCGCTGCGCATCTTCGATCGCAATCAGGGAGAGAAACTGCGCACCAAGCTGGACATCGATCGCAGCGAGCGCTTGATGGACGCCACCCGCGCGCAGGTCTTCAACGACGTGGATTCCGCCCACGCCACGCTGCTCAGCACCATCACGCTGCTCAAACCGTACAAGGAGCGCTATCTGCCGCAAGCTTCCAGCATTCGCGACACCATTTCTTTTTCTTACGAGCACGGCGCCGCCTCGCTCCTCGACTTTCTCAGCGCCCAGTCCGACTATCGCAGCGTGCAGGTCAGCTATTTGAATCTCATCGCCACCTACCTGGTCGCAGCCGGCCAATTGAATCTCGCCATCGGTCGCGAGGTCCTCCCATGATTCGAACCAGCACAACTCTCGCTGGCGCTTTTTTTATTAGCTTCGCGATCTGCGGATGCGGTCAAAAAGCCGCCGACGAAAATGCCGGCGCTCCTCCGCCATTGAAGGTCGAACAAGCCTCTGAAACGAACATCTTTCAGGTCGATCATCCCGAAAAATTTCAACTTGCCGATGTGGTCGAACATGTCAGCACTTCGCAACTCGTAGTCACCGCCAGCGTAACGCCCGACATCTCCCGCACCGTACCCGTCGTGTCCATCGCCGCCGGTCGCGTGGTCGAAATCAAAGCCCGCCTCGGCGACACCGTGAAAAAAGGCCAAGTCCTCCTCAAAGTGCAAAGCGCCGACATCTCCGGCGCATTCTCCGACTATCAAAAAGCCATAGCCGACGAAAAACTCTCCAAAACCCAACTCGAGCGCGCCAAATTGCTCTACGACAAAGGCGCCATTTCTCTGAACGACTACCAAGTCGCGCAAGACACCGAAGACAAAGCTCAAGTCGACGTGCGCACCTCCGCCGAAAAAATTCACGTCCTCGGCAACACCAATCTCGACAAACCATCCGGCGTCGTCGACATTCACGCGCCCATTTCCGGCGTCATCACCGATCAGCAAGTCACCAACGCCGCCGGCCTGCAAGGCCTCAGCTCGCCAAACCCCTTCACCATCTCCGACCTGAGCCGCGTCTGGATCATCTGCGACGTCTACGAAAACGATCTGCCCACCGTGCGTCTCGGCGACAAAGCCGACGTCCACCTCAACGCCTACCCCGGCCAAACGTTTACCGGCACTATCGGCAACGTCAGCCCAGTCCTCGATCCCAATCTGCGCACCGCCAAAGTCCGCATCGAAGTTCCCAATCCCAACGGCGTGATGCGCGTCGGTATGTTCGGCTCAGCGACCTTCCACGGCCAGAAAAAACAAAAATTCTCCGCCGTCCCCGCCACCGCCATATTGCATCTTCACGATCACGATTGGGTCTACCAACCCGCCGGCGGCAACAAATTCCGCCGCGTCCAGGTGCAAAGCGGCGACATGCTTGCGGGCGGCATGCAAATCCTTCTCTCCGGTGTCACCCCCGGCCAGCGCATCGTCGCTAACGCTCTCGAGTTTCAGAACACCTCGGAACAATGATCCGCGCGATCGTCGACTTCGCCCTCAACAACCGCTTCATCGTCCTCAGCGTGGCGGTGCTGCTTTTTATTTGGGGCATCATTTCCTTCAAACGTCTGCCCGTCGAAGCTTATCCAGACGTCGCCAACGTCTGGGTTCAAATCATCACGCAATGGCCAGGCCGTGCCGCTGAAGAAGTCGAGCAGCAAATCACCATCCCTGTGGAAGTCCAGATGAACGGCATTCCGCATCTCGCGCACATCCGCTCGGCCTCGCTCGCCGGCTTGTCGGTCGTAAATTTAATTTTCGACGATGACTCCGACAACGACTGGGACCGCCAAAAAGCCGTCGAGCGCCTCACTGCCGTCACGCTTCCGCCCGGCGTGAACGCGCAAATCGGCCCAGACTTCAGCCCGATCGGCTCGGTCTATTGGTACACACTGAAAAGCACCAACCCCAATTACGACCTGATGGAATTGAAATCGCTGCAGGACTGGGTCATCACCAAATATCTGAAAGCCGCTCACGATGTAGTGGACGACTCTTCTTTCGGCGGTCTCACCCGTGAATATCAGGTCCGCGTCGACCCCGACAAGTTGGTTTCCTACGGATTGAGCCTCGCGCAAATCGAACAGCAACTCACCAACAGCAACGCCAATGGCGGCGGCAGTTTCATCGAGCAAGGCTCGCAGCAAATCAACGTGCGCGCCGTCGGCCTCATCCGCAACATTCAGGACATCGAAAAAACCGTCATCAAAACGCAAAAAGGCGCGGCCATCAAAATTAAAGACGTCGCCACCGTTGTCCAAGGCCCCAAAATCCGTCTTGGCCAGATCGGCAAGGCCATCCATCGCGATGATGGCGTAGTGCTCGACGACAACGACGTGGTCGAAGGCATCGTCTTCATGCGTAAAGGCGCGGACACCGCCACGACCATGGACGGCATCCACGCCGCGGTCAAAAAACTAAACGAACAAATCCTCCCGCCCGGCGTAAAAATCGTCCCGTATCTCGACCGCGACGACCTGGTCCACTACACCACCCATACCGTCCTGCACAATCTCGGCGAAGGCATGATCCTCGTCGTGATCATTCTGTTGATCTTCCTCGGCAACGTTCGCGGCGCGCTGATCGTCTCCATCACCATTCCGTTCGCACTGCTCTTCGCTTCCATCTGTCTCGATCTCCGCCACATCTCCGCAAATCTTCTCTCGCTGGGCGCGCTGGACTTCGGCATGGTGGTCGACGGCGCTGTGGTAATGATCGAAAACATCGTCCGCCATCTGCATCGCCCCGAACGCGAACGGCGCACTCCGATGGATCGCATCCGCGAAGCCGTACACGAAGTGCAGCGGCCCGTCTTCTACGCCATTGCCATCATCGTCACCGCCTATCTGCCGATTTTCACGCTGCAACAAGTGGAAGGGAAGTTGTTCAAGCCTATGGCTTGGACCGTGGCGTTTGCGCTTCTCGGAGCGCTGATTTTTTCGATGTTGATCGCCCCGGCGCTCGCCAGTTTATTTTTCCGTTCCGGCGTCAAGGAATGGAAGAACCCGGTCATGGACTTTCTGACCGTGCATTACCGCAGAGCGGTTTTCTGGACTATCCAGAAACGCAAACTCACTGTGGGCATCGCCGTGCTTCTTTTCGCCTTCGCCATGTATCTCGGTTTCGGCGGGCCGATCGGCTCTGAATTTCTACCGCATCTTGACGAAGGCGCCATCTGGGTCCGCGGCACGCTCGCGCCGAGCACCGGCCCCACCGAAAGCGCAGCTGTCGCAATGCGCGCCCGCCAAATCCTGGCCTCGTTTCCCGAAGTTCCCCAAGTCGTAAACCAAATCGGCCGCCCCGACGATGGCACCGACACCACCGGCTTCTTCGACACCGAATTTTTCGTCGACCTGCTACCCAAAGAAAAATGGCGTCCGGTCTTTCACCAGCATAAAGACGAACTGATCGCTGCTATGGACCGCGAACTGGAAAAAATCCCCGGCGTCTTCTGGGGCTTCTCGCAACCCATCTCCGACAACCTGGAAGAAGCCGTCAGCGGCGTAAAAGGCGCCCTCGCGGTAAAAATCTACGGCGACGATCTCAAAACGCTGGAAGGAAAAGGGGACGAGATCGTTTCCGTGATGCGCAAGGTCAAAGGCATCGAAGACCTCGGCCTCTTCCGCGTCCTCGGCCAACCCAATCTGAATTTCGAAGTGGATCGCGACCAAGCCGCCCGTTTCGGCATCAACGTCTCCGATGTGCAGGACGCCATCCAAACCGCCGTCGGTGGCAATGCTTTAACTCAAGTCCTCATCGGCGAACAACGCTACGACCTGGTGCTCCGTTATCAGCAGCAATATCGCGACACTCGTGAAGCCATCGAACGCATCCGCCTCGTCTCGCCCACCGGCGAACGCGTGGCCCTCGCACAACTCACCAAATCCAGCGTCACCGACGGCGGCTCCGAAATCTATCGCGAATCCAACTCCCGCTACGTGGCCATCAAATTCAGCGTACGCGGCCGCGACCTTGGCAGCACCGTCGAAGAAGCGATGAAGAAAGTCCGGGACGACGTAAAACTCCCAGTCGGCTACACCATCGACTGGGCCGGCGAATACGAATCGCAAAAACGTTCACAGCGCCGCCTGATGATGGTCTTGCCCATCACCCTCGTCGCCATCTTCGTCATCCTCTACACCATGTTCACCAACGCCAAGTGGGCCCTGCTCATTTTGCTCAACGTCATGATGGCCCCCGTCGGCGGCCTCACCGCGTTGCTTCTCACCCACACCAACCTCAGCGTATCCTCCGGTGTCGGCTTTCTCGCGCTCTTCGGCGTATCGGTGCAAACCGGAGTCATCATGGTGGAATACATCAATCAACTCCGCGCCCGCGGTTACACCATCGAAGAATCCGCCGCCGAAGGCGCGGTGTTGCGCTTGCGTCCGATCATGATGACCATGCTCGTCGCGACGCTCGGTTTGCTCCCCGCCGCACTCTCACACGGCATCGGTTCCGATTCGCAGCGCCCCTTCGCCATCGTCATCGTCGGCGGCCTCATCGCTAACCTCATCATCGGTATTTTTCTACTGCCCACGCTCTATACGTGGTTCGCCAACGAAGACGATGAACTCCCCGCACCCGATCCGGACGCCGCATGATCAATCCGCGTCTTCCAAATCGCGCCGGCTCCATGCACTCTCGCGACATTCGCCGTATTGAAGGAATCCACCCATGAAAAGGGAAGAAGTCTGTCAACTCATCAAGCAGATCGCCATCATCCCCGCCATCCGCGTTTCTTCCGCCGAAGAAGCCCACTACGCCGCTGAAACTGTCACCGCTGCCGGCATCCCCATCGTGGAAATCACCATGACCGTTCCCGAAGCGGTCGAGCTGATCTCCCATCTGGTCACCCATCACAAAAAAATGATCGTGGGAGCCGGCACCGTCCTCGACACCGAGACAGCCAAACGTTGCGTCGACGCCGGCGCAAGCTTCATCACCGCTCCAGGCTTCGATCCTGCCGTCGTTGATTTTTCAGGAAAGGCCGGAATCGCGGCGATCCCCGGCGCACTAACTCCCACAGAAGTGATCAACGCGTGGAAAGCCGGCGCCGACTTCGTCAAAGTTTTTCCATCTGCCGCAATGGGCGGACACAAATACATCAAGGCGCTGAAAACCGCGCTGCCGCAAGTTCCCTTGATCGCCGCAGGCGGAGTCACGCAGCAAACTGCGATGAACTTTATTTTGGCGGGAGCAACTGCTTTAGGAGTGGGCTCAGATCTTGTTCCGGTGGAATCCATCGAGCGGCACGAAACCGCGCGTATCAAGGAACTGGCTCACCGCTTCCTCGGCTTCGTGGAAGATGCACGCGAACGACTCGGCACGCAAAAAGAAACGCAGGTCGAAACGCACACCGACTTCAGCAGCCTCCACAAGCGCCGCTAACCTGACCCAGAGCGTCAAAACTTCAGGGAAGGGGAGAAGTCAGAATTTCACGAGCTTTGCGGCTGTGGTTGCGGCGTTAATATCACCGTCGGCTTCGGATGCGGATCCTTATTCGCCTCGCTCTTGGCAAAAAGCTTTGCAGTCAGCAACATCGCTCCAAAGGTCGCCGCCAGCAGTCCAATCTGCTGCCACTTACTTAACATCGACGCATTTCCCAGCAGCGTCAACCCCGCAAAGCAAAACAGCAAATGCACGCAGAACACTTGTAGCGAAGATTGCCCCATCAACACCAGCGGCCGAAACGCCAGATGCTTCAGCACCGGCTGCAACACCAGAATAATCGCCGCCGCCGCGGCAAAATTCACCGCGCGTAGCAATCCCAGATGCCACTTGTCAAAAAGAAACTCGCTGACTCCCAGCGTCAATCCATGCGCCACTTGCCGACGCATGTAGAAGAAGACGCCTTCCAACACCACCGCAGGAATAATCGCTCGCCTCGCCCACAACTCGATGGGCAATTCACCCTTGGCCCATTGCACCCCGCACCAGATCCCCACGATCCACAGTAGTTGCCACGCCCATAGATCAAACGACCCCATCTCATTCAGCGGAATGTGCGTAGGAATAAACCGCATCATGAAATTGTGTTCCGCGCTGCGAAATCCAAATTGCGCCACGAACCAGAACACCAGCGCGGTCTCCAGAATCGGCTTCCATCCAATGCGCCGCGCCAACCAAAACGCAATCGAAGTCAGCGCCAGAAAAACAATGTACATCGGCAAAATGTCCAGCAGCGGCGGGCGATAAATGAGCAAAAACCCTTCAATCACCGCTTTTTTCGGCCCAGCAAAATAATAGTCCAGCAGATTATGCAGCCCGGGCCGGTCTCCATGCGACGCAATCGGCACCGCCACCAGAAACGCAAACGCCAGCAGCAGCGCGTGATATCCATACAGACGCACAGTCCGCAGCCAGAGCTGCAGCGTCATTTTGCTATAGCCGTCGCGCTCGGCCATCCGTGAATAAATTCGCCCGGTGAACAACGCCGAAAGAAAAATAAATCCTTCTGCCGCGGAAACAAATCCAAAGGGCTGGTTTACGTAGGTGCTGGCTGCGGTAGGCAGGTGCGTGCAAGTAATCCACACGAGCATGAGCCCGCGTAACGCGTCCAGTTCTATGCGTCGTCCCATGCTGCCCAGTTAGATACCGCTCGACAGGCAACGGTTTCTCCCGGCTGCGTATTTAGTGCGAAAAATAAACGTGTTGCACAATTTTGCAGCATCCGGCGACACGTGGTTATCCATGTTAGAGTTTTAATACTGGGAGAATTTCTTGCAAACGTGGTTTAAATCACTGGGGCTGGCGTTTCTGCTGCTTTTCGCCGCGGCATCGCCGCTCTTCGCCAAAAAACCGGACACGGGATTTCTTGATCGCAGCATCACCTTGCAAGGAACGGTTTACAAATACGAAGTCTACGTTCCCGACAATTGGAACCCGCGTCAAAAATGGCCCATCGTGCTCTTTCTGCACGGCGCCGGCGAACGCGCCGACGACGGCATGCTGCAAACCGACATCGGCATCGGCAGCGCCATCCGCAGCGATCGCACCAAATTTCCCGCCATCATTGTCATGCCCCAATGCCGCAAAAATCAGTGGTGGCTCGAGCCTCCCATGGACGACCTCGCCATCGCCACGCTCAACGAGGCCACCAAGGAATTTCACGGCGACCCGCAGCGCACCTACCTCACCGGCATGTCCATGGGCGGCTACGGCTCCTGGCATCTCGCCGAAAAATATCCGCACCGTTTCGCCGCCATGATCGTCATCTGCGGAGGCATCCATCCTCCCGTGGCTACTATGAAGAAGTTCCCCGAACTCGCCAAATTCGTTCCCGCGGACGGCCCCTCCGGCTACACCGAAGCGGCTCAAAAAATCGGCAAAGTTCCCGTGTGGATTTTCCACGGCGCCGATGACGACGTCGTTCCCGTCGCCGAATCCCAACGCATGCGCGCTGCCATGGCCGCACTCGGCGGCGAAGTCCATTACACCGAATATCCCGGCGTCAAACACGTCTCCTGGGACCGCGCCTACGACGAACCAAAAATCTGGGAATGGCTCTTCTCTAAGCATCTCGAAAATAATTCCCGCTAACTTCACGCACTGCATCTCGCCTCGGCGCCAAATTTGTGGCTTAATGACTGCGCGTCTCGGCAAGTGGGAGCGCTTTCCATGGCTTCTCTAGATCCATCCAAAGTAGTGAACATTTACGATCTCCGGCGCATCGCCCAGCGCCGTCTCCCCGCCGTAGTCTTTGACTATCTCGACGGTGGCGCCGAAGGCGAAGTCACTCTCCGCGAAAATTGCCGCGTCTTCGACGACGTGACATTTCGCCCGCGCCATGCCGTCTCGTTTCCCAATCCTGATCTGCGTACCACCGTACTCGGTCGCGAAATTTCCATGCCCGCCATGCTGGCGCCCGTCGGTTACAGCCGCCTGATGCATCCCGGTGGGGAAGTGGCCGCCGCCCGGGCCGCGGGAAAAGCCGGCACCGGCTACACCCTCTCCACTATCTCCGGCTACAAACTCGAAGACGTTCGCGCCGCGACTCCCGGGCCGTGCTGGTTTCAACTGTATCTAATGGGCGGCCGCGCCGCCGCTGAAGGCTCCATCGACCGAGCGCGCAAAGCCGGATTTACTGCGCTGGCCATCACCATCGACACGCCCATGAGCGGCGTCCGCGAGCGCGACCCGCGCAACGGCATGAAAGAGTTGCTCAATCCCGGACTGTGGCAGAAGCTTCCCTTCGTGGAACAGTTTTTCACACACCCTGGCTGGCTGCTTTCCTACTTGAGTGACGGCGGAACTCCTCCGCTGCACAATGTCGTCCTGCCCGGCCAAGGACCGATGCCGTTGACCGACATCGCCAAAGCGCTAGCCGCATCAACGGTGACTTGGCAGGACCTGACCTGGATCCGCGAACACTGGCAAGGCCCCATCGTTGTTAAAGGTGTTCTGACCGGCGACGACGCTCGCCGCTCCGTCGATGAAGGCGCTGCCGCTATCGTGGTTTCAAATCACGGCGGCCGCCAGCTCGATTGCGTTTCCGCCACTCTGCGCGCGCTGCCGGAAGTAGTCGCCGCCGTAAACGGCCGCATCGAAGTCATCATGGACGGCGGAGTCCGCCGCGGGACCGACATCGTCAAAGCCGTCTGCCTCGGAGCCCGCGCCGTCCTCTGCGGACGCGCCTACGCTTACGGCCTGGCCGCCGCAGGAGAAGCAGGCGTCGCCCGCGCCCTCGAAATCCTCCGCGAAGACGTCCGCCGCACCCTAGTTCTGTTAGGTTGCCCCGGCGTTTCTGCGCTTGATTCTTCCTACGTCCGCATGCCCAAGGACTGGGCTGGTCAACCAGACTAAACCGCGTCAGTGTACGAAATTCAATCCGCTAGGAATGAACTGTGGAAACACATACGCATACAACATCACGATCACGCCAATAATCGCCGCCAACCCCACCGAGTGCCAAAACACATACCGAAAGATTGACCCTTCATTGCCCACCTGATTGGTCGCCGCCGTCGCAATACAAATCGACTGCGCATCGATCATCTTGCCCATCACTCCGCCGGCGCTATTCGTCGCGCACATCAGAATCGGGCTCAAATTCAATTGCTGCGCGGTAATCCGCTGCAACCCTCCAAACAAAGCGTTGGAAGCAGTATCACTTCCGGTCAGCGCCACTCCCAGCCACCCGATATACGCCCCAAAAAACGGAAAGAACCACCCCGTCCGGGTGAACGCCAGCCCCAACACCGCATCCATCCCCGAATACCGCGTCACATATCCCAACCCCAACATGCAGCCCATCGCCACAATTGCAAATCTCAAGCGATGCAGCGTCTTCCCAAAAATTGAAAAAATTCGCCCAACCTTCAAACCCAAAAACACTCCCGCCAGAATCGCGGCAATGAAGCATCCCGTTCCCGTCGCGGAAAGCCAGTTGAAATCAAATTTGGCATTCTCCGCCGTCGGCTTCGAAACCACTGGCTGCGCCCGCAGCACCGCTTTGTGCAAGTACGGAACTTCCCATCCACCGGTCTTGAACGCCGGCGTGGTCGCCTTGCCCATCGCAGTCTTGATCGTTGGCAATCCCCACAACAAAACACAAAGCGACAACAGCGCAAACGGCATCCACGCCTTCGCGATCTGTCCCGCGCTGTATCCGACCGTCTTCACGCCCTCAGCCGCGACCGCAGCGTCAAGTGCGCGCTCGTCTTCAAACCTCCAAATCCTTTTCGGCTTCCATACCCGCAGAAACAAGAGCGTCGCCACGATCGAAACGATTCCCGCGGCAATGTCCACCAAATTGCTGTCCATGTGATTCGACCAGAAAATACTGCGTGCCCGCAAAAGAAATCCCCACCACCAAAATCGCCGGCAACACCTCAAACGTCTCCGCCCAGCCCACAATCGTCCGCACCAGCCAGAACGGCACAACGACCGCCGTCAACGGCAAAATTCTCCCGATCATCGCGCTGAGATCGCTTTCCGGCAGAGCCGTCACCGCCGCCAGCGTATGCACCGGCGTCCCAATCGCGCCCCACGCCACCGGCGCCGTATTCGCGATCAAATTCAACACCGCAGCCTGAAACGGATTGAATCCCAACCCGATCATGAACGCGCCAGCGATCGCGACGGGCGCCCCAAATCCCGCCGCGCCTTCCATGAAACGCGCCAAACGAAAACGCCACCAGCAAAACCTGCAACCGCCGGTCCGGCGTAATCGCCGCAATCGACGTCTTCATAATTTCAAACTGCCCGGTCTCCACGGTAATGTCGTAGAGAAACACTGCGGCAATCACGATCCACACAATCTTCAACATCCCAAACGCGCCGCCATACAAAAAGCTGGTCACCGCCAGCCGCACCGGCATGTGAAACACCAGCATCGCCACCAGAATCGACACCGCCGCCCCGGCGATCGCGCACAAATGCGGCTTCACCTTGAAGCCCGCCAGCAGCGTCAGCAACGTAACAATCGGCAACGCGGCAATCAGAGTGGATAGCCACCAATGGCCAACCGGGTCATAAATCTGCGTCCAGGTCACAGGCGGCATGGAGAACCTCCAAGGCGAGAACAGCGATCCGCGGGCACACGTATGCTCGGCGAACCACTCCGAACGGCGCATCAATTAGTTCTTAGCGGAAAAATTGTCAAGCAGGAAGTTGTCTCGAGCCTGTCACTGCCATCGGCCAGGAGTCAACAGCTTGGTCATTTCCATTACATCGCGGTAATAATCGCGCTGCTTCAACTCGCCCGCCGCATCCTCATCCACAATCACCGTGGCGTCCGCATGCATCTGCAGCGCCGACGCCGTCACCGAGGACGTGATCGGCCCCTCGATCGCCTTCGCCACCGCCGCAGCTTTCGACGCACCCGTCGCCAGCATCAATACCCGCTTCGCGGCCAAAATCGTGCCGATCCCCATCGTAATCGCGCAACGCGGCATCGTCTCATTCGCGCCAAAAAATTTACGATTGTCTTCAATCGTGGCCTTGCTCAAAACTTTCAACCGTGTTTTCGAGGCAAAGCTCGACGTAGGCTCGTTAAACCCGATATGCCCATTCCGGCCAATCCCCAAAAGCTGCAAGTCAATCCCGCCGGCTCGCTCGATCTCCGCTTCATACTCCGCGCAATATTTCTCGTAATCGCCGCTGATCGTCCCATCCGGAATATGCACATTAGCCGGGTCGACATTCACTCTGGAGAAAAAATTATCCTGCATAAACGCATGAAAGCTGTGGGGATGCTCCGGCGAAATCCCCAAATACTCATCTAAATTGAAGGTCACCACCCGCGAAAAATCCAGCGCACCATCGCTATGCATCCGCGCCAGTTCGCGATAAACACCAACCATCGTGCCGCCCGTAGCCAACCCCAAACGCAACGTCGGCTTCTGCCGCACCGCATGCGCAATCACCCGCGCGGCCTCGCGACTCAACTCATCCTTACCCGCAGTCAGCACCACTAGCATGACAGTTGCTCTCGCCCCTTCTTTCTTCGCGCCACTCTTGCTATTTCCACTGTTCTAAGACATTCTTCGCTTCGCAAGCGATAGACTACAACATCTGCCGCTAAAATATGATGTCTGTGCTCGTACTAAACCGATTTAATCTTCACAAACAAACCGCTACGAGTCTCCTCATCCACTAGAAAAATGGCCCTCACCACCACCGATTGGATCGTCATCGCCGTCTACCTGCTGCTCAATCTGGCGATCAGCCTGTACTATCGCCGCCGCTCCTCCGGCAGCACCGAAGAATTTTTTGTCTCCGGCCGCAATGTTTCGTGGTGGCTGGCCGGCACCTCGATGGTCGCCACCACGTTTTCCGCCGACACGCCGCTCCTCGTTGCTGGCCTCGTGGCCAAAAACGGAATCTCCGGCAACTGGCTGTGGTGGTCGCAATGTCTCTGCGGCATGATGACCGTTTTCTTCTTCGCTCGTTACTGGCGCCGCGCGGAAATTCTCACTGACGTGGAATTCGTCGAACTCCGCTACGAAGGCAAGCCCGCCGCATTTCTCCGCGGCTTCCGCGCCATTTACCTCGGCGCGCTGATGAACTGCCTGATCCTCGGTTGGGTCATCAAAGCGATGATCAGCATCACCACCGTGTTGCTCGGCGATGCCATCGCCGCCGGCCGCGTCCTCACCATCGGCGTGGGCAGCTACGCGTTTCACTACACTCTCGGCTCGCCCACGTACACCGCTCTCCTGATCTGCGTTCTGATTCTCGTTCCCTTTACTGGCATCTATACCTTTATCGGCGGCCTCTGGGGCGTGCTGGTCACCGATCTTTTTCAGTTCGTCCTCAAGATGACCATGATTGTCGTGCTCGCCTGGACCGCCGTCTCCAAACTCGGCGGCATGACCCTGCTAAAAATTCAGCTTTCGAAGGTCGCTGCGGCTACTCAAGCCAGCGGCCAATCCACCGGCAACATCCTTTCCTTCTTCCCATCCTTTAATTTCGGATGGACCACCGACGCGCTATGGACTCTCCCGGTCATTACGTTCTCTCTGTATCTCGCAGTGCAGTGGTGGGCCAGTTGGTATCCCGGCGCGGAACCCGGCGGTGGTGGCTACGTCGCCCAACGCATGTTTAGCGCGAAAGACGAGAAAAATTCTCTCGGCGCAACTCTCTGGTTCAACATCGCGCACTACGCCATGCGTTCCTGGCCTTGGATTCTCACCGGGCTAGTCGCCGTTGCTGTCTATTCGCCGCACGGCGGTCTCCGCCCGAGCATGGAATTTGCCGCCGAACCGGAAAAGGGCTACGTCATGGTTCTGCGCGATTATCTTCCGCCAGCTTTGCGCGGCCTGATGGTCGCGGCCTTTCTTGCCGCGTTCATGTCCACGGTCGGTACCCAACTCAATTGGGGCACCTCCTACCTGATCAACGATCTCTACCGCCGCTTCATCAATCGCAAAGCCAGCGACAAGCATTACGTTTTCGTCAGCAAACTTTTCATCGTCGGCCTGGTTATCCTCAGCGGTTATGCCGCCGCCAACATCAACTCCATTCAATCGGCCTGGCAGTTGCTACTCGGCATGGGGGCCGGCACTGGTAGCGTCCTTCTGCTCCGCTGGTATTGGTGGCGCATCAACGCCTGGAGCGAAATCTCCGCGATGATCGCCGCTTTCGTCGTCTCCATCTCCCTCGAACGCGTGCATTTCAGCGGCAACGATTCCGTCGTCTTCGCCAAGTCCGCTCTCATCACCACTACAGCCACAACAGTCGTCTGGCTCATCACTACTTTAATCACCAAGCCCGAATCCGAAGCGCGCCTGCTCACTTTTTACCGCCGCGTTCAACCCACCGCGCTAGGCTGGCGCCGCATCGCCGCCCTCGCCCCCGAAATTAAACCGGTCAACGATCTCGCTGCCAACACCCGCGACTGGCTGGCCGGTTGCGTGTTCGTCTACTGCGCCATGTTCGCCATCGGCGACATCGTTCTGCAAGAATGGCTGCCCGGCCTGCTTCTGCTGGTCCTTGCCGCGGCTTCCGGCTATTTCATTTACTGGAGCCTTTCGCGGCGCGGCTGGAAAAGTCTCTCCGGCGCAGCCGATTCTCCATCCACTCTCAATTCAAATCCCGATATGCTCCACGGCGCGGATTAGGCCGCTCTCATCTCCCCAATGCGCCAGAATAATTTCTCGCAACAATCCCTTCGCGACACTCGCCCCAGTTCCCGGCTTCGTATAATCTGACCTCGCGTCCGCACAGGACCCAGCCAGCCCATGCCCAGACTCCAGACCGTCGAGGATCAGCGCCTCGAAGAAACTCGCACTCGCAAAAAATATTGGAAGCGTTGGGGCCCGTATCTCTCCGAGCGCCAGTGGGGAACCGTCCGCGAAGACTACAGCGCCAACGGCACCGCGTGGGAATATTTGCCGCACGATCACGCGCGCTCTCGCGCCTATCGATGGGGAGAAGACGGCATCGGCGGTATTAGCGACCGCCACCAGATGATCTGCTTCGGCCTGGCCATGTGGAATGGCCAGGATTCCATTCTCAAAGAGCGCCTGTTCGGCCTCACCGGCAACCAAGGCAATCACGGCGAAGACGTGAAGGAGTATTACTTCTACACTGACTGCACGCCGACGCACAGTTACATGAAGATGCTGTACAAATATCCGCAGCGCGCCTTCCCCTACGATCAACTGGTGGCGGAAAACGCCCGCCGCGATCGCTCGCAACCCGAATTTGAATTGCTCGACACCGGCGTTTTTGAAGGCAACCGCTATTTCGACATTTACGTGGAGTACGCCAAAGCCGACGTCGAAGACATCCTTATCAAAATCACCGCCGTCAATCGCGGCCCCGACGCCGCGACGGTTCATCTGCTCCCGTCGCTGTGGTTTCGCAACACCTGGTCCTGGGGCCGCGACGATCGCCGCCCGGTCGTGCGCGCGAGCGCCGCGTTCGACCGCTGCCACTGCGTCGAGCTCGAGCACTATCAATACGGCAAGCGCTGGCTCATCTGCGGCGGCGACCCGCAAATGCTTTTCACCGAAAACGAAACCAATTTCGAACGCATCTTCAACACCAAGAGCCCCACGCCTTACGTCAAGGACGCTTTTCACGAATTTCTGATCAACAAAAAACAAGCCGCCGTAAATCCCGCCAACACCGGAACAAAAATGGCCGCTTACTATCCGCTGGCGCTCGGCCCCGGCGAAAGCGCCACGTTAAAACTTCGACTCACCGACATGGAACCGCTCGGCCAACTCGACGACGACGATCACAAAGAAGGCGGCATGACTTCTCCCGCGCAAGCCGAGCGCGGCGCAAACGTCCCCGCCGCTGACGACTTCGGCGCGGCGTTCGATAACGTCTTTACCCTGCGCGAAAAAGAAGCCGACGATTTTTTCGCCTCGCGCTGCCCCAAAGACATTTCCGATGACGCCCGCTCAGTGATGCGCCAGGCGCTCTCCGGAATGCTCTGGTCCAAGCAGTTTTATCACTACGACGTTCTCACTTGGCTCACCGGCGATCCCGCTCAGCCCACACCGCCGGCCGAACGTTGGCACGGCCGCAACAAGGATTGGACCCAGCTCTACAACGACGACGTCGTCTCCATGCCCGACAAGTGGGAATACCCGTGGTACGCCGCATGGGATCTGGCCTTTCACTGCGTGTCGCTCGCCATCGTCGATCCGGATTTCGCCAAAGATCAACTCGTCCTTTTACTTCGCGAGTGGTACATGAATCCCAACGGCCAACTTCCCGCCTATGAATGGGCTTTGGGCGACGTCAATCCTCCGGTACACGCCTGGGCCGCTTGGCGCGTTTACAAAATCGACCGCCGCGTCCGCGGCGTCGCCGACCGCGCCTTCCTCGAAAAAGTTTTTCACAAATTACTTTTGAATTTCACCTGGTGGGTCAATCGCAAAGATCCGGAAGGCTCCAACATTTTCCAGGGCGGCTTCCTCGGCCTCGACAACATTGGAGTCTTCGACCGCTCCGCCCCGCTGCCCACCGGCGGCCATCTCGAACAATCCGACGGCACCAGTTGGATGGGCATGTACTGCCTCAACATGCTGGCCATCGCCCTCGAGCTGGCCAAAGACGATCCCGCCTATGAAGACATCGCCAGCAAATTTTTCGAGCACTTCGTTTACATCTCGCACGCCATGAATAATTTCGGCACGGGCAATCGTTCGCTCTGGAACGAGGAAGACGGTTTCTACTACGACGTTTTGCAGCTTCCCGACGGCGAGGAATATTTCCTAAAAATTCGTTCCATGGTTGGCCTCATCCCATTATTCGCGGTTGAAACTCTCGAACCCGAAGCCATCGACAAACTTCCCGGTTTCAAACGCCGCATGCAGTGGTTCATCGACAACCACCCCGATGTGCCCGAGCACATCGACATGACCCAGAGCTCCGCGCGTGGTGTGCGCATCTTGCTTTCGCTCGTCAGCAAAAACCAACTCAGCCGCGTACTCTCTCGCATGCTCGACGAAAATGAATTTTATTCCCCTCACGGAATCCGAGCCCTCTCGCGCTACCACAAGGATCATCCCTACGAACTGCGCGTCGACGGCACCGTCAACACGGTCAACTACGAGCCCGCCGAATCGGAAACCGCTACCTTCGGAGGCAACTCCAACTGGCGGGGCCCCGTGTGGTTCCCCGTAAATTATTTGTTGGTGGAATCGCTACAGAAATACCATCACTACTACGGCGAAGATTTTAAAGTGGAATGCCCTACCGGCTCCGGCAACGTCACTGATCTTTGGGAAGTGGCCGCCGAACTGTCCCGGCGTCTCACTCATCTATTTCTGCGTGACGAACAAGGCCGCCGCGCCGTCTACGGCGACACCGAACTTTTCCAAAACGACCCCAACTGGCGCGACCTGCTGCTCTTCTACGAATATTTCCACGGCGACAACGGCGCCGGCCTCGGCGCCAGCCACCAAACCGGCTGGACCGGCCTGGTTGCCAAGCTCATCCAGCAATCCGGCGAATAACGGAAACTCATGCGGGCAACTGATAAAGTTCAATCAGAACTCTTGCGCCATCTTTCCCTGACACCAGGAAAAAGTTAATCGTCGCCCCACCCGCTCCCAAGCGCGCCTGCGGATAGGTCGCTGCGATCCCGAAGCGCTCTTTTAAAATCTGTGTCGCTCGCGTCACATCCTTGCAATAAAACTCCACCTGCTGCACGCCCTCGCCAAATTTCTGCAAAAACTTCGCAATCGCTCCGGCTCCACTAGGATCTTTCGTGGTCAAAACGTCCAATGTCACATCGCCCTCAAAATGCAGCTCGAACTCTTGCGCATCCTGATCCGCCGGCACCACCGCCAACGCGGGCGACCCATTCGCCTCGCGAATCCGCGCAAACGTTTCCGGCCGCACCGCAACTCCAACATTTACAATCCGCTTCGCTCCCAGCAGCAGCTCCGACAATTCCGCGTCTTCGAACCACGACCGCGTCGCCGCATCCGCCGGTTTCCGCCCGTCGCGATAAATTCGGGTCGCTCCTTGGCACCTGACACGCTTATCAGCGGCGCACAGTTCTTCAATCGCCACCGAAATAGAATTTGTGAGGTCTCTTCCATTGCCAGAAGCCTTTTCCTCTATCGCCGTGCTCGCTTTTTCCCCGACAACGCGCCGTCCCGTCCCTGTTTCGGCGGGCTCCGGCAAAGGCTTGGCTAGCAACGAGGCCACCAACGCGATCAGCAAGATTCCCGCCACCACGACCAGCGAGATATGCGTCGGTACATGCACCCACGGATCCGCGAACATCTTCCCGCCAATAAACACCAGCACAAACGACAACCCGACTGTCAAATACCGCAGCCGCCCCAGCGCCCCCGCCAGCATGAAGTACAGCGCCCGCAAACCCAAAATCGCAAACACATTCGACGTATACACAATGAATGCGTCATGGGTAATCCCGAAAATCGCCGGAATCGAATCCACCGCCAGCGTAATGTCGGTAATCTCCACCACCAGCAGCACGATAAACAGCGGGGTGGCAAACAATTTCCCAGCTACCCGCGCAAAAAAGTGTTCGCCGTGATACTGACGCGTCACCCGCAAATGCCGCTGCGCAAACTGAAAAATCTTATTCTCTTCCGGATGCGCCTCTTTTTCCTTCGCCACCAGCATATGAATCCCGGCGTACACCAGAAACGCGCCGAAGATGTACATGATCCACGCGAACCGCTCGATCAGCGCGGCCCCCAGCGCGATCATAATCCCGCGCATGACCAGCGCGCCGAGCACGCCCCACGCCAGCAAACGGTGCTGTACCCGCTCGTCCACGGAAAACGCGCGGAAAATCACCAGAAACAAAAACAAATTGTCGATGCTCAGCGCTTTTTCAATCAGATAGCCGGTGAAGTATTCCAGCGCCGGCTGCCGCCCCAAAAACCAAAATACCCCGGCGCCAAACAAGCAAGCCAGGGCGATCCACGCGCTGCTCCACAGCGCCGCTTCACGTATGGAAATTTTGTGGGGACGGCGGTTGAACACGCCCAGGTCGAGCGCCACCGCCACTAAAACGAAAATGTTAAAGAAGATCCAGCGCGAGAGGACGCCCATTTTCTCCGGCGCAGAGAATTACGGCTTGGAGGCGCTGGCCTGCGCAGCGCGCGCATCAGTGGCGTTCAGATTGGTCAATTCTATATGGGTCGTCTCGCCAGGTCGAATGGCCACCGGCACGTCCCAGCGCACCCGGGTGTCTCCTGCGTCGGCATCCAGATTCAGTGTGCTGATCCAGTAGCTTCCCGGTGGCAGCCCCGAAAGTCCCGCGCGCCCATCCAGATCCGTGTCGGTCTTCGCTACAAAATATTTTGTCTGGGCCACATCCGGCGCCAAATGCTGGATGCGCTTCTTGTGTTCCACTTCGATCTTGTCCCACTTGAGCTGCGGATTCACGCCGGCCAACTCCAGTTCCATCCCACTCATCGTTTCCGGCCGCGATCGAATAAACTTTTTCAGCGCCGTGTAGTAGTCCTGCTTGTCCTTCGCATACTTCTCGGGATGATCGTCTTTGTCCGCGTCCTTATATTTCGGCTTGGGAATTCCGTTGGTTACGCCGCCACTATTGGAACGCTGGTAGGCCAACAAAAATTCCGGCACCTTGATGACGTCGTCGGCGTTGAGTGCTTTATCCAGGTCCGGTACCGTTAAATCCAGATTGTCGTGGGCCTTCAACCACTCTTTCAATTCCGGAGAAACCTTCAGCCCGTCAATAAATTCATCCCGCGGCGGCAATTGGTCGCTGGCAGAAACTTCCTCGGCGACATCCGCATAGCTCTTGGTCAGCACATAAAACGTGAACTGCCGCACCGGCTCCGGCCGCGCCGCCGTCGGCGTAATGCGCGCACTCAGTTGCAGCGTCCCACTCCCAGTCGCACTCTGTGCCGCCGCATTTCCGACGCACAACAGTACCGCCGCAGGCGCGAACGCCAAAACCGCAGTTCGTAGTCTCATCATTCGCAAATCCTACCAGATTGAAACCAGCACAGCTCAGCTAACGTGTCCGGTGTTTCTTGAATGTCGCTTGAGTGTAGGGTTTCCCCAGCCCAACTCAAAATTGGACGGCCCGGGCACAACACGACGAGTCTTTTGGCGTCCTTTGAATTTTCTTTGAAGAATTTGTAAGTCGGAAATACGTCAGTACAAGTGGAAGGTCACTTCGATCTGCACCCGGCACGTCACGGCTTTTCCGCCCGGTCCTAGCGCAGCGCGCATCTTCCATTCCTTGACCTTGGCCAGCGCCTTTTCTTCCAAGCCCAATCCAGGGCCTTTAATCACGATGGGGTTCAACACCCGCCCATCCGCCGTCACCGTCACATCCAGCAAAACCGTTCCCTGATACTTCGCTTTGCGCGCCTCATCCGAGTATTCCGGCTGCGGACAGTAGATACACTGTGGCGAACCTACGCCATTCACGCCCGCACGAAACGCCCCGCCACCAGTCCCAGCCGTGTCGCCAGGCCCCAGGCCCGCGCCACCGCCACTGCCGATGCCAGTCCCGTTTCCGGTACCAATTCCAGCTCCGCCGCCTGGCCCACCAGACTGATTCACCGCCGCAGCCAACGGATCGCCCATGTTCGTAAGCGGAGGATTCACAATCTTCAAATCCGGCGGCCCCAACAGGGAAGGATCCATCGGGAGTTTCGGCGCCGGATTCCTCAACACTGCCTGAGGCGGCACAAACTGCGTCATCGTAAATTTCGGCGCGCGACCTTTGGTCGGCGGAGTCACCGCGCGCTCACCACCACCACCACCGCCACCGGCTTTCTTGTTTCCCGCCGGGAGCTTGGCCACATAATCCGAAAGATCAATCGACGTCACATCAACTTTATTCTTCGCCTCAGTCTTATCCGTCCCGAAGTGGATAAACTGAAAAACCAGCAACGCGATCACACCCGCGTGCAACCCCACGGAAATTATCTGAGTCCAGCCGAAATTTTCATCCTTGGACCAAATATCCTTCACCTTCACCGGCTTGCTGGTCCACTGCACTGGCGCTTGCTTCACCGGGAAGAACAACTCCCGAATGCGCGACCCGAACCCGCCAAATCCTGCGCCCCAAGCTACTTCCAGCTTGCTGCCGGTTGGCCCCTTGGGCCCCGGGCCGCCCTTCATGAACGCCTTAAAATTTTCACCAATGCCTTCGCCGTATTCTTCAGGCATCAGCGGCGAATGCACATCGCCACGCACCTTGACGGGCCGCTCCGTGAGGAATTGTTTCAAGTTTCCCCAGAAGCCATCCGTCACAAATTTGCTTGGAGTACCAAAGCGAGGCAGCGGCACGTTCGAAGAGGTAGACGAATCCGCATTCTCTCCGCGAGGCCGTGGAGGTTGGGTAGGAAGGAGGCTGGTAATCTTATCCGGCAACGTTTCCCCTGTTCGTTAGACGCAGTTGACTCGGATTTAGCGTGTCAGCGGATATGATTCTAGCTCACCGGGAAAGGTTGTCGCTCCCCAGCGGCTGACATCCGCCGCTAAACATTGTAACATACGGGTTTACGTTGCTTCCCGATGTTTCCCGCTGACAAATAGATGGAAGCCGCGCCTCGCTGCGGCGCGGGAGAAAATTGAACATCGCCTGACAGCTTTTGGCGTTGCAGCAAGTTACAGCGCCGCTCCAGTACTCACGTCTATATTAAGGTGAGCTCTCCGCGAGCCCGCTAAAGAGGACATTCGATCTCCCGCTCATGGCCGAACCACTCGAACTAAAAAAGACTCTCAACCTTCCTAAAACCGATTTCCCCATGAAGGCCAGCCTGCCCCAGAACGAGCCCAAGCAGCTCGCCGCCTGGGAAGCCGAAAACCTCTACGCGAAAATCCTTGAGACCCGCAACGGCAAACCACTCTTCGTTCTGCACGATGGCCCGCCCTATCCCACCGGCACCATTCACCTTGGCACCGGCCTCAACAAAATCTTGAAGGACATGATCGTCAAGTCCGAGAGCATGGCCGGCCACTATGCGCCGTACGTTCCCGGTTGGGACTGCCACGGCCTGCCGATCGAGACCCAAGTTGAAAAGGAACTGGGCGGCAAAGAAAAAGTCTCCGCTGCGGACTTTCGCAAACTGTGCCGCTCGTTCGCCACCCGCTACGTGGAGCAGCACAAGAAAGATTTCAAGCGCCTCGGCGTTTTTGGGCGTTGGAACGATCCGTACCTGACCATGAATTTCGACTACGAAGCCACCATCGCCGGTGCCTTCCTCGACTTCATGGAAAAAGGCTACGTCTACCGCGGACGCAAGCCGGTCTATTGGTGCCTCCACGACCAAACCGCGCTCGCCGAAGCGGAAGTCGAATACGAAGACCACACCAGCCAGTCGGTCTGGGTGAAATTTGCCATCGCCGACGCGAAAAACCCCGGCAATGAAGTCAGCGCGGTCATCTGGACCACTACGCCCTGGACGCTGCCTCACAACCGCGCACTGGCATTTCACCCCGACTTCGAATACGCCGTGGTCGACACTGAAAAAGGCGCGCTGCTCCTCGCCGCCGATCGCGTCGCCGCGCTGCAATCCGAATGCGACATCAAAGAAGCCCGAATCCGCGAAACCTTCAAGGGCCGCGACTTCGAGGGGCGCAAATTTCAGCATCCATTTTTGCCGGTGCAAGTCCCGGGCGTCCTTGCAGAATACGTCACGCTCGACCAAGGCTCCGGCATCGTGCACACCGCGCCTGGACACGGCGCCGACGACTTCTACACCGGCCAAAAATACAATCTCGAAACTTATGCGCCACTCGACGATCGCGGCGTCTACCTGGAAGGTCTTCCGGAATATAAAGGTCTGACTGTTTTCCAAGCCAACCCGGTCGTCGTGAAGTTGCTCGCAGAACGCGGCGCGCTACTCGGCCACCACGAATACAAGCACACCTACCCGCACTGCTGGCGCTGCCACAACCCGGTAATTTTCCGCGCCACCGAGCAGTGGTTCATCAACATGGAGCAGCAACCAAAGGACCCGCAGAAGAGGTCGCTGCGCGCCGCGGCCCTCGCTGAACTCCCCGCCGTCCGCTGGATCCCCGCGTGGGGCGAAGAGCGCATGAGCGAAATGATCGAGCATCGTCCGGACTGGTGCGTTTCCCGCCAGCGTTTCTGGGGCGTGCCCATCATTGTTTTTTACTGCGACGCTTGCGGCAAACGCCTCGAAGATTTCTCCGCGCTGCGCAATGTTCTGGAGTGGTTCAAAAAAGAAGGCGCTGACGCCTGGTTCCAGCACACTCGCCGAGGAATTGCTCCCCGCTGGCACCAAGTGTTCTTGCGGCACCGCTAAATGGCGCAAGGAAAACGACATTCTCGACGTTTGGTTCGATTCCGGCTCTTCGAATCTCGCCGTTCTTCACGGCGCTGAATGGCCCGCCGATGTTTACCTTGAAGGCCCCGATCAATACCGTGGCTGGTTCCAGAGTTCGCTGCTGGTCGCAACGGGCATCAAAAACGGTGCACCGTTCAAAGGCGTAGTCACCCACGGCTGGACGCTCGATGAACAAGGCCGCCCGATGTCCAAGTCGCTCGGCAACGTCGTTCTGCCCGCCGAAATTTGTGAAAAGTGGGGGGCCGATCTGCTGCGCCTGTGGGTTGCGTCGGTGGAATATCAGGCCGACGTAAAAATGAGCGATCGCGTGATGACTCAGCTCAGCGACGCCTACCGCAAAATTCGCAACACCTTCCGCTTCGCACTCGGCAATCTGAGCGGGTTCGATCCTTCAAAGGATGCGCTGCCCAAAGATCAGCTCGAGGAAATCGATCGCTGGATGCTCGAGCGCACCGCCGATCTCGCCCGCAAGTGCGCCGAGTGGTACGCCGCCTACGATTTTCACCGCGTCTACCATGCCATCCACGATTTCTGCGTGGTCGATCTCAGCTCATTTTATTTCGACGTGCTGAAAGATCGGCTTTACACCAAAGCCCCACGCAATATCTCGCGCCGCTCCGCCCAAACCGCCGTCTGGCAGATCAGCAACACGCTGGTGCGCCTACTCACACCTATCCTGGTCTTCACCACCGAAGAAATTTGGAAAATGCTGCCCAAGTTCGCTCACGAAGCCCCCAGCGTCCACCAAACGGAATTCGTCTCGCCCGAAACCCTGGCCAACGGCCTCACCAAGGGCACTTCCGAGCAGTGGACTCGCCTCGCGCAAGTCCGTTCCGCCGTGCTCGTCGCCCTCGAGCAAGCCCGCACCGCCAAAACTATCGGCGGAGGCCTCGAAGCAAAGGTTCATCTCTTCGCTGCGCCCGAAGCCCAAGGGCTGCAAACTTTGCTGACCGATCGCCTCGCTTCGCTCCCGGCGCTCTTCATCGTCTCCCAAGTCGAAATCGATTCCGCCGCATCCGAAGGCGCAACGCAAAGCGAAACCCTCCCCGGCCTGTTTATCCGCATCGACCGCGCCGATGGCAAAAAGTGCGACCGCTGCTGGAATTACTCCGTACACGTCGGCGAAAACTCCCGCTACCCCACCGTCTGCGAACGCTGCACCGCCGCCCTCGACGAAATTGAAAGCACCCCGCAAACTTAACACCGTGACTCTTTTGCTTTTCAAACGTCAGCCTTCGCGACAATCCCGGGCACTTGACCCCGACCGCAGTGTTTTGTCTTTCAGCCGTAAGAATCCGCGACAATCCCGGGCACTCGACATCGACCACAATGTTTTGTTTTTGAGATGTAAGAACTCGCGACAATCCCGGGTGGCCTACCCTTGCGGTTTTTGCCAGGGTGGGATTGACCGACGATCCCAGTCGCCGTTTTTTTCTCCATCCCTCTCCGCGCTCCGAGCCATCCTCTAATGCGCTCCCGTATCCATTACCTCTGGCTCACCCTCGTCGTCGTCCTCCTCGACCGCGGCACCAAAGCCTGGTTCGAATCCCATACCGACGAGACCTGGCGCCACGAAGTCATCCACAATTTTTTCTATCTCGTGCACAGCTCCAATCCCGGCATCGCCTTCAGCGTCTTCGCCAACTCTTCCTCCAAGTGGCTTCCCGCCATGCTGATCGTCGTTTCTCTCGCTGTGGTCCTCGTGCTCGTGTGGATGCTCATCGCCGGAAAATCGGGCGGTGCCATGACTCTCGCCGGCCTCGCACTCCTCATTGCCGGCGCAACGGGCAACGTGACTGATCGCATCCTCCACGGCGCCGTCACCGACTTCATCGAGGTCTGGCTCGGCGCTTATCGCTGGCCGGCTTTCAACGTCGCCGACTCCGCCATCACCATTGGCGCAATCCTACTCATTCTCGACGCCTTCTTCGGCGCCAGGGAACAAACCACCGCCCCAGTAACAACACGCAAGCGCGCCTGATCGCCATGCGCGAAAAATCTCATTCCGCTCCGTCTGAAAAGAATTCCGCCGCGAACTCCGACGCAGCCGGTGGATTTTCTTTCGTCGTCGCTCTTTCCGAATCCGGCGACCGCCTCGATCGTATCGTCACCGCCCACTGCCCGGAACTCAGCCGCACCCGCGTCAAAGAACTCATCGACGCCGGTTTAGTCCGCATCGACGGAAAGCCTTCCAAAAGCGCGCATCACCTCCACGGCGGCGAGAAAATCGAAGTCGAAATCCAATCCCGCCCACCGCTCCAGGCCAACCCCGAATCGATCCCCCTCGACGTTCTATACGAAGACGCAGATCTCATCGCCATCAACAAACCCGCCGGCATGACCGTCCACGCCGGCGCAGGAAATCCCACCGGCACGCTGGTCAACGCACTTCTCGGCCGCGGCCAAGCACTATCCCAAGGCGGGGACGCCCTTCGCCCAGGCATCGTCCACCGTCTCGACAAAGAAACCAGCGGCGTCATCCTCGTCGCCAAAACCGACTCCGCCCACGCGCGCCTCGGCGAAGCCTTCCGCCAACGCACCGTTAAAAAAACCTACATCGCGCTGGTCCACGGCACTTTCACCGAACCCAGTGGACGCATCGATTTCCCCATCGGCCGCGACCCCTTGCGCCGCACCCGCATGGCCGCCGTCCAAAAAAAATCCTGGCACGGCGGGCAAATTCACAACGCCCGCGAAGCCCGCACCGACTACCGCGTGCTGGCCAAAATCGAAAACACCACGCTACTCGAAGTCCAACTCCACACCGGACGCACCCACCAGATCCGCGTGCACTTCTCCGCGCTCAAACACCCGGTCGTCGGCGACACTCTCTACGGCGCCGCGACCCAAATCAGAATCGGACGCACCGAAGTCCCGCCGCTCCACCGTAATTTTCTGCACGCCGCAAAAATTGTTTTCAGTCATCCGCGCACCAACGAAACCATCGAGCTCCGCGCCCCGCTCCCACCCGAACTCACGCAGTTCCTCCACACCCTCGCCAACGCCACCTCCTTCGACCCTACAAAAATTGACGCTGCACTCACCCCCTACCTATAATCTGGCTCATGCGTCTAATCAGGCCAATGCTCCGCCATAGCCCTTCTTGTAGCTCCTTAGCCGTTCTAGCACTGTGCACACTGCTCACTCCGCTAGCCGCGAACGCTCAGCAGCCTCCTCCACCCGCACCCGCGGAATCTCCGGCACCAGCGCCCGCACCACAACAACCCGCCCCTGGCCAAGACCAAGCTCCCGCTGCTCAAGCCCCTAACGGACAAGCTCCCCCCGTCACCATCCCCATCCGCGTCAACCTCGTCGACATCCTCTTCACCGTCCTGGACCGTCGCAACAAACTCGTCCCCAACCTGGAAAAAACCGACTTCAAGATTTTCGACGACAAGACCCCCCAGGAAATCCGCTACTTCGCCAAGCAGAACGATCTCCCACTCCGCATCGGCATGCTCCTCGACACTTCCAACAGCATCCGCGACCGCCTCAAATTCGAACAGGAAGCCTCCACCAACTTCCTCTTCAGCGTCCTGCGCCACAATAAAGACGAAGCCTTCATCATGACCTTCGACGACGAGCCGCAAGTTCTCCAGGGTTTTACCGGCGACACCGGAGCCCTCCGCGACGAAATTTTCAAGACGCGCGCTGGCGGCGGCACCGCTATCTACGACGCCATCTATCAGGCCTGCATGAATGAGCTGAGCCATCCCCCGCGACCGCCTGGCGATCAGCCCGATATCGTCCGCCGCGTCATGATTCTCATCAGCGACGGCGAAGACAATCTCTCTACGCGCACCAAGGCCGACGCCATCGAAATGGCCCAACGTGCCAGCGTGGTGATCTACACCATCAGCACCAGCACCCAATGGATCGCTCTTTCGCAGACCGATCCCGACAAATTGGCCAACCGGAAAAATCACCTTACCGAAGGCGATCAGATTTTGCAGAGTTTAGCGGACGAAACGGGGGGGCGCGCCTTCTACCCTTACCACGTGGATGATCTGGATCAATCTTTCCAGGACATTGGCGATGAGTTGCGGAATGAGTACTCCATCGCGTACATCCCTACCAACTACGCCGGCGACGGCCGCTACCATCGCATTCGCATCGAAGCCCCGGACCACAAGGGCTACCAAGTTCGCGCCCGTCGAGGTTACTTTGCCAAAGCCGACGGGCCCAATTCACCGTCCGCGCCGGCACGCAACGCCCCGGGCTCCGGCTCCGACAAATAATTCTTAGCTTGATCACCCTTCGGCGCGTAATA
Source organism: uncultured Acidobacteriota bacterium (assembly GCA_963846145.1). GTDB lineage: Bacteria > Acidobacteriota > Terriglobia > Acidiferrales > UBA7541 > Acidiferrum. Next base: position 590,740 of record CAWJUV010000006.1, on the reverse strand, counting down.
GCCCTTCCGCGCCAGCACCTTCAGGTCGTGATTCGAAGTCTCCACCTTAATCTTCCGGAATTTCCCATCGTGCGCCGCATTGCTGGGATAGTAGCCCAACGTATATTGGCTGCGCAGCTCTTCGGAAATTTCGTCAAACGCTTCTTTCAACTTCTTCTCCGAATTCACCACGATCATTCTTCCGCCGGTTTCCTCGGCCAGCCGCTTGGCCACACCGCTATTCCCGCCGCCAAATCTCCGGTCCGCCACCAGCAAAATGTGAATCACCGAATCCGTCCGTTGCGCCGACTCGATCGCTTCTTCGATGCGCACGCGGCTGCCTTCATCCTGCGCGTCGGTCACGATCACAATCGCTTTGCGCCCCGCTTCGGTGTTTAACTTTTCTCCCGCCGCCAGATAAATCGCATCGTAGAGCACCGTCCCGGGCGTGTTTTGATTCCCGATCGGCCCCGGATTCCCCGCAATCATTCCGCCGCCCGGCGTATTAATCCGCGCCCGCCGTATCCCGCGATCCAGTTGCGCGCGATCGTCGGTGAAGTCGCACAGCAAATCCGCATCGGTATCAAAGGAGAGGATCAGCGCCTCGTCGCCCTTCTTCAGCACCCGGTCCAAGAACTGGCTCCCCGCGCTCTGGATCGCCCCCAACATCTCCTGCTCGCTGCCCGAAGTATCCAGCATCAGCGCCAGCGTAATCGGCAAATTCACTTCCTTCGAGAAGAACGCAATCTTCTGATCCTGCCCATCTTCCTGCAGCTTGAAGTCGTCCTGCTTCAAATCCGTCACAATGCGCTTGTTCTTGTCCCGCACGGTCACGAACACGTTCACCAGGTTGACTTGCGTCCGAATCACCGGCCCTTGCCCCTGATCCTGCGGCCCCGGTACCGGAATTGGCATCGCCGGAAACGCCATCGCCGCCGTTACCGCCACAGCCAACCCGGCCTTCACCAGATTACTCAAAGAACGCATGTATACTTTCCTCTGTATGGATTGAAACGTTGCTAACCGCCTCGCGGCCACCCGCAACGTGTTTCGCGCATCGCAACTCTGGCAACTTCGATGCCGCCAACAATCTCTATGGATGTGTTGCACTTTCGCCGCAACCGCTCCGCGCGGTTGAAATCCGACAGGAGTTTGGCTTGAGGCCCATGAAAAGTCTACGGAAAACCGCCCTGCTCATCTTCGCCGCTGCCGCAACGCTGGCCATCACATCTCCGGCGCGCCTCTACGCGCAAGACAACAAGCCCGACACTCCCGCCCCGCAGTCCCAAGCCCCTCCGCAACCTGCTCCCAAGGACAATCCGCCACCTGCACCCGCTCAACAACCTGCCCCCCCGCCAAGCCAAGGCCGCATCTTTATCAATTCCACCCAAGTCGTAGTTCCCGTCACCGTCAAAGATGGTTCCCGTCTGGTCGCTGACCTTAATAAAGAGGACTTTCGCATTTTCGAAGACGATCGCGAACAGCGCATCTCCTTCTTCAGCAACGAAGCGTTCCCGCTCTCCGTGGTCATCCTCATCGACAACGACCTCAAACGCAAAGACGGCGAAGAGGTTGCCGCCAGTCTCCGCTCTATCGTGGCTGGCTTAAGCGCCGCCGACGAAGCCGATATCTGCCGCTTCGATCAATTCTTTCACCCAGGTAAAGGTTTCACGAAGAATCAGGATGTCCTGCTAACGCAAATCAAGCGCACCGAACTGGACGTCAAGCCGGACGTCGCTCCTCCCTCACCCTCTCTCGGCAATCCCGAACCTACAATCAATAACCACGCCGCGAATAGCGCCGCGCCCAACACCCAGAGCGGCGTCAACTTCGTCAAAGGCCAGGTCACCAAGACCCTGGACGATGCGGTTTATGAATCCGCACAACTTCTCGCCGACCGTGGCCGCGAACGCCGCAAAATCATTTTCCTTATCTCCGACGGGCAAAACGGCACACGCACCAATACCCACAGTTACAAAGACGCCAAAAAGGAATTGCTCAAGTACGGCGTCTCCGTTTACAGCGTCGCGGTCAGCAGCTCTTATTTCGAACGCCGCTTCAATCGCTTGGTCGACTACGCTCACGATACTGGTGGCGACGTCTACTTCGCCGCCAAGCGCGCGGCCATGGAAGAGCTGTACTCCAAAGTCACCGAGCAAGCCCGCAATCAATACACTCTGGCGTATTCTCCCGAAGGCACTGACCGCGCCGCGGACTATCACAAGATTGAAGTCCGCGTAAAACGCGAAGGCCTCACCATCGACACCCGCGAAGGCTACTACTCCGGGGCCGCCCCGCGCTGATTCGTCGCATCGGCTCTCATCAAATCGATCTAAAGAACGTGGCCCAGGTTCGCCGTTGGTTCACGAACCTGGGTTTTTCTTTTGCTCGCGAAGTTTCCCCTTAAGAAATATTTTTCGTGAAACGCACTTGTCTCTAGTTTGCTCTCCCGATTTATGAGACAACTGTACCCGACCGGAAATTTTTCACCGGCCCTTGAACATCATCGGAGGCAACTGATGGCGACGAAGAAGAAACCAGCAAAGTCCGCTAAGAAAACCACCAAGAAAAAGTAACTCCACAGAGCAGTCCGCTGCAAAAGTTTCAAAGCATCAAGTAGCACAAGTTCCAAAGAAAAAAGGGCGCGCGAACCTCGCAGCGCCCTTCTTCTTTTTCACGCAGTTCTTGCTGAAGTCTATTCCCGGTTTTGACTACCACTCGGATTAGGTTGCCCCACACGCCGTAGTCGCGTGTGGGGGATTTCTGATCACCCTCTACAATTCTCCGCTACGAGCACAGCGCCTCTTCATGCGCCGGACAAATCGTCTTATATGCACACCCCCGGCACACATACCCCGGCTTCGCCGGAAATTGCCTCGCCCGCAAATCCCCCGCTACTTCCTGCACAATCTTCTGCGCCTCATCCAACTGCTTCGAATCCCGCGTCGTCACCTGCACCGAATTATTCTGTAAATAGTGAAAAACCAGCCGCGCCGGATTCCACCCAAAAATCTCCCGCGCCGCAATCGCATAAATACTCAGCTGCAGATTCCGCCGCGTATCAAAGTCCTTCTTGGGCTTTCCAGTTTTGTAATCCACGATCTCCACATCATTGCGCCCCAGCGCGTTCACCTGGTCGATGCGTCCGGTAATCACCACATTATTCGCCATCGGCAATTCGAACGGTTTTTCCTGCTCCAGAATCTCCGGCAAACTTTCCAGCATCGCCGCGTGGAACACTTTTAGCTGCTCAATTCCGTCCTTCTTATATTCTTCTTCCTGATAATCATCTTCATACCCGGCGGACTTCCACTCCGCCTCAAAAATCGCCTGGACCTCTTCGAACGGCAGCTTGTTCCCATTGCGCAGCTCCGCCAGCGCCCGCCGAACGGTGTCATGCACCACCCGCCCAAACGTCATCGTCCCCCGCGGTCCTTCCTCCAGCGACCACAACCGCGAAAATAAATATTGCTGCGGACATTTCCGGTAAGCATCCAGCGACGACGCGCTCAACTTCAGCGGCTCCTCAGGTGCCGGATGGAACGTCTCCGCCCAATCTGCAATCCGCGAAAAAATTCTCGGCGGATCCGCCGGGGCAGGGAAGAGTGAAATTTCCAGCGCATCATTCGAACTCGCATCCGCTTCCACCCGCGGCGCCATCTTCGGCGCAATCTGCACCACATTCCGCCGCTTCACCGCCGGATCCATCACCAAGTCTTCCACGAACGTCGGAATCTTGCCCTTCTTCTCCGTCAGCGTGGTAATCGTCAACCGTTCGCGCGCTCGCGTCAGCGCCACATAAAACAATCGCCGCTCTTCCTGAATATGAAATTGCTCCGCCGGCGCGCCTTCCTTCATCAGTCCCGCCGGGAATTCGAACACTCGCGTCCGTTCCGCCGCCGGAAACGCCTTGTTATTCAGCCGCAGCAAAAACACATGCGGAAACTCCAGCCCCTTCGCCCCATGCACCGACATTAGCTGCACCGCGTCGCCGGGCACTTCGTCTTCCAGGCTCACCACTCCGCCGGCCTGATCGAAATAATCCAGGTACTCCAGAAATTCCGGCAGCAATTTCGTATCGCTCTTCGGCTCCCACTCCTGCACAAATTCCTGTAGCCGCGCCACGTACTTGCGGTCCTGCGGCTTGGCCCGCTCGCGGACTTCCAGCCAGCCAATCACCTCACTCAAAATCGAGCGCGCACTTCGCCGCTTGATGGTCTTTCGCTGGGCCACCAAAAATCCCAACAGCACCTGCAGCGACGCCGGTGACGCGTCAAACGCCAACTCCGTCTGCGGCGCGTTCAACACATCCATCAACGCCGCTCCACGCCGCTTGGCTGCGCGCTCCGTCAGCTTCAACAAATCCTGGGGCTCCAGATGCCACGCCGGCGCCGCCAATACTCGCGCGCACGCCACGTCGTCATACGGCTGCGCCACCAGACGCAGATACGCCAGCACATCCCGCACCAGCGGATGCTCCAGAATCGACAGTCGCGAAATCACAAACGGAATCTTCGCCCGGAACAATTCCTCCACCAACTGATCGCGATGCATGTGCTGCCGGTACAACACCGCAAATTCCTTCCACCGCTGCCCCGCGCGATGCAGCCGTTGCAACTCGCCAGTCACCCAGCGCGCCTCATCCTCGGCGTTGGCCACTTCCACAATCCGCACCTTCTCGCCTTCCGCGTTCGAAGTAGTCAACTCCTTCGGCGGAAAGCGATCACTGCGCGCATTCTGCGCGATCACATGCGTCGCCACCCGCAAAATCTGCGGCGTCGAGCGGTAATTCTCCGTTAGCGACACGCGGAACTTAGCCGGATCATCCGCGTCCTTCAATCCCGCAAACCGTTTCTCAAAAATCGAAAAGCTCGCAAACGACGCGCCGCGAAAGCGGTAAATGGCCTGATCGTTGTCGCCCACCACAAAAATATTGCGGCCCTTGCCGCACAGCAGATCGAGCAATTCGATCTGCGCGATATTCGTATCCTGAAACTCGTCCACCAAAATGTAGCGATAGCGCTCCTGCAATTTGGCGCGCAGCGCTTCATCCGTTCGCAACAGTTCGACCGCTCCGGTAATCAGCGACCCAAACGACAGCAGCTTTTTCTCCGCGAGCATTTCTTCACTCACCCGAAACGCTCGCGCCAGTTCCTGCTGCAGCGCCACCTGCTCGGCGCGCTCCGCATACGCATCTTCTTCCAGTCCCGCGCGCTCGGCTTCCAACTGCGTCGCCAGTCCATCCACGTACCGCTGATAATCGCCACACGACACCAACTCGTCCTGGCAGCGGCTGAAAAAGTCCACGAAGTCATTCAAAAATTGCCCCGGCTCCGCCAACCTTCGGTAACGATCCAATTTCAGCCGCGACAAATTCCTCCGCAGCAAAATCCACTGATCGAACTTGTCCAGGATCACCCGGTTCGGATCCAGTTCTTTCACCAACGCTTCGCAAAAAGCATGGAACGTGGCCAGCATCACGGATTTCCCGCGCTCACCCACCGCGCGTACCACCCGCGCCTTCATCTCCCCGGCCGCTTTTTTGGTGAAGGTCAGCCCCAGAATGTTCTCGCCGGTCAGCGACTCATCCGACTCCAGCAACTGCCGGATCCGCTCGGTAATCACGCGCGTCTTGCCCGTCCCCGCGCCCGCGATGACCAGCAACGGCCCATCGCCATGCGCAATCGCACGCCGCTGCGCCTCGTTCACATTCAGCTCAGCACGCGCCGCCGCCGGCACGCCCATCTCAAAAAGTGTCGCCATATTTTTCATCTTAAAGAAATGTGAGGCGAATAGGAAGCGAAACTGATAAACCCCAGTTCAACGCTGCGATGCCTTACCCTCCGCCACTCGGCTGTTAAACTCCTTCGACCCCTTCTTCGGAATCGACAACGTCTTCCAACCATCCCCAGCAAAATGCCGCGCCAAAAAAACAATCTGCCCAATGTGATACGAATAATGCGCCGTCTGCCGGTTAATCGCCTGCATTACGGAATGCGGCTCCGTTCGAATCGTCACCGTGCGCGTCAAATCCTCTTCCTTCAGCGGCTCCAGCGCGTCGAACACACATTTCCACCCGCGCTCCCACATCGCCAGCACATCCGCCCGCGTCGCCCCCGCAACCTCAAATTCTCCATCCCGATCGCGAGAAGCCTTCTCCCCATCGCTGGTCAAAAAATCCGTCCACCGCGAAGCCATATTGCCGGCCATGTGCTTCACAATCACCGCAATCGAATTCGAAACCGGATCGATCTCCAAGCACAGCTTGTTTTGCGGACATTGCTCAATTGCCTTGTCCCCCATCCTTTTGTAATGCCGGAACAATTCAATCGAATCCCGCAAATAAGAAGTCGTCAGTTGGTGTGCCATGCCGCGATTCTCCAGTGCGTCCCAACGAAACGCAAGCCCTGTACCGTTGGAAATCAGCGCAAATTTTTCTACAATGGCTGCCGACACTAGCGCGTCTCATTCGCATCCCACAAAAATGAACGGAGCCCCAATGCCCATCAGCCAACTCCTCCTGCCCGAATTCGACCAGGAAATGGCCAACACCCGCAAAACTCTCGAGCGCGTTCCTGCCGATAAATGGGACTGGAAGCCTCACTCCAAATCCGGCTCGCTCGGGTGGATGGCCGGCCACATTGCCAGTCTCCCAAATTTCACCCTCACGATGATCCAGTCCAGCGAATACGAAATCGAAGGCAGCACTCGCATCAAAGTAGAAAACGCCTCGCAAGTTTTGCCGATCTTCGACGACCTCCGCAAAAAAACTCGCGACGCCCTGGCAGCCGTCACCGACGAACAGTTTCACCAGACCTGGTCGCTGAAATACAAAGGCCAGGTGCTCTTTGCCATGCCCAGATACGCCGCCATCCGCACCATGGGTCTGAATCACATCATCCATCACCGTGGCCAACTCACCATGTACCTGCGCACTCTCGACGTTCCGGTGCCCGGGCTTTACGGCCCCAGCGCCGACGAAAACGCCTTCGGCTAAATTAGCGAGTCTGCCAGTTCACTCGCATCACGCATCCAATAGTTTGGAGACATATCCATGGACACACCCGTAATCCTCAGCGCTGTTCGCACTCCCGTCGGTAAATTTCAAGGCGGGCTCTCCAGCCTCTCCGCCGTCGAACTCGGCGCAAAGGTCGTTGCTGAAGCCGCGCGCCGCGCCGGCCTCGACGCAAAACAAATCGACGAAGCCATTCTCGGCAACGTCGTCCAAGCTGGACTCGGCCAAAATCCCGCGCGCCAGGCCGCTCTGCACGGAGGCTGCGACCCACGCGTCGCCGCTCTCACCATCAACAAAGTCTGCGGCTCTGGCCTTAAAGCCGTCGCACTCGCCGCGCAAGCCGTCCAACTCGGCGAATCGGAAGTCGTCGTCGCCGGCGGCATGGAATCGATGTCCAACTGCCCGTACTTACTTCCCCAAGCCCGCACCGGCTACCGCCTCGGCGATGGCAAACTCGTCGACTCCATGATTCACGATGGCCTTTGGGATAAATACGAAGACTTCCACATGGGCATGACCGGCGAACTCGTCGCCGAAAAATACGGCATCAGCCGCGAAGAGCAGGACCGCTTCTCCTACGAAAGCCACCAGAAAGCCGTCACCGCGCGCAAATCCTGCTTCTTCAAAGATCAGATTCTGCCGATCACCATCACGCCGAAAAAAGGTCCCGCCGTCACCATCGAGTACGACGAATCCCCGCGGGAAGACACCACCATCGAAGCCCTGGCCAAACTGAAACCAGCCTTCAAGAAAGACGGCACCGTCACCGCCGGCAACGCTCCCGGCACCAACGACGGCGCCGCAGCGTTGATCGTCACCAGCGAACGCAACGCGCAGAAACTCGGCAAGAAACCCATGGCTCGCATCGTCGCCCAGGCCGTCAGCGGCGTCGAACCCAAATGGGTCATGATGGCCCCGGTCGAAGCCGTCGAAAAACTCCTCGCGAAAACCGGCTGGGATCGCGACAAAGATGTGGACTTGATCGAACTGAACGAAGCCTTCGCCGTCGCCGCCATCGCAGTGACCCGCGAACTCAAACTAAATCCCGAAAAAGTAAACGTGAACGGCGGAGCCGTCGCCCTCGGCCATCCCATCGGCGCATCCGGCGCACGCATCCTCGTCACTCTGCTCTACGAAATGCAGCGCCGCAATCTCCACCGCGGCATCGCCGCCCTCTGCCTCGGTGGCGGCAACGCCGTCGCCCTCGCCGTCGAACGCACCTAGCTGAATTGTTGTGTAAGTTTATCGTCGGCTAAAAAAACGCAGGGTGGCCCAAGTTCGCATTTGGTTCAAGAACCTGGATTATTTCGTTTGCCTCAGAATTTCAGTCTTTGCTTTTGCTTGTCGTCAACTTCAACCACAGTTGGGGTGCCCCAGACCCCGTAGTTGCGTCTGGGGGTTTAGACATCACCCGGCCACAAACTTTTCCAACGTTCAACCAATCCTCCTAACATCCGGAAAAACTTCTTCGACCAGTCCCGCCGGCGCAGCATTTACTCCCGTCAACGCGTGCGCACAATACGGGCAGAATTTATCCAGCTCTCCCACTTCGCGCTTGCACTGCGGACAAGTCGGCCGCAAATTGCACTTACAGTTGGGACAGTAATTAAATCGCGCCCCCACCGTTGCCGCGCACTGCGGGCACTGAAACGGCAGCGGCTCCCGGAGCAAGAAATAAACGATAAATCCCAGCATCGCCCAGCCCGACGACAACACCAGCACCAGAATCGTCCACAGCGTCGAGTTCATCCCCCGCCGCCGCGCATCGCGGTTCACATACCCCATCAGCAAAATAAACGACCCCAGAAAAAATCCGCCCACCGTAACTAGCCCGGCAATCGCCAGCCCCGATTCCAGAGGCCTGCCAGGGAACGGGAATAACGCGTGCGGCTGTTCGCCCATCACGTGATAACCCAGGTTCGCGATCAAGAACGCCGCCTGCGTCCCCACGAACAGAATCACCACCAGCCACACCAGCCACGTAGGCACCAGCTTCCACTCATCGCGAAAACGCAGCTTCTCCCGCGTCTGCCGAAAACGAATCCGCCGCATCTTTTCGCTAAATGTGCTGCTCGTTTGCAAGTCACCCATGTTATTTCCCTCGGTCACCAAAAATTCTTAGCCAACGCACGGACCACATCACTGCCCGCCTGGCGTCCAATACTTCTCCGCCATCTGATTCTCATGCTCCACCAGCAGCAACACCGCCGCCACCGCCGCCGGCACCAACCACCACAACGCAAAGCCCGCCTCCCACATCAACTTCGGCATTCCTGCGCGCTCACCGAACCACGCAAACAACCGCCACACATACGGCGCACTCGCAACTCCCGCCGCCCAGGAAATTCCCCCGGCTACCCACAACGCTCGGCGTTGCGGCGCACGTTCCTGCAGTTGCTGCGCACGCAATCCCACGCGAAATTGCGTCCGCTCCGCCAAACCAGCCGGCAACTCAATCGGCGTGCTCCGCAAACTCCGCAACGCGTCCGCGGTCTGCGACGCAAAATCCCCACACTCACCGCATTCGCGCACGTGCGAAGCGAGCCACTCCGCATCGGCAGCAGAAATCCCCTCGACGCGTTCTTGCGCAATCAATCGCCGCGCTCGTTCATGCATATCAACGTTCATGCCAACCCCGCCTGCAACGTTTCCCGCAGCGCATCCAGCCCGCGATACAACCGGGTCTTCACCGTCGACACCGGCGCGCTCAACACCGTCGCAATCTCCTCAATCTGCAACTCCTCTTGAAACCGCAGCAACAACACCTCGCGATAAATGGGCGCAATCCGCTCCATCGCTCCGTGCACCTGCGCCTGTTCCTCCGCCTGCATCACGTTTTGCAGCGCAGACCGCGCTCCCTCATCCGACACCTGCAGCGGATGCTCCAGCTCCGGATCGGTCAACGCATCCAGGCTCTGCATCTTCTTCCGCCGCTGCCAATCAATCACCAAATGCCGGGCAATCGAAAACAGCCACCCCTCGAATCGCGACTTCCCGTCGTACTGATGCCCGCGCTCCAGCACCCGGATCCACGTCTCCTGAAAAAAATCCTCCGCGCGCGTGCGATCTCCGGTGATGTAAACCAAATAGCGATACAGCCGGAATTGATATTTCTCGATCAGCTCATCGAGCAACTGCGGATCACGCCGCCGCAGTCCCTGCGCCAAAGTTTGGTTTTCATCACGCATCAAGGAAGAAAAGGAATAACTCGCCAGCACCGCCGCCCCACCCGGGCTGACCTTCTGCAGTGCCGACCACATCGCCCCATATATAAATGTCGCGCTCATTGTACTGAGATATACGCCCAGCCCTGCCGAAAAGACTCAGCCGCGCAAGTTCAGGGCGGGGAAGCAGTTAGCTACGCCAAGGGCCACTGAAAATCTCCACACATCACCCGATAAACACATCCGCCCGCGCTGTAGTACACTCCCTCGCGCTGTCCGCATCGCCATCAAATTTTCACGAGGCCCGCATGCCCGATTCCCCCGATCAAGGTTCGTTCGTAGTTCTCTGGGCTGGAGAAAATCCCTCCGTTCACGTCAATCTTCTGGAAAAACTCGATGCCAACGGCATCCCCTATAACGACAAAATTCTCGGTGACGATTCCGTCGCCCCCACCAGCGACACGCTGCCCATCGATTGGAAACCGCGCTTCGGCTTCGAAGTCACCGTCAATTCGGTGGACTATCCCGCCGCTCAGCAACTCCTCGAAGCGTTGCTCGACAACGAACCCGAAGACGTAGAAATCCCCGCGCAACCCGAAGTCGTCGACCCATCAGCAGGGAACCCAGCCGCCAACGATCAACCCGCCAGCGTCGCCATCTGGCGCGGTTCCGACGAGAAGCTCACGCAATTTCTGACCAGCGCGCTCGCCGAAAATTCCGTCGCTGCTCGCGTCGAATCCGATGGGGCCCTAGCCATTATTTTCGTCTCGCCCGCGAACGAAGCGCGCGCCGCCGAAATCGTCCGCGAGGTCACCCAAGGCGCGCCTCCGGCCTAAACCACATGCCCGACCTCGATCACATCCAAACCGTGGCCGTTCTCGGGGCCGGCACCATGGGCAACGGCATCGCCCACGTCTTCGCCCGCGCCGGCTACAAAGTCATCCTCCGCGACGTGGAACAACGCTTCGTCGATCGCGGCATGGACACCATCGCGCAAAATCTCGCCCGCGAAGTAAAAAAGGGTAAACTCACCGAGGCCGATCGCACCGCTTCGCTCGAACGTCTTCTCCCCGTCACCGACATCTCCAACATCGCCGCCGCCGATTTCCTCGTCGAAGCCGTCCCTGAAAAAATCGAGATCAAGCGCGCCGTCCTCGCCGACGCCGACCGACTGCTCCGCGACGACGTCATCATCGCCAGCAACACCTCCTCAATTTCCATGACCACCCTCGCCGCTCTCACCAAACGCCCCGAGCGCTTCGTCGGCATGCACTTCATGAATCCCGTCCCGCTGATGGTCCTCGTCGAAGTCATTCGCGCGCTGCAAACCAGTGACGCCACCTTCGACACCACCATGCGCCTGTCCGAAAAACTCGGCAAAAAACCCGTCGCCGTAAACGACGCTCCTGGCTTTGTCTCCAACCGCGTGCTCATGCCCCTTATTAATGAAGCGGCTTACTGCGTCCAGGAAGGAGTCGCCACCGCCGAAGCGGTCGATGAAGTGATGAAGACCGGCATGAACCACCCTATGGGCCCGCTGCAACTCGCTGATTTCATTGGCCTCGACGTCTGCGTCGACATCATGCACGTCCTCCAGGAAGGTCTCGGCGATCCCAAATACCGCGCCTGCCCCCTGTTAAAGAAGTATGTAGCCGCTGGCTGGCTCGGCCGCAAAACCGGCCGAGGCTTCCACAATTACGACCAACCACCCGCAAAATGATTCGTCGATCCAGACCGGGTGCCGCACCCTGCGATTTTCAGGGTGCGGGTTTAGATTCAGCGCGACCGAGATTTTCAACTTTTCCACTGTTCAGCATAAAATAGTATTTGCTTTTTGTTCGCCCCTGTCGTATCTTGCCCTCAGTTGAGTTTTCAACAGCCCGCCCGGATCATGCGATCCAGGACATGGCCCGGACTTCTTCTCCGTGAGAAACTCAAATCACCCAGCAAGCGCGTTCGCGAAGCCAGAAACGCGATCAACCCGCGAGCGCCTATAACTAAGTATTTACTAAGCTAACTATGTGGTACTATCCAGCACGCCACGCAACGGCATAATTCGAACACAACACACACAAATACTCCGCTCCACTGAGGTGCTCCATGGCAGACGACAGATCCAAATTGCTCGAAGCCGCGATTTCTCAAATCGAAAAATCCTACGGCAAGGGTTCCATCATGCGGCTCGGCAGCCGTGACGTGCTCGTACCCGTCAGCGTCATTCCTAGTGGTTGTCTCTCCATCGACGCCGCCCTCGGCGTCGGCGGTTTTCCGCGCGGCCGGGTAATCGAAATCTACGGCCCGGAATCCGGCGGTAAAACCACTTTGACCCTGCACGTCATCGCCGAAACCCAAAAGCTCGGCGGCCAGGCCGCTTTCATCGACGCGGAACACGCGCTCGATCCCGTTTACGCCCGCAAACTCGGCGTCGACGTCGACAATCTGCTCGTCTCCCAGCCCGACAACGGTGAACAAGCCCTCGAAATTGCCGAAGCGCTTATTCGCTCCGGAGGCGTCGATATCGTGGTGGTTGACTCCGTCGCCGCCCTCGTTCCTAAAGCCGAACTCGAAGGCGAAATGGGCGATCCCCAGATGGGTCTGCAAGCCCGCCTGATGTCTCAGGCCTTGCGCAAACTCACCGCCATCGTTTCGAAATCCCGCACCTGCCTCATCTTCATCAACCAGATCCGCGAAAAAATCGGCGTCATGTTCGGCAATCCTGAAACCACCACGGGCGGCCGCGCGCTGAAGTTCTACGCCTCCATGCGCGTGGACATTCGTCGCATTCAAGCCATCAAAGACGGCGACAAAGTGGTCGGTTCCCGCACTCGCGCCAAAATCGTAAAGAACAAGGTGGCCGCGCCTTTCCGCGAAGCTGAATTCGACATCGTCTACGGCGAAGGCATCTCCCGAGAAGGCGATCTCATTGACCTCGGCGTCGATCGCGGCATTCTGGAAAAGAGCGGCACCTGGATCAGCTTCGGCAGCGAACGCATGGGCCAAGGCCGCGAAAACGCCCGCACCTTCCTCAAGGAAAATAAAGACGTCCGCGACAAGCTCGAAAACGCCCTGCGCAAGAAAATGGAAATCCCCCTTCCCGGCACCAACGCAGCCGCACCAACTCCGGGCGCAAACGGCGTCTCCGCGAACGGTCACGGCCCCAACGGCCAATCCGCCGCATCGGACAAAGCCGCCGACAAGACCCCAGCCAAAGCCAACGCAGCCGCCGCCGGCGCCGACGCCTCCAAACGCCCAACGCGATAGCGCACGTATAGAGAATTCGGGTGGCCTACCCTCGCGGTTTTTGCGAGGGTGGGCTCACTCGAGCAAGATTGATCCGCGGCGACTCGAAAAAGATCGATCCGAGACAGGGACTCCAGTTCGCTCTTAGCTCACGAACCTGGGTCTTTCTTTTGAATGTGCTTTTCGGCCTCAACTGTCCAAACAAAGTCCCACTTCCGTCACCAGAAGTTCACGACTCACCACACTGACCTCATCATCTCTTCGCTAAGTACAACACCACAAAGCACTCCACCCCCATCAATCTTGGAACGCAATTTGCTCCTACAAGTGAATGGCACCCGCGTCCATCGCGATCGGATCAGCCGCTTTCACCTCGAAGCATCCACCCTCGCGCCCATCCGTACAGCCCCCTGCCCCTCCGTCCAGCTTCCTTAATACAAAGAACATAGCCCCTCTTCTAGCCTCCAAGGCTATTGCGCCAACCCCCTCCCACCCCTATGATCGTCTCAAGTTGAGAGCGACACCCAGCCGGAGCAACCCAGCCGACGGGCAGTTCGACCAAAAGCCGCATCTAATTCATTACGCGGCGAATGGGCCAGCACCACAGCACGGCCTCAGCGATTCATGGTTGATTAATGTTCGGGCTTCGATGACAATCGACGACCGCACAGTTCCAAAACGGAAAAAACTGAGGTGGCTGTAGTGAAGGACCTGGCTAAAGCTTTACTGGCAACTGTGCTCGCATCACAAATCGCTTTTCCCGCCACGGCAGGTGCGGCCGCAGCCGCTACTCCGGCAAAACCCGCCACTCGCGCGCGCAAAGCTCCCGCTCGTTATCACGCCGCAGGCGTTCCCACTTTCGCCGATTCCACCGGCGCAGACATTACAACTTTTGATGATCCCGTCGTTCGCCAGGCCGCAGTCGAAGGCCTCGGCCGCTACAATGGTTCCGTCGTCGCCGTCGATCCCAACACCGGCCGCATCCTTACTGTCGTAAATCAGAAAATCGCTTTCGGCGACGGTTACATTCCTTGCTCCACCATCAAGCCCACCATCGCTCTCGCCGCCCTCGAAGAAAACGTCATCAGCAGCGAAACCATGCTGAAAGTCGGCCGCCGTAAGTACATGAATCTCACCGACGCGATGGCTCACTCCAACAATCAGTTTTTTGAGCAGCTCGGCCTGCGCATGGGTTTCGACACTGTTTCCAAGTACGCTCGTCTTCTCGGCCTCGGCGAACTCTCCGGATACAACTTGCCGGAAGAACACCCCGGCTCGTTCCCAATGGAACCGCCCGCCCACGGTGGCGTCGCTCGCATGTCCAGCTTCGGCGAAGGTATTCAGATGACTCCGTTCCAGCTCGTCTCGCTGGCCGCGGCATTCGCTAACGGCGGCACACTCTACTACCTGCAATATCCGCGCAGTGCAGAAGAGCAACAGTCGTTTGAGCCGCGGGTAAAGCGCGAACTGAACATCGCCCCGATTCTCCCGGAACTTCGTGAAGGCATGCTCGCTGCAGTGCTCTACGGCACCGGCAAATCCAGCTTCGATCACGGCGGCGACGAAACTCCCCTCGGCAAGACCGGCACCTGCGACGATCACATCAACCCGTCGCGCATCGGCTGGTTCGTCACCTTCGCCGACGGCGCCCATCCTAAGATCGCCCTCGCGGTACTGCTCCGCGGCAACACCCGCCGCGTCAAAGGCCCGACCGCAGCAACCGTCGCCGGCAACATCTACCGCCGCCTCCGCGAACAAAACTACTTCGCCACCGTCACCACCGCCAGTACGGTTCTGCCGGCCGCCACACAAAAATCCGGCCGCTAGCTCCTTCACAAAAATTCAAGCAACACAAAAAATGCGCCTCAACTCGAGGCGCATTTTCTTTTTTAAATTCAAATCAGCCTCGACGAAGCCGGTAAAAAATTTACTTTTTGTTCGTTGAGCGACGCTTGGTCTTCAGTTAAGCTTCGCCGGTGTCCCCAGCCCTCACCGAGCTGCTATCCGCAGCCAAACAATCCCTTGCGGCCGACGTCTAACTTCCAATGTCCAGCCGCCGCGTCCTGCAAGTAGTCCTGATCATCGCCTTAGCCAGCTTCGGCGCCGGCTTCGTCTTGATTCGCAAACATCAATCCGCCGAATACGTGGCGCAGCAGCAACAACAGCTCGCAGCAACTGGATCTGACATAGCCGTCGCACCCGTGGTCGAGCCGCCGCCACTTCCAGTCGAACAAAAACTCCCCGCCGGCAATTTCATCATCGCCCTGCAAAAACTTGGACTCACCAATACCGAAGCCTCCAGTGCTTCATCCGCCGCCCAACACGTCTTCAATCTCCGCCAAGTCCGTGCCGGCAACTCCATCACCATCGAGCGCACCCAATCCGGCAGCCTCCGCGAAATCGACTACAAAATCGACAGCGACCGCCTCCTGCAAATCGCCCCACAAGACGCCGACTCCCCAACCAATCTCTTCGCCAAAGTCGCCCCCATCAGCAGCACCCTCGAAACCACCGCACTCTCCGGCCGCATCGACGACTCCCTCTTCAACGCCATGCAGCAAAGTGGCGGCTCCCCCGAACTCACCATGCGCCTCGCGCAAATCTTTGGCTACGACCTCGACTTCTACACCGACCCGCGTCGCGGCGACACCTTCCGCGTCGTCGTCGAAAAGAAGAAATACGCCGACGGCAAATCGGTGGCCTTCGGAAAAATCCTCGCCGCCGAATACGACAACGGCAACAAAAAATACCAAGCCTTACTCTTCCACGATCTCACCGGCCAATCGGCTTACTACACCGCCGACGGCAAATCCCTCCAGAAAGAATTCCTGCGCTCCCCGCTCAAATTTGCCGCGCCAGTCACCAGTCATTTCAGCAACGCCCGCTTCCACCCCATCCTCAAAATCTATCGCGCGCACCTCGGCACCGATTACGGGGCCCCCATCGGCACTCCCGTTCAATCCATCGGAAACGGCAAAGTGAAATTCGCCGGACGCAAAGGCGGCGAAGGCAACATGGTCGACATCCTCCACAACAACGGCTACGAAACCATGTACCTGCACCTCGCCCGCATGTACGTTCGCGTCGGCGAACGGGTCGGCATTGGCAAAATCATCGGCGTGGTCGGCAGCACCGGCCTCTCCACCGGCCCGCACCTCGACTTCCGCATCCTGCAAAAAGGCCAGTACAAAAATTTCGAAAAGCTCGGCATGCCACCCTCCGAACCAGTCGACAGAAAATTCTGGCCTCAATTTGCCGAACTTCGGGACAAGTGGCTCCCCATCCTCAAAAATCCCGAGCTACTCCAGGCCGCCGCCACTTCCGCAGCCCCCACCGCCGCCCCGACCACCGCTCACTGATTTGTTGCCTCGCGCCATCTCCATTCGCTAGAATCACCGAAATAAATTTA
Organism: uncultured Acidobacteriota bacterium; assembly: GCA_963846145.1. Classification (GTDB taxonomy): domain Bacteria; phylum Acidobacteriota; class Terriglobia; order Acidiferrales; family UBA7541; genus Acidiferrum. Next base: position 573,933 of record CAWJUV010000006.1, on the reverse strand, counting down.
CCCACCGCAGCGTACTAATCGAAGCAGGGGCCACATGAACAAATTTCTTAAATTTATCGGCTATGCCGTGCTCCTTCTCTTGATTCTTGTCGTCGCCGGCATCAGCGCCACCATCGGCTGGCGCCCGTTCCTCGGACCCAAAACTCGCCCACTCACAAATCGTAAATTCGAAGCCACTCCCGAACGCCTCGCCCGCGGCACCTACCTCGTCGAACATGTCACCGCCTGCATCGATTGCCACACTCCTTTCGACGAAAAGACCGGCTCCTCCGCCGGCAACGTAAAAGAGAAGGGCAGCGGCCAGCCTTTTCCGCTTCCCGGTTTCCCCGGCAGCCTGGTCGCTCCCAACATCACGCCTGATCCCGAAACCGGCATCGGCAAATGGACCGACGACGAAATCGCCCGCGCCATCCGCGAAGGCGTCACCCGCGAGGGCCACACCATTTTTCCGTTGATGCCCTACAGCTTCTTTCACAGCCTCAGCGACGAAGACGTCGCCGCGATCGTGGTCTACTTGCGCGCTTTGCCTCCCGTCAAAAAATCGCTGCCCGCCAGCGTCGTCAATTTTCCGGTCAACCACCTCGTCAATAACGCGCCGCAGCCCATCACCGGAGCGGTCCAGCCCGACCTCTCTACCCAGGTAAAGCGCGGAGAATATCTCGCTCAAATCGCCGCCTGCGCCGACTGCCACACGCCGCTGAAACACAACCAACTCGATCTGCAAATGCGCTTCGCCGGCGGTCAGGTCTTCGACGAACCAGGCGGCAAAGTCACCAGCGCCAACATCACTCCCGACGCGACCGGAATCGGCAACTACACCGAAGAAAGTTTTGTAAAAACGCTGCACACCGGCTACGTCGGGCCCCGCGCTCTCAACACCCTGATGCCCTGGCAGTTCTACACCGGCATGACCGACGACGACCTCAAGGCCATCTACGCCTACTTGAAAACCGTCCCACCCATCACCCACAAAGTCAGCAACCAAAAGCCGCCCACCCTCTGCAAAAAGTGCGGCGCTCAACACGGCGCCGGCGACGAAAACTGACTCGACGTCTGCGTGAGCTTCAGGAGAAATCTCGGGGAGAAAAATTCAGGGAGGAATTTTAGGAGGCGGGGGCTTCAGCCCCTGAAGTTTTCTGTTTCTGGATTTACACCGCGGCAGGAAAAATCTCTAATAAATAATGGGCAGCTTCGAATAATCTGCCGCCTTCTCATCCGTCATGCGCAACACAATCAGCGTCCGATCATCATGCGGCGCATTCTGCGTCCCCGCATACTCATCCGTCGCCGCTAAAATCCTGTCGGCAATCATCAACGCCGTATCATCCGCGCTAATCTGTGTCAGCAACGCGTTCAACCGTTCCGCTCCGAACTCTTCTTGCTTGCTGTCTTCCGATTCCAAAATTCCATCCGAAGCGCAAATCACCACATCCCCCGGCTGCAAATCCACGGTGATTTCCTCGTAACCCGTGTCGCCAAACAGGCCCAGTGGCATCCCGGAAATTTGCAGCTCCGTACACTTCCCATCGCGCACCAGCAGCGGATACGGTTCGCCGCCGTTCGACAATGTCAGTCGCCGCCCCGCGGCATCATAAATCCCAAACAGCAGCGCAATGAATTTCGAATCCAGCCGCGCCCCATACATCCGCTTGTTCAGCGCCGTGAGCATCCCGGCAGCACCAATGCTGCGGTCGCTCACCACTTCACGCAAAGTCCCAATCGCCAGCGACCCATACAGTGCCGCAGCCGTCCCTTTACCCGACACATCGCCCAACGCAAATGCCAGCCGCCCTTCGCCATACGGTTGAAAATCGTAAAAATCTCCGCCCAGTTCCCGCGCCGGCGCATACGCCGCAGCCAAATCCAGTCCGGGCACTTCGCGAGCACCCTTGGGCAAAAGCTGCCGCTGAATCTCCCGCGCCGTATTCAAATCATTCTGCAGCCGCGCTTCATTCTCCCGCGCCACTTCATACAGCCGCGAATTCTCCAGCGCGATCGCTACATACGATCCCATAGTCGCCAGCGTCCGCTCGTGATCCGCGGAAAAAGCCTGCGGCACGGTGCTTTCCAAATCCAGCACCCCGATCAGCCGCTCCTGCAGCATCAAGGGAATCACCAACTCCGAACGCACATCCACATCCACGCCATCTCCGCAACATGCCAGGTATCGGGGATCTTCTCGCACGTCTCCGATACGTACAGGTCGCCGCTGCCCGGCGGCGATGCCGGTAATCCCCTGGTTCAGCCCCACCCGCAACCGCGCCGGAATGGTCTGGTCGTAGTGCATGGCAAAAACACTTTCCAGCAGTTGATTGGTTTCATTCCACATCATCACGGTGAATACGTCGTAGTCGACGACGCGCTTCACGTGTTGGGAAATTCGTTGGAAGAGTTCGTTGCGATCGAGCGTCGCGGTCAGTTCGTGGCTGACTTCGTACAGCAGCGACAGCGTCTCAATTTGACTCGCGGCGCCCACACCATCGCTCTCACCTGCCAGCGTCTGCGCAAAGCTCTCCACATCTCCCAGTGGAAAGAAAAATGGGGCGATTTTAGCGAGGTCGTCCATACCTGGAGTTGTTTGCGGAGCCATCATCGGTTCGTCAGCCGAGCTACACACTGCTCAATTAGATGTAGCATACCCGCTTAAGTTTTATGAACAGTGATTAAAGTGCGGAACAGCGCGGAACAGCTTTCGAATGGCAAGAAACCGCATTAAGTCGCAGCAATCGCAGATACAACAGGCAGCAGAATCGCGGTGACGGACTTACTTTACGGTCCAGGTATCGCCCGCCCGCAGCAACTTATTCAAATCCCCGGCGCCACGCTTGGTGATGACGTCTTTGATCTGCTGATTCATCACGTCTTCAAAGCGCGGCACATCCGCCCACGACCGCAGCACCCCGATCGGCGTAGGGAAGCCTGGCCGCTTTTCCATCTGCGCCAGTTGAAACGCATACGCCGGATCTTGATGATGCGCGTCGTGCACCAGTAAATCTTTTTCTTCCGCGCCATTGCCGAGCTGCACCACATCCATGTCCAGCCCGGTCATTCGAATGCCCTTGTCGCGATTCTTCCCAAAAATTAGCGGTTTCCCATGTTCCAGTTGGATCACGTGCTCGCTGCGCGCCTCGCGCTCCGTCAGCGAAAACCACGCGCCATCGTTAAATATGTTGCAGTTCTGCAAAATCTCGACGAACGCCGATCCTTTGTGCGCCGCCGCTGCTTTTAGCGTGTCCTTCAAATGCCCTTGGAACACATCGACGGACCGTGCCACGAACGTCGCCTCCGCCCCAATCGCTAGCGCCAGCGGATTGAATGGCCGGTCCAGCGACCCGTACGGCGTGGACTTGCTCTTCTTGTTCAATTCCGACGTGGGCGAATACTGTCCCTTGGTCAATCCATAAATCCGGTTGTTGAACAGCAGCACTTTGATTCCCACGTTGCGCCGCAACATGTGAATCGTATGATTCCCGCCGATTGATAGCGCGTCGCCGTCGCCCGTCGCCAGCCACACTTCCAACTCCGGCTGCTGCGACTTGATCCCTGTCGCCACCGCCGGCGCGCGCCCATGAATCGTGTGAAACCCAAACGTGTTCATGTAATACGGAAACCGGCTCGAGCACCCGATCCCGCTGACCACCACAAAATTTTCTCGCGCGATTCCCAACTCCGGAAACACCGCCTGCACCGCCGACAAAATCGCGTAATCTCCGCAGCCCGGGCACCAGCGCACTTCCTGGTCCGTCTGAAAATCTTTCTTGGTCAGCGGAATCACCGGAGGCAGCGTCGTGCTCATGCCGAATGCCCCCGCCCGTTCCCGTTTTCCACTTCGCTCAACATCGCCTCGATCTTTTGTTCTAGTTCGGTCTGCTTGAACGGTCGCCCCTGAATCTTGTTCAAGCCCACCGCATCCACCAAATATTTCGCGCGCAACACCCACAACAGTTGCCCCATATTCAATTCCGGCACCAGCACCCGCTTATAGCGCTTCAAAACTTCGCCCAAATTCGCCGGCAGCGGATTCAAAAACCGCAAATGCACGTGCCCAACTTTCGCGCCCTTCTCCCGCTGCGCCCGCAAAGCCGCAGTAATCGCGCCATGCGTCGATCCCCATCCCACAATCAACAAATCGCCTTCAGCGTCGCCCACCGGCACTACGTCCGGCACATCCTGCACAATGCCTTCAATTTTCGCCGCGCGAATTCGCACCATATGTTCGTGATTCAGCGGCTCATAATTAATGTTCCCGGTCACGTCCTGCTTTTCCAGTCCGCCAATCCGGTGCTCCAGTCCCTTCGTTCCCGGAATCGCCCAGGGCCGCGCCAAAGTTTGCGGCTCACGCTTATAGGGCAAAAACTTCTCGGATGTCTTCGCGAACTCCACCTTGAACTCCGGAATTTCGTCGGCTTCCGGCACCTTCCACGGCTCCGCTCCATTAGCGATGTAACCGTCCGAAAGCAAAATCACCGGCACCATATATTTCACTGCAATGCGGCACGCTTCCAGCGCGGCCCAGAAACAATCTCCCGGCGTCGACGCCGCAATCACCGGAATCGGCGCCTCCGAATTTCGCCCAAACAGCGCCTGCAGCAAATCCGCCTGCTCCGTCTTGGTCGGCAATCCCGTAGACGGCCCACCACGCTGAATATTGCAAATCACCAGCGGCAACTCGATCGCGACCGCCAGCCCAAGCGCCTCTGTCTTTAGCGCCATCCCAGGGCCAGAAGTTGTGGTGCACGCCAGCGCGCCCGCATACGAAGCCCCAATCGCCGAGGTAATCGCGGCAATCTCATCCTCCGCCTGAAACGTCATCACTCCAAAATCTTTGTATTGCGACAACTCATGCAAAATATCCGACGCCGGGGTAATCGGATAACTTCCCTGAAACAACCGCAGCCCCGACTTCTGCGATGCCGTCACCAATCCCAGCGCCAACGCCTGATTCCCGCTCAAATTCCGGTACAAGCCCGGCGTCAACTGCGCCGGCGGAATCTCGTAATTAATCTGAAACGCTTCGGTCGCCTCGCAATACGAGTAACCGGCCTTCATCGCCAACTTATTCGCTTCGGTCAGCAGCGGCTTGTTTTTGAACTTGTCTTCAATCCACCGCACCGTCGAGTCCATCGAGCGGTTGTAAAGCCAGTAGCACATCCCCAAAGCGAAAAAGTTTTTGCAGCGGTCCATCGACTTGGCGTCGAGTCCCAAATGTTCCAGAGCCCGCCGCGTCAACCGCTCCAGCTCCACGGAAAACAGCCGGAACTTATCCAGCGAATGATCTTCCAGCGGATTGACCTGAATGTGCGCCTTCTTCAGGTCCGCTTCCGTAAAACTATCGCTGTTGACGATCAGAATTCCGTTGGCTTTCAGATCCGCCAAATTAACTTTGAGCGCCGCCGGATTCATGGCGATCAACACATCCACCGAATCCCCCGGCGTCGATACATCATCCGAAGAAAAATGCAGCTGAAACCCGCTCACACCCGGCAACGTCCCGCGCGGCGCACGGATCTCCGCCGGATAATCCGGAAACGTCCGAATATCATTGCCATACAGCGCCACCGTATTGGTGAACTGGCTCCCGGTAATCTGCATCCCGTCGCCAGAATCCCCCGCAAAGCGAATCACCGCGCTATCAATGACCTCGCGCTTCGCCCGCCCCACCGGTGGATTAATCACTGTTGCCATGTCTAAGCGTCCATCCCCTTGAAAACGTGAACCGCATCGCTGCCCCTAGCCGCAGCGGAGAACTCCTCAAGCAACCAAAAAGGGTAACTCCGACCAGAATACCACACCGCCCTTCCGGGTGGCGGGACGCCAAGCCCCGTTAGAGTCGGCTCGTTTGTGTCCCAAAACCACCTCTCTATGTGTATATTGAAAATATATAATCAAATGGTATACACGCAAGCCAGCATTTGGGCTAGAATTGCGAAACCGTGCGCTGGTTTCTCTTAGCGCATATCGGGCTGCCGCTACTGTTCGGCGTTGCCTTCGTAATCTTCAGCGCCGCTATCAATCCTCCAATGGAGGATTGGGATGTGCTCGTGGAGTGCGCGCTGGATCTCAGTATCCTGAGCCTTGGTGCCACCGGAGCGGTGTTCGACAATGCCAAAGTCACCCAAGTCTTCGGATTGAATGCCGCACTTCTTGCCATCGCCTTGATAGCCGTGAACCTTGTCTTTTCTTCAATTATTGTGATGGCAAAAGCTCACGCGATCCGCAAGCATACTCACTTCAGTCTGACGAGTGGTATACTGACGTTGTCTCTGGGTGCTTTCACCTTAAGCCTCACAGCAGCCGTACTAGCTTGGGTGTATTGGCGCACATAGACCTCACCCCTCGAGCTGATGCCATGATTGAATTTCTCAAATTCATTACTCCAGTGATTGGTGGAAGCATCATAAGCAGTCTGCTGATTGCGGCAGTGGCACGGCCGCTTTCCTCTGCGGTGCGCAACTTTCTCGACCGCAGATTCGCTTCCGCGAACTCCCGCCCGCTTCCCACGTGGATCGCGAAGTAGTTCCGAGAAATCCGAACCCACGGCAAGTTGCAACAGTTTGCAATTTGGAACAGACGCCTCCTCAGGTTCGCCTTTTCGCTTGACGTTCGCTTTATTTTCGCCTAACCTCTCCTCACTTATGCCTGCGGTCCTCTTACGCAAATAGCAGGCCTCTAACCCGGAGGCGCAAGCGTGGCCCTCACCAAACGCCAAAAAGAAGTCCTCGACTATCTGGTTTCATTCGAAACCAAGCATGGCTATTCACCCAGCTTCGAAGAAATCGGCAAAGGTCTAAAACTTACCTCGCTCGCCACCGTCCACAAACACATCTCCACTCTCGAGAAAAAGGGCTTCATCCGCCGCGGCTACAATCAATCCCGTTCCATCGAAATCGTGCAGCTCCCCAAATCCGTAAAAGATCAGGTCATGGAGCGCAAAATCCAGGAACTTCCGCTCGTTGGCCGCATCGCCGCCGGCCGCCCGCTCGAAGCTGTCGAAGAACGCGAAACCCTCTCCCTCGGCGATTTCGCCCGTGGAGGCAGCTCCTTCGTCCTGCAGGTCAAAGGCACCTCCATGATCGAAGACCACATCATGGACGGCGACTACGTTGTCTGTGAACAAACCCAGGTCGCCAACGCCGGCGACATCGTCGTCGCCCTCATCAGCGACGAAGAAGCCACCCTCAAACGCTTCTACCGCGAAGGCCCCGGCAAAATCCGCCTCCAACCCGCCAACTCCGAAATGGGGCCCATGATCTTCGCCGCCAACGACGTAAAAATCCAAGGCCGCGTCATCGGCGTCCTCCGCAAGTATTAGCAACCACCATCGCCTCTCGTATCGCTTTGGCGCACCATCGCGCGACTGCCATCCTCGTGTTCCTCTTCAGCGTCTAATCTGTCTTAGACTAGACGCGTTCACGATCCACTCGGAGAGGGCCACGGTTGCGTTACCTTCCCCATTTCCATCACTTTCGACCAAGCCCCTCGCGCGTGCGCCTGCTTGCCGCCGCAATGCTGGCACTATTCGTTGCGCTCCTCCTCCCACTTCGCTGCGCCGCTTACGCCGTCCTGGCCCACGAAGCCATCATCGACACCGCCTGGGACACCAACCTCAAACCCCTTCTCCTCAAACGCTTCCCCAACTCCACCCCCGACCAACTCCGTATCGCCCACGGTTACGCCTACGGCGGCGCCATCATCCAGGACATGGGCTACTACCCTCACGGCAGCCACCTTTTCAGCGATCTCACCCACTATGTCCGCAGCGCCGACTTCGTCCTCGCGCTTCTCCACGACTCCAAAGACCTCAACGACTACGCCTTCGCCCTCGGAGCCCTCGCCCATTACGCAGCCGACAATTCCGGCCACAGCATCGGCACCAACCGCGCGGTCCCCATTCTTTATCCCAAGCTCAAAAAGAAATACGGCGACGTGGTCACCTATGAACAAGACGAACTCGCCCACGTCAAAACCGAATTTGGCTTCGACGTCATCGAAGTCGCCCAGCATCGTTACGCCAGCGACGCCTACCACGACTTCATCGGCTTCAACGTTGCCGTCCCGCTCCTCGAACAAGCCTTCCGCGACACCTACGGGCTCGACCTCAAAGTCGTGCTGCCCAACGAAGCTAAGGCGCTCAATTCTTACCGCCACGACGTCAGCCAACTTCTTCCCAAAGCCACGCGCATCGCCTGGAGCCTCAAGCGCAGCGATATTCAGCACGACGAACCCAGCATGACCAAGCGCAAATTTCTCTACAACCTCCATCGCTCCAGCTACGACAAGGAATGGGGCAAGGACTATCAAGAGCCTTCGCCATTCGAAAAGTTTCTGGCCTTCCTCGTCAAGTTGCTTCCCAAAATCGGCCCGTTAAAAGTTCTGCAGCTCCGCGCCCCCACTCCCGAAACCGAAAAAATGTTTGAAGCGAGCTTCAACGACACGCTCGACCACTACCGCAAACTCCTCGCCGAAGTCGGCCATGAAGATTTGCGCATCGACAACGATAATTTCGACACCGGCAGCCAAACCGCTCCTGGCCAATACCATCTCGCCGACGACACCTACGCCCGCCTACTCAACAACCTAGCCAAAGAGAATTTCGCAGAAGCCTCGCCCGAGCTCCGCGCCAACATTCTCGACTACTACCACGACCTCAACGCCCCCTACGCCACCAAGCGCCATCCTAAAGACTGGGCCCGCGTCGAATCCCAACTCACCGCACTCAAGTCCGCCCCACCGCCTTCACCAAGCGGCCCGGGAGCGGTACCTGCTCCAACCACTTCTCCAACCACCGGCGGAGCGAGCGACTACTGATTCGCCCGTCGCCACAATCCCTCTAACATCGCCGGAACCCAGGTCGAAGCCGGACATCCGCTCCAAGTCTCCTCCAAAAACACTAAGGGTCTTCCACCCGCTAGCTTGCTCGCCGGTCCGACATTCAAAACAAAAATCGTATCCTTCCGCACCGCTGCGCCCAACAACTCCGCATCTTCCGTGGCTTGGCGATACACACTCATCGGCGCATGCAAACATTTTTCCGCCGCTCCCATAGCGGTAATTGCCGTCCGCGCACCCGAGTCCGCATACAGCGACTTCATCTCGCGCAAACTGCTCACCATGTTGTGCACCGAGATTCCAATGCCATTCACCGCTGACAAGTCTTCATTTACCATTCGCGCCAGCACACTCTTTGCCCGCCGCAGCTTCCCGGAAAGATGCCAAGACACCAACTTAAACACGCTCAGACTCCGCGCCTTCACCAGCGTCAACGCTGCCTCCCAACTCTCCGCTGTCGCCACAAAATCATCGCGAAACAACCGTCCTATCGCCTGTTGCGCCAACAATCCGACCTCACCACTCGACTGGCCTCGAATCCATGCAGCCAATGGCTCCAACTCCTCTGGGCCCGTCTTCATCTTCGAGGCCTGCTCATTCAGCCTACGAAACAAGTCCGCTTGCGCCCGCACCCGCTCCTGATTCTCCCGGGGCTCCATCGTCGGAAGCCGCCGTCCCCGAAACGACAGCACACCCAGCGACCGTTTCAAGATGAACCAGTTCACCGGACACATCGCCGTCTCAAACTTCCGATCCACCCGTGGGTCGACAGCAATCGCCTTGATCTCCGCCGGATCATCCACCTCAATCACATCCGCCCATCCCGCCACGCGCCGCTCTCTCAAATCCCACCTCGCCCATCAGCATCCACGATTTTTCTGCAGCCCATCAAAAACTCCACTCCATCCCCTTCGCGCTCGCTCACAAAAACATGTAAAATTTCGCGATGCTTTCCGCTCTCGTAACTCGCTGCATGAAATGAAACCCACCAAACCCATCCGCAAACTTCTCGCCGCCAACCGCAGCGAGATCGCCATCCGCATCTTCCGCGCCGCCAACGAACTCGGCCTGCGCACCGTCGCGATCTATTCCCACGAAGACCGCCTCGCCCTCCACCGCTTCAAAGCCGACGAAGCTTATCAGGTCGGCATCGGCAAAGGCCCGGTCGAAGCCTACCTTGATATCAACGGCATCGTCGCCCTCGCCAAAGAGAAAGATGTCGACGCCATCCATCCCGGTTACGGTTTTCTTTCAGAAAATCCCGCCCTGGCCCGCGCTTGCGAAAAAGCCGGCATCAAGTTCGTCGGTCCCACGCCGCAACTCCTCGAGCTCCTCGGCGACAAAACCGCCGCCCGCCGCCTCGCTGCCGAAGCCGGTGTCCCCACTCTTCCCGGCACTCCCGACCCAGTAAAAACTCTCGCCGCCGCGCAAAAAGCCGCCAACGAAATTGGCTACCCCGTCATGGTCAAAGCCGCCATGGGCGGCGGCGGCCGCGGCATGCGCGTCGTACACAACGAGCAGGAACTCGAGCGCCTTCTCGAAGAAGCCCAAGGCGAAGCTCGCTCCGCTTTCGGCGATGGCAGTGTCTTCCTTGAAAAATATCTGGCCCGCGCACGCCACCTGGAAGTCCAAATCCTCGGCGACGAACACGGCGAACTTCTCCATCTCTACGAACGCGACTGCTCCGTCCAGCGCCGCCACCAAAAAGTCGTGGAAGTTGCCCCGGCCGCCAATCTCTCGGCAAAAATCCGCGCCGAACTCTGCGACTCCGCCGTGCAGCTCGCCCGCAGAGCCGGCTACCGCAACGCCGGCACGGTTGAATTTCTTTACGACGTCGACGCTGAAAAATTTTATTTCATCGAGGTCAATCCGCGCATTCAGGTCGAGCACACCGTCACGGAAATGGTCACCGGCATCGACCTGGTCCGCTCGCAAATCCTCGTGGCCCAGGGCTACCACCTCCATGAAGCCCCGCTCGCTCTCCCGCAACAGGACAAGGTCCCCCTCTACGGCGCAGCTCTCCAATGCCGCGTCACCACCGAAGATCCCGCCAACAATTTTTCTCCCGATTACGGAAAGCTTTCCACCTATCGCTCGCCCGCGGGCTTTGGCATACGTCTCGACGGCGGCACCGCTTACGCCGGCGCAACACTCGCCGCCTATTACGACTCACTCCTTGTCAAAGTCACCGCCTGGGGCGCCAATCTCCCCGAAGCCTGCCAGCGCATGGATCGTGCTCTCCGCGAATTCCGCATCCGCGGCGTGAAAACCAACATCCCCTTCGTCGAAAATGTCGTCAACCACCCCAAGTTCCGCGCCGGCGAAGTCACCACCAGTTTTCTCGACGACTCCCCTGAACTTTTCCGCTTCCGCACTCGCGGCGACCGCGCCACCAAACTCCTCTCCTACCTCGGCGACGTGATCCTCAACGGCAACCCCGAAGTAAAAGGCAAGAAGCCAGCCGAAACTTCCACCCGCGAAGTCCCGGTGATCCCCGCATCAACCGGCCTGGAAATTCCCGACGGCACCCGCCAGCTCCTCCAACAACTCGGCCCACAAAAATTCGCCGCCTGGGCCAAAAAACAAAAGCGCCTCCTCATCACCGACACCACCTTTCGCGACGCCCACCAATCGCTGATGGCTACGCGCGTCCGCACCCACGATCTCCTCGCCACCGCTCCCGCCGTGGCGCGCAAACTCTCCAATCTCTTCAGCCTGGAAATGTGGGGCGGCGCCACTTTCGACACCAGCCTGCGCTTTCTCCACGAAGATCCCTGGCAGCGCCTCCGTGAACTCCGCGCTCTCGTCCCCAACATCTGCTTCCAGATGCTCCTCCGCGGCGCCAACGCGGTCGGCTACGCCTCCTATCCCGACAATCTCATCATCGAATTCGTCCGCGAATCCCACAAACAGGGCATCGACATCTTCCGCATCTTCGACTCCCTCAACTCCATCGACAACATGCGCGTGGCCATCGACGCCGTCCTCGAAACCGATGGCGCCATCTGCGAACCGGCCATCTGCTACACCGGCGACATCCTCGATGACGCTCGCCCGAAATATTCGTTGAAGTACTACGTTGAGATGGCGCAGCAGCTCGAAAAACTCGGCGCGCACTTCCTCGCCATCAAAGACATGGCCGGCCTTTGCAAACCCTACGCCGCGTTCGAACTGGTCAAAACGCTCAAGCAAGAAATCGGCATCCCCATCCACTTCCACACCCACGACACCAGCGGCCTCAACGCCGCCACCATTCTCAAAGCCGCCGACGCCGGAGTACACGTCGCCGACGCCGCCATCGCCGCAATGAGTGGCGGCACCAGCCAACCCAATCTCAACGCCATCGTCGAGTCTCTGCGACACACTCCCCGCGACACTCAACTCGACATCGAAACGCTCAACCAGTGCTCCGACTACTGGGAAACCGTCCGCAATTTCTACGCGCCCTTCGACTCCGGCCCCAAGTCCGGCTCCGCGCGCCTCTATCAACACGAAATTCCCGGCGGCCAATACACCAATCTTCGCGAACAAGCCACTGCCATGGGCCTCGGCCACCGCTGGCGCGAAGCCGAAAAAATGTACGCCGACGTCAACCAACTCTTCGGCGACATCGTCAAAGTCACGCCCTCCAGTAAAGTCGTCGGCGACATGGCCCTCTTCCTCATGGCCAACGAACTAACTCCCGCGAGCATTCTCGCCCTCGACGAACACCACGACATCTCCCTTCCCAACTCCGTCGTCGAAATGTTTTCCGGCGTCTTGGGCGTCCCGCCCGGCGGCTGGCCCAAAAAACTCCAAAAAATAATCCTCCGCGGCCAAGCGCCTCTCAAAGGCCGCCCTAGCGCCAATCTCCCCGCGCTCGACCTCGCCACTGAACAAAAATCCCTCGAGAAAAAACTCAACCACGCCGTCACACACGACGACCTGCTCAGCTACCTGCTATATCCCGAAGTCTTCACCAAGTACGATCAATTCCGCGTCAGCTACGGTGACGTCAGCGTCCTCCCCACCAACGCATTTTTCTTCGGCCTCGCCAGCGGCGAAGAAATCACTGTCGACATCGAATCCGGCAAATCCCTCATCATCAAATTTCTCACTGCCAGCGAACCGCATCCCGACGGCACGCGCACACTGTTCTTCGAACTCAACGGCCAGCCTCGCGAAGTCACCGTTCGCGATCGTTCCCTCAAAGCCGTCGAGCGCACTCACCCCAAGGCCGACCCCGCCGATCCCGGCCAAGTTGCCGCTCCCACTGCCGGAGTCATCAGCAGCATCGCCGTGCAAGCCAACAAGCCCGTCGAACGCGGCGCAAAACTTCTCACCCTCGAAGCCATGAAAATGCAATCCAACATCTACGCGCCCATCTCCGGGAAAATCACCAAACTCCTCGTCGCGCCGGGACAAAACGTCGAAGCCAAAGACCTGCTCGTCGCCATCACTCCATGAACCTGCGCAAACACGATAGATTTCCTTCCCAAATCTTAAAAAACGAACGCGACCTCGTGGTTTACCTTCCGCCCGGCTACGACGAAATGCCCGATCGCCGTTTTCCCGTCCTCTACCTTCACGACGGCCAGAATCTTTTCGATGGCGCTACCGCTTTCATCCCCGGCAATGACTGGCGCGTCGGCCAAACCGCCGACCATTTGATCGGCATCGGTACCGTCGAGCCGCTCATCATCGTCGGCATCTACAACACCGGCAAACAGCGCATCGCCGAATACACTCCCACGCGCGCCCCCAAACTCGGCGGCGGCCGCGCCAAGCGTTACGCGCAATTTCTCATCGATGAACTCCGGCCGTTCATCGATAACCAATACCGGACCCTCCCCGACTGGCAACACACCGGCTTAGGCGGCTCCTCTCTCGGTGGCCTTGTCTCCCTCTTCATTGGCCTCACCCACCCCAACCGTTTCAGCCGCATCGCCGCGCTCTCTCCATCGGTCTGGTGGCATCAACGCGTCATGCACCGTTTCGCCGCCACCGCCCGCGTCAAACCTCACCCCCGCATCTGGCTGGACATCGGCACTCGCGAAGGTCCCAACATCCTCCGCGACGTCGAAAATTTCCGCGACGTCCTCATCAAAAAAGGCTGGCAACTCGACAACGACCTCCACTACGAACGCGTCGAAGGCGCCGAGCACAACGAATCCGCCTGGGCCGCCCGCATGGGCCAAGTCCTGCAATTTCTCTACCCAGCAAATCCCAGCGGCGTATAATCCGCCGTTACACAGTCGGTTTGAATTTTTCAGCCTCGAGGCAACTCGGGTGGCCTACCCTTGCCGTTTTTGCAAGGGTGGGCTGATCTTGGCGGCGCTTGATGTTTCGTGTATCGGTTTCGTTTTCAACATCACCGCGGTGTATTGATTGAAAGTATTCAGAGGTTGCACTAACTCAGGAGCGTAAATGCCCGACGAACGACCGCTCACCATCCTCTGCGTCACTTCCTACGAAAAAGGTCAGGAGTTCATCCGCACCTGCAAAGCGCAAGGCTGCCGCGTGCTGCTCCTCACCGTCGAAAAACTCAAAGACGCCGACTGGCCCCGCGAATCCCTCGACGGCATCTTCACCATGCCCGAAGAACTACCCCTCCAGGGCCTGATCTACTCCGTCAGCTACATGGCCCGCTCCCAGCCCATCGACCGCATCGTGGCCCTCGACGAATTCGACATCGAAAACGTTTCCGCCCTTCGCGAACACCTGCGCATCCCCGGGATGGGCCTTACCACCGTGCGCTACTTCCGCGACAAACTCGCCATGCGCACCCGCGCCAAGGAAGCCGGCATCCTCGTCCCCGAATTTGTCCACGTCCTCAACTACGACAATCTCCGCGAATACATGTCCCGCGTGCCATCGCCGTGGCTCCTGAAGCCACGCTCCCAAGCCTCCGGCATCGGCATGAAAAAGATCCACGCTCAGGAAGAACTCTGGCCCTGGCTCGACCAACTCCACGACCAGCAATCGTTCTATCTCTTGGAAGAATTTCTCCCCGGCACGGTCTACCACGTGGACAGCATCGTTTCCGAAAGGGAAGTGGTCTTCGCCGAATCCCACAAATACGGCACCCCGCCCTTCACCACTTCTCATCAAGGCGGCGTCTTCACCACCGCCACGCTCTCGCCCGACACCGCCGAAACCCAGGAGCTCCTCGCCATCAACAAAAGAGTCCTTGCCGAACTCGGCTTCCTCCGCGGCGTCACCCACGCCGAATTTCTCAAAGCCGACCGCGACGGCAAATTTTATTTCTTGGAAGTTGCCGCCCGCGTCGGTGGCGCCTACATCAGCGACGTCATCCAAGCCGCCACCGGCATCAACCTTTGGCGCGAATGGGCTCGCCTGGAAGTCGGCACCGGCGTCACCACTTCCCTGGGCATCGCACCCTCGGAAGGTACCGGAGGCACCATCGGCGGTAGCGCGACCGCCAGCGAATCATTCGACAGCGACGGAACAGAGCACAGCGATTCGTCCACCAGCAAATCCGGCTACCAACTCCCGCCCACGCGCCGCAACTTCGCCGCCATCATCCTCTCCCTCGCCCGCCAGGAACAACCCGACACCAGCAGCTACAACGACCCCGAAGTTGTCTACCGCATCAGCAAATACCACCACGCTGGCCTCATCGTCAGCAGCCCCAGTCAGCTGCGCGTCCAACAATTAGTCGACTCTTACTCCACACGTTTCCAACACGACTTCCTCGCCACCGAACCCATCCCCGATAAGCCGACTGCATAATCCTGCTCACTGGATTTCGTAAAGCCAGCCGCAAAAAGTTTTACAAACAACCCCTTCCCGACCCTCCAACTCGTGCTATCTTGACACCCCCTGTCCTCAAGTCCCGTTACTTTCTCGCACGGGTGTATCACGTCGTAATTGCAGTCGCACCACCAAGGGCATAAAGTTTCTCTACCCCGGTTGGACATCTTGTCGTTGGGGGTTGTCCCTTTGGGAGGTTCGATGGCTTGGAGTAACAAAAAGCCGGATACGCCGCAGGCCGCGCAACCGGATCAACGGAATTTCAATTCGAATGAGTCGTCGAGGCCTGCTCCGGCGACTTGGGAGGGCACATCCGCCATGAGTACTGATTCGCTTCGTCCTTTGGGTTCAACCGGTGACCGCCAAGGTGCGCGCCTCGGTTCGTCCCTACACGTAAAGGGTGAAATTTCCGGCAACGAAGACCTCTTGATCGACGGCACAGTCGAAGGACTGATTACCCTCGACGAGCGGAAACTCACTGTCGGCGCCAGCGCCAAAGTGACTGCAGACATCATCGCCCGCGAAGTCGTCGTATACGGCACCGTCAAGGGCAATCTGCGCGCCAAGGACCGCATCGAGATTAAGAAAGACGGCTCGGTCAACGGCGATCTCACCACCGCCCGCATCATGATCGAAGACGGCGCCTACTTTAAGGGCTCCATCGAGATCGACAAGGCCGCCGACAAGGATGGCAGCGCCAACGCCTTCGGTCGCAGCAGCCAGCCGGCCACCGCAAAAACCATCTAAGTTTCATTCGCACCAGCCTTCAGAAGGGCGCGCGTCGAGCACCTGCTCCACGCGCGCCCTTCTTTTTTTGCCCTCATCTCATTTTGAATTCTTTCGTGAGGTTTTCTCTTTAGGTTTCTCTTAGGCTTTTCTTCAACCTCACCTGGATTCGGGTGGCCTACCCTTGCGGTTTTTGCAAGGGTGGGACGGGCACCACGTCGCCCCCAGAGTCTTTTTTTCGGATTCTTATGTTCGCTTTAAGCGATGGGTTACTCGGCCTCTAACCTTTCCCCAGTCCTCTCATCCAATCGAGCGGCAAGACTAAACTCCACATTTCCTGGAGCACTCGTGCAAACGCGTCAACTCGGCAACTCCGACCTCCACATCACCTCTATCGGCTTCGGCGCCTGGGCCATCGGCGGCTCCGGCTGGGAATACGGCTGGGGCTCTCAAGAAGACATCGACTCCGTGGCCGCCATCCACAAAGCCCTCGACCTGGGCATCAACTGGATCGACACCGCCGCCGTCTACGGCACCGGCCACTCCGAAGAAGTCGTCGCCCAGGCCCTAAAGTCCTACAAAGGCAAAAAACCCTACGTCTTCACCAAGTGCACCCTCGTCTGGGACGCCGACAGAAAAGTCCGCCCCGAACACAGCGCCGCCAGCGTGAAGCAAGAATGCGAAGCCAGCCTCCGCCGCTTGCAACTCGACACCATCGACCTCTACCAAATGCACTGGCCCCCGCCCGACAACGGTCCCGGCCTCGAAGAAGCCTGGAACGCGATGAAAACGCTGCAACAGGACGGAAAAGTCCGCTGGATCGGCGTCTCCAACTTCAACGTCGAGCAACTCAAGCGCGCCCAAAAAATCGCGCCCGTCACTTCCACCCAGCCGCAATACAACGTCATCCGCCGCCAGATCGAAGCCGAAATCCTGCCCTACTGCGAGCAACAAAACATCGGAGTCATTCCCTACTCCCCAATGGCCAGCGGCCTCCTCACCGGCGCCATGACCAAAGAACGCGCCGCCGCTCTTCCAACCGACGACTTCCGCAGCCGCAATCCCGAATTCCAGGAACCTCGCCTCTCCATCAACATCGCCCTCGTTGAACGCCTCCGCCAAGTCGGCCAACGCCACAACAAAACTCCCGGCGAAGTCGCCATCGCCTGGACCCTCCGCAACCCGGTCATCACCGGCACCATCGTCGGCGCCCGCAGCCCCCAACAAATCGAAGGCATCGCCGGAGCCGCCGATCTCCACCTCACCGCCGCAGAAATCGCCGAAGTAGAAGGTGCCGCCATGGCCGCCGGCGCCCGCCGCTAAGAATCCCAAATTCAAATTTTCAGAGGAGTGTTGAAATGGACCTAGGCCTAAAAGGAAAAACCGCCATCGTCACCGGCTCCACCGCTGGCATCGGCTTCGCCATCGCCCACACCCTCGCCACCGAAGGCGCCAAAGTAATCATCAACGGCCGCACTCAGCAACGGGTCGACGCCGCCATCGCCAAAATCCGCCAAGCCGCGCCCAACGCCCAACTCGAAACCGCAGCCCTCGACCTGTCCACGGCGCAAGCTGCAGAACAACTAACCAAACAATTCCCCAACGCCGACATCCTCGTCAACAATCTCGGCATCTTCGAAGTCAAACCTTTCCTCGAAATCCCCGACGCCGACTGGCTGCGCTTCTTCGAAACCAACGTGATGAGTGGCGTCCGCCTCACTCGCCACTATCTCCCCGGCATGCTTGCCAAAAAATGGGGCCGCGTCATCTTCATCTCCAGCGAATCCGGCCAGCAAATCCCCTCGGAAATGGTCCACTACGGCATGACCAAGACCGCCCAAATCGCCATCGCCCGCGGCATCGCCGAATCGGTCGCCGGTTCCGGCGTCACCGTCAACTCTATCCTCGTCGGCCCCACCGCCAGCGAAGGCGTCGGCACCTTCATCGAAACCTTCGCCAAGCAACAAGGCATCACCGCCGCGGAATTCGAAAAACAATTCTTCACCAACATCCGCCCCAGCTCGTTGCTGAAACGCTTCGAAACTCCCGAAGAAATCGCCGCAGTAGTCGCCTTCGTCGCCAGCACCCAAGCCCAAACCATCAACGGCGCAGCCGTCCGCGCCGACGGCGGCGTCGTCCGCAGCATCCTCTAATTCGCATCAAGAAACTGCGAAATTCTCGCACTCACTTGTTCGGCGACGTACAACGCCATCCAGTGTTCAGCCTCCGCAATCTCTTGCTCTTGTCACCGGCCTGTCGACTTTTCCGCCACCCCGGCCTTCGGTTTCGAAAAATGCAGTCCCAGCAGCCTGCGCAACCCTTTGCGCACCACCGAGCCTAAAAAGGTCGGCCGTTGCAGCGGCGCAAACGCCTCCTCATCCATCTCCGGAACAAACAACGATCCTCGCCCGCTGCCGAAAACATAAACCGGATACGCCACCGCGCTCAGTAACGTCGAGAATTCCGTATCGTAAGGCCCGCGCCATTCACCGAGGGATTCGTCTGTTCCAATCACTTCAGTCCGCGTCGTGGGGTCGCCGAACCAGTGGCACGCCGCTCGCAGCACGTTCGTTTGCTCCGGTTGGCTCACGCCCATATGCCGCGCCGCAACCAGATCGAGCGCTAAGGCGTCCTCACTCGCATACAATCTCTTCGGCGACTTGGGACGCGGGCATCCCATAATTCCAATCAATCCGTCCGCAGCCAATTCGTACGCGTCGAGCAGCCCAAAGTCAGGTGGAAACGCATCGAGTAACATCATCAGCGCAGTCTCACGGTGTACCTGCCGCTCTACAAATAAAAATTCATCGCAACGTCCGCCCAGCCATTCCAGATTTCCAATCGTCAAGTACGCCATCTCGATCGGGTGGCTTCGCATCTTTCCGAACGAAATTCGAAAATCGGCCTCTTTCCAGCTCCGCGAAATCGTCGACTGTGCCAACCCGCGCGCATACGAATGTTCCACCTGATCGTCCGAACCGCTGACAATCGGCATCTCGCAAGCTTCCATTCCAAAGTACGACGCCACTTCCGCCACGCTGCGCGACCGAAAAAACCGGTCATAAATGTTCGCCGATTCCACCACAACGCTGTCGCGGTAACCGCGCTCGCGCAAGAATTTCCCCAACTCAAGTAGCAATTGAGGGTCGGTAATAATCGATTGGTCTTTCGAGTGATAACCCAGCATGAACGATGGCTTGATGACGATCCGCAAATCTCCAGTCGCTTTTCTCAATTCCCTCGCTCGTTCTTCCAGTCGACCAGCCAGGCCGCTGCGTTCCAGTAGCCCTCGAAAGCCCTCGCGTTTTTCTTCTGATTCGCGCCCTTGGAATACGAATACCGCCCCGCCGCTTCCCACTCTGTTTTTCGACAAAGATTTCTGCCGAAGCGCTCGCGGGAGGAAATACTCGCCCACCGCTCCGATCTTCTCCGCCAAGGTGGTCTCATTTTCATTGGGCACCAGGCGGTTCTGGTCGTCGAGAGCGTTAGCGATAATCTCGAAAATGCGGGCGTGTCGGTCTTCATCGTCGCGCACTCGCACAAAATCGTCAGCCAACTCGCTTCCCAACTCCGGCGTTTTCTCCGCCAACGCAATCATTCGTTGGTAACAAAGGCTGGCCGTCCTCTCCGCGTCGATATTGAAAATGCAGAATTCGCGAAAAGGGCCGTAGTTGAGATACTGCAGTACCCCCTCGGGAATCTTGCCGGTCAGCCCTCCGAGCCAGATCATTCCCGTCGCCATCGCAAAAGAAACCGGCGCACTCGACCACTTGACGTGCTGCCGCACCGAGCCAGCCCACCCTCCGGCGAGTCCACCCAACTGTTGTGCGAAGGTCTTCCACTTCAAAACGGTATTGCCGATCTTCAGCAGCGCGCCGCGTATGTAAATCGTGTGCATCTCCTCATCGCGCCACGCCCACATCAACGCATGGCCGATGAGCTCGCGAACTGCTTCGCTCAGCGGCATATTTGCCAAGCGCTGTTTCATCAGCGCTTCGCGGTATCCCACCGTCACCAGTTCCTCGCGCTCCAATGCCAGCAAACAGAGCGCGATTAACTCCTCGCGGGGGCGCTCGGCAAATTTCCTCTGCCAGCACTCCAATTCCTTCACGAAGTCGTCGTAAACGACGCCCACTCAAAACCCCCAAGGTTGTTGCCTTAGGCATATACACACGAGTTCGTCAGCCCCCGCAAGCGGATGTTCCTGCCGGGGCCTGCAATAGATCACGTTTTGGTACTTCGATTTTCGAATTTCCAGGTGGGTACTAGTTCAAATCGCCAAAAGCGGCGGACCGTCAGGCCCTCAAATAATCCGCTCTCCAATTCTGAATCAGCCGCTTAATCGCCTTCCGATCCTCCAACTTCTCATCCAACACCTTCCTTACCAATCCCGCCAACTCTCCATCGCTCGCAAATCGTAGCGACACAATCTGCCCCACCGACAACTCCGAAGCCCGCGCCAACAAATCCGCCGGCAACACCCGCTGGTACCGCAACTGTTCCTCCAACCGAATCACCCGATCCTGCACCGTCGCCGCAAACAGCCGCGACAACAAAAATCCCACAAGCAACGCCACCGACGTCAACACCCAAATCGCCCCGCCCACCGACCACAACTCCCGCCTCCACTGCAGAACCGCCTGCACCAAATTCACCAACAGCACCGGCAACACGAAAAAGTGAAACGCCGGCACAAACTTCGTATGATTCGCAAAATTCTGCTGCGGCCTAGCCTCGCTCATTGAATCCTCTCTTTAAACGAATAAATCGGCTCCACATCCACTGGAATATCCCTCACGCTCTGAAGCGCCGCAGCCAACTCCGGCGGAATCACCGCATACTTATTAAACCAAGCCTCGCTCCGCGCCCGGTCCCCCGTCGCCTCCTGCTCCAACAATTCCTTCGCCAACCCCGCAATCGCCGCCGGCATTTTCTCCACCACCACCGCATACCGCCCACTCGACCCGTCCCGCGTAATCGCCCCCTGCCCAAACAAATAATTAAACTCCATCATCTCCGCCCGCCCATGCGGCTCCGCAATCCCAAATCGTATCGTTCGCAAATTTCCCGCCACATACGAAATGTAAATCTCCGGCAGCTTCTCCTTGGAAATCGCTCCATGGACCGCCAGCCACTCCAATCCAAACATCCCCACCACATCCGCTTTGGCCTCTTCCAATCCCGAAAAACTCCCACCGATCGCCTCGCGAATCTCTTTCTGCCCACCGCTCGTCCGCGAATAGTTCGGCCCCAGCTCGTGCGAAATCTCATGCATCAGCGTCGACGCCAAATATCCCTCACCCGAAGCCTTCGCCGCCTGATCTTCCCGCATCAATCTTCGCGCCAGCGGCAAGATCACTTCATTTACCCGCGCATCCATAAAATTCTTAAAAAATATTTTCTTGCTCCCCTTCGCTGCATGCACTCGCGTATCGTTCGGCAAATTGTCGGCCACTGCCTGATACCCGTGCAGCAAATCCCCCGTTCGAAACGGCGCATCCATTACCTCCATCGGCGTCAAATGCCCGCGCTTCGAAGGCAAATCGGCCTTGTCCAGCGGCAGCGCCTCCTGCAAATCCGGCACATATTTCTGGTACACCTCCAGCTTCTTGCTCTCCGCCTCATTCCGAATCAGCACCGCCGCCCCATACGAAGTCTTCGTCCCCAGCAACGTGTCCAGATACGTCTCATACGGCGCCAGAATCACGTCAAACTTGGGGTTGGCCAGATCCAGCCACGCCAAATCGCTCTCGTAGTAGTCGTCACTCAACAACGCATCCGCCCGCATTCGCAAAAACTTTGCAAACCCTGCATCGTTGCTCAGCGACGCCGCTTCCCGCAACGCTGCCGCCGCCGGCTTCAAAAATTCCGCAAACTCTTCATGGTAGGGAACCGCCATCAGCCCCGCGCCCTTCCTCTTCACCACCGTGTAATCGTTATAAATCGCATCCTTCTGCTCCGGATGCGCCTTCACATATTTTTCAATCTCTTCCAACGTCATATCCGTCGGATATAAAAATCTCCCCGCCGGCCGCGGCGCCGTCCCAATAAACGGCTTCATCTCATCCACCAGATCGTAGTGGCTCCCATTAATCTTCAAAAATCTCCGCAGTTTTACGTCTTCCGGCTTCGTACTTTTCTCCAGCGCCAAATAAAGCTGCAGCGCCTCCGGATCGCTCTGCCGCCAATAAATCTGCTCCAGACAGTTCGCCGCCTCCACCAGCTTCGTCACCATTTGAATTTCGTGCGCATCCAGCCCCGCCATATCAAACGGTTCCTTCAGCGGCTTAAACTTCGCCAACCGCGCATCTAAATCCTTCGCCACCGGCAATTTCGCCAAAGGCCCACCGTCCGCCACACCAGAAGTCTTCGCCGCGCCAGTCTGTGCCGCCGCAAATCTCACCGCGCCCAGCGCCAAAATCACCACCGCAGCCATCACCAAAAAACCCGCCGCACCCCGCCGCAAATTCGTCCCAGTCATCCGTTCGCCCCAATTTGAAGTAAACAATCCCGTGAGTGTAACAAACTAACTCCTCGCATCATCCAACGGCCGTCAGGAGATTCAAGAAATGGCCAAAGCAACCTGGGCAGGCAAAACCATCGCAGACAGCAATTCCACCGTCGAAGTAGAAGGGAATCAGTACTTCCCGCCTCGACGCCGTCTCCAAAAATTTCCTAAAGCCCAGCAATCACACCAGCGAATGCCCGTGGAAAGGCACCGCCCACTACTATCACGTCGAAGTCGACGGCATGAAAAACGAAAATGCCGCTTGGTATTACCCCGAACCCAAGCCCGCCGCCTCCCAAATCAAAGACCGCGTGGCCTTCTGGAAGGGCATCCACATCCAGTCCTAAGTTGCCACCGGCTGCCTACGTCCGGCCGTCAACCATATCTGGTGCCCCAGGTTCGCCTCTGGTTCACGAACCTGGTCTTTCGTTTCACCTCTTCAAATGCACCACCGCCCATCCCACTCAACGTTTTTACCCTGCGACCCCGGCAAACTCCCCCGAATCCCTTCTCTCTTCCTTCGCTCCACGCTACAATACCCCGCATTCACCGGAGCCCCTCGGGTAACCTTTTCAGACTTCGTCCGTACTACTAGTAAAGGGACCTGACGCGAGTACATCCCTATCTATGGCCACCACTCCCCAATCTATAAAGCCCGACTTATCCACACTCCGTATAGGTGACCACCACCGCAAATCCGGCACCGCCGGCAAGCGCATTGGCCTGATCTTCCTCGTTCTCCTGATCCTCGCGGGCGTCGCCGCCGCCGCCCTGAAATTCCGCAGCAGCAAGCCCGTCGTCGAAGTCATCACCGCCTCCAAAGCCGACGCCAACGCCCCTCAGTCCCTGCTCAACGCCAGCGGCTACGTCACCCCCCGCCGCCGCGCCACCATCGCCGCCAAAATCACCGGCCGCGTCACCGGCGTCTTTTTCGACGAAGGCACCCACGTCAAGGAAGGCCAACTCCTCGCCACGCTCGACGACTCCGACGTCAAACGTGCTCTCGACTCCGCCAAAGCCGACCGCGACTCCGCCCAAGCCTCCATCGCCGACTATGTCGTCCAGCTTAAAAACGCCAAAATTCAGCTCGGCCGTGCCGATAAGCTCCAGAAAGCCGGCGTCGAGACTCAAGAGCAGCTCGACAACGCCAGCATGGCCGCCGACAGCCTCTCCGCCAAAATCGATCTCGCCAAGCAACAAGTCGCCGCTTCTGAATCGCGCATCCGCGAAGCCCAGCAGGCCGTCGACAACACCATCATCCGCGCACCTTTCACCGGCATCGTCGTCTCCAAAGACGCCCAGGTCGGCGAAATGGTCTCGCCCATCTCCGCCGGCGGCGGCTTCACTCGCACCGGCATCGCCACCATCGTCGACATGAACTCCAACGAAATCGAAGTCGACGTCAACGAAAACTACATCGCCCGCGTCCTCCCCAATCAACCGGTCAGCGCCACGCTCGACGCCTACCCCGACTGGCAAATACCCAGCAAAGTCCGCACCGTCATCCCCAGCGCCGACCGCCAGAAAGCCACCGTAAAAGTCCGCATCTCTTTCCTCAAACTCGACCCCAAAATCCTTCCGGACATGGGCGTCAAAGTTTCCTTCCTCGCGGAAGAAAAGCCCGTCGAGAAAAATAAAGGCCCCGAGCCTAAAACGTTCATCCCCAAGCCCGCCGTGCACACGGAAGGGAACTCCTCTTTCGTCTTCCTTTATCGCGACGGAAAAGTCGAACGCCACGCCGTCACCGTCGGCACCGATCGTGGCTCCGACGTCGCCATCATGGCCGGCGTTTCCCCGGGAGACAGTCTCGTAGTAAGCAGTCCATCGCCGCTGCACGACGGCGACGCAGTCGAATTAAAACGTTAAAACGCTAGGAGCAACTCACAAGATGATTCGCGTTGATGGACGTTCCGATTCCCCCAGCCTCATCCGCGTCCGCGGCCTCAACAAAACCTATCGCCGCGGTGGCGAAAATATTCAGGTGCTTCAAGGCCTCAATCTCGACGCCGACCAGGGCGACTTTGTCGCCTTCATGGGCCCCAGCGGCTCCGGCAAAACCACTCTGCTTAATCTTCTCGGCGGCCTCGACGTCCCCAGCGCCGGCAGCATCACCGTCGCCGGCGACGAAGTCACCAGCATGTCCGCCAGCAAACTCACTCAATGGCGCGCCCGCCACGTCGGCTTCATCTTCCAGATGTACAACTTGATCCCGGTGCTAACCGCATTTCAAAATGTGGAGCTGCCGCTGCTCCTCACCAAGCTCTCCAAATCCGAGCGCCGCAAACACGTCGAAACCGCTCTCGGCGTCGTCGGCCTCTCCGAGCGCATGAACCACTACCCCCGCCAACTCTCCGGCGGACAAGAACAGCGTGTCACCATCGCCCGCGCCATCGTCTCCGACCCCACGTACCTTCTCTGCGACGAACCCACCGGCGACCTCGACCGCAAAAGCGCCGATGAAATCATGGCGCTTCTCGAAGAACTTGTCGGTAAATACAAAAAAACCGTCTTGATGGTCACCCACGATCCGGTTGTCGCTGCCCGTGCTCACGCCACTCTGCATCTCGACAAGGGTGTCCTCATCGAAGGCGCCAACAAGGGCGGCGTCATGGTTGGAGGTGCCGCATGAAATTCAGCCGCTACATCCTCGCTAATCTCTTCCGCAAAAAAATCCGCCTCCTTCTCACCATCGGCTCTTTCGCCGTAGCTCTCTTCCTTTTCACTTTTCTCGCCGTCGTCCGCGGCGCTTTTAGTCGCGGCACCGAACTTGCCGGCGCCGACCGTCTCGTAGTCATCAATCGCGCCGGCCTCATCAACACCATGCCCCTGGCCTACGTCGACAAAGTCGCCGCCATCAAAGGCGTCAAATACGTTACTCACAACAATTGGTTCGGCGGCGTCTACCAGGACGAGAAAAACTTCTTCCCGCAATTCGTCATCGATCCCGACAATCAACTCAAAGTCATGTCCGAGATGCACGTCCCCGACGACCAATGGAAAACTTTCCTCGGTGACCGCCAAGGCGCCGTCGCCGGCGCGGTTCTCGCCAAACGCTTCGGCTGGAAAGTCGGCGACCGCATCCCCATCAAGAATTCTCTCTACGGCCCCGGCAACACTTGGGAGTTCAACCTCGACGGCATCTACACCAACAGCAACGTCGGCGGTGACGAAAGCCAGTTCTGGCTGCAGTGGAAATATTTCGATGAAAGTATTCCCGCGGTCATCAAAGACCAGCCCGGTTGGTTCGTGGTAAAACTTGATTCGCCCGACGACGCCGTCTCCGTCGCCGCTGCGATCGACAAAGGTTTCTCCAATTCCGCCACCGAAACCAAAACCGAAACCGAATCCGCCTTCCAAGCCGGCTTCGCCAAGCAACTGGGTAACATCCAGCTCCTGATCCTCACCATCGGCAGCGTGGTCTTCTTCACCCTGCTGCTGGTCACCGGTAACACCATGGCCATCTCCGTCCGCGAACGCACCGGCGAACTCGCCGTCCTCAAAGCCATCGGCTACCCCGACCACTTCGTCTTGATTTTCGTCCTGACCGAAGCCATGGTCGTCGCGCTAATCGGCGGCCTCATCGGCCTCGGCCTCGCCATGCTCGCCATCCCCGCGGTAGGCATCGCCCTCCGCGGCCTCCTGCCTCCGCTGCTACTCTCCGCCACCGCCCTAAGCGGCGGCCTACTTTTCGCCGTTGGCGTCGGCGTCGCCAGCGGCCTGCTCCCCGGCATCGGCGCCATGCGCCTGCGCGTCGTCGACGCCTTGCGCCGCGTCTAAAATGTTCCGATGCTCTCGCAGTAGCGGTGATTGTGAACGTGACAGCAAGCCCGGGTGCTCCAGACGCCGTACTTGCGTCTGGGGGTTTAGATTCAACCTCACCCACATCAATCGACGTAGGGTGCGGCCACCATGCAATCGCAATTCAAACGCAACCCCTCAAACGCGCGATAAAGTTTTTAGCTTTCAGTACTGAAGATGCAGTTCAGAAACTTTCACTGGATTGAAAAAGTTCAAAGCACCACGCGAGAGAAAACAACAATGCCCATCCCCATCGTCTACAACATCCGCAGCGTCAAAGCCCGCTGGACCTCCGCCATCGTCGCGGTCCTCGGCATCGCCGGCACCGTCGGCGTCTTCGTCGCCATGCTCTCGCTCGCTCGCGGTTTCCGCGCCACCCTCGTCTCCAGCGGCGACACCGACAACGCCATGATCATGCGCGCCGGGGCCACCTCCGAAATGACCGGCGGCATCGGCCTCGACACCGTAAAAATCATTCAGGACGCGCCCGGCATCGCCCGCGGTTCCGACGGCGCTCCGCTGGTCACCGCTGAAGTGGTCCTCATCGCCCCCATCCCCCTCATCTCCACCGGCACCGACGCCAACGTGCAGTGCCGCGGCGTCGCCAAAAACGTCCTCGAAATCCGCAAAAAAATTAAAATGGCCGAAGGCCGCATGTTCACGCCCGGCCTCGCCGAAGTCGTCGTCGGCAAAAACGCCCTCACTTCCTACTCCGGCCTTAACGTCGGCAACACCGTCAATCTCGGCAATGTCCGCTTCAAAGTCGTCGGCGTTTTCGACGCCGGCGGCTCTGCCTTCGACTCCGAAATCTGGGCCGACGGCCATTTGCTCGGTCCCGCCTACAACCGCCCCGACACTTTTTTCCAGTCCGCCACCGTCCATCTCGCTTCGCCCGACGCCTTCCAGCAATTCAAAGACGCGCTTACCTCCGACCCGCGCCTCAACGTCGACGTCACCCGCGAAATCGACTACTACTCCAAGCAATCCACCCGCCTCACCTCGCTCATCACCATTCTTGGCGGACTGGTCGCCGGCATCATGGCCATCGGCGCCGTCTTCGGCGCTCTCAACACTATGTACTCCGCCATCTCTGAACGCGGCCGCGAAATCGCCACCATGCGCGCCCTCGGCTTCGGCGGCCCCAGCGTCGTCACCTCTTTCGTCTTCGAAGCTCTCTTCATCTCGCTGATCGGCGGCATCCTCGGCTGCATCGTGGTCCTCCCCCTCAACGGCCTCACCACCGGCGCCATGAACATGCAAACCTTCTCGCACATGGCCTTCGCCTTCAAAATCACCCCCGAACTCCTCGTCAAGGGCGTCATCTTCGCCCTGGTCATGGGCTTCATCGGCGGCCTCCTCCCCGCCATCCGCGCCGCCAACCGCCCAGTAGCCACCGCCCTCCGCGAACTCTAATTCGCGCGCGCGGTTAAGGTGACTTCGCACACTCACATCAACGTTTAGCGCGCGACGCGTATTGTTCAGGAAGGACTATCTAGTCGACCGTCTCGGCGGTGTATATCGCGGTGGGCGTCCGTTGTTGTGCCCTAATCACAGGCCAGTAGAAAGGCGTGCCTCGCCATCCTTTGTCTTCAGAACCGTTTTGCCGGAGAAGAAAGAGTATTGGAGAGAACACAGCAAAATCTCGAGCTATTCTTCCTTCGGTCTTTTCCGTGTCGGGTGTTTCGATATATTTGGCGTGAGAACCAGGCCCCGCTACGCGAGCTGATTCTCTCTTGTCCGCAGTCCACAACCAGACTTTTTCTCTTTCCGAAGGCTCCGGGTGTTGGTGGATCCAGGTGCGTGAGCGCCGCGCGAGCGCCATCCCAGTCGAATTCGGGAGCATCATCCTCGGGGAACAACAACGTTTTCTGAATTTGCTTAATTAAAGTGACAGCAACGTAAAGCGGTATCAACACCGGGGCGGGAGAATTAAATGGGCAGATACCTTTCAGTTGGTCATCTATCGCCTCTATGACCTCACCGATTCCATTTGCGCCAGTCTTATACCCGGTCTGAAAACCGATTGGCAGAATTCGCTTCATCGGCCTAAGCACCTGTGTTGTTGCCACAAGTATTTTGTTTGGGTTGCACGGGATGACAGTGCCGTCGGCCGCTCTACGAATAAACTGAACGCCCCTGTCTCCGCCCGCTTCGATCGTTCGTCGAAGAGACGAGTCGAACTCCTCCATCTGGGCCATTGCATAGCGAATAGGCGTCGAAGTGTAAAACCTGGTCACGGCCAGATCTGGACGGCGAAAGCCGTACATTCTAGAATGTTGCTGCACAGTATCCTGTTGGAACTTGTTAGGGCGGCGGCCGTAATAGAAGCCAATGAGGCCGGCCAGAGTTACGCCACGGTCTAAAACCTGGCCTCCTAGAAATATATTCAAGGGGCTTCGTAGTTTTAGCTGACCGCTACTGTCCAACAATGCCGCTACATCATCGTCTGAGTTGACCTTTGTAATTGTTACGTGTTCCGCCTCCAGAGCCATCTCCACGGCTTCTAGCACTTCATTGAGTGTGGGTACCGGAACTGACGCCAGCGCAAGCGAGCGACTGAGATCCGCATGTGCGTCCGTAATCAGAGTGCTGAAAAGTGCGCTATCTCCACGGGACTCCATCAATAACCGAGAAATGATGGTCTCCGTCAGCCTTTCCTGCCAGTTGTGCGCATCCTTTCCAGCTTCGGAGTGAAGCAGAAACGAATATCGAAGTTTCTTCCCCTTTTGCCCAGCTTTGATTCCGTTGATTCGCTGGATGCAAGCGCCAACTAGAAAATTAACAATCGCTGTTCGGTAGCCAGCGATCGCGGGAGATGTCAAAACTTCACTTAGCCTAAAAGATCGCGCATCGGATCTCTTAAGCCGATCAAACTCTCGGGGATCTACAGTGTGGTGGATCAAACTCTCGACGGTGTCTGACTCGCTCCGGGCCGACTCTCCGAAATATGTCTCCCCACCCACATAGTCGCTTGGCACGGGCACCAGTTTCGTAAACGCTGGGCGTGTTGGCTTGAAGGTTATGACGTTTGCCACTTCTATTTCCGTAGGTTGCAGATACAGGGAATATGGAGTGGCAGTTACTTGAAGGTAGCATGAACTGCCAATCACCGATCTTAGCTCGTTAATCTGGCTCGCGATTTTGTTGGCCTCTATTAAGCCTGCCCGTTTCGTGTATCCAATCGAGGCGCTGTCTGCCTCATCGTCGATGATCAATGTGCGTTTGCCTGCCATCGCACGATTATTTCGAAACATGTCGATGAGTCGGCGTAAGTTATCGCTCTGTTTTTTGGCGACAAAGACAAGCTTTGAACTCAACTCAAAAGCGCCAAAGGAATCCGGAGCGTGCATGATGTCGTACACATCGACTTCACCATCGTCGATGAACACCCGGAACTCACTCGTCAGCCTGCGCGCCGTTTGCTCAATCAACGCCTTTGAGTTTTTACTGAGCACTAACGCAACATCAAATCCGTTGTCGAACGCGCAGGCAAGTATGCTAATGAATGTCCTAGTTTTGCCGCTTTGAACCTTTCCAAGCAACATACCCGGATTTTCAGAAGTTGTAGCTATTTTAAGAAGCTCTTCGACAGTTTCTTGAGCACACAAGAATGTGTCGGGGTTGAACGTGGGGTTGAGTTGCCTGTATGTAGCATAAAAGGCACCGTTTATATCGACTGTCACGAGCCTAACGCTCCTTTATGAGTGGTCAGTCAGGAAAGCTGGTTAGCAATTTCTAACGGATAGATTAATCTCAGTCGTAGCGATACCCATTAACAACCCGATTCCAGTATGCCTAGGCGGTTAATATTCAGAACTAACGTTGATAGGGAATAAACTCCCCGCGTGCAGAACCACCGAACTGTCTGTGGAGAGTCGATCATTCTTCTCTAGCCGAAAAAAGTCTCGCATTGCGATCACTTCCGAAACGCGGCAGCGTTATCGGCCGCCCATTCAAAAAATGTCTTTGCGGGCGCTCCCGTGATGTCCTTGACTGTGGACGTAACGTGCGCAGGCTGCCCGACGGCCGCCGCCCACGCGCGCAGCAGCATATTCACCGCAGGCAACGGCACAATCGTCAACAACTCACGCCGCGCTTCATCAGGCGAAATCTCTTCGACGCGCAACGAGCGTCCGATCGCCCGCCCTATAATGGAAATCTGCTCGCGCTGGCTCAGGGATTCAGGCCCAGTCAGAACGTACTCCGCTCCCGCATGTCCATCACCGCTCAACGCGCGAACAGCCACCGCCGCAATATCACGCTCGTCAATCGGTGCTGTTGGAGCTTCTAGATGTGGCCAGCGCACCACCTCGCCCGCGCGAATCTGCGGCGCCCACCACCCCAGGGCATTTGCCGCAAACATCCCGGGCCGCAGAAATGTCCAGTTCAGCCCGGACGTCTCGATCAACCGCTCGAATTGCTCAAACATCACCCGCAGCGGATTAGGCTGTTGAAAGAGTGGATGCGCCGTTTTTATCGGCGCTGAGAGAAATACGATCCGCCGCGCGTGTTTCGCGATCCGCTCCAAAGCTCCTGCAAACGCCTCCGCCGGCGCCGTCCACACCAGAAATACGGTATCGATCCCAGCCAGACATGAATCAAGCGTCGCGGGAAGAGTAAGGTCCCCCCGCACCACCTCGATCTGTGGCGGCAACAACGCTGCCGCAGGGTTGCGCACCATCGCGCGAGTCGGTGCCCCCATGGCCGCCAATTGCAAGAGAACCTGGCCACCAACGGTGCCGGTCCCTCCAATAACAAGAATATTTTTCATGCCTGGAATTTTACAGTGCTGAAAAAAAACCGGAAACAGACGCGACGTTTTCCAGTTTATTCATAACGATCCCTAGTACGCAGCAACTCCCCGTCTCTTCACAGACCCATCCTCGCCATGCCCCTCAAACCAACCCACCACCCTGCGCTCAAACTCTTCCGGCGCCGTCCCATACGCCCCACAATGCCCAGCCCCCGGCACCTCCCACAACACGACCGCCGCATTCGCCGCCGCAATCTCCCGCGCATGACGGATCGGAATATTTCGATCCGCCAATCCATGAATCACCATCACCGGCACATGAGTCTCCGCCACTACCCGCTCCGCCGACACATCTCCAAAATTCAACTTATACCTCCACCGCGCATACAAAAAACTCCCCTCCACCACCGGCCGCAACAACGACTCCGCCAACCACGGCCCCGTATGAAAAAACTGCCCTACCCGGTCATAACTCACTTCCCGAAAACTCGAAAACCCCGACTCCGCCACCACCGCGCAATACCGCGCCTCCCCATTCAGCGACTGCAACAATCCCGCCGCCCCCATCGACTCCCCGAATCCGTACACACAATCCGCGCGCAACTCCGCCTCCATCCAATCCACCCAGCGATGATCATCGTCCGCTTCTAACAAACCGAACGTCGCCATCTTCCCGCCACTAATCCCATGCGCCCGTGCATCCGGAAACAGCACCGCGTACCCACGCCGCAAAAACATCTCCGCATACGGCACCATCGACAATCGGTTATCCGCCACTCCATGAAACGCAATCACCACATCCCGCGCTGCAATTTTTCCGCCGCTACTTACCCCTCCCCCAACACCATTTCCGCCCACAACGCTTTGTCCGTCTCCAACAATTTCCTTTCGACTCCCCGCCACCGCATTCGCTCGCGCCGCAAAATCCCCCGGCACCAAGAGCCACCCGCGCAGCACCACTCCATCCTTCGCCTCAATCTGCACATCCCGCAGCTCCGCCCCATAGTCCCGCGCCATCCGCTCCACCGGCTCACGATCCTTAATCCGCAGCGCCCGCCGCCCCGGCGACACCCCTGCCTCCATCGCCAACGCCGTCATCCCCAACAGCGCCGCCACCGCCAGCATCGCACCGAGATTCGTCTTATTCACACTCACACCAATAAATACGAAAATCGCCCCACCAAAGTTCTAGCCATATTCAATACACGTCACCGTCTCCACCATGTCTCACTCGTTGCCGACTTGATATCATGCCCTCATGCTAAAGGCTCTTCCGATTCTGACGCTGCCATTCCTATCACTTCTCATCGCACTGGGGATTCACGATAAATCCCCAACGCAATCCACATCGCAGTCGTCGGCTCCGCCTCCAGCTTCAGCGCAGAGCACGTCGCCGTCACCGACTCCGCCTCAAGCCACGCAACCTCAAAACTCTTCCGTTCCCCTCGCAAAAGCTAAAGACCTCTTCAACCACGGCGAGTTCGACCACGCCTCCGAAATCTACTCACGCCTGATCCAGGAATACCCCAACTCCGGCGACGCCTACGCCGGCCTCACCCGCGTTTACCTCAAGAAAAAAGACGTCAAGCAAGCCTCCGACACCATCACCAAAGCCCTCCAGGTCGCCGACTCCCCATCCGTGCGCGTCGCTCTTGGCGAGGTCTACTTCCGCCAAGGCAAAATCTCCGCCGCCGAACTCGAGTGGGTCAACGTCATCAAATCCGGCCACCAGGAAGCCCGGGCCTACTACGGACTCGCCCGCGTCCGCGCCGTCATCTCCATGTACAAAGCCAGCCTTACCATGCTCAACGAAGCTCATCGCCTCGATCCCACCGACCCGGAAATTCGCCGGCGCTGGGTCGCCCACCAATCCACCACCGACAAAATCAAATTTCTCCAGGATGAACTGGCCTCCGATGCCGACGACGACGAGGAAACCCGCGCCGCCATGCGCCACTACCTCGAATACCTCCAGGCTCTCGGCGGCCAAAATCGCAAAGACACTTGCCACCTGGTCACCCAAAACACCGCTACCGAAACGAAATTAGTCCGGCTCATGTACACGCCATCGCGCATTCGTGGCTTCGGCCTCACCGTCGCCGTGAACAATCAAAAATCCAACCTCCTCTTGGACACCGGCGCCTCCGGCATTTTGATCAATCGCAATCTCGCCGAAAAAGCCGGCGTCACCAAACTTTCCGACACCGACGTCCACGGCATCGGTGATAAAGGCAACAAAGGAGCCTACACCGGGCTGGCCGGCTCCTTAAAAATCGGCGACCTGGAATTCCGCGACTGTCCCGTCGCCGTCCTCGAACAACGCTCCGTCACCGGCGAAGACGGCCTCATCGGCGCCGACGTTTTCGCCGCGTTCCTCGTCGATCTCGATTTTCCAGAAGAAAAACTTCGCCTCAGCCCACTACCCAAGCGCCCCGACGAGGCCGCGCCAGTCATCGCTCTCAAAACCGACTCCGACGATTCCAATTCGAATTCGAACGCCCCCGCACAAAACGCCCCCGAAAATCCCAACGCCGCTCAAAATCCTGCCGCCTCTGCTCCTACAAAAACCGCGCCACCCGCGCACACCGGTCCGCAAGATCGCTATATCGCTCCTGAAATGAAGTCCTACACCCAGATCTACCGCTTCGGTCACAACCTCTTGGTTCCCACTTCCATCGGAAAAATCCCTATGAAATTATTCGTACTCGATACCGGCGCGTCGTCCAACCTGATCTCCCCAGCGGCCGCCAGCGAAGTCACCGGCGTCCACGGGGATCCCAACATGACCGTTCACGGCGTCAGCGGCTCTGTAAAAAATGTCTACGTCGCCGACAAAGCCGTCATCCAGTTCGGCCACCTGCGCCAGGAAAACCAGGACCTCATCTCCTTCGACCTTTCCAACATCAGCAATTCCATCGGCACCGAAGTCTCCGGCATGCTCGGCTTCAAAATGCTCACCCTCCTCGACATCAAAATCGACTACCGCGACGGCCTCATCGACTTCAACTACACCCCCCGCCATTAAGTCTCCCCACCCACTAAGACCCTCCTCCAAACTCCAGCACCCTCTCGGTTCAAGCAACGTCTCGGTCTCAACTACTTCTCAGCTGGGGTGCCCCAGACGCCGTAGTTGCGTCTGGGGGTTTAGATTCAACCCCACCCCACCCAACACGACATCCGAGTCCCCCGAACTCCTCTTCAAAAAACCGCTCTTCAAAAAAGTCAGCTTTGACGAACGTGCAGTTCCGCGCTTTAGACCCGACTCCACCATCAAATAAACAACGACGGCGGGTGCCCCGCCCTCGATTTGTAGGGCGGGTCTTTCTTTTGCTTTTTTCTTCTTTCCTCAACACCACCCGAAATTGTCATTCCGAGCGAAGCAAGCCGACGCT
This sequence comes from uncultured Acidobacteriota bacterium, assembly GCA_963846145.1. Classification (GTDB taxonomy): domain Bacteria; phylum Acidobacteriota; class Terriglobia; order Acidiferrales; family UBA7541; genus Acidiferrum. Next base: position 539,174 of record CAWJUV010000006.1, on the reverse strand, counting down.
TCTGTTTTTCAACTTCGCTCCTGCGAAGTTGTCGGCTTGCGCAGTCGAGGAACCTCTCTTCGCTTCGCAGCCAGCGCGTTCGACACCCTTGCAAATTCGGCGCGTCATTTTTTCTGTGCACACACAAAAAAAATCGCGCCGCGACGCCCAGCGTCACAGCGCGATCTCCAATATCGACAAAAAATCTAACGAGTCACAAATCCCCAGGGATTCCGACTCAACCTCACCAAAAACTCAGCAGGGAACTACTGCGCCGGCGTCGTCGTCCGATGCCGCGTGGCGTTCGCGTGCCGCTTATGATGCGCCCGCGCATGTGCCGACGAATGCTTCCGATGATGCCGTGCATGTGCCGAAGCTTGGGTCGTAGTCTGAGCCGCCGAGGATGGCTGCGCAAATCCCAAAATCGAAGTGACCGCCAAAACCATTACTGCCGCAAACAATTTCATTTCCATTTCCTTTGAGGAGAAATACTGGGTACCCCATTCAACCACAGCCCCACCAAAAAATCCCAACCATTTCCCTCACGTTGACCAATACGTAACAAAAATCGCCGCCGTTCAACAATCCCACACTACGTTTCGCGCTCTTCGCATCCACCCAAAATTATCAACAGTCGCATCGCCCACGGATCAGCAGCCGCGCGCCTCTTACGCCCCCAACTTCAAAATCTCCAGCCAATGGATCACGTCTCGCTGGTTCGCAATAATCTGCGCCTGCCACACCAACGCCAACGACATCAATCCCAGCGTCACAATACACACGCACAACACCACACCCAAACTCGACTCGTTCGCGGGCACCGCCAACACGCGTCGCAGGTAGCTCATAGTCGTGGGTCTCCTAGTACTCCAAATATACCTTTACTGCCCGACTAACACCCTACCCACGATTAAAGCAATCCAACCGCCAACTCACATGCACCTCCAACTCCTCCCTACGCCACAAAATCCCTATTTATCTAGCGATTAGCAAACCACAAAAAGCGTAACCATCCGCTGACTGTGCAACACAAAACCCATTTTGGGCCTAATCATTCCGCTCTCGAAACACACCAACGCCCACATCCCATCCCACAACTCAAAATCACAAGTTACGCGGCGGGGTGCCCGGCCCTCGACTCTAGGGCGGGCCTTTCTTTTGAATTTCGGGTTTTTGCTGCGAACTTCGGTGGGTGCGATGACCCTCAAATCATCAAACCGAATAAACCATTCGCACCGCAATTCTTCTTCACCTCAAACCCGCGGCGGCGCAACTACTTCCAACAACCTCGGCCACAAATCCGGATCCCGCAACGAAAAGTGCTGCCCTCTCGCCCCTCCAACAACCGGCCCCGCCGACATTTCCGCGTCCGACTCCCCAAAATCCTCCCCACTCTGCTGCTCCACAAACCCGCCCCGCCCCTTCTCCTCCAACACAATCTTCCGGTCACAAGCGGGAAATAACTCCGCACCATCCTCTTCCGTCGCCACCCCAAACACCTTGGGGTGCGCCCGCAACACCCGGTCATACATCTTCGCCACGTTCTGCACACACTTCTTCACACTCGCCCCCACCGCCAGCGACCACATCACCCCGCGCTGCCGCAACTCATACTTCTTCTCCCGCCCCGCCGCCACAAACCGCGCAATATCCCCCTCACTCGCCCCCGCAAAAAAGAACAACTCATCAAAATCCCGCTGCCGCACCAACTCCGCCTCTCGCTGCGGCAATCCGGTGTTCTGCATCAACTCCCGCGGCGACAGCGACGCCAACGTCACCACCTCCACGCCAGTCTCCTCGGCCAAATCCTCCAACGCCTCTGCAGCGCGCGGCTGCTCCTCCGCCATCGGCGAGCACAAAAATCTCCCCAGCCTCACCAACTTCTCCGTCTTCAAATGAAAATATCCCGTCGGCAAATAGACTCCGCTCCCACCCTCCGCAATAAACGGGTGCGTGTGCCCCAACTTCCTCCGCGGCGCATCCAGTTCCAACCGGTTCCGATTGCTCACCCACACCACCGGAATCCCCGTATGCTCCAGCGTCGCCATAAACTCATCCAGCCCGGCCACACTCCGCCCCCGCGCCGGAATCAACGCATCCACCCCCAAATACACCACCCACGGCGTCTGCAGCACTCAACGCTCCCTAAAAAGATTTCACTGTAGAGGAGATTGTGACACTCACCGCGGTTCCCACAAAACGGCCACTCGCCAACCGCGGAACAATCCCCACCTCTTTTTCGTTACACCTGCACATCAAGTCTTTCGAAAGGATCACCGCATGAATCGCATCGCCATTCCGCTACTAGCCTTCTGCCTCTCAATTCTGCTTTTCGCACCCAACGCCAACATCCTGGCCCAAACTCCCGCCGCACCCGACCCAGAAAATCTCTTCAAAACCATCCAATCTCTCGACACCAAACTCTTCGACGCCTACAACCACTGCGACCTCCAAACTTTCGGCTCGCTCCTCGACGAAAACCTGGAGTTCTACCACGACATCACCGGGCTTTCCCGCGGACGCGCTTCCATCGTCGAAGCCATCAAGAACAACATCTGCGGCAAAGTCACCCGCGAACTTGTCCCCGGCTCGCTCGAAGTCTTCGCCATCAACAAATACGGCGCCGTCGAAACCGGCACACACCGCTTTCATCACCCCAACCAGAAGGACGACGACACCGGTGAAGCCAAATTCTTCCACCTCTGGGAAAATAAAAACGGCACCTGGCAACTCACCCGCGTCTTCAGCTTCGACCACCACGGCCTGAAGCAGTAAACGCCCGTCACACGCATCCAAATAAAAAGGGCGAGCACGAATCGCACTCGCCCCATTCCCCAGAAATCAAAATTTTATCAAGCGAAAGTTTCTGCGGTCACTCTCAAGCCGGACCGCTCCTCCGTCCAGCAAACACCACACTGGGCCGCGTCAGCAACTCCGCCGCCTTCTTCCCATCCGCGGAACTCTCTCCCACAATCGCCTTCCGAATCCCCGCCCCTGGCGCCGCATCATTCAATCGCACCGACCCATCCACCTTCTCCACCCCCAACTCCTTCCACATCCCCGCCAAATCCACCGTCACCGCCTTATCCTTCATCTGCCCATACAAATCCATCAACACCGTAGTCCCAGTCGCCTGATCCCCAATCTTCAACGCCTTGGTAATCTCCCAATCCTCGGTAATATCCCCGCCCGCATTCAAAATCGCCCGCAACGCATCCTGCAAACCCTGCTTATTCCCAGTCGCCCGCCGTATCGAAACATCCGCCTCCAAACAAAACAGCGCCCCGCCCCAGTACGTCCGCCCCCACGTGTGTGTCCGGTCCAACCCTTCATCCCCCTCAGCAGGCTGCCCCTTCGGCATATCCCGCACAATGTCCCGCCACATACTCATCTCATCCATCTTCCCCGCGCGAATCCGCGCCACCGGCTCCACGTACGTCGAAATCCCTTCCTCAATCCAGTGATGCTCATCGGCCATCGACGGAAACGCTAAATGAATCATCTCGTGCGTCAACATCCAGTCATCCATCAACTCCGCCCGCGTCGTCGCATCCCCCACTCCAATCTTGATCAACCCTCCATGCATCCCCCAAGTCATCCCATGCCTTACCCCATGCCCCGAGCCCGAACTAATCTTCAGCGTCAAATGCTGCACAGGAAATTTCCCGTAGTAACCCGCGACGGATTCGGCGGCAGCCTTCACCCAAGCCATCAAATCCTCCTGCCCCACCCCGCCCGTCCCCGCCTCATACGTCACATCAATCTTCGACCCCGCCACCACCAACGTCGAAGTCACCTCCGCCGCCCTCAATCGCGCCAACCCACCACCCCCCACCACCCCCGCAACCACAAACGCCCCCGCCATCAACGCACACACCAACCCCACCCACCTAATCCGCCCATTCACTCTATTCGTCGTCATCAAACTTTAGATGTGCAGTACCGCAACAGGGTGTCCTGAACGGACGCATGTCTCATTAGACCAAACGGAGAAAGGCGGGTGCCCCACCCTCGATTTCTAGGGTGGGTCTTTCTTTTGACTTCGTTTTTGATTTTGATCGGGACTTGGGTGCCGCACCCTGCGATTTTCAGGGTGCGGGTTTTAAATTCAACTTCAATCTCCGCTTTTACGACGTAACTCTGTTCGAGTTCGCTTTCAGTTCACCAGGCCAACGGCGGCGACTTCTCCGCCAGCACCGGCAGGCACCCAGCGATCCAACAACCAATCCACCGCAAATTTCCCCGGACCAAAAAACAACACAATCATCGACGCAATCAAAAACGTATAAGGCGCCGCCGCATAAAACTTATCCGGATCAGAAAAAATCGAAAACAACGCCTCCCGATCCGCGGTGATATACGCCACGATCAAGTTAATCGTCAGCGCCAACGCCCAGAAATGACTCAGAAAACCAATCGCCAGAAAAATTCCGCCAAAAAATTCTAAACATGAAATCGCCACCGCGGTCTGCGCCGGCATCGGCAAATTCAGAGACGTAAAAAACTCCGTCACCTTATCCAGGTGATGCAGCTTCCCCCACCCGCTCTGCGCCAGTTGCCAGCCCCAATACAGCCGCACCGCCAACAAAAACGGCGACTGCAAAAACGCCACATAATAAAAGAAAGTCTTATACAGCTTCCGCAGCTGCTGCAGAAAATTCATGGAGGGTTACGCACTCTTTCTGGAGGAATTTCGTTTGGCCCGGAGCTTGCCGCTTTTTTCTTCCGGTTGGCAGAACCAACCAAGCGTCGCCCAATTCTGAAACCAGTGCTGTACCAGCCCCGGCAGCTCTTCGCCGGGAATCTTGCTGTTGCGAAACGCTTCTTCCGCAGCCTTCTGCAACGTTTTTCCTTGCTGCAGTCCGCTCAACAACAAAAATTCTTCATGCTGCAAGCGCCGGAAATACACGCTGTTGTCGATGCGGTGTACTGCCAGCGCCAACGCTTCCGGTTTCAGCTTCGCCACCGTCCGCACCCGCTTGCTCTTGCGCTTTTCCGCGAACGCATTGCTGGCGAAATCCCCATCGTCGTCATTCTTTTTTATTTCTAGCAGCAAATCATCCACCGGGTAACGCACGCTCAGCAGTTGAATATACGGTTGCAGCCGCAATCTCAGATGAGCTCCGGCATTCTTTAAATCTTCCGCGCGCAGCGGCGCTTCCGCTTTTGCGTCAAACGCCTCAATCTCCGCCCATTCCAATTTCACAATATCCAACGCCAGCGCCTGCTTCTTCCCAGCCCACCGCGGATTCGCGTGTAGCCAGCCTTCCAACTTCGCCCCCAGATCCCGCAGCGTGAACGACGTCGACGGATTCTCAATCAAATACGCCTTCGACATCGCCTCAAACCGCGCCGCCCCCAGCACTGCTCGCAGCCCCGGAAAATCCTCCACCATGCTCGACAACACGCGGAACCAATACTGTCGGTTGTAAATCTCCAACCGCTCAAACGACGTCAGCCTGTCATTGGGTTTAATGAACTTCGACGCGTACACCCGCATCGACTGCCCATTCGGCGCAGTCCGCTGCATCCGCTCCGAAAACGTCAGCGGCTGCATCACCGCCCGCGCCATGGTGCGCTGCAATTCCAGTAGCTTCATACCGCTTTTTTCAGTGCAGTGGCCGCCAGAAAGCGATTGGCTTTCAGCGCTTCGTCGTGAACTTCCTTAAAGGTAGGAATACTGTCGTCCCATTCCAACAAAGTAGCCGTGTGCCCGGCGCGTTGAATGGCCCGCTCATAAAGCCGCCAAACCGGATCAATCACTGGATGATCATGCGTATCCAAAATGTATTTCCGGTACTTCGAGTGTCCCGCAATGTGAATCTGCGCCACCCGCTCCGCCGGCACCGCATTCACATAATCCATCCCGTCAAAATTGTGATTCTGCGACGACACATAAATATTGTTCACATCCAGCAGAATCCCGCAGTCCGCCCGCTCCACTACTTCATTCAGAAATTCCCACTCGCTCATTTCCGAAACGTGATACTCCGCATACGAACTCACGTTCTCCACCGCGATCGGCACTTCCAGAAAATCCCGCACCTCGCGCACTTTCTGCGCGGTCAATTTCGCCGCCTCAAACGTATACGGCATCGGCAGCAAATCGTGTGTATATCGTCCATCCACGCTGCCCCAGCACAAATGATCCGACACCCACGGCGTCTTGGTGCGCTTCACCAGCTCTTTCAGTCTCTTCAAATGCTCGCGATTGGGCTTCTCCGCCGACCCGAAATACATCGACACGCCATGCTGCACCACTTTGTACTGCTCCAAAATCTCATCCAGAATCTGCAGCGGCCGCCCGCCATCAATCATGAAATTCTCGGAAATAATCTCGAACCAATCCACTACCGGCTTCCGCTCCAGAATGTGCTGGTAGTGCGGCGCCCGCAGCCCAATCCCAATCCCATACTCCGTGAAGTTGTTAAACCGGTTGCTACCCATTCCACCCTCGGAAAAATCTAGTTCACCAAATAATTTTCCGCCAACCCGCCCCAAAAAATCAAAAAGGGCCGGACAACTCGCCCGGCCCTCTTCGCACTAAAAGAGTCAGGCTAAAACTACTCCGGCATCTTGCTGCCGTCGGTGGCGCAGCCGCCCTTGCCCTTGCAGCTATTCTTGCCCTTGCAACCGTTGTCGCTCGCCTTGCAGCCGCCCTTGCCCTTGCAGCTGTTTTGGCCCTTACAAGCGTGCTTTTCCTTGACCTTCTTGTCGCTAGCCGCCGGCTGATCCTGCGCTGCTGTCGCCTTCACGCTCGGTACAGTCGTCGACGCCTTCACGCTAGCTCCGGTGCCTGCGAGCAAACCCGCAACCGCCGCGCCAGTAATGAGGAACTTATTTGACTTAGTCATTTTCCTGAAGAACCCCCATCTGTTTGATTTGTACTTCATCCCTCAGGCAGGGTCGCTGCCGTGAAGCTCCAGGCCAAACCGCTGCCAGGAAGATCGTTGGGCCGAAGGTCTCTCTTCACTTCGGCTGGTTCGGGCATCAAGGGCGGGCGCAACTTCGCGTAGCACTTCGTCACGTTCCGCTACGTTACTCCCCCGCGCCCCGCCTTGCCACAAAAACTTTCATTAATTAAAACTGAATCTTGAATACCTTGCCGCCGCACCCGCCGCTAAGCCTAACAACTGTCTCGCAACCGCCTCGCCAACCGCACCCTTCTATACGACTCTCCCAACCTTTCGGATGCCGTAGTACCATCCATTCGCCAGCACGCCTCGCACACTAGACGTTCGCGCCCGCATCCCATTAGCGGAAGACGCAGCGCGAAAGGGAACTGTCCTTCTTGACGCACCACCCACAATTCCGTCTTTCTGCGATCCAAATGAGTAGTCTTCACCCAGACCTCTTCAAACTACGCCGCACCCGCCACATCGTTACCGCCAAAATTGTAAAATCTGTGTCTCACCACAATTCGAAGGACCACTCGAGATGACCACTCACACCCGCGCCAGCCAGCCACTCCGTTTTGCTAAACTCTCCCGCCGCAATATGTCTCGACCAAAAAGAAAAATGCACATCGCGCTCACCGCCGCCCGCAGTCCTCGCCGCACTCTTCCTCATCGCCCACTTCACCTCGCGCCGCGTCGCCGCCCAAACCAAATCCGATCAGCAGCAACAACAACCGATCATCGCCATCCAATCGGGCAAACTCCAAGGCACCCTCAGCTCCGACCAGCAAATCCGCATCTACCGCGGCATCCCCTACGCCGCCCCACCCATCGGCGACCTCCGCTGGAAAGCTCCTCAGCCGCTCGCCAAATGGAACGGCGTCAAACCCGCCACCGACTTCGCCCCCCGCTGCATGCAAGCGTTCCTCTTCCACGACATGGTCTTCCGCGACAAAGGTCCCAGCGAAGACTGCCTCTACCTCAACGTCTGGACCCCCGCCAATTCCGCCGCCAACAGCGGCGCCCGATCAGGCATGCGCGGCGCGGCCGCCCGCGACGCCGCCCCCTCCGAACTCCACAACGCCAAGCTCCCCGTCATGGTCTGGATCTACGGCGGCGGCTTCCAGGGCGGCTCCACCTCCGAGCCCCGCCAGGACGGCGAGCAACTCGCCCACAAAGGCGTCATCGTCGTCAGCATGAACTACCGCCTGGGCATCTTCGGCTTCTTCGCCCACCCGCATCTCACCGCCGAATCCCCCAATCACGCCAGCGGCAACTACGGCCTGCTCGACCAGCTCGCCGCCCTCCAATGGGTCCACGACAACATCGCCGCATTCGGCGGCGACCCCGACAACGTCACCATCTTCGGCGAATCCGCCGGCTCCTTCTCCGTCTGCGCGCTCATGGCCTCTCCGCTAACCAAAGGCCTCGTCCACAAAGCCATCGGCGAAAGCGGCGCCTTCTTCTCTGACACCCTCAGCGCCATCAGCCGCAGCGAAACCGAGCAGCGCAACGCCATCTTCGTCGAAGAACTCCACATCAAGTCCATCGGCGACCTCCGCAAAGTCAGCGCCGAACGCCTCCTCGCCGTCGCCGTCCAACATAAAGACGAAGAGCACTTCCGCCCCATCATCGACGGCTACTTTCTCCCCGCCGCCCCCGCCGACATTTTCGCCCGCGGCGAACAACTCCACATCCCGCTCCTCGCCGGCTGGAACCGCGACGAAGGCAGCGCCAACGCCTTCTTCGACCACGGCAAGCTCGAACCCACTAAAGAAAATTTCGCAGCCAAACTCCGCCAGCAGTTTGGCCAGTCCGCCCCCGAAGCCGCCAAACTTTTCCCCTCGAACACGCCCGCCGAAATGGAAAATTCCGCCGGCCTGCTCAGCACCGCCCAATGGATCGCCCTCGGCACCTACAAATGGATCGAAGCCCACGCCAAAACCGGCGCCTCCCCGGTCTACCGCTACCGCTTCGACGCCGCCCCCCCACGCTCCGGCGAAGACTACGAGCGCGACCCCAACAACCCCAACTGGACCGTCCCCGAAAAAATCACCCCCAACACCCTCGCCTACCACTCCGCCGAAATCGAATTCGTCTTCGGCGCCCTCCCCAGCAAAAACGCCGAAAACTGGCGCCCCTCGCGACTACGCCCTCAGCAACGTCATGCGCACCTACTGGACCAACTTCGCCAAGTCCGGCAACCCCAACACCCCAGTCACAACCGTCCCCACCGAACAAGAAGCCACCCACAACCCAGACCCCACCAAGCCCGCCGAATCCGCCTTACCCCACTTGGCCCCTCTACACCGACGACTCCCACCCCGTCATGCACCTCGACGCAACACCCGCCGCCAAACCCGACCAACACCACACCCAATACGAATTCCTAGCCACCCACCCCACCCCTCCAACTGAATGATCCGCGCAGTGGCATCGGGGTAGCGTGTCGCTTGCTCCACGCTCTGTCAGGAGGCGGGGACTTCAGTCCCCGCGCTAACGCACACAAAAAGAAAAGGGGCTTCAGCCCCTGAAGCCCCTCAACAAACCTTCTTCTTTATTCAATCCCCACAGAGCATTCAAACGAAGCACCGACGCCTTCGCCTTCCTTCAGCCCCACCAAAAAACTGTCATCCCGACCGAAGCAATCCGACGCTTCTTCCTTTCAATCCCGCTCCCGCGGGATTGTCGGCTTGCGAAGCGGAGGGACCTCTCTTCCGCCTTTGCCTTTAATTTTTGTCTCTAAGAATTTCTCTTGGGTGCCCCATCCTTGCGCTTTTTGCAAGGGTGGGGTTTTTGGCTTTGTCTTTCTCCGCCTGCCTCTTTGCGCTTTAGTCTTTGACTACCACCAACGCCTCATGCGACTCTCGCCCAACCGCAATGTCCATCCGCGAACACTTCCTCGAAAACTTCGCCGGCGACCTGGAATTCAACCCCAAGCGCGCCATCCTCTACGCCGCACTCTCCGCCGCCTCTTTCCTCTTCTGGTACCGCACCCCCGCCCCCACCGATTTCACCGCCCTCCCACTCACGTTCGCCCTCGGCAGCCTCCCACTCCTCGTCAAAGCCATTTTCCTTCTCCGCAAATCCTCCGAAGGCCTGGCCCTCACCCACCCCCAAATCGCCCCAACTCCCTCCGCCCAATCGGCCCCGAAAGTAACGCCATCCCTCCCGCACCAAGCCGCCCAACTCCTCCAGGACTTCGCCACCGGCCCGCTCCTCCTCCCCCTCGCCCTCAACTCCGCCAAAGACATCAATCCCGCTTGGACCAACCCACCCCAACTCCACATCTTCCTCATCGGCCTGGCCCTTTTCGCCACCGGCTTCACCCTCCGGCGCCTCACCTAGTCACTCAGCTTCTCCAACGCGAAAATTCCCGGCAACTGTTACCCATCCAGCTCACATCTACCCCTGAGGCCGCCGATGATTTTCGCTGTCTTACTTATATTTCTTCTCGCAAAATTTCCCTCAACGCCTGACGACCCTCCGTCCACCGAACTCCATCAAGCCTCCCTTCAGCCGGTCCCTCCAAACGCTGACATAGTCACCGCGGAACCGCCCCGCTGCGACAGCTCCGGAAACCTATTCCTGCGCACTTACGGCAACAATTCGGACAACGCCCCCATCGTCGAACTTTCGCCCGACGGCTCCTCCATCCTCCGCACCTTCGATTTCCGCAGCCTCAACAACTCAGGAATCGCTTATCCCGAGCCCTCCGCCATTTTCGACTACCAGGTTCGCGGATCATCCCTCCACGCCATCGGACAGGACGGCCTGCAAAATCTCATCGCCATAAAATTTTCTCTCGGCCATGCCTCCCACTCAGCTTTCCCTTTAAGCGAAGGATTTTTTCCGCAGCGGCTAACCGCTCTCGATTCCGGAAACGTCTTGGTCCTCGGATAGCTCCCGAAAGACACCTGGCCCAGCGACTCCGAGCACATCGCACAGGAACTCAAGGAGAGGCAGGAATTTTGGGATGCGCCAACCTGGTGGGTTCGCCCGCGAGGCGAGGCGACTTTATCGCCGCAGAATACGCTCAAAGCGGCCAACTTCTGCGGCAAAGAAAACTTTCATCCGCAGACTCTGGAGCAGAATCGCTTCTCGGCTCACACGACGTTGAGAATGTAATGGAAACGGTCCAAACATCCGAATCCGGTGGAGTCACCTATCTCCTCGAAATGAATGACCCACCGTCACTTGTTCTTTTTTCTAACGCCGGCCACAGGAGAGGACATCACACGCTTTGGAGCCCCGGCTCTAACTGGCGGGCCTCTTCACTTTCCATCGCGGACGACCACGCCCTGATCTCTTTCTCCAACGCAAACCACACCGAATTTCAACTCGCCCAGTACTCCCTTTCAGGCTTTTACCCAATCTCCTCCGCGCATTTCACCACCGATACTCCCAGCACCTTCGCCTGCACCGACTGGCACGGCACCTTCTCTTTCCTGACAACCCGTTACGATCGCGACTTCGTCCTCACCGCCCGCTAAGCTCCAAGCCAGCGCATTCTCCATCTGCTCACACGCCATCTACCTCCGTCACTTTTACTTCTAGATTCACCCACCCTGTGATCGATTCACGATGACATTTTGCTAGTAAGTCATGACTTGGTGATTGGGTTAGAGAAGCCGGGGCATATTTTTGGGGCGCGAACAGCAGCAGGCTATCGTGAAGAATACGGACGGGCTCCAGTCAGATTCAAACCTGCTGTTTTCGGCGGTAAGAGCAAGGTCCAGATTTTTAAGGCGCAGTGAAATCAGTCGAGACAGCATATGTATATTCTTCAGGTACAAGAACGCCATCAAGTACTGTCACGCCGAGCAGAGTTCTGACTTCTCTCAAGCACGAGGGTAATGTGCGACTGGTGACTAGAATTACTTCGCATTTGACTTGTAACAATTTCACTTTCGCTTCTGCCTGCATGAGGGCGATGTACTTTACCGCTTGGAACAAACCACGGACCGATCCTCGTTAGAGGAAGTCGATCCTTGACTTCGACCCCCAGCCGGCGGTGCTTGTCGGCGAAGAAAACATCAATTCGGTCAGCCGAACCAAAACAGTGCTCTGTTTCACCTTTCGCAAAACCAGGCTGTCCGATTACTGACGGATTATTCGCGACATAGTGTTTTAGGCGTCGGTGGTCTTCGCATTCTCCAACGCCGCCGCCCATCGCTGCCTTTCTGATAAGCGCGTTCACGGACGGATCTTGTTTAAGCGGTTGAAGCCCAAAGGTGAAGAGAACTTTTTCCCACTCCGTGAAATTGAATACCTTCGTCAGCTCTATGTCGAGAATCTGTTTTCGTTGCTCGGGCGGCCATTTTTTAAACTCTTGAGGGTCGCTGATAAACCACGCTACACCTTCGCCAGGTAACCCGGTGTTCTTGTTTACGACTATGCACTGAAGGGGTGGCTATTCCTCGCCCCATTCAACGGACAGATGTTTGATCGCCCTTCCTACAGCGCCGAGCACGTAGTTGAGGTTGCGGGGGTTTGGCATCCTCATTTCCTCCGCCAACTCAGAATAGGCGATATTTTGTTTTCGCAAAAGCCTGACGAACAAGGATTGGAAAGGCTTTGCGAGCACGTTGAATGTAAAGGCTAGTTTTGGACAAGGCGGACGCAGCTGTTGGAATAGCGCCACTGTCGGCAAGAGTTATCTCAATTTTCTCAGGGGTACTTCTCGCGGTTGTTGTGCGGTCGGGGAGGCCGCCTTTAGTGCCATATACTTTCCAGTTTTTGCGGTCTTCGATTATTTGCAAAAAACGGTGGTAACGCCGATCGTTTAGAGGCTCGATGGTTTGGCGGACTTCCCCGTTCGCATGTCTCATCCGAGGCGGCACAACTGCTAGCGTGTTGTGCTGTGGCATTTTCGAATTCAGCCACTCGACGTGTATCCGCCTTCCCAATCCGGCTTCACCCGGATGCCTCTTATAGTCACCCTTCCTGACGGTGGGTTTCCAGTCGGCATCCGACACTGCAACTTTGACTACTCTTCCGGGCGAGCCAAATCGGTTGCCCTTGAGATACGGAATGACGATGTCCCCGGGGGTGAGCTTCTTGAGTCGCTTTCTAGCTGTAGCCCACCCAAGATCATCCGTGGGTCCTTCCAAGTGATGCCGCAACGGCGTCCAGCCTACGGCTACACATCGTTCTTTTAACCAAGTTCCCCAAAGCCCGGGGGCTTCCGGCTCAGGACAAATTACAGCCCAGTGCTTAATTCTCAATGAAGCGGCCTCAACGAGTTTTTGCACACATGTTTACTAGGCTATAGGAGCAATATCGGTAGCAATTCAGTGTTCTTTCAGATGTAAAACCTTCAAGCGCCGAATTCAAGGAAAATTCGAGAAGCGTGTGCTCGTTTCGATCCTTCGGTGTGCGAAATCCGTTAAAGGTATGAAGAGAGCGCTTATGTCTTGGTTACGAAACCGAGCAACGTTGCGTGTTCGCGGCAAATTTCAGTCTCCTCTCAGATCCAAATTGCCCAAAGCGTTGCCTGTTCGATTGTGATTCGAACCAATCCAGAGCTATTCAAAGTCACAAAACCGTCAAATTTTCGTCCTCACCCGCCCCACTGTTCTTAAGTCCGAGTAGTGAAATGGTTACCCCCAGCCTCCCCGCCAATCGCCCCCGCGACAACCACAATTCCCACCAGTCATCCATGCCCCAATCCGGCACATCGCCCCCTCATTTCCCCGCAAAAACAAAGGCCCCCAGCCCCCTCCGCATTAAACCGACTGAAGCCGCCCTACCAACCAAAAACACCCACACACGCCCATCCCCCAAATTGTCTAGAAAGTTAGCTCCTGTACTAATTTGAAACAGCCACGGGTTTAGAGAGATGACACCAGTGCCTTCAGGGAAAACACTGGTCAGGTCATGGCCGCTACCGTACCGGTACCTATAGAACCGTCTTCGCTTTTGCTTCGAAGCGCTTCCACCGTTTCCCGCGAGATCGCCGGCGAGACCATCGTCGTGCCCATCTGCGCGGGCATCGGCGACATGGAAGCGGTCTACACCTTCAACGAAGTCGGCGGCCGCCTCTGGGAGCTGCTCAAAGAGCGCCGCGCCCCGGCCGAACTGGTCAGCTGGCTGGTCCGCAATTTCGACGTCTCCGAAGACGCCGCCGCCCAAGACGTCCGCGGCTTCTTACAGGAACTACAAGGTTTAGGTTTGCTGGAGCAAGAAAAAGATCTACAACGCCAACAAGAACGCAAACGCAGTAGCCCAACGAGGGAACGAGTGCAGACAGTCAACTACGGACAATTCAGCCTGGGCGTCCACGAGCGCTTCTCCGGCCAACGTGCGCCCATGGACGTGTCCATCGAGGTCACCCGCCGCTGCCCCCTCGAGTGCCTGCATTGCTACAACAACCTTCCCATGGGCGACCAAGCCGCCCGCACCAGCGAACTCACCTTCGCCGAACACGTGAAACTCCTCGACGAACTCGTCGACATGGGCACCCTCTGGCTGCTCTACTCCGGCGGCGAAATCTTCGCCCGCAAAGACTTCCTCGACATCTACACCGAAGCCAAAAAGCGCGGCTTCCTCATCACCTTATTCACCAACGGCACCCTGATCAACGAGCGCATCGCCGACCACCTCGCCAAGTACCGCCCCTTCGCCATCGAGATCACCCTTTACGGCGCCACCCGCGAAACCTACGAACGCCTCACCCAAAAGCCCGGCTCCTTCGACCGCTGCATGCGCGGCATCCAGCTCCTGCTCGAGCGCAACCTCCCGCTCAAACTAAAAACCGTCCCCACCACCATCAATCAGCACGAAGTCTACGCCATGAAACAAATGGCCGAATCCCTCGGCGTCGAATTCAAATTCGATCCCTTGGTCAACCCGCGCATCGACTGCTCGCAAAGCCCGCTAGCCGTCCGCCTGACTCCCGAAGAAGTCGTCAGCCTCGAGTTCTACGACACCACCCGCAAAGAGGAATACCGCCGCCTCGTCGAAAACGATTTAAAAGCCTGCGGCACCGCCCCGGCCCACACGCACGCAGCAGCCAAATCAACTCAAGCCATCGAAGAAAAACAACGCTACTCCTGCGGCGGCGGCGTCAACGGCTGCGCCATCGACCCCACCGGCAAAATGAGCATCTGCGTCATCTCCCAGCAACAGGGCTACCCCATCCGCAGCGGCAGCTTCCACGAAGGCTGGAACACCCGCATGCACGAAATCCGCACCCAGCCGCGCACCCGCGAAACCATCTGCGACAGTTGCGGCATCGCCTCGCTCTGCAGCATGTGCCCCGCAAACGGCGAACTCGAAAATGGCGACCCCGAATCTCCCGTCGAATTCCTCTGCCAGGTCGCGCACCTGCGCGCCTACGCCCTGGGACACGCAGTCCCGCACCACGACACCGCAGACACAACCTGCCCCAACTGCGCCGGCGGCAAGAATCACAGCGATCTTCTCGTAGCAGCGGAACGCATCAACCGCACCAAGCGCGAGTTCAACATCTCCTGGGAATCCAAGCCAGCCACCAGCGCCATGGGCCTAAATATTTTTCAACCAGCCGCCCAAGCATCCGGCGGCTGCCGCAGCGGAGGATGCACCTCGTGCCCATCAACCCATGCCTAAAAAAACTTCAGAGCGCGGCACCGAAGAAAAAATTTGGGGGAGCAGCTTAGAAACAGAAGTCTGGGGAAAAAACGCAGCAGCAGATGTTTGGAATGAAAGTGCAACAGAACGAGTCTGGGGGAAAGTCGGGCCAGCAATGGAACGTAACGAAAACACAAAAAAACCAAAGGCCAACAAAGCCTACGAGCCTCCCAAGGTGATGCGCGTCAGTCTGCGCCCCGAGGAAGCCGTACTTGGCCATTGCAAAGTGACGGGTAACGCCGGGCCAGTGTCCTCGACCTGCCGCGGCGTAGTCACCTGCCGAACCATCGGCTCCTAAGGACATGGGACAGATGGCGGCTCTACCCATTTCGAAAATCGACCAGCGCGTCCGGTCCACCGCTCGCGCCGGCGCACCCGCGTCTCTGGCGTACTCCATCGGCGGAATTTCCTTCGGCGTTTTCGCCGACTCCGGCGTGGCCATGAAGCTCGATCGCGCAGTCCAGGAATTCGCCATCGCCAACAACGGAGCAGGGAAGTCCGACTTCGAATTCGACGTGAAAATTCGCGCGCGTATGGTCGCAGAACTTCCCAATCCCACCAGCGTTCCACTGTTCCATTCCGGCGGCCTCTGGTCCCTCTTCGAAGAAAAACGCGAAGGCCGCGATGGCTACCGCCTGAATTTCCAACGCAGCTTCCCCGGCGAAACGCCTTACAAAAGCGCGTGGTTCGACCGCAAATTCGAAAACGGGGAGCTGCTCCTCTCGCGAAAATTTTTCCGCGCCGGCGCCACAATTTTCCCGCTCGAGTATCCGCTCGACGAAGTCCTCATGATCCACCGCCTCTCCTGCGGCGTCGGCCTCGAAGTCCACGCCGTCGGCATCGTCGATGTCGACGGCCGCGGCCATTTATTTCTCGGCCACTCCGGCGCAGGCAAAAGCACCACCGCCCGCCTCTGGATGGGCCGCCCCGGCGTTCGAATCCTCAGCGACGACCGCATCGTCCTCCGCTTCCACAACAGCGCGCTGTGGATGTACGGCACGCCCTGGCACGGCGACGCCGGCATCGCCTCGCCACAGTCGGCGCTGGTCACAAATATTTATTTCCTCGAACAGTTTGCACAAAACGAAATCGTGGACATGACTCCAAGCTCCGCCGCCGCGGAACTATTCGCGCGCAGTTTCGTCCCGCGCCACGCCGCCGAAGGCCTGGACTTCGCCCTCAGCTTCATCGAACGCGTCACCAAAGAAATTCCCTGCCGCACCTTCCGTTTCGTGCCGCAAGTCACCGCCGTGGAGGCCATCCGCAATGCCCGCGGCTAAGGCCACCACCAAGAAAAACGTGAACGCCGCCGCGAATGTCATTTCGCAGCCATCAGCCGCGTTGCCACTCCAGCGCGTCGAACGCGACTCCCAAAAATTTGCAGAAGTCTGCGAAGCCCTGCTCTCCCACGGCCACCAAGTCCGCTTCCGCGCCCACGGCCAAAGCATGCAGCCAAATATTTTGAACGACGACGCACTAGTGATGGCGCCAATCGCCGAACCATCGCCCCAGTCTCCAATACGCCCAGGCGATGTGCTCCTTGCCCGCACCACCGACGGCCTCCGCGCCCACCGCGTCATCGCCGTCGACGAATTCGGCTCCGCAGTCGTCACCCGCGGCGACGCCGGCCAACAAAACGACGCACCAATAAGCAGCTCCGCAGCCCTGGGAAAAATCGTCACAGTCCAGCGCGGCGCACAAAAATTCTCAACTCTTGGCCGCGCCGCACGCACACGCGCAGAACTACACACCGTAGCCCGCCGCCTCCGCGTTGCCTTGCTCACTCGCTTCACGCGCGCGCTAAGTTACGTATTCCCCGCGGCTCTTCTCCTAGTAATGACTTTGTTGGCCACCGTCTCTCCCGCTTCAGCAGCGAACGCAGATCTAGCAGTCACAGAAACGACCAACATTACGAGCGTGGCGGCAAGCGGCAGCGTCATTTACACCATCACGATCACGAACAACGGCCCGACGGCGACCAAGCCGTCCTGGACCCACACCATGCCAACCGGCATGTCCTTCACTTCGTTGACCCCCACAACCGGGTACACCTGCACCGGCACAACTGCCGGCAGCACCGCATCAGTTGTCTGCTCGGCTACCTCCACCCTGGCCAGCAACGGAAGCGCGACCTTCACGCTCACCGTAGCCGTCGCCAGCTCGGTAACCGCCGCCACCTTTCTGACCGACACCACCACAGTCACCAACACCAGCGGCACCACCGACCCGACCTCTTCCAACAACAGCGCCACCAACTCTGTGCTGGTCACCCCCGCAGCGGATCTGGCGATCACCGATGTAGTGGGATCCACCACCGCATTGCAAGGCGGCACCATCGTCTACACCATCACGGTAACCAACAACGGCCCCTCGACGGCAACCTCGGCGTCCTGGACCACTTCCACCCCAACCGGAACGACCTTCGCATCGATCACCACTTCCACTGGCTGGACCTGTGGAACCAAGCCGGTAGTGGGTGGCACCGGCACCGTGAAGTGTACCGACAGCTCCTTTGCGAATGGCGGAACTGGAACCTTCACCCTAACGGTGAACGTACCGACCACCGCGACAGTAGGTGCGACGATTGCGGCTAACGCGGCGACGACCACCGCCACCACCGGAGATCAAACCAGTTCCAACAACTCCGCGACGGCTGCAACCGTGACGGTGGCGGCCGGCGCGAACCTGACCATCTCCGAATCGCCCGGCTCCACCAGCGTGATTCAGGGCGGCCAAATTACCTACACCATTACGGTCACCGACAGCGGACCTTCGGGAGCCACCACCCCGTCGTGGACCCAAGCCACGCCCACCAACACTACATTTGCATCAGTGACTCCGGCGGCCGGCTGGACCTGCGGAACGAAGCCCGCGGTAGGCGGAACCGGCAACGTGACCTGCACCGACGGATCGGATTTGGCCAATGCTGCATCGGCGATGTTCACCCTGGTGGTCAATGTTCCAACCACCGTGGCGGTCAACACCACCATCACTGGATCGGCGACGGTCTCTTCGACCACCGGTGATCCGAACATGAACAACACCGCGACGCCAGCCACCGTGACGGTCACTGCCGGCGCGGATCTAGCCATCACCGACACCGCCGGCGCCACCACCGTTCCCAGCAGCGGCACAATCACCTACACCATCACCGTCACCAACAACGGCCCATCCACCGCGGCAGCACCCACTTGGACCACCACCATTCCCACCAACACCACCTTCGCCTCGGGCACCGCGGCCACCGGCTGGACTTGCACCACTCCGGCGGTGGGCGCCACAGGCACCGTCTCCTGCACCGACGGCTCAACCTTCACCAAAACTTCCACGGCCACGTTTACGTTGGTAGTGACCGTCCCCGGTACCGTCGCAGTGGGCACAATAATTACCGCGCCAGCGGCCACCGTTACTTCGACCACCGGCGATCCCACCTCCACAAATAATTCCGCAACCCCAGCCACGGTAACGGTCGTTGCGAATGCCGACTTGGGAATAACCCTCTCAGCGAATCCGACTTCGGCGAATGCCGGCGGCACGGTCGCTTACACCGCTGTCGTCACCAACAACGGCCCGGCCACCGCCACTGCGCCAGTGTTTACATTGACGACTCCCGCGAACACCACCTTCGTCTCAACGACGCCGCCAAGCGGATGGACTTGCACCAATCCCACCGTCGGCTCCACAGGCACAGTCACCTGCACCGACGGCTCCAATCTCGCCAACGCCGGAACCGCCACCTTCGTAGTAAATCTAACCATCTCCAGCGCCGCCTCCGACGCCTCCACCATCACCACCACCGCCAGCGTGTCCTCCACCACCGCAGACGCCAACTCCGCAAACAATTCCGCCAGCGCCGACGTAACCGTTTCCGCCCCGGCAGACCTCGCCATCGTGCAAACCGCCTCCGCCCCTGTCGTCGCCGCCGGCGCCAACGTCATCTACACCGTCAAAGTCACCAACAACGGCCCCGACCAATCCCAGAATGCCGTCTTCTACGAAAACATCCCGGCCAACACCAATTTCCAATCCATCGGCACCGTTCCCACCGGATGGACTTGCAGCACGCCCGCGGTAAACGGCACCGGTAACATCAATTGCACCGTCGCCACACTGGCCAACGCCGCCACCGCCACGTTCACCATCACTCTGCAAGTGAACGCCGGCACCGCCGCCGAAACCGAAATTCAAAACATCACCAGCGTCACCTCCAACACCACCAGCGATCCAGTAGCCTCCAACAACACCTCCACCACCACAACCTTGGTAGGCATCAGCGGCGACGCCGACCTGCAGTTGACTCTCTCGGCCAACCCCGCGCCCGTCTTCGTCTCCAGCACTTTGGTCTACACCGTGGCGGTACAAAACCTGGGCGTCGCCAACGCCACCAACGCCACCATCACCGACACTTTACCCGCCACAGTCACGTACGTTTCCTATACCGCTTCACAAGGAACCTGCACGCAACTCACGGTTGTGGTCAGTTGTTCGCTAGGAACTCTGACCGCCGGCAACACCGCCACGGTCACCATCACCGTAACCGCGCCGGCCATCGCCTCTTCACTCAGCAACTCGGCCACCACCAGTTCCACCGTCACCGACCCCTTCACCTCCAACAACTCCGCCACGCTTCTGACTTTTGTGCAGCCGCTCAGCTGCGCCACGCCAGCGCACGACGGCGCGGGCGGCACGCTCACCGGAAACATCAACACCTACTACGCCCCCAGCACCGCAGTAGTCTTGGCCCCCGGCGCAACTTCTGTGACTTTGGGCGCCGCTGCTGGGTCGACCACCCCCATCGCGGTAGGCGACTTGCTGGTCATCATCCAGATGCAGGACGCCGCCATCAACACCACCAACACCGGAGCCTACGGTGATGGCACCCCTGGCGATCCCGCCACCGGCTACACCTCCGCCAACAGCGCAGGCCGCTACGAATTCATCACCGCCACCAGTGCCGTACCCGTTGCCGGTGGCTCACTAACATTTACTGGAGCAGGACCCAGCAACGGCCTCCTCAACACTTACACCGAAGCCGCCTACTCTGCGACCACTCAAGGCCAGCGCACCTTCCAGGTAATCCGCGTTCCGCAATACGCCTCCGCGACTTTGAGTTCAACCCTTACCGCCCCGGCATGGACCGGTTCCGTCGGCGGCGTGCTAGTCATCGACGTCTCCGGCCAACTCACTCTCGGCGGAACAGTCAGCCTCGATGGCTTGGGTTTCCGCGGCGGCGGCGGCCGTGAACTCACCGGAGAAACGGGTGGCTCGGCAACCGACTACGTCACTTTGGCGTCGGCCGGCGCAAATGGTTCCAAGGGCGAAGGCATCGCCGGAACTCCGCAATATTTAGCTAATGCGAGTCTCACCAATCTCATCACCAACTCCACCGAAGGCTACGTCAACGGTAGCTACTCCCGCGGCGCACCGGCGAACGCCGGAGGCGGCGGCACCGACGCCTCTCCCAGCGACAACAGCGAAAATTCCGGTGGCGGTGGCGGCGGCAACGGCAGCGGCGGCGGCAACGGCGGTTACGCCTGGAACACTTCTTCGTTGGGCAACGGCTTCGGCGGCTCTGCCTATCCCGGCTCAGTCAGCAACCTGATCCTGGGCGGCGGCGCCGGCGCGGGCACCACCAACAACGGCACTGCCGATCCCGCCAACAGCAATCCCGCCGGCATCAACAGCAGCGGCGCGGCTGGCGGCGGCATCATGATCATTCACGCCGGTACCGTAGTGGGCACCGGCACTCTCACCGCCAACGGACAAAATGCCCTCAACGTCCAGAACGACGGCGCAGGTGGCGGCGGCGCAGGCGGCTCCATTGAATTATTAGCATTGAGCGGAACTCTCACTGGCGCGACCCTCAGCGCCAACGGCGGAAACGGCGGCAGCACTTGGCTGACTGCTGACTCAGGCGGCACCTATCCGGGTTCTCGTCACGGACCGGGCGGCGGCGGCGGTGGCGGTGTGATTCTCACTTCCAGCGCACCGGCTGCGGCCACTGTAGCTCCGGGTGTGAACGGCGTCTCCACGTCCGTGCACGATTCCTACGGCTCGACCCCGGGTCAGGGCAACGGTATTTTGTCCACCAATCTCGGCACTACCGGCTTCACTCAAACTCCCGGCAATCGTCCCGGCGCGCAATGCGCTGTCGCCGACATGGTCGTCACTAACAGCGGCACGCCCAATCCGGTTTTGCCCGGCGGCAATATCACCTACACGCAAACCGTCAACAACAACGGCCCGCAAGCCGGCTTGAATGCCGTCTTCAACGAAGCCATTCCCAGCAGCACCACTTTCGTTTCTCTTGCCGTCCCCAGCGGTTGGACCTGCACCACTCCAGCAGTCGGCGCCACCGGCAACATTTCCTGCACCACCCCGACGGAAGCAGCCAACGCGCTGGCCACCTTTACCTTGGTCGTGCAAGTCGGCTCCGGCGTCACCAATGGCACCACCATCACCGACACCGACTCCGTCAGCTCTTCCACCGACGACAACACCCTGGCCAACAACACCGCCACCGTCAGCACTCTCGTTTCCGTCGCCACCAACGCCGACATCGCCGTAACCAATTCCGCTTCGCCTACCACCGTGGCCGCCGGCTCCTCGATTACGTACACCCAGACACTCAAGAACAACGGACCCGCCACCGCCACTACCGTTTCCTTCACCGAGGCCATTCCCACCAACACCACCTTTGGCTCACTAACCAAGCCCACCGGATGGACCTGCACCACCCCCGCTTCCGGCGGCACCGGAAATATCAGCTGCTCCATCGGCTCGCTGGCTTCCGGCGGCACCGCGGCCTTCAACTTGGTCGTCAACGTTCCTTCCGCCACATTGGTTGGCACTGTGATCACCGACACCGACATGGGTTCTTCGGCTGTCACCGATCCCAACCAAGCCAACAATTCCGCCACCGTTTCGAGCACTACCGTCGCGCCGCCCGGAACCGCGGACATGGCTGTCACCATGACCGCCTCACCCAACACCGTCTTGGCCGGTGGACAGATTTCCTACACCGCTACCGTTACAAACAACGGGCCCTCGGCTGCCACTACCGCAACTTTCGTGGATCCCATTCCCGCCAACACCACCTTTGTCTCCGACTCGGTACCCAGCGGCTGGACCTGCACCACCAGCGCCACGCAAGTTTCCTGCTCCAACACTTCCTTCGGCATTGGCTCCAGCTCGCAATTTGGCCTGGTCTTCATGGTTAACAACGGCGTCGCTCCCGCCGGCGGTGATCAGCAACACCGTGACCGTCGGATCCGCCGTGACCGATTCGATTCTTGGCAACAACACCGCTACGGTGGCGACCGCCGTGACTTCGCCCACCCAAGCGGACTTGGTCATCAGCAAAACCGGTTCACCGGATCCCGTGAATCAAGGCGACAACTTGGTCTACACCATCACCGTCGCCAACAACGGCCCAGCTTCCGCCACCAACGTCTCGGTGGCCGATCCCTTGCCACTCGCCGTCACCTACACCAGTTCTTCGGCAACGCAGGGCACTTGCTCGCTAGCCCTCGGCATCGTCACCTGCACCCTCGGCACCCTCACCAATGGACAAGTGGTGACCATCGCTATCAACGTCACCGCCACGACCATGAGCACCTCGGCCTATGCCGTGAATACCGCCACGGTCACCTCCACGAGTTCGGATCCCGATCTGACCAATAACAGCGCCACCTTCACTTCTACGGTGGCGGCTCCCAACGTCGTCCAGTTGGTGTACTTCAGCGCTCGCCCGCGCAGTGAAGAATTGCCCGACGGTTCTTACGGACCCGCGCAACAAAACGGCGTTGTCCTCGAGTGGCGCACTCGCGAAGAAATTCGCAACCTGGGCTTTAACATCTACCGCGAAGACGCTCTCGGCCGTCACCGCGTAAATCCATCGATCATCGCCGGCGCGGCTTTGCTGCTCCGCGGCGGTTTGCCACAGCACGCTGCGAAAACCTATCAGTGGATCGATCCAACCGGCACCCCCGAATCCACCTACACCCTCGAAGACATCGACTTGAACGGCGTCAAGATGCAGCACGGCCCGGTCAATGTCGACACGTCATCGTCAACCAATCGCTTGGCAGGCACCCGTTCCGCGGCACGCTCCAACAATTCCATGCTGCTGACTCAAATGAATCAATTAACCGCCGCAGCCACCGTCGGCACCGCCAATCGTTACTCCGCACCCGCTTCGGCTCGCGCTATCGGCCAGTCTGGTGGATCCGGCGGAATCGGCGGCCGCGTCCTGAATCTAGCGCGCCCCACCATCCAAAAAATTATCCCCGGCGAATTCCGCGCTCAACTGGACGGCACGCCCGCCGTAAAAATCTCCGTACGCAGCGAAGGCTGGTACCGCGTCACTGGCGCGGAACTCATCGGCGCTGGTCTCGACGCCAACTCCGACGCCCGCTCACTGCAACTCTATGCCGAAGGCATCGAGCAGCCCATGCTCATCACCGGCCGCGGCTTCGGTCCGCTCGGAGCCACGGACACCATTCAGTTTTATGGCACCGGCATTGACACGCCGTATTCCGACACCCGCATCTACTGGCTCGTCGCCGGTACTCGCCCGGGCAAACGCATCGGCTTCATCGATGCCACCAATTCCGGAACGCCCAACGACACCCAAGGTTTCCCCGCCACCGTGGTGCACCAGGACCGCACCACTTATTTCGCCACCCTGCTCAACGGCGAAGACAACGACAACTTCTTCGGCGCCGGCGTCACCAGCGAGCCCGTCGATCAACTCATCAACGTCTCGAACCACGCCACCAACTCCGCACTGTCCGTTACCGCGGACATCGCCTTGCAAGGCGCCACCGACGGACAAGCTCATCGCGTCTCCATCGCTTTTAACGGTGCAGGCATCGGCGAAATGGATTTCACCGGACAAGTCCTTGCCACGCAAACTTTCCCCATCGATTCCAGTTTGTTGCAGGAAGGCGCCAACACCTTCACCCTCACCGCCCTCGATGGCGACAACGACGTCAGCCTCGTGCAATCCATCGCCCTGCACTATCCCCACACCTTCACCGCCGACCAAAACTGGCTCGAAGCCACCGTCAACGCCGGCACCCCCGTGCACATCGGTGGATTCACCAGCGCACAAATTCATGTCGTGGATATCACCGATCCGCGCGCAGTAGTCGTCCTCAACGCCGCGGTAAAACTGGAAGGCTCCACCTACGGCGTCACCTTCACTACTCACACCGGCGCACCCGCAGGGCACACCTTGCTGGCCTTCACCGACGACCAGATCGCCGATCCAGCCGCACTGACTTTCCACGCCGCAGACACGCTCGCTGCCCAACCGCAACGCGGCGATTTGCTGTACATCGCTCATCCCGATTTCGTCGCCAGCCTCGCGCCTCTGAAACAATTGCGCGAATCCCAACAGCATCAAGTCGGCATCGTCACCATCGACGAAATTTTCGACGCCTACAATTTCGGCGAACGCAGCCCCTACGCCATCAAGGAATTTTTGCTGCAAGCCGCTGCACAACCGAAGAAACCCGCCGCCGTCCTCTTCGTCGGCGATGCTTCGCTCGACCCCCGAAATTATCTCGGCTTCGGCTATCTCGACTTGGTGCCCACGCGCCTCATTGAAACCCAGGCCTTTAAAACCGCCTCCGACGATTGGTTCAGCGATTTCCAGAGCAACGGTTTCGCCACCATTCCGACCGGTCGTTTACCGGTACGCACCACCGCAGAAGCCGCTCTCACCGTGAAGAAAATTGTCGACTACGAACAAGGTGTCGACGCCGGCACTTGGAACCAACAAGCCTTAGTCGTCGCCGACGCCAACGAAGGCTCCGACTTTTCCAACAACGCTCAGAGCGCCGCCAGCACTCTTTCCTCCACGCTCGCCGTCAACACCATCCTCGCCGAAGGCGAAGACGCGGATGCCGTACGTACCCAAATTTTGGCCGGCTTAAACGAAGGCGCCCTACTGGTCAACTACAACGGCCACGGCTCCACCGAACAATGGTCCTTCTCCGATTTGCTGGACGACAACACCGCCGGCACCTTAAGCAACGGCCAAAAACTCCCCGTGTATTTGCTGATGGACTGCCTCAACGGATTCTTCCAGGACGTCTACACCCAAAGCCTCGCCGAATCCCTAATCCTAGCGCCCAACGGCGGCGCCGTCGCCGTCTGGGCCTCCTCCGGCTTCACCAACGCCCAGCCCCAAGGCTTCCTGAATCAAGCCGTGCTGAATAATCTGACCCAGAACCGCAACGTATCCTTGGGTTCCGCCATCCTCGCCGCCAAAACCGGCGTCACCGACCCCGACGTCCGCCGCACCTGGATCCTCTTCGGCGACCCCTTGCTGAAATTGCACTTCAACACAACTCCGTCGAACTCCAACATCCGCCCAATCAACAGAACCTGGGGCGGCGGCTCATCTAACCCAGCACGCAAGCCGACCCCTTCATCACGCGTGAAAGCTACGCCCAACAGCATCCTCCCAAACTAATTTTTTCTTTTCGATTTTCTGAAGCCCCACCAAAACCCGGGTGGCCTACCCTTGCGATTTTTGCAAGGGTGGGACGCTCAGGCGTAATGATCCGCGTCCGGTTTTAGTTTTTCTAAAACCGAACCGGATCTCTAACGTAGAGAAATCCCCAATCGACGAACTTCACTTCACTTCACATCCCTCATCCCAAAAATCGCCGTCCCCACCCTCACCTCCGTCGCCCCTTCCTCAATCGCCACCTCAAAATCATGCGACATCCCCATCGACAACACCGGCAACTCCATCTTCAACGAATCAACAAGCTCATCCCGAATCTCCCGCATCCTCCGAAAATAAGGCCGCACCTCCGCCTCTTCGAGGAACGGCGGAATGCACATCAGCCCAGCGATTTCCAAGTGCGAAAGCTCGGAACTTTTCCGCAGCAACTCGGGAAGGGAATCAACAGCAGCACCCGACTTACTCGCTTCACCGCCGATATGCACTTCAATCAACACCCGCAACTTCCGCGGCGCAAACTCCTCATGCGCATTATCCAATCGCTGCGCCAGCGCAAAATCATCGACCGAATCAACGCAGTGAAAAAACTTCGCCGCCCGCGTCGCCTTATTCGATTGCAAATGCCCAATCAAATGCCATGTCGCCCCAGCCAAATCCTGCAGCCCCTCGCGCTTGCCCTCCCACTCCTGCACCCGGTTCTCCCCAAAGTGCCGCAACCCCGCCTCATACGCCGCGCGAATCGCCTCCGCCGGATGCGTCTTCGACACCGCAATCAACGTCACCTCATTCCCATGCGGAGATCTCTCCCGCGCCCGCGCAATCCGTTCCTGAATCCTCAAAATATTTTCGCCAATACTCAATTGCATCTGCTCCGTCATACCCGAAAATAAATCCTAGCATGCACCGACATTGCGGCACCGCCGCCCACACGGTTACACTGACAGTCAACACAGACCGTCGAGGAACCCAAAAAATTTAACACGCAATTTACGGATCCGAAGGCATCCGTAGTTGAGGACTATTCGTCGAACCAATGAGCAGCCCCGGAAAACTCATCGCAGTCGAAGGCATCGACGGCAGCGGCAAGCGCACCCAGGTCGATTTGCTGAACGCCGCGTTGCAGTCGCGCGGCCTGCAAACCTACGTCACCGGTTTCCCCATTTACGATTCCTGGTTCGGCCGCATGGCCGGCCAATTCCTGAATGGTGACTTCGGCACGGAAGTCGACCCGCACTTCGCCGCGCTCCTCTACGCCGGAGACCGCTTCGAAGCCAAGGACGCCATCGAAACCGCGCTGCAAGCAGGAAAAATCGTGCTCGCCGATCGCTACGTCGCTTCCAACCTGGCACATCAAACCGCGCGCGTCTCCGCGGAAAAGCGTCCGGGCTTCGTCACCTGGATCGAACATCTCGAATATAAAATTTATGGCTTACCCGTCGAAACTTTAGTCATTTATCTCCGCGTCCCGCCGGTCGAATCACAAAAACTCGTAACCTTAAAAGCCGCGCGCACGTATACCCAGGAACGCCACGATATTCTGGAAGCCGACTTGAATCACCTCCAAGACGCCGCCACAATTTACGACCTGCTCGCTCGCCGCCCTAATTGGGTCACGGTGCAAAGTTTTGACCAGCAGCGCGCCGCCATGCGCACTCCACAAGAAATTTCCCAGGAAATTCTAGCCGCAGTCGCACCTCTCCTCACCGCGCCAGCAGCACAAGGAACCCGCTAGCCATGGGCTTCGACCAATTCCTCGGCAACGAACGCATCGTCAGCGCACTCCGCGGCGCCCTGCGCACCGAACGCGTCCCCCACGCGCTGCTCTTCACCGGCCCCTCCGGCGTCGGCAAATTCACCCTGTCCCGCATGTTCGCCCAAGCCGCCACCTGCGAACGCCTCAAAGACGATTTCTGCGGCGAATGCGCCACCTGCCAGCGCGTCGCTCTACTCGCCGATCCCCTCACCCTCATCGAACAAGGCCTCACCCAGCGTGGCGAAAGCCCCAGTACCGCCGCCATCGAAGATCAACCTCTCATCCTGCAAACCCATCCGGACGTCTGGGCCTTGGTCCCCGATCCCGTCCGCTGGAAAACCCCAGTGGTACGCCCGCTCCTCCGCATCGGCCAAATTCGCGCGGTCCAACGCGCCGCCTATTTCCAGCCCATGGGCCGCCGCCGCATTTTCATTTTCGACGGCGCGGAAACCATGCGCGAAGAAGCCGCCAACGCGCTCCTCAAAGTCCTCGAAGAGCCACCGCTCTCCGCAACCTTAATATTGCTGGCGGATTCGGCTTCGACCTTGCTCCCCACCATCCTGTCCCGCTGCATGCAATTCCATTTCGCCCCGCTCTCCCAGGAAAACGTCGTCAAAATCCTAAAGGAAAATTCCGACCGCAAATCCGCCGAGATCAACCTGGCCGCGCAACTCTCCGAAGGCAGCCCCGGCCTGGCCCTCTCCATGGACGTGGAAACCACCGCTCAGCGCCGCAAAGACGCCCTGCGCATCCTCACCCGCGCCGCCCGTGGCGAAGGCTTCTCGCAACTATTTGCGGACACCGCCGCAATGGCCAAGGATCGCGAAGTCACCGTCGAGCGCCAACTCGACGTCTTCTACGGCCTATTAACCGACTTGCTGGAACTTGCCGCAAAGGTTAAAACTCCTGTGTTGCGTAACAAACAATTGGCCAAAGAGCTGGAAACCTTGAGTGCCTCCGTCAACGTCGAATGGGTGATGCACGCCATCCGCGGCATCGACGAACTTTATTTCGGCACCAAGCGCAACCTCAATCGCCAACTGGGCTTGGACGCGCTCGCCACTTCGCTGGCCGCTGCACGGGTGCGCGAACACGCCGCGCACTAATTGTTTTTTCTTACGTTTATAACGGGAATTGCGCGCATTTTTATCCCGGCAACTGTAACGCGAGGCTAACAACAGGCATCATAGGGTCATAGAACTAAACACACCCCGTACGTATATGAGAGGCGTCATGGTGAATCGCCGGATGTTTCGTCCCGGCTTCGCAGATGTTAAGGAGCCGAACGGCCAGCGGCCGTCGAGTAACAATAATGGTGGCCCGGCGCCCAGCAAAAAGCCCGCGCCCCCCGAGCTCACCCACGCGGAAAATTTTTATTGGGTGAAGCAAATGCAGTCCCACACCCCCATGGCCATCGTGCTGGAAGACGGTGAAACTTTGCGCGGCACCGTGGAATGGTACGACCGCGATTGCATCAAGCTCACCCGCCACGGCAGCCCCAACCTGCTCGTGTTCAAACGCGTCATCAAGTACGTCTACAAAGACGGCGAAGAATCCGCACACGGCGGCGACGAATAATCTCGCATCAGTTTTGGACCCGCACTGCAAATTGCAGACCGCGATGAAAGATATCAGTCACCGTCTAGAACATGGGTTTTCTTTTCAGACTTCTTCAACCTTACCCAGGTTAGGGACACGTAACGTTTCCCGCTGAGTCTTTCGGTCCCTCTCAAAACCAAAGCAGGAAACGTTCCGTCTGTCCCATCCGTTCGCGCCTGGTTTCGAATTCTTACAAGCCACCGAACCTAGTGGCCCTACCGGAAAACCTTGATTTGATTTGTACTCCGCTTAGTCCATCCTGTGGTGCATCAGTTCGCTTTTAGACCCCACGTAAATTTCAGGACGGATTCCCCAGCATGCCCGAGAAAGCCGCTACCGCTGCAAGCAAATCCCCCAACCGCAAACCTGCTAAAGCCAAAATTTCAGAAGGCAGAATTGCCGAAGGCTTGCCCTACCCGCGCGGCGCCACCTGGCAAGGCAATGGCACCAACTTCGCCATATTTTCCGCCAACGCCACCAAAGTAGAAATTTGCCTCTTCGACGAAAGCGGCCAAAAAGAACTCGAACGCATCGAGCTCCCCGAACACACCGATCAGATCTGGCACGGCTTTCTCTCCGACGTAAAACCCGGCGCCGCCTACGGCTACCGCGTGCACGGCGCCTACGAACCGGACGCCGGCCATCGCTTCAATCCCAACAAGCTGCTGCTCGATCCCTACGCCTGCGCCCATCTCGGCCAGCTCACCTGGAATCCCGCCGTCTTCGGCTACCAAATGGAAACCGCCGACGACCTCACCTTCGACGAACGCGACAGCGCCCCCTTCGTCCCCAAATGCCTGGTCGTCGATCCTTCCTACGAATGGTCCAGCGAACGCGTCCAGCGCAAAATCCCCTGGGATGACGCCATCATCTACGAAGCCCACGTCAAAGGCTTCACCAAGCTGCATCCCGCAGTCTCCGAAAAAGAACGCGGCACCTACTGCGGCCTGGCCAACAAAGAAGTCCTCTCCTACATCAAGTCACTCGGAGTCACTAGCATCGAGTTACTCCCCATTCACACCTTCGTGAACGACAGTCAGTTACTCGACAAGGGACTCACCAATTATTGGGGCTACAACAGCATCGGCTTCCTCGCTCCCGATCCGCGCTACGCCGCCAATCCCAAAGAAAGCCTGCGCGAATTCAAAGCCATGGTCCGCTCCATCCACGAAGCCGGCATGGAGGTCATCCTCGACGTGGTCTACAACCACACCGCCGAAGGCAATCACCTCGGCCCAACCCTCTCCTTCAAAGGCATCGACAACGCCAGCTATTACCGCCTTCTCCCCAACCAGCAGCGCTACTACATCAACGACACCGGAACCGGCAACACTTTCAACCTCAGCAACGCCCGCGTCATTCAACTCGTCACCGACTCCCTCCGTTACTGGGTCGAACAAACCCGCGTCGACGGTTTCCGCTTCGACCTCGGCACCATCCTCGCGCGTGAACCCAACGGCTTCGACAATCAGAGCGGCTTTCTCAAAGCCTGCAGCC
This sequence comes from uncultured Acidobacteriota bacterium, assembly GCA_963846145.1. Classification (GTDB taxonomy): domain Bacteria; phylum Acidobacteriota; class Terriglobia; order Acidiferrales; family UBA7541; genus Acidiferrum. Next base: position 508,357 of record CAWJUV010000006.1, on the reverse strand, counting down.
AGGATCCCATTCTAGGCACCGTGAAACTCATCGCCGAACCCTGGGACTGCGGCCCCGGCGGCTACCAGGTCGGCGAATTTCCCCCCGGCTGGGCCGAATGGAACGACAAATTCCGCGACGCTGTCCGCGATTACTGGAAAGGCGACGCCCCTGCCTCCGCACTCACCCCCCGCCTCTGCGGTTCCGGCGATTTCTTCAACAAACAAGGCCGCCGCCCCTGGGCCAGCGTAAATTTCGTCACCGCCCACGACGGCTTCACCCTCAAAGATCTCGTCTCCTACAACGACAAACACAACGAAGCCAACGGCGAAGACAACAAAGACGGCAACTCCAACAATCACTCCTGGAATTGCGGCGCCGAAGGCCCCACCGACGATCCCAACATAAAGTCGTTACGCCAACGCCAGATGCGCAACATCCTCGCCACTCTCTTACTTTCCCAAGGCACGCCCATGATGCTCGCCGGCGACGAATTCGGCCGCACCCAGAATGGCAACAACAATGCCTACTGCCAGGACAACGAAATCAGTTGGCTCAACTGGAACATCGAAGACGAAGGCCGCATCCAGCAGGACTTCGTCCGCGCCCTCATCGCCGTTCGCCACAAACATCCCATGCTGCACCGCAACCGTTTCCTCACCGGCGAATACAACGAAGCCCTCAACGTCAAAGACGTCACCTGGATTCAACCCAACGGCAACGAAATGGAAGACGAGCACTGGGGCGCCGGCGGCATCCACTCTTTCGGAATGTTGATGGACGGCCGCTGCCAAACCAGCGGCGTCCTAAAGCCCGGCCATAATGTCACTCTACTCATGCTCATCAACGTCGACCCCAACGACTCCGAATTCACCCTCCCCGCCCCCACCGACGGCCACACCTGGCACCGCCTCATCGACACCACCCTGCGCCCCGACATCCCCGAAGATTACGAAGTCCAGACCAAATACGCCCTGCCGGCCCGCTCGCTCCACCTCTTCGAACTCCTCGGCAAAGACGGCGCCCTACCCGGCCAAGGCGAAGCCACCCCCGCCGGCGGCGTCGGTAGCAGCCCCCAGAAATAACCGTCGCATGTGTTTGTTATGAATTACTCATGCCGCAGCGCGACCAACGTGGTAAGACAACAGCCCGTACAGTCCAATACACGCCAGCAATAGTGCCAACCCCCCAAAGAAACTGGACAGCCGCGCGAGCAAGCGTTCTTCCGAGGTTTGCTGCTCGATGGATTTTTCTTCGGTCATCACATTGAAAACCGGTAATTCGGAATCATGCCGCGCGACGATTTCTCGTACCGCGGGCATTAGCGATTCTGGCGCAAGCGCGGTGCGAACTTCGAAGCGCGCTCCGCCTCCATCAAGTGGAAGATAAAGAATCGGCGGGTTGTCTTCCCGTAGCTTCGCGTATTTGGTGTTTCCGACCACTCCTACGATCTCCCATTGCCGTGACCAAATTTTGCCGTCCGACACTCCCGCTGCGGATGTCGAGCCCGCGCCTTGATTCAGTTTCATCCCCAGTGCATTGCGTGCTCCGCAATAGGCCCGCACAAATGCCTCGTTGACGATGACCGGCATCAGCGGCTGCGGATGTTCAGGCGCCTGTTGTGCTGCCGAAACGGAACATTGAGAATTTCCACCTATGGAGCAACCGGCGATTTTAGTGCGGAGCAAGTTTTGGTTACACTGTTAGGAGAAGCCCAGCGCAGTACACTTTAGGAGATCACTGTGAACGCTTACAACATCACCTTGAAGTACGAAGATCGCAAGACCGGCACCGACGGCCGCACCATTCGGATCGAGGCTTCCAGCATTAGCGGCGCAATTGGCAAAGCCACCCGCGAATTCGTAAAAAGCCTTGACCGCAAGCAACGCTTCGACATGAACAAAGGCCTCAAGATCGAAGCAACCCGCGCAGCCACCGACGGCGAAGGCGAAGAACGCGCCAAGTCCGAACCCGACGCAAAAGCCTCCGAAGCCACCGCCTAATTCTCCGCCGGTGTAAGGGTCTAGCTCCGGCAAATGAAACGACCAATCCGGTCAGGGTCGCGTCTCATCAATGAACCGACCAATCGGATCCGGGTTGAGTTTCGTCAATGAACCGACCAATCGGATCAGGGGTTGGGTTTCATCAATGAACCGACCAATCGGGTGCCCCAGACGCCGTAGTTGCGTCTGGGGGTTTAGATCCACCTTCAACCTCCATCAATACGATCTACACCGGGTGCCGCACCCTGCGATTTCCAGGGTGCGGGTTTAGATTCCACACCACCCGCGCATCCTGCGACGACGCACGTTCGCTCTGTTTTCCTTTCCAAACCGCAACCTCCCCAAAAGGAGGAAGGGCCCCGGAACGCCTGGGGAAGCGGTCCGGAGCCCGGTGGGATTCGACTGAAGATTGGTACAGCGGAGCTCTTAAACTTTTTGTAAGCGGCAAACTTTCTTAAGCGTCGAACTTTCTAACGCCGCTTTTTTTCGCCCGCCTGGGAGCGTCTTTCTCTTTCTGCCCCGGCTGCTGAGAGTCAGCCGGTGCGGTGCTTCTCCTGCCTGCTTAAACCTTGCTGCTTACCACCACTGCTTTTGCGTCCGTGCGGGGACTTGGGGGCCGCGCGGGAAATCCTTAATGAATCGTCAGAGACGTCAGCTCGCCAATGCGGTTCAGTTCTTCGTAGGTGAAGAACACATCTTCTTCACGCCCGGCAACTTCGCGTTGGCCGAGCCCGGTCTCGTCGGAGATCCGCAGCACTTCCTCTTCTGAAATCCCGAGCAACAATGCCGCCCGGCGCGTCGTTACGAATTTCAGTGCCACTTGCGGATGACGTTCTTCTTCAAAAAGTGTCAAATTTTGCATGATCGTTTCCCCTTTTTCCCTTACGCCGGAAGCAGAACCATGGCGTCTTCTTCTACCGCCAGAACCATTTCCTTATAAATATCCACGTCCCAGCCTTCACCAATCCGCATCCGAATCGTCTCCCCGCCGTCTTTCAGCAGCGTCCCGCGCAGAGGCACCTTGATATCCCCCAGCGAAACCTGCAGTACCACTGACTGCCCGACCCACGGCTTAAATACGGAGTTCATACGGCTCCCTTGGTGCTGCCTGACGAAAGTAAGAATCGCTGTTGGGCCAAAAACCGACAATGGTACAGCGCGGGCAGCGGACTAGTAAGGAAGTACTGCCACTCCCTGCACGCTAAAACGAAAGGTTTAGAACGAGTCCTGAAAACGCGAATACCCGCATATTCATTGGCTGAAAAGCAGATCGCTCCGCGGTGCGATTCGGGCGTGCTGCTGCAGGCGAAAGGAAGAGTAAGTCGAAAGCTTTTGCCGAACGATCACGTTTGCCGTCCGACGCGATCGAGAGTCCAGACGAATTAGCAAGATCTCCACGACGAAAAATGTGCCGTTTTGGGGCGCGGTACCTCCGTACTGCTCAGCCGGAACCCTCTACCCATTGGTCCTAGCGGCCTCCGCTGGCACTCTCTACCCATGACGCGTGACCGCCATTTCCGCAATGCCGGGTCTGTAAAGGACTGGGCCGCCCTCGAACGGGCCGCGGAACGTTTAGCACGCCCGGCGGAACGTCAGCTCGAACCGCCCATCGCGCGCATCGCTCCGTTAGATATGGATACCGCGCAGATTTCTGCACCGAATAAGAAGGACACTACCCGCCCCGGCGTAGCACTCGCCCTCGGCGGAGGCTTCGCCCGCGGCTTCGCGCACCTCGGCGTCCTCCAGGTCCTCGAAGAACACCACATCCCCATCTCGCATATCGCGGGCACCAGCGTCGGCAGCATCCTCGGCGCCGCCTACGCCAGCGGCGCACCGCTCGCCAAAATCATCGCCACTTGCCGCACCCTCAAATTCCGCGACATCGCTCGCTGGCACGTCTCCCGCCTCGGCCTCGCCAGCAATCACCGCCTCGCCGACCTCATCGAAAACGTCTTTGAAACGCGCACATTCGAAGATCTGCGCATCCCCATGTCGGTCGTCGCCACCAACCTCAACACCGGCGAACCCGTCATCTTCAACGAAGGCAGCCTCGTCGACCCCATCCGCGCCAGCTGCGCCTTCCCCGGAATTTTCGAGCCCGTAGAAATCGGCACGCGGTGGCTCGTCGACGGCGGCCTCACCGCCCCAGTCCCCACGCAAGCCGCGCGCAACATGGGCGCCAGGCACGTCATCGGCGTCTCCGTAGGCATGCAGGACGGCCACACCGGCAAGCCTTCCACCATATTTCAAGTCGTCACCCGCGCCGTCTGCGCCGCACAAAAGCATCAGCAGGAATTGTGGGAACGCCATGCCGACCTGGCCATCCGCCCCGACGTCCAATCCCTCGCCTGGGACGATTTTCACCGCGCCGACGAAGCCATTGAAGCCGGCAAGTACGCCACGCGCCTCGCACTTCCGCGCATTCACCGCCTGCTCGAAACCGAACCCGAAGACGAAATCCCCCACTTCGCCTACCCCAAAGAATTTGAAGACAGCGGCTTGCACTTCATCACGGAGGCTATGGGTCAATGATGTACGACCAATACAACCAGGTCATGACCACCGTTGGTAATTGCGTCGTCGATTGGTATGAATGCGGCGAGAACCCCGCCATCTTCTGCTACCGTATTGGCACGGGAATTTTCTCCAATGTTCGCGAGTGGGCGGACGAAACTGCGCCCGGCTGGGACGTCACTGCCAAGGAAACCCTCGAGTGCTTGAATCGCTACGGCAATTACTCCATGCGCTGTACGACGTTGAAGGACTAGTCCGCGCCGGCGGCCCGCTGCTCGTTTGCATCGTCGTTTTCGTCGAGACCGGCCTCTTCGTCGGCTTCTTCCTCCCCGGCGACTCGCTCCTCGTAACCGCCGGCGTTTTCGCCGCGGCCGGCACCATCCCGCTGTGGTACCTCCTTCTCCCCGTCACCATTTGCGCCATCGTCGGCGATCAACTCGGCTACTGGATCGGCCGCGGCCTCGGCGCCTCGCTCTACACCCGCAAAGAATCTTTCTTCTTCCGCCGCAGCCACCTGCAGCGCGCCCACGACTTCTACGAAAAATACGGCGGCAAAACCGTCATCCTCGCCCGCTTCGTTCCCATCGTTCGCACCTTCTGCCCCCCCGTCGCCGGCGCCGCGGGCATGACCTACGCCAAGTACGTCACCTACGACATTCCCGGCGGCATTCTCTGGGTCTGCAGCATGATCCTCGGCGGCTATTTGCTGGGCCGCTCCATCCCCAACATCGGCCAAAAAATCCACTACGTCATCGCCGCGGTCATCGTCGTCTCGCTGATCCCCGCCGCGATCGGCATTCTCCGCGAACGCCGCCAAATCAAAATCGCCGCACTCGCCGCCAAGCAAGCCATCGAAGAAAAAGCCTGACCCGCGCAGATTTGCTCTCAACTCAATCCAAATTTAAACTGAAGCAGTCTCTAATCACTCAAGCTCCAAATTTGATCTGAGGGCCACCAACTCCGTGGGCAAAATCCAAGCCATCATCTTCGACATCGGCCGCGTCCTGGTCCGCCTCGACATCGCCGGCGCCATGCAAGGCCTCTCCGCCGACGTAAAACTCTCCCCCCAGGAAATCTGGTCCGCCATCGAACACGACCCGCGCTGGATCGACTGGCAAGAAGGCCGCCTGCAGCCCCGCGACTGGTATCTCCACATCTCCCGCCGCCTCGGCGTAAAGCTCCCCTTCGAAGAATTCGTCGACGTCTGGAACAAAGTCCTCGACCCCCAACCCATCCTCGACGACGCCTTCCTCGAAGACCTCTCCAAACACTACAAACTCGCGCTGCTCTCCAACACCGACCCCATCCACGTCGCCGCCCTCGAAAAAAATTTCGCCTGGTTCAAATTTTTCCAGCCGCAGCGCCGCATCTATTCCTGCGTCGTCGCCGCCAGCAAACCCTCTCCGCTGATTTTTCGCGCCGCTCTGCAATCCTGCAAAGTCAAAGCCGAAAACGCCCTCTTCATCGATGACGTCGAAAAACACGTCCGCGCCGCCGAACAACTCGGCATGACCGGCCTCGTCTTCGAGTCCGCGCAACAACTCAAAGAACAATTCGAAGACTACGGCTTGGTTCCACTCCCAACCGCGTAAGCAAGCCTTTGCCGTCTTCCATTGAGAAAAAATGGCGGGTCGCGCCCCTCACAACGTAAAGAATACGGGGACTAGTACTACCCCATCCAGCCCCGACCACCTCGCAATCCACTGACCCTCATAGCCTTACCCCCGCCCTCCGACTTGGCCGCTCCAATGCACATCCCTACCCGTAAAACCGGGCACCCCAACTTGAGTTGAGGAGGAGCGAAACAAATGTCGGATTTAACCGGAACCGGATCCAATAACAACGAACGCTACGAAGCCACCGAGGTGGAAACCCGCCGATCGCCAGCGTGGCAAACGCCCGCGATCATCGTGCTCGGCTTGGCCGCACTCGGCGGCTTGGGCTTCGGCTGGAACGCCACTTCCAAGCTCGACGAGACGCAGAAATCCGTCGCCAATCAGTTGAAGACTCAGCAAGACGCGGTGCAGCAGGACGTCTCCACCATGCGTGATCGCTTGGCCACCGACGAAAAGTCCAACGCCGAACTGCAGGGCGACCTCAAAGTCGTCACCGACAAACTGAAGATCACCCAAGGCGCGCTGAAAAAGGCCCGCGAAGAATCCACCAAGGCCAACGCCGACACCACCGAAAAACTCACCGCCCTCGACACCTCCGTAAAGGGCGAACTGGCCACCAAGGCTTCTACCGATGACGTCAAGACCGTCGACACCAAAGTCGTCGGCGTAAAGACCGACCTCGACGCCACTCGCGACGACCTCAAAATGGCTCGCAGCGAAATCGGCACCTTGATCGCCCGCAACCACGACGAAATCGACCAGCTCCGCCGCCTCGGCGAACGCGACTACGTCGAATTCACCGTCCACGGCAAAAACAAGCCCCAAAAAGTCGGCAACGTTACCGTCGAACTCAAGGGCGTCAACGAAAAGCACAACCAGTATTCGCTGGCCATGACCGTCGAAGACAAGCGCTTCGAGAAAAAGAACCGCGCCCTCAACGAACCCATCCTCTTCTACACTTCCGGCACCCACCAAGCCGAAGAAGTCGTCATCAACAAAGTAGGCAAAGACCAAATCAGCGGCTACCTCAGCGTCCCCAAAGCCAACGCCCCCGGCAGCGGCAACACCAACTCCGGCAAGTAACCGCTCCACAGCAGAATTACCGCAGCGGCTCAGTCCCGGCCGCTAACTCAAGAGGCGAGCAGACACAACCTGCTCGCCTTTTTTATTTGCAAATTCAAGATCAAAAGTTCGCTCCACTTTTTTTGCTCTTCTTTTTCAGCATCTGCCCGCGCGCTCAACGAGGTCGAGGCGGGCTGCGGGTGTGGTAAGATTTGAAAACTGTGCGCCCGTAGCTCAGCTGGATCAGAGCGTCTGGCTACGAACCAGAAGGTCGGGAGTTCGAATCTCTCCGGGCGCACCACTTCAGTTTTCTTGCTCCCTCGTTAAGCATTCTCGCCTCGTTTACTCCATTCATCCGGATGCGGTTGAGAATTCATTTCCGATGATTTCGCTTTCTGTGTTGGGGAATGATGTTGGCCACATGTGGGTGCGTTGGTATTCGGTGGAATTGAGAATGGCTTCCCGGCGCAGGCGCTCGCCGGCTCGTTCGGCCTCGAGATCGACTTTAGGTAGACTGGCTTTTGGTTTTCCGTTGGGATTTTCGCGGTAGCTGTTGGATTTACGGTGGCGGGTGGTCTGGTTGATTCTTCTTTACGGCGTGCTCGTTCACAGTTTGAGCTTTGCGAACTTCTTCTTCTCGAAATTCTTCCTCGTGGGCTTCTTTTTTCTGACGCCTTCTTTGCCACGCTTTTTGGGAGGAAAAACTTCTGCGCCGTTCGCTTGTGGGCTGAGCACTTTTGAATGAGAGTTTCGGCGGCGGGGATTTCTGGCGAAATTCTTGCTGCGGGGGATTTTGCGGGTGCGGCGATGGATTCGTGATGGAGTAGTCGCGAGTTAGTTCGGCTAAGCGGTTGACGTCGCGGAGGGTAGGTTTTTTGTTGAGTGGGAGAACGTCGGCGGTGGCGTGGGGCGCGGTGGGCGCGGCTGCGGGATCGCTGGCGGGAGCGCGGTTGCGGCGTGGACTACTTTTTCCTGGGGCAACTTTTCTTGGTTAACATTCGTCCTGGTGGGCCGCTTCAGGGGTGGGGATTTTCTTTTTGGAAAGTTTGGCCTGGGCTTTGGCTTTTTCTGTGGCGTAGTGGGCGTCGCGGATGTCGAAGAATTGGCCGAGGGCGGCGGTGGCTTCGCGGCTGGCGCCGTGGTAGTGGTTGAGGCAGGGGAAGTCAGTTTCTTCGGCGATTTTCGGGAGGGTGCGGAGCATGGCGTTGAGCATGCGGGTGAGAGTGGCGGCACGCGCGGTGGAGATGGCGTCGGAGGCGAGCAGATCGAAGAGGTCGAAGAGGGCGTTGTTGATGCCGGTGGCGCAGCGGAGTTGATGGGAGCGGCTGAGTCAGGCGGTCGGAGAAGTCATTGGAGCCGGCGAGGTGGGCGGAGTGGCGCGGGCAAAAGGACGGCATCGGGGTCGGTGATGAGGGAGCGGCAGCGGCGGCGGGCGCTGTCCGCGCGGGTGCAGCGGCCGAAGGTGTAGAGCTTTTTGTTAAATAGTACGGTCATGGGTGTGAGTCCTTAAGTCGTTGATTTGTTGGGTGCGCTGATGGCGCATGGAGATTTCTCGTTTTTGGGGGTGGGAGTTTGCAAGCTGATGATTTGAGTTTGGGATATGGCTGATTTTGGAGCAGTTCGGGAGTCTGTATGTTGTTGAAAGTAAACAGACTGGGGATGTCGGTCGTGAGCACGGGCGTTTGGAAGTGGTTGAGGGGATTTGAAATAGGCGCGGTCGCGAGGTGCGCCGGGCTACAAGCGGAGGTCGATTCAACTTGAGCTACTCGGCGTGGCCGCTGAGGACTTGCGAACTGGGATCGGCGAGTGTCGCAGGTCAAGCACAGGAGCGCGGCGGTTTTAGGGATGGAGTGTTGGCGGCGAGCAACGTTCACGACGTATCATGAACGTCACATACCGCAAAAGTATACTGGTCGGAGGTCTAGATCTGGTACCGGCAGCCAGGGCTGTACTTAGTTATGGATAGGGCCCGACCCGACGCTAGGCACGTGATCGTCGCCTCTTTCGCTTCGTTGGCAACCGGGCTCCCGACCGGTAGTCAATATTGAAAGTCGCTTGAGACCCAGCATTGATCCATCCCATGACAGATTCATACTCGGCGATTCGGCCGGGCCAGCCCTTCGCACCTGTTTCAACCTGTGGTAAAGAGACCTTCGCAAGAATACGTATGGGGTCGATTTCTATTGCCACTGAGGAAAGAACTCCGCGTTTCTAAATCTAGACTGGGAGATGTCCCGTCGATCGTCCTGGAGCGAGTCGACGTACATCAAAACAGATGCGTATGGCAAGCTTTCGAATGCGATAGGTGGTATACCGGCTTGCTGTAGCATGGTTCTGCACTTTGGATCGTGAAACATCATTGACAAAGCCGCAATTACACACGCGGTTAGGGCTTTCTCGGGATTGTATTTCTTCGGCCGCGGCACATTCTGCGTTCGGCAATTGTTAATCAGTGATAGGCCGGATATGAGGCTGTGACTTGCAACTTTGCCGTCAAAATAGGCTCTGCGGAGGGCAGCGTCGAACAAGTCGGCACCCTTGATAGCGATGGTCGGCGGTACCCATTTACGAACAGCGCGGTTGTACAGGTCATGCAGGTCCACTCGCGGTCCGGCAAACTGCCCCTCCCATGAATCCAAGATCTGGTGTTTGAATTGGTCTGGTATCTCCGCATCGCCTTTACCAACCTGTACAACTCCGATACCAAACCGAAAGTTTGCCCACGGTTTTTCCCCGAGATAACCAGGATCGTGCGAAATGCAAGTGAGAAACCACAGTATCTCCCAAGCATGTGGTCCATCGCCCTTCTCGTCGTCGTCACCCCCGATGAACTTGTCGACTTCGGCCATCGTCTTCCTGCCCTCGGAAAGGCGTCCAAGAATATGAAATCCGAGAAAAAGATTATTGAATGTGTGAAAGAAATGGTCCCTCGCGCGTGTTGCGCCCGACATTTCAAAGTGCCGTAGAGTTTGAAGTCCTTCGCTAGGCAGAAAGAAGCGCTTGTCGAGTTTCGCGAAGCCCTTTGCAAAACCCAATACCAGATCGGTTTCCCGATCGTTTGATATCGTCAGCCTGCGTGTTGCTGCTTCATATCGCTTTGCAAATCTGCGAAGCAGTTGCCGAAGTTTTGGGCTGAATGAGTCGCTCTCAGCCAGTTTCCGATACAGCCATTTTGGAATGTGACCTGTTTCTTTTCGACCGTGTCGACGAGGGGGAATTACATAGCCTCTGTCAAAAACAAGATGAACGGCGTCGGTCGTCTCAAACGCAAGCCCACAACCTAGCTTTAGAGCTTTCTCCGCCACGTCCCCGGCGATATACGCTGCCGGCATTTGCGGCGCTACAGAGTGTTCGCCTACTTCGGCCAACTGGTCGCGCGCGAGAATGAGTACGAAAACATTCGGCAAAGCTTTCAGCGCCACCACAGCAGTTTCCAAATAGGGTGGGATGCTTGGCGACGACAAGATATGAACGAGGACGATTTCGTGCCCGCGCAAAAAACACAGGGACGGCTGCCATTGAAGCGTCTTTGGGAGCCGTTTTGCATTTATGAGTGATTCGAAAGTTATGACTGTGGCGGGCTCTTGGTGGGAGAGCTCTTTCTGGATCCGAGACCTGAGTCGTACGGTCGTCGGGGGCATGCTTACTTTATACTGTCCTTGATGCGGATGGACTCATGAATTAAGCGGACGAGAGCGTCCTTCAGTTGAAGCTTGAGACGTCGTCTTTGAGATTCTCTTTTGACGCTGTCGTCGATGTAGTGAACGGTGTAGAGCTTGAGAGTTTCGGAGAGAGATTTTATGAGCCCTATTAGTTTTTGTGTCTTGGGAGGTTTTTCGGCGAGAAGCTCGGGCAATCTGGTCTGGATCTGAGACAAAGCGTCGTCGTAAAGCAATTCTTCACTATTAACCAGCTCCACAAAAATCTTTAGCGCCGTCTTTTGCTCTGACGTGCCCAAGTGGTGCTGAAACAGCGGGGAGATCGCACGAATCTGATCGCGACTTGTTATCGAGCCGGCTGTAATTCCAACGAGTGTCTTGCTCAGTAGAGACCCTCTAACCGTATTAGCTTTCTTGTCGACTGGCGAACCGTTACGATAGAAACTGTCGAAGGACGAGGACCTTGCTGAAGGTTCGATGATGCTGGCCTCGATCGCGAGGATGTAAGAGTAGACGTCTCTGTCTGGCTGCTCCTCGTCAAACTTGTATATCTGTTTTTTAAGGGATTTTGGCCACGCCAGGACGTGCACCCGATCCCTCGCCGTTCCGGCGTTCATCCAGGTTTCTTCTGCGATTCTCTTGGCCCATTGCGGCTTTTCGTCAAGTTTTATCCCGTCTTGAAGCGCGGGGTACATTTCAGCGAGAGATTTGCACTGCGCTAGGGCCCCCCATTGCTCCCTAGTCATGTGAAGATGGAACATAAACTTCCGAAGGCTCGGGCTTTCCTCATTAGTACTTAGTACATGCGCGGGGACTTTCGGGAATCGCAGTTGCTGGGCAGCTAAAAATCTACGCTCACCGTCGACTAACTCGTATCTGCCTCCAGAGGTCTTGCGGACTACGAGCGGTACTAAGAGTCCCACTTCGTTGATCGATGAAACCAACCTTTCAAAACTTGTATCCTTCTCAACTTTTCCGCGGGGGTTATCCGTACTGGCGTCGATCGAATCAAGAGGAATATGCCGTACCGCACTGGTGAAGTCGTTGGAATTCATGTAACCGCCCTTTTCAGCCTATCTTTCGAAGGACTAGCACAGTTTCAGAAGCGCTGCCCATTTGCCCGCGCCTAACTCTTCGATTATTCGGGATTTTTTCTGTGAACTCACATTCTTTTATGTAGCCGCCCACCTCGTCCGTGGCAATCCGAGACAGAATTTCGGGGAGGTTGGCTCCGAAAGCATGACTAAAGGCATCGCCGATCACCAACACACAATGACGGTTGCTTTTGAGTGAGCATCGCCATTTCGCGAGGCAGCGTCGCATCAATTTTATAAACGCATTTTCTCGAGGAGACACTCTGGCATCTAAGAGCCGCCAGTCGGGTACGCCAAGAAACCAGAGCCTTAGCCTATTGTCTCTTCCATAATCCAGCAGACGCATGTACGGAGGGCTGGTTATGATGGCATCTACTTTCTCCCTCAAATCCAAAACACTAGAATCCCGGCAATAGCAATGCCGAGAGATCGAAAAGTCTAGGGTAGGCATTCTGCGGAATGCCCTTACGACTTTCGCCTCGAGTCGGTCCTCCAAACTCCGGTATTCGTACATCTGGGGAAATCGCGATCGAGGGAAACTTTTTGATCGCAGGTAGGGAACTGTGTGGCTGCTAGGGAACGACAGAAAACCAGGTCTCTGATGATGCAAAATGCCCAACAAGGACGCTAGCAAAAGCCATTGGCGGCGCCGCTTGAGAACTGATACCCAGGCTAAGATTTCACGTAATGTTTCTGGGTGGAAAAATTGACGCACCCAGCGAGGCACGTTTCGGAGATCTACTTGAGCTTGAAATTCTCTCGCTTCGAAGGCGCAAATTTTTAGAGACGTAAGTGCCGAATCCAGGGAAGAATTTGGGAACATCTTTGCTTTGCTTAAAGCGTAGGCGTACGGGCTAAGGTCGTTAGCAATGACTCGGCGCTTCGCAACCCACGCCTCTAACGGGACAGTGGAACAACCCGAGAAAGGGTCGTAAACGAGTTCGCCCTCAGCCGTGAACTCTGCTACTAGCGACGCGGCCATTGACGACTTGATTTTGCCAATGTACGGAGAGAGCTGATGGAGCGTGCTCTCCTTTGCGAGCGCACTTCCTTCCCAGTTGGAAACGATTCCGATTCTTGAGCGTTTACGTGACTCTGCGACTACATTTTCAATAGGCACTTGAGGTCATCGTCGCCAGCACGGCTAGGCTCGCAGATTTTCACTCAACGCGAGCTGCATTTGCAACAACTCATTGGCGAGAAATCGATGTCTATGGCCGCCGGTGCTAAGCCATTGCGATTCGAAAGGACGGCGCTGACTTTTGGGAGTTCGCGATAGCTGATATGCGAGCGACGCGGGGTAGGCTGCGAAAGCCAGTTGTGTGCTTCCCTCCATCCTAGAGACGGAAGTAAGATGATGCGTCTGTTGGGTGCAGGAGGGAGCAGCGAGTGGGGAATCCGATGAGGTGGATGTTGAGGGTGCCGGTGCCGTGGGTGTTTATTTTGGTGTATTTGGCGGGGTATGCGGTGGAGCGGGGGCATCGGTTTGTGTTGCCGGAGGTGGTGCTGCGGTGGAGTTGGGTGGTGGGGATGGTGGTGTTTGCGGCGGGGTTGGTGCTGGCGGTGTGGGGGCAGGTGTTGTTTCGGACGGCGCGGACGACGACGGTGCCGGGGCGGGTGTCGAAGGAGTTGGTGACGGCGGGGCCGTACCAGTTTACGAGGAATCCGATGTATGTGGGGCTGACGCTGGTGTATCTGGGTGAGGCGGGGATGCTGCGGCAGGTGTGGCCGGTGATTTTTTTTCCGTTGATGTGGGCGTATCTGAATTGGACGGTGATTCCGTTGGAGGAAGGGAAGTTGACGGAGGCGTTTCCGGAGGAGTATCCGGCGTATCAACGGCGGGTCCGCCGCTGGATTTGAAAGAGTCGAGCGAAGAATGCTACGAAAGCAAAAGGCCGCTCAACCGAGCGGCCTTTGCTTTTGAAGTTGAGGAGATGCAGCCGATTAATTCGGCGAAGTCTTGTCTTCGACTTTCTTGGCGCCTTCGTCGGTCTTTTGGGCGGTTTTGTTTACGGCTTTTTTGGTGCCCTTCTTGGTGGCGCTGCCGGTGTCTTTTGCGGCGGATTTGGTGGAGTGGCCGGCGGACTTGATGTCCGTTTTGGCGCTGGTGTCGCCGGGCTTCTTGGAGTCGGGGTCGACGGTCTTCTTGGTGGCGCTGCCGGTTTTCTTGGCGGCTTTTTTGGTGTCGGCGCCGGCGTCCTTGGTGTCTTGTTTTGCGCCGGTGTCTTGCGCGAAGGAAATTCCCGCGGCGAGCGCGAGTACGGCGAATGCAGCGAAAATTTCTTGCGATTTTTCATGGGTTTCTCTCCTGTGAAGAAATCTTATCCGCAGCGACGCTGGAGATGCAATCGGACAGCACTGTAGTCCGCACTATTTTTCGTTGTAGTTGAGTTTCGGGTACCACTTGGGGTCGCGGCCTTCGGGCGTCCAGTCGAACATGGACCAGAGCGGGTCGAGGTCTGGCGCTCCGCGCGGGTCCTGTCCGGGGTCGGACATGTCGGGGCCCATTTCGCCGCTGTAAAAGTGGCGAACTTTTCCGTCGCGATTGGTAAAAACTGAAAAGCCGGGGACGTCGGCGTCGTCGGGGTGGACGTAGGTGCGGGTGTAGGCGCCGGAGGTGTCGGAGAAAAAGCGCAAATTGTTGAGCGCAAAATCTTTTTGATATTGGAGCAGGCGCTCGATCGGCGAGCGCGCGGTGACGGCGATGGCGACGCGTTCGCGAAGATTGATGACGGTGCCGTTCCAGGAGCGCAGGAAGGAAGTGCAGCTGGGGCAAGGGGCTTTGCGCTGCGGGGCGAACATCATGCTGTAGACCAGCAGAGTGTTTTTGTCGCCGAAGAGTTGCGAAAGTTTGGTGGGGCCGGAGGCGGAGGCGAATTCAAAGTCCTGCGGGATTTCGCCGCCGGGTGGGAGAGCGCGGCGTTGCTCGGCGACGCGTTCGAGGTGGCGGCGGAGTTCGATTTCTTCGGCGAGGAGTTTATTGCGGGCGGCGCGGTATTCGGCGGATTCGTTGGGGAAATGCGCTTTGTTGGTGACGGCGAGTTGCGCTGCGGGTGCGAGCATTGTGGAGTTGGACATTTCGTTTATGGCCTCCTGGGGATGGTCTTTTATTTAGACGCGAATGTTTCTGCGTAGGATTGCGATTGTTTGTAGAAATATTTTCTTCGCTCGAGATGAATACTTAACGTTCCAGGGAGAAATTTGTTTCAGCGATCGCTCGCCGCAGTGATGTGGATGGTTTGGTTTCTTGTTGGTAGAGAGTTCGGGTGTGAGTGATGCTGGCGGCGATGAGCATGAGGAACATGATGCTGGCGGAGATGATGCCGGCGAAGTCGAGGAGGCGGTAGCGGTGGTGGTGCAGGTGGATGTAAGTGATTTGCGGATGGAAATATAAAGCGAGATTGGCGATGGCGAGGAGGATGCGGATTTCCGTGGGGCCCAGGCCGGCGTGGGACATGTGGAACACGCCGAGAGTGTAGGTGGCGAGGTAGGACTCGATGGAGAGAAGGAGGAAAGCGACGAGGAGTGCGGCGGCGGTGGGGAAGGCCATGTAGGTGGAGGCGGCGAGTCCGGCGGTGAGGAAGAGTGCGCCGAAGGAGTCGATGAGATGGTCGACGTAGAAGCCGTAGCGGGGGCGTTGTTGGTTGCGATGGCGGGCGAGGGTGCCGTCCAGGCTGTCGCCGAACCAGTTGGTGGCGAGGGCGATGGTGGCGCCGAGTAGGCCGAGGTGGGTGTAGCGGGCCAGGGCGTAGGATGCGCCTGCGGCGAACATGGAGATCAGGCCGAGGAGGGTGAGGTGGTCGGAGTTGATTTGTTGCGGGAGGCGTTGGGCGAGATAGGCGAGGATGCGGCGTTCGTAGTTGGAGGTGATGCTGAGTTGGAGGCGGGTGGCGGATTGGAATGGAGTTGGAGCGGATGAATCGGTGGGTAGCGGAGATTTTATTGAATGAGTTAGTGAGTCGAAGCTCGAGTGGGAGAGGCTGCGCGAGGGATCGAAGAGAGGTTCCTCCACTGCGCGAGCCGACTCATTCGCAGGAGCGAATGAGAAAGGCGAAGGCGTCGGTTCGCTTCGGTCGGAATGACAGTTTTGTGGTGGGGTTGAAAAAGTGAGAGGCGGTTGCGCGGCTGTAGCGACTGAATGATGCAGAGTGGCGTTTGTGGTTTGATTCGTAGACATTTTATTTCTCCTGAGGTTTTAAGTTGGGTGTGTTCGTTGCTGCGGGGAAATTTTTGGTTAGTGCGGTGCGAGTGGCGGTGAGGGTGAATTGCAGGGAGTCGCGGGGGATGTTTTCGAGGAAGGGGGCGATGAGCCAGTTGAGGCCGGTGGGGATGTCGCGGGTGAGGGAGATGGCGTTGCACTGGATGTAGACGCCGTGGTTGGCTTCGACGAAATGCCAGTAGGTGTTGAGGCGCCAGAGGAAGCCGTGATCGTTGTTGGGGGCGAGGATTTTTTCGCGTGTGGTGCCGGCGTTTTCTACTTCTGCGATTCGCGTGCTGCGCGATTGCGAGGCGGCGTGGGTGGCGTCGATTGGGTTGTAGAGAATGTCGTATTCGGTATCGAGGATTACGGTGAGGGTGTGGTCTTGTTTGAGGCGGAGGGCGACTTGGAAGTGGTTGCCGGATTTGGTAAGGAGTTTGGAGCGGGTGACTTGCGGGGCGTAATAGTCGGAGTCGTGGTCGTAGTCCTGGAGCGCTTTGAGAGTTTGGGCCAGGGTGATGTTGGGGATGAAGATGGTGGCGGTCCAGTCATGGATGAGGCTGCCGGGGGCGGCGGCGTTTGAGGGGGAGTGAGTTTGTTCGATCAGGACTTTGCCGGAGCTTAGGTCGGAGTAGCTTTTGGTGCGCTGTTGGGCGGGTTGGGCGTCGATGACGAGGAAATTGTTTTTGTTGGCGGGGGATTGGGAGTTGCGGAATTCGGCGGCGGCGATGTATTGGTCGAAGGCGGCGGTGATTTGTGGGGTAAGTTTTTGGGCGTTGGCGCTCGGCGCATGGAAGAGAATTGCGAGCGCCATCGCGAGGGCGAGAGGGCTGAGTTTTTTTGCGGTGAGCATGGGCGGACTTTGCGGGAAAAGGCGATTTGGCTCAATGCCGTGCGGGTAAATTCGGGGTGTTGCGAAGGTAATTTCGGAAGCATTTGAAAAGTAGAAGGTTACGAGGAGTTCTCTTCTACAATTGTGCGGCTGGAAACGTAAGGATGCGGAGAACGGTGTGAGTGAGAGTGGCGGCGGGCGGCGGGTTTTCCGGTTTGGCGTGTTCGAGCTGGACGAAGCCACCGGAGAATTGCGTAAAGATGGGAAGGCGCGTCCGCGGATGCGCGATCAGGCGTTGGCGATTTTGGCGATGTTGCTGGAGCGGCGCGGGGAATTGGTGACGCGGGAGGAATTGCAGGCGCGAGTGTGGGCGGCGGATACGTTTGTCGATTTTGAGCATGGGTTGAATACGGCGGTGAATCAGGTGCGGGTGGCGTTGGGGGATGAGGCGGGGAATCCGCGGTTTGTGCAGACCGTGCCGCGGAGGGGGTATCGGTTTATCGCGCCGGTGGAGGCGGTGAGTGGCGCTGGGAGTGTGATCGCTGGCGCGGTGGAAGCGAAGGATCGCGCTGAGGAGAGTGTAGCGGGTGCGTCGCCAGTTGCGAGTCAGATGGCGTCGTCGGCGGCAAGTGCGGGCGCAAATCTTGCGGCGAGTGTGGTAGCGCGGCCGGGGTTGCTGAGTGAACGCGGGGAGTTGCCGGCGATGGAGGCGCGGCGGGCGCGCATTTTATTTTTTCTGCTGCAGACGATGTATTTGGGATTTTATGTGGCGGGGTTGGCGCGGCTGACGAAGATTGGGGAAGTTCTGGAGCCGCTGGCCGGGCATGCGGTGTGGTTGACGGTGGTGTTGATTGTGACCGCCGCGGTGGGGATTCCAGTGCGGGTGTATTTGATGACGGCGACGGCGTTGGACTACGCGGGACTTAGTGGGAAATTCTTGCGATTGTTTCCGGTGGTGTTGGTGCTGGATGTGATTTGGGCGACGGGCCCGTTTTTGTTGATGCCGTGGATTGGGATGGGATTGGCGTTGGCGAGTTGCGCGGTGTTGTTGTACGTGCCGTTCGCGCAGCGGTCGCTATTGTTGATGGGTAAATCAGAGGATTGAGTTAGTGGGAGTAGCAGGGGCGGACGATGGCGGGGCCGAGTTGGTTGGTGAGGAGTTCGTGGATGTTGTCGAGGTCGCCGTGGCCGGCGTTGCCGATTTGGATGCGGCGGTTGTCGGAGGCGACGATGGTGAGGGTGGTGATGGGGCGGTTGTGGCGCATGGTGCAGGTGACGCGGGTGATTTGATCCCAAGTGATGATGGTGGGTGGGCGGTGAAAGAGGCTGGGGCTGATGACGCCGGTGTTGGTGATGTAGGTGGATTGGTTTTCGATGAGACCCAGGAGGATGACGGCTGGGGCCAGGCCGATGATGATGGGGAGGACGAAGATGATGGTGCCGATGATTTTTTGAGCGAGGGATTTGCCGGGGAGGACTTTTAAGAATTTCGGGAATTTGGGGAGCCAGAAACCGTAGATGCCGACTACGAAGAGAAGGCACGCGGAGCCCATGATGATGCGGAAGGGGAGAGTGGCGAGAGGGACTTCGTAGAGGATGTTGTCGGGGAGGGGATGCATGACGGTGGGGATGGTAAGTCAGGATGTGTTTAATGGGAAGGGTCGGAGTCGACGGAGAGATGTGGGTGAAGTTGAATCTAAACCCCCAGACGCAAGTACGGCGTCTGGGGCACCCGGGTTTGCGGTTGGGTGGAATTTAAACCTTGAGACGAAAAGACCAAAGAAGCTGTGTTCAGTGTATGAAGTCGATGGGGATTAGACCTTGTTCACCTTTTTCGTGGGAGATGAAGCTGCTCCAGGGCCAATTGCATGGATTTCTTACGAGGCCGCGCTCTACTGGATTGGCGTGCATGTAGTTGAGTTTCTCGCGGAGTTTTTTGGGGCTGTAGATATTGAAATCGTAGAAACGGGGTTGCCAGAAATATGGAGTTTTTGCATTTTCACTTCTCAGGTCGCGGGCGACTCGTTGCTTCATGACTTTCAAGACTAAAGAGGGCGTGACGCTGGAGCGTTCGCTGATGATTAGGTGAATGTGTTCGGGCATCACGACGTATCCCGCCAGCAAGAATTGGTAGCGTTCTCGGATTGTGGCCAGGGTGTTCACGAAAAGCGTTCTAGCAGCGGGAGTTCCTAGTAGCGGGAGGCGCTGGTAGCAACTGAAGGTGATGAAGTGGAGGTCGCCGAGGCCGTTGAAGCGTTTTGGGTGAGAGAGCATGGCGTAACAGTATTATTATATAATAAATACACTGAAACGTAATCAAGAAGGTTTGATGATCCGATGGGTCTTGGGGTGAAGTTAAATCTAAACCCCCAGACGCAACTGCGGCGTCTGGGGCACCCGGGTTTGGAATGAAGCTGAATGTTCTCTCGCATCTACGTTTGCAAAAACTACAGAACTAGCCCTCGGGATCTTGCGGGGTGAAGTTGAATCTAAACCCCCAGACGCAAGTACGGCGTCTGGGGCACCCGGGTTTGGAATGAAGCTGAATGTTCTCTCGCATCTACGTTTGCAAAAACTACAGAACTAGCCCTCGGGATCTTGCGGGTTGAAGTTGAATCTAAACCCCCAGACGCAACTGCGGCGTCTGGGGCACCCGGGTTTGGAATGAAGCTGAATGTTCTCTCGCATCTACGTTTGCAAAAACTACAGAACTAGCCCTCGGGATCTTGCGGGTTGAAGTTGAATCTAAACCCCCAGACGCAAGTACGGCGTCTGGGGCACCCGGGTTTCGGTGGGGCCTACGTTGGAGTGATTCAGGACTGAATTTTGGATTGGAGGAGCTTGAGGAGTTGGGAGTCGAGTTGGTGGCCGTGGTGGTCTGTGAACTTTGTGCCGGCGCGGTTGGTGTCGACGACGCCGAAGGGGCCGCGGAAGTTCCAGAGGGCCCAGCCGGCGTGGAGATTGTTGAGGACGTCGAGGGAGTCGTTGTACCAGGCGTAGACGACGTCGGGTGGGGTGCGGTGGTCGCAACCCATTTCACCGAAGTGGATGGGGATGTTGTTTTTGGCGGGTTCGGCCCAGGGGCCGTATTTTTCGGTTAGGCCGGCTTTGTCGACGATGACTTTTCCGCTGGCATCTTTGAGCGGCCAAGTGGGTGGATAAGGAGTGTCACCCATTGGGCGGGCCCACTCATTGTGGTAGTGAGTCATCTGGATGGGGTGATAGTGGTGGCAGCTTTGCAGGATCTTGGTGTCGTATAACTCGGGGATGACTGAGTTGGCGCCCAGGTAACCGTCGGTGACGATGAGTCGCTGAGAGTCTTCGGAGCGGATAGCGGAGACGGATTCGCGGGCGACTTTGATGTAATTTGCGGAGCCGGTGACGGCGGAGAAGATGTCGGCGGTGTTGGCATGTTCTTTTAGTTCGATGGGTTCGTTGACGAGATTGAAGCTAAGTTGATCGTTGGGAATGCCTTTGTAGCGTTTGGCGAAGAAGCGCCACTGATTGGCGAAAGCGGCGAGGGCGGCGGGGTCCTTGTAGACGTTGGTTTTTTCTTTGGTGATGTGGATGCCGGTGATTTTCTCATCCATGATGTCGAGGATGCAGTAGCCGGGCGCGCGGTGGAGACTGACGTTGACGTGGACTTTATGTTTTTGGCCGAGCTTGATGGCGCGGTCGATGGGCGCGACGGCCTTTTCGTTGATTTTCATGGGGTCGCTGGGATCGGTCCAGAAGCGGTAGTCCATGGGGAGGCGGACCCAGTTGAAGCCCCAATCGTGAATCCACTCGAAGTCGCTTTCTGGGAACTGGCCGTCGTTTTTGTAAGGGAAATATTTCATCCAGTCGGTGTCGGTGGAGAAATATTCGAGGAGATTGAAGCCGTACCAGCGGGGGTTGATGGAGTTTTTGAGTTGTGGGGGGAGGGAATTTTGGGGGAAGGCCAGGGCCGGGCCGGAGAGGTAGGCTGTGGCGGCGGTGGCTGCGGCGGATTTTAGGAGGCTGCGGCGGGTGAGTTTTTTGGTGGGTTGGTCTTTGGGTTGAGACATTATTTGCCCCTTTGATTAGAGATTTCTTGTGGCGTGGATTCTGGCGAGTGGGACTTTAGCACGGTCGGGGTTGGCGAAGAAGATGACGAGAAAGTGAACTGAGTCGTCGTGTCGATTGGGTTGAAGTTGAATCTACCCCCCAATGCGAGTACGGCGCGTGGGGCACGCGAAGCCCGAGAAGGGTTTGAAGGAAATCTTAAGAAGAACCTAAAAGAAAATTCAAAAGAAAGACCCAGGTTCGTGAACCAAAGGCCAACCTGGGCCACTCTCTATTTTCGGTGTCGATAAATTTTGTGGAAGTCAAACCCAAGACCCGCCCTAGAAAGCGAGGGCGGGGCACCCGCCGTCGTCGTTGTGATGTGGGTTGAAGTGGGATTTAAACCCGCACCCTGAAAAACGCAGGGTGCGGCACCCTTGGTCGTCGTTGTGATCTGGATTGAAGTGGAACCTAAACCCCCAGACGCAAGTACGGCGTCTGGGGCACCCCAGCCTGGGCCTATTTTAAGGAAAAGCAAATCGTGAGGCTGTAGTTTGCAGCGAGACCAGCCCCCCGTGTTAGGCGGGGAGTTTTTCTGTGGTGGGGAAGTGGTGTTGTTCGCGGCCGATGTCGCCGTCGTATTTTGTGCTGGTCTTGAAGAGTTCGTAGCGGCCGTCGGCGGCGAATTGGCGGACGTGTTCGCGGGTGGCGTTGAGGGCGGCGGTGTCGAGAGGTTTGAAGCCAACGGCGACTTTTAAATTTTGGTGGAGGACGTCGAGGGATTCCATGCCGCTGATGGTGACGGAGACGCCGGGCAGACTCATGGCGTAGCTGAGAGCTTCCTGGGCGGTGGCCGCGCCGTTGGCGACGATTTCGCCGCTGCCGCCGAGGCTTTTCATGCCGAGGACGCCGAGACCTTTTTGCGTGGCGACGGGCAGGACCTGAGTTTCGAAGCTGCGGAAAGTGGCGTCGAGACAGTTGAGGGGCATCTGCACGGTGTCGAAGGGGAAATTTTCGGCGAGCATGCGGAGATGGATGCTGGGATTTTTGTGGCCGGTGAAGCCGACGAAGCGGACTTTGCCTTGTTTTTTGGCTTCGGCGAGGGCTTCGGCGGCGCCGCCGGGGGCGAAAATCATTTCGGGATCGTTGTAGTAGACGACTTCGTGGACTTGCCAGAGATCGAGATGATCGGTTTGCAGGCGGCGCAGGGATTCTTCGAGCATCTTCATGGCGACGTCTTTGCCGCGGCCGTGGGTGCAGACTTTGGTCATGAGGAAGGCCTGGTCGCGTTTGCCTTTCAGGGCGATGCCGAGTTTTTCTTCGCTGACGCCGTCGTGGTATTCCCAGGCGTTGTCGAAGAAATTGATGCCGGCGTCGAGGGCGGTGGCGACGAGTTCGTTGGCTTCCTCTTGGTTTTTGGTGGAGCCGAGGTGATAGCCGCCGACGCCGAGAGCGGAGACGTAGGCGCCGGTTTTGCCGAGGGGGCGGTGGGGAACTTGGCCTTCGGGCGTTTCGGTTTGTGAGTTCGGTGCGCTGGCTGCGGAAGCGGTGGGGAGTTTGGGATTGGTGAGCATGGTGGCGGTGAGTGCTGCGGCTCCTTTTACGAAGGTGCGGCGGGTGAAGTTGTCGTCGATAGTCATTGAGTTAGTGAGTGCTCACTTTGAGTTAGTAACTTCATTCGCCTACTACGGATGCAAGTCATAGCTAGTTATTCGGCCGGGGGAAATGGGTGGCCGGTGTTTTTTGTGGCTTTGAGCATTTCTTTGACTTCGACGGATTGGTCGTCGATGGGGAACCCGTGGGCCATGCGGGCTTGGGGGTTGTCGTATTTGAGGGAGAGTTTGTAGAGTTCGTAGCGGCCGTCGCCGGAGGACTTTTTTGAGGCGGGTGCGCAGGGCGGTCATTTCGGCGTCGGACATAGGTTGGAAATTTTGAGCGATTTTCAAATTTTGGCGGAGGATGTCGAGGGTTTCCATGCCAGTGATGACTGTGGCGGTCGGGAGGGACATGGCGTAGCGGAGGGCTTCTTCGGCGGTGATTTCGCCGTTGAAGATGGCTTCGCCGTGGCCGTTGAGGGGCTTCATGCCGAGAGGGGCGATGCCGCGCTTCATGAGTTCGGGGAGGACTTCGAGTTCGAAGCTGAGAAAATTGTGATCGAAGGCGTTGAGGGGCATTTGCACGGCGTCGAAGGGGAAATTGGTTTGCAGCATTTTGAGATGGATGGTGGGATCTTTGTGGCCGGTGAAACCGATGAAGCGGACTTTGCCTTGTTCCTTGGCCTTGTGGAGCGCTTCGGCGGCGCCGTTGGGGCGGATAAAAAGTTCGGGATCGTTGTCGAAGCCGACGCCGTGAATTTGCCAGAGGTCGAGGTGATCGGTTTTAAGGCGGCGCAGGGATTGTTCGAGCATCTGCATGGCGAGGGCGCCTTCGCGGCCGTGAGTGCAGACTTTGGTCATGAGAAAAACTTTGTCGCGGCGGTCTTTTAGCGCGGCGCCCATCCAGGCTTCGGATTTTCCGTTGTGATATTCCCAGCAGTTATCGAAGAAGGTGATGCCGCCGTCGATGGCTTCCTGGACGATGCGGGTGGCGGTTTGGAGGTCTTCGGCGGCTCCGAGGTGGTGACCGCCGAGGCCGAGGGCGGAGATTTGCTGGTCGTGGCGACCGAGCTTGCGCATGGGGATGGAGCCGGTGGAGCTGGAGGTTTGAGGTTTTGCGGGGGCGGGTGACATTTTGCGGAGCGTCGTCCTTTTCGCTGCGTTGCGTTGGGTCTCAAGTGATTGTTGGGGGAGTGGGGACGAGGTGCAATGCGGCGAATGCTGTAGTGAGGATTAGCGTTGCGGCGAATTGGTGATTGGCGACAGCCGCGAGGTTGAACGATTTGTTGTCGGAGCGTGATTGGTACACTCGATGCGCGATGGGGAACTCAACAACTTCCAATGAGGGCGAAGTGATCGTGCCGTTGGCGGATGCTGTGTCGGTGCCTGCTCGTGGTGTGGCGGTCGGCGGTGGTGCGGGGCGGAGTTGGGGGCGGGTGGATGGGGTGGATGTGTTGCGGGGGATGGCGATTTTGTTTGTGGTGCTGAACCATGTGCATATGCGGTTGTTGTTGGCGCATGTGGAGTATGTGAGTGGATTTGCGAAGAGGATAGTGGCGGCGTTTGTTTGGGATGGGCAATTTGGGGTGCAGATGTTTTTTGCGGTGTCGGGATTTTTGATTACGGCGACGACGCTGCGGAGGTGGGGTGGGCTGGCGCGGGTGAGTGTCTGGGATTTTTATCGGCTGAGGTTTGCGCGGATTGCGCCGATGCTTGGAGCGCTGCTGGTGGTGTTGATTGGGCTGCACTATTTGGGCGATTCGCGATTTGTGGTGACGGCGCAGACGGGTGGGTTGTGGCGGGCGGTGGTGGCGGCGGTGACGCTGCATGTGAATGTGCTGCAGGCGCATCGGGGGTGGTTGCCGGCGGCGTGGGGAGTGTTGTGGTCGCTGTCGGTGGAGGAGATGTTTTATTTGTTTTTTCCGGTGGTGGCGAGATTTCTTGGACGGGGGAAGATTTTTGTGGTGGTGCTGTTGTGTTTTGTGGCGATGGGGCCGTTGGCGCGGACGGTGTGGGCGCATGGGAATGAAGTGTGGGAGGAGCAATCGTATTTGGGCGGGATGGATGCGATTGCGATGGGGTGTTTGACGGCATTGATTGGTGGAGCGGGTGAAATTTTCGCGCGGGGTGCTGCGGGGGATGGCTGCGGTGGGAGTGGCGTTGATACTTTTTATTTTGGTGGGGCTGCGGGTGGCGTATGTGCCGCTGATTTCGCGGACGGGGTTGGATATGACCGTGATTGGGGTGGGGGCGTGTTTGGTGATTGTGGCGGCGGCGCAATCGCGGTGGCGTGGGCCGCGAGTTTTGGAGCCGCTGTTGGGGTTGGGGCGGCGGAGTTATGAGGTGTACTTGACGCATATGTTTGTGGTGTTTGCGTTCTTTGGGATTTTTATGCGCGGTGGGCATCCACTTTGGGCGGTGCCCGTGCTGTTTGTGGTTACGGTGGTTGTGGCGGCGGTGGTTGGTGAGTTGGTGGGGCGGTATTTTTCTGAGCCGATGAATCGGTGGTTACGGGAGCGCTGGAGTGAGGGGCCGCGGCAGCTTGGGAGTGTGAGCGAGTCTTAATCTGCGGGCGTCGCGAGTTAAACCAAACTGCGCACAATTACTTGTGTGGTACGGAACCGAGTGTAAACTGACGGGAGTTGCGCAGGAGTGATTGTATGCGTGCATGCCCGGTTGTTCTTCTGTTGTTTTTCACCGCTGTGAGTGCTTCGAGTCAGGTTACCCAGCAAAGCGATAAGAGTGTGGTTGAAGAGCGGCCTGCGTATGTTTCGCTGGTGGATCCGGCGTGCGCGGTCACTGGCTATCGCGATCCTGTTCCACACGCAAAAGAGATTCGCGTTTTGTATTTCCCGACAGCGGACCGGGCGGCGATTCATGAGCCGAAAGCACTAATGCTGCACCTCGTTTTTGACTACGGCGTTCTTGAAGGGAACGAGAGGTCGCGGCCATTTGTGCGGCGCGAGGATGGCGTTTGGGTGGCTACGGTTCGGGTGGAAGAACGTATTCCGACTTATGCGGTTTATTGGGTGGAGGACAGCGAGACGCAACAGACGGATACAAATGGAGGGAGATACTTCGACGTTCTGTTTTGTAATCCGTCAGGACAGCAACTGGAGATGGGTGTGAAGTATGAGGCGATGTCCTACACAGGAACGCTCACGTCGCTGGGGATTGACCGGCCGGTGGACTTTGCGAAGGGGATTACGATTTTGGAGGAGAACATTCATCCGCCGGATCGTGGGCAAAATCTGATCAGCGATTTGTGGAGAGATAAGCTGCACCTGCATGGCGATACTGCTGAAGCGCGAGCGGCGCTGCTGCCGGAGATAGACAAATTCATTGCGGAACATGCGGCGGATGGATTTGGGCTGGAGAGTGTGGTGGAGTTTGCGGCGGTGGAAAGTTGGGTTCCGGAGCAAACGACCGATCGGCTGTTCGCGGCGCTGGAGAAACAGCCTAACGACGGTGATTCGAATCCCCGGGCGTTTTTTCTGATGGACCGAGGGATTCTCGAGAAGGATCCGGATAGGAAGGCGGCGATGTTTCGGGAGGTAGTGGAAAAATACCCGAAGAGCGTGGAGGCCAAGGAAGCCAGCGTGAAGTTGTTCTATTCCGAGAAGAATTTGGCGGAGCGGGAAAAACTTTATATGTTGGCGGCGGAGAAAAATCCGGATGTTCCGGAGTTGCGGATCTACATGGCACGCACTTATATGAACGCTAATGTGAAATTGCCGGAGGCGCTGGCGCTACTGGGAGACGCCGAGCAAATTGTGAAGGAATATGCCAACAAGCCGTTTGCCGGTCATTTTCCGCATGATTATGTGAGCTTGCAGCAAAAGTCGATCGCGGTGGTGCGGGCGGGGATTTATTTGAAGATGGGGAAGCCGGGGGAGACGGTGGCGATTTTGGGGCCGCGTCGAGGGGAGTTTAAGTTGGCGTCGTCGTTTTATTTGTTGGGGCAGGGGCTGGAGGGGACCGGGGATTTTCGTGGTGCGGTGGATTGTTATTTGGAGGCGGCGGTGCGGCCGTGGAGTGAGCAGAAGGAAGCGGATGCGAAGCTCGAAGCGTTGTGGCGGCGGGAGAAGATGGGGAGCAAGCGCGAGCTGCAGCGGCGGATGGAAGAGGTGGCGGCGCGGGAGGTGGCGAAGGATGCGTATGTGCCGCGGCTGTTGCGGCATGCGGCGCCTCAATTTGAGGTGACTACGTTGCGCGGGGAGCATTTTTCTAACGGGGAGTTGAAGGGGAAAGTGGCGGTGGTGAATTTGTGGGCGACGTGGTGCGCGGCGTGTTTGGAAGAGTTGCCGGCGTTGCAGGAATTTCAGGAGAAGCATCCGGAGGTGGTGGTGCTGACGGTGGTGGAGAAGGATACGAATGAGAAGGATTTGCGCGGGGTGATACGGGAGAAAAAGTTGAAGACGTTGCGGATTGGGGAGGCGCCGTTTGAGTTGTGGCAGCAGTTTGGGGCGTTTGGAGTGCCCAATACGTTTGTGGTGGATAAGGATGGGAATGTGCGGACGCAGCACAATGGGATGGCGGATGTGTCGCGGTATTTGACGGCGGATTTGCAGGCGATTGCTTGGGCGAGCAACTGAACGAGGCAGCCTGCTGAAAAAATCTGGGGCCTTAGTTGCCGCGGCGAAATTTTTGCGGTGATTTGGGTATTCCCTCCTAGCGGAAGAAATTCAACGTCTAATCTGAATGTGAGCCAAGGGAAGACCTTTTCCGGAAGAAGGGGATGATGCGTCCAGGTGTGTTCATGGCGTTGTGTTTGAACTTGCTGGCGGCGGTCGGTGCGGCAGATGGTGGCGTTCACATAGCGAGTGTCGCGACACGGGCGTTTTCATCTGATGAGGATGCGGTGCGATGTAGCGCGGGGATGTTTCGGCCGAATTATGTGGAGGAGATTGGGGCGCTCAGGAGTGCGGGGTGGAGGGAGTTTCCGCTGCGGGTGTGGATTGATGCGGGGACGGTAAAGGATGAGGAGGAGTTGCGGGGGTTGAAGGCGGGGCTGCGGAGTTGGGCGGATGCGACGGGTGGAGTGCTGGGCGTGAAATTTGTCGCGGAGAAGATGGAGGGGCAGGTGGAGGTGCGGATGGTGGATCGGTTGCCGGCGAGCGGGAATTCGAGGGTGTTGCGATTGGGGTGGTCGGATTTGGAGATGGAGGATGGAGTGCCGGTGCATGCGCATTTGCGGATTGTGCATGCGTCGGCGGCGGTGTTGAAGGCGGTGGGCGTGGATGCGTCGGGGTTGCTGGCGCGGGCGGATTTGGTGCAGAGGACGGCGGGGCATGAGATGGGGCATGTGTTGATGGGGAGTGCGGATCGGCATCCGAAGGAGGGTGGGTCGATTTTGCGGCAGGGGAATTTGGGGGTGTTGCGGCCGGGGAAGTTGGATGTGAATACGGTGAAGGTGAAGTATTGCGGGTTGTTTGGGGTGGGGGTGAGGGAAGGTGAGAGTCGGTAGAGGGTGGTGAGAAAAAGGTAGAGACGCAGGAACGATCGGGAGCGTGGGGCGCTTTGCGGATGGGACAGACGGGACGTTTCCGATTGGGTAGTCGAGTGGGACTGAAAATTTTGGAGGGAAACGTCGCGTCTGTCCCTGGTTGTGGTTGGTCAGTAAGAAGTCAAACGAAAGACCCAGGTTCGTGAACCAGAGGCGAACATGGGCCACCCTGTGTTGTTTTGTTGAGAATGAATTGAAGAGGAAGTCGAAACCAACAGGAAGTCAAAGCCAAGACAAACCCAAGGCAAGCCCAAGTTCCGCCCCACAATGGAAATTTAAGCCTCACCGTCTTGCGCAGAGTGCGCGTGGGTGTGTGGGCGTTATTCCCAGCGGAAGATTTTGGCGGAGATGGCGGTGCAGATGGCGAAGGCGATGGCCAGGGCGGCGATGTCGCTGAGGTGGGCGGCCCAGGGGTCGCCGGCCCAGATGCCTTGGAGGAGGGAGACGGCGTAGGTCAAAGGCAGGGATTTCGCCACGGCGTGAAGTGTCGGAGGGAGAGCGGCGACGGAGACGAAGATTCCGGAGAAGCCCAGCATGGGGTAGAAAAGCAGGGCACCGATGGGTTGAGCGAAACGCGCGGTGGGGACGATGCTGGCGATGACGAAGCCAATGGAGAGGATGCTCCAGGTGCTGATCAGCAGGGCGATGATGAAGGAGAGCCAAGGGACGTGGGTGCCCGCGGGGTAGTAACGTTTGCCGGCGAGGAGCAACAGCGCGAGAGTGGCGGCGCTGAGGAGAAGTTTGACCAGGACGTGGGCGGTGAGGATGGTTTGCGGGCGGAGCGGGGTGGCGCGGAGGCGCTTGAGGATGCCGCCTTCACGGTAGATGGAAATGATGGTGACGAGTGAGAGGACCGCGCTGATGGCAATCAGAATGGAGACCAGGACCGGGAGGCTGACGCGCAGGTAATTTGCGGTGGGCGGCGTTGGCGATGAGGATTTCAGGGCCGGGATGTGGCTGAGCGCGACGAAAAATAACACTGGAAGGATGATGGTGCCGATGGCGCCTAGCGGTTCGCGCAGGAACACTTTGATTTCGATCCAGGTGAGTTTGAAGAGGCCTCTTAGCATTTTTGTTTTGCGGTCATTCGCGGATGGAGCGGCCGGTTAGATTGAGGAAAACGTCCTCCAGGTTAGGGAGGACGGTGCGGAAATCGGTGACGCGGATTTGGTTGGTGGAGAGGCAGTGAATCACTTCGGTAGTCAGGTCGTCGGCTTGGCCCTGAATGGTGAAGCGGTGACCGGCAGCGGTGACCGATTGTGCGGTTGGGATGGCGCGAAAATATTTTTCGGCGTCGGGATCGTCGGTGGTGAGCAGGACCGTGCGTTGCGGGCAATGGCGGCGAACGAGGCTTTCCGGTGTGTCGATGTCGATGATGCGACCGTGTTCGATGATGGCGACGCGGTCGCAGAGGCGCTCGGCCTCTTCCATCAAATGGGTAGTGAGGAAGACGGTTTTGCCTCGTTCGCGGATGCCGCGGACGAGGTCCCAGATAGCGCGGCGGGCTTGCGGGTCGAGGCCGGTGGTGAGCTCGTCGAGGAAGACGACTTCGGGATCGTTGATGAGCGCGAGGGCGATGAACAGGCGCTGCTTTTGACCGCCGGAGAGATTCATGAACCAGGCGTCGCGTTTGTCGGCGAGGCCGAGGAGTTCGAGCAGGCGGGTGGCGTCGGAAGATTTGCGTTTGTAGAGGGAGGCCCAGAGGTCGACGGCTTCCCAAACCTTGATTCGTTTTTGTAGTTGAGCTTGCTGGAGCTGCACACCGATGAGGTTCTGGAGTTTGTAGACGTCGCGATACGGGTCGAGGCCGAGGACGGTGATGGCGCCGCGGTCGGGAGTGCGCAGGCCCTCGATGCATTCCATGGTGGTGGTTTTGCCGGCGCCGTTAGGGCCGATGAGGCCGAAGATTTCGCCTTGCTGGACTTCGAAGGAAACATCGTCGACGGCGATGGTGCGGCCGTAGGTCTTGCGGACGTTGGCGACTTGGATGACGGGGGGCACGAGGTTTTTCGCGAATGATTGGCGCGGGTGACGGCCTTGAAGATTATCACGGCGGCGTCGCGGCGCTGAGCTGCGAACGCGGGGTGAGGTGGCGAAAGGTTCGAGGTGGTCGAAACTTTTCTGTGCTGGGTGCGTTTCTACCTGTGGTGAACACTGTGCGAACAAAGGTGATGGGGTGGAGTTGTGCGCTGTTGTTGGGCGTGATGATGCCGGTTGGTGTGCGGGCGCAGGATGCCGGGAAAATTGTTGAGCAATATATTAAGGCGGAGGGTGGGGCGGGGCGCTTGAGCAAGGTGCAGACATTGAAGATGGAGGGGACGTTTTCGACGAATAGTGGCGGCGGTGACGTGGAGGCCAGTGGCGGGAAGGAGAAGAACGGGACTTATACGCTGATTACCAAGGCGCCGAATCGGTATTACTCGGAATTGGTGGTGGGGGAGCGGGCGCTGATTGAGGCGTACAACGGGAAGTCGGCGTGGCATCAGAGTGGCGAGACGATTGAGACGTTGGTGGGCGCGGAAGGGACGCAGTTGGAGGCGGCGGCGCAGTATTACAATTCGCGGTTGGTGAATGCCAAGAAAAATAAATTGGGGCTGACGGTGGTGGGGCCGGCGAAAGTTCGTGGGCGGGATGCGGTAGAAATTGAGGTGACGACGGCGGGCGGGTTGAAGAGGGCGGTGTTTTTTGATGCGCAGACGCATTTGATTGTGAAGGAAGTGGCGGCGATTGGTGGAGTGGATGAGCAGATTTTTTATGACGATTATCGCGTGCAGGATGGGTTGAAGATTCCGTTTCGGGTGGAGCTGCATCGTGGGGCGCAGGTTTTTCAGATTGCGGTGACGCGGGTAGTGGTGAATGGGACGGCGGGGGAGCGGGTATTTGATTTTCCGAAGAAGTCGCAGGTGCAGCTGCCGGATTTGAAAGCGCTGTTTAAAGAGATTGATGAGAATCAGAAGGCCATCGACAAGATTAAAGAGAATTATGCTGGGACGCGGACGGAAGAAGAGACGCACTACGACAAGAACGAGAAACTCACTGAGCGGGATTTGAAGACGTATACGTTTTTTTATCTGGATGGAGATGAGATTTCGACGTTGACGGCGAAGGATGGGAAAGCGCTGAGCGACGACGCGCAGGCGAAAGAGAACGAGAAGACCCAGAAAGAGATCAAGGAGCACGAGGAACGGAAGGCGAAGCGTGCGGCGAAGAAAGAGGCCGAGAAAGAAAAGCAGGAAGAGAAGGGGTCGGATTCGCCGGGTACCGATGTGGATAAAGAGGATGAGCCGGGGATTGAAATGTTTTTGCGGGTGTCGCAGTTTGTGAATCCGCGGCGGGAGAGATTTCGCGGGCAGGATGTACTGGTGTTTGATTTCGAGCCGAACCCGGAATATAAGGCGCGGAAGATGGCGGAGAAAGTGGTGCAGAAGTTGGCTGGGGTGATTTGGATTGATGAGAAGGCGCATGATGTGGCGCGGCTGGAGGCTTATTTTGTGGGGGATTTTCATGTTGGTGGTGGGTTGGTGGCGAATTTGCAGAAGGGGACGAGCTTTGTGTTTGAGCAGGGGTTCGTGAATGAAGAGGTGTGGTTGCCGACTTATGCGGAGATGCATGTGGGGGTGCGGGTGCTGATGGTGAAGGGGTTTCGGGTGAATGAGGTGGTGAGGTATTCGGATTACAAGAAATTTAATGTGGAGACGATGGGGAAGATTGGGGCGCCGAAGGGGACGAGCGAGAAGCCGCAGTGATTCTTGAGCGAAAAGTAGGAATAAAAGATCAAGAACAAAAATGGGAGCAAGTCAAAAGCGGAAGAGAGGTCCCTCCACTCCGCAAGCCGACAATCCCGCAGGAGCGGGATTGAAAAGCAAAAGCAGTCGGCTTGCTTCGGTCGGGATGACAGTTTTGTAGTTGTTGTGAGAGAAAAGTCCAAACTTTACAGTTCAACCCAAGACCCACCCTAAAAAGCGAGGGTGGGGTACCCAGAAGAAAAACCTTAAGAGAAATTTCGAAAACAAAAGAAGAATCGCCCGCCTTGGGACTGCGCGTGTCGGGCGATTGGAAATTTGTTGCGTTCTTTTGCTACTTCGTCACTTTGGCGATGAGAGCGGCGTAGGGTTGCAGCGTGATGTTTGTCGTGTCAGAGACGTCGGGCAACTTTGTTGTGCTGAGGAGGACTTTTAGTTTTGGGGAGGCGAGGCCCGCGCTGGTGAGGTTTAGTTTTTGGGGGGTGGCGGACATGTTTAGGGCGACGACGACGGTGTCGTCGTTTTCTTTGCGGAGGTAGGCGAGGACGTTGGGGTCGTCGGGGTTTAGGGCGGTGTAGGAGCCGGTGAGGAGGGCGGGTTCGCTGCGGCGGAGGGCGATGACGTGTTTGTAGGTGTTGAGGACGGAGTCGGGGTTTTTGGATTCGGTGGCGACGTTGTAGGTTTTGTAGCTGGCGGGGACGGGGAGCCAGGGTTTGCCTTTGGTGAAGCCGGCGTTTGGCGTGGTGTTCCATTGCATGGGGGTGCGTTCGCCGTCGCGGCCTTTGTCGGTGGGCCAACTGATGAGGGCCTGGACGTCTTTGACGTCTTCTTTGCGGGTGGGGTCGGTGTTGACCATGCCGATCTCTTCGCCGTAATACATGATCGGGGAGCCGCGCAGGGTGAGGTAAAGCGTGGCCATGATTTTGGCGATTTCGTCGGTGTGGGTGCCGTCGGTGTAGCGGGTGGCGGCGCGGACGATGTCGTGATTGCTGATGACGAAGACGGGCCAGCCGCCGGCGGTGTCGACGGCGGCGATCTGCGCGCGGAATTCGGGAGCGCTGAGAGTTTTGACGCTGGTGAACATCAGGTCCATGGGCATCTGCAGTTCGTTGCCGGTGCCGTAGTAGCGCATGAGTTCGTGGATGTCTTTGGTCCAGGTTTCGCCGATGAGCACGGCGCCGTATTCGTCGGCGACTTTGCGGAGATCGCGCAGGACGTCGTGAACTTCGGGGAGCTTGGTGTTGTGGATTCGGGCGAAATTTGGGCGGCCGAATTTGTCTTTGCCAGGCGCGGAAGGATTGTCTTTGAGGTCGGGATCTTCGAAGAGAGTGTCGACGGCGTCGAGGCGGAATCCGGCGACGCCGCGTTTGTACCAGAAGCGGGTGGCGTCCATCATGGCGTCGTGGACGGCGGGATTGCGCCAGTTTAGATCGGGCTGCTGCGGATAGAAATAGTTGTAATACCACTGCTTCGTTTTTTCGTCCCAGGTCCAGGCGGGGAGGCCGAACTCGGATTGCCAATTGTTGGGCGGCTGGCCGGGGCCTTTGCCGTCGCGCCAGATGTACCAGTCGCGGTATTTGTTGTCGCGGGAGGAGCGGGATTCGAGGAACCACTTGTGCTGGTCGGAGGAGTGGTTGACCACGAAGTCGAGAATGATTTTGATATGGCGCTTTTTGGCTTCGGCGACGAGGCGATCGAAGTCGGCGAGGGTGCCGTACATGGGGTCGATATTTTCGTAGTCGGAGACGTCGTAGCCGAAGTCGACTTGCGGGGAGGGGAAGCAGGGAGTGATCCACAGGGCGTCGACGCCGAGGTCGTGGAGGTAGTCGAGTTTAGAGGTGATGCCGTTGAGGTCGCCGATGCCGTCGTTGTTGGAGTCGGCGAAGCTGCGCGGGTAGATTTCGTAGAAGACGGCGTTTTGCCACCATTCGCGGCCGTGGGTGTCGAGGTGTTTGGGGGGTTGTTGTTGGGCGTTGGTGCGTGGGGAGTTGGGGCCTAGGGTCATGGTCAATATTATGATGGCGGCGATTAGGATGCGGTGGGTCATGGAGTGAATATCCTCCTCGGTGGTGAGGGTTGAATTGCAAAAGCAGATTGTTGAATTTCTACAAGGATCCCCATCGAATGGCTCGGCCTTGTATTCGTAGTTGAGCAAATGGACTGTGATCTTTGATGTCCGTGCTGTGGATGTTTCGGGCGCCGCGGGAATCTTTACGTCGAAGCAGTATGAAGGTTCGCCGCAACCGGTACGATGAAAAGCTGCCCCATCCACGGAGGACACCATCATCCAGTTGCCGGGTATTAATTTGTAGTCGTGGCCCGGAAATCCGGAGACCGTAACGGTCAGCGAGTCTCGGTTTGGCGACCAGGATTCGGCCACGATTTGCAGACCTTCGCTCGCTGCTCCCGGTGAGGGAAGCGCCGGGCGATAGCTCACGTCAAAATTTTTTATCGCTGTGAATGCTGGACTTGGCTTGAGCCAACGCGAGCATTGAACTGAAAGACGACATGTTGGTCTGCATCGTGAGTGAGGATTTTGAATTGGAACTTTTTGCCCGTTGACGGATACGAAGCGGACTTGCGCTGCTAGGCTGAAGGCTGGCGCGAAATTCACGATGCTTACCGCCGCAGCGCCAGTGATTTTGAATCTGGAGATCGATTCGCCCGAAGTGTTTGCGTACCGGAATGTTAAGTTGGCGGAGCCGACGTGGACATTGTCTGACGGTGAAGCGCTGCCAGTCGGCGGGAAGGTGCGGAGCAAGAGTGACGGTGTTGGTTTGCGCGTCGGTGGAGAGGCCGAAGAGGCCGCGGAGCATGGGGGAGACGACCATGGCGGCGGACCAGATTTGGTGGGGGCTGCTGGTGGAGAGGCCCTGGTAGTAGTCGCCGGAGAGGACTTCGGTGACGTGGCCGGGGGAGCCGTCGAGGGCCAGGAGGGCGTT
This sequence comes from uncultured Acidobacteriota bacterium, assembly GCA_963846145.1. Classification (GTDB taxonomy): domain Bacteria; phylum Acidobacteriota; class Terriglobia; order Acidiferrales; family UBA7541; genus Acidiferrum. Next base: position 473,591 of record CAWJUV010000006.1, on the reverse strand, counting down.
GGAGCGGAGGTTGGCGTAGGCGGCGTGTTCGTGATGGTAGCGGTATTCAGCGACGCTGGCCCAGCCGGTGAAGAGGGGCCAGACGCTGCCGTAGTGGTAGCCGCCGCCGGAGAATTTTTCGGCCTTGTTGCTGAGGATGCGCATGCCCCAGTCGGTTTGATGATCGGCGGTGGAGAGCTGGGTGAGCATGCTGCTCGCTTTGGATTCGTCGAGGTCGCCGAACCACATGGGGACGGTGGCGAGGACGCTGGCTTCGTCGATGGGTTTGCCGTCGGGGTTGCTGAGGGCGAAGGCGTAGCGATTTTTGTTCGGGGAGCCAGAAGACGTCGTTGATGAGGGATTTCTGTTTTTCGAAGGCGGCGGCTAGATCTTTGCTTTCGGCGTCGTGTCCGGTGAGATGCGCGAGATTGGAGAGGGCGCGGAGGGCTTCGGCGCCGAGGCCGCTTTGGTACAGCTCGGTTTTTACCGGGAGCAGCGGGCCGCCTTCGACCCAGCCGTGGCCGATGCCGAAATTCTTAGGGAGACCGCGCTCGTCGTAGGTGGAGCGCAGGAATTGGTAGGCCTTTTCGAGGCTGTCCCATTTGGTTTTTGCGAAGGCGACGTCGCCGCTTTGGGTGACGTAGTCGTTGGTGGCGATGATGTAGAGCGGAGTGGCGTCGGCGGACGCGTATGGATAGGGATAGTCCTTGAACCACGGGACGAAATTTGCGCCCTGAGCGATTTCGTGGGGGATTTTTCCATCTTCGCGCTGATATTTGCTGATGAACTCGATGGCTTTCTTGGTGGTGGCGAAGTCGCCGACGGAGTTGAGGGCGAAGCTGGTCCACATGGAGTCGCGGCCGAAGAACCAAGCGAAGCCGGGACGCTGGCTTTCGCCGGAGGTGCGGTAGCCGGCGACGAGGCCGGTGCCTAGATAAGGATTGGTGACGAGGCCCTGCAGGACGCTGATGCGCGACCAGTCGTAGGCTTTTTGGAGATCGGTGTCGGGGATTTGAATGCTGACGGTTTTCGCGAGATAATCGCGATAGTAGTCGGCGGATTCCTTGAGGAGCTTTTCGTGGTCGGTGGTGAGGCGGTCGTAGATTTCTTCGGCGTCGGGGCGGCCGTGGACGCTGGCGGCGAGCACGAGGAGCTTGGTGTCGTGACCCTTTTCGGTGCGGCCGAGGCGGAAGGAATTTTCGCGGGCGCTGGAGTAGTTGGTGTCGAATTCTTCTTGAGTTTCTACGGCGGTGGGGGAGCCGAAGAAAGCGGAGAAGGTTTTGGTTTCTTCGCCGAAGTAGAAGGCGTGGCGGTCGCGGTCCCAGTTGGTGTAAGTGGCGCCGAGGCCGGCGGGCCATTCGAGGGCGAAGTCACGGTGGAAGACAGCTTCGATTTCGAGAGGGAATTCGGTTTCGACATCGAAGGTGATGAGGGCGCCGGGTTGGTCGACTGGAACGAAAAACGTTTCGCGGACGGTGAAAGTGTCGCTGGTGTAGATGATGGTGGTGGATTCGGGGCGCACGGTGATGGTGCGTGCCAGAGTGTCGGCGTTGAGGATGCGTTCACCGGTGTTGAAGCGGAGATGCAGATCGCGAAAGATTTTTAGGGGGTAGACCCAGGCTTCGACGCGGCCGGATTCGTTGCCGAAGATGCCGGCTTGGGTGCCGGTGGCGGAGAGAAATTCCCAGGTGCGGACGGGGCGGGTGATTTCGAGGTTGGGAGGGACGATGGTGATGGTTTCTTTGCAGTTTTTGCGGGCAGTCGTCGTCGGCTGGCGAAAGAGGTGGAAGAGAAGACGAGTGCTGCCAGGAAAGCGATTGCGGAGAGGAGCGCGCGAGAAGGAGTGCGAGGCATGGTGATGGCGGGAGCTTGCAAACTCCCGAGGGCCTCTCTATAAAGGGAAGCGACGGATTCTAGCACGGGCTGTACGCGGGAAGGTATCTCCTCTTTTGAGTTTTTCACGCCGAGCATTTCTTGGGTCGCTGAGTAGGGCGGCTGCGGTTTTCTCACTGGAAAATATATTGGGATGGGCGGGGTGGCGCGGTGCGGGTGTGTCTGCAGCCGGGCAGACAACTGCTGCGAGTTCGCCGATCGTGGGGACGCCGCTTGGTTTGAGTTTTATCAATGTGGCGAAAGAAGCGGGGTTGAACGCCAAGACGATTTTTGGCGGAGAGCACAAGAATAAATATTTGCTGGAGACGACCGGCTGCGGAGTGGCGTTCTACGACTACGACAATGATGGGTGGCTGGATATTTTTTTGGTGAATGGGTGGAGGCTGGAAGGATTTCCGAAAGGGCGCGGAGCCGACGTCGCACCTTTTTAAGAATAATCGCGATGGAACGTTTACGGATGTGACGGTGAAGGCGGGATTGGCGCACTCCGGGTGGGGGCAGGGAGTTTGCATCGGGGATTACGACAACGATGGATTTGAAGATTTGTTTGTGACGTACTTTGGAAAAAATGTTTTGTTTCACAACAATGGCGATGGGACGTTTTCGGATGTGAGCGAGAAGGCCGGGGTGACGGGGAGCGGAAAACGCTGGAATAGCGGCTGCGCGTTTGTGGATTACGACCGCGATGGGCGGCTGGATTTGTTTGTGGCCAATTACATCGATCTGGATCTGGCGACGGCGCCGGTGCCGGAGTCGGGGCCTTGTTTGTACAAGGGGACGATGGTGGCGTGCGGGCCGCCGGGGTTGAATGGCGGGAAAAATATTTTGTATCACAACAATGGGGATGGGACGTTTCGCGATGTGTCGGAAGCGGCGGGGATTTTCAGCGCGAATGGGACGTATGGATTGGGAGTGCTGACGGCGGATTTTGATAACGATGGGTGGCCGGATATTTATGTGGCGAATGATTCCACGGCCAGCGCGCTGTATAAAAATTTGAAGAATGGGAAATTTACGGATGTGGCGCTGGAGGCCGGTTGCGCGCTGAGTGCGGATGGGAAACCGCAGGCGGGCATGGGCGTTTCGGCGATCGATTACGATCTGGATGGAAATCTGGATATTGTGAAGACGAATTTTGCGGGGGATACGCCGTCGCTGTATCGCGGAGTGGGCGGCGGGAATTTTGAGGACGCGACTTTTCCGGCGGGGCTTGGGGAAGCACACGCAATATTTGGGGTGGGGCTGCGGATTTTTGGATATGGATAACGATGGGTGGGCGGATATTTTGATTTGCAATGGGCATGTGTATCCGGAAGTGGAGCAGTTGAAGACGGAGGCGGGGTATTCGCAGCGGAAACTGCTGTATCGGAATTTGCGGAATGGGAAGTTTGAGGATGTGTCGATGGATGCAGGGGCGGGGATTTCTGCGCCGGCGCCTTCGCGTGGGTGTGCGTTTGGGGATTTTGATAATGATGGGGATGTGGATGTGGTGGTGAATACGGTGAATGATTTTCCGCAGTTGTTGCGCTGCGATTTAAAACCGGGAAATAACTGGATCAAGGTGCGGACGATTGGGGTGAAGTCGAATCGGAGCGGGATTGGGGCGCGGGTGCGCTGTGTGACGACGGTGGCGGGAGAGAGCAAGCCGCATTCGCAGATTGATGAAGTAAGGAGTGGGGGCAGTTATTTTTCGCAGAATGATTTAAGGGTGCACTTTGGGATTGGGAAAGCGGAGAAGGTGGATTTGCTGGAGATTCGGTGGCCGAGTGGTTTAGTTGGAGAAGATCGAGAATGTGAAGGCGAATCAGATGGTGTATGTGAAGGAGGGGAGCGGGATTTTGCGGGTGGAGAAATTTGGGAAGTGAGAAGTGGATTTTGAGATGACGGATAGGGATGGGTTGAAGTTGAATCTAAACCCCCAGACGCAACTACGGCGTCTGGGGCACCCTGGCTTTTAGTGGATTTGAAGTCGAAGAAGTGCGAAAAAAAAACAAAAGATGAAGTCAAATCCAAGACCCACCCTAGAAATCGAGGGTGGGCACCCGCCTTGGTTGTTGCGATCCCGGATAACTTTTTGAAGTTACTTTTTTTTAGTTCAGGGGGAGGCCGATTTTGGTGAGGAGGGCGGGGAAGCGGGGGTCGGAGCGGAGGTTGGCGAGGAAGGGGTCGGATTTGGTGAAGGGCATGCTGGCGGAGTGTTCTTCGAAGGATTTGTTGAGTTGGATAAAGGCGTTGTCTTTGTCGTTGAGGCCGGAGTAGATCATGGCTTTGAGGTAGGAGTCGATGTAGCGGGTTTTGGAGAGCTCGTCGAATTCGGCGAGGATTTGAAGGGCCTTCTGTCGTTTGCCGGCGACAGCGTATACGAAACCAAGTCCGGCATACGGCAACTGATCCGCGGAGGCATTGAGGTCCGGGAGCTTGGCGTATTCGGCGATAGCCTCGGGGTACTGGTGATTGAAAGCATAGGACCAAGCGAGATTGGTATGCAGTAATGGAGCGTCTTTTTCGAGGGTCATGCCTTGCTGCAGAATTGGGTCGGCCTCCTGAAATTTTCCTGCAAGCACCAACGAGTAACCCCAAATCTCGTAGCTGTACGACGAGAGTGGGTCGAGATCGTGAGCTTTTCTGGTTTCTGCGACGCCTTCCTCTGCACGGCCGATAGTGACCAGGAACATTCCCAGGCGCTGATGGCCGAGCACGCTGTTGGGATCTAGTTCGAGGCCTTTACGCATCTCGCGTTCGGCGGCAGACCAATCCCAGTCGAAACCCCACAGAACCGTGCCGAGCGCGGAGTGTGCGTCAGCGAGATCGGGACCAAGCTCGACGGCTTTGAGTGCGGCGGCTTTGGCTTTCGGGAAGTAGGAGGATGGGGGCAGCACAACTTCAAAGGCCAGATCGCAGTAGGTGTCGGCGATGCCGGCGTAGGCAGCGGCGTAATTGGGATCGAGCTTGATGGCTTCGTTGAAGAAGTCGACGGCTTGGGCGGCAGTGCGGTAGGTGGCGTGGGTGTAAACGTAGCGGCCCTTGAGGTAGGCCTGGTAGGCGTCACTGTTTTCAGAGCGACGTTTGTTGGAGGGCGGCGGGGAATTTTTTGAGGTGTTGGGTTGGAGTTTGGCGGAGATGTCGGTGACGAGGGATTGCTCGATGGTGGCGGCGTCGTTGACGGAGCCGGTGTATTGCTTGCCCCAGATTTGGTGGTCGTCTTTGGTGTCGACGAGTTCGGCGCTGATGGTGAGGGTTTTGTTTTGTTGGGACATGCGGCCGAAGAGGACGCTGCGGACGTTGAGATCTTTGCCGATGGTGGCGGCGGGGGCGTCTTTGCCTTTGTAGTGGAAGGCGGAATTGCGGGAGGCGACGCGGACGTTTTGGAGTTGGCTGAGGGAGTTCATGACGCTTTCGGGGACGCCGTCGCTGAGGTATTCGAGGTTGGGGTCGCCGGTTTGGTTGGTGAAGGGGAGGATGGCGATGGAGCCGAGATTTTCGCCGGCGGGGGCGGAGCGGAAATAGAGGATGGGAGCGGCGATGAGGATTACAGCTGCGAACGCGACTGCGGCGGCGATTGCCGAGCGCGATTTTTTCTTTGGAGTCGCGGCGAGTTGTGCGGAGTGGGTGGCGGAGGCAGACTCGCTGTCACGTTGGAGGCGCTTGAGGTCGGCCCGCATTTCTGCGGCGGATTGGCAGCGGACTTCGCGATCTTTTTCGAGGGATTTGTGGATGAGTTCTTCGAGTTTGGGTGGGATGTCGGGATTGAGGCGCGTGGGTGGGGTTGGCGCGCGATTGAGAATGGCGTCGAAGATCATGCCGGTGGTGTCGCCGCGGAAGGGGAGTTGGCCGGTGGACATTTCGTAGAGGACCGAGCCGAAGGAAAAGAGGTCGGTGCGCGGGTCGAGGTCTTTGCCCTGGACTTGTTCGGGGGACATATAGGCGACGGTGCCGAGTGTGGTGCCGGGGCTGGTGAGGTGTTGTTCGGTGGGGCCGGTGGTGGACATGGTGTCGGCGTCGGGGAGTTCGGAAGAAAGTTTGGCGAGGCCGAAGTCGAGAATTTTGGCGATGCCGCGATTGGTGACGAAAATATTGGCGGGCTTGATGTCGCGGTGGATGATGCCTTTGCTGTGAGCGGCGTCGAGGGCGTCGGCGATTTGGGTGCCGAGGTCTTTGACTTTGTCGATGGGGAGGGATTTTCCGTTGCCGATTAGATGTTTCAGCGTTTGGCCTTCGAGGAGTTCCATGGCGATGAAGACGCGGCCGTCGGCTTCGTCGATTTCGTGGATGGTGCAGATGTTCGGGTGATTGAGCGCGGAGGTGGCGCGGGCTTCGCGTTGGAAACGCTGGAGGGCTTGTGGTTCGGTGGCGGTTTCGTCGGGGAGAAATTTCAGGGCGACGTGGCGGCCGAGTTTGAGGTCTTCGGCTTCGAAGACGATACCCATGCCGCCGCCGCCGATTTTGTGGAGTAGGCGGTAGTGGGAGATAGTCTCGGTTTCGCCTAACGGATTTGCGAAGGACGACACGGTGACTGAGATGGTACACGAGAAATTGCGAAGTGAGATGAGGGTGTGTTTGGGTTTCGGTCTGGTGAGATGGGAATGAAGTTGGGAGATTTAATGAGGAATGGAGGAAGGGTCGAACTGATGGATAATTTGTGGTGATGGTGAGAAGGAAAGAAAAGTCAAACGCAAGACCCACCCTAGAAATCGAGGGTGGGGCACCCGTCTTGGCGCGTCGATTTTTGTTGGCGGTTGTCTTGATGGCGTTGGCGGGAGTTGCGAGTGTCGCGGCGCAGCAGGATGTGGGGGCGGCGGCGCAGGCGGCTTATGGGCGTGGGGTTGCGGCGCTGCAGAGTGGGGATTTGGTTGGCGCGCGGAGTGAGTTTGAGAGAGTGGTGAAGTTGGTGCCGGGGAATCCAGAGGCGCGGAATTCGCTGGGGTTTGTGTTGGTGACGCTGGGGGAGATTGATCCGGCGATTGTGCAGTTTCGTGGGGCTTTGCGGGTAAGGCCAGAGTTTGTGCAGGCGCGGGTGGGGTTGACGAATGCGCTGGTGAAGAAGGGGGATTTTTCCGAGGCTGTGACGGAGGGGAGGGCGGCGGTGAAGACGGCGCCGCGGGATGCGGAGGCGCATCGGGCGTTGGGGAGGGCGTTGTCATTTTCTGGGGATTTAAAAGGTGCGGTCGGAGAGCTGCGGGCGGCGAGCGAAATTGAGCCGGGGCGTGCGGATTTGCATGATGAGTTGGGGAGTTTGTTGGTGCAGGAAGATGATGCTGCGGGCGGGCGCGCGGAATTTATCGCGGCGGTGAAGTTGCAGCCGGAGTTTGCGGCGGGGCATTTGCATTTGGGAGTTGTGGAGTTGCAGGCGAAGGAAGTGGATGCGGCGGTGACGGAGTTGCGTGCGGCGGTGCGGTTGGATGACGCGAATGCGCAGGGACATTTTTATTTGGGGAGGGCGCTGCAGTTGAGTGGGAAGACGGATGAGGCGGCGGCGGAGTTGCAGCGGGCGGTGGCGCTGCAGGGCGACTTTTTTGATGCGCAGAATGAACTTGGGATTTTGTGGCAGCACGCGGGGAACGCGGATGGGGCGGTAGGGGCGTTTCGAGCGGCGGTGAAGCTGCAGCCGGGGAATGCGGATGCGCATAACAATTTGGGATTGTCGCTGCTGCAGGTGGGGGATGGGGATGGGGCGATTCGGGAGTTTCAGGCGGCGTTGAAAATTCGGCCGCGGGATACGGGGTATCGGGCGAATTTGGGGGCGGCGTATTTGCAGAAGACGGATTTCGATGCGGCGGTGGCGGAGTTTCAGGGGGCGTTAGTAGATGCGCCGAATGATGCGACGCTGCATTACGACTTGGGGCTGGCACTGAAGTTGAAAGATAAATTGCCGGAGGGGATCGCGGAGTTGCGGAAGGCCGCGGAGATTAATCCGCGGCAGGCGGATGCGCACTATACGTTGGGAGTGACGTTGTGGCAGCAGGGGGAGTTGGGGGAGGCGGAGAAGGAGTTGCGTGCGGCAGTGGCGGCGAAAGCGGATTATGCGGAGGCGTTTTATACGTTGGGGACAGTGTTGAAGCAGGAGGAGAAATTATCCGAGGCGGCTGCGGCGCTGCGGGAGGCGATTCGGTTGGCGCCGGATTTTGCGGGGGCGCACACGACGTTGGCGGGGGTGTTGCGGTCGCTGGGGGATACGGATGGTGCGGCGGTGGAGGCTAAGGCCGGAGCGGTGATTGCGAAGCAGACTACGGATATGCAGGCGGCGGTGTTTGCTACGAATTCGGGGAAGAGATTGATGAATGCAGGGGATTTAGATGGGGCGATTTCGCAGTTTCGGGTGGCGGTGGGGGCGACGCCGGGGTATGCGCCGGGGCATTATCAGTTGGGGTTGGCGTTGCGGAAGAAGGGTGAGAAGGATGAGGCGGAGCGGGAGTTGAAGAGGGCGGGGGAGTTGGATCCGAAGTTGGTGGTGGGGCCGGGGAAGTAGGGCGTTGATTAGTTGTAAGTGAAGGATCTCGTCGAAATTTAGACCTGTCGGGATTGTCGTTTTGATTGGGATTGAAGTTGGATCTAAACCCCCAGACGCAATTACGGCGTCTGGGGCACCCTGACCGTGGTTGTAGATTTCCTCGAAGAAAACTTCAGAAGCTGTGGTTGTAGATGTAATCCTCGAAGAAAACTTCAGAGGCTGTGGTTGGAGATGTAATCCTCGAAGAAAACTTCAGAAGCTGTGGTTGGAGATGTAATCCTCGAAGAAGACTTCAGAAGCTGTGGTTGGAGATTTATTCCCCAAGGAATACTTCAGCGGGGTTTCCGGGTCGGCGAAGGTAGAAGAGAAAATCAAAAGAAAGACCCACCCTGCAAAGCGAGGGCGGGGCACGCTCCGTCGTCGTTTTGAGTGAGCAAAGTAAGTAAATAAAAAAGCGAAATTCGAGAACAAACACTCGATGGATCGTGGTGCGATCCCACCCTTGCAAAAATCGCAAGGGTGGGCCACCCGGGTTTTGGGTTGGGTTGGATTTAAACCGTAAAGACCAAAGCAAATTGAAATGGCGTGAGTATCGAAGAAGTTTGACGGAGTTTGATGTGCCCGTGTTATTGGGGGGATTTGCGGAGGGCGACGAGTTCGGTGGAGACGGGGACGCCGCGGACGACTTTGACGTGGAGGACGGCTTCGAAGGGTTTGAGGTCGGATTGTTTGGAGACGCCGAGGCGTTGGAGGAGTTCCTCGAGGGATTGCTGGCGGGAGACGTATTCGACGGCGGCTTGGGTGCCGATGGTGGAATCGCCGGCGAGGATGAGTTCGGCGCGGGAAGGGTTGAGGCCACGGACCAGGGCGATGACGGAATAGTCGTCGATGAGGGCGGCGTTGTTGGGGGAGGCTTTGAATTCCTTGGGCTCGCCGTTTTGCGGATGAAGGTTGATGATTTCGGTGTCGCCGCGGCGGTCGCCGTCGTGAATCTGGCGGAAGACGAATTCGCGGGTGCTGGGGACGTCGAGCAGGGTGAGATTTTCAGAGGGCGAGCCGATGAGGATGAGGTCGTTATTCTTGGCGTCGTCGAGGGAAAAGAGGCTGCCGCGTTTTACGCGCAGCTCTTGATGGAGAAGGTTGAAGACGCGATCGAGTTCGTGGATGGCGAGGACTTCGCCGACGCCGGTGTAGTGGTCGAGGATGAATTGGCCTTTGTCGCGGGAGGCGTCGTAGTAGCGCATGCCCACGTCGGGGCGTCCGGTAAAGGGGGCGTTGCTGAAGATGACCCAGGGTTCTTCGGGGCCGGTGAGAAAGCCGCGCCAGAAGGTGTGGAAGGCTGCTGGGATGCCGGGGCGGTCGGGGATGGCGCTGGTTTCACCGGCTTTGCGCGGAAAGAGCAAGGCGGCGGTGACAGTCAGTGACCCGGCGAGGAGAACGGCGAGGACGCCGGCGGCGACCGCCCAACGGGTGGGCTTGCGTTGTGGTTCTACCTTAGTTTCGTGGAGCAGCGGGAGTTCTTCGGCGACGGAGGGGTACGGCGAATTGGCGTTAGCTGCGGGGTGGACGGCGGTTGCGTGATTCTTACTGCCGGCGTTGCGGGTGTGAAAAGTGAGCACATACGTGCCCTTGGGAAATTCGACCCAGATGGGGTCGTCGATGGCGGAGTCGCTGTTGTAATACTCGGCGAGTTTGGCACGGAGGCGTCCGGCCTGGACGCGGACCATGGAGTCGACCTGGGGGTCGAAGTCGTCCTGGCGGCCGAAAACTTCCGTGGCGATTTGGTATTCCTTCAGTGGGGCGCCGGGATGATCGAGGGCGTGTTTGGAAATGTAGCGGAGAAGTTTACAGAGGGACTCAGACCCGTGCAGGACGGGACTGTTGGCCATTTTTTCGATTTGGGCCTGGACCTGAGAACGTTCTACCACGTCAACCCCAGTTAAAGCGTTGTAACATGAACGTATCAATGGATGCAACCTAGTGGAAAAGCACTAGTTGTCCGATGTAACCGTATCTTACGCCATGAGACTTCCCCAAGAATCAAGAAAACTGATAAGAGCTAGTCACAATATCGTTCGACCTGAGTTCCGGTGCTGATTTTGTAGGACTTGCGGAAACGGTCGAATTGGGAATTTGGATTCGAGAAGTGGCTTGTGTACGTCGAGGGGTATCCGCAGTAGTTGCGTATCGTTGTTATAGCGGTTCCACACAGTCTTTTCCGAAACCACAAAGTTCAGTCGAGGATGAGCGGTAGGGGTGTTGCTTCCAAGGGCGCTTCGAGTCCCCTTGGAAGATAACAGGAGGGGTGAATGGCAAGGCGATCAGTCTGGGTAATGCTGGTGGCAATCTGTTTTTGCTTGAACCTGTGCGTGCATACAGCGTCGGGGCAAGCGGTGTTCGGCAGCGTGATCGGGACGGTAGTCGATCCGCAAGGCAACGCGGTGGTGGGCGCGAAAGTGGTGGTTACTTCGCTCAGTAAGACGACTGCGTTCGAAACGACGTCGAACGAGAGCGGCAACTACTCGGTGACCCACTTGATACCCGACGATTATAAGGTTGAAGTTTCGGCGGCGGGGTTCAAGGGCTACGCGGTGGCGAAGATCACCGTGTCGGCGGATACCTCGGTGACCCTGGATGCCGCCCTGACCGTCGGCGAAGTGACGCAGACCGTCGAAGTGTCCGGAGACATACCACAACTGCAGACCGATCGCGCGGACGTCGACGTGCAATTTAACCAGAAATACGTCGAAGATCTGCCCATTCTGAACCGCAACTTTACGAACTTCGAGCTGCTCTCCCCTGGAACACAGAAACTGCCGGGCTTCTCGCACGCCGCGACAGAGAATCCGCAGGGCGGGGGACAAATTCAGGTGAACGGACAGCATTTCTCCGGAACCAACTTTGAACTGGATGGAACCGACAACCAGGATCCGATCCTAGGAATTATCGTGGTGAATCCGAACCTCGACGCGGTCGGGGAAGCGAAGATTGCGCTGCAGGACTACGACGCGGAATCGGGCAAAGCCACTTCCGGCATTATCCGAGTGCAGACCAAGTCGGGATCGAACGATTTTCATGGAACGGGTTTCTTTTTCAATCGCAGCAGCGACCAGGAAGCGCGTGACCCCTTTACGAACGCGCCTGGAGTGCCGCTGGCGAGCGCGAATTGGAAGCAGTTCGGGGGTTCGGTGGGCGGGCCGATCATTAAGAACAAACTGTTCTTCTTCGGCGATTATCAGGGCACGCAGCAAACGCAAGGTATCACCAACCAATATACCGTGCCGACTTCGGAAGTGCTGACGAGCTGCAATCCGGCAACCAACGGCAGTAGCGCGACGCCGGGCTTCTGCGACTTGAGCCAGTATGTAGGGGAGGGGCAGATTTTTGATCCTGCGACCGGCAACCCGCTAACGGGAGCGGGCCGCACCGCTTTCGCCAACAACATGATTCCCATTGGACGAATCGGGCAGAACGTCGGCAATTTGCTGGCGTTGTTCCCGACGCCGGTTAACGACAACCTAAACGCGAACTACGTCGCGAGCGGCTCCGGTCCATTTGATCAGAAGTCCTTTGATGTGCGCATCGACTACAGCGCGCCGCACAATTTCCAAGTGTTCGGGCGGTTCAGCCTGGATTACTTCTCGCTGTCTGGTACGGGGGGATTGGGAGCGTTGGGCGGCACGGGGTTTGGCCCGGGGGGTTTGAATGGCGGGTCGATCACGCACAACTACAGTCTGGCTAGCGGCTTTACTAAGCCTATTGGCACAACCTGGCTGACAGACTTCCGGTTTGGCTACTTCAAATACAACCCTCAGACCCACTACTCGGACGGAGCTTCGTCGCCGATGGACGCTCTGGGATTCCCCGGCTTGAACTCTGGTCCTGATGTGGTTGGTGCGCCGGAGACGGGCGGGTTGGCGGGCTTTCAATTCACTCAGGGCGGCAACAACGGTAACAGTGCGGGTGTTGGGCCGAACGGAACGTTGAGCGCCTTCGGAGACGGCCTGAATATCGGGCGCTGCAACTGCCCGCTGACCGAAAGCGAGCAACAGTTCCAGTTCGTCAACAACTGGACGAAGACTCACGGCAATCACTCGATCAAGTTCGGCGCGGATATTCGTTATGCCGAAAATCTGCGTGTCCCCAGCGACGCAAGCCGCACTGGTTTGCTGAACTTCGACAACGGCGATACGGCGGATGCGGGAGATGGAGGGTTGGCGTTGGCGACGTTCCTGCTCGGGGATGTAACTTCGTTCCAACGCTTCGTTTCGACCAGCTTGAATGCTGCGGAACGCCAGAAGCGCTGGTTCTTCTACGGACAGGATACTTGGCGTGTGAGCCCCAAATTCACGCTGACCTACGGCTTGCGCTGGGAGATTTACTTCCCGGAGAGCGTGAACGGAAAAGACCACGGCGGATTCGCGAATTTGAATGAAGGCGTAATTCGGGTGGCCGGCGAAGGGCCGTACGGGCTAAACGGCAACATTGATAATACCTACAAGGCGTTTGCTCCACGGTTGAGCATGGCCTACCAGTTTGATCCCAAGACGGTAGTACGCCTGGGTTACGGGCGCGGATTTGATATCGGTGTGTTCGGTTCAAACTTCGGGCACGTGGTCACGCAGAACTTGCCAGTGCTGGGGAACCAGACTATTCAAGACGGCAACATCAACGCAGCGGCGACGGCGAACCAATCGGCGGTGTTCACCCTGTCGCAGGGCCCACCGGCGCCGGCGTTCCTGGGCAACGTTCTGGGACAAATCCAGAACGGGGTGCTTCCGCTATATGGGCCGGATGGCACGGTGCAGCCCCGCGTGCGACCCACGGTCCAACGGTTGCCGACGATCGACCAGTGGAACGCCACGTTGCAGCGGCAAATTACGCCGACGATCAACTTGACGGTGAGCTATATCGGCAACAAGGGCACGCACGTGTTCGCCGGTAACGGACCGTCGTACAACAACAATGAGCCGGCGGCGATCGGGGGAACGGATGCGTATCAATGCACCCCCAATGCCGGTGCAGGCGCGGGGACCTTCGATTGCAAGCAGTCGTTTGTGCCATTCAGCCCGCAAGTGGACCGCCGCAGATACTTCCTGAACGGAGTGCCGGCGTTTACTTACCCCGGCTTTACGTACACGAACGCGGCTGGAGTGCTCACCCCTACACCCGCGTGCTGTGCAACCGACACGGCATATTTCGGAAACGATGCGTCCAACAAGTACAACGCCCTGCAGGTTAAAGCGGAAAAGCGCACTAGCTACGGTCTGCAGTTCCTGGCGCACTACACTTTTTCGCACGCGTACGCATATGATTCGGCGTATTACGATGTGGATCCGAAAATCGCCTGGGGGCCGAACCAATACAACCGCAACCAGGTATTCGTGGGCAACGTGGTTTACGAACTGCCTGTAGGTCATGGCAAGCGCTTCATGGCGGACACCAACCGCGCTGTCGATTTGTTGATCGGCGGGTGGCAGGTGACGAACACCACGACCTATGGGACCGGGTTGCCGTTCACGCCGGGCTTGCAGAACTGCGGGCAGGTGGCGGACGCGGGACCATGCCGTCCGAATAAGGGAACTGGTGATTTCAAGACCGGCGTAACGCACGCCAATGGCAATACCTACTGGTTCCAGTCCGCTGCCAACGCTGAGCCAGAACCTACCGGAAATCACGAACTCGGCGGTGGATCTCACCGGCACGGAGGACTCTTGCATGTCGGCGCGGCCGTCGGACGGGGTGTACTCTCAGCCGGCGTGCGGACAGATCGGTAACGCAGGCGTGTTCTCGCTGCGCGGTCCGCATGCGTTCTTCGACGACATGGCGCTCTCCAAGAACTTTACGATTACGGAGAGAATCAAGGCGCAATTCCGCTTTGACGCGTACAACGTGTTCAACCATCCGGTGCTGGGCTTCAATAGCGCGCAAGGCAACACTTGCGTGGATTGCGGCGGGAGCTCTGGGCAGATCACGGATATCGAGTCGGATGCCTCACCGGGCAACCCGGTGGGTATGCGACAACTTCAGTTCGGAGTACGCATCACCTTCTAAAAACCTGAGACAGTTTCAGACAAAAAGGGAGTCCTTCGGGGCTCCCTTTTTTATGTTTTAATCGCACTTCGGAGCGATTCGGATAGGCTAGGCGGGATGCAATTTCAAGCGACGATGGCGCGAGGAGTGAGCGTCCTGATGGCGGGCGCGATGTTGATCTTTGCGCAGAGTTCGATTGGTGCCCAGGCGGTGGTGTCGGATGCGCCTTCGTATGCCGAGAGCCGCAAGTTGAGTGAGCAGGGAAAGTTTGATGAAGCGATTGCGGCGTTGAATGAGATTTCTACTGCGCATCCGGACGCAAAGAATCTGGCGCATGAGTTTGGATTAGCGTATTACCGAAAGGGCGATTTCGTGGCTGCGGTGACCTCGCTTCAAAAGGCGATTGCGGAGAATCCTGCGGATAACGAGGCGACGCAGTTGTTGGGATTGTCGCTGTATTTGGGGAATAAGCCGGCGGAAGCGATTCCGTATTTGGAGAAAGTGCAGACGTGGTATTCCAGTGCGAATGTGGATGCCGCGTACATTTTAGGAATTTGCTATACGCGGACCAAGGCGTATCCGCAGGCGCGTCAGGCGTTCGCGCGGATGTTTGGAGTGGGGCCGGATTCGGCGGCGAGTTATTTATTTGCGGCGCGGATGTTTTTGCGGCAGGACGTGGCGGAAGTGGCGAATGAGTATGCGCAGCGGGCGGTGGCGCTGGATGGGAAGTTGCCGCTGGCGCATCAATTGTTGGGCGAGATTTATTTGTACCAGTCGAAGCTTCCGGAGGCGGTGGGACAGTTTCAGAAAGAGCTGGAGATTAATCCGGGATTTGCGGCGGGATATTACAAGCTGGCGGATGCGTATTCGCGGATGCAGAAGTATGATGACGCGGAGAAATTGCTGCAGCGTTCGATTTGGCTGGATGCGACGGCGACTGGTCCCTACATATTGTTGGGCAAAGTGCTGGAAAAAAAGGGTGAGACGGAGTTGGCGGTGCGGGCGTTGCAAAGGGCGATCAGCATGGATCCGAATAATGCGATTGCGCACCATTTGTTGGGGCAGTCTTATCGGGATTTGGGACGTAGCGAAGATGCGGAGCATGAGTTGAAACTTGCGGAGACGCTGCAGTCTCGCCAAAATGACAAACCTTAAGAAGGCAAAAGCGAAAGATTCAGCGATGTCCGGTGCGTCGGCGCATAAAGCGCCCACGGCGGCATCCGTATCTACAACGAAGACGAAGAACGCGGAGATGGTTGAGCACAAAAATACGATCATTGGCCTTGGGGAATTATTGTGGGATGTTTTTCCAAATCGCAAGGAGTTGGGCGGAGCACCGGCGAATTTTGCGTACATGGTGAGTTTGTTGGGAGAGGAAGGAGTGGTGGCCAGCCGAGTGGGGCGCGATCGATTAGGGAATTCGGCGGCGCGGCGGTTGGCGCGGCTGGGATTGTCGCAAGAGTCTTTGCAACTGGATACGGAGCATCCGACGGGGACGGTGCAGATCACGCTGGCGGAGGATGGCCAGCCGAAGTTTGAGTTTCCGCCGGAAGTGGCATGGGATTATTTGGAATTTACGCCGCAGTGGCAGGCGCTGGCGAGCCGGGCGGCGGCGGTTTGTTTTGGTTCGCTGGCGCAGCGGGCGGCGAATTCGCGGAAAACTATTCATGCATTTTTGCAGGCGCTGCCGGCCAAGGCGCTGAAGGTTTTCGATGTGAATTTACGGCAGGAATTTTTTACGGCGGAGATTTTGCGGGAGTCGGCGCAGCTTGCCGACATTATGAAAGTGAACCACGAAGAGTTGCTGCATGTGGCGATTTTGCTGGGGTACAAGACGGATTCGAAGGATGCGCCGGCGAAGTGGCTGCTGGAACATTGCAATTTGAAACTGGTTTGTGTGACGGAAGGGCCGCATGGAAGTTTTTTGATGGCGGAGGATGGACTGCATAAGCATCCGGGGTTTCCTACTGAGGTGGTGGATACGGTGGGGGCGGGGGATGCGTTTACGGCGGCGCTGGTGCATCACTATTTGCGTGGGGCTTCGCTGGATGAGATGAATGATGCGGCGAATCGGATGGGGTCGTGGGTGGCTTCGCAAGCGGGAGCGACGCCGAAGCCGAATGTGACGTTTTTGAAGACGGTAAGGCATCGGAGTGCGCAGCCGTTGGATTGATGGTTGAGGGATTTGAGATTAGGAGAAGTTCGGTTTGGATTTAGTTGAGGTCGAGGTTAGAGGATTGTGGTGGTGTGGTGTTGAATCTAAACCCCCACACGCAAGTACGGCGTGTGGGGCACCCGGTTTTGTGGTGTGGTTGAAAAAATCAAAAGAAAAATCAAAAGAAGGACCCACCCTAGAAATCGAGGGTGGGGCACCCTTCGTCGTGGTTGAGATCACGCCAAGAATTTTTCAGGATGAGAAATTCGAAAGAAGGACCAGTTCGTGAACCAAATTTGAACCTGGGCCACTCGGGTTTTCTTTCACTGAAAAAAAATCAAAGGTAAACAGTTGCGGGGCGCGTTTTGTAGCTCCCACCCTTGCAAAAATCGCAAGGATGGGCCACCCAGTTTTGTGATTGGGTTCAGAAAGTCAAAAACTAAAGCGCCTAGTTTGGGGTTTTGGGTGGGGCTTGGGGGGTGGTGGTTTGTTCTTGGGCGAGGCGTTCGGCGAGGGGCTTGGGGAGGTCGTGGAGCAGCGTGAGGAAGACGCCGTTGGTCCAGCCGAAGCCGATTAAGTTGACGTGGTAGCCGGCGGTGACGTTGGTTTCGTCGGAGCGGGTGACGGCGTTATATTTTTCGCGGATGGTGCCGTCGCGCCGGAAATTTTCGGCGACGTCGGATAGAAATTTGTAGGCGTTGCGGTTGGCATCTTCGGTGAAGTTGTAGCGGCGCATTCCTTCGATGGCCATGAGTTGATTGGGTGCCCACGCGTAGGGGAAATCCCACTGGCCGCCGGATTCGGTGGGGCTCATGACCAGACCGCCGGGCTGTTCGAAGGTGGGCAGAGTTTTCATGATGCCTTTGGCTTGCTCGGGTGTGGCCACGCCAGCCCACAGCGGAACGAAAACGGTGACGTAGGGATAAGTCGATAACTGCTTCTTTTCGAAATTGTAGTCGGTAAAGATTCCCTGTTTTTCATCCCAGAGATATTTGTTCATGGCGGCTTTGCGATCGTCGGCGGCGCGCGCCCATTTTTTTGCGTCGTCTGGGTGGCCGAGGATTTCGGCCATTTGCTGCAGATCTTTTTCGGCCTTGTAGAGCAGGGCATTCAAGCAGACAGGCGCGAAATGGTGGGTGCCGGCGCCATAGGGACCGAAGCGGAAAGCGATGTCATAGCCGGATTCGCGCATGGAACGGTCGCCTTTGTAGAAATCGGTGCTGAGGGCGACGTCTTCGGCGGTGGTGCAGCCGAGAGCGACATCGGTTTTGGCGACATCGGGAGAGGTGTCTTGATTGGTGTCGCAAACGCGGACGGTGTATTGGCGGCCGAAAGTTTGAGGAGTGGTTTTGCCCGGGTCTTTACGGACTAAATCTTGATCGTCGAGATCGGGATGGCGGAGGAAATATCCGGCGACTTCACGATAGTGGCCGGTTTCGTCTTTGACGCTCTCAGGCGAAGGGCCGTCGCCGCGATCGAAGTAACGCGCGAGACCGGTGTCGCCGGCGAGATGCGGATCGACGGTCCACATGTCGTGATCTTTGGAGGCGAATTCGTAGGCGCGGGCGAGCCATTTTTTATCTTCGTGGCCGGAGGATTTTTCTTCGTTGTAGACGGAGAAGATTTCGGAAGTGAGGAAGGGCGGCTGCATGCGGCTGAGGTAGTAGCTGCGGTTGGCGTTGAGGATGTTGCCGTAGTGTTCGATTTCGAAGAAAAAGTTTTCGACCATGCCGCGGGCGAGTTCGACGCGATGGTCTTCGACGAGGCCACGGATGATGAAGTAGCTGTCCCAGCCGTACATTTCGTTGAAGCGGCCGCCGGGGACGACGTATTTATTTTCGAGGAAGAGGAGGCCGGGGGGATTGAGGGAGTTGGCGTCGACTTCGCCGGAGCGATGTATGACGGCGGGAAGCGGGCGGATGTCGAAGCTGCATTGCTTTTGAGTTTCTTTGAGAGTTGGGGGCTCGGGAAAATCTGCGGGGAGATACATGACGGATTTGCCGGCGAGTTTGGTGTCGACGATGGATTTGCATTCGGACATGGAGCGGGTGAGGGTGTCCCAAGTGGTGGAGATGTAGGCGCGGATGGGGGCGAGACCTTTTTCGTCGGGGGCGGGGTCGGAGTGAGTTGTGGGGGCGATGAAGGCGGCCGTGCTAATGAAAACTAGCGCGGCGAAGATCGCGGATTTGAAGTGGGTGAAGAGGCGCACGTTGGGCTTGGCGAAAGTTGCGGTGGGGGTGTGCATAGTGCTGGCAATATAGACTTTAAGTTCGGATTGGGCAACGTCAAAGGCGAGGAATTTTGGGTTGAGGAAACGGCCCTGGGTGTCGGATTTTGGGTTGTGTTTGGTCTAAGCCGGCACCCTCAAAATCGGAGGGTGCGGCACCCGAGTTGATCGGGTGAGGGCTTACTTCGTGGGGATTTTGTTGCTCTCGCCGAAGAGCCAGCGGAGCCATTTCTTGGGAAGGATTCGCGGAGTTTGGCCGAGACCGGCTCCGGCTGTTGCTTGAGAAGCGGCCCAAATCAGACGATAGGCGACTAAGCCAACTACGAAGAGAATTGTGCCGGCTGTGTGGATCAAGTTCGAGTTGTTCATCGAAGTGAACCTCGCGTTCAGCGTAACTCTGAACGGTTTAAATATATAGGGTTTGTAACTTAACTTTAACTGAATACCGACGAGGAATCAGGAGAAAAGTAGGGCATGTTCGAGGTCGTCGTTGTGGTCTAGATCGTGTTGAGTCTAAACCCCCAGACGCAATTACGGCGTCTGGGGCACCCGGTTTTGTGGCGAAGTTGTTGTGTTGCGGCGAGTCGAAAACTTCGTAAGAAAAAAATCAAAAAGAAAACGAAAGTCAAACCCAAGACCCGCCCTGCAAAGCGAGGACGGACGAGGGCGGGCACTCCTCGTGGTGGTGATGATCGCGATAAATTTTAGGAAGGCGAGAGCGGGATTATTGCGAGGATTCCGTGAGAATTTCTTGGGCGAGGCGGAAGGCGGAGTTGGCGGCGGGGACGCCGCAGTAGATGGCGGAGTGGAGGAGGACTTCTTTTATTTCGTCGGGGGTGACGCCGTTTTTGATGGCGGCGCGGAGGTGCAGGCGGAGTTCTTCTTCGCGGTTGAGGGCGATGAGCATGGCGATGGTGAGGAGGCTGCGGGTTTGGCGCGGGAGTGCGGGGCGGGTCCAGATTTCGCCCCAGGCGTAACGGGTGATGAGATTTTGGAAGGATTCGTTGAAGTCGTTTAGTTTGGCGAGGGAGTTGTCGACGTGGGCGTTGCCGAGGACTTCGCGGCGGATTTTCAGGCCGGCTTCGTAGCGTTGACGTTCGTCCATTTTTTTGTTGCTCCTGAAGTTTGAGAAGAACAATTAGGCGCTGAGAAATTTTAGAGCTTCGGCGGTGAATTTTTCCGCGGCTTCGATGTTGGCGATGTGAGCGGCGTCGAGGTCCAGGTATTGTGCGCCTGCAATTTCCTGAGCGAATTTTTTTGCGTCGGCGGCGGGGACGGAGAGATCGTGGAGGCCGCCGAAGACGAGTGTGGGGGCTTGGATTTCGGGGAGGCCGCGCCAGAGGTTGGCGTCGCGGACTGCGGCGCAGGCTCCGCAGTAGCCTTCGGTGCTGGTGGTGTCGATCATTTGTTTGGTTTTGGCGACGATCGGCGGGATTCTTTGCGCGGAATGGCGCGGTGAACCAACGCTCGATGACGCCTTCGGAGATTGCAGTGGTGCCGTTTTCGCTGACAGTTTTGATGCGAGTGTTCCAGTTTTCTTTAGTGCCGATTTGTGGAGCGGTGTTGCTGAGGATTAGTTTGCTGAAGCGTTGCGGAGCGTCAGCTCCCAAATACATTCCGGTGAGCCCGCCGATGGAGAGGCCGCAAAAATTGGCGCGTTCGATTTGTAAGGTATCGAGAAGGTTCAGTGCATCTTGCGCGAGGAGTCGGATGGAATAGTCGCCGGGGGTGGCGGGGGTTTGGCCGTGGCCGCGGAAGTCATAGCGGAGGACACGAAAAACTTTGCTGAATGCGGGGATTTGCCGTTCCCAGAGCGAGAGGTTGGTGCCGAGGGAGTTGGAGAGCATCAGCACTGGAGCATCGGCAGGGCCGTCGAATTGGTAATGGATGCGGAGGTTTTTGGTTTCGGCGAAGGGCATGGTTACACCGTTTATTTCTTGTGTTGCGATAATTTCTTGTTGACCTCGTGAGCGGCGAGGACTTGGTCGATGAAAATGTTGGCCATGCCGGTGTAATTGAGCGGGTCGAAGAGCTGGTCGAGTTCGGCGGCGGTTAGATGTTGAGCAAGGAATTTGTCTTGCTCGATCACTTTGCGCAGATGGAGAAGCTCTTTGGTGGCTTCTTGGGTGGCCGCGTCGATGCGTTGGCGGGCTGCGGTGTGGCCGATTTTTGCTGCGAGCGCGGATGTAAGAGCTTCGGAATAGACGAGGCCGTTGGTGAGTTCGAGATTCTTGCGCATGCGTTCGGTGTCGATTTCGAGGTTGGGGATCAGTTCGCAGAGTTGGTGGAGCGCGCCGGCGCTGAGCATGACGATTTCGGGGAGAGTTTCCCATTCGGCGTGCCAATTGCCGAGACCGCGTTCGTCTTCTTGGACCATGGCGGTGAGCATGGTGCTGACGAGGCTGGGGACGCGCGTGGCTGCGGAGAGGATTGCGGCGCAGGCGACGGGGTTGCGTTTGTGCGGCATGGTTGAAGAGCCGCCGCGATTTTCTTCGGCCGGTTCGCGGAGTTCATCGATTTCGGTTTGTGAGTGCAGGGCAATGTCGCGGGCGATTTTGCCCAGAGTGCCGGTGAGCAGGCCGAGAGTGGTGGCGACTTCGGCGAAGCGATCGCGATGCACTGTGGCAGGGGATTTGCGGTTGGGGAAGTTTTAGTTCGACAGATAGGGCCTTCGAGAAGGCTTGCGCTTTCGCACCAAGCGATGCGAGGGTGCCGACGGCCCCGCCGAGTTGCAAAACCAGGCACCGTGCTTCGGATTGGCGTAGACGCTCGGCGTGGCGATTCAACGCCTCGAGCCAACCGGCGAATTTTGCCCCGAGCGTGGTGGGGACGGCGTGTTGCATCCAGGTGCGGCCGACGATCGGTGTGGCGCGATGATGGTCGCTGAGACTGGCGAGGGAGTCGCGGAGTTGGGCGAGATTTTTCTCGATTAGCGCCGAGGCTTTTTGGAGTTGCAGGATTGCTGCGGTGTCGATTACGTCCTGGCTGGTGGCGCCCAAATGGACGAAGTTGGCGGCGTCTTTATTTTCTTCGACGACGAGGGATTTCAGTTGTTTTACCACCGGGATTGCGAGATTTCCGGCGAGCGCGGTGTCTTGGGTAAGTTTCTTTTTGTCGAAAAGATTTGCGTGACATTTTCCCGCGATGACTTGGGCAGCGGGCGCGGGGATTATTCCTGCGTTGACACCGGCGCGCGCGAGGGCGGCTTCGAAGTCCAGCATGCTTTGGAGCATAGCGTCGTCGGTGAAGAGTTCGGTGATGGCGGGGTAGCGGAAGAGTTGGTCGTAGAAATTCATGGGAGGTTGTTGGCAATCAATCCTATTACTTTACTCGACCGTGTGTGTAGACTCTTGCGCAGTAAATTTTTGTGGGGCGTGACGAATGCTGGTGAACAAGCGTGAGGTGCGGATCGAGTGGGGAGATTGCGATCCGTTGGGAATTGTTTATTTCCCGCGGTATTTTGAGTTTTTTGATGCTTGCACGGTGGCGCTGTTTGAGCGGGCGGGGCTGCGCAAGCACGAGATGATGGAGAAGTATCAGATTGCGGGGATTCCGTTGGTGGAGGCGCGGTCGCGGTTTTTTGCAACGTCGACGTTCGGGGATGTGGTGGTGGTGGAGTCGAATATTGCGGAGTGGGGGAAGAGTAGTTTTGGTGTGCTGCATCGGTTGTATAAAGGCGATGTGCTGGCGGTGGAGGGATTTGAGAAGCGGGTTTGGGTGGTGCATCCGGAGGGAGATGCGAAGAAGATTCAGGGTCAGGAGATTCCGCGGGAGATTCGGGAGAAGTTTGAGAGCGAGTGACACCGCGTCCGGTTTAGGACGCGGCTGCGCGAGCGATCGAAGAGAGGTTCCTCCGCTCCGCAAGGCGACAACTTCGCAGGAGCGAAGTTGAAAGCAAAAGCAGTCGGCTTGCTCCGGTCGGAATGACAGTTGGCCGTTAAGACTCAAAAAACCCAACCCGCGATCCCGCGTCGCAAAAAAGATTTCTACAGGATGATTATCAATATCTCAACTCGCGCGGAACTTTCGTTGACAGGTTTGTGATGCGCGTAGATATTGGTCGTACCCCCTTCCAAATCTAAATCTGTGTGTGAGCGTATGCGCATTCTTGTCGCTGAAGATGACGCGCCGCTGGCGGAATTTTTGCGCCAGCAGCTGCTGCAGGAGCAGTTCTCCGTTCAAATGGTAACCACGGGCTCAGACGCGCAACGCTTGGCGTTGGAACACGCGTTTGATTTGGTGGTACTGGATTTAAATCGCAATGGATCGGGCGGGCTGGAGGTGCTTCGCGGGATACGCGCGAAGAAACCGGACCAGCCGGTGCTGATGGTCGCAGGCGCGAACGTGGTGGAAGATCGCGTGCGCGGCCTGGACGCCGGAGCGGACGACTTCGTGGCGAAGCCGTTCGCAGTGGCGGAGCTGGCGGCGCGGATTCGCGCGGTAGTCAGGCGCGGGAACCGCGGGGGCCGGGCGCTGCTGCAAGTGGGCGATCTGGAACTGGATCGCATCACGCACAGCGTCTCGCGGCATGGGCATGCCATCGAGCTGAGCCCCAAGGAATTTTCGTTGCTGGAATTCCTGATGAGGTATGCGGGGCAGCCGGTGTCGCGGACGACGATCGTGGAACAGGTGTGGAAGCTGAACACCGACACGATGACCAACGTCGTGGATGTGTACATCAATTATTTGCGGCGCAAAGTGGACTTTGGGTATGACTTGGCGCTGATTCGCACGGTGCGGGGGATTGGGTATCAGATTGGCACGACAGCCAATGTGAATGCCGCTTCCGCGGGGGCGAGTGGTAGTGCGGAGATGAGTTTGACGCGGGCTTGAAGAGGCTGGGGCTTAAGCTTCGGCGGGTTTGAATGCGTTGACTCGGATTTGCTTTTCGCGCTTGCGTGTTTGGGCGATGTCGTAGGAAGCCTGCATGCGCATGAGGGTGTCCATCTTACGCCGAAGGCCTTTTCGATGCGGAGGGCCATGTCTCCGGAGAGGCTTGCTTTGCAATTGAGCAGGCTGGATAAGGCTGGGCGGGACACGCGCAGCGCTGCTGCCGCTGCGGTGACCGAGAGGCCCGTGGGCTGGATGATCTCGGTGCGGATGAAGTCGCCGGGGTGTGGTGGATTTTTCCTTTGTAAGAATTTCTTGCGCTGGGCTGATTTCATTGTCAATTCTCTAACCTTCAGTTTGTAGGACGAATCCTGCGCATCTGTCGTGTTGCATCTGAACCCCCAGACGCAACTACGGCGTCTGGGGCACCCGATTCGGTAGTTGCACGAACAATCGATACAAGTTCAAAAGAGAAAGGCGCGGAGGAGGTAATCCTTCGCGCCTTTTTTGTTTCACGCTGATTAGGCGTGGGGTTATTTCTTTTGGCTGCTGTCGGCGGGGAGGAGCATGGCGGTGCCGCCGGAGCCGGTGTTGGTGGCGTGTTTTTCTTTTTCCATGTCCAGGCTGAGTAGGCCTTCGGTGGCGGAGGCGGCTACCAAGGCGCCGTTGTGGCGGACGCGGACGACGGGGAAGTAGCCGTCGGCTAATGGGTCTTCGACACGCTTCCAGGATTTGCCGGCGTCAAAGCTGGCGAGCAGGCCGTGTTTTTGCAGCGAGAGGACCATGGCATCGCCGTTGCCGGCTACGTCCTGGAATTGCAATTCGCGGACGTCGCTGCGGTTCCAGGTTTTGCCGTTGTCGCGGGAGCCGTACAAGCCCATGTTGGAGGTGATGAAGAGATTGTCGTTGTCCACGTGATGCAGGCGGAGGTTGCCGGCTGCGGCGAAGGTGATGTCCTGGCTATCCCAGTGCGCGCCGCCGTCAGCGGAGTAGAGCAAAGTGCGCTGCGAGATGGCCCAGACTTGGTTGCCGTCGCGGGTGGCTTCAAGGGAAGTGGCCGGCTGCTTCAGGAAAGCTTCGGTGCCGGCGTTCTTCCAGGTGGCGCCTTGATCTTTGGAGACGAGAATGCCGCCGGTGGTGGCGGCGAACCAGGCGTCGTTGCCGAAGGACATGTCGTTGACTTGCACGGCGACGAACTGCGGCTTGGGAGTGACGGTGCGCTTGGCAGTTGTGGTTTTCGAAGCGGCGGTAGACTTGGAGGCAGCGGCGGACTTGGAGCCGGCTGCGCCTTTGCGGGTTTTGGAAGTGGCCGCGGGAGTTGTGCTCGCTGCGACTGGGGTCGGCTCAGGAATGAAGAGGCCGGCCTTTTCCCACTTGTGAGCGGTTTCGTTGTACTTCATCCAGCCGCCGTTGGAGAGTGAGGCCCACCATCCGCCGGGAGCGGCGTAGACGTGCTTGAGTTCGGTGCGCTTCAAACCAGCGCCGAGAGCGGACCAGGAAGTGCCGCCGTCTTTGGTGGCGAGGAAAGCGTCAGTGTCGAAAGTCAGTACGACGAGGGCGCGTTCCTGATTTTCGCGGTCGATGGCGACATCAAGAATATGTTGATGCTGGAAGCCGTAGTTAGACGAGGAGAAAGTGGCTCCGCCATTTTCGCTGATCTGCACGCCCTGGCGTTCAGTGCCGATAATCAAGCGGTCGGGTTTTTTCGGATCGATGATGACCGCGTTGATGACCCAGTCGCCGGGAGTGATGCGCTTCCAATCGTTTTCATTAGTGGTCTTCCAGAGGCCGCTGGTGGTGCCGGCGTAGAGGACTTGAGGATTTTGGGGATCCTGGCGGATCAGTTGAGTGCGGCGGAATACGAAGGGGATGCCTTTGTATTTGCTCCAGGTTTGCGCGGCGTTGGTGCTGTGATAGATGCCGGAGCAGGCGGTGGCGTGGACGTTGTTGGGATCCTTGGGATCGACGATGACGCTCATCACGTCGGAGTCGTCAATCATGCCGGTCTTGATGGGGAACCAGTCTGTGCCGCCGTTGGTGGTTTTCCAAGGCAAGTGATAGGTGCCGGCGTAGATGATGTTGTCGTCGTGGGGATCGAAAGCGACGGAGTCGAAATTGCGAAGGTCTTCGTGTTTCGCCGGAGTGATGAGCGTCCAATTGTCGCCGTTATCAGTCGAGCGATAAACGCCGGTGAGCGATCCGGCTAGCAAAATGGTTGGAGTGGTAGGCGATTGCGCGAGGGCGCGAACGGTTTCCTTGGCGAGGCCGATGACTTTCCAGGTTTTGCCCGCGTCATCGCTGCGGTACACGCCGCCGCCACCGGAGTAGAGCGTCCAGGTGCTGGCGTAAAGGCGATTGGCATCGCGGGGGTCGACGAGGATGTGAGTGATAACGTCATCCTGGCCGGTGCCGATGCGGCTGAGAAGCTGCCACTTGGCGCCTTCGTCATTCGAAACGAAGACGTGGCCGTCGGAAGTGCCGAGGTAGAGTTTCTTGGCGTCGTGCGAATCGGCTTCCAGGGTAATGACGGTGCCGCCCGGAGGGCCAACTTGACGCCAGGTCTGGGCGGGCAGAGAGGTGGCCGCGCCGAGGTAGATTGTCGCGCAGGCGGCGGCAATCGAGGATTTGATGGCAGCGTCCCAGGCTGCTTTGCTGAGCTTGGATCCAAACCATTTGCAATTCATATACGGATATTCTCCCAGAGCGCGGGTGCACTCACAATCCCCGAGTGTACGGGAAAGATGGGGGAAAACTACTGCTCTGGAGGGCAGATTTCGGGTTAGTTACGGTGAGAGGACACGTACTATGCGCGTACTAGTACAGAGCATTCATCTTTGTTTGCGTCCGGGACATCCAACAAAAGTAGAACTACATGGAAGCGCGGCCTGCCGGGCAATGGCAACTAATTTCCATCTGGTGGGTTAAACAACGTGGGAGCGGCCATCCGTATTTGAGGTAGACTCCCGCGGTTGTGGTAAGACAGGGGCATGACAATGACAAAGAGCATATTTGCTGGCAAGAGCAAGGTGGGATTGGCGCTGGGATTGGCCGGCTTATTGAGTTTTGCGGGGGCGCGCACGACTGAGGCGCAGTCGCCGAATGATCAGGGGCAACAGGCCCCGCAATCGTATGAGCAGTCGAACGCGCCGGATGGATCGTTGCGCGCGGATTACGATAATCGGCCGGGAGATGGCGGGCCGTTGACTGCGGATGAGACGAGTCCGGATTCCGAGGCGTCGCCGGATGCGCAGGATCCTCCTTCGCGGGTGGCGCGGTTGAGCTTTTTGCAGGGATCGGTTTCATTGCAACCGGGTGGGACTGGCGATTGGGGCGCCGCGGCGCAGAACCGACCGGTGACCATTGGCGACAAGATTTGGGTGGATAAAGATGGACGCGCGGAGTTGCAGGCCGGTGAAGCTTCGTTGCACCTGGGCGCGATGACGGCGCTGTCGTTCTTGAATCTGGATCAGAACATTACGCAGATGCGCCTGGCAGAGGGCAGCATCAATTTTCGCGTGCGCGAATTGCGCGAAGGCGACACCTATGAAGTGGATACGCCGAATGCGGCGTTTATCGTGAAGCAGGCTGGAGCGTTTCGCATCGACGTGAATGAGAGCGGAGATGGGACGCTGGTCAGCGTGATTCGCGGCGACGGTGAAGTGACCGCTGGCGGCAAGACGTACGAAATTCGGCCGGGAGATCTGGCGGAATTTAATGGCGTGGACAATGTGGAATATCACACGGAGGCCGCGCCGGAGCAGGATGATCTGGATCGCTGGGCGGCGCAACGCGATCGTCGTGAAGAGAATTCGGTGTCGGCGAAATATGTTGGACGCGACATGGTTGGTTATTCGGACCTGGATGACAACGGTCAATGGAATGATGAACAGGGGTATGGCCACGTTTGGTATCCGAATGAAGTCGGGCCGGGATGGGCGCCGTACAGCAACGGGTATTGGAGCTCGGTAGGCCCCTGGGGCTATACGTGGATTGGAAATGAGCCGTGGGGGTTTGCGCCG
Organism: uncultured Acidobacteriota bacterium; assembly: GCA_963846145.1. Taxonomy (GTDB): domain Bacteria; phylum Acidobacteriota; class Terriglobia; order Acidiferrales; family UBA7541; genus Acidiferrum. The sequence continues at coordinate 446,007 of CAWJUV010000006.1, read as the reverse complement.
TATCACTATGGGCGTTGGCACTATTTTGGGTCGCGGTGGGGCTGGTGCCCGGGGCCGATCGGCTACTACCCGGTGTATGGTCCGGCGTTCGTCGGATTTTTGGGTGGCGGCGGATTTGGGTTTGGGATCGGAGTGGGAGTTGGGTGGTTCCCGCTGGGATTTGGTGAGATTTATCATCCCTGGTATCACTACCGGGCGGGCGGGGCGTACATTCGCAACGTGAACATTCACAACACCTACATTCGGAACGTGAATGTGATTAACAACCGGAATTTCCACGCGAATTATGCGTACGCGCACAACGTTCACGCGGTCACGACCACTTCGCACAATAATTTTGTGAACGGTGCGGCGGTGAATCGTGGGGCTTCGCATGTGACCGAAGCGTCGCTGCGCGGGGCTAGCGTGAATAACCACTTCTCGGCGGCGCCGGGGCGCACGAGTGCTGTTGGGGCGGCGAATGTGCGGGCGAATGTAGCGCGGCCTTCCGTCGCGACACAGAATCGTGCGGTGGTGGCGCGGTCGGCGCCGGCTGCAGGAGCATCGCATATTCCGGTGCGGACGCTCGGTCCTTCAACTGGGCGGACCACGACATATGCGGGGAATCAGGCGGGGCGGAACAACTCCGGATTCAATAATTCGACGAATCGGCCGCCTTCGGCGCAGCAGAACTATGGGCGCAATGGAGCGGTGAACAACAACGGCGCCTACAACCGGAATGGCAACAACAGCGTGAATCGAGCGCCATCGGCGAACACTGGACGCAATTATGACCAGGGCCGCGGCGGGAACAGCCAGAACTACAACGGGAACGGAGCTTCTCGGAGTTACAATGCGCCGCAGCAGTCGCAGCGGAGTTATTCGGCGCCTTCGCAGGGGTCGAGCCGTGGGAGTTCTGCGCCGAGCCGGTCGTATTCAGCGCCGAGCCGTGGATCCTATCCGCATAGCAGCGGTGGTGGCGGAGGGTCGCATGGTGGAGGCGGCGGTGGTTCGCATAGTGGTGGTGGATCGCACAGCGGAAGCCATCGCTAGAAGCTGAGGTTTTATTTAAGACGGTTGTGAGAAGCCCGCTCGTTTTTGAGCGGGCTTCTCTATTTTGTGGCGGCCGTTGAGGGACATACACAACGTTTCCGACGGTTCTGGGTGGATTGAGTGCGGGGCTGGAACGTTGTGTCACTCCTTGGTGGCGTGGTTATGAGAAGAACTGCTGCTTGGGGACGAGCAGGGATCTTCGTTTTGGTGGTGGGTATCGTGGAATCTAAACCCCCAGACGCAACTACGGCGTCTGGGGCACCCGATTGGTCGGTGTGGTTGCAGAAAAACACCAGAAGAAGCGGCAAATCAAAATGGAGAGGCGGTGATCTTGAGGAATTTTACCAAGGGCTTGACGGTGAGGCCTTGGATGACGATGGAGAAGATGACTACGCCGAAGGTGAGGTCGAGAATTTCTTCGCGGTTGGGGAAGTCGCTGCTGAGGCTGAGTGCGAGCGCGAGGGCCAGTGCGCCGCGGAGACCGCACCAGACGAAGAGGTGTTGCCAGCGGACGGGGATTTTTTCAGCGAAAAGATTGTTAAGGGCCATTAGCGGGTAAATGGAGACGATGCGGCCGATCAGTACGGCGATGACGGCGAGCAGCAATGTCCACCAGTTGGAGAGGATCTCGCGGACGTGGATTTCCAGGCCGATGAGTAGGAAGACCAGCGAGTTCATGACGAAGGAGACGTATTCCCAGAAAGAATACATTTCGGTGCGGGTCTTTTTGCTCATGCCTTTTTTGACGCCGACGTTGCCGAGCATCATGCCGGCGCAGGCGGTGGCGATGACGCCGGAGACACCGAGGTGATGGGCGAGCAGATAGCTGCCGTAAGCCAGGATGGTGGTGAAGGTGATTTCGATCTGGGCGTCGTCGATGGTGGCGGTGAGGCGGCTGGCGAGGTAACCGAGGGCTGAGCCTAGTACGACTCCGCCGAAGAATTCGAAGGCGAAGTGGCCGAGGCTTTGGGTGATGCTGAATGTTTTTTCGACGATGGCGACGGTGAGGATTTCGAAGAGGACCACGGCGGTGCCGTCGTTCAGGAGGCTTTCGCCTTCGAGGATGAGGGAGAGGCGTTTACTGACGCTGAGATTTTTGAAGATGGCCAGGACGGAGATGGGGTCCGTGGCGGCGATGATGGCGCCGAAGAGGCAGGCGACGAGGAGGGGAAGGCCGATGAACCAGTGGGCGACCAGTCCGGTGGCGAGCGCGGCGACGATCACGCCGAGTGTAGCGAGCATTAGGAGCGGAAAAGCGTTGGGGACGATTTCGCGGATGTTGAGCTTGATGCTGCCTTCGAAGACGAGTGCTGGGAGGAAGAGAATGAGGATGACATCGGGGGTGAGCCAGACAGGACGGTTGCCGGGTTGGAGGGGCGAGAGGATGGTGAGGTGAATCGTGGTTAAGAGGACGCCGCCCGCCACGAGCGCGACGGTATAGGGGATGTCGAGGCGGCGCGCGAGGATGGCGATGGCAGCTGCGGCCATTAGGAGCCAGACGAGGAATTCGATTTGGGAGGTGGGGTTCATCGATGTGCGGGTTAGATGCTGTGGTTGGTTGGCGGCGTTAGACGATTTCGATTGATGGGATGAATGAGCAGGAGGGTTTTTCCTTTAGTTGCAGGATGCAAAACCCGATTGCGGATCGGTTGGCGCGTCCCACCCTTGCAAAAACCGCAAGGGTAGGCCACCCGGGGTTTCCTTGGGGCTAAAGAAATCAGAAACACAAAGGCAAAACCCATCGCCGAGTCAGGGAGTGTGACAGGGGGCGCAACTGTTCGCAACGCTGTGGGTTAAATGGTGTGTTACGCTCTCGGGGCTGTTCTTGTGTGCGCCTACAGGGAAGCCCTGATTCAGGTAACCGGGGTTTGGGTGCAGATTTCGGGTAGCTCACCAGCCTCGATGGCTTCAAGGATGAAGATCCATCTTTCCAGTAATGCCGGATAGTTTGGTTGTGGCACATAAAGTGGGGGTCTCGCGAAAGGTTGCGAGGGCTTTAGTGCGCGACCACTGCCGGCTGGGCCAGTGGGATGAGCAAAATCTAAAGCGTGGGATTTGTAGACTTCAGGAGAAAACAATGTTCAAGAATTATGGAAGAAAGGTGGCCAGCGTTCTGGGAACTGCGCTGCTGTTGGCGCTGTTCTTGCCGAAGCTGGCGTTAGCCGACGACGAGGGTGATCCGCCGTCGGTGGTGGCGCGGTTGGCGTTTTCGCAGGGAGCAGTTTCGTTCAATCCCGGTGGAACAGATGACTGGGTGGATGCGGTGCCGAATCGTCCGGTGACTACGGGGGATAAGCTGTGGGCCGATGACGGTGGACGCGCAGAACTGCAGTTGGATGCGTCGACGATTCGCTTGTCGAGCATGACGGGATTTTCGTTTTTGAATCTGGATGACAACATTACGCAGATTCGGCTGACGGAAGGGAATTTGCTGATTCGCGTACGTTTCCTGGAAGACGGTGAAACGTATGAAGTGGATACGCCGAACCTGGCGTTCACGATTACGCGACCTGGATATTACCGAATCAATGTGAACGAGGCGGGCGATTCGACGCGCCTGATTATTCACAATGGCGAAGGGCAGGTTACCGGTGGCGGCGCGTCGTACACGGTGCGCACCAACGACGATGCGGTGTTTGAAGGCACCGATCAGTTGAGCGCGGACGTAGAGGATTTGGCGAACGACAACGATGATTTCGATTCGTGGAGCATGGATCGCGATCGTCGTTACCAGCATTCGCGGTCTTCGCAGTATGTGTCGGCGGATGTGGTGGGGTATCAGGACTTGGATGACAACGGCGAGTGGGCCGAAGCGTCGGAATATGGGCATGTGTGGTATCCGCGGGTCGAAGCGGGCTGGGCGCCCTATCACCAGGGGCACTGGGCGTATATCGCACCGTGGGGATACACCTGGGTGGACGATCAGCCGTGGGGCTATGCACCGTTTCACTACGGACGGTGGGTCTATGTGCAGAATCGTTGGGGATGGATCCCGGCGGCGCCGCGAGTGGTTGGAGTGGCGTACGTGAGGCCGGTTTACGCGCCGGCGTTAGTGGCGTTTGTCGGTGGTGGCGGGGTTTCCGTGGGGTTGGCGGTGGGCGGCGGAGCAGCGGTGGGATGGTTTCCGCTGGGACCGCGGGAAGTGTATGTGCCGTCGTACCGGACAAGTCCGCGGTACGTGGAGCAGGTGAACATTTCGAACACGACCGTGAATCGCACGGTGGTGAACAACTACTACAACACGACGGTGATCAATAAGACGGTCACGAACGTGACGTATGTGAATCAGCGTGCGCCTGGTGCAGTGGTGATGACCAGCCAGCAGGCGTTTACCACGGCGCAGCCGGTGAACCGCAACTTGGTGAGAGTGGATGAGCGGCAGATGACGACGGCGCGGGTAAGCTATGCGGCGCCGGCGATCGTGCCGACGAGACAGGCAGTGCTAGGGAGTGGTGCGGTGGCGGTGCGGCGGCCGCCGGCGGTACTGGCGACGCGCGCAGTTGTGGCTAAAGCACCGCCGCCTCCGCCGCCTCCTTCGTTTGAGGCGCGGGCGCAGGCGATCAAGGCTAACGGCGGGCAGCCGCTTTCGGCGCAACAGGTGCGGTCGATTCAGCCTGCTCCTGCGGCGCGTGCGCAGGTGGCGCCGGTGCGAGTGGCGCCGAAGCCGACGCAAGCGGCGGTATCGGTGCGGCAGGCTCCTAAGCCGGCAGCGCCGGTGCAGCGGACTCCGCAGGGAAGTGTCGCGGCGCGCCCGGGGCAGCCTGGTGGGCAACCGGTGCGGCTCCGGCGAATCGGCCCAGTGTTGCTCCTGCGCCAGCGGCGCAGCCTGGACCGAGCCGGCTACGGCGACTCCTCCGCAGGCAGCGACAGCACCTGCGAATCGGCCGCCTGCGGCGCAACCGACTCCTGCGCAGCCAGCGCCAGCGAATCGGCCGGTGACTCAGCCGACGCCCGGGCAGCCGAATGCAGTGCAACAGAATAATCGGCCGGTGACACAGCCAGGACAGCCCAATGCGGCACAGCCGAACAACCGGCCGAATGATCGTCCGGCGAATGCGACGCCCCCGCGAATCGGCCTCCGACAGCGCAGCCAAACCGGCGCAGCCCAATCGGCACAACCAAATAACGCCGGCCACACCGCCTCCGAACCTGCGCAGCCTAATACTGCGCAACCAAATAATCGGCCGCCCAATGCAACGCAGCCGAATAACCGCCCCGCGGAGCAACCGGCGAATCGTCCGAATCCGCCGGCGGATCGCCCTGTGGCGCGTCCGACTCCGGAACAGCAGAAGCAGCAGGAAAAACAACAGCAGCAACAGAAGAAAGAAGACAAGAAGGAACAGAAGGATAAGGACAAAGACAAAGATAAAACAAGGACAAGGATCGGCCGAAGAATTAAATTCTGCGGCTGAGTGGAAGTTGACAGCGGGCGAGACAGAACAAGGTCTCGCCCGTTTTTTTATTGGCTGTGGTATGTTCGGGGCGAGATGGGATCGAGTGTGATTAATGCGGCGGTGTTTCGGCAAGCGCTGGGGCGCTTTGCGACGGGTGTGACGATTGTTACGGCGGAGCGTGGGCCGGGGTTGGTGCATGGGATGACGGCCAATTCGTTTACGGCGGTGTCGCTGGAGCCGTTGATGGTGCTGGTTTGTGTGGATGAAGACGCGCGGATGTTGGGAGTGTTGGAGCGGGCGCAGCGGTTTGGGGTGAGTGTGCTGAAGGATGAGCAGCGGGGGATTTCGGAATTTTTTGCGTTGGCGGAGCAGGATCCGGAGAGGGAACGGGAGTTGGGGGTGGAGTTTTTGTGGTCGGCGTCGGGGATTCCGGTGCTGGCGAATGCGTTGGTGCAGTTGACTTGTAATGTGGTGGCTTCGCATATCGCGGGGGATCACACGATTTTTTTGGCGGAAGTGGAAACGGCGGAAGTGTTTGAGGGGGAGCCGTTGTTGTTTTTTCGTGGCGGGTACCGGCGGATCGCGCCGGGTGTTTAGCTGCTGGTCGTTCCTTCCTGATTTCATCGCGAAATAAATTCTATTGCATTAGTGGTGGCCGCCGCCGTCGCCGCCGTGGCCGATGGGGGCGCGTTTGACGCCGTATTGGGCGCCCCATTTGTCGGTCATTTGGCCGCGGATTTCCCAGAGCTCGGGGAAAAATTTCTGGCGCATGCCTTCTTCGAGGATTTCGACGGCGCGGCCTTTCAGGGATTTGGCGCCGAAGCCGATGGTGCGGTGGATGAGCTGCATGTGTTCGTAGCGGAATTTCTGGAAGAGGGCGTCGAATTCGGCGAGGGCTTCGGCGACGACGTAGGCGTCGCTGTGGGAATACTCGGAGTCGTAGATTTTTTCGACGGTGAGATTGTGCTGGTCGAGGTAGCAGCTACGGAAGGAATGCCAGATGGGTTGAAACATTTTGAGGAGGGTGCGGAAGCCGGGAGATTCCTGGCCGCTGCCGTTGCCGAGTCTGGTGCGGATGGCTTGGTATTCCTTGGGGGACATGGTTTCGAGCAGGGCAATTTGCTGGATCATCATTTTTTGAATGATGTGGATGCGGCGGAAGAGGGTGATGACGCGATTGGTATTTTCTTTCTGGAGGTAGTCGTCGATGTCGAGGAGAGTGTAGGCGATGAGTTTCATCCAGAGTTCTTCGACTTGGTGGACGATTTGGAATTGGAGTTCGTCGGCGTTGCAGAGGTCGGAGTAGGCGGTTTGGCAATTGAGGAGCGATTTGGTGTTGAGGTAGAGCTCGTAGTCGAGGGTGCCTTCGCCGTTCATGAGGGAGTAGAAGTGGTCGCGGTTCATGAGATGAGTTTAACGTGGTCGTGGGTCGGATGAATGAGGAGAGATTCGTTACGTTGAGCGAGGGATAAACGAGGTTGGAGGGTCGGTGTTGTTGAATCTAAACCCCCAGACGCAACAACGGCGTCTGGGGCACCCGGACCGCGAATGATTGAAAGATTCAAAAACGGAATTCAAAGTCGAATTCAAAACCAAATTTAAAAGAAGAAACGGGCTAGCGTTCGGAGTTGCCGCTGGGGCGGGCGGGTTCGGTGGGGTCGCTGAGTTCTTTGCGGTGGCTTTTGACTTCGCGGAGGGAGTAGATGGGCTTGTTTTGGGATTCGTAGTAGGTGCGGGCGATGATTTCGCCGAGCAGACCCATGGAGACGAGTTGCACGCCGCTGACGAAGAGGCCGACGCCGAGGAGCATGAGTGGGCCGTGGACGGCCATGATGCTTTGGCCGTAGTAAAACTTGGAGATTACCAGGAAGGTGGCGATGGCCAGACCGGAGCCAACGCCGGCGACCCCCAGCAAACCGAAAAACTGCAACGGCCGCGTGGAGTAATCCAGCAGGAATTTTACAATCAGCAAATCGAGGAAGACACGAAAAGTGCGGCCGATGCCGTAGTTGGAGCGGCCGCTTTTGCGCTCGAGATTGGTGATGGGGACTTCCGCGATTTTTGCGCCGGTGGAACTGGCCAGCGCAGGGATGAAGCGGTGGAGTTCGCCGTAAAGTTGAATTTCCTGGATGATTTCGCGGCGATAGGCTTTGAAAGTGGTGCCGAAGTCGTGGAGCTCGATGCCGCTGAGCTTGGCCATCATCCAATTGGCGACGCGGCTGGGAAATTGGCGCATCAGCCAGTGATCCCGGCGGGCGTGACGCCAGCCGCTGACGAGGTCGTAGCCTTCTTCAATTTTTTCGAGGAAGCGGGGGATTTCTTCGGGGTCGTGCTGCAGATCGCCGTCCATGGAGATGATCACTTCGCCGCGGGCGAAGTCGAAGCCGGCTTTGAGGCCGGCGGTTTGCCCGAAATTGCGGCGGAGGCGGACGAGATTGACGCGGCGATCGTGCTCGTAAATGTCGGACAGAACTTTGAAAGTGTTATCGCGGCTGCCGTCGTCGACGAAGACGAGTTCATAGGGTTCGCCGATGGAGTCCATAACTTCGGTGAGTTTTACGTAGAGCGGCGGAACGTTTTCCTGTTCGTTGAAGAACGGGACGACGATCGAGTAGCGGATTGGCGACTCGCTGCGCATTGCGTCGGGAAGGGCCTTTTTACGCTTTTTGAGCTACGAAAGCATAGTCTATCAGGCGAATCCCTTGGGCGGCGACAAGATTTCGGATGTCGGGATTGGTGAGTATTGCGACTTCGGTGGCGCGGGAATCCTGCAGCCGGGTTGGGGATTTTTCGAGTTCGGGGTCGACGTAGCCGGGGTGGCACATCATTTCGGTGGTGCCTTCGGGGAGGCCGAGTAACAAACGTTTCACGCCTTCGATGGTGAGCTCTCCAGTTTGGGCGATGCCGCAGAAGTAGTCGACGGTGGAAATGCCGGCGGATTCGGCGAGAGCGCGGGCGTCGTGGGCGAGGAGTTTGAGGACGCGGGCTTGAACGCCTTGCTTGATGACGGTTTGAGAATTTTGTTCGCCGCTGGAGAGCGCGGCGCGGAGAGAGGAGGCTTCGTGGGAGACGCGGATGGCGGCGATGTTGTGGCGGCGGGCGAGGCGGAGGGCGAGTTCGAAAAGTCCGGGGAGCATGTGGACGTGTTTGTGGCCGTCGAGATGAGTGGGGGAGATGCCGGCGAGGCGGACTTTTTCGATTTGGCTTTCCCACTCGCGTTCGATTTCTTTCAGTAGCAGCGAGCGGCGGGCGAGACGCAGCAGTAAATTTTCGGGGCCGCCGGAGAAGTCGCCGTGTTCGTTGATCAAGCTGGGGACGGGTTCGTCGGCGACAGGCTTTCCGTCGCTGAGATTGAGGTGGACGCCGATGCCGAGAGCCGGCGCGTTTTTGGCGACATCGATGGCGCCGGTGAAGGCTGCGCCGTTGGCGATGAGTGAGGCGCTGGTGACGATGCCGTTGCGATGCGCGTCGGCGATGCCGCGATTGACACCGTCGGCCCAGCCTAAGTCATCGGCGTTGACGATTAGATACTTCACAGCGGCCTGCTAAAACGCGGGTTTCGCGAGAGTAATAGAAGCGATAGTTTTGAGCGCCTGTCCTAAAGGACAGCTACAAATTCGGTACCACTTTGACACAGTGCCATTGACCGATTTTCTGCGCAACTCTAGCATGACGTTACAGAGGAAACGCCTGCCCACTTGGGAAGGTTCGGGGCTGCGCGCGGTTGATGGAGTTTGTCGGTTAGCTGGCGAAATTATTCTGAGGCGATCATGTCCGTAAAGTTTACTGAAGCAACCAAGCAACCGTCGACGCGCTATCGCGAACAGCGGCGCGGGCAGCGGATGAATTCGCGAGTTCCGGTGCGGCTGGAGTGGGATAACGGCGCGGGCGAGCGCGTGGTGGTGGCGGCGCATACGCGGGTGATTAATCCGTACGGCTGCATGCTGGTGTTGAAGCAGACGCTGGAACTGGAAGATCGCGTGGCGCTGACGAACCTGGCGACCAACTCGACCAATGCCGCGGTAATTGTGTGGAAGGGCGGGCAACGGCCGGATGGCTGGGAGTACGGGATTGAGTTGGTGTCGCCGGAGATGGACTTCTGGGGCTTGGAACTTTGAAGCCACCGGTGAGCAATGCGGCGGGGTTGGGCGCCAATGTAGGCTTGAGCGGCGGTGCCGCAAAGCCCGGTGGAACGACGATCAATCGTTCGCCGGGGAGCGCGAATCGGCCGGCGCTGACGCGGCCTCCGACTGCGGAAGAGCGGCGGCGGGCGCAGCGAGTTTTGCTGAGGATGCCGGTGATCGTGCACGTGCCGAATCGCCCAGATCCGATTGAGGCGCAGACGCACACGGTTAGTCAAAATGGAGGGATGCTGCTGATGCCCCAGGGGCTGGCGGAAGGATCGAAAGTTACGCTGGAGAATCCGCGGAATCAGAAGCAGGTTGAAGCCAAAGTGGTGCGGCCGTCGCAGGCGTCGCAAGGCGGGTCGCTGGTGCCAGTGGAGTTTGTGACGCCTTCGCCGACGTTTTGGGCAGTGTATTTCCCACCTGAATCAAATTAACTCCGCAGTCTAGCGATAAACCTCGCGACGGTGTCCGACGCGGATTATCCCAATCACCAGGAATGAGTCTTCAATCCTCGCAATGATGCGGTAGTCGCCTACTCAATATTTCCAATGATTTTTGAGTTTGGAGCCTTGCAACGCGGCGCCGATGCTACGAGGATTGTCCAACCTGGAGAGCCGCTCATCGAGAAACTTAAAGATTCTCTTCCGCGGCGAAGCATCCAAAGAGTCTAAGTCTCGAAGAGCCCTTTCACTAAGACTTACGGTGTAAGCCATAACGTTTCATCGCATCTTCCAAAGGGATGAGACGTTCTTCACCGCTACGGACCCGCTTCATGGTTTCTTCGGCTAACTGCACGTCCTCAAGATCTTCCAGGTAGCTAAGAAGGGCCGCACGCACGTGGGCGGCCTTGGTGCGGCCGGTGCGGCGAGCCAGCTTCTCCAGGCGCTTTTCCAGCGATTGCGGGAGAGTAATGGCGGACATCAGAACCTCGCTACAGTAAGCATAACGCTCCTTACTGAGTAAGAAACCCCACTGTTATGAAGTTTCGACTCACATCGACGACGCGTCAACGCGCGATCGATTCTAGCTACTGGATGGTGAGGCTGATGGTGGCGGAGCCGCTGGGCGTAGTGGTGATGGGCACGGTGGTGGCGCCGGTGACGGTGAGGTTGAGCATGCCGCTGCTGGAGGAGTTAGTGTTGGTGTCTCCGAGGTAGTGGGCGCTGATGGAGTGAGTACCGATGGCGCCGATGCCAGTGTTGATGGCCACGGTGCCATTGGTGAGAGACGTGGCGGTGCCCAGGGCGGTGGTGCCGTCGAAGAGTTGGACCTGACCGGTGGGCGCGGATCCAGTGGAAGTGACCGTCACGGTGAAGGCGAAATTGTTTTGGGCGGTAGCCAGTTTGGTGGCGTTGACGGCTAGCGTTGTGGTGGTGGTGGCTTTGGTGGTGCCGCCTCCGCCGCCTCCGCTGCTGCTGCTACCGCCGCCGCAGCCGAGAGTGAGGCTGACGACGCAGAGCAGGCTGAGGCTAAGTGCGGCGCGCAGGCGTTTGCGGCCGAAGGCGCTGGGAAAGAGCAACAAGACGAAGGCGCTGAGACCGGTTCCGGCGCTGAGGGTAAGCCATGCGCCGGTATTGGCGGCATTGCCCGCCGCGTCGTTCGCGCTGTGAGCGGAGGATAGATTTTTGGAGTTAGAGAAATTCTGAGTGGTGAGAGTCACGAAATGCGAATGGTAATTATCGTCGCGCGAAAGGAATGGCGCGTTTGTAGGAAGCGCCATGGCGGACAGGGCACTGGACGGTGCGGCGACTGTGAGAGTCAATTGGCCGGTAGCGGCGGCGGAACTGGTGACGTTGATGGAGAGCGGGCTGGGGCTGCAGGTGACGCCGGGAGGCAGGCCGGTGCTGCCGCAGCTCACTTGCACCGTGCCGGTGAAGCCGCCACTGGGCGTGATGGTGATGGTGGAAGCGCCGCTGGCGCCGGCGGTCACGGCGACGGCCGAGGCGGTCACGGCGAAGTTGCCGGTGGTTCCGGCGGTGACGTTGACGCTGACGGCAGTGGAAGGACCGGAGCCGGTGTAGTTGGTGTCGCCGACGTAAGTGGCGGTGATAGTGGTGGCGCCGGCGGTTGCGAGTGTCGCAGAGAGCGTGGCGGTGCCGCTGGCGGGATTTCCGGTGTTGGGATCGTAGTTGGTACCGACGATGTTGGCGGAACCCAGAGCGGTAGTGTGACCGCCCACGGTAGCGTTGAAGGTGACTGCGCCGGTGGGGGCGAGGCCGTTGCTTTGCGTGGCGATCGTGGCGGTGACGCTGATCGCTGAATTCGTTGTGGCCGTGCCTGGAGCGCTGGCGGTGATACTGGTGGCCGCTTTGCTGACGGTAACGGCGTCTGCGCCAGAAGCGCTGCCGTTATAGCTGTTGTCGCCGGCGTAGGTGGCCACGATGCTGTGAGCGCCGCCAGTTAGATTGATGAACTGGTCTTCGACGTGACCTTGAGACGTGAGGGCGACGGTGTTGGAAGAGACGCCCGTGTTGGTATTCAAAAAGTCGTTAAAGGCGCCGCCGTTGTCGGTGAAGGTGACATTGCCGGTGGGGCAGGGAACCGCGTTGATGGGCAACGTGCCGTTGGCCAGATTGGTGGAGCATTGCGTGCCAGCGGAGTTGGTGACGTCGACGCGAAGAATGTAGGGCGCGCCGTAGGTAATCGCATGCGAGTTGCTGGAAGTGACGTTGCCGGTGCTGGGGTCGAACGTGAAGATGCCGAGAGTGGTCTTGCTGCTTTCTTTATTTACGGTGACGGTGACGGGAGCGGAGTCGCTCTGGGCGAAGGTGCCGTCGCCACTGTAGCGGGCAATGACACTGTAGGTGGTGCCGCCGGGGAGCAGATTGGTGGAGAAGGTGGCGGTGCCGCTGCTGAGGGCGAATGGGCCGATGCCTTGTTGTGCGGCGCTGGCGGGAGTGGCGATCAATGAGACTTGGCCGGTCGGAGTGCCGGCGCCGGCGGCGACGTGGACGGTGAAGCTGGCGTTCGAACCGTGGGTTAGCGCGCTGGACGGCGAGGCGGTGATGGCTGTGGTGGTGGCGGTTAAGCCAGCGGTGCTCCAGGCGGTGGCCATGTTGGCGACGTTGATGGAGCCCAAACCGCTGGCGAGGTCGTAACCGGCGGTGGCGGTGTAGGCGGGTATGCCGCCACTGGCGAGGACGCCGAACTGATTGGTGGCGGTGCTGGTGTTACTGCAATTGGGAGTGCCGCCCTGGCAGGCGACGGAGATGTTGCCGGTGGTGACGTCGTAGAAGAGACAGGTGCCAGTGGTGGCTGCAGCAGGATTGGAGACGCAGACCTTCGCGGCGTTCGCCTGGTTCGTTTTGTAGAGCTTGTAGAGGATGTAGTTGGCGTTGCCCTGGCGCGGCGCGGGATCTGGGCCGGTGGCTTGGCTTTGATTGATCAGCGCCATGATGCCAGCCATTGCCTGAACCGAAGCGGAGGTACCGCCTGCGCCGGTGAAATCCTGGAATGGTGAATTGAGATCGCAGGTTGGGGTCATGGAGGCGTCTTTTTGGCAGACGACATAGAAGCTGTTGTTTTCGCCGTTGCTGGCGAAGAGCGAGATATCGGGGGTGTCGCGGTGACTGTCGTTAGGCATCCCGGTGATGCCGGATTGCCAGCTCGGTTTAGCGTAAACGGTACTGGGGCCACCACTGGCGGCGACGAGGTCGATGGGGTCGGCGCTATTGGAATTGACGATCGTGGCGGTGCAGCCGCTGAGTCCGTTGAACGCACAGGAATCATTCCAGGGAATTTCGGGAATGTAAGATTTGGCAGATTCGGTGGCGGGAGTGCCGGAGTTGGTGACACTCCAATAAACCGACGAGGGGCTCGCGACGGAGTAATTGAAGTCGGTGCCTCCCACAGCCACGTTGAACGGCGTGGAAGAGAGGCCGTTCACGGCGATTCCGCCGGTGGCGAAGTCGGAGGAGTTCGGATCGTCGCAGCTAGCGGAGCCGTTGTCGCCGGTGGAGATCAGCACGGTGATGCCTTGCGCGGCGGCTTGTTCCCATAGTTCGTTGTAAAACTCGTTGCCGGCGGTGCCGATGCCGGATTCGCAGCCTCCAAAGCTTTCACTCATCACGCCGGCGAGGTTGTTGTCGATGATGTACAGCGCGGAGAGATCGATGCCTTCGGCGGTTAGGGTGGTTTCGGAGACGACGAATTTCACCGCGGCGTTGGGAGCGACGCCGCCGGCGAGTTGCAGGTCGAGGTCGGCTTCCCCTTCATCGCTGGTGATGCCGGGATCCTGGCCGTTTAAGACGACGGTGGGTTGGTTGGTGGGCAGGCCGAACATGGAGCGGTATTGCGACACATCCGTGAGATCCACGTTGGAGTCCCCGACGACCGCGATGGTTTGGCCGGTGCCGTCGAGGTTGGAGGGGATGTTGTAAATCTTGGCGACGTCGGCGGGACCGAGGGCATTGCATTCGCCGCCGGTGCTGCTGCCGCAGCCAGCGAAGGAAAAGAGCGGCTGTACGGTGCCGCCTTCTTTGGCGCGGCGGAAGGTGCCGAGGGTGTGGGAGTGCGATTTGCGCGGGAAATTATGCAGCGAGACGATGCCGGCGACGACGGGGCTGAGCGCTGCGGGGATTTGTGGGTCGGTGGCGTTGGCGGAGTGGACTTCGCCCTTCACCGTGTAGGAGTGGATTTGGGTGTGGAAAGCGTCGCGAACCTGGCCGGCGGTTCCTGAGAATTCGATGGTGGTGCGACCAGCGCCAACTTTGATGTTGTTGAAGCCTTTGGAGCTGAGCCAGTTGGTGGTGGCTTGGATGTCCGCGTCGGAGGGGCCGAATTGTGCGCCGAATTGTGCAGGGGTAAGCCAGGCGTGGCGGCGCGGTGAATTTAAAGTGAGTTGGTCTTCGAGGAGTTGACGGAGAGCGGCTTCCTGATCCGTGGAGCGCTTCAGAACGAGGAGCATGCGATTCATCGGCTGGCTATCGACGACCGCGCCTTGATCGTAGCGGGCGTTGGCGAGCGGATGGACGTTGCCTGCCAGGCGGGTGAGTTGCTTTTCGTCGATGGCATGGGTGATGCGCGAGGGGATCCGGGTGTTGGCGTTGGCGGTGACGCTGACGCTATCCGCGGTTTGCGCGCGTGTTGGTGAGGGGACTGCTGCCGCGCAGGCAATTGCGGCGCAAAGGGCCGCTGCGAATTTCACCAATCCTGACACTCCAATGGCGTTGCGCGAAGTGCTCACGTTCGTTTTCATCGTTAGACCTATCGATATGGTTTTGAGAACCGGTTGAACGCTAAAGTTTTTGAGTGAAGCTCCGAATTGCTCCGCATGGCTGGAATGCGGGCTCCCAAAAGCACCGTTGCGCAGGCCGATAGATCAGATCGGCGGGAGAATTACCGCAACGCCCCTGTTAAAAAAGGCTAACACACGAAATTTTTGATCCGGTTGATAACTCGCGGAGTGGTTCCAGACTGGTACGCCCGGGATCCCCTCGACTGGGTAGATGTGATGCTGGGTGGGGCTGGGAAGGTTGGAGGAGCGAAATCGTAAAAATTGTAAAGAAGTTGTCCTTTAGGGCAAGGGAAATAGCTGTATTTTGGGGTGGTTTTCAGGCGTGCGCCGCGGATGAGGGGCCGAATGTTGGCAACGTTTGCGTTCAGACGTTTGCGTTCAAATGTTAGAGGCCGGAGTGGGCCGCGGAAACTTTTGAGCGCGATTCCAGGAACTCTGCGAATTTGTGGGCCATCACCGGATGACTGAAAAAGTAGCCTTGGCCTTCGTCGCAGCCCTGGTTGCGGAGATAGCTGACCTGCTCCTGAGTTTCGACGCCTTCGGCGACGACGCGGTGGTTTAGGGACTTGCCGATGTTGATCAAGGCGCTGAGGATGGTGGCGTTGTCGGAGCCGGGGGCAATGTCGTTGATGAAACTGCGATCGACTTTGAGGCAATCGAGGGGAAATTTACGCAAGTAGCTGAAGCTGGAGTAGCCGATGCCGAAATCATCGACGGCCAGTTGCACGCCGAGGGCTTTGAGGGAATAGAGAGTTTCGACGGCGCTTTCGGCGTCTTGCATGAGGACGGTTTCGGTGAGTTCCAGTTCGAGATTTTGCGGAGTGACTCCGGTGGAATGGAGCGCGGAGCGGACGTTGGTGAAAAAATCTTTGGCGAGGAATTGGAGCGCGGAGACGTTGACGGCCACGCGGACTGGCGGCAAACCTTGGTCGAGCCATTCGCGCGCTTGGCGACAGGCTTCGGTGAGTACCCATTCGCCGATGGGGACGATCAGGCCCGATTCTTCGGCGATGGGTACGAATTGGCCGGGAGGAATAAGGCCGCGCTCTGGATGCATCCAGCGAATTAAGGCTTCCACGCCGCTGATTTCTGAAGTTTGCAGATCGATCTTGGGCTGGTAATAGAGGACGAATTCTTTGCCGCCGATGGCGTTGCGCAGGCTGCCTTCCAGACTTTGCCATTCGAGGACGCGGGTCTGCATATCGGCGCGGAAAAATTGGTAATTGTTGCGGCCGAGTTTTTTTGCGTCGTATACCGCGGTGTCGGCTTTGTGGATGAGGGTTTCTGCGTCGGTGCCGTCGTCGGGGTAGGTGGAGACACCGATGCTGGCGCTGACGCTGAGGTATTTTTGGTCGATGGCGTAGGGCATGGCCAGGGAACCGAGGATTTTGCGGGCGATGAAGACAGCGTCTTCGGCGTGGCTGACTTCGCTGAGCAACACGATGAATTCGTCGCCGCCTTGACGGCTGACGGTGTCGGAGCGGCGCACGCAACTGGAGATGCGGCCGGCCACGGTTTGCAGCAGTTTGTCGCCGACGGCGTGGCCGTACATGTCGTTAATTTTTTTGAAGAAGTCGAGATCGACGAACATGACGGCGAGTTGTTTGCGGTAGCGGTCGGCGAAGGCGATGGCTTGCTTGATGCGGTCGTTGAGCAGGACCCTATTGGGCAGGTCGGTGAGAAAGTCGTGTTGCGCGAGGTGGGAGAGTTCGAGAGTTTTGGCGCGGGCGGCGCCGACGTCGTGGAAAACGGCGACGGAGCCGGTGACGTTGCCGGAGCGATCGTGGGTGGAGGCGGAGGAATGCTTGATGGCGACTTCCGCGCCATCGCGGCGTTGCAGGGTGCAGTTGCCGGTGAGGTCGACATATTTTTCGTCGGCGAGGGTGGAGACCAGGCCTTCGCCAGTGGGACGGAGTTTGCCGCTGTCGACGAAGCGGAGAACTTCTTTGATCGGGTGGCCGATGGCTTCCGCACTAGGCCAGCCGGTGAGTTTTTCGGCGGCGACATTGAGATTGATGACACGCTCGGTGCGATCGCTGACGACCACCGCTTCGCCAGTGCAAGCCAGGGCGGCTTCGGCGCATTGTTGTTGGAGGAAGGTGGCTTCTTCCTCGGCGCGTTGGCGGATGAGGCGGTGAACCACGCGGCGCAGACGGAAATGTTGAACGTTGGCGCGGAGGATGTAGTCGCGGGCGCCGTGTTCGGCAGCTTCTTTGGCGAGATGTTCATTTTCGGGATCGCAGACGATCAGGATGGGAATGTGCGGGGCGGCGTCGAAGAGTTTTTCGAAGGCGGCCATGGCGGCGGCGCCGGACTGCGTGGCGTCGGCACCGCTCAAGGAGAAAGCTTCGCTACAAGTTAGATCGAAAATGATGACGCGGACGCCGCCTTGGTGGATGCGGTCGAGGCCGGCAGAAAAAATTTCGGCGCGTTCGACACTGACGCCTTGTTGCAGATGATTGGTGAGGGCTTCGCTGATGGTGGATGAGTCTGCGGAGTTGCATTCGAGGAGCAACACGCAGTCGTTGGTTACGGCAATCATGAATCCCCCAGCCTGCGGGGCTGTGTCGCAGGCGAACCTGTGCTGCAGGTGCAGGGAGGGGAATTGCTAAACGCCAATGCGACTTGAAACAGGTTGCGTCCGCGACGTGAAAGCAGCGCGGGTTAGAGAAATTTCTACGGAGAGAGAGGGTGGCGTGATACCAGCAGGTTGAGTGCCGTACTTATTTTCGCGTGCTGATGATTAGGCCACTGCGTTTTTGACATAAAGAACAGGATTGCCGCAATAGCTTTGTGGGTTGCGCGAGGAAAAGTACTGTGGAAAAGAAGCGCGAATGTTGGAGTGTTCTCACGCGTGAGTGGGAGTGGCGAACGCGATTAGTGTAGGTTCAGAAATTTTGCGTATGCGGCGATGCGAGGCGTATCATTTGCAGCGGTCGTAAAGTCGATGGCAGAGAGGCACATTTGATAATGCGGAACTTCCGAGTGGCGCAAAGTTCGCGGTGGATGGTGGCGGCGACGCTGGTGTTATTTTTGGGTGCGGGATTGTGGTTTGCTGCGCCGCGTCCACAGAATGGCGGCGATGGGCAATCTTCGAACCACCCGTGGATGAATAAGAATTTGTCGCCCGATGAACGCGCCGAAATGGTGCTGAAGGAAATGACCCTCGACGAGAAGATGATGCTGGTTCACGGCGAAGGCATGCCGGGCTGGGGCAAGCCGCGGCCGAATGCCTACCTCGGAAATGGTGGCGCGGGATTTGTGTTGGCGATTCCGCGACTGGGGATTCCGTTTATTCAGATGAGCGATGCAGCGTATGGCGTGCGCAACAGCGCGGACAACGGGCGGTATTCGACGGCTTTGCCTTCGAATCTGGCGTCGGCGTCGTCATGGGATCCTGCGGCCGCGTGCGAGTACGGCGCGCTGATTGGGAACGAACTGCGGGCACAGGGCTACAACATGACTTTGGGTGGGGGAACGAACCTGACGCGTGAGCCGCGCAATGGGCGCACGTTCGAATACATGGGCGAGGACCCGATTCTGGCGGGCACGCTGGTGGGGAATCGCATCAAGTGTGAGCAAGCGCAGCATGTGGTCGGCGACATCAAACACTACGCGGCGAACGATCAGGAAGTTGGGCGCAATGAAGTGGACGTGGAGATCAGCAAGCGGGCGCTACAGGAGTCGGATTTGCTGGCGTTCCACATCGGGATCGAGATCGGGAATCCCGGCGCTGTGATGTGTTCGTATAACTCGGTGAATGGCGATTACGCTTGCGAGAATAAATATTTGCTGACGGATGTGTTGAAGAAGAGCTGGGGATTTAAGGGATTTGTGGTGTCGGATTGGGGCGGGACCCACAGCGTGGTCAAGGCGTCGGCTGCGGGGTTGGATAACGAAGAGCCGGAAGATATTTTTTATGGCGAGCCACTGAAGAAAGCGGTGCAGGACGGGAAAGTGCCGCAGGCGGAATTTGATGAGCATGTGCGGCGGGTGCTGCGATCAGAGTTCGCCAGCGGGATTGTGGATTTTCCGATTGAGAAGCATGTAGTGGATGTGGAAGCGCACTTGGCGGCCTCGCGAAAGATTGCGGAGCAGTCGATTGTGTTGTTGAAGAATGAGAAGGGATTGCTGCCGCTGGATAAGTCAAAGGTGCGGTCGATTGCGATTATCGGCGAACATGCGGATACCGGCATGATTTCTGGCGGCGGTTCGGCGCAGGTGGATCCGCCGGGAGCCCGGCCGACCAAGTGGAAAGAGCATATCTGGTTTCCGACGTCGCCGCTGAAGGCGGTGCAGGCGCGGGCGGGTGATGCCAAGGTGGAATTTGAGTCGGGCGCGGATCCGGCGGCGGCTGCAGCGCTGGCGAAGAAATCGGATGTGGCGATTGTGTTTGTGCATCAGTGGACGTCGGAGGATTTTGATCTGGCGACTTTGGGTTTGGAGGGTGGACAGAACGAAGTGATTGAGCAGGTGGCGGCGGCGAATCCGCACACGATTGTTGTTGTTGAGTCGGGAACCGCGGTGACCATGCCGTGGGTAGATAAGGTGGGCGGAGTGTTGGAAGCGTGGTATGCGGGGAGCAAGGGCGCGGATGCGGTGGCCAATATTTTGTTTGGCGAGGTGAATCCGAGTGCCAAGTTGCCGATGACATTTCCGAAGAGTGTGGAGGATGTGCCGCATCCGAAGCATCTGGAGCCGCCTCCTGGCGGGTATGGACTGGATGCGGTGATGAAGAGCGGCTCGGCCAAGGCGACGTTTACGGTGAAATACGATGAGGGCATGAAGGTTGGTTACAAGTGGTATGACGCGGAAAATAAGACGCCACTGTTTCCGTTTGGATTTGGGTTGTCGTACACGACGTTTGCGTATTCGGGCCTGAAAGTGAATGCGGGCGGCGGCGAGACGACTGTGAGTTTTACGCTGAAGAATACTGGAAAGCGGGCGGGGACAGAGATTGCGGAGGTTTATGCGGGATTGCCCGCTGCTGCGGAGGAGCCGCCGAAGCGGTTGGTTGGTTGGAGCCGGGTGACGCTTGGATCTGGAGAGAGTAAGGAAGTTAGCGTGAAGGTGGATGGGAAATATTTGCAGATTTTTGACGAGAGCGCGGATGGGTGGAAGTTGGTACCTGGCGACTACACCTTTATGGCGGGTGGGTCGTCGCGGGATTTGCCGCTGACGCAGAAAGTAGCGATGAAATAGCAGCGCCCGGCCGGGGAGAATTCGGGCGAGTTGGTATAAATTTTGAAATATTTTTGTCGGGAGGCAATTGTGTCTGAACCAACGTATGAAGAACTGAAGGCCAAGGTCGCCGAACTGGAGAAGAAGGGGAGCGGTGGGCGGAGGACTGGGGCGCTGGAGTTTCGTGTGGGGGAAAAAGGCGGAGTCAGCGTTTATGGATTGGGAAGATTTCCGGTGACGCTTTATTACGAGCAGTGGATCCGGTTGTTGGATACGGCGCAGGATTTGCGGGCGTTTTTGGAAGAGAATAAAGCGGATGGGAAATTGAAGTTGAAAGAAGGATGAGGCGGTTTTGAAAAGGTAAAGTCGAAAAACTGAATCGCTTGTCGTTTTGATTTGGGTTGAAGTGGAATCTAAACCCCCACACGCAATTACGGCGTGTGGGGCACCCCAGCTTTCTTTGAGTCAGTAAAAAACCTACAACAATAAATTCAGACCCAAGACTCACCCTGGAAATCGAGGGTGGGGCACCCGCCGTGTGGTTGACCAACGAAAATTAGAAGGGGAGGGCGGAGAGGTCGACGTTTCCGCCGGAGAAGATCACTCCTACTTTTGCGGGTGCGCCGTTGGCGCGCGGTGGGAGATTTAACGAGGCGATCGCGCTTGGCTTTAGGAGTGGGGCTAGGGCTACTGCGGAAGATGGTTCGATGATGATTTTCATGCGCTCCCAGACGAGGCGCGTTGCGGCGATGATTTCGGCTTCACTGGTGAGCAGGATTCCACTGACGTGATTTTTTAGGATGGCGAAGGTGCGGGCGGCGAGGGAGGCGCGCAGGCCGTCGGCGATGGTGTCGCTGGAGTCGAGGGATTGGAGCGTGCCGGTGGTGAGGGAGCGGTAGGCGTCGTCGGCGCGTTCCGGTTCGCAACCGTAGACGCGCGTTTGTGGGTTCATTCCTTTTGCGCCGAGACAGGTGCCGCTTAAGAGTCCGCCGCCGCTGACGGGGGCGAAGACGGCGTCGAGGTCGGGGACTTCTTCGAGGAGTTCTTTGGCGGCGGTGGCTTGGCCGGCGATGATGCGGTCGTCGTCGTAGGGATGGAGGAGGTAGGCGCCTGTTTCGGATTGGAGGCGCGCGCAGGTTTCGGTGCGCGAGGTCATGGTGGGTTCGCAGAGAGTGACTTCTGCGCCGTAACCTTTTACGGCTTGCACCTTTACTGCAGGGGCGTTCCGGGGCATGACTACCCAGGTTTTTACGCCGCGCTGGGCGCCCGCGCAGGCGATGGCTGCGCCGTGGTTGCCGCTGGAGGGAGTGATGATGCCGTTAACGGCTTCTGCGTCGGTCAAAGAGAAGACGGCGTTGGTGGCGCCGCGGATTTTGAAGGAGCCGGTTTTCTGGAAGTTGTCACACTTGAAGAAAAGTTGTGCGCCGGTGATGGCGTTTAATGAAGAGCTGGTCAGGACTGGAGTGCGGTGGATTCTTGGGGCGATACGGGCGTGGGCTTCGACGATGGTGGCCCACGATGGTGGTATGAACGTTTCGGTGGCGGCGGGTGTGGTGGCCATGGTTGAACGGTGAAAATTTTGCGGGTTGGAGCAGATTGTTGCAACAGCCAATTCGGATGGGGGGACGCGAGGACATTGGAGAGGGGTCTGATGCAGAGCCGAGCTTGAGCAAGTTCTCAGGTTCGGAATCCAATTGCGGGCTTAAGTCGCACCGCTTCGTTGGGCGGCATGGGTTTGGCTGAATCTAAACCCCCAGGCGCAACTACGGCGTCTGGGGCACCCGAGGCTCGGCAATTGTGGAAGAAAGCGAAGTCAAAGGAATACGTCTGGCTCAGGCGGGATCGGAATTGGATGATGAGGAGTGACTTAGCGCTGTGAAAAGCAAAAGACTTAGCGGGGACTCCCACAGCGTGGGCGGGCTAGGGGAGATTGAACCTTGACCTCTCCGGTGGCGCTGCCATACTTAGGCGAGTCCCCCCGCCAGCATCTTCGGCGTCCCCCCGAACGGAGCAGGTGCACGTGAAAGCCTCAGAACGACGACAGTTAACTCGCTACAATCTGCGCACACCCTTGCGCTTTCGGGCTCGAGGGATGGCTGCGGATGATAGTGAGCATTTTACCGAGGCGCTGAATGTGTCGCGTGGCGGGTTCTTCTTTGCGTCGTCGGCGCCGTTGCAGGTGGGCATGCCGATCGATGTGACGTTGCGGATGCCGAAGGAAGTGACTGGGACGGCGGCTCAGGAGACGACCTGCACGGCTCGGGTGGTGCATGCGCGCAGCGAGCCTTTTGGCGACGGGCGCATTGGATTTGGCGCTGAGATTGAAATGCTGCATACCGGTGAGTCGGATCCGACTCGCGGTTCCAACTGAAGTTTTTTCCCCTCGAAAAACTAAGAGATTCCTCTCCTCTTCTGTTTTACTACGCTCGCAATGACGTTTGTAGGAGTGTGCGTAGACCGGGGACTGAAGTCCCCGCCTGCTGAATTCCAGGATTTATTTTATGGAGATGGTGGTTTTGGCGCTGCCGACGTTTTCGAAGCGGTCGTAGGCGCGGACGGCGATGGTGTGTTCGCCGGCGGCCAGATCGTTCGCGGTGAAGGTGTAGGTTTCGTCTTTGGCATCGCTGATGCCGTCAGCGGGTAGCAGCAGCAGCCAGTCGCCACCGTCGATGCTGTATTGGGCGCGTTCGACGCTGCTGCCGGAGTCGTGGGCGGAGAATTTTACGTTGGCGCTGTGATTGCCCGCGACGCCAGCTTCGAGATGCTCGATCGTTGGCGGAGTGTTATCCACTTCAAAGCGTTCGCTGATGCGCTCGGTGCTCAGCGCCATGCTGGGCGAATTGGACGGCGCGTCGGTGGCGACGATTTTCAAATAGTAAGCGCCGTCGGCGAAGGACGTAGTGTCCCAGGAATAAAATTTCTGCTCGAGCTTGTCCTTGAGCAATTTCCAGTCGCGTTCATTTTCTCCGCGGTAGTACACGGCGAAGCGTAAATCGTCCTCGTTTTCATCGTGAGCGGACCACAGTACGGAAGCGTAGCCTTTTTGCTGGGTGCCTTGCGGAGGCGGTTCGAATTTTGGCGCGATGCCGGATTGAGTGATGATCACGCCGGAAGTATTCGGCGAAGACGGCTGCTTCAAGGTGACGGCGACGGGTTGGCCGGCGTTGAGGATGACCGTAGCGGCGGCGCGCACGCCAGGATCCTGCATGGCGACGCCATCGATCACTGGGGCGATGTTGCGCGGCAGGTAAGCCAGGCTAGCCCAGTCGACGCCATCGCCGGGTTGGCTGCCGTGGATGACGGCTTTCCATTGCGCGAATCGTGCGGCGGGGATTTCCACTTGTACACCGGACTTGGTGTAGGGACCGAACCAGCGGGACCATTCTTTACCGGGATCTTCGGTGTTACCGGAGCGTACGAAAAATTCCACGCGGGGTTGATTGTTCGAAGCGGAAGCGCCGCCAGATTCGGAGCGCGGGCTGAACCATTCGAGATTCCCCCATTGCGAAAAAATTTGCGCGTCGTAGGGGCGCGATTCGTAAGTGCCTTCGGCTTCAAAGTCGGGACCGAAAGAAAAAACTTTTCCGGGATTGGCGGTGCAGACGTAGATGCGGCCGTCTTTGCCGCGGCTAAAGCCGGTGATTTGCGAAGAGCCGGCTTTGGCCAGTTGCGCGAAAATCCCGTTCGAATCGATGGCGATCAGCGAACCGTTGTTGCCGGTGCCGGCGAGCAGGCGGCCGTCGGCGGCGAGGCCGAGGGCGTAGACGACTTCTTCGCGGGAGGACCACAGCGAATCAGTGGCACCATTGGGATCGATGCGGTAGACATCGGAAGTCAGCAGCGGGGGGAACGCGACGAACGGAGATTGCACGGCCTGTCCCTGAGCCGGGGCGTTGGCGTAGGCGGTGTTGCCTTGCGGCGTAGCCACTACGGTATTCGGCGTGGGAGTTGGATTGCGCGGGCGTTCGCCGATGGCGCTGGCGTAGATAGTGCCGTCTGGTGCGACGGCGATGGCGGTGACTTCGCGCTTGGGGGTTTCGTACAGGACGAAGCCTTCCGCGGTGGAGTTGGGCGCGTCTTTGTCAGAATTCTTCGCGCTGGAATTTTTTCCAGTGTTTTTAGTGATGCGCAGGATGCGGCCGTTCGGCTCGGTGCCGACGATCAGGTTGCCCTTGTTGTCGAACGCCAGGACGCGGATGTGGGCTTCTTCGCTGGAGTAGTAGAGTTCGCCTTTTCCGGCGGGATTGACGGCGAAAATTTGGCCTTTATCGCCGGTGGCGACGTAGAGAGTTCCGTCGGGGCCGACGGCGAGATCCCAGATGTATTTGGTTTTGGGTTCGAAGAATACCGATTTCACGCCGGCGCTGGTGACTTTGTAGACTTTTCCGTCGGGCGAGGTGCCGACGTAAAGATTGCTTTGTTGATCGAAGGCGATGGCTTGGGCGGAAAGTTCGTTGGAAAAGAAAATTGGCGCGGCTTTGCCGGGAGTGTCGAAGCGAAAAACTTTCGCCGGGGAACCTCCGGCGGCGAAGAGCACCCCGCGGGAATCGGTGCGCAATGACCAGAGATAGGAAGCGTCGGCGTCGGCGATTAGCGTGAATTTTGGAGCGAGTTCGATGCGGCCGTCGCTGCGGACGGCAACGCCGTGGGCGGAGCCTTTGAGAAATTCGTCGTAGGTGTTGGTGCGCCAGTAGCGGGTGTGTTCGGCGCGCACAGCGAATGCTGCGGCGATAAGCATTCCGCAGAGCAACACGGCAAAACGGGCGCGCCTTCTTCCGGTGCGATTGGAGTTTTTTACTGCACCGCTACGAAATTTGTTTTCAGAGTTGGAAGTGGTCATCGGATTTGGAGGTTGAGCGAAATTACTCCTGCGACTGGGCCGCCCAGCGGAATGGAAGATTCACTGGTGAGCGATTCGCGAAGGACTTGCACGCTGCCGGGGGCGGGACGGCCATCGACGACGTTAATTTCAGAGAGCGGGACGTTGGGGAGTTCCTTGTCGTCCCACAGCATCGTTGGTGATGGCACGAACAAGCCAACGTAGAGGCGGTCGTTGCGGCGCTCGCGATTGAGGACGGCGATGATTTGGTCCAGGCCACCGGAGCCGCCGGCGCCCGCGTTCGAAAAACCGCGAGAGGCGCGGGTGAGCATGTCGGCGTCGCTGACCAGCACACGGAGTAAGGTGCCGCGGGTGACTTGGTCGGGGACGCGGAAGCTGGTTTCTTCCACGCGATCGACGCCGCGATACGGGCGCAGCAGAACGCGTACCCGGATGGTTTCCCCGGGGGCAGCTTCGCCTTTTTCGAGCCAGGCGCTTTCGATGGTGAAGGAGTGGCGGCCGGGGACGCTTTCGACGTTGAGAGTGATGTGGTCGATGGCGGCGGGTTCGAAGGTGTTGGTGAAGAGCCGGCCGAAAACGTATTGCATGGTGAGGGCAATGGGCAGGCCGTCGGGGGAGAGCGCGTCGCCGGGCGCGAACGTGTTTTCGATTTGCACGGGCGGATGATTTTTAAGGGTGATTTCGCCGCTCATGTGCAGCGTGGTGCCTTCACCGTAGAGCGCGTTTTGGGTGAGGCCGCTGAAGGTGGTGAGGGCGACAAGGATGGGGGTGAGGCGCGGGTGATTGACGATATCGAAATGGAGTTGCTTGCTGGCGCCGCCGACGGAGAGTTTTAGATCGAGCGGGATCATCGCGGGCGCTGCGCCGAGTTTTCCGGTGACGGCGGTGAGATGGTCGCTGGTGATGGTGCCGATGGCGCCGCCGACGTTGACGATTTTGGTGGAGGCCAGCTCGGAGGAGAGAGTCATCACCACGCGGCTGCGGGCCATGGGAAGGGCGACGTCGCCGAGGCTGAGAAAAGGATGGCCGCAGAGGAAGACGCGGTCGTCGCGAACGGCGGTGACGGTGCAAGCGGAGTTGATGGAGGCGTCGCCGGTGACCAGCACCATGCCGGCCATGTCGCCGGGTTTGAGTTGGGCGTCGTCGGGGCGCGCGGCGGCGGTGCCTCCCTGGGTGGCGGTGAAGCCGTAGCTTTGGAGCTCGGGGGAGAACTGTTTCAACGCGGAGGCGGAAAAGCCGGAGAAGATTAGCGGGGTGTCGATGGGTTCGAGGGCGGAGCCCGAGGGCAAACTGATTTGCCCTGGCACCGCCGAGGAATTGGTGGCGACGGTGTTTGCAAAATTATTTTCAGAAGAATTCGGCTGTAGCGTTGCGCTTTGCTGCGCAGAATTTTGCAGAGCAGGGTACTGCGGCTGCGAACTTTGTTGTTGCTGAGTCGATGGTGAAAGTGGCTGCTGCGAGTTGTTTTGTGGCGCGTCGTTTTCCGGGACGGAAGTTGGAATCACCGGGCGCATCACGTCGGCGATCGGGGTGACCCCGGCGATGGGTTCTTTGGTGAAGACGCCCAGTTTCAAGGAGAGAGCGCCGACTAATTTTCCGTCGATGTAGACGGGGCTGCCGCTCATGCCGGCGACCACGCCGGTGTGTTCGACTTTGGGGCCTTTGAGTTGCACGAGGATGATCGATTGCGAAGGCCCCAGAAAATTGGGCATGACCCCGATGACTTCGAGGTCGAATTTTTCGATCTGGTCGCCCGCGAAAATCGTGTAAGCGTAGCCCTGCATGCCGGGTTGAACCTGGGACAGTGGGAAAACTTCAGTGGACTGTTGGGCGTGCGCGGGATTGGAAAGCGCGAACGTTGCGACCAATAAAAAAGCGATGGAAAGCAGCACGGGACGAAAATTCGTGCGCGGAACAGACAGGTGAGAACGAGCCGGGAGCATGAATTGTTAATGATACGCGGCGGTTTTGAGGGGCGCAATCAAACCGCAAACGGCGCGCGCTAATCACGTACCTAGTACGGCTAAAACTGCTGCACGTTAAAACGTGCGATTAGTGCATGTCGTGCATGGGGAATTGTTTGGCCAGGGTGGGTTCGTAGGGGTAGACGTGGACCATCCAGCCGAGGACGACCGGGAAGAAGTG
This sequence comes from uncultured Acidobacteriota bacterium, assembly GCA_963846145.1. Classification (GTDB taxonomy): domain Bacteria; phylum Acidobacteriota; class Terriglobia; order Acidiferrales; family UBA7541; genus Acidiferrum. The sequence continues at coordinate 419,052 of CAWJUV010000006.1, read as the reverse complement.
TCCATTGGCGGCGTCGCAGGCTTGTTGGGTGGCGATGGTGCCGGTGAGGCCGTATTTGGTGTAGTCGGCGTGCTTGGCCTGCATGAGCGGAGGGAAGCATAGGTTGGTGTGCTGGTGCCACATGGCGATGCTGAGGGGGACGCGTTCGTTAAGCTGATCTTCGCTGGCGCGGCGGGGCATGGTGTACATGGCGCCGACGAGTTCGTAGCCGGTGGCGGTTTTCTTGTAAAGAAGCGAGGTGGGCTTTTCGGGATCGAAGGAGAAGTTGCCGAGGAAGCCGTTGCGGCGGCTGGTGAAGTGATATTCGGGCTGCGGGAAATTAGGGAGGAAAATTTTGAAGCCGTCGTCGAGGGCCACATGGTAGTCGCGGTATTTCTCCATGCCGATTTTTAGTTTGGCGACGATTTCGTTAGCGCGGGCCACGTCTTCGGGAGTTTGCTGGCGCATGGCGGTCATGTGCATGTGCAGGGAGTGGGAGTTGTGCTGCATCTCGGCGGCCATGCTTTTCACGGCGCCGGCTTCGGTGGAGTGCTCGTCGTTCACGTCCATGTTGGACATGTCGTGGTGCTCGGGGGCTTGGGATTCCTGGGCTTGGGGCGCTGGTGCGGCTGAAGTGTTACTGAGGCGGGCGGGGATGGCCGCGAGCGCTCCTGCGGCGATCAGCGAAAAGAAAATAAGTGCGAGCTTACCGGCGATATCCACGGTCCATTTGCGTATCGGCATGGTGGTTTCTCCTTGCTGATAATACTCGGCGCGGCGGGGAAAGTTTCTGGCTGCAGTGTAAGGAAGTGTCGGGGGAGGAACGAGTGATGGGATTGACTAACGGTTGGACAGACAACGTCAACTCCAAGACCCACCCTACAAGTCGAGGGTGGGGCACCCGCTGCGTAACTTTACGAATCATGACGAGAGATGGGCGATGCAACTTAGAAGTCAGTCCTCGTGAACCATGCTGTGCATCGCGAATTGTTTGTCGAGGGTGGATTCGTAAGGGTAGATGTGGACCATCCAGCCGAAGATGGTGGGGAAGAAGCGGCCGCCGGCGGCGTTGCAGGCTTCTTCGGTGGCGATGGAGCCGTGGAAACCGAATTTGTCGAGGTCGGCGCCGGCTCCCTGGCCTTGGGGTGGGAAGCAGACGTTGGTGTGCAGGTGCCAGTTGGCGATGCTGAGTGGGACGCGGGCGTTGAGCTGATCTTCCGAGGCGCGCTTCGGCATGGTGTACATGGCGCCGACTAGCTCGTAGCCGTCCGCGGTTTTTTTGTAGAGCAGAGAAGTGGGCTTGGCGGGATCGAAGTCGAAAGCGGCCATGAAACCGTTGGCGTGGCTGGTGAAGTGATATTCGGGCTGGGGAATTTCTGGATGGAAGATCACGAAGTTTTCGTTTAGCGCGACGTGATAGTCCTTGTATTTTTCCATGGCGGCGCGGAGTTGAGTGACGATTTCGTTGGCGTGTTGAACGTCCGCGGGAGTTTGTTGGCGCGGGGCGGTCATATACATGTGTTGGCTGTGCGCGTTGGCGCCGCCGGACATGTCGCGCATGGCGCCCAGTGCGGCGGGGTCGTTCATATCGAGGTCTTTGCTCGCGGGCTTTTTGGGTGCTTGGGAATCTTGAGAGGGCGCGGAGTTCTGCGGGATCGCCGATTTGTGCGAGGGGATCGCGGCGAGCATTACGCCGACGACGAAGAGCGCGGCGATGGAGATTGCGAGTCGAGTGACGAAGTGGATGGTGGCGCGTCTTGAGGCCATGGGGCGGTGGTGCTCCTATAGATGATACGTATTGGGTGGGCTGGCGTTTCATTGGTTGAAGCGGAAGGTGTCGGAAATCGAGGGCCGGGCACCCTCCGTGTTCGTTGGGTCGATGCGGAGTGTAAACATTTCGGCGTAACTTGAGTGCGAAGGTTGGCATGGTAAAATTCGCGCGTGAAAAAAGAGACGATTCAACCTGCTAAAGCGATTGCCGGAGGCGTTGCGCCGCCGGGGGATAAATCTATTTCGCACCGGTATGCGATGTTGGCGGGGATGGCGGAGGGTACCAGCGAGCTGCGTAATTTTGCGGCGGCGATCGATTGCCACAGCACGCTGAAGTGCATGTCGGCGTTGGGCGCGGACGTAAAAGTTGAAAAAGATTTGGTGCGGGTGACGGGCCGTGGTGTGAAGGGGCTGAAGAGTAGTTGGCGCGCCTTGGATGCGGGAAATTCGGGGACGACGATGCGGCTGCTCGCGGGGATTTTGGCGGGGCAGTCGTTTACCACGAAATTGACGGGGGATGATTCGCTGCAGAAAAGGCCGATGAAGCGCATTGTTGGGCCGCTGCGGGAGATGGGCGCGGACATTCGGGCGCGGGAAGATAATTTTGCGCCGCTGGAGATTCATGGCACGAGATTGAAAGCGATCGACTATCACACGCCGATGGCGAGCGCGCAGGTGAAGTCGGCGGTGCTGTTGGCGGGATTGTTTGCGGATGGGGTGACGACGGTTACGGAGCCGGCGCGCACTCGCGATCATACCGAGTTGGCGCTGGAGGAATTTGGGGCGACGATCGAGAAGCATGGAAAAGTAATTCGCGTGCACCCGCTGCAGAGTGGTGGCGCGAAATTGCAGTTGCGAAAGCGCTCGATGTCCCGGGGGATTTGTCTTCGGCGGTGTTTTTTATTGCGGCGGCCTCGATGTTCGCGCAGTCGAGTTTGTTGATTCACAGCGTGGGTTTAAATCCAACACGGACGGCGATTCTGGATGTGTTTGCGGAAATGGGTGCGGCGCTCGAGGTGCCTAATTTGCGCAGCGCGCACGGCGAGCTGGTCGGGGACATCGCGGTACGCGGGGCTTCGTTGAAAGGCGGGGTCATCGAGGGGGAACGGATTGCGTTGCTCATTGATGAGTTGCCGATGCTGGCGGCGCTGGGGCCTTATACCGAGAACGGGATTGAGATTCGCGATGCGAAGGAATTGCGGGTGAAGGAGAGCGATCGTATTGCGGCATTGGCGGACAATTTGAAGCGCATGGGCGCGAAGGTGGAAGAGCGGCCGGACGGATTGAAAGTGGAAGGGCGCGCTGCTGGGAGATTGCACGGGGCGGAGATTGATCCGCGCGGGGATCATCGGATTGCGATGGCCTTTGCGGTCGCGGGGCTTGGCGCGGTGGGGGATACGGTGATTCGTGAGGCGGAGTGTGCGGGAGTTTCGTATCCGGGGTTTTATGAGGATTTGAAGAGGGTAGCGGATCGGTCGTAGGTTTTCGGTTGGTCGAAGAAGATCATTGAAAGTCGTTTTTGATGTTTTGCTTCGTGCAGTTCACTCAAAGAAAAAACTAAGAAACTCCCTCGATATTTTACGTGGTACTCACCCACCCTTGCACAAACCGCAAGGATGGGGCATCCAGTTGTGTGGCTTGGCTTAAGTTAATAAGCAAAAAACGGAACTAGTTTTCTTGGGAGTCGGGGACGTCGCCTTCGTCGGAGTCGGAGTGCACTTTCGGTTTGGAGGGGGCGTGGGGTGGGCGCGGCGGAGCCATGTCGTCGCCGCTGGTGCGGTGCAGGCGGATGCTGCCGTAGCTAGTCTTCAGCGAAATTTTGATGATGTGGCCGGTGCCGAATTTTCCGGCGAGGTGTTGGTCGCCGGAGTTGCTGGTGGTGTGCGACAAACTATCCGAAGAAAAATCCGAGTCGATGTCGCAGGATTTGCAGTCGGCGTTGATTTCGAAACTGGCGGTACCCGGCAAGCTCAAAGAGATGCCGGCGTTCGAATTGCTGAGTTCAATGTCATCGGTGGGCGGAGTAGAAAAACGCAGATTGATGCCGCCGTCTTTGTTGTCGATTTTGACTTTGCCACCGACGTTTTCAAGGTCGAGGTCGTAGCGGTTGGTGCGCAACTGCATGTTGCCGGGGGCGTCGGTGATTTCCAGGTTGCCGGAGTTCAATTCCATGTGGCCGCTGAGTTGAGTTAGCGTCAGATCAGTGCGGCGGGAAATAAAACGTACGCCGCGAGCGACTTTATCGGCGCGGATCGGTCCGTAGAATTCGCCGTCAATCGTGAGGCTGCCGGTGGCGCTGGTGACCCCCACTTCGCCGCCTTTGCCGGAGAGTTTTACGTCCCCTTTGGTGTCGGCGACTTTGACGTCGCCCTTCTGGGTTTCGACGTTGACGTCGCCGGCGGTGTCGTGAATGTCGATGTCGCCGGACTGCGAAGTAATGTTCACCGGCGCGCCATTGTTGGCGATCTGAATGTCGCCGCCTCGGCCTTTGTGGATCAACAGCGGCGCGCGCTTGGGGACCACGATATCCATGTCGTAGTCCACATTGGAGTCGCCGGAGTTGGAGCCGCTGGGGCGAATGTCGTAGCCGGCGCCGTTGCGGTCGATTTCGACGTTCAGGTGGTTGGCTAGTTTTTCGGCGTCGTCCTGATTCCAGGCGTGCACGGTTTTTTTGCCGCTGATGCGGATGTCGCTGGAGTCGGAGCCGCGCACGTTGATGTCCCCGCGGGAGCTGCGGATGGAGACGCGGGAGTCGGGGGCGACGTCGGTTTTGGGCGAAACTTCCAGGTCGTAGTCGTAGGCGTTGCCGCCCAACATCGTATTGAAAACTCGGTTGCCGCGGACGACGTCGATGCCGGCGATCAATCCCACCAGCGCGATTAACGCGACTACTGTGAAAACTTCGCCGGCGGTGATGCGGCTGGCGCTGGCGTTGGGGGTGTGATCGGTGAGGCGTTCATACAGTTTAATTACGCCCCACAAAATAATGACCAGCGGCCACCAATGCAGCAGCGCTTCGTGAAATTCCAGGCCGCGATAGTTGTGCAGCAGAAATAAAATGCCCAGAGCGAGAAACACCAACCCGCTGAATATTCCACTGCCGCGTGGTCGGATGTCAGTGGACATGAGCGATTACTGGCCCTGCCGATACGGATCGGAAGAAGCGCTGGGCGTGCCGATGGTGCTGGGCGGCGCCGGAACGGAACCCACCGGAGGCGCAGAAGGATGGTTGACGACTTGGGTCGTTTCGATGTGTCCGTCCATCGGCGCGACTGCGGAGGCCAGGCTGATCACACCGATGACGACCAAAATGATAGGCCAGGTCTGTCCAAAGCGGAACCCGGTGTGAGTTTGCTCCAGCAGGAACAGCACGCCGACAGTGATGACTACGGCGGGGCCCATCAGGCCTCGAATGGTGCAGCGTCGGCAATGGCAGCGAATTTTGTCACTCATGTTGAGCCCTCAAAAATTCCAACTAACTTTTCGTCAAATTCCTTGGCGAGAAAGAATCGCGTCGCTATCTGCTGAGCCGGTTGCGAAACATCATGATGCCGACTCCGATCAGGATCAGCGGCCAAAACTGTCCTATCCGGTAAAACGGAAACCAGGAGAAATTGTTCAACAGAAAAAGTATGCCGACGCCGATCAAAATAATTGCGCCGATGGGGCGATCTTTGCTCCAGGCTTCCAGCGGGTCGTTGCTGGTGACGCCCGCGGCTTTATTCTTGGCGGTTTGCATGGAATCGAAAGCCATGTAGAAAACAAATCCGGCGAGCAGCAGACCGAGCGCGGTATCTGCGCCGCCCCCGAGGTCGCTACTGAGACCGACAATCATCGCGGCGAAGACCACGATTTGTATCAGCGCTTTGTTGTATTCGCCGTTGTAGATCGCGCCGAGACCAGGCACGCAAAGTCCCAGAACAAATGCCAACGCGGGGCTGGTGATGCGATGAGCCGCCGGTGGAATTGGCGCGCCAGCGGGCACAGCAGGCGGCGGAGGATAACCGGTTCCCGTTGGCGGAACGTATGCGGAACTTGCCGGAGACGTATAAGGAGAACTACTCGCAGCACTCGGTGCCGGCGGAATTCCTACCGCTCCCGCCAAACAATCTTCGCAATAGTAGACGTCACGAATAGGCCGCGCGCAGGTGCTGCACAGCGGCTTGCCGCAGTTGCGGCAGTAGCCAATGGCCTCCGCGTCCGGATGGACGGCACACTTCATCGCAGACTCCTCTCAAACAACAGCGGCAAGCTCATGGCGGACAGTTCCAAGTTGCGCTGAATGCCATTGGCGCGATTCTGTTGTTTGGGGGACGAAGGATTGGTGCCATCGGTGCGGCCAGGTTCGCCCTTGGGTGCGTTGGAAGGATTGTTGCGATCTTGGGCGGGATTCTGTTCGTCTTGATTCAGGCGCGATTGAATTTCGTAGACCACCCGGAGATCGCTGACGAATTTAGTGCCGCGGGCGTAGACCAAATGCACTTGCCGATCGGCGTTGCGGTACACCGCAGTGGGCTTTAAGTCGGCCAGCTTGGGCTTACGGAAATTGAAACCGGATGCGCCGATCAAAATCACAAATGTAGCGGCGACGGAAGCGAGGCCGTAGGCGACTTGCGGGCTGGCGAATCCGCGTAGCCAGGCAACCACCGCGCGCCATCCCGTGGGGGCTTCGCGTGGGCCGAGAGTCTTGTCGAGAATGTTGTAGATGAGTCGCTGGGGCGGCTCGAGTTGATCCATGCTGTGCAGATCGTTGAGCAACAGCGAAACGTTGGCCAGCAGCGGTGCACACTGCTCGCAGCTACCGACGTGGGCGTCGAAGGCTTGCTGCTCTTCGGGCTGCAACAGCCCTTCGAGATAGTCGGTCAGGCGCGCTTCGGTTTCTTCGTGAGTCCAATTAAGCGGCGTCATGATGGGCGTACTCCCATCTGTTGAAGGATGCGTGCCAATTCGATGCGGCCGCGGTTGATGCGGGATTTCACAGTGCCTTCCGGTACGGCCAGAGTACGCTGAATCTCTCCGTATTCAAGTTGCTGCAGATCGCGGAGTATTACCGCTTCGCGCAACTCGGGGGAAAGCTTGGTGAGCGCAGTTTGGATCTGCACGCTCAGTTCGCCGAGGAGAGCCAGCTCATCGGGACGGCGCGCGGAAGAAGCTTTGTTTTCGACCACCGGCATAGCGTCGTCCAGCGAATCGGTGACCCGGTCGCGCTTGGTGCGGCGGTAATGGTCGATTAAGAGGTTGCGCGTCACGCTGGTCATCCAAGTGGCAAAACCGCCGAAAGCTGAGCGGTAGCTCCCCAAAGTCTTGTACACGCGGATAAAGACGTCCTGAGTGAGGTCCTCGGACTCCGCGCTATTCCCGGTAAACCTATAACAGATGTTATAGATACGCCGGGTGTGGCGGCGCACAAGTTCCTCCCAGGCCGAGCCGTCGCCCTGGAGGCATTGCTGGACCAGTTGGGCATCCTGCTCCAACGTATCATCAGCCTCAAAATCCCGCTACGGTGCAAGGACGACCGCTTTCCGCGTTACAGCAAAGCAGCCCTTCTCGGCCTGCAATCAATAGAACGTAAACGAAGGGTAAAATGTTCCCTATCCCCTGGGGTGTGAAGCTACTGAGCAGCAACCGTTAACGCGGCATAGTAGCGGTGTAAGGTCAGAGATACAAGCGATTCAGTTCGCTACTGCAGGAGCTTCTGAAGGTCGCGCCAGCCGATTACCTTCACGTGATTGTCTTGGAGGGCTTTGCGGATTTCGGGGCGTTGGAGGGTGGCGAATTCGCGGGCGCGCCAAGCTGAGCCCCAGGCTTCGTGAGTGACCATGATGGCTTGGCTTTCGGCGTCGTCGTGGGCCAGGTGCACGAAGACTTCGGTGACGCCGGGTTTTAGATTTTTGATGAGATTGGTGTAGTAGTGCAGCCAGCCGGATTTCGTGGCGGGAACGTCTTCCAGCGGCGAATAAACGCCGATGAGTTTTGGATCGGTGGCAGGGGCCAGATCGTAGACCTCTTTGAAGGGTTCGACGTTGCGGCCCATGCGGATGGGCAGTTTGTACTCGTGGGAAACTTTCAACAGCACGCGCAAAAAATTCGGGCGTTTTGTATAGCGTGTGCATGTGGGCGTCGAGATGTGTGGGCTTGAGGCCCATGGCGATGGCCCGTTCGATCTGCGCGCGGACTTCGATTTCTACTTCGTCTACTTTGGCGTGCTTCACGAATTCGTCGGCGGTAGAGAAAAAGTTGCCGTCGGGCCCGACCAGGCTGGAGACCGATGAGCGCGGGGCGACTGGACCCCATCGATAGGTTTTCCATTCGGAAGTGAGAGTCAGGTGCAAGCCCAGGTCAGCGTCGGGATGCGCTTTAGCGTATTCGGCGACTTCGGTGAACCACGGGCAGGGCACCATCACGGTGGCGGAGCTTACCCACTTGTGGTCCAGCGCGGAAAAGCTGGCGACGTCTTCGGAGTGCGAGACGGCTAGATCATCGGCATTTATGATGAGCAGTTTGGTATCGGCGGGATTGCCGAGGCGGACTTGTAACGGGACTTCGGTATCGGTCGCGCTGTCACGAACTGCGGCGGTGGGAATCTCATCCGGAGATCTGATCGGCTGAAAACTTTCTCCCGGCAAGCTGCTGACGAGAAATAAACCGGCGACCCAAAAAATCGCAAATTTTAGCCAAGGGTAAGTTCGTAGCTGCATCGATTTCCTCGCCAGTTCGGATATTCATTTTCGACGGCCCTGGACTGCCCGCTGCGCATGCCAAACAACAGGACGCACAATCTGCCGCTGCGTTACACCACCGGCTTGCCGGAAAAAGCGAAAAACACCGTTAGTTTACGCAGGCTATTCCTGCGAAGGATTGTGTAACGGCGGAATGCTGGCAGGCGACACTCCGGAGGCAAGCTTGGAGATTTGTTCGGCAATATTGCCTTGGACTTGTGGCGGCGCGTTATCCAGTGCGCGGCGATACCATTCCAACGCGGCCGGCACTTCTTTACGTTGCAATGCGAAATTGCCCAGATCGATCGCGGTAGTGTAGGCGTTGGGTTCCAGCTCCATTACCTTGCGCAGTAGCACCTCTGCTTTTGCCAGATCAGGTGGGTTGAGATAGGTCAACTCCTTTGCACGCCAATACATCGCGCTGGCCACGAAGCCTGGCAGATGGTAGGTGCCGTGAAAAATCACCAGGTTGCCAAAGCGTGCCAGGGGTACGGCGTCGCGAAGTCCCGCCAGATCGAAGTGCCGGGTGGGCGAGAGATCCGCGGTGCGCATGTAGAACCAGCCAGATACCTCGCTGCTGACGGGCTTATCGAAATCAAAGGAAACGACCGGAATTCCCGCGCTTTTCGCGATGACACTGGTGATCCAATAGCCGACGTGCGTCGGTTCGCCATTCTTGTGGGCGTTGTAGAAGGTGATCAGTTCGTTGGAGCGTTGCGCGAGGTCGACACTTTCATTGTTGAAGCCTTTCCAGGCGTTGACGGTGCCGCCGGCGATGAGGTTGTGGTATTCCCAAGGGCGGCGCTGGGGAAAAACGGAAATGGCGGCGGACAAAAGTGCGACTGCGGCGAAAGCCCACTGGGTTCGCGAGCGGCTGGCAAAAATTTGGGCCAGCGCGATGCCGCCGAACAGCGCCAGGATCGGAATCACGAAGAGCAAGTGGCGTACGCCTGCGTAGGGCACACCTTTCAGACACACGAAGCCCAGGAAAAAAATCGCCATGTCTTGATAGGCCAGCAACGGCCACACGGTTTCTTTCGGCAGTTTTTTAGCGAACAAGAACGCGAGTCCGGCTAGCGTGAGTGCCAGGGACCCGATCGGGATTTTGATCAGAACGTATGCTAGCGGGACCCAAGTTGGAGGGCGGCTCTCGTAGATGCGGCCGAAAACATGAATCTCCTGATCGCGGCCTTCGATGCCGGCGCGCAGGGTATCGGCCAGTCCCCAAATGTAGGCGCGCGGCGCGAGGTGATGTTGTGCGGCGAAGGTTAGCGCGGCGCGGGATTGCAGGCTTTGCAGGTCAGAGATTTTTAGTTCGAGCGGGCGATTGAATTGTTGCTCCGCGGTGAAACTTTCGTTGTAGCGGAAGCCGTACATGCCCCAGAGGGTGACGCTGCCGACCGCCGCGGAACTGATCAGCAGCAGCGCAGTGCGCGTCCACGGGCGAGCCTTCATCGCAAGGAAGACGACGTAGCCGGCGCAGCCCGCGATGATCGGCGCGACGATCAAAATTGCGGAGTGCTTGGTGGCCAGCGCCGCGCCAGCCGAAATCCCAAAGAAAAATACATCGCCGATGCGACCGTCACGCACCACCAAAATCGCCAGCGCTACGGCGATGACTCCCAGCAGTGCGAGCGGAAGGTCGGTCATGACCACCGGGAGGTGTGCGCTCACCGTAGGATCAAGCAGGATCAATCCCAGCGTAGCGATGGCAATTTCTGGATTGAAGAGGCGGCGCAACAGCAGCGCAAGAACGATCAACAGTGCGGAGTGAAAAGCAAACATCGCAATGCGGGCGCGGCGTTGGATCGCGCGAGGGTCGCTGTTGAGATACACGGCGGTTTCGGTGTACTCGCGCTCCTGTTCCTTTCCGTCCAGGCGCGGCAGGGCTGTCAAATGCAATACCGAAGCCGGCGTCGCCAGCGCGGCGACAAATTTTACAAGCGGTGGATGTTCGGGATTGATGCGGAAGTCGTGGAAACGCAGGTACGTCGCGCCTGCGGCGATGTGATATGCCTCATCAAAGGTAAAGCTGTCCAGCGCGGTGGCCCACGACGCATGCGCTACGCCACAGGTTACCAGCAGCAAAACGATAAGTATGAAGTGGCGATGAGTCGCGTTTAATGATGTAGGACTGGACGCAAGCGCCGGAGCCGTCCCCGGTGTCGACATTTGCGGCGCATCCTGACACCGGGGCTAGGAAAGCGTCAAGTCAATTGCACGTAACGCGCGGATTGGGGCTTCGTAAGGGCGATTGTTGTGACGACCAACAAAGTGGAGATGCTGGATCCGGCATTGCTGCGGCCGGGGCGCATCGACTACAAACTTTACTTTGGTGGCGTCACGGCGGGGCAGAAGGTTGAGCTGTACAAACGATTCTTTCCGCAGGCTTCGGAGGTGGAAGCGGAATGGTTCGTGGAAACTCATGAAGCCAACAGCATGGCCGAATTTCAAGGCGCTTTGCTGATGCTGGATGAGCAACGCGCGTCACCGGGACGTGCCGGCGACGCGCGGGAGGAATCGTTGGAGCTCGACGAGAAAAATAACAGCGAGAGGCCTACTTTACTGAGTGAGTAGGCCCTTTTTGTTTTTGAGTTCGCCGAGGAGGCGCTCGATTTCGTTGTCGCGGTCGAGGCGGGCCAGGCGGTCGGTGACGTTTTCGTTGAGGAGTTCGACTTCGGCGCTGGCGATGGCTTCGGTGTGGTTGACGCGGTCTTGCAGGCGGTCGAACTGGGCAGATTTGGACGCGTCGCCGAGCGCGGATCTGCGCGCGGGCGGCTTTGGTCATGGCTACGCCGCGGCGGTGGCGGGCGAGGAAAAGGTCGCGCTTGGCTTTGGCTTCTTCCAGCTTGGTTTCGAGTTTGCGCAGGGCGTTTTTCAGCGTTTCGACTTGCAACTTTTGATCGTCGACCTGTTCCCGATAGCTGACGGCGAGTTTTTGCGAGGTTTGAAAGCGGTCCAGCGCGGCGCGGGCCAGATCGTCGTGTTCTTTTTCTACGGCCAGTTCGGCTTTGCGCAGCCAGTCGCGGCCGGAGTCTTCGTTTTCGCGGAGCTTCTTTTCCAGCATGTGTTGATCGGCGATGGAGACGGCTACCTGCGTTTTGACTTGCAGGTATTGGTTGTCCATGTCGAGGATGACTTGCTTGATGAGTTTTTCTGGATCTTCGGCTTTGTCGATCATGTCGTTCAGATTGGCCCGGACTAAGGTGCTGACGCGTTCTAGAAGTCCCATGTGATTCTCCTTTGCTGCTAAAACTTTGGTGCGAACACTTTCCTGATTTGCTGAAGTTGCGATTGGGTTGGGGAAAATCCCCACACGCAACTACGGCGTGTGGGGCACCCCAGTTTTCTTGACTGCTCGATCGCGGTACTGCGTTTCGAGTAAAGAAAAAATCTTCCGGCGAACCCTGTTTGGAGTTCGCCGGAAGGGAACTGCGTTACTTGCCGGGAGCTGGCGGGATCGTCGGCTTGGGCGCTTTGTCTCCGATCATGCGGACTTTGGCCATCATGTCGGACATCTGCATCCCGCTGAGGGCTTCGAACAGCGCAGGTACTTGCGCCGCGATCTTGGTAATGTCCCCAGTCAGCTTGTGCGCGCCGGCGGCATCGCCATTGCCTGTCGACACGATCGTGACTTTGTCGACTTTGCTCAGCGGCTCGCTCAAGGCGCGAACCACTTCCGGCATCTGGCTGATGAGTTTGTCGAGCACGGCCGCCTGGTTGTATTCCTGGAAGGCTTCCGCCTTGACGTTCATGGCCTTGGCTTCAGCTTCACCTTTCTTGAAGATGATCTCCGCTTCGGCTTCGCCTTGCGCCCGGATCGAAGAGGCCCGGCCTTCAGCTTCGCTGATGTAGCGTTGACGTTCGGCGCTGGCGATGGTCTCCATGCGCTGACGCTCGATTTCCGCGGGCTTCAACACCGTGGCGATCAACTCGCGTTCGCGCCGGGCGATTTCCGCCTCCTGCACTTTCACCTGGGCTTCGCGTTCGATCTGCTGCACCTTGACCGATTCGGCGACGACCTGCTGCTGCATGACGTTGGTTTCAATTTCATACGCCTTGTCGGCAGTAGCTTGCGCCTTCTTGGTCATTTCCAGAAAAGCGGCCTTCTTCAAGTCGAGGTCGCGTTCCGCTTCGGCTTGTTTTGCAAGGGAAGCAGTTTCCGCGGCCACGCGCTCCTGGTCGGCCTGGGCCTTGGCGACGGCTGCAGCGCGGGTTGATTCAGCGCGCTTGATAGCGATGTCGCGTTCGGCTTCGGCGGTGGCCACTTCGGCGTCGCGACGAATGCGCGCGATGTCCGGGCGGCCCATGTTGGTGATGTACTCATTCTTGTCACGCACTTCCTTGATAGTGAAGCTGACCACTTCCAGCCCCATCTTGGTCATGTCGCTGGCGTTGGTAGAGCGCATGCGATCGGCCACCATCTCCGGCTCCTTCACGATCTGTTCGACGGTGAGCTGGCCGATGATGCCGCGCAGGTGACCTTCCATCACCAGGCGGATCAAGCCTTCCCGTTGCTCGGGACGCTTGGTCAGGAATTGTTCGGCGGCGGTGCGGATGGACACCGGGTCGGACTTCACTTTGATTTGCGCGACCGCTTCCACCGTCACGGCCACGCCCTGCTGGGTATAGAGGCTTTGTTGCGGAGCCACGTCGAAGGACATCAACTCCAGCGACAACTCCTTGCAGGTTTGCACCATGGGCCAGATGATCGTGCCGCTGCCTTTGACGATGCGGGCTTCGGAACCCGTACCGTAAATGATCAGCGCTTCATGCGGCCCTACTTTGCGGTACATCTTGGCCAGGGTGCTCATGATGATGAGCAACCCCAGCACCAGAAGCCCCGCAACGACGGGAATGACTGGGAGTCCAAACATAAACTGCCTACCTTTCCTGGGGACTACTTTGCGGACTGTTGAGTCGGGCGTCAGTCCGCGAAACTTTTCTGTTGGCTGCGGTCGGCGATTTCCATGTTGCGAACCGCCGACCGCAGCCTGATTTACGGCTCGCGGTTATTTGGCAAATTCCTCCCAGCGATGCACGTAAGCCATGCCATCTTCGTACCGTTCGATCACCACTTCGGCGCCTTTTTCGACCGCTTGGCCGTTGTGCGACCGCGCGCCGGCGCTGCGCCGCACTCCGCCCTGGAGAAAAATCACTTCTCCCACGCCGTTGGCGCGGATGGGCTGAGACACGGTGCAGACCAAGCCTTCGTGGCGATAGTCTTCGTCTTTCAAATGCGAACTTTCTTGATTCATGAGCTTCACCATAAAACTGAAAACGACCCAGCCGGCTCCGGTGCCACCGGCGCTGGCGATGAGCAGGGCGGCGGCTGCGACGAGATGCGAACGCAGCGTGAGGATGTAGCCGATCCCACCGAACCAAGCGAGGAAAGCCATCGTGGTGGAGGCGTTGAACCAGGAAACATGTCCGGCACCGCTGTGGGTTCCGCCGCTTTTGTTGAGGCCACCCTTGGCGAAGCCGCCGCCGTGTCCATGTCCGGCCGCCGTTCCGTGGAATGGGACGTGCACTTTAAACGGCAGGTGAATGTGCACGGCTCCAGCCAGGAAAGACAGCACGCTGAGCGAAAAACCCACGATGAAACAGAGGAGATACAGATCTGACCACGTCATAGGACACCCCAAACTGCAAGACACTACCGCTGGACTTCGTCAGAATTATTCAGTGACGAAGATCAACAAAACGACAGACACATCCCGGGGACACAAACTTTTATCGCATCGCATTTAGCGCTCGCGAAATTACGAGTCGCGCGATGGCGGCGCGTGCCCGTCGCTGGGGCTTAGGCCGGGAAGCAGAACGTCAGTAAGGCGTTCCGCTAATCCGGGCGCTCGGACAATTTCCGCCAGCAGCAACATCGCGCCACGCGAATCTTCGTGTTGCGCGATGGCTTCGAACGCTCGCCGCAGTTTCTTGTCTGAAGCGAATTGCTCGGCGCCGGCCAGCAGCCACGAATCGATCTTGGCGTCGATAGCGCGCAGCTCGGATTGCAGTTCGCTGGTGTAACCTTCCGGGTCGCTGACCAGGAATCCGGGGTAGACGCGGAAGAAGCGGGCCAGCAATTCGCGCGAAGTGTGGGTCAGGTGCGGACGCGTGCCGCTCTCGATTTGCGAGAGGTACGCCTGGCTGAGGGTTTTGCCGGTTTCGCGTTTCATGGCGGTGGCCAATTCCTGCTGGGTCATTGGCCGACCGAGGCCGCGAAGTGAGCCTTCCACCGCGCGTAGAGAGCGAATTTTGTCGCCGAGCTTCATGGCGGGCCTACTTTGTGGTCGCAACGGGGAGTTGCGATCTGCGATAATCATATCACGGATTGTTATATTGTCAAGCGGGCTGTGGAAATATCTATTATCTCTCCTATTCTCTGTGCATTACGGCATCATCGAATCGGCAATTGGCATCCAATGGTTTGGAGCTGTCATGAACAACGAAAAGATGTTCTCGCCTCGCCAAGCTGCGCAAGTGCTGGGCGTCAGCTATCCCACGCTGAAGCTATGGATTTACAAGAAGAAGATTCGAACGATCAAGACCGCGGGTGGGCATCACCGCATCCCGGAAAGTCAGCTAGACAAATTTTTGCATCGCGCTGGCGAAAAGCGTGGCGTAGCGCAGAAGCGTACGGGCTTTCGGCAGATTAGCGGGCGCAATCAGTTGGTTGGAAGGGTTACGGATGTGAAGATCAGCGGGTTGATGGCCCAGGTTGGGTTGTCTATTGGCGGACAGCGGATTACGTCGATAATCACTGCGGATGCGGTGCGGGAGATGCGGTTGAAAGTGGGAGATAAGGCTGCGGCTTTGATTAAATCGACAGAAGTTATGATTTTGCGCGCGTAGAGAAAGTCAAAAGAAGACCCGGCCTAGAAATCGACGGCGGGGCATCCTCCTTCTAATTTCGATTTCCCAACTGCGATACGCGTTCTTCGTCCCTAGCTACCAAAGAAGTTTTAGGCCGAATTGCACTTGGCGCGATGTTGTCGCGGTGCTGGTGATGGCGCCTGCGGTGGGCGAGACGCCCGATGGAGTGAAGACCACCGCGTTGGGCAAATTGAAATTGGCGCGGTTGAGCAGGTTGAAGAGTTCGGCGCGAAATTGCAGGTTGAGGCGTTCGCTGAGGCGCGTGGTTTTTAGAACGGAAAAATCCCACGTGCCCAGGCCTGGACCGATCAACGTGTCTCTTCCCACGTTGCCGTAGAAGCCGGCATTGGCTGCGGTGTTTGCAGGTGCGAGAAATGCGCTGGGGTCAAACCACTTGTCGGCGTGGCCGATGATCACCGCGCCGTGAAAATCAGGATTGACGAAGGGGCGAACCGGATTGCGGGTGTCGCCGTTGTTGGAGGGGTTGTAGCTGAGTTGTGGCGAGAATGGGAAGCCGCCTTGAATGGTCACGATGGAATTAAGCGTCCAGCCGCTGAGTAGTGCGTTGACGAATCCTTCCGAGTTGTTTGCGAATTGTTTGCCTCTGCCGTAGGGCAAGTCGTAGCTGGCGCTCATCACCGCGACGTGGCGAATGTCGAAGGTCCCGAGGCCTTTGTCAGCAGCGAGATTGAAGGGATTCGAAGCGAGTGCGGGGCCGCCGCCGGAAGTTGTCGCGTTGACC
Organism: uncultured Acidobacteriota bacterium; assembly: GCA_963846145.1. Lineage (GTDB taxonomy): Bacteria > Acidobacteriota > Terriglobia > Acidiferrales > UBA7541 > Acidiferrum. The sequence continues at coordinate 402,969 of CAWJUV010000006.1, read as the reverse complement.
GAGTCGCCGTCGTCGATCACTTTCGAAAAAGTGTAGACCCCGCGGAAGGTCAGGCCGTTGCTGAAGCGGCGGTTCAAGTCGACCTGCAGCGCGTTGTAGACGCTCACGCCTTCTGAAAAATACGACCACGTGTTGGCGAGGGTGGGATTGGGCTTCGTTGCGGTAGGCACGTAGTAGGTGCCGGCCGGTACGGCTGTGCCTGCCAGAGCTGTTGGGAAGGTCACGGGATAATTTGTGGGGCAGAGCGGATCTGGGCAAACCACTGGGAACGGCTCGTTGGCATCGACGCCGATGATTTCGTGATAGCCGTGCGAGCCGACGTAGCCCACGGTGATCGCGGTGTTCGGCGTAATTTGATGCGCGACACGCAGCGAATACTGAATCACGGTGGGGGTTTGCATGTTGGGCTGCACGCCGCCGGGAATTAATTTTGCGGCGGCAGGGAAGGGACCCACCGGATCGATGGGTAATTGTGCGACGGTCAGCGGCGTGGTGTAGGTGGGATTGAACGGCGCGTTTTGATCGGCACGATAGCCGAGGGCGTCTTGCAGATCGTTGTACATGCCGAAGCCGGCGCGGATTACGGTTTTATCGTCGTGTGGGCTCCAGGCCAGCGCGATGCGTGGCTGTGGCAAATTTGTCGCGTTGTTGGTGGTAAAAAAATTATCGCCGATATGCGGCTGCGAAGAAATGATGCCACTCGGATAGGTGTAATTCGCGGCGCGGCCGTGCGCTTCGTTCCAGCCGGTAGTGAACTCTTGGCGGAAGCCCAGCGTCAGCGTTAGGCGCGGGTTGATGCGTATAGTGTCTTGCGCAAATCCGGCGCCGAGCCAGGAGCGCCAGTTCATCTCTGTCGGCGAAGGATCGAACAGGAAGCTGGAGATCGTGCCTTTTAGAAAAGTTTGGAGGCTGGTGAAGGTGGCTTGGCCATATTGGCTTAACGCGATGATTTCGTTGGACTGAAATTGCTGAAACCATCCGCCGAATTCGAATTGGTGGCGGCCATGGGTCCAGGTGAGATGGTCTTCATAAGTGAAAATGTTGCGGGCGATTTTGAGGTTGCTGCCGTTGTTGCTGCCGGCTAATCCAACTTGCGCCGTGGGGTTGGAGGCGGCGCTTCCTCCAACCACCACCGCGCCAACCGGCAGACCGCTGAGAAATCCTGGGACGCTTGCAGCAGGAGTTCCTGGTGTGGGCTCGCCGCTGAAGAAGTAACCGGCTCGAGAAAATCCGACGCGCGCCACGTTCAGCATCGATGACGAAAAAACGTGGGTTTGCTCCAGGGAGAGCACTTGCTCGCGCAGGGTCATGACGTCGGCGCTGTAGGGATCGGCAGGGGTGGCGGTGAAATCGTTGCCATCGTCGATGGTGTAGATACCGGAAAACGTGTCGCGAGCGGAAAAATTGTGGTCGACACGTACGGTGCCGAAATCTTCGCGAATGGTTTGCAGCGGGCTGCTGAAAACTTCGGCGATACCGCTGAAGTCGGGATCACCGGCAGTTGGCGTCGGCCACAAATTCAAGAGGGGCTGCACGCTGGGCACAGCTGCTGCACGTGAGGCGAGGTCGGGCACAAAAGCGGCGGAGGTCTGATGCAAGTTTTGCCGCAGACCTTCGTAGTTGGCGAAGACAAAAGTTTTGTCTTTGATCAGCGGACCGCCGACGGACCCGCCGAACTGGTTGCGCTGGAATGGTGGAGCGTCGCCTCGATCGAAGAAGTTAGGAGCATCCAACGCGCTGTTGCGCAGGAATTCATAGGCCGACCCGTGCCAGTTGTTGGAGCCGGACTGAGTAAGGATGACCACTTGGCCGCCGGGACGCTTACCGAATTCGGCGCCGTAGGTGTCGCGCTGTACGTTGAATTCACGCACAGCGTCGACGCCCAGCAACACTCCGCTGGTGCCGCCAGGGGTCATATTGTTTTCTGCCGCGCCGGTGTACTCCACGCCGTTCAGCAGAAAAATATTCTGCTGCGGGCGATTTCCCGAAACCACGAAATTGTTGGCGGTTGTAGAGTTGGAAATGCCAGTGCCGCCAGTTTTGAGCGAAGTGAAATTGATCACACCAGGATTCAGTTGCAGGAGCAAGTCGTAGCTACGGCCGTTGAGAGGTAGATCTTTAACTTGCTCTTCGCCGACGAGGCCAGAAATATCGCGAGTGGTGAGGCTCACCATGGGAGCGTCGCCGATGACTTCAATATTGGTGAGGTTGCTCGCCACAATGAAGGTGATATTCAGGAGCGCTTCCTGGTGGACCACCAGCCGAATTTCGGAGAGACGAGTAGGATCAAATCCATCCTTGTTCGCTTCAACGTAATACGTGCCGATCGGCAACCCGAAGAATTGGTAGCGGCCTTCACCGTTTGTCGTAGTCGACCGTTCGAAGCCGGTTTCTGTGTTGTGGGCCACGACGCGCGCCGAGGCCACAAACGCTCCCGACGGATCGGAAATAACGCCGGTAATGCTGGCGGAAACTTGGGCTCGGACTGGTTGCGTCGCTGCGCAGGCGAATAAAAGCAGCAGCACGGCGAAACGGCACAGCCGCCACACATCACTACGTCGAAGCAGACGCTGCGCGAAAGACAATTCTCTTGCGGGACTCATGGGGACTTTCCTCTGGGCTTGTCGATTTGTTGCTGTGTTCAGGCCACGTTCGGAGTTGCCGGGCGGCAAACTTCAACTATCGATTGCGACGGGCCTTGGAGGAAACAATTCAATACGGTTTCAATCGTTATGTCAAACCGACTTGAGGCGATTTAGTTGTCAAAAAAGGCTTTCAGGAACGCAGCTGGCGCTGGCGTCCCAGCATCGAGGCAACCGCGAGAACAGCGGTCGCAGCGAGATACATCAGCGGGTAGATCGTGAGCGCGGTCGAGGGAGCCGAGCCCATGAAGTCCAGCGGCGCAAAAGCGTGGAGCGGGCCGATGTACCACGCCAGGCAGAAAATAATTTCGAAGGGCTTGCTGCTGCCGCTCCAGACCCCGAGCGCGAGCGCGCAGGCGGGGATAAATGCTGCCCCAACAAGCCAGGCCGCACAGGCACGCCAGTTGCCCATCAGCAAGGCGCGAAGTCCGAAGCCGCAGCCGGTCAGCAGAGCTACAAGAATTCCTGCGGCCCACAATGCGGGAAGTTGGCCGGCAACCGGGCGCGGGGCGGAAAACAAAAGCTGATATGTTTCGTCGCGAATTTCGCGTACGCCCATGGAGGACCACAGCAGCACCGGCCAGATCCAGGCGAAAGCCAACGTGACTCCGCGACCGTCCGCGGACGGAACCGCGCCGCAGGCCACCGCCAGCGCGACGGCTATGGCGTACCACCACCACCTCTGGCCTTTGAGCATCAGTCGCAGTTCGGCGCTGACCACTGCGAAGAAGCGCAAGGTGTGGCGATCGCCCGCAAGTGGCGTGAGAGTCGCTGCGGAGATGGAAGGCGAAGTTGGGGATTGCGGTGGAGCGGTGCCGTCCGCAGCGTCTGCGGCGAGTTGTTCTGGGGCTACTGACGAACGCAGGCGCCTTTGCAAAAATGCGCTGCGTGAAGGATCGAAGCGATCGAACAGCAGTGCTGCGACAGAGATGAGTCCCAGCGCCACCGCAATCCACATCAGTCGGCTAAGCAAAATGTCGGCGGTCCAGTCCACGCCGTGCCAAACAAAAGTTTGCATCGGGCGTTCAAATTCGCCGAAACGCAGTGAGAAGCCGATGGAATTATCTTGGAGGGGTTGTGCGGCGTGTTTGGCGCTGTCTCCGATGATGGTGATGCCGACCAGATCGAGCGTGTGCTTTCCGCTGGCGACGGGGGTGCTTAAAAGCGAGATCCATAAAAAGAAATAGACAACGTTGCCGAAGCCTCCGCGCAAGAAGGGAATGGTTTCGAAGAGCACCGCGATCGCCGCAACCACCAGCAGGGCGGGCAGCGCCAAAAAAATGAATGGCGCGAGCAGGCTTGTAAGTTGAATGTGGCGATCTTCGCCGGAAATGATTTGCATGGCGACGCCGGATAGAGCGACGACCGCCAGCGCGGCGGTGAGCACCGCGAGGTTGCTCAGAGTTTTACCCAGGACGTAGGTGAAGCGCGACATCGGGGAAGCCGCGAGAATTTGTCCCACGCCAGTTTGGCGATCGCGTTCGAGGGTGTTCTTTACAAAATAAAAACCGATGAGCGTGATGAAGCAGCCGACCACCAGAGCGAGCAAACCGCCAACCCAGGCGGAGTTGGAAATGCCGCGCTGGTGGCCAACCTGCAAAGACAGGTTGCCGCGGATGGCCAAGAAGCCGAGATAAAGCGCGAAGCCCAGAATGAAAAGAAAACTGTAGCGGCGGATGCGCTCCAGAAAATCGGCGCGAGCGATCGCTAACAGGGCGCGAAGATTCATGGAGTGCCCTGCGGGACGGACGCATTAGCGGCGGCTGCCGCTGGCTGGAATATGCCGGAATTGCGGTGCTTCGCCAGTGCGAAAAGGTACGCGTCTTCCAGAGTAGGGTCCAGTGGCCGGGCGTCGCTTTGCGGCGGGGTGTTGGAGACGACGCGCGCGTGAATGCCGTCGCTGCGATGCGAAGTGCTGCTGACTAAATAGGTCTGCCGCAATGTAGTGAGTGCGGCGCTGGGGACGATTGCTTCCCAAACTTTTCCTGCGACCGACGCGAGCAGCGCTTCCGGCGCGTCGTGGGCGAGCAGATGGCCTTGCTCCATGATGGCGATGCTGGTGGCCACCGCTTCAATGTCCGAGACGATGTGCGTGGAGAGAATTACGATGCGCTCGCCGGAGAGTTCCGAGAGCAAGTTTCGAAAGCGCACCCGCTCTTCGGGGTCGAGACCCGCGGTGGGTTCGTCGACGATCAGCAGTTGCGGATCGTTCAGCAAAGCTTGCGCGATGCCGATGCGTTGCCGCATGCCACCGGAGTAACCGCCCAACGGACGCTTTGCCGCTCCAGTTAGATTCACGAGTTCGAGCAGTTCGCGAATGCGTGTGCGCGCCGCGTCGGCTGGAAGACCTTTCACTGCCGCGAGATATTCCAGAAATTCCAGCGCGTTCAGATGCGGATACACGCCAAAATCCTGCGGCAAATAACCCAGCACCGTGCGAAGCGCGTCCGGCTGCTTGGCGATATCCGCGTCATTCCAAAGCACACGCCCGGAAGTCGGCTGTGTGATCGTCGCCAGAATCCGCATCAACGTGGATTTTCCCGCGCCATTGGGACCCAGCAAGCCGACGACGCCCGAGCCCAACGAAAGCTGAATGTTACTTAGCGCCCGGACACTTTGCTTTCCGCGATATTCCTTGCTCAAATTTTCAACGACGAGCTGCATGCTCCTCCATCAAACCCGCGCGTTCTTGTGGGGCCACAATCACAGTACGTAGAAGCTGCCGCGAAAGTTTACTCTGGCATTGGAGATCCGCGAAACCCGGTTGGCGTGCCGCCCGCAAACGCGGTTAAGCACAACGAAACGCTATAACTTGACGGGGATGAACGCGGCTATTACGCTCGTGAAACATGCCTTTGGCCTCCAGGAAAACGCTGCTGATCGCTCTGGGTGTGGTTGTTCTCGGGGCGTTAGTTTTTGAGGCGCGCAATCTGATTCATCTCGGTGGTTTTAGCGGCGCGAAGCTGTTGCAGGCGCTGCGCGATGCCAATCCTTATTACTTGGTTCTGGGCATTGTGGCGATTTACGCCTGTTACGGGATTCGTTCGCTGCGCTGGCGCGTGTTTCAACGCAATATTGGGCCGGCCAATTTCTGGAAAATTTATAAGCTGACGCTAGCGGGTTTCGCGGCGATTTTTTTGCTGGGCCGCGCGGGCGAGCCGGTGCGTCCATTGCTGCTGGCGAAGAAACAAGATTTACCGGTTGCGGATACGTTTGGCATTTACGTACTGGAACGCATTTTTGATATGGCCAGCATCGCGGTGATCGCGGCGATTGCGCTGCTTTTTTTTAGAACCCGCCCGGACTATGGTGACATGGCCGCTTCCTTGCAAGCTGCGGCGCGCACCAGTGGCGTAGTGCTATCTGTAGGCGTACTGGCTGCGGTGGGCGCGCTCGTGTACATGCGACTGCATGGCACTGCCGCGTTGGAGCGGCGGCTCGAAACCTCCATTCACGCCGGCGGCTGGCGGAGCTGGACTTCCCGGGTGCTCCTGGGTTTCGTGCGTGGAGTACAAACGATTCGGACCTGGGGCGACTTGCTGCTGGCTGCGGCGTATTCCGCGGTGCACTGGGCGGTGATTGCCATGGTGTATTACTGGGTGTCTCACAGTTTCGAAGGGACCGCGGCGATCACTCCGCTGGATGCGCCGCTGATCCTGGCGTTTTCTTTGGTGGGTTCTTCGGTGCAGCTTCCGGGAGTGGGAGGCGGTTCGCAAGCGGCCACCATCATTGCGTACACGGCAATCTTTGGAGTAGAAAGAGAGCCCGCTGTGGCGGCCGCGATGGTGCTGTGGCTGATCACCTTCGCGGGAGTCAGCTTCGTTGGCGTGCCGCTGTTGATTCACGAAGGCTGGGGCTTACGGGATTTGCGTCAAATGGCGGCGGAAGAGAAACGCGAAGTGGCTGCGGCGGATTGATTGATGCGGATTGATTTAGGCGACGGTTCCTTTCGGCACAGTTTAGGAGATAACCACGAGTGAAGTGCCCTTTCTGCGCGCACATTGACGACAAGGTGATCGATTCCCGCGAAGGGCGGTTGGGCGACACCATTCGGCGGCGGCGCGAATGTCTCAAGTGCAGCCGCAGATTTACGACCTATGAGCGCATCGACGAAATTCCCTACATGGTGGCCAAGAAAGACGGCCGCCGAGAACGCTTCGACCGTCAGAAAATTTTGCAAGGCTTACTGAAAGCTTGCGAGAAGCGCCCGGTGCCGACGCCCAAGCTGGAAGCCATCGTGGATGAAATTGAAGGAGTGGTGCACGAAGCCACCGAGCGGGAGCTGACCACCGCGGAGATCGGCGAAATGATCATGCGCGGGCTCAAGAAGCTGGATAAAGTGGCCTATGTTCGGTTTGCTTCGGTGTACATGGATTTCAAGGACGTTCAGGAGTTCATGTCTGAATTGAAGAGTTTGTTGAAGGACCGCTCCAAAAAGTGATTGGCACGGGCGGTCGAGTAGCCTGCATTTGAAACTCTCGGGGCTGCTGGGCCGTCTTTTCAGTAACATGCGCGTCTAACTTCTCAAGCCCACACAGGGGACTCATGCGTAAATCCGCACCAGCAGCATCCATAGCAGCGGCGCTTCTGATCTCTGCGACCTTCGCGTTGGGAGGTGCATGGGTTTTTGCGCGCTCGCCAAAAGATGGCGCGGAATCGATTATCCATGCGGGACGGATTCGCGCGCACGTCAAATTCCTCTCCAGCGATTTTCTGGAAGGGCGGGGAATGGGCCAGCGCGGCAGCGATCTCGCCGCGGAATACATCGCAACGCAATTTGCGTTGGATGGGCTGAAGCCCGCCGGTGATCACGGCTCGTATTTTCAGACCGTGCCGATGGTGACCATGAGCACGCTGCCGGAAACCACGGCTTCGCTGGTGCCTAAATCGGGCGATCCGCTGGAGCTGAAAATTCGCGACGACTATGTAATTCAGAACGAGACGCAAACTGAATCGGTGGACATCGATGCGCCGATTGTGTTTGTAGGCTACGGGATCAAGGCGCCGGAATACAACTGGGACGACTACAAGGGCTACGACATGAAGGGCAAAGTCGCGCTGCTCTTCGTGAATGAGCCGATTTCCGACGATCCCAAATTTTTCAAGGGCAAAGCGCTGACGTATTACGGACGGTGGATTTATAAGTTTGAAGAGACTGCGCGGCATGGCGCGGCTGCTACCTTAATTATTCACCGCAGAGACTTGGCCAGCTATGGTTGGGAAGTCATCCGCAACTCCTACGGAAAAGAAAAGTCCTATCTGCAATTGGACGGGACGCCCAAGTTGCAAGGCGCTTCCTGGATCACGCTGGACACTGCGAAGAAAATCGCGGGGATGTCCGGCACGGACATCGACAAGATGTTTGAGCAAGCGCAGTCGCGGGATTTCAAGCCGGTGGAGTTGCCGGTTCGTTTGCACGCGCATGTGGCCAGCGGCATCCACAAATACGAGTCGAAAAATGTGGTGGCGATGTTGCCGGGTGCGGACCCGCAGCGCCGCGAAGAAGCGGTGCTGTACACCGCGCATTACGATCACTTCGGGATCGATACCACGTTGAAGGGCGATCAGATCTACAACGGGGCCATCGACAACGCCACCGGTACAGGAATTTTGCTGGAGACGGCGCAGGCGTGGGCGTCCACTCCCGCCGCCAATCGCCCGCCGCGTTCTATCTTGTTTGCGGCGGTGACCGCCGAAGAGCAAGGTTTACTCGGCTCGGAATTTTTGGGTAAGCATTCGCCCGTGCCGGTTAAAAAGGTCACGCTGGATTTGAACTATGACGCGCTGGCTCCGATTGGCGACGCCGAAGAAGTGGTGGTCGCTGGTGCAGAGCGTACAAATTTCTACCCTCAAGTCGAAAAGCTTGCCGCGGAATCCGGACTGAAAATTAAGCCGGATTCGCATCCAGAAGCGGGCCACTACTACCGCTCCGATCACTTCAGCCTGGCGCGCGTCGGGATTCCGGCGTTCTCTCTAGGCGAGGGCGAGAAATTCAAAGGCCACGACGAAGCCTGGGGCGAGCAACAAGCCAAGGACTACGTCGATCATCACTATCATCAAGTCAGTGACGAATTTCACGAGGATTGGGATTTCAGCGGAGTCGCCAAAATCACGCAGTTCGGCTACGACCTGGGAGCCCACGCTGCTTCGCAGCCGGAACTGATTCAGTGGCAGCCAGGCGACGAGTTCGAGGCCGCCCGAAAGAAGTAAACTAGCTGTAGCGACACGGACATGTCTGCAACCGCACAAACCGTAGGGTCGCCGGCCAAAAAGCCGGGGTTGTTCCAGCGCATGGGAAATTTCTGGGCGCGGGTCACCGAGGGCCAGCAAGTCGACGACCTGATGAAGCAGTTAGCCGCCGATGCCCGCGCGGGCTACGGTTTTTACGGACGCGATTTGGATCGGGAACAACTCCAGGCTATGCCCGGCTGGAAGCGTCCATTTCACATCTTTAAACAGGTAGCGTTGGCGATGCTGTTTAAATTGTCGCCAGCGCGACGGGTTCTGTTATTGGCCGCACTGCTGCTGATCTTCGTATTCAAGCAATGGGCCGGGATTGGCGACCTCATGCTGGTCGCGCTGTTTCTGCTGGAACTAGCTGACAAAGTGACGATGAAACGCGATCTGGAAATCGCCCGCGAGATTCAATCGTGGCTGATTCCCAGCAGCCCCCCAATTGTTCCGGGCGTGGACATTGCGTTTTCCACCCGGCCGCAAAATTCGGTGGCGGGCGATTATTACGACGCGTTTTATCCCAATGAATTGGTCATCGTCGACGGCGTAGCCGCTGACGGCGTTACGCCACCGAATGATTCGAAACTGATGGTGGTGGTCGCCGACGTAGTGGGCAAAAGCGTTCCCGCAGCGTTGCTCATGGCCACGCTGCAAGCCAGTCTCCGGACGATTGCTGGAGAGGGCGCGCCACTCGCCGACCTGGTGGTGCGCCTGAACCACTACGCGTCAGCGCACAGTTTGAACGGACAGCGCTTCACGACGGCAGTCCTTGCGGAGTACGAACCGCAAACGCGAAGGTTCACCTATGTCAACGCCGGGCACAATGCGCCGGTACTCCGTCGCGCAAATGGCAGCTTAGAGATTCTCGATACCGGCGGTCTGCCTTTAGGAATTCACGCCGGCGCCGTGTATCAAACCGCTACGCTGGAGCTGCAACCGGGAGATGCGCTGATCCTGTTTACCGACGGAGTGGTGGAAGCCTTCAACGAGAAGAATGAGGAATTTGGCAACACGCGTTGGAACAGCACGATTCAAACGCTACCGCGGATTAATGCCCAGGATAGCCTGCGCTACCTGATGGCTCCCGTCGACGAATTTGTTGGCCTGACCCGCCAGTCCGACGACATTACCTGCCTGGTATTTCGCTGCGTCTAATTCGAATACCCGGGTCCGCCTAAAGCCCCGGGCCGTTCCTGCCGATAGGAGCGGTATGGACATCGCATCCATTGCTTTGCAAGGTGTCATGGCGGCGGATACCCAGCTACAGGATGCTGCGGTGCAAATCGCTTCGTACGGAGCCAACATTCCCCAGGGCGCGGACGTCGACACCGTCGACTTGAGCGCCGCAGTGATCGCGCTGCTCTCGGCGAAAAACCAAACGGCAGCCAGCATCGACGTGCTGAAAACTGCTAATCAGATTCAGGCCAGCGCGCTGAACATCTTCGCCTGAAACGACGCCGTTCCATTTCCCAAAAAACTTCAAATTTACTGTGGCGGGAAGTGCACGGTGAGATCCGCGGGCACTGGGTGAGGTTTTCCATCGCAGGTTGACGGCAGGAAACTCCAGCCGGAGACGATTTGGATCGCTTGCTGTTCAAGATCTGGCTTGCCGGCCGGCAAAACCTCAGCTTCGATCACGCGCCCTTCTTCAGTGATCACCGCGTGCACGCGCACGTCGTACCACGGCCCGGCACCGGCTGCGGCCGGCTGCGGCGCGGATTTTACGATGGCGCGCCGGTACTGCGCGCATTGGTGGAATTCCACCGCATCCGGCACGGCCAACGCATCCCAATCGATCGGCTCGGTGATGACGGAGAATTTTTGTTCCACATCCATGCGCAACTTGCCGTTGAGGTAATGGCGAACGTGGCCGGGCAACAACACCCCTTCGAACGTGGTGAACTCGGAATTTTCAGTCAAATCTCCCTCGAGATTTAAACGCAGCAACGCCCCATTTTCCTGATCCACGCAGATTTCGTTGGAGCTGCGTTTGCGCCCGTTGATGGTTTCGAACTGGATGCATTGCGCGCGACGCCCGAAAAACGTGGCGGGGGTAATCGAGTGGATGGTGTCGGAGCCGTCGAAGCGCACCAGGCGTATGGGCACCAGTTCATCCAATTCCATCGTTTCGGGCGGAGGAGGTTGGTAGCCGTTCTGAACAAAATGATCCGAATAGTGAAGTGAGATGGCGTGGTAGTTGCCGAAGGTCATTTCATAGCGAAAGCGATCGCTGGCGTAAATCCAGTTGGAGGCGCCCTCTTTGACGCTGCCGTCCAAGGCATAGGCATGAAAGGTGATTTGTTGCTTGCGGTTCGGCAAGAGCTGGCCGGCTTGGCTCACCGCGTTAGCGTGCTCTAACAAACGTACTGCTTCCACTCGCACAGGCATGTCTTGCGCCCGAGTCGGCGTGACGAAAGCAGCTATCAAAAGGGCCAGGGAAAATACTTGGCTTGCGAGCGGGCGCATGGCGACTCCTGTCACGGATGCGGGAGTGAGTGTACTTCAAAATGACGTAGCTAGAGCTAAAAGGAAAAGGCAAGCTTGTGGTGCATAGCTGTCGTCCCTTCGAAGCAGTCGGCGTGCTCGCGCCACATTGGTCGGTGTGCATATAACCGAAATGTGTCTCAATAATCCAACTGCTATTCCATGCCGATCCCAGGGAGCCGGCGGAGGAATACCCTTTTGGAAAAGAATCTGAAACCGGCCCGGCTGCATTACGGCTGGGTTGTCGCAGGCGTGACGTTCCTGGTGCTGCTGGTCACCGCGGGTGTGCGTGCCACCCCCGGCGTGTTGATGGTGCCGCTCGAGAATGAATTTGGGTGGACCAGCGCGTCTATCTCCGCGGCCATCGCGATCAACCTGGCGCTGTTCGGGCTGATCGGCCCGTTCGCCGCCTCGGTCATGGACCGTTGGGGATTGCGGCGCATCGTGCTGTGTGCCTTGGCCCTCGTTTCGCTGAGCGTTGGCGCCACGATCTTCATGCGCACGCAGTGGGAACTGCTGGTGCTATGGGGTTTGTGCGTAGGCTCTGCTACTGGTGTAACGGCTTTAGTGCTGGCGGCCGTTGTCGCGAATCGCTGGTTCGACAAAAATCGCGGATTGGTTTTGGGTGCGTTAACGGCTGCTAACGCGACCGGGCAACTGCTGTTTCTTCCTGCACTGGCGCGACTGCTGGAAAAGCATGGGTGGCGCAGCGTGTCTCTGACCGTGGCTGGCGCTGCTGTTGTGGTATTCGTGGTCGTGCTGGTGTGGATGCGCGACCGTCCGTCGGATCTTGGGTTGTTGCCGTACGGGCAAACGCCATCCGCGGCTGTGACGACATCGGCGCGAAGCCTGCGTCCCATCGAAGCGCTGCGACAGGTCTCGCGCTCGCCGGCGTTCTGGGTTTTAGCGGCAAGTTTTTTTGTGTGCGGAGCTAGCACCAACGGCTTGATCGGCACGCATCTGATTCCCGCCTGCCACGATTACGGCATCACCGAAGTGCATGCCGCCAGCCTGCTGGCCATGATGGGCGTGTTCGATATTTTGGGCACCACCGCCTCGGGTTGGCTAAGCGACCGGGTGGCCAGCCGCTATTTGCTGTTTGCGTATTACGTGCTGCGAGGAATTTCGCTGATCTACCTGCCGTACACGCTGGCCAACAGCCACTCCGGCCTGAACTGGTTTGCAATTTTTTACGGTCTGGATTGGGTCGCCACCGTTCCGCCCACCGTGCGGCTGACCGCCGATTGCTTCGGGCGCCAAAACGCTGGAGTGATTTATGGCTGGATCGGCGCAGCGCATCAGATGGGTGCAGCTACTGCGGCCATCGGCGCTGGACTGATTCGAACGCATCTTGGCGACTACCGCGACGCCTTCTGGATTTCCGGTTCGATTTGTTTTTTGACCGGCTTGGCTTTTCTGGCTGCGGCTAAGCCATTACGCGAGCGGCCAACGTCGCCAAGTTCCGCAGCGCTTACACCGGTGTTCGACTCTGGCGCCGACTAAAACCAAGTCCTGCAGGAGTTTCTGAATTGGCGCGATTTTAACTCGCTAGCGCGGCCACACGCCTGCGGTGAAAGACTTGATGGTGTGGAATCCCAAGCGGTCGTAAAGATGCACCGCGCTGCGATTCTCCGAGGTAACCGTCAATGTCAGCTCTTTGAATTTCAGCGCGCGCAACGCTTCGCTGGATTTGTTGATTAGCAGGCGGCCCAGTCCGTGGCCCTGAAAACCGGGCATCACGCACAGTTGCGTGGTGTGACCGACCCCCGGCGAAACCTCGCTATTCAAAATTGCGGCGACCAGTTCATCGCTGCCTGGCTGGCGCAAAACAAACGACGCCGTTGGCAAAAATTGTCCGCAGCCCGGCAGCAAAATAATATTTTTCAGGAAGCGCAGCGCACCGGAGACACTGCGGTATTGGTCGTTGATCTCACCGTCCACGTGATTAGCGTAGGAGAGGTAGATCAGTTTGGAGCAAGGCTCAAAGTAGCGGTCGTTCCATTTGTCCACGCGAAAGCCATTGGTCGGATTGAGCGGCGGTTTGCCGTTCTTATGCAGGTCCAGCAGCATGAACTGGCGAGTGTAAAGTTTGAACCCTTGATCTTTGAGTGGCGCGTCGACCGGTCCGCTGAAGGGCATCAACTGCGCTTCGATGCGCTCCAGCTGCGGAATTCCGCGCATGGAAAAAAGAGTTTCTTCGATCAGGCGTTGGGCGATGGCCGTTTGCGGATATTGCGCGGAGACGTACAGGCCGCCGATCAAGCCCTTCTGATCTTCCATCACGTAGAAGGAATAGCCCGCCGCTTCGCCATTTTCGAATGCAACGCTACCGGCGAGTGCTCGCGCTTCGAGAAAGCGCTTGATCAGCTCCAGTGCGCCGCGATAATCCCAATGCAGTTCCTTGCGCCAGTGGCGGGATTCTTCTTCCAGCAAGGGTTCGAGTTGCCGGACAGTGGTTTGTCGTAAATCGACAATTTGCATAGTGGAGGAAAAAGCGGCGCGGCCCCTTGCCGCGTCCAACCGCACGACCCGCGTCGCGCCATCCTATGATAGCCGATTCATGCGAAAAGCGCGGAATGCGCGGCGATTTGCGTGCTGTTGCGATACAAGTGCGACACAACGCCGTGCGGTCGCCGAGGTGGCACGCTGGAAAGGTGTGCTAGCATGAAATTTACTGGCGCACGTCCGTTTTTTCATCGCGAGGAAACAAAAAATTCGTATTCGCTTCGCCGAGTAGCGCAGATTACGCATGTCGATCCTCTCCGAACTACGCTATCCCACGCGATGGTACACACAACTCCTGACAATTATTTTGGCATTGGTGTTTTTCGCGGCTCTGGCGACTGCCGGATTTGCAGGTTTTCTGGTGTACCGCATCGTCAAGCCGCAACGGACCAGCTCAGAAATTAACCTGCAAAGTTTTCCTGGCCGACCCGAAGCGATTCAATTCACCGTTCTGGGCAAGGAACCGCGAGAAGGTTTGTTTTTTCCGGGCTTGCGCGGGGCGCCTACGATTGTGTTGTGTCACGGCTACGGTTCCAACCGCACGGAGCTGCTGACCTTGGTTTCCGCGCTGCAGGATCACCAGTACAACGTTTTCCTTTTTGATTTTGCGGCGCATGGCAACAGCGCGGGGATGACTACCTTTGGATACCGAGAGGCCGACGAACTGGCTTCCGCTATCGATGCCGTGGCGGCGCGCAATGATGTGGATCCGCACAGCTTCGGCGTGTGGGGTTACAACCTGGGGGCTTACGCGGCGCTGCGCGAAGCTGAACGCGATCCGCGGATTCGTGCCTTGGTTCTGGATTCCGTGTATGACAAACCCAATCAAATGGTGAAAATCGGCGTGGAACGTGCCGGCTTGGCGGGATATCCCTGGATGGTGCGCTCGGCGGAGTTCAGTTTTGAAATGCTGAATCTCCCCTTCCGCAATCAGCCGCCAGTTTCCGCGCGATTGAGCGCGCTGAATCATGTTCCGACCTTGTTTATACAAGCCACCGATGACCCGGAGTTGGCGAGCACCGCGCGCGATATTTTCTTGAAAGCGCCAGAGCCGCGTGAGCAAGCGATCATCGGCCACGGAAACTACGTCAGCATGACGGATGATGAGAAGCGCGTGTATGAGAATCGCGTGGTCACTTTTTTCTTAACGAAGCTGCCCGCTGTCGGGCAGGGACTTCGCTAAAGGTGGCTCGGCCTCAAAGGCCGGTTTAGCCGGCGTTTCCGAAGTTCCGGGCGGGTACGCTTTCAGCGGTTTCACCGAAACAATTTGGGCTTGCGCAGATGTATCGGAAATTACGGTGACATCGCTGGAGAGTTTTTTTAGTTCTGCGAGATGCTTGGCGTTGGTCACCACGATCGTTTCGTCTGGCACCGTGAGGCTCCATTCCGGAATTTCTCGGTGCAAATAAAAATTGAGCTGATAGTGCCAGCCGCGATCGAGTTTGAACGCGTATGTCTTCGAAGCATTCAGAGCGCTGAGTTTTTGGCTGGCGGAGCGGGCGGAAAGCTGCGGATCCAGCTTCTCCAGCGATACGTAAACAAGATTGAGCAACAACAGCAGCGAAATTACACTGGCTAACAGCGCGCTCGTTTGCTGTCGCAGCATCGCCAGAAAAACTACCAGCACGCCCGCCAGGCTCGCGACTAATACATAGACCAGGACCAGCGACCCTGCGGTTCTCGAGTACAGCGCCCAACCCGCGGAACCAATAAAAAATAATCCGGGCACCACCAGCGCGTAGCGGGTGAAGCTGTGCCGCGATTTTTGACTGTGCGCGAATGCCCAAGCACCCAGGAAAAGCAGCGCAGGAATCGCCGGCAAGATGTACCCCGGCAATTTGGACCTGGATGCGGAAAAAAACAAAATTGGAAATGCTCCCCAAGCAGCGAAGAAAATCACGCGGTCGCGTTGCACGGCCACCGCTGCGAAATTCCGGCCTTCCCGCAGGCCGTACCACACCAGCCACGCGACCCAGGGCAACAAAGCAATCAGCACAATCGGCAGGTAATACCAGAACGGTTGAATGTGTTGGAATTCCGGCGTGAGATAGCGCTTGAAGTTGTGCTCGATGATGAAGACACGAAAAAAATTTGGGTTGCGGTGAGCGCACAGCAGATACCACGGCAACGCAGCGAGCAGACACGCCGCGATCGCCGCTGGATGCAATAACCATAGTGCGTCGCGCCAGCGCTTCGAGAGCGCTGCCCAGATTAAAACCGCCCCGCCCGCCAAGATAATCGCTGCGGGGCCTTTGGCTAAGATCGCCGCGCCCAGAAAAAATCCGAAGAACGCCGCCCACACAATTCGCGGAAGGGAAGTGGTGATCAATCGCAGTGTTACCGCCGCGCACACCAATGCCACGCATAACATCGCGCTGAAGGGCATGTCCGTCGCCGCCGAATGAGAAAATCCCACCATGGCGACCGACGTTGGAAGCATCAGCAAGACGCTGCGTGCCAGTTTCCAGCCGTCGAGTCGCAGCGCCAGCCAGGCCAGCGCCAGCGTCGCGAACAACGCCGCCATGGCGCTGGGCAAGCGCGCCACCGCATCGCTTACACCAAGAATTTTGAAGCTGAGCGCCGCGCCCCAGTAATACAGCACCGGCTTTTCAAACCACGGCTCCCCATACAGTCGCGGGGTGACCCAATCGCCGCTCTCGGCCATTTCCCGGGCGATCCACGCGTAACGCGGTTCGTCTGGCCCGATCAAACCAAATGCGCCCAAATGGCTGAAGTAACAGACATACACAGTCACGACGATCAACGCCGCCCAAAACACTTTTGTCAGCAGATTGTCGGCGCGCGTTTCGGGTGATGGCGACGGTTCATTCATGAGAAGTGTCGAAGAGACGTGAGTCTAACATCGGTGGCATTGCTGCGCTGCCCACAGGCATACTGTCGGGGCCCGAGGTGACGATGAGGCGCGAAGTTCGGAAATGAAGGAATGGTTCGAATACGCTGCCGTGCGCGCGGCCCTGGGTCTGCTCGAAATTTTGCCGCGCTCCGTGGCACGGGCGTTAGCGGCTGCGGTGGCCAGGCTGCTCTTCGCGCTGTCGCCAAAGCTGAAAAAGACCGCGCAGTTCAATCTGCGCTTGGCTTTTCCCGAGTTGACCGACGCTCAACGCGCAAAAATCCTGCACAAGATGGCTCGCAATTTGGGGTGGATGGCCGCGGAATTTGCGCGCCTGCCCAAACTTACGAAAGACAATGTCGAGAAGCTGGTGATTCTCGACGGCCATGAAAATTTTCTAGCCGGCCATCGCCTCGGCAAAGGCGTTTTATATCTCACCGGGCACATTGGCGCTTGGGAACTTTCCTCTTTCGCGCATGCGCTCTACGGATATCCGCTGCGCTACATGGCTCGGCCCCTGGACAATCGCCGCCTGGATGAATTGGTGAATCGCTACCGTTCGTTAAGTGGAAATGCTCCGATTTTCAAGAATGAATCGGCGAGAGCAATGCTTAAAGTGCTGAAAGACGCGGGCACGGTTGGAATTCTCGCCGATCAAAACACCATGCCTTCCGAAGGCGTGTTCGTGGATTTTTTTGGCACACCCGCTTCCACCACCACAGGACTCGCGCGAGTTGCGCTGCATACCGGAGCCGCAGTGGTTCCCGGCTTTGCCTATTGGGACGAGCGCATGCGGAAATACCGGCTACGCTTCGAGCCGCCAGTTGAACTGACCCGCACCGGCGATCTGGATCGGGATATTTTCGAGAACACCCAGAAATTCACCAAAGTGCTGGAAGAAATCATTCGCAAGTATCCGGATCAGTGGGTCTGGCTGCACGGTCGCTGGAATACGCGGCCAGCGGGTGAGCCGCCACTTTACAATTTTCGTTAGCGACGATGCATGAGCTTTGTAATTTTGCACGCACCCGAGAGTGAAGCAGCCAAGCTCCGAAGGAATCGAGGCCCGTGATGAACCTGACCGCTTCCGCTTTAGCGGCAAAAATTAACGCCACGTTGGAAGGCCGCGGTGATCTTCAGCTAACTGCGGTGGCCGCGCCAGAGCGCGCCGGCGCGCACGATCTGATTTATGTGGAGGCCGCCAAGCACGCCGCTCGCGCCAAAGAGTCCGCGGCACTATGTGTAATCGCCGCACCAGGCATTGATTTGCCAGACAAAACAGTGTTGCGCAGCGAGACGCCCAAGGTGGCCTTTGCTCAAGCCGCGGCGCTGCTGGTTGAAAAACCTCGCGTTGCCACGGGTATTCACCCCACCGCCATCGTGCAGCCCTTCGCCCATCTCGACGCCGACGTTTCCATTGGTCCATACGCGGTGATCGGGCAGGACGTCCACATCGGCGAGGGTTCACAGATCGGCGCGCATTGCGTGATCGGCCCCGGGAGTTGGATCGGCCGCGACTGTCGGCTGCATCCGCGCGTTACGCTTTACAACGGAGCGCGTATCGGCGATCGCGTGGAAATTCACTCGGGCGCGGTGCTTGGCGCGGATGGGTTCGGCTACGCGTTCGGTGAAGGGCGCTACTGGAAATTTCCGCAGGTGGGCATCGTCGAAATCGCCGACGACGTAGAAATTGGCGCCAACGCTACGATCGATCGCGGTTCGCTCGCGGACACCCGCATCGCAGCAGGCGTGAAAATCGACAACCTCGTACATATCGCGCACAACTGCGAAGTTGGCGAGCACACCGTCATCGCCGCGCAAACTGGAATCTCCGGCTCGTGCACCATCGGCAAGAACGTCATCATCGGCGGGCAAGTGGGCATCGCCGATCGCTGCAAGATTGAAGACCGCGCTATCCTCGGCGCTCAAGCAGGAATTCCCACCGGAAAAATTATTCGCGAAGGCGAGACGGTGTGGGGCACGCCAGCCCGCAACATCGACAAATTCAAGGAAGCCTACTTCTGGCAGGCGCGTTTGCCTGAACTTGCGGAACGGCTCAAAGCACTCGAAGGCAAGCCAGCGAAAAAGCCGTCGAGCGCAAAGTCGCGCGTAAAATAGAAGGGATGTCCGCACCTGCGAAACCCGCGAAACAAGCCTGGCGCCTGATCGTCATCGGCGGCCACACCCGCAGCATCGGCAAGACGGAACTGGTTTGCGACGTGCTGCGCGCCTTCCCCGAACAAAACTGGATCGCCGGAAAAATCACTCAGTTCGGCCACGGCGTTTGCGCCAAGAACGGCGAGAACTGCGGCTGCGCTCCCGATGAACATGGTTACGCCATCAGTTGGGAGAAATCCGCGAACGGCGGAACGGATAGTTCGCGTTTTCTGGCCGCGGGCGCTCAACGTTCTTTTTGGCTGCGCACCAAACAAGGTTTTCTTGCGGAGGGGTTGCCGCTGCTCCGGGATTTGCTGAGAGAAAGCTCGATCGAAAGGGAAAACGCTTCTGACGAAGGACCAGCACTAATCGTGGAAAGCAATTCGCTGCTGCAATTTGTTGAACCGACTCTTTATTTTGCCGTGCTTGATCCCACTCGCGAAGATTTCAAAGATTCGGCGCGCAAATTTCTGGACCGCGCCGACGCCATCGTCCTTCACCAAAAAGCGCAGCCAGGGTTTGACGAGACCGGGGCTCCGACCCTGCCAGCGCAAGAATGGTTGAATCTTCCCACTCAGTTGCTTCAACAAATTCCATCGGTCCGCCAGGCCGAGGGCGAGCCTCTACCAGTGCCGCTGCAAGTAATGGTGAGGCGCGCCCTCGAAGGCCCAGCCGACGTTCTGCTCTGACTCGACAACTCTCAGTAGCGCTCTGCCTTAAAACGCCGCCGCAAACGGTGTGAAGTGTTGCTCCTCGAGCACAGTCCCATTCAGATCCGCATCGGTAAAACCCACCACGAAAATCTGATTGGGATTCAGTTGCGGTGCGCCGGTCGTATCCAGCACGTTGGCCACGAAGTCATTGTCATTGCTGACCCACAACGTGTGCCAGGTCTTCGAACCCTGCCGCACGTCCGGCCCGATGGCAATGCCTTCGATCTTCGAAGGAATGTTGTCCAGAGCAAAGCCCGCGCCCGAGAGCAACGCGACCACGTCAACAAAAGGTGTCTTGGCCACCGCGTTGGCCGTGGCGGTCAGTCCATCCAACGCACTCACGTCGGTGGCGCCGGCCAAGTCAATCTTGAAGAGCACTTTCTTGTTGAGCGCGGCGTTGGTGCTGAGGCCCGGCGGCACGTTGGCCTCGCGGCCGCTTCCGTCACGCTCGTCCACCAGGAACTCGTGGCTATTGAGCGCCAGAATTTCGCTGACCCCCGACCCCACGGTGAGGTTGTAGGCATATTGGTGGGTCACTTTGCCGGAGAGAATGTCGATGGTGACGATACGGAGCACTTTAGTCGCCCCTTCGTTGGCATCCTGAATCAGCGAATTCTCTGATGCCGACCAGCTTTTGCCATCTGGAGTAATGGCCAAGCCTTCCATACCCTTGTTGGCCACTCGCCCGCTGGTGTTGCCGGCGATTTCCACGGCCCCCATCGAAGATAGGGTGCTCACATAAAAGTTCGCCGGCAATTGAAACGAACGAACCCGCACGCCCAGCAACCGGTCGAACTCATACACATAAGGTCCATATTCGTCGGAAATAAACACAAAGCGGCCGTCATTGGAGACGCGCATCCCTTCCGAGTCAAACCGCGCATCATTGGGATCTCCCGAGGTTCCGTTGGGATCAAAGCCATCCGAGCGGCCGGTAAAGAAGTGCTGAATGAAATTGTTCACCGGCGGCACGCCGCTGCCAGCGACTCCATCCGCACTGCCATATTTCAAAGGCGTTAGGCTCCACAGCAGAGTCGACGCTCGCATCGTGGGCGTCAGTGTAAATGGCGTACCCGATCCCGAAGCGTTGGGCCGCAGATCCATGGTCACCGTATGAAAGCGGTTGATATAGCTGGTGGTGTCGTCGAGATTCGAATCGTAAGGCATGGCGTTAGGTCCGCGATCCGGCAGCATGAGGAACGTATTTCCCGATGCGTAAGCCATCGCTGAACCAAAACCGCCGAGCGAGTTTGCTGGTACTCCGCTTTCGAGGTTGTACTTCAGGCCGGAAACATCGGCAAAGGAGCCGCCGCGAGTCTGGTCCAGTGTCGCGTCAGCCAATAGAGTAATTTGTGCTTGCGATTGGGGTGCGGCGAAGAGTGCGAGACCGAAGGCCAAGATGGCAGTCAGGCTTACAACTTTTTTCACAGGGCGTTCTCCTAGATGGTTTTGGCACAGCCTTTCCATACTCAGAGTGAATTCCCTGCGACCAGGTGAATCTTTGATGAAAAATACATGACGGGATTTTTTCAATCCGCGTTTTCCACAAGTTCTAGAACCCGGAAGCTTGCGAAGCTGGCGTTGCCGTTCAAGCGCTTGCCATAACCCAAGCGTGAGAGAATCCGTTCTGCACAAATGTCCAGAATGAAAAAAGTGGTGGTCACCGCTTTCGGCGACGAGAGCAATCTGAAAATTGTCGAAGCCGACTTGCCGGACCCCGGCGCAGACGAAGTCCAACTTTCCGTCGAATACTCCATCGTGTGCGGCACTGACGCCAACATGCTCCGCGGCAAATACCCTTTTCAGAAAAAACCGCCATTCACTCCCGGCTACAGCGTGATTGGTAAAGTCCGCGCCAACGGTTCGGGCTGCGGCAAATTCAAAATCGGGGATCGAGTTGCGTGTCTCACGAAATACGACGGGCAAGCCGAGTTGATCAATCAGCCCGAAAAGTATCTAGTCCCGGTGCCTGATGGCGTTGACCCCATAGCCGCCGTACCAATCATCT
The DNA here is from genome assembly GCA_963846145.1 of uncultured Acidobacteriota bacterium. Lineage (GTDB taxonomy): Bacteria > Acidobacteriota > Terriglobia > Acidiferrales > UBA7541 > Acidiferrum. Next base: position 381,375 of record CAWJUV010000006.1, on the reverse strand, counting down.
TGGACTGGATCACCGCGTATCAAATGCTGCAGCACACTGCTCGTGTCCAATCGGGCCAGAGAATTTTTGTGCACGCGCTCAGCGGCGGAGTAGGCGGCGCTTTCCTGCGCCTCGGCGTCCTCGTGGGCGCAGAGATCTATGGCACCGCGTCCCCCAAAAATCACGACGAGCTGCGCAAATTCGGCGCGCACCCCTTCGACTACTCTAATTTCGACTGGGTACCCGCGATGCAAAAGCTCGGCGGGGCCGATGCCGTCTTTGACCCGCTAGGTTACGAGAGCTTCGACCGCTCTTACTCAATCTTGAAACGCGGCGGCATCCTGGTGGGCTACGGCACAAATCTCCCCGCTTGGACCAAGACCCCGCCCCGCCCGATGATCCCCACGACGTTGAAACTGCTGGCCAGGAATGCGGCCTTTTGGACCGGAAAGCGCACCACCTTCTTTGGCGTAACCCGCGGATCCAAACACTTCGCCCCAGACCTGCAGCGCCTCTTCCAATGGCTGCAGGAGGGGAAAATAGCTCCTCCGATAAAGGGTATCTTCGAGTTGGAGCAAATTCAGGAGGCGCACCGGGCCTACGCCGGTGGGTCGGGCACAGGGGCGATCGTAATCAAAGTTACCCCCTAGACGCGCTCCCGCATCCAATTCGACTGTCAGCGAAGCCCTCTAGGCGTGTCCGGTCAGCCACAAACTCGTTGACCATAAGGCCCTTAGGCGGCGATAATTGGGTAGTACTCCATATTGACAGGGAAGGTACTGGTGTACGTAGTTTCGTGCCAGTTCTGCTGCTGACCCAGGTCTTTGCGCTTCGCGTTACTGAAGCTAAGACTAAATAGTTTCGCCAGTGGGTGACAGGCAGCTCCGTAGTTTCATAGGTTCGGTTGAAGGAAAGGATTCGATGGCGTCTTTCGTGCGCATGGGAGAAGAAAGAGCGGTGGCTCCGGCACCTTTGCCGTGGCGCCAGCCGGATTGGGCCGAAAAGCTCGAGGGAACCATCGAGCGCGGAGCTAATCACCTCCTGTCTCTGCAAAGCGAAGAGGGTTATTGGGCGGGCGAACTCGAGGCCGACACTACCCTCGAATCCGACTACATTTATTACTTATTTGTTTTAGGTAAAGCAGACCCCGAGCGGATTTCTAAGCTGGCCAATTACGTTCGCCAGCGGCAGCTTTCCGATGGCGGCTGGAGCATCTACCCCGGCGGCCCTTCCGAACTGAATGCGACCTGCAAAGCGTATTTTGCCCTGAAATTGGCTGGCGATTCGACCGAGTCTCCCGCGATGGTGAAAGCCCGCGCGGCCGTGCATCAGTTGGGCGGCCTGGAAGTCACCAATTCTTATACGCGCTTCTATCTGGCGCTGGTTGGCGCGGTGGGCTGGGATCTGGTCCCGGCGATTCCCCCGGAGTTGATGCTCCTGCCCAACTGGTTCTACATCAACATTTACGAATTTTCATCGTGGACCCGCGCGATCGTCATTCCGCTTATGATTTTGTCGGCGCTGCGCCCGGAATGGAAGCTGCCGGAACGCGCGCAGGTCGACGAGCTATTCAAGGATCCGACCCGCAAGAAGGCTGCGTTTGCCTGGAGCACGCAACTGATCTCTTGGCGTAACTTCTTCTTGGCGCTGGATCGCGGTTTGAAATTTTATGAGCGGCTGCCGTGGAAGCCGCTGCGGCAACGCGCCATGCGCGAAGCCAAATCGTGGCTGCTCGAACACATGGAGCGCTCCGAAGGCCTCGCCACGATTTATCCGGCGATGATGAACTCGGTTTTCGCCCTGCTGGCCATGGGTTACGGACCAGACGATCCGCTGACTTGCCGCGAAACGCGCGAGTTTGCCAAATTTGAAATTGAAGACGAGAACACCATTCGCCTGGTGCCCTGTGTGTCTCCGGTGTGGGACAGCTGCATCGCGATGGTCGCGTTGGAGGAAGCGGGAGTAGCTCCCGACGACCCCGCGCTGGTAAAGGCTGCCGACTGGATTCTGTCGAAGCAAATTCTCGGCCCCGGCGATTGGCAAGTCAAAAACAAGGATGCCGAGCCGGGCGGGTGGGCGTTTGAGTTTCGCAACGATTTTTATCCCGATGTGGACGACACCGCGTTCGTGCTGATGGCTTTGCAGCGCGTGAAATTCCCTGAGCCGGAGCGCATGGAAGCCGCAGTGCGCCGCGGCATTCAGTGGCTGCTCAGTATGCAGAATCGCGATGGCGGCTGGGGTGCGTTCGATCGCGACAACGATCGCAAATTCCTTTGCAACATTCCGTTTGCCGATCACAACGCGATGATCGATCCGGCCACGGCGGACGTCACCGCGCGGGTACTCGAATGCCTGGGCCGTTTTGGATGGACCGCCGAGCATCCTGCAATCCAGCGCGCCGTAAAATTTTTGTTGAGAGACCAGTGCGGCGATGGTTCATGGTTCGGCCGCTGGGGCGTGAACTACGTTTATGGCACGAGCGGCGTGCTGCGCGCGCTGGAGACCGTGTCGTTGAACGCGCAGCAATATTGCCAACGGGCAGTGTCCTGGTTGAAGAGCGTGCAAAAGCCGGATGGCAGCTTCGGCGAATCGTTGAAGACCTATGACGACATTTCTTCCAAAGGCCAGGGCAACGCCACTCCGTCGCAAACGGCCTGGGGACTCATCGGCCTGATGGCCGGCTCCAGCAACAACACCAGCGACCCTTCGATCGGCAAAGCGGTTTCGTACCTCGTGCACAGTCAAAACACCGACGGCTCGTGGAGCGAAAGCGACTTCACCGGCACCGGCTTTCCGTGCGTCTTCTATTTGAAGTATCACCTCTACCGGAATTCGTTCCCGGTATACGCCTTGTCCCGCTACTACAACCAGGCCCACAGGAAAGAACAATACTGTGCGCTGAAGTTTCAGCCTGGTGAGTTTCGGCTGCGGAGCGGATTCTAAGCGCGCATGCTGCGCTTCCCGCCGCGTTTGACCTGGGACCTCACCAAGGTCCGCGTTGCACAAACGATACTTGGAAAGCGGCGTCGCCCACTGGCGCTGCATCTGGAACTGCCTGATTTTTCGGCGGCCCCGGAAGACCTCTCCGCGGAAGAATCGTCAAAGCTCCACGCCAAACTTTTGCGCAGCGTCCGAACTTCGAACGCGCCAATTGTGTGGATTGGCGGTGCCGCGCCTTCACACTATCCGGGCATTGGCACGCTGACTCGGGCCATTGTCAGCCTGGGCCGCACGGTTTTCGTTGAACTGGATGGTTCGGTGTTGCGTCGCCGCATTCATGAATTTCGGCCGGAGTCGCGGCTGTATCTGGTGTTGCCGCTGCACGGTCCGCAGCAGGCCCATGACGCGCGCGTGGGCGGCGAGGGAAGTTTTCGCGCCACTCTCGGAGCGATTCGCCAGGCGAGGCTTTCCGGTTTTCACCTTTGCGTTCTCACCACCATCTTCCCGGATTCCAATTTCAGCGAACTTCATGAGCTGCCCGATATAATTTCTTCCGCACTCGTGGACGGCTGGGTCAACGCGCCGCTGCAAGGATCGCACGCCGGACAATCCTCCGTTGCCGCTCGCGATCTGATTGTCGACCGGCGCTGGCGTAAATTTTCCGAGTTGCTGGCCGCAAGTGCACATTTTTCTGCGTCAATCCAACGCAATAGCTACTCGCTAGAACCTGCGCTAGGCACGTCAGCCGACCGCCAAACCGCGGCTCCGGCCAAGGAACAGCGCGTCTCTGAACAAGCTTCGTCGGACGAGGGAATTCCCGCGCTATGACCACGCTCGTCACCGGAGCCGCCGGCTTTTTGGGCAGCCATGTCGCGCGCAAGTTGGTGGCACGCGGCGATACCGTGCGCGTCTTGTTGCGTGCCAGCAGTTCGAAGCGCGCCATCGCGGATTTACCGCTCGAAGCGGTGACCGGCGATTTGCGCGACGAATCGTCCTTGCAATCCGCCATGGACGGAGTGCAGCAAGTTTTCCATGTCGCCGCGGACTACCGCCTGTGGTCCAAAAATCCACAGGAGATTTACGACTCCAACGTCGGCGGTACCAAAAATCTCCTGGCTGCGGCACAGCAGGCCGGCGTCGAACGCTTCATCTATACCAGCACTGTCGCCACCATCGCCGTCGACCGCTCCAGTCTTCCCAACGAATCCACCGACTCCAAACTCGAAGAAATGATCGGCCACTACAAACGTTCCAAGTGGATGGCCGAGCAAGAAGTTTTGTCCGCCGCGAAAAACGGCATGCCCGCGGTGGTTGCGATGCCCACCACGCCGGTCGGCCCGTGGGACTGGAAGCCTACGCCCACCGGAAAAATCATCGTCGACTTTCTGAATGGCAAAATGCCCGGCTACGTGGACACCGGTCTTAACTTTGTCGGCGTGGAAGACTGCGCCGCAGGCCATTTGCTGGTCGCAGAAAAAGGGCGCATCGGCGAACGCTACCTGCTCGGCGGCGAAAACCTCACGCTCAAACAGGTTCTCGATATTCTGGCCCGCGCCACCGGTTTGCCTCCCGCGCGCCTGAAAATTCCGCACGCCGTAGCCTTAGGTGTAGCCTATGCAGAGACGGCTTTTTCGCGCTTGCTTGGCCGCGAACCGCAAATTCCCGTGGAAGGCGTGAAAATCGCGCAACACCGTATGTTCGTGGATTGCGCGCGCGCCTCAGCTTGAATTGGGCTACCACGCGGGGCCGGTGGCCGCCGCATTCGAAACTGCCGCCCGCTGGTACGAAAAAAATGGCTACGTCAGCGATCGCCGCATCAAACGCATGGCCCATCCAGCCGTGGCTTAGGGCGGTCTCGAGATTTTGATGAACCTGCTTATTACCTACGCCGTAGAAGCCGAATTCGCCCCATGGCGAAAACTGCGCGCACCGCAAAAAGTGAACGTGGGCACCATAGAATTGCACCGAATCCAGCTCGAGCAGACCGTACGTGGACTTCCTGATCACCGGAGTGGGCATAATGAATGCCCGACGCAATGCGGAGGCGGTGCTTTCTTCTAATTATTCGGCCTGCGTAGTCAGCGGCTTTGCTGGCGCATTAAACTCCGGATGCAAGCTAGGCGACGTTATCGCACCGCAAAGCGTGCGGCTCGAAACATCCGCAACATCGCTACGCATCGTAGAGGATCTACAGCACCGTGCCGTGCAAGCTGGAGCGATCAACATTCCCGCACTTATCACCGCCGATCACGTTGTTGCCACTGCGAATGAAAAGTCCAGACTGGCAGCGCACGGCGACGCCGTGGACATGGAAAGCTTTGCTATTCTCGAAGTTGCCCAAGCCAAGAAAATTCCGGCGGCAGTCCTCCGTGTGATTTCCGACGACTTTGACACCGACTTGCCCGAAAACCTTGACTCGATGATTGACACTCACGGTAATTTGAAAATGGGCGGCGTGGTTCGCTATGTAACTGCGCATCCCACAAAAGTTCCCGCGCTAATGCGCTTAGGCCGCGACAGCAAAGCTGCCGCAGCAGCGTTGGCAAATTTTCTGGAAAAGTTTATTGAGAAAATGTCTTCGGAAACTCAAATCGGTAACTCCCGACTTCAGCAGGTGGCTTCATGAGTCAAGCGACCGCCGTGACCGGAGTATTGCAGACACTTGGGCCCGTTCCCAAGACCATGCACGCCGGCGTCTACCGCGAAAAGGGTGTCGTCCGCGTCGAAGAAGTCCCCGTCCCCGAAGTAGGCGACCACGAAGTCCTGATCAAAGTCGCCGCTTGCGGCATCTGCGGCACCGACATCAAAAAAATCTTCAACGCTTACGTTCCCGCGCCGCAAATCCTAGGGCACGAAGTGGCCGGCACCGTCGTCGCCACCGGCCAACACGTCACCAAGTGGAAGCCCGGCGACCGGGTCATGAGTTTTCATCACGTCCCTTGCGGCACCTGCTTCTATTGCGAACGCCGCCTCTTCTCCCAGTGCAAACAATATAAATCCACCGGCCTCACCGGCGGGTTCACCCCCAACGGCGGTGGCTTCGGTGAATACGTCAAAGCCATGCCCTGGGTCGCGGAACGCGGCATCGTCGCCCTCCCTGACAATGTCAGCTTCGAAGAAGCTACCTTCATCGAGCCCATCAACACCATCGTCAAAGCCGTACAAAAAGCCCGTGTCACCGCCGGCGAAACCGCCTTGGTTCTCGGCTGCGGCCCCATCGGCCTGCAGCTCCTGATGGTCGCCAAGCTTCAAGGCGCCATTATGTACGCTAGCGACCCGATGGAGGTTCGTCGGGCCAAAAGCCTGACGCTTGGCGCACAAGAATCCTTCGACGTGAATACTGATGGTAAGCTGGTAGCGGAAATAAAAGCACGCACCGAAGGCCGGGGAGCCGACGTCGTGCTGGTCGCAGTGGCCCACCCCGCGGTGGTGAAAGACGCTTTAGCCGCGGCCAGGCCCGGCGGACGAGTTCTGCTTTTCGCCGCCAACGACCCGGTAACCACCATCGAATTCCCCGCAGCGGAAGTCGGCATCGACGAAAAAGAAATCCTCGGCAGCTACAGCGCGGCCGCGGATATTCAGGAGTCGGCCGCCGAATTGATTCTGCGGAAGAAACTGCCGGTGATGGATATTGTGACGCATCGTTTTCCGTTGGCGCGAATCCAACAGGCATTAGAATTGGCAGCGCGCCCAACTGTAGAATCTCTTAAAGTCTTAATTACCCACGGCGCATGAGAACGACCACCACACGCAAAGGGGAAACCGGTGCAGCAGTGAAAACCGCCGCAGCCTGGGTCGCTGTTCCCACGAAAATGAATGCTGCCGTCCTCTACGGCAGCGAAGATCTGCGTGTTGAGCAGATCGATGTGCCGGCGTTGTCTGCCGATGAAGTATTGATTCGGGTTCGCCTGGCGCTTACCGATGGCACCGACCTGAAAGTTTGGAAGCGCGGGTATCACGCCAAGATGATTCAGCCCCCCGCAATCTTCGGCCACGAAGTGGTCGGCGAGATTGCTGCGGTTGGCAAGCGAGTAGATTCGCGCTGGGAGATTGGCACGCGCGTAGTCGCCGCCAATTCCGCGCCCTGCATGCGATGTTTCCACTGCCGCCGCGGGCAAGAAAATCTCTGCGAAGATTTGCTGTTTAACAATGGCGCGTATGCCGAATACATGCGCATCCCTGGACGCATAGCCACCGAAAACATGCTGGAAGTGCCGGACTCCGTGCCCGACGCGGACGCTGCACTCGCCGAGCCGCTGGCCTGCGTGCTGCGCGGCATCCACGAAATGGAATTGCGCACCGGCGACACTGCGGCTGTAATTGGCTGTGGCCCGATCGGTTTAAAATTTATCCGCATGTTGTCACGCCGCGGGGTTCGTGTCATCGCTATCGCGCGTCGTAAAGAATCGCTGGAAATCGCCAAGCGCCTCGGCGCCGCCGCGACCATCAGTGCCAACGAAACCTCCGATGTCGTCGCCGCGGTGAAAGCACTCACCGAGAATCAACGCGGCCCCGATGGCGTAGTCGAAGCCGCCGGCAATCCCGCCACCTGGAAGCAAGCTCTAGCGATGGTGCGTCGCGGTGGAGTCGTCAATTTCTTCAGCGGTTTGCCGAGCGGCACGCAAGTCGAAATCGAACCGGCGGCCATTCACTACAACGAAATCAAATTGATTTCGCCTTTCCATCACACTCCGCGCTTCATTCGCGACGCCATGGAAGCCATTCGCCGCGGGGACATCACCGCGCACGATTTTGTCAGCGAAGAAGTTCGCCTGGCTGACCTGCCTAAAGCTTTCGAACGCATGCAGGCTCGTAGCGGGCAAATCAAGCTGGCCGTTCGCCCCTGATTCCTTCCGTTTAATTTGCGTGGGTGAGGTTGGATTTACCTGATGTTGCGTCCCAACGAACTGGAAATTGCCGCCAAGGCTCCTGCCGCCGGATGTTCCGTGCAGGAAGCGCAGCAGTACACCCGCTGGCTGGCCACTCACCACTACGAAAATTTCAATGTCGCTTCGTGGCTGCTGCCTGCTGAACTGCACCAACACTTTTACAACCTGTACGCCTATTGCCGCTGGGCCGACGATCTCGGCGACGAAGTTCCCGATCCGCGTCGCGCGCTGGAACTCCTCGATTGGTGGGAACGCGAGTTGGATTATTGCTACGCCGGAAATCCCAAGCATCCCGTGTTCATCGCCCTGCGCGAAACGGTTCTCGCCAAAGACATACCCCGCGATCCCTTTGCCGATTTGCTGAAGGCCTTTCGCCAGGACCAACGCGTGAAGCGTTATCCGACTTGGGCTTCGCTGATGGACTACTGCGTGCACTCCGCGAATCCAGTGGGCCGCCTTGTTTTGTATCTCTGCGGATATCGCGACGAACAGCGCCAGCTTCTCTCGGACGCGACCTGTACCGCGCTCCAGCTCGCCAATTTTTGGCAAGACGTTTCGCGCGATCTGGAAAAAGGCCGGATCTATCTTCCGTTGGACGAAGCCGCGCGTTTTGGAGTCAGCGAAAAAGACATCGTCGAGCGTGGTTTCAGCGAAAAATACGTCGCGCTGATGCAGTCGCTCCTCGCCAAAACACGTCAACTTTTCGCCGAAGGCGCGCCGCTTTCCAAAATGGTCGACAAGCGCCTCAGCCTCGACCTCGAACTTTTCAGCAAAGGCGGCATCGCGGTCCTCGACGCCATCGAGCGCATGGGTTACGACACCCTGCATCGCCGCCCCTCCATTAGCAAAGCAAAACAAATGCGCTTGCTTGGCGGCGCACTAATATCTCGTGCTGTTTCACGAAACCCGCGGCCGGCCAGCGTTCCCGCAGTAATCTCCAGGCCGCTCGTCGAAACACCCTTGCCGGCCAATCCCGTGGCTGATTCTTACGAAGAGTGCCAGCGCATCGTCAAAGCCGCCCACAGCAATTTTTATTACGCCTTTTTTCTGCTGCCCAAGCCAAAGCGCGAAGCCCTCACCGCGCTCTACGCTTTTATGCGCCTGGTCGACGATGTGGCCGACGAAGGCGACAACGTACCCGACAAACAGCGCGGCCTGGCTCGCTGGCGCGCCGCATTCGACAGCGCCATCACCCAACAGGTCGCCCCAATCCGCGATGATTCAGCGTCGGCGTCATCTGAAAACCAACCCTTGAGCGGCGCATCCGTCTTGCCCGCACTAGTCGACACCATGCAGCGCTATCGCATGCCTTCGCGCTATCTTCACGATCTGATCTCCGGCGCGGAAATGGATTTGACCATCCAGAATTATCCGACGTTCGAACGCCTCCACGAATATTGCTATCGCGTCGCCGGCACCGTTGGTCTTACGTGCACGCACGTTTTCGGCTTCCGCGATTCGCATGCGCTCGATCTCGCCGAAAAATTGGGCCTGGCTTTCCAGCTCACCAACATCATTCGCGATGTGCACGAAGATTTTCAACTTGGCCGCGTCTATCTTCCTGAAGAAGACCTCGCGCGTTACGGGGTAGGGAAGAGCGACCTGGGCCTGCGCGAACCCACTCTCGGCGTCCGCGAGTTATTACGCTTTGAAGCCGAGCGCGCCTGGCAATATTATGCGGAAGGCGCGGAGTTGCTGAACCTGATCGACGAAGACAGCCGCGCCACGTTGTGGCTGCTCGCGCATACCTACAGCGCGCTGCTGGCCCGCATCGAAGCTGCAGATTTCAACGTGTTCGCAGAACGCGTGCGCCTGTCGCGCGCGGAAAAAATGATGTTGATCGCCAAGGCGCGCTTCGGGCGCCTGACGGAAGAGAATATTATTGAAAAGCGCAATCGTGATCGGCGGCGGGCTGGCGGGACTGGCCAGCGGCGTCGCGCTGGCTGAAGCCGGCTGGCGCGTCCGACTATTCGAACAGAAACCATTTCTCGGTGGGCGCGCCACTTCTTACGTCCTGCCCAGCGGTGAGCACGTCGATAATTGCCAGCACGTCACCCTGGGCTGCTGCACCAATCTCGACGACTTCTATCGCCGCGTCGGCGCGCAAGACAAAATCAAATTTTTCGACAAGCTGGTTTTTCTCGATCCGCAGGGTCGTCGCGGAACCATTAAAGCCGGCCTGCTGCCCGCTCCGTTTCATTCCACCGGCTCTTTCCTCTTTTTCTCGCCGCTGAAACTCGCCGACAAATTAGCCATCGCGCGCGCCATGCTGGAAATTGTTTTGTCCAAAGGGCGCCCCATGGATCTGAACGAGGGCGGAAGTTTATCGATGCAGGAATGGTTGGTGCGCCGCGGCCAAACTCCAGGTGCGATCGAACGCTTCTGGCGCGTCGTGCTCGTCAGCGCCCTGGACGAAGAACTGGACCGCACCGATGCGCGCTACGGCATCGACGTTTTCTGGAAAGCGTTTCTGAAAAACAGCACCGGCTATCGCATGGGCGTGCCGACTGTCCCACTCTCCGATCTGTACGACGGCTGCAAAGGAGCCATCGAAGCGCGCGGCGGAGAAGTTCATCTGCGCGCGCCGGTGCGAGGCGTTGCGACGGAAGGCTCCGCAATCAGCGGAATCAAGTTCGATGGCGATCGCGTGGAGACCGCCGATGCTTACATCTTCGCGGTTCCCCACGACGCGCTTTATGAGTTGATGCCGCAGAGCATTCGCGCCGCCGAGCCTTCACTGCAAAATCTGCACAAAATAAAGGTTTCACCCATCACCGGAGTGCATCTGTGGTTCGATCGCATCGTGATGGACGAGCCCTTCGTCACGTTGCTCGACACCAACACCCAGTGGATCTTCAACAAGACCGCCCTCTACGGTTCGCCTACGTCGGAGTCATCTCGTCAGGAGCAATACCTGCAGATGGTCATCAGCGCTTCCTATGATTTTCTGAAAAAATCGCGCCAGGAAATTATCGATATTGTTTTACGTGAAGTGCGCCAGGCGTTACCGCGCGCTCAGCAAGCCGAACTGCTGAAAGCCACGGTCATCAAAGAAGCCGCCGCAACATTCTCACCGCAACCTGGCGTCGACCGCTGGCGTCCGCCGCAGCAAACCAAAATTCCGCAATTATTTTTCTCCGGCGATTGGACCGCCACCGGTTGGCCCGCCACCATGGAAGGCGCCGTCCGCAGCGGTTACCTCGCCGCCGAAGCCGTGCTTCGCTCCGCGGGCACGCCAAAACAGTTTCTGCAACCCGATCTGCCGCCAAGCGGCTTAATTTCTCTGTGGGCTAAGGAAGAAAAATAACGTCCACTTACTGCTGAGCCTGCGCCGTGAGGCCGTTCGACTCAAACATCCCAATGCAACGTTCCTTCTCTGTAAGCTTTTCGCACTCGCGATCCAACGCCGCATACGCCGCGCGATTCAACTCTTTAAACGATTCATATCCGCTGCGCGTCCGCCAAAAATCCAGCGTCACAAATTTGTGCGGCTGCGCCGCGTCACTCAGCAAGCGCGTCTCGACAAATTGCGAATCGCTCCGAAACAGCCGGGCCCAGTCGCCCTGCGCTCCATACACCGATTGAAAGCGCTGCTCATTCCCGGGCTTGACTTCGAACTCCCATAAGGCTACAAACATAGAGGTCCCATCTTCTACTCCCCGGTTTTTAGCACGCTGCCAGCGCACCCAATTAAGCCAAGCAGGCCGGGCCGAGTGTAGCAATCCGAGTGGATTCTATCCAGGTGGTCGCGCGCGAAAAGCGCCTTTAGCAGTTTTACGTCAGCGGTAGTCCGCGCAAACAGGCGGACGGAGGTTTTGTGGCTCCTAAGTACGGACACCGCGGGTATCGCGACGCGGAGAAAAACGAAAAGAAAGAAAAAGTTTTCAGAGATCGCAAGCCGCCTTCGGGCGGACCGCGCGGCGCCGATCAGTTCGGTCCTCGTACCCCGCGGATGGTTGGCACCGTCACTCGCGGCCGCTGCGCCAACTGCGGCGCGGTTCTCGCCCCCGGATTCGACCCCAACGGCACCTGCCCCAAATGCCAATTCCCGCTACATAGTTGCAAACAGTGCCGCTTCTTCGACACCGGAGTTCAGTTCGAGTGCACCCAGCCCATCCCCGAACGAATCACTCCCAAAGACGTAAAAAACAACTGCACCTTCTACGAATTTCGCATGACGGTGGAGAAAGACACCGCGCCAACTTCCTACCATCAACCGAACAACAACGTCCCGCCGCCAACTCCGTCCCGCCCGCTCGACGCCCGCCAAGCCTTCGAGAATCTCTTCAAGAAAATTTAACCTCCGCCCGTGTTTCTCCTGACGGTCCCCGTTAGCTTGTTTGTTGAATTCGCAGTTTTGGGTTTCGCCTTGACCGGCGCCGCTGCTCTCGGATTTTTGGTTGCCTATGCCGCCTCAAGAGGCCGGCCCAAAAATTTCACCCGTGAGATGTATTGGACGTTGTTCATGACGATTGGCGCCGCGGCCGGTGGCGCTGTTTTTTACGCGTTGCAAATGCACGCTGACGTTCGAACTCCAGCGTATCTTTTTCAGGTGGGCTTATTCTTGGTAGGTATTCTGCTTTCAGGCGTCGCGGCTGGATCCGCGGTCGCGATCTTCACGCACCGCTCCGGCGCAGTGAATTCTAAGCAATAATGTGCTATCCGTGTGCGAGCGACTACTGCGAGTCGGGACGGATCGGTTCCGTCACCGGGAAACAGTGTCGGCTCGGCCGGCATGGAGTCAGCGACGTGCTCCAGCATCGGAAAATGTTGGCGCAGCGGTTCCGGCACTTTTACTTTTGTGCCGGTCAAAACGCTGATGAGTTGCAGCGCGTTCACCACGCCTTTTCCTTGGTAGTGATTGTTGGTGATGACGTACACCGTCTCGGACTGCTTGCTCACTTTCTTGATGCGCTCCGCCCAAGGCGCGAGCTCTTCTTCCGAATATAAATAGTTGTAGCGTTCGTGCGGTTGAGTGTCGGGATCGTCACTGAACCAGGTGTCGTAGCGCCGCCCATGTAGCCGGATGTATCCAACCGGCGCGGTGGTCGTTACCGAAGGCAGCAGCGATCGCCCGATGATCGGCTGATCGATGTTGCAGAAGCCCGCGCCGCGTTCGCGCAATAACTCAAACGTCTCCGGCGTATTCCAGGAGGAATGTCGCACTTCCACCACCAGCGGATAGCTGGCAAATCGTTTCATCACCGTTTCGAGATATGCGACGGTTTCCTTGTCGCGATGAAAAGAAAAAGGGAATTGCAGCAGCAATGCCCCAAGCTTGTTGGCCTGTTGCAAAACATCCAGACCCGCGCGAGCCTCGCGTTCATCTTGCATCGTCGCATCGTGTTCGTGCGTAAACTTTTTCCAAAGCTTGGCGGTGAACACGAATCGTGGATTGCCTGCCACCCGCTCGATCCACTGCGCCGCATGTTCCGGCTGCATCGGGGCGTAAAACGAAGTATTGATCTCGATGGTGTCGAAATATTCCGAGAGAAATGTCGCCGGATGAAAGCCCTTGGGCCGGGGCTGCGGGTACACGTAGCCCGACCAATCTTTGTACGACCAGCCCGCCGGCCCAATTTTTAACGCCGCCATAAGATAAGTCCCGCGTTCCGACTGCTGATGAGCGTTCGCCAAAATTAGTTGCACGCGCCCCGTATCAACGTCGCAAAGTTACCGCGACGACCTGATTGCCGCCAACCACTCTGACTGCTAGGCTCCCCTCAGTATGTACGTGCGCTGCGGAACTGAGTGTCCAACGCTCGCCTACCCCATCTCCTCTACGCGGGCGATTCCGCTCCACTCTGCAAGTCAGCTTCACTCCAAATACAACTACAGGGTGCCTAATGAAACTATCCATTAGCTACAAAAACGTCGAGTCGCAGCAGACCGTCGAAAAAGATGTGCAACGCCACGTCGAAAAGCTCAATAAATTGCTGAAGGTTTACGACGAAGATCTGGTCCAGCTTCATGGTGTTTTCGGGACGAATCCTCACAAAGAAGAATATTCCTGCACCTTCAATTTGTCCCTGCCCACTGGTTCGCTGCACGCCACGGCAGTCGGCAAAAATGTTCCGGCCGCCTGTAAGAAAACTTTCAGCGAACTGGAGTCCCAAGTCAAAAAGCACCAGTCCCTCCTCCGCAAAGATTATGAGTGGAAGCGCAAACGTCCACGCGCACAGGAACTGCTGACCTCCTCTTAATCGTGGTTCGAAAAACTCAATCTAGCAAAGACGCCCTGCCGAAATTTTGGCAGGGCGTTTGCTTTTCCGGCCCCATGCACCCCGCTTGACACTTTCCTGGTGACTGACTAATGTTTTCGCGGGTCGCGGCCATTGGCCGCGACGCCTTCAGCACGCAGCACCTTTCCGCAGTGCAATCGAGTTTTGTCCCCACGGCATCGAGCTATTTGCGATGCTGAACGGAGCCCAGCCGCATGTGTCAACGGCGTATCACCTCGCAGCACTGTCGGCGTTTCTCTGGACTTGCGTTACTTTTTCTTGCTATGCTGGTCGCTCTCCGCAATCCTTCCGCTGCCGCGCAAGACGCTCCGGGCAATCCCAAACCTGCTGAAAATTACAAATTCCAGCCACTTAATCAGCCCCAACACCTCCGCGCCGAACCAAAAAACGCTTTGCTATCCAACGACGATCGCGAACGCATTGCCAACGTCATCCGCAGCAACGCCGCCGGCGCAACTCCGCAGCAAAATCTCCCATCTACGCAGCCCACTGTCCAAGTCACCAACGGCGGCGCAACCACTCTCGTCCTCAACGTGGAATTCAACAGCGAAGCAGCGCGCCGCGATTTCCACCTCGCCGGCGCCACAATTTTCGCCGCCACCGGCCCCTACGCCGAAATGTTCGTCAAGCCCACCGACGAAGTGATCGATGCGCTGGTCCAGGTTCCCGGCATCCGCCGCATCGAGCCGGAAAGCCCCATCAAATTACCGCCGCCACCCCCACTTTTTCCCGGCATCTCCTCGCGCGGCGTCGCCGAACCAATCCTCAGCGGCGGCTACAACGGCCTCACCGGCAAAGGAGTTATTTTCGCCATCATCGACTCCGGCCTCGATTTCCGTAACGCCGATTTTCAAAATCTCGCGCTCGCGGGACCAAGCACCCGCCTCCTTTATTTCTGGGACACGCTCAGTGACGCATTTCAATCCCAAGGCCTCGGCTCGCGCGCACCCATCGATTATCCCAACGGCCAGCCCATTGGCACGCTCTACAACCGCGCACAACTCAACGCCGATCTGCGCCTGCCCGCCAACCAAAGAAAAATTCCCTCGCCCGACGAGAACGGCCACGGCACCGCGGCCGCCAGCATCGCTGTTGGCAACGGTTTCGCATCGCCCAGGAACGATCAACACATCGGCGTCGCGCCCCAAGCCGATATCATCGCCGTGCGCATCGGCGACGCCGCCGGCGGAATGCCCGAAGGCTTCATGCTCAACGCCGTCGTCGAATGGATCGACAAAGTCGCTCGCGAAGCCCACGAGCCGGTAGTCATTTCTTGCAGCTTCGGCGGGCATTACTCCGGCCACGACGGCAACAGCGTCGAAGAACGCCATCTCAGCGCGCGGTTTGCTCCGGAAACCGCCGGCCGCGCCATTGTCATCTCTGCCGGCAATGAACGCGAAGACGCCATCCACGCCAAATTCAAATCTGCGGGAAAAGAATCGCCGGGATATCTCGGCTGGGAGGCTCGCGAAGGTTCCACCCTGCGAATTTTCTTCCGCGGCACCGATTTTTCCTTCAAGCCCACCGAGTTCGTCTACGACCCCATCAAAATTTATACCGGCGGTCCGCCCGGTTCGCCCAACTCCTCGATGCATCCCACTGTGCTGCACAAAATTTCTTCCTCCACCTACAATCCCGACACTGGTGAGTGGAGCACCACGATCGTGGTCGGCCGTGGCTCCGGCGGCCTGAAACTCTATACCGACAGCGGTGTCGGTGTGACTGGCGACGCGTACTTCGTGGACATGCCCGCTGGTGGCAGGTTTCTCGAAAATCTCCAAGGCCCCAACGGACCGATTCCAATCGCCTTTCACGGCGAGCAGATCACCACGCCCGGCACCGCGGCCAACGCCATCACTGTCGGCAGCTATGATTTCAACGATCAATTCGACGGGCAAACCAAGTCCAGTTGCGGCAACAAGCCCATCGATTTGGGCGCGCTCTCTTGTTATTCGAATCCCGGCTACAACCGCGTAACGCTGCTTCCGCCCGGTCCGCAAGTCATCAAACCGGAAATCGCCGCTCCAGGACAGGTTTTCGTGGCGTCGTACGCACATCTTACGGACGGCCGCCCGCTCAACGACGTGCTCCCCAAAGATGGCGGCCAGCCTTATTGGGAAGTCGATCACTCGGGCCACTACGTATTGTTTGACGGCACCAGCGCCGCCGCTCCGTACGTTGCGGGAGTAGTCGCGCTGATGATGCAGAAGAAGCCCGCCATCACCAACGGTGAAATCAAAAATCTCCTGCGCAAGCACGCGTCTTCCGAGCTGGAGTTCACGGGCTTGCTGCCCAATCCTTCGTGGGGTTACGGCAAACTCGACATCAAAGCGGCGAAAGCGACGTTAAACGATCTGCGTTGAGGGATCGGCCCCGGATGAACTTGAGCAGGTCATCGCAAGAATTCGCGCTCGCGACGTTCTAAGAAAAGTTTTGAGAGAATGCGTTCGAAAGGAAGGAAAAACATGAACCCCAGCAGCTTGTTTTTCATCGCTAAGCCCGCACTGCTCGCCGTCCTCGCCGTCTCGTTGATAGCCAGCCCGTTGGCCGCTCAGCAAGACAAACAAAGCCAGAACGGCACCTCCGCCAAAGACTCACATGTCAAAAGCGATTCCGACCAGAACAGTCCCAACGCCCCGGATTCTGCCGCCAACAGCATGCGAGCGATGCGCGCAAAAAAGGGCAACGCCGAAGGCACCTGCGAAATCCGCATCCACAATTTCACCAACCTAAAGGTGAAAGTTTTTGTGAATGGCGAGTACCTGGCTCTCGCGGCTCCCTACGGCAACGTCACCATCAGCGGCGACGCCGGTAACAAGTTGGAAGTCTACGAACGTGCCGATTTCGTCGGCGGCAAAGAATGGAAATTCTGGAACGCCTCCACCTACAACTGCACCTCCGGCTTCGTCGCCGAGGAAAACCTCAATTAGAACGTCTTGATTGTTTATGGTGGAGAACGGTGCGAATCCGAACCGACGGCTCGCTTCGCGGTCTCATGGATACGTGCGCTTCAAATAATCGATCGTGTTTCGTTCCAAGCCGGCGTAATCCGTTTGCAAGCTTTCGCGCATGGCCGGCTCAACGGCATGTTCACTGGAGAAATGTTCGAAGAACCGTTCCAGCCCATACATGCCTGAATCCGCCACGATCGTTTCTGTAGCCGCCAGCGCCCACGCATACGCATAGGCAGCTACGGGCGTGGGCATCGAGGTCCATTGCCCCTCCAACCGATTCAATGGGATGTAGTGCCCGCCCTCATAGGTGGCCACCAGGCGCTTCGCGGAATAATCGCTCCGCCGCGGCTCCATGTATTGCGCCAAGCCTTCGTTCAACCACCCCGGGCAGCGGCCCCGGGTTTTATTGTTCACAAAGCTGTGGGTTAACTCGTGCATCAGCACTCGCGACAATTCGTCGTTAACTCCAGTCAGCCCACGAACCGGCACCCGCAAGCGCCCGTCATTCAGTGCTCCGGCCCAACCTGGCGCCTGAGTTACGTCCCGAAAAGTTTCTTCGGTATATAGGACCACTCCAATTTTGTCCGCCGGTGCGAACCGTAGTTGCCGCTGCAGCGTCTGATAATGACCCTCCAGCGTTTGTAGAATTTCCGCCGCAAGCTGCGGCGTGGAGTTGCCCTGATAGCGCAATTCGAAATGCTGCGTTCCGCGTTCGCGCATGTCGCTTTCGGCTTTTTGGTCGCGTTCCGCCCGCTCCAGCAGCGCCGCCGTATACGGATTCGGCGAGATCTTCATCGCCCGCTGCCAATCGGTGATGGCTTCGGGAATGCGATTCAACGCGTAGTAGGCTTCCCCGCGGAACTGGGCCACTTGGGCGTCGTCCGGAAAAATCGCCTGTAACCGATCCAGATTTTCCAGCGCTTCGGAATATTCCGCGCGTCGCAGGTGGATATACGAGATCCACATCAAGTTCGGATATTGCAGCCCACGATCATGACCGGCGTAGGTCAGTCCAGCTTGGAATTGGTCCAGCGCCTGATCAAAACTGTCGCGTTCCGCTTCAAAGCTTCCCGCCGCAAGATGGCCGGTAGCTGCACGCGCCATCGCCGCAGCGGAGCCATTTTTTGCCGTCGCCTCAAACTCCGCCAGCTTATTGATGTCGATCATCTGATCGTGCACTACTTGCTTCTTGATCGCCTCGTAGTCGTTTGCCGCATGGTTCAGTTTCGGCGGCTTTACATCGATTTTCTTGCCATTGGCAGGCGCACTCTTGGCCACCTCCGGATCGCCGCCCGCTCGCAATTCTCCACTCGCTCCCGCGTAGTGCTTGTCTTGCCGCGTCAGCCCGGAGCACTGCACGAAGCCCATCTTGGCGGCCGCTCCAACTCGCCGAACGGAGCACCATTTCTCGATGGTCTTAATCTCAAAATCCACGATGATTGCATCGCCCTTTTTCAGCTCGCCAACCGGGTCGCTGGAAGCGCTCATCCCGCTATAGACCTGCAGCGTATCCGCCGAAACCGTGGCATTCGAAGCCGCGACCCCACTCTGGGCATGGCTAGCCGCAGCGGTGCACACGCACCCCAAAGCCAGCAATCCACCCAAACGCAGATGCCTCAGCAATTTTTTTGACACGAAAAGGGAAGAACGCTCTTTAGACAAAGTAATCCTCCGGTGCGCGAACCCGAGGGACAGAAAGGAAGGCGGCGGGAACCTAAGAAAGTCTATGCAGAATATCGAAAACGCCTACCCCTACTTTACCCTTAAAATACCTATTTTTCCAGCCGATTTTACGGTTAGGAATCCTCCAAACCAAATTCCTATCGCCCTGGCATTGACAGATGTGTTAAATATCTTTCCCGTCCCCAGTCCGAAGGGTCGTCATGCGATGAACGAGGCAGACTCGTCACACCGGGCCCCCGACTCCACGCTACAAAAAACAGCTGCGGATACCCGGCAGTTTTGGGATGAGCTGTTCGCCAAAGAAAGCCGCGAACGGCCTTTTGGCTCCTTGAAGCTGGAACTGGAGAACGCCCTCAAAGCCGCGTGCGCTTTTTTTGGCGATTTGAAAGGGAAGACCGTCATCGATGTTGGCTGCGGCGACGGTGCCTCGAGTCTGTTTCTCGCCAGTCGCGGCGCCACCGTCGTCGCCCTTGATCAAAGTTCCATCGCCATTCAAAACCTGCAGGAATTTTGCGTCCGCAACAACATCACCACCATTCAGCCCATCGTCTGCAACGCTTTTGATGTCGCACAACACGGACCCGCGGATTTCCTCTTCGGCTCCATGATTCTGCATCACATCGAGCCTTTTGCGGATTTCGTCGAGGTCCTTCAACGTGCGCTGTGCCCCAAGGGGCGCGCTTTCTTTTTTGAAAACAGTTCCGCCAGTTCGTTGCTGCTCTGGGCCCGCACGCACGTGGTCGGAAAATTCTGGATTCCGAAATATGGCGACGAAGACGAGCATCCCCTGAGCCGTAAAGAGGTTCAGCTTTTGGCCCGCAATTTCGGTCTGCGCCAGGAATTTCCAGAATTGTTGTTGTTCCGCTTGGTGCCCATATATTTATTCAAGGGCCGTATGCTGGGATTATTTCGGGTTTTCGATGAAGCCGCGTTCCATCTTCGCCCGCTGCGCCGGTACAGTTACCGGCAATACCTCTATCTCGAAAATCGCTCCTACGAAACGTCTCCGGCGCGGCTCGAGTAATTCCACTTCGTCGCACTCCACTGCATCTCTGCTAGCATCACATGCTATGGAGACCTTACCGCCTATGTCCTCGAAGATTCCTGGCTTGCGCATTGCCTTGACGATTGCGCTCGCTGCCCTGCCGCTCGCGCTTTTTGGTTGCAACAAACCCGCGGACAACACTACCGCTCAAGCGCCCGCTGCCGACACGTCTGCTCAGCAAACCCAATCGCAAGATCCCGCCGCTGACGCCAATCTCGCGCCTGCGGCTGCTGCTGCGCCGGCGCCGGCGCAGACTCAGAGTGCGCAACAGAGTTCCGCGCCGCCGCCCGCACGGCGTGACTACCCCAACGATTCCGGGTCGGCTGCCCGCGATAGCCGGGACTATCCGCCCGATAACGGCGGCAACTATTCGAGCGACGACTCCGGCTACGACGATGATGACGCCGACACTTCTTATGGCGAGCCGGTAACCTACGCGCAGCAACCGCCCCCGCCGTTGCCGGAATACTCGCAACCCGAGTGCCCGGGAGAAGGGTATTTGTGGACCCCCGGCTACTGGGGTTACGCCGCGGCAGCCGGTGCAGTCGCAGTCGGCGTGGCTGCTGGCTACTACTGGGTTCCCGGAGCTTGGTCACAACCGCCACAGCCCGGCTACCTCTGGACTCCCGGGTTCTGGGGTTACACCGGCGGACGATACCGCTATCACAACGGCTACTGGGGCCAGCACATTGGCTACTACGGTGGCGTTGATTACGGAAACGGTTACACCGGAGCCGGCTACCAGGGCGGCTACTGGCAAGGCAATCGCTTCAACTACAACCGCGCGGTGAACAACGTCAACACCACCCGCATCACCAACGTCTACAACCGCACCGTCACCAACACCACCATCAACAACGTCACCATCAATAACACCAACTCGCGCGCTAGCTATGCCGGGCCCGGCGGCGTCACTCGCCGACCACTCCCCGCGGAGCTCGCCGCCACTCGCGAGCAGCGCATTCCGCCGATGAACACCCAGATTCAGGTGCGTCAAGAAGCGGCGAAAAACAAGCAGCAGTTTGCAGCCGTGAATCACGGCAAGCCCGCCGAGGTGGTCGCCGCCAAGCCCATCCCGCAAGGCAAACCGATCGCTGCCGTGATCCCCGCGCGCGCTCCCGTGGCTCGTCCGGCTCCCGCCGCGCAACCAAACGCCATGCGTCCCGCGCCGGGCCAACCGGCTCCGGCGGCACGGCCCGCTCCTGGTCGACCGACGCCTGGCGGACGCTCCGTTGAACCGGCTCGTCCCGCTGCTCCAGCGCCCAACGCCGCAAGACCGAACGAGCGTCCTGCGGAACGACCGGGGCAACCTCAACCGGCAGCGCGACCCGCGCCAGCACCGGCGGCGAAACCTGTTCCAGCACCAGCTAAGCCAGCAGAACGACCCGCAGCTCGTCCCGCACAACCTGCTGAGCGTCCAGCTCCGGCACCGAAACCCGCGCCAGCTCCCGCACGTCAGCCAGCTGCGCGCCCTGCGCCTGCTCCTGAACGCCAACCCGCGGCCAAGCCCGCTCCGGCACCGCGGCCCGCAACTCCCCCGGCCAGACCGGCGCCAAAGCCCGAAGCAAAACCGGCAGAAAGACCCGCAGAAAGACCCGCAGAAAAACCCGCGCCGAAACCGGCAGCCAAGCCGGCTCCTGAGCAACCACGCAAATCACCTCCGCCTCCGCAAGAGAAGAAGGAACCGAACTAACGCGATCCGTGTCGCCGCGTTTTTCAAACGCGAGTCACTTTTGGTTACCGACGGCGTGCCTAAGGGCACGCCGTATCTTTGTGTATACGCTTAAGACCGTGAAAGCAATTAGCCGCGCCGCCGTTCCTCCGTCTTCGCATCTGCGCGGCCAATGATCCAAGCGCCCTTGGCATGCGCATATGCGGCTAAGAACCAGGAGCCGTTGCACGATGACCAACGTCTATTCCTGAGGTGTTGAAGTAAACTGGTCGAGTTGAACTGCAGCGGAAAAGTTAGGGGGAATGGTGGCAAAACGCATTTCTGAAGAAACCCCGTCGAAGATCCCGGCCCTACTGAATGCCGGCGCGTTGATAAGTCTGCTCGCCTTTTGTGCCGCAGTCTCGCCCTTTGCCACCGCCGCAAAAGAAATGAACGATGAGCCCACTCGCGCCGCTCTGGTCAAAATCGCCGGCGAAGGTTTGCTGGATTCCCATGCTTTCGAATACCTGACGCAACTGAGCGACGACGTGGGCGCCCGAGTGACCGGCACGCCACAATCGCAGAAAGCTGTGGATTGGGGCGTGGCCAAGATGCGCGCGATTGGCCTCGAAAATGTGCACGCGGAAAAATTTCAGATTTGGCGCGGATGGACGCGCGGCACCGCGCAAGCAGAATTGCTGGAGCCGACCCACCGGCGAATTACCGTGGATGCGATGGGCTGGACCGGCTCGACGCCCAACGGCGGAGTGACCGGCGATGTAGTCGTGGCCAACGTCTTCAACCTCGACGAAGAGATGAAAGATCCGACGCGTTTTTCGGGAAAGATTGTGTTGGCCGTAGTGCAGGGGCAGCCGAAGAAAGACGAAATGGTGATCTTTGCCCAATTCGGCGACTTCATGAAACAACTCGGGCAGAACGGCGCGCTGGCGGTTTTCGGCGGCCAAGGCGGCTACAAGAGCGAAGGAATGAATCTGACCCACACGGGGATCTTGGGATTCGAGCAGGATTTCAGCCTCCCAGTGTTGTCGATCACCGCGGAAGACCAGAGTCAAATGGAGCGCTATCTCGCGAGCGGAAAAAAGATCAGCGCGCACGTCGAAGTGCACAACACTTTTTCGAATGGCCCGGTGGAAAGTGCCAACGTCGTGGGAGAAATTCGCGGGCGCGAAAAGCCCGAAGAAGTTTTGGTCGTAGGCGCGCATCTCGATTCCTGGGATTTATCCGAAGGCGCGACCGATAACGGCATGGGCTCCGCCTGCGTCCTCGCGGCGGCCGATGCGATTTTGCGTTCGGGACAAAGGCCGCGCCGCACCATTCGCTTTGTTCTGTTCAATGGGGAAGAGCAAGGCTTGCTGGGATCTTTTGCGTACATAAAAGCGCATGAACGCGAAATGCCCAATCACTTAGGCGATCTGGTTCTCGACGAAGGACAAGGCCCGGTGAAGGCTTTCGAGCTGGGCGGACACGAGGATCTGGTTCCGGAATTTCGCGAATTCGTAAATTCGCTTTCGAATATTCGCGCAGCCAAGGTCAACGCGAAAGTCAGCTACGACACCGACACGGGACCATTCATTACCGCCGGTCTGCCGGGCATCAACATGAATCAGGATTCGCCCGATTACATGTACACGCACCACTCCGCTGCGGATGCGTTGGAAGCGGTGAAGCCAGAAATTCTCGCGCAGGATGCGACGTTGATGGCTGTGACCGCTTATTGGATCACCGATCGCCAGGAACGCTTCGCAAAACCGTGGCCTGCGAAAAAAACAGCTACGATGCTGCGCGAGCAACGCCAGTACGACATGTTGAAAGCCTTCAATCTTTGGCCCTTCGGCGATCTGGGCCAGGAAGCGAAAGAAAACCGAACGGACGACAGTCAGCAGTAACGAGGGCGTGCGCGGGAATTCATAAGTTACTGATTGTAAATTGTTTAGGCTTCAGGTTTGGCTTCGGCTTGAAAACTGTGACAGGCAGTGGAAGGGGCTCTCCGGCACCCTGTACTAACGGGCAAAAAGCAAGCGAAGCTCCAAACCGCTACTTTTCCACCGCGCTGTTGCGGAAGATTTGACAGAGCACGTTTTCTTCCTTATACTTCGTTGGTTTGTCGGCATCGCTTTTTGCCGATAGGGGACGGCTGCTTTGGTAGCCGTGAGTTGAAGGGAATTATCTTCGGTCCCGGAACATAGCACGACGGATTGGGACAGAAGAGCGGCCGGAATGGGGCGCCAGCCCCGCAAAGCCGAGTGAGCTCTCCGCATCGAAGCCAGAAGCGATTTTCCGCCTTCTGGAGTGAGCACGGAGTTTCTTGCTGGTTGTATCTCCGGATTCGCAGTAGACCTTTCAGCATATGTCTGCGCTCTCGCGTATTTTTGTGCGCGCGCCTTGCGAGAGCCTTGAAAATTTCTGCGCGCCATTGAGGGATTGAACTGTGCCGACGTTTGCGCAACTAGTACGTATGGGCCGGGAAGCGGTCAAGGTCAAGACCAAGTCCCCGGCGTTGATGGGCTGCCCGGAAAAGCGTGGAGTTTGCATTCGCGTTTACACCCAGACGCCTAAGAAACCGAACTCCGCATTGCGCAAAGTAGCGCGCGTGCGTTTGACCAACTCGATCGAAGTCACCACGTATATTCCAGGCGTAGGACACAACTTGCAGGAGCACTCCATCGTGTTGGTTCGCGGGGGCCGTGTGAAGGACCTGCCGGGAGTGCGCTACCACATCGTGCGCGGGACGCTGGACGCGGCGGGCGTGGAGAATCGTAAGCAGGGCCGTTCGAAGTATGGCGCCAAGCGCCCCAAGGCCGGCCAGACCAAGTAGTTTCACCCCGAAATTTCCGAGTGCAACGCGGAAAGTAGCGGGATGAGTTTTGCAATTTTTTGAAGGAGCGATAGCGCACGATGCCACGCAAAGGATTAGTTTCACGGCGGCCGCAAGCCAGCGACCCGGTGTATGACAGCCAGCTGGTGGACAAGTTCATCTGCTCGATGATGTGGGAAGGCAAGAAGTCCACGGCGCAGCGCGCGTTTTATGGCGCGATGGATCAGGTCGCCAAGAAGACCAACGACGACGCTCTGAAGATTTTCAATAAAGCGGTGGAGAACGTGAAGCCGCTGCTGGAAGTGAAGACCCGGCGCGTTGGTGGCGCGAACTATCAGGTGCCAGTAGAAGTAAATCCGTTCCGGCGCCAATCATTGGCGATTCGTTGGCTGTTGCAGTATTCGCGGGAACGTTCCGGCAAGACCATGGTGGACAAGTTGGCTGATGAATTGATCGACGCGTCCAATTCGCGCGGTGGAGCGATGAAGAAGAAAGAAGATGTGCACCGTATGGCGGAAGCCAACAAGGCCTTCGCGCACTACCGCTGGTAATACGGCGCTGACTAAAAACGAATAGGGATCTGAATAGGGAAAATGGCCAGGGCATTCAAACTCGAAGACACGCGCAACATCGGGATCATGGCGCACATCGACGCCGGCAAAACCACGTCGACCGAGCGCATCCTTTTCTATACCGGTGTGACCTACAAGATCGGTTCGGTGGATGAAGGTACCGCCACCATGGACTGGATGGAGCAGGAGCGCGAGCGAGGCATCACCATCACCAGCGCGGCGACCACCGCGTCGTGGACCCGCTTCGACAAGAAATACCGCGTGAACATTATCGATACGCCCGGCCACGTGGACTTCACCGTGGAAGTGGAGCGTTCCCTCCGCGTGCTGGACGGCGCGGTTTGCGTGTTCGACTCCGTAGCCGGTGTGCAGCCGCAATCCGAAACAGTGTGGCGGCAGGCGGACAAGTATCGCGTCCCGCGCATTTGCTTTGTGAACAAAATGGACCGCATGGGCGCGGACTTCGATCACGTGGTGCGGACCATTCGCGCGCGGCTCGGAGCGCATCCGGTGCCGTTGCAATTCCCGCTGGGCCGCGAAGACAACTACATCGGGATTATCGATTTTCTGGAAGAAAAAGTAGTCGTCTGGCTGGAAGAAACGCTGGGCGCGAAGTTTGAAGAATTTCCCGTTGCTAAGTTGTGGGACAAGGAATTCGTCGATTCCCGCGCAGACGTGGCTGCCGCGCTAAAGGGTTCAGCCATCGACAAGGCCTTTTACGAAGAACATCGCAACAAAGTGATTGAATACGTCGCCGAACATGACGACGAAGTCATCGACAAGTACCTCAACGAAGGCACGCTGACTCTGGAAGAAATGCGCAAGTCGATTCGCAAATCGACGCTGGCACTGAAGATTGTTCCGGTGCTGGCCGGTTCGGCGTTCAAGAACAAAGGCATTCAGCCGTTGCTCGACGCGGTCATTGATTATTTGCCGTCGCCAGTGGATGTGCCGCCGCTCGAAGGCGTGAATCCGCAAAACGATGAAGTGGAACTGCGCCGCGCCTCTGACGACGCCCCGTTCTCCGCATTAGCGTTCAAAATTATGTCCGACCCGTTCGTCGGACACGTCACCTACATCCGTGTTTACTCCGGCGTGCTGAAGTCCGGGAGCTACGTTTTCAACTCCGGCAAATCCAGCCGCGAGCGCATCAGCCGCTTGCTGCAGATGCATGCCAACAAGCGTGAAGAAATTGACACCGTATACGCCGGCGACATTTGCGCCTGCGTCGGTTTGAAGAGCGTCAATACAGGCGACACCTTGTGCGACGAAAACAAGCCGGTGGTGCTGGAGTCCATCGACTTCCCCGCGCCGGTTATTTCCGTCGCGATCGAGCCGAAGACCAAGGCCGACCAGGACAAGCTGGGCGTCGCCATGCAGCGCCTCGCGCAGGAAGATCCGACTTTCCGCGTTTCTACCGAGCCCGACACCGGACAGACTTTGATCTCCGGTATGGGCGAGTTGCACCTCGAAATCATCGTCGACCGCATGCTGCGCGAGTACAACGTGCAAGCCAACGTCGGTCGTCCGCAGGTCGCCTATCGCGAAACCATTCGCAAGAAAGCTACCGCCGAAGGCAAATACATCAAGCAGACCGGCGGCCGTGGTCAGTACGGCCATTGCAAAATCGAGCTGCATCCGATCCCCAGCTCCAGCCACGAAAGCATGAAGGACATGTCCACCGATGAGCTGGACGCCTTGGCTAAGGAAGTCGTGGGCGGTCCGGCCGGCAAATGGAAATTCGATAAGGAACACCGCTTCCTGTTCATCGACAAGATCGTCGGCGGATCGATTCCCCGCGAATTCATCTCGCCCATCGAAGCGGGCATCCGCGAAGCTCTCGATAACGGCATTCTCGCTGGCTTCACCATGGTGGACGTCGCCGCGGTATTGATCGACGGCAGCTATCACGACGTAGACAGCTCGGAAATGGCCTTCAAAATCGCCGGCTCCATGGCTTTCAAGGAAGCCTGCCACAAGGCTTCTGCGGTTTTGCTGGAACCGATCATGAAAGTCGAAGTAGTCGTTCCGGAAGAATACATGGCCGCTGTTTACGGCGACTTGAACGCCCGCCGTTCGGCGATTCAAGGCTCCGAGAATCGCGCCGGCAGCAACGTGATCCGCGCCGAAGTTCCGCTGGCCCAAATGTTCGGCTACGCCACCGATTTGCGCAGCCGCACTCAGGGCCGCGCCAACTTCACCATGCACTTCTCGCACTATGCGGAAGCGCCCAATTCGGTTTCGCAGGAAATCATCGAGAAGAACAAGGGTCGTAACACGCGTTCGTAATCTGGTTGGAAAAGTTTAGGAATAGCAGCAAGCAAGGTTAGAGCAAGAAATTTTGAAGTTTGAGGAGTAGAGGAAGAAATGGCTAAAGAGAAGTTTGAACGAACAAAGCCGCATTGCAACATTGGGACGATTGGGCACATCGACCACGGCAAAACCACGTTGACCGCGGCGATTACCAAAGTGTTGTCGAAGCACAATCCGAAGGTGCAGTTCCGCGCGTTCGATACGATCGATAACGCGCCGGAAGAGCGCGAGCGCGGGATCACTATCGCGGTGTCGCACGTGGAGTATGAAACTCCCAACCGGCACTACGCGCACATGGATTGCCCTGGTCACGCCGACTACATCAAGAACATGATCACCGGCGCGGCGCAGATGGATGGCGCGATTCTGGTGGTGGCGGCGACCGACGGTCCGATGCCGCAAACCCGCGAGCATATTCTTTTGGCTCGCCAGGTCGGTGTTCCGGCGATTGTCGTTTTCTTGAACAAGTGCGACATGGTCGACGATCCGGAATTGCTGGAGCTGGTTGAACTGGAAGTTCGTGAATTGCTGAAGAGCTATCAGTTCCCGGGCGATTCGATTGCGATCGTTCGTGGCTCGGCGTTGCAAGCGCTGAATGGCGATGCCAAGTACGAAAAGGCCATCGACGACTTGATGGAAGCGGTAGACAAGAACGTACCGCAGCCAGTGCGCGACATCGATAAACCGTTCGCGATGCCGATCGAAGACATTTTCTCCATCTCCGGACGCGGCACGGTGGTTACCGGCCGTGTGGAACGCGGCAAAGTAAAGGTTGGCGAAGAAATCGAAATTGTGGGTTTCCGCCCGACACAGAAGAAAATTGTCACTGGCGTAGAAATGTTCCGCAAGCTTTTGGATGAAGGCATGGCCGGCGACAACGTGGGCTTGCTCTTGCGCGGCACAGAAAAAGAAGACGTGGAGCGCGGCCAGGTCGTTTGCAAGCCCGGCTCGATCACGCCACACACCAAGTTCAAAGCGGAAGCGTACGTTTTGACCAAGGAAGAAGGCGGGCGCCACACTCCGTTCTTCACCGGCTACCGTCCCCAGTTTTACTTCCGCACCACCGACGTCACCGGCGACGTAAAGTTGCCGACCGGCGTGGAAATGGTGATGCCCGGCGACAACGTGAGCTGCGAAGTCACGTTGATCACTCCCGTCGCTCTCGAAAAGGGTTTGCGCTTCGCGATTCGCGAAGGCGGCCACACCGTCGGCGCCGGCGCGGTCACGGAGATCATCGAATAACTATGAGACAAGGCGACAAAATCCGTATACGCCTGAAGGCGTACGATCACCGCATTCTGGACCAGTCTACGAAGGAAATCGTGGACACTGCCAAGCGCACCGGCGCCGATGTAGCCGGCCCGATTCCTTTGCCGACCACCATCAACCGTTGGACCGTGTTGCGTTCTCCGCACGTGGACAAAAAGTCGCGCGAGCAGTTCGAAATGCGCACTCACAAACGGCTGATCGACATTCTCGAACCGACCCCCGACACGGTAGACGCGCTCATGAAGCTCGATCTTCCGCCGGGTGTTGACGTGGAAATCAAAGCCTTCGGGCACGCGAAGTAATTCGCGCTGCTGATTCGAGCGGCGCACCAAAAGTAGAGAGAGAAGGTATGGCACTTAACGGAATTATCGGAATCAAGCTGGGGATGACCCAGGTGTTTCAAGACGACGGCACGCTGGTCGGCTGCACCGTGCTGCAAGCGGGTCCGTGCGTAGTGGTTCAACGCCGCACCGTCGCTGCCGACGGCTATGAAGCGGCGCAGCTCGGCTTGGTGGAATTCGTCAAGCCCCAACGCGTCAACAAAGCCATGACCGGGCACTTCAAAAAAGCCAACGCGGCTCCCATGAAGGTCCTGAAAGAAGTGCGCATCGAAGAATCGAAAGACGAAACCAAAGTTGGCGACCGCGTGCTGGTGGAAAACTTCAAAGCCGGCGAGTTGGTGGACGTCAGCGGCGTCAGCAAGGGCAAAGGCTTTCAAGGCGGCGTTAAGCGTTGGCACTATGCCGGCGGCGACGCTACTCACGGTTCCATGTTTCATCGCGCGCCGGGCGGCATCGGCGGCAGCTCCTTCCCCTCGCGCGTGTGGAAGAATCAGCATTTCCCGGGACACATGGGCAATCAGAAAGTCACCGCCAAGAATTTGAAAGTGGTGAAAGTCGATAACGACGAGAATTTGTTGCTGGTCAAGGGTTCCGTTCCCGGCCCCAGCGGCATGTACATTTTTATTCGCAAGGCAGGCAAGGGTAAGCGCATCGCGTCGTAAGCGCGGCAGTAAACGTTGAAACACTGAGGACGAAGGAAACGAAATTATGCCGGTCGTAGACGTAGTCAATCTCAAGGGCAGCAAGGTCGGCCAAGTCGATCTGCTCGACGCCGTATTTGGCGTCAAGATCAACCAGCACCTGTTGCACGAGGCTTCGCGCTGGTATCTGCGCGGGCTGCGCCGTGGTACGCACAAGACCAAAGACAAGAGCGAAGTCAGCGGCGCCGGTCGCAAGCTGTGGAAGCAGAAGGGCACCGGTCGCGCGCGCGTCGGCTCGATTCGTTCGCCGCTCTGGCGCCATGGCGGCACGGTCCACGGTCCGAATCCGCGCGATTACAGTTATGCGTTGCCGAAGAAAATGTTGCTCGGGGCGTTGCGTTCAGCGCTTTCCGCGAAGTTGAGTGAACAGCGTTTGACTGTCGTCGAAAATTGGGAACTTGAGAATCACAAGACCAAAGACTTGATCGGCGTGCTCGGCAAACTGAATCACAAAAAGTCCGCGCTCATCGTCGCCCATGGTGAAAACACCAATCTCGAACGCGCCAGCCGCAACCTCGATGGCGTCAAGCTGGTGGCGCCCAACACTTTGCAGCCTTACGACTTGCTGCGCCACGATTTACTGGTGCTCTCGAAAGAGGCGGTAACGCGGCTCAGCCATTCGCTGGACCCGGAAAAGACTCCCGCGGCCACGCCCGACGTGCAGACCATCGCCCCGGCGCCCAAGCGCGAAGCCAAGTCTTCTGCGAGCGGCGAGAAAAAAACCGCGGCAAAAAAGCCCGCTAAATCCGCCAGCAAGAAGGGCAAGGAATAAGCCATGGCCATTGCGCACTATCAAATCATTCGCCGGCCGATCATCACCGAAAAAGGCCTGGGCGTAAAAGAAACCCAGCACACCGTGGTCTTTGAAGTCGCCGCCAAAGCCACCAAGACGCAGATCAAGGAAGCGGTGCAGCAAATTTTCAGCGTAAAAGTTGCCGGCGTACGTACCGCCACCTTTTACGGAAAAATGCGCCGCCGCGGACAGAACGAAGGTTACCGCCGCGACTGGAAGAAAGCCTACGTGAAGCTCGCGGAAGGCGAAAAGATGATCGAGTACGCGGACAACATCTAAGCCGCGAACACGAAAAAGATTGACGGGCCCGGCAACAAGCAGCAAGCGGAAGAAAATAGCGCAGTAAAAGTGAGTAAGAGGCAGCGATGGGACTGAAAAGCTTTAACCCGTACACAGCGTCGCGACGGTTTCTAACCGTGGTGGACAAGAGCCACATCACCAAGCAAGAGCCGGAAAAGGCTTTGCTCGAGCCGAAAAAACGCTCCGGCGGACGCAATAACCAGGGCGAAATCTCGATCTGGCACCGCGGCGGCGGCCACAAGAAGCAGTACCGCACGGTAGACTTCCGGCGCGACAAGTTGGGCGTTCCGGCCAAAGTAGCGGCGATCGAGTACGACCCCAATCGCAGCTCCAACCTGGCGCTCTTGCACTATGCCGACGGCGAAAAGCGTTACATCTTGCATCCGGTAGGGCTCGAAGTGGGCGCGACCGTCTCAACCGGCGAAGGCGCGGACATCCTTCCGGGCAATGCGCTGCAGTTCAAGCACATCCCGCCGGGAACGCTGGTGCACAACCTGGAGCTGTATCCCGGGCGCGGCGGACAAGTGGTTCGCTCCGCAGGCGGTTCGGCGCAATTGCTCAGCAAAGAAGGCGACGTTGCGCTGATCAAGCTGCCCAGCGGCGAAGTTCGCAAGTTTTCGATTGAGTGCATGGCCACCGTCGGACAGGTCGGCAACCTCGATCACGAAAACGAAACCTTTGGTAAAGCCGGCCGTACCCGTTGGCGCGGTATCAAGCCCACCGTTCGCGGTGTGGCGATGAACCCGGTGGATCACCCGCACGGTGGTGGTGAAGGCCGCGTGAAGGGCAATCACCCGGTAACTCCGTGGGCTTTCCCGACGTTGGGCAAGAAGACCCGCAACAACAAGCGCACCGACAAAGATATCGTCCAACGGCGCAAGTAGGTTTTTGCAACAAGATTTTGTACATCCGGGCGGCAGCGACAGGGCGGCCCGGCGAGAGCAGAAGTCATGCGAGCAACGAGGACAGCACGAGCAGTGAGGTCGAGCCGCACATCATCCGGAAGAGCTGCAGCAGCGCGACGAGCGCGAGCTCGAGCGGCAGCCAAACGGGTGCGTCCGAAGCGCGCAGTAAAAAAGAATGTCTCGAAAGTGTTGGCCAGCAAGCTGGCGGCGAAACCGGTGAAGCCGGTGATCGCTCCGCCGGAGCCGGTGCTGTACAAGCTATGCAAGCCGGGCTGGAGCGTCATCGTGGAACGCATCCCGAACGCTCAGGGAACGCGCTTTGTCTGCCCCTTCTGCCCGCGTTCGCATCGGGTGCCGGGGCCAGTACGAGGATTCAAGAAAATGCGGCGGGCCCAGTGGAGCCGCTTGCGGCGAGTAGAGGAGTAGGAGATCGATGGGACGTTCACTAAAGAAGGGTCCGTTTGTCGACGGTCATCTGCGGGTAAAGGTCGAAGGACTGAATACCCGCAACGAAAAGAAAGTGGTCAAGACCTGGTCGCGACGCTCCACCATCGTGCCGGAAATGATCGGCCACACCATCGCGGTGCATAACGGAAAGAAGTTTATTCCGGTGTATGTCACCGAACAGATGGTGGGGCACAAGCTGGGAGAATTTTCGCCCACCCGCACCTTTAAAGGTCACGGCGTAAAAGCCGCCCTGGAACGTGCGGCGGCACCGGCGGGAGCACCGGGAGGCGGCGCAGCAGCGCCGAGGTCTTAAGATATGGCGGAATTGCAACAGATGCAGGCTCAAATTGAAGCGCACGCGCTGGCTAAGCATGTGCGGATGTCCCCGCAAAAGGCTCGCTTGGTGATGGATCTAATCCGCGGGCAAAAAGCCCAGGATGCGCTGCACACTTTGCGTTTCACGCAAAAGCGGGCGGCCAAGCACATTGAAAAGTTGCTGCGCAGCGCCATCGCCAACGCCGAACGCAAGGCCGAAGATGCCGGCGCGCCGCTCGATGTGGATGAATTGTTTGTGAACACCTGCTACGTGAATGAAGGCACTCGCTGGAAGCGTTTGCGACCCGCGCCGATGGGCCGCGCATTCCGCTACCAGAAACGCACTGCGCATTTGTGGATCGGCGTAGCCGAGCATCATCGCGCCGCCGCGGAACGCGTAGCAGCCAATGAAGCGGAAGTTGAAGCACAAAAGGGCGTACGCGGCACCGCACGGCGGGTTCGCAAGGCGTTGACCGGCAAGCAGAGCGCCGGTCCCAAGAAACCGAAGAAGAAGTAGTGGAGCGACGAGGATAAGCATGGGACAGAAGACACACCCTTACGGATTTCGGCTGGGCTACAACAAACCGTGGAAGTCCCGCTGGTACGCGGATCGCGATTACGCCGAGCTGCTGCATGAAGACGTAAAGCTGCGCGCCGAGCTGAAAGATAAGCTCAAGAGCGCGGGCATCAGTTCCATCGACATCGAGCGCGCCGCCAACAAGCTGGTGGTGCGGATTTATACCGCGCGTCCGGGCATCATCATCGGGCGTAAAGGCGCGGAAATCGACAAGCTCAAGCAGGATGTGCAGAAGCGCACCAAGCGCGAAGTGCACATCGACATTCAGGAAGTGCACCGCCCGGAGCTGGATGCCCAGCTCGTCGCCGAATCGATTGCGCTGCAACTTGAAAAGCGCGTAGCTTTCCGCCGCGCGATGCGCAAAGCGGTGGATTCGGCGTTGCGTTTCGGTTGCAAAGGCATCAAGGTGCGTGTCGCCGGCCGTTTGAACGGGGCGGAAATCGCCCGCAAAGAATGGTACCTGCAAGGGCGCTTGCCGCTGCAGACTTTGCGTGCCGACATTGATTTCGGGATGGCGCGCGCCAACACCACCTACGGCGTGATCGGCGTAAAGTGCTGGGTTTATCAGGGCGAAAACGTGCCTAAGCGCGCCTCCAAGTTGCAGAAAGAACGCGAGTCAGCCATCGCTGCGGCCTAGGCCGTAAGCGAGCTACCGCACAAAAGATTCAGGGAAGCGAGACGATAAAACGATGTTGATGCCGAAAAAAGTTAAGTACCGCAAGCAGATGCGCGGACGCCGCAAAGGCAAAGCCTGGCGCGGCAGCGATCTGGCTTTTGGCGAATACGGTTTGAAGGCGCTCGAGAATGCCTGGATCACCGACCGCCAGATTGAAGCTTCGCGCGTGGCCATTTCGCGCTTCATCAAGCGCGGCGGAAAATTGTGGATCCGCATTTTCCCGGACAAGCCGTTCACCAAGAAGCCCGCGGAAACCCGCATGGGCAAAGGCAAAGGCGCTCCGGAAAAGTGGGTCTCGGTGGTTAAGCCCGGACGCATCATGTTTGAAATGGCCGGCGTCGACGAAACTACCGCCAAAGAAGCCATGACCCTGGCGGCCCATAAGCTGCCCATTCCCACGAAGTTCGTTACGCGCGCGGGAGGCATGTAAATTATGGCCCGGCGTAATGAAAAAATTCGTGAAGCCAGCAGCGACGAGTTGCTCGTGCAGGAACGCGAGTTGACCGAACAGATTTTCCGGTTGCGTTTTCAGTTGTCCACCGGACAAGCCGAAGCCTTGCGTCGTTTGCGTGATGCACGTAAAGACTTGGCGCGGGTTAAAACCCACTTGCGAGCTCAGCAGTTGAATGCTGGTGGCGCGCACATTCCGGTGGAAAAACCGGAAGACAAGACCGAGGCGGCGCCCGCGGCAGCCCACGCGAAAGCGCCGGCGGCCAAGCGCACCAAAGCTGGCAAACCGGCCAAAAAAGAATCGAGCAAGGCTAAGAGCAAGACCAAGAAGAAAGCAGGCAAGAAGTAATGACACCTGAAACACAAACGGCTCCGGCGACCGGAAAGCCGGAACACCACGAACGCGGCGAGCGCACTGTTCTCACCGGCAAAGTGACCAGCGCCAAGATGGCCAAGACCATCGTGGTGGAAGTACAGCGGCTGGTGCAGCACCCCAAGTACCGGCGCGTGGTGCGCATCTCCAAAAAGTTTTACGCCCACGACGAAACCAAGCAAGCCAAGCCGGGCGACGTAGTGCGCATCGTGTCGACCCGCCCGTTGTCCAAGCTGAAGCGCTGGCGGCTGAAAGAAATCGTCACGCAGAACAAGTCGGCGGACGTGCACGCCTCGAAGTAAGTGCAAATTTACCGGCGGCAGCAGCAAGCCGCGAGCGGAACAGTACGACGATAGCGGAGAGAGAGCGGACCGATGAGTATCATGATGCGAACCTGGCTGACGGTGGCGGATAATTCCGGCGCCCGCAAGCTCATGTGTATTTTGCCGATCGGCGGCGATGCCGGCCTTAAAGCCGGACTCGGCGACGTGATCACCGCCTCGGTGAAGGAAGCCACCCCGGAAAGCGCCGTGAAACAGGGCACGGTAGTGAAGGCCGTAGTCGTCAGGATGCGCAAAGAAGCCCGCCGCAAGGATGGCACCTACATCCGCTTCGACGACAACGCCGCGGTTTTAATCAACGACGCAGGCGAGCCGGTAGGCACCCGCGTTTTCGGCCCGGTCGCGCGGGAGCTGCGCGAACGCCAGTACACCAAGATCGTTTCTTTGGCTCCGGAGGTTTGGTAAGCAATGGCTTTGACGCATGAACGGACAACACGGCACAGCATTCAGATCCGCAAGGGCGACAACGTCCGCGTAATCGCCGGCAAAGACGCCGGGCGAACCGGACGCGTGCTTTCGGTCGACGCCAAAAAGAATCGCGTGGTGGTGGAACACGTGGCCATCATGAAGCGCCACACCCGCCCCAATCCGCAGAAAAACATCAAGGGCGGCATCGTCGAAAAAGAAGCCTCCATCAACGTTTCTAACGTGATGGTGGTTTGCGCCAGTTGCGGCAAGCACACCCGCATTGGCCACACTGTGCACGCCGACGGAACCAAAGTGCGAAGCTGCCGGCGCTGCAACACCGCGCTCGACAAGTAAAAGATTTAGCGAAGGACGAGGCGAAGCGAAGTCATGAAGAGCAGATTGCAGGAAAAATATCGCAGCGAAACGGTCCCGGCGCTGATGAAGCGCTTCAACTGGGAAAACCATATGGCCGTTCCCAGGCTGCAGAAAATCACCGTGAACATCGGCCTCGGCGAAGCCAGCCAGAACGCCAAGCTGTTGGACACCGCCGCGCAGGAACTGGGCCAGATCACCGGACAGAAGGCCATGATCACCAAGGCCAAGAAGTCCATCGCGAATTTCAAAATTCGCAAAGGCATGCCTATCGGTTGCGCGGTCACCTTGCGCGGCGATCGCATGTACGAATTTCTCGACCGCCTGTGCAACGTTGTACTGCCCCGCGTGCGCGATTTCCGTGGCTTGCCCTATAACGCTTTCGATGGCCGCGGCAACTACACCCTGGGCTTGAAGGATCAGTTGGTTTTTCCGGAAATTGATTACACCAAGGTAGACAAGATCAAAGGCATGAACGTGACTTTCACGACCACTGCCAAGAACGACGAAGAGGGACGCGAGCTGCTCAAAGGGCTCGGCTTCCCCCTGCGCGTTCCAGGAGAAAAGCAATAAATGGCTCGTACCGCAAAGATTGCCAAGACTCTCAAGAAACCCAAGTTTAAGGTGCGGGTGCGCAATCGTTGCCGCGTTTGCGGCCGTGCGCGCGCCTACATTCGCAAATTCCAGATGTGCCGCATCTGCTTCCGCGGCATGGCGCTCAAGGGTGAAATTCCCGGCGTCACGAAAGCTAGCTGGTAAAGGAACTATTCGACTATGCAGACGGATCCAATCGCAGACTTTTTGACGTGCATCCGCAACGCCGCGGCTGCCAAGCACCAGCGCGTCGACGTGCCGGCCTCCAAGTTGAAGGCCGAGATCGCCCGCATCCTGAAAGACGAAGGCTACATCTCCACTTTCAAGATGGTGGAGGAAAACAAAACCCGCAAAATGCTGCGCGTCTTTTTGAAGTACACCCCGGATCGCCGCAGCGTGATCACCGGCCTCAAGCGCATTTCCCGTCCCGGCGCGCGCCGTTACCTCGGCGTCACGGACATTCGCCCCGTCGTCGGTGGCCTGGGTATCAGCATCATGACCACTCCGAAAGGCTTGATGAGCGGCCGCTCCGCGCGCAAAGCCAAGCTCGGCGGCGAAATTCTTTGCGAAGTTTGGTAGTTCGACAGGTTTTGAAAAGAAGTGTTGATTTCAGTTTTGAAGCAAAGGACAAGAACTGATGTCACGTATCGGGCGCAAACCAATTCCGCTGCCGCAAGGCGTAAAAATTGCCATGCAAGGCGGCAACATCGATGTCCAGGGACCCAAGGGCAAGCTGCATTTCGCCATTCCCCGCGGCATCACCTTTGAGCAGAAAGACGGCGTGCTCACCGCCACCCGCGCCACCGAAGAAGATCGCGCGCGCCACGGACTCGCACGCGCGCTGGTCGCCAACGCGGTCTACGGCGTCACTACCGGCTTCAAGAAAGACATGGACATCGTCGGCGTCGGCTACCGCGCCGAACTCAAGGGCAAAATCGTCAACTTCGCTCTGGGAAAATCCCACCCGATCGAGTTCCCGATCCCCGAAGGTATCCAGGTCGCCGTCGAAAAGCAGACGCACATGGTCATCACCGGCGCGGACAAAGCGCAAGTCGGCCAAGTCGCCGCGGACATGCGCAAGTTGCGTCCGCCAGATCCGTACAAGCAGAAGGGCGTGCGCATCACCGGCGAACGGCTGAAGAAAAAGGCCGGTAAGGCCGGAGCCAAAGCCGGCGCGAAATAATCGACGCGCCGCGTAACAAAAACAGTTTGAAGCAGCAGCGAGTTTAGAAGGAGAAACAACAGTGGCATCGGCAAGAGTTCGCAAGCTATCCAAGGATCTGCATCGCAGGCGTGTACACGACCGCGTGCGCACCAAAGTCTCCGGCACCACCGAACGACCGCGCCTGGTGGTGTACCGTTCCATCGGACACATTTACGCGCAAGTCATCGACGACGGCTCGGGAAACACCCTGGTCTCCGCCAGCTCCGTCGACGGCGAAACCAAAAAGAACTTAAAGGGTGGCGGCAACATCGCCGCAGCCAAAGTGATCGGCAAAGCCATCGCCGAACGCGCCAAGGCCAAGGGAGTGGAAAAAGTGGTATTCGATCGTGGCGGCTACAAGTATCACGGCCGGGTGAAGGCGCTCGCTGACGCGGCGCGGGAAGCGGGGTTACAGTTCTAATTTATGTCGAAGCAAATTCTGCGCGATAGTTTAGCGGTGCGGCGGCTCCTCGAAGTCAATCCTTCAGACCTGAAGGACGACGTCATTGCGATCAACCGCGTCACCAAAGTAGTCAAGGGCGGCAAAAACCTCAGCTTTTCGGCGCTCGTCGTGGTTGGCGACAATCATGGCCATGCCGGATTCGGCATGGGCAAAGCTCGCGAAGTACCCATGGCCATCAAGAAGGCCATCGAGCAAGCCAAGAAGAACCTGATCAAGCTGAACCTCAAGGGCACCTCGATTCCGCACCAGGTCCTCGGACATTACGGCTCGGCACAAGTTCTGCTCAAGCCCGCTTCTGAAGGCACCGGCGTCATTGCCGGCGGCCCCGTCCGCAAAGTGATGCAAGTCGCGGGCATTCATAACGTGCTCACCAAGTCCCTGGGCACTTCCAATCCGCACAACGTGGTGAAAGCCACTTTTGCTGCGCTGCTCAGCTTGAAAGACGCGGCCCACGTAGCCGAAACGCGCAGCAAAACCGTGGACGAAATTCGCGGCCGGTCCTCTAACTCCGCGGCAGAGGCAGTTTAATGAGCGAAAAAGTAGCAGGCGTAAAAGTACGCCACGGCAAAAAAGTAAAAAAGTCCGGCGGGCATCACCAGGGCAAGCAGTACGTCATCAGTGAGCAGCCCGAACCGAAAAAGGGCGGCACCATCAAGGTTAAGTGGGTAGTCAGCGCCATCTCCACCACCGACGATATGCGCGCCACTATCAGGGGTCTCGGTTTGCGCCGCATGCATCACGTGGTCGAGCGCCAGGACACCGTGGAAACTCGCGGCATGATTCACAAAGTACGGCATCTCGTGGAAGTGGTGGACTAAGGAAATGGCCAAGATCAAGACAGGCAAGCATCGCCCGGCAGGCGGCCCGCGCAATCGTAAAGCGGGAGCCCCGCGCCGTCGCGGGCAACATGGACCGGCAACTCCCGCGGGACGGCCGAAGTATACCCTCTCGAATTTGCACCCAGCCACCGGTTCGCGCAAAAAGAAGGTCCGCGTCGGGCGCGGCATCGGCACCAAGCTCGGCAAAACTTCCGGCGCCGGCAACAAGGGCCAGAAGTCCCGCCGCGGTTATTCGCGCCGTCGCGGATTTGAAGGCGGCCAGATGCCGCTACATCGCCGCATGCCCAAGCGCGGATTTCACAATCCGTTCTCGGTGGAATATTCGGTGATCAACCTGGAAGAGTTGAACGTGTTCCCCGCGGGCGAAACGGTCACTCCGGATTTGCTGCGGGCTCACGGCTTCATTCGCCGCGCACAGGATCGCATCAAGGTTCTGGGCGACGGAAACTTGACCGCCAAGATCGCTATTCACGCCCACGCCTTCAGCGCCTCGGCCAAAGAAAAAATCCAGGCCGCCGGCGGTACGTTCGAGATTTTGACCACGGCCTAATCGCCGTAGTCGGCAGTAGTGGAAGTAGCAACGAAAGGGTGCAATAGCAAAAGGCAATGAATCGATTCATCGAAGCCGTGAAAAACATGTTCCGCGTGGAAGATCTGCGGAACCGTGTGCTATTCACCTTGGCGCTGCTGGCGGTTTATCGCATCGGCGCGCATATCCCCATTCCGGGCATCAACACCGCAGTCTTGGATCAACTTTTCAACCAAGCCGCCGGCTCGGTACTCGGAATTTTCGATCTGTTCAGCGGCGGAAATTTCCGCCGCATGACCATTTTTGCCTTGGGCATCATGCCCTACATCACCTCTTCCATCATCCTGCAGTTGATGACCGTGGTGTTTCCTTACCTCGAGCGCCTCAGCAAAGAAGGCCAGCTCGGCCGCAACAAAATTACTCAGTACACCCGCTACCTGACCATTGTCTTGAGCATCGTCCAGGGTTCTTCGATCGCGGCCACTCTGCAGGCCCAAGGCGTCGGCGGCCAATCGCTGGTGTATCACCCTGGTTTCGGATTTGGCGTTATGACCGTGCTGGCCTTGACCACCGGCTCCGCCTTCATCATGTGGCTCGGTGAGCAGATCACCGAACGAGGCATCGGCAACGGCATGTCCCTGATCATCTTCGTCGGCATCGTGGTGGGTTTGCCCCGCGCCGTGGTCAGCCTCTACGAAATGGCCAAGTCCGGCCAATGGGGCGCAGTCACTCCCCTGGTGCTGCTGTTGCTCGTGGCCCTGATGGTCGCAGTCGTCGCCTTCATCGTCTTCGTCGAAGGCGGTCAGCGCCGCATTCCGGTGCAATATGCCAAGCGCGTAGTCGGCCGCCGCGTCATGGGCGGGCAATCCACCTACTTGCCGCTGCGTGTAAATTCCGGCGGAGTCATTCCCCCGATTTTCGCCAGCTCGCTGCTGGCGTTTCCGGCCACCATCGCCTTGATTTTCGGCGCGCGCTACGTCTTTCTTAGAACCATCGCGGACCGCCTCAAGTGGGGCGAGCCGCTCTACACCTTGATTTACATCACGCTGATCCTGGTGTTCGCGTTCTTCTACGTTGGCATCGTTTTCAACCCCACGGAACTCGCCGACAACATGCGCAAGAACGGCGGCTTCATTCCCGGCATTCGTCCCGGCCGTACCACCAGCGAACACGTCAGCCGCATTCTGAAGCGCCTCACTTTTATCGGCGCGATTTATCTCGCATTGGTTTGCTTGCTTCCGGAATGGATGATCGCCGGAATTCACTTGGATCATTTGGGTTGGGGCATCGGCGGCTGGTTTGACCGTCACTTTCCAACCTGGTTTCTCAAAGGGCTCGGAGTGCAGTTTTATTTCGGCGGCACTTCGCTATTGATCGTAGTGGGCGTGGCCATGGACACCGTGCAGCAGCTCGAAGCACAACTGGTCATGCGCAACTACGAAGGGTTTGCTCGAAAGGGCCGGTTGCGTGGCCGACGGTAATGGCGACGAGTGCAGCGCAGCCGGACGGCCGGCTCGGTCGGCTGCAGCGTGCTGTTATCTTTCTCGGTCCGCCGGGCGCAGGTAAAGGTACCCAGGCCCAGGAACTGGCCAAGAAGTTTGGGGTGCCGCACCTTTCGACCGGTGACATGCTGCGTGAGAATATCGCGCAGGGCAACGATCTCGGTAAGCAGGCCAAGCCCATTATGGCCCGCGGCGAATTGGTGCCCGACTCGCTGATCATGAAAATGGTCGCGGCGCGCATCGAGCAGCCTGATTGTTCTTTCGGGTTTGTGTTTGACGGGTTTCCCCGGACGGTCGCGCAAGCGCAGTGGCTGAACGAGTTGATCCGGCAGCACGGTTTCAAGCAGCCGGTGGTGGTGCACTTCGTCATCGACCAGAATCTGTTGATGCGGAGAATTACCGGGCGGCGTATGTGCAAAAAGGGCGGGGAGATTTATAATATTTATGAACGCCCCCCTAAACTTGCAGAGAAGTGCGATGCCGATGGCGGCGAGTTGGTGCAGCGCCCCGACGATCGCGAAGAAATTGTGGGCCCGCGACTGGGAGCCTACGCCAA
The DNA here is from genome assembly GCA_963846145.1 of uncultured Acidobacteriota bacterium. Taxonomy (GTDB): domain Bacteria; phylum Acidobacteriota; class Terriglobia; order Acidiferrales; family UBA7541; genus Acidiferrum. The sequence goes on along the minus strand of CAWJUV010000006.1, from coordinate 340,316 downwards.
GATGACCGCTCCGCTGGCCGAGTATTACCGGCGACTGGGACGGCTCGAAGACGTAGACGCTTCGCAAACCGTGGAGCAAGTTTCGGCCCGGGTTTTACAGATTGTCCAGAAGGCGCAGTAAGCAGTTGCGGTAAAGACTGAAGGCAATGGCGATTCACTTACGCAGCGCGGAAGAACTCGAGAAGATGTACCGCGCCGGGCAGATTGTGCACCAGGTTTTGGGTGTGTTGCGCGCGGCGGTTAAACCGGGCGTCACCACCATGGATTTGGAAAAGCTGGCCGAACAAACGCTGGCGGGTAAACCGGGGAAGCCGGCCTTCAAGGGATATCGCGGGTATCCTTGTTCGCTGTGCACTTCGGTGAATGGCGAAATTGTTCACGGGATTCCGTCGCCGAAGCGCAAGCTGAAAGAAGGCGACATCATCTCGATTGATTTCGGGATGGAAGTGGACGGGTATTACGCGGATTCGGCGGTGACTGTTCCGGTCGGTGAAATCAGTCCGGAACTGCGGAAGTTGCTGGATGTCACGCGCGAATCGCTGGACCGAGCCATTGATAAGATGCGCGCGGGTAACCGGCTCGGCGATGTTGGCCACGCAGTGCAGAGTTGGGTGGAGCAGAACGGCTACTCGGTGGTGCGGGAGTTCGTAGGCCACGGCATCGGCACCAAGATGCACGATGAGCCCAACCTGCCGAACTACGGCGACGCCGGTAAAGGCGCCCGGTTGCAGGAAGGTATGGTCATCGCGGTCGAACCGATGGTCAATGCCGGCGGTCCGGAAGTGCGGATGCGCGACGAGTGGGTGGCGGAAACCGCCGATGGCAGCCCCTCGGCGCATTTCGAGCACACCGTGGCAGTCACCGCCAACGGCCCATGGATTTTGACCCGGCCCAAGGAAATGACCGGGCCTTCGTGGTAGAACTTTAGCGAAACGCGGGTGGCCTACCCTCGCGGTTTCTGCGAGGGTGGGCTGAGTGACCGAGGATGAAGCTTCGGGCGATGCAACGCCCCAGCATCTAAGTAAGTAGCAACGGATTTGGCGGCAAAAACGTATAGGAGCTTATGGCGAGACCGGATCAGGACGACAAGAAGAAAAACGACTCTGGCAATACCAAAGAAGATGCCATTGAAGTCATGGCCACGGTCAAGGAGCCGTTGCCCAATGCCATGTTCCGGGTCGAACTGGAAAACAAGCATCAGGTTTTGGCTCACGTGTCCGGCAAGATGCGCAAAAATTTCATCCGCATCCTGGCCGGAGACAAAGTAGCCGTGGAACTTTCGCCGTATGATCTGACGCGCGGCCGCATCGTGTACCGCTACAAATAGTCCGCGGACACAGAAGGAACAGGGAAAATGAAAGTACGGGCCTCAGTAAAAAAGATTTGCGACAAGTGCAAGGTGATTCATCGCCGCGGTGTGGTGCGGGTGATCTGTCAGAATCCCAAGCACAAGCAGCGCCAGGGATAAGACGCAAGACATTTTGAGTTTTAAGGAATAGGGGACAAAACGCATGGCACGTATCGCTGGTATCGATCTTCCGCCGCAGAAGCGCCTTTGGGTCGGCCTCACCGCCATTTACGGCATCGGGCACGAACGCGCCCGCAAGCTGGCCGCTGCCGCAGGTGTCGATCACGACAAAAAGATCCGCGACTTGACCGAGGAAGAAGCCAACAAGTTGCGTCAGGAAATTGAAAAGGAAGGCCGCGTCGAAGGCGATCTCCGCAAAGAGATTCAGATGAACATCCGCCGGCTGATCGAAATTCAGGCTTACCGCGGTGTCCGTCACCGGCGCAACTTGCCGGTGCGCGGTCAACGCACCCACACCAACGCTCGTACCCGCAAGGGTCCGCGCCGCGGCGCAGTGGCCGCGAAGAAAAAGGTGACTGGTAAGAAGGGCTAATCAAATCAGCTGATTGCAGCCTCTTTCGGTCTCTTTGCAAGTTTTTGTGCACCGACTTTGTTTGTTTTCAGTAACTTGTGGCCTCTTTTTTGCAATCTGCCGGGGTGGGGGGTAGAAGCCACCAAATGAATTTAGCGGTGTAGCAAGTTTGTAGTACGAATTTTGGCTTAAGTAACTGAAAGAAATGGAGTAACTCGTGGCAAAAGAGCAACAAAAACCGACCGCACCGGACGCCCAACCTGGCGGAAAAGCGGGCGCAGCGGCAACCGGCAAGCGTAAGAAGGAATTCAAGAAGAAGCGCGAGCGCCGCATCATTCCCCACGGCGTGGTGCACGTCGCCGCCTCCTTCAACAACACCCAGATCACCATCGCCGATCAGGATGGACGCGTGATCTGCTGGTCGTCTGCGGGCGCTATCGGATTCAAGGGCTCGCGCAAGGGTACGCCATATGCCGCGCAGCAGGCCTCGCTGTCGGCCGCTGGTACGGCGCGCGATCAGTACGGGATGAAGAGCGTCGAAGTTCGCGTGCAAGGCCCGGGTTCTGGCCGCGAGTCGGCCGTGCGCGCATTGGCCGCCGCCGGACTGCACATTGTGTTGATTCGGGACATCACCCCGATCCCGCACAACGGCTGCCGTCCGCCCAAGCGCCGCCGCGTTTGATGGGTTTAACGGGCATTTGATGGAATTGTCCTGGGAACGAGATCGAAGCGTCCTCGTGACGCGCAGTGGATTCGAGAGGAGATAGAAGTTGGCAAGACATAGACAAGCAGTCTGCCGCCTGTGCCGCCGGGAGACTCAAAAACTATTTTTGAAAGGGTTGCGCTGCTTCACCGAAAAGTGCGCAATCGAGAAGCGTAACTTCGTGCCCGGGCAACACGGGCAGTCGCGCCGTGCCAAGATCGCCGGCTACGGCCTGCAGTTGCGCGAAAAGCAGAAGATGAAGCGCACCTACGGCTTACTCGAACGCCAGTTCCGTTCGTACTTCGAGAAGGCCGTGCGCATGAAGGGTCCCAGCGGCGAAAACCTCATCATCATGCTGGAGCGCCGTCTGGACAGCGTGCTGTGGCGTGCCGGTTTGGCTTCATCACGTGCGCAAGCCCGGCAACTGGTGCTGCATGGTCACGTCCGCGTGTCCGGAAAGAAGGTCAACATTCCTTCTTACCTGGTCAACGTGGGCGAGGAAATCGCCATCAAGGAACGCATGCACGACAACGCCATGATTCTGGAAGCGCGGAACGTGGCCCAGAGCCAGAGCGCAGTTCCCTGGCTGGAGCAGGACCGCGAAGGCTTCAAAGCCAAAGTGGTGGCCATGCCCAAGCGCGAAGACGTGCAGACGCCGCCGTTCACCGAGCAGTTGATCGTCGAGCTTTATTCTAAGTAGTGCCGAGAAGTGGGTGGCCTACCCTCGCGCTTTCTGCAAGGGTGGGCTGGGCTAAGAGCAACGCAACTCGCAAGTATGTGACGTTTCGAGAGATACAGTCATCTAACAGATTTGGTGTGGGGCTTCTCGCGGTCCCAGAAGGAAGGAAACAGTATGTGGAAGGGCTTTCAGAAACCAAAGCGTCTAGCCTCTGAACTCGAATCGCTCACCGAAAAGTACGGGCGATTTTCTGCGCAGCCGTTTGAGCGCGGTTGGGGCACGACGGTAGGAAACGCGCTGCGGCGCGCGCTGCTCAGTTCGATTGAAGGCGCAGCCATCACCGCGGTGAAGATTGAAGGAGTGCTGCACGAATTCTCCTCGATCGCTGGAGTAGTGGAAGACGCGACCGACATCATCCTCAACCTGAAGCAGGTGCCGATCAAGCTGAACACCGATCTGCCCAAGACCATTTACCTGAACTTCGAGCAGCCTGGTCCCGTGACTTCCGCGCAGATCGAAGAAGACGCGGACTTCGCGGTGTTAGACAAGACTGTGTACATCGCCACGGTCAGCGAAGGCGGCCGCTTGCAGATTGAAATGCGCGTGAAGAATGGCCGCGGCTATGTCGCTGCCGACCGCAACTACGACGAAGACCTGCCCATCGGCTACATCCCGGTGGATAGCGTTCACTCGCCAGTGCGCAAAGTAAATTACTCCGTCGAAGCCGCGCGTCTCGGGCAAATGACCGATTACGAAAAGTTGATGATCGAAGTGTGGACCAACGGCGCGATCACTCCGCAGGATTCCATCGGTTTGGCCGCGAAATTGGTGAAAGACCACATGAGCATCTTCATCAACTTTGAAGAGCCGGTGGACAGCATCGAGCCGCTGCCCGACACCGCGCATGATCCGCGCCTCGAGCACTTGGATCGCTCCGTGGAAGAGCTGGAACTTTCCGTCCGTTCTTACAACTGCTTGAAGAACGCCAACATTCAGACCATTCGCGAACTCGTGCAGAAGAGCGAAAACGAAATGCTGAAGACCAAAAACTTCGGCCGCAAATCGCTCAACGAGATCAAAGATATACTAGTGAAGATGGGCCTCGCGCTGGGCATGAAGTTCGACGAGCACGGCCGCATTATCTGGCCGCCGCTCCCAAGCCAGACCACACTCGCTCCGTCGGAGGAAAATCTCGGCCTGTAATTTTGGCGCCGGATCTTTGCAGATATGCGACACCTTAATTCAGGATCGAAGCTCGGACGCAACCCGTCTCACCGCCGCGCCACTTTGCGCGCGCTGGTGACCAATTTGTTCGAGCATGGACGAATCACCACCACGTTGACGCGCGCCAAAGCCGCGCGTCCCGTGGCGGAAAAAATCATCACGCTGGGCAAGAAAGACACTTTGCAGTCGCGTCGCCAGGCCGCCTCGTATTTGATGCTGCCCGCCGTGACCGCCAAATTGTTCAGCGAAATCGCCCCGAAATTTTCCGATCGCGCCGGCGGTTACACCCGCATCATTCATGCCGGCAACCGCGTCGGCGACAACGCCCAGGTAGCCATCCTCGAACTGGTCGGCTACGAATTCAAAAAGAAAGAAAAAAAGGAACGCCCGCAAAAAGAAGAAGCCGTCGACGAAAAGAATTAGAGCTTCGACAAAAAACTCTGTTAAAAAACCCGCTCAACCGAGCGGGTTTTTTGCTTTTAGGGCGTCAGGCGGTGAGGGTGCGATAGCGATAGCGGAAGTAGAGAAAGAGGGTGGCGATGGCGAAGGCGGCGCCGATGGAATCGAGCAGGGAGTCGTAGGGGGAGGCGGTGCGGCTGGCTACAAAAGATTGGTGGATTTCGTCGAGACATGCGTAGGCCACAGCGATGGCCCAGGCGGTCAGGGCCCAGGACCAGCGCCAGCCGCGGCTGGCACCATTCAGGCCGCGCACGCCGCGATAGAGGAACAGGCCGAAGATGAAATATTCGGTGAAGTGCGCGGATTTGCGAATCAAATGGTGGATGACGTTGAACGTGTGATTGGAGAGGTGCGGAAACATCCACAGCAGAACTGGGCGCAGGATTCGGCTGGTGTGTGCCGCGGAAAAAGTATCCGTGGACATCGAGAAAATAAAGGCCGCCCAACAGAGTGCTGGGAGCCACGCTTTGAAGCGTTCCAAGTTTGCAGGAGGAGCGACGCGCCCCTCCATTTCAGGAAGCGTCGGCGCGGGGCGCGGATTGCGCCAGGGCATTTCAGACATGGGCGTGCGCAGAGAGCATCAGCGGTAGAGACGCTTCATTATTTCATGCGCACCGTTTCCCGCTGGATTTATCGTACGTAGAGGTGCGCAACACATCAAAACCTTGGAACGAGCCGGAAGAAACTATTCCATGCGGTAGTTGGGGGCTTCGCGGGTGATGACTACGTCGTGGACGTGGCTTTCGCGGAGGCCGGCGCTGGTGATGCGGATGAATTTGCTGTTGGCGGCAAGGTCAGTGAGGGTGGCGGCGCCGGCGTAGCCCATGCCGCTTTTTAAGCCGCCGACCAACTGATCAGTTAGGGCTGCGACGGTGCCTTTGTAGGGGACGCGGCCTTCCACGCCTTCGGGGACGGACTTACCGCGCTCGGCGCCCTCTTGCGCGTAGCGATCGGCGGAGCCTTCTTCCATCGCGGCGGTGGAACCCATTCCGCGGTAGGACTTAAAGGTGCGGCCCTGATACAAAATGGTTTCGCCGGGGGCTTCTTCGGTGCTCGCGAAGAGGCCGCCAATCATTACGCAGGAAGCGCCGGCGGCGATGGCTTTGGTGATGTCTCCGGAAAATTTGATGCCGCCGTCGGCGATGACCGGCACGTCGGTGCCTTTGGCGGCGCGTGCTGCTTCAAGAATCGCGGTGATCTGCGGAACGCCTGCGCCGGTGACGACGCGGGTGGTGCAGATCGAGCCGGGTCCGATGCCGACTTTCACGCCGTCGATGCCGAGGGCGATTAGATCTTTCGCGCCGTCGAAGGTAGCTACGTTGCCGGCGATGAGCTGCATTTCCGGCAGGCGATCGCGAATCGCTTTGATGGCTTCCATCACGCGCGCGGAGTGACCGTGGGCGGTGTCGATGGCCAGGACGTCCGCTTTGGCGCGGGACATTTCCACGGCGCGCTCCAGAAAATCTCCGGTGGCTCCGACTGCGGCGCCGACACGCAGGCGGCCCTGTTCGTCTTTGGCAGCGCGCGGGTAGGCTAGTTTTTTCTGAATGTCTTTTACGGTGATGAGGCCTTTGAGGTTGTAGTCTTTGTCGACCACCAGAAGTTTTTCGATGCGGTGTTTTTGCAGAATGCGTTCGGCTTCGTCAAGCGTGGTGCCGACCGGAACGGTAACCAGGTCTTCCTTGGTCATCACCGCGTCGACCAACTGGGTGTGATCTTTTTCAAAGCGCAGATCGCGGTTGGTGAGAATTCCCGCGAGGCGTGAACCGCGAGTCACCGGCAAACCGGAGATGCGGTACTTGGTCATGATCTCGAGTGCTTGCCGCAAAGTGATGTCCGGCGAAATCGTGACGGGGTCGACGATCATGCCGCTTTCGGAGCGCTTCACGCGATCCACTTCTTCGCTCTGCCGCTCGATAGGCATGTTGCGATGCACGATGCCGATCCCGCCCTGGCGCGCGATGGCAATGGCCAGGCGCGATTCGGTGACGGTGTCCATGGCCGCGGAGGCCAGCGGAATATTCAGGCTCAGCTTGCGAGTGAAGTTGGTGCGTGTGTCGACTTCCGTGGGAATCACCGAGGATTTTCCGGGCAGCAGCAACACGTCATCAAAAGTAAGACCCTCGGGAATTGGACCGTCCTGCATGCCATACCTCGCGTAGGAAAATAGAATGTCAACGGCGCTTGCCAATCGCGCGATAAAATTGCGTGGTTAGATGTCGCGATTCCGAAGCAGGCGCGCTAAAACAAAGCAGCCCAGCAGACGCCCGCTGGGCTGACAAACGCATTCAGTGAATCGAAAAAATTGCTCACCGTGAATGACTCATTGTAGGTGCAGGGTGACTTGCGGTCAAGTTGACGCGTGATAGTGTCGAAGGGACATGAGGAAAAAGTTCGAGCCATTTGTGGCGCATCCGTTGTTGCACAATGCGCATTTGATGACCATGGCGCCGGTGTTTTGGCGGCGGGAGTTTGCGCTGCCGGTGCAGGAGGAACGGCTGTTCCGCGTGGATGCGGAGACGCGGCTGCTGGCGCACTGCCATTGGCAGCCTGGTGAGCGCACGGAGGCTCCGGTGATCGCCGTGGTGCATGGGTTGGAAGGCTCGAGCAATTCGGATTATATGAAGGGGATTGCGCAGCGGGCGTATGAAGCCGGTTACAACGCAATCCGGCTGAACCAGCGGAATTGTGGCGGGAGCGAAGAACTTACGCCGACGCTGTACAACTCGGGGATGAGTTCCGATTATCGCGCGGTGTGCGATGAACTGGTCGCGGAAGGATTCAGCGAGATTTTCTTCGTTGGTTACTCGATGGGCGGGAACTTAGTAATGAAAATGGCTGGGGAATACGGCGATGCTGCTCCGGCGGCGCTGCGAGGGGTTTGTGCAGTGTGTCCGGCGCTGGACTTAGCGGCGTGCGCGGACGCGCTGGAGCGTTGGGACAACTACTTTTATGAGCGGCATTTTGTGGCGGGTCTGATGAAGCGGTACCGGCGGAAGGCGCTGTCCATGCCGTCGCGGTATCCGCAGAACGGGTTCGGGCCGATCCGCACGGTGCGGGAGTTTGATGATGCGATTACCGCGCCGAATTTTGGGTTTCGCGATGCCGCGGAGTATTACGAGGCCTCGTCGGCCAGTAAGGTGGTGGGGAAGGTGAAGGTGCCGACGTTGTTGATTGAGGCCCAGGACGATCCGTTTGTGCCCTATGCGGCGATCCTGGCGGCCGGCGTGAAGGAAAATTCGGCGATTACTTTGATGGCGCCTGAGTATGGCGGGCATTGCGCGTTTGTTTCTGATAAAGCGGGAGCGGAGCGGTTTTGGGCGGAGAAAACGGTTGTGGAGTTTTGTGAATCCTTGAGGCCTCACAACGGTTAGCCGTGGAAGCGAACTAAACAAATTAAAAGAAAGGCCCGCCCTACAAATCGAGGGCGGGGCACCCTTCGAACTCGTTTTGGTTTGTGATTAAGTTGATGTCGCACCGGAGTTGTCGATACCCGACAATCCTGCCCGTCTGCGGTTTCATGTAGGTAGGCGGGAAAGTTCTCGAAGAACCTGTATAAGTCAGCCGCAGCATATCTTTCCGCGATCCAACTTGCAGATTGAAACGAAATAAATTGGTGTGGGTTATGTCGATAACTTACAGGAACGAGTGTATTTGCCTGTTTAGGAGGGAGTGAGAGAGGTTTGACGCGGCGTGCGGCCTTATTGGTCGCTCATCTGCAAATCTGCTGGCTAACTGACGTGCCTGCTCGTGGGAACCCGTGGGGTGGGAAGAGCGGCGCGCAACCTTCAGGAGAGCCAACTTCATGCGCAGATTCGAGAGATGGGTAGGAGTTTTTCTGTTTATCGCGGCGGCATTTGTTGCTGCGAACGTGGCACAGGCACAGCGGCTGGATGGATCGCTGCGCGTCACGGTAACGGATGTGAGCGATTCGAGTATTGAGGACGCCACCGTGACGGTGACCAATGAGGGGACCAACACCGCAGTGTCGGCCACGGCATCCAGCGCGGGTACCTATGTATTTCCTAACTTGCTGGTCGGAACGTACACCGTTTCGGTAGAGAAGCCCGGTTTTAAGAAGTCGGTGCAAACGGGCGTGGTGGTGGACTCCAACCAGACCATTGATACGAAAGTGCGGTTGGAAGTTGGCGAAGTTTCCTCAGTGATTGAGGTGCAGTCGGGCGCGGAACTGATTAAGACAGACAATTCCACGCTGGACGCGACCTTCAGCGGACTGGTCAGCCAGGATTTGCCGCTGAATACGCTGGGCGGAGACGTGAAAGAGTTTGCGGTGCTGGTGCCGGGAACGACCACGCAGCAAGGTGGCGTAGTTGGCTCGGGCGGATCCATCGGCGGGACGCGGCCGCGCTTCAACAGTTTCAACATTGATGGTGTGGAAGACAACAAGTTGGATACCAACGGGCCGACCCAGCCGGTGATTCAGGAGTCGGTGGCGGAATTTACGTTGCTGACGAATCAATTCAGCGCGGAGTACGGGCATTCGGCGGGTGGGATCTTCAACGTGGTGACCAAGTCGGGCACCAACTCGTGGCATGGCACCGGATGGGAATACAACCGCAACCGCGACTACGACGCGTTCGATAACCAACAAAAGGAAAGAGGATTCAAGGACCGCTTCGACTATGACCGCGCGGGCGCGAGCGCCGGCGGGCCGATCAAGCATGATCGTTGGTTCATTTACGGCGCCTACGAATTCCAGAACGAAGGATTGGCTGCTTCGAGCCCACAGGTGACGATGCCCACGGCGGATGGCCTGCAGATGCTGGCCGGCCTGGCGCATGACGATGCGGTGCGCGCGATCCTGGCGCAGTTTCCCGCGGCTCCCTCCAACAATGCCGGCACGCTGAACGTGAACGGCACGGCCATTCCGGTGGGCACGCTCACAACCGTGGCGCCGGCGTTCTCCAACGAAGACGACTTCATCGTGAACTCGGACATCAATCTGGGAAAGCACGTACTGAGCACGCGGTACCTGTATGACCGGTTCCGCGCCCCGGACTTCAACGCGAACTTGCCGGAGCCGCAATTCCTGGGCACTTTTGAATCCGGCGCTCACAAAGGCATTATTTCGGATGCCTGGACGCTGTCGAGCCGGTTGATCAACAATGCGCGCGTTTCGTATTCGCGCTCGCTCGGACCGGTGGTGACCTCACCGGCAGGATTCGATAATTATCCGAACGTATTGGTCGATGACCTGGGTGAAGCAAACGTAGGACCGGAGCAAAACGCTCCGCAGTCGTACGTGCAAAACGTATATCAATTGGCGGACACTCTTACCTTCATTCAAGGCAAGCACAGTTTGAAGTTCGGCGTGGAAGCCAAGAAATATATTTCTCCGACGAACGGCATTCAGCGCGAACGCGGTGAATGGGACTACACCACGCTCAGCCAGTTGGTGAACGACTTTGTGCCGAACGGAGCCCCCAACAAGGCGCTGCGCGGTGCGGGTTCGGGCAATGTGGCGGAAAACTACAATGCGTTTTACGCGTTCGTGCAGGACGACTGGAAGATCACGCCGCGACTGACGATTAACGCCGGTTTGCGCTACGAATATTCCGGAACTCCGCGCGCAGACAACCTACAAGCGATCAATGCCATTGCGGACGACCCCTCGCTGGGGTTGATTTTTCGCGCTCCCAAGCCAGACACCAACAATTTCGCGCCGCGGATAGGCTTTGCATTCGATCCGACGGGGCATGGAAAGTGGGCGATTCGCGGAGGCGCGGGCATGGCCTACGATCAGATCCCCAACAACTTTGCCATCAACAGCTTGCCGCCAGAGCTGCAGACCGAGCAGACACCCGCAGTGACCTGCGCTTTGAGCGGTGCGCCGGCGTGGTGCGCGAGCTGGGATCCTTCGATGACCAACTCCGGCCAAGGGTTCTTGCAGGGCGGGGGACTATTGCAGATCAACGTTCCGCCGACGACGCAAGCGGACGCGCGAGCCGCAACCTCGAGCCTGATTCCCAACCGCGTGGACCCCAAAATCATCACCTGGACGCTGGGCGTTCAACATGAACTATTCCGCGACTCCAGCATTGAAGTGCGGTATGTGGGAACGCGCAGCCTGGAGTTGCCGATCCAGATGCGCTTGAACTCCGCGTCGGCGTTTGATCCGCGCTTTGCGGCGTTGGGTGGTGGGCTCACTCCGTTGCCGACCTACCTGGATCCTTCGCAAATCCCTGCGAGCGTGACGAATCCGGCCAGCACGCTGCAGAACTTCGACAATTTCAACAATGCACCGTATTCGGTGGACGGCTTCGAGGGCAGTTTGACGACGTTCCCCCCGATCGGGTCGGGAATTTATCACGCGGCCTCGGTGGACTTTATTCACCGGCTGGCGCGCGGATTGTACCTGCGGGCGAACTACACGTTCTCGAAGAATATCGATGATGCGACGAACGAGTTGTTCAGCAGCGTAGTGAATCCGCGCCGTGCGCAGGACGGCTACAATATCGGAACCGACCGCGGGCTATCGGCGCTGGATATTCCGAATAAGTTCAGCTTGAGCTGGGTGTACGAGCTGCCGAATATCCATAATGAGCACGGGTTTGTGCGGGCTCTGGCCAATGGATGGGAATATAGCGGCACGTATCTGGCAGAGTCGGGGCAACCGGTTACGGCGTTGTCCGATGCGGACTCCAACGACAATGGCGACGGCGCGGGCGACCGCACCATCTGGAATCCTTCGGGCGCGGGCCTGACGGGGACGGTGGTCAACGCGGTGTGCAATTCCGGCCCGGGTGGAGCGACCAGCGTGGTCGGGCCTGATCCGGTCACCGGCGCTTTCGACTGCAACGCGGCGCACACAGGACCGAGTGACGCAAACCTGGTGGGCTACGTGGCGGCGGATCCAACGGCGCGATACGTTCAAGCGCAGGTGGGAGCGTTGCCGAACGTGGGCCGCAACACTATCCACACGCCGGGACTGAACGTCTGGAATATGTCCATCTTCAAGAACACCAAGTTGACGGAGCGTTTCGCGCTGCAGTTCCGTGCGGATACGTACAATACGTTCAACCACCGCAATTTCAGCATTGGCTTGCCGACGAACAATGGCTCGATCGATGCGACCACTAATCCAAATCCGTTTGCGGCGTCTTACGTGAATGTGGACGCTGGGGCGGGGAACTTCCTGAACCCGCATCAGTTCAATGGCGGGAGCCGGACGATGCAGTTGGGGTTGCGGTTGATCTGGTAAAACGGCTGGCGCTGTTGCGGCCGGTGTGAAGACTCGGCTGCAGCGGATGGTAGTTGTTTGGAGTTTCAAAGGGAGGCGCTGCGGCGCCTCCCTTTCTTATTTGGCGACGTAGATTATTGTTGGCGCGCGACTTCTGTTTCGGCCCTGCTCCTCCTTGGGGCTTCGAGCGCCAGCGTCCTTAGAGGAGTCCAGGGTTACCGTTTCCCTGCGCGTAATCCTTCCACGAAAATCCTTCGACAGTCCAACGTCCTGTGGCGTCCCGCAGTCCTGTCAGCGTCAGTTAGGCCTCTCCTCTCTCTGCCGTTCTCCTTTGAGCGGGATTAGCTCATACCGAGGGGCCGTCGATCGGGCATAGTGCGTGCCGATCTCTGGCCGTACGGGCGTACCATTGACGGTGGAAGCTAAGTATTGGCGCTACATTAAGGTGGGATGGACGGAGTGTGGGGCGCTGTGGATATTCTAAATTCTGTATACAGGTATGTTAGACGGAATAAATTGGTAATACGTGCGTCTCAAAGCGGTATAAATTTCAAGATAAATCCATGATAAATAACCCCTTAGAGTTGAGTTGAGATTGCTCACTTTTGGGACACTTTTGGTGCGCGGATTGCATTATTGGGAATGGGCAGCGAGTGGGGAAAGTTTCTTTTCCAACCGAATCATTAGTACGTAAATTTATGGAGGGTTCAGTGAAGCAAGGTCTTCTCAAGTTCTTGGCGTTCGCTACGGTGGCGGTGCTGGCTTTGGGCCTACTGGTGGTGGGCTCGGTGACAGCGCAGGTTATCAGCGGCGACCTGGTCGGCGTGGTTCTCGACAAGACGGGCGCGGCAGTGCCGAACGCGCGAATTGAAGCAACGAATGTGGCGACGGGCGTGAAGTTGAGCACCGTGGCCAATGAGAATGGTGAATACCGTCTGAATAACTTGGCGGTGGGCACCTACAATGTGGCGGCGAGCGCCGACAACTTCGGCACTACGACCATCAACGGAGTAAAGATTGATTTGAACAACACCCTGACTCAGCAAATCACGCTGGAGGTCAAGGGTGCAGTAACTTCGGTGGAAGTCTCCGGTGTGGCTGCGACGTTGGATACCACGACGGCGCAATTGCAGACGACTTTCGAAGAGAAGCAGATCGCCGACCTGCCGTCGACTAGCTCGGGCAGCGGTGTGTTGAACCTTTCATTGCTGAGCGCCGGTGTGGCGACGGAAGGCGGCGTCGGTGTGGGAGCGGGCCCGTCGGTTGGTGGGCAGCGTCCTCGCAACAACAACTTCACGATTGAAGGCGTGGATAACAACAACAAGGGCGTCACTGGTCCGTTGGTGACCGTGCCGAACGATGCGGTGGCGGAATTCTCGCTGCTGGAAAATAACTTTTCGCCGGAATTTGGACACTCTTCGGGCGGGCAGTTCAACACTGTGGTAAAGAGCGGAACGAACTCGTTCCATGGCTTGGCGTACATTTATAACCAGAACCGCGACTACGATGCGTTGGATACCTTGAGCGCTGTGGAAGGCTTGGGTTCTGGTGCGAACTGCGGAGCGGCTGGCGCGACGGCTGGCGATTGCCATGCTCCGGGTCCTCGCTTTGACCAGAACCGTATCGGCGGTCAAATTGGCGGGCCAATTCTGAAGAATAAGTTATTCTTCTTCGTGAATTACGAATACCTGCCACTCGGACAGGCCGCTGGCGCGGGCGCAGTCTGCGCTCCGACGGCTGCTGGACTGGCGACGATCAACGCCACCCCTGGGTTGTCGGCGACCAACGTGGCCATTTTTGAACAGTACGTGGGCGCTGGAACGTTGCCGTCCTCGTCCTGCGGCGATATTGAGTGGGTTAACAACACGACGATCCCGACGGCGGGTTTGGCGGTTTCTGCGCCGTCCTTCACCAATTCGAAGTTCGTAACTTCGAGCATGGACTACAACATTTCCAATAACGACCAGATCCGTGGCCGTTACATCTACAACAGCGTGATTGGTATTGACAACAGTCCGAACTTGCCGGCTTTCTTCACTCCTCAGCCGAACAAGTTCCACCTGGTGACGATCAACGAATATCACACGTTTACACCGACCTTGACCAACGAGGTTCGCTTGGGCTTTAACCGCTTCGCGCAGACCTTTAGCTCCGGCAACTTCAACTTCCCGGGCCTCGACAGCTTCCCCAACCTGCAATTTAATGATTTGGGTCAGCTGCAGGTTGGTCCGGATCCTAACGCTCCACAGGGCGCGATCCAGAACACCTATCAATTGTCTGAAGCGATCACCTGGACCAAGGGCGTTCATACGTTGAAGTTTGGTCTGGAAGGCCGCAAATTGATCGCGCCGCAAAACTTCACCCAGCGCGCGCGTGGCGACTACGAATACACCAACAGCGTCGACTACTTTGAGGACAATACCCCCGACGCTTTGGCCGAGCGCAGCAACGGCAACTCTATCTACTACGGCGACGAGTCGGCGCTTTATTGGTACGTGAACGACAACTGGCGCATTCGCCCGAACTTCACCGTTAACCTGGGCTTGCGTTATGAATACACCACCACCCCGACGGCGTTGCGGCAGCAGACCTTGAACTCGATTGCTGACGTACCTGGCCTGATCAACTTTGGCGAGCCGAAGGCCCCCAAGAACGATTGGGGACCGCGCATCGGTTTTGCTTATTCGCCGGGTAAGGATGGCCGCACTTCGATTCGTGCAGGTGCGGGCATGGCGTATGACGTGTATGTCGACAACTTCGGCTTGCTGTCGTTGCCGCCGGAACTTTCCTCGACGATCGACTGCGCCCCAGTGGGCACCTTCCCGTGCAACACGCCCTTCTTGGGCAGCGGCGGAATCTTGCCAGCCGCGGGTGGTCTAACTACCTTTCCTGACCAGGCCTCTGCTGCGCAAGCCACCTCGGCGTACATTCCCGTCAACCAGAAGTCGCCTAAGTCAATCGACTGGACTTTGGGCGTTCAGCACACTTTCCTGAATGACTTCACTGCGGAAGTCCGCTATGTCGGAACGCGCGGCATTCACTTGCCGGCGCAGATCCGCCTGAACACCATGTCGGTGGTAACTCCGACTAACTTCCTGCCGACCTTTACCGCGGCTCCGGATCAAGCAACGCTGGATGGTTCGGCTTTGTCGCTGGGCACATTGGAAGGCGAGAACTTCATTACCCCGGCTTTTAACGCGGGCAACTTCAACGGCAACTTCCTGACCGCCTATGAACCGTGGGCTTCGTCGACGTATCACGGATTGGCGGCGCAGCTGACCAAGCGAACTTCTCACGGGTTGCAGTTTATCGCTGCGTACACCTACAGCCACAATATCGATGACGCCACTGCGGAAGTATTCTCTACCGTGCTGGCGCCGCGCCGCGCGCAAGACGGCTTGGACCTCTCGGCAGATCGGGCCAACTCGATCCTGGATCACCGTCATCGCTTTACGCTGTCGTTGATCTATGACGAACCGTTCTTTAAGGGCAGCAATGCGCTGCTGCGCAATGCCTTGGGGAATTGGGAAATCGCTCCCATCTACACGTACCAGTCGGGACAGTGGGCGACCGCGCAAAGCGGGGTTGACTCCAACTTGAACGGCGACTCCGCTGGCGACCGCACCATCCTGAACAAGAGTGGCGTACGCGGCACCGGTTCGGGTACCAGTCCGCTGTGCCGCAGCGTGGTAGCGGCGGGCAATTGCAATAACAATCAGCTCTTCTGCACCGGCGATCCAGCAGTTGACGGGCCGCCGGCGACCTCTGGTTGCCCCGTAGGTGTGGACACGATCGACAACGTGGTTGGGTATGTCGCCGACAATGCCAACGCGCAGTATTTGACCGCGAACTATGGCGCATTGGCGGATGTGGGACGCAACACCCTGCAACTCAACGCGATCAATGACGTGGACGTCACCGCACTAAAGAGGATCTCGATCAATGAGCGCTTCAAGGTCGAGTTCCAGGTGCAGGCGTTGAACGTTTTCAATCACCCACAGTACGTGGGCGGGTTCCTGAATGATGTGGGGACGATCGGATTCACGGGCGCAGAGCGCAACATTTTGTTGCCTGACAACGGTGCCTTCAACCAGCCGTCGGCGGTGTTCGCCAGCAATGCGCGGACCCTGCAGTTGGCTTTGAAGATTTTCTTCTAAACTTTTCCCTTCGCTCCTAGAGGGCGACAGGCTTGGACAAGGCGTCCCGTGAGGGACGCCTTGTTTTTTGTATGGCGTTTTTTTGTGTCGAGGAAGCAAGGCGGAGATTTGCTGCGGTGGCGACTTAGCGAAGTGCGGCGCGAAAGCGCGAGAATGTGCTTGCGCTAGATACGCAAAATTTGTGTGCAAAGTGATGCGGGGTTAGTGATATAGCTACCAGCAAGTGCGAGGATGCTTGTGTTATGGCATCGCAAAAATTTATTGTAGAAGGTAATTATGGAGGATAGTGCCTCGGCAACCGTTTGAGGTACTTCGCCAAACTGCATGAGCGCTGAGACGCGTGGGGCGTCGCGAAGCTTTGTTCGCAGCCTCAACATTCTACTGAAATTCGCTCGTCTGTACGAGTTCGGACACGTGCGCACTGCTGCGCAATTTGAGACCACGTGGGCGGAACTGCGCGTGGCGCTGGACGAAAGCAGCAGTGGACTGCTGCTGGGAGCTTCGGGAAATCAGATTTTGCTGGATGGCGTGCCGCTCGGCGCGGCCACCGGCGAAAAAAGCTTCGCGCAATTGCTGACCAGTTCTGGAATCGCCAGCATTCACTTCGCAGCCAATTTGACGCAGGCACAGTTTGCGCGCTTTGTGCGCGCATTTCCCAGTGGGAACGCCAAACCTTCTTCGCTGGCGGAACAACTGAAGTCTGCGCTCGCGGGCGAAACCGGAATCAAGGTCAACGAAATTCGCTACGTAGCGGAAGACGGCTCCGTGGCGGGAATCAAGACGGCTGCGAATCTGGCGGCCAAGGTCCTCGGTGCGTCCGGCGACAGGAGCGGACTTTTTGACGATCCCAATCGCTTGCTGCAGATGATTCTGGCGGCGGAAAGTTCGCGCACGGGCGGAGGCGGAGGGGGAGGAACGGGTTCTGGTGGCGGCGGCGAAGGCGGCGGCACGGGGTCTGATCTTTGGGAGTCGGCGGGTGTCAAAGGCGGTGGTGGAACGGGCGGCCCCGGAGGGGGCGGCAACGGTAGCGGCGGAATCGGCGGTGGTGGAATCGGTGGCGGAATTGGCGGCGGTACTGGCGCAGGAACCGGCGGTTCCACGACTGGGCCGGGCAGCCTCGGCGGGTTCACTGTAACCCCTGGGGCGGGCGGTGGCGCTGGAAGCGGTACGCCGACATTGAGTGGCTTGGGATTGCCGATCCGCACGGGAGAGGCGCGCCAGCCGGGCAAATGGATGGCGGCTTCGGCGTTGTTGCGGACAGGAGAGCCTCCAGCAGGCGTCTCGGAGATCGCCATGCCGACGCTGGGCGGGACTGCAGACCCCTCCACAGTGGCGTATAGCGTCCAGGAAGAAGAAATTCGCTCGGTGCTGAGTCTGTTCTCGCAGCTGGGCAAATCCCGCAAGAATCCAGAGACCCGGATGGACACGCCGACGTTTCAGTCGCGGCTGAGCGCCATGCCGGTGCGGGCGCAGTACACGTTGCAGCAGGCGCTGGCCGGATTGGCCGCACAAGCGCCTACCGAGGCGCCAGACAAGCCCATGCTGCTGAAGCTGGCCGAGCACGTGGCCATTCGCTTTGCGCTGGACAGCTACGAGCGCGGGGAATTGCGCGTCAACGCGGTGAAGCAACTGCTGGATCGCATGAATTCAGAAATTGAAGCGCTGCGCAAGATCATGGGCACGCAGGAACAGATGATGGCCGCCGCGGGCCTTTCAGTGCAGTCGCACACCGAATTGCTGGACCAGGAATTTTGGGATCAGGTCCCGGAAGAAAATAAAAAAGAAGTGCTGACCTCCGACGAGTCCTGGTGCGTGCCTCCGCGCAACATCCGAATTTATCTGGAAGACGTGTTACGGCGCGGCGAACTGAAAACTGTGAACGAAGTGCTGCTGAAGTATGCGCAGTGCATCGGCATGGAAGCTCCGGAGGCGCGGCGCACCACCGCGATCGGTTTGTCGGACCTGGCGGAGTTGTATGGCAGCGGCGACGGCAGCGCGTTGATGGAAGCGATCCGCCGCACCGGGAATCAATTGGCCATCGAGCGCGAGCCGGAACTACAGATGTTGGTGGCGGCGACGTTCGTGCGGCTGAGCCAGGAAGCGGCCTCGAAGCGTTTTTATGCGGCGATTCACCAGGCGTTGGCTTCGCTGGAAAGCGTGGAGACCCAGCGGCCGGGCTCGACACAAAATTTGCGGCCACGCATCGGCGCGGAAGAACGCATTCCGGAGTTTGTGGAAGAAGCGCTGCGCGGCGGGTCCATGCCGGATGGCATGAACGAAATTCTGTTGTTGATGCCGCAAGCGACTTTGCATTATTTGACCACGCGCTTTGGGCACTGCGGATTCCGCGACGACTGCGAGTTGCTGGGGGATATGGCGCGCGGGCTGGGCGAAGACGCGGTCGGGCGCATGCTCGAAACGCTGCAGACGGCTCCCGCAGCCGAAGCGGTCGAAGTGATTGGGATGTTGAGCCAATTAGCGCCCGACAAAGTGGAGGAGATTTTGCCGCCACGGCTGGAGCAATGGCCGCGCACGGCGCACGATCGCGCGGTGCGGCAACTTTCTTCGGTGCCGGCGGAAGAGCGGGTACGGTTGCTGCTGGTGATGTACGACTTTCTGGATGTGTTGATTCGCCCGCTGGCGATCGATGAGCTGGGCATGACCGGACGCCCGGAGTGCATCGCGAGATTAATGCGGGTGGTGGATGATGGGCAGGCCACCGGCTACGTGCGGGTTAAAGCGATCGAGGCACTGGGGCGTTTGCGGGCCACGCCGGCGATTGAACAGCTACAGAAAATTATCGATGCGAAGCAATTGTGGCGCTGGGCCAACGAAAGCGAGTTGCGAATTGCGGCGGCGCAGGCGCTGCTGCTGATCGATCCATCGGTGGGGACGGAAAAAGTTGCCAGCGGCGGAATCGCGCATGAGGATTTGGCGTTAGAGCCGACCGATCCGGAGCCGAATTCATCGGTAATTCGGCAGCGGCGGTATGCGCGGCTGAAGTTGTCGCGCAACGTGACGGTGATGACCACGAATTTGCGCGAAAATTTCAAGCTGACGGTGCCGGAGTTGAATCTGGGCGGCGGGATTGGTTCCGGTGAACGGCACTTGGCGCCGGGGTCGTTGCTGACGCTGAAGATTTCTTCCGGCGTAAGAAATATTAAGGCGCAGGCGATTGTGCGGGGGGCGCGCCCGCAAGCGATGGCGTTTGAGTTTATTGAGATGGATCTGGAAGAGCGGTCGCGGTTGCGGAAAATGTTGCTGGAATTGGGGTCGTTGCCACCGTCAGCTGCGGCGATTAATCGTGCGCGGAGACGCGGGCGGATTGCGGTGTTTAAGAGTTAGGAAGTGTTTCGGTGGGTCTTCACGAGGTCCTCACGTAGTTCTCGTCGTACTTCATCGCTGTAATTTCGGAAAAAGAAAAAATCGGAGGCGAGGTTTACGCCTCGGCGCCCACCCTTGCATAAACCGCAAGGATGGGGCACCCAGTTTGGTGATGGGGCTGAAGAAGGCGAGAACCCGCCGGAGGTGTCCGACCCAGTTTGGTGATGGGGCTGAAGAAGTTAGAAGAGGAGAAGACGTTCGGCGCGGAATGAACCGTGAGCTTCGATTTAATTTCCCTGAACGGTTACTTGACCGGGAGGGCACATAGAACCTCTGTACCATTGCGGGGGACCGTGCTGAAACTTAGGGTACTAGCTAGATAGTTCCATTGCGAGACTTGCAAGGCGGATCCTAGTCAGTGCGAAAAGACCCCCATTCAGCCTCGGCACGCGCGTTTGTGCGCAGCCTCAACATTCTGTTGAAGTTCGCTCGACTGTACGGGTATGAACACACTCGCACGGTGGAGATGATGGACGTGGCTTGGCGCGAGTTGATGGAGGCCATGCCCATCGGTTCAGACGCAGGGTTGTTGCTGGGAGCGTCGGGTTCACAGTTGCTGCTGGATGGAGTTCCGCTGGAAGGATCGCCTGCGGAGCGGCAGTTTGCGTCGCTGCTTTCCGCGGCGGGCGTGGCCAGCGTGCAGTTTTTTCCGATCATCAACCGCCAGGAGTTGCAGCGGTTTGCGTTTGCATTTCCCACCAGTAAGGCCAAGCCGGCGGAATTGGCGATGCAGTTGAAAAATGCCCTGGCCGGTGCGCACGGCGTGCGTATCAACGAAATTTGTTTCATCGCTACGGATGCGCGGTTGAGAGATACCAGCATTGCGGCGCAGTTGGCAGCGGCTTCGCTGGGCGATGCGAATCAGGATCAGTTGAAGCAGTGGTTGAATGATCCGAAAAAGTTGCTGGAGTTGATTGCCGCGGCGCAAGGCAACGGCGGGACGGGAACTGGCACGGGTGGCGGCGGTGGCGGTGTTGGTGGACCAGCGCGCGGAATTCCGAGCACTGGGCCGGGCGGAGGAATTGTTGGGCCGGGAGTTCCGGGCACGGGTGTGGCGACGGACGTTTCCTATTACGGCGCGCCGGTTGAGACGACTGGGACGTCCGGCGGAGGAGACGCCGGCGGTTACTGGATTCCCGCGGGAGCACCGGTGCCGGAAGGGTTGGTGCCGAGTCAAGCGGCTCCGAAGAATGTTGAGCCCAGCGAAGTGGAGATGTATGGGATTTTGCGGGCGCTGACCAGTTTTGGCGCGGCGGCCTCGGGACAAAATGGAATTACGGGTGCGGCGGCGTTTACGCAGCAAGTTGCAAAATTGCCGGGCACAGCGCAGGCCACGCTACGGCAAGCGATCGCGGGACTAGCGGCGCAAACTTCGCAGGCCAAGCCGGATGAAACCATGCTGGTGCAGTTAGCCGAGCACCTGGCGATTCGGTTTGCATTGGAAAAATTTGAAAGCGGAGAAGTGAAAGTCAACGCGGTACGGCAGATGCTGGACCGCATGAACGACGAAATCGGAACGTTGCGAAAAATCTTGACGTCGCACGAAACCAAGATGGCCGATGCCGGGCTGTTGGCCGATTCGCATCGCGAAATTTTGGATAAGCAATTCTGGGCCGGAGTGCCGGAGAGCGGCAAGCAGACTGTGCTGCTTTCGGAAGAGGCGTGGTGCATTCCGCCGCGCAACGTGCAGTCGTATGTGGGCGAACTGATTGAAAAGGGGAATGTCGCCGAAGCGATCAGCATTCTGCAGAATTATGCGGCCTGCGCGGATAGCGAAGATTCCGATGCGCGTAAGAGAACCGCCATGGGCTTGTCGGAGATGGCGGAGTTGTATTCGAAAGCGGATCCGCGGCTGTTGACCGACGCGCTGCGGCATGTCGGTTTGCGTTTGAGCGTGGAGCAGGACAGTGAAGTGCAGGGCATGGTGAGCGCGGCGTTTGTGCGGCTGAGCCAAGAGGCGGCCACGACGCGGTCGTATTCGGCGATGGAGCAGGCGCTGGATTTGCTGGCGGGGGTGGAAACGGCGCGGCCTGGCATGGCGCGGACTTTGCGCGGGAAGATGGGGATTGAGGAGCGCGTGCCGGAGTTTGTGGATGAGGCGTTGCGCGCGCGGCAAGTGGCGGCGGGGCTGACGGGCGTGTTGCGGCAGTTGCCGCAGACGGCGATGGAGCAGTTGTCGGCGCGGTTTAATCGTTGCAGTCACCGGCGCGATGCGGAGCATATCGCGAATCTGGCGGGCGATTTGGGTGAAGAGGGCGTGCAGTATTTGCGCAGCACGTTGCGCGGCGGGCCGGTGGCGGAAGTGGTGGAAATGGCCGGGCTGCTCAGCAAACTGGATTCGCAGGCGGTGCAGGTGTTTTTGCCGGCGCGCATCCGGGAATTTACGCGCAGCGCGCAAGACCGGGTAGTGCGGCAGATTTCTTCGAGTGGAGCGCCGGGGCGTTGCCGGATTTTGCTGGATATTCTGGACCATGTGGATCCGCTGGTGATGCCGCTGGTGGTGGATGAAATTGGAGTGACGTGCAATCGCGACGCGCTGGGGCGGTTGCTCACCATTGTGGATGGGGATTTGCCGATTGGTGCGGGGCAATTCTTACGGGTGAAAGCTGTGGAGGCCCTGGGACGGATTCCTTCGCCAGAGTCGATTGTGGCGCTGAAAAAAATTGTCACTGGGAAGAAGGTTTTGGGCTGGGTGCATTCGCAAGAGCTACGCATCGCAGCGTTGCAGGCCATGGAGAAGCTGGAGCCGGAGTGGGCGCGGGAGTTTCAACCGAGGAGCGGGATCGACGGCGAGGATTTGACGCTGGCGCCGCTGACGGTGGCGCAGGATTCGAAATTTGTGCGGCAGAGGCGGCATACGCGGGTGCGGTTGAAGAAGCCGCTGACTGCGGTGAGTACGAATCTGAAAGAGAACTGCAAGCTGGAGATCAAGACGGCCAGCTTGGCGGGTGGAATTGCGGCGATCAATAGACATTTGCCGCCGGGGACGCCGGTGCAGTTGAAGCTGCAGCTGGGATTGCGAAGCTTGCACGCCACCGCGCTGATGCGCGATTACCGGGCCCAGGATATGGCGTTTGAGATTGTGGATATGAATCTGGATGAGCGGACGAAGTACCGGCGTTTGCTGGCGGGGAAGCTGACGCGGGTGATTGCCGCGCCGGAAGAAGAGGCGGCGGCGCCCGCTGCGGTAGATCCGGTGACTGTTCGGTAGGCTACCCTCGATTAAAAATTTGTGACATTGGGCAGCGCGGTAAACCGCGCGGACATCGAATGTTTACTGGCCCATAGGCCAGTAGATTTGGGGACTACGGGTCCCGTAAGGTAATTGCTGGATTGTGGGGCTAGCGCGGAAGAATAAGATGATGCCCTCCCCGCACATCCTAAAGTCTTAAAGGTGAAAGCGCCCATGCCCACCGTACCTACAGTTGCGGAACGACGCAGTCAACGAATTACGCTGGATGTGCCCCTGGTGGTGAAAGGATTTGGGCCAGGGAAGCAGGCGTTTCGCGAAGAGACGTTTACGCTGAGCGCGAGCGCGCATGGGGTGCTGCTTACGCTGCGCAATAAGGTGTCCATTGGGCAGCCGGTCACGCTACTGAACCAGAAGAATTGGGATGAGTGTGAGGGGCGCGTGGCGTACGTTGGCGTGGCGCACGGAGGGTTGACGCGGGTGGGAGTGGAGTTTGCGACGCCGACCCCGGAGTTTTGGTCGCTGCATGAGCCGCCGGCGAGTTGGCAGTTGGAGACGGCGCAGGCTTAGTTATAGCGGATCTCAGGGAATTTGGAGTTTGCAAAGCGGCGCATCTTGCGCCGCTTTTTTATTTGTACCCGGTGGTAGTGACTTAGCCTGATTCGACCTTGGAATGACATGCCTCGGTCGCAGACAGCGCGTAACTGCGGGTAACTAGCGACGCAACGGCGATCCACGCCGTGAGGCCACGGTTTATCGTTTAAATCGGTTTAATGTGCGCCCGCAACCTCAATGTTTACAGTTGATTACACAACGTTGGATTGTGTCGATTTCCGCAACGGGCGGCAAATATACAGCCATGTACCTATTGAGATAGGCTTGACGACACCCCGTAATAGGAGTTATAGGAATCATTGGCCGCCGTACGGAGGCATGCGCCGCGGCCACTCTAGGTTCTGCACCGTCATGCAGAACGTAAGCAGACTGTGATCGAAAGTGCGGGAATCGGTCCGCCTCGTTGGTGAGGCGAAGACTCTCTTGTTGTCCTTGGAGAGTTCGATGACCCGGCACGTCGACGCGGTTTGATTTCGCGGGCCGCAACTGCGGATAGCCCGATATTGCCGAGGAGCAGCGAATGGAAAAGCATGACGAGACGGTCGTCATTGTCAATCAACGCAGAAGTGAGCGCATTGCCATGGAAGTGGCAGTGATCATCACGCTCACATCTGCAGAGGGCGAGACGCTTCAGGATGAAGCCTACAGCCGGGTAGTGAACGCCCACGGCGGATTATTGACTTCGCACTTTGAATTGCATCCGGATGAACGAATTACGGTGACCAATCCCAAGCTGGGATTGTCGCGGCAGGGGCGGGTGGTGCGATGCACGCCGGCGACCTGGACGGAATTTTCGGTGGCCTTTGAGTTTGCGGAGGCTTGCCCGGAGTTTTGGCCGGGGTATGAGTCACGCGCAACGGCGGAGCATTAATTCTTTTAGGTCGAGTGGATCTTTCAGGCCTCAAAACACAAGTACTCAAGCGGGTTTCACTTTGGTGGGTCCACGTAAAGTCCATCACGGCGTGGTGTGCCCGTCGGCCGACTGCTGCCGAGAACGTGGCCATGTTGCGAATCTTGGCGTGAATGCATCCAACCAGATAGAATAAGATGTTTGAATACAGCTTGCTGCGACGTGCTGAGGCGCATTAGGGATTTGGCGCCGAGGCGAATGCGCGCGGAAAACTGCTTAGGAAGCGACGAAACCTGACATGGAAGCAGCACAGATACTCGATCGAGTAGTCGCGAAATTTATCGGGACGAAGCACGAGCGCGACGTTAAACGCATGCAGCCGATGGTGGCGGCGATCAATGCGCTCGAGCCGGAGATGAAGCGCGCTCTCCGACGATGGCCTGAAGCAACGCTTTTCCGAGCTGAAGAGCCAGGTGCAAGAGCGGTTGAAGGATGCAGATCCGGCGGAACCTACTTATAAGGATTTGCTGAAAGAGGCGTTGGAGCCGGCGGTTGTGCCGGCGTTTGCGGTGGTGCGGGAGGCGGGCTGGCGCTTTTTGAAGATGCGCCATTTTGATGTGCAGCTCATCGGCGGTTATGTGCTGCACGAGGGCAAAATCGCGGAGATGCGCACCGGCGAAGGTAAAACGCTGGTGGCCACGCTGCCGGCTTCACTGAATGCGCTGGCTGGGCGCGGCGTGCACATCGTGACGGTGAACGATTACCTGGCGCGGCGCGACGCGGAATGGATGAGCGCGCTGTACCGGGCGCTGGGATTGACGGTTGGCGTGATCGTGCACGACCTGGATGATGCTCAACGGCGCGCGGCTTACGGCGCGGACATCACCTACGGAACCAACAACGAATTTGGGTTCGATTATTTGCGCGACAACATGAAGTACGACTTAGCGCAGTGCGTGCAGCGCGGGCATCACTTCGCGATCGTGGACGAAGTGGACTCCATTTTGATTGATGAGGCGCGCACGCCGCTGATTATTTCCGGGCCTTCCGAAGAGTCGACCGACAAGTACGCCAAGATCAACAAGATTCTTCCCAAGCTGATTCAGGACATTGACTTCACGGTGGATGAGAAGCACAAACAGGCCACCTTGACGGAAGAGGGCTTTAACAAGTGCGAGCGGTTGTTGGGGCTGAGCAATATGTCGGACCCAGCCAACATTGAAATCATGCACCACGTGTACCAGGCGTTGCGGGCGCACTCGCTGTACAAGATTGACGTCGATTACGTGAATAAGGATGGCGAGATCATCATCGTCGATGAATTTACCGGGCGGCAGATGCCCGGGCGGCGCTGGTCGGATGGTTTGCACCAGGCGGTAGAAGCTAAAGAAGGCGTGAAGATCGAGCGCGAGAATCAGACGCTGGCCACGATTACCTTCCAGAATTATTTCCGCATGTATAAGAAGTTGAGCGGCATGACCGGAACAGCGGAAACGGAAGCGGCGGAATTCAGCAAGATTTATAACCTCGACGTGGTGATGATTCCCACGAACCGCTCGCTGATTCGCAAAGAATTTCCCGACGTGGTGTACCGCACGGAAAAAGAGAAGTTCATTGCGGTGGTGAACGGGATCATGCAGGAAGACAACTCGTTCGACAACGGGATCAAGCATTTCCATGAACGCGGTCAACCGGTGCTGGTGGGTACGATTTCGATTGAGAAGTCGGAGGCGATTGCGGCGCTGCTGAAGGCGGCCAAGGTTCCCCACGAAGTGCTGAACGCCAAGCAGCACGAGCGCGAGTCGCGCATCGTGGCGCAGGCCGGGCGCAAAGGCGCGGTTACGGTGGCGACCAACATGGCGGGCCGCGGTACGGACATTTTGCTGGGCGGGAATCCGGAGCAGATGACCCGCGATCATTTTCTGAAGAATCGCTTGGCGATGCCGTATGCGGCGGCGCCGGCGGTGATTGGAGCGCCAGCGGATGGCACCGGCGAAGGCGCGGTGGAGCAGCCGGTTTCCCCGATGGTGCTGTTTCAGCATGAAGGCAAAATTTTTCAGGTGCCTGGCGATCAGTGGAAGCCGGTTTACGAGCAGTTCGCCGAGCAGTGCAAAGCAGAGCACGATGAAGTGGTGGCGCTGGGCGGGCTGCACATTTTAGGCACCGAGCGGCATGAAGCGCGCCGCATCGACAATCAGTTGCGTGGACGCGCGGGACGGCAGGGCGATCCTGGGTCGTCGCGATTTTTCCTGTCGCTAGAAGATGACTTGATGCGGATTTTCGGCGGCGAGCGGGTGAAGGCGCTGATGTTCCGCTTGGGCATGACCGAGGGTGTGCCCATCGAGTCGGGTTTGATCTCGCGGAAGATTGAAGGCGCGCAGAAATCGGTGGAAGGGCAGAACTTCGACGCACGCAAACATTTGTTGGAATACGACGATGTGATGAACAAGCAGCGCGAAGCGATTTATGCGATTCGGCGCTCGGCGTTGGAGGGTAAGGACCAGCGCGACTACGTGGTGGGGATGGCCGAAGATGTGGCGCGGGAACAGGTGGAGACGTTCTGCCCGCGCGAGCAGCATCCGGACCAGTGGAATGCCACGCAGTTTTTGGCGGAGATGAATGCGCAGTTTGGGATTGATGCCAAGGCGGCGGGAGCCGATCCGGCCACGTTAACGCACGAGCAGTTGGCGGATGCGGCGGCCGAAGCGGTGGACGCGCGCTATACCGAAAAAGAAAATTTGTTTGGCTCGGATTTGATGCGCTGGCTGGAGCGGCGGATTATTCTGGATGTGGTGGACTCTCAGTGGAAAGACCACTTGCTGTCGCTGGACCACTTGAAGGAAGGGATCGGGCTGCGCGGATACGGGCAGAAAGATCCGCTGGTGGAGTTCAAGAAGGAAGCGTTCACGCTGTTCGAAGACATGATGGCGCGGATTGACAACGAAACGGTGCGCTATCTGTTTCATATCCAGGTGCAGCAGGGCGAGCCGCCGCGGGAGTTGCAAGAACAGCCGGAGCCGCCGAAGCCGCCAGTGCCTGCGCCGCAGAGTCCGCAGATGGCGATGGCCAGCGCGGCAGCGCGGGTGAATTCGAGCGATGGTGGTTCGCATGCGTTGCCGGCGGTGGCGCGGGATATTGAGAAGCGGCAGGCGCGGCAGCAGCAGAATTTGCAGTACCAGACGGGCCCGGCGCAGGCGGAGCCGCCGAAGCCGGTGCGGGCGGCGGCGAAGGTTGGGCGCAATGAGTTGTGTCCGTGCGGGTCGGGGAAGAAGTATAAGAAGTGCCACGGCGTGAATACGTAGCAGCTTCTCCGCGCGCGAACGGAGAGGCTCCGCGATAGATCGAAGAGAGATTCCTCCACTCCGCAAGCCGACAATCCCGCAGGAGCGGGATTGAAAGAAAAAACAGTCGGCTTGCTCCGGTCGGAATGAGAGTTTTGTGGTTGCGGGCGAAAAGCTCGACGATCGTTCATTCACTTCAATCCAGTTCAAACTGAAGTACGAGGAAAAACAAAAATGCCGCCAGGTGTGGGTCCGATGCAGCAGCCGGAGAGGCAGCCGATTCCGGGAGTGAAAAATTTGGTGGCGGTGGCTAGCGGCAAAGGCGGCGTGGGTAAAACCACGGTCGCGGTAAATCTGGCGCTGGCGTTGGTGAAGCTGGGATTTAAAGTTGGATTGATGGATGCGGATGTATACGGGCCGAATGTGCCGATCATGCTGGGTTCGCATGCGGAGCCGCAGGCGACTGCGGATAAGCGGATCATTCCGGTGGTGGCGCAAGGCGTCAAGATGATTTCGATGGGGCTGCTGAATTCGGGCGACAAGCCGATGATTTGGCGCGGGCCGATGTTGCACAGCGTGATTACGCAGTTTTTGCGCAGCGTGGATTGGGGCGAGCTGGATTATTTGTTGATTGATTTGCCGCCGGGCACGGGCGACGTGCAGTTGACACTGATTCAGACGGTGGCGGTGACGGGCGCGGTGATTGTGACCACGCCGTCGACGGTGGCGCTGGCGGATGTGCGCAAGGCGATTGAGATGTTTCGGCAGGTGAATGTGGAAGTGCTGGGCGTGGTGGAGAATATGAGCACATTTTCCTGTCCGCACTGCGGCAAGGGCGTGGATATTTTTGGGCATGGCGATGGGGTGGCCACGGCGCGGTCGTATGGAGTGCCGGTGCTGGGCGAGATCGAGATTGATCCGCGGATTCGCATTGGTGGGGACACGGGGAAGCCGGTGGCGTCGCTGGGCGAAGATGGAGCGGGGGCGAAGAGTTTGTTTGGAGTGGCGCGGGCGGTGACGGCGCGGTTGGAAGAACTTGGCGCGAATGCTGCGGGGCCTGCGGTTACGATTGATTAGTGGGGTTTTAATCCAGCCTCTCGCGCAGAAATATGTTGGCTTGAGAAGTTAGCTTCAGGGGCTGAAGCCCCTTTTTGCAAGCGGTGTGAATGTGGGAACTGTAGCTCCCACCTCCTAAGTGACGCGCGATTTCTTTCCTCGAAAGACGTTCCCCATTAAGATAGAGGCACCAAACTGTGACGCGTCATTGTGCGCGTGCGTGTTTGCGCTTGCTGCGGGGGCGAGTGGGTAGAACTCCAGACATTCGGGCGTATCGGGGGAAGCGGCCGCAGATTGCGGCGTCGGCGTGGATCGATCCTTCGGCGATTATTATTGGCGATGTGGTGATCGGCGAGAATGCCAGCGTGTGGCCGGCCACGGTGATTCGCGGGGATGTGGACTACATTCGCATCGGGGCGCGAACGAATATTCAGGATGGCTCGATTTTGCACGTGATGCGCGATGAGTGGCCGCTGATTCTGGGCGACGATGTGACGGTGGGGCACTCGGTGACGCTGCATGGGTGCACGATTGAATCGATGTGCCTGATCGGGATGGGCGCGATTATTTTGAATGGTGCGCGGATTGGCGGCGGAAGTATTGTGGCGGCGGGGACGTTGGTGACGGAGCGGACGGTGATTCCGCCGGGGAGTTTGGTGATGGGCGCGCCGGCGAAGGTGAAACGAGCGTTGAGTGAGGCGGATCGCGCTTCGATTGCGGACTATTCGGCGCGGTATGTGGGCTACAAAAATATTTATCGTGAGGAAGCCGCGAGTGAGTGAGAGTTTTCCGAGTGAACAGAAGCCGCTAGAGATTCAGGCGGATGCGAGTGTGCCGCAGCCGCAACAGCCGATGAGCAAGCCGGTTGCCGCCGTTGCTGGCGGAAAGCCCCGGAAATTTCAGGCGATTAAAGGTGTGCGGGATTTGCTGCCGGGTGAGACGGAGTTGTGGTATTTCGTCGAGACCATTGCTCACGACGTGTTCGATACGTTTGGATTCGACGAGATTCGCGTGCCGATTTTTGAGCCGACGGAGTTGTTTGCGCGATCGATTGGTTTGGACACGGATGTGGTGTCGAAAGAGATGTACACGTTTGCGGACCGCGATGAGTCGATGATCAGTTTGCGGCCCGAGGCGACGGCTTCGGTGTGCCGGGCGTACATCGAGCACGGGATGCAGCAACTGCCGCAGCCAGTGAAGATGTATTACCTGGGACCGATGTTTAGGCGGGAGCGGCCGCAGAAGGGGCGATACCGGCAGTTTTATCAGATTGGCGCGGAGGTATTGGGTGGTTCGGATGCGCCGGGGATCGATGCGGAAGTCATCGACATGGTGATGGTGTTTTTTGACCGGCTGGGATTGCAGGGCGTGCAGCTGGATATTAATTCGATTGGGTGCCGCGAGTGTCGCGGAAAGTATGTGGAAGCGTTGCGCACGGAATTGTTGAAGGTGAAGGATCGCTTGGGCGCGGATAGCCAGCGGCGGATCGAGACGAATCCGCTGCGGGTGCTGGATTCGAAATTGGAAAGCGAGCAGGAGATTATTGCCGGGCTACCGCGAATGGCCGCGCATTTGTGCAAAGATTGCGCGGACCACTTTGCGGAAGTGAAGCGGCAACTGGAATTGCGCGGCGTGATTTACCGGGAGAATTGGCGATTGGTGCGTGGGCTGGACTATTACATGCGCACGACGTTTGAAATTACGGCGCAGGGTTTGGGTTCGCAGAACGCGGTTTGTGGCGGCGGGCGATATGACGGGTTGGTGGAATTGCTCGGCGGGCCGCCGACGAAGGGGATCGGGTTTGCGATTGGCGAGGACCGACTGATTTTGTCACTGCAGGAAAGTGGCAAGGTGCCGGCGGCTGTGGGGCGCGATGTGTATATCGCGTGGATGGGACCGAAGGCCTTCAATACGGCGATTCGCGCGGCGAAGGATTTGCGTGCAGCGGGATTTCGAGTGGAGTTGCCGGCCACGGAGCGGAAATTTGGGAAGGCGTTGGAGCAGGCGGATAAGCTGGGGTCGCGGTTCGCGCTAATTTTGGGGGATGACGAGATTTCGTCCGGTGATTGGACGGTGAAGAATTTGAAGGATGGGTCGCAGCAAAAGTTTACGGAAGAGAAGTTGATTGAATTTTTGCGGGAAGCGCCCGCGGATGCCGAAGCGGAAGGATAAGGAGACGGAGCTTGCTGGATTTTTTGGGAAATTTGCAGCGGACGAAATATTGCGGGGAGTTGCGCGCGAAGGATGCGGGCAGCGACGTGGTGGTGATGGGATGGGTGGCGCGGCGGCGCGACTTGGGGAATTTGTTGTTCCTGGATGTGCGCGATCGGACGGGAATTGTGCAGGTGGTGTTTAACAAGGAGACGCAGGCGGAGGCGCATGCCAAAGCGGAGCAGGCGCGCTCGGAATTTGTGGTGGCGGTGGAAGGCAAAGTGATTCAGCGGCAGAAGGCCAATCCGGAACTGGCCAGCGGGGAAGTGGAAATTATCGCGACGCGGCTGCACATTTTGAACAATGCCAAGACGCCGCCATTTCAGATTGAAGACGATACTAACGCGGCGGAAGAGACGCGGCTGCGGTTTCGTTATTTGGATTTGCGGCGGCCGAAGCCGCACCGGAATTTAGCGCTGCGGCACAAAATATTTCTGGAGATTCGGCGGACGATGGATGAGATGGGATTCATCGAAGTAGAGACGCCGATGCTGACGCGTTCGACGCCAGAGGGGGCGCGCGATTATCTGGTGCCGAGCCGCGTGCATCACGGGAAGTTTTATGCGTTGCCGCAGTCGCCGCAGATTTTTAAGCAGATTCTGATGATTGGCGGACTGGATCGCTATTTTCAGATCGTGAAATGTTTTCGCGATGAGGATTTGCGGGCGGACCGGCAGCCGGAGTTTACGCAGCTTGACGTGGAGATGTCCTTTCCGCGGCAGGAGGATATTTTTGGAGTGATTGAAGCGGTGATGGTGCGGGCTTGCGCGGTGGCGCGGCGTGAAAGCGGAGGCGCCGTTTCCGCACATGCTTTATAAGGATGCGGTGCGGAAGTATGGCAGCGATAAGCCGGATTTGCGGTTTGGGATGGAGCTGCATGAGGTGACCGAAGCGTTTCCCGCCGAGGCGAAGACCAAGCTGCAGATCGAAGGGAATGTGTTTGCGTTTGCGGCGCCGGGGGCGGCGGGGTATTCGCGGAAGCAGTTGGATGAACTGACGGAGAAGGCTAAAGCGGCGGGGGCGCGCGGGGCTTATTTTGTGAAGGTCGCGGCGGAGGGGACGACTTCGACTGTTGAGAAATTGGTTGGGGCTGATGGCGTTGGAAAATTGGTTTCGTTGACTGGCGCAAAGACCGGGGATTTGGTGGTGGCGGTTTCGGCGAAGGAACAAATCAAGGGGACGGAAGCGGCGGCGCTGGTGGCGGGGCAGTTGCGGTTGCAGTTGGGCGAAGCGCTGGGCGTGATTGACAAAACGCAGTGGAAGTTTTTGTGGCTGACGGGATTTCCGTTGTTTGAGTGGAGCGAGTCGGACAAGACGTGGGTGAGCGCGCAGCATCCGTTTACTGGGATCGTCGATGAGGATTTGGAGAAGTTGGAGTCGGCGCCGTGGGAAGTGCGCTCGAAGGGCTACGACCTGGTGTTGAATGGCGTGGAATTGGGGTCGGGAAGCATTCGAATTCACCGGCAGGATGTGCAGGAGCGGCTGTTTCGTGCCCTGGGCTTGTCTGACGAAAAATTGCGGGCGCGATTTGGATTTTTCCTGGATGCGTTGACGTATGGGACGCCGCCGCATGGCGGAATTGCGTTGGGGCTGGATCGCGTGGTGATGCTGCTCGCGGGAGAGAAGTCGATCCGCGAGGTAATTGCGTTCGGGAAGACGACCGCGGCGGTGGATTTGATGGCGGAGTCGCCGAGCAATGTGGATAAAGAGCAGCTCGATCAGTTGGCGATTGCGGTGAAAGAACCGAAGAACGCGCAGTAAATTCGTATTAGATGGCGAGCGAGAAGACCACAGACGCGGGAAAATGCGCAAGACATGAGTCGGATACGGATATTGGCGGAGGCGGTGGCGAATAAGATTGCCGCGGGCGAAGTGGTGGAGAGGCCTGCCTCGGTGGTGAAGGAGTTGTTGGAGAATGCGCTGGATGCGGGCGCTACGACGATTCGGGTGGAGACGGAGGCGGGTGGGCGGCGGTTGATTCGGGTGGTTGATGATGGGCATGGGATGACGCCATGACGATGCACTGCTGGCGTTCGAACGGCATGCGACGAGTAAGCTGAAGTCGGCGGATGATTTGATGTCGATTGCGACCTTGGGATTTCGCGGTGAGGCGTTGCCGACGATTGCGGCGGTGTCGCGCCTGGTGCTGGAGACGCGGGATGCGGCGGAGGCGGAAGGCACGCGGGTGGAATTTTCTGGCGGGAAGTTGTTGGGCGTGAAACCGGCGGGTGTTCCGGCCGGGACGACTATCAGTGTGGCGGATTTGTTTCACAGTGTGCCGGCGCGGCGGAAATTCTTGAAGTCGGATTCGACGGAGCTGGGGCACATTGCTTCGCTGGTGACGCATTATGCGTTGGCGAATCCTGCAAAACATTTTGTGCTGACCACGCCGACGCAGGAAATTATCAACTGCACGCCGGTGGAGAAACATGCAGACCGGGTTTATCAACTTTTTGGCAAGCAGGCGCTGGAGGAGATGACCGAGATTCCTGCGGCGACTGCGGGATTTCGCGCGGCGATTACCGAGCCGGCGCTGGAGCCGGAAGAAGAGAAGTCGACACTGACGGTGAGCGGGTTTACTTCGCGGCCGGAAGTGCAGCGTTCAAATCGCAACGGGATTTATGTTTTTGTGAACCGGCGGCTGGTAAGAGACCGGCTGATTTTGCATGCGATTCATGAGGCGTATCGGAATATTTTGCCGGGGGGAGTGTTTCCGGCGACGCTGTTGTTTCTGGATATGCCGTATGACGAAGTGGATGTGAATGTGCATCCTGCGAAGATTGAAGTGCGGTTTCGGCGGCCGCAGTTTGTGCACGATTTCGCGCGGGACACGATTCGGCAGGTGTTGTCGGGATCGCGGGCGGTGCCGAGTTTCGCTGCTGCGGCGGGGGCGGGAGGGGCACAACCGGTGCGCGCGCCGGGGATGGCGTTTGGCAGTCCGATGGCGACGACTACGGGGGGATTTTCGCCAGGTTCGCTGGAAGGCATGGATATTAGCGGGCGAGCGGACAATGGCAATGGGGAAGCGTCGGGAATACCGCGGGCGGTAATTCCGGCGCTGGAGGAAATTGGGTTGGGCTCGGGCGGGGGATCGGATGGCGGATTTGATTTGATTTCGGCGCCGATGCGGCCGGTGGAGCAGCGGTTTTCGTTTGGGGTGGCGGGAATTGCGGTGGACGCGCCTGTGTCGCAGCGCGACCGTGAACGCGAAAAGATTGCGCCATGGGTTGGGAATTTGGCGAGTGGGAATGGGGATGCGCCGGGCACTTTGCCGCGGGTGGAACAGATTGCGGATTTGAAGCCGCTGGGACAGGTGAGTTCGAGTTTTATTGTGGCGGTGAATGGCGATGGGTTGTGGATTGTGGATCAGCATGTGGCGCATGAGCGGGTTTTGTTCGAGCAGCACCTGGAGGCGCGGCGGGCGGGGAAAATTGAGGCGCAGCGGATGCTGATGCCGATGGTGCTGGAGTTGGCGCCGCGACAGATTGTGATTTACGAAAAAATCGCGGAGGAGTTGGGAGCCAACGGATTTGAAGTGGAATTGATGGGGCCGCGAAGTGTGGCGATTCAGGCGGTGCCGGCGGGGATTGCGGCGAGCGATGCCGAGAAATTGTTGACGGAGATTCTGGACGGGATTGAGCGGGAGAATACGGCGATCTCGATTGAGACGCTGCAAGCGAAGATTGCGGCTTCGACGGCTTGTCATGCGGCGATTAAGGTGAACATGCCGCTGGATTTTCAGAAGATGGAGTGGCTGCTCGGGGAATTGTCGAAGACAGATTGTCCGATGAGTTGTCCGCATGGGCGGCCGGTGGTGTTGCGGTATTCGGTGAAGGAGATTGAGCGGGCGTTTCAGAGGATTTGACGAGTGGAGGGTTGACGACGAGATGAGTGACGGGCAGAAGACGGCGGTGGTGTTTGGGGTGGCGAATAAACGGAGTATTGCGTGGGCGATTGCGCAGAAGTTGGCGGCGGATGGATGGCGGCTGGCGATTACGTATCAGAATGAGCGGCTGGAGCAGGAAGCGAAGGGACTGATTGAGGAGTTGCCTGGAGCCGCGGGCTTTATGTGCGACGTGGCGGATGATGCGCAGATTGTGAAGTTGTTCGCGGAGTTGAAGGAGAAGTACGGGACGTTGCAGGGAGTGGTGCACAGCGTGGCGTTTGCGCCGGCGGCGGAGTTGAGCGGGGAGTTTTTGAATACGACGCGCGAAGGGTTTCGCATCGCGCACGATGTGAGCGTGTATTCGCTGATCGCGGTAGCACGCGAAGCGGCTCCGTTGATGACGGATGGTGGTGGGATTGTGACCATGTCGTATTTCGGGGCGGAGAAGGTGGTGCCGAAATATAACGTAATGGGTGTGGCCAAGGCGGCGTTGGAAGCGGCGGTGCGTTATTTGGCGAGCGATTTGGGGGCGAAGAAGATTCGGGTGAATGCGATTTCGGCGGGGCCGATCAAGACGCTGGCGGCGCGGGGAATTTCGGGGTTGGGCGAAATGCTCAAGGCGCATGCGGAGAAGGCGCCGTTGAAGCGCAATGTGGATGCTGCGGAGGTTGGGGGGACGGCGGTGTTTTTGCTGTCGAATGCGTCGTCCGCGATTACCGGCGAGACGATTTACGTCGACTGCGGTTACAACATCATGGGTTTTTGAGGCGTCGAGAGCCGACTCTTTCTTCCGGAACGCGGTTTCCAACGGAGTCGGTTTGAAGTAAAGTTTCCTGCGCTAACTGTGCCGCATCGGGACCAGCGGCACGCCAATTCACAATGCAAAAACTGACGATTGCTATTGATGGGCCGGCGGGCTCGGGGAAGAGCAGTGTGGCGCGACGTGTGGCCACCGAGCTGGATTATTTGTATCTAGATAGCGGGGCAATGTACCGGGCGGTGGCGCTGAAATCGCTGCGGCGCAACTTGGCGTTGAGCGATGAGGCGGCGCTTAGCGCGGTGGCGCGTGAGACGCACATTGAGTTGCGGCGTCCAAATGCAGAGCAGGAATCGGCGGGCGCGAAGAACTGCGTGTTTCTCGATGGCGTGGAAGTCACCAACGAGATTCGCACCGAGGAAGTGGCGCAGGCCGCGTCGCGTCTGGCGACCATTCACGAAGTGCGGGAAGTGCTGGTAGCGGAGCAGCAGCGCGCGGGGCTAGGCGGCGGGATTGTCATGGAAGGGCGGGACATTGGGACGGTGGTATTTCCTGCGGCGGAATTGAAGATTTTTCTGGACGCGGCGCCGGAGACGCGTGCGGAGCGGCGTTGGAAGGAGCATCAGGAAAAGGGCGACAAGATTTCGCTGGAGCAGGTGCTGGAAGAGGTGCGCGAGCGGGACCGGCGCGATCGTGAGCGAAAAGTGTCGCCGCTGGTGCGGGCGGAAGATGCGGTGCTGGTAGATAACACGGCGATGGGGATTGAAGAAACGGCGCGAGTGATTGTGATGCTGGTGCGCGAGCGGCAGGCGCACGCTGCGGGAGCGGGAGGACTGTGATGCGAATGCTATTAGTCGCGGCATTGAGTTTAGGAAGTGCGTGTTGGCGCTACCACTGATGGTGTTGGCGCAGAGCAGCACGCATGAATCGTCGACGGACAATGCTGCGGGGAAAAAGTTTCGTGCGTTCCTGGACGAGGATTGGAAGCGTTGGATGACGGAATATCCGGAGATGGCCACCTCGGTCGGATATCCAGGACAGAACCGGCGCTGGAATGACTATTCCGCGAGGGGTATTGAGAGCCGCCAAAAACATTTGCGTGAAGCGCTGGCGGAACTGAAGGCCACCTCGCGTGAGGCGCTACCACGCGCGGAGCAGTTGAACTACGACATCTACATGGAGTTGCTGCAGACCGCCGAAGAAGGGCTGAAGTACGGCGACGATCCTCTGCCATTCCGGCAAGTGGTGCCGTTCAACAACTGGATGCCGCTGGACCAGATGAACGGGATGCACTCCAGCGCAGCGGATACCATCGCGACGATGCCGACGCACTCGGTGGCGGACTACGAAGACATCCTGGCGCGGCTGGAAGCACTGCCGACGGCGCTGGAGCAAAACGTTGCGCTGATGCAAGAGGGATTGAAGAAGGGCTACGCGCCGCCGAAGCAGATGCTGCGGGATGTGCCGAAGCAGATCGCGGACTTGAACACCAGCGATCCGTTGAAGAGCGCGATGCTGGCTGCATTTGTAGAGTTTCCGACGGAGATTCCCGCTGGTGAGCGGACCCGGCTAACTGCCCGGGCAAAAGAAATTTTCAGCGCGAAAGTGGCGCCAGCGCTGCAGAAGTACCACGATTACGTCACGAACACTTACATCCCTGCGTGCCGTGAGTCGATTGCAGCGACGGCGCTGCCGAATGGAGCGGAGGCGTATGCGTTTCACGTACGCTGGCAGACCACCACCGATTTAACGCCGGCGCAGATTCACGAGATAGGTCTGTCGGAAGTGAAGCGGATTCGCGCGGAGATGGACAAGGTGATCGCTTCGGTAAATTTCAAGGGGAGCTTTCACGAGTTCACTGAGTTTCTGCGCAACGATCCGCAATTCTATTACGACAAGCCGGAAGATCTAGTGAATGGCTACCGGATTATCGCCAAGAAAATCGATCCGGAGCTGGCGCACTTGTTCGGGAAATTGCCGCGGCTGCCGTATGGAGTGACGCCCATTCCGGATTTCAAAGCGCCTTCGCAAACGACCGCCTACTACCAAGGCGGAGCGCCCAGCGTGGGTCGGCCGGGCTACTACTTTGTGAACACTTACAATTTGCATGCGCGGCCGAAGTGGGAGATGGAGGCGCTGTCGCTGCACGAATCGGTGCCGGGACACCACTTGCAGATTTCGCTGGCTCAGGAATTGGAGGATGAGCCGGAGTTTCGCAGGCATGTTGGTTATTCGGCGTTCGTGGAGGGTTGGGCACTGTATAGCGAAAGCCTCGGCGAGGAACTGGGGATGTACAAAGATCCCTATTCAAAATTTGGACAGTTGAGCTATGAGATGTGGCGGGCGGTGCGGCTGGTAGTGGATACCGGGATGCATTCGCAGGGATGGACGCGGGAACAGGCGATTCAATTTTTCAAAGACAACACTGGGAAAACGGATCAGGACATTACGGTGGAAGTGGACCGGTACATTGTGTGGCCAGGACAGGCTTTGGCGTACAAACTGGGGCAGCTGAAAATTCGGGAGTTGCGGACGCAGGCGGAGAAGAAGCAGGGGGACAAGTTTAACGTTCGGGCGTTCCATGATGCAGTGCTGGAGAATGGGGCTGTGCCGCTGAGCGTGCTGAACACCCATATGGAAGCGTGGATGGCCGCAGGGAAATAGCCAAAGCGCCAGTCATTCCGCGATGCCTGAAGCAAGAAACTGCGAAAACCCGCGCCAGTATTGACGACTTTTACACTTACTTTAGAATTGTAAAAATCGGCTGTATTGCAAAATTTTAATGGGGGTGGGGTAGGATAGGACATGCACCCCCCTCCTCCCCACGAACAGCTCAAGGAGATCCGCGACCGCCTGGGAATCACCACGCGAGACGTTGCGGAATTCAGCCATAAAATCGCCGAAGCCGAGGGAAATCCGGAGTATCAGATCTCCAATGCGTGGCTGACGCAGGTGGAGAATTCGGATTCGGTGCCGAGTATTTTTAAGCTGTATAGCCTCAGTTCGATTTACCGCCTCAAGTTCACCGACCTGCTGCGGATGTACGGTGTGGATCTGCAGAACCTGAACCGCCATCAATTGAGCGATCAATTGCCCAGCACGCATCTGACTTCGCTGGAAGTGTACGACGCCGAACGCACGGTGACGTTTCCGGTGCGGTTTGACCGGGCGTTCGATATCGACAATACCAGCCTGGTGTCGCGCATGGTGGAGCTGTGGGGCGAAGTGCCCATTGCGCTGATTCAGCACCTGGACATCAAGCACAGTCAATACGGATATATTGGGCTGCAGGATTTCACCCTGTATCCCTTGCTGCGGCCGGGGTCGTTTGTGCAGATCGATTCGCGGGTGCGCAAGGTGCAGCCGCAGCGTTGGCGCACGGAGTTTGACCGGGCGATTTATTTTGTGGAGCTGCGCGACGGCTATGCTTGCTCCTGGTGCGACATGCAGGAAGGACATTTATTATTGCTGCCGCATCCGCTGTCGCCAGTGTCGGTGCGGCGATTTGCGTACGGGACGGACGCGGAAATTATCGGGCAGGTTACTGGGGTAGCGATGCGTCTGACGGATACGAATGCGGAGCCGCCTCGCGAAGGCGGGGCAAAATTACCAAGGCGAGTTTGATGTTGGAGATGAAGAGGGCGGAAACGGTAGGGTGCACGTTGAGCGGCACCAGGATGCGGTAAGGTTCAAGGCGCTGCCAGGCGCGGAGAACGTCAGTTTCGACTTCGTGGCAGGATTCCAAATACATAGACATCTGTCTGACCAGGTCGCGGAGTTTTAGCGCGGCGACGCGGTGGAAGACTTCGCGGTGAGCCATTTCGAGGGCTTCGCGCGCAATGGCCGGGCTGAAGCGCGCTGCCAGGCCATCGTGGTGGTAGCTGCCGGTGTTGTAGTCGCGCATGGAGGCGAGGTAGATGAGGCGGCCCATGTCGCTGGAGATCTTGGAGAGAGTGCGGTGCAGCAGATCTTCGTAGGCTTCCTGGACGGGAATGAGGGTGAGCGAGCTTTTGGAGGCTTTCATCGTGCTGGCCGCGGCGGGGAGTGAACTCAAGACTGAGAAGCTCCCTGCAAAACTTTGGCGTCAAAGGCGGCCTGGAGCTGGCCGTGGGCACTGCTGAAACGTTCCGCGAGGCGGTGGAACTGGAGCGAAACGGCGCGGAGGCGGGCCGGTCCGGCGAATTCGAGAGAGAGCAGCAAGGCGATGCAGGCGCTTTGAAGCAGGATGTAGGTGGCGTAAATCTGAAACTCGGTGCCGATTTCGAGGTCGGGGCTGCGGCGGGAAAGCTGCAGGTGTTCGCGCATGATGTGGCGGATGGACGCGGAAGTGTGATGGATCCAGGCGCGGGCGACGGAAGCGCGTTCTTTCAGGAAGAAATCCTGTAGCTGCGGGGAATTGAGTGAGGCGATGAATTCGGAATCTTCCGGGGCGAAAATTTCGGAGACGAATTCAGCGGGGCAGGCGGCCCAGTCTTGTTCATCGAAAAATGCCGCATTGGAAAATTGCGAAGGCACGCGAGAGGTTCGCCAAACGAGGAAAAGTAAAACGGTGAGAAATGCGCCGGAGGTGAGCGAGATGGCCACCGGAGTCATCATGGGTTAGTCGCCTTGCCGAGAAAGCCGCGAGCTTGTTGCAGCCGGCGGCGGGTGCGCGCGGCAACTTGTTGGTATTGCTCTTCCATACGTAGTGAGGTGGCTTCCGGGTGAGCTTGCGGCGCCCACAAGTATACAACCCAGAGAATAAGTGCCAAGCCGTATGTTATCGGATTGAGTATTGCCCAGATGCGGCTGAAGAGATCACTACTGTTATCGGCGAAGGTAAAACCGATGACGCCCGCGCCAACAAATAATCCGTAGCCGAAAAGAATGCCTTTGAGGTTCCGTCCGAAGGGCACGGCGTAGACCAAAAACAAGACGATCAACGCGGCGATGGCGAGAGCTTGAACGGTTCGCACCGCGCGCACTACATCGAAGGTGGTGGTGGCTGCCCACCATCCAGGACTTTGCGTAGCGTCGACCAGTGCTTTGGTGGCGGCGAGAATGAACAGAATGGCGAGAACGCGGCGGGCCAGGCGGGCCGTTCCGGGATAGGAAGCTAAGCCGGCGCGATAAATTTCAAAGACCACCAGGCAGCCGATACCGGCTCCCAGAAACTCCGTGGTCCAGTAGAACAACGAATAAATTGTTTGATCAAAAAAATTGTAGACGAGCAGGCGAAGTACGGACTGGGTCAAGACGAAAGAAATGTACAAATAAAAGGAAGGGTAAAGCGGCAGGAGTTTCGTGCGGACGGCGCGAGTCAGCAGGACGATTTCCAGCAGGAAACCGGCCAGCCAGATTGCATAGTTCACGGCCAACATGGCACACAAACTCCCAAGGGTATTGGGAGAAAGCGTAGCACGAGGAAAGATGTCAGGGGAGAAATGCCGTCACACTCCTCCCCTAACAACTGCCGATCAGTTAGGCCTTTGGCGGCCGCGGCATGGGGTCGGTCCCGTCCGCGATGATTATGGCGTGCCGTGAGGAGGCCTTCAGATTGGCAGTACCGTTAGAACTCTTGGAGAAAGACGTAGTGAGAGCACCAAATACGAGCAAATTCACAGCAAAAAAGCCGATCGCGAGCTTGGTGAAGCGCATGTAGCCTCCTGAAGAAATGTAGGTATCGAGCAAACTGGCTCAAGAAGGCCAGGTGCGTCGAGCGGAGGTAGGCTACCGTTTTGGGAAGAGAAGCCCGTTGAAGAAATGAGAATGCTTGGGATTGCAACCAGAAATTTCCACAGGTACCAGAACGAGGTTGGACGGGCGGCGAGTGCGTAGAGCGGATCTTGCTAGTTGAAAACCGCTAGGCGCGTACTCTTTGAACACTTTCGGCAGACTGCGCTAGAGAGCAGCCGCTTTTCGTTTGCAGGGCAAGCTACAAACGAATCCATAGTTTGACGGCAGTGCGGCCAGGAAAGGGAATTCGCCGATTTTTCAGACGACGCGCCCGCGCCCGAATGCGATGTCGATGGCGAGGCGGATGGGTCAACCGTGTGTCCGGCCGGAACTGTCGAGGAAAAATTCGTCTGCAGCGAATGTAGCGGAGGCGGCGGCGAAGCGGTAAATAAAGGCAAAGTGGTTGCCATGCCAAGCAACGCGCGAATTAACGGTGGCGACATGCGATGTGACCGCAAACTTGAAGGAGCTGGAAACGATCCCGGCGTGGTGTCCAACGAGGGCTAAACGGGATGTTCACAGCGCAGTGTGGAGACCAGTGGGTCTGTCCGGACGGAACGTGCCGGTTGGAAGTGGTGGTGGTGTCGCCCAGTATGCGGAACGATGGCACTAGTTTTAGATGTTGTTGTGGCGGTGAAATGGTGCGGAAGTATCGGGCGCCGATAGTTCGGCGAGTGGAAGGGGAAGAGGCGGAGAGTTTTTTGCGAGAGAGCGGGATTGGCGGAGTCTTGCGGCCGCGGCGAGAGCCCGGGAAAATTTAGCGTGCAGACTGATCATTAAGAAAAAGCCCCACACTGTTTCCGGTGTGGGGCTTTTCGTTTTCCAATCGGTTTGAGCGGGATATAGATTGATGCGAGTGGTGATCCTCCAACTATGTGGGGGCGGACATGGAGCTGAGAAATTCTGCGTTGGATTTGGTTTTGGTGAGGCGGCTGAGCAGCAGTTCCATGGCTTCGACGGTGGAGAGCGGGCTCAGCACTTTGCGCAAAACCCAGACGCGGCTCAGTTCGTCTGGCGGGAGCAGGATTTCGTCTTTGCGGGTGCCGGAGCGCTGGATATCGATGGCTGGGAAGACGCGCTTGTCGGAGAGGCGGCGGTCAAGGTTGATTTCCATGTTACCGGTGCCCTTAAATTCTTCGAAGATGACGTCGTCCATACGGCTGCCGGTGTCGATCAGCGCGGTGGCGATGATGGTGAGCGAGCCGCCTTCTTCCACGTGGCGAGCGGCGGCGAAGAAGCGGCGCGGACGCTGCAGGGCGTTGGCGTCGATACCGCCGGAGAGCACTTTGCCGGACGGCGGAGTGACGGCGTTGTAGGCGCGCGCGAGGCGAGTGACGCTGTCGAGCAGCACGACGACATCGCGCTTGTGTTCGACGAGGCGCTTGGCTTTTTCCAGCACCATTTCGGCGACTTGAATGTGGCGCTGCGGAGCTTCGTCGAAGGTAGAACTGATTACTTCACCCTTGACGGTGCGCTGCATGTCGGTGACTTCTTCGGGGCGCTCGTCGATGAGCAGCACGATCAGCGCGACTTCCGGATGATTGACGGTGATGGAATTGGCCATGGACTGCAGCATCATGGTTTTTCCGGTGCGCGGAGGAGCAACGACCAAGCCGCGCTGGCCTTTGCCGACGGGGCAGAGCAGGTCGAGCACACGCCCGGTCATGTTGTCCTTGGTGGTTTCCATCTTGAGGCGGCCCTGGGGGTAAAGCGGCGTCAGGTTGTCGAAGAAAATTTTGTTGCGGGCGACTTCCGGATCTTCAAAGTTGACGGCTTCGACTTTGATTAGAGCGAAGTAGCGCTCGCCATCTTTGGGCGGGCGAACCTGGCCGGAGACGGTGTCACCGGTGCGCAGGTC
Organism: uncultured Acidobacteriota bacterium; assembly: GCA_963846145.1. GTDB lineage: Bacteria > Acidobacteriota > Terriglobia > Acidiferrales > UBA7541 > Acidiferrum. Next base: position 297,210 of record CAWJUV010000006.1, on the reverse strand, counting down.
GAATTTGCGAATCTGCGAAGGCGAAACGTAGATGTCGTCGGGGCCGGGGAGGTAGTTGTACTCCGGGGCGCGGAGAAAACCGAAACCGTCGGGGAGACATTCGAGGACACCTTCGGAGAAGATGAGACCGTTCTTTTCGGTCTGGGCGCGGAGGATCTGGAAGATCAGTTCCTGCTTGCGCATGCCGCTGGCGCCGGGGATGTTGAGTTCTTTGGCGATCTTGGCGAGATCGGTGATGTTCTTTTCCTTGAGCTCAGCCAGGCTGATGCTCATCGGATTAGTGCCTTCCACGCTTGTTTCTTTCATAGGTCCTTAGTTGTGAATCGTTAAGTTGAGTTGTGGTGGTTAAGTTGGGATTTGAGTTAGGGTGAACATCGAACAACGGTGAAAAATCGAACAACGAAAAAAGCCGGATTTATCAATGAGGTGGCGCGCAAACTGGCAAAAACACGGACGACCGCCAGGCAGGCAAACCAGACATCTACAGCTGAGCTACCACGGAGCCTACCTCTCAACAGACGGATGAAACGAGAAGCGGGCTTGCGGAACTTTTAATTGGTCAAACTTGTGTCTTTCTCGGTTGCAGCCACGAACGGCTCGGCGACGGGCGCAACTGCAGGATGCTCGATCGGCGAAACCGGCCGTTCCAGAGCGAACTGCAAAACCTCATCCATGGTTTCCACGAAACGAACGGTTAACGCGGAGAGAATCTCCTGGGGGATTTCCGCCAGGTCTTTCTCATTGTCCTTCGGAAGCAGCACGGTACGCAAGCCCATTCGGTGAGCGGCGAGAAGTTTTTCTTTGACGCCGCCGATGGGGAGAACCTTGCCGCGCAGAGTAATTTCGCCGGTCATGGTGACATCGCGGCGCACCGGAATGCGAGTAAGCGCGCTGACGATTGAGTTGCAGATGGTGATGCCGGCGCTAGGACCGTCCTTGGGGATGGCGCCTTCGGGGACGTGCACGTGAATGTCGATATTGCGGTAGAAATCTTTGGGCAGGCCGAAGGTGTGCGAGCGCGAGCGGATGTACGCCATGGCGGCTTGCGCGGATTCCTGCATCACGTCGCCGAGTTTGCCGGTGAGAGTGAGGCGGCCTTTGCCTTCCATGATGGTGGCTTCGGTGGAGAGCACCGTGCCGCCGACTTCGGTCCAGGCCAGGCCGGTGGTGAGGCCGATTTCGTTGTGCTTTTCCAGCCAGAATTCGCGGTATTTCAGGACGCCGAGGTAATCGTTTACGTTGGACGGAACGATTCCGACTTTGACTTCGCTGACTGCGGCGATTTCTGATTTCGAAGCGTCGGGTTTCGAGGCTTCCGATTTTGAACCTTCAGCCTTGGCAGATTCGGCTTTGGAATTTTCTGCTTTTAGATTTTCCGCTTTTGAATTTTCGGTGACGACTTTGCGGGCTACTTTGCGGGAAATGCTTTGTATTTCGCGGTCGAGGCTGCGTACACCAGCTTCCTGGGTGTAGTGGCGGATGACGTGGAGCAGGCCTTCGTCGGTGAAGCTGAGATTGTCGTCGGTGAGGCCGGTGGCTTCGCGTTGGCGTTTCACCAGGAAACGCTTGGCGATCTGCAATTTTTCCTGCTCGGTGTAGCCGGGGATGCGCAGGATTTCCATGCGGTCCTGCAAGGGCTGCGGAATGGTATGCAGAACGTTGGCGGTGCAGACGAACATCACTTTGGAAAGGTCGTATTCGACGTCGAGATAGTGATCGGTGAAAGCGTGATTTAGCTCTGGGTCGAGAACTTCCATTAATGCGGCGGATGGATCGCCGCGGAAGTCGGTGGACATTTTGTCCACTTCGTCGAGAACGAAGATCGGATTCACGGTGCCGGCCTTCTTCATCATTTGAATGATCTGGCCGGGCAGGGCGCCGATGTAGGTACGGCGATGACCGCGAATTTCGGCTTCATCACGCACGCCGCCGAGTGACACACGCACGAATTTGCGGCCCGTGGCGTGGCCGATGGACATGGCGAGCGATGTTTTGCCGACGCCTGGAGGTCCGACGAAGCAAAGAATCGAGCCCTTGGGGTTTTTTACCAGTTGGCGGACGGCGAGAAATTCGAGGATGCGGTCTTTGATCTTGTCGAGGCCGAAGTGCTCTTCGTTAAGGATTTTTTCGGCGGCGTGAATGTCGCGAATTTCCTTGGACCTTTTCTTCCAGGGCACCGCGAGCAGCCAGTCGAGATAGTTGCGGCTGACGGTGGATTCAGCGGACATGGGAGGCATGAGTTCCAGGCGCTTGAGCTCCTGGACAGCCTTCTCATGGACTTCCTTGGACATGCCGGCGGAATCGATTTTCTTTTTGAGTTCGTCGATTTCGGATTTTTCGCCGCGGCCGAGTTCCTTCTGGATGGCCTTCAACTTTTCGTTGAGGTAGTACTCTTTCTGGGCGCGCTCCATCTGGCGCTTGACGCGGGTGTTGATGTTGCGGTCGACGTTGAGCTTTTCCAGTTCGATTTCGAGAATGTCGCCGATGCGGGCCAGACGCTCGATGGGATCCACGGTTTCGAGCAGGTCCTGCTTTTCGTCGACAGGGAGCTGCAAATTCGCGGCGATGGTGTCGGAGAGGCGTGCGGGATCGTCGACGCGGGCGGCGGCGATCATGGTGTCGTAGTTGAGCGACTGCGAAAGCTTGATGAACTGTTCGTAGAGCCCGGTGATTTTCTGAACGCTCTGCTCGACTTGCGGGGAAGGCTCGACGCGGGCATTTAACAAGCGAACGGTAGCGCGGAAGAAGCCTTCTTCGGCGGTGATGGAAAGAGCGCGGGCACGTTCCACACCTTCGACAAGAACTTTGATGTTGCCGTCGGGAAGCTTGACGCTCTGGACGATGTTAGCGAGCGTGCCGACCGCGTAGATTTCTTCAGGCTTGGGATCGTCAACCGAAGCGTCGTGCTGCGTGGACAGAAAGATTTTTTTATCGCCGGTGAGAGCTTCTTCGAGCGCGCGGACGCTGGCTTCGCGGCCGACGATGAAGGGAGTCATCTGCTGCGGAAAGATGACCATGTCGCGCACCGGCATCATGGGTACGCGTTTCATTTCTTGTTTTTCCCGATTGAACATGAAACCCCTAAAAAGTTATATCGCGAAGAGCGGCTACGCGATTCGAATCAAAAACCGGCGACGCAGGAGCGGTGTCGAAAGACTAACCAGCTTTTTCGAGCAGGCTCCAATTGATTTCGCGGGTGCGGACCATTTCCGCGGTGACGACGAAATCGCGCACCTTGCGCTGCATGGGCAGGTGGTACATCAATTCCAACATCAGGTCTTCGAGAATCATGCGCAGGCCGCGGGCGCCGACTTTGCGGGCCATGGCCAGTTCCGCTACGGTTTCAAGGGCGTCGTCGGTGAAGCGCAGGCGGACGTTTTCAAACTCGAAGAGGCGCTGGTATTGCTTGAGCAGCGCGTTCTTGGGTTCGGTGAGAATTTTGACCAGAGCGACTTTGTCGAGATCGTTCATTACGCCAGCGACTGGCAAGCGGCCGACGAATTCAGGAATCAGGCCGTAGCGAATCAAGTCGCCCGGCTGGACCTGTTCGAGTAACTCGGTGTTACGACGCTGCGGCGCGGCGGTCGAGGCATCGGTGTGAAATCCCAAGGCCCGGCGTCCGGCGCGTTTTTCGATGACCTTTTCAAGGCCAACGAATGCGCCGCCGCAGATGAAGAGAATGTTGGTGGTGTCCACCGGAGTAAATTCCTGATGGGGATGTTTGCGGCCACCCTGCGGAGGAACGTTGGCAACGGTGCCTTCGAGAATCTTCAGCAAAGCTTGCTGCACGCCTTCGCCGCTGACATCGCGAGTGATCGAAGGGTTTTCATCCTTCTTGGCAATCTTATCGATCTCGTCGATATAGATGATGCCTTGCTGGGCTTTCTGCACGTCGCCGTCGGCGGCCTGCAGCAGCTTCAAAATAATGTTTTCGACGTCTTCACCGACGTAGCCCGCTTCGGTCAGGGTGGTGGCATCGACGATGGCGAAAGGCACATCGAGCATGCGCGAAAGCGTTTGAGCGAGCAGGGTTTTTCCCGTGCCGGTCGGGCCGATCAGCAAAATATTGGACTTGCTGAGTTCTACGTCGCCAGGCTGCTTGTTGAGGAAGATGCGCTTGTAGTGGTTGTAAACAGCGACGGCCAGTTTCTTCTTGGTGCGATCCTGGCCAATGACATAGCCGTCGAGGAACTGCTTAATTTCGGGCGGACGCGGGAGGCGCTTGGCCGGCGCGGTGGCTTGCTCGCGCTTCTCGTCTTCCAGAATGGTCTGGCAGACACCCACGCATTCATTGCAGATGTAGGCGCGCGGATAGTCGGAAGGCGAACTGATCAGCTTTTCGACCTGTTCCTGGGTCTTGTGGCAAAAGGAACAGCGCAGCGGCTCTTCTGGATTGAATTTTTTCACTGGTGTGAAGGCCTCATCCCCGCCGGACGGCAACTACGGCAGAGTCCCCATTACCAATATTCTAGGCCGAATATTGTTCGGCGTAAAACAGAAAGGTGTGGGAGTAGCAAACATTCTGGAACGTTACAAACCGCGCGAGCCCGGATTGCCAACGAACGCAAATGCGGACTAGCGATGCTTGTAAATGATTTCATCGATCATCCCGTATTCCTTGGCTTGTTCGGGATTCATGATGAAGTCGCGTTCTACATCCTTTTCGATGCGCGAAACGCTCTGACCGCTATGTTGGGCTAAAAGTTTATTGATGGTGGTGCGCATGCGCAGAATTTCTTTGGCATGCAGATCGATGTCGGTGGCTTGACCGCCGAGGCCGGACATCCACGGCTGATGAATCAGGATGCGAGCATTGGGAAGCGCGAAACGCTTTTTGGCGGTGCCGCCGGCGAGAAGCACCGCGGCGATGGAAGCGGCCTGGCCGACGCAGGTGGTAACCACGTCGGGCTTGACGAATTGCATGGTGTCGTAAATCGCGAAGCCCGCGGTGATCGAGCCGCCCGGCGAGTTGATGTAAATCTGAATGTCTTTTTCCGGATCTTCGGCTTGAAGGAAAAGCATCTGGGCGGTGGCCAAATTGGCGACGTGGTCGTCAATCGGCGTGCCGATAAAGATGATGTGTTCCTTGAGCAGGCGGGAATAGATGTCGTAGGCGCGTTCGCCGCGACTGGTCTGTTCCACGACCATAGGTACAAGCGTGGTAGCGCGATACTCGGGATCGTCGAAATTTATCATTTTGTTTTTGTGTGACCGTTCAGGTCGCGAGCTGTGTGAAATTTTACGAAGCAGCTCAATCGATTGTGCCGCAAAATGCGCGCCCTGGAAGAAATTCCCCGAAGCTACTGTGTTGCTTTATTCACTAGCGGATTTGGCTTCATTGGCTACGGGGGCGGTGGTTACTCGGGCGTTTTGCGCGAGCCAGTCGAGAGTTTTATCGCTCCGCAACTTGGCTTTGATCCTATCGATGCCTCCCTGCTTTGTCAAACGAGCGCGCACGGCTTCGGCGGATTCGTTGCTGTGGCTGGCGAGATGTTCGATCTCGTGCTGCAGCTCTTCGTCGTTGACGTCGATGTTTTCGGCGGTGGCGATGCGGTCGACGATCAGTTCGGCTTTGACGTCGTCCTTGGCTCGGTCGGCATTGCGTTGGCGAAGGGCGACCCAATCCACATTTACGGCGCGTGGGTCGACGCCCTGCTGTGCGAGGGAGCGGACCATGCGCTCGAGGCGGATGTCCATTTGATGTTCGACGAGCGATTGCGGTACGGCGAAGTCGTGGAGCTTGACCAGTTGCTCCAGGACCTTTTCGTGTTGCAGGTCTTTTTGGCGGTGGTCGCGCTGGTGCTCCAGATTTTCGCGGACTTTTTTCTGGAGTTCGTCAAAAGTGGTGGCGTCGCTGACGTCCTTGGCGAAGTCGTCGTTGAGGTCGGCGAGCTTTTTATTCTTGATGCCGAGGATGTCCACGGAATAGTGGAAGGTCTTGCCGGCTAGTTTTGGATCGGGATAGTCGGCGGGGTAGGGAACGTCGAAATCTTTGTGGTCGCCGATGTTGGCGCCGCGGAGGTTGTCGTTGAAGGGGGCCATAGTTTCTTCGGCGCCGATGTGGCAGAGGACGCTTTCGGCTTCGAGCGGTTCGCCGCCGTCGTCGGGAGTGCCGGTGAGTTTGAGTTGGGCGTAGTCGCCGTCCTGCAGCGGGCGGCCTTCGACGGGTGCGAAAGTGGCGGCGCGTTCGCGCATGTCTTCCAGAGTTTTGGTGACGTCGGCGTCGGTGACGTCCATCGGGGGCATTTCGAGAGGGAGTTCTTTGTAGCTGCCCAGCTCGAATTCGGGGAGGACTTCGAAGACGGCGCTGAATTTCAGCGGTTGGCCTTCGTTGTAGTCGAGTTTTTCGACTTGAGGCTGAGAGACGGGGGTGAGTTTCTGTTCGTGGACGGCTTTTTCGACGCGCTCGGGAACGAGGGATTGCAGGACTTCGCCCTTGATGTCGTCGGCGAAGCGGCGGCGGATTAGTGTGAGCGGAGCTTTGCCGGGGCGGAAGCCGGGGATGCGCGCGACCTTGGCGAATTCTTTGGCGACGCGTTCAGTGGCTTTGGAGACTTCGTCGGCGGGGATTTCTAGTTCAAGTTCGCGGCGGCAGGGATTGTCTGCGACGGCGGTGGCGGTTTCAGTAGTGGAGTTTTCCGCGGCGTTTTCAGCGTTTGTTTCGGAAGCGGTGTTTTCTGCGGAGTTTTCGGTGGTGCCGTCAGTCATGCGAAGAACCTTTCGGAGGCGCGAATTATCGCGCAAGCAAATTTAAAGTGTGCCGGCTGCGTAGACATCTTGCCGAAGTCGCCGAAGAAACCAACCGTCTTGGTGAAGAGGCCAGACAGGCAAGAACGAGCGCGTAGCAACCCAGTAGGCGAGTATAGGCGACGATAGATTGGCGGTCAATTCATGGGAGTATCGGTTCGCCACCGCGCGAACCTGCTGTCGTAAGCTTATGGTTGAGAGGATTGATGAAGCGGCCTAACGGAGAAACATTATGAAAGCAGCGATTGTTACCGGGGCGGGGAAGACGCCGGTGTATGGGGATTTTGAGAAGCCGGTGGCGAAGGATGGGGAGGAGTTGATTGCGGTGCGGGCGGCGGCGCTGAGCAATTTGACGAAGGGGCGGGCGTCGGGAGCGCATTACAGCTCGGCGGGGGTTTTTCCGGCGGTGGCGGGGACGGATGGCGTGGGTGTGACGAAGGATGGGCGGAGGGTTTACTTTGCAATGCCGGAGGCGCCGTTCGGATCGCTAGCGGAGTTTTGCCCCATTAATTTTAGGCGCTGTGTGGAGATTCCTGCGTCGGTCGATGATGTTACGGCGGCGGCGATTGCTAATCCGGGGATGTCGGCGTGGGCTTCACTGGTGGCGCGGGCGCATTTGGTGGCGGGGGAGACGGTGTTGGTGAATGGCGCGACCGGGACGGCGGGCGGAGTTGCGGTGCAGGTGGCGAAGTATCTTGGCGCGAGTAAAGTAATCGTCACGGGGCGCAACGCAAAAGAGTTGGAAGAGCTGAAGGAGTTGGGGGCGGACGTGGTGATTCCGTTTGCGCTGGAAGCGGCGCATCCGACGGCCGCGGCGGAATTTGAGGAGACGCTTCGAGCGGCGTTTTCGGACGGGATCGATGTGGTGATCGATTATTTGTGGGGAGCCAGCGCGAAGGCGATTATCGCGGCGCTGGCGAAAACGGTGGAAGACAAAGAGGTGCGATTCGTGCAGGTGGGTACAGCGGGTGGCGAAGCGGAGATTTCCCTGGCGGGAGCAGCGCTGCGATCGGCGGCGATTACGTTGATGGGCAGCGGAATCGGCAGCGTGAGCCGCAAGGGCTTGGTGGAGTCGATCAGTAAGACATTTGAGGCGGTGGGGCCTGCGGGTTTGAAAATTGCGACGCGAGTAGTGCCGCTGGCGGAAGTGGAGCAGGTCTGGGAGAAAGCAGCAGGCAAGCCGCGGGTCGTTTTTACGATCTAAGCAGGGAATAGCGGCACTTCGAGTGTCTCGGCGACACGTTTCAGTTGAGCGTCCTGAGTTGCCAGCGATAAGCCATGACGGAGCGCAAGGTCGATGTAACAGGCATCGTAGGATGACAACTGGTGTTTGCGAGCGAGAAGTAGGATGTGGTTAAAGTGGTAGTCAATTGGCCGCCCTTCCTCCACGATCGAAAGTGCGTTGACTAGTTCAAGGAACTCCGCGACCTGGTCGCTGTTAATTCGTCGACGTCGTTCACCAACGAGAATTCCGTTGGCAATCTCGATAGCCCAAATTGTGGGGACCAAAGCAGTGGTATTTCGGAGAGCCGCAAGGACCTTTTCAGCATGATCGCTTGCTTCATCGACAAAGCACCAGGCCAAAGCGACTGACGCGTCGATTACGATCCTGCTCAAAAGCGCCGACCCTCGTTGATCATTTCTTTGACCGTCATGGTATCGGGATTCGTGCGCGTTCGTATCGCACGCATGCGCTCCATGATTTCGTCGTGAGTCAGCTTTGCTTTCTCTTCGCACACGGGAATCAGGATGGCGGCAGGCTTGCCGTTTCTGGTGATCGTTATTCGTTCGCCTTTTTGCACGCGATCTAAGAGCGCGGCCAAATGAGTTTTGGCTTCAAATGCACCCACTCTTTCCATGCGAGGCTCCAGTGTACTCCGACTAGTTTGACTAGTTCGACTAGTTTATCCGTCTTTTAGGCAACGTGCAAGAGCTTGGCCACGGGGTGGCGGCTCGGGATTGGTAGGATGTCGAAGTAAGCGGCTACGCCAGGAGAGAGTGTGCGGAAGAGTGCGATTTTGTTGGTGGAGTGTCCGGATCAGAAGGGGTTGGATGCGGCCATTGCGGAATTTATTTTTCGGCATGATGGGAACATTTTGCATTTTGAGCAGCATCAGGCGGGGGAAGAGCGGTTTTATCTGGCGCGGGTGGAATGGGATTTGACGGATTTTACGTTGCCGATGGAGGAATTTGCAGCCAAGTTTGATCCGATCGCGAACCGGTTTTCGATGCATTGGCGGCTGGCGGTGTCGACGCAACGGACGCGGGTGGCAATTTTTGTTTCGAAGTTCGATCACTGCTTGGTGGATTTGCTCTATCGACATCGCAACGGGGAATTGGTTTGCGACATCCCGTTGATTGTCAGCAACCATCCGGATGCCAAGCGACATGCGGACTTTTATGGGATTGCGTTCGAACATATCCCGGTGACCAAGGAGAACAAGGTTGAAGCGGAGGCCCGGCAGCTGGCGATCTTGCGCGAACAGAAGATCGATCTAGTGGTGATGGCGCGGTATATGCAGATTTTGTCGACGGATTTTATTGCGCGGTATCCGCAGCAGATCATCAATATTCATCATTCGTTTTTGCCTGCGTTTATTGGGGGGCGGCCGCATCAGCAGGCTTATGACCGCGGGGTGAAGCTGGTGGGGGCGACGGCGCACTACGCGACGGAAATTTTGGATGAAGGGCCGATTATCGAGCAGGGGGTGGCGCGGATTTCGCACCGGGATAATTTGGAGGATTTGGTGGAGAAGGGGCGCGACCTGGAGAAGGTGGTGTTGTCGCGGGCGGTGCGCTGGCACATTGAGAACCGGATTTTGTTGTACGCGAATAAGACGGTGATTTTCGAGTAGGCCGATAATTTAATCGGCGGCGGCTGCGGTTTGGGTGGCGGCGTGGGTTAGGTCGGCGTGGAGCAGGCGGTGGAAGAGGTGTTCGCCGGCTTCGCGGCGGACGGAGAGGCGGCCGGCGAGGTAGGCGCGGGAGCCCAGGCCTTTTTGGACTGAGTCGCAGATGCCTTGGTCTTCGTCTTGCACTTTTTCGCTGACTGCGACGCTTTCGCGGTTGCGTGCTTCGGCGGCGGCACTGACGTCGCCAAAAAAGTAATCAAAAATCACGGCGCATTTGTCGACTGCCAGCGGGACGACTAGGTTCGTGTCCATCACGCCTTCGTAGGCGTTCAGCATGAAATTCGGGTAGATCCACAGATAGAAGGCGCGGCCCTGGCGCGTGGAGGCTACCTCTGTTTCGGAGCTGGAGTCGGAAGACAGCGGGCTGGATTGCAGGCAGGCGCGTTCGAAATTTTCGATGGTGTATTTGGTGTATTCGATGACGCTGCTGAGGCCTTTGTGGGCGTGCGGGACGTGGTAGCCGCCATCGAGATAATTGTCGACGTAAACCTTCCAATTGCATTGCAGTGTGTAAACGCGGCGATCGAAGAATTGCATTTTCTTGGTGAGCTGCAATGGCGCGACTATGGGAGGAACAGCGCCCAAAAACCCCTGTAGTGAGCCGGCGTGCGGATCAAGGTTGACGAATACAAAATTTTCCCAGATGTCGACCAGGATGGGGACAAGACCGTTGTCGGCGCGGGAAAAATCGCAGACGCCGTCGAATTCGACCATGCCTTTTAGTGCGCCGTCGATGCCGTAAGTCCAGCCATGGTAGGGGCAGCGGAATTGTTTGGCGCAGCCTTGCGCTTCGGTCACGACTGCGGCGGCGTGATGACGGCAGACGTTATAGAAAGCGCGGAGTTGCGCATCTTCGCCGCGGACGACCACGATGGGTTCGCCGGCGACGTCGGCGGTGAGGAATTGGCCGGGCTTTTCGACTTGTGCGGCGCGGCCTATGGCTTGCCAGGAGCGGCCGAAGACGGAGGAGTTTTCGAGTTCGGCGATACCGTCGTCGAAGTACCACGGCGAAGGGATCGTAGCGGCGTGATCGAGGGGAGCGTTCGGATTATAGAGGTTTAGGATTGAGCGAACATCGCGAGACATAACAGCTCCAGGACGGTGTGATGCGTGCGTTGAAGAAGGCTTAGATAAGGACCGTACAGTAGTACATATCGCGAAAGGCGTGGGCAGGGAAGGGAAAAATCTTGCGTCTGCTTAGCGGAACGATGGCGATGACTTCAACCCCAAGACCCGGGCTACAGATCGAGCCCGGGGCGCCCGTCCTGGTCGCTGAGGTTCAGAAAGGACTTCTATTCGGCTCGCAACTAACGGCGGCGATGCGGCGTGATAAACTCGGGATGACCGCGCGGGAATGGCGGAACTGGCAGACGCAGCAGGCTTAGAACCTGCCGGGCGCAAGCTCTTGGGGGTTCAAATCCCTCTTCCCGCACCAAATTTTCTTTGCAGCATCGACGCGAAGTTGTTCCTCTCCCTTAGAGTTGGCTTAAGTGATTTCCACATCACCTGAAGCGTTCCTCTCGTTGTTCCCCGAATTGCAGTAACATGACACGATTCTTTTAGCGACCGAGTGGCCAACCTCGAACGAGCCCGATGATTCTGCACACACAAGACAATGAAGTGATGGTGATTCGCCAGACCGATCACGCGCTGTTATCGGGATTTTTTGCGCGTGAACTGGGCAACGAAGAATTTCTCAAGCCGGAGCCGTTCGAATCATTGCGCCTGGCGGCGGCCGAACACGACAATGGCTGGCGCGAATGGGAGATTCACCCCGAGGTGGATCCCGCTACGTTTTTGCCGTACAGCTTCATGTCGATTCCCACGGAGCAGCACATCGCGCTGTATCAGCGCGGGCTGGAGCGCATCCTCAAAGTGGATCGCTACGCGGCGCTGCTGGTGAGCATGCATTGCGTGGGGCTTTACGACAAAACTCGCGCGACTATGCCGGGGTTTTCGTCGAAGTATGTGCGCGGCAGCGAGGCGCCGTTGGTGAATGATTTTATTCAGCGACTGCGGCTGCAGCAATTGCGACTGAAAGTGGATTTGCGGGCCCAGGAATCGACCAAGGTATATACCGAAGAGAAATTCTTGCAGGCGAACTTGCAGCGGCTGGAAGCATTGGATCGGTTGTCACTGTATTTTTGCGTGCCGGCGATGGGCGATTCGACGATTGAGAGCGTACCGATCAATTACGACGGTGCGGAAGTGGATTGGGAGCTGCGGCGGGAAGCGACGGATACGTTGGCGTTGTCGCCGTATCCGTTTCGGAGGGAGCCGCTGGCGGTGAGTATTCTGACGCGGAGGGTGCCCAAGCGGCACTATTCGGACGGGACGGATTTTCAGAATACGTTGGCGCATGCGCCGTATGTGCCGATGAAGTTTACGTTGAAGAGGGGGAAGCCCTCGATGCAGTCGTTGCTGGCGCAGGCTTGATGTTCCGGTTTGTTGGTGTCGAGCTGGCAGTTCAATAGCTCGATCAATCCCTGAAAATTCAAACCCAAGACCCGCCCTGGAAATCGAGGGCGGGGCACCCGCTGTCGTGGCTGTGATCCCGAGTGAGCTGAAGAGTGCTTAGGTGAGAGTGCGGCCTAGCGTTTCGGGCAGGAGTAGTGCGAGAAGGGCGGCGACGAAGAAGGCGGCGGCTTGAAGAAAAAAGGCCGGGCCGATGCCGTAGTGAATCGCGAGTGCGCCGACGGCGAAGGGTGCCACGGCGGAGAGACCGCGTCCGATGTTGTAGCTGAGGCCCATGGCGGCGCCGCGGATCTCGCCGGGGAAAATTTCGCTGGCGATGGCGGCGAAGCCGGAGAAGAAGCCGGTGCCGAAGAACGCTACGAAGGGACCGAGAATGAGCAGCCACAGGGCGTTTCGGGTGGTGCCGTAGATGGGGACGAGTGCGGCGGCGACGATCAGGTACGTGAAGTAGGGTTTGCGGCGGCCAAAGGCGTCGGCGAAGAATCCGAAGAGCGCGTAGCCCAGCCATTTTCCAAAACATAGCACAAGGAAGAATGAAGTGGTTTTAACCAGGCTGAGGCCGCGTCCGCCTTGGGCGACGGGAAGCGAAAGGTAGGCGGGGATCCAGGTGAAGAGCCCCCAGTAGCCAAACATGCCGCAGGCGTTCATGGCGGTGGCGAGTGTGCCGGCGCGAAGTGCGGAACGGTTCTCGCTGCGAAACAGGATGGAGAGATTCGAACGCTGTGATGGCGTGCGGCGCGACCACAGTTCCGGTTCAGGTACGCCGCGGCGGATCCAGAAAACGAGCAGGGCGGGCAGCACTCCTACAAAGAAAACGGCTCGCCAACCGAAATTGGGAAGGACCACCGCGACCACTAAGGCGGCAATGGCTTCGCCAATGGCGTAGCTGGATTGCATTAAGCCAAGAGCTTTGCCACGGTGCGCGGCGCGCCAGGTTTCGGCGATGAGTGCGGCGCCGGCGGTCCACTCCCCGCCCATGCCGAGGCCCAGAAGGAAGCGAAATGCCGCGAGCTGCGGAATGGAATGGGTAAATCCGCAAGCAGCGCTCGCCACGGAATATAGCGCGATAGACGCCATCAGTGCGCGGGTACGGCCGATGCGGTCGGCGATCCAGCCGAAGAGCAAACCGCCGATGGCGGAGGCAAGCAGTGTCAGGGAATTGAGCAGCCCCGCCGTGCGAGTGTCCATGGCGAACTCGCGGATGAGGAATGCCAGGACCAGGGAATAGAGCATGACGTCCATGGCGTCGAGCATCCAGCCCAAGCTGCCGGCCAGGAGTGTTTGGCGTTCGGCGGGAGTCGTGTCGCGCGGCCAGGAAAAGAGGCGAGTGGTCGTCGACGGGGCAGTGACGTCGGAAGAATCACTTACTGTTGCGGGAGGAGTCGGCGAGGCAATAGACATTGCGCTAGTGAGACTCTTTTGTTACGCTCGCGCGCATTATATCCCCGGGGAGGTCTGTGTATGGCGTTTTGCAAGGCGTGTGGAACGGAAGTGGGTGGAGCGGCGTTTTGTCCCAAGTGCGGCGCGAGTCAGGGAGCAGCGGTACCCGCGCCTGCGGTGGCTGGACCGCCAGTAACGACGGAAGGTATGGCGGAGAACGTTGCGGGCTTGTTGTGCTACGTGCTGGGCTGGGTTACGGGGATTATCTTTTTGCTGATCGACAAGCGCCCGTGGGTGAAGTTTCATGCCGCGCAGTCAATCGTGGTGTTTGGCGGGCTGACGGTTATTCGAATTGCGCTGATGATGCTGAGCGGGTGGTTCTGGCCCCTGGCGGCTTTGATTGGGCTGCTGGGCTTGATTTTGTGGATCTTGTTGATGGTCAAAGCCTACCAGCATGAGAATTTCCGCGTGCCGATTGCTGCGCCGATCGCGGATTCGATCGCTGGGCAGAAGATTTAAGCATTCAACTCCAAATCAGTGGGATCACGAGAGCCGCCGGAATTTTTCGGCGGCTTTTCCATTTGATTGCAGGGCTTGACTTTCGGTCGCACTGCTTCCATTGTAAAAAGCTTCATTTTTCCATTGGAGATGTACTTCAGGAGAGGCATTTCCGCCGCTTATGACCCGAGTACGACTGTGTTTTCACGATCGCTGTTTTGATGGGACGGCGTCGGCCGCGTTGTTTTATCGGTTTTATCGCACCAAATTCGACAAAAATGCGGAGTTTGAACTGACTGGGATGACCCATCGGGCGGCGCAGCCGTGGACGGATGGGCTGTTTGACGGCGACGAAAATGTGATCGTGGATTTTAAGTATTCGAATTCGCCCAAGGTGACCTGGTGGTTCGACCATCACCAGAGCGCCTTCTTGAATCCGGCGGATGCGGAAAATTTCAAGACTCATCCTGGTGCGAACAAATTTTACGAGCCGGACTACAAGTCGTGCACCAAGTTGATTGCGGATGTGACTTCGTCGAAATTTGGATTCGACACGACGCAGCTGCAGGAGCTGATTTATTGGGGCGACATTATTGATGGGGCGCAGTATGCGACGCCGGAAGCGGCGGTGGAGCTGAAGGAGCCTGCGACGCAATTGGCGTTGGTGATTGAGGCGGCGCCGGAGGCGGGATTGCCGGCGAAGATTATCCCGGAGCTGGCGTACACGCCGCTGGCCGAGATGGTTAAGCGGCCGTTGGTGGCCAATCATTTGCAACCACTGCTGGAGCGGCACCGGAAGTCCATTGAGATTTTGCGGGAGCGCTCGGAATCGAAAGATGGCGTGGTGTTTTTCGATGTGAGCGATCTGGATCTGGAAGGTTACAACAAATTTATTCCGTATTTGCTGCATCCAGAGGCGGTGTATTCGGTGAGCGTGATTGGTTCGCCGGTGAGGGCTAAAGTTTCGTTGGGGACGAATCCGTGGAATTTGGCGAATGCGGATGCGAACCTGGCGTCGCTGGCGGAAAGATTTGGCGGCGGCGGGCATGCGCGGGTGTCGGCCATTTCGTTTGATCCGCATGAGATGGAGCGCGCGAAGAAAGTTGCCCGGGAGTTGGCTGCGGAGCTGCGCAGCAAGGTGGCGGCTCACTCTTAAGTTCAAGTTTCATCTGTTAGTTTGGATGTCGGTCGCGCAGGTTTTTGTCCTCGTCGCAAACCCTCATAATGAAACGTCATGAATGTCTTTGAACTAACGCGTGCGCTGGTGGACATTGAGTCGCTGACGGGAGCGGAGAAGCGCGTCGGGGATTTCTTGTTTGAATATTTAGAACGGTTGGCGCGAAACGGCGGAGGAACCGTCGAGCGCATGCCGATTCAAGGGCAGCCCGATCGCTTCAATGTGTTCGCGCAATGGGGGGAGCCGCTGGTGACCCTCTCCACGCACATGGATACGGTGCCGCCGCATTTTGGGTCACGCGAAGATGAGGAGTTTATTTGGGGTCGCGGCGCGTGCGATGCCAAAGGAATCATCGCCGCGATGACTGCGGCGGTTGAGAAACTGCTGGAAGGCGGCGTCCGAAACTTCGGCTTGCTGATTGTGGCTGGAGAAGAACGTGACGGAATCGGAGCGCATCAAGCGGCCAGGGAGCCGCGCGGGTCGAGATTTCTGATCAACGGCGAGCCCACGGAAAGCAAAATCGCGCTCGGTTCCAAAGGTGCGCTGCGGTTTGAAATTATCGCGCGGGGAAAGTTGGCGCACTCGGCGTATCCCGAATTGGGCGAATCGGCGATCGACAAACTGCTGGATGTGCTGCGCGATATTCGGGCGATTGAACTCCCGCACGATGAATTGTTGGGGCAAAGCACGCTGAATATCGGCACGATCAACGGCGGGCGAGCACCCAATGTCATTGCGGATTATGCGATGGCGGAGATTTTGTTCCGGTTGGTCAGTGATGCTGAACCGTTGCGCGCCGCTGTTAAACATGTGGTTGCGGGACGTGCTGAAGCGCGTGAAATAGTCAACACGCCACCGCAGCGGCTCGAGGCATTTGAGGGGTTACAGACAACGGTGGTGGCGTTTACTACGGATGTTCCGGTGTTTGCGGAGACGTGGGGCAAGCCGTTTTTAATTGGGCCAGGGAGTATTCACGTGGCCCACACTGCGGAAGAGCGCATTGCGAAAAAAGAGCTGTTGGACGCGGTGGAGATTTATACGGAGATGGTGAAAAAGCTGGTTGCGCGAGCGGGGCGGGGGACGAATTGAAGGGCGTGTTTCGCATTTTGTTTTTGTATGACGCGGCGGAGGCAATTCGGCTGGAATCGTTGCGCCCGATGGTGGAAACGGCGAAAGCTTCCGCCGGACGGATCGCGCCGATTCCGCAGCATCTACGGTTCGAACGGCCGCCGGTGGTGGAGCGCGTCGAGGCGACCATGCCTGGGACCGCCGAGCGCGTTTGTGGAACGACAAAATATTACGACTACGGCGTGGTCAGCGTGGAGTTGGAACTGCCCTTCGATGTGGACTGGGTCACGCTAGTGCTGCAGTCCAGCCAATGGATTGGCGCTGCCGAGATGGAAAATCGCGCGGCAGAATTATTTCGGATGGCGATGAAGCGGGCGGCAGCGGCGCTGGTGAATCCGTATGAGACACCGTTGCGCGAAGACTACTTCATGATTCAGCTTGCGGAAGTGCCTGGTGCCGATGGGCGAGCCGCGTCGGCGGAAGAAATGTTGCGGACGCATGGGCTGGAAATTGCGCAACTGGTGAGAGGGGAGTCAGCGGTTTTGTCGGATGCCGAGCGGATGGAGGTGTTGCAGTCGAATCTCTCGTATTCGCATGCGGATTTGTTGGTGGTTGGTTGGGGCGGAGCGTTTGTGTATGGCAGCACGGAAGAAGCGGTGGCCACGATTCAGATGCTGGAGTATGCCAATACGCAGCTTTTGGAGTTTCGTTATTACGACAGTTTGCTGACCGGTTTGTTGGATCGCGTGTATCGCGTGATGGATCGCGGGCAGGGATTGTTTACGGCGTGGAGACTGTCGCGGGAAGCGGCGCGGTTGAATACGATTCGTTTGGATGTGATGGAGTTAACGGAGAAAGTCGATAACGCCGTGAAATTTTTGAGCGACATGTATTATGCGCGGTTATATGGATTGATCGCGGCGAAGGTCGGTGTGCCGGATTATCGCCGGCTGGTGGATCAGAAACTGCGCACCGCGGGCGAGCTATACCGGTTCATGGTGGATCAGTTCAATCAGACGCGCAGCTTCGTACTGGAATTGACGGTGGTGATTATTTTGGTGATTGAGATTGTGGCGTTCTTCAAAGGGAAGTAGCGAGTGGATTTTTTGGAAGTACGAATAAAAAGGCGCTACGAGAAAAGTCGTGGCGCCTTTTTTATTTTGCGGCGTCAGTTGAGATGGATTTTGGGGACGACGGACATGCCCGGACGCAGCATGTTTAGGCCATCCTGGTTGGGGTTGAAGTAGATGCGCACGGGCATGCGCTGGACGACTTTCACGTAGTTGCCGGTGGCGTTTTCCGGAGGCAGCGCGCTGGTGCGATCGCCAGTGGAAGCGGGCATGGCCTGCACATAGCCTTCGAATTTGCGATCGAGGCCGTCGACGGCGATGGTGACGTGCTGGCCCTGGCGTACTTTGCGAAGCTGGGTCTCTTTGAAATTGGCGGTGACCCAGAGGTTGTCGGTCTGCACCACCAACATCATTTGCTGCCCGATGGAAACGCGGCCGCCCAGTTCCGCGGAACGCTCGGTGATGATTCCGTTCACTGGCGCGACGATGTGGGTGTAGCCCAGGTTGAGTTTGTCCTGCTTTAGCTGAGCTGCGGCGGATTCGACCGCGGCTTTGCGCTGTTGAATCGTGGCGTTGTGAACGGCGATATTGCGCGGTGCGTTCTGCAACGTCTGGCGCTGGCGGGCTTCCTGTTCGGCCAATAAGGCTTTCTTCTGGTCGATGGTTTTTTCGGCGCTGGCGACGGTGGCTTTTTGTGCGCCGACGGCGGCGGCTTGCGCTTTGGCAGCGGCGTCGTATTGATCGTATTCCGACTTGGCCACCTCGTTTTTGTCGACTAGCTCTTTGTAGCGCTTCACGTCGCTCTGCGCTTTGCCGTTGTCGGCTTCGGCTTGGGCGAGTTTTTGCAGAGCGGTTTGGTAATCCTGCTCGGCACCAGCCAAAGCAGCGGCGGCGTTGGCGAGTGACTGATTGGCAGTCGCGGTGTCGGTGATGTTAGCAGTGACGGTGATGGGCAGATTTGGCTGCTCAGCTTGCAACTGCGCGAGAGATTGATCGTATTGCGCTTGAGCTGCGGCTAGCGCCGTTTCTGAGTCGGCAGGATCGAGTTCGACCAGCGTTTGGCCGGCGGCGACGGTCTGGTTGTCTTCCACGTAGACCCCTTTGATCGTGCCATTCACGCGCGCGGAAATCGGATTGAGGTGGCCATCGACCTGGGCGTCGTCGGTGTCTTCGTAAGTACGCGAGTACAGGTAAAAACTTATGGCGATGATGAGCACTACGACTCCGACAATGCCGGCGATGATCAACGTGCGGCGTTTTTTTGCCGGGTCTGGAGGCGGCTCCTTCTTTTCGTTCTGGTTGTTGTTCTGCTGGCCTTGGTTCTGACCTTGTCCTTGGCCTTGGTTTTGTCCTTGGCCTCCGCCCGAATTTGGGGCGCTCGGATCTGGCGGTGCTTGGTTGCCGCCTTGATTGCCGTCCTGATTCTGCCCCTGCTGCTGGCTTTGCTGCTGCTGTTGCTGATTGTCAGTCGGCATGGCTACTGTGCTTGTCCTTTCAAAAGATTCGGAATGACGGCTTCAGCCTGACCCATGGCGCGCGCGAGACTAATCTTGGCGACGTTGTGGGCGTAGAGGCTGTTGATGTAGTCGCGGTCGGCGGCGGCCAGAGCTTCCTGGGACTGCACGACTTCCACGGAAGTGGTGACGCCGGCGACGAAGCGATCCTGCGATTGCTTGAGAGTGTTGAGCGCGAGGTCGCGATTGCTTTGGGCGACTTTGACTTGTTCGGTGGCCACATCGAAGTCGAGATAAGCGTTGCGCAAGTCGAGTTCGACGACGCCTTGCTGGTCGGCGTATTCGGCACGGCGTTGTTCGACTGCGGCTTTGGCCTGCTCTTCGTCGCCGCGAATGCGGCCACCTTGAAAGATGGGAATGCTCACGGACGCGGTGCCGCTGTAGACGCCGTTGCCATGATTAGGATTGACGCCTTGAACGCCGAAGTAACCGTTTACGCCGACAGTCGGCAAATGTTCGGCGTGGGCGGCTTTGCTGGAGGCTTCGGCGGCGCGCAGTTGTTGCTCGGCGGCCTTGAGGTCTGGGCGATCGGCGAGGGCGCGCTTGAGGGCGGCGTCGAGGGCCATAGGCGGCTCGGGATTGTAGGGCAGCGTTTCTTGAAAGGTGGGTTGGGCGTCGAGCGGCATGCCGACCATGCGTTCGAGAACGCGAACTTGCTTTTGCAAGTCGGCGCGCAGAGAAGAGAGGCGCTGCTGCTCCGTTTGCAATTCGACCTGACTGCGTTCCGTGTCGACTTGTGACTTGGTTCCGGCGGTGTTTTGCGCGGAGGCTTGGTCGTAACTGGCTTGCGCGTATTTCACTTGCGCTTCCTGGGCCTGGACCAACGCGATGTCCGCGAGAATTTTGAGATAAGAGCTGGAGACGGCGAGTACCACCAGTTCGCGGGCGTCTTTGTCGCTAAGTTCGGCGGCGGCGACGGATGCGCGTGCCTGTCGCAGGTTGTAGATGGAAGTGAAATCCAGAACGTTGTAGTTCACCGTGGCGCGAGCGTCGTAGTAATGAAACGGGCCTACCGTGGTAGGAATGGATGGAGTAGCACCGCCGGTGCCGCCACCCGCAGCGCCAGATAGACCGGCGAAGGTTGAGGCGCTGAAACCTAAAGTTTGCAGGTCGACCTTCTCCACGTTTTCGCTGATGTTGGCATTGACTAATGGCATCAATGCGCTGAGAGCGGCCAGTTTCTGGCCACGCGCTTGGCGAAGATTGGCGCTGGCGCTGACGGCCCCCAAGTTGTAGCGCAAGCCGCGGGCGATCACCGCGCCGAGGGTGAGTTGATTCGAGTACGCCGCGTTATTGGGATCCTGAACGCTGCCTTGGTAGGCGCCCTGCACCTGAATCGTGGTGGTGGACGTGTTGACGGAAGAGCCCCCGGGGTTGGTGGATTGCTGCGCATTGACGTTGCCGGATTGCTGCGCTTGCCTGCCGGTAAGCGGGATTTGTTGTGCGCGGGATTGTTGTTGTGCGCCGCCGGAGCCGCCGCCTTGGGCGCGAACGGAAGGTGCCGAGCCGAGCACAAACGCCAGTGCCAGCGCGGTCGCGATGCCCAGGGCGGGTGACGAAATCAAGTGTGCTGAAAATCTGGCGAATCGTTTCATAGCTAAAGATCTCCTAATGCGCCGAGGGCGCTGCGCCTTTGGGCAATTTTTTGAGCAGCAACGGCACTGGAACGACGATGAGACTGAGGATAGCGAGAATGCTGAGCACGTCAATGTAAGAGCGAATGGCGGATTGCTCCTGAACGGTGCGATAGAACTGCACCAGCGCGTGATGCTGGGCGTCGAATTGGTTGGAGTACTTAGCGAGCGCCTGTTGGGTGAGGGCGTTGAGCCGCGAGGTGTAGCCGGGATTGCCGGGATTGATGTGCTTGGTCAAATACTGCTGCCAGCGTTGTTCATGGCGCGCCAGCACCGTGGTGTAGACGCTGGTGCCTACAGAGCCGCCGATATTGCGAGCGAGGTTGATGAGTCCGGAGACGTCGTTGCTGTGTTTCGGGTCGGTGCCGACGTAGGAAAGGGTATTGATGGGGACGAAAAGGAACGCCAGTCCGACGCATTGCAACACGCGCAACTCGGAGGCGAAGGCGAAATTCATTTGCAGATCAATATTGGTGGAGTAGTAGAGAGAAAACGCCATGAAGGCAAAGCCGAAGAGCAGTAGATAGCGCGCGTCCATTTTTCCGATGAGAAAACCGACCAAGGGCATGAGGATGAGGATGGTGAGTCCGCCGGAAGAAATGGCGAAGCCGGAGAGTTCGGCGGTATAGCCCATGTGGTTTTGGAGCAGTTGGGGAATCAGCGTAAGTGTGGCGTACAAAATCACGCCGAGCATGAACATCAATACAAAGGACAGCGCCAGATTGCGCGTTTTGAACAAGCGCAGATCGAGAATGGGGCGTTGGTTTTTTCGGACGCGGTAAAGCTCCCAAATGACAAAGCCGACTAGCCCGACGATGCACAAGGTCGTGAACGTCGTAATAAAGTGCGAGCCGAACCAATCGTCTTCCTGGCCCTTGTCGAGGACCACTTCAAGTGAACCGAAAGCGAGCGCGACCAGGCCGAAGCCGAGATAATCGAAGTTGAATTTACCTTTTTTGGTAGCTTCGACTTCCTTCTTGATGTGATCCGGGTCTTCCACCAATCGATTGGTCAGGAACAGTGAAAGAACGGCGATGGGCAGGTTAATGAAGAAAATCCAGCGCCAATTGTAGTTGTCGGTAATCCAGCCGCCGAGCGTTGGTCCGACCGTCGGTGCGACGACCACGGCGACGCCATACATGGCGAAAGCCAGCCCGCGTTTTTCAGGCGGAAAAGTATCGGCAAGGATAGCTTGTTCGCTTGGCGCGAGGCCTCCACCACCAACTCCTTGCAGTACGCGGAAGAAAAGAAGCAACGGAAGCGACGGAGCAAGTCCGCAAAGCAATGAACTGATGCCGAAAAGTGCCACGCACGTCATGTAAAAACGTTTACGCCCAATCAGCGTGGTCATGTAGGCGCTGACGGGAAGCACGATGGCGTTCGAAACGAGGTAGCAGGTGATGATCCAGGTGGCTTCGTCTTGCGTGGCGCCGAGTTCGCCGGCGATGTGCGGCAGCGAAACGTTGGCGATGGAAGTGTCGAGGACTTCCATCATGGTTGCCAAAGTTACAGTAAAGGCGATGGCCCAGGGGTTGACGGCCGGCTTTTGGGGCATGTCCCGGTGAAGCTCCTGGAATGAGAGCGCAGAGACCCGGCGGGCCTGCGCGGCATCACTGCACAAATAGAAGAGCCTGAAAGGCGACTCTTGTGGCTTGCACTACACTGCCTCTGATCGGACAGGAACAGATCAGAAGAACGACGGGCACCACTCACCCCAAACGGCGAAGGTCGTCCTGAAAGCGGACTGCCTGGCTGGTTTTTTGATGCAGGAGGGGATGGAACCGGTGTGCAGGCCGCCACAAGTCCTGACACCGCAGGTTATTTCTTTTAGGGAGTCTAATAGCCAATTGCGGCGCGAACGAGCTTGCAATGGAAAGCGCAGACGGCGACGTACCGGAAAATGTTCAGCTTCGGTAGAGTTCGAACGCGCGTTTGAGGGCGATCTTCCAGGATTCGGTGAAGCGCTTGGACGGGCCGGCGTCCGGTACGAGCACATCGTAACCGTGATACGCGCCGGGAACGACGTGCAGTTCGGTCGGAACGCCTGCGGCGATCAGGCGGCGCGCGTACTCGATGTCTTCGTCGATGAAAAGATCGATGGATCCGCAAGAGATGAAGGTCGGGGGCAAGCCTTCGAGATTCGCCAGTCGCGCGGGAACGGCTCCGGCGGGCACATTTTCTGAACCGGCGGGAACGCCCAGCAGGGAAGTCCAGCCAAAGCGATTCGACGTGGTGTTCCAAATAAAATTTCCGATGTGTGGCGGCACGGGACGGGTGCTGCCAGTGCGATCGTCCAGCATCGGATAAACCAACAACTGAAACATCAGCGGAAATTCTTTGCGATCGCGCGCGGCGATGGCCAGCATTGCGGAGTGGCCGCCTCCCGCGCTTTCGCCGCCCACGGCGATGCGTTTTGGGTCGATGCCCAGTTCGTCAGCGTGCGTGTGCATCCAGCGTAGCGTGGCGTAGTTGTCTTCCAACGCGCCGGGAAAAGGAGTCTCCGGTGCGAGGCGATAGTTGGGCGACACGACCACACAGCCGGTGAACATTGCGGCATTTTGCAAAACCACGGGGAGCCATCCCGCGCGACCGCCGATGAATCCTCCGCCGTGGATATTCAAAAAGGCCGGCCGATTTTTTGCGCCTGGGGCCGGATCGACCATCACCACTTCAATCTCTGGATTATCTTTGGGGCCCGGAATTTTTCGCTTGAACGGTTGTGGCGCGGGAGCAGGCAGGGCCGGCAGCATCGGCTGACTCTGACGGTCCTTGGCCAATACTTCCTTGTCGAACGAGAGAGTGGGGTGGCCTTTGATGGCGGCAACGAGTTCAGGATCTACGTTGGCATAAATGTCCACTGTAGTGGCCACATGGGTGTCGGGCGCGGAAGACGCTGTGTTTTGCGCTTCTGCGTTTAGCAATTCCGGCGCGGCAGCCAGTCCGAAGCCGGCTGCGAGGGTATTGCGAACAAAATTTCGTCGGGTGAGTTCGCTCATCTGGATTAACTCCAATCAGCTTGGATTGTGAAGCGGTCGAGCTGCACCAGGGGGTCAGTCAATTTCTAGAATTTTGCCGGGGTTCATGCGATTTTCTGGATCGAGGGCGCTCTTGATAGTGCGCATGACTTCGACGGCGTCGCCGTGTTCCTGGACCAGATATTTCATTTTGCCGATGCCTACGCCGTGTTCGCCGGTGCTGGTGCCGGCCATGCTCAGGGCGCGCTGCACCAGCCGGTTGGAGAAATCACTGGCTTGCTGCAGCTCTAGCGAACTTTTCGGATCGATGGCGCAGAGCACGTGGAAATTGCCGTCGCCGACATGGCCGACCATGGTGGCAGGGAAGGAGACGTTGCCGAGGTCGTCGCGTGTCGCGGTGATGCATTCAGCCAGCCGCGAGATAGGCACGCACACGTCGGTGCTGAGAATCTCTGCGCCAGGGCGCATGGCGCGGGCGGCGAAGTAGGCGTTGTGTCGAGCGGCCCACAACTCTTCTTTATCTTCGAGGTTTTTCTTCCAGCGAAAGTTAGAGCCGCCATGCGACGAGCACAATTCCTGGATCAATTCCGCTTGTTCGGAAACGTCGCGGTCGTTGAGACCGTGAAATTCGAAAAATAGCGTGGGCAACAGCGGAAGATCCAGTTTCGAATGGCGATTGATGGCTTCGACCATTTTGTCGTCGAGATATTCCACGCGAGCCAGTGCAGTGCCGAGTTGAATCGCTTCGATGACGGTTTCGACCGCGCCACTTACCGTCTCGAAAGTGCAGACGGCTACGGTAGAAGCTTCGGGAATCGGATGAAGGCGCAAAATCACTTCGGTAATTACGCCCAGCGTGCCTTCGGCGCCGATGAAAAGATGGGTGAGATCGTAGCCCGCGGAAGATTTGCGTGCGCGGCTGCCGGTATGAATGATGCGGCCGTCGGCTAACACCACGGTCAGGCCGAGCACGTTTTCGCTCATGGTGCCGTAAGCCACCGCAGTGGTGCCGGAGGCGCGTGTGCTGGCCATGCCGCCGATGGTGGCGTCCGCGCCGGGATCGATGAAAAACGTCAGGCCGGTGTTGTTCAACGCTTTGATCAGCTGCAGACGAGTTACGCCCGCTTCTACGGTGGCGTCGCAATCTTCCACGCTGACGCGGCTGATCTTGTTCATTTCGCGGAGATCGATGGCGATGCCGCCGCGCAATGCATTGACATTGCCCTCGACGGAAGTTCCCGCGCCGTAGGGAATCACGGGAATTTTGTAGCGCGCGCTGACTTTCATGATGGTGCTGACTTCTTGCGTCGTTTGTGGGTAGCAGACCAGGTCGGGCGGCGCCGGAAGGTGGTAAGACTCGCCGTGACTGTGGTGCTCGCGGTGAATGTCCGCGTTGCTGATGCGCGAGCCCAGAAGCGGCTGAAGATCAGCGAATGCCGATTCGACGGCGCGCGGGTCGACTAAACTTGATGAAGTAAGCTCCATAAAGGTCCCAAGAACCGCGGGTCGTTCTGCAGCGAGACCCGTAGCGAACTTCTAAGCTCTGCCTCCAGAGGCGGCTGAAGCTGCCGCTTCTGCAGATACTGCTTGATGCCACCGAATGCAGCGATGGTACTGCCGTTTCTGGTGTTGCGTCCGCTATCGAGAGGCGAAGAGCGAACGCATTGTAGTGCGACTGTAGCTAGAACGTGAACTTGGCGCTCAACTGCAATTGCCGCGACGTGGTCGCGGTGCTGGTGATCAAGCCTGCCGTTGGATTGGGAATGCCGTTTCCGTTGGCATCCACTCCGGTGTAGAGCGCCGCGTTCGGGAAACTGAAATTAGTGTGATTGGCGACGTTGAAAACATCCAATCGCAAATTCAACGCGGAGCGCTCGGTCAGACGAGTGTTCTTCGAGACGCCGATGTCCACGGTGCGGATTCCTGGCGCGGTCAGAGTGTTGCGGCCGAGGTTGCCGAAGATTCCGGCGGGCTGCAGCGCAAACGCTGAAGGATCGAAGCCAAATACGCCGCCTGCGGTGCGACGAATCGAGTTGGGATCGCTGTTGGTGCCAACCAGGTCGGGCCGTTCGGCGTTGGCGGCGGCGCCAGCCTGTCCGACGTTGGCTTGGTCGATCGCGTCGTAGACGCTGTATGGCGTGCCGGAATGCACCGAGGCGATGGCAGTGAGTTGCCAGCCCTCCTTCAGGCGATTGCCGGTGAAGGGCAACTGGAAGACCACGTTGCTGGTCCAGTTGTTGCGCAAGTCGAAATCGCAAGGACCGTAGTCGACATTGTGATTGGCGTTGGCTAGATTGCCGGCCTGCAGACCAGCGGTTTGGCCGTTCGGCCCGATCGAATCGTTGCCAGTGTAGTAGGAACCGACGTCCGTGCACTTGGACCAGGTGTAAGCGGTGCGGAACTGCAGATACTTGCCGGCACCCTTTTCCAGCGCGACTTGACCGGAATTGTATTTGGAAATCCCTACGTAGTAGCGGTTAACCACGTTGCCGAGAGCTTCGTTCACCGTGGGGCACGCCGCAGAGTTGGCGTAATCGCGGACGATGGTGCCATCGGCCAAGGTGGAAGTCGGCAAGCACGGATTGGTCTCCGTGCCGATCGCCAGGTGATTTGCTCGTGAACCTATGTAGCCGACGGTCAGCAGCAAATCTTTCCAGATGGCCTGCTGGACGTTCAGGTTGTACTGCATGATGTAGTCGTTCATCTTCGGGTTGTAATCGGTCGTTTGGCCGCCACCGGGTTTGCCGGGGACGGTCAAGCCGGTGCCGAACGGATCAGGAATGGTGGGAAAAAGAATTTCGGTCACGTTATAAATCGGCGGATTGAACAGGTACGAAATGATGGTCTGCATCTCAAGCGGCAAATCGGCGAAGGCGCCGAAACCGCCGCGCAGTGCAGTTTTCTGATTGCCGAAGATGTCCCAGGCAAAACCGGCGCGTGGCTCAAGATTATATTTGGTGATGTTGTGTTTGAAGGCGGTTTTGACCGGAACAAAGTCGGTATCCACGTAGGGATCCTGGATCGTATAGAACTTGTTGTTCGCTTCGGTCGGGTTCGTTTCGAAGTCGTAGCGCAAGCCGAGATTCAGTGTAAAGCGCCGAGTGACCTGGAATTTGTCCTGAATGTAAGGGGCCAGATTGATATGGCGAACGCGCTTGTCGGAATCGTTGCCATCGAGCGGCACGCCCACGAAGGCGGTGGGCACATTCTGCAAAAACGCCTGGAAAGCAGACGCCGTTAAAGTTGGCGAAAGCGCCAGCGGCAGATAAACGACGTTGCCACCATTCACGATGGGAATGTCCGCACGCAAATCGTGATGCGAAAATTCAAAGCCAATGTCCACCGAGTGGCGGCCTTTGGTGTAGCTCAACTGATCGCGAAAGGTGATGCGGTCGAGAACTTCTTTGGCGTCATCATTGCCACCGATGCTGCTCAACCCTGTGACTCCGAAGGTGGCTTGAATACCGGAACCAGGCACGACCACCAGGTCGGGAATCAGTTGGGTAGCAACGTTGATGTTGGAGCGCACATAGGATGCGTGGAACACGTTAAGAACCGTGGGCGAGAAAATTTTGCGCTCTTCCACGCTGAAATATTGATTGCGCTCGGTGTCATCGTCGGTAAGTACCGGTTGTTGATGGGCGACAATCTTGGCGTTGTCGACGACGTAGCTGCCGAAGATCGAGTCGGTGTTCGACAGAGTGTGATCGATGCGAACAACTCCGTAGTCTTCGGTAACGGGAGTGTTGATCTCCGAGGTGTTGAGTGCCGTTCCATTGCCAAAGACCGTTCCGTTAGGCACTGGGTAGGTGGATAGCACCGAGGCAATCGCGGGACTGATGCCGACATTGGCAAGGCCGGTGGCGGGATCGCAAGCCACACCGACTGTTTGTGCACAAGGCAAAAGCCCATTGCGGAAATTGGCATCAGGCACCACGGTGGTGATGGGAACCGTCAATGCCTGGCGAAGGCCTTCGTAATTTCCGAAGAAGAATGTTTTGTTCTTGATGATCGGACCGCCGATGGTGCCGCCGAACTGGTTTCTGCTGAAGGGCAGAGGAGAGGTGCCCGGATCGAAGAAGTTACGGGCGTCCAGCGCGCTATTCCGCGCGAATTCATAAACAGAGCCGTGAATTTCATTCGTGCCGGAACGGAGGGCGGCGTTTACCGCGGCGCCATTGCCGCCGTAAACCGCGGTGTAGGTATTGGTGAGAACTTGGAATTCCGCGATGCCGTCGACTCCGAGGGTGGTGCCGACCAGGTTCGACCCGGTGCCGTTGCCCCAGACGCCGGAAGTGTCCGTGCCGTCGATCAGGAACAGTTCACCTTGCGGGCGGCCACCGGCGACGGAGAAGCGTTGCGGTGAGCCGAATCCGAAAGGCACCAGCGTGGCAGCCCCTTCGGTGTTTTCCTGCGGCACGGGTTGAACGCCCGGAGCCAGCAAAGTCAGCTGAACATAGTTGCGTCCGTTGAGCGGTAGGTCGCGAATCTGTTTTTCGCCAACCAGGAAGCCGACGGAGCTAGAAGCAGTGTCCACTGTCGGCGCTTCGCCTGCTACTTCGACCGTTTGATTTACGTCGCCGATGGTCAACGCAAAATCTTCGACGGCGGTCTTGCCGACGGTCAGTTCGATCGGTCCGTGTACGCTGGTCTTGAAGCCGTCGCGCTGGGCCTCGATGCGATAGTTGCCGATGGGCAAGCTGGAAATGGAGTAGACGCCTTGGGAGTCGGCGGCGACATTAATCGAGACGCCGGTGTCCACATTGGTCACGATAATTTTGGCGTCCGCGACGCGCGCGCCTTGGCTATCGGAGACGACGCCGGTGACGGTCGCCGTGGAAATTTGTGCGCGCAGCGGAGAGGCGCTGGTTACGATCGAAAGTACCAGCACCGCCACAAAGGCGAGATTTCGTGCAACAAAGGCTGCAGCAGCTTTTTTCATGCAAACCATCCAAATATTGAAGTCAGGGCGTGAAGCAAATTGGCATCCCCCGGAGATACAGTCAATGCGATACGCAATTAGTTGCGATAATTGGAGAATACTTAGCAATTGGGCTTCGCTAATTTGACTACGTGCTCAATAGGTTGAGGGCACGTTTGACTCCACTTATTGTCCCGGTTATAGCTATTAGTAGCTAGTTCGAGCTGAAGTACGATCGGTTATTCGACCGGTCGACCCCCGGGCCCACAATTTAATCTTAGAAAAGGCGAGCGTTAAGAAAACGCAATGGGAACGACTGCGAAAACGGAAGCATCCACCAATTCTCTGGAGCGCGCCCTGGCGATTCTGGAGTTTGTGGCACACAAATCTGGCGGGCTGACCAACGCGGAGATCAGCGCGCACTTTAAGATACCGACGAGTTCTTCGTCATACATTTTGAAACGCCTGGAGCGCGAGGGTTATCTCCGCCGGGCGGCCGACAATGGTCGCTATGAAATGGGACTGAAGATCGTGGCGCTGAGCCACGGCGCGTTGCGCGACATGGGGCTGCGGCGGATTGCTGAACCGATCCTGCACCGGTTGTCGGCGCAAACCCGCGTGTCGGCGTTAATTGGCGTGCTGGAGCGCGGCAGCATGATGATCGTCGATAAGGTAGAGAAGCCAGACCTCGCGCGCATCGATATGGACATTGGCGTACGGTATCCGGCGCACTCGACCGCGCTGGGCAAGGTGTTGCTGGCGCATTTGCCGGACAATCAATTTGCCAGCCTGTTTGTGACGCCGGGGCTGGAA
This sequence comes from uncultured Acidobacteriota bacterium, assembly GCA_963846145.1. Taxonomy (GTDB): domain Bacteria; phylum Acidobacteriota; class Terriglobia; order Acidiferrales; family UBA7541; genus Acidiferrum. Next base: position 268,026 of record CAWJUV010000006.1, on the reverse strand, counting down.
AAACCTTCGCCGAAGTCGATCGATTCGAAAGATCGCCTGGAGCAGGAATTGGCGCAGGTTCGTAAGCAAGGATTCGCGTCGAGCGACGGAGAATTATTTCTGGGGATTCGCGCGGTGGCTGCGCCAATCTTTGGGGACACCGGCGAAATTGCCGCGGCGGTCAGCGTGACTGGCGTTACGGTCTACGTGGAAGACGAAAACATCATCAATGCGGTGAAGGTGGCGGCGCGGGAAATTTCGCGGCGATATACGGCCGCGGCGGAAACGGAAACGCCGGAATATTAAATTTGTTGCGTGGTTGTTTCAGTTGCTCAGCGGCGATGGCTGGTTGTATCTTCCGAGGGTCGTTCCGCGAAAGGACAAGCGATGAAATTTGCGGGCATTTTGGGAGTGGCGGTGCTCTGTTGCGTGGCAGCGGGTTCGCCGGCGCTGGCGCAATCGAATTGCGAAAAGTTAAAAGACCTGAAACTCGAGAACGCGACCGTTGCTAGCGCCGAGATCGTTGCGGCGGGCCCATTCAAGCTGCCGCCGGGATTGGTGCCTTCCGTCGACGTGCCGGCGTTTTGTCGAGTGAAGGCGGAACTGAAGCCCAGCGCGGACTCGCTGATCAAGATGGAACTGTGGCTGCCTGCGGATGGTTGGAATGGCAAATTCGAGCAGGTCGGGAATGGCGGACTCGCCGGCTCGATCAATTTGCTGCAGATCGCTGTGGCGATGAAGAGTGGATTTGCTGCCGCCGGCACCGACGACGGACACACCGGTGTGGGCACGGACGGCTCTTGGGCATTGGGCCATCCTGAAAAAGTAAAAGACTTCGGCTATCGCGCGGTGCACGAGACCGCCGAGAAATCCAAAAAAATTATCGCGGCGTTTTACGAGAAGCCCGCTAAGTTTGCGTACTTTAACGGATGTTCGGAAGGTGGCCGCGAAGCCGTGATGGCTGCGCAGCGCTATCCGGAGGACTTCAACGGGATTTTGGCGGGCGCGCCGGCGCTGTACTGGACGCAACTGATGACCGCGTTCGCGTGGAACGCCCAAACGCTCAGCGATCCAGCGAATTTTATTAATGAGCCGAAGCGCAAAGCGGTACAGAGCGCGGCGATCGAAGCGTGCGGTAAACAAGGCGGAGTGAGCGACAAATTCATCAAGGATCCGCTCGCGTGCCACTTCGATCCGTCGGTTTTGTTGTGCAAGGAAACCGATGGAGACAGTTGTCTGACGCAGAAGCAAGTCGATGCGCTGAAGAAAGTCTACGGGGGCGCTAAGGACTCGAGCGGGAAACAATTGTCCGCTGGCTACGAGCCGGGGGCGGAAGGCGAGCCCGGCATCCCGGGAATTTCCTGGCAAAGCTACATTCTGGGTCCGGGGCCGGGAGCCACGCTGGATGCGATGTTTTCAACGGCGTTTTATAGCAATTTCGTGTTCGACGACGCCAAATGGAAGGTGTCGCAATTCAATTTCGACAAAGATGTCGCCACGGTGGAAGCGAAAGTCGGCGGAGTGTTGACCGCCGGCAATCCGGATTTGAAACCGTTCCAATCGCACGGTGGAAAGCTCGTGATTTATCACGGCTGGAACGATGGCTCGCCGCCGCCGCTGCATTCGGTGCAGTATTACCAACGCGTCGCGGAAAAAATGGGCGGTGTGGACAAGACCCGCGAATTCTTCCGGCTGTTCATGATTCCAGGCATGATGCATTGCGGATTGGGTGAAGGCCCAAATCTATTTGGGAACGCATTCGACCTGAAGCCTGTTGCCGATCCTGAGCACGATATTTTCCTCGCGCTACAGACTTGGGTGGAGAAGGGAACTGCACCCGATCATATCGTCGCCACGAAGTACCCCGACGACGACCGCAGCAAACCGAAAGCGATGAGCCGTCCAGTTTGCGCCTACCCGCAACAAGCCAAGTGGGACGGCAAAGGCGACACTTCGGAAGCTGCAAGCTGGAAGTGCGAAGCCTTGAAGTAAGAATCCAACCCGCTCCAGACGATTGCCACGGGCGGCAGGATTCTGCGATCCGACCAGTGTTGTTGAACCAGATCTTATATATGGTCCGGCAACGGAGTTCTATTCGTAGCGCAGTGCAATCATCGGATCGACGTGACTCGCGCGACGAGCGGGGATATATGTGGCGAAGAGAGAAACTCCTACCAAGAGGATAGTGACAAGAACGAAGGACACGGGATCCCAAGGTTTTACCCCGAACAACAAAGTTTTCAGGACGCGACCGAGTGCCAAAGAAGCGGCAACGCCGATCACCACTCCGACGGCCGCAAGTTTAAATCCCTGGCGCACCATCATGCTTTGCACCTGCCGCGAGGTTGCACCGAGAGCCATGCGCACCCCGACTTCCTGCGTTCGTTGGGTCACCGAATAGGCCATGACGCCGTAAATTCCAATGGCGGCCAGAAGCAGCGCTACCGCCGCAAAGATCGTCAGTAACGTCATGTAAAAATTATCTCGAGCGGTGGACTCCGACAGCAGCTGTTCGAGACTGCGGACGTGCGCGACTGGCAAGCCCCCGCTAGCCTCGCGAATTTCCCGTTGGATATCGTTGCTCAGCGAAAAAGGAGGTACCGCGGTACGCACCAGCCACTCCGCAGCCCCGATGTGATTGTTCAAGGCAATCACTCCGTCTCGCACTTGAGCGATTGGCACGTACATGGCCGGCGAGGGCGGCTGATCCAAAGAGTCCTGGCGGACATCACCAACGATTCCCACAATTTCGCGGGCCGGCTCCTCAAATTCAGGGCCCACCCCTTTGCCGATGGTCATGTGCGATCCGAGGGCGTCGCCCTTGGTGAAAAATTTCTTGGCGAAAGCCTGATTGACAATGACCACCAGCGCGCCCGCGCCATTGTCGCGATCATTGAACGCGCGGCCTTTGACGACCGGAATCTGAAACACATCGAAATAATGCGGCGCTATATCAATCCAGGTGGCTTGACTGTCATCTCCTTGCTTGGGAGGCTGACCTTCGATGCTAAAAGGCAGGCCGAAACCGCCTTCGAGCGGCAGGCAGCAGGTTAGAGTCGAGGCTGTGACTCCCGGCAAGTTTTCGAGGCGCTGGCGAACATCGCGTTCGAGTTGATCGACGGGCGCTGCTTTGGCAAAGCGTGGTCCGGCCAAAGACATGTTCATGGCCAGCGTGTTGTGCGCGTTAAAACCGGGATCCACCCCGCGGAGAGCGGCAAAAGTGCGAATCAGGAGGACCGCTCCGACCAACAAGATCAGCGCGAGAGCCATCTCAGTGATGACCAATGCCGAGCGCACCCGGGTATGCCCCAAGCTGCTCCCGGAACGAGCGCCGCTTTCGCGGAGGGTATTGCTAATGTCGGTGCGCGAAACGATGAAGGCGGGTGCCAGGCCGAATAAAACACCAGTCAGCAGCGCGGAGCCAAGCGTAAACGCCAGCACATGCCAATCCAAGGAAACCGCGGCGCCGTTTTCACCGATGCGAGGAATGCTCCCGGAATTGGTGGCCAGCAACAGACGCACGCCTGCATAACCCAGGCCGAGCCCCAGAATCGAGCCGGCGAGAGCCAATAACAAACTCTCGGTGAGCAATTGCCAAATCAGTTGCATACGTGCGGCGCCCAAGGCCGAGCGAATAGCAATTTCCCGCCGACGGCCAGTCCCGCGAGCCAGCAGAAGATTGGCGACATTGGCGCACGCGATGAGAAGGACGAAACCCACCGCGCCAAAAAGAATCAATAAACCCGAGCGCACGTCGCCGATTTCCCTTTCCCGCAGAGGTATGGCGGTGAACGTGTCGGTTGGCTGGAGCTCCTTCGGAAACTTCTGCTTGAACTGCTCTGCGGCGAGCTTCATGGCCGCTTGTGCCTGTTGAACGCTGACGCCAGGATTCAGACGCGCGGTGCAACGGAGATAATGTCCCTGGTCGGTGCTGCCAGGGTCGGGCTGAAGCGGCATCCAGAGATCATTCTTAGATCCGTTAGCAAAATTCTTTCCCAGTACGCCGATGATTTCAAAAGGCTCGCCAGCGAGATCCATGGTGCGGCCGATGACCGCGGGATCTCCGCCGAAGCGACTGAGCCACAATCCATTACTGATCAATGCCACCGCTGGGCCGCCGGGGCGATCTTCCTCTGCAGTGAAGGCTCGCCCGAGGATCACCGGGGCGCCGAAGACGCGAAAGAAATCGGCCGACACGCGAATACCCTGCAACTGTTCTGGCCGCTCTCCACCAGTGACATTTATTCCGGGACCACCAAAGTCGTAGGCCGCGACGGAATTGAATGCCTGTGACTGTTGGCGCCAAATATTGAACTTGGGAATCGAGGTGATGTCGCCGGTTCCTTCCGGCGAGGAAAGTTCCAGTTCCACCAGGCGGTCGGGCTCGGGGTAGGAGAGCGGCTGGAGAAGCACCGCGTTGATCACCGAAAAAATTGCGGTGTTGGCTCCGATGCCGAGCGCGAGAGTCAGGATAGCGACGGTTGAGAAGCCGGGACTCTTGGCAAGAGACCGCAAACCATGACGGACATTTTTTAAAAATGTTTCCATTCGCGCGCTCCGCTCGGAATCGCAAATGTACCGCTAGCGAAATCTATCACCGTTTTGACGGGTGAGACAGGCGCAGGGTAGGCGCAAGTATGGGTTTAAGGACGAGGTATAATCGCGCGCGACTATGGCGCTGACCTCCGGTACGAAACTCGGTCCATACGAAATTTCATCGCTGCTGGGCGCGGGCGGGATGGGCGAGGTGTATCGCGCCACGGATACGCGGTTGGGTCGCGACGTGGCCATCAAGGTGTTGCCCGCTTCGTTTGCGCTGGATGTCGAACGGCTGCATCGCTTTGAGCAGGAAGCGCGCGCCGTTGCCACGCTGAATCACCCCAACATCATGGCGATTTATGACATTGGTGAGCAAAACGGCGCGCCGTATATCGTTTCGGAATTGCTGGAAGGCAACAGCCTTCGCGTGGAACTCGAACATGGGCGGCTGGGTTCGCGGAAAGCCGCGGATTATGCGGTGCAGATGGCGCAAGGACTGGCGGCGGCGCACGACAAGGGCATCGTTCACCGCGACCTGAAGCCTGACAACGTATTTATCACCCGCGACGGACGGGCCAAAATTCTGGATTTTGGATTGGCGAAACTGGCGGTGACTAAAGCAATGAGCGAGTCGGCGCCCACGCTGACTATCGCTCCAACCGAACCGGGTAAGGTCATGGGCACCGTCGGGTATATGGCGCCCGAACAGGTGCGCGGGGCGAACGTCGATACGCGCGCGGATATTTTTGCGTTCGGCGCAATTCTTTACGAGATGGCTTCCGGTCAACAGCCATTTCGCCGTGACACCGCCGCCGAAACAATGACCGCCATTTTGAAGGAGGAGCCGCCGGAGCTCAGCGAGATGAGCCAACCGGTGTCTCCCGGCATGCAGCGAATTATTTCGCGCTGCCTGGAGAAAAAGCCGGAAGAACGATTTCAGTCCGCGAAGGATCTGGCGTTCGCGCTGGAAGCGCTGAGCGGAACGAGTACGAAGTCGACCGTGAGTCCGGTGATTGTCGAACCGGCAAAAGCGTCGTGGAAAACGCTGCTGGCCGTGGCGGCCATTCCGCTGGCGCTAGTGTTGGGCGCGGCGATCAGTTGGTGGATGCGGCCGGCGCCCGCGCCGGTGCCATCGTTCAAGCAGGCGTCGTTTCATCGCGGAGAAGTGTTTCGGGCTCGATTTGCGCCGGACGGAAAGTCACTGGTGTATTCCGGAAGATTAAATGGCGGGCCGCTGACCACGTATTCGTTGCGGGAAGAATTCCCCCAGCCGGTGCCGACCGGGCCGAAAGGCGCAATTCTCGAAGCGATTTCGAGGCAGGGGCAAATGGCGGTGTTGGCGAATCCTCGTTTTTACGCGCACAAAACCTGGCTGGGAACACTGGCGACGCTGCCCTTAGGTGGAAGTGAGGCGCGAGAAATTCTGGAGAATGTCTCGGAAGCCGACTGGTCGCCGGACGGGACGCAAATGGCAGTGATCGATAATCCCGCGACGTCGTGGCGCTTGCAGTATCCGATCGGAAAAGTATTGTGGGAAGGGCAGAACTGGATCAGCGATGTGCGAGTTTCGCCGGACGGAAAATCGGTGGCGTATTTCCAGCATCCTCCGAATGTGGACGATCGTGGAGAGGTGATGTTCGTAAACGAAAACGCCAAACCTCGCGTGCTCACGGGCAACTGGGAGTCGCTGGCCGGCCTGGCGTGGAATCCGTCGGGTAAGGAAGTGTGGTTTTCGGCGTCGCAGGTTGGGCAAGAATATTGCGTGCATGCGGTGACGTTGAACGGCAAAGAGCGAACCGTGCATTGCGGTGCAGCTCCCACGGTGATTCAGGATTTTGCGGCTTCGGGAAGGGCGCTGGTGATGGCGGAACAGGCGCGAGTTTCCATGGCGCTGTTGGAACGGGGCGCGGCAGAAGAAAAGGATCTGACCTGGCTGGATTTTGCCTACAACCCGAGATTGTCGCGCGATGGCAGCGAAATTTTATTCACCGACCAGACCGGCCAGAGCGGGGTGCAGTACAGCGTGTACGTGCGCAAGAGCGACGGCTCGTCGGCGGTGCGCATCGGGGAAAATGGATTTGGGGCGGATCTCACGCCCGATGGAAAATTTGCGCTGGTAACCAAGGCGGACGATCCGCGCATGCGGGTACAGATCGTTCCAGTGGGTACCGGTGAGAAGAAAGAGTTGCATTGGGACGGGGTGCAGCCCCTTTGGTCGACGTGGTTTCCGGACGGAAAGCACATCCTGTTGATCGCGAGCATTCCACCTGGAAAGCCTGCGGCAGTGTATGTCACCGATACCAACGCCACTCCGCCGCGCGCGATCGTTGAAAATGAAAATCTCGACGCAATCGCTGGCAACCGGGCGGGCGTGTCGCCGGACGGAGCCTGGATTATTACGGAAGTAGGCGGGAAACGAGTATTGCACTCAACCACCGGCCCGGAAACGAAAGAAATGCCGCAACCGGCGGCGGGACAGGAGCCGGTTGCCTGGGGCAGCGATGCCGACCAACTTTTTCTACAGGAATCCGCTCCGTATGGAGCGAACCTCTTCAGGCTGAATTTGAAGACGGGGAAGTTAGAGCCGTGGCAGACCATCAAGCCCAGAGATCAAAGTGGACTGCGAGCGATGAGAAATCCTGTGGCGATCACGCCGGACGGGAAATGGATCGCTTACGCATACGGGAATGAGTTGGACCAGCTGTATGTCAGCGATGGTTTGAAGTAACGACGAGCCGAGATTCGGTCTCGGATTTTTAAGAAGCGCGGAGAGCGGCTTGGGTGGCGGGTAGCTCGCTGATGTTCGCGGGCAGTGGGATTTTTACTTCGATCAGCGTACCCGGGTCAGCATTTATCAAACGGAGTTCGCCGCCAAATTCTTTGGCACGCTGACGCATGCCGCCGAGTCCGATACCCACGCTGCCGGGGCGAAGCTCGACTACGTTGATGGGCACACCTTTTCCGAAATCGCGGACACTGATCGAGACGTGATCATCATTCTTGATGAGCGTGATGCAAGCTTTGGCCGCTCCGGAGTGGCGGAACACGTTGGTCAGCGCTTCCTGGGTGATGCGGAAGACTGCAGTTTCCACCGCCGCGGAGAGTCGCGGAAATTCTTTGGGCGCGACGTCCAGTACGGTGATGATCCCGCTGCGCTCCGTCAATCCGTCCAGATACCAACGCAGCGCGGACTGCAGTCCGATTTCGTCCAGCAGCGGCGGATGCAGCAAATGCGAAATGCTGCGCACTTGTTTCATTACGCGTTCCAGAAGGTTGCTGGCTTGCTGCGCGGTCTGCACCGACGCCGGCGGTTTTTGTTCTTCCATGTGGATGCGGTCGATCAGCATTTTTGCGGCGATGAGTTCCTGGCCGAGCCCGTCATGCAAATCGCGAGCGATGCGGCGACGCTCTTCGTCTTGCGCGCTGAGAAGACGCCCGGAAAGCCCGCGTAACTCAGCGTTCAAGAGCTCGAGTTCCTGAGCGTTGCGATGCAGTTGCGCAAACACGCTGACTTTCGCGCGCAGCAACTCCGGCACGACCGGCACCGATAAGTAATCCACTGCCCCGCGCTGATAGCCCATCAAACGGTCGATGTCCGTGAGGTGGACAGCGGAAACGAAGATGATGGCGGTTTTCTGGAAGCGGGGATGCTGGCGAATGATAGTGGCCAGTTCGAAGCCGTCCAACTCCGGCATGCTGACGTCCATGAGCACAACGGCGACGTCATTTTTGAGCAAAACTTCCAGAGCCTCGCGGCCGGAATTGGCCTTGATGAGGTTCTCGCCCAGCTCGGCCAGGATGGTTTCGTACGTCAAAAGTTTGGCGGGCTGATCGTCCACCATCAAAATGTTGACCTTGTTAGTGGCGCTCATCGTTCCCCTTTTCGGCCAGCGAAAGTTCGAGCGGGGCCTCGAGCAGTTCCAGCGATAACGCGTCGAAAAAATAAGATAGTGTCATGGTTCATCCGTCCTAGCGGTGCAGCCACATGCGCAGGGCGGAGAGCAGTTGATCCGTGTTGACCGGCTTGGCCAGATATTCGGAGGCCCCGGCTTCCAGGCACTTCTCGCGGTCGCCCTTCATGGCTTTAGCGGTGAGCGCGATGATCGGCAGGCGACGCAGCGCGACGTTCTGACGAATCACCTGCATGGTTTCATAGCCGTCCATTTCCGGCATCATGATGTCCATCAAAACGATGGCTACATCTTTCGTTGACTCGAGAGTGGCAATGGCTTCGCGGCCGGTGCCGGCGGTGAGTACGCTCATGCCGCGGCGTTCCAGCACGCTGCTGAGCGCGAAAATGTTGCGCACGTCGTCGTCGACCACCAGCACCTTTTTGCCGACCAGCGCTTCGTCGGAGCGGTGGAGTTTTTCGAGCATGCGCTGTTTTTCGGCGGGCAGGTCGGCGACTACGCGATGCAGGAAAAGCGCCGTTTCATCCAGTAGACGCTCTGGAGATTCGACGTCTTTGACCACCACGCTGCGAGCGAGAGTGTGTAGCCGCGCGTCTTCTTCGGAAGAGAGCTCCTTGCCGGTGAAAACGACCACCGGCAAATCGCTGAGGCTGTCGTTGTTGGCGATACGTTGCAGAACGTCGAATCCGGACATGTCCGGCAGGCGCAGGTCCAACACTACGCAATCGAAAGTGGTTTCGGTGATGGTCGACAGCGCTTCCTCGCCCGTTTCCGCGACGGTCACATCGATATCGGTGTGATTCAGGAGTTCGCGAATGCTCAACTGTTCGGCAAGATTGTCTTCCACCACTAGCAAGCGGCGGCGCCGCGGAGCGGAGTAGACCTTGATCTTTTCGAGGGCAACCTCTAAGCCCTCGGTAGTCGTGGGTTTGGTGACGAACGAAAACGCCCCGCGGGCCAGGCCATGGTGGCGATCTTCGTCCATGGTCAGCATTTGCACGGGGATGTGTCGGGTGGCGGAATCCTGCTTCAAGTGATTGAGCACGGTCCAGCCCAGCATGTCCGGCAGGAATACATCGAGCGAAACCGCGGTGGGATGGTATTCGCGAGCCAGCGCGAGAGCTTCCGCGCCGCGCGAGGCCACCAACACTTTGAAGCCTTTGTCGCGCGAGAGATCGACCAGCACACGTGCGTAATGCGGATCGTCCTCGACGATCAGCAACACGTGATCGCCCGGCTCCAGACTTTCGCGATCGTCCGGAACCGTTTCGATCGGATGTTCGAGAATTGCCGCGCTGGTGAGATGCCGCGCCGCCGCAACCGCGGGCGATGAGGCATGGTCTTTGGAGGTTTCCAACGCATTGAATGGCCCGACGTAGGTCTTGGGCAGATACAACGTAAACGTACTGCCTTTACCCGGATGGCTCTTCAGCTGAATTTCGCCGCCAAGCAAGCTGGCCAATTCGCGGCTGATAGCCAAGCCCAAACCGGTGCCTCCGTACTTACGGCTGGTGCCGGCGTCGGCCTGCTGGAAGGCCTCGAAGATGATTCTCTGTTTTTCCGTGGGGATGCCGATGCCGGTGTCGGAAACTTCGAAGGCGATCACCGAAGCGGCGCCGTTGAGAATGGCGTGATTTTCGCTCCAGCCACTTTCCACGTCGGAAACTGACAGACGCACTCCGCCGTGTTCGGTGAACTTGAAGGCGTTGGACAGCAGGTTCTTCAACACCTGCTGCAAGCGCTTCGAGTCGGTGACCAAGCTGCGCGGCAGATGCGAATCGGCAGCGACTTCGAACGATAGCCGGCGATTTTCCGCTTCGTGGCGGAAGGGCCGGCCGATCATTTCGAGCAAGCTGGCGAAGAAAACTTCTTCCGCTTCGACCGAAACTGTGCCCGATTCGATCTTCGACAGGTCCAAGATGTCGCTGATCAGGTTGAGCAAGTCGGTGCCGGCGCCGTGAATGGTGCGGGCGAATTCGACTTGCTTGGCGGTGAGGTTGTGTTCGGGGTTGTCGCTGAGCTGCTGGCCGAGAACCAGAATGCTGTTCAGCGGCGTGCGCAACTCGTGGGACATGTTGGCCAGGAACTCCGACTTGTACTTGGAAGTGAGCGCCAACTCCTTGGCTTTTTCTTCCAGCGCGCGGCGAGCCTGCTCGATTTCCTGGTTTTTGCGTTCGACTTCGACGTTCTGTTCGGCGAGCTGTTGCGCTTTTTGCGCCAACTGCTCGTTGGTTTGCTGCAACTCTTTCTGCTGGGTCTGCAATTCGGCGGCGAGCTGCTGCGACTGCTTCAGCAAACCTTCCGTTTGCATGGTGGCTTCGATGGAGTTGAGCACGATGCCGATGCTGGAAGTTAGCTGTTCGAGGAACGCCAGGTGCGACGCGGTGAAGTTGCCGAGCGACGCCAGCTCGATGACCGCTTTGACGCGATCTTCGAAGAGCACCGGCAGCACGATCACGTTTTTCGGCACGGCTTGGAAAAGTCCGGAGCGAATCGGCGTGGCGCCTTGCGGAACTTCGTTGATCAACATGCGGCGTTTCTCCGCCGCGCACTGACCGACTAGTCCTTCACCGACGCGCAGATGCTGCGGGTGGCCGTCGTCGGAGCTATCGGCGAAGGCTGACAGGAGCACCATGCCGAAATTGTTTTCCGTCTCCATGCGGTAGATGACGCCCTGTTGAGCATTTACGAGCGGAGCCAACTCCGAAAGCATCATGCGGCCCACGGAAGATAGATCGCGCTGGCCTTGCAACATGCCGGTGAAGCGCGCCAGGTTGGTCTTGAGCCAGTCCTGTTCGGCGTTGCGATCGGTGGTCAGGCGCAGGTTGTCGATCATGGTGTTGATGTTGTCTTTGAGCTCGGCCACTTCGCCGCTGGCTTCCACCTGAATCGAACGGGTCAAGTCGCCCTTAGTCACAGCGGTAGCCACTTCGGCGATGGCGCGGACCTGGTTGGTGAGGTTGTCGGCCAGCAGGTTGACGTTGCCGGTCAAGTCTTTCCACGTACCGGCGGCGCCGGGCACGTTCGCTTGTCCGCCGAGGCGGCCTTCCACGCCGACTTCGCGGGCCACGGTGGTCACCTGATCGGCGAAAGTAGCCAACGTGTCGGTCATGTTGTTGATGGTTTCCGCGAGCGCGGCCACTTCGCCTTTGGCGTTCACCGTGAGTTTCTGCGTGAGTTCGCCGTTGGCGACCGCGGTCACCACTTTCACGATGCCGCGTACTTGTTCGGTGAGGTTGCTCGCCATGAAGTTAACGTTGTCGGTGAGGTCTTTCCAGGTGCCCGCCACGCCGGATACTTTGGCTTGGCCGCCGAGTTTTCCCTCGGTGCCCACGTCGCGAGCCACGCGGGTGACTTCTCCGGCGAAGGCGTTGAGCTGGTCCACCATAGTGTTGATGGTATTTTTCAGCTCGAGAATTTCGCCTTTCACGTCCACGGTGATCTTGCGCGACAAGTCGCCGCGGGCCACCGCAGTAGTCACTTCGGCGATGTTACGAACTTGGCCGGTCAAGTTGCCGGCCATGGAGTTCACCGAGTCGGTCAAGTCCTTCCACGTTCCGGCGACGCCGGGCACGTTGGCCTGACCGCCGAGACGGCCTTCTGATCCAACTTCGCGAGCCACGCGAGTGACTTCGGCGGCGAAAGAACGCAAGTTGCTCCACCATGGTGTTGAGCGTTTCTTTGAGTTGCAAAATTTCGCCGCGCACGTCCACGGTGATTTTGCGGGAGAGGTCGCCGGACGCGATGGCGGTCGCGACTTCCGCGATGTTTCTGACCTGGCCGGTCAGGTTGCTGGCCATGAAGTTGACGTTGTCGGTCAAATCTTTCCAGGTGCCCCCTACTCCGGGCACCTGCGCCTGGCCGCCCAGTTTTCCTTCGGTGCCGACTTCGCGCGCCACGCGGGTGACTTCTCCGGCGAAGGCGTTGAGCTGGTCCACCATGGTGTTGATGGTGTTTTTCAGCTCTAGAATTTCGCCTTTCACGTCCACCGTGATTTTGCGAGATAGGTCGCCGCGCGCCACGGCGGTTGTGACTTCGGCGATGTTGCGCACCTGGCCAGTCAAGTTTCCGGCCATGGAGTTTACCGAGTCGGTCAAATCTTTCCACGTTCCGGCGACGCCGGGCACGTTGGCTTGACCGCCGAGGCGGCCTTCTGAACCGACTTCGCGCGCCACGCGGGTGACTTCTCCGGCGAAGGCGTTGAGTTGGTCCACCATGGTGTTGATGGTGTCTTTCAGCAGCAAAATTTCGCCGCTGACGTTTACCGTGATTTTCTTGGAAAGGTCGCCGCACGCGATAGCGGTTGCGACTTCCGCGATGTTGCGCACCTGGCCAGTCAAGTTGCTGGCCATGGAGTTGACCGAGTCGGTCAAATCCTTCCACGTGCCAGCGACACCGGGCACCTGCGCCTGGCCGCCGAGTTTTCCGTCGGTGCCGACTTCGCGAGCGACACGAGTGACTTCCGAAGCGAAAGAGCGGAGCTGATCCACCATGGTGTTGATGGTGTCTTTCAATTCCAGAATTTCGCCCTTCACGTCTACCGTAATCTTGCGCGACAAGTCGCCGCGCGCCACCGCAGTAGAAACTTCAGCGATGTTTCGCACTTGGCCGGTGAGGTTCGAGGCCATGAAGTTCACGTTGTCGGTTAAGTCTTTCCAGGTTCCAGCGACACCCGGCACCTGCGCCTGACCGCCGAGTTTTCCTTCGGTGCCAACTTCGCGAGCTACGCGTGTGACTTCGCCGGCGAAGGCGTTGAGCTGGTCCACCATGGTGTTAATGGTGTTTTTCAACTCCAGAATTTCGCCTTTTACGTCGACCGTGATCTTGCGGGACAAGTCGCCGCGTGCCACTGCGGTGGTAACTTCCGCGATGTTACGCACCTGGCCAGTCAAGTTTCCGGCCATGGAGTTCACTGAGTCGGTCAAATCTTTCCAGGTTCCAGCCACTCCAGGCACGTTAGCCTGACCACCCAAACGACCTTCAGAACCCACTTCGCGGGCCACGCGAGTAACTTCGCCGGCGAAGCGGTTGAGTTGGTCCACCATGGTGTTGAGTGTTTCTTTGAGTTGCAAAATTTCACCGCGCACGTCCACGGTGATTTTGCGAGAGAGGTCGCCGCTTGCGATAGCGGTCGCCACTTCAGCGATGTTTCGAACTTGACCGGTGAGGTTCGAGGCCATGAAGTTGACGTTATCGGTCAAATCCTTCCACGTACCTCCGACGCCAAACACCTGCGCCTGTCCGCCCAGCTTTCCTTCGGTGCCGACTTCGCGCGCCACGCGAGTGACTTCGCCCGCGAACGCGTTGAGCTGGTCCACCATCGTGTTGATGGTGTCTTTGAGTTCGAGAATTTCGCCCTTCACGTCCACAGTGATTTTGCGGGAGAGGTCGCCGCGGGCCACTGCGGTGGTGACTTCCGCGATGTTGCGAACCTGAGCCGTAAGGTTGCCGGCCATCGCATTAACCGAGTCAGTCAAATCTTTCCAGGTTCCGGCAACGCCGGGCACTACTGCCTGACCGCCGAGCTTTCCGTCGGTACCAACTTCGCGGGCGACACGCGTAACTTCCGAAGCGAAGGAGCGCAGCTGATCCACCATCGTGTTGATGGCTTCTTTCAGCTGCAAAATCTCGCCGCGCACGTCCACGGTGATTTTGCGAGAGAGGTCGCCGCTGGCCACGGCAGTTGCGACTTCGGCGATGTTGCGTACCTGACCAGTCAAGTTGCTGGCCATAGAATTCACCGAGTCAGTCAAATCTTTCCAGGTGCCGGCGACACCAGGCACATGCGCCTGCCCGCCCAATTTCCCGTCAGTTCCAACTTCGCGCGCCACGCGCGTCACTTCCGAAGTGAACACGCCAAGCTGCTGAATCATGGTGTTCACGATGGTGGCTGAACGCAAAAACTCACCTTCCAGCGGCCGTCCATCCACATCCAATCGCACCGTCTGCGTCAAGTTTCCCTGCGCCACACCGGCGATCGCGCGCGTCACTTCGGTGGTCGGGCGCAGCAAATCTTCCACCAGTGTGTTGACGAACCCTTCCATCTCGCCCCACGAACCCTTGGACTGCAGGAAGCGGGTGCGCTCACGAGTGCGTCCTTCCTTACCGACCACTTGGCCGACGCGCTTCAACTCGTTAGCCATTTGCTGATTGGTGGTAACAATCTCGTTGAATGTATCCGCGATTTTCCCCGGCAACCCCGTCCACGCGCCCGGCAGACGGACAGAAAAATCGCCGTCACGCATGGATTGCAGGCTCGCCAGAATAGCGACCAATTCGGCGGGAGGATTGTGCCCGTTAGATCCGAAACCGTTCCCGTTGCCATTGCCTTCGGTCGTCGCAACGGCCGCAGGATCTTCCGTCATAGTCGCCGCCGCTAATCTCGCTGTTTCCGCTTCGGATTGCAGCGTCGAACGAGTCTTGCCTAGGGGGCCCTGGCTAATTCGCTTCATTGCATGGTTCTCCCAAAAAGGTATGAAGGCACAAAAATGTGATGAAACGGCTCCTACAGCGGTCCGTGGAGGGAAGGACCGGAAAATCTATTAGAAGCCTTTGATAACACGTAGAAAGGAGGTTGGACCTACAGCGTTTCCTGTAGAAGTGCTTCCGGCGCAACACCCGCGATGAGTGGAGGGAAGTCGCTTTGGACGGCGTTCATCCGCCTTGGAGTCATCGTACCCAGGGAATCGTCGGTCGAAAGACAATCTAAGGGTTTCATAGTACTATCCCGCCGTCATTACCGACCGACGGGAGAGACCAACCGAATGAAGTCGATCGCCGCGCTCGGGATTACTTTCCTGGCACTGTCAGCACTGGCAGCAACGTCCCGGGCGAATGGCTTCGCCAGCCGGACTTTTCCGCTTCATTCGTCGACCGGATCCAGCAGCTTTCCCGAAAATAATCTTGACCTTGCATGGGCCCAAACGACTCGTCATTGGGCGCAAAGCGAGTGCTCTACAGCAACCGTTCACGAAATAGAATATTCCGTCATTTTTGGGAGTGAATCCGACGGTCCGAAGGCGAGCCGTGTTTCTTGGCCGTTCGCGGCGTTCGGCTTCCTAAATTTCACCGCTTCAGCTGCCTTCCTGGAAATTACCAGCAAAGATTCGGACGCCGCAAAAGCAACTGAGTTGGCTGAAAAGTCCAATCACCCCAAACAATCCCGAACGGGCCATGAGCTGATACCGACCCCAGAGCCCTCGTCTTTAGTATTGCTGGGTATCGGGCTGACGGTACTGTTGCTCAAACACGGCCTCGCCTGTTCGCGTGTGATGTTCGGTGAGCGGCCTCGATCCTTCGCGCCACTCGCGGATTGTCCTGTTTCGTGCTGTGCTGAACTTAACGCCCCGTTGAAATTTCGTGTCGGGGCGTGTGCCACGACTGAGGCATCACAGTGTGGCCCTGGCGGTCACCTCAAATTGAGTTCGCCCGGCTGCTGAACCAATAACCGCTAAATACGAGACTCTTACGCGCCAAAGCTACGAATTGCTAATCGCAAGGTCAGTAACAGAAACGCAGCGCGCGTGAAGGCGATCTCAGTCGTGAAGAATCACACGCAGAAGAGAATCGTTTA
The DNA here is from genome assembly GCA_963846145.1 of uncultured Acidobacteriota bacterium. Lineage (GTDB taxonomy): Bacteria > Acidobacteriota > Terriglobia > Acidiferrales > UBA7541 > Acidiferrum. Next base: position 252,024 of record CAWJUV010000006.1, on the reverse strand, counting down.
CCTGCAGACGGCCGTTGTATTTGATGAATCCCAGCCTGCGAAACTTGTTCATGAAAAAACTGACTCGGCTTCGAGTGGTTCCGACCATTTCTGCGAGAGTATTTTGAGAAACTCGGGCTACGATTTTCTCTGGCTTTCCTTCGTTTCCATATCGGGCGATCAACAAAAGTGCGCGAGCTAAACGTTTCTCGCTGGAATTAAAAAGCTGATCAACCAGGTCTTCTTCGATGCGCACGTTGCGCTTGAGCATGTGCGCGACAAAGCGGTCGGAGAAATCGGGCTCCTCGTGAATGACCCGTAACATTTCTCGCTTTTCAATCTCCAATACCGAGACTGGTGCGATGGCACTGGCTCTCGCCACCCGCAACGGCTGTCCAGCAATACATCCCTCCCCAAAAAAATCGCCAGGGCGCAGAAGTGCGATCACGGCTTCTTTGCCTGATGAAGAAGCCACAGCGATTTTCACCGAGCCGGATCGGAGGTAGAAGACCGATCGAGACGGTTCGCCTTGCGAGAAAATTGTCTGCCGTTTTCGATAGGTGACGATCTTTCTTTTGATCCCAGCGTTTTCCAGATAGTGACTGAGGTTGAACAGCTCCGAGGCTCCGTTTTTCTCCCCTTTAGGCATAGGTTTCTCCCACAAATTTGTAACCTGTCCGCCAAACGAGAAGCAAGGGTCTTCGATCCGCTCCTATAATATTTCAAAAGTGGTCAAAATTGACCAGACACCGTTACTGGCCTATCTCTAACCTCAGTCACCCAGGCTGCTCGACCTCCACCTGCTCCCTATGCGGATTCTTCTGTACAGCCCCGACAACGGGGTCACGCGCAATTTCATGCCTCATCTCTGGATGTTTCTTCTCCAGGCACTTACACCAAAAGAACACGAAGTCATTCTGATCGACGGCAATGCACAGCCGATGGATGAAGCGGGCATCGCCCGATTCGTGCGGGAACAAAACATCGGTCTGGTGGGTATCGGTGCCATGACCCGAATGATCGCTAAAGCCTATCGCATGGCGGATGCAATCCGGGCCACGGGTGTGCCCGTAGTGATGGGCGGACCTCATGTGACGGAAGAGGCTGACGAGGCCTTGGGGCGAGGTGGGGAGCCGCGCCATGCCGACGCCGTCGCTCTTGGGGAGGCCGATGAAACTTGGCCGCAGATTGTGGAAGACGCTGCGCGTGGTCAATTAAAGGACGTGTACGCTCCGGTGGACGCGTTCGGTCAGAATAAAAAGCCAAGTCTTGCTGACTATCCTGCGATCCCGTGGAACAAGATCGACCTCGAGCAGTTCAACTTAATCCCCAAGGTGGCCAAACGGGGTCTCAGTCAGATTGGTGCAGGCTGGGGCACCTTCCGAATCATTCCGATGGAATCGGGCCGCGGCTGCCCGTACGGCTGCGAATTCTGCACGGTGACTGGCTTTTTTGGCGACTCCATTCGGTTTCGCACTAACCAAAGCGTGGTGGATGAGCTTCTGCTTTTGAAAGCGCGCGCTAAAAGCGAGCGCGGTCAGATCGCGGTATTTTTCATCGACGACAACTTCGCCATCAATATCAGGCGGACGAAGTCGCTCTTGCGGGACATCATCGCCGCAGGCGCTCAAGTCAACTGGGTCGCGCAAATCAGCGCAAACCTGCTTCGCGACGAAGAACTTGTGGACCTCATCGCAGCCTCTGGCGGCAAGTGGGTCTTTATCGGCATGGAGTCGATTGACCCCGCCAATCTCGCCGATGTGAAAAAAGGTTTCAACAAGCCCGGTGAATATGCCGCCGTGCTCGACCGACTTGCACAACGGAACGTCTTCGCAATTACCTCCTTCATCTTCGGCATGGATAACGACACCGTCGGAGTTGCGGATCGCACGCTTAAGGAAATTGGCACTTGGCCGCCCGGCCTACCCATTTTTGGATTGCTGACGCCTTTACCTGCGACCCCGCTTTACAAGCGACTCGAGGTCGCCGGGCGGTTGACCCGTGTGAAGCACTGGAAGGAATTCATCCCTTTTGCAATGGCGCATACGCCTCTGAAGATGAGCATCGACGAAGCTCACAGCGAGGTACGAACCGGATGGGAGAAGTCCTATAGCGCGAAGGCCATCGAAAGTGCCGTCGATTCCATCGGCCACAAGCCACTGGGCTATCGCATCAACATCTTTATTGCGCGTCTCTGCTTCCGGGGCATTTACTTTCCGCAACTTGGACGGTTCGCGTGGATGAAGACGATGATCGAAAATAGGCACACTATTTTCAAGCTACTTAGGCACGGTCTCGGTGCCAAACTGCACGCCAGCGGCCGGTCAGCGGCTCGAACCGCAGTCCCGAGCTGAAGGGTCTTCATTCGCAATAGGTTGGCTGATGTCAGCGACCACTAGGAACGGCAAATGAAGATTTGTACCGAAGTAGATTACCTGCAGGCCCACGTAACCCTGATCAGCAAAGCACCTTGCGGTCGAAATCCAATCCTACCCAAACTCAAACAAAGACTCCCGTCGATACTGATTACGTTAAGGCTCGCCAAAGATAATCAACGGGTATGGTCCAACATTGACGACCAACCGGTCGAAAAATGCTAAGTGCGGTGGCGTTCCCGCACGTCTGATTCTCTTGGCTCGAAGTTACTCATGGAGGCGGCGGGAATTCTGGCCTTAGAGGCCAATAATCGACAAGCGGATTTCGCAAGAAAAGACATCAACCCGTTGCAGTTCTCGCGACACCCAATCCCTGCAACTACCACCGTTCGATGTAAGTCTATAAAAATTTGGTGAACCGGGCAGGACTCGAACCTGCAACCCGCTGATTAAGAGTCAGCTGCTCTACCATTGAGCTACCGGTCCACTTTGAGCCTGAAGATTTTAACACGCATGCCCGTTTCTCGAAAATCTTCACTCCCCGCACACAGCTCCCGCGACGCCTCGCCATCCGCTGGTGGTGTAATCGCGTACTGTAGGTTGACCGAATAAGGCGAGTTTGCTGCCAGCGCAACGACAAGAGAAATGAGGGCAACAGATGACCGTCATGAGATTGAGATTATCTCTGTGCCTTCTAATGTGTAGTGTCGTCCCAGTTTTCGTTGCGACCATGCGGGCCGCACAGGACGACACGGCCCCAACGCCAAAGCATCCGGCCACAAGTGGGCAGCAACGCACCCCTGGCGATAGTCCCCAGCAGGCCGCGGACACCAACAAACTCGAATGGCGCAACTGGTCCGACGCGGCCTTCGCGGACGCCAAGCGCGAACACCGCTTCGTACTGCTCGACCTCGAAGCGGTGTGGTGCCACTGGTGCCATGTGATGGACGCCAACACCTACAGCAACCGCGACGTCATCAAGCTGCTGAAGACCCGCTACATCACCTTGAAAGTCGATCAGGATTCGCGCCCCGATTTATCCAACCGCTACGAAGACTACGGTTGGCCGGCCACCATCGTGTTTGACGCCGACGGTCACGAAATCGTGAAGCGCCAGGGTTATCTAGAGCCAGACGAAATGGTTTCGATGCTCCAAGCCATCATTGACGATCCCTCGCCCGGTCCCTCTGTTCAGCCAGAACCAACATTAGTCGTGCCGAAAGAAACTTCACTCAGCGCGGCGGAGCGCAGCGATCTAAATCGCAATTTCCTGTCTGGCTACGACAGCCAATACGGAAGCTGGGGCAAGCAACAAAAATTCCTCGATTGGGATTCCGTCGAGTACGCGATGGATTTAGCGCGACTCAAGCACGATGCCCACGCCGAAGAAATGGCTAGAAAAACTTTGACCGAACAGCTCCATCTCCTCGATCCCGCCTGGGGCGGCGTATATCAATACTCCACCGGCGGGGATTGGAATTCGCCGCATTTTGAAAAAATCATGCAAATGCAGGCGGAAAACTTGCGCATCTACGCCTTGGGCTACGCGCAAATCGGCGATCCCGCGTACCTGCACGCGGCGCAAGAGATACGGAAATATCTGAAGACATTCTTGCAAGCACCGGATGGCGCTTTCTACACCAGCCAGGACGCCGATTTGGTGGAAGGGAAGCACAGCGCCGAGTACTTCGCGCTAGGCGATGCGGCGCGGCGAAAGTTGGGCGTTCCGCGTGTCGACAAACATATCTATGCGCGCGAGAACGGATGGGCGATCACCGGGCTAGTGGCCCTCTACGCCGCGACCGGAGATCGATCGGTGTTGGACGACGCGCTGCGAGCGGCGAATTGGATCGTTGCGAATCGCTCTACCACCAGCGGAGGATTTCGGCACGGCAACTCGACCACCGCGGCTTTGTACCTCGGTGACACCATTGCCATGGAACGCGCATTCCTGGCGCTGTATGGAGCGACCGGTGATCGCCGATGGCTAACGAAATCCGACGCCGCGATGCGTTTTGTGGAGAAGAATTTTCGCGCATCAAGCGGCCCCGGATTTGTGACCGTTAAGGACGGAAGCGACCATTTGCACGCTCCCAGTTTGCAGCGCGATGAAAATGTTCTGGTCGCGCGCACAGCAAATTTGTTGTTCCATTACACCGCGAACGGAGCGGACAAAAATCTGGCTGAACAGGCCATGCGCTACGTGGCGGCCAAGCCCATCGTCGACCGCTTTCCCGCTGCGAGCCCGCTACTCGCAGATCTCGAACTGGGTTCCGAGCCGCTGCACTTAACCATCGTTGGGCATAAAGACGATCCAGCAGCGCAAAGGCTCTTCACCTGGGCACTACACTATCCCGCGAGTTACAAACGTTTGGAATGGTGGGACACCCGCGAAGGGCGGTTGCCCAACCCGGATGTTCAATATCCAGAATTGAAGCAGGCTGCGGCATTCATTTGCACCAGCCGGACGTGTTCGCCCCCAGTGTTTGACGGAGAGAAACTGGCCGAACGCGTAGACAAACTTCTAGCAATCCATTCCGCAGCCAACTAGAGAAATTGTACTGAGCTCTTCAATGCGTCGGATGGTCACTGGAACGCTGTCGAAGCAAGCGTCTTTTAAGCTACGGCACGATTGCAGAAGCTTCCGTCGAGTAGCCGCTCTCTTGATTGGCGGAATTTACCGCAGTGGCCACGAAGTACAAAGTCGTCCCAGAGGGCGTAGAACTGTCGGTATAACTCGTACCGTTGATGAGTCCGCTATTCACGAGGGTGTAAGGACCGCCGGCAGTTTGGCTGGCGTACAAGTTGTAGCCCACCGCTCCAGAGCTGGGATTCCAGCTGAGCGTCACGCTGTGACTGGTGGAGGCCGGCTGAGAATTGCTGGCGGTGGTTGTGCCGGTGCCGGAAAGCGCGACGGTGATCGCTGGCGCATTGGCGGCGTTACTGGTAACGGTCAATGTTCCCGTCGAGACGCCGCTGACCGCCGGAGTAAACCACGCCCGCACTCCCACGCTCTGACCCGCCGTCAAGGTGGTGCCCGCAACGCTGCCTTGGCAATCGAAGCCCGCGCCGGACACGGAAATGTTCTCTATCGTTACGGATGCCGAACCATTGTTGGTAAGCGTTACCGTCTGGCTGCCGGTCGAGGGCAACCGCACATTGCCAAACTGTAGGTTGGTGGTGCTGGCACTCAGACTCGCTGTTCCCGTGGCGGGAGCAGAAGCGAGCTGAACGTTGCATACGGCCAACATGCCTTCAAAGGCCAGCTCACCCATGGTGCTCAGCGCGGTGGTATAGGCCTGTTCGCTGCGGAAAGAAAATCCATTGGCGATTCGAGTGGTCACTCCGTTTACCTGCACGGAGAGATTGTAGACATGCTGCGGAACGTTGACGTCCATGATGAAGTGATACGTCACTCGTGGGGAGTATGGCACGGCGTTGACTGCGTCAAACTCTCCGCCATTTCTCGCATCGATAAACCCCGTATTGTTGAAGCGCACCGACGCGGCGAGATCGGTGTAAGCCGACGGATTTGAGTTGTCGGTCAGCCCGGTGACCGCGTCCATCACCGACTGTGAAGGAACCACGTCGAAGGTCACTTCGAAGCTTCCATTTTGTTGCGCGCTTAGCGGAGTGCTAACCCAGCTTCCGGAAGAAGCCATGCATTGTCCAGAAACTTGCGCGCGCGAAGATGTGCTGGCGAGCAACGAAATAAAAAATGTCGCGAAGATTGCGAGGATACACTTCAGGAAATTGCTGGTCCGGGCTTTCCCAGTCATGTCGAACGTCCAGTTTTGGTTTATTGCCCGGAAACGGCGGGGGCCCCACTTCCACGGCGAGGTCAGATTAAATAAGGGGCAGTAGGGAAACTACTGTACTTGAGTGCAAAAACTGTCCATTCGGGCCCCTGTACTTGGGACAGGGGTGGGTACTAGCAGGTGCAGGACTCGATTAGGAATTTCTTAAGTGAAGATCAAACAGGAAGACGCAAACGTGCTTCGCAGCCGCGTTTATCTTCGCGATTTTGCAAAGTTAGTTGACCACCATGCGCTTCCGCGATTTGGCGGCTGAGAGCCAAGCCAATTCCGGAGCCAGCTGGCTTGGTAGTGAAGAAGGGAACGAACAGGTTCGCCGTGTTGGGAATGCCGGGCCCTTCATCACGCACCCAGACATCCAGCTGCGAATACGAATCGAACGACCAACCCACCTGCACGCCGCCGTGGGTCTCCAGCGCGGCATCCGCGGCGTTTCGAATCAAATTAATGAGCAACTGATCGAGTTGATCGGCATCCGCCGAAATGATCGCGTCCGGCCCTTGCTGCACGCAAATTTTGAGGCGCGTCTCTAGTTTCGCGTTGCGCTGGATCCATTCGGAGACGTGCACTGGTTGCAATTCCGGCTTGGGCAGCCGCGCCAATCGCGCATACGCGGCCATGAATCGCCCCAGCGATTCAGTACGCGAACGAATGATCGCCAACCCTTGATGCAGGTCTTCAAGAATCGGCGCAGCGGGACCGCTGCGGAGTTCAGGAAGTTGGTTGGCTTCCTGAAGTTCACTCTCGAGGCCTTGGGCTACAGATTGAATTGGTGCCAGCGAATTGTTGAGTTCGTGGCCGAGCACGCGGATGAGTCGCTGCCAGGCCTGGCGTTCTTCGTCGCGTAGCGTGCGGCTTAAATCGCTCAACACAATGAGATGGTGCGGATGGCCCTGTTGGCGAAACGAGCCGCGGCGCATGCTCCAGCGCCCCGAGCCGCCGGAAAAAGCCAAGTCCATCGTGCGGGCTGATTCCCCAGTCAGGCAGGAAGCCAGCCTTAATTCTTCGGCGGTTGAACCAAGGAGGCGTCCTAACGGCCGGGCCAGTAGTCGTTCGCCGGCCCGATTGACCAGACGCAACTTGTCACTCTCGTCGAAAGTAAAGATCGCCAGATCGATTTCCTCGATGATGGTACGCAGCAGGCCGGTTGCTTCCATCGCGCCCAGTCGTTGCTCCCGCAACATCGAACCCAGCGCGTTAACTTCCAGCATTACTTCGCCCATCGCATCATCCGGACGTGCGCCGCGAGCGCGAATCGAAAAATCTTCTTCGCGCATGGCCGCGAGCAAATTCGAAAGAGTCTGCAGTGAGAAAACCACGCGATGTCGCAGCGAAAATGCGAATCCCAGCCACAAACTGACGATGACTAATGTCAGCGTCCATGCCGATCCCGAAGAATATGGACCGGTCCACAGCAGCAGTAACGCGATGAATGAACCGGGAAAACCTGCAGCGAGCGCCAGGAACTGTATGCGGCGTTCGTAGGGAAGGGGCTTCATCCAAGCTCGTGCTTTTGGAGCCGGCGGTACAACGCGCTGCGGCTGAGGCCCAGCGCTTTAGCGGCTTGGCTGACGTTGCCGTCATGGCGGGCGAGGGTGCGGCGGATCAGATGCCGCTCCACATCGTCGAGACTCATTTCTTCCAGGCGCGCCGCCGCAGTCGCGGATGGAGCGCGAAGCCCGAGATCGGCGGCGCGCACTAGCGGTCCGCCGCTAAGAAGAACCCCGCGTTCCACGGCGTGATCCAGTTCGCGCACGTTGCCGGGCCACAAATGTTCATGCAGCGCGGTGATGGATGCGGGATCGAAACCGGTGATGCTCTTGCGATAGCGTTGCGAATAACCGTGCAGGAAATGGTGAGCGAGCAGATCGATGTCTTCGCGACGTTCGCGTAACGCCGGAAGAAAAATTTCAATGGTGTTCAGCCGGAACAGCAAATCCTGGCGAAATCGTCCGGCAGCGGCTTCCGAATTCACGTCGACGTTGGTGGCCGCGAGCACACGAACATCCACCTTGCGCGTGGTGGAAGAGCCGACCCGCTCCAGTTCGCCGGTCTCCAGCACCCGCAACAGCTTCGCCTGCAAATTCAGCGGAACGTTGGCGATCTCATCCAGAAAAAGCGTCCCGCCATCCGCGAGTTCGAAGCGGCCCACACGGTCCGAGCGCGCATCGGTGAACGCGCCTTTAACGTGCCCGAACAATTCGCTCTCGAACACGCCTTCCGATAATCCACCGGCATTCACCGTCACCATCGGCTTGGCCGCGCGATTCGATAGCGCATGCAGCGTGCGCGCCACCACCTCCTTGCCGGTACCGTGCTCGCCGGTGATCAGCACGTTGGCGTCGGAAGGGCCGATGCGCGCAATTAAATCAAGCACCGGCATCATCGCTTGAGATTTGGCGAGGAAAGTTGGCCGCGATTCGGCGCGCAGCAGACGATTTTCCGCTTCCAGTCGCGTGGCTTGCCGCAGCGCCTGGCGCAAATCGATTTGCGTGCGCAGAATCGAGAGCAGCCGCAAATTTTCCCAGGGCTTCTGCACAAAATCGCGCGCCCCGCGACGCATTGCCTCGACCGCGATTTCCACGCTGCTCCAGGCGGTCATCACAATAACCGGAAGGGTGCTATCGAGCATCTGAATGCGCGTCAACAGATCGAGGCCTTCCTGGCCGGAGGTAGTATCGCGGGCATAGTTCAAATCCATGAGGACCGCGTCGAATTCGCGCGCCTCGATGGCCGCCAACGCGTCGGCGGGCGAAGCGACACCGTGGGTTTCGTAACCTTCGCGTTTGAGCAATAAACGCAGCGCATCGCGAATGTCGGACTGATCGTCGGCGAGCAGCACGCGATAGGCAGAAGAGGCGGTAGGCTTCATCGCTAGAAGGAAAGTTTAAGCTAAATCAATCCGCAGCGCGTGGCCCGCGATGCATCGAGCATTTGCGGCATGCCTGCGACGCGCGCTTCACGCGGATTGCACTGCGGCGACGGGAGTGTCGCTGGTGACCCATCCATCTTTCAATTGCACGATGCGATTGCCGTAAGCGGCGTTGCGTTCCGAGTGGGTCACTTGAATGATGGTGGTCCCCGCATCGTTCAATTTTTTGAACAATTGCATGATTTCTTCACCCTGCGCGGAGTGCAGGTTGCCGGTGGGCTCGTCGGCCAGCAATAACTTGGGATTTAGAATAACGGCGCGAGCCACACCTACAAGCTGCTGCTGCCCACCGGATAATTGATTGGGGAAAAGGTCCTTCTTGCCCACGATGCTAAAGCGGTCCAGCGCATCGCACACCAGGCTCACGCGTTCCTTGTGCGGCACGTTTTTATACGACAGCGGCACTTCGAGATTTTCGTAAACGGTGAGGTTGTCAATCAGGTGGTAGCTCTGAAACACGAATCCAATATTGGATTTGTGCAGCTCATTGCGTTTCTTGTTGTTGAGTTTGTGGACGGCTTCACCCGAGAAGAAATATTCGCCGGTCCAGGCACTGTCCAGCATTCCAATAATGCTCAGCAAACTGGACTTCCCCGCGCCGCTGGGACCCATGATGGTGATGAAGTCGCCTTGCTGAATCTCCAGGTTGACCCGGCGCAGCACGAAGAACTTTCCGCTGGCGGTGTCATAGGACTTTTCAAGATTTCTAAATTGGATTAAAGGTTCCACGGTTCTCTCTCACTCAGTTAAGAGCAAATTAGCTCACTCATAGCGTAACGCGGTCAGCGGATCAACCCGCACCGCACGTCGCGCGGGCAGATAGGACGCCAACAGGGCCACCGCCGCAAGAATCAACGGCAGGCCAATAAACGAAAACTTGTCCGTCGCGCTGACCCCAAAAATCAAGCTGGACATGGCCCGCGCCAGAAGGAATGCAACGGGTAGCCCAAACGCGATACCGATTATTGTCAATTTCATTCCATCGCCGATGATCAAGCGGTGAATCGCCGTGCCAGTCGCGCCCATGGCCATGCGAATGCCAACTTCGTGGGTGCGTTCGCTAACCGAGTAAGACATCACCCCATAGACCCCGACCGAAGCCAAAACCAACGCGATCACTCCAATCGCCGCCATCATCGATGCTACATAAGCAATTCCGATGATCGATTCCATGATGACATGATCAAGCGTCTTCACTTCAAAAATGGGCAGGTCTGGATCGATCGCGGCGATTTGCGCCCGCGCCGCGGAAACCAGCTTCATCGGATCACCGTTGGCGCGCACTACCCCGGTGGTGTAGTACGTGGGACGTTGGTCGTACGAGAAATACAACGTAGGCACGTCCTCTTTCACGACCCAGTCGTAGCGAACGTCATCGACAATTCCGACGATGGTGAACCAGCTCGCGGATTCATCGTTAGCGGTTTGAAGCTTTTTGCCCAAGGGATTCTCGCCGCCAAAATTTCGCGTGGCTAACGAGCGGCTGATGACGGCCACTTTTGTAGCCGCCGCAGTGTCTGCCTCGGTCAACAGACGGCCGTCGCGAAGGCCGATATTCATCACGTGGAAGTAGCTGGGACTCACTGCCTCGACGATCGCGGTCCGCGTATCTTCGCGCCGCTCAATGGGTCGCCCTTCGATTTCGAAACGATCGGTGCCTAGACCTCCGCCGTTGGCATAGGGCACCACCGTCGCAGTAGCGACCGTCTGGACGCCCGGGATGGTCGCCAGGGCCGTGAGCAGCCGCTGATGAAAACCGACTCGCGAAGTATTTTCGGAATACTGCAACTTGGGAAGATCCAGATTGAAGGTCAAGATCGTTTCAGGTTGATAGCTCTGATTGGCCGATAGCAATGCGTGAAAGCCTTTGACCAGCAGTCCAGCGCCTACCAGCAACACCAGCGACAAGGAAATTTCGGCGACCACCAGCGCGCCCCGCAAGCGATGCCGGCTGCGGCCAGAAGAAGCTCCGCGCCCGCTCTCTTTCAAAGTTTCGGAAATGTTCGTGTGCGAACTCATCAGCGACGGCGCGATGCCGGACAAGATTCCGCTGGCCAGCGCAATCGTGAAGGTAAACAAAAACGCTCCAACGTCGAGCCGAATGGTTTTCCACCCCGCCACATAGCGCGCAATATCCGGCGGCATATGCGCTAGGATCAGCGCCAGCATCCACTGCGCCAGGCAAATTCCCAGCAACGCGCCAAACAGCGAAAGCACAATACTTTCGATAAGGAGTTGCCGCACGATGCGACTGCGGCCCGCGCCCATGGCCGTGCGGACAGCCAATTCTTTTTGGCGGCCAGAGACGCGTGCGAACTGCACATTCGCAACATTGGCGCAGGCAATCAGCAAAACGAAAGCGACCGCGCCCAGCAACAGCAAGATGTACTGCCGGGTAAGATCGCCAGTGGCAAACTCACCGAGGGTGTCAAGCCGCACGACCCATCCTTTGTATGCATCCGGAAACGCCTCGGCCTGTTGATGCGCGATGGTCAGCATTTCGGCGCGCGCTTGTTCCACGGTGGCATTGGGCTGAAGGCGACCGACGACCCAAAGCGAGCGCTCCTCGCGATCAGCCGAGCGCTTTGGATCAAATCCCATAGGCAGCCAGGCTTCGGCACTAAGCGGAAAGTCGAAACCCTTGGCCATCACCCCGACTACCGTGAACGCTTTCCCGTCGACCTTTACTGTTTTTCCCAGGATGTGCGGATCGGAAGCATAGCGGCGTTCCCATAAACCGTAGCTGAGAATCAGCGCCTGGTTTTTTCCGGGTTGGCCTTCTTCGGGAAGAAAATCGCGGCCCAACGCAGGTTGCACGCCGAGCGTTGAAAAGAAATTCGTGGTGATCAGATAGTCCTGAACTTTTTGCGGAACGCCTTCGCCGGTAAAATTCACGCCATCCCAGGAATACGCGGCGATTTGCTGCAACGTTTTCGACTGCGCCTGCCATTCGAGAAAAGTAGCCGGCGCGACTCCGAGTTTTTCCACGGCACTATGTGGCTGCGCGTTGTAGAGAGCCACCATGCGGTCCACGTTGTCGAGCGGCACGGGATGAAGCAGGAACGCTTCGGCCATACTGAAAATTGCCGTGTTGGCGCCGATCCCCAGCGCGAGTGCAATCGCGCAAACCAAACTGGCCGCCCGATATTTCCAAAGCATCCGCAGCGCGTACTCAAAATCCTGGCGTAGCCCGTTCATGCGCTTCCTTTCTCGTGCTGGAAAAGCGGGTTGGGGTTCAGCGAATCAAGCGCCCACGCCGACTTCGCGGGTTTCGTTGACGATGCGGCCGTCGAACAAATGAATGTTGCGCTCGGCAAAATTGGCGTAGCGCTCGTCGTGGGTCACCATGCAAACCGTCGCGCCGTTGCGATGCAAATCGCGCAGCAGCTCCATCACCGCTTCGCCGTTCTTCGAGTCGAGGTTACCGGTCGGCTCGTCCGCCATCAGAATCAGCGGATCGCCGACTAGAGCGCGAGCCACCGCCACGCGCTGCTGCTGACCGCCGGAAAGCTGCGAAGGATAGTGGCGCAACCGATGGGCCATGCCTACACGCTCTAAGCGCATGCTGCACTTTTTGTTTGCGCTCCGCCGCTCCGGTGCCGCGATAAGTCAGCGGCAGCTCGACGTTCTCATACACGGTCAAATCGCCGATCAGGTTGAACGCCTGGAAAATAAATCCGATTTCGCGGTTGCGAATGCGCGTCCGTTCGCTGATGGTCAGCTTCGAAACCGGCTGGCCATTCAACGTATAGCTGCCGTCCGAAGGCGAATCAAGCAGCCCAAGGATCGAAAGCAGCGTCGACTTGCCGCAGCCCGAAGGCCCCGCAATGGAAATGTACTCGCCCTTATTAATGGTGAGATGAATCTCCGAAAGCGCGTGCGTCTCCACCTCGTCGGTGTAGAAGACCTTCTTGATGCCGTCCATCTTGATGAGAGTGCTATTCGAATCGCTCATGTTCTCTCCGTTAGACACACCCGTGGGCGGGCTGGTCAGTGATACGAAAACCCTGTGAAATAGTTTCCTGTTTCATCGCAGCAAATCACTCATAGCGCAAAGCCACCATCGGATCGATGCTGGTGGCCCGCCGTACTGGAACGTAGCAAGCAGCGGCCGCGATCACCGCAATCACCGCAAGCGAGAGCGCATAAATATCCCCACTGGCCGCCTTCACGCCAAAGAGCAGCGACTCGCTCAACTTCGCCAGCAGATACACCAACGGCAAGCCAACCACCACGCCAGACAGCACCATGTATCCCACTTCTTTGTAAACCAGGGTGCGCACCTGCCCGGTTTCCGCGCCCAGCGCCATGCGAATGCCAATTTCCCGCGTGCGCTGAATCACCAGGTAGGACAGCACCCCGTAAATTCCCAATGCCGCCAGCAGGCCGGCCAGCGCGCCAAAACCCGCCGACATCGCCGCAATAATCCGCTCCGCGAAAAGGTCTTCGTCCACTACCTGGCTGAAAGTTTTGAGCTGATACACCGGCAAATTGGGATCGAGCGAACGGACGCTGTCCCGCACCTCATCGGCAATCAGTAACGGATCCTGCTCCGTACGCACATAAAACGTCATGCTCGGAATGCGGTCGCGCTGAGCGTAAGGCACAAAAATGTAGGGAATCGTGCTGGTGCGAACATGATCCTGTTTGCTGTCTTTGACCACGCCGACAATCTGAATATCTGGTTTGACGTCATTGCCACCGCCAAACGCAAAGCGGCCGCCCACCGCTTGTCCGTTCGGGAAAAAGCGCTTCACAAAAGCTTCCGTAACGATGGCCACCTTGGGCGTGGCAGCAGCGTCGCTGGAGTTGAAATCGCGACCACTCACCATCGGAATCCCCACCGTCGTGAAGTAGTTCGGACTGATGGAGTCGAAATTGATGTGGTCCAAATCTTCTTCGCGCAGCGCCGGCGCGCCTTCGACGGTCACGTTCGAACCCATGTCCGAGCCGGTAAGTGCGGGAATCTCCGAACTGGACGCGGAGCGAACGCCGGGCAGAGCCGAAATGCGATCGCGCATCTGATCGAAGAGCGCGATTGCCCGCGGCGTGTCATAACCATTGAGTGTTGGCGAAACCGCGAAAGTAATCACGTTGTTGGTGCGCAGCCCCAAGTCCTGTTTGCGCAGGTTCCACAATGTGCGAGTGAAGAGACACGATCCCGCCAGGAGCAGCAAAGTAAACGCCACCTGCCCGCCCACCAGAAATTTGCGGAAGCGCACGTGGGACACCGCCGCCGAACCTGTAGAGCCCTGGTCTTTCAGCGTCTGCGTGACGCTAGTGCGCGTGACGCGCCACGCCGGAATCAGTCCAAAGAAAAGCCCGCTCAAAATCGTTGCGCAGGCCGCAAAGGCCAGCACCGTGCTATCCAGCTTCGCTGAAAGCCCATTGACTCCCGTGGACGCGACTTCCGGAGTCAGCGTATTCATCAGCCACAGCCCGAGCACCACGCCGAAGATGCCCCCAGCAATGGCACACAACAGGCTCTCCACCAGGAGTTGCCGAATCATCTGGCCGCGCGTCGCCCCCATAGCGCTGCGAATCGCGAATTCACGCTGGCGGGAAGCCCCTTTAGCCATCAACAAATTGGCCACGTTGGTGCACGCGATCAGCAGCACCAACGCGACCAGCGTGAATAAGGTTAAGAGCGCGGGCCGTGTATCGCTTTGCAAGGTCGGCCGTCCCGAACCGCCCGGCACAAACAAAACCTTCTTCGCCAAAAAAGTCGCCCGCTTGCTCGCGTCCCAGCCCTTGATCGTAGTCACTTGCTGCTCAAGCAACGGGCGAGACGCCGCGGTAAGGCCGGCTTCCGCCTGCGCCTGTGTCATTCCCGGTTTCACACGCGCCAGAATCGCCAGCCAGGAGTCGTTCCAATCGCTGAGACTATCGCGTCCCGGAATCATCTGCGCCTTCATCATCACCGGGACGAAAATATCGGGAGTCTGTCCCACTTGAATCCCGCGGAAGCCCGGTTGCGCCACGCCGACAACAGTGAGCTCGGTGTTATTTACCAGCAGCGCTTGGTTCAACACGTTCGGATCGCCGCCAAAGTGCTGCATCCAGTAGCCGTGACTCAACACTACAAAAGGATGCCCGCCGGGAACGCGTTCGTCGTCGGACGTAAACGTTCGTCCAATGGCCGGCTCGACCCCCAGCACGTTGAAATAATTTCCAGAGACGAGCTCTCCCAGCGACCGTTCCGTCTGGCCGTGATTGGAAATGTTGGCTGAAAACGCAAAACTGCCAAGCATTCCCGAGACTACGGAATTGCCATCCCGCAAACCCTTATAAAAAGGATAGGAGTACGACTGCGCGTCATCGCCGTCGCTCCACACGTGGCCGGTCTTCGGTCCCGGTGAACGCAGCACCACCAGTTCGTTGGGATTTTTCACCGGCAAGCGCCGCAACAAAATCTGATCCAGCAAGGAAAAAATCGCGGTGTTCGCGCCGATACCTAGCGCCAGCGTCAAAACCGCAATCACCGTGAATGCTGGATTTTTTGCCAGCATCCGAACGCCATAACGAACGTCTTTCCAAAGTGTCTGCATCAGTGCATTCCTGACTGTTGTCCGCGCATCACTTCAAGCGAATGCGGTCGTAGTTATCCCAGGCCGACATATCCGACAAAATCACTTTGTCCCCAACACTGAGCCCATTAATCACTTCGATGGTATTCACTGAAGCGCGCCCCAGCTTCACGTTGACGCGCGTGGCCTCGCTGCCGTCCGCATCCAACTTGAAAAGTCCCACAGTGCTATCGGACTGCCCATGCACCGGCCGCCCAACAAACAGCACATCTTTCAAGTTTTCAATCTCGACAGTTCCATCCACGCTCAAATCCGCGCGCGCGCCCTGCGGCAGGGCCTGGTCAATGGCCACATCTACGGTAACGGTGCCGTTCACCACCGAAGGATCGATGCGCATCACATGGCCCGCGACGATTCCGTTACGCGTGTCGATGGTCGCCTTTTGGCCGATCGCCACATCTTTTGCCTGCGTTTCCGCGATTTTGATTTCCGCTTTGAGTTTCTTCGGATCGGCCACCCGCGCCATGTTCATCCCCGGCGTGAGGTGCTGACCAACGTCAACAGGCAGCAACTGCAGAACGCCATCAATGCCCGCGCGTACATGCAAAGCCTCCAGCTCACTGCGCCGCAGTTCGTACAAAGCGCGCATCTGCTCGACACGGGAGCGCTGCGCCGAAAGCCGCGCCGTCGCCGAATCGCCGGCGATCAAGGTGCGCTGATCTTCCAATCCCGCGCGAATCCCCAGTTGTTGCGCCTTCACTTCCGACAATTTTGCGGTCACTTCCGCGCCGATGCCTTGCGCCCACAATTTCGCGTCAACATCGTGCTGCAACTTGGCCTGCTCAAAGTCGCTATGCACCGAGGCGGCTTGCGCCTTCTGGTTCAGCAGCTCGCTGTTCACCTGAACTTTCAGGTTGTCGTAGTCCGCTTCCGCGCCCTTCAATTGAAATTCCGCGTCGACTGCATCGCGCTGAACGATCGGATCGCTCAATTCCAGGATGATGCTGTCGGGCTTCACGATCGCGCCAGGGCGGAGCACGATCTTATCCACGTGTGACTCTGTCCGTGCGGGGATCCAGCGAATCTCTTCCGGCACAAGTGTTCCGAGCCCGCGGACTTCGCGCAGCATCGGCCCGCGTTTGACGTCATCAGTCCACACCGTGGCGCGATCCACCGACGGAGCCGCGGGGCGTAAACGAGAAAGTCCAAAGGTGACGCCGGCAATCAGCAGCACGGCGACAGTAGCGATAACTACGCGCCGAATTTTCTTAGCGCGGGCGTTGGATGGTCGTTGGATGTCCATAAGTTCGTGCACCTTCGAAAGGCAAGTTCCGGGCCTGACGCGCGCCAGTAAAGCCAGTGAATTGAATGGGCTAAAGCGGCGTCTTTTTCAGACGCACAGAGAATACCAACGAAAATGGGATTTGGCGTCCCACGAACGGACGCTTTTCCGGAATCGACCAGTCGCGACGAGGCACGCCACAGCCCGGCCATCCGCCAAACTATTTTGGTGTGGGTACAGAATTGGACTTATCGAGCGCCGCCCAGACCCGGCCGATCTCATCGCGGATCGATTGCGGGCTGACCGGCTTGGTGACGTAGCCGTCCATACCGGCTTCGTAGCAGCGCCGGCGATCATCCTCAAACGCGTTCGCCGTCATGGCGATGATCGGAATGTGGTTCGGCGTGCCACGTTCCTGCGCACGAATCCTTTGCGTGGCTTCGATGCCGTCCATGTGCGGCATCTGCATGTCCATCGCGATCAAATCAAAATGCCGCTGCGCTAACATGTGCAAGGCCACGCGGCCGTCCCCGGCCACTGCGACCACATTCCCCATTTTTTCCAGAATACGGGCAATCAGCCGTTGATTGACCGAATTGTCTTCACATAACAGGACCTGCATGCCGGAAGGTGCCAAGCCATTTGTTTCCGTCCCTGCACTCAGGAAGAGCGAAGATTTTCTTCCCGCCGCCGAGTTCAAAAGCAGTTCGCGCAGCGCTGCTCGCCGAATCGGCTTCAGAATCGTGGCCATGCCCAGGCGCTTGCACCGCGCCATCTGCTCCGCATCGAGCGGCGTCGGCAGCATAAGGATAATTTGTCCCGGTTCCGAGAGCGCTCCGGAAATCCGTTCGGCCAGTTGTGTGCCGCTACGGTCTGGCATATCCAGGTCCAGCAACGCTCCGGCAAATTTGATGCCGCGACGGTTGTGATCCAGGAAGGTGTCGAGAGCGTCTGAGCCCCCATACGCTACGACTGGCTCAAATCCCCATCCGTTCAGCAACCGTTTCAGCAACGCAAGATTGATGGGGTTGTCGTCGGCGACCAGAATGCGTCGTCGCTCGGCGGAGGTAACCGGATCGCTCGAGGCCGCCGGTTCAATCGCCGCCGCCGGCAAAAAGGGCAATTCGAAGTGAAAAACGCTTCCAACTCCTTCTTCGCTGTCGAGCCAGATGCGCCCATTCATCAGCTTCACCAGTCGCTCCGATATGGAAAGCCCCAGCCCGGTCCCACCAAAGCGCCGACTGATGGACATATCCGCCTGCGCGAACGCTTCAAAAATTTGCCGCTGTTTTTCGAGTGGAATGCCGATGCCAGTGTCCGCGATGGAAAAGTGCACCCGCAGCGGAGCTCCCGGCGGGGAAGAAGTCTCGGCCAGCACGGTGACCTCTCCTTCGCTGGTGAACTTCAACGCGTTACCCGCCAGGTTGATCAACACCTGCCGCAGCCGCACTCGGTCTCCGCGCACCAGCGGCGGTACGCCATCCGTATTCCAAACCAGTTCGATGGATTTTTGCTGTGCCATAGGCGCGATGGGTGCCAACGCTTCTTCGATGGAGTCCTCCACGGAAAAATCCGTCAACTCCAGATCGAGTTTGCCCGCTTCAATTTTCGACAAGTCGAGAATGTCGTTAAGCAACGCTAGTAAAGATTCGCCGGAGTGCTTCACCATGTCGATGTATTCGCGCTGCTCCGGCGAGAGATCGGTGTCCAGCGCCAGCGCGGCCATACCCAGCACGCCGTTCATCGGAGTACGCAGTTCGTGGCTCATATTGGCGAGAAAATCGCTCTTCGCGCGATTGGCGGCTTCGGCAGATTCTTTGGCTTGATGCAGCGATTCTTCCGCTTGTAAACGCTTGGTGATATCGACGCTGGTAATCACCGCGCCCATCACTTTTCCGTTACGCACGATGGGCGAAGCCCACTGTTCCGCGAGCAGACTGTTGCCGTCACTCTTCCACAACATCACCGTCGGCGCGTGCACTCTTTCCCCAGACACCAGGCTGCCGTGCAGCGGGCATTCTTCCCAGGGAAAAGCCGTACCATCCGGCTTGGTGTGATGAATTACGTCATGCAAATTTCGACCCAACAGAGTCTGCTGCGACGGATAACCGACCAACCGCAGAAAGGCCGGGTTGCAAAACGTGGCGTTGCCATGCAAATCCACGCCGCATACGCCCTCCGAGGTGGAATCAAGAAGCAAGCGAATGCGCTCTTCTTCGCGGTATAACCTCGTTTCCGTGCGATCGCGCTCGCTGATTAACGAACCCAGCACCAGCCCGGTCAGCGACAAAATCAGCATTAGAAATTGCAGCACTGCAAAGTGCGACGCATCGCCATGAAAATGCCGCAGCGACGCAACGATGCCGATGTCCAGCAACAAGATCCAAGCGGTAGCTCCGCGCAGCCCGCGGCGTACCGCAACCCAGATGATCGGCAGAAAGAACACATAGAATTCATCGTGGTTTGGCGATTCGGGCCCCAGCACAATCCACAAAGCGCCCAGAATGACCACCGCGAACGCCGCGGATTCCAGCAGGCGATTGGCGCCTTGGGCCTCGTTGGGATTCACCTCCGAAAGCGAATAGTCCATCTCGGCATCTGGAACCGTCAGACCTTCGAATCGCCGCATCGCAGGTAGAGCAAACACCAGCATGAAGGGCGTAAAACTGGTTATCGCCACGCTATCGCCAATCCACCAATTCAGCGCGGCATTCACGTATCCACCAGCTGGCACTACCTGATCCAACACCAAAGCGAACGTGCCCAATGCCGCCACCAGACCGGCGGCCGGTAAGGCCACCAGCAACAGCACCATCACGTCGCGAATCGACCTGAGCCGCCAATCGATTTTGAAGTAGCGCCGTAACAGAAATGCCGCCAGCGCATAACCTCCGATGACCACCACGTTTACCGGCAAGAACGAATAACTCGTGAGTGCTACGTGATAATTCAGCACGGAAGCCGTCAGGCACGCGATTACGTACGGCAGCATGTAGCGCCGCCCCATGCCGATCAGTAGAGCCAAAGCCAAACCCGACGGGGGATACCACGCGCTGATCTCCGACCAGATCTGAAAATAGAAAGCGCTGCGGTCCGCCAGCAAGTAGCCCACGATGAACAGCGTCGCCAGGAGGCGGCGACGCAGGACATAGACCCGATCGGAATCGGTAGGGGCTTTAGCGTTGGAGGACATGACGGCGGAGGTTTGGAGTGTTGCGAGGAGCGCGGCGTGCGAATCCCGAATTAGCACCGATCTCGGCGAGAACGTACCGAAGCGGAACCAGTCGTGTTGTAGCCTTACTCACAGAACGCGCGGCCTTATCGATCGGCCGTCGCGCTGCCGTGTAAGTGGAGCGGCAGCAACACGTTTTTCCAGCGGCAGCAAAACGCGGGGTCAAAGCACACTACCTCAAGAAAAAGAGATAGCTTCCCAGTCGCCAAAGTCGGATTTGAATTGCAGATTAGAAAAAAGCAATGAGAACAACGCGAAATGCGCGTCCTGTGACGCACTTTCTTTTTGCGCCGGCGTAGCAGAGCGGAGCTTCAACTACCGCGATTATTTCATCGACGGTTTCGGCGTAGGCCGCGACAACAGCTCCGCGTACTCTTTGTAGAACTTTTCTTTGTTGAGGTCCTGCTGCACTTCCACCAACCGCTCACCCATTCCGGGTTGCTGCCCGGGAGCCCACGTCAACGTGTCTCCATAAGAGGCCCCGTGGGTTGTGTCGACATCAATGTATAGCTTCTGCCACTTGGTGATGAGCGTCGGATCTAGCCAAGCGACCGCCGCCAGTTCATCCCACAAATAATTGGCCTCGGCATATTTCGCTACGTACTGTGCTGCAGGAGTCTGGCTCTTGCCGATCTCCTCGATCAGGTTCTTCTCCATTCGGGTTTTCACCGAAATATCCACCGTGGTCAACGCGATGCGCGGCCAGTGCGCGTGGAAAACCGCGCTGGAGGCTTCCGGGTCCATCCACAGATTGAATTCTCGCCGGGGCGTCAGGCTGAACTCCGGATCGTCCGTGGTCGGATTGATACTCCCGCCCATCACGATCAGTTCTTTGGACAATTCCGCGAAATGTTGATCCAGTCCGATAGCCAGGGCCAGGTCGGTCATCGGTCCTGCGGCATAAATCGTCACTTCATGCGGGTACTGATGAACCATTCGGATCATGAAATGCGCTGCATCTTCATTCGCTGCTTTGATGGTTGGGTTGCCTTCCGGCATCGGCGGAATTTCGTCCGGCCCGTGTACTTTATGGCCCTGCGCGAAATTCCACGCGCCCTGATAAAGGATCTTTCCGTAGAGTGTCTCCCACTTGGCGATGTACTCTCGCGAGCTGACCAGCGGAAAATTTGCTCCGGGCACCACCGGAATATCGGTTCGCCCGATAATCTCCATCAGCCGTAGCGTGTGCTGCACTTCCTCGTCACGCCACGCGTCTCCGGTGAGCACCGTAATGCCCAGCACTTCGGTGTCCGGAGAATTGACCAGCGCAAGGATCGCTTGCATGTCCGTCCCACCCGGCCCGGCGCAGTCCTGATCGATGATGACTTTGCGCTTGCCTTGAGCCTGAGCCGCCGGTTGCAGCGTCGAACAGAAAAAGAGCACCGCAAAAATCGGCAGCAGGGAAGCAAGGCGCGTTTTCATTTGTCCTTTGAAGGCGAGTTTCATCAAATGGATTTCCTTTCCTCAGTAGCGATTAAAAAGTTTCGCGATCACTCGAACTAATACATGATCGTGCGGGTTAAATGATGTGGCCACGACGTCTTGTGGAAATGCGTCCACAGCCGCGCATCAATCTGCGGAATGATCACCTGCTCTTCGGGGCTGCGTAGCTGGTTAATTTCTTCCGTAAGCAGCGCCGTGGAGTACAGACAGTGCGCGCGAATCTCGATCTCGCGACGTGAATCCCGCGGAACCATCTGGGCGGTGTTGATGGCCTTTTCCAGTTCCGGCGAATACGAGGTGATGCCCATCAACCGTAGCCCCACCGGTACGATGTAATCGGCGAACGCTGCCATTTTCTCCGGATCATCCAGCCGGAATTTGCCCATCGGATGCAGCGTGGAGTACAGCATCCAAATTCCTAATTGCGCCAATTTGTAGAATTTAATCTCGTGGCCTTCGAAATCGCTGACATCGTTAAATCGCGGAAACTCTTTGACGAGGCGCTCGATCAGCCCATTTCCGCCATCGTATAGACGCGGCGAACAATCCTCCACAAAATTGTAAAAGTGCCCTTCATATTTCTCCGCCAATACCGCGCCAACTTGCCGCAGCACCGCCAGCTTTTCATCCAGCATCGGCATGGGAATATTCCCGGAAAAAATCCGATCCAGCTCATCGCGCGACATTCCCGCGAAATATCGTCCATCGAGAATTGCGACGCCCGAATCCATCGCGCGCTTCAGGCAAGCGAACTCCGCTTCCGAATCGAACCAACGGCGCCCGGCATACTCCACCTGAAACTTCGTCTGTGTAGAAAAATCGGTAAAGGCCGTGTCGATCGAATCCGCCACCAAAATAAAGTCGATGGTTTCCCGCACGTCGCCGGCGCCGACTCCCAAAGGCAGCGTAAATTCCGGCAAAGGCAGCTCCTCAAACGCCATCCACGATGCCACTTCCTGAATCTTGTCGATATTCGTCCGCACCTCCCGCGAATTTTCAATCACCGGATGCAAACTATCGAGCACCGGACTGCCTTTCAACAGCGGCCAACGAATAGAAGAGTTAGCACTCATTAGTTTTTATTTCCCATGGGAAGGTGCCCGGCCAAATTCAATCGGTATCGGTGTCCTCTGACGGACCGCCGTCGTGCTGCGATTTTTCCGCCAAAATCGCCTGCCAATTAATCACCGCATTCCACACCAGCCGTTGATCGCCGCGATTCAAATCGCGATGAAACGGATTGAAGTTGAACATCACCACCCGCCCATGCCCGGACGCCATATCCAGAATCGCCGGCCGCCCAGCCAATCCCGACTCGCCCCAAACCTGGCCACTCACCAGCATCGGCGCCCCATCGCGATCGCCCCACTCCATCACGATGCCGCTGCGATCGGTCGGTCCGTCGAGACACGTGGTGCAATACGCCATACGCAGCCACGCCCGCGGCGGGTCGTACAGCGGAAAATTCTGACGAAACACATTCGTCTTCAGCGGATACCCATAAGCTATCGGAGAATCCGGCTTCGCAAACGTCACCCGCACATGCGCTCCCGGCGTGCGCGTCTCCGCGTCAGCCGCCGCTGCAGCCGCGCTCGCTCCTCCACCCGCCACGCTCCGCGGCACACCACCCGCAACTCGCCGCACGCCGCGTACAATCCCGCCTTCCAGCGCCAGCATTGTTCCGCTGCCCAGCGTCACCATCAAACCGCCGTTATCCACCCACGATTGCAACTTCGCCAATCCGTCCCAGCCAATCCCACCGGTAATATCGTCCGACTCCGCCGGCGTGCCAAAACTAGGCGTCTGCGGCGTCTTCTTAAACGGCATCGGCCCCCACGCCTTGGGCAAGCCCTGGATCTGCTCCGCCAACTCCAAATCAACGTGTCCATAGATAAGGACGTCGATCTTGTCCTTCAGCATGCCCGCGCGAATATCTTCATCGCGAACATAGGTGTATGGAATTTTCCGCTGATCCAGCGAATAGCGAATCCAACCAATCGAATCCGTATCCGCCCACGGCACCCACACTCCCAACCGCGGCACCCGCGCAGCATGTTGTGCCACATCCGGCGCGACAGCGACGCTCGTAAAATTCAATCCCAACTCGGTCGAAACGCTGCTCAGCGCTGCAGCCAATCCGTCCTGCGTCGGTAGAATCCACGACCCGGCGGGAAATTCTTCATCGCCAACCTTGAACGGCCGCTCCGCGACATCCACACGATAATTCGCCAGCCGATACCGCGCCGCAAAAAGCCCTTCCTGCCCGGTATCCCGCAGCAAATAAAAAGGACCAGTCCCGGATACATTCCCCGCAGGATGCGGCTCCTCTCGCAATGGCGTCAGCGCCGCCTCACGCACTGTCGCATCCGCGGTAGGAATCGCCTGGAGATGATAGTGCGCCGGCAGCTCCCACGACACATCGTCGTAAGGCTCCCCGCCACCCTTCGGGAAATTTTGCGGCGTCAACAAATCCACCGCATAGTTGCGATACGGCTGATCGAGCCGCACCACATACGTTCCGGCGGGATACTTCCCATCCTTCAACTGCAAATCGCTTTGCGCCCGCGACACTTCAATTCTTTGAGCCAGCAGCCGCCCCACCATCTGCGCCACCCGCGCCGGGTCGCCTTGATTTTCCGGAATTAGAAACGCATACGGCGGTTGTTCCAGGCCCTTGTGCCAGGAATCCCAACTCTTCTGATAGAAATTCCGCAACAGCTCCTGCGAATTGCGCGCCGCATAGTCCAAAATCAGCAGCGCCCCCGTTTCCTGATAGTTCAAATTGTCGCGCGACGACCAAGTCACTTCCGCATTCGGCGGCGGCACTGGCCTGTACCACTCCATCGTCAGCGCGCGCGGCGCAATAATCCTCTTCAACGTCTCCGCCGTCCCATTTCCCCATGTTTCGTAGCCACGCCCGATCGCGTTGTGATTCATTGCCACGGAATCTAGATAAAGATGACTAAACGCCTCCCCGAAATTCCAGGTCGAAACCCCGGGCATCCCCATCGCGGTCATCGCCTGCACTTCGTGAAAGCCCATCTCCAAAAATTCGCTGTAAGTAATGGGATCAATGTTCGGGTTATAAGGCCCCGTCCCATTCCAGGTCATCAAAAACGGATAGCCCTCGTGTAAATCATGGACCACGGTGGGATGCCACTCATGAAACATCCGATGAACGGCTTTGGTCGTCTCGTGCGTTTGTTGGTGCGTGTCTCGATTGATGTCCACGAACGCGTACTTTGACCAGTACGGTGGCGACATCCGCGGCAACGTGGCGCGATCCGTCTTTCCCTTTAAGTAGCGGTAAAACCATTCCACCACTTTGTCCCGCCCGTCGGGATTCGAAACCGGATTGATCAGCACCACCAACTTGCTGCGAATCCCCTGAACCATCGGCTGCTCGGAAGCCGCCAGCCGATACGCCAACTCCAGCATCGCCTCGACCGAACCGGTCTCATCGGCATGCAGCGCGGCATTGAAGTAATAGATAGGACGAGCCGTCGCCACAATTTTCTCAGCGGCGGCGCGGTCGGTCTTGCGCGGATCGGCCAACGCCGCCGTAGCCGCTTTCAGTTGATCCAGATCGCGGATCCCCGCTTCATCGGAAATCGCCAGCAACAAGATGTCGCGCCCCTCTTCGCTGCGACCAATCGTGAAGACCCGCACACGCGGCGAAGATGCTGCCAGCGCTCGGCAATACGCATAGGCTTTCCCGGAGTCGACAAACTCGCCCGGTGCCCCAGGGATACGTCCCAAAAATTTCAAGGGAGAAAGAGCAATTGTAGATTGCGGCAAATACGAAACCAGCGGCGAAACAAAGTGTGGATCAGTGGTCGCCGCGGCAATTGCCTCAACCGAACCGGCCTCCGGTGTATCCGGCGCCGGAATAACATTCTGCGCGGCCATCGATGCCGCGAAAATTCCTTGCACCATCAAGAACAACGCAACAAACAAGCGTCTCAAGGGAGTCTCCAGCCGAGCTGCGATGCTTTTCAAGCATCAAGCGGGCGGAGTTTAGCACGATGTGCAAACACTGGGACTCTCGACCTCAAGCGAACTCGCCTAGCCAAAATAAAAAGGCCACTCTAAACGACAGAGTGACCCACCCAGCAACGATCACACGACAACTACCCGAGTCATCGCGGCATAATTTCTGCAATAACTAGCTCGACTTCTTTGCCGGCACCTTCGCGCCCTTCTTGCGCGCTTCCGACAAGCCGATCGCAATCGCCTGCTTGCGGCTCTTCACCGTGCCGCCTTTGCCGCCCTTTCCAGACTTCAGCGTCCCGCGCTTTTCACGGTGCATCGCGCTCTTGACGCTCTTGCCGGCCGCCTTGCCATACTTGCGTCCACCGGACTTACTACCAGACTTGCGAGTGGCTGCCATGGGCTCTCCTTAGGGTGTGATGTGCGGGCCAGGCACAGCAGGGAATTGTACTGCCCAGGGTAATGCTCGGCAATTCGGTGAAATCGTGCAGAGACTCACTAGGATTCCGGTAGACAAGAACTTTAAGCGCGACTGACCTCTTCCCTTGGCCCAAGCCCCACGGGAAACCGGGATGGCCTTTCCGTGCGGTGTCGACGCGGGTGGGCCGCCGAAGAACGATCGCGACCGCGTTTGCTTTCCCGCTGCTCCGTGACCCCCTTCCGACCTTAATAATATGATTGTATTATTGACCCATCAGCGCCCCCGTGTAATCGTGTGGCAACCGTAAGCCGATTGTTTTCTGTCGAGAAGAAACGAGGATTCGCATGGCAGCTTCCGTCCCGATGGTTTCGAACGCTCACGCGTCCGTTACCGGGGATTCCATCCGCGACAAGCTGAACTCCAAGTGGCACAAGCCCGCCCTTTATGCCTTCATGGCCATCGTTATCGGCCACTGGGCCGAGCACATCGTTCAGGCTTATCAGATTTGGGTAATGGGCTGGTCCCGCGCCGCCGCTCTGGGCCTGCTGGGCCTTTGCTACCCGTGGCTGATCAAGACCGAAATTCTCCACTACGGCTACGCCCTGGTAATGCTCATCGGCATTTGGTATCTGCGCAAAGGTTTCACTGGCACCTCCCGCAAGTGGTGGGATATCGCGCTATACATTCAGTTCTGGCATCACTTCGAGCATCTGCTGCTGCTCTACCAAGCCAGCGTGCACCACAACTTTTGGCATCGCGCAGTGCCCACCAGCGTGTTGCAGTTCTTTTTCCCCCGCGTGGAGCTGCACCTGTTCTACAACACCATCGTGTTCATTCCCATGGTGGTCGCCATGTACTACCACTTGTACCCGCCCGTCGGTGAGCCAGCCGCGGCCTGCACCTGTTCTCTGCATCGTCAACCCAGTTTGGCGGATGCGCCTGCGGTATAACTAAGCGGAGGCCGCGTATAATTCGCGGCGCAGCAAATCTGAAGACCAAGTGCATTCGATTCGTTGTCTAAACTTTCTGACAATTCGGCGAAGTGTGAGAAAAGGGGCTGCGGCCTGGTCCGCAAGATCTTTTTGTTTGCCATTGCCTTGAGCCTTGCGGCGGGCTGCGGCAAGAACAATTTGCCCGCCAAAGATTCCAAAGAATATCTTGCGCTGGTGAAAACGTTCTACGTCGGCCTGGCCGCGCTGCAGGTCGGCGACGACGTCCGCGCGGAAGACAAACTAGGCCAAGCCACCAAAATCGCTGCCGGCGAACCGGCCAGTTGGGCCGATTGGGGCATTTTGGCGCTGCGGCAACGCAACTTCGACGTCGCGGCCCAACGCCTCGCGACCGCGCGGGACCTCGTTCCGCAGAACGATCGTATCTATTACTTACTGGGATTGCTGGAGAGCAGCCGCGGCCGCTCCGCCGAAGCCATCGCCGCCTGGCGCAAAGCCATCGAGCAAAATCCGCAAAATCTTCGCGCCACCTATCAACTCGCCGAAGAACTCGAACGCCAGGGCGACGACAGCAGCGCCGCCGAATTCCAAAAATTAGTTGAAAGAATTTTAACGGTGCAGCCCGACAATCTCGCGGCCCTTCTGGAGCTAAGCCGGATCTCCGCAAAACGCGGAGACGCGTCAACGCTGAAAGCGACCGTCGCTCGCATCGAAAAACTCTCCAGCGACTGGCCGCCTGAGGCCAAGCAGCAACTGACCGCGTTACAAGCAGCAGTCGCCGCAGGCGATCCGCGACCGGCAGCAACCCGCACCGCATTTTTGCGCAACGTCCTTATGCGCGATCCCGGCTATCGCAACAGCCTTGCCGTGATTAAGGCTAACGCTGGCGAAGAAGCCGAGCCCTTCACTCATTTTGTAAAGCTGGAATCGCCCGCGTTCGAGCCGTCACCGGTGGACACTGGCATCACCTTCACCGATGAGCCGCTCGCAAAAAGCGGCGAAACCGCGAAGTGGAGTTGGATCGGCGCAGTCGACCTGAGCAGCGAAGCCGCGCCCACCATTGTCACCGCCAACGGCAAGGACGTTATGCTGGCCAGCGGCGCCAAGATGAGTTTCCCCGGAGGCCCCGCCGCGGAAGCGCCGCTACCAGATGGAGTTCTCGCCCTGGACTTCAACTACGACTTCAAAACGGATTTAGTTCTAGCCGGCGCCGGAGGAGTCCGCTTCTGGCGGCAAGACAGCCCCGACAAATTCACCGACGTTACTGCGCAAACAAAACTCCCGCCAGCCGTCCTGAACGCTCGCTACACCGGCGCGTGGGCCGTAGACATCGAAGCCGACGGCGACCTCGACATCGTGATGGGCGCGAAAGACGGCGCCCCGCTGGTCTTACGCAACAACGGCGATGGCACTTTCACGCCGATCCACCCTTTCGCCGGTATTTCCGGCATTCGCGGCTTCGCCTGGGGCGATCTGAACGGCGACGGCAATCCCGACGCCTCCATCATCGACGGCGCCGGTCGCTTGCACATCTTCATGAACGACCGCGCCGGAAAATTTGTCGAGCGACCCGTACCAGCAAACTTGGCCGCAGTAAAAACCATTAACGTCGCGGACGCAGGCACCAATGGAATCCTGAATTTGCTAGTGGTTCAGGAAAACGGAGAGATCGTTCGGCTTGCCGATAAGAACGACGGTAAAGATTGGGATCTTTCGACGATCGCCACCGTGCCGGATCCAGCCAAGAATCTTGCTGGCGAAGTCCGACTGCGCATCGCTGATCTCGACAACAACGGCGCATTCGATTTATTGCTGGCGCGAACCTCCGGCAATGCCGGAGAAAAAATCGATCACGGCGCTCTCATCTGGTTCGCCGACTCCAATCGTAAATTTTCTCAAGTCGCAAATCCCACCGGCCCAGCCGAAGTCTTCGACTCCGCCGATCTAAGCGGCAACGGCCGCCTGGATCTGCTCGGACTTTCCGCCGACGGACAAGCGATCCAAAGTATCAACCACGGCACCAAAAATTATCACTGGCAAACCATCCGCCCCCGCGCCCGCCAAGCCACCGGAGATCAGCGCATCAACCCCTTCGGCATCGGCGGCGAAATGGAAATTCGCAGCGGCCTGCTGGTGCAAAAACAGCCCATCACCGGCCCGCAGCTTCATTTCGGCCTCGGCGAGCAACCTGGCGTCGACGTCGCCCGCATCCTATGGCCCAACGGCTCCATGCGCGCCGAATTTGACATGAAAGCCGACCAGCAGGTCGTCACCGAACAGCGTCTGAAAGGTTCGTGCCCGTTTCTCTTCGCCTTCGATGGCCACAGCATGAAATTCGTGAAAGACGCGGTGCCCTGGAGCAGTGCGTTGGGCCTGCGCATCAACAACACCGGCACGGCCAAAATCGCCGCCACCGAAGAGTGGTACAAAATCGGCGCCGACGAACTGAAGCCGCACGATGGCTATTACGATTTGCGCTTCACTGCCGAACTCTGGGAATCGTATTACTACGACTCCCTCGCGCTTATGACCGTCGATCATCCGCTCGGCACAGAAATTTTTGTGGATGAACGCTTCGTCGTCCCGCCAGCCAAACTAGCTATTACCGCCGTAGAAAAGCCCCATGCAATTTCCCGCGCCATCGACGACACCGGAAACGACGTCACCGCGACGCTTGCCGAACTCGACAGCAAATACCTCGACAATTTCGCCCGCGGCCAGTACCAAGGTGTAGCCCACGATCACTACGTCGAAATTGATCTAGGGGCGGATGCCCCAACCAGCGGACCACTCTGGCTTATCGCCAAAGGCTGGATGCATCCCAGCGATTCTTCCGTTAACGTGGCCATTACTCAAGGCACGCACGAACAAGCCCATGGCCTAAGCCTTGAAGTTCCCGACGGCCGCGGCGGCTGGACCATCGCTCGTGCAAATCTCGGTTTCCCCGCAGGCCGCAAAAAGATTTGCTTGATCGATCTGAGCAACGTCTTTCGCCCGGGCACTCCGAAAAAACTCCGACTGCGCACCAACCTCGAAATCTACTGGGACCAAATCCAATGGGCCCGCGGTATCGCCAACGCCGACATCAAAACCACGCGCCTCGCCGCGCAAACCGCCGATCTGCATTTCCGCGGCTACTCTTCAATTCATCAAGCCAACGATTCTTCGCCAGAATTGCCCGACTACGACCACCTCGAAACCACCATGCAAAAATGGCGCGACCTCGAAGGCTATTACACCCGTTTCGGCGACGTCCGCGAACTGCTAGCAAAGACCGACGACCGCTACGTGATCATGAATGCTGGCGATGAGATGAGCGTGCGCTTCGCGGAACAGCCCCCACCGCCGCAAGGTTGGACCCGCGATTTCATCATCGTCGGCGACGGCTGGATCAAAGACGGCGACTACAACACCACATTTTCTAAAACCGTTCTACCGCTCCCATATCACGCCAAGCAGGAATATCTCACTCCACCAGGCCGCCTCGAAGACGAATGGGCCTACAAACAGCACCCCGAAGACTGGCAGAACTATCACACCCGCTACGTCACTCCCGAAAGTTTTCAAAACGCATTGCGAAGTAATCCGCAACACAGCGGAGTTGATCGCGCTGCGGTATCAACCCAGACAGCAGGCGACGACTCAGCAAGGAGCGCCGTCCACAAGTGAAACGGGGCCCCTTCGCGCGCACCATCCTGGCCATCATTTTTGTGGCCTTGGTCTTCAGCCCGCTCTATTTCAAACGGCTGCAGCATCAGCACGACACCGCGCAATCCAAACTCGACGAGCAAACCGCCCTCGCCCGCCACGGCTTCTACCTACAAGAAGTCTCCCGCGCCGCCGGCATCAATTTCACGCATCAGGCTCCCACTCTCGATCACCAACTCGACCACATCATGCCCGAAGTCGCCTCCATGGGCGCCTCCGTCTCCATCGTCGACTTCGACCGCGACGGCTGGCCTGACATCTACGTCACCAACAGCGCCGAAGGCAGCCACAACGCGCTCTACCACAACAATCACGACGGCACCTTCACAGACGTTGCTGAACAAATGGGCATCGCCGACGTCAACCAAATCGGCACCGGCGTCTCCATGGCCGCAGTCTGGGGCGACTTCGACAACGATGGCTACGAAGATTTGCTGCTGGTGAAGTGGGGCCGCCCCGAGCTCTACCACAACAACGCCGGAAAAAGTTTTACGCGCATGACCGACACCGGCCTGCCCGATTGGATCAACGCCAACTCCGCTCTTTGGCTCGACTACGACGCCGACGGCCTCCTCGACATTTTCATCGGCGGCTACTATTCCGAAGACGTCGACCTCTGGCACCTCAAAAACACCCGCATGATGCCGGAGAGTTTCGAATACGCGAAAAATGGCGGTCGCAAATATCTCTTCCACAATCTAGGCAATGGCAAGTTTGAAGACGTCACTGAAAAAATGGGCATTAACAGTCGCCGTTGGGCCCTCGCCGCAGGAGCCGCCGACTTGCGCGGAACCGGCCGGCCCGATCTCTTCATCGCCAACGACTACGGCGTCTCCGAACTTTATTGGAACGACGGCAGAAAATTCCGCGAAGTCGGCGAAAAAACCGGTGTCGGTTTCGCCCCAAAAAGCGGCATGAACGTAGCCTTCGGAGACATTCTCAACCAAGGCAAATACGCTATCTACGTCTCCAACATTTCCGAAGAAGGCGTGCTCATCCAGGGCAACAATTTGTGGGTGCCCAAAGAAGGCACCAGCGGCGACGACCTCAAATACGAAAATCTCGCACGCGACATGGGCGTGGAACTCGGCGGCTGGAGTTTCGGCGCGCAATTCGGTGACTTAAACAACGACGGCACACTCGATCTCTACCTCACCAACGGAAACATCTCGCTCGATCGCTCGCGTAACTATTGGTATGACTTTTCCAAAGTGGCCGGCGGCAACACCACCATTATCGGCGACGCCAAAAATTGGCCAGCCATGCAGGGCCGCAGTCTCTCCGGCTACCAACAAAAACGCGTGTGGGTTAACGACGGCGCGGGAAAATTTATCGACGTCGCCCAAGCCGTCGGCGTCAGCGACACCTACGACGGCCGCGCCGTGGCCATGGCCGACCTGTGGAATCGCGGCGTCCTCGACGTCATCGTCGCCAACGAACGTGGCCCGCTGCTCATCTACAAAAACACCGTCGCGCCCGATAATCAGTGGATGGAATTCGAACTCACCGGCACCAAGAGCAACCGCAGCGCCATCGGCGCAAGCGTGACGCTTTACTGGAACGGCCAGCGCCAAATGCAAACCGTCTCCGGCGGCAGCGGTTTCTGCGCCCAAAATCAACGCCGCCTGCACTTCGGCGTCGGCAAAAATCCGCAAATTGAGAAGGCCGTCATCCGCTGGCCCTCCGGCAAAACCGAAACCATCGACAAGCCCGCCACCAATCAAAATCATCTCGTGCAGGAGTCGCAATGAGCGCTTCGATTGCTTCGCCAGTCTCGCCCTCCATGCCTTCGCCCTCGGCGGGAACGCCGCGACTCAGCAAATTCTTCAGCATGGAAAATCGCTACCTCTCCCCGATGTTCATCACCCTGATTTTGCTGGTAGGTCATTTCTCTTTCGGCATCCTGGAAAGCTTTCAGAAAACGCTCCTGGCCATCGTGGCCAGCATCGCCACCGAACTGCTCCTGTCAAAAATCTTCTTTGGCAAATGGCCGATCATCGCCAGTTCCTACATCAGCGGCATCAGCGTGGGAATCCTGCTGCGCTCACCGGCGTACTGGCCCTACGCGGTGTGCAGCATCGTTTCCATCATGTCCAAGTACGTGTTGCGGGTAAAAAACCGTCACATCTGGAATCCTTCCAACTTCGGCATTTCGGTCATGCTCTTTCTCGCGCCGGAAACAGTCGGCGGCCTGAGCATCCAGTGGGGAAATTATTTGTTGCCGATGCTGGTCATCTGGTGTTTGGGCGCAGTGATCATCGCGCGCCTCAAGCGCTTCCACATCACCGCCACATACGTCGCATCATTTCTGGTCTTCGCCATGCTCCGCAGCTACCTCACCGGCAGCCCATGGCTCTCCGAAGTCGCGCCCATCACCGGCCCGATGTACCAGCTCTTCATCTTCTTCATGATCACCGACCCGAAGACCACCGTGAAATCCAAACCCTGGCAATGCTTCGTCGTCTTTATCGTGGCCTTCGTGGAAATGATTCTGCGGCTGAACCAGGTAGTCTACGCGCCGTTCTACGCCTTATTCTTCGTTGGCCCAACTGCTATGCTGATCGAAGCCTGGCTCGAATCGCGCCGCGAAACTCCGGTAGTCGCAGCCAGCGCAACGGCATAAATGAAAGTGAAGACGCTCAACCCGCTCTTCTCAAAACGGCTAATCCCTCTCGCCGTGGCGGCGACCGCTTTTGCGGTATGCGCACCCACGCTATCGGGACAAGCGCCTGCAGCCTCGACACAAAATTCCAAAAAAGAAAAATCCGAAGCCCCCGCAAAATCACGCCCGACCGGTCCACTTCAATTCACCGACGTCACCGCTCAAGCCGGCATCACCTTCAAACATAACAGCGGCGCATTCGGCAAAAAGTATCTCCCCGAAACCATGGGCAGCGGCGTCTGCGTCTTCGACTACGACAACGACGGCTGGCAAGACATCCTCTTCGTCAATTCCATGGATTGGCCCGACCACAAATCCGCTACAAGATCCTATCCCGCGCTCTACCACAACAATCACGACGGCACCTTCACCGACGTCACCAAGGAAGCCGGCCTGGCCATCGAAATCTACGGCATGGGCTGCGCTATCGGCGACTATGACAACGACGGCCTCCCCGACATCTACATCACCGCGCTGAACGGCAATCATCTCTTCCACAATCTCGGCCACGGAAAATTTCGCGACGTCACCGCGCAAGCAGGCGTCAGCGATCCCGGTTTTGCTACCAGCGCCGTCTGGTTCGACTACGACAACGACGGCAAACTCGACCTCTTCGTCTCCCATTACGTCGACTGGTCCGGAGCAAAAGACCAATACTGCACACTCGACGGAAAGAAAAAATCCTACTGCACTCCGCAAGCGTACAAGGGACAGAGCAACGCGCTCTTTCACAATAAAGGCGACGGCACCTTCGAAAACGTCACCAAGCGCGCCGGCCTCTACGATCCCACCAGCAAATCTCTCGGCATCGCGCTACTCGATTACGACAACGACGGCGGCATCGACCTCTTCGTCGCCAACGACACCGAACCCAACAAGCTCTACCGCAACAATCACAACGGCACGTTCACCGACGTCGCCGTGCTCTCCGGCGTCGCGCTCAGCGAAACCGGCCGCCCCCGCGCCGGCATGGGCGTCGATGCCGCCGATTACGACGGCTCCGGCCAGCAAAGCCTCCTCATCGGCAATTTCACCAACGAAAGTATGTCGCTCTATCACGCCGACGGCTCCGGACTTTTCACCGATGAAGCCGCACGCTCCGGCATCGGCCAGATGTCCATCCAGTCGCTCACCTTCGGCTGCTTCTTTTTTGATTACGATCTGGACGGCTGGCCCGACATTTTCGCCGCCAACGGCCACGTCTCCGACGACATCAGCGTCGTGCAAGCCAACGTAAAATACGCCCAGCGCCCCAGCATCTTCCGCAACCTGGGCAACGGCAAATTTGGAGAAGTCACCAAATCGCTCGGCCCCGCGCTACAAAAAGAAATCGTCGGTCGCGGTGCCGCTTACGGCGATTTCGACAATAATGGTGACCTCGACTTGGTCATCACCGAAAACAACGGCCCCGCGCGCCTGCTGCGTAACGTTGGCGGCGCGGAAAACGATGTGTTGCGCGTAAAGACCGTCGGTACGCGTTCGAATCGAGACGGCATCGGCGCCAAAGTCACCATGACCACCAATCGCGGCACGCACCAAATCCAAATGGTAAAGTCCGGCTCCAGCTATTTGTCGCAGAGCGAAATGATTCTCACGTTCGGCTTGGGCAAACCGGACGAAGGCCGCCTCATCGCTCTGGACATCGCTTGGCCCAGCGGCGCCAAACAATCGCTAAAAAACATCAAGTCCAACCAGCAGATCACCGTGCAGGAAAACAAAGGCATCATCGCCGCCCTGCCGATACCTTTCCGCGCTGAACACGCAGCAACGACGCCAGCGCCGGCAAGCACGGTCAAAAAACCTTAACCACCGCGGTTTCGTTAGAAAATGTCTTCGGATCAGATTGCTGCGTGGACAGACTTCCAGAAACCGCAACGCTCTAGCGACTGCATGATTTCTTCTCGTGAAGATTCCACCTTCGTAGCCGCGTTCAATAAATCCTCAGCTTCTACTGGATACCAATTCCGGCGTCGCGCATCCGCGAGGCCCGCTACATTGAACGGTGCGATCAACCGCGAAATCTCTTCAGTGAATTCCAACATCTCCGCTTCGGTGCTAACGCGACTCGCCAGCTCAAACGCGCGAAGCGCCGCCGGACCAAACACCGGATTGTCCTGCAGCAAAAACGACGAAGCCAACTGCGCTTTCCCTAAACGCCGTGCACTTTCAGAAAAACTCGCCGCCGCAAAGTACAACATCGAAAGCGCCGCGAAAACTGGAAAGCGATTCATCGAGGAATATAAACTTCCGATCAGCCCCGCCGCTGCCAAAAGTTCGTCGTCGGTCTGCTTCGCGTATGTTTGGAGAGCCTCAGCAAACTGCGGAGAGTCCCAGTGGCGTTCAATAATCTCAGCCAGCCGCCCCACTCCCAACAACGTCAGCGGAAATCCAGTCGACAGCAGCGGATCCACGAACCCCGCCGCCGAAGAAAGCAAGGCCCAACGTCGACCAACGATCGCACCGCTGCGAAAAGCCACACGCGGCATGTAGCTAAACGAACGAATTGCCTTCGCGTCCGCAAACTGCCGCGCCAGCACCGGAATCTGCTCGACAACACGCTTCCATGCCGCTGCGCCTTCACAAAACTTCAACTGTTCCGCGACTTCATCCGTCGCCGCCACGCCGGCGCTGGTCACGCGATTGTTAAACTTGAGCACCCAAATCCATCCGCCATCAAAAACATGATGCACCGCCGCATCATCCACTGGATAAGGCGGCTCCGCACCTTCAACCCGCAGTGGTTCGTCGTCCAGCCGCGCAACTCCGGTGAAGTGGCTGAACACCGCCTGCGTCGCCGGATAGGAGGGAAGCGCCGCCTCAGAAAGTTTCAGTGCATGGTGCAAAAATCCGCGCGGCCCCGTTGCGTCGACGAGAAATCTCGCTCGAATCGAAATGGGCTCATCGCGCCTTCGTCCGCTCAACCGTATTTCGTGTTCACGTTCCTCTACAGAGTCGAGACACGCCTCATCGAGATAGGCAACTCCTAGCTTCTGCGCCTGCTGCACAAAAAAATCATCCACATCCGCGCGAAACCAATGCGTATCCGCGATTTCATCATGCGGTGAAGCCGCCACCAGCAACTGCCGCTGCCGCAACGGATCAACCGTAGCCGCTTCACCAAGCGTGTGGTGGTAAAACGTAAAACCACGCTTCAACCCGCAGGCCACCTGCGAACAAGCTCGCTGCCAACTTCCCCATTTCGAAAGGGGAGCAATCTCGGCAAGCCCGTACCGCGTCGCCAGAGTCTCCAACAAAATGTTCGACAGCGGCGTGGTCGATTCCCCAATCGCAAACCGGGGATGCCGGTTCTTCTCCAACAAAATGACCGAGTGCCCCAGCCGCCGCGCAATCATCGCCAGCAGGCTGCCGCCAAAGCCCGACCCCACGATCGCTATGTCGTAAACGAATTCTTTTTCCACTAGTCCAATCCTGCTACAAACCCCGCCACGAATCGAAAATCAACATCCCACTAAACGCTGCAGCGCTTGCAAAAAACTTCCGTCGTATCCCTCTGCGCCGCATTCATCTCCCGCAAATGCGCCAGCCTGGCACCGCGGCAAATCCCACATCCGCCAACCTGCTCTACATCCCAAAGATCGGCGAAGACGCGGCCGCTCTTCAGCGACAGGCCATAAGCCACCGCAGCTTCCAATGGTTCAAGATTCCCGGTAGAAAATTCTCCACTGGCGGCAAGCGCCTCCATCGCGCCATTTCCACCACGCGTAGGAATCAACGTCACCGCGGTGGCCCCGCATTCCAACGCAAAATCCACCGACCGTTTCGCCCACTCCAGCGCTTCGTTCTGCGGCATAAACGGCGGCTGCACCAAAATAAAAACACGCAGGTCAATCCGCTCACCACGCAAAAAATCCGCCGCCGACGAAAATTGCTGCAGCGTCATCCGTTTATTCAGCCGCGCCAACACTTCCGGATGAGCGGTCTCCAGCCCCATGGCCACTTCCAACCGCCCAGTCAAGCGATCCCGGAAGCGCAAAACATTTTCGCCCACTAGCGCCGGATGACACTCCACAATCGTCCGCTCAAATCGATTCGCCAAGTCCGCAATCGCTGGATGATCTTCCACGGGGATCGCACGCGAATCAAAAAAACTCCCACTGTTATATAGCTTCACGACCCGCGCCGCTGGGAGGTGTGACAACGCAAACTCAATTTGTTCAGGAATGGCCCCAGGCGGCAGCGAACTCGTCAAAGTCTTGCGCCACAGATCACACATCACGCAGCGCCACGGGCACTCTCGGTTAGTAAGAAAAATCGTGGCTACCGGCACAACTTCACCAGCCGCTGCAAACTCCTCTTCTACAAAAAACGCCGCAGGCCTGTGCGGATCCAGCGTCTCCCGCTCCGGGCGCAACGACACGATCCATTTATCACGTTCAGCTTCTGTCGAAGGATAGGAAGGAAAAGGCCCAGCCATACGCCGTCAGGAATAGAGTGACAAAAACTGTTTCCGGTACTCCGGCTCCTGCGCCGGCAAGCGCCGCCGCATGGCCTCCACCGGCATCGCCCCATGTTGAAAGCGCCGCTTCGGAAATACCGGCATCTTCATCTCGGTGACCGCGGCGACGCCCCGTGAAACAATCTCACCCTTTAGCTCATACAATCGCTCAACGCTGTAATCCGTCAACGCCACAAACGGGATCGCCTCGGCCACCGCGATCACGCCCGGCCGCGTGTACGGACTAAATCCCGAAAATCCACAATGCTTCGCCGGCGCATACGTTCGCGTGTACGAACGACTCAGCCCACCGCTGTACGTCAGCGAATGCTTAATCTTCCCGACGCCCCATCCTTCCTGATACAGCATCTGGTTATTCACCACGCTGCGAATGGTCAGCTCCGGATTCTCCTCAATTGGATAATCCTTCAAATTCTCGTCGCCACCATCGCCATCCAACAAATGTCGCCAATCCGGATAGCGCGCGCGAATTCCCCGACACAAAGCCAGCGCCATCGTCGCCGACTGCACATCCAGCGGTTTGTAATCTTCGACGATACGAATCGTCTCCGCCGCATCCAGAGTAGAAACCTCAGCTTCAATCGGCTCAAGAAACATTCCCAACCCAACTTCATCGAGAAACGCTCGAGCCTGTTGCAAATCCGGCCCGCTGCCGTGGTCGCCATCCAGAACAAACGCCTTCAGCCGCGCCGGACTCATCCCCAGTTTACGCATCACGTGATATGTAACAAGAAAAACGCTACCGCTATCAATCCCGCCAGAAAAACAAACTCCCACCGGCTCGTTCGAAGGCACATGCCGCAGCCAAACAGAAATCTCCTGCGCCAGCGCCGAAATATACGCTTTCCCAATCTCATCAAGATCCGTCGACAAGGCATTGCTCTGCGGAGTAAAAAAGCGCGTGTACACCGGATCCGGATCCGGGCACCCGATCAGCTGCAACTCCACCACATGGTGCGCCGGCACCATCCGCGTATAACTGGGATGAAATTGCGCCGCCAACCCCTCCGCCTTAAGCCACTCGTAAATCGCATCGATCCGATGGGCCACAATCAGCACCGGCCCTTCGGCGCGCTTGGCAAGAAAATAGCGCAACGGGCGATCCAACGATCGCGCCATTTTCACGGTCTTACCCGCCCGCGCAATCAGCGCGAAAGACCCAGAAATATTTCGGACCTCGTCAGGCGAGGCCTTCAGCAGAATTTCCCGCGCCGCCTCGACCGAAAGATCGTAGAGTTGCGTCGCCTCCGGCTCGGTGAGGTCCACAACTCGTTCCACATACGAATCAATCACTTTTTTTCTCGCGTACGGCTAAGGACGTTAGGTCGGAAAGGGAATTATACGTCAGCGGTGAACGACCGCAAGGTTCTCTGCCGTACATCTTCAGCGATCCCGGTGACGATCGCCGTACGGTAAGGATTAGCCGCCGGTGCGTAGGAAAGTCGCACGTTTCAAATACACGCACCGTCAGAGAGCCTATAAACGCCCTGTTAAGCACTATATAAGGATGAGAAAAAGACTCTTCGTTAGGCAAGAATGTTGCAGGGGAAAATCGCAAGTATCCCGGCGCCGTCGTTTCGGGAGCGCCCGCCGCAATCCCAGCAATGAATCGTTTTAATCTGCGCAAGCCGGTAAAAAACGCGCCGCATTAGCTTCGATTACAATGCCAAGATGCGGTATTCTAGCAGCACTGGATTCGCGCTTTATTATGTTCGGAAAGTTGTTTCGGAAGCCGTAGCACAAAGCACAGCCAATTTTATAAGCAATTAGCCATGTTGGAAGGAAGCCTGTATTGAAAGTCCTTATTGCCGACGATCACGAAGCAGTTCGTAAAGGTGTGTGTGCCATCCTGACCTCCCGCAAGGACATCGAGATTTGCTGGGAAGCCGAGAATGGCAAAGAAGCAGTCGACAAAGCTCTCGCCCATCGCCCGGACTTGATCATCCTGGACATCACCATGCCGGTCTTCAGCGGCTTCGAAGCGGCTCGCGAAATTCGCAAAAAAATGCCCGGCGCTCTGATTCTGATTCTCTCCATGCACGAGAGCAATCAACTCATCGAAGAGGCCAAAAAAATCGGCGTGCAAGGCTATGTCACCAAAACTCAGGTCGGTAACACGCTGCTCTCGGCCATCGACGCCCTGCTCCGCAACGAAACATTTTTCTCCCAAGGCAGCGTCCCCTCGCACCAGCCTGTTGCCAACGGCGCCTGAACATCAAACTTCGACGCGGATTCTTTGGCTGCACCGCCGCAGAGTGATATAACAAGCTAGGCCTCCAGAAGAGGCGAGGGACCTAAGACGTGGATAAACCAGCCAACGAATCCAAACCACCTATCCGCCCGCGCGGCGACGCCCTGCAAATCCTCGTCGCTGATGATCACGACATTGTCCGCCGTGGCCTCAAGCAGCTTTTGAGTTCTCGTCCCGGCTGGGAAGTCGTCGCTGAGGCCAACACCGGTCGCGAAGCCGTCACACTCGCCGAACAGCTCAAGCCCAAAGTAGTAGTCATGGACATCAGCATGCCCGAGCTGAACGGCCTCGAAGCTGCGCGTAAGATTTTGAAAATTTTGCCCAAGACCGAAATCGTCATCCTCACCCTGCATTTTTCCGATCAACTCGTTCGCGACATCCTCGCTTCCGGCGCCCGCGGTTACATTATGAAGTCCGATGCCGACCGCGATTTGATCGCCGCCGTGGAAGCCGTCTCCAATCACCGGCCGTACTTTACGGCCCGCGCCGCAGACATGATGCTCAATGGTTTCAACGCCGGCAGCCACGCGCCCGACCCCAGCACCGTGCTGCGCAACCGTCTCACCCCTCGCGAACGCGAAATCGTCCAGCTCTTGGCAGAAGGAAAGAGCAGCAAAGAAGTGGCCGTCGCTCTGAACATCAGCGTGAAAACTGCTGAGACTCACCGCGCCAATATCATGCGCAAACTCGAACTGCACTCCGTCAGCGAACTCGTCCGCTACGCCGTCAAAAACCAAATCATCGAAGCCTAACTGGGTTCTCTCTTACGGATCCACAAGACCGGGTGCCGCACCCTGCGTTTTTCAGGTGCGGGTTTAGATCCAACAGAAGCAACTACCGGTGATTCGTCGAAGCTGCAACCTCACCCAGTTTTCGCCCGTCTCACCTCCAAAGCCGTAAACCCCGATCGATGCAAACGGTACGGCGCACCCGGCAGAGCCGCAAGTTACGCTATCCTTAATAAACGCATCTGATTGAGGGACTGTCGCCAAGGAGCGCAGCAAAATGCTTCAACCTTTGGGCAAGCTAGGTTTTGCAGTGGCGCTAAGCACGGTTTTAGTCGCGATGACTGGCGCAGCCGCTTCAGCGCCACAAAGTCCCGACGGCCCCGGCACCGCAACCGTGCAATCGCCCGACACCGGCGCCAAATCCGCCGCCGACAACTCCCACATCTCCAACGCGCCCCCCGCCATGCCTGTCGACCAAATCGTTCAAAAATTCGGCGCCCGCGAACTCGAATTCAAAAAAGAGCGCGACAACTACACCTACAACCAAAGCTTCACCATACAAACCATCGATCCCGACAACGTCCCCGACGGCGAATACACTATGAAGAGCGACATTCTCTTCACCCCCGATGGCAAACGTTATGAAAAGGTCGTGTACGCGCCAGCTTCCACGCTGCAGCGCATCACCCTCTCGCAGCAAGACCTCGACGACCTCGAACACGTTCAACCCTTCGTTCTCACCACCGACGAATTGCCCAAGTACGACATCAAATACGTCGGCCGCGAATCCATCGACCAGCTAAACACTTACGTCTTCGATGTGGGTCCTAAAAAAATCGAAAAGAACCAACGTTACTTTCAAGGCCGCGTGTGGGTCGACGACGAAGATCTCGAAATTGTGAAGACCGACGGCAAAGCCGTCCCGGACATCAAAAAGCACGGCCAGGAAAACGTCTTCCCGCGGTTCGAAACTTTTCGTGAAAACATAGAAGGGCACTACTGGTTTCCCACCTACACTCGCTCCGACGACGTGCTGCAATTCAGCACCGGCGGCGTACACATCCGCATGGTGGTGCGTTATTCCAATTACAAGCGTTTCGGATCGACTATCAAGATCGGCCCAACGATCAAGGTCGAGCCCGATCAAACGCAACCACAACCGCAAAAACCCTAACGTTGGGAACGTACATCAGGGCAGGAGGCGGGGGTTCAGCCCCCGCTCACCAGACAGAATAAGGGCTTTAGCCTCTGAAGCTTATCTTGCACCGCTGGCGACCACACCGATTTGTTCCACTTCGTCGATGGCTGTCACTTAATGTTTGCTGAGCAATACGATCGTCACGCCGACGCACACGATAGCCACACCGAGCCACCGCTCGGCACTAATCTTCTCGCGTAAAAAAAGCACCGCCCCAATCGCACCGGCGGCGTAACTCAACGCCGTCACCGGCACTACGAAACTCACATTTTCAAACGATAGCGCCGCCAACAGAGCAAAAAACGCCATGGCCATCATGGCCACGCCCAACCACATCCACCTCACCAACAAAGACCGAAACACAAAGCGCACCAACGCCGCCGGACGAAAATCGTGCACTTCCCCAATTTCCTTCATGCCCCGGCTCACACACAACTCCCCGCCGGTCCCCGCCACCACAATCACCAAAAGTAAGAAAAATTCCCGCATGTCAGCATTTCTCAGGCTTGATAAAACAGGAATGGGTGCCGCACCCTGCGATTTTCAGGGTGCGGGTTTTGATGACAACGCGCCGAGACCAAACCGATCCTTCGCCCAAGTTCAACCGGACATCCGTCGTCACGACAACTTCACCTCGGTCGTCCGCGGCGGCGTGCGCCCCACAATAAACACACCCAGACAAATCGTCGCGATCCCGAACGCCCGCAGCGGCGTAATCACCTCTCCAAGGAACATCCAGCCCAGCAACGCAATAATCGCGTAAGAAAACGAGGTCGCCGGCTGCACATAACTGTAGTCCGCCCACGTCAGCACCAGCATGTACGCCACAAAAAACGTCAGCAGGGAAGCCACCCCCAGCCAAACATAACCGGACGCCATCACCCGCATCGCGATGCTCCAAAGATCGCCAACCGCCCAATGCGTAGCCGGCCCGACGCTTTGCATCCCTTTGCCGAGCAACACATTGCCCAGCGGCGCAAAGATCACAATCACCAAAATCAAAACAAACGTTTTCAGATGAACACTAGGCGAGCGTGCGTCTGTCACAGGGCGAGTAAAAGCCTTCCAAAATTTCTCTAGTCGGTGAACTCTTCCAGTTTACTTGATGTCGCGGGCCATCCCAAGACTTCCAGCCGCGAGCGTCTGAATTTAGCTTCGGCTTCCACGCGCCTGAAGCACCGCTCTACTCACTTGCCCCTTGCCAGGCGGGACCGCGCCGATTTTTGCTATCCTTGCGATGCTTGTTGTATTGGCAGGCTGGCCCCGCAACTAAAAAAGGCCGTATCGAGCGGGTTCCGGAGAATCTCTAAAGAAACAGGTCATCAACCATGACCTTGCCAGAGGTGCGCTAATTCCCCCGGTCCTCGAGTACTTGCTGCTGGGCATCGCTGCCATCCCGTTCATCTACTACCTGATCGCCATTTACAGTTCGATCAGATTCTTTCGCAGCGCTACGCCGCACGTCGTCACCCCAGCCGCGCAGTCCGCCTTCGCTCCTCCTCTCAGCAATCTCAAACCGGTGCGCGGCCTCGACCCCCAAGCCTACGAAAATTTCGCCAGCTTCTGCCGTCAGGATTATCCCGGCGAATACGAACTGCTTTTCTGCGTTCATAACGAAGCCGACCCCGCCGTCGCCGTGCTCGAGAAGCTGATCCAGAATTTTCCGGAACGCAAAATCCGCATCCTCTACGGCTCCGGCCGCAACGCCATCAACGACAAAGTCGCCAAACTGGTCCGCTTGGTCGACGAAGCCAAGCACGAAGTCCTGGTCATCAATGACAGCGACGTCCGCGTCCAACCCGACTACTTCCGCACCGTCGTCGCGCCCCTGCAAAATCCACAGGTGGGCGGCGTCACTTGCCTGTACTCCTCAGTCGACGACACCACCACGCTTCAGAGTTTTCAGTCCATCGGCATGATCTCCGATTTTTTTCCCGGCGTAATGGTGGCCTGGCAGCTCGACGGCGTGAAGTTTGCCTTCGGCCAAACCATCGTCACCACCCGCAAAAGAATCGCCGG
Source organism: uncultured Acidobacteriota bacterium (assembly GCA_963846145.1). Lineage (GTDB taxonomy): Bacteria > Acidobacteriota > Terriglobia > Acidiferrales > UBA7541 > Acidiferrum. The sequence continues at coordinate 208,035 of CAWJUV010000006.1, read as the reverse complement.
CTTCGGCGGTTTCCAGGCCCTCGAAAGCCGCCCCGCAGACGATTTGCTAACCGGACGCCTCATCGCCGAACAAGGCGTCCGCATGGAAATGCTTCCCTACGCGGTGCAGACCGTCGCGGACTACACCTCCTTCAGAGGCCTGATGATCAAGCGCCTCCGCTGGATGACCGTGATGCGTCACATGCGCCCATGGGGCCACCTCGGCTTAATTTTCACCCACGGCATCGCGTGGTCCCTGCTGGCGGTCGCCATTCACCCAACGCTCGCGGTAGCCGCTGCTTATTTCGGAACCTATCTATTTTTGCGCACCGTCATGACCGCTCTCGTCGGCAATTGGGGTCTACACGAAAAAAGCCTCTGGAAAAAATTGCCACTCTTCGTGCTTTGGGACTTCACCGCATTTTGTATCTGGATCGCCAGTTTTGTGCGCCGCACCATTCACTGGCGTGGCGTCGACTACTTGTTCGCGCGGGTATGCTCACTCGCGCCGGCAAACCTGTGCCGCCCAAAAATGGCAAAAGCAAAGAAGCCTCGCAAGTCACTTCCTGAAGCAGACCACCCTTGAATCGCATCGGCGCGAACATCGCAGTAGCGGGTGCAGGAATTTACGGCTCGACCGCTGCCATTCGCCTCGCCGAACGGGGCCATCGCGTCACTCTTTTCGATCCCCTCGGAATTCTGCGCGCTGCCTCCGCCATCAACCAATACCGCGTCCACTCTGGCTACCACTACCCCCGCAGCCCCGAAACCATCGCCGAAACACAAGAAGCGCGCCGCGAATTTATCGAAGCCTACGCACCCGCCATCGTCCACAACAGCCAGCACTACTACGCTATTCCACGCGAAGGCTCGCGCACCGCGCCTGACGACTACGAACGCATCATGTGCGAACACAATTTGCCGTTGCGCAGTTGCCGCCCCGAATGGATGAATTTCAATTTCATCGATCGCTGCTACGAAGTCGAAGAAAACATCTATGACCCGGAGATCCTCCGCAGCCTGATTGAGACCCATCTCCTCGAACTAAAAGTAAAATTCGAACAGCGCGAATTCCAATGGGAAATGCGTGACGGCTACGATTACGTGATCTGGGCCACGTACGGAATGGGCCCCAGCGGCAGAGTTTTCAAGATCGCCAAATACCAGGTCGCCGAAAAAATCCTGATCGAACTCCCGGAAGAACTTCACCACATTGCGCTCGTCGTCGTCGACGGCCCCTTCACCGCCTTCGACCCCTACGCCAGCTCACAATTTTCTCTATTCGGCTCCGCAAAGCACACCAATCATTGGAGCACCACCGACCCGGCCGCTGAAGTCCCAGAGATTTACCGCGCACGCCTCAACGCTGAAAAATTCACGCCGGTACCCGACACGCGCTTCGAACAAATGCGCGAAGACTGTTTGCGCACTGTACCCGCCGCAAAAGAGGTTAAATATATCGGCTCACGGTTCACGCTACGCATGGTGGAAGATAATCCTGCAGAAGACCGCCGCATTTTGCATTTGCAAGAAGGCCAGCCCGGCGAATTCCACATCTTCTCCGGCAAGGTCGTCAGCGCCGTAAAGGCCGCCCGCCTGCTCTGCGAGAAAATCGAAAATGACGGCTAGCACCCACTCCTACGCCATCGCCGGAAAAGGGCACTGGGGTTCACGCATTTTCGGGATGCTCGAATCCGAAGGCCGCCGCGTTACGGCACTACCCGGCGCACGCCGCGAACCAAAGGAAAATTGGGATCACTACGAAGAACGCTGGGCGACCGCCTTCCGCGCCAGCGCCACACAAATCGCCTGGCTCTGCGTCCCTCCGGGCGAACACGTCGCCAAATTAATTCAAGCCGCGATATCCGCCGGCCTGCATGTGCTGGTCGAAAAGCCTTGGCTCATCAACCACGAAGAAACGACGCGTCTGCAGCAAGCCGCGCAGCGTCAATCGCTACAAACCGCCGTCCATTTCGAGTATTGCCTGCTCGACGCCGTTCAAATTTGGCGCGAACAATTTTCGCAAAGGGACGACCTCCAATTTGGAGGCGTCTTCCAAGTAGCTGCCGGCAATCCGCTGGGGATACCACCACTACAAAATCTTGGCTCGCACTTAATCGCCATGCGCATCTATGCGGCTCCGCTCAGCCGCATCAGCACCGTCCAATGCGGCTACGAACAGCCCGACCAACGCAAGATTTGGTTGGATTCGGGCAAAGCGCGCATAGCCGAAGCCGACTTCTTCGGCAGCAAAGAACCCATCGTCCAGCGCTTCATCACCAAGTTCGAAGCCGCGATCGCTGGCCGCGACGCACCATTCCCGTTCGATTTTAGTTTTGCCCTACAAGTGAAGGAACAACTAGAACGACTCCACACGGAGTCAAAAACGCCGAATTCAGCAACCGCGACCGGAACTGCCTAGCCGCAAGTTGAACTTTACCGGTTCGCCTTCTTCGCCTTCGGAGTCGAATTCTCCGCGCCACCCAACGTCGCCCGCGCCGTCATACTTTGCTGCAGGCGCCGGTCATTCCGCGGCTCCCGCCAATTCACCTGCGGCAGCATCAACGACGCATCCACGCGATCCTTATACTTCACCGCGATATTCACCAGCGAATCTAGCAGCGAATCCGACAAAAGATGTGGCTGCAAGCCCAAATCAATCAGCTTCGAATGCTTCGCATTGTAGTAGTGCGCTTCCGCTTCCACCCGCGGATCCGCAATGTGATCAATCTCCACATTCATGCCCAGCTTCTTGCCCGCGGTCTCCACCAGCCGCGCCAACTCCAGCACCGAAAACTGCTCGGTAAACTGGTTGTACACGCGACACTCCCCAGGATTCGCAGGATTCTCGCAAGCGATCTCAATACACCGCACCGTATCGCGAATATCCAGGAACCCCCGCGTCTGCCCGCCTTTTCCATACACCGTCAACGGCTGCCCAATCGCCGCCTGCACACAAAACCGATTCAACACCGTTCCAAACACATCGTCATAATCAAACCGGTTGATCAGCGCCTCATCCAACTCCACTTCCTCGGTCATCGTCCCGTACACCACGCCCTGATTCAGATCCGTGGCGCGAATCCCCCAAATCTTGCAGCAAAACATAATGTTGTGGCTGTCGTGCACCTTCGATAAGTGATAGAACGATCCCGGCTGCTTCGGAAACGGCAGCACATCCTTGCGCCCGTTGTGCTCGATCTGAATGTAGCCCTCTTCAATATCGATATTCGGCGTGCCGTACTCGCCCATCGTCCCCAGCTTGATCAGGTGACAATCGGGGCGCAGCTCCTTGATCGCAAACAACACATTCATCGTGCCAACCACATTGTTCACTTGCGTGAAAATCGCGTGCTTGCGATCGATCATCGAGTACGGCGCGGACCGCTGCTCCGCGAAGTGCACAATCGCATCCGGCTCAAACGCCTTCATCGTCGACTCAAGAAAATCGTAATCCGCCACATCGCCCACAAACAGCTCGATGGTCTTGCCGCTGACTTTCTGCCACACCCGCAAGCGGTCCGAGAGCGGGCGAATCGGCGTCAGCGTCTGTGCGCCCAGTTCGTGATCCCACTGCCGGCGCATAAAGTTGTCGACGATCGCGACCTCATGCCCCTTCTTCGAAAGGTACAGGGCCGTCGCCCAACCGCAATATCCGTCCCCACCGAGCACGGCAATCTTCATATGGCTCCTAAATCCGGGCAGTTAACTGAATATTTTTCAGATGCAGCTGGTGCAGACGCAGCTACACCTAAATATTTTAGACGAAAAGTGAAGTTTCTTTAAGGTGGGGATTTCGCTGAAGCGCTCTATGGCAGCGGATGGTTGGTCAGCAGGCTCTTGCCGCCGCTTTGTGCTACGGGCCTCAGCTGCTCCGGTCCTACTAGGCCGGCTAGACGCGGAATCTGGTTGTCTTCCGCGAACAAGTAGTACCGGCCGGCCTCTTTCCAGTGGGCCTGAAACTCCGAATCCCCGATGAACACCTGCGGCGCACCCGGCGCATAAGATCCATACTCCAGATTGTTGTAGCGGCCGTTCAAAATCAGAAACGGCTTGTTCGCATAGAACCACACCGACGAAAACGAGTAGTACGGTTTTCCAGAAATGACCCGCCCATCCGGAGCACGTAACAAAGCCTCCGCCAATGGCCGTGTCGACAAAAACGGATCAAACGCCACCATGGCCACCCGCGCCGCCTGAAAAAACAACACCATCATCGCCGCCGTCGCCAAAAACGCCCGTTCGCCCTTCCAAATCAAATTGCCAACTACACCAATCAAGAACGCCACCACCGCCATCCCCAGCGGCAACCGCAAATACGCAAACGACTGAATCGTCAAATCCTCCATATGCCCCAGCGACAACGTGTACGCCTTGGGGTGATAACCCAACGCCACCGAAATATCCGCAGGCGTGGGCACACCCCGTACCGCAACTAGAATCGCGATGCACGCCAGCGCCGCCAGCGCCACCACGCCGGCCAGCACAAAATTTCCACGCCGATTCCACGCACGAATTCGCTCATCCTGCGAAGCCATCGCACAACCCAGCAGTAACGCCAACGCCGGATAGCACGGCATCGAGTAATACTCCTGCGTGGTCGAAAACGTGAAAAACGCCATCAAGAACCCAATCCAGCACAGCGCCAGCAACCGCATCCGCCCCGCGCGATCCACCGGCCGGTACGACAATTTGAAAGTTCCCGGCAAATAAGCGCTCCACGGAAACAGCCACAGCAAATGAAACAGCCAGAAATACAGCCGCGGCACTGTGTTGTAGTCATGCGGATAGCGCCGGTTCAAAAACCGCAGCACCTGCTCATTCATGAAGAAAAACCACAGAAAGCCGTGATACTCCCCCGGCCCGCTCTGCAATGAAAACGAAAAATACGGCGGGTTCCGCAATGTCGCCAAAACATGCCAAGGCGCCGCAATCAGCAAAACGATGAAAGCCCCGCTGATCGGCCTCAGCCGCTTCCAAGTCTCACGATCAAAAAGTTGCCGCGTAATCCCTAAATAGATCAGCGCGGTCATCACCGGAAATACCATCGCGATCAAACTTTTTAGCAGCAGCCCAACTCCCAGACTCACCGCCAAAAGCGCCGCCCAAAGCCGCGGACTGCTTTCCTCCGGATCGATGCAGCGCAAAAATGCCCACATCGCCAACGCCACCGTAAACGTCAGCATCACGTCCGCAATCAAAATCCGGGTAAACAGAAACAATCCACAACAAGTCCCAATCACGATCCCCGAATACATCCCCGCGCGCCTGCCAAACGCCCACACCCCCATCGCCGCGGTTAGCACCGCTAGAAAAATCGACGTCAGCGCATACGGCAGCCGCGCCGCCCAGTCATGCACCCCGAAAATCTTAAAAAACACCGCGATGGCCCAATAGTGAAACGGCGCCTTCTCCAAATACGCCACGCCATCCAACCGCGCCGTCACCCAATCCCCGGAAGTCAGCATCACCCGCGCGATTTGCGCCTGCACCGCGTCCACGTCGTCCATCAGCGACGGCGGCGACACCACGCACGCCAAATAAATTGCCGCCGCGATCAAAAACACCACGACATAGACGGTCGAATTCGTGCGCAACGCCAGCCCTCGCGCGTTGCGGCCAAACTTGTCCGAATCCATCATTCCTTTATCTAGATTCACAGGGGTCTTTACTGAGAGAGATGTTCAAGCGACCGGAGAGGTCACACTACTTTTTCGCAACGAATCCAATTGTCGCAGATCGTCATCCGCCCCGCTGCCAATAAATCACCTTCGCCGTGGTAATCGCCTGGCCGACATGCCGCTGCGTGTGATCCGCCACGTGCACCAGCAAGCCGCCCACCGTCGTCGGCAGCTTTTCGCGCCCAACGGTGCGAACTTCTTCAAGCTGCGCCACGTCAGCCCCAAGCTTCACCACCCGTTCCATTCCGCCCACCAGCGCACCTTTGAGTTCCTCTAAAATTTCCGCGCAAGCCACGCCCGGATCCGCCTCCGACCTCAACGCCGCCATCTGCTCTGCATTCAGCGTCCGCCCCTCCGCATACGTCAGCAGCCGATCAATACTCCGCGCAACATGCCTCAACTGAAACGCCACCGACGGCAGCCCCGCCGGTCGCGCATGAAGCTCCTCCTCGGTCAACTCCCCACACCACTTCCGCAAATCCTCCGCCGCCAGCTCCAACGCATGAATCACCGCCCGCGGCACAGCAGGAATATCGCCACGTCCTCCACGCAACCACGGCTCGGGTTTCGACTCCGCCATCACAACTCCTCTCACTTCATAGGGAACTCTTGGATTTCGAAACGTCGACGCCCAATCTTTTCCACTACCAAACGACTATTGCTTGCCCTACCATCCGCCCCTGCGCTAGAGTCTCCGTTCGGTTCAAACAGCGAACCACACCATCAATGCCCGCCGCCCAAGAAAAAGACACTTCCGCCGCAATCGTCAAACCCGAGCACCCCCGCGAAAGCATCCGTGTCCTTATCCCTCGCACCCAAATTCGCGGCCGCATCAAACAAATCGCCCAGCGCATCCGCAAAGATTTCCCCGACCAACCTCTCCATCTTGTCGGCGTTCTCAAAGGCGCGGTCTTCTTCCTTGCTGACCTTGCCCGCAACATTTCTGGCGAAGTCTCCTTCGATTTTATCGCCGTCTCCAGCTACGGTGGCGGCCAACATTCCTCCGGTCAGGTCCGCCTCACCCGCGATCTCGACTCCAGCATCGAAGGCAAAACCGTCATCGTCGTCGAAGACATCCTCGACACCGGCATGACCATGCAGTATCTGCTCAGCATCTTTCAGCAACGCAAGCCCAAGCATCTCCGCGTCGCGGTGCTCCTCGACAAACCCGATCGCCGCATCACCAGCGTCCAGGCCGACTACATCGGCTTCCGCATCCCCAACGAATTCGTCGTCGGCTACGGCCTCGACTACGCCGAGCGCTACCGCAACCTCCTCGACGTCGCGGTCCTAACGCTGGGCAAGCCCGCCAAGACAGGCAAATCCGCCAAAACCGCCAGGCCCACAAAGCCGGAAAAAAAGAAGGCCCACAAGAAATGAACGGCCCTCCCAATTCTCGCGACATCTTCTCATTCGCCCCCGAAGCTCAACAAAGATTCGGCAGCTGAACTCACAAATGACCAACTCGCGGCGTAACTCATAGTAAATGCTTGCGATCTCACACCCGCCGCCACCCGCATCCCGCCTGCTATAATGGACATAACGAACCCCATGAATCCCAGTCAGGCACGGGTAGAGGACCTACCCGAAAAAATGGACACCGCGCTCCCCGCAGCGGTGGTCGCCACACTTTCCGAAATCGGCGAAGAGGTCAATTCTTCCCTCGACCTCGATACCGTGCTGGCCCGCACCGCAGCACTCATCAAACGCCACATCGACTACGAAATTTTTGGCGTACTGATGCTCGACAGCGAAGGACTCTACCTCCGCCACTTCTTTTCCATCGGCTACCCGCGAGACCTCGCCGAAAATCTCCGCGTCCCAGTCGGGAAGGGAATCACTGGCACCGCCGCTGCCACTGGCCACGCCGTGCTCGTCGGCGACACCACGCAGGACCCGCGCTACATCAGCGCCATCGACAGCGTGCGCTCCGAGCTGGCCGTTCCGCTCATGCTGCAGGGCCGCTGCGTTGGTGTGCTCGACGTGCAGAGTACTCACCTGAATTACTTCAGCGCCGAGCAGCAAAACATCATGACCTTGCTGGCCAGCCGCCTGGCGGTCGCCATCGAAAACGCCCGGCTCTACCAAAAGGAACGCGCCCAGAGCGAAACTCTCCTGCTCCTCAACGAAGTCAGCCGCGAGACCAGCTCCATTCTCGACGTTGAAGAGCTGCTCCGCCGCGCCGCCGAACAACTCAAGCGCGTCATCGACTATCAAATCCTGAGCCTCATGCTCTACGACGAAAAACAAAAAGTTTTTCGCCATCGCCTCGACGTCAAGCACGGCCAACACGTGCAAGGCAAACTGCGTGTCGCCGTCCGCGAAGGCATCGTCGGCGCCGCCGCTACGCTAAAAGCTCCCGTGCGCGTCCCAGATGTCTCCATCGAACCGCGCTACTTGATGGTCAATCCCGAAACCCGCTCCGAACTGGCCATTCCCATGATTCACAAAGGCCAGGTCATCGGCGTTCTGGATCTCGAAAGCCCGCAGCTCAATTACTTCACCGAAGATCACGTTCAGACGCTTTCGATCCTCGCCGCGAATCTCGCGGTGTCCATCGAAAACGCGCGCCTTTACGAAAAATTGGCTCGCGATGAAGCTCGCCTCGAACGCGACCTGCAAGCCGCCAAGCGCATTCAAGGCGCGCTGCTGCAACCCGTACCCAACGAAGACTACGGCCTCGACATGGCCGCCCGCTATCTCTCCGCGCGCGAAGTCTGCGGCGACCTCTACGAATTTCTTCGCTACGGCCCGCAGCAACTCGGCATCGCCCTTGGCGACGTCAGCGGCAAAGGCACCGCCGCCGCTCTTTACGGCGCCGTAGCCATCGGCATCATGCGCAGCCTCGCTCCGCAAAAGCTGCAGCCCGCCGACATGCTCAAGCAGATGAACCAGATCGTCGGCGAGCGCCGCATCGAAGGCCGCTTCATGACCGCCTGCTTTGCCACTTGGCAAAAGGGCAAGCACAAAATCCGCATCGCCAACGCCGGCCAATCGCAGCCGCTCATCTACAAAGACGGCAAATGCGACAAAGTGGAACTCACCGGCTTCCCGCTGGGCATCTTCGAGGAAGTCGCTTACGACGAATGGAGCGGCGTACTTGAGCCCGGCAACATCCTGGTCTTCCACTCGGACGGCATCGCCGAAACCGCCAACGCCGAAGGCCAATTCTTCGGCACCGAACGCCTGCGCAAACTCATCGAGCAGCATCATGAACTAGGAGCCGCCGACCTCGCCGATTTAATTCTCCGCGAAGTCGACTGGTTCGATCAGAACGCTCCCTTGTCCGACGACCGCACGTTGGTCATCGCCAAAGTTCGATGAAAACACCGAACCCCGGCGTAAAACTGAAACACGTCGACCCCGCCACGTTCACTCCACATTTTGAATGGAAGCGCCGCGCGTCGCGTCCATCGGCGCGCAAATCGGCCGGCAGCGAAGCTTCGCGCGACTCCGCCGTTTTCTGCGAAGGCGTAGACCTCGCCGCCGCCGCCGAAAAATTCGGCACACCCCTTTATCTTTACAGCCGCAAGTCCATCGTCGAAGCCTTTCAAGAACTCGACCGCGGTTTAGGCTCCATACCTCATACGTTATGTTTCGCGATGAAGGCCAACGGCAATCTCAGTATCCTGAAAATGCTCGCCGGCCTCGGCAGCGGCTTCGACATCGTCTCCGCCGGCGAACTCGAACAACTGCAACGCATCGGTGTCCGCGGCGACCGCATCGTGTTCTCCGGCGTCGGCAAATCCCGCGAAGAAATGCGCACGGCTCTGCAATATCGCGCATCAAGCGCACGGCGCAAAGGTCCTTCAGGAATTTTGCTCTTCAACATCGAATCGGAAGCCGAATTGGAAGTTTTACTCGAAGAGGCGGCACGCCACACGCAACGCGGCGGCCAACCGCCAGCCGTATCCATCCGCGTCAATCCCGACGTCCTCGCCGGCGGCCACCCCAAAATCGCCACAGGCTTACACGAACACAAATTCGGAGTGGCTTGGTCCGAAGCCCGCCGCCTCTATCTACAACACAAAAACTCCCAATCAATCCGTTGGCAGGGAATCAGCGCCCACATCGGCTCACAAATCGTAAAGCCGCAGCCCTTCGCCAAAGCGTTAAAGCGCGTAATCAGCTACGTAAAAGATTTATCCGCCAACGGAATCAATCTCCGCTACCTCGACTTCGGCGGCGGTCTCGGCGTCCGCTACACCAACGAAAAAATCCCCTCGCGCACCGCCTACGCCAAAATGGTCGCCCAATTGGTGCGCCCGCTGAAAATGCATCTTCTCCTCGAACCCGGCCGCACCATCATCGCTCCCTCGGGCGTTCTGCTCACCCGCGTGCAATACACCAAGCGTAGCGGCCACAAAAATTTCGTCATCGTCGACGCCGGCATGACCGAATTAATCCGTCCATCGCTCTACGGCGCCATCCATCCGATCACCCGCACCAGTCGAAACGCCGCCGATTCCAACGCGAAGCAACAACGCGTCGACGTCGTCGGCCCCGTCTGCGAAACCGGCGACTGCTTCCTCCGCAACTGGCCCCTCGAATCCGTCCACGCCGGCGAACTGCTCGCCGTGTGGACCACCGGCGCCTACGGCATGTCCCTCGCCAACAACTACAACGGCCGCCCCCGCGCCGCCGAAGTTCTAGTTGACGGCAAACGCACACACCTCATCCGCCGCCGCGAAACCCAAGCAGACCTGCTCCGCACCGACGTCCTGTCCTAACTCAAAATTAAACGGCGCAGTTCTTTTTTTGATTTGTTAAAGCACTTGAGGGTGGCCCAGGTTGGCATTTGGTTCACGAACCTGGGACTTTCGATCCGCTAGCAGTCCCTGATCAAATCCCGAAAATTCAAAACGCCTCTCCCCACTTCAACTTACTCCGCAAAATATCAAAATAACTTTTCTTCGGAGTCTGAATCAGCTTCAACTTCTGCTCCGCTCGCGTAATGTGAATCCGGTCGGTCGCCTGCAGCGGAATCCCTTTCTGACCATCCAGCGTCAAAAACACCGACTCCGTCCCCTTCGACAATTTCACATCCACCGTGCTGGAATCGCTGATCACCACCGGCCGGTCGCTCAAGGTATGCGGACAAATCGGCGTAATAATCACCGCCGGCACACTCGGATGAATAATCGGCCCGCCCGCCGACATTGAATAAGCGGTCGATCCCGTCGGCGAAGCTACAATCAATCCGTCCGCGCGATACCTGCAAACAAACGCATCATCCACCATCAACTCCACTTCAATCATGCGCGCCAGCGCACCTTTATTAATCACCACTTCGTTCAGCACGCTCTGCTTATCGACCGTCTTACTCCCACGCATCAACTGCGCATGCAGCATCACCCGTTCGCTGATGATCACCTTTCCGGCCAGCACATCTTCCAGCGCCGGATAGAGTTCATCGGTCATGAAGCTGGTCAAAAAACCCAGGCTCCCCATATTGATAGGCAGAATCGGAATGCCAAATGCCGCCGCCACCCGCGCCGCCGCCAGCAAAGTTCCATCGCCGCCTAGCACCAGCAACAATTCCGAACCGGCCGCAACCTCTTCGCGGCTGAGCCCGTGCGCGGGCTTAGGCAGCGCTCCGGCGGTCTCGGTGTCGTAGAGGACCTGCAGGTGCCGCGCCTCCAGCCATTTCATCAACGGAGGAGCAACAGAAGAAAGATTCGAGCGGCGAGGCCGGGAAATAACGCCGATTTTCTTGAAGGGTTTTACCGGTGGCATGGATGGATGCGATTCTACTCCACTGCTTTTTTGCGCGCGTGCAGAAAATATTCCTGATTGCCTTCAGCGCCCGCAAGTTGGCTCGGCTTCACGCCCAGACAGATCAGTCCTGCTGCCTGCGCCGCAGTCCGCACAATCTCGATGGCCTTCTGATGCAATCGCCGTGTCGCTGACAATTCCGCCCGCCCCTACTTCATCGCGCCCCAACTCAAATTGCGGCTTCACCAAAATCAAGAAATCCGCTCCATGACGCGCGACGCGCACCGCAGGCGACAACGCTTTCCCCGCCGAAATAAATGACAAGTCCACAGTCACCAGATCAACCAGCTCCGGAATATCTTCCGACTTCAATTCGCGCACATTCTTTTCCACTCGCATTACGCGCGAATCCTGTCGCAACTTCCACGCAATCTGATCAACCGTCACATCCACCGCATAGATCCGCGCCGCCCCATGCTGCAGCAAACAATCCGTAAATCCACCGGTCGACGAACCCAAATCAAGACAAACCCGTCCAGTCACATCAACCTGAAAATCCCGCAACGCCCCTTCTAACTTGAACCCGCCGCGACTCGCATACTTCTGCTCGCGACTGCGCACTTCCACTCGTACATCGTCGACAACAGCCGCGCCAGATTTATCCGCTCGCGCACCATCCACAAACACTTCGCCCGCCAAAATCACCGCCTGGGCCTTCTGCACCGACTCCACCAGTCCGCGCGCCACCAACAGTTCATCAAGACGCATACGCCGCGGACGAATTTTCATGAAATCACTTCAAGCCCGGCGATAAACCAAAAACTCCGCCAACGCCCGCAGCCGCGCCGCCCGTTCGCCAAACGCATCCAACTCCGCAATCGCCTTCTTCGACAAATCCGCAGCAATCTCATGCGACTTTTCCAACCCGTATACCGCCGGATACGTGGCCTTCTGCTGCGCAATATCTTTCCCCGCGGTTTTTCCCAGCGCCGCCGACGATTCCTCTACATCCAAAATGTCGTCCGTCACCTGAAACGCCCAGCCAATCGTCTCCCCGAACCGCCGCAGCCGCGCCACATCATTCAGCCCCGCGCCCGCACTAATCGCCCCCGTCGTCACCGACGCGCGAATCAACGCCGCCGTTTTCGAACGATGAATATATTCCAGCGTCGGCGCCGCCACAGCTCGCCCTTCACTCTCCAAATCCGCCACTTGCCCGCCGACCATCCCATTCACCGTGCCGGCAGCGGAACTCACTTCATCCAAAATCGCCACAACACGTTCAGGGGAACCGGCACTCTGCCCAATCACCTGAAACGCCAGCGTCAGTAACGCATCGCCCGCCAGAATCGCCGTCGCTTCCCCAAACTGTTTGTGGCTAGTCGGCTTACCACGCCGCAAATCATCGTTGTCCAGGGCCGGCAAATCGTCATGAATCAGCGAATAAGTATGAATAAACTCAATCGCACACCCGGCATGCATCGCCGGCGCCACATCCTCCAGAAAAATCCGCGCTGTCTCCAGACAAAGAATCGGCCGAATCCGTTTTCCACCGGCAAAAACGCTGTACCGCATCGCCGTATGGATCGACCGCGGCTCGGTCGTCTCCGCAGGCAGCAGCCGGTCCAACGCCGCATCCACCGCCACGCGATCTTGCTCAAAAAAATCCGGCAGATTCATCGCGGCTTCATCAATTCGCAGTTTTCAGGATGAAAGATGCGCATTCGAACGATGCGCAGGGAAGCGCCGTACTTCAACTTTCCGTCTCGTTTTCTATTTCAAACGGCTCCGCCACCATCTTGCCGTCCGCCTTCTTCAACAAAATCTCCACGCGCCCCTCGGCCTCTTCCAACTGCTTCTGGCACTCGCGCGAAAGCTCCACGCCCTCTTCAAACAATTTCATCGCCTCATCCAGCGCCAGTTGGGGACTCTCCAGCCGCCGCACCACTTCCTCCAGCCGCGCCAGCGACCGCTCAAAATCCGGCTTCTTAGCCGGCTCAGTTTTTTTCGCTGCTGACGGATTCGCGCTTGGACTTGAAGGATTCACGTTCCAGTTTTAACCCAAAACAAAAAGAATTGCGAATTTGAATTTCGCATCTCCGCCCAAAATCGGGTGGCCTACCCTCGCGTTTTTTGCGAGGGTGGGGCGGCGCACACTTTTCCGCGCAGAATTTGATTTTGCATTTTGCAAATCAATTCACCGGTTTCAACGCCAACGTATGCTTCGCCGCCGCTTTCTCCGCCCCATCCGTAAACGGCGACCAAATCGCCTTCCCCTCAAACCAATACGAAAACTGATCCGAATAATGCGAACTCCCCACCTGCCCGGACTCCCCAGTAGAAATCAGCTGAATCGTCTTATCCCAATCCGCCAAATTCGCCACAAATCTTTCCGAAGGCCCCATCCGCGGATGCGCCGCCCGAATGCTATACCCAGTCCCCGGCTGCGCCCGATCCGGCAAACTAAAAACAAATTTCAAAATCCCTTCCTGCCCAATCGGATGCAGCGACTGCAACGCATTAAACTTGCTCCAACCCCAATCCTCGACGCGCTGGCTCTTCGTCTGATCCGCCAATTTCGCCACCGCCTTATCAGCAGCAGCCGCCAGCAACTCCTCATAACTCTTATATCCATTCGGCAGCCACTTCGCCGACCGCTCCGTCAGCACTTTCTGCAAAAACGCCATACTCCGCCACTGATACAGCGCCGAATCCTCGCCCAAATACGGCTCCAAAATCATCGCCAGCAACGACCGCCGCACCGCCGTCAAAAACGAAACCTCCACCGAATCCGGCGTCGCAATCCCGTTCCAATCCTTCAAACTCTCCACCAACTTCTGCGCCCGCGCATCCTTCGGCGCCACCGTCCGCGCCGCCGCGGAAAGCTGTTCCGCCAAAAACTCATGCGGAAACGAAAACGCATCGTTCTCCACACTTAACATATCTTCCGGCCGCAAATCCCTCCGCCCATTCAGCAAATCAAAAATCCTCGCTGTGCGATACGGCTCCTCCCACCGATCCGTCAAATACGGTTTGTAATCCGGCCCCACCACCCGCGCGTTGGCCGTCACAATCAATCCACTCGCCGGATTCAACGCCTGCGGCAACTGCTCAAACGGAACGTAACCCGTCCACTCATACTCATCCGTATCGCCGGGCACCGGCACTTCGCCATGCCCTTTCTTGCGAATCGGCACCCGCGCCGCCATCACATAGCCAATATTCCCCTGCACGTCGGCGTACACCGCGTTCTGCGCCGGTCCCCAAACCAACTTCAACGTGTTCCGAAATTCTTCCCAATTCCGCGCTTTTCCTAACCAGTTATAAGTGTTGGCGAGCCCACCCGGCTCCGTCGCCGTCCACCGCAGCGCATATCCAGTATTTCCATCCCGCCGCACCACCGGCCCATGCCGCGTCAGCACCACCTTCAAATGCTCGTCCGCCCCACCCTTCACATGAATCACTTCATCCGAAACTTCCGCCTGCCTCCATTTCCCATTCACCCGGTATTGATCGCTGCCATCCGGATTAAACGTCTCCGCATACAAATCCTGCACATCCGCACCATCATTCGTAAATCCCCACGCAATTTTCTCGTTATGCCCAATCACCACCAGCGGCGCCCCCGGCAGCGTGAACCCCTTCACATTCCAATCCGGCGCCGTCAAATGCATCTCGTACCAAATCGAAGGCACACTCAAATCCAGGTGCGTATCATTCGCCAGCAACGGTTTCCCCGTCGCGGTGTGCGCCCCACTCACCACCCAATTGTTGCTGCCCAAGCCCTGCCGCAACTCGCGATTCGTCTCATTCAAAAAATTCCGAGCCTGCGGCCACAGCATCGACACCAGATCAGGCGCCATCGACTCATCCGGCCGTCCTAAATCAGGCGCACGCTCGAGGGCCTTCAACACATCATCCGACTCCATCTCATCGTCATCATCATCGTCGTCTTCGCCATCTTCTGCGTGCGCGCGTTTCGCCCCATCTTCCTTGTCATTCGGATCGCCCACCACAAAGTGATCCATCGCTGCATCCGGCGAAAACAATTCCTTGGCCCGCTCCGGCCCAACCTTCGCCGTCACCTTCGCCCGGTCCAGCTCGTCTTCCCACGTATCCGTCAGCGTCTGATACATGTACGCCGAAATCGCCAAGGTATCCGCAGGCGTCCACGGCTGCGGCTTATACCGCAGCAACGAAAACTCAATCGGCAGCGAATCCTGATGCTGCTCAATAAACTGATTCACCCCTCGCGCATACGCCTCGTTGACCATGCGCGACTCCCCACTCAACGCCGCCGCATCCCGCTCCGCCGCCCGCTTAAACTGCAACACCCGAAAATGTTTATCGATCCCCACCCCATTCGGCCCCAATACCTCCGCCAAATTCCCCAACGCCGCCCGCCGCAAAATATCCATCTGCCACAAACGATCCTGCGCCACCACATACCCCTGCGCCTCGACCAAATCCTCCAACGACGCCGCGCGAACATGCGGCACGCCCCATTTATCCCGCTCCACCGACACTTCGCCGTGCAACCCGCGCAGGGACACACTCCCATCCACCTGCGGCAGCGGCCGAAACACAAACCACCACACCACGCCCCCAGCGCCAATCAGCAAAATAACAATCACCGCAAGAAAAACGCGAAGAACCGTACGCAATTTATTCCTTATGAATCATCCGCATCGAGTCGCATCGAGTTTAGAAGAGCCTCCGCTTCCAACGCCAGCCTTTACCCAAAAGTTCTGCAATTCACCCAACTCTGAACGTACCGAATCCGCGTCCCGACCCCCGGCCCACTCTTACCAACTGCTACAATGCCCTTAGGACAACTCAGCCCCATCTATGTTCGTAATCCGCCTCCTCGGCGTCCTGTTGCTCATCGGCCTCAACGGCTTCTTCGCCGCCGCGGAGTTCTCCCTCGTCGCCGTCCGCCTCTCACGCATCCGCCAACTCGTGGCCATCGGCGACATCCGCGCCCGCGTAGTCGAAACCCTCGTTGCTGACCTCCGCCGCGTCGTCTCCGGCGTGCAACTCGGCATCACTCTCTCCAGCCTGGCCATCGGCGCCCTCGGTGAATCCAGCCTCGCCAATCTCGTCGAGCAAACCTGGCCCACCACCGCTGCTGCTAACTACACCTGGATCACCCACGCCGTGGCCCTCGCCATCGCTTTCGCGCTACTCAGTGCTCTGCACGTCGTCCTCGGCGAACTTGTCCCCAAAACTCTCAGTCTGGCCCGCGCCGAACGCGTCGCCCTGCTCCTCGCCATCCCTTTCCGCGGCTTCCTCGAAGCCTTTCGCTGGGCCATCGCACTCCTCGAGTGGGTCTCCAACGGCATCACCAAAGCCCTGGGCATCACCGCGCAACAAGGCCACAACGTGGCGCACTCCACCGAAGAACTACAAATCCAGATCCAACAAGCCCGCGAACGCGGCATCCTCGCCCCCGGCGAAGAAAAATTCATCGTTAGCGCCATCGAACTCACCCAAGTACAAGTCCGCGAAATCATGGTCCCGCGTCCGGACATGCACACCCTGCCCATCGAAGCCACGCTCGACGACGTGATGCGTGCTTTCGCGACCACCCAGCGCTCCCGCATCCCCGTCTATCGCGGCTCGCAAGACCACATCCTCGGCTTCGTCCATATAAAAGACATGCTATGGGTGCTCCTCGACCGCGAACGCAGCATCCGCGACCACCTGCCTATCCCGCCTTTCGATTTGCGCCGCGTCCTCCGCGAAGTCCTCATCGTCCCGGAAACCAAGCCCGCCAGCGAACTCCTTCCCGAACTCCGTGCCCGCCACATGGGTATGGCCATGGTCGTCGACGAATTCGGCAGCATCCTCGGCCTGGTCACTCTCGAAGACATCCTCGAGCAAGTCGTCGGCGAAATTCACGACGAGTTCGACGTTGTCGAACAACCTCTGACGCTCGCTGATGGCGCAGTCATCTTCGACGCCGCGCTAAACGTCCGCGACCTCGATACGCAATACAACATCGCCCTTCCGGAAGACCCCGCCTACGCCACCGTCGGCGGCTTCGTGCTCGACCAACTCGGCTTCATCCCAAAGGGAGGCGAAAGTTTCGACTACGGCAACTGGCGCTTCACGGTGCAAGAAATGGACGGCAAACGCGTCGCCCGCGTAAAAGTCGACCGCACCCTTCCCGCCATCGACCCCACCAAAGCCGCGGAAGCAGCCCGACTCGAAAACGAGCGCCCCTCCAACTCCGCCAAGGAAACCAAAATTGCCCACTCCGACTAACTCACGCAGATATCGCGGTGCCCGCGCCCGCATCTCTGGCTTTTGCAGTTGAATTTCTTCAACCTCACGACCAATCTCGGGTGGCCCACCCTTGCGGTTTTTGCAAGGGTGGGGACTCAGGCTTCAACCGTGAGTCCGTTTTAGATGTTCCGTCACTTCCTCCAACGCTTCCTCCTCACCCTGCCAGCCCTCTGGCTCGTCCTCACCCTCGTCTTCCTGATGATCCACATCGTCCCCGGCGACCCCGTCGAACAAATGCTCGGCGAAGGCGCCGCCCCCGGTGAACTAGTCGCCCTCCGCCACAGCCTCGAACTCGATCAGCCCCTCACCAAACAATACGGCCACTACCTCTACCAACTCGCCCACGGCGACCTCGGCAACTCCCTGAAATTCCAAGCCCCCGTGCGGAAAATCATCTTCGAACGCTACCCCGCCACCCTCCAGTTAGCCTTCCTCGCACTACTCGTTTGCGCCACCATCGCCATCCCCGCCGGAGTCCTCGCCGCACAACCGCCGCGGCGCCGCACCCGATCGCGCCGTCGGCCTCTTCACTCTCTTCGGCCTGGCCATCCCAAATTTCGCCCTCGGCCCTCTGCTGATCCTTCTTTTCTCCATCGAACTCGGCCTGCTCCCCGTCTCCGGACGCGGCGGCCCCACCTACTACATCCTCCCCGCCGCCACCCTCGGCGCCGCGCTCGCCGCCATCCTCACCCGCATGGTCCGCGGCAGCATGCTCGAAGAACTTTCCAGCGACTACGTCCGCACCGCCCGCGCCAAAGGCCTTTCCGGCGCAGCCGTGCTCTTCCGCCACGCTTTCCGAAACGCACTAATCCCCATCATCACCATTCTCGGCCTGCAATTCGGCACGCTCCTCGCCGGCACCATCGTCACCGAAACTATTTTCTCCTGGCCGGGCATCGGTCGCCTCACCGTCCAAGCCATCTCCGCGCGCGACTATCCGCTGCTGCAAGGCTGCATCCTGGTGATCGCCGTCTCTTACGTCGTCGTCAATCTCCTCACCGACCTGCTCTACACCGTCATCGACCCGCGAGTCCGCCTCTCATGACGCCTCACCGACTCACTCCGTCAATTCCTGCGCCAGAGCATCCTCGCGCGCGTAGGTTTCGCCGCCGCCGCAATCCTGCTTATCGCCGCGCTACTCGCCCCCTGGATCGTCCCCGCCGATCCCGCCGCACAAGATCTCCCCACCCGCCTTCAAGCCCCTTCCCACATCCACTGGATGGGCACCGACGAACTCGGCCGCGACATCCTCTCCCGCGTCCTCTACGGCGCCCGCGTCTCCCTCACCGTTGCCATCTCCGTGGTCCTTGGCTGCGGTTCCATTGGCCTCTTCATCGGCATGCTGGCCGGCTATTCCGGTGGCTGGTTCGACCGCTTCGTAAATCTCCTGCTGATCAACGCTTTCCTCTCTTTCCCAGGAATTCTGCTAGCCATCGCCTTCGCCGCTTTCCTCGGCCCCGGCATCGGCAAAGTCATCCTCGCGCTGATCATCACCGGCTGGGCCGGCTACGCCCGCCTCGCCCGCGCTCAAGTCCTCAAAGCCAAAGAACTCGAATACGTCCTCGCCGCCCGTTCCCTCGGCGCCTCGCACCAACGCATCCTGCTGCAACATCTGCTGCCCAACATTCTTCAGCCCCTGCTGATCCAAGCCACCATCGGCATGGCCGGCGCCATTCTCGCCGAATCCACACTCAGCTTTTTAGGTTTGGGCGTACTCGCCCCCCTGCCCAGTTGGGGCTCTATGCTCAACGACGCGCGCAGCCACCTCTTCGACGCCCCGCACATGGTGGTCTTCCCGGCACTCGCCGTAATGACCGCTGTTCTCTCGTTCAATTTGTTAGGAGACGCCTGGCGCGACTGGCTAGACCCACGCGCCCGCGCACAAATGGCCGCACTGGAAAATTCCCGCTGAAGCAGTTCCGCTGAAGTAAGTTTTGTTGAAGTGAGTTTGCTGAAGTATTCGCCGCTGAAACTTAGCCCTTACTAAGAGTCACCGGCGTCCCACGCCCAATTGCCAACTTGCGCGACGCATTCGCCCGATTAATACCAATCTCCAAATACCCACTCGAACCCATATACGCAATGGGCTCATCCGGACCACCCATCGCAAACGTATCCACCACCCGCGTAATCGAGTGAGTCCCAACCTTCAACTGCACCGGCACGCCTTCCGTGGCGCCCTCAGGCAAATCCTCCGCCCGAAAATTCGTCATCAAGTTCCCAAAGGCATCAATCCGCAGCACCACGCCCTGCATCCCGCCGCCATCGGCTGGTTTCGCTCGCGGCAACACAAACTTCTGAAAATCCTTAATCTCCTCGCCCATCGCCGGCGTCTGCCAACCCTTCGACAACCACGCCGCCACCGGCCCAAAAATATCCCGCCCATGAAACGTCCGGCTCACCGGCTGCAGATAATAATGTTCCGCCGTGGCATGCCGCACCACCAGATTCTCCGCCTCGCGCTCATAAATCAGCGACAAAACCCCGTTATCCGGCGCCACAAAATACTGATTCGCCGCCGTCACCAGCAGCGGCCGTCGCTCCGTCCCCACGCCCGGATCCACCACCACGATATGAATTGTCCGGGCAGGGAAGTACGAATACGTCGCGCCAATCGTCAGCGCCCCATCCAGCAAATCAAACGCATTCACATTGTGGGTGATATCGACAATCGTCAGTTCCGGATTGATCTTCAGCAGCACACCTTTCAGCGTGCCTACCAAATGATCGTTATTCCCGTAGTCCGTCGTCAGCGTAATGATTGGATTGGACACTGCTTCTCCCTGGTGTTAGCGGGCCGGCCGGAAGAAAACTGCTGGGAACACGGCGCTCAGCCCTTTAACGTGACGCTACCGAACGCCCCCGCCCAGGTCAAGAAATGCGGCGCACGCTGCTGTGCAAGCCGCAACACCACGATTAGAACTAATCAATCCCCAACTGCTTCTGCATCTGTTCCAGCGAGACGCCCTTCGTCTCTGGATACAAAAACATCACCACAAAGAACTGCACCACCATCATCGCCGCAAAAAACATAAACGGGTACGCACCCGAGGACTTGGCCACCTGCGGAAACGTATAGGCAATGATCGCGTTCATCACCCAGTGCGAAGAACTCCCCAGCGACTGCCCCTTGGCCCGCACCCGGTTGGGAAACACCTCGCTGATATACACCCAAATCACCGCCCCCTGCGAAATCGCAAAGAACGCGATGTACCCGACCAACAGCCAAATCAAATAGCTCTGGTTCGTCTGTGTATAAAAAATCCGCGCCACTCCCGCCAAACAAAGCGCCGTCCCTACCGATCCAATCAGCAGCAGCGTCTTCCGTCCCAACTTGTCAATCAGCGCCATCCCCAAAAACGTAGCGAGCAGGTTCATCGCCCCAATCGCCACCGCCTGCAAATCCGCCGAAATCTTGCTGAACCCCGCCGCCGCAAAAATATCGTTCAGGTAATACAGAATCGCGTTAATCCCCGAAAGCTGGTTGAACATCCCTATCGTAATCGCCAGAAAAATCGGCAGCCGATATTTCCAGGTAAACAGCGGCTCAGACGTTTCCGTCCGCTCCAGGTGAATGGACTGAACGATCTCATTCAGCTCCGCTTCAGGATTCTCCGCCCCCATGCTGCGCAAAACTTCCCGCGCCTCATCCACTCGCTTCTGCGTCACCAACCACCGCGAACTTGGGGGAATCCCAAACAACATCACCAAAAACAGCACCGCCGGAACCGTCGCCACCCCAAACTGCCACCGCCACTCCGCCGCCCCCAATCCCATCCGCCCAATCAAATAATTCGACAAATACGCCAGCAAAATTCCGATCACAATGTTGATCTGAAACGACCCCACCAGCCGCCCGCGCATTTTCGCCGGCGCCAACTCCGCGATGTACACCGGACCCAGCACCGACGACCCGCCAATCCCCAACCCGCCAAGAAACCGCGCCACCAACAACATCGGCCAGTTCAGCGCCAACGCGCATCCCAGCGCCGACAACACATAAAACACCGCCAGCACCCGCAGCGTCTCGCGCCCGCCATAACGCTGCCCCGGCACGCCCGCCGTCATCGCGCCAATAATCGTCCCAATCAGCGCAATCGCCACAGTGAAGCCCAATTGCTGCGGACTCAACGCATACGTCTGCGTCAACGAATGCGTCGTCCCGGCAATCACCGCGGTGTCAAATCCAAACAACAGACCGCCCAACGCCCCAACCGCCGTTGCCTTCAAAAGCGTCGAATTCAAGCGCAGCTCCTCACTCCACCGTGTTACGCGGCATTAACCTACCATCAAAGCCCCCGCAACGCCCCGTCAAAAACCCTGTAGAGCACGATCGCGCCCACCCAATAAATCAGGTCTTTGCCCAATAGTGAGCAGCGTCCATCGCAGTTAACATCGTGCGGTCAACGGAATTAACTAGGAGAAAAATGACGTACACACGATCGATCAAACTCAGCGCTGCAATCGCCACTAGCCTGATGCTCGGAACATTGCTGCTCGCCGCAGAAGCCTCGCAAGCGGACAAAGATTTAGTCGCAAAAGTTTCCCAAGGCGGTCTCTACGAAGTCGAAGCCGGCAAAATCGCCGCCACCCGCGGCATGACCCCAGTCGTGAAAAACTTCGGCGTGCTGGAATCCCACGATCACGAAGGCGTCAATCGCGAACTGAAACGCATCGCCACCATGACCGGCGTCCAAATCAAGCCAGGCCTAAACGAAGAATTCTCCCAGCGCCTGACCAAGCTGAAATCCCAATCAGCCTCCGACTTCGACGCCTACTACATCTCCGACATGAAACAAATCCACAACACCGACGAAGGCCTCTTCGCCAAGGAAGCCGACAACGGTTCCGATCCTTACAAAAAGTTCGCCCATGAAACGGCTGTGCTGGTGAACGCCCACTTGGGCTGGCTGAACACGCTGTAGTCATATGGAGTGTTTTCGCTGCGGCGGCCACTAATTCGGGGATGGTTCGTGCAAGCCCTCTCCTCGTTATTCATTCGCCGCTACCAGGCTCATCGCGAGACTAATCTTCGTGTTTTTCAAAGTGGGAGCGGAGGAGGAAGGTTTCGTCGGTGGCTTGTTGGGCGCGGCGGGAGGCGTCGAGGTTGTAGGCCGATTGTTGGCGGTCGCGGAGGCCTTCGAGGATTTCGCGGGATTGGCGGGCTTTGCGGTAAATCTGGAGTTGCTGGGCGCGTTTGTTTTCGGCTTCGGCGATTTGGGTTTGCAGGGCGGCGCGGTTTTGTTGAGCGGCTTGGCCGCAGAGTTCGATGTATTGCAGTGAAGAGCCGAATGCGCCGGTGGCGGAGAATTCTTCGTCGGCGGAGGTGCGGCGCTGCAGTTCGGTCTTGTCGAGTTCGTCGAGTTCGGCGCGGAGACGGGCGATTTGTGCGGCGATGGTGAAGAGGACTTGCTCGGCTTGGCGTTCGAGGCTGCGGCGCAAGCGTAAGACGGTTTGGAGTGGGAAGCGGAAGGCCATTTGCGTGTGTCTGCGGTTAGAACAATTTCTTGCTGATTGATCGCGTGCCAACTTCAGGAGCTAAAGCCGTTTCTTACACTTGTGATTGTTTCGGGGGGCTGAAGCCCCCGCCCCTATCGGTTCAATCTGGCAAAGCTATAAGCGATTGAACGGATTGCTCGAATGTCGTGGTTTCGTGCTTTTTCTGTTGGAGGAATGCGTTGATTGCCGGAAGTGCGGAGATGGCGCGGTCGAGTGTGGCGTCGTAGCCTTTTTGGTAGGCGCCTACGCGGATGAGGTCTTCGGAGCTGGAGTAGGCGGACATGAGTTGGCGGACGCGGCGGGCTTTTTCGATGTGTTCGCGGGTGCAGACGGAATTCATCAAGCGGCTGAGGCTGTCTTGCACCGCGATGGGCGGATAATGCCCTTGAGCGTTGAGTTTGCGGTCGAGAATGATGTGGCCGTCGAGCAGAGCGCGGACGGCGTCGACCAGGACGTCTTGCTGGTCGTCACCTTCCATGAGCACAGTGTAGAAGGCGGTGATGCTGCCGGGGCCAAAATTTCCGGCGCGTTCGATGAGGCGCGCGAGCAAAGTGAACACCGAGGGCGTGTAGCCTTTTGCGGTGGGTGGTTCACCGGCGGCGAGGCCGATTTCGCGTTGGGCCATGGCGAAGCGGGTGAGCGAATCGACCACCAGCAAAACATTTTTGCCGAGCTTGCAGAAATATTCGGCGACGGTAGTGGCGGCCAGCGCTGCGCGGATGCGCAACAACGGCGATTGATCGGAAGTGGAGACGACCAGGACGGAACGCGCGAGTCCTTGAGGGCCGATGGCGTCTTCCAGAAATTCGCGGACTTCGCGGCCACGTTCACCGACGAGAGCCAGCACGGTGAGATCGGCGGCAGTGCTGCGCGTCATCATGCCGATGAGGGTGCTTTTCCCTACGCCGCTGCCGCCAAAAATGCCCACGCGCTGGCCGCGCCCACAAGCGATCAAGCCATCGATGGCGCGAATGCCGCAGCCGAGCGGCGCTTGAATGGGGACGCGCTCGAGCGGAAGCGGCGGAGTGCCTTGAAATGGCCAATATTCACGCGCGCGATATGCGGGTTTCTCATCGATGGGTTTGCCGGAGCCGTCGATGACGCGTCCGAGCAGATCGGGGCCGACGCGTAATAAAGGTTGCGTGCCGCGGGTCACGATTTTGTCGCCGAAGCGGATGCCGGTGGGCCGCTCGAGCGGCATGGAGAGCACGGTGCGTCCGCGGAAACCGACGATTTCGCCGGTGGAGACGTGCCCGTCTTCAGTGATGATGGCGCAGCCTTCGCCGACGGAACAGAACGGGCCGTCGGATTCGACGAGGTAGCCCACGGATTTGGTGACGCGGCCGCTCCAGCGCAGCGTGGAGAAATCATCGAGGCGGCGGAAGTAGGAATCGAGCAGAGGCCGGTCGGGCATCGCGGCAATTTTCTGAGCAGTCGGTGCGGCTGGCATCAGGTGCGAGGCCGCTGCTCCAGCAAATCGAAGAAGCCTTGTTCGATTTCCTTGAGCTGGGTGTCGATGCTGACCTGGGTGCTGCCCATGTCGCCTTCGAGGAAGCATTCGCCGGGTTTTTGTTGCGGGTCGCCGATCAGTTCTGGCGCGGGCTGGAAGGATTCGGCGCGGGCGAAATATTCGCTCCAATAGTGAATGTCGGCGGGATTGGCGCGCAGGCGGACACGCGTGCCGCTTTCGAGTTTCTCGAGGGCCACGTGGACCAGGCCGGCGAGCAGTAGCGGATCCATTTGCACTTCGCGATGCAGAATCTTGCGGGCGATGGAGAGCGAGAGTTGCACGATTTCCGATTCCACCCGACTGAAATAGTGTTCGCGTTGTGTTCTGAACTCGGCGAGCGCGGCGGAAATGGTGGTGCGGGAAGCAGCGAGTTGCTGATCGAAATCGGTTTTGGCGCGGGTCCAGCCGTCTTGAACGCCGCGGTCGAAAATTTCGCGGTCTTGGTTTTCGTCGCGGACAGGGGCAGTGCGAGCGCGTTGGGTTCCGGTAGCGGCGCCGCCGGAAGCGGAGCCCGGTCCGCCCATGTGCACTTCGTCGTCGCCGACGTACAGGAATGGTTCGGTGATGGTGGATGCAGTGTTGCCGCGATCAAACGACATACGATTCCTCCGCTTCGGATTTCAAGGCGATCTTTCCTTCGGCTTCGAGACGCCGCGCGACGGTGACGATTTCTTGCTGCGCGGCTTGAACGTCGCGGGAACGCAGCGGGCCGAGCGCTTCCATGTCTTCCTTGAGCATTTCGACGGCGCGGGAAGACATGCCCTTGAAGAAATGATTTTTCAAATCTTCGGACGCGCCTTTGAGTGCGACGGACAGAGACTTTTTGTCTACGTTGGAAAGCAGTTCGCGCAGGCCGGCGTCCTGCACTTCGAGAAAATCTTCGAAGGTGAACATGAGATTGCGAATGGCAGTAGCCATTTGAGCGTTTTCCTGCTCGATGCTGTCGAGGATGCTTTTGCTGGCGGTTTGATCGATGGTGTTGAGCAGATCGGCGACGGCTTTGATGCCGCCGAAGGAGCGTCGGCTTTGCTGACCCATGGTTCCGGTCAACCGGCGATGAAGAATCAGCGAGATTTTCTTCACCATCTCCGGAGAGAACTGTTGAAGCTGCGCAAGGCGCTTGACGGCTTGCGCGCGAATTTTTTCAGGGAGCAGCATCAACACCATGCGCGCGGTACGGGCGTTGAGATGAGCGATGACCAGCGCGATGGTTTGAGGATGTTCACCCTGAATAAATTTGGCCAGTTGCTCGGGATCGGTTTTTTGCAGGGTGTCGAGATTTTGCGAGCTGAGTTCCTGCGCGCGATTGACTTCCTCGAGCAGTGAGCGCGCGCCTTGTTCGCCAAAGGCTTTCACCAGAAGTTTGCTGGCGAATTCCTGGCCGCCTTGCGTTAGGTAGTCCTGCGTAACGGTTAGGCGGTGATATTCGTGAAGCACCGAGGAAGCCACTTCCGGCGAAATATATTCAAGCTCCGCGATTTCTTTGGTGATTTGTTTCAATTCATTTGGCGGCAAATGTTTGTAGACGCCGGCGGCAGCTTCATCGCCGAGCAGCACGAGAAGGATGGCGGCTTTGCGTTCGCCGGTCAGTTGTTCTTGGTGTCCAGTGGCAGTCATTTGGTTTCGGGAACCTTACGGAGCCAGTTTTGAATCAGGCGGCTGGCGGCGTCGGGATCTTCTTTCACTTTAGTGACCAGTTGTTTTTTCAACGCGACGACTTCTTGCACGTCGGCGGGCATGGCGTTGCCGGGCGGTAATGCGACGGGATTGCCTTTGGCGTCGAAAGCCGCGGCCGTTGCACCGGCGAGTGCGGGACTGAAAATCGGCTGCTCGAGCATGGCGAGAACTTGTTTTTTGACCGGCTTGAGAACGAGCAGGTAGACGACCGCGAAGAGCGCGAAGACCGCGACGTAGCGGAGTAAACCGGTCCAGCGTTGCAGCACGGTGAAGTATTTCTGAATTTTGGTGGGTGGCGCGGGAACTTCGATGGTGGGCACAGTAAAGGTGACGTTCTGCAGAGAAAATTGGTCGCCGCGCTTGACGTCGAAGCCGATGGCGGCTTTGGCGAGTTCTTCGATTTGTTTCATTTCGTCGGGGGTGCGTTTGCGGCGGGTTTCCTGCGCCTTGCCATTGTCGGTTTTGGTTTCGACAAAATCATCGACCAGCACGGCGGTGGCGACGCGGCGGACGCGGCCGGCAGGTTCGAGTAGATGATGCGTGGTGCGGCTGACGGCGTAGGTTTTGCTTTCCGTGTGCACGCCTTGGGTGGAGCTGTTGGTTTTGGCTTGCGCGACAGCGGAGGAGGTGGCCGGAGGAGTGACGATGGGAGTCGCGGCGTTGGCGGTGGGTTTGGCTTGGCCGCCGGGCGTGTTGCTGGGCGTGCCGGGAATGCCGCTGGGTTCAAGGTCGGCGGCGGTTTCTTCGGAGGTTTGCGAAGTGAGAACGGCGGTAGTGTTCGGATCGTAAAGTTCCTGAGTGCTTTCGCCGGAAGTGGGATCGTAATCGACCGTGACGCTGGAGCGCACATGTTCATTGCCGAGCATGGGCGTGAGCGTTTGCACCACGCGTTCGGCGAGAATTGTTTCGAGATCCTGGTTGGCGAGTCCGGCGCCGTGACCGTTGCCGGGGCTGGGCATTTGTCCGTCGGTAGTGACGACGGTGACGTTTTGTGGAGCGAGATCGTCCCAAGAACTGGAGACGAGGTTGCCTACGGATGCGGCAATTTGATCGGTGAGACGCGTGCCGCGAAGTTTGAGGACGACAGCGGCTTTGGCCGGGCGTTCGCGATCGCTGAAAAGCGATTCGCGCGGCAAAACCAGATGGACGCGGACGGCTTCGACGCCATTCATGGTTTGGATGGTGCGTTCCAGTTCGGCTTCGAGGGCGCGCTGGTAATTTACTTTTTCGGAGAAGTCGCTGCCAGACCAATTGGGCTTGTCGAAAATTTCAAAACCGAGGCGGCCGCTGGCGAGCGGGCCTTGCGAGGCGACATCGAGGCGGGCTTTATCGAGTTGATCGGAACGGACCAGGACGGAGCCACCGTCGCTGGAAATTTGATAGTCGATATTTTCGGCAGAGAGGCGACGAGCTAGATCTTGCGCGTCAGCGTTAGCCATTCCAGAACTGAGCACGCGGTAATCGCCTCCGCCCAGCAAGTGGACAAAAACCCACAGCGTGCCGCCGATGGCCAGCACGCTTCCGGCGAGGAAGGTTCGTTGGCGAAAGGTCAGGCCCTTGAAGAAGGCCACGATTTGCTGCAATTGCTTGTCCATGGGGCTCGTCGAGGGATCGTTGGCTGAAAGTTATCGTGGACTGTTCACTAGAATTGAATTCCGGAAACTTGTTGATAGGCTGCGACGATTTTGTTGCGCACCTGCAGCATCATCTGAAACGCCAGCGTGGCTTTTTCGATGGCGATCATCGCGGAGTGCACATCCTGGCCGTTGCCGGTGAGGAGTTGAGAGACTTTGCCGTCGGCTTCGGATTGTAGAGCGCCGACCTGGTCCATGGCGGTTTGCAGTGTGTTCATAAAATCGGATTTGCCGGCGGTGCCTGCGGCTCCGGTCGAGCCCATGCCACTGAAGGATGAACTGCTGATGGTGGATCCGAGTCCGGCGACTGCTGGGGCGATGCCTGGGATGTTGGCGCTCATTGCTGCTCTCTCCTGATCAATTGCTGTTGTTGCGCGGCGGTGTTACGAAAGGATAGCGATCGCCGACTGGATCATATTTTTGGTGCTGGTGATGGCTGATGCGTTCATTTCGTAGGCGCGGGCTGCGCCCATCATGTTGATCATTTCTTCCGCGGGATTGATGTTGGGGTAGGAAACATAGCCGGAGGGATCGGCGTCGGGATGGCCGGGCTCGAAGCGTTGGACCGGCGGAGCGTTATCGGCAGTGAGGCCGACGACGCGAACATTTTCGGCGTGGATGTCGCCGAAAGAGGCGAGCGTCATGCCGAAGCCCGGTTGAGAGGCGCGGCGTGCGCCGAAGACCACATGCATGCGTTGATACGGGCCGCCACCATCGGTGCGCGTGGTTTCCGCATTGGCCAGATTCGCGGAGGTGACTTCGGCTCGCATGCGTTCGGCAAGCAGCGCCGAGCCGCTGATTTCGAGGACCCGGAATAAGTTCATGGCTGACCTTCCTTAATGGCGTAGCTGAGATTGTTGAATTCGCTGTGCAGGATGGCGGTGGCGGATTTGTATTGGAGCTGCAGTTCGGCGAGGAGTAAGGATTCGCGATCGACGCTGACGTTATTGCCATCCGGGCGGGAAATTAAGCCCCGCACCGGAACAACGAACGGGCCGAGGGCTTCGTTGTCGGCGCCGCTTAAAACGCGTTGGAGTTGGCCGCGAAAATCGGCGTCGCGAGTTTGATAACCGGGCGTGTCGATGTTGGCGACGTTGGTGGTCACGAGAGTTTGGCGCATGGAGACGCCGTCGAGGAAACGTTCGAGCAGCAGGGATTGACTAGTGTTGAGCCAGCTCATGAGACTCTCCGGGAGGGCAATCCGTATTCGCGAATTTTGTTGCGCACGGTGCGCAGGCTGACGCCCATCAGTTCGGCGGTGCGGGTGCGATTGCCGTCGGTGGAGGCCAGGGTTTTTTCGAGCAGTTCGCGTTCGACGGCTTGGAGGGTGTGACCGGATTGGAGCGCGACGGATTGTTTGGATGATGGTCCTGCGCCTGCTGCCGCGGCAGTGGCGTAGGTATTTTCGATAAATTGCGGGCCGAGAATTGTGCCGGTGGCGAGGGCCAAGGCGCGGCGCATGAAATTTTCAAGTTCGCGGACGTTGCCGGGCCAGTCGTACGCCTGCAGTTGGGTTGCGAGTTCGGGGGCAAGGCGATAGAGGCCCTGTTTGTTTTTCGGTTCGTACTTGCGGAGAAAATGCTCGGCGAGCGGAAGGATGTCTTCGGCGCGATCGCGGAGAGGCGGGATGGAGAGCGGAACGACGTTGAGGCGGTAATAAAGGTCGGCCCGGAATTTCCCTTCTTCGACTTGCGCGCGTAGTTGGCGATTGGTAGTGGCGATGACCCGCACGTTGACGCGTAACGGGCGGGTATCGCCGAGGCGATCGACTTCCCGTTCCTGGAGTACGCGCAAGAGTTTAGGTTGAAGGGTGAGCGGCATTTCGCCGATTTCGTCGAGGAGCAGCGTTCCGCCGTCGGCGAGTTCAAACTTGCCGGGTTTGGAGATGGCTGCTCCGGTGAAGGCCCCGCGCACGTGGCCGAAGAGTTCGCTCTCGAGGAGATTGTCGGGAAACGCGGAACAATTCACCGCGACGAACGGGCCATTGGCGCGGGAGCTGGCTTTGTGAATAACGCGGGCGAGGAGTTCTTTGCCCGTGCCGCTTTCGGCTTCGAGCAGAATGTCGGCGTCGGTGGCGGCGACGCGTTCGGCGCGCGCGATTAAATTGCGGAAGGCGGCGGATTGGCCGACTCCGGTGTATGCGGGATGCACGCGAGGTTCGGCGGTGGCGCCGATGAAGCGGTGGGCGGCGGCTTCCAGTTGATCGAACGAAATAGGTTTCTGAAAATAATCGCAAGCGCCTTCTTTGATGGCGAGAACCGCGTCGGGGACGCTGCCGTACGCGGTGAGCAGGATCACTGGAGTTTCCGGCGCGTGCTGGCGGACGCCTTGCATGACTTGCAGGCCGTCACCATCGGGCATACGCATGTCGGTGACGACGAGGCGTGCCGGCCTGCTGCGAAATTTGGCCAGCGCTTCGGCGACGCCTGCGGCAGTTTGCACCGTCCAGCCGCGACGATGGAAATTGGCTTCGAGAGCGACGCGCATGCCTTCTTCATCGTCAACGATGAGCACGTGTTTGCTCATGCGATGACTCCCGAGACCGGCAAGAATAAGGAGAAGGTGGTGCCTTCGCGAGGCTTGCTGCTGACGCGAATTTCTCCGCCGTGTTGTTCAATCACTTTTTTGCAGACGGCGAGACCGAGGCCGGGACTACCGGGCGTAGTGGAAAATCCCGGTTCGTAAATGCGATCGAGAAGTTCCGGCGCGACACCGCGGCCGTCATCTTGAAAATCAATTTCCACGATTTCGCCGCGGAATTGTGGCGCCCATTGCAGCTTGATGCCCAGCGTGCCGCCAGAATCCATGGCCCGGAAAGCGTTCATGGAGAGATTGAAGAACACTTGTTTGAGGCGGTTGGCGTCGGCGTGAGTGGAAATGGTGCCGATGGTGTTTTCGATTTTGATGCCCTGGCCGCGCTGGCGGGAAAGAGGGAGAAGAAATTCCATGGTTTCGCTGATGAGCCGATCGAGTTTGGTGGGCACCATCTGGGCTTGCGGCTGGCTGTGAAGATGAAGGACATTGTTGACCGTGGAAGAAAGCGTGCGCAGGCCGGCTTGCAGATGATTGACCCACTGGCGAGTCTCGGGCATGTGGGTGGTGGCGTCGGAAAGCAGGCCGGCGAAAAGCTCCATGCTGCCGAGGGGATTACGAATTTCGTGGGCCAGAACGGCGGCAATTTCCGCGAGAGCGCGGGAACGCCGGGAGGCTTCGCGTTCGGTAGAGATCCGTTTCTGTTCGGTGATGTCGCGAATGATCCATACGGTGTCGCCGGGAGTTTCGGTGTTTTCGCTGACGGCGGCGCGAAGAATGCCTATAGAGCGGTTGGTGGGAGTTTCGGGAGCGAGCCATTCTTGCTCAGTGAGAAAACTGCCGGCCGGAACGCGTTCAAATAATTTTTGCAGCGACGCAGGGAGCGGATTTTCGGAGTCGGGCATCCACTCGCCGGAAACGCCCAGAAGCCGGCGCGCTTCGGGATTGATGATTTGGGTTTGCCCTTTGGCGCTGACGACCAAGATGCCGCAAGGCAAGCTTTCGAGTACGCCGGGAAAGATAGGCGCGCACCCGGGCATTTTCTTCCAGACTTTTTTCCAGCTCGGCATTGGCGCGGCGCAATTCCTGGTGCAGGCGTTGCACTTCGGTTTGCAAGTGTTCGTAGGATTTTTCGAGCGAGCCGGCGGCCTGTGCGAAAGTCGTGAACGCCAAAGTGAGATCGCGTTCCGCGGCGCGCGTGACTTTAGGTTTGACGGTTTTGCGGCTGAGCGGCGGCTCGGCTTGTGGAACTGGAATTTTTCCCATCGCGGTTTTGGTCATGGCGATCTCTCCGCTGGATGTGCACGTTGCCCGCCAGTGCGGCGATGGTGGGCTTAACTTTCTCTAAGTTCGCGGGTTTCCATGCGGTCGGAGAAATATTCAGCGGTGATCTCCGATTCATTTCCGGAAAGGATAAAAGCCCGTTCCAAAACGTGCTGGAGTTCGCGGACGTTGCCGGCCCACTTGGAGTGTTGGAGCGATTCGAGCGCAGAGGCGGCGACATGTTTGCTGGGCACTTCCACTTCTGCGCAGAGTTTGCCCAGGAAATATTCGGAAAGAGCGGCGAGGTCTTCGGTGCGTTCGCGGAGGGGCGGCACGGCGATGGGGAAAACCGCCATGCGGTAGAAAAGGTCTTCGCGGAATTGTCTGCTCTGTACCAATTCCGCAAGACGCACATTGGTCGCGCACAGAACGCGAACGTCCACGCGGTAAACGTCGGAGCTGCCGAGGCGCTGCACCTCTTTGTTTTGTAGGAAGCGCAGAAGTTTGGCTTGCATGCTGAGGGGAAGTTCACCGATTTCGTCGAGAAAAAGTGTGCCCCCCTGGGCCATGTGGATGCGGCCGAGCCGCGCTTGTACTGCGCCAGTGAAAGCGCCGCGGGCGTGACCAAAAAGTTCCGCTTCGAAGAGCGATTCGGGAATCGCTGCGCAATTCACCACCACGAAGGGGTGTCGGGAGCGCGGGCTCATTTGGTGGATGGCTTCGGCGACCAGTTCTTTGCCGGTGCCGGTTTCTCCGGTGATGAGCACGGCGGTATCGCGTTTCGCCACCATGCGCGCGAGCCGGTACACCTTCTGCATCGCGCGGCTATTGCCGATCATGCCGCTGAGCGGTTCTTCGGGAGCGGCCAGGAGGCGCGCGGGAGTAGCGGAGACAGTTCCTCTTTGCAGCTCCGCTTGGACGGTTTCGTCAATTGAAGCGCCTGAAATTTCTTCATGCGCGAGTGCCGTTTCGGTTCCTGCTTCCATCGCGGAAATAGTTTGCGGATCGACGAAGCTGACTTCTGTTCCGGGGTAGCGTTGCTGGATGAGGTTGGCAACTTCGGCAGAGTCGAGGTCGGGCAAATGGCGATCGAGCAATACGTTGTCGCAGACCATCTGCTGCAACATGGCCAGCGCATGAGCGCCGCCGATGGCTTCTTGGCAGCAGGCGTCCGCGTAGGCGGCCCTGGACATCAGACGCTTGCGCAATAACGGATCAGCACTGGCGATCAGGATCCGGTTTTGCGCCGGCAGAAAAGTCTGCGCGGAAGTAGCAGCCGCCATGAAATGTCGCCTCCAGAAAGTAGTTCTCGGACGTAGCAGCTGTCCAGCCACGCAAAACACCGCTTGAGAAATTCACGCGGGCGCGGCGGGACATTCTCTTTGCCGATTGATGACCAAAGTTTTTGGCTGGGTGGCGATGAACGGATGAGACTTAGTTCGCGTAGGTCGTAGACACACTGGTTCAACACGGAATTCTGTGCCGGAGAGAAACAAATTGCGCAGGCAGATTTTGCCTGTGGCAACGGTCTGTCGTTTTTTACGATCTGACGCTACTCGTTTGTCAGAACTCTTATCGGCGGCCTGCGACGAAACTTCAGTGATGGGATGGAACTTTTTGATTAGGAAATAAGCAGACCCTGGCTCGATTTCCGTGGCAAGTGTTAGAACTTTGTAGCGTGCAACGAGGTGTAACCGCGTTCACGACGGTTGAGGAGCGGCCGGCTGAGGATGCGAATGGGCGAAACGCAGCCGTTCTTGGTAGCGAGCCGGACGGATAGCGCCGCTTTCGTCACAACTTACGCATCCAACTAGTACGGCATGAAATTGATCGCTATCACCGGTGCAACAGGGTACATAGGCGGACGCTTGGTGCCTCGTCTACTGGATGCGGGTTACCGAGTTCGCTGCCTAGTACGTTCGCCACGCAAGTTAAGCGACCGCCCGTGGGCCCAGCATTCCAACGTAGAAACCGTGCAGGTCGATTTGAGCGACAGCGACCAACTCCTGCGCGCGCTGTCAGGCTGTGCAGCCGCTTACTTCCTGGTCCACTCGATGATTTCCGCCGGTGCCTCCTACGCGGAGAAAGATCTAACGCTCGGTAAGGGCTTCGCGCGTGCGGCCAAGCAGGCCGGAGTGGAGCGCATCATCTATTTAGGCGGATTGGGAGAGATGGGCAACGAACTGAGCGAGCACTTGGCTTCGCGTCGCGAGGTCGAAAGGGCGCTCAGCTCAGGGGGAGTACCGGTAACGACGTTGCGGGCGGCGATGATCATCGGATCGGGCTCCGCTTCCTTTGAGATTCTTCGGTATCTGGTCCAGCGTCTTCCTGTGATGGTCACCCCGAAATGGGTAAGCACCCGTTGCCAGCCGATCGCCGTCCGAAATGTGCTGGCTTACCTTACTGGAGTGCTGGAAAAACCCGAGACCATCGGGCAAACATACGACATCGGCGGACCGGAAGTGCTCACCTACCACGAAATCATGAATATCATGGCTGAGGAGCTTCATCTTCCCAAACGCGTGATCATTCCCCTGCCGGTGTTGACGCCGACGCTGAGCTCCTACTGGATTCATCTGGTAACCCCTCTGAACAAAGAAATCGCGCGTCCGTTGGCCGAAGGTTTGCGCAATCCGGTGGTGGCGAGGGACGATCGCATTACGAAAGTCATCTCACAGCAGTTGCTCACCGTCCGCGAGGCCATCAAAGCCGCACAAAGCAAAACGGCGGAAGGCTTGGTAGAGACAAGTTGGTCCATGGCCGGCCCCATTCCGGGAGATCCGGACTGGGCTGGCGGAACGGTTTTTCAGGACGAGCGTGAAGTGCGCGTGGAGGCCCCAGCGGATGCGGTGTTTCAGGCGGTTTGCAAGCTCGGAGGCAGGCATGGCTGGTACTCCTCAAAATGGCTGTGGAGCATACGCGGCGGGATGGATCGCCTGGTGGGTGGCCCAGGATTGCGGCGGGGTCGTGTAAATCCCGATCGCCTCAGCTATGGCGAGGCCCTGGATTTCTGGCGGGTCGTCGGCATCGAGCAGGATCGCTGCCTCAAACTTCGGGCCGAGATGCGGTTGCCCGGCACGGCTGTTCTGGAATTTTGCATTACCCCGGTTGCGCACGGGCAATGCCAGCTCAAACAGAGCGCTCGATTTCAACCGAAAGGTCTCTGGGGACTCTTCTACTGGTACGCGGTATTGCCGTTTCATAGCGTGGTCTTCAAAGGCATGCTCAACGGAATAAAGGAACAGGCAGTGAAGATCGCCAGTTCTCCCGATTCTGAAAATGAGCGAGTTAAATCCGCGGCGATTCGCTCGTAAACATAGGTCTCGGGACGTCGGGAAAAGCCTCGGCGGAAGGTTGAGAGTCCGAAATGGACGAGCTATACGGGCAGCCGATGGGCTGTGTATAATTCATGAGCTAGAGGTCAGAGCGGGCGTCGTACAATGGCAGTATAGAAGCTTCCCAAGCTTCGGACACGGGTTCGATTCCCGTCGCCCGCTCCAGAATCCAAGGTTCCACTCTAACGAACAGTATTCTTACCTAACTTTGCTCCCGAAAAGTTGCTATCCCTCGCAACAATCCTTGTAAATCTTGTCCAACTATTTGCAGATGGTCATTTAAAGAGCCGACGGCGAATTAGCGGTCAGGTGCGGGTGTTTCCTGGGTGAAGAGGCGCACGCGGTTGCCGCCGCGGGTGATCCACAGGGAGGAAACGTAGGATTTGGTAGTGAAGGGCTTGGAGTGCGATGTGCCGGATTTGGTTAGTTTATAGGTGATGAGGCCGGTGTCGGGGGCGACTTCGATGAAGCGGATATTTTCTATCGTGTAGGACTTGAGTTGGTAGTCGGAGTCTTTTTGGGGGCGCTGGATTTTTGGGTGTGCGCCGTGACTGTCGACGGCAAGGGCCTCGTCGGCGGTGAGGGCGGCGAAGGATTGCATTTCGCCATTTTTGAGATCGTCGAGGATTTCGTGTTCCTTGGCGGTGATTTGGCCGGACATGGTGTTGGGGCCGGCGGTGAGCGATGGGGCCTCTGGGGATTGGGCGACGACCGTGCCGCGGGTTTGAAACGAGAAAGCGCCCGCAAGACTGATCAGCGCGATCGATGTGAATGAGAAAATTCTGAGCGTAGGCATACTGCCTCCAAAAGATTCGTATTGGCACATTCGCGTCTTTGAGATGTACGTACCGAACTTGTCACGCGCGTGAGTAAGCACCGCGAGTGAGCCAGCCGCTATTTTGTCATGGGACTTAGGGTTTTGCGGTGGCATGGCGCGCAGTTCTCTCGTGGATGTTTAGAGTGGCTTGTAGATCAGGCCGATGACAATTCCTACTGCGAGCCATTCGATAGAATAGGCGACGCCTTGCTGCAGCGTGAGTTTCCAGCTGATGTTGAGATTTACGTAATTGTGAATCACGAAGCTGCACAGAGAATAGAGAGCGATCAATGCGCCGAATCGGGCACCTTCGGTGAGCCCCGAACCGCCGCGATAAATCAAAGCATATAGGACGGCAAGAGTGAGCATGCCCAGAAGCATGGCCGCCATGCCGACGGGCATGACGGTTTTGATTCCCTCCTGCGAGCGGTAGACAGCGGGATATTTTCGAAATTCGTCTTTCATGGATGGAATGGAGAAAGCCAGGCCGCCGAGAACGAAGTAGATGGAAAAGGCGGCAAATCCAGCCAGGAGAATTCTGGAGATGTTCATGGGTCGCTCCTCATAGTGATTTTTTCATTGGTGGCTTGCGAAGGAAGTATGCGTTGCAATTCTTGCAGCGATTCGGAGGTGCCCTGTTCGATATTTTTGCGGAACATTTCGTTGGGCAGACCTTCGTGAGTGATGACGACTTGAGTCGCGGCATTGGACGCTTCTACGAACTCGACGGTGACGCGAGTGATCGCGGAGCCGATCACCGCGGTGTAGACGATGCGCTCGGGCTCAACGATTTCCTGGTACACCCCGTGGAAGGAGAATTCGCCGCGGCCGGTGATGAACATTTTCTGGCTGTACGAGCCGCCGACGCGAAAATCCATGGTGACTTCGCATTTGGTGGCGCCCTGGCAGCCCGACCATTGGCGTAGTTTTTCCGGGGTGGTCCACCAACTGAAGATCTCTGGGCGCGGTGCGCCGAAGCGGTGTTTTATCTGAACGCGGTGGCCGTCCAGTTGGTCTGGGGTCATAACGGTCCCTTCTTTCGATTTTTGCGGACCAGTTGCTCGAGACGGTTGAGGCTGAACTGCCAGCCGGCGGTGCATTGGGCGATCCAGGCTTCAGCATTTTTCATAGTGCGCGCGTTGGCGCGAATGAGGTGAAGGCGGCCGCGGCGCTCGCGGCGAATGAGGCGGGCGTTTTCGAGTACGCGGAGATGTTTGGATACGGAAGGGAGCGACATGCGAAAGGGCTTGGCGATGGCAGTGACGCGGACTTCGTGGGTGCGGGACAGGCGTTCGAGGATGCGGCGGCGCGTGGGGTCGGCTAGGGCGGAGAAGATGGCGGAGAGGTCGGAATGATAGTTAGCCACGGGGCTAACTATATAGCGCGGCAGTTTCGAAGCGTCAAGCGATAGTTAGTCGGGAAGGGAAGTGTTTCGCCAGCGCGGTTGGCGTGGTTGCCGCGCTGTAAAACCGGCGGCAGAAAAAGTGACGCATGTCCACCCAACAAGCCACCGAGGTCGACAGCTAAGCGAGCAGGTATCACCGTACGCATCCTGCCGAGTAACCCGGCAAACTCTGCCGAGCAATTTTTCCGCGTGCCCCTCATCACAAAAATCCAAAAAGACAAATCGCTGAAACTCAAACTACTTGCTGCCACCTCGATCCGCATTCCGCCTCAATTCGAAAGGCCTCGCACGTGCTCCTTACCCCGCGAGCAACAACCACGATGCAGAGCGCCTCCATTCCAAATTTCCCGACGGCCATCGCCAATCCCGGCGCGACAAACGTGGCGCCGCAAAGCAGCAACGCTACACCCACCGATCCCGAACAATCGTTCGCCCCCATGGTCCACGCCGCCATGGATCGCGTGAACGGCCAGAACGAAAACTCCCCATCCCATGCACCGTCCGATACGGCAAGCAAAACCATCGCCGGTTCGCAGAGTTTTCTTCGCCCGGCGACTTCCGTAAACAGAAAGTCCGACCTTCCATCTAAGCAGGGAAGACCCGCGGCTCCAGCCTCAATCTCAATCTCCGCAGTCCTGCCGCAGCCCCTGCCCGCCGCACCGCTCCCGCCGACCCAACTTGCTATTCCCGCATCTTCCAGCGGCGCCGATCCCTCACCAACTTCAACGAACGCCGTCACCGCCATCGCCACTGACGATGCCTCCGATGAAGTTGTGGCCAAAACGCAACCCCTGGGCTCAAACGCTCTTTCCGCTCCATCCCTGACGAGCGCGCCCGCCGGGGGCAAGGCAGAGACCGTAAACTCGCTGACTTCTCAAGAATCCGCAGAGATCGACCCGCTTCAAGCCATCGGGTTGCTTTCGACGAACACTACGAACTCTGCGTCAACCACCGCACCAAAATTCACAAGCGAATCTGATGGTCCGCCAACCACAACGCCCCCGCCAAGTCACGCCGCTAGCACTTCCGCAACAAAGCCGCTCGCTCTGCCCGATTCCGTTGCTGTCGTGGCGAATAGCCTCACCAACGAAACAACAACCTTCGCGTCGCCGGCCGCCGATTCGCAGGCGCCCAAGACAAGCTCCACCTACCCAACTTCATCGCCAACTCCGAATGATCCATCGCCGTCACTCTCCAGCGATCCAGCCGATCAAACCAATTGGCCTGTGCTGTTCAACACAGCCTACGCCTCCGCTATCGTCGGCTCTTCGTCCAGCAGCGACAACAGCAACAGCAAAACTTCCGCTGCTCCGACACAAATAGCAAAGCCCAACTCCGTTCAGACTGCACAACAGTTCGCTGCGTCTGCGGCTAGCAAAGTTCTAGCTGTCCCCGATGCACCGCCAGACCTGCGCTCCGCAGCCGAACTCAACAACAAATCTTCCGATCCACCCACACCGCCCGTTCCTTCATCTCCAGCGTCTCCGCGCAATCCAGTGCAATCGGTCGCGGATAAGTCCTTTCCGCAAGCCACAAATTCCGCTCACACAAATCCCGCTCACACAAATCTCCCCGACCCAACAGATTCTCTGTTCAGCCACAAACCTCCGGCAGCAAAAGCCATCTCCCAACTAACCGAGCCATACAGCCTTGCTGCACAGCCGTCGAAGCAAACGCCAAATATCTCCGGCGCCGCAAAGAGTTTCGTAGCCACATCAACCACCACTGCAAACACGAAATCCCCTACCTCCGAATCACAATCGAGCGGATCAGACGCCCAAGCCGCCAAGCCCACGCGCGCCGCTACCCATGACAGCAATGACGCCAATTCCCCAGCTACCAGCAGCGACAACAACTCCGCTGCACTCACCAATTCACTCGCCGCTATAAAACCGGATGCCACCGCCTTACTGCACCAAGCCACTGCGCCGTCGCAAATCCCGGTACCCACCAACTTGCAAAACTCCAACGCCACAAACTCGCCGCAATCTTTCAACACGACCCGCACTTCCGAGCCGGCGCAGCAATCCTCCACCTCGCCTGATCCCACCGCCGCCACTAACTTCGTCAAAACCGCGCAACTCACGCAAAACCCCTCGCAAACCGAAATGCGCATCTCCATGAACTCCGATCAACTCGGCTCGGTGGAAGTGCGCGCTCACACGCAAGGCGCAGAAATCGGCGCCGCCATCACCGTGGAACGCCGCGACGCGCACACCGCGCTGGCCCTGGAGCTCCCCGCGCTCCAGCAATCGCTGGCCGACAAACATCTCCCAGTGCCACGCGTCGTCTTAACGCAAGGCTCACTCGGCACCAACACCGGCGCTCACTCCCAAGCGCAACAAAATCCCGGCCAGTCACGACATCAAGATCCCCGCAACTCCGCGTTCCACCAATATTTCTCCGCGGGCTCCACGACAACTCTTCCGGCCACCTCAATCCTCTCCATCGAGCCGGCCCCACTTTTCAATTCGCAAGGCAGGTTAAACGTGCGCGCCTGACCGGCGTGCAGATTCGCAAAAAAAAAACGAAAGGGAATCAGCAGTCAGAAAGGAAAACAAAAAATGATTTCACCCAGCGCCATCACGCACCAGGCAACTCCATACGACACATCCAACACCACCAACACTTCCGGAACCAACAACTCCACCACTCCAACCGCCAGCAATGAGCTCGGCCCCGACTCCTTCATCACTCTGCTCACCGCCCAGCTCCAAGCCCAGGATCCCACCAATCCCATGGACCCCAATCAAATGGTCGACGAGCTCACCAACATGAACACGCTGCAGGAAACCATCCAGGTCCGCGAAGATCTCGACGCACTGCTCTCCGCCTCCGGGATCACCGTGCCCGGTGCAAGCGGCTCGACCAGCTCAACGGGCAGCTCCTCCAATTCGCAAAACGCTTCCGCCACCTCCGCGTATGCCGCGACCAATTTGTTACCAGGAATGTCCGCGCTTTCCGGGTCGCCATCGGCAGTCAACGCCGCGAAATCCGCGGCCCAATCGCTCGCGCAAATTCATTTCTAAAAATCTCAATTGCTAAAGAGTCGAAAATCTAAAATTTGAAAGTCGCAAATTCATAGGAGAAAATCATGCCGTCATTTTCCATTCCGCTGTCAGGCCTCGACGCCAGTTCCAGCTCTCTCGCAGTTATTGCCAACAACCTCGCGAACCTCAACACTGTCGGCTTCAAATCCCAGGACACCGAGTTCCAGGATCTCTTTTATCAACAGATCGGAACCAGCGGCGACGGCAACGTCATCCAGGAAGGCGTCGGCGTGGCGGTCGACACCATCCGCTCCCACGACACTCAGGGCTCAGTGCAAAACACCGGCGTGCCCACCGACGTGGCCATTCAAGGCACCGGCTACTTCGTCGTCAACAATGACGGCGAAACTCTCTACACCCGCGCGGGCGATTTCGCGGTCAGCTCCACCGGCCAATTGCTCACTCAAGAGGGCGCACAAGTTTTGGGCTATCCAACGGTAAACGGTGTTGTAAATCCCAACGCGGCGCCAACTCCATTGGTCATCGCCACCGGCGTCACCAATCCGCCCAGCCCCACCACTGCGGTACAGCTCAACCTGAATCTCGATTCCGTCTCCGCCGGCCCAGTCGCCGCCGCCGCGCAACAAACCGGCACAGGCATCGGCCCCACCACCGTGCTGACCACCGGCAGCGTCCTCGGCCTCACCGACGGGACCAATCCGTTCAGCTACACCACGGTCGCTAACGACACCCTCAGCAACGTCGCCAACGCCATAAACGCCAATGGAAATTACACCGCCACCATTTCCGGAGGCTCGCTGATCGTCACTTCCAAAAGCGGCGGCGCGCTGACTTTTACCACCAACACCTTGACCGACGGAGCTGCTGAAACGGAAGCCTTCGCCACCACCGGCACGGCCGCAGCTCCCGGCACCTTCAGCACTTCCATCGCGGTCTACGATTCACTCGGCGCTTCCCACGTACTAACTTTCAACTTCGACAAGACCAGCGCCAATCAGTGGACTTACAACATTTCGCTGCCGGCCACCGAAGGCACGGTAAACGGTGGCAGCGGCACGCTGATGTTCAACGGCAGCGGCCAGCTGATCAATCCCACCGGAAATGTCACTGGGATTTCGCTCGCTCTTACCAACGGAGGCAACCCTCTGCCGCTCAGCTGGAACCTATACAGCCCCAACAACGGCGGCAACATTACCCAACTCGCCGCGCCTTCAGCCACTTCTTCCACGCAGCAAGACGGCTTCTCCAGCGGGACGTTGGTCAACTACGTGATTACTGGCAACGGCACCATCCAGGGCACCTTCAGCAACGGCCAAACGTCCGCGCTGGGACAAATCGCCCTGGCCACCTTCACCAATGAACAAGGTTTGATTCGCAACGGATCGAACGAATATTTGTCGAGCTTGTCTTCTGGGCAAGCCAACGTCGGCGTAGCCAACACGGGGGGCCGCGGCATACTCAGCGGTGGCGCACTGGAACAATCCAACGTGGACATCGCCACCCAATTCGCCCAGCTCATCGTGGCCGAACGCAGCTACCAGGCCAATGCCAAGTCTGTCACTACCTTCGACTCCGTCACGCAAACTGCCATCGCTTTGATTCCGTAACGCGGCAGTTTTCCAAGCGCCGGCGCGGCCCACAAAACAAGGCCGCGTCAGCGCTTCACTTCAAAAGTTTTTCTCGAATCAAAACTAGCACGGAGGGTGACCCGCCCTCGAATTGTAGGGCGGGGCTTTCTTTTGACTTTGAATTTGCTTTTGACTTTGGTGCGTCACCCACCAAAGCGGATGCCGACAATCTCTTCAAAAATTCTTAATTAGGCCGCGCTGAGAAAACTCCGCCGGTGCCACGCCACTTTGGAGCATGTTCCAAAACGCACTCACCCGATCGCACAAATATCCGCGTTTTATGCGGCTTTTCTTCAACGCTAAAGAATTTTCTTAAACCCGCTTCGTCTTTCCACGTTGGCTTCGGAATTGCATCCTTCCCACCGTCATGCCCGAGACCGAGCACAAACTCGAATCCCCCACATCTGCTGAACCCATCTTGCTCCGGAACCCCCGCCCTGCCTCCAAACAAGCCGGCGGTACTTCCGCAAAATTGTTAATCGGCGCCACTCTCCTCGGCCTCCTTGCCGGAGGCGGCGCAGCCTGGCTCGTCACCGAAAATCGTCAAGCTCCCGAATCGGCCAGCGCCTCCACCAA
The DNA here is from genome assembly GCA_963846145.1 of uncultured Acidobacteriota bacterium. Taxonomy (GTDB): domain Bacteria; phylum Acidobacteriota; class Terriglobia; order Acidiferrales; family UBA7541; genus Acidiferrum. The sequence continues at coordinate 165,485 of CAWJUV010000006.1, read as the reverse complement.
CGCCGCCGCGCGCAATCTCATTCACCTCGACGAATTTACCGTCAATCTTGCCGACCCCGGGCAATCCCATTTCCTGCGCATGGCCATGGATTTAGAGCTCGATCACTCCATTGGCGGCGTCTTATCCGACAAAGATTCCTCCAGCCTCCCCAAAGCGCGGATCCGCGACTCCATCCTTTCTGTTCTCACCGCTTGCAAAGCCGACGACCTCCTCACCACCGATGGCAAACAACAGCTGAAAAAAAACCTGCTGACCCATTTGCACCAGGACATCCCCGATCTCGGCGTCCACGAAATCTATTTCACCGAATTTCTGGTGCAGCGATGAGTTCCACCATCACTATCCCGGCCGCTGCTTTGCCTCCTAGCATCTCCGAAGAACTGTGGGAAGAAGCTGGCCACTTGCCCTGCACCGTCAGTGTCGACTTGCCGGTAAAAAATCTGACTGTGCGCGCACTCCTGCAACTGGAGAGCGGCAGCATCGTCGACACCGATATTGCCAATGGCGCCGACGTTCCGGTGGTGGTCAATACCCAGCTTATCGGCTGGGCCGAGTTTGAGATTATCGGCCGCAGCCTGGGTGTGCGAATTACCGAATTGGCCTGAACTGCGCGAAAAAATTTGCTGGGGGCGAAAATGCTGCAGGCGATTACACAACAACCAGGCAAGCACGGGCTTCATCTCGAAAACGCGCTGAGCCGTTGTCTAAGAATTCTCATTTCGGGCATCGAGTACGTCCGCGAACGCTCCCATCGCCAACGCACTCTACGCGTCTGCGAAACCTTGCCGCTCGGCGACAAACGCTTCATCGCCATCGTGCAATGCCACAATCGCCAACTGCTTATCGGCGCGACCTCGCACTCCATCACCCTGCTCCGCGAGCTGGCCAGCCCCGCGCTCCAACCGGAAATCATCACTCCGGTAGACCACCAACACGACCCGCGCATCGCTGCACAAGTCAGCACCGGTCAGCGCCAATGCTAAAAGTTTTTCGCATCGTCGCGCCGCTGGTACTTGTTCTTGCGGGATTGCTCTTTGCCGCCGCCCCGCAAGCATCCCCCGCGCCGCGTCCCCAGCCGCAGACGCTGAACCAATCGCCCATCATTCAACTCCCCGGCATCACCGTGCACGGCGACTCCACCGCCGTAAACATCATCATCCTTCTCACCATCCTCGTCCTGCTGCCTTCCATCCTTCTCTCCATGACGCCCTTCGTGCGCATCCTCATCATTTTTCATTTCCTGCGCCAGGCGCTCGGTACGCAAACCGCTCCCACCAATCAAACTTTGATCGGCCTCGCCCTTTTCCTCACCTACTTCATCATGCAGCCCGTCGGCCTGGCCGTGAACCAAGCCGCCATCGCTCCGTTCGAGCAAGGAAAAATCACTTCGCTCCAAGCCATCGACCGCGCCTCCGGCCCCATCCGCACCTTCATGCTCGGCTTCACCCGCGAAAAAGATCTGGCGCTCTTCTTCGAAATGAGCAAACAGCCTCGCCCGCAAAAACCCGAAGACCTGGCCATGAGTATCGTCATTCCCGCGTACATTATCTCCGAACTCAAAACCGGCTTTCAGATCGGCGCGGTTCTCTTCCTGCCATTTCTGGTCATCGATCTGGTCACTGCTTCGGTCACCACTTCTATCGGCATGTTGAACTTCCCCCGGTGGTCATCTCCACCCCGCTAAAAATTTTGCTGTTCGTAGTCGCCGACGGCTGGAACCTGGTCGTCGGCTCTACCCTAAAAAGTTTTCACTACTGAGGCCCCGTAAACGCAATGACCGCCGAACAAGTCGTGGCACTCTCCCGCCAAACCATCGAAGCAGCCTTCTGGGTCGGCATGCCCATTCTGCTAGCCGCCATGCTGGTCGGCTTGGTCATCAACATCGGCCAGGTGCTCACCTCCATTCAGGACATGACCGTATCCACCGTTCCGCGCCTCACTGCCGTGGGCGTAATGATTTTTTTCTAACTCCCTGGATGCGCATCGCCTGGTGATTTTTACCGGGCTGCTCTTCGGAGATTTTCGCCAGTACACCAAGTGAGGACTGCCCACGTGCTCTCCATCCTCGAACACATTCTCGCGCACGGTATGTGCGTCGGCCTGCGCGTTGCCGGGACCATGAGCTTCGCGCCGTTTCTCGGCGATCAGTCCATTCCCGCGCCGATCAAAGCGGTTTTCACCATCGTGCTCACCGCGCTGCTGTATCCGGTGTGCCACGTTCCGCCCATTTCGCTTTCACCTTGGGGCTGGACCCAACTCGCGCTCAGCGAAACCATCCTGGGCCTCGCCCTCGGTCTCTGCCTGCAATTTGTTTTTGAAGGTGTGCAGCTCGCCGGCTCTCTCGCCGGTTTTCAACTTTCCTTTTCGCTCGTCAACGTGATCGACCCACAGACCAGTGTCGACACCCCGGTCCTCTCAGTCTTCCACCAACTTCTCGCCTTGCTGCTATTCCTCCGCATGGACGTTCATCACTGGATTCTTCGCGGGCTGGCGAAAAGTTTCGACTATCTCCCCGTTGGCCAAGTCTCCATTTCTCTTGCCAGCGTCAAAGGCCTTTTCCACGACGCCGCCGCGCTGTGGATCCTCGGCGTACAAATCGCCGCACCCATCCTGCTCGCTACCATGCTCATCGACGTCACCGTCGGGTTTCTCAGCAAAGCTTCGCCGCAACTTCCCGCGGTAATCATGAGCATTCCGATGAAAAGTCTCGTCGGCTACGTAGTGCTAGCCATCGCTGTCGGCCTGTGGCCGGCATGCTCGAAAAAGAATTCGCCACCGCGCTCGGTTGGAGCGAAACCCTGCTCCATCTAGCGCACTAAGGAAAGTTCGTTGGCCGATAACCGCACAGAAAAGCCGACAATCCGCCACCGCCGCGAAGCCGAAAAACGCGGCCAAATCCTGCGCGGCCGCGATCTCGTGTCTGGCCTCACACTCATGGCGGTCATTCTGGTCATCGCCGGCAATCCGCAGGAATGGATCTTGCGCTGGCGCGTTTTTTCTTCGCGCGATGCAATTCGGCGCCGAGGCCGACTGGAGCGGCTCGTTCGCGATCGTCGGCTGGACCAGTCTCACCGTTGCACAGTGGCTGGCTCCCATTTTCGCCGTCGCGTTTGCCGTCGCGGTCGTTAGCACCGTCGCGCAAGGCGGCCTGGTCATCGCCAGCGAAGCACTCACCATCAACTTCGCGCGCCTCAATCCCGCCACTAATATTCAGCAACTCTTTTCTTCGCGGTTCTCAGCCGCCTTCTCAAATCGCTGGTTCCCAGCGGCATTATTTTGTATCTCGCGTTGCGCATCATTCTCAACGGCGCGCCCACGCTGATGCATTCTTCACGCCTGCCGGCTCGCGGCATGCTCGCGCTCATGGGCACCATGGCGTATTCCCTTGCCTGGCAATCCACCCTGGTCTTATCGCCTGGTCCAGCGTTGACTACCTCCTGCAACGTCAAACCCACGAAAGCTCCCTGAAAATGACCAAACAACAGGTCAAACAGGAAAGCAAAGACGACGAAGGCAGCCCGCAAATGAAAATGCGCATTCGCCGCCTGCGCCGCGATCGCGCTCGTCATTCTTTACAACAAGACGTTCAGCGCGCCACCGCGGTCATCATCAACCCGGTGCACTTTGCCGTAGCGATCGAGTATCGCTCGCCCGCCATGGCCGCTCCCATCGTCGTCGCCAAAGGCCGGAACCTCATCGCCCGCCGCATAAAAGAAATCGCCCGCTGGAACGACGTCCCCATCGTCGAAAATCCGCCCTGGCCCAAGCCCTCTACAAAAGCGTCGAAGTCGGCCAGGCCATTCCGCCCAAACTCTACGCCGCCGTCGCCGAAATTCTCGCGTTCCTCTATCGCGCGCAGATGACCATGCAACGCAACGCCGCCGCAGCCTCTACAAATCCCCCGCCGCGGCAGCAGGGAACTCACTAACCAAAACTCATGGCCACTGCCGAAACAGTCTCGCTCTTCCGCGCTCCGCCACCACCGAGTGGATCTTTCCGTCGCCACTGTAGCGACCGTTCTGGTGATGATCATCCCGGTTCCCGCAGTGGTGCTCGATTTATTCCTTGCGATCAGCATCACGCTGGGCGTTCTTGTCCTTCTCTCCGCTCTCTACATTCTGAAACCCGTTCAGTTTTCCGTTTTTCCCACCCTGCTTTTGTTTCTCACCCTCTTCCGCATCTCGCTCAACATCGCCAGCAGCCGCCGCATCCTGCTGCACGGCACCGAAGGCTCGTCCGCCGCCGGCAGCGTCATTCAAGCTTTTGGCCAATTCGTCGTTGGCGGAAATTACGTCGTCGGCTTCGTCATTTTTCTCGCACTCATCGCCATTCAATATCTCGTCATCAATCATGGCGCCGTCCGCACCGCCGAAGTGGCCGCGCGCTTCACCCTCGACGCCCTCCCCGGTAAACAAATGGCCATCGATGCCGACCTCAACGCCGGCAACATCGATGAACGCGTAGCCCGCGGCCGCCGCGAACAGCTCGCCCGCGAAGCCGAATTCTACGGCTCCATGGACGGCGCCGCACGCTTCAGTCAACGCGACGCCGTAGCCACCATCCTCATCACCGCCATCAATATCATCGCCGGCTTCTCATTGGCGTCTTTCAACTCAACATCCCGCTCGGCGAAGCCGCCAAAACCTACACCGTACTCACCGTCGGCGATGGCCTGGTCACCATGATTCCGTCGCTGCTCGTTTCCGTTGCCGGCGGCATCGTAGTCACCCGCACTTCCAGCGGTGAAACCATCGGCGCCGACCTCGGCAATCAACTGCTCACCAAAAAAATGCCGCTGCGCATCGCCGCGGGACTCATGTTGCTTATGGCGCTCATCCCCGGACTCCCCAAATTTTCTTTCTTTCTCGTCGCCGCGCTCACTGCCTACCTCGCCTACCGCGCCAAGAGCGGCCTCGCCGGCGAACCCACCGCCGCCGAAGTCGTCGACGAAAAGAAAAAGCCCGAAGCCCAGCAACAAATCGAAACCCTCCTCAAGCTCGACGAAATCAGTCTCGAAGTTGGTTACGCCCTCGTTCCACTTGTCGATCAAGGCCAGGGCGGACAACTTCTCCAACGCATTCGCGCCTTGCGCCGCCATCTCGCACTGCAACTCGGTTTTCTCGTTCCCTCCATCCACATCACCGACAACTTAAAACTCAAACCGCGTGAGTACGTCATCCTCCTTCGCGGCGTGGAAATTGCTCGCTGGGAAATGCAGCAAGACCGCATGCTGGCGATCAGCTCCGAGCCAGTCGCTCCGCCACTCGAAGGCATTCCCACCAACGAACCCGCGTTCGGCGCCAGCGCCACTTGGATCGTTCCGGGCTTGCAGGAGCAAGCGCTCGCCAGCGGCTACGCCGTCGTCGATCAAACTTCCGTCCTGGCCACCCACATCGCCGAAGTGGTCCGCCAATATGCTTATGAACTTCTTACCCGCCAGGAAACCAAGCGTCTGCTCGACGCCTTAGCAGAGACTCATCCCAAGCTGGTCGAAGAATTGGTGCCCCGCTTGCTTACTCTCGGGGAAGTGGAAAAAGTTCTACAGCAACTTTTACGCGAACAAGTTTCGATTCGGGACTTGGCCAAAATTCTCGAAGCGCTGGTGGACACCGCCGGCATCAACAAGAATCAGGTCGCGCTGGTCGAAGCCGCTCGCCAGGCTCTGGGTCGCGCGCTCGTTCAGCCGCTGCTGGGCGACGACCGCAAACTCAAAGTGCTCACGCTCGATCCCGCCATCGAGCAAGCCTTTCAGCGCCAACTCGAACCGCAAGCGGGCGGCGCTTCTCTCACCACAACTACCGTCGCTCCCCTGCGCCAGATTCTCGAGAGCCTGCAAAAAATGGTCGGTGACCGCCTCGCGCTCAGTTCCACCGTTCTCCTATGCAGTAGTCCGGTGCGTTATCACCTGCGTCGCCTGCTCGAACCCTTTATCCCGCGCATCGTCGTTCTTTCTCCTGCGGAAATTCCCGCCAGCGTCGCGGTGCAATCGCTGGGGACGGTGCGCTGAACCTTCTAACCCATGACCAGCACGACTACCCAGCCCGGCACTTTCGCTTCCGCGCTCGATCCTGCCCAACGCGAAAAACTTCTCATGGAAAATATCGCGGAAGTGCGCTACATCGCGCGCCGCCTGCACGATCGTCTTCCCGCGCACGTCCCCTTTGAAGACTTGGTTCACGCCGGAATCCTCGGCCTCATCGACGCCGTTGACAAATTCGACCCTTCCAAAAATGTTCCGCTGAAATCCTACGCCCGCTTCCGCATCCGCGGCGCGATCATCGACAGCTTGCGCCAAATGGATTGGAGCCCGCGGAATCTCCGCCGCCAGGCCCGCCGCATCGAAGACGCTCACCGCGAGTTGGCCGCTGAACTCGGCCGCGAAGCCACCGAGCAGGAAGTCTCCGCGCACCTCGGCATGTCGCTCGACGAATTTCAGCATCTCCTTGGCGAGTTGCGTGGCCTGGACCTCGGCACGTCGCAAGTCCGCCTCATCGACGGCGTGGAAGAAACTTTCGAAGGCGCGGCTACACCGGTTGAAGAAGATCCCTTTCACCTGACCCTACGCAGCGAAATGCGCACCTTGCTCTCCAACGCCATCGATGAACTCGACGAAAAAGAGCGCCAGGTCCTGGCGCTCTACTACCTTGAAGAAATGACCATGAAAGAAGTCGGCGCCATCCTGCACATCGGCGAATCGCGCGTCTCGCAAATTCACACTGGCGCATTGATCCGGCTGCGCGCCAAGCTGCAAGACCGCATCACTCCCGGCACCGGCGCCGCGAAAGCCGACCCTAAGTCGAAAAACAATTCCGACACAGCGCCGTCTACGACCAAGCGGGAGAAATCCTGATGCCCAAAGTTCTCAATCAGGAAGAAATCGACGCCCTCTTCAGCGCGGCCCAAAAAACCCGCAAAGAAGGTGGCCCACCTCTGGGCCCGCGCCGCAAAATCGAAAAATGCGACCTCGGCCGCTCCAACATTCTCACCGCCGATCAGGTTCGCGCCGTCACCACGCTGCACGAAGCGCTGGCTCGCCGCCTCACCGGCTCGCTTAGCGCCTATCTCCGCGTGGGTTTCGAGATGAATCTCGTCGCCGCCGAACAACTTTCTTACGGCGAATTTCTCGGCCGCGTCCCGGAGCTCACTTATCTCGCCACGCTGCGCACGTCGCCGCTCGAAGCCCGCATCCTGGTGCAAGCCGATCTCACTCTTGTTTTTCCCATCGTCGATCTAGTCCTCGGCGGTACCGGCGCGGAAATGGTCGAGCCTCGCGACCTCACCGAAATCGAAGAAGAGCTTTTCCAGATGGTCGCCTCTTTCATCGCCTCCGATCTGCAAATGACCTGGGCCCCGCTTCTGCCGCTCGACATTCAATTCGATAAACGCCAGCCGTTACGTCAAGCCCAGCACCTCATGCTGGCTAACGAAAAAACTCTGGCTCTCGGTTTTGAAATTCGCCTGCCCGAATCGCGCGGCACGGTCAGTATGGCCATTCCCGCGGTGGTCGCCAACGCGCTACTCCGCAAACTTTCGTCGCAATCGCTGCTCGAACGCGTGCCCTCCAAAGATGCCCGCATGCGTATCCGCGAACGCGTGCTCGAAAGCCGCTTCGACACCAGCTTGAGTCTACCCAGCAGCCGCCTCACCGTTCGCGCCGTACTCGCGCTCGAAGCCGGCAGCGTGGTGATGATGCCGCGCCGCGCCGACGAATCCGTCAATTTCAACGTCACCGACAAACCCATGTTCCTCGCTTACCCGGTGCGCCACGGAACCAAAAAAGGCGCGCGCATCGAACGCCGCCTCTCCATCATTCCCACTCGAGCCGCGGCAAAATGACCCCGCCCCTCGACAACTCGGTGCTGCAGAAATTCTGCAAAATCTGGATCGACAGCTTCGTGCTGGTGATCACCCAGTTGGGCGTCGCCGCGGTAAAAGGTTCCTGCAGCGAACTCGTTGAAAGCCCGCTGCCCACGCCAGAAGAAATCGCCAAAACAATTTCCGTGCCGTTCACCGGCGGCGGAATTCTCACGGGCGGCATGATCTGGATGGCCGAACGCGCCACCGCCGTGCAGCTCGCCCAACTGCTCCTCTCCGAACTCACCGATCCAGCCGCCGAATTCACCGCTACACACGCCGACGCCTACTCCGAATTCGTCCGCCAAGTCGCCGGGCACGCCGCGTCCGCCTGGAAACGCGAAACCGGCGGCGAATCCGAGCTCAGCTTTCAGGAATCCGCGCCGCTCGGTACCAGCCCGGCCAAACCACCACGGTCATTCTCGAAGACGACAAACTCTCCTCCATTTCTCTACGCCTTTTTCTAAGCGGAGAAATGACCGCAGGCCTCGCCAACTGGAAACCCGAACCCGAAGTTGTAGCACCCGAACCACCGCCGCCTCCTCCACCTCCAGCAAAAGCGCCCGCACCCGCCGCGCCTCCTGCCGCGGAAAAATTTGTGCCGCCCGCCGCACCGGTAAGCGCTCCAGCCGCCAGCGTCCTCCCTCCCAATCTCGATTTGCTCCTCGACGTCGAGCTGGAGGCCACCATCCGTTTCGGCGAACGCACCATGCTGCTCCGCGACGTCTTCGGCCTCATGCCCGGCGCCGTCGTCGAACTCAATCAACAAGTCAACGAACCCGCCGAATTACTGGTTGCCGGCCGGCTCATCGCCAAAGGAGAAGTGGTCATCGTGGATGGAAATTTCGGTTTGCGCGTTACTAACGTCATCAGCGCACGGCAACGTGCGGAATTGTTGCAACTGTAAATGGGATCGCTCCATGAACGCTTATGGCAAGCCTCTTTGCCGAAAGGGGCGCACACAAAATGGATTTACTGAAAGCCGCCAGGATGAAGATTTTCGCCGAACGCTGCAGCGACCGAATTGTCCGCGCCGCGATCAATTCTGGTCCAAAGTCGTCCGCACCGGCGAAGGCATCGAATTCGATGGAGGATGGTATTGCAGCAGCGGCGCTTCAACAACGTTTTGCAGCAGCGCATGCCTTCGCTCTTCGCGCCCCACGTCCCGGAAAAACCCAAAATCTATCGTCATTCCGTCGGCTCGATCCTGGTGAATCGCGGAATCATCACTCGCGAAGACTTAACTCGCGCCTTGCAACTGCAAAGCGAAAGCGACCAGCCGCGGCGCATCGGCCAATGGCTGCTCGAAATGGGCCTGGTCACCGAAGAACAAATCGTTTCCGCATTGGCGAAGCAATGGAATTGCCCTGCGTTCCCGCTCGAGCAGCACGCCGCGCAGTCCGCGACCATCGACATCGTTCCCGTGCGCCTGCTGGAATCCGCCAACGCCGTTCCCGCGCACGCCTCCGGAGATCGCGGCACGCTGCACATCGCTTTCTCCGATCGCGTCGATCACACGTTGCTCTACGCTCTCAGCGTGATGTTGCGCTGCCAAGCGGTCGCCTGCGTCGCCAAGATTCCACCGTCGCGCAGGTCCTCGAGATATTGCATCGCAATTCTTTGGGCAATGCCACTTGTTTTGAAACTATTCGCGACGCTAAAGAAGTCACTCGCACCATTTGCAGTTACGCCGACGAGCTCCAAGCTCGCGGAATCACGATCACCGCGTCGCCGGCTATCTGTGGATTCGCTTTCAGCTCAGCCGCGCCACCCGCGATCTGCTGTTCCGCCTGATGCCCGCCGCGCCGGATCTCCTCGCCGACACCGCCCCGGCCCATCTCCACTTCGGCGCGCAAAGAAAATTCGTCCGCCGCCGATTCAACAAAGAGCGGAACTGCGCGAAGCGAAAACCGCGACACCAGAAAGGATGGCGTTGCCGAAAACGCCAAACATCTCAAGTGCTCCCCGCGTCAAAAATCCGCCGCCCATCGCCGTTTGGCCCAGCGACGCCGCTGCCGCCCGCGAACGCGAACGCCGCAAAACGCGCCTGATGGCCATCTTGAGTCGCGGCTTGCCCACCTTGCCCGACTACGTGCTCGACCTGAACGCGCTTCTAAAAACTTCACCCGTCGATCTCAAAGCCGTCGGCAAAGTCATTCGCCGCGATCCCAGCCTGTCCGCGCAAGTTCTGCGTGTATGCAATTCCGCGACGTTCGGCTTGCGCCGCCGCGTCATCAATATTGAAGAAGCTGCCATCCTTCTTGGTGTCGATCGCCTGCGCACTTTGGCTCCTACCTGCTCCGTGATGCAGTTCGCCAGCAAACGCCTCCCGCCCGAACAACTCTCCACCTTCTGGCAACATTCCTTTCTCACCGCGCTGCTCAGCGAACGCATCGCCCAGCTCACCGGCTACTCCGAAAAAGAACAAGCCTATCTCGGCGGCCTGCTTCACGATTTCGGCCAGCTCCCGCTGTGGATGCTGGTCATTGAAGAAACTGCCGCCAGTCGGACCCCACCTCCAGAAAATTGGGCCGACAATATTCAACTCGAACAAGACTACTTCGGTCTCGATCACTGCAAAGTCGGCCGCTGGATCGCCGTCGCCTGGAATTTCATGCCTTCCTTCTTCGACGTCTTCGAGTTCCATCACCATCTCGAAGAAAGCGCTCATGATCCCTATCTCGCCGGTATCGTCGCTGCCGCCGACCGTTTCCTGGCCACCCAAACCGAATACGCCGCTCATTCAGAAAATTCTTTGGCTGCGGACAACACAACTCTTGACGACCAATCCGAACATTCGGGCGAACAACTCCGCGGCCCCCACCCTCATCTCGAAAACCAAACTCAGCAAATCACTCACCACGGAACCGCCCACGCCGAAGACTGCGCCTTTCTGCACGACTGTCTCCCGCTCATTTCCGAATCCGAATATCCCGCCATCCTCGACATGCTCCGCACCGAATACATCCATCTCTTGCCTGTGGTCATCGGTGCCACCAGCGCCACCATGAGCGACGCATAAAACGAACGCGGCAAACTTTGCAGCTCCTCCTATCTTCGCTAGGCAAATTCCCCCGCCACTAAACTTCAATTCCTCCTTTTGTTTTTCTCAGCGCACTAAGTCGCGTCCTTGCTTCTCTCGCACCATAAATAAAACGCTCTAATAGGCCCGCCACATGCACTTATCCGCAGTGCCTGCGCAGCACAACCACTGCATCGGAGGCCTTCATGAACAGCGGATTCTACTCAGCCTTCGCGGCCTTTGCCGCTCGCACCGACGCGCTCGAAATCATCGGCAACAACCTCGCCAACGCCAATACCGTGGGCTTCAAATCGCAGCTCGCGCTGTATCGCTCGTTCGCCGACTGGGGCCAGGGCCAGGGTCAAGGCGGGTCCATGATCAACGCCGCATGGACGCCGCTCAATCAAGCCGTCAACCAAGCCATCAATCATTTCGGCGTCGGCAGGCTTGTTTTCGACTCCCTCTTCCGGCAGTCTTGAAACCACCGGAAACGATACTGACGTCGCCCTCGAAGGTAGCGGCCTCTTCGCCATACAAACCAAGGCGGAGTGCGTTACACCCGCGCGGGAAATTTCAGTTTCAACAACAAACGCCAGATCGTCACCGCCGATGGTGATCTCGTGCTCGGTGAACAAGGGCCGATCCTCGTGCCGCCGGGCCGCGTGGCCATCAGCGCGGACGGCACCATTTCTGTCGATGGTGCGCTCGTCTCCAAATTAAAAATTGTGGATGTCGACAGCCTCGCGCAACTCACTCCCGAAGGCGCCGACACTTTTAACGCTCCAGCCGCCGCCATCAAACCCGCCGCAAATGCCAACGTAGCAGCAAGGCAAGCTGGAGCACTCCAACAGTGATCCGGTGCGCGGCACCATCGCCATCATCGAACTGGAACGCACCTCCGGCCTGATGGAAAAAGCCCTCTCCATTTTTCACAACGAATTTAATCGCACCGCCCGCACAACAAATCCCCATCGTTTAACTTTCTGGAAAAGTAACAAGGAGTCACCACCGATGTATCGAGCGATGTACACCGCCGCAACCGGAATGGAAACGCAGCAACGCAACCTGGAAAACGTCGCCAACAATCTGGCCAACGCCAACACCACCGGATTCCATCGGCGCCGCATGCAATTTCAAGATTTGGTTTACCAGAACGTGGTGCTGCCGGGTGCTGCGGCCACGCAGCAAACGACCTTTCCCACCGGTTTGCAAATCGGACTCGGGGCGCGCACCAGCGCTTCTGAAATTATTCAGCAGCAAGGCGATTTCACCGAGACCGACAATCCACTGGATATGGAGATTGAAGGCCAGGGATTTTTCCAGGTGCAATTGCCCGACGGCACCATCGCCTACACCCGCTCCGGAGATTTCCATCTCGATTCCACCGGCATCATCGTCACCAGCGACGGCAATCAGTTGCAGCCGGCTATCACCATTCCGCCCAGCGCCACCAACATCACTATCGGCACCGACGGCACCGTCAGCGCGCAGCTTCCCGGAAGCGCAGGCCCAGCAGGTCGGCACCATTCAGCTCGCCACTTTTGCCAATCCCGGCGGCCTCAATAGCATCGGCGGAAATCTCCAGCTCGAAACCACTGCATCTGGAAATCCCATCATCGGTACGCCCGGCGGTTCGGAAGGGCTCGGGCAACATTCGCCAGGGTTATCTGGAAGATTCCAACGTGGACGTCGTCGGCGAATTTATTCAATTGATCCTGGCGCAGCGTTCCTACGAAGCGAATTCCCGCGTGGTCCACGCCGCCGATCAAATGTTTCAGACGATCAACGGACTCACGAGCTAGCGAAAGACTCAACGGATGAATACGAAAAAACTCTTGCCGATTGTGATGTTTGTTTTGCCGAGCACGGCTTTGCTCGCAGCCAGCCCGTTGGTGCCGGTGCATTCACCGCTACTGGCGGACGCCGAACTCCTCGGCAACGGTGACGCGCTTTCTCGCGCGTTGGACCACAACGTCGGCCGCTTCCTCACCCGCGCGGAAGTATTCTCCGCGTTGAACCGCAGCAAATCGGCGGGCACGCTGAAAATTCGCGGCGAACTCCGCTCCGAAGATTTACAAGTCGATCCCGCTGTGCGCATCACCGTTCCTGATCCGCGTTTGCAACTCCTGCGGGCCTCAACCGATCCGCGCACTGGCTGCACCTGGTTCCGCTTCCGTGCTACTGCCGAGCCAAAGCTGCTGCCGTTCTACACAACGGGTCCGCACCTCGAGAAACGGTTGCGGACACCGGTGCCACGCCGAAACAAGCAGGAAACTTTGCCGTGATCACCGCCGCAGATTCAAAACCAGCGATGCCCGTACTGGTTCAGCCAGCAAATCCGCACGCCTCGCGGTGCGCACCTCGGTTTCGCAGATGACCTTGCTCGTTCATCCACTCCAGCGCGGACGCCTTGGAGAAATCATCCGCGTGCGCGTTGACGGCAGTGCGAAAGTTTTAAAAGCGCGGGTCGTGGGACCGGCGTCGCTCGATTCGTCTTACTAGGGAGAAGCTTTGCATCTTAAACCAGCTCGCGCAGCGAACGCCGCAACCATCGCAATATTGTTTCTACTAACGGCCGCGCCGGATTCGGTCCGCGCAATCCCTCTCGTCAAAAGGCTGAAACCCAAACCAACTCCAAACTATCTCGAGGAATATTTAAAGACCGCGCGCGTCATGAATCCTACGGTTCCGGCAACCACCGGTAGCTTATTACCCCCGCCGGAACCATCGCCTCTTTCGCGGCCGACTACAAAGCGCTGCACACCGGCGACCTGCTGATCATCCACCTCTCCGACAATTTTACGGCGGGCACCAGCGGCGAAAACAAACAATCTCGCCAATTCAATACCAACTCCGACGTCTCCGGATTCTTCGGCACACTCTCCGCGAAAAACCCGCTGCAAAATATTTTCACCGCCAATTCCACCAACGGTCTCGACGGCAAAGGCCAATCCACCATGAGTTCCAACGTCACGTTGAATGTCGGCGCGCAAGTGGTGGAAACACTTCCCAACGGCATCCTGGTCGTGCAAGCCACCCGCGACTTGCTGGTCGGCAACGATCGGCAAACTGTAATCCTCCGCGGACTGGTGCGTCCCGGCGACATCGCCGGCGACAATTCCATTTTTTCCAGCCAGGTTTCCAATCTGCAAGTCGAGTTGAAAGGGAAGGGCGCCGTCGCCGAAGCCACCCGCCAACCCAACATCGGCGATTTGCACGCTACTGAAACTGTTTACCTTCTAGGGGAACCCATGTTTTTGCAGCAGCTCCGCTTCGCCGCGCGTCGCATACTCGTCAGCACTCTCCACGCATTTCTCTGCGTCGCACTGACTTTTCAAGTCGCCGCATCCAGCGCCTTCGCGGACGATCCTTCCATCAGCGCTGCTTCCGGCCACATCGCGCGCATCAAAGACGTCACCACCGTCGAAGGTGTGCGCGACAACATGCTGATCGGCTACGGCCTGGTCGTCGGCCTGAAGCGCACCGGCGATTCCCAGCAAACGCAATTCTCCACGCAAACACTCGCCAACATTCTCGAACGCATGGGCGTGCAGATCCCCGTTGCCTCCGTGCAGATCCGCAACGTCGCCGCCGTTTTCGTTACCGCCACGCTTCCACCGTTTGCGCGCCCGGGCACCCGCATTGACGTCACGGTATCCTCCATCGGCGACGCCAAAATCCATCGAAGGCGGCCTGCTGCTGCTCACTGCGCTGCGCTCTTCGGACGGTCAGGTCTACGCTGCCGCGCAAGGCCCGCTCGTTCTCGCCGGCTATACCGCAGGCACGCCGCAAACTCCACCACCGTGAATCACCCCACCGTCGGTCGCATCCCCTGACGGCGCTCGTCGAACGCGATGCCTCCGTCGATCTCGCGAAATTTACTTCGCTCTCCTTGTTGTTGCGCGACGAAGACTTTGACACCGCCCGCGAAGTAGCCACCGCCATCAACAAATCTCTCGAGATGGACGCCGCGCACGTCATCGACAGCCGCCGAATCGAAATCGCCGACCTCAAAGCTGCGGGCGGCGACGTCAGCACACTCATGTTTCGGATTGGAACGCTCACCATTCACACCAAGCCCGCTGCAAAAGTTGTGGTCAACGAACGCACCGGCACAGTGGTCATGGGTGGCAACGTGACGCTCAGTCCCTGCGCGATTCTCCACGGCAATCTTTCGATTCAAGTCACCACACAGCTCGAAGTTTCCCAGCCTGCGCCACTTTCTAAAGGCGGCACCACCGTAGTTGTTCCCGAAACGCAAGTCAGCGCGCAGGAATCGCCACTGCAGGTTTTGCAATTAAAAGAAGGCGCCAACGTCGAAGAACTGGTACGTGGATTGCAAACTATGGGAGCGTCCGCGCGCGACGTTGTGGCGATCTTGCAAGCAATTCGCGCGGCGGGTTCACTCAACGCCGAACTGGAGATTTTGTAGCGCCCATGCTCGATCCCGCGATTCCCAACACTCTCACCGCCGCCACACAACAGCCAGCGTTGCAGCAGGCGTCCGGCACGGCGCGCCATTCCAAAATCACTGACAAAAACTCCGCGCTCCTCAACACTCCCGCCGGCCGAAAACTACAAAAAGCCACCAGCACATTTGAGTCGCTGCTCATTTCCGATCTCTATAAATCCATGAAGTCCAGTTTCGTCGACTCCGACGACAGCGACAGCCTGGACGCCGCCCACGACAGCCTCGACGATTGGAGCATTCAAACCATGTCCGAAGCGATCGGCAAAGCCGGCGGCCTGGGCTTGGGCAACGTGCTGTTACAAGCTCTGCTCCCGAAATTGGAGCATTCTCACAATTCTGATTCCACCAGTACTAATCCAAACTCCCTTCCTGCCGATAAACCACTTATACCGGAGAGCCTGAGTCGGCCAGGTATTAAAGTTTTCTGAATCGCTGCCGATCATCATCATAAGTGGCCAGTTACATGCCACCTCTTCAGGAGCCAGGAGCCCGATCATGAAGATCGACCCCAAAGTACAGGTCAGCACGAATCAGAGCGAGCGCGTCAGCACACCGCAAACCAACCGCGCTCCAGCAGCCAACTCCGCGCAGGCCACGCCGCCGGCTGCCAGTCAGGACACCGTCAGCCTTTCCAGCGCGCACGCGCAGGTGCAGAAGCTGGCGACCGCCGCAGCGCAAACGCCGGAAGTTCGTTCCGAACGCGTCAACGCCCTGCAGCAAAAAGTAAGCAGCGGACAGTACAAGCCGGCCAGCCAGGATATTGCTGACGCGATTCTTCGGCAGCAAACCTCCGGCGGCTCGCGCGCCAAATCCTAGAGCGGAATGAGTGATCGTGGAAGATCTTCGTCCAGCGCCGGTGCAGCCGATCATGTCGGGCAGCACTGCGAGCGCGAGTGACGAATCGCCCACGCCGCGGCCGGGCAAAATGAAGAAACTTCCGCGCGCGCAGCAGGGCGGGGAAGCAGTGCTCTTGGACCTGGATGTGGAACTGGTGGAACCGCACGTGTTGGATGAACAGGCCTGAACATGCACGAAGCCCACGCCCATTGCCTCGAGTTGCTGGACCGGCGAGTCGCGCTGCTGGAATTGCTGGCCAAGTCGTTGGCGGCTGCGCGTGAAGAAGCGGTGGGTTTGAACGTCGACGAATTTGAAGAGCGCATTCGCGAGCAGGAAAGTTTCTGCGCGCAGATTCAGGATTTGGACCGGCAGATTTCGCGCATACAAAAAGATTCAGCGGCGCAGTTGCGCTGGAGTGCGGAGACATTCGTCACGCTGAAGCCGCAGCCCGATGCGCGTCTGCAGCAGACCATGACTCGCTTGAATGAAGCGCAAGCCACTGTGCAGCGCCTCAACAGTGAACACAAAGTTTTGTTGCGCCGCTCGCGCCGCACTGTCAGCGCGCTGCTGAATTCTTATCGCTCGTTTGCGTTGACCTATTCGCAGCCTGCCACGCCCGCAGCGAACCGCAACGCTGGCGCGCCGCAGGCGGGGAGGATCTAGCATGGGCCTAACCACCAGTCTGAACATCGCGCTGCAATCGCTGCTCGTCGATCAAGGCGCCATTTCCACCACCACCAATAACATCGCCAACGTCGATACTCCCGGATATTCTCGCCAGGTCCCCAACCTTGAAGAGACCACTCCTGTCCAGATCGGCACCAACACCTTTGGCACCGGCGTCGATCTCGCCAGCGTCACCAGCCTTCGCGATTCCGTTCTCGATCTTCGCGTCAATCAGGAAACTCAGCAGCAGGGCCAGCTCAACGCCTTCATCAGCACCGGTTAGCAAATCCAGTCGCTTTTCAACGAAACCAACGGTACCGGCTTGCAGGCTCCCCTGACCGCCTTCTTTACCAGCCTCTCCAACTCTCCGTCAACCCCAGTGACGTAACACGCGGCAAGGAGTGCTAACCGCCGCGCAAAATCTCGCCAACGCCTTCAACCAGACGTCCGCCAGCCTTACACACTGCAAAGGAACACCGATCTTTCTGTCTCACAGTCCGTGAACCAGTTTATTGCGCTCACCCCCCAGATTGCCGCTGTCAATCTACAGGTCGCCAGCATTCGGTTCCGGCCAGAATGCCGGCCCCCTTCCTCGATCAACGCCAGCAGTTGATCAATCAGCTCTCTAACCTTGTCGATGTCTCCTCCATCGATGCCGGCAATGGCAGCTTGACCTTGACGACTTCCAGCGGTGCGCCCTTGGTAGTCAATGGCCAGAATTTCAATCTCACCACCCAGGCCGACCCCGTCACCGGTTTGCAGGATGTCTACTCCCAGGGCACCAATATCACCACCAAAATCACTTCCGGCCAGCTCGCCGGCCAGATCCAGATACGCGATCAGGAAATTCCCGCCATCCAATCCTCACTCGACGCCTTGGCCGCGGGCCTGGCCAATTCCGTCAATACTCAAAATGCGGCCGGTGCCGATCTCAACGGCGCTGCTGGCGGTAACATTTCCGTTCCTCCTCCCGCCAATGGAGTAGGAGCCGCTGCCACTCTCGCTCTCGCGACCACCGATCCCACCAAATCGCTGCCAGCGCCGGCCCTCCTCCGGGCAATGTCGGAGATAACACCAACGCTAACGCTTTGCTCGCGCTGCAAAACCAGAACATCGTCAACGGCCAGACTCCGCTGAACTCCTTCGCTGGCCTGGTTTACAAAATTGGTAACGACGTCTCTTCCGCCCTTGGTAATCAACAAGCCGTTGCCTGGTCCTCCAGCAACTCCAGAATCTTCAGGGTGGTGTATCCGGAGTGGACATTAACGAAGAAGCTGCCAACCTGGTGCGCTATCAAAACGCCTACACCGCCGCCGCGCAAGTCGCTTCCGTGGTCGACTCCTTGCTGCGAACCACCATCAATATGGTGACTCCATAATGGCCATTAGACTCGACCCTAACCTTCTCCCCGGTTTGCTGGCTTCCATCGAGCAGTCCAATCAACAATTGACCACCGCTACTCAGCAGCTCTCTTCCGGTCGCAACGTGAATCAGCTCTCCGACAATCCGGCTGCCGTTGCCGCTCTGGTAGGCAATCACAATCAAGCCGCTCAGGATGGCCAGTACCCAAAGCATCTCCACCATACAAGCGCGCTTTCAGGTCGCCGATTCCTCCCTCAGCAGCGTTGTCACCGCTCTTACCAGCGCGCTTTCCCTGGGGGGTCAAAGGCGCCAACGGCACGCTCACTCCCGCAAATCAACAATCCGTTGCCGCGGAAGTCCAGGGCTTGATCTCTCAGGTGCAAAGCCTTGCCAACACTACTTTCCAGGGTAGCTATCTTTTTTCCGGCACCGCGGTGAACAGTCCGCCTTTTACCGTCAACTCCGTTGCCAACACCACCACCTATAACGGAAATACCGGCTTGCGTCGTCCAGCTCTCCAATGGCAACTCCGTCAATGGCAACGTTCCCGGCAGTCAACTTTTTCTGAATGGAAGTGGAAGCGTCTTCGGTGCTTTACAGGGACTAAACGCGGCTTTGCTTTCGGGTGTGAACATCCCCGCCGCCGTAACTCAGATACAAAACGCTTTGACCACCGTCGATACGCAGCGGGTTTTCTACGGCAACGTTCTCAATCAGGTGTCACAGACCGAAACTTTTCTCAATCAGGACCAGATCAATCTCAGCAGCCAGGAAAACTCCCTCATTGGCGTCGATCCCGCCACCGCCGCCACCAACCTCGATCAAGCCACCATCGCCAACCAGGCCGTCTTGAACGCCACCGGCCGCATCCTTAGTCACTCCTCAACCTCCTCAGTTCATCAAGTAATTCCCCACGACAGTCTGTCTTCCTGACGACAAGCCCAGGCCCGGGTGGCCTACCCTTGCGGTTTCTGCAAGGGTGGGCGAGGCGTCGGTCAGCTCTACAAAGATTCTTGAAGTCTCTGCAGCACTCCCGGTGGCTCATGTTTTCGCCTTCGCGATCGCGATGGGCGAAGAAGACGCGAAAGAAAATGTCGGCGGTTCGACAATTAAAGTATCACTTTAAATTTAGTTACTTAGTAATTAACTTTGTACCATTCGAATACTCTTTGTGCGCAACGGAGTTCCACTTTTTTCCCAAAAGTGTGGAGCGTTCGAATGATAAGAATCAGGAACAAAAATCAGATTCGTGAAGTAATGAATGCGTCTCAAAACCCCTTCAGCGTTCGAATTGCGGGTGGTTGAAAAAGTCAGAATCGGCGGTGACTCAGCAGGGTTGCCTCCCACCCTTGCACAATTCGCAAGGGTGGGCCACCCGGGTTTTGTGGTGGGGCGTCAGAAAAGCAAAGCAAAGCAAAGACACAACGGCTAAGGCTAGGCTACGGCTATGATGCTTAGGTGGTTTGACGAAGGGTGCTGGCCCACATAGAGACTGCGGCGTTGTGGTGGCGGGCGGTGCGCAGGTTGGTTTGTTGGGCGAGGAGAGCGATCTTCAGGCTTTGGGTGGCGGACTGCAGTTCGCTGAGGATGCGCAGGTATTCGTCGAGGTCGCGGGCGATTTGCGGATCTTCGCGGCGCAGTTCTTTAAATTTTTGCAGAATAGGATCCATCTTGCTCACCGCGATGCGAGCCTGGCGAATTTGCTCCGGGCCGAAGGTGCCTTCACCGCGCAGGCTCTTGCGGGCGTCTTCCAACAGCGCTGCCAAGCGGGAGTTGGCGCTGCGTACGGCGTCCGCGATGGTGCCGGCAATTTCGCTAGCAAGGGTCTGAATCATGTGACGCTCCAAATATCCTGACGCGATATCCCAATTCGTGGCCGCCGTTGTCGGTGGTTTCGACGCCGGCGGAGGTTATCAAGCACTCCAACTGCCTCGGCCCGAGCCGGCGGTTCTTCGTTCCCGTCGGCGCTCTTCGGTGCGAACCGTTGGGCGGACACCGTCGGTTGCGCCATCGCCGGCGTTGATGACGAAGTGACTCGCAAGCGATCGGTGGGCTGTGCGGGTGCCACGGAGTTTTCGACTTTGGCCCACGCTGCCCGTATGCGCATGAACATGTCCAACACTTCCTGAAATTGCGGGAGCGAGCCACCGATGCTGGCCTGCGAGATCATCGGCCGGGTCACGGTGTAGAAACTGCTCAAAGTGTGCGCCGTGTCGCCCCCGCGTTCAAAATCGAGCACGCCCTGTAGTTCGCCGATCACGATCAAGGCGTGATTCGAAGCGTTGACGCGTTTCTCGACCTGGTTGGTTTTGACCGCGTCCATGGCGCGACGCAAATCGCGAATGATGGTGTCGTACAGCGCGATGACCTGGCCGACGGCCGACGCGCCTACGCCGGTAGATTGAAAATATGCGGTAGCGGAGTTAGGTGTGCTCATTTGCTTGAGGAAGACGAAAGAGAAGCGATTTGCGAGCTGAGTTGGTTCTGCAGCAGTGGAAGTTCCTGCAAAGTGGTATTTACGTTGGAATATATCGTGGTGAGATTCGTTTCCTGCACCTGCAGCGCGGCTTGCAGATCGTTGATTTGCGAAGTCAGGCTGCTCGCTAAGGCCTGAATGCTGTTGTTATCCAGGGTCAATATGCCGCTGCTAGGCGAAGTGATGTTGGTAATTGCATTGGAAAGATTCTGCGCAAAGCCGCTGGTGGCGTTTTGAAACAGATTCTGCACCGCCGCCGAATTGCTGGAGAGCGCGGTATTCAGCGTGGCGCTATCGACCGCGAGAGTGCCATCACCCTGCAAATTGACGCCGATGCTGGCGAGATTGACGGCGCCATTGTTGCCGGGAATGGCGTAAGCCACCGCGGAGAGTAGCGCGCTTTGCACTTCTCGCAAGGAATTGTCGTCTTTCAAGACGCCGCCGCCGGTCCCGTCGGAGTTGATGGCAAACTGCCCGCTGATTTCCTTGGCGACGGTGTTGTACGCGGTGACGAAATTATTGATCGCAGTGGTGGCGCTGGTGGTATCTGGCGCGACGGTCAAGCTGACCGGGTTGTTGCCAGTGGGCGCCGCGAGATTCAGTGTCACTCCGTTGATCACGCTGCTCACGGTATTGCTGGTGCTGGTAACCGGCACGCCGTCCACGGTCAGGTTGGCATTCAAGCCTTGTGACGCCTGATGAAAGCTGAGCGCAGTATTCGGACCGCCGGCCACATGCAAGCCGCCACTCACGGTGATTTCTCCCGGCGCTCCGGAAGTAGCGCTAACCAGCGCCAGCCGCGCGCCATTGGCGTCATTGATCACGCTAAGGTGGACCGCACTGGTTGCGGAATTGATCGCATCGGCCACTTGATCGAGGGTGTTCGTCGTGGAACTGGTGGTTACCGAGACGATCTGGCTGCCGCCGACAGATATCGCAATGGAGTCGCCGTTCGCCAGAGTTGTGCTGCTGCTGGCTGCCGCGTCGGAGTAATACGAAGACGTCGTCGCCAGGTTGGCGATCGCAATGGTGTGGGCTCCAGGCGTCGCCGCGCCGGAAGCCGTCGCGCCCAGCACCGTCGGTTGCGAGGACGTAGCCGTCTCCGCGGTCAGTGCGCCCAACGGATCTCGCAACGCTGCAACCGCATCGCTCAAGCTGCTGAGCTGCGAATTGATGGTGGCGATTTCGCCTTCCTGCGAACCCAGCGCAGTCTGTTGATTCTGCAGGTTGGTGATTTGCGCGGTTTGATTCGCTAAAGCGAACTGCACGAACTGCTGCACATTGATGCCGGTGCCAAGTCCGGTCCCGAGGTGGAACTAGCCAGCGAACCGGTGAGGTTCGTCAGCGAAGTGCTGGAAGTGCCCATCGTTTTTGCCGCTCCTTACACTTTTACGTTTACGCGCGCCGACGCTTTGGACTGCGTTTCTTTCACGTAGTCCTCGATGCCTTGGGCCACGTCACGCAGCGCCTTGGGCGGCAGCTCGAGAATTTCCTGTCCGGAGTGCGCGTCGGAGACGGAGTAATACAAGCGCCCGTTGTTGTCCCGGCGCACGGCCACGTCGGTAGCCGGTGAAGCGGGTTGATTATTGCTGTTTTCAGAAGTGTTCTGCGCGGCCACGCCCGTATCCACTGCCACGGCCAAAACGGCCGCTGGTGTGGCTACGCTAGTGTTCGCCGAACTTGAGGTTGCTGTGCCTTGCGAACCGCTCTTCGACTGGCTGGCGACCGCAATCTCTTGGCCCGCTACTGGAATTCCTGGTTGCTGCACTGCTGTGATTGCCATGTTTTCCTCCGCCGTAAAATTTCAGGCGGAACTCCTGGGCAAGTTCCGCCTTCCGTGGTTTTACTACCGATTACTGCAGCAACTTCAGGATGGTTTGCTGTGACGAGTTAGCCTGGGCCAGAGCGGAGATACCCGACTGGCTGAGGATGCTGTACTCGGACAAGTTGGTGACCTGCTGCGGAATGTTCGCGGCAGTGATCTGGTCTTCCGCGGCGGTCAGGTTCTGCACCTGCACGCTTTCCACGGCGCTGGCTGCTTGCAAGCGGTTGATGTTGGCGCCGATCTGGCCGCGCAAGCGGCAACGGTGGCGATGGCGGAGTTGATCAAGCCCAGCGTGGCTTGGGCGTTGGAGCCGGGGTTCAAGCCGCTGGAGGAGAGCAACGTGTTGGTCACCGCCGTCGGAGTGGAGACGGCTGCCGCTGCGCCGGCGCGAGGTGCCGCCGGTTGGCAAGGTGAAAGCGCTGCCGCCAGACTGTGCGAGCGTCAAGGCGTTTTCTGTCGCGACCACAGTCGACTTGGCCGTCAAGGTCAAGGTGGTCCCGACCGGCATCGTGGCCTACTCGTTGGCGTCGGCTGCCGCCACTTTATAGTCCGTACCCGGCGTGCCGCCGGCATCGTTGATGGCGTTGGCGAGGTTGACGAGCGTCTGGTTGGCGGTCGCGCCGATGGCCACATCGCCGTTGGCGGCAACGGTGCCTGCGGTGACGAACTTGTAGGTGGTGCCGCCGAAGGTGACCGTGTCGGCGTTCACCGGGTTAGCGCCGGACAAGCTGATCTGCGCGGTGGCTTGCGTTGCAGGGGTGTTGACGTTCACCGTGCCGGCGACCAAGCCCAGCGTGGCGTTGGACAGCGCGCCCGTGGTGGTGCTGATGGTGCTGTTGCTTACGCCATCGCTCAGGAACACGTTCCGTGCGTTGGAGGCGAACACCGCCGGCCGTTGTAGTCGGTCGAGGTGCCGATGCTGGCGATTTCCGTGTTGATCTGTTGATACTCGGTGTCCAGCGCCTGGCGTTGTGCCGACGAAACCGTGCCCGTCGCTGCTTCCGTCGCGAGGGTAACCGCGCGATTGAGCAACGTGGTGATTTGCGCCAGCGCGCCATCCGCCACCTGCAGCGAACCTACGCCGCTGTTGGCGTTCTGCGTCGACTGGGTCAACGCGGTGATGTTCGCTTCCAAGCCGTTGGCGATGGCCAAGCCCGCTGCGGTCATCGGCGCCGGAGTTGATGCGCGAACCGGACGACAACTGAAACAGCGTGCTTTGCAATTTGGTTTGCGTAGATTGCAATTCGTTCTGCGCAACCAGCGATGCGATGTTATTGAGAAGACTGATAGCCATTTGAAGCTCCTTTTAATTACCAAGATTCTTTAAAGCTCTTCGTTCCGTTCCTTGGGGATCCAGTAGTACGGAGCGTGGTAGGGTCAAACCCTGCAGGCCGTTAAGTGGCTCACGCTCGCTCTGAATCAACCTCACTGTATTTATCGGCCTGCGGCGCACTTACTTGAGAGCTATTGCGCACCTGCCGGCGGACCATCGCTACTGCAGCAAATTCAAAATCGCTTGCTGCGAAGAATTGGCTTGGGCCAGCGCGGAGATTCCCGACTGGCTCAGAATGCTGAACTCCGACAAATTCGTTACTCGCTGTGGAATATTGGCGGCGGTGATTTGATCTTCCGCGGCGGTCAGGTTCTGCACCTGCACGCTTTCGACGGCGCTGGCTGCTTGCAGGCGATTAATGTTTGCGCCTATTTCTCCGCGCAGACTGGCTACTTGCGCGATCGCGGAGTCGAGCAGGCCGAGGGTGGTCTGCGCGTTGGACCCGGGATTCGCGCCGGCGGCGGAGAGCAAAGTGTTGGTGACGATTGCGGAGCCGGTGGTGGCCGCTTGGTAGCCGGAAAGAGTTCCGCTGGCGGGCAAAGTAAAGTTGAAAGTGCTGGGAGTTTGCTCGGTGACGGCTACGGAGTCTCCCGCGGGCCTAAGCTTCCGACGGCTGTGATCGTGAGGGTGTTGCCGACCGGGGCTGCGGCGGTGACTTGTGTGTTGGGACCGGTCGGTATGTTGTAGTCGGTGCTTGGATCGCCGCCCCCGATGTTGATGGCATTGGCGAGGTTCACGAGCGTGTCGTGGGTGGTGGCGCCGAGGTGAACCTGAAATGTCCGCTGGGGTCCGTTGCCGGGATGAACTCATATTCTACTGGCCCGATAAAGATGGTTTCGCCGGTTACCGGCTGCGCGCCGTTCAAACTGATTTGTGCGCTGGCGGGAATTGTGGGAGTGCCGGTGCCGACGTTGCCGGAGACAAGACCGAGTGTGGCGTTGGAAAGCGCGCCGGTGGTGGTGCTGATGGTGCTGTTGGTGACGCCGTCGCTGAGAAAAACGTTTTGTGCGTTCGAAGTGAAAACGGGAGTGCCGTTGTAATTGGTAGAGCTGCCGATGCTGGCGACTTCCGCGTTGATTTGCTGATATTCGGTGTCGAGTGCCTGGCGTTGCGCGGTGGAGACGGTGCCGGTGGCGGCTTCAGTGGCGAGCGTTACCGCGCGATTAGCAGCGTGATGGCGCGGGGGCGTCTCGGCAACTTGCAGCGAACCGACCCCGCTGCTGGCGTTCTGCGAAGATTGCGTCAACGCGGTGATGTTCGCTTCCAGGCCGTTGGCGATGGCCAGGCCGGCGGCGTCATCCGCGCCGGAGTTGATGCGCGAGCCAGAAGAAAGCTGAAACAGGGTGGTCTGCAGCTTGCCCTGCGTGGTTTGCAACTCGTTTTGCGCGACGAGTGCAGAGATATTGCTGAGAAGACTGATGGCCATAGCTGTTATCCGAATTGAGTTTCGGCTTCGTTGGTTCTATCGGCGGGGAAGGGTGGTACTTGAGTTTTCGGGATGCTCCGATGGATGGTACGCGCGGGGTGCGTTTCAACTTGGAACAGTGTTCTTGTGGCTCTCTGCTGTTCCGATCCCTCCATTGGTTGCTGGTGCTGGATATTTGGCGATGATCCGTTCGACGGCCGCCCGCAAACCTGGATCGGGCGTGCTCAGCGCAGCCATTAGGAATGGCGCTGCTTCAATGAAGCGTTGTTGCGCTACCAGCAAGGGCCAACGTTGGCGGCCACGGCAGATTGTTTTCGTCCAACGCCAGCGCTTTGCGAAAGCCCAGCTCGGCTTGATCTTCGGCGTTCAGCGCGAATTGTGTGCGCTCCAATCATTTCAATAGTCGCTGGTTTCCCCCAGAAGCAGCGCTGCTTTGAATTGCTGCAGCGCTTCGCGCATGCGCCCGAGTCCGTAGAGTCGGACACCTTCTTGATGGAGCTCCGATCGGGTGCGGATGGGTTGGACTTTTTGCTTGCTCATGGTTGTAAACATTTCTGAAGAGATTTGAATGTGCTGTTTGTCGTGGATTTCAATTTCCTAATGTGGGCCTGGTGGCGCGTTCCTTCCGGGATTGGTGCGGCCCCGTCTTAGGTTCCACTCTCAAATTCTTCGCACATCGACTTTGGTTTGCAGCGAGTTGCGTGTTGCTACGCGCGAAGTGCGGAGTTCGCTTTCCTCCGCTGAACAGTGCAAGCCATGCGCCATTCTTTTTGCGCGATGTGGCGGACCAGATGCTCTGTCATTGATCGCCGAAGCAGTCGCCGAACCATGTTTCGTTGCGGAACATGATTCTGGCCCGCGCTATGGCCGCCGACTTACCGTTTCGCTTGGATATCGATACGCATGATTGCTCTTACCCGCCTCAACAAAGAACGCTTGTTGGTCAATCCCGACCTGATCAAATTCGTCGAACAGGCTCCGGACACGGTGATCACGCTGCTGGCCGGAGAGAAAATCCTGGTCAGCGAATCGGCCGACGAAGTGATCGCCAAAATTATGGCCTTTCGTCGCAGCTTGGTCCCCCAAGCGTCGCCCATTCATGCGCTGACCGCCGCGACCACCAAAGCGGTGCCCAGCAGTTTTTCCAGCGACCGCCCATCCGATGAGGCGTCGGCATCTGCGACCCACTCGCGACGTCACCAGCCGGACTCTTCCGATGAGGAGCAGGACTGAGTGGCTACCCACACCACGGTAGACAAGAGCAGCTTCGCGGGAATCCTGATTGCCGCCGGAGGAATTCTGACCGGGCTGATTCTCGAAGGCGGACACGTGGTGCAGTTGATGCAGCCCACGGCATTCCTGATTGTGTTTGGCGGCACGCTAGGTGCGGTGATGCTGCAGTTTCCGATTCGCGTGATTGTGGAAGCGTTTCGCCGCATCAGTCACATTTTTCTCGATCCCAGCGTCGACCCGCATTTGATCATCGCGGAAATTGTGGGCTACGCGAAAAAGGCCCGCAAAGATGGAATCGTGTCGCTCGATAACGGATTACGCGAGGTGCGCGATCCATTTCTGAAGAAAACGTTGATGCTCGCGGTCGACGGCACCGAGCCGCAGGAGATTCGCCGCATGCTCGAACTGGAACTCGATAACCAGGAGATTCATGAACGGGTGATTCCCCGGGTGTTTGAGTCAGCCGGAGGATTTTCGCCGACCATCGGGATCATCGGCGCCGTCCTGGGGTTGATTCAGGTGATGCAGCATCTGGAAGACATCAATGCGGTGGGGCGGGGATTTGCGGTGGCTTTCGTGGCGACTGTCTATGGTGTGGGTGCAGCGAATCTTTTTTTCTGCCCGTCGCGGGAAAAATCAAAGACCGCCTGCGCCAGATCAAACAGGCGGGAAATGATGCTGGAAGGAGTCATCTCCATTCTGGAAGGCATGAATCCGCGCATGATCGAAATTAAGCTGACGGGATTTTTCTCCGAAGCCAACGCCGAAGCCGGCCGGCACATCGCGGAGTGATCGCGCATGAGAAGAAAGCACAGACCGGAAGAGCCACTGCATTACGACCGCTGGCTGGTGTCTTATGCCGACTTCATAACGCTACTGTTCGCGTTTTTCGTGGTGCTATACGCCTCGTCGCAAGTCGATAAAGCGAAAGCCGCGAAGCTGGCCAGTTCCATCCAGGCGGCGTTCCGGGATGTCGGCGTGGAGAGTACTCCAGAGGAAATCTCTCCACTCACGGAATTGCAGGTTCCGCCAGAAGCTTCCGAACGCAGCATCGATCTGGGACATTTTGTGCAGCCGGTGAAATCCTCAACGGCTGCCGACGAAGAAACCAAATCGCTCAGCGAAGCGGAAACGCAACTAAAAAAAGTTTTGTCGCCCGAGATCGAACAGCACATCGTAGACATCAAATCCACTCGCGAAGGCGTGGTGGTGAGCCTGCGCGAAGTGGGCTTTTACGAGAGCGGTTCCGCCAAGCTGCGCGCTTCCTCGAAGGCCGCGGTCGATCGCCTGGCGGGTGTTCTGCAGCAACGCAAAGAGGCGCTGCGTATCGAGGGGGACACCGACAATGTGCCCATTCACACTTCTCTGTTTGATTCGAACTGGGAGCTCGTCCACCGCCCGCGCCGCGGACTTTGTGAAAGTGCTGATCCAGAATTACAACTTGGCGCCGGCACGTTTGTCGGCGGCAGGGTTTGCCGAAGATCGACCTGTCGCGGGCAACGACACTGCGGATGGCCGGGCGCACAACCGGCGCCTCGATGTAGTGATTCTGAATCCTTTTATCTTTCGCTCGCCGGAATCTATCGTGGGCAATAGTTTGCAGCCGGCCTCCACCAGCCGCAATTGATCGCAGCTACAACAGAGTTGCGATCACCGGCGCATCCACAATGAATCGCTTCATTCCCAATTCGGGCGACAGCTCTGTCTAAGCCAGCCACTAACTTCGTGATTTGCAATCGCTCGTGGCAGTTTCTTATCGAAACGGCTCGCCACATGGAACTAACTTGCCCCATTTTCTCTGCGGCATTGGAGCGAGAGCCTCCTTGTTCAACATTAATGATCCAGACTTTCTACGCCGGTGCTCGACACGCTGAAGGCGGGAGTCTATGCCTTGATCGCCACGGCAAAGTCTTGTTATGGAACAGCGCGGCGGAGCGCATGACCGGGCACCTGCGCCAGGTGGTGGTAGGGCAGCAGAGTCCCACCGACGTGCTGGTCACCAACGATTTGCGCGATAACCGGGCCATGGGCGAGACAGCGCCGCTGGTCATCGCTTTGAAAGAGGGAAAACCCAACACCATGCGCGTTTCGCTCTTGCACAAAAATGGCTATCGCGTGCCCGCGCGGCTGCACACGGAACCGCTCCGCGACGCGAAAAACGCTATCGTCGGCGCGGTAGAAAGTTTTACGGAGTATCAGGAAGGCGAGGATTTTCTGAAACGTCACGACAAGCTGGCGCTGTACGGCTGCCTCGATGGCGTTTCTGGGGTACTCAATCACAGCATGGTGCAGGCCCATCTGCGCGAAGCGCTGGTTACCTTCACGGAATATCCCGTGCCGTTTTCCATCATGTGTATCGCGCTCACCGACGTCGATCACATCCGCGCGCGTCACGGTGTGGGAGCCATCGATGCAATTCTTCGCGCTTTAGGCCAGACCATGGAAAATACTTTGCGTCCCACCGACTTCATCGGGCGCTGGAACCAAAACGAGTTTCTGGCCATTTTGATCGAGTGCGACGAATCCGAAGCCGCGCTGGTCGCGCAACGGGTTCGCCAAACCGCGTTGCAATGCAAAGTGGAGTGGTGGGGCGATTCGTTGCCGCTGAATCTTTCTACCGGCTCCGCCACCGCGCGCCAGAGCGATACGGTCGAAAAAATTATCGACCGCGCCGAAGAACAACTACGCGTAGCACTCATCGAAGACGCGCAGGTGAACTCCTGACATGCGCGACCACACTCCAAGCCTGCGAGACACTTCCTCATGTTCGTAATCATCGGCATCGTAGTGGTCCTCGGCGCGGTCATCGGCGGCTTCCTGATGGAGCACGGCAATTTGAAAGTGCTTATCCAGCCCAACGAATTGGTAACCATCGGTGGCGCGGCTCTGGGCACCATTCTCATCGCGAATCCCTTGCACATTTTGAAATCGCTAGTCGGCACGCTCATGGGCGTTCTGGGCGGCTCGAATACGGCAAGGAACAATATCTCGACACCCTCAAAATGCTTTTTGAACTGTTCAGCCGCGCGCGCAAAGACGGCTTGATGGCTCTCGAAGCCGACAGCGACGCGCCCGACAAGAGCCCGGTGTTTTCCAAATATCCCAAATTTCTGGCCAATCATCATGCGCTGCATTTTGTCTGCGACACCATTCGCATGGCCGCCGGCGGCGGCGTCGAACCCTTCGACATGGACCAGATGATGGAACTGGACATGGACGTTCACCATCACGAGGCAGGCATGCCCATCGGCGCGCTCTCCAGTACTGCCGACGCGCTGCCCGGGCTGGGTATCGTCGCCGCCGTGCTGGGCATCGTCGTGACCATGGGCGCTCTCGGGGGACCGCCCGAAGAAATCGGACACAAAGTTGCCGCCGCGCTGGTCGGCACTTTTCTTGGCATTTTGATGTGTTACGGATTCCTTGGGCCCATGGCGGCTAACATGACGAAGATTTCCGACGATGAACATTCTTTCTACCACGTCATGCGCGTGGCGCTGGTTTCCTTCCTGCGCGGCACGCCGCCGACCGTCGCCGTGGAGTTTGCTCGCCGCGCCATTCCCGGCCACTTGCGTCCTACTTTTCAGGAAGCAGAAAAGCATATCAAGAATCGCGCGGATGCCGCCCGCCAGCGGCCTAACCCGGTACGCCCAGCTCCGAGCTAAACCCTCATGGCCACACCCAAAGCTCAAGCGCCCATCATCATTAAAAAGAAAGGCGGCCACGGCGGGCATCACGGCGGCGCGTGGAAAGTTGCCTACGCCGACTTCGTGACCGCGATGATGGCGCTGTTCATCGTGCTGTGGCTGCTTAAGCAGCAGCGTCAAAGTGCAGAAGGCCGTCGGCGGCTATTTTCGCGATCCGAGCGGCACGGCCAATCTCACCGGCAGCTCCATGGCCGGCATGGGCGAAGCCTTTGTCTTGGATAAAGACAACATGGAGAAGCTCAAAGACGAGCTGACCAAAGCGATCAAAGAAATTCCCAAGTTTGAAGAGCTGAAAAATCACATCGACATGACCGTCACCAATGAAGGCTTGCGGATCGAACTGACAGAATCCGCCGCTGGAACTTTCTTCGACAGCGGAAGCGCCAAGATCAGCAGCGACGGAGCCTCAATACTCAGTGTGCTGGCGGATCAACTCGGCAAGTTACCCAACAAAATCGCCATGGAAGGGCATACCGACTCGCGTCCGTTACAGCGCTGGCGCCAGCTACGGCAATTGGGAACTCTCCGCCGATCGCGCCAACGCCGCGCGCCGGCTGATGCAGAAGGATGGCATCCGCGCGGACCAGGTCACCCAGGTCCGCGGCTTCGCCGATCAAAAGTTACGCAAACCCGATGCTCCGACGGATCCGTCCAACCGGCGCATCTCGCTGATCGTTCTGTATCTCGATTCGCAGCTCAAGCTGCCTGCCGACGAAAAAGATCCCGACCCCGGCAAAGAACCCCAGCCCGGCGAAAAGGGCGAGAAGCCCGCTGGAGAAAAACCACCCGCCGGCGAGAAGCCCGCTGAAAAACCCGCGGAGAAATCTTCCGAAAAGCCTGCGGAAAAAACTGCGGAAAAGCCTGCCGAGAAAAAATAGAAGAAGAGAAAACGGGCCCGAGTTCACCAACCAAATGCGAACCTGCCACCCTCCGTCGTTGCGGTCGGTAATGAATTGAGATCTAAAACCGCACCCTGAAAAACGCAGGGTGCGGCACCCAGCCTCGGGTGCTGAAGGATTCAGCCTGCAAAATTATTACCCGTGACTGACTAACGAGATCCACAGTGGTTCGGTTTCGACTTTTAACGCGATGGAGATTCCTTGGGATGGTTCGGCGATGTCCATGGAGTAGTTTTCGCCGGTGATCACGGTGGGGACGGAGAGCAAGCAAGCATCGGCCAGGTTGCTGATCTTGGCTTTGAAATTTCCCGCCACCATGTTGGTCAGTTCGCCGAGGGCGTCGCGTGCGGCTGCAGGAGTGGCTTCGCCGCCCAGCATCATTTCGGCGAATTTGAACGAAGTGGCCTGGCTGCAGCGAATGGTGACCATGCCGCACAATGCTCCCGCCAATCCGACCATCGCAGTTTGCTCGCCGCTGGGCAGCACCGTGGAATTATTGTCGAGTTGCAGCCGCACTCCGGCCATCATCTCGAAGACTTCCAGGATCGCTTGCTCCATGATAGATTTCCAGTTCGGATCGAACGGAACGGCTGTGTTCCTTGCTAAAGTTCTCGCCAGAGTAGTCAAGTTTATGCGCCTCCTAAAAGTGGAATGATTCGTTCTTTTACCTGCTCGGGGGTAAACGGTTTCCGCAAATAACCTTTCGCGCCGTTGGAAAGCGCTTCCACTACGCGGGCTTCGCTGCCTTCGGTGGAGATCATCACCACCGGCACGCCCGACGCGCCGGAAACAGTGCTCAGGCTTTTCAGAAATTCGAGGCCATCCATTACCGGCATATTGATGTCGCTAAATATCATGTCCAGGCCGCCTTTTTCGACGGCCGCCAGTCCTTCCGCGCCGTTGCTGGCTTCCAACACTTCCGACAGCGTGAGTCCCGCCTGGCGCAGCGAGCGTTCCACGATTTTGCGCATCACCGAAGAATCGTCCACGATCAAAACTTTTAGATCTTTCACGTTGCTCTCCTGACCAAACTTTCCCCAGCCAAATCTCTTGCCCGTATTAATTCGCCGGAGCAAAAATCGTGTCGACCAATTTGCTGACCCGCACCACGTGCGCGTCGAGGTCCATGGTGAAGCGCGCCAAATCCATCGTGGCGATTTTTGGGCAGCACTGGCCTAGTTGTATCCAGGCCGCGTCGGCTTCGAGGTCCACCAAGCGCCATTCTTCATACCCATAACCCAGCCCGCGCATGCGGCAGAGCAAATCACAGATGTGCACCATGCCGACCAGCGGGTTATCGCCCGGCGCGCAATCGATGTGGTGATGCCACTGGACAACTTCCTCGATGGCTTTAGGGAGCTGCCAAGTCTTGCGAGAATCGCGCCGCCGTCGCAATGCGTGAAACCCATTGTTTCCTGTTCCTGTTCTTCGAGCGGTCGTCCACTGGCTGCGGCGCGCGCAATCACCAAGCGATATTCATCGGTGTACGCCAGCGAATTCACGATGATGCCCAGATCGTGCAGCAGGCCTGCAAGATACGCTTTGCCGGAATCGGGGAAGTCCACTTGTTCGGCAAACTCCTGACACACCAGAGCGCAGCCGAACGAGTGCCGCCAGAAAACTCCCGGATCCACTACCCAACTTTCGCGCGGCACCATGCTGTTGAAACAGTTGCTCAGCAAAATGTCTTCGATCCGTTGAATGCCCAGGGTAGCCACGGCTGCTTGAATCGATTCCGCCGGTACGGCCCGGCCGTAAAGCGGGGAATTGGCGATGCGCAGCAATTGCGCCGTAATGGTTTTTTCGTACGAAACTAGTTTCACGACTTGTTCGATGTGGATCTGTTCCGGCGGCTTGCGCAACAAATCGAGCAGCGGCTGCAACACCGCGGGTGAAGACGGCAGCGAACGAATCTTCTCCACACGTTTGCGTAATTCCGGTTTGTTGGTTCCGTTGGTCGCAGTCATTTCTTCACAGCTCCTTCGGGAGCAGCATTGGGCGCCGGCTTCTGATACGTAGTAGTGCCGGGGAGATGCACCAGACGAAATTGGTCGGTGACCTGATAGAGCGATTCGGCATGCCCCAGAAAAAAATATCCCGGCGCCTGCAAATTGGAATAAAAGTGCTGCACCACTTTGCGTTTGGAAACCATGTCGAAATAGATCAGCACGTTGCAGCAGAAAATCAGGTCCATGCCTTTCATGAACAGCATTTTGCTGTCGTCGCTGAGGTTCACCCGGGAAAAGGTGATGTGCGAACGTACTTCCTCATTGACCCGCAGTTTGTCTCCGGGGAGCGCCCGGTGCCGGCTCGAAATATTTGCGTTTGTATAAATCCGTGGTGTTGCGTAGCGCATAGCCGCCATAAATGCCGGCTTTGGCGGTTTCCACCGAGCGATCGTTCAAGTCGGTGGCTTGAATCTCAAAATTCCAGTCCTTCAGCAGCTTTTCTTTCTGCTCCAGCAGGAACATCGACAAGGTGTAAGGCTCTTCGCCGGTAGAGCACCCCGCGCTCCAGATCTTCAGTTTGCGAATGCCGATTTTGCCGCGAGTAGCCACCAGTTCCGGAAGAATCACGTTTTGCAACGCGGTGAGCTGTGCGGCGCTGCGAAACAAACAGGTTTCGCCGATGGTAATTTCGTTCAGCAGCGCGCGGAGTTCCAGCGCCCGACTCACCGGATTGGTCAGCGTGTCGCAATACAGCCGCGGGTTGCTGCCTTTGGTCAGAGCCATGCGCCGCTGGCAAGCCGCCACCAGCAAATACAATTTTTCTTCCGAGTGATAAATTCCGCTGGCTTGATAGATGATGTCGCGAATCTTGAGAAAGGCCGGGTCGCTTGCCTCCGCCGGTTTGGCCGCCGCCGCCGCGGACGCGGTGCCCGTTGCTGGTTTCTGAGTTTGCAGTTCTACCGGCATTCGTTCTCACCTGAGTCCGAAACTGTTATTTGCAAGACGACTTCTCCCAGAAAAAGTCTTCCGCTCAACGTGAACTCGGAACCAAAGTCTTCGCCGTCACGCTCGCCACGCTAGTGCTCGCCGCAGGCACCGGCATCCGCCGGCTGCTGCGCACGTAGCGATCGATTTCTCCCGCCATGGCTTTCAACGGAAAAATCTTGTCGGCCAATCCCGCGCCGGCAACTTGCCCGGGCATGCCCCACACCACCGAGGTGGCTTCGTCCTGCACGTATACATGTCCGCCATGTTCGCGCACCGCTTGTGAGCCGAGCACTCCGTCGGAACCCATCCCGGTAAGAATCACCGCGAGGGTATTCGCCGCAAAGGTGCTGGCCACCGAACGAAACAATACGTCGACTGCCGGGCGGCAGGAGTTTTCTTGCGCTTCTTTATTCATCGCCAGTTGCACTTGCAGGCCTTTGCGCGCGACTACCATGTGAAAGTCGCCGGGAGCAATCCAGGCATGGCCCGGCTCGATGGTTTTGCCGGCTTCCCCTTCGTGAATGCGAATCGCGGTGGTTTTGTCCAGACGCTCGGCGAGTAGTTTGGTGAATAGCGGCGGCATGTGCTGCACGATCACGATGGGCACGGGAAAGTCCGCGGGGATCGCCGGCAACAATTCCGCCAACGCGTTCGGTCCTCCGGTGGAGGTGCCGATGGCCAGCACTTCGATACGGGTCATCGGTCGCGGCGGGGTGAACTTGCGCGCGGCAGCGTCGATTTCTTTTTTACCCAGGAGTTGCAGAGGACGGCCGGGTGTGCCGACCGTCGAAGTTCCACCCAACAGCGTGCCGCTGCGCCGCGCACACAACGCCTTTATTTTGGGAACCAGTTCTTCGCGAATTCGCGCAACGGTGACATTCAGGCTCCCGGTGTTGCTAGGCTTGGTGACGTAATCGCTTGCGCCCAGCGCCAACGCGTCCAAAGTGGTGGCTGCGCCGCGCTCCGTCAGCGTGCTGAACATGATGACCGGCAGAGTGGGCGAAAGTTTACGAATCGCCTGCAGCGTTTCGAGCCCGGACATGTTGGGCATCTCCACGTCCATGGTCAGCAAGTCGGGCTTGAGTTGTTCTAACTTGGCTAACGCCACGCGGCCGTCGGAAGCCGTGCCGGCCACTTCGATGGCGGGATCCGACGCCAAGGCCTCGCACAGCACTTTGCGAATCACCACAGAGTCATCGACGATCAGCACTCGAATGGGCGGCATATAGTTCGCTACGGCTACGAATCTCCGTTACGTCAGTTACTTCTGTTCGTTCTTTCCGCGGTTTCTGCCTACTTGAATTGCTCAGTATTTGAACTGCCCAACCAGTTCGCGCAGCTCCGTAGACATCAACGCCATTTGCGCCGCAACTTTCTGCGAATCGCCGGCGCCGTGCGAAGTGCTCTGCGCTGCATCCGCTACCCCCGCGATATTTTTGGAAATCTCACTGGCGCCGTTGGCCGCATCGGTGACGTTGCGAGACATTTCATTGGTGGTGGCGTTCTGTTCTTCCACCGCGGTGGCAATCGTTCCGGAAATATCGTTGATCTGCAGAATCACCGAACTGATCTGCCCGATGGCTTCCACCGCGTTCTTGGTGTCGGACTGAATCGCTTCGATCTTGCGGCTGATGTCTTCCGTGGCGCGGGCGGTCTGCTTGGCCAGTTCTTTCACTTCGTTGGCCACCACCGCGAAGCCTTTGCCCGCTTCACCGGCGCGAGCCGCTTCGATAGTGGCGTTCAGCGCCAGCAAGTTGGTTTGCTGCGCGATCGAAGTGATGACTTTAATGACCTGGCCGATCTCCGCGCTCGATTCGCCCAACTTGCTGACCGTGGAGTTGGCCGTTTCCGCGACGCGCACCGCACCGGTGGCAACTTTGGCGGCCTCCGTCGCATTCTTGGCGATTTCCTTGATCGACGCGCTCATTTCTTCGCTGCCCGTCGCCACCGTCTGCAAATTGCGATTGACCTGCTCGGAAGCGGAGGAAACCACTCCCGCCTGCGCTGAAGTTTCCTCGGCGTTGGCGGCCATCTGCTGGCTCACCGATGTCATTTCCGAAGAAGAAGTGGAAAGAATCCCCGCCGCTTCGGCAATTTTCTGAATGCTGCCGCGCAGCGTAGTCAAAAACTGTTTCAATCCGGTAGCCATTTGCCCGATGGCGTCGCTTCCGGTTACGGCGATGTCCTGGGTCAAGTCGCCTTTGGACGCCGCGCCCACGGTCAGCAGAATCAAATCCACTTTGCGCTTCAACTCCTCGGCGGCGGCTTTTTGCGCCGTGATATCCGAAGCGTATTTCACCACCTTGTAAGGCTTGCCGTTCAAATCAAGAATCGGATTGTAGGAAGCCTGCAGCCAGATTTCTTTTCCGCCTTTGCCCACGCGGCGGAATTCTCCCGCTTGATACTCGCCACGATTTAATTTGGCCCACAGTTCTTGATACGCCGGAGTGTGCCGTGCGCCTTCTTCCGCAAACATGCTGTGATGCTTGCCTTTGATTTCGTCGAGTCCATAACCCATAGTCCGCTGGAAATTTTCATTGGCGGTGAGAATGGTGCCGTCCATCTGAAACTCGATGACCGCTTGCGATTTGCCGATGGCGTCGAGTTGTCCCGGCGTAGTTGGCGTTGGCTTGTTTCTGCGCGGTGATGTCGGTGGCGTACTTCACCACTTTGAAGGGCTTGCCGTTGGCGTCGAGAATCGGATTGTACGAAGCCTGAATCCACACTTCTTTGCCGCCGCGGCCCAGGCGTTTGTAATCCGCCGCTTGATATTCGCCGCGATTCAGCTTGGCCCAGAATTCGCGATACTCCGGACTGTTGCGCGTGGCTTCATCGGCAAACATGCTGTGATGCTTGCCTTTTACTTCGTCCAAGCTGTAGCCCATGACCCGCAGAAAGTTTTCATTGGCGGTGAGAATTGTTCCATCGAGTTGGAACTCGATTACTGCTTGCGATTTGCTGATGGCCGCGAGTTGTCCGGCGTAGTTGGCGTTGGCTTGTTTTTGCCCGGTGATATCCGTGGCGTACTTCACCACTTTGAAGGGCTTGCCATGGGCGTCGAGAATCGGATTGTAGGAAGCCTGGATCCAGACTTCTTTCCCGCCTTTGGCCAAGCGGCGATATTCCCCGGCTTGATATTCGCCGCGATTCAGCTTGGCCCAGAAGTCTTTGTACTCTGGGCTGTAGCGCGTGCCTTCGTCGGCAAACATGCTGTGATGGTGGCCTTTGATTTCTTCCAGTGTGTAGCCCATGGTGCGCAGGAAATTTTCATTGGCGGTGACAATGGTGCCGTCGAGTTGAAATTCGATCACCGCTTGCGATTTGCTGATAGCCGCCAGTTGGCCCAGCCAATCTTCTTTTTGGCGAGCCTCGTCCGATTCGAAATCGCTGTCGGCATCGGCAAGCTGATGATCGCCCGCGGCGCGTTCCATCACTGCATCGACCAGATCGGGCGCGATGCCCATTTCGCTGAGCGCTACTGCGAGATGTGTGGCGGCC
The DNA here is from genome assembly GCA_963846145.1 of uncultured Acidobacteriota bacterium. Classification (GTDB taxonomy): domain Bacteria; phylum Acidobacteriota; class Terriglobia; order Acidiferrales; family UBA7541; genus Acidiferrum. The sequence continues at coordinate 127,942 of CAWJUV010000006.1, read as the reverse complement.
CGTTCGAGATGGCGCGCTTCGCGCAGCACGCCATCATGGCCCGGTTCGACCTGCTGGCCGTTGCCGGAGTTGGGGCCGCCCAGTTCTTGCGCGAGATACTGAGCTTGCCGCCGCTTCACTTGCGGCATGTTGGCTTTGGCAAAAAGTCGCCGCAGATCGCCATCGGCCAGCATTTTTTCGTAGAAGCGCTCCACGATTGAGGTGATAGTGTTTTTTCCGCCCAGTTGCAGATACAGCGATTCGACGCGGCGCACCGGTGCTTTGACGCTCATGGATGACCTACTCCCGTTTTAAATTTGTTGCTACTCAAGCTCTTTAGTGCTGCAACTGAATTCCGTAACGACTCGAATCCCGCAAAATCGTTTTCGCTCCGCAAAGCTTCACGCTTCCGTGCCCACTAACGTCGTGTTGCTGATTCCGTTCACCGCTTTGTCGGTATCCAGAATCATCAGCAACCGCTCCGGCAACTTGTGCACGCCGAGCACCAACTCCCGCGAAGCGTTTTGTAAGGTATCCGGCGGCGCTTCGAAGGTGTCTTCGACGACTTCCAGCACATCGCCAATTTCATCCACCAGCAAACTCACCGCGCCTTCGCTGGTGCGTACCACCACGCTCATGGCTTGCTGCTCGGCAGCCTGCGCGGAAGCGTTCAGGCGGTAACGCAAATCGATGGCAGTTAGAATCTGCCCCCGTAAATTGATCAGCCCGCGAATCACTTTGGGCGCCAGCGGTACCGGAGTAATCGGCCGCGGCCGCACCACTTCCTGCACATCTTCGACGGGAATCCCGAAGTAGCCGTCGCCCACGAAAAAAGTGCAGAACTGTTTGCCGTTGCCTGACATTTGCCGCAGTCCCTCGTCCTAAACTTCTACTTCTTCCGGTTGCTGCAATGGCACTGCGCGTTTGGCGTCAAAAGCGCGCAGCAACGCGGGCATGTCCAATAGCTCGGTCACTTTTCCTTGCACTACCGCGGTGTACAGCACCCCGGCTCGGCTCGCGGGCGTTTTCGCCGTGATGGTTTCGTCCACGATGTCGAGAATCTGATCGATCACCAGACCCACGCGTTTCCCGCCCGCGGAATACACGATGCCTTGCAGCCGCTCCGGACTTTTTGTTTTGGATTTGATGTTGGCCTCACGGGGACGCCGCCGCCGTTCTTCCAACATTTCGGAAAGATGCATCAGCGGCAGAATTTCGCCGCGGTATTGCACCATCTCGAGTCCTCCGGCGCGCTCCACCGACGAAGCCGGAAATTCTTCTAGCCGCCCCACGCTTTCGAGGGTGACCGCCATGTGTCCTTCCCCGGGCCCGCTGAAAAGCAGCAGCGTTTGCCGCTCGCCGGTGACGGCCGGCGTCGACTCCGCTTCCTTCTCCGCTAAGGCCCGGGTCCGCGCTTCGGTCACGACGTTCGAACATTGCGCGATCCCCAGCACATCGAGAATCAGCGCCACTCGCCCGTCGCCCATAATGGTCGAGCCCGCAAAGGTTTTTAGGCCCTTGAGTTGTTTGCTGAGCGGCTTGACCACGATTTCTTCAGTGTCGTTAATTTCGTCGACCATCAAGCCGAATTGCCGTTCATCCGCTTGCAGAATGACGATGTTGACGGGATCGTCTTTCTGCGTGTCTGTGGCGCCAGGTTCGAGTTTCAGTTCGTGATTGAGATTGACCAGTGGCAGTAGCCGTCCGCGCAGGCGATAGACTGGCACTCCTTGAATCAGCTCGATGCCCTTGCGGGCTGCTTCGCTTTCCAGGCGCACCAGTTCCAGCAGGCTGACCTGCGGTATGGCGTAACGTTCGCCGCCGCTGGTGACGATCAGCGCGGGAATAATCGCGAGCGTGAGCGGGATTTTCATCCGCACCGTGGTGCCGGTGCCGGCTTGCGATTGCACATCCACGGTGCCGCCGATTTTCTCGATATTGGTTTTGACTACGTCCATACCTACACCGCGACCGGAAACGTTGGTCACTTTTGCAGCGGTGGAAAATCCTGGCAGGAAAATCAGGTTCACCGCTTCGCGGTCGCTCATGCGCGCCGCTTGATCGGGGGTGATCAAGCCTTTCTCCACCGCTTTCTTGCTGATACGGTCGGAGTTGAGCCCCGCGCCATCGTCGGAAATCTCGATGATCACTTGCCCGCCCTCGTGAAAGGCCCGCAGCAAGAGGCGCCCTTCGGCATGCTTTCCGGTAGCGGTGCGCGCTTCCGGCGTTTCCACGCCGTGATCCGCGGAGTTGCGCACGATGTGCGTCAGCGGGTCTTTAATCGCTTCGATAATGGTTTTGTCCAGCTCGGTTTCCTGGCCTTCCATCTCGATGCGAATCTGTTTTCCGCAAGCGGTGGCCACGTCGCGCACCGTGCGCGGAAATTTGCTCCAGATATTTCCAATTGGCTGCATGCGGGTTTTCATCACGCCCTCTTGCAGCTCGGTGGTGATGAGGTTCAGGCGTTGCGTGGGCGCGACCAGCGCGGCGTCCTCAATGTTGTTGGAGAATTGCAGAATCTGATTGCGGGCCAGCACCAGCTCCCCGACCAGGTTCATCAATTTGTCCAGCAGGCCAACGTCGACGCGGATCGAGCCTTTGCTGGCTCCGGCTCGTCCGGCGCCATCCCCGCCGCCGTCCGACGAACCACTGGACCCCGCTTCGTGTGTGTCCGCATGAATTTCTTTTGTGACCGGTTCGGCGGCAGGTTTGGCGGGAATCGCTTCCGGCAGTTTTGCCACCAGCGGAGGCGCGGCAACTTTCCCCGGCTCTGGTGCGGATACGACATCTGGCGCAACGGCCAGCGCTTCAGCGGAAACTTTTGGTACTGCGGGCGGCTCGCTCGCGGTGCGCGAAGCTTGCTGCAACCGCGTCAGCGTCTTGACCAAATCCTGATCGTCGCGTTCGCCTTCGTTTCCGTCGGTCTCGATGCTCTGCAGCATCTGCCGAATTGCATCGACCATACGCAGCAGCGCTGTAGTAATTTCCGGATTCAGCGCCAGTTCTCCGTCGCGCAAACGGCTGAGCAGATTTTCTCCTACGTGCGCGACCGCTTCGAGTTTGGTGAATCCCAGAAACCCGCAGGTCCCCTTGATCGTGTGAATAGTTCGAAAAACGCTCGACAGCGTATCCTTCGCGGTAGGATTTTTCTCCAGCGCCACCAGCTCGCGATCCAGCAAATCCAGATTCTCGGCACTTTCGACGAGAAATTCCCGGATGATGTCGTCGCTCATGCGCAGGGTTTCCTTGGATGTCCCGAACTGCTCGATTACAGCGTTCTTAACTCCGCTGCCTTCGAGCTTCTTGCGGTTTAACGGAGCAAGTTACGGGCCAGCGTTTCTTCGCGCATTCAACAACTTCTCTCGCACCAGAATCGTCACCACCTTTTTGGTTTTCTCTGTTCAATCGCTTCACTCGATTCATTTCATCGACGCACGCGACAACGTCGCGAACTGACCGACGCTGTACGCCCGGCTAAATCGCGCGGGTTTCATTTCGATATTTCGTGAAGAAAGCGGACCAATCTGGAATGTGTTTGTTTTTCTTAATCAACGACGACAGAGAAGGAGTCTGCTCATAACTTCCGCGGGGAAGTGCTGCCTGCAAACCTATTTCTGCGCGAATAATTCCTGGATGTAGTGCGTAAGACTTTTCAGTGACGCTTCCATTTCATCCGATAATTTGCCGACCCACTCCTGCCGCCGCCCGTCGATAATGTCCCACGCCCCGCCTTCTTCTTTTTGCCGCAGCCCCACCGGAACCTTCCCGCCCGCAATGTTAAGCATCATGCGAATTTCGCCATTGGACTCCGGCCCCAGCGTTTCATCCAGGCGCCCAAAACGCTCCTGCTCCATCTGCGCCCGCAAACATTCCTGCGCCAGCACCGTGGAAAAAAAGTTTGGCTGGCTCAGCCGCTCTTCTTCAATCTGCATGATCACCGTGCCAGCCACTGGGTTACGGACCACAAACGCCCCGCCGGAAATATTTCCAGCAATCTCCACTTTAAAAAACGAAGTACGCCGGCTAACCACCGCATATAGCCGCGTCAACATCAGCAGCGTGCCTTTTTCTAAATCGACCGTGTAAGTGTTCTCGTGCGAAAGCCCCGCCGCCACCAGCGAAAAGCTATTGTCCTTCAAAAGCGATGACTGGCCAACTGCATCCCGCTCAACTTCACCGCAGTGGCGCGATTCTCGCCGTGCCCCGCCAGGCGCTCGCACATGGCAAACGCTTCGCGCGCCGCATCCAGCAGCGGCACAAACAACATGTCCGGATCGCCAAACGTGCGCGTATACAGCGTCTGCGGAAAGCCCACAATTTCAATTCCCGCCGCGCCGCCTGCTCCAGTTTTTTCCGGACGCGCTGCGGCGGCCGCAGTTCCCGCAGGCCGCGTCAAATTTCCTGCGCTCATGGCCGCTCATCTTTCGACTGCCCGTTCGAATCTGCTGCTCTCGAATCATCGCGAAATTCCCGTCGCGCCTCGGTGGCCGCCAGCTTTTCCAGTTCCGCGCCCCACATATCTTCTGCGCCCAACTTCCACGCCCCCGTCACCCACTGCCCCAATTGCTCCGTAGCGCGCGTCACTTGGTACAACGAATGGCGCGACTCGCCGGAACTACCATCGAGAACTTTGATCGACACCAAATCCTCGCGCTTCAGCTCGAACGACAGCCGAAATCCAATCCCCCATTCGCTGACATTCTGCGTAAATGTTTTTTCGCGGAACGGTTCACCGTCGAAAATCCCACTCACTTCGATAGGAAAGGCCACCACATAGCGCGCTTCCCGCCGCTCCTGCGCGTGCGCGGAAGCCATGGTTTGAGGATTGGCGTCGGTCTGGCCCTGCGTCGGCATGATTTCTCCTTCACTGAGATTTGCAAGTGGAGTGCCAACGATTCCTCGCACCAGCATGATCCGCTCACCAACGGAAACAAATGTGTCAGCGATCGCTTAGATTGTTCAAATGTTTCTCCATCAGCAAGCCGGCCCTAACCACTTTCCTCCGTCACGCATCGAATCACTCGTTACAAATTTCTAACGACCGCCCGCGAGGAATACCGCCACTCATGAAGCTCTTCACCCCATTCCGCCTCCGCGGACTCGAACTCAAAAATCGCATCGTTGTCTCGCCCATGTGCGAATACTCCGCGAAGGACGGCCATCCGCAGCCCTGGCATTTGGTTCATCTTGGAAGCAGAGCGGTAGGAGGCGCGGCTCTGGTCTTCACCGAAGCGACTGCTGTGGAAGAGCGGGGGCGCATTTCGCCGGCGGACACCGGCATCTACACCGACGAACACGTCGCTTCATGGAAGCCCATCACCGAATTTATTCGCAGCGTCGGCGCCGTCGCTGGAATTCAGTTGGCGCATGCCGGAAGAAAAGCCAGCACCAGCGTGCCTTGGGAAGGCGGGAAGGGAATTGCCGCCAGCGCCGGTGGCTGGGAACCGGTTGCGCCTAGCGCCATCTCGTTCGATAGCACCTACATCACTCCGCGCGCCCTAACCTTGCAAGAAATCGACGCGGTCGTCGCCGCCTTTCGCGGCGCCGCGGAACGCGCCCTCGACGCCGGCTTCCAGGTCGCAGAAATTCACGGCGCGCACGGTTACCTTTTGCACGAGTTTTTGTCGCCCCTCGCGAATCAGCGTACCGACGAGTACGGCGGCTCGCTCGAAAATCGCACCCGCCTGGCGATTCGCGTGTCGAAAACCATCCGCGAAATCTGGCCCGCCAATCTTCCGCTATTTTTCCGCGTCTCCGCCACGGATTGGGTCGAAGGCGGCTGGGATTTGCAGCAATCCGTCGAGTTGGCGCGTCAACTCAAGGCCGTGGGCGTGGATCTAATCGACTGCTCCAGCGGCGGCATCGTCCCCAGCGCCAAGATTCCCGTCGGTCCCGGCTACCAGGTTCCTTTCGCCGCGGAAATTCGCAAACAAACCGGGATCGCCACCGGCGCAGTGGGAATGATCACCGACGCGGTACAAGCCGAAACTATTCTTTCCACCGAGCAAGCCGACCTGGTCATCATCGCCCGCGAATTTTTGCGCGATCCCTACTGGCCGCGCCGCGCCGCCCACGATTTAAACTTCAAACTGACCCCACCGCTTCAATACCAGCGCGCCTGGTAAGCTGTGGCGGCATGATCGAGATCATTGAGAACACTTCGAACGCCACAGTCACCTTTGCCGTCCGCGTTCAACCCGGCGCCAGCAAAGATGAAGTCGCCGGCGAGTACGGCGGAGCGATAAAAATTCGCCTCAGCGCACCCGCCGTCGAAGGTCGCGCCAACGACGCGCTTATCGCCTTCGTCGCGCAACTTTTGAAAACGCCCAAATCCGCTGTTAGAATCCTCAGCGGCGAACGCAGCCGCAGCAAACGCATCGAAATTCAAGGCGTCAGCAAACGTCAAATCGAGCAGTTGCTCGCACAAGAAGCCTGACGCATCTCGAAAAGCAAACCATCATGAGCGTCGAAATCTCCACCATACAAAACGATCTTCGCGCCGCGCGCCTCGACGGCTGGCTGTTCTACGATTTTCGCGGACGCGATCCCATCGCCCATCGCATCCTCGGGCTGCCGCAAGGCATGCGCACCCGCCGCTGGTTTTATTTCGTTCCCGCCAAAGGCACGCCCAAAAAACTCGTCCACAAAATCGAAGCCCAAGCGCTGGCCAGCGTCCCCGGCGACACTTTGTACTACGCCGGCCTCGATGAACTCGACAAAGGCCTGCGCAAAATTCTCGGCCGCGCCAAAAACGTGGCCATGCAATACTCGCCCAAAAATGCGATCCCGTACGTTTCGATGGTCGACGCCGGAACCGTAGAAATGGTGCGTGCCGCCGGCGCGAAGGTGGTCAGCTCCGCCGATCTCGTCCAAAAATACGAAGCCTGCTGGACTCCCGCGCAACTTGAATCGCACCTCGCCGCCCAAAAAATTATCGACCGCACCATCAGCGGTGCATTCCAGCAAGCCGCTGACGCCATCCGCCAAAAAGTCGCCCTCACCGAATACGACCTGCAGCAGTGGATCCTCAAAGAATTCGCCGCCGCCGGTATTCAGCGCGAGGACGGACCCGACGTGGCAGTCAACGCCAACGCCAGCGACCCACACTACGGCCCCACTCCTGAAGGTGCCGCTTCCATCCGCGAAGGCGACCTGTTGCTTCTCGACGTCTGGGGCAAACTCAAAACTCCCGGCAGCGTGTACTACGACGTAACCTGGGTCGGCTACCTCGGTGCTAAAGTTCCCGAAAAATTCGCCAAAGTTTGGCGCGTGGCCCGAGACGCGCGCGACGCCGCCATCGAGCTGATTCAATCCAGCATCGCCGCCGGCAAACCGCTGCAAGGCTGGCAAGTCGACAACGCCGCGCGCGCCGTCGTCAAAAAAGCTGGCTACGGCAAATATTTTTTCCATCGCACCGGCCACAGCATCGGCGAAATGATTCACGGCAATGGTGTGAACCTCGACGGCCTCGAAACTCACGACGTGCGCCGGCTGATCCCCGGCATTTGCACTTCGGTCGAGCCGGGAATTTACCTCCCGGAGTTCGGCATCCGCACCGAAGTGAACGTATACATCGACGAGCACGAAGCCCGCGTCACCGGCGCTATTCAAAAAGAAATTCTGCCATTATTGGCGTAACCTGATTTGGGCGCGGTTATTTGTGCCGGCGTCGCGAGCCAATCCCTCCCGCGCCTGACACAAGCTGCGAATCGCCCTAATAAAACACCGCAACGCGTCTGACTGATTGCACCCGTGACTGAACAAATTCCCTCCGACAAATTGAGCGCGCCAACATCTGCGGAGGTTCCGCACCAGCCGCAAGAGCCGCAAGAGCCGCCAACGCCAGAGCCGCCAAATTTGGCGGACGCGCCGTCTCCAGCGCCGCCGACTCAAGCTTCCGCGGCAGAATCGAAACGCCAACTGCTTGCACTGATCGCCGGTTTTGCAGGTTGGATCGTGCCCGGTGCGGGTCACTTACTCCTAAAAATGTACGGACGCGCCGCCGCCTGTTTTCTGTCGGTAGCTTTGCTGGTGGTCGTCGGCGCAGGAATGCGCGGCAACATTTTTACCCGCAACGGCGACGACGCCTTCTCCAAACTCGGCTACGTCGCGGACCTGGGTTCCGGCGTTTTTTATTGGGTGGCCAAACGGCTCGAGCCGCATGGCGCCGACGTCTCCCACGCCGCCGGCGACTACGGCACCCGCCTGCTGGCCACCGCTGGCGTGCTGAATCTGCTCGCCGCCCTGCACGCCTACGAAGTCACCCGAGGCCGCAAATCGTGACCCCGCCGGAATTCAAACTCAGCCATCTGCAAGCCATGGTGCTCTTCGCGTTGCTGATTTCCCTCGCCTTCGGATTCCTCAGCCGCCGCACCGCCTACCATCGCGCCCGCTACATCGCCTGGTCTTTCTTCCTATTCCTGGCCATCGGCATCGGCATCAGCTGGCTCATGTACCCCTTCTCCCGTTGAGGCTCGCGCACTTCGCGAAACTTACTTCCACGCCCAAATTGACAGGTTTTTTCAGCGGATGCTATTGTCGATAGACCGCACTAAGCCGAGGTAGCTCAGTGGTAGAGCAGCCGATTCGTAATCGGCAGGTCGCGAGTTCAACTCTCGCCCTCGGCTCCACTTTCCCTGGAAAATTTTAGCTGGTTGCGAACGGTTTGAATTGTTTCAAGTGTGGCTTAGCCTGACGGATCTTACCCATCGCGACGGAGTTTCCGAAAACGTTCGCGGCTATCACAGTAAGTTTATTCGGCGGGTCGCTTTAACGGCGGAGGACGGCCTCAGAGTTCTTCGGGGCTCTGAGAATTCTCGGTTTCGGCGTAACGCGGGGTTCTACGTTTACGGACGCGCACGCGCCGCTCGTCGTGCCGGGTGATGTGCAGAATCACCGCGCGGTAGCGGCGAAACGACTGCACGCCCATGTACGCGGCCGCCAAACCAAATCCGATAAAGCACGCGCCGGCCACCAACATCATCGGCGAATTGGCCAAGGGATCGCTCATTTCTGCCGCGAGGCAGCAATAAACCCCCGCGCAGAGACACATCCCCGCCACTACAAACAGGGTCGTGAACGTCTTGCTCGATTTAGGCATCGCCGATCGGTTGCTAGTTTATGGTGCAGACGCTCGCAGTTGGGCGACGTCTTTGCGGATCATTTCGCACAGTACGTCAAAATTCAGCCCGCTTCGCCGCGCGTACACGTTCCTTACCGGTACACTTTCCACTAATTGGCTCAACACTGCAAATTCTTTTGCTCTTTGTTGTGCATCCAACACATTGCTGCCGTACGCGTTCGTGACCAGCGCCATCATCGCGGCTTGCTTCGGGATGGCTGCGATGATCTCGTGCCCACTGACGCCCTCTGCTTGCGCAGGCTGCAGCACATAAATGGCCGCCAGCGGTAAAGGCTGCTGCTCAAAGCGCGTCTTGCCATCGCCGCCTAGCCGCAAAAAACGTTTCTCCGATTCTTCTACGTCAGCTCCTCTGGAGTGGATTAGCGGCAGCGCTTCCGCCGAACCATACAGCAGTTGCACCGAACTGGGCCACAAATTCACCCGCGGATATGCAGGCTGCACCCGAAAAACTCCCGCCTCGTCAATCAGCGCCGCAATATCATCCGCCAACACTGCAAATCCGCGCTGCGCAAACGCCGCCGCAGTCGTCGACTTTCCCGCTCCCGGCGCGCCAATGAAAATCACCGCGCTACTGCCGAACCCCACCACGCTTCCGTGCAAACAAACCATCCCACGCAGCCGCAGCAAAAATCCCAACACCGGCCCGAGCAAAAGACCCAGAGCATTTTGTTCTGTGGAACCTCTCTGCCAGCGAACCCACAAATTTTCGAGTTCGCAGTCGAACCAAAACTCCGGCCCATCGCTGTACGCCATGCGCAAGAATTTCCCACAGTCGGCATTCCAAATTTTTAGGACGGGTTCGCCGCGGCTATCCACGTCCGCGCTGGCATGGCGCAACTCTTCCAGGCGTTGAGAAGTGTCCATCGAAGGCGACAAGCCGAAACGCACCTTCAGCGAAGGCGCCCCGATCACTTCAGACGGCCCGGCCGTGCCCGCAAGCGCGGGGATTTCTAAGTTGGAAAGTATTTCAATCCCATAAGCGCGATAAACGAATTTCTGGTCAAGCTCGGAACCCGTAGCCGGAAAAAATTCAGGCGAGTTTTGACCACTATTCACGAAGGGATCAAGGATGAGACGCGCGGAGTGAAGAGACTAGAACGAGAAACGCAAGCGGTGCAAGGCGCACAGGCGGCAAAACAACTAGGTCAACGAGGTGTTGGTGCGCGGGCTGGTGCCACCATCGGCATTTCCGTGCTGCGCAACCTGCTTGGTCAATTCCCGCACGCTGCCGTATTCGGTCAACGTCGGCTCAGCATACGACTTCGGCTCCTGCGGTTTCTTCGGTGCGGTGTTTTCCATCAGCCAGTCTCCGAGGAATCGGCATTATCCTTCAAACCTTGGAGCCAGAGAGCAAGGTAGAAGGGTCTTAAGTCTTCGAGAGCCATCGTATCACGAATATTCGGAATCCTCGATGGGTCCACAAATTGAAAAATTTGCTGGCTCCAAGGGTGCTTGGGCCAGTCGAGGGCTCCTTCCCGCAGCGTGCGTAATTTTCTTCGTATTGGATTTATCGCCAACGGGGTCTTTCGCCGGCGCAAAGTCTCTTCCGGCAACCGGCCTTTCATCGCCAAGCGCAACAAGCGTTTCTGAAATGCCCACGGAAACGCCGGAATCGCCAGCAGGAATTCCACCAGCCGTAAATCCAGAAATGGGTAGCGCACCTCTACAGCGGCACGCGTAACTCCAGGATTTTGCAGCTCAAACATGTTGACCCACTGCGGTAGGAACAGGGAAGCGTGGGCCTTAGGCCGCGTTTTGTGCTGCTGCTGCGGCATTTCCATCTGTTGACCGCTTGCCCATCGGTCGGCCAAGCCAGCCTGTTTGGCAAAATCCGTAGCAAGCCATTTAGGCAGTCCGCCAGAGTCAAGTTCTAGTGCCTAACTTCCCACCAACCCGCCGCAAAACTCCTCGCCAAGGAAAAGGCCGGGCCCACGCAAACCGCGCCGCCTCGCGGGCCAGTTGGCCGTATTTGCCGCTCTGGCGCAGTTCTTTCGCATAGGGCTCAAACTCAAAGTACATTAAGTTGTCGGCACCTTCGCCCGACAGGGCCACTCGGCAATCCGCCGCAATCTCGCGATATTGTCGAAACAATGCTGCGGACAAGGCGTCGTCGATTGGCTCAGGAAACCGGTACGCGGGATCATCGGCCCGTTCAAAAAGCTCCAGCTTCTCGAAAGAAATGTAATGGTTAGGAATTCCCAGGCTTTTCGCCAACGCACCGCCGCGGGATCCTTCCGGATCGGTTGCCGCGTCTTCGTACCCGACGGTGTAGCTGCGCACCTCTGGCTTGCCGCCGTTGGCGCTCGAAATTTCCTTGGCCCCAGTAGCCACCGCTCCCGAATCCAGTCCGCCGCTGAGCAGCACTCCCACGGTGTCGTTCGGCAGCCGCTCGGCCACCGCAGTGGTCAGCAATTCGTTGAAGCGCTCGACGTACTCCTCCTCCCGCGCGAAGTGTATTCGCTGTTCCGTGGGCGGCCGCCAGTAGCGCGTGGCCTTCACCGAGGGGCGAGAAACCAGCAGAGAACACCCCGGCGGCAACCTTTGTATGTCGGCAAAGCTGGTCGAGGCCGATTCGTAGTTCAGCCCAAACAATAGAAAATCCCCAATCGCCGCCTCATCCAGTCGGTTGCTAACCGCCGGATGTTTTCGCAGGCAATTTAGGGTGTTACTGAATAGGAAGAGCTCGCCCAACTCCGCATAGTAAAAGGGCTTAATTCCGAATTGGTCACGGGCACAGAAGAGGCTCTGAGCCCGCCGATTCCACACTGCAAAGGCAAAATCTCCAGCCAGATGCTCCACACAACGCGGCCCCCACGCGGCATAGGCATGCAGAATCAGCGCTGCATCTGAATCCCGATCGCTGGCCTTGCGCCCTGCACTTCCAAGCTTGGCGATCAGGTCGCTCTTGGCCACCAGGTGGGAGTCCGCAACCACCGCTAAGTCCAGCATTTCCATCGGCTGAGACAGCCGCAGCCCTTCCGACCCGGGAGGTAGCCCTGACGTCCTTAACTCGGCGTACCCCAAGCCGACTCGGTCTTCACTCCAGGTCCGCCGCCCGTCAGGCCCACGAAAGGCGAGAAACTCGGTCAGACCTTTAAGCAACCCCGCGTCGACCACTCGACCATCTCGATGAAATATCCCCACAATCCCGCTCAACCGGTCGCTCCCATCACTGCGGCGCCATCATAACGCTGTACATCGCAGTCATGACGTTCTAGTACTTCACTGCGAAATTTTTACCAAACAATATTTTCCGGGCAGCGCAACTAACCAAAAACCGTAGGGTTCTTCTAGAAACCAGAGTTTCAACTTGCAACACGGTTAGTAAACTGATATGTTCTCGGTACTTTACCGGATTGCAACTTTCCCCGCTTCGGTGCTGTAATTGCACATTCGTTTTATTAGAGGAAGGCAATCATGAAAACAACTTTTTATCGCGCCTCGCTTCTTGTCGCCGCTCTGTTGCTCTTGGGCGCCGCCAAAGCTTCGGCCGACACGCTGTTGACCTACACGTTCACCGGCGCTACCCCGGTGACATTCCAGTTGTCGGAAACTCCGACGCCCACGTCGTTTTCGCCTGGGTTCGGATTTGAAGTTACGCCGACCAACTTGATGATCAATGGCGCGCCTTCCAACGATTTTCTTGTTTTCTACAACGCGGCAGCGGGCGGCGCATTCGGTGCCTTCTCTTGCGGCAGCTGCGTGGACATCAGCTTGTCCGGTCCGCAGTTGTACAGCGGCTCGGAATCGAACCCCACGATGCTGCTGATCAACGGCATCAACTTGACAGACTTCATGGGCGGCGGCGCTGGCGGTTCGGTCAGCAACAGCAACCCGACTCCGGAACCTTCCGGCTTGATGCTTCTTGGTTTCGGCCTTGTCGGTCTGGTTGGCGCGGTGTTCGCGTCCAAGCGCTTCGGCAATGTTCTGCCGGTCGCGGCCAACTAAGCTACTCGTAATCGAAATTAATCGGCGGCAAGCTGCAAAGCTTGCCGCTATTTTTTTGCGCGTTCCACTCCCGCAAAAGCCTCGTCAAACGCAGCGTAGTGCTTGTGCACATCATCGACTTCGTTCAGCGCCCGCCCGTCGTACTCCACCCAAGCGTGCGCCTCGAGTTGCTCCCCAGCTTTCCGCGTGCCGATGCGCAGCTGGCAGGGAACTCCTTGCCGCTCCAGCAACCACCATAGCGTCAACGACCGTTCCAAACACCCCGCATGAAACACGGATCGCCGCGCCGCGGCAGTCACCATCCGCGCGGTCAACTCCGCCGCTGCACCATCACGCAGTGGCGAACTATTGCGTCCCAAATTGTCAGCAGAGTTTTGTGTAGACGTAGACGCGGGAATCGCTGGCCGCAAGCTGCGCTGCGTCGCGCCAAAACCGCGCACCCGCAGGCTCGCCGCAACGAACGGCAACATCACCCAAGCACGCAGAAAAAGCTTCTGCGCGGGCGCTCCCAAATTCCTAAACCGTCGGAGCTGTGCCCACATCGCTGGGAGTCAAATTCAACAATCCATTCGTCTGCAGCTTTTCCAATAAATCGTGCAAGTTCTGCCGCAGCGTCGCGGGCTGCACGTCGTATTCATTCAGCAACGCCTGATACGCGATTTCCACGCTGGGAGAAGTAGTCGTCAGCTCCCACATGCGCGTGCCAATCTCATCCAGTCCAAAATACCGCTCAGTTTCAATATTGAGCAGCACCGCTTCTTTATCGAGCACGCGCACCAGCACATTGCTCGGCACTGTCACTTTATTCTCAAACGAAATCATCGCGGTCTCTCAACAGCCTCGCAACAGCTCAGATAACTCCAACCGATTATATCCGCTACCCACCCTCGAATAGCCAACCCAGAAAATTCCTACCGGTCATCCTTGGTATTCGGCCCACCCTTCGAACTCAAAATCGGACCCTCCAAAAAGCGATACGCCGTATTCACCAGACAAAAATGCGAAAACGCCTGCGGAAAATTTCCCAGCAACCGCTTCTCGACCGGATCGTATTCTTCCGACAACAAGCCTAGCTCGTTGCGCACCGCGAGCAACCGATCGAAAATCTTCTGCGCATCATCCAGCCGTCCCTGCATCACATAATTATCCGCCAGCCAAAAGGTGCACGGCAAAAACGCCGCCTCGCCATGCGGCAAACCGTCCACTGCCGGATCGGTCGTATAGCGATTTACAAATCCATCGGCGCTCAACAAACCTTTCTCAATCGCCGCAATCGTGCCAAGCACCCGCGGATCATCCGAGGGCAAAAATCCCACGATGGCCATCATCAACAGACTGGCGTCCAAATGCTTCGAGCCATAAAACTGCACAAACGAGTTCAGCTCCGTATCAAATCCTTCGCGGCAAACTTCCTCGTGAATTTCATCGCGCACTTTGGCCCAGCGCTCCGTCGGCGCATCTTTCCCTAGCCAGCCATGCTCCACCGATTTCACCGCGCGATCCATGGCCACCCACGCCATCATCTTCGAATGCGTAAAATTCCGCCGCGGCCCGCGCATTTCCCAGATGCCTTCATCGGGTTCGTGCCAGGCCGTCTCCAGGTGATCCATCAGCGCTCGCCCGACGCCCCAACTCTTCAATTCCCGCCCTTGTTGCAGCCCCACCTGGCGGCACAAATACAGCGTGTCGCTCATCTCGCCATACACATCGAGCTGCAACTGACTGTAAGCGGCATTGCCAATGCGCACCGGCACTGACTTTTCATATCCGCTAAGCCACGGCAACTCCAACTCGGTGAGCCGCCGCTCTCCCCGCAACCCATAAACAATGCTCAACTCCGCAGGATTTCCCGCCACTGCACGGATCAGCCACTCGCGCCACGCCAGCGCCTCATCCAGATAACCCGCCACCACCAGCGCGCGCAGCGACAACGTGGCATCCCGCACCCAACAAAATCGATAATCCCAGTTGCGCACTCCGCCGATACATTCCGGCAGGGAAGTCGTCGGCGCCGCCACGATAGCTCCAGTCGGTTCATACGTCAGCGCCTTCAAAATAATCAACGAACGCCGCACCGCTTCATCCGCTTGGCCCGCGTACGTGCATCGTCCAATCCACTCTTTCCACCACTCCGCCGTCTCTTCGACAGACATTTCCACGTCAGCTCGCGCCTTCGGCTCTTCGATATGCGATTCGTGCCAGGTCAGTTCAAAAGGCACACGCTCCCCGGCAGCAACAGTAAAGTCCGAGGTGGTCTTGAAATTTTCACCTTTCAATTCCACCGGTGTTCGCAACCGAATGGTGTCTGGCCCGCCAACCGCCTGAATCCCATCATCCATCCTGCGCACCCACGGCACGATCGAGCCGTAATCGAAGCGAATCACCAGCTCCATACGCATCGGCACTTGCCCGCTTACGCCCACGACCATCCGCAGCAAGTCCGGATCAGATGTTCGCGGCGGCATGCAATCCACCAGGGTTACCGTGCCGGCATCCGTCTCAAACGTAGTTTCCAGAATCAGCGTATTTTCACGATATTTCCGGCTGGTACGCTTTACCTCAACCGCCGGCCGAATCAGCCACCGCCCATTATTCTCATCGCCCAACAGCGCCGCGAAACATGCTCCAGAATCGAAGCTGGGCATGCACAGCCAATCAATCGAGCCTTCCCGCGAGACCAGCGCCGCAGTATGGCAATCCCCAATCATTCCGTAATCTTCGATGCGTAGCCCCACTTACGCTCCTATCCTGCTCTTCAGGATTTACCCTGTGATTCACCCCAATTGGATGCCCGCCGCCATAATCCGGCGCACGCTATGTGCTAAACCCGCCAGACTTTACGCCGCCACCAAACCTCATCGCGGCATTGACTTTTCGCCGCATTTGCACGACTGTATCTGCCAAGTTCCTTCGATTCAAAAATCCGCCGCCTTTGCGGCGCGTGAGTATACCTGTTGCATGATGGCGGGAGCCACACCAGTGTCGAAACCCGAGTCTCTTCTGGACTTGGTTGTGCCAGCCGACCCACAGATGCTCTCGGTGGTGCGCGCAGCCGTGGAACGGCTGACGGAAATCCTCGGATTTTCCGAGGCCGAAACTCGCTCCATCACCCGCGCGGTGGATGAAGCGGTGGCCAACGTGATCCGCCATGCCTACGGCGGCGACCCAAATAAACGCATCGACGTTTCTTGCAAGCGCGTAGTTGACGTGGTAAACGGAAAGCAACGCGAAGGTCTGGAGTTTCAGTTACTCGACAGTGGCCATCCTTTTGATCGCGAAAAGCTGACCGCCCGCTCCCTCGATGAGGTGAAGCCCGGCGGCCTCGGCTTACACTTCATGCGCGACAGCATGGACCTTATGGAACATAGTCGCGCCGAAGGTCTTAATCGGCTGCGGATGGTGAAGTATCTTGATGGTGAGCCGAAAGGCTCTTTGGACCAAGGAGAGTAAATTGCAGATTGTCGCCCGCCGCTTAGACCAAGCCACCATTTTTGACATTACCGGACATATCGACCTGGCCAACTCCCCGGAGTTGCGCAAAGTTTTACTGAAGGAACTGCGCGAGCTTAAGACCCCGCGCGTCATTCTGAATTTGACCGGAGTGCGTTACATCGACAGCTCCGGCGTGGCTTCTTTGGTGGAAGGGTTGAAAGCGGCGCGCGATGCCAACCTGCGCTTCATTTTGTACGGATTGAGTCCCGCGGCCCGCGAAGTTTTGCAATTATCCCGCTTGATTAAAATTTTTGAAGTTTTTGATAACGAACAGCAATCTTTGGCTTAATCCCGCGATTTTCTTGCGGCTGTAGTTGTAGCAAAAGTTTATCGAGGGCTCTTGGCGTTCGTTTCTCAAGTCGGGTCGGGTGTAATCGGCGGTCTTCAATATCTGGGTGCCCTCGCGGAATTGGGCGGGCGCGCCGGATATTACACCTTCATCGCGCCGTTCAAGGGCAAGCCGGTGCGGCTGCAACGCGCCGTTTCGCAGGCCATGGACGTTGGCGTAAACGCGCTGCCCATTCTTTCGCTCATCACATTTTTTCATCGGCCTGATCCTGGCGCTGCAAAGTGCCTATGAACTCCAGAAATTTGGCGCGATCAGTTTCGTGGCCAGTGCGGTGGCAATTTCCATGACCCGCGAACTGGGTCCGCTCATCACCGCGATCGTGGTGATCGGCCGCTCTGGTTCCTCGTTTGCCGCCGAAATCGGTACCATGAAAGTTACCGAAGAAATTGATGCGCTGGAGACCATGGCCATCAATCCCATCCATTTTTTGGTGACGCCGAAATTCCTGGCCATGATCATCATGCTGCCGTGCCTCACCATCTGGGCCAACACCATGGGTATTCTCGGTGGTTCTTTATTTGGCGTGGCCAAAGCGGATTTCACCTTCGTGCGTTACATTTCGTCGTCGGTGGATGCCTTGTTTCTGCGCGACATCATCAGTGGTTTGGTTAAAAGCGTTATGTTCGGCATGACCATCACTGCGGTGGGCTGCCATGAAGGGTTGGTTACTGGCGCCGGACCCGAACAGGTCGGCCGCTCCACCACTCGTGCAGTGGTGGTTTCGATTTTCATGGTGGTGCTGGTGGATTTGGTCTTTACCGCCTTGTTCTTTTTTCTTAGCGATTAGCCGGGGATGCTGTGATCGAAGACGCCGACTTAAAAGATCAGGATTTCGCCGATCGTCCGCCCGAGGCGATGATTTCGCTGCGCGATCTACGCGTTTCGTATGGCAC
Organism: uncultured Acidobacteriota bacterium; assembly: GCA_963846145.1. Lineage (GTDB taxonomy): Bacteria > Acidobacteriota > Terriglobia > Acidiferrales > UBA7541 > Acidiferrum. The sequence continues at coordinate 110,139 of CAWJUV010000006.1, read as the reverse complement.
GCGCGAGATTTTGCACGGCGTCACCTTTGACGTGATGCGCGGCGAAACCATGGTGATTCTGGGCGGTTCTGGCTCCGGCAAGAGCACGCTGCTGCGTACCCTGGTGGGACTGGAGCGGCCAAGTTCCGGGGAGATTATTCTTCGCGGAAAAAATTTGGCCACCGTCACCGTGGAAGAAATGGACGAGATTCGTCGCAAGCTGGGCATGTCGTTTCAAGGCAGCGCGCTGTTTGGCTCCATGACTGTCGGCGAAAACGTGGCTTTGCCGTTGCGCGAACACACCAAGCTGGAAGACTCCACCATCGAAATCATGCTGCGGCTGAAACTCGAACAGGTTGGCCTGGCTGGCTTTGAGGATTACAAGCCTTCGGAGTTGAGCGGCGGTATGAAAAAGCGCGCCGCCGTGGCTCGCGCGCTGGCCATGGATCCGGAAATTCTCTTTTTCGACGAACCTTCCGCGGGCCTCGATCCCATTATCGCCGCGGGCATCGATCAGCTCATCCTCGAGCTGAAAAAAGCATTTCACATGACCATCATCGTGGTCACCCACGAACTGGCCAGCGCCTTTCTGATCGCCGACCGCATGGTGCTGATCGACAAAGGTCACGTCGTGGCTCTTGGCACCGTATCCGAAATGCAAAACAGCAAGCAGCCCCGCGTTCGCCAGTTTCTCGATCGCGTCGCCGAGCCGGAAGTCGCGCGCGAAATGGATTATCTGCAAATGTTGACGAAGGGCCCCAGCTCGAGCCGCGGCCCCGCTGACAAGAGGAGCCTCTGATGGAAGCAAGACGCGAACAAGCGGTGGTGGGTCTGTTCGTCATCATTGCCACGGCGGTGCTGATCGGCACGGTCTTCGCTATCAGTGGCGCGTTTGGCCGCAGCGTGAAAACCTTCCACGCCTTCTTCCCCTTCGCCGGTGGTTTGGATGTCGGGTCGCAAGTCCGCTATGCAGGCGGGCCCAAAGTCGGCCGCGTGGAAAAAATCCAGATTGATCCCAATAATCCTTCGAACATAGAAATCACTTTGAGTGTGCAGTCCTCGCTGCCGGTGAAAACCGATAGCCACGTGAAGATCATGAGCCTCAGCCCGCTGGGCGATAACCACCTGGAAGTGGTGCCGGGCGGCCCGCAGTCACCTTTGGCGCCGGATGGCTCGACGCTGACCTCCGATCAATATTTAGACTTGAATGCCATCACCGCGCGCATCAACGATCTGGCTCCCGAGGCCCAAGCGCTGCTGCACAACTTGAATCTGCGCGCCGGCGAATTGCAGACCACCATTGCTCGCGTCAATGATCTGCTCGGCGACAAGAATCGCGAAAATCTCTCCGGAATTTTGGCCCAATCCCACGCCATGATTGCCGAAGATCGCCCCGTCCTGAAGAGCACCTTGGGCAATCTCAACGCCTCCAGCGCCAAGTTCAGCCCACTGCTGGACGATTTGAAGAAAACGCTGGCGCAAGCTAACGACACGCTGACTCACGTGGACGGCCTGATCGGCGACAACCGCCAGGACATTCGCAAAGTGGTCCTGCAGTTGAAGGCTTCGCTCGACAATCTCACCAGCGTGACCGGTCGCCTGGATGACACCCTCGATGTAAATTCCGAAAATATCGACGAGCTGCTCGAGAATTTCCGCCACGTCAGCGAAAACTTGAAAGAATTTACCGACGAGATCAAATCCAAACCGTACACCTTGATTCGCGCCAGCACTCCTAAAGAACACAAGACAGGGGAAAAATGATGAGCACGCTCAACCGGAACGTGAACTTCGTGCATGGCTCAAAAGTTCTTGAGACGAATCGTGTGCCGGCGAATGGAAAGCGGCCGCTGCGCACCACGCCTGGTGTGCACTTGATCTTGGTGGCCCTTGCCGCATTGCTGGTGATAACGCTCGCGGGTTGCGGCGCGGCGCGCCCGGTCAAGTATTACCAAATCACCGTGCCCAACGACATGCCGCAAGTCACGACCGGCACCGGCGGAATCTCCCTGGCGGTCGGACCGCTGACGGCTTCGCATTTGTATCGGGAGGACCGTCTCGTTTACAGCACCGGCGCGGACGAACTGGGCACTTACGAATATCAACGCTGGAGCGAGCCGCCCACCGAAATGATTCAGGAAGTGATCCTGCGCGAGTTGCAGGCCAGCGGCCGCTATCGCGACATCACCGCACAGCGCAGTGCCATGCACATGGACTACGTTCTGCACGGCCAGCTCTACGATTTCAAAGAAGTGGCCGGCGGCACTCTGTCCGCGCGGGTCACCTGCGAATGGCAACTGCGCGACATAAAGACCGGCGCCACCGTATGGACCCACTACTACACCCACGACGAGCCGGTCGCCAGCAAAGACGTCCCCGCTTTGGTCGCAGCCCTAGACCGCAACGTCCAACGCGGCGTCGCCGAACTAAAATCCGGCCTGGACCAATACTTCTCGACCGCGGCGACCTCAACGAAATAATTCTCGCAGGCTGCGATTCGCTCTAGGCATTGGGTGTATGGCCATTTTTTCTTGGGTGTAAAAGTGTTATCTTGTCGCTGTGCACAACACCATATTCTGCTTCTTGCTGCTTGTGGCGCTGCAGGCCACTCCCCGGCAGTTGCCCAAGGTTGCGACTCGCACATTTGTAGACTCTGACCATCGCTTCATGTTCGTTTATCCCTTGAACTTTAAGCTCTACCTTGGCGATGACGCGGTAGAAGCTGGGCGTCTGGCAGCTTGGGCACCTCTGTGCGGTGCGGCAGTGGCTTCATCCGGAGTGGCTGCCTGCGTCACCTATCAATCCGCGATGTACGAGGACACCAATTTTCGAGGCGCATCGTTTCAAATTCGCAATGTTGAGCGGGCGCATTCAGCGGTTGAGTGTTCAATTCCGGAGAAATACCCAGGGGGCGGGAGTGATTTTTATCCGGACCTTAAGCATCCGACGAAAGCTATAAACGCAATAGAGTTTGTGCACGGCAGTCGGGGCGGTTCCAATATGGGGCACCGTGCGGATACGGAGATGTATCGCGCGTTCCGCAAGGACACCTGTTGGGAAGTCAGCTTCACCATCAACACCGACATTCTCGAGGATGAGCCGGACGTCACGGACGACCGTGCTCCCGAAAAACCCTTCACGAAGGCTGACGACCAACAGGTCAGAAACGACTTGGAGAAAATTCTCTCCTCGTTCAGATTTCTACGGTAGTTAGTCGGCGGGGTGGGCGATGGGTTCAGCGCCAGTAACTTTGGCGCGGCCGGGGACGATGCTCTTGACGATGACGTAGAGCACCGGGATGAACAGCAGGTTCAGCGTGGTGGCGGCGATCATGCCGCCGAAGACGGTGGTGCCGACAGAGATGCGGCCAGCGCGGCCGGCGCCGGTGGCCAGCACCAAAGGAAGAACTCCCAAAATAAACGCCAACGAAGTCATCAGAATTGGGCGCAAGCGGATACGCGCCGACTCCACCGCAGCTTCCACGATAGACATGCCCTGACCGCGCAGTTGTTCCGCAAACTCCACGATCAAAATAGCATTCTTGCTGGCGAGACCGATCAGCATCACCAAGCCGATCTGGCAGTACACATCGTTCTGCAAACCGCGCATGGCCTGCGAACCGATGGCGCCGAGCAGCGCTACAGGAACCGCCAGCAGCACGATGAACGGCAGCACGAAACTTTCATACTGCGCAGCCAGCGTCAGATACACCACCACCAAACCCAGCCCAAACAAAATCGTAGCCTTGCCGCCCGACTGCAATTCTTCCAGCGACAATCCGCTCCACTCAAACGTCATCCCGCTGGGCAAATTTTTTCGCGCCAGCGCTTCCATGTCAGCGATGCCATCGCCAGAACTGCGCCCCGGCGCCGCCGAGCCGTTAATTTCCGCCGAGCGAAACAAATTGTAGTGGCTGATGACCTGCGGATTAGCGGTCTGCTCGATGGTCACCACATCATCCAGCGGCACCATCTTCCCGGTATCCGACCGCAAATAATATTCCTCAATGTCCTTGGCCTTGGCGCGGAAACGCCCTTCGCCCTGCACATACACGCGATACGCGCGATTGTTGAAGTCGAAGTCATTCACGTACACCGAGCCCATGTAGACCTGCAACGCGTCGGTGATCTGCGTTAGCGGCACCTGCAGGCTCTTGGCTTTATCGCGATCGATGTGCACCAGGTACTGCGGGTCGTTCGCGGTGTAACTGGTGAACAAGCCGGTCAGCTCTTTGCTGCTGTTGCCCTTGGCCACCAATTGATTGGTGGTGTCGGCGATGGCTTGCAGCGAGTTGCGGCCCAGATCTTCCAGCTCAAACTGGAATCCGCCAAACTGTCCCAAGCCTTGGACCGCGGGTGGGTTGAAGGGAATTACCAGCGCCCCAGTGATGCCAAACGTCTGCGGCCGCAGCCGCTCGATGATCGCCTGCGCGGAATGTGTGGGCCCCTTGCGCTCGTCGAAGGATTTCAGGCTGGCGAACACGATAGCGCGATTCGGCGCGCTTCCAGAAAAGCTGAATCCGATGACCGAGAACACGCTGTCGATATCATGCTCGGTGGCCAATATTTTCTCGGTTTGCGCCGCGATATTGCGGGTGTACTCCAACGAAGCGCCCTGCGGCGACTGCACGATCATGATGATGTAGCCCTGATCTTCTTCAGGGATGAAGCCGCGCGGCACCAACTGATAGATGTAGTAGGTCACTCCGAGCAACGCCAGAAACACCACTGCGGAAGCCAGCCGCCAGCTCACCACATTGCGCAACATACCCGTGTAGAGATTTGTTCCGGCTTCCACTACGCGATTGAACGCGCGAAAAAATCGCCCCTGCGCTCGCTCGCGATGATGCCCCAGCAAAATCGCGGAAAGCGCCGGAGTCAACGTCAACGCATTGAACGCAGAAATCGCCACGGAAAACGCGATGGTCAACGCAAACTGCCGGAACAAAATTCCAGTGGTGCCAGGGAAAAGCGCGACTGGAACGAACACGGCGACGAGTACGAGCGAAGTAGCGATCACCGCTCCAGCCACTTCTTTCATCGCTACCGATGCGGCATTGTGCGGCTCGGTAAGTCCCTCGGCGATGTGCCGCTCCACGTTTTCGATCACCACGATGGCGTCATCGACCACCAATCCGGTGGCCAACGTGATGCCAAACAGCGTCAAGGTATTGATCGAAAATCCCAGCAGCTTCACAAAAATGAATGTCCCGATCAGCGAGACTGGAATGGTGGCCGCGGGAATCAGCGTGCTGCGCCAATCCTGCAGGAACACGAAAATCACCAGCACCACCAAGCCAATGGCTTGTAGCAGCGTGATCAGCACGTCACGGATCGATTCCCCAATCACCGACGTTGTGTCGAAGGCCACCGCATACTTCAATCCCGGCGGAAACGTTTTGGACAGCCGCAATAATTCGGCTTTAGCCAACCGGTCCACATCCAGCGCGTTTGCGCCCGGGAGTTGGGTCACGCCGATGCCCACCGCTTCGTGCCCGTCGTAGGTCAGAATCGAGCCGTAATCTTCCGCGCCCAGTTCCGCGCGGCCCACGTCTTTCACGCGTACCAGCGTGCCGTTCGCGCCAGTCTTCAAAATAATATTTTCAAATTCGGACGGCTCAGTCAGGCGCCCAATGGCCCGCACGCTGATTTGATACGACTGATTCACGGGAAGCGGCGGCTGCCCCACTCCGCCCGCGGCGACCTGCACGTTCTGCTCCTGCAACGCCGCCAACACATTGGTGGCCGACAAACCGCGCTGCGCCATGCGTCCCGGATCAAGCCACAAGCGCATCGCGTATTTACGTTCGCCAAAAATCTGCACATCGCCGACGCCCGGCACGCGCTTCACCGCGTCGCGCACATACACGTCCAGGTAGTTGCTCAAAAACAAGCTGTCGTACGAGCCGTCCGGCGAATACACGCCCGCGCCGAATACAAATCCGCCCTGCTGCTTGCTGATAATTACGCCGGTATTTTTGACTTCGTTGGGCAAGCGCCCCAGCGCCTGGTTCACGCGGTTTTGCACGTCCACCGCGGCGAGATCCACGTCGCGCGTGACATCAAATACCACTGTCACCGAACTAGTGCCGTCGTTGCCGCTGGTGGAGGTCATGTACTTCATGCCCTGCACGCCGTTGATGGCTTGCTCCAGCGGAATGGTCACTGCGGATTCGACGGTCTGCGCGTTCGCGCCGATGTAGCCGCTGCTCACCACCACTTGCGGCGGCGCCAAATCCGGAAATTGCGCAATCGGCAGCGTGGGAATGGAGATCGCCCCGCCCAAAATAATCATCAGGGCGCAAACGGTGGCGAACACCGGCCGATTAATAAAGAAATCAACGAACAAGCGCGAGTCCTGCCTTAGGCTACAGATTAGTTCGGAGCGTCATGCGGTGTTGCAAATCAAAATTCATTGCGATCGTCAGCGGCTCTGGCCTTTTGGCGCGGCATCGCCGGGCGAAGCTCCCGCGGCCGGAGCGCCCGCTGCCTGGATCTGCTCCGCCACCGGAAAACCATCCTGCAAAAACTGCGTGCCCGACACGATCAAATGGTCGCCGGGCTTCAATCCGTCCAGCACCACGTAGTCGTCGCCAACGGTGTCGCCAATCTTCAAGCTCTTCTGCCGCGCCACCGTGCCCGAACCTTCCTTCACCGCCACAAACGCAAAAAATCTTCCATTAATTCGCAACACCGAAAGCACCGGCACCACCGGCCCCTGATGCTCGCTCCAGATCACTCGCGCGCGCATCTGCTGCGACACGCGTAGCACTCCCTTGGGATTTTCAATGGTGGCTTTGGCTAAAACCGTTTGCGTATCCGGATCCACTTCCGGCGAAATAAAAGTGATGCGCGCATCGCTCATCACTTTTCCCGTTTCATCCAACAAATTCACTCGCAAGCCCGGTTTGATATCGCGCCCATGTTCCGCAGGTACGTAGATATACGCTTCCAGCGAACCCGGCTCATCCACGGTGGTCAGCAGGGTAGCCACCGTCACGCGATCGCCTTCGCGAACGGGAATATCGCCGACGATTCCGGCCATCGGCGCCGCCACTTTGTAGTAATGCAACTCCACGCCTTGCTGGCTGACTTGCTCGGCCAGCGATTGCAGTTGCGCCACCGCGGCATCGTATGCAGTCTGCGCATTATCGAATTCCTGTTTAGCCACCACGCCTGCGGCGAACAGCTTTTTCTCGCGTTCCAGTTGCGTCTGCGCATATTTCAGATTGGCTTCCTGCGCGGCGCGACTGGCTTCCTGGCTGTTGTAGGTGGCTTGCTGTTTCAGCGGATCGATCTGCAGCAACGCTTGGCCAGGCTTGACCCGGTCGCCGGACTTCACAAAAATCTTGGTGACTTGCCCTTCGACCTGCGGATTGATCGTCGCGGAATGCCGCGACTTCAAAATCACCAGGTATTCACTGGCATCGGCGATCTGCTGCGACTGCACCACATGCACCTGCACCGGCATGGCCTGCATCGCGGGAGCCGCTTCAGTATTTGCCCCAGTTTTCTGACACCCGCCCGCCGTTACCGTGGCCAGCAACAGCGCCAGCAACTTCCAGCGTCGGTTTAAATGTGTAGAGTTGAGCCTGCTTTGCGGGCCGCTAACGGGCATGGATAGATACTTCTCCGTCAAATGTATAAAAATATTACGCTACGCGAACAGGCAAAGCCACCGCGAGTTGAGAATTAAAGATTAGCGCTGCGTATTAGACGCTGGGAGCGTTCAGATGTTACCTGCAAAGATTAGAATTCACTGAACTCGAGCTAGTAGAAGTCCTTAGAATTAATGCGCTTGCCGGACAGCCCCAGTTGCAGCACGTCCATCTCTTGCGGCCGGTCAAAGACTTTCCCGGGAAAGAACCTTTTCAGCGCCACGCGCACTCCACCGAACGCTACACCGAACACAATCGCCACCAGCATGAACGCGCCGGTAGCAATAATAATTTTCGCTAGGACAGAGGTGATCGGCGGATCCGTGATGGTGTGCGTCGGCTCGTTCCAGGTGATGTGCGTTTCGTAGCGCACCGCCTCGCGCAATTTCTGCGCATACGCCGCTGACGTCGGCTTCAAGACCAGCGACAACATCGAACCTTTACGCTCAATCGTAGTGCCATCCTGTTTTGCCGACGCCGGAAGCGCTTGCTCGAGATGTTTCCAATGCAGTCCAGCTAATTGCGGAGTGGGATATTCGAGCAGCAGCAACACTGCCTCGTCATTGTTGGTTTTGTAGCGCCCCAGCATCGCTTCCGCGCCGGAATTAAATCCCGCTTCCGACGCGATCCCGGCGTACTCCCCGCGGCCAACGTCGGTAAGATCGCTCCGCAACGCCGCCGTTCCCAGCGCATACAAATCCGTGCCGGCGACAATATCCTTCTCCGGCAAAAAATTGGGGATGGGCGGATACGGTGTCTTGTCCGCAGTAGCTTTCACCGCTTGCGACAGTGCAGATTTATCCGCGTCATTCAGAGGAGCAGCGGCCCGCACCATCAACACAACATTGCCGATCAATTCCGGCTGAGCGGTCGCCGCTGCGTCCGCTCCTGCGCTCGCGGCCTTGGTGCTACGAGGGCCCTTTAGGTACGAGTAGGCCTCGTACGAACCGGAAGTGTCGTGGAACAGATAGCCCGTCACCGTAACGGTCGTGCCACCGTTGGAGTAATTGCGCGTCTCGGACGCATCCAGTCCCGATTCAGAAAAAATCTCTTTAGCGTCTGCGGGGGCCACCGCAGCCTGCGCTGCGCCACTCGAAGTCCAAGCGCCGAATCGCGCGGGCAACACCGTCGGCGTGTTCTGAACCTTTTGTTTTTGCGCGTGCAATGCCGGAGCAGACAGAATCGCAGAAATGGCCAGAAGCAAAGGGAATAGATAGGAAGACGGTTTCAGCAGGCGGTTCATAGGGTTACTAAAATAGATGCAGTAAGGTTACTGTTCGTTTCTTGCCGGTGCAAGCTGGCCTGCCGGGGCAGAACTGGACTGTTCAAGCTGGGCGCCACTCACGCGGCTGGAAGCGCCTATTTTGGCCGGCCTGGCGGCGGGCGTGGAAGCCTGGTTGACCGTCACGCTGTTTAAACTCTGCAGATAATTCGCGACGCCCTGATACAGGCCTTCGGCGACTTTCTGCCGATTCTCAGGCTTTTTCAGAAGTTGTTCATCGGCGGGATTACTCAAAAACGAAATCTCCGTGAGGATCGAAGGCATATCCGCGCCGATCAGCACCACAAACGGAGCCTTGCGCACGCCACGATTTTTAATCGTTTTGTTGGCGCTTTGCGCCCGCAACGACAGCGAAGTCTGCACATCTTCGGCAAACTCGCGCGACTCGTCGATTTTATCGTTGCGCGCAATTTTCTTCACTAGGTCTTCCAGGTCGTGAACGCCGACTTGCGAGACGGCGTTTTCGCGCGCGGCCACTTCCATGGCTTCCGGCGAACCCTTCAAATTCAAATAGTAAGTTTCAATTCCTCGGGCCTCGTGATCCTGGCTGGAATTGGCGTGAATCGAGAGAAACAAATCCGCATGGGCTTCGTTGGCGATGGCGGTGCGTTCTTCCAGCGGGATGAACGAGTCATCCGAGCGGGTGAACACCACTTCGGCGCTAGGCAGCCGCTGCTTCACGATTTTTCCCAGGCGCAGCGCTACATCGAGGCACAAATCTTTTTCCATCAAGCCAGTCGGGCCGATGGTGCCGGTGTCGTGTCCGCCGTGGCCCGCGTCGATCACGATGCGTCCAATTTTTAGGCCCAATGCGCGCGTCAGTGTCGCGGAGCCGTCGCGGGTGGGATGCGCCGCAAGGATTTGCTCGCCCTTAGTCGAGGACTTGGCCGACTTTAACGTGCCATTGCTAATCGAGGCATTTTCGGTCGGGTCTGCTTTGGGAGCCAATTTGCTCGCGGACTTCGAGACGACAGCCGGTTTCGCGTCGTTATCCGCCGCGGAAGCGTTGCTGGCTACTTCAAACGTCCCAGCCGGCGGCAACTTCACGGAAGAGTTGTGGCTGCTGTGCGCGGATTTAGCCGCTGAACCGCTCAGCGCTTTGCGATAAAGATCGATGATCAGTTGCGGCGGATTGTCCGCGGTCGAAACGGTGTAATCCTTCACACCGTTCACGTCCAAAACCACTCGAACAACACCAGCGTGATTTTGTGCCGCGCGCACAGCAGTGAGCAGATCGCCGTCTACTTGAACAGCTTCGCGCGCGACATCGAGCGGCAAACGCGCATCGCGCAGATCGAAGAAGATGCGATCGGGATTTGACAGGCGATCCGAAAAATATTGCACCTGCCCTTCCAGATCGATAGTCACGCGAGTCAAATCATCATTGCGGCTCGTCCGGATGCGACGAATTCTTGGGGTGGCCGATGGACCACTCGAATTTGCGCTCGCTCCGGAAAGCGTGGAACGTGGTTCTTCAGAAGGCGCGGATGGCTCATCGGGCATTTCCGCCACTGCCGACGATGCAGAAGCCTTCGACTTCGCCGGCTTGGAGTCGTTTTGCAGTAGCGCCAATTCCGCGACGCCTTCCTGCGCCTCCCGCTTGCGCGACGATTTGGGAAAGCGCTTCAAAAAATCCTGGTAGGTCTGCGTCGCGGCGGCGTAATCGCCCAGTTGATCGCGCTGCAGCTTGGCGCATTCCAGCATGGCGTCGGCGTTGTGATGGCTGGCGGGATAGTCATGCAGCAAAAAGCGGTACGCGTCCACCGCGGCCTGGTAGTAAGTGCGGCCGAAGCGTTCGCCCATCTCGGTATTGAGTTGGGCGATGGCCATCAGCGCATCAGGAACTTCGTTGGCGCGCGGAGTGATCAGGTACACGCGGCGGTAACTGGAAACCACCGCACGGTAATCCGACAAAGAGCGCTTGGAAACTGGTTTTACGTTGAGCGCGGCGCGTAGCTGCTCGGCACGTTCAAATTGCGCAGCAGCTTGGCGCTGTACCGTGGCCGGAGCGGTGGCGGCCTGCGCTTGGACGGCGAGGAATGTCAAAGAAAAACTGAGAGAAACAGAAGCCAGCAAGACAAAAACCGGCGAAACGCAGGCGAAGATTTTCGCTACACCGCGCATCCCGTCGATTCGCGTCCGGCTAGGCATTTTTATTCTGAAGATCCTTCGCAGTCCTGCGCTGCGTTCCGCGCATGCTGCCGCCCAAACTTGGCTAAAACTTTACGACGAAACCTTGCTCAAAAGCCGGCACGCAGGCTACTCGTTCGTAAAGATAACTCTACCACCCGTATCGACATCCCGGTGAATCGGCCTATGTCGCACAAAGGCATCGCCAGAGCGACCAGAGCCCGGCCGGTAATAAGCCGCCTGGACCTTTTGCACGTAGCTGCGCGTTTCTGCGAAAGCCGGAACGCCATGCGCGCGATCCACTGCGCCTTCGCCGGCGTTATATGCCGCCAACGCCAGATCCATGTTGCCGTTGTAGCGCTCCAACAGCGTCTTCAAATAATGAACCCCGCCATCGATATTCTGTTGCGGGTTAAAAACGTCATTCACGCCGAATCTGCGCGCCGTGGTTGGGATAAGTTGCATCAAGCCGCCTGCTCCCTTGTTCGATAAAGCGATGGGATTCCAGTTCGACTCCGTTTCGATCACCGCGCGAACCAGCGCCGGGTCCACATGATGCCGGTCGGCCGCCTCGCGCACTAACTTTTCCACTCCGTCGCGATCTACGCTCACTGCCGGTCGTGGAGCTCCGGACAACACTCCGCTGCGCTGCAAATAAATGTGCGTGTGTTTCGCGCTGCTCAAACTCGGCTGCGTCAGCGGTTCCGCGTTGATAAAAAGTTTGCGGCCGTCCGCTTCAATGCTGGAGGCGATTTGCGCTTGGGTTGGCACCGCGGAAAAGCCCACAACTCCCACGAAGAGAGTTACCGATAGTGCGGTGAGCTTCAGCATGTGCCCAGGGGAAGGCGTTAGTTCAGAAGATTGTGCGCTGAAAACGGCTACGTGCAAGGCCCGAAGACCTTTCCAGCGCGCCCCGATTATAACAAAGGCTCGACGAGGCCAGGTACGCCCGCCAGAGCACTTTTTAGCGCCGCTGTGTCTTTACCGCCAGCTTCGGCGAGGTCGGGGCGGCCGCCGCCGGAGCCGCCGACTTGCTTGGCGAGTTGCTGGATGAGTTTGCCGGCGTGAACTTTGGTGGTGAGGTCTTTGGTGACCGCCACGATCAGCGCGACTTTGTCGCCGTCGGGCATGCCCAGCGCGATCACCCCGGAGCCCAGTTTTTGGCGCAGGCTGTCGACCAGTTGGCGCAGTCCGTCGCGATCGACTTTTTCCACTTCGGCGGCGACGACTTTCACGCCTTTCACGTCTTGAACTTTGCCGGCGAGTTCGTCGAGTTGGCTGAGCGCGCCTTTGCGTTTTTGCGTTTCCAGTTCTTTTTCGAGTTGCTTGGCGGTGTGTGAAAGTTTCTCGACCGCGGCGAGAATGGCGTCTTCGCCAACGTTGAGCTGGCTGGCTAGTTGCGAAAGTATTCGCGCTTGCTGCTGGTAGTGTTCCAGCGCGGCCGTGCCGGTGACCGCTTCGATACGGCGGACGCCGGCGGCGACGGATTGTTCGCCGACGATTTTCAGTACGCCGACGTCGCCGATGCGGTGCACATGAGTGCCGCCGCACAATTCTTTGCTGTAAAAGCCGCGAGGAGCGCGCGGATCGGGAATGGTTACCACGCGCACGTTGTTCTCGGGATATTTGTCGCCGAAAAATGCCAGAGCGCCGGAAGTGAGGGCGTCTTCGAGAGAGGTCACATTGGTTTCAATCGCGCAGTTCACGCGGATTTCTTCATTCACTTGCTGCTCGATGTCACGCAGCTCTTGCGGATCGACCGGAGCGAAGTGGGTGAAATCGAAGCGCAGGCGCTCCGGAGAATTCAGCGAGCCGGCTTGCTTTACGTGCGTGCCCAGCGCGTTGCGCAGCGCGGCGTTCACCAGATGCGTGCCGCTATGATTGCGCATGATGTGTTGGCGGCGTTCGGCGTCGGCCACCGTGGCGACGCGATCGCCAACGTGCAGGGTTTCTTTGGCGGTGACGCGATGGGCAACTAAACCGGCCACCGGATAAAATGCGCCGCTCACATCGGCCAGGCGCTGCGAAAGGGAATTGTCGTAGAAGCCGCCGGTGTCGGCCATTTGCCCGCCGGATTCGGCGTAGATGGCGGTGCGATCGAGGACGACGTCGCCGCTTTCGCCAGCTTTCAATTCGTTGACCTGGCCGTTCTTGGTGAAGATGGCTTCGATCAGTGCGTCTTTTGTGGTGGTGCCTTGGTAGAACGCGGGCTCAGTCTTGAAAGTCTCCGCAATTTTCGCGTACGCCGGATTGGCGGTTTCTTTTGCGCCGCCTTTCCAGGAAGCGCGCGCACGGGTGCGTTGTTCTTGCAGGGCACGGTCGAAGCCGGGCCACTCGACGGTGATGCCGGCATCGCGCGCGACATCTTCGATGAAATCGCGCGGCAAACCGTATGTGTCGTACAGCAGGAAAGCTTTTTCGCCGGGCAGAGCGCTGGTGGCGGAGCCAGTTGATGGCGCAATCGCCGAAGTGGCTTGCGTGCCGTCGCCGGCGAACTCGGCGAACTTTTTTAGGCCCACGGTGATGGTGCGCGAAAAACGTTGCTCTTCGCCGAGCAGGATTTGTTTTACGCGATCGAAATGTTCGGCGAGCTCCGGATAGGCTTCGGCCATTTCCAGTTTCACGGCGTCAGCCATGCCGGGCAGAATCGTGGCGGGCGCGCTGGAGTTGGCTTGCAAAAGATTCGAGTGGCGCAACGCGCGGCGAATAATTTTGCGCAGCACGTAGCCGCGCCCTTCGTTGGAGGGAATGACGCCGTCGGAAACGAGGAATGTGGAAGCGCGCGCGTGATCGGCGATGATGCGCAACGACGCATCGCTTTTTGGGCCCTGGCCGTAACGTGCGCCGGTCAGTTCCGCTGCTTTTTTGATCAGCGGCTGAAACAGATCCGTGTCGAAGTTGCTGAGTTTTCCTTCAATCACCGCAGTGAGGCGCTCGAGTCCGGCGCCCGTGTCGATGGAGGGTTTAGGCAGCGGCGTCAAAACTCCGGACGCGTCGCGATTAAATTGCATGAACACCAAATTCCAGATTTCCACGTAGCGGCCGCAGTCGCAGGGAAACGTGCAATTGGCGTGGCCTTCGTCGGAAGCTTCCGGGCCCATGTCGTAATGAATTTCGCTGCAGGGTCCGCACGGTCCGGTGTCGCCCATGGCCCAGAAGTTTTCTTTCAAGCCGGGTATGGGCACGACGCGATCTGCCGGAACATTTTGCCCGAGCCACAAATCGCGAGCTTCTTCGTCGACGCCGAGCGTTGTGCCTGGAGCGACTTCTGCGCCGCCGAAGACGGTGGCGTAGAGTTTGCTTTTGTCCAGGCCAAACCAATTTTTTGCGGTGACTAAATCCCAGGCAAAAGCGACTGCATCTTTTTTGAAATAGTCGCCGAAGGAAAAATTGCCCATCATTTCAAAAAAAGTGTGGTGGCGTTTGGTGAAGCCGACGTTTTCGAGGTCGTTGTGTTTGCCGCCGGCGCGCACGCATTTTTGCGCGGTGGTGGCGCGGTTGTAGTCGCGGCGCTCCACGCCGAGAAAAACATCTTTGAACTGATTCATTCCCGCGTTGGTAAAAAGTAGCGTCGGGTCACCGTGCGGCACCAGCGAGCTGCTGCGCACGATACGGTGCCCTTTGCCCTCGAAATATTTCAGGAATGTGGCGCGAATTTCGTTGCCGGTCACGTCCGCCTCAATTTGTTGAAGAAAAGCTTACGCAACATTATCGCAGAGGAAGTGAATGCGGTCCAAGAAACCACGGACTTCTGTACAGACTCGCGGATTTGTCCCGTAAATCGAAAGTCCAAAGAAAGCCCCCGGTTTCGCGCACCAACTGCGAACCGGGCCCACCGCCGTTTGGCCGGTTTATTCTTCGAGTTCAGAGGCGTCGACTTCGGGGACGTCTTCGCGGGTGGCGGCACGGAGTTCGGTGCGGACCAGGTCGGAGGAGAAGCCGGCGCGGAGGAGGCTGCGGTAAAGCGAGGCGGTTTTCTTTTCGTCGATTTCGCCGCGGAGGAGGCGGAGTTTTCGTTGAATTTTTGCGCGGACGGTGGCGCGTTCGTCAGTGGTTTGCGCGGATTCTTCCAGGGCGGTGTCGATGTGGCGGTCGGGGACGCCGCGGGCGCGGAGTTCGCGGGCGATGCGGAATTTTCCTTGCTTGCGGATTTCGGCGCGCTGGCGGGTGAATTGTTTGGCGTAACGGGCGTCGTCGATCATGCCTTTTTCTTTAAGGCGATCGAGGACGGATTTAATCATGTCTTTGTCGTCGGTGCGGCGCGCTAAAGACTTTTTCATTTCGGAGATGGAGTGGGCGCGGCGCATCAGCGCTTTTACGGCGACTTCGTAGAGTTGCGGTTCGGAGTCGAGTTTGCGCGGCGCGCGGAACATAGCGCGAGGATAGAGTTCCCTGACGTTCTACGCAAGCTTGAGAGGGACCTCGAAGATGACGACGGAGTGCTAGACGTGTCCGTTGAAATCTCGTTTGCAGTTGAATCTAAACCCCCAGACGCAACTACGGCGTCTGGGGCACCCGGGTTTTCTTTGAGTCTTGAACAAAAACAGAAGCAAAAGAAAGGACGGCGCTTCAGACCGGGGGCAGGCACCTTTTTGTAAAAGTTGATGTGGCGTCTTTGTTTAGTCCGGGTCTGTGTTGGAGTTTGCTTCGATGGCACCTTTCGTTATGTGCGGTTCGGATTGGCGGGTTAAGTAGACGAGGAAGGGGCTGACTTCGAAGGGGGTTTTTTCGTACTTGGCGACGGCGGCGTCGGGGGAGGCGCGCAGCATCACCAGATGGTCGTCCCATGGATCGACCATGACGCGGCCGCCTAATGGCAGGGCTGCAGCGACTTCGGTTTTCTCGCCGTCGGCTGACGATGCGTTTTGTTCTTCTACTGCGCCGGAGGCGATGGAGGAACTTTTTGGCAAGCTGTCGCCGAGGTGCGGGCTGATCAAGTTGGGGATGTCTTTGGCGCGTTCTTGCAGCGCGATGAAGAACGCTTGTGCGGATGCGGATTGGCTGGCGTATGGGGATTTCTTCAACAGTTCGGCGCCGCGATCGTTGGCGGCGCGTTCTTCCTTGTCGTTGCGAGCGAAACCGAAATGGTGAAAGGTTTCCTTTTCGTCGAAGCGCATGCGATTGAAGAAGGCGAATTGGGTATCCATGCGATGGCCGAGCAGCACGTGGCCGAGTTCGTGGGCCATGACGGCAGCGAGGCTGGCTTCATCGGGGAGCACGTCGATCAAGCCGCGGCTCAAAACGATAGTGTGGCCCATGGTGAACGATTCGAGCGTGGAGGTCATCAGCACCCGGCAACGTACTTCGGGCTGGATGTCGAGAGCATTGGTGACTTCGAGATTATTGACAACGGTTTCGAGTAATTTGTCGACGTCGCCGTAGGGAGCCATCAGGCCACTGCGCTGCATCTTGGCGGCGACGTTGTCTTCGGCTTGACGATTCCACGCGCGCTTGGCTTGCACCGGCGAGTAGCCGTGCCCAACTTCAGCTTGATCTTTTACTTGCGGATTTTCGACCAGCACCATGCTGAGAGTTTGCTGCTCGCGGGCTTGCTTAAGATCGTAGCCCCAGAGGCGAGTTTGCGATTTGAACGCTTGAAATGGCGAGTGTTTTGCCACGCCGTATTGCACGTTGCCTTCTTCGCTGTAGATGAAGGAGGGTAGCCATTCGTTTTTGCCGGAGTTGGAGCGCCAGCTATCGAAATTGAAGTAGAAACTGCTGCGCGTGGAACCGGTGTAAGAGCCGTTGAAGCGCACCACGTGGTAATCCTGATCTTCCACCCAGATGCGTCCGGCGAAGCGGCCCTTGCCGGCTTCGGGCAGGGGATCGACGTCGAAGATCAGGCAGCGCACTTCGCCGAGAAATTCTTCACCGGCGTATTTGAAGTTGTAGTGTTCGCGGTCGAAGCCGTTCACGTCGAGATAAATCATCTGCAGGAAGCCGCGGGGAAGAAATTCCGCGCTGAAGAAATGGGTGATGCTGTTCAACATGCGATGCTTGCCGTTTTCCTGCACCAGCGATTCAAGCTCGACTCCGCTGTTGAGTTCCGCGCGCCCGAGAAAGTAGTGATCGCCGTTGGGAACCGCGCCGAGTTCGCTGTCGGGTTTGACAGTTTGGATGTAGGTTTCCACCAGCGGCGAATATTGGTGGAGCATCTGCATTTCGGCCTGTTCCTGCAGGATGATTTTGTCGACAACCTGGTTGAAGGTGGGCGGCTGGTCTGCCGCTGCTGCGAGTTGCGACACTCCGACGAAAAGCAAAGCTATCGAGACAATAATTCGCGAGCGCATGATTTCTCCGGCACTGGGTCTGAGCGCGACGTGGCGAGCTCCCAAGCTGACGTCGCGTGATGTTTTGAAGTGTCGAAGACTAGCGTGATGCGTGGTTGATTAGACCTGACCGTGCGGTCAGTTTGCGGTCATTGAACTAGCTACAGCGAATCGCTGAGGCCGTCGGTGTGAGCGGCGAATTGTTCACGGAGTCCAGTTGGCGCGGGTTCCTTCGCTGATCAGTGGAGATTCCGTTTTCTGCAGCTCGGCGGCCACGGATTCCATTTTGCGCATGGCGCGCAGGTGATTGCGGCCGGCGATTTTCATAACGTCTTCGTCGGAGTAGCCGCGGCGAAGCAACTCCGCGAATAAGTAGGGATAGCGAGTTACGTTGTTGAGGCCCGGCACCATGGAGTTGGGATCCACATCGTCGTAATCCGCGCCAATGCCGATGTGATCGATGCCGGCGACTTTGCGGATGTGATCGATGTGGTCGGCGACGTCAGAGATGCTGCCGCGGTACGGCTCGTTGGATTTTTCCCAATCTTTGATGCCCTTGGTAATTTCTTCGTCGCTGGTGAGTCGCGCGTGGAGTTCTTTCAATGCGGCGGTGCGCTTCTGGTTCCACTCCTGATATTTGGGGGAGATAAATTCCCAGATGAAATTCAAGTGCACCACGCCGCCGTTTTTGGGCAGCAGCGCCAGAACGTCGTCGGGCACGCAGCGGGGATGCGGGTCGAGGGCGAAGGCGTTGGAGTGAGAAAAAATCACGGGAGCGCGGGTGACGCGCAGCGCGTCGCGCATGGTGTCGGCGCTGACGTGCGAAAGGTCTGCGAACATCCCGAGGCGGTTCATTTCTTTGACGATGTGCTCGCCGAATTCGGTCAGGCCGTAATGCTCGGGGCGGTCGGTGGCGGCGTCGGCCCAGTCGATGTTGTCCCAGTGGGTGAGAGTCATGTAGCGGGCACCGAGTTGATAGAAGGTGCGCAGGGTGGCGGGGGAGTTTTCGATCATGTGGCCGCCTTCGACGCCGAAGAGGCAGGCGATGCGGCCGGACTTGGTGATGCGCTCGATGTCGTCGGCAGTGCGGGCTTGCTCGAGGTCGTGAGGCTGGCTGGCGATGAAGCGCTGGGTCACGTCGAATTCCCGCAGAGCTTCGTGCAGCGCGTTGTGGGATTTTTGCGTGGCGGAGGGGACGAAGATGGACCAATACTGCGCGCCGACTCCGCCTTCGCGCAGGCGGGGGATGTCGGCGCAGAGGGTGGGCTGGACTTTGGTCATGTCGAAAGAGGTGAGGTCGCCGGCTTTGGTTTCGAGGAACATGCTGGGGAGGTCGTTGTGGGTGTCGATGAGCGGAGCTTTTTCTAAGAGCGACTTTGCGCGGGCGACGAGCTTAGGGTCCGCTGCGGAGTCGTCACTGTTCCAGCTTGATCTGGATGCGGCGCTGGCCCAGGTGGCGCTGGGGATTGCGGCGGAACCGAGGGCTAAGCTGGATTGTTCGAGGAAGCGACGGCGTGTGAGCAAAGGAGTCTCCGTGTTCGGTCTACGAGATTAGGCGGCTGATTCTAAACCCGTCGCGGCGCCCGCGGTAACTGAATCTCCGGTTTTCGTGTTGAAGTCGGGGAGTTTGTAACTTGCAGAGAATTCGCCGGTTATAAGTTGACGGTGGAGATTTGCAATTTTCGGGGGTGGGAGTTTGTATTTGTAACAATGCAAAGGACATATAGCTCGATTTGAGTGCTTTGGGAGTTCGTAAGTTGTTGAAAATAAGGCATCGTTGTTTTTGATTTTGTGCAGGGAGTTTGTAATTTCATGAAGGCTATAGGTTTACGCGTTACTGCAGCGTTTCGATCATGCTTTCTCGGTCGCGAGGAATGCGCACGTCACGGGCCCGCTACCTGGCGATCGATCGTACAAATCCGCACCCTGAAGATCGCAAGGCGCGGCACCCGGCTTTGAATTTAAAGGAAAGGAATGCAGGAATACGCGGAACCATTTTACTGCCCAGCTATATGACTTAGCAATACTGATTTTGTCGGAGCGGTGATTCGAAGCGAAGCGCTATTTGCGGGCGAAGCGTTCGAAGTCGGCCATTTGGCGTTCCATTTCCTCACGGGCGGAGTCGGAGGCGGAACGGACGCCCTGGATGCGGAGCTTGAACTCGTCGGCGTTGGAGGCGCGGAGCAAAGCTTCGTCGAGGGTGATGAGTTGCTTCGAATACAGATCGTAGAGCGACTGATCGAAGGTCTGCATGCCGTATTGGCTGGTGCCGGCGGCGATGGCGTCGCGGATCAAGCGGGTCTTGTCGGCGTTGATGATGCAATCGCGGATGTAGCCGGTGGCGACCATGACTTCGACGGCGGGGACGCGGCCCTTGTCGTCGGCGCGGCGGACGAGACGCTGGGAGACGACGGCTTTCAAAGTTGCAGCGAGCTGCAGGCGAATCTGTTTTTGCTCCGGCGGAGGGAAGACCGCGATGATGCGCTGAATGGTTTCGGTGGCGTCCAGAGTGTGCAGGGTGGAGAGCACCAAGTGGCCAGTTTCGGCGGCCAGCAACGCGGTGGAAATGGTTTCGAGATCGCGCATTTCGCCGACCAGAATGACGTCGGGATCCTGACGAAGAGCAGCGCGCAAAGCGGTGGAGAAGTTGGCGGTGTCTACTTCCACTTCGCGCTGGTTGATGAAGCTGCGCTTATCGCGGTGCAGAAACTCGATGGGGTCTTCGATGGTGATGAGGTGATCGGCGCGGTTAGCGTTAATACGGTCGATCATCGCGGCGAGAGTGGTGGACTTACCGGAGCCGGTGGTGCCGGTGACCAGGACGAGCCCGCGCTGCTCTTCGCAAATGCGGCCGATGACGCTAGGCAAATTGAGTTCGTCGGCGGTGCGGATTTTCGTGGGGATAACGCGCAAAACCATGCCGACGTTGCCGCGCTGTTGGAAAACGTTCACACGGAAACGGCCTAAACCGGCTACGCCGTAGGCCATATCCAATTCGGCGGTTTCTTTGAATTTTTGTTTCTGCCGATTGGTCATCATGCTGAAGGCCATCGACAACATTTCTTCAGGAGTGACACGGGGGACATCGGCGAGCGGGGTCAGCACGCCATCGACGCGGAGGTACGGGTGATTGCCGACTTTGAGATGCAAGTCGGACGCTTTGCTTTCTACCGCGCGCCGTAAGAGGTCGTCAATGCTTAGAGCCATAGAAGATGAACCCCACAAAGGTGCTGCTTCATTGGAAAGTATCACTCTGAGAAGAAAGCCAGCAAGGGCACATCATACGCCGGTTTACAGGCTGGTTACTGGAGATGTTGGCGGGGAAGGCACATGGAGTTGTGGAGGAATTTCTGATTTGTCGCGAACTTGGGGCTCGACTGGAGATCGTCTCTGTCGGCTTAGTGATGTGGAATCTAAACCCCCAGACGCAACTACGGCGGCTGGGGCACCCGGTTGGGAGTTTAGGCGAAAGAAAGCGGCGCGAGGCTTAGGAGTCGAGGGAGCGTTTGAGGTAGAGGGAGTCGTAGAGGAGGGCGGCGGCGAAACCGCCGGCGAGTGGGCCGACCCAGAAGACGCCGTGGTTGGCCCAGTGAGTGGCGGCGAGGGCGGGGCCGAAGGCGCGAGCGGGGTTGAGTGCGCCGCCGGTGAAGGGGCCGGCGACGATGATGCCGAGGGCGTAGAGGAAGCCTGTGGCGTAGCTGGCGCTGTTGCGGATGGTGACGCGATCGTCCTGAGTGGTGGCGAACATCACCAAGACCATGAAGAAGGTGCCGGTGGCTTCGAGGGCCATGCCGGCCCAGCGCGGGAAGTCGCGGGCGAATTCGGGGGTGCCAAGGGCTACGGCGCGCCAAATGTCGTCGGGAATGATGGCGCGGAGGAGAAAGGCGGCGGCGATGGCTCCGGCTAGTTGCGCGAGCCAGTAGAGGATGACGTCGAGGGTGGCCATGCGCTTGGTGACCCAGAAGCCGATGGTGACGGCGGGATTGAAGTGGCCGCCGGAGATGTGCGCGAGTGCGGCCATCATGACGGCGAGGGCCAGACCGTGGACCAGGGCTACGCCAGTGAGGCCGATGTTGCCGGTGCCGTGAGTAAATTGGTCGGCGCAGAGAGCGCCTTCGCCGAAGAATACGATAGCGAAAGTGCCGAGGAATTCGGCGAGGAGTTTTTGGGAGTTGGTGTACATGCGCGAGGGGATTTTAGCTCAATTGCGCGGAACGGGACAGACGACAAAAGAGCGGTTCGAAAGAAAGACCCAGGTTCATGAACCAAAGGCGAACCTGGGCCACCCTATGATTTTTCTTAAAATGCGAAGGGTTAACGGGCCGCGGCGACGGGAGCGTTGACTGGGGTGAGCCAGTTGTGGCGATCCGGCTTGGTGCCGCTGGTTAGGGCGAAGAATTCTTCCTGGAGCTTGCGGGTGATGGGGCCGGCGACGCCCTTGCCGACCTGGATGTGGTCGACGCTGCGGATGGGGGTGATTTCGACGGCGGTGCCGACGAAGAAGACTTCGTCGACGATGTAGAGCATTTCGCGCGGGATCACGGTTTCTTTGACCGGGATGCCGAGGTCCTCGGCCATTTTCACCACGGTGTCGCGAGTGATGCCTGGGAGGATGCTGGTGGCCAGCGGCGGAGTGAAGAGCGTGCCGTCGTGGACCAGGAAGACGTTCATGCCGGAGCCTTCGCTGACGTGGCCGCCGGAGTCGAGCGCGATGCCTTCGGCGTAGCCGTTGAAGGTGGCTTCCATGCGGATGAGTTGCGAGTTCATGTAGTTGGCGGCGGCTTTGGACATGGCCGGCAGAGTGTTGGGAGCGATGCGGGTCCAGGAGCTGACGCCGATGTCGACGCCCTTGGTGAGAGCTTCGGGGCCGAGGTAAGCGCCCCAGGACCAGCAGGCCATATAGCAATCGATCGGGGAATTCAGCGGATTGACGCCGACTTCGCCGTAGCCGCGCAGAACGATGGGCTTCACGTAGCAGGAATTGAGTTTGTTGTGGCGGACGAGTTCGGTGGCGGTGTTGCAGAAGTCGTCGGCGGAGTAAGACAAATCCATGCGGTAAATTTTGGCGGAGTTGATGAGGCGATTCATGTGTTCGCGCAGGCGGAAGATCGCGGGGCCCTGCTTGGTTTCGTAGCAGCGAATGCCTTCGAAGACGGCGGAGCCGTAGCTCACGACGTGAGAGAGGACGTGGAGGTGGGCGTCGTCCCAGTTGATCCATTTTCCGTTGTGCCAGATTTTTTCGGTCTTTGTGACGGGCATTGATGCCACCTTTTGAAGAATTATCAGGGAAAAACAGAATACGGTACGGATGGCGGAGCGTCAACGAGTGTAGCGGTGGGATGTGTGGGGACAAGAACCAATATGGCGGAAGGTTTTTGGGAGCATGCGGATGCAAATGGTTAAGACTTCAAAACAGCGGATGATCGATCTTGCCCGTCCCACCCTTGCAAAAACCGCAAGGGTAGGCCACCCGGGCTTGGGAGTTGTTCAAGAAAGCTAATTCAAAAGCTGCAGAACTACTGCTGCGGGTGAGCGTCGTCGGGGGATGCGGTTTGATCGGAGTGTTCTTTGGCGGGGTTGGCGGGGTGGCCGCCGGCTTCGACGCTGTGCATGGCGGCGTTGGATTCGGCGAGGAGGTGGTTGGTGCGATTTTCGTAGATGCCGAGAAGGAGGAACGGAATGGCGGTGGCGGCGGCCCAGATTTTTGCCTGGCGCGGGATTTTTGATTCGGGTTCCCAGCGGAAGAGTTGCGAGGAGACGAAGAAAGTGGCGGCGGCCCAGAACAGCAAGGCCAGAACGGCCAGCGGCATTTGTTGAATGGGAATAGAAAAATAAATGGCGCGCTGGAGGCTGTTGACTAAGTAAGTGGCGGGGAGGAAGACGCCGACGTGTTGGACGACTTTGGGTAAGGAGGGGAACGGGACGGTGGCACCGGAGAGAAAAATGAGCGGGAGCCACAGGAGTTGGTTGAGGACTTGCGTTTCCTGCATGGTGTTGGTGACGCTGGCGACGACGAGGCCGAGTGAGGCGAAGGAAACGGTACCCACGGTGACGAGAATGAGGACGGCGAGAAGATTGCCGAAGCCGTGGATGTGGAAGAAAAGTTTGGCGAAAAGCATTTCGACGAGCACGGTGGGGAGAGTGAGGAAATAGTTGGCGACGATGCTGGAGGCCAGCATGTCGGCGGGGGTCACGGGAGTGACGTGAAAGCGGCGGAGGATGCCTTGTTCGCGGAAGAGGACGAGGGCGGCGCTGAGTCCCCAGAAGCTGCCCATGACGGTGAGGCCCATGACGGGGCCGAGCAGGTAGCGGACGCCTTGCGGGTCGCCTTTAGCGAAGACGCCGGAGTAGAGAAAGAAAAAACCGAAGGGCATGATCACGCTGAAGAAGAGGAACATTTTGTTGCGCAGGGTGAGTTGGATGCGCATGCGGGTGAGGGCTAGAAAATTTCTCAATCGCGTAACCTCCTGCCGGTGAGTTCGATGAAGACGTCTTCGAGAGAGGGCGTGGCGATTTCGAGGGAGACGAGTTCGTTGTTCTGGGCTTCGAGATATTTGACCAGCGAGACGATGGCTTGCGGCGGTCGCTGGCATTGCAGGATGTAGCTTTCGCCGAGCATGCGGCATTCGGTGACGCCGTCGAGAGTTTTAAGGGTTTCTTGCGGCTCGGTGCGGGCCAGGCGAACTTCCAGGCGGGTTTTGTCGCCGGAGCGTTCTTTGAGTTCGCGTGGTGTGCCGAGGGCGATGACCGTGCCGTGGTCGACGATGGCCACGCGATCGCAGAGGCGTTCGGCTTCTTCGATGTAGTGGGTGGTCATGACGATGGTTTTTTTCTCGCTCCGGAGTTCGGTGATGATGTCGTAGATTTCGCGGCGGACTTGCGGGTCGAGGCCGCTCGTTGGCTCGTCGAAGAAGAGGACTTTGGGGTCGTTGAGGAGCGCCATGGCGAGGGCGAGGCGTTGCTTTTGGCCGCCGGAGAGTTGGCTGTAAAAGGTGTTGCGCTTTTCTTCGAGGCCGAAGCGCTTGAGGAGTTCTTCGGGGCTGCGATGGCGTTTGTAAAAGCTACCGAAAAGTTTGAGGGCTTCATTGACGCGGAGCTTGTCGGGCAGAGAAGTAGATTGGAGGGCCGCGCCAATTTCGTGCTTTAGAGCTTCGGGATTTTTTTGGGGATTCAGGCCACAGACGGTCACGTTGCCCGAGTCTTGGGTACGCAAGCCTTCGAGGATTTCTACCGTGGAGGTTTTGCCGGCGCCGTTGGGGCCGAGCAACCCGAATACTTCGCCTTCTTCGACGGAAAAACTCACACCGCGAACAGCTTGCACATCGCCGTAATGCTTGACGAGATTTTCTACCTGGATGATCGAATTCATCTGCAAGTGTTATAGCACAGCTGCAAAAATCGTAGGTTCGGAGCGGGTAAGTCGACGTTTGGATACTTGCTCGATCGTCCCACCCTTGCGCCCAAATTTAACGTCGGGCGGAAGCGTAGGCCATCCGGTGCTCGGCAATAGATCGCTTTTTTAACGCGCCGACGTCTTCTTTTTTTGTTGCGGATTTCTTCGTTGATTTCCGACGCGGAGGAGTCCAGAGGTACTTGGCGATTTTTATGCGGGATTCGAGTACTTCAATGCCTTCGCTTTCGAGGAGCTTTCTCTGCAACATCGCGGATTCGCCGCGAATCAGAATTTTGCCGCCGGCGCCAAGTACGCGGTGCCAGGGAATCCCTTGGCCTTTGGGTGTAACGGCCATCGCGCGTCCCACACTGCGTGCGCCACCGCGCAAACGTATCGCTTTAGCAACGGCCCCATAGGTTGAAACACGCCCGCGGGGAATTTGTTTTATCTGCTTGTAGACCTGAACCCACAAAGAAACCTTGGCCATTTCCACTATCTCCCAAGACGCCCGCGACATTATGAACCTAAGCCGGCCCACCCACCGTGAACATAACTAATTTCCCGGAGCAGTGTTTAACCAAGTGGGAGCAACGCGCAGCAAGCAATCGCCGTTCGAATCGCTGCTGGAAACGTGATGAAACAGAATCAAAAAATGAATAAGCGATTCGAACACACAACAATTACTGTGGCGTCACCGATTGGATGCACAGCAACAAAAAACTGTAAGAAGGGTTTGATCCTGTAGTGGAAGGCAAATACACTACAGGCAAGGAAGTGAAGTTTTGGGGTGATGTATGGCCTTTATTCGCCGAAAAGGAAACACGTTTTACCTGGTGCACAATGTGCGCCGCGGCGAAAAAGTGCAGCAATTGCATTTGGCCCGCCTAGGTTCCCGCGCACGAATCACGGATGAAGTGGTCCGCAAAGTCTCCAAGAAACACCCATTTATCCAACTAAATTGGCGCTCTCTGAGAGATCAGGTGAACGGGCAGGTAGATCTGGCGAATGCCGATTCGCCGGTGGTGCAGCAAATGGTGTCTAACCTCCGTGCCCTCAATCTGGATCTCGCGGATTTGATTCCGCCGGTACTTCCGATTTCCGCATCGCCCGCAGTGGCTAGGGAATTGCTCTTACAGTTGCGACTCCTGCAGGCCACGCTGGAGGTCAAACTTAAACAATTTGACCGCAGCGGTGTGCGATACGGTACTGCGTCCGCAGTCCTGCGCGGCGCAAGGAGGCGGTCATGAGCACCACAGTTCTGCAGCTCGATCCTCACCGACGTAGCACTGGCACGATGGATTTCGAGACGTCGTTGCGCTCGAAGATCGTGGGCCAAGAGGAAGGTGTGCAAGCGCTGGTGGAGTTGTATCAGGTGTTCTGCGCCGGCCTGAATTCACCGGGAAGACCGGTGGGGAATTTGTTGTTGCTGGGTCCCACTGGGTCTGGCAAGACACGCATCGTGGAAGCGGCCGCGGAAATTTTGTTTGGCGACGCGCGCGCGATTATCAAAATCGATTGCGCGGAGTTTCAGCACTCTCACGAAATCGCCAAGCTGATCGGTTCGCCTCCAGGATATTTGGGGCACCGCGAAACGCACCCGCTGATTACGCAGGAAGAGCTGAGCAAGAATCATACGGATAAGCTCAAGCTGTCTTTCCTGCTCTTTGACGAAATCGAAAAGGCGTCCGATGCGCTGTGGCAATTGCTGCTGGGCATCCTGGACAAAGCTACGCTGACGCTAGGCGACAATCGCAAAGTGGATTTGTCGCAAACGGTGATTTTTCTCACCTCCAACCTGGGCGGCGGTGAGATTACGGAAATGATGAGCGGCGGCTTGGGCTTCATTCAGCCTAAAGACAAGCCGATTGCCGGCCTCGACGCTAAAGTCGAGCGCACTGCGATCGAAGCGGCTCGCCGGAAGTTTTCTCCGGAGTTCATGAACCGCCTGGATAAAGTGGTGGTGTTTCACCCTCTGCAGCGGGCGCAGCTCGAAGAAGTGTTGAGCATCGAGCTGGGCAACGTACAACGCCGCGTGATGGAAACCGCCAAGGGGCAGTTTCTCTTCCGGGTGACCGACGCTGGGCGCGACTTCCTGCTGCGGGAAGGCACCGACCAACGGTACGGCGCGCGGCACTTGAAACGCGCCATCGAACGCCATGTGGTCTATCCGCTGGCCAATTTGCTGGCCACGGAACAAGTCCAACTGGGCGATCTGGTCCGAGTCGACTGGGACGGCGAGCATAACGGTCTCACTTTCGTACGCGAAGGCGAAGGCGCGTTGGTTAAAACGACCGCTCCGCTGGTGGCGATGATTGCCGCGGAAGAAATTCGCGATGGGAAGGGCGTAGAAACGCCTACCGAAGTCGTGGCGGAGGCACGGAAGTCGCGTGCAGCGCTGCCGGTGGCTACGCCTGCGGCCGCGCCGCAGGCCCGTAAGAAACAAGATCGCTAAAAGTGGAAGGAATTGCCCAACAGGAGTGCAAAGATGCCGCAAATTGTCTCTGCACTCCTGACATAAACTGTTTCATTGCTCTCAGTTTGCCCTCGCCTGAAACACTGTCTCACGGTGTGAGACATTTCTTACTCTCCCGCATTTCCTAACTCATTCATTCTGCTAGCGTTACACTTTGTCAAAAAGCGGAAGTTTTTTGGCATTCGTTCTGCTCTATCCCAGCGCACCAAGACGTTGAGACTTCCATCGCCCTTCACTCCCAGGTGAAACCGCGAAGAAGGCTGGGGATAATGAGAGCTGCAGTTCGACACCAACTAGATCCCTCCATTCGCAGCACCGATACCCGCGATTTCGAATCGACACTGCGCGCCAAGATTGTTGGCCAAGCGGAAGGGGTGCAGGCGCTGGTCGATATGTATCAGGTGTTTTGCGCGGGGCTGAATTCGCCGGGGCGTCCGGTGGGCAATTTGTTGTTCCTGGGACCGACGGGATCGGGCAAGACGCGCATCGTGGAAGCGGCGGCGGAGATTTTGTTTGGCGATCCGCGGGCGATGATCAAGGTGGACTGCGCGGAGTTTCAGCACTCGCACGAGATTGCTAAATTGATTGGCTCGCCTCCAGGTTATTTGGGGCACCGCGAGACGCATCCGCTGATTACGCAGGAAGCGTTGGCGGCCAGCCACACGGATAAGTTGAAGCTGTCGTTTTTGCTGTTTGACGAAATTGAAAAAGCGTCGGATGCGCTGTGGCAATTGTTGCTGGGGATTTTGGACAAGGCGACCTTGACGCTGGGCGACAATCGCCGGGTGGATTTGTCGCAGACCGTGATTTTTCTGACGTCGAATCTGGGCGGCGGCGAAATTACCGAGATGATCAACGGCGGCATGGGTTTTGTGCGGCCGAGCGATAAGCCTGCGGAAGCGGAGAACGGCAAGATCGAGCGTACTGCGGTGGAAGCGGCACGGCGCAAGTTCTCGCCGGAATTTATGAACCGGCTGGACAAAGTGGTGGTGTTTCATCCGCTGCGCAAGGGCCAACTGGAAGAAGTACTGGAAATCGAACTGGAGCATGTGCAGAAGCGCGTGCTGCAGACCGCCAAGGGACAATTTCTGTTTCGTGTGACTGGTGCGGGCCGGGAGTTTTTGCTGGCCGAAGGCACCGATCAGCGTTATGGTGCGCGGCATTTGAAGCGTGCGATTGAACGCAACGTGGTTTATCCGCTGGCGAATTTGCTGGCTACCGATCAGGTGCAGGTTGGGGATTTGGTTTGCATCGATTGGAACCAGGAGAAGAATGGGCTGACGTTTGTGCGCGAGGGCGAGAATTTGGCGATGCCGGCGCGTAAGGCGGAAGCGGCTCCTCCGGTGGTGCGTGCGACGCAGGCGCGTGGCGGACGGACGGTGGAAGCGCCGAATTCGTTTGGGCCGGAGACGGCTCCGCGGATTGCACGGTAAGTAGGCAAAATTAGTCGAGGTAGTTTTGCGGCCCGCGTTCTTGTAACGCGGGCCGTTTTGTTTTTTATGCAGTGTGTAGGAGCGGGGCCGGATTGCCGTCGGTACAGCGCAATTCGAGAATTAAGGACAACGGCCTATGTCGTTTGGAGCTGGGTCATTTGGAATCTAAACCCCCAGACGCAACTACGGCGTCTGGGGCACCCGGCTGGTCTTCAAGGTTGAAAAAATCAAAAGCGAAGAATTAGTCGGCGGCCTTGCTGCGGGCTTCTGTTGGGCTGGTCTCGGAGGATGCGGTGGAGGGTTTCCAGCGGAGGATGGGTTTGCGGGCGGCGGCGACTTCGTCGAGGCGGCCGACGCGGGTGGAATGCGGGGCGGTTTTGACGAGCTGCGGGTCGGAGGCGGCTTCGGCGGCGATGGATTTCATGGCGTCGATGAAGAGGTCGCACTCTTCTTTGGATTCGGATTCGGTGGGTTCGATCATCAGTGCGCCGGGGACGATCAGCGGAAACGCGGTGGTGTAGGGGTGGAAGCCGTAGTCGATGAGGCGCTTGGCGATGTCCATGGTGTTGACGCCGTTTTTCTTTTGCAGGGCGTCGCTGAAAACGACTTCGTGCATGGAGGGAAGGGAATAGGGCAGATCGAAAGTGCCTTCGAGTTTTTTGCGGATGTAGGTGGCGTTGAGGACGGCGTCTTCGGTGGCCTGACGAATGCCGGGGCCGTAGGCGAGGATGTACGCGAGCGCGCGGACAAGGACGCCGAAATTTCCGGAGAAGGCTTTGACGCGGCCGATGGATTCGGGGCGGTTGTTGTCGAGCGCGAGTTTTCCGTCTTTTTCGACGAGCACCGGGGTGGGACGGAAAGGCTCGAGGATTTTTTTCATGGCGACTGGGCCGGCGCCGGGGCCGCCGCCGCCGTGGGGAGTTGAAAAAGTTTTGTGCAGGTTGAGGTGCATCACGTCGACGCCCATGTCGCCGGGACGAGTGACGCCGGTGAGGGCGTTCATGTTGGCGCCGTCCATGTACAGGAGCGCGCCTTTGGCGTGGAGGATGTCGGCGATTTCGGCGATGCGCGGTTCGAAGATGCCCAGCGTGGAAGGGTTGGTGAGCATCAGCGCGGCGACGTCGTCGGTGACCAGTTCGCGAAGTTTTTCGACGTCGATCTGACCGTGGGATTCGGAGCGGATGTTTTCGACTTCATACCCGACGATCACGGCGGTGGCGGGATTGGTGCCGTGAGCGGAGTCGGGGACCAAAACTTTTTTGCGCGGGTTGCCCTGCTTTTCGAGGTACGAGCGGATCAGCAGGAGGCCGGTGAGTTCGCCCTGCGCGCCTGCGGCGGGCTGCAGGGTGATGGAATCCATGCCGGTGATTTCGAGCAGGCAATCTTCGAGGAGTTTTACGATTTTGAGGCAGCCTTGCGAAAGTTCCTGCGGCTGGTAGGGATGCTCGGTGGCGATGCCATCGAGGCGGGCGACGAATTCGTTGACGCGCGGGTTGTACTTCATGGTACAGGAGCCCAGTGGGTACATGCCGAGATCGATGGCGTAATTCCAGGTGGAGAGGCGGGTGAAGTGGCGGATGACTTCGATTTCGCTGACTTCGGGGAAGCCAGTGACGCCTTCATCGCGATAGTTTGCGCCTAGAAGATTGGCGGCGTCAGCAGCGGGGACGTCGAGGGGCGGGAGTTCGAAGGACCGTTTTCCCGGGGAGGACTTTTCGAAGATGAGCCCTTCGTTTTGATTTACTTGGCGCGATGCTTTATGGATGTGCGGTTTCAAGTTTTTCTTTCGTCCTGTTCTTGCAACTTCGCTATGCGAATCGACGCGGTTAGGTTAAAGCGGCTGCTCTAGTGCGGCGCGCAAGGCGCTCGCGAAACGTTCAATTTCTGCGCGCGGAGTGGTTTCGGTGACGCAGACCAGCGCGTGTTTGGTTAGTTCTGGGTAATCGCGGCCGAGAACGTAGGGGCCGACAATTTTTTCGCGCAGGAATTGAGAGTTGACGATTTTTACCGAGCGCGGCAGCTCGATGGTGAATTCGTTGAAGAATGGCGCGGAGAAGGCGCGCTTTACGCCGGGAATTTTTTCGAGTTCGGTGAGAGCGAAGCGGGCCTTCGACAAATTTTGATGGGCCATTTCGCGCAGGCCTTCTTTGCCGAGCAGGCACATGTGCACGGAAGCGGCCAGCGCGCAGAGCGCCTGATTGGTGCAGATGTTGGAGGTGGCTTTCTCGCGGCGGATGTGTTGTTCGCGGGTGGCGAGAGTGAGGACGAAGCCGCGGCGTCCGCCGCCGTCGGTGGTTTGGCCGACGAGACGACCGGGCATTTGGCGTACGTATTTTTCGCGCGCGGCGATGACGCCGACGAAGGGTCCGCCGTAGCTAGGGGCAAGGCCGAAACTTTGGCCTTCCATGGCGACGATGTCGGCTTCGGATGGCGGTTTCAGCATGCCCAACGACAAGGCCTCAGCGATGGCGACGACGAGTAGCGCGCCATTTTTTTGTACGGAGCTTGAGAGACTTGCTACTGGTTCGATCACGCCGAAGAAATTTGGAGATTGCACCAGCACGGCGGCGACGTCGTCTTTTATGGCCGAGGCGAGCGCTTTCGCATCGATCGTTCCATCGGCTTGCGCCGGAACTTCTTCGACAATGAGCCCGGAATTTTTCGCGTAGGTCTGCAGAACGGCGCGATATTCGGGATGAACTGAGCGGGCCACTAGAACACGGCGCCGGCCGGTGAGGCGTTCGGCCATTAGAACCGCTTCGGTGGTGGCGGTGGATCCGTCGTACATGGAAGCGTTGGCGACTTCCTGACCGGTGAGCTGGCACATCAAAGTTTGAAATTCAAAAATGGATTGCAGCGTGCCTTGCGCGATTTCCGCCTGATACGGAGTGTACGAGGTGAGAAATTCGCCGCGCTGGATGATGGTGTCGGTGATGACCGAGCGCAGATGATTGTAAATTCCGGCGCCGAGAAAACTGGTGTAGCCCAGCGAATTTTCTTTGGCGCGATCCTTGAAATACTGAATGATTTCCGCTTCGGACATAGGTCCGGGCAGATTGAGCGGCTTTTTGAGGCGATATTTTTCCGGGACGCTTTCGAACAGCTGCTCGGCCGTCTTGGAACCAGTCACCGCGAGCATTTCTTCCCGCTCGGCGGGACTTTTGGGGAGATAGCGCATCAGGCGTGGGCTTCCTTATCTTTCTCGGCGATAAATGCTTCGTAGGCTTTGACGTCCATGAGTTTGTCGACTTCGCTTTGGTTGGCGACGTCGATGCGGATGAGCCAGGCGGCGCCGTGCGGGTCGGAATTTAAAGTTTCGGGCGTGGCTTCGAGGGAGGCGTTGGCTTCGACGACTTCGCCGGAGACGGGAGCGTAAATTTCGCTGACGGCTTTCACGGATTCGACGGTGCCGAAGGATTTGCCGGCTTCCACTTTGGCGCCGGGCTTGGGGAGTTCGACGAAGACTACGTCGCCGAGTTCGTGCTGGGCGTAGTCGGTGATGCCGATGGTGCCGACGCCGTCTTTGACGTCGATCCATTCGTGCTGCTTGGTGTAGCGGTATGTCGCCGGGTAGCTCATTGTTGTCCTCTCTCGGGTCGTGAGTGCTAGACGGTGCTGGCGATTTGTTGCGGCGCGGATTTTTTGGCGCGCTTGTAAAAGGGTGTAGCGACGACTTGGGCCTTGGCTTTCTGGCTACGAATTTCGATGAAGACGGTGGTGCCGAGTTGCGACATGGCCGGCGGGACGTAGGCCAGCGCGATGTTTTTGCAGAGCGTGGGCGAAGGCGAGCCGCTGGTGACCACGCCGACGTGCTGGCCGTTTTCGTCGAGGACGCGGTATTCGTCGCGAGCGATGCCGCGGTCGATCATTTCGAGGCCGACCAGGGCGCGGGTTGGCTGCGCATCTTTGGCTTTTTGCAGCGCGGCGCGGCCGACGAAATCGCCTTTGTCGAGTTTGCAGTAGCGGTCGAGTCCGGCTTCGAAGACGTTGATGGTGTCGCTGATTTCGTGGCCGTAGAGGGCCATTTTGCTTTCGAGGCGGAGGGTGTTGCGAGCGCCGAGGCCGCAGGGGATGATGCCGAATTCTTTGCCGGCTTCCATCACCTTGTTCCAGACCATTTCGCTGGTGGCGACGTCGCTGGGGACGTAGATTTCGAAGCCGTCTTCGCCGGTGTAGCCGGTGCGGGCGATCAACGTGTTGGGGAGACCGCAGACCGTTCCGTGGGTGAACCAATAATTTTTGATGGGCGCGAGATTGCCGTCGGTGAGTTTTTGGAGGACGTCGGCGGCGCGGGGGCCCTGGATGGCGAGTTGGGTGTAAGCGTCGCTGAGTTCTTCGACGGTGCAGTCTTGCGCTTTGGTGTTTTCGCGCACCCAGTTGATGTCTTTTTCGCGGGTGCCGGCGTTGATGACCAGGAGGTAGTCGTCTTCACCGAGGCGATGGACGATGACGTCGTCGACGAATGTGCCTTGGGGGTAGAGCAGCGCGGAGTAGTGCGCCTGGCCGATCGCCAATTTGGAGGCGTCGTTCATGGAGATATGTTGGACTGCGGCGAGCGCTCCGCCTTTCGCGCGGTTGGTGGAGATGCGGATGTCGCCCATGTGGCTGACGTCGAAGATGCCGACGGAGTTGCGGACGGCTTTGTGTTCGGCGACAAGGCCGCCGGTAGCGGGATATTCGACCGGCATGTCCCAGCCGCCAAAATTGACCATTTTGGCGCCGAGGCGGCGATGTACGCCGTTCAGGGCAGTTTTGCGGATGTCGGTTGTGGCGGGAGAGTCTACGGCGGGCTCCACGTTTCAAAAGATTTTTCGCGCGAAAATCGATGTTAGCATGCGTGCCAAAGCGCGTCAAAAATCGCGGGGTTGACGAGCGATGAGGTTTGTTTTTTGAAAAGGCTGAACTGGGCGGTGGGTTTGAAAGGAACGAGTTGGGGTTGACTTCCAACCCGCAACTCTGAAATCGCAAAGTGAATTTTCAAAGCCCTGATTAACGCGCTAATCGGAAAAGCTGGGCGATCCAAAGGCACTTGTCCGGTAACCCGACTTATCAGGACTTGAAGGTTGGGCCAGAGGTCTTCGGCGGGACCTAATTTCCTTAACCGTTAGTGGAGCCAATACGAGCAAGCCGAAAAGAACAAAAACTAGACCGGCTTGCC
Source organism: uncultured Acidobacteriota bacterium (assembly GCA_963846145.1). GTDB lineage: Bacteria > Acidobacteriota > Terriglobia > Acidiferrales > UBA7541 > Acidiferrum. The sequence goes on along the minus strand of CAWJUV010000006.1, from coordinate 76,365 downwards.
ACTGCTCTGGCCACAAGCGCCATAGATAAATTCCTACCGCGCAGACTGCTGCACCCAACAGGCAAATGATTGACAGCAGGAGGCGTTGCCAAATTGAAGTTAAGCGCGGCGTGTCATCTAACGGAGCCTTGGCCGGAGCGATAAACCAAACCATGAACTGCTGTCCACTCCATAGAAAAACACCAACCCAAAGACAACCAAGCGCAAGGAAGTCTCTTCGGAGGAGCCAAATTCCAAAACCGACACCGACGACTGCCATCACTATCAGACCCAAGGTTTGCCGCTGACGGCTGCTGGTCATGAATCCCTCGGGGCCATCGTATCAAAGCAACGAAAAGTTAAGCTAAGTCCTGATAAACGCGGTTACCGGAGAAGTGGTGCTATCGCCAAAAAACAACCGTCAAAATTGCTTTAGAGACTCGATGGACGGAAGAGTGAACGGTCCCTTCCAATTGGGTATCGCGTACACTTCAAGTTCCGAAACCTCTCCTTCACGGCCATGAACAATCACGCCGACCTCAACACCTTCAGGAGACTTTCCCACGAAATCCGCCAGGATGGTCGAAGGCCCCGTTTTTCGCCGTACGCTCTCGCCTTGTGCTAAATCTATCGTGGGGCAACCGCACGTGCATCTGGCGACGACGTTCATGTTCGCAATTTGGGATAGGTAAGGTTTGGCGTCAGGGCTTGCGTTGGTTAACAGCCATTCGAGCAGTTTTTGCTCTTCCGCACTTAGCGCTCGACGTTCAGGACGAAGGAGGTTGGACATGTTTGGCTCGGGACGAAGTATACCAACAGATTTCTCGAGGCATTACGGAAGGCGAGTAGAATGCAGTTGCGGAGCAGCGTACGCAAATTGCTGCTGGTAAACGCGTAATCACCGGAGGAAGCGTGGGCGAAGAAGGGAATAGCGAAAGTGTCCACACGTCGCCAGAAAGAGCCAGCGGCGAAGGTCCAGTAGAAAAGACTTATTTCGAGTACAGCGCTACACTACGAATTTTTGGAACCATTGCGGACCTCGATGAAATCACGAAACGTCTTAGGGTTACGCCAAGCGGCGCTCATCGAAAAGGTGAACGTGGCTGGGGACAGAGCCTACCGCCGTACAAACACGACATGTGGATGTACACCGCCCCGGTGGACAAAACCGAGCCTCTCTACGCCCATATCAACGCGCTTTGGAATACCTTCAGAAACCAGAAGGAATATCTCCTTCACCTCAAGCAGACCCTGACAGTGGACGTGGTCTTGGGCTATCAGAGCAACTGTGACCACGCCGGAGTTGAAGTACCCTATCAAAGTCTGGAAATGTTTAGGGAATTGCAAATACCGTTCGGGCTTTCAATCATTGTGGTCTAGGCGTGTTCCCGACTGTGGGAACAATTGCATATAGCTGGTCAAGTCCTGGTAAACGCCGTTACCGTCTCTTACCAATCGCTGGGTGATTGATTCCAGCCTTCCTTCCTACAGTCTGTCAGGAACTTGAAGGGCGGATATTGCATTGGGTTGCTTACTATTCAGGTGGGCAAGCGATGACGTTGCGGTGGTTGCCGCGTTGCGCGTTTGTCGGGTAGAGTTTTGGCGAGGACAACTATGCGCTCTCAGGTGCTTTGCGTGCAGTGCGATAAGCCGGAAGATCAGTGTTCTTGCGACAAATATTGCACGATTTGTCAGGGGCAGGTGTCGGTGCGGCTGTGCATGGATGGACTTTATTATTGTCCGGATTGTCGGGAGGCCTGCGATGTGTCGCTGGCGGACAATCGCACCACGGAGACTCGGTCGTCGGAATTTGAGCGGTATAGTTGAGCAGGAAGTTCGCGGCTAAGAATTAGAACTCCGAGTCAAAAGAAAGACCCGGGCTGTACTGCGAGCCCGGGGCACCCTCCGTCCAACATCAATTCCCAAATTACATTTTGAAAGCGAAGGTGTTTTTGCGAATCAGCGAGGCCACCTGATCGTTCTTGAGGGTCATGGTGAGGACCACGCGATCGCCGGCGGGACTGACGTGGGCGGCGTCGAGCAGTGCAGCCATGTCCGGATTGTCTTGCTGCGCCTGGTAGCGCTTGTACAGGAAACCGGCGGCGAGAAGTTGCGCGAGAGTGTTGGCGTCTTCGGTGCTGCCGCAGATGGCTTGAAATTTGCCCTGCAGGGAGTTGCCGGCGTCGACGCTGATGATCATGTTGCGCATGCGAGTGACCAGCTTGGCCGCCTCGGGGAACTGTTCGACTTCGGGGGCGAGCTGCTGCATCGCCAAGCGAGTGTAGGCGGGATTCAGAACGGCCCACACGGTGCCGCCGGCGGCGTTGGCGTCGCTGATGAGCGGATAGAAGGTTTCGTTGCGCAGCAGGCTTTCTTCCGCGCCGAAGCGAATATCGATCATTTTTTCAAGCAGCTTGCGATGGCCGAAGGCGGCGGTGTTGGCGTCGATGAAGACAAAGAAGAGGTCGCTGGGGCCAGCGCCGGAACCGAAGGCGTAGAGGGTAAAGTTGCGAGATTTGAAGGTGGGGAGTTTCTTGTTCTTGAAATAAGTTTCAACGTTGCTGGTGTTGTAGTTGCCGAGAGCGACGCCCACGATTTCTTCGCCGCTGGGAACATCGGCGTTGCCGACGTTCTGGGTTTTGGCGGTTACGCCTTCGGCGACCAAGCCCCAGGCCACTTCTTCGACTTGGGTGTTGGGATCGATGCCGGCGGCGGCGAGAAATTTCTCAAAATCCTTGAAGCGGCTGGGGATCATCTGGTCTTCCAACTGGGAAAACCATGGAAGGGCGCGAGCCTTCTTCAAATCGGCGTAAGCGAATTCGCCGATCTCTTTAGGGAAGAGGCCGAGGACGTCGGCGCCGAGTTGGCCGGCGTGGGAGGCCTTGGGCAGCGCGAAGCTGGCCAACAGCACGACGATGGTGGCGGTGGCGCGAACGGTTTGCAGGACAGTGCCGAGAGATTTTTTGCGGGAAGAATAAACTGGCAAATTCATTGAAGAGTTCCTTTCGAACGGTGCTGCGGTTTCATTTAAGAAATTCCTAGCAGATGTTTGCAGCAGAAAATTTAAACGGCCGGAGCTTTTTCCAACCGGGCCCGCAACGCTCCGATTTTTTCTCGCGTTTGCGTCACGTAGGTGGCGTCGCTCAGGCTGTCCAGGTTGATTTCCACGTTTGCGAGCGACCCGCGAATCCCGGCGGCAGCCATGAACTGTGCCACCTGCAAGTCTGAACGCATAGATGCGGCGGCGATAGCCTGCAGTTGGCCCAATTGTTCGAAAAGCGCAACTGTCACAGTGGCCACCTGTAGAGGGGCTTCGGCGGCGACTTTGGTGGCGGCTTGAATGGCGGTTTCGCGGGTTTTGGACTCCTGGGCGTCGCCTTGCGGGAGCCTGAAGGCTTCCATCACGCCGTCGAAGGAGTCGGAGTCGCGATCGATGGCGATGGAAAGGTCGTCGGTGGTACGGCGCATTTTGTCGAGGGCGTCGGAGAGTGCGACGACGTGTTGGGCCTGGGATTTTTTCTTGCGTGAGAGGCCGGCGACCATTTGGCCGAGGGACCCGGCAAGCGCGCCCGCAAAGGCGGAGACGCTGCCGCCCCCGGGTGTTGCGGTGGGCGCGGCTACCGCGTCGAGGAAAGGTTTGGCCAGCGTAGCGAATTTATTTTTGTCGGCGGGGGATTCGACTGGGGCGCCGGAAAGTGCGGCTTGCAGGCGGTTTTCGAAAACCTGGGCGGGGGAGAAATTTTCGAGTTGGAGGAAAAAGTCGGCAGCCATTTCGAGGGCTTTTTTCGGGACGAGGCCGACGATTTCGCTGCCGACTGGAAATGCGCCGTAGCGCTCGGCTTCACGCTTGACCATTTCGTAGACGCGATGCATCGGGGTGGCTTCGAAGTCGGTGAGGTTGATGGAGACTTGCGCGAGGTTGCGGGCTTTGAGCTCGACGCCCATCGATTTCACGTAGCGGAGGCCGCCGGAGGAGTGGCGAATGGCCTTGGCGATTTTGTTGGCGATGCTGATGTCGGAGGTGTTGAGGTTCACGTTGTAGGCGACGAGGAATTTACGCGCGCCGACGACGGTGGTGCCGGCGGTGGGATGGAGTTTCGGTTCGCCGACGTCGGGCTGGCGGTCGTGATTACGCTTGATGTCTTCGCGCAGGCCTTCGAATTGGCCGCGGCGAACGTTTTCGAGATTGGTGCGGTCGGGACGAGTGGCGGCGGCTTCGTAGTAGTAGACCGGGATGCGGTAGCGCTTCCAGATTTCTGCGCCGACGCGTCGGGCCAAGGCGACGCAGTCTTCGAGAGTGACGCCTTCGATGGGGATGAAGGGAAGCACGTCGGTGGCGCCTACGCGCGGATGCGCGCCTTGGTGAATGGTGAGATCGATGAGTTCGGCCGCTTTGCCCACGCCAAGGAGCGCGGCTTCGGCGACGGCGTCGGGTTCGCCGGCAAGGGTGACCACCGAGCGGTGATGGTCGGTGTCCATTTCCTTGTCGAGAACGTAGACGCCCGGGACGCTGCTGATGGCGTCGAGGATGGCGTCGAGTTTTTTAGCGTCGCGGCCTTCGGAGAAGTTGGGGACGCATTCGATGAGTCTGGTCATAGAGGTTCGGTGCCTTCGATGATGGCGGTGGTAAAGATCATGGTGCGGATTTCCGTTTCGATTCGGCGCTGCTACTGCTGGGCCGTGCGGGAATAAATAATTTCGCCGCGCTTGAACGTGGTGTGGCAGAGGTTCATTCCAAAATAATAGGGAATTTCGCGGTAGTCATCCACTTCGAAGATGGCCAGGTCGGCTTGTTTGCCGGGTTCGAGGGAGCCGATGGATTTGTGGCGGCCGAGGGAGTAGGCGGCGTTGATGGTGGCGGCGGCGAGGGCTTCGGCAGGAGTCATGCGGAGTTGAGTGCAAGCGAGGGAGAGGATCATGGGCATGCTGACGGTGGGGCTGGTGCCGGGGTTGTAGTCGGTGGCGAGTGCGACGATGGCGCCGGCGTCGATGAGCGCGCGGGCGGGGGCGTATTGTTTTAGGCCGAGGTGAAAATCGCAGCCGGGGAGGAGTGTGGCGACGGTGTTGGAGTTGGCCAGCGCGCGCATGTCGGCGGAATTTATTTTTTCGAGGTGGTCGCAGCTGGCGGCGTTGAGTTCGACGGCCAGCTTAGTGGCGCCGGTGTGGCTGAGTTGCTCGGCGTGCAGGCGGGGGCGCAGGCCGAGTTGTTGAGCGGCTTTCAGAATTTTTCTCGATTGATCGACGGTGAAGGCGCCGCGTTCGCAGAAGACGTCGCAGAATTCTGCGAGTTTTTTCGTGGCGATCTCGGGAAGCAGTTTTTCGATTAAGAGGGAGATGTAGCGGTCTGCGCCGGTCGTGCTCTTGCGAAACTCTACGGGAACAACGTGTGCGCCGAGAAATGTGGAAACGATTTCGAGTGGTTGTTCGGCGTTTAGTTCTTGATGGAGGTTGAGAATTTTCAGTTCGCTGGCGAGGTCGAGGCCGTAGCCGCTCTTGGCTTCGAGAGTGGTGGTCCCTTGGGCGGCGAACTGTTGCAGCGCGTTTGAAGCGCGTTGCTTCAGCGCTTGAACTGTCGCGGCGCGAAGTTTGGCGACGGAGTTAAGGATTCCGCCGCCGCGCTTGGCGATTTCTTCGTAGCTGGCCCCCTGAATACGCAGTTCGTATTCTTCGGCGCGGCTGGCGGCGTGGACGAGGTGGGTGTGGGAGTCGACGAAGCCGGGGAGGACGACGCGGTTGCCAGCGTCGAACGGTTCTGCATCGCGGGCTTGACGGTGAGCTTCGACTTTTTTGCGAGGCCCGGCGGCGAGGATTTTTCCATCTTCGATAAGAATTGCGCCATTTTTTATTAAACCGATGTTGCTCAGAGCTTGACCGCGACGTGGCGCGGCTCCACGCATGGTGACCAGTTGCGAAATGCCGGTGATGAGCGTCGCTGACGACAAGGTGCCGATATTATGCCGGAGGAAGTTGCGTTGATAAAAAAACCTTCGGAGAGGTTCCTCCACTCCGCAAGCCGACAACTTCGCAGGAGCGAAGTTGAAAAGCAAAAGCGTCGGCTTGCTTCGGTAGGAATGACAGTTTTGTAATAGCGCTGAAGAAGAACAAAGAGAGCGTCAGGCCTGGCGAAATGGCGTCTTTGCGGTAAGGAGAAAGAACGGCTAGGCCATGGGGATTTTTAGGTCGGTGGATTTGGCGAAATTGATGGCTTCGGGGTAGCCGGCGTCGATGTGGCGGGCGACGCCGATGCCGGGGTCGTTGGTGAGGACGCGTTCGATGCGCGCGGCCATTTCTTTGGTGCCGTCGGCGACGGTGACTTGGCCGGAGTGTTGAGAGTAGCCGATGCCGACGCCGCCGCCGTTGTGAATGGAGACCCAGGAGGCGCCGCTGGCGGTGTTGACCAGCGCATTGAGCAGCGCCCAGTCGGCGACGGCGTCGGAGCCGTCGCGCATGGATTCGGTTTCGCGGTAGGGCGAGGCGACGGAACCGCAGTCGAGATGATCGCGGCCGATGACGATGGGAGCTTTCAATTCGCCGCGGGCGACGAGATCGTTCAGTGCTAAGCCAAATTTGTCGCGTTCGCCGTAGCCGAGCCAGCAAATGCGTGCGGGAAGGCCTTGGAAGCGGACGCGCTTTTGGGCGAGCTTGATCCAGCGATTGAGATGTTCGTCGTGCGGGAACATTTCGAGTACAAGTTTGTCAGTGCGGGCGATATCACTGGGTTCGCCAGAGAGCGCGGCCCAGCGAAATGGGCCCTTGCCTTCGCAGAAAAGCGGACGGATGTAGGCGGGGACGAAGCCGGGGAAGTCGTAGGCGTTTTTCAGGCCGTGTTCGAAGGCGAAGGTGCGGATGTTGTTGCCGTAGTCGAAGGTAATGGAGCCGAGTTTTTGCAGGTCCAGCATGCCTTGGACGTGCGCGGCCATGGCGGCCATGGAGCGCTGCTTGTAGTCCGCGGGATTATTTGCGCGCAGTTCGAGTGCGGCTTGCAGCGTCATGCCATTGGGCACGTACCCGTTCAGCGGATCGTGTGCGCTGGTTTGATCGGTGAGCACGTCGGGGACGACGCCGCGCTTGGCCATTTCCGGAATTAAGTCTGCACAATTCCCGACGAGGCCGACGCTGGTGGCTTCTTTTTTGCGAATGGCGTTCTTGAGAATGCGCAGGGCTTCGTCGAGATCGGTGACCATGACGTCGCAATAGCCGGTTTTTACGCGGCGCTTGATGCGTTCGGGATCGACGTCGATGCCAAGGAAGGCCCCGCCGTTCATGGTGGCGGCGAGTGGCTGGGCTCCGCCCATGCCGCCCATGCCGCCGGTGACGACGAGTTTGCCAGAGAGATCACCGCCAAAATGCTTTTGTCCGACGGCGGCGAAGGTTTCGTAAGTGCCTTGGAGAATTCCTTGTGTGCCGATGTAAATCCAACTGCCGGCGGTCATCTGGCCGTACATCATCAGGCCAGCGCGATCGAGTTCGTTGAATTTTTCCCAGTTGCTCCAGTGGCCGACCAGGTTGGAGTTGCAGAGGAGCACGCGCGGGGCGTATTCGTGAGTGCGAAAGACTGCGACGGGCTTGCCGGATTGCACTAGTAAAGTTTCGTCGTTTTCCAACGCCTTCAGTGAACGAACAATGGCGTGGAAGCAATCCCAGTTGCGCGCGGCGCGCCCGGTGCCTCCGTAGACGACCAGGTCCTGCGGTCGCTCGGCCACGTCAGGATCGAGATTGTTCAGCAACATTCGCAGGGCGGCTTCCTGCTGCCAACCCTTGCAGGAAAGTTCCGTGCCGCGTGGTGCGCGGAAGGGGCCTTTGTCGGTTGCCGAGGAAGGCAGGGAAGTAGTGGTGGTCATTGATTATTCGTCGTTGCGTTTGCGTTGGCGCGACTCACTGCATCATCGACGCGCAGGTACGTTGGCTCAGCCTTGTGACTCGCCAATACTATCGTAGCGAAGTGCCATTTGCACCAAAGCTCGCCAATTGCGCCGTTTTCCGCGCTGGAGTAGAGTCAATTTCGCGATGAACTACGGGACGCTGCCTTCCAGATTTCTCAACGCCATCGACACGGTGCCCAATGCGCGCGCGCAGATGTTTCGCGAAGGCGATAGTTGGGGATCGATCTCGTCAGCCGAATTATTGCGGCGCGTAGCGGGTTTGTCCGCGGCGATGGCGGAGCTGGGCGTGAAAGCCGGCGACCGTGTGGCGATCTTCGCCAGCAATCGGCCGGAATGGCACACCGCGGATTTTGCGATCAGCGGAGCTGGTGGAGTTTGCGTTCCGATTTATTTCAATGAATCGCCGCAGCGGATGACCTACATCCTGAATCATTCGGAGACGCGGCTGGTCTTTGTGGCGGGCGCGATGCAACTGGAAAGGCTGCTCGCTTGTCGCGCGGACCTGCCGAAGCTCGAACATATTATTGCGGCGGATGCGGGCGAGAAGCTGCCTTCCGACTGTTTGCGGTATGAAACGCTGATTGCCGGAGCAGGCGCGGCGGATATTTCCGCGTATCGCATGCGGACTTCGCAGGTCACGCCGCAACAACTGGCGTCGCTGATTTATACATCGGGCACCACTGGCGAGCCCAAAGGCGTGATGCTGTCGCACAACAATTTTTGTTCGAACGTAACGGACACGCATGAGGGTTTGCGTTTCGATCCGGCAACCGATCTGGCGCTATCGTTTTTGCCGCTGGCCCACGTGTATGGGCGAATGATCGACTACTGTTACATATTCCACGGCGTGACCGTCGCGTATGTGGAAGCGGTGGAATTGGTTTCCCAGGCGATGACCGATCTGCACCCCACAATCATGGCCGCGGTGCCGCGGGTGTTCGAAAAAATGTACGCGCGCATCGTGGAGAAGGGCAGCGCTGCGACGGGCCTGAAGCGATCGCTGTTCGATTGGGGCATGAGGGTTGCGCGACGCTCGGCGGCGTGGAAGTGTGGGATGGAGACGGCCCCGTTGTCGCTCCGGCTGCAATGGGCGATTGCCAACCGGCTGGTGTATTCCAAGATTCGGGTGGCGACCGGCGGGCGACTGCGCAAAATATTTTCTGGCGGCGCGCCGCTGTCGAAAAGCTTGGCGGAATTTTTCTGGGCGATCGATGTGCCGATCTATCAGGGCTATGGGCTGACGGAAACGTCACCGGTGCTGAGTTCGAATTTCCCGGTGAATCGTGTGGGAAGTTCCGGTCGGGCGATTGCGAATGTGGAGTTGCGCATCGCGGCGGATGGGGAGATTCAGGCGCGGGGGCCGTGCGTGATGCAGGGCTATTACAAAAATCTGGAAGCGACGCGCGAAGTGTTGACGGCGGATGGGTGGTTCAGTACCGGCGACATCGGACACATTGATAAAGACGGCTATTTGTTTATTACCGATCGCAAGAAGGATTTGATCAAGACGGCGGCGGGGAAGTTTGTGGCACCGCAGCCGATTGAGAATTTGCTGAAGTCGAGCCCCTATTTGTTGAATGCGATGGTGGTGGGGGATAAGCGGAAATATGTGGTGGCGCTGCTGGTGCCGAACGTGGTGACGGTTTCCGCGAAGGCAGCGGAAGAAGGATTGAAGTTTGTGTCGAGTGCGGAGATGGTGGCGCATCCGTGGGTGCGGTCGCTGCTCGAGGCGGAAGTGCGGCGATTGACTGCCGAGTTGGCCCAGTATGAGTCGATCAAGCGGTTTGCGCTGTTGCCGGAGGATTTTACGTTCGATAACGGCAGCCTGACGTTTACGATGAAACTGAAGCGGCGGGTGGTGGAGCAGCACTACGGCAAAGTGATTGATGAACTTTATGAGGATGAGCCGCGTCCGATGATGCGGAGCTGAGCTTTCGCTTGGGGCGTGTCGAGTTTGGGCGTGTCGAGTTTGGCGCTGGCAGCATCTCAGACTAAAATTGAGTTCGGAGTACCGAGATGGCAGATCAACTGGTGATTGCTGGGCGTGCGTTTACGTCGCGGCTTATTGTGGGTACGGGAAAATATCGCAGCTTTCAGGAGATGGCGCGTGCGCATGCCGCTTCGGGCGCGGACATGGTGACTGTGGCGGTGCGGCGCGTGAATTTGACGGATAAGTCGAAAGAATCGCTGATCGATTACATCGATCGTGAAAAAATGTTTATTCTGCCGAACACGGCGGCGTGCTACACGGCGGAAGAGGCCATTCGAACGGCGCGATTGGGGCGCGAGGTGGGATTGTCGAACTGGGTGAAGCTGGAAGTGATTGGCGATCAGCAGACGCTTTTTCCGGATACCGAGCAATTGGTGGAGGCGACGCGGGTTTTGGTGAAGGAAGGTTTTGTGGTGCTGCCTTACACCAATGATGATTTGATCGTGGCGCGCAAATTGATTGATGCGGGGGCGGCCGCGGTGATGCCGCTGGCGGCGCCGATCGGTTCGGGGCTGGGAATTCAGAATCCGGCGAATTTGCGGATTTTGCGGGAACGGATTACCGAAGTGCCGATGATTGTGGATGCGGGCGTGGGCACCGCTTCGGATGCGGCGGCGGCAATGGAACTGGGCGCGGATGGGTTGCTGATGAATACAGCGATTGCCGAGGCGCAGGATGCGGTGTTGATGGCCGAGGCGATGCGCGATGCCACGATCGCTGGGCGGAAGGCGTTTTTGGCCGGGCGCATGCCGAAGCGGCTGTATGCTTCGGCGTCCAGTCCGTTGACGGGTGTGGTGCACGGGCGCTGAACTGTTTTGGCAAGTGGTTATGAATTCGCGGCATCGGCAAAGCTAAAATTTCGAAATTCGAGTAATAATCGAAGCGTGAAATCGCGTGCGCGTTGGACCCAGGTAATCACTCGCCTGTTGGGATACCCAAAATATCGATGAACTCTCGGGCCTCAGCGCCAGTCTCGCGGCTGGCGTATATCGACTGGATGCGCGGGTTGGCGTGCGTGCTGATGATTCAGGCGCATTGCTACGATTCGTGGATTACGCCGGAGGCGCGCAAGGGGGAGTTTTATCGTTGGTCGCAGCTGATTTCCACCATGGCTGCGCCGCTGTTTCTGGTTTTGTGCGGCGTTTCGTTTGCGCTGGTGACGGAGCGGATGTGGGAGAAGCATGTCGCTGCGAACAAGATTTTTCGCACGGCGCTGCGGCGGGCAGCGGAAATTTTTGGGATTGGGTTGTTGCTGCGGGTGCAGGAATACGTGCTGGGGTATCCGACCACGCGATGGAGCGATCTTTTTAAAGTGGATGTGCTGAATATTTTGGGGATTTCCATTGGGTTGATGGCGGTGCTTTGGCGGGTTGCGGTTTGGCTGAGGCCGTCGGATGAGAGTGGAGCGATCAGTTGGCGGGGGCCGGTGATGGCGGCTTCGCTGGGGATTGCTGCGGTGATTGCGTTGGTGACGCCGCCGCTGTTTAGCACGCACCAGCCGCGGTTTTTGCCGTGGATGTTGGAGTCGTACATCAACGGGGTACACAACTACGGCACACCGGAGCCGTGGATATTTTCGATTTTTCCGTGGTGCGCGTTTGCGTTTGTGGGGTTGGCGTTTGGGTTGTTTTTGTTTACGGATTTTGCGCGGGCCGGCCAGAACCGGTCTCTGTTCTTCGTCGGTGGAGTCGGTGTGGTGGCTTGCGCGTTGTCGCTGTGGTGGGATGCGCTGCCGGTGAAGTTTTATGCGGTGTATGACTATTGGCGTGACAGCCCGAACTTTTTTCTGATGCGTTGTGGGATTTTGTTGCTCTTGGTGCCGGTTACTTATGCGTGGTGTCGTTGGGGCGGGGCGACGCGCGGCTTCAGCCCGGTGATTGTGATGGGGCGGGCGTCGCTGCTGGTGTATTGGGCGCACATTGAGTTTGTGTATGGGCGGCTGTCGATTTTGCCAAAGTTTAAGACGAGCATTCCGCTGGCCTCCGTGGGGATGGTGGCGATTTTCGTGGCGTCGATTGCGTTGGCGGTGTGGCGCACGAATTCGCGGATGGACACGAAGGAAAAATCTTTACGAGGGATTGATCCGATCCCGGCCGCTTCTGCAGCTGGTCCTGTCGCGCAGGCTTCGTTTTCGAACTTGGCGAACGGCAGCGTTACAAGTCGCGCTCGCTGAAGTTGTAGAGGGCGATGGCCATCACCGCCAGCAGGTACAGCAGCGCGTAACCCACCATCATTCCGCTTGGCGCGGACGAACTGGAAAATGGTGTGAACTGCATCGAGCGAGTAACCGAGCTCTGCATTTCGTAAGAGGCGCGGCGCCAGAGAGCTTCGCTGGGCATGATCAGGCTGGAGATGATGCCGATGGTTTGCAATTTTGCGCTTTCGGTCAGCGCGCCGATTTGCTCCATCCATCCGCCGATGAAGGCCAGGCCGTGTAGGCCGAGGACGATGACGCCGTTGGTTAGCGTGGAGAATTTTGTCCCGCACGCGAAGGTGACGGTGAGCAGTAGCAGGCCTTCCAGAAAAACTAACAATGCGCCGCCGACGGTGTTGTGTTGGCTGACGCCCGCGATGAAATAACCCATAGCGGCGACACCGCCGAACATGGCCAGTACGTAAATTCCGATCATTCCTGCGAAGCCCAGCCATTTGCCGATGAAGATTTCCCAGCGGGCCATGGGCTTGGTGGCGATGGCTTGGATTGTTCCCGAAGCGATTTCGCCCGAAATGGTGTCGACGGAGGTGAGGATGGTCATTACTACGGTGAGGAGGTTTACCGCGTAGAAGCCGATTTGCAGCATGGCCAGTTGAATCTGGTGGCGCAGGACTGGCGGGACGGTGTGGGCGTCGAATTCTTTGGCTTGGAAATGCATGCCCACGGCGAACAGCGTGAGGAATCCGGCACCGGCGGCGATGGCGGTCCACAAAATTTTGCGGCGGGCGGCTTCGCGGAAGGTGACGCCGGCCATGAGGAGTGCGCCGGTCATAGGCCGCGGTCCTCGCCCATAATTTTCAGGAATAAATCTTCCAGGGAGACGTGTTCGGGTTTGAATTCGAATACATCCGCGCCGTTGGAGACCAAGTGGCGGAGAATTTCTGGCAGGGCGTCGGTGGAGGAGGGAATCATGGTGAGTTGCTCGCCGTCGAGGCGAGCCGCGCTGCCCCATTGCGACAAACCTTGAAGGACGGCGGGCGAAACATTTTTGATCTTGGCCACCAGCCGCACTTCGCCTTCGGGCGATTCACGCAAATCGCGGCTGGCCACGACTTGGCCGGATTGAATAAAGACCACGCGGTCGCAGGTGATTTCGATTTCGCTGAGGATGTGGGAGTTCAGGAAAATGGTGGCGCCGCGCTGGCGTTCGGCGCGGATGATGTCGCGGACTAGGCGGCGGCCCATGGGATCGAGGCCGGAAGTGGGCTCGTCGAGGAAAACCAGTTCGGGTTCGTGGATCAGGGCTTGAGCCAGGCCGATGCGCTGCAGCATGCCTTTGGAGAAATCGCGCAGGCGTTTTTCACGGTGGGCCGTGAGGCCGACGAGCTCGAGCATCGCGGGGACACGTTCGCGTAGCCGCGCCGGAGTCATGCCAAAGAGCCGACCGTGGAGATGCAGCAATTCTTCGGCGCTGAGCCAGGTGTAGAAGCGAAACTCTTCTGGGAGAAAACCGATTTTGCGACGGACGGCGACGTTGTTGGAAGGCGCGCCGAGGACGAAGGCTTCGCCGCCGCTGGGCTTGACGAGGCCGAGCAGCATTTTGATCGAAGTGCTTTTGCCCGCGCCGTTGGGGCCGAGGAATCCGAATACTTCGCCGCGCGGAACTTCCAGAGAGAGGCCGGTGACCGCGACTTTGTCGCCGAACTCTTTACGAAGGGCGTGTGCTTCAATCGCGAAATTGGAATTGGCTGGCAGAGGTTCTCACGCAAAGGGCGCCTCGTGTTTGAGGCGCCCGCTGAAGATGATAACGAATTGTTGAGGTGGAAAGTTTCAGTTGTCGCTTCGTTTGTTCGCCAACAGAGCGACGCTAGCCCAACGAATTGGCTAATGCTACTGCGTCGCTGGAATCGCCGTGGCCCACGAGGCCGTAGATGATGCCGCTCTTGACCCACAGCAGAACGTAGTGCGGGCCGCGGTTGCTGGAGCCGTTGATGAGTGTGCCTTGCGCTCCGCCGACTTGCACCTGGCTGTAGGAACCGGCGCCGCGCGGAAGTGGCAACACCAGCGTGGATTTCCAGTCGATGGTTTGGGCCAGTTGGCGAGCTTCGGTGTCGCTCATGCCGGCGAGTTGAAAGGCAACTTCGGCGAGTTGCTGAATGTTCAGATCCGCGGGGACGTTCACTTGCGGGCTGGGTGCTTCGATGAGCGCGAGGCAGTTGGCCCACGCCGCTGACGAATTTACGCCGCGAGGGCTGTGCGGATTGGACGCGGAAGAATCTTCCTGTGCGGCGGAATTGCCGGAGGAGGCTTGCGCGTCGTGGTGTTCGTGCGGGCAAGTTCCGTATTCGAGGCGTACCGAGCGCGGGATGTTCACGGAAACGGTGGCGCCGTCGATGGCGGCGGGCAGCGCCAGATCGCCGCGTCCGGCCTGGTCGAGAATGTCCTGCAGGCGCGAGCGGTCCATGGTGAGGTGGAAGGCGTGCTGGCCTTCGACCGTGAAAGCGGGCGCGTCGGTGCGTGCGGCGATGGTCTTTACCGTGAAGCCGGCGAGTTGCGAGGCGCTCGAGGCGGAGTCAGCCGGTTGTGATTTTTCTTTCGCGGTGACGACCACTTTGTCGGAGAGCATCTGGCTGAACATTTCCTGCAGCGGGCGATTGCCGTCGAGCGCAGAGAAATCGAGGCGCACGGGCTGCACTTTTTCTACGCGCAACGTGGCGAGAAAGCGTTGGGCCAGCGAGCGGCCGGAGGGAAACGCCAAGCCGAGCAACAAGATTGTTGCGGCCACGGCGCCAACCCAGGCTGGGCGCGAGAAACGTGAGAAAGTGCGCGGCGAGCGCATCGTTGCGACAGCCGCTGGGCGCTGTGCCGTGGCGGAATGCTGCGCCTGGAATTGAGCCAACGCGGCGCGGGCATCGATATTTTCCGGGGCGGATGCGCTGCCTAGTGTTTCGAGTCGCCCGGCTACCCGATCGGACGTTGCAGCAATTTGCTGCAAGCGACCGGCGCATTGTTCGCAACTTTCAATGTGCGCAGCGATCGCTTGGCGCTCGACTGTGTCGAGTTCGCCGTCGCGATAGGCGCGCAGATTATTTTCCGTGACGCAATTCATAGATCCTCCTCAGGGCCAAATAATTCGAGATAACGTTGTTCGAATGCCGCTTCCGCGCGAATCAGCAGCGTGCCGATGGAGCCGGTTTCGAGCTCCAGTGCGGAAGCAAGTTCCTTGTAGCTGTAGCCAGTGGCGCGCAGCAGCAGGAGTTGCGCTTGCGCCGGCTTCAGATCGGCCAGTACGGTGCGGACGTGTTGTTCGCGCTCGTGGCGAAGCGCAGCGTCGAGCCCCGACTCATTACCGGAAGCAGCAAAAGTTTCCTGGCGTGCGGCGTCTTGTTCGAGATGAGTGCGGCGGGCTCTGGCACGCAACGAATCGATGCCGAGATTTGTCGCGGTGCGGTAGAGCCAGCCTCCGACATTGTTTTCTGGAGTCCGCGGGGATTGCTGGTAGAGCTTCAGGAAAACTTCGTTGGCTAGATCCTCGGCGCGCGCGCGGTCACCGACAATGCGGCACAAAATGCCGACGATGCGCGCGTAATGCGAAAGAAAGACTTCTTCGAAGGTTTGACTCGAAGAACTGGGGGCGGAGTTTTTGTTGGCGGTCACTCCGGGTTCCTGAGTTTTCGAGTGTCCGAGTTGGCTAGGGCGGCCAGCGACGAAGCCCTCAGCCACATTTTCTAATGACGCCATGAATGCTCCTACAGGTTAAACGTTTGGCGCCGGGAAAATGTGACAAATCGAAGGGTCGCTGGCGGACCAGCCAAACTTATTGAGCGTGAGATACTGTAGCCATGAGAGCCAGCGAATCTCTCAGCGAAACGGAACTCGATTTCTCCGAACCTTCGGAAAACGCTCTGGCGCCTTTCTACGGTGACCCGACTGAAGGCAGCGTTCTGCCTCGCGTCGAGAGGACCTTATCGGCCGGCCTTAGCGACGGCACTCCTTGGTGGCTTTGGTGGAATGTTCTCAGCCTGGATGCTCCCACGGTAGCGTTGATCTGGGCAGTCGTGTTCGCCCGTGTTGGCGGCATTCAACTGGGAGCGGCCAGCGAAGTTGTGCTTGGGCTGGCGGTGTTTCTAATTTACGCGGTCGATCGGCTGCTGGACGGGTGGGACGCAAGCAGCGGCGCGGATCTGCAAGAGCGACATTTGTTTTGTGCGCGGCATCGGCGAGTTTTTGTGGTTTCGGCGACTCTGGCGGCGGCTGGAATTCTATGGATGGCGGCGAGAGCATTGCCTACCGCCGAAACGAGAGCTGGCGCGGCGCTTGCGTCGATCGTGGCGGTCTACATTCTGGTGATTCAGGTTTGGGGTGGGCTCGCGGTGCGCCTGCCTTCGAAAGAGTGGGCCGTGGGATTTTTGTTCGCCGCTGGTACTACTTTGCCGTTGTGGTCGAGGCCCGGGAAGTTGGAGGGCGGAACTTGGCTGCTGATAATTTTGTTCGGGCTGTTGTGCGCGCTGAACTGTTTGCTGATTGATTCGTGGGAAAGCAGCACAACTGGGCGGGACGCGTCTGCCGGACGAAATCTTCCGGTCGGCGCATTGCCTGCGATTTTAGGGTTGGGTGCTGCCATTCTTTCGTGGAGTGAGCGCATTCATGCTGTTCAGGCCCAGGCCTTCAGCGCGATTGCGCTCGGTGCAATTTTGTTGCTGGTGCTGAATGAACAGCGCCAGCGGATCTCACGTCCAGCTCTGCGGGTCTTAGCGGATGCAGCGTTGGTTGTAGCGGGGCTGTTGGTTATTTTGGTTGGGCGTTAAAACGAGGAGGGCCGGCTGGCACGTCCGCGGATGAATTGTGATTTGGTGGCGCCGTTCTACGAGCGGGTAGAACATCTGTGTTTCGGGCGAAACCTGGAGCGGGCTCGCCGGATGTATCTGCCGGAGGCTGCTGCGGCGCGCAAAGCACTGGTGTGTGGCGGAGGCGACGGACGCTTTCTGGTGTGGCTGCTGGAGGCTAATTCTGAAGTGCAGGTGGACTTTGTCGATCTCAGTGCAAACATGATTGCCGCAGCCAGGAAGCGAGTAGCGCGAAAAAATCGGGCGAATCTGAAGCGGGTAACGTTTCATCACGCGGACGTTTGCACATTTTCGCCCCGCGAAGCCGGCTACGATCTCATCACCACCAATTTTTTCCTGGACTGCTTTGGCGACGAGGAATTGGCAGAGGTGGTTGCGCGATTGTCGTCGATGTGCGCGCCAGGCGCCCAATGGATCGTCTCGGATTTCCGCCACGGGTCCGGCGCGATGGGCAAAATCTGGAATCGCGGGTTGGTGCGTTCGTTGTATGCGGGATTTCGGGTAACCACTGGGCTGCGAGTCACGCGGTTGCCGGATTATATTCTCGCGATGAAAAGTTGCGGTTGTAAAGCGTTGAAGGAATCTGTCTTGTGCGCCGGGCTACTGCACAGTTCGTTGTGGAGAGCCGCCGTTTAAATTTTAGAACTGCTTGGCGTGCGCGCCATCAGGCGGCCTTCTTGCGCGAATTGGATTTCGGTGTATGTAGATGTTGCGCGGCTTTTTTCGGTGAACCGGGATGCGCAGCTTTCCAGCGGCTCAGTTGCCGTTCGCGCGCTGAGCGAAATTTGCTTTCGCTGGAGCGAAGTTTGGATTTGGCTTTGGGCCGGCAGCTTCCCTGGCTGTGTTGGGGCTTCCCAGGAACGGGTTCGTAGCCGGGCCAGCAGCGATTTTTCTTCTTGGTTGCCGCGCGTTTCGTTCCAGGCATGGCGTCTCCTCAAAATTTATTGAACGCTGAATCCGAGCGTAGAGGAAGGGTAGCGAGAGCTACATCCGGCTTTTCCGGTAGAGATGCGCAGGCTCACGGGTACGCAGATTTTATGGTCGAGGCGCTGACAGAAATTTACTTACAAAGAGCGGCTGGCGCGGCGGATTCGCGCGAGTTGATATTTGTGATGGAACATGTGGGCGTAGAGAAATTGCATGGTGCGGTGAATATTCATCCATCCGGAGAGGGGATGACGAAACAAACCGGTACGAAATTGTTCCGGCTGCAAACTTTTCAAAAGTTCCGACATTTCTGATCGCACTTCGTTCCACTGCGCGGTAACGGTCGGCAATTGCGCGTCCTCGCTGGGACCGATAGGACCAGCGCCGGTGGGCATTCCCACTCGCGTCGGTAGGGCCAGGACGCCGAAGACCAACGCTCCTCGCCATACATTTTTAAATTTCACCGGGCGGCCCGCGGGCAGGTGATGGCGAATGTTGCCCAACACTCCGCGATCGACCTTCGCCAAATGATCGAGAAGGCAAACCGCGGACCACGACTCCGGAGTGGCGCGAAAATTCAGCCGCTCGGCGGACCACGCGGAAACTTCCGCCAGCATCGCGCTTTTCAGCCGTTCGCATTTGGCAAACCAGCGCTGCACTTCAGGAGTCAGAAGGTTAATCCCTTTCTAGCGTAAGAGCCCTACGCCGCACCGCGCGGAAGAATTCTTAGCGCGCTATCATTCTATATTGCCCAAACCGCAGGAGGCCCGCCGATGAGCTACCAGCAGGAAACGCCCTTCGACAATCTGGACAGCGCGCTGGAATATGTAAGCCAGCTCTTTGATGCAACTGGCGAAGCGCAGGCGGAAGTCGACACCGAAATTACGCGCACGGAAGATCCGCAGTTGGCGCGACGCAAACAGGCTCTGCAATTAGTGAAATATAAGCTGGATCAACTGTCGACACACGTGGCCGCGAGCCGACGGGTCTTGAACGATCTGCGCATGCTGCGAAGAATCCTGCTGGAAGAAAAAGGCGACGCGGATGCTGCGGCTTCTTAGAAGCCATGAAGAAATTTTAATCTGGAAGAAATTCCCGTCGTGCGTAAAAACTTTCCTGTGAAGTAATTTTTCGAACAGCCGATAAGGTCCGTGGACGGACAACGAGACTTGCGAATCGGCTGAGTGCTGTGATGAACATGCGAGCGTGGCGCCAGGTGGCCACGGCTTGGGAAGCATGTTCAGATTAAAACTCCCTCAGTTTTGCGATGTGGAATTGGAATTGCCACGTAGCAGCTAGTTCTCCCTCCTTCCCAGGCTACGCAGCGTCGCCGACTGTGGCCTGAACCTGCAGTGGAGTTGTGTCTCTCCGAAGCTCCGCTGTACTGGCGCTGGTCATCCACATGTCGAAGCCGCGAAGTTTTTTTGTACGAATTGCCGCGTTAATTTTGGCCGCGGCGTTACTTCCCACTCCCGGACGGGCCACCGACATTCCCCTGGTCGGCGACGCGCACGTCATTCCCGATTTCCCAACGATTAATTTTGGATCGATCAGCAATTTGTATGTGGGGAATGGCTCGTGGGCGTTGATGCAGTTTGATTTGACCAGCTTGCCGACGGGAACTACCGCGTCGCAAGTGGCGCGGGCGAATTTACGGTTGTATGTGAATCGCGTGAATACGCCGGGCGCGATGGATTTGCATGCCATTCAGGCGGCGTGGGATGAATCGACCGTGACGTACAGCAATGCGCCGGCGATTGGCGCGACGCTGGCGACGGTTCCGATAACTACTGCCAACGTGTTTGTCGATATTGACGTGACGCAAGTGGTGCAGGGATGGATCACCACTCCATCGTCGAATCACGGTTTTTCTATCGCGCCATCGACAACGGCGAGCTCGACGTTCTTTTTATTGGATAGCAAAGAGAATCAGGAGACCAGTCATCCGGCGGCGTTGGATATTACTTACGCGGGTGGGCAAGGCTCGACCGGAGCTGCAGGTCCCCAAGGTCCGGCTGGCCCTGCGGGTCCGGCTGGTTCGCAAGGTGTGCAGGGCGTTGCGGGCCCAACGGGTGCGACTGGTCCGCAAGGTCCAGCTGGCGCGGCGGGTGCGGATGGAGCGCAGGGTCCGATGGGTGCGGCGGGTCCGGCTGGCGTGCAAGGGCCGCCGTTTTCTTTTTCGGGAACGTGGTCGGCTACGACGAGCTACAAGCTCGGAGATGTAGTTTTCTACAACGGTTCGGCGTATGTCTCGCAAGCGGGCGGAAATTTAGGAAATCAGCCGGACACGTCGCCAACTTTTTGGGGCGTGTTGGCGTCGCAAGGTTCGCCCGGTTTGCACGGAGCGCAAGGCGATCCTGGTCCGGCTGGTCCGCAAGGCGCGCAGGGCGTGGCCGGTCCAACCGGACCCACTGGGTCGATCGGTCCCACTGGAGCGCAAGGACCAACTGGCGCGCAGGGACTACAGGGATTGCTCGGACCGCAGGGACCACCTGCAACATTCAAAGGCGCGTGGTCGGCGGCGACGACGTATGCGTTGGGCGATCTGGTGACGCTCAATGGCTCGGTTTACGTTTCGCTGGCGGCGCTGAATTTGAATAACACGCCGACGTCTTCGCCGACGGAGTGGGCGCTGTTCGCTTCGGTCGGTTCCGCGGGGCCGGCTGGACCGCAAGGTCCGCAAGGGGTTGGTGGTCCAAGTGGAGCGCAAGGGCCTGCTGGTGTGCAGGGTCCGGCCGGACCGACGGGTGCGGCGGGTGCTGCCGGGGCTACTGGACCGGTGGGCGCTGCGGGACCTGCGGGGACGCAAGGGCCGGCGGGTGCGACGGGTGCACAAGGTCCGCCCATCAGTTTCCTGGGCGCCTGGTCGGCGTCGGTAACTTACACGCTCGGATCGGTCGTTTTTTACAATGGGTCGGCGTACATCTCGTCCGTCGCGACCAATCTGGGACATCAGCCGGATATCAGCAATTTGCAATGGAGTTTGTTGGTGCAGCAGGGCAATGCCGGGGCGGCTGGGGCTGCGGGACCGGCTGGGCCTGCTGGAGCGCAAGGACCCGCGGGTGTGCAAGGTGCAGCGGGCGCAACTGGCGCGACGGGTGCGACCGGGCCACAAGGCGCTGCGGGACCGGCGGGTGCGGCTGGTCCGCAGGGTCCGCAAGGCACGGTTGGTCCGCAAGGCACGGTTGGTCCGCAAGGTCCGCCGATTAGTTTCCAAGGGACGTGGTCGACGACGTCGACTTACAACCTGGGCGATGTGATTTTTTATAACGGGTCGGCGTACATTTCGATTGTTGGTTCGAATACCAACAATCAGCCGAACAGCAGTCCGACGAAATGGAGTTTGTTGGCGCAGCAGGGAAACACTGGCGCTAGCGGAGCGGCGGGAGCGACAGGTCCGCAAGGGCCGGCAGGAGTGGCGGGTACGCAGGGTGTGGCTGGGCCGACGGGTGCAACCGGAGCGCAGGGTTCGCAAGGTGCGACTGGAGCGGCGGGAGCGACTGGTCCGCAAGGGCCGCAAGGAACAGTTGGACCGCAGGGTCCTCCCGTAGCGTTTCGCGGGACGTGGTCGGCGTCGATCACGTATGCCGTGGGTGATGTGGTTTTCTTCAACGGCTCGGCATATGTTTCGACCGCTGCTGCCAATTTGAATAACGAGCCAGACACCAGCACTACCCAGTGGGGTTTGCTGGCGCAGCAGGGAATCGCCGGGCCAACCGGGCCTGCCGGTCCGACGGGAGCCGCAGGTCCGATTGGTGCGACTGGATCGCAGGGCGTTGCCGGTCCTACCGGAGCGACGGGGCCGCAAGGTCCGCAAGGTACGACGGGAGCGGCGGGCCGACAGGTCCGCAAGGCCCGTTGGGTCCAGCCGGGGCGCAAGGTCCACCGGTTTCTTTTAAAGGCACTTGGGGTATCGGCGGAACCTATTCCGTCGGCGACACCGTGTTTTTCAACGGCACTTCCTATATTTCGCTGACCAGTTCGAACACTGGCTCCGAGCCGGATTTGAATCCGACGAAATGGGCGGTGCTGGCGCAGCAAGGATTGACCGGTGCGGCTGGACCTACTGGGCCGCAGGGCATTCAGGGTTTGACGGGCGCAATCGGGCTACAAGGTCCGGCTGGTCCCACGGGACCAACCGGAGCGGCGGGAGGACAAGGCCCGACCGGATCGACTGGTGCGACAGGAGTTCAGGGAGCGCAAGGTCCGGCAGGTCCACAGGGTCCGCCGGTATCGTTTCGCGGGACGTATTCGACGAGCACGACGTATGCGACTGGAGATACCGTTTTCTTCAACGGGACTTCCTACATTTCGCTAGTCGGTTCGAACACCAACAACCAGCCGGATACTAGCAGCGGGCAGTGGAGCGTGTTGGCTCAACAGGGCAGCACGGGAGCTGCTGGGGCTGCGGGGGCGCAGGGTCCGCAGGGATTACAGGGCGCGACTGGCGCGCAAGGTACGGCTGGTCCCACCGGAGCGACTGGTGCCGCGGGCGCGCAAGGTGCGACGGGGCAGACTGGCTCGACCGGTCCGCAAGGACCGCAGGGCGCGACTGGGCCGCAAGGTCCGCCGATTAGTTTTAAAGGGACGTATTCCGGTTCCACCACTTACAACTTGGGCGACACCGTTTTTTATAATGGGTCGGCGTACATTTCGCTGGCTGCGAATAACACCAACAATCAGCCGGATTCTTCGCCGACTTGGTGGACGATCATCGCGCAGCAGGGGAATACTGGCGTGACCGGAGCGACTGGTCCGGCAGGTCCGCAAGGATCGCCGGGAGCGGCCGGGGCGCAAGGTGTCGCGGGTCCTACCGGCGCTGCGGGACCAACTGGCTCGACGGGTCCACAAGGTTCTGCTGGACCAACCGGGCCGCAGGGTCCGCCGATCACGTTCAAAGGAGCGTGGTCGAGCGCCACGACCTATACCACTGGAGATACCGCGTACTTCAGCGGTTCGACCTATGTATCGCTGATTAGCAATAATTTGAACAACGAGCCGGACACCAGCCCTGCGGACTGGAGCCTGGTGGCGTTGGGTTCGAGTGGGCCGGGGTCGGCCGGGCCTCCGGGGCCGACGGGTCCGCAGGGGCCTGCAGGGCAGCAGGGAATTCAGGGAGCGCAGGGGCCGACGGGCGCGACTGGGCCGCAAGGTCCGGCGGGCGCGACTGGTGCGCAAGGTCCTCCGATCGCCTTTCGTGGGACGTATTCGGGGAGCACTACCTACTCGGTTGGCGACACTGTTTTCTATAACGGGTCGGCTTACATTTCGCTGACTGCTTCGAACACTGGAAGTCAGCCGGATACCAATCCATCGCAGTGGGCGATTTTGGCGCAGCAGGGCGTCGCAGGACCGACTGGTGCGTCCGGACCACAGGGCGCGCAAGGTTCGCAAGGTTTGACTGGTGCGCAAGGATCTGCGGGTCCGACGGGAGCAACTGGTGCGCAAGGACCGGCTGGTGCCACGGGCGCAGCCGGAGCGACCGGACCGCAAGGTCCTCAGGGTGCGACCGGTGCGCAAGGTCCTCCGATCGCATTTCGCGGTACGTATTCTGGGAGCAGTACCTACAACGCGGGTGACACGGTTTTCTTCAATGGGTCGGCGTACATTTCGCTGACCGGTTCGAATACTGGAAATACTCCGAGCAGCAGTCCGACGCAGTGGGCTTTATTGGCGCAGCAAGGTTCGACCGGAACAACGGGTGCGACCGGAGTGCCGGGTCCGCAAGGTTTGCAGGGTTTGACCGGCGCGCAAGGTCCCGCTGGACCTACCGGCGCGACCGGCGCGGCAGGTCCGCAAGGAACTACCGGACCAACGGGAGCTACTGGTCCACAAGGACCGCAAGGATCGACGGGGCCGCAAGGTCCGCCGGTTGCGTTTCGCGGCACGTACTCTCCGGGCAGCACTTACAATTCGGGCGACACGGTTTTCTATAACGGCTCGGCATACATTTCGCTGACCAGTTCAAACACCGGAAATCAACCGGACAGCAGTCCAACGCAATGGGCTTTACTGGCGCAACAAGGCACGACCGGCGCGACCGGCGCTGCCGGTCCGCAAGGTTCGCAAGGCATTCAAGGATCGACCGGCTCGCAGGGACCGGCAGGGCCAACAGGTCCGGCTGGGACGCAAGGTCCTGCAGGTCCGGCGGGACCGACTGGTGCGACCGGCGCGCAAGGTGCAACCGGAGCTACGGGAGCGCAAGGGCCGCCGGTTAATTTCCGCGGGACGTATTCTGGAAGTACGACCTACGTGACCGGCGACACGATTTTCTTCAACGGGTCGTCGTACATCTCGCTGACCAATTCGAACTCCGGGAATACTCCCAGCAGCAGCCCCACGCAGTGGGCTTTGCTCGCTCAGCAGGGAACCACTGGACCAGCCGGACCGACTGGTCCGACTGGTTCGCAGGGTTTGCAAGGTGTAGCTGGTCCGCAAGGAGCGACTGGTCCGACCGGACCGACCGGTGCGCAAGGTCAAACCGGCGCAGCCGGGCCGACCGGAGCAACGGGCGCGCAGGGATCCACTGGGCCGGCGGGTCCGCAAGGTCCGCCAGTCGCGTTTCAAGGGGTGTGGTCCAACAGCAAAACTTACGCGGTGGGCGACGTCGTGTTTTTCAACGGCTCCGCTTACATTTCCTCCACCTCTTCAAACTTGAACAATCAGCCGGACACCAGCACCACGCAGTGGAGTTTGCTGGCGCAACAGGGATCGACGGGCGCTACGGGTGCGACTGGGCCGCAAGGGCAACAAGGCATTCAAGGTCTGACCGGAGCGCAGGGACCTGCTGGTCCGACGGGCGCAACCGGCGCACAAGGACCGCAAGGTTCAACCGGCCCTACCGGGTCCACGGGTCCGCAGGGCCCGCAGGGAGCGACGGGCCCGCAAGGTCCGCCAATCGCGTATCAAGGGACGTGGGCGAACAGCACGACCTACTCGACGGGCGGAACAGTTTTCTACAATGGCTCTGCGTATATCTCATTAGTGAACAACAACACTGGTAATACTCCGAGCAGCAGCCCGACGCAATGGGGTTTGCTGGCGCAGCAAGGTAACACTGGAGCGACCGGTGCCACCGGAGCAACCGGCTCGCAAGGTCCGCAAGGTTTGACGGGTTCCCAAGGGCCCGCGGGTCCGACGGGTGCAACCGGAGCGCAAGGTCCGCAAGGTGCAACTGGCTCGACCGGAGCAACCGGTCCACAAGGTCCGCAGGGTTTGACGGGTCCGCAAGGTCCGCCCGTGGCGTATCAAGGCACCTGGTCCAATTCGAAAACCTACAACATTGGCGACGCGGTGTTTTTCAACGGCTCGAGTTACATCTCCACGGCCGCTTCCAATCTGAACCACCAGCCCGACACCAGTTCCGGCCAATGGAGTTTGCTGGCGCAACAAGGTTCCACCGGCGCGACGGGAACGCAAGGTCCGACAGGCGCAACCGGCCCACAAGGGCCGATGGGCGTGACGGGATCGACCGGAGCTACCGGAACCACCGGTGCAACGGGACCGCAGGGTCCTACGGGTCCGCAAGGTTCCACGGGTCCCACCGGTCCAACCGGGCCGCAAGGTTTGCAAGGCGTGCAGGGTCCGCCAGTAAATTTCCGCGGCACCTATTCTGGTTCAACGACCTATGCGACGGGCGACGTGGTGTTTTACAACGGCTCCAGCTACATCTCGATTGTTTCGAATAACACCAGCCATCAGCCAGACACCAGTCCCACGCAATGGAGTTTGCTCGCACAGCAAGGCAACACTGGCGCGATCGGTGCTACTGGAGCCCAAGGCCCAACGGGCTCGACTGGTCCGCAAGGACCGATCGGTTTAACAGGAACTACCGGCGCAACCGGCGCGCAAGGTCCAACAGGTGCGACAGGCGCCACTGGTCCCGCCGGTGCAACCGGACCAACTGGAACCACCGGCGCGACCGGAGCAACAGGTCCGCAAGGTCCGCCGATTACTTTCCGCGGAACATACTCCGGCTCGACAACCTACGCGGTTGGCGACGCGGTTTACTACAATGGCTCCAGCTACATTTCTCTCGTCGCCGGCAACACCGGCCATCAACCGGACATCAGCTCCGGCCAATGGAGTTTGCTCTCACAACAAGGCGCGACGGGAACCACCGGGTCGACAGGTGCTACCGGCCCAACCGGAGCCACTGGCGCAACCGGACCGCAAGGTCCCACCGGCGCAACCGGCCCAACCGGATCCACCGGCGCCACCGGCCCACAAGGTCCGCCGATCAATTTCCGCGGAACGTATTCCACGTCCGGCACCTATGCCACCGGCGACGTCGTTTTCTACAACGGCTCCAGCTACATCTCGCTGGTTTCTTCCAACACCAACCATCAGCCGGACATTAGCTCATCGCAATGGAGTCTGCTGGCTCAACAAGGCACCACCGGAACCACCGGAGCAACTGGCGCCACCGGCGCAACCGGAAACACCGGAGCTACCGGACCCCAAGGTCCCACCGGACCAACGGGACCGGCGGGCGCCACCGGATCGCAAGGTGCCACTGGCTCAACAGGTACGGCAGGCCCGGCGATTTTCTCCATCACCACTCCGATCACCGCGCTTCTTCCCGCTCAGGAATTTTTCAGCGTCACCAAACCCACAGTGCTTTCCACCACCGAAACCGGCTCGGTAATGTCCATCGTGCCGACCGCCTGTTCCATGACCAAAATGATGATCGCCACCGACGCGGCTCCTGGCACGGGAGTCACCGAAACATTCACGCTGCGACTGGGCAGTAATTTCACTGAGAGCAACACGTCGATGAGTTGCTCGATGAGCGGCTCTACCACCAGTTGTTCTTCTACGACCGCGGTGTCCGTCTCTGCCGGGCAGTTCGTCGACGTGAGCATGGCCATTTCCGGCAGCTTGCTCACCTCGGAAAATATTGCCATCGGCCTTACCTGTCAGTGAGGCCGCCGATGCCCACGGGTCCCCAATTGCGAAATGTCGCGAGTCGCTTGAGGTTTATTTCCGGCCGCCGCGGAAAACTGTCGCGGGCGCGACTTGTTCTGGCGGCGATGATTGTTGCGTTGTTGGGCGCCTCCGCGCGGTCACAAACCATCGGACCGTCTTTGGTGGTGCAACCTACCGCGGCAGTGCACACCGTGGCGGGAACCGGGAAGCAGGGTTACAACGGCGATCACGGCGCAGCTACTTCCGCGGCGATCACCGCGCCGACCTCGGTAGTTTCAGACAGCGACGGCAATTTGTATTTTGCTGACCGCGACAATCACGTCATCCGCAAAATCGACACCGCCGGGGTGATCACCACCGTCGCCGGCGCCGGCCTGCAAGGCTTCGGCGGCGATGGCGGCCCAGCTACATCCGCGCTCCTCGATACTCCCAGCGGAGTGGCCGTCGACGAAGCCAAAAATCTATACATCTCCGACACCCGCAACCAGCGCGTCCGCATGGTCAGCGCCGCCGGGATCATCAGCACCATCGCGGGCAACGGCACCGCCGGATTTTGCGGCGACGGCGGGCCCGCCATCAACGCGTGCCTGTACAACCCGCGAGGCATTTCCGTGGACACTTCAGCAAATGTTTACGTAGCCGACTCCGGCAACAACTGCATCCGCCTGATCAGCAACGGAAAAATCCTCACCGTGGCAGGCTCACCGACGCAAGGTACTGCGGGCGACGGCGGCGCGGCAACTTCGGCACAACTCAATCATCCGCTCGGCGTGACCATCAATTCGAACGGCAAACTGTTCATCGCCGATAGTTCCAATCAACGTATTCGCACCGTTTCCGCTGGCGTGATTTCCGCGCTGGCCGGTACCGGCGTGGTCGGCGACTCCGGCGATGGCGGACCGGCTATCTCTGCGATGTTGGCTTTGCCAACTGCGATTCGCGAAGATCCGCTGGGCAACATGGTGCTGGCCGACACCAACAACAACCGCATCCGCGAAATCGCCGATGACGGAAATATTCTTTCCGTCTCGGGTGCGGACTTTGAGGGCCCACCGCTCGGCACTGTTCCGGCTTCCGCAGTGTTCGACAGTCCCATGGACGTACTGCCGACTGCCACGGGCTTTTATGTAGCCGACACCGACAACCGGCTGATCCGCCGCGTGGAACTTTCCGCGCTAAATTTCCAGAAGCGCCCGGCGGGCACAGTCAGCGCTGGTTTGCCGATCACTCTCGGCAGCAACGGAACAACGGCTGTCACCGTTTCGCAGATCGGTTTTGTGGGCAGCGGATTCAAAATTATTTCTGGAGGCAGTTGTCCGCTCACCTTGCCGTTCACCATCGCACCGGGAACCAGTTGCATCGTGCTGGTGGCCTTTGCTCCGGACAGTGCCACGAGTTTTGCGGGCAAAGCGGAATTGATGGACAACGATCCGGAGAGTCCGCAGATCGTGATGCTCGCCGGGATCGGCATTTTGAATCCCTTAACATTGCAGTTGAGTTCCGAGCCGGCGCATCCGATTTATGGCGATCCGATCAAATTAGTCGCGACGCTTACACCCAATCCGGCCACCACCGCTCCGGCGCCCACCGGCAACGTGAAATTCAGCGATTCTTCTTCAGCCTCGGCGTCGCTGGTTCTGGCGCCGCTTGCCAACAGTAGTGCCATGATCACGCCGCCGCGCCTCGATGCTGGGACGCATCCGGTGTCCGCGGCGTATAGCGGCAATACGCTGTATTCGCCGGCGAGCGCCAGTGCCGATGTGGTTGTGGGCAAAGCTACGCCGACCATTTCGCTGGTCTCCTCGCCAAACCCGGTAGAGACCGGCTTTCCTCTGGAGCTTTCCGCCAGCGTGGAATCGCCCATCAGCGTACCTACCGGGTCGATAAATTTTCTCGACGGCAGCAACGTCGTGGCCAGCGTGCCGCTGGACAAATCCGGTGACGCGGCCTTCACCATCGCGCAATACACTGCCGGCACACACGCCATCAAGGCGGCATACAGCGGAGACAATAATTTTAGCGCGGTGAGTTCCGCGCAGTTGGCCAGCGGGCCGAGCACCTTTACCTTGGCGGTATCCCCAATCACCTCGAAGGGCAACACCGGCACGGCCACCGTCACGGTGACACCCGTCAACGGATTCACGCAGCCGGTTACTTTGACTTGCTCTGCGCTTCCGCCGAATAGCAATTGCAACTTTGCGCCGGCCACCGTGAAACTCGCCGGAGGCAAACCTGGCACCGCGGTGCTGACGCTCAACTCGCAGGGGGAGTGTTCCGGTGGAGGAAGTCCGGCGACCGAGACAGCCGGCGATTTAACGGTGCCGGGCATTTTGTTCTTGCTGCTGTTTGGCATTCGCCGCAAAAAATTTGCGGTGTTGTTGCCGGCGATCTTGCTGATGGTTGCGGCTGCCGCGTTTACTTCGGGTTGCTCCGGCTACAAGCACGCCTGCTTCACCACGCAGGGGACGTACACCATCAATGTGGTTGGCACCGCCAAGGTCAGCTCCACCAAAATTACCAACACCGCCAAAGTGAATTTTTCCGTGAACAGCGATGGCTCGCTCGGGAATTAGAAAGCGCAGGAAACTGCGGCGGCTGCTGGGGATGGCTGCGCAGCTCCCACGAAAGAAAAAACCTGGACTCGCGGCATCGCCTTCGAAGACTCAGCAGGTATGTACGCAGGAAGGATGAAGTGGCTTAGCTAACGATAGCGGAGCCGGCAGTCCGCAAGATGTCGATGATGTTTTCGAGGCCGAGGCGCTGCAGATGTTCGCGATCGAGAGGAACGCCGTCGCATAAGCGAGCGGGATGTTCTTCGCAATGCAGGAAACACGCGGCGTGTACCACGGTGGCGCGAGAAAATTCTGCGGGCTCGGCGGCGCTGGGTTTTTGGTGCCACACGATGGCCTGCAGCACGGGATATGGCAAACCCCAAATGCCCAGCAGGTACGCGCCAACTTCCGCGTGGGTGCAGCCTAGAATTTCGCGTTCGGCTGCGGCCACGCCAATTTTCTTGGTCGCGGCCACCCGCAAGATTTCTTTGTAGGTGGTGCTGAGCGAATCCGCCAGCACCAGTTTGCCGACGTCATGGAGTAGGCCGGCGACGACGCAGTCTTCTACAAATTCCGGGCCGGCCAATTGTTGACGCGCCAGGGTGCGTGCGTTGGCGCTGACCGCCAGGCTGTGATCCCACAGCCAGCGGGCATCGGCTTCGTCGAAAGCGTCGGAGTGAAATTCCGAAAAAATATGCGCGGACAAAACCAGCGCGCGAATGGTGTCGAGGCCGAGGAGTTTGATGGCTTCGGTAACACTGGAGATTTTCTTGTTGAGACCGAAGAAAGCAGAGTTCACCAGTTGCAGGCATTTGGCGGAGGTGCCCATGTCCTGTGAAATCAGTTCCGCGAGGTGCGAGAGGTTGCAGTGCGGGGACTGCAGTTCGGCCATGATTTGTTGATAGGCCGCCGGAAAACTGGGGATGCTGCGCAACTGCGAGACGACGGATTTGAGCTGCGGATCTTCGAGGAGCTGGCGCAGAGTGAGCGCCTGCTGAATTTTGGTTTTGAGCAGTTCTTTGTCGCAGGGCTTGGAAAGAAATTGATGGATGGGCCCGACGGAACGCACCAAAACTTCCTGATCGCATTGGCCGGAGAGTGCGATGCGAATAGTTTGCGGCGAATGAATGCTGATTTTGTCGAGCAACTCCGCGCCGCTCATCCCGGGCATGCGCATGTCGCTGATGACCACGTCGAAAGGTTGTCGAGCGAGGGCCAGCATGGCTTGTTCGCCGTTGGCGGCAAATTCCATTTCCCATGCGCGACTCATGGAATTGAAGCTGCGCCGCAGGCCTTCCAACACCATGGTTTCGTCGTCGACAAACAGGATGCGGCTACGCAAGGGCTTCCACCTTTTCCTGGGGATTCAGCGGCAAGCGCAGACAGAAAGTGGTGCCCTGGCCGGCTTTGCTTTCGAACCAGATTTGCCCGTCGTGTTTTTTGACGATGACGGAGTGAGCGAGGGCCAAGCCCTGGCCAGTGCCGCGGCCGACTTCTTTAGTGGTGAAAAACGGTTCGAAGATGCGCGAGCCGATTTCTTCCGGGACGCCGCAGCCGCTGTCTTCGATCTGGATATTGACCCATTCTTTTTCGCATTTGGTGCGAATGGAGATTTGGCCGAGTTTGGAGCCGTCGAGTTTTTGTTTTTCGGTGATGGCGTGCGCGGCGTTGGTGACGAGGTTGAGGATCACCTGGTTGAATTCGCCGGCGAGGCAGGGAACCGGCGGAATGTTGGGATCGAATTTGGTATTGAGATCGGCGACGTATTTCCATTCGTTGCGCGCCACGGTGAGGGTGGTTTGAATGGCGTGGTTGATGTCGATGGCCACTTTGTCTTGGCCACCCGGATGAGAAAACTCCTTCATGGCCAAGACGATTTTGGCTACGCGTTGCACGCCGTCGAGAGTTTGCTCCAGCGATTTGGGAATTTCGGCCAGCAGGTATTCGAGGTCGGCAGTGCGCACACATTCCTGCAATTGCGTGAACGTTGCGGGAGAAATGGCGGCGGATTCAGGTTCCGCGGCCACTGTTTGCGTCAGGCGCAGCAATTCATCGAGCGCGGTCCAGGATTCTTTTACGAAGGAGACGTTGTCGCCGACGTACTGCGTGGGCGTGTTGATTTCGTGCGCGATGCCGGCGGCGAGTTGGCCGATGGCTTCCAACTTTTGCGCTTGGCGGAGCTGTCCTTCGAGCAGCAGGCGGTCGCTGATGTCCGAGCCGGTGATCAGCAGGCCTTTGGTGCGTTCCGCGGAAATGACCAGGTCGTTCACGGTGAGGCCCAGGTGGCGGCGCTCGCCGTGATTGTCAAAACCGAGTACCGGAGGGCGGTGCGGCAGCGGTTTGCCGGACCACGAAGCAATTTCCGCCGGAGTTTCTTCACTAAGCCATTTGATGCCGCAGTCCTGCAACATTTTCCCGGTAACTTCTTCCTGGGTCAGGCCGAAGGTTCTTTCCGCGGCGTGATTCCAGCGCACGATGCGGCCCTTGGTGTCGGTGCCGATAAGGATGGATGGCACGCAATTGATGAAGAGATCGGACTCGGCACGGGCTGATTCGATTTGTTGGGCTTGGCGCTTCAGCGTTTCGGATTGATCGGCGAGCGCTTGATTGGCGGCGCGTAATTCTTCCGGACGCGGCAGCGCGAGAGCTGCGGGGACAATGTTCACCAGCAGCAGCGCGGTGGTGACGCTGGCGGCTGCGGTGACACCTTTGATTGCTCCAGACAACCAGTAGTTCGCATGCCACAAAGTCCAGATTTCCATGACGTGGGTCAGTCCACAGGCCACGATGAAAATTCCGAACAGCATGAAGATCCAATGGAATGGCAGATCTTTCCTTTGTCGTACGAAATATACGAGCGTCACGGGAATCGACATATACGCGATGGCGATCAGCGCGTCGGAGACGATGTGCAGCAGCATCAGCTGCCAGTTCCACTGGATGCAGTAGCCGTGCGGGACGAAACTTTGCAACTGCAGAAATATTGCGGCGATCATGCCGGAGCCTCCGTCGAAAAAGTACTACGCTGACTGTCAACGCTGCGCTGACGGAAAAAACTGCAATCAGGAAATGGGCACATGGTGCAGATTCCCGAATTCCTTTACGCCGGGAGCGTAGGGCTGCACGGTTTTCACGCGAATGCGATTGTTGATAGGCGTTTTTTGCGAGTAATTGCGGATGCGGACCATCAAGGGGTAGCTGATTTCCTGATCGCGGGCGACCAGCAGCATTCCGTTGGGAGCGCGCAGGTCTTCATCAAGGATCATCCCCACGGTCATTTCGCGGATGGAAATTTCCTGGTAGATGTAATTCACCGGTTGGTGCGGAATTTTTTCCAGGGCGTCGACCACGCGAGGGTTGTAGCCTTTGCGGGATTTCAGTTCGGCGACCGCTCCGGTGCGGGAAACGCCGGAAAGGCACAGTTGGTCGAAGTCCACTGCGACGTGGATGATTTCCGCGCCGATCCGCGCGGACTCTGCGCCGACGGTCGGCAACTTGGGAGGCTTGGGAGCGGACGCGCCTTGTTGGCCGGCGATCATCAGCGCCACCGTTTCTAGGCGCGGGATATTGCGGAGAAATTCGTAGGCGATGCCCGGATGCATTTTGAAGCGTTCTTCCTCAACGGCCGGCAGGGTTGCGCCGCAATAGACGGCTTCCACAGTGTCCGGGTCGAGCGCCACGCAGCCGATTTGCGAGAGCATCGCGGCCAGCTCGTAGGACCAACCATCGGGAAGTTTCATTTGGTCCACGATGTGTTTTACCGTGCGGTGCACGCGCGAGGCTCGGCTGAACGCCGCGGGATTGACCAGCGAGAGAATTTCGGTGAGCGCTTTGACGCTGCCGTGCAGAGTTTTTTCCAAAAGGTCGCGCTCGGCATTGATGAGCCGGGCTTGCTGCAGCGCCGCGCGCATGGCGTTGCGAAAAACGTCTTCAGGGCAGGGCTTGGTGAGAAAACGAAAGATGGCGCCTTCGTTGACGGCGTCGATGGCGGTTTTTAAATCGGTATTGCCGGTGAGCATCAGCCGCACCGAGTCGGGCGAGCGTTCGCGCACAGCCCGCAACAAATGCACGCCGTCGATGCCGGGCATGCGCATGTCGGAAACCACCACCGCGTAAGGGCCGTGGGACTCGATCATTTCCAGCGCGGCCATGCCCCCGGCGGCAACTTCCACGGTAAATTCCTGGCGCAGTACTCGTTGCAGCCCGGCCAGCAGGTTGACTTCGTCGTCGACCAGAAGAATCTTTTCATTCATGCGCAGTGCGGCCAGGTCGCTCATCGGGCAGAAAAATCAGTGCATATCTCGCACCAAAGCGCCGGCGGGATGCTCAGAGAAATTTAATGAGAGCGTGCTAGCAGCAAAACTAAGCTACGCGGTTGGAACTGTTTGAGGCGGTGCAAACAGATTGCTTGGGGCGCCCCAATAAAAAAGCGTGCCCAAAGAATTCAAATGGGCACGCAGTTTCATTTTGGTTTTGGCGTGGAATTAGACCGCGACGGTGCGTTTGATTTCCAGTGTGGCCGCCACTTCGGCGACGCGCTGAAAGGATTCCAGGCGGTCGCGATGTTCGTAGGTGTCGCTCACCACGATGATTTCGTCGGCGCCCGTGTCGGCGATGAGGCGTTCGAGGCCAGCCTTTACGGTGGCGTTCGAACCCACGATGGCTTGCTGCAACCGATAGGCAACCGCGTCGCGTTCGGGACCTTGCCACAACCCCTCCATCGAATCGACCGGCGGCAAAAGTTCTACAGGTTGATTGCGAATGAGCCGGAGAAAACGCTGCTGCGCAGTAGTGAAGAGGCGTTGCGCTGCGGCATCCGTTTCGGCGGCAATCACCGGCACCGCGACCATGAGATACGGCTTGCGCAATCGTTCGCTCGCGCGAAAACGCTGGCGGTACAACTGCACCGCCGCATACAAATGTTCCGGCGCGAAATGCGCGGCGAACGCAAACGGTAATCCAAGAATCCCCGCAAGTTGCGCGCTAAATCCGCTGGAGCCCAACAACGTGATGGGTACGTTGCTGTTCTGCCCCGGAATGGCTTTAACCTTTTGGCCGGGCTGCTCCGGGCCGAGATAAAGCTGCAATTCCGTCAGCAGTTCCGGAAATTCGTCGCCGTTCTGTCCAAGATCGCGACGCAACGCGCGCATCGTGGCGAAATCTCCGCCGGGAGCGCGTCCGAGGCCCAGATCGATGCGTCCGGGATACAACGCTTCCAGCGTGCCGAATTGTTCGGCCACCACCAGCGGCGCGTGATTCGGAAGCATCACACCGCCGCTGCCTACACGAATGGTTTTTGTGGCAGCCGCAACGTGGCCGATCAATACCGGTGTTGCGGAACACGCGAGTCCCTCGATGGAGTGATGTTCGGCGAGCCAGTAGCGTGTGTATCCGAGCTTTTCGACGTGCTGCGCGAGATCAACGGAGCGGCCAATGGCGCTTCCGGCAGTTTCGCCCTGGCGCATGCTGACCAGATCGAGCACCGAAATATTTACCGCAGGTATTGCGGAGGGCATAGTGTTCCTTAGAGCTGCCGAACCGGACGACCGGTTCAACACGCTTATATTGGATTGTCTTCACCGTGCGCCAGTTACATCCATGACCGCGGCTCCCCGCCGATAAATCTGTAGTCAGTGGACGGCGCGCTGCGGTAGAGTCGCCGATATTCAAAATTTGGCAATCGTGGTGAATGCGCAATGGGATCGGACAGCTCCACTCAACAAAAACAGATGGCCGCCGAAGCCGCCGTCGAGCATGTGAAAGACGGAATGGTCATCGGCCTGGGCACTGGCTCGACCGCCGAGCTGGCCATTCGCGCGCTCGGAGCGAAAGTCGCCAAAGGTCTGCGCGTGACCGGAGTAGCCACCTCGCGTAAATCTGAAGAACTCGCAGCCAGTTTGAAGATTCCAATCTCGACGCTTTCGCAGCACCCAGAATTGGATTTGGCCATCGACGGCGCCGACGAAGTAGAAATTTCCTCGCTGGATTTGGTGAAAGGCCGCGGCGGGGCATTACTGCGCGAAAAAATCGTAGCCAGCTCCGCGCGCCAATTCATCATCATCGCCGACGAAAGCAAACTGGTGAAGCAGCTCGGCGCCCACGGCGACGTGCCCGTCGAGATCGTTAGCTTCGCCTGGGAGTCGACCGTCAAGCGACTCGAAAAGCGCGGATGGAAACCAGAGTTACGCAAAGGCGCCGACGGAAAACCCTTCGTCACCGACGGCGGAAACTACATCGTGGATTGTTCGTTCGACGAAGGCACCGCGCTGCAACCTAAGGCCACCGCGCTTCACGACACTGTCGGCGTCGTCGAACACGGCATGTTCCTCGGAATGGCCGCGCTCGTCTACGTGGGAACTCCCCAAGGAGTTCGTGCGCTCAGGGCAGACCAAGCGGATGCAGCGCAATCACCGGAATAGTTTCGCCCTCTATCTCTGAAGAAAAGTCAAAAGAAAGACCCGCCCTACAAATCGAGGACGGGGCACCCTTCTTGTTTTTTGATGAACGAAGCTTCGCGTCAACTCGACGCGCTGGCGGAGCGTTTGCTATTGAAAAGCTTCAGGCGCGAGAGAACGACTTGCTTCACGGCGTCCACCGCGGCCGGAAGGATTTTGTAAGGCACCACTTCGTTGGGATTTTTGGCCAGACCTTCTTCGATTCCGCGGCGCCAAGCCACGCGCAATTCCGTGTTGATATGAACAATGTTGATGCCAGCCGCGATGGCTTGCCGCAGATCTTCATCGGCAGTGGCCGACCCGCCGTGCAAGGTCAGCAGCGCACCGGTTTCTTTTTTAATTTGGGCGATGCGCGCGATGTCCAGATGCTTGTGCGTCGAGCCTTGCAACATGCTTTTCACCACGCCATGCATATTGCCAACAGCAGGGGCGAGCACGTCGATGCCGGTAGCGTCGACAAATTGTTTAGCTTCCGTGGCGCTAGTCAGTCCTTTGGACAGATCAGGAATCGAGTCGTGGATTTCCGAGCCGGTGCCGATGTCGCCGATCTCGCCTTCCACCACGATGTCGGGATTGATTTGCTTCAGCGTCTGAATCGCTTCTTTGGTTTGGCGGACATTTTCGTCGAAGGGCAGGTGGGAAAGATCGAAGACGATGGAGTCGAAGCCGGCCTTTGCCGCTTCAACAGCCTTCGCTAGTGAGTGCGTGTGGTCGGCGTTCAAAAAAATCGGAAAGTTAATTTCATCGCGCAGACTTTTTACCAGCGCCGCGACTGCGCGGGTGCCCAGAAATTCGCGTTCGCCTTCGGAAGCGCCGACAATCACTGGCACGTTCAGTTCGCGCGCGGCGGCTGAGACGGATTTCAGAAAGGTGTAGTCGCCCAGGTTGAAGTGCCCGACCGCCACGCCTTCGTTTTGTGCGCTGCGGAGAACATCGATGAGTTTCTGCATGGTGGCCTCTGTTCGGAAACTAGTCAAACGTTCTGGCCGAAAATCAAAAGAAAGACCCGGGCTATACATCGAGCCCGGGGCACCCTCCGCGTTGGATCGATCCCATCGGCGCAGACTACGCGCGTTTCACTTCTGCTTTCGCTGGCAACTTCCAGTCGGGGCGAATGCGATGGCAGGTGTAGCCGTGGGGAATCCGCTCCAGATAATCCTGGTGCTCCGGTTCAGCTTCCCAGAAGTCGCCGGCAGGAGATACTTCCGTGACGACTTTGCCGGGCCACACGCCTGAAGCATTCACGTCCGCGATGGTTTCTTCCGCAACGCGCTTCTGCTCCGGACTGTTGTAGAAAATTCCCGAACGGTAGCTGCCGCCTGTGTCATTGCCCTGACGATCCTTGGTAGTGGGATCGTGAATCTGAAAGAAAAACTCCAGCAACTGGCGATAACTCAATTTTTGCGGATCGAAAACCACTTCGATAGCTTCCGCATGCGTGCCGTGATTGCGATAAGTCGCATTGCGCACGTCGCCGCCGGAATAGCCCACCCGCGTGGAGATCACGCCCGGCTGCTTACGAATCAAATCCTGCATCCCCCAAAAACAACCGCCCGCCAAAATGGCGACTTCTTTCGATGTGCTCACGAGTGTGCTCCTTTGATCTTGTTATCCTGCGCGTCGAATAATTTCTTGTACGCGCCGTAGCCCTCGCCTTCCAATTCCTCCGACGGAATGAAACGCAGCGAGGCCGAATTAATACAGTAGCGCATCCCGCCTTTATCGCGCGGCCCGTCGTCGAAGAGATGGCCCAAATGACTGTCGCCCGCCGACGAACGCACTTCCGTTCGACTCATTCCGTGGCTCGCGTCGGTGTTCTCCACCACATGCTCGGTGTTGATGGGCTTGGTAAAACTCGGCCAGCCGGATCCGCTATCGAATTTATCGACCGAGGCAAACAGCGGCTCGCCGGAAACCACGTCGACGTAAATTCCCGCTTCGTGATTGTCCCAATATTCGTTGGCGAAGGGCCGCTCGGTGCCGTCTTTCTGTGTCACACGAAATTGTTCCGGCGTCAGTCGCGAAACCGCTTCAGGATTCTTGTGGTAGTCCGCCATGGGGCGACCTCCTTGTTTCCAGGGTTCTAACAGGATGGCTAAACTCTTGAGATATCAGATTCGCGAGAAGCCTGCAACGGTACAAGCATTTATTACGAAGGCGGAGCTTCACTGGATGCAAAGGAGAACTGTCAAGCTTCTTCCGGCGCCAAACCGGGGAGGCTCAGTTTGCCTGCGCGCTGGCTTTTTGGTTGTCGGGAATGGCGATCTGATCGAATCGCTCCGCCAATGTGCGCAGCTCCGCAGCCACCACCGGTCCGGAGATCGGCTGCCCATGTCCTGGAGCAATGGTCAAAGGATTCAACTCGGCGAGCTTCCGGACGGAATCGCGCGCCGCGTTCCAATCCGAAGTGAAGTAGGAAGGCGGGCCATGCAACTCCGCTTTCTGCGCGACCGCCGCTTCGAAAAACGATTCGGACTTGGTGGTGCAAAACGCGTCGCCAGGCAAAAGCGTTCGATCTTCGGCTCGGAAAAAGGAAATGTGTCCGGGCGTGTGGCCTGGAGTGTGCAGAATTTTCCAGCCGACTAAACAGTCCACACAGGATTCCGCTTCGCTGGGCAGGTCGTGGAGACGATCGCCAAGATCGATCGGTCCGCGGGGAAGCGTCGGCGACAACACTGACATCATCCCTCCACCGGCGCCGGGATTCGGCGACGGATATTCGCTCTGCCCGGTGAGGTAAGGACGCTCCAGGCTGTGGGCGTAAACCGGAACGTTCCAGTGATCCGCGAGATTTTTCGCGGCGCTCACGTGATCAAAATGACCGTGACTCAGAATGATGCAATTCGGCGGGCCGCTGAAGTGTTTTTCCGCCCAGCGACGAATAATTCCGTCGGTCATCGGTAGCGCGGCGTCGATCAGCGTCCAGCTATGGTCGGCGTGATGGACGCCGAACACGTTTACAAAAGTAATACGCAGCCCGCGAACTCCGGGCGCAACACCATCGAGAGAAATAATCTGACATTCCGGAATTTCAATCTTGTCCATGGATACCCCGCGCAGAGGATCAAAACAATTCTGTGGGCCTTCGCAGGAGTACCAAATCGGGTGGAACGACTAGAGCCGCATACGGGAAAACTGTAGAGGTGCAACGGCAGCCGAGCGGGTTACTTGATAGCGCCGTACTTTTTCAGGATAGCCACGGTTTTGTCGATCGGGAGGGCTTCGGCGGTGTGGCCGTTGCTGGTGGTGGTTGTGGCTTTGAACATCGAGTTGTACGCGGCTTCTTCAGTGGCTTCGATGACCGCTTCAAAGAGCGGCGAGATGGCGTCGTTGGTGAGCAACTCGACGTGTTGCGTCGGCGCTTTGTCCTGGCTGTGAATACGTACTTGCTCCGCTGTGGAGAAAGCGATCACGTAATCGCCGCTGCCATTGGAGAAGGAGCTGCCGGTGCGGGCCAAGCCGGCGAGAGCGCGCGCGGCCAGACGCTTCAGATTGCGCGCATCGAGCGGAGCATTGGTCGCGACGACCATCATGCACGAACCATCCGGCGTGAGGTTGCGCGGGCTTTCATTTTGCGCCGCGCTTTGCTGCAGTTCTTTGCGCAAATAATATTCGCCGAGTTCCTGGCCGACGGGCGCGCCGGCAATCGTGAGGATTCCGCCATAGTTGGTTTGGACCAGCACGCCAACGGTGTAGCCGCCGAGACTTTGCGGCAGCACCCGCGAGGCGGTGCCGATGCCGCCCTTCCAACTGAACGCCGTGGTTCCCGTGCCGGCCCCGACAGCGCCTTCTTCAACCGGGCCGGACTTGGCATTTTTGATCGCGTTGAAGACATCGTCGGGAGTAATCTGCCGGCTGCGAATGTCGCTGAGGTAGCCGTCGTTGGTCTCGCCGACGACTGGATTGATGGACAGTACGTCTTCATTTCCCGGCAAGGCCAGCATGTAGCTGGTCACAGCGTCGGCTACGCGTGGAACACTGGTGGTGCTGGTGAGGAGAATGGGCGTTTCAATGTTGCCCATCTCTTCGATCTGAGTCGTGGCCGTGAGTTTGCCAAAGCCATTACTGACGAAGACGGCCGCAGGAACTTTTTCGCGATACAAATTGCCGCCATGCGGAAGAATCGCTGTAACTCCAGTACGCAGCTTATCCCCGCGAATAATCGTAGTGTGGCCCACCGCAACACCGGCCACATCCGTGATGGCGTCCAGTTTCCCCG
The DNA here is from genome assembly GCA_963846145.1 of uncultured Acidobacteriota bacterium. Classification (GTDB taxonomy): domain Bacteria; phylum Acidobacteriota; class Terriglobia; order Acidiferrales; family UBA7541; genus Acidiferrum. Next base: position 36,430 of record CAWJUV010000006.1, on the reverse strand, counting down.
TGCGGCAGCACCCCAATCTTCAGTCCCAAGTCCGCCGCTCGCGGACGGGTTTCTTCGTGTGAAGTTTTGCTTGGCGTTTGCCCTTGCGCCGACACGGCTGAACCCAAGCCCCAAAAAATGAGCGAAACAATCGCGGTCTTACCGTGCATGGCAGCTTCTCCTCGAGTTGCGATCTTGCGAATCTTAAAGTAGATCGTGCAACGAAACTTGTAGCATGGATTGTGATGTCAAACGTAGGAACTAGGGGCAATGCGTAGGAGAAGAAATAGGTCAGTTAGCGGGGTTCACGCTGGCGAGCACTTGGCGGAAGAACTTGAAGGAACTGGAAATGAGTGCGGCGGAGCTCGCCCGGCAAATCCACGTACCCACCAACCGAATCACCCAAATCTTGAATGGCAGCCGTGCGATCACCGGCGACACGGCTTTGCGTCTGGGGCACTTCTTTGGCACCAGCGCATCGTTCTGGTTGAACTTGCAAAGCCTCTACGAATTGCGGCGAGCCGAGGAGAAGGCTGGCCGAGCGATCAAGAGCCTTCCGAGATTGCGGCGGCGCGAACCGATCCCTGCTTAAGTTTGGTTGGCTTACGGGATTTGTGAAGCAGCTTGTTCGATGAGTGCCGCGACTTCCTTTGGGTGTGAGATGTACACCGCGTGGCTGGCGCCTTTTACTTCGACCACGTGGCTTTTGGCGCGCGTCGCGTACCAGCGCTCCAGCTCTGGATTGATGGTGCGGTCGCTGCCGGCTACCAGCATCCAACTCGGTTTGGTTTTCCAGGCTGCTGTGGTGATGGTGGCTTTGAAGTTGTCTCCAAAATTAGGAACTTGCGAGTGGGCTAGAAAAGCGGCCTGCTCGGCGGAAAGGTCTGCGGCGAAATATTCGCGGAATAGTTTTGGATCTAGGTGGGTAAAACCGTCCGGAGTTTTCTGGATGCCACCTGATTTGCTGAGATCGCTCGGAAAACGCTTTCCGTCGTCGGCTTCATTTTCGCCGGCGTCGGGCATATGCGCGGCGATGTACACGAGGCCGGCGACATTGGCTTCGCTGCCCGCTTCGGTAATTACCGCGCCGCCGTAACTGTGTGCGACGAGAATGCACGGACCATCCTGCAGCGCGAGCGCGCGCTTGGTTGCCGCGACATCCTCTTTAAAAGTAGTCTCCGGTTCCTGCACGATGGTGACGTTGAAACCGTCTTTCACCAGGATGTCGTACACGCCGCGCCATCCGGAACCGTCGGCCCACGCGCCATGAACCAAAACCACGTCATGTACTTTGGAAGATTTTTTGGCGGGCGTTTGCGCGGAAAACGAACCGCAACAGAACACCAACGCAGCGCCCAACCACAATGGCCGCAGAATTTTTGGTTGCGAATGCATGGAACCTCTTGCGGAGCTGGCATTCGGCGCTGTACGAAAGGCATTACCCGCCGTAGTCTCCGAACCCATCTGATGTTTCACTCGCGGGATTGGATGCGCAAAATTACTTCGCGTGGTTGTACCAGCGCAGTACACGCAAGGCTCGCAGAGTATTCCAGCGGCTGGCGCTGCCGGTAACCGCTTCCATTTTTAGTGGAATTTTCTCGCGATGGATCAAGTTGAGCGGCCAGCGGCCGTTCTGGTGGCCGCGCTGAACCGACTACTTCGATCGCTTCGCGCATTCGCTCGTCCGGTTTAATTCCCGCGTTGCGCAGGTAATCGAGGCTGCGCAAAACGTCGTAGTGCCAGAAAGTCGGGTAGCCAAAACGCAGCCAGTGCTTGTCGATAATTTCCCCGGTGCGCTTGGAGCGAAACAAGCGCCGCTCCAGCAAATAATTTTCGCCACGCTGCCGCGCTTGCGTAACCGCCGCAGAAGCGTGCCCGGCTTGCTCGTACTCCAGCAACCCTTCCAGCACGCAGATGGTGGTGTGAAAAGACGACACGCGGCTTTTCGGCGCTTCACAATTCCAGCCGCCGTCGTCGCGTTGCTCATCAAGAAGCTGTTGCAGCAGGGAAGCATCCGGCTTGTTGAAATAAGCGCCCCCGCCGAGAATCCGCCCGTTGATGCACGGTTCCGTTTCCCCATGAAAGAAGCGGCGATTGCCGTGCCACTTAAAGCGCAGATGTTTGTCGATGCGCTCCACCATGCGGCGGGCTACTTTGTTCGCCGGATCCAGACCGAAATCTTTCAGCACCACGACGCAGTAGAAAGTGGTCAGCAGCCCAGCGTCTTCTTTGGCACCGCCGAATTTACCGTTAGGAGCCTGACGGGCGAGCAGCTTGGCCCCCCAACCTTTGGTAGCAACCTTGGCCCGCTCCGCGGCGACATCTTCGGGAGACGCGTCGGCCAGATCGCGCAGCACCTGCCAGCGAATCGCCGGGTCGGAGTCCAACAGCCATTTGATCACTGCGGGGCGGGGAGAGTAGCCGGTTGAGCGCATTCGTTTCTTTATAACATGCAGCCTGGCCCCTCTCGATTGGTCAAAATTGATGCGACCCAACCAGCCTGCAAAGCATCTATCTCCATCGAAGTGGAGGGAGGTTTTATGAGTCAGACCGGTAGCGGCGCGTTGCAAGCTAAATCTCAGCCTGGCGTTGTAGACATGAAGTTAGAAGTGGTGGTGATTCCGGTTTCAGATCTGGAGCGCGCCAAGAATTTTTATTTGAAGTTGGGCTGGCGGCTCGACGCGACACCGTCGGGAATCGTGCAGCTCACGCCACCCGGCTCTGCGTGTTCCGTGCAGTTTGGCGGCGGCCGCAACACCGCGGCGCCCGGATCGGCCCAAGGTTTGTGGCTGATCGTGTCGGACCTGCAGGCCGCGTTGGACAAAATGGCCAGCGCGGGAATCAAGGTCGACGAGGTCTTCCACTTCGGCGCCAACGGCAAGGAGGCCGGTCTCCACCCTCAACGACAAAGTTATTTTTCGCTGGCCGCCTTTCACGATCCCGATGGAAATCGATGGGTCATGCAGGAAGTGACCACACGATTCCCAGGGCGGCTCGATCCTTCCACAACGTCCTACGGTTCGACCAACGACTTAGTCAGTGCGCTCAAACGCGCATCGCAAGCACATGGCGAACACGAACAGCGCGCCGGCGGAGCCCGCGACGAGAACTGGCCGGAGTGGTACGCCAGCTACATGGTCGCGGAACAGTCCGGAGTGCCTCTGCCGCAATAACACGTGGTAGCATTTCGCATGACTTTTCCAGCGGCAGTGCCGGAAATTCCCGTTAGCGGTTTGCGCGCGGCAACCGCGTATTACGTCAAGACTCTCGGCTTCACTCACGACTTCGGCGAGGACGAGGGTGGCATCGCCGGCATTTCGCGCGGCCATTGCAGGCTGTTTCTCACCAATCCATCATTTCGCGAAACTTACACCAACAAGCCGCCAATTCTCTTTTGGCTCAATGTGCAGAGTCGCGCGGAAGTGGACGCCTTGTTCGCCGAGTGGAAGGCAGCGCAAGCAAAACTAATTTCCGAACCCGAAGACAAACCCTGGAAGCTGCGCGAATTTGTCGCCGCAGACCTCGACGGGAATTTGCTGCGAGTCTTCTACGATTTTCGTTTGGAAGCGTGACAGGGAAATTCCCAAAATGGATTTCCCGTTTGTACTGTACTAACTCTGTACCTCGGTCCAGTAGCAACACCGTTATTTCAATTCTAGAATCTCCTTCATTGACGCCGTTCCCTCCAGCATCAACGGCGCCCTCGGCACCCAACTCCCGAGAACACTAAAAGCACGAAATCTGAATCGCGCTCTCCGTCTGGTTCGTCCAGGCGGTTCGACAGCTACGTCCCGGGGGTCGAAAAATGCGTCAACTCGTATTCAAAATTGCTGTGTGTTGTACCTTTTTATTTCTTGCTGTGGCCATGTACGTCGGCGCTCAATCGGTTGTGGAAGCTCCCGCCGCCTTCGATGGACAAACTAACGGCGCAATTACCCAAACGGTGATGGATGCCGCCGGCGCCACTTTCAGTGAAGTGGAAACTCCCGAGACCGGCCTCGGTCCAACCTTTAACGGAACCTCTTGCGCCGAATGTCACCAGAACATGGCGTTGGGTGGCGGCGCACAAGTTCAAGTGCTGCGCGCCGGGCACTCTTCCCGCGGCGAACATTCCCACGACAATTATTTTGGCAGCCTCCGCCGGCGCAGTGACACCAACGGCAGCACCGCGACGTTCACCGCTGCTGACGCGGTGCTCACCAATGGGGACGTGATCGCCGATCGCTCCTTAATTAATCAGCGCGCCATTTGCGCCGATGCTCAGGAGCACGTTTCCACGACCGATAGCGTACACACCGGACGTCTCTCGCTCAGTACACTGGGCGACGGTTTTGTCGAAGCCGTCCCCGACGCGACCTTCCTCGCGCTGGCTAAGCAAAATCACGGCGAGGTGATCATGGTGCCGGTGCTCGAAGCGCCCAACTCGACCGAGGTTGGAAAATTCGGCTGGAAAGATCAGCACGCCAGCCTGCTGAGCTTCGCCGGTGACGCTTACTTCAACGAAATGGGCATCACCAACACGATGTTTCCGGATGAAGTTACCAGCGTGTGCGAACCCGCCGGCGTGCCGCATCCCAATGACAAAGACAACGACTTGCCCAATCTGGCCGCCTACATGCGCGCCACCAAAGTTCCCCCGCGCGGTCCGATCACTCCAGCGGTTTTGCAAGGACAAGCGATTTTCCAGGCTCTAGGCTGCGCCGGCTGCCACGTTTCGACGCTCGTGACCGCCGCTGCCGGGACCACCGTCCACGGCGGCATGTACGTGGTTCCCGACGCTCTCGGCGGAAAGCAGTTCCACCCGTTCAGCGATTTTCTGTTACACAACGTGGGCACCGGCGATGGCATTCAGCAGAACGGTCCCGCCGACACCGCCAACAAAATTCGCACCGCGCCATTGTGGGGGCTGCGCACCCGCACGCAGTTGCTGCACGACGGTTCCGCGAATACTTACGAAGACGCCATCTCGCGCCATTCCGGTGAAGCAGCCGACGAGGTGGCCCGTTACAACCACTTGAATCAAGCGCAACGCACTCTGCTCGACGCGTTCTTAGGTTCACTCTAGCGAATTTTGTGGGGAACGCTTAAGCTAGCGGTCCCCGCAGAGTTGTCCCGAGGTGCATTCCAAATCCAGTACGTGATTTCTGCTTCATTGCCTGTACTCGAATTCTCAAAAATTCGGTGGGGGAGTCTTCGATGAACGAAGAAGTTAAGTCCGGTGTACGACCCGAGGTGCAAACCGGCGGCAACATTTCTGATCCTTCAACAACGCCAGAACAAAAAGCTAAAGGCTCTTCACGCCGCGCATTTTTATCGCAAGTCGGCGGAGCCGCAGCCATCGCGGGTGGCGTTGCGCTCGCTGGCCCGGTGAGTAAAGCGGCCACCGCTACGCAAGAGCCCAACGTCGCAAGCGCTCCGACCACTTCAACCAGCGCCGCCGCAACGGGCCGTCTACGCGCTATGCAATCGCTAGCCAATCGGGTCAACGCCGCGCAGGCGGAGTTCGCTCGCCCCCTCCCAAATCAAATCACCAACGGCGACGAGCAACGTTTCCCCAATCACATTGGCAGTTTCTCGAAGGGCTTGGAACACAACAACATCGGCGAAGTCGTCCCTTCTTCCTGGAACAGTTTTATTCACGCCCTCAGCACCGGGAATCCCAGAGATTTCGAGCAAATCCAGATGGGCGGTAACGTTCTGCTCGTCGATCCGCAAGCGGGCTTGGCGTTTGACCTCGAAGGATCCGACTCACACTCGCTCGCGATTGGCACTCCTCCTTCGGTGACCAGCGCGGAAATCGCCGCGGCCGCCGTGGAAAATTACTGGATGGCTTTGTGCCGCGACGTAAATTTCACCGACTACGGCAACGAGCCGCTCACCCAGGCGGCCATCGCCGAACTCAACACCCTGAAGGGTTTCAAAGGGCCCAAACCGGTCACTCCGCAAAATCTCTTTCGCGGTTTTACGGCCGGCGATTTGGTCGGTCCTTACGTCTCGCAAGGCCTGCTACAGCCGGTCAGTTTTGGCGCCATCGCCATCGATCAACGATTCACGACCTACGCGCCAGGTGTTGACTACCTCAAGGATCAAACTTCCTGGCTCGCCGTGCAAAATGGCACCGGACCTTTTGGCTCCAACCAAAACGATCCCAATCTCCAATACATGCGCAACGGCCGCGGGTTGGGCGCCTACGTCCACGTCGACGTGCTGTTCGAGGCCTATTTCAACGCCTGCTTGCTGTTCATCGATCGTGGCGCGCAACTCAGTCCCGCGAATCCTTACGCTGGTTCGCGAACTCAATCCGGATTTGGTACCTGGGGTTCGCCACATCTGAAAACGCTCGTCGCGGAAGTTTCGCAGCGCGCGCTAAAAGCGGTCTGGTATCAGAAATGGTTCGTGCATCGCCATCTGCGCCCCGAAGAGTACGGCGGCTTGGTGCACATGACCAAAACCAAGCAAGCCAACTACCCGTTGCATCCCGACGTGCTCAACTCCGACGCGTTGGCGCGCACCTTCGCCAAAAATGGCACTTACTTTATGCCCCACGGTTTTCCCGAAGGCTGTCCGCAACATCCTTCGTATGGACAAGGGCACGGCACCGTCGCCGGCGCCTGCGCCACCATCGTGAAAGCTTGGTTCAACGATCAAGCGCCGATCACTTCCGTTCCGGGATTGCAGGTCGTGCAAGCCAGCGAAGACGGGTTGTCCTTGGTGCCCTATACCGGCAGCGACATCGACAGCATGACCATTGGCGGCGAAATGAATAAAATCGCCGCGAACATTGCTATCGGCCGCAATCACGCCGCGGTTCACTGGCGGTACGATTACTCCGATTCCGTGGTGCTCGGAGAAGCGGTGGCGATTGCCATGCTGCGCGACATGGGCAACTGCTGGAACGAACCGTTCGCCGGCTTCTCCTTCACCAAGTTCGACGGCACGCGCATCACCGGCGTGGGCAAAAACACCTAAAACTTCTGTGCCAGACAGAAAAACGGCGCTGAGTTGCGTTGCACTCAACGCCGTTTCTGTTTCTAAACACAATGCGGACGGTTGCCTTCCGCTGTTTCAGTCGAATTCCAGTTCGACCTCATCGATGAAACACCAACCCCAGTTTTCTCCAGGCTCGATCGAGCGCATGATCGGGTGATTCGTTTTATGAAAATGTTTCGTGGCGTGCTTGTTCTTGGAGCTGTCGCAGCAACCCACGTGCCCGCACTCCATGCACAAGCGCAGATGCACCCAGGTATCGCCCATCTTCAGGCATTCTTCGCATCCGTTGGTGTGTGGCTTAACATCGCGAATCTGATTTGTGTGCGTACACTCTGGCATTGGCCCGTCCTTCTGTGATCAAAATCCAGACTCAAGCTTGCGCGCTGTGCGACATTGGCGGCAACGGCAAACGCACCGCTACAGTCGTGCCATTCTCGCTGGAGCGCAGATCAAAATCCCCGCCCATATCCACAATGCGTTCACGCATCCCGGCCATTCCTACTCCCAGCAGCCGCGAGCCATCGTGAAATCCCCGCAGCATCTCCGCGGGAATCCCTTTTCCTTCGTCGCAGATTTCAGCGCACAAATTTTCCGCATCGGCATTGATCTTGATCAACGCCATCGGGCTCCCAGAATGCCGGTGAATGTTAGCGAGGCTTTGCTGCACCACGCGGAATAAAGTGTTCTCCATGTCTCGCGGCAAGCGGCAAATATCGTCCTGAATCTGCAATTCCACGCGGATGCCGCTCCGCTCTGAAAATCCCTCGGCGTACCACGACAGCGCCGACGCCAATCCCACTTCATCCAACAGCGGAGGATGCAGCAAATACGAAATCGTGCGAATCTCCGACGTACACAGCTCGGCCATTTTCAGCGAATCTCCCAATCGTTGGAGCTGCGCATCATTCAACGCTGCGGTGTCCCGCGCCAGCGACTGTAAATTCATCTGAATGCCGGCCAAATATTGGCCGGCACTATCATGCAGATCCCGCGCAATGCGCCGCCGCTCTTCGTCCTGCAGCGCCATCAATCTTGAAGAAAGTTGCCGCAGTTGCGCGGTGCGCGCTTGCACCACCGATTCCAGATGCGCATGAGCGCTGCGCAATTCTTCTTCGGTCTGCTTGTGGGCCGCGATTTGGCGCGCCACTTCCTCGCTGGTTTTGCGTTCCTGCTCGTAAGCCCGCAGCACCCGCAGCGCCCCAGCCGTAAATTCCGCCAAACTGGTCATCACCCGCACGTCTTCCGCGTCGAACTTGCATTCCTCATCGTGAGCGATGATCCACAGCGTGCCCGGACTGTCCGTGCCCAGGTACACCGGAATCACCAAGCCTTCCACGATCGGCAGTCCGGCCTCACCTAAATATTGAAAATAGCGCTCCGGATACGCGAAGAGTTGCGGAGCGTCGCGCTCGACCGTGACTCCACACGGACTGAAGTCTGCTGGGGTCGCTCCCCCTACATATGGTTTGAATTGCCCGGCGAGATTTACCCAGCGGAACACCCGCTTGCCGTCCGGTAGAGTCTCGGACAGGCTCAGTCCCGCGCTGCCGGCGCAGCACAATTCCAGCGCGGTCTCCAGCAGGGAATCGATCAGCTTGGAAGGCTCGCTGGCCATGGTCCGCGCCAAGGCCCGCAACGCTTCGTTCTCGTGATAAAGATTCGCTTTGCGTCGGCGCCGTGTGCGCAGTTTTTGGGTGATGAGTACATCGCTCAGCGTCGCCGGCGGAGTCTCCAGCGTCGATGTCGCCAGCGCTGTGGTGCGCGCACGTCGTCCTCGCAGCACACGGCCAGACCGGGGAGTGTTCACGGTAACTCCGTCGTCCATTTTTTGTCTTTCACTTAGGTTGATCGCTGATGTACTGCAGCGAGCGGCCATTCTAACACCGATGGTGCTCGGTTAAATACGCTGAGCGACATCGGCGCTAGGCGATGTTAGTTAACTACGGAGGTGGCCTCGGTCCGACTTTGGTGCGCGAACTCGGGTCTTGCTTTCGAGTTTTGAGAACGCCTAGAACAGCGCGGTGCTGCGCCGCTCCCACTTCTTGCTCTTATCTTTAGCAATGCCTTCCACATCGCGCACGTAGGCTGCCGCCTGCGTCAGAATGTGGTGCAAATCGTTGCCGAGGCTGATGAACGTAAAGCCTTTCTCCAGAAATTCGCCGACGCGCGCGGTACCGAACAAAAACAAGCCCAGAATAATGTTGTTCTTGCGCGCCTCGGAAATCAGCTTGTCGGTCGCTGCGCCCAGTTCCGGCGACGTGTACATCAACGGGAACTCATACTTCTCATATAACCCCATCGACATGCACAAATCGTTCTGCCCCAAAAACAAAATGTCCACACCGGGCACCGCGGCAATCTCCGCCATATTCTCGATGCACGAGGCCGTTTCCACCTGCAGCGCCACGATGGCGTTATTATTCCAGCCGCCCGCATAACCGAGCAATCCGCCTTTGTTCATGCTGCGCTGCGGAAAATAAACCGAGCGCGTACCCGCCGTGGGATATTTCGTGCAGCTCACCGCCTGCCGCGCTTCTTCCGCGGTGTTGATGTACGGCACCAACACCCCGTCCGCGCCCATATCCAGCGACTGCTGAATCCCGGCGCGATCGTTGTAACCGGCGACGCGCACCATCGATTTCGCGCCGCCCATCGCGATCCCCGCGAGCATCGCCGACAATTTTTCGTAGCCCATCGGACCGTGCTGGCTATCCACCAGCAACCAGTCGTAGCCGCTGTGCGCCAATTGTTCCGCTACCGTGGGGCTATGCGAATTCAGGAACAAACCTAATTTGGGCTGTCCGTCGCGCAGTTGTTTTTTGAATTCCGCTCCGCTCACCATCTCCGCCATGTCTCGCTCCTCAGAAAATAAAAAGTTCAGATGAATGTCGAAATTTTGCTCAGGCAGTGTATCAGTACGGCGGCTTAGTGTCCTGCGCCGCCGGAAATTTCGCGAACGATGGACCCGACGAACGATTTTGCATCGCCGAAGAGCATCAACGTTTTGTCAAAATAGTAGAGCGGATTGTCGATCCCCGCAAAGCCCGCACTCATGCCGCGTTTAATCACCATGACCGTGCGCGCTTTGTCCACATCCAGAATGGGCATGCCGTAAATCGGACTGGCGGTGTCTGTGCGCGCCGCGGGATTGGTCACATCGTTGGCGCCGATGATCAACGCCACATCGGTCTGCGACAAATCGCTGTTGGCGTCTTCCATTTCCAGCAGCTTGTCGTAGGGAATATCCGCTTCGGCCAGCAACACGTTCATGTGCCCAGGCATGCGCCCTGCAACGGGGTGAATTCCAAACCGCACATCTACGCCGCGCTTGGTCAGCGCATCGTAAAGTTCGCGCACTTTGTGCTGTGCCTGCGAAACGGCCATGCCGTAGCCGGGAACGATCAAAACTCTGCTGGCCACGCTCAGGATCGACGCAGCTTCTTCGGGACTCGCGCTGCGTACCGCGCGCGCCTCTGTGCCACCGGCCACGGCGGCTTGTTCCTGCCCAAACGCTCCAAACAGCACGTTAGAAAAGGAACGGTTCATCGCCTTCGACATATTCACCGAAAGAATGAAACCGGAAGCGCCATCGAGCGCGCCCGCGATGATCAGCAGCTTGTTGTCCAGCACAAAGCCCATCGCCGCCGCGGATAATCCGGCGTAGGAGTTCAAAAGCGAAATTACCGTGGGCATGTCCGCGCCGCCGATGGGAATAATCATCAGCACGCCGAAAATCAGCGGCAGCACCACGATCAGCGGGTACAGATAAACCCGCTCCGGTTGCACCACCAAAACAATCGCGATAATTACGGCGATGGCCAGCACCCCAAGGTTGACGAAATTCTGTCCTTTATAAGTGATGGGCCGCTGCGGAAGGATTTCCTGTAGTTTTCCCGCAGCCATCAAACTGCCCGTGAAGGTGAGCGAGCCGAGGATCACTTCCATGCCCAGAACGGCCATCATGAACGGCGGCACGTTCGGTGCGCGCAAATAAAATTCCGCGGTTCCGACCAAGGTGACGCACAAAGCGCCAAATGCGTGACTCAGCGCGGTCCGCTGCGGCACGGCGGTCATGGCCACTTTTCCCAGCGGCACGCCGATGATCGTTCCCAGCACCAATGCGGCGGCCAGCCATTTGTAATCGACGATGCCGTGATGCAGCAGCGTCCCGGCAATGGCCAGCAGCATGCCAACTTCACCGGCCCACACACCGCGTCGTGCGGTGGCCGGTGAACTCATCCATTTCAGGGACAAAATGAACAGGGCGGTGGCGATGAGATAGGCCACTTCGATGAGCTGTGTGGAAGACCACGCCATCATGATTTTTTGGGCCCGCTGGATTTGAACATTTTGAGCATGCGGTCGGTGATGAGAAATCCGCCGACGATGTTGCTGGTGGCGGCGACGATCGCGATGGTTCCTAAAACGGTGGAGAAAGTTGTTTTGTGTTCGCCGGCCAAAATAATTGCGCCCACGACGGCGATGGCGTCCAGCGCGTTGGTCAGTGACATTAGCGGCGTGTGCAGTAACGGCGAAACGCGGCGGATCACTTCGAAGCCGATGAACGCCGCAAGCATGAAAATGTACAAGCTGTTCAACAGGTCCAGCTTCATGGCTTGGCCACCTCGCTGCCCGCGGCGCTTGTTCCTGCGCCACTTTCCGCTGCGGATGCCAAAGCCGGAAGACCGTAGGTTTCTCTCAACTTTTTGTTCACGATTTCGCCGCCATCGGTAAGCCAGGTGTCGCGGATAATTTCGTCCGTTGCGTCCAGGCGCAATTTTCCATCCTTCACCAGATGCAGCAAGAAAGTGGCCACGTTTTTCGCATACATCTGACTGGCGTGGTACGGAACCGTATTCGCTAGATTGAACAGCCCCACAATCGTGACGTCGTGCTGAATCGCAATTTCGCCTGGTACCGTTAACTCACAATTGCCGCCGCGTTCCGCAGCGAGGTCCACGATTACCGAACCGGGAGCCATTTTCTGCACCATCTCGCCGGTGACCAAAATTGGAGATTTTTTGCCGGGGATCGCGGCGGTGGTAATCACCACATCGCTCTGCGCCACGGCGTTGCCCAGCAATTCACGCTGCTTGCGGTAGAAATCTTCGCCTTGCTCGCGCGCGTAGCCGCTGGCGTCCTGCGCGTTGGCGGCTTCCAGCGGCAGTTCCACGAAGCGCGCGCCGAGACTCATCACTTGTTCTTTCGCAACTGGCCGCATGTCGTAGGCGGAGGTGACCGCACCAAGCCGACGCGCGGTAGCGATCGCTTGCAAGCCCGCCACGCCCGCGCCAATTACAAAGATGCGTGCAGGCGTAACCGTTCCGGCAGCCGTCGACATCATGGGGAAAAGTCGCGGCGACATATCCGCGGCGAGCAACACCGCTTTGTAACCCGCAACCGTGGCCATGGACGAAAGCACGTCCATGCTTTGCGCCCGGGTGATTCGTGGAAGCATTTCAAGCGCAAACGCGCGGACACCGCGTTCAGCGAGACGCTGAATACTTTCGTTCGATCCCAGAGGACGTAAAAACCCAATCAACGCCTGATCGCGCCGCAACAATTGCAAATCTTCAGCGCCAGTGCGATCGTTCGCGCCGTAACCCAGCACCTGCACAATCACGTCAGCGGTGCTGAATACGTCCGCGCGTTGCGCTACAACTTTCGCGCCCTTGGCTTCGTAATCGGCGTCGCGATAACCTGCTTCCGCTCCGCAGCCAGTTTCCACTACAACTTCCATCCCGGCTTTGGTCAGGCTCGGAATCACGCCAGGCACGAGCGCCACTCTGCGCTCACCTGGATAAATTTCTCGCGGCACTCCAATAATCATGCGCACACTCCTGACATTAGACGCAGGAGTTGAACATTGCAGTTAGCAGTGAGGGGAGTCAGTTGGGAGGCCAGCATCGTGGAACGCTAACGGTCGGTCCTCGGCTCAGGTTCGGTGTGGACTGCTGTAAAGCGGCGCAAGTCTAGCAGATTCGTTTTTCCGTGGCCACGTCTTAACGTCGATCGAAGCGGCTATTGCAAGGTCACTTGGGAAAATCCCAAACCCTGGAGCATTCCGCCGACGGTGCTGCGCGCATTGGTATCCGCCGACTTCAAAATTCCATCGAGGAGCGCGGCCTGCTGCAGTTGTCGCTCCGCTTCGGCGCGCACGTCGCTCTCCAGTGTCGGATCCGGAGAAGTGAATAAGCCCGTGTCGCGCGAGTAAACGCGCGTCTTGGTGTTATCGAGCCGCGTCGCGAAAACTTCTGCAGGCGGCAGATGCAGCGAGATGCTGCGTCCTTGCACGACCACATCGCCGGGCTGCAGCGAAGCCAGATTCACACCGGCGACAACTTCACCATGCACCACGAGCAGAATTCGGTCGCCCGCTAGAAACTTCGGGAGATAAGGATTGTCGCGCGAGCCGCCGATGATTTTGTCCATCGTGTAGCTCACAGTCTCCAGTCGCTGCAGTTGCTGGATTTGTTTTACGACTGTCGGCTGATCCACGTTGATGCGGACTCCTCCGCTTCCGAGTCCCATCAACCGCAACAAACCAACGCCGGTGGCCAGCCACACCGCTGCGCCAATTAGGAGCACTGCTAACAAGGCTCCAAAGAGCGCAGCCAAGATTCGGGAGCCGGTTTTTTTAGGGCGCGGCTGCAGGGGCGCTGGAGGCAGCGGACCGACCGGCGCGAACGAACCATCGGTTTGCAGTGGCGTTGGTTCCATCGGTGTTCCTTCGCGGACGTTTTCCGTGCTCAAGTCTTCGTACTTACCTGTCACCGGTTCTCTGATCGCCATGGGTGCTGTCCCCGCTGTATCGCGAGTCCAATACTACGACGAATACGCGGCTCAGCCCCTGCAGCGATTCATGTAGAGGCCCAAACTGAGCGAAAGAGTATGATTATGGAGGGTTGGTCGCCAGGCGGGGCATGGAACGCGATGACAAAAAACGCATCGACGGAAAATATTCGCGAACAGCTCAAAGAGGCTGCCGCGGAGATTACCCAGATCGGTGGCTGGTCGGACTTTAAGAGCGGCGAGTGGCTGTTCCACTTGATGGAGAAAACGTTTCGGCACTACGCACAATCGGCCGCCGCCGAACAGTTTGCGCTGGAGTTTCCGCGTCTCAATCGCACGGAAATTGCGGAAAAATTGATCGATTCGGCCTGCAATAAAGCGGCCTTGGCGGGCGCAGTGACCGGCGCGGCGGTCTCTGCCGACGAATTGATTGGTCTGTTCACTGCGGGCGAAGCGGTGGTCGGTCTGCCTGTGAATATCGCCGTTGCGGCAACCGCCATCTGCGCCGAAGTGTTTTTCACCGCGCGCATTCAGTTGCAGTTAGTGGCGCGTCTCGCTTCGCTCTATGGTGCGACCCTCGATCTGGAAAATCCCGACGACTTGTTGGCGATCATGAATTTTGCTTTTGGTGGCGCGGCTGCCGAAGCACTCAGCAAAGAAGCCGCTAAGTCCGGCGCAAAAATTTCCGCTGCGGTGGTGGGTCGCTTTTACGCGAAGAAAGAATCCTTTGAAGTATTGAAGCGTTTCGCGAAAAAGTTGGGGTACAAATTGCTGCGGCGCTCCGTCGTCAACGGCGTTGTCCCCGGCGTCTCCATGTTCATGGGCGCTTTCTGGAATAAACGCACTACCCGCACCATCGGCCGCAACGCGCAGAGATTTTTTGAGCGACGCGTGCTGACGCTTCCACGCTCCGGCGTGGCCGCCACCCAGATTCTCTCGCGCTGATTTTCGTTCCCGCAACTGTTCGTACCTTGAAATTCATTTCCGTCATTAGCTTCCGCTGATTCTCCATGTAAATTAGCTGCTGATGCCTCAAGCCAATAGCAAATCGCTGGTGCCATTCTTTGAGAGATTCGCGGCGCTGGGCAAAGAAGTCGCGGTTCGCCAGCGCGACGGATATCGCACCAAGAGTTGGACGTATCGGGAGATTGCCGCGCTCGCGTCACAGTTCGCAGGCGAACTCCAAACGCGTGGACTCAAAAAAGGTGACGCAGTTTTGCTGTGGGGTAAGAACTCCGCGCAATGGATTGTGGCATTCTGGGGCTGCTTGATTCGCGGAATTGTGGTGGTTCCATTGGACCAGGGATCGACCGCAGTCTTTGCCGCGCGAGTCGCCCGAGAAACCAATGCGAAGCTAGTAGTTTCTGGCGCGACGCAGCCTTCGATTTCTGGATTGGCAGCACTTTCCTTCAATTGTCTGGATTCACTCGGCGATTCAAATAATTCTGTCGATCTCGTGCCGGTGTCGCTTTCTGCTGCGGACACGTTGGAAATTATTTTTACTTCTGGCACTACTGCGGAACCGCGCGGCGTGGTGATTTCTCACGGAAATATTCTCGCTAATGTCGAGCGGCTCGATGTCGAAATTCAGAAATATCGGCGTTACGAAAAGTTTTTCCATCCCATACGGTTTCTGAATCTGCTGCCGCTGAGCCACGTGTTCGGCCAGATGCTGGGGCTTTTTATTCCGCCGCTACTCGGTGCGACGGTGGTGTTCAGCGAATCGGCCAAGCCTGGGGATATTGTCGACACGATTCGGCGCGAGCGCGTTTCGGTGTTGGTCAGTGTGCCGCGATTTATTGAATCTTTGCAGCGTGAGACGGAGTGGCAAGAGGAGAAGGCGGGGCGACTCGAAAAGTTTCACGAAAACTTTGCTGCCAGCGCGAAGGAACATTTTCTTTTGCGCTGGTGGCGGTTCCGCAAAATTCGTTCGCGATTCGGCTGGAAATTCTGGGCGTTTATTTGTGGGGGAGCGGCGCTTCCGGAAAATACCGAGACGTTCTGGAATCGCTTGGGCTACGCAGTCATTCAGGGGTACGGGATGACGGAGACGGCTTCGCTGATCAGTCTGAATCATCCGTTTCGTACGGCTCAGGGATCGATCGGGGGAGTTTTTCCGGGGACGGAAGTGCGGGTGGATGAGAACGGGGAAATTTTAGTTCGCGGAGAGAATGTGGCGCGGGCTTATCTGCAGGGCGGGGCGAGCCACTCCATGACGGCGGATGACGGATGGTTTCGCACCGGCGACATGGCGGAGCGCGATGCGGACGGCAAGTTGTATTTCAAAGGGCGCAAGAAGAATGTGATCGTGACGCCGGCGGGGATGAATGTTTATCCGGAAGACTTGGAGAACGCGTTGCGCGCGCAAGCGGGTGTGCGTGATTGCGTGGTGTTTGGACTGGAGCGTGACGGGAACGCGGAACCTTTTGCAGCGTTGTTGATGGACAGTCCGCAAAGCGATGCGCGGGCTGCAGTTAGCTTAGCGAATGAGTCGCTGGCTGAATTTCAGCGCATTCGTAACTGGTATGTTTGGCCGGAGCCGGATTTTCCGCGCACGCCGACGCAAAAGCCCATTCTTCCTAAAATTCGTGAAGCGGCGCTGGCGTCGCATCTTGCGACGGGCGCCTCTACGAAAGCGTCCTCGTCGGCGTTGGCGGATCTGGTGGCGCAAATTACGCAACGTCCGCTGGCGGCTGCTGCTAACGATGCAAATCTGGAAGTGGATTTGGGGCTGAGTTCGCTGGACAAAGTTGAGTTGATGAGCGCACTGGAAAATCGCTATCAGGTGGATCTCAGCGACGCGAAGTTTCAAGACGCGGCGACGTTGCAGCAAATTCAAGACCTGGTTCGGCAAGTTCCGGCTGCGCACGTTGAACACGTTTATCCGACCTGGCCGCAGAGTTGGCCGGTTACCGCGTTGCGTTTATTGGTGTACTACCTGTTGGCGTGGCCGGCGACCTATTTGATGGCGGCTCCGCGGGTGCGGGGAAGGGAACACCTTCGCGGGTTGAAGGGCCCGGTCCTAGTCATCGCCAATCATGTGACCTATCTGGATATTGCGTGGGTTTTACCTGCGCTGCCGGCGCGATTTCGCAATCGGCTGGCTACTGCGATGGGTGGTGAGCGGCTCACTGGAATGCGGCGGCCGGCGCGGTCACTGAATTGGTTTACCCGGTTTGGGCGACGGCTTGGTTATGTGCTGGTGACGACCCTGTTCAATGTGTTTCCGCTGCCGGGGCAGTCCGGATTTTTGAAGAGTTTTGAGTTCGCTGGGGGACTGGCGGATCGAGGGTGGAACATTCTGGTGTTCCCTGAAGGGCTGACTTCGGAGACTGGCGCGATGAACGAATTTCGCTCTGGCATCGGATTGCTCGCGCAGCACCTGGACATCCCAGTGGTGCCGATGTACTTAGGCGGTGAAATTTTTCGAATCAAGCGCGAACGTAGCCGTTTCAACCAGCCGGGCGCGGTGACGGTCGCGATCGGCGAACCAGTTCGGTTTTCCAAAACGCAAAGTGCGCAAGAGATTGCCGCGGAGCTCGAGCGGCGCGTTCGCGCTCTCCGAGCTGATTAGCTCGGTTGTGGACGAGGCAATTTGTAAGCTATTCAGGGTGCGAGGCTTACGCGGCGCGTAGAAAAATCATCGATTTCACGACAAACAGTTCATATTCTATTCAAAAGAAGGGACATATGCCGCTTTTTGCGGTGACCGGGAGTTCGTAAGTTATTCAAAACATTGGTCGACGAAATTACGTTTCTTGCTGGGAGTTCGTATTTCTATGAGCAGTAAAGAGTTAGCTTAGCGAAATGGAATCGAATCTAGCGACCAACTATGCATCCATTCCGCTACCCGCTAGGAAGCGAGCACGGATTTGCCTGCTTATATTTTACCGTCAAGGTATCTATCTCGCAAGTACAAATGGGATAGGAGGTCGTTCTATACGTTCGAACGGTGGTGAGTAGAGGTCAGTAGAGGGTCAGTAGAGGATGGCGGGGAGGTAGGGGCCGGCGGGGTCGTTGTAGAGGCCGAGGGTCATGAGGGTCATGGTTTGGGTGACTTGGAGGCCGTGTTCGAGGAGCCAGCGGAAGAGGGCGGCGTTGCGGAGGGGGACGAGGATGCCGGGGCCTTCGAAGGCGGTGGCGGCGCTGAGCAGGGATTGCAAGGCTTCGTTATTTTCGGCGACGGCGTGGCCGTGGAAGGCGATTGCGGTGGCGTAGGCGGTGATGCGGCCTTGCGATTCGGCGACGGTGGCGGAGCCGTGTTGGATGGCGTCGGCTAGTTCGGCGGAGCGGTCGTGGCCGTGGACGCGCAGGCAGAGATCATTGCAGGCGGCCAGGTCTTGCGGTCGCGCGGGGCGAACTTGGTAGCCCGGAGTGGCTTTTTTGATTGCAGCGCCTTGCATGCACGCAAGCGGTTCGCGTACGACGAAACCGAGCTTGGCGTAAAGAGAGAGCGAGCGGCTGTGGTAGCCGGCTTGCACCAGGCGGATGCCTGCGGAGTTGCGTTCGGCGGAGCGGGTCATCACCGCTTGCATGAGTTGGCGGCCTGCGGAACGGTTCTGTGCTTGCGGGTCGATGGTGATGGGGCCGACGCCGGTGATGGAGCCGCGTTCATCGAGGCAGTTGCTGCCGATGATTTTTCCGTCCTGTTCGGCGACCACGCAGAAAAATCCCGGATGCGAAAACATCATGCTGAGGGTTGCGACGGCGGCTTCCAGGTTTGGGAAATCCGGAGCGAAGTTGTGGCGACTGGCGAGGGTTTGGAAGGCTTCAAACGCAATTTTGCCGCATAGTGCGGCGTCGGCGGGAGTGGCGCGGCGAATGACGAGTGAGTGCTCACCGCCGGTGGAACTTTGCGATTGTGTTGTCATCGGTGCACCTTACGCTGGAAGCTTGCAACCCGTTAAGTCGACAAGGACATTTTCAGGAATATTACAGCAACTCTTGATTGCTGGGGAGGGCCCTGCATCTCTAATCTTTGAAGCTGCGAAATAGCCGAAGAAGAAAGATGAAATCACCGTGACCCGCTCTGACTTGGTAGCAGGTTATACGACGATCGCGGGGACGGCTAAGAAGAACCCTGAATCCAATTTTGGATTTTCAGGCCGCGGACGCGCTTGAATTCGCGTTCGTTGTTGGTGACGAGGGTCAGTCCGGCGGATTTGGAGTGCTCCGCGATCCAAAGATCGTTGCCGCCAATCATTTGGCCGCCTGTCGCCAATCCCGCACGGATTTCGCCGTAGGCGTGCGCTGCTTCAGCGGACAAGGGAAGTACGGGCAAGAAAGACACCAGCCGCTCGAGTGTCTCAAGGGCTTGTGAGCGTTGCCGGCTACGCTGGGCCCCGTAGAGTAGTTCGCCGTAGGTGACCACCGAAATGACGGCATCACCGTGGGACATTTCTTTGAAGCGCGCGTTTACTTGCGGCGGCCGGTTCTGCCGCAGATAGATGCAGATATTCGTGTCGAGCATGAAACGGGCGCTCACTACAGACCTTTGCGGCGTTGTGGCGGAGGGTCTTTGCGCTTTTTGGGGAACATGTCTTCTGGCAGTTCTGCCAGGGCGTCCAAGGCGCCAGTCATTCCGCCGGATTTTTCGCGCAGTACGAGTTCATCACCGCGGCGAAAGATTTCGACCTGAGAGTTTTTGAAGCGGAATTTCTTCGGCAGCCGCACGGCTTGGCTGTTGCCAGACTTGAATACCTTCGCTAAGGCCATGAATAATTCTAATAAGTATATACGGCCGTGTATATACGGAATTTCCGCGCAAGGATGTTCGTGAACCAGACCGCCGTGGCGTTGATGTGTAGTCGTGTCCGCTGGCTAGTCCTGCCGTTTGCGCAGGTTTACGGTGCGGCCGTTTAGCCGGCATTGGAGATCGGTGCAAAGCAGGACGACTTGATTAGCGTCCATGTCGCTCGGCTCATCCACCGTAATCTCCATCCAACAAGCGATGTAGTCTTCTACCTCCGTCCCCATTCCCTCGTCGCGATCCGAGAGCAAACGGCGAACAGTAGCGTGGATCGCAGTCGCGGGGGCATCTTCATAAACCAATTCAATACGATCACCAGATTGAAAAGTCAGCATTTTTGTCTCCCTCTTCCACCGAGGGGCTGTGTCATCGAAGGCGATCCGATACGCAGCCGCCCCAAGTCCAAGTTTTTTTGACAAATGTAACCTTACGGCCGAGTTATTTTTCCGGGACCAACACCGGAGCGCCTTTGTCTTTCACGAGGAACACTACGAATTTTGCCGGTTTGGTTTGGCTGGCGTTTCGTCCGACCACATGAACGTCAGAAGGGCCTTCGTAAAAGGTCTGACCAGGAGTGAGGGTTACTTCCTTCTGGCCGCGTACCTGCATGATGATCGAACCTTCGAGCACGTACACAAACGCATGTGCGTTGTGACGATGGATGGGATCCGAGCTGCCCGGCGGATACTCAACAGTGATCATCAAACCTTCTTTGCCGGGAAGATCGGGCAGATCTTTGGAAAAGAGCGGAGTGACTTTCGCTTCTTGAGCTGGCACTGGAACGGACAACAGGCAAGCCAAGGCCAAAGCTAGTTTCGCAATCATCATAGATAAACCTCTCGTTGGAATAAGGCCGGTTCACGCGAGCCGGTCCTTTCTTGCAAACGTTCTACTACTTGGCGACCGCAGCCTTGGTCGCCGCCGGCAGTGTGAGCCACGTTTTGAAGCGGGTTTCGCTGAGTCGTGCTTTATCGCCAGGAATGAGGGTGTCTTCACTGACCTGAGTGCCGTAGTAACCGGCGTGCGGGTCGGACACGACCTGGCGCGGATCGCTCCACGCGGCGAGGGCTTGCTGGACTAATGCATCAAGGCGAAATTTTTCCGGCCCACCTATCTCAATGGTGCCTTTGACCGGCGGGGCTGTAGCGATCTCGCCTACCGCACTTGCGACGTCGTCGGCCGCCATGGGCTGAATGAATACGGATGGCAGCCGCACTTGATTGCCTTGGGTGGAAAAATCGGCGATACCTCTTACGAATTCGAAGAACTGAGTGCCGCGAACGATGGTGTAAGGAATCGGGGAACTCTTGATTAAGTTTTCCTGGGCGATCTTGGCGCGGAAGTAGCCGCTGTCCGGCATACGCTCAGAGCCGACTACGGATAGGGCAACGTGATGCCGCACTCCCGCTGCTGCTTCCGCGGAGAGCAGGTTTCGCGTTGAGGTCTCGAAAAACTGCATTACTGCGGAGTCTTCCCAGGACGGAGCGTTCGAGACATCAATGACCACGGACGCACCCTCCAGCGCCTCAGCTAGACCCTCACCAGTAACTGAATTCACGCCGGTATTGGGAGAGGCGGCCAAGGCGTCTTGCCCACGCTCGCGTAATTTGGTTACTAACTTTGATCCGATTAGCCCAGTGCCGCCGATCACTACGATTTTCATAGCTCCTTCCTTTCCTATTCGACCGGATAACTGCACCTAGGGATGTGTTACTTCGCTTGCAAGATGGATTTCAGCCCGGGGTCTGCTCGAGGTGGCGATCGAGTCGGGAAAGAACTCCACGCGAGTTATAGGCCACGAAGCTAATCCGTATTACGACAAAACGGTCGATTCGTAAAGAGTCACGACCCTGCCGATACGGTTGTGCAAGCAGGGCAATGGATGTTTGGGATCCGTTGCGAGATGCACGAAAAAACGATGTGGTGATTGGTCCCACCTGAAAATGTTATTCGGAGCGGAGGGCGATGACGGGGTCGACGGTGGCGGCGCGGTTGGCGGGGTAGTAGCAGGCGGCTAGGGCGACGGCGATGAGGATGGTGAGGGCGATGGCGAAGGGGGGCCATTCGGCGGGGTGGACTTCGCTGAGGTAGCTGGTGAGGATGCGGTTGAGGGTGAGGGAGAGGGCGGAGCCGATGAGGGCGCCGGTGGCGGTGAGGAAGAGGGCGCGGCGGAGGATCATGCGGAAGACGGAGGATTTGTCGGCGCCGAGGGCCATGCGGATACCGATTTCCTGGGTGCGCTGGGCGACGGCGAAGGCCATGACGCCGTAGACGCCGAGTGCGGCGAGTAAGAGGCCGAAGGCGCCGAAGCAGGTCATGACGCGGGCGCCGAAGCGTTCGCGTTCGAGAGTGTCGGAGTAGAAGTGGTCCATGGCGGAGACGCTGTAGATGGCCAGCGAGGAGTCCACGCTCCAGATGGATTGCTTGATGCTGGAGACGAGGGCGGCGGGGTCGGAGTTGGTGCGGACCATTAGATAAATGTTGTCGCCGGCGGGTGTGGTGGCGAGTTGGGCGTAGGGGACGTACCAGGTTTCGAGTGGGTCGCCGGGATCGCCGGCGTCGTGGACGTTGCCGACGATGCCGACGACGGTGCGCCAGGTTTCGGGTTGTTGATTGGCCATGCGGAGGCGTTTGCCGAGGGCGTCCTGCTTGGGCCAGAA
Organism: uncultured Acidobacteriota bacterium; assembly: GCA_963846145.1. GTDB lineage: Bacteria > Acidobacteriota > Terriglobia > Acidiferrales > UBA7541 > Acidiferrum. The sequence goes on along the minus strand of CAWJUV010000006.1, from coordinate 14,260 downwards.
GCGCGCGGCCATTTCCTGGCTGATGATGGCGACGGGTTCGCTCCGCGCGGTGTCGAGGTCGGAGAAAGGTCTGCCGCGAAGCAGCGGGATTTCCATCGAGCGAAAAAGTTCTGGGCTGATCAGGCGATGATTGATGTTGAAGGCGCTGGTGGCGTCGTTGTTGGCGTCGCTGTTACCGGGGCCTTCGATGATGACGCTGGCGCCCCAGTTGCCGCCGCCGAGAGGATTGACGGTGGTGCTGCCGGCGGATCGAACGCCGGGGGCGGCGTTGACTTGTTCGAGGAGGCGCTGGAGCAGGGCGGTGCGTCGTTCGCCGCGGGGGTAGGCGGTGAGTGAAGGGGTGACTTCCAGGGTGAGGAGTTGGTGCGGCTCGAAGCCGAGGTCGCGGTGTTGCAGGCGGCGGAAATTTTCGGTCATGAGGCCGGTGGCGACGAGCAGGACGAGTGCGAGAGAGATTTCCGCGACGAAAAAAGCGTTGAGCATGCGGTGGGTGCCGCGGCTTTGCGCAGCGCTGGAGCGGCCGGCTTCTTTGAGCATGTTTTCCGAGCCATGGGCGGTGCGGGTGAGCGTGGGGATGAGTGCGGCGAGGAAGCCGGCGATGAGCGCGACGGCGAGCGCGAAGACCAGGACGCGGAGATCGAGGGCGGAGGAAGTCATGCCGAGTTGGGCGGTGATGTTTTGGGGGAGGAGTGTGTCGGCGTAGCGGGCTAGCCAGTTGGCCAGGACTAAGCCGCACGCGCAGCCGAGGAGCGCGAGCAGAGTTGTTTCGGTGAGCATTTGCTGGAATTGGCGGGCGCGGCTGGCGCCGAGTGCGGCGCGAATGGCGAATTCGTTGGCGCGGGCGACGCTGCGGGCGAGCAGGAGATTGGCGACGTTGATGCACGCGAGGAGCAGCAGGAAGCCCACGATGCAGAGCAGCGCGAGCATGGTGCTGTCCTGATTGTCGGTGAGATTTTCGCGCAGGGTGATGGAGGTCATGGCGTATTCGGGGAGGGTGGCTGGGTAGGTTTCCTTGATGCGCGCGGTGGTTTCGTCGAGCGACTGGCGGGCCTGGGCGATGGTGATGCCGGGGCGGACGTGGGCGAAGACGGCGAAGTCGAGGTCGCGGTCGGCGGGGTTGATGAGGAAGGGGAGCCAGACGTCGGCGTTGTAGGGGAAGTTGAAGCCGCGGGGCATGATGCCGACGACGCGGTAGGTGTGGTTGTCGATGTGGAGGTTGGCGTTGAGGGCGGTGGGGGCTGCGCCGAAATGGCGTTGCCAGAGGGCGTAGCTGATGAGGGCGACGCCGCTTTGTAGGCCGAGCTTTTCTTCCTGGGCGGTGAAGTCGCGGCCGATGGAGGGCTGGACTTTGAGCGTGTTGGACCAGCCGGGGGAACGGAAGATGACGGAGATGCGTTCGGGTTCGGCGGCGCCGTCGGTGAGGGTGAGGTCTTCGCCGCGCAGGGCCACCACGCCGTCGAAGATGCGGCTGCTTGTTTGGGCGACGGTGTCGACGTTTTGGCTGTGCATGCCGAAGGTGCGGCGGTGGCCGTCGGGACTGCGGTAGGAGTCGAGCAGGCGCAGGGTGTGGTCGGGGTCGGGCAGCGGCAGGGAACGGAAGAAGACGGTGTTGACCAAGCTGAAGATGGCGGTGTTGCCGCCGATGCCGACGGCGAGAGTGAGCAAGACGATGGCGGCAAAGCCGGGGGCTTTGGCGAGGAGGCGCAGGGAGTAGCGAATGTCTTGCCAGAGGAAGTGGATGCGGAGTCTCCTGATCGCTCGTGGGGAGCGGCGTTTTGGCTTAAGTTCGTTTACTTAAAGACGCGCAACTGGCTCTAGCGTTTCGTGGGTAGTGAGGGTTTAGTCGACGCAGTCAAAAGTAGGGCGTGCGCCGCCGTATGAGTGTAGCCGGCTGCGAATCACTCGGTTTGCAGCCTTTGCGGTGCGGCGTCTCCGCCGTGTGCCGGCGTCTGTCATCGGCACCTGAAAAAAACATCAGCCACAAACCGCTCCAGCGTTTCCCAGAGCCTAAATGGGTTAACGTCTGTATTGTGCTATTTGCAAGATTGACTGTTAGTGATTATAGATAACAAGGCATTGGTGTGTGTCAGACCGACCTATGAACACGTTGCTCTACTTTTGTTATGGCGACAAAAGCATTTTTCGCGAGGCCATCTTTTCGATTCTTTCGCTGCAACAGTTACCCGTCGATAAGTCCACGCAGATTGTGGTTTACAGCGATCGCCCGGAGGCTTTTGCCGCTCTTGGGGTTAAGGTTCGCACGCTCACGGAGGCGGAATTGAGCGAGTGGATGGGAGCGACCCGTTACATTCACCGGCGGAAATTAATGGCGGTAATTGACGCGCTGGAACGGTACGGCGGTTCGGTGGCGTTCATCGATTGCGATACTTATTTTCAGAAGCCTGCTGGGTTGCTCTTTAAGATGATTGGTCCAGGCAGATCTTGTCTGCACATTGCGGAAGGAAGATTGAAAGAAACTCGCACGCGGCAAAATGCGCGGATCAGTCATTTGATCGAGTCCGGCGAGTTTCATGACCTATCCGGAAAACGATTAGTGATTTCGCCCGACGCGATGGTGTGGAACTCTGGCGTGCTGGGTGTGCATTCAAGCGATTTGCCGTTGATGCAAGAGGCGCTGAACTTGTGCGATCAATTGTGGAAGCAAGATCAGATCACCGAGCCGGCCGAGGAAAGAGCGCACACGTTGGAGCAGTTTGCGGTCGGCGTTTTTCTGGCGCGAAATAAGTTGAGCGCCGCTTCCAATATTGTTTTTCATTACTGGCGGCCTTATCTGCGTGGACCTTTCGCCAAGAAGCTGGAGGCGGGTGGTTCGGATTCAGAAAATGTAGAGTTGGCTGGCGGTGGTGAGTATGCGGACAAATTCAAACCGCGCGAAACCATAAAGAATGCGTTGAAAGTTTTCGTGCGCACCTGGGTGCGGCGGGTTGGCGGGCGGGTTTCGGGGCTTAGGACCAGTACTTAAAATGGGTCAAGGCGGTGGAGTGAGTTCTCTTTGATCGGACCGCGCGATAATTTTCGAAGCGCCCGGTCGACGAGCGCGCGGAACTGTTCGTCAGGGAATAGCCACTGGCTGGGGTGCGGGCTGTAGGCGTCTCCGGAGCAAACTCCACAGGGCTCGAGTGATCAGCGGTGCGGTGCGCGTCACTAAAGCCGCAGCCACTCTGTACTGGCCAACGCGAAGACATCGGCGGTAGGCGAAGGACGAAACGCGCGCGCCGATAAATGCCTTGGCTTTGGAGGCGCCCGGATATTCTCCCTGCCGTTCGTGAGCGGCTAGCCGGATGAGTCCGTCGGACACGGCCTGCAAGTTCCTGACGCTGTTCCCTTCGTGGAGCCGATAGATCACCGTGGATGGAGAGTCAACGATGATGCAGGGGCTGTGGGCGCCAAGCTTGAGCAGCAAGTCGGTGTCGTCGCAAGGGAAGCTGTTTAGGCGCAGGCCGCCAACCGAATCGAAAATCGATTTTCGCACTACGATGGCGCTGCAGCTGATTCCAACTGGGTGGGCCTTCGACAGAAAATCCGGATAGTGGTATGCCGCCAGAGGGTTGGCGGGTGGAATTTCGGAATCGAACTGGCCTGCGCTCCTGGAGGTCAGCAGCTTGGCCAGAATTAAAGGCGGCGAATCAAAGTGGCGGATGAGGCGGTCGTAGGTCTGCAATGCGAAGGGCAGCAGGTAGTCATCGCTGTCCAGAAATACCAGGTATTCGCCTTGTGCGGCGCCGGCTGCACGGTTACGGGCGATTTCGGGGCCGCTGTTGGGTTGTTGAAGGAGCGTGATTTTATCGGCGTAGGACGCGAGGATTTCTAAGGAGCGGTCGGTGGAACCGTCGTCAACGACGATGAGTTCGAAGTCTTGAAAAGTTTGCTGGAGAACAGAATCGAGCGTTTGCTGGAGGTAGTTTTGTCGATTGTAGACGGGGATTAGGACGCTGAAGCGAAACTTGCTCACTGAGATTCTTGCCCTTTACGAAAAAACCGATTGGCGAACGGAGGATTTAGGCTTTTAGGTTATTTGATGCGCGCGATAAGTTAGAGCTGATACTCCCGACGATTAATTGGGTTACTCCCCCTTAAGAGTCGTAACTGGCCCTACACAAGAGTATCAGTGGAACGAGTGCCGCGGGGTCTTCGTATACTGAGGCGAGTTACTTAGGATGGGGCCGATGGCCGGCAGGGGAAAGATGCGTCGAAGAATTGTTCTAATTGCGTTGGCGATTTTGGGTGGTAGTGCGCTGCCAGCGCCAGGGCAGCAACTGGATATTCAACGACCTGACGGGCGGCGCGTTGCGACGGCGCAGATCGATGAGAGTGTTGGGCGGTTGATGCAGGCGGCGCATGTAACTGGAGCCGGCGTGGCGATTTTTCACGGCGGTAAAATCGTATATCTGAAAGCTTACGGAAGCCGCGATACGGAAAAGCGCTTGCCGCTGACGACGGATTCGGTGATGACCTCGGCGTCGCTGAGCAAAGCGGCTTTTGCGAGTTTGGTGATGCTGTTGGTACAAGAACACATCATCGATTTGGACAAGCCGATCGCGCAGTACCTGCCAAAGCCGCTGCCGGACTATCCGCGCTACGAAGATTTGAAGGGCGACGAACGCTACAAAAAAATTACGATACGCATGCTGTTGAGCCATACCAGCGGGTTTCCCAACTGGCGGTTTTTTGAGGACGACAAGAGGCTGCGGATTCACTTCGAGCCCGGGTCGCGCTACGCCTACTCCGGCGAAGGGATCGATCTGGCGCAATTCGTGGTGGAGACGGTGACGCAACGCTCCGTCACAGATTTGATGGAAGAAAAGTTGTTCGTACCGGCGGGCATGAGCCGCACCAGCATGGTGTGGCAAGCGAAGTTTGAAGAGGATTTTGCCAACGGTTACGACGAGTATGGCCGTCCGCTCGGTCCACAAAGGCGTAAGAAACCGGATGCTGCGGGCTCGATGCAAACTACGCTCCATGACTATGCCACGTTGCTGAGCGGGATTATGCAGCGGAAGGTGATGAACGGCGAAGCGGTGGGACGGATGTTGAGCCCGCAGATTGGCATTCATTCCGCGCGGCAGTTTCCGTCGCTGGAAAATGCGCCCAGCGCGGCCAACGATGGCATTGGCCTGAGCTACGGGCTGGGTTGGGGGCTCTACACGTCGCCGTACGGCAAAGCGTTTTTCAAAGAGGGGCACGACGACGGCTGGAGGCATCTGGCGCTGTGCTTCGCCAATGGCGGTGGAATTCTGATCATGACCAATAGTTCGAACGGGGAAGGGATTTTCAAGCCGTTGATTGATTCGATCCTGGGGCCGACCTTGTTCCCGTTCGACTGGGAAGACTACACGCCTTACGATCTGTTGCCACCGCTTCCGAAGCTCAAAGAACACAAGAGTGTGGCTTTGTCGGGGGAGGAGCTGGATCGGCTGGTGGGCAGGTATGCGCTTTCGCCCGAGGTGATTTTGACGGTGACGGTTGAAAGCGGGCGACTTTTCATCCAAGGCGTAGACGGGATGCGGCGGGAATACCGGCCTGAGAGTGCCTTGGATTTCTATTCTTTGAGCGCAGAGGACGAAGGGACATTTAAGGTGGCTGCTGACGGGCGTGTGGAGGCGCTGGTTTTGCATCAGGATGGGAAGGATGTGGAGCTGAAGCGAGTTCCGGATAACCGGGTGGATTAGTTAGGGCGATTTAGCCGGGGCAGTTCGACGAGCAGACCGCCCCAGCGCCTTCGCCAATGCTTCATTGCGCTATTGCTGGCCGAGCTTGTGTCCGCCTGCGGCGATTTGATCTGCGAAGGCTTTCTGAACGTCGGCAGGGAAGTCGGTGATCTCCATGATGCGGCGGACTTCCACCGTGTCGGTGTCTTTTCCAGGGATGCGGGAGGCCCAGTCGAGGGCTTCTTCGCGCGACTTTACGTCAATGATCCAGTAACCGCCGACCACTTCTTTGGCTTCGCTAAAGGGACCGTCGGTGACTTTTGATTTGCCGCCTTTGAAGGTGACCCTCGCGCCTGCCGCTGGCGGGGTCAGACCGTCGAGCGAGAGCAGCACGCCGGCTTGTTTGAGCTGCGCGTTGTATTTACGCATGGCCTCCATGTCTTTGAGTTGGGGGACGGCGTTGGGTTGGGCATTTTGGTAGCCGCCGGGCAACATGATCATCATGAAACGCATTTGATTCTCCTTGGGGTGAGCGACGCCATCTTCGTGCCGCTAATTTTATGCCGGAGCTTGGATCGCGCGACTGCTTAAGGTGCTGCGATTGCTAGTTGCGCGGTGTGGCTCCACTTAGATGTCGAGTGAGGCGGCAAGGAATCGACACGAGGGCTGCGAATTTTTTTGGTTTGGTATCGCGTTCAGAAGATGTGGTTTAGAACGCGTCGATGGAGGTTACGCGATTCGTCGAGGACTTGAACGAATTGCGTTTTCTCTGGGCCCGCGCGATTAAAGAAAAGCCTCGCCGAGCTATAATCAACGCGTATGCCGCTTGCTTCGGGTACAAAAATTGGGCCTTTTGAGATTCAGAGTTTGCTCGGCGCCGGCGGCATGGGCGAAGTTTATAAGGCGACCGACACGCGCCTGGGACGTTCCGTTGCCATCAAGATTCTGAAGGGCGGGCACCTGGAGCGCTTCCAGGTAGAGGCCCGGGCCATTGCGGCGCTGAACCACCCGCACATATGCGCTCTCCATGATGTGGGTTCTAACTTCCTGGTAATGGAATACGTCGAAGGGCAGCCGCTTCGCGCTCCCGTGCCGATTGACCAAGCTTTGCGAATCGCCTTGGAAATTAGCGGAGCAGTCGAAGCCGCGCACAACAAGGGCATTATTCACCGCGACCTGAAGCCCGCAAATATTCTGGTGACACACCAAGGGATAAAGCTTTTGGATTTCGGCTTGGCAAAAGCGGTCCAAGCGATTCAGCTGGAAGATGAGACGCTGCCACAGACGTTGCCCGGGACTGTCATGGGGACCATTGCGTACATGTCGCCGGAGCAAGCGCAAGGCGAGCCGGTGGATGTGCGCTCAGACATTTTTTCTTTTGGCGTGGTGATTTATGAACTGCTTAGTGGGCAGTCGTCCTTTTCTTGGTGACACGCAGGCATCCACGCTGGCCGCGATTTTGGTTAAGGAGCCACTTCCGCTCCAAGCGCCTCGGGAATTCGGAGATATCGTGATGCGTTGTCTGCGGAAGGCTCCGGCGGACAGGTATCAAACGATGGCGGAAGTCCGAAGGGCACTCGAACAAGTTTCCCTGCAACCGCGTGTACCGCATGAACTGCATGAACCGCAACCGTCGATCGCGGTATTGCCATTCGCGAATATGAGCGCGGATCGCGATAACGAATATTTCAGCGACGGTCTGGCGGAAGAGATCATTAATCTGCTGGCGCATATTCCGAAGCTCAAAGTGATCGCTCGTTCGTCGGCGTTTGCGTTCAAAGGCAAAAACGAAGATGTGCGGCGGATCGCGGAGACGCTGGGGGTGGCGCACATTTTAGAGGGCGGTGTACGCAGGGCCGGCAATCGCATTCGCATCACAGCGCAGCTCATTTCGGCGGCCGACGGCGGAACTCTCTGGTCCGAGCGCTATGACCGGGAAATGGCGGATGTCTTCGCGATTCAAGATGAAATCGCTAGTGCCATCGCGGGGGCGCTGCGGGTGAAGATCAGCGGGAAAGCTAAGTACACTCCGGACCTTCCGGCTTACGAGGCGGTTCTCCGCGGACGTTTTTATCGCCAAAAGCTGACGCAGGATGCGCACCGGCGGACCCACGAATGCTTTGAGCAGGCGGCTTCGCTCGATTCAGGATATGCGGCGCCGCATGCGGAACTCGGTCTGAATTATCTGCTGATGTCGACGAACGGCGCGCGCAGCTTGCGGGAAGTTACTCCGCTGATTCGTGCCGAGGCGTTAAAGGCGCTAGAGCTCGACCCGTCGGAGACGAATCCGCACGCGCTGCTTGGCGCAATCGCGGCGACGCATGATTATCAGTGGGCGGAGGCGGCCCGACATTTTGAAATGGCCATGTCGAGCGCTTCTGTTTCGGCGGAGACGCGCTGGGCTTATGCCAGTTTCTACCTCCAGCCGTTGGGGAGATTTGGCGAGTCGGTGGCGGAAATGCGGCGCGCCGTGGAAGAGGATCCGCTGAATGTTTCGTGGCGCGCAATCCTGGCAAGCCACTTAAATCTTGGACAGATGAATGAGCAGGCGCTGGAGGAAGTGCGGAAGGCGTTGGAGATCGACGAGAATCACTGGCTGGCGATCTGTATCCTCGGGCAAATTTACATGGCTACGGGACAGTATGCGGAGGCGGCGGTGGCTTCGGAGAAGGCTCATCGCATGAATCCGTCGCACTCCATGCCTTGCGCGGTGTTGGCGGCGGCGCTGGTGCAGCTTGGAAATTTGGATCGAGCTGTGGAGGTTGAGCGCGAGATGGGGGATTCGCCCAAACCGATTTGGGGGAGAGTTGAATATCACTTGTACCGGTCGGAACTCGACGCGGCTGCGGATTGGTACGAGAAGATGATTGCGCAGCGGGAGCCGTTTGCGGTGATCTACGCGGGATCTTCTTTATGCAGGGAGTTGCGGCAAAGCTCACGGTGGCCTGCGCTGGCGCGCAAGATCAATCTACCGGTGGCGGCGCCTTAGATCACGTCGGCGCGAGCGGACTTCGTTGCGATTCGGTGTCGATGGCGGTTAGGCGATTCGCTGAGGTCTCTCTTCCAACATTTTGATATCGAACTGAGAGTCGAACCGTCTGTGGTATGGAGGAGAGACGAGGATGTCAAAAGTTCGTGTCGCGGGGTTTAGCCTTTCGCTGGATGGATTCAGTGCCGGGGTCGAGCAGAGCCTCGATGATCCGCTCGGTAAGCGCGGGCCGGAGATTTTTCAGTGGTTCCTGCATACCAACACCTTCCGCTCAATGCACGGGCAAGGGGAGGGAACTGTTGGCGGTGTGGACGATGAATTCGCCCAGCGGGCCATGGACAATTTTGGCGCGTTTATCCTCGGTCGCAACATGTTCGGTCCGGTGCGCGGGCCTTGGCCGGACGAGTGCTGGCGCGGCTGGTGGGGCGAGAATCCTCCGTACCATGCGCCAACCTTCGTGCTGACGCACTACGAGCGTGAGCCGCTGGTCATGGAAGGTGGAACTACTTTTTACTTTGTAACCGGCGGAATCGACGAAGCGCTGGCGCACGCGAAGAAAACTGCCGGCAGCAAAGATGTAAAGATTGGAGGCGGCGTTTCTACGGTGCGGCAGTATCTGCGAGGTGGAGCGATCGACTCGGTGCATCTTGCGTTGGTGCCGGTGCTGCTTGGCCGGGGAGAGGCGCTGCTGCAAGGGTTGGACCTGCATGCGCTGGGGTTTTCTGTAACCGAGCGCAAAACTTCGGAGTACGCGACTCACTTCGTACTGGAGAAGGTTGCGAAGTAGAGCGCTGCAGAAATCAGCGAGGCAGAACGCGCGGACGGCACAATTCCAGAATTTGACGCCATCCCGCACCTTCGCTATAGTCATTACGCGGGGTGGAGCAGCCTGGTAGCTCGTCGGGCTCATAACCCGAAGGTCGTCAGTTCAAATCTGACCCCCGCAACCAATTCATCCAGTTAGTTCACAAGGGGTTGCTGATCCACAGCAGCCCCTTTATTTTTTGCAAAGGTCCAGAAGGGTCCAGAATTTCTCCCAACTGAGCCGCGATTCGCACATCGTCTTCCCGCGCTACGTGGCTATAAACGCCAAGAGTCATCGCTGCGTCGCTGTGACCAAGCCGTTGCTGCCGCAGTTTCAACGGAACATTCAGCCGGTCCATCATCGATGCAGAGAAGTGCCGAAAGCCATGTAAGCCACCGCGGCTAATGCCCAGCGTTTCTAGCAGCGGTCGTAGCTTCCGTCTCACGAGGAGATTCTGATCCCACGGCGTTCCGTTGCGCGAGGCAAACAAGAGCCGTCGCGTGTTCGGTCGCCATGAGCGCGCAAAGCCTCTTAGGTGTTCGGTTAAGTTTGGTGAAATGGCAAAACTGCGAATGGCGTTTTCGGTTTTAGGTTCCTGCAACCGACCGCGCCACGCGCTTTGCCTCACATACACCTGCCCGACTTCGAGGTCTAGATCGTCGACACGCAGGCCGCAAATTTCGCCGGCACGCAAACCGAGTTCCGCTGCGAGCCAATAGAAAGTCTTGTACGGCTCATCAGCAGAAGCGAGAATGCGAGTCGCTTCATCGGCGGTGAAAAAGAACCTGCGCGGTGTTCGCCGCTTTGGCAGCACGACGCCATCCAGCGCGTCGTGTGCTACGTACTGCCAGGCGCGCGCCGACTTCCACATCATCTGCAAGGTGACGTAAACGTTTCTGACGGTCTTAGGGTTAGCCTTAATGCCCGAGATGAAATGCTGCACCGTATCCGGCCGCACATCTCGAACCGCAAGCCGTCCGAAGAACGGAATCACGTACTTTCGCAGATGACTTTTGACATTCGCCTGGGTTGAGGGTTTGTATTGGATAACGACGAGAGCTTCCCACCGTTTTGCAAATTCTGCGAAGGTCGAAGATGGTCTGGCGCGGTACAGTGGATCGTTGACAACCGCCAAGCGCTCTTCAAGCCTTCGCCGCGCGAGCGCGCGGGTCGGAAGGTCCCCCTCCTTTTTGTCGCCGAGTACTTCCGATCTGCGAACCCTTCGAAGTTGGCCGTTCTGAATTACGTCTTCTTGCCACCGGCCAACCCAAGTCGTTCGCAGGATATGCCCATTCGCATCGTTGATGACGCGGGTCAAAAGAGTCCCGCGCTGATGCCTTCTTCTAGCCAACAAGCCTCCCGGCTCGTTGACGTACTGCCCTTGGGCACCGATGCTACCGACTAAGACTGCTTCGTGCAACGAGCCGGGATCAAGCGGGCGCTGCTGCAGTTCATTCTGATTTTGTTGGTTAGCCACTCATAGTCCGTGTTTGCCCCTTTCGTTCGGATCTCCCCTTCAGAAACACTTGTTTGTGGAACGCCCTATATCCCCTCGGCTCAACCCTGAATTCAATCGGTTGCGGCTGCCCAGCCATGAGGGTTTTGGGAGCGTCAGGAATTCACTGCACCAAATGGGTTTCGAGCTTCGGCCAATCGTCCGGACCCGGCGCGCTGATTGACGGACTGACGCTGATTACCGTGAAGAGTGCCCGCTGTACGAGGATCCTAGTTTTCTGAGTTCCTTCGACTTTGATCAACCCGGCTCTCAGCAGGCGGGATCGCCACCTAACCACTGTGTGCACGGACACGCCCAAATAGTCGCTTACCTCTGAATCGAGCACCTGGCGGCCGTCATTGACGACGAACCAAGGAAATCGAGCTGGCTTGCTGAGAACCCAATACAAGTTGAGTAGCCACACCGCCGAACCGACCGCGCGGCATTTGCTGAAGTAATCCGCAGCTTTCATGCTCCCGCCCGCCTTTCAGAAGGTTGATCAGTCCTTCCCGAATCGCCCCGCCGCTCTTCTTCCCTCAAACGATCGCGGTGTTTTTGAAAGTCCGGGGGCCAAAATGCCTTCTGCTCCCGGCAACGGTCGATGACTACGCAGCAAAGGATGCCGGGCGTGAGATTCTCGCCGCGAGGATCCGAAACTACGTCTACGACAACGTCTACAAACCCCATGGACAGCAACGGACTTTGAAGATCGGGCTGGTAATGCAGGCGTGCGAACGCCCTCCGCTCGGCCTGCCCAAAAGGGTGAGCCGCACCACGGCGCGCGCAGTGTTCGACCACGTCCCGGAAGGCTTCGCCCTCCCTCTCGATGGAGGCGGCGAGCCGCGAGGAGAGTTTTTGCTCTTTCTCCAAGGAGAAAAAACGCTTTTAGTTGGCGAGTGCAGTTCGGCGTCAAACCGACGCCGTACGGCGTGGTCTTCCCCGGCGTCGTCTTCCCCCTTCTTTATTTCTTTTGACTTCTTAGGCGCATCTAACTCTTTTGGGCTCAAAGAGCTAAGGTGCGAGCTGTGGACACTGGTGTGGACACGGGTGTCCACACCAGTGTCCACAGCAGAGTTTTTGCTCTGGACACTGCTGTCCACAGCAGAATTGCTTTCTGGGTCGTACTTCTCGATAACAATCTGGGTAAGTTCGTACTGATTCGATGCTCGCTGAAGCGTGATGTAGGATCCGTGCAGTAATTCGTCCAATGTGCGTTGAACCATTTTAAATTTCCAGTCCAACGCTCTCGCTATGTCATCGAAGGTGGTTTCGACGGTGCCACGCTTAGGCCCCTGCCAGTACGCTCTCAAGTGAAGCCACAGGTAAAGTTTGGTAGCGTTACTTGTCATCCATGGCAGGTGCGGGAGGAGTCCTCGACGAATCTTGACAAATCCCGGATCATTCTTTTCCCTTGACGGGATGCTACTCTGTCGCGTAAAGTTCTTCATGCATGTTCATCTCCTGTTTTGACGAATAGTCCGCCGGCAAAGCGGGCTTTCGTTTTTTTAAGAGCCTCCGACCTTCCACCCCTTGATTGGACCGCGCCGACGGTGTAATTTGTCTTCCTGCCGAACCATCCTGAATCACCCGGCCCCGCGTCTTCCCTGCGCGGGGCCTTTTATTTTGGCCGACATTCTACCTACCCATATTTGGATAGATCGGTTCAGGCGCTGTGTCGGGCCTTCTACGCGTGTCAACAAAACGCGGCTGATCCAGCAGGATGTAACAGAGGGCATCCACTAGGTGGCGCCGCTTTTCCACCGGGCTTTGCGGATCGTTTTTGTCGATCACATTGCCGCGCCATTCGGCGAACCGCAGGTGACTGATCTGGTGCACGAGCTCTTCGTTGCCGGGCATCACCCGAAGCTGCGGCCGCATTTGCTCCTCATGCCCACGGTGTACGGCTTCAGTTTTAGTGCTTCGTTGATCAGTTCGAAGCCGCTCATGTCCCGATTCTTTTTCGCGGCGTCAAATCGCAATCCGGCATCGTCATAAGCGTCGAAGTACGATCTGTCCTCGTCCGCGTTCATGCTTCGGCCAGCGACGTCCATCAGCCGGTAACGCGCTTTCCAGCCAAAGAAATCGTGAATCGTTTCGACATGGTCGACGTAATCATGGACGGTGAAGCGTCTGTCGTTCCCGGGCCCGGTGTTCGGGCCAGTAGGAGAACGGCACAACCATCTCTCCTTCCGCGATTTATTCCAAGCCACACGAAACGCGTGCGAGGTCCGCGGATGAGGGTCGCACGCCATGTAAATCGTCCAATCGGCTGGATCCAACTTGAATCCATCGAATACGTGAATGCTGGTGTCCCATTCGGGGAAGACACAACTGCCCGCCAAGAAGCGCCGTAGTCGATCTCAAATTCCTTTTTGAAGCGCGCCTCACTCATTCCCTTCTCTCGCTTCGACCAGCCACTTTGCACCTGCGGGAGTCTTCGGGTCTTTCGCCTCATCGGCGCTGTAATGCAGCCGAATCACATGCCAACCGAGCGACGTCTTCCTGGTCGAGATTCCCTTCATCACTTCACCCGATCCTCGGAGAGCTCCTGGAAGCAGCCCGGCTCTGCGCTGTTGACACTAAATCGATTCGCCCGCCACCTTTCAGCATGGGCTGCGCGGCGCCGAGCGAAGCCTCCAGGTCGGTCTGGAATGCCGCCTCGTCGATCAATAACCCCGAACCGGTGTATTGGCGGATTACGTCTTCGCCCTGCGGAATGGCGAACAGTTCCGAGTACGGAAGCCCGCCGTCCTTCTTCTGACCCGGCCGATAGAAGCGAAGGTGGCAGTACGAATATTCGGCCGGGTAAAACTCTTTGAACCATGGCTCTTGGTGTTCCCAAATGAAAACAGCGACGCAGCAAAGCATCGCTGTCCAGTTCCTTCTTGTCTTGGATAAAGTTCAGTCGGTTGGTCCCGAACTGAGTGTCATGCAGATAGAGCGCACACAGCGTCCAGGAGGCCATCACCTGACGAGACTTCTCCCAGATGTTCATCCGGTGGGCTTGCCACAGGCGTACCATCTCCCGAATGTAAGGTTTGTCCGGGAACGGCTTCGCTTCGAAGTCCGGGTCGTGCTCGTCGCGAGTCTGAACTTGCGCCGGCAAACCCGGAGCCGCCAACAGCCAGATCAATGGCTAGTGCCGGCAAAATTCGAGCTTTAGCCTTGGCTATTGCCCGAGGATCCGACTTCAGCCAGCCCAACAATTCGTTGGAGGACGGCGTCGGGCACAGTGCTGAGGTCGATTCCATGGTGGTCGATGCTTCCGTTCAGTTGGAACTTTCTGCGCAGTGAATGCGCCG
>CAWJUV010000005.1:0-301195 GCA_963846145.1 uncultured Acidobacteriota bacterium | reverse complement strand
TTCGATAGTGCACATTTTGGTAAGCGGGATTGAAGAGATGCCGGCCGCTAAGAGTGGGCCAAAACCCGGAACCATGAACAAAGCAGAACCAAACAAGAGTCCCCAGAAACCGCCCCAGAACGCGCCAACTTTGCCCCAATACTTCATGCGGTCGCCGGTGCCGTAGTAACCCACCACGTTTTCGTCGGTGTAGTATTACTTTCCAATGATTGAAAACTTATGTATATTGCAAGCAAGCTCGCACATTAGGAATTCTATTGCTGCTGTGATTACTAGTTTACTTCCGGCCAATTCGGTTCCCGACCGGTCCCGCCCTTCGTTTTCCAAACTCGCGACAGAAAATCTGCAATCTGCTGGCCCGCACCCCACAGTGAAAATTCAAGCTCAATACACCGTGATGTAAAACGCGTCTCCAGCGATGTGACGGTGTTTGTCGTAAATACGAATACAGCGTTATCAACCAACTCCGACGCATCGAGCTTTGCCAATAACCTGCGCCGCGCAGTCTGGGTCGTTGAGTCTATTTCGTCGATTAATATGAAATGGAATGCCGCGCTCTCCCCGTTCCAAAAGGTTGGGGACATTTCACATTCGCATAACAGGTTATCGAGGTTGGCGTAGTTGCATCTCTCTGAAGCTAAATGCAAGGGTTGCGAGTGAAGCGCGTCAGCCATTGCCAGTGCCAGGGCGGTCTTGCCCACGCCGGACTCGCCGATAAATAGGAACGCTGCAGGATATGGATTCTGGAGGAAATTAGAAACGACTGCCTTTATTTTGGGTAACCAACGAAGTCCTCAACTTTTCTAGGACGGTATTTCTCTGTCAAACAAACGCGTCTTTTCCTCATGTGGCTTTACTCTTTCGAGCTTGGAACATTGGAACGTTTGAAGTGGGTGGCGGCGCCAGGATGCGACAGCAAAGACACGACTTAGGATTTTCCCCCGAAGCCTCCTAAGCAGAGGGCGGGAGTTCGAGCCTCGGGGAACCGTGCGACTGCATAAAGCCCTGGCCATGTTCAACTGTCAAGGAGGCGCTGAAAAAGATCGCGGTATTCCGTCGTGTAGTGGAGCTATTTGTGACGAAGGCGGCGGTCATTATGTTCGTTGGTGTGTCCGTTGTTCGCAAGCCAATTCAGGAGGGATTTGATACTTCCTTGGGCTAGGGCGATGCAAGAGTCGGCGGCGCCGTAATAAAGATTAATGGTGTCGCTGTCTCTGCCGATGGTGTAGCCGCAAGGAAACACGACATCCTGGACGTCGCCGTGACGTTCGTACTCGGCCTCCGGAGCGAAAACCCATTCATCGCCGCGATTGATACATACTTCTGGATTTTCCGATTCGAACAGAGCCAGACCGTAGTCGATAGATCGAACTCGAAGGTGTGCGGCGGACTCCATGGTAGAGCATTAGCCAACCCTGGGAAGTTTCAATTGGCGGTGGCGACATGCCGATTTTATTGGCGTCCCACCAGGCGCCGCGACGAGCTTCCAACATCAATTTGTGATCGCCCCAGTTACGTAGATCAGGCGAATAGGAAATCCAGACGTGTGCGCCGAGAGGTGTCATTGGACGGTGAATCAGTGCCCAACTACCTCTGATTCGACGGGGAAGAAGAGCGGCATCCTTGTCATCGGGCGAGAGAACTACTCCGAGTCGTTCGAAAGTTTTGAAATCTTCAGTGAGGGCGAGGGAGACACCGGGGCCGCCACGAGAATAAGAGGTATAGACGATCGCGTATTGTTTTAGTTCAGGAACGTAGGTTATGCGCGGATCTTCAATACCCCACACCTCTTCCGGAAAATTGTCGGAGTCAGGCAGAAGAGTTGGTTCGGACGTCGATGGCCCAATCGGTTATACCATCCTTAGAGCGAGCGGCACAGAAATGCGAAAGACCGCGCCGGTCTTCTACGCGACACAGTAGAAGCGTAGTGCCGTCTTGCAACAGCGTTACCCCCGCGTTGAAAACACTGTTGACCGGGTACGGCCAGTCTTTTGCGGAAAGTATGGGATTAGCTGGATTGCGCTGGAAGAGAGTCTCGTATTGTTTCATTGGCCGCCCGGACCTGCTTGTAAGTCACTCCTATTACGAAGTACATTTCCGATCTCAGCAGCCGTTACTTGAATAGTGGCGTTTCCATTCTGTTTCTAAGAGGGTGCTTATTTTCCAGTAGCGTGATCGATTTGGCCTCTAACGCTGCTTGTTTTTTCATTTCGAGCAACGACATCAAGAACGATAGTGTGGATTCAGCGCCCTGATTTTCGTTAGCACGATCGGGATGGAGACCGTCACGGCAGCCGCCTGTTTCAGGGTCGTATAAAGCAACTTGCAGGTCGTTATCGCCGAGATACCAGTTGAAGGCGGACCAAGCTTGTTCGCGCCACTGCACTTTTCCAGTAGCACTGTACGCTTGTAAACAGGCTGAGATTTGGGCACACGCTTCGACTGGTTGTTGATCGAAGCGGGCTTTCGAAGAATTCTTGGAATAGAAACCCTGCGAGCCAATGGGAACGAAGTGGCCTTTCACTTCGCAGCGCTGCACGCTGACTAGCCATTCGAGGGATTCAAGGCCGATTTCGATGATTTCATTATCGGAGTTGCGCAGACCGGTACGGATTAAGGCTTGCGGAATCCTGGCATTGGAATAGGAAAGACCTTCTTCAAACCAGCACCAACTAAATGACTTGTTAGAGCGATATTGAGCGACGAGGTGACTTGCCAACACTTCGCACGCATGGAGCACCGCGCGGTCGCCGGGGAAAGAATCCAGATATTCCTGGAAACCCAAAAGAGCAAACGCGCAGGCCCGTGGGCTTTTGAAATTTACTGCGGCAGGCAAAGCCAATTCGAACAAGCGACCAGCGGCACCACGGAGGCTGGCGTCCTTTGATCTGCCCAAGATAGTGCCAAGCCCCCAAAGGGCCCGGCCGTGACTGTCTTCAGAACCTTCGTGCTCCTGCCATTGACGTTCGTAGCTGAGGCAGTTGCGGAAACGCTTTGTGAGAGTGTCAAAAGCGAACCATAAGAAGGCCAAGTAGCGCGATGCAAGATCAGCCACTTCTTCACCGCCACTCCCGATTTCTTCGAGGAGGACACAAACTATCAGGGCGCGGGCGTTGTCATCCGTGGAGTAGCCCTCGGGATAGTTGGGAACAGCGAACACGGCGTGCTCGACAAGCCCGGTAGCATCCGTCATGCGTCGCAGGTGATTGAGTTTTATTGCAGGGAGTTGATTCAAGGTTTTTTCCGTATTGCGGGCAGAGAAAGTGGCGCGCGGAGTTTGCAAGCGTTCGTTGTAGACCCGTTGGAAGCTAGCCATGTACTGCTGGGCGACGCGATCCCAGACCATGTCGCGAGCATAAAGATAGGCGCGTTTGCGCATGGCGTGTCGTGCGGTGGGACTGTCGAGAAGCTCTATCGTTTTGGCAGCGATAGCAGCAGGATCTTGGAAAGGAACCAAGGCTCCCCGCTGGTCATCGAGCAATTCCATGGCGTGCAGGTAAGGGGTGGAAATAATCGCTTTGCCTGCACTCAGCGCATACGCAAGAGTCCCAGACACCACCTGGCCTTTGTGTTTGTAAGGCGTGATATAAATGTCGGCGGCGCCGATGAGTTCAACTAGTTCTTCTGGGCTGACGAAGCGATTGCGGAAGATTACGTTTTTTTCGACTCCGAGATCTATCGCCATCTTGACCAGTTCGTTTCGATAAGTGTCGCCCTCATGGCGCAGTATGTGCGGATGCGTTACACCGGAAATCATATAAACCACGTGAGGATGTTGTTTGAGAATGGCGGGAAGAGCCTGAATCACATTTTCGAGCCCTTTGTTTGGAGAAAGCAGTCCAAAGGTCAAAAGGACCGTTTTTCCTTCTACGCCGAAGATATCTTTGTAAAAACTCGGGTCAGTGAAAGGCAGATTAGGAATGCCATGAGGAATCAAATCGATTTTGTCCGCAGTTACATGAAACGTTTCTTGCAGGATTTCCATGGATTGACGGCTCATCACTATGAGTCGGTCGGACAGCGCAGCGACTTCAGTCATGACGGCGCGCTGATCGACATCGGGATCGCGAAGGACTGTATGCAACGTGGTTACCACCGGCATACGCAGGCGACGTAGAAGTTCCAGGATGTTGGCACCAGAGGGTCCGCCAAAGATGCCGTATTCATGCTGGAGACAAACCAGATCGATGTTGCTGAAATTCAGGAAATCGGCGGCTTGGGTGTATGACGCTAGATTGCTTTCAGAAAGTTCAAAGCGTACTCGTTCGGGATAGCGGTAGCCTTCATCGGTATCGTTCATCGGAAGAGCCAGCAAGTCAGTTGTGGGATATTCGGCGTGGATGGCATCGCATAGGTCCGTTGTAAATGTTGCGATTCCACATTTTCTAGGGAGGTAGTTCCCTACGAAAGCGACGCGACCGGGAAGCATGGGACGGGGGAGCGAAAGCGCACGGTTGTTCGGCTTGTCCTCGACGATCAGGATCGGCAGATCAAATTGAGAGGAGATTGCCGGTGATGCAATTGTGTTTCGCGCTGTCATGACAGTCCTCAATGGGTAGGGTAGCCAGGCCCGTGCCCGGAGTTGTGGCAAGCTATTCATCTTGTCCGTTGCTATCAGACTGAGAGCTTCAACGAATGGTTCGAAGGTGTGCTATTTTGGGAGCACTGCAGAGGTACAAATCCCGCTGAAGAAGGCCAGCTTTTCCTGCCAGAAGCGAAAATCATCGCCACCCGTGTTTCTTTCCGTCTTTGTCTTGCCGGTATCGCGAACGATCCGCGCCGCTTCCATCTTGGCAGCAGCTTGAGCTGTATGCTTTCTTACGTAATCTTCAGTCACAAACCCTCTTCTCGCCGAGTTCCGCGTTCGTGCTGGGTGCGCAAACGCGTCATGCGTTCTGTTCTGAACAATCTACGCGCCATCACAAACGCGGCCACTAATTCAAAGTCGATGCACTGACTGACTGTTCTACGCTCTCGGCCGTCCCACTTGGATAACGCAGCCGGCCCTAAACGAGCGCCTACCGGATGAACTTGAATTTTCACTGGGGCTTAGGGGAAGATTTAACAGGGCCTTCTACACACACAGTTTAAAGCTAATCAGTAAACATAGCAACAAAATAGATATTTATATTTGTGTAAATAGGCGACGATTATCTAATTCCCCGAATGACGGTTTACCCACGTTCACGCTTGCTCCTGACGAGTGTGAGCATGATGTTCAAGCTGGCGAGCAAGCAGTATTCAATCAAGCCGGCGAAGGGCGCGTGTCCCAGAGTCACGCCCGAGCAAAAGCTCGGATCCTAGCGCTGTCGAACCGAATCGAGCGTTAATTCGGCGGATAGTGAACCGTTCTGAAAAGATTCTGTGTTCCCAGAACGCTAAAAGCTCCATCAAGGCGCGGACTCCGTCGAACGCGGTGTTGGGGTTTCCGAGTTGCTGATGGCGCGCCCTTTGGTCATGTGGCAGCCCTTGCCTCAGCGCGTTGAATATTGGAGCAGTCGTGAGTCCGCTTGGCGGTATCCGGTCCGACAGTCACACGCATTCATATGCTATAACTGACCTACCTCATTGGGCCGATCATCGTCAACAGAACCAAATGACAATTGAAGTGGGCTCGACGTGAAGCTCTGTGACCCATACATCCTGCAAGGTGTACGACGGAGTCGCAAACCTCTATACGGCTTCGGCATACAAAATGAATATTGCTCCGACTGGGACACCAAGATTATTGACTTTCATTTAGATGAACGCTTCGATTGGGTTGCGGAATTGGAATGCGGACATTAACAGTACGTGCGCCTTAACCCACTTTGGACCACACGCCACTGGGTCACAACTCCCCGGGAGCGTCGTCAGCACATCGGTGAAGATCTGGCTGTGCGCCCCATACCCGGTCCGATACCGCAACCTGCGTCTGAGCTAACAGCTATTTTTGACCGGAAGGACAGAGATCCCTATGAGTGAGAATGTGAACGTGCAATATATAGGATTTGCGGTTGTTGGACCTGCACGTGAGTACAGCTTTGTCGTGCGACGCGCCTTAAACCAGCTCACTGAATTTACTCTGACGATCGGAACTGAGTGGTTTCGTGCAAGACGTGTCCGGTTTCAAGACGGTCCCGAAATTTGTTCCCGCAGGCTGCATCGCGAACTTGCGGCGCCTGGCAGCGATCATCCGTCAGCAAGTTATCAGATAAAGGAAGTAGAACTGGACGACTATCGGAAGTCTCAGCCAAAAAAAGAGACGCGCTACTACAAGCCGAATAACGATCTTTAATGTCCATAAACTGTCTCTCCAGCGACGTCCGTTTCGCCGTCCTCCTTCCTTAATATCGTCGAAAGACAGATGCTCGGACGCGCCGGCGCGGCCTTCTTCGACGCGGATTTTGAACAGGGTCGCGGCCCTGGACAACCCATCGCTGATATCTGTTGGGTAGCGGACAGATGGAAATTAGCGCCAATGATTGAAGTTCATTCAAGGGCGTGTCGCGGGTTGTTGTCGGGTGAGTAAAACCGACTGCTCAGAGTGATGACTGAAACGCCCAGTGAGTCCGTTCGTCTGAAAACTAATTCCCCAAGCCCCGTCCGCCCTGTGTCGGTATGTGACAACAAGTGGGTAACGGACCGAGCAATCGGCCATTGCCGCGGTAGCGGGTTCTCAAAATGGCTCCGGTCGCCAGTCCGATGCCACCAGCACCAACGGAATTGCTCCCAAACGAACGCTTTCAGCAGCGGGCCGGGCGGCAATTTCGAGGGCAGCGAAAGCGCGTTGTGCGAGAATTAAAGCGGAAAAGACTAAAAAGACGAAATAACAATCCGATAAGCCACAGAACCTAATTGCGGAAATGGAACCGAAATTACAGTTCCCTCCCCGACCCCAGAAGCACAGTAGTCGCTTGTTTACCGGTTCAACTTCAGGATTCAGAGCGGTTCAGAAGCCTACGCAAACGTGGCACTCTACCTATTCGCCCGAAACTACGCCGTTGGCATAGACCACAAACTTCTCGACTCACTACGACACGGGTCAGGGTTTTTTGAGGTGCGCGTTTTATGGCCCGGGCGGCGACTGAGGCCGTGCGGTTCAGGTCAACACCTACTCCAGTTTTCCTCGAATCACGGTGACAGATGCTTTCGGTAACTCGTAAGTCGTATCGCCGGCGGCGGTCATTGTCAATCTTGCGGCTGGACCATCAGGATTAGCCGACCCACCCACCGGAATCTTGAGGTCCGTGTGCCATTTGTATTGTTCACTTCCAAATGTCACAACATCGACTTTTCCGCTGAAATGGCGGTCCTGTTTTGCCTTGTCGTCGCCAAAAACAATATGCACCGAGTGTGGGGTCTCTTGATCCTTGTTGATGAGCATCACCGACCACTGCCCGTCGGGGCGCAACACAGCATAAGACGTGACCAGCACATGGCCCAGATCGTCGCGAATGTCGCTTTCACTCGGAAATAGCCCATGCTCGCCGGTTCCGGGCTGAACCCACTCCAGATTGATCATTTGGCTGCCAAAAAACTGCGCCGTCGGCTGCTGAATCTCGTAGTCCCGATTCATCGTGAACATTCCGAAAGTACCGGGTGATGTGGAATGACATGCCAGCGACTCACTCAGCGGGATGTAATGGAAATAGTACACCGCGTTTCCACCGGCCTCCAGGAACGCCCCGACGTAGTCCGCCCACCAAAGTGCCGCGAACACGTCGACAAAGGATTCGTCTGAGCCGGCCGCAATATTCGACTCGGTAATGAACATCGGCACGCCTTGCGGTAATCCGTCGTCACGCCAAACTTGCAAAATATGCCTAACCAGATTCGCCTCTTCGTACAAGTCGCTCCATTGCAAGAGACAAGGCTCAAAGGGATAGTGTTCGAACGAAATGAACGACAAATCGCTGATTCGGCCATGCGACTTCAGATAGTCGAAGAAGCGCCCCATCCACGAAACCTTGCCCTGTGCGTTCGGCCATATTTCGATGTCCTTATTCACGCCTTCGAAAATAGGGCCGCCTAACTTAAGCTTCGGATCGACGCGATGCAACGCCGTGGCGAACTGTAGATAGAGCGCGGCATAATCTTCAGGCATTGTGATTTTTCCGTCCGGCTCTTCTCCCATCTCAACATAGGAGATCGGATATCCACGTTTTTTCAGATACGCGATCTCCGCGGCGGCATTCTCTGGGTTGTCGTAGATCATCGCGATGGGAATCATCGCGGGCAGGCCCCGCGTTATCCCGCTGGTGTAGAAGAGATCGAATCCCACCTGATCCTGACGACTGTTGACGATGGCTCCGTCATGCCAGGGGTCGACCGAGGAGCAGATCGTATTGCTTTGCGCTCGATCGGCGGTATGCCGCACGCCATCATGAAACTGCCCGTCCGCCGTAGTGGTCCCAACATACAACTCGCGAATCGCATATCCGACGCAATTGCGCTTGTCTGCGGAGCCATGTGTATCGCACGTGTTCGACGACTCGGTCATCCAGATGCGCACGAATCGCGTGGAAATCGGAACCCTTGAAAGCTGTAACGTCGTTGGGCCTGCTGTGCCATTCGTTACGACCCCGCTAGGGAAAGTTACCCAGGCTCCCTTGGTGGCCTCATGAATCGCATCCGCTCCGGTCCAATATTGCACCAGATACTGCCGCGCATATGGATCGGTCCAGTGGATCCGGATTGCATTGATCTCCTGAGGGGTCGCGAGGTCCACAACGACCCACTGCGGGTGAAGAATGTCATCCTCCCCCGTGAATTCTTTACTCAGATATGGATTGCTTTTCCAGTAGGTCTCCGGATCTCCGTCGGTCAAACGCGAGTAGCCGGTTCCGTCCGGTTGCGAAAACCCTTGGTGCGGCAGCGGATAGCCAAAGGAGTGGCGAATAAACTCCGTCGGGGTGGAGTCTCCAACAAAATATCCTTTGTCTCCGGCATCACTCCACTTGCCCTTGGGGTTCCAATGCCACGCCTCGACATACAGTTCCGTATTTTGTCGGTATGTCACTGTTTGCCAGCCGGCCGACATGATTTGGTTGAGGACCGGCTCAGCGAACACTTTGTCCGTCGCTGCAAGCGGAATCCGATCAATCCCAGCGCCTAATGCTTCGGTGGGCCGAAACCTGTTCCTGACATGATCCGGAGTTGTGTCGATCCGAATGGTCTGAGCGGAAACGCTGGCTGTTCCGGCCAAGATCGCTACGGCCCAGCTGAGTGAGGCACGACGAAACAACCACACTCGATCCCGCGCATAGTAGAGAAAAGGTGACAACATCGGAAGAGTTTTGAGGAATTTATTGCTGAGGCCTTTCCATTTTTGGCAACATGAGCTTTGTAACATGCTGTCTAGCCCCCTCAATTTGGCGAAATCCAGATGGTAATCGCCAGCCGCGATTTATTGGAAAATCGTCCGACGATATTTTATATCCACCTTGGCGAATAGCTATGAAAACTTAGGATTTGTAACAGTGCGCTAAAGTAACCGTTTCCGCTGGGCGCCGCAGAATACTTCTATGCGAATCGGAATCTATGCCCGCGTCTCTACTAAAGATCAACGCTGTGAACTTCAACTTCGGGACTTGCGGGCCTATTGCGCAGCCCGAGGTTTTGAACTTATCCGTGAATATATTGACGTGGGACAGTGCAGCGCCGTCCTTGCTCTTCTATGTCGTTGAAGTACTTATAACCCGCTAACTGTCACGGCAGAGGTCCTGTGACTAGGCGGCCGAGCGAACCATTGGGAAGCTGAAAGGGATGACAAAACAATTCGGATGGTTGCAGGCCTCTGCAACCAAAAACTATTCTGCCGCAATAGGTTCCGAACACCCTGCAACCATCCGAATTGACAGCCGCCCGCCGGAACATCTCGATGTCGCGAGCCTAGACGCAGCCCGACGCCATCGATGACTTCCTACAAGCCGACATTCCGGTATTAATTTGCCGTCGGTGGGTGCCTTGGCGATCATGCACTCACCGAGATCCGCCGATTCAGATTGCTGAGGTGCCGCCATCAACAAACAACGCCACCCCATTTACGTCACTGGAGTCGTCTGAAGCAAGAAACAGTGCGACCGTCGCAATTTCCTCAGGACGACCCATCTTCCCTGCGGGATCAGGAGAACTCTCCCGGCCACCCAGAAGGGCTACGGCCTTGGAAAAGTGGTTGAGTTCTGGTACTCCACGGGCATACGGTCCAACGACTCCCAAGTAGTCAGAAGCTGCTAGTGCTTTGAGGCACTGGATCGGCCGGATCGCTTGGAGACTGCGCTCTTCGGCAGTCGCGGAACAGCCTGAACGCCCGCCCAAAGCGTGGCGATCGTTTGCTCGACCACGAGAGTCTGGTCAGGCAAGTCAGGCACAACCCCTTGGATGACCATGAGTGTGGCGAGGCCGAAGATCGTGTACCACCAGGTGTGGGCTACCACCATGTCATCCTTGCTCGGCAATCCTTCATCCTTGGCAACATCGAAAAAGAGCTGTACGAAACGTTGGAACAAAGGCGCGCCAATGTCGTTGATATATTGTCCAGCGCGGATACCGTTGCGGTTCTCCGGCCCGAAGAAGACGTTGCGGAACTGCTGTGGATGGGCAGTGCAGAACTGAATCAAGCCACGTGAAGTCGCAAAAAGACGCTCTTTCGGTGCAGGATGTTCAGCGGCAATCGCGTCGAAGTTCTGAATCAGCAGCCCGATCGTCTCCCTGCTCAACTCGGCAAGAATATGCCATTTGTCAGGAAAATGCTGGTAGATCACGGCGTGCGTGTAGCCGATCTCTTTAGCGATCTCGCGAAGCGTCACGGCTTCGTAGCCGCGATCGGCAAACATTTTGCTGGCAGCCGCAAGGATTTCACCCCGCAACCTCTCCTTACGCTCTACCCGGCGACTTGGTGATGTGGATGTCACTTCGATAGCTTAGTCTCTTTTGGCGACTTTTCAACCGGCTGTTGATTTACAACCACTGGTTGTATAACCACTGATTATTTTGTAACCAATGGTTGCTACTTGGCATCCAATCATCAGGTCGCTCATTTGGATGGCGCGGCCAAATACGAGGCAAAAGGAGAAGGCGATGAAGGAGAAAACGAACATGTATTTAGTCATGGGAATTACTGGAAACGTTGGGGGCGCCACCGCGCGGCATCTGCTGAAGGAAGGCAAACAGGTGCGAGCACTTGTGCGCAATCGCGAGAAAGCGGCGAAGTGGGCAGACCAAGGCGTGGAGTTGGTGGATGGAGACTGGAACGATGCGACAGCCATAACGGCGGCGCTCAAGGGTGTTGAGGGCGCGTTTGTTATGTTGCCGACTGTCTGGGCACCGTCGCCTGATTACAAAGAAGCAAAGGACGTGATTGCGAACTATGTCGAGGCGCTGACCAAGGTAGTGTCGCCGCGGGTGGTAGCGCTTTCGTCGATGGGCGCGAATAAAACAAGCGGGCTGGGGATGATCACGGCCTTATCGCTTTTGGAGCAAGCTTTTCGCAGCCTGCCGTCTCCGATCGCATTTGTGCGCGCAGGCGGATTTTTCGAAAACTTTCTTTTCGGCTTACAGGCCGCCCAGGGCGGAACACTACCGGTCTTCTACAATCCTACAAACCGGAAATCAACAATGGTCGCGACAAACGACATCGGCGCAGAGGTAGCAAAGCTTCTGACCGGGCCGGCGTGGTCAGGGCATCGCGTTATCGAGCTCGGTTCGATGGTAAGCGCGGATGAAGTGGCGGAACAATTGGGTGAATTCCTAAAACGCGACGTAAAAGCTTTTGCCGTCCCGCGTGCAGGGTGGGCGGAAGCGTTCGAACAGTTTGGCGTCCCGAAGGGCCACACTGGACCTGCCGAAGAAATGTTTGAGAGCGTGAATGCGGGATGGATGGACCTCGGAATCGCGGGTACGGAGCACATAGCGGGTACGACGTCCGCACGCGATGTGTTCGCGGCTGCTCAGCAGGCCGTCAAGGCGTAAGTCCCTAACATCAAAGAAAGATCGAGGTTCAAAAATGAAGATTCTTGTTGTGGGTGCAACGGGCGGAACCGGACGGCTGATCGTCCGCGACGCCTTGGTGAAAGGCCATTCCGTCGTGGCTCTGGTTCGGTCGAAGGCGAGCGCCGATCTGCCGGGAGTAGACATGATCGAGGGGGATGCTCGCGACGAGGGCGTCCTCACGCGCGCGTTGGACGGCTGCAATGCCGTCATCACCGCTTGGGCACTGGCATGGGCTTTCGGAAGGTCGACCTGCTGGCCGTCGCGACACGCGCCCTAGTCACGGCGATGACGCGCAACGGCGTGCGCCGTCTCGTGTGCATCTCCGCTCTGGGGGTCGGGGACAGCCATGGCCACGGCGGCTTCGTTTTCGACAGGTTGTTCCAGCCTTTGCTGCTCCGCCATGCTTACGAGGACAAGGACCGCCAGGAATCCGCGATCTGCGCCAGCTCACTCGATTGGGTTATTGTCCGGCCCGCCAGGCTAACCGATGACCCAGCTCGTGGGAGCGTCAGGGCTGTTACCGACCTCGCAGCCGTCAGAGGCGGCAAGATTGCACGCGCCGATGTCGCTCGGTTCGTGGTGGAGCAACTGACGACCGACACTTGGTTGAGGCGAACACCTGTTCTCTTGTGGTGACTTCTCTAACGCGCCAGTTACGCGCTTTCAGCCGCAAGCAGATCTTCCAGCCCAAGGTTCTGGATGTCAACGCGCTCATCACTGAATTCAATAAGATGCTCCGACGTATGGTGGATGAACATATTGAGCTGGTGAATATCCTTGAGCCAGAACTCGACAAGATTAAAGCCGATCCAGGGCAAATAGAGCAGGTCATAATGAATCTTGTCATTAATTCCAGGGACGCCATGCCGGCGGGAGGCAAGCTTATAATCGAAACGGCGAATGAAGACCTAGACGAAGCTTACTGTCGAGTTCACTCCGCCGTACCTCCAGGACGTTACGCCATGATTGCCGTCAGCGATACTGGCATGGGCATGTCCGCCGACACCCAAACTCATATTTTCGAACCGTTCTTCACTACGAAAGACCAAGGTAAGGGGACCGGATTAGGTTTGGCAACCGTATATGGGATTGTCAAACAAAGCGGTGGGTACATCTGGGTCTACAGCGAATTGGGCAAAGGTACAACTTTCAAAATCTATTTTCCCCGAATTGATGAGCCTATCCAATCCAGCACGGTCATGGATGGAGGTAGTGGGCAGGTCGAAACAGACTTGCATACTTAACTTGGGGATGCAGTGCATAAAGCGTTCCCGGCAGCGCTACTCCCAGTCCCCAATATTCACAAACATAACATCCTCGAGCCGGCCCATTCGTAACTCGGATTGTGTACGTCGCAGAGGGTTTGTAGCCACTCCCGACCGTGGACTGCTGTCCGATTTCCCGCATCATGAGTTTTTCTCTCTGGCCAGTTCGGTACATCGAATTCAATCGGATTCTGCGAGTGTGGGACTTTCGCCATCCTCCGATCGTTCGCTTAGATTCCTGTTTTTGGCCACAGCGCCGGGGCCAAATGGTTAAGTCCTGGGTTACCGCAGACCCTTCAGCCCGTAGTAACGCGCTATCCGAGCTTAATGGAGCTTAGTGAGATGTCGTTGGAGGAGCAGCTTGCATGTTCATCGACTGGATGAACTTGGATGCCTGGTTGAGGTCCACGCAGCCGGCTCCCACGCTTCCGTCCGTGATGCACGGGTTGCTGCGACCCAACGCTCGCGCGTAGTCCACGGTGAGCAGTTGGCTGGAAAGATTTCCCTTGGCGGATTGCATGAGCAAGTCTACGGCACCCGAAACCAGTGCCGCGCTGAAGGAAGTGCCCCAGACCGCAGCGTAATGATTCCCCGGGTAGGTGGTGATCAGGTTTTCGCCCGGCGCGGCAATCGTCACCATGTCCGGACCAAAGTTGCTGAAGGACGAGAGCTGATTCTGTGAACTAACCGAAGCAACTCCGATCACGTTGCCGAAAGCCGCGGGATACACCAGCGCGTTTTGCGAGTTATTGCCGACCGAGGCGACGCAAATCACGCCGTGCCGCGAAGCATAGTTAATCGCCTTCATCAACGCGTCGGAGATTTGCGGGAAACCAAAGCTCATGTTTATGACATCGGCGTTGTTATCTGCGGCGTAGTAAATCGCGGCGATTACGTTGGCTTCATCCGCGCTGCCATCGGAATTGAACGCTTTCAGTGGCATGATTTGTGCGCTGGGAGCGACCAGGTGAATCAGACCAGCCACCATGGTGCCGTGGCCGAAGTCGTTGGGCAACTGAACACCCAGCATGGCGCTAGCGGTAGCGCTGTCGACCAAGGCTGAGGAGGTTGGATTCAGCGGTACCGCCTGATTGCCAAACAAGATGTGAGCGGTGGATTGAAAAAGGATGTGGGCGGTGGACTGATTCACGTCTCCCAATTCGGAACCGCCAGGAAGGCCTTGCGTGAAGTCGTAGCCGGGGACCAGCACCGGGGCCAGGACGACGTTGCTGGGATCCACTCCAGTGTCGATGACCGCGATGATCCCCGAGCCGCTCAGGTTCGGCTGGATCAGTGCGGAGGCGTTCATCGAAGCGAGCGCAGGCTGCTGGACGTAGGAGCTCCACACGGAAGAGCCGTACAGTTTCAACTGGTTCCCATTCAGCGCGGCAGGCGGCGGAACCGGGGGTGCGGCCACGGTTGCCGGACTCGGCGCAGCCGGGGCTGGAGCTGGAGAGGAGGCCACCGGAGACGGCGGTGGCGGAGCCGGATTCTCTGGCACTGCCATTTTTCCCGCAACCTGAATCTTGGAGACATTGGGGTCTCCATGCGTCATTTGGGCCAAAATGTTGGGGTCGATTGTGTTGCTGGCTTGAACCAAGTATACGTCTGGAGCGTGAATGGTACGCACCAAGGTAAGGCCGTAAGTCTGACAGGCAGCTTGAGCCTGCGCGGGCCCAGGGGAGCGCAGTATGTAGCTATTGGTGTTGCTCTGTGCAGCGGCGGTGCTGGCATACAAAGCGACCGCTAGTACGCCGATCGCGGCCATTCTCAAAGTCTTATTCATTACAGCTCTCCCTGAAGAAGTGCTTGCGGACAGCGAACCACACTGCGGACACCGGTCTTCCAGTGGTTCTAGTTTACGTATCGCACCGGCTAGGACACATAGAACGCTGGGTACAAAACGAAATCGAACGTACTGGGGTTGCGATGGGACGATTTGACTAAAGGGAATTGCCGATTAGCTTTTGTCGTGAAATCTTCTCCGCCACTTCCGCGAGCTTTCTAGGCATGCACAAGAAGTCTGTTTCCCAGGGCCCCGATACTCTGCGGTGGAAACGAGAAACCCGGTGCCGGCTGGCGGACGCAATCGAGAGTGGTTTAATGGATCGATTGAGGGCCACCGATGGCGTCAACAACGAAATATCTCAAAATCGATATCGCCAAGAAGAACGCTTTCTCCGAGGCTGAGTGGGTGGAATCGGTCGGAAGTGCCACAGCTTTTAAGAGCAGGTTGGCGGCGACCGGTGCGCGCAGCATGATGCCAGGCGCCACGGCCGTGCTCTCCGGGGGTGAAAAGTTTTTCGTCGTAAGCCAGGCCACTCGGCCACAGCTTTCGGACGAGCGCCTAGTCACGATGCGTAGATAACCTGCGTTATCCCACGCGAGGCATGACACCGCTCGCTGTACAAGTTCATTTTGTCCAGCAGGATTTGGGCGCCCACCGCTTCCGCCCTCCGCTTTGCCGGCTGGACGCAGACGACTAATTTATAACTTTACAAATTATCCCGTTGTGAGAACGCTTACCAATTACCGGTTCATGCCTTGGAACAATTGGCGTTGAATAGTTTAACCCTACGGGCTAACACGAAACACCCCGGCTCTTTTCGATGAAAGCGGGGCGCGTAGCTATTCGCATTTTTGGTTGTGGTGGAAGTCGAGGCTGAAGCGATCGATGTCAGTTCCGGTTGGTACTCGTCGTTTTGTAAGCCGAGGCGTAACCGGCGACGAAGGCCGAGCGGTCAGCACTGGTGGACCAGCGGCCAATGGGCGGTTGGCTGATCTCGCCACGCTGCTGGCTGATCCGCGCCATAAACAGTCCGTCACGGTATGGCGCACTCACCGCCAGCGTGGTGTCGGCAGGGTTAGTGCTGGATGTTTTTTTCGGCACTGTTTGGTTGTCTTGTGCGGTTTTCAGCATGTTGGTACGCGTAATGTGGGCCGTCACGGTATTTGAAACGGCGATCCCCACAACCCACAAAATTATCGCCCGATAAGAAATTGGTGCTCGCATTGTCATCCTCTCACAACGTCCTCGCTCCTGGTTTCAATATGCATTTTGGGACGCTAGCGATGAGATGTGACCGTGTGAATTGCCGTTGTAGCTCGGCGAGCAGGCTTTACGTTCTTAACAAAGAGTTTGCGTGGGCTTTACGTGGGAGACCTCAATAACACGAGCTACAATGACTTGTAGCTGTCGAGAAACACGGCCGACTCACATCGATGGATATCGAAAAAATAGCAAGACGCCGGTGGCTGTCGTGGGCTGCCGTAGCCGTGTTGGTGACAGTTTGTTGTGTGTTGGCGTTTTTACAATATCGCTGGATTGGCGATGTGGCGGACGCAGAACGCGCGCGACTGCGCGCTGACTTGCAGACCCGACTGAATCTTTTCCGGCAAGATTTGGACGGACAGATCGCCGCGATCTGCTTTTCGTATTTCCCATCACCCGCCGATATCGAAAAGCTGGGCGTCGACAAGGCCTATCTGTCCAAGTTCCGTCAAAGCCACGGAGTGGGAGCCGAAATTGTTCGCCGCGTAGGGGTGGCCATCCCAACACGGACCGGGATAGATTTGATGATGCCGGACAGCACGGCATCGCGTTTGGTGAATACCGAGTGGCCCGAGGAATGGGAATCAACACACCAACACCTGCTGACAATTTTGCGAAAGGGTCCGACCCCCGAAGATACCCAGCCCTCGACTCTGCTGGAGTTTCCACGATTCGGTCCGACTGATCTCGACGCAGATGGCAAACCCGATCGCATCTCCGAGCAAGAATGGCTCATGGTCGACTTGGATGCGGACAGAATTGGCCAGTCCCTGATCCCTGCGATGTTGAATCGCTATCTAAGCGAAAGTGGTACGCGCGAGTTCGACGTGGAAGTGGTCTCGCGAGCCGACCCCAAGTTTCATATCTACATTTCTCCTGGGCATCCGGACGTCGACACTTTTCCGGCCGATGCCACCGTTTCGTTGCTGGCGATCCCTCCCTTCGCAGCAATGCAAAACGCTCGCACAGGACAACGTTTTAGGGCCGAGTCAAATCCAGAAAAGATCGATGGACCGCCGGACCAGCACGGTCTCTGGCTTCTGCGCGTGAACCACGAGGCGGGTTCGTTGGAAGCGATTGTGGCGCAGGCGCGCCGGCGTAATTTGTTGCTCTCGGCAGGGTTGTTGTTCTTGATTCTGGCAACGGTGTATGCGCTGTTCCGGTTTTCCCGCACGATTCAGCAGGCAGCGGAGATGCAGATCAATTTTGTGGCGGGAGTGTCGCACGAATTGCGAACCCCGCTCACGGTCATCAACACCGCCGCGTACAATTTGCGTGGAAATGTCGCCAATGAGCCACATCGGGTCGCAAAATATGCTGTCTTGATTCAAGAAGAGTCGCGCAAGCTTTCCGCGTTGGTCGAGCAAGTTCTGCGTTATGGAAATGCCCGAGCTGGACGAGTGGTGCAGGCGCGCGAGCCGGTGGCGGTAGCGGAATTAATCGAGCGGAGTTTCGCGGCGGCACAGATCGTGCAGCCCGTTCATGATCTGCAATTGGAAAAACATATCGAACCAAACATGCTGGACATCCTGGTGGACAAAGAGTCCATGCAGCACGCTTTGCAGAACCTTTTCGAAAACGCCTTGAAGTACGGCCTCTCCGAAGATCGCTGGATTGGCGTTAGTGCAGCGACGCTGTCGAATGGCAATGCACCATCCATACAAATTCGTATATCCGATCGTGGAAAGGGAATTCCAGATTCGGAACTGGAGAATATATTTGACCCTTTTTTTCGCGGAGAGCAAGCTGTCCAGGAGCAGATTCACGGGACCGGCCTGGGGCTCAATCTGGTGAAAAAGATCATTGAAGCGCACGGGGGAAAAGTGGCCGCGCACAATCGCGAGGGCCGCGGTGCGGAATTTGTCGTGACCGTCCCCGGCTTCATTCCGAAAAAGGAATCAGAATTGCTTGGCGGCGCGGCTTCATGATCTCACGCATTCTTCTGATTGAAGACGAACCAGGGCTGGTATTGACGATTTCCGATTTGTTATCTGGAGAAGGCTTTGAGGTGGAAGCTTCGCTGGATGGCGATGCCGGCTTGAAAAAAGCTCTCGCAGAACCCAGCCATTCTTTCGCCTTAATCATTCTCGACGTTATGCTTCCGAAAAAATCCGGGTTCGATGTTTGCAAAGAGCTACGGCAGAAGGGCATCGACATTCCCGTGCTAATGCTCACCGCCAAGACCCAAGTTGTCGATCGCGTAGTCGGATTACGCTTGGGTGCCGACGATTATCTGACCAAGCCATTTGATCCTGCCGAATTGCTAGCTCGCGTGGAAGCATTGCTTCGCCGGGCGCACAAAGAGAAACGCACGGGCGTGCTGGATTTTAAATTTGGCGACGTCGAAGTCAATTTTGAACGAGCAGAGGTTTGGCGCGGCGGGCAAGCGATAAACCTGGCGGGAAAAGAGCTGCAGCTATTGCGCTATTTAGTGAATCACCGCGACCGAGTGGTGCCGCGCCAGGAAATTCTGGAAAAAGTGTGGGAGTACGACAGCCAAGTATCGTCACGGACAGTCGACGTGCACATTGCATGGTTGCGGCAGAAACTCGATGATCCCGACAGGCCGAAACACATCCAGACCATCCGCGGAAGAGGTTACCGCTTTAACCCACAGGCATAAGAGCGTCACGTGACCTCAAGCACGCGGCTTTCAGTCGTAACTTCGACTGTCTCTCTGCACCGGCAACTCCGCACGGTCAATTATGGCCGAAGCCATTTCTCAACAGGAAAGTTCGAACTGACTTTCAGGGCGTTCAGTGCGGGAAGGCAACCTACTGGGTAATGTCGATCCGAAGCGATGAAGCAACTTGAGCTGGCCTACTTCCGACTGACCAAGCGCGCAGCAAAGGGTGGGAAGAGTTTTTGAAGGGGGTGCACCCCAAATGGATTTCGTTTTCACCGTCCGCAGCGGAAGTCTGCCCAATCTGGCCGGACCACCCGATCACTGGGCATTGGGGTTCCTGACCCATCTTCCGTTCAGGGAACGCCCGAAGAGATAAACAAAGCCTTTTGTGAAGCATTTATGATTCTTGACCGCAGGGTCAATTTTTCGTTGTAACTTCCGTTGACCAGCTTGGATTATCTCGCCGTCAAAACAGAAATCGGTCGCATTGATTTTATCGCTTCGTCTAGATCGGCGGGGCTGTTTATTGGAACCTTCGTGCCCGTTTAATGTTCGGACTGCCGCTACTTGCTTTGAAAATCGTTCTACAGCGGTCGACGAACAACCGCAGAGGCCTGGTGTCTCGCGGGCCGCGAGCCGTAGGCGAACGATCTCCGACGTCATAGACCATCCGGCCCACAAACAAGGCGCTCTTCTTCTGGCGAGATTCCATTGCGGCGTGTCGGGGGTTCAAGGGTGGGCACGGCCCTCGGTAGGACCGTAGCACTCTTACGATTAGTGAAACACTCAATCGCGGCATTCGTTGAGGTCGTTGGGACCCGGCGTATATCGCGGTGAAGTACAGGACCTTCGGAAACGTCCGAAGCCCACTAAAAAGGTTCAGGTTATCGCCGTGCTCGTAACCTCTTACAGCAACGGGAGCTTGAGCGTTAGTTGGGCCGGAATACGTGTCCTGGCGGCACTAGTCTAAGGGGTTCGCCCTAGGTGGTCTGCTCAAGGCTATTAGCACTTCTTAGCTCGGTTGGGCTACAGACAGCCACGAGTGATGTCGTTAAATTCTCCTTATGCGACTCCCTCGATTGCTGGTTCTTTTACTGAGCGCGTGGGCGATCCCCTGCTGCGCTCAACCGAAACACAAATTTGATCCCTATCGGGACCGGACCGTGCAATTCATATTCGAACAAGTCAACAATGATTACTTTGAGGGCCAACTAAGTAACGTGAGGGTGCAATGGGGGAATCTCGCCGTAGAAAAAGCCAGGGGCTTAACCCGATTTTATGATAACGGTTCCTTCCTAATTGAAATCGACCGAAAGCTGAACTCCTCACCGGGCGCCGCTGCCTTCACGCTAAACCACGAAGCCTGTCACGTGGCTACCCACGAATTGCTAGCGCAAGAGGCTCCCGATCAGCATGGCCCAGACTTTCAGAGCTGCATGGTCCGATTTCGTGGCAAGGCCAAGCCCCAGCCTGTGCGGATGCTTGTCACTCTGTTAGCCAAGGCTAAGTAAAGGCGTTGGCCACGCGTGTGTGCCGACGGTGGGCGGAACACCTACAGCAAACCTTCCCTCGATTTACGTACTTGCGCTCATCGACTTCTATTCGGCACCTTTAGGATCTTCCTTCACCAAAGCGTAGTTCGTCGCTTGGGGTCGAAATTTCTGGACGAGGTGATTCACGTGCGAGCGGTTGTTGGTGCAGTTCTGTTGGTTATGCGGCTTTTGGGCTTTACAGCATTCCACGTCACGAGCGGCTTCATTCACATCCTTTTGGTGCTCGCCGTTATCTCGCGGGCTACTCCATTTTTTTCGCGGCAGGGCGGCGGTCTAGAACGGCCGCGTTTTTTCGCCATAACGAGCGAAGGGAGTGGCTGTAGCCACTCGCCTGAGAGGCCCGTTTTAATGACGCGTAATTCATGCGTCCTACTCGTATAGACATGGCTCGACTCAAAGTCCTTTCGCATAAGCTCGCTCCTATAATGAAACGAGCCGAAAGAAGGAAGGCTGGTACGGAATGAGTCGCGAACTGCTTTCGGAGCTACTTCAGGATGCGATTGGACGGTGTAGCCTCGACGCTTCGGCCATCGCAAGCCAATGGTCCAACTGCTGCCGAAGGAGTTTGAAATCGATGGGTTTGGAGATACATGCATTGCAGCCAGCCTGAATAACGCGTTCCTGATCGGACATCATCGCGTGGGCGGTGACAGCAAGAATGGGAATCTGGAATCCCCGAGATTCTTCGCGGATCTTCGACGTGAAGACCAAACCGTCATCATCACCAAGCTGGATGTCCAGCAGGACCGCATGAAAAGGTTCGCTGTAATAAAGCGCAAAAGCTCTTTGTAAGTTTCCCGCGGCGGCTACTTCGAACCCTGCGGCTTCCAGCCAATCGCACAACAGTTCACGGTTGGCGGGATTGTCTTCAACCACTAAGATGCGATGCGTCACCGGTGTTCAACCAAAACTGGAGGAGCTGCCCGGTGGAGCTGCTTGAGGAGTGCATCTTGCCAAAGCTCCTGTTTGCGGAACAGTGCGCTGGCATTCGCGCCGAGGAAATCGCGCTCTTGGCTGTTCAAATCCTTGCTGGTGAGAATAAAAATCGGCACGTTAGCGGTGCGCGGGTCGGAACGCCAATCGCCAAGCAACTCTAGTGCACTACCATCCGGAAGAATCAGGTCGAGAATGATAACCTCGGGCAAGGAAGCGGCGACTTGGGCACGGGCAGAAGCGATATTTCCGGCAGTGCTGACCTTATAGCCCTGTTTGGCGAGTAGTTCCGATACGAGTTCGCGTGTTGGGGCGTCGTCTTCGACCAGGGTGATCTGTCCGCCCATGGAACGGTGACGGCCGAGACGGCGGAGGCACCGCTCCAGGGCGCTAAGTAAAGCGCCTCTTTCGACCGGCTTAACGATGTATTCGTCGGCGCCGAGCAGCGCGCCCACGGCCTGTTCGTTGATGATGGAAACTATAATGACCGGTGTGGACGCAGTGCGGGGGTCACTTTTCAGCTGAGGCAAAAGTTCCCACCCGCCCAGAGGAGCCATGACGACGTCCATTGTTACTACGTCGGGTTGCAGTTCCGCCGTCATTTCCAGAACTCGACACGGATCATTGCAGACAACGACTTCGTAACCAGCTGCCGAGAGCTGGTGCTCAATCAGCGTAACGGCAGTAGGATCATCCTCTACCACCAGAACCCGTGGGGCGCGGCCCGTTCGAGGACTCGAAAGAGCAAGGTTTTCTTCCTTCGGAAGGGTCGGAACGAGAGGCAAAGTAAAGTGAAAACAGCTGCCTGCTCCGGGGGAGCTTTCTACTTGTATGCTGCCATTCTGCAACTCGACCAACCGTCGACTTATGGCAAGACCTAGTCCGGTACCTTCCGCTGCTTTTTCATTTCGACCCAAGCGATAGAAGGCTTCAAAAATTGTATTCTGCTCATCTTTAGGAATGCCTGGTCCGGAATCGCGTACTTCTACGCGGACAAATTGGCCGGAACGATAGGCGGCCAACTCAATGACGCCGAGTTCGGGAGTGAACTTTATGGCGTTGCCCAGAAGATTCAAAAGTATTTGGCGGAAACGAGTGGAGTCGGCCTTGACGCTGAGGTCAGAGGCGGGATGTTGTACCACCGTAAGATGTTTTTGATCGGCGAGCGAGCGAAGTGCCTCGACCACATCGGAGATGGCCGCCTCGACGCCAACATTCTCAATAGAAAGCTGAAGACGCCCGGCTTGAATCTTCGATAAATCGAGGATGTCGTTGATCAACCGGAGAAGGTGTTGACCGCCGGTGTGGATGTGTTTGACGTAGCGCTGTTGCTTCTCATTCAACGGGCCGTAATGTTGCTCGCCGAGCAAATCCGAAAAACCGACCACTGCGTTCAGGGGAGTGCGCAGTTCGTGGCTCATGGTAGACAGGAATTGATCTTTAAATTTGTTGGAGCGCTCGGCTTCTTCTTTAGCACTCAGCATTTCCTGTTGTGCCAGCTTGAGCTCGGTGGTGTCTCGTGCAATGGCGTAAATGAGGCCTAACTCGGCGCAAGGCGTGGCGTGCCATGAAAGCCATTTATAAGAGCCGTCTTTGCATCGGTAGCGGTTCTCAAAGGAAATGGTCGCGTGTCCTTCCTGCAGTCTATTTTGCTCGGCGATGGTGGCTTGCCGATCCTCCGGATGAACAAAATCCAGACGGGGTTTGGATAGCAACTCGACCATGGAATAACCAAGTGCGCGGGTCCAAGCGGGATTGACGCGCTTGAAGTAGCCATCTGCCCCAAGAATCGCTAACAGGTCGATGGAAAGGGTGAAATAGCGATCCAACTCTTCGCGCGCGAGTTTGATCTCGGTGATGCGCTCTTGAAGTTCCCGGTTTAACGCCAAGTTGGCATCGAGGACTCGGGACTGCCGACGCATCAGGACCGCTGCCATCGCAGCCGTCGCCAGATAAATCAAAAGTAGATACGTGCCAATCGAGCGTACTTTTTCTTTGACGTGAACCGCGGGGGCCAATGCAACATCTACGGGCCGGGAGTAAGTTACGCCCCAACGCAGGCGCGACACCGGCGCGAACCCTATGAATGCGTCGCCAGAATCGCGATGTAGACGCTCGCTACCCTCTTCCCCGGCGAGAGCGCGCGCCGCAGCTACGGAGTTACGCAGCGGAGTGGGTTCGCTTTGCGTTTCAATCTCGCGTCCGGCGGCCACCACTCCGTGTTGATCCACGACGTTGAAGTCCGAAATCGCTCCTTTTTTTATCGCGCCGAACTTTTCGGTCAACTGTGCTAGGCCATAAGTCCCCATCAGGATACCGTCTGGCTGGCCATGAGCGTCGCGAAGCGGCACTGCCACGGCAACCACCAAACCGCCGGGAGTTACGGCGGTACGATAGACCTCCGACACGTAAGGCTGCCACTTAGTGGTTACCCCGCGATACCAGTCGCGATACGCGAAATTGCTCCCAACCACCTTGTCCTGCGGCACGATGACGCGCGCGGTGCCTTGAGCATCGAAGGCACCCACGAATTGAAAACCTGGCTCGAGTCGTTTCGCTTCTGCCAAATGCATGTTTATAGAGGAGAGGTCCCGACGCGCCCATGCATCGACCAAAGCTGGGCGCTCCGCGATAGAAGAGAGAATATTTTCGGCTGAGATGAAGTCCTGTTCAACGAGTGCCGCGACAGATCGGGCGTGGACGAGGTCGTTTTGCAGCTCTTCGCTGGCAATTTCATTTTCTGATTGGCGGTACATCCAATACATCGCCACCGAAAGAGGCAACACGAAAAGTAACAACAACAGAGCAAGGACCCACGCGTTTCCATTGGAATACGTCTTGCGTTTCGGCACTGGCTTGACGTTCAAATCGGAAGGGGCAAAAAATATATTATCGGACATCTTCCGTCCCACCTACAGAAACAGGTTCGGGCGCGAATCTCTCGAGTTCATCGACCAGAGCCGAGTCCCACCAACCTCGCTTTACCTCGATTCGGATCTGAGCGAGGGCTTCTTCCGGCCGCAGTGCGGGGCGATAGGGACGATCGGTTGTGAGAGCATCGTAGACGTCGACCACCTGTAGAATTCTGGCGGTAATTGGAATTTGCTCCCCTTTCAAGCCATCGGGATAGCCTGAGCCATCGAGCTTTTCATGGTGGTGGCGAATGATGGGTACGACGTGGCGAAATGACCTGAGCGGACAACAGATTTGTTCGCCGACGACCGGGTGACGCTTCATGATTTTCCACTCGTCATCAGTGAGTGGGCCAGGCTTCAACAGAATGTGTTCGGGTACTGCAACTTTGCCTACATCATGAACGATGCCGCCACGGCGAAGCGCAGTGCGTAATTCTTCCGGCAATCCGATCTGAGTAGCGAGGGCCAATGAGTACTCCGACAGGCGCTCACAATGGCCTTCTGTGTATGGATCTTTGGCTTCGATGCTGGTTGCCAAACTGAAAAGTACAGTTTCGGCGTTTTCCAGCTCGTCAGTAAATGACTTCAGTCGTAGCAAGGAATGGACCCGAGCCAACAGTTCCTGCTTGTTGAACGGCTTATTCAGGAAATCGTCGGCGCCGGAGTTGATTCCACGTATACGATCATCGGTATTCGTCAAACTGGTGATCAATACAACGGGAATGAGGCGCGTTTTAGGATTCGATTTAATTTCATGACAGGCGGCGAAACCGCTGCAGCCAGGCATGACTACGTCAAGCAGGGCGACATCGATCGTGCCGCGAAGCACGGCAGCAATCGCTTCGACGCCGTTCCGAACGCAAGTTACGTGATAGCCGGCGGCGGTAAGAATCTCTGAAAGCAATTCAAGATTGGCCTCGTTATCGTCAGCAATGAGGATGGAAGCGTTGGTCAAATCCGAAACAGCCATAGAGAGCCCCTGAAGTGAAATGCGAATCGGCTGGAAGCCTGTGTACCTAAGGAAGTGACGGGCCGCCTCGACCGAGGCTATCGCATAAAAAAAGGTTGTGGACATGGTACTGGGTCCAACAAGTTAACGATGAGTGACGCACCGAATGAACACACCATGGCGAACTGCTCGACGGTACTTTCATGACTGGCACCCTTGAGTGCAAAGGAGTCGCGAAGTAAATCAGCCGTAGATTCGGTCCAAAAAAGAGACCGCCCGCGACGGGGTTCAGATCCTTCGGCCAAGTGTCAAAGGGTAACGATATAATCCAACGGCAGTCTCCCCGCCATCGTAGGGTCGCGGTGTCTCGCAGGCCGCGGGCGGTAGGCGAGAGAATGAATAATCTCTCGACTGGGAGGGGCTACACATCTGAGATCGTGCGCCTAAGGCTTTGCGTGCTCCTAATTGAACTGGACTTTCCCCATGGTGCCCCGGCGTCCCCGAACTCGACACTGCTCCATTCCGGGAAGCATTGGCGGCAAAGTTTGCGTAGGAGGAATTCACTCAGAGCTTTAGCGGGTGTACCGGCTTCAATTATTTGGTCAAGGCCCCTTGTCTTAGCGTCGTAAAGGCATAGGTCGGTTATTTTCAGTAATTCTTGGGCATTTGAGCCGTGCTCCGGGAACCCCGCGACGCCAGCGGAAAATGGGACGGTATCGAGGGCTTCGCCATTGTGAGTGAGCTTGATATTTCTGACCGCGATCCTAACGGCTTCCGCGCGGTTCGCTGCATCTCGGGCCGAGGATTCCGGAAGAATAATCGCGAACTCTTCGCCGCCATACCGGCAGATTACGTCGTCGCCCCGAAAATGCTTCACCAAAAAACTTCCGAAAGCCCGCAG
Organism: uncultured Acidobacteriota bacterium; assembly: GCA_963846145.1. Classification (GTDB taxonomy): domain Bacteria; phylum Acidobacteriota; class Terriglobia; order Acidiferrales; family UBA7541; genus Acidiferrum. The sequence continues at coordinate 275,028 of CAWJUV010000005.1, read as the reverse complement.
AACTTCGTCGCCAGCTTCGTGGCCAAAGCGATCGTTGAAACGCTTGAAATGATGTATATCCAGAAAAATGACAGCCAGTGAGCGATTGGTTCGGGTGCTCCGCAGTAGTTCGCGTTCGAGACACTCCTGCATGAAGCGGCGATTAAATAAGCCAGTCAGTGGATCGCGAATCGTTAGCGAATCTGCGACTGCGGGAGTCGCTCCGTGATCCCAACAAGCCGCGTGAGTGGGGATGACTTCCGGTTAGCTGGTCATTTTACCACTAGCCCAGGGCACGAGATGTCCGTCGCGCGATGAGTCGGTTCTGTGGTGGACTCTGGCGAGCTAGGTATGGAATTGCCACCCGCTCAGGACCTGGACCTCGGCCCCGAATTATCCTTTCGCGATATCTCTTTGCTACTCTGTTCGTCTTCATTGAAACGAGGCCACATGCGCAGAAGACGATTTCTCAAACTCGCCAGCACGCTAGTTCCAGCGGCACTTTTCCCTTACCCCCTCGTCGCACTCGAAGCTAAAGGCAAGCTGCGACGGCGCGTGCGACCTTCGGATGCGGCATGGCCCTCGGCAGCTGAATGGGAAAAGCTGAACCAAGTAGTGGGCGGCAATCTGCTGAAACCGCAAGCTATTCTTGCGAGTTGCGCAACAGATCAAAATTCATCTGCTTGCGCGGACGTTAAGAAAAACCTTCGCAATCCCTTCTACATCAGCGATCAGCCTGCCGGAACCGAAGTTTCAGGCTGGTTGGATGCGTGGTCACCCGCTCCCAGCGCTTACGCTATTGCAGCACGCAATACGGGCGACGTTGCGGCTGGAGTCAGCTTTGCCCGCGAGCACAATCTGCGACTCGTCGTCAAGGGAACCGGGCACAGTTATCTCGGCACATCGAACGCTCCCGACTCACTCCTGATCTGGACCCACCACATGAACAAGGTCACACTGCACGATGCGTTCGTGCCGCACGGATGCGAGAAGAAAATCGCGCCGCAGTCCGCTGTAAGCGCCGAATCAGGCGCCATGTGGATTGACCTGTACGACACGGTCACCACAAAAGGGGGCCGCTACGTACAGGGCGGCGGCTGCACATCGGTCGGCGTCGCGGGACTCGTCCAAAGCGGCGGCTTCGGCTCGCTCTCCAAAGCTTTCGGCACTGCTGCCGCCGGATTGCTCGAAGCGGAAGTCGTCACCGGCGACGGTCAGGTGCGCGTTGCCAGTGCTTGCAGTAATCCAGATCTTTTTTGGGCGCTCAAAGGTGGTGGCGGAGGCAGCTGGGGCGTGGTAACCGGTGTCACACTCCGCACTCACGATTTGCCCGAATTCTTCGGTTTCGCCGGCGGCACGATTAGCGCGAAATCAGATGCCACTTTTCGCCAGCTCATCGGCAAAGCCATGCGATTCTATCGCGACAACCTCTTCAACGAGCACTGGGGCGAGCAGCTACGCTTCACGCCCGAGAACACGCTCGAAATCTCAATGGTCTGCCAGGGTTTCACGCGCGATGAAGTCATGCAAATATGGCAGCCGTTCTTCGACTGGGTGAAATCGTCAAAGGACTTCACCGCGAGTGGTCTCATCGCCGTTGCCGGTCACGCTCGGAGTTGGTGGGAGATTGAAGGCAACCCCGCCATGAACCGCGACGAGCGGCGGGGCGCGCCCGCAAACCACGGATGGTGGCAGGGCGACCAGGACCAGGTTGGAGCCTTCCTGCACGGATACGATTCGCTTTGGCTGCCGGAGTCGCTTTTGCGCGACGCGGAATTTGATCGCCTGGTCGACGCGCTCTTTGCTGCCAGCCGCTACAAGAAAGTGCAGCTGCACTTCAATAAGGGAATTGGTGGCGCCGCTCCGGAAGCGATTGCCGCAACGCACGACACTGCGACTAATCCCAAGGTGACCGAGGCGTTTACGCTGGTTATCGTTGCTGACGGCGAGGGCTCGGGGTATCCGGGCGAGGCGCGGCCCGCGCTGAATCTTGCCGCCGCTCACAAAGACGCGCGCAACATTGATCTCGCTACGGCCGAGCTGCGCAAGATCGCCCCGAACTCCGGCTCGTATGTTTCAGAGAGTAACTTCTTCAACAAAGCGTGGCAGCAGGAGTATTGGGGAACGAATTATCCCAGGCTGCGCGCCATCAAGGAGAGGTACGATCCTGATGGATTGTTCTTCGTCCACCACGGTGTGGGCAGCGAAGACTGGAGCGAGGACGGGTTCACGCGGATGTCGTGACTCTAGTCTTCGGTTGGAGAGCTTTCAACACCCGCATCGAGGCAGTAGCTCCTGCGATCTTAAAAGGGCCACGGTCGGCAAGAGACCGACAACACACTCGGGCGACTTCCGGTTTTCGCGTAATCCGCTGGCCAGGCGTTACGCTCCTCTCCGACTAACGAAGAGATTCTATGGTTCCCTGGGCGGACTCTTGTGATACCTGGCGAGTAGTCGGCCAACCCGGAAGTTATCATGCAAAGTCGCAATTAAGCTGGCAAGTCCTGGTGAACGCGCTTACCGGAAACTTGAAAGTCCCATCGCCACTTGTCCGGTTACCCGACTACACAGGAGTTAGCGCACCGCAAGCGCCCAAGACGGAATGTAATCGCGGCCTAGACGGATTTCTTTGCATGCGATACAAATGGGCGTATATGCATCAGGCTCCTACCGACACGACTACGATTTACATTCGACTTCTCGAAGAGGCTACAACCTGTTTGCGTCCGGCAGAGGCCCTCAGGTTAGCGGATGGCACCTATCGAGTATTGCCAACGACCAACTACGACCCCACCGATGAAGTTTGGGAGTTCGCCCCGGGTGCGACAGTGCATTGCGAATCGTTTGACGGCCAAGGCGGGCCGTATTTGCAGGCTATCGCCGAAGTAGGCGTTGATGGTTCCAAGAAGGGCCGGGCGACTTTTGCAGTTTCGGAAGAGACGTTGGAATACCGAGATGAGCGCGGACATTTACTGGTTCCCTACTTTTATGACCTGCTCCGTCTACTCTGATGGCAGGGACGAGGCGTTAGGGTTCTTACGAACAAGGTTCGCAATCGAACCAAAACTGACGAACAGCACAGAGTGGAAATCCGTAGTTCTGTGGCTAAAGGCAATTGAGGGCGCCCCATTTATCGAGTTTTCTCAGCGAGAACCACGCAACTGGCGGGAGAAATTTCGCGCATGGTTTGATGGATTCATTAGACAACCGCATCTATCAGCCGCCGTCCACCAGTATCTTCAAAGTTCATCGAAATCATGAAATCGGTCAGCGGACGATAAACGCGGCAACCGGAAAAGTGACGTACTGGGCTTGTGGTCGCGCTAGAATCGCAACCATAGCCGACGCGCTTCAATCGGGTGGTTTGCCTTCTTTTATCTCACGGACAATCTCGCGTGCACGCGATTCGTCTTCGGGAAGCACAAACAACTTTACCGACCCATCATCCGGCACCTCAGCCCGGAAACGAATGAGGTTCGTCTGCAACGAGAGTTTAACGGTGGACGAGTAGTTCTCGGGATTTTCGGAGAGAATTTCAACTACGGCGTCCTCAGGGTGAAGTTTTCGTAGGTAGGTGCGTTTGGCCGCTTCGTCCAGTTCTATTAAGCGCGGGTCGGCCCGCAACTCAAAAATTTCGTCTGGGTTCTCGTCTTCGAATGCCTGCTCGCCCGTCTTCCCCTCACCTAGCAACGATGCCAAACGAGAAAATCGGGCCTTCTGTTCGGGTGACAACGCGGACCACACGGAAATGTGCAATAGGTTCTTGTCGTCTTCATACCTCTCATAGGAGGGCGGATTGTCCAAGACGATTGTTGGAGCAGGCAAGGTCGGTGCAAATCCGTCCGCTCTGATTGCCGCGATAAAGTCGTTTTGCAAGATAGCCAGCTGAGCCATCACCGTTTGATTCGACGAAGAAGTTTCGGCGGGAGGCGTACTGGTCTGGATAGTCTGCGCCTAAGGTACGCACGCAAGCAAAAGCGCAGAAACCAAAACGCTGAACTGGTCTAGAAACATTTGAGCAGACGAGGTTTCAGCCAGATTTAGCCAATCCTCTTCATTGTCCAAGTCTTTCATTGTCCAAAGTCTTTGTCAACTCGCCCAAACTAAACGTGAATTGGCCGCCGGCACATTCCTTTACCCACAACAGTCAGCCCTAGCATCACTTGACAGAAAGAAACAGTGAATGCTAGCGTCACCGCGGCTAGTCCCCCAGCCCAGTCCAGAACCACACATTCTTACGGAACGGAGATGCCTATGCCTCGGTCGACTACAGGTAGGTTTTTCAAATGGTTTGTTTCATGCCGGGCCCCGTTTGCTCTCGGCTGTATCGTACTGCTCTCACTGACAGCACTTCCCCAACCGGCTAACGCTCAACGAACCTGGAATGCTAACGTCGGCGCGGAGACGCGCGACCAAGCTGGACAGGCCGACGCATTTCTGCCTAACGAAATCTGGATTAACGCCGGCGACAGCATCCAGTGGACCTGGCGCCCAAAGAATGAACCACACACCCTCACCCTCTTGGCGCCCGAGATCGCGATCTTCCCAACTCCTCCGCCGCCGATCGGCCCACCAGCCGGCCCACCTTTCGTTTTCTCGAACATTTGTCCGAGTCCGAATCCTTATGAAGGCGGCACAGCTACCTACGACGGCACTGCTTGCGTATCCAGTGATGTGTTGAACGGCAGCGTAGCCCCATCAACGTTCAAAGTGACTTTCCCGAACGCCGGCAACTACAAGTTCGCGTGTTTGCTCCACCCCAACATGAATGGAACGGTTCACGTCCTCGATAAGACGGCCAGCCTTCCGTACCTCCAATGGGACTACGACCGTAAGGCTCTCGATCAGGCCGCGGATATTCTCGCGGATACGTACAAAATCGCCGAAGAAGTGCGGGATTACCCGCCCAACAAGCACGAAGTGCTCATGGAGGGCGAAATGAGAGCCACTGGCGGAGGCCGTCAGTACCTCGCCGTTGTGCGCTTCTTGCCGCAAACGATCTACGTTCACAAGGGCGACACCGTGGAATTTACCAACGCGGATCCGACTGAGCCGCACACCGTGACTTCGGGAAAGTCCGATACGCTCACTAATGACATGGCGCTGGTCGGCGTCGGTGCAACTCAAGACGGGGCCTTGGCCGCGGTTGTGAATACGGCCGGCGATTTCGGGAACACGACGCCAACTACGGGCGTGAACTCGGGTTTTCTCCAGGCTGCAGGGGAAGATGCCGCCGGGCGCGCTCAATCCGTTCCAGGCACCACGCGCATCCGCGTGCAGTTCAATGTCGCGGGCACGTTTTATTACCACTGCGCACTGCATGACATCGACGGGATGAATGGCAGCGTAGTGGTGAGGTAGCAACGGCATTAGATCAAACGAGCTAGGTTCCCATGAGAATGCAATGCGGACGGGCCTTGTTGTTTGGTCTCTTCCTACTGGTAGCCACGGGTCAGCGACTTTCGGGGCAGGAACAACCCCGAGCCGATAGACCCGCGGCTGCCTCACAAAAAATGCCGGACTATCGCGGAGGCCTGGTGTCTCCGCCAATCCCAAAACCCAAGTTCACGCTCACCGACACGGACGGTAAGCCTTTCGATTTCGCCGCGAAGACGGAGGGCTACGTCACCTTCCTGTTCTTCGGTTACGCGCATTGCCCTGATATCTGCCCCTCGCAAATGTCCTTGATCGCGCAGGCGCTCAAGGAGTCCCCGCCAGAACTCGCCAAGCAATTCAAAGTGGTTTTTGTCACCACCGACCCTCAGCGAGACCATCCGCAGGCTCTGCGTACGTGGCTTAACCATTTCGATCGACGCATTATCGGTTTGACCGGAACCCAATCCGCCATTGACGCCGCTCAGACCGCCGCGAATCTCTCTCCCGCTACCAGATCTTCATCGGGCCCGGACAAACCCTACGAAGTAGGTCACGCGGCATTTGTCCTGGCCTATACGAAGAACAACCTGGCTCGCGTAATTTATCCAGCAGGCATAACGGAAAAGGACCTGGCCCACGACTTACCACTCCTCGTCAAAGACAGCACTTAAACGAATGTCCGAAAGTAGCCTCGTGGCTCAGACTCGTTAGGTCAGCCCCGGGCCCATTCTAACTGGGAGAAACTACCGTCATGGCCGGCAGTCTTTATTTTGTTGATACATGCTTCAAGGCCGCTGCGATCCCCGCACCAATCGCCCCCGGGCCGCCGACGCCCCAAAAGTGCATAAAGAATAAACGAGGTTGTTCAGTGAGCATGTGGCTATGCAAGGCGGTGACTAAAATGTGGTGCGCTTCCAATTCCGAAATGACCGCGTTCACCTCCTCGCCCGTCAGCACAAAGTCACCGGTTGTGGCTACATTTCCGGCGTCCGCCTCCTGAAAATTGATTGCTTCTGCCACGCCAGCTGCGGGAGGTACTGTAGCGCGATTCATGATACCGAGCGGGTCTTTGGCCGTGTTCAGCGTGACCGCTTGAGAGCGGGGCACCCCATACGATAAGACGCCCGCCTTGAAGGTTCCCTTTCGTCCCACACTGTCTTCTACGGCCTTCACCCACTTGGGAGGAGTCGGCTCCTCGGCGAGAGGGGCTGGTTTTTCAAGGGGTGTTTTGGAGACTGCCAGAGCAGCTCGCAAAGAAGTTGCGAGTTGGGACGCTGTGCCATGTCCCATGTAGTGCATGTAGACTATGCGCGGAGTTTCGCCGAGCAGATGGTTATGCACCGCCGAAATCTCAAAGCCGACCGAGCGCAGTTTCTCCATCACTGGATTCAGCTCGTCCTCAAGCAATACCAAATCGCCCATGACCATCCCATTGTCATCCGTACCGGTGAAGGCAGCCCATGAACTGAGGGCTAAACCCGGTTTAATGGCTAATCCGTCAACCGACACACGAAGGTCCGTCCTTGGGAATCCGACTTTGTAAACATCCCCCGTTTTTTGGCCTGACCTACCTAACATCTGGTCAATTTTTGTGGTGTCTAGTGCCTGTGCTGAAGTTGCGATTGGCGGTACTAGAAGCGAACCCAGAAGCAGCAATCGGAAAGAAGTCATAGCAACGCCCCCAAACTCAGAATTTACAGGTGAGGCCCGGTACCGTCCAGTGTCCGGTTATCCGACTTATCAAGAGTTGGCGGCCAATGGCAATCGAAGCTTGCGATTTCGGCACAGAGTAACATTTAGTTGAGGGCTACCATTGAGTCCCCACCGAATTTAGGCATCGGACCTACGTCCGCTTCAAACGCCGACCTACGAAGTCTTGCGGTAGCTACTTTGTAGAATCCGTATCATTTGAATTAGCCTCCACGGTGACATCCACGTGAGCCCCAGGCTTTAACTTCACTTGCTTGCCGCTTTCATCTTCTAAGGCATTCTCGATGCGGATTTCGCGATACAGTTCGTCACCACCCTGGATAACAATTTGTGCCTTCTCGGGCTCTCCTGGAACAGGAGGCACGATAATTTTCTGCACTACCCCAGGTTTTGTGGTCTTAACCGTCTTCCTTCCCATTTCGGTCCTCCGGTTTCTGTAGCTGATCCGACAATACGGGTACAACTGTATTGGGAATATCACAAAACCGATGGACATTCATTGGAATATGCGGTCACGAATATTGATAGCCGACGACAGCGCAGATGTACGTATGGTGATACGCGAATTTCTGAAAGGACTTTCAGGCGTAGAAATTTGCGGTGAGGCCGTGGACGGATTGGATACCATCGAGCAGGCGAAGACTTTGAAACCAGATTTGGTTTTGCTTGACCTTTCAATGCCACGCATGAACGGAGTAGAAGTGGCGTCAGTATTAAAGAAGACGACGCCAAGTATTTTGATAATTCTCTTCACCATGCACAGCGAAAACCTCGGGAGAGCCTTGACATCCGCTATCGGGGTAAACGCCGTACTGTCGAAGCCGGACGGAATGCGGCAGTTAGCCATGTGCGTTCAAGACGTTCTCGCCTCGGCGCGAAATTAACGTTCGACATCGTCCTAGACGCGCATCGTTTGTGCTGACCACCTCCGATATCCACCGGATACATTGCGGCGACGCAACACTCCAGTTCGCATTATGGTTTGTCTTAGTTGATGAGTAATGCACTTATCGAAGAAGTTGGCTCAGGTTAAACTACTTGTCCGATTTTCAGGCATCTTTATTGATAACGCGATTTCTCGACAACTGCGATTTTACGTTGGCTCACATCGACCTTAACTGATTTGACTCCGAACCCCTGCATCCATAGCATTGCGGAAATGAAAGTCGCCCTTACCCTCATCCTCGCGGCCAGCACATTGGTTACTGTTGCTCAGACGCCTAGCTCCGAATGGAACGTGTCGAAGCCGGGAGTGAAGGAGGTTCAGGTTGCGTCTGCTTTCTTGAAACCATCGGTGACAATCAAGATTGGCGGTACAGCGGATTGGGCGCTAGTCACCGAAGATGCTGTCTGGGTTGCGAGCACGAAACCCTACGCCGTGCTCCGAATTGATCCGTCAACCAACAAGATTCTCGCCACCATAAAAGTGCCCGGGGAGGCTTGCTCCGGCCTGGCTTCGGGATTCGGCAGCATCTGGGTCCCCGTCTGCGGGAAGAAGTCTTCGCTTGTTCGGGTCGATGCCACTAAGAATTTGATTAGTGCCACACTCCCTATACCGCCGGCTGGCCCAGAGGGAGGGATCACAGCCAGTGAAGATAGCGTGTGGATCGTGTCGGACAAGAACGGCACTCTCAACCGGATCGATCCGTCTACGAACAATGTGCGCGAGAAAATCTCGATAGCACCGGGTTCTTATAACCCGCTTTTCAGTGATGGCATTGTCTGGATCACCGGAGTCGATAGCAGTGTCCTCACTGCCGTGGAAGCCTCTACTGGCAAAGTGCTGGAGTCGATGGCTGTCGGACCGAAACCTCGCTTTCTTACTGTTGGTGGGGGTTCTGTTTGGACGCTTAACCAAGGGGATGGGAGCGTCAGCCGGGTTGATGAAAAAAGCAGGAAAGTGATCGCCACAATTCAAGTCGGCATACCCGGTGCGGGTGGTGACATCGACTATGGAGGCGAATCTGTGTGGCCGACAGTGTTAGCCGTACCACTCACCCGAATCGATGCCAGTACGAACCGGGTCGTGAGGCAATGGGTCGGCAAGGGCGGGGACTCTCTTCGCTTTGGGTTCGATTCGCTGTGGCTGACGGACTACAAGAAGGGCTTGCTTTCGCGAATCCCCATCCCACAACTATTGAAACAATGAATCTCGCTATTCGTTACTTTTTGTGAGCAGTCAATGGCTCACCATCTGGAGTGGCTGGGTCCAGGGTTCCCGGTGGATAACGGGCTACCCGGAAGTAATCCACATGCCTGCGTAACGCGCTAATCGGACATTGTGACATTGCGCTGCCCTCTAAGTCGTCCGGCTAACGAGAGGCAATACCCATCATCACGGCTTCCTTAGGGCACCACCAGCCCTTAGACTTATGGAGCTAACCGTGCGCAGTGCGGCGCATCGCGACAAGGGTTTAACGCCGTTCTGTGCGCGGACTGTGCACGAATGCATCATTTCTAGGGTATTAGGGATAGCTTTTGAGCGAAAGCAGAATCCCCGATTTGTTGGAAACAATAATGGTTAGAAGAAGAGGATGGAGTCGTCGGAGTGTCGGAGTGTGCGCCCAAGGCAGGCGCGCTACCAGGCTGCGCTACGCCCCGACATGAAGTGCAGTCTTGATTCTAAGGTAGTTTCCAATTTTCCTCCAATCCAGCGGTGCGCAGAAACGCTCGACTGAGCGCGAACTGTGCACGATGAGCTTTGGAAGCAGCTTGCGCGTTTTAGTTCGACCAGCGCAGTTCACCTTTCCGGAAGTCGAACAGGATTTGGCTGGCGTGGAGTGAAGCGATGCTAAGGTAGCCGGCGGTGTTTTCGAAGACCTTGGAGTTCGGGGTGGCGATGAGGTAAACGCGTCGGTCCAGGGCTTGCCCGGCGATTTGGATGCGCGAAACAAAAGCGATTCTGGAATCTAGCGCGCCGGCGACGGTGGTGCCCACGATGTGGCCGGCCATGTGACAAGCGATGTTTAGATTGCCGAGGCGTTCTACGAAGAAAAGAGGCGTTGGCGTGCCAGTGTCGGCAATCATCCAGACGGTGTGAGTGTCGATTTCGACGGGAACTTGAAATGAGAAAACGTCAGCATGTAACGGAACGTGATGCCTGAGTTGAATATCGGCGCCGAACACGGCTTGCTTGTGCGCGATGTCGAGGAAAAGAGTTTGCGGCGACAGTAAGTCCAGTCCGATGATCGCGTCGATGGACACTCCATTGCCGCGCAGATAGCTGAGGTCGGCCACGGTAACGTTCAGATCTCTAGCGTCAAGAGCTCCCAGACTTAGTTGCGGCAATCTGGTCTGGTCGACAGCGATCACACTACCGCCGCTGACGATTTTGACCTTTTGAATCTCATGCTTGGCACCCTGGATGAGCTTGCGGTCGACGGTGGTGTGGGTAGCGCCCGTATCCAACAGAAACTTCAGGCCATGTCTCGCGCCGACGCTGCCCTCCACCACGAACAAATAGCCGTCGAAGACTTCGAGCGGCAATCGGAACGTGCTGGCTGCCAGGGGATGCTCGGCGCCGGATAGAAATGCGCCTGGAAGCGTGCCGAATGCGACGACAAGCAAAATGAGAATGGCTTTCGGTGGCAAGGCGCGACCCTCCACAGCGGCAGGACTGCGCCAAATGTGGGTTCATTGGGGTTGCAGAGCCATAGTGGAAGTCTGACGGCAGTCTGGAACGTATCTGACAACGCAGAACAGTGATTCGGAGCGAGTTACCGCTCTGTCTGACATGTCGTCGCGGAACAAATCATCCCCCTGCTTGCGTCTTATAGGCCATGATGAAGCCCATGTCAGAGCATTCACGCGAAAGTCCCGAGCCCGAGAGCGTCCGTTATCAATTTGGGACGTTCGAATTGGACGGCCGTTCGGGTGAACTGCGGAAAAATGGTGTGCGGATGCGGCTGCAGGAGCAGCCCTTCTTGGTTCTGCGCAAACTACTCGAAGGTTCGGGCGAACTGGTTACGCGCGAAGAGCTGCATGCCACGGTGTGGCAAGCAGATACTTTTGTTGATTTCGACACGAGCCTCAACACCGCGATCAAGAGGTTGAGAGAGGCGCTCAGTGATTCCGCCGACATGCCTATTTTTATTGAGACCGTTCCTCGACGCGGTTACCGGTTTCTGGCGCCCGTCAAGATACTGCAGGCTACCGGCTCGCTAAAAGCACAAGGAAGCTTGGAGAAGACAACAGCGATTGCAGGTGCTCCCCCGCCGATAGCGCGGGGATTCCGGGTCGCCAGCGTTGCTGCTGGGATTTTTCTTTTGATCGCAGTTATTGCTGTTGCGGTAGCTGTGCGAGCGCCCAAAGCCGTACCGTACGTAGTCGACACCACGCAAATGACATTCGGGGGAAATCCGAAGGGCAATGTGCATGCCGGCGGCGGATTTATCTACTACAACGAGGATACCGGTGTTGGCGAGCGACTCTCTTTACTCAAGCTGCCGGCGGCAGGCGGAACGCCGACGGTGCTAGACACCTCGGCGCCGGGAATGTCTCTCACGGATGTCTCGACGGACGGCAGAAAACTCTTGATCGTTATCCCATCTCCGGGTGATGGTCCGTACCCACTTAAAATTCTGGACACCACGTCGGGTTCTTTGCAGGACCTGAATGGAGTCCGAGCGGACGACGCAGCGTTTCGGCCGGATGGGAAATTGGTCTTTGCGAATCGGCAGGATGTTTATTTCGCGGACGCCGATGGTTTGCATCCCCAAAAGCTTTTTTCCATGGAGGGCTACGTCAACAGGTTCCGGTTCTCACCCGACGGAACGAAAATGCGATTTTCCGTGAACTCAAAGCTTTCGGGCCAGCGTGAGATCTGGGAGACGCGTGGCGACGGCACGGGACTCACCCGCGCCTTGAAGGAGCTGACCCAGGCGGATGGCGAACCATGCTGCGGCGTGTGGAGCGCTGACGGTCGTTATTATTTTTTCGGCGCGACCCTCAATGGGGCGTCGAGAGTTTGGGTACAGCCGCAACGGAATTCGTTTTGGAGCAAAGGGCCTGCTAGAGCGCAGCCGCTAACTAGCGTGCCTCCAAATTTCTATGTCGAAGCGGGTGGGCCGGCGGCGTCAAAGCTTCTGGTGACGGCCTCGGAACCGCGCGCGGAACTGGCGCGTTACGATCAGAAGACAAAAAAGTTTGTACCTCTTTTTTCGGGTATCTCCGCGGGTGACGCGGAATATACGCGAGACGGAAAGTTCATCGCTTACGTTCGTTATCCCGACGGCACGCTGTGGCGTGCGCGGGCCGACGGAAGCGAGGCAGCCCAACTGACCGGGCCGTCACTTCGGGTGTCGTTGCCACACTGGTCGCCGGATGGCCAGCGCATTGCTTTCTCGGGTACGCGCCCGGGCCGACCTTGGAACATTTATGTGATCTCTGCCGCCGGAGGTCCGGCGGAGCAGCTCACGAATGGCGCGTTTCACGATTTGGATGCAACGTGGTCACCGGATGGAACAAAACTGGCTTTTGGCGAAGAGAGACGCGACGGCAAGAGCCTCCGCTATTCCATTAAGGAATTGGATTTGGCAAGTCGGCGGGTGACAGACTTTCAAGAGACCGAAGGAATCTGTTGTCCGCGATGGTCACTCGACGGGACAACGTTGATGGCGACGCACGCTACTTACGATGACATTGTCTTGTATGACCTCGAGACACACGAAGTCGCCACGGTGGTGCAAGGCGTCGGGACGATCGGCTACATGGCATGGATGGCGGACGGGAAAACGATCTTGTTCGATACGATAAGCTCGGTACCGGATCCATCTTTTTACCGCGTGCGTGCCGGAGGGCGTCCCGAGCAGGTCGTCAACTTAAAAGATGTGCGGAGATATTACGGGGACTTCGGCATGTGGTCAGGAATTGCGCCGGACGGTTCGCCGCTGTTGGTGAGAGACATAAGCGATGACGAAGTTTATGCACTGGACCTTTCGCTGCCATAAGGTTTGAAGCAATGGTGTCTAGTCGAAACAGGAATAGGAGGAATCGGTCGTGAAAATGATGCGCTAAATCTTGCGTCAAGCCGATTAACGGTCGATGGCTTTGAGCGCGTGTTCGGCGTAGCGTTCGCCGGCGACTTCATGTTGCGGAATGGCGGCTTCGAGTTCGGCGATTTCCGCTGCGGTGAGAGAAATGTCGGTGGCTGCGGCATTTTCCTCCAGATATTTGCGGCGCTTGGTTCCGGGGATGGGAAAGTGATCGTTGCCTTTGGCTAAAACCCAGGCGAGAGCGAGTTGACCGGGCTTTACGCCTTTTCGCTCAGCGATTTTCTGCACGCGATCAACGAGTTCGAGATTTTTATCGAAATTATCCGCTGCAAATCGCGGGAAGCGTTGCATGCGAACATCACTTTGGTCCAAATCGCTTTTGCTTTTGATCGCGCCGGTCAAAAATCCGCGGCCAAGAGGGCTGTAGGGAACAAATCCGATTCCCAGTTCGCGCAAGGTAGGAATAATTTCCTTTTCGGGGTGACGTTCCCACAAAGAATATTCGGTTTGTAACGCGGTGATGGGATGAATTTTGTGGGCGCGGCGAATTGTGGCGGGCGAAGCTTCGGAGAGTCCTAGATATTTTACTTTTCCAGCTTTGACGAGGTCGGCCATTGCGCTGACGGTGTCTTCGATTGGCGTTTGTGGATCGACGCGATGCTGGTAGTAGAGGTCAATGTGATCGACGCCGAGGCGTTTTAGCGAAGCATCGCATGCGGAACGCACATATTCTGGTTTTCCGCTCACCATCCAGAAAGACGGATCATCTTTTTTGCGCACGTTGCCGAATTTCGTCGCGAGAAAAACTTCATCGCGCCGCGATTTGATGGTTTTTCCGACGAGCTCTTCGTTGTCGCCGATTCCGTACATGTCGGCGGTGTCCAGAAATGTAATTCCCAGATCGAGAGCGCGCAAAATAGTTGCTTGCGATTCGGCGTCATTGCGATCGCCGTAGAATTCGCTCATGCCCATGCAACCGAGGCCCATGCGGAATACGATCGCGCCTTGTGAACCGAGTTTTACTTTTTCTGTAGCCATAGAGTCTGTGGGATGGCGAACTGCAACAAAAAGTTACATGAGTGCGCGATTTTTATCCCTGGGAGGAAAGCAGGTTAAGGGTGTATCCTTACGTTCCCTACAAGAAACAAATACCCAGGAGCATTCATATGGCAATCGATCTGGAAGGCGCAAGCATCACTCGCGACGCTCACGAAGCGGTGCAGGATTTGAAACAACTGGTGAATCAGGCCGAAGAAAGTATTCGCTTGGCGGAGCGTGAAACGATTGGAGCGGCGATCGGAAAACAAACCGGCGCGGATCCGGTGAGCACTTTGCGCGCCGCGGCGGAGAAATTGCAATCGCCGAGTCTGGAAACGGCGATTTTGCGCGCGAGAGAAAAAGTGCAGAGCGCGTTGAATTTTCATCTGGGCGGCAGAAAAGCAGCCGCAGCCACTTCCGCATAACGAGTTGGAATAAAGTTTTCTCAAAAGTGCGCGATCCTCGCGCGCTTTATTCGCGCCAATTGCATTTGTGTTCCGCTTTATCCCGGGAACGACGCGGGATTTAGCGGTAGCGTCGACGTGCCCGCGTCGATGTGCATCATCGTGCCAGTTACTTGCGAGCTTTCGTCGCTGAGAAGATAAATTGCGGCGAAGGCGGCGTCGCGTGGAGTTTGTTGACGGCCCAGCGGAAGTTTTTCTCCTTCGCGGCGCAAGGAATTTTCATCGCGGCCGAGCGAACCATGCAAAGCGATTTCACCTTCGCTCAAAACCCATCCGGGAATTAAATAATTCAAGCGAATGCGTTGCGGCGCGTAGACGCCGGCGAGTGTGCGTGTCAGCGAAAGTAGTCCGCCTTTGGCCGCGCCGTATGCGACGAGGTTCGGCAGCGATTGAATTCCACAAATCGATCCGACATTGACGATGCTGCCGGCGCCGGCGTCGCGCATGGCGGGAATGGCGTGCTTGCAGCAATAAAAAGCGCCGCGCAGATTTACCTGGATTACTTCATCCCAGAACTCCGTGGTGGTTTCTTCGAGCGTGGCTCGTGGGAACCAGCCGGCGTTGTTGACGAGACCGTCGAGCTTACCGAAAGCGCGTTTGGCGGCGTCGACTAAGCCGATGCAATCGCGTTCGCTCTTAATATCGGCGTGGCAGAATTGTGCGCGTCCACCAGTATTGCGAATATCAGCGGCGGCGTTCTCGCCCCGCGCATCTTGAATGTCGCCAAGAATTACGGCCGCGCCTTCCGCGGCGGCGAGGCTGGCGATGCCGAAGCCAATTCCTTGCGCCGCTCCGGTGACGACAACAACTTTTCCGTTGAGACGATTCATGCTGATGTCTCCGAGCTTAAGTAATAATTGCGAGCCCATTTGCATTTCGTGCGAGCGAAGCATACTCCGGACCGGGACGTAAGTCTGCATGCTGGCTCGCCTCAAGATTTCTTGACATGCGGCGCGGCGATGACCATTCTGCTTGCCTATGAAAACCCAAAAATCAATTGGCTTTCCGGAACTTAGCCAAAAACAGCTTACGCGAAGGAAATTTGTCACTTCCGGAGCGTTAGCCTCGGGGCTCGCATTGACGACGCCTGTTCTTTCAGATGCACAAGAAGCAGCGCCGGAGATGTTTTCTAAATTGCGGCCGCTGGGCGATCGAGTCCATCCGATTACCAGCGACGAATTTCATGCGCGGCTGCTGCACGCGCAGGAATTGATGGGGCAGTTCAATCCTAAATTCGATGCGCTGCTGCTCGGGCCGGGCTCGGGGCTGTACTACTTCACCGGGATTCGTTGGTATTTGAGTGAGCGATTGTTAGCGGTGGTGATCCCGCGTTCGGGGCAAGCGATTCTCGTGTCGCCCGGATTTGAGGAAGGGCGCATGCGTGAGTTGATGAAGTATCCGATGGAAGTGCGGGTGTGGCAGGAAGATGAAAGTCCGACAAAGTTAATCGCAGGGATTCTGGCAGAACGCGGGATTCGCACTGGTCGAGTGGGAATTGAAGAGCGCTTTCCTTTCACGTATTACGATCATTTCCGCGCGGCGGCTCCGGGATTCGAGATTGTTTCCGCGGATCCGGTAACCATCGCGTGCCGCGGGAAAAAGTCGGCGCATGAAATTGAGCTGATGCGGCTGGCTAGCGAAGCGACCATCGATGTTTATCGCGAAGTGTTCGCCAATCTCAAAGAAGGAATGTCGCAGGAAGACATCGCCAATCTGGTGATGGCCGGATTTTCAAAAATGAAATTGCGCGGCGAAGCATTGGTGTTGCTGGGAGCTTCGGCGGCGTTGCCGCATGGCACCTTGAAGCCGCAAAAACTGAGAGAGGGCGATGTGGTGCTGGTCGATGGCGGTTGTACGGTGGATGGCTATGCATCGGACATCACGCGTACTGGAATTCTGGGAAAACCTTCAGCGAAAATTCAATCAGCGTATGAAACGGTTCGAAAAGCGCAGGATGCGGCGCTGGATGCGGCTCGTGCGGGAAAACTCTCCGGAACGGTGGATGACGCAGCGCGTGCCGCGGTGACCAAGGCGGGATTTGGGCCGGACTACAAATTCTTTACGCACCGCTTGGGGCACGGGATTGGATTGGATGGCCACGAGCATCCGTATCTGGTGCGCGGCAGCACCACGGTGTTGGAGCAGGGCATGACCTTTTCGAATGAGCCGGGGATTTACATCCCAGGCGAATTTGGATTGCGCTGCGAAGACGACATGGTGATCACCGCGGATGGGCCGGCGCAGATTTTAAGCCCGAGTTTTCAGGTGTCGCTGGAAAAACCGCTCGGATAATTTCTAAAATCAATTTTGGATTACGAGCGCGGTTGCGCGTCCGCGGAAATTATTTAGGAACGTAGAAAAGATAATCGGCCGAATACGGCGAACGAGTTTCCAGGCCGGCCGCGTTGCAGCCATCCGCCGGAGCTTTCCCGCCCTTGGTGTTAATGCGCTGAATGGAACTTACGGGACTTAGCACCCCTTTGCTGCCCGCGTGGCTCACCACTTTCACCAGCAGCCAGGGCACCGAGTCTACGTCAGGTGATGCGGCGCTCGCCGCGGCCTTGCCTACGATGCGGCTGCCATCGGTGGCTTCCCACGTGGGACCGGCAAAATGTTTTCCAAAAGCTTTGCCGTCAGCGCCAAAAAGTTTTGCGTCCGGAGCCTTCAACACCCAGGTAGCCGGATTGTTAGCGGCGTTGAGCTGGCAGGTGTAGATCTGATCGCCGGTGGCATGCACTTGCAGAAGTAGTTTCTCGTTGGCAGGCGCCTTAAGATCTTCCGGGATGGGCGTGGCGGAAGATTCTTGAGCGACGACCGGCCCAACGACGAGCATCAGCATTGCGGCGACCAACGACAGCGTCAACAGCAAACCGATTCGAACATCAAAATTGCGCATCAGCATTCCTCCGGCGAAATAACTGTAACAAACATTTTCTACTTCGAAGCCATTCGCTCTTTCGGCCCGGGCACTAGTACAGAAGCCATTCCGGCAGCGGTCGCAGCCTGAACGCCCAGTTCGGCGTCTTCAAATACCAGACAAGACTTGGGATCAACTTTTAGGCGCGAGGCAGCCAGCAAAAAGGGTTCCGGATCGGGTTTGCCTTTGGTGTAGTCCCCGGCGCAAACCAGAGCGTCGAAGCGATCCAATAAATGCAGCGTGGTGAGCGAAGCTTCGACGGATTCACGCGAGCTACCCGAGACCACCGCGAGAGGAATTCGCCCATACTGGTCGTCGATATGTTCGAGCACTTCGGCCACCGGCTGTAGCTGCGGTAAGCCTTCGTAATAAAAGGACTCTTTCCGGTCGGCCACCGCTTCGACCGGCATATTCAACCCTTGCGCGGCGTTCAGGCGGCGAATCACGTCAGGGACGGAGACGCCGCCCCAGGCATAGAAGAGCTCTTCAGAAAAGGTACAGTTCCATTCGGCGAGGGCGCGCTTCCAAGCCAAATAATGTATAGGCATGGAGTCGACAATGGTCCCGTCGCAGTCAAAAAGGTAAGCGCCGAACTTGCCGGCTGGCAATCTCAATTTCAAAAGTGGAAGGCTCCCGCGGGTGGTCGCATGTGGTCGGCTGTCGGTTGAGTATCGGGATAAAGATGCGCTGGAATAATATAAGGATACGAAAGAGTGTCCGATTTCGCGACAAGCGCATCGTGAAAGCGGACAGCGTGGAACTGGCTTTCGAACGCTAAGTGATTACAATGTGCAGGTTAGCGTTGGCCCACGCGGTGCATTTAGGTGTAGTAGAACTCCCGACCCGGAGGGAACCATGACCTTCCTCAACGATTTGAAAGTCGCGCTCCGCGCGCTGGGCCACGCCAAAGGCTTGGTCATCACCGTGGTGCTCACTCTGGCGCTGGGTATCGGCGCCAACGCCGCAATCTTCACCTTGGTGCGCGGAGTGCTGCTGCGCCCGCTGGTCAATCGCGACGAAAACCGCCTCATCTATATCAGACAGTCGGCTCCGGGTATGGGCGCGACCAACGTGAACTTCTCCGTGCCCGAGTTGCAGGACATCCGCTCGAGCGTGAAGGGCGTCAACGAATTTGGCGACTTTTCGCAAATGGGCTTCACCATGGTGGGCTTGGGCGAGCCGCGCGTGGTTCGCGGTGGCGTCGTGAGCGGCAATTACTTCGAAGTGATGGGCTTGCATCCGGTTCTGGGGCGCTTGGTCGATGCCCACGACGACGGTCCCAATGCCGCCGGCGTGGTGGTATTGACGTATCGCTTCTGGAGCACCGTATATAAAAAGGACCCCTCGGTGATTGGCAAGACGGTGCGCCTGGAAAGCATTGGGGCGCGCACCGCTACGGTGATCGGAGTGTTGGAGCCGTCGGTTCCGTATCCCTCCGAAACCGAAATTATCTGCAACATCGTGACCAGTCCGCATCACTTGTCGGCCACGATGGTTACCGGCCGTGTTCATCGCATGACGGAACTTTTTGGCCGCTTGGCGCCGGGCGTTACCTTGGAGCAGGCCCGCGCGGAACTGGTCACCGCGCATTCGAACATGGTGAAGGATCACTCCGACGCGTACGCGGCCAGCGCCAAATTTGGGATTGAGACCAGGTTGCTGCGCGACCAGATTACTTCGCGGGCTCGCACCATTTTGTTGGTACTGCTGGTTGCCGCCGCGCTGGTCTTTATTATTGCGTGTTCGAATGTGGCCAACTTGATTCTGGCGCGCAGCGTGCGCCGCGAAGGGGAATTGGCGGTGCGCGCGGCGCTGGGCGCTTCGACCAGCGCGTTGCGGCGGGCGTTGCTGGCGGAAAGTTTGCTGCTATGCGGCGCTGGAGCGCTGCTGGGCGTGCTGATCGCGCGCCCCATGGTGAGCATTCTGGCCAATTACGCATCGCGCTTCTCGGTGCGCGCGCTCGATCTCACGGTGGATTCGAGCATGCTGTGGGTCGGCGCAGGGCTGGCGCTAATCGCCGCGGTGTTGCTGGCGTTTGTGCCGCGTCTGCCTTCTGCGGACTCCGCCAATGGCATCGCCGTTTCCACCGTTCGCGTAGGCATGTCCGGCAGCACCAGCCGCCGCCTGCGGATTTTTGCGATTACTCAAATCGCCGCTTCTTTCCTCTTGTTGGCCGGTGCCAGCGTGTTGGTCAAAACTTTGCTGGTTCTGCAGTACACCCAGACCGGCCTCGACACCGACCACGTGCTGGTGTTCGACGTGCCCCCGATGATGTACGGGAAAACACCCGAAGAGGTGGCCGGCTTCTACCGCGAAGTGCAGCGCCGTGTCGCGGAGCTTCCCGGCGTCAATCAGGTAGCCGTGGGTTCGACCACTCCGTGGCGCGATGCCGGCAGCTTTGGCCCGGGCTTGGAATTCTCCACCGATGGGCGCACCCATGCCGCTGGTGAAGAAGATCCGCGCGGGTTGATGCGTGCCGTTTCCCCGGGATATTTCTCCACACTAGGCGTGCCGATCGTGGCGGGCCGCGATTTCAACGCATCCGACACCCAAACCAAAGACGCCGAGCCGGTGGTGATCGTCAGCCAGAGCGTGGCGCAGTTGCTCTTTCCCAATCAGGACCCCATCAATCGCCATATCCGGTGGACCGATCCGGTCGTTAAATTTATTCCGGGCTTCAGTGACGCACCGCGGCGCGTCGTAGGAGTCATCGCGGACATCGATGACGAGCACGTGATTCCGCAGCCGACCCTGGCGATTTATTCCCCGTTTGAACAATTCATGATTAGCGGGCGATTGTTCGTGCACACCGCTACAACCAAGCCTTACGGGTTGGTCACTCCGATCACCCGCATTATTCACGGCCTCTCCACCGACCAACCGGTAGAGCATCCCGCGACGCTTTCGGATATTCGCGCGGAGATGCTCACGTCAGACCGGTTGAACTCGATTGTGTTTGGCGGGTTCGCGTTGGTGGCACTGGCGATTGCCGTGGTGGGAGTGGCGGGCGTGCTGGCGTTTTCGGTCAGCGCGCGGATGCGAGAATTTGGTATTCGCCTGGCAATTGGCTCGCAGCCGAATCGCTTGCTGGCGGGAGTTATCGGCCAGGGCGCGGTGATGGCTGGAGCGGGGATCGTAACCGGAGCAGTGTTCGGCTATGCGTTGGAGAAGCTAGCCAGCCGCTTCTTTTTGCAGGATGTGCAGATGCCCAGCGTGCTGCCGGTGGCGGCGTCGGCGCTCATTTTGCTGGCTGCGGCGGTGATTGCGTCAGCGTTGCCAGCGGCGCGCGCGGCGCGAGTCGATGTGATGCAAGCGTTGCGAACGGACTAATCTGCTCGATTCAATTGCCGAATCGACGGGGCCAATAATTTTCAGTGTTTAAGCAAGCGGCGAGCGAGGCCGCACCAGGCGACCTCGCATCGGTATGCGGCGACTAGACCTTGCCTATCAGGATCAAAATCACCAGCACCAACAACACCAGTCCCGCTCCGCCACTGGGGTAGTATCCCCAACCTGAACTGTACGGCCAAGTCGGCAAAGCGCCCAACAGAATCAAAATCACAACGATGAGAAGAATGGTTCGCATGACTCCCCCTTAGGTGCAGGAGCATACCCAAACTAATTTGCGAAACAATCAGGATGTCAGGGTATGTCGGGGGCGCTGGGGCCGGGCGGTCTTACCTGGACCGGTGGTTGCATCACTCAAAACGTAGGGCGGACATGGGGTCGACGGTGCTGGCTCGATGCGCCGGGCCCGCGCACGCGGCCGCTGCAACGAAAACCAGCAGCGCGGTGACGGCGAGAAGAACCAGAGGATCCCGGGCGCTACCTTCTGCCCAGTGCGCCAGCACTTGATTGAGTGCCAAGGTGAGCGCTACGCCGGACAGGATTCCTGCGCCAACACTAAGCGTCATGGAGCCGAAGACAATCTCCCAAATGTGTGAACGCGGGGCGCCCAGCGCCATGCGAATGCCAAATTCGTTGGTGCGCTGCACCACGGAATAAGACACCACGCTGTATAAACCAACCGCCGCCAGCACCAGTGCCAACACAGCGAATGCTCCGAAGAGCCACGAGATCAGATGTTCGCGCTGGTAAACCAATTCATCGCTGACCCAATTGTCCAGGTCTTCGATCTGCCCGCTGACTTGCTGGTCCGCGTCGAGGGTGTTGATCTCCACGCCGATAGCGTGAATCAGCCGCAACGGCGAGGTCTGCGAGCGCACTAGAATCTGCGTATACATCGGCATGAAAGCGGAAAAGGGAATGAAGGCTTCCGGCTCGATGGGTTTGATCAAACCGTTGTCGCGTTTGTCGGCGATGATGCCGATGATTTGATACCAACCGTTGGGATCTTCGCCGGTCAGCGCAAAGGGCGGCTCTCCTTTGAGGTCCGGCGGGCGGAACGATTGGCCGATGGCGTTACCGTTCGAAAAGAAACGCCTGGCCATGGTTTCGTTGATCACCGCAAGATGCGCGGCATTGTGATTTTCGACCGAATCCCACACCCGGCCCTGCACCAGCGGCACACGCAACACCGCGAAGTAGTTCGGACTGACAAAATTGAGGCCAACTTTTTCGCTCTGCACTCCGGCTTTGCCGAGGATCTCGATGTTCGACGAGTTTCCGTTGGTCGGCGGAGTGGCGTTGGTAGAAATCGCCAACTGGGAGACTCCGGGAACGCTGGCGGTTTTTTCCAGCATTTGTTCGAAATAGGTGCGGCGCTCGGCCCAGGTGTTGTAGGTATTCTCGTGAATGGGGATGCCGACGGACATCACATTGTGCGGGTCGTAGCCGAGGCGCTGATGCAGCAGGCTTACGAAGCCTTCCATGGCTGCGCCCGCGCCGGCCAACATCACCAAAGTGAGAGCGATTTGCGCGGCGATCAGCACATTGTTGGTGAGCCGTCCGCGGCCGCCGCCAGCGATTCTGCGGCTGCCCGATTGAATGGCCTGGTTCACCTCCGGACGCGAAAGCTGCAGCGCCGGCCAAAGTCCAAAGAGAATACCGGTGGTTAGAGCGATCAGCACGCTGAAGATCAGCACCGGCACATTGATTTGAATAACAGCTTCGTGCGGAAAGGAATATTTCGGCAGCAACTCGATCATCGTTTTCAGGAACGAAAACGCCAAGAGAACGCCGAGCGCGGCGCCGGTCACCGAGAGGAGCACGGATTCGGTGAGGAGTTGGCGGATTAGACGTGTTCGTGTCGCGCCGATGGCCGAACGCACCGCAAACTCCTGCTGCCGAGCGGTACCACGCGCTAACAACAGAATCGAAACGTTGCCGCAACCGATGGCCAGCAGCAGAGCTACAGCAATGAACAGCAGCCACAAGGTGCCGCCCAAATCGTGCATAAAGGCGTCGTTCAGTCCTCTTACGTGAAACGCAAATTTGTCGGCGGGGAAGTGTCGCGGGGTTTGCTTGGCGAATTGTTCGATGAGGGGCGTCAGCGCGGCGTCGGCGGCCTGGTGCGTGACGCCTGGCTTGAGGCGCACTTCGACGCCGTCGGTGCGGTTCAAGTCCTGGGTGATCTTCATGGGGATGTAGGCATCCGCGTCATTCCAGGTGAAGCGCGCGGAGGCGACGCCGACGATGGTGTAGTTGTGGCGGACCATCTGCAGTTGCTGGCCGATCACCGCCGGATTGCCGAAAAAGTGCTTCTGCCAGAATTTGTAACCCAGCACCACGACCGCTTCTGGATCTTGGCCATCGAGCGCATCGGAAGGCTGGATGCCGCGGCCGAGAGCCATCGGCACGCCCATAAAAGTAAAAAGGTTGGAAGACACCTTTGCGCCGTTGATGTCTTCAGGAATATCCCCGCCAGTTACCGTGAGGTTCCATGTTTCGGTGGTGAAGGCGTCTTCGACCACCGGAGATTGCTTGATTTCCCGATATTGCCCGCCGGTTAACCCGAAAAACTGATCTTGCCCGGAGCGGTCGGTCAGCATCAGGTGAACCATGCGGTCGGAATTAGCGTAGGGGTAGGGATTCACCACGATGGCGTAAATCACGCTGAAGACCGCGGTGGTTGCGCCGATGCCCAGCGCGAGAGAGATGATGGCGGTGAGCGCGAAGGACGGGCTTTTGAACAGTTGGCGCAGCGCGAAGCGGAAGTCACCGAGCAGGTTGTTCATGGACACCCCTCCAACAGGTAAACGAGGCAAGGCCCCGGATTGTTTCGACGAAGTTTGGTGTGGGGCGGTTAGTGGGGGCGCGGTTAGTTGCGGCTATTCGGAATGCGCCACTTTTTGCTGGCTCACTCCGCCGCCGTCGCCGCTCTTGAGGCGGTGAAAGACCGAGCTGGACAGAATGGTGAAGACTCCCAGGACAAGGAACGCTTTGTGCAGCCCATGAATCATTTCGGCTGGGTTGGAGGTGTGGCGGTCGGGCACGAAAATCGCCGTGGTGAGTGCGGCGGTGGCTACGCCGAAACTGATGGCCATTTGCTGCGCGGTGCTGGCGATGGAGCTGGCTGAGCTGGTGAGTTCTTCGGTGACGTCGGCGTAGACCAGCGTGTTCATGCTGGCGTATTGCAGTGAGGTGAACGCGCCATAGAAATAAGCTTGGATCACGATGAGCCAGACCGGAGTTTGCGGGCCGACCGTGCCGAAAAGAATGAGCAGCACGCCGATGATCACCGTGTTCGAAACCAATACGCCGCGGTAGCCAAGGGTGCGCAGAATGCGCGGGAGGAACGGCTTGGTGCTCATGGCTCCGACGGCTTGCGGCATGATCAGTAATCCGGATTGGACTGGAGTGAAGCCCAGACCGACCTGGTAGAGCAGTGGCAGCAGAAACGGAACGCCGCCGATGCCGAGGCGCGTGATGAAACTGCCAGTCACCGAGGAACTGAACGTGCGGAGTCGGAACAGGCTGAGCTGCAAAAGCGGAAACGCAGTGCGCGCGGCGTGCAAACCGTAACCGGCGATCAGCGCGAGCGAAATAGTCAGCAGACTCAGGATTTCCGCGGTGCCCAAGGTGTGTTCGCCGAAGACTTCCAACACGTAAGAAAGCAGAGCTACGCCGGAGCCGAACAAAATGAGGCCCAGCAAATCCAACTTGTGGACATTCTTTTCGCGATAGTCGGGCAGGTGCATGTAGACCATCAGCAGCCCGACAAGTCCTATCGGAATGTTGACGAAAAAAATCACGCGCCAATGCAGGTAGTGAACGATCAAGCCGCCGGTGAGCGGTCCTAGCATCGGCGCGATCAGGGCCGGTATCGACACGAAGCTCATGGTGCGAATCAGCTCCGACTTGGCGAAGGTGCGCACCAGCGTGAGCCGACCAACCGGCACCATCATGGCTCCGCCACAACCTTGCAAAATTCGGAAGGCCACTAACGCGTGAATGTTGGTGGAGATGCCGCACAAAAAAGAACCCAGCGTGAAAAGTCCAATGGCGGAGGCGAACACTTTGCGGGTGCCAAAGCGGTCAGCCATCCAACCGCTGATGGGAATGAATACCGCGAGGCTCAACGTGTAGCTGGCCAGGACCGACTTCATGTTGAGCGGCGATACATTCAACGCGGCCGCAATGGTCGGCACACCGGTATTGAGAATGGTGGTATCCAGCGACTCCATGAAAAACGCCACAGCCACCAGCCACGGTAGGTAACGTTTGGCAGCTGGGGAAGCGATTGATTCGGGAGCTGGAGGAGTGACGGTGCTGGTGCTGACGGGAGGAGTCGCCATGGGCCGAACAACTACTTTACTAGCGAAACCAAAATCGTGCCCGGCAGGGTGCGAGACCTGAAAACAGAGAGTCCGCTGAGGCCGGCTTGTAGCAGGAACTCAGCGTTGCGGCATCCAACTTGGCGGAGGAACACCCGTGGTATTCGTCTTGGGAGTTTTGTTGTTCGTGGTGGTGGTGGGCGTGATTGATGCGGGATTGCCTTGGCCCAGCACCAAGGCTGGAGTCGCACGGAGATGATCGCTGGACATTTTGGATTTGCCGCTGCGGTCAAATCGCGCGAACGGACTACGCCGACGTGGGCGTTAATGTTGGCCACCGTGTGGCTCGACATCGTGTTCGTTCCGCTCTTGGCGACGAAACTCGAAGGATTCACTCCAGCCGCGGATGCCACGCGAAAGTACGGAGGATTGATCATTCATGCGGATTACACCCACTCCATCGTGGGAGCGCTCCTCTTGGCGGTGATTTTCGGCGTGTGCGGGTGGATGGCCTGGAGCAAACGAGTTGGAATGGTGCTCGGCGCTGTGGTGTTTTCGCATTGGGTGCTGGACCTGTTGGTTCACCGCGCGGATATGCCAATTGTTCCTGGGAACTATGGCGACTTGCCGAAACTTGGATTGGGGTTGTGGCGGGTTCCAGCGGCTACAGCGGTGGTAGAACTGATTTTCGTCGCTGTAGGCGCCCTGTTGTACTGGCGCGCGGCGCGAGAGGTAGCTGGCTCCGAAAAAAGAGGGCGCGCGGATTTGGCCGGATTATTGGTGCTGGTGTTTGGGGTTGCTGTTCTGGTTCTCGATTTCACCGGCGCATTGGGATAGGCCGGCGAATGCCAACCGGCGCTTAGGCGTGGGGCGCAGCAGCAATCATCTGCAGGAATGTTGAGGGAGAGATAGGTTTTCGCGGAATCCGAGAGCGCTGCAGTTTGTATAATTTTTTGCGGAACCCTGCGGGCTCTTTTCCACCCGTGACGTAGGGAATAAGCTTTTCGGCGCGTTTGGCGAGTTGCGCGCGTTGGCTACGATAGCGCGAGCCATCCTGAGGGCGGAATTGCCCCCACGAAATGGAGTGTACGAAGCCGCACGCGCCGAAGCGATCGGAGCGCAGCACCTCTTCGACGAAAACGCGGATGGGACCTTCGAACGTGTTCAACGTGTCGTGAAAAGCGACGACTCCTCCGTCAGCGAGGAACGGAGAGAACAAGTCAAAATCTTCTTTGCAGCCGGCGTAAGTGTGATCGCCATCGATCCACAGCAAACGTATCGGGCGGTTCCAGCCGCGCGCCGCGTCACGCGAAAATTCGCGGTGTACTTCCACCTGGTTCTCCACGCCGGCATTTTTCAACGAGGCGCGAAATTCTTCAAATGTGTCGTCGTGTTTATGCGCGTGAACTCCCAGGTCGCCGACATGCGGATCAATGGCTACAACCTGGCCCAGCGCATATTTCTCTGCAATCGTGGCCAGCGCCACGGTGGATTTGCCTTTGAAGCTGCCAATTTCCACGATGGCGCCGCTGGCAGGAGTGCAGGCCGCGAGCGTCGCCAGGAATCGCAGCTCGTTCTCGACCATGAAACCGGGCACGGATTGCGCGCGGTCCAAAGCCAGCTGCAGCGTCACATCCAACTCTGGTGGCAAACCATTCAAGGTGTTCGGTTCCATTTTTGCGATTGAACGGAAAATACTAGCACGCATCACTGGCGATACTGTGCGACGGGAAAAACTGTCTCAAGGACGAGCGAGACAGGGTCAGGACAGGATTCTCAGTTAGGAATGGTCAATGCGCCGTTCCGCGCAGTCATCAACGGCCCTTCGGTATCGCGGCCAACCAGGCGAATCAGGTAAGTCCCCGGTTTTAGATCGAAGGAGGAACGAATGGTCACTCCGGAATTGTGGGTGGCCAGGGTGGCGTCCAGCATCTTTACCTTCAGCGTTTTTTCGCTGCCCTCAATATAGTTTCCATTCTGATCGAAGATCGCAGTGGCCACGGTGATGTCGTTGTAGTTCCGTCCTTCGTTCTTGCGGAATTTCAGCGCCTTCAAATCCAAATGGGCCAGCACGGTTACGGTCGCATCGTTGGCGTCCTTCATAAAGAATTGCGTTTTCAACTCGACCGGAAATTCGTTGAGCTCTTCCTGCGAAACCAGCGCGTCTTCGATTTCCGCCTGGGCTTGCACGGCGGGATCGGGCGCATTTTTCGGCGCGAAGTAGCCGTGGCGAGCCTGTACCTGGAGTCCTTTGGCAATGACTAATTTCAGTTTTAGCGTGTGATACCCGCCGTTGTTTTTGAGATTTTGCGGAGAAAATGTAATCACGTAAGAGGCCGGCGGCGTGGCAATAATCTCCGAAATCCCCCGGTCCAAGTCGTTGCGGTTGTGAAACCACGTTCCACCGGTGCCATGAGCCAGGCTGCCGAGGATCTCGCCGGCCATGCTTTGTTCCATAAGATGAAAGCCCGCGTTACTACTAGCGCTGCCCACACTGCCTGAAGGCGGCGCAGCGATATCGCCGAAGTCTGGAGTGTACAAACCGCGCGCGTCGATAGTGTCCACCACCACATTCGCTTTCACCGCTTGGTCGATGGTTTCGTTGAGCCGTCGTGACGCCTCGTTGGAAGCCATCCCGGGCGAAATAAAGGCGAGGATGCGCTGGCCGGGCATGGAAGAGAGGCGTCGAATAAACTGCGCAAGATTCTGAAACATTGCATTTGTTTCGCTATCGCCCCGACTCTGCACTTGCTGCGCAGTATTGTGCGCCAGTATCACCGCTTGGCCGTACTCTTTCGGATCTTGGTTATAGGCGCAGGTCCAGGCGTCCTGATTGGCCGTGGTGGTCGCATCGGTGTCGTGAAAGGTCAGCATGCGTTCAGCCTGAAAATAACTGATGCTGGGGCATTCGTTGATGCCGGTGCCGCCCTGCAGCGGGCGCGGGATGATGCGCAGCAACGTATTGCGCAGCAGCGGAAGATCTTTGGTGAAATCCTGGGTGATCACACCGGAGGTGGTATAGATAGACACGGCATCGTTGGGGGTGGCCCGATCCAACACTTTGTTCGCGGCGGCGCGCACGGTCACCGCGTCATCCAGCCGCAGATGAATATCGTCGAAGACCAGCGCCACGAAGCGGCTCGGCAGGGTTACTTCAGGAGCTGCAGAGGTAGGTTCCGTCGCTTCGAGGTTCGTCGTCGCCGCTGAAGAGGAGTTGGGAATGGTGCGTTGGCCCGCGCGTTCGACCGTCAAGCTGGAAATAATCTGCGGCTTGCCATTGTCGAACAGCTGAAAGTCTTCCTTTTTCAAATTGTCGATCACGTGGCCGTCGGCATCGCGGACCACCGCGCGAACAACCACGACGTTGACGCGAACTCTTAGGATTGCGGAAGAATCGTAGGTGGAGATTTCGGCGCCGCCATTCGAAGGCGCGCTGGACTGGGCGCCGGGAGTCGGTGTGTCAGTGGCAGACACAGGCGTGACAGGTGCGGTTTGGGGCGGTTGCGACTGGGCTCGGAGCGCGGTGGAGTTTCCTAGAAAAAAACTGGATGTAAGGCCAAGGACCAAGACATAGAAATTCCGCAAACCGTTAGGCATCGGATTCCCCCGACCGTCCAGCAAAGCAACCACTCGCAAACTGCCGGTTAGTATATCAACACGATACACTTCATGTAGTTGCGATCTTATCGCATAGGATTCGCGGTTAGCCGGGTGCGTTTCAAACCCAGCTATCCGGTTCCACCAAATACGGGGATATAATTTCGCGGACGGATGAAGCGAACGATTACAGCTCTAACTTGTTGTGTGTCGGGCGTGCTGCTGATCGCGGCGGGGTTGTCATCTACCATTCTGACCCGAGCTGCTCAAAAAACTTCAGCGACATCCAAGCCCAGCGAGAAGATTCGCCGCATCCTGCCCGAGGACATTCCCGGGCTGCCGCCGGAATTCGTGGAAAAACTGAAGGAGCGGAATTGCAGCGTGCCGCAATTCGATGAAGGCACTGCCGGTTCTTCTTCGGAGCCGAACAACGTGATTCACGGCGAGTTCGCGAAGGCCGGCCAGCAGGATTGGGCGGTACTGTGTTCGAACGGACAGACCTCGACGATTGTGATTTTTTGGGGCAAAGTGGCGCCCTGCCCCGCTTCGCTGGCGCGATTGGATGATGCGCATTACTTGAAACCTGCCGCGGGAAAGACTATGCATTATTCGCGCGCCATCCGCGGGCTGGGCGAAGAGGAAATCGGGGAGCGCGCGGGGATGAAAACGCTGCGGCCGCTGAAGCATCAGGGGATCGACGACCGTTTTGTGGGCAAGTCCTCGGCATTTTTTTATTGCAACGAAGGAAAATGGCGGATTTTTCCGGCGAAAGATACTTCTGGCGAATGACCACTCAACTGCAATTCAACTTGATGCCGGAGCGGCGTATCTGGTCGGTAAGCGAACTGTCCGCGCGCATTCGCGACGTCTTTGCGCGCAATTTCACCGACATTCTGGTGCAGGGCGAAATTTCCAATTGCCGGGAAGCGCAGTCTGGGCACATCTATTGCACGCTGAAGGATGAACGCGCGCAGATTCGCTGCGTGTGCTTCAAGACCCAGTTGCGCGCCATGAAATTCCGACCGGAAGATGGTTTACGCGTGACGGTCCGCGGTTCGATCAGCGTCTACGAAGCCCGCGGCGACTACCAGATTTACATCGAGAGCATCGAGCCGATTGGCTTAGGTGCGCTGCAATTAGCGTTCGAACAGTTGAAAAAACGCCTGGAAGCCGAAGGTTTGTTTGCGGCAGAGCGGAAAAAATCGCTGCCAGTCCTGCCGCGCTGCATCGGGCTAATTACATCGCCAAAAGGCGCCGCCGTGCGCGACGTGGTGCGCATCTTGAAGCGGCGCTTTCCCAATGTGTATCTGACGTTGTATCCGGTGCGCGTGCAGGGCGAAGGCGCAGCCGGCGAAATCGTTCGCGCGCTGCAATATTTCAACCGGCGGCAAGGCGTGGACGTCGTAATTCTCGCGCGTGGCGGCGGTTCGATGGAGGACTTGTGGTCCTTCAACGAAGAAATTGTGGCCCGCGCCATCGCGGCCTCAACCATTGCGATTATTTCCGGCGTCGGCCACGAGACGGATTTCACCATCGCGGATTTCGTCGCGGACGTGCGGGCCTCCACGCCCTCAGCGGCGGCGGAATTGGTGGTGCAGACGCGCCGGGAGTTCGACAAACACATTCTGGAGTTGCGCGACAATTTGACCAGCTTGATGCGCTACCGCGTCAGCGTCTTGTCGCGACGCGTGCACGAATTGGCGGCTCGTCGCGGATTCCGGCGACCGCTGGATCTGTTGCAGCAGAATCGTCAACGCTCCGATGAGATGACTTCACGGCTAGCGATGGCCTTGCGCGCCCGGTTGGAACAATCCCGCAAACGGTTCAACACCGCTCACGTGCGCATCGTGGGCTTCGACTTCCACAAGCAGGTCGTTCGTATGCGCGATCGCGTCAATCAATCTGCCGCGCGCATCGAATTGGCCTTGCGCGCTCGAGTTGGGCAAGCCCGCCGTCAACACGCTGCGATTCATCTGAAACTGGTCTCCTTCGATTTCGGCCGCAAGGTCGGCGCGTTTCGGCTGCTGCTAGAGCGGCGCCAAAGCGAATTGGGTGCGCGTGCGGAACGAATTCTGCGCTTAAAGCGCGAACGGCTTGAACGCTTGCGAGTACAACTTGAGGAGCGCAGTCCCGTCGCCGTCCTAAAGCGTGGATATGCCATCGCTACGGACGCAGCAGGGAATGTTTTGCTCTCGGCAGAACAGATCGCTGTTGGAGAAAACGTCAACGTGAAGCTGCACATCGGTGGCTTGCTGGCAGAAGTAAAGTCCAAACGCAGCGAATAACCGAGAGAGGGAACTACTCGTCGTCCGACGAGGATGCGACCTTCAACACCGCAAGGAACGCTTCCTGCGGGATATCCACCTGGCCGACACGCTTCATGCGCTTCTTACCTTCTTTTTGCTTCTCCAACAATTTGCGTTTGCGCGAAATATCGCCGCCGTAGCACTTGGCCAGCACATTCTTTCGAATGGCCGCAACGGTTTCACGTGCGATTACGCGGCTGCCAATCGCCGCCTGAATGGGAACTTCAAACATTTGCCGCGGAATCAATTTGCGCAGGCGGCTGACCAATTCGCGACCGCGATCGTAGGAAAATTCGCGATGAATGATCAGCGCCAGCGCATCCACCGGCTCACCGCCGACCAGCACATCCAGCTTGATCAAATCCGACTCGACGTATCCGGCAAGGTGATAATCCAGCGATGCATAGCCGCGCGAAACGCTCTTCAGCCTATCGTAAAAATCCAGCACGATTTCATTGAGCGGCAGCTCATACGTGAGCATCACGCGCGTGGGCGACAAATACTCAAAATTCTTCTGCGTCCCGCGCTTGTCCTGGCAAAGCTGCAAAATCCCGCCAACGGAATCCTCGTTGGTGATAATCATCGCCTTAATGATCGGCTCTTCAATCTTGGCAATGTCGCTGGGGCTCGGAAATTTCGCGGGGCTGTCCACCTCGGTGACTTCGCCGGTCACACGAGTAATTCGATAGCGCACGCTGGGCGCGGTGGTAATTAAATTCAGACCGAATTCGCGCTCCAGCCGCTCCTGCACAATCTCCATGTGCAACAAGCCCAGGAAACCGCAGCGAAATCCAAATCCCAACGCCACGGAATTCTCCGGCTCATAAAAAAACGCCGCATCATTCAACTGCAGTTTGCCCAGCGCGTCCCGCAGCGGTTCGTACTCATCGGCCAGCACCGGAAACATACCGGCGAACACCATCGGCTTGATCGCTTCGAATCCGGGCAGAGCCGGCGCCGCGCGCGATGCGTCGGTGACCGTGTCGCCCATGCGCGCATCGGCCACGCGTTTAATGTTCGCGACGATGAAGCCTACGTCTCCAGCCTCAAGCTCCTGGAGCGCCACCGGCTTGGGCGTGAGCGTGCCGAGTTGCTCCACTTCATACACTTCGTTGCTGTAAACCAGCCGGATTTTCACATGCTCGGTCAGCCGGCCTTCCATCACCCGCACCAGCACCACCGCGCCGCGGTAAATGTCGAACCACGAATCAAAAATCAGCGCCTGCAGCGGATTTTCCGCACTGCCCTTCGGCGGAGGAATGCGCGCCACAATCGCTTCCAGCACCTCTTCAACGCCCAGTCCGCTCTTGGCGCTGATCAGCAAAGCATCCGAGGCGGGAATCGCCAGCACCGATTCAATTTGTTCTTTGACGTATTCGGTTTGCGCCGCAGGCAGGTCGATCTTGTTGATCACCGGCACGATCGTAAGATTGTGCCCGGCAGCCAGAAACGTATTCGCTACGGTTTGCGCTTCCACACCCTGGCTGGCATCCACCACCAGCAGCGCGCCTTCGCAAGCCGACAGCGCCCGCGAAACCTCGTAAGAAAAATCCACGTGCCCCGGCGTATCAATCAAATTCAGCCGATAGGTATTCCCATCTTTCGCTTTGTAACTCAGCCGAATACTCTTGGCCTTGATGGTGATCCCGCGCTCGCGCTCCAGATCCATGGAGTCGAGCACCTGCTCCTGCATCTCCCGCGACGACAGCGCCCCGGTCATCTCCAGCAAGCGGTCTGCGAGCGTGGATTTCCCATGGTCGATATGCGCAATAATGCAGAAATTCCGTATGAACTTTGGATCCATTTAGGTTTGTAACGGCTGGTGAGTCCGGTCGATGCTGGCCGGGCGCCGCGCCATTTCACCATAGGCGCCACACACAGACGCGCAAAAACCATGCCGCGTAAACAATGAGTTTGCCATATTTTGGGCACTCCGTCATGCCGCCAGCACTAGCCATCCGGGCGAAATTCCGCGCGACCAGCCGAAATAGCCCCCTTTCGCAGCGCGAAATCTGGGGAAAAGTTTCCTCCTTGCTGCTATCACTCTCGCCGCATCGGTTTGGCCGCTTCTTGCACGGGGTATATAGTTAAAAGAGGTTAATCCCATGCGCTGGCCGCGCTTTTTGGCCGGCTGCGCAGCATTTTGCATGGGCACTGCTCCACAAGATTCACAAAGGTCACCGCTCTCTCATGGCTGGAGAAGTCGACAAGCACCTGGACCGGGCGAAACGCTTCCTCGAAAAGAATCGCGTTGAGGACGCTATCGCCGCATATTTGGCGGTCATTGAAGAGGTGCCGCAACATCAGGAAGCCACTCAGGCGCTGGGGGATTTGTACGCGCGCACCGAGCAGCGCGACCTCGCCGCGGTGCACTACGGCTTGTTGTTTGACATGTTGGTCGACCCTCGCGACGAAAATAAAGCGCTGGCGATTTACAACCGCTTTCTACGGAACGGCACCGTGCAGCAGCCGCCGGAACGCATTGCGCGTTACGCATTTTTGCAGCAGAAGCAAAATCGCTCTGAAGAAGCCATGGAGCAGTACACTCGCGCCGCGGAATTGTTCACCGCCGCGGGGCGCGAAGAAGATGCGCTGTTTTGCCTGGAACGCATCGCGCAGCTCGACCCGGAAAATCCTGCGCGCCAGATGCGATTGGCCGAAGCCGCGGAAAAAGCCAAGCGCAGCGCGTTGGCTGCCCGGGCCTATCTGCGTGCCGCACAACTGGCCACTACGCGAGGCGAACACGCCGACGCCCTGAAATTGTTGCATCGCGCGCACGTGCTGGCGCCGCAAGAACGCAGCGTGGCGCTGCTCTACGGCGAAGCCAAACTGCATGCGGGTATGGCGGGCGAGGCAGTCGTCATTCTCGAGCCGCTAGCGGCCACTGAACACGATTTCGCCTTCATCGATGTTTTCAGCGACGCGCTGTTACGCGCCGGCATGTTGGATCGCGCCCGCGAAATCCTCGAAACACTGCTGCGCGAGAAGAACGAAGGTATTCCGCGATTGTTCGAACTCGCGGAAGCCTACGCCACGGAAGGCAAGGACCAGCAAACCGTCGACATTCTCAATGTGCTAAAGAAGCGCATGTTCAACGACAAGCGCCAAAACGAATTCGCCGCCAAGCTCGACGAGCTGGGCGAAAAGTTTCCGCAGTCACAAATACTCTTGGAGTTGTGGGCGGGCCTGTACAACGAGCTCAACCAGGAATCGAAGTACTTCGAAATTCTGATCAAGCTCTTCGATCACTATTTGAAAACGGAAAGCATTCCCAAAGCGGCCGAAGTGCTCGAACGTCTGGTGGACATCGACTCCTACGACTATCGCAACCAGGAGCGTGTCGAACTGATTCGCGGGAAGATCGACGAGACAACGTTCAAACGCATCGCTGGCCGGCTCGCCAAGTCTGCCAGTCCCGGCGCAGGTTCGCCAAGTGCGCGTCAAGTTCCTTCGTCGAATGAAGTGGTAACCCAGGGCGTGACCGAAGCGAGCCGCGAGTCGCAGACGCTGGAAGACTTGATCGTGCAGACCGAGATATTTTTGCAGTATTCGCTGCATAACAAAGCGCTGGATCGCTTGCAGAAAATCGGGTTGATGTTCCCCGGCGAAGAGCGCCGCAACGCGCGCTTGTCGGCTTTGTATCAGCTGGCGAATTGGTGGCCGCCGGGAGCGAATCGGCTGCAGCCGCCGGTTGCCGCTACTTCTTCCGCTGTTCCGGCCGCTCCAGTGGCAGCCGCGCCTCCGGCCGCACCAATGGAAACTGCTGCGCCCGCGGCAAGTTCGAAGGCCGGAGCCTACACCGCGGAAACTTTGCGGGATCTTTCGAAGATTTCGGAGGTCAACCAGAAAATTTTCCGCCAGCAATCGCCCAAGGCTATGCTGAACACCGCCGTCAACGAAGTAGGCGCCTACCTGCACTCGACGCGCTGCATCGCGGTGATCGGTGCACTCGGCCGGCCTCCAGAACTCACCGCGGAATTTTGTTCGTCGGACGCCAAAGCGGCTGCCGGCGCGCAAGTCGTACTGCTCCTGGCTCAGATGGAAAAAGTCGAGCCGGACGAATTGGGCGGTCTGGTAGTGGAAGCGTCGAGTGGATCGATCCTGCACGAGTTGGGATTGGACACCGCCATGGGTGTGATCATCACCGACAAAGAAACACAAAATCCCGCGGGCATGTTGATCGTCGGACACGCGCGCCCGCATAAATGGAAGCCCAACGAAGCCTATTTCTTGCAAGCGATCGGCGATCAGATGCTGATGAGCGTCAGCCACAATCGCATGCGCTCGCTGGTGCGTCGCATGGGCGTTTCCGACGAGCGCAGCGGGCTGCTGAGCCGCAGTTCCTATCAGAGTTGTTTGCTGACCGAAACGGATCGCGCCAAAACGCAAGGCACGCCGTTGTCTCTGGCCATTCTGCAGATCGATCGCGGAGCGGAGATTTTGCGGCAGCAAGGCGAATCGCCGATGGAGCGCTTCCTTGAGCAATTGGCCCGCTCGCTGCAACCAGGGCTGCGCCAGAATGATGTCGCGGTAAAATATACTTCGTGGTCGCTGGCGTTTATCTTGCCGGACACCACTCTGGACGTCGCGCAAAACCTCGCCGACAAATTATTGCGCTCCACCACTGGAGTGCGTCCTCCGTGGGACGCCACACAAATCACTTTAAGCGCCGGAATTGTGGAAGCCGCCGCCAAACCGGATTACGATAGTGAAGACATTGTCACCGACCTGATCAACCGCGCGGAGTCTTCCGTGGAAGAAGCTCGCAAGCGCGGTGGGGCGACGGTCGTGACTCTGGAAAATGTTCAAGCCTAAGCCCACGAGTTCACCTGAAAGTTCCAAGCCAGAAAGGAATTTATGTTTCCCACGGATGTAGTCATCGTAGCCGGCGCACGCACGCCCATGGCGCGTTACACCGGTTCGTTTTCGGATGTCACCGCGATCGATCTCGGAGCGCACGCTTCGAAAGAAGCAATCCGGCGTTCGGGCGTCGACCCCGGCGATTTTGACCACGCGATTTTTGGCAATGTCATGCAGACCAGTGCGGATGCTCTGTACGGCGCGCGCCACGTTGGGTTAAAAGCCGGGTTGAAAATTCGAATCTGCCGCAGTCACCGTGAATCGCCTATGCGGTTCTGGCATGGAATCGATCGCGCAAGCTGCGCAGCGTTTGCTGCTGGGCGAAGCGGAAATGGTTCTCGCCGGCGGCATGGAAAATATGACTCAGGCGCCCTTCGTGATTCGCGGGGCGCGCAACGGCTTGAAGCTTGGTGGCGGCGCGCTGGAGGATTCGTTGATGGTCGGTCTAACGGATCCGTATTGCGGCCTGCCCATGGCGCTTACTGCGGAAAAACTTGCCGAGCAGCACGGAATCAGCCGCGCCGATGCGGACGCTTACGCGCTGCGCAGCCAGCAAGCCGCCGATGCGGCGTTCAAAGCTTGCCGCGTGCGCGATGAAATTGTTCCGGTGGAAGTGAAGCACGGGAAAAAATCGGTAACGGTGAGTGAAGACGATCACCGCCGTCCGGAAACCACTCTCGAGACTCTTTCGAAGCTCCCGCCCTCCTTCAAGAAGGACGGGATCGTTACCGCCGGCAACGCCAGCGGCATCGTCGACGGCGCCGCCGCTGTTGTCGTCACCAAAGAAAAGACCGCGCGCGACCGCGGATTGAAACCGTTGGGGCGAATCATCTCCTGGGCGGTTGCGGGCGTTGATCCCAGCATCATGGGCATCGGTCCGGTGCCTTCGTCGCAGAAAGCGTTGAAACTGGCTGGCCTCACACTCGATCAAATCGATCGCGTGGAAGTCAACGAAGCTTTCGCCGCGCAATATCTCGCGGTGGAAAAAGCGCTCGGCCTCAATCGCGACAAGACCAATGTGAACGGCGGTGCCATCGCGCTGGGCCATCCGCTCGGCTCGACCGGGACGCGCCTGGTGATCACCATTTTGAATGAGCTGCGCCGTAACAATTTGCGCTACGGCCTGACCACTGCCTGCATCGGCGGCGGTCAAGGTATCGCGATGATCGTGGAAGCGTTGTATAACTAGCTGCGCCTGGCGCTGGGCTTAAACTGACAGCAGAGGAAAGACATGGCGATTCAAAAAGTCGGGGTTGTCGGGTGTGGGTTGATGGGCTCGGGCATTGCGCAGGTGGCGGCGGCCGCGGGCTTCGACACGGTGGTGCGCGAAGTGAGTCCGGACGTCGTCGACAAAGGACTGAAAAGCATCGACAAGAATCTCGCACGCTTAGTGGAAAAAGGCACTCTTCAGGACGCGGCCAGGAATGAAATTCGCGGGCGTTTGAAGGGCACTACGGTGCTCGACGACTTAAAAGATTGCGATCTGGTGATCGAAGCGATCATCGAGCAGCTTCCCGTGAAGCGCGAATTATTCTCTGCGCTGGATGCGCTTTGCCCGCCTTCCACAATTTTTGCCAGTAATACTTCTTCGCTGACGATCACCGAGCTGGCCGCCGCGACCAAGCGGCCGCAACGTTTTGTCGGCCTGCACTTTTTTAATCCGGTTCCAGTGATGAAGCTGGTGGAAGTGGTGCGCACCATCGCCACGGATGATGCGGTGTATGAGGAGATGGTCGCGTTTGGCGGAAAACTGGGCAAAGTTCCGGTGCGCGCGCATGACAGCACCGGGTTCATCGTGAACCGTCTCTTGGTGCCGTACTTGCTCGATGCGATTCGCGCGTTGGAAGAAGGCGTAGGCAGCATCGAAGACATCGATAATTCCATGAAGCTGGGCTGTGGGCACCCGATGGGCCCGCTGACCCTGCTGGATTTCGTAGGGCTCGACACGACCTACTACATTGCGAATATTATGTTCGATGAGTTTCATGAACGGCGCTTCGCCGCGCCACCGCTCTTGAAGCGCATGGTGCTCGCCGGATGGAACGGCAAAAAGTCTGGCCGCGGATTCTACGACTACACTGATCCGCAGAAACCCAAGGCGATGAAGTTTTAAGATTTATCTCGCGTTTCAGTTTCCAGAACTTCTCGAGGCGGAATGGCTTACGAAAATCTGCTCTACGAAAAAAAAGACGGCATCGCGTACATCACCTTCAATCGCCCCAAGGTGTTGAACGCGCTGAATCGCAAAACGGTGGAAGAGTTGCAGCAGGCGCTGCTCGACGCGCGTGACGATTCCGCGGTGCGCGTGCTGATTCTCACCGGAGCCGGCGAGAAGTCTTTCGTGGCCGGCGCGGATATCGGCGAGCTCTCGCAGCAAACTCCCGTAAGCGGGCGCGAAATGTCGCTCTTCGGCCAAGGCGTTTTTCATCTATTTGAAACGATTGGCAAGCCTAGCATTTGCGCCATCAACGGATTCGCTCTGGGCGGGGGTTGCGAACTCGCGTTGGCCTGCACCATTCGAATCGCCAGCAAAACCGCCAGACTCGGCCAACCCGAAGTAAAACTCGGCATCATCCCCGGCTACGGCGGTTCTCAGCGCCTGGCGCGGCTTTGTGGGAAGGGAATCGCGCACGAGCTTTGCCTCAGCGGGGAAATGATCAACGCCGAGGAAGCACTGCGCATCGGCCTGGTGAATCATATTTACGAGCCGGCCGAATTGCTGCCCGCCGCCGAAGCCCTGGCCAAAAAAATTATCGCCAACGCGCCACTAGCCGTGAAATTCACCTTGGAAGCCATCGAACGCGGCACAGAAATGCCCCAGGAAGAAGGCTTGTTCCTCGAAGCCACCTTGTTCGGTTTATCCGCCACTACCGAAGATATGCGCGAAGGCACCAAAGCCTTCCTCGAGAAGCGTCCCGCGCAGTTCAAAGGCAAGTAGCCGCCGGATGTTACAATCTGTTCGTTGATGGCCGTCAATCTAAAGTCGGATTCTGCCCCACAAAAACTGGATGCCACAGGTTTGCGCTTCGCGTTGATCGTCAGCCGGTTTAACAGCGCCATCACCGATCGTCTTTTTCAGGGCGCGCGCGAATCCCTGCAGCAGTCCGGCGCAAAAAACGAAGACATCCAAACGTTTTACGTCCCTGGCGCATTCGAATTGCCGCTTGCCGCAAAACAATTGGCGCAAACTGGCGAGTTCGACGCGCTGATCGCCATCGGCTGCGTGATCCGCGGTGAAACCTCGCATTACGATTATGTGTGTTCCGAAAGCGCGCGAGGCCTGCAGTCGGCGCAACTGGAAACTGGCGTTCCCATGATTTTCTGCGTGCTAACCTGCGAGAATCAGGAACAGGCGCTTGCCCGGGCCGGCGGCGCTCACGGCAACAAAGGCCACGACTCTGGACTGGCCGCGATTGAGATGGCCCAACTCTCCAATAAGCTTAGCGGCAAAGATTCAAAATCCGCCTCCGCGCCTGCACGAAAGTTGCGTCAAGCCTAATGACTTCACTTCGCACCAAATCCCGCGAATACGCCATGCAAATGTTGTTTCAGTGGGATATGAGCCGGCAGGACGCCGCCAAGCTGGAAGCTAAGTTCTGGCGCAGCGCTAAAGCCTCGGACAGCACCGAAGCCTTCGCCAACAAATTATTCGAAGGCGCCTCGCGCGAAGCCGAAGACTTGGACGCGCTGATCGTCCAGCACGCGCAAAACTGGCGGCTCGAACGCATGGCCCTGATCGACCGCGCCATTCTGCGCCTCGCGATTTACGAACTGCGGGGAAATGAAACGCCTGCAAAAGTAGTGATCAACGAAGCGGTCGATCTGGCCAAGAAATTTTCTTCGGAAGACGCAGGGTCATTCGTGAACGGGATTCTCGACGCAATCAGCAAAGGCTCGAAAGAGAAAAGCGCAGAAACCAAACTACAGGAACCTCAACAGAAACTGGATTAATACCTCCAGCAGCCGTTCAGACTCGAACCGTACCCTCAAAAACTCTAACCGCCGCGCCACTCACCCGCGGCACCAGCTTCTTGCCTTCCTGGGCAACTTCCACTTCGATCTGACACGGGCGGCCCATTTCCACGCCCTGCTGCACGGTCAGCATCTCACCCGCTTCGAGCTCGCCGTTCTGCACCAGATAAGCCCCTAGCGAACCCGCGGCCGAGCCGGTGCCTGGATCTTCATACGTCTCCCACGGCAGCATGCCGCGAGAGAAAGCCTTATTCGAGCCATTCAACGCAAAACAATACGCCATCGTTCCGTTTTTTCCCTGCACTTGCCGCAGCGCGCCAATATTCAGCTCGATGCGCGCCATTCCGGCACGGCTTTTGAATGGCACCATCAAATTCGAAATGCCGGTCGAAACATACTGCGGCTGCAGCTTGCCGTGAAAATCGCCGACCCCCACGCCCAGTGCCGCCGCCAATTTTTTCTTGTCCACTTTGATCGGACGAAAAGTCGCGGCCATTTGCGTCATAGTCACGCGCTGCGGCCGCCCATTCTTGAAGCGAATCTCCACCGGCAAAACGCCCGCGCCGGTTTGTTGCATGATGTGCACCGCGCCTTCTTGCGCCGGCACCACACCCAGCTCCGCCAGCAAAAACCACGTGCCCACCACCGGATGCCCTGCCAACTTCAACTCTTCGCGCGTGGTAAAAATGCGCAGTCGTGCCAGCGCCCGATCATCCGTGGGCTTCTGCACGAAAACCGTCTCGGACAAATTCATCTCGCGCGCGATCGCCTGCATCGTATCGTTCGAAAGCCCGTCGCCATCGGTAATCACCGCCAGCGGATTGCCTTCGAAGCGATTGGTGGTAAACACATCCAGCGTGTGAAAGCGGTGCTCCATAAGTTTCTCGCAGGCTCAAAAAACGCAACGTTCAAATCGCTTTGAGCTGAGGTTGCGTCCTTTCGTTGGTCACATTTCCCGTATTCAGCGTAGTCTTCGGTTCGATCAGTATTACATGCACTTCTTCATCGGCTTCCGGCATGTGTTCCACTTTACGCGGAACGATGATGAATTCCCCTTCGCGAATCACCGATTCGTGATCGCGAAACTTCATGCGCATGGTCCCTTTGACCACCAGAAACATTTCATCTTCGTTCTCATGATGATGCCAGAGAAATGGTCCCTTGAACTTAACCGCTTTCACGTACGCGTCGTTGACTTCACCAATGATGTGAGGTTTGTAATGTTCGGAAAAGAGGCTGAACTTCTGTTGCAGGCTAACGGTTTCGACCTTCTCCATGGCTGCTCCTCCGATTGGTCCACTCGCTCACAAACTCTTGATCGTGGAAGCCACCGCCGCCAGTACTTGCCCGGTGGTCTCACGGCGCGAAGTCTCGGAATAGACGCGCAGTAGATTCTCAGTTCCCGAAGCGCGGATCAGCACCCAGCCGATATCGCCGAGATAAAGTTTGATGCCGTCCATATTCTCGCGGCGCGCTACCGGCCATTCTTGAAGCCGCGTGTTGCCGGAGTCAGAAAAATACGCGACGGCCTTTTTCTTCTGCTCGGGCTGAACGTCCAGATCGACGCGGCCGTAGTGATATTCGCCAAATTCTTTATGTAGCGCGGCCAGCAATTCACCCAGTGTTTTGCCGTGCCAGGCCATCAATTCGGCGAGAAACAGCGCCGAAACCGTGGCGTCTCGCTCCGGCAGGTACAAGCTGGTACCAAAGCCGCCACTCTCTTCACCGCCGGCCAAAATATTCTGGCTCAGCATCAGCTCGCAAATATATTTGAAGCCGATGGGTACTTCGTGAAGCTTCCGCCCGAATTTCGTAGCAAGCTTATCGATCAACTTCGTAACGGAAAAAGTCTTGGCAATATCGCCCGGCAAATTACGTGTGCCGACTAAATGCCAGACCAGCAACGCAAACAGTTGATGCGGATTCAGAAACGATCCGTCGCGGTCGATGCCGCCGATGCGGTCGCCATCGCCATCCAGGCAAAACCCCGCGTCATATTTGCCTGCCAGCACCGTTTCGCGCAGCGGCTGAATGTGTGGTTCGATCGGCTCCGGGTGCGCACCGCCAAAACGCGGATCGCGCTCGGCGCGAATTTC
The DNA here is from genome assembly GCA_963846145.1 of uncultured Acidobacteriota bacterium. GTDB lineage: Bacteria > Acidobacteriota > Terriglobia > Acidiferrales > UBA7541 > Acidiferrum. The sequence continues at coordinate 233,044 of CAWJUV010000005.1, read as the reverse complement.
ATCGCAGGCAATTCCATTGCGCTGCAAAAGCTCGCGCAACAGACCCGTCGAGGAGCCATGCATCGGATCGGCCACAAAGCGGAAGTTGGCCTTGCGCAGACGCTCCCAGTCGACCAGTTTTTCCAATCGAGCGAGATACGGTGCCCGCGGATCCAGCGACTCAACCAAATCTTTTCGTGGTGGCTGCGAACCAATCGAAAGGCGGTCCACCTGTGCCAGATCCTTCTCGATCTCCGCAACAATTGACGGCAGCGGGCTGCTGCCATAACTCGCTTTGTACTTGATGCCGTTCCAGTGGTAGGGATTGTGACTGGCGGTGATCATCAATCCGCCGGCGGCGTTTCGCTCGCGCACCAGCAGCGAAACCGCGGGCGTAGGGCAGGGTTTATCGGTCAGCCAAACTGGCGTACCGGTCGCAGCAATAACTTGCGCAACGTCCGCGGCCACCACATCCGACGCAAAGCGGTGATCGTATCCGACGATCACGCCTTTGCGCGGATCTTCCAAGCGAATCACGTAGCGCGCGATCGCCGTCGCCACAATTCGCGCATTGGCGAACGTAAAATCCTCGGCAATGATTCCGCGCCAACCGTCGGTACCGAATTTCAGCGGCGCGTTCGAATCGAAATGAAGTGGGACATGCGGCGGCATCTCTTGAAAAGTATACGCGAACGTCAAATTGCGCCAAAAGCCACATTGGCTTGGTTGCGGGACATCACGGCAGCAAGTTACAGGAGGTTCGTCTTCCGATTTTCCTCGAGCCATTTGACGATTTTGCCCACATCCTGTGAGCGATCGCGCGGGCAAATCAACAGCGCATCCGGAGTGTCGACGACCACCAGGTCGTGCACGCCGATGGCGGCAACAAATTTCCCCGGGCTCCAGATGAAATTGCCTTCCGCATCCAACATGTGCCCCGGACCGCCCAGCACGTTTTCGCGTGGATGACTCGCGGATTGCTCGCACACCGCGGTCCATGACCCGATATCGCTCCATCCAATATCGGCAGGAATGGCAAATACCTGCGCCGGGCCTTTTTCGCGCGTCGAGGGCTCCAGGATCGCGTAGTCCACCGCGATATTTTCCAGTTTCGGGTAAATGGCCCGCAGCTTTCGTTCGTAGTCGCGTTTGCCGATGCTCTCAGCCAACGTCTCCAGCGCCGCGCTGGTTTTCGGCAAATATTTTTTCAACGCATCAAGAAATGTCGAGACCCGCCAGAAAAACATCCCGGCATTCCAGCGATAATTTCCCGACGCAACGTACTCTTGCGCAACTTGCAGTTGCGGTTTTTCCTTAAAGGCTTCCACCGGATAAACCGCGAATGGGCTTGTCTAGAATCGGCTCTGGCGCGCATTGAATGTAACCGAAGCCGGTCTCAGGTCGTGTTGGTGGAATGGCCAGCACCACCATGCGGCCACGTTTGCGCGCCACATCGAGAGCCAGCCGCGTGATCTTGCGATATTTCACCGGATCGGCGATGTACAGATCCGCGGGAAGCACCGACATGACCGCATCTTCGCCCCCAGTCGTATGGCGAATGTGCAGCGCCGCCAAGGCAATCGCCGCTGCAGTGCTACGCCCGACGGGCTCCGCCAAAATATTCTTGCGCGCCGCGGACGGCAAATGTTTGCGGACGGATGACGCTTGCTCCGTATTCGTAACCGTCCAGATTCGCTGCGGCGGAATGAGCGGCTGCAGCCGCGCCACCGTTTGCTGCAGCATGGAATCACTTCCAATAATATTCAGCAGTTGTTTCGGCGTTCGGGTGCGGCTGCGCGGCCAGAAGCGCGTGCCGCGCCCACCCGCCATAATCACCGCATGTTCCGTAAGTTTTTCTCGCGTTCGTGCCATCGTTCTCGCAATTATTCCGGTGCTTCAAACACAACTTTGCGAATCGCCTCGTCCGACGCTCCGCCACGGCTCAACTGTGCGCGCAATTGCCCGACGTTGGGAACATAGGTCCTCAGCAGGGAAGTACTGCCGTTCGGCACGATCGAGAATTGCCCCAGCCGTGCGGGAATGAACCAGCACTCGCCCTGTTTCAACAAACAGGAACCGCCGTGCCAATCCAGTTTTCCGGATCCCTGCACCACAATCAGCAATTCGAAATGCCCCGCATCCGACTTGGTGTGATGCGGTCCCGAGATATTCCAGCGTTCGCTGGCAAAGTATGGACAACCAGTCAAAAATTGTCTTTCTGCGCCGTCCGCGGCCGGCAATTCCAACGGAGCGACCTTTCTGCCCGTTGCATCCTCAAAATCCAGGACCGCCAAACCTTTTTCGATATGCAGCTCACGCGGTTTGCCGTCCGAATCCACCCGATTAAAATCGTATAAACGATAGGTGAAATCCGAGTGCTGCTGCACTTCACAAATCAGCATGTTCGCGCCCAGCGTGTGCGGTGTTCCCGCCGGCACAAAAAAAGTATCGCCCGCCTCCACCGGCCAGCGCCGAAACAGTTTTTCCAACGTGTGATTTTCCAGCGCGGCGACAAACTGCCGCCGATCCGCTCCAGGTTCGAGCCCTAACAGCAGATTCGCGCCCGGTTCAGCAGAAACCGCATGCCACATCTCCGTCTTGCCATTCGCATTGGGTGCTTCATTCGCGCGGGCATAAGCGTCCCGCGGATGAACCTGAATGGAAAGTTGGTCAGTGGGAAAAAGAAATTTCACCAACAGCGGGAAGTCCGGATAGCGCATCGGCGAAGCCAAATCCGTTCCACGCCACTCCGGGGACATTTCTCGCCACGCCGAATTCAGTGTGCCTTTGATCGGCCCGGCCGTCAGCTCGCACAAGCCATCGGTCAACCAAGCTTCACCGATCGGCTCGCTCAAATTATTTTTGTCAGGATAGATGGGCGCAAGGTCGCGCGCGCCCCAGATGCGGGTCTTAAAAATCGGCGCAATGCGTGTGGGTTCAGGACGCACGAACACGAACGCCAGTTACGACGCCGCTCCCGCTTCCGCGCGGCTAAAAAAATGATTCAGCCGGCGCAAACCTTCTTCGATTCGCTCAATCGATGTCGCGTAAGAAAGCCGCAAGTAGCCCGGCGCGCCAAACGCTTCACCCGGCACCACCGCGACTTTCTCCTTCTCGAGCAACATTTTCGTCAAATCCGTGCAGGTTTTCGCAATGGCCTTCCCACCGCTACCAAGGTGCGCGGAAATATTTGGAAACGCATAAAACGCGCCGCCTGGATCTTCGCAAGTCACGCCAGGAATCGCGCGCAATCCATCGACAATGCGTCGCCTCCGCCGCGTATATTCCGCCATCATCACCGGTACGGCCTCCATCGAGCCGCGCATCGCTTCCAGCGCCGCATACTGCGCGATCGAAGTCGGATTCGAAGTCGATTGGCTCTGCAATTTGATCGAAGCCTGGACCAATTGCTCGGGCGCTAGCGTGTAGCCCACGCGCCAACCAGTCATCGCAAAGGTCTTCGACATCGAACCGATGATCACCACATGATCTTTGGCACCCGCCGCGCTGGCAATCGAATACGGCTTGTGCGGCTCATAGGTAAAGTGCGAATAGCACTCATCGCTCATCAGCCAGATCTTATGTTTCTTACACAGCGCCAGGATTTTCTCGAATTCTTCCGGCCCGACTACTCCACCGCACGGATTGCTCGGTGAGTTCAGGAAAATAATCTTGGTCTTCGGAGTGATGGCCTTTTCTATCGCCGCCGCCCGCACGCCAAATCCATCTTCCGCGCTGGCCTGCACAAATACCGGCGTCCCGCCCGCGTATTTCACAATATCTGGATAGCTCACCCAATACGGCGCGGGAATAATTACCTCATCGCCATGGCTGACCAGCACGCTCACCAAATTAAAAATAGAATGCTTGCCACCGACATTCACGACGCATTCTTTGGCTTCGTAGTTCGAACCCAGTTCGCGCTTGTGCCAGGCACAAATCGCTTCGCGCAGCGGCATGATCCCGCCCGTCGCGGTGTACTTCGTTTTGTTGTCGTTAATCGCCGCAATCGCCGCCTTCTTGATGTGATCCGGCGTCGGAAAATCCGGCTCGCCCGGTCCAAAGTCCGCCACATCCACGCCCTGAGCTTTCAGTTTGTCGGCCGCTGCGATCACCGCGGCGGTCGGCGAAATCTGGATTCGATTAATGCGTTCAGTAAGCTGAATCTTTTCCACTTTTTCTCCTGTTGCGACTGCTGCGTCCATCCTGCGGCCTCCATCTCGATGCGGTAAGCGCCAAAATGGCGCATCGATTCGTCACTGCAGAAAACTGCTAAGCGATTTTCGCGCGCAATCTCTGTTCCACCACCGGCGGCACCAAATCCGTCAGCGGGCCTCCGAGCTGCGCAATCTCGCGCACCAACCGCGCGCTCAAATAACTGTACGGCTCGCCCGGCAGCATGAACACCGTTTCCAGCCGCGGCTCCAGCTTGCGATTCATCAGCGCCATTTGCAATTCGTATTCGTAGTCCGAGACGGCACGAATCCCGCGCAAAATCACTCCGGCGTTGCGTTTGCGCGCATAATCCACCAGCAAGCCTTTGAACACGTCGACTTCCACGCCAGGCCATTGCTTGGTCACTTCCCGCAACATTTCCACGCGCTCCGGCACGGTGAACAGTGGCTGCTTGTCTACGTTTTGCAGCACCGCCACAATCACCAGGTCAAACATTTTGTTGCCACGCTCGACGAGGTCGAGGTGACCGTTAGTGACCGGATCGAACGAGCCGGGATAGATGGCTACCGACGCTCTCATTTTCTATTCACAGGTTGGAGCAGAATCCAATTATTCTAACCCACCAGCGTTTTGGGGGACAGGCCATCGTCGTTACTAGCGGTAACCAGAATCCCCGGAGGGCAGCTCAACGTATGTCGCGACGGCAATCGGTTTTGGTACGAATTTTCTGGATGGCTCTACTTACTTCGACCTTAGTGTCGCCGATGCGAGGGCAACAAGTGCAACCGCTCAACCTCATGCCGACTCCCGCCAACGTTGAATTGGGCAGCGGCGCCCTGAAAATTGATTCTGGATTCACCCTTGGCTTTACTGGTCACACCGATGCGCGACTGAACGCCGCCGCGGAGCGCTTCGCCGCGCGTCTCGCCAGACAAACCGGCTTGCTCATGGCCGCCAAGCCGTCCAGCGGTAATCAAGCCACGCTGATCCTTCACACCGACCACGACAGCAAGCCCGTTCAAGAAGTCGGCGAAGATGAATCGTACGTGCTGGAAGTAAAACCCGAACGCGCCACCATCACCGCCGCCACCGATCTCGGCACCATGCACGGCCTGCAAACTTTTCTGCAACTCGTCACCGTTTCGCCAGACGGTTTCGCCGCTCCCGCAGTCGTCATCAAAGACACGCCCCGCTTCCCCTGGCGCGGCACGATGATCGACACCGGCCGCCACTTCATCCCGCTGGAAGTTTTGCGCCGCAACATCGATGGCATGGAAGCCGTAAAAATGAACGTCTTCCACTGGCACCTCTCGGAAAATCAAGGCTTCCGCGTCGAAAGCAAACGCTTCCCCAAGCTGCACGAAAACGGCTCCGATGGCCTCTATTACACCCAGGAAGAGATTCGCGGCCTGCTCGCCTACGCCCACGAGCGCGGCATTCGCGTCGTTCCGGAATTCGACGTTCCCGGCCATAGCACCGCATGGTTTGTCGGCTATCCGGAACTCGCCGGCGGCCCCGGCCCGTACGAAATCGAACGCAAGTGGGGCATCTTCGATCCAGCGATGGATCCCGACCAACGACAAGGTCTACAAATTTCTCGACGAGTTCATCGGCGAAATGGCCAAGCTTTTCCCCGACCAGTTTTTCCACGTCGGCGGCGACGAAGTGAACGGCAAAGAGTGGGACGCCAATCCCAAAATTCAGGCCTTCATCAAAGAACACAATCTGAAGGACAACGCCGGCCTGCAGCTCTATTTCAACAAGCGCCTCCAGGCCATCGTGGCCAAGCACGGCAAAAGCATGGTCGGCTGGGATGAAGTGCTCGATCCTTCGCTGCCGAAAGACGTTGTGATTCAATCGTGGCGCGGGCAAGAATCGCTGGCCAAAGCTGCGCGGCAGGGCTATCGCGGCATTCTTTCGAATGGCTACTATCTCGACCTCGGCTGGAGCGCCGCGCGCCACTACGCCGTCGATCCGCTCAGCGATGATGCGGCCTCGCTTTCGCCGGAAGAGAAGCGCCTGATTCTAGGCGGCGAATCCTGCATGTGGTCGGAATACGTCAACGAAGAAAACATCGACTCGCGCATCTGGCCGCGTAACGCCGCCATCGCCGAACGGCTATGGTCTCCGCAAGAAGTTCGCGACCCGGCTTCCATGTACGCGCGGCTGCAAGTCGTCAGTAGTGAACTCGAATATGTCGGCCTCACCCATCGGACTTCCTACGCACGCATGTTGCATCGCATCGCTGGTCCGGCAACCACTCAGGAATACGACGCGCTGAAAAATCTGGCCGATGTGGTCGAGCCGGTAAAAGATTACAAACGCGAAGAAACCGCCGCCGTCATGCCCACCAGCAAAATACCGCTGATTCGAGTGGTCGACGCCATTCCTCTCGAAAGCAAAGCCGCCCGTGAATTCGATGAACTGGTGGTGCAATTCCTCGCATCCACCTGCAAAGACGAAGCGCTGGGTGCCAGAGTCCGTAGCCAGTTAGTGATGTGGCGCGACAACGACGTGAAGCTACAGCCGCTGATGCAGCGTTCCTACCTGGTGAAGGAAGTTTCCGCCAGTTCTCAGGACCTCGCTGCTATTGCCAACGCGGGGCTCGCCGCGCTCGACAACATCGCCCACGGCGGAGGTACCGACGACAATTGGAAGGCTGAACAAACCGCTGTGATCGAACAGGCCGAAATACAAAAAGGGCAGTTGCTGCTGCTGCCCGCAGCTTCGATCAAAAAATTAATCGACGCCGCTTCCGTTGGCGGAGCCTGCGCGACTCCAGCGCAATAAAAACGATCAAGGTCGCGCCGGTTCGCTGCGCACCCGGTGCACTAGATAGAAAACCACCGCCACATTGATAATCAGCACCGCAACTTTGGCCCAGTTGGGATGCCGCCACAATTCGTAAATTTCCACCGGCACCAGCGAGCTGGTGATGATGATCGTCACCCACTCGCCCCAGCGTTTCTTCATCCATAGCCCGGTGCCTTCCACCAGAAACAGCGCCGCGTAAATAAAACTAGCCACTGCAGCGACGCTAAGATGATGCGGCGTTAACTGTCCGGCTTTGTCTAGCCATTGTTCGATGTAGTGATTGCCAGGATCGAGGCCGCACCGGCGGATCCAATGCGCCAGCTCAACATCCACGTCTTTATGCAGCAGGTGCAACATGCTGACGCCCGCCGCAATCAGCAGCGCCGCCTTCACAAATTTGAACAGAGCAATCAGCCGCAGGATGCCGGCGTCGCGTGTACGGGCTTTCATATGCGGCAAATATCGTAGCCGCATTTGCAGGAATTTTGTAACGCGGTTGTGAAATTATTTGGTGGAAAGATTCGCTAAGTGCGTTTACCCGCCGCCGCTACCTTCGGCTTGCTTTTGCTCTTACTCTTGCTTTCCAGATTCAAGGCGACTGCGGCGCGGATCAACTCCTTCAACGCCGCTTCGTTGATTTTCTCGCCTTCGCGAATGTCGATGGCCCGGCGCACATTGCCATCCATGCTGGAGTTAAACAATTTCGCCGGGTCTTTCAGCGCTGCGCCCTTGGCAAACGTTAGTTTCACAACTTCTTTGTAGGTCTCACCGGTGCAGACAATTCCGCCGTGAGAAAACACCGGAACGCCGCGCCATTTCCACTCTTCAACAATTTCCGAGTCAGCCGCATGGATCAAACTGCGCACTTTGGCCAGCGTCTTCCCGCGCCAGTCACCCAGTTCTTTAATTCGTTCGTCAATCAAAACCGAAGCCGATTCTGCACCCGCAGCTTTCGCCATAGAGGTCTCCTCAAGCTAGCTTCACGCAGATCTTTTCCAAAGCATCCGCCGCACCACGTGCCCCTTCCACATCCACAATCCTGTGATGACCATGGTAGGGAAGAAGATGTAGCGCGTCGGAAACGCGTAGTCCGGCAGCTTGTCAAACGGACTGTAGATATAGCCCAGGATCGGAATGGCCAGAATGATGTGGATCCAGCGAAAAATCGCGCGCTTGTTAGCCTCGGTCATGGGCGTATCTCCTACTAAGCGTTCTCCGGCTTTTTAGCGCCGGCCTGCGGCGGCCACTTCGGTGCTTCTATTCCGAATTGCTGCGCATACTCTTTCACCAATCGCGGCCACTCGGCGAACTGTATCGCAGCGGGCCCAACGGTGCGTCCGATCGGCGCGCCGCCCAGCCAACGCTCCAGCACGTCAAAGCAAATCTGCCAGCCCGCCGCTCCCCACGTGATGTACGGGCGCGCGATGTTGTGCCACAGCGTGAGCCGCGTGCCGCTGCCGCTAGGCTCCAGTTCCCAGCGCATGTCCATGCCGCCCCACTTGTACTCCAGTACCCGCGCGCTTTCGGAACGTTCGATCACCGTCTCAGAAACAGTCGGCTGCGGTGCATTCACCGTGGTGAGCTTGACGGTCGCTCCCTCATCGTCGAGCCGCCGGTCCGCGTCGAACGGCGCCCACTCCCGCAATTGCGCCGGATCGGTAAGCGCCGCCCAGACTTTTTCCGGCGAATGACGCAGCTCCCGCACCACCACCAGCGTCCACTTCTCTCCGGACTTTTCGATGTGCGCTCCGCTGGCCGGACCGGGTGAATACTGCTGGCGATCCATCACGATGGCCTCCTCAGCCGGACCACTTCGTCAGTTGCGTGAGCTGAATGCGATTGCCGCAGCCATCATCCAGCATCGCGATGGTCGAGCCGGTCACATCCGTCGGCGGCATGGTGAATTCCGCGCCGCGCGATTTGATTCGCTCGTAGTCGCCCTTGATGTCTTCCGTAAAAAACATCGCCGCCGGCTGATTCTGCTGATAAATGGCCTGCTGGTAGGTCTTCGCCGCGGGATTGTTGTTCAGCGCCAGTTGCAATTCCACGCCGTTGGGGTCTTCAGGCGAGCTCAACGTCAGCCAACGGTACGGCCCCTGGCTAAAATCGTTCTTCTTCGCGAAGCCCAGCACCTCGGTATAAAACCGCAGCGCCTTTTCCTGATCGTCCACAAAAATGCTCATCACTTTGATTTTCATTTCGACTCTCCCTTCTTATCCCTGCGATTAGACTTGCGCCGCCCCGCGGCGGGTTTGATTTTTGTGGCTTTCGGCGGATCGACACGGTCCAGGTGCCTCTCCAGCGCATCGAGGTGCTTGGTCCAGAACCGCCGAAACGGCTCCAGCCACGCCTCAATCTCCTGCAAGGGCTCCGGTCTCAGTCGATACAAGCGATGTTGAGCATCCACTTGCGCCTCCACAAAACCGGCCTCCCGCAGCACCCGCAGATGCTTCGACACCGTAGGCTGCGTCATCCGCAACCGCCGCTCAATCTCCCCCACCGTCTGCTCCGAACCCGCCAGCAAACTCAAAATCGCCCGCCGATTCGGCTCCGCCACCACCGCAAACACCGTTTCCATGTTTTACTTATACTCCTATACGTATATACGTGTCAAGGCATATTATGAAGCCAGAATTGGGGTATACGTCGTTCGGTGGAAAATTACGGAAGGGTTGGTAGCGCTAACGGGAATCGAACCCGTATTTCGGCCTTGAAAGGGCCGCGTGCTAACCGTTGCACCATAGCGCCACTATGTGAAAAGGGAGCCTGAATAGAATAGGGAAAAAGCGGCGATTGCACAAGACAACGCGCAGAATTTTAAAACGCCGCGCGCTTATTGACGGTCTTCAAATTCCTCGTGCCAGGCCATCTGAATCGCTTCGAGCTTGGCTTCGTTGGAGGCGTTGGGATCGCCGTTGAACAGCGGCATCTCGGTGATCCACTGGCGCATATCCGTGAAGCGCACCGTCAACGGATCGGTATCCGGAAATTTGTCGGTGAGCGCGATGGCGATGTCTTCGATGTCGTCCCAATCAAAGGCTGGTGGCATGGCATTCTCTCCTGGCTCTTCGATGCCGAGCCGCGCGCTTAGTGGTCCCGTTCCTTCACGTGATTCTTGTTCCACTCGGGAATTTCCACCACAATGTCGGTGGTGCCGTCAGGCACCGTCTGACAACCCAGCCGCGATTTCGGCGTGATCCCCGGCGCTTCATCCAGCTCATCCAATTCGGCGTCGGTTGCTTCGTTGCACGATTCCAAGCCCTGCTTCACCATCACGTGGCATGTCGAGCACGCACAAACTCCGCCGCACGCGTGGTCCAAGCCCATCTTAAAGCCTTCGGAAATATCCAGAATGCTCCCGGGAATTCCATTGTGCCCGTAAGGAATTTTTTCCGGATCGACTTCCACGGTTTTGCCACTGGGCAGAAACGTCACCTTATATTTCTGCGTGGCGGGCTTATATTTTGTTTCTTCGATGTAAGGATTACTGCCGCCCATCGTTCCCAACCTCCTTCAAAATCGCTAAAAATTCTTCAATCACGTCGCTCAAAACTCTTCAGAAGGCGGGGGCTTCAGTTCCCGCTCAATCGATCCGTCACCTGAGGGGATGTAGCCCCTGAAGCTCACGGCCCTAAACTTCAGCCAAGTTTTTTCCCGCCAACGCCGCGGACACCGCGGAATTCATCAGCAACTCCGCAAGATGCTCCGTCGCGTGATTCAGTTCATCAATCCGTTTGCGCACTAGCTTGTAGTCGCTTCCGGCCGCCGCTTCTTTCAAGGCCGCGATGGATGCATCAATTCCCGCGCGCTCTTCGGCAGAAATGCCGCGCGCGGTTTGGTAAGCCCCTTCGTGGTGGCCGCCAGAATTGCTTCCGATTCCGTGCGCGCCTCGATCAACTGGCGCTCCGCAAAATCCTGCTCGGCATACTCGATCGATTCTTCCAGCATGCGCTCAATTTCCGCGTCGCCGATTCCGTAGCTCGGCTGCACCTCAATGGAGTGCTGCTCGCCGGTGCGCATATCCTTCGCCGCAACCTGCAAAATACCGTTGGCATCAATCAGGAAACCTACCTCAATACGTGGCAAACCAGCGGGCGCCGGCGGAACTTTCAGTGTAAACCGCGCGAGCGAACGGCAGTCCTTAGCCAGTTCGCGTTCGCCCTGCAAAACGTGAATGTCGATGCCCGTCTGGTTATCGACCCCAGTGGTGTACTGCTCCTGCGCACTCGCCGGAATCGTCGAGTTGCGCGGAATAATTTTGGAAACCGCACCGCCGTACGTTTCGATCCCCAAAGAAAGCGGCGTGACGTCCAGCAGCAGCATGTTGCTAACACCGCGCTCCAAAATATTCGCTTGCACCGCCGCGCCCAGCGCCACAACTTCGTCTGGATTCAGTTCAGTGTGCGGCTTTCGCCCAAAAAATTCTTCCACGGTGCGACGAATCAGCGGCGTGCGCGTTGTGCCGCCGACCAGAACCACTTCATCCATCGTATTCGGAGCCAGACGCGCATCACTCAGCGCCTGTTTCACCGGCGCCATGGTGCGTGCCACTACTGGTGCAATCAACTTTTCAAAATCGGTTTGGGAAAAGTCCTGCACAAAAACTTTTCCGCTAGGAAGTGGAAAACGTAGCGCTGCCGACTCTTTTTCTGACAGCTCGTGTTTCGCGGCAATCAGCGACTTGCGCAACTCTTGCACTAATTCGCCCTGCTGTGAAAAATCCACATTCGCTTCTCGCGAAATTCGCGCCTGCGCAACGGCCTGTAGCAAATTGTCGATGTCGTCGCCACCCAGGTGCGTATCTCCGTTAGTGGAGAGCACCTGATAAATGTCACCTTCACCGGTCGAAATAAGTTTCAACACCGAAATGTCGAAGGTGCCGCCACCCAGGTCGTAGACCGCCACATGCCCGCGCTGTTTTTCATGCAGTCCGTACGCGAGAGCGGCTGCCGTCGGCTCGTTGACCAAGCGCAAAACCTCGAGGCCTGCAATTTTGCCCGCATCTTTTGTGGCTTGGCGCTGCGCGTCATTAAAATATGCAGGCACAGTGATCACCGCGCGGTCGATCGTTTCTCCAAGGTACGCCTCGGCCCACTTGCGCAGTTCGCGCAAAATGAACGCCGAAATTTCCGGTGCGGTAAACGTTTTATCCCCGAGCTTGATACGAATGACATTCTTGCTTGAAGCATCGATGCGAAAAGGAAACAGCTTCAGTTCGTCCTGTACATCTGCGGGCCCACGCCCCATCAGCCGCTTCACCGAATAAATCGTGCGTTCCGGTTGCGTCAACAACCGCCGTCGTGCCGCTTCGCCAACAATCACGCTGCCGTCAGCATCCAGGCTCACCACCGAAGGGCACAGCGTCGAACCATACGGTCCCGGAATACACTTCGGCTGACCAGTTTGCGCGTCGACATACGCCACCAAACTGTTAGTCGTGCCTAGATCAATTCCAACGATGCGTCCCATTAACTTCCCGCTCCAGTTTCCGCCAATTCTTTTTCGACACCCGCCACTAGATTGCGAATGTACGAGCGCCGATTCAACAATTCATTCAGCCGCTGCAAGATGGCCTCGCGATCGGCATCGCTGGCTTGCGCATCGAGCGCCGCATCCCATTGCTCCGCGGCGGTTTTCATCTCGCCATCCACTTCATGCAGCTTCTCAGCAAAATTCTTCTCGGCCGTTCGCAGCCGCCGTGACAGCGCATCAAGATTCGCCCCAGCGGAACGCGCCTCGCGCAATTCGTCGAGCGACTCATTCAATTCGAACACTTCTTCCAGCAATTCCGGCGGCGCCTGCTGCTTGTGCTCGCCCTCTTTGCGCATGCCTTCCAATTCGAGCAGGTATTCGACGCGCGCAACCGGATCGCGCAGCACCCGGTAGGCATCATTCAGCTTCGAACTTCGCTGCAGCGACAATTCCCGCTCGCGCTCCGAAGTATTTACAAAATTATCCGGGTGCAGCTTCCAACTCAGCTGCAAAAACTTCTGCTCCAGCCCGTCCATGCCCATCCACAACTTGTGTGGCAAGCCAAAATACGCAAAGTAGTCCGCGCGGTCGTCGAGCAACTGAATTTTCCCGCAAGACGGACAAAACGCCGCGCCATGGGCAGGCGCCTGGCAACTCCAACAAACCGCCGCAACCTGCGGCGCTGATTTCGGTGCGTTCATTCTTAGTTGGACCTGGCCATCCACTTCGCAACCGCACTAAAAATTGGCACAAAAAAAGTGGCTGGCAAATCCGGCTGCCAACCACTCGTCAGGGCAGCCCCCGCAAAATCAGAAGCGGGTGCGGTCGATGCCCCGTAGAAGCTCAGGCGGTAAACGAACTGCCGCAACCGCAATTTCTCGCCGCATTGGGATTCTGAAACACAAATCCCTGCCGCATCAACGTCTCTTCGTACTCCAGCGTAGTACCGTTCAGATACAAAAAGCTCTTGGGATCAACGAAGAGCCGGGCGCCATGCTCCTCAAAAATCTTGTCACGATCGCGCGCCTGCGTATCCAGCCGCATCGCATAAGACAAGCCGGAACATCCGCCGCCCTGCACGCCAACCCGCAGCCCACCAACCTCCGGAGACACGCCTTCCTTCTCCAGCAGCGCGCGAATTTTGCGCGCCGCCTTCTCGGTCAGCAATACTTTTCCGGTTGGAGGAGCCGCAATCGTCAGTAGCCATCGCCATAAGCCGTTCGCTTAGTGCGCAGCCTTCGCCGCAGCCTGCGTTTCAATGCCGTGCTTCTTCTTCCAATCGCCGATCGCCGCCTTGATGGCGTCTTCCGCCAACACCGAGCAGTGAATCTTCACCGGCGGCAACGCCAGTTCCCGCACGATGTCGGTGTTCTTGATCGAAAGCGCTTCTTCGACGGTCTTGCCCTTCACCCATTCCGTCGCTAATGAAGAGCTGGCAATCGCCGATCCGCAGCCAAAGGTCTTGAACTTGGCTTCTTCAATGATCTGCGTTTCCGGGTTGATCTTCATCTGCAACTTCATTACGTCGCCGCACTCCGGCGCGCCCACCAGGCCGGTCCCGACATTGGGATCTTCCTTCGGCAAGCTGCCCACGTTGCGGGGGTTGTTGTAGTGCTCGACTACTTTTTCGCTGTAAGCCATTAGCTATTGCTCCTTGCCAAATTGAGAGATTTCCGAAGCCCGCGCTCTTCACCGCTTTGTCCGAAAGCGAAACGTTCGGCAACTGACGCCGAGCGCCCCGCGGTGAGCTGCCGTAGCGCATCCTTGATAAATTCCGCGCCCACACCGATCAGCTTCAAAAACGCGCGTACCTGCTGCAGTTCATGAAAAGAGCGCTCGCCAGCGGATGCCGCCGCTTCCTCTTCGCCGCCATAAGGCACAAAAGTGACGCGGAACGCCGCGCCCATGGTGCCCCCGATTGACCGATGAATTCGAATTGTTCCTTCGCTCGCCATTGATAGACCCTTTCCCTTGTTAAGCTGCAGTCCAGTTCACTTTTGTTATGTCCACGCCTTCCTTGGCCATTTCATAGAGCGGGGACAGTTCGCGGAGTTTGGTGACTACCTGCACCATCTTGTCGACAACGTAGTCCACTTCCTCCTGCGTGTTGAAACGGCCGAGGCCAAACCGGATCGACGTGTGAGCCAGGTCCTCGCCGACCCCTAAAGCTTTGAGTACGTAGCTGGGTTCGAGGGTTGCCGAAGTGCAGGCCGAGCCGCTCGAAACAGCAATATCGTTAATGCCCATGAGCAGCGATTCGCCTTCGACATAGGCAAAGCTCATGTTCAGGTTATTGGGCAGGCGATGCTCCCACGAACCGTTGATGAACACTTCGTCCAGCTTCGCTTCCAGGCCGGCCCGCAAACGGTCGCGCAGTGCACGCATCTTCTCCGCTTCTTCCGCCATTCCCTGGTGCGCGATCTCGCAAGCCTTGCCGAGGCCCACAATGCCCGGGACGTTCAGCGTGCCAGAACGCATCCCGCGTTCATGCCCGCCGCCATCGATAATGGCTGCGAGCTGCACGCGCGGATTGCGACGGCGAACATACAACGCACCAACGCCCTTAGGCCCATAAATCTTGTGCCCGGAAATGGCTAGCAGGTCGATGTTATCTTTCTGCACATCCACCGGAATCTTGCCCACCGCCTGCACGCCATCGACAGCAAGGAAAACCCCATGTTCCTTGGCAATCTTGCCAATCTCGGCAATCGGATTGATCACGCCAATTTCATTGTTGGCGTACATGATGCTGATCAAAATGGTCTTCGGCGTAATCGCCTTGCGCACTTCTTCCGGATCAACGCGGCCATCTTTCTGCACCGCTAGATAAGTCACTTCGTAGCCGTCTTTTTCCAGCCGCTTGCAGGTATCCAGCACCGCTTTGTGCTCAATGGCCTGGGTGATGATGTGGTTGCCCTTTTCGCGGTACATCTCCGCGACGCCCTTGATCATCAAGTTGTCGGATTCCGTCGCGCCGCTGGTAAAAATAATCTCTTTCGGCGTCGCGCCAATTAGCGAGGCAATTTGCTGCCGCGCCGTTTCAATCGCTTCTTCGCCGGCCCAGCCGAACGCGTGATTGCGGCTCGCTGCATTGCCAAACTTGTCCGTGAAATACGGCAACATCGCTTCCAGGACGCGCGGGTCCACCGGCGTGGTCGCGTGATTGTCCATGTAAATCGGCAACTTTACAGCCATGATTCAACTCTCCTAAGTGTGCAATTCCACGAGCACGGGTTGTTCGCGCTCATCCATCATTTGTGAAATTGTCACGTTCCCCAGTACGCCCAAAATGCTTTCATTCACTCGCCGCAGCGGTTCGCGCACCGTGCAGCGATCGCTTGCTCCGCAGTTTCCGTGGCTGGTCACGCACGAAGTAATCAGTAGCGGACCATCAATCGCCGAAATTACCTCCAGCGCGCTGATCTGCGACGGCTCCTTCGAAAGCGAATACCCGCCCGTCGCTCCATGCTTGGCCGAAACAATCCGCTCACGCGCCAGCTTCTGCAGCACTTTAGCCATTAGCATGGTCGAGATGCCATATTCGTCAGCGATTTCGGTCGCGCTGCAGGCATCCTGATCACGATGCATCGCCAAGTGCTTGACGGCGATCAAGCCGTAATCCGCTTTTTTGGATAACCGGAACATTTCCCCTTGCGTAACCCGGATATGACGTTGGATTGACTCAAGCCATATAAGGTTACCGGTGAACTATATCATATACGACCGAAATAGTCGTCTCAATAAATAAGACTATTTTAGTCGCATATGAGTGTATTGCGCTTTGGACACGAAGTCAATTCGAACCCTGGCACTCGGAACGCCGGAGTTGTAACATTTCGTTACGTCGCACCGGCTAGGCTCTGAATGAAGTGTAGCCTGATAGCAACTAAATGCATATGGATCAGTAGTTTGAAGCCAGAACGTCGATGGCCTGGCGGTTGCACTCTTCCCCGGCAGCTATCAGTGTCAGGAGCTTCACGGTTTGGAGCAAATTCGAATGACGAAACGGCGCAGCAGTCCCCAAGCCGGCTTTTCTCTCGTAGAATTGGTCGTTGCCGTCGCCATCATCGGCATACTCTCGGCCACTGCGATTATTTTGACCCAAGGCACCTTCAAGGCCAACAAGGCTGATCAAGCGCGTACCCAACTCGTCGGTGTCCTTCGCCAAGCCCGCGAGACCGCCATCGCCCGTCGCCGCAACGTTCGGGTCGATTTCAACCTGCCCAATCAAGTAGTCACCACCGTGGAGTATTGCCCCGGCGAGACAGTCGGCCCAACCATTCCCACGATGTACCTCAACAACGCCGACCAAGGCCTCACGGACGGCACCCAGTTCATGCTCTTCTCCGGTCTGCCGGACACGCCGATGAACTTTGGAGCCACCTCAGCAATTACCCTGCAACAACCGTCCGGCGGCGGCGCGTGGGCGGTAATGTTCACTACTTCCGGGGCTTTGATCGGTGTCCTCCACCACTGGCGCAACCTGCTGCAATCTGGGTAACGCCAACCCGGTGAACGCTTCATTGTTTATCGGCATTAACGGCAATAGCTCGTCCGCCCGAGCGGTGACGGTCGCGGGCGGCACCGGCCGCGTACGCAGCTACACCTGGGATGGAACGGTATGGAGAGAATGATGAATCGCACTCCCAAGCAGTTCAAGAAAAAAGCCACTCAGCGCGGTTTTACGATGATCGAAGCGGTCATCTCGATCTTGGTGCTCTCCTTCGGAGTTCTCGCCCTGGCGGCCGTCTACGCCCAAGGCATGTACTTCGCCAGCTTGTCGCAGTACGACTACGTCGCGGAGAAAAAAGCCGAACAGGCCGTTGAAGCTATCTTCACCGCTCGCGACAACAACACCCTGAGCTGGTCGCAGATCCAGAGCGTGGCCGGCGGCGGTGTATTTCTAACCGGTCCTCAACCGATGTTGCAACCTGGCCCGGACGGCTTGGTAGGTACCACCGCCGACTCTGGCGCCGCGGATGAAGTGATCGTCATCGGCCCCAACACCACCACCGGCCAAATCGGCGGCGCCGGCGATCAGACCGTCGACCTCAATCCGTGGATGACCCGGCAAATCGACATCGTTCCGGTCCTCGACCCGCTGGGCAACAACGAGCCCAACCTGCGGCAGATCACCATTACCATCGTCTTTCACATCGGTCCGATGCAGCGCACGCACACTCTGGTCAGTTACATTTCGTCGTTCGCCTAGACCATGACAACGACACCGTTGGGCACCGTCTACAGTCGCAACAGAACGCAGGAGCTTCAGGTAATGAAAAAAGAGTCGGGTTTCTCTCTCGTAGAAATGATGGTGGCCATGGCCGTGGCCCTGGTCGCGCTCGCCGCTACCGTAGTGGCCTTCCGCGATTCCAACTACACCAATCAACGGGTGGCGCTGCACGGCGACATTACCGACAACCTGCGCGCGGGCATGAACTTTATCCAGCAGGACTTGATTCAGGCTGGCACCGGCATCCCCGTTGGCGGCGTGGTGATCCCCAACACTGGCACCGCGAGCGGCGCTTGCGCTACGGGCACTTCCGCCATCAATCGTCCCGCGCTGAATGCCATGACCTTCCCGGCTTGCTATACCACGTTGCCGGCAGTAGCCCCCGGCGACGGGCTGGGCAATCTCATTAACACTCCGGACAGCAGTTCCGTCACGCACACCGACATCATCAACATGATGTATATCGACGTAGACAAGAATCTCGGCTTGAACAACAAGCCCATCAATCAGTCGCCTCTGGCTCCCAATCCGGGCTGCCTCGGAACCATCAGTGCCAACGGCCAGACCGTGTTCTTCGACGGCACCACCATGTACGGCGGAGTCGTCAACTGCGTGAACCTGGGCAACGCCATCGTGCCCATTGCTCCCGGTGACCTCATCCTCTTCAGTAATGCCAACGGCAGCGCGCTGCAAACGGTTACCGCGGTATCCGGCCAGACCTTGACCTTCGGCGTCGGTACCGCCGCCGGTGATGCTTACCATCTAAACGGCACGGGCCAGGCCTCCGGCACGCTGATCCAATTGCAGAATTACACCACCAACCCCGCCACCGGCGCTCATGTCTATAGCGGAACTTACCCACCCACCACTGCTTCGCGCATCTGGATGGTCAGCTACTACCTCGATGACACCACTGACCCGGGCCGCGTGCGCCTGATTCGCCAGGTCAATTTCAAGCCGGGTGTGGTCGTCGGGGAGACCATCGAAAATCTGCAGTTCACCTACAACTTCGTGAGCGGTGGCGTCATTTCGCCGAACCAGGCGACCGTCCCCACCGGCTTCAGCGAAAATCAGATCCGCTCCGTGAGCGTCTACCTCGGCGCGCGTTCCGACAACGCCACCAACAATTCCGGCACCAATAAGTACATCCGCGACAGCCTGCAGACTCAGGTCTGCCTGCGCAGCATGTCCTACGTCAACCAGTACCAGTAAAAATTCCGATGAACTGCGAACGAACTCATAGGAGAACGAGTATGTCATCCCCCAAAATGCCGCTGCGAGTGCGACTGCGCCGCCAGGACGGCATCGCCCTGCTCACCACCATTCTCTTGATGCTGCTGATGTCCAGCTTGTTGATCGGCTTCGTACTGCTGATCACCAACGGCCAAAAGATGAGCGGGGTCAACAACGACTACAGCCGTGCCTTCTACGCCGCGGAAGCCGGCATGGAAAAGTTGACGGCCGATCTGGGTACGCTCTTCAACAAGAACTACTCGCCTACCGCGGCCCAGCTTGCCGCCATTTCCGCCGCGCCTCCTTCTTTGAACGGCATCTCCTACACCAACGCCGATGGCACCGCTGGTTATGTTCTGAACTACCCCAATTCGCCCGGTGCACCGACCACCACGGTCACCACTATTCAATCCGGCACTTCGCAATTTCAAGGCATGACCGCGCTGGCCACGCCCTACACGTTACAAGTTACAGCGCGCACTGCGGAAGGCACGGAAGTCAAACTGCAACGCACCACTCAAACCGTGGGCATCCCGATGTACCAGTTCGGCGTCTTCTGCGACGGCGATTGCAGCTTCTTCCCCGGCCCGAACTTTAACTTCGGCGGCCGCACTCACACCAACGGCAACCTGTTCCTCGCCGGCGGCGCAACCCTCAGCATGTCCGCCAAAGTGACCGTGAGCAAAGACGTTGTCCGCACAAATCTCTCCAACGGTTACTCAACCACCACCGGTTCTTACGGGGGCACAGTTGAACATCACCACCACCGGTTCCGCCAGCGCATACCGCGCTTTGGGCTACAACGAAGGCAGCTTGGTTGGCACCCTCGGTTCCGCAGCCAATCCGAGCTGGCCCACCATTTCTCAGGGCTACTACAACAGCAACATCGTCACTGGCGTAAAGCCCATCCAGTTGGGCATCGTTACTCTCGGCACCGGCACCAAGCCCATCGACGTCATTCGCCGCCCGATTCCTGCCGACCAACCTGTGGTCACGCAGCAGCGCTTCATGGCCCAAGCCAGCGTACACATCCTGTTGTCCGACAATCCCGCGGACATCATGAACATGCCCTGCATCGATCTGACCACTCAGCCCTTTGAGCTGCGCAAGTTGAATCAGTCCTACTTGGCTCTGCAACCTCTGCCGACACACAGATTCCTATCTCAAGGGCAAGCTGGCGGGCAACCTCGTGCCCCTGGCTTCCTCCGGTGCAGGGCGCTGGGAACCTAGCCCCTGCGGCTGCCGGCAGTACAGCCTTCGCACCAATCTCAGAACGGATACTGGTTAGCCAATCCAGATCCGATCGACGGCTTACCTACGGCAACCGATCCAGGCTTCCTGAAGATCGAGAGTCCAGACCTCTCAGGCCTCTCCGTGCGGCAGTTGGCAAGACGTCACCCTCGAAGTACTCGGTCTTGGCTACGTCGGCAAGAACATCAACCCGGTGTCCGTTGTCCCGGATACCGCCTTGCCGATTCTGCCCGCGGGCCAGCAACTTTCCCAAGCCGCCGTGGCCGTGCGCAGAGCCCTTCCCCAACGCTATCATTCGGCTCCAGCGCGTTCGCGATAATCCCTGGCCCACGGGCGGGACCCTGCGGCGTCAGCGGCGCTGGCGATATCCCATACAAGAACGGCTATCGACTTCTGGCCGATGGCGCTCTTCGATACCCGCGAAGGCACCGTCCGCGACAACAGCCCCGGCAATTCCGCAAGCATCGGCACCAGCCCGGCCGTCGATCTACTATCGGTAGATGCCGACCCCGAGCGGCGTCATGCATTATGTCGAACTGGATGCCGGCAATTTGGCCAAATGGTTGGCTGGCACGATCCCTGGTTCCGGACA
Organism: uncultured Acidobacteriota bacterium; assembly: GCA_963846145.1. GTDB lineage: Bacteria > Acidobacteriota > Terriglobia > Acidiferrales > UBA7541 > Acidiferrum. The sequence continues at coordinate 212,294 of CAWJUV010000005.1, read as the reverse complement.
CAACTCTTACGATCCTCTGACCGCGCCAAACGATTATTCCGTGTATTTCTCGGACCGTCGCGGAAATTGGGTAAACGGCGCAACACTACCGGCCCTGGCCGCCAGCTTCCTTCTCTCAGAACGAAACCGGCGAGTACGGCTTCTCCGACTTCATCAACCCTTCGGCCACCAATACCGGCTGCCCCAGACCGGACTCTTAAATCCGGCAGAAGATTTGGACCAGGTCGGCATCCTCTTCACCTACGGACAGGATCCCGGCCACGAAGTTGCTCGCCGATAAACGCCAGGCTTCTACCGGTGCGGCGACACCCTTGGAATGGCGGATATGGCCCGCTGCGGCCGCTACCACTTTGATGGGCACAACCACCAGCGGCGGCGGCACCGTGGCCAATGTTTTCGCCCCGTATGGCACTTGCTCCGTGACCAACAATCCTTCTGGGCTCGCCGATCTGGCCTGGCGTTTACATCATTCACGCCCAAGAAGCTCGCGAGAACCCCACTTTCTTCTTCCGTCGCTGCGCTGAAGATCGTCGATGGTTCGATTCTTCAAACCGGTGCCGTGCCCCGCTCCCGCAACCGGCACCACCGTCAACTGTGGCTTGACCATTGCCGCCGAGAACCCGGTGTACCTCCAGGGCGATTACAACGCCAACTCCGCGAGCAACGGCTTGAACGATCCGCACGTAGCCAGCTCCATCGTAGGCGACGCGGTCACGCTGTTATCCAATAACTGCAATGATGTGAATTCTTTCGTCTCCTTTTGCTCGTTTGCGCCCTCTAACTGGCCGCCCAGCGTTCGCGAATACGTGGTATCGTGCAGCGATCGTGGCCGGCAAGGGCATTTCGTTCCAGCAGCCCACGCTACGGTACCAATCAGGACTTTGGCACCGACGGCGGAGTCCACAACTTCATGCGGTACGATCGAAAATTGGGGCGGCTATGATTCACTATGTAGGCTCGCTGATCAGCCTATATCCAAACCACCAGGCCATCGGAGTCTTTAAGTGCTGCAACACGGTGTACAGCGCTCCGATCCGCGATTTCAGCTTCGACACCGAGTTTTTGCAGCCGTCCTTGCTGCCTCCGCGAACCCCGCTGTTCCGCGACGTCAACACCACCGGCTTCTCGCAGCTCTTGCTGCCGCAACAGTAAAACGCAGCGAGAGCAGCTCTCAGCACCTAAAACAAGAAAGCCAGCACCGAGTCCCGGTGCTGGCTTTTTTCTTTCGTTATTGTTTTCGTTCTTAGGTGCCCCACCCTCGGTTCGTAGGGTCGAACAGTGTCGCCACACCACCACCTCACCCTCGTCACAGCGCCATCGGTCCCAGCCGGTCAATCTCCGCCGCGACGCGCATCACTTCTCATGAATCAATCGATTCGTCGCCAAAATCGCCGGCCCTCCGAGCACATAAGGCTGCCCTTGCAAATCGCTAATCGTCCCGCCGGCTTCTTCGACCAACAACACACCCGCGGCCGTATCCCAAGCCTTCAATCCAAACTCCCAAAACCCTTCAAAACGCCCCGCCGCCACGCTGGCCAAATCCAACGCCGCCGATCCATCCCGCCGCACCCCGTGCGAACGCATCGTAAATTCGCCGTAATACCGCAAATTAGGACTGCTCTTGCGATCGTGCACAGGAAAGCCCGTGCACATCAGACTGGTCGAAAGCGAAGCAATCTTCGACACCTGGATTTTCTTGCCGTTCAGCGTCGCTCCTTCGCCCCGCGCCGCCGCAAAAAGTTCCTCGGTGATCGGATTGTAGACCACGCCGACGAGCAGTTGACCTCGCAGCGCCAACGCCAGCGAAACACAAAAGCACGGATACCCATGCGCAAAATTCGTGGTCCCATCCAGCGGATCGACGTGCCATCGATACCCCGAGCCGGAAGTCGTCTCGTGCCCGGTCCCTTCTTCCGCCGCAATGGAATGTTCCGGAAATTTTTCCGTGATGCGCGCAACAATAGCTTTCTCGGAACGTTTGTCCGCCTGCGTCACCAAATCCACTTCATCGCCCTTGTAGCTAATGCTCGCCGGACGCGCGAATTCCTCACGCACGATCTGTCCCGCCTCGCGAGCAATCTCCAGCGCGGCATCAAGAAATTGGCTAGGCATAGGAATGGAAAAAACGCTCAGCAAAAAATCAACGCTTCTACTTTAACACTGGCGCAATGCGCGTCGTACGCAAACGGTCCTACTGTGCGCCAGTAAAATACGTCTTGCGGTGCCGCGCTTTGTAATTGTCGAGGACTTTCACTTCAATGTTGCGATACGTGTTGGCCGGCCCGCGCGGATTGGGATAGTAGCCCAGCCGGTATTGTGTTCGCAGCTCGCGATCGATGCGATCGAAAATAATATCCAGATCTTGCGCCCCATCCGGATAAAAAATCGCCCCCCCAGTCGTATCGGTGATGGCTTCGAGCGCGTGCTCCCCGGCAGTGTTGCGCCCATTTTCGTTTTTCACCGGGCGCACGATGATGGTGTACATCAGTGTTCCAGCATGCAGCGCCGCTTTGCGCGCGGCTTCAAAATCGGCTCGGCTGGTAGTCTCGCCGCCGTCGGTTACCAGAATAATCACTCGCCGCCGCTCCGACGCCCGCCGCTCCAACGCGCGCGAGCCCAACACCACCGCGTCATAAATGGAGGTACCCGCTCCCGGCGGGACCTTATGCACCGCGCTTTGCAGCGCGCCAGCGTTATCGGAAAAGCCGGCAATCTGCCGCACATCCTCATCAAACGAATAGACCGCCAAAGCGTCCCCGGTACGCAAGACTTGTCCGATGAAATGCGCCGCCGCATCCTGCTCAAAGCTGATCTCTTTGTGCGCGCTCAAACTGGCATCCACCATCAGCGCGATGTCCAGCGGCTCCTTGGTCTCCTGCTCGAAAATGTCGATCTTCTGTTTCACGCCTTCTTCAAAAAGTTGAAACGCTTCCACTGGCAAATCTGGCGCCGGCCGATTGTTGTCGTCTAGCACGCTGACCAGCACATTCACCAGGTTCACGCTCACACGAATGCGCCCGCCCTGCCCCGTGTCGCTTTTTTGCGCCGGAATGGCGCTGCCATCGCCGGGATCGACTGGCGGCGTCGGATTGGTGGTGGTCGTTCCAGGATTGGTGGCGGAAGTGGTCGACCCGGAAGTGCTCGACGCAGACGACCTTGAAGCTGACTTAGCCTTGGGTTTACTCCGCGCCCATGGCGGACGATCCGTTTGCTCCTGCGACCAACCCAATCCAGCCGCAGTCATCACCACAGTCGCCAGTATCACTATTTTTTGGGCACGCACCAGGCGGGAAAGCATCGGCGAGAGTCGCGGCATCTGCGGATTAAGATGCGCTTCCCGGCGCCCGCGTCGCGGCAGGCACCGCAGGCAACTCGCCATCCGCCCACACCGAACCATCTTCAAAATATTCTTTCTTCCAGATCGGCACCGTGCGCTTCAAGGTATCAATCGCATAACGGCACGCCTCAAACGCAGCCGCCCGGTGTGCCGCGCTTACCGCGATGAACACACTGGTCTCGCCAATCTCCAGCCGCCCCAGGCGATGCACTATAGCAACCCGGTCAACGGCGAATTTGTTGTGCAGCTCCTCAGCAATTTCGCGAAGTTTCGCCAAAGCCATCGGCTCGTATGCCTCGTACTCGAGGTAAACCGTGCGTCTGTCCTTCGTGCGGTCGCGCACGAACCCGTCGAAAGCCACAATTGCTCCATCGGACGGAGCCCGGACGAGTTCAGTTAACGAGGACCGCTCGATCGGCGCGTGAACTAGTTCAATATGGTCGGAATGGTCAGTGGCCATCGCCGGCTATCCGCCACTTACCGGTGGAAGGAAGGCCACTTCGTCGCCGTCATGCAACACAGTGTTCCAGTTGGAAAACTCCCGATTGCAGGACGCTACTAACGAAGATCGAAACTGCCGCAACTGGGGATGCCGCTCGGCGTAATTCGCAAACAACTCCTCGATATCTGCGCTGTAGACCAGCTCAACCGAATCTTCCGTCCGTCCAGTGATCTCCCGTACCCGCCCGAAGAACAGCACTTTGACGCGGACCGTTTGCGAAACAGAAGGCATCTGAAGATTGTAACCTGCACCATCCGGCAGCAACCAGCAGCGCACCTTATCGGGCACGTTGCCACAAGCGCCGGTCGCAGCAATCCTTTCTGCGCCAACCTTTTTCGAGGCTCGATGAAAATCGCCATCACCGGAGCAACCGGACTCGTCGGCACCGCGTTGACCAAAGCGCTCGCGGGAGAGAATCACACCGTCATTCGACTAACCCGGCCTCAAGAACAAAAGCGGCCCGCGACTCCGCCGCCCAGCGTGGTGGACTTCGCATGGGATCCGCGCAGCGGCGAATTTTCCCAGTCCGCGGATTCACCGTTTGCGAATGGAGTTGACGCGATCGTCAATCTCGCTGGCGCTCCCATCGTCGAAGGCCGCTGGACCGACGAGCGCAAAAAAGTGCTGCGCTCCAGCCGCATCGACACAACTCGCGCGCTCGTCGCGGCCATCGGAAAATTGCAGCCACGTCCCCACGTTCTGGTTTCTGCATCTGCTACCGGCTACTACGGAGATCGCGGCGAAGAAGTTTTTTCCGAGAACAGCGCAGCAGGGAAGGGGTTTCTGGCGGACTTGGCCAAAGAATGGGAGACCGAAGCACACCAAGCGGAGCAATTCGGCGTACGCGTCGCCATCGTGCGTTTCGGAATCATCCTGGCAAAAGAAGGTGGCGCGCTCCCAGCCATGATGAAGCCCTTCAAATTCGGCGTTGGCGGAAAACTCGGCGACGGACAACAGTGGATGTCGTGGGTGGCTCTCCAAGACGTCGTCGCTATCATTCGCCGAGCCCTGCAGGACGATTCAATGGCAGGCCCTTTCAACGTCGTCGCCCCCGAACCGATTCGCAACGCCGACTTCACCAAAGTTCTCGCCGCCGTGCTGCATAAGCCGGCGATTTTCGCCGCTCCAAAATTCGCTCTGCGCCTGGCGATGGGCGAAATGGCCGACGAAGCGCTCCTAGCCAGCCAACGCGCTGTCCCCGCCGCGCTGCAACAGCACGGCTACAAATTCCTCCACACCGATCTACGCGCCACGCTCCAATCCATCCTGAGTTAATCGCCTCAATCCATATCGGTACAGCGCCCGGGAATTCATTCCAATTCGGAACGCGTGTAACTCGCCGGGACAACTGATCTCACGGTCGCGAGTAGATCCCACCTACCTCCGCAAATCCTAAATCGCTGATTGCAAGACTCTAATTTCTCGGCGCGCATCTTCGTGCTTTCTATCGCCGCGCTGGTCCTTCGCCTGCATTACCAAACCGCGTGGGAACCTCTTCGCAACTCGCGCGCACAGCGCCAAAACTTTCACGGCCGTCGCTTCAGGCTGTATGTCTCGAAGTGGGCGCGCTGTTAATGCTTGTGATCTCCCAAGCCGGCTGCGCCACCGTTGCATCGAAAAATTCTCAACCACCGCCAAATCAATCCGTGGCGATCACGGTCAGCCCCTCCAACGCCGCCGTTCTCCTCGGCAATTCCGTAACGTTCACCGCGACAGTCAGCAACACCTCGGACACCGCGGTTTCTTGGAGCGTAAATGGATTAACGGGAGGCAACAGTTCGCTGGGCACGATTAGTGTGACGGGCGTCTACACCGCGCCCGCAGACCTACCAACCACAGCGGTCCAGGTCACGGCCACCAGCCAGGCCGACAGCACCAAATCTGCCCACGCTTCAGTCTTCGCCCAGAGTGACATCAACCTCAGCCTTTCCGCCCCCAGCGCAGCAGTAGAACTTGGCGCATCCCGCGCCTTCACCGCGACGATCAGCAGCGCCGCACATCCCGATCCTCGCGTCACCTGGTCTCTCGCAGGTTCATCGTGCCCGCTCGCCTGTGGCTCCGTCGACGCCAGCGGCGACTACACCGCCCCACAAATTCTTCCGCGTAGCGCCTCCAACATCATGCTCGTCGCGCACAGCGTTGCCGACCCGTCCAAGCAAGCGTCGGCGGCGATCACGGTCAGCAGCAACTTCCAACTCCAACTCACCGTACCCTCCACCATCGCCGCAGCCGCCACAGCTACGTTCATAGCTACGCTAAAACCCGTCACCGGCTCCAACCCCAGCACCGCACTCTCCTGGAATTTATCCGGCGCCGCCTGCGTCGGAATCGCCTGCGGAACACTCAGCGTCGTCACCACCCAACTCGCGGGCGGCAACTCCGACGTTTTCTCCGCCAGCTACACCGCTCCCGCGGCATCCCCAACTCCGGACTCGATCGTCGTCACCGTGATTCCACAAGCCGACGCCTCCAAAGCCGCGCAACAAACTTTCACGATTCAATCTGGCGCGGGCAGCGGAAATCTCACAGTCACTCCCGCCACCGCCACCCGCGCCATCAATCACCGCCTCACTCTCACCGCGCACCTCAACGGACTTTCCAGCGACGCCATCACCTGGAGCGTGAACGGCATTCCCGGCGGCAACTCCACTTTCGGCACAATCTGCGTCGTCGCTTCAAATCCCTGCCAAAACAGTACGGATCCTAACGCCACTCAAGTCGATTACCTCGCTCCCGGGCTCGTTCCAACTCCCGATCCCGTCACCGTCCAAGCCGCCAGCGCGACCAACTCCACCAAAAGCGCCACCGCGCAAATCACTATCATCAACCACGACACCGTCTCCATCCTGCCGTCCAGCGTTGCGTTGGCCCCGGCTCAAGTGCAGCAATTCACCGCCACTGTCGCGGGCGCCTCAAATCAAAATGTTGTCTGGCAAATCCAAGGCTCCGCATGTTCGGCTAGCGCCTCTACTTGCGGAGCTATCACCCAGGACGGCATCTACATCGCGCCGGCATCAGCTCCGTCCCCCGACGCGATCCAGATCGTCGCGATCAGCTCCGACGACACTGCGCAATCCGCGACCGCGAACGTTAGCGTCACTACCGGCGTAAACATCCTCACGCTGCATCCCGCCAGCGTTTACGCGGGCGCCGCCGACGGCTTCACTCTGCTCGTGACCGGCAGCGGTTTCACTCCAAGCCGTCACCGGCGCATCTTCCACCGTACTCATCGCCGGAACCCCGCGAATCACCACGTGTTCCGCCACCAACGCATGCACCGCGAGCGTCACTCCCGGCGACGTAGCAGTTTCCGGCAACGTGAACGTTCAAATCCAAAATCCCGACGGCACCAAATCCAACGTCGTCGAATTGATCGCCGCGCAACCCAACGTCTCCGATGAAATCATCGCCCTCACCGCCGGCGCACCCACCGCGAGCGGCAAAGACATCGTTGTCGTCGATCCCACCACCGCCGGTGTTTCCGCGACCGGCAATGACGTCGACCTTAACGTCGCCGCACTTGGAATTTTCGACGTCGCCAACAACACCTGCACGCTTGGCGGCAATCCCATCACGCTCACCCACAATTCTTCCAGCCCCACCACTGCCGACATCTGCGCGTTCTCTGAAAGCGGACTCGACGCCAGCATGACCTACACCGTCAGCGGCCCGGGTGACGTTCAAGTCATCGCCAAAACTCCCATCGGCCTCGGCATCGTCCGCCTCACGGTGCAAATTTCCGCAACCGCCGCTGCACCATCCGCACGAACGCTTTTCATTCAAAACACCAATCTCGACAAAACCGCTGCCACTGGAACTCTGTGGCTGCAATGAACGAGCTGAAATTAATGAGCGCAATGCTTCAGAAAGACAGGGAACAGTAATGAGTTACACCGAACGCCGCCGTTTTTTGTGGATCCTGTTCATCATGGGCCTGGCTCTCGCCGCACTGGTCGCCAACGCCACCACGCTAGTCCCGCTCAGCTTCAACGAACTTGCTCAACAATCCGTCGCCGTGGCCCGCCTTCGTTGTCTCAACTCCGAAACTCTCTGGGACCGCGGCGAAATCTGGACTGACACGCATTTCGAAGTGGTGGAACGCCACAAAGGTGCCCTCCAAAACACCGTCACCGTGCGCACGCTCGGCGGCCGCTCCGGAAATTTCCACTCGCACGTCGACGGCGTCCCCGCCTTCCGCACCGGCGAAGAGGTTTATTTATTCTTGTGGGGCAAATCCGGAGAACCCTATCGCGTCTTAGGCTGGTCCCAAGGCACATTCCGCATCGCTCGCAGCCCACAAAGCGGCGAAGAAAAAATTACGCAGGAATCCACGGTCAACGCCGTAGACGCCCGGGGACACGCAATGCACTCCGCAGGCATCCGCCAAATGCCCGTCAGCACCTTCCAGGAAAAATTGCGCCAGGCCTTAGCTGATCCGGCGCGCTAACCAACCCAACCGTCGGAGGCTGAAAGGGAATTACGACATAAATGCACCAAGGAAGAACTATGAGCAAAAATAAGAATTTTCAACGCACGTTCGCGAAAGCGCTAGCGACGCTCTACATCTTTGGCGTCACCGCAGGCTCCGCCAACGCCTACTCCTTCAACCAAATCGTCCCCGACGTCCGACAATCCGCATCGCTCTCCGGCGGTTCCGCCTGCCCAGTCCGCTCGCACATCCTCACCAGCGCCCCCGCCACGCGCACCATTCAATGGAGCACCGCACTCGGCGCCAATCCCACCACCATACTCACGCAAGATCAAACTCCCACCGGCCGCCTCGCCGAAATCGAACAGGTCATCACCCAATCGATGAGTGTCTGGCAAGGCGTCGCCGGCACCACGCTGCAACCGCTCACCACGCAAATCACTCGCACCGCCACCCAAAGCGCCTGCGGTTCCGACGGCCTCAACTCCATCTGCTTCGACCAAGCCGACTTCGCCTTCACACCCGGCGTCCTGGCCTTCACTCGCGTCATCACCGCCGACGCCATCGGCACCCAACTCGCCAACGGCGCCCCCGCCACCGACGTCGGCCAAATCCTCGACGCCGACATCTACTTCAATCCCAGCGACTCCAGCACCACCTACGCCACGCCCATCGCGCTCTCCGCCTCCACACACTCCTACGATCTCGAATCGCTACTGACCCACGAGATGGGCCACGCGCTAGGCTTCAGCCACTCCGCCGTATGGAACGCCATGATGTTTCCGTTCGCGCCAGTGCCAGGAACCTTCAGCGGCGCGCGCCCCTCATCCACCCAGCCCGACGCACCTCTCGGCGACGACGACCGCACCGGCCTTCGCACTCTCTATCCCGAAGCCACCGACACGCTGCACACCGGGACAATCGCTGGAAAAATTTTCAACGCTAATCCGCTGTCCCTGCCGTTATCGCCTCCGGGAGTCACCGGCGTCTTCGGCGCGCAAGTTGTCGCCGTCGACGCCGACAGCGGCGCCGTTATCGCCGCAACCATAGGCGGTTGGAGCTGCAGCGCCCCTGGCCCCGCGCAATTCGACGGTACCTACACCCTGGAGCGCCTGCCCATCGGCCACAATTACTACGTCTACGCCGAGCCGCTCAACGGCGCCGTCGACCCCTCGCAAATCGCCAACGCCACCACTTCACTCTGCCGTAACTCCACCACCGACGCCGCCTGGCCGGCCCAGCAAAGCTGCACGGCGCCACTGCTCAACACCAGCTTCACCACCCGCACCCGTCCCAGCCCATAGCACTGATCTAATTGCCACACGGCGCGCCCGCATTTGAATCAAGGTTTGAATCCAACAGAAAGAAAAACCGGGTGGCCTACCCTTGCGGTTTCTGCAAGGGTGGGACGGCTACGACATCACAGGCCGAGATGATTTTGCAGTTCGTCCGCCTTCGCGGTTAAGCAAAATATCGACCCGAACCGGGCGAATCGCCTCTCGTTCAAAACCCCGCAGCCGCCTCCACCTCAGTAGAAAACATCGGAATAATCTTATCCACGCTAGTCAGCCCTAACGTCTCTCGCACCACCCCATTCGCCCCCGCAACATGCAACGCCCCACCTGCCCGCTTCAACTTCGCATGGCACATCATCAGAATCCCCACCCCGGAACTATCCAGAAAATTCACCTCACCCAAATCCAGCACCACTTTGCGCTGTCCCTCTTTCAACAGCTCCGCCACCGCCCATTCAATCTTCTGGCTGTCGCTACCCATGGCGATACGCCCGGACAGCACCAAAACAGCCACGCCAGGATCAACAGTTTTCCGTTCAACATTCAAGATCACCACGCCCTCCTCACCACTTCATCGCTGCAGTCTGGGCCCCCAGCTTCCCTCTGCTAACAACCCGTAATTGCGCTGTTGGTCACGCCACCTACAACCGCCCGAATTACCTTGCTAAATTTCCCGTAGAATTTACTACATTGGCTATACAGGATGTGACCGGGTTGTGGAAGACGCTTCGAAGGAGAAGTGCTGTGCCAGTCCGAAACAGATTGCTCCTCCTCGCTGCCATGGCGCTACTGATCACGCCGGTGCTCAACTCGCAGGACCCTTCAGACGATCAGCCCGTCAATCCCGAAATGCAACGCGAAGAAATTGTCAATTTGGAACGCGAAGCAGCCCACGCCATCCTGCAAAACAACGGCACCTTCTTCCGCCGGGTCTACTCTGAAGACTTTTCCGGCACCTTGTCACACGGCCAGACCGTCAACAAACTGCAGTTCATCAATGAAGTGCAGAATAGCGGCGCGCACTATCAGTCCTTCAACGCTTCCGACATTCAGGTACGCCTCTTCCGCGAAACCGCTATCGCCACGTGTTTGTGGACTTCCCGCGCATCCTTCAAAGGCCAGTTGATCGACACCCAGATGCGCTCGATGCACGTGTATATCAACGGTCCGCGCGGCTGGCATGTAGTCGCCGCGGAGATCACCCCGCTGCCCCCCTACACCAACCACCCACTGTAGCCTTCCGCCTAAAATCGCTTCCGAATTCCTCAGCCAGACACGGTTTTAACTTTGACGTCTGCTGCCGCACCACACACTGGGCGGCCTACCCTCGCGGTTCTTGCGAGGGTGGGGCAGCGCCAGTTAGGCCGTGCTACCGACTTTGATTTTGACTTTGCAACTCTTCCAAACCTCCGCTGAGCAGCGCACGACTCACGCAATTCACCAAAGCCCCCAAATGTGCCGCCAGCGTTGACCCCGCAATTTCCGAGTGTTACGCTCCGCGCTCAAACTCTGCAACCATGCGCGCCGTCGACATCATTCGCAAAAAACGCGACTCCGGCGAGAACTCTCGCGAAGAAATCGAGTTCCTGGTCGGCGGCTACACGCGCGGCGAAGTTCCCGACTATCAAATGGCCGCCTGGCTGATGTCCGCCTGGATCCGCGGCCTTGCGCGAACGGAAATCGCCGCCCTGACCGAGGTAATGCTACATTCCGGCGAAGTTCTGGATTTCTCCCGCCTGCTCTGCAAAAAAGTGGACAAGCATTCCACCGGCGGAGTCGGCGACAAAACTTCGCTGATCCTTGCACCCATCGTGGCTGCCGGTGGCCTCGCCGTCCCGATGATCAGCGGCCGTGGCTTGGGACACACCGGCGGCACGCTGGACAAACTCGAATCCATCCCCGGTTTCGACGTCAACTTAACCCTCGAAGAATTTCGTAAAGTTCTGGGCCAATGTGGAATGGGCCTGATCGGTCAAACCGCCGAGATCGCTCCCGCCGACAAAAAAATCTACGCTCTGCGCGACGCCACTTCCACCGTCGAAAACATCGGCTTGATCTGCGCCTCGATCATGAGTAAAAAAATGGCGGAAGGTCTCGACGCGCTGGTCCTCGACGTAAAAACCGGCACCGGCGCCTTCATGAAAAAGGAAGAAGACTCCGTGCGCCTCGCCGAGCTGATGGTGGAAACCGGCCAGTCCATGGGTAAAAAAGTCGTCGCGCTGATCACCAGCATGGACCAGCCGCTCGGCCGCATGGCCGGCCACGCCAACGAAGTGCAGGAATGCATCGACGTGCTCAAAGGCCGCGGGCCGGCCGACGTGCGAGATCTCAGCATCGAACTCTCCGCCTGGATGTTTTATCTCGGCGACAAAACTAAAAGTGTCGACGAAGGCCGCGAACTTGCCCAAAAACTCATCGCCAACGGTAGCGCCCTGGAGCGCTTCCGCGAATGCATCCGCCTGCAGCGCGGCGACGATCGCGTAGTGAATCAACCGGAATTGCTCCCCTCCGCGATTTTCCACGAAGACGTACTAAGCCCCGTCACCGGCTACCTCGTCTCGACCGCCTGCGAAGATCTGGGCACCGCGCTGGCGCTACTCGGCGGCGGCCGCGCCACCAAGGAAGACAAAATCGACCACGCCGTTGGCCTCGAATTTCACAAGCGCATCGGCGACCGCGTAGAAAGAGACGAACCGCTGGTCACAATTCATTACAATAGCGGCGACCATCTGGACGAAGCGCGCCGGATGATCGCCAACAGCTTTGTCATGGCGCTGCAAGTAATTGGGCCTAAGCCGCCGTTGATCCGCCGCGTGATTGGTGGTTAACGTCCGGTCTTTTCACGCTGCAAACGTACAAAACTTTCCGTACTGGAAATGAGCCAACTCGATGGGCAGATTCGTCGGCGTGCTGGGCCTGATCACCATATTGGGATTGGCCTACATTTTTTCCACTGATCGAAAAGCCATTCGTCTCTCCACCGTCCTGTGGGGCTTCGGTTTGCAGTTTGCCTTCGCACTCTTTGTGTTGCGTTTCGGTGCGGGTCGCAGAATTTTCGAAATCGCCGGCTACTACGTGAATTTGTTGCTGAGCTACGCCTTCGTTGGCTCGCAATTCGTCTTCGGCGAACTGGGCATGAAAGATTCCCCGCAGCACTTCATTTTCGCCTTCCAGGTATTGCCCACCATCATTTTCATCGCCGCGTTCTTCGCCCTGCTCTATCACCTCGGCGTAATGCAGGTCCTAATCCGCGGCGCAGCCTGGGTGATGACCCGCATCATGGGCGCCAGCGGCGCCGAATCGCTCAACGTGGCCGCCAGCATCTTCATGGGGCAGACCGAAGCCCCGCTCACCATTCGTCCGTTCTTAAACAAACTCACCAAATCGGAATTGATGTGCGTGATGACCAGCGGCATGGCTCACGTTTCCGGCGGCATCATGGCCGCTTACATCGCCTTCGGCATCAAGGCCGATCACTTGCTGGAAGCAGTGATCATGACTGCGCCAGGCACATTATTGATGGCCAAGATGCTGGTTCCCGAAACAGAAGTGCCTCTAACCGCCGGTCGCGTGGAAATGCCGCCGATGGAAAAAGAAGTAAATTTTCTCGGGGCGATCTCGCGCGGAACCGTCGATGGCTTGCACCTTGCATTGAATGTCGGCGCCATGCTGATTTCGTTTTTGGCCATGCTCGCGCTGGTCAACGCTATTCTCGGCGGCACCCACAATTGGCTCGCCGTCCACCACGTCGCTTGGTTTCCCTCCAGCTTGCAACAAATTTTCGGCTGGGTCTTCGCACCGCTGGCTTGGGTCATCGGCATTCCGTGGAAAGACTGCGCCGCAATCGGCAATTTGCTGGGAACTCGCATGGTGGTCAACGAAGTTGTTGCTTTTCAGCAACTCGGCTCCATGCAAGGTTTACTCGACCCACGTTCCGTCAGAATTGCCACCTTCGCGCTGTGCGGCTTCGCCAATTTCAGTTCGATCGGTATTCAAATTGGCGGAATCGGCGCGCTGGCCCCGGAGCAGCGCGGCAACCTCGCGCGATTCGGCATACGCGCCATGCTGGCCGGCACCATGGCCAATCTGATGTCCGCCTCGTTCGTCGGAATTCTTTCATGAGCAAGGGCAGTAGAAAGCCAACTCGCAAAGGAGCCGTGGCCACTGGCGGGCCCCTTGCGCGAAAGGCCCCTGGGTTAAACGCTGCGCCTCAGAAAGCTCCGGGAGAATACGAACACGCCGAAGCCGCCGCAAAATTTATCTTGTCTCGCACCGCCTTGCGGCCCCGCATCGCGCTGGTGCTTGGATCGGGCTTGGGCGCCTTTGCAGACGAATTCACCAGCGCCAAAAAAATCGCTTACGGCGACATCCCGCACTTCCCCAAATCCACCGCCATCGGCCACGCCGGAAAACTAGTCATCGGAGAAGTCGACGGCATCGCCGTTGCCGGAATGCAAGGCCGCGTCCATTTGTACGAAGGCTACTCCGTCAAAGAAGTCGCTTTTCCCATCCGCGTCTTCGCCCGCATGGGCGTGAAAGCGGTGATCCTTACCAACGCCGCCGGCGGAATAAAATTCGTGCAAGGCCGGCTGGTGGTCATCAGCGATCACATCAATCTGCAAGGGGTGAATCCGCTTTCCGGAGCAAACGACGAACGCTTCGGCCCGCGTTTTCCAGATATGACCGCCGCATACGACAAACGCTTTCGCGAAATGGCGGTAGGGCAGGGCAATCGGTTAGGCATCGGCATGGGCGAAGGCGTTTACGCCGCGCTCGCCGGTCCCAGTTACGAAACGCCCTCTGAGATTCGCTACTTGCGCGCTATCGGCGCCGACCTTGTCGGCATGTCCACCGTCCCCGAAGTAATCGCCGCGCGCCACAGCGGCATCCGCGTCTTGGGCATTTCTTGCGTGACCAATGCAGCGGCCGGCATTCTCGACCAACCGCTCGACCACAGCGAAGTTTTGGAGACCGCCGAGCGCGTCAAAGGCGACTTCATTACGCTGCTGAAAGCCGTTCTGCCCAAGATGGAAGAATCGATCGGAGACTCGCAGTAGGGAAGCAGGGACAAAATCATGAGTGACGACCAACTGCTGATCAACGCCGCAAAACAAGCCCGCGAAAACGCCCACGCGCCATACTCCAATTTCCGCGTAGGCGCCGCACTACGCGGCAGCTCCGGCCGCATTTTCGGCGGCTGCAATGTGGAAAACGCCACCTATGGCCTCACCGTATGCGCCGAACGCGTGGCCATCTTCAAAGCCATCAGCGAAGGCGAACGCGGTTTCAGCGCCATCGCGGTCGCCACCGACACCGAAACTCTGACTCCGCCTTGCGGCGCCTGCCGTCAATTGATCTGGGAATTTTGCGGCGACGTTCCCGTCACGCTCTCGAATCTCAGCGGCAAACGCGAAACCATCCAGATGAAAGACCTGTTTCCCAAGCCGTTCGACCAATCGAATTTGTAAATCGTATCCCAGCCATTCACTTCGGAGTCGTCCCGTGCCCTATCGCCTGAATCGTTTAACAACGTGGTCAGCAGTTGTACTTCTCACGCTAGCCTTCGTCGGCGCCGGAGCGAAATCCACCTCCGCGCAGGGCGAGAAAGAGAAGATCGATCTGCTCATCAACGGCGGAACGATCCTCACCATGGACGGCAACCGCCTGATCCTCGAAGACGGCTCCATCGCCGTAAAAGGCGACACCATCGCCGCCGTCGGTTTCCGCAGCGACCTGGAAAAAAAATACGCGCCCGACCAAACCCTCGACGCCCGCGGCAAATTAGTCCTGCCCGGCTTCATCAATGGCCACACTCATGTGCCCATGACGCTGCTGCGCGGTCTCCACGACGACGTCACCCTCGACGACTGGCTCCGCAAATATATCTTTCCCGCCGAAGCCAAAAACGTCACCGAAGATTTCGTTCGTTGGGGCACCCGCCTCGCCGCTGCTGAACAAATTCGGAGCGGCGTCACGACTTTTGTCGACATGTACTACTTCGAAGACGCCGTCGCCGAAGAAACCAAAGCCGCCGGCATGCGCGCCATCCTGGGCGAAACCTTCATCGATTTCCCCGCGCCGGACAATAAAAACGAAGCCCAAATGTTGGCCTATACCGAAAAATTTCTCGCCCGCTGGAAAGGCGACCGCCTGATTCACGCCGCACCCGCGCCGCACTCCATCTACACCTGCTCGCAGAAAACGCTACAGGACGCCGCCGCGCTAGCTCGCAAGTACAATGCCCCCATCCTCATTCACGTCGCGGAAATGAAAAAGGAACTGGACGACAGCCGTTCGCAAAACGGCACCACTCCTGTGCAGTACCTAAATAAGATCGGCATCCTCGGCCCCGACGTCATCGCCGCCCATTGCATCTTCGTAGATGAGGCCGACCGCAAAATCCTCGCCGAAAAACAAACCGGCTGCATCCACAACCCCTCCAGCAACATGATGCTGGCCAGCGGCGTCTCGCCCGTGCCAGAAATGCGCGCCGCAGGCGTCGCAGTAGGACTCGGCACCGACGGCCCTGCCGGCAGCAACAACGACCTGGACTTGATGGAAGAAATGGACTTGGCCGCCAAGCTGCAAAAAATTACCAAGATGGATCCGCTCGCGCTCAATGCCAAAGCCGTCGTCGACATGGCCACCATCGAAGGCGCCAAAGCCATCCACATGGAAAAGGAAATCGGCTCGCTCGAGGCCGGCAAAAAAGCCGACATAATCTTGATCGGATTAGACGAACCCAACGCCGTCCCGATTTACGACTATTACGCGCAGCTCGCCTACGCGATAAAAGGCAGCGATGTGCAGACCGTCGTGATCGGCGGAAAAGTGGTCATGCGTGACCACCTGTTACTCACCGTGAAAGAAGACGAAGTCTTCGCCAAGGCCCGCCAATACAAAAAGCAAATTGAAGCTTCGTTGAAGTAATTTTAAGTCGGAGTGGAACTACTTGATTCCGTCGTCGGCCAGCGTAGCCGATTCGATGCGATGGACGTGAACCAGATTGGCTTGCGGATCGAGAATCCCAGTCACCAATACATCTTTGCCAGAATAAAGTTTGGCGTGCTGCTGGTCGTCCAACTGAAACGAATCTTTCCGGTGCTCTTCGCGAAACACAAACTTACCGCTGTGATGCGAAATTTTTCCCGCCAGTGTCCGCACATCCTGATGTCTCTGGCTTTGCACTAATTCGGGCAGAGGATTAGCTGATCTAGTCGGATGCTCCACCACCACCAAGACCGCACCGACTAATGGCAAAGCGGAAACCAAAAGTACCGTACCTAATGTAGTCACGCGTAGCCTGCGCATGGTGCACCTGTTTGTCTAAGCTGGTTCCGGGCACTACCAACACAACTTCGTTTGCACCAATTCTCGCCGGGCACACTGCAAGGAAGCATTTACAGCGCCAAACAGGCAGCAACGTAAGGCCTGATAATTGATAGAGTTAGCGGGACAGGCAGAAACGGCCACAACGCAGATCGCAATCTCAGCGAAAAATTTACAACTGCATCAAGCGAAAAATCTAAACAGCGATCACCTATACAAATTGGAATCGCGATTCCTGAAAATCAGATCGGACCATTCTCACGCCACCTGCTGATACGTATCGTAGCCCGCCGCGATCGCGCGAATTTCTTCCAGCGACTGATCCCGCAGCACCACTCCATCTTCCAAAACCGTCTCCAGCGCATTCGATCCTGACGCCGGACTCTCCGGCAGCGCCTCGCCCTCCACAACTTCCACCGTGGCAAACTCTTTCCCATGCTGAATCAAATTAAATCGCCCGCCTTTACTGGCCTTCGTCGGATCCGTCTTGGGATTCTTGTACACGTTCTGCCATTTCCCATTGCGATCTATCGCCGAACACTTCAGCGCAAATCGCAACGTGTCGCGATTCACCTGTTGCAGCAACGCCCCGCCCATTCCGTAACTCCAGATATCCTGCGACCAGCCCCGCCGCGTCAACTGCGCCGTAATATTTTGAATGGTGTAAAAGTTCACTCCGTCGCCCTGAATGAACCGCACACAGGGCACCGTGGTCTTCCATCCCTTGCTATTCACTTCGTAACCAAAAACTTCGCTCACAATTTTAAATAGCTCTTCCAACACCGTAACCGCATCCCCAGAATCCGGACGAATGATCAGCGTGCCGTTGCGCTGCATCACTTTTTCGCGCAGCGCCCCACCCCACAAATTTCGCACTGCATTGTAAATGTCATAGGAATCGCTGACGCACGCGACCAACCCCTCGGGACAGTTATTCAACATATTTTCGTACGCTTCCAACTCATGCGCTTCGCCCCACGAAGTAATCGTGGAGTGTTCCGAAGCCGGAATACTGTAACCGGCACACTCCAGCGGCTTAGCAAACCCAATATCCGCGCCATAAAACTGATTCACCAACTGAATCGCCGCCAACGTATCCGTCCCCAAAAAATTGAACAGATGCGCCGCTCCGCCAATCGCCGCCGACTCCTTCGACGAAACCCCGCGAAACCCAAAATCGTGCAACTTAAAAGGAAGCAGCGCCGGATCGCCAGTCCGCACCAGCGCTTTGCCAATCACCTGTTTAATCGCCCGCGACAGCGTCGCCACCGTGATCGGATACCACACCTGCAGCAACAACTGTTTCCGCCCAATTCGTCAGCCAATAAAACTCCGGATCGGTATTCTCAATGGTGATCAGCGCGTTGTGGCTCTTCACCACCGTGCCTTCTTTCACCGCGCGAATCCGCAACGGTAGCCGCCCGCCATGCTTCGCGAACAACGACTTAAACCCCTCGTAGTTAAACGATTTGGGATGTCCCTGAAAATGCGCATGCGCCACTTTGCGCGCTTCTTCCACGTCCTCCATCGTAAAAACCTGCCCGGCAAAATTCGACTTAATGATGTACTGCAGCATCGCCAGCATGGTCTCGTCGAACATCCCGCCGCGCGATTCCACATAGGAATAAATGTGCCGCGTGTCCGGCGGATACTGCCACCAGTGGGTCAGCTTGTAGGAGTCCGTGTTCAGAATAGGATTCAGCCGCAACGACTGCATCGAAACTCCCGCACACAAGAAAATAGAAACCGGGCACACGGCAAGCTAAGCTGGAACAGTGGCCGCTTCAAAAATGCCAAGGAAATGCCCGACGATCCCCTGAAATGAGAATAGCAAAGAAAACTCTCGCCTCCACACTCACGGTTCTTGCCGCAGCGATGCTCGCGACGTTGCTGTTGTCCGCGCAACCAGCCCGTTCCGCTGAATCGCCAACTTGTACCGGAAACTTGCAGCTCAGCCTCAGCGCGCCACTAACCAGTCAAGGCAGCTTGCTGCTCGCCGAAGTCCGCAGCGCCACACCTCTCCAAGAAGTCACTGCCAACTGGTCCGATCACAAAATCGAGTTCTGGAAAGTTGTAGAGCCGGCTAAGCCTGGAGCGAAATCCAAAACCCTGGCAAGCGTGGAACACTGGCAAGCGATGATCGGTGCCGATTTGGAGAAAGCCCCGGGCGCCTATCCATTGGCCGTGTCTGCAAAATCCGAAACCTCAGCTCCAGCCAGTGACGCGCCGCTGACCTGTTCTGCCTCGATCGCCGTGAGCGCTGGAAAATTTGCCGTGGAAAGCCTCAAAGTCGACAACAAGTTCGTCGAGCCCGACGAGCAACAAGCCCAGCGCGCCGCCGCCGAACAAAAAAAGCTAAGAGAAATCTACGACACAGTCACGCCAGAAAAATTGTGGCAAGGCCCATTCCAATGGCCGCTCACCGGCATCACCCAGGGAACTAATTTCGGCAAGCGCCGCATCCTCAACGGTCAGCCGCGCTCCCCACACACCGGCGCAGATTTCCCCGCACTCACCGGAACGCCGATCCACGCCACACAAAACGGCCGTGTAGTTCTCGCCGAAGAGCTCTATTTTTCTGGGAACACTGTAATCATCGATCACGGCCTGGGCATCTACACGCTCTACGCGCACATGTCGGAAATCGGCGCAACGGCTGGCCAAGACGTAAAAGCCGGCGAGGTCATCGGAAAAGTAGGCGCCACTGGCAGAGTCACCGGCCCGCATCTCCACTGGGGCGCAATGGTCGACCATGCCCGCGTGAATCCAGCTCAATTAGTCAGTATTTTTAGGCCAAAAACTGCGGCGGCAGCGCCCAAACGCGGGTCCACCCGCAGCCGGCAGCGCTCCTGAGGAAAAATTAACGGGCAAACAGCCTCGCACAAAATTGTTTCCCGCAGATGAATCGCCAATGGAAATGCGGCAGTAATTTTCTCCACAGCCCCCGTACTTCGGTACTGCACCGGATAGACAATTGTGGTACCGTCTGACTATTGTTGTTTCCGAAGTGCGCTGGCAGAATTAGTCATTCAGTGGACAAGTTCGGAACGGTCCTCGAATAGGCGCCCAGTCGTAGCCGTTAGCCGCCGCTGTTCGTACCCCGCCCTGTTCCGCTGGAGTTGTACCGCTGAATTCGCACCGCGCAGCACCTGAGCCGGAGGCCCGTTTTTAGTTATGTCCCTACTGCACTTCCGCTTTAAAGAGCGCCGCCGCACCGTCCGGGTCACTCTCACCGTGGGTTTGACTGTGCGCTGGCAGAACGAAGCAGGCGACAAGTTCCGGGTGAAAACCACCTCTCACGCGGTCAGCCGCGAGGGCGGCCTGTTTCCGATGGAAGAGCCGATCGTGGTGGGGCAGGAACTCTCGCTGGTCAACGAAAACAGCGGCAGCTCCATCGATTGCAAAGTCACCACCATCCGCAAATCCCGCGAAGGCAAGACCTTCGTCGGCGTAGAATTCATCGCCCCCAACGCCAACTTCTGGCAAATGTGTTTTCCGGTCCCCGGCACCAAGCCGCTGCGCCGTTCCTCCAGCACCAAATCCGTTTAGTCTCTCTCGTTTAAATCTCTTTCGTTCGACGACGCGCATCCAAAGCGACGATGCCGCCTTTACGCTCGTCCGCACCTTTCATCCTGGGCCTCATCTCTGACACCCACGGCCTGCTCCGCTCTTCCGCCTTGGATGCCATGCGCGGCTCCAACCTGATCATTCACGCCGGCGACATCGGCGACCCCCAAATCCTCGACCAACTCAAAGAAATCGCCCCCGTCACCGCCGTCCGCGGAAATGTGGACACCGCCGACTGGGCCGATCAGCTTCCCGAAACCGCTGTGGCCCGCGCGGGGTCCACCGCCATTTTTGTGCTGCACGATTTGAACGCCCTCTCGATCAAACCGGTCGCTCAAGGAATTTCCATCGTGGTAAGCGGCCATTCGCACAAACCCGTCTCCAACGAACGCGACGGAGTGCTGTACGTAAACCCCGGGAGCGCCGGCCCACGGCGCTTCAATCTGCCGATCACCGTCGCGCGCATCGATCTGCAAAGTCTCCCCTGGAAGGTGCAATTCCTCGACGTCAGCGAAAAATAGCCGCACAAGATGCGGCGTTCGCATCCAAGTGATACGATTCCCGGGACAAGGACAACCACCATATGGCCACTAAAAAGAAACCCACAAAGAAAAAATCCGCAGCGCCGAATAAATCCGCTAAAGCCAGCGCCCGCCCAAAATCAAAGATCGCCAGCGCACCGAAATCGAAAAAAGCCGCACCCGCCAAAAAAGCTGCACCGGCCAAAAAAGTAGCACCGGCCAAAAAAGTAGCATCGGCTAAGAAAGCGACACCCGCAAAGAGGGCAACACCGGCAAAGAAAACAACTGTCGCTAAGTCCGCCAAGCCAGCCGCCAAAGCTTCGACCAACACGACCGCCAAAACCGGAAAATCGCCCAACAAAGTTCGCGTAGTCGCCGCCGGCCTCGGCACCCGCGGCTCCGGCCAACCGGACGAAACCATCAATCTCGACGTCAACGGCCTCGACGCCCGCTCCGGCGGACAATCCGGCGCACTGCAAGGCCTCTCCGACGTAGAAGGCGCCGACTCCGAAAGCGTCGACGAACTCCTCGAAGAAGGCAATTCCTACGAAGCGGGCATCATCAAAGGGGTAGAAGACGCCCCCAACGCCGACGAAGAAGAAATCCACATCCACGAACGCCCCCAGGAAACAGACCTCGACGAAGACGAACGCGAAAACTAACTCATAGCCTTTGATTCAGTCTTAGTTTTGATTTTTTCAGCCCGCCCGAAACCTGGGTGGCCCATCCTTGCGGTTTGTGCAAGGGTGGGACGGGCACCACTGTCCGGTAAGCGGCCTCTAGTTTTTCTCCACGCGGCCAGCGCCCACGAAAGCGTCTTCCGCGCGACTAGTTGCCACTACAACTCCCCCCTTTTTCCACTACACACTTCACCGGATTGGTCCTTCCACCTACCCCGCGTAGCTTGAGATGTACAAAGAATTTCAGGGGAGGATTGCATGCAGTTCGACTTCAAAAAGTTTCTTCAAACCAACGCCGGAAAAGCTGCCTACGTTGCCACCGTGACCTTAACGCTTTCCGCAGTCGGAAGCTGGGCCGTGCTCGCGCATCAAGATTCACCGGCAATGAAAGCTGACAACACCAAAATGAGCGCCGCCAGCTCCAAGCCCTCGATGTCCGACACCCACTTCGCCAAAGAAGCCGCCGCAGGCGGAATGGCCGAAGTAAAAATGGGGCAATTGGCGCAAGAAAAAGCTTCCAGCGACGACGTGAAAGCCTTTGGGAAGCGCATGGTAGAAGACCACAGCAAAGCCGGCGACAAGCTGAAGTCCGTCGCCTCGGGCGAAAACATCACGCTTCCCGACGACATCTCCGTGAAAGACAAAATGACCTACGACCATCTCGCCAAACTAAGCGGCGCCGCTTTTGACAAAGCCTACGTAAACGACATGGTCAAGGATCACGAGGCCGACGTCACCGCTTTCAAAAAAGAAGTCGGCAGTGGCAAAGACGACGCCATCAAAAGCTTCGCCTCCGACACGCTTCCGACCCTGCAAGACCACCTCAGCAAAATAAAGGACATCCAGAAAAACATGGGTGCCACGGGCACCGCCAAGGCCAGCAGCCGCTAACAGCTTCACTACGCATTAAGTGAAAGAGCCCATCCGAGATTAAAGATGGGCTCTTTTATTTTTTTGTAATGACCCGAATCCCTCCAGAGACAGTGCTAGAATCAGCGCGGTTTACGCAGCAAAAATGTCGCGCACGCCGGTCCGCGAACCATTGCATCCAAATTTCGGCACAACCACAATCTCTCGCGCACCAGTTCCGTTGGAGGAGCCATGAAAATCTTCGGAGCCTACGGTTTGGCTGTAAGCGCTGTCACCGTCGCAGTCACCGCCGCTTTGCTCACTCTGCCTTCGCGACATTTCACCGCCCTGGCTCAGACTCCAACCAATCCCGCTGCCGCCAACGCCGACAAAGGCGAAGTCGAACGCGGCCGCTACCTCGTCGAAGACGTAGCTATGTGCGGCGAGTGCCACACTCCGCGCAACGAACGCGGCGAGCTGCGCACCGATGCTTGGCTAAAAGGTGCCTCGGTCTGGATCCAACCCGTTGCCCCCATCCAAAACTGGGCGCAAAACGTGCCGGCCTTAGCCGGTTGGCCCAGCTTCACCGAGGAACAGGGCGAACGCGTCCTTGAAAAAGGCACCGGGCCCGAAGGCGAAGAACTTCGCCCCCCGATGCACATCTATCACATGAAACACGAAGACGCCAAAGCCATCATCGCCTATTTGCGCTCACTGCCGCGTTGAACGCGCCCTTCCAAACGCCACCTTCCTGACCCGGTCGCCGCTAACAATCGCCGTATTGACCATCCGTTCCATGAACAGTACGATGTCGCAACTTCGCTGACTCCTCAACCGAAGTTCAAGAGGCCCTGTGTTCTGCTCAAAGTGTGGAAGCAACGTGCAAGATGGAACGGCATTCTGTCCCCAGTGCGGACAGCCGACCGGCACCCTGGCGTCGCCCAGTCCGGCCCGGCCGCCAGCAGTCGCAGCCGCACCGCCTGTTGCAGGCGGATTGACCCCCGCCGCTAATTATCCCGCCGGGGTCTACGCTTCCGGCGTGCCAGCCACCTACGCGGTTGCTCTGCCATACGCCGGATTTTGGATACGCTTCGTGGCCTACGTCATCGACGCCCTCATCATGGGCGTCGTCTTCGTTGCGCTCTTCGTTCCCTTCGCCGCGCTCACCGGGTTGACTGCCGCACTCGGCAAAGTGTCCGCCGGCGATGAAGAAGCCGCCAAAAACATGATCGGCGGCGCCTTCATCCTGGGATTAATTTGTATCGGGATCCTCGCCTTTTTGGCCGGATGGATCTATCACGCCAAGATGGAAAGCTCTTCCTGGCAAGCCACGCTGGGTAAACGCGCCATGAGCCTCAAAGTCACGGATATCGCCGGCAACCCCATCACCTTCCAACGCGCCACCGGCCGTTATTTCGCAAAGATCCTTACCGGCCTCATTCCGCTCGCCATCGGCTACATCATGGCCGGCTTCACAGAAAAAAAGCAGGCCCTCCACGACATGATCGCCAGCACCTTGGTCTTACGCAGCTAGGGATCAGGTTTTTTTGTTTTTAGCTTTTCTGTTTGTTTTGGCTTTTCTGTAACCACGCTCAAGCTTGGGTGGCCTACCCTTGCGGTTTTTGCAAGGGTGGGCTGCCCGGGCGTCTCAATCAACGTCCGCTCTTAGATTTTCTCTTTTTGGATTTGCGCCACGCGAGCCACCAAATCCCCACCGCAAACGGCTCCCGGGCGCCCAAAAAAATTCTACCCAGCTTTTGCAACCGCCCGCGTCCGTATCAATTTCTGCGCCGTAGTGCGCAACGTTTCCGGCACGTTTTTATTCGTGCTGAGCTTCTTCAAGTCCATCGCATTCAGCGTCGGCAACATATGCAGCGTCACATCCAGCGGAGTTTTCGGATTACTCATCAAGTTCCGCACCACCGTGTAATTCTTGCGATGCACCCGGTTGTTGGCGATCAGCCGCAAAATCTCATCCGTAAGATTCGCCATCCCCGCAAACGATTCCACTTCCTGATCGGTCAACCGCGGCGATTGCAGCACTGCCCGCTGCACCACTTTGTTGCTGTCGCGGATCAGCGTGCGCCGCGCTTCTGAGCCGCCCTTGATCGCAAACTGCACCCGCTGCGACACGCTCATTTTTGCTAGCTTCTGCAACAGCGTCTGGCGCCGCTCCTGGTCCGGCTCAGCGTCCATCAACGCTTCCAGCAGCGCCTTCTCATCAATGGGCGGCTCCGGATCGAGCAACTCCTGCAGAACGCGTTTATGTTCCATTGTCGCGGAAGTAGAACTAAGCAGTGCGTTGGCCAACTCACTCGATTCACTCACGCGATCGAGCGAATCCATTAGCGCCGCAATATTCACCGGTGACAACTGCGCCACATGCGGAGTGATCAACTTCGCGGGACAATTCTTGTTCTGCACCAGCGCTTCGCCCACGCCCGGCTCGCCCACCAAATTCGTAGACGCATATTCAAACAGCCCGGCGATCGCTTCATCGCGCTTCAACGCTTCCACAAACGCTTCCGGCGGCAACCCATTCAGCGCCACGCCCGCCTGCAGCGCCACTTCGGTATCCGCATCGTTCAGCAGCATCACCAGCATTTCAGCGCGGTCAGCCACGCCCCAATTGCCTGCACCGGTGCACACCGCCAGCTTGCGCTCGCGCGAACTTGATCCTGGTTGAGCGGGATTTGTCCCAGCAGTTGTTTCAGGGGCGGACGGTTCCATCAGGCGGCCTCAGATCTTTTTTACCCAGGACTATAGTATCGGAGGTCCGCGCCGAGTTTCCAACATTTGCCCGCGCCTGAATCGGCCGGCCATTCAGTTCCAGATGCACAGCCGCGCCATCCGCCGCGGTAATTTGAAATTGTTCTTCCGCGGTGAAGTGGTGGGTGTCTCCAGGTTGGACCTCACCATCCAGTTGCACCTGGTTGTCCGCCAAAATCCGCACGTGCGAAGCCACCGAAGTAGAAACACTCAACTCCAGTTTTCCTGGAGCAGCCGTCGCCGCGCCTGTTGCGGTTGTCCCGGTTGCAGTCGCACTTTGCTGCAACGTAGACCTCGCCGGCGAACGCGAGGCTCGATACTCATTCACCCGCCGCCATGCATACCGCCCGCCATAAACCAATCCGGCCAATCCACCGACAATCACTAACACAATGGCCGCCAATAACCACTTCGGCGGCCCAGGTATTTTGTTTTCGTAAGCACGCGGCATAGGCAACTCGGTCTGCCCGCGCGCTAAGTCGTACTCGGAAAGAAACTCCTCTTCATTCAAACCAAGGTAACGCGCGATAGAACGAACATATCCGCGGCTGAAAACTCCGCCCGGCAGCACTTGCCACTCTTCATTTTCCAGCGCGTGAACAAATTTCTCCGGAATCCGCGTGCCGCGCGTCACTTCTCCCAGCGACACGTCGCGCATCTCCCGTTCGCGCTTCAGCCGCTCGCCAAAAATTCCTTTTGCCATGGAATGCAACTCAGTTTACACAATTTTCCGGGCGCTCGTGTCGCGCAACAAACACTCATACTTCACGCCGGAAGTTAAAGTCGGAGCAGGAGAGGGAAGTTCGGACCGAACGGACTGCACGCGACGTCTTGCAGTATCGTGCCGCAAAATTTTGGCGTCAACCGCCCTATGCAGTAAGCGTTAACCAGCTAAATACGTATCTGTGGATAAGAAGATTAGTCGTCAGCGCGAATCGGCCCGGGTGTTTTGGGATTTCCGGCTTCCGGTTTGGTCACCGTGTGATTCGAAGCCCCAGGAATCAGCTTCCGAATCACGAATTCCTGGAGCAAATTCGTCGCTGCTGTCGCTCCAGTCGCAATCAAGGCCTGTTCAAACGTCCACGCCGCACCGTTGCGATCGCTCGCCGGATAATACAAATTGGAAATCCCGCTCGAGGCCAGCCCTCCAACAATCGCCGAATAATTCGCCTGCCAATGCCCGTTGTCGCCTTTGCAGATCACCGAATTGGCCAACGCATACAAAATCCGCGACCGGATACTCCCGGTCCCTTTATAGAAATAACGCGGATCCTGCTTGAACAGCGAAGGCAGCACCGCACTCCCCAAATACGTCGAGGTCAGAAAATCCCCATAAGACGCGCCAAACCGCCGCCCATAACCCGCCGCGCCCTGCCCATAGCCGGGAAATGTATTTTGCGATTGCTGCACGCCCGCCACCACCGCATTTAACCCAAAATTCACCGGGTCGATCGAAGTTTTCCAAGCCAATTGAAATTTCTGCTTCGACGTCAGTGGCGGCGCATTATAAACATAGCTCACATAAAAATTCGGAATCGCCCCGAACACCCGCTGCTTCTCCTCCACGCGAATGTCATCCTGCGCCACTTCCTCCTGCGTCGGCACCACTCGCAATTCCGTACCCGCAGCAGCCAGTCGCAGCGAAATCGCATGCATGTCGTGTATTTCGCCCGCCTTCAAATCTCCAGACAACGTCACCGGCGCAAAGCCCGTGGCGCTCACGGTGATCTGAAAAGCCCCCGGCACAATGTTCGCCAACGAAAATTGCCCGTTCGCATCCGTGAACCCTTGTTCGTCGGAATTTTGCGCATCGCCGGAACTGGCAATGCGAATCCAAGCCGCAGCAATCACTGCGCCTGTCTGATCGGTGACCGTGCCAGTAACCCGTCCGGGCATGCGCGGATTCACCGAGTTGTTAGGGTTTTGCGGATCGTCGGGCGAAGAAGAACGTGCCGGCCCATCAGGGCCATCGTCCGGCTTGGACATCCCCGCAGACTGCTGGCTGGAAGTCTGGGCCTGCGCATCGGGGAAAATTCCCAACGCGCCCACCGCCAAACCAATCCACAGCACCCGGGTAGTGATTCCAAGCTTGCCCATTGCGAACCCTAATTATGATGCCCGCCTGGGCCGCCCGGGATTTCCAAGTGCGCCCAAGTTTTTCATCAGATAACGCCCAACCATTTGTAGTATTAGACACACCATTCCCTTAGCCGACACAGAAAGTTCCATCCTCAGCGCCGTCCAGCGTCAGCTTTTCCTCAACGATTGGCAATCTGGCGACGCCCCGCGCAACTCTGTATTGCGACACTTTTTGCCTGATGCCTATACTGAGTTAGGTTCGCGTCAGCATCTCAATTTGCTACACGACGCTGCCGCCGCGTTTTCCCTCTTGGCCGGCGGCAAGTCACGCTCGACCGCACCTACACCTACGCAAGGACTGGGCTCAGCCACTCGTGGAAGAGGTCAAGCAATTTCCAGCTATTGAGCGCCGCCGCAACGCCGCCGTTCCTTACGAACAGCGCGAAGCCGGCGAAGTCGCGGTCTTCCAGGAACTGGGCAAAGCGCTCACTTCTTCGCTGCAACTCGATCAAGTGCTCCGCACCATCATGGAGAAGATCGACGAATTTCTGCAGCCGGAAAATTGGTCGCTGCTGCTCCTCGATGAGGCCAAGCAGGAGCTGTATTTCGAGTTAGCCGTCGGCAAAGCTTCGCCCGCGCTAAAAGATGTGCGCGTCAAGCTGGGCCAGGGCATCGCCGGATGGGTCGCCGAAAAAGGCGAAACGGTGGTGGTCCCGGACACTTCCAAAGACACTCGCTTTTTTCACAAGGTCGACGAAAAAACCAAAAGCGAAACGCAATCCATCGTCGCCGTCCCGGTGAAATTCCGCGACACCTGCCTGGGCGTCATCGAACTGATCAATTGCATCGGTCCTGACGGCTTCGATCAGCGCGATCTGCGGTTACTCGAAGCGCTCTCCGATTTCGCCGCCATTGCTCTGGAAAATGCCCGCCACGTGAAGCGCATTCACGAGCTGACCATCACCGACGATTGCACCACGCTGTACAACGCGCGGCACATGGGCTTCATTCTCGACACCGAAATTTATCGCTCGCAACGTTACAGCTACGAATTTTCTTTGGTGTTCATCGACCTGGATCATTTCAAACAGGTCAACGACACCCACGGCCATCTGGTCGGCTCGCGCCTGCTGGCGGAAATCGGTTCCGCACTGAAAAGCCGCTGCCGCCTCATCGACTTCGCGTTCCGTTATGGCGGCGACGAATTTGTGCTGCTCTTGCCGCAAACCTCCAAAGAAAGTGCGCTCAACGTGGCCCGCCGTCTGCACAAACTGGTTCGTGAAACAGTCTGGCTCACCGGCGAAGGCCTCAACATTCACGTCACGCCGAGCTTGGGAGTCGCTTCCTACCCAGTCGACTCGCGCACCAAAGAAGGTCTCCTCCACCTCGCCGATGAAGCCATGTACCTGGTAAAAAACACCAACCGCGACAGCGTCGCCGCCGCCAACATCGGCATTCTTCCCGACACCGTCCACCAGAAATAGTTTTTGCAGCGGCGGCTTTCCGCGCACTTCTATACACGCCCACTAAACTTTGCTTAACTAAATCTTATGAAACGCAGCGAAGCCGCGCGTTACGCGCGCTGGTCCGCTCTAATTGCTGTGCTGTTGGCCGCACTCACCATCGGTGTCTACGTGCGCCACGGCGTCGTCGCGCGCATCATCAAACGCGGCGCCCCGCCAGCCCCCGCGGAAAACGTCGAACGCCAATCCGCCGGCCTGACCTTCTCCAAAGTCGAAGGCAACGTCAAAGTTTTCACCGTGGAAGCCTCCAAATCCACCGAATTTCGCAATCAGGACGCCAGCCTCCTCGAAGAAGTAAAAATCACCATCTTCGGTAAGCAAAGCGATCGCCACGACGTGATTCGCACTCACAGTTGCCAGTACACCAAAGGTACCGGCTCCGTATCCTGCAACGGTGTAGTGCAGTTCGATCTGCAGAGCGCCGCAAACGCCACCCTCGCCGAAAAAAATCCCGCCAAACCTCCCGCCTCCGAAGGCCACGTCGAAACCCGCAACGTCACCTTCAATCAAGCCAGCGGCACCGCCCAAACCAACGAGCGCGTCACGTTTTCTTTCCCCGCAGGCACCGGCGAAGCTCTCGGCGTCGAATACAATTCGCAAGTGGGCACTCTAAAACTATTGCGCGACGTACAAATGTCCTTAATTCAGTCCGGCGGACCCAAGGGCGCCAACGGCGAACCGGTACACGTCACCGGTTCCAGCCTCGATTTCAGCCGCGAGACTCGCATCGTGCAGCTTTTCGGCCCCGCCCACGCCGAAACCAAAAACTCCCAACTCGACGCCGGAGAATTTTCCCTGCACCTCGACGAAGATTTTCGCGCACAAGAACTGATCGCCACGCCCGGAGCAGGCAAAACCCCGCAAGCAACAACCTCGGCGGCATCTGCCCTGACCAAAGTAAACGCCAACGTCTTGAAAGCGTGGTTTCATCCCGACGGCTGGCTGAAGCGCCTCGAAGCAAACGGTCACGTAAGAGGTTCACGAAAGGCCGCGGCAGAAAACGACGATTTCTCCGCTGAAAACGTCACGGTAGAAATGTGGCCGGAAATCACCGAGCCCAAGCAGATCGATCTCGATGGCAGCGCAGTCATTAGTTCAGCCGGCCCCAACGGCACTTCGCGCAGCCTCGAAACGGACAAAGCCCGCTTGCAATTCACCGAAGCCAATCAGAATCATCCCAGCCAACCTAAACAAGCAGAAACACTGGCCAGCGGAACGATTCGCTGGACCGATCAGCCACCAAACGCCAAAGACGCCCAAGCCCACACCCACCTGAGCGCCGACAAATTGCTTCTCGATTTCGCCGATGGCAATCCCTCGCTACTCACCGCCACCGGCAACGTGCAAACCGAGCGGGACATTCCCGGCAACGCGCCGCAAACTTCCACCGCGGCTCGCGCCATCGCGCAACTGGAAACACCAGGTGGCTGGTCCAAAATCGAGTTGCACGAGAACGTCAAATTCAAGGACGCCGATCGCGCCGCGCAAGCAGACAACGCGGTGATCGTGCGGGCGACGCAAGTCGCAACTCTCACCGGCCACGCAATGGTGCGCGACGCCACCAGCGAAACCCACGCCGCCAACTTGCATTTCGTTCAGACTACCGGCGACATCTCCGCCGACGGCGGCGTCCGCTCAACCACTTTCGGCGCAAAAAACTCGCCAGGATCCGCCCCCTCCAACTCGGCGCAAAATTCCTCGTCAAGCGGCACAAAGAGTGCGACACCGCAGCTCGCTTCGGGACCCGCCAGCATCTCCTCAGAAAAAATGGAAGGCAATTCCAAAACCGGCCGCGCACTCTACAGCGGCCACGCCCGCCTCTGGCAAGGCGACTCCGTACTCGAATCTGAAACCATCGAATTGCTGCAAAAAACCCGCGAACTCAAAGCCGCCGGCAACGTCCGCGCGGTTTTTCCCCAACAACCGTCCAAGCCCACCGGAACGCCAGCCACACAAACTGTGAGTACCGGCAAATCCACCAAACCCAACCTCTGGCACCTTTCCTCCAAAACGTTAACCTACGAAGATCTCGAAGACCGCGCCCACCTCGAAGGCAACGTCCTGGTGCAATCCGAAACGCAGCGCAT
Organism: uncultured Acidobacteriota bacterium; assembly: GCA_963846145.1. Classification (GTDB taxonomy): domain Bacteria; phylum Acidobacteriota; class Terriglobia; order Acidiferrales; family UBA7541; genus Acidiferrum. The sequence goes on along the minus strand of CAWJUV010000005.1, from coordinate 181,327 downwards.
GCGCAGCGATGTCCTCGATCTCTATTTCACCCACGCCCAAAATCCGCCCCCCGCGCAACAGGCCTCCGCAAAATCGCCAGACACCGCGAAACAAATCAGCCGCGCCATCGGCTCCGGCAACGTCACCGTCGAAGAACAAACCCGCAAAGCCACCGCTGAACACGCCGAATACACCGCCGCCGACGGAAAATTCGTCATGAGCGGCGGCAAACCCACCATCTACGACGGTTCCGCAGGCACCACCACCGGCCGTCAATTGACCTTCTTTTTAGCGGATGATACGATCATCGTCGATTCAGAAAATGGCTCGCGCACACTGACGAAACACCGAGTCGAGAAATGACGAGGTATGCTGAATCTCCAGGCGGTTGAACTAAGCAAAACGTACCGCGGTCGCAAAGTAGTCGACGACGTCCAACTGGAGATCGGCCAGGGTGAAGTTGTGGGGCTGCTCGGCCCCAACGGCGCGGGAAAAACCACTACATTTTATATGATCGTGGGTCTGACTCGGCCAGACTCCGGTCGCGTCCTTTTAAACGACGAAGAAATCACCGATTTGCCGATGTATCTGCGGGCCCGCAGCGGAATCAGTTACCTTCCTCAGGAACCTTCCGTTTTCCGCCAGCTTACCAGCGAAGAAAATCTTCTAGCGGTTCTCGAAACGCTTCCGCTCACTCCGCAACAGCAACGCGATCGCCTCGAAGAACTTCTCGTGCAGATGGGACTCGAAACCGTACGAACCAGCAAAGCCTACGTTTTATCCGGCGGAGAACGCCGCCGCTTGGAAATCGCCCGCTCGCTCACACTTTCGCCTTCCTTTATTTTATTAGACGAACCGTTTTCCGGCATCGACCCGCTAACGGTCAAAGATTTGCAAGAGACTATCCGCGACTTAAGTCGTTCGGGGATTGGCGTATTAATCACCGATCATAACGTCAGGGAAACACTCAACGTCACGGATCGCGCGTACATCGTGAATCATGGGAAAATAATGGCACAGGGCACGCCCGAAGCCCTGAGCACCAACGCGGAAGTTCGCCGTGTCTATCTTGGCGAACATTTCAAACTGAACTAGCAAACCATCAGGGCGCAACTGGGGATCAGATCGGTATGGCCTGGCAGGGACTAAAACTAAACCTAAGAGTGACGCAGAAGCAGATTCTGACGCCTGGTTTAGTGCAGATGGTCAGCGTTCTGGCGCTGAATCGTCTCGAACTCCGCGAAATGATCAACCAGGAGATGATTGCCAACCCCGTCCTGGAAGAATTAAGCGAAGAGCCCACCCAAACCGACAACTACAGCGACGAAAATTTCCTGAAAGCCGAAACGGAAAAAGTTCCCGAGAAGCCCGAGTCCAACCCTTTCGATGAATTCGACGTCGGCACCTTCTTCAATCAGTATCTCGACACCGGCGGCGATGGCGGCCAATCGCAAGAACGCGAAATTTCCGAACGCCCCTCCTTCGAAAAGTTTTTATCCTCTCCGACCGGGCTCACCGAACACCTCACCTGGCAATTGAGCGTCACCATTTGCTCCGACGCGGTGAAGGAACTGGCCGAAAGCATCATCGGCAATCTCGACGAGAACGGTTACCTGACTGCCTCGGTCGAAGAGTTATTGCAGAACGGGAAATATTCCCAGGATGATTTTGACGACGCGCTCGCGGTCGTCCAGGATTTCGATCCCATCGGTGTGGGCGCACGCGATTTGCGCGAATGCCTGCTGCTGCAAATCAAAGCCTTCGATCCGCAGAACACTCTCGCGCAGCAAATCATCGCGGACCATTTAAAACAGGTTCAAGCCAATCAACTCAAAGAAGTCGCGCGCGCTCTGAATCGCCCGCTCGAAGTCGTAAAACGTTCGCTCGAAGTCATTCGCAAGCTCGACCCGCGCCCCGGTCTGCGCTACAACAAAACCGAACCCCGACTCGTCGAACCCGACGTCTATTTCCGCAAGGTTGACGATCAATGGGTCGCCTTCCTCAACGAAGACGACATGCCCCAGTTGCGCCTGAGCCCCACTTATCGCCGTCTGCTGGTCAAAGACGCATCCGACCGCGACGTGCGCAACTACGTCAAAGAACGCTTCACCGCCGCGATTCAGTTGATGAAAAATATCGAGCAGCGCAAACACACTATTCTGCGCGTCTGCCAGTCCATCATCGCGCGCCAGGGCGATTTTCTCGATCGCGGCCAGGACGCTCTCAAGCCCATGATGATCAAAGAAGTCGCCGAAGAAGTCGGCGTTCATCCCTCGACCGTCAGCCGCGCCGTCGCTAGCAAATACGCCCACACCTCGCAAGGCGTCTTGGAACTCCGCTCCTTCTTCAGCGAATCAGTGAATGGCCCAGAAGGCGGCGCCATGTCCCTGCTCACCTTGAAGCGCGTCGTCAAGAAAATGATTGAAGAGGAAGACGGCTCCAAACCCCTCACCGACGAACAAATCGCCAAAAAACTGGACGATGCCGGCATCCACGTCACCCGCCGCACCGTTGCCAAATATCGCGAAGACATGCGCATTCCCAGCACCCATCAACGCCGCGTGAAGAGTTAAAGGCAGCCGGTGCCCCGCCGCCACCCGAATCAGCGCGATCGACACGACCCCCGCCATCTCGTAGTCCTCACCGGACTGTCCGGCTCCGGAAAAAGCACCGTCCTAAAAACTTTCGAAGACATGGGTTTTTATTGCGTCGACAATCTTCCCGTCGAGTTGATGCCCATTTTTGCCGAACTACACGCCGCCGGTGACGGCGACTTCGCTCGCGCCGCATTGATGATCGACGCTCGCGAAGGCGCCCACCTGCAGAAGCTTCTCCCGCTTCTGAAGCATCTGCGCAAAGACCATCCCATCACCCTGGTCTTCATCGAAGCGCACCACGACGCCTTGCTGCGCCGCTACAGCGAGACCCGCCGCCCGCACCCACTCGGCAAAGAAAAATCCGTCCGCGACAGCCTGCTCCAGGAAAGCGCCATGATGGAGCCCATTCGCAAGCTGGCCGACGTGGTCATCGACACCACTCGATTCAACGTTCACGAACTGCGCCACTTCGTCACCGAGCGCTTCAAGAATCCCGATCAGCGCCCGCTGATGGTTTCCGTGGTGAGCTTCGGCTACAAGTACGGCGTCCCCACCGATGCCGACCTGCTTTTCGACGTGCGCTTTCTGCCCAATCCGCATTTCGTTCCGCGCCTCCGCGAATTCAGCGGCAAGGATCCCAAGGTGCGCCGCTACATTCGTTCGTTCCCACAAACCGGAGAATTCTTGCGCCGCGTGGAAAGCCTGCTGACCTACTTGATGCCGCACTACATCCAGGAAGGGAAGAGCTACCTCACCATCGCCTTTGGCTGTACCGGCGGACGACACCGCTCGGTGATGATGTCCGAAGTGATCAGCAAGCATCTCGGCAAGCACGGGGTCATCACCAAAGTCGTGCACCGCGATATCGACAAGTAAGAACACGCCGGCGTTCTTCCGCAACGAAACGCGGCGCATTCGGGTTCTACACATTGTGCGCACGGCGGAAACGTCCGACCGGCTTCTGAGTACGCCACGAATCGCCCAGAAAATCGTGGCCGCAACTTGACACGCCCTCGTGCGGCGAAATAGCGTACCAAGTAATCGTTCGGGAGACTGTAAAGCGTGGCGTTGTTTTCACCGCAACTGAAACGATTGTTAGCATACGTCCGGCCCTATTCGCTGCGGCTCGGCGTGGGGATTACGCTGCTCGCCTTCGTCGCGCTGGCCGAAGGCGGCGTCGCCTTGATGGTCGCGCCCGCAGTCGACCGCGTCCTCAATCCCACCGCAGTCGGCTCCATGCTCGCGCTGGTGAAATTGCCCTGGTCCGGCCGCACCATTTATCTCAATAATTTTTTTCCGCCGCGCATCCACAACGTCTGGACCGTTTTCGCCATCACCCTGGTCCTTCTATATTTCTCCAAAGCGATCGCCGAATATTTGGGCAACACCGAAATTCAGTACGTGGGCCAAGCCGCCGTCACCGACCTGCGCAATCAGGTCTACGCCCGCCTGATCCGCCAGCCCATGGGTTTTTTCCAGCACAATCCCACCGGTCGCCTGAATTCCACGGTAATTAACGACGTCGAGCGTGCCAGGGTCGCCCTCAGCGAATACCTCGCCGATCTTTTCCAAAAAGGTTTTACCTTCCTGGTTTTCGTTTCCGTCTTGCTGGTCGTGAATTGGCGCATGGCACTGGGCACTGCGATCCTGCTCCCGCTGGTCATCCTCCCCGTCAGCAAATTCGGCCGCAAAATCCGCCGCTCCGTCGAAACCAGCCAAACCCGCCTGGGCGACCTCAGCCAAATCCTCCAGGAAACCTTTAGCGGCAACCGCGTCGTAAAAGCCTTCGGCATGGAAGATTTCGAAACTCAAAAATTCCGCAGCGCCGCCCGCCGCCTGCTCCGCGAAAACATGCGCTGGGTGCGCGCCGCAGTGATCACCTCTCCACTAATGGATCTGCTCGGCGCCATCGTCATCCCCCTGCTGCTGCTCTACGCCCGCGGCCAAATTCAGCACAACATCATGACCACCGGCCAGTTTTTCACCTTCATCTACGCCATGTTCAACGCCTACATGCCGCTCAAGCGCATGGGCAACGTCTACCAGCAATTTCAGGCCGCCCAAGGAGCCAGCACCCAGGTCTTCGCCTATCTCGACCTCGCGCCAGAAAACATCGAGCAGCCCGGCGCAAAAATCCTCCCCGCATTTTCACGCGAGATCGAATTGGACCGCGTCAGCTTCAGCTACGATGCTGGTTCCGCGATGGTCCTGCAAAATGTTTCGCTGCAAGCGCGCAAAGGCGAAGTCATCGCGCTGGTCGGCTCCAGCGGCGCGGGAAAAACCACCCTCGTCAACATGCTCCCGCGCTTCCACGAAGTCACCTCCGGCGCAATCCGCATCGACGGCCTCGACATTCGCGAAGTCACCTTGCGTTCATTACGCGATCAAATCGCCATGGTCGCCCAGGAAAATATCCTTTTCTACGACACCGTGTGGAACAACATTTGTTACGGCCTCACCGGCGTTCCCGAAGCACGCGTCGTCGCCGCCGCCAAAGCCGCGTTGGCCCATGATTTCATCAAAGAGCTTCCGCTCGACTACAACACCATGGTCGGCGAACGCGGCACTCGTCTCAGCGGCGGCCAGCGCCAACGCATCGCCATCGCCCGCGCCATCCTGAAAGATTCGCCCATCCTGATCCTCGACGAAGCCACTTCCGAACTCGACGCCGAATCCGAAATGTTCGTGCAGAAAGCTCTCGCCAATTTGATGACCGGCCGCACCACTTTCGTCATCGCCCACCGCTTGGCCACCATTCGCCGCGCGGATAAAATTATGGTTCTCGAAAATGGCCAAATTCGCGAAACCGGCACGCACGCCGAATTGATGACCCGCGGTGGCACCTACGCCCGCCTTCACGGAATTCAATTCGCCAATGATGATTTGCTCGCTCCAGCGTCCGACTCGGTCACGCCAGTTCCACAAATCTCCTCCGGTAAACCTCCACGGATCCAATGAGCCCAATGCCCGCATCCACCAGAAAACCCGAATGCCTCTCGATGACCGGTTACGCCCAAGCCCGCCAGGAAACCACTGACCTTTCTCTGCGCGTCAGCGTAAAAAGCGTCAACCATCGCTTTCTCGACTTAAAAATGCGCATGCCGGAAGGCCTCGAAATTTACGAACCGCGTCTCCGTCAGGTCGTCCGCGATCACGTTCATCGCGGCCACGTCGAAATTCAAATCGCCGCCGAACCACGCGCCGCCGGCACCATCCAGGTCAATCAGGATTTGGCCAAAGCCTATTTGCGCGCCGCAGAAGTACTCCGCCGTGAATCGCTTTCCACGGCAAACGTGGATGTCGTTGCCTTGATGCGTTTGCCCGGAGTAATTTCCGGCTTAGGAATCGCCACTCCGGAAAACGAAGAAAGCCGCGAACAACTCGGCGGTGCCTTGGAAGAATGCCTGCGCCAGGCATTAAACAAACTCGACGAAATGCGCCGCACTGAAGGAAAACACCTCGTCGAAGAAATGCAGCAACGCCTCAACAAAATCGGCGACGAAGCCGGTCAGGTCCGCGTGCTCGCGGAAAAGTTGCGCCCCGCGTTCGCCCGGCGCCTCGACGCCCGCCTCAAAGAATTGCTCGGCGGCTCGGCACTCGATCCCGCACGCGTCGCCCAGGAAGCCGCCATACTCGCCGAACGCAGCGACATCGGCGAAGAACTCGAACGCCTCCGCAGCCATCTCGCGCAATTCGGCAGCCTGCTGCAAGGCGCCGGCGAAATGGGCAAGAAACTCGATTTTCTGCTGCAGGAAATGAATCGCGAAGCCAACACCATGCTTTCCAAAACGCCGGGCGTTGACACCGAAGCGCTCTCCATCACCGCGCTCGCCCTCGAAATCAAATCCGACATCGAAAAATTGCGCGAGCAGGTTCAAAATCTCGAATGAGCGACCAAGCCGCAAACTCCGCAAAACCGGATCCGCTGGTCATCATCGTTTCCGGCCCATCCGGCTCCGGAAAATCCACCCTGGTTCAGCGTGTCCTGGAATTGCCCGGCACCATGCCCTCCATCTCATGTACTACCAGGGCGCGTCGCGCGACCGAGGCCAGCGGTAAGTGCTATGATTTTATCTCCGACGCGGATTTCGAGGCCATGATCGCGCGCGGAGAATTTTTGGAATACGCGCGGGTTTTCGGCAAGCATTCTTACGGCACGCCGAAAAAATGGCTGGAGGAATCGCGCCAGACCGGGCTCGACCTGGTTCTTGAAATCGACGTCCAGGGCGCCGCGCAAGTGAAACAAGTTTTGCCCGAATCGGTGGCTATTTTTATTTTGCCGCCGTCCCGCAAAGAATTGGAACGCCGGTTGCGTTCGCGGGGGCAAAATTCGGACGACGACATCGCCCGCCGGCTGGCTAAAGCCCGCGACGAGATTGTGGAGTCCGGCAAGTATTACGATTTTTGTGTAGTGAATGAAGATGTAAACCGTGCCGGTCAGGAAGTGCAGTCGATCGTCACGGCGTTGCGTTGCAGCAAGGCGCGGCGCAGGGACCGGGTAGAGCAACTTCTGGCATCCTTTGGGGGAGAATGACTGAGATGAACGTATTAACCAAGGCTCCGCAGAGTCAGTTCGCGTATGTAGTTCTCGCGGCTCGCCGCGCGCGGCAGATTATGGCCGGTGCGCCTCCGCTGGTGGAAAATCCCCGCACGCTCAAGCCCACGCGCATCGCCGTGGAAGAGCTAAACCACAGCTTGCTCGAGTACGACTTCACCGAGCCGGACTCCATCGACGAAGACAAAGACGGCAACAAGCGCCGCAAGTAATTTTCCCCGCGTGAAGGACGCCATGCGAATTACCCTGGGTGTGACCGGCGGAGTTGCGGCCTACAAGGCTGCCGAGCTGGTGCGCCTGCTGCAGCAAGAGGGTTTCAGCCTGGAAGTAGTGATGACTCGCGGGGCGCGCGAATTTATTACTCCGCTGACCTTCGCGGCGCTCACCGGGCAAAAAGTAATTACCGACCTGTTCGGCAATTCCGAAAACGAAGCTAATCTGGAAAGCGCTATCGAGCATATTGCGGTGGCGCAGCGCACCGATCTGTTGCTGGTGGCTCCTGCGACCGCGGACATTCTCGCGAAATTTGCACGCGGCATCGCTGACGATTTTTTGAGCACGCTGTATCTGGCGACCACTGCGCCGGTGGTGGTGGCGCCGGCGATGAACGTGAACATGTGGAATCATCCCGCCACGCGCGCGAATATCGAAGTGTTGCGCGAGCGCCGCGTGAATATTGTTCAACCCGATGAAGGCTATCTGGCTTGCGGCATGGTCGGCGCCGGGCGCCTCGCCAGCCAGCAGGAAATTGTCGGCGGCGGTGAAAGCAGTCCTGCGCCCGCAACAGGATTTCGCGGGCGAAACAATTTTGGTCACCGCCGGCCCCACCTGCGAAGATCTCGACCCGGTGCGTTATTTAACCAATCGCTCTTCCGGAAAAATGGGCTATGCCATCGCGCAGGCCGCCGCACGTCGCGGCGCCGATGTAATTCTGGTTAGCGGTCCAACCACTCTCGAAACGCCCAGCGGAGTGCGGCGCATCGACGTTCGCACCGCCGAGCAAATGCACGCGGCGGTTACCAAAGAATTTTCTAACGCTTCCATCGGAATTTTTGCCGCGGCTGTGGCCGATTATCGCGCTGCGGCCAAGAGCCCCCAGAAACTAAAAAAGAGTGGCGCTGCTTTGACGCTGGACTTGCAGCCGACCGTCGACATCCTCGGCGAAGTGTCGCGCAACAAGGCCGACAAGTTCATCGTAGGTTTTGCCGCCGAAACTACCGATGTAGCAGCCAACGCCAGGAAAAAGCTCGCCGCAAAAAACCTCGACCTCATCGTGGCCAACGATGTCACCGCGGAAGGCGCAGGTTTCGATCACGACACCAACATTGTCTCGCTATTTTCCAGCGACGGCCGCGACTCGACGCTTCCAAAACTAAGCAAATCCGAAGTGGCCCAGCGCATCCTCGACGAAATTGTGCGGCTGCGTAGCGCGCAGCGCACCAAACAGGCCACCCGCCTGTCGGCGGTTTGACTCCAACATGCCTGATCGCCTACCTGAAGAGTTGCAACAAAAACTTTCCTCCCGCCTCCGCTATTACGAAGACCTCGGCATCCGCCAATTTTTCCGCCATCGCGTCGGACCGTTGGATTTGCTTCCGGAATTCGACCAATCCGTCGCTCCGGCCGCCCTCGCCGACGCCATTCAGGATGCACCTTCTGTGAAAGCCAAAACTCCGCCTGCCATCGCACCGCTGAATGCCTCGGTGAACGCTTCATTGCCCGTGATTATCGCCGACACTCTTGAGGCTGTTCGCCGGGACATCGGCGAAAACTGTACTCGCTGCAAACTGCATGCTGGCCGCACCAAACTGGTATTCGGCGATGGCAGTCCCACCGCAAAACTTCTATTCATCGGCGAAGGCCCCGGTCGCGACGAAGATCTGCAGGGCCTCCCCTTCATTGGTCGCGCGGGCAAGTTGCTTACCCAAATGATCGAAGCGATGGGTCTGCAGCGCGGCGATGTCTACATCTGCAATGTCGTAAAATGCCGCCCGCCGCAGAATCGTGCGCCGGAGGCCGACGAGGTGGAAGCCTGCTCGCCATTTTTGTTGCGGCAGATCGATCTGGTGAATCCCCAAGTGATCGTATGCCTGGGCTCCATCGCCGCCCGCACGATCCTCAATACCACCATGGGAATTTCCAGTTTCCGCGGCCAATGGCGCGAATTTCGTGGCAGAAAATTGATGGCCACCTACCATCCCGCCTATTTGCTGCGAAATCCCGCAGCTAAGGCCGACGTCTGGAAAGATTTGCAAAAAGTCATGGCCGAGCTGGGCCTGGAAGTAAAACAACGCGCCAAGCCCGCTGCGCAAGCCTGATTCACTTACTCACCTCAAAATAAACCTCGTTCGCACGCCTGAGCGCTCGCAGGCTGCACCGCGCATCCCGATCAATCTCGTGCCAGTTCGTCACACTTGCATCGCATGAGAAACTAGCCGCATGGGAATTTTTCTGGGCCTGCTCACGGCCCTCACGTGGGGCGGCTCGGATTTTCTAGCGCGCTTCGCCACGCATCGCATCGGCACACTGCGCACCATGTTTTACATGCAGGGCACCGGACTGATCCTGCTCAGCCTGTGCCTGCCGTGGCTCGGGGGCCTAGGTCATTTGCACGATGGGTCGGGCTGGCAGCCGTGGGCTTGGGGAATTCTCGGCGGCTGTATCAACGCGTTTTGCACGCTGGCGCTATATCGCTCTTTTGAAATTGGAAAATTGGCGGTCGTGGCGCCGCTCTCCGCCAGCTATCCGGCTTTGACCGTTACGCTCTCGTTGCTCACCGGCGAACATCTCACCGCCGCGCGTGGCGCCGGCATTTTGTGCACCATGTTGGGAGTTGTGCTGGTGGCTCGCGGCGAAGAAACAAAAAGCGATGCGGACCCGCGCGAAACTGCACGCGGAAATCAAGGAGTCGGGCTTGCGCTCCTTTCCGCAGCTGGATTTGGTGTTTTGTTTTACTTGTTAGGCCATCAAATCGTGCCAAGGCTCGGCGCCCCACAAACGGTGTGGATGATTCGTCTCACCTGCACCGTGCTGGTGGGGATCGTGTTGCTGGTGACCAAACAAGCGATGGGCCTTCCGGGCGGCAACATCAATTGGATCGTCTGGAGCATGGGCCTGCTGGACACCAGCGCCTTCGTATTCAGCAATCGCGGCATGCAGCTCGAACAAGTCGCGGTAGTGAGCGTGTTGGGCTCGCTCTACGGCGCAGTGACCGTGGGACTCGCGGCCGCAATGCTCCGCGAACACGTCGCCAAATGGCAGTGGGCCGGTATCGTCACAATTTTCGCCGGCATCATTCTCATTAGCGTCTGATGTCGGCTTGTAGTTCTCTTTTGTAGTTCTTCGTAGACTTCATCGCGTTCCGACCACGACGGGTGGCCCAGGCTTCGCCTTTGGTTCACGAACCTGGGTTCTTCTGCTTGCTACACTGATTCCGTTCATGAGCGAATTATTTTGCGACGTCGCACTGGCCGTGCCACTGCGAAACACATTTACCTACGCAGTGCCGGACTCGGTGCGCGAATCGGTGCAGCCCGGCAGCCGCGTACTCGTGCCCTTTCGCAACAAGCCCATGGTTGGCGTCGTGACGGAACTCGTGAGGGCCGCTCCCGCCAACGTAAAAATCCGTGCGATCAGCAAATTGCTGGAAGACACTCCAGCGCTCACTCCCGCCCTATTGGAATTGGGAAAGTGGATCTCGGGCTACTACCTCGCCCCCATTGGCGAAGTCTATCGCGCGATGCTCCCGCCGGTCACAGAGCTGCGCTCGCAACAGCAAGTGGTAATCACCGATGCGGGCAAACGCGTTGTGGACGAAAGCGATCAAACGCTCAGCGCTGAGTTCCTGAAAAAGGAGATCGCCTTTCTCACCGCGCTGGCGGCGAGCAAGCACGCGCTGGCTGTTACCTCCGCGGCGAAGTTCAACGTAAGCCCCGCTGATTTGCAGAAACTGAAACAACGCGGCCTGATCGAAATTCACCACAACGCGTATTCGCGCAGGCAAAGAACTCAAACGATCTTGGCGTGGCACAGCGAGTCGGCGGAGATCGAGACTCCACAAGAACAACCGCAGGAAAGGAAACCGCCGCGTCCCCTTCAAGGCAAATCGCTGGAGAAATTTCAGGAACAAGTCCGTCGCGTGCGTGAATTGTTGGAAATAGAACGAGGACCGCTTCCGCTCACACAGGTGCTCGCGTTAGCCAGCGTTTCTCGTAGCGTGATCGATCGGATGCTGGCGGAAAAAGTTCTGGACACCTGGGAAGAACCCATCGATCCCGCGGAAGATCCGTTTGACGTGGGGTACTCGCCACCAGCACACGAACTGAACGCCGAGCAGGACGCGGCGATGAAGAGAATTCGCGCGCGTTTTGAACTGGGTGAATTTGGCGTGCAGTTGCTGCACGGGGTCACCGGCAGCGGCAAAACCGAAGTGTACCTGCGGGCGGTGCAGGAAACGTTAGCGCGGCAAAAAACCGCCATCGTGCTGGTCCCGGAAATTGCGCTGACGCTGTGGATCGGACGGCAATGCCGCGCCTGGTTTGGCGCGCGCTTTGAAGGCGTTGCGGTGCTGCACTCTGCGCTGACTGATTTGGAACGCGCCCGCGAATGGTGGCGCGTACGCAACGGCGACGCGCGCGTCGTTGTGGGAACGCGCTCGGCGGTGTTTGCTCCGCTCCAAAATCTCGGGCTGATCATTGTCGACGAAGAGCAGGAGAGCAGCTACAAACAGGAAGAAACACCGCGATACCACGGCCGCGACGTTGCCATCGTGCGCGCTCGGACAGAAAATGCGCTCGCGCTCTTGGGCTCAGCGACTCCTTCGCTCGAGAGCTACCACAACGCGAAAGGCGGAAAGTACGAGCTGCTCACCATGGCTTCGCGAGTGCAAAACCGCGACCTGGCCAGCGTGGAAATCGTCGATCTGCGCCAGGAATTTCAGCAAACCCACCAAGCCGGATCGATTTCCACGGACCTGCACAACGGCATTCAAGAGTGTCTGAATAACGGCACGCAAGCGTTGATTCTCATCAACCGGCGCGGCTACTCGTGGTCGGTGTTATGTCGCAGTTGCGGCAATTCGGTACAATGCGTCAATTGCAGCATTTCGTTGACATATCACAAGAATCGCAACCGGCTGGAGTGCCACTACTGCGGATACATCGCGCCGGTGCCGAAAACTTGCCCGAAGTGCGATTCCAAGTATGTTTATTTTTTTGGCGAAGGCTCCGAACATTTAGAAGAACGGCTGCGCAAGGAATTTCCTGCCGCGCGCATCGCCCGGCTGGATCGCGACACCACTCGTACGAAAAAACAGTATCAGCAAACGCTGGGGGCGTTCGCAGGCGGTGCGCTGGATATTCTGGTGGGCACACAGATGCTCGCGAAGGGTCACGATTTTCATCGCGTCACGCTCGTGGGAGTCGTTTCCGCCGACGGGCTGCTGCACATGCCGGATTTTCGCGCCGCGGAACGCACGTTTCAGTTGCTCACCCAGGTCGCCGGACGAGCGGGACGCGGCGAGTTGCATGGCCGCGTGCTGATTCAAACATTTTTTCCAGAACACTACGCCATTCAGGATGCGGTAAAGCAGGACTATCTCGCCTTTTACGAACGCGAGATAAACTTCCGCAGGACCATGGCGTACCCGCCGCTGACTTCATTGGCCAACGTGATCGTGCGCGACACTAACCTGGAAAAAGCGATTCGCTGGTCCAGGGAACTGTCCGAATATTTTTCACCGGCGAACGCCAAGGGCGCGCGGGTGTTGGGCCCGGCGGCCGCACCGCTAGCAAGATTGAAAAAAGAATACCGGTTCCAATTTTTATTGAAGGCAATGAAGCGATCAGTCTTGACCAAGCTGCTCACCGGCGCACTCGAGTTTTGCGACGCGCACGAAATTCCCGACACCGCGGTGATCGTGGATATGGATCCGCTAAGCTTGATGTAGAACTGTTGCACATGCATGGTGCATGCGATGCCGTTAACCTACGGCTGTGGAGCCCGTCGCCGCCAGAAAAAATAAGCCGGAACACCCAGCAGAAACAAAACGATCCCAGCAGTCAAATAGTGAAATTGGCGCGGATCTGTCAGCGCGAGATAGATGGCATTGCCCACAATGACGGCCGCAACCGCCACAAAAATCGCCGGAGTCCACGGATAGCCGGGAACGCGATAGGGAATCGGCAATCCCTTGGAAGCTTTGCGAATGGGAAAAATCGCCGCGGCCGCCAGTCCATAAAAAATCCAGCCAATGAACATAGCTCCGGAAGCCAGCTCGGCAAATTTGCTGGCGCAGGAAAGCACTGCAGACCAAACACCCAACGCGATAATCGCCGCCGCTGGAGTTTGATAGCGCGGATGAACCTCGGCGAGCTTCTTGAAAAAAAGATTGTCGTTGGCCATGGCGTAAAACACCCGCGGCGCGGTAAGAATCACGCTATTGGTGGCACTGAACGTGGAAATCAGAATCGTGAATGCGACGATTTTTCCAGCCCACGGACCCAACACCGCGGTCACTGCGGTGGCGGCGATAGCATCGCTGGCAGTGGCAGCAGCGGGACCAAGCGCGACGAGATACGCGACGTTGGCGACCAGGTAGAGCGCGATCAGAAACAGCGACCCGATCAGAAATGCCTTGGGAAACGTTTGTTGCGGTTTCAACACTTCTCCGGCGCTATAGGTGCCAAATTGCCAGCCCTCGTACGCCCACAGCACGGCAATCATCGCCAGCCCAAAACCGGAAATCACGGAAAAGCCCGGCTCCGTCACGACCGGACGTGTGGTGGTTAGATCGGAGTAGTGATGCCCGAGAGAAAGCAATACTGCAGAGAGGATAATCACCATCCCGGCCTTGGTGAGCGTCGTCCAATTTTGCAAGTCGGCGCTTTTGCGCGTGCCCCACACGTTTACTGCGGTCACCACCGCGATCATTAACAGGCCGGCAATTTGCGCGACTAGATTGGAGACGGGCACCACTTCCTGTAGGTAACGCGAAAACGCGTGGGCCAGCGCGGCGATCGAGCCGCTGGAGATCACCAGAAACAAACTCCAGCCATAGAGAAACGCGGGAGCGCGGCCGAAGCCGTCGCGGATGTAGCAGTACATGCCGCCAGCTTCGGGATTGGAAGCGGCCAACTCCGCATAGGTGAGCGCGCCAAGCAGCGAGAGAATCCCGCCGAACGACCAAACCAATAGCGAGAGACCCACCGAGCCGCCGACCCGGCGTAAAACTAATCCCGGCGTCAGAAAAATTCCGGAGCCGATCACTCCGCCGATGAAGAGAAATAAAAGATCGTAGAGCCGCAGAGTTCTTACGAGTGGAGGCATGGAGTGTTGGGCGCGCTTCCTGTGGCGCGACAGCATGATATCTGGAGTTTGAACGCGGTCAACTGGTAGAAGCGAAAGGGAAGTGGCGAATTAGAAAGCAGAGATGGGGGCGGGCATAAAGCACAACAGAAAAATCAGTAGCGCCAGGAACGCGGCGAAACGGCGATCGGGATCGAGCGGTGTGTCGTCGTAAATTGGCGCGGTGCGCAGAAACCGCAGGCCGAAGAGCAGCGCGCCCCAGATGTACCAGCCATTCCAGTGGCGCAGGAAGCCCAGAAGAATCAACACAGCCGGGAGAAAGTTGGAAATGATGCGGTGCAGGCGGGTGTTTACAGAGCGCAGGATGTGTCCGCCGTCGAGCTGACCGGAAGGCAGCAGGTTCAGCGATGTAGCGAAAAGGCCGACCCACGCGGCGCGGCCAACGGGATGCAGCAAGAGCGTGCTGGCCGGCGCGTTGGAATGAAAGATTTTTGCGAGGATGTGCAGGATCAGTGGAGCGCCGAAGATCACGTCGGAGTTGGCGGGGTCAGCGATAGCCGGCACGACTTTTGCGGCGAGGACGCCGAACACCAATGCGGGCACGGCAAAAACGAATCCGACGAATGGGCCACTGGCACCGACGTCAAACAGCGCGCGGGTGCTGCGAATTGGGGAACGCAACAAAATGAACGCGCCAAAAGTACCGATCAGCGTTGGCGCGGGAATGAAGAACGGATAGCTGGTGCGGATGTGATGGTGACGGCAGGCGAAGAAGTGGCCGAGTTCGTGAGCCAGCAGAATGGTGAGCAGGGTAATCGCGAAGGGAAGACCGTTCAGCAGCGCGGCGGGATGTTGAACCAAAAGTTTGAAGCCGTGCACGAAATCGTCGACCGAGACGGATTCATTGTGGGCAAAGGCGACGGCGAATTGCGAGCCGGCGACGAGGCAGGTGCAAAGTGTCAGCAAGAACAAAAAGCCCGACAAAAGCAGTGTTTTAAGCGGCGGATGTTGCGGCACCGGTGCGTAGAAGGAACGCACCGCAGCGGGAGTTGCGCCAATCCAGTGGTACGGGTATTGGACGGAGGGGCCTGTCTGGGAGATGGGTGGCCAAGGTGTTTGGATGCGCGAGTGGCGAAGAATTAGTACAGCACAAAGTTTGGGAGCTCGCTAGCGGATCGCGCATTCATAAGAGTGATTTGACCAATGTGAAAGTTGGACATTCCAAAAAGTGGAAAATGTCGACGCTCCGACAATTAAAGTATCACTTTAAATTTAGTTACTACAGAATAAACAAATGGGGATTCGAATACTGTTTGTGCGCAATGTTTTACACATTTTGGGTATTCGAATGTACTTTGCGCTGAGCGTGTTGCGCGGGCGCGAACGTTCGAATGGAAGCTCCCGTTTTCTGTAGGAAAGAGCGGCCGCGTTTTATTGCCAGAAAAACGAGGGATTTCGAGCCGTTTTGGTGCGTTCGAGGGCCAGTGTTCGGCAGGTTGCCGCGTTACTCGGCGGGCTTAGTGGCGTTGCCTTCGAGTCCTTGCAGTTCTTTGCCGGGCTTGAAGCGCACGGCCTTGCCCGGCGGAATACTGACTTCTTCGCCGGTGCGCGGATTGCGGCCGATGCCGGTTTTGCGGGGCTTGACGCTGAAGACTCCGAAGCGGCGCAACTCGATGCGCTGCCCGCGGCCCAGGGCGTTCTTGAGGGACTCGAAGACGGTCTCCACGGCTTGCTCAGCCTTGGTGCGGCTGATGTTGGTCTTGGTGACCACGGCGTTTACGATGTCCAGCTTGATCAATCGAGCCTCCAAGTGCGTTGGCAGATGCTAGGGGGAACGGCGCAGGTTGTCAAGACGCGAGGGGTCCACTACACTGCAATGCTTTGCGGCGCTGCCAGCCTGCGGCGCGTCCGATCTGCACTAAATTTTGCATCAAGTAATTTTAATCACGGGATTTTTTAGGAGGAGTGGATGTCTGTAAAGCCAGACAAATGGATCCGGCGCATGGCGCTGGAGCACAAGATGATCGAGCCGTTCACCGACCGGCAGATGCGCGAGGGCGTCATCAGTTACGGCGTGTCGTCGTATGGCTACGACATTCGGGTGGCCGACGAGTTTCAGATTTTTACCAATGTGAATACCACGATTGTGGACCCCAAGAAATTCGATGCGCGCTCGCTGGTGGAGTACAAGGGCGATGTTTGCATTATTCCGCCCAATTCGTTTGCGCTGGCGCGCTCGGTGGAATATTTCCGCATTCCGCGCAATGTGATTACCGTTTGTTTAGGGAAGTCGACTTATGCGCGGTGCGGAATCATTGTGAATGTGACGCCGTTTGAGCCGGAGTGGGAAGGGTTTGTGACGCTGGAAATCAGCAATACGACACCGTTGCCGGCGAAGATTTATGGGAATGAAGGGTTGTGCCAGGTTTTGTTTTTTGAGTCCGACGAGGATTGCGAGATTTCGTATAAAGACAAGAAGGGGAAGTATCAGGCGCAGGGTGGGATTGTGTTGCCGCGGTTGTAGTTGATTCTGTTTAGTTGGTGCGTTCAAGAATGGAAGGCTGCGCGAGCGATCGAAGAGAGATTCCTCGACTGCGCAAGCCGACAATTTCGCAGGAGCGAAATTGAAAGGCAAAAGCGTCGGCTTGCTCCGCTCGGTGACAGTTTTGCGCTTCGTGGCAAAACGTCAAAACATTTAACGCCAGCACAAAACAAAATTCAAAAGCGAGACCCAGGTCCGTGAACCAAAGGCGAACCCTGAGGCACCCATGTTTGCTTGGGGCACGATTTTGCTAAGGGCCCAGCGGGGACTGGATGGCGACCAGGTCCGGTTTGGCGGCGGTGCCTTCCAGTGGGTAGCCAGCTTCGCGCCAGGCTTCCAGGCCGCCTTGTAGCGGGCGGATACGCTTGATGCCTTGTTTTCTGAGGAGCAGCGCCACACGGGCGCTGGTGGCTTCGTTTGGTCAAGTACAGTAGAGAATCACGTCGCGATCTCGAGGCAATCGATCGTTTTTCTCGGTTAACTCCGTGGCATCCATGCGAAAAGCGCCTGGAATCGTCTGCGGGTCAGCTTCAAAATCCATGGCGTGGCGGAGATCGACGATGACCACGCTCTCGCCCTGATCGATTTTGCCTTTCAATTCTGCGACGGTGATGCGCGCGATGCGCAGCTGGCGCAGGAATCTCTGCCGCGCGATGAATTTGTAGGCAATGTACAGCGCGAACGCCAGAATGATGACCAGGCCCATGCGTCCGCCGGCCGCTTCGATGCGTTGTTCTACTTTTTCCAGTTGATCGGCGAAGACGTAGCCGGTGCCGAGAAATGCGCCGGCCCACAGAATGGTCCCCGCGCCGTCGTACAACAAAAATTTGGACGGTTTCATGTGAAAAACGCCGGCCAGCGGCGGAGCCACGGTACCAAGGCCGGGAAGAAATTTTGCGACCACCAGCGAGCGAGCGCCTTCTTTGGAGAAAATCCCTTCAGTGCGGCGGACGCAGGAGTCGGGCTCGAGAGAAATTTTGCAGAGAAGCTGAAGGATTTTGATCCCCTTCACGCGGCCCAGCACATACCACAGCGAATCGGCGCACAGGGAAGCGAAGATTGCGCACAGTAGCGCCAGGAAAAAATTCATGCGGCCGGTTCCGGCCAAAGCGCCGGCGGCCAACAGCAGCGGGACGGAAGGCACGGGCAGGCCGACCTGCTCGAGGAAAACCCAGCCGAGCACAACGACGTAACCGTGATGAATGAGGAATTCGAGAGTGCGGTTCATGCCGGGGCTAGTGAATGGTACGAATTTACACTATTTCGGGGCATGCGCTAAATGGCGACAGGCCCACGCACGAATCAGGGGAGGAATGTCGCTTTCTGGCCCCAGGTGCCGGACATGACGAATTGCGAGATGGGTTTGCGAGTGCGCGGGGCGTTTTCACGTTCGCGCAATTCGGTTGAAAGAGTTTCGGGATCGCCAGGGTAGCCGATGGCCATGGCGGCCATGGGATTCCAGCCTTCGGGGATGGCGAAAACTTCGCGTGTTTTTTCGCGATCGAATCCACCCATTTGGTGGACGACCAATCCGCGGGAAGTGGCTTCCACGGTAAGCCATGCACTGGCGGCACCCACGTCGTAAGCTGCGATTGGATGAGGTTTGCCGGTTTTAGGAGACGTGACTGCAGCGACGGCAATAGCCAGCACCGGCGCTTTCGGCGCCCAAGCCTGATTGCCGGGCACGAGCACGCTAACTATTTTCTGGAAATTTTCTGGATCTTCTTTAGTGCCGACGAGGTAGGCCCAAGGCTGCTCGTTGCTGCTGGAAGGAGCCCAGCGCGCTGCTTCGAAGAGGCTTTCGAGCACGTCGGTCGGCACAGACTCGTCGCTGAAAGCGCGAGGACTCCAGCGTTCGGCGATGAAGTCGTGAACCGGAAAATCAGTTGGCGCGCGTTTGTGCATGTAATCCCTCGTGGTCGTTAGAGTTCAATCGGCAGAAAAATGTTGCGCGCGATTATTTGCGGGCAAGCTTTGCGGCGATTTCGGCGACGTGCTTGCCCTGGTGGGTGGCGGTCTTTAGCTCAATGTCCGAGGGTTGGCGCGAGCCGTCTTTGCCCGCGAGCGTGGTGGCGCCGTACGGAGTGCCGCCTGAGATGGTGTCCATATTGGTGAGGCCGGGTTCGCTGTAAGGCACACCGACGATCACCATGCCGTGATGTAGCAAGGTGGTGTGAAAGCTGGTGATGGTGGTTTCCTGGCCGCCGTGTTGCGTCCCAGTAGAAGCGAAAACGCTGCCGACTTTTCCGATCAGCGCGCCTTTGGCCCACAGCGAGCCGGTGGCGTCGAGGAACGCACGCATCTGCGCGACCATGTTGCCGAAGCGGGTCGGTGTGCCAAAGATGATGGCGTCAGCTTCGGCCAGTTTATCGACGTTGGCGATGGGCACCTGGGCGAAGCTGGCGTGTGCGGCCTTAGCGCCCATTTTTTCCAGCACTTCGTCGGGAAGTGTTTCGGCCACTTGATAAATCGACACTTCGGCGCCTGGAACTTGCTTAGCGCCTTCCGCCACCGCTTGCGCCATTTTGTAGATGTGCCCGTACATGCTGTAGAAAATCACCTGCACTTTTACGCTCATACAATTTCCTCTTTCTCAGTTCCTGTGAATAAGACCTGGGCCCGAACTGCTTCTACCTGGTTACTTCTGCTTGGTCATTTCCGCGTCGATGGTGATATCCACCTGGTCGCTGACCACCACGCCGCCGCCGTCCATGGTGGCGTTCCACTTCACGCCGTAATCCAGACGATTAATTTTGGTGGTGGCGGAGATGGCCACGCGCTGATTGCCATAAGGATCGGTTACGGGAGCGGTGGGGCCGTCGACATCGAGCACGACTTCTTTGGTGACGCCGCGAATGGTGAGATCGCCGGTGACTTTCAGCTTGCCGGAGCTGACCCGTTCGACCTTTTTGGATTTGAAGGTCATGGTGGGGAAGTGTTCGACGTCGAAGAATTTTTCGCTGCGCAAATCTTTGTCGCGACTAGGTTCGCGGGTGTCCACGGTGGAGACATCGATGGTGACGTCCACGACGGATTTGGAGATATCTTGATCGTCGACGGAGACAGTGCCGTTCACTTTGCTGAAAGCGCCGCGGACGGTGGAGATCATCAGGTGCTTAACGGCAAATTGAGCCGAAGTGTGCGCGGGATCGATCTTCCAGGCGCTGGTGGCGGCGAAGCTTGGAATCGTAAGCGATAGAGCGAGTGCGGCCATGCTGGCGATGCGAGTGAAGCGGTTCATGCGTTCTCCTAGTTGGACTGACTGAAGTTTGCTGCTGTGTTTGATTCCTCTACGGAATGTTTGGACTGTTTTATTAACCGGGCTTGGTGATTGCGGCATTGCTGCGAATCGTCGAAGTGGTGCCTTCGCAGTTGTCGCTTTGCTGCGGGTATAAATCTTTTAATAAGGCCGCGAGGGCCTGGAGTTGTTTGGGGCTGAGCCGCTCGAATTGTTTCTTGTGCAGGTCGCGGACGGGTTGGTCGAGAGTTTTCAGGATTTGCAGGCCGGTGGCGGTGATGCAGGTTTTGACCACGCGGCGGTCGTCGCTTTGGCGTTCGCGGGTGATGAGCTGCTGCTTTTCCATGCGGTCGAGCAGGCGGGTGATGTCGGGATCGCGGGAGATCATGCGTTCGCCGATTTCGCCGCAGGCCAGGCCGTCGGAGCCGGCTCCGCGCAGGATGCGCAGGACATTGTATTGAGCGGCGGTGAGGTTGGCAGCTTTGACCAGTTGCTCGGCTTGGCTGCCGAATTTGTCGGCCAGTTGCATGAGGGTGACGAAGAGACTGGCTTCCGTTTGAGAGGGAGCGGAGCCGGGGTTGCGTGGGGTGTTTCGAGCGCTCACGAAGTCAATGTATTCGTTATAACGATAATTGTCAAAAGATATTTTGTAAGAGAATTGTAACGGACTGACTGCGCGCCGAAAGTCGTCGGGGAGATTAGGGCTTGGCTAGCGGACGGATTTGGATTTGGCTGACGAAGCTCTTGGGTCCTTGGGTGACTATGGAGGCTACGGCGTGGGCCACGTCTTCAGGGTCCAGCGCTTTGGAGGGATCCTTCGGCGTGCTGTGGGAGAACTCAGTTAGGACGCTGCCGGGGCAGACGACGCTGACGCGGATGCCGTGGCCGCGCAAATCCTCAGCCATACAGGCAGTGAGGCCGTTGAGGCCCCATTTGGACGCGCAGTAGATGCCGCCTCCGGCGAAGGCGTTCAGACCGGCCAGCGAACTGATATTCACGATGTCGCCGCGCTTATTTTTGATCATGGATGGCGCCACGGCTTTGGAAGTCAGGAACACGCTCTTCAGATTGGTGTCTAATACATGGTCCCAATCGTCTTCGGTTTTTTCGTGGGTGGGCCCGAAGATGCCCAGGCCGGCGTTATTTACCAGGATGGAGATGGGGCCGAGCGCGGTTTCCGTTTCGGAGACCAGTGCGTCGATCTCTTTCCGCTTGGTGACATCGGCGATCTTGGAGAAAACGCGAGTGCCTCTTTTCGTGAGAAGCGCTGCGGTCTCATTCAAAGCAGCCGAATCACGTCCACAAATCGCCACCGCCGCGCCTAGTTCCGCTAGCCGCACGGCAATGGCGCGGCCAATACCGCGGCTGCCGCCGGTGACCAGCGCAACCGAATTGGCCAAAGCCGTGTTAGATAAGTGTGGCGCAGCGAAATCTTGATTGGGAGCCATCGAAATCTTCCTTTTTTTTAGCCACGTTTTTTATGCGAAACTCATCCTAGCACTGGAGGAAGCAATCAGGTCCCCCCAACAATTCCGGGAAAAATAGAGAGACGTTGCCCCCGCAGGGTGCATTGCGATTAGGTTTCAGAAAGATAACGACTTGCGGAGGCGTAAGGTCTTACCTATAATCCCAAAGTTTTCCGAACTAAAAGAAGAAGCCGGGCAGCAGTGTCCGGAGCATACGGGAAGAAAATCCCAGGGCTTGGAGTTTGAGCGAGGAGATATTTGAACATGAACGCAACACGTAAATTGGCGGGCCTCGCGATGGCCGCGGCCCTAAGCCTCAATCTAGGCTGGGCCGCGCGAGCTAACGCTCAAGCAACCCAAACACCTGCAGCAGGTGGACAGGAAGCGGGTGCAGCCGGAGCCGCTGCTAAGCCGCAGTACACCATGGCGGAATACAACTCGTACCAGGCAGCCGCGGCGGACAAAAATCCGACGACGCAGGTCAAGGCCCTGGACGATTTTGTGACCAAGTACCCCAATTCCGCGCTGATGATTTACATCTATCCGCTCTATTACAACGCCTACAGCCAACTGAAGAATTATCAGAAGGTGATGGATTACGCCGACAAATTGGTGGCGTTGGGCGAAAAGGTGGATGCGGGCGCGCGCTATCAGGCACTGTATGCGCGAGCGTTTGCGTATAACCAGATGGTGGCCGATCCGAAGGCGCCGGCAGCGAGCGATCAGGCGCTGGCGAAATCAGCGCAGGACGCCGCGGTAGCGGGACTGCAGGCATTGGATCAGGTGAAGAAGCCCGAGTCGCTGACCGAGGATGCGTTCGCAACCCAGAAAAAGCAGATTCAGATTTATTTCAACGGGACAGCCGCGCAAGCGGCGACGATTCGTAAAGACAATGCGGCGGCGATTACATTCTACAAGGCCGTGCTGGCGTTGAATCCGGATGATGCGATTAGCCAGTACCGACTGGGCTTGGCGTACATGGCCATGACCCCGCCGCAGACGTTGGACGGCTTCTGGGCGTTCTCGCGCGCGGTTTCGGCCAAGGGCGCCACCGCGCAGCAGTCGACCAAGGTGAAGGACTATTTGCGCAAGCTGATCGTGAATTATCAGCAGGCTGCTTGCGACAACCTGACCGATGCGGAGCTGAACGAGTTGCTGCAATTGGCGGGTAGTTCGCCGGATCGCCCGGACAGCTATAAGTTGCCTAGCGCCGATGATCTGACTGCCGCGCGTAAAGATATGACCATGAAGTCGGTGATCGACGACTTGAAGGCCGGCGGCGACAAGGGCAAAGTGACTTGGCTGGCGGCTTGCGGGCTGGAATTCCCGGAAGTGCCGGGCAAGGTGATCGAAGTCACGCCGAACAGCGACAACTCGGTGGAGATGAAAATTGCGTTTGTCACCAGCGAAGCGGAGTTCGATGCGGCGACCACACCGAACATGGACGTGAAGATCGTGGACCAGCCGGACGCGGGAAAAGTGACCAAGGACAGCGCGATTCACTTTACCGGGACGCTGACTACCTTTGATCCGGATCCGGCGTTCATGCTGCATTTTGACAAGTCCAAGGTCAAGGATGACGACCTGCCAAAGGACAACGGCAAGAAACCGGCTGCCAAGCGGCCTGCGGCGAAGAAGCCGGGGACGCGGTGAGTTAGTTCGCAACTTCGGAAGGATTGAAAAAGACGGCTCCCGAGTTGGGAGCCGTTTTTGTTTGTGAGCGGAAGAAAATTTTCGGGTGCACTGCGCTCTTGCGAGAAATTTGTCAAACCTTTTTTCGCGACGAAAAATTTCTTCCTCGGATTTCCACTGCGAAATTTTTGACATCAACTTTCGCTGCGTTAGAATGCATCTAACTTCTCGAGGTTAAAAAGTTTTGCCTGCCATTCCTGCCAGCCGCGTTGTTCGGGAAACAAGTTTCGCCGGGATTACTCCGGTGGCTCGCGGCAAAGTTCGCGACATTTATGATTTGGGCGACCGGTTGCTGCTGGTCGCTACCGATCGGTTGTCGGCGTTTGATGTGATTTTGCCTACGCCGATTCCGGATAAGGGGCGGGTGCTGACGCAGCTTTCGGCGTTTTGGTTTGAGTTGTTCAAGGATGTGGTGCCCAATCACATTTTGAGCACGACGGAGTTTCCTGCGCCGTTTGGTGAGTATCAGGACGAACTTGCGGGGCGCTCGATGGTGGTGCGCAAGACGCAGCCGTTGCCGATTGAATGCGTGGTGCGCGGCTATGTTTCTGGTTCAGGCTGGAAAGACTATCGCGCGACCGGCGCGATCTGCGGAATCAAATTGCCTGCCGGCTTGCAAGAGTCGGATCGCCTGGCTGCGCCGATTTTTACGCCGGCGACCAAAGCCACTTCCGGGCACGATGAAAATATTTCGTTCGAACGGGCTGCGGAGTTGGTTGGCGAGCGCGTTGCGGAGCAAGTTCGCGCCGTGAGCATTGATTTGTATCAGCGGGCCGCGGCATACGCGGAGCCGCGCGGAATTTTGCTCGCCGACACGAAATTCGAATTTGGCTTGCTGGATGGCGAATTGATGTGGATCGACGAAGCGTTTACTCCCGACTCGTCGCGCTTTTGGCCTGCGGAGCAATACAAGCCCGGCGGGCCGCAACCGTCTTTCGATAAGCAGTTCGTTCGAGATTATCTGGAAAGCATTCGCTGGCCAAAGACTCCACCCGGGCCGGAATTGCCGCCGCAAGTGGTTGCGGCTACTCGCGAGAAGTACCTCGAAGCGTTTCGCATCCTGACCGGCAACAACCTGTAGCAAATTCTAATCGGCATCTAAGAACGGTTTTCTTAAGGTAGTTCGATAAATTTTCTTGTTTGAGGCGGGCAACGTGAAGGATCAATTGGAAGGGCTCGTGAGCCAGATGGTGGAACGAGGAATTTTATTCGACGAGGCGGTCGGAGAATTCGAGAAGCGTTTTATCAAGCGGGTTCTGGATCGTACGAAAGGCAATCAGTCGCGGGCCGCCGAAACTCTCGGCATTCACCGCAACACGCTCAGCCGCAAAATTGGCGAATACAAGCTGGATCACAACGGTCATCACAAATCGCGCTGACCGCGCGGGCTCAGGAATAATCCACGCCGAAAAATAAAAACGGCTCCGTCACGGGAGCCGTTTTCTTGTTTGTGCTGAAGTTTTTTGTTACGCGGCAGAAGCGGCTGCGGCCCGTTCCTTTTTCGTCGGAGCGTCGCCTTCCCAGCGAACGCTGACTAACTTCGAAACGCCCGGCTCCTGCATGGTGACGCCGTAGAGCACGCTGCCGGTCTCCATGGTTTTGCGGTTGTGAGTGACGATGATGAACTGGGTCTGGGCGCTCATATCGTTGATCAGGCGCGTGAAGCGGCCGACGTTGGCTTCGTCGAGCGGAGCGTCAACTTCGTCGAGAATACAGAAGGGGCTGGGCTGGTAGCGGAAGATCGCGATCAGCAGGGCCAGCGCGGTCATGGCTTTCTCGCCGCCGCTCAGCAGCAAAATATTTTGCAGCCGCTTCCCCGGAGGTGAGGCCACGATATCGATGCCGGCGTCGCCGGAGCTGTCCGCTTCGGTCAAGCGCATCTCGGCCATGCCGCCGCCGAAAATGGTGTGGAACGCGTCGGAGAAACTTTTGTTGATCGCGTGAAAGGCGTGCTCGAATTTTTCCTTGGTGGCGGCATCCAGTTCGGCAATGGCCTGCTTGGTGTCGGTAATGGATTGCAGCAAGTCGTCGCGCTCGCGGGTCATGAACGTGAAGCGTTCGTCGCATTCGTTGAATTCTTCGAGAGCCATCATGTTGACCGGGCCCATCGCATCGATGCGCGCTTTCATTTCTTTGTAGCTGGCTTCGGCGGTGGCCAGTTCTTCGCCGGACATGAAAGCAGTTTCGGTGGCGATTAAGTCTTCGGGCTGCGCGTTAACTTCGGCCATGCACGTCTCGCGCAGATGCTGGCGGTCGGAGTCGTTGCGAGCGCGCGCGATTTCAGCGGTACTGCGCTGTTCGCGGATTTCCTGCAAAGATTGGCGCCCGCTGCGGAGTTGGTCTTCCATTTGGCCGACGCGATTGCGTCCGCCATCCCATTCCTGTTCCAGTTCCCGGTGCCGAATTTCCAGGCGCAGTTTTTCGCCACGCAGTCCTTCGAGTTGTAGCGAGAGATCCTGGCTTTGTTGGGCGAGGCCCGCGAGTTCATCGTCGACGGAAGCAATTTGTTGGCGGAAGGCAGCTTCGCGACGCACGAGGTCGGCGTGCTCTTCAGCGAGGCGCGTGGCCAAAGCGCTGGCGGCGGCCAGGCGTTCGTTCAACGCAGCGAGTTCAGCGCGGCCAGCGGCTAGTTCGTTCTGGTCGGATTCGATGGAGCTTCGCAGATCGACAAGCTGCTCGGTGATGCGCGCCCGTTCGGCTTGCGCATCGGCCTGCGCCGCGGTGGCAGCAGCATGCTCGTTTTTAGCTTGCTCGGCGCGGCTGCGGACCCGTTCCACTTCCTGACGAATGCGCTGCAATTCGTTCTGGCAAACGGTGAGTTCGAGGCCAAGCCGCGCGAGTTCGCCTTGCATCTGCTGATGGCGATGGCGGGCGGCGAACACATCGTGATCGGCTTCGCGCTGCTGCGAAGAAACTTCTTCCAGCGATTTTTCTGCGTCCATCAGTTCGGTGGCGACGGCTTCCAGCGCGAATTGGCGCGTGCTGGACTCGTGCTCGAGCTGCATAATTTCCGCGTCGAGAGCGCGAAGTTCGCGCTTCATGCCCAGCGGGCCGGCTTCGTCGGCGCGGCCGCCGGTGACCATGCGGCCTTGATAGGTGGTGCCGTCGGGAGTGACGAAAGCGAACTGTGGATTGTCGCGCGCGAGTCTTTCCGCAGCGCCGGCATCATCCGCGAGATAGGCGGCCTTCAGGCGCGGCAGAAATTGTTTGGCCGCGGCGCCAAGCGGATCGCGAAATTCCACAAGTTTGTCGAGCCGAGAGATCACTCCGTCTTCCACGCGGAAATTGATGATCGGCTCATATTCGTCGAGCCGCAGATTGCGCAGGGAATCGACAAAGAATGTTGCCCGGCCGCCCACTTCATTGCGCAGCAAGGAAACCCCGGCGCGAGCGTGGTCGTAGGTTTCAACCACGACGTACTCCAGTTCGTCGCGCAAATATTGTTCGATGGCGGCTTCGTGCTGCTCCTGAACTTCCGCGTAATCCGCCAGCACACCCACGGCGTGGAAATCGTGTGATTCACTCCGCTCATTGGCGGCGAAAAGCTTTTGTACCGCATCAGCGGTATACGAGCGATCGTTCAAAATCTGGGTGAGCGTGGAGTGCCGGGCGCGCACGCCGGACAGCGAATCGCGAATCGCGTCAGCTTGCTGACGAATATTTTCGCTATTGAGCTTGAGTTCGCCGATGTGTGTCTGCAGCTCGGCGGTGCGCTGCTTGAGCATACTGAGCTGCCCGCTAGCAGCTTCGAATTCGTGAGCGGCCTGGTCGGCTTCATCACGCATGCGAATCGAAGATTCGAGCATGTCGTGCTCGCTGGTTTCCAGCTTGTTGAGCGCCTGGCCCTGATGCACCAGCGCTTCCTCGGCTTGCTTTTGTTCGCCGTGGAGGCGCAACAAGCTTTGCCCGGCTTCGCGCTCAACGCGGTTGAGACCTTCGATACGCTGCTCGGCTTCCGCGATGTTGGAGACGCGCGACTGGGCGCGAGCGGCCAGCGATTCCACCTTGGAAGTCAGCGCCGCGGAGTCTCCGGTCAGCGCGTTAACAGTTTCGAGCTGCGCGGCGGCGCGACGCTCGCATTCGGCAGCTTGCGCTGCGGCTTGCTCCAGTTCGGCGCCAACCTGAGTGTGGCGCCCAGTGAGTTCTTCCGAGCGCTGGCGATTAAAATTCAGGCGGTTCTCGCTGCGATCAAGTTCGAGCGCCGTCTGATTCAGAACATTATTGTTCTGTCGCAGCTCAGCATCGAGTTCATAAATCCGCTGATTGAGCCGATCGTGGTCGTCTTCCTGATGTTTGATGGTGGTGGAGTGCTGGTTTTCGGCGGCTACCATCTCGGCGAGCTGCGTGGCGAGGCGCTCCGCTTCGCCGTCAAGCTCCCGAGCCTTGCCAGCCAGCATCTGGCGGACGATGCCGCGCATTTGGTCACGAATTTCGGAGTAGCGTCGGGCCTTTGAGGCTTGTCGCTTCAGCGACCCGAGCTGCTTTTCGACTTCGACCACGATGTCGTTGACCCGCGCCAGATTGACGGTAGAAGACTCCAGCTTGGCTTCCGCGAGGCGCTTTTTCGTTTTGAACTTGGTGACGCCAGCCGCCTCTTCAATGATGGCGCGGCGCTCCATGGGCTTGGTGGAGAGGATCAGGCCGATGCGGCCCTGTTCGATGATGGCGTAGGAGTCTGGACCCAAGCCGACGCCCATGAACATCTCCTGGATGTCGCGAAGGCGCCCGGTGCGGCCGTTGATGAGGTATTCGCTCTGCCCGGAACGGTACAGCCGCCGGCTGACCACCACTTCACCTGGTTTGGTGGCCAGAACCGGCTGGGCCGTGGCTTTCTTGCGACGTTTGAACCGGTCTTCCGGCTGGGCCGGGAGTTCGGCATGGTCGTTGGGAGCGAGCGGGTCGATTGCATTAGGTCCATCTGTTTCGGCCACCACTGCTTCGGGGGGCGCGGGGACAAGCGAGATAAATTCGGTGTGGGTGTTGGAACCGGAATCGCCAGAGCCCACAAGAGCGTCGTCGGCTTCAGCCTGCTGGTCGGCTCCCTCGAGCACAAACCTAGCGGCCTCAGCGAGTTCCGGGTCTTCCAGCGTGATCGTTACTTCGGCCAACCCGAGCGGTGGGCGCTTCTGGGTGCCATTGAAGATGCAGTCGGCCATGCGTTCGGCGCGGAGAGACTTGTGGCTCTGCTCGCCCAAGACCCAGGAAATGGCATCCACCACGTTGGATTTGCCGCAGCCGTTAGGGCCGACGATGCAGGTCGTTCCCGAGCCGCTGAAGGTGACCACCGTGCGCTCGCAGAACGATTTAAAACCGACAATTTCAACTTTTCGAAGCTTCAGCAAGGTTTCCTCGTATAAGTCTCGTGATACCTGACAGGTGGAGCAAGCGGCGCGCCATCCCAAAATGGAACGCGGCGGTCACGGTTAGAAAACCGCAACCAGAGACGAGTCAGTATTCCTGTCAAGGAAGGGAAGTGGTCCGACAAAAACGTTGGCTGGTTCTCGATCAGAGCCTAGCCGCCCGGCGCTGGCGCGTGGATGGCGGTACGGGGACAAAAATTAACATGAAGGCGGGCGGCTGTAAAGCAGAACCCTACACGTAGTGGTGAAATTGTTAGGGCCACAAGACTGCTGTAGCTGCGGCGAAATTCGCCGGGCGGTAATCATTGCTCGCGTTTGAATGCGTCAGATACAATTTGGGACTAACTTTTCATTGGTGATTCGCGCAAGTGCGAATTGCCGCGTCGACGCTCACTTAGGACTACATGGCCGAAATTCAGTTTCACAACACGCTGGGCGGAAAGATCGAGGCGTTCGTTCCGCAAGTCGCGGGCGAAGTGCGGATGTATAGCTGCGGGCCCACGGTGTATGACTTCGCGCATATCGGAAATTTTCGGACGTTTGTGTTTCAGGATATTTTGCGGCGATTTTTGAAATCGCGCGGGTACAAGCTGAAGCACGTCGTTAATCTGACCGACGTCGACGACAAAATTATCGCCAAGGCTGCCGCGGCGGGTGTGGGCATTCGCGAATACACCGAGAAATATGCGCAGGCGTTTTTTGACGACTGCAAGGCCTTGAGTGTGGAGTCGCCGGAAGAGTGGACGCGCGCGACCGACAACATCGATGCGATGGTGAAGTTGATCGAGAAGCTGCACGACAAGGGATTTACCTACGAAGGCGACGGTTCGATTTACTACCGCATTGCGAAATTTCCGTCGTACGGAAAACTTTCGAATATTGATATCAGTGGGATCCAGACCGGCGTGCGCGTGGACATGGATCAGTACGAAAAAGAAAGCGCGCGGGATTTTGCGTTGTGGAAGCGGCCCAAACCGGGCGAGCATTTTTGGGAGACCAGTATCGGCAACGGGCGTCCGGGCTGGCACATCGAGTGTTCCGCAATGGCGATGAAATATCTTGGCGAGACCCTGGATATTCACACCGGCGGGATCGATCTGGCGTTTCCGCATCATGAAAATGAAATCGCGCAGAGCGAAGGAGCGACTGGGAAGCCCTTCGTAAAATATTGGCTGCATGCCGAGCATTTGCTCGTTGAAGGCGAGAAGATGTCCAAGTCGCTGGGCAATTTTTATACCCTGCGCGATTTGTTTGCGAAGGGCTATAAGCCTTCGGCGTTGCGGTTTGCGTTGGCCAGTGTGCCGTACCGGCGGCAGTTGAACTTTACGTTGGATGGGTTGGCGTCGGCGGCCAGTTCGGTGGAGCGTTTGAGAAATTTCGCCGATCGACTGACGCAGGGAAAGTTTCCGGCGGACGCGGGGAAGAGTCTTGGGGCGCGGATCGAAGAAGCGGCGAACGAATTTGATGCCGGCTTGTCGGATGATTTGAATACGGCGCGAGCGCTCGGAGCGATTTTTGAGTTTGTGCGCGAAGCCAACATCGCGATGGACAAAGGGGAGTTCGCAGCCGGCGATGTGGCGGCGGCGCAGACATTGTTACAGGCCTTTGATCAGATATTCGCAGTGCTCGTGAATAATGACGCGGAGAAATTGGCTGCGTTGGGCTATGGCCAGGAAACTGGCGCGGACGATGCGGAGATCGAAGCGCTGGTCGCCGAGCGCCAGAAAGCGCGACAGAGCCGGGACTTTACTAATGCGGACCGCATCCGAAAAGAACTCGACAGCCGTGGTATAATCCTTGAAGATTCACGCGACGGCACCGTCCGTTGGAAACGCAAATAATGATGATTCACGCCCAACTGACGCCTGGCAATTTCTCTCCCGCCGAAACACGTCCTAACCTCTACGGCGTCGACTAAGTACCCCTCCTCGTAGCATTCAAAATTCTGCAAGTCTGTTTGTCCCTATCGGTCTATCTGCCCTCCGGCACGCAGCGCCCTAAATCCTCAACCATTCTTTCTTAAGGAGGAAGAGATGCTCACTACACCGGAATTGAAAACGAAATCTGCCGCGTCGTCGGCCTCATCGGATTGGAAATTGCCGAAATTGGTGACCGCACTCCCGGGAGCCGAAGCCAAGCGCATTTTGGCGCTGGATGAAAAATTTATGTCGCCGTCGTACACGCGCGATTACCCGTTGGTCGCCAAGCGCGGGCGCGGAGCAGTGGTCGAAGATGTCGACGGCAACAGGTTCATGGACTTTGCCGCCGGAATTGCGGTTTGTTCGACGGGCCATTGCCATCC
Organism: uncultured Acidobacteriota bacterium; assembly: GCA_963846145.1. Taxonomy (GTDB): domain Bacteria; phylum Acidobacteriota; class Terriglobia; order Acidiferrales; family UBA7541; genus Acidiferrum. The sequence continues at coordinate 150,290 of CAWJUV010000005.1, read as the reverse complement.
CAAAGTGGTCGCGGCCATTCAGGAACAGGCTGCGGATCTAATTCACATGTCGGGAACGGATTTTTATTACGAAAGCATGCCGATGCTGGCGGAAAAGTTGGCCTCGACGGTTCCCGGTTCCGAAGCGAAAAAAGTGTTCTTCACCAATTCCGGCACGGAAGCGGTGGAAGGCGCGGTGAAGTTGGCGCGGTATGCGACCAAGCGCGATAAGTTCATCGCGTTTTACGGCTGCTTTCACGGACGTTCGATGGGTTCACTGTCGTTGACGGCGTCGAAATCCACGCAGCGTAAGGGATTTGGTGCCTTACTTAGTGGCATTGAACACATCCCCTATCCCTACGCGTATCGCTGCGCGCACGGACACACCGCCGAAACTTGCGGCGCGGAAATTCTGGAGCAACTCGAAGGGCAGATTTTCAAGCGCCTGTTCGATCCGGAAGACGTCGCCGGAATTATCATTGAGCCGATTCAGGGTGAAGGCGGCTACATTCCTGCGCCGGACTTTTTCCTGCAGGAGTTGCAGCGTATCTGCCGTCAGCACGGCATCATGCTGATCATGGATGAAGTGCAGTCGGGCATGGGGCGCACCGGCAATTGGTGGGCTTGCGAGAAGTCCGGAATCGAGCCGGATATTTTGACTTCGGCCAAGGGCATTGCCAGCGGAATGCCGCTCGGCGCGATTATCGCGCGCGAGAGCATCATGAGGTGGAAGCCTGGTGCGCACGGGACCACCTTTGGAGGCAACCCTGTTTGCATCGCGGCGGCGCTGGCGACCTTTGATCTGATCGAGTCGGAATATCGCGAGAATGCCCGCGCCATGGGCGAGTACATTTTCAAGAAGACTGCCGATTGGACGAAGAAGTTCAAGATTGTCGGCGATGTTCGTGGACGCGGGTTGATGGTCGGCATTGAAATTGTGCGCGATCAGAAGACCAAGGAGAAGGCCGCGGACCTGCGGAATTTCATCGTGGACCAGGCGTTTTACAACGGCTTGTGCATCCTCGGAGCGGGCGAGAATTCGGTGCGATTGTCGCCGCCGTTGATGATCGACCGCGAGCAGGCCGATGCGGCGCTGGCGATTCTGGAAAAGTGCATTCGAGAGGCGGAAACCAAGGCTTAAGCCGACTCCGTTTTCAGGCAACAAAGTCCCGTGACGGCGCAATTGTGGCTGCCACGGGATTTTTCTTTTTGGTATATAAGTATTAAGTGGTATTTATAACTATACAGTTACTATGCGACCATTTTCGAACTTAATATTTCTGGCTGTACAGTGGAAGGCCCGCCGTGGGTTGAGCGACGCCGAGGAACCGCAGCAACCGGCGAGTGAACAGTCTGCGCAAGAAAAGCTCGCAAATAAAATGAAGCATCGCCGCACCGGGATGCGTGGGGAAACGTATGCCTATTGGTATTTGCGACGGCTAGGTTATGTTGTTGTCGCGAAGAACTACATGCCGCGTGGAGTCAAAGGTGAATTGGATTTGGTTGGTTACGATGGTGCCACACTGGCGTTCGTGGAAGTACGGACGCGGAATTTTGATGAGCAGTTGCCGGCTCAGCCAGAGATGAGTGTCACGCGCGCCAAGCAGCATGTGCTGATACGGACAGCTCATCGGTTTCTGGCGGATCGCCATCCGAAGGAATGTCCGATGCGGTTTGATGTGCTGGCGATCGATAACATGCCAGGGCGGGCACCGGTGGTGCGGCTACATAAGGATGCGTTTAGCCCGGAGCTGAAGCGGTCCTCTTAGATACTTTGTGCTCGCCCCACCCTTGCAAAAACCGCAAGGGTGGGCCACCCAGGCTTGGGGCGGGGGCTGACTCTACCGCTTCCAAATCTGTATTTCCGGCATGTTTCTTAAATAACGTTAACGGACTGGCGCGCTGGGGAGGTTCCCCGGGGGCGCGATTGATGCCGTGGGGTACAATCGGGGCGTTGCAACTTTTAGCGCGTAACCGAGCGTTTTGGCGTGCAAGAATAGCGGGTAAGTTAGTCGAGGAGGCGTGTTTTGCCTGAGTTGCGAAAAGATCCCATAACGGGCCGCTGGGTCATTATTTCTACGGAGCGCGGCAAGCGCCCCAATGAGTTTCTGCGGGAGAGCGTTACCGCCTCCGATCCGAAAAATTGTCCGTTCTGCCCTGGCAGCGAGTCGAAGACCCCGGCGGAAATTCTGGTGTATGGCCGGAATGGCGACGCCAAGAACACTCCTGGCTGGAAAATTCGCGTGGTCCCCAACAAATTTCCGGCGCTGGGTATTGAAGGCGACCTGGATCGCGAAGGCGAAGGCCTGTTCGACAAGATGAACGGGGTGGGCGCGCACGAAGTCATCATCGAGACGCCCGAGCACGGGTTGACCTTGTCGACGCTTTCGGAGCGCGCGGTGGAAGATGTCTTGTGGGCCTATCGCGACCGCATGCTCGATCTGAAAAATGACAAGCGCTTCCGCTACATTTTAATTTTCAAGAATCATGGCGAGGCGGCGGGAGCTTCGCTGGAACACGGCCACTCGCAGCTCATCGCCTTGCCCATCGTGCCGCGGCGAGTGCGCGAAGAAGTGGATAATTGCTATCACTATTACGACGAAAAAGAGCGCTGCATTTTTTGCGACATCATTCGCCAGGAGCGCGACACCGGCGAGCGGGTGATTGGCGAGAACGATCATTTCGTAGTGCTGGCGCCCTATGCGCCGCGCTTTCCGTTTGAGATGTGGCTGCTGCCCAAGACCCACGGTTCGTCGTTTGAAAACAATCAGAGCACCATTTACACCAGCCTGGCGAAGATGTTGAAGGACACGCTGATGCGCCTGGACGCGGTGCTGGACCACCCGGCTTACAACTTCATGATTCACACTTCGCCGATCGGCGAAGAAATCAACGACCATTACCACTGGCACATCGAGATTATTCCCAAGCTCACCAAAGTGGCCGGATTCGAATGGGGCACCGGTTTCTACATCAATCCGACGCCCCCGGAAGAGTCCGCACGATTTTTGCGGGAAGCCAAAATCGATTCGCCGCTCACCAGTAAGACCTAGTTAACGCCGCCGTTTTGCTATACTCAAAAGTTCGGTGCGGTACCCAAGTGGCCCAAGGGAGAGGTCTGCAAAACCTCCATTCGTGGGTTCGAATCCCACCCGCACCTCCAAACTCTGTCGTTCGTTTTTGCCGCCTCTTCACCTTTTTCTAACAGTCCGCGGGCGTCGTTCTTCTACACATCGAGATGGACCGCTGGAATGTCCGATCGGGTGGCCCACAACTACGCAGAAACAAAATCCTCAGTATTCCTATCGCGATTTTCAAAACCTTTAAATTTTGCAATCCAATGTTCCCATTCCGCCGTAGGTAAGGCTGGTGGAGAGCCGCGACATTCGCTCGCGAAGGAGCGGCTCGCAGAATCAATCCAGACCTTGGCACGAGTAGGCCGGGTCTCGCGAAAACGTCCGGTTTGATCTGATCTCGAAGAAGAAGGGTAAACTATGGACAAAGAACGAAATGGCGGAGCTTCGGACCGACGTGGATTCGTAAAAACGATGGGCATGGCGACTGCTGGTTTGGCGGGAGCGGCAGTGCTGGGCGGCAAACTCGGAGTGCTCGATCAGATTCCGGGAATGGACAAAGCCGGATTGACAGCGGCGGCGGTGAAGGCGGGGGCCATCACCGACGTGGATATTTTGAACTTCGCATTGAACCTGGAATATCTGGAAGCCGAATTTTATACCGTAGTGTCCACCGGCAAAACGCTGGAGGAGAGCGGGTTCAAGATAGACGGCACGGGCAAGTCCGGACCGACCAAGGGCGGAGAGCGAGTCAACTTCGTTAATTCAAGCGACCGCACCGAACTCACCAAACAATTGAAAGCGGTCATCGCCGAAATCACTTACGACGAACAGCAGCACGTGCTGTTGCTGCGCGAAGCGTTGGGAGACGCGGCGATTGCCAAGCCGGCGATCAACCTCGACGCGCTCAACACCGGGTTCGAAGGGTTTCTCCACTGCGTAGCGCTGGCGCGGGCGTTCGAAGATGTGGGCGTGTCCGCTTATGGCGGCGCGGCTCCTCTGATTTCCAGCAAGGCCATTCTGGCCACTGCGGCGCGCATTGCATTGACGGAGGCGTATCACGCCGGCAACCTGCGCCTCATCTCCGCTGCGAACAGCAATCCGTTCCTGTTCAAGGTAGATGCGTTGGACATTCTGCCGCCGCCTGAGGGCAAAGAATACTTCACCGTGGACAAGCAAGCATTGGCCCTGGTTCGCACGCCCAGCCAGGTCTTGTCGATTGTGTACGGCAACTCCTCTTCCGGTACCAAGGAAGGCGGATTCTTCCCCGACGGCGTCAACGGCAACATCAACACCGTCTAGTTTGAAAAGCCCGGGGAGCGCCTGAAGCCTCGCGCCTTCGTTTTTTCAAAGAATTGGCTCGTGCACGCGCGCCAATAACAGGGCTGCCCCAAACTTCCCCGCACGAAGGTTGGGTCGGCCCTTATTTTTTTGGAACCGCAGGGTGATGCACCCTAGTGGTTGCGGATTGAACATCGAGAGACGCGATGCGTTGGACTGCACAGTTCCGCCGTGTACACTAAGGGTCCCTTCCTAGAACATCGGTATTTTTCCAGGCCGCCCTTCGGCCGAACCGGAAAAGTGCTGGTTCTAATTCCAATTGATAGGTGAGAGATGGTTCGCTGCGTTTGCGCGTTTTTCCTGTGCGCGGGCCGGTGTGCGAGCGGCTAACTTGCGGCGCGGAGCTTGGTCATGAGCACCAAGCCGCTGCAGGTGTTGCTGGTGGAGGACAGCGCGGAGGACGCGCTGTTGCTGCGGCACATGTTTCGCAAAGAGGCGCCGGGAAGTTTTCAGCTGACTCACGTGGACCGCATGACCGACGCATTTCAGCAATTGGCCAAAGGCGGCGTGGATATTGTGCTGCTGGATTTGGGGCTGCCGGACGGCCATGGGATGGATACGGTGCGGCGGGCACATGCAGCGGCGCCAGATGTGCCGGTGATTGTGCTGACCGGATTGGCGGATGAAGCGCTGGCTGCCGAAGCGATGAAGCAGGGCGCGCAGGATTACCTGATTAAAGGCCAGATTGAAAATCGCGCGCTGCCCCGGGCGTTGCGCTATGCCATTGAGCGGCATCGCATGCAGTCCGAGACGGAACAGATCCGCGTCAACCAGATGCAATTTAAGGATGAGTTTCTCTCGCACGTGTCGCATGAACTGCGCGGCCCGCTCACGGCGATCTATCAATTCGTAACCATTCTGCACGACGGCTTGGCCGGCGAGCTGACTCTTGAGCAGCATGAACACTTGGGCATCGTGATTCGCAACGTCACGCAACTACGCTCAATGATCAACGACTTGCTGGAAGTGACTCGGCTGCAGGCCAACAAACTGCCCATCGAATTGCAATGTACTTCGCTGTCGGAGGCCGTGGCCTACGCGGTGCACACGCTGCAGACGTCGGCTTCCACGAAAAAAATTGCGCTGACTTCAGAAGTGGATCGCTGGCTGCCGGATGTCTGGGCCGATCCCACGCGGGTCCGGCAGATTCTGATCATCCTCATCGATAACGCCATCAAGTTCACCCCGCCGGAAGGATTTGTGAAAGTCAGCGCGCGGCGCAGCGAGACGGATCCCAGCCTAGCCATCATGGAAGTGAGCGATTCCGGTTGCGGGATCAGTCCGGACAAAACGGAGCTGGTATTCGAACGCTTGTTTCAGGCGCAGGATCCGGCCTCGGCTGGACGGCAGGGTCTCGGCTTGGGACTTTTCATCTGCAAAGAATTGGTGAATCGCCAGGGGGGCAACATCACGATAAAAAGCAAAATCGGTGAAGGCTCCACTTTCTCGGTCACTCTGCCGATTTTTTCGATGGCCAATCTGCTGGCTCCCGCATTTCGCAAGGAGCACTACACCGAAAATCCGCTGACGCTGGTGGTCACAGAATTGCGGTCGGAAGATGGCTGGCTTTCCGCAAAACTGCGCGGGGAGCATTCCTTCTGGGTCCGCGATGTGCTGGGCCGTTGTTTCAATTCGGACCGCGACGTGTTGTTGCCCAACTTGAGCGGCATGGCTGGCCCCGAATTATTTTTCATCGTAGCGGTCACGGACGCGATCGGCGGAGAGGCGATTACCCGGCGCATTCGCGAAAAGCTGGAAGGCTCGGAACAGCTCTCGCAGGCTGGATTAACTTTTACAACGTCGTATCGGGCGCTCGGCGCAGTGCGACGCACCCCAAACGAATCAATGGAAAAATTTCTGGAGCAGGTCGCGGCAAAAATTCACGAAGCAATGGACGAGATCAGCTCGTCAAGGACGGTGGAGTATGAGCGCTAAGAAAATCCTCATCGTGGAAGATGATCCGGATGTGCGGCTGGGGCTTCACATGCGGCTCAAAGCCAATCACTACGACACGTTTTTCGCGGCGGATGCGTTTTCCGCCACGGTCGAAGCGCGCAAGTGTGAACCAGATCTAATTATTTTGGATTTGGGATTGCCGGCGGGCGATGGATTTGTAGTGATGGAACGGCTGAAGTCCATTCCGGCGCTGGCGGTGATTCCGGTGATCGTGGTATCCGGCAGAGCGGGTCTGCCCAATCAAAAACGCGCGATCAAAGCCGGAGCCAAAGCCTTTTTGGAGAAGCCGGTGGATAACGCGGAACTGCTGGCAGTGATTCGGCAGGCGCTCGGCGAGGGCGCCGAGAAAGAAAAGATGCCGATCCACGATTTGGGATCGGTCTGACAGCGGTCTCTGTCGACGCGTGCAAAGACCCAGGTTCGTGAACCAAAGGCGAATCTGGGCCACCCTTGTCGGACCACCTTAGTAGACAAATCAAAATCAAAAAGCCGCACCCCGTTTCGAGGTGCGGCTTTTGGTTTTTGTGGACGAAGCTGACCCTACGCGTTAGCGCGGACGGCCACCGCCGCCGTGCTGCGCGGGCGGGGCTTGGCGTTGCTCCATGTGTTGAGTCTGTTGCGTGTGGCGCTGCTCTAGGTTTTGCGTTTGCGTTTGATGGCGCTGCTCGACTTGTTGTCGCGCAGTGTCATTGGCCTTTTGGCGATCGAGCTTGGCGTGGTCTTTTTCCTGTTGCTGCGCCAGCTTCTGGTGATCTTTCTCTTGTTGGGCAGCCAGCTTTTGTTGTTGCTGCTGGTATTTTTGGTCTGTCTTAGCATTGCCCGTGTTGGGAGCGGTCATGGTGTGATTCGTCAGTTCCTTGGCATGCCCGTAGGTAGGCCGATTGGCACCGGGAGCTCCGCCGGGTGCGGCGCCGCCACGGTTCGCCGGAGCCTCGTAGCGTCCGCCCGCTTCCTTGGCGCTGACAACAGATGCGCGGTCATTGAAGGAGCCCGGACGTTGCGTGGCTGCGATCGGCGGGCGGCCTTGGTTGACCGAGGCGCGCAGTTCGCGATTGCCACGGGCTTCCTGAACGTGTTGCTGCTGGGCCGCTACGGGGTTCACATGGCGTTCGCGGTCGTAAGCTTCTTCCTGCGCATTGGCGCGGGCTTCGATTCCTCCGTGGCCGTTGTAGCTCACGTGGTTCTCGTTGATGTTTTCAATGCGCGTGTTGTAGGTGTTATGAATTACGCTGACATTCACGCGGTTCACGTTGGTGTTGTAGAAGAAGTGGCCGCCATCCCAGCGTCCGCCTTCATAACCGTGGCCGAAGTAACCGTAGCCATAGCTGATACCGCCGTACCATCCGACGTGCGGTCCCCAATAGCCGCCGTGCCAGAGGAATGCGCTACCGCCCCAGCCCCACCAGCCGGGAGTCCACAACAAGCCAACCTCGGGTGGTTCCACCCAGGTGCCGGGTACCCAGAAATAATCGTCGCCATCCCAATCCCAATAACCGGGCGTCCAAAGATAGCCGTCGCCGGGGCAGATGGGCTGGTCATACACAGGCAAAGCAGGAGGAGCAAAACCTACCGAAACTCCAATGGCCACTTGCGCGGACGACGTGCCCGCGAAAGCGAAGAAACTCAGCAAAAACAACAACGAATAAAGGAGCGGTTTACGACTCATTTTCGTTTCACCCTTTCTTCGGTCAGCTGTATAACCCGCAAAGGTCCTAAACGTTGCACGGCGTGAGTTATCGCACCGGGCGCTCTAGGATGCACTACGGCATTTCCTGTAGCCGGAAGAGTGTGTCGCAAAAGGGACGGGACGGACAATAAATTTTGAAGGATTTTCTGGAGAGGCAAAGTGGCGGCATCGACAAGTGGCGGTACGCTGGCGTACAACGTTGAGGGTCCTTTGCGGGGCAGAGATGGCGCGATGGTTGGATTGCTTGCGCGTCCAATGGAGAGTCGATGAGAATTGTATTGTTGGCGATGCTGCTGATCGGGGTGCAGGTGGCTATGGTCGCGGAGAGTTTTGCGAAAGATGCCGGCGCGGCGGGTGTGAAGAAGGATTCATTTGGGAAGTTGCAGGATGGGCGCGAGGCGCATCTCTATACGTTGACGAATAAATCCGGGATGCAGGTAGCTATCAGCGATTTTGGCGGGACCGTTGTGTCCATCAAGGTGCCGGATCGCGATGGGAAAATGGGCGACGTGGTGTTGGGATATGACTCGGTGGAAGGCTATGAGAACGGGACGGCTTCGCTGGGGGCGACGACCGGCCGGTATGCCAATCGCATTGGTGGCGGGAAGTTTACGCTGGATGGCAAAGTCACGACGCTGACCAAAAATAATGGCGAGAACCATCTGCATGGAAATTTTAATAAGGTGTTGTGGGATGTGGTGAAGACTTCGGATGGAGGCTCGCCTTCGCTGCATTTGCATTATTTGAGCAAGGAGAGCGATGAAGGTTATCCGGGGAATCTTTCGGTTGATGTGGTGTTTACGCTGACGAGTTCAGAAGAACTGAAGATTGATTACAGCGCGACGACGGACAAAAAGACCGTACTGAATCTCACCAATCACTCCTATTTCAATCTGTCGAATACGGTGGGCAGCGTGCTGGGTTACGAGTTGCAGGTGAATGCCAGCAAAGTGACGCCGACGGACAAAGGACAGATTCCCACTGGAGAATTCAAAAGCGTGGAAGGCACGCCGTTTGATTTTCGCAAGCCGACGGCGCTTGGCGCGCGGATCGATCAGGACGATGAGCAACTGAAGATTGGACACGGATACGATCACAACTGGGTTCTGGATCATGTGGAGAAGGGCAAGCCGACGTTGGCGGCCACGCTTTACGATCCGAGCAGCGGGCGTGTCCTGGAGACGTTTACGACCGAGCCGGGACTGCAGGTCTACACCGGGAATTTTTTGGATGAGAAAAAAGGCAAAGGCGGAATCGTTTACAAGCGGCGCGACGCGGTTTGCTTAGAAACACAGCATTATCCGGATTCGCCGAATCGTCCGGAGTTTCCTTCAACGCTGCTATCGCCGAAGGAAAAATTTCATTCCGAGACGATTTATAAGTTTTCGGTGCGGGGCGGTTCTGCGCACGAGTAAATCTGGCGCTGACTTCATTGGTGCAATCTTGAATTTGAGCGAGGGTGTATGAAAACGCCTGCAAAAATGCGGGTCTTCGGTCTTTTGTGTTTAGCGGTCGGCATCGGCCTTGGTAGTGCGGGCAATGTTGCTGCGCAGCAAGGCAATGCGGTGCCGACCGTGACGGCCGTGAATTCCGAATCAGCCGTGGGGAAATTGCTGACCGTCGCAGACATTTATTCCGAGCGCGGATTGAGCGGACACCTGGACCGCGGGATCGCGTGGACGCCAGATGGCAAGCAGGTAAGTTTTCTGGAAATGCGGCCGAGTTCCGCTGACGCTTCAAAATCAGAAATTCCCCCGCAACACGCGCCGAAGACTGGGCCGAAAAAAGGCCCGGGATCGGATCTGTGGATCATGGACGCGAGCAGCGGGGAGCGACGCGTGCTGGTTTCCGCTGAAAAATTGGAGGCAATGATTCCCGCAGACACTTCCGCGCCGACACAGGCGACCGGGCTCGGGCGGCACGCTCCCGCGGCGTATGAGTGGGCTCCGGATGGACAGGCCATTCTTTTTCAGGGCACGAACGCGCTGGTCTGGTTTGACCTGAAGTCTCAGACGCCGCGCACTTTGGTTTCCAGCAAGGAGGCGCTAGCCGACATCAAGATTTCGCCGGACGGAAAATTTGTCAGTTTCGTGCGCGAACACAATTTGTGGGTCGCGGAGATTGCCAACGGCAAAGAGCGCGCACTGACCACCGGCGGAAGGGAAGAAGTGCGCAAAGGCGAGTTGGATTGGGTGTACCCCGAAGAATTGGATTGCCGCACCGCGTATTGGTGGGCGCCGGATTCGTCGGCGGTGGCCTTCTACGAAATGGATGAGAGCAAAGTTTCGAAATATCCGCTGGTCGACTTTGGTTCATTTGACGGCGATGCCGAGATGGAGCGCTACCCCGTGGCTGGCGGCGCCAATCCGATTGTCCACGTCTTCGTAGTGCCGCTAAAAGCTGGCGCGCAACCGAAACAGATGGACACTGGCGCGGAGACAGACATCTATTTGCCGCGGGTGAATTGGCTGCCGGATTCGAAACGAGTGGCGATTCAGCGTTTGAATCGGCCGCAGACCAAGCTGGAATTGCTCGTTGCCGATGCCGCGAACGGGAAATCGCACGTGATGCTCACGGAGTCGGATCAATACTGGATCAATATCAGCGATGATCTGCGGTTTTTATTGGATGGCACGCGCTTCTTGTGGTCGAGCGAAAAATCCGGCTACCGGCATCTGTACATTTACGATTTGCAAGGCAAAGAACTCGCGCAGATCACCAAGGGCGACTGGGAAGTGTCGAGCGTAGACGCCGTGGATGAAAAATCCGGCACAGTGTATTTCACCGCGGCAGAAAAATCTCCAATGGAGCGGCAGGTGTATCGCGTGGGACTGGACGGTTCGGGATTCGCGCGAGTCACCAAAGAACCGGGAACGCACGCAGCATTTTTCCCGAACGCCGAAGGAAATCGTTCCGGCGCAGAAATTTCAGCGTTCGTGGACACGTATTCGAACGCCACGACACCGCCACGGCAGGATGTGGTTCGCTCCGACGGCACGCGCGTGTCGGCGATCAACGAAAACAAAGTGCCGGAACTGGCGGCTTACCATTTATCGCCGATGGAATTTCTGCAGGTGAAGTCCCACGACGGCGTGATGTTGAACGCCAGCATGATCAAGCCCCCGAATTTCGATCCGCACCACAAATACCCTGTGCTGGTGTACACCTACGGCGGGCCGCACGCGCAGGTGGTTGTGGATGCATGGGGCCGTTCGACTCTGCTCTGGCATGAGCTGATGGCGCAGAAGGGCTTCATCATTTTTTCGCTCGATAATCGCGGGTCCGCCGGCCGCGGCCATTTGTTCGAAGAGCCCATCCATTACCGGCTCGGCGCACAAGAGTTATCCGACCAGCGCGATGGGGCGGCCTACCTGAAATCGCTTTCGTACGTGGACGGCGAGCACATCGGCATCTGGGGCTGGAGTTATGGCGGGCACATGACGCTGCACGCCATGTTCGAAGATCCCGAAGATTTCAAGGCGGGATTCGCCGGCGGTCCGGTAACCGACTGGCATTACTACGATTCGATTTACACCGAGCGTTATCTGGGATTGTTACCGACCTACGATGAGTATTACGCGGAGAGTTCGCCGATCGAAAAAGCCCCACAGCTTCGCGGGAAATTATTGATTGCGCATGGCACGGGCGACGACAACGTGCACTACGCCAATACACTGGCGCTCATAAATGACCTGATCGAAAATGGAAAATATGTCGAGGTCATGGCGTTCCCAGGGCGTGGCCATGGCGTGAGCGACGCTCCGGCGCGGCGCCTGCTCATGGAGCGCGTGACCAAATTTTTCATGGATAACCTTCAGCCGCATTAGAAGCTCGCATTTTCGCGCGACCTAAGCCCCACATAAGCCCCAGATAAGCGTCAGCGCGCAAACCGAGATTCCTTCTAGCCGCATCAAATCTACTCACAGTCGTGGTGTCTTTCGCGGAACGAAACACCAAATCAACGGCTAAATAACGGAAAGAATAAGAAGGCTATTTGTCTCAAGCACCGAGCAATGCTGGATGGGGAAATCCGCCATGGCGAATCGATTTTCGCGGTGATAGCGGAGCATTTCCATCGGAGCTAGATTTCGCGATTATCGGCGGAGGATTTTCCGGATTGTCCGCCGCAGCGCGGTTGCGGCAAGTTGCGCCGGACAAATCGACGGCCGTGTTCGAAACCGATTGTGTAGGGGCGGGTTCCAGCGGTCACACCGGTGGAATGGCTCTGGCGGAAACCGCCGCGGGGAATTTACCCGGCTTGGGCGATGTGTTGAAAGGTTATGAGGAAATTCAGAAGGAGCTGGAAATTGAAGCGGACCTCGAACTGCCGGGAGCCTACGAACTAGGGCGAGCAAAGATAAAAAAGAATTCGCCGATCCATTGGAATGATTCAGGAACGATGGGAGTTGTGAATGAAGTTCCTGGCGGCTACATCGATCCGGGAAAGATGGTGAGCGGTTTGGCGCAAGCTGCCCAGCGTTTAGGCGCCACGATTTGTGAACACGCGCGAGTAGACAAAATCGAAGCCGGCGAGCCGCTGAAGCTGACCGTCGCCGGCAAGCAAGTGTTGGCGCGGCATGTATTGATTGCCACCAACGCTGAATCGCTGGAGCTGAGCGGCATCAGCGGCGGCTGGGGACCGAAACTGACGCTAGCGCTTGCGACCGAAGAGTTGGATGAGCCGGTGCTCGAGCAATTGGGACTGGCCGAGCGAAAGCCGTTCTACACCATAGACATGCCGTATCTCTGGGGCCGGCCGCTGGGTCAACGGCAAATGATCTTCGGCTGCGGGTTGGTGCACGTGGAGCATTGGAGCGAATTGGCGAAGATCAACGTACGCGAGGGAGAAGCGCATCGATTGATGACCTCGCTGGAGTCGCGAATTCGCCAGTTGCATCCCGCGCTCGCCAACGTGAGTTTCAGCAACCATTGGGGCGGCCCGATTTACGCTACGGAAGAAATGGTGCCGGTGTTCCGGCATCATCCCACCAGCGAAAATATAATCGTGCTGGGCGGGTACAGTGGACACGGCGTGGCGCTTTCGGTTTATCTGGGACGCTGGGCCGCGGATGCGATGCTGGGAAGAAAGAAATTGCCGAAGTGGGAATGAACGCAGCGTTGAAAACGTTTAGAGGGGAATAGTTTTGCGAGTGAACGTGCGAAAAACTGTAAGCGGCAGGAAGATTAATTTTGGGACGAAGCTTGCGCTATTTTTAGTGCTGTGTGTCGCGGCGAGTATGGCCCAGCAGCAACCGCCCAACAGTGACGCGGTGATCGGGCACCTCAACGCGATTTTGAAGTTATATCGCAGCACCACGATCGATATTCAGAACGGCGCCAATCCCAGCGACGTGATTTATCAAGAGAATGAGCGCAGCTTGATCGCGGAGGCCACCCGCCTGGCATTTCAATCGGCCAAAGCCGAGTCGGCGGCAATTCGCTCGGCGGAGAAATCCGCGGCAGCCGGCGCGAATGGCGCAACCGGGACCAACGGTTCGAACGGACAAGCAGGAGCGCAAAGCACCCGCGACTTCGAAGCAAAAAACAACGCGCGAATTGCGGAGCTGCAGTCGAAGATCGAGGACCTTGACGCCCTGATCGCCAAAACTCCCAAGAACAAACGGGACACCCTGAATTCGCAGAAGCAATCGCTGCAAGGCGAACTAAATCTCGACCAGGCCGTTGCCGAAGTCATTCAAAAACGCTCCGCGCTGATGGAAAGCAACACCGACACCGCCTCCGAGGGCTTGGACGGGCGCATCAACCAGTTGGCGCATTCAGTCCCGGGATTGGTGGTAGGTCCACCTCCCGCCGACCAGAAAACGGGCGCGGCGAAACCCGCAGCCGCTCCGGCTACCGCCGAAGTGAAACAACCGCCCAGTGGCCTAGTGTCGCAAGCCCTGGCGCTCTACGGCGTGGCGACTAGCGTGCACGAAATCGATCAGCTCAATCAGCAAACGTTACGCGTGAAGCAGGTAGCTACAGAACTGCGACAGCCGATTCGCGACGCGCTGGCGGCGGATTTGAAGCGCGGGCGTGAGCTTTCGGATGAGGCCATGGCCACGGCGGCGCCGACAAAGTCTCCGCAAGAACTGCAAGCGCTAACCGACCATTTCAAACATCTGGCCGATGTGATTCTGCCGCTCAGCCAGGAAATCACCGTGCTCGACCAAGCCTCCGCGAATTTGCAGGAGTGGCGCTCGACGATCATCCGTGAGTCGCGTTATTCGGCACGTTCGCTGCTGATTCGCGTACTGGGATTGGCGCTGGCCTTGGGATTGGTCTTCGGAATTTCCGAGGCATGGCGCCGGCTAACCTACAAATATATTCAGGACGCACGCCGCCGCCGGCAGTTTTTACTGATGCGCCGATTCGTGACCGGCTTCCTGATCGGCATCGTGCTGATCATGGGTTTCGTCAGCGAGTTCAGTTCGCTGGCCACCTTCGCAGGATTTGTGACTGCCGGCATCGCGGTGGGTTTGCAGACGGTGCTGTTGTCGGTCGCAGCGTATTTCTTTGTGATGGGCCGCTACGGAATCCACGTGGGCGATCGCATCAGCGTCGCGGGCGTGACCGGCGATGTGATCGACGTGAGCCTGGTTCGTTTGTACTTGATGGAGTTGGCGGGAACCGGAATTGATTTGTATCCGACAGGGCGAGTAGTGGTGCTTTCGAACGCAGTGTTGTTTCAAGCCACCGCCCCCCTGTTCAAACAGATTCCTGGCACCGAGTATGCCTGGCATGAAGTGGTGCTGAACCTGGTCTCGGGTTCGAATTACAAACCGCTGCAAGATAAATTGTTGGCCACGGTAAATTCGGTGTTCGAAAAATATCGCGCCAGCATGGAGAGGCAGTTCGGATATATCGAGCGGCGCGTGGAGATGCAGTTGAAGGCGCCAGTGCCAGAGGCGCGCCTGCAATTCGGAGACACCGGCTTGGAGCTGTTGGTCCGATATCCAGTGGAGATTCGCAACGAGTCAGAAATGGATGAAGAAGTGACGCGAAAAGTCTTGGAGTTGATTGCCGGGGATGAGGAATTGCAGAAGGCCGTGCCCGGATCTCCGAAGATTCGCGCTGCCATTCGGGGATAAGTTGTCGTCGTAGAATCTAGACGAACCGATCAAGGCGCGATGATGTCTTTGAAGCGCGCTTTTACTTTTATGGCTTCGAGGCTGGAAGCGTCCCACCCGCCGCCCAGCGCTTTGACCAGCAAGATGCTGGTGGTGAGGCGCTGGCCTTGGATGGAGACCAGTTGTTGCTCATTTTGCAGCAGCGCTTGCTGAGCGGTCACCACGTCGAGGTAGCTGACCAGACCGCCGTTGTAGCGCGAGGTGGAGAGATCCACCGTGCGGCGAGCAGCATCGACCGCCTGCTGCTGGATTCCTTGCGCGCGCAAGAAAACGTCGAGCGCGGTGAGATCGTCCTGCACTTCGCGAAATGCATTTAACGTAACGCCGCGATAGTTGGCGACAGTAGCGTCAAAACCGGCGCGAGCATATTGCACCTGCGCGCGGCGCGCGCCTCCAGTGAAGATTTCTTCAGAAATATTCGCGCCGAAAGCCCAGAAAAAACTGGAGAGGTTGGCGATTTTGGCGAAGTCGGAAACTTGCGGTCCGGCAGTCGCGAAAAGATCGAGAGTGGGGTAGTACGCTGCGACGGCGACGCCAATCTGTGCGTTGGCGCTAGCCATTTGACGCTCGGCTTCGGCGATGTCCGGGCGGCGTTCCAGCACATCGGAAGGAATTCCGGCGTTGAGCGTTGGCGGCGCGATGCCTTTCAGTTCGTTGGGTTCCAAACGAAAATCCGGCGCAGGTTTGCCCAAAAGGACGGAGATGGCGTCCTGGAAATTGCGGCGAGCTTGATGCCGCAGTTCATATTGCGTCCGAGTGTTGAGAAGCAGAGTTTCTTCCTGCGCCACGTCCAGGCCGGAAGCGACCCCGCCGTTGTGGCGCGAGTTCACCAGATCCAGCCCTTTTTGCAGGGCTTCGACGGTGCGATTCAAGATCCCAATTTCAGAGTCGAGTTCCCGCAGCGAAAAATAATCGCCGGCCAATTCAGAAGTGACCATCAACCGCACATTTTCAAGATCGGCAGCGCTAGCCTGGTAATTTGCTTCCGCGGCTTCGATACTGCGGCGACGGCGTCCGAAAAGATCGACCTCGTAGCCGGCAACGAAAGGAATGGTGAAGGTATTTTGCGCAGTGTTAGCCACGGGCGCGTTGGTTGTGCCGGTTCCAGTTCCGGTTCCACCGGTTCCCGTGCCACCAGTTCCACCCGTCGTAGTCGTGCTGGTTCCGATAGAACGCCCGTTGGATGCTTGGCCGCGCTCGATCGAAGGAGTAGTGGAGCTGGGAGAAATTCCCAGCGTCGGAAACAGCGTAGAGATTTGAATCGCCGCGGTCGCACGGGCTTGTTCCACGCGCGCAAGAGAGACTTTAATCGTTTGATTGGCGTCCAGCGCTTGCTGCTCTAGAGAATTCAGTTGATCGTCGTGAAATACGATCCACCACTGCCCTTTGGGAACGGCGTCCTTGGGCGCGCTTTCGCGCCAAGGATCCTGCACATCCCAAGTAACCGGAGTTGTCGCGGTAGGCCGTTTGTAATTTGGCCCAACGGTGCATCCAGCCAGTAACACCGACGCTCCGACCAGCCCCGCTTTCACGGAAACCGCCCAGGCGGACCAGCGGCGCTCGCTAGACTTGTTGAAAAAACCAGTACTCATCCATTGAGACAAAGCAATTGTTCCTTTGAAAAATTCACACCGGCGCAGCCGATTATTTATTTTGCGGAGCCGGTACCGGTTGTCCGGTATTAGACTTGCCGTTGTTTTGTGCCGGCTGGCCATTGTTCTGAGACGGCGTGCCGCTAGGCGGCCGAGTGCTGCCGTTGGTGCCGTTGCCATTCGCGCTGGAATTCCCGGTGCCGCCGCTGGCAGGTGCCGGCGAGCCGGTTTGAGCCATTTGCTTGACGTTCACTTGCACTCCATCGTCAAGAGAATCGGCGGGATTGATCACGATCCAATCAGAGGCTTTCAACCCTTCCAGAACTTCCAGCGAAGTACCGTAGTCGCGCCCGATAGTCAGTTTCTGCAAATGCGTTTTGTGATTCTCGTCCACGGTCACGGCGCGCAGTCCCTCCGAGCGGAACAGCAGCGCGTTTACGGGAACTTCCATGCGCTGGCCAGTAACACTAACCGCCAGATGCACCTGCGCAAAGCCGCCCGGCAGCAACAATCCCGCCTTGTTGGGTATATCGACTTCCGTGAGCAGCGTACGAGTATTCAAATCGATGGAGTCCGCGGTGCGCGCCACTTTGCCATAGAACTTTTGTCCCGGGTATTGCTGCAACTCAACATAAGCAACCAGTCCAGTGTGAATGGCTGGCGCGTTAATTTCGGGAACGTTGACGAATACACGAATGGGATCCGTCTGCGCGATGGCAAAGAGTTGCTGCGCGGCACCGCCGTTCCCGGCGTTAATCAAATTGCCGAGGTCCACGTTTCGGCGAGTGATCACCCCGCTGAAAGGCGCGTAAATGTGTTTGAAAGATTCCAGTTCCTGCAGGCGACGGACATTGGCTTCCGAAGACTGCGTGGTCGCCCTTT
Organism: uncultured Acidobacteriota bacterium; assembly: GCA_963846145.1. GTDB lineage: Bacteria > Acidobacteriota > Terriglobia > Acidiferrales > UBA7541 > Acidiferrum. The sequence goes on along the minus strand of CAWJUV010000005.1, from coordinate 132,649 downwards.
TTGCGGCCAGATCTCCGGCGGCGTTGTCGGCTTCCTGCTTGGACACACTGTCGGACTTCAGCAAGCCTTCATAACGAGTAGCCGTAATCTGCGAAAGACTCTGATTCGCCTGCGAGGTGCCCAGTTCGGCGCGCGATTGCGCCAGTTGCTGATCGACTTCCGGCGTGTCGATGTCCGCCAGCAATTCGCCCTGGTGAACCTTGCTGCCGATGTCGTGATACCACTTTCTGAGGTAGCCGCTGGTGCGTGCATAAATCGGCGATTCGACATAAGCCTGCAAAGTCGAAGGCAGCACCAAATCTTCGGCGTCGGATTCCGCCACGGGATGGACAACCGCTACGGTAGGGACCGCTCGCGTTTCGGTTTCGTTGGCCAACGCTTTGTACTGTGATCGGCGTTGCAACAAAGTGAAGCCGCCGATAATCAACAGGATGACCGCCACAACGATCAGGGCGAGAAACAGGCTGCTGCGCTTGGGCTGCTCACCGGACGGGTGCTGCGAGTAGTGCGAACCTGACCCGCCGCCGTGCTGCGTTCCCGGCACTTGCTCTTGATGTTCCATTACTCCCTGGCTCATACGTTGCTCCACAGCGGTTAGTTAATCCTTTCGTGCTCGTGCAAAACTGCTCAGGCCGTTGCTTCCTTGCCGTGCGCTTTTCTCTTATCGAGAAAGCCGTGAATCATAGAAAAGACGCATGGGACGAAAAAGAGTGTTGCGAAGGTCGCGAACAATAGGCCGCCGATGACCGCGCGGCCCAGCGGAGCGTTCTGCTCGCCGCCTTCTCCCAGGCCAATGGCCATGGGCACCATGCCAATGATCATGGCCAACGCGGTCATGACCACCGGACGCATGCGCACAAAGCCGGCTTCGATCGCGGCGTCCAGCGGAGACTTACCTTCGTCGAGCTGTTCGCGCGCGAACGACACCATCAAAATACTGTTGGCAGTCGCCACGCCCATGCACATGATCGCGCCAGTCAGCGAAGGAACGCTGAGCGTGGTATGGGTGATCAGCAGCATCCAGCAAATCCCCGCGAGCGCGCCAGGCAGCGCGGTAATGATGATGAAGGGATCGAGCCACGACTGAAAGTTCACCACGATCAGCAAATACGCCAGAACGATAGCGCCCAGCAATCCTAATCCCAGGCCGGTGAACGAACTCTTCATGGTCTGCACCTGGCCGCGGATGGTGATGTGCGTACCGCGCGGCATGTGCTGCTGCGCGTCCTTCACGAATTTTTCTACCTGGTCGGCGACGCCGCCAAGATCGCGCCCGGAAACTGAGGAATACACGTTGATCATGTTCTGCACGTTGTAGTGAGAGATCACTGCGGGGCGCGCCGTGGTGGAAGTGCTCACCAGGTTTCCGAGAATTTGCGATTGAGAGTTGGGACCGCCCGTGACCGGAGTGTTCTGCAGCGCTTGATAGGTATCAACGCGATATTGGGGCGTCTGCACCGCCACGTTGTAGCTGACGCCATTCTTCGGATCGAGCCAGAAAGCCGGAGCGGTCTGAAAGCTGGAGCTGAGCGAGACCAGAACGTTTTGGGCCACGTCGCGTGCTTGCAACCCCAGGTTCTGTACGCGAGTGCGATCGATATCCATATGCAGCGTGGGCTGGTCGAAGGCCTGCTGCACGTGCACGTCGGTAGCTCCGGGAACGTGCCGAAGCTCGCCGGCGAGTTTTTCGCCGAGCGCGTAGTTAGCGGCTTGCTGGTTGCCGGTGACTTGAATGTCGATGGGAGCGGGCGCGCCGAAATTCAGAATCTGCGTGACGATGTCGGCGGGTTGAAAAAAGAACTGCACGCCCGGGAAAGTTTGCGGGAGCTTGGCGCGGAGCTCGTTGACGATGTCCGGGGTGGCTTTTTCGCGTTTTTCTTTGAGCTGCACCAGAATTTCGCCGTCGGCGGTGCCGAAGGTTCCGGCGTTGCTGTAGCTCAGGTTGATACCGCTATATGGAACGCCGAGGTTGTCGAGAATGGTTTGAATTTCGTCCTGCGGAACCGTTTCGCGAATCACTCCGTCGATCTGGTCGGAGAGCCGCGCGGTTTCTTCGATGCGCAGCCCGGTGCGCGCGCGGAAGTGCAGACGGATTTGGCCGGCGTCAACCGAGGGGAAAAAATCGCGCCCGAGCACGAAGACCAAAAGCGTGGACAGAACGCAGAACGCCAGGAAGCATCCGGCAAAGAGGATCGGTGTTGCCAGCGCCGCGCGCAGGGCGTTGCGGTAGCGCTCCCGCATGCGTTCGAAAGCGTGTTCGAATTTCTGCTGGTAGCGGCGCAGAAAACCTTGCTGGCTTTCGTCCGGGATTTCTTCATCGGCGGCGCTCAGAAGATACATGGCCATAGTCGGCACGATGGTTCGCGACCACATATAGGAAGCCAGCATGGCGAAAATCACCGCTTCGGCCAGCGGTACGAATAGGAAGCGGGCCACACCGGAAAGAAAAAACATCGGGATGAACACGATGCAGATGCACAAAGTGGAAACGAAAGCCGGGACCGCAATCTGCTGCGCGCCATCGAGAATGGCCTGCACCGTTTCCTTACCCATGGCCAGGTTGCGGTTGATGTTTTCGATTTCGACGGTGGCGTCATCGACCAGGATGCCGACGGCCAGGGCCAAGCCGCCCAGAGTCATGATGTTGATGGTCTCGCCCAACGCGCTGAGGCACAGAATGCTGACCATGATCGACAACGGAATCGGATGCGGCGATGATGACGGTGCTCTTCCAGTTGCCCAGGAAGACCAAAATCATGATGGCGGTCAGCACCGCGGCGATCAGCGCTTCACGCAACACTCCATAAATGGAAGCGCGCACGAACAGTGACTGGTCGAACAGCATGTTGATGTGAATGCCTTCCGGAATGGAGCCGGAATAGTCCTGAATGGTTTTCTTGACGCGGCTGACGATATCCAGTGTGGAAGCGGAACCGGTTTTGTAAACGGACATCAGCACGCCGCGCTGGCCATTGGCGCGGACGACGTTGGTTTGCGGGGAGAAACCGTCCCGGATGTGCGCGACATCGCGCATGTACACGGTGGCGCCGTTGACGGTCTTGATCGGCAGATCGTTCAAGCCGGCCACGTTTTGCGGGCTGCCGTTCAACTCCACCAAATATTCCAGGGAGTCGAGTTTGACCGTGCCAGTAGGCAGAATAAGATTTTGCGCGCCCACCGCATTGACGATGTCGTTGGCGGAGAGGCCCCGGGATTGCAGCGCGGCGGTATCGAGATCCACAGAGATTAAGCGCTGTTTTCCGCCGTACGGATAGGGAAGCGCGGCACCCTGCACGGTAGCCAATTGGGTGCGAATGAAATTGTTGCCGAAGTCGAAGAGCGCCTGCTCGCTGAGGCTGTCGCTGGTCATGCCGATTTGTATGACCGGCACGGTAGAGGCCGAGTAGATCGCCACCAACGGAGGCGTGGTGCCGGGAGGCATAGTGCGCAAAATGGTTTGGACGATCGCGGTGGTCTGGGCCAGCGCGGTTTGAATGTTAGCTTTCGGCTGGAAATAAATTTTTACCACCGAAATGCCGTTCAACGATTGCGATTCGATGTGTTCGACGTCGTTGACCAGCGTGGTCACGGCCCGCTCGGAGTTGGAGGTGATGCGCTGCTCCATCTCTTGCGGCTGCAGCCCGGTGTAATTCCAGACCAAACTGATCACCGGAATGTTGATGTCCGGGAAAATATCGGTAGGCGTGCTGGTTAGCGCGACTCCTGTAAGCAGAAGTACCACCATGGCCATCACGATAAACGTGTAGGGCCTGGAAAGCGCTAACCGAACAATCCACATAAGACTTTGAAAGTCCTCTAGAGGGCCGGAAGTTTAGCCCAAAATTTTGCGAGAGACGAAATCGTCTTGCCTGTAGTCCGCCTGCTTTTTTAGATTCGCCCTGAGCTTGCTTCGGGTACGGTTCCGGCGATTCTTTGGCGATGCATGCTACGCGGACGACAGCGGTATGGTTTGGATGACAGAACGGTTGGACATGTTACATAGCGGGGACGTAAAACGCATGCGGAACCGGCCAATTTGGAACGTTCGCCAGAAAGAACGCGATTCACGCCAGCGAAATATATCGTGTTGGAACAGGTCGGGTCGGAACCAATCGCGGGCCTACAGGTTTTACCTTAGAAAATCCGCAGCAGAGGTTCGCTTCGCTCAATTCGTTGAGCGCTAGTGACGAATTGCGCTAGTCGCGATACAGAAAATGCAGCCGGACCCCCGCGACTTCGATGACGTCGCCGTCTTTGAGCAGAACGCTGCCGGTGATTTCCTTGCCGTTGACCGCCGGAACTTTGGAGCCAGAACCCAAATGGTAGCCGTCATCACGTTGATTGATTTGCGCAGCCATCGGCGGCTTGAACCATCCACGCAGTTTCACGGTGGCCAAATTCGATTTGCCGATAACCGTAAGCTTGCCGGCTAACGTGTATTCCTTCTGGTTGGTTTTCCCGCGGACCACCACCAGCGTCGGAACTTTCAGGCGCCCGGAAGCAAATTGCGTGCGCTCGCCAAGTGCCGCAGCTTGCTGCAACATCTCGCGGCGAACCTTGGTATCCAGCACCATCGTTTCGTTGATGCGCGGCGCGCTGGCTTTGCGAGTGACTTCCGCCGGAGCAGGAAGTTCACCGGATGCATCCACCTTAATGTGGTGTTTCCCGATGTGAATGTTGTCGCCGTGATGCAGCGTAGCCCGCTCCACGCGCATATCGTTCACAAACGTGCCATTCAAACTGTCGAGGTCTTCCACCACCAGGCGTCCCGCTTCGACGTACACCCGTGCGTGATAGTTCGACACTGCCAGATTGTCGACAGGGAGGTCGTTGTCAGGCGAACGGCCGATGCCCAACGGGCGCGTACCAATGGGGACCTGTTTCACTTGCTTTTCTTCGAACATCAACGTGAGCGATGGCATTGCTTACAGACCTCCGGCAGAACCATTAGCGCCGCTGGTCGCTTTTTGCGACCCGCGGCGTAACCACGAAAACCAACCTTTTTCTTCAGCAACCAAACGAATGACGATCACCGTAACGTTGTCCGCGCCGCCGTACTCATTGGCGAGAGTCACCAGACGGTCCGCGGCTTTGACTGCATCTGGCTCCGCCAGCAAAACACCGCCGATTTCCGGATCGGTGACCATGCGCGAAAGTCCATCGGAGCACAGCACCAAAACATCCTGGGGAAAAAGCACATGCTCTTCCGCATCGATTTCAATTTCCGGCTGCGTGCCCAGCGCGCGCAGTAACACGCTCTGCATCTCGCTGCGTTCCGCTTCGGCCGCGGTGATCAGCCCGCGGCGAACTTGCTCGGCCACCAAAGAGTGATCGCTGGTCAGTTGCTCCAGCCCACCATTGCGCAGCAGATAGATGCGGCTGTCGCCCACATGCACCACGCTCAGTTTTTCTTCGTCGATCCACGCGGCGGTCAGCGTCGCGCCCATGCCTTTTTGTTCAGGATGATCGACGGCCGACTGAAAAATCTTTTTGTTGGCTTGATGTACCGCGCCAAATAGCTTGCGGGTCTTTTCGTTCCAGCCTGGTTGCGCTTTGGAAGAAGCTTCGGCGGCCCCCACGTCGCCGTCCATGCAGCGCTCCACCACGGTTTCCACCGCCATAGCGCTGGCGATTTCACCGTGGGCTTCGCCGCCCATGCCGTCGGATACGATGAACAAATTCAGCGGTTCCACAATGCGGAAACTATCCTCATTGTTTCCGCGCTGCTGGCCGACGTCGCTTTTTCCACTACTGGCGATCCGCACAAATACCCCTTTTTCCGGGCACGCCCTAGCCTTACGGCCACGGGCCTACACCCGGAGCGTGCCGGGAGATGACAACCCCGCTATCCAAGCTATCAGGAAATCGGCAGGCAGAACTGGCCTGAACCCTATTGATTAGCAGTGTTTTGCGAACAAGTTAACGGATGGTGAATTGCAGACAGGTGTGGAGAATTCAGGTTTCCACGACTGGCGTTATGGGTGTGGGGTGTGGTTTAGATGCTATGTACGGTTGAGTACAAAATGGTCTGGGCGGGAGCTCGAGGCCAAGGTTGGCCGCGAAGCGCGGTTGATTCCTTCCGTACGGATGCGGATGTCATCTACAATTGCGGGATGCGCACACGCCGAAGTGCGGTGATTCTGCTGGGGTTGCTGGCCGTGGTGTGGGCTTCCACGGTGCACTCGCAGCAAACCCGGACCACCACGCCGGCATCACCACCTCCTGCGCAAGCCACGCCTTCGACCGCTACTGCCACGCAGAATGCTGCCGCGGCGATGCCCGCCGATGCGGCTCCATCCAGCGCCGGGCGCATTCTACTTTTGCCTCGGCGTGTCGTTTCGGGAGAGCGCGCCACCCTTGCCGTTTTAGACAGCGAGGGCCGACTTACTCCCGGCGTCGCCGTGAATTTTTCCAATGGCGATCACTTCACTACCAACGCCACCGGCCGCGCCTTGTTCGTTGCGGCCCTGAATCCCGGCGAACTCTTTGCCACCATCGCGGGCCGCGCCGGCAAAGTGATGACCACCATTATTTCGCCAACCGATCCGACGGTCACCCCGGTGGAATTGAAGTCTGCGCCGCGCATCGCGTCCTTGAGCGATCGCTTCGACATCATCGGCTCCGGATTTTGCGGCGACGCCGACACCAACACCGTAAACATTGGCGGCCAGGCAGGAATCGTGTTGGCTGCTTCGCCCACAGCGCTGGTGCTGATGCCGCCCCCGGACCTGGATCCCGGCGTGGCCACCGTGCAAATTTCCTGCGGTAAAAATGTCTTTCCACCTTTCACGATGGTGCTGCTTGGTCTAGAGCTGCATGCCGATACTTCGCCGCTGGGTGCAGGTGAACATCGCCGTCTCACCGTGACCGTGACCGGCACCAAAGGCAAAGTCGCGTTGGAAGCGCGAAACCTTGCGCCAAAGACTGCTGAACTGATGGGTGGAGATACGCTACGAAGATTCAGTTCTGGCGGCGCTGACAATACCGCGCGCTTCGAAGTGGTAGGCCGTCACCATGGAAATTTTCTGGTTTCGATTCGGCTCGTTCCTTCAATCGCCACGCCGCCAACGACCGATACACCGGCGCCCGCAACAGGCACGCCGCCCGCTCCCAAGCCGGCCTCTACGACTCCCACCCGCTGAGCAAACAGCAATGTCAATCGTGTCTGATTTAGGCGGTTTTCTTCGCGGCCTGCGGCGGCGGTTCGAACGTGGAATCAATCGGCAGCGCCAAGGTTCCCTGCACCTGCAACTCCGCTTGAGTAGCGCTGGTTCCCAGCAAATTGTCCAAAGCGTTTTGGGTTTTGTCCAGGCGCCGGTCCGCGTCGCCATAGCACTGCTGCGCATTATTAATGTGCTTGCCGAGTTTCTCGAACACCTCGGTGAAGGTTTCCAGCTGTTTGTGCATGCCCGACAGGCTGGAGAAAATCCGCGTGGCGTTCTCCTCAATCTGCATGCCGCGCAAGCCCATGGCGATCACGCACAAGTGGGCATAAAGCGTGTTGGGCGACACCGCGATCACTCTTTTTGAGCGGCAATAGCTATCCAGTTGCTGCCCACGGCTGTCCGCCAGCATCAACAGCTCGTAATAAACGCTTTCTGACGGAATAAACATCAGCGCCATGTCCAGGGTTTGCTCGCCGGGAACGATGTACTTTTTCGCGATGGTATCCACGTGGCCTTTTACCGCTGTGGCAAAAGCCCGGCGGGCATCATCGCCCTCGGCTTCGATTCGCCGAAAAGCGTCGAGAGGAAATTTGGAATCGACGGACAAGAGTTTGTCATCGCGCAAGAAAATCACTGCGTCGGCGATATCGCCGGACGTGAATCGGTATTGGATCGTGAACTGTGACGGCGGAAGGCAATCGTCCAGCAACTGCTTAAGGGTGACTTCTCCCAGGATGCCGCGGCTTTTTGCGCCGCCCAGAATACCTTCAAGCGATTTAGTGGCGGAAGAAACGTTGCGCCCCAATTCCTGGAATTCGCCCAGCTGCTTTTGAATCAAGCTCATCTGCTCGCGAGTATTTTTGAGTTCCGTGGCGATCGCCGTCTGACCCTGGGTGGCAATGTGCGCGGAGTTGGACACGCCGTCCTGCAAAGCCTTCGTCACGCTTTCCAGTCGCTGCGAAACGGCTTGGCCGATGGCGGCAACTTGCCCGGTGCTCTGTGCCTGCGAAGTGGCGATGGTTTGCAGGTCGCGGCGCAACTCGCTCATTTGCGACTCCAGCGCCACGGCTTTCTGTTGTGCCTGGCTGGTCTTTTGCGACTGCCACACCACCACGCCCAACGCCGCCAGTACCGCAAAGAGCATTGAAATTGCCAGAACGGTCATCCGGTCCCCTGAGGAAAGAATCGGTACAGCCCCGCCCCCCTATAACCGAGCGGTTAACCTATGTACTTAATTTATAGCATTGCCAAGCGGAGAAATACACTGGGACAAAAGACATGCAGCTTTGCGAACGGTGGGTCAGGAGCGTTCCGCCGAAGTCGCCAGGCTCGCGGTCGTAACCTGCAGATCGCGGCGCGCGGTCCACGCCTTGATTCCTGTCGCAAACGAAACGATCAGCGCGGTAGCGAAGTTGGCGAGGATCACCGCCGGCGCCCGCAACAGAACCCCGTACGTGAGCCACAGCAAAGCCCCGGCAAAATACAGCGCCAGCATCGCGTAAGACACATCGCGGCCGCCCTGCCTCCACATCTTGATCACCTGCGGCACGAACGCCAGCGTAGTGCAGAACCCGCCGAGCGACCCGGTAATAGTGACCCATGTTGCCGTGCTCATTCCAATCTCCATGCAGTTCAGTCTACCAGCCGACTATGAACGTCTGAAGAGTCCGCTGCGGTCTGTTTCTTCAGGGCTACCCGCGCTTGGTTAGAGGGTTTTGAGCTTCACGGAGTCGCGCCTTTCTACAGCAACCTCCGGGTGCCACCACCGTGAAAGGCCGTATCGACAGCCAAAGGGTTCCGCGACCATATTGTTGCGTCCTCTCCGCAGCTTGGATCGAGAGGTGCATATGTCGTTCGCTTCCGTCGGCCTGATCACTTCGATTGGTATCCTCCTGATCTTGGCACTTCTCGCTCTAACCGCTTACTGCGCCTGGAAGGAACACCTCCGCGCCATGCATGAAGACGAGGACATCATCGACCATCCGCTCACGCACGCGCATCTCCACCACCGTTGAGGCCGCCGATGCCTCCACTACAGGGTGCGCGGTCAGAATTACGAGCGAGATCGATAAAGTGGTTGTCCATCGTTATTGACTGCGCGACGGCCACCGCTCTGCTTCTCCTATTCGCGTGTTTCTCCGCTACCTACGCATCGACTCCTGCCGATGCTCCTGACGATGCCGCCGGCGCAGTCTCCCACCAGCAAAACACCCCGCCTCCAAACCCGCAATTAACCACCCTGGTCCGCGACATTCTGCAACACGAAATCTCCGCCGAAGCGGAAGACCACTCACTGTGGTGCTACCGCAAGCTGGTGGAAAAAGACGGCAAGAAACAGCTTTTCGCCGCCTGTCAATCCAACCTTGGAGAAGTCGATCGCTTGATGGCTCAGGACGGCCAGCCGCTGAATCAAGGGCAGCAACAGCAGGAAAGTCAGCGCATCGAAAAATTGCTGGGCCACACCGAGCAGCTCAAAAAACAAAAACAGCAACAGGCCGAAGACGACAAGCAGGCTACCCATCTGTTGCACATGATTCCCGACGCTTTTCGTTTTGAGCAGGAAAAAAACGATGGCGACCAGGTGGTGCTGAACTTTGTTCCCAACCCGCAGTTTCATCCCTCGGGATACTCCGAAGCGGTGTTTCACCACATGGAGGGGAAGCTCACGCTCGACCTCAAACAGAAACGCCTGATCGAAATTCGTGGCCACCTCACCAGCGAAGTAAAATTCGCCGGCGGATTATTCGGTCACCTGGACAAAGGCGGCACGTTTTACGTGAAGCAGCAGGAAGTCACGCCGAGCCACTGGGTGATGACCAGCATGGACGTCAAGATGAACGGCAAAGCGCTTTTCTTCAAAACCATCGGCGTGCGCAACACCGAAATCGACACGGACTTTCACTCCGTTTCGCCGTCCACTTCCATGCACCAGATCGCGGCTCTGACCGCTCAACCGTTCGAATCAACGCAAGACACCTCACACCCATAAATCGGTCTGACGCGGAGCCGTCCGTTGCGCAATCGCATTCGAACGCTCACCGCGACTCAGTCGGGACGGAAAGTCCCACTTTTTTGCACACAAAGAGTATTCGAATAGTACAAAGTTTACTACTAAGTATCGAAAGTTAAAGTGATACTTTAATTGTCGAACCGTCGACATTTTTCGCCAGTCGTACGAGTCCCTGGCAGGCTAAAACAAAATTCCGATGGCAGGTTGTTCAACTCAGCCCGAGACCCGGATTCTTAATGCTAGAATCCGGAGTTGCGGGGCTGTAGCTCAGATGGATAGAGCATCGGTTTCCTAAACCGGTTGTCGCGAGTTCGAACCTCGCCAGCCCCACCACTGCAAAAATATCCGTGAGAGTCGGTCCTTCGGAATTCCGCTGGCGCTAAATAGAAAGTGGACATGCCGCGCGACGTTCGCCACGCAACATGTCCACTTTTTCTACTGCCCATTTATCCCCGCGGCCAAAATTTCTTCGCCGCAGATCCACGCGCTCTGTCGACTACTGCTTGTCGTAGACGCCCATCGACGAGAACGCTTTGCCCTCGGAGGTTTTTCCCTTGATGCTCACGGTCGTGGTCTTGCCGTCCTTCGAGATGGTCACCGACCCCGTCGAAAGCACCTTTCCGCCCTTCTTTTGCTTCACTGTCCAGCGGTTGGCGCTGACTTTTTTCAGCGACGCGGTGTCCATTCCGTTCGGTGCACTCCCGGTGATGGCGCTGTCGCTGCCATCCAACTTCGTAGTGAAGCCATAAGAAATAGCTTTGCCGTCGGAAGTCGTGCCCGTAAATGTATATTTTACTCCGTCGCCATCGGCCTCCAGCACGCGTGTCAACTCTTTCGGCGCGGGCGAGCCCACATATTTGGACTTGGCTACATTCAGCTTCCACGTTCCCAACGCCGGGCTGTCCGCGGCCAACGCTGGCATAGCGGCGATCGCAGCGAAAATGAGCAGCGCGCAATAACACAACAATCTCTTCATCATCGATTCTCCTTAAATTTTATGTCCGTGAAATCGCCTCGCGTGGCCGCGAGGTCCTTGGGGGGCCCAATTGAACAGCGCGAAGCTACGCCCCGGCCCCGTTGCTGTCAATGTTTTTCACTGCGCTGCAGACCGCTGCGAAGATCACCGATGATCGGCGTCAAGCGTGTCTCACGGGTAGGGAATCGTTACACAAAACTCTTTCGACGGCGCACCCTCTTTCCCTTTGGCATCCAGCGACGCCACCCGATAGCAATACCGCTCTCCGCCCATCGCGGCTGGATCCTCCAACGTCGGCGTCGCGGCTTTGCCCAAGGCTACAAATTCACCGCCGCGATACGGGCGACGATACACGTTGTAGCCACTCGCCCGCGCCACTTTGTCCCAGGTTAAAGTCACGCGGTGCGCCCGCCCGGGCTCACGCGGTTTTTCCTGCCCAGCAAAAAACTTACAACCGGCCATCCCCCCGACAAGTATCATCGCCAGCGCCGCCACTTTTTTCATACCCACCGCTCCGACGTACGCCGCACCATACCTCATCACTATTTCGTACTTCTCGTTTTCCGTCACTAAACTCGGCATCGGGGCCATGCTACAGTACGAATCGCGCCAGTAAATTCCCGGCTGTTGTCCCCGTTATGATCGACGCCAAAAAAATCGGCCGCTACGAAATCGTGGAAGAAAAAGGCCATGGCGCCATGGGCGCGGTGTACATCGCCCGCGACCCGGCCATGGATCGCGTCGTCGCGCTCAAGACCATCCACTCCATCGCGCTCAGCGGCCCGCAAGCCCAGGAATTTCGCGAACGCTTCTACCGCGAAGCCCGTTCCGCTGGTCGGCTCGCTCATCCTGGAATCGTCACCGTCTTCGACGTCGGCGAGCAGGATACCGTCCCGTACCTCGTCATGGAATATATCGAAGGCCAGACCCTCGCCGAAGCGGTCAAACACGGCGAACGCTTCACCTTTGAACGCGTCTGCGAAATCGGCCAGCAAATCGCCGAAGCCCTCGGTTACGCCCACAAGAATGACGTAGTTCACCGCGATATCAAGCCCGCCAACATATTAATGACCTCGAAGGAAAAGTACGGCATCGAGCGCCCCAAGATCACCGACTTCGGCGTCGCCAAGCTGGGCGCCGCGCACCTCACCACCACCGGACAAATGTTGGGCACTCCCGCGTTCATGCCTCCCGAACAATTCACCGGCGCCCCGATTGATGGACGCAGCGACCTCTTCTCGCTTGGCGTCATTTTGTATTACCTGGCCACCGGCGAACACGCTTTCCCCGGCGAAACGGTCACCGCCGTTTCCTACAAAGTCGTGCACACCGATCCAGTGCCACCGCGAAAGCTGAATCCCGCCGTTCCCGAAGCCTTCGATCACATCGTGATGAAGTGCCTGGCCAAAGCGCCCGCGGATCGTTACGCCAACGGGGAAGAGCTGGCCCAGGAATTGTTAGCGTTGCGTTCCGGCCGAGCTATTTCTACGGCCGCGTTGCACGCTACCACTCCGACGGCCCACGTCGGACAGAATTCCTCTATGGAAGTGACCCTCGATTCACATCCAGTTATCGCGCCGGCAGGGTCAACCAGCGCCACAGGCACAGGAAACGCGCATGCGACACACCATCCTGCGCACCACCACGGGCATCCTCTCAAAAAACGTAACCGTGGTTTGGCTATGGCCGCAGCCGGATTGATCGTCGCTGCGACTCTGGCTGCCACCTGGTACCTCTACACGCACAAGGAATTAGTCGGCGGTCTCTGGGACGCCAACTCCGCGGGCGCGCCTCCGGTTGTAGATAGCGATACGCCCGCGCTCACGCCCCAGGCAGCGCGCGCCACCAAATCTGCAGCGCGCGCGATTGCCAAAGAAAGCGTTTCGACACAACCGGCAAAACCCGCCGCAAAATCCGACCGCCTGAAAAATGTTGTCGCCGTGCCCGCTCCGCCACGCGTGGACTTTGATCCCAAGCAACTCGACCCCAACACCAACACCAAGCTAAAAATCGAAGCGGAGAAATTTCCAGAGAACGCCGCTTTCACCGTGGAAATGGGCGGCAAAATTTATTTCGAGCGCGGCGGCAACAACAATCAAAACGTCTTCGACGATTTGTACGTCCCCCCCGGCTTCCCCGAATTTCGCGTCATCGCCGGAGTGGGCGACAGCCGGAAAACTTCCAACATCGTCAGTGCGGAATTCAAGCCAAAGAAGAAGAAGACCCTGCACATCGAGCTGCGCACTCAAGGGCAAAAGCCGGACGCTGGCGTGCCCGCCGGCGTCTACCCGGATTCCCAAATTGTGGTTACTCTGAAATAGCCCGCAGCGTCGGGCTCACTCTTGATGGCAGGCAAATCGGTAACATTTTGTTACATTCACTCCCCGGCGGCTTTTCCTTAATCCAGCCTACCTTCTCAAAACAAGCAGTTTAGATCGCTCCTAGCCGCCCCAAACGACGGACGGCTGCGTGCATATCCTTCCTTGGGTTAGTCCCCTCCCACGCTGCCGCACCGGATCGCTTCAGGAGCTGCTCTTGCCGACCATCCCGGCTATCGAAGGCTCAATCCCGTCGACCACTCCGTCGATCGTTGTCTCCGACATTCACCGTGCCCTGCTCGATTTTCATCTGCTGCTGCGAACGCAGCGGCTGTACCACCATGACCATCCGCGCCGGCTTGCCGCATTAAAAACGACCTACGAAGCATTCCGTATCGCGCTGCATCGCAATAAGTTCACGGTACAAGTTCACAGCGAAAGCATCAGCGTCGCTCCGGACAATGCCGCGCTTCCGGACCCTCGCGGCGAACTTCAATCTCTTTGCGGAATTTTGCTGCAGGCTGGCGTGCGCCGCATTTCTTTCGCAAAAAAACTCCGCCTCGCCGAACTGGACGCCTTCGCGCAGCTCGTCAAGGTATCATGGACGTCCCCGCTACCCGCTGGCTCCGCCGGAGATCGCAATGCCGCGATCTTCCGCGATAAATGGTGGGCCGCGCGTTTCGTGGAGAACGTCGTCGAAAGCATTCTCGTCAACGCCCAAGTGGATCGCAAAGTCGACACCCTGCTGACCAGTTTGATCGCCGCCCTGGTGGCTTACGGCGGCAATTCCGCGCGCAGCAATGCGGAAGAATTGATCCATCTTCCGGATTTCGAAGATTTGGTGGCGACACTCACACTGCTGGCGCGCATCACTCTTCCGCTGGAAAACAGCCGTGGGTTCTCCCCCGGCGAAGGCGCGCGCGCCATTCACACCGCGATGGAAGAAGCGCAGCACGACACCGTACGTCTGCTGCTCAGCGCCATTTCGCAAAATCCCCCGGAAGAAGGCGAGGCGCCGCAGCCCTACGTGTTGCGGCTATCTGAAGCCATCGTCGCCGAACATCTCGTCGCCGATTTTGCCGCGGGTCTGATCACCCCGATGTTGGTGAAGCCGGTTTTCGATCGCTTAAGTGAAATCATCGTGGCCGCGGGAAAATTTTCCGGCACGGCGGAATCCAACGGCACGCATGCCAGCAACGGCGCGAGCCCCAAAGCCGCCTCCACCAACGGAGCTGCGACTTCTATCGCGGACTGACTCCGATGAGCACACGAAGTACTCTTCTTTCGCCACCACCTGGGCCACGCCCGCCTATCGCGAAAAATTGGTCGCGCGCTTCTGGCTGGACTTGCCTCCGCGCGAAAAATCTCTAGTGCTGCGCGGCTCGGACTTGTGGTGCGTTCCGGTAATCGCTCTGCGGCAAACGCTTGCCACTTTGGCCGATGCCGGCGCCGACGCACCGCGGCGTGAAGCTCGCCACATCGTTCTAAATTATGCCCGACGTCTCGAGCACCTCGACCCCAACGCCCGCCGCGCCGTCGCATTCGGTTTGATGGAGTTGTCGCCCATCCTCGAATCGCTGTGGCCCAATCAGTTGCCCGACGATTTAACGCGCGCCGCGCTGCAGGGCCTGGACACCGAACAGAATGCCCAGACCGCCATTACGCTGGCCAACTTTCTCGAATGGCTCAGTAAGATGGCCGCCTCCCGCGCCGACTACGAAGGTTTTGAAGCGATGCTGTTCGCACTGGAAGGCGCGTCGCAAGAAAACACCCCGGCTTCGCGGCACGTAAATCTGCCCGCATTAGCCAAGCGCCTCGTTTCACAGGACCGCTGGAATCTGCTGGTGGAAGCAGCGCTCTCCAATCGCAATATCGACCCGGCTCTCCCGCGTCTGCTCACTCGCGAACCGGAGCGCTTCCTCGATCGCCTGACGCAACTGTTAGCCGAGCCGCGTGGGGCCGAATTATTGCCGGCCATGGCCAAGCTGCTGCGCATCATCAGTGTTCCGGTGCTTAGCGTTTTGGAGGCGCGACTCTTCGACGCACGCCCACAACGGGTTACTTCAGCAATCCGGCTGCTCGCCGCCGCCGATCCCGATCGATTGCTGCGCAGCCTCGGCCGCGCGCTCCCTGGCTGGGAATGGAACATGCAGGACTTGGCCGTCAGCGAATTAGCCCGCCCTGCCAACGCCTCCGCCGCGCATACCGCCGCCTTTGTCTTTGCGACCATGCTGGCTTCGGCGCATCCACTGGTTGTACCGATGATGATCGATCAAATCGGACTGGCGGGAGAGCGCGCCGCAATTCCCGAGCTGATGCAAATCGCCGCCGGCGAACATCCCGTTTTGCGCGAGCAATTCGTGCGCATTAAAGCCATCGAAGCACTCGGACGCCTGCGGGCCATGGAAGCGATCCAATTGCTGCATCTCCTTGCGGAACGCCGCAGCGGCATCGCCTTCGCCGAACCCTCCGGCCTGCGTGCCGCCGCACAAGATGCCTTGGCTCTGCTGGAAGATCGCCCGAGTTCGCCCTCGGTTCGCGCTACCTTCGACGCTCCTTCCGCCAACACTGCACTGTACGCCTCGGCGCGCCGTTACAAACGCGTGCCGCTGGAAGCGCCACTGCGCGCGCAAGTGGGCAACGTGCCTGTGGCTGGTGCTCGTGCGCAGGCCTCTCACGCTCGGGTAAAAACCATCAGCCTGGGCGGCGCGTACATCGAAGGCCCGCAGAAATTTTCGGTCGGCGATTCGTTAAAACTGGAAGTGCGCTCCGGACTGCGCACCATTCACTGTACCGCGGTGGTCCGCAACACCGGCCAGGGCGGCGGCGGCGTGGAATTCGTGCACATGAACGACGACGACCGCGACAAACTCCGCAAACTGGTCCTCCGCAACATCTCCGACAAACCCGAAACTTCCAACTCCTAGTTCCTGTGTCTTGAAAAAATCACAATCCGGTTGCCCCGGTCACCAGCGTCATCGAACGCATGGCGCGCTAGCCTTGCGAATGGCGAGGCTTATGTCGCTGGTTCTGTCTGCGGAAAATTCAGGAATTTGGCGATCGCAAGGGCGGAGTAAAGCATCAGGAAGGGCATGAACGCGAAGTGGTAGCGGGCGTTGCCGAAATACACGCAGTAGACCAGCGTGAAGTAGAGGACCACGTAGAGGCTGACGCGGAAGCCGGGGATTTTGCTGCGCAGCGCGCTGGGAATGGCGAGGAGAAAGAGCGCGAATACTGCGAGGTAGAAAAGTTCAGCGATGACTCGGAAGGCAAAGTAAATCTCACGGAAGGTGCGGCTGGGGTTTTCGACGATGCCCATGCTGTAGTACAGGCCGTCGACGTCGGATTTGTAGGTGGCGAAAAATTTCTTGGGCCAGAGCAGCAGATCCTCGATCGGGTGATGAATCATGAAGTTTATGGCAACCTGGCGGGCGCGCTCCTCGCGTGGTACTTCGCGGCCCATGATGTGGTTGACGTCGAAATCGTTGGCCAGGTCGCCGAGAAGGTTGCGGACATTGTCGTCCCAGATTTGGTTTCCGGTGGCGTAGGGATTGTTGCCGATCATCAGCACGATTCCGCCGTTGGTAGAGAGCAACGGCTTACCAAATATTTCGTAGTTGCGGATGAGCCAGGGAGATACGGTAAGGAGCAATGCGGCGTAAGTCAGTACGCCAGCTTTGAAGAAGCCTTTTTTACGCCACAGAAAGACCAGCAGGAAAATCGCGGGCACGAAGAGCGCTTGCGTTTTGGTGAGAGTGGCGAGTCCCCACGCGAGCCCGCTCAGAATCCACCACAGCGCGCGGTCTTCGGCGTAAACGAAGAGTACGGCGCCTAGCACCAGCAAAAACTGGAAGAGCACTTCGGTGGTGAGAATCGAAGTGTAAGCAATCTGTCCCGGGCAAATCGCCACTAGCAATGCAGCGATGCGCGCGGCCGCCTCGGAGCGAAAAACTTTTTTGGCGAAAAGGTACGTCAGCCAGATCGTGGCCGAAAAGAACAACACGTTGAAGAATTTGGCGATGAACTGGATCGGGCCGAAAAGATAAAAGAGGCCGCCGAGAAAAAGTGGATAGCCCGCGGGCCAATAAGCCGTGGGTATGCCATTGACCGAATAACCTTCCCCGCTAGCCAGCGCGATGCCGCGGCCGTAATACCACGCGAAGTCGCTGACCTCTTCGTGGTGCACCAACAAAATCCACAAAAACCTCAGGAGAAAACCCGTCGCGACACAGGCGGGAACGAAGTAGCGGTGCGCGACCAACTTATGAAGAGTTTCGCGTACGGTCGAATTGTCGATAGGAACGGTTGAAGCGGTGGTGTTCACTTGATCCCGACTGGAAAACTCAAAATTTCGGCACGCTCTGCGGCGACCGATCCCCGGGGACGTTTGTGATGCGTAATTTGACTGAAATGGGTACCGCGGCGCAAGGCCGTTATCTGAAAGTGAAAAGTTCGGCGATCAAATGGGGCAGTGCCAAGTTGGCACGATTCATTCCAGCCGGCGGTTCGGATAGGCACAAAAAAGGCGTGCCCGTGTGCGTATTGCGGCTTAGGCGACTACCGGATGGAAAACCGAATCGCGCGGCAAATTGGCAATCTATTCTGGCCGAGAGGGCAAATCTGTGTTTATGAAGAACGACATTCACAATGGGTTGTTTCAAATTGGTGCAAAGGCCAAGGCGAAAGCCACCTTCGCGCAATGCCTGCTGCTGGCAATTCTGCTGATCACCCTGGCGGCCCTCGCGCCGGGTGCACACGCGCAGGCTAACGTCCAGGGTACCTGGACGACTCTGACTTCGCAGATGCAAATCAACCCGGTGCACACCGCGTTGATGCACAACGGAAAAATTCTGATCGTATCGGGCTCCGGCAATTATCCCGCGCAGACCATTTTTCAGGTGGGCGTGTGGGATCCGTCGAACAACACGATGACGGTGGGCACCCAGAGCTGGGATCAATTTTGTAACGGCATCGCAGTGTTTCCGGACGGGCGGCCGTTCATCGTGGGCGGAAACCTGCAATACGACCCGTTCTTCGGCTACCAGCGCACTACGGTTTACGATCCGTCCAGCGGCGCCTACACCGATATGGAAGACATGGCCGACGGCCGCTGGTATCCGACGGATACGATTCTGGGCGACGGCCGGTTACTCACCATTGGCGGCTTGAACCTGACCGGCGGCACCAATACCACCACCGAGATTTATAAGGTGGGAGCGGGTTGGAGTGCGCCGGCGCAAGTACCCTTTATTCCGCCGCTGTATCCGCGCATGCACGTCTTGCCCAATGGAACGGTGTTCTATTCCGGTTCGACGACCCAGTCGCGCACGTTCGATCCTTCCAACAGCACCTGGTCCAACGTAATCGCCACCACCAATTACAGTGGCACGCGCACCTACGGTTCTTCCGTGCTGCTGCCGCTGACTCCGGCGAATGGCTACGCACCCAAAGTGATGATCTTCGGCGGCGGCAATCCTTCGACCAACACCACCGAGATTATCGATTTGTCCGCACCGACGCCGGCGTGGGTCTATGGCCCCAACATGGCGCAGCCGCGCATTGAAATGAACGCGGTGCTACTGCCCACGGGGAAAATTTTGACGGTTGGCGGCTCATTGAATGATGAAGACACCAGCACGGCCAGCTTGCAGGCCGATCTTTACGATATCGCCGGCAACACCATGGGTTCCGCGGGATCGAACGGTTTTGCGCGGTTGTACCACTCCGTGGCGCTGCTGCTGCCCGATGGCACCGTGTGGGTCGCCGGCGGAAATCCGACCCGCGGCACGTTTGAGCCTCATGTGGAAATTTACACTCCGCCGTATTTGTTCCAGCCCAACGGCACTCCGGCAGTGCGCCCCACAATTTCGGCCCTGAGCACCAATGTAGTCGGATATGGGAGCAGCTTCACGGTAACCACTCCGGATGCGGCCAACATCGCCACCGCGATCCTGATGAAGAATGGTGCTGACACTCACGCATTCGACATGGAACAGCGCGCCGTGGGATTGAGCTTTACCGCTGGTGCGGGATCCTTGACGGTGACCGGTCCGCCGAATGGCAACACCGCGCCTCCTGGCTATTACATGCTGTTCTTGATCAACAACGCCGGCGTGCCTTCCGTGGCGCAGTTTGTACAGATTTCCGCGACACCCGCGGATGTGGCACCGACAGGATCCATCACCACTCCCGCAGCGGATGTGGCGATCCAGCCGGGTCAAAGCGTGACTTTTGCAGGCAGTGGAACGGCGACCGCCGGCGCGATCACTGCATATTCGTGGTCGATTCGCGGCAGCGCTACGCCCACCAGCGCGGCGCAAAATCCTGGCGTGGTGACCTTCAACACGGCGGGTGTGTACAAAGCGATTCTCACGGTTACGGACACTGCGGGCAATACCGACCCAACTCCTCCGACCCGCACCATTACGGTTTCGTCGAATCCAGCGCCCACGCTGACCGGGGTTGCTCCGGTTGCCGCGCTACAAGGTGCTACCAACGTGAATGTGGTGATCGCCGGAAGCCATTTCCTGACCGGCGCGACGTGCGACTTCGGGGCGGGCATTGAGGTCAACACCTGCACCTTCAATTCGGCCACACAGCTCACCGCCAATATCGATGTATTGAGCAGCGCGGTAAATGGTCCCCGCGATGTCACCGTAACCAACACCGACCAGCAAAGCGGTTTGCTAACTGGGGGCTTCACCGTGCAAGCGGGTACGGCACTTCCCGCGCCCACGCTGACCGCCGTCACTCCGAACTCGGCCTATCAAGGTACCGCGAGCGTTGCGGTAGTCTTGACCGGCACGAACTTCCGGCCAAACCCGACGTGCAGCTTCAACACCGACTTTGGCGGCGTCAACAATACCTGCACGTATATGTCGCCGACGGAGATCGATGCCGCAGTGTCCGTGGATTTGAACGCGCAACTAGGCGGGCATAACGTTGTGGTGACCAACGCCGACGGGCAAAGCGCCACCTTCGTGAACGGTTTCACCGTGACCCAGAACCTGGGTCCGACCGTGGAGCTGGGCAACGGCTTCACGACTGGCTCGGTGGTCCTCAACGGCAGCGCACAACTAAACGGCACCTCGCTGCAGCTCACCGACGACAATCCCCCCGGCGACGAGGCCGGCAGCGCGTGGTACGCCACACCGGTGAACGTCAGCTCGTTCATTTCGGATTTCACTTTCCAGATCACTCCCGGCCAAACCGCCGACGGATTCACGTTCACCCTGCAGGGCAACAACACCGCGGCTCTAGGGCCGTTCGGTGGTGGTCTTGGCTATGGACCGACATTGCTGACCGACCCTCCGGGAATCCTGAAGAGCGTCGCGGTGAAGTTCGACTTGTACAGCAACTTCGGAGAAGGTGTGGATTCCACCGGCTTGTATGTGAACGGCGTTTCGCCGAGCACGCCCGCAGTGGATATGACCGCTTCCGGAGTGGATCTGCACAACGGCGATATTTTCGCGGTGCACATGCTGTATGACGGCACCAATTTGACGATGACGATCACCGACACCACCACCAACGCGACCTTCACCCATAGCTGGGCCATCGATATTCCGGGCACGGTGGGCGCCCAGACCGCTTACGTGGGGTTCACTGGTGGAACTGGTGGACTCTTTGCTCTGCAAGACATTTTGACTTGGACCTACGGTGCGACCACCGGATTGAGTTTCAATCCTGCGGCGCCGCTGACCTTCCCTGACACCACCACGAATGTGGCCAGCCAGCCGGTGACCGTCACGGTGAAAAATAACGGCCCTGGCACCGCCACCATTTCGGGCATCACCGTCGCGGGCGCTAACCCGACGGACTTCGCACTTTCCGCTGATACGTGTACCGGTCAACCTGTTGCCGTGAATGGGACTTGCACGGTGGCGGTGACATTTACACCCGGTGGAACGGGCGAACGCGATGGCCTGCTGCAGTTCGCGGGCATCCCGTGCGAACCGCCGCAGACGTTACAGTTGACCGGCAACGGTGTTGCTCCCAGCACTCCCGGTGCAACGATCACTCCAACCAGTCCGATCGCCTTCCCCAACACCGCGCAGGCGGTAGCCAGCAGCCCGGTTACCGTTACGGTGACCAACAGCGGCAACGCTAACTTGGTGATTTCTACGGTTACCGTCGGCGGTACCAACGCCGGCGATTTCTCGCTCACTGCCAACACTTGCAATGGCGCGACGGTAGCGGCCAACGCGACCTGCACTGTCGGAGTGATCTTCACTCCGGGAGCGCTTGGTGTGCGAATGGCTACATTAAATGTGGCGGACAATGCCCCAGCAACCCCGCAAAGCGCCACGCTGAGCGGCACTGGAGTTGCCGCGGCACCCGTAGTCAGCGTCACCCCGACCGGTGGAGTGAATTTCCCCAATACGGTGCAGGGTCAGACTGCCACTGCGATCGTGCAAACGATCACCAATACCGGCAATGCGACGCTGACCCTCAGCAGCATCACGAAAACCGGTGCCAACCCTGGCGACTTCGCCATCTCGCAAAATACTTGCACTGCGACTTTGGCGGTGAATGCCAACTGCCAAGTGTCGATCACCTTTACTCCGACGACGACGGGTGCGCGCACTGCAAATCTTTCGATCGCTGACAATGCGACCGGCAGCCCGCAACTGGTGTCGCTGACCGGAACGGGCACGCCGGTGAATGCGCCGGTGGTGACCTTTACGCCCAGCGGCACGATTGGTTTCCCCAGCACCGCGCAAGGGTCGACCAGTTCGCCGATCGCCGTGACCATCGGGAATACCGGTGGCGCGATATTGAACATCAGCGGCATTGCTCTCGGCGGAACTAGCGCTGGGGATTTTGCCATCGCGTCCAACAATTGCGGAGCGACCTTGGCGGCCAGTGCAAGCTGCATGGTTTCGCTCACCTTTAAACCGACGGCCACCGGTGTTCGCACCGCGGCGTTGGTGGTAACCGACAACGCGGCGGGCAGCCCGCAGATGGCCGTGCTTTCCGGCACCGGCACTGCGGCTGGAGCGGCAGCAGTTTCCATCAATCCGACCGCTGTAAGCCTGAGCGCGACGCAAGGCACCAGCAGCACCGCGCAGACGGTGGCGCTCACCAACACCGGAGGCACCGCGCTGCATATCACGAACGTCGCGTTCGGAGGGACCAACAGTGCGGACTTCACCAATTCGGTGGGGACTTGCACCGGTGCCACTGCGACCGTCGCCGCCAATGCAAGCTGCACGATCACGGTGACGTTTGCCCCAACCACCGCGGCGAGCAGCACTGCGCGGACGGAGACAATCACGATCACCGATGACGCCACCAACTCTCCACAGACCGTGGCGGTTAGCGGAACAGTGGGCGCCTCGGCCTTCAGTTTGACCAGCGGATCCAGCGCGCAATCGGCGACGGTGACTGCCGGGCAGACTGCCGCTTACAACTTGCAGATCACCCCGGGAGCGGGCTTCACCGGAAGCGTGATGTGGGCCTGCGCGGGCGCACCTTCGGGGGCGGCGTGCACGGTCAACCCCAACCCAGTGCCACTGACTGGTGGAACTGCGGCATCGTTCATGGTGAGCGTTTCGACTACGGCACGATCCATGTTGGTGCCGCCAGTTGATCGCCGGCCGATGCCACCCACTTCGCCGTTGGTGACGCTGGAAAGATTGATGGCTTGCTTGGCCCTTCTGGCTTTGATTTATGAGCTGAAACGGCGTGGCGGATTGACCTCCAGACAATTTGCGTACTGCGGAGGGGCATTGCTCCTCGTCGCGACCCTGTACGGTTTGTCCGGCTGCGGTGGCGGCTCTAGCGGTGGCGGTGGAGGCGGCGGTACGACCGGCACGCAAGCCGGCACGTATACCCTAACTTTGACGCCGACAGCTACCGGCCCTAACGGCAAGGCGCTGACTTTGGCACCGGTGTCGCTGACGCTGACTGTTAATTAATTAATTCAATCTGGAAACGCCAACTGCGTTTGCGCCGACGATGGGCGGGCCGCAGTTGGCGTTTTTCTTTTGCACATGCGCTTTTGTGTTTTTCATTAGGGCCAACCCCAAGCTGCTTAGCGCCATCTCCTTCCTTGACAGTTTGTTTACCTGGCCGTTAGTCCTGTTACTCTAAGAGCACAATAGTTCCCATTACGAGCAAGGCCTTTCACAGTCCCCAGCAGGCCCCTGCTGAAAACAATGAAGTTACTGAGGCGCACGGAATGCTCTTGCCTAAGCGAGCGTGAAGTGGACTCGCGACGTATTTGTGTTTGGGTGAAAACGTAACCGTAGAAGTGGAAACTCTCAGGTTCGCCTGTACCAACGAAACGAAAATTTGATCGATCAACCGCAACTGAACGTCCCTACCAGCGTTCGCACAGTTGCGTCTAGGCGGCGCGCCGAAATCCGCCGGCCTCTGGAGACCCTCTCAATGCATGTATTTTTCACGGCAGTTTGTAACGCGACATTCTCCAAAGTGAAGTCGGCGCTGCGAGCGGAGAGCTTGCGGCTGGCGATCGTGGCTGCGTCGGTTTTGCTGTTGGTGGCCGGAATTGCGCCGCAGGCGCACGGTCAAGCCAACGTGACCGGCACTTGGACCACCGTCAATAATCTGATGCCCATCAACCCGGTGCACACCGCGCTGATGTGGAACGGCAAGATTTTGGTGGTGTCGGGCTCGGGAAATTATCCGGCGCAAACGACCTTTTATGTGGGCATCTGGGATCCCACGACCAACACGTTTAGTAATGAACAGACTCAGAGTTGGGACCAGTTCTGCAATGGCATGGTGGTGTTGCCCGACGGGCGGCCCTTCATCGCCGGCGGCAACCTGCAATACGACCCTTTTTACGGCTGGAATCGCACCACTGTGTACGATCCGGCGACCGGGAAATATTCGGACATGGAAGATATGTCCCACGGCCGCTGGTACCCAACCAACACAATTTTGGGCGACGGACGATTGCTGACGTTCTCCGGGTTGGACGAAAACAGCAGCACCAATAGCCGCGTGGAAATTTACAAAGTCGGTGTGGGCTGGTCTTCGCCGTACACCGCTTCGTGGACTCCGCCGCTGTATCCGCGCTTGCACGTGCTGCCCAACGGCAAAGTTTTCTATTCGGGATCGACGACGCAATCGCGAACCTTTGATCCTTCCAGCAACACCTGGTCGGGAGTAATTGCCACCACCAACTACAGCGGCACGCGCACCTATGGCTCTTCGGTGCTGTTCCCGTTGACTCCGGCAAACAACTACAAACCGCAGGTGATTATTTTTGGCGGCGGAAATCCGGCGACGAACACCACCGAGACGATCGATTTGTCTGCGGCCACGCCGGCATGGACCTACGGTCCGAATATGTCGCAGCCGCGCATTGAAATGAACGCGACGATGCTCCCGAATGGCAAGATTTTGACCATCGGCGGCTCGCTGAATGATGAAGATACTTCAACGGCAAGCTTGCAGGCCGACTTGTATGACACCGCCACGAACACCATGAGCTCCGCCGGCGCGAACAGCTTTGCGCGGCTGTATCACTCGGTTTCGCTGTTGCTTCCGGATGGAACGGTATGGCTGGCCGGCGGCAATCCGACGCGCGGCACTTACGAAGAGCACGTGGAAATTTACACCCCGCCATATCTTTACAATTCGAGCGGGCAGTTGGCGACGCGACCGACCATCAGCTCGGTGAGCAACACCGTCATTGGCTACGGCACGACGTTTACGGTGACCACTCCGGACGCGGCCAACATTTCTTCGGTGGTAGTGATGCGCGACGGTTCGGTCACGCATGCGTTCGACATGGATCAGCGCATGGTGGGCTTGAGCTACACGAAAAATAGCGGCTCGCTGACCGTGACCGGGCCTCCCAACGGGAATACCGCGCCTCCGGGCTATTACATGCTGTTTCTGATGAACAGTTCCGGCGTGCCCTCCGTGGCGAAATTCATTCAGGTTTCGAAGACGCCGACCGACACCGCGCCCAAGGGCACGATCACTAGCCCAGCATCGAATGTGACGATCGCTCCGGGGCAATCGGTGAGTTTTGCGGGAACCGCGACGGGCTCTATCTCGGCTTACTCCTGGGTGTTCCGCGGCGCATCTCCGGCTGCAAGTTCCTTGGCTAATCCGGGCAATGTGACTTTCGCCAACGCGGGGATTTACACCGCGGTGTTCACGGTCACGGATGCGGCAGGCCAAACCGATCCGAGTCCCGCGACACGCACGATTACCGTGACATCTTCGCCGGCGCCGAAGCTGACGAGTGTCAGCCCCACGGCCGCGGCACAGGGCAAGAGCGGGCTAAGTGTGGCGCTGACTGGCAGCAACTTCCTCACTAATCCGGCTTGCAGCTTTGGCAACGACATTACCGTGACGTCGTGCACTTACAATTCGTCGACGTCCATCACGGCGGTGATCAACGTGTTGGCCAACGCGGCGCTGGGATCGCGCAACGTGATGGTAACCAATACCGACGGACAAAGCGCCACGCTGAGCAGTGGTTTCAATATCGTGGCGGGTACCAATCCCGCGCCGAGCATTACGAACATTGTGCCCAACAGCGGCACCCCCGGACAGTCGAACCTGACTGTGACGGTAACCGGCGCGAATTTCCTGGCGAATCCCTTGTGCGCTTCGGATAACACCAGCGGAATTACCTTCTCTTCCTGCACCCAAACATCGTCGACGAAAATCACCGCGGTGCTTTCAATCGCCTCGAATGCGGTGCTGGGTTCGCACAACTTTACGGTCACCAATGCGGATGGGCAGGCGGCCACGCTGGTCAACGGATTTACGGTGACCTCGTCCACGGGCGGCAGCATCAGCTTCGGCAGCGGGTTCACTGCTGGGTCGATGGTGCTGAACGGCAACTCGGCCATTGCGAATAACAAATTGACGGTGACGCCGAACGCGCAAACGCAAGCGGGCACCGCGTGGTTTCCATCGGCCGTGAATATTCAAAGTTTCACGACGGATTTCACCTTCCAGCAAACTGCCGGCACCAATACCGCCGATGGTATGGCTTTTGTGATTCAGAACAACAACACGGCAGCTTTGGGCGCCAGCGGCGGCAGTCTTGGCTACAAGGGAATCACCAACAGCCTCGCGGTGAAATTCGACCTATACAGCAACGCGGGTGAAGGTAACGATTCGACCGGGTTGTACACCGGCGGAGTCGATCCCAGTTCGCCGGCCGTGGACATGACCGGCACCGTGAACCTGCACCTGGGCGATGTGATGAAGGTGCACATGACGTATGACGGCACCAACCTGGCGATGACCATCACCGATAGCGTGACGGCGGCGACCTTCTCCAAGACGTGGGCGATCAATATTCCGACGACAGTCGGTGGTAATACCGCTTATGTGGGCTTCAGCGGCGGCACGGGCGGGTACACCGCATTGCAACAAGTGCTGACCTGGACCATGACCAGCGGCGGGAGCACTGGAACGGTGGCGACGCCGCAGTTCTCGTTGGCGGGCGGAACTTATCTTGGCACGCAAACCGTCATGCTCAGCGATTCCACTTCCGGCGCGTCGATTTTCTACACGCTGGATGGAACTCAGCCGGGTACTTCCGTGGGTGGTTCCACGATGAAGTATTCGAGCGCCATCACCGTGTCGTCGACGGAGACCATCAAAGCCTTGGCTACTGCGAGTGGGCAGACCACCAGCGGCACGGTCAGCGCGACCTACACGATCGAATCGCAAGTGGCGATGCCGACGTTCTCTCCCGCGGGCGGGTCGTACAGCTCAACCCAGACGGTGATGATTTCTTCCGGGACCAGCGGCGCGACCATCTACTACACCACCAACGGTTCAACTCCTTCTCACAGTTCCTCGGTCTACAGCGGAGCGATTACCGTCAGCGCCAGCGAAACGATCGAAGCGATCGCGGCCAAGAGCGGCTACTTTGACAGCAACGTAGGCACGGCGATCTACACCATCGGTGGCGGCAGCGGCGGCGGAAGCATCAGCTTCGGCAGCGGCTTCGCGGCGGGTTCGCTAGTGACCAACGGCAATTCGTCCATCGCCAGCAGTAAGTTGACGGTGACGCCCAACGCACAGACGCAAGCGGGCTCGGCCTGGTATCCGATCGCGGTGAACATCCAAAACTTCACCACCGACTTCACCTTCCAGCAAACGGCGGGTGCGAATACCGCCGATGGCATGGCGTTTGTGATCCAGGGCAACAACACTGCGGCGCTGGGTGCAACTGGCGGGAGTCTTGGCTACAAAGGAATCGCCAACAGCCTGGCGGTGAAATTTGACCTCTACAGCAATGCGGGTGAAGGCAACGATTCGACCGGGTTGTATACCGGCGGAGTCGATCCCAGCACGCCGGCAGTGGACATGACCGGGACGGTGGACCTGCACACCGGTGACGTCATGAAGGTGCACATGACCTATGACGGCACCAATTTGGCGATGACCCTCACGGACAGCACCACATCAGCGACCTTTTCGAAGACATGGGCCATCAACATTCCCAGCACCGTTGGCGGCAACACCGCGTATGTCGGATTTACCGGCGGCACCGGCGGCTACACCGCGCTGCAGCAAGTGCTGACCTGGACGATGAGCAGCGGTGGCGTGACGGGCACGGTGGCGACGCCGACGTTTTCGCCTGCGGGCGGAAGCTACACCGGGACGCAAACGGTGATGATTTCCACCGCGACTTCGGGCGCCACGATTTACTACACCACGAATGGAAATACCCCGACGACTGGCTCCACGCTTTATAGCGGCGCGATTTCGGTTGCCAGCACCGAAACGGTAAAGGCTCTCGCGGTGAAGAGCGGGATGAACAACAGCGCAGTGGGCAGTGCGACGTACACAATAGGGGCGGCGCCGACGATTAATTACGCGACGGGCTTCACCACCACGAACCTCGCGCTGATTGGCAATGCCGGATTGGACGGCACGCGGCTGTTGCTGACCGACACCAACACCACCTATGAAGTTGCGGATGTCTGGTACAAGACCGCCGTGAACGTGCAGAAGTTCACTACCGATTTTCAATTTCAGTTGAATCCGGCGAATGCGGATGGATTTACTTTTATCATCCAGAATGCGGGGCTCACTGCTGCTGGAGGAGCGGGAGGGAATCTTGGCTATGCGGTGGATAGTGGCACCGGAGTAACCAAGAGCATTGCGGTGAAATTCGACCTGTACGACAACAGCGGCGAGGGCGATAACTCGACGGGGTTGTATACCAACGGCGCGGTGCCGGGTGTTCCCGCGACGACCCTTACCGGCGGCGTGGATCTGCACAGCGGAGATATCTTCGCGGCGCATTTCGTGTACAACGGGACGACGCTGACGATGACCCTGACCGATACGGCGAACACTGCGGACACCTATACGCAGTCCTGGACCGTGAATATTCCTTCGACGGTCGGCGCGAATACCGCCTATGTCGGATTTGGCGCGGGCACTGGCGGCTATACGGCCCAGCAGGAGATTTTGAATTGGACCTATAGCGTGAATTAGTTTTCGTTTTTCAATTTAGTGATTTTAGCCGGCGCTTGGCGTGGTGCACGCTAGCGCCGGTTTTGTTTTTGTGTGCGAACTTGCGACGCGCAGAGCAGGAGGCTTAGCTCAGCTCTGCAAACCCAAAACCGAAAGCAAAACCCGGCAAAATTCGCTGTGCTATTATTTGCGGACCTTTTCACCGCAAGATTCCTGCTGAGTGGGCGCAGAACTGTTTGCGAATTATGAAAGAGTGGGAGGACCTATGAGTCCCAAAGTGCGAAATATCCTGATTGTGGTTGGCGTGCTGGTGGTTTTGCTGCTGATTGCCCCGTTTTTGATTCCGGTGAATCAATTCAAGCCGACCATTGAGGCGAAAGCTTCGGAGGCGCTGGGACGCAAGGTGGAAATGGGGAATTTGAGTTTTTCGCTTTTGGGCGGATCGCTTTCTGCAGAGGGGTTGTCCGTTGGAGATGATCCGAAGTTTAGCCAAGGGGCGTTTCTGACCGCGAAGAAAATTGAGGTGGGTGTGGAAGTGATGCCGCTGATTTTTTCGCGGGCGCTGAATGTGACCTCGGTGACCATCAAGAATCCGCAGGTTACCCTGCTCCACGATGATAGCGGAGCGTGGAATTATTCGTCGCTCGGCGGCAATGCGGCGAAGGCCCCTTCGGCAGGGAACAGCGGCGGAGGTGCTCCCGATTTCTCGGTGAAGAAATTGTCGCTGGACGACGGCACGATCATCGTTGGGTACGTAAAGAATCCCAAGCGCAATACTTATGATCACGTCAATGTGGTGGCTTCGGATATTTCGCTAAAGACGAAATTCCCTTTGACGGTGAGCGCCGACCTTCCTGGCGGCGGGAAATTCAAAGTTGATGGAAATGCCGGGCCGGTGAATCAGGGGGATGCAGCGCTCACGCCGCTCGATGCGAAAATTACCGCCAGTTCGCTGGATTTGGCGTCAACGGGATTCCTGGAGCCCAACACTGGGTTAGGCGGCACGCTGGATCTGGACGCGAATCTTACCAGCGCCGGCGGAACTGCGGAAACCAAAGGCACTGCGAAACTGTCGAAAGCCTTGTTTGTGATGGGCGGGTCGGCTTCGAGTGTGCCGTTGGTGGTGGATTTCGACACCAAGTATGAAGTGGGCAAAGAGAACGGCGTGCTGAATCCCTCGACAGTGAAAATCGGCGCGGCTGCGGCGCACCTTTCCGGGACCTACGGGACGAAGGGGGAAGAGACCACCATCAACATCAAAGTGGACGGGCAGGGAATGCCGGCGAAAGATTTGCAGGCGTTTTTGCCGGCGGTGGGAGTGAACTTGCCGAGTGGAGCTTCCCTGCAAGGCGGCACGTTGAACACGAATCTCACCTTGGCGGGGCCGACGACTGCGCTGGTGACGAGCGGCAATGTGGGAATTTTCAACGCGCAACTGGCGGGGTTTGATCTGGGGTCGAAGCTGGCTGGGCTTGGGCCGTTGATGGGAATTAAAACTGGGAACAATCTGGACATCGAAAAAGTGACGACCGATTTGAAGATGAATCGCGAAGGATTGAAGGCCGACAATTTTGTTGCGGTGCTTCCGGCGCTGGGAAATTTGGCGGGCGGCGGGACGCTGGATTCGAAGAATCAGTTGGACTTCAAAATGGTGGCGACGGTAAAGGGTGGAGTGGCTGGTGCGGCGAGTCCAGTGTCGATGGCTACCGGGATGTTAGGTGGATTGACGGGTGGAGGCGCTGGCGGCGGGTGCAAGGATGGCGGATTGAAAGTGCCGTTTCAAATTAAGGGCACGACCGCGAATCCGCAGTTTGTGCCGGATGTGGGTGGGGCGGCGGCGGGAATGTTGAAGTCGCAGTTAGGTTGCGCCGGCGGCGCTGCGGGTGGTTTAACCAATGGCGCGAAGAATCAGGTGACTGATCCGACTAAGGCGCTGGGTGGTCTTGGGGGATTGTTTGGCAAGAAGCCAAAATCTTAGGCCAGCACTGCTGCGCGGTAAGTAATTCCACGCTGAAATCTAATATCAAAGAAAGACCCAGGTTCGTGAACCGAGGCAAACCTGGGCCACCCTTCCTTGTTTGGCGCCCGTTAATGATTGAAGCGAATTAGTCGTAGCGTAGCGCGACCATGGGGTCTACACCCATGGCGCGGCGCGCGGGGATGTAGCAGGCGAGCAAAGCGACTGCGGTGAGCAGCACTGTAACCGCGGCGTAGGTCAGCGGGTCGTAGGCTTGCACGTTGAAGAGCAAGCTCACCACGACGCGCATTAACGCCAGCGCGAGGATCACACCTGCAACCAGGCCGATCACGGTGAGTCGCAGGCCTTGGCCCAGGACTAAACGCATCACGTCGCCTTTTTGCGCGCCCAGCGCCATGCGCAGGCCGATTTCCCGCGTTTGCTGGTTCACCGAGTACGAGAGCACGCCGTAGACTCCCACCGACGAAAGCACTAACGCTAAACCTGCAAAGAGCGCGAGCAAAATTGCACCCATGCGTGCGGGCCACAAGCCCTGGCTGACGATTTGTTCGATGGTGAAAACGTTGGTGATGGCCAGATTGGGATCGAGCGATTGCAGCGCGGCGCGCGCGGTGCTCACGGTGCTTTCGGGATTACCGGTGGTGCGAACGACCAGCGTTGCTGCGGGTACGTAGTCTTGCGTCATGGGGATGAAGACGTTGGGTTGCGGCGTTTCGCCCACTTCATCGATTACGGAATTGCCGACGACACCGACGATCTGGCGCAATTCGGTGTCGCCGAAAAAATGGAAGCGCTTGCCGAGGACGTCTTCATTGGGCCAGAAGTGTTTGGCCATGGCTTCGTTGACGATGGCGACGAGGGTGGTGTTTTTGCGATCTATGTCGGTGAAAGTGCGGCCGCCCTTCACGGGAATGTGCATGGTGTCGAAATAATTGGGGGTGATGTCGTTAACTTCGGTGAGAGTGCCGCGGTAGCCGGAAGCTTCGTCGCGCCCTTCGGGAAAAATCGTGCGCGAAAAACCGCCCCCGATTGGGGCGTTAGCGGCGACGCTGACGCTGGCGACGCCGGGGGCGTTTTGAACGCGCTCGATCGCGGAGCGGTAGAACTGTTCGCCGCGATCTTCTTCGTAGTGAAGTGCGCCGAGATCGACATTTAGCGAGAGAAGATTTTTGGATTCAAAGCCCAGATTGATTTGTTGCGCGTTTTGGATGCTACGGAGGAAGAGGCCTGCGCCGACCAACGCGATTAACGCCAGGGCCATTTCTCCAACCACCAACATGCTGCGCAGCGGATCTTTGCGCCAGCCCATGACGCTGCCGCGGCCGCCGGCTTTAAGGGTGTCCATCAAGTCGGGGCGCGAGGCCGCCAGTGCGGGCATGATGCCGAAAATGATTCCGGTGAGCACGGCTACGCCCAGCGTGAAGAACAACACGTGCGAGTCCAGCGAAAGGTCGATGCCGCTTTGCTCGATAAACGGCGGGCGCAGCGACCACAAAATACTGCGGCCGGCGTAGGCGATGAATAGCCCGACGACTCCTCCGGCGAGTGCCAGCAACATGCTTTCGGTGAGCATCTGGCGAATGATCCGTCCGCGTCCTGCGCCGAGTGCGGCGCGCAGGCTGATTTCTTTTTTGCGGCGGGCGCCTTGAGCGAGCAGCAAATTTGCGAGATTGACGCAGGCGATGAGCAGCACGAGTCCGACGATGCCCATCATCATCGCGCCCGCCAGAACGATGCGGGCGTGATCGTTGACGCCGACCGCGGCATCGGACAATGGAGTGAGCGCGACGCTGCGGCCGCCGTTGTCTTTGGGAAATTCCTGTTCGAGATGGGTGGCAATGGTTTTCAGCGAGGCTTCGGCGGCGGAAATCTCTATGCCGGGCTTGAGGCGGCCAACGGCTCCGAGGGTTAGGGCGCGGCGATCGTCGAAGTATTCGCGTTGTTTGCCCCCGAGGACTTGGTCTTTCATGCTGGTGGTGACCCAGGCTTGTTCGGCGGCGAAAAAAGTGATGGTGCCGCGGAAGCCGCGCGGAGCTACGCCGACGACGGTGTAGGGGCGGGCGTCGAGGATAAGCGGTTTGCCGACGATGGATGGATCGGAGCCGAGTTTGTTAGCCCATAGCGCGTAGCTGATCACGGTGACGTCGTTGCTGTTTGGTTTAGTGTCTTCGTCGGGGAGAAAGAAGCGGCCGAGAGTGGGGCGCAGGCCTAGGACATCGAAATAATTGGCGCTGACGATTTCTCCCTGGATTTGGCGCGGTTCGGCGCCGCCGCTCCAGGTCAGGTTGGCAGGGGTGAAGGCGGCCATGTCGGTGAAGACCTGATTGTCGCGGCGATAGTCTTTGAAGTTGGGGAAGGAGGTGCCTAGCTTTTCAGCGCGCGCGGCAAGGACTTGTGTTTTGGTGTCGACGGTGTCGATTTCCACGAGGCGCGGGAGGTCGCGGACTGGCAGGGCATGCAGCAGCATGGCGTTGACCACGGTGAAAATTGTGGTGTTGGCGCCGATGCCGAGGGCCAGCGACAAGACTGCGACTGCGGTGAAGCCTGGATTTTTGCGGAGCATGCGCAGGCCGTAACGCAAGTCCTGCAAGAGGACGTCGAGGAGTGGGAGAGTTTTGCGGTCGTTATACAGTTCGCGGGTTTGTTCGATGCCGCCAAGTTTGATCATGGCATTGCGGCGAGCTTCGTCGGCGGTCATGCCGTTGCGGATGTTTTCTTCGGTGTGCATTTGGAGATGTCCTTCCAATTCTTCGACTAAGGCGCGATCGGTTGGTGCTTTTTGAAATGTATTGCTCAGGCGATGGAAGAAAATTTGTAGCGCGTTCATGCCGATTCCTTGCCGGGGGTGAGGAAGCGGGCCAGGATGGCGGTGGTTTGTTCCCACTCGCGCTCTTCGCGGTTGAGGAAGGAGCGGCCGGCGCGAGTGAGTTTGTAATATTTCGCGCGGCGATTGTTGTCGGAAGGGCCCCACTCAGAAGAGACGTGGCCTTGTTGCTCAAGCTTGAGCAGCGCCGGATAGAGAGTGCCGTAATTGACGGCGAGAAGATCGCCGCTGGTTTGCTCGATGCGGCGGGCGATTCCGTAGCCGTGGAGCGGGCCGAGGGCTTCGAGCGTCTTGAGAATCATCAGGGCCAAGGTGCCCTGCCAAACGTCAACTTTGTCGCCCACGCTAGTCTCCTGCCGCTACGGTTGGCCCTATGGGATACCCATACTACAAAGAACGCCGACGTATGGGAAGCCCATAGGTATAACGCGAGCTCACGCGAATTGTTTCGTAGTCCTGAAAGAAGTTTCAGGTTGGACTTGCAGGGTTTACCGTAGTGCACTCTACATAGCGCGTGCCATACTGCGCGCTGCGAAATTTGCTCGATAACGATGGCCATAGATCAAACAGCAGGAACTGCCCGGAAGGCTTCGCTTCGAAGGCGTTGGCCACTTTGGCTTGCGGCGGGGTTGGCTGTTTTTTTGGTGGTTTTTGGGATTGTTCTGACGATTTTCTGGCCGTTTACTTCACAGAACGTGATTGCTGCACTGGAAGAGGATTGGCCGGGGAAGGTTACGGTGCGGACTTCGCATTCCACGTATTTCCCGCATCCCGGTTGCGTGCTGGAGACCATGGAATTTCGGCGGGATGATAATCCGACCAATCCGCCCATCGTGGCAATTCAAAAAGCGACCATCGCGGCGAACTATCACGATTTATTTTTGCGTCCGGGCTACATTTCGGAAGTTATTTTGGAGGGGTTGAAGATCGAAGTGCCTGCGCAACAGGCGCCAGGTGCGAAACCCCCGCAGCAGG
Organism: uncultured Acidobacteriota bacterium; assembly: GCA_963846145.1. Classification (GTDB taxonomy): domain Bacteria; phylum Acidobacteriota; class Terriglobia; order Acidiferrales; family UBA7541; genus Acidiferrum. The sequence continues at coordinate 97,967 of CAWJUV010000005.1, read as the reverse complement.
GAAAATCGAAGCTCACCAAGACGCGGGTGGGGGAAATATATACGAAGGACGCGGTGCTGGAGGTGGGGCGTGTTGGCGACGCTCCGTTGAAGTTTGATCTGCACGAGGTGACGCTGAACTCGGTCAGCCACAGCGGGCCGATGAAATACAAATTAGCGATGCGCAACCCAGTGCCGCCCGGAGAGATTCTCGCGCACGGTGAGTTCGGGCCGTACAATCCGGATAAACTCGACACGATTCCACTGCAAGGCGATTACACGTTTGAGCAGGTGGACCTTGGTACGTTTGATGGACTGGCTGGAACGCTGGCGGCGCAGGGTGAGTTCCACGGAGCCCTCGGCAAAATCGAAACGCAAGGTGACGTAGATGTGCCCAACTTCGAAGTGCGTCACAGCCAGCACCGCGTGCCGATCAAAGCGAAATATCAGGCCACGGTTGACGGCACCAGCGGAGACACGGCGATGCACTCGGTGGATGCAGTAATCGGGCGGACCAACGCGCATTTTGACGCTGCTGTGACCGGAAAACCTGGACAACCTGGCAAGTTTGTGGCGGCGAACGTCGCGGTGAAGGATGGATACATCGAGGATGTGCTCCGTGTGTTCGTACAGGAGCACAAATCCGCGTTGGATGGAAAAACGAACCTTCACGCGCGGGTGAGCTGGCCTTCCGCGGGTAACGATTTTATTAAGAAGGTGAAGCTGGACGGGGAATTCGCGATCGGTGGCGCGCACAGCGAACATAACCGGCTGCGCAACGACATGATCGAGCTGAGTAAGCGGGCCAGTGGGAAGAAAAACGATAAGACGCCGGTGGATGAAAATATTGCGATGGATTTGAAGGGGAAGGTGGCGTTGAGTAAGGGTGTGGCTAATCTGACGGATACGTTTTTTTCGGTTCCGGGGGCGGAAGCCAATCTGCACGGGACTTACGATTTGACGACCACCAAAGTTGATTTGCGCGGGACCCTAAAAACAGCGGCTACCGTTTCTCAGGACGCGGGTGGGGCCAAAGGGATATTGCTGAAACCGCTGGACCCGCTCTTTAAACGGAAACACGCTGGCGCGGTGATTCCCGTTCAACTCACGGGAACGTTTCACGATGCGCATGTGGGCGTGGCCATGCCGGTTCCAAAGTAGTCCGGAAATCGCACTACAAGTTGATGGCGAAGTGCGGCGGCAAAGAAAGAACCTAGGTTCGTGAACCAAAGGTGAACCTGGGCCACCCTGCTTTGTTTTGTTTGGCGATGAATTCTTATTTTCCTTCGAAGGGGTAGCGGTCCTGGGATTGGACTGCGGCGGCGACGTTGCGGCGTAGGGCGATGGTGTCGACCGGTGCTCGCTTGGAGAAACGCTTCAGAATTGAGGATTGGGTGGTGAGCATGTCGCCTTCGTGGACGGCGGCGATGGCGCGTTTGGCTTCGTGTTCGATGCGCTCGGCGGCGTCGGAGATGAAGACGCGGGCGGCGTCGGTCATGGCTTGAACTGAGGCCGAGCCTTTGCCCGCTGCGGCTTTCTGCGCGCGCAGTAAGCAGGACTCCATGGCGTAAATTTCCATCACGATGTTGGCCAGCGCGGCGATCAATTCCTGTTCGTCGGCGAGTTTTTCGCGAAATTTTTGCATCGCTCCGCCAGCGCATTGCAGGAAAATCTTTTTGGAGTTAGCTACGACCGTGGCCTCTGCCGAGAGCGGGCCGTCTTCGGCTTCGTCAAACGATGGACCGGCGAGGATTTCGTCGGCGAGCTTCATCGCAGCGGGAATGAGCGGAAGTTCGCCGCTCAGAGCGCGTTTCATCAGCATTTGAATAATCAACATGCGGTTGATTTCGTTGGTGCCTTCGAAGATGCGGTTGATGCGCGAATCGCGATAGGCGCGGCAGACCGGATAGTCTTCGTGGAAGCCGTAGCCGCCAAAAATCTGTACGGCTTCGTCGACGACGAAGTCGAGCATTTCGCTGCCGTAGACCTTGGCGATAGAGCTTTCTACCGCGTACTCCTCCAGAACTTTCATGGTCGAGCGGATTTTTTCGTTTTCGTTTTGCGCGGAGCCTGAGCCGGAGGCAGCGGCCATAGCGTTTTCCATGTTGCCGGCGGAACGGTAGATCATCGATTCGACGGCGAAAAGCTGGATGGCCATTTCGGCAAGTTTTTCGCGCATCAGGCCGAATTCGCCGATGGATTTGCCGAAGGCTTTGCGTTCGCGGGCATATTTCGCGCTGGCGGCCAGAACATATTTTGAGCCGCCGACGGCAGAGGCGCCCAGAGTGAAGCGGCCGGCGTTGAGAATGTTGAAGGCCACGATGTGGCCGCGGCCGGGTTCGTGCAGCAGATTTTCTTTAGGTACTTTGCAGTTTTCGAGGAAGATCGGGGTAGTGGAGCTGCCGTGGATACCCATCTTGTGTTCTTCGTTGCCGGGTTTTATGCCCGGGAAGGTGCGTTCCACGATGAAGGCGCTGAGTTTTTCGCCGCCGATTTTGGCGAAGACGATGTAGATGTCGGCGAAGCCCCCGTTGGTGATCCACATTTTCTGGCCGTTCAGAATGTAGTGGTTGCCGTCGGGAGTAAGCTCGGCGCGGGTCATCGAATTTTGGGCGTCGGAGCCGGCCTGCGGTTCCGAGAGGCAGTAGGCGCCGATCCATTCGCCGGTGGCGAGCTTGGGGAGATATTTTTTCTTTTGCTCTTCGGTGCCGAAGTAAACGATCGGCAGCGTGCCGATGCCCGCATGAGCGCCGTGGGTTACCGCGAAACCGCCGTAGATGGAGAGTTTTTCGGTGAGGACGGTGGTGGCGACTTTGTCGAGCCCGGCGCCACCGTAGGCTTCGGGGATGCCGCCACTGAGGAGGCCGAGTTCGCCGGCTTTCTTTACGAGTTGGGGAAGCAGTCCGGCCTGCTTGGCTTCGAGATTTTTGACTTGGGGCATAACTTCTTTGATGACGAATTCTTCAGCGGACTGGCCGATGAGGCGCTGATCGTCGTTGATGTCCGCGGGAGTGAAGACCTCAGCGGCTTGCGCGGATTCGAGAAGGAAGCTGCCGCCTTTTGCGGCGCGAGGAGTGGTGGTGGCGGTGGCCATGAGGGTCTCCTAACAGGAAGGCTGCTGACGGCACCGATTATCGCACCAAGCGAGAGGGAAGGGGAGCGACCCGAGGTACAGGTCTGTGGCCGTCCGTGGGTGTTCTCTCGAACAATAAAACCGTCTTGACAAATATATTGGTCTATTCTACAACAGACGGCAATGAAGATGGTCCAATCAAACTTGCAAGTGCGCGGCGGCGGGGAATCCCGTGGTACGGGCCTGGGCGTAGTTCACGACCGGGGCAGAGCCGCGACGCTGCTGACTCACCCGCTGCGGTTGAAGATTCTGGCGGCGATGGAGCGGCCGGATTCGGCGACGGGCGTGGCACGGAAGATGCGGTTGCCGCGGCAGACGGTGAATTATCATGTGCGGGCGTTGGCGCGGGCGCATTTTCTGGAGCGGGCCGGGCGGCGCAAGCGTCGGAGGTTGTTTGAGCAGTGTTATGTTGCGACCGCGCGCGGGTACGTGCTGTCGCCAGATTTATTGGGAGGCTTGGCGGCCGATGCGGAACGTTCGCAGGATCGCTTGTCGGCGGACTATTTGTTAGCGCTGGCGTCAACGGTGCAGAGCGAACTGAGCCGGGTGCAAGATGCGGCGCAGCAGGCTGGGAAGCGATTGGCGACGCTATCGTTCAACGCTCCGCTGCGGTTTGTTTCTGCCGAACAACGTGAACGATTTTCTGCTGAACTGCAACGAGCAATTGTTGAGGTCGTGGGGAAATACAGTGTGCCGTTCAGTACAGAAGATGGTTCGGCGGGCAGTGGTCGTCCGTTTCGATTGGTGATGGGTTGCTATCCGATCTTTGAGAAGGAGAAACAGCATGGACTCGGGAATTGAACCGAAAAAAGTGGAGAAGCGGCTGGAAATGGAAGTGGAGATTGACGCCCCGGTACCGGAAGTTTGGCGGGCGTTGACTGAAGGCAACGGATTAAAGAATTGGTTTGCGCTGGATGCGCGGGTGACTCCTGGCGTCGGCGGAAAACTGTTCATCTCGTGGGGGCCGGGGTTTGAAATGGAAACCCCGATCACCGCTTGGGAGCCGGAAAAACGGTTGCAGACCAAGGGCATGGTGTTGGTCGATTACACTCTGGAGGCGCGCGGCGGAAAGACAGTGTTGCGCCTGGTGCAAAGCATGTTTACGACGGGAGCGGATTGGGAGAATGAGTTCTACGATTCGACCAGCTTTGGGTGGAAATTCTTTTTCGCGGGATTGCGCTGGTGGTTGGAGAAGCACCGCGGGCAGGATCGGATGGTGGCTTGGCCGCGGGTAAAGGCGGCGATGTCGCGGGACGAAGCATATCGGTTGCTCACAGCGCCGGGTTCGCTGTTTGAAGAAAATGCTGCGGAGCGTTTGCACGACGGGACGGCTTATTCCTTGCATGCCACGACAGGGGACACGTTGAGCGGTACGACGAAATACGTACAGGCTGGGCGCGGATTTTGCGTGACGGTGAAGGAACTCAAAGACGCGCTGTTGTGGTTCACGATTGAAGGGCGGGCTCCGAAGTTAGAAGTGGCCGTGTGGTTGTCGGCGTTTGGGCTGCCCGAAAATGAGGTGAAGGAGTTTGGGGAACGCTGGGAGAAGAAGTTGAAGAAAGTTTTCGCGGCTTAGTTCAGTTCGAGGGTGCAGTCTAAATCGGAGGGAGAGACAAAGGTGAAGATAAAATTCGCGGTGATGGCGATGGCGGCGGGGCTTTCGTTATTTGGAATACCAGCGACCGGGCAGGACAAAGCTACGCCGAATGCGGCGAGCGCTTCGCAGCTTTCGCCGGAGATGCAGAAGCTGGCGTTCTATGTTGGCGAATGGGATTACGTTGAGAATTACGAGAAGACCAAGATTTATCCGGACGGGGCGCAGGATACGGGCGTGTACAGCAGCACCGTGGGACCCGGCGGAAAATCGCTGATGCAGCATTTTCATTCGAAAGGGTCGGCGGGGGAGTTTGATGGGCTGATCATGATGACCTTTGATTCGGTCACTAAGGAATATAAGGGCTACGTATTTGGATCGGATTATCAGGGCTGCATCATCGAGACCGGGAAATTTGAAGATGATGTGCTGGTGTTTCGGACGGAATTTTCGATGGGGCCGCAGAAGATCAGCACGCGCAATACAGCCAAAGTCACCTCGCCTGGAAAATTAGAAGGCGAAGAGTTTGTGAGTGTAGACGGTAAGCCCGAGAAATTATTTATGAAGCTGAGCGCGACCAAACGTTGAACCGAGCCGCACGCAAGGTCAAGCGGCCGATCGGCTAGTTGCCGTTGGTAGGCTTTGCTGTCGGCGCGTCCTTGAAAGTGAAAACAAGCAGCGATGAAGTGATCTGGTCGGAAGTGTTGATGACGGTGGTGTTGGTGTTGGGTTGCAGCCAGAAGGCGTCGCCGCCGCTGAGCAGTTGAGAAGATCCGTCGGCAAAATCCAATTTAAATTGTGAGAGCGGCTCGATTACTACGAGTGTGCCTGCGGCTCCTGCGGGGAGCGAGGTGCGACCCTTGGGAGTGAAGGATGCGAAGCGCATTTGGGATTCGTCGGATTCCATGATTGGGGTGTAGCTGGGTGGCGTGGTGTTTTTGGGTTTCTTTTCGTCATCGCCGCCGAGGGGAGTGTTGTTGCCGGTACTGGCTTGGGTGACCGGGGCGTTGTTTCCAGCCCCTGGGGAACTCATTGGCGAGGAGGATTTGTTCTCTTCGTCGATTTTTTTTGTGGCGGCGGCCACGGCGTCTTCCGGCGCGGTGCACCCTTCCAGCAAACTTTTTGAGGCGCCGGGACATTCGCTGCGGACGTTCCCTTGCGGGTGAAGTAAGACGATGCTGATGTTGTAGACCGGGGTGTCGTGTTGAGTGCGGATGATGTGGGAGAAGTCGCCTGGCGAGTAACCGAGTTGTCCGTCTTTCTTTGGTGACGACCACATCGGGTTTCCCCACAACCGCGTTGACGAATTCCGTCGCGCCTACCGACATGTAGACGAAAGGGTGGTCATGGTGATGGAGCAAAGTGGCTTCGGGGGAAATGATTTCGACGCGGAAGACGCGGACGTAGCCGTTTTCCAGGACGAGGTGGTGGTGCGGTTCTTTGTCGAAATCGATGGGGGTTTGATTGGCGGGCTGTTGGGCGTCAGCGGCCGCTGGTGAGGCCTGTGCTTGCGTGGGTTGGGTGTCCTGCGCGGGGGAGGCGGATCCGAGGGTGCACCACAATAGTGCAGAGAAGAGAATGGCGTTTTTCATCGATTCAAAATCCTAAAGGTTTATCTCTAAGCTGACAAGGCGCGGACGAAGAGCGATTGCGAAGGCAAGATCTAAACCTATCTTTAAACATGACGCCTGCGCGTCCCACCCTTGCACAAACCGCAAGGGTAGGCCACCCGGGGTTCGATGAAGTTACAGAAGTCAAAAGCAAATTAGCCGCTGCCGCCCAGGAGGCTGTAGGTCAGAAGGGCGAGCACGATGAGGGTGACGGCGACGTAGGTCCAGTCTTTTTGGCGGGCGAAGGCGAAGACGGAGAATAGCACGCGCGCGACGGGAGTGGCGATGAGTAGCAAGAGGCCGAGTTGGATGAGGCCGCGGCCGTGGCCTTCGCGGGCCAGTTGAGCGATTCCCGGGATGGTGCGTAATTCAGAAGGTTCGCTTTGGAAGGTGCGGTAATCCGCGAGCTGTGAATGTCGCGCTAGAAAAATTATGCCGCCGATTAGAACCAGTGCGGCGGCGATGAGCACGCCGGAGCGCAGCAGGATGGCCATGATGCGGTCCATTTGCAGGTCGGCGGCTTGGCGCGCTTCTGGTGGCTGGTTCGCGTGCGCGGCGGCGTTCGGGTTTGGAGAAGTGGTGCTCACATTTTTCCTGCGAAGCCCTTGTACATCATTTCCACCGCGAGGACGCCGATGACTACGCTGAAGACGATGCGTAGCGTTTTTACCGCGGCGCCGGCGAGCACGCGTGCGCCTAAGAGTGCGCCGATTAAAACTCCTAACATCACGGGCATGGCGATGCCGGGGTCGATGTAGCCGCGGCTGAGGTAGATTCCCGCGCTGGCCGCGGCGGTGACGCCGATCATGAAGTTGCTGGTGGTGGTGGAGACTTTGAAGGGGAGCTTCATGGCCTGATCCATTGCGAGAACTTTGACAGCGCCGGAGCCGATGCCGAGCAGGCCGGAGAGTACGCCGGCGACGAACATTAAGAGGAAGCCGAGTGGGACGCCGCGGACGTGGTAGGCGACGAGTCCTTCGGGAGTTGGATAGGTGCTGTCGAGGCGCAGTGCGGTGGCGATTTTGTCGGGGGTTGCGGCGGCGGGATGATCGGATTTTTGGCGGAAACTGGAGATCGCGGAGTAGATGAGTACCAGACCAAAGATGATGGCGATCACTGAGACGCGGAGATAGAGCGCCAGCGCAGCGCCTGCCAACGCGCCAATGGTTGTGGCGATTTCTAGAAACATGCCGACGCGGACGTTCGAGTAGCCTTCTTTCACGTAGGCTGCGGCTGCTCCGGAGGAAGTGGCGATGACGGAGACGAGAGCTGCGCCGATGGCGTAGCGGATGTCGACGTGAAAGAGCACGGTGAGCATCGGGACGATGACTACGCCGCCGCCGAGACCGGTCAGCGAGCCGAGGAATCCGGCGAGCAGGGAACCGAAGCCGACCAGTAGCGTGAATTCCGCGGTGTTCAGAAATTCTCCCGGATGACTGGCTTCAGCGAATGAGGACGCAGAAAAGGCACGCGAGTATTCGATGCGTGCGAGGGGAGAAAAATTTCACCTGTTGTACACCAACAGCGGATTGCCGCGCTGGCGTTTACGAGAGCGATTCGAAAATTCCGGCGGCGCCCATGCCGCCTCCGACGCACATGGTGACCATGCCGTAGCGGCCTTTGCGGCGTTGCAGGTCGCGGATGATGGTGGCGGTGAGTTTTGCGCCGGTGCAGCCGAGCGGGTGGCCGAGAGCGATGGCGCCGCCGTTGGGATTTAATTTTGCGGGATCGATCCCGGCTTGTTGAATGACTGCAAGGGATTGGGCGGCGAAGGCTTCGTTGAGTTCGATGACGTCGATGTCCTTAAGTTCGAGGCCGGCGAGTTTTAGCGCTTTGGGAATGGCGAAGACTGGGCCGATGCCGAATTCTTCGGGTGGACAGCCGGCGGTGGTGTAGGTGACGAAACGTAGCAGCGGTTTCAGACCTAACTCTTTGGCGCGCGTGTCGGACATGACGATGGTGGCGGCGGCGCCGTCGCTCATTGGGGAACTGTTGCCGGCGGTGACGGTGCCTTGCGCGTGAAAGGCGGGTTTTAATTTGGCGAGGATTTCTGAGGAGGTGTCGGCGCGGGGGAGTTCATCGGTAGCAAATTGAAAGGTCTGCGTTGTAGGTTTGGCTGCGGATTTTGATGGTGACGAAGACGCGGATGCGCCGTTGCTTGCGGCTAGTGAGGTGATTTTTACTTCGACAGGAACAGTTTCATCTTTGAAATTTCCGGCGGCGATTGCTGCTACTGCTTTTTTGTGGGAGTCGACAGCGAACTGATCGGCTTGTTCGCGGGTGATGCCGTATTTGCGCGCGATGTTTTCTGTGCCGAGGCCCATGTTGATGTAGGCGTCGGGATAGTTGTCGACCAGCCAGGGATTGGGAGAAATTTTGTTACCGCCCATGGGCACCATGGACATGCTCTCGGTGCCGCCGGCGATAATGACCTGCGCGGAGCCGGCGCGGATGCGTTCGGCGGCGAGTGCGATGGCTTGGAGTCCTGAGGAGCAGAAGCGATTGATGGTCATGGCGGAAGTTTCGACCGGCAGACCTGCGCGCAGAGCGGCGATGCGCGCGACGTTCATGCCTTGTTCGCCTTCGGGCATGGCGCAGCCGAGGATTACGTCGTCGATTTCTTTGGGATCGAGGCCGGGAACGCGGGCCAGCGCTTCTTTGATGACCAGCGCGGCGAGATCATCGGGGCGGGTGGCGCGCAGGGAGCCTTTGTAGGCGCGTCCCACTGGGGTGCGCACTGCGGAAACAATCACCGCTTCTGGCATAAGTCGTTCTCCAAAGAATTGCGAATCAACACTTTATTGTTTGCCCGCTCACTGGAAATAGCAAATCGTTGTTGAGCGATCCCTCACAAGATAAGAACAGATTCAAAAAACCAAAGCGGTGGGGTGGTTGCAGCCTCGGCACCCACCCGTGCACAAACCGCAAGGGTGGGGCACCCGGTTTGTAGGGTGGTTTCGATCGGAAGAGAAAAGCAAAAACCAACCTGTGCGGTTATGCAGCCAAGTGTGGCGCCCAGAATTAGGGCTTCGGTGCGGCTGGTGGCGCTTTCTGAAACATGGTGGCTACGCCTTTTCGGCCAATGAAGATTTTTCCGGGCGGGGTGATGCCGAATTTTGCCGAGTAATTTCCCTGGTTGACGGCGATGCCGATGCGACCGCGGGAATCGATGTACAGGAGCGATTCGCCGACGGGCACGCCCATGAAAGTTTTTTCAAACGGGAGCGTGACGGACTTTTTGTTGAGCTGAAAGGTGACCTTGTCGCCCACGTTATAGCCCAGTTTTTTGAAATCGTCGCCGGGAATATCGGTGATGAGCGAGCCGAAGGGATCATCCAGGCCGATGATGTCGCCGTCGATGCCTTTGTCGCTGGCGACCGAGGTTTTGATGGTAAGCCGCACGAGTTGATCGACTGCCGGTCCGGCCTGATTAATATCCCAGCCTGCGGCGATATGCGCGGCGGCTGGTGAAAAAATGTCGCGTCCGTGAAAGGTGGAGGAGACTGCAGCGCCAATCATCCAGTTCTGGTTGGTGATTTCGCGCGCACTGTCCAAACCGTCGCGCTCCAGCACGGGAGAGATGATCCCGTTATCGGGAAGCACGAAGTACTGCCCCTTTTTCGATTTTACGATTACGGCTTTACGGGAAGTGCCCACGCCGGGATCGACGACCACTAGAAAAACTGTTCCGGCCGGGTAGTAGGGCGTGACGCCGAAAAGAAAGCGCGAGGCTTCCTCGATCTGAAAGGGAGTCACCTGATGGGTGATGTCGGTCAGGCGAACATCCGGAGCAATGCTGAAAATTACCGCGCGGCAGATGGCCACTGCATCGTTGGCGGTTCCAAAATCGGTCATGAACACGATGGTGGAGCGCGAAGAGTGCGTCGCTGCAGGAGTTTCCTGCGGCACTGGCGATTTGGAGTTGGAGCACGCCGAACAGAAAACTATAAGCGCGAGGAGAGCGGAGGTTAGCAGCGTGGAGAGCATTCTTTTGGACATGAAGTTGACACCTGATCGCATTTGCACGCCGGTCGCAGTTTTACGGCCACCCAGTGCAGCGTTTGGTTTGAGAAGCGACAGAGTATACCCGATGCGCGGAGGATTCCGGCTGGTTAGATGGGTTCCTTGGCGCCATCCGTAGGGTGAGATTCCCCAGTCTCTAACGTAACCAGCGTAGGGAAGTTGCTCCGCGATTGACATTGAATAGGGACTGGTCTAGAACGTGACAGGATTTCACAGGCTCGTAGGCGAACAGCTCAGTTTAAGAGGAGGAAGCGATGGCAGCAGGAGGAATACTTTGGTGGATTATCGTTGGTCTTATCGCCGGATGGTTGGCGGGAAGAGTGATGAAGGGTGGCGGCTACGGAGTTCTCGCTGACATTGTTTTGGGGATTCTTGGCGGGATTCTTGGTGGATGGCTTTTTGGGATGATGGGCATATCCGCAGGAGGCACAATCGGTTCCATCGTTGTGGCGTTTATTGGCGCGGTAATTTTGGTGGGACTGACGCGGTTGATCAAACGAGCCTGACTCTCTAGGCAAGGCTCGACCCCGCGGTGGGCTGATTTCGCTCAGCCGCTGCGGTTAACGGAATCACAAACAAACATGCCGGAGCAGATTTGGCTCCGGCATTTTTTTCGTTGCTCAAGCGTTGAAGTTAATTGGAAGCCGTTGCCGTAGCCGGAGTGGAGTGGCTGTACAGGAACCACTCGACGGTTGGGGCACGCATGTATTTAAGTTGGACTCGGGTGTCGCTTGCGGCGCTTTGATCTTTGGATTTTTGCTGCGCGATGGCCAATTGTTGCATGGCCAGCGGAGAGCGGCGGTTAGAACTCAGTTCATCGGCGGCGTTTACGAAGTCGCCCTGCGAAACCAGGAGATACCCGCGAGCGGTCTCGTAGTTATTCCCGACGAGCAAGTCCCCAGTCTGGGCGGCTGCTTGTGCCAACTTGGTGATGACTTCTTCGGCCAAGTCGTGCTGCCCGTGTTGGGAGGCGATGCGGGCCATTTCACAGCGCAACTTGGCGAGATCCGCGTTGCGGTCCGCGCCGGTCATGCCGTCAGCAGGATTTTCCGTCAGATGTTTTTCCAGGGCCTGCAACTGTTGCAGTTCGCTTTGATAATCGGCGGCCAACATTGCCGAACCGAAGGCGATTTCAAATTGGCCATTGGGTTCTTTCTTGGCAGCGGCTTTGGCGCCCAGCTCGGCTAGCGCTTTGCGGCCTTCTTCGGGCTTACCTTCCCAGAAATTGATGAGCGCTTTCTGAAACAACCCGTGCAGCAGGTCGCGATCGGATTCCGACATGAGCACGGCCTTGTCGTAATTTTCGCGAGCTTCCGGGTAGCGGCCCATTAGCGTTGACGTGTCGCCCAAACCCAACTGCGAAGTGAAAAAGGTCGGATCAATCTGCAAAGCCGCGTTGTAGTGTTGAAGAGAGCCTTGATCGTCGGCGGTGTAACGCAACACTTCCGCGAGAGAATCTTCCGGGTTTGGCGAAGCGGGATCTACCTCAGCGTTTTTCTTCAGCATCGCGACGGCTTTTTGCGGGTTGGGCATGCCGGACTCAATGTAGGAGTAACCGAGCATGTTCAGGACGGGAGGAAATTGGGGATCGATCTCGAGGACCGACTCCATCATTTTCTGGGAGCGATCAAAGTCTTCCTGGTTGTAAAGCCAATCAGACGCCAGATACAGCATGTATTTGTTCTTGGGGTAGTGTTTTAGCAGGTCATTCATGCTGGAGATGGCCGGCAGCAGGTTGCGATCCTGCACATTGATCATAAAGCGGATGATGAGTTGTTCGTCAGGTGTGGCGATGGGCAAAAGCTGTTTGGCGCGGGTGAGGGCGTTTTGATCGACAGTGCTGGCGCGGGAGATGTAGGCCTGCAAAGCCCAGCCAAAGGCGAAGTTGCGATCAGCTTCGGTAGCTTTGTGAATCTGGATATTGGCTTCGTGCATCAGCACGTTTTCGTATTTATCCAGAGCCATTTCGGCGTATTTGCGGGCTTCGGGTGAGCGGGTGGAAACCGGAATAGCGCCGAAAAGCAGTAGTGGCGGCATTGCGAGGCGGGTTCCGCCGGCACCGCGAGATTTGGTTTCTTCGACTCGGGGCGGGTGGTCTTGTGGCGTTGGCGTCTGCGCCTGCGCGGAATAGCTTGCCAGCAGGGAAAGTGCCACAGCGGCAATCGTTAGCCGATTTCTCGGATTCATGGAGACTCCCACGGGCCGGTTCGGGCCGTTAGTCCAAACTAGCGTGGCGACTGGGGAGCCGATACTGTCCTAAAGGACAGGTGTAATCACTGGGTAACCGCGCAGTTCCCGAAGTAAGCACATGTTTACGAAGCAATACTTGCCGCTGTGGATGCGCGGGAGAATACTTGTGGGCGAGTTCTCGTGGAAGGCCTTTCCAGATGAGTTTGCGGCACCACAATTCAGAAGCATTGTCCGCGGCGTGGTTGGGTTCACGACCAAATGTCCTGGGCTGTCTCTTGGTCTGCATTGCGTTGAGTGCGGCGGTCGCGAGCTTTGCTGCAATTAAAAATATGGCGTTGGTGGTGGCCGCGGACAGCAAACTGCCGGATCTGAGTTTTGCTGAACTGACTAAACTGTGCAAAGGCACGCAGAAGACTTGGCCAGACGGGCGGCCGTTTACTTTGGTGATGAAGGATCCGACGATCCCGGAAATGCATGTGCCCATACTGAAAATCCTGGGTGCTTCGCCGGCGGAGTCTAAGGCGGCGGTTGCCAAGATTAATGAAGCTCGAGTGTTAATTAAGATTGTCGCTACCGACGAAGATGTCTTCCGGGCGGTCACTTCGATCCCCGGAGCTATGGGCATCGTTGACGTTTATTCCATCAATAGCGCCGTCAAGGTGCTGCACGTCGACGGGAAGTTGCCGTTCGACGCGGGTTATCCGCTGAAGTAGTTCTCGTTAAATTCATCATTACAACTGCCCCGCAACCATGCGAGGGCTGGACCTGTACTTCTCGTCTCCGGCGTTCCTGCGCCCTTTGCGGCTAAGATCATCTCAGTAGAACCCTGTAGAGGCAGCGTATCTCCAAACCATCTATTTTGAAATGGTTACAGGCGTTTCGGTCGGGTACAACTCGTACTAGTAGACGCGGAGGTAGTACAAATGAGCCGCCTGTACCATCGACCCTGACGGGGCCTGGGTGTCTAATGGGTCAGGTTCGAGAATGGAACGAGCGGTCAGAGCGGCGCATCAAATGGGTACTCCGCAGAGGTTTACAGCGCCGCTTCTTAGGGAAGTCTCAGGGTCTTCACACGGGGGTTCTACCGGGTCATGGTTGCCATGCGAGATAAAGGCCGCAAGTGGATGTGGTGGTTTCTGGCGGCAGGGATTTTGTTTCAGTTTTACCTGGTGTGGGAGTATTTGACGGTTTTTGCGTTGTTTGCGACGGGGTTTTTGGCGTTAACCCTTTTAGTTGCAGCGGCTTTTGCGATTCAGAAGGGTTGGGAAATGGGAGTTGCCAGGATTCTTGCTAGCCAGAGCCCGGCAGTGCGGGCAAGCCGCCGGGCTATTGCGACACTTAGAGGAGTTGGCGCTGCGGCCGTTTCGACGCCCAGTTTAGAATTTCAATCGAGTTTGTGCAGACACCACGGAACTTGCAGCATCCGTGAAAAAGGGCCAACCGTCCTGAGAGAGCGGTTGGCCCTTTAATTTTTGTGGCGATCGTCGGCTGAAGTTTAGTTCTTCAGGCAGGATCCAGGGCAGTGAACTGCGTCGAGCGCGCCCCACAGCGCGTTGAGCGCCTGGCTGGTGGTAGCCATAATACCTTCCGAATCGGCTTCCGCGTGGGAGGCCAGCCAATTGCGCCATGCGGCGCGGTGACCCTTGTCGGCTTCTTCGTGCACGGTGAAGTAAGCCAGGGCTCCCGGCTGATCGATTCCATAAAAAGTGCGCAGGCCATCAATTTTGGTGGTGGCGATTTCCGGAACCTGGGATTCGTAGGCGTAAAGCGCGGCAACGGCTTGGGCTACCGGGCGTGCGCCGCAGATTTCACGGTAGGTTTGAACCACGGCTTGGGTGCCCGGGAGGGAGGGGCAGAAGCGCAGGTCGTCTTCGGGTACGCCGAGCGCGGAGGCGAAATCGCGCCAGAGCTGCGGGTGCGAGCCGTCGGGATTCTCTTCTTCCGCCAAATTTTCTTCCACGATTTTGCGCAGGTCGGAGTCGCTGCGTGCGGCGAGGACGCGCAGATGCGCGGGAAAGGCTTCGACGTGGCGGTAGTACTGAGCGGCGTAGAGTTGGAGAGATTTGCGGGAAAGTTTGCCGGCTTGCCAGTCCTGATAGAAAGGATGCTGCAGCAGATTCTTCGCAGCGATGGCGGCGTCCAGCCGAGGCAGCAGTTCGCTGTTGGACATTACGATCCTCCCAAGCAGAGCGGCGCGTGAAGGGCTGGGGCTGGCGGCGCCACTACCGAAACGGAGCGAATTGTAACAAAGTTCCTGCCGGATTGCTTTAGCGAATAGCAAGTGAGGCTGTGGACAACGTCCACGGGTGGTTTCGATGCAACTTAGTTACGGAGTTGTTTGAGTGTTTGTTGTGCGCGGGTAACGGATCGTTGCTGCGTATCGTCGTTATTGCTCGCACCGGCAGCTCATTGGAGCTTGACACTTCTTGGTTGCGGGATAAACTCCGGCGCATCCAGGCGGAGGAACGAAAATGGAAACGGCCATCGGGGTTTTCGCCGAGCGGCAGCGCGCCGAAGAAGCGGTTAAGCGGCTGTTGGATAAGCGCGTTCCGAACGACGCGATCGTTTATTTGACGCGGTCGGAGAGCGATGCGAAGAGCGTTGGGAAACAACTCGGCGCTTACGCTGGTGGGTTGGTTGGCGGAGCCGCCGGGTTGGGGGCGGGAGTGGCGGCTGCGACGTTGCTGGCGATTCCCGGGCTGGGTCCGGTTTTTGCTCTGGGTTTTGGTGCGGCGGCGCTGCTTGGATTGGTGGGCGCGGGAACGGGTGCGGCGGTTGCGGGCAGCAAAACTGGTGTGCCCGAAGCGCACGCGGCCCCTGGGGGAAAAACGGATGCGTCCAAGGACGCTGCCTATTTTCGGCAGGTGTTGAACGCAGGGCATTCGCTGATTGTGGTGCGGACGGAGTCGCGGGAAGTAGCGGCGAAAGCGTGCGAAGTTTTGGACGAGCTGGGCATTAGCATGCGGCGAGCTGGCGCACAGAAGAATCGAGTGGCGATTCGCGAGTTGGATCAAGCGGTGGCCGTGGATATTGTTGGGAAATTGTCGCTGGCGGATGGCTGCGCGATGGTTCGCGACATGGTGAAAATGTTGAGCGATCAAAAACGGCAGCGGATTGTGCTCAACTTTGCCGAGGTGGAGTTTGTGGACAGCGCGGGGCTTGGCGAATTGGTGCGGATGCATACCAGTATTCGCGGGCGTGGCGGGCAGATGCGGATTGTGAGTCCCAATAAACATGTGGGGGATTTGTTGCGGATGACGAAGCTGGATCGGGTGTTGGAGATTGAGCCGGATGAAGCGGCGGCGCTGCGCTCGTTTGAAAAAGGCGCAAACAGCTGATGAGACTAATGAGTTGGGTAAAAGCGCCGATAAAGATGAATCGGTGAGAAGGACGGATCGTCAATTTTCGATGGCTGCGTTTACCGCTGAGACGATTTCGCCGACCTGGACGGCCCAGACTCCGGACGCTTTGGGCAAGCGGCCGCGCGTGGATTCAGTGGATGTGTTGCGTGGCGTGATCATGATCATCATGGCGATCGATCATGTGCGGGATTATTTTTCCAATCCGGGGTATGACCCGACAGATCTTTCGCAAACTTCGGTGGCGCTGTTTTTTACCCGGTGGATCACGCATTTTTGTGCGCCGGTGTTTTTTCTGCTTACTGGGACTGGTGCGTATCTTTCGTTGCGCAAGCAGTCGCGGAGCGCAGTTGTCGCGATTTTTGTTTACGCGCGGGTTGTGGTTGATTGTGCTGGAATTTACGGTGACGCGCGATTTTGGGTGGCAATTTAATTTTGATTATCGGCTGACGCTGGGGATTGTTTTGTGGGCGCTGGGTTGTTCGATGATTGTGTTGTCGGTGCTGGTGTATTTGCCGGCGAAGTGGGTGGCGGCGTTTGGGGTGGTGCTGATTGCGGGGCACAACTTATTCGATAAGGTGCAGTGGAATAGTCCGCTGTGGTTTGTGCTGCATCGTCCTGGGCCGATCTGGAGTAACGAGACGCATTCGATTTTTGTGTTGTATCCGCTGATTCCGTGGATTGGGGTTACGGCGGTGGGATTTGGGCTCGGGAGACTTTTCAACCTGGAGGCGGAAGTTCGCAGGAAAATCCTGCTGCGCCTGGGAGTAGGAGTGACGGCTGCATTTGTGGTCCTTCGCGGAATTAACCGTTACGGCGATGCTTTTCACTGGAGTACGCAAAAAAGCATTTTGTTTACCGCGCTGTCGTTTTTGAATACGACGAAATATCCGCCTTCGCTGTTGTATTTATTGATGACGCTGGGGCCGGCGCTGACTTTTTTGTGGGCGATGGATGGAGGGACGCCAAGTTGGATGAAGCCGGCGCGGGTGATTGGGAAAGTTCCGATGTTTTACTACGTGCTGCACATTCCGCTGATTCATTTGATTGCGGTAGCGTTTTGTTATGCGCACTATCACGATGCGCATTGGATGTTTCAATCGAATGATATTTCGGAATTTCCGACTGCGAAGCCGCCGGGGTGGGGATATTCGCTAGCGATGGTTTATTTGGTGTGGGCGTTTGTGGTGGCTACTTTGTATCCGCTGTGCAAATGGTTTGCTGCGCTGAAGCAAGGGCGTTCCGACGTCTGGCTGAGTTATCTGTAACTTCAAGGGCTGAAGCCCCTGACCTATAGCGGCCATCAACGCGGGGACTAGAGTCCCCGCCTCCGACAAACTTAAGGCTGAATCCCCCGCCTGCTTCAAAAATTAAGGAAATCAGGATTCTTTGCCGTGCAGGCGTTCGATGTGGGCTCCGACTGCGCTCAACTTTTCCACGATGTATTCGTAGCCGCGGTCGATGTGGTAAACGCGATCGATGATGGTTTCGCCGTCGGCGACAAGACCGGCGAGGACTAACGATGCGCTGGCGCGCAGGTCGCTAGCGATTACCGTCGTTCCTGTGAGTGGAGCTGGGCCGCGGACTACTGCGCGGCGCCCGTCGATGGAGATGTGTGCGCCCATGCGCTGCATTTCGCTGGCGTGGAGGTAGCGATTTTCGAAGATGGTTTCGGTGATCACGGAGGCGCCTTCGGCTTGAGTTGCGAGCGTCATGTATTGAGCCTGCATGTCGGTGGCGAAGCCGGGATATTCTTCGGTGGTCATATCGGAAGCGATTAATTTTTGGGCGCCGCGGACGCGCATGGTGGTGTCGTTAACGATTTCAACTGGAACGCCGGCTTGTTGGAGTTTGTCGATCACGGAAGTGAGGTGTTGTGGGGCGCAGTGAGTGAGAGTGAGGTCGCCGTTGGTGATCGCGCCTGCGACCAAGAAAGTGCCGGCCTCGATGCGATCGGGGATTACGGAATGCTCCGTGCCCCGCAATTTCTCCACGCCCTGAATTCTCAAAGTTGAGCTGCAATCTCCCTCAATTTTTGCGCCCATTTTGCGAAGCATTTCAATGAGGTCGGTGACTTCGGGTTCGCGGGCGGCGTTGTTAAGGATGGTTTCGCCGTCGGCCAGCACGGCGGCCATTAAAATATTTTCTGTGCCGGTGACGGTGATTTTTTCAAAAGTGATGTGCGCGCCTTTGAGGCGTCCGCGGTTGGGAACTTTGGCTTCGATGTAGCCGTGCGAGGTGGTGATTTCCGCGCCCATTTTTTCGAGTGCGCTGAGATGCAGGTCCACGGGGCGTGCGCCGATGGCACAACCACCGGGGAGCGATACGCGCGCCATTCCGAGGCGCGCCATCAGCGGGCCCAGCGTCAAAATCGATGCACGCATGGTGCGCACCAAGTCGTAGGGGGCGACGGCGTCTTGCAGCTCGGTAGCCTCGATGACGTAATCGCTGGCGGGAAGTTCGGTGATGGAAACCCGCGCGCCGATGAAGGCCAAGAGCTTGGACATGGTGATGAGGTCGCGGACTTTGGGAATGTTGTGGAGGGTGACTGGCTCGCTAGTGAGCAGCGCTGCAGCCATGACCGGCAGCGCGGAATTTTTTGCGCCGCTGATTTGCACCGTGCCGTGGAGCGGGTAGCCGCCGTGGATTCGGAATTTATCCATGAGTGGATTCTGAGAAAGTGTAGCGGTCTCTAGCTGCCTTAGCGAGAGCGACGGCGGGGCGATTGTTAGCAGCTGAGAAGTCACTCCCCGAGTGCAGCACGTAGGTTTCCTTTCGCGTGATGGAGCGTAACTGCCGCTTGATCAGCGGTAAGTTTCAGTTTCAGCATCACTAGTGCGATGCGCAGGTTGTGTCCCGATTGACGCAAGGCGTGGGCGGCTTTGGACGGGCTGGCACCGCTGGCGTCTGAGAGGATTCGCACAATGCGGTCGGAGAGTTTTTTGTTGGAGGCGCGCACGTCGATCATCAGATTTTCGTACACGAGGCCGAGGCGGGCCATGGCTGCGGTGGTCAACATATTTAAGACCATTTTTTGTGCGGTGCCAGCTTTCAATCGGGTGGAGCCGGTTAGGACTTCTGGGCCGACATCGGTGGCGATGAGGATTTTTGCGAGCCGGGCAACGGGTGCGTTTCGATTGACGGTAATTGCGATGGACGCCGCGCCTTTTTGGCGGGCGTATTTGTAAAGCGCCTAACACGTAGGGGGTGGTGCCGCTGGCGCAAATTCCGGCGACCACGTCTTTGGCGCTGAGTTTGATGGCGCGCAGGTCACGCTGGGCGTCGCCGGGTAAATCTTCGGCGCCTTCCACGGATGCGGTGACGGCGGGGCGTCCTCCGGCGATTAAAGCGCGCACGAGTGACGGAGGAGTTCCAAAGGTTGGGGGAATTTCTGCGGCGTCCAAAACGGCGAGGCGGCCGCTGGTGCCTGCACCGACGTAAATTAATCGGCCTCCCGTGCGTAATGCGTCGACGATCAGGTCTACTGCTCGAGCAATACTTGGCAGCGAGCGACCCACTGCGAGGGCGACTTTGCGGTCCTCGCGGTTCATGAGCTGCACAATTTGGAGTGCGCTCAGGCGGTCGAGGTTTTTGGAGGCGGGATTGCGCTGTTCGCTGCGCCGCGATTCGTGGCGTTTGTTGGGCACATTGCGATTATATCCGGCTGGAGAGGTGCCGCCGGGGGACGGGGTTGGGGCGACAGCAATGATGTACCCCCACCCCGGGTGGTTTTGAAAAAGAGGCTGGAAGTTGTTGAAAACAAAAGGTCGAGGTGTGCAAAAAAGTGCAAAGAGAAGAAAGAGGCGGCATCTTCCGCATAACAAAAGGGTAAGCCTCACTGTGGGGCGGCAGAAAAGGTTAGGCCTCTGCTGCAGACAGGGCCCACGGTCGGCACCGTAGCCAGCGATAATTCGGGCGCCAGGCGGGGCTCCGAACCGGGCGAGAAGCGGTTCTACTTTCAGGAAACAACGACTCGGCAAATTCTGGGAGGCAATAAGGAATCCGCTATTATGAAGCGAAACTTCGAGTGACTGGGGCGGGCCTTGGAAATCGCGTCGATGAACACGTTGCACCGGCTGTTTGAGGACTATTTTCGTTCTCCGGCAACGCGGGTGCAGGCGTTGCAGGGCCATTTGGGGGGCTCGGGCCGGCAGATCATTCGGCTTTCGAACGACAAGAACGCGGCTATCGGAATTGTTTATGGAGTTCGTGAGGAGAATTTTGCGTTTCTGGAGTTTTCGCGGCACTTCCGCAAGCATGGGCTGCCGGTGCCGGAGATTTATGGCGAAGATCTGGAACGCGGCGTTTATCTGGAAGAGGATCTGGGCGATACCACGCTGTTTGAGTTTCTGAGCGACAACCGCGACGGAGCCAGCATCGCGGAGCCGGTGATTGAGGCCTACCGACGGGTGGTCGAGATTCTGCCGCGGTTTCAGGTGGAAGCCGGGCGGGACCTGAATTATTCGGCCTGTTATCCCATTGGGGCGTTTGACCGGCAGTCCGTCGCGTGGGACCTCAACTACTTCAAATATTACTTTTTGCGATTGGCGGGAGTGCCGTTCAACGAGCATGCGCTGGAGGATGATTTTGGGCGCTTGACGGATTTTTTGATGACGGCGGATCGCGATTATTTTCTGTATCGCGATTTTCAGTCGCGGAATGTGATGTTGCGGAATGGGCAGCCTTATTTTGTGGACTATCAAGGCGGGCGTAAAGGCGCATTGCAGTACGACATTGCTTCGTTGCTGTTCGATTCGAAAGCCGATCTGCCGGCGGAATTGCGCGAGCTGCTGCTGGACGATTACCTAAAGGCGCTGAGCGGCTACGTGAAGATCGACCGCGAGAAATTCATGCGGCATTACTACGCCTATGTTTATGTGCGGCTGATGCAGGCGCTGGGAGCTTATGGGTTTCGTGGATTTTATGAACGCAAAGGGCATTTTCTGCAGAGCGTGCCGTATGCGCTGAAGAATTTGCGCTGGCTGTTGCAGAACGTAACGCTGCCGATCGAGTTGCCTACCTTGATGGGGGCGTTCCGCAGCATGCTGGCTTCGGAAAAACTGCAGTCACTGGCCAGCGATACGGAGCCGCTAACCGTGAACGTTTTCAGTTTTTCGTTTCATCAGGTGATGCCCAAGGATGCGAGCGGCAACGGCGGAGGATTTGTTTTCGATGCGCGCAGCTTGCCGAATCCTGGGAGGGAAGCGCAGTTTAAGGCGCTGACTGGCCGAGATGAATCGGTGATTGAGTATTTGAACCGGCAGGAGAGTGTGCATCAGTTTTTGGCCAGTGTGATGTCGCTGGTGGATGCCAGCGTTTCGAGTTACCGGCAGCGCGGGTTTAAGCATTTGATGGTTTCGTTTGGGTGCACTGGCGGGCAACATCGTTCGGTGTTTTTGGCGGAACAGATGGCCAAACACTTGAAGGGCAAGCCGGGTGTGGAAGTCGCGGTGCGGCATGTGGAACTGGAAAAGATGGCGTTGAAGGCTGCGCCGTGAAGCGCTTTCACGCGAACATTCTCCGATGAAGGCAATGGTTTTGGCTGCTGGCCTGGGTACTCGTCTGCGGCCGCTCACCGATGATCGTCCCAAAGCGCTGGTGGAAGTTGGCGGGCGAACGCTGTTGGAAATTACACTCCTACGTTTGAAAAAGTTTGGAATTCGCGAAGTGATCGTGAACGTGCATCATTTTGCGGACAAGGTGGTGGCATTTCTTGGTGCGAACCAAAATTTCGGGATGCATATCGAGATTTCGCGGGAAGACGAGTTGCTGCTGGATACTGGCGGCGGTTTGAAAAAGGCGACTTGGTTTTTTCTTCAGAGTGGCGCTGCAGACGAAGAGGCCTTTCTTCTTCATAACGTAGATGTGGTGAGCACTATCGACCTGGGACGGATGGTTGAAGCCCATCGGCAAAGTGAGTCGCTGGCGACTTTGGCCGTTCAGCGTCGCGATAGCAGTCGCGTGCTGCTTTTTGACGATGAGTTGCGTTTGTGCGGGCGGCGAAAAGGGCGAGATTTGGCGCCGGAGCTAGTGGGAACTGCTAAGGCGACCCAAGAGCTAGCGTTCTCTGGCATTCACGTGATTTCGAAGAGGTTTTTGAACTTAATCAAAGAAAACGGAGTTTTTTCTGTTATCGACGCTTATTTAAGGGTCGCGAATGAGGGCGAAAAAATCAGCGGGTTTCGTGCTGATGAATATTATTGGCGCGATCTGGGCAAACTGAAAGATCTGGAACAAGCTGCGCGGGATTTAGAGCAGGGAGCTTTTGCGATTTAGCTACGACGCCGCTGGTTGAACTAGTGGGTTGCGAGCGCGGGTTTGGCGAGGCCCAGCGATTCCATTACAGCATCGTGCAGTGCGGGACGGACCTGGCCCATCTTGGAGTTGTCGCGAGTTGGGTGAACGCGGTTGGTTAGAAGGACGACGAAGAGTTGGTGATCTGGATCGATCCAGATGGATGTGCCGGTGAAGCCGGTGTGGCCGAAGCTGTGTTCGGAGAAGAAGTGACCGCTGGTGCCGCCTTCGGTGGGCACGCTCCATCCTAACGTTCGCGTTCCGTTGGAAAGTTGTTGAGCGGTGGTGAATTGCGTTACGGTGGCGCGCCTCAAAATTCGCTGATGGGCATAGCTGCCGCCGTTGAGGAGCATTTGGCAGAATTTTGCGAGATCAGGGGCGTCGCTGAAAAGGCCGGCGTGGCCGGCGACTCCGCCGATGGCGGCCGCGTTTTCGTCGTGGACTTCGCCTTGCAGCAGTCGATGGCGCAGATTGTTGTCGATTTCTGTTGGGGCGATTTGCGGCCACAATTTCTTGGGCGGCAGGAACATGGTGTTGGACATTTTCAGCGGATCGAAAATGTATTCGCGGGAGAGATCGTCGAGGGTGCGGCCGGTGAGGCGCTCGATGATTTCGGCCATCAAGATAATTCCTAGATCTGAATAGACTTCTTTGGTGCCGGGCTCGTAGTCCAGCGGTTCGGCGAAAATTCGCGTCAGTGTGTCTTGTTTGCCTTTGGAGGTGCGCCAGTATTCTTTGAATGGCGGCAGGCCGGAGGTGTGGGTGAGCAAGTGGCGGACGGTGACTTTGGCGCGCCAGTCTTTTTGGTTGGGATTTTCGCCCCATTCGGGGAGATAACGAGAAACTTTGGCGTCCAGGTCGAGCGATGCGGGGAAATCGCCTTCGGCTAGTTTGGCTGTCAGGGTAGTGGTGGCGACTACTTTTGTGAGCGAAGCAATGTCGTAGATGGTGGAGTCGGCCACTGCGGGAGCTTTGGCGTCGTAGGTTAATTTGCCGAAGGAGTGGATGGCGACTTTGCCTTGATAACCGACGGCGAGAGTGGCTCCCGGAAAAGCTTTGTCGGCGATGGCTTTTTGCAAAGTGTCGTAGGCGGGTTGAAGTTTGGAGTCGGCGTTCGAATCCATCGGTTCGAGGGCCATGGATGCCGCGGGCCGCTGGATGCCGAAACCGGCTGCCAATTTCACGCCGGGGATGGTGACCGGAAGGTGGCCGCGGACGGGAATTTGTCCGAAGAGTGCGCGGGCTACGGAGATTTGGGCGACGTCGCTGATGCCGAAAGCGGCCAGCCACGTTTCTGCTTGCGGGAAACTTTCGATCAGGTAGGGGCTGCCGAGGCCGACGGTGATGACCGGTTTACCTGAACTGAAAATTTGCCCGGCGAGTTTAGCTTGCTCGGGTGGGACGTCGACATTTCCTTTGCGATCGCTGACGCGGACGAAGAGCGCGAGAATGGCAATGTCGTAGGTGTCCGCAGGCGGCAATTTTAGGGTGCCGGCTTTGATGAAGCGGGTGTCCGCGCGCAGGGTGGTCACGGAGTCGAAGCGGGATTTCAGTTCGCGCTCGAGGTCTTCGCCGGGATAAGGCTCCGGGTCGGCGTAAAACGCGAGGAGTAAAGCGCGTGATGGTTTGGTCTGGTCCAGCGGCAGCAATTTGGCGTTGTCGCGCAGCAAGGTGACGCCGCGATCGGAAATGTCCTGGGCTTGGCGCTGCCATTCGTCGTGGCCGAAATTTTTGTTGAGGGCGTTGATGTCGACGAGGCGGTTTTTGTCGAGTCCGAGGCGGGCTTTGGCTTCGAGAATTCGACGGACTGAGGCATTCAGCCGTTCGTGCGAGATGCGGCCGGATTTTACTGCGGCCTGCAAAGCTTCATAGGCGGCGTCCGGGACGGGAGACATCAGCAACGCGTCGGCGCCGGCGAGAACGGCGCGGACGGCGGCTTCTCCTGGAGCGAAACGTGTGGTTATACCGCCCATCTCCATGGCGTCGGTGACGACCAAGCCTTCGAAATGCAATTCGTCGCGCAGCACACCGGTCAAAACATTTTTTGAGAGCGTGGCGGGAGTGTCCGGGTCGGGTTCCAGCGCCGGAATAGACAAGTGGCCGGTCATGACGCTGCCTGCGCCGGCGGATATTGCGGCGCGGAAGGGGACTAGTTCCAATTTTTCGAGGCGGTCTTTGTCGGCGCGAATGACCGGGAGATCGATGTGGGAATCTGCGGCGGTGTCACCGTGACCAGGAAAATGTTTGGCGGTAGCGAGGCCGCCGTTTTCTTCGACGCCGCGCACATAGGAAGAGACGAATTCGGCGACGCGGTGCGGGTCTTCGCCGAAGGAGCGGGTGTTGATGATGGGATTGCCGGGATTGTTGTTGACGTCGGAAACCGGGGCGTAGATCCAGTGGATGCCGACGGCACGGGCTTCGAGAGTGGTGATTCTGCCCATAGTGTAGGCGTCGGCGGGATCGCCGGCGGCAGCGAGGGCCATTTGAGTGGGGAAGGAGGTGCCTTCGTCGAGGCGCATGGCGGTGCCGCGTTCGAAGTCGGCGCCAATGAGTAATGGGAGTTTCGAACGGGATTGAAGCTGATTGTTTAAGACGGCTGTCGGATAGGCCTGGCTCTTGATGATGCCGAGTGGCCACATCTGTGTGGCGTTGATGAAGCCGCCGACGTGGAGGTCGTCGACGTCGTGCATCATTTTTTTGTAGGCGGGGGAATCGGTGGAGGTGAAGGCGCCGTGATAGGTAGTGAAGAGGAGTTGGCCGATTTTTTCGTCGTCGGTCATTTTGCGCAGGGTGGCGTCGACCCACTTTTTTGCGGCGGGGGAGAGATTTTTGCTAGAAACGGGCGCGGTCTTGGAAGTGGTGGACTTCGCGGAGGATTGTTTCGCTGGTGGGGGAGTTTTTTGGCTGCGCGTGGAGTTGGGCATAAGAAAGGTGGCGATAGACAGCAGCAGTAGGGCTCCGGCGCGCCGGCGATTCATGCCAGATAAGCTGTTGCGGTGTCGATCAAGCTCTGAGTTTGTATATAGCACACGCACTTTGGGCTCACAAACAAGACGCGTTGGAGGCGTTCCAGAATATCATTGCGGTTTGTGAGGCTTGCGATGAAAAGCGAGGGCGTTGGGGCGAGTTGTGTGCGGCGGCTTATTGGTGCGCTATTGATGCTGCTGCTCGTTGCCGAAACTGGTGCGGCTGGGGAGTTGCAGCATCGGGCGCGGCGGTCAAGTCATCATGGGGCGAACGTGCAAGTGGGCATCGATGTGTTGGAGTCGAGCCACTTTGCGGAGTTGCGCGGGAAACATGTTGGGCTGATTACCAATCACACTGGGGTTGATGCGGCGGGGCGGAGTACGCAAGAGATTCTGATGCATGCGCCGGGTGTGCAGCTGGTCGCGTTGTTCAGTCCGGAGCATGGAATGGCGGGGATGCGCGAAGAGAAGATTTCGTCGGCGAAAGATTCTGTGACGGGCTTGCCGGTTTATAGCCTCTATGGCGAGACGCGAAGACCGACCGAGGAGATGCTGGCGGGAATTGATGCGCTGGTTTTCGATGTGCAGGACGCGGGGGTGCGTTTTTACACTTACACCACGACGATGGCGTACTGCATGGAGGAGGCTGCGAAACGGAAGATTGCGTTTTATGTGTTGGATCGACCCAATCCGATCGGCGGAGAGATTGTGGAAGGGCCGATGCTGGATGCCGATAAGACTAGTTTTACCGCTTATTTCCCGATTCCGGTGCGGTATGGATTGACGATTGGGGAGCTGGCTAAGTTTTTTAATGAAGAGAATCAGATTCATTGCGAATTGCATGTGATTGCGATGAAGAATTGGCGGCGGAATTATTTTTATGAGGAAACGGGGTTGCGGTGGATTCCGCCTTCGCCGGCTTTACGGACGCTGAAGGGATCGGTGCTGTATCCCGGGGTGGAAATTTTGCAGAATGCCGGGGTTTCCGTGGGGCGTGGGACGGAAACGCCTTTTGAGGAATTCGGTGCGCCGTGGATGCGTGGGGAAGATGTGGCGGCGCGGTTGAATGAGCGGCAGTTGCCCGGGGTGCGTTTTGTGGCGCAGTCGTATATTCCGCTGGAGGGGCTTTATGCGGGGCAGCGTTGCGCGGGTGTGGGCGTTCGCGTGACGGATAAATTGGCGGTGCACTCGATGGCTATGGGGATGGAAATTGCTGCGTTGCTGTGGCGGCTTTATCCGGAGAAATTCGATCCGGCGAAGATGATGTTTCTGGTGGGGAATGCGGAGACGCTTCGGCAGTTGAAGGAGAATGTCGAGGCGCCGCGTATTGTGGAGAGTTGGGCGAAGGGGCTGCAGGAGTTTGAAGTGCGGCGTGGCAAATATTTGTTATACAAATGAAGTTGTGCGGGGATTCCGCGCAGGGACTGGTTAATGCGAATCGCTTCGTTGTTGCCGTCGGCTACGGAGATTTTGTGGTCGCTCGGTTTGGTGGATGACATTGTGGGTGTCAGTCATGAATGTGATTTTCCGGCGCAGGTGCGGGAAAAGCCGGCGGTGATTCATTCGCGCTTGCCGCATGGGGCGAGTGCCGCGGAGATTGATCGCATCGTTCGGGAATTTATGGCGCGCGGCGAGAGTCTTTACGGCGTGGATGCGGATTTGTTGCATCAGTTGAAGCCGGATTTAATTGTGACGCAGGATTTGTGTCATGTGTGTTCGGCTTCGCCGGAGGATTTGGCGTCGGCACTGACGAAATTCGAACGGCGGCCGGAAGTTCTTTGTTTGAATCCGCAGAATTTGTCGGAGGTGTGGCGGGATGTGATGTTGGTGGCGCAGGCGACGTCGCGCGTTGCGGAGGGCGAGGCGGTGTTGCGCGACATTCGGGAGCGGTTGGAGGCGTTGGAGCGGCAGATGGCGGCGGTGACGGAGCGGCGGCCGCGGGTGGCGTTTTTGGAATGGCTGGATCCTTTTTATGTTGGGGGGCACTGGGTGCCGGAGATGGTGGCGCTGGCCGGCGGGCACGATGTGTTTGGGGAGATTGGGCGGGCTTCGTTTCGGGTGACGATGACGCAGGTGGTTGAGGCTGCGCCAGAGATTATTGTGGTTTCACCTTGCGGGTATGACGCGCGGCAGGCGGCGGAAGAGTATCGGAAGATTTCCTGGCCTGCGGAGTGGTTTGGGATTCCGGCGGTGAAGAACTCGCGCGTGTATGCGTTTGAGGCCAATAGTTATGCGTCGCGTCCGGGACCGCGATTGGCTACGGGTGTGGAGGCGTTGGCTAAGATTTTTCATCCGAGCGTTGCGGTGCCTGCGGATGCGGAGCGGGGATTTTTCTTGTTAGATTCGCGAGGTGCGGATCAGGAGATAGGTTCGGCGGCTTCCATTGATGAGGCTGCGGAGCGGCGCGCCCACATTCTGTAGAACGGCAGGCCGGCGAGGATGAGCAGCAGGCCGATGGTGGAACGGCCGGGGCGCTCGATCCAAATGTTGATGGTCAGCGCCAAGGCTCCCGCAACAAACAATCCAGGGACGATCGGATAGCCCCAGCAGCGGTAGGGGCGGGGCATGTTTGGTTCGGTACGGCGCAGGCGGAACAGTGCCACTACGGCGGCGCCGTAGAAAATCCAGCCGGCGAATATAAAGAGATTAGTGAGTTCTTCGAAGGTGCCGGTCAAGGCCATCAGGCTGGCGAGGATTCCCTGGAAAATTAGAGAGCGTGCGGGAGTGCGGAATTTTGGATGGATGCCGCCGACGATTTTGAAGAAGAGGCCGTCGCGGGCCATGGCGTAGCCGACGCGGGCTCCGCTTAAGACGGAGGAGTTCATCGAGCCTAGAGCGGAGATGGCCATGGCGATGGTGATCCAGGCGGCGGCGCCGCGGCCGACCACGCGTTCGACGACGTCGGAGGCGATGTGCTGGGAGCCGGCGACGGATTCGAATGGGAGGACGCGCAGGCAGGCTGCGCTGAAGAGTAAGTAGATGACGGCGACGAAAGAGACGCCGCCGACCAAGGCGATCGGGAAATTGCGTTGGGGATTGGCGACTTCCGAACCGACCAGGTTTAAATCTTCCCAGCCGTCGTAGGCCCATAGGGCGGCTGCCAGGGTGGCGAGGAATGCGGCGAAGATGGCGCCACCGCTGCTGCCTGCGGCGGGCCAGAAGGGATCGGTGGTGGGAGTGGTTGCGTTGCTGGGCGCAAAAAAAGCTACGCCGATGACGATTGCGACGGAAACGATTTTGATGGCGGTGAGAAATACTTGTACGGCGCCGCCGAGGCGGACGCCGAGATAGTTCACGCCGGTCATGATGGCGAGCCAGCCTACTGCCAGTGGTTGGGCCCAGGTGAAGACGAAGTCGTAGGGCTTGATCCAGCCGCCGATGCCGGCGATGTGCACCGTGAAGAGCGGCGCGCCTACTGCGGGAATCAGGAAGCCGACGAAGCGCATCATGCCGGCGGCGATGGAGGAGAGCGAACTGGGGCGTCCGACGATGGTGTGCATCCAGCCGAATAGAAATCCATAGACTGGGCCGAAGGCGCGACGGAGGTAGGCGTATTCGCCGCCGGCTTCGGGGATGGCTGCGCCCAGCTCTGCGAAAGAAAGGGCGCCGAAGATGGAGAGGATCGCGCCGACGATCCAGGCGAGGAAAACGATGGAGACGGTGCGGCCTTCGCGGGCCATTTCGGCGGGTTTTAGGAAAATGCCGGTACCGATCATGGTGCCGACGACGATTGCGGCGGAGGCCCAGGCGCCGAGGCCGCGGATGAGTTCCGAGGGTTTTTCGTTATTGGGCATGGTCAGGGGATGGTTGGTGCGCCTTGATGCTCCAGTGTTTGGGTTGGCGGCGTCAAGAGGCTGACCGCGAGCCAACTACGTAAGTGACGCACGAACCGATCAGTACGTACCACGAAAAAGCGATGTTGGTGAATTTAAGTACGCCGAGAATCACGAGCAGTCCCGCGAACATGCCGGCCAAGGCGCCGGTCGCGGTGGCCCGGCGGTTAAAAGTGCCGAGCAAGAAGAGGCCTAGCAGGCTGCCCCAGGGTAGGGAGGCGATGGTCAGACCGGCTTCGAGTAGCGGTCCCCAGGTGACGAGGCCAAACGCCATCATGATGAGTCCCCAGAAAAGCGTCATCCGGCGTGAGCGTCGAAGGAGGGCGTCATTATCCGGAAGAGTTTTTGGTTGAGAGCGGAGGGCGTCGAAGTCGAGCACGCTGCTGGCTGCCAGGGAATTGAGTGAGCCGCTGGCGTTGGACATAGCTACGGCGATGATGGAGGCGAGCAACAAACCTGCAAGGCCGCGGGGCATTTCACGCAAGAGGAAAACTGGGAGGATGCGATCGGTGCGTTCACCGGCGGCGAGCAGCGGGACGTGTTGAGTGAAGACGTAGAGCAAGCACGCCGATCAGCAAGAACAAGGTGAATTGGCCGAGTACGATGAAGCCGCTGGCGAGCAGCGCTTTCCGGCTGTCGCGCAAATTGCGGGCGGCCAAGAGGCGCTGCACGATGATTTGATCGGTGCCGTGGCTGGCCATGGTCAGGAAGGCTCCGCCGATTAGGCCGGACCAGAAGGTGTACTTGGTTGCGAGATTCAGGGAGAAATCCAGAAGCTGGAGTTTGTGGCCTTGGGTTGCGGCCACTTGGACGACTTCGTGCCAGCCGCCGGGAATGAGATGTAGCAGCACCAGAAATGTGCAGATGCTGCCGCTGAGATAGAGGAGTAGTTGGGCGACGTCGGTCCAGATGACGGCTTTCATTCCGCCTTCAAAGGTGTAGAGCAGGGTAAGGGCGATGACCAGGATTACGGAGAGGTGTTCGGAGGTGCCGAGCACGACGCTGAGCACGAGGGCGATGGCTGCGACGCGGACGCCTTCTGCGACTGCGCGAGTGATTAAAAATGTTCCCGCGGCGACCGCACGCATGCGTGGGCCGAAGCGTTTTTCGATGAGGGCGTAAGCGGTGAAAAACTCGCCGCGGGCGTAACCCGGGAGAAGAAATGCCGCCACCAGTGCGCGGCCGATTACGTAGCCGAAGACCAACTGCAGAAATGTGAGATTGCCGGCGTAGGCGATGGCTGGGGTGCCGATGATGGTGAGCGTCGATGTTTCTGTGGCTACGATCGAAAAAGCTAAAGCCCACCATGGGGCGGTTCGTCCACCGAGGAAATACTCGCGGATGCCGGCGTCGCGATCTGCGGATTTTTCTTGCTGCGCTCGACGCTGGCGGCTGCGGAAGTGCATGCCGAGCGCGGTGACGCCTAAGAGGTAGGCGATCACAATGCTCAGATCGAGCGGGTGAATGTGCATCGAGGTGGCTGAGAATAGTGGCGGGGCGTGCACCCGTCAAGCATTCGCTCAGTGCTCGGAGGCTGATAACCGATCGGCGCAGCGCGCGTTCCGGCCAACGCGAAGTGGCTTATGATTTTTGTAGTGGGCTAATGTTCGGTTTTGGATGTCTCTAGTTCACGTTTGGAATTTTGCTGGTCCCCGATGAATCAAGCCAACGATCCTGCCGCAGTGAGTGAGCAATCAACGCACGAAGAACGCCGCAGCGTGGTTACAGAAGACCTGGCGCTGTTGTTGCACAGCGACTCTCCGGCGATTCTGCGCGAAGTCTTAGATCATCCGGCGCTGACGGATGTGGACGTTTGCCTGCTACTGAAGCGCAAAAGGTTGCCGGGGGAAATTGTTGAGCAGATCGCTCAACGCAAAACGTGGCTTAAGACTTATGCGGTGAAGAAGGCGCTGGTGAGTCACCCGCACGCGTCGCGGCTGGTGAGTTTAAAGCTGATGCGCGAACTGTATCTGATGGATCTGGTGCAGATCGCCTTGTCACCGGGCGTCTCGGTGGAAATGCAGCATTACGCGGAAGAACAATTGGCGGCGCGGCTGCCGCAGCTTCCACTGGGGCAAAAAATAACTCTAGCGCGGCGTGGGCCGGGGCGTGTGGCTGGGCTTTTGTTGGCGGAAGGGCATACGCAAGTTATTGCTTTAGCTTTCGACAACCCTCGGATCACCACGGCGCAAATCCTGAAGGTACTGGCGCGTGAAGGAGTGTCGGCGGAGGTGGTAGCGGCGATCGCCCAGCACCGGCAATGGAACCGTGAGTATCACGTTCGGCTGGCGCTGGTCCGCAATGCGAATTCGACTCTTTCGTCAGTACTGAGTTTCCTGCCGGAGTTGACGGTGGCGGATCTGCGGGAGTTGTCCGCGCCGGGGATTGTGCCGGAGCGGCTGCGGAAATATCTCCAGGCCGAGGTGTTCCGTCGGGTTAAGAGCGCGGAAAAGATTGCGCGCTCGGAAGAATTCAACAGTGATTCGCCCACGTCTAATAACGCGTAGAGTCTCAATAACGCACTAATAGCCGATTTTGTAGCCAGATTTCGGGAACAAACGGCCCCCTGGTGGCGTCGTATACCTAACAGAAGTTCGAATGTAATCGCGGGATGCTGTAGCTCCAGGTTCACATCGTAGTCGGCCGGACAGGTCCGGCTTACTCATTGTTGGCTCGGAAACTCTACGCAGGAGGGTGCGCCGAGTTATGGATGACGAAGATCATGGGCGGCGCTCGGAGCGCCGTTGGGCGCCGCGTTACCGTTTCCGCGCGGACCTGGAGATTGAATGGGGTTCGGCGGTGCTGGCCGGGAAGACGCGGGATATCAGCAGCAATGGCATGTTTATCGAGGCGGCGGACACGTTGTGGGTTGGAGCCGGGTTTACGGCGAAGCTGAATATCGGGCGGCCGATGATGGTGAATTGTTCGGTGAAGCGGGTCGAGCCGGGGCAAGGCATGGGCGTTACCGTGGCGCCTACCGAAGCAGAAAATCAAAAGCACTATCAGGATTTGCTGGCGTCGCTGGCGGGCAGTCGCGACAGTATCGTTTTGTAAGACTTTTTCCCAATCCGGCCGCGGGATTGCGGCCGAGACTCCGACGCAAAGATTCAACTTTTGGCGTGGCAGCGCACATGCAGTGCGATGGGCGTATGATGCAGGGTGTGCGGTGTTGCGACGCGCTTGGTGCAGCAAGGCTAAGGCGCTATGAAGTTGCATATGCCACCGCACTGTTGCTGCCCGCACCTCCGCTTGGCAGCAGCAGGTGCGCCCAGGGGCGCAGGGCATGATTACGCGTAACTTGGATGGAATGACCCGCTGTCTCAATTGCGGTTCGGAACGCAAAGCGGATGTGTGTCCCTCGTGTGGATTGACCTCCTCGATCGCGGAATTAGTTTTTCGGCCGCGGTTCATGAAAAACACCGCGGTGTTTTTGCTCGGTTCGCTCCTCTTTCCGTACGTTAGCCAGATCTATCCGCCGCTCGATATCGATTGGATGCTGGTTTTTTTCGGGATTATTTTTTTTGTGGGGCTGACGGTTGCGGTGTTCGTGGATCGTGGCGCGCGCAACGGGAAAGACATTGAAGTACTGAAGCGCATCTACGCTGGATTTATTCCGCTGCCGTGGATTCTAGCGGCGACGTTATTTTTGAATGGCAAATTGGATTCGCCGAAGAACGTGGCGTATTACCCGACGACGGTGCAGAGCAAGTTCAATATGCGGGGGATTGTGCGGGGGAGCCGAAGGCTAGTGGTGCGGTCGGCGAGGCCTGGGCAGAAATTTGAGCGACTCGCTGTGGATGCGGATGATTTTGATCGGTTTCATGAGGGCGATAATGTGGTTGTGGGCGTTGCGCCTGGGGCGCTGGGGATTGGGTGGTTTTACGGGGTTTATCGGCGCTAGTTCGAAAAGAACATTCTGAAAATAAAAAAGGGGCCGCCGTCACGGCCCCTTCTTTTTTTACGACAGCCTGGTTAGAAACTGTAGCGGGCGTAGAACCTTACGGAGCGTCCGCCGTGTTCGGTGACCGCGGTGTTCAGGAAGTTGGGCGAGAGGATGTCGCCGCTCTCGCTGGGGACGCCGCTGCCTTCACCGCCACCGAGGTTCGGATGATTGAAGGGGTTGAAGGCTTCCATGCGAACCAGGATGGATTGAGACTCGAGGTGATGGAAGGGCAGTTTGAATTCGCGCTGGACGGACATGGCCCAATCCTGGATTCCCGGATTGGTGAAGGTGTTTCGTCCGACGTTGCCGTTTTGGCCGAGAACGACGAGGTAACGAAAATCGCTGGCAGGCGCGGAAGGATTGCCTGCTCCGTCGAGGCCGAAGGAGCTGTTGAAGTCGACGAAGTTGACGCCATCGGTGCTGAAGCCGACGCCGGTGTCGCAGGTGCCGGCCGGGTTGAGGCAGGCGGCGGAGTAATTGATCGGCACGGCTTTGTTTCCGAGCGATGGCCGGTCGTTGAAGCCGGAGAGGTCGCCATTAACGTCGAAGCCGCCGAGGAAAACCGTTTCTGGCGCGCCAGATTCAAATTGGGCGGTACCTGAAACTTGCCAGCCGTTGGTCACAACACCCATGCCGCGCCGGAAACCGGAGTCGGTGCGAATGCCGGGGACGTCCCAGACCCAAGTGAGAGCGACGCGGTGGCGACGGTCGAAGGCCGAGAGGCCGCGGTCGTCGCGATTGGAGAATTGGTTTTGTGCGCGGGTGCTGCCGCCGGAGGTGACGAACACTTCCGAGCCGTTGTCGATGGAGCGCGAGAAGGTGTAAGCGGCGCGGAACAGAATGCCGTGACGGAAGGCGTGTTCGGCGCGGGTCTGCAAACCGTGGTAGATGGAATCGCCGTTGTTGGTGCGGGCGAAGATGCTGCCGCGGTCGGGATTCAGGCGAACGCCGTCGACTCCCGGGTTGAGTTCCTGGTTGAGGAACAGGCGTTCGCCGCGGGTGCCTACGTAGGCCGCGGTGACCAGCCAGCTTCCCGGCAATTCGCGCTCGACGCTTAAATTCCATTGATAGGTGAGCGGATTAACCAGATTGGACACGGAGGTGGTTACGGTGTCGAGCGGCGAAAGTTCTCCGGTGATCGAGGGGATGACAGCGGAGAACGCCGCGTCTCCGCGACCACTGCCTCCGATGAGGGTACCGCCGGTGACGTTAGGGGTGGAGGAAGCGGTGTTGTCGAGAATGTTGGCGAAAAGCACGTCGTAGAACACACCGAAGCCGGCGCGAATGGCGGTTTTATTTTCGCCGAAAATGTCTTTCCAGAATTTCGGGGTGTACGCGATTCCAACGCGCGGGCCCCAATTATTTTTATCTGCTTTTTCGGGGACGCGCAGGTCAACCGGGTCGGTAAGTGCGGTAGCGGCATTCACGGTTGGGAAGGGCAGCACGTTGAAAGGTGTGCCCTGGTATTCGTAGCGCAGGCCGTAGGTGAGCGAGAGGTTGGGGCGGAATTTCCAGGTGTCCTGGAAGTAGTAAGCCTGTTGGAGTTGCGTGTAGTTGATCTGCGAGACGCCGAACTGTTTGGTGGCGATGCCGCCGGCACCGCTGAAGTCGTCGATGAAGTTAGCGAGGCCGGTGCAGGTGGGCAAACCGATGGCGGAGCAATCGCCGCCGGAATTATAGGTGAGCGATCCGCGGGAATTGAAGGGCTCGCCGTCGCGAATGTCGAGATGAGCGACGTCCACGCCCATCTTGAAGCTGTGATGGCCGACGGTGAGCGACAAGGCGTCTTGATATTGATAGATGGTGTGATTGCGGTCTTGCGGGAATCCGACGGCCAGCCCGCCGAAGTCGACGCCGGTCAAGTCGGAGACTTCGAGGTCGGGCACATTTACGGAAGGGTTGGCCAGGGTTGCGGCGGTGGGATCGAAGCCGAAATCGAGAGTCTCGCGCTCGAAGCGCAGTTCGTTGATCAGATGATCGTTGAAGATGTGGGTGTAGTAAGCGGCGAGGCTGTGCGATGGTCCAGACTGTTCGGTTTCGGTGCCGGGCAGGGCATTGGGATTGGCGAACAAGTCGGGCGTCAACGAATTGTGTGACGCGAGAAATCGCACGGAGATGGTGTCTTTTTTTGTGGGCAAGTAATCGCCGCGAATCACGTACTCGTAGGAGTCGGCAATTTGCGGGGCTTGGCGGGAAAGGTTGCCGACTTCGACGGTGCAGTCGGCGCCGCAGCCGGGGCGATCGCCGATGGAGATTGCGGAAGTGGCGTTGGGCGCTACCAAGCCGTCGAGTGAGTTCAGCAACAGTTGGACGTTGTTGTTGGAGCCCAGCGATTGCAATGTGGCGATGCCGGCTGCAGTGGGAATGGTGAGTTGCGAGCCTTGTTCGTCACCGCGAATGCGATCCCACTGCGAGGATCCGAAGACGAAGAGTTTGTTTTTCAGGACGGGACCACCGATGCGGAAACCGGGTGTGTTTTCTACCACCCGCGGGACGCTGGTGAGGCCTTGAGCGTGTTGCTCGGCGGTGATGGCGTCGAAGGTTGAGCCGTTGTAGCGTTCGAAGCCGGCGCCGTGCCAGTTGTTGGTGCCGCTGGCGTAGATCACGTTGGTGACCGAGCCGCCACCGCGGCCGAATTCAGGGGCGTAGGAGTTGGTCTGCACCACGACTTCGCTGACGGCTTCGAGATTTTGCGGCTGGATGGCTTGGCCCTGAATGCCGTTGTCGTTGTTGTCGAAACCGTCGATCAAGAAATTATTGGAACGCGGCCGCAGGCCATCCACGGAAAAGCCAGCTCCATTGGTGAGGCTGTCGCGATCTGAGACGCTTACGACGCCAGGCTCGGTGAGGACGAGGGAGATGGGATTGAGGGAGCCGATGGGTAGCTGCTTGATTTCGGTGTTGGAGATGTCGGCACTGAGTTCGGCGGATTCGGATTGCACGGTGCTGGGGGAGGCTTCGACCATTACGGTCTGCGCGGTTCCAGTGACCTGCAGGTGCAAATCCAGAGAAGTGTCCACGGACGCGGCGACTTCGACGCGGTCGAGCACCAAGTCGGCGAAGCCCTGTGAAGTGGCTTTGACTTCGTATGCTCCCGGCAGCACTGCGGTGATGCGGTACTCGCCGTTGGAGCCAGTGGTTACGGTGCGAATTTCTCCGTTTTGCAAGCTGCGAGCGGTAACGGTGGCGTTGACCACGCTGGCGCCGCTGGGATCGGTGACGACGCCAACGATGGTGCCCTTACTGGTTTGCGCGGCAGCGCCGAAGCTTAGAATTAAACTGAGCAAAAGCGACATTCCAAAAAGTGAAACAAATCGTAATTTCATGTGAACAAGCCTCCGGTTCCCCACTTGCTGCGGCCCGTTCATGCACAAGCGTTTCCACCGGCGTGTAAAGAATTTGACTCATGCAGGAAATCGTTTTTTCTCAGAGAGTTTTGCGGATGTCATTTCTTCGTTTGAGTGCGGGTTGACACGTGATTGACAAAATTCTTAGGCGGGTTTCTATGGGGTTCGCGAGGAAATACTAAAAGGCGTATAGGTACATGGCGATTCTTGGCAGGCGGCTGGGATTTTGCGCAGAGATTTTTGGGTTTGGCCTGATGCGTTCAATCGGGTGGGAGGAGAAGTACTAAGGCAAATGCTGTACGTCGCGGGTTTGTGTGGATGCGAATTTTTGCGGAGTTAGAAACGTAGTTCTTCGATCAGCGGCGGGCCTTGATTGAAGTCGCTGTAACGCAACCAAGAGGGCTTAACGACGAAGTGGACCAGCCCCTTCCAGCTCAATCGTAAAGGGCCGTCGGGCCAAGTGGCGAAGTAAATCTGTCGGTAACGATCTAGCTCCGATCCGGTGGGGAGCCAGGCGTGGCCTTCGTATTGGACGGTGATCTCGCCAGCCCAGCCGATGGCGAAGGAACAGCGCGGTTGCTGAGTCAGATTGCGAAACTTTCTGGTGGAGTCGAGAGTGTCGAAGATGATTTCCAGTTGTTCTGTGACGGCGATGCCGACCAGGGCCGATTGCGAGGTGCCCTCCGCAGAGATGGAAGAGACCACGCCTAGTTTTTCTTTCGCGAGGAAGTTGTAAATGTCTGCGACGTTCATTTGAACCCTCGCGTCGATTTAGTAGACGGGTTTACCGTCGGGGCCGATGGGGAGTTGCAGTTCGAGGAAATGTCCGTTTTTGCTTAGGCGAAAACGGACGCGTTCGACGGGGCCGACGTTGCGGTCTTTCCAGTCGGTGATTTCGAGAGGGTCCTTAGGCATATCGGAGGTTGACCAATTCACGCCGGTGGCGCTGGGTTTCACGGTGTCGGGGTCGATGTCGAACACTTGCTGCTCGCCGACATTCACCAGCAGGTAGCGCTTCCAGAGTTTGACCAAGAGAATGCCGCGCTTGGAGGTGTGGTAAATATTCCAGGTCTGCGGAGCTTCTTCGTTGAAGCGCACGATGGCGAATTGGACGGATTTCCACTCGGTGGTTTTTACGGAGGAGGGGGATTGCGTTTGAGTAGAACCCAGAGCGGCGAAGAGGAGCGTGACGAGACAGATTGTCGAAGTCGCGCGGAATAATCCGCTGCACGAAACGGTGTTGCGAGAAAGCGAAGGGCCTGACGGTGACACTAGCTCACCGACACTTCCCGGAACGAGCGGTCCAGAATTTCAATGGCGTCATCGACGTCGCCCTTGGTGGTGTTGAGCATGGGGGCCAGGCGCAGAGTGTTGCCGTAGAGTCCCCCTTTTCCGATGAGCAGTCCGTTATGGCGGGCGCGTTCCATCACCTGATTGGTGGCTTCCGGGGCGGGTTCCTTGGTTTTGCGGTCTTTGACCAATTCCAGAGCTTGCATCAGGCCCATGCCGCGGACGTCGCCGATCAAGGCGTGTTTGGCTTGCAGTTCTTCGAGCTTGCCGCGGAAGTGCGCGCCGACCACGTCGGCGTTTTCGCGCAAGTTTTCCTCTTCGATCAACTCGATGGTGGCGCGAGCAGCGACGCTAGTGACGGGATTTCCACCAAAGGTGGCGATGTTGCTGCCTTGATAGCCTCCGGCGATTTCTGGAGTGGTTACGGTGAGGCCGATGGGGACGCCGTTGGCCATACCTTTGGCGCTAGTGATGATGTCGGGAGTGACTTCCCAGTGCTCGATGCCGAACCAGTGTTTGCCGGTGCGACCCCAACCGGTTTGGACTTCGTCGGAGATGAAGAGGCCGCCGTACTTTTTGACGATGTTGAAAACAATTTTGAAATAGCCCGGAGGGGCGGTGATGAATCCGCCGACGCCCTGGATGGGCTCGGCGATGAAGGCGGCGATGTGGCCGCTGGTACCGGTCTGGATTAAATTTTCGACGTCGCCAGCGCAGGCGACTTCGCACTCCGGGTATTTTAGGTGGAGCGGGCAGCGGTAGCAGTAGGGGTTCACCGCGTGGGAGATTCCCACGCTGATGACGCCGGCGCGGCGGTATGGGGCATGCGCGGTGACGGCTTTGGTGAGCGCTGATCCGCCGGAGTAGGCGTGGCGCAGCGCTACGACATCGAAGCTGCCGGTGGTCATGCGGGCCAGCATGATGGCTGATTCGTTGGCTTCCGTGCCGGAGCTGGTGAAAAAACTTTTTTGCAAATTGCCGGGGGTGATTTGCGCGATTTTTTCGGCGAGCGCGACGATGTGTTCGTTGGGATAGAGGGTGGAGGTGTGCTGCAGGCGGTTGACCTGCGCGGTGACCTTCGAAGTGATTTTGGGATTGCAGTGGCCGACGGAGACGGTGAGGATTCCGCCGAAGAAGTCGAGGTACTTGTTGCCGTCCAGGTCCCAGAGGTGTTGCATTTCGCCGCGGTCGGCGACCAGGGGTTTCTGGAAATAGTTGGTGACCGAGGGCCAAAGGTACTTTTTGTGGCGTTCGACGATGTCTTCGCTGCGGGATTTGGTTGCGCCGGGTGCTGCTGGCGGGGGAGTAACCGGAGTCGTCACGATGCAGCCTCGCAAGTTGTCAGGATGCGGAAGAGTGTATGACGGCGTGGAGATGGCGGCAAGCGCGGCGGAGCAAGATGGAAGGAATCGTTGATGGAAGGTTTGAAAATTTAGTTCAGAGAGTGGTGGGGAGAAAAACTAGCCGCCGCAGGAGCCGTTGTCCATCTCGGCCAGCTTCTGCTTGGCTTCGTCGTTGCCTTTTTTGGCGGCGGCGGAGAAGAGGCGGCGGGCCTGGAAACAATTCTTGGTTACGCCGTGTCCGGTGTAGTACATGGTGCCCAGAGTCATTTGGGCGCCCATGTCGCCCTTAGCAACATCGGCCCAAAGCGAACGCACGTCTCTGTGATCGGAGGAAACCACCGAGGAGGCGGCTGTTGCTGGTGACGGGGGCGCAGCCGGGGTGTTGTCCGACTTGGCTGGAGCAGCCGTTGCCGCAGAGGTGGGTGCATCGGTGGTCTTGGCCGCCGACGAATCGTTGGGCGCGGCTGCGGGCGAATCGGTTTTATCCGCTTTACTAGCAGGCTCGACCATTTGTTGGCCCACCCAGATAAATGCCTGAGAAACGGGGCTGCGGAACATGAACAGAAGTGCGAGGAGAGCAACCAGAATAGCGGTGACAATCACGCCGGAAGAAGTCGAGATTCGTCGGGGCTGAGGCACCATCGCGGTGGCGGCCAAAGCGTGCACATCGGCGATCGCGCCTTCCGAGCGGCGCCGCAGTTCCATCACGTGGGCGTGCATGATTTCCTGCATTTGCGCCTTGAAGCGCTCCAGGGCCTGTTGCTGCGCGCGCTCCAGCAGCGAAGGGTATTGATCCAACACTTTCGCGGAAGCAGCGGCGGAAGCTACGGAAGACTCCAAACTCTTGATTTGCGCCTGAACACTTTCGCGAATGGGGAAGAGTTGGCGCTCTGAATCGCGCATAATGCGGGCGGCGTTTTCGCGGAAGGCCGCAGACATGCGCTGCTCTTCGACCTGGAAATGCTGGAGCAGGGCTTGGGCGTGATCGTTGAGTGCGTCGGCCGTGCGGGCTTCGACTGCAGCGATGGGATTCTGAAATGCCGGGGTGGCTGCGGCGGCCGAGCCGTTTGAACCGGCGATGGAGCGCTTCGGTTCAGAATGCAGAGGCTGGCGCAGCTCTTCATGCGCGGCCGGCTTCTCTTCGAGTTCCAAGGATTCTTCTGTCAGGGGCTCGAAGGAGGATAAGTCGAAGGCCGTCGCGCCCCCAAATGCGGTGGTGTTGGAGGGCGGCGCTGGAGCAGCGGCGCGTGGGGGCATCGCCAAGGTTGGCTTGCGGTCCGTGCCTAAGGCCGGAGGCAACATGGCCGCCCAAGGCACTTCCGAAGGATCGGTGTTGTCGGGAATGAAAGGAGTCTTCTCTGCGGTAGCTGCAGGCGCGGGAGCCAAAGGTGTGGGTGTCGAGGGAGACCCTGGGGCGGGCATCGAGGCGATCGACCTTACGGCTTTAGCAGATTGTGTGCTGCCGCCTAGCAAGGCGTCGCGGCGACGCAGCGCTAAAGTTCGATCCGATTCGATTTGTTGAGCCTCTGCGCTGGCTGCGGCGTCCGGGGGCTGTATCGGGGCCCGGGGGGAGCGCGCCGATTCCGGTGAAGCGCTGCACAACCACTTGCGCATTTCTGCACGAAACTCGTCGGATATCTCGGT
Organism: uncultured Acidobacteriota bacterium; assembly: GCA_963846145.1. Classification (GTDB taxonomy): domain Bacteria; phylum Acidobacteriota; class Terriglobia; order Acidiferrales; family UBA7541; genus Acidiferrum. The sequence continues at coordinate 57,420 of CAWJUV010000005.1, read as the reverse complement.
GAACTGCAGGCCAGCGACGCGGCCTTCCTTGTCGGTCCATTCGAGGCGGCCGCGGCCTTCCAAGCGTCGCTGATCGGCCAGATTGAAGGCGAATTTGACTTCTTCCTTGGGGCGGACGCGCTTGACCGCGCGGAAACCGAAGCCGTGTTCGGAGAAATTCAGGACCATGCCGCCGTTGCCTGGCTCCACTTCGACGTAGAGCAGGTGATCAAAGCGCTTGCGGGGAGATTGGCGGCGTTCGAGGTTATAGGCCATAGGCGTTCCGCGATTCCGAGAAAATCTACCGACCGAGCAATTCTAGTGGGCCGCCGTCCAACCTCTAGGCGTGGCAAGCTGTTAGGTCGGCTAGATACCGCCCATTATGCTGCTCTGCGGATAGTCGGTAAGATTATTGTCACCCAGTGCTACCTCAATGACAACATTTTTTAATCCAGGGTAAGGGTAGATACAGCAAGCAGATAAGCGGGATTCGTGACGGTCAAAGAGGTAGGATTTCGAACACTATGAACGACTTACCGGCAAGTTTATTCGCTAATCCGGTGTGGAATGCGCTGCATTCGGTGCACCGGCATCTATCGGTACCTGCAAACGGGAGGCCTGCTGTCAACGAGGGGAGCGAAAGGTCACCCACTCTGGCGTGTCGGTATCCGGCAGAGGTGGTGCCGTTCGTTTCGATTGCGGAGGAGAGTCCCGAGGCGTTTCAGCAAGCTGGCGGTTTGATGGCGCCCAACGAATCCGCGTGGATCATTGCGGAGCGATTTGTCGAGACTGCTGTGCTGAAGCGCGCCCGAACGTTGGATTGCTATCAGATGGTTCTGCCAGAAGCGCTCGCGCTGCCTGAATTGGAGACAAGCACGAACATCGTTCCGCTCGACGGTGGGAACGCGCAGGAAATGGTGGAGCTGACCGACGTGGCGTTTCCCGGATTTTTCCGTCCGCGCACCTATGAAATGGGGTCTTACTTTGGGATACGTTTTTCGACTGGCAAACTAATCGCCATGGGCGGCGAGCGGCTAAAGCTGGACGGCTATTCGGAGGTCAGCGCGGTGTGCACTCATCCCGATTTTCGCGGGCACGCCTATGGGACGAGCATCATCTGGGAAATTGCGCGGATGCACCGTCGCCAAGGCGTGGCTTCTTTTCTGCACGTCGGCTGTGCCAACGAAGGAGCAGTGAAGCTTTACTTGCGGATGGGCTTTAGCAACGTGCGCAAGGTGACGCTGCATCAAGTCACAAGGATCGACGGGTGATGCGCGGACTGTTTGTGGGAAGCCTGGTGCGTTGACATCAACATTCGAAAGCGTATAGTCGAGCCAAAGTGGAGAGGCAAGTTCTGGTGGCGACACCCACGGTCGCGCCGGCTTGTTTGGTTACGGGCGGGGATGCCCCAGATGCACGTTCCTTCAGGATGGGCTTCTAAAAGTTTGCTTCGGTTGGTCACTCCTGCTGTGTTGCTGATTTTCTTGTGCGCGGGCGGATCGCTGTGGACGCGCGCCAAGGATCAGCAGGAATCGCCTGCGCCGACGACCGGGCCTCAGGCGCCGACTGCAGCGGAAACGAAGAAAGAAGCGCCGGTCACTCCGAGTTCGCAAGAATCACAATCACAACCCAGCACCGAGTTGGCCAGCCAGGACCACCCTGCGACGTTTAAGGTGCGCGTCAATCTAGTATTGGTGCGCGTGGTGGTCCGCGACAACAAAGGCCAAATCGTCACGAATCTACGCAGAGAAGATTTTCAGGTGTTCGATGGGCGCAAACCGCAAACGATCGCTTCTTTTAACGTGGAGACTCCGGCTTCGCAGGCAGTGAAACTTACAAGTGCTTCCAACGCGACGGAGGCAGGTACTGCAGAGGCTTCGTCGGCGACCGTCGAGCCTGTCGGCGATCCGAAGCTTCCGCAACGTTTCGTGGCGCTGGTATTCGACGACATTCATATGGCGCAGGAGGATGCGGTGTTCGTGCGGCAAGCGGCTTCCAAAGTTTTCGAAGCGTTGGCGCCCTCGGACCGCGTGGGCTTCTTCTCCACCTCCGGGCAATTGAAGCAGCCGTTCACTTCCGACCACGAGTCGCTGAGAAAGTCCTTGGGCATGATCATTCCGCGTCCCACCTCGCACGCGGTGGGGTTACACGACTGTCCGGAAGTCACTTACTACCAGGCCGATCAGATCGAGAACAGGCGGGATTCGACGGCGCTGGCAGTGGCTGGGGAAGACGCGGTGCAATGCGCTTTCAACGGGGACGAAACCAAGCTGCCCGATGCGCAAATTTTGGCGGAAGCCGCTGCGCAGCGGTCGCTGACGCAGGGCGACGACGAATCAGAGTACGCCTACCGGCACATTGAAGAGGCCATGCGGCAACTGGAAAAGATGCCGGGGCAGCGGGTAATGGTCTTCGTGTCCCCGGGATTCATCATGAGTACTTTGTATGCGGATGAATCCGGATTGATCGATCGCGCCACCAAAGCCGGCGTGGTGATCAATACGATCGATGTGCGCGGGCTGTTTACTCCCGACGTGATGGGGGACATCGCGGATCCACCGGTGGATTCCTTGCGGATGCGGGGCTTCAAGGCTTCGTATCGCATTGCCGCGCAGACTGCGCAAGAAGAAGTGATGGACAATCTAGCCGCTGGCACCGGCGGGACTTTTTTTCACAACCGCAATGATATTGATGTAGGGCTACGTCAAGCGGTGGCTGCGCCGTCGCTGTCGTATGTGTTGGGATTTTCTCCGCAGAATTTGAAGCTGGATGGGCGTTTTCATTCCATCAAAGTGGGCCTCACGAATAAGCAGAAATACTCGATTCAGGCGCGCAACGGCTACTATGCGCCGCGAACGATTCCCAATCCCGAAGAGGCCGCCAAACAAGAAATTCGAGAAGCCATTTTTTCGCAGGAAGAGATGACTGATGTTCCCGCGGATCTGCAGACGCAATTTTTCAAGACGGATGCGACTTCGGCGCGGCTTTCGGTTTTGACTCACCTGGATCTGAAGGGCATTCATTTCCAGAAGACGGAAGGTCGGAACCGGGACAACCTAGTGATCGCTATGGCCATTTTTGATGACAACGGTAACTTTGTGACTGGCGGCGAGAAAACCGTGCAAATGAAATTATTGGATTCGACTTATGACCGACTGAGTCGCAATGGAATTACTTTGAAGTCGAGCTTTGATGTGAAACCGGGGAGCTATCTGGTGCGTATGGTGGTGCGGGATGGCGATGGGGCGCAAATGGCTGCGCGTAATGGAGCAGTGGTCATACCGAATTGAGCATTGGAAGTTAAGGCGGAGCAGATGACGAATAATAAGCAGTCCATCGCGGCGTGCATCCTCTTCATTTCGGCGGCAATGCTACTGATTCCGCGCTCGACCTGCGCGCAATCCGGACAGGTGCCGGATCCGGCGACAGTCGCTGCGCCGCAGGACGCCGCGAGCAAAACTGCCCCTGCGCCGCCGACGCCGCAAGGCGAAGCGGTGATCCGCAAGGAATCGAAACTGGTGTTGGTCGACGCGGTGGTGACTGATAAAAAAGGGAACTACGTTCGGGATTTGACGCAGAAAGATTTCAAGGTTTTTGAAGACAACAAGGAGCAAGCGGTTTCGACTTTTTCCACTGGCGTGGATCCAGCGATTCAGGCCAACGGCCAAAAACGTTTGCTCATTTTGTTTTTTGATAATTCCACCATGGGGCCGCCAGAGCAAATTCAGGCCCGCAACGCGGCGAACCAATTTATCGCCGCGAATGCCGACGGCGATCATCAGATGGCGGTGGTGGACTTTGGCGGGGCTTTGCGCATTGTGCAGAATTTCACAGTTAACGCTGAACTGCTCAAGGCGGCGGTGCAGGGCATCAAACACTCCTCGGTAAATCCCAATGCGAGTGTTCCGGATATACAACCGGTGACCGTCGCCTCTACAGGTTTTTCTTCTTCGCTCAGTAACGCGGAAGCGGATTATGGCGCGCGCAGTATGCTGCTGGCGGTGCGGAGTTTGGCAAAAAATTTACGCAGCGTGCCGGGTAGAAAAATGGTCATCCTGTTTTCCGGGGGATTCGCGCTCAATTCCGAGAATCAATCGGAACTTACCGCCACGATCGACGCCTGCAACAAATCTAACGTAGCAATCTACAGCCTCGATGCGCGTGGACTGATCGGCGGGGGCCCGGATATTGGCCGGTCACCCGGGTCATTGCAATTCTTCGACGAAGAGCCGATGTCGCGGCAAAACTTGGTGGGATTCGGAGACGGGGCGACGCGGGTTGTTCTGGCTTCGTATTCGCCAGCGGCGATGCCCGATCCGCAGAAACCTGGCGGTGGCGGCGGGTCTAGCGGCGGGGGCCACGGAGGAACAGGTGGCACCGGTGGTACGGGAGGAACCGGAGGGACTGGAGGAAAAGGCGGTGCACCTTCCGGCGGGTCACCTGGAAAAGGTGGTACGACGGGCGGAGGCACGGGGGCGCGTCCAGTCAGCTCGCCTGGTCTTTACAATTACAACTCGCCGTATAACCAGCCGCGCACGATCGTTCCGCAATTTCCTCCTTCGGCTTCCCTGAACCAGCAAATTCTTGCGGCGCTGGCGGAAGGCACCGGAGGTTTCACGATTTTCAACACCAATGATTTGCTTGGCGGCTTGCAGAAAATCGGCCATGAGCAGAATGAATTTTATGTGGTGGGCTATGTGCCGGGAGATACACCGGAAGGCAGTTGCCATACCTTGAAAGTGAAAGTCGATCGCGGGGGCGCCAACGTGCGTTCGCGCAGCGGCTACTGCAATGTGCGGAACTCCAACGTCCTGGAAGGCAAACCGGTCGAGAAGCAACTGGAAGCCCATGCTGCGGAGGGGCAAACCGGGTCGATCCACGGAGGCATGGAGGCGCCTTATTTCTACACCGCTGCGAATGTTGCCCGCGTGAATCTGGCGATGGAAATTCCTCCCGACGCGGTGAAATTTGCGAAAGATAAAGGGAAATATCATGCGGTGCTGAATGTCTTGGGCATTGCTTACCGTGGCGATGGAACGGTGGGCGCGAAATTCAGCGACACGGTAAATCTCGATCTCGAAAAAGACGAAGTGAAGGAATTCGCGAAGAATCCTTACCGCTATGAAAATCAGTTCGATGTTTCGCCTGGGGCTTACAAGCTGACGGTGGTGCTGAGCGCGGGCGGCGATGCGTATGGCAAGTTTGAGACTCCCGTTCAAATTGACGCGTACGATGGAAAAAAATTCAGCTCCGGGAGCGTGGTTTTGAGCGCTACCGCAGCGAAACTGGGAGATATTCCTACCAGTCTGGATTCGGCGCTGCTGGAAGATCGCACACCGCTGGTGGTGCAAGGGCTAGAGGTTACGCCTTCGGGGACGAATCGGTTTCACCGCGACGACAACGTGATTATGTATTCGGAAATTTATGAACCGTTGCTGACTTCCGATAAGCCGCCGAAAATTGTGATGGGCTATCGCATTTTCGATCGCGCTACCAATAAAGAGGTGGTGTTTACCGGAGCAGTGGCTTGCGACGCTTTCGTGAGGAAGGGGAGCCCGGTGGTTCCGGTGGGACTGAAAGTGAATGTGAAAGATTTGGTTCCTGGCGGTTATAGCCTGGTTCTGCAAGCTAAGGACGAGGTTGGGAATAAGGCGCCGAACCGCACTGTGGATTTTGACATTCAATAAGCTGCGTTGAATGAGTTGGATAGACTGTTGGTCGCCGGGGCGGCCCGTACTATTGTGGCCTCCATTGAGCCGGAGCAAAGTCGTAACACCTTGCAACTTCCCTCGTGCTAAGGGGTTAAACTCACAGTAGAACTCTACTTGTCGGATGTGATCCGACTGCGGGATTCCTCTATGCCGAATCGCTCGCCGCGTGAGCCGTACAAAATGATTTCCTTCCGACCTCAGGCTGTGCTTGCTGGTGTTTTGTCGTTAGCATGTTTTTGTTCGTTGGGAATTGATGTGCCTTCCGCTTGGGCGGCCTCTGCTGCAGCCGCGCCCGCAAAAGATAAAAAACCGAAGCAGGATGTCGCGCTAAAAGGCCTGCCGATTACCGAGCTCACGCCCGACGAAGCGATTCTGCATGCGCTGAATCGGCTGGCGTATGGGCCGCGGCCTGGTGATATCGAGAAAGTTCGGCAGATGGGGCTGGCGAGTTGGATTGAACTGCAACTCAAGCCGAATTCGATTGACGACCATTCGCTGGATGCGCGGTTGGAGAATCTGCCGACGCTGAAATTGTCTTCGGCGGCTTTGATTGAGGATTATCCGCAGCCGAAACAGGCTGAGAAGCAAGCGGAGAAAAAAGCTGCCAATTCCGCGAACGCGAACCAGCGGCCTGCTGAAAATGCTGCGGCGACGGTTCGACGCGACATGCAACCTGGTTCCGCGGATGCAGCGGTCGCGAATAACGACGGCGCTGCTGCAAACGGTGCGCCGCCGAGTTCGTCTGCAGCGGTGGGCCAATCGGCGATGGCGGATTCTGCGCAGACCAATGTCGCGGACAAGGCTAGCGTTCCGCCTTCGATGAAAGAGCAGCCGTCGCCGGCGGATCCGGGGATGGTTGGGAATCCCGCTACTGTCGGCGGTGGGAAAAGGAATTTGCTCAGCGGACCTGATCCCAATGCGGTTCCTAGGGTGATTGCGGACGACAGCAAAAAGCCACAACGCGTGGTCGAAGAACTAGCCATGGCGAAAGTGACGCGCGCGGTTTACAGCGAGCGGCAACTGCAGCAGGTGCTGGATGATTTCTGGTTCAACCATTTCAATGTGTATGCGGCGAAGGGCGAGGATAAGTGGTATCTCACTTCTTACGAACGCGACGTGATTCAGCCGCATACTTTGGGAAAATTCCGCGACTTGGTGACGGCGACGGCGGAAAGTCCGGCGATGCTTTTTTATCTCGATAATCATTTGAGCGCGGATCCCCGAGCGGCGCAGCGGCAGGCGCAGCAGCGGGCGATGCGGCAGCAGAATCGTGGATTTGGGCGGCCGTTTCCGCCGCGTCCGCAACCGGCGGGTCAGCAAGCGGCGAAGAAAAATGTTCGCGGGCTGAATGAGAATTATGGGCGTGAGTTGATGGAACTGCATACGCTCGGGGTCGATGGCGGGTATACGCAGAAAGATGTGACGGAGCTGGCTCGTTGCCTGACGGGCTGGACGATCGACAAGCCGCGGCAGAGTCCGGCTTTTAAGTTTGACGAAAAGCTGCACGATCCTGATCCGAAAGTTGTTTTGGGTAAGAAGATTCATGCCGGCGGGATGAAAGATGGCGAGCAGGCGATTGAACTGCTTTCCAAACAGCCGGCTACGGCGAAATTTATCTCGACTAAGTTGGCGCGCCGCTTCGTATCGGATAATCCGCCGCCGGCGCTGATTGCGCGGATGTCTAAAACGTTCGAATCGAGCGATGGCGATATTCATGCGGTGATGCACACCATGATTTATTCGCCGGAGTTTTGGTCGCGGGATGCGTATCGGGCGAAGATCAAGACGCCGTTCGAAGTGGTGATCTCGGCGGTTCGTGCGTTGGGCACGGATGTGGATACGTCGATGCCCTTGGTGCAATGGGTTGGGCGCATTGGCGAGCCGCTCTATCAATGCCAGCCGCCTACCGGCTACGCCGACAAGGCCGAGGCCTGGGTGAACACCGGGGCGCTGCTGAACCGGCTGAACTTTTCGCTGACGCTGGCCGGAAATAAAGTTCGCGGGTCGCATACCGATGTGGGTTCCTTGATTGGTGGCGATGCCGGCGAGCCTAAAACTGCGTTGGAGCGCGCGGTGCAGATTTTCCTGGGTGGGCAGGCGGGGCCGACGACGATTGAAACTTTGCAGAAGCAGCTCGATAGCCCGCAGATTTTGCAGGCCAAGCTGGATGACCCGGTGAAGAAGGTCGATCTTGGAGTGGTGACTGGACTGGTGCTGGGCGCGCCGGAATTCCAGCGACGGTGACGGTGAGCGGAGAGACGAGCGGCAACAAAGGAGATGTTCTGTGAGATTTTCCAGACGATATTTTTTGAAGCAGGGCGGAGTGGCCATGGTGGGGCTGAGCGCCATGCCGGCTTTTTTGCAGCGCGCGGTGGCGGCTACGCCGATGCCCAACAAGAAGCAGCTGGTGGTGCTGTTTCAGCGCGGCGCTGCTGATGGATTGAACATTGTGGTGCCGTTTTCCGAGCCGAATTATTACCGGCTGCGTCCCACCATTGCGATTCCGCAACCAAGCCGTGCAGCGGGCGGGAATGGCGCGATTGATCTCGATGGGTATTTTGGATTGCATCCTAGCTTGGCTCCGCTGGAGCCGCTCTTTCATAGGAATCAACTTGCGATCGTGCATGCCGCCGGGTCGCCCGATCCGACGCGTTCGCATTTTGATGCGCAGGATTTCATGGAGTCCGGAACGCCTGGCGTGAAGGCGACCGACGATGGCTGGCTTGATCGCGCGATTCAGACGATTCCCGAAGAGAATGCGTCTCCGTTTCGCGCTGTGGCGATGGGGCCGAACTTGCCGCGGATGTTGCGTGGGGGAGCTGGCGCGATTGCGCTGCCTGACCTAAAAAATTTCAAGGTGATGCCCCAGAGTGCGGCGATGAATAACGTGGTGCAGGGCGGCTTCGAAGCGATGTATGCGCAAAGCGTGGATCACGCGCTGCACGGTACTGGCACGGAGACGTTCGAAGCGATCGATATGCTCAGCAAGATTGATACTTCGAAGTTGCCGCCGGAGAATGGCGCGCAGTATCCGACCAGCAAGCTGGGGCAGAACATGCAGCAAATCGGCCAACTGCTCAAGGCCAAAGTTGGCGTGGAAGTTTTGTTCGTCGATTGCGGCGGCTGGGACAATCACGTGAATGAAGGCGGGGCGCAAGGGCAGCTGGCGAACTTGTTGAAGGATTTGGGGCAAGCGCTCGCGGCGTTTCATCAAGACATGGGCGACCGGATGCAGGACATCGTGGTTGTGACCATGAGCGAATTTGGACGCACCGCCAAGGAAAACGGCAACCGCGGGACCGATCACGGTCACGCCAATTGCATGTTTGTGATGGGCGGAGACGTGAAGGGCGGCAGAGTGTACGGCAAATGGCCGGGCCTCGACGATCACCAATTAAATGATGGGCGCGACTTAGCGCTGACGACGGACTTCCGGTACGTGCTGGGCGAAACGCTTACCAAACATATCGGAGTGAAAGATCTCGGCACGGTTTTCCCGGGCTTTGATAACAGCGCGCACCGTTTTCCGGGCTTGATCAAGGTCTAGTCAGATTTGATTGAGAAAAGAAAAAGGCCATGCGACTTTCGCATGGCCTTTTTCTGTTTTCCTGATCTTTCTAGTTAGGCGTCTTTGCCGATGCGCATTCCGTAGAACGAACGGTACACGAAGAAGAAGGACACGGCGAAAAACGCGGCCGCGAGCACGTGAGTAATGATGGACCCTTGCGTTGCGGTCAGCTGAACCGCCAACTCCACAGCCAGCAAACCGAATAGGGTGGTGAACTTGATCACCGGGTTCAGTGCCACGGAAGAGGTGTCCTTAAAGGGATCGCCGACTGTATCGCCGACCACCGTCGCATCGTGAAGCGGAGTACCTTTTTGCTTGAGCTCCACTTCCACGATTTTCTTCGCGTTATCCCAAGCGCCGCCGGCGTTGGCCATGAAGATGGCTTGGTACAGACCGAAGATGGCGATGCTGAAGAGATAGCCGATGAAAAAGAACGGCTCGATAAACGCAAAAGCCAGCGTGGCAAAAAAGACCGCGATGAAAATGTTGAGCATGCCTTTTTGCGCGTACTTGGTGCAGATTTCCACTACTTTTTTGCTGTCGGCGATGCTGGCGGCCTGCGCTCCATCGAGCTTGATATTCGCTTTGATGAATTCCACTGCGCGGTATGCACCGGTGGTCACCGCTTGAGTGGATGCGCCGGTGAACCAGTAAATCATCGCGCCGCCGGTGATCAGCCCCAACACAAAGGGAGCGTGCAGCAGCGATAGATTATTGACGTTCTCCGTCAAACCCTTGGTCAGCGCCATGATGATGGAGAAAATCATGGTGGTGGCGCCGACGACCGCGGTGCCGATCAGCACCGGTTTGGCGGTGGCTTTGAAGGTATTTCCCGCGCCGTCGTTGGCTTCGAGCATTTCCTTGGCCCGATGGAAGTTCACGTTGATTTTGTAGTCGCGCTGCAGTTCCTGTTCGATGCCGGGGATCGTTTCGATCAACGACAACTCGTATACCGATTGCGCGTTGTCGGTGACCGGTCCGTAGCTGTCCACCGCGATCGTAACCGGTCCCATGCCCAAGAAACCGAAGGCCACTAAGCCGAAAGCGAAGACTGGCGCGGCGATCATGAAAGTCGCCAGTCCCATTTCGCTGATCATATAGCCGAGGGACATCAGCACTACCATGGCCAGGCCGATGTAGTAGGCGGAAAAATTTCCGGCCACGAAGCCGGAGAGAATTCCGAGAGAAGCGCCGCCTTCCTGGGCGGAGCTGACCACTTCGCGGACGTGGCGCGATTCCGTCGAAGTAAAAACCTTCACCAATTCGGGGATGATGGCTCCGGCCAACGTGCCGCAGGAAATGATGGTGGCCAGCTTCCACCACTGGGTGACGTCGCCGCCGATCGAAGGAATGATCAGGTAGGAAACCAGGTAGGTGAAGCCGATGCTGACGATCGAGGTGATCCACACCAGCGAAGTGAGCGGAGCCTCGTAATTCATCTCGTCCACGTTGCCGTACCTACTCTTCGCGATAATGCCGTTGATGAAGTAGGCCGCCGCGCTGGCGATCAGCATCACGATGCGCATGACGAAGATCCACACCAGCAATTGGACCTGGACTGTGGGGCTCTTCACGCCCAGCAAGATGAAGGTGATTAGAGCAACGCCGGTGACGCCGTAGGTTTCGAAGCCGTCGGCGCTGGGCCCGACTGAATCGCCGGCGTTGTCGCCGGTGCAGTCCGCGATGACGCCGGGGTTGCGCGCGTCGTCTTCCTTAATTTTGAAGACAATCTTCATCAAGTCGGAGCCGATGTCGGCAATCTTGGTGAAGATTCCGCCGGCGATACGAAGAGCCGCAGCTCCCAGTGATTCGCCGATGGCAAAGCCGATGAAGCACGGTCCGGCATAATCGCCGGGAATAAACAGCAAGATGAACAGCATTATCAGCAACTCAACGCTGATGAGCATCATGCCGATGCTCATGCCGGCCTGCAGCGGGGTGTGGTAAATCGGATAAGGTTTGCCGCGCAATGAGGCGAAGGCCGTCCGTGAATTCGCGAAGGTGTTGACGCGAATGCCGAACCAGGCCACCCCATAGCTGCCTGCAATCCCAACCAAGCTGAAGATCAAAATGATGCCCACGCGGAGGGCTTCAAATTTCAGCAAAACGCCGAAGTACAGGACGATGACGATGGCGATGAAAATTTCGAGCAAGAGAATGAATTTGCCCTGGGTGACGAGGTAGGTTTTGCAGGTCTCGTAGATCAGCTCGGAGATGTCCCGCATGCTCTTGTGCACCGGCAGATTTTTGAGCTTGGTGTAGATGGCCAAACCGAAAGCGAGTCCGAATACGCAGAAAATCAGGCCAAAGAGGAGCAACTTATGCCCGTCCATGCCAAGGAAAGAGACGGACGAAAGATCCGGCAGCTTTAAATTGGCTTCGCCGCCAGCTTCGCTCTGTGCGCGCGCTGAAGCACTCGTCAATAAAGACAACATTGCCAATCCAGCGCCCGTTTTGAGCGTGCCGCGCGCCGAGGACCACAAACTATCCAGCGAAATACGCATCAACAATTCCTCCCTGATGAAAAACGTAAAACGCTCCGGGCGACATCCGCCGTGCTCGCCGCTTGAGCGCTAATCCCGAAAATTTGCACAAATCATTGCGGTGATCAGGCTGCTCACCGGACCGATAAAACAGGGACCGACTCTCAATGCTCAAAAGAGCCGAAACTTATCCTGTGCTGTATTTCGAAACCTGAGCATCCCCGGAACCCCTTCCAGGCATGCGAAAAGCTTTGCGTGGGCTGTCAACAAAGCGTTGTTTTATAACATTTCGTTGCAACGGAGGTCAAACGACACTGGCCGGCGTTTTGGGCTAACGCCGGACGTCTCGCCGCCTGACAATGTCCTGAAAACATTTGCCGGGAAGCACGAGACGTTGCTACCAAGCGATGGTAACATGCCATTTTAAATTTGGACTTTGAGCCGTTCGGGCTGGCTGTTGACGGAGATCATGGGTACCCATTTACCGGCAGTCTCAAATAGCAACGAAATCGCTGCGCCTGTTGCGGGCAGAGCTTCGCAACTTCCGGAAATCCGCACCAACTGGACCCGTGACGAAGTCGCGGCGATCTACCGAACAGCGATACCCGAGTTGGTCTATCGTGCGCAAACCATTCACCGCCAATTCCACCCGGCCGACCGCGTGCAGACGTGCCAGCTGATCTCCATCAAGACGGGGGGCTGCCCGGAAGACTGCGCGTACTGCCCGCAAAGCGCGCACTATGATGCGGACGTGGAGCGGCAAGGATTGCTCGATCCCCAGCACGTGATTTCGGTAGCGCGCGATGCCGCCGAGCGGGGCGTTACCCGTTTCTGCATGGGCGCGGCGTGGAGGCAGGCGCCAGAGGGTAAGGATTTCGACAACGTGCTCGAAATGGTGCGGGGTGTTTCCGCGCTGGGCATGGAAGTATGTTGCACACTGGGGATGTTGACGGAGACGCAGGCCGCGAAACTGAAGGATGCCGGCCTGAGCGCCTACAACCACAACCTGGATACATCGCCGGAGTTTTACGGCTCGATCATTACCACGCGGGTTTACGATGATCGGCTGCGAACTTTGGCGGCGGTGCGCAAAGCGGGGATTACCGTGTGTTGCGGAGGGATTCTGGGGATGGGCGAAAGCGAGCGCGACCGGATCGGCTTGTTGCATCAGTTGGCAACCATGGAACGCCATCCGGAAAGCGTGCCCATCAATATGTTGGTGCGTGTGGCGGGGACTCCGTTGGCGGATAAGCCGTCGGTTGATCCGTTGGAAATGGTGCGAGCTATCGCGACTGCTCGTCTGCTGATGCCCGCGTCGCGAGTGCGTTTGGCTGCCGGGAGAAAACAGTTGTCGCCGGAAGCGGTGACTTTGTGCTTTTTGGCGGGCGCGAACTCGATTTTTGTTGGTGAAAAATTGTTGACTACTCCCAATCCTGGCGCGGACGAGGACGAACGTTTACTGCAAACTTTAGGGATGAAACCTCTCGAATCGCATGCCATCTGAATTTCACCAGACATTGATGAACGATTTGCAGGCCGGGCTGCGCAGGCTGGAAGCGCGCAGTCAACGCCGTACTTTGACAGAGATTAGCGGCATCAATCTTTGTTCGAATGATTATTTGGGGCTGTCCGAGCATCCCGCACTGCGTGAAGCTGTTGCCGAAGCGATTTGTGGGACGGCACGGATTAGTGGAACCGGGGCGCGGCTGCTTTCTGGTCACGCCGCGGTGTGGAGTGCGGTGGAGGAAGAGTTTTCGGAGTTTGTTGGCGCGGAAGCCTCGCTTTATTTCGGAAGTGGGTATTCCGCTAACATCGGCCTACTGACTTCGCTGGCCGGCAAGAATGACATTATTTTTTCAGATGAGCTGAATCACGCCAGCTTGATCGACGGGATTCGATTGTCGGGTGCGCGCAAAGTGATCTACCCGCACCTGGATTTGAATGCGCTGGAAGAACTTCTCTCCGAACACCAACAGGAAAAGTGCCGAAAGTTTATTGTCACTGAATCGGTGTTTGGGATGGATGGGGACATTGCGCCCATTGATGAAATTGTGAGTTTGGCCGATCGCTATGGCGCGGGAGTGATCGTCGATGAAGCGCACGCCACCGCGGTGCATGGGCCCGGGGGCCGAGGGGTTGCCGCTGCGGCGCTGGCTTCGCGACGAATCATCGCTGCCATTCACACTTGCGGTAAAGCGTTGGCGGGCGCCGGCGCATTTGTTTGCGGAACGGCCACGCTGCGCGAGCATCTCATCAATCATGCGCGTACTTTTATCTTCAGCACGGCGTTGCCGCCGTACATGGCCACGCAGATCCGCGCGGCGCTGCGCTTGGCGATCGGGATGAACACCGAACGGGAAGAGCTGCTGGCGAGGTCGGCAGGCTTGGCTTCTGCTTTTCGGCGGCAAGGCTGGGACACCAGCGGCACGGCGTCGCAGATCGTGCCGGTGGTGATCGGCCGCAATGATCAGGCGCTGTCCGCGGCGGAGTTTCTGCAGAAGCGTGGTTTTGCGGTGCGCGCGATTCGTCCTCCCACGGTGGCGGAAGGCACGTCGCGGCTGCGTTTTTCGATGACGCACAAAATCGGAGTGGAAGACTTGCGACGGCTTACCGCGGATTTGAATTCCTGGTTCGCAGATCAACAGCGCCTGAAAGAATTGGCCATGGCGGGAACTGCATGAGGCATCACTTTTTTATTACCGGCACGGATACGGGCGTCGGAAAAACTACGCTGTCGGCGCTGTTGTGCGCGGCGCTCGATGCGGTGTACTGGAAGCCGATCCAGACGGGCACGCTAGAAGGCTCCGACCGCGTGACGGTCATGCGCCTGGCGGGCATCGGTACGGATCGCACGCTGGATGAAGTGTACAAATTTGTGCCGCCGGTTTCGCCGGATCTTGCGGCGCGGTGGGCTGGCGTGGAAATCGATCTGGCGCGGATCAATCTGCCGACCAGCTTGATCAATGATTGGCTGGTGGTGGAAGGCGCGGGCGGGGTGCTGGTGCCAATCAATCCGAAGCAATTCATGCTGGATTTGATGGCGAAGTTTAAGTTGCCGGTGATTCTGGCGGCGCGCAGCGGACTGGGAACCATCAATCACACGTTGCTTACGCTGGCCGCGCTGCATGCCGCGGAGTTGCCGGTGCATGGGGTGGTTTTGATCGGCGATCAGAACCGCGAAAATCGCGAAACCATCGAGCGCTTCGGACATGTGCGCGTGATTGGCGAAATTCCACGGCTGCCCAATCTGCATCGCACCTCGTTGATGCAAGTGTTTATGAATCACTTCGACCGCGCGGCCTTCTCGCAATAGATGCCACTCCGTTTGTGGAAATTGTATAAATAAGGATGACTTCGCCGCTGCGCATCTGGCATCCGTTTACCAATACCGCTTTGGACGCGCCGCCACTGCATGCCGTTCGTGCGGAAGGCGCATACATCTACACCGCTGATGGCCGGAAAATCCTCGATGCGGTCTCTTCGTGGTGGGTCAATATTCACGGGCACGCCAACCCGCGGATCGCTGCCGCGATTGCTGAACAAGCTCGCAAGCTGGAGCATGTGATCCTGGCCGGGTTCACGCACGATGCTGCGGAAGAACTCGCGGCGCGTTTAAGCAAACGCTTGCCGCCTGCGATGACGAATTTGTTTTTTTCTGATGATGGGTCAACCGCGGTGGAAGTGGCGCTGAAACTGGCGGTCCAATACTTCAGCAATCAGGGGCGCGCGGAAAAATCAGAAATCGTCGCGCTGGAACATGGTTATCACGGCGACACCGCCGGGGCGATGTCCGTTAGCGACGATTCGCCGTTCACCGCGCCGTTCAACTCCATGCGGTACAAAGTACACCGGGTGCATTCCGCGTATTGTTACCGCTGCCCGGTGGGGCTGACTCGCGACATCTGCCACATCGAGTGCATCCAGCAGATGGAGATGGTTTTAGAGAAAAATCACGAGCGTATCGCCGCGGTGATTGTCGAACCGTTGCTGCAGGCGGCGGGCGGCATGATTGTGCATCCGGTCGAATTTCTGCAGAAGGTTCGTGCGCTGTGTACGCAATACGATGTGCTGCTGATCGCCGACGAAGTGCTGACCGGGTTTGGGCGGACTGGAAAGATGTTTGCCTGCGAGCTAGCGGGCGTTGTGCCGGATCTGATGTGCTTGTCGAAGGGCATCACGGGCGGATTTTTGCCGATGGGTGCGACGGTTTGCAGCGATCGCATCGAGGCGCCATTTCGCAGCAAAAACCGGATGCACACTTTCTATCACGGGCATTCCTACACGGGGAATGCGCTGGCGTGCGCTGCGGCCATTGCCAGCTTGCAGATTTTTGACGACGAGCCGGTGTTCGAACGCATTGTGGCTATTGCCGCGGTGCACGCCCAGCGGCTTCCGCTTCTGCGGGCGTCGCCAAAAGTTGGCGATGTGCGACAGATCGGCTCGATCGGCGCCGTGGAATTGCGGACCGATGACGCCGGCTATCTTTCTGCGATGCGCACGAAGCTCTACCAGTTTTTTATTGATCATGATGTTTTGCTGCGGCCGCTGGGCAATGTGATTTATGTTTTGCCGCCGTATGTGGCGACGCCCGAGGAAATTCATCGCGTGTATGACGTCATTTCCGAGGCGATTGAGACCGTCGTTTAACATTTGCCGCGTTCGAACCGGACTAAATTTCAGGAGCGTTTGAGTTGGGAAGCAAGCTGGGTGTCTGGAAAACCAGGATTGTCGCTTTTGCTGGTGGACTCGGCGCGCCCGGGCTGTTTCTGATTTCCTTTCTGGATTCCTCGGTCCTCACCTTTCCGGTGATCAACGATCTGCTGCTGGTCGAGTTGTCGATGGAGCATCATGCGCGCATGCCGCTTTACGCATTGATGGCCGCGAGCGGTTCCACGCTGGGGTGCTTGCTGCTGTATTACATCGCTCGCAAGGGCGGGGAAGCGTATTTTCACAGCAAAGCGGGGAGGCACGGCGGCGCGGTTCGCCATTGGATTGAGCGCAACGGATTTGGCGGCATGTTGGCTGCCGCATTGCTACCGCCTCCCACGCCGTTCAAGATTTTTGTTTTTGCAGCGGGAGTATTCGAAATGCCGGTGCTCAGTTTTGTTGCGTCGATCGGAATGGCGAGGCTGGTGCGTTATTTTGCGGTGGGCTATCTGGCGGTGCGCTACGGATCAGGGGCGATGCAGTTTTTGGCGCAGCACAAAATTGAGGTGGGAGTCGCAGCGGTAATTCTAGTGGCGGTCAGCTATGGACTTTCGCAAGTGATTTTGCGGGCCAAGCACCCGTACGGTAATCCGCCAGCCTGACCACACGCTTTTAGCGCGGTGTGTCGGCCGTGGCCCAGGTGATTTCTTCCAACGTCAGCTTGCCAGCGGCATTGAAATCGACGATCACCATTGGTTCATGCGCGGTCTCGCGCGCCGCTTCGTAGCGCGCGTCGCGGATCTGAACTTCGAAGCCGCTATCCATCTTTTGTACCGTAGCTCTGGGGAAATGAGCGACGCGCCAAAAATTGTCGCGCCGAAAGTGTCGCTTGGGCTGCGTCCAGCATTGGGCTGGGTTCCGGTTTGAATAAATTTGTTCCCAAATCGAACGACGAAGGGCGGGTTGAATTAACTCGCACCGTTAATTCATGCAGGGCGCTTTCGGTTTCGGTCACTGCTCGCCAACTAACCAGGGATGTTAGTTCAGAATAAGCTCCCACCTTGCGGGGTGCTTCGTTCACGTAGGTGCGGTTCCGCAATTGGGCGATCGCGATGGAGTGCAGGTCGGCGCGTGCTCCGACATACATCGCTATCAAAGCCAGGCCGATGATTGACGCTACAAATCCGCGCGGCAAGCGGTCTTTCGCTCCGATCTCCGCGCTGACCAAGTGCATAAACTCCGGAATGATTAGCACCGGAATGAGGATTGTGAGAATCCACGGATCAATGCTCGGCAACCAGTCGAGCGCGACGCGAGTGCGATTGAATGGCCAAAAGAGCTCTGTGCCTTGCCACTGCGCCGCATCCATAGCCAGATGCAACCATTGGGCCAACAAGACTGCGACGAATATTGTTCGCACCGGCAAAAGTCGCCGCGAATCTGCGGAAATGGTCAAGCGATAGACCGTAGTTAGAGCGGCCGTGATAATTATCGAGAAAACGATGCTGTGCGTGTATGTCCGGTACCACTGCAAATAGGCAGCGGGGCTCACCATCGCGCTCAGCTGATCCAAATCTGCAAGGACGCCCGCGGGAATTGCCCAAGCCCATAGAAGTTTTGGCGCGCGTGGAAAAATCACTCGTGAGAGCGTTAGCGAAGCCAACGCGTGTGTGGCGATATCCATGGAATTGGTGGTCTAAGGATGCTACAGGTGGGAGAAAACTATACGAGCAAAATGAGGCTAGGCCGAAACGCTGGAGGCTTTTTCTTTTTGTTGTGCGGCGAGGCTACCTTCCGGGACCAACACTTTCAGCGCCGCGGGAACAATTTTGAATTCGACCGGAAGCCGTCCCAATGCTTCGCCGTCCACTTGCGCATGCACGGGATTTTCGTCCAGAGGTTCCACCACCAGGCGGTTAGTCTTTGAAAAGCTCACGCCTTGCATTCCGCGCAACTTGCCCATGTACAGGTGTGGAAGATAACTGAGATAGCGAAAACCGCTGCGGGTGCTGAGGGTCATGATTTCGAATTCGTCTTCGTACAGATCGGCCAAGGTGGTGATTTTGAAGGGGCCGCCGTAATGCTTGGTGCGCCCGACTACCACCAGTGAGCAATCTGACGATTCGCCACCCAGCTTTACGCGAAAATGCGGAAAATCGTAGCGAAAAACTTCGCGCGCGCCCTGCCACCAATACGCAAGGACGCCCAGGCGCGCTTTCAGCTCCAGATCAACGGAATAGACGATCATTCCATCCGGGCCGGCGCCCGCCACGCTTAAGAAGTAGCGCTTCTTTTCCGGCTCCTGCAGCGGTGTGGCTAGACCCAACGCGATATCTTTTACAGTTCCGCGCATCAACTTATGCGCCGCGCGCGGAATATCCCACGGGAGAGTGAGTTCTTTTGCGAAAATGTTTGCGGTTCCGGCCGGCAGGAGCGCAAGCGGGACGCGGTGGCCATTCGAAGCGCCGGCCAGTCCGTTGACTACTTCGTTGAGCGTGCCGTCGCCGCCACAGGCGATGACCAGTTGCCGACGTTCCATGGTGGCGCGCTGGGCTATTTCGGTGGCATCGCCGGGGCCGGTGGTTTCGGCCAGCTCGGCTTCGATGCCGGCGGCAGCGAAAATGCGGCGGGCTTCATCCAACATTTGGCGGCGGCGCTGTCCGCCTTGTCCGGCGTTGGGGTTGTGGATCAGCAGGGCGTTCTGCAGGGAACTGTGCAAACCACTGCCTACGCCGTTGTCTTGCTCGCTAGGTTCTGTCACGGTCGAATCATTTTATATAATGTCTGAGCTATCGCGGCATCCGTTCTTTATTAAAATTTCGCGTTTGAGGACTCATGGCCAGGCCCGCCACTGCCACTAAAAAAGAAATCGAAGACCTGCGCGAAAAGCTGCGTTACCACGAGTATCGCTATTACGTGGCCGACGACCCGGAGATTTCGGACGCGGCCTACGACCGCCTGATGGAAAAGCTCAAAGCTTTGGAGGCGGCCCACCCTGAGTTGGTTACGTCCGATTCGCCGTCTGTGCGCGTCGGCGGGGCACCTCGCGAAGGTTTTCAGGCGGTGCAGCACGCGCGGCCGATGCTGAGCCTCGACAATGCGTTTTCGTACGAAGCGCTCGGCGAATTTGACCGGCGGGTGCGCGAAAGCAGCGGCCAAGAAAAAATTGAGTATATCGCCGAGCACAAATTCGATGGGTTGAGCATTTCGCTGCAATATCAGGCCGGGGCGCTTATCAGGGCGCTTACTCGTGGGGACGGCCGCACCGGTGAAGAAGTTACGCCCAATGTAAAGACGATTCGCTCCGTTCCGTTGCGTGTCGATCCAGCGGTGCTCAAGAAAATAAAGCTTTCGGCGAACTTTGAAGTGCGCGGCGAAATCGTGATGCCCAAGAAGGCGTTCGCCGAACTGAATCGCCAGCAGGAACTTTCGGGCGGAAAGATTTTCGCGAATCCACGCAACGCCGCCGCCGGTGGCGTCCGCGTGCTGGATTCCTCCATCACCGCTTCGCGACGGTTGGAGTTTTTCGCCTACTACTTGCTGGTTGATAGTCGATCGCCGTTCAACAAGCTTTCCGACTCATTGCAGGCGCTGAAGGATCTGCACTTCCGCGCTTCATCCGACTGGAAATTGTGTGATGGCATCGAGCAGGTGCTGGCTTACTGCGACAGTTGGGTGGATAAGCGGGAAAAGTTGCCGTACGAAATTGACGGGGTGGTGGTCAAAGTCAATGCGATCCCGATCCAGAATGAACTGGGGTACACCGCGAAAGCTCCGCGCTGGGCGATCGCCTACAAATATCCGGCGCGCCAGGAAACCACGATGGTGAACGACATCATCGTCAACGTGGGCCGTACCGGCACGCTGACTCCTGTCGCGATGCTCGAGCCGGTGCAAGTCGGCGGCGTCACCGTCAGTCGGTCCACACTTCACAATATGGACGAGGTGGAACGACTTGGAGTGCAGATCGGCGATACCGTTCTGGTGGAACGCGCGGGCGAAGTGATTCCGCACATTTTGAAAGTGGTGAAGGAAGGCGCTGACCGCCGGCCGTTCCGCATGCCCGAAAAATGCCCGGAGTGTGGCAGCGCTATTCATAAAGCGCCGGACATTGTGGCCTATCGGTGCATCAATTCCGCGTGCCCGGCGAAGCGCCGCGAGTCCTTGCTGCATTTCGCCGGACGCCACGCGATGAACATCGATGGCCTCGGCGAAAAAATTGTGGATCAACTGATCGAGCAAAAACTGGTGGGCGATGTCGCTGACTTGTATCTGCTGAAACTCGATCGGCTCGTCGCTCTGGAGCGTTTCGCGGAAAAATCCGCGCAAAACCTTCTCGACGAAATTGCCGCGAGCAAAAAGAATAGTCTGGCGCGCTTGATCTACGCACTGGGTATCAGCTTCGTCGGCGAACGAACCGGCGAACTGCTGGCCGCCCATTTTTCTTCGCTGGAAGAGTTGGCCGACGCGTCGTCGGAGCAGCTTGAAGAAGTCGGCGAAGTCGGCCCTAAAGTTGCCGGGGCCATCACTGAATTTTTCTCCGAGCCGGCGAATCGGCGGCTTATCAAAAAACTCGCCAAGGCCGGGGTCAATCCCACCGTTGCGAAGCGCGAGATCAAGAGCGACAAGCTGGCCGACAAATCTTTCGTTTTTACTGGTGGGCTGGCTAACCGCAGCCGCGAGGATGCCGCCGAAATCGTCAAACAACACGGCGGCACGATTTCCGGCTCGGTCAGCAAGAAAACGAGCTACGTGGTGGTCGGCAGCGACCCCGGCTCCAAACATGACAAAGCCAAAGCGCTGGGCGTGCCCATCTTGACGGAAAAAGAATTCGAGAAATTGTTAGGGTTGTGAGCTACGACCCGGCTTGGGCCTGCGAATTGGCAGCGTAAGATCCTTCCGCCAGCCTGACCAACGTATACACCGCGTGATTCACAGGCGTGGGCACGCCAAGTTCCGCGCCGCGCCGCGCAATGTATCCGTTCAGCGAAGTGATTTCCGTCCGCTTACAGCGCATCAGATCTTGCGCCGTGGAAGAATACGCAGTGGGCAGTTGCTCGGCAATCTTCAAGGCTCCCGCGACGCCGGTGTCCAGGTCGGTATATCCCGTAAGTTCGACGTTGGCCGCGCGCGCCACCGCCAATATTTCCGCCACCAACGACCGCACCACTTGCCGCGCATCGGCAATTCCTTCAATCGTGCCGTAAGTAACTCGTCCCAGTGCGGAGATTCCATTCAACGCGCAATTCCAGGTTAATTTTGTCCACATCTCCCCGAGAATATTTTCGGTGATGCGACAGGTCACTCCCGCCCGCTCAAAAACCGTGGCAACGCGTTCGGTTTTGACATTGCGCGGCCCGGTGGAAAGATCGCCGCGTCCGCCATGCTTTACTTTTCCCGGTTCCGGAACGGCAGCGGCGATGTACACCACAGCAGGCACGACTTGCAGCCCCGCGGCTTCGCGAATTTGTTCAGGATTGTCCACGCCGTTCTGCATGCTCACCACAATCGCGTCAGCACCAAGCACTGGAGCAAGCGCCTTGGCGGTCGCCGCGTTGTCTGTGCTTTTCACACAAAAGAGCACAATCTCCGCGCCCTGCGCAGCGCCAATGTCCGTCGAGGCCTTTACCCGCACGGTCTCCTTGAAGTGCAGCGTATCCAAAAACAAGCCATCGCGATTAACCGCTTCCACAAACTTCTCGCGCCCGATGAAGCTCACGTCCGCGCCGGCGCGCGCCAACATCCCGCCGAAATATCCGCCCACCGCGCCTGCGCCCACCACGGCAACGCGAGGCCATTTTTCGTTTTGGGTCATAGTCTGCTCAGTCGACACATGTCGAAGATAGGCGTAAGAGCTGCGATTTCGTGCTTACGCACCCAGAATATTAGGTTGGTTGCTGAAACGGGGAAAGCGCCAATTCGGCAGTTGAGAAGGATTTGAGAAATTAGGCAGCGGTACGGGAAGAGCGGATTCGCTCGTTGAGACGGGCGTTGGCGCTACGGCGCGCAACCGCGATTTTTGCCGGCGCGTGGACGCGGGCCTGTTTCTTTTCAAATACCGCGGCCACCATCATGGTCGCGAATACAAAGTAGCCGGCGTTCAGAGCCGCGGAGAATACGAAGAGCAGCGCGCCACCTTGCATGCTTTGCGCGCCCAACAAGAGAATTGCGCTGGGCCATAGCAGGATGCAGGCAACTTCGACCGACGAATGCAGAGAAGCAGTTCCTGGCAGAAAGCGAAGTGCGGCGAGAAGCAGACTGGTGGAGACGCCGGCACATGCGGCGTAACGCGCGATGCGCTGAAATGTTTCGTGGGCTTGGCGGATTGCTGAATCGCTCATGACGCGACCAGTATTCGCGGACCTCGACCAGCGGACAAGTAACTGAGCACGCACAAGTAGCGTAGGAGTGATTGATTCTTGCGCGTCAATGACGGGTTTGGACGCGTAACGGTACACAATGCGCCACAGTTGTGCGGCGGTTAACCGTTTATCAGGCGCTTTAGGAACGAAACAAAACAGACTCGCGTTGAAACATTTTCACGGCGATGAAGATGGCGGCGAGGGCATAAACGCAGGTTGAGGCAAAGATCAGCGCGATGGAACTCCAATGATAGGTTCCGGCGATCAGATCTTTGCAGAGCAGGCTGACGTTGAGAATGGGAATCAGCGAGAGCTGATTGGTCAGTTCTGCTCCAGGGAGCATGGCTGCCACGGCCGGGACGACCACGATAACCATCAGCGGTGAGATGTAACTCTGCGCTTCTTTGTGGCTCTTGGCGAAAAGCGCGATGGTAATTAGCGCCGCTGAAAAAAGCACGGCCAACGGCAGCGCGACCAGGAACACCGAAAGAACCGCTCCGATGCCGATGGTGAAGTGCAAAGCTGACTCCGCTCCTGCGCCGGCTGAGCCTGCGGACTGCCCCTGATAATGCTCGAACAACCAGGAGGACACGCCCATCGAGGTTACCGAGAGTGCGGCAGTGACCAGCGAGGCGGTGAGAACCAGAAAAAACTTACCGAGCACCAGGCTGGTGCGGGAGATCGGGCTGGAAAGAATGGTCTCCATGGTGGCGCGTTCTTTTTCTCCGGCGGTGAGGTCCATGGCCGGGTACATCGCGCCGGTCAAGCACATGAAGATAACCAGGTAGGGAATTACCCCGCCAAAAGTTTCCGCAGCGACTTTCTCTTCGGAAACGACGTTTTGCTGCTTGATGTCGAAAGAGCGCAGCAGGCTGGCGGGTAAGTTTGCGGCGGAGAGCCGTTCGCGGGCGAGATTGTCGCGGTACTCGGTGAAGAATTTTTCGATGCGGTTCGCGGCGAAGGCGGATTTTATGTCGCCGGAGTAAATGTAGATCTTCACCGGCGACGGCTGGCTGGCGATGGCCGATTGCAGCCCAGGCGGAATCTCCACTGCCGCGCGAATTTTCTTACTGGAGATCAAGGCGACGTAGTCCGGAGATTCGGGCACGACGACAAGATTTTTAGTGTGCTTCAAGCCTTCGACGATGGCGGGCGAATCCGCGCCTCCCAGGACCATGATTTTGCCGGACTGGCGGCTGGCCTCGCCGATGAGCGAGACGGCCACGTAACCCATTCCGACGGTCAGCAGGGGAAACAGCAGGATCGGCACTGCGATGGTGGAAATGAGCGTGCGGCGGTCTCGCAAAGCTTCGCGCAGTTCCTTGCGATAAACGATCACGATGTCACGAAGAGCCACTCAGGCCACCTCTGCGGAAATATGCGGTGAGACAATTTTCACGAAAATTTCCTCGAGATCCTGCTCCTGATATTTTTCGCGGAGCTGCGCAGGGGTGCCTTCCGCCAGTAGGGATCCGTTGTGGATGATACCGATCACGTCGCAGAGCTTTTGAACTTCACTCATGATGTGGGTGGAGAGGATCACGGTTTTTCCGGCGTTGCGGCATTCGCGAATGAAGTCAACGATGGTGCGGGCGGCCATGATGTCGAGCCCCAGAGTGGGCTCGTCGAATATCATGACTGGCGGATCGTGAACCAGAGTGCGGGCGATGGAAGTTTTTTGTTTCATGCCGGTGGAGAGTTTGTCGCAGCGGCGGTCGCGAAAAGAGTTCATGTCCAGGCGCTGGAAGAGTTCGTCGATACGACGCTTCAGGGTTGCTTCGTCGAGGCCGTTCAAGCGGCCGAAGTATTCGACGAGTTCTTGCGCGGTGAGCCGGGGATAGAGAGCGGTCGCGGTGGAAAGGAAGCCGATGCTGGCGCGCACTTTTTCGGGATGATCGATGACGTCATGGCCGTAGACTACGGCGGTGCCGTCGGAGGGCTCAAGGATGGTCGCCAGCATGCGCAGCGTGGTGGTTTTTCCCGCGCCATTGGCCCCTAGCAGGCCATAGATGCTGCCGGGCTGGCAGGTGAAACTGACATTTTCGACAGCGGAAATCTGCCCGCGCTTTTTGTCCTGGAAGCGTTTACATAAACCACGAGCTTCAATCATCGCTGGGCAGGCCTCGGGAGTTTGAATGCAATGCTTTTTGAGTGTACTACGCGATTCTGGGACGTTTATTTCGCACCCCGCTAAGCTTGCGCCATCCTCTATGGGCACATAAGTGACATCACGAACGGCGTTCCGGCGCATCTAATTCCGAAGGTTGGGGTTATACCTGTGGCTTTCGTCGAGGCAGTCTCCTCCGATGAGGGGTCTCCGCCTGGTGATACAAGGTTTCTTGGGGAAACGCGAATTGCCCTTGCTAGAATGAAACTACGTTCGGCCTCTATCTCGAATCTCGACGCAGGATGGCGCGGCAAGCTGGGATGCGCCCGACCTCGCGAAATCACCAAGCTTCATGCCAGGCGATGAACAGGAAAAATGGATCAGCGTAAGCTGCGAAACCGGCTTTTGATATTTTTGGTGCTGGCTGGCGTGGTGGCGTATCTGTTGGTGCGCCAGAGCGGCAGGGAACCGGTGGCCAAGATTTCGGCGGTCCTGCCGGTGCGCGACAGTGTGGTTTCGTCGATTTCCAGCAATGGCAAAGTCGAACCGATTTCGCCGTTTGTTATGCGTGCTCCGCTGGATGCGTTCGTCGCCAAGGTGGACGCGGTAGAAGGCCAACCGGTCAAGAAAAATCAGCTGCTGCTGGAACTCGATGTGAAAGATGCGCGTGCGCAGTTGTCTGACGCGGAGGGACGTTTGTTGCGCGCGCAGGAAGATTTGCGCACGGCGCAAGGCGGGGGCAAAGGCGACGAATCTGCCCGGGTTGCTGGCGACCTGGCCAAGGCGCAGAGCGATGTAGACCGTCTACAGAAAAATCATGATGCGCTGCAGCGGTTGATCGCCAAGCAGGCGGCTACTCGCGATGAGTTGACTGTAAACGATCAGTCGTTGAGCGTGGCGCAATCGGAAGTGAAGCGACTGACTGCGGTTAAGCAGGAGTTCGAACGTGGAGTGAAGCTGGATGCTGGCCGTGGTTCGCTGCAGGTCGAACAGGTTCGCAGTGAAATCGCGGCGTTGCGCGACAAGGTGGCAGGCGGGCGAGTGACTGCGCCGGCCGATGGCACGCTCTTTTCTCTGCCGGTTAAAACTGGCGATTACGTTCACACTGGTGACCTGTTGGCGCAGATGGCCGATTTACATCGCGTGCGGGTGCGGGCGTTTATCGATGAACCGGAGTTGGGTTCGCTGCAACCTAATGAGGCGGTGAAAATCACCTGGGACGCGTTGCCGAATCGATCGTGGTCGGGCACGACGGAAGTAATTCCGAAACAAGTGGTGGCACGTGGAACACGCAGCGTTGGCGAATTATTGTGTGCGGTCAACAACGATAAGTTGGAGTTGCTGCCCAATATCAATGTGAACGTGAGTATCCATTCGCACGAGCGGAACAATGTGGTCACCATTCCGCGGGCCTCGGTAGACGTTGAGAGCGGACATCGCTATGTGTTCGTGGTGACCAAAGAATCGCTGGGTAAAAGCCGGTTGCACCGGCGCGAAGTGCAGCTGGGCATCGCCGATTCGACCAGCTTCGAAGTGGTGAGCGGTCTGAATGAAAATGAAATGATCGCGCTGCCGGGCGATACCGTACTGAAAGATGGCATGGCGGTGAAAATAGTGAATACGGATGCCGCGTACATTCGAGGGCACAAGGATGAGTAGCCGAAGTTTGCGGCAGGCGGCGCGAGATTTTCTGTCCATGCGGGCAATGTTTTGGTTTGTCGCGCTGTTCCTGGCGTCGGTCATTGTGGATGCTTCGCTGGCGCAGAATGCAGCGCTGCAGGCCGCGCAACAAGCTTACGAAGCAAGTGACTACGAAAAGGCCGTGGGCATTCTTGAGCCGGTCGCGCAGAAGAATCCTGACGACGGAGAAGTTCAAATTCTGCTCGCCAAGAGCCATTTTGAATTGAAACAGTACGATGAAGCGATCGCAGCTGCAGAGAAAGCCATTACGATCGCGCCGAACAATTCCAAATACCATGAGTGGCTGGGACGATCCTACGGAGAGAAGGCTGCGAAGGCTTCGTGGTTCTCGGCGCTGAATATTGCCAAGAAGGCTCAGGAACAGTTCGAGACTGCGGTGAAACTGGACGATAAAAATTTCTCCGCGTATCAGGCGCTGATTGAATTTGATTGCGCGGCACCCGGAATCGCCGGCGGTGGAGAAGATAAGGCTGAACCCTACATCAAGAAATTGTCGGCGCTGGATGCCGGGGAAGGGCATTACGCCACGGGAAATTGCCGACGGCAGAAAAAAGACTTTGCCGCCACTGAAGCGGAATTTGACAAGGCCCTAGAGACCTCCAAGGCGCCCGAGCTGATCTTCGATATTGGCGATTATGCATTGCGCCACAACCAGGCCGATCGCTTGATTGCGGTGGCCGATGCGGGGCAAAGAGCTGCGCCGCGCGATCCGCGGGCCAAGTTTTATCGCGCGGCGGGCTACGTGCTGAAAAAAGAAAAGCTCGACGATGCGGACACCGCGCTGCATGAATACCTGAAAACTGCGCCGGTGCGAACGGGATTTCCTCGCGCTGTGGTGGTTCACGAATGGCTCGGGCGGCTGTATGAAGTCGAAAATAAATCAGGCGAAGCGCGTAAAGAGTACGAAATCAGCGCACGGCTCGACCCTAAATATAAACCGACCCAAGAAGCGCTGAAGCATCTGGGAAAAAGCTGAACGATGGATCTGCGCGAAACGTTCTCCGTAGCGATCGACGCTTTGCGCTCCAACAAGCTGCGCACCGCGTTGACCTCTTTAGGCGTAATTATTGGCAGCGCGTCGATCGTTCTGGTGGTGACCGTGGCGCTGACCAGCAAGAAGTTCGTTATTTCGCAAATTGAGGGCGTGGGATCCAATCTGGTTTGGGCGGAAATGGTGCACGCTTCCGGCAAGGAACAGCCGCTCAGCTACGAAATAACTCTGGACGATCTGGACGCGATGAAACGGGAACCCGACGTGCTGGAAGTTGCCGGCACGCGCGAGTTGCCC
This sequence comes from uncultured Acidobacteriota bacterium, assembly GCA_963846145.1. Classification (GTDB taxonomy): domain Bacteria; phylum Acidobacteriota; class Terriglobia; order Acidiferrales; family UBA7541; genus Acidiferrum. The sequence continues at coordinate 29,574 of CAWJUV010000005.1, read as the reverse complement.
ATGTCGGTGGTGGTCAGCGGCGTGGAACGCCCGGTCAATTTGATTGGGGTAACTCAGGGTTTTCAGACGATTCGCCGGCTGCTGATTTATCGCGGCCGTTTTTTTGATACGGAAGATATGGATTCGCGTTCCAAAGTTTGTCTCATTACCAAGGACCTTTCGGAGCGGGTCTTTGGACTGGAAAATCCGATTGGGCGGCCCATTCGTATGGGGGAATTGACCTTTACGGTGATCGGAGTTTTTCGTGAGCGGGTCGCGACCTTCGGGTTATCTGAAATTCAGAAAGAGTCCGTGATTATTCCGCTGCCGCTGATGAAGTACTACACCGGCATGGCGGTAGTTCGCGTGATTTACGCGCAAGCCGTCAGCCCTGAGACGGTCAGTGTGGTGCAACGGGAGATGACGCAACTGCTCAAATCGCGGCACCCGCTAAATGCTGACTACGATGTCCAGACCTTAACCGCGGTTCTGGGGGCTGCGCGAGCAATTTCGCTGGCATTAACCATCGTCCTGCTATTAATTGCCGCGATTGCGCTGCTGATCAGCGGCATCGGCATCATGAACATCATGCTGGTGACGGTGCGGGAGCGTACTCGCGAAATTGGCATACGCAAAGCGATTGGTGCAGCATATCGAGAAATTTTGTATCAATTTTTGATCGAGGCTTTTTTGATCAGCGGGGGCGGGGCGGTGTTGGGGATTTTAATTGGATTGGCCATCCCGGTCAGCATCCAACCGCTGCTACCAGGAAATCTGCGTGTGCCGATTTCGGGAATTAGCGTTGTTGTGGCGTTCTTAGTGTCGTGTTTGACGGGCTTGTTTTTTGGTTATTTGCCGGCGAATCAGGCCGCCCGGCTGCAGCCGATCGAATCTCTTCGTTATGAGTGAATTTCCGGCGTAATTGTTCTGTTGCCGAGGACGTGAAGGAGTGCCCGCGTGAATCGGTCATCTAAAGCATCTCGAGTTTGGAGTTATTGTGCATGGATAGTGGCGGCATCCTGGGCGTTGGCAGCCGTACCTGTGTTGGCGCAAAATTCCGCTAAGGGTTCAGGGTCTGCATTGGTGTTCAACGCCGCAGCCGCGTGGCCGCCTTCCACCAGCGCTGCTCAAGGCCCGGGCTCGGCCGCGCTAACGCCGGGCGGCCAACTCACATTGAAACGTGCCATCGACTTAGCGTTGCACAACAGCACCGATCTGCAGTTGGCCAGAATTCAAGCGACGCTCGCGGATAACTCTGCGCGCATTACCAAAGCTGAATTTCTTCCCAACCTCTACGCCGGTTCCGGAGCGGGATACACCTACGGCATTCCGGAGACGCCGGGCGGACGCGCTCCCGCGATTTTCAACGTGACTTACACGCAGCAGGTTTTGAACGAACCATTGCGTGGCGCCGCGAAAGAGCAACAGGAGCAAGCGTTGTCGCAGCGGATTGTTTTGCAGGACGTGCGCAACAGCGTGATCGTGCGCACCGCCATGGCTTATCTCGAACTGGGCAAAGTGCGGCACTCGCTGGAATTGCTACGCGCCGAACAGGACAGCGCCGACAAAATCCTGGAGGTGACTCGCGGGCGCCAGAGCGAAGGTTTTGAGCTGCCGGTGGAAATCACCAAAGCCCAACTCACCAAAGCTCAGGTGGTGCAGCGAATTCTGCAGTTGGAAGGTCGCCAGGATGAGCTGGAGATTTTTCTGCGCACGCAAATGGGTTACGCGATGGATCAACCGGTAGAAATCGAGCCGGAGGAGTTGCCTGGCGAGGCGGAACAGGAAGGCGCCAACCTCGTCGCGATGGCCATGGAAAACAATACCGGTGTGCAACTGGCTGAATCGGATGTGCGCGCCAAGGAGTTTCGACTGAAGGGAGAGAAACGCGGCTATTTCCCTACGCTGGAACTGGTGAGCGTTTACAGCATTCTCGGCAAATATAACAATTACGATCAGTACTTCCGCACGTTTCAACGCAACAATCTGAACGCCGGGGTGCAGGTCAACGTTCCGCTATTCAGCGCGCGGACCAAAGCGAACATCAATCTCGCCGAAGTAAATCTGGAAGCGGCGCAAGCGAATCTAAATAATAAAAAGACCGAGTTGAGCGCGGAAGTTCGCCAGAAAACTCGCAGCGTACGTGAAAAAGATGCCGCCAAGGAAGTCGCGCGCCTGGAATTGCAACTGGCGCAGGACGATGTTTCGGTTTTTCAATCGCAATTCGCGGAAGGCAAACTGAATCTGCGCGTAGTCGAAAAGGCGCGACTCACTGAGAACGAGAAGTGGATGGCTTACCTCGACGCGAATTTCGCACGTCAGCAAGCGCAACTGGAATTGCTGCGAGCCGCGGGGCAACTTGATAAGGTTTGGCAGTAGAAAACGATGAACAGCGAACCATCAAAACGCGCGGAGGCCACGAAGATAACGGGTGTTTCCGACGGCGAGTTGAGCTTGGAGAATTCGCACGAAGAAAGTCAGTTGTATGGAACCGCCAAAAGCATTCTCGATCAAGGCTTCGCTAATCCGCCGCGTGATTGGTCGGAGGAACCGGGCGCTAAACGTCTCCAGAATGTGCTGAACGAGACGGCCACCCGGCTGCAAAACAATTATCCGTATCACCATCCCTTATATGTCGGCCAGATGCTCAAGCCGCCGCACCCGGTAGCGCGGTTGGCGTATGCATTGGCGATGAATGTGAATCCCAATAACCACGCGTACGACGGCGGGCGCGCTACTTCCGCCATGGAAAAAGAAGCCGTCGCGGAGATTGCGCGGATGTTCGGCTGGACGACCCACCTCGGTCATCTGTGCAGCGGCGGAACGATGGCGAATCTTGAGGCGCTATGGATTGCCGGGCAAGTCGCGCCAGGGGCGACGATTGTTGCGAGTGATCAATCGCACTACACGCATTCGCGAATTAGCAAAGTTCTGCAGCTTCCGTTTGAAAAGGTAGCGTTCGGACGCGCGCGGGCGGATGGATGTCCGCGGCGCTGGCTGAGCGGCTGGAGCGCGGAGGAGTTGGAACGGTTGTAGTGACGCTGGGTACGACCGCCACTGGCGCGGTCGATCCGTTGCCGGAAATTCTGAAGCTGCGCGCGAAACACAAATTCCGTGTCCACGTGGACGCGGCGTACGGCGGGTATTTTTCGCTCATCGATACGCTCGAGCCAGACGTCGCAGCTTCGTTCGCGGCCATTCGCGACGGCGACTCCATCGCCATCGACCCGCACAAGCATGGGCTGCAGCCATATGGCTGCGGCTGCATTTTGTTCATGGATCCAGGCGTCGGGAAATTTTATTCGCACAGCTCGCCGTATACCTACTTCACTTCGAACGAGTTGCATCTGGGTGAAATAAGTTTGGAGTGCTCGCGCCCGGGTGCGGCAGCGGCGGCGCTTTGGGCCACGCAGCGGCTCTTGCCGCTGGTGAAAGATGGCGAGTTCGCGAAAGGACTCGCGAAGTGCCGAAGCGCGGCCCTCGATTTCTATTTCCGCCTGAAGAATGACGCGCGCTTCGTGGTGCCGTTCGAACCTGACTTGGACCTGGTGATTTATGCGCCGCGGGCGACAACGGTCAGCGCGGCGTCCGCTCTTTCGCGCAAAATCTTCGACGCGGCCGCCAAGCGCGACTTGCATCTCGCGGTCGTGCAGCTCCCGATGCACCTGTGGAGCCAAGCCGCGCCGGAAATGCAGCGCGATCAGGACACCATCACCTGTCTGCGCTCCACAATGATGAAATTCGAACACCTCGAATGGCTCGACGAGATCTGGAAGCGACTCCTGCAGGCCCATTCCGACGTGGCCACCAGCCATTGAACTCAGGACTAGGCCGTTTAAATCCAGTCGCAACTCCCACTGGATGCAGGATTTAACCGCTTGCTGCGCCAAAGCATCCAATCAGAGAAAGTTGCAAGAAGCCGCGATAAATCGGCTAAACTTGATGCTTGGGGTGTCGCATCTAACCGGTAAGCAGGCCGTGCTTACCGCAACCGGGCCTAATGTATAGCTGGTCGGTTTAAGTTCTACGGAATGATTATTTCTGAGGGTGAAGAATGCCGGATTTCATGAAGACTTTGCTGTTAAACCCGCCGAGTTTCGAGAATTTCGACGGCGGCGCCAGCTCCCGCTGGCCTGCGACGCGCGAAATTGAGTCGTACTGGTATCCCGTTTGGCTGACGTATCCCGCCGGAATGATTCCTGGCAGCCGTTTGCTCGACGCTTCACCGCACAAAGTTAATTGGCAGCAGACGGTGCAAATCTGCAAAGACTACGAATTTTTGATTCTGTTTACGTCCACGGTTGGTTTCGAGAGCGACGTCAAGCTGATCCGCAAGATTAAAGAAGCCAATCCGTCGATGAAGATTGCGTTCGTCGGCCCGCACGGGCATATCAAGCCGGACGAAACGCTGATGGCCAGCTCGGACATTGATTTTGTGACGCGCGGGGAGTTCGATCACTCGGTGGTGGAGTACGCGCAAGGCAAACCACTGAGCGAAATTTTGGGCATCAGCTATATCAAGGATGGCAAGGTCGTTCACAACGGGATGCGCCCGCAGCTGCATACCGCGGAGCTGGATGCGTTGCCGTTCGCTACCGACATTTACAAGCGCGATTTGGAAATCGAACGCTACAACGTGCCGTTTCTCTTGAATCCTTACGTTTCCTTCTATACCACGCGCGGATGCCCGGCGTTGTGCACCTTCTGCATGTGGCCGCAGACCATTTCCGGACATGCGTGGCGCACTCGTTCCACCGAAAACGTAGCGCGTGAAGTGAAGCAGTGCATCGAGTATTTCCCGCAGATGAAGGAAATTTTCTTCGACGACGACACTTTCAATATTCGCAAGGATCGCGTGCTGGATCTTTGCACCAAATTCAAGCCGTTGAAATTCCAGTGGTCGTCCACCGCGCGCGTTCACAGCGATTACGACACGCTGAAAGCCATGGCGGATGCCGGAGCGCGCCTCTTCATCGTCGGATTTGAATCCGGCGACCCGCAAATTTTGAAGAACATCAAGAAGGGCGCGACGGTCGAAATGGCCCGCACCTTCATGAAGAATTGCCGCAAGGTGGGCATTCGTGTTCACGGGGACTTCATCATCGGCTCTGCCAGGTGAAACGCGCGAGACGATCCAGAAGACCATTGATTTTGCGAAGGAGCTTGATCCCGAAACGATTCAAGTTTCGCTGGCTCATGCTATGCCCGGCACTGAACTGCACGACTCCATGGCCAAGGAAGGCTTCCTTAAAGTGGAAGCGCTGGCCGACAACAGCGGCCATCAATTGCCGCACATCGAGTATCCGCATCTTCCCAAGTCGGAGATGATGGCGGCGGTGAATCGCTTCTACGACGAATATTATTTCCGTCCCAAGGTTGTGTGGCGCATCGTAAAAGAAGCGCTGTGGGACGGCCACGAACGCAAACGTCTGTACAACGAAGCCACGGAATTCCTGCGGCTGCGCTCGGAACGCTTGAAATGGGCCAAGGCGGGCGGCGACGGCGAGAAGCCTTTCATCAGCGTGCCGGCGGCATCGTCGCAAGCCTCTTCGGCTTCCGGCAACGACTAAACTGAACGACGCATCTTTAAGACCCATGTGTAATGAGCGCAAGCTCCGTGCGAAGACATTGATCATGCTCTTCGTGATGGTGACGTGTGCCACGACCGGTGACTCGCTGATGAAGCGAGGCATGAGCGACGTTGGACCGGTCACGCTGACGCACGCGGGATTGACGCAGGCGTTCTGGGCAGCAATGACCAGCCACACGATCTGGCTGGCGATTCTTTTCTTGATCGGCTTCATGCTTTCCAACATGACGGTGTTGAGTTGGGCGGATTACAGCTACGTCATGCCCGCGTCGGCGATGGGCTACGCGGTGGTGACCCTGGTCGGCGTATTCGTGTTGGGAGAATCGGTTTCGCCGCGGCGCTGGATTGGGGTGGCGCTCATCTGCCTTGGAGTTTTTCTGGTGGGCCAAACCAAGCCGCGCACCAGTGCAGTCATGGAAGTGGCCGGATGATTCAGTTTCTTATCGCGCTCGCAATTTTTGTGCTGTCCGGGCTCGGCGGGCGAATTGGCAGTGACCCACGGGATGAAGAAAGCCGGCGCTCCGGAACATTTGCGCTTCAATCACCTCGCGGGGTTTTTGGGGCGGGCGTTTTGTAATGGCTGGTTCTGGGTGGGCGTTCCGCTGATGGCGCTGTCTTTTTATTTGCTGATGGTGCTGCTGTCCTGGGAGCCGATCAGCCTGGTGATTCCTGCGTCGGCGTTGAGCTACGTGGTGGGGACGTTCGGCGCAAAATATATTTTGAAAGAAGAAGTGAACGGACTGCGCTGGGCTGGAGTCCTGCTAGTTTGTGTTGGCGTAGCCGTTGTGGCCGCCGGTTGAGCCAGTGAAGAAGCTTTGCTCATGATCCACGCGCCTGCGATCTTTACTGGCGCGGTTCTGTTGATCGCCGCGTTTCCTCTCATTTACTATCTGCTCGCCTGTGTTGCCACCGTACGTTTCCTGCGCAAGTCCCAAGAAGTATCCAAAGTCGATAATTTTCAGCCGCCCGTGAGCATTCTGAAGCCGTTGCATGGCGTCGACTTTGCGTCGTACGAAAATTACGCCAGCTTCTGCACTCAGGAATATCCCGATTACGAAATTCTGTTTGCGGTCAACGATCTGAATGACCCCGCGACCACAGTCGTACAAAGAGTGATCGCCGATTTTCCGCAGCGACGTATTCGTCTGCTCGCGGGCGCGCAATTGTTTGGCGCCAATCGCAAAGTAAACAATCTCGCGCTGCTAGCACGTGAAGCGCAGAACGAAATCCTGGTGATGAGCGATGGTGACATCCGGGTAGGGAAGAACTATCTCCGCAATGTGGTCTCACCTTTTCAGAATCCCCAAGTGGGCGCGGTTACTTCTTTCTATCACGGCATCGCCCAGCCGAACATGTGGGCGGAGCTGGAAGCTGTCGGCGCTGCCAGTTCATTTTTCCCCGGCGTGATGATGGCGGCGTGGACCGAAGGCGTGAAGTTTGCGCTCGGGGCTTCGATCGCCACTACCAAAACCTGGATGAAGAAAATCGGCGACTTCGAAGACATCGCTGCCTTTCTGGCCGACGATTACGAAATTGGGCATCGCGTAGCTCAAGCCGGAGGGCGGGTGGTGCTCTCTCACGAGACAGTTGCAACCATGTATCCCGCGCAAACGGCCGGCAGTTTTTGGGATCACCAGATGCGTTGGGCCCGTACGGTTCGACTCTGCCGACCGGCTTCTTATGCCGCGCTGCTCTTCACCCAAGGTCTGCCCTGGGCCGTCGTAGCAGCATTACTCGCCCCCGCAGCCTGGATCTCGGTCGTTTACCTCGCCATTTATTTGCTCTTAAGGTTGCAGATGGCATGGATCGTCGGAGTGCTCGCCGTGAAAGATCCGGTTCTTTCGCGCCGCTTATATCTGGTACCGGTCTTCGACGCCATTCATTTCGCGGTGTGGCTGGCCAGTTTCTTTTCGAATCGCATCGTGTGGGGCGACACCGAATACCGCGTCCATCAAGGCAAAATGCAGCCAATCGCCACGCGTGCCGCGACTTCTCCACGCGCTCGCGTCGCCTCATAATTATTCACAAATCCCCGCACAAAAGTTGAAGCCAGGGCGCACAACCGCTAAACTATTTAAACCGTAGTTGCGTACCAATCTCGCCGCACGGCTCACGAAGCCAAACTGCGAAGCGCTGTTCCTCCTGCTGGGAGGTCGTCCAATTGGTAGGACTCCAGACTCTGACTCTGGCTATCCTGGTTCGAGTCCAGGCCTCCCAGCCAAACTTTTCACCCGTTCAAAATGCTAGAAATAATTCTCAATAGAAAAATGCGGTAGAAAACCTAGCGTTGTTTTGCTGGCCGCTATCCTTTTCAGATTGCCCCTCGGAGGCCTCTAGCAGAATTTCTGAACCCGTTTCTGTTAGTTAGGGTTTGGACGGCAGATCAGTCGCCTTCTTCTCGTTCAAAAACGTCGCGTTTGAAATCAGCGGTTTCGCCCAAAAGCCCACACTCAATACGCAGCCGAAGGTTATATAGAGGAAGCACATCCCCACTCGCAGTCCGAACAGATCTCCCAGCTTGCCGACCACCACAGGTCCGAAGGCCCCTCCCGCGATGCCGGTGCACAAGATGCCCGCAAACGACCCGTGATGCTTGGCCACGGAGTTGAGCGCCAGCGAGGAAACCAGCGGCCACATCACGGAAGCGAAGAACCCAACCGCCGGAAAGGCCATCGCGGAAGCGCGAGCGGATCCGAACAAGGCAATCGTCAAGCAAACAAGTGTGGCGACGCTGAAGCTGATCAAAACATGGCGACTGTCGAACAGCTTTAGCAGCAACATTCCAACCAGACAGCCGATGGTGAGCAGTCCCCAGAACCAGGACACCGCATTCGCGCCGGCGGTGTGCGGGTCGAGATGGTGATAGGTAGCCAGAAACTGTGAAATGAAATTAGCGGTGCCTTGTTCGGAGGCCACATATGCAAATACGGATCCGAAAAATAACCACACCACCCGTTGTCTGAGCAGTTCGCGATACATCGCAACGGTACCGGCCCGCTCGTCTTCTTTGCGCTCCACCTTGGGGATGTGCGTGAAAAAGATAATGCCCATCATCACCACGCAAGCCGCGGCGAAAATCCAGTAGATGGCTACCCACGGGAATGCTGCCGGAGTGACCGCATCTAACATGCGCAGCAGGGAATTCCGTGTTTCGCCCCGATGCTCGACGATGTAGGAATAGACCCGCGGACTCAGGAAGGAAGCTGCTCCAAACACCAGCTGAGCGAAGGCGGAGTTAAAAGCGAAATGCTCCTCACCGCCGGCCACGCGTAACAACGGGTTGATCGCCACCTGTAGCGAAGCCATCCCGGCACCCACCACAAAGGAGGCGATGATAATGACGGGGAAGGTGGGATGCAGCGCGATACTCACCGATCCGAGCAGGCCCGCGAGGAACGAGGTGACCATCACTGGTTTTTCGCCGTAGCGCTCCACCAGCGAGCCGGCCGGGATGGACATCACTCCATAGGCGCTGAAGAAAAAGAATGGCAGCAGCGCGACCACGGTCAAGCTGATCCCAAAACCTACGATGATGTCCGGAATGATCGCGCCGGGAATATTCGAAAGGAAAGACATCACGAAAAAGATCAGCAAGATTTGTGCAACGATGTAGCGGCTGCGCCCCATGGAGCTCACCTTGTTTGCAGGATTGAGAGTTTTTATTCGACCGTCGTGATCTTGGTAGCGAAGCGGAACTGCCCCGGTGTTTTCCCGGCGACTGCCGACAAAGCCAGGGTTAGCATTTGCACTGGAAGAATCTCAAGGATCGGCAGAGTGCCCGGGCTGGTCTGCGGCACACAGAAGGCGCCCGCACTCTTCTTCATGGAAACCAACTCGACGTACCCCTCCCGTTGCCGCGCCTCGTTAAACAACCGCTGGTTCAAATTCCTGGTCTTTGAATCGCCCGAAAAAATGAGCAACAGCGATTCCGGGCCAAGCATTTCAAAGGGTCCATGACGAAACGCCGCGCTGCTCAAACCTTCCGCGGGAAATTGCGTGGACTCTTTGAGGATGAGCGCGCCGGCACCCACGGCGGCGAGCGATGGACCGCGGCCGGCGAGGAACAAATGCCGCACTCGCGTGATTTTCGGAACTATGGATTCCACGTGCTCTTTCCAGCGGGAGAGATACGCGCGCACTTGCGGAACAACCGCGCGCAGTTCCCGGCGTGTCCGGGCTTGCGGCGTGCCACACAGTTCATTGCCCAAAAAACGCAAAGCCATCAACGCGGCAACGTAGGTTTTGCACGAAACGGAAAACTCCGCTACCCGCTTCGGTGAGGATCACCGCATCGCTGTGTTTAGCCAGGGGACTGTCCGGCGTGTTGGTGACCGCGATGATCGATGCGCGACGGCGATTTTGCTGCAACAAGCGAATGATCTCGGCGCTTTGTCCCGATTGCGACACCGCCACAATCAGTGATTTGCGATTCAGCAGAACTTCGCGGTAGTAAATCAACTCGGACGTTTCTACATGCACCACCGGGAAACCGGCTTGCGTCAACTGAATCAGCAGCGGATGCAGACCGTGGAAAGACGAGCCCATCCCGGTCAGCACGATCGAATCAAACTTTCCCTTATCCAACTGGGAGATCAGTTTTTTGGCTGGCGCGGTGCTTTGCAATTGTTCGAATGTTTTTTCCAAAGCAACCGGCTGATCCAGCAGGTCGTGAAAATACTTACCTTCGATCACCGACATATCAAATGGCATTCGAACTCTCCTCACCCGAGAATTTGTGATACCAGACGCGCGCAGCGCCGATCAGGTTGGCGTCGTCTCCCAGAGAGGCCAGCGCGATTTCCGTACTTTCGTAGGGCACATAGCGGCAACTCGTGGCAACGGTTCGACGAATGGTGTCCATGAACAGGTCGGAGCTCTTCATCACGCTGCCGCCCAGCACGATCGCGTCGGGCACGTAGAGGGTGACGATATTCGCGATACCCAGCGCAAGGTAGCGCGCGGTGCGCTCTACGGCCCGAACCGCTGCGGCGTTGCCGCCACGAGCAAGTTCGCAGATTTTTTCAGCGGGCACGCTCGCGCCTCCGTGGGAGGCGGAGTCGTCATTCGCGGCAAACCAGCCCTCCATCGCAGGTCCCGTTGCCAGCGACTCCCAGCAACCGGAGAAACCGCAGGAACAGAGCGGACCCGATGGATCGATGACATGGTGGCCGACCTCCGGATGCGAGTAGTCCACACCACGGTAAACTTTGCCGTCGAGAATCAAACCGACCCCAATCCCGGTTCCTACCGTCACGTAGACCAGACGTTTTTTGTTGCGGCCGGCTCCCCAACTGGCTTCGCCCAATGCGGCGGCATCCGCATCATTTTCGATCGCCACTCCAACCTTAAAAATACTTTCCAGATCTCTAACTGGATTTTCATCTTTCCAATTGGGAAAGAAGGGGACATCACCGATGGCCCCGGTAAGCGGGAAGACGGGCCCGGTCGATCCGATTCCAATCCCGGTAATTTTTTGGCCGGTGCTGCGTTCCGCCGTCCGCAGCATCTCCGTGGTTCGCTCGATCGCGCTGCGATAACCGGCAGGAGCGTTGGTAGGAACTTGGCTGCGCGTGAGCAGCTGGCCCTGGGCATCCACCAGACCAGCCGCGATTTTTGTGCCACCGATATCTACCGCCGCGATCATCGCGGCTGCCTATTCTCGACGTTCTCGTCGCTCACTGTTTCCATTTCGCGATTACTCCTTGATAGCGGTTCGCCAGCCAGCCAAACATTTTCGATCACGATCTCGTCTTTCCACCAAAAGCGGACCACGTCGGCGCGGGAGCCGAGTGTGAGTTGGCCACGATTGCCGACAAAGTGACCGGGATTGACCGTAGCCATGGCGATCGCGTCGCCAAGGGAGATATTTGTAGTGCGGACGACGTGGCCGATGCCCTGCACAAGCGATGCGGTGGAGCCCGCCAGAAGGTCAGTACCTGGCATGCAAAGTTTTCCATCGGCGCGAAGTTCAACCTGCCCACCCACGAACGTGTTGTAAGTGCCCGGCGGCATCCCGGCGAGCGCCACGGAATCCGACACGACGATGGACCGGGCAACGCCTTTCGCACGCAGCATAATCTTCAGAACGTCAGCCGGAAGGTGGTGCCCGTCGGCAATGAACGTTGCAGCCAGGCGATCTTCAGCAAGCTGACGCAAAAAGGGATTGCGGTGCCGCGGAATTTCGGTCGCTAGGCCGTTTCCCAGGTGTGTTGACAAACTTGCTCCGGCGTCCACCGCAGCGGTGATCTGCTCCGGCGAGGCGTGGGTATGACCAATTGCAACGTGAACGCCGCGCTTAACCAACGCGGCAATATATTCAACGGAGTCGTCAAAGTGAGGCGAGACGGTGACCATACCGACGGTCCCTTCGGCAGCATCTTGCCATCGGTCAAATTCCGCCACCGACGCGGGTCGAACATGGTCCACAGGGTGCGCGCCGCGATATCCGTCCAGTGGGGAGATACGCGGTCCCTCAATGTGCACGCGGGGTATACACTCCGCCACACGACTGGACTCATTGCGAGCCTTCGAAATAGTTCTTAATGCACGGCAAAGCTTCTCTTCAGAGGCGGTAATCAATGTGGGCTGAAAACAGGTGACGCCTTGTACCAGCATCGCCGCTACCAGGCTGACCACCGTTGACGTTGAAAACTGTTCGGCGTTGAAATCGAACCCCGCATAACCGTTTACCTGAAGATCGACGAAGCCCGGCGAGAGATACAGATCGGTATCGCTGGTGGTTTGTTCCGTACCGACAATCACGCCATTCTCAATCATCAATCGGACCGGATAGCCAGATACTGGATCGCGACCGATAATTTCCTTCGTAGTCATAAATTGATCAGCGAACTGGAGTCGCGATCCAGGTAAACGGTACATCTTGCATGGGTCCGCAGTGCGGTTGCTGGGCAGGCACCGCTGACAGGAGACTGCATCATCGATTTCACAGCGGCGCTTTTATGCCGGCCCGGAACACAGCAAAAGAGTTCACGGCCAGCCAGCAACGTGGGAACTGTAAGCGTGATGGCGCGAGTTGGAACTTCGGCGAGATCAGCGAAACACTCCTCTAAAACCTGCTGCTCGCCGGCACATCTGGTCGAGCTCGACGACCTTCACCGCGAGTGGGTCGTTCAGGTCAGCGGGAGGGTCGTTGAAGGCGAGATGTCCATTTGTGCCGACACCGAGCAATACCAGGTCGATCGGAGCTTCCGCAAGGAGCGAGGCGTAAGCCGCGCAAGCTTTCTCTGGATCAGAGCCCGGCTCAATGAGACAGACTTTGCCCAGTGGCACATGGCGAAAAAATTCCCGTTCCAGCCAGCGGCCAAATCGCTGTGATGCGTTTGCTGGAAGGCCGATGTATTCGTCCATATGAAAAGCAGTGACGCGCCGCCAGTCGATTCCCGGTTCGCGCAACAGCGCAGCTAGCATCGGGCTTTGACTCGGGGCCGCCGCGAAAATCGCACGGACTTGCGATTGCTGGTCCAGATTGCGACGCAAAGCCACTGCAATCTCGCTCGCGGCAATTTGCCCCAGCTCCGTCCGCGAATTGGCGACCTTCACTTCCACATGCCCTCGATCTTCCGAAACTATCGGCAATGCCATTCCAGTCGCGCCACCCCAACAGAACTTACGCCGGCGATGGAGACTTCAGAACCTCACCCACTCCGCCTGCTTCCGCCGTGGCAGTAATCGCACTGTTTCCGCTCCGCATAATCCGCCGGTAAACAAAGAAAACGACCAGCGCCAGCGAACTGAGCGAAAAGCCGAACCAGAATGCGACCACATAGCTTCCGGTCCACCGAATCAGATAACCCGAGATAGCAATCACCGTTCCCGTGCAGAAATTGCGCAGGAGCGCCACAGTGGACGTGTACGATCCAGTGTCGGCCTTATCCATCATCTTCCACAGCAGCGTATCTCCCGCCACCTGCAGCGGCATAAAAAGGAAGTACAACATCATCAGCAGAACCAAGCCGTTTCCGTTGGTTACCCGCGTTGCACACACCGCAAGAGCGAGCATCAGGGTCCACTCGATACACAAAGCCACATAACTTCCGAAGCGGTCGATCAACCAGCCTGCGGGATAAGAAACAACGCATTGCAGCAAGAGTCCCCAGGACATCGCTGCTCCAATATCGGCAATCGACAGATTCAGCTTGCTGCGCGAATAAAACCACACCCAGGTCTTGAAGGTCATGGGAAAGGCGTTGAGCAGAGCGATCGCCACCATCAGCACCAAAGTGCGTTTGTCGCGCATGGCCACCTTGATCGGCGCGAGCAAATTGAATTTTTCCGTGGTGGGATGGTAGATCGGCGGCTCTTTAATTCGCCACAAGGCCAGCAGGGGCGCCAGGGTCATGGCCGCTGCGGCCAGGAAAAATACGCGGGTCTGATTTACGTCCGCCATCTTCGCACCCAGGCGCGTAGAAAGAAAACCAGCCAGGCTGATGGTGATCGCGACTAAGCCGGAGACGCGTGCCAGAACTTCTTTCGAAACGCAGTCAATGGACAGCAGGGGATAGGTGGATGCCTTCATGTCGTTGAAGAAAAAATAGGTAAGCATCAAGGCCACCAAAAACCATTTGTAGTTGGTGAGCGGAAACAAGATCAGCGCGAGCGCGAGAAACGGCAAGGAGAGCAGCACAAATGGAGTGCGTCTTCCCAGACGGCTCCCGCAATGATCGCTCTTCCAGGAGAAATACATGACGAGAAAGCTCACCGCCCAAAGGTTCATGGAAGTGAGCAGTCCTATTCCCGATTCGCTCACACCAATGGCCTTCAGCCGCAGGCTCATCAGCGGCTCCACGATGGTCATGGAAAGGGCCATGCCAAAGTGGCCGAAGGTAATCCACAGCACATTCCGCCACATCAATTTACGGTCAGAATAGTAGGCGGCCAGAACGGTGGCGGGCGCAGCGGCGCTTTCCACCTGCTGCTCGGGTATCGAAGGCTGCGCCTGCTGACTGGCCGGTCCGCTCATCTGGCTTGTTACTTTCCGTGGCCGGTCAGAGCTTGCTTCTCCGCTTCATCAAGTTCTCCAAGACGGACGCTTCGCCCCGCGGATACAGAAAGCTCTGCTGCAAAACAAAGTTTCGTGCTTTCCAATGCATCGCGAGGGCTGGTCTTCGGCGCTTCGCCCTCGACCACACGGCGGACGATATCCAGAGCCTGTTCGCGAGTGTTGTGAAAATAGGTGAAATCGTCTTCCGGTTTCCAGGTTTCGGTCTGTACCCATTGACTCGTCTGGCCGTAGTCGTTTTCTCCGAACTGCCAACGTTTGATGGTTCGGTGAAAAACGTCCGTTTCGGCGGCGCCTTTGTCGCCGTAGATCATGTAGCGCAGTGCATGCCCATCGCCGGCCTGTTGAGATACGGCGTTTTGCAGCGGATCTCCCTGGAATGTGGCCGCGGGAGCCATCATGAAGGTCAGTTGACTTACGGCTCCGTTGCCAAAGCGATAAATACAGTGATAGTTGTCATGGACCTGGTAGTAAGAAATGACATTCGGTGCGGATGTCGCGTAGACATCCGTAACGGAATCTCCAATCCACCAGCGGGTCAAATCGACATAGTGACTCAGCTTCTCTCCGAACATGCCTCCGCTTTGTCTGGGATCGGCCCGCCACACATCGTGCCGGCCCCACGCGCTGCTGATATAGACGCATTGCGTGTTCAGAACGCGGCCTAGAAGTCCCCGATCGATCCAGTCCTTGACCGTGGTGTATAAGTGCGAGTAGCGCAGTTCAAACCCCACCTGCAGAAAACCTTTGGTTCTCTCCGCTGCACGCACCATTTCTTCTGCGTCAGCCAGGTTCGTAGCCATGGGCTTCTCGCACATCACCGCTTTTCCTGCGTTCAGGGCCGCGATGCTAAGTTCTTTGTGCGCGTTATTGGAGGCGGTGACAAAAACAAGCTTCACTGCAGGGTTCGCCAATACTTGCTCAAGAGTTTCGGACGCTTTGACACCGTAGCGTTCCACCAACTGGTTGATCTTTTCGGGATGACGGTCGAACACCGTGATGCCACTTACTAGTGGACTGTCTGCCAAATGTTGGATGACGTTCTTGCCCATATTTCCGCCGCCAAGAATCGCCACTTCGATCGCGCTTCTACTCATGCCTGATTCTCCGTGTGCCTCGTGCTGTCTTGAACCGTTCGGAACCGTGCACGCCAACTGTTGTTAGTTCTCCAGCGGTCCTCGGCGATGGATTCCCACGGGCTTAGCTGAATGCCGATCTGGCGCACCGGCGACAGCCTCCCTTGCGCGTAGACTGTGCCTTGTCTGGTTACCGGGCTGTAGTCGACGTCGACTCGCGCATCGAAGTTCAACTGCGCATCTCCGTGTAGAAGGGACCGCGATCCAACCGCCACCATTCGCTGCGTTTCTTCGTCCCACATGAGGCATTCGCACTCGCACTGCACACTCAATGCATCGAGCAGCCCGAAACCAAACCGAACCCGGCCATTTTCCGGCAGCAGAATGGAATCACCGGAAAACTTAACCTGATCGCGCTTAGGACTGAGTCCGACCAGGAACGTACCATCCGATACGGCATCGCGGGTTTCGAGTCGCCAGCGCTTATAGCGCGGGAAACGCCCTTGGCTGATTTCCTCTTGCCCGGTGTTGTTCAGACCGTAGATATAGCCAGGCACCCACTTCGGTTCTTCCACCACGACGTGTGCGGATGGTGCGTTCAGAATCTGGACAAATATTTCGCCCCTCTCGGCATCATCGAGCCCTTTGCTCCCGCCCTTGATGCCCGCGATAAGGTTTGCCTGTCCGCCCGTGAGACGAAACTGATTTTCGCCGAGGTCCGTGACCGCTCCTGAGCAATGAAGATGCGTGGCAAATCGAATCTTGCGGTCCGCCGTAAATGCGTCGGAAAGCAGAACAATTCCGGTCTGTTGGTCAAACACAAAAAGTCGATCGGCAGTACGTATCAAGAGTTTTGGATCGAGCGCATGCGTGATGACGACGTGCGCATAAATATAACGCTCATTCATGAAACATCGTTTGACGGCAGCGCAAGCCTCCGGTGCGACGGCACCGTTCAGGTATTGCCCATTGGTAAGGGCACCGCCATCTTCGAAGCACATGGTGTTGGTCAACGCACTGTCGATCCCATAGACACCCATATTGATATTGCAAAGCACGGGAGTCCCATCCACCGTCATTTCGATTGCGCCGAGTGCCGGAGGGAATTCCCGGTTATGCGGCATCAGCTTGAAGACGGCCTGACGCCCAGCCTTCGGTCCACCGTTCACCGCTACCGCGATGACATGCTCTTGCCGGGCGACCGCCAGGATCTCGCCGACGTCCGCGGCGAAGAGCGGACGGGTGGGAAAAGACGCGACCTCGCCGGAGGCCAAAGGCGCGTAGAGAATATCGAATATTCCCAGCGCTATATCTCCCGCCGTCTGACGCTCCTTTTCCGCGAAGGCACGATAGATGGTGTCGATCCCAGGGGTGGGATGAAAGCGGTTGAGAAATGCAGTTAAGAAACGATGTTCCCGCGTTCGCAACCCTCTCTGTAACTCCTGGCTGTTGGGCACTTCAAACGAAGCGAGTAGCGCGTGCCCCAGGTTGTCGAGGAAAGGACTTGCGGAAAGCTCTGGAAGATTTCCAGCGAAGGTATGAGCCGCAGCCAAATAGAGAACCAGATGAAACGGAAAATAGGTGGCCCAGGCGGCCTTGCCGCTTGCCGGGAAGAGTTGCAGGCTATCGCAGAACAGACCATGAAATAGCGGCAGGGCTTGCCGCGCAATCTCCAAATCGTCATAAAACGCCATGCATGCGATAGCTGGGCCATTCCATGAACCCAGCGAGTGCGGATCGATCGCCGGACAGCCCATGTAGGCGCGCTGCAGCAACGTAAAATCGAAGATCTTGTGGAGATATTCTTCGACTTTTGACAATATCGCGCGCCGGTCGTCGTCACTCAAAAGCGGTTGCAGGTAGTCCCAAGCCAACGCTGTCTGATAAAGGCGTAAAGAGATTCCGCGGTCGTTGTCGCCACCCATCAGCAGTGGGTCGGGACGGCCGCTCCAGGTGGACGCGTACGCCAGTTCCATGATTTTCGCTTTGGCGCGTGCTCCGATACGCTCGTCTCCGGTCAACGCGAAAAAGAGGCTGGCCAGTTCAAGCGTGCCCTGGCTGTTGTCCGTCAGAAAGACCAGCTCTTCGGAACGCAGTTTTTTTTCGAGAGCCGCAAATTCAGGAGTGCCGGCCCAGTGTTCTCTGACCTTCTCGGCCTCCCCAGCGGAAAGAAATATCCGTGGATGAGCGTGTGCTGCCGGGCGGATTGGGACTTCGCGGCGGTCGTCGTTGCGCAATTCGAAATAGGCGAGTTTATTCCAACTCATACGCGCCCGATCCCGTTCGATCAACTCCAGGACAAGCTCGTTCGCGCCCTCGCGCGCTTCGAAGCCGAACTCGGCGGCGAGGCGTCCCTCGGCGATCTGCTGGGGCCCAGGCATGGCAAACCACAAGCCGCCCTTCAGCTTGCCGTTTACGTAAGTGCGGATCATGGGGACGGCCATCACGTTGTGTATGTGATCGAGATCCCAAGGACCCACCGGAACACGTTGCCCGTCAGGCACCCGCACCATCTCGATCATCGCGGTGGACATATCAAAGGAATTGGGGAGCGTCTCGAACCTTCCCCGGTAAAGGCCAGCTGGCAGATCAAGACGGATGGAGAGACGGTAGGAGTTGGCCCGAATATCGGTAACCCGTCCAGTCACGTCGATCAATTCCATGAAATCGGGCTGGCTGAACTGATTGGCGATCGGTTTTAAAAAAGCGATGAGATCGGGATTCCTCATGGTCCGCCAGAAGACAATGACAGTGTAGACGAACCCCGAGGTGCCTTGTTATGGATCCCCGTTTTCGAACGTCGCGCCATTCGAATTCTCGGACAGACGTCATTGCCGGGTTTCGACGGGGTATGCCGGGTTCCAGACGGGATTACCGCCAGAACCCGGCATTAGGGTGAAGGGTGAATCCAGCCCCCAAAACCCGGGCTAGAAGTTGTACTTCAAGGCGAACTGAATGTTACGCGCCCCCTCGGAGGAACGAATGATTCCAAGGTTCGCGCCAATCCCGTTGCTGGGTGCGTCCAAAATCGGGTGATTGAACGCGTTCAGGAACTCGGCGCGGAACTCCAGATTCTGGTTCTCCCTGATCGAAAACGATTTGGAGATTCCGATGTCAAAGTTATCTTCGCCCGGGCCCCTCACCGAACTTACGCCGCAGGTCCCGAATGTTCCGGGAGCTGGGCTCGGCGTAGGAGTTGGGATCGAACCACTGGTAGCCACCACCCTGCGCAGATCCAAGCGGCTGGCTCTTGCCCAATACATGAGGAGGAGCGATGCAATTCGGACGCGGGGCGAACGTACCCGTACCCGATTCGTCGTTTGAGGCGCCGAGTGACAGCGGGAATCCGCCACGGATGGTTGGGATAAGGCTAAGCCGCCAACCCCCGATCAACGCGTCGCCCACTTTGCCCATGTCGGCGCCATAGGTCTTGCCACGTCCAAATGGCAGATCGTAGATCACGTAACCGGTGAAGACGTTGGTTACATCGTAGTAGCAGCTTCCGTAGTCGGCGTTCTGGTCGTACAGGTTCTGCCACCAGGCGCTCTGGGAAGCAGATTGGCCGCCCTCGCCGAAGAATCCGACGGAGTTGGTGAGGCAATGCGACCAAGTGTAGCTCAGTTGGTACGACAGCCCGTGATTCAGCCGGCCCTTCAAAGAAGCTTGTAGGGAGTTGTAATTTTGATTCGCGGCCGAATACGTTGCCAGCGGCAAAACACCCTGGCTGACAAGATCCTGAGCATCGGCAAAGTACGGCGACGGAAGGGTGGTGCCATCCGGCTGCAGCTGGAGCTGCGATAGATTTTCGGCCACCGTCAGATGCCGGGTTCGCTGCCCCACGTAGCCCACCTGAAGTGTGGAAGCGGCGGAGAACTCATGCTCCACAAACAAGTTCCACTGGCTGGAAACGGCGGGTCGCACGTTTTTGTCCCAGACGCGCAGTACCGCCCCGTTGTAACAGGCCGGGTCAGCGTTCTGCAGGCCCTGGATAGTGCACTGTCCCGGCAGCTGAACCGCACTGAATCCCTGGTCTAACGTAGTGTTCGGGAACGTCAGGGCCCGGTAGTCGATCGAGGTGTCTGTCGAAGCCGGCGGGTTCTCCGGCAAACGCAGCCCTTGTCCCGTACCTTCCATAAAAGAGGACAAGCTGTAGCCGCCACGAATTACCGTTTTTGGAAACAGCAGGTAGGCAACACCAATTCTCGGTTGGAAGTTTTCGATGCCGTTATAGTCGTTGTACAGTGCGCGATTGTTGCCATTCTGTCCCGGGAGTTCCAGGGCGCCCGTGTCGGGATTCCAGTTGGTCTGCTTGTCATTCACTTCATACCAGGGCGTGTGGTTTTCATAGCGCAATCCTAGATTCACGGTCAACTTTGGAGTGAGCTTCCAGTCGTCCTGCACGAACCCGGCAAAGATGTTTCCCCGTTGACCCCAGTCGGGTCCATTGAGTCCAACACCAATCTGCGAGGGCAGCCCCAGCAGAAAGTCCGTCTCCGGTGACCCCGAGTATTGCCCGCTAAAGGAAAAGGTGCCCGCATCACCGCTGTTTCCCGGGAAGAAACCGTTCATCCGCAAGCGCCAACCCTGGAAACCGAACCGGGTGCTGTGTTTGCCATGGGTCCAACTCACAACATCCTGATATTGAATGCTGGTGTCGTAGTAATTGTTCAGGCTGTCTTTGGTGCCAAAGACCGTGCTGCTGTTGCCCGCTCCAGTCACGTGCGAGGCGCTGCCGAACTGGATCGCCGGGAGGAAATCGCTCGGGAGACCGGGGATGCTAAACAGCGTTCCTGCATCGCCAGCAAAACTCGAGGAGACGTTATTTTGCCCGATTTTTACGTAGTTCACGCCGACACGCGCGTCGTTCACCAGGCTGGTAGAAATGGTCCGGGTGTAGCCCAAAACAAGATTCCAGGCACTGGAGAAGCCCAAGGCGTTGTAGGCCAGCGCATAGGAATTGTCGACGGGAACATTCTGATGCACTTGGGAGTACCGTCCAAAGACTTGGTCTTTGTCGGTGGCCGACCAGTCCATTTTGAGATCGCCCTGATCCACGATGGTCTTCTTCGATTGGGTATTGACGGCATTTTGACTAAGGTTGCCATTGATAGGCGTGGGATAGAGATTCGAATTGATAATCGCCAGCGCCGCCGGGCTCAAACGATTCTGCGGGATCTGGTTGTTAGGAAACGGCAAGCCCGTGGTCGGATCGATGATCGTTTGACCGTTGGCCACCAGTTCTGAAACGTCTCCGGTCCGCTCCGCCGTGGTAAATACCGAGAAGTTACTGCTGGAGGCCGGAATATCGAAACGCGATCCTTGGTAGTCGGCAAAGAAGAATAGTTTGTTGCGAATAATTGGCCCGCCCACCGCGGCACCGAACTGATTCCAACGAACTAAGGGGCGTGGATCATACGGCGTTTCGATTTTATTAGACCATTCGTTGGCGTTGAGCGCATCGTTGCGAAAGAACTCGAAGGCCGATCCATGGATGGAGTTGGTGCCCGAGCGGATCACCGCGCTGATGATCCCGCCCATATAGTTGCCGAAATCGGCAGGCGCATTTTGGGCGATGAGGTTGAACTCCTGGATCGCGTCGGGTTGCGGGGCGTAACCAACAAAGTTGTCCGATGCCTGGTTGTTATCCATGCCATCGAGGACGTAGTCATTGGCGGTAAAGCGGTTGCCGTTGATCTCTGGCCGGGAGCTCTCGCCGACGGTCTGGCCGTTGTTGCTGAAGCCACTCGGGCTGGGAGTGACGGCGCCAGGGGTCACAAGAGTAAGCTCCAAGTAGTTGCGAGTCGCCAGCGGTAAATTCACGTTAGCGCGCTGGTCAATCACGGTGCCGACAGAAGCACCCTCGGTTTGCAGCAGCGGCGCCGCGTCGGTTACTTCCACGGTTTCGCTGTTGTTTCCAAGGGTCATTTGGACGTCTATAACGGCCACCTGATTCAGTTGCAGTTCGATGGACTGCTGAACCGCGGTGCGGAACCCCGGCGCGGTTACGCGAACTTCGTAGCGTCCGACCGGAAGTCGATTCAGGTTATAGAAACCCGTGTCATTTGTTTTGGTGGTGTACACGGTGCCGCGATCCGCATCCTTCGCGGTCACTTCCGCGTTGGAAACGCCGCCGCCTGACGGATCCATAATGGTTCCGTTAATCGTCGCGGTCACTTCTTGCGCGCTGATTTGACCGGGCAGCCAGCTGAGCGCCAGCGCCAAAACGGCTAATAGAAGAATTGTCGAACGGCCCCTCAAGAAACTCGATGCCACTGTTTTCATCCCCCGCCTCCTAATTTCCTGTCTGCGGCTTGCGTGCACCACCGGGCCGAACCGACTAACTACGAGTTCCGTATTACGGAACTCCATCTTGTATTGCGGGCAACAGTAATCCACGCTGCGTTGCGTTGTCAAGTCCCTCCGTGAGAGGGTGGCTGTATGAAAAAGGCCTCCACGGCCATGAGCTCCACCCTTCGTTGCTTGAAAGTGCTGGAGCTGCTGGCCGATGAACCGTTCGAGTTCTCCTTCACCGAACTCGCCGCTCGCTTGGGAATTCCCAAAGCCTCCGCCCACAGGCTTTGCACCACGTTGATCGAAGCGGACCTCATCACTCAGGAGCCCTTGACCCGGCGCTACATGCTCAACAGCCACGCCCTGTGGATTGGCTCCGGCTATGTTCGTCACTCTCCCGTCTACCGGGCGGCTTTTTTCCCGATGCAAGATCTGGCGCGTCAGCTTCCCGGAACGGTACAGCTCGGTGTGCTCGACCAGGACAATGTGCTATTCATTCACTCCGTGGGTTACTCCGGAGCTCCGGATGCGTTCGCCGACGTCGGTCTGCGCCGGCCCCTGAACGCCACCGCGTCGGGCAAAATTTTTCTAGCCAGTATGTCCCCGGCGGATATTGATCGCATCATGGCGAAATGCACGCAGAAATATACCAGCAGCACCATCACCTCCATGGCGCGTATGAAACAGGAGATCGCGCAGGTGCGGAAAATGAGCTATGCGCGAAATGTGGAGGAACTGCTCCCTGGCTATTGGGTGTTGGCGGCGGGAATTGTGGCTCAGAATGATCGCCTGGTGGCCGCTATCAGTATCACTTTGCCGCTCAAGGAATTTACACCGGAGCAAGAAACAAAAGTTGCCGGTCTGGTGAAGGAGGCGGCTCGAAAGTCTTCGTTACAGTTCGGACGCCAGCGGACGTCCTGAAGAATCGTGTGGTCGCAGCGCAACAGCAGCAGAAGAGGAATTCCGTACGCATGACTGACGACAGGGGAATATGGAACTCAGCCTAAGCCACCTTGGGTACCTACCCTCCAGCCCAAAACACCTCACTTTGCTTCCAGGGAACCAGGCCAACGAACTTCCCGATCTGATTCCATTTTATCTGCGGCAAAACTGCCTTCGCATGAAGCGAGACGTCCCGGTCCAACAAGGGTTCTCCGAACGCTTTCCTGCCCCATATGACTTGTTGCGGGGCAAGCTCATCACGGACGGCGGAACCCCAGCGCTCTATCAAGGAGCATTGCGAAAGGCGTCCAGCCGCTGGGGCCTTCTGTGGCAAGCGGACTTCACCGCGTTCGATGAGCCAGGCAGCTACCAGGTCGAAACCGATTATCAAATCTCGCCTCCTTTCGCGATTCACGACCGTATTTATGACCGTATCGTCGCAGGGTATGTAGGCTTTCTACGGGCCCAACGGTGCGGGTGCGGCGTCTTCGGTGTCCATGAATCCTGCCATCTGGACGATGGCGTACTCGATCGGAACGGATCTGCTCACCCTGCGACGGGAGGCTGGCACGATGCCGGAGACTTTCGCAAGTGGCTGGCCTTTACGCTTTATCACATCGATGCGCTGCTTACCGTGTACGAGAAGCTTGGCGATAATCTCGGGCGAGGTGGCATAGCCCGGAATTCTCTGCTCGACGAAGTTTCGTGGGGCAACCGACTTTTTCATCGCATGATCACCTCTGATGGTCAGCTGTATGAGGATGTAGCCGGAGGGGACGCGCCCCCGCGGGAGCAATTTTTCCTATGAGCGTGACTGGTGGTTTGAAAATCACCCGGGGTGCTTTGCCGACGCCAGCGATAACCGATGGACCGATAATGTGCCGAATTCCGGCGACGAGAGAAAAGTCCGCACTTCCTACAATCCTCTGGTCCAGTGGGCCTTCGTGCACACTCAATGCAGGGCTGCCCAGCACCTGCCGCCGCGGCTGAAGAAGAAATGCCTGAGTCTCGCCCGGAACGCGGCAGCCTTCGCACGCCAGCGCGGACACGATGGCCGCACGCTTTTTTTAGCGGCAGAATTGCGTGGCAATCTTGAATTGCTGGCGGCCGGAGATCGCAATACCCAAAGATCGGTGATCCTTGAGCTGGCTGGTGAATTGATGCGGCGCCAGACCAAACACAAAGCTGGACTCGCCGGTTATTTCACCGAGCGAAATGCTTCCGACGGATTTCGCTCGATCGCCTTCGCCGCCGAACCCGCTCTGACGTTGCTTCGATTGTGGGAGTTGCGTTCGCTGCTCAAAAACCCGCGTGTCGCCGAGCAATCGCGAAAGGCAGTCACCGACTTCATTGAGCTTTACCTTTTGCGCGATTGCGTTAGCAATCCATTTTCTCTCACGCCTTATGGCGTGTATTTTGAGCCGCCGCAGCCCATGCGCCAGTCCTTCCGTGATGCGGGAAATGGATATGGAGTAAGGACCTTCATGCACCCGTTCAACGAATTTGGAATCGTCCACGGGACCAGTTCGGTACTGATGAGCCATGCGCATCTGCTGGCGCGCGCAGCAGCCTTGCTCGGCCGTCGCGAATGGCGAGCGCCGGCAGAACGATTGCTGCACTGGTGTCTCGGTCACAATACCTGCAATCGTTCGCTGTTCGCGGGCATCGGTTACCGGCAGCCGGTGGGATACTCATTTCGAATTCCCCAATTACCCGAGGCCATGATGGTGGGTTTCATTGGCCGACCGGATGATTCGCCGTATCTGGAGGAGTCCACCGCCATCGAATGGAACACGCTCGAGTATTGGAGCGTTCCCTATCTGCACGCGGCACAGGCGGCGTGTTGGCTGATGAACTAGGTCTGGGAACAACGGCTTGACAGAGTTTCGCGCGGGGCATACTCTTCGTCCGTATTTCAAACCATATGTTCGCAATGCGAAACTGCAATCCGGCCGGTTAGACTTGAAAACACACACCTTGGGTCGAACTGCGGAAGTCGATTTTCGTCCTGCCATGATACAAATCGATTCTGACCAGGCACTGAATAGCGCGCTAACCACCCCCGGCGAAGCAGACATCGCCTTCGCCAAACGGCTTCGTGGAGACACGATGATTCTGGGCGCCGGTGGGAAAATGGGACCAACCCTGGCGCAGAGATTGCGACTTGCTTTGAGCGCTGCGGGGCGCAGTTTACGGGTTGTGGCCGTTTCCAGATTTCAGTCCACCGATGCGCAGCGTGAACTCAATGACGCCGGCGTGGAAACCATCGCTTGCGATCTTCTCGATCCTGATCAGGTCAGCGCTCTGCCTCTCGTCGAAAACGTGTTTTTCCTTGCAGGCCGCAAGTTTGGTTCTCACGGAGACCCGGATCTGACCTGGGCCATGAATACCGTCGTCCCGATGTTGGTGGCACAGCATTTTCGCGAGTCGCGTATCGTGGCTTTCTCCACCGGAAACGTGTATCCCTTCGTGTCTCCGACGCAAGGAGGGTGCGTGGAAACCGATGCGACCGCTCCGGTCGGCGAATACGCGCAGTCCTGCCTGGGGCGGGAACGTGTTTTTGAGTTCTATTCGAAAAAATTTGGCACTCCTTGCCTGATCTTTCGGCTCAACTACGCGATGGACCTTCGTTACGGAGTTTTGGTCGACATCGCCCGGCAGGTTTACGAAGGAAAACCGGTTGACCTGTCGGTCCCGGTGTTCAACGTCTTGTGGCAGGGAGACGCCAACTCCTATGCCATGCGTTCTTTGGAACTCTGCGAGTCGCCCGCTCGCATTCTCAATGTGACTGGTCCTGAGACAATATCGGTATCATCCGCCGCGGAGTTTTTTGCCACTCGTTTTAAGCGCGAGCTTCGCGTGCAGGGCGAGTCGAAGGGTGTGGCCCTGCTCAGCAATGCGGCGGCGTGCCACGCAGCACTAGGTTGTCCCACTGTCACCGCCGGGGAGTTGATGGAAGCGGTAGCAGGTTGGATTGAATCCGGCGGTTCGAACCTGAACAAAGCGACCAAGTTTCAAGTCACCGATGGAAAGTTTTGATGCACAAAAGCATTGATCAATTTCGTGCCATTCTCCAGCGGGGCCTGGTGATCCCGGCTCATCCCCTGGCATTGACGGAGAATCTCAAGCTTGACGAAAAGCGGCAGCGCGCCCTTACGCGCTACTACTGCGATGCCGGCAGTGGCGGCGTGGCTGTGGGCGTACACACCACGCAGTTCTCGATTCGCGACCGGAGTGTTGGCTTGTTCGAGCCCGTATTAGAACTCGCCCTGGAAGAAGTGCGCAATTTCGAAAAGCGCAGCGGGAAAGTTCTGGCTAAGATCGGCGGCATCTGCGGCGATACGCGACAGGCCTGCGCCGAGGCTGAAACGCTGGGCCGCGTGGGATACGATGGCGGTTTGCTGAGCCTGGCAGCGTTAGCTGACGCTGACAACGATGCGCTGATTGAGCATTGCCGCGCGGTCGGACAAGCCATTCCGATCATGGGCTTCTATCTTCAACCCGCCGTCGGCGGTCGTCCGTTGAATGCCGATTTCTGGGAGCGTTTCGTCGAGATCGAATCGGTCGTAGCCATCAAGGTCGCCTCCTTCGACCGCTACCAGACCATGGAAGTTCTCCGTGCCGTCGCCCATAGCGAACGTGGATCGGAAATCGCTCTTTATACCGGCAACGACGACAACATTGTCGCGGACCTGCTCACCGAGTTTCGCTTTGGCGACCGCACCGCGCACTTCGTTGGCGGACTTCTGGGACAATGGGCGGTGTGGACCCGCCGAGCCGTGGAACTTTTGCAGGCCGTCCATAACGCAAAGAATAACTGTGCGAGGCTGGACACGGTGCTCGCCCGCGGCGCGGAAATTACCGACGCCAATGCCGCCATCTTTGACGCGAAGCACGAGTTTCGCGGTTGCGTTCCCGGCATCCATGAAGTGCTGCGACGGCAGGGCTTGCTTGCCGGCAGGTGGTGCCTGGATGCAGCCGAAGTGCTGTCGGAAGGGCAAATCGAGGAAATTGACCGGGTGTACTCCTCCTACCCGCTTTTGAACGATGATGAATTCGTCGCCCAGCATCTGGACGCCTGGCTGTCGTAGCGGCGTGGGTATCGGTGGAGCCGCGCGCTGATGCGCATTGCTTGCTCCGATCGAATCCGATCACTCCTCGAAGCGAAACCTGGGTGGTCAGGGTGAAAACGCTATGAACGAGAAAACCATCGCCACCGTTGCCCTGAGCGGCCGAGCGAAAAACTTCCAGGAAACTCTCGAAGAGGCGGCGCATTGGGTTGCGGTCGCGGCGAAACAGGGAGCGCAGCTCGCGGTGTTGCCCGAGACGATAAACCTGTTACACAACGAGAAGCGCGCGGTTCCTCCGGGAGACGACGCGGTCGAAAACTGGCAAAAGGAAACTGCGATGCTCTGCGAGACTGCGGCGCGCTCCGCGATCGCGCTGGTTCTGCCGCTTATGGTGCGGGAGAAGGCCACGCTGGCGAATCGCTTTTATTTCCTCTCCAGCACCGGCTCGTTACTCGGCTCTTATCAAAAGCGCGTGCCCGCTCCCGGCGAGCTTTCTGCCAGTGCGTCGCCGGCAAACAGCACTCCAATTCGCTGGGAGGGCCTGAACATTGGCGGAGCCATCTGTTTCGATGTCTACTATCCCCAGGCCGTGTTCGATCCCCAAAGCGAATCTGGCGTCGACCTGTTTGTAATCCCCAGCCTCACTCCGGCTGGCTCTTTGCTCGACTCGTATCCAGTGATCTATGGTGTGCCGTTCGTTCTCGCCTATTCACCTTGGAGTCGCATTCTCGACCGCGATGGAACCGAGCTGGCCGCGGGCGGCTATCGATCGGAAACTTTGCGCTTTGGCTTCGGTTCCCCAGTGACGCAGGCCACCATCAACTTCGATGCGGTGACGCTTTTCGCGGATCACAATCAGGAGAAGATGCGTGACGTCCAGCGGCACTACGGCTCTCAAGTGCGGATTCGCTTCCATCAACCCAACTGCCTTTTCACGCTTGAATCACGTTCGCCGGATCTCTCCGTGCAAGACGTTATGAAGCAATTTGGACTGGTGTCGCGTCGGGAGTACTTCGCGCGGCATGCGCCATCCGCTCTAAAAGAGCGCGACCGGTTTCAATCATCTGTCGAGCCCCACGGAAAGCCCGAATGAATTCGCCAACTCCGGTTCTTCCGCTGCGCTTTGCCGTAATTGGCTGCGGTGCCATCGCTCAGGCACAGCACCTTCCCAATATCGCCAAGTCTCCGCGAATGACGCTTCATACTTGTGTCGACCTCGATGACGCAGTATTGGCCAAGTGCCGGGAGCAATTTGGCGCACGCCACATTCGCAAGGATTTCCAGGGCGCGATTAACGACCCTGAAATTGATGTCATCTGCCTCGCAACCACGGAGAAGCTGCGCCTTCCGGTGATCGCTGCGGCGGCTCAGGCCGGTAAGCCTATTTACGTTGAGAAGCCGCTCGCCACCACGATCGAGAAAATGTGCGAGATTCGCCAAGTTGTGCACGCGGCCTCCATTCCTTTCTGCGTCGGACACAACCGGCGCTCAAGCCCTGCCATGATCGACGCCCAGCGGATCTTTCGAAGGCATATGACCAATCCGCAGCCCAACCCGTGGCGCTGGCGGCGGGAAGATGAAACCTTGCCGACGTTGGCGGACGACGGAGTTCCCTCCGTCTCCGTGCGTATTAACGACGACTGGTATAGCTGGAAAGCCTGGGTATTCGATAAAACTCAAGCACCTCACGGACCGATGCTCTTTGAGATGACCCACTTTACGGATATCTGCAACTGGTTTCTTGCCGCGGAGCCAATCGAGGTCACTGCCGTCGAAACCAGCATACTGAACGCCGCCGTCATCATTCGCTACTCAAACGGAGCTCTGGCGACCATCGTGATCGGCAGCAACGGAACCTTTGGCTACTGCAAGGAACTCTACGAATTTATGGGCAACGGCGCTTATCTGGCCGTCGATCACATGCTGGAAGTTCGCACCGCGGGGATCATCGGCGCGCCGGCACGAACGACGTATCCCATGATTGGGGATCGTCATCCGCAGATCGGCCTCGAAGGCGGAGTTTCCGGTTGGCTCGCCAAAAAGCAGACTGCATGTATCGAGGCCACGGAGAAACACGACCCCCGCTTGCAGTTTACGGCGGAGCCGGACAAGGGACACGCTCACGCGCTCGAACGCTTCGTTGACCAGATCCTCGGGCAAGGACCAGAAGTGTGTGGCGTAGATGCCGCGGTTCTCGCAACCCGGGTTGCTTTTGCCGCGATCGAATCCGCGCAGCAAAGACGGCCAGTTTCGCTGGCGGAGATTGCGGCGTAGACCGCTCTGCAAGTTCTTAAGATTTGCCTGGAGCGGGACGACACGAGGGAAAGCATTTTGAAACTGTCGATCAGCCGACCACTTCATAGCGCCGGACCGACGATCGTACCGTTACGCATGATCGCATTTGCCATCGTTCTGGCTTTGGTCACAAGCACAGTGCGTGCGCAGAATGACGTGAAAAGTCCTCTGAACAGTGTCGATCCGTTCATCGGCACTGGTGGTGATCCGCAAGATGGCATCAACGACTTTCCCGGCGCCACTATGCCTTTCGGGATGGTGCAACTAAGCCCCGAAACGGAAGACAAAGGTTTCGGCTACCACTACATCCAA
>CAWJUV010000004.1:0-1274177 GCA_963846145.1 uncultured Acidobacteriota bacterium | reverse complement strand
CAAAACATGGACAACCATCGCGCGGAAATTGTGGAGCTTTTCGCGCAAACCTACGGTTGCGACGGCGCAAACGGAGATCGTCGAAAGGTAGCCCTGAGTTGGTTGGTTCGCTGGCGGGTTTTCTTCATGGCCTGCGCGGAATTATGGGGATACCGCAACGGAACAGAATGGATCGTCTCCCACTACCTCTTCTCGAACAAGCACACACAGCCGCGCGAAAACTGAACTATTCGGCCGGCAATCAATGAAAACAATTGGCAGTTGTTTTGCTCTGCTATCCAAACCTCGCAGAAGGTCGGAATCCGATACTGAACTCCCGCGATGTTAATATTTGGGGAGCAGTTTTCTGAAGCTTCGCGCCCACAGTCTTCATATGAAATTTTTTATTCTCGTCCTCGCCGCGCTGTTCTGCTCGATAGCCACGGCGGATCCACAGCAACAGGCCAGCGCGACTACTGCTATCAGCGCAAATACATTCGTGGACAGTATCGGCGTAAATATCCACCTGCACCATGCCGACACTCCCTACGGCAATTTCGCCGCAGTCCGCGATGCGCTTCAAACTCTGGGCGTGCACCACATTCGTGACGGTCTAATCGATACCACCTGGACGGCTTACTATGACCGCCTGAACGAACTTGGCCACATCGGGATCAAAGCGACCCTGATCACTTCTCCCAAGCAATCTCCCGCATTGCTTGTCGATTATCCCAGGCGCGTTCCCGACGCTTTCGAAGCATACGAGGCGCCCAACGAACTGGACATCAGCGGCGATCCACGCTGGGCCGCAACGCTCAAGGCCTTCCTTCCTGTACTACACAATGCCGCAGGCGCCAGTTCCGCAGCGCGAATCTTCCCCATCATCGGACCTTCTCTGACCCAACCAAATTCATTTGCGGAACTCGCCGGCTCTCAGCAGTTCTTCGACTTCGCCAACCTGCACAATTACATGGGCGGGCGAAATCCGGGCACTCCCGGCTGGGGCGACCACGGCTACGGAAGTTTTCAATGGCATCTCGACCACGCCACGCACGCTTGGCCCGGCAAGCCGATCGTTACGACCGAAAGCGGCTACTTCAATGATTTAAGCAAGTCAGACGCAGTGCCCGAACGGATTGCTGGCAAGTACATTCCCCGGCTTCTTTTCGAGCAGACACTTCACGGCATCCAGCGCACTTACATCTACGAACTTGTTGACCTCGGTCGTCCCGGCCAGCCCGGCGACACCACGTACGGCTTGTTGCACTCCGACTTTACGCCCAAGCCCGCTTTCCTGGCTGTGCAAAGCATCCTGCAACTACTTCGCGATCCCGGACCGGACTTCCACGTCGGTCAACTGAATTTTATTCTCGCTGGGGAACTCTCCAACGTTCATCATTTGCTGCTGCAAAAACGCAACGGCGACTTTTATCTGGCCGTTTGGATTGAACAGCCCGGCTACGACGTAAACACCAGGAAGTTATTGGAGGTGCCGGGACAAAATGTGGCCTTGCAGTTGAGCCAACCCGCGAGGATCATCCGCAACAGTTTGGATGAAGACGGCAAGATGGAACGATCCGAGCCGGTCACCGGCGCTGCCTACAAGTTCAAGGTGAGCGATTGCATCACAATCCTGCAAATCGCCCCGCGCCCCACGAAATAATTCATTCACTGCGCCGCCCTAGATCACGCACCGATCCGCTCCCCTTGCGCCGCCGCGGAAAGTGCCAGCCTTCGGGAGCGCGCGTTTTTCCAGGATGCCAGGAAATTGTATAGCGGCGTCTCGATGTAGTTTTGCACTCCGATAGACAACAACGTAATGAACGGCATAAAGAAAATAAATTGCCACGGCGTAATTACCGCCACCCGTATCGGAAAATGCCGCAAATGATTGGTTAAGGCCTGCCAATATGCCCACAGAGGCGACTGAATGATGTAAATGACATAACTGGCTTGCCCCAGCCGATTCATAACCTTTCCACCAATCGTGCGAGTCAGCCAGCCGTTACTCCTGGTGAACGAAATCACCATCAAAGCCAGTAGCGGGGCCATCCCGCCATTGATCAGCAACTCCGTGCAACTCGCAGGCGCTAAAATCGCAATAAGAATCACCATCACGAAGGCCCCGGTGCCAATCAGATTCGCATTGCGATCGGCGACGTCATTCCACAGCGGCAGGAATTTGGCCAGGCAAATCCCAATAAGAAATAGCGGGGTCCAAAATAGCGGATTGTTGCCTATGTACGTCCGCCAGGTGTGCTCGGAAATGGCGTCATTCAGAAAAAAAACCGTCAGCACAGAAGGTATAAGCCAGGCCAAGCAGCTCAATATCACGGTACCGACCGAATTCATCCGCGTGAGTCGCCCCACCACTCCCGGGAAAATAAAATACATGAACGCTTCTACCGATAGCGACCAGCTCGGCCCATTCCATGCCTGCGCTAGCGGGGTCCACGCCTGCAACATCAAGAAATAGAGGATTGCCGCGGCGCCAAAAATACCCGCTTCCGCGTCTCCGGACGTCGGGTGTCGCAAGTAT
This sequence comes from uncultured Acidobacteriota bacterium, assembly GCA_963846145.1. Lineage (GTDB taxonomy): Bacteria > Acidobacteriota > Terriglobia > Acidiferrales > UBA7541 > Acidiferrum. Next base: position 1,271,659 of record CAWJUV010000004.1, on the reverse strand, counting down.
TTCTCTATCGCGAAAGGCAGGAAAAGAAAGAATCCTACGAGATAGGCGGGATACAAACGGATGAATCTGGCCCAGTAAAATCCTGCCGCGCTCTCCGTGGGCAAGCCACTTCTGCGTACGTGTCGCGTCGCCAGCAAGAATCCTGAGAGGATAAAGAAAAAACCTACTGCCGCCGGCCCATCGGCGACCAGTTTATGCACCAACGCAGGTGCGCGTTCATAATTCTCAAGCTTGTAAGCGCAGTGAAACACCACCACGAACATCGCCGCCAGAAAGCGCAGCCCATTCAAAGCCGGATAGTTTTCCCCACGTTTGATTGGCTTGGAACTGGGTGCCGACACAATGATCCTGGATTCTTAGCTGCGCGAAACATTTATGCAGTTTCTCGGGAGGCTACCGAAAGGCGCGGTGCCTTTTCTCGGTCCAGGCGCACCTGGATATCTCGTCCGAGGTTTATAAAGGGGCGTTCGATGAATCGGTAAGTCAGCTCTGATGCCAACAGCGTGATAAGCAGCACAGCGCCAACGTAAAGCACCGGGTGCGCTCCGAGAGGCAATAGCCGGGCGACGTTCGGATGGAGAAGATAAATGGAATAACTTACCGTCCCCAGCCACACCAGAGCCTTCGGAAATTGCCAGGTTCTCAATACATAGGCTGAGAGAAAAAAAATGTAAGCTACCGACCACGGCAAAAGCACCGCCCACAAAGTAAATTGTTCCCCCACGTCCGCTTTTTTGATTACTACATAGTTGCAATAAATCTCTATGCACGTGGTCAGCCACACGAAACTCAATAACCCGCATAGCGCCCGCCCACTCACGCTCCCGGCAAAGTGCCGGTACACCACCGTTCCAATCAAAAGCGTCAATAAATAAAACAGCCCCGCCATCGGCACCCGCCGGTGCAGACCAAGCGGCAGAACCATTCCAAGAACGGCCAGACCTATCGCTGCCATCCAAGCGATCTGTAACGACTTCTCGTTTAACTTTTTCCAAAAAAGAACCGAGGCGAAAAAATAGAACGCCATTTCCATTCCCAACGTGTAGTACAAGCCCTCGGCATTTGGCACACCCACGAATCCCTGCAGCATGGTGACGTTTATGATCGAATTTCGCAGAAAATGCGTTGCATATCCTGGGGTCACCGCGTCCGTCACTCCAAATACAAATGTCGTCAACACAATGGCCAGACTCAACCAGTAAAGCGGATACAACCGGAAGACGCGGTTGCTCCAGAATCGCTTTAACGATTGTCCCCGTTCCAAGCTGAACGGAATCACAAAACCGCTGGTAAGAAAAAAGGCCGTCACTCCGAACTTACCCAGACTGAAAAACTGATGATAAAACCCTTCCATGAAGACCGATGCGCGGCCTCCCACATGCTCCAGCACAACCGCGGACGCGGCGATTCCCCGCACGCAATCCAGGAAATTCAGCCGTGATCCCGTATGTGACGAAGTCTTCATTGCCTAAGCACCTGTGCCCGGCTGTAACTCGAGATTTTCCATACTCTGGATCTGCTTCTCGTGATAGAGCGACCCGGCCAACAACATTCCCGCAAACATCCACACCACCGCTCCGGTCACTCCTACGAAAATGTTTCCTCCGACGATCTGCGCCAGAATCGCCAGAATAATCGCTCGACTCGCGCTCCAGAATTCGTCGCGCCCTTTGTTTTTTTGAATCAACAAACAAACAATGCCCGCGGCGAATAAGCCGCTACCCAGCCATCCCAGCGAAAAGAGCATTGCCAGAATTCCGCTATCCACCGCCATACCGTGGGAAACTTCTATGTTGTTCAAACCGATTCCAAAAGGATTGTGAGCAGTCTCCTGAAACAGCACTTCGTACATTGCCAGACGGGCTCCAAAACTTTCGTCGCTTCGCAGGTCAACGAACGATTTAAATCGGTCACCCATCAGCGAAGCCACTCGTGAATCCTGCGAAATCGGAACAACAATCGCCACGATGACGATGAACGTCAGTACCGCGCGCATCATCAACCGCCGGTTGATCGACCCCAGCAGGAACAAAACGCCCACCGCCCAACTCAGCCACGCCGTTCGGACCGCGCTCAAAAGCAGCGAAAGATAACCAGCAATTCCGGCTGGCAGCTTTATGGAAGTGCCCACCACGAAGGAAAGAACCAAACCGGCCATCATGACGTTGGCAAACGGTCCCGGAGAATTCAAAGTACTCCAGATGCGCACTTGCATCGGTGCCGGATACCCAAAACTCGTGCTGGTGGTCCACACATGATCCAGCCAATACAGATCCCAACTGGGCGTGAAGAAGAATTGATACAGACCGTAGGCTCCCAGAATGAGGACGGCCCATACGAAAGTTCGTCCGATGGCGCTGCGAAACTCTTCGTAAAGCGGCCAATTTGAATAAACAAAAAAGCCTGCCAGTAAGGGACATATCCAATTCAGCAAGCCGAAAAGCGTTCCCGCGGATGGATCGGTCAAAATTCCAATAGCAAACCCGTACAAAATAGCGACTCCGCAGAGAACGAACGCAACCGGAATTCGCGTGCCATCACGCCGAAACGGTGGCACTAGGTTCAAAATGGAAATTCCCGCTACCAGAAAGGGAGCTAACATCACGATATTCGGATCTTCAAATCCAAAGCGTACATCCACGATTCGCCGCATCAGCGGAGCGAGAAACCAGACCCACAGCGTGAACTGCACATATAAGACTGGCTGCCGCAAATAAAACCGTAACCCCAGCAACGTCGCCACCGACGGGATGGCTATCCGCAGCAACGTTCCTTGCCCTGCAAACCACAGCGCTGCAAAACCCGCCAAGCTTAGTGCGATCGCCAGCGTAGGCGTCGCCCGGCGAGCTGGCTGTGCCATCGCAGGCAAAGAAAAATCCGGGAATCCTGACGTGCTGCTTAGATCCGTACTCATGCTGTCGCTTTCAAAATCACTGCACAAAACTCAAAACTAGACTTACCCGGAACCGAAGTGCCGTCCCCATTTCACAACACGGCTCAAGCCACCTTCGTCCCTTCACGCCGGCAGACGCTGCGTGATCTCGGGATCTCGACTGATTTCAAAAACCAGCAAAGTCGCCGCCGGCTGCCCGCTCCCTGCCGCGCCCTCTATCGAAGCAATCCGCTTGGCGGGCATGGCGAATGGCTCCTGATCGATGTACACGCCGCTGCCTAACGCCACTCGCGTCCCCGCACTGTGGGAAGACAAATCTAAATTCGGCACGCTGCTGCTTTCTTGATGAGGGACTTCCTCGGTCACCAAAACTCTTCGCCAGATACTGGACTCCACGTTTGCCAGGATTTTCACGATTTGCGCGTTGCTCAGATGCTGTAACACCTGTCGGATCAAGATCAGATCCGCGGGAGGCAATGGTCCCGCCATCATGTCCGCCACCGCAAAAGTTACGTTGCGGTTCGTCAGCTCGTTATACCGGCGCTGGTTGATCCCGATGATTCGAGGAGAAACGTCTAGTGCCGTGTACCTTTCGAATATCGGCGCGATTCTCGATCCCACCTCGAAGTCTCCGCAACCTCCGTCAACCGCCGTACGCAAATCATGCTGCGCCGCGTACTCCCGGATTAATTCCACATAGCGGTCCGCAAGGTATCCCTCGCTGCCCGGCCCCGAAGCCGAACTTCCCCGTTGCCAAAGCCTTTTCCGGTAAACTTCATCGAAGGCTTGCTCCACCGTTAGCTGACTCAACCTTTGTTCTCGCCGCTCCTGTCGCATCGCGGCGATACGTTCCACGATCGAGATGGGCAAACATTTTCGAACTACTGATTTCAGGAACATAGAGGTTCCTCTCTGTTTCCTGGATTTCACTCCCGTCCACCGAAGTCCGCGCAGGTGAAAACGCTTCCACTCGCTGCTTCGCTGCCAGGAGCTTTCGGAGACGACCGGGCCTGAACGAAACTCGTGTAACCAACCCCACACCGCGCAGCACATCCATAAAGCCATAACCTTCCCAGCACGACTGCACCATCCGAAAAGCGTTGGGTGCGGTCTGCAGGTTCTGCCACCAGCTCACCACTCCCCACAAAAGCCCGTCGATGGTATGTACCGCGCCGGCAAACTTTCTTGCTTCTCCGCCACTTGCCGAAAACTCACCCCGATCTCTCATCGGGCCGGCCAGAGCTGCGGCCTCGGCGAGTGGCTGCTCCAGATTCTGCAAAGTGGCATGCCAGGAACGCGCCGCCATTACCTTGGCCCGTGCGGCTTTTCCGATGCGTTCCCGCAGTTCCGCAGAGTTCGCCAGCGCGGTCAGATGCGCGACCAGCGTCTCCGCATCCCCGACCTCGGCGGAAAATCCTGTTTCCGCGTCGAGGATCACTTCCGGGACCAATCCAACCCGGGTGGTCACCACTGACGTCTCACAGGCCATCGCTTCCAGCACGGTGCAGGGCCCCCCCTCAATTCGGGAAGTTAGCAGGTACACATCAATGCTGGAATAAAATGCCGCTAATTGACTTTCAGGAATGAAGCCCACGTAGTTCGCGGAAATCCCTTGCCGACGCAAAGCCGCAACTTCTTCTTCCCAGCCCAAACCCAAAAACGAAATGTGCAAGTTGGGGATGCGCTCTCGGGCGGCGCTGATCACCGTATGCAGAACGTCCAGGCCCTTGCGCCCTTCGTCGTAGTTGCTCGTTTTCGAACCGACGAATCCCACCACAAATGAATTTTCTGGAATGCCCAGTTTGCCCCGCGCGGAAGGTGTGCGCTTTAACGCCTCCGCATCCACTCCATGCGGCACAATCGTGACTTCCACGCCGGCGGGAGATTGCCGCTCAATCTGTTCCTTCCAGGTCGCAGTGCAGGCAATCAGCCCCACCGAATTCGTTACCGCATCCTTCATTGAAGGATTCCAGCTGGTCACGTGATGCACCCAAAGCAAAGATGGCGGCAGCTTTTCCTCACCCGCAGCTTTGCGCAGCAATTGATACCCTTTGTCGGTCAGCGGAAAAATAAAATCGACGGTGGACACCAAGGTTCGCGCCACATCTGGCCGCAAACGAATCATCTTGTCGGTAAGCAGCCAGAACTCGTAGCGATCACCGAAGCGCTTCATGATGTGCGCAGCCATCTGCCCAATGATCCACGAAGCCGAATTGGGCACGATCAGGACGCGCGGTTTGCCCGTGGCACGAAACGCTTCCACGGCATTATCTGGAGAACAGCGCTCGGCCATCGCTCGCGACGATACCGCAGAGCCACTCAGCTTTTCTTCGGTGTTAGAAACGAATCCCATTTCAGCGTCTTCCCCCTCAAGAATCGCCGCTCATAACTTTCAAAAATGATTCGCGGACGATACGCCTAGGCGTGGGCCACGTACGCGTTCACTACTTCTTCGCTCACCTCTGGCTCAAACGGCACGGAAGGCAACTTCAAATCGACTGGAACGCCAATACGCCGCAAAAACGCCCGGAAGCGATCCTGAAACACATCTACGCTGAAACCTTCCGCATGGCGCCGCAGCAACTGCGCATCCCAATCCTGCCGCTCAAATCGCTCAATCGCATCGCCCAGGTTCTCCGCGGTTTGTTCGTCAAAGAACATTCCGGTTCTTCCCTCGACGATGGTTTCCACCGCTCCGCCGGCGCGGTATGCGATGGTCGGCCGCCCCGCTGCAGCTACTTCCAGCGGCGCCATTCCAAAATCTTCTTCGCCGGGGAACAGCAACGCCCGTGCATGCGCTACATATCGCTCTACGTCCGCGTCCGAAGCCCGGCCGACGAATTTCACCGAAGGCCCCGCCATCGCCTCGAGATTGGAGCGGTCCGGGCCATCGCCAATCACAATCAGGTTCTTGTTGCGCTCGGTGCAGGCCTGAACCGCGAGATCGATTCGCTTGTACGGCACTAGCCGTGAAAGAACCACGTAGTAGTCGTCAGCGCGCTCGTAGGTAAGTTGGAATCTTTCGGTATTGATCGGAGGATGAATCACTTCCGCCGCTCGCCCGTAGGCCCGCTGAATGCGCTCCGCCACCACTTTGGAATTGGCCACGAAGTGATCCGGCTGCCGAGAAGCACCCTCATCCCATAGTTTCAGTCCACGGATCAACAGTGGTAGCAATGTCCGTTGGCCTATGCCGAACGATTCCCGTTGCGCGTAATTGTCGAAATTCCACACCCAACGCATCGGCGTGTGGCAGTAGCACACATGCACCGCATCGCGCCCGGTCCGCACACCCTTGGCATAACCGGAAGAACTGGACAGTACCAGATCGTAGTCCGTCAGATCCAAATCACCGACGGCCATCGGATACAGCAAAAAATACAAGCGGTAGTACCGCTCAATCTTCGGCAACTTCTGCATCCACGACGTGCGCACCTCCACGTCTTTCAATCCCACTGGCATGCACCGCTCCAGCGCTACCGTGGCGAACACATCCGACCCCGGCACCATCTGATACAGCTCTTCCGCCACCTTTTCGGCGCCGCCAAGTTGCGTGAAATAATCGTGGACCACTGCAATCTTCATTGGGGACCTCACCGAGTTCTTCTGCACCTAAACTGCTCCATCGCGTTTCACGACCGCTTTTACCGTCCGCGCCAGGATCATGAAATCCAGCCCCAGCGACCAGCGATCGATATAGTTGAAATCCAGCTTGATCCATTGATCGAAACCAACCGAGCTACGACCACTGACCTGCCACAAACCGGTAATTCCCGGCTTGACAGTAAACCGCCGCATCAACGTCGCTTCGCTGAAAAGCAATACGTCGCGCACGCTCATCGGCCGTGGCCCTACCAATGACATTTGCCCGATCAACACATTCCACAGTTGCGGCAGTTCATCCAGCGAAGAGGCCCGCAAAAAACGCCCAAGCGGAGTGGTTCGCGGATCGCGCGCAATTTTGAAGATCGGACCCGCCGCCTCATTTTGGTTTTCCAGGTCGGCCATTAGATCCGCCGCGTTCTTCACCATGCTGCGGAATTTGTACATATGAAAAATTCGCCGGCGGTAGCCGTAGCGTTCCTGCTTGAAAAGCACTGGCCCTTCGCTGGTTAGCTTGATGGCAACGGCGACTAGCAGAAGCAGTGGCGAAAGCACGATCAATCCGATCGCCGAGAAAATCACGTCGAACACCCGCTTCACCGCTTGGCGTGTTACGTAGTGCTCGTGGAACGGCACAAATTCGTTGAACAGCTCCTGTTCGCGATGCACCGAGCGCTTGATGCTGGTGGTGGTGTACATGTCCCGCATGAAGGCCACGTGCACTCCCACCTGCTCGGCGATTTCCACGGCATGTTGGGCCTTGTCGTAGCAGGACTTCATCGGCACCGCGATCAGCAACTCATCGACAACATTGCGCAGCAGCAAATCGCTCAAATCCTCGATAGTGCCCAGATAACGCGAGGCCACATCCGGAGCCATTTCGCTGATGGGCTGGTCATCCACAAAGCCCAACAACTTAACCGTGGAGTGGTAACGCGTCCGTAGTTCCCGCCAGGCCTTGCTGGCCCGCCGGCCGCTACCCAAAATAATCACTAGTTGCGGATCGCGAGCAGCAATCCAGGTGCGCAAGAGAATACGCGACGCTTTGTAAGCCACGCAGATCAGGAAGAAATACACCGCGATGCGTAGCACCGGCCCGGCAGTTCGTGCCGACCACAAATACAAACCTAAAATGGCGCTCATCACTGCGCTGCCCTGAATAATCCCCACAATTTTCTGGAGCATGCTGCTCGGTTCCGGCCGCGCAAAAGCCCGGAAACAAAATGCCCAAGCCACCATGAAAAAACCGGCAAAGAGCGCATTCACCAGGGTGATGCGCATTTGCAGAAATTCATGAATTTGGCCCGCCGGAATACGCGAACTATTGCCCCAAATCGCCGCGATCAACACCATCGCAAACGCAAACAGCGAGTCCAGCCCTGCCAAATGCCCCGATAGTCTCGAATTCCGTTCGTTCACTAGGTTCCCTCAGTTCGGTTGCGTGCTTGCACCTTGTTCAACGCCGCTACTAGCGGTTGCCGTATCCGCTCCTCCGCGATCGGCTGGCGTTTTCCGCCTTGCTTGGTCTTAAATTTGCGGATGGTCTGCTCGTAAATGCTTTCCAGCTGTTCCACCACGCGCTCCCAAGTCATCGTGCTTTCCACCACTGCGCGGTTGTAGCGGCCCATCGACACCCGCTCCGTTGGGCTATTCAGCAACGCGACCAACGCCTCGGCCAACGCCGTGGAATTTCCAGCGGGCACACGCTTGCCGCCCCGTTCATGCACCAGATAAGGAAGCGCACCGGCTTCGGTCACCACCAGTGATTTAGCGCAACTCATCGCTTCCACCACCGTCATCCCGTAGGGTTCCCCGAACGACGGCAAGCAATACACGCTGCACTCGCGATACAGCTTGGTGGCTGCCTCATGCGACTGCCGCCCCAGAAATTCGATCTGATTGCTGCAAGACAGCACCGCCGCGCGCCGTTTCACTTCCGCAAGCGCCGGACCGTCGCCGGCGATCCTCAGCACGCAATTGGGAACCTCGCGGGCGACCCTTTCGAAAGCGCTCAGCAGCGTGAAGATTCCTTTGCGCTCCACCACATTAGCGAAGAAAAGAATCGACGGATTTTCTTGTTCCGCAATCATTCTCGCAGGCGAATCCCAATCCTTCGCGGGACTGAACAGTTCCGCATCCATTCCATGCGGCAAGGTATAAATTCGGTCTTCCACCGCCTGTGGTTCTGGAAGGCGGTTCTGCGCGGCCGGAGTGGTAAGCACCAGCGCGTCCGCATTGCGTTGTTGCAGCCGTGCGATCGTTTGCCGCGCATGAGTGGTGATGCCACTGTCGCGCCGCTTGCCGGACTCCGCGTCTTCCGGCCACCGCGCCACATAGGTTCCCAGCACCAGGGGTACACCCGATCCCACCAGCGCCAAACTCATTCCGGTAAACACCGGATTCAACTGATGGATCACGTCGAATCGCTGTTTCTTTCGCAAACTCGAAAACAAACTGCGCACTCGGGCCATGTACTCCAGGCGATTCACCAAAGGCGCGTTCAGCCGCAGCGGAATCTCATAGATCTGCACATTGGACGGCAAAGGCTCACGTAAATCCACTCGCTGCGCCGCCACGTGCAAGCGATGCCCACGTTCCGCCAGGTGCGAAATAAATCCGTGCGCCACCAATCCATCGCCGTGCGGCAAGTGGTCCGTCAACAAGTCTGAGCAATGCGGAATAAAAATGTTGAGTGGCTTGACCATCAGTCGGTCCCCTCAACCGCGGTCAAAGACTTGCTCCGCATCATCTTCAGTGGCCGCATCGCTAATGCCCACATGTCCTTGATGTCTGCGGCGGTGGGCAAAACGTTCGGCGGGCGCACTTTCAAAAACATCGGAAATGCCCCCAACACCGAAATCAGTCGGGCGCTGGTCGAAATTAAAAGCGACAATCCCGCGCCCACCAATCCAAAACGCGGCACGAGCACCAACATCAACGGCACCGTCAGCAACAGGCCCAAAACTTGCAACGCGGTGATTACCCCCGGCCGGCCCAAGGCCATGAACGCCTGCGACAGCACCAGCGTTGCCCCCGACAAGATCACCTCCAAAATCAAAATGCGCAGCACCGCCGTCGCGTCGCCATAATCTTTTCCATACAACGCGGAAACCAGATGCGGTCCGCACAACACCACCGCCAGCCCGCTAATCGCCGTAAGCAGCGTGCTCATCCGCACCGCTCGCCCGGTCATCTCACGAACTTCTTCGCGCGGCTGGTTCACTGCTTTCGGAAAAAGCACCATCACTACCGACGCATGAAATGCACTGAGCACTCGCGAAAGGCTTAAGGCCACTACATACGTGCCCATCAGGCTGGGCGCCAACATCCGCACTACCAGCACCTGGTCCACGTAGTAAGCCATCGTCCCGCACAGATCGATCCCGTAGGAACGAATGCCATACCCGAATAACTCGCGCGTAGCTTCCACAAAGTGCTGCACCGTCGGTCGAAAATCCCGCCACAGCCGACGCAACATCCATAACGATGGGGGAACTCCCACCAGCACATAGGCACATGCCGCAGTCACGGGATTTAGCGTGTGAGTCCGCCACAAAATCAACAACGCGATCACCGTGGAAATCGGCGACGCCAACAACAACAGATTCGAAATACTGAAATCGCCGCGGCTTTCAAACGCTGCGCGGCCCACCAGCAGTAATCCCGCCAGAGGCACGCTCAACACAAACACCCGCGCGTAAAAAATCACATCCGGCGAGTACTGCGGAATCCACGCCGGTAAAAACAAAACCCCCAGCAACGTTCCGATCGCGCCGCTGATCCCCGCAAACACCAGTGCTGCGCCCACGAACAGCGATTGCTTCTCCGGCCGGCTGCGCATGCAGAAGGTCAGCGCGCTGGGAACTCCGAACGTTAACGCGCTCGCCAGAAACAGCGGCCACAAAATCATCGCCGCCAACTCCCCACGGCCGGTTGGCTGCAACACCCGCGCGCACAAAATTCCCGTGGCCGCATTGATCCCCAGGATCACAAACTTTGCGCCCAGCGATTGCGCCACCGCGGCGGCGGAACTCAAGCCGCTCTTAACCGGCCTTGAACTGGTCGGCTGCGCCGCTTCGACGATTTTGGATACTCCTATGCCCAATTCTTAAAATCCTTCTCTAAAAAATATGTTTCTCATGCAGTCGAGACTGAATCAACTTCGTCGGTTTCCTGGAGGGCTGGGGCCAGGGTTTTAGGTCAGATTACGGAATAAACTGCAGCGGGTTGAAATAAGTCCCGATATTCAGCAGCTTGATATAGCGGGACAGTTTCTCGATTTTGTCGCGGGGCACAAACATCATGTCGCCGGCTTCCAGTTGGACGTCGCGCTCCAGGTCGGAGGCCTTTTTCAATTTGGTCAGGTTCAGAACTTTGATTTCCGCGGTGTCCTCATTGATTTTGCGGAACAACAAAACTTGTCCGGTTTGCGCCGACTCCTTGAAGCCTCCGGACAGCAGCACCGCCTGCATCGCGGTCATGTTTTCGCGCAGGTCCAGCTTACCCGGCTTGCCCACTTCACCAGCCACCACCACGTACGGTTGCTGAAATTCTTTCAGCACGATGTTCAGTTCCGGTTCATTCAAGCGGGTCTGCAGCTTTTCGACGATCGCGTCGTGTGCCTGCGCCACCGTCAAGTCACTCACTTTGACGTCCCCAATAAGATTCACGTTCAGGTACCCGTCGGGCAGCACCGTAACGGTCTGGTTGAATTCCGGAGTATAGCGGTACTGCAACTCCAACACGTCCCCGGCCCGCAACGTGTAACGCGGCCGGTGCTGCAGCTTAGGCACATCGGTGCGTTTCGTCGGGTCATCATTGCTATTGGCGCGCATAGGCGCCGCCACGGCGCACAGCACAATCAGCAAGCACGCGAAGCTCGAAATTTTTCTCAGCATGGTTAACTCGCTCATCATCCACCTGCCCTGGGAAATCTTCCGGGTAAACATCACAGACTAACGGCCTCCATCTTTCGTGACAGCCAATCGGGTATCGCGTAGGTGCGCTTGTTCAACACGTGCCCTAATATTTTGCCTTTGGCGCTTTCGATGGTTCGTTCCGCGTACTGCAACTGATCCCGCTGGGTGCGGTTGGCCTCCACCACCAAAATGATTCCATCAACGAGTGGCGCGAGGCACACCGCGTCCTGCGACTCCCGCAGCGAGGGACAATCGATCAGCACATAACGGTAGAGTTGCCGAAAACGATCCAGCGAGCGCGCCAGGCTTTCCTGAATTCCGTGCCAGTTTTCGCCGCTGGTGCTCTGCATCTCCGTGGCCCACAAGTCTTCAATGGCCTTGCGTTGCGAAGCGTCGTTGGGGTCGGCAAAGTCGTACAAATTGCAGTCGATATTGCGGCAATCGAGCGACACCGCGCATTCCGGCTCGGCGCGATTCAGCGTATCCGCCAAAGTGTTGGCGATGCGACTGACCCCCGCGCCCTGCGTCGGCGAAGTCACCATCACGACGTAACCTCGATTTCGTATTTCCCGCGATTTCTGCACCACGCGAAATAGCAAGCCCTGGCAAATCATTCGCAATTGCGCGGCCTGCCGCTCGGAGCGGTCCGCTCCCAGTACGTGTCCCATAAAGCTCATGCTCGTGCTCCTCGTACCAGCGTTGGCCGCGTTTCGATGGTCGCCACTTCCGCAGGCAACCTCCGCGTTTTATCGCGAACACCCTCGAGTAGCGGGCGATCCCATTGCGCGATACACGGCATCGTTGCCAGCACCGGATAGCGCGAAATGCTGTCGAGTTCCCGCGGCGTCGCAAACGTCGTTCGCCCGCTTTCCGCCAGGTACACCACACACAATCCCAAAAATAGCGAAGTCACAAATCCCAACGCCAAGGTCGAAAGCGGTTTGGGACTTACCGGAATGTAGGAAAGCGTCGGCTGCTGGGCCACCGCCACGTTGATCAATTTCTGTTCGTCCATGGCGTCTTCGATCTGCGCTTGGTCGCGTTTCTGCGCATACAGTTCGTAATTTTGCTTGGCTTGGGTTGCTCGCGCTTCAAGATTATTGAACTGCACCGTTAATTCCTGAGTACCGCTCAAACCTTGGCGCAAGGACGCCAACTCCGCCACCACTGACGCGCGATGCACTGCCGACTGTTTTCGATTGATTTGCGCTTGAATGTAGCTGGTGTGCAGTTGTTGCCACGCCGGGTCTACATCGGTGCTTTGCTCATGCGCCGTGGTTTGGCTCACTCCCGCCAACGCCGCTTTAGTAGTAGCAATCTGATGGTCCAGTTCCTGCACAGTGCGATCACTGGCCTTGAAATTCGTCAGCAGCGCGGTGCGCCGGTTCTCCAGATCAACGAGCAGAGTGGTCAAGTGCTCTACCGACTGTTGGTTCGGCAAAATGCGCTCCACCGTCGCCTGCCGCATCGGCAGATCCTGCAACCGCTTGGTGGTCTCCGCCATCTGCGCGTCCAATTCCCGCAGCGATGCGTCGGTGGCCAGCAAATCGCGTTCGTGGTCGGCCACTTGTTCGTTCACAAAAGATTCGCGCTCCGGTAACGACACCAACTGATGCGCCTGCTGAAACTCCACCAACTTCTGGCTGGCCTGATCCCATTCCGCGCGAGTGCGTTCGGCTTCCGACTTGAAAAATTCCGAGGCGCCCGTTGGACGCTGCAGCTTGCGATGTTCCCCTACATACGCAGCAGCTACTCGTTCCAGATCCTGCTGTGCGCCTTTCGGAGTGTCCGCAACCATCCTGACAATAATCACGTTGGTTTTGCGTACGATGTCCGTGCCTAAGCGCCGTTCGAACGCGTTGATTAGCTTTTCGTGCTCACGTACCGCCGCGGGGGTCCGGTCTTTTTCTGGAAGCGCCGCCCAATTCGGATCGGCCACGGGATCCAACACATCGTGGCTATGCAGGATTTCCAACTCCGAATTAACCTGCGTCTCGCTGACATCCGCCACGCCAGTCGGTGAAGAGGTTTTCTCCGGCGTGATCACCACGTTTCCGCGATTGTTCTGCACCAGAAATTTCATTTCCGAGGAATATTGCCGATGCTTCACGACGGTCGCGAGCAAAGTAAGAACTACCACCACGGAAGCCGTCCAAAAGAATAATTTTCTCTGCCGAAAAAAAGCCTCCAACCCGGATCTCGGTGTCAGGCTAGCATTTAGAACAGGAGTAATGGCGTTCTGCATTCTTCGACTTTTCCTTTGATCTACGTATGAAACTCAGTGCCAGGGGATGGTTGTCTCCTCATCAGAAGACCTCCCTGATAAAAATTCCTACACCCCGTTCCTGGCTCTATGGCTTGAGCGAATAAACGCTTTTTCTGCGCATGGGCAGGCGCAACTACCAGGGGGGCTGCAGAGGCTGGATGTTCTGACCTTATCGTACACATCTAGAAAATCCAACCCTAAAGAATCGATGCGTTGCATGAACCAGTTTGCTTTTTCAGAATGAGAAAACCTGGACCCGGTACTTCAGCCAAAAACCTTGCAGGCTGGGTTCCAATCTAACCACCTCTGCATTAGCCAGCAGGTAAAATTTCGTTCATCGCTTCCTGAATTGTTGATAAAAATTTTCCCGCTGCCACAAAATACTATTCACAATGTAGAGATGCTGAGGAAATCGTAGGGACTACATGCTCATAGGAAAAAAATTTCACCGCAAAGGTACGCTAACGCACTCTGCTGCTTATTAGTCGATGAATTTCAACGATATACCTTTCCCTCGAACCCCCTTGCGAGTGCTCTTCTTTGACCACACCGCCGCGCTCAGCGGCGGTGAGATCGCTCTGCTGCACTTGGTCCAGCACCTTGACCCTCAGAAAATAAAGTCCGTTGTTGTACTCGGTGCCGACGGCCCACTGCTGGAAAAATTGCGCCCAAAAATCGAAACTCACGTCCTGCCGTTACCCTCCAGCGTGGGAAGTACTAGGAAAAATTCACTCGGACTCTCCACTTTATTCCGTGTTCGGGAATTGGCAGTTTCATTCCAGTACATTTTTCGCTTGGCTAAATTCATTCGCGCGCAAAACATTGATATCGTTCACACCAATTCGCTAAAAGCAGACATTCTCGGCGGACTCGCCGGGCGCCTCGCTGGCCGCCCAGTCATCTGGCACATCCGCGATCGCATCGCGAAAGATTATTTGCCTTCGTCGGTGGTAAAACTTTTCAGATCACTCGCGCACGTGATTCCGACTCGCACTATCGCCGTCTCTGACGCAGTGGCCGCAACGCTTCGTAAAAATAATCGCTTGGATGACCGCATCACCGTGGTTCACGACGGAACTTTTTTGCCCATCGAACCGGTCGATCGCCCACAAAGTGCGTCGTCAAGCTTTCCGATTCGCATCGGATTAATCGGACGGATTTCTCCCTGGAAAGGTCAGCATATTTTTCTGCGGTCCGCTGCCATCATTCTGAAGCAGTTCCCGGATGCATGCTTTCTGATAGTCGGAGCCCCGTTATTTAACGAAGAAACCTACGATCAAGAGATTCGTTCGCTCACAAAACGACTCGGGATCGAGAGCTCCGTCGAGTTCACCGGCTTTTGCAGTGATATCCCGCAAATCATCTCCACTCTTTCGCTGGTCGTTCATGCCTCTACAACCCCCGAGCCTTTCGGTCAGGTGATCATCGAAGGCATGGCAGCCGGCAAGCCGGTGGTAGCCACCAACGGCGGTGGAGTTCCCGAAATTGTGGAAGATGGCAAGACCGGAATCCTCGTACCCATGGGCGATTCCGCCGCCATGGCCGCAGCAATTTGCAACATTCTCGAAAACCCGCAGCACGCCGCGGAAATGGGCCTTCACGCCCGCCAGCGTGTCGAAAATCATTTCACCCTCGCCGCTACCGCTCGCCGCGTCGAAGCGGTTTACGCCACGATACCGCTGAAGAACAGGTAGTTCATTTTGGAACTCAACCCGGCCCTGACCGCCGGGGCCAGCCCCCGCCTGTACCTTTTTGCGTCCTGCGGTCGAAGATTTCCTTATCCCCGTCTGTAAACTTGCACTTGTAAATCACCAGACTTTCGCTGGATCAAGCCACCCCCTTCGCGCTTGGTAACCGCGAGGACTACTCAGAAAGAGCAAGACATGACCGGGGCCACGCAAAACTCGACCTTCAACAAATCAACTCGATGCCGCTTTGTTCATTGCATAGCGCTTGTCGGCGCAATCGCTGCGACATTTAGTTTGAGTGGCTGTACTGGAGCAGCTCTCGGAAAATCTTCCGCTGAGCCAAGCGATGGAAAATTAAAAATTTCTAGTAGCACCGTGCCCGCTGCGGTAGTTCAAAACGCATACGCAACGAACCTGGTCGTCACCGGCGGCGAGCCTCCCTACACCTGGGAAGTCTCCGGCCAACTTCCTGCTGGATTAGCCTTCGACTCGCAGACGGGCGCCATTTCCGGTACCCCTAACTCAGTCGGAACTTTCCCCATCGACACCACCGTCCGCGACGCCAAAGCCGATTCGGTTTCTCAACATTTCATGCTAACCGTCGCCTCCAAACTCTCCCGCGTCGAAATTGTCGGCGGCGCTCTGCCCGCGGCCACGGCCCAGACCAGCTACGTCGGCGATTTATCCGCCACCGGCGGAGCTACCCCTTATGAATGGGCCATCACCAGCGGAACGTTGCCCGCCGGAGTCACCTTAAACACTGCGACTGGCGCCATCACCGGCACGCCCACCGCCGCAGGAACTTTTCCGTTCATCGCTACAGTTCGCGACGCCAAATCCATAGCAACGTCGGCCGGATTCGCAATCTCCGTCATTGCAAAATCAACCGCTCCAACAACGCCGACCTCACCATCGGCACCAACGGCGCCGACTTCGCCTGCAGCCCCGGCCACCACTCCGTTGAAAATTACGACTTCTTCGTTGCCTGCAGGAATCGCCCAATCCGCCTACGGCGTGCAACTCGAGGCCGCCGGAGGAACGGCACCATACATCTGGAACACTGTTAGCGCATTGCCAAGCGGCCTGACCTTGAGTGCTCACGGCGGCACGATCACCGGCATCGCTTCCAAAGCTGGGGCCTATCCGTTAACGATCGCCGTGCGCGATTCCAAGTCCGCGTTGGCGACTGAAAAGTTTTCTCTCGTAATCGCAGCGGCCAAACCAACTTCCAATCCTCCCGCACCTGCGCCGCTGAAAATCACCACAGCGTCGTTGCCAATTGGCACTGCCACGCAAAGTTACACTGCGACGGTTGCCGCCACTGGTGGCACTGCGCCGTATGCCTGGTCCATTTCGGGTGGCCAACTTCCCGCCGGCCTCAAACTAAGTCCTTCGAATGGAGCAATCACCGGCACTCCCGCCACCGCCGGAAAATTTTCCGTCATCATCAACGTAAAAGATTCAAAATCCGCATCCGCGTCGGACACTTTTTCGCTGAGTATTTCGACCGAGCCGGCCCCGTCCATCGCCACGCTCTCGCCGAGCAGCACATCTAATTCCGGCTCGACCAGCGTGGTCATCACCGGCACCAATTTCCGCTCCGGTGCGACCGTACAGTTCGGCAGCGTTTCCGCCGTCACAGTGGTCGCCAGCGCCAACCAGATTCAAGTGACCATCCGCTCGCAAGCCGCCGGCAAAGTAACCGTCACCGTAAAAAATACCGACGGCCAAACCGCCACCGCCAGCAACGCATTTACGTTCATCGCACCGGCTCCAGCGGCTCCTCAGCCTCCCGCTTCCAGCGCCAATCTGCAGCCCGCCACCAGTGCCGACGCTTTCGTCGACAGTACCGGCGTCAACATCCACCTGCACTCCACAACCACGCCCTACTCCAAGTTCCCCTCGGTTAAGACCGCTCTCCAAAATCTCGGAGTACGCCATGTTCGTGACGGCCTGATCGACACCACCTGGACCACCTACTACGACGAGCTCAATCAACTGGGCCAAGCAGGCATTAAAGCCACGCTGACCACATCTACCAGCCAAACCGCAGCTCTTCTCGTGAGCTATCCGTCGCGGGTCGCCGACAGCTTTGAAGCCTACGAAGCGCCCAACGAGATGGACGAGAGCGGCAATGCCAACTGGGCCGCCACGCTCAACAGCTTTATGGGCACCCTGCACAACGCGGTAAACTCCAATCCGCAAGTTTCGCAGTTTCCCATCCTCGGGCCTTCGTTGACGCAGCAAAGTTCCTACGCCCAAGTCACCCCTTCGAATCCGGATTTCACCGACTCCAACCTCCATGACTACTTCGGCGGCCGCAATCCTGGCACTCCTGGCTGGGGCAGCGGCGGCTACGGCAGCATCGGCTGGAATATCGCTCTCAGCGCTTCGGCCTGGCTCAATAAACCAATTGTCGCCACTGAGACGGGCTACGTTACCGATGTGAATCAGACCAACGGCGTCCCGGAAGATGTCGCCGGCAAATACATGCCTCGTGTTTTCCTGGAACAGTGGATGCACGGAATCAAGCGAACTTATGTTTACGAGCTCGTGGACATCGGCGCCAACGGCGGCGACAACAACTATGGCCTGTTGCACTCCGATTTTTCGCCCAAGCCCGCTTACACCGCGGTGAAAAATCTTCTGAATCTTCTTTCCGACCCCGGCCCGTCGTTCACACCAACTGGCCTGGACTACACGCTCTCGGGAAATCTGACCAATGTCCATCAGTTGCTGCTGGAAAAGCGTGATGGCACTTTCTACCTGCTCCTCTGGGTGGAACAACCCAGCTACGACGTAAACACCAAACAGGAAATAGCCGTCCCCGTACAAAAAATCACCATCAACACCGGAAATTCCGTGCGCATCAATACCCACACGCTCGACATCACCGGCAACATGGGCACGTCGACGCTCGGCGTTGGTCAGTCCCAGACGTTGCAGGTCAGCGACATGGTCACGGTGCTGGAAATCTCGCAGTAATTATTCGGAACGGCGCGCAGGTAAAATCGCGCTCGTCAAAACGGAGAGGCCTACAACATCACCAAGCCGTGGCGAATCCCTAGGGTCACGGCTTCTGTGCGACTCGTCGCATTCAGTTTGCCCATGATCGACGCCACATGAAATTTCACCGTGTGCTCGGAAATTACCAGGCGCGTAGAAATTTCTTTATTGCCCCAGCCTTCCACCATCATTCCTAACACTTGAATCTCGCGCGCCGTCAAGGCCTCCACCAGCGCTGGAGCAGTCGCCCTTCGTGGCATCGCCGTTTCCCGCAAGAGACTTTCCAACTCCTCATACGGCACCACCGCGAAACCTCCACCAACCGCTTCCACCGCGGCCACAATCGCGCCAGGACTCGAACTCCGCGGGACAATTGCGCGAACCCCGCTTCGCAGTGCCTCCATGTCCCGCTCCGCACTACTCTCGTCCACCAACAGAACGATCCCCACGGGGCTTTCTTCCGCCAACTCCGCCAGCTCTTCGGGCAGCGCTCGCACCTGCCCCGAAATCTCCGCGACCACTACATCCGGCTGTAACTCTTCAACGGTCTCCACCAGCGAACCGTACCCCGCAACCGCTCCGACAATTTGCAGTGACCCGCCACCCCGCAAAACGCTTTCGATCCCGCTATGCGTAATCGCCGACGTCGCCACAATCAGCACCTGAATCATGCCGCGGCGCGATTCGCCATCCCCAACCGCACCGCTACTTTTCGAATGTTCCGCCGGTCGCCGCGCAGAAACATTAGAGCTAGCACGCCTTGGCCGGCACCGTGCAACGCTTTCTGCAAATCCTGCGCCGACCGGAACAACTCGCCGTTTGCTCCGACTAAAACATCGCCCGACATCAACGAAGCTTGCTGCGCGGCTCCACCCGGCACGACGCTGGTAACAATCAATCCAACGCGATCTGCGTTGCGAACCCGGACTCGCACAGAACGAACCTCTACTCCCAAAGGCAAGTCGGCTGCTCCCTTGGCGATGAACCACGCCACCTCATTGCTCGGCACCGCCAACGCCAATCCACCCGTAACCATCGTGTTGATTCCCAGCACCCGCCCTTGCGCATCCGCCAGCGGCCCGCCGGAATTTCCCGGCGCGAGTTTCACATCAGCCCGCAGCCACGATTTCCCGCCGAGCCCGTACACCGCGCCCGCCGCGTGAATAATCCCAGTGCTCAGCGCCCCTTCGAATCCAAACGGATTGCCCACCGCCAACACCAATTCACCAACACGCGCCTTCGACGAATCCGCCAACTGTGCAGCCGGCAAGCCCGTCGCGGAAATTTGCAGCCTGGCCAAATCGCGAGCTAGATCACGCGAGACGACTTCCGCCGCAAACGTCCGCCCATCCCACAATTTCACTTGCGCCTGCGAACCTCGCACCACATGCGCATTCGTCACGATCAAACCGTCCGAGGCGAGGATCACTCCCGACCCAAATCCTCGCCCCCGGCTCCCCACTTGCACGGTGGACCTTCGCAGTCTTTCTGCTACTTCACCGAACCCTGCTATTTTCATGACTCAGTTCCTCTGCGATCGTTCCGCCACGGTCACCGGCAATTCCACCAACTTGCCTCCTCGAATCACCCGCACATTTTTTGATTTGCCGACTACATCGCCGCTAAGCACCGTCTGCAACTCGCGCCCGTGTTGCAGCGGCTGCCCGTCAAACGTCACCAGGATATCTCCCAGCAAAATCCCCGCTCGATCCGCTGAACCTCCCGGCTCCACGCTCAGAATCATGATCCCGCTACTATTCGTAAGCGAGAGGCTGCTCCTCAATTCCGCCGGAATCTCCACCGGCTGCAGCCCGATCCCCAAATACCCCCGCGGAATATGCCCCTTTTCCAGCAACGTCGAAGTCACCCGATTCACCGTCGACACCGGCACCGTCAGCGGAGCCACCCGCGAAAGCGCCGCAGTCGCCATCCCCAAAATCCGGCCTTCCACATCCACCACGCTTCCACCCGACGCTCCCGGATACAGCGACACATCCAGCCGCAAATACCGGTCTAATGTCCCGCCCGCCCAGGTCCGTCGCGAATCCGCAGTTAAACTCACCGCGCCGAGCGACGCCATCAATCCATTTTCCCGATGCCTGCCCAGCACCAGCGCCAGATTGCCAACCCGCGCTGAATTTTCATCTCCGAACTTTGCGGGCGACTCGCCAAGCCCTGCGACCCGCAACACCGCCACATCCGTGCCGTTATCGCGACCCGCGAGCGCCGCCTGCAACACTCGCCCGTCCGCGGCAAGCACTTCAATATCCTCATCGCGTTTCACCGCGTGATTCGCGGTGACGACTACATCTTTGCGCCAGTGAATGCCGCTCGAACTTCCATGCGCGCGTCCCGCTACCGCCACCACTGCAGCACCAGCCTTCTCCGCCGCCGCCGCCAAATCGTTTGAAATATCAATCAATGCGCTTCCCATCGGTCTTTCCTCCAGGCCCTAGTTTGCAAAATCCGACGGTGCCAAACATCCGCCGAACGACTAGGCCCAACCTGGAAGAAAGCATAGGTTTGCAACGGAATGAGAAGCCGGAACAATCGACGAAGAGTTCTGGGCTTCAATAAATAGATGCCCGAAGTTCAAAATTGATTAAATCGCGGGAAATTCAGCGCCAGCGAACCAGGTCAGCTTTCAAGGACTATGATAGAAGTGAGTTTAACGGTCACAAAAATGAGCGCTCCAAATCCGTACAAACAATTTGCCCCGGGTACTCAACCCAATTGTCTCCACGGCCCCTATGTCTCGTCCGCCCGCCGCGCGCCCACCAAACCGCCAATTCACATCCCGCAAACGCTCTCCGAAGTCACCGGACCAACCTGGGCTCCAGAAAAAATCGCCGAGGTCTCCTGCGATCTAACCAAGCAGCATCGCGGCACTCCCATCGGCCCACGCATCGTCGTTAGCGGACGAGTCCTGGACGAAGATGCTCGCCCAATTCCACACACCCTCATCGAAATCTGGCAAGCCAACGCCGCCGGCAGATATCTCCACGCTCTCGATCAAGGCAGCGCGCCTCTCGATCCCAATTTCACCGGCGAAGGCCGCCTCTTCACCGACGCGCAAGGCCGCTACCGGTTCCTCACCATCCGCCCCGGCGAATACGCCTGGAAAAATCACTACAACGCTTGGCGCCCCGCGCACATTCACTTCTCAATCTTCGGCCCGGCGTTCGCCACCCGCCTCGTCACCCAAATGTATTTTTCTGGCGATCCTTTGCTTGCTCTCGATCCAATTTTCAATTGCACCACCGACGAAGCCGCCCGCCATCGCCTCGTTTCACAATTCGATCTGAACACCACCATTCCCGGTGAGTCCCTCGGCTACCACTTCGACATCGTGCTGCGCGGCCGTCACTCCACGCCATTCGAAGATTCCCACCATGACTGAAGCCCGACGCGATCCAGCCAACCTAACCGCGGTTACCACTCGGCCGCACTCCGCCAAGCTCGTCGCCACCGCTTGGCAAACGGTCGGCCCTTTTTTCAGCCTCGGATTGGCTCCAGGTTACCTCCGCGGCATTGCCGGCCCCGACGCCCTCGGCCAAAGAGTTGTCATCAACGGTCAAATCTTTGACGGCGACGGCGCGCCAGTGCCGGACGCCATCCTCGAAATCTGGCAAGCCAACGCCCACGGCAAATATGCACATCACGACGACACGCAGCAAAAACCCCTCGACCCCAATTTCTTCGGCCAGGGCCGCATCCCCACCAACGAAGAAGGCCATTTCTCCTTCACCACCATCAAGCCCGGTCCCGTCGATTCCGAAACAGGCCCGCCCCAAGCTCCGCACTTGTCCGTCAGCCTGATGATGCGCGGCCTGCTCCGCCGCCTGACCACCCGAATTTATTTTCCGAATGAGCCGCTCAACGCAACCGATCCGATTCTGCAGTTGGTAGATCCGCAACGCCAAAAAACACTTCTGCTCACGCCCCAACCAGATGCGCGGCAACATTTTCTGTGGAACGTTCACTTACAAGGCGATGACGAAACTGTGTTTTTAGAATTTTGATTTGAGGTTGCCGACCGCATCATGCCGATAAAAACCCAAGTCGGAATCGTAGGCGCCGGGCCAGCCGGCCTCTTGCTTTCGCACATGCTGTATCTCAACGGCATCGACTCCGTCGTTCTCGAAAATAAAGGCCGCTCCTACATCGAAGAACGCGTCCGCGCCGGCGTCCTCGAACAAGGCACCGTCGACCTGCTCATTGAGATCGGCGTCGGCCAACGCCTCCAGGCCCAGGCTCTCGTGCACCGCGGCATCGAACTGCAGTTTCTCGGTCGCCGCCACCGCATCGATTTCGAAGATCTTACCGGTGGCAAATCCGTGTTCGTCTATGCCCAACACGAAGTCTTGAAAGATCTGATCAAAGCTCGTTTGGAAACCGGTGGCCAACTGCACTTTGAAGTGGACAACGTCAGCATCCACAATTTCGCCGCCGCAGACGGTCAGCCTTCCATACGCTTTACCGCCAAAGGCCAACCACAAGAATTAACCTGCGACTTCATCGCCGGCTGCGACGGCTTCCACGGCATCTGTCGTCCCTCGATTCCGGATGGCGTACTTACCGCCTACGAACGCATCTACGAATTCGGCTGGCTAGGGATCCTCGCCGAAGCCGCTCCCGCCTCACACGAATTGATCTACGCCAACCACGAACGCGGCTTCTCGCTACTTAGCATGCGCTCGCCAAAAATTTCTCGTCTATATCTGCAATGCAATCCCGATGACGACCTGGCGTTGTGGCCCGACGAAAAAATCTGGTCCGCACTGCACGCTCGACTCGACATGGGAGGATGGAAGCTCAACGAAGGCCCCATCATACAAAAAGGAATCACCGGCATGCGCAGCTTCGTCGTCGAGCCCATGCAATATGGAAAACTTTTCTTGGCAGGAGATTCCGCTCACATCGTCCCACCCACCGGAGCGAAAGGCCTCAACCTCGCCGCCGCCGATGTCCGTTATCTCGCGCGAGGTCTGACTCAATTTTACAAATCGGGAGATCGATCAGAATTGGATCGCTATTCGCAGAATTGCCTGCGTCGCGTCTGGAAGGTCCAACGTTTTTCCTGGTGGATGACTTCGATGTTGCACCGCTTCGAACACGACAGCGCCTTCGACCGCCGCCGCCAACTCGCCGAATTGGATTACGTCACCAGCTCCCACGCTGGCGCACAGACTCTGGCGGAAAATTATGTAGGCCTACCGTTCGAATAAAATCGCTACGCAAACACCAGTCGTCGCATCACTCATTCACAACAAGATTCCGCAGCGTCCCAATCCCTTCCACCGTAACTTCCACCTCATCCCCCGCCACCAGCGGCCCCACTCCCTCCGGCGTCCCGGTACAAATCAAATCCCCCGGCATCAGCGTGAACACATTCGCGATGTAGTGAATCAACACATCCAACGAAAACACAAAATCCCGCGTATTACCTCGCTGTCGTACCTCGCCATTCACTCGCGTCTCAATCGCCACACCCTGCCACGGATCAATCTCACTGCTGACCAGCGGCCCAACCGGGCAAAACGTGTCGAATCCTTTCGCCCGCGTCCATTGCCCATCCTTCTTCTGCAAATCCCGCGCGGTCACATCATTCACCACGGTATAGCCAGAAATATAAGGACGCACATCCGCGCCAGCCGGTAATTTGTAACAACGCTTCCCGATCACCACGCCCAGTTCGCCTTCAAAATCCACTCGCTCCGCAACCGCCGGCCTCCGAATTTCCTTCCCTGGATCCTGCAACGCCGAAGGCGGCTTAAAAAATAACAGCGGCTCTTTCGGCAACTCATTGCCTAGCTCCGCCGCATGCGCCCGATAATTTCTGCCGACACAAACAATCTTCGTCGGCTGCACTGGAGTAACCAGCGGCGCATTTGCCAACGCCAAAGGCTTCATCGCTTCACCAAAATCAAGCTGTTCCGCCCCACCATGCTCCGGCGCGGTCGGCATCACCTGCGTGATCTGTTCACCATTCGCGGACGACTCCACAATCCCGTACCGCGAATGCCCGCCAATCATGAACCGGCAATATTTCATGTATTTTGCCCCCGAGTTATACGCATACCTTTTTAGATCTTCGCTTACGCCGCGGCAAGGTACACGTAACGCAGAATAAACAACGCCGTCAGCACCCAAATCAACACATTCAACTCCGCAAGCTTTCCCGCCGCTGCCTTTACCACCGTGTAAGAAATCACTCCCACGCTCAGCCCCGTCGCGATACTAAACGACAACGGGGTAACCAAAATCGTCAAAAACGCCGGCACCGCCTCAGTAAATTCCTCCCACCGAATCTTGCGAATCGACCCCGCCATCAATACTCCCACCACAATCAACGCCGGCGCCGTCGCGTACCCCGGAATAGCCGCCGCCAGCGGTGCAAAAAACATCGCCAACAAGAACAGCCCCGCAACCATGAGGTTGCTCAAACCCGTCCGCGCCCCCGCCGAGACTCCTGCCGCGCTCTCGATATAACTCGTCACCGTCGACGTCCCGCTCAGCGCCCCAAACATCGACCCCACCGAATCCGCCACCAACACCCGCCCCACCCGCGGAATTTTCCCTTCCTTAATAAATCCCGCGTGCTCGCAAACACCGACTAAGGTCCCCACGTTATCGAACAAATCTACGAACAAAAATGCGAACAATACCTCCAAAAAGCTCCAATGCAGCGCCGCACGAAAATCTAGCTTCAAGAACGTCGCCGAGGCATGCGGCATCGAGAAAATCCCCGCTGGCCAACTCGTAATTCCGCGCAGCATCCCTAGCAGCGCCGTCCCCGCCACCCCAATCAAAATCGCCCCATTCACTTTCCGCACCATCAAAATCAAAATGAGCGCTAAACCCAAACAAGCCGTCTGCACCTCTTTATCCGCGAAACTCCCCAACCCCACAAACGTCGCCGCATTTGCAACAATCAGCTTGGCATTGCGCATCCCCACAAACGCAATGAACATCCCAATTCCCGCCGCCACCGAATACTTCAAACAATCCGGCATCCCGTTGACCACCTGCTCGCGCACCTTGGTCACCGTCAGCACAAAAAACAGCAGCCCCGAAAAAAACACCACCGCCAGCGCCGTCCGCCACGGCACATGCATCCCCAGGCAAACCGAATACGTAAAGTACGCATTCAGCCCCATCCCCGGCGCCAGCGCGATCGGATAATTTGCATACAGCCCCATCACCAACGTCGCCACCGCCGCCGACAGGCATGTCGCGAACATCACTCCATCCGCGGGCATTCCGGCCTGCGCCAGAATCTGCGGATTCACCACCACGATATACGCCATGGTGATGAACGTCGTCAGCCCTCCCAGCAGCTCTTGTTTTACGGAAGTGTGATTCTCGGAAAGGTGAAAATAACGATCGACCCAGTCAGTATTCAATTTTGTCCGGCTTCTCCACCCAGGCTCGAAATCCCTCTAGCGCTTCTTCTCGCATCATCTGCACGGCGTGCACCCGTCGCTCGCCTGCCGGCAACTTCAGTTCGTCATAAATAAACGAATCGTCGAACCCGATCGCCGCTGCATCTGCCGCCGAATTCCCAAAATAAAATCGCGGAATCCGCGCCCAATAAATCGCCCCAAAACACATCGGACAAGGCTCGCACGAACTGTACAGCTCGCAATCCGCCAACTCAAATATCCCTAACTTCGCGCAAGCCGCCCGAATCGCCACCACTTCCGCATGCGCCGTCGGATCGTTCGTGGACGTCACCCGGTTGGCCGGCCTCCGCAATGATTTCGTCGCCTCGCGCGATGACCGTAGCAAACGGCCCGCCCAGCCCCTCTTTCACATTCTCAATCGAAAGCGCAATCGCCCGAGCCATGAACGCACGATTCATCGCCAAGCCTGCCTCACTTCAACTTCCAACCAGCGACGCACGAATCTTCGCGTAGATCGGCTTGATCGCGGCATATATAAATTCGCAACGCTCCCCGTACGGCAAAAACGCACTCTTCATCGCATTGACAGTAATTTTTTCAAAATCATCCAGCCGCAAACCAAACGTCTCCGCCGCCGCAGCAAACTCCTTGGTCATGGTCGTATCGCTCATCAATCGATTATCCGTATTCAATGTCACCCGAAACCCTTCCTTATAAAAAATCCTGAACGGATGCTCTTCAATACTCCGCGTTGCCCCCGTGTGCACATTGCTTAGCAAACAAATCTCCAGCGGAATCCGCTTATCCAATACGTATTGCGCCAAATTGCCCAGCTTCACCACTTTCCCATCCGCGACCGCAATATCTTCAATCAACCGCGTCCCATGCCCGATCCGGTGCGCCCCACAATACTGAATCGCCTGCCAGATCGATTCCTTCCCAAATCCTTCACCCGCGTGAATCGTGATATTGAAATTCTGCCGCTGAATATAATGAAACGCATCCACATGTTTCTTCGGCGGATACCCGCCCTCTTCGCCAGCCAAATCAAATCCCACCACGCCGCGCTCGCGGAAATCCACCGCCAGTTCCGCCATCTCCAGCGAAACATCCATATTCCGCATCGCGCAAATAATCAGACCGGCTCGCACTCCGAAATCTCTATACCCGCGCTCAAGCCCCTTCAATACCGCCGCCACAATCTGTTGATGCGTTAAACTTTTCTGCGTGTGGAACACTGGCGCAAATCGCGTCTCAAAATAAATCACGCCATCGCGGCTCAAATCCTCGGCTTGCTCATACGCCGCCCGCTCTAGCCCCTCTTCCGTCTGCATCACCGCAATGGTGTGCGCAAATCCCTCCAGGTATTTCGGCAAACTCCCCTGATTCGCGCCCTGGAAGAACCACCGCCCCAATTCCTCGGCATCTCCCGCCGGCAGACCCTCGTATCCACAATCGCGCGCCAACTCAATAATCGTCTGCGGCCGCAACACCCCATCCAGATGCTCATGCAACAAAACCTTAGGCAGCTTCGCCAGCACCGCTCGGTCCAACTTCATCGCTCGCTCAGTCACCGTTCCCTCAGCCAACCGCCACAACAAAGATTTCGTTCCACTTCATCGCCAATTTGACGCGCCGACCAATCTCTTCCTCACTCATCATGGTTGCACGACACGCCCTACCGACATATCGTAGCCGCCACAGTTCCATCGATCGAACAATGCCTTCAGACCCACAGACGCCAATCGCTGCAACGCCGCAATCGCCCGTTGCCTCCGTCAACCCCAGCTACGGCCTGCGCAACGCCGTACTCTCTCCCAGAGAGGTCCTCGCACAATCTGTCTCCACCATCGCACCGGTCGCCACTCCCGTCGCCAACATCCCACTTGCCTGTGCGCTCGCAGGAAATGGTACATGGCTCGCTTTCGCCGTCGCCACCTTCGCCGTGTTTCTCGTGGCTTTGTGCATCGCCACCTTCGCCCGCTACTCCGCCTCCCCCGGTTCACTTTTCAGCTACACCGCAAAAATACTACCTCCGTATGTCAGCGCTGTCTCCGCTTGGAGCTTATTCCTGGCTTACATCGGCACCGCCTCCAGCTTAGTCGGCGGCTTCTACCATTTCGCCAACGTCCTCTTTAGTGCCGCCAGCGGCCGCGAACTCCCGACCGTCCTGCTCGTCATTCTGGTCACCGCCATCGCCACCGCCGTAGCTTGGCGCGACATTCAAATTTCTGCACGCCTCATGCTATGGATTCAAGCCCTCTCGGTTTCTTTCGTGATGATCGTGGTCGTACTCGTCCTGATTCGCACCCATCTCCGCATTGACCATCAACAACTCGCGCTCCACGGCGTTACCGGCAGCGGCTTCCGCCTCGGCCTCGTCCTGGCTCTCTTTAGTTTTGTCGGCTTCGAAAGCGCGACCACGTTAGGCGCTGAAGCTCGCGATCCTCTGAAAACCATTCCGCGTGCCGTCATTCAAAGCGCGCTGCTCGCCGGTTCCATTTTCGTGATCTGCGCCTACACCGAAGTCCTCGGCCTCAACATTGCCGGCTTGGACTTCTCCACCGACCACGCACCCATGCGCGTCCTCGCAGGAATCGCCGGTGTTCCGCTGCTCGCTTATCTCATCAATGTCGGCGCGCTAATCACTATGTTTGCCTGCATCCTGGCGTGCATCATTGCCGCTGCGCGCGTACTCCTCCTCATGTCGCACCACGGTTTGGCGCACGGAAGTTTTCGCGTCACCCACGCGCATAACGAAACGCCCCATCGCGCCGTCCTCGCTTCCGGAATCGCCGTTGCGCTTCCACCCGTCGTCCTCGCCGCACGCGGCGCAGCCGGGCTGGACGTTTACGGTTGGATGGGTTCGCTCGCAACCTACGGCTTCATCGTGGCCTACGCGTTGGTGTGTCTTGCGCTTCCCGGTTATCTGCGATTGCACAACGCCTATCGAAAATCCGCACACGTTCTCGCGTGGACCGCCTGCATCGTAATGCTCTTGGGCCTCGCCGGAAACCTATATCCAATTCCGGAAGGTCCATACGGCTGGCTGCCGTACATTTATTTAGGCTACGTCGTCGCAGGCATGCTGTGGTTTTTCGTGCGTAGAAAAGACGCAAACTTCGCGACTACCAAGAGCTAGCTCAAAATTTTCTTCCGGGCGCCGCAAACTACCCTGCCCGCAGCATCCATTCCATCGTCTTCGACGCCAAGCGATCGAGCGCGACCACCGACATTTCCAAATGCTCGGGCGTCGTATCCTCAATTTTGTTGTGACTGATTCCGCCGAGCGACTGCACAAACATCATCACCGCGGGAATCCCACACCGCGAAACTTCTGCCGCATCATGCAGCGGCCCAGACGGCATTCGCTGCGTGCTCCCCGAAACCTCCCGCACCGCCGCGGCACAAAGCTCAATCAACTCCGGATGAAACGGCACCGGCTCAATATTCCAGATGCGCGACCATTCCACCGTGCACTTTTCTTCTTCCGCAAAGCGCCGGCTAGCCTCCTGGGCTTCCCGAAACATTTGTTTCAAAATCACTGCGTCCAAATCGCGCTGATCCAGTGTCGCTTCGCAGCGCCCTACCACCGCCGTTACAATTCCCGGAAAAGTCTTCACGCTCCCCATCGTACAGACCGCATCGGCATGCTTTTTTGCAATCGGTCGAATCTCCAACGCCAGCTTCGCCGCCGCAGCCAGAGCATCGTGCCGCGCATTCATAGGCGTTGATCCAGAATGCGCTTCTTGCCCAAAAAACGTCACGTTGTGCCGCTCCACGCCTTTCGTCCCGAGCACGGTCGCCAGCGGCAACCCTAATTTCTCCAACACCGGCCCTTGCTCGATATGCAATTCAAGATACGCCGCCGCATTTTCCCGTTCCCGCCCGGCTTCGGGAAATCGATCGATCTCCACTCCGCAGCGACGCAAAGCATCTTCCAGCTTCACTCCATCGCGATCAGTCCGCACCCGATCCGCTGCAATCGAATGCGTCCCTGCAAACGCTGAAGACCCCAAGAGACTCCGCCCGAATCGCGCACCCTCTTCATCCGCAAAATCCACCAGCCGCACCGTAACCGGCGGCTTTCCATCAAACTCCTCTGCAAAGCGCCGCAACACTTCCAGCGCCGCCAACACATTCAGCGCTCCATCCAGCCACCCGCCATTCGGCACCGAATCAAGATGCCCGCCGAGCAGCAACGCTCGTTTCGATTTTCCCGGCAACGTTGCCCAGTTGTTGCCCGCTGCATCGTAATAATGCTCTACCGGGAGCTCCGCCAGCTTTTTTCCAAACCACTCCCTCGCCGCCAGCCACGTATCCGTCCAAGCTACACGCTGTGCGCCGTTTTCATCGCCGGTCAGCGCGCGTAGCTCCTTCAGTTCCTCAACAGTTCGCTTCGGATTCAGTGCCATGTCGATTTCAGTCGTAGATTGATTGAGAAGTTACAAAAATCAAAAATATGCCGGCTCCCGCTTCAACATCTTTCCCCGGCCGCGCTGACCCACAAATTTTCCATCCCGCACTTGCACCTTACCACGCACCGTCACCACCGTCGGCCGCCCTTCAATGCTCATCCCCTCAAATCCGTTGTAGTCGTTATTCACATGCTGCGTCTTCGCACTTACCGTGCCGCGATACTCCGGATCGAACACCACCAGATCCGCATCGCTCCCCACCGCAATCGTCCCCTTCCGCGGAAACAATCCAAACAATTTCGCCGCCCGCGCACTCGCCACTTCCACAAACCGCTGCAAATCGACCCGCCCCCGCTTCACGCCGTACGTGTACAGCAAATTCACCCGGTCCTCAATCCCGGGAATACCGTTAGGAATATTCGTGAACGCATCTTTCCCCATCAACTTCTGCTCCGTATCAAAGGGACAATGATCCGTCCCCACTGTATCCACCGCCTTACCCGCCAGCGCCTTCCACAACACATCCTGATTTGCCTTCGCGCGCAACGGCGGCGACATCACATGCTTCATGCCTTCCACACCCGCTCGTTCCGCATAGGTTTTATCCAGCAACAAATGCGGCAGCACCGTCTCCACGCTGATGCGCACTCCTCGATTCTTCGCCGCCACCGCGGCATTCAACGCCTTTTCACACGACAAATGCACCACATATCCGCTCGCCCCGGTATTTTCCAAAAACGTCGCAAACCGCTCCGTCCCCTCCGCCTCCACAGACTCCGGACGACTTGGCTCATGCCACTCCGGCCCAATTTTTCCCTCAGCGATCAGCCGTTCCTGTAGCCGCGCGACCAACTCCGCGTTTTCGCAATGCGCCGTAACAATCACGCCCAACTTCTTCGCCAGCGTCAGCGTCTGGTACATCTCTCCATCATCAACGCCAAAGAAATTCTTGTACGCCAGGAAAATCTTGAACGAAGCCGTGCCATCCGCGACAATCTCGCGCAACTGCGATTCCGTCTCACTCACAAACTTCGTCACCGACATGTGAAACGCGTAATCGCACGCGCTGTTCCCGCTGGCCTTCGACTTCCACAACTCATAACCCGCCAAAGCATCATCCGTCCGATTCGGACAACACATCTCAATGTACGTCGTCGTCCCGCCAATCAACGCCGCAATACTCCCCGTCTCATGCGTGTCCTTGGCAAACGTGGCCATGAACGGCAAATAAATGTGTACGTGCGGATCGATAAATCCGGGAAACACCAGCTTCCCACTGGCATCTACAACTTCCGTCTCCGGCGCCACTTCTAAATTTTTCCCGATCCGCGTGATCACCTCATTCTCGGCGTAGATATCCCCTTGCGTGCGCGAGTCGGCATTCACAATGTCAGCATTTCGAATCAACAGTCCCAAGTGGCACTCCTTACCTGCCGGGCCCGCTCACCAGCACATTCGAATCACACAGCTCTAGTGAATGCGAATCCCCATCTTCCGCCGGTACTTCTCCATCTGTTCCCAGTCCTCCGCAACTTCCGGGTTCTTCGCCGTCAACTCATCCCACGTCACCGCCGGCCGCCCCGAAGGAATCTCCACCATCTCAATGCAATGCTCCACGGGACAAATGTTGAAACATAGTCGGCACCCTACACAATCTGCTTCACGCACGACAACGTTCGGCCGGGTAGTCACGGCTGCAACTTTACCGTTCGAACTCGCCTCGTAAGTTCCAGGCGCTACCACTTTTCCGCCAGCATCAATCAAATCAATGCACTGATGCGCCGTGTCATTGCACGCTACATAACACAGCTCGCAGTGAATGCACTTCTGCTGATCAATCCGCGCCACCGCCTGAAACGACAAATCGAAATCCTTAAAATCCGAAACCTGCTGCAGACTCTTTCCCACCACGTCGTCAATCGTCGAAAATCCCTTCGCATCCATCCAGTTCGAAAGCCCGTCGCACAAATCTTCAATAACCCGAAACCCGTAATGCATCACCGCCGTGCAAACCTGCAAGCTCCGCGCACCGAGCAACAAAAACTCGGCCGCATCCCGCCAGGTCGAAATCCCTCCCATACCGGAAAGAGGCAATCCCGACTTGCTCACCACCGCATCCCGCCCCAGCGCCGCCAACATATTCAACGCCACCGGTTTCACCGCCGGCCCTGCATACCCACCGTGTCCGCCGCGCCCGCCAATGCTCGGCGTGATCTGCAACGTGTCCAGATCCACGCCGATAATCGAATTAATCGTGTTGATCAGCGAAATTGCATTCGCTCCAGCGGCCACCGCCGCCCGCGCCGGCATCGTAATGTCCGCAACATTCGGCGTCAGCTTCACGATCACCGGAATCTTCGCGATCTCCATGACCCAGCCGGTAATCTCCTGGCAATACTGCGGAACTTGCCCCACCGCACTGCCCATCCCGCGCTCGCTCATCCCATGCGGACATCCATAATTCAACTCAATTCCGTCCGCGCCCGTATCCTGAATTTTCTTGATAATGTCGTGCCACGCCGCCGGCTTCGACTCCACCATCGCCGACACCACCACGGCACGATCCGGCCACGCCCGCTTCACTTCTGCGATTTCCCGCAGATTCACTTCCATCGGCCGGTCAGAAATCAGCTCGACGTTATTAATCGCCAGCATCTTTTCATTTCCGTATCGCCACGCCCCGTAGCGATTCGATACGTTTAGCACCGGGGCGCCAATGGTCTTCCACACCGCTCCGCCCCACCCCGCTTCGAACGCGCGATGCACCTGCGCTCCAGAATTCGTTGGCGGCGCCGACGCCAGCCAGAACGGATTCGGCGATCGAATCCCCGCAAAATTGATCCTCAGATCAGCCATGCGTCACCAGCTTTTCGTGAATAGCACGCGCCGCCAGTTTGCCATCCTGCACGGCCATCACGGTGGACGCCGATCCACGCACGCGAATGCAATCGCCTCCGGCATAAATCCCCGCCGTACTCGTCTCAAAATTTGAATCCACCGCAATAAAGCCATTTGCTCTTTTCAGATTCAGCCGCATTGCCAGCGGCAACTTCTCTTGCCCAATCGCTTTCACTACCTGATCCGCTGGCAATAACACATTCGAACCCGCTACCGGCCGCGCCAACGCGCGCCCCGAAGCATCAACTTCACCCAAAGACATCCGCACACACTCCACACCCTTTACCGCGCCACTTTCGGCAAGAATTTTCACCGGCTGCAGCAAAAACAAAACCGTTACTCCTTCACGCTTCACAAAATCGTATTCATGCGGATACGCGGTCATTTCTTTCTCCGTTCGGCGATAAAGCATGGTCACCCGCTCCGCTCCCAGCCTGCGCGCCACCGTCGCACAATCAATCGCCGTATTCCCCGCGCCAATCACCACCACATTTTTACCAACTTCCAATTTCTCCGGCTCAATCTTGCTCCGCTCAATATATTCCAACCCATCCACAACATATTCCTCGCCGGGAATTCCCATCTTCGGACTTTTCCCCAAGCCCACACTAAGAAACACCGCATCAACGGTTTTCTTCAGTTCTTCCACCGCCACTTCGTCGTCAATTCCTTTTCCCGTCTCGACTTTCACCCCTAAACTCCGAATCATCTCCACTTCCGCCAGGGCAATATCCACCGGCTCCCGCAACACGATGATCCCGTAAGTCGAAAGCCCGCCAGGTAACTCCCGCCGCTCGTACAAGGTCACCGCAACCCCGCGCTTTGCCAATTCGCCCGCGCAAGACAGCCCCGCCGGCCCGGCACCGATCACCGCAACTCTCTTGCCGGTCGCCTTTGCGGTTCGAAGTGCGGGCTGTTTAGTTCGATACGCAAAATCCATCGCATACCGTTGCAGTCTCCCAATCGCGATCGGCTTATGCTCCGCGCCCAGCACACATGCTCCTTCACACAATTCTTGCACCGGACACACCCGCGCACACGTCGCCCCCAAGAGATTCGCCTCGAGAATCGTACGTGCCGATCCCACCAAATTTCCACTCGAAATTTTCTTGATGAATTTAGGAATGTCGATATGCGTAGGACAGGCGTGCGTACAAGGCGCGTCGTAACACATCAAGCAGCGCGCCGATTCCACCAGCGCTTCCTGCTCGCTCAGCGGCGGAAGCAGTTCGGTAAGACTCGCACCAGACCCAGGCCGTGAAGAAATGTCGCTCAACCAGCCTCCAGAGCAACCATTCATACCACAATTGCTCCAAGCGCCAGCAGCGAACAAATTTGCTTCAATCCATCGATTAACCGCGATTTGTAAACAGAAAAATCCTACCGAGCCGCTGCCGCGTTTCCCGATCCCTGCGGCATCAGATTCAACACCACCTGAAACCACCAATTCGGCTGATACCGAATCTGCACCGGCGTTCCCCGCAGCGTCCCTTGCGTCCCCAGAGTAATGGTGAAATACGATTTCTTTCCAGTAGTCTGATTCGTGGATACAAAGTCCGCCTGCAGCAGATCGTCATAACTCTGCTCAAAAAGTGTTCCGCCCTTGATCGCGTTCACCTTTACATCCAATTTCTTCACCCGCTCTGCATGTTCCAGCGTCAACGTACTTACCTGCACGTCGTACACGTAGCACACCGTTTTTGGCCCTTGCGGATTTTCCATCGCCGCATCCGCCAACTGCGACACTGCCCCTAGGAACTCCACCGCCCGATCGCATCCCACGGTGGTCTGCAGCACTTTAAGCGGACGCTCCGACGTGCTCAACCTTTCCAACATTACTGGCTCCGCTTCCGCGTACTGATTCAAGTTGTAGTCCACATTCGAAGCCAGCGGCACCACCAACGACGCCGCATGCCCGCTGTCCACGCGACTCAAAATCCCCGTGAACTGATGCTCCCCGCCATTCTTTTCTTTCTTCAACTCCTCCTGCATCTCCGAAACGCTCTTGCCCTTCGACTCCTTCATAAATCCAAAAAACGCACTAGAGACTACATCATCGTTGTTCTTCTCCGCGACCGTGGCCACCGCAGGCACATTCTTGTGCCAAACCACTTCGGTCCCCGCTCCCCAACGATTGATCGCCCTGGGCGCCTTCGCCGGATCCGACCCGAACAATACCTGCAGCAACTCCTGTCGCGGCTCCTCCTTTGAAAATCCCCTCCGGATGTATCCTCCGCCCACATCATCTTTTCCTGCCCAGAAAAACAGCAGCCGCACCCGAACACTCATCGCGTAATCAAACTCCTTCACCGGACGCGTCGCGCTCTTCACCCATCCCAATGCTTCCGAGATCGGCGCACGCCCCTCCACCGCACGCGCATCCGACTGCGCAAAACCAGCTCTGTCTATAAGGAGAAGAAAAAGGAAGGAAACCGCAAACACAGTGAGGAACCGGCGAGCCCTCACTAGCAACCCCAATTCCCAAATCTCAGGGCCCGGAAACTCTCCATCACGGCGAATTCTCCTACTTCACGGTTACAGCAAAATTTACGCAAAATTGAATCGTGGAAAATCCTTTCGTAATACTAGGTTACAAAGCCCATTGTAAGCTCGCTCCCGCGCAATTCTCCTGAAAGAATTCGCAGCCTTCGCCGCCGACCCGCTATCCCGCAATCTCACCGAAATATGCAAGACCTGAACAACGAATCCGGTCTTCTGACCGTGCTCCATCACATCCGCCGACAGCCGCAACCACCGCCGAGAGCCATCGCTCCGCAGCCTGGTCACTCGTCACCCCCGAACTTTGGCGTTCGCCTCAACCACCGTTTTGCTTTTGAACAGCAGCAAGAATTGCCGCGCCAACGTTGGCGCCCTGGCAAAACTCTCTTCGCGCAACGGCGAATCTAGAAAAGTGGAATACCCCGGCACGCTGCCGGTTTCAATCCCATTCAGATTCTGGAAGCCCATCGACCAATCCGGAAACTCTCGCTCTGTAATCGGCCCTTCCAACAACTTTTTCACATTCTGATGCCGCGGATCGCGAGCAATTCGCGCGCTCAGCCGGTGCACCTGTTCTTCCGGTCCTTCCAGCGCCTGCATGAAATCGCCATCTTTGTACAACAGCATCCCGGAAATCCCCAGCTGCTCATTATTAGCGCGGGCCTTTTCGAGCAGTTTCAGCAATTCCTCATTACCGAAACGTTTGACACTCGAACTCACATAGATGTACTGAATCATGGAGACTCCTACGAACAAGGATCCAGCCCGAAGGAATTTCGGGGGGCCGGCGGACGGCGCGGGAAGGGCCTACAACTCGGTTATACACTTGCCCGGCATCGACGGGAGTACGGTACATTCCTATCGGTGTAGCGCGAGTTAACAACAGGCCGCGAAAACCTGCGATTTATGCCGACTTAAGCGCGGCGTGAGGTAGAATCGCTAATCCTGCATGGTGATTGCCCGAAGGGCTCAGAGGCAGCGACCCAGCCATGGCGCCGGACACGATAGAGTGCCCCATTTGCCACACACCCAACGTGGTGTCCGCCTCGCAGTGCCTTGCCTGCGCGACTCCTCTTCCCATCAGTGACGCGACTTTCCTCGGCACCACCGATCAAAAACCCAAGGTTAGCTCCAAGGCGAACCAAGAAATTGAGTTGACACTCAACCCAACTCCCGCCGCCACTCCGAAAGCGCCGAGTGCCGACGACTCCAGCAACAAAACCTTCATAGACTCATCTTCCGCCACGCCGCACGATCCCTCCGCGACATTCGTGCCCGCCGACGAACCCGACCGCGCCAACATGACCGACATTTCCGGCTCAGCCGGCTGGTCCAAAGCGGTCGCTGCCCCCAGCCAACCCGCTCTCCGCGCCGGCCGCCTCGCTCCCGGAACATTTCTCGGCCGCCGCTACGAAGTCGTCCAGATGCTCGGCGAAGGCGGCATGGGCTCCGTCTACAAAGCGAAGGACATGGAACTGGAGCGCTTCGTCGCTCTCAAAGTCATCCGCCCCGAATTCGCCGAACACGAAGAAGTCCTCAAGCGTTTCAAACAGGAACTCATCCTCGCCCGCAAGATCACTCACAAAAACGTCATCCGCATTTTCGATCTCGGCGAACTCGACGGCCTCAAATTCATCACCATGGAATTTATCGAGGGTCAGGATCTGTCCTCCCTCGCCAAAGAAAAACTTCCCTACGAAAAAAGCGTCGACATCATGTATCAGGTCTGCACCGCGCTCGACGCCGCGCACTCCGAAGGCGTCGTCCACCGCGACCTGAAGCCTCAAAACGTGATGGTCGACAAGACCGGCCGCGCTATCGTCATGGATTTCGGCATCGCCCGCAGCACCGAAGCCAGCGCCGGCATGATGACCAACACTGGCGCCCTCATCGGCACTCCCGATTACATGTCGCCCGAACAAGTCATGGGCGAACACGTCGACGCGCGCTCCGATTTATTCACCGTGGGCATCATGCTGTTTCAGTTGCTCGTCGGCCAGCTCCCCTTCAAAGCCGACACCGTGCAGAGCGCGATGTTCAAGCGCACCCGCGAACAATCCCGCAAAGTCATCGAAGTCGACCCCGATATTCCCCCGGTCCTCAACGACATCGTCGCCAAGTGCCTCGCACTCGATCCCGCAAATCGCTATCAGAGTGCTCTGGAAATTCAAGCCGATATCGACGCCTGGCGCGGCGGTTCCACCAAGCGCATCACGGTTATCGAGCCACCCAAGGTTGAGACCGTCATCGTTCAGGCGCCTCCCGATCGCCGCCCCTGGGTCTTCGCCGGAGTTGTCGTGTTGCTTCTCGTCGGCGGCGGTGCTTTCGTCGCGAAAAAATACATTGCCCCCGGCCCAACAAATGGCACCACCGCCGCTCCCGCCGTTCCTCTCAATTCGTTGGCGATTCTTCCGTTTCACAACGCCTCCTCCGACGCCAAACTCGATTGGCTCGGCTCCAGCATGGCCGAAATGCTCAGCACCGACGTCGGCCAGTCCAACAGCATTCGCATGGTTTCCACTGAACGCGTAGCACAGGTCCTCAAAGACCTCGGCATCGGCGCACAATCCACGCTCAATCAATCCACCATCGAAAGCGTCTCCAAAATCAGCAACGTCGACACCGTTGTATGGGGCCAGTACGCCAAATTCGGCGACCAGATCCGCTTCGACGCCACCATTCAGGACCTGAAGCGCGGCCGCACCGCCACCGTCAAGCAAGACGCCGCCAGCGAAAAAGAAATTCTCCCGGCCGTTGACCGCCTCGCCGCCCAAATTCGCGAAAGCCTTTCCGTTTCGAAGAGCCTGCAGAAAGAATTGCAGGAACATGCCTTCAAGCCTTCCACCGCCTCCATCGCCGCCCTCCGCGATTACGATCAAGGCCAGCAGCAACTTCGCAGCGGAAACTTCGCCGATGCCGCCAAGAATTTCCAAAGCGCCGTCGACTCCGACACTCAATTCGCTCTGGCCTATTCCAAGCTCGCACAGTCCTACGCCGAACTGGGGCAGGATGACGAAGCGGAGCAAGCCGCGAGCAAAGCTGTCTCTCTAAGTTCCGCACTCCCCGCGCAGGAAAAATACCTGATCCAGGCCAATCGCGACCGCATCCTCAAGGACTATCCCAAAGCTATCGAGGCCTACCAGGGCCTCGTCAGCGTTGCGGCCGATAACGCCGACTATCTCTACGACCTCGCGCTCTCCTACGAAAGCGCCGGCAACTACGACAAGGCCAACGAGAATCTCAACAAAGTGGTGCAACTCGATCCCAAGCGCCTCGAAGGGCTGATCGCTCTTGGTCGCGTACAAATCGAAAGCGGCAACACGCAAAAAGCTCTTGAATTTCTTACTCGCGCTCAATCTCTCGCCATCGAACTGCATGACGACGCTGGTATGGCCCAAACTTTGCAAGCCATGGGAGTGGCCTACGACGTCTTGCAAAGTCCCGACGACGCCCTAAAAAGTCTGCAGGAAGCGCTCGACATTCGCACCAAACTCAACATGAAGAAGGGCATCGCCGACAGTTTGCAGATGATGGCCAACATTCAAGACCACACCGGCAAGTCAGATTTGGCGCAGAAGAACTACGAAAAAGCCCTTAAACTCCGCAAAGAAATTGGAGACAAGCAAGGCACCGCTAACCTCCTCAGCGACATGGGCGATTTCTATACCCAAAAAGGGAAGTACGACGCGGCCCTTCCGCTTTTCAAGGAATCACTGCAATCCGAGATCGAAGTTCACAACGAGCAAATGCAGAGCCAGGTCGTCAACAACATCGGCAACACCTATCTTTCCAAAGGCGACTTCGACAACGCCCGCACTTATTTCGAAAAAGCTTTGCAGCTCCGCGAAAAGCTAAAAGTTCCTTCGGACATCGCCGACACTCTCCACAATCTCGCTGAAACTTCCATGAAGACCGGCCAGTTTGATCAGGCTCAGGAGCAATACCTCAAAGCTCTGGAAATTCGTCGCACCACCGGCGACAAACGCGGCGCGGCCATCGAATCCTCAGGCTTGGGATTGCTCTTCAGCTATCAAGGCCGCTTCGGCGCAGCCATCGCTTCGCAGGATGAGGCTCTAAAAGGTCTTCGCGAAACCAAAGAAAAAGGTTTTTGGCTCACCGAAGTGTTGACCGCCGACGGTCACGCTCTGGCCCAAGCCGGCCGCGCTGACGAAGCCGCCGCGAAACTCAACGATGCCACCGCCAGCGCTACCGAAGACAAAAATCAGGCGCAAATCGCAACAATCTTGAACTACCAAGGCGACAACGCCCTCTACCGCGGTGATCTCAACGCCGCCGGAGCCGCCTACGCCAAAGCCCAACAAACCGCCGCTCCCACCGGCGACGCCCATCTGATTCTGGTCATTAAAATCAGCGCGGCAAAACTCGCCGTAGCCCAAGGCAAATTCGCAGCGGCCGCAGCGTCGTTGAAGACTCTCGGCGAACAAGCCGATTCGCTCGGCCTCAAATATTTATCTACGCAATGTCTGGTGCTGCGTGGTCAAGCTCTGGTGGGAATGAAGGATTACGCCGGCGCACAAAAAGATCTAAACACCGCGACATTACGCAGCGAAAAACTCGGCCTGCGCGTCCTGCGCGCCGCCGCTGAATTCCAGCTGGGCCGCGCTCTGGAAGCCTCGGGAAAATCCGACGCCGCGAAAAATCACTACCAGGAAGCCCGCCGCGCCGCCGACGACATCCAAAAAGAAGCCCAAACCGACCTGGTCAGCAAACGCGCCGACCTCGCCCCCATCTTCGCCGTCAAACCCAGCTAACGCTTTCTGGATTCTTCGACACGAACAAAACGAGAGCGCACAACCGTGGGTTCTTTTCGTAGTTTCTTTTGATTTCTTGAACCGTAAGAAAAACGGGTGGCCTACCCTTGCGATTTTTGCAAGGGTGGGACGGGCAGACTTCAACCTGCATT
This sequence comes from uncultured Acidobacteriota bacterium, assembly GCA_963846145.1. GTDB lineage: Bacteria > Acidobacteriota > Terriglobia > Acidiferrales > UBA7541 > Acidiferrum. The sequence goes on along the minus strand of CAWJUV010000004.1, from coordinate 1,231,139 downwards.
CCTTCTTTGGACTTCTTCAACGTCACTAAGCGCAATAATCCTGTGGACTAATCGGAATATGCGCTTCTCACTCGCTCAGTTTCCAGAGCCCGACAACTGCACATACTGATCATCCGGAAACGCATTGTCGTCCACATCGACGGCACCGTTGCGTTGCCCGCGGCTCCGCGGTGAAAACTTCACATCGATCCGGCATGTCTTCGTCGGCGCAAGCGACAAGCCCGCCACACAAGTTGTCGTACTCGCAATGGAATAATCGCCGCTGACGCTAATTTTATTCAGCACCAGCGCGGAGCTCCCATTGTTCGTCAACGTCGCACTCTTCACCGCACTGGTCGTCCCAACTTTCTGGGCCCCAAACGACAGCGAAGACGGACTCAGCACCGGCTGCGGGTTTATCACCGTACCTTTCAACGTTACCGTCTGCGGGCTACCCACCGCATTGTCAGTGATGACCAAGTTAGCGTTCATCGGACCTAGTTGGTTGCGCAGCGGCACGAACGATACATACACCACGCACGATCTCCCAGGCGCCAACGAGTCCGGACACAGCGGCAAATCGAAGAAATCCTCCGGATGCGTCCCCGTGCGATTGATCACGATGTTGCTGAACTTGATCGTCGAACCGCCAGTGTTCTTCAACGTCACCGCTTGAATGCCCAGCGAACCAAGCGGAACCTGGCCAAAGTCGATGCTTGTCGGAGAAACCAACAACGTCGAGGCTCCGCCATTCACCGTCTGGCTCACACTGTTCGAAGCACTGCCGGCAAAATTGTTATCGCCGGAATACGCCGCAGTGAGCGTCCGCGGACCCGCCGTCGCAAACGTCAGCGTACAACTCCCACCGCCATTCGTCAGCGTCCCGTTGCAGCTCTCACCGGTACTTGCAGTAACTTTCACCGATCCAGTCGGCCCACTCAATTTCACCGACCCGCCGCTAACCGCAAAGCTCACCGTCACCGTCTGCGCCACATTCGAAGGATTCGGCGTATTCGCAGTAATCTTCGTCGCACTGTTCGCCTTAGCCGCCGCGACCGTCTTCGACGCAGTCGCCGGGTTATACGTGCCATTGCCAGCCTGCGTCGCCGTCAATGTACAAGTCCCAATCCCACTGGTCATCGTCGCCGTGCCGGAATTGCTCTTCGAACTCGGCGCCAGGAACGAACACGCCCCACTTCCAGTAATCGTCACCGGCAATCCAGAACTCGCCGAAGCCGTCACCGGGAACGAACTCCCATACGCAGCGCTCGTCGGCAACGCACCAAACGTAATCGTCTGATTCTTCTTCGTCGCTGCAGCCACCGTCAGCGTCGTGCTCGAATCGCTCGCCGCCGCCAACTTCGCATCGCCCGCATAGCTATACGTAATCGCATACGGCGTCGTCGATGCCGGAATCGCCCCCACCGCAAACGAAGTGGAAAACGCTCCACTGCTTCCAATCGCCGCCTGCTGCGATTTTCCCGCAATCGTAATCGTTACTTTTTCACCAGGCGTCGGAAAAATCGTCCCGCTGCTGATTTTTCCACCCAGCGTAATCGACGCCGTCCCAAACGTCACCGTCTGTGAAGGAGTCAACCCGCTGAACATCGGCACCGGCAAAGCCTGCACCGTGATATTCACCACCGACAAAACCTGCTGATCCGCTGCCGTCACATAACTCTGATTGATGTAGTTGCCTGTCGACGAAGACGCGCTCAGCAAGTGAATGTTAAACGCCGCATTCACCGCCACATTTCCAAACGAGCAGCTCAACACTTGGCTGCCCACCGCGCCGTTGATCGCACAAGTCCCCGGCCCGCCATACGCCGGATTGATCTTCCAGTTGATCCCGGCTCCCGCAGGCAACGGATCATTCAGCGTCGCGTTATTCGCCGTCGCCGCCGACCCATTCGAAATCGCGATCGTAAATCCGATCGGATTCCCCGCCGTCACCGTCGCCGCATCCGGCGTGCTGGTCACCGTCACAAATCCCGCCGTTGCAGGCGGAATCGCCACCACCGCATCACTGAACACTTTGCTCTTGCCACCAATTCCCGCATCCACCTTTTTATTCGGGTCGTAGAAGGTGGTGATATCAAAAACGAACTGGCAGAAAATCGCCGGACTCGTCGCCACACCCGGATTGCCCACCAACATCGGCGTGCTGCAATTCGTCCCATACGGCGAGTTCGGCAATACGAACCCATCGGGATCTTCGTAGAGACGCGGGATGCTGCCGGCATACGGCGCTGGCGGCACAAACGTATCGTTGTTAAACGTCACTTCCCAACTGACTGGCCCGGTGTAAGACGCTGGATTTGGTTCCGTCCCAGGTGTCCCCGAGTAAATCGAATACACCACGCAGTTCCCATTCGCGTACGGATAGCACAGCGGCACCACCGTATCGCCGTTCGTTTTGGTCTGATACGTGAAGAACGATTTAAACCGGCAATCAAAATCCTGCGTCGGCGAATCTCCAGCCGGGCACAATCCGTTCGCCACGTCAGGCGGCACTTCCGTCACTTTCACCGTCAGCGCAAACGCCGTATTCACCTGTGGCAAAGTAAACGCAATTGCATGCGCGTTCGGATCAAGACAAGGATTCGCCGGCGTCGGATTCGGATTCGACGGGCAATCAAACGTCGCCATCTGCGTTTCATTCGTCCCCGGCGTGAACTGCAGCGTAACCGTCTGCGACGGCGGCACAAACGATGCCGTCACGCTCTGCGACGAATTCATCGTCACCGAACAAGCCTGCGTTCCGCTGCAAGCTCCTGACCAACCGCCAAATGTCGAAGGCTGCACTGCCGTCGCACTCAACTGCACAATCGTCCCAGCGGGATAACTCGCCGAGCACGTTCCAGAAATAACTCCGGCCGTGTCCGTGCAGCTAATCTGCTGCGTGCTGTCAAACACCGAACCGTTCCCGGTGCCAGTCAGCGAAACCGTCAGCGTGAAATTCGCCGTCACGCCGTTGACCGTCAACGCCGTGCTGCTATCGCTCGCCGGACCAAACGTCGAATCGCCCGGATAGCTATACGTAATCGGATACGGTGTCGCCGACGCCGGAATATTCGCGGTCGGGAACGAAGTCTGGAACGCCCCACCGGTCACAATCTTCGCCTGCTGCGTCACGCCATTAATGGTCACGCCCACCGTCTCGCCGTCCGGCGGAAACGCGTTGCCATTTCCAATCACACCGCCCAGCAAAACCGGCGTTAGTCCCCGCAGCAATCGATTGCGACGGTGTCAAAGCACTGAACGCCACATTCACCGCTTGCACCACGATATTCGCCACCGACAAAACCTGCTGATTCGTCGCCGTAATTTCCGCCGAATTGGTCAACGACCCCACCGACGAAGACGGACTCTGCACGTGCACGCTGAACGACGCATTCTGCGCCACATTTCCAAACGAGCAGTTCAGCATTTGGCTGCCCAGCGCGCCGCCAATCGTGCAAGTTCCCGGCCCTGCATACGCTGGTGAAATGACCCAGCCCGTCCCGGGAACTGCCGGCAGCGGATCATTCAGCGTCACATTATTCGCCGTAGCCGCCGACCCATTCGAAATCGCGATCGTGAATCCAATCGCACCGCCCGCGGTCACTGTCGCCGCATCCGGCGTACTCGTCACCGTCACAAATCCTGCCGTTGCAGGCGGAATCGCCACCACCGCATCGCTAAATACTTTGGTCTTACCGCCAATTCCTGCATCGACCTTCTTGTTCGGGTCGTAGAACGTCGTGATATCAAACACGAACTGGCAGAAAATCGCCGGATTCGTCGCCGTCCCCGGACTTCCCACCTGCATCGGCGTGCTGCAATTCGTCCCATACGGCGAACCCGGCAACACAAATCCATCCGGATCTTCATACAGCCGCGGCGTGCTTCCCGCATACGGCGACGGCGCGACGAACGAATCGTTGTTATAAGTCACCAGCCAATCCACCGGTCCGCTGTACCACGACGGATCCGGTTCCGTCCCCGGCGTCTGGTAATACACCGAGTACACCACGCAGTTCCCATTCGCGTACGGATAGCACAGCGGCACAATCGTGTCGCCGTTCTGATTGGTCTGATACGTAAAGAAGGATTTAAACCGGCAGTCGAAATCCTGCGTCGGCGTATCCCCAGCAGGACACAATCCATCCGCCACATCCGGAGGCACTTCCGTCGCCGCCACCGTCAACGTAAACGGCGTATTCACCTGCGGCAAAGTAAATGCGATCGCATGCGCGTTCGGATCGGTACAAGGATTATTCGGTGTCGGATTCGGATTCGACGGGCAATCATACGTCGCCATCGCCGTCTCGTTCGTCCCAGTCGTAAACGGCAGCGTCAAAAGCTGTGCCGGCGGCACAAAGGACGCCTTCACTGTCTGCGGCGAATTCGTCGTCACACTGCAAGCCCCAGTCCCCGTGCACGCGCCCAAATACCCGCCAAACGTCGAGCCCTGCGCCGGAGTCGCAGTCAGCGCCACCACCGTCCCCGCTGGATAAGTTCCGGTGCAAGTTCCAGACATCACTCCCGCCGTAGTCGTGCAATTGATCTGCTGCGCATTGTCGGTAACAGTTCCATCGCCAGTCCCGATCGGCGTCACGGTCAGCGTTTCGCCGGCACCCACCGGCACAAACGTCGCAGACACAGTCGTCGGCCCATTCAGCGTCACCTGGCAAGTGCCCGTCCCGGTGCAAGCACTCCATCCAGTGAACGTGGAACTGGCATTCGCCGCAGCCGTCAACGTCACCACCGAACCCGTCTGAAACGCCGCCGAACAAACTCCCGAAAGCGATCCCGCATTCGAAATGCAATTGATCACGTTGGTGCTGTCGGTAATCACACCGCCTCCTGCACCAAGCCCATTGATCGTCAAAATCGACCCGGACGAACCCTGCACCACATTGACCACCACCGACGTCGCGTTATACGTCGCCGAAAACACCAATCCATTCGGCAACGCCGGCGTACTTTGAATCGAAGCAAACTGCCCAGCAAGCGAATTCGAAGTCAGCACCGTGAAAGAGTTGCCCACCGCAGGCGTGAAGCCGTTGCGGAACAATAGATCCAGCGTGCCGCCCAGGGTCGCCACTCCGGTGTTTTGCAGTTGCGCCACAACCGGGCCAGCCGGCGCGCCGCCAGTCACACCAATAATCAAAGTCCCCGCGGAAGTTTGCGTATAGCCAGTCGTGGCAACGGCGGTCGGCCCGGGCGTCCCATCGATTTCCATAATTCCAGCATTGGTAAACGTCAAACTGCTCAGACTCAGCCCAAAACTTCCATTCGCATTGACTGACCCCTGATTCCCAAGAATCAACCCGTTATTCCCCAACTGGCCGGCGCCTTCAATCAGGTTGTTCAGGTTGGTGAGGTTTCCGTTGTTTACATTTCTCAGGATCGGTTGGCCATTCGCAACGGCTTGGCTCATGTTCACGATGCCGCTGCCGGTCAGCGTCGCACTGCCGTTGACGGTAAGAAAGGTGTTGGCGTTGTTCGACACCACCAGAATCGTCCCGGTGTTGTTGATGGTGCCGGTGATTACGGTTTCCGTGCCATTGCTTACGGTGTACGTTCCGTTGATGGTCAACGCGCCTTGCGTTGTTCCATCGAAAGTGGCCGTACTCACCCCGGTAAACGTCCCGCCCGCCGCCGCAGAAATCGTTCCGCCCTCGATATCGTCGCCACTCTCCAGTTGCACTGCGGAGCCAGAACCGGTGGCCAGAAGAGTGGCGCCTTTGTTGATGACCGTGACAAAAACCTGCAGCGTTCCGCCCGCAGACGCTTCGATCAATCCCAAATTGGTGACGGTGCCATTGTTAAGCGCCAATGGGTTCGTCGCGTTGGCGTTGATTACGCCCGCGGCCTGGTTGGTGATCAGCAATCCGTTGTTACCGAATTGCCCCGCGCCTTGAATCAAGTTGTTGACGTTGGTCAGTGCGCCATTATTGACGTTGCGCAAAATCGGCTGGCCGTTGGTCTGCGCCTGGCTCATGGTGACCAAGCCGCCGCCCGTCAGCGTCACGCCTCCATTGAAGGTGACAATGGTGTTGGCATTATTGGAAATCAGCGAAATTGTCCCGGTGTTGTTGATCGTCCCAACCAGAACTGTTTCGGTGTTGTTGCTGACAGTGTAGGTGCCGGTGATGGTCAGCGCGCCCTGTGTCGCTCCATCCAATGTGACCGTGCTGGTCCCCGCGAGTGTGCCACCGGAGACAGACGTGATTGTCCCGCCCTGAATATCCGCTCCACTCTGCAAATTGATCGTCGACCCAGTACCGCTCGCCACCATGGTCGCCGTTTTGTTCACCACCAACACGGAGACGTTCAACGTGCCGCCCGCGGTCGCTTCAACTAACCCAAGATTGGTGACCGTGCCGTTATTGAAGTACAGGGGAAACGCCCCATTGGCATTGATCACGCCGCCGGACTGGTTCGTAATCAGCAATCCGTTATTTCCGAATTGCCCCGCACCCTGAATCGTGTTGTTCACGTTCATCAACGCGCCGTTGTTCACATTGCGCAGAATCGGCTGGCCATTACCGATCGCCTGAGTCATCGTTATGGTGCCGCCGCCATTCAGCGTGACCACTCCGCTGAACGTCACAATGGTGTTGGCATTATTGGAAGGCACCGAAATCAAGCCGTTATTGGTGATCGTCCCCACCATGATCGTCTCGGTGTTATTGCTGAGGCTGTAGGTGCCCGAGATGGTGATGGCTCCCTGGGTCGAGCCATCCAAAGTGACCGTCGAGACGCCTCCCAGTACACCGCCGGAAGTCGTCTTCAGCGTGCCGCCCTGAATCGTCGTGCCGCTGTTGAGTTGTACCGCGGAGTTAGCTCCGGTCGAAAGAATTGTGGCGTTGGCGTTGAAAACGGTAACTTCGGTCACCAGCACGCCGCCGGCGGTGGCTTCCAGCAACCCTTGATTGGTCACTCCGCCATTGTTGAAGAAGAGCGGAAACGCGCCATTCGCATTGACGATGCCCTGCGCCTGATTGGTGATGATCAAACCATTGTTTCCAAACTGTCCCGAACCCTGAATCAGGTTGTTGACGTTGGTCAACGCTCCGTTATTTACGTTGCGCAGAATGGGCTGCCCGTTGCCGATCGCCTGACTCATCGTGACCGTGCCGCCGCCGGTCAAAGTCACTGCGCCGCTGAAAGTGAGAATCGAGTTGGCATTGTTGGAGAGAATCGAAATTGTGCCGCTGTTGATCAGCGTTCCAGCCACCACCGTCTCGCCGTTGTTCGCCACGGTGTAGGTTCCGGTGAGGGTGACTGGGCCTTGCGAGGCTTGCGAACCGTCCAGAGTTACGCCACCGCTGACGGGGTTGCCAATGGTGCCACCGCCCGTGCCGCTCACCGTTCCGCCTTGGACGGTCGCGCTGGCCAGTTGCACCATCGAGTTTGTCCCGCTCGCCGAAATGGTTCCGTTCTTGTTCGCGACGATTACGTTGATCTGCAGCGTCGCGCCATTGGTCGCTTCGATCAGTCCGGCGTTCGTAATGTTGCCGCTATTTAGAAGCAGCGCTTGAGCACCATTCGCGTTGATCACCCCCGCGGATTGGTTGGTGATCGGCAGTCCGTTATTGCCAAACTGTCCGGAGCCTTGAATCAGGTTATTCACGTTGGTCAAACTGCCGCTATTGACGTTGCGCAGAATGGGCTGCCCATTCCCAATCACCTGGTTCAAAGTGATGGTTCCCCCGCCGGTCAAAGTCACCGCACCGCTGAAGGTCATAAAGGTGTTCGAATTGTTGGACACCACGGTGATGATCCCAGCGTTGGAGATGGTTCCGGAAATAACCAATTCCTGGCCAGTGGCGATGGTAAGGCTGTTTCCCGGGTCGATGGTTAGTCCGCCAATGCTGACGGAAATGTCCAGCGTCACGGAAGAAACAGGCGACTGCGAATTATTGATGCAAGCGTGCGCGCCATTGTTGGGCACCACACCGGTGCTCCAGTTGGTCGCCACGCTCCAGTTGCCGGAGGCTCCGCCAACCCAGATCGAATCATTCGCCGAGCAGCTCGACGCCACCGACGAGGTGAATTGTGCAGTCACGCTCTGCGCCGCACTCATCGTGACGGTGCAAGGCCCACTGCCGCTGCAAGCCCCAGTCCATCCATAAAAGATCGAACCGGCCATCGGCGTCGCGTTCAGAGTCACCTGCGTCCCCGACGCATAGTTCTGCGTGCAGGGCCCCGGCGTGTTGCAGGTAAAATTCGCACCGTCGCTGACACTACCCGCTCCATTCCCAGCGAAGCTCACCGTCAACGGGATATTGCCGGCGCTGGCTTGTCCCACGCCGGTCAAGGTCACGGTTTGCATTTGGTTCGCAGCGCCCAGCGAATTGTCGACGAACGTCAGCGTCGCAGTTCTCGTTCCCGTTCCCGTGGGCTGGAATACGATGTTCACTGGACAGTAGCTGGAGGCAAAAAGCGTCCCGTTGCGCGTGCTGCAATCCCCGCCGCTGCCGGAAGGCACGTCTTGAAAATCCGAAGCATTCGGCCCGCTGATGTTGTACGTGAAACTCATTGGCGCGCCGCCATCGTTCACCAAAATCGGCTGCTGCGCCGCAGTCGCCACACCCACCGGGGAACTTCCGAAATCCGCTGGATAGAAAGGAACGCCCGCAATCGGCGGCGCCACTAAGAACCCATAAGCAGAAATCGCCCCAATTTGCGGATTGTGCTGGTTACCCGTGGATCCAACGGAACTGTAAGCCCCACTCTCCGCCCCATTCACGGTGTAGCAATACACCACGTGAAAGCCCGGCGGAATTGCATGCGCCGGCGTTCCAGAAAATTGGTTGTTGCCAATCGAACTTCCAAAATCCCAAACCCCAGTTTGGGAATCCACTTGGTAATACACCGCGTACGGCCCGGCCGCATCCAGATTGTTACTCACCATGAACGTAAACGTCGGGCTGGACGTATTCACGGTATTGTTCGTAAACGGCTGCGTTACCACCTGCAGCGTATTGCTGGCAGCGGTCGCATTTTCTTGCACCGCCGTGATGGTGTTTGACGCATTGTTCGCCGCATAAATCGTCCCGTTAATTGGGTTCGCCGCGATCTGCTGCAACGCGTTGCCGGTATTGCCTCCAGTAATTAAAGTTAAAACCTTTCCGGCAGTTCCGTCGATCACCGCGATCTGACTGGTCTGTCCGGTTTGAATCTGCACATAAACTTTTCCGGTCGCTTCGTTCGCCGCGATCGCCACAGGACTGCCGTTGACCGGAATGTTCACGATCAGCTGGCTCTCATCGCCATCAAAGATCGAAACACTGCCATCGTTACCGTTCGTTCCGCCGTTCGCTACAAAAACCCGGTCCAGCGACTCCAAAATCGCGACGGCCACCGGCACCGAGGCATTCGAATCCTGCAAGGTCGCTTCATTCCCACCAAAAAATCCGCTAGCGCTTTGGATCTCATCGACTTCATTGCCCGCGCACGTCACCCACACGGTGTTCGTGTGCGTATTCACCGCCATCGATGTGGGGTTGCTGGACGTCTGCGAACAAACCCCAGTGTTGAACGAATGCGGCGACGATCCATCATTAATATCGAGGCTTCTGCTTCCATACAGCACGTACCACATGCCCGTTGCGGGGTTCGTGGCGGTCGCGATAGGGTCGCCATTCGAATCGCCAATCCCAAACGCAGCCGGACTGAACGCCGACTGAAAACTAAAAACCTGGCTCTCCTGCGACGCCGCGCCATACACCTGTCCCAACACCGGGTTGACCGCCAACGAATCCGGCTCCGTACTTCCGCCTAGGCTTTGCGTGTTGGTCTGATTGTTCTGCCCATTGATGATCGTCACCGACGAATCATCGAAGTTCGACACATAGATCAGGTTCTTGCTGGCATCCACCGTAATGGCTCTGGGCCCCGCCTGCGTAGACACTGTCGCCGTTACGGTATTCGATCCTCCATCAATCACCGACACGCTCGACGACCCGTTGTTCACCGCATAAATCTGGTTTGTCGCTGCATTCACCGCAATCCCAAACGGATTGCTCTGCGGCGTCACGGTGCTGCTCACATTCGTCGAGCCGTCGATAATCCCGATGGCGCTGCGTCCTGTCAGAGGGTCGATCGCAGCCGTAAATATCTTGTGCGTCACCGGATCGAGCGCCAACACCGAAGGCGCCCCCGAACCCACGGCCATATCCCGCACCGCCAAAGTCTGCCCGTTAACCGCGAACACATCGCTGCCTTGGATGGACACGTAGGCAATGTCGGTCTGCGTGTCGACCACAATGGCCGCCTGCCCCACCCCTCCGCCCACAATGTTTGCGGTGGAAAACGAATTCTGTATAACGTTGAACACCGTAACGCTGCCGTTGCCGCCGGGCAATGCCGCGTTCGCGATGAACACTTGATTGGTCAGGGGATTGACCGCCAGCGCCCCGGGACCCCCGCCGGACAGTGTCCCGGTAAATACCGTGCCGCTGTTCACATCGATCTGGCTCAGTGTGTTCGAACCAAAATTCGCCGTGAACACCTGGTTGGTTACTTCATTGATCGCGATCGACCGAGGATTCGTTCCCACCGTATAGGTTGCGACTACCGCCGCGCTGCCCGGGTCGATCGCATAGACCTTGTTATCGCCAAAATCCGCCACATAGAGAACGTGGGTGACCTGATTCAATGCGATGGCTTGGGGATTGGCGCCCACCGCCACCGTGTTCGTGGTGTAACCGCTGGCAGTTATCTTAAAAATCGAAACGTTGTTACTGCCGGAGTTGCTTACGTAGATTTCACCGAACCCATTCGGCGAAAGCGCCACTCCCGTGGGCCCCACCGCGTTAGGATCCGCATACAGTCCTTGAAACGGCGCGCCATTCGCACCGGATGGATCGACCGCAAAATAGCTGCTGATGTTGTTGCTGACGCCGTTCGCCACGAACGTGCCGTTCAGGTACGTAGCGATCGCCCCCGCGCCGTTGGTATTCGGCGCCGAAGACGAGACCACCTGATTCGTCTGCGCATTGAGGATGGTGATATTTCCGTCGCCTTGCGTCACGTACACATAATTCTCAGTAGGATTAACCGCGATCCCCACAATCGGCTTGGTCGGATCGTTCGGCACCACCGTCGTCACCGCATTCTGCGCTGCTGCCGTCCCGCAAAACCCCAGCACGAACACCACGGCCAATAATCCGCTGACCATTTGCCAAGCGACCCGTTGCGCGAAGCCCGTTCCGCAGGCATCGGCCGCAGCTAATCTTTTTGGGAAATTGTCTTTCAGGCGGGAAAGAATCATCTGGTCACCGGGTCGGCGTTCGGGATTTTCAGGAATCGGGCAATCTGCTTCGAGCAACTGCACACTCCACTACAGAAAAGCGTCACCAATCAGGCCAACGAACGTATCTGTCCGTGCTAACTAATGGAAAATGTTTGCTTCCTCCCGCCTGCAACATTGAGACAGACGGCCGGAAAGCGCATCCACGAGTCGAAATTCGCGTTGAAAAGAAGAGCCTTGCCCGCGCGCTGGTACCCTTAGTACCGTGATAACACACCCGAACGACGCGGTAACTACTCATATTTAATGCATGTTTGTAGCCTGAAACTTCGAATCGGCAGGAAAAACGAAGAACGATTGGATCGAATTGAGACAGCCAGTTACTTCGGCGCTTTTGGCTCGTCTCCTGGAATCGAGAAGCGATACCCCACCCACGGCTCCGTCAGCACGTACTTCGGTTTCGCCGGGTCCACCTCAATTTTCTTTCGCAGTTGATTAATGACTACCCGCAGCGGCTCCGACTCCTCGCCATAATCTGGTCCCCACACCGCTTGCAACAATCTCCGATGCGAAAGCGGCGCCCCCGCTGCACCCACCAATTCCTTCAGCACCGCAAACTCCTTCGGCGTCAAATGCACCGCGGCCCCGCGCACCCGAATATCCCTCTTCTCAAAATCGAACCGCAATTCCTTAGTCACCAACTCCCCGGCAGTTTTTTCGTCCCCACTCCGCCGCAACAACGCCCGCACCCGCGCCAACAATTCCTGAATCCCAAACGGCTTCACCACATAGTCGTCCGCACCGGCATCCAGCGCTCGCACCTTATCTTTCTCCGCACTGCGCACCGTCAGCATAATGATCGGCACCTGCGACCCACTGCGAATCTCCCGGCAAGCCGCCAGCCCATCCAGCACCGGCATATTCATATCCAGCAAAATCAAATCGGGCCGCTCATCACGCGCTTTCTCCACTCCCTCCGCCCCATCGCGCGCATCCACCACCGTGTAACCTTCGGCGCTCAGCGCCGTACGCATCACCCGCCGAATCTGCGGCTCATCATCCACCACCAGAATCTTCGACTCTTTCATTCCGCTTTACTCTGCGCCGCCCGCGACGCCGCATCGATCGGCAACGTGAACGAAAACACCGATCCATGCGCCCGCTGGCTCATCACACTAATCGTGCCTTTGTGCGCCTCAATAATCGCCCGCGCAATCGGCAGCCCCATCCCGGTTCCTTGCACCAGATACCGCTGATCTTTCCCGCGATAAAACTTGTCAAAAATCAGCCCCAACTCCATCTCCTCTATCCCCGGCCCTTCATCCGCCACGCTGGTCACCACAAAATTTCCACTCACCTCGGATGTAATCGTAATCGCCGCATCTTTCGGCGAATATGCACTAGCGTTTTCCAGCAACCGCACCAACACATCGCGAATCCGCGCAAAATCCGCCCGCACCAACGGCAACCCCTCCGGAACCGTCATGCGCACCGTTCGCGCCCCCAGTAAAACTCTGCAGTTTTCCAGCGCCGCTGCCACCATCTCCTCCATCGCACACGGCTTCAGCTCCAACTCAAATTCCCCCGCATCCAGTTGCGACATCTCCGCCGCATCACCCACCAGCTTATTCAGCCGATCAGTCTCTTCATCGATCACTGTAAGCAAATCCTGCCTTTGCGCAGCCCCCGCCGCTCCACCCGAAGAAAGCAAACTCGTCACCGACGCCTTGATCGACGTCAATGGCGTCCGAAAATCGTGAGTCACTGAATCCAGCAGCGCAGATTTCAACCGCTCCCCCTCGCGCGTCGCTTCCGTCTTCCCCAATTCCTCCACCGCCCGCGCGCGTTCGAACGCAATCGCCACCATCGACCCCAGCGCCTCCAGCGTCTCCCGCGACAGCACCTGCCCCGAAATCCCCAAACTCCCAATCGCCCGTGTCCCCATCCGCACCGGCACAAACGACAGACTCCGCGCCGCATCCCGCACAGGTTCTTCGCGCACCGTGGTACGCCTCAACTCGTCTTCGTCGAAGTGCCCAGCTCCCGCGCCGGAATGGTAAAACTTGTTTTTGTTCTCCAGGTACAGCGCCGCCGCTCCCACCTCGAAGGTCTCCACAATGTGATTGGGAATCGCATTCAGCAGCGTAATCACATTTCCACTCAGCAGCAGCTCCTGACTAAACGTATAAAGCCGCTCCAATTCATGCCGCCGCCGCTGTGCCTCATCCGCCTCCTTCCGCACCCGCGCCGCCAACTGGCTGGCAATCAGCGAACTAGCCAAAAACGTCACTAGGGCCGCCCAATTCTGCGGATCGGAAATCGTAAACGTTCCCACCGGCGGCAAGAAAAAGTAATTGAACGCCAGCATCGCCGCGACCGACATGAACGCCGAAACCGCAAAGCCCCAAATCGTCGAAACTGTTAGAATCGCCAGCACAAACGTCAGTGCCACCGTGGTCTGATTGACCGGTAGCACTCGACGATAGAAAAACGTAATCGCGAAGATTAAGGCCAAAGCCGCGAGGAACTGCAGCAGTCGGAGCGGAAGGCGCGTCAGCACCGCTGTATTCTAGCCCAGCCGCTCACGCACAGTACCTAAGTCGCACTCGACGATCCACCATGTCTAAGAAACCCGAAGACTGGCTCGAGCAAGCCGCTCCCACCGAAAAATCCAAAGGCATCTTCAAACTTTTTCTCGGCTATGCTCCCGGCGTCGGCAAAACCTTCGGCATGCTCAGCGAAGGCATTCGTCGCCACGCTCGCGGCGAAGACGTGGCCATCGGTTTCCTCGAAACCCACGGCCGCAAAGGCCTCGTCGAGCTCGCCCCTGAACTCGAACAAGTCCCACTCCGCAAAATTGAATACAAAGGCACCCTCTTCGAAGAGATGGACGTCGACGCCATCATCGACCGCCGTCCCGCCGTCGTCCTCGTCGACGAACTTGCCCACACCAACATCCCCGGCAGCAAGCACCGCAAACGCTACGAAGACGTCCAGGAAATTCTCGCCGCCAAAATCGATGTTCTATCCACACTGAACATCCAGCACATGGAAAGCCTCGCGCCCACCGTCCGCAGCATCACCGGAATCACCGTCCGCGAAACCGTCCCCGACTGGGTTCCCGCCATGGCCAACGAAACCGTCATGGTCGATCTCACTCCCGAGGCCCTCCAACGCCGCATGGAGCGCGGCGACGTCTACGCGCAGCACAAAGTCCATCAAGCCCTCCACAATTTTTTCCGCCGCGGCAATCTCATCGCTCTGCGCGAACTCGCCCTCCGCCAGGTCGCCGAACACGTCGACCGCAGCCTCGACTCCTACATGACCGCCAAGGATATCGAGGAAAATTGGCCCGTCCGCGAACGCCTGGCCGTCTGCATCAGCGCCAACCCCTCCGCTCAATACGTCATCGCCCGCGCCGCTCGCATGGCCCGCCGCCTCGACGCCGAACTCTACGTCGTGCATGTCAACACCGGCCGCTTCGAACCCGGCGACTCCCAAAAATCACTCGACGCCAACATCCGCTTCGCCGAAGACCTCGGCGCAAAAGTAATTCGCCTCCAAGGCAAAAACATCGCCACCACCATGGCCTCCTTCGCCAAAGAAAAACGCGTCACCCAGGTCATCTTCGGCCGTGCCGCCACCACCGGCGTCCGCAATCTCCTCTACCTCAACATCATCCACCGCTTCCTCCGCGACGTCCCCACCGTCGACGTCCACATCGTCACCCACGACGACCCCACCCGCTGAAGTTTCTGCTTCGTTGCAATTTTTTGTTTTGAATTTCAACCCGCCTCAATCTGGGTGGCCCACCCTTGCGGTTTGTGCAAGGGTGGGGCGGGCACCAACTCAACCCCGCGTCTATCTTTTGAATTTCGCCAACCACATCGTCGGGCAGCAATGCGAACTCATCCCGATCAAACAAAAAAAACAGCCGGCAAAGTTCCGCATATGCGAAACCCCACCGGCTGCATATAAATTTAGTTTGTCTCTTCGCGCCTAGAACAAGAACTTCAACGCAAAGTTCATATTCCTCGGTCCGCCCTGCGCCACCACCGGATTCCCAACCGCCACATCCGGCGTCTTGGTGATCGTCCCCAACCCTCCGCCGTTCAGCGTGTTGTTCGGAACGCCGTAGAAGTTCGCCCGGTTCAGCACGTTGTAAACCTCCCAACGAAACTGCACCGTAACGCGCTCGCTGATTTTCGTATCCTTAATCAACGACGCATCCCACTGGCTCAACCCCGGCCCGCGCAACATGTTCCGCGTCGAATTCCCCACTGTGCCATCGCAAGGAATGTAGAACGGACTGAGAGGCAGTCCTCCAGACTGGTACTCCCGCACGGATCCGCTTGGCCTGCGGCCGTGTAGGTCTCGTCGAAGTACTGGTTTGGATTCCGCGTGTTGTAATGCACCGGAGTCCCATCCCATGATGCCCGCAACGCACTCGCCCGACAACCCTTGACCGGAGTGATCCGTTCCGCCACCCACCAGCACGCTGAACGGCCGCCCAGACAATGCTGTGTAGATGGTGCTTAACCGCCAGCCCTTTGCGACGTGCTGCTCAATATGCGGAATCGTCGGAAAATCATACACCCCGCCCACGTTGAAGTTCAGCGTCACATCGTGATCGCAAAGCCCGCGAGAATCCTGGATATTCAGCGGATTCTGCAGTTGCGGATAATCTCCCGCACCACCGCGATTCACTGAGTTCTCGTCAAAGCACTTGCTCCAAGTCAGGTTGTACTGCGTGTCCAGCCCATGCCAGCTTCGCTGGTTATATGAAACCTGCAAGCTGTCATATCGCGAAGTCGCCAAATTGGTCGCTTGCACGATGTGCCGCAGATCCGGATACGTCCGTCGCAAACGGCCGCAACGCATTGCACGCCGAGCCGGTGCAACCAGATCCCAGCGGCGAGGCATTCAGATCGCGATAAATAACCAGGTCGTCGCCGTGTTGCCCCGAATACGTCACCGACAACACGTTGTTGGCGAATAACTGGCGCTGGATGCCCAAATTGTAGTTGTGCGCTCGCGGCGTCTTGAAGTTAGGCGCGATCGCAGAACGCGTTAAACGGCGGGGTTCCGGTCGGACTGCTCCCAAAGATCGGGTCGCCGTTGCCGAAACAAATATAATCGCCATCCACGCCATTGGTGGGATCCGCGCAAGTGGACGCAGGAGAGTTTTCCGGCGAGTAGCCCAAGCCAGCCAAGGAAACCGAGAAGCCGCCTAGGTCCGGATTGGTAAATGCTCCCGCCCGGTCTCCGGCGAACGAATACGGCGCCGCCAACGAGCCGAAATTCGCCACGTCATAGCTCAACGAATATCCGCCGCGCAGATTGGTCTTCCCGTTCTTGAAAACATCCCAGGCGAAACCAAGCCGTGGGCCAATATCGCCCTTATCGAGATTGTAGAGGCGGCTGATTCCTTGTCCGACCTGCACTAAGCCGCGGTCCGGAAAGAAGTTCGAAGCGCGATCCTGCTCTTCGCCCAGCGCGCCATTGATTTCCTAACGCAACCCATAGGTCAGCGTGAAATTAGGCCTGATCTTCCACTCGTCCTGCGCATAGAAACCTACCGATTTCTGCGTCAGATACCGCTTGGTGTCGCCGAAGTTGCGCGACGCGAAGTCCGCGCTGCCCAGCAACAATTCCTCCACTGCGTTTCTACGGACACTGGCGCATACCCATTCGCCGCGATCGCGTAACCCAACCGACAGTCCAGTACGCGCGCGATTGCGCAAGCTGTTGGTGTAAGCGGTCTGATAATTCCCGCCCAGCTTGATGGTGTGATCTCCTTTCACCCACGAAAAATGCTCCGACCAATCCCAGGTCGAATCCGGCCGCGTGGTAATCGGATAGCCCTGCACACCCGCCGATATATCCGCCGTAACCCAGTGGCGCCAAATAAACGTAAGGCACGCCGAAATCCACCGGCGAAAGTGGCCCCGTGTCCACGCCCAAAGTCTTGGGATCGATCTTGTTATTGATGTCGATGATCTGCGCAAATCGGGTATATCCCAGGCGGCTCTCCAAAATCTTGTTGTTGCTGATCGTCCACGTCCAGCTAATGCCTGCCATCTGCGCACGGGTCGGCGCGATGGAGTTGAACGTATCCGCCGGATGCCCCCCGCCCGCCGGCAAGCCCGCAAATGGCGGCCCGCTCTGCAAGTCATCGCCAAAAATGTACCGGCCGTTGATCGTGTTGTTCTTATTGATGCGATGGTCGATCTTAAAAGCAAACTCATCCATCCTGGCGGTCGTGGGTGTTGAGGCCACGAACGTTCCCGAAGCCGTAGTCGGGAAATAGCTCAGCAAATTTTGCCCTGCCGGATTGACCGTCAGGCCCTTGGGCGGCAATGTCCGCCATGGCTCCGGCCACGTCCGCCGTGGACGGTACCGTGCGGCTGGTAATCGATTGCGAGGCGTACCGCTGTCCTTCATAGAAAATAAAGAAAGAAGGTGCGGTCCTTGATGATTGGCCCGCCTACTCCGCCTCCGAACTGCATGTTCCTCAGCGGCGTCGGTTCGCAACTTCCCGGATCGGTGCAGCCGTTGCTCTTGGAAAAAAAATTCGCCGCATCCGCAAAGCTGGTGTGCCGGATCCACTGCCCCCATCCGTGAAAATCGTTGGTGCCGCTCTTCATCCCCAGCAAAATCGGCGCGCCACCCTTCACGCCAAATTCCGCGGAGGGATTTTCCTGCACACTCAACTCTTGAATCGCTTCCGGCGGAAAAATGGTGGCCGGAATACCGACAACGCCGGTCTGATTAATCGCCGAATCCCCGTAATATCGGTCGTTGTTATAAAGCCCGTCGATAAAATAATTGTTTGAGGTCGTCCGCGAGCCATTGATACTCACCGCCAAAAACCCGCCGCCCGGCGCGCGCTGCACACCCGGCGTGATCGCCAACAGGGAATTGAAGTCCCGCCCGTTCAGCGGCACATTCTCAATTTTCAGGTTATCCACGAAGTTGGTTTCGTTCGGCGACAAGTCCATCAGCGGGGCCTCGCCTTCCACCATTACCGTTTCATTCCGCTGCCCAACCTGCAGCGCTACGTCCGCCCGGGTAATCGCCCCGGTCGCCACCGTCAATTTCGATACTACCGTGCGGAATCCGTCCGCGGAAATCGTGAGCTTGTAAGTCCCGATCTTTAGATCAGTAAACGTGAACTCGCCGGCCGTAGTACTTTGCGCGGTTCGCGTCGTGCCCGTCTCTTCGCTCACCGCCGTAATCGTCACGTTGGCGACCCCAGCTCCGGAGGCGTCCGTGATAATTCCTTCAATTCCGCCCGTGATGGTTTGCGCCAACATCGGCGACATCACCAGTAAGCAGAGACAACACAACGCCGCAATGGATTTAAAGAGGCGAAGACACATGGACCGACCCCCGTTCCGCAAGCACCCGCACTCGAACACACCCGGATGCACGGATAGTTGGTGCGAGTCTAGTGTCGCCAC
Source organism: uncultured Acidobacteriota bacterium (assembly GCA_963846145.1). Classification (GTDB taxonomy): domain Bacteria; phylum Acidobacteriota; class Terriglobia; order Acidiferrales; family UBA7541; genus Acidiferrum. The sequence continues at coordinate 1,212,449 of CAWJUV010000004.1, read as the reverse complement.
ATAGGAAGTCAAGAAAATTGTCGCTAAACTGCTATCGAACATTCCGATTACATGGAATTGAGAAACTGCTCGCATTGCCGCCGTTAGTATCTGCGCAACAAAGAAAAAAGTTATTCCATCACGCTTCCCATGCCGTCTTCGATAGCGTCAAACTTTTTTGCTCCGATTCCATTTGTTGATTAAAGTGTAGCCGCTATGAATTTTGGGACCCTCCTTCACGCATCTCATCTGTTCTGCCGCGGTTGCTTGCCGCCATCGCCTTTGTCTTTTTCTTGTCGCCACCAAATACCAGTGCCGCTCCTCCCAACATCATCCTCATCACCCTCGACACCACCCGCGCCGACCGCATGGGATTCCTCGGTTCCACACTCGGCCTAACTCCCAACCTCGATCAACTCGCCAAACGCAGCACTATCTTCACTCGTGCCTACGCCGTGGTCCCGCTCACCACCGCCTCCCACGCCACGATCCTCACCGGCATCTACCCCGAACTCAGCGGCGTCAACGACTTCGGCAAGCCCCTCCCCTCCCAAATCCCTTACCTTCCCGACCTCCTCCGCGCCAGCGGCTACCAAACTGCCGCCTTCGTCGGCTCCCTGGTGCTCGACCCCATCGGCGGCACCGCCCCGGGCTTCGACCGCGGCTTCGACACCTACGACGCAGGTTTTCGCACCCGCCGCCGCACCGAAAGCCGCTACCAAACTCTCGAACGTCGCGGCGGCGACGTTGTCGCCCACGCCATCGACTGGCTGAATCACCGCCCCTCCAAATCCAAACCGTTTTTTCTGTGGGTTCACCTATACGACGCCCACGACCCTTACGACCCTCCCGCGCCGTTCAACACGAAATTCGCCAAGTCCCTTTACGACGGCGAAATCGCCTACACCGACGCCTGCGTCGGCAAACTCCTCACCGCCCTTCGCGCACAAGCACTATTCGAAAACTCTCTAATCGCTGTCATGGCTGACCACGGTGAAGCCCTTGGCCAACACGGCGAAGAAACCCACGGCATCTTCCTCTACGACGAAACCGTCCACGTCCCACTGCTGCTGAAACTGCCCGCGTCCGCAGCCGCAATACAGTCACCCAACTCCGAAACGAAATCCTCGTCGCCATCCGCCACACTCTCCGCTCATCGCATCGAAACCCGCGTCAGCCTGATCGACGTCACTCCCACGCTTCTCGAAATCGCCGGCCAACCCATCCCGGAAATCACCCAGGGCCACTCGCTCACCAAGCTCATCGCCAAATCTTCGGTGCCAACCGCCGACGCGCCCGCCTACTCCGAGACCGACTACCCCCACCGCGCCTTCGGTTGGAGCTCCCTTCGCTCGCTCCGCTCCGGAAAATTCCTCTTCATCGAAGCTCCGCAGCAGGAACTCTACGACCAACTCGCCGACCCCGCCGCCGCACAAAACCTCGCCACAAAATCCCCCGCCGTCGCCGAAACGCTTTCCTCACAGGTCAACGACTTCCACAAAAATTTAGTCAGCACTCATCCCGCCCCAGTAACCGCCACTGACGCGCAGCAAGCCGAACAACTCAGCGCCCTCGGCTACGTCTCCTCAGACACCGCGCCGCCGACTAACGCCACCACCAGTTCCGCCGCGCCCACCGGCACCGATCCAAAAACCCGCATCGAAACCGCCAATCTCATGCACGACGCCCTCATGGAAGTCGAAGACGGCCGCTACGAAGAAGCCGTCCCGCATCTCCAACGCGTCCTCGCCACCGAACCGAAAATGGCCGTCGCCGAAATGCAACTCGGCATCGCCTACTCCCGCCTGAAAAAACCCGCCGACGCTCTGCCACTCCTGAGCTCCGCAGTAAAGCGCCAACCCGACTCCGGCATCGCCCACTACGAATACGGCCTCGCCCTCTTCGACTCCGGTGACCTGCAGAGCGCCGCTCCCGAATTTGCCATTGCCGTCAGCCACGCCCCGCGCTGGGCCGACGCCCACTTTTCCCTCGCCGCGGTCGACGCTCGCATCGACCGCGTGACCGAAGCCATGTCCGAACTCGACATCGCACTCTCGCTAAATCCTCAGCATTACCGCGCCAATCTCCTCCGCGGCCGCATTCTCTCGCTGCAAGGCCACGGTGCCGACGCCCTCGACAATCTCCTCAAAGCCTCCCAAGCCGAGCCCCAATCCATCGAAGCCCACGCCTTCCTCGCCGACGCCTACACTCAGCTCAACCGCCCCGACGACGCCTCCCGCGAACGCGCTATCGCCAATCAACTCCGCTCCACTTCCCATCCGTGATCCTTTGCCTTTATATTCTTCAACCACACCACAAACCCGCGTGTTCCTGATGTTTTGCTCTTGAACTTTGTTAGCCACACCACAAACCCGGGTGGCCTACCCTTGCGGGTTTTGCAAGGGTGGGAGGCACCACTTCAGCCCCTCAGGTTTTCAGTTTTTTCCTTTGATTTTCCAACCTCGCCAGCTTCCGATCGCCGCAGCTCGCGACATGCGCTGTGCTACCCTCGCCACACATGAGATGGAGAAACTACATTTCAGTTTTAACGCTGCTTTTCACGACCGCCTCGTTCTGCGCCTCGACCTTCGCCCAACAAAAACCGCTCCCTCATTCCACACAAACAAAAAATCCCGACGTCTTCCTCATCACCATCGACACCCTCCGCGCCGATCACGTCCACTGCTACGGCGACGCATCCGCCGAAACTCCGGCGCTCGACCACCTCGCCGCCGACGGCATCCTCTTTACCAACGCCTTCACCCCCAGCCCAATCACCAACGCCTCCCACGCCACCATCCTCACCGGCCTCCTCCCCAGCGCCCACGGCGTAACCAATTTCGGCGTCGCACTTGATCCAACGCATCCCACCATCGCCGCTTTACTAAAAGACCGTTCTTACCAAACCGCCGCCTTCATCGGGGCCGTCGTCCTCGACTCTAAAACCCTCGCCCCCGGCTTCAATCGCGGTTTCGACTTCTACGACAATTTCCCTCCACCAAACTCCGCCGCCACAAAAAATCCTTCCCGCTGGAACCGCGTCGAACGCCGCGGCAAAGAAGTCGAACAGCACGCCGAAAAATGGCTTAACACCCACCGCACCGGCCAACGTTTCGTCTGGGTCCACCTCTACGACCCACACGATCCTTACGATCCTCCGCCACCCTTCTCCGAAAAATTCCGCGACCATCTCTACGACGGCGAAATCGCCTACGCCGACTCCGCCCTCGCCGACTTCCTCGCTTACCTCAAAAAAAACAACTGGTACGACAACGCCCTAATCCTCGTCGTCGGCGACCACGGCGAAGGCCTCGGCGAACACGGCGAAGAAACCCACGGCATCTTCCTCTATGACTCCACCACCCACGTCCCGCTAATCGTGAAATTGCCGCAGCAAAAAAATTCCAACCAAAAAGTTTTGGTTCAAACGAGCACCACCGACATCGTCCCCACGATCCTCGACGTCTTAAATTTGCCCGAAGCCCGCCAATCTGACGGCCAGTCCTTGCTGCCGTACCTCCAACAAAATCCTCCAAACGTGACGCGCACCGCCTTCGCCGAAACGGATTACCCGCTCAGCTTCGGCTGGGCCGCGCTTCGTTCCGCCCGCACCGACAACCTCAAATACATCGAAGCCCCGCGCCCAGAGTTTTACGACCTGCAAGCAGATCCGCACGAGCTCCACGATCTCTACAAGCCCTGGAACGCCGACGTCCAAAACCTCCGCCAACAGCTCGCCGCCCAACGCGCCACTCATCCTCCGCGCGACGCCGCAAAATCCGCAGCCACGGTTGGCACCGGCACAACTCAAGAACTCGAAGCCCTCGGCTACCTCGGCCCCGCCGACGTCGGCTCCCACTCCTCCGCCGCCGAACCTTCATTCCTCCCCGACCCGAAAGACAAAATCGCCGAGCAAAATCTCCTGCACACCGCCATGCTCGCCACCGATGACAACAGAACCGCCGACGCCCGCGCCGCTCTCGAAAAACTCCTGCAATTCGAACCAACCTCTTACGCCGGTCTCCTCCAGCTCGCCCAACTCGAACTCCACACAGAAAACTTCTCCCAAGCCGCACAATATTTTCAGCGCGCCGCAGCACAGCGCCCGAACGACGCCCACCTCGCCTTCGAAGAAGGCGCCGCACTCAACAAATCCGGAAATCTCAAGGAGGCAGAAAAAGCGCTACAGGACAGCCTGAAGCTAAATCCCAACCAACCCGCCGCCCGCACCACCCTGGCCGACGTCTACTTCAAAACACAGCAATTCGCCGCCGCCCAGGATCAACTGGAGGCCGCACTACTCATCCAGCCCACGCTGGAAGCCGCACTAAAATTGTCAGAAGTTTTTCTAGCTCAGAAAAAATTCGAAGAAGCACTTCAGCAACTGGACCCCGCGACAAAATCGCACCCAGACTCCGCCGAAGCTCTCGACTTACTAGCCCGCGCCTACGCCGGCCTCAACAAACCTGAAAAGGCTCAACAAGCGGAAGATCGCGCAAAATCGTTGCGCCGACCACACTCGGAAAAATCTCAGTAAAGTAGCCAGCGAAACCGCGTTAATTCGCCCCACCCGTCTTCGCGGCTGCAGCAGCCGCCTTCTCCCCGCCACCATCCGCAAAAATCTCCGTCAACACTCTCCCACGCATCTGCTTCGGCTGTTCGATCCCATAAATATGCAAAATCGTCGGCGTAATGTCATACACACTCACCTGAAATCCCATCAACCGGTCGTCATGCTTAATCCCCGGCCCCATCGCAAAAAATGATCCCGGGACGTCATCGCCATCCGCAAAGTCATGTTTGGCAATCACTGGAGTGGTCTTCTCGTGATCCATGTGCGCATGCGGATCTTTATTCTCAAACTCCCGCAGCGGCTTAATCCCATGATCCGAAATAATAATCACGTAAGTGTTTTCATCCACGTGCTGCAGAATCGACCCCAGCACCTTGTCGAACGCCACGTACTGATCCGGAAACGCCTCCACCCGCACACTATTGATCGCCGGGTTGTACCCCGCATTGAACGGAGTAATCGGATACAGCCAATGCCCCGTGCGATCCTCGCAAGACTGCCCCAGCATCGTAAAATCCGTTGGATGTTTGCTCAGCAAATAATCAAACAACTTCGTCTGCTGATCGCGAATCAACTGCACCTTCGCCAGCCAACCATCAATAAATTCCTTCTCATGCCCCTTCAAATCCGCCGCCCCCGGCATCCGTTCGCAATCGATGTAGTAATCCCCAACATTCTTGAGCAACTCCGGCTGCAAACTCTTCGGATAGACCGCATCCCCGCCCATCACTTCCGACAGTTTCGGCGCGCACAGCACTCCGTCTTCGCAATTCTTCCCGCGGGTCAGCATTCCGCTGATCATGTACCCATTCACCGGCATCACCGGAAATGTCGCTGGCACATTGGCCATCCCCACCGTCACATCATTCTTTGACAGCACCGACCACAGCGGCTCTTCCTTCAACATATTCGTATTCGCAGTCACCCCGCCCACCAGAAATCCCGTCACCCCGTGCTCTTCCGGGTTCGTGCTGGTAAAAATCGTACTGTACACCCGCGGGCAATTCGGCGCCGACACCGTGCGCAATTTTCCGTACGCCCCGTTGTCCACAATGTGCTGCAGATTCGGCATCTTCCCCTGCAGCATCAGCGGCCGGATCATATCCAGCTCCATCCCGTTTACGCCCACCACCACTACATGCGGTTTTGGCTTGGCTGCCACCGCGGCCGTCTTATCCGTCGTCTGCGCCATCGTCGACAGCGCCGTAAAGAGTAGAAATACAATTGCCGAAAATAGATTCCTCATGGGTCGGTACTCCAAATTGTGGGGTCCGCAAATTCTACGCGCCGGCCCCTGTCAAGAAAAGCCTCTATTTTGGACGTGCGACGTTGCATCTGGGCTTTTGCAGCGACGCAGGCAGCCGCTGTATCGCCTTTTTTGCGTTATCCTTCTCCATCCGGCACGCTGCGCGACAGGTGAATCCTCATGAATGGACCACAGCCCGGTTCGAACACACCCCTGCAAAAATCTCTACCCAGCTCCTGCTACACCTCGCCTGAGTTTTTCGCACGCGAAAAAGAAAAAATATTCTTCCGCGAATGGTTTTGCGCCGGTCGTGAAGCGCAGGTCGCCCATCCCGGCGATTTCCTGGTCCTTGATGTTCTCGGCGAAAGCATTTTGGTCGTGCGCACCAAAGAGGGCCAACTCGCCGCCCACTACAACGTCTGCCGCCATCGCGGTGCTCGACTATGCAGCCCGCCGGCCACAGAAAATTCTACCGACGCAGTCGAACTAAAAGGCGGCGTGCTCGGTACCACTGGCATCCGCTGTCCCTATCATCAGTGGACCTACGCCCTCGACGGCCGCCTGCTCAACGCTCCGTATTTCACCGAATCCGAAGGTTGGGTCAAAGAGGATTTTTCCTTGTATCCGGTAGGCATCGAAACTTGGGGTGGATTTTTCTTCCTCAACCTGACCCCGCCCTCCGCCGGCGAACCCACCATTACGCTGCGCCAGCAACTCGGCGAAGCCGTCACCCGTGTGCAGCGTTACCCGCTAGGCGATCTTCGCACCGGCGCCACCATCGTCTACGACGTCCACGCCAATTGGAAAGCCATCGTCGAAAATTACAATGAGTGCTATCACTGCGGCCCGGTTCACCCCGAACTTTGCGAAGTGGTTCCCGCCTTTCGCCAGCAAGGCGGCGCGCAACTCGATTGGGACCGCGGCATTCCTCACCGCGACGGCGCTACCACCTACACCTTCTCCGGCACCACCACCCGCGCCCCGTTCCCTGGCCTGGACGAACACGAAAAAATCCGCCACAAAGGCGAACTCCTCTATCCCAATTTCATGTTGAGTCTCTCCGCGGACCACGCCGCTGCCTTCACCCTCTGGCCTCAAAGCCCAAGCCACACCCGCATCATCTGCGATTTTCTTTTCCACCCGGACGAAATGCGCAAGCCCGACTTCTCACCCAACGACGCCGTTGAATTCTGGGACCTCGTCAATCGCCAGGACTGGGAAATCTGCAAACGCGTCCAACAAGGCATGACTTCCCGCGTCCACAAATTCGGCTACTACGCCCCCATGGAAGACCTCAGCGCCGACATCCGTCGCTACATCACCGAACGCCTCGGCTCTATCGAATAAAACTCTCTTCGATCTACCGCGCAGCCTCCCGGGCCCCTCTTCGCGATTTTCCCCACCAATAAATCGGCACCCCCAACGCAATCAGCACCGCCGCCGAACCCACCACCTTACTCACCGCCAATAATTTATTCGCTTCATCCGGCGACGGAATCAACGACAACACAATCGCAAACGTCGTACTGCAAAATCCCACCACCGCGATCGCCACCGTCGCAACCTTCCCACCCGGCATGCGCAAAACGTCCGCCGCGGGCGCCTCCTTCTGCAACTTCACCAGCGACGCAAACAAAAACAAATACGGCACCATGTACGTAATTACTCCAATGCTCACCAACACGTCATAAGCTCCGCGCACCGACGTCCCCGCCTGCCCCAAAAAAATAAATAAAATCCCAAACGCCCCCTGCGCCAGCACCGACGCCCACGGCGTATGCCACCGCGGATGAATCCGCCCAAACACCGCCGGCAAAAATCCATCGATCCCCGCCACAAACGGCAACCTCGCCGCAGCCGCCAAAAACGCCGCAGCCGCCCCGATATTCCCAATCACAATCAGCACCGCGGCCACTAACGTAACGCTGTGCCATCCGCCCAGCCGTACCGCCGTCCTCTCAATCGCTTCCACCAATCCATCCAGATTGCTCACCTGCCCGCTCGGCAGCGCCACCAACACACAAAACGTCCCGATCACATAACAAGCCGTGATGGTCAGTCCCGCCAGGAAAATCGCTCGCGGCATCGTCTTCCGTGCATCCTTAATCTCTCCCGCCAGAAACGACGCACTCTCCGCTCCACCAAACGCAAAAATAATCACCGACCAGAAAATCACATCTTTTAAATTCCAATGCGGCGTCAGCGTCGCTACGCTAAAAGTCGTTGCCGACCCAAATCTCCACCACGCCACCATTCCCATCACGACCACCAGCGCCGCCGGAATCCACATCCCCAGCGCCCCGATGTTGCACGACCACTTCGCCACATTCATCCCGACCAAATTGATCCACGTAATCCCCACCATCACCACGCAAGAAAAAATCACAAAGTACGCCGGGCTATGCGAATACCTCTGCCACCCCGGCCTTAAAAACAACACGTTGCTCGCCGCGAAGTACAACACCGCCGGGAAATACGGCAAGTTGCTGTTCCAGTAAGTCCACGCCGCCACAAACCCCGCGCCCTCTCCGAACGCCCGCTTGGTCCACACATACAGGCCACCCTCCGCCGGATAGCGCGAAGACAAAAGCGCCACCGACATCGCCAGCGGCACATAAAACAACAACCACGCACCAATCCAGATGAGCAGCGAACTCGGCCCAATACTCGCCGCCGACGCAATCCACCGTAGGCTTACGCCCGTCACCACATAAAAAAGCACCAAATCCCGAAAGCCCAGCACCCGCGGCGGCGCAGGCGCGCTTACGTGATCTGGTGCCGGCAGTTGGTCAGTATTCAAAGTGAGGGCCGGAACAGTACCGCCCACACACAAACTGCGTCAACGAAACTTTCGCCAATAAACGCGTTCGATACAGGACTGAGTGCCGCACCCTGAGTTGTTCAAGGTGCGGGTTTAGAGTTCACTTCATCTCGCACTCTGCCAGCTGTCTCCCACATCCAACCCTTCGCGCGTTAAACTCCTGCTTCAAGGAAAACCGCCAGCCAACACAAATGTCCAACCTCGGCAAATCCACCTGCGACGAAGCCCTCCTCCGCTCCGGCAAATTTAACGAGCCTTCCACCGCCGCTGGCACCTGGGTCCTCGTCGCCACCATCCTCGGCTCCGCCATGGCCTTCATCGACGGCTCGGTCGTCAACGTCGCCATCCCCGCCCTGCAAACCAGCCTTAACGCCAACATCAACCAGGTCCAATGGGTCATCGAATCCTACGCACTGTTGCTCTCCGCCCTGCTGCTCCCCGGCGGCTCACTCGGCGACCTCTACAGCCGCCGCAAAATTTTCGCCGCAGGCGTCATCCTCTTCACCGTCGCCTCGGTCGCCTGCGGTCTCGCGCCAACAGTCACCACCCTAATTCTCGCCCGCGCAGTCCAAGGTCTCGGCGCCGCCCTACTTGTCCCCAACAGCCTCGCCCTCGTGAGCACCGCCTTTCCACCCAAAGAACGCGGGCGCGCCATCGGCACCTGGTCCGGCTTCAGCGCCATCACCACCGCCATCGGCCCCGTCGCCGGCGGATGGATGGTTCAGCACGGCTCCTGGCGCTGGGTTTTCTTCATCAACGTGCCAATCGCCTTCGCGATCCTCGCAATCGTCGCCTTCCGCATCTCCGAAATCGGCGAACCACAAAAAGACACCACGCTCGACTGGAAAGGCGCAATCCTCGCCACCGCCGGACTCGGCGCAGTCACTTATGGCTTCGTACAATCCGCGCCACTCATCGGCGCAGCCGGCGCATTCATCCTCATCATTTTTCTTTTCGTCGAAGCCCGCGAACGCGCCCCCATGCTTCCGCTAAAACTCTTTCGCTCCCCCACCTTCACCGGCACCAATCTCTTAACTTTCTTCCTCTACGGCGCACTCACCGCCATTTTCTTTTTTCTCCCGCTCAACCTCATCCAGGTGCAGGGCTACTCCCCGACACGCGCCGGCGCCGCCACTCTCCCAATGGTCCTCTTAATGTCCGCACTCTCCCGTTGGTCCGGCGGACTCCTCCAACGCTACAGCGCCAAAGCTGCTACTCGTCATCGGCCCCGCCATCGCCGCCGCCGGCTTCGCCCTCTTCGCTCGCCCTGGAATCGGCGGCTCCTACTGGACCACAATTTTCCCCGCCGTAATCGTCCTCGGCTTCGGCATGGCCATCAGCGTCGCCCCACTCACCACCACCGTCATGAGCTCCGTCGACGAAGCCCACGTCGGCGTAGCCTCCGGCGTCAACAACGCCGTGTCCCGCGTAGCCGGCCTCCTGGCTATCGCCGTCCTCGGCCTCGCCCTCAGTTCCGTCTTCAGCAAATCCCTCGACCACCAAATGAATTCCATGAATCTCTCGCCCGAAACCCGCAACGAACTCACCACCCAAAAATCCAAACTCGCCGGCGCCCAAACCAACGATCCACAAGCCCACCAAGCTATCCAACAATCTTTCCTAGCCGGCTACCGCACCATCATCTGGATCTCCGTCATGTTCGCCCTAGCCAGCTCCATGACCGCCTCCCTCCTGATCAAGAGCGCCAAAGCCGAATCCAAACCAGCCGCAAATTCCTAGCGCAATTCCTTGCACGCCCAGTTGCAGCCAGCCAACCCATCTGCCAAAATTCTCAACCGCCATGGACAAACGAACCTTCCTCAAACTACTCTCTGCCGCCGCATCCACTCCTCTCCTGCCGTCCTTCGTCACCCGCGCCGCCACCGCCAAACTCAAGAACTGGGCCGGCAACGTCGAATACGCCACCGACCAAATCCACTCCGCCACCAGCTTCGACGACGCCCAAGCTTTCGTCCGCAAACACGACAAGTTCAAAGTCCTCGGCACCAAGCACTGCTTCAATCACATCGCCGACAGCAAAACCGAATTTCTCTCCCTCCGCTCCATGGACAAAGTCCTCAGCCTCGACGCCGATGCCCGCACCGTCACCGTCCCGGCTAACATCGCTTACGGCCAATTCGCTCCTTACCTCCACGAAAAAGGTTTCGCCCTCCACAACCTCGCTTCTCTCCCGCACATTTCCGTAGCCGGCGCCTGCGCCACCGCCACTCACGGTTCCGGCGAAAAAAACGGCAACCTCGCCACCCAAGTCGCCGCCTTCGAAATGATCACCGCCAGCGGCGACATCGTGAAACTCGCGCGCAAAGGCAACGAAGAAACTTTTCTCGGCTCCGTCGTCAACCTTGGCGCCCTCGGTGTCATCACCAAGATGACTCTCAACCTGCAGCCTACTTTCCAGATGAAGCAGTACGTCTACCTCGATCTCCCGCTCAGCCAACTCCAGGAACATTTCGACGCCATCGAATCCGCCGCCTACAGCGTCAGCCTGTTCACCGATTGGCAAAAGAAACGCGTCAACGAAGTCTGGATCAAAAGCCGCGTCGAGCCCGAAGTCGCCTTCAAGCCCACTCCCGAATTTTTCGGCGCCAAGGCCGCCACTCGTAACATGCATCCGATCGCCGAGCTATCCGCCGAAAATTGTACCGAGCAAATGGGCGTCCCCGGCCCCTGGTACGAGCGCCTCCCGCATTTCAAAATGGGTTTTACTCCCAGCGCCGGCGACGAACTCCAGGCCGAATTTTTCGTCCCGCGCCGCAACGCGGTTGACGCCATCCTGGCCATCGAAAAAATTCGCGACCAGGTCACCCCCCATCTCTTCATCACCGAAATTCGCACCATCGCCGCCGACGATTTCTGGATGAGCCCCTGCAATCAGCAGGACTCCGTGACCATTCACTTCACGCTGAAGCCCGACTGGCCCGCCGTCCGCAATTTGCTCCCCGTCGTCGAACGCGAACTCGCCCCATTCGGTGCCCGCCCCCACTGGGGCAAACTTTTCACCATGGACCCCGCAAAACTCCGTGCCCTGTACCTCAAGCTCCCCGACTTCCTGGCCCTCGCCAAAAAATACGACCCCACCGGAAAATTCCGGAACGACTTTCTAGATACAAATATTTTTGGAAGCTGAAAGTTCAGGCAGGAAACGACAAACTACTCTTCACCAATATCTTCATTCCAGACTTTCGGATTCGCGCGAATATAATCGCCCAGCATTTTCACGCACTCTTCCGAATCCAAATCCACCACCTCAATCCCCAACGACCTCAACCACTCCACCCCACCCTGAAAATTTCGACTCTCCCCCACCACCACCCGTCCAAACCCAAACTGCCTCACCAACCCGCTGCAATACCAACAAGGCGCCAACGTCGTCACCATCGTCATCATTCGATAACTCCTCTGCCGCCCCGCACGACGAAACGCATCCGTCTCCCCATGCACCGACGGATCCCCATCCTGCACCCGCCGATTATGCCCCGCGCCAACCAACGCACCATCCGCATCAAAAATCGCCGCCCCAATCGGAATCCCGCCCTCACTCAGACCCAGCCGTGCCTCTGCAATCGCCACCGCCAACATTTGCCGAAAATCTCCCGGTGGAACGATCAGATTCATACCAGCTCTCCTCGCACAACTCGCAATCTCATACCTGATAGCCCCGATCCACAACAATCCTGCCGCTACGGTCGCTAGCAAGCGCCGCACAACCCCGCCGCTTCGCCCATTCTCGAGACGCCACCATAAGCTGCCGAGCCACACCCTGATGCCTCGCCGTCGGTATCACATACAATCCTTCAAGATACCCAACCGGCCCACGCGCTGCCCCCGGCACCTCCGGGCGAATCGACAACTCCGCGATCCCCACAATCACCAACGCCGCCTTATCTACTCCGCTTTCCACCACAAAAACCTGCTCCGGTTCCGCCAGCTTGCCCTCAAAATAACTCGCAATCTCATCCGCATGCTCCGCATCGCTGCCCGGCCACAGCGCACACCGCAGCTCCGACCACCTCACCGCATCCGCCTCTGTCGCCTCGCGAATCTTCACCATCATCGCGGAAATCCTCGCTGCCCAATCACTCGAAAAACCCTTCTAAGGCCGACTACGGAGAACCCCGAACCAAAAACCCGCAAACTCCTGAGGGCATCCGCCACCACACCATCTCATAGTAATTAGCGGGCGGAAAAAACATCACTTCCGCCCATTGATTCAAAACAGTAGCTCAGACTGAGGAGAGACCATGTCCAAGCAAGCTGCAGAGCATCACACCAAGGCTGCCGAGCATCACGACAACGCTTCCAAGCATCATCGCGAAGCGGCCAAGCATCACGAAGCCGGAAATCACGAATCCGCCGCCCATCACGCTCACACCGCGCAAGGGCATCTTCATCAGGCCACTCATCACGCTGGCGAGGCCGCCAAGTCCCACGCCGACACGCACGGCAACAAGACCAAGGCCGCCGGCAGCAAATAGTCCGTTCAGATACCTCGTTGAACAAAAAAAGAGCGCTCGACCCTTTTGCAATACTGGCAAGGGCCCGAGCGCTCTTTCCTTTTGTTTTTCAACCCCACAGAAAACCCGGGTGGCCCATCCTTGCGATTTTTGCAAGGGTGGGATGGGCACCATTTCATCCGGCCGCTTTCGGTTCTAGCTTTTGTTCCTGTGACTACGGATGAATCGTCGCCGGCACCGGCTGCCCCATCGCCTTCGCATATTCCGCGGCAAACAATGGGCTGGTCGGAAACTCATCTTTTAGTTGCAGCAAATATTTCTGCGCCAGCTCATTCTTCTTGTCTCGACGCGCCGCCAGCGCCAGCATAATCTTCCCAAACGGCCGCAAATACAGTCCAGAATCCGCCGCCGTCTGCAATTGTTGCATCCCTAATTTCTTGTCGCCGTGCACCGCGTCAAACGCCAGCAAAAAGCGAAATCCCACCGACAAACTCCCAATGATGTAATTCGCCGACCCTAGAGCCACATACGCGTCATTCGCATCCGGCCGCACTGCCAGCAATTGTTTCGCGTATTCATTCGCCAGCTTCAACTGCTTCAACGCGTCAAACCGCTCTTTCAGCAAAATCATCTCCGCGTCCGATTCCATCCCCGACGCCAGCGTTAACGCAAACAACGCATCCGGATCCTTGGGATTGCTTTTTAACCTCGTGTTCGCCAAGTCGCGTGTTTTCGTCAAGGCATCATGAAACTTGGCCATCGTCGCCGCATCCGGCTTCCCATCAATCCCGCTCAAAAATTTTTTCTCATTCAAAAAATAATCGCTGCTCAGCACTCCCTGCCGGTAAAACTCCTCAAACAAGTAACTCGCCGCAATCGCCACTTCCCCAAACGGCTCAGTTGGATTGCGCGACTCCCAGTCGTCGAATTTCTTGCGCGCCTCCTCGTGCTTCTGCGTGTACAGCAGGTCAAATCCTTCTTTGAGCTCCGGCTGTATCGTAAATGACGGCAAGTTCGCCGTATCCGCGCCACTGTCCGAACGCCCCTCATCGGCCCGGGCGAGGCCGCAGTTCGCGAGCGCCAAGACCCACGCGATCGCCACAATCGAACACCGATAAATATGCAGGCGCGCTTGCATGCGTAATTTCATCATTTGCGTTTCAGTATAAGTTTAGAAAAGGCCCGGCAAGAATCTCGGCTTGCCCGCCATAGCCGATCGGTAATCAGGATCGGCGAACAACACTCGCTCTTCCGTCGACAATCTCTGCGCCAGCACGATCACATGCCCGATCGTTCCCGCGATCGCAGTAATCCACGCCGTGTGAATCAGCGGCAGCACCAGCATCTCCACAAACACCGCCGCATAATTAGGATGCCGAACGAAACGGAAAGGTCCTGATGTAATTACGCCCAGCCGCGTCGAATCCACTACCTGCACATTCCAGTGTTCGCCCAGCGTGCGAATCACCCACCAACGCACCACATTGGCGGCCAGAAAAATCGCAAACATCACCGCTGCTAGTAGAGGAATAAACGGCCGGTGCAGGAAAACCACCTCGGCCCCGGCGCCAATCAACACGCCGGTATGAAGCGCCACCATCCAGCGAAACCGCGGCTCTTCTACCTTCGAAGCCCCGCGCGCCACCATGTTCGCCTGGTGCCGCTTCGAAATGCCCAACTCGACTATGCGCAGCGCCGCCACCACCACCAGCAACGCCAAATACAAAATGACCGTTATGTCCATTGCAGCAACAAAAACTCCGCGCTGAACCCCGGACCAAACGCCGCTAGCATCGCATGTTCACCGCTCTTCAGCGGCCGCTTCTCCAGCCACTCCTGCAAGATAAATAGAATCGTCGCACTGGAAAGATTGCCGACATTCCCCAGCACATCCCAGGACGGCTGCGTGTCGCAGCACTTCAATCCCAGCTCCGTCTCCACATTGCTCAGCAACCGAGCCCCACCCGGATGCAAAATCCAGCCTTTAATATCCTCGCGCTTCTTTCCCTGCCGCTCCAGAAATCCATCTACCAGCCCTGCGATCCGCGCTCCAATCATTTCCGGCACATCTTTCGCCAGCAAAATGTGGAATCCCGAATCGCGCAAATCGAATCCCATAGCTCCCAGCGAATCCGGAAACGTATACGTCTCAGAAACCAGAATCTTCGGCCCTGGCACCGGCGTCCCGCGCACCACCACCGCCGCCGCCCCGTCGCCAAACAAAATCGACGAAATCAGATTCGCCTGCGAAATATCCTTTCGCTGAAACGTCAGCGAAGGCAGCTCCACCGCAATCACCAAGACATTCCCGCCCGGCTCCGCCTTCAAAAAATCCGCCGCGCGACCCAGCGCCATCGCTCCCGCCGCGCAACCCAACTCGGTAAACGGCATCCGCCGCACATTCGGCCGAAATCCCATCGAGTGAATCAGGTGCGCATCCAGCGACGGAATCATAAATCCCGTGCAGGACACCGTAATAATCAGATCAATGTCCGCCGGTTTCAGCCCCGCGCGTTCCAGACACTTCTCCGCCGCTTCCGTCCCCAACTTGATCGCATGTTCAATATATTCGTTGTTGGTCTTGGCCAGCGCCCGCGGCTCAACCGTATACTCAATCGGAAAAATCGAATGGCGCTTGTGGACCCGCGCATTGTCCACAATGCTCATCATCGCTTCCAGCTTCCGCTCCGGAATATCAAACACCCGGCCCATGTAGTACTTCACATCGTCGCGCGTAATCGTATGCGGCGGCACCGCCGTCGCCGTCGCCGCAATGGTGCAACCCTGCATATTTGGAATCTGCTGCTGCCCGTTGGAAGTCAACGAATCCTCATTCAATTTCTGAACGTTTCTTCAGTCCCGCCCCTGAGCGAGCGGTAGACTCTACCGCATTCCACCAGAAACGCACAATGAAACCGCCGCACCAAATTTAAACCCATTTCCGACATTCAAGTCTCAAAAATCCGCATCACAAAACAATCTGTTTACAACTTGCTCAAGCATTTAAGCAACTCGGGTGTCCCAGTTCCGTCTTTGGCTCACGAACCCGGATATTTCTTTCGATTTTTTCGAGTGGCGCCAAAGCTGGGGTGCCCCAGACGCCGTAGTCGCGTCTGGGGGTTTCGAGTCCACTTCAATCACAATCTTAACGACGGAGCGTTATGCGTGTTTCAGAGGTTCCAACGGACGTAACGCGTTAGTTTTCCTGGCTAGCTCGAATCTCCTGCCAACGCCGCGGCCGCTTATTCATCTGCAACACTTTCTTCCGCAACCGGATCGACTTCGGCGTAATCTCCACAAACTCATCATCCGCAATAAATTCAATCGCCTGCTCCAGACTCAACTCCCGGTGCGGAATCAACCGGATCGCCTCGTCCGCGCTCGACGAACGCATATTCGTCTGCTTCTTTTCTTTGGTGACGTTCACGTCCATGTCCTGCTCACGCGAATTCTCGCCCACGATCATGCCTTCGTATACATCGATGGCCGGCCCGATGAACAATTCCCCGCGCTCCTGAATGTTCCACAGCGCAAACGCGGTCGACGGTCCAGGACGATCCGCCACCAGCGCACCCGTAGGCCGCAACGCCATCTCCCCGGCGTAATCCGTCCAGCCTTCAAAAATCGAGTGAATCAACGCCGTGCCGCGTGTGTCCGTCAGCAACTGGCTTCGCAAACCGATCAACCCGCGCGAAGGAATTTTGAAATCCATGCGCACGCGCCCGGACCCGTGATTGCTCATCTTTAGCATCTCTCCGCGCCGGCTTCCCAACGTCTCCATGATGATGCCGATAAAATTTTCCGGAACGTCGATCACCAGCCGTTCCAGTGGCTCCATTTTCTTGCCGTTTTCGTTGCGCACCACGATTTCCGGCTTGCCCACCATCAGCTCGAAGCCTTCGCGCCGCATCGTCTCGATCAAAATCGCCAATTGCAATTCGCCGCGTCCCAGCACGCGAAACGATTCCGGTGTGTCGGTATCTTCCACGCGAATCGACACGTTCGTGAGCAGCTCCCGCTGCAATCGATCGCGCAAATCGCGCGAAGTTAGATAGCTTCCGTCTTTTCCTGAAAGCGGGCTGCTATTCACCGTGAAAATCATCGCCAGCGTCGGCTCGTCGATCAGCAATGGTTCCAGCGGCAACGGCGATGCCAGATCCGTGATGCTCTCTCCAATCTGAATGCCTTCCACTCCTGCGATGGCTACCAGATCGCCGGCCGGGACACTTTCCGCCTCGTCGCGTTCCAACCCGCGAAACGTGTAGAGCTTGGTGATCTTGGTGGAAACCATCTTTCCGTCCAACTTAACGATGCCCACCTCATCCCCGCGCTTCAGCGTTCCGCTGAACACGCGCCCAATCGCAATGCGCCCCAGAAACTCGCTGTAACCTAGGTTCATCACCTGAATTTGCAGAATCCCCGCCGGATCGCCGGGAGGCGGCGGAATCGACTTCACAATCGCCTCAAACAGCGGCAGCAAATCCTTCGAGTCGTCGCCGATTTGCCGGTGCGCCACGCCATCGCGCGCGTTGGTGTAGATCACCGGAAAATCCAGTTGATCTTCGGTCGCGTCCAGGTCGATAAACAGATCGTAAATCTCGTCCAGCACTTCTTTCGCCCGCGCATCCGTGCGATCGATTTTGTTCAACACAATCACCGGCGGCAGCTTCGCAGCCAGCGCCTTCTGCAAAACATAGCGCGTCTGCGGCAGAGGTCCTTCGCTGGCATCCACCAGCAGCAACACGCCGTCCACCATGCGCAGCGCCCGTTCTACTTCGCCGCCAAAATCGCTGTGGCCCGGCGTATCCACAATGTTGATTTTCGTATCGTGAAAAAACAGCGCGGTATTCTTCGCCAGAATGGTGATGCCGCGTTCCCGTTCCAGGTCGTTCGAGTCCATCACGCGCTCGACGACTGCCTCATTCGCGCGAAAAATCCCGCTCTGCCTCAGCATGGCGTCCACGAGCGTGGTCTTGCCATGGTCTACGTGCGCGATAATCGCGATATTGCGAATCTGTTCACTCATAAATGTTCAGCGTCTTGTATTGTCGAGCGGCCGCACACGGCGGCCAGGCTCTAGAGACAAAAATAGCTGCTGAAACAACCAGCAGCCCGGACGGTTCTCCTCATATTCTCAGGTGTGGTCGAGCACCCTCAGTTTACCAGACCGCACCCCGCCTCACCACCCCCGCGATGAGCTTACTGGTGCATTCGAACGCTCACCGCCTCGAAAACTTGCCCGAAAACCCCACTTTTTTGCACACAAATGGCATTCGAATAGTACAAAGTTTACTACTCAGTATCGAAAGTTAAAGTGATACTTTAATTGTCGAACCGTCGACATTTTTCGCGAGTGGTACTAGTCCCATCTCTCAGCATGTTAGACTTTTCGTTCTTCAGTCCACGATTTCGACTCGATTGAGTTGACCATCATCACCACGGAGCCCCGATGCCGTCCAAACAATTTCTAAATCGCGCTGCAGCCGCCGCCAGCCTCCTCCTCTGCATCGTCTTCCTCCTCAGTTCCTCTCCGGCATTGGCGCAACAAAAAGCCGACATCCAGTTCACAGAAATCTTCGACAAGCGCGCCGTGATGATCTCCATGCGCGACGGCATCAAGCTCCACACCGAAATCTACGCCCCCAAAAATTCCAGCGAAGCCCTCCCCATCCTCCTGGAACGCAGCCCCTATGGCATCTCCGCGCCCGACAAAGGCTACAGCCACTACCTCAACCGCTACGTCGACATGATTCCCGACGGCTATATCTTTGTTTTCCAGGATATTCGCGGCCGCTACGGCTCCGAAGGCCAATTCCTGATGAACCGCCCCATCCACGATCCCTCCGACGCCAAAGGCGTGGACGAAAGCACCGACACCTACGACACCATCGACTGGCTCATCAAAAACATCCCGCACAACAACGGCCGCGTCGGCATGGACGGCATTTCCTACGGCGGCTTCCTGGTCACCATGGGCATGATCAATCCGCACCCCGCGTTGAAAGCCGTGTCCGAACAAGCCTGCATGGGCGACACCTTCCTCGGCGACGATTTCTTCCATAACGGCGCATTTCGCTTGAGTTATGGCTTTGAATACGCCGCGACCATGGAAACGAACAAAGAAAACTACCAATTCCCCTACGACCGCTTCGATGTCTACGACTTTTTCCTGCGCATGGGCCCGCTTTCTAACGCCAACAAAAAATACTTTCACGACAAAATTCCCAGCTGGAACAATTTCATCGAACACAACAGTTATGACGAATTCTGGAAAAAGCACGCCATCGCCTATGCCCTGAAAAAAGCCACCGTCCCCAACCTCAATGTCGCTGGCTGGTGGGACCAGGAAGATTTCTACGGGCCGATGTTCACTTACGAAAATCTCGAAAAATCCGACACCGACCATCTGAATTATCTAGTCGTAGGCCCTTGGAATCATGGCGGATGGGGACGCAACCCAGGCAGCTCATTGGGAGACATACCGTTCGGCAGCGAGACTGGAGTCTATTTTCGCCAGCAAGTCGAAGCCCCCTGGTTCGCCTACTGGCTAAAAGACAAAGGCAAACTCCCGCTCAAAGAAGCGCTGTTATTCCAAACGGGGAGCGACGAGTGGACGGCCTTCGACGCTTGGCCGCCCAAAGACGCCAAACAAAAAAATCTCTACTTCCACGAAAACGGCTCTCTTTCCTTCGACTCGCCCAAAGAAGAATCCAAAGACGCCTTCGACAGCTACGTCAGCGACCCCGCTCATCCCGTCCCGTATCGCCACCGCCCCATCGACAGCACCTATCCTCAAGATCACCCCGGAAGCTGGTACACCTGGCTCGTCCAGGACCAGCGCTTCGTGGACGAACGCCCCGACGTCCTCACCTGGCAAACCGGCGCACTGAAAGAAGACGTCACCATTGCCGGCGACGTCACCGCCAAACTCTTCGCCTCCACCACCGGCACCGACAGCGACTGGGTCGTTAAACTCATCGATGTCTACCCGGAATCCTACCCACAGGACTGGAAGCTCTCCGGCTACGAGCTCATGATCTCCGACGAAATATTCCGCGGCCGCTTCTACAAATCGATGGAACACCCCGAACCGATCCCGGCCAACACCGTCACCCCCTTCACTATCGACCTGCACACCGCCAATCACGTCTTCAAAAAAGGGCACCGCATCATGGTCCAGGTCCAAAGCACCTGGTTCCCGGTCTACGACCGCAACCCCCAAAAATTCCTGCCCAACATCTTCGAGGCCCAACCCAGCGACTACCAAGTGGCCACCCAGCACATCTACCGCTCAAAAGCCTACCCGTCCAGTGTGGAAGTGTCCGTCCTCCCCTAGCCTTCGTTTCACGTGAAACGGACGCAGCTTCTGGGGTACTGGTAGGGCAGTGGCCAAAATGAGACGCCGGTAGCGTCCAGAACTCTTGCGCTCGGCCTGTCAAAGGCGGGTGCGCACCGGAACCTTACGAAATTTCATAAACTTTAGATTGTCTTTACGAAACTCGCCGTTACACGCCATTTACATCTCCCAAAACTTGTAAATCGTTGCTTAGAAAGCTCAAAAGCTCACCTTCTCGTGAAACCTTCCTAACTATCCCTCGTATCTCCACCAAACGCATTCTGCTCACGTGCGTCTATAGAGGCTAAAGGGTGATGTGGATGACTCCGGGAGTGGTCCCCATGCAGGAAAGTTATGAGCAGGCGAGAGAATCCAGCGCTCTACTCTCGTCTGGGCGTTACATCCATCTGGGGCCGTTCCAAATCGATCAGCAGCGCCAGGAAATTACCAAAGACGGCGAACGCCTCAAGCTGCAGGGTAAGGTCTACCAGGTACTCATAGCCTTACTGGAAAAGCCCGGCGAAGTGGTTACCCGCGACGAAATTCGCCAGCGCCTCTGGCCCGCGGAAACCCACGTAAATTACGACGCCAACGTAAATACCACCGTAAATAAACTGCGCCTGGTTCTGGGCGATTCCTCCGACAAACCCGTTTACATCGAAACCATTCCGCGCAAAGGCTACTGTTTGCTGGTTCATCCGGAAATTACCGTCACTCCGAAGTCGGCGGCGGGCCCGGAAATCTCGATCAAAACGGAAGAAATCGCATTGACTCCGCCGCTAACGGCGAGCGAATCGCGCTCCAACATGGGTTTGTGGATTATCGTCGGTGTCATCGGCCTGATTATGTCCGGCATGTTGATCGGTGCGGCCTTGACTCGCGTCTGGATCACTCACATCGCCCCGGTCTCGCACTGGCAATAAAAAGTTTTGTGACTTTAGGATTCTAAATTCGCAGAGTGCTGCATCCAGCGCGGACGGAGCTTGCGTTCGAGTGCTCATGAATTCGTTTTCTGCTCTGAACCCTGCAGTCGCTCCCTCAGTAATTTAATTCCGTGTAAACTTCGTGGCGATGCTTACTGCGATTACTCGCGGCGTTAGTCCCGCCATCGTGCACTGCGAGCTTACGTTTGTGGATCGTTCGCCCATCGACTTGGCCAAGGCTCAGGCACAGCATCGCGCCTACGAACAATTACTGGAAAAATTTGGCGCCCGCCTCCATTCGTTGCCCGCCGAAAAAGATTTGCCGGACTCGATGTTTGTGGAAGATCCAGCAATGGTGCTGGACGAGATCGCCGTGATTTTTCCGCTGGGCACCGCCTCGCGGCGCCCCGAAGCGGAATCGCTAGCGCGCGAACTCGAAGGCCACCGGGTCTTGACGTACGTATTCTTACCCGGAATGGCCGAAGGCGGAGATATCCTGCGCGTCGGAAACAATCTCTACGCGGGCCTCTCCACGCGCACCAACGAAGAAGGCATTCGCCAACTAAAATCGATCGTCAGGTTCGGATATGCGGTTACCGCAGTGCCGGTTACAGGCTGCCTACATTTGAAATCCGCGGTAACTTCACTGGGAAACAACACGCTGTTGGCCAATCGCGAATGGTTTGATGCGTCGAAGATCGAAGGATACGAATGGATCGACGTGGCGCCGGAAGAACCACATGCGGCCAACGCTTTGGCGTTCGGAAACACGGTGATTCTGCCCGCTTCTTTTCCGCGAACGCGTGCGCGCATCGAAGCGCGTGGATTTGAAGTTGTATCGCTGGATATTTCGGAATTGCAGAAAGCAGAATCTGGACTGACCTGCTCAAGTCTGCTGTTTGAGGCGAACTAGGACGAAGTGCGGATTGAACAGACCACAAACTAAAACGGCCACCATCGCAATGGTGGCCGCTGGTTTTGGATTGCTGTGAATCGAGTACTTAGTTCTTTTTGATTTCCGGTCCAGCCTGCTCGATGCTGCCCGGCACCAGCGTGGTCTTCACTTCGGTTTTCTGGCCCGCCAGCAAATTAATTTCCGTGTCGTAGGTACGGTAGCCCGGCAGCTCCACTTTAATTCGGTGCTTGCCCGGACTGATCAACATCGAGTGCACCGACCCGCCGAACTCCGCCGCATGGCCTACAAATTTTTCATCCAGGAAAACCGCAGCGCGCTTCGGTTCGATATTTAATTTCAGCGTCGCAGTCACTCCCGGAGACGTCGCACGCGGGCTCAACACCAACACAGCATTCACAACTTGGGCTTGCCCAGGTTCAATGACCAGTTTCTTAACGAAATCGTCGTAGCCCGATTGGCGCACTACGATTTGATGCTCGCCCGGAAGCAGCATGACCTTCTTGTCGCCGTGCAATTCCTTCAAGTAGCCGACGTAGTTGCCGTCCACCCACACACCCGCTTCTTTTTCCGTTTTTGTGAGACCTTCAAATTTAACTTCGCCCATCACTTGGTTCTGGGCGGAAACCGTGGGAGCTTGGGCGGCAAACAAAACGGCTGACAATGCCAACACAAAAAAAGCGGCCGCCTTACGAGTTACCTTTTGCATGATCTTCCATCCTCCGAATCGACAAAACGATGCTCACGCAACTACTCAATTGGATTCTGAGGATTGCAGTTTAGTTTCGTTAAGTTTCTTCGCCAGGGTGCTGTAACCGACACGGCCAGCCCCGCGTTCCAAGTTGCGCTCTCGGCACCAAACGCAGTGCAAAGCGAAGTGCGTTCCATTAGAATCGCGGCGCACGCGAAGCACCGCACTGGCGGTCGGAGGACGAATGGGTTTCGGCGGGCGGATGCAAGAAATCCGCGACGGATTCGAGCGGCCCTTCTGGGTCGCCAACATCAGCGAACTGTTCGAGCGCCTTTCGTATTACGCGGCGTTCGCCTCGCTGGCTCGTTATCTGCACGAAACTTTAAGCTTTCCCGCCGCACAAGCGAGCAGCCTCACAGGATTGTTCGGCGGACTGGTGTGGTTCCTCGCCGCATTCGGCGGAACGCTCGCGGACCGCTTGGGCTTTCGCCGTGCGTTGTCGCTGGCATACCTGGTTCTCAGCGCCGCTTATTTCCTGTTGGGTTCTTTAGGATCCACGTGGATTGCGCCGCTGCGAAGCGCCGTACCACTGTGGTTGCTGGTCAGTTTTGTTTTGGCATTGCCCGCGGTGGGCGTCGCGTTAGTAAAGCCGTCTGTGGTCGGAACTGTCGCACGCGCTTCCAAAGAAAACGTGCGCTCCATCGGCTACTCGATCTACTACACCCTCGTGAACATCGGCGGAGCCGCCGGCCCCTATGTCGCTTCCTACGTACACCAACACATGCGCGTGGAAAATGTCTTTCGCGTCGCGTCGTTGAGCGTATTCCTGATGTTTTTCGCGGTGCTGTTCTTCTTCAAAGAGCCGCGGCGGGCGGCGGGAGCAGAAACTCCCAACGCCACCGCGGTGCTCCGAAATTTCTTTACCGTCCTGAGCAATCCGCGCTTCATGATTTTTCTTCTGATTTTCACCGGCTACTGGATCGTGTACTGGCAAGAATTCATCATGCTGCCGATTTTTGTGCACGACTATGTCAACGCCGGCACCGACACCGAGTTAATGCTGGTGACTGGACCACTCACCGTCATCGCGTTTACGTTGGCTATCAATTTTTTGTTGAGAGGAATGGCAGCGTTCCGCGCCATTACTATCGGAACACTTATTTCTGGTTTGGCGTGGTTGCTGCTCACTTTTCATCCGACGCCCTTCATGGCTTACGCCACCTTATTCGCAGTGGCCATCGGAGAAATTATCCAGTCGCCGCGCTACTACGACTACATTTCGCGCTTGGCCCCTGCTGATCAGCAGGGAACTTACTTGGGATTTGGATTTCTACCGCTAGGATTGGGCTCGCTCATCGCGGGACCGCTGGGCGGCTGGCTTTTGCACCACTACGGCGAAGTGAATCACACGCCCGAGCGAGTCTGGTACGTGGTCGCAGCAATTGGCGCGCTCACCGCAATACTTTTGTCTATCTACGATCGCGTGGTAAAGCCGGGCGAGGCTGTGCCGGCGTCTTGAGCACTGCACTACGGAACAAATGCTTCCGATGAACTGGGTTTTTCAGTTTACGAGGCGTCGAAGCGAATCTAGCGCTTCTTTCGCGAGCGCATAACGCGGCTCAACCGCCAGCGCTTCTTCAAAGCACCGGGCAGCCCGCGCATACATTTCTTTGCCGAGATAGGCGCGACCCAAGTTGTAGTGCGGAAAATGTCGCGGTTCGTAACGCTTGGCTTCCACGGCGCGTTCCAGCCAAGGAATCGCTTCGTCGAAACGCTTCTTCTCAATCAGATACGCGCCAATATCATTGTAAGGATTGCCAAATTCGGGATCGAGATCGATGGCCAGGCGGCATTGCGTGATGGCATCGTCGAGCTTACCTTGGAAATGATACGTCCAGCCCAAGAACGTGTGCGCTTCCGCGGTGGGATGCAGCTCTAGAGAGGACTGATAGAGCTCGACGGCGCGATCGTAATCGCCTTCCATCTGCGCCTGATAGGCATCTTGAAGAACTTCCCACGCTCGCATAAGAGTTTCCTGGCTCATGATTGAAGATTGTTAACCTTGGGAGAAAAGCGGTCAAAAGTACGAAAGTCCCATCGGTAGCCAAGCGGGAACCTGTCCTTTGTGCCGGGCGAAAACCGCAGCGCGTAAGAGATCAGAGAATGAATTGGGGCGAAAAACGGTAGAATAGCAATCGCATCACGGCTTACTTGGGGGAGAGCGTGAAAAATTATCTGATCATCGCAGTGGTGGCTCTGGGGCTGTGTGGGTTAGCGGTTGCGCAGGACAAGCCCGCGAAAAAGTCTGCCAGCGCCAGCGCAAAAGATCCCGCGGCAGCGGCGCGTGGAAAAGACCTTTTCGCCGCCAAATGCGCGGTGTGTCACTACGCGGATAGTGACGCCAAGAAAATCGGTCCGGGATTGAAGGGAATTGGCAAGCGCGGAACGTTCACGGTCAACAACAACAAGGTGACCGACGAATCGCTGAAGACCTGGATCGAAAATGGCGACAACCTGATGCCGCCTTTTAAAGAAGTTCTGGAGCAAGCGCAAATCAAGGACGTGGTCGCGTACGTAAAAACGCTGTAGCCAGCGACAATTCACACCACGAACTCAATGCGCCGCGCTGAATTTTCGTAACACGCTCAGACAACAAAAAACCTCCGGCGGCGGCTCCTGCCGCGTAACCGGAGGTTAAATTTGCGGGCCGCAGGATCGATCCATTGCGGGATCAGAGGGCACGGCCGGGACCCGAACTTCCAAAACGTAATAAAACTTCGAGAGAAACTACTTGAGTACGGCGTCCTTGAACGCCTTGGCCGGGCGCAAACGCACCACAGTCTTGGCCTTGATCTTGATCTGCTCGCCGGTCTGCGGATTGCGTCCCAAGCGGGCTTTGCGGTGAGCCTTCACGACGCGGCCAATGTTCGGGATGACGAACTTGCCGGCGCCGCCCTTGGCTTCTTTAACGGCCAATTTGAAGAGTTCTTCGAAGAACAACGTCGCGACTTTCTTCGAGGTGCCGACCTTCTCGGCCATGTGTGAAACAATCTTCGTCTTGCTCAAAGGCTTAGCTGCCATCTTCTGCTTATCCTCCTGATTTTTCTTTTTCCCGATGGAAACGGGGGCTGGCGTACGCCTTTCGCCTTGCAACAGCAAGGGAAGAAAGTCCGGGCCGCTGGGCACTATAGCCAAGCTGTCAACAGAACGCAAGAGGAAACGGTGGAAAACCCTGTAAAAAAGCATGTTTTCGCGCGTCGAGTGTGAAAAAACCGCGTAGAGTGCGGATTTTTTACGCTCGGCAATTTGTGAGCGACGTTGCAGCGTTTCAAAATTGAAATTCGAGGCGCTGTGCTATTCTCCGAAAATCAAATTTGGGAGCGTGACCGTGACGGAAAATATCTGGCAAGCGTTTGAAAACAAGTTTATTGAGGCGCTCAAGTTTGAGCGGAAGCCGGTGGCGGTAGCGTTTTTGGATGTGCCGCCCGCGGGAGTTGAACGCTTCGAGGGCAGCGAGCCTTCCGGCTGCAGTTTCTGGCGGCTGGCCGCCGCCGGGAAAACTTTTTACACCGTGCCAGAGAATCATTTCAATTGCGCAGTGGGAGCTTACACCCACAACATCCCTCTCTCGGCCGAACGGGAGCAGGAAACGGGAGTAACTCTGAAGATGATGTTTGATTTGGGCTACGTGAAGCCCGAAGAAGTCCCGCAGATTCCGCGCCTGGCCAAAACACCGGCAGCGATCTTGTATTCGCCGCTGGGAAACGCACCGGTCGATCCTGATGTGGTGCTGTTCGCGTGTCAGCCGCGATCGGCAATGATGCTCCAGGAGGCGGCGGCGCGGGCTGGAGTCGCCAACGGGGCGCCAGCCTTGGGGCGTCCGACCTGCATGGCGTTGCCGGCTTCGCAGCAGCATGGTGCAATTTTGAGTTTGGGATGCATGGGCAACCGCGTCTACACCGGGCTGGGCGACGGAGAGGTTTATTTCGTGATGCGCGGGAAAGATGTGGCAGCAGTGGCAGATGCGTTGCCAACGATTGTCAATGCAAACGTGGCGTTACGCGACTACGCCACGCAACGCCGACAAGAGCTCTCGACGATTTAGTTTTAGAACGATATCGCGGCAAAACGCCCGCGCTATAGGTCGGCGAGATCTTCGTAGAAGTGCGCGATGGCTTTGATCCCGCCGAAATAATTTTCCAGCGCGATGTGTTCGTCAGGCGCATGCGCATTTTCGTCGGGCAATCCGAAACCAATCAGCACGCACGGCACCTTGAAGGTGTCGTGCATCTGGGTAACGAACGGGATCGAGCCGCCTTCGCGGATGAACACGGCTTTCTTCCCGAAACCCTTTTGCAGCGCGTTCTGCGCAATTTTAAAAATTGGCGCGCTGTACGACGCCGCCCATGGTTTTCCCGTGCTGAGCACGTCGAATTTGCTGCTGACGGTTTTAGGCAATAATGCGCGCACGTGTTTTTCAACCAGCTTGGCAATTTTTTGCGGATCCTGATTGGGAACCAGCCGCGTGGAAAATTTAGCGCAAGCGCGCGCGGGAATTACAGTCTTGGCGCCTTCGCCCATGTAACCGCCCCACAAACCGTTCAATTCCAGCGTTGGCCGAATCCACAAGCGCTCCACCGTTGTAAAACCCTTTTCGCCGTCGTACCCGGGAGCGCCAACCGCTTTCTCGAAATCTTTCTTCTTCCACGGCAGTGCGTTCAGCGCTTTTCGTTCCGCAGCAGAAACGGTGGCCACATCATCGTAGAACCCGGGAACCGTCACGCGGTAATTCTTGTCATGAAGCTTGGCAAAAAGCTCCGAGGCGACGGTCAACGGATTGGGTACCGCGCCACCGTAGACACCGGAATGTAGATCGTGAGCGGGTCCGTCGATTTGCAATTGATAGTAGTTGAGGCCCCGCAGCCCGTAGGTAATCGAAGGCACACCTTTGGCTAACATGGAGGTATCGGAGACAACCAGCGCATCGGCTTTCAGTTTGGCTTTGTTGCTCTGCACATATTTCCAGAGGCTGACGCTGCCAACTTCTTCCTCGCCTTCGATCAACACTTTTATATTAACGGGGAATTTTCCGGCTGTTTTTTGCAGCGACTCCAGCGCTTTGATGTGGACGTGGACCTGGCCTTTATCGTCGGCGGTGCCGCGGCCATAAAGATTGCCGTTGCGCACGGCCGGCTCGAATGCGGGCGTAGTCCACAGGTCGAGCGGCTCGGCCGGTTGGACGTCGTAATGCCCGTAGAAAAGTACGGTCGGCTTGCCAGGAGCTTCGAGAGACTCGGCGTAAACCAGCGGATGCAGTCCGGTCGGAACAATTTCAATCGAATTAAATCCGGCGGCGCGCAAATGATCGGCGACCCACTGCGCGGCGTGCTGAACATCTTGCTTGTGTTCGCTTTTGGCGCTGACGCTAGGAATGCGTAAAAAAGAGCAAAGCTCCGCGAGGTGTTCGTCGCGATGGCTTTCGATATATTCACCCAAGTTCATAGAAATCCTTGGAGCGCGCGGGCCCCGTCAATTCTCTTTCTAAAAAAGTTTTTATGAAGCACTTCGGGCCTTAAAAAGAGGCGAGCGGATAGGAAAAAGAAAATCCGTTGGCTGCCTTCACCATTCTATGGTGCATCTACACTGCGGTTCAAGGCGGGGAGTACATTAGCCTTTCCGGCACACCTGATGACGGTGAGATTGACGGTCTGGCGCGGCGATTTCACACTGGATCCATGAGCGAAGTCACCCAAACCGTCCAGCGGCGCAGCAGCCGCGTCTTCCACAAGATGCGCATTCAGGCACAGGGCCGCGCGCATAACGGCAAGAAGTTTCGCGAAACTTGCGAAACCGTGGTGGTGAATGGACACGGCGGACTGCTGGTGATGAAGCACGAGGTAGACGACGGAACCATGCTGGTGCTGACGCATCCCGAGACGTTGGAAGAGCTGGAGTGCCGTGTAGTTTTTCTGGGCGAAACGAGTGATCGCGGGCAGCGTGTGGGTGTGGAGTTCCTTACGCCAGCGCCGCGCTTCTGGGGTCTGGAATTCGTAGAGCCGCCGGTGGGAAGCAGCAGTAGCAAAGCAATTTCTTGAAAGTCGGTTGAAGTTTTACGGCCACGATCCGGCCGCACATCCCTCCTTTTTTAGCCCCTCCCTTAAATTTTCCTTCCCAGCTACAAACCGTTTGCGAACGCTCCGCGGAGATTCTTGTTTGTGTGAAAAGAACTTCTGAACCGGGCTATTCCGTGTTCTCGCCGGCCGCCTATTGAAGAGGTGAGCTGGAAACGGTTGCGGCGCCGGAAATAGCGTAGCGAATTACGCCGCTTTGATCGGTGAAAAATCCGCGCTGGCCGGTTGTGCCGGCCGTGACTGGAAGCCCTGAGTTGGTGTAGGTGCTGACCACGCCACCCGCTGCGGCTCCCGCGGTGTAGGTGAAGTAGTAGCCGCTTTTTGCGGACGTCGCGCTAGTAGCGTTGGCGAGAGTGTTGTCAATCAGGCAAGCCGCGGTAACGCTGGCGGTGGTGCAGGGCGCGGTGCCGCCGAGGGCTGCCAATGTGGGACTGAATCCCGAATTAGGATACGCCGTCGCGTAAATAATTTCGGCGGTGTTGATGGTGCGAAGGGAACCGACAGCGGAAGATTCGTTGGCGGCCATTTTCGAGCGAAGCAAGTTGGGAATGGCAATCGCGGCGATGATCAGAATGATGGCAACCACGATGAGTAATTCAATTAGCGAGAAACCTTTTTCCAACCGATTTTTTTTCTCTGAGGCTTTTTGTTGATGAGGCATATCGAGGATCGATCCCTTTAGTCGCCGCCCGATCCAAACACACTGCGGGGGAGGGTGTGTGGAGTGCGGGCAAAATTTTTAGTTCGAAGTGTGAGTGAGACAAAAACAGGGGAGATCACGACGATCTCCCCTGCCGGTGTTGCTTGTGGATTTACTGAATCGGGGAGCTGGCAACGGTGGCGGAACCGCTGATCGCGTAGCGAATCACGCCGGTCTGGTCGGTGAAAAAGCCGCGCTGGCCCGTGGTGCCCGCGGTGACTGGCAACGCGGTGTTGGAGTAGGTGTTGACCGTGCCGCCCGCTGCTGCGCCCGCGGTGTAGGTGAAATAGTAGCCGCTCTTTGCGGAGGTGGCGCTGGTGGCCGTCGCCAGGGTGTTATCGATCAAGCAAGCTGCGGTGACGGCGGCGGTGGTGCAGGGAGCTGTGCCACCCAGCGACGGGAGATCCGCGCTGAAGCCGGTGTTGGGATACGCCGTGGCGTAGGTGACTTCAGCAGTATTGATGGTGCGCAGCGAGCCGACCGCCGAGGATTCGTTGGCAGCCATCTTGGAACGCAGCAAGTTGGGGATGGCGATGGCGGCGATGATTAAAATAATAGCCACTACGATCAGCAACTCGATAAGTGAGAAACCCTTCTGTTTAATGCGCATTTCTGTTTTGCTCCTTTGAATTTTGCAGCTCGAAGTTTTTGTGACTTGCAACTCGAGACAGATAGGAGCAAACGACTGGCCTCGTTAAAAGTTTCTAACTTTAGGTAGACACTTCGCGACGTTTTGGTGTGCAGCAAAAGTGTTAGTTCCGGGGAACACAATTGGGGATGTGCCAGAACGAAACGTCCGCGAAGTCGTAGTCTTTTTTTGGCAGGACCGCAGCGCCAGTAAATGTCGAGGTCACCTGAATGGGCGCTGCCATTGAGGTTCGTACGAGGTTGGTTCGGCGTGGCCGGCGGGGATTTTTGTGCGGCCGATTGTGACGCAGAGTAGAATTATGAGCGGAGGAGTGGGTGAGCGGTTGAAACCGGCGGTCTTGAAAACCGTTAGACCTGAAAGGGTCTCGGGGGTTCGAATCCCTCCTCCTCCGCCATTTTTTGTTTCCGCAAAAAATAAATTATTTGTGAGGTTTCGTGGAGGCTGCGTAGCCACGCATGAGGATTGGTACGCGTAAGCTGTTTTAGGCTGGAATTGTGCGTGGCGGACGAAGCTGGAGCGCTAGTGCGGCGGCAACCGGCAGAAATTCGATGGTGGTGACCCAAGCGGGTACTTGCCACGGGGCGCCGTTGGCGTTGGCGTACCAGACGAAGTAGGTGGCCAGGATGGTGAGGCTCCAAACGAAAAGTGGGGCGGAGGATTTCGCGCGGAGAAATGGGATAAGCCAAATGAGATACCACGGGTAAATGACCGGAGCGAAGGCGAGTGAAGCGGCCATCGGCCAAGCCCACTGATCCGGCTGCGGAGTTTTGTAGCAGGTGCGCAGCCACGTGGCAACGGCGAGACCGACTAGCAACGCGAGCGCTGCGGCGACAGTGGGATTCGCGAGCCGTGCACCTAACGAGAAGATTGGGTCGTTGAAGCGGTAGTGCTGAACAACAATTCCAATGGAACCCAGCGGGAAGCGGCCGTGATCGAGGAACGGGATGTACAGTGCTGCGAAGACTGCGGCGCCGGCGAGTGCATCGCGAAGGCGAACTCGGCGCCAGTAGAGCGGAAGGAGAACGACGGGAAGAAACTTGATGGAGATGGCGGCGGCGAGGGCGATCGCTGCGATGGTGCGTTGGGCGCGAAGTAGTGCGAGAAAGGAAGTGAGGAGGAGGAGAACGCCAAGGATGTCGAGGTGGCCAGCACCGGCGATTTCCGTGGCTACTGCGGGATGCCAAGCGTAGAGCAGGATCCAATGGAGGGGCTGATTGGATTCACGCAGGAATTTGAGCAGGACTAGCACGATCGCAAAGTCGCAGGCGACGAAAGCGATTTTAAATGCGAAGTTGGTTTCGCTGACGGCGGTGACGGCGCGAAAAAACAATTGCGCGCCAGCGGGATAGGGGCTGGAGATGCCAGGATTATTCAAGCCCAAGGTTTCGTCGGTGTGGAGGCTGGCGAGGTCGGGATCGTTAGGAATCGAGGTGTAGGGATTGCGGCCGAGATGCTGCATTCGGCCGTCCCACACGTAACGGCGCAGATCATCTTGCGCGGCGATCGGCTTCATAAGAAACGGAACGCGCCACAAAGCGCAGAGCGCGAGACAAGCGAAGATAATTTGCCGTGGGTACTGCGGAGTGCGGAAGAGTTCGCGGACGGCGAGAAGATAGGCGGCGCCGGCGATGGCGAGAGGCACGAGGTAGTACCGGCCCATGGCGCCTTCGGGCATTTGCGCAGCGGAAAACAAGCTGACGAAGAGGACTGCACCGAGAAGGCCAAGTTTGCGGACAGGAGTTACTTTCATGGATAAGGTTTGCCGCTCAGAGTTTACTTCACGTCTATAACTTCGAAGCCCGCGGGTTGCCAAAGCGCAGCGCTTTAGCGATGCATGCGCCGCTTGTACAATCGACAGATGAATAACGATCAGCCAGTACGCTTGACGGCGTCGGTGAAATCCGGCGGTTGTGCATCCAAGCTAAGTCCAGGGTCGCTGGACTCCGTGCTTCGGAAGCTGCCAAAACAAAACGATCCCAATGTGCTGATCGGCTTTGACAAAGCCGACGACGCGGGAGTGTACAAACTTTCGGATGAATTGGCGCTGGTTCAGACCGTCGATTTTTTTACGCCAGTGGTTGACGACCCGTTCACGTTTGGGCAAATCGCCGCAACAAACGCGCTAAGCGATGTGTATGCGATGGGAGGAAAGCCACTCAGTTCACTGGCCATGGTGTGCTTTCCCCCGAAGGAGGACTTGGCGATTCTTGAGCGGATCATGGCGGGCGGGCTTTCGAAGATGACGGAAGCGGGATGCACCGTAGTTGGCGGGCATAGCGTTCGCGATGAAGAAATAAAATTTGGATACGCGGTGACCGGCACGGTTCATCCAGACAGATTCTTGGCGAATGGCGGAGCGAGAGTTGGCGACGTCTTGATTTTTACAAAGGCGCTGGGAACCGGAGTGATTTCTACCGCGCTGAAACAGGGGAGGGCTGAGCCGGCATGGGTCGAAGCAGCGACCAAGTCGATGACGACCCTAAATAAAGTGGCGGCGGAGACGGCAATCGAATTTGGCTCAGACGTGCATGGCGCGACGGACGTAACGGGATTTGGTCTGATGGGACACGGGCGCGAAATGGCGCTGGCCAGCAATGTGAGTTTGCGAATCGATTCAACGAAAGTGCCGTTGCTTCCGGGCGCGAGGGAGTGTGTGCAGGCCGGCTGCGTGCCGGGAGGACTGAATTCCAATCGCGAATTCGCTGAATGCGTGGTGCGGTACGAGCCTGGAGTGGACGAGACCGTCAAAACGCTGCTGTTTGATCCGCAGACCGCCGGGGGCCTTCTGCTTTCTGTTTCCAGCAGCAAAGCCGATGAACTGATTCAAGTGACTCGCGAGCGGGGCGTGGGAGCGACGGCGATCGGCGAGGTTGTGGCGCGAACAGAAGGACTAATTTTGATCCGGTGATTTCCCGATCGGATTTTTGCTTCTAAATTTGGAGAGACGCGGCGTCAGCAGCGAACAGCGGAGGCCGATCTGCCGGCACGCGCGCCGCTTCGTGACGCAGCAGCCAGCGCTTGCGTTCAAGGCCGCCGCCATAGCCGGTCAACGAGCCATCGGCGCCGATCACGCGATGACAAGGCACCACAATGCAGATGGGATTAGAGCCGTTGGCGAGTCCCACGGCGCGTACCGCCGCAGGACGACCAATGCGTT
Source organism: uncultured Acidobacteriota bacterium (assembly GCA_963846145.1). Classification (GTDB taxonomy): domain Bacteria; phylum Acidobacteriota; class Terriglobia; order Acidiferrales; family UBA7541; genus Acidiferrum. The sequence continues at coordinate 1,178,855 of CAWJUV010000004.1, read as the reverse complement.
GCGCCAGTTTCGAGTAAGAAACTGTGCCACCGCAGGGAATCTCGCGCAGCGCCTGCCAAACTTCGCGCTGAAACGGAGTGCCGGCAGTTTTCACCACGAGATCATCGATGGCGTTCAGTTCGCCGACGAAGTAACGGTTGATGGCCGCAGCGTGTATGGAAGGATTTTTTATTGGCTCAACGGTGAAAACGGTCTGGCGAAAGTGTGCGCGCAGTAGGCCCGTCATGCGTGTCTCATCCGTCCAGTAAGCGGCGCGTAAATTTTCGTCACAATCGGTGACGATGAACATGTCGCCGAGTGGCGTTGGGGTGCGGTCTACAAATAATTGCAGAGTTTCACTCATATTGGCGCCGTTTCCCTCGGCGAGGAAAGGTCGCGAGCCAACGCCGAGACGGAGTTTGAAATTGGCGACCGCACGGAACTTCGATGATCCGCCGCGACCGCGTCGCGCAGCTCGCGATACATTTCGGTGAGCGTTGAAAAAGTGAAAGCGCAGTTCAGACCACTAGGATTGGGGAGTAGCCACACATGAGCTCCGCCAAACGTCGTGGCCTGCGAGCCCCATTGCAGTCCGCGAGGATGAAGGACTGCCGAGCAAGCCGCTTTTCCCAGGAAGGCAATGAAACGCGGGCGAAAGCGCGTGATTTTTTCTTCAAGCGCCGGGCGACCACGCAAGAAATCGGCACGCTTAAGTTCGTTGGCAGCTACCGTGGGGCGTTCGACAGCAGAAGTTATGCCGTAGCGGTGAGCAAGCAAGTTTCGCGAGTTCTGAGCCGCAAATAGTTCCGGCGTAAAACCGGCGGCGTGCAAAACGGGCCAGAAGCGATTACCGCGTCCACAAAAATGTTGGCCAAGCATAGCGGAACGCATCCCGGGGTTGATTCCGCAGAAGACGACGTCCAAATCAGGCGCGAGAATGTCGGGAATCCCTATTGAAAGCTGGTTTTTGCGTGGCATTTGTTCCTGGCCGCAAAATAATGTACTAAACGAAATTAGAAAAAATCTTGTCCAGCTCGCGATTGGACATTCCTGCGGCGAGCACGTCGAAATTGCCTTCCTTCAGTTGCGTTGCCGCGGCAACTGTTGCACCCCAGGCGATCTGCGCCAGCTTTCCACCAATACTGATGCGGCGAACACCGATCGCGGCGTATTCCGCGAAAGTTGTGCCGGGACCGATGACCAAAACATTTACGGGCTTTGGCGCGACTGCTTTCACCAGTGCGGCAACATCTTCTTTCGTGCTCAGCCCCGGCATTCCCAAACCGGGAGCATACAGACAATCTGCGCCAGCTTCAGCCAGCGCGACCATCCGGTCGATCGCCGCGTTCGGAGTGCCACCAACAAAAAGTGTTTCGGTTCGAGCGACGAGAACAACGTCCTGGCCTGTTTTGTCGATCGCAGCGCGCGCAGCGCGAATTCTTTCGACGGCGAGCGGTGTTTCAAAGAGCTTGTCGAGTTGACCCATGGTGCGGTCTTCCACGGAGAGTCCGGAGACGCCTGATTGCACCGCGCGCGTGACATTGGCGGCGAGATCGCGCGGCTCATTCGCAAATCCCGATTCGAAGTCGGCATTGATGGGCAGATCGACGGCGTCGCTCAGAGATTTCAAGTGCTGCAAAACTTCTTCGAGAGTGACGGCATAATCGGGTTTTCCGATGCTCCAGGCAAAACCAGTGCTGGTGGTGGCAAGGGCGGAAAAGCCGAGATGCTGAAAGAGGCGAGCGCCGCCGACGTCCCACGGGTTGGGAAGGATGAAGCAGCCGGCCTCGTGAAGTTTGCGGAACGCGGCGCGCTTTTCGGTGAGAGATTTAGCCATGAAGGACTCCTTACGTGAAAAAAAGTCTACTGCAGTTGACGCCAGTTCGCGAATTGGACGGAGCTGCCAAGAGTTTGGTGAGCGCGCGATTGTACGAATTGGTTCGTATACCAACCAGATCACGCTACCGCAGCCGCGAAACTGCACAGATGGAGGCAATGGCATGGGCGATTCGGAATATGCAAGTCATACAAGGACAACGCCTTAGCGTTAGGCGCCACGAACATTCAGCGCGAAATAGTAATCATTAATTGTTAGGCCATGACGCGAAGTACGGGCCATATTCGCGGCAGTTTCGCTTCTCTAGACTGTAGGTTCGGAAAAGAATGGCCCCCTCCCGCAAAGTCGGCTGGCTAGCCGGAACCTGGCTCGTGGTGTGCGTGGTGTACACGCTGGTTTCGATATTGGTGCCGCGCGGTCACGCCGGACTGAGCACGTTCGGAAATATTGTGCAGTGCATTGTTCCGTTGATCGCGAACGCGGGATTATTAGCAAACGCGAGCACGGCAAATTGGCGCCGCAACACCTTTTGGATGCTGCTGGCGTTGGGCTGCACGTTGTGGATGTGCGGACAGTTCGCGTGGACGTACTACGAAGTTTATTTGCATCAACCGCTGCCGGACATGTTCAGCGGCGATATTATTTTTTTTCTGCGGGGCATTCCGATGATGGCGGCCTTGGCTTTACGCCCGCATCGCAAGATGGAAGAGCTGCGACTGCAGTTCGGCTATCTGGATTTTGTGCTGCTGTTCGTATGGTGGACCTTTTTGTATGCGTACGTGGTGTTGCCGTGGATGTACGCGCTGCCTTCTCTGGGTGAATACAACCACACCTACAACGTCATCACCAACGTGCAGAATCTGGTGACAGTGGCGTGCCTGGGATTTTTGTGGGTACGAACCACCGGAGCGTGGAAAGCGGTATACGCGAATTTGTTCGGCGGATCCACGCTGTACATGCTTTCTTCGCTGGCGATCAATGTTGGGGTGGACAGCGGCGAATACTACACCGGCAGTTTGTACGATATCCCGATGATTTCGTCTTTTTTCTGGTTTGCGATGGCGGGCGTCGTGGCCTACGAAGTGCGCGGGGAACTGGCAGCGGCGGCAGACAGGGATGATCCCGAAGAGCTCGATGGCGGCCACGGGGAGAGCGTGTGGGCGTCGCGGACCGCCATGGCCGCGGTGATTTCCCTTCCGCTGTTTGCGATGTACACCATGAAGTATTCCAATGACGCGACGGCGGTGCGGGATTTTCGGCTGATGGCGACCTTTGTGGCGGCGATTCCGCTGGCCATGCTGGTTTTTTGGCGAACGCATTTGGCGGACGCGGATCGCGTGCGGCTATTGGAAGAAGCAAAAACTTCGGTGAGCAATTTGCGCAAGCTGCAGACCCAGATTGTGCAATCGGAAAAATTGGCGTCGCTGGGACAGCTGGCCGCCGGGGCGGCGCATGAGATCAACAATCCGCTGACGGCGATTCTGGGATTTTCGGATTTGCTGGCGGATGACGTGTCGCTTTCGGATAAGGCTCGCGTGACGGCGGGGAAAATTCGCGATCAGGCGCGGCGAACAAAGACCCTGGTGGGAAATTTGCTGAGCTTTGCGCGGCAGGTGCCTGTGGAGCGGACGCTGCTGGATGTGAATGTGCTGGTGTCAGACTCCGTGCGGCTGCGCACGCTGGATTTACATGCAAGTCCGGTGAAAGTGGAGACACAGCTGGAATCGTTTTTGCCGGGAGTGCGCGGCGATGGGAATCAACTTATTCAGGTGTTTTTCAACATCATAAGTAATGCGGTGGATGCGATGGAAGCCGCGAATGGCGGAACTTTAACAATCAAGACTCTGCGCGAGCGCAACAGCGTGGTGGTGCTGTTCAGCGATAACGGGCCAGGGATTAAAGAGCCGCACCGTGTGTTTGATCCCTTTTACACCACGAAGCCGGTGGGCAAAGGTACGGGCTTGGGGCTGAGCATCTGTTTCGGAATTATTCAAGAACATGGCGGGAAGCTTTCCTGTTACAACGGGCCGCGTGGCGGGGCGGTGTTTCGGGTGGAGTTGAACGCAGTGTTGACGCCGATGCCTACGCCGACGAAGGAACCGCCCGTGGCAATATCGACTTCTTCCCCGACGGAAAAAACGAGCTTCGCGGGTAAAACCTAAGCGACTCGGTTAGTACGGCGTTTCTTCGCCGAGCTGTAGAAGACGGTTACCCGCTACCGGACCCTTGTCGCGTTCTTCGTTCAACTCAAAACCTTCGATAGACGTGCTAGAGTTTTCTGTCCCTCACGGAGAAATCATGACGGAAGTCGCGATTCGCACCGACAAATTGATGCGACGCTTCGGCGAACTTGTGGCCGTTGATGGCATCGACCTGCAGGTGACGGCTGGGCAATTTTTTGGTTTTTTGGGGCCGAATGGGGCAGGCAAATCGACGACGATCAAGATGCTGACCGGATTGTTGACGCCGACGAGCGGGCGGGTGGAATTGATGGGCGTAGATTTTGCGACGCACCCGGTGGAAGTGAAGCAGCAGATCGGTGTGGTGCCGGAAGGCATGGGGCTTTTTGAGCGGCTCACTGGTTTGGATTATTTGCGATTCGTGGGCCGCATGTATGGACTGGACAAAGCGACTACCGAACAACGCGCCGAGGAATTGCTGGAGTTCATGCAACTCGCGGATCGTACGAAAACACTCATCGCAGATTATTCGCACGGCATGCAGAAAAAACTGGCGCTTGCCGCGGCCGTGATTCACGGGCCAAGAATATTATTTCTGGACGAGCCCTTTGAAGGCGTAGACGCGCTGGCCGCCGGCGCTTTGAAGTTGCTATTAGGGCGAATGACCGAGCGGGGCGCGACAATTTTCCTGACTTCGCATGTATTGGAAATTGTGGAGCGGTTGTGCAGCCATGTGGCCATTATTAATAAGGGGCGGCTAGTGGCGCAGGGTTCGTTGGAGGAACTGCGCGCGGGAATTCCCGGGGATGAAGGCGGGAAGGTCACGCTGGAGCAGATTTTTCTGTCGATCGTGGGGCAGCGCGGGGCGGAGCCGCAAGTTGATGAATTGTCATGGCTGACGTGAGGCGGGCGGTCAGCCTGCGGGAACAAATTTGGCTGGTGGCGGGGTTGCGCTGGCGGATTTTGCGCAATGGCTTGCGCCGCAAGAGCAATGTGGCCGACCTGGTGGGGATGATTTTCCTCTCCCTGATCGGCGTGGTGCTGGTGATTGGCCCGAGTTTTGCGTTTTATTTTCTGGGAAAGACGTTCATCACCCCAGAGAGGCTGCGATGGTTGCCGCTGCCTTTCTGGGGGATTTTTATTTTTTGGCAGATCTTCCCAATTTTTGCGATGAGTTTCGGATCGGGGTTTCAGTTTCGGACGCTGTTACGGTTTCCGTTGAGTGCCAGTGCTTTTTACGTGATCGGACTGGCTTACGGTTTGGCGGACTTTCCGGCGATTGCATCGACTTGTTGGCTACTGGCGCTGGCTGCGGGGGCAGTGGTGGAAGTGCCGGGCTTGCTGCCGGTGATGCTTACGGTGGTGGGGCTGTTTGTGCTGTTGAACGTGACCATCGAACGATTGGTGAGTTCGTGGCTGGAGCGTTTGCTGGCGCGGCGGCGGACGCGCGAAATTTTCTTTGGATTTTTTCTGCTGACGATGTTCAGCCTGCAGTTCATCTCACCGCTACAGCGGACGTATGGGGTCAACATTTCGGTGGGCCGTTTTCTGGCGGCCATGAAGTATCTGGCGCCGTTTCCTCCATCGTTAGGAGCGCGAGTGATCGACGGCGCAATTTTGCATCGGTCGACGGACATGTTGGTGGGAGTTTCGGGATTGGTGGCGTTTGCGATCGTGTTTTCGCTGCTGCTGTGGCAGCGGTTCCTGACGCAATATCGCGGCGAAGAGCTTAGTGAAGGAGTTGCTCCGCGGGTGCGGACCGGCCCCGCGCGGTCGACAACCAGCCGCGCGAGTATTGAGGCGTCGGGCACAGATGCCGAGACTAATAAAATACTGGGGATTTTGCCGCCGGCGGTAGGCGGCGTGGTGGTGAAGGAATTATTTTATTTGATGCGGAATGGATTTGGGTTTCTGTTACTGATCTTACCGCCGGCGCAAATATTATTTTTTAGCACCCAGTTTGCGGGAAGGCGCCCCTTGCTCGGCGGAAAAGGTTTCAGTGCGGAGAATTTCTTTCCGGCGATGATGGCGTATACGGTGTTGATGCTGATGGGGCCGGCGTACAATGCGTTTGCGTTCGAGGGGCGGGGAATTTTGGCGTATTTCATGGCGCCGGTGAAGTTTAGTGAGATTTTGGTTGGGAAAAACCTGGTCTCGGCGGCGGTGATGGCGTTGGAGGTAGGTTTGTGCGCGAATGTGCTGGCCTGGCGGATTGGTTGGCCGTCGTTACCAGTATTATGCGCGACGATGGCGGGCCTCATTTTCACAATTGCCGGGCAACTGCCGATTGCTAATTGGTCTTCGCTGAAATTTCCGCGAAAGCTGGAATTTGGGTCGATGCGCAATCAGCGAAATTCCGGGGCGGCGGTGTGGATGATGTTTGGAGTGCAAGTGGTGATGGGCGGAATTTCGGCATTGGTGCTGTCGGCGGGGCGATGGGTGGGGAATCCTTGGCTTCCGGCGGAAGCGTTCACGTTTTTGGCGGCGGTGGCGCTAGCGGGATATTTTGCGGCGCTGGAGCCGCTGGCGATTTTCGCAGAGAAGAAAAAAGCAGCGTTGATTGAGACGTTGTGCCGGTGAATTGACGAAGTTTGGGGGACCGCATGAACTGGCGATTGCAGCTCGTATCTATTGCGGTCGTGTTCTTTGCGCTTTTCGGTTGGACGAAGGCGACGTTCGGTCAAGTCGAGGATTCTCACAATATTTTCTTGAGCACGCCTGCGGTAAGTGGCTATGAGCAGGAACTCGCTAAGCGAGTGCAAGAGAGTGTATCTGGCATCGATGCGAAGACCGACAACATCGGAAATGTCTTGTTTACGATGGGCAGTGGCGCACCGCATCGAGTGATCGTCGCGCCGATTGACGAGCCAGGATATGTGGTGAGCGAAATAACTGCGGATGGGTATTTGCGGGTGCAACGGCTGCCGCAGCGGGCACCCAGTGGCGTGTTTGATCTGCTGCACTCAGCCGAACCCGTTTGGGTGGCGGCCCGTGACGGGAAGAAAATTGCGGGAGTTTTTACCGGGCTCTCGGTGCATTTGTCTCCGGCGCGGCAGAATCCGCCGACGATGGCGCACCCAGACGAAATGTACGTGGATGTTGGAGCGGGCAGCGCTGAAGAAGTACGCAACGCGGGAATTGATTTGCTTGATCCCATCGCGCTGGCTCGCGAGGTGCATAAAGTTGGCACCGAGGAATTGACCGCACCGGCGATCGGCGACCATTTCGGATGCGTAGCACTGGTTGACTTGTTGCAGAAGCTCAAACAGCAACCTACGAAACTCTCGGGGACGTTGACAATCGCATTCATCACCCAGCAGTGGACCGGCGGACGCGGTCTTGACCGGCTGTTGAACGAAATGCATCCGGACGAACTGATTTACGTTGGCCGGATGATGCCTCCGCGCGTAAACGACCTAGCGCCGACTGTTTCTTCCAAAGGAAAGCTTCAGCAGACCGGGGCGGGCGTACTGCTCGGCACCAGTGACGAGTCTGCTGCGGTGAAAGGTTTTGCCGCGAATCTAAAACAAATAGGTGAGGAACACCACATCACCATTAGTGCGGTGACGGCGGCCGCACCGGTAATTGCCGGGTATGCAAAGCCCACCCCGCTACCGACTCAATTTGAGCAGCTCGGCATTGCGAGCAAGTTTCCGGTTACGCCGGCAGAGACCATAGACACCAGCGATTTGTCGCAGCTCGAAGGGTTGCTCTACGTGTATGCGACTGGTCATGATTTTCCGGGCGGGATCGGCAGTGTGATCGGCAGAGGTTGCGGGGACTGTGGCCCGCCTGAAATTGGGGTGTTGACGGAAACATATGGGATTAGCGGGCACGAAGGAGATGTACGAGATACGGTGAAGAAACTATTGCCTAAGTGGGCCAAGCCGGAGACGGATGCTGCGGGGAATCTAGTTTTGAAGTTGGGGAATCGCAAGGCGAATTCGAATTCGCCGAAGTTGGTTTTTGTGGCGCATATGGATGAGATCGGTTACCAGGTGAAGTCCGTTGAGCCGGATGGGCGGCTGGTGATGGATGTGGTGGGCGGCGGCTACACGGAATTCTTTTTAGGGCATCCGTTTGTTTTGCATAAGGCGGACGGCGGGACGGTCGGCGGCGTTTTGGAACTTCCGTCGAAATGGGATCAGCCCGGATTTGAATGGCCGCATGGGCCGAAAGCGATGGATGAGCCGGCGCACATGTATGTGGGGACGCATTCGGCGGAGGAAACGGAAAAGTTGGGAATTAAGGTGGGTGATTGGGCGACGGTGCCGAAGAAATACCTATCGCTGTTGGGCACGCGCGCGAATGCTCGGAGCTTTGATGATCGCGTTGGGTGCGTGGCGTTGATTGAGGCGGCTAAGGAGCTGGGACCTAAGTTGGAAGACCGGGAAGTCACGTTTATTTGGTCGACTGGCGAGGAGATTGGATTAAAGGGAGCGGCCGCAGCGGCGGAACGGATGGCGAAGGAAGGCGATGGGCCGGATTTTGTCTTTGCCATCGATACGTTTGTGAGTTCGGATTCGCCGATTGAGTCGAAGCGGTTTGCGGATGCAGAAATTGGGAAGGGCTTTGTGGTGCGGGCCGTGGACAATTCAAACATCGTGCCGCGGGAGTATGTCGATCGCGTGGTAAAACTGGCGCGCGAGAACAAAATACCGGTGCAGTTTGGAGTGACCGGCGGCGGAAATGATGGAGCGGTGTTTGTGCGGTATGGAGCGGTGGATGTGGCTTTGGGTTGGCCGCTGCGATATTCCCATTCGCCGGGAGAAGTGATTGATACGCGGGATATGGATGGGCTGGGGAAGATCGTGGCCGTGCTGGCGAAGAAATGGTGACGGTAGAAAACTGGGTGTCCTCGGATTGCCGGAAACACGAATTAGTGCTGATGGCAAAATGATGGATGACAAGGCAATCTAACCCGCACCCTGAAGAGCGCAGGGTGCAGCATCCGTCTTTTGGCTACGGTTTCGCGTGTATGGCGAGGATGTGGTTTTCGCCGCAGGGTTGGCAGTTGTAGCCGAGGCGGGAGAATTCATCGAGTAGGATGCGGCGGTTTTCTGCGCTATGCATTTCGCAGAGGATCGCCGGTTTTTTTTCGCGCAAAAGTTTTTGGGCGCCTCGAAAGACCTCTACCTCGGCGCCTTCGACGTCGCACTTGATGAAGTCCGGGGCAAACGATTGGGCGATGTATTCGTCAAGTGAGACGCCTTCAACGCGGATGGTTGCCGAAGAATTGACGGCATCGCTAACCGCGCCGTTCACGACATGTCCTAAGCCGCGGTCGGGCGAAATATCCGCGTCGGCGCGAGCGAAGAAGAGCGCTTCGGAACGAGACCACACTGCCTTTTCTTCCGCCGTGATTGGAGCACCAGCGTTGCGAACTAGATGTTCGCGGAGGCGGGTGGCGATTTCGGGATCGGCCTCGAAGGCAACCACGCGGCCTTGCGGGCCAACTAATTTAGCGGCCAATAATGCGAAGAAGCCGATGTTAGAGCCGACGTCGAAAACCGTCATACCCGGTTGCAGACGCTTTTGCAGCGCGGCCTGAACTTCGGGTTCGACCTCACCCTGAAAATAATCGCGGCCGGTACGGGGATTCAAATGCAGCCAGATGCCTTGGCCGGGACCGCTTTGTACTTGAATCCAGGTGAGGCTGTCGCGCGGGAGAATTTTCGCGCTGGCCCAGCGCACGCACGGGCCAATGATCGGCACACGGCGCAAGTTGGCGAAGGGCGTAGCGAATCGCAGAAAAGCTTTGCCGATTCCGTTGCCGCCGGACGAGCTCACTTTATTTTTCCACCAGAAAACTGCCAATGCACAGTGCGTCCATACCGGAACTGAAGAAAGTACGGATGGCGTCGGTCGGAGTGTGAACGATGGCTTCGCCGCGCAGATTAAAACTGGTGTTCATGATGACCGGAACGCCGGTGCGCTTGCCGAATTCGTCGATGAGGCGCCAGTACAGCGGATTGATTTCTTTTTCGACGGTTTGCGGGCGGGCGCTGCCGTCCACGTGAGTGACCGAGGGAATGACCTCCCGTTTTTCGGGACGAACCTGCGCGGTGAGGATCATGAATGGGGAATCGTAGGCGCTCTCGAGGTACTCGGGCGCGGCTTCTTTTTTGAAAGAGGGCGCGAAGGGCCGCCACCATTCGCGAAATTTTACGGCATTGTTTACTTTGGCATTCATTTCCGGGTCACGCGGATCAGCGAGTATCGAGCGGCTGCCGAGCGCGCGCGGACCAAACTCCATACGACCCTGAAACCAACCAATGATTTTTCCTTGAGATAGAAGCTCGGCAACCACCGGCGCGACGTCCTCGAGTTTCTGATAGCGCAATTTGTAGGTTTGCAGGACCGGCTCTATTTCGGCATCGGTGAAAGCGGGGCCGAGGTAGGCATGGCGCATCGCATGGTTCGGTACTTTGCCGTTGTTATCGAGATAGGGAGCGAGCGCAGCGCCAAGCGCCACACCGTCGTCGGAAGCAGCGGGCTGCACGAAGAATTTGTCGACCAAGCCACTCGCAGCGATTTTACCGTTGGCTTTGGAGTTGAGAGCGACGCCACCAGCGAGACACAGATTGCGGCTGCCAGTTTTCTCCAAGGCGAACTTAACCACGCTCATCATCGCCAGCTCACAGGCGTCTTGAGCGGCGTAGGCGACATTTTTGTGGTGATCGGTGATGTCGCTTTCCGGAACGCGCATGGGGCCAAGTAATTTGATCATTTCTTGGAAAGGCTCGCCGCCGTGAGCGACTAGCTTTCTTACGTGCACGCGATACGGTTCAGCTTGCGGATCGATAAACGCGGACAGATCGACGCCAGGCTGGCCGTAAGGAGCGAGGCCCATCACCTTCCACTCGTCGCTGTTGCGCTGAAAGCCGAGAAACTCGGTGATTTCGCTGAAAAAGTATCCGACGGAATCGGGAAAAGGAATGGTGAGCACGTGCTCGAGGCCGCCATTGCGGCCGTGCCAGATAGAAGTGGCTTCCCAAGCGCCGCGGCCGTCCATGACCACGACGGCGGAATCGGAAAAACCGGAGAAGGCATAGGCGCTGATGGCGTGGGCAAAGTGGTGATCGACGAAGCGAAATTTGGCGCGTGATTCGCCGAAATGTTGGGTGAAGCGTTTTGCGCCACCACGTTGATGCGACATGGTGAGGAAATGCGAGGTGGTGGTGACTAAATTCAGATATGAAAAAGGTAGCTGACCGGTGGCAAAGCACTTTAAGTCGTGCCGGAAACCTGGGCCTGCGGTGGACCAGCCGAAGCACACTTCATCGATGTCCTGGGCGCGCACTTGCGCGAAATCGAGACAGGCTTGAATGGCCAGGCGTGGGAAAGCGGCATCGTGCTTGATGCGGCTGAGACGCTCTTCGGCGACGGCAAAAAGCAGCACACCGTTGCGAATGATGCACGCAGAGGAATCGTGCATGCGGGTGTAGTTGAGGCCGAGAGTGATCATGCCCCGGGAGTTTTACTTTGCGGGAGAATGAAAATGGGTGCTGACAAACTCACGGTGCGGTTTTCTCGCTGCGTTCGACGTGGGGCTGAACCGGAAAAGGCATGTAACGGCGCCGGAAAGACTGGTAGAAGTTGGCTTCGGACAGTTTGCGGCGCCAGCGATAGTAAAGGCGGGAGGGAAGAAACGCTGCGGGCAGAAGTCTGACAAGAGAAAACAGCTTTTGAGGCGCGCTGGCGTCGCGATGAAAGACGCGCATGGTTTTCAGTTCGGTGGAGATCGTTTCCCAAGGCAAACCATTATCCACGGTGAGGCGCAAAGCGTCTGCTTCGATTTCGATGGATTCGAGGATGGCCTGCGCAATGCTGGGTGCTACATTCAGTTGCTGGAAGCGGTGGCGAAGGGTTTCGGCGAGAGTGTTGAGGATGATTTGTTTCCTGCGTACAACTTGCGGATCGCTGCTGGTGAACTGAAAAAGATTGTTGTCGTGCAAGCGATAGCAGGTAAGCGGCTGCGGGAGCACCAGCACGTCGGCGAAGACGCCGGCAAGGGTGAAGAGATATTCGTCTGCTTCAAATTTGAGGGTCTCCGGTATGGGCCCGATTTGGCGGAGGATTTCCGCGCGGTAGGCCATACGGCTGGTGCCGAGGAAACATTTGCGCATGCGGAAGGTTTCCGCGGCGACAGCGGTGTTGAGACGAAATTGCGAAACCTCGCGCTGCATGTCGGTGCGCTCGCGGCCGTCGGCAAAAACTTCGATGATGCCGTGGCCGATCAGGCCAACGGCGGGATTGGCGTTGACAGCTTCAACTATTGCGGAGAGCTTGCCGGGGAGCCACCAGTCGTCGCCATCGAGGAAGGCGATGATTTCGCCACGGGCTTGGGGAATGGCGAAATTGAACGCGGAGGCCTGGCCGCCGTTTGGCTTGGTAAGAATACGGACGCGAGGCGCAAATTTCTTGAGGATTTCCGGAGTTTGATCGGTTGAACCGTCGTCGACTACCAGAACTTCCAATTGATCGGCGGGAAAATCCTGTTGGAGAACACTTTCAACAGCCTTTTCGATGAAGGCCTGGTGATTGTAGGTGTCGATCAGAGCGGTGACGAGCGGATTGGGCATTTGCATCGTATGGTGCTCGAGAAAACTGCAATCCCTTAAAGTGAACGAGGCGATCCGAGGTCAGGGTACAAACAGGATACCGATTCCGGCCCAGCCCTGCTTGGGGTTTTCGATAAATTCCTGGTGGCGATAGTGCGTCTTGATTTCGTTCCAGAATTTATCGACATCGCAGCCAGAGTCGGGGGCGTGCTTGGCGATGTCATGGAACGCGATGATTCCGCCACTGCGGACGAGTGGAGAGTACATTTCAAAATCCTGACGAACGCCTTCGTAGGTGTGGTCGCCGTCGAGAAATAAGTAGTCGAGTGGCTGATTTTTGAGGACGCGCTCGGCGCGCGCTTTGGTTGCGAGAAGGTGAGAGTCGCCGCGAATGAGATGAAGTTGCTGGCCAGACTTTGGAAATTGGCGAAACAGCGGAATTTTGCGCTTGGGATAGCCGCCGCCGAACCGGCCAGAGGGAAGATCGATGCTGATGATTTGAGCGTCGGGCGCGGAGAGACTACAAAGCAGGAGAAGGGTGCCGCCATAGTTGGTGCCGATTTCGAGGCTACGGACCGGCGCCTGTGCTTTTATGATTTCACCGAGACCGAGGATTTCCGAGCGCACCTGAGCCATCAGGACTGGGCGATCGACACAATAATCGACAACCGCCTCGACGGTTTTCGGTTTCGCGCCGAGGGCCAGTTCGCCGTAAGTGCGAACGTAGCGGTAGAGCTTGAGCGGGAGCTTAGACATTCCGGTAACGCTTGCGCGTAGCTTTCGTGCTCTTCATTTGCCTCCGTTGGCTAAACATCCTTACTGGTTAGCTGAAAAAGCTGGTCGAGTTGCTGTGCCGGCGAGCGGCCAGCCTTTTTGAAGATGGTGTTTCGTTCGCGTCGCAAGCTAGAAACATGGTTCAGCATGCTCGTCAATATTTTAATGCGGGTGGCGGCGAAGCGCCATTTCAAGCGCGCGAGATCTTTGGCGAGGCCGGCGATGGTGATGAGCCAGGCTCGGAGAACATAGCTGGCGGGAAGCAACTTAGTGGCGAGTAAGAGGCGGCCGGTCAATACGCCACGAAAACCGAGTAATCCGGCGGCTTCTGATTGCGCCGATCCGCCGATGCGATGCCAACAAACAGCGTTTGGAACGTAAACCACGGGCCAGCCGTGGGTCCAGGCGCGCCAGCAGATTTCTACGTCTTCGTAGCCGAAGGGAAGGCGGCCGTCGAAACCGGCGATCTCGTCAAACAATTTTCTGCGGATGAGGATGCAGGCGGCGGAGGCCATGAAGACCTCGGTGATTTGAGATTTTTCCTGCGGGTAAAAGTAAAGACCGGGGACCAATTCAACGAGTGCGGTGCGCCGATCAGAAGAGTTAGTGAGACGTGTGGCCAGGTGGCCGCGTTCGGAGCCATCCCAATTGAACTGCATGCCGCCGGCGGCGAAGAGATTTTCGTCAGATTGCAGAGCGGCGACAAGGCTGGCGATGAAATTAGGATCGAAACGCATGTCGTTGTTGACGAAGAGCAGAAACTCGCCGGTGGCGATCGTCGCGCCTCGGTTCATCGCTGGAGCCAGGCCTATATTGTGTCCGAGCGGCAGCCAGCGAGCGCCGCAACTCTCAGCAACTGCGGCGGAGTCGTCGGAAGAGTTGTTGTCCACCACGATGATTTCTTGAGGGCGGTGGGATTGACCGGCGAGGCTTGGAAGACAGGTCCGAAGATGGTCGGCGCCGTTCCAGTTGACGATGATGACAGAAACTGTGGAGTTGGAAGTCATGCGCGGAAACTCAATCGACCCGATAGACGCGCTGATTCGCAGAGTCGAACACTAGCGTAAGGCCGGGAAATCCTGCAGCTATTTGAAAGCCGGAGAGGGGCGAGATTACGTCGAGTACATGGGAGATTTTGAACTGGTGAACTTGCGGCAGTGCTTGAGCGCTGACCGCAATGCCAGGGATGGTGTGCTCGTTCCAGGTGCCGATGGGCTTGAAGTATGGCTTACGTGAGTAGAAGGGAGTGACACTGCGATCAAGGATTAAAACTCTTTGGACCGCTGGGGTGCCATTGAGAAATTCGAAGGCGGCAAAGTAAGGAATTTCCGCGGCGGCTCTTTGTTGCGCGAACGAGGGAGAGAAGACGGCGTGAAGTTTTTCAGCCTGAGCGCGTTCGATCATTAGCGCGCCGTAGGCGATCGAAACGGCTACTAACGTCGCGGCGAGGATGCGGGAGTGGGTGCGGAGGGCGATGTAATTCCAACCGGCGACGGAAAAAACCGCGGCGATGACGTAAACGTGGATCAGGAAGCGCGATTCCTGTTGGGTGACGAACCAGAGTGAGGTTAGCAGGAGCGCCAACCCGAGCAACGGTTGAGCGAATTTATTTTTTCGCAAAGCGAAGGCGCCGAAAGGGGCCAGTCCAAGAGGACAAAGACCGATGCCGCCGCCACCGTGAAAATTGGCGGTGTAGAACGTGAGATTCCAAGGGAGTTTTATGAAGGCGAGCCAACCGCGGCCCAGACCTGAACCTCGTTGAAGAACATAGTTGCGAAGGTCGTCGAGGGCTTGGGGCGAAAGATATTTTGGAGTGCAGCTTAAAAGATGCGCGGGCGGCGGCGGATAGACCGGGCAGCCAAGCAGCAGCGAATTACGAAGATAAAAAGGCGCCGCAACGAATCCGGCAATGGCCGCGGCGATGCCTAAATTTTGGATGATGGAAAAAAACTGCCGATCTTTCACTACCGTAGCGAAGGTGCAGCAGGCGAGCAGGGCCGGCACCGCCAAGAGAGCGGTGTACTTGGTGCCCATGGCAAGGCCACAAAAGAGTCCGAAGATGGCCCACTCGCGAGGATGAACGGCGTCAAAGCCGATGCGTGCCGCGGCGAGAATGAAGGCCGCGTAGAGGCCGTCGACGAAACCGCCATGAGAGCCGGTGTATACGGCGGGCATGGTGGCGATAATCGCGGCGGACCAGAGTGCTTGGCGAGTGGTCAGCCCGAAGCGGATGGCCAAGCTGACGCAGACGGCGAGCAGCAGGCCGAGGATGATCGCGCTGGAAGCATCGGGAGCGCGATCACCGCCAGTAGCGTAGAGAGTGGCGAAAAGAGTTTCGGGGATGGCTGGAAATGCGGTGAGGCTGTTGTCGGGAACGGGGCGAATGAGTCCTTCGCGAAGCCAGACGCGCGGGCCGAGAAAGTGGTAGGCGACGGCGTCGTTGTTCCAGTCGCCGGTGGTTTGGGCAAGGCCGGCGACGGCGGTGACGAGGAGAATCGCTGCGATTACGGCGGTAGGGAGGAGTGGGAGCGATTGCGACGATTGGGCTAGTGGGTATTCGCGAACCGTTCGTAACAAGGGTCGAATGGCGAGTAATAGTGCGACGAGTGTGATGGAGAAAATGATAGGCCGTGTGAAGGCGAGTTGACCAACAAGGAAAAGCAGCAAGGATAAAAGGCCGAGGCCGCCGAGGAGACTGAACGCCAGACGCTGCAGATTGGTGAAAGTGCTTGGTAGACAAGAACCAATCCATGCTCCGCAGCCAAGGCCTGCGGCACAAAGCAGCAACACTCCGAAGGTGGCATGAAGCGCAAAGAACAGCATCGGCTAGGTGCGGCCTGATCTGTGTAAGAAATTAGTGACGGTGGCGGACTCGAAGATCCGAACTAGAGCAAAGGTCAGCAAGATAAGCAGCATCCATGCGGAAGCCAGGAGAGAAAGCGAACTGGGCAACTTGATCGCGGACACAGGCATGTCCGGCGGAGCGGCGGGCGATGGAGAGGGCGGGACGTGCGTTTCGTTACTCACGAGGACGGTTCCCGCTGGGGAGTTCGGGATAAGCCCAATTTTTTACGAAGAGGAGCAGTGCGTTGAATGAAATTGCGCCAGGCCCATTGTTGCACGCGGAATTTTTGCGGGCGAAAACGTAGCAGGTGGATTTCGCCGCTGGCTGTCAATTCGTGGGTGGCGTTCAACAAGGTGAACGCGTGGGGGACGCTGCCGTAAATTTCGAGGTTGCGCTGGGCTTCTGCGCCGGCGTAGGCGCCGCGTTGGCCTCCGGCGATGTGGGCGTAGTCGTGTTTCTGGTGGATGGCGCGGGCAACCTTGGTGATGTCGACGACGGGAATGTTGTGCGCGATTGCGTCTTTAATGAGCCACTGATCGAACCAGGCGCGTCCGATGGCGAGTTCCGGAACCTCTGTATACATGTCGCGGGAGAAAACGAAAACGTCGATGGCGGTGTGATGGCCGGGGAAACCTGGGGGGAGTTGGCTGAGTTCGAGTGCGTGGACTGAATCGAATTCGAGAGGGTGAATGAGATCGATTTCCCAACGGTGTGCGACGGCTAGAAATTTTGGAAGACGAGCTTGCAGGATCGCGATTGCATCGGCGAAGGCCTGTAGCAGGATGATGTCGCAATTTACGTAACAGAGTAGCGGCGAGTCGGTGGCCTGACGGGCGCGGTGAAAAACATCGTTCAGTAGCGGTGTGCCAGAGTCATTGTAGGCGACGTTTTGGAGGCGTGCGAGATTCAATTCGGCAGTGATTTCGGCGGTTCCTGCTTCCTCGCCGCAGAGAAAAATCTCAGGGCGGGGAGAAAGGTGGGTCCAGCTTTGGATGGCGTTGCGCTGAATCATGCCGATGTGCCCGTGGAAGGGCTTGGGCATGGCGAGGATGGCGAGCGGCGAGTGCGTCATCGTGAAGAAGCGCGAAAGTCGAGCGCGAACACCACGCTAACACGAAACGGCGGTGCTCATGCGAGTAGGGACGAACGCCCACGATACGAAACCCGCGCACGACTGCCCTGAGTTCTCAGGGTTACCAATGAAGAGATTTGGGCGGCCAGGCGATTTCCTGAAGTACCCAGTGATTACCTTCGTCCTTGACGATGGGCGGCCAATCGGGGCCAGCCAAATGGTACAGGCTGCTGACGGCGAACCTCTGCCAGAGACCGCGAACTTTGGGAATGTGCTTCAGCGCGCCGGACATGGAGCGGAAGGCTTTCAGGGCGACAGCACGAGGCATGCGCCGGAGTTCGCGCTCGATGATTTCGTCGCACTTCAAGTTGTAGCGCAACATGTTGGAAGCGCTAATGGCGTCATCGTGAAAACGGTAGCCGCCGATGAGCGCGTCGACAGTGTGCAGTCGCGCGTGGCGGAAGAAACGGACCCACAGTTCGAAATCGCCGACGTCGCGGTAAGTATCTTCGAGGCGAGCGCCGGCCTTTTCCCAAAGATTGCGCCGCCAGAAAGTAGATTCCTGCTGAATGTAGCGGTTGGCGCCGGCCAGAAAACGGAAGCGCGACCAAGCGGGCAGATCGCGGACGTCGACGGTCATGCCATCGGGATTGAAACGAGTGGGGCGACCGGTGATCCATTCGATGTCAGGTAGCGAGCCGAAGACACTGCCGACAACGAAGAGCCCGCTGGTGTGAAGCAGATCGCTGGCGTTGAGCCAACCCATGATGCTGCCGGTGGTTTGGGCGAAGCCTTTGTTGAGGGCGTCGTAGACACCGTGGTCGCGCTGGCTGGTCCACCAATGAATGTGTTTCTGATATTTGCGAATGATGTCGACGGTGCCGTCGGTTGAGCCGCCATCGACGACGATGTATTCAAGGTTGGGGTAGCCCTGATTGACGATGGAACGGATGGTGTCTTCGATGTAGCGGATGCCGTTGTAGACCGGAGTCACCAGGCTGATGCGGGGCCACACCAAGCCGCTGGATAACACGGGGCTGTTATACGGTTTGCGCTTCACCGGTTGAGGGAGTGCTGAGAGCGGGGATTGGGGAACTAGCTGAATCGACAGTTTCTCGTCGCGTTCGTGTTCTGGTTCTGAAAATGCTGTGAGCATGGGATCACCCCTGTCGCACTCGGATCATGGATTTGAGAAGCTGCACTCCCTGGCGCCGTTCGAAGTTGGGACGTAAGGATTTTTCGAGACGATATTCGTAACGATCCCCGAAACGATTTCCGAAACGGGGGCCAGGAAGATGTTTTCGGTCGATTAACTGACGAAATTCGCGGGTGCGTTCGCAGGGGAAGGCCACCAAGTTGGCGTCATAGGACTCGAGCGCGGTAGAAATCGGGTGAAGAGAACCGTCTGGAGCGAGCGAAAACCAGCGGTAGTCGAGCGAAGAGAGGTACTCGACGATGGCGCTAGCGCGGTAGCCCCAGGGTTGGGTGCGCAGGTCCTGAACTTCGACAAGCATGGCGGGGCGAGCTGCGCCACGAAGAAGTCGAGTCGCCCCTTTCAATGCGTCTAATTCGGCGCCTTCAACATCGAGTTTGATGAAGTCGACGCGGGCGATTCCGAGCCGGTGCAAGACGTCGTCAATCGAGCGGACTTCCACGCGCATTTGATGGGTAGAACCGACTACCAGCGGAGCACGCAGGCTGTTGCCCCAATCACACGCGCCGTTGACTACAAAAAATTCAGCGGGACCGGTGTCGCTGCCGATGGCGCACGGTTCGACACGAACGTTGGAGCAGCGGTTGACGCGAACGTGCTTAGCGAGCCGGCGACGCTCGCGTGGAGATGGCTCGATGGAGACGACTCGGCCTTTTCGGCCGACACTTTTCGAAGCGAGCAGGCTGTACAGCCCGTGATGAGCGCCAATGTCGAGGACGGTCATTCCGGGTCGAAGAAATTTTCCGACGAAACACAATTCTGTTTTTTCGAAGCCACCATTGAGCAATTTTTCGTCCAACTCGCTATTTTCTGCCAGCCACCAGGCTCCAAAATCGAGCCGCCAAGGGATGGAAAGTTGCGGAAATTTGCGGCGGGCACGATGGGCTAGCGCGAAATATTTTTTTCGCGCGGGAAGAGACGCAAAACTGCGGAGACGATTGATGAACGAACTTGTTGGTGAGGGATTCTGGCTCTTGGTCCACGGATCGCGGGCTTCACGATCCTCCGCGCACAGGCGAAAGCCAAAGAGGTCGATTGGTGAGGCGGAAGCGAGAAGCACGGTGCGCTTGCGGCGGTGTTCGCGAGTGTCGCGGAAATCGTCGTGATCGGGAAGTGGGGCGATGCGGTAGACGAAGGCGAATCCGGCGCGATACATCATCTTGATCAGACTGCCTTCGCTGGGGTAATAGGCCACGTCGGAGAGGCTTTGGTCGTCTTCGCGAGGTTCTTCGCGCAAGAGCATGGAGGGTTTGTCGTCAGGAACGCACATACTCTCGAGCAGCAGGCATTTTTTTGTAAGGCCGCGAAGATGGCGGACGGCGAGGAGAGGATTTTCCAGGTGATACAGCAGGCCGAAGCACAGGACCAGATCGAACTGGCCGAGATCAAGGATGCCGCGGTCCTGCAGGTCGGCTTGATCGAAGTGAATATGCGGGAAGCGGCGGCGGGATTCGACGGCATTTTCTTCGCGGCCGTCGAAGGCTCGAACCTGCAGGCCACACTCGAAAAGAGTTTGCGAGAAAAATCCCAATCCGGCACCAGCATCAACCGCAGTGTGCAGGTGGAGCACCGGCGCCAGACGGGCAATCACATTGCGGATCGTGGAGGCGCGTGCCTGGTTGATTTGGCGGTAGTGAGGCTGGTCGAACGGTCGTAGCCGCAGGATGGTGGAAGCAACGGGCGGCGTGGACCGATGGCTTAAGATTCCCGCGAAGTCACTGGCTGGCATTTTGTCTTCCCTCTGGCTGATTCGTACCGCGTACCTGACTAACGTTGGGGTCGTTCGTCAGCGTTTACGACAACATAACTAGCGCAATCAGCAGCAAAACCAGGGCAACGATGTGGCCCATGCCGTGAAGGTCGTGCAGCAGGCGATTCATAAGGCGTCCTCATGGTGAATTACTCAGGCGGCCAGAGGGCCCTGGCGAAGGCGACGTCCACGGTTGCCACACGAGATCATGACGAACGCGATCAGCAGGAGAGCCAACGGAATCGTGTGGCCCGCCCGGTTGAGGTTGGTAAGCAGATCGTAAAGGTGGCGATCCGGTTTGATTTCCACGCGAGTGGCCCCTGGTCATCGGTAGATACGCAAGAGGCAGATTCATCGAGGCGAATACGACGCCAGAGAGAACGGCTGGTCCGGACTCTCGAGAGTCGTTTAATCGCCAGGGCTGGTCTGCATAGTCCATGAAAGTTAATGGAAGCGTAAATAGAGTAGCGGGAGGGTAAATTAATATTATTGTTTAGTCAACTAGTTTATATATAATTTCTGAAATGAGTAAAACCGTGCTGGGGTACGGGGGATGCGGCTTAGGCGGTTGGGGATGGGTCCGGATTAGGAGTGAGGGGTTTGGTTGGCCAGGTACCAATCCGCGGTTTTTTGCAGGCCCTCGCGAAGTGGAGTTTGTGCACGCCAGCCGAATTCGGCCGCGGCGCGAGAGGTGTCCAGGCAGCGGCGTGGCTGGCCGTCGGGCTTGGAGTCGTCCCAGCGGACTTTTGCGATGCAGCCGGTAACGCCACGTATGGTGTCGAGCAGGTCGCGGACGCTGATTTCCTGGCCGGAGCCGAGATTGAGCAGATCGGATTTGGAATATTTTTCGGCGGCGAGGACGATGGCTTCGGCGGCATCTTCCACGTAGAGAAATTCACGGGTGGCTTGGCCGGTGCCCCAGGCGGTCATTTCAGCGGCGCCGGACTCCTTAGCCTCGAGGCATTTGCGGATCAGTGCGGGGATGACGTGGGAGCTTTGGAGGTCGAAGTTATCGCGTGGGCCGTAGAGATTGACTGGAGTGAGGTAAATGCCGTTAAAACCGTACTGCTGGCGATAAGACTGCAATTGAACGAGCAGCATTTTCTTGGCGAGGCCGTAGGGGGCGTTGGTTTCTTCGGGATAGCCATTCCAGAACTCGTCTTCGCGAAAAGGGACGGGAGTGAATTTCGGGTAGGAACAGATGGTGCCGATGCAGACGAATTTTTCGACGCCGGTGATGCGGGCAGCTTCGATGGCGTTGATGCCCATGATGGCATTGTCGTAGAAAAAGCGGCCGGGGTTTTCGCGGTTGGCACCGATGCCACCGACCACCGCGGCGAGATGAATAAAAATGTCGGGCTTGGAATCGGTGAAGAGGCGCAGGGCTTCGGTTTGAATGCGCAGGTCGTGAGTTTTGCTGCGAGGGACGACCACTTCTTTAGCGCCCGAAGCGCGCAACTTTTCGACGACGAAAGAGCCGAGGAAGCCGTGACCGCCGGTGACAACTACGCGCCGATTTTCCCAAAAACCCATTGGTCCTCAAGAGTGAAACGTTCGTTGAATTTGGTGGTGCGTGGCAGCCGAAGCTAACGAAGCGGAGCCAAAGTGATTAGTGTGACGCTTGTCCACGAACAGCTTGCGCGAGGCGGTCGACGGAATTATTCCAACGGTTCCAGGAGCCGATTTTTTCCTCGAGGATGGCTTTGCCGCGGCCGGGGGATTTTACTCCCAAGGCTTCAATGTCGGCGTCGACCATTATGGCGACCAGGTCGTGGAATTTGATACGGGCCTCCCAATTGAGTTGGGCGCGAACTTTGGTGGTGTCGGCAATGAGTGTATCGACTTCCAGGGGGCGGAAATAGCGGTCGGAAATCTTCACGTGTTTCTGCCAGTCGAGGCCGGCGTAGGAGAAAGCTTCTTCCACGAATTCTTTTACCGAGTGGGCTTCGCCGGTGCCGATGACGAAATCGTCGGCGGTGTCCTGCTGAACGATCTGCCACATGGCTTCGACGTATTCGGGGGCGTAGCCCCAGTCCCGGCGGGATTCGAGGTTGCCGAGATAGAGGTGCTCTTCTTTTCCGGCGAGAATGTTGGCGACGCTGCGGGTAATTTTGCGGGTAACAAACGTTTCACCGCGGCGGGGGCTCTCGTGATTGAAGAGAATGCCGTTGGTGGCGTGCATGCCGTAGCCTTCGCGGTAGTTGCGAGTCATCCAATAGGAATACAGTTTGGCAGCGGCGTAAGGGCTACGCGGTTCGAATTGAGTAAATTCACTTTGCGGCGCGGGTGCGGAACCGAACATTTCCGAACTGGAGGCCTGGTAGAAGCGGGTTTTGCATCCACTGCGGCGAACGGCTTCGAGCAGGCGAGTGGTGCCGAGACCGGTGATGTCGCCGGTAAATTCGGGGACGTCGAAACTGACGCGCACGTGGCTTTGGGCGGCGAGGTGGTAGAGCTCTTCGGGCACCAGGCTGTAGATCAGACTGAGGACCCATTCAGTGCTGGAAAGATCGCCATGGTGAAGGAACAGGCGGGCGTTGGGATCGTTGGGATCCTGATAGATGTGGTCAATGCGGTGGGTGTTGAAGGTGCTGGAGCGGCGGATGATCCCGTGGACTTCGTAGCCTTTGGAGAGGAGAAGTTCGGCGAGGTAGGAACCGTCCTGACCGGTGATGCCGGTGATCAGAGCACGCTTCATTATGAGAGATCTCCTGTCGCGGTTGCCGAGGACCAAGTAATTGTAGCGTGGGTGTGGACGAATGTCGCGGTGCTGGCGTGCGACGGTGGCGCGAGATGGCGGCGATGGCGGAGCCGTCAAACCGGTCGACTGATGTTGAGCTTGCGCATGCGGGCTTGCAAGGTGGTGCGCTTCATGTCCAGAAGAGTGGCCGCGCCTTTGGGGCCACCGATACGCCACTTAGTTTGCTGCAAGGCGCGGAGGATGTGGGTGCGTTCGGCGTCTTCCAAAGTCGCGATGGAGGACGGTGCGGGAGCTGCGGATTGGGAGTCCAAAGCATTGGCGGCGTTTTCGGCTACGCGGGATGCGCGGACCGGTGGGTGCGATGCAGAAGAGTCCGAGAGCAATTCGGAAACGGGAACCCGCAATTCCCTGCCCGGGCTGAGCAGAACGGCGCGCTCGATGAAATTTTCGAGTTCGCGGACGTTGCCGGGCCAGTTGTAGTCGGCGAGTGCGCGCATGGCGTCGGCGGGAACGAATTCGACGGTTTTATTGAGACGGCGGCTGAATTTTTGGACGAAGTAGCGCACTAATAGAGGCACATCTTCGCGGCGTTCGCGCAGCGCGGGGATCTGGATGGGGAAAACGTTGAGGCGATAGTACAAATCGCTGCGAAAGGTGCGGTCGGCGACTTTGGCGGCGAGGTCCTGGTTGGTAGCGGCGACGATGCGGACGTCGACAGTTTGGGTGCGATTGCTGCCGAGGCGTTCGAATTGGCTCTCCTGCAGCACGCGAAGGAGTTTGGGTTGCAACTCCGTGGGCAGGTCGCCGATTTCATCGAGGAAGAGAGTGCCGCGGTCGGCAAGTTCGAAGCGGCCAATTTTCTGAGTGATCGCGCCGGTGAAGGCGCCGCGTTCGTGGCCGAAAAGTTCGGACTCGAGCAAACCGCTGGGGATGGCGGCGCAATTTATTTTTACGAAAGTGCGCTTGCCGCGAGGACTGAGGTTGTGAATGGCGCGAGCGATGAGTTCTTTGCCGGTGCCGGTTTCGCCGAGGATCAGCGCGGCGGTGTCGGTGGGCGCGACCACTTCGACCTGTGCGAGCGCGCGTTTGAGCGAAGGCGCGTCGCCGATGATTTCTTCGAAGTTGAATTCGCTGCGGATTTCTTCTTCAAGGTAGAGCTTTTCTTCAGCAAGTTTGTCTTTCAGTGCGTCGATTTCCTGAAAGGCCAACGCGTTTTCCACGGCAATGGCGGTTTGCGCGGCGACTTGCTGGAGTAATTCCACATCGCGAGATGGAAAAGCATCAGGACGGCGGCTGGCAACGTTCAGCGTGCCGAATGCGCGACCGCGGGTGATCAACGGCATACAGCAAATCGTTTGAATGCCATCCTGGCGCAGCAGGGTCATCACTTCGCTGGGGTAGCGCTCCAGTTCCGGGCCTCGCGCGCAGATCGCTTTCCCGCTGACGATCGCTTCTCCCGAGGGAGAAGAATCGCGCGGCACAAACACTTCCCGTTTGATGAGGCCTTCGCGGCCGGGAAAATCCAGCGCATAGATCCGCAGTTGAGCGCTGTCGGCCTCCAACAGCGCAATGCTGGTGTAGTCGTGGTGAATGACGCGTTCCAACGTGGAAACGATCCCACGAAAAAGTTGCGGCAGCTCCAGGCTACTGACCAGAACGTTGTTGATTTCGAGGAGGACGCGAAGGCGGTCGCGCTCTTCGGAGAGTTGCGTTTGGTAGGCCTTGGAAGTTTCCAGGTTGAGAGCGTTATCGACAGCCACGGCGACTTGGCTAGCGACGCGCTGCATGAAGGCGACCTCCAGGTCGCTAATTTTTTGCGGCATGAGAGTGCCGAAACCCATGGCGCCGAGGCGGCGCTGGGCGGTGGTGAGTGGGACCATGGCCAGGGAATGCACGCCGGCCTCGCGGATCATTTGCAGAAACCCGGGGTAGCGGGTTTCGTCATCGCTGACGACGAAGGGTTGCTGCGATTGCCATACCCAGCCGGCGGGATGATTCTCGATGGGTGTCTCTTTGCCGACGACTTTGTCGGTGGGCACGCGGGATTCGAGAATGTGCAGGCGCATGACATTGCGGACCGGGTCATGCAAAACGAGAGTGAGAAAGTCGAATTCCACCACCCAGTGGAGGCGTTCGGCTAATTCGTGGAAAAGCGCGGGCAGGTCGCGTTGCTGGGCGATGGCCTCGCTGACTTCCAGCAAGGCTTCGAGCTGACGCCGAGAATGGTCCAAAGGCGGGACGGGCGCGAACTCTGCAGGTACAGCAACGGGATCCGCCATGCAGGCAGGATAGCATCCGTGTTGCTGGGGCCTCAACCGCGAGCGATAGGGCGCAGTGGAAGCGTAAATGAATCTCGTATACTCGAAAGAACGACGCAATTAACGTTGGATTTTCTTGTTTCGCTCGACAATTCTAATTTTCAAAGGATAAGGCGAAGGATGAGTGCAGAGTTGCAGGTGATGAAGTTTGGCGGGACGTCGGTGGGCGATGCGGAGTGCATCGGGCGAACGGCGCAGATCATCGCCAAGACGGCGAAGGAGAAAGCGTGTGTGGTGGTGGTGTCGGCGATGAGCGGGGTGACCAACACGTTGATTGCGGCGGCGAAGAAAGCGGCGACTGGAGAGGCCGGCGAGGGCGAGCGGTTGGTGAATGCTTTGCGCGCGCAGCATGCGGCGGCGACGGAGAAATTGATTAACGATGGCGAGGTACGGAAGCGAGTGGCGGTCAAGCTGGATGGGGTATTGAGTGAAGCTCGAAGGTTGTGTGATGGGACGGCGTTGTTGAGAGAGTTGACGCCGCGGACGTTGGATGAAATTTCTAGTTTGGGAGAGCGGTTGTCCGCGCCGATCGTTGCGGAAGCGGTGAAGGCGCTGGGGTTGAAAAGTGAGGCGATTGAGGCGACCGAGCTGATTGTGACCGATGCGTACCACGGCGGGGCTGAGCCACGGATGGATTTGACGCGCGAGAAATCGAAGGCGCGGTTGAAGCCTTTGTTGGAGCAAGGAGTGGTGCCGGTTGTGACCGGGTTTATTGGGGCGACGAGCGAGGGGAAGCTAACCACGCTGGGGCGCGGAGGGTCGGATTACTCGGCGACGATTCTTGGTGCCGCGCTGGATGCGGGCGAAGTAGTGATTTGGACCGACGTTGAAGGAGTGCTGACAGCTGATCCGCGCCTTGTGCCGGATGCGCGGACAATTCCGGAGATTTCGTATCGGGAGGCGGCGGAGTTGGCGTATTTCGGGGCCAAAGTGCTGCATCCGAAGACGCTGAATCCGGTGATGGAGGCGGGGATTCCGGTGTGGATCCGGAATAGTTTTGCGCCGGAAAAGTTGGGGACGAAGATCACTCGCGAGGGGCGGAGCATAGGCGGCGGGGTCAAAGCGCTGACGGCGATTCGCGATGTGGTGTTGATTGCAGTCGGTGGGCCGGGGATTGTGGGATTGCCCGATGTGGTGGGACGGACATTTTCGACCACTGCGGATTTGCGGGCGAGTGTTTTGCTGATTTCGCAGTCCTCTTCACAAAATGACATTTGTTTTATCGTGTCGGCGGGAGATGCGGAGAGGACAGTGGAGGCGTTGCGTAAAGAATTTGCGCATGATCTGGCACACCACAAAGTGGAACACGTGACGGTGCTGAAGAATATTGCGATCGTAGCAGTGGTGGGAGAAAACATGCGCGGGACGCCGGGCGTGGCGGGGCGGACGTTTGCGACGATGGGCCGAGAAAAAGTGAATCTGATTGCCATTGCCCAGGGTTCGTCGGAGAGCAATATTTCGTTTGTGGTGGAAGATCAGGCGGTGACGAAGGCCCTGACTACGATGCACAAAGAGTTTGGGTTGGGCGCAGGAGTGAACTAGATAGAATTTCACCCGCGGTACCGTTACCGTGCGCCTGCAGGGATTACCGTATTCTCCTCGGCGGAACGGCGTTCCAAAATTCTGGCTCTCCCCAGGGCCCGCCGGAGTCACCGCACGGTGAGGCGAACTGGCTTAGGAAGAACGTATAGATTCGAGCCGGAAGATGCCCACAGTGCTGATCGTTGATGATGCGCCAAGTGTACGAGTGTCGGTACGCAAATTGTTTGAGGCGGAAGAGGATTTTACGGTGGTCGGCGAAGCGGTGAATGGGCTGGATGCCATTAATAAAACCGCGGAGCATGATCCGGAGTTGGTTGTTCTGGATCTGTCGATGCCGATCATGAACGGCTTGGAGGCGGCTGAGAAGATCAAGGCAGCCACGCCCAAGACCGTAATTTTTATTCTTACTTCGCATGGAGGGCCGGAAGTGAACCGCGCTGCCGCGGCGGCTGGGGTGGATGCGGTGTTTGCGAAGGGGTCGGACATGGATGACTTGGTTGCGAAGGCCCGGAAGGCGTTCGCGCCAGCGGGTGGGATCAGCGCTAAGAAAAAGGCTGGTCGAGGAAAAGCCAAGAGCTAGCGTTTGATTGGGATGGCTAGTACTGGTCTACCTTCTTTGAGTCCTTACCTCTTTTCTTAAGTCAACCTACCGTCCCAGTCCCTCTGTCGGCCAAACGACATACAGTAAAAATGACGGCAGACTAGGTATTGCCCTGATCGACGGGATTCGTCGGTGGTGGTAAAAACTTTGTCGCACGCTGCGGAAATTTCGAAGACGAGGTGACTTTAATGCTGCGAGTGATTGCTGGAGTTTTGCTGGT
Source organism: uncultured Acidobacteriota bacterium (assembly GCA_963846145.1). Taxonomy (GTDB): domain Bacteria; phylum Acidobacteriota; class Terriglobia; order Acidiferrales; family UBA7541; genus Acidiferrum. The sequence continues at coordinate 1,151,259 of CAWJUV010000004.1, read as the reverse complement.
GCTGTGGTTGCTGGGATTTGTCGCATTTCACGTAACTGCTGGAGTGATCCACATCCTGTTGGTGCTGGCGATAGTGTCGCTGGTCCTGAGCTTCTTTGGCGGGAGTAGGGCGACGGCGTAATTTCTCAGCGGGCTTGAATCAATTTCAACTTGGGTGGCTCTTTACGGGCCACCCTTTTTTTGTGCCATTAACGGGCTTTTGCTTGGCTAGGCCGGTGCCAGGAGGGGCTCGGAAGGCGTGCGGTTCTCGTGCTAAGCTAATTTCTCTTTAGGCCCGTAGCTCAGTTGGTTAGAGCGCCACCTTGACACGGTGGAGGTCTGGGGTTCGAGTCCCCACGGGCCTACCATCCTGCAAAATTCCCAATATATTTGTGAGGAAGTCGTAAATTTCCTGACGGCTTGGTGTGACATAATTCGCGCATGATCGGCGTGGCGATTGAGGCGGAGTTGAAGAAGAAGTGTGCGCGGGTGGCGTTAGGGTGTGTTGCGGCGGAGGTGCAAACCGCGGAGACGCCGGCGGGGCTGGATGAGGAGTTGAAGAAGCGCGAGGCGGAGATTTTGGGGTTGGCGGAGCCGAAGAGGGTGCTGGAGGCGGGGGCGATTTTGGCGACGCGGGCGGGGTATAAGGCGTTGGGGAAGGATCCGGCGCGGTATCGGGGGTCGGCCGAGGCGTTGTTGCGGAGGGTGGTTGCGGGGAAGGGATTGCCGCGGATTAACGCGGTGGTCGATGTGATTAATCTGGTGTCGGTGGAGAGCCGGATGCCGGTGGGCTTATACGATTTGGAGCAAGTGCAGGGGGAGATTGTGTTTCGCGCGGGGCGTGCGGGAGAAACGTACAAAGGAATTGGGAAGTACGATTTGAATTTGGAGGGGTTGCCGCTGTTTGCGGATGCGGTGGGACCGCATGGGAGTGCGACGAGCGATTCGGAGCGGACGATGGTGACGGAGGCGACGACTCGGGTGATTGCGATTATTGTTTCGTTTGGCGGGAGCGTGGAATTAGAGAAGTGGACGAAGAGGATGTGTGAGTTGTTGACGCAGTGTGCTTCAGGACGGAATTGTGAGATGGCGGTGGTGAGTTAGTCGGTTCGGCGAGATTGCGGTTAGGTTCAGCGTTGAAAAAAAGACCAGGTTCGTGAACCAAAGGCGAACCTGGGGCACCAGATCTTTCTCTTTTGAAAAAACTTCTCTGGAGCGATTCTTCTTCTGAAACGATCCTCTTGTGCAACGACACTTCTGAAACAGTCCCCTTCCGACAATCCCTTCTGAAAATCTTGCGCTTATTTTTGGCTGGAGACTTCTTCGGCGACTGATTGTGCTTGTGCGGTGCGGGATTTGAAGAAGCCGCGGGAGGCGAGGAGTTCGGCGTTCATGATGGCGGCGCCGGCGGCGCCGCGGATGAGGTTGTGGGAGAGCAAGGTGAGTTTTACGTCGAGGAGCGGGCATTCGCGGATGCGCCCGACGACGGCGGCCATGCCGTGGCCGGCGTGGACGTCACGGCGCGGTTGGGGGCGGTTTTCTTCGCTGGCGACAACGATCGGATGACGCACGGCGGATGGGAGGGCGGCGAGTCCGGCATCAACTTCGAAGGTGCGCAGGGCTTCCTGGACTTCGTGAAGTGAGGCGATTTTTTTCAGGCCCAGGCTGACGCATTCGAGGTGGCCGTCGAGGACCGGGACGCGATTGCAATGCGCGGTCACGGCGAGGCCGGCGTTGACGAAACGGGAGCCATCCCATTTGCCGAGGAGTTTTTGGGGTTCGGTTTCGAGTTTGTCTTCTTCGCCGCTGATGAAGGGAACGACGTTGGCTTGGATGTCCATGGAAGCGACGCCGGGGTAGCCTGCGCCGGAGATGGCCTGCATGGTGACGACGAAAACTTTTTCGAGGCCGAAAGCGTCGGCCAGTGGCTTGAGGACAAGGACCAGGCCGGCGGTGGAACAGTTGGGATTCGTGACGATAAAGCCGCGATCGTAGCCGCGCTTTTTTTGCTGCAACGGGATGGCGTCGACGTGTGCAGCGTTGACTTCGGGGATGAGCAAAGGGACGTCGGGGTCCATGCGGTGATTTTTGGAATTGCTGACGACGGGGAAACCGGCGCGGGCGAAATCTTCTTCAGCTTCACCGGCGACGGAAGAGTCGAGACCGGAAAAAACAAAATCGCAATCGAGGGTGGAGGGGTCGAGGCCTTTGACGATCAGGTTGGCGACGGACTCGGGAATGGGGCCGTCGAGATGCCAGCGGGCGGCATCCGCGTAGCGTTTGCCGGAGGAGCGCTCGGAAGCGGCGACTTCAGTGACTTCAAACCAAGGATGATTGGCGAGCAGCTTGATGATGCGCTGGCCGACGAGTCCGGTGGCGCCGAGGATGCCGGCGCGCCATTTGGTGTCGCGTCCCGGCGGGAGCGCGGTGTCGGCGGACGCGTGATTCTGTTGTGTGCGCGAAGAAGCGCTGTGGCGGGCGTCCTGCGATGCGCTGTCGAGACTCATTGGCGGCTCCTGATTCGCCGGAGCGATTACTGGAGGGGGCTAAAGAAAAACCCACCGCCAGTTTGCTTCGGCGGTGGGTTGGAAACTTTTGCTATGTGTCTAGCGGTTTCTCCACTCGCCTGAAGCGCCGATAAGCGGCGTCGTAGTCGACGTCGGCGCGGTAATTCGCAGCGTGGCGATGGAGTACATTGCGGGGAGAGAATAACATGGGAGGTTAGCGGCTGGAAGAGGTTAGTGGCAGGGCTGCAGCGTACCGCTCAATCGAGTGAGTGGCGGTGTGTGCTACCATTTGGCGGTTTGCAGGTCGCGACGGAAGCGCAGCCAGGGAAAGTAAGTCTCCACATATGAATGCTTTGCGAAAGATGAAGGCGGGACCGGGCTTGTCTTACGAGAAGGCTCCGGCACCGGCGATTGGGCCGACGGATGTGCTGGTGCGGGTGAAGGCCGCGTCGATTTGCGGGACGGACCTACATATATATGGATGGGACCGCTGGTCGCAGGGACGGATCAAGCCTCCGATTACCCTGGGGCATGAATTTTGTGGAGTGGTGGAGCAGATTGGAGAAGAAGTTGCCGCGGTGAAGGCCGGGGACGCGGTTAGCGCGGAGATGCATGTGAACTGCGGGCACTGCCATCAGTGCCGGCTGGGCGAAGCGCATATTTGCCAGAATTTGCGGATTATCGGGATTGATCGTGACGGGGCGTTTGCGGAGATGGTGAAAATTCCCGCGTCGAATATCTGGAAGCTGGATCCGACGATACCGGAACATTATGGGGCGATTCTAGATCCGTTGGGGAATGCAGTGCACACGGTGTTGGCGGGGGAGATTGCGGGGAAGACGGCGCTGGTGACCGGGTGCGGGCCGATTGGGTTGATGTCGATTGCGGTGGCGAAGGCTTGCGGGAGCTCGACGGTTTTTGCTACCGAGACGAATGCGCAACGGCGCGCGATGGCGAAGAAAATGGGCGCGGATGTAGTGATTGATCCGGCGGCGGAAAATTCGGTGAAGCGGATTCAGGCGGAGACTTCCGGGACGGGCGTGGATGTGTTGCTGGAGATGTCGGGAAATCCTGGGGCGATTCAGCAGGGGTTTGCGGCTTTGCGCGGGGGCGGAAGGGCTTCGTTGCTGGGGATTCCGACGGAAGCGGTGCCACTGGATTTGGTAAATGATGTGATTTTTAAGGGTGCGACGGTGCAAGGGATCTATGGGCGGCGGATGTATGAGACTTGGGTGCAAATGACGGCGCTGTTGAAGGGTGGGCGGTTGAATCTGGAGCCGCTGTTTGGGGAACGGATGCCGCTGGATGATTTTGAGAATGCGTTTGCGATGTTGCGGGGTGGGTTGGCGGGGAAGATTTTGTTGTATCCGAATGGGGCGCCGGCGCTGAGCTGATCGGCCGCGCTGCATTTTTGTTTTGAGTTTTTTATCGGGTTTCGATTGATCCGTAGTTTTCCAATCCAGGAGTTAAGAAATGTCTGACGCTACTGCTCCGGCCACCAAGCCATCACCATTGCATTACATTTCTGAACATTTGCAGGATTTGCGGGCGAAGGGGGTTGCGCCGAAGTTGCGGGTGCTGGAGGGCGAGCAAAAGCCCTTGTGCGTGTTTGACGGAAAGGAAGTCATCAATCTGGCTTCCAATAATTATCTCGGGTTGGCGACGCACAAGGCGCTCAGGAAGGCCTCGATCGAGGCGGTGCGCAAGGATGGAGTTGGTGCGGGCGCGGTGCGGACGATTGCCGGAACGATGAAGTTGCACATGGAGCTGGAAGAGCAGATTGCAAGATTTAAGAATGTGGAAGCGTGCGTGGTGTTTCAGTCGGGATTTACGGCCAATGCGGGGACGGTTTCGGCGGTGCTGGGCAAGGAAGATTTGATTATTTCCGATGAGCTGAATCATGCCTCGATTATTGATGGAGCGCGGCTGTCAAAAGCGACGATCAAAGTTTTCAAGCACAAGGATGTGAAGGATTGCGAGCGGATTCTGGAAGAGACCGCGAACTGGAACGGGCACAAGCTGATTATTACCGACGGTGTGTTTTCGATGGATGGGGATATTGCGCCGCTGCCGAAGCTTTGCGATCTGGCGGAGAAATACAACTGCATCATGATGGTGGATGATGCGCACTCGTCGGGAGTGCTGGGGCGTAACGGGCGCGGGACGGTGGATCATCTGAATTGCCACGGGCGAGTGCATATTCAGGTGGGCACGCTGAGCAAAGCGATTGGGTCGATGGGTGGGTACGTGTGCGGGTCCCGGGACATGATTGATTTTCTGTATTTGCGGGCGCGGCCATTTTTGTTTTCGACTTCGCATCCGCCGGCGACGGCGGCGGCTTGTATGGCGGCGTTTACGTTGCTGGATTCGGCGGAGGGCGAGCGGCTGGTGAAGAAGTTGTGGGCCAATACGAAATTTTTTAAGCGGGAACTGAAGAAGCGCGGGTTTCAGTTTGCGGTGAGCGAGACGCCGATTGTGCCGATTCATGTGGGGGAGGCGGCGAAAGCGTTTGAGTTTTCGCGGAAGCTGTTTGATGCGGGAGTGTTTGCGCCGGCGGTGGGTTATCCCACGGTGGCGGAAGGAAAAGCGCGGTTGCGCGCGATTGTGACGGCGACGCATAAACGGGAGCACTTGTTGAAGGCGGCGGATACGTTGGCGGAAGTGGGAAAGACCCTAGGCGTGGTGTAATGGGGTCGGGCGCCTGGGATTTGAGGCCTCAACCTTTCATTTCGTAACGTCATCTAAATGACTGAGCGCTGGAGTGCGAGCCGGTCGGTGTTTGGAGGCGGTATGAATCAGCTGAAAATTTGTGGGGCTAGCGTAAAATTAGTTATGGCCACCGGTGTGTTCCTGGGTTGTGCGTTGGTGGCGTTTGGGCAGGCGCAACCGGATACCCAAGGCGGAGCTCAGCTTGGCGAGCAGTCGGTGCTCTCGGGTAAACAGGATCAAGGCGATACCAAACCGAAGCAGGACGAACCCTCAGGAGCGACTCGATTTGCGGCGGGCACGGTGATCAGCGTGGAACTGACCAGTGCGCTGGATTCGAAGAAGGTGAAGCAGGGGGACGCGGTGAATGCGCGGGTGGTTGAGGCGCTGAAATCGACGGATGGGAGAACCATTCTGGCGCGGGGGACGAAAGTTACGGGGCATGTGACGCAGGCGTCGGCGAAAGGCGAGGGGCAGTCGGAAGCATCGCTGGGTCTGACGTTTGAAAATGCGGTGATGAAGAATGGCGAGCAGATGCCGCTGCACGTGACGATTCAGGCGGTGGCGGGGCCGGCGGCGAACCCGGATTCTGGTTATAGCGGGGCTCCGATGGGCGGGACGGCGCAAGGTGCAGGAACGCAGGGCACGATGGGGCGTGGCGGAACTGCATCGACCGCACCGGCGCAACTACCGGGGACGCAGGGCAATGGCGGGATTGATCCATCGGGATCGCCGGATACTGGAGCTACTCCGGGTCGTAGTGGGGACCAACTGAGTGGGACGTCGCATGGCGTGATCGGGCTGAAGAATTTAACACTTAGCGAAGCGGGAGATGGGGGGCAGGGGGCGGTGCTCCATTCAACGAATAAGAATGTCCATCTAGATAGTGGAACGCGGATGGTCTTGGTGACGCGCGAAAGCTAGAAGGCGATTTTCGCGGTGGTTTCTGACAGAACGCCTAACGGCTGCAACTGCAATCCGTCCTAGTACTTACCACAACGATACACAGGGATGTGTATATTCAAATACTAGGCGTTCTGCTACGCTATGTTGGTAAGGTAGGGGGGATGCGATGAAGAAACTATTCGCTAGTTTTCTCGTCGCTGCCGCTTTAGTAGCTCCTCTGGGATTCGCCCAAACCCCACCGGAACGAGCGTCAGAAACCAGAAAAACAAATGCAGTGCCAGAGCCGGTGATCGCGCCGTTTTGCGTGGGAACCGTGTTCAATGCGACGCTTTTGTCGCCGCTGGACGCTTCGCGGAATAAAGCCGGCGATGCGGTGACTGCGGAAATTACCGAAGCGGTGACGTACGAACGCTCACTGATTTTTCCGAAGGGCACAAAAATTTACGGACATCTGGTGCGCGCGTCCTCGACCCATGATAAAGGGTCGGCGCTGTTTGTACGGTTTGATAAGGCGACGCTGCGTGGCGGCCAAACCGTCATGATGAACGCCGGTATTCAGGCATTGGTGGCAGGCCGCAGAATGAGTGGCGGCGGTGAGGCGGTTGCCAGCGGGACTTCGCACAGTGGGTATGCGCGCGAAGATGGAACTGCGGTGATGGTCGTGCCCGCGAGTCATGAGTTGAACCCGTCGCAGAATAGTTCGACATCGGCGATTCCGCCAGCGCAAGGTGGCGTGACCAAGGATGGGAAGTTGACGCCGGATAGCCAAGGGGCGCTGGGTTCGAACGATATTAAAGTTTATACGCCGCTGTCGGAAGGATCCGATGGGACGGTGTTGCTGTCGGAAGGCAAGACGGTTCGTCTGGAAGCGGGAACGAAATTGCTGATCGTGATTCAGCCGCCGCCGGAGACTGATCCGAGCTTGCAGTAGATTCGAAGACGCAAAACACCAAAAATTAAATCCAGTTTTCTTGTGGTGCTGGACGTGTGCGTCGAGCATGCGGGTGACAGCGTTGCTATACTTTTGTTTGCCGATCTAAATGCCCTTCATGACTAAAAAATTGTATTTGGTGGATGCCATGGCGCACATCTATCGCGCGTTTTATGCGCCGATGGTGCGGATGAACACGCCGGCGGGTGTGCCGACGACGGTACCGTTCTTGTTCAACAATATTTTGCGGCGGATTTTGAAGGACTATCAGCCGGACTATGTCGGGATTGTGTTCGACACGAGCAAGCCGACGTTTCGCGACAAACTTTTTGAGGAGTACAAGGCCCATCGGCCGAAGATGCCGGATGAGCTGTCGATTCAGCTGCCGTTTGTGAGGAAGCTGTGCGAAGCGTTACACCTGCCAATCCTGGAGTGGGATGGGTATGAGGCGGACGACGTGCTTGGGGCGCTGGCGAAGCAGTCGAAGAAAGCCGGCGTGGATGTGGTGTTGGTGACGAACGACAAGGACATGCTGCAGTTGGTTGGCGAAGGCGTGCGGGTGTTGCGCACCGGGACTGGCGCGGCGAAGAGCGATGTGTTTGTGGACGAGAAAAAGGTGGAAGAGATCTTGGGCGTTCCGCCGGACAAAGTGATCGATGTGATGGCGCTGATGGGCGACAGCATCGACAACATTCCTGGAGCGCGGGATCCAAATGACAAGCCTGCGCCTGGCGAGAGGCGAAAACCTGGGATTGGAGAAGTGGGAGCGCGCGAGATTATTCTGAAGTTTGGGTCGGCGGAAGAGGCCTTGCGGCGGGCGGACGAGGTGAAGCGGGCGAGTTATCGCGAGGCGCTGCAGAAAAACGGGAAGTACGTGATGTTGAGCAAAGAGCTGTCGAAGATCGACAGCGATGTGCCGATTGTTTTGGATTTGCCGAATCTGCAGCGACGGGAACCGGATTTACAAGCGCTGGCGGCGCTGTATCGGGAGCTGGGATTTAATTCGCTGCTGAAAGAGTTGGGGTCGGAGACGGTGGCGTCTACTGCGCCGGTGAGTGAAATGCCGGTTATCAATGTGGATTATGCGCAGCTGACGAATGCCACGGAGCTTCGTGAGTATCTGGCGAAGATTCCGGCGAAGGAACCGGTGGCGATTTGGCTGAATGTGGAGGCGGGGGATCGCGAGTCGGAGGGATTCGGGACGCGGATTGCGGCGATTGAAGTTTCGTCGAGGCCGGGTGAAGGACGCGCAGTGTGGATAGATGAGAAAGGCGAAGCACTAGCCACGCTGCAACCGTTGCTGGCGAATAAAAAACAGCCAAAAATTGTGCACGATGCAAAGTTACTGCATCTGCTGCTGGGGCGGATGGAGAACGTGCAGCATGCCACGCAGATTTATTCGTATTTGCTGCAGCCGACGACGGGGAATCACAATTTCACGGATGTGGTGATGCGGCAGTTCAACGCGATGGTTGGCGGCGGGCCTGGGGAACGCGCGGATTTTCTGCAGCGGCTGGGACCGGCGCTGCGAGGGCGGATAGGCGACGAACAAGTTTCGAATGTGTACGAAAAGATTGATCTGCCGCTGGCGCCGGTGTTGGCGGACATGGAACGGACAGGGATTCGTATCGATCCTAGAGCGCTCGATGTTATGTCCGGGACGATGGAAGGGGAGTTGCGGCGGCTGGAGAAAGATATTTGGGAAATGGCGGGGGTGGAGTTTAACGTCAACTCGCCGGCGCAGCTTGCGGAGATTTTGTTCGACAAGCTAAATCTGCAGCCCTCGGCGAGGCGCGGGAAAGTCAAAGGGCGTTCGACGGCGGTGGAGATTCTAGAAGAACTTTCGGCGAAACATCCATTGCCGCGGAAAGTGATTGAGTATCGCGAAATTTCCAAGCTGAAGTCGACTTACGTGGATTCGCTGCCGCGGCTGGTGAATCGTGAGACGGGGCGGCTGCATACCAGCTATTCGCAGACGAATGCTTCGACGGGGCGGCTGAGCTCGTCGGATCCAAATTTGCAGAACATTCCGATTCGAACGGAGCTAGGACGGGAGATTCGCGCGGCGTTTGTGGCGGACGAAGGCAAAGTGTTGCTGTCGGCGGATTATTCGCAGATTGAGTTGCGAGTGATGGCGCATTTTTCGCAAGATCCGGTGCTGCTGGAAGCGTTTAACAGCGGACAGGATATTCATGCGCGCACGGCGCAGGAAGTTTTTGGGGTGGGCCCGCTGATGCAGACTGCGGAGCATCGGCGGGCGGCGAAGGTTATTAATTTCGGAATTATTTATGGGCTGTCGCCGTTTGGGTTGGCGCAGCAATTGAACATTGATACGCGGGAAGCGTCGCAGTTCATCAATGCGTACTTCACGAAATATCGCGGAGTGAAGGCGTATCTGGATAAAGCGGTGGATGAGACGCGGGCCACTGGAGTGGCCAAGACTTTGTTTGGCAGGATTCGGCCGATTCCGGAGATTAATTCGGCGCAATTTCAGTTGCGGAATTTTGCGGAGCGGACCGCGCTGAATTCGCCGCTGCAGGGGACGGCGGCGGATTTTATCAAGCTGGCGATGATCAGTATCGATCAACGGCTGCGGGATGAGGGTTACAACGCGAAGATGATTCTGCAGGTACACGATGAGTTGGTGTTTGAGGTGCCGCACAAAGAACTCGAGGCGGTTTCGAAGTTAGTGCGTGAAGAGATGGAAGGCGTGTACAAAATGGCCGTGCCGCTGCTGGTGGAAATGTGTGCCGGGCCGAATTGGCGCGATCTGGATTAATTCCTTGGAGCCCGCGGCCGGCTGTTTTGATTTTAGCGTCCCCTTTCTAACAACCTTTTTTGAGGTTTTAGAGTCTTAGATGACGTGGTGAACATGCGTGGTTCAGTGCCCAGCATGCGTCGAGTAAGTGCGGCTTCGCGAACTTTACCGTTTAGCACTCGATACTGAACGTAACTCCAAAGGCTTCCCCAGCCGATGTTAGTTTAGGAAGGCATCCCCTCCTGCCAAGGAAATTTTCATGACCCGACAATTTGTTGCGTTGATTTGTCTCGCACTCGTTGTGATTGCAACTGGATGCGGTGGCGGAAGTAAAACCACGCCGACGTTGGTCACGGTGACGGTGGCACCCAGTACGGTCAGCGTTGTGGTAGGGCAGCCGGAGACTTTTACCGCAACGGTGACGGGCACGACAAATAATGCGGTGACCTGGAGTTTGAGCGGTGGGTCCGCGGCTGGGACCATTAGTGCGGCGGGAGTTTATACGGCGCCGTCGAGTGTGCCGAGTCCTGCGACCGTGACAGTAACGGCGACGTCGCAGGCGGACACTACGAAATCAGCCTCGGCGACGGTGACGGTCATTGCAACGGCGTCGGCAGTACAAGTGGTGGTGAGCCCTGCGACGATCACCGTGCCTAACTTTACGACGCAGCAGTTTCACGCCATGGTAACGGGAAGTTCGAATGAGGCAGTGAATTGGCAGGTGAACGGCACGGCAGGTGGCAGCCAAAAGTTTGGATATATCGATAGCACGGGATTGTTTGTGGCCCCGAGTGCGGTGCCGACCAAATCCGACGGCAACGGAAATACGGTGACCACGACAACGACAATTACTGCGGTGTCGCAGGCGGACTCGAGCGCATTCGGATCCGCGACGGTGACGATTATGCCCATCAACGCGAATGCGCAAACCGGCGCGGTGGAACTGGGGAGTTCGGGGAGTAATGCGAACGACTCCAATACGGATACGACCAACCACACCATTACGTGTTGCGGGGGGACGCTTGGATCGCTGGTGACACGCGGCGGGACGCAATATATTTTGAGCAACAACCACATTTTGGCGCGAAGTGATGGCGCGACGGTGGGCGATTCGATTGTGCAGCCCGGATTGATTGATACTTCGACGTGTACCACCACCGGCACGATTACGGTGGCGAACCTCACGCAATTTTTTAATTTGGAGACGGGTTCGTCGCCGAAGATTGATGCGGCTATTGCGCAGGTGGTGAGCGGGAAAGTGGATACCACCGGGTCGATCATCTACCTCGGCGCGACGGTGGGGTTGGGTGGCATTCCCGTGTCGGCGCCGCCGCAAGGTGGCGGCGGCACCACCGGGGCGGTGAACCAGACAGTGGCAAAATCCGGGCGATCGACGGGGCTAACGTGTTCGACGATCGACGCGGTGAACACCAGCACCAGCGTGGAATACACGGTGAATTGCGACGGCACGGGCAAGACTTTTTCCGTGAATTACAACAACCAGATCGATGTGCTGGGAGGTGACTTTAGCGGAGAAGGGGATTCCGGATCGCTGATTGTGACGCAAGGTGCGGCGAATCCCGTGGCGTTGCTGTATGCGGGATCGGACTCGGACACGGTGGGAAATCCGGTGGCGGACGTTTTGAATTTTTTCAAGAGCGGAAGCAATAGCGTGACGTTTGTTGGAGGAGCGGCGCACCAGGTCGTGGGATGCACCTTGCCCAGTGTCCCGGCGTCGGTGAAGAAAGTGGTTCCGAGTTCGTTGTCGGCGGAGACGTTGCAGAAGGCGACGGCGGTGCGGGATTTACACGCGACGGAACTGCTGGCGCATCCGGAAGTGCAGGCGCTGGGCGTGGGGGCCAGTTACGACAATCCAAAAGAACCGGCGATTGTGTTTTTTGTGACGCAGGGTGAGTCGCGAACGGATTTGCCGGCGCAGGTGGACGGGATTCGCACGCGGGTTGTGGAGAAGCCATTGTTTGAGAAACGTGGCGCGGTGAGTGGGGCGGATAGTGCGATGTTGGAAAAGTCTACCGCGGAGGCCCAACTGGTTTATTCCATTTCGGATTCGGAATTGGCGCGGGCGAAAGTAGTGCACTCCGCGCATGTGGACGAGTTGATGAAACAAGCTGGGGTGCAAGGTGTGGGAATTGGGTCGAGCGTGGATTCTCCGGGTGAAGCGGCGTTAATGATTTTTACGATTCGTGGTGTGCAACAGGATGCGATTCCGGCAGTGATTGATGGATTGCGGACGCGGATACGAGAGTCCAGCAGGTTTAAAGCGGGGACTGTGGATGTGGGGATGCCGCGGGCTTGCAAGGCGCAGGCCGCAAAGGCCAATGCAAAGAATGTGGCGGCAGCCGAAAAGACGAAGTAAACAGAAAAGGCCCGCTTTGCAAAGCCATCCAGAACAAGGGCACTCTCCTTTGTTCACTCGACCGCGGTATCATCCAGCGTGTGGGTAACTTCAACAGGATTTGAATTACCGAGGTGATGGGATGGCGCATTCGCCAGAGTTTCTGAAATTGGTGAACGAATCGAAGGGGCGAGTCAAAGAGACGAACGTTGCGGACGTGAAGCGACGGATAGACGGCGGCGAGAAAATGACTTTGATCGATGTGCGCGAGGATAACGAGTGGGCCCAGGGACACTTGCCGGGTGCGATTCATATGGGCAGGGGAATTATTGAAAGAGATGTGGAAACACGCATTCCGGATACCAACGCGAAAATGGTTTTGTATTGCGGCGGCGGATTCCGGTCGGCCATGGTCGCGGACAATTTGCAAAAGATGGGTTACACCAATGTGGAGTCGATGGACGGCGGGTGGAAAGGCTGGAATGAGGCCGGTCTGCCGACCACAAAAGGCGCTTAAGAGGCGTTATGGATTTCAGGCCGCGGGCTGATCGAGGCCTACAAGCTGACGAAATTCGGGATCGTCGTGCAGGCAGTCCAGATCGGCATCTCTGGCGGCCCAGTTTAAATTTCCGTAACCAGCTTTGATGGCTTTTTTCAAGGTCTCCAAAGCTTCCGCTTTTCGCCGCAGCAGCCCATACGTACAAGCCGCGTTGTAAAGAGTGTTTCCATCGTTGGGACGCAAGGCGACCGCGGTTTGTAAATGGCGCACCGCTTCATCACCGTCACCTAAAGCCGCCAAATTGGAAGCCAGCAGGATGCGTGCGCGGACATCTTCGGGCACGAGCTCCAATTGTTGCCGGAGTACGGCGTTCATGCGATTGCGGACATTTTCGGATTCCTTCTTTCGACCAAGACGCTCGAGACAGGCACTGTAGGGAACGTAGGTATTGTAGTCGTCACCATTCGCCTCAATGGCACGCTCGGTAAGAGCGGCACCTTCTTCGAACTTGCTTTGAGAGAGCAAGGCGCGTCCAAGAATATTCCAAGAGCCGTCGCAATCGATTTTGCGTTCAATGGCGCGCCGAGCCATCATTTCGGCTTCGTCATATTTTTTCTGGGCATAAAAGAGTCGAGCCCGGGCGACCATTACTTCGGGCAAGTCCGGCGCCAGGGCCATGGCACGATCGCAGGCGGCCAAACCCCGGGTGATCCACTCCTGCTTCTGCTCACGAAGCTCAAAACTCAACCCGCACAGGTAGGCGATGCCCGCGTGAGCAAGCGGAAAGTTTTTGTCGAGTTGAATGGCCTGTTCGAACATCTGCAGCGCATAGTCCATATTTTCGCGACGGGTGTAGCTGCGGCCACGCAAATAGAAGTCGTAGGCCTGGGTATTTTCGGTGGGCTTCTGGCTGATGATTTTTTCTTCCTGGGGAGTCAAGGTGATGCGCAAGGCCTGAGCGATGCTGCGGGCGATTTCGTCCTGAATGGCGAAGACGTCTTCGAGCTGGCGATCATAGCGTTCGGCCCAAACGGAGTGGCGGGTGGCGATTTCGACGAGTTGAGCGGTGATCCGCAAGCGATTGCCGGAGCGCCGAATGGTGCCTTCCAGAACGAAGGATGCGCCTAGTTGCTGGCCGACTTGGGGAGCGGTGGAGGACTTGTCGCGAAAAGCCAGCATTTCCGAGCGAGGAAAAATTTGCAACTGGGTGATTTTGGAAAGCTCGGTAATGATGTCTTCGGTCATGCCGTCGCGGAAGTATTCGTCCTCTTTGCCGCCACTTTGATTCTCGAAATAGAGAACGGCGACGGATTTTTTGGCCCGTGGAACCGCGGAGGGATGGGTGTCCGAAGAGTCGGATTTTTCGGCGGCGGGACGACGTGCCGAATCGAGATCGCGTTTTAGCCGCTTGAGATCCGCGCGGAGTTCTGCCGCGGTTTGATAACGGAAGTCGCCGTCTTTCTCAAGTGCCTTAGAAAAGATATTCTCGAGTGCCAGAGGCAACCTGGAATTTAATTTCGTGGCGGGCGTGGGAGTTGAATGCAGGATGCCATCAAAAATCAATGCCACGGTTGAGCCGTTAAAAGGCGGAACGCCGGTGGCCATTTCGTAAAGCACGACACCGAGAGAAAACAGATCGGAGCGGGGGTCGAGTTCCTCGCCGCGAGCTTGTTCAGGCGACATGTAAATCACCGTGCCCACTGAGCTGCCGGGGCTGGTAAGGAATTCGCCACCTTCGGTCTGCATGCCGAGCTGCGAACCCATCGAGCCATGGGCGCGAGAGTCGCTGGCGGTTTGCCGCTGGTTAGCAAGCTTGGCCAAGCCAAAATCGAGAATTTTTGCCGAGCCGCGGGTAACGAGAAAAATGTTGGCGGGCTTGATGTCGCGGTGGACGATGCCTTTGGCATGGGCGGCATCGAGGCCGTCGGCGATCTGGATGCCGATCTCCAGGAGTTCGGCGATGGCGATGGGTTTACCGGCAATGCGGTGCTTCAGGGTTTGGCCTTCGAGGAGTTCCATGGCCATGAACGGCTGGCCCTGGTGTTCGTCGATATCGTAGATGGTGCAGATACTGGGATGGTTGAGAGCGCTGGCAGCGCGAGCTTCGCGGCGAAAGCGTTCAACCGCGAGAGCGTCGGGAGTGAAACCGTCGGGAAGGAATTTGAGCGCGACGTTGCGTCCCAGACGTGAATCCTTGGCGTTGTAAACGACGCCCATGCCTCCGCCACCAATTTTTTCGAGGATCAAATAATGGGAGATGGTGGTACCGATCATTGCAGGACAGCTCCTTGGGTATGCGCCGGCACAAGGCGCCAGACAGGGACATACTCTTCTATATCGACTAGGGTGTGTCAACCGCGCGGGGCCGCGGCCCTGAGGCGATAGGCGAGCGCTACATTCCGGGAATCAATGTGAAGAGAGTCGGCTGCACAGTACTAGTGATAAGACACGATGCAAAGGATTAAACTGCACTCCCGCCCTACTTATTCCTGAAGATCAATGCACGATGGAGGGTCCATGAAGCGCATCGTCCCCGCAAAACCGACCACTGCAAAACCTGGCAAGATGCTGGCGATTCCCGGCAGCACACGTGTGCAACCGCCACAGGCCAGGTTGGTGAAGAAGTGCGATCTCAAAGAACAGATCAAAGTGAGCATCTATGCGAGGCCGAATCCCACCGGACCGGGGACGGATCCTGCGGCGATCGATGAGATGAATGCAAAGCTGCCCGGTGAGCGGCGGTATCTGACCGGCAAAGACTTTGACGCGCGATTTGGAGCGGACCCGGCGGAACTGGCGAAGATCGAAGCGTGGGCGAAGAGTTGCAAATTGAAAGTGCTAGACAGCAGTGTGGCGAAGCGGAGGGTGTTGGTGCAGGGCAGCATTGGCGACATTAATAAAGCGTTCGGCGTGGAACTGAATGAGTATGAGCACCCGCAGAGTGGGCGGTTTCGCGCGCGGGTGGGGCAGGTGCATGTGCCTGGCGAATTAGCGGGCGTGGTGCAAGGAGTGTTTGGGCTAGACACACGGCCGGTTGGAAAACCACGACGACGGCGGAGTACGTTCAAGCCGGTGGATGTTGCGGCGATCATTAGTTCCGAGGTTAAGGAAAAGAAGCATCGCGGACATGCGTCGACTGCCAACCCTTTTCCTGGGACGTTTTTTCCGACGGATTTGGCGCAGCTTTACAGCTATCCGGAAACGGCTAGCGGTTCGGGGCAGAATGTGGCGATTTTTGCGTTCAATGGCAGTGGAACGCCGGATACGCGCGGTGGATATGTACTGTCTGCGTTGCAAAATTATTTTGAAAAGGTGATCGGAGGCACGGCTCCGAAAATCAAGGATGTGGTGGTGCAAGGACCGGGAAACGACCCCGGTCCCGATTCGCAAGCGTCCGGCCAGCAAGGTGATTCAACCGGGGAAGTGATGCTGGACATGTGCGTGGTGGGTTCGGTGGCGCCCGGGGCAAATATTTTCATGTACTTCACGGAGTTTACGAGCCAAGGATGGGTGGATGCGTTGAATGAGGCGGTGACGGATGCGAATGACATTGCGGTGATTTCGATCAGCTATGGGAATCCGGAAGATGATCCGCAAGGGGCGTGGACGGCGATGGGAGTGCGGCAGGTGAATCAGGCGTTGCAGGCTGCTGCGGCGAAGGGAATCACGGTGTGTTGCGCGTCGGGCGACGATGGTTCGGCCGATCAGGTGACCAGCGGCGCGCATGTTGATTTTCCGGCGTCGAGTCCGAATGTGTTGGGAGTGGGCGGGACGAAGGTGGTGGCGTCGAGCGGGTCGAATGCGGCGATCACTTCGGAGACGGTGTGGAACGAGACGATGCAAAGTGAAGGAGCGACCGGCGGGGGAGTGAGCGCGGTGTTTACCAAGCCGGCCTACCAAGATGATGTAAATGTGCCGCCGTCGGCAAATCCGCCGCATAAAGTTGGGCGCGGAGTGCCGGACGTAGCTGCCGATGCGGATCCGGAGACGGGAGTGGTGGTGATGCACGTGGATGGAAAACAATTGGAAGTGATTGGCGGCACGAGTGCCGCGGCACCCATGTGGGCGTCGTTGGTGTTGCGACTGAATCAGGGCCTGGGTGCGCGGTGCGGTTTCTTGAATGCGGTGCTTTACGAGAAATTTGCGACGGGAGTGCTGCGGGATATTACGGTGGGAAACAATGGAGCGTATTCCGCTGGGAGCGGGTGGGATGCTTGCACCGGTTTGGGCAGCCCGAATGGCGAGCGACTGTTGACGGCGCTTTCAGGCAGCGCCGGAGCCGCCACGCAGAGCAAAAAAGCGGGAAGTTAGTCGATTAGGCAGACGCGAAAATGGGGGCCAGAATATTCCTGGTCCCCATTTTTTGTTGCATCACGATGTGCCGAGGGCGGTAGCGTAACTAAAATCCGCGGCGGGCCTCATCGGCTTCTTCAGCCAACTCGGTGAGGTGAGCGAAGAAGGCTCGCGACTGGCCAAGGAACAAGTTGCTGCTGGTCAGAAATTTGAGGGCGCCAGTGGCGGCTCCTCTTGTTTCGGTTGGGCGGATGATGGAGCAGACCGGCAAGCGCTTGTTAAGGAAAATTGTCGGCTCCGGCATGATCAGGTTGGTTTGAAATTCTTCGCCGCCGAGAGGCGGGGCGTTCAGGTCAGGGAAAACGACGTCGCCGTCGGTGAGTGGCGGAGCGTTGCCGGCTTTGTCGCTCCAGGTTTGGAAATGCATGATCTCGGTGCCGCCGATGCTGAGCACGATGCGCAGAACCTCCACACCGGTGACGCGTTGGGCAAGCTGGGCATAGAGGCTGGTGCCGCCTTGTTCGATGGTGGCGAAATGAAAGCCGGCGGTGTTGGCGATGGCTTGCAGGTGATTGGAGTCGGTGGTGTCGGCGTCGGATCTGGGGATCGCGGGATGTTTGCCGGTGGCGATGGAGGGGATCGCTTGTGGAAGCGTGTCGCCGAAATCGGGATTTTTGTTGGCGCTGCGGTAGCGGGTGTACCAAGTGGTGTCGACGGCGAGTTCCATCAGGTTGGTGAGGCGGCCGATTTGCTGCGCGCCGGAGGCTTGGCTGCTGGGCAAGTTGCGGAAGTGGTCGAGATTGACGGTGTCGGCGCCTTTGGAGGCGAGGTAGGCGTTGATGAACTGTTCGTGGGTGAGTTCGTCTTGGGTGTTGTCGTGAATGTATTGGGCCATGTCCTCGTCGAGAACGGCGACTGCCGCGGTGTAGGCGGAATTACCGCTGCCGCCCGGGACTTGGCTGTCTTGAATGCCGGCGAGTTCGTTGTATTGCTGCCATAGATCGGTTTCCAGGATTTCCGCGGCCGCCAGAAATCGGAGAATTGCGGCGTCGCCGGGGTCCAGGCGTCCGCTTCTTTCTTCCGCGAAAGCTGTCTTCCCGGAAGCTAGAGCGCCGATTCCTACAGTGGCGGCACCGGCGGCAGCAAGACTATTTTGCAAAAAGTTTCTGCGAGATCCGTTACTGGCCCCTCGTTTTGAATTCATGGTCTTTTCTCCTTGAGAACGGCTGGATGCGGGCGCGACAGTTGGACTGGGCGTCCCGGAGTGACCGAGGAGTGGAAGCCATGACCGTAAGCGCGTGGCGCTGGCGGTTTTTTCCGCAATCGATCAACTTTGGGCCGTACGATAGCGAAAGCGCGGAGGAAAGGCTGTCGTGGAGTTGTCAAATGTTTGTCGAATCCGGGTAGAAAACTCGGCGGAGAAAATGACAAAAGAGCGGGACAGAAATGGTCGCTGAAAATGCGACGAAATGTTTAAATAGCGTACCCTATGCCCATGGATACCATTCTGGTGGTCGAAGACAGTCCGGCCATGCAGCGGACACTGCAGAGATTGTTCGAAGCGGATTCGCTGCGGGTGGAGATTGCCGGCGACGGGCCGGCTGGATTGAAGAGTTTTCGGTCGCATCATCCGAGCGCGGTGGTGCTGGATCTCAAGTTACCGGGAATTTCCGGCAAGGATTTGTGCCGGGAGTTCAAAAGCCTAGCGTCGGAAGTACCCATTGTGGTGTTGAGCGCCAACTCGGACACGGACGACAAAGTGCTGTTGCTGGAATTGGGCGCCGACGACTATGTGACCAAACCGTTCAGCCCGAAGGAACTATTGGCGCGGGTACGGCGCGCGATTCGGCGCGGTGTCTCCTCCGTGAGTACCCCTGCGGGCGCGACGAACGGCGCGAATCACGAAGTCATTACCTTTGGCGACGCGGTGGTGGATTTCACCAGTATGGAAGCCAGCCGCGGCGGCGAACCGGTGATGCTGACCGCGCAGGAATTTCGATTGCTGAAATTTTTTGCCGACGCGCCTGGTAAGGTGCACTCGCGGGACGAACTGCTTAGCGCGGTGTGGGGCTACCAAAATTATTCGGGTAGCCGCACGGTGGACAATCATATTTTGCGCTTGCGGCAGAAATTGGAAAACGATCCAGCCAATCCGCGGTTTTTTGTAACCATGCATGGCTCGGGATATAAGTTTGTGAGCCCCGGGAATCCTGACACAGAAAAATCCCCGCGCTGACGCCAAGCCTCGATGGCCCGCCTGCGCATTCGCACGCAACTGCTAATCGCCACGGTGTTAATTATTTTTGCGCTCACCGGCGCGCTGCTGCTGATTATTCAGCATGCCATCGGCGTGGAAGTGAAGAACCAAGTGCGCGAAGGAACGAAGGTGTCGGCGCAGGCATTTGAAACGGAGCAGCGCCAGCGGGAGTTGCAATCATCGCGGGCCGCTTCCATGTTGGCGGAACTTCCTACGCTGGAAGCGTTGATGACCACCAACGACGCGCTGACGATCCAGGACGGATCGGTGCAGTACGCCAAACTCGCAGGAAGTGATTTGCTGGTGTTAGCGGAGCCGGACCGCAGGGTGGTCGCGCTGCATGTGAGCAAGCCTGGCTGGTCTGCTGAATCCGCGCAGCGCGCGTTGGAACGTTCGCTGAACGTTGGAGAAGATGCCTCGTGGTGGTACGAAAGCGGGCGGTTGTATTGGGTTTTTTCGCAGCCGGTGCTGGCGGGTTCCGGGAGCAGCGCCCGACTGCTGGGCACGCTGGCCATAGGCTATGAAGTAGATTCGGTTTTGGCGAAACAGCTGGCGGCGGTGGCCGGGAATCAAATCGCGCTGGAAACTGCGGGAACGGTGATCGCATCGACTTTGCCGTCTGAAGACACCGCGGCTCTGCAACAACGAATCAAATCGGGAGTTTCTGCTACGGAATCGGACTCCGCGTTGATTCAACTCGGCGCGAATCAATATGCGTTTGCCACGGTGCTGCTGCATGGTGATGCACCGTCTCCGGTGCGTTGTTACGTCTTGATGAGCATGGCTCCGGCGAATGAGTTTCTGCAGCGATTGAACCGCACGATTTTTCTGTTGGGACTCGGCGCGATCATTTGCGGCGCGCTGATTTTTGGATTTGTAGCGCAGACCATCACATCGCCGCTGGACAGCCTGGTGGCGGGGGTACAGGCGTTGTCTGCCGGGAACTTTACGTACTCCATTGTTCCGCGGGGAAGCAGCGAAGTGGCTGACTTGAGTACGGCCTTCGCGGATATGCGCAGCCAACTGCTGGCGTCGCAACAACAGAAAATTGAGACGGAGAGGGTAGCGGCGTTGGGTCGAGCAGCGAGTTCGATTTCGCACGATTTGCGGCATTATTTGGCGGCGTTGGTTGCCAATGCGGAATTTCTGTTCGAAGCGGATGAGTTGATGATGAACAAGGCGGAGATCTACGAAGAGATCAAGACGGCCGCCAATCAGATGACGGATTTGATCGATTCGCTGAGGGAGTTGTCCTCGCAGCGAGTGGGAATTATTCCGGAGCCGAGCGATATTCACGCCGTCTTGCGGCGCGCCATTGAGGCGGTTCGAGCGCGGCCGGAGTTCCGGACGGTCAATATCAGCGTTGAGGCACCTGATGATTTAGAAGGGGTGTTTGATCCTAGAAAGATGGAGCGAGTATTTTTTAATTTGATTTTGAACGCCTGCGAGGCGAGCGGCGACGGACTTAGGATGGTGGTAGTGGATGCCGGCGTGATGGACGAGCAGTTTGAGGTGCGAGTGCGTGATAACGCGTCAGGAGTTGCGTCTGCAGTGCGCGATTCGTTGTTTACTCCGTTTGTGAGTTTTGGAAAACCGAACGGCACCGGCGTGGGACTGGCCATCGTCGCTAAGATTGTGCAAGACCATGGCGGCACAGTTGAGGTTGAACAGACTTCGGAAGCTGGAACCGTGTTGTTGGTGAGGATTCCGCGCGTAACACAGGCTTCGCAGCAGTCGGTGAATTCGTCCGTTATTCCTTCTTGAAAAAACTTAGTGCGGGTAGCTGGTCTCCGGCGGAGGCACGTAGGCCTGCCCGTATTTGTTTTTGTGCGCGGCGGTGATATTGGGATTTTGGGTCAGATAAATGGCTGGAAGCGCACGATTCTCAGAGGAAATGGTTACTTTGCGAACCTGTTTTTTTAGATCTTCGGGTAAGCCACGTTCAGACCAAACGTGCATTTGATATTTCCCGTCGGGAACATTTGCTAGAGAAGCGCGGCCCGAACTGTCGGTGACGGAGTAGTAGGGCGTGTCGACCGCGACGACGACGGCGTTCATTTCCGGGTGGATGTTGCAGAAAATAAAACTGACGCCGACCCGCTCGAATTTCGCGGAGTTGGTGGCTCCGGCTTCGTACAACCCTAAATCAAAACGCTTGCCATCGAAGAGAGAGAAAACGTTGTGAAAGAAAGGGTCTTTGTTGGGGAAGTCGATGGTGGTGCCAGCCTGAACGACCAACATATGCGGTTCGAAGGTCTTATTGCGTTGAGTTAGCTTTGGCCTTTTTTGCGGGGGCTGGGCGTCGGCCGCAACGGACCGATCGACGGGCGAAAGCCACACAACGGTGTTCAAACTTGGAGCGTTCGCCGAAGAGTCTTTACCGCTGGCGACAGTCTTCTGTCCTGAAGCGGTGAACACCTGAACCGTAACAGGGGACTCCTGGGCGGCCGCGAAGGTAATGGAGCACGACAGAACGGTACCAAGATAAGTCAGGGCGCGAAGCACGCGAGTGATTGAATTGGTGCGCATCAGAAAATGTATCCGATCGCGAAGTTCAGCAAATTCGCAGTGTTGGGGATGTGGCTGTCCAATCCGGAAGTTTTCAAATAGCGATACTCCCCGGAAAAAACGATAGCGGAACGCGGCTGGTAAATAAAGTTGAAGAACGGGCTGAGATTTCTGGAGGGCACGAATTCGGATGAGGGAATATTGTTGGCTCGCGTTAGCCGCAATTCCGACGCGAAAGGATTATCGTCGCCTAATGCGGCGTCGACCTGGAACTTGTTGGTGGCTTTGTACTTGAGCTGAATCCAGCCGCCCATGGAATCGAGACCGGCTGGCGATAGAGCTGCATTGTTTAAACCGTTCTTGAAGAAAATGGTTTGACCGATGGCGCCTCCGAAGCCGCCTACGGCGCGGCCGCGATAAAAGTCGCCGCTGAATTCGAAGCGATTTCCGAGCGGCAGGGTGAGATCAGCGCTGCCGATCCAGCCACCGATGGTTCGCCCTTCCCAATTTTGCCGTCCGTAATAGCCGCCTAGCCCGGCGATGAGTTGCTGTCCGAAGACTCGTTCGCTCAGGGCGAGTCTAGCAGCGTAGGCCGGTTGCCCGGATTGCTCCCCGCGGGAAGGTTCGCGATCAAAGCTCGGTTCTGCATCTTCTCCGGAGACCGAATCGAGGATGCCGGCTTGCACGGTGATGTTGGAGTGCTCGGAGAGAGCGACGCGATGTTCCACGCGTACCTGCGGACTCCACGCCCAGAGATTTCCCGAGTAGCTCAATGCTGGGGATGCCAGGGAGACGACCGAGGTTGGGCCTACGGGAAGAAAGAACATGCGGTCCTGGCCGGCGACGATGGAAGTGTTCGTCCAATCGAAGCGGGCCGTGGCGGTGCGCAGACGGACGATGCCCATGGCGGTACCGTTGGCGGTGCTTGGTGTGCCGCCGGCGAAGTCGAAGCGTAAATCGGCGCTGGTGTGCGCTCCGGCTATGTCCGGGCCGAAGGTTTGCAGCGAGATTTCCGATTGGCGGAGGGACCCGCCGAAAGTTGAGTTGGATTCACCCAGCTCGTGGCCCGTCGCAAATTCCGGGAGTTCCTGATTTTCCACGCCGCCTTGGTTGGAAAACAAATTGAGCAGCAAAATCCCGGAGAGGCGCAGGCGGTATTTGGAGCCGCTTTCGACTTTGGTCTGGCTCTGCTCGGCGATTTTTTGATTGGTGAGCTCGAGATTTTCTTCGAGGGCATCAAGGCGGTCGTCTCCGCCGGGTTGCGATGAGGAGGCAACCACATCGTTGGCTTCGATCGCGGCGTTAGCGGCGGAGGCTGAGTTAACCAGAGACGACGAACTGGCGGCTCGCGCGGAGGCCGTTTCTGGAATTGCGGCCGTTTCTATCGCGTTGGCCTGGCGATAGACGGATTGACCGCTAGCTACGTCGAGTTGCTTACGCAGAGCAGCCATCTCTGTGCGCGTAGTTTGTTGTTCCGTTCGAAGTTGCCCAATCTCGGCGTTCAAGCCTTGCAGTTGGCCCTGCAGTTGACGAACTAACTGTGCGAGCGACTGAACGTCTTCATTTGTTGCCTGCGTCGCGGGCAGTGCAGTCGCGGGGGGAGCGGGTTGCTGACTGAAAGCAGGCGCGGCGCCAGCACATATCGCGACCACTACGATTAAGGTCCAAATAGTCCAGAATCCTTCTCCGAACTTGCGCATGAGACCCTCCTGCTTAGCAATCTGGTTAGGGTGTAATTCGAGGGATGACGACGGCTGTGCTGACTTCGATAGCGAAGAAAGGCCTTGGAGTTGTATCGGGCGGGACATCGAGGAGCCTTTTGGGTCAATCATTTGCAGTGTTCATTTTGTCGGTAGGACCAGACTTATTCCACTTTTACCTTCTTGTGAGGCTAGAAACAAAGTGGAATCGGCTGGATGCGGCGCAAGCGGCATCGGGGATTTCGTTGAGGGCGCGAGGAGGGTGGTTTCGCGAAGAAATCGAGGAAGAATTGGCTGGGGCGGAAGGATTCGAACCTTCACCGTCCTCATTAACAGTGAGGTGTCCTACCAGTTGGACCACGCCCCAGCGGGCGGTCAGAATATCATAAACGGGAAGAGCAAATTTGCTGCCGCGGGTGGCAAAAAACACGCCATTGGTGCTATTCGGTGGCGGATTTAACCGAGGGTTAACCTTTGATGCGTGGATGGATTTTTGCCGGTGTCACGGACCGAGCGATTCGTTTACTCTCGCGGTGAACGGCTCTCGGTATACCCCTCCGCCTTGGGCCCATGGAGTCGCCATGGGTTATCTCGCGGATTCAGCTAACCAAAAACAAACCATAGAAACCGCCGAAAGGTCTGGCCCGGAAGCGAGCCTGCGGATGGAGGCTTTGGCCAGGGAACTGGAGGAGGCCCATAAAGAGATGGAGGCGTTTGCCTATTCCATCTCGCACGATTTGCGGGCGCCTTTGCGGCGGATCGATGGGTTCAGCCACGCGCTGGAAGACGAGTATGGCGAGAAGTTGGATGAAACCGGGCGCAATTATCTGGCGCGGGTGCGGGCTGGGGCGCAAAAGATGGGGCAGATGATCGATGATCTGCTGAGATTTTCGCGATTGACGCGCGAGCCGATGACGAAAAGCGTTCTGAATTTGACGGGTATCGCGCGCGCGGTGGTTGAGGAATTACGGGAAATCGAGCCGCAGCGAAAAATTGTGGTGGAGATTGCGGAGGGCATGACAGCATCGGGCGACGCGCAGTTGATGAAAGTGGTGGTGGGCAACTTATTGGGCAACGCCTGGAAATTCACGCGCAAGAAAGAGGAGGCGCGAATTTCCATGAGCACGGAGCGAGGCGCTGGCGAAAAGATTTTTTGCGTGCGCGACAATGGCGCGGGATTCGAAATGAGCTATGCCTGCAAGCTGTTTGCACCATTTCAGAGACTCCATGGAGAATCGGAATTCGATGGGACCGGCATTGGCCTGGCTACCGTGAAACGCATTGTTGCGCGGCATGGCGGGCGAGTTTGGGCCACCGCGGAGCCCGATGCGGGCGCGGCGTTTTTCTTCACTCTGGAAAGTTCGCGGTAAACGTTCTTCGATTTGGCGGCGTTGATTTTCAAATTTGTCTTCTTGCCTGCGTGCGTGTGAAAACTGCTACTCTCAGTGTTCTAAATGCTAATAAATTTGCGATACGTCTGGCTGTCGGTGCTGGCGCTGGGTTTGGCGGCCTGCGGCGGATCCTCCGTTCCCTCCGATTTTCCCGTTGCTAATTCTCGCAGTTCGACCGGTGCGCCGGCGACGAGCAGCGAGGCGCCAAGTCATTCAAGCTCCAGCAGTGCGACACGCTACGATTTGTCGAAAGACGAAGGGCGCGGGCACACGCTGGAAAAGCACGTGGGGCGCAGCGATGAAGAGTTACGTGAGCGGCTGGATCGGGAACGCAATATTTCCGCGGCCTCGACGTGGACCGATCGCGTGGCTGCGGAAGAAACGATCGGCGAAGCGCTGCAGAAAGACCACGACCGGGTTACTCAGTGGGAGGAGCGCGGAGAGCGAAGGCCCAACCTGGCGCTGCATTTCAATGCGGGACGCACCATTGGCCGAAGCATGCATCATGGAGATACAACCTCGGTGCCGTGTACGGCAGCGGTCATAGTGTTGAAAGCGGATGGTCGGGACGGTTTTTTTGTGCTGACTGCGTATCCGGAGGATCGCCAATGAAACAGGGCAAGAATTCAGGGTCGCCGGCTGGCTTTGAAGCTTCCAGCTTTCCGGGATTGCGGGAATTTTTTTCGGGCTATCTGCACGAAGATTTTATTGACGAATATGGCTCTGCTGCGGGAGCGGCTCGAGCGTTTTGTGGCGATGCCAGCGTGGAAGAGGCGGCGCAGGCAACCGCGGAATGGACCAAATTGCGCTCAGTTCTTAAGGGAAAACCCATTTCGGAAGTGCAAATGGCCTTGCACAAACTGGGCGGATCGTGGAATCCGGAACAACCCGAAGAGTTGAGCAGCCTGGATCGAGTGTTTAAGGGTCCGGGCGAAGCAAAAGCGTGAACCGCTCTGGAAAATTGAAGGGAATCGGTTCCCGATTTAGGAATTCTGGTATTTTTTGGGCGCGATTTTCTGATGGCACGTAAGGTGCACTAGTTCTTTTCTAAAAATTCGAAATTATCGTTGCGTTCGACTGATATTTTGTTAAAACACTGAGGACAAATTGTTGCAATCGAGAAAGTTTTAGTAGAGACTATCGCCGCAACGGACCTGAGTGTGCATAACTCTGACGGAGTCAGCGAAATCCTGGTCTGTTTCCAATCTGTGCGTTCCGCAACTCACGTGAAAATTTGACATGGCCCAGATTTTTCACCGCAGTGCCAACGCCGTAGCCCGCATCAGTTTGCTGTTGGTGGTTATAGTGGCGACGCTTGGCCTGACGGCAGTCTTGTGGGCGGCGCGCTCCCCGTATTACACCCGACAGAATCAGGTCCGCGAACAACCGATCCAATTCAGCCATAAACATCACGTCGGGGACGATGGAATTGACTGCCGCTACTGCCATAGCGGAGTAGAAAACTCCGCGAATGCAGGGATTCCGCCGACCAAGACCTGCATGAACTGCCACTCGGTGCTCTTTAATAATGTGGCGTACCTGGAGCCGGTGCGGGAAAGCTACCGCACGGAAAAGTCGATAGTCTGGGTAAAAGTGCACCGCTTACCGGATTTTGTGTACTTCAACCACAGCATCCATGTGAATAAAGGCGTGGGATGCTCCTCCTGCCATGGACAAGTGAATCAGATGCCGCTGATGTTCCAGGCTAAGGAATTGACCATGCAGTGGTGTCTCGATTGCCACCGCGACCCCACCAAGGTTTTGCGGACCCACGATCAAATCACCAATATGGATTGGGTGCCGCCGGTCAACCAGGCGGATTTGGGCAAGAAGATTGCCGCAGAGGAACACCTGCGCAGCACGTATGACCTGACCAGTTGCTCAACGTGTCATCGCTAACGGACGGTATGCCAGAGAACGATAAAATCTCGGGGATTTTGGGGGCTGGGCTGGATTCCCGGCATCACGGCCATGATCACGATCACGACGATCATGATCATGAGGAGCTTGGGGCTGCAGAGTTGGTGACCCAGCCGCTGGATTTGGCGGCGGTGCGCGCGAAACTGGCGACCAAAACCGGCAAACAGTATTGGCGGACGCTGGAAGAGCTCTCGGAAGACCCGCAGTTTGAACAATTACTCCATCGCGAATTCCCCCGCCATGCTTCGGAGTGGGACGATTCGGTGGATCGCCGTGGTTTCCTGAAGCTGATGGGGGCTTCGCTGGCGTTTGCGGGACTGGCTGGCTGCGGCAAACCCCCGGAAGACCACATCATTCCGTATGTGAAACAACCTGAAGGGCTGGTGTTGGGCAGGCCGAAGTATTACGCCACCGCCATGCCGTTCGGCGCGGATGCCATCGGCGTACTGGTGGAGAGCCACGAAGGCCGGCCCACCAATGTTCAGGGGAATCCGGATCATCCCTCGAGTTTGGGTGGGGTCGATGCGTTCGTGCAAGCTTCGGTGCTGAATTTGTACGATCCCGATCGCGCGCAAGTGACGACTTATCTCGGGGACATCAGCTCTCTGCAAGCGTTCAAAGAAGCGGCCCAGAGCGCTGCTGCGGCAATGAAGATTGTGAATGGCGACGGCTTGCGGATTTTGACTGGGACGGTAACTTCGCCACTAGTGGCCGGCCAGATTCAGACGCTGTTGAAACTGTATCCCAAGGCGAAATGGCATCAGTGGGAGCCGGCGGGCAGCGACGGCGTGCGCGACGGTTCGCAGATGGCTTTTGGCCGCATGGTCAATACGGTGTATCGACCTGAAAAGGCTGAAGTTATTCTTTCCCTGGACGCGGATTTCATGGCCAGCGGTCCGGGCCATATCCGTTACATGAAGCAGTTCTACCGCCGCAGGAAATTGACCGACGACGCGACGGAAATGAACCGGCTGTATGTGGTTGAGCCGACGCCTTCGGTCACGGGAGCCACTGCGGATCACCGTTTGCCGCTGAGGTCTTCCGACGTAGGGTTGTTTACTCGAGCGTTGGCGGCGAAATTGGGCTTGGGCGGCACGGCGCAGATGTCCGGCGCGGCCCAGAAGTGGCTGGAAACAGTCCAGGCCGAGTTGCAGGCGCATCGCGCCGCTTGCCTGATTATTCCCGGTGAACATCAACCTGCAGAAGTTCATGCGCTGGCGCATGCGATGAATGCCGCGCTGGGCAACGTCGGTAACACTGTGTATTACACCGAGCCGGTGGAAGCCACGCCGGTCAATCAACTGGAATCGCTGCACTCGCTGTGCAACGACATGAATGCGGGCACGGTGGACACGCTGCTGATCATCGGCGGCAATCCGGTGTATGACGCTCCGCACGACTTTGAATTCGCCAGCAAATTGCAGAAAGTGCGGAACAGCGTGCAGCTGAGTTCGCACTTTGACGAAACCTCCGAACACTGCAAGTGGCACGTAGCCGAGTCGCATTACCTCGAAGCTTGGGGAGATGTGCGGGCCTTTGACGGCACGCTTTCGATCGTTCAGCCGTTGATCGCTCCGCTATATTCGACGCAGTCCGCTTACGAGGTGCTGGCGGCCTTCGGCGATAAGCCAGGCGTTAGCGGATATGACGCGATCCGCGAACGGATGAAGACCGCGCACACTGGCGCGGACTTTGAAAAGTTCTGGCGGAAATCGCTGCACGACGGCGTAGTCGCCGGTACTGCCGCGACTCCCATTTCAGTGGCTTCCGCGGCAACGCTGCCGAATAACAATCCAGCCGCAGGCGACGCGCTGGAATTTATCTTCCGCCCAGATCCGAGCGTTTACGACGGGCGGTTTGCGAATAATGGCTGGCTGCAAGAGTTAGCGAAGCCGGTCACGAAGCTCACTTGGGACAATGCGGCTTATGTGAGCCCGAAGACGGCGGAGAAACTGGGGCTTAGCCACAAAATCGCTTCGCGTGGCGGTGAACACGGACAGATTATCGCCAACGAGATTGACATCACGTTGTCCAACAGCAAGGTGACAGCAGCGGCGTGGATTTTACCGGGTCAGGCAGATGGAGTGATCGTACTGCCGCTGGGATACGGCCGGAAAAAGGCCGGCTTCACTGGTTCTAACAAGGGATTTAACGCTTATGCGGTGCGCAGCTCTGCTGCGCTGTGGGCGACGACGGGCGGAAGCATCAAGAAAACCGGCGACGATTATCCCCTGGCTTGCACCCAGTATCACTTCAACATGGAAGGCCGGAAGATTCTGGCGACCGGCACGCTCGAAGAATACAAACAGAATCCCGGATTTGCGCATAAAGACGACGAGAATCCGCCGAAGGAATTGTCGCTCTATAAGGAATTCGCTTATCCCGGCTATGCCTGGGGCATGGCCATTGATTTAACCAGCTGCAACGGCTGCAACGCCTGCGTGGTGGCCTGCCAGTCGGAGAACAATATTCCGGTCGTTGGCAAAGATCAGGTGATGCGCGGGCGGGAAATGCACTGGATCCGCATCGACCGTTATTACGAAGCGAAGACGGACACCAACGATCCCAGCACCAACACCAACGATGCGTTGGCTAACCCGGAGACGTTCTTCCAGCCGGTGCCGTGCATGCAATGCGAGAACGCGCCTTGCGAACAGGTTTGCCCAGTGGGCGCCACGGTACACAGTTCCGAGGGCCTGAACGACATGGCCTACAACCGCTGCATCGGGACGCGCTATTGTTCGAACAATTGCCCGTACAAAGTGCGGCGCTTCAACTTCCTGCGCTTTCAGGATTGGGAGACTCCTCAACTCAAACTGCTGCGCAACCCGGAAGTCACCGTGCGCAGCCGCGGAGTCATGGAAAAGTGCACCTACTGCGTGCAGCGCATCAACAACGCGCGCATTGACGCGGAAAAAGAGAATCGCCCTATTCGCGACGGCGAAATTGTGACGGCCTGCCAATCGGCATGCCCCAGCGAAGCGATCGTCTTCGGCAATGCGAATGATCCCAACTCGCGGGTCGCCAAACTGAAGGCGCAGCAGCGCAATTACTCGATCTTGGGTGAACTGAATGCACGCCCACGCACCACGTATCTGGCAGCGGTGCGCAACCCCAATTCTGAACTTGCAGCACCTTCATCGGAGAAGGCATGAGTGTAGCGCCTACACCGCCGCAGCTCGATTCGCCGGAGATTCCGCTACTGCCGCCGGTCCTGGGGCCGGGACATAACTTCGAGTCGGTCACCGAACAGATCAGCGCCGCGGTACTGACCAAGCCGACTACGCTGGGCTGGTTCGTGGGCTTTACCGTGGCGTTCTCCGTCCTGGGCGTGCTCACCATCGCGGTGGGCTGGCTGATTATTAAAGGCGTGGGAATCTGGGGCATTAACATTCCCATCGGCTGGGGCTTTGCGATCGTCAACTTTGTTTGGTGGATCGGTATCGGTCACGCCGGCACGTTGATTTCGGCAATTTTGTTTTTGTTGAACCAGCAGTGGCGCACTTCGATCAACCGTTTTGCGGAAGCGATGACCCTGTTTGCGGTAGCGTGCGCCGGTTTGTTTCCGTTGATCCATACCGGTCGTCCGTGGATGGCGTTTTACATGTTCCCATACCCCAGCACGATGGGGGTTTGGCCGCAATTCCGCAGCCCGCTGATTTGGGACGTATTCGCGGTGTCCACGTACGGTACGGTGTCCGCTTTGTTCTGGTTTGTGGGTTTGATTCCCGACTTAGCCACGCTACGCGACCGCGCGGCAGTACCCTGGAAACAGCGCGTGTATGGATTGCTGGCGATGGGGTGGCGCGGGTCGGCACGCCACTGGCACCGCTATCAATCTGCGTATTTACTGCTGGCGGGCTTAGCAACTCCGCTGGTGCTTTCGGTGCACACGGTAGTGAGCTTCGACTTCTCGATCGCCATCGTTCCTGGATGGCATACCACGATTTTCCCGCCTTACTTCGTAGCTGGGGCCATTTATTCCGGGTTCGCCATGGTGCTGACCATCGCGATTCCGCTACGCAAGTTCTATCACTTTGAAGATTTCATCACCATGCGACACCTCGAGAATATGGCCAAGGTGATGCTGGCTACCGGCTTGATCGTGGCCTACGGATACTTTTTTGAATTTTTCATGTCGCTCTACAGCGGACAGAAGTTTGATGTTTTCCTGGTGCAACAACGTCTGCACGGGCCCTACGCGCATTATTACTATGCGCTGATTCTTTGCAACATCTTGACTCCGCAATTGCTCTGGATTCGCGCCATGCGGACGAATGTGACGGTCCTCTTCCTAATGTCCATCGTGGTGAACATCGGCATGTGGCTGGAACGTTTCGTGATCGTGGTCATCAGTCTGACGCGTGACTTTATGCCTTCGGCATGGGGCCGTTACCAGCCGACGGTGTGGGATTGGGCGACGTTTATCGGCACGATGGGCCTATTCACCACTTTGATTTTCCTGTTTGTGCGGGTGCTACCGGCAATTTCCATCGCGGAAATGCGCGAGTTGGTGGAGCACCGCGGGGAGCACGAGTGATGGAAGTACAGCGCTCACTGCTCTATGGCGTGATGGCCGAATTTGAAACGTCCAAGGCGTTGATTGCCGCGTGCAAGCGCGCGCGTGACGCGGGCTACCTCAAAATGGACGCGTATGCTCCATTTCCAGTTGAAGGCCTGTCAGAGGCTTTAGGGTTGAAACGAAATTTGGTGCCGCTGGTAACGCTGATCGGCGGGTTGTGTGGCGGCCTAGGCGGTTTTGGGTTTGAGTATTGGGTCAACGTGGTGAGTTATCCGATGAACATCGCGGGGCGCCCGCTGAACAGTTGGCCGGCGTTTATTCCGGTGACGTTCGAACTGACCGTTCTGGGGGCTTCGCTGTGCGCAGTGTTCGGGATGCTGGCAATGAACAAGCTGCCGCATCCGTACCACCCAGTTTTCAACGTGGCGCGCTTTGCGCGAGTAACGAGTGACCGGTTTTTTCTGTGCATTGAAGCGAGTGATCCGAAATTCAACCTGGCGGAAACGGCGCGCTTTCTGCAGAGCCTGGGCCCCGCGCATGTCACGGAAGTGCGGGAAGAAGAAGGCTATTCGGAGCATGTGCATGCCTAGCGTTCGACACACTTCACGCTGGCAGCGGGCCGGATTAGGCGCGGCGCTGGCACTGGGCTGCTTACTTTTTAGCGGTTGCGAATATTTGCACCAGGACATGGGCAATCAGCCGAAGAATAAGCCGCTGTCGCCGTCGGACTTTTTTGCCGATGGGCGGTCGGAGCGCATGCCGCTGGAAAACACCGTTTCGCGCGATGCGCTGGACAATGACGATCTAGTGGTAGCCAAGGATTCGAACGCGTTTCCGATTCCGGTGAATGCGGCGCTGCTGCAACGGGGCGAAGAGCGTTACCGCATTTTCTGCAGCCCGTGCCACGGCCTACAAGGTGATGGAAACGGAATGGTGGCCATGCGCGGGATGAAGCATCCGCCGAGCTATCACGAGGATCGCTTGCGACAGTCGCCGAACGGTTACTTCTACGACGTGATCAGCAACGGATTTGGGCAGATGTATGACTACTCCGCGCAAGTCAAGCCGGCGGATCGCTGGGCTATCGTGGCGTACATTCGCGCGTTGCAGCTGAGCCGCAACGCCAAAGTCGCGGACTTGCCCGCCGATCTGCGCGACAAACTGAATTCGGGAGCGACTGCACGATGACCGTCACCGCGACAACCGCGACGGCGCAGGATTACCGGACGCCGGAAAGCGTCAGCCGACTGCAGCGCAACGCGCTGGTGGTGGGCGGCATTGCTTTACTGCTCGCGATCTTGGGTGCGGTCAAAGCGCCGCAGATTTTCTTTCCGTCCTACCTAATGGGCTATCTGCTGATTCTCGGATTGGCTCTCGGTTCGCTGGGGTTGCTGATGCTGCAGCACCTCACGGGTGGAAACTGGGGCATTATGATTCGCCGGCCGCTGGAGTCGGCCACGAGAACGTTGCCACTGCTCGCGGTTCTATTTCTGCCGATTGTTTTCGGCATGAAGTATTTGTACGGCGCGTGGCTGGATCCGGAACGCGTCCGTGAAGAGCCGTTGTCGGCAATGCAGCAGGGGTATTTGACGCAACATGGTTTCTACATTCGTGCGGTGATTTATTTTGCGGTCTGGCTGCTGTTGATGGCGATTTTCAATCGCTGGTCGCGCGAGCAGGATGTTCATCAAACGGATCGCTCGCTACGCCGCCGGTTCAAGATGCTGGCCGGCCCGGGAATCATCTTGTACGTCTTCGTGATGACCTTTGCGGCCATCGATTGGGTGATGTCGATTTCGCCGCATTGGGCCTCCACCATTTACGGGTTTTTGTTCGTGGCTGGTCAGTTGATTTCAGCGATGTCGCTGATGATCGCCACACTGGTGCTGTTGTCGCGCACCGCGCCGATGGCCGGACTGATCCAGGCGCGACATTTGCACGACCTCGGAAAACTGTTGCTGGCCTTCGTGATGTTGTTCGCTTATTTCGATTTTTCGCAGCTATTGATCATCTGGGCGGGCAACCAGCCGGAAGAAATCACGTTTTATCGCACGCGGATATACGGTCAATGGGGATACGTCGCGGTCATCGTGTTGCTGTTTCACTTTTTTGTGCCGTTTTTCCTGCTGCTTTCGCGGGACTTGAAGCGCAAGCCGAGTCTGATCTCTAAAGTGGCGTTGTATATGATTTTCATCCGCCTGGTGGATTTGTTCTGGATGACTCGTCCGGAATTTACCAATAGTGCGGTGCCCAGCTGGATCGACATTGTCGTGCCCATTGGGTTAATCGGGCTGTGGGTGGGATTTTTTGCGTTCAATTTGCAGAAGATGCCATTGTTGCCCATAGGCGATCCTAGACTTCCGGGGGCTATTGCTCATCATGAGCACTGAGCATCACAGCCATCTGCCGAGCGGTCAGTTGCCGCACCACGAAACAGTCTCTTACGAGAAGACTGACGTCGAGGTCCGCTCAATTTACTGGTATCTGGCGGTGCTGGCCATTTCGGTGGCGCTGTGCTTTTTCGTTTCGGTGTACATCCTCAAGTACACCAAGGATTTCGTTTCGCTCAGCGATCCGGCGCGGATGCCGGCACGGGAAGCGATGGGGCCGGGATATCACACCATGCCTCCGGAGCCACGACTGCAAGGTGTGCCGGGCCACGAGGTCGATCCGCAGGAAGATCGCCGCAACAAAGAAAAGAGCGACCGGGAAGCCAACGAAATGTACGGCTGGATCGATCAGAAGGCCGGAACAGCGCGAATTCCGTTGAGCGAAGCGGTGAAAATCATTGCGGAAAAAGGTGTGACTACCACCCCTGAAAAGAAGTCGGCGCCGGTGCAGACTCCCGGCGGACCAGCGGTTTCGGGAACAAGTTCTGCGGCTGCACCGGCACAGGAGAAGCACTAACGGCTTTATGAATCGCCTCGGTTCCATCGCGCTGGCTGTCGCGCTCACCTCGCTGAGCCTTTTGGGAGTCGCGCGCGCGCAGACAGTTCCTTCGAACGTTGGCGCGGCAGCGGCGAACATGCCTCCGGCGCTTCGGGGCGTCGGGTTTGATCCGGTGCTGAATGCCCAGATGCCGTTGGATTCAGGCTTCACCGACGAGTCCGGGAATGCGGTTCATCTACGGGATTATTTCGGGAGTAAGCCGGTAGTGCTGGCGTTTGTGTACTACGGCTGCCCAATGCTTTGTAACCAGGTGGAGCAGGGTGTCGTTGGCGCGTTGAAGATGTTGTCGTTCAATCCCGGCCGCGATTATCAAGTGGTATTTGTGAGTTTCGATCCGCGTGAAACGCCGGACATGGCTGCGGAGAAAAAGCAGAGCGCGCTTAAGCATTTTGGGCGAGGCGACACCGCGGCGGGTTGGCACTTCCTGACGGGCACGAAAGAAAACATCGATAGCGAGACGCAGGCCGCGAACTTCCGGTACACCTTCGACGCCAAGTCGAATCTCTTCGCACACGCCAGCGGTATTTTGTTGCTGACTCCTGACGGAAGGATTTCGCGCTACTTTTACGGCGTGGAGTATCTCGGGCGAGATATGCGCCTTGGTTTGGTAGACGCCTCCGCGGGAAAAATCGGGACGCCGATCGATAAGGCGCTCTTGTTTTGCTACCAGTACGATCCCACGGTGGCCACCTACAGCGCGTCGATTCTTAAGATTATTCGCCTCGGCGGAGTCTTGACGATCCTGGCGTTGGTTGGCGGCATCCTGATTTTCCGACGCCGCGAAGCTCACGGTCAATATCCCGTGACGGCGGGCAATTTTCACGAACGAGGAGCTCACTAGGCGTGCAGGCGCAGCAGCTACCATTGGTTCCCGAGCAGGCTTCCAACTTCGCCCCCAGCGTGGACATGCTGATGGTGTACATCGTGGCGGTCTGCTTGTTCTTTGCCGTGGCCGTGGTGGCCGCCGTGATTTATTTCTTTTTCAAATACGAACGCAAGAGCGACACGGAAATTGGCGTGCCGATTCACGGCGATATGCGTTTGGAGACCGCCTGGATCGTGGTTCCGCTGATTCTGTCGCTCTCGATGTTTGCGTGGGGCGCAGTCGTGTACGTAGATTACCGGCACTCGCCCGGCGACACCCTCGATATTTACGTGATTGGCAAGCAGTGGATGTGGAAAGTGCAGCAGCCTACGGGCTTGCGCGAGATCAACGAGCTGCATGTTCCCGTGGGCCGGGACGTCCGTTTGATAATGGGCAGCGAGGACGTCATTCACGATTTTTCGGTTCCGGCGTTTCGCGTCAAGATGGACGTGGTGCCCGGACATTACAACACCATGTGGTTCCGGCCCACCCTGGCTGGGCGCTACCGGTTGTACTGCTCGCAATATTGCGGCACGAATCACGCGGTGATGGTCGGATGGGTGACGGTAATGGACCCGGCGGACTATGCGGCGTGGCTGACGGGTAGCACCACTGCGGATTCAAATCCGCTGGTGGCCGGAGAGAAACTGTTCACTGAGAAGGCTTGCGTGACTTGCCACGCCAACGACGGCAAAGGCCGGGGGCCATCGCTGAGTGGAGTCTACGGCGGCAAGGTGCGGCTGGCCGACGGTTCGACCGTTACGGCGGACGATAATTACATTCGCGAATCGATTTTGCAGCCCATGGCGAAGATCGTGGCCGGTTTCCAGCCGCTGATGCCCACGTTCCAAGGGCAATTAACAGAAGATCAGGTCGTGGCGCTAACGACGTACATTAAGTCGCTGCAAGGCCAGACGCCGCCTGCGACTGGCGCCGGAGTGGTAGCGGTAGCACCTGCCACGGGGACGAAATAGTATGAGTACGCAAACATCAGCGGTGCATGCCATCCCGCGCGAGCATTACCTGAATTCCACCTATGGAATTCGGTCGTGGCTGCTAACCACCGACCATAAGCGGATCGCGCTCCTTTATCTCTTTTCAGTAACCTTCTTCTTCTTCGTGGGCGGACTATTCGCCACCATGATCCGCATCCACTTGCTGACGCCTCAGGGCTTCCTGGTTTCGTCGGAAACCTATAACAAGCTGTTCACCATGCACGGCGTGGCGATGATTTTCTTCTTCCTGATTCCTTCGATTCCGGCGGTGCTGGGAAATTTTCTGATACCGCTGATGATCGGGGCCAAGGATCTGGCCTTTCCGAAAATCAACCTGCTGAGCTGGTACATCTACATCATCGGCGGGTGCTTCGTTCTCTACTCGTTCTCCACTGGCGGGCTGGACACCGGCTGGACGTTTTACACGCCGCTGAGCAGCGTGTATTCGAATTCGGCGGTAACGCCGGCGGTGCTGGGGATTTTCATCAACGGGTTTTCGTCGATTCTTACCGGGCTAAATTTTATCGTCACGGTGCATACCATGCGTGCGCCGGGGATGACCTGGTTCCGGCTGCCATTGTTTGTTTGGGCCCATTACGCCACTAGCATCATCTTCATCCTGGGGACTCCGGTAATTGCGATCACTCTGCTGCTCGCCGGGCTGGAACGGATGTTTCATCTGGGGTTCTTCAACCCGGCGTTGGGTGGCGATCCGATTTTGTTCCAACACTTGTTTTGGTTTTACTCCCATCCGGCCGTGTACATCATGATTCTCCCGGCCATGGGTGTGATCAGCGAGATCATTCCGACGTTCGCGCGCAAGCCTATTTTTGGGTACAGCTTTGTGGCCGGTTCGAGCTTGGCCATCGCGGTGATCGGATTCTTCGTTTGGGCCCATCACATGTTTCTCACCGGCGAGTCGGTTTACGCGGGGCTGGCGTTCTCTTTCCTTAGCTATCTCGTCGCGATTCCTTCGGCGGTGAAGGTCTTCAACTGGACCTCGACGCTGTATAAAGGCTCAATCTCGTTCGATACTCCCATGCTCTATGCGCTCGGATTTATCGGGCTGTTTCTGATCGGCGGATTGACTGGGCTATTCCTGGCGTGCCTCGGCTTGGATATCCATCTGCACGACACTTACTTCGTGGTGGCGCACTTCCACTACATCATGGTGGGTGGTGCGGTAATGGGCTATCTCGGTGGCATACATTTCTGGTGGCCCAAGATTACCGGCCGAATGTACCCCGAGTTTTTGGCGCGCATTTCGGCGATTGTGTTGTTCGTCGGCTTCAACTTGACGTTCTTCCCGCAGTTTTTGCTGGGCTACATGGGCATGCCGCGGCGCTATCACTCCTATCCCCCGGAGTTTCAGGTGCTCAACGTGATGTCAACGGCGGGCGCCTCGATCATGGCCCTGGGGTACTTGTTGCCGATCATTTATCTGGTGTGGTCCTACAAGTATGGCGTAGTGGCGGGGCCGAATCCCTGGCCGTCCACCGGGTTGGAG
This sequence comes from uncultured Acidobacteriota bacterium, assembly GCA_963846145.1. Lineage (GTDB taxonomy): Bacteria > Acidobacteriota > Terriglobia > Acidiferrales > UBA7541 > Acidiferrum. The sequence continues at coordinate 1,113,710 of CAWJUV010000004.1, read as the reverse complement.
TGGACCACGGACTCTCCGCCGATTACCGAGAATTTCCATGTAACTCCCGAAGTGACTTGGGAGGCCTACGACTTTGAAAATCGGCCGGATCTGCACTTGGATCGCTTCCCGCTGGGGCAGCACTTGCCAGCACCGGCACACGGCGACGATTAGATTCAGTTTCACTTCGACTTTGAACAGAGGTTGAGGCGCCGAAGTAACGCAGCTTGGTAAAGAGGAGACCGCGTGCACCGCACCGGCGAACTGTACGGACAATTCGAAAACCTTGAGCAGCAGAAGGAATCCGCTGCTTTTGGCATGTGGGTTTTCCTAGCCACCGAAGTTTTGTTCTTCGGCGGCCTGTTCATGACCTATACCCTGAACCGGCACTATTACAGCACGGCGTTCGGGGTCGGCAGCAACACACTGGACTTGAAGCTGGGCGGCATCAACACGGTCATATTGATCTTGAGCAGCTTGACCATGGCGATGTCCGTATGGGCCGCGAGCGTCGGTAAGCTCAAGGCCATTACCGGCTATTTGATCGCTACTTTGATTCTGGGCAGCGCGTTCCTTGGCGTGAAGGTCGTCGAATATAAACAAAAATTCGATCACCACCTGATTCCCGGCTACCACTTCCAGATCGACTACCGGGCCACGCATCCAGAACCGGGCGACGACCCGAAACTCATCGCGAATGAGAAAGAAGAGCTGGCAAAGGCTTTCGAAAAAGATCCGGATCTGAACGCCCACGCGCAGTTGTATTTTTCTCTGTATTTCGGAATGACTGGGCTGCACGCGTTGCACATGATCGTTGGCGCGGGGATGCTTATCTGGCTGATACAGCAGTCGATGCACAACCGGTTTACGCCCAGATGGAACACTCCGGTGGAAATGGTCGGGCTGTACTGGCACTTCGTCGATATTGTGTGGATTTATCTGTTCCCGTTGCTGTATTTGATTGACCGGCACCAGTAGGGAGAGCGCGTGTCTGAGCACATAGTTCCGCCCAAGGTTTACGTTGGAATTTTTCTGTCGCTGATGGTGCTTACCGCGGCGACGGTCGGGGCGGCCTACGTCAATCTGGGTGCGTTGAACATTGTGGTTGCGCTGGCGATTGCTTCGGTGAAGGCCACGCTGGTGGTGCTGTACTTCATGCACGCGCGCTATAGCCCCAAGCGGACTCAACTAGTCATCGTGTGCGCGGTATTCTGGCTGGCGATTATGTTGGCGCTAACTTTGAGCGATTACTCCACGCGCGACAAAGAAGTGGCTTCGAACGCCAAAGCCAACGTAATTTTTCTGGCAAGCTGAGCAATTCTCCAATCAGCTTGTACTGCTCCCTGCCCTAATCTGCATGACTAACGATCAATTGCTGCAAGCCTTTGAGGCTTGCACGCTTCCTGCCTCGGAATTTCATCACGCCGAACATGTCCAGGTGGCATTCCTGTATCTCAAAAAGTATCCGATCCTCATCGCGCTTGATCGTTTTTCCGCATCGCTGAAAAGGTTCGCGGCGGCGGTAGGAAAGCCAGACCTTTACCACGAAACGATCACGTGGGCTTTTATGCTGTTGATTCAGGAGCGGCTGGCACAGATTAATGCTGCGAAAGACGATGTAGGGTGGGAGGATTTCGCGAAGGCTAACCCGGAGATTCTGGATTGGAAGACCAATATTTTGCGCAAATACTACCGCGCGGAGACATTGGCATCACCGCTGGCCAAGGCCATCTTCGTCATGCCGGATGACTCGGGTTCCAAATCGGGAATTTGTAATGGAAGCGATTGAAACTGCGGCAGGCAAAAAAAACGGGGGGTTGCGAACCGGCCCAGCCCTCAATCCCCTAAAGGGATCCTCGGCTCGCTTCCCCCACTGCGCTTATTAAGTGCAACCCACGAACCAACCTTAAGTCTCTTGGTTTTAACAAGGTAAAGAAATCTGCACGGTAAAAAAATCATAAGCGATTCTAAATTTTACCGTCTGTACTGAAGGTCTACAGCGAATCCTGTACGGTACAGGGTGGAATTTTTCCGGACTATCGCGCGTCACCACCAGAAAGCGAACTTCCGCATTTTTTCCACTCCTCGCGGCGAGTTGACCCCCAGCAATCCGACTGTTATGGTCAAGAGTTGAGGTGGCCATAATTTTTTCGCCTGTGGCCACGGGCTCCTGTGGAGGGAGCACTTCCCTCATGGGCCTTACGAAATTAGTGGTTCGCGGCGCGCGACAACACAATCTAAAAAACATCGATGTAGAGATCCCGCGTAATTCCCTGACGGTGATTACCGGCCTGTCCGGTTCGGGCAAATCCTCGCTGGCGTTTGACACGATTTATGCGGAAGGGCAACGACGCTACGTGGAATCGCTGTCGGCCTATGCGCGGCAGTTTCTGGATCAGATGGAGCGCCCGGAAGTTGACGTCATTGAAGGCTTGTCCCCGTCGATTGCCATCGAGCAGAAAACCACGACGCGTTCACCGCGCTCGACCGTCGGCACCATCACGGAAATTTACGATTACCTGCGGGTAATTTACGCATCGGTGGGTACACCACATTGCCCAAACTGCGGGCAGCCGATCACACGGCAGTCCGCTGAACAAATCGTGCAATCGATTTTGCGCGGTGAGCTTTGCCAGCCGGATGACCGGGTGATGATCCTTGCGCCCATTGTGCGCGGCCGCAAAGGCGCCTATCGCAAAGAGCTGGAGAAGTTTGCGCAAGATGGGTACGTGCGCGTACGCATCAATGGGGAACTGTATCCGCTGGACGAATTGCCGGTCATCGACAAGCGCAAGAATCACACCATCGAAATTGTAATCGATCGGCTGCTGGTGAAACCCGGCATCGCTTCGCGGCTGGAACAATCCATTTCCACCGCCTTGAAGCTGGCTTCTGGCTTGGTGACGGTAGTGATTGTCGGCGGCAAGGAATATGTTTTCTCAGAAAAACTAGCGTGCCCTGATTGCGGCATTTCTGTTCCGCAGCTGGAGCCGCGCTCGTTCAGTTTCAATTCGCCTTATGGCGCTTGCCCGGCCTGCAACGGGCTGGGTTCGAAGTACGATTTCGATCCGGCGAAGATTCTGGTCGATTGGTCCCGGCCGCTGTTTGACGGTGCGCTGGGGCCTGGGTCGGCTTCGACGCCGCTGAAACGCACTCTGGAACTGGCGGGGTACGCGCATGGATTTTCTCTAGATACTCCGTTCGAAAAATTTACGCCAGCGGTGCAGAACATGTTGTTGCACGGAAATTCTCCCAAGAACGGCCCGGCGGCCAAAGGAAAGACGCCCTCGACCGCCAAAAAGGTAAAGAGTGAAAAGGGTTTTCAGTTCCAGGGAATTCTGGATTTCCTGCAGAAGAATTTCGATGAGTCCGGCTCCGATTCTTATCGCGAATGGATGACCCGCTACATGTCGGCGACGACCTGCACTGTTTGTCACGGAAAGCGTCTGCGTCCCGGCTCGTTAGCGGTAAAACTTGGAGAATGGTCGATCGCCGACTTCACCGGACTTTCGCTCACCCAGGCGCGTGCTGCGGTGGACAAGATTTTAGGCGAGCTCACCCCGCGGCAAAAAGAAATTGCGGGTCGCCCGCTGGAAGAAGTCGCGGAGCGCTTGGATTTTTTGCTGGCGGTGGGACTGAGTTATTTGAGTTTGGATCGCTCGGCCGCGACACTTTCCGGCGGAGAGGCGCAGCGGATTCGCCTGGCGACACAGATTGGATCGCGGCTGCGCGGCGTATTGTACGTTTTGGATGAACCATCCATCGGTTTGCATGCGCGCGACAACGATCGGCTGCTAGGTTCGCTGGAGCAGCTTCGCAATCTCGGGAACACCGTGCTGGTCGTCGAGCACGACGAAGACACCATCCGCCGTGCAGATTTCGTAGTTGACCTTGGGCCTGGCGCTGGGGAGGCTGGCGGCCATCTGGTCGCCCAGGGCAAGCCTGAAGTGATCGCTGCAACAGGCGGATCGCTGACTGGCCAATATTTGAGCGGCGTGACGCGCATTCCGGTGCCGGAAAAACGTCGCAAGCCCAACGGCAAAGCAATTCAAATTCTTGGCGGCACAGCCAACAATCTGAAAGATGTCGACGTAACTTTGCCCCTCGGATTGTTGACCGTAGTCACTGGCGTTTCCGGTTCCGGCAAATCCACGTTGATCAACGACATTCTGTACCGCGCGCTGGCGCAGAAATTGTATCGCTCCAGCGAACCTTCGGCGGCGCATCGTGAGCTGTTGGGAGCGGAGCACATTGACAAAGTGATCGAAATCGATCAGGCGCCGATCGGAAGAACGCCGCGCTCGAATCCCGCGACGTATACCGGCTTATTCGCGCCGATCCGCGATCTCTTTTCGATGCTGCCCGAATCACGTGAACGCGGCTATCGGCCGGGGCGCTTCAGTTTCAACGTGAAAGGCGGGCGCTGCGAAGCTTGCCAGGGCGATGGGTTGCGTCGCATCGAAATGAATTTTCTGCCGGACGTATATGTGATGTGCGAGGTTTGCCGCGGGCGCCGCTACAATTCGGAAACTTTGGCGGTGCGTTACAAAGGTCATTCCATCAGCGACGTTTTAAATCTGCCGGCTTCTGAAGCGCTCAAGCTGCTGGAGAATATTCCGCAGATTCAGCAGAAACTCGCGACCTTGGTAGAAGTGGGGCTGGGCTACGTCACGCTGGGTCAGTCCGCGACGACGCTTTCTGGCGGCGAGGCACAGCGTATCAAACTGGCGCGTGAGCTTTCTAAACGCCAGACCGGCCGCACGTTGTATATTCTCGATGAGCCTACGACCGGATTGCACTTCGATGATGTCCGAAAACTTCTCGATGTGCTGCAGCGCCTGGTGAGTTTGGGAAACACTGTGCTGATCATCGAACATCACCTGGATGTGATCAAACAAGCAGACTGGATCATCGACCTGGGCCCTGAAGGGGGCGAAGGCGGAGGGCGCATCGTAGCGCAAGGACCTCCGGAGCTGGTGGCGCGCACAAAAAAGTCCTACACCGGGCAAGCGCTGGCTCGGGTGCTCAATGGAAATGGCGCGCATCCCGCTGTAAGCGGCTCGAACGGCCACGAGCGATGAGCGCTGCCCTGTGAGCGTCTACTCCAAGACTCCGTTGGAACTCGGCGAAGTGCACACGTACGCGCTGGCGTCACGCAAAAGCAAAGTGAGCGTGGAGAATTTCGCGAAGGCGCCCACCTCGCAAATGTCGATACAGAAATTTCTGGATGCGCTGCCCAATTTTCTGGCGGCAGCTGATCTTTGCAAGTTGCTGAGCGCAATACAACGCGCTCACCGGGACCGGAGAACGATCCTGTGGGGGCTGGGCGGACACGTTGTCAAGGTAGGTCTCGGTCCGGTGCTGATCGATTTGATGGAGCGCGGCTTCATCTCCGGGTTGGCCGTGAATGGTGCAGCCCTAGTGCACGATTTTGAGATCGCTATCGCGGGCAATACTTCGGAAGACGTGGATGCCGGGATCGGCGCGGGAAAATTTGGGATGGCCCGTGAAACAGGAGAACAGCTTAATCAAATTGCCAAAGAAGCGGCACATGATGGTTTGGGCTACGGCGAAGGTGCCGGACGCTTTTTGACCAGCGCCGCGGCGGGCGCGCGATACAAAAACGTCAGCGCAATCGCTTCGGCCTATCGGCTGAAAATTCCTGTGACCGTTCATCTGGGCATCGGTGCGGACATTCCGCATATGCATCCGGCGGCGGACGGGGCGGCGCTTGGGGCGGCGAGCTATCGCGATTTTCGGCTATTTTGCGCCTTGGTGAAATCGATGCAGCCCGGGGGCGTATATCTGAATTGGGGCTCGGCAGTGATGCTGCCGGAAATATTTCTGAAGGCGGTTTCGGTGGTTCGGAATTTGGGAGTACCGCTACGACCGATCACCACCGCCAACTTTGATTTTATCCAGCACTATCGGCCGCAACAGAACGTGGTGAAACGCCCCACCCTCTCGGATGGTAAACGCGGGGTAGAATCAAAAGGGTATGCGATAACCGGACACCATGAATTGCTGATGCCTTTGGTAGCAGCAGCTCTGGTTGCCGGCTGGCCAGCGAGAAGCGCGAAAGCAACCAAGAAAACTCGCAAGAAATGAGCCATCACGACGACAATACCGGTCCTGATCCAAACGCCGATTCCGGCCCAGCGCCATTGGAACTGCCGGGAAGTTCGCGGCAGGATCCGGACTCGAAAGCGGATTTGGCATCCGAGTCTATACCCCAAGCCGAAGCGCACGAGGCTGAGACCGCCAGCACGACCTCGGACGCGACGCAGGTGGTGCTTGCCGAGATTCCAGCGGTTCAGCCCGCGCACGTTGTTCTGCCCGGCGATCCGCTGGCAGCGGCCGCGTATCATCCGCATGCCACGAGCAATTTACCTGAGGATCTGCGGGTGTCCTGGTCTTGGCCGCACCTCTTTCTATTTCTGCTTTTTGGATTCGCCAGCCTGCTGGTGGTGCAACTCGCTTTTGTATTTTATGTTTCCTCCAAAACTGCGGGGCATCTGTCACCCAAGCAGATGGAGCAGATTTTTGAAGACAGCCCCCAACTTCTGGTAGGCACCAATGTGGTGTGGTACGGCTTGCTGATCTTCTTCCTGTATTTGACGCTGGCGGTCTTGCGGGATGTACCCTTCTGGCGGTCGTTGGGTTGGCGCAAACTAAAGGCGAATCCGACGACCGGGAAAAATGATGGGTGGAAATATTTTTTCTCTGGCGCCGGGTTGGCGATCTTTGTGGCCGTGGCCAGCTACAGTGTCAAAAACACCGACCATTTGCCTATTCAAGAGCTTTTCAAAAACCGTACCGGGGCATTGCTCCTCATGGGAATGGCGGTGTTGGTGGCACCTCTAGTGGAAGAAACGGTTTTTCGCGGCTACCTTTATCCCTTGTTCGCTAAATCGCTGGGAGCGTTACCGAGCGTTTTGCTCACTGGCATCCTATTCGGATTGATGCATGGCGCGCAGCTTGGCTGGACGTGGGGCTTGGTACTGTTGCTCTCGATCGTGGGAGTAATCTTCACGTTTGCGCGCTCACGAACGGGTACGGTTTTAGCGAGCTTTCTCATGCATTTGGGGTACAACTCGATGATCGCGGTCTCTTCGATCATCGCAACCAAAGGCTTTACGCATATGCCCACGCCATGACGAGCCGTACTCGTCAAGCGTTGTAGTTTTTCAAATCAAAACTTCTGTGGTCGAGAGAATTCAACTTGCCAACTTCCAATGAGATGTATGTAGCCCAACCCATCGAGTGGACCGATCAAGGCGTGGTGATGCTGGACCAGCGTCGCTTGCCAGGAGAAGAGATACGCCATATCTACACCGACTATCAAGAGGTGGCTAAAGCCATCAAGGAGATGGTCATTCGTGGAGCCCCGGCGATCGGAGTAGCCGCAGCCATGGGCGTTGCGCTGGGAGTCTTAAATTCGCAGGCCAAATCGATCAATGAGCTGCGACTGGAATTTCCGCAAATTTGTACAGTGATGGCGCGTACCCGGCCTACTGCAGTCGATCTTTTCTGGGCGCTTGCGCGGATGGAGCGCCGCTTTGCAGAACTTTCCGCGGCTTCGGTGCAACTCGCGGAAGTGAAGCAAGGAATGGTCGAGGAAGCGAAGCTGGTGCATCTGGAAAAACTGGCGACCGATCAAGCCATCGGAGAATTCGGTGCGCCATTCATGCCTCGCGAAGGGCAAGTGATGACTCAGTGCAATGCCGGCGCATTAGCCACGGCAGGCATCGGCACAGCGCTCGGAGTGATCCGCGTGGCGTTTCAACAAGGAAAAAATATTCATGTGCTGGTGCCAGAAACGCGTCCGTATCTGCAAGGCGCACGCTTGACCGCCTGGGAATTACACAAAGGCGGGATTCCGCTCACGCTGATCACCGACAACATGGTGGGCCATTTCCTGAAGACAGGAAATGTGGGAGCGGTCGTAACCGGTGCTGATCGCGTGGCCGCAAACGGGGATACCGCGAACAAAATCGGCACATATCAAATTGCGGTGCTCGCGAAAGAAAATAATGTGCCGTTCTACATCGCGGCGCCGGTGTCGACACTGGATTTATCGATTCCCGATGGTGGGCATATTCCGATTGAAGAGCGTTCTGCTCTGGAAGTGACGCACCTGCAGGGAGTGCGCATCGCCCCAGATGTACCTGCGGCGCATCCGGCGTTTGACGTGACGCCGGCACGCTACATTGCAGCGATTTTTACGGAACGGGGAGTGGCCCAGGCACCTTTCGAACAATCGCTGCGAAAGCTCGTTCCGATTACCCAGACGGTGGCGGCGAAGTAGGGTTGCTACGAGAAAATTAACTGGCGCGGCGGATGCGGTCTGCCAGATTTCGCGCGCGCTGGCGAGCAACGTCCACGAAGCGCGGATCATTCACAATCTCATCTAACATCGGCAGGGCGCATTGCGGCTCGGGCAACAGTTTGTGGTTCAAGTCGGTTTCAAATTGCAGCAGCGCGTCATTAATTCCCAGGCGGTCGTAGCGCATACGACGGGTCAGAAGCATCACATGCTCCTGTTGTCTCGCCAGCCCTTCGAAAATTTGGAGTAATTGTGTCGCTGTGGAATTTAGCGTGTAGTTGAACTTTACTTCGTTCGCTTCGGTGCCTTTTTCCCAACGAAAAGTTTTCTCCCCCAGGTTGGCAATCTTGCGATGCACATCCAGGTCCAGCCCACGGAAATTTTTCAGTTGCGAAGCCATTTCAAACATGCGGGCCTTCAGGCCCGCGGTGATTTCGAACGGTGTTGCTTCGGCGTCTTCTTCCAATTGGCGAATGTCGTAGGTCGCGGCGTGACTGTCTTCGGGGACGACAATCTCGATGTATTCCGGGGAGCTCGATTTGAAAATGCGGCGAAAGATAATTTTCGGTGTACTGGCTGGGATAGGAGCGGATTTCGCCGTAGCAGTGGATGCTTGTGGATGAGGAGCGGACTGTTTTGCGAAAGCCGGCGTACTGGCGAAAACGCTTGCGGCGACCAGTAAGCCGGTGGCCAACAGCCAAGCTGGGCGTAGATGTGCACAAAACGGACGCAACAGAGAATTGCTCATCGTGTCGTTACGATGCGGCTGGAGCCCGCGTGCGTTGCGCTGGCTTTGGAAGCTTTTCCGGCAAGCGTCGAGACCCGAGAAGCCGCGATGCGTTGGGTCCGTTCGCCACCTTGGGGCACACCGAATCTACGGCGCATCTGTTCCGCTTGCAAATGGCACAGCGCCACGGCCAAGGCGTCAGCAGCGTCCGAAGGCTCGGGAACTTCTTGCAATGTTAATAATGCTTGAACCATTTGTTGCACCTGGCGCTTGTCGGCGTGCCCATATCCGGCGACGGAGCACTTCACTTCCCGGGGCGAATAACTATGAACCGCCACATTGTGCTGCGCCGCAGTCAGCAGAACCACGCCGCGTACCTCAGCCAAACGTAAGGCCGTGCGCACATTCAAGGAGGCAAAAACCGCCTCCACTGCCAGAGCGTCGGGCGCGTACTCCTGAATCAGCCGTGAAAGCAGGTCGTGAACATCCTGAAGCGCTGCACCAGCGGACTCACCGCGGCGTTTCGAGCTAACAACCAGGGCGCCGTAATGAAGCATTCGCGACTTGCGGCCGTCGCTCTCGATCACGCCGTAGCCGGTAGGCCCGACGGCTGCCGGGTCCACTCCCAACACGCGAAAGGACGTATTCTTCGGCTGAATGCTGGGCGTTGCGGCGAAGTCGTTCACGCGGACAAGTCTACGGCGTTCGTCAGCACGCGGCCACAAAATTTGCGCGGGTGTTGCACAAGCCGCATTCTGATGGGCGATGGATGGTCACAAATGAAAAACTGGCTGGCGGAAGGATCGCGCCAGCCAGTTCGGATTCCATGAGCAACCAGCTTTTTATTTTGCGCCGACAGCCGCCTGAATTTCTGACTCGTCGATGTCGAAGTTGGCGTAGACGTGCTGTACGTCGTCGTGTTCCTCCAAAGCTTCAACCAAGCGCACCATTTGGGTGGCTTCCGTGCCAGTCAGCTTGATGTAATTTTGCGGCACCATGCTCATCTCAGCGGACGCCGGAGTGATTCCTGCCTTGGTGAGCGCCTCTTTCACTGCTTCCAAAGCCTCGGGAGGCGTCACGATGTACCACTGCGAACCGTCGTCCTTCATGTCTTCTGCGCCGGCTTCCAATGTGACGTCCATCAGTTTGTCTTCAGTGGCCACTTCCTTGGCTACGGTAATTTCGCCCTTGCGGCTGAACATCCAGCCAACCGCGCCGGCTTCGGCCATGTTGCCGCCGTTCTTGCTCATCAAGTGGCGAAACTCGCCGACCACGCGGTTGCGGTTGGTGGTGACAACCTGAATCAAGATCCCAACACCACCGGGGCCATAGCCTTCGAACGTGGCTTCCTCGTACTGTTCGCCTTCTAGCTGTCCGGTGCCGCGCAAGACGGCGCGCTCGATGTTATCGCCCGGCATGTTTTCGTTTTTAGCCGCCAGGATGGCGGTACGCAACCGCGGGTTGGTAGTGGCATCGCCGCCGCCAATACGCGCAGCGATGGAGATTTCGCGAATCAGACGAGTGAAGACGCGGCCGCGCTTGGCGTCGGTGGCCGCCTTTTTGTGTTTAATCGTGGCCCATTTTGAATGCCCGGACATGACACATCCTCTTCAAAGATCGGTGGTTTCCGCATTCACTGCGGTGTTGACGCTGGGTTAGTGACGGTCAACGGCTGGAGCGGCGGGCCGATGAACCGGTCGATACACGATGCGGAGACTACGGTGAACCGCTACCCCTGTAAAACCTAGGCAGTTTAGCATAGGCGCAGGAGGCAGGGAACAGGGTGAGAACTGCAAATTGACGGTTGGAATAGCGGTTAACGTCTATCGGGTTGAGTGGATTCACTTCGCTTTTGCGTGGTGCTTTCGTTCATGAAGGCGGCGTACTTCCTAGCGTTCGCCGCCCAAGAGAAATGTTTCGATTGTGCAGCCCTGCTCCGAGCGGCGAGGGAGGCTCGGTAGTCGGCGTCGCTCAGGACATGAGCCAGCGCTGCGCCAAAGTCCGCACCGCGGTCCGAAGGAATTAGAACGACGCCGGCTTCCTTGATGATCGGTGAAGTAATCTTTCCTTCCTGAGCGATCACCGGTAAACCGCAAGCGATGCCGGCCATAGCGCTGCCGCGATTGGTGGAGACAGGGCCTCGGGGGAACAGCAACACGTCGCTGGCTCCGAGAGTTCGAACGATATCCTCGGCAGCAACGATACCCCGGATCTCGACTTCGTTGTTGGTTCCGGCCAAGGCGGCGCGTAGCTGTTCGCCGCCAGTTTGTGAGTTGCGGCCGATAACGACTACCTTAATTTGGCCAACCTGGTTCGAAGCAAATTTCACCGCTTCAGCGACGAACTGAACTTCCTGGGAGCCGTGCTGAGCGGCCGAAATGGAAAATACGGCGACGACCGGCGTGCGATTAATTTCTGGACGAGATTGCAGCCAGGCTTTTTCTGGGGCGGGCAAATTCGCAGCGACAGGGATGAAGACATCATTTGTTATGTCAGGTGGTACCCACGGAAGCTGTTCGCGCGGAACGGTTAGCACCGAGACATTTGCGACCCGCAAAAGTTTATGCATCACGGAAAGCTGCACCGATCGGCGCAGTCGATCGATCCAGCGCATACCCGGATATGGCCCGTAGTCATGGAAGGTCACGGCGCAGCGGGCCTTTTTCTTTAGGTGCTTGACCACCCGCAAAGCAAGCGTGGGAAATCCGCGTTGAGACCAAGCCAGGGCCGTGTATTGAAACAAAAACCAGTCGACAGGAGTATCGGAGATTCTTTGATCTAGCTCGGCCAGGCTAGCCTCGACGCCAATTTCTTCCCACCGCAGACGCACGACGAGTACGTCGAATTGTTCGGCGCGCAATCCCTCCGCGAGATACCGGCAGTAGTCCTCGACGCCATCGGTCGGCGTATCTATTTGGCCGAACACGATGACGCAGCGAGGTTTTCGCGAGACCGGCACGCTGCTCAATCTTTCACTTCCCTTGCGGATTCCTCGCGCCACATTTTTGGCGCAATATGAGCCGAGGCCGGCAAGATAATGGTGTAATTTACATCGCGGTGGAATGTGAACAACGAAGAAGACCCTCTAGATGAAGCAGCCACGCGGTCTGCGGCCTAGGCGGTCGAGTATACTCTAGCCACGCGAATCGGTCCGTGCACATGGTTCCGGCGGAGCTCGATTCTCCTGACATGTTCGAACCTCGCATCGCACCTCGTGCGCTGAGTCCGGCCGTTTCCGCGCACCTTGATGTGATCCGCAGCGCCGCAGCTTGGGCGGTGATGTGGGGCCATCTGCGGGCGTTTTTCTTCATCGATTTTCCGGAAATTGCTCACCCAAATCTGCTCTTGAAGATTTTGTATTTTGCGACGGGATTCGGCCATCAGGCGGTGATGGTGTTTTTCGTCCTGAGCGGATTTCTGATTTCTTCTTCGATTTTTCGCAGTTTGGCGGTGGGCAGCTGGACGTGGGGTGGTTATGCACTCAGTCGCGCGACCCGCTTGTACGTTGTTTTGGTTCCCGGTTTACTGGTGGGCGCATTTTGGGACTTCACCGGTAAATACTGCTTCAATTCCTCGGGGCTTTACAGCAGCCCGCTGAGCAGTTTCGGCGGAGGCGTGGTGCAAAACGACCTCACCATGCGAAATTTTTTTGGCACCTTATTCTATTTACAGACGATCCTGTGCCGGCCGTTCGGTTCGAATGGGCCGCTGTGGAGTATCGCGAACGAATTTTGGTATTACGTATTGTTCCCTGTAGGACTATTCGCTTCCATCCGTTGGGCATCGAGGCGATGGATGTCTGCTATCTTGCTCACCGCTGTCACCTTAGGTGTGGCCACGTTCCTCGGGCCAGAAAAGCTGCTGGGCTTTGTGATCTGGCTGGCTGGAGTTGCCGTGCTGTTTTTGTGGTCGCGAACTGCCATCACCGGCAAGGCCTCGCGAGCCGCCCTGTTGCTCTGCGGCACTATTTTGCTTGCCGCTTGCCTGGCTGCGGCGAGAAACGGAAAGATAACGTCGCAGATTTCCGATTTAGTTGTAGGATTTGCATTCAGTGCATTCTTATTCGGAATTCTCCAACTGGATTTTTGGCTCCCGCGCGACGGTGCTTATCTCCGAAACGCGCGGCTCTTCGCGGGATTTTCTTACACGCTTTACGTACTGCATTTTCCGCTGCTGCTTTTCTTGCGTGCGGTGATTACCCCAGGCGCGCGTTGGCAACCAGATGTAAGGCACCTGCTATCTGGAGTGGGAATCGGAGTCGCGGCCCTGACATTCTGCTGGGTGGTGGCCAGATTTACCGAGCACCGCACCGGTGAAGTCCGTCGCTCGCTGTCGAAAGCGCTTCATCTCGGAGCACAACCCGCTTCCGCTAAACCTTCGTAACATCCACCGCAACATTGAATGGTTGGTTACAGCCGTGCCTGACGCTAGAATAGTTGTTCCCAATTGAATGGCTCCTGGAAAGCCCTAGCCTTCACGGTTCAACGAGTCAGCATGAAAAAAGGCTTCCAATCGCGGTGAGACCAACTTTCACAGCCAGCGCCGGCGACTATCGCCGCAGCGTTATTCCCATATTGTTCATCGTGGTGTTGTTTGGGGCCGGCGCTTACATTTTCGCGCAAGATGTCGTTGCCAATGACGTGATTGGTCTGGCGTATATCGGGCTGATCTGCCTGGGTGGCGTGTTCGCGGTGGCGATCATCAATAATTGGCGAACCGGCGTCTACTGCTTTCTGGCGTGGCTGCTGTTTGAGGATTTAGCCAGAAAATTTCTTCACAACAACATGACCATCTATTTCGCCAAAGATGTTTTGGTGGCGATCGTCTACTTATCGTTTTTCTTGGCCGTTCGCCGGAAGAAAGTCGAGACGTTTCGGCCGCCGTTTCTTGGGGCCATGCTGGTTTTCGTGTGGTTTGGAATTATGCAGGTCTTTAATCCCGGTTCGGCCACGCTGATCTACGGGCTGCTCGGCGTGAAGTTGTTCTTCACCTACATGCCGATGCTCTGGGTAGGTTACGCGCTACTCAATTCGGAGCAGGATCTGCGGCGATTTTTTAATTTTAACGTTCTGCTGATTCTGCCCATCTGCGGGCTGGGTATCGCGCAGTCCATTATCGGGCCCACTTTTCTGAATCCCTCAACACCAGCAGATGAAATTCGAGAGCTCACCACCCTGTACCGCACCGCTCCGATCTCTGGCGTAAGCGCCTATCGTGCGTCTTCCGTTTTTGTCAGTCATGGGCGCTACGGAAATTTTTTGGAAATTTCGTGGATTATCATCCTGGGATTCACCGGTTATCTGCTGCTGCGGCAACGGCAAGGGCGCAAACTGGCGCTCATCACCCTAACAGTCGTATGCGCTGCGGCATTGTTGGCAACATCGCGCGGAGTTTTCATGTGGTGTCTGGTAAACGCCGTCGCCATCGCGGTGGCTTTCATCTGGGGCGCGCCGTGGAGACAAGGTGAAGTCGCTAAAGTCTTTCGCAGTTTTCAGCGCATGGCATTGGGGATCGTGCTGGCGTTGGTTTTACTGTTTTTTATTTTTCCGGACGCGCTGTTTTCTCGCCTTACGATTTACTCCGAAACTTTAAGCCCGACCAGCACCGCCAGCGAATTACAAACCCGCACCTGGGACTATCCGCTGCGCAATTTTCTTGGAGCCTTTAACTATGATCGTTGGCCGGTCGGCTATGGAATTGGTACCAGCTCACTGGGCACGCAGTACGTGGCAAAATTTTTCCCGGAATCGTCGATGTGGGGCCTGGGTGTGGAAAGCGGCTTTGGCACGCTGGTGGTGGAAATGGGCATCGGCGGGCTGGTTTTGTGGCTGATTATGGGCAGCGCAATCGTCTTCTCGGCTTGGAGAATCGTGCGAAAGCTTAGAGGTACACCCTGGTTTCCGATCGCATTTGTCATTTGCTGGTACGCCTTCATTTTGTTATTCCCGATCACCTTTACTTCCATGCCCGCTTACCAGGATTTTGTCCTCAACACTTACTTGTGGCTGCTATTGGGTATATTGTTCCGTTTGCCGAAGTTGATTCCGTCCGCGCAATTCGCGGCGGATCCTGCAACAAAGCCTACAAATGCTCATTACAGCTTCCGCGGATTGCGGGGTTTGGTGCCGGCGCGACCGCCCGCTACGTGGAGATGACCGAAGCTCTCCGGCGATGACTTCCAACGCTTCGAACTTCTACGCGTCGACGCGCAATTTGCTCTGCCCCTGGATATCCTAACTTGCGCCTCGCCGTGGTATCCCCTTTCGTCGACCGACAGCACGGCACCGAACGAGTCCTGGCCGAACTCCTCACCCGCCTGGTGGAAAAGTACGGATGTGTTGTTCACCTGTACAGTCAGCGAGTTGCTGGATTGTCGTTGGAGAATCAAGACACTTCAAAACAAACAGATCGGCCGGGTATTTATTGGCATCGCATCCCTTCGGTTGCGGGACCGCATCTCTTGCAGTTCTTGTCGTGGCTGTTTCTCAACAAAGTTTGTCGTTGGTGGCGCGAGCATATTCGCGGCGATCGCAGCGACTTGCTGCTTTCGCCTGGAATCAACTGTTTTGACGCCGACGTGATCGTGGTACACGCGCTATTTCGGCGGGTTTGGGAGTTGGCGCAGAGCGAGCCAACGCGCAGCAGATCGCTGCGGAACTGGCATCGCCGAGTGTATTACTCGCTCCTTGTCGCACTGGAGAAACGCATCTACAGCGATCGAAAAGTGGCGCTGGGCGCGGTATCGCAGCGTACCGCGAGTTTATTGGAATCCACCTTCGGACGTCGCGAGGTGCGCGTTCTACCAAACGCCGTAGACTTGCAGACTTTTTCGCCAGCGCAACGGATTCAGCGCCGCCCAACCGCTCGTCAGGAGTGGGAATTCTCCGAGCAGCACATTGTTCTCTTGCTCATCGGCAATGATTGGTCGGTGAAAGGCCTCGGCGCCTTGTTGCGCGCGATGGCCGAAACTCAAAACGAGAATCTGCAATTGCTGGTGGCTGGAAGCGATGCGCCCGGCCCGTTCCAACAACTCGCCAATAGCCTCGGACTTGGTGATCGGGTGCGCTGGGTGCTTCCGCGTGCGGACGTGCTGTCGTTGTACGCGGCGGCGGATATTTATGCCAGCCCCACACGCGAAGACGCCTTTGCGTTGCCGCCTCTAGAAGCCATGGCTTGCGGCCTGCCGGTGATTACTTCTGTTTTTAACGGCGGGGCTGAAGTAATTTACGACTGGGTGAATGGATTTATTCTTTCGGATCCGAACGATATTCGTTCTCTTACGGAATTGCTGAAGCGCCTTAGCCTCGATGCGGACTTGCGAGCACAGGTCGGGGAAATGGCTGCTCAAGCTGCCCAGGCGTGTACCTGGGAACGAAATGCCGCCAAGACCTGGGAATTTCTCAACGATGTTGCCCGCGCTAAAAATCTGGCCTCGGGCCGCGTGATGGATACTTCCAAAATATCATGAGCACCGAAGCCGAACGCGGCATAGAGCTGCAGCGCAAGTACTACACCGAAACTGCCGAGCGTTACGAGCAGATGCACGAACATGAGGCGTCTGGCGACGCCGCGAACATGGCGTTCGTGCTGGCGATGTTGCGGATGTTGCAGGCGAAAAGTGTGCTGGATGTCGGCACTGCTTCAGGGCGGGCGCTGCGGAACTTAAAGAGCGCCATCCCGGAGTTATTTG
Source organism: uncultured Acidobacteriota bacterium (assembly GCA_963846145.1). Taxonomy (GTDB): domain Bacteria; phylum Acidobacteriota; class Terriglobia; order Acidiferrales; family UBA7541; genus Acidiferrum. The sequence continues at coordinate 1,096,988 of CAWJUV010000004.1, read as the reverse complement.
TCTGCGGGATTGAGCCCGTTGGGGGGTTGGTCGATCAAGCCGTGTTGCTGGGAAATGCCAAGTGCGCTGCGGTTCTCCAAGGCAAAGGAGACGCGCTTCCGTTCGCTGACGAGAGCTTTGAGGTAGTTTGCGAATTCGGAATTCTGCATCACGTTCCGGATCCTCGACGCATTGTAGGGGAGATGCTGCGGGTTGCGAAAAAAGCCGTAGTGATTTCCGATGCCAACCGCTTTGGACAAGGGCCACTGCCGCTGCGGTTCGCGAAGTTAGCTCTATACAAGACCGGCTTGTGGCCAGCGTTTAACTACCTGCGAACGGCGGGTCACGGATATCAGGTCACGGAAGGCGACGGAGTGGCCTATTCCTACAGCGTGTACGATTCCTTCCACCAAGTGGCGCAGTGGGCCGACCGGACTTTGGTGGTGCCGGCCGACACTTCCAAACCCACCAACTGGATGCACCCCCTGATGACCAGTGGATCGTTGATTCTGTGCGGCATCCGCGACCGCTGAGGGTCCCTCCAGCGCACGCAAAGGAGATGGTTTACGATTATTAGGGGCTAACCCTATTTGATTTAGTTAATTACGGCCAGGATGGTGAAAAACTGGCGGGTTGGGTAGCTCGCACACGACCCCTTGCGGAGCCGCTGTCCCCGCGCGGCCCCCAACCCGTTGTCAGTAAATTACAGTCCGGCTATGTTTGGCTCAATGGCCCGACGGGCCCAGTTTAGGCAGTACCCGGCCACTAGTACCAAAATTAGAAAGGGGTGGAAGGCGTGCGCTTTATGCAAGTAAGTGGTTATTTTACAGACGTGTAGACTGGGTCTGCGCACTAAGAAGAATAGCGGTACTTGGGGTACGAAACGCGATTCTTACTAAGCCAGCAACCTACGGCTGCTTCGTTGACGCTTTCTCAATCTCGCCCCTGTCGGACAGCTGCAATGTAAGGGTGTTCCTGGCACCGGCCCGAACCATGACGTTCTTCTGCCAACTGGAGTATTTTCCATGCGCCGAGGCGCGCAAGTCGTAGTTGTCACCGCGCATCTTCACGATATGGAAGCGCCCGTGAAGATCCGTATGAATGGCATGAGGCGTGTCTCCGGCGCCAGATTGATAGGTCACGATCGCGTTGGCGACCGGTTTCCCGTCGGAACCCAGCACGACGCCGTCTAGCGAGGCGTGGCGGGCCGAAGCCTGGGGATTTGCGCGAGACACCGTAACTGCAGACAACAACAAGACAGCCATCACAAACAACCGGGACACGTTGCTGGACACGTTTTGAGCCCTTTCTGGGTGAGCTGGGTATTCGGCGGCCTTCTGTCGAATTACAGACGAGTTTAGTACGTCTTTTTTAGCTTGCGGGCTCGTGTTACTTATCGTGTGCTGCGGCAACTAACAGTCTATCGGTACAGGGGCGCGGGTAACGGCGTGGCAGTCTGCGCGTCCAACGTCTCTGAAGTTGCCGCGCACTAGGAACCAGGAGTTTTTGGGTGCCTGTTTATCTGACTCAGCACACTTTGGCGTGTCTCACCCGGCAGGGCGCGGACGCCCTGGCCGAACGCATGCGAGCGGGAGTGGAAGCCAAGGGCGAGCGAGTGATGGTGAACATGCTTGAGGGAAAAATGTTTGTAGAATTTCGCGCTGGATCACGCGACGTGCTGGAGGCTTGGTTACAGTCTCAAGGAATGCATTTTGACTGGATCGTGCGCATCGAGTGGGAATCCCACGGCGGCAAGTTGGAGCAGGTTTAGTTAGAGGCAAGGCGATCCGGTCAGGCAGTCTGGCGCCGGGAAAAAATAGTTTTTTAACTGGGCAGTCTGAGATAGGCTTTTTGGACTCTATTCGAGGGAAGGATTCATATATGTCTGAGTACGCTAATCCGGAAGTATTGGTCAGCACAGAATGGGTTGCCGCACACGCTAAAGATTCAGGAATGCGGCTGGTCGAGGTGGACGTCGACACCAGCGCGTACGATCAAGGCCACATCGAAGGTGCAATCTCGTGGAACTGGCAGACGGAATTGCAGGACGCCATTCGGCGGGATCTGTCCGATCCGCAAGCGTTCGAAACACTTTTGGGCAAGGCCGGAATTTCGCCGGAGACCACCATCGTGCTGTACGGCGACAACAACAATTGGTTCGCGGCGTGGGCTTTCTGGCAGTTGAAATATTATGGGCACGACAAAGTGGTGATCATGAATGGTGGTCGCAAGAAGTGGATCGAAGAGAAGCGGCCGGTTACGAATGATAAGCCGCAGCTCAACCCGGCGGGCTACAAAGTGAAAACACCCAATGCCGCAATCCGCGCCAAGCGCGATGATGTCTTCGCGGTCGTCGAGAAAAAGTCTGGAGCACAACTGGTGGACGTGCGTTCGCCGGATGAATTTTCCGGGAAGGTTATCGCGCCTCCGGGAATGTCGGAAACCGCACAACGCGGCGGCCACATCCCTGGAGCTGCCAGCATACCGTGGGCTCAAGCCGTCAATGAAGATGGCACGTTTAAGACCGCGGACGCTTTGAAGCAGCTATACGGTGCCAAGGGCATCACTGGCGAAAAGCCAGTCATCGCCTACTGCCGCATCGGCGAGCGCAGCTCCCACACCTGGTTTGTGCTCAAGTATCTGCTGGGCATCAACGATGTGCGGAACTATGACGGTTCCTGGACCGAGTGGGGAAACTTGGTAGGAGCGCCGATTGAAAAGGAAGCGTCGGCTGCAGCCGCAAAATAAATTCCGCTGCAAAGTCTAAGAATAAAAAAGGGAGCCGATCCGCCGGCTCCCTTTTTATTTGCTTCGGTTTTTTCTTACTGTTTTACCAATTCGACTCGTCTGTTCTTGGCGCGGCCATCTTCACTGGAATTGTCGGCAACTGACTGCGTCTGCCCCAGGCCTTTCCCGCTTAAGCGGGCAGCGGCGATTCCGTGCACAGTCAACCAACTGACCACTGCTTGCGCTCGCTTTTCAGAAAGCGCCTGATTAGCAGCGGCGTTCCCTTGGTTGTCGGTGTGCCCTTCGATGCGAAGTTTCAGATCCGGAGTTTGTTGCAGCAGCTTCACAATTTCGTTCAGCACGCCTTCGGAATCTGGTTGAATCGCGGCCTTCCCGGTATCGAAATTGATGCCGTAGACCGCGACGTGCCCAGACTTGCTGATTTCATCCGACAGAGATGACGCATCCGCGGTGACCTCCTGCTTCATCTCTTTAGTGGAGATGATCGTCTGGTAGTAATAAGAGCCGCGACCATCGATGAAAATCCAGGTGGCGCCTTTGTGGGCCACGATTTGCTCCGGCGATGAGGTGTAGTCGATCGTGAAGCCGGCACTCTTCAACGCCGTCTGAAAATTACGGAATATCTGGATTTCGCTGGTGCCCTCGCGCGTGGCGATATCCCAGTAGTGATATTCGCCTTCGAGATGCTTCTGCGTCTCTCCCATAGGGAAGTCCGCTTGTTCGTACTCCTTGTTGTCGCAGGAATTGATGACGCTGCCGGGGAAGCGCGAAATCAGTGGGGAGTCTTTGCAGCCTTCCGCGTCTTTAGGCTTGTCATCGTCCTGCGCGCGAAGAGTTGCGGCCGATACGAATATCACCGTTAAAAGCGCCAGCCGGATCGCCCATTTCATGAGTTGTCCTCTCCTGAAGGATGTAGCGCAGATATATAACAAACCTGGAATTAAATGGATTCAGATCGCTGACCGGTTTCGTGTTCGTAAATCCCATAAGCGGTCATTCCGGAACAGCTCGGTCAGCCAAGCGTAGCTGGATTGTGCTGTGTTTTCTGTAGTTTCCCAACAGTCAGAGCAATGGCGACGAAACTGCCATTCACATTGGGTCATGGCAACCGCAACTTTAGCCGTCCGCACTGAAGCTCTCGTCGCCGAGGGGTCGACTGCGCGGTCTGCAACCCTACTGCGTGATGCCCGTGCCGGAAACCGCGAGGCGCTGGCTCAACTGGTGTTGCCGTACGCCTCAAGTCTCTATCGCGCGGGATTGCGGCTCACGAAAAACGTCTACGACGCGGAAGATGTTCGCCAAGAGAGTTTGTTGAAGGCGCTGGCGCGCCTGGATCAATTTACCGGCGCGCAAACTGCAGAACGCGATGAACTGCAAGCGTGGGTCTTCCGCATCGCCACCAATACTTCGATTGACGTGCTCCGTCGCCGCCGCGAGGGGAAAATCTTTTCGCTGGACCAGCCGGAGCATAATTCCGAGGAAGGCCTAGCCGCGCAATTGCGCTCGAGAGGGGCCAATCCCGAGCAGGAAGTGCTGCGCCGCGAGAGCCGTCGCCAGTTGGCTGCAGCCATTACACAACTGCCGCGGGATTTGCGTCAGGTTTGCCTGCTGATCGACGTGCTCCAATATTCGCCGCAGGAAGTAGCTCAACGGCTAAGCATTTCCAATGTGGCGGTGCGTCTGCGGCTATTTCGCGCGCGGCGAAGGCTGCGCGAAAAACTGGAAAACAGCTCAGCTCAAAAGCCAAAATCGGTTGCGAGCAACAAGAGTGCTCGAAATGGCGCCGGGCCCTCTAAAAATTGGACCGTCGGCCGCCGCCCCGTTCCTTCCTGCGCAGTGATGAGCTTTGCCTGCTGCGGCGACTGAGCTTATCGGCAATCGCTTCACCCGAAACTTATGGCTTGGATTGTTGTAGCACCTGATCCGGGTTCTGCTTTACGCGTGTGTAGCCTTCCGGAATTTCAAACAAAGTGCCATCCAATGCGGAGTTCGAAAAGTTCGTAACTTCGATGGTCATTTCTATCAATGAACCGGGTGTAGAAGGTGGCGGCGGATTGTTTGGATTGGCTTGATCGTCATCTTTCTTTTTCCGTTTTCCAAATAGCCCGCCCAGGCCCTTCACCATCGCGTCGGACGCGCTAGTCGGAGTACTGTCATTCGAATTGGCAGGCTGCGCATTGCCGTTCTGCGTTGAGGACGAAGCATCCGCGCCGTTACCCGGCGCCGCCACCATGGTCATGCTGAGATATTGCAGCAGCGGCAATCCTTTATAGGCTGATGAGTTTTTCTGCACTTCGTCCATGCCCTGCGATACCCGTGGGTCAATGTGAATGTTGCTGGGCGGGATCCAGTTCACATCTTTGGCCATGCGTTGATAGAACGCGGTGACCTCCTCGTAACCCGGCACGGTCGGCGCGACCCACGAATCGACAACGGTGGTCATCGTGCCACTGGCTTGGCCGCTTTGACCCGGCGGCGGATTCTGTTGCTGCGCCTGAACCTCCATATCGATTTGAACTTTCATTTCGTTGGTGGTAACGCCTTGAATCTGGCGGCTGCCGCCGGTACCAGGAGTGACGGTAACTTTGGCGTTCACCTTGGCATTTACATCTTGCGGTTTGCCGCTGGCATCTTTTGTTTCGGTTTTTTGCTGCTGGTTCATCTGTTGCGAGACCTTGTCGAGCGAGGCCTTCATTTCATCGAAGGTAATTTCGGTGTAGGTCTTCTTTTGCGGATCGATACTGATCATGCGTCGGCCAGCGAGATCGATGATCTGGATGCGCCCGTCGGAGTCATCGGAGCGCATCCGATCACCTTTGATGTAGCGCGTGGTGGTGATGGGCTTCATGGCCTGCGAAGCCTGCTTGCTGAAAATCCCCACTGTTTTCATCATGTTTTTCAGAGCGCCGCCGGTGATTTTTGAGGTGTCCGAATATTTGAAATCCGCTCGAGCCGGCGCCGTGCCGAAAACCATCGCCACACACAACATCGCTGCTATCCATGCACGCATGAAACGATTCCTCCGGGTAGTTGTGATTGTCCAGGCAGTTTCTGAAGAGTCCGTCGGCTAGGGGCAGACCACAGAGGCTCGAAATCTGCTGAACTATTCAACATCAAATAGCAGGTACTGACAACGGCTGCTTCGCGTATCGGCCAATGTTAGAAGCGAAACACATAGCCCGTGCCAAGATGAAAATTGCCTTGGGTCACGATGTAATCCGTGGACAAAACGGAAATCGGCAACTGTCGCGGATCGGGATGGCCGGTTAAATAGCGCACCAAAGTGGTGCCCACGTCGAAACGAACCGTGGAACGAGCAGAAGTGCGGTATTCGACCGTGCCGCCGGTGTCGAGCGCGGTACGAAAAGAACTCGTGTAATTCGTCTGGCTGCCGGTGACAAACGTCGAGTCGTAATGAACGAATCCCGGCCGGGCGTTAACGTACACTCCCCAGCGACCGTAGTTGCGACCAATTTTTACGCCGGCCAACACTTCTTCCGCGCGCGAGGCTCCGTTGGCGGCGGGGAAAACATTGCCTTCCACATCGGCATAAAGAAGATTTGTCAGGCGGTAAGTAACGTCGCTTCCAAAACCAGAAGTATGCATCGGGCATTGAACGCAACCCGGCCGATCCTGATGCAAATCAATGTTGGTGTAGTGAAATCCGGCGGTCCAGCGCGGCTCATACTTCCACGCTTCCGTGCGCGTCTGCGTGGCGGGATTTACGCCGCCGCCAAATTCGCCAGGACGAAAGTCTTCGTCGTTGAAGCGCCGTGACCAGGGATGGCGAGGTGCCAGCATGTTGGCCATGCTCTGCGTGGGATATAAGGCCGCGCGGAGGATTTTGTATCCGCCCCACTGACTATCTCCTACAAGGGGATCCACAATTTTCAGTTCGATAAAGTCTTCCAGAATGATCAGACCCGTACCAACGGTTGGCGTGACGATGAAGTCTACCCAAGCGGTGTTGTTTGTCGGCGGCTTGTAGCCTGGACGGTCGCACACATAATGCCCGCATCCCGGAGTATAGGTATAGCCGCCTTCATTGCCGATGGCGGCTTCGCTGAAGATTGGGCCGATCTCGAAATATGCGCTATAGACGGCGGAGAAAAACATCGCGCGCATGCGACTCTTCCAATATTCCGAAGAGCTTCCAAAACGCAACCCGCGCGCTCGCGGATCATTCTGCAAATAAATATTGCCGGTGACCCCGCCCTGCATCGGGTGGCCGATGTAATTCACCAGGAAATCGTCGCCGTCGCCCCAACGGGACATGTCGAATTGATTCGCCGACGAAAGATAATCCTTCCAGAATGGTTTGTGAAACAGCAAGTATCGCAAATAAGGATCGTCCGCCAGGCGAAACGCATGTTCAAACAGCAGGAACTCCAGAGATTCGCGTACCGTGGCACCCCAGTGATAAGACTCGTGAATTTGTGCCACGGGAGAAATCTTCAAAGTCTCGAGTGATGGCGAGCGCAAAATATCCCACGACTGCGCAAACACCATTCCTTGCGGTATGCAGACGGGCGACAGATTAGGAAATGTCACCGGCACGAGCGCCAATGGTTTCGGCGCGCACAGCTCCGAGGGAACGATCTTTTGTGCCGAGGCCCTTTCAGGAGTTTGACGGGAACGGTCACAACTACGCTCTGCGCCCGAGTATCCGGAAACAAAAATATCCGTTGCCGCCAATCGGGAGGATAGCCGGGCGACTACGTCCTCACCGGAACGATCCATCGAAGTGGCGTCACTGAACGTTTCGCAGCTGTCCAGTCGGCGCGAAAAATCGCTGACCTTCTGAAGACCCTCAATGTCAACGGTTGCTGATGGCAGACTGGCGGTAGAGACTTTGGCGTAGCGGAGATCGGCAAGAGTTTGCGCGAAGGAAAGGGCCGGCAAAGCGAAGAGAACAGCAAACATCGACAGGAACGATACCGCTGCTCTAGAAAATCGGCCTTGGAAGACAGCTACAGCACTTGCAACCGGCGGCATGGGCGCTTTCCATCTGTTCAAAACGAACAGTTTTAATTTTCGACACACTTCATGCAAACGTTCGCCCAGGCCGGGCACAACAATTATAGGAAAGGGCGCCGACCGAAGGAAGGCTAAAGTAGGCGCGAAAATTCAAAAATGTTTCATTAAAACTTTTTGTGCTATCTATCGCAGTTGCCCAGGTTCGACACCGTACTTTCGCGCTTGGTCCTCGACCGCGTCGATTTGCACCTGCAATTGTTTTTTCTTCTCTTCCAACGCCTTCACCTGATCGTCCACCGGCGTCATGGAATACCGGTGATTTATATTAATTCCCCCGGACGCGCCGCTATTGTTCCCGTTAAAGTTACGTAGATCAGAAATCTGTTTGTCGGCTGCTTCCACTTGGCCGTTCAACTGGTGCAAGCGATCGCGATATGTGGCGATCTGGCGTTCGCGCTCTGAAGAACTAGTCCCCGTTGAGCTCTGTCCAGATCGGCCCGGCTGAGCCTTGGTAGGCCCCACTACAGAAATAGCGCCAGGTCCGCCAGCCGAGGAAATCTCGTCGTTGGTCCAAACTTTCTTTGGTTTCTTAGCTGGCGTGGATGTTGCGTCGACGGATGGTTTCGTAGCGGCGGCCGCGCTTGGGGCGTTCTGTGCATTGGAGGCGGTGCCGGAGTTCTGCGACGCAAGGGCGCTAGTGCAGGACAGCAGCATTATTGCGATAGAGAGAGATCTCATGAACGCCTCCGCCGGCACTCGTCCGATTCTTGTTCAATTGTAGGCTCGAAAATTAGGGCGGCGATGCGATGCCCAATGACGGTTGCCGAATCGGCCATTGGGTGACTTCCAAAAGGCGATGCGCTTGGTCAATTGGTTAGGGGCTCGCAGTCCCACTGGCACGCATCTGCTTTAGCTCATTTCGGACCAATTCCAAGGCTTCTTGCGGAGTCCCTACGCGCCGGTAGTTCGAATAAAACGTGCGTTCATGCAAGGAAAAGTTGGAGAGGAATTTACGCCCGTCAAAATCGTATTGTGAAAACGACGGCAGCCACAGGCCCGGCACCATTTCGTAGCGTTCTTGCATAAAGCGGCTGCCTTTGTAGACCTTGGCCAAAAATAATCCCAGAGAAACATCTTCGGTTACTTCGCCTTCAATTTTGGCCAGCTCGCCGGTGGCTTCATCGATCCACACCACCCCACGCACCTTGGTGTACAACGAAGTCGATCGCGACGTGGGACGAAATGACGGGTTGGGCGTCATTTTGTATTTAACGAGGGTGTGCGAGTCGCGCGGTTCGCGGGCTACATAGGTAAAAATGAAGGCGGTGCGCGCAGCTCCGATCAGTTCTTCCCGGTCCTTGCGCTTCTTCGCCACTTTCTCGTAAGCGTCGTGTTGCGCTCTGCCGGTATCCGCAGCCCACACCAGCGATTTCTCCAGTTTTTCCAGTTCGAGACGGTAGGCTTGTGCGTCGCTAACCTTGCCATCCGGGCCCATGGGCAGGTGGGCGGCACCCGTTCCGGCTGGCACTACCCGTGCCACCTTGATGTCGGTTGTCTGGGTGTCACCGGCGGTCTTGCGCGTTTCGACCCTTTCGAGCCGTTCATACAGATCCATGGCGGCATCGTTTTTCTTTTGATTTTCGATCACCCGGTCAAAAAGAGATTTATTCCACTGTTCGTCGGGGGCCGGGCGAGTGTCGGTAGCTGCTTGGCGCTCCGTAGCGTTAGGAGCAGCCGCGGGCTCTTGGGAAAAGGCCCGAAACGGCACAACTGCCAACACAGCCACGGCGGCTATCGAGAGGGCTCTGCGCATGTCTCAGGGAAGCTCAAATCGAGCATATAAGATTCCATCTTCCGTTTGATTGTTGCACGACCCTCAAGCCAATGCGGTCGACGAAGACTGAACCCGTCGCAAAATGTTAGCTTTCGTCGGGTAGCAGCCTCCGAACTGGTCAGTCAATTGCCAAGAAAACGGGTAAGATGGTCCATAAGCGGAAAATCAGATTCATCGCGTCTAATCACCTGATATTCGGGAAACGTTTAGCTCCCCTCGTTCGTATTAGTCAGTGTCTAGGGAGACCAGTTTGGGTGTAGCCCCCATTGAGCGTTTGACGAACCTGCCCTTCAGCTCGACAGCCACTGCGAAGAAGAGTCGCGGCCGCATCCGCAGCTCGCTGGTTGCGGTGGTGGAGACGTTTAAGCTGGCGCTGGACGCCCTACGCGCCCATAAACTGCGTAGTTTCTTAACTTTACTGGGTGTGATCCTCGCCGTAGCGACCTTAGTAGCAGTGATGAGTGTGGTAGCCGGCCTCAACTTCTATGTGGCCGATAAGGTGGCCAATCTCGGCGCCAACGTCTACCTCGTGGACCGTTTTGGGATCATCACTAGCCAGGACGCCTGGATCAAAGCCCAGAAGCGACCCCTATTGACCTTGGAGGAGTACCAGCGTCTCAAGGGCAGTATGAAAACAGCGGCGAACGTGGCCGCGACTGAAGATCGGCTGATGGATGTCCGCTCCGGAAACATCCTGCTGGAAAACACTGATCTCACTGGGGTGACTCCCAATTACGCCGATATTCGCAGCATCAATCTTGCCTCTGGCCGGTTCCTAACCGAGGGGGACGACCTGCACCACGCTCCGGTCTGCTTTATCGGGAACGACGTCCTCAAAAAATTCTTTTCGACCGTCGATCCGATCGGTAAAACCATCCGGGCGGGCACGAATACGTACGAAGTCGTTGGAGTTGCGGCCGAAATCGGCAGCGCCTTCGGACAATCGCAAGACAACTTCATTCTGTTGCCCTTCAACACCTACTACAAAGACTGGCACAAGCAGAATGACTGGGCGACCATCTTTGTCCAGGCGCAAAACGCTGAAATCATGGAATCCTCCGAGGATGAGGCTCGGATGTTCCTGCGGGCCTGGCGTCATTTGCCGTTTGATGCGCCTGACAATTTTGCCGTGTTCGGATCTGATTCGATCATGGCGCTGTGGAACCAAATCACTGGAAACCTCTTCGCCGTGGCGGTGGCGCTCACCGCGGTCTTCCTGGTGGTAGGCGGGATCGTCATCATGAATATCATGCTGGCCAGTGTCACCGAGCGGACAAGAGAGATCGGTTTGCGCCGCTCGCTGGGGGCCCGAAAGAGACATATTGTTTTGCAATTCATGACCGAGTCGGCGGTGCTGGCTGCGGTAGGCGGTTGTATGGGTCTGGCTTTGTCCTACGGGATTGTCGCGTTTGTCCGCGCGGTGACGCCCATCCCGGTGAAAACTCCGCTCAGCGCCGTGATTATTTCTCTGTGTGTGTCCACTGGGGTTGGTTTGTTCTTCGGAATTTATCCTGCGACGCGCGCTGCCAAGCTGGATCCGATCGAAGCATTGCGCGCGGACGGCTGAGGCTCCACATGGCGCAAGCACACAGCGAAAATCTGAAACAAGCGATGGATACCCTACGCGCGCACAAAATGCGCAGCGCGCTCACCGTTTTCGGCGTCGTCTTGGGCGTCAGCGTCATCATGCTGGTTTCCGCGCTGATTACCGGCTTCGACGAAACCATTCAGGAAAACATTAAGCAGTACGGCGCGGACACCGCGTTCATTTCGCGCTGGGATCAAGGGCCTCACGGTCAAGGTCGGCCGCTCGAGGAACGTTTGCGCAAGCCGCTCACCCTGGACGACGCCAACGCGCTGAAAGAAAGCTGCCCGGCGGTGAAGAACGTAACTGTATTTCTGTCGTGGTGGGAGCAGAACCACGTCGTGCGCACCAAGGCCGGCGAAGTTTCCGCCATCGATTTCCGCGGCGTTCAGCCGAATTTTGGGCAGGTCTATGCCAATGCCGCGACGCTATCGGGCCGCTTTATCAGCGAAGGGGATGACCTTCACCGTGAAAAAGTGGTCATGCTGGGCGAAAATGTCGCACCCGTTTTATTTCCGGAAGGCAGCCCGGTAGGCAAAGACGTGATGATTGATGGCTCCGTCTTCCTGGTCATCGGCGTCGTAGAAAAACCCAAGGGCGGATTTGGAATGGGCGATGAAGATCGCCGCGTGCTCATTCCCTACAACACCTTCCACAAAATTTATCCCGGAGCTTACGAGAACAACATACGCATCCAGGCGTATCCGAACATGCTGGATGAGGCCGTCGATCAGGCGACAGAGGTTTTGCGCCGCCGGCGCAATGTGCCGACTAACGCGAAAGACAGTTTTGTGATCCGCACCGCGCAACAGGAAGTGGAGCAGTTTCACAGCATCGTCGGAATGGTTGCGTTAGCAGCGGTGGTTCTCAGCAGCGTGGGTCTGCTGATCGGCGGCGTGGGCGTGATGAACATCATGCTGGTCAGCGTGACCGAGCGCACTCGTGAAATCGGCATCCGCAAAGCGATTGGCGCCAAAAGCAAAGACATCACCTGGCAATTTTTATTGGAAGCGATGACCCTTACCGGAGCGGGTGGGATCATCGCGCTCATTCTGGTGAACGGTTTGGTTTTGCTGATTCGCCTAACCCTGGAGTGGAAGGGCAGCGTCCCGGTGTGGGCTGCTGTGGCCGGATTCGTCGTCAGCGTTAGTGTCGGCTTGTTCTTTGGAGTCTGGCCGGCCATGAAGGCCTCCAAACTCGATCCCGTTGAAGCGCTGCGCTACGAGTAAATCAAAGTCGCCGCTACCTTCTTTCGAAAAACTCTCCGCTTCAAGCCAACCACTTGTACCTAGCGCAGCGCCAATGCTCCGGCCACTTTGCCCTGGGTGACTGGCAGCGACGATGAAGTCGTGCTGCTGGGCCAAACCACTTCGAGCGAAGTCTCATGCTTCACCAACATTTTGGCTTTGCGGCCCACGCGCACTTCCATTGAATTGGTACCATCCGCATGCAGCTCGGAGTTGTTTTCTTTCTTCATGATCACGGTCTTGTCTGCGCGATAAAGAACTACGCGCAGGGCGTGCTCTCCCGCCGGAATCGGGCAGTTGAAGCGCAGCGTATCGCCAAGATGTTCTGGCTGCAGCGCAGTCGTGAGCAGGAGTTCTTCGCCAGAGTAAATCGCCAGCGTCTGATCGCGCACGCCGGAAACTACATCGATGCGGAGATTCGTCGTAGGAATAACCGGAGCCGGCGCGGGTTTGGGTTTGGGTGCGGGTTCCGGCGCGGGCATTGCCGGCCCGTAGGTGGGCATGTTTGCGGCGACGGAAACGTTGGCCTTTGATGGCGCGGTCTTGCTCGGCGCGGGGGCGGTAATCAGCTTGCGCACCGGTTGCCGTTCGAAAGCTCGGCTAGCCACGATCGGAGGATGTGTTACGTCCCCCTGAGAATCCGCGGCCGCGGTGGCGACGTCGCCACCGTCGGTGGTGATGAGCCGGCCGTCGGAAGTATTGGGATCGCTTACGTTAATCATCGCTGCGTCGGAGGTGATTGGCGCATCGTGCCCGCCTGCAACCCCACCATTGAGGGACGCCGACGCTGAGCCGTTCGCACCTGCAGCAGAACCAGAAGCCGGTGCGGAAATCGACGCCATCGACATTCCCGGTTGTGGAGTCGAATGATGACGCAAGGCAAACGCGATGGGTACGATCGCTATCAGCGCCACAACCGCTCCCCCTCCAACGTAAAGATCGCGCTGCTGCATCGGGCGGTTCCACCACATCGATTTGTTCGCCAAAATTTCCGAGACCATCACCGGCAGGTTGCGCGATAGTGCTTCAACTTTGGCCTTCACCGTCTGCATGGTGGTGGTGGCCCAAAGCTGTGCCGCTTGCACGAACTGGCTAGGGTTCGCTTTCGTTTCCGCCGCAACTTCTGCTTCTTTGCCGTGCGCGAAAGGATAGAGCGAAGCGCCCAGCGCTTCCGCGGTGGCATAACGATCTTCAGGATTTTTCGCCAGGCAACGCATCACGATACGATCGAACGCTTCCGGCAAGCTGGGATTGTGTTGCGAAGGAGGGGCCGGATTCACCGCCACGATCTGCGCGCAGACTGCGCTGACCGACGAGCCGCTGAACGGCCGTACGCCGGTGGCCATCTGGTACAAGATGATGCCCAGCGAGAATAAGTCGGAGCGATTGTCCTGCGTCTGTCCTTGAATTTGTTCTGGCGAGAGATACGCAGGAGTGCCCATCACCGTTCCGGTCTGCGAAACCTGCGTCGCGAAACGGGCGATGCCGAAATCACCAAGCTTCACCTGGCCTTCTTTGGTGATCAGAATGTTAGCCGGCTTGATGTCTCCATGAATGACCTTGGCGCGATGAGCGCGCGAAATTGCCGCGCACAAATCCGCGGCCCACACTGCGGCCTTTTCGAGCGGAAGCGGACCGGCGTCTAGAATCCGCTCCAGCGTCTTGCCCTCGACATATTCCATGACGAAGTACGGTACGTTGTCGCTGTCGGTGCCGACGTCGTAGAGCCCGACGATGTACGGATGCGCCAGGCGACCGATGATCTGCGCCTCGCGTAAAAATTGTTTCTGGACATCCCCCGAGCCGAACCCATGCAGAAAAGTTTTCAGCGCGACGGTACGGCCGATCAGCGTGTCGCGGGCTTTGTCCACGCGGCTGGTGGCCCCGGTCCCCAATGTTTCAATAAATTCGTAACGACCCTGCGGAGTAGTCATTTTTTTATTCGCCAGGCATGCGAGCGTTCCTGCCTCGGCTACTCAGGCAGTTTCCACTTTGGATTTGTTGGTGAAAATCACCCGATAGTCCCAGGTTCTAAAACTCTGGTACTCATACTTTTGTAACTGGCCTTGAGAACTAAAGTGATTACCTGAGGAAAGTCTTTGCGAGGTGCGATTTCAAGCGGAGCGGAGCAATTTCGCTGCGCGCGAACCGAAGCTCATGGATTGAGAGGCGAGGGGCTGTGGAGCAGGCGCCGGAGCCGCGGCAGGCTTGCGACGTGCGAAAGGATAAAGATCGTTAGCCAAAGTGTCGCCGGCGGAATATCGCGCCGCTGGATCCTTCGCCAGGAGACGAGTAACGAGTTGATCCAGTCCAGTGGGCACGGAAGAATTTGTACGTGACGGAGGTAACGGGGTTGAGGACAAGACGCGGTTGCAAACTCCCTGCAAGGTGTCCGCATCAAAAGGCCGGGTCCCGGTCAGCAGTTCGTGTAGCACTACTCCCAATGAAAACAAATCCGAGCGCGCGTCTTGCGGCTTGCCCATGATTTGTTCCGGGCACCAATACGCCGGCGTACCGGAAAGGCTGTTGCCTGTGGCCTCCCGAGCGGTCAAGCGGGCCATGCCAAAATCCATCAGCTTTACGCGATTGTCTTCGGTGATAAGAATGTTGGCGGGCTTAATGTCGCCATGAATGACGCCTTTGCGGTGGGCAACGGCCAGCGCAGTGGCCACTTCTGCGACCCAGGCGCAAGCGCGCTGCATGGGTACGGCACCTTTTTCCAAAATCTTATCGAGCGGTTGGCCCTTTAGAAATTCCATTACCAAGTAAGCGGTGGAGTTAGTCTCGTCGATGCCCATGTCGTGCAGCGTGATGATCGAGGGATGCGACAACTGGCCTACCACCCGGGCTTCCTGCAAGAAGCGCTGGCGGGCTTCGCCTTCGGCAAACTCTGGCGCCAACAACTTTACGGCCACCAGCCGGCCGATCATAGGATCGTGCGCCCGCGCGACTTTGCTATAAGCGCCGGAACCGATAATTTCGAGAATCTCGTAACGACCGACTTGCACGAGAGCCTTCCTAAGCGAAAGCGAGGGCCCTGTGAATCACCGTGGTACACATAGGCGTCCCTCTATAGGCCCTATTTCACGACGGGCGGGTGCGGGCCCCAAGAGTACGTCGGTACTAAAAAACCTGTCCCAGCGTTAGCAGTTGGCCGCGTTGCAGCTCCCGCCTGGGGCCGTGGCTGGCTGCGGGGGGACCGGCGAGACCGGCGGGGGAGCCTTAGGGTCCAGGAATGCCGCCAAGGCCGGAGCAGTACTCATGCGCGCTGGAAAATCGCGAATAAATGCTCTCATCGCGGGGTGAAACACCCCATTAAATCCGAACGCGTACATTTCCTTGATAGCTTGGTCGGCTGGCCATTTTTGAATGCCGATCCGATAGGTGGCGATGAACACCCCGGTGCGATCTTCGCCATAGTGGCAGTGCACAAAAACCTTGTGGTTCACGTCGGCGTCACGCGCCAAGGTCAAAAACTTAGCGACCTCTTCATTCGTGGGAGCGGCAAATCCTCCAATGGGTATCGATACGTAGTGCATCCCCAAGTGCTCGACTTGATTTTTCTCCCAGTCCTTGCCGCGATCTTCGCCGCGCAGGTCAATCACTGTGGCGATACCCAACTTTTTTAGTT
Organism: uncultured Acidobacteriota bacterium; assembly: GCA_963846145.1. Lineage (GTDB taxonomy): Bacteria > Acidobacteriota > Terriglobia > Acidiferrales > UBA7541 > Acidiferrum. The sequence continues at coordinate 1,080,987 of CAWJUV010000004.1, read as the reverse complement.
CTTCGAATCCCTGGGCATTTGGTTGCGCTCCGCGATAAAGACCTTCATTGATTTTTCCCGGGTTGGGCACGCCGCTGATCTTGAATCTTTCTCCGTACGCGGAAGACATCACCGCCGGAGTGCTCGGTTGCACTTGGTCTTGCGCGCCGAGATGGATCGGCTGCCAGAAAAAGATCGCGGCCGCAAGAAATGGGGGAACAACGCTTTTCATATACGGTTAGATGCTTTTGTTTTTTGCGGGGATGGAATATTGCACTACAACTAATTGTGTGTCTTTTTGTGCGCGGTGGAAATGCGTTTTTGTAAGTTCTTGAAGGCTTTGACGATACCGAAAGCTAACCACTACTTATAGACACATTACGCACAACCCTCGGAATAACTTGCGATTTTTTTCTGAAACCGCGGTATTTTCCCTTGACAGTACTTTCGTGCAGGCCGATACTGCGAATCCAGATTCGGGGGACGTGCTTTCCCCAAACCGCCAGTCGAGGCTACTCCCCGGCGCGTTTGGAGTTGGACGATACCAAGCCGGGTTCACAGCAAAAAAACCTAGCGCGAATTCTTAACGTTCGCGCAACTCAGGAGCGCGGTGCCTGCTTGTGGCTGGTGCCTTTTCTGCCAGCTTCGGGCCGGGTATTGGCGTTTGGCGTCATTTATTTTTTCTTTAAATGACGTTTGTTGCTGCGTGCCGGGAAGTTTTAACCTCTGGAGCTGTACCCTTCACCGCACCGGATAGTGCGGAGATAAAATTGCAGGTTCCCCGTATAGGGAATTTTTCCAGGAGGAATGAATGGCCACCGTGAGTCCCGCACTGAATGGCAAAACTTCGAACGATCCCGCCGCGCTTCAAAAAGGTAAGTCTAAGGGCTTGTTCTTCTCGCGGTATTTCACGGATGGCAAGCGTTCGCCTTTTGATTTGGTCGAATGGGAAAAGCGCACCGCACTGATCGGCAACGAAAAAGGCGTGACGATCTTCCGCCAAGAGGGTGTGGAAGTCCCCAAGAGCTGGTCGCAGACCGCCACCAACATCGTCACCAGCAAATATTTTCATGGCAAGCCCGGCTCGCCTGAGCGCGAGGGTTCGGTGCGCCAATTGATCGGCCGGGTGGTGAACACCATCGTGCGCTGGGGCGAAGAAGGCGGCTACTTCGCTGATAACGCCTCGCGCGACGCTTTCCGCGATGAACTCACCCATCTGCTGGTCGAACAAAAAATGAGTTTCAATTCGCCGGTGTGGTTCAACGTCGGCGTGCAGCCCAAGCCGCAATGCTCGGCCTGCTTCATCAATTCCGTAAAGACACCATGGAATCGATCATGGGTCTGACCCGCACCGAGGGCATGCTCTTCAAGTGGGGCTCTGGAACCGGCACCAACTTCTCCACTCTGCGTGGCAGCCGCGAAACCCTCTCCGGCGGCGGCATTGCTTCCGGCCCAGTCAGCTTTATGAAGGGTTTTGACGCTTTCGCCGGCGTCATCAAGAGCGGCGGCAAAACTCGCCGTGCCGCGAAGATGGTTATCCTGAATATCGACCATCCCGATATCGTGGAATTCATCGAATGCAAGCGCCGCGAAGAGCGCAAAGCCCACGTGCTCATCGAGCAGGGTTACGACTCCGCGATCGACGGAGACGCCTACAGCTCCATCTTCTTTCAGAACGCCAATCACTCCGTGCGCGTCACCGACGACTTCATGCGCGCTGCTGCAGAAGACAAGGATTGGTGGACCAAGAACGTCATCGATGGCCAGCCCAATGAAAAGTTGCGCGCCCGCGATCTGCTCTTCAAAGTGGCCGACTCCACCTGGCACTGCGGCGATCCCGGCATGCAGTACGACACCACAATCAATCGCTGGCACACTTCGAAAAACACCGCGCGGATCAACGCTTCGAATCCTTGCAGCGAATACATGTTCCTTGACGACACGGCCTGCAACCTGGCCTCGTTGAACCTGATGAAGTTCGCCGATTCCACCGGAAAATTCGACACTACTGCGTTCAAACACGCCGTGAACGTCACCATCACCGCCCAAGAAATTCTGGTCGATAACGCCAGCTATCCGACGGAACAGATCGCCGAAAATTCCCATAATTTCCGCCCGCTGGGCCTGGGCTACGCCAATCTCGGCGCGCTGCTCATGTCCATGGCTTTGCCGTATGACTCCGACGAAGGCCGCGACGTTGCCGGCGCCATCACCGCGCTGATGTGCGGCGAAGGTTACGCCCAATCCGCACGCATCGCGGAAAGTATGGGCGCGTTCCCCGGTTACGCTGTAAATCGTGAGCCGATGCTTGACGTGATTCGCATGCACCGCGACGCCATGCGCGGCATTCAGCCGGATCACGTACAGTCTGAACTTTTCCTTTCCGCCCAGGAATCGTGGGATAACGCTCTCGCCCTCGGCGAAAAGTTCGGCTACAAGAACGCGCAGGTCACCGTGCTCGCTCCCACCGGCACCATCGGCTTCATGATGGATTGCGACACCACCGGCATTGAGCCTGATTTGGCTCTGGTGAAATACAAGAAGCTGGTCGGCGGCGGCTTAATCAAGATCGTCAACAACACCGTGCCCGAAGCGCTCATCAAGCTGGGCTACACACCCGAGCAGATGAACGAGATCGTGTCGTATATCGATCAGCACGGCAAAATCGAAGGCGCTCCCTACCTGAAGCCCGAACATCTTCCTGTTTTTGATTGCTCTCTCGCTCCTGCGGGCGGTGGGCGTTCGATTTCCTGGACAGGTCACGTCAAGATGATGGCCGCTGCCCAGCCCTTCCTCTCTGGCGCCATCTCCAAGACCATCAACATGCCGGAAGAGTCCACCGTGGAAGACGTCATGGACGCTTACATTGAGTCCTGGAAGCTGGGACTCAAAGCAGTGGCCATATACCGCGATAATTCGAAGCGCTCGCAGCCACTTTCCGCGGCCGGGAAGAAGGAAGAAAAGAAAGCGGACATTCCGGCGATCATGGAGGCGGTGCAACAAGAACTCTTCGCCCGCGCCCAGCGCGAAAAGATGCCTGCGGAGCGCTCTTCGGTCACGCACAAGTTCAGCGTAGGCGGCCATGAAGGTTACATCACCGTGGGCATGTACGAAGACAATCGTCCCGGCGAAATCTTCATCAAGATGTCCAAGGAAGGCTCCACGCTGTCGGGCATCATGGACGGCCTGGCGCTCACCATCTCGATCGGGTTGCAGTACGGCGTGCCGCTGAAGGTATTCGTCGACAAATTGCTGAACACACGATTCGAACCGTCCGGCATCACCGCAAATCCGAAGATTCGTTTCGTCTCTTCGGTGCTGGACTACATCGCGCGTTGGCTCGGCGGCCGCTTCATCTCAGCGGATTACCTCAAGCTCAACGGAGCGGCTCTACCGGAAGCGAACGCGGCTACTGCGGTCGTGGCCCCCGCGCCGATGTCCTTTCCGTCGCTTCCTGCCATGCCGGGTTCCAACGCTTCTTCGACGCCCAGCAATGCCCACGAAGGAGCGCCGACTTGCTCCGAGTGCGGCATGCTGATGGTTCCGAACGGCGCTTGCTACAAGTGCGAAAACTGCGGAAGCACCAGCGGTTGCAGCTAGTTACTGAGACATAACGGGGTCCCCGACGAATGAGCATTCCCCCGGTGGGATGGGAACAGAACGTTCAGCACGCTGCGGCACCCGCGTCCCCATCCAGCGGTTCTCCACTTCAGGTGGAATCCATCGTTCCTTCTGAATCGAACGCGGTTCACGAGCATTCATCTGCATCTACTCAACCGATCGAAGCGCCGCTGTGTCACATCGAAGATTCGCCGCTGGCACAAACCTCGCAGGTTTCGGAATTTTCTACTGCGCGCGGATTTTTGACCATTGTCCGGCACGGCAGCGGACCGAGCGCGTTGTACGTGGTCACCTACCGGCGCCTGGATCACCACAATCTGACGACCAAGCCAGTACTCGCCGAAGGCGCCAACCTGCTGATCGAGTTGCTGGAAAAACTAGGTGTAAATCTGCAGTTAAGCGAAGTGCGCGGCGCGTTGGAGGATGTTCATCGTTTGGGTTCCGCGAATATTCCGGATCTGTGGATCAACGAAGAACAAATGACCGAACGGGCGCTCGGCCAGGATTAAATAATTAAAGCGTCCAGACTCTACGATTTTCCCGTCCATAATTTGCGCACGAACGTGCGCACCCGCTGCGCCAACGTATCCGGTTCCGCGGGTTTTGCTGCAGACGTGGCGTTGCCCTGTCCCGCGTGTGCATTCGGTGCAGTGGCCGGGGCATTAGCAGCCGGTTTTGGCGCAGAAGTGTTTGCGGCGCTAGTCACTTTGTTTTCTTCTAAATCGCCTTCGACCCGCCCCTGAAAAATCAGCGTAGGCCGCACGCGGACATGCCTAACCAACACGATCATCTTCGGATCGATGTCTGGTTGAACTTTGGCGTTGGCGTCAAAAATCAAAGGTGGCACATAGACCTGATAGATAGGCGCTTCCGCGGGAGGAGCTGCTGGTTTCTGAGCTTCAACCTTCGGCAGCGTCTGCTGCGTTTTTTGGGCTTCTACCACCGGGGGAGCAGGCTGTGCGGACTCCGCGGCTGAAGGAGTGTGTGGCTTCACGTCCTTCATATCTCTTGGCGCTTCTTTAACGTCGTGACGAATTTCTTCCGTAGTGGCCAGCCGGCTAATCTCCGTGGAAGTTTTCACCGCTTCGACAACTGTTAATTCGCAGATGCAACGTTCCCCGGCGCCCGCGTGCACTGAATCGATCTGCCCATTAGCCAGAAATACGTCGCCGCCTTGCGGAACCAAAACATTCTGTCCGGTCAACTGTTGCTCAAGTCGCAGCGCTCCGCGCAACGAACGAATACACATCGACCCGGCCGAATCGAAACCCACAATCGTATCTTTCGCGCTGTCTCCGATGGCCACCGGCTGGGCCTGGATTTGCGGCGTATACATGGTGAGACTTGGCTCGTGTTCAATGTGTGCGTGAATTGTGCCGGTATCCAGCGCGATGGTCAGCGCGGTTCCAGACTTCAGGACAGACAAGTGGGCTGGGCCGCAAATTCCGATCTGCCCACCTTCGACCAATTTGATGGTCGCGCTTCCTGACTTAACTCGGACGTCACTGCCACTGCGGAGCATGGTGACGAGCTGGCCGTCGATGGTCTCAACCGTCATGGGCCCGGTTACCGCGATGGCTTTGCCTTCGATGGAGCCAACCGCTTCGCCGGGTGGTGGCGGATTGTCGGGTCCAGCTGCACCGACAACCAAACCCGCGCACAGTACTAGAACGCCAGCAACAGTCACTGTGACTGTGCGCCGAGCTGCAGCTAGTTGAGGAAGTCTAAACTTCAAACCTGTCTGCTCTCCCAAGATTGCCAACCGCGCTCAGAAAGCCACTCGCCTATACTATAACGGCGATGAGCCTTCCCGAAGCGGAGCCAGATATGCGCCATCTTTCAGATGGCTCCCCGTCTGCCGAGGTGGCTGCAACGGAATCGGCTGAGTCCGGCCCGACCGCAGGCATCGCCACGCATCCGCCACATCCGGTTTTAGCCGAAGACCCGGTCAACACTCATTACGATACGCGTTTGCCCAAACTGAAGTGGTCCAAGCGGATCCAGATTCCCATCATCGCCGCAGTGGTCTACAGCGTCATCCGCACGTTGGGGCCCACGCTGCGCTTTGAAGTGCTGGGACAACACCGCCCGGAAAACTTGTGGGCCTCCGGGCAACGCTGCATTTGGGCGTTCTGGCACCGGGTGATCATTCCCGTGGCATGGTATGGGCGCAACCGCGGAGTGGTGGTGATGAATACCGTGGCCTTTGACGGGCAGTGGACCCGCAAGGTCATCGAGTGGCTGGGGTTCAATACCGCTCAAGGCAGTTCGACGCGCGGCGGTTTACGTGGGTTGGCCGTCATGGCGCGGCGTCTCGGCGAGGGGCTCGACTGTGGTTTCACTATCGACGGCCCGCGCGGCCCGCGCTACATCGCCAAGCCTGGTCCGGTGATGCTGGCACGTAAAACTGGCTGCCCGATTCTGGTGTTTCACATCGGGGTCGATCGCGGAAAAACGTTCGAGAAAACCTGGGACCACTTCTTGCTACCGGCGCCATTTGCGCGCGCGATCCTGCTCTTCCCGCCGCCGATTTTTGTGCCGACCGATGCCGACGCGGAAGTGATGGAAGCGAAGCAGCAGGAAATGCAGAAATCGTTGGAACGGGTGCGCGACATCGCCGAAGGCTGGTTCAAGTTCAGCGAAGATGAACGCGCGCGTTATCGCGCGGAATTTTCCGCGTAAAGGATTGCGCTAGTCGTAGGAAGTGATCGCCGCAGCCGGATCGTCGAAGACTTCAAAGATGTTGAGGATTCGCACCAGCTTGAAGGTTTGAACCACCATCTTGGTAGGATTCAGCAGTTTGATTGAGCCGCCCTTCTGCTTAGCCGCCGTCAAAAATCTCACCAATAATCCGATTCCGCTGGAGTCCACCATTGGTACTTCTTCTAAATCCAGAATAAATTTAGAATCACCGGCGGCTAAAAGATCTGTGAACGTGGCGCTAAGTTTGTCTGCCGGTTCGCCCAGAACCAGCTTTCCGCGCAATTTCACAATCTTGACCTGCGCCAATGTGCGTACTTCGATGTCCAATCTCGTTCCTCTTTCCAGGAAGAAGCGCGCCGGAAGTGGCCCAGGGCCGCGTTGACACTGTGGAAATCGTCTGTTAGAGTCCCGCTCAACTTAAAAGAACCGTAGCGATTTTGCAAGAGAAGAAGGCTCCAGCAGCTCAGATACCCAGGGTGCGGCGGCTTCTTTTGCCGTCATGCGGGCCCAGGGCAGTGCTTTGACCATCGACCTCGCAGAATTTGCGGCTAGGCTCTTCGCCAACCAGGAAATTATTCCGCGGGCGCGCACCTGCGCGCAGATCATCTCCCAGCTAATTTCCGGCAGTGCCGTAAGCGTGTACCTGGTGGGCACCCAATACGGCATGGATGTTTGGCGAGTGAAGAGTTCGGCCGGAGAAGTTTCCGTTCATTCCGCCGCTGTGCCAATCGATACCGGTACCCTGGGTGAAGTCGCCTCTCAAAAAGTTCCTCTGATTTTTTCCGGCGCGGACTTGCCACGCGAAAGCTACGCCCACCTGGATACCCGCAAAACCGTCATCTCATTGGCGTACCTCCCGATGTTGAAGGACGAAATTTGTGTCGGCGCCATCGAAATTCTGAGTTTTGAGGATCCGCTGGACGAAGAATCCGTTGAAGAGCTTATGCCCATGGCAACGATTGCGGCCGCGGCTCTTGCCGGGGCTTCGTCGTATGAAACCGAGCGCAATGATTCGCTCGTATCGCTCACGCGCTTGTCGCAGCTCTACGACATCGAAAAAGTTTTTTCTTCCACCTTGGAAATGGATGAGCTGCAAGCCCTGATCGGCAGCAAGCTACGCGAAGTAATGGAATGCCAAGCCATCAACATTTGGCTGATGATGCCCGATGAGTCGGTTCAGCTCACGCATCAAGCCGGCTTTGATCCGACCGTCCAGGTGGAAAGTTCGCTCAGCGCCGGCGAAGGTCTTGCAGGCGCGGTATCCGATAACGGCGAGCCCATTTTGGTGGACAACACCGAAGACGAGCGTCTGTTGGCTCGGAACGCCAGCGCCGCGGAAGGCCGCGTTTCTTCGATCGTCGTAGTGCCAATCCTCGACAAAGGCGCTTTGGTCGGCGTGATCGAAGCAGTTAACAAAATGGACGGCACGCCCTTCGACGAAGACGACCTGTTCGTACTGACCAGCATGGCGGAAACGGCCTCCACCGCGCTGCATAATGCCGGCTTGCTGATGGCCGAACGCAAAGTGGAAATTCTAGAAACGCTGGTCACCGTCAGCCACGAGATCACTTCCACTTTGAATCTCGAGCGCATGCTGCAGACCATTGTGAACGCACCTCAAGCGGTCATTCCCTATGAGCGCGCCGCGATCGCACTCGAAACACGAGGCCGCTTCAAGCTGAGCGCGGTAAGCGGCCTCACTCAAGTGAATGCCGACGCTCCAGACATCGCGCCACTGAACGATATTCTCCAGTGGGCAGCGCTTTCCGAGGAAGTCATCCACGTGCGCCAGGTCGGCGAGCGAGTCGACAGCCCACGTGAAGAAACCCGGGCCAAGTTTGAACGTTATTTTGAAGAATCTGGCCGCCGCGCGTTCTATTCCATGCCGCTAGCCGACGACACCGGCCGAGTCGGCGTCCTTGCTCTGGAAAGCAATGATCCGGATTTTCTATCGCCAGCTCATCTAGAAATTTTGCAGGTTTTGGCCGGCCAAGCGACGGTCGCTCTCCGCAACGCTCAAATGTACAAGGAAGTGCCGTTCATCTCCCTGATTGAGCCGGTTCTTGAACGCAAACGTAAATTCTTGGCTATGGAAAAGCGCCGGCGGACCCTGATGACGGTTGGTGTAGCGGCGGCCGTTGTTTTCCTGGCCATTTTCCCGCTGCCCTTGCGCGTCGATGGCGACGCGGTGGTCGCCCCGGCTCACCGTGCCCAGGTTCAACCGGAAATCGAAGGCGTGGTCGGAAAAGTTTATGTCCACGAAGGCGAGCCGGTTACCCGTGGACAAGTTTTGGCCGACATAGAAGCCTGGGACTACCGTTCCGCACTAGCGGAAGCGGAAGCCAAGTATCAGACGGCGGTGCTGCAAGTGAATCACTCGCTCGCGGGCAATGACACCGGTGAAGCCGGCGTACAAAGCGTCCAGGCGGACTACTGGAAAACCGAAGTTGAGCGCGCTAAGGAATTGCTTTCCCGCACGCAACTGCGATCTCCGATCAATGGCGTGGTCTCGACCCCACATATCGAAAACTCCGGAGGGCGCCGTCTTCAACTGGGCGACAGCTTCGCGGAAATTATGGATTCCTCGCAAACCGTCGTGGATGTAGCGGTCGACGACGTTGATGCTGGTCTGGTTCATCCCGGCCTCAACTCCGTCACGAAGTTGAACAGCTACGCGACCAAAACCTTTCGCGGAAAAGTTTCGGTGATCAGTCCAAAAGCTGAAGTGAGCAACGATCAACGCATCTTCTTTGCCCGCGTCGCACTGGATAACTCGAATGGTGCGTTGCGCGCCGGCATGGAAGGGCGCGGGAAAATTACCGTCGGTTGGTATCCCGCCGGCTACGTGATCTTTCGCCGGCCAGTGCTGTGGACGTACTCGCATTTGTGGACTTGGTTTGGATGGTGAGCATGTGGACGAGAAAACTGGCGGCCGGAGACTTAAACGCGGCCCTTTGGATTTGGTTGTGTTTGGTGCTGGCCTGCGGATGCGGCGACACCAGCAAAGATGAATCCGTCTCCGCGGCAACACCTTCTTCGGCTGCCGTCAATCCGGTATCTACGGCACCTGTTGTGCAACCGACTGCTAACAGCATGGCGCGACCGGCCTCGGAGGACAGCGACGGTTTCCTCAACGTAGCGGGTCCGCTGATCGTCGAACACCAAGTGGACGTGACCGCTCAACGCGAAGGCACTATCGCTAAAATTCGCACCGAGGCGGGGGCCCGTGTGAAAGCAGGAACTCTGCTTGCGCAACTGGACGATCGTCAGATCGTCGCGAATCTGGAAGCGGGGCGGGCCAAATCTCGCGGCATCGAGAACGACTTAAAAAATTGGCAGGCCGAAGAACAGGTCGTGAAAGCCGATCTGGTCCGCGCCCAAAGGCTGTGGGACAACGGACTGATTCCGGAAGACCAGCTGCAGCACGCCAAGTTCAAAGTGGAATCCCAGCAGTGGGACATCAAGCGGGTCAGCGAAATGCTCAACACTTCCCGCCAGGAAGAGCGCTCTCTCGAACTAGAACTGGAAAAGACCAAGGTTACCGCCCCGTTCGATTGTTTGGTCGCTCGCCGTTACGCCCGCGAAGGGCAAAGCGTAAATCACGGTGAAAAATTGTTTTGGGTTACGGCCGAATCCCCGCTGCTTCTGCGATTCACGCTGCCCGAAAAGTTTCTTGGCCACGTAAAACGCGGCCAGGAACTGGAACTGGCTTCGCCGGATGCTCCTCAGGAAAAGCATTCCGCCAAAATCAAAGACGTCAGCTCGGTAATTGATCCTGCCAGCGGCACGTTCGACGTACTCGCGGAAGTCACCGGCGCGCACGGTACTCTTCGGCCCGGAATGAGCGCCACCGCCCGTCTCCCCATCCCTCGATGAACATCACCGAAGCGCTGAACGTCGCACTTCCAGAAATTCCTGCGCGCACGGTCGCCCAGCGTTACCCGCGCATGGACCCCAATTGCACCTTTCGCGAACATATCGAAGAAGGTCGACCGATCATTCGTGTGTACGTCCCCAGCGCCGAGGTGATGTTTAAGTTTCCTCCGCAAAATTGGGAAATCATCCAGCTTTTCGATGGCAAGCGAACCTATGGGGAGATCGCGGAAATCACCTCCCAGCGCAGCGGCCTCGAATACAGCGAAGACGAAATCCGTGAATTCGCCGCTTCCCTGGACGAAGGGGGCTTCTGGTACAAGACGTCACAAGAAAAGAACATTTCACTTCTACAGCAAGACAAAGCTACGCGTCAGAAAAAGGCCAAGAGCCGCTACGCCGACATCTCTCTGATCATTTTCCCAGCCTTCAACCCGGACAGATTTCTGACGTGGTTATACGGCTACACCAAGTTCATCTACACCCGGTGGTTTACGGTGCTGACGCTTGCAGCGTTCACCTTTTCTATCGGCCTTACCGTCGACCATTGGCGGGAAATTGGCCGCGATACTGGGGCGTTCTACAGTTTTTCCGGCAAGACCTTTTGGGACATCGTCATTTTGTATGCCCTCGGTGTTTTTGTTGTGGCTACCCACGAGTTCGCCCACGCACACGCCTGTAAACATTACGGTGGCCGGGTCCCGGCCATGGGTTTCTCGTTGATTTATTTGACCCCGGGTTTTTACACCGACACCACCGAAGGCATGGTCACGGGTTCTCGTTATCAGCGCCTGATCATCTCTTTGGCAGGTATTTGGTCGGAGTTAATGATTTGCGCCATCGCTACGCCCATCTGGTGGGTTACGGCGCCGTATACGGCGCTGCACGAAGGCGCTTACTTTCTAATGATGCTGACCGGGCTGACTTCGCTGCTCATCAACTGGAACCCGTTGATGAAACTCGATGGCTACTACATGCTGTGCGAAATGTTGGGGATCCCGGATTTGAAAGAGGCTTCCACCCTCTACGTTGCGGCGTGGGTAAAGCGCCACGTCTGGAGACTCCCCGTGGAAGTCCCTTTCGTACCAAAACGCCGTCGGCTCGGTTATATCGTTTTTGCGTTGCTGTCAGGGTTCTACAGTTACACCGTGCTTTTCGTGGTCGCTCGATTTGCGGGTAATGTCTCCAAGAATTTCGATCCGCAGTGGTCGTTCATTCCTGAATACGGCGTAGCTATCCTGGTATTTCGATCGCGTATCCGCCTTTTGGTGAACTTTATGAAATTCGTCTATCTCGATAAGAAAGATCGCATACACGCGTGGTTCAAGCCTTCGCGTTCCGTCGTTCTTCTCGGCGCAGCAGTCTTATTCCTACTGCTGCCGATCTGGCACGAGTCCACGGCTGGACGCTTTATTCTGGAACCAGCTCACCGGGCAGTGGTTCGCGCCGTTGAGCCCGGTATAGTAACCCGCGTTTTCCGGGGCGAAGGAGAACAGGTCGCCGGGAACAGTCCGCTTTTCGAAATAGTCAATCTGCCGCTGACCTCGCGCTTAGCTCGCAGCCATGCCGAACTGTCTTTGGCCAACAGCAGGCTTAGCGTGGCTCTCCACAATTATCAGAACCTGGGCTCTGCTCTTCAGCAACGGGACCGCTCTCAGGCGCAAACAACTGGCTACCAGGCTCAAGTTGATGATCTGAACGTTTCCAGTCCACTGGCCGGCACCGTACTTACCCCAAGGCCAGAAGATAAGCTCGGCGCATATGTAAACAAGGGCTCCGAGCTGGCTGAAGTAGGCGATCTGCACCAGATGCGCTTGCGACTTTATATTTCCGAATACGATCTGTACAAAGTTCGAGTGGGCGCTGCAGCTCGCGTGCAAGTCGAGGGTCTTTGGGGAATCTGGAAAACCACTGCAGCAGCGATTTCCTCGGCATCTTACGAACCCGATGCCGGCTTGAATGAAGCGAACCAATACAAGGGGCTGACTCCGCCCAACTTTTACGCTGTCACCATGACACTGGATAACAGCGCGGGAAGGTTGAAGCCGGGTATGACTGGCTACGCTCGTGTGTACGGCCCGCGCAGGACCTTTGTGGGCCTGGCTTGGAGCGGTCTAAACAATTTCATTGGACGCAAGCTTTGGTAGCGTGCATTCCGGAGGCTGCGGTATTTTGAGGCGAGGAAACAAGATGGGGTTATTGAACTAAACGAAATCCGGCCTGAGCAATAAAAAAAGGAAGGCTGCGCGCTGGTGGCAGCCTTCCTTTGTGTTTCAGCCAATCGCCGTCCCCGAACACCCAGACGGCGAGCCTGAGCAGTCTTACTTGCCCAACGACTTGTGGCTGAGGTTCTTCTGGCTCAAATTTTTGTGGCTGAGGTTCTTCGCGCTCAGGTTCTTCTGGCTCAGATTCTTGGCGCTCAAATTCTTGTGGCTGAGGTTCTTCGCGCTGAGGTTTTTGTGGCTGAGATTCTTAGAGCTCAGGTTCTTTTCGCTGGTAACCGCTTCGCCAGACGTCGCCACATTGGCCTTCTTGGTGGTCTTCAGAGCGCTGATCAAAGATTTCTTTTCGATGGACATGTGAGGCTCCTTTGTTTCGAATCTTTCGGAATTTACTTGCCGTTCACGCCAATCTCTAATGCAGCTCTCGTGCCAAAGTCTCGCTACACCGATTCGAAGCAACCGGTGTTAGAACAAAAGCACTTACAGGGTGCTCGCTGGCGAGGTCATGCGGGACTGCGGGTGAAAACTTATGCCTTGGTTAAATTTTAACCTTCCCTAGGTCGATTTTTAACCCATCGCGAGCCGCCGGGCCTCGCGTTCAACCTGTCAGCTTTAACTTCCGGCAGAGATACTTCATCCGCTGCGGGTCTACCTTTAGCAACGCTGCTGCTGCGGATTTCTTCCCTCCGGTTCGCCGCAAGGCGGCCTTCACATAGGCCACTTCGATCCGCTCCATCTCGGCGTCAAAGTCCACGCCTTCGTCCGGTATCAGAATGGCTTCCTGGCTGGCCGTGCTGGCATACAGCAACGCTTGCGGCAGGTGCTCCGCGGTAATCGCTGGGGAGTTGTTCATTACGACCAAACGCTGAATCACATTCTCGAGTTCCCGCACGTTGCCCGGCCAGCGGTAGTCCTCCAAAATCACCATCACATCGTGGTGAACGTTTTTCACCGGTTTCTTGGCGGCGGCACAAAACAGGCGTAGGAAATGATCGACCAGCAGAGGCAGATCGCCCTCACGGTCCCGCAGCGGGGGCACAAAGATGGGCACCACATTGACGCGGTAATACAAATCCTCGCGAAAACGGCCCAGCCTCACAATTTCTTCCAGATCCTCATTGGTTGCGCAAATCAGGCGGAAATCGATCTTCTTTGCCGAGCGTGCGCCCAGTCGCTGAACGCTGTGTTCCTGCAGCGCACGCAACAATTTGCTTTGCAAGTTGGGCGTCAACGTGGTGATTTCATCCAGGAACAGCGTGCCACCCTGCGCGGTCTCAATCATCCCCGGCTTGGCGGAGTCTGCTCCGGTGAACGCCCCTTTTTCGTATCCAAATAATTCCGACTCCATCAGCGTGTCCGGCAAAGCCGAACAATTCACGGCAACGAAAGGCTTGTCCGCGCGGCTTCCACTTTGCACAATCGCCTGAGCGATCAGTTCTTTCCCAGTACCGCTTTCACCTCGCAACACCACCGTGGTGTTGCTATCCGCGACCGCCTGAATCGTCTGATAGACCTTCTGCATCGCGCTGCTTCCGCCGATCATTCCGCAGAACGCCGAGCGGTTTTCGACTTGCTCCACCAGCCTGCGGCCCTCCAACTCCAACGCGCGCTTTTCCACCGCGCGAGCCAGCACTAGCGAAAGCTCCGCCGCATTCGGAGGCGAAAGGAAAAATTCATCCGCGCCCGCGCGGCTGGCCATCACCGGGATACTTCGTTGACTGGAACTGGAGAGCGCCACCAGAACGATGTCTTCGCGCAGCGCCCGAATCTCCTGCAACACTTCGATGCCGTCACGAGCCCCTGATCCAATGCTGTCCAGATCAAAAATCATCGCGCGCAATTCCGCATCGTCCACTATCGTTTTGATTGTTTTTTCGGTCTCGGCTTTTACCGCGCGAAATTCCGCATCCAGAGCGCGATGAATGTGGTTAAACGCGCCGTCGTCCACCGTCACAACGGCGACAAGTAGCCGTGAAACATTGAGGGATTCATGTTCGGAGGGAGAAGGCATCAGCTAGTAGGCGCGGAAAAAGCTGCGAAGCACGCGATTATAGAGGATGGGCTGATAGCGTGGAAGCCAATCTAACGCGAAATAACTCGATGTTACGCATTAACCGGACAACTCCATCGGATGCGGCCGGAACGGCTCTAGTTCAGCAGCCCTTTTAACTTGCTTCCCAACATCTGCTCGGCAGTCTTATCGTCCACGAAGCGGCCCAGCATCCCCAAATCGGCGTTTACGATGAGCTCGGTGTCGGTGACCTCGACCGTGCCTTTGATCGGCGTACTCATGATCCCCATGCGCGCGGTAATTTGAAACGTCATCACCGACCCTTCCCAACTCCGCTGGTCCACCGTCAACTTCACCGGGAGCGCCCCGGCCTGCTGGAACATGTCATTGAAGGAGCGTTCCACCGAATCGATCACTTGTTGCTTGGGGCGGTTGTGGGTTACGGCGATTCTCACGGGGTTATCTCTTTTCCGGATGTGCTTGTCGCGCGACCTGCGGACGGGTCAGTATAGCGCGTAGCGACCGCCCTGGCTGCGCGCCACGGTGTTTCATATGTCTTTTGCCGCGGCTCAAGCATCCAACTGTGCCTCCAGGAGTTTTCATGTCTACATCGGCCAATTTGCCACAACTGGCGCAGCCGCCAGAGTTATCTCAGGAAAAGCGCGATCAGCTTTTCCCCAAACTTAGTCCGCAGCAGATCGAGCATATCGCCGCACTCCCAGGCGCCAAAAGGCGCCACGCCGCCAAAGGCGAAGTGCTAATGAGTCAGGGCGACGTGCCTCCGTTTTTCGTGGTGATCAGCGGCGCGATCGATATCTTTCAAAGCAGCAACCACGGTGAAATTCTCATCGTCCAGCACCGGGAACGCCAGTTCACCGGCGAGATGAATATGCTCAGCGGCCGTCGCTCCCTTGCGGGTGGGCGCATGAGTGAAGCCGGCGAGATTATCGAAGTGGATCGCGAGACGCTGCAAAACCTGGTGCAGAACGACGTGGGCATCGGTCAGATTCTGATGACCGCTTTCATCTGGCGCCGGCTGGAATTAATCGAGCAGAACGCCGGGGACGTGGTCCTGATTGGGTCGGTGCATTGCTCCGGTACTCTGCGCATCAAGGAATTTCTGACCCGCAACGGTCATCCTTATCATTACGTCGATCTGGACACCGACCCCGATGTGCAAGAAATGCTGGACCGCTTTCAGATCAAGCTTGGTGATATTCCCGTGATGATCTGCCGCGGCAAAACCGTCCTGCGCAATCCCGACAATCAGCAGGTTGCCGACTGTCTAGGTCTGAATCCCAAGATTGACGAAACTCAAATTCGTGACGTAGTAGTGGTCGGCGCCGGACCCGCCGGCCTGGCGGCCGCAGTCTACGCTGCCTCCGAAGGCCTCGATGTGCTCATGCTTGAGACGACCGCGCCCGGCGGCCAGGCTGGTTCCAGCTCCAAGATCGAAAATTACCTGGGCTTTCCGACGGGGATTTCCGGCCAGCGCCTCGCCGGCCGGGCCTACGCGCAAGCACAGAAATTTGGCGCGCAGCTCATCGTGTCCCGCAGCGCCAAGAAATTGAGTGGACAAAAACCCTACACCATTGAAATGGATGATGGGCACAACGTGCTCGCCAAGACCGTAGTGATCGCTACCGGCGTCCAGTATCGCCGGCTACCGATAAAAAATATCGGCGCGTTCGAAGGCACCGGCGTTTATTTCGGAGCGACCACCATGGAAGCCGCACTTTGCGGCGATGAAGAGGTGATCGTCGTAGGCGGTGGCAATTCCGCGGGACAGGCTGCGGTCTTTCTATCCGAGAAATCCAAACACGTCCACATGCTGGTCCGTGGCAACGGGCTGGCGGAAACTATGTCGCGTTACCTGATCCGCCGCATTGAAGATAGCCCCAAAATTACCCTGCACCCCTGCACCGAAATCGTGGCGGTGGACGGCACCAATCACTTGGAAAATGTAACTTGGGTGAATCGCAAGACCGGCGAGGAAAAAACTTGCAAGATTCGGCACGTCTTCATGATGACTGGCGCCGAGCCCAATACTCAGTGGCTGAACGGTTGCGTTGCGCTGGATGACAAAGGTTTCGTACGGACCGGCTCGGATTTGACCGAGGATGACCTGCGCGCCTCAAGTTGGCCGCTAGGACGTCATCCATTTCTTCTGGAAACTAGCCGTCCTGGTGTTCTGGCCGTGGGAGATGTGCGCTCCGGCAACGTAAAGCGCGTTGCTTCCGCCGTCGGCGAAGGATCCATCTCCATCAGCCTCGCGCACAAGGCTTTGGCGGAATAGCGGATTCAAGAACCGCAAAGCGCTCTCGCTCAATCGAATGCGACTCCGACGGCAAATCGTCAGACGGCCTACCTTGCCTTCGAATTAGAATCGCGAAACAAGAAACAATCCGCCGCCAATCGCCACGATATCCTCAAGCGTCGCGATCACTAAGTCCGGCACCTTCAACCCCCGCACCAACCCGGTGCGCGCTTGGTATCCGCCATACGTTCCGACCAGCGCGCCCACCACGCCAGCCAAACCGCCAAGGGCCAGCGCGGCGCTCCGCCCGCCATCGCAAGGCAGACTCCACATAATCCGCCGGTCACAATGCGTGCAATCAATCCCGGCGGCGCGGTGCGCGGAGGCGTTGACGGCAACTGATCTCCGATCAATTCTCCAACCGCCAGCAAAATAAAAATCACCAGCGCCGCAGTCGAAGCCATAAAGGACAGCGCGGTGCCGTGCAGTTGCAACCAGCCGCGATGCGCCGCCCACGCCACAACCGCCGGAGCTGTCATCGCCCGCAGTCCCGCGACAACGCCCAGTAGAAACGCTAACAATAAAACCTCACCGGTACTCACGCTCGCCGCTCCTTATTACTTTCCAGCAAAATCATTCTTGGCCACCACTCCGCCCTTCATCACAAACTTCACCGACTCCAGCACGCGCACATCGCTGGTCGGATCCCCACTCACCGCGATTAAATCCGCAAAATGTCCAGTCTCCAGCGCCCCCACTTTGTCCGGCCAGCCGATCAAATCCGCCGCCACAACGGTGGACGCCTGAATGGCATCGATCGGCTTCATGCCCCACTCCACCATCTTGCCGAACTGCCGCGCATTATCGCCGTGGGGATAAACGCCGCTATCGGTGCCAAACGCAATCTTCGCCCCGCTTTGCCACGCGTGCCGGAAATTCTCCCGCTGCAGCCGCCCAACTTTTTTTTCTTTCTCGATGGACTCCGCGAGCATGCCGGCCTTCGCGCCTTCCTGCAAAATGTAATCGTCGTTATAAATGTCGAACACCAGAAAAGTCCCATGCTGCTTGGCCAGCGCGATGCCCTCGTCATCGATCAAGCTGGAATGCTCAATGGAATCAATCCCCGCGCGAATCGCATCCTTAATAGATTGCGTTCCATGCGCATGAGCCGCGACTTTACGGCCCAGCTTGTGGGCTTCCTCCGCGATAGCTTGCAATTCTTCCAACGTGTATTGCGGCGTGCCGGGCAAATCGCCTTTACTCAAAACACCCCCCGAAGCGCACACCTTGATCAAGTCCACTCCATACTTCACGTTTTCGCGCACTTTAGTGCGTGCCGCCCATGGCCCATCGGCCACGCCTTCCGAACGGTAGTGAAATTCCGACGGCAGCAAATTGTTGTCGCAATGCCCTCCAGTGATTCCCAACGGCGGCCCGGACACGCGCATCCGTGGCCCCTCGATACCGCCCTCGTTAATCTCGTCACGCAACGCCACGTCGGTATAATTTCCCGCGCCAACATTACGCACGGTCGTGAATCCAGCCCGCAACGTCAGCCGCGCGTTCTTGGCACCGGTTAACGCTTCCTTGGGGACCGAAATCCCCAGCGAGGAGTAGCCCGAATCGGTTGGATCGCCAGTGAGATGAGTGTGGACATCGATCAATCCAGGCAAACAGGTCGCATTCGAAAGATCGATCACCGAGCTATCAGCCGGCGACGCTCCGGCAGCACCTACCGCGGTGATCGTCCCGCTCGCATCGAATGAAACCAGTTGATCGCTCAGCATTTTGCCGGAGCGCACATCCAACAGTTTCCCGCAGCGCACCGAACCCGGCGCAGCCTGCGCCCACTGTGAAAATCCCAACAGACACACCAGAACCAACAAAGCTCGCCGCATGACTTCTCCTTAACTCGAAAAGTTTGAAGGAGGATATATCCGCCTTCAGGGTTTGGGAAGCGCGAAAACGTCTACGGACAGCCAACGGTCTGTGTCGGTGCGCCGCACTCCCGCTCTAGTTGTGATATCCGTTTCCGTCGAAGACCGTCTTTCCGCCTACAATCGTCCGTATCGACCTTCGCGTCACGAATTTTCACCGGGTCAATCGTCAGGATATCCTCATTCACCAAAACCATATCCGCCAGCTTTCCAACGCTGATCGAACCCTTCACCGTGTCCTGAAATTCCGCATAAGCCGAACCCATTGTGTACGCCTCGATGGCCTCCGCTACACTCAGCTTTTGTTCCGGAAACCAACCTTCGGGGTGCTTTCCATCCAGCGTCGCTCTGGTTACCGCGGCGTAAACCGTTAACATCGGATTGAGCGGCGCTACATCCCAATCCGTGCCAAACGCCAGTCGCACCTTATGGTCGAGAAATGTTCGAAAAGCGTAAGTCCGGCTGGCGCGGTCATGCCCGATCCGGCCCTCCGCCCAGCGCCCGTCATCGATGGCGTGGTATGGCTGCATCGACGCAATCACATTCAGTTGATCGAATCGGTCGAAGTCCTTCGCCGCCATGTGCTGCGCATGTTCGATCCGAAACCGCCGGTCTCGCGCACCATGCGCTTTCACCAACTCGGTATACAAGTCCAGAATCATCGAAATCGCTTGATCACCGATCGCATGAGTGCAAATCTGCAAGCCCGCGCCATCCGCAGTCATCATGTGCCCGCGCATTTTCGAAAGCGGCTGCATATCCTCCGACAGCAATCCGTGGTTCCCCGGCTGATCGCTGAACGGGTCGAAAAAGTAAGCCGTCCGCGAACCGAGCGAGCCATCCGCAAAGGCCTTCACCGCGCCGATGCGCAGATAGGGGCCGCCAAAACTGTGCCGCAGCCCGATTTTGGCTTGATCCTCCGACAGCGCGACCGCCGGAGCCGCATAAATCCGCGTCGTAAGCTTTCCGCGCTCAAGCAAATCCGCAAACAGCGCGATATCTTCGTAATCGGGAACCATGTCCTGCACGCTCGTGACTCCCAGTGACGCCGCATGCTCCAAAGCTCGCGCCGCAGCACGGGCGCGTTGTTCGGACGAAAGTTTAGGAATCACCTTATAGATGTAATTCATCGCCGCATCTTTCAGTCCGCCGGCTGGCTCGCCCTGCGCGTCGCGCACAATTGTGCCGCCGGGAACTTCTGGCGTGGCTTTGGTGATCTCCGCCAGTTTCAACGCAACCGAATTCGCCACACCCATATGCCCGTCATATCGGCTCAGAAAAACCGGATTATTCGGCGTCACCGCATCCAGCATCTGGCGAGTGGGAAGCTCCGCAGGCGTCCATTTGGTCTCATCCCAATCGCCGCCCAGAATCCACTCGCCCTTGGGCATGTTGCGGGCATGCTCGCCGACCCGCGTCACAAATTCCTGAGCGCTGGTGGCGTCGTTCAACTGCACGTTATCGAGCTGCGAACCACCGGTAATGAAGTGCACGTGCGAGTCGTTAAATCCCGGCAGCAGCAGCTTCCCGCCCGCATTCACCACTTCGGTCTTGGGTCCTCGCCACGCTTCCAACTCAGCACTCGAACCAACCGCCACGATGCGATCCCCCAACACCGCGACCGCCTGTGCCGTGGGCATGGCCTTATCCACCGTCCAGATCTTGGCGCCAGTGATGATCAGATCGGCCGCCGGTTGATGTTGCGCGTTTACAACCGGCACCGAGAGAACGCAGCAAACGCCGGCAATAACGATCATTGCAGCTCGAAACAAACTTCGCGTCATGGAAGCCTCCTCAAATTCGTCTCTTCCGTAACTTGGGTGGCTGGAAGGCTACACGAAAACACCAAATTGCGCTGCCGCACTTTTCTGCAAAAAAACCAATCTAAGGATTTTGTGCCCATCGCGCTGCCGTTTATAATTTGCTGCGGCACATTTGAACCTAAAGGCCCCCTATGCTGGCAGAACAAAACCCGCCGCCACCATCCAAACCGCGCCTGAAACATGCCATCTGGCTTTCCTGGCTGGCCCTCTTTATTGTTCTCCTTTATGTGCTGTGGATCTTTTTCGCGCGCTGGCAGGAAAATCGCCAAATTCAGCGCCGCGCCGAGGAAGATCGATCCCAAAAGGAGCGCGCCGCCGATCGCCAGACTGTGGAACAAATGGGCGGCAAGGACCTGGCCATCCAAAGTTTCTACGCCAGCGCCAAAGAAATTCATCGCGGCGAATCGCTCCAGCTTTGCTACGGCGTGGCCAACGCAAAAACCGTCAAGCTCGAGCCGCAAGACAATCCGGTATGGCCGTCCTACAGCCGCTGCGTCGACGTTTCACCCAAAAAGACCACTACCTTCACGCTCACCATTCAAGACGAGGCTGGCAACACCAAGACTCAATCGCTCGATGTAGTCGTTAAATAAGCCTTCCAGTTCGATCGCCTGGACAACTTCTCAAAAATTCGTTCGCTCTTGTAG
The DNA here is from genome assembly GCA_963846145.1 of uncultured Acidobacteriota bacterium. GTDB lineage: Bacteria > Acidobacteriota > Terriglobia > Acidiferrales > UBA7541 > Acidiferrum. Next base: position 1,059,914 of record CAWJUV010000004.1, on the reverse strand, counting down.
ACGCAATTGCGCGCCACTATAATCATCCGTGCGCGGGGTCCGGCACCTTTCGGACTCCGCGAACCTTTTAAGGCGCTCTGAAAGACCGAATGACAACCGCTCCTGATCCACTCGCCAAAATTAAACAGAAGCTGCAGGAAGAAATCGAGCAGTTAGCGCACGAACTTAACGTCGACCTGCCCAAAGAAATCGCCGTGGCCCGCGCCCACGGGGATCTCTCGGAAAACGCTGAATACAAATACGCAAAAGAACGCCAGGGATTCGTGAATGCTCGCCTCGGAGCGCTCAAGAAGCGTATGGGCGATTTGGGCATGTTGAATCTCACCAATATCCCCAAGGACCGCGCCGGGTACGGCTCGCGTCTCACGGTGCTCGACACCCAGCGCGACATCAAAATTGAATATAAATTGGTCAGCAGCGAAGAAGCGGACGCGGAAAAAGGCATGATTTCCACCACCTCGCCGATTGGCAAGGCCCTGCTGAACAAGAAAGTCGGCGACGAAATAGAAGTCGCTACGCCCGCCGGCAAGAAAGAATTTGAAGTCGTCGGGTTGAGCACCATTCACGACCAGGTGTAACCGCCTGGCAGCTCGCTTCGTCCTATGCTCGCGATAACGTTTATCCACGGTGGGGCTTCTATGTACTGGGGTGCAGGCCCAGAGCTTGGACTTTTGACTGCGCTCGGATATTTGTCCTTCATCGCCGGCGCGGTGGACACCTGGCGGGCTCGCGCCGATGTTTCGGTGTGGCTCTACAGCGAGGTCGGCGTGCTGCGCCGCAATTTATCGCGATACACCCCGTCGGGTCCGTTCTATAGCCCGCGTAAAGAGTCGCGACTCACCCTGCTGCCCTCCTTCTTCGTTAACGCCGTCCGTCGTATGCCCCGCGCTCGACTGTATCGCTCGGTGATCCTGTTGGTGATCGCTCCTTTACTCGTTTTCCTCGATTTCTTTTTTTAATCCAAGTCGTGCACCGAACTTTTTCTCGTACGCGCTATCCGATGCGCATCACTTTGCGTGATGTGCCGTGACAAACCCAAGACCCTTTGCCATTCTCTTCTTCCATGCAGCCCGCACTCATCGTTCACGGCGGTGCTTGGGATATCCCGGATGCTGCGGTTTCCACCTGCCGCGCTGGCTGTGAACGCGCCCTATCCGCCGGCTGGCAAATCCTCCAGACGGGCGGCTCCGCACTCGACGCCATCGAAGCAGCCATCGTCGTTCTGGAAGACGATCCCGTCTTTGACGCGGGCTACGGTTCGCACCTGAATCTCGATGGGCGCGTCGAATGCGACGCCATCGTCATGAACGGCGCTACACTTCGCGCCGGTTCCGTCGCCGCGCTTCAACACATTCGCAATCCGATTCGGCTCGCGCGCAAAGTCCTGGAAGACTGCCCGCATATGATGCTGGTGGCTGAAGGCGCAGAACGCTTTGCAGAACAGCAGGGAATTTCGTTATGCAATCCCGAGGAACTCATTGCTCTGGCCGAACGAGAGGCTTGGGCTAAATGCAAAGTTGACGTGCATGCCGCCGCGTTTCATCAAGGCCATGAACAGGGAACTGTCGGCGCCGTCGCGGTCGATCGCGATGGACGGCTGTTTGCCGCAACCTCCACTGGAGGCACTTGCTGCAAACTTCCAGGCCGTGTCGGAGACTCGCCCTTGATCGGCTGCGGTTGTTATGCCGATTCAGAAGCGGGCGGCGCGTCTTGCACCGGTTATGGCGAAGCCATCATGAAAATTGTCATGGCTAAAACCGCGACGGATTTTCTGCGACACTCCAGCGGGCATTCGAATGCCGCATCCACATCGCGCAACGGCGAAGGCCAATTGACCTCCTCCATGTCCGCGGCGGCTCAAGCAGTGGCACTGCTCGCTCAGCGCACCAAAGGAACTGGCGGTCTGATTTTGCTCGATCGCAATGGCAATCCGGGTTGGGCGTTCAACACGCCGCGCATGGCCTACGGTTACGTCCAACAAGATGGAAATTTCTTCACCGCAGTTTGATAGTTTCGCAGGAAGGATTTCGCATGACCACGTCACGCTTAAAATTGCTGTTGGTCGCAGGCCTGTTCGCAGCACTCGCGGCGGCAGTATTTGTTGGCCCGCTGGACAGTTCGTCCCGGGCCGCCGCCACAGACGACACCGCGGTTCTGGTCGGCGCCGGCGACATCTCCGATTGCGCTGAAGCCGGCTCCGAGGCCACCGCAAAATTGTTGGACAAGATTCCCGGTACTGTCATGGCTGTCGGCGATCTCGCTTATCCCAGCGGCTCCAAAGAAAATTTCGCTTGCTATGACCGCACCTGGGGACGCGCCAAGGATCGCACCCGCCCGGCGGTGGGCAATCACGAGTTCCACGCCGGAAGCGCCACCTACTATTTCGAATACTTCGGCAAAACGGCCGGGGACCCTACCGGCGGCTACTATAGTTACGAGCTCGGGGCCTGGCACATCATCGTCTTGAACAGTGAATGCGCCGGCGTGGGCGGCTGCGAGACCGGTTCGCGCCAGGAAAAATGGTTACGCCAAGACTTGGCCGAGCATCCCGCGTCGTGCACCTTGGCCTACTGGCATAAACCGCTATTCAGCAGCGGCGGAGCTCACGGCAATAATCCCGAAATCGCGCCGCTATGGAAAGCGTTGTATCGAGCGCATGCGGATATCGTCGTGAATGGCCACGATCACGATTACGAACGGTTCGCTCTGCAGAACCCAACCGGCCAAGCCGATCCGAAACACGGCATCCGTGAATTCGTCGCAGGCACTGGCGGAAAAACTCTCCGCACCTTTGGCACAGTGAAGCCCAACAGCGAAATCCGCGCTGACAAAGTTTTTGGAGTTTTGAAGCTGACGCTTCACCCCAAAAAGTACGAGTGGGAATTCATTCCCACCGCCGGCGAAACTTTCACTGATTCAGGCAGCGGCTCCTGCCACAAACAAAAGTAGTCTCCTGAATCGTGCGCAAACATGATGCCGCACGATTCCAGCCGCCCGGTTTGGTCGGCGCAGTCTAAATTGACCTGAACCCCTCCGACTCTTACCATTGAAGTATCGGTCTTTGACGCAAAAACCAGACCGCACTCATACAGGTCTTATGAAAACCCGAATCGTAAGCGCTCTACTGTTTTTGCTTTTACCCTGTCTGGCTACCGCTCAAACTGCCGACGATATCGTCAATAAGGTGCTCGCTGCTCGCGGCGGTCTCGACAAAATCAAAGCGGTCCACGCTCAGCGCATCACCGGCACCATCAGTTTTGGGCCGGGCGCCGACGGCCCTTTTACCTTGGAATTGGAACGCCCCGGCAAAATGCACATCGAAGTGAATATTCTCGGGCAGACTCTGATCCGCTCCTACGATGGCAAGACCGGCTGGGTCATCAATCCTTTCTCGCCCAATAAAGGTGTTCAGCAGATGACCGCCGAAGACCTCGCTAACATACCCGATGAATCCGATTTCGATGGTCCGCTGGTCGATTACAAATCCAAAGGCAATCAAGTCGAGTTGGTGGGCAAAGAGGATGTAGATGGCAAACCCGCCTATCGCTTGAAACTCATCACCGCCAAGCACGACCCTCGCAGCTACCTCTTCGACGCGGCCACCTATCAGTTAGTCAAGTGGGAGGGCATCCGCAAAGTTGGCGACAAGGATGTGCCGTGGGAATCCATTTTTAAGGATTACCGCGAAGTAGGTGGCTTACAGTTCGCTTTCGAAATCGATTCCGACGCACCCGGCACGGATCAGAATCAAAAAATAATTGCCGATAAGATCGAGGTCGATCCACAGATTGACGACGCCCGCTTCGGCAAACCGACACCGCCTCCTGCGCCAGCCGCTCCACCGGCAGCGAGCGAGCCGCCGTCCCCAGCGTCACCGCCGCCAACTTCGGAAGCACCAAATCCGCCGGCGCCCCCATCTCCCCATCAGCAGTGAAATTCTAACTGATCGACCGTTATAACTTTCCGTCGGCTCGATGCCTCGATGCATGAGGGTGGTAAAGATCCGCGATCGAGTACGTGATTCCCGCGAATCCAGTTACGCGCGGCAGATTGCCGTAGACCGCCGTGTACTCCCCGCCGTCAAGAACTAGCCGGGAAGACACGTTGTACGTCGCTGCAAATAAAAGCGTCATTGTTGCCGGCGTAGCGAGGTTCGCGCGACTGAAACCTGCCACCTCGCCGGAGAATCCCCACTTCTCCGTTAACGGATGCGAATAAGAAAATGCCGTGAAGTAATTGCGATCGAAACCACTCTGGCCTGGCCTTCCCAGAAAATTCACTCCGCCGTTCACGTCGATGTGGTGTTTGCCAAAATCTTTGCTGAATAACAAATCTACGTCGTGATCTACGGCACCAATTCCAGGAGTGCCGGTGCTGGTGGGAATGGCCGCGGTATACAAAACAGAAAACGTCGGCCAGAGCCCTTCCTTTGATTGCGATTTCACTCGGTACTTGAAGCCCGCTCCAGAATCTCCCACCCCGCCGATTCCCGCATCGCGTTCGAATATATTGTTCGCAAATCGCAATTCCAGGTTCTTGAATACCCCGAATTTAATCAGCCCATTAATATTCTGATGGCCGTCGGCCGCTTCGAATCCATATTCAATTTCCAGGACGCCCCGCTGGACACTCTCAGCCGTAGTCGAAAAAGTCGGCCGGTTGGGCACCGCCGTGATCTCTGCTTCATCTTGGTCTTTGTCGTTCTGTTGGTTTGGGTCTGCTGCTTTCGGGCTCTTGTCTGAGTTTGAATCTTTGTTTTCCTGACCACCCTTTTCATCTCTCTGTGCGAGCGCCGTCGGAATGAAAAGAGCACAACCAACGCGCATACCCAACAAACATTACAAAAACCCGGACAAGCAAAGCGGAAGACCCTTTGTGCATGGAGAGTGGCATCTGGCGGGACACATTCTAGCAATTTCATCTCCGAACTCCGGTTAACAATCGCGATCGATTCTGCTTCTACGTACTGCGCTATCCTTAAACGTGCCTCCTCTATCGTCCGACCAAGACGACGAACGCAGCGCCGGACTGTGCGCCCGCTGCAAAAACGCCCGCAGCATCCGCTCTTCCCGCGGCTCCATCTTCATCCTGTGCGAGCTCTCTCGTTCCGATCCCACCTTCGCCAAGTACCCGCGGCTTCCCGTCTTCTCCTGCTCCGGCTTCGAGCCTTCTCCCGCTCCGCCGCCAACCCAACACAATCCGCCTGATCGTCCCTGATCTTTTTGTATACTTAATAATAATTATAACTATATGGTATGATGCGCAACCGTGCGCTGCCGAACCTTCAGCCTTACGTGGTTGGCTTGCCTTGGCCTTTTGCCAGCCGCCGTTTTTTCCGTCACCGCCGCTCGCGCTGAAAAACTGCACATCAGCAGCACACCGCCCGGAGCCACTCTTCAGATCGACGGCGTCTGGGTCGGCACCACCCCGTACGAAAAGCCCATCCCCGGCGGATACTTACACAAGACCAAAACCACTCTCGGCGAGCGACTCGAGCACCCCATGATCGCGCGTCTTACCTTGCCGGGATACGCGCCCAAAGAAATTCAGCTCACCGAGGGCCCCATGAACTGGGTCTCCCTCAAAGGCCACAATCACGGCAACTACTGGCTGCTGAAGACCGCCGATTTCCATGTCGAGCTGCAACGCGTCTCCCAACTCTTCAACAACGCCGCGGTCGATGTAGCCGAGGACAACCGTTCCAGCGCATCCCTCCTCGAAGCGTCGACCGCCGCAAGCGAATCTGCATCGCCTGGCCGCGTCCCCTCCCTTGAAGACCTCGTCCGGCACACCAAACCCGCCGTTGTATTTCTGAAAAGCCGCACCAAAAGCGGCACCGGCTTTTTCGTCACCGCCAACGGTATCATCGCCACCAACGCCCACCTCGCCCGCGGCGAAGACTCCCTCCAAGCCACTCTACCCGACGGCATCCAACTCGACGCTGAAGTCATCTACATCGACTCGGATCTCGACATCGCCCTGCTGAAAACACCCGGCAATCACTTCCCACATCTCACCCTTTCTCCCGCGGATGCAGTTCACCAAGGCGAAAGCGTCATCGCCATCGGCAATCCCGGCGACGCCATGCTCTTCAGCGTCACCAAAGGAATTGTCAGCGCCGTAGGCACGCTGGAAACCGCCGGACCCGGCACCTGGATTCAAACCGACGCCCCCATCAATCCCGGCAACAGCGGCGGACCTCTTCTCAATGTCCGCGGCGAAGTCATCGGCATCAACACCCAAAAGCTCATCAAGCAAAACGTCAGCGGCATCGGCTTCGCCCTCAGCGCCAGTGATCTTCTGGAGGTTTTGCATCGCCTATATCCGGCCGCTCTCGCCATACATAAACCAGCACAGAAGACCCTCATCGAGCCGGAATGACGCCGTCACCGCGGCTGTCCACCCAACAATTGCCGTCACACAATTTCTTGTGCTAGCATCCGCCCGATTGGCCGCCAGGGGCGGCCAACAACTGCCGAGCGGACCAGCTTCTTTTCTCTTGCCGGGTTTCTCTCCACCTAATTGCGGCAAGCTCCGGGCCACGCATCGCAGCTAACAAACTCATCAGGCGCAGGCCCGCGCCCTTTCCATCGAGCACGGACCTCACGCGTCGGAGGTCTACATGAACAGTTATTCCACCAGGAACATTCGCAACGTGGGCATTGTCGGCCACGGCGGCACCGGGAAAACCCAACTGGTGTCGTCGTTGCTGTTCACTGCTGGGGCCACCCCGCGCTGGGGCAAAGCCGCCGAAGGCAGCACCACCACCGATTGGGACGAAGAAGAAATTGCCCGCAAACTTTCCATTCAAACCGCGCTAGCCTGCGCCGAATGGCCCACCACCACCGATCCCGCCAAAAACATCCACGGCGAAAAAGTAAAAATTAATTTTCTCGACCTCCCCGGTTGCTCCACCTTTATCAACGAATCCAAAGCCTCGCTGATCGCCGCCGACGCCGCGCTGATCGCCGTCGACGCCCACGTCGGCTCGCAAGTCACCACCGAAAAAGTATGGGATTACTGCGTGGAGTACGACATTCCGCGCGCGTTCGTGCTGACTGGAATGGATCGCGACCTGGCCAGTTTCGAACGCTCCATGGAATCGCTCGAACAGGTTTTTGGCCGCAATATCGTGGCGCTGCAATTGCCCATCGGCCAGGAACGCGGCTTCCGCGGCGTAATCGATTTAGTGGTGATGAAGGCTCATTTCTACAAACTCGACGGCGATGGCCAAGCCTCCATCGAAGAAATTCCCGCGGCGCTCGCCGAAGATGCCAAAGAAGCCCACGAGAAATTGGTCGAGATGGTCGCCGAAGGCGACGACGCATTGATGGAAGAATTTTTTCGGGAAGGAACTTTGCCCCTTCCAGATCTGATCGCCGGCCTGCGCCGCGCCATCGTCGGCGAAAAAATTATCCCGGTGCTGCTTACCGCCGCGCTCCACAATGTCGGCAGCCTCAGCCTGCTCAATTTCCTCGCCGACGTATTTCCGCATCCCGACGAGCACTCCGTCGTGGCTTACAACGATCCCGCAGGCAAAGGCGAAACCATCCAGCGCAAATTCGACGATGCCCAGCCGCTCTCTCTTTTCGTCTTCAAGACTCTCGCCGACCCCTTTGCCGGCCGCATCAACTATTTCAAAGTGATGAGCGGCGTGCTCAAGAATGACGCCACGGTGATGAACTACAACCGCAACGTTCCTGAACGCTTTCAGCACACCCAGATCGTTCAAGGGAAACAACTCACCGAGCTCCAGGAACTGCACGCTGGCGATATCGGCGCCATCTGCAAGCTGAAGGAGACCGCCACCGGCGAAACGCTGGGCGACAAATCCACGCCGATCTTCTACAAACGCGCCCCGCTTCCCGAGCCGTCCATCACTTTTGCCATCGAACCAAAAACCCGCGCGGACGAGGACAAAATCGGAGTGGCCATCCACAAAATCCTGGAAGAAGATGCCGCGCTGCATTTCTCGCGTGATCCGCAGACCAAAGAATTTTTACTGGCGGGATCCGGCCAGCAGCACATCGAAGTAGTGGTCGCCAAACTGCACAAGCGCTATCACGTCGATCTCACGCTGAAGCCGCCCAAGGTCGCCTACCGCGAAACCATCCGCGGGCGCGCCGACGCCGAAGGCAAACACAAAAAACAATCCGGCGGGCACGGGCAATTCGGCGTCTGCCGCATCAAGATGGAGCCTTCCGAGCGCGGCAAGGGAATCGAGTTCGTCGACGATATTTTCGGCGGCTCGATTCCGAAGAACTGGATTCCTTCCGTGGAAAAGGGCATTCGCGACGCCGCCGCTCGCGGTTATCTAGCAGGTTTTCCAGTGGTCGACTTTCGGGTCAGCCTGTACGACGGCAAATACCACGATGTGGACTCCAGCGACATGGCTTTCAAGATCGCCGGGTCACTGGCCTTTAAAGAGGCCATGAAAGCCGCCAAGCCCGCACTGCTCGAGCCTGTCATGCACGTGGAGGTTTACGCTCCCGACCAATACTCCGGCGACCTGATGGGCGATCTCAGTTCCCGCCGCGGCCGCATCGCCGGCAGTGAAGTTCGCGGCCACAACGTGGTCATCAAAGCGCAGGTCCCCTTCGCCGAGATGCTCACCTACGCCAACGACCTCATCTCAAAAACTCAGGGCCGCGCCAGCTACACCATGGAATTTTCTCATTACGACTACGTCCCCAACGAGCTGGCTGAAAAAGTGATCGCCAACCACAAGCCTCACCCCGAGCACGAGACCATCGACGAGGCATGAACTGGTTCAGCGGCTGGCTGTCAGTTGCTGCAGAACGGCATTGCGCGCCGCCTGCACGGCAGCACGGTGATCGTTGATCTTGTGGAGCGAAGGAATGCTCCCCCGAAAGAACGGATGGAGCGACGCAATCGACGCCTTCAACGCTTCAAACTTAACAGCGGTCTGTTCAGGCGACAGCTCAAACGCCTGTTCCACCTGGATCATCACGCGATGGTACGCATCGAAGTCCCTCGCCGTCGGGGTAGAAAAATTCCGTGGCGCCGCTTCCCCCATCAACTCCTGATAGGTCTGCGTTGGATTGGGCGACTTGGCCAGCTCTTGCGCTGCAATCGTCACAGAAGATTCCTCATAACGTATTGCCTGTCCCCAATCAAAGCCCGTTCCCGGCAGAGCGCGAATAGCCCCGTCAATCTCGCTCTTTTGCCGCACATTCAAAACACCGCTCTGCGTCTCTCTTGAAAGATTCTCCAGATTGGGTCTCAGAGCGCTCGCGGCCACCAATGTGCCGAGCAAACTCTGACCATGGGCCAAATGCTGCGAAAACTGCACCCCTGCTAGCCAATCATCGACGGCTTCCTGGACATCTCCTTTGGATTGCTGGCGAATGCCATCAAGCGTATTCAGGCGATTAAGCGCGCGCTCCGCGTCGTTCACGAAGACACTGGTGGCCCGCGACCCCAAACTGTATTCGAGTCCCCAATCACAGTCCGGCAATTTGGTGGCGCGTCGAAAAGTCGCCAGCGCTTCCGCGTTCTTTTCCAGTAGCGGTCCAAATTTCGCCTCGTCCCATGGGCTGGATCCAGACAAGACCTTGTTCAGTTGATCCGAAAATCCCGGGTCGGTAGACATGTCCTGCAACTCGGAAAAAGCCAGCCAATAACGCAGCGCCGCATTGCGCGTCTCCGCCGGCTGCACGGTCTGAGCGACTCCCCTAAAAGGAAGAAGCACGAGCGCGAAGATAATCAGCAGTTTGAATTTGAATTTCATAACGTCTCCTTAATCCCTGGCTAGAAAATGCAAAGCACTGTTCTGGCGGTCAAATCGGGGCAAACGTTGCTGCGCCATCGCCTTGTCGAAACGCTCCGGATTTTCGACCGCGAGGCGGGTAAGCACTACGCTGGATCGGGGCGGATGGCTGACCGGCTCACCACCGGCCCGCTCGCCGGTAGAAACGCTGCGTTGCATGGCAATCAAACCAAGGGCGACGGTCGCCGCCAAAGTCAGCGTCGTCACCGCAGCGCTGCGCGAAACCCACAGCACCGTGTGGCGCGGGGCCTGCGGCAAAGCGGATGGCCTCATCGGCTGAAAGCCACGCAGAAAATTTTCAAATTCGTGCTGCTCGTCACCCATGCTTCGTTCCTTCCTCAGGCTTCTGCCAGGGTTTCAAGAGTTCCCGCAGCTTTTCAAGCCCGTAGCGGTAGCGCGACGCTGCCGTATTCGGCGGCACTCCGGCTATTCGACCCGACTCTTCGATCGTCAGCCCGCCCCAGATACGCAGGATGACGATTTCGCGTTGCTCCTCGGGCAAATCGCGAAGCCCGCTCTGCAGCGCCAGCACCGACTCGCGGCTGAGGCCCGTGCGGGAAAACCACTCCGCCTCGGAATCCAGCGAAACGTCCCGGGAGCAGTCTCGCCGTGCGTTGAAAGCGGCATTCCGCACCGCCCGATACAGGTAGCCGACCGGCTCTTCCGGCATCGCGGCGGATCCTTGCAGAAGTTTCAGAAAAACTCCGTGCACCACGTCCTCGCTTCGGCAACGGTCGGCGAGAAACGACCGCGCATAAAGCAGCAAAGCCGCGCCGTGACGCTCGTACAACTGCCGCACATCGTCGGGAAGAAGTGTTGATTGCGTCAAAGCCCATCCTTGCGGCTCTCACTTAGCTGACACCGCAGTCCGCCAAATTCGTCTAACGGCTGGAAATTAATTCAAAGCGGCGTGTGCATTGCGAGGGTCAACCAAAAGCCCTCCAAAATGGAGCTTGGCGGCCTCTACGCGCAGGCCAATAATCCCGCTCATGACTAATCCTTCGAAATCGTCTTGGGGCCCGCAAACCCGCTCAGTCCACGCCGGGGAACCACCACGTCACGGAGTAAGCGCCGCAGTGGGCGTGAACATTTGCCGCTCCGCCACCTTCACCTTCTCCTCCACCGAGGAAATGAAGCTGTGGGCCGAGGGCAAGAGCAAAGCCTACATCTATTCACGTTACGGCAATCCCACCCTCTCGATTGCCCAGGGGAAAATCGCTGCCCTCGAAGGCGCGGAAGACGCGGTGGTTACCGCCTCGGGAATGGCGGCGATTTCCTCAGCCCTCTTGAGCGCGCTGAAAGCGGGCGACGAGGTGCTCTCCACGGCGCAGCTTTACGGCGGCACCTACCGCCTAATGCGCGACACTCTTCCGAATATGGGTATTGGGGTCAAACACGTCGAAACGGATCTAGCCGGCCTGGAATCGCAAGTGTCGCCGAAGACCAAAGTTCTGTACGTCGAGACGCCCACCAATCCGATGCTCCGCCTCGTTGATATTCAGAAAGCGGTGGACTTCGCCAAGAAACACCAACTCGTCTCCATCATCGACAACACCTTCGCTACTCCCATCCTGCAGAATCCCATCGCCCTCGGCTACGACATGGTGGTGCACAGTGCCACCAAAGCGCTGGCCGGGCATTCCGATGTGATCGCCGGAGCCGTTGCCGGCAGCGCGCAGTGGATGCACAAAGTGCAACACATGGTCATTGCTCTCGGCGGTTCCATGGATCCGGAAGCGGCCTTTCTACTCATCCGCGGCATAAAGACCCTGGGTCTGCGAGTGGAACGCCAGTGCGCCAATGCCTTGGCCGTCGCGCAATTTCTCGAAGCGCATCCGGCGGTCGAGCGCGTGCACTACCCGGGCTTGGCCTCCCATGCCGACCACGCGCTGGCCCAGCGACAGATGCGCGGCTTCGGCTCCATGCTGGCGTTTGATTTGAAGGGTGGGCTGGAGGCGGCGCGCCGTTTCGGCGATAGCGTAAAGTTGTTTCTGCTGGCGGTGAGTCTGGGAGGCGCGGAATCGCTGGTGGTGTTGCCGCTGTACACCTCGCACTACAACATGTCCGACGCCGAACTGGTCCGCGCCGGAGTCAAGCCTGGCAGCGTCCGGGTTTCGATCGGCGTGGAAGACGCCGCCGATTTGATCGAGGATTTGCGGCAGGCTTTGGCGTAAGCCCCCGGAGATAGCCGCGAAAAAAGGCTCCAAAAAACAAAAAAGGCGGCGCACCGGAGCGCGCCGCCAAAATGGAAACTAGTGAAGTGGAATTAGAGGGGGGTGACGTTAGAGGCCTGCAGGCCCTTGGGTCCCTTGGTTACCTCGAATTCAACCGCTTGGCCATCGTTCAACGACTTATAGCCATCAGCCACAATCGCGGAAAAATGTACGAATACATCTTCACCGCTCTGGCGCTGGATGAAACCGAAGCCCTTGCTGGCGTTAAACCACTTCACTGTTCCTTGTTCTTTACTCACTGCGTTACTCTTTTCTGTCAACCGGGTTGCGGTTGAGCATTACTAAATTGAGCTATTTGCCGCTTCCGAGCCCCTCGAGAGGTTTCGGCCGCCGTTTGCGCATAAAAAAAGGCCGCAAGTTTGAACCTTGCGACCGCTTCTTTCACGAACTAAAAGGCGATACAAGCAACAAACGCGAAAAGAGTGTACCACAACGGGCTAGGACTGCCAAGCCCTTTTTGGGACATTTCCGCGCGGGCGTACCTCCGCTGAACTGAGTCAAAACCCACTTTAACTGGCGAGAGCTGGCGAAAACCCTTGGTCTGAGACGCCCGGTGGAGGGACCAGCCTTGGACGAAGTGTGGCTGGCGCTTCGGTGTGTAGTGTGAACGCCAACCCCGCTCTTCCGGAAAGCGTTGACCACGCTCCGGCCGCTCCTTACCATGAATGGATGCCCGCGAGCTTCCCTGCGCTCCGTAAGTTTTTCCGTGTTGTGGGACCCCTCGGCTTTTGCGCCGCGTTCGCGCTGTCCCTGCCGACCGCGATTACGGCTCACCCGGCGACGCCGGCACAGTCCGGAAAACCCGGTAAATCAAGCACCACCAACCAGACCACTCTCGCCGATCTTCCGCTCTACAATCCCGCGCGCCGCCGCACGCTTTGGCTCACGCCTCTCGCGCCTCCGGTTGCTCGTCGTACCTCCGCCTCCGCTCCTGCCTCCATCTCCGCGACCGCCGCGCAGGAAGAACGCAGTGGTTCGAAAGAGGCGTTGATCCAGAGCGTCGAAGAAAAATTCGCCTCGGGAGAACAGAACTACAAAGCCGGTCACTTGGAAGCCGCGCGCAAAGATTTTGATCAGGCCATGGATGAGCTGCTGGCCAGCCCCTACGATCCTAGCTCCGATCCGCAGCTTAGCGAATTGTTCCATCGCATGGTGGACACGGTCTACACCGACGAGCTGCAAGCCTTCCGCGCTGGTGACGGCTTTAACGAGGCCCCCGCGGTTCCCGCGGCCATCGACGAAGTCGCGGAGATGACCTTTCCGGTGGATCCGCGTCTGAAAGCCCGCGCCGAAGAAGCCGCCAAAAATATTTCCCACGACTTGCCGCTGACGGTAAATGACGAAGTCCTTTCCTTTTTGAATTTCTTCCAGACACCCCACGGAAGAGCCATCGTGGAAACCGGTTTGCGCCGCGCCGGACGTTACCGCGAAATGATCGCGCGGGTACTGGCTCAGGAGGGTGTTCCGCAGGATCTGATCTACCTGGCGCAGGCCGAAAGCGCCTTTCAGCCGACCGCTCTTTCCCGCGCCGGAGCGCGGGGCATGTGGCAATTTGTGGCCTACCGCGGGCAGGAATACGGTTTGCGTCACACCTGGTGGCTCGATGAACGCCAGGATCCGGAGAAAGCCACCCATGCGGCCGCGCAGCATCTCCGTGATTTGTATCTGCTCTTCGGCGACTGGTATCTGGCCATGGCCGCCTACAATTGTGGCCCCGGCAACGTGCAAAAAGCCATTGAGCGCACCGGCTACGCCGATTTCTGGGAGCTGTACCGCCGCAACGTTTTGCCTAAAGAAACGAAAAATTATGTGCCGATCATTCTAGCGCTGACGTTGATCGCCAAGGACGCGCCGCACTACGGCATCCAGGCCGAGCCCGAAATTCCGGTGGCTTCCGATGTGGTAAAGCCCGGACGAGCCATTGATTTGCGGCTGGTAGCGGAAACAATCGACGTGGACGTCGAAACTCTGCGGACTCTCAATCCCTCGCTTTTGCGCCTGGCCACCCCAGACGATCCGTCGTTCGAACTGCATCTTCCGGCCGGTAGCGCGGAACGCTTTTCCGCGGAGATCGCCGACATTCCCGCGGACAAATGGGTAAGCTGGCGCCGCCACCGGGTAGCCGCCGGCGAAACCCTTACGGCCATTGCCAAGAAGTACCATGTGACCGCCAAAGCCATCGCCGAAGCCAATAGTCTGGAGTCGCAAACGGCCCTCAACACCGGCGAGAAAATTATCATCCCGGCGGTCCAGCCGGAGGCCGAATCCAAACGCCACCTGGTGAGCTACCGGGTACGCAAAGGCGACACTCTGGGCGGGATCGCCGACCGCTTCGGAGTCGAGAGCGACGATGTCCGGAAGTGGAACAAGCTTTCCGCTAACCACGTGCGCAGCGGCATGGTTTTGCGGATCTATTCTTTGGAAAATATTTCGGAACGCAGCGGTCACGCCCGCAGCAAGGCTCGCGCGAAGACTCCGCCTCGAACGCCAGCCAAGGCCAAACCGGGAAGTTCTGCCAAAACCACCGCCGACGGTCGCCCGTCCGCCGCCTCCAAAAGCGAAAAAAAGCATCCCGCCGCAGTGGCCCAAAACCATTCCCCATCAGCCAACCGCGACTGATTCCGGCACCAGTGGCTTGCGTCGCGATTCCGGTCCGGGAAGTTCGAGGCACTGCTTTCCACAGTGCGCTCTCGTACCCACGTGGGCCGCAAAATCAGAGTGTCGCCGCAGAATGCTTGACAACCCCGCGCGGTTGCGATAACAACGGCTTGAGGATCGGAGTCTCTTCCAGTCGCGCTCCCGCGCCCTGGCTGGTCGGATTTCAAGTCCGCAACTTTTCGGGAGGATGGGATGGATTTCGATAAGGACAATTTTGACGACGACAACGAGCTGGCGCCTCTCGAAGAGGAAGAAGCCGGCGAGGTCGACGAAGTAGGCGGAGTGGAACCGGACGCCGAGTTGGCCGACGATGAAGACGAAGAGCCGGAGGCCGAAGCTCCCAAACGCGGTACCACTGCACCCAAGCGGGGCTCCACCGGGGGTGCAGCATCTTCCTCCAGCCGCAGCGCCAAGAAGGTCCCGGCCAAAAAAGCCGCGGCAAAGACCGCGGTAAAGAAAAGTGCTTCCGCCGCTGCGAAGAAGACCAAGAAGGCGGCTCCTAAAAAGGCCGCCAAGAAACCGGCCAAAAAGTCCGGCGGCAAAAAGAAGAAGCGCTAACCTCCACCGGACGCTGTCAGCGCCGGCGCGTGGCAGTGGCGCTGCAACATCCGAATGTTCTGGTCATAGGCCCGGGAAACCGGGCTTTTTTTTTGGCGGCCGCCCATCCGGTTTGGAACACTTCCGGCCCGGAAGGAGGTCGTGGAATTGACCATTCATTGATGATCGGAGCTAACAGTCCTGGGGGGCTTCCGGGGGGCCGCTGGCTGCTCGACATGTCTTGACTGTAATTATAAGTAACGCTAAGATTACTCCCCCAGCCTGGCCTAGCGGGCATGCCCAAAGCTCTCGAACAGATCCGCCGCATGCGCGGCGGCGCACAATCGCACTTGATGCGCTGCAACGACGGCTACTACTACGTCGTCAAGTTTCAAAATAATCCGCAGCACCGGCGCATCCTGGTCAACGAAATGCTCGGAACCCGTCTGGCCGCCCGCCTGGGGCTTCCTACCCCGGCGGTGGCCATTATTGAAGTCGTCGAGGAACTGATCCGCTTGACCCCCGATCTGGCCATCGAATATCCCCGGCACCGCTACCCCTGCCAACCTGGGTTGCATTTCGGTTCGCGCTTTCCGGGAGACCCTCGGCACCTCACCCTCCACGATTTCCTCCCCGACCCGCTGTTGCCGCTGGTTGAAAATCTCCATGATTTCGCGGGCATGCTGGTCTTCGACAAGTGGACTTGTAACACCAACGGAAGGCAAACCCTGTTTATGCAGTCGTCCCAGAGCCTGCCGTCTGCTTCGAGTCGTCAGCCCGTCGCCACCTCGAACACCGACTCGGGCGATTCGGGGGCATATCGCACCCTGATGATCGATCAAGGTTTTTGCTTCAGCGCCGGAGAATGGAAATTTCCGGACGCCCCACTGCGCGGTTTATACAACCGCAACCGCGTCTACCAGGGAATTACCGGGATGAACTCCTTCGGTCCCTGGCTCGACCGTCTCGAGCGCCGCATCACCGAAGGAGTTCTCGACGAGGTCTCCCGGGACATTCCCCCAGAGTGGTACGACGATCAACTGGACGACCTCTTGCGCTTACTGGAAAGTCTGTGGCGCCGCCGCTCGCGTGTGCCGGAACTGATCCTGGATGCCAAGAAGTCCAACCGCCAGCCATTTCCCAATTGGGTATAGCACGCGTGACCGACCAGACCGAATTTCCGCCGCCTCCCAAGAGCCAAATTGCTTTGTTTTACCACGTGTTGCGGTTCACTCCCAACCTGGTGCGCGACGAGTGGATCAATATCGGCATCTTGCTTTTCAATCCGGCAACCGGCGAACGACGCTTACGCCTGATCGAGGACGAAACCGAATTTCGCCGCCTGCGGCGCATGCTTCCTCAGGTCAGCGAGCGTCTTGTAAGAGCCCTGCAGAACGACCTGGAAGATCGCCTGGAGTCCGCCGCGTTCACTCCGCTGACCTCCGACCCCTACACCGCCCACCCGGACCACCCGGCTCGAGTGCTCGAAAAAATTCTGGAAAAGTGGGATAGCACCTTGTCCAACGCCCTACAACTTGCCACGCAAAAGGGCGTTTTCGCTACGGACATTGACGCGGAAATGGATCGGCTCTTTGCCGACCACGTGGCCGTCCCGTATGTGCCCGGATTAGTGGGCTCTTCTAACGGCCGTGCTCGGATTCGTTCCTACTGTTCGCAAGTTTTTCGCCAAGCCCGTCTATGGGACCGCATTGAAAAATCGGTGCGGGTGGACCAATGGACCATCCCCGACGATCCTTTCCGCATCGACTACGGTTACCGCCGCAACGGTACGCGCGGTTTCGTACACGCTCTTTCCGTCAGCCGTGGTCCCGGCGATTTCAAACCCTTGGCCTACACCGCCGAACTCATTCGCAAAAAAGAAAAACTGGCGACGGAATTTGCCGCGGTGACCGACGTGGCCTTGATCCGCGGCAAACGGCGCGACGACTACATCTCGACAGCCCTCCGCGAAGCCGGCATCGAGCCCATTCCCATGGAAGGTCTTGCGGTGTGGGTGGCCAAGCTCAAGCCGCTGCTCCTGCAGTAGTTTTCCGTCGGATGGGTCGCGTTGGGGAAAAATGAAAAGCCAGTCAGAACACGGTCTGACCGGCTTTTCTTTCGCGATATCCGTGGGGAAAAGCTACAGAATGGGCTCGGCCCAATTCTCCAAAGTTTCCTTCACCTTGTGCAGGAACTGGTGGGCGATAGCCCCATCGACCACCCGGTGGTCGTAGGACAGGGTCACGTAGCACATCGAGCGGATGGCGATTGAATCGTTGATCACCACCGGCCGCTTTTCGATGGCCCCCAGCCCGAGAATTCCTACGTTGGGCTGGCTGATCACCGGCAAACCAAATAAGCCGCCGAACACGCCCGGGTTGGTAATCGAAAAAGTGCTCTCCTGCACTTCTTCGGGACGCAGCTTCTTGGAGCGAGCCCGCTCGGCCAGATCGTTCATGGTTCGCTGGATGCCCAGAATATTTTTCTCGTCGGCATTTTTCACCACGGGAACCAGCAAGCCCCAATCGAGCGCCACCGCAATGCCGATATTGATTTCCTTGTGCATCACGATATTGGTGCCGTCCAGCGAAGAATTCAGGGTGGGATAGGCGCGCAAACCGGCCACCGCGGCCTTTACGAAAAAGGGCATGAAGGTCAGCTTGGTGCCGTTGCGCTTTTCGAATTCGTCTTTCGACTTGGCCCGCAGCGCCGCCACCTTGCTCATATCGATCTCATCGACCGAATACACGTGCGCGGAAACCCGCTTGGACGCCACCATATGCTCGCCGATGCGCTGGCGCATCACCGTCATAGGCGAAACTTCGTAATCGCCAAAGTAAATCTTTTCGCGGGGGACCGCCGCTTCGAATACCGCGTGCACTTGTCCGCCGTGTTGGGCCGTGCCCTGGCTTGGCGCGGATGGCGGCGGTGCCTGTGCCGGACGCGCTGGTGGCGCGTAGGAAGTCTGCCGCGCGGTCGCCGGAGCAGCAGGAGTGCCGTTGAAAGCCTCTTCCATCTCAGTTTCGGCTTCGTGAGTCTCGTCCGCAGGTTCCGCCCCACGTCCTGCAGCCTGGCCTCCGCCCGAAATGATCGCTTCAATATCCTGCTTGCTGATGCGCCCGCCCGCACCGGTACCGGACACCCCGCTCAAATCGATGCCGTGTTCCTTGGCCATGCGTTTTACCAGCGGCGAACTGTGAATCCTGGCGCCTTCTTTTCCTGCTCCTGTTGCGGGAGCTGGAGAACTTGGAGCTGCCGCCGTCGGTTGGGCGGCAGGACGTGCCGGAGCCGGCGCCGCTGGAGCCTTTCCGTTGGCCGGAGAAGGCTGCGCAGGTGCGGCCGCTTTCGCGGGAGCCTCGGTCTTCGCCGAAGCTGCGGGGGCCGGCGCTGCGGGCGCGGGAGCCGCGGCGGAAGCCGACCCGACCGCATCAATCACTCCCACCACGGTTTGGATGGGCACGGTCTTGCCTTCGGCCACCTTGATTTCTTTCAGCACCCCCGCGGAAGGCGAAGGAATTTCCGCGTCGACCTTGTCGGTGGAAATTTCAAACAGCGGTTCGTCGCGCTCGACCTTGTCGCCCGGCTTCTTCAGCCACTTGGTGATGGTCCCTTCGAAAATGCTTTCGCCCATCTGCGGCATTACGATGTCTACGGCCATGTCCCTCTCCTCGATCTAAGACCCCAAAATTCTTGCGAAACTCGATGCGCGGCGATCAGTACTTCGCCAGTTCTTTGGCCATCGCAAAAACTTTCTGCGCGTTGGGCAGAAAATATTCCTCTAGCGGCGGCGAGTAGGGCACTGGCGTATCCAGCGCGGTCACCCGCATGAGCGGCCCATCCAAGTGCCCAAAAGCTTTTTCGCACAGCAGCGCGGCAATCTCCCCGGCGATGCCTCCGGTGCGGGTATCTTCGTGCACCACCAGGCAGCGATTGGTCTTCTTCACCGACTCGATAATCGTTTCTTCATCGAGCGGCAAGAGCGTCCGCAAATCGATCACTTCCGCCTCGATGCCTTCCTTGGCCAGCGCTTCCGCCGCTTCCAGAGAAGTATGCATCATGGCCGCGTAGGAAATAATCGTCAGATGTTTTCCCGGCCGCCGCACGATGGCTTTGCCGATCGGCACGGTGTAATCGCCCGCCGGCAACTCTTCTTTGATTCGGCGATATAAAAACTTGTGCTCGAAAAAGAGCACCGGATTATTGTCGCGCACCGCGGCCTTCAACAGGCCTTTGGCGTCATAGGGCGTCGACGGATAGATAACCTTCAATCCGGGAGTGTGCACGAAATACATTTCCGGATTGGCGGAATGAAACGGTCCGCCGTGCACCCCGCCGCCGGACGGCCCGCGCACCACGATGGGCGCCGGCGCGTTCCACAAGTAATGACCTTTAGCCACAAAGTTGGTGAGCTGGTTGAAGCAGCAGGCGATGAAATCGATAAACTGCATCTCGGCGATGGGCCGCAGTCCCAGATAGCTCATGCCGCAGGCCGCCCCGATGATGGCGCTTTCGCTGATGGGCGTATCGATCACTCGCTCCCAGCCGAAGCGCTCCAGCAATCCTTCGCTGGTCTTGAACGCTCCGCCGTAAACTCCCACATCTTCACCAAGCAGCACGACTGCCGGGTCCCGCTCCATCTCTTCGTAAAGCGCCTGTTTGATTGCTTCCAGAAACGTCACTGGGCCGGCGCCGGACTCCGGAGCCTTATCGTTTGGTTTTGGAAAATCTTTTTCAGCGGTCGCGTTGCGGGAAGTCCCCATGGCTTATCTCCTCTTTCCCGAAGCGGCTGGAATGCTTTTTCCGTTGGCCTTGCCTTTGGCGGAGCCGGTATTTTTTTGTGCCGAGAGTTTGCCATTAGCGGATGCTTTTGCGCCGTTTTTGTGTAGCGGTTTGGCCGCGTTCTTCGCTGCGTTTTTAACGCCGTTTTTCGCCGATGCGCTCGGGACGCCGCCTTTACCATTCGCGCCGGAAGCTTTTTCCGTAACCGTTTTCGTGGGACTTTCCGGCGCGAGTTTGCTTTCGTTGTCACTCAGCACCGGCCCAGCCGGGACCGTATCGCCAAAATGAATCGGCGCATTCTTTCCGCCCGACCCTCTTCCTTCGCCAAATCCCTCCACTGTCCAAACCGGCGAGACACTCGATCGAGGCGGAGTCACTTCGGCCTTGGAGCGCTCCCACTTCGGCGCAATTTTGTGGCAATCATCGCCGCTGCAGTACACCCCTTCGGCGGCAAACTCCGGCGGTGGCATCGGCGAACTTTCCGCGAAATCTCGGTCCTTCGTAAGTAGTGTTTCAATCCGCGAGTCGACGTCCTTTTTGCTTTTTTCGTCCAGCAATTTTTCGTCGGTCAAAAATTTTTCATACAACAGGATCGGATCGCGAGCCTTCCAGTACGCGAACATGTCCTTCGGCACATACTCAGCCGGATCGTGCTGCGCGTGTCCGCGCATGCGCATGGACTTGGCTTCAATTAAAATCGGCCCTTCGCCCGCGCGAGCCCGTTCCACCGCTTCGCGCGCCGTGGTGTAGACGGCCACCACGTCGTTGCCGTCCACGATGTAGCTCGCAATGCCATACGCTTTGGCGCGATCGGCCAAATCCGTCACCGGCACCTGCCGCTTCACCGGCGTCGAATACGCCCATTGATTGTTTTCCAGAATGAGCACAAAGGGAGCCTTCTGCGCCGCAGCAAAATTCAGCCCTTCGTGAAACACGCCAGTGGAACTCCCGCCATCGCCGATCCAGGTCATGGCCACAATTTTCTGCCCCAGGTAACGGCCAGCCATGGCCACCCCGGTCATCACCGGAATCAAATCGCCCAGCATGGAAATCGGCGAAACGATGTGCAGATTTTCGAGATCCCCAAAGTGACTGGTGCCATCTTTGCCGCGAGTCGGCGAAGTGTGTTTGGCCATGTGCTGGGTGAAAATATCGCGGGGCGGCACACCTTTCACCAACAACGCCCCGATGTTGCGAATCATCGGCGCCAGCCAATCTTTTTTCTGCAGGGCATAGGCTGTGCCGACCGAGATGCCTTCCTGGCCTTCGCTGGAGTACAACCCGCCGACAATCTTGTTCTGCCGGAACAGTTTCACCATGGTGTCTTCCACGGCGCGGTTCAGGCGCATGTAGTAGTACAGATCGAGGTACTGCTGTCGGGTCAGTTCCTTATTCATCCGCGCTCCGTGCTCACCGTCAAATCTTTTCAAGCCTGCCAAAAACTTCAGGCCCGCGATTCCACCGCAATTTCCTGCGCTTCGACGCCTGGGCCGCTCACTTCGCGCTCTTCGAGGTAAGCGACCAACTCCGCCCGAGACATGGTCCGCAACTCCAGACCAAGCACTTCCGCAAAATGTTTGACCAGCGGAACGGTGGCTTCCTCGCGTTTGACCGTGCGGTTTAGAATTTTCTCCAGCGAAGTAGCTTTTCGCCCAACGATGCCGCAAGGCACGATCAAATCAAAATACCGCAGATCGGTCGAGACGTTATAAGCAAAGCCGTGCGAAGTCACCCAACGGCTGAGATGCACCCCAATCGCTCCGAGTTTTTCAGCCGGCGTGGACGGCGCGCCATTTACCCAGATCCCCGTGTTCCCAGTGACCCGCTCGGCGACAATTTCCAGGTCCGCCGCCGCGCGGATCATTACCTCTTCCAGCATACGCACATACCAACCCACATCTTTACGAATCGCACCGAGGTTCAAAATCGGGTAACCCACCACCTGCCCCGGCCCGTGATAGGTAATGTCTCCACCCCGGTCGGTGGGCATAAACTGTACGCCCTTCTGCCGCAATACCTGTTCCGAAGCCAGCAAATTCCCGCTCTTGCCGTTGCGCCCTAGCGTAATCACGTGCGGGTGTTCGCAGAACAGCAGCACATCGTCGATGCGGCCGGCCTTGCGCGCCTGCACCAGCCGTTTCTGCAGCTCCCAGGCTTCCGCCCAGCCAATCAAACCGAGGTCAACGTTGTAACAGGTGATCATTGTTTGAAGCTGCGACAGAAAACCTAAACGTTGATTTGCAGCCCGCGGACCGACGCGAACGCATCGCCCATCCCCTCCCACACCGTGGGATGCGCATGCATCATGTGCATCATATCGTCGATGGTGCCTTCCAGATGCAGCACCGCCGCGGCCTCCGCCAGGATCTCCGTGGCGAACGGCCCGATAATGTGAATCCCCAAAACTTCGCCGTATTTCTCATCAGAAACCACTTTGATGAACCCGCCATGATTTCCAAGAATGGTGGCCTTGCTGTTCCCCACAAATGGAAATTTTCCGGTCTTCACCGCGTAGCCTGCATCGCGGGCCTGCTTTTCCGTTAACCCGATCGACCCGATCTGTGGCTCGCAATACGTCGCGTTGGGCACCCGGTCTTTGCGGATGGGATGCGTCGGTTTCCCGGCGATATGCGTGACCGCCACGATTCCTTCCATCATTGCCGCATGCGCCAGTTGCGGCAATCCCGCGACAATATCCCCAATTGCGTACAAACCCTTTTCTTCGGTCTCCATGTACGGGCCAACGTGCACGAAGCCGCGCTCCAGCTTAGCTTTAGATTTTTCCAGGCCGCAATTGTCGGTCATCGGTTTGCGACCCACCGCTAGCAGCATCTTTTCCGCTTGCAGCGTCTGCTTTTTGCCGTCCTTATCGGTGAAAACGACCGTGACGCCCTTAGCGTCCTTCTTCACTGACTCCACTTTGCAGCTGGTGTGAATATCGATGTTCTTTTTCTTGAACGCTTTCTCCAGCTCCGTGGAAATCTCTTCGTCCTCCACCGGCACTACGCGCGGCAAGGCTTCCAGAATGGTCACTTGCGACCCGAAGGAGTTGTAGATGGACGCAAACTCCACGCCTACCGCCCCCGCTCCCACCACGATCAGCGTCTTGGGAATCGCCGGCAGCTCCAGAATCGAGCGGTTATTCAAAATTTGTTTGTGATCTTCTTCAATTCCCGGCAACGCCCGGGCTTCCGAACCGCTCACAATCAGCACGTTGGCGGCTTCGATCTGGGTTTTCTTCCCATCTTTTTCTACGCTGACCTTGCCAGGCCCATCGTAGCGTCCCCAGCCCTGCACCCATTCCACTTTATTTTTCTTGAACAGAAACTCGATGCCCTTGGCGTGCTTCTTTACGATTTTTTCTTTGCGCGCCAGCACGTTGGCCCAATTCACTTTGAGCCCGCTCACTTCAAAGCCCAGCTCCGCGGCATTCTTGAAGTGGTCGTAAACTTCCGCGTGATGCAGCAATACTTTGGTGGGAATGCAGCCCACATGCAGACAAGTGCCGCCAAGAAATGGGTCCTTTTCCACCACCACGGTTTTTAGTCCGAGTTCGCCGGCGCGAATCGCCGAAACATATCCGCCCGGACCGCTGCCAATGATCGCCACGTCGTACTTAGCCACCCTGTTCTCCTTCCGCGCGCCCCGCACCGCGAGGCCAACGCCGCGCTGTGACGCGCGTCTCTTCTTCTGGGCCGCGTTTCTGAAGCCCAGACTTCACCCTTAAATTTTGCCGTTAATCGCGAGCCCTCAATGAGCCGCTTTGGAGAAAACCGTCCGCCCTCCCGGGTAGGAAACTGTGTAAGCCCGGCGGATTGCTGATTTTAACAGCCCCTCAGGGCCCCTCGCAACTTGGCGGTTTCCGCGGCGTGCGCACTCTCTCACTCGAATCGTGCCGCGATCCATCCACGATAGGCGGCCCGGCAAATCGAACTCAGTTTCGGGCTCTTTAGGCCCCGGCCACTTGAGGAACACATTTCTGAAGGCCTGCCGGCTTATTTAAAATGTTACTTGCTTTATGAATTACTCATCTGTAATATCCCCACCCTACCACTGATACTCATCCGTTTACAGTTATCAGTCGGTAACCAGCCGCGCGGGCCCCCAGCCCTCGCGAGAAAGGCCGGGCCATGCTGCTCCAATCAGGCGATCTCTGGCACTGCACCAATCCCGCTTGCTGTTCGGAGTTGACCATCCGCTTCAGCAGGGAACTGGAGGTCGACCACGTCTACTGCGTTTGCGGCGCAGTGATGAAAAAACCGTACAAACCACCCATATTTCGTTACCTCGATTTCTTGAGAGCGGGGACCCCCAGTACGGAAAGCCTGCTCTCCGGCGAGCTTCCCGCGCATCCCGCGATTCCCCCGCCCGCCGAAGCCATCCCCGCCCCCGCAGGCTTCGCCCTGCAGCACGCCCACGAGGAATGACCGTGCCCACCCAGTCCCCACAACCGCGCTATCACTTTCCTACCGGACGTCCCACCTCCGCGCTCATCGTTCGCGCCGGGGTGGCCCGCACCTTCGGCAGTCTCGGCGGTTTTCTCGCCACGTTATTTCTGGGAGGAGGTATCTACTTGCTACAGGAAGCCTTGAATGACCCTTTGCGGGCCCAAGCCGTGGGCTTGATTTCCGGTGCCTTTATCATCGCCTTGGCCACCATGCTGATCTATTTCATCTTTTCGCCGCGCACCAAGCGAAAACGTCGCAAGCCCAGTAACAAGCGGCTTCAACGCATTCCAGCCTCCGGCCACTTTCTCGATTTGTCGCTAGGTGCTCCTCGGCCTGTGGAGCGCGTCGAAGCCGATACCGAAGATCTAGTCCTTCGCGTGTGAACCAGCCAGACGCGAAGAAACAAGGTTGCCTCGTTCGGGCCGCCCGGCCCTACCGCCGAATGCCCCATACGTCGCAATGGCGTATGGGGCTCGGGAAATTTCTGGCCAACTATCAAGCGAAACGCAACGGGGGATGCGCCGCGGTCAAGCCCGCGGGATAGCCGCGAAATACCGTTCTTCCAGAATACGCTGATGATACAGTTCGTGCCCCGCGGTTAAGAACGCCAAAGCGCGCACGCTCACTGCATGATTGCTGGAGGTGCCGCGCCGTCCCCACGCTTCTTCATTCAACGAACGATACAGGGCAATCGTAGCCCCACGTACCTCTGCAAATTCCTCTGCGATATCCGTCAGCTTGCGCTCACCGAACCCGGCGTTCTTCACATAATCGTCCTGCTCAAATCCTGGCAGCGCCGTTTGATCACCACGCGCGATCCGCAGCGCACGATAGGAAAAAATCCGTTCTCCGTCCGAGAGGTGCCCCACAACTTCCTTGACGCTCCACTTATCCGGCGCATAACGAAAATTCCCTTCCCGCTCGCTGCGCGCCGCCAGCATTTGCATCATATGCAATCGCTGGGCTTCCAGCGCCGCGACCACGTCATCGCCCTGCACCAGCGAAATATATCTCTCAAAGTAGGGCGCGTATTCGCTTGCTTCAGGTTTTCCGGGTTTCATCGATCCCACCAATCTCGTGCGCACCGATTTGCTGCTGCACCTGCCTTCGAAATTCCTGCGGATGAGAAATCTTCACGAACGGCTCCGGCGTACCCCCTGTGCCTCGCACGATGACGTTGCCGTAACCCATCATCCGGCCCCACATGGTCTCTTCCACTCCAATGCTTTCCACTCGCGACAACATCAAGTCCAATGTCCGCCGGTTGCCCATCCCTGTCTTGATCAGCACCCGCCGGTTAGTGACCGCCATCTCCGTGGCATTGCGTTTCGCCGCGCCCCACGCTAGATTCGCCAGCGCGATCAACACCAGCACACCACCCAAAATCAGGAAACCGGCATTTCCGCCGGGTGCGCGATCGGCATACTGTTCCAGCGTCGGCCACTTCGTCAGTCCCGCGAACAACAAAAGCAATCCAGGAATTCCGGTGATCAACGCAACCACCAGCGAACCGAGCAGCACAATCCAATGGTGCCGCGTCTCATACAGCAGATTCTCACCCTGCACCAGATTTTTGGAAACGTAACTCATCCGCGTCGCCGCCAGTCTCCGGGCCCGTCAGCGCCTATCGTTTTTCCCGCGCCGCGACAAATCATACTTGATACTCTAGGCCCGGCAAAGCCGCGCAATCGCCCGCGGTATCGCCAAACGGCCCGGAGCCCCAGTCAGCATGCTACTCCAAAATTCCCGCGTGGCTTTTCAAGGTGAACCCGGCGCCTTCAGCGAAGAAGCCGCCATTCAGCTTATCGGCGACGCCATCACCACCGTGCCCCGTCCAACCTTCGAATCTGCTTTCGCCGCCATCGCCGAAGCTGCGGCCGACGCGTTGCTCGCCCCGGTGGAAAACACTCTGGCCGGCTCCGTCGTTCGCGTTTTCGATTTGCTACTCGAAAGCAACCTGCAGATTGTCGCCGAAACGATTCTGCCTATCGAACATCATTTGATTGGCTGCCCTGGTGCCGCCCTCGCCGACATTCGTTCCGTCGCTTCACATCCGATGGCACTGGCACAATGCGAACGCCTGTTCACCGATCACCCCACATGGAAACGCATCCCCGCCGAAGATACCGCCGGCAGCGTCCGCCAAGTCACCGATCGCGGAGACAAATCCTTCGCCGCCATCGCCGGCATCCGCGCCGTCAATCACTATCACGCCGCCGTCCTGCTTCGCTCCATCCAGGATAATGCCGAGAATTTCACGCGCTTCGTCTTACTGGTCCCCGCAGCCCAAGCCGCTGGTCTCGCCGCTCCCAACGCCCACAAAATGTCGCTAGCCATGCGCTTGGCGCATCGCCCCGGAGCACTCCTCGCCTCCTTGGAACCTTTCGCCCGCCACAATGTTAACCTGCAGAAAATCGAAAGCCGCCCAATCCACGGACGGCCTTGGGAATATCAGTTCTTTCTCGACGTAGAATCCGACAAACCCGGCCAACTGGAAGAAGCCCTTATCGAAGTGCGCGCCGCCACCGCCGAACTCCGCGTCCTTGGACTTTATCCCGCGGCAAAAATCTCAGCGTAGAACACTGTGCAAAAACAAAAAGGGCCCGCCATCGGCCGGCCCTTCGTTTATTTTTCAAATTGACGAATCTACGTCAGCAGTAGCTGCACGCCTCGCCGCCCATCATGGCCGGGCCCTGACGATCGCCACCGGTCACGTCGTCCTTAATGCGCTTCAGACGCCGGCCCAGCCGTTCTGCCAGCTGATGCCGTGCCCGCCACAAACGGGCCTTCAACGTATTTTCCGTCACGCCAAGTTTCTTGGCCGCTTCGCCCGTCGAATAACCTTGCACATCGCGCAAGACAAACGCGGTGCGCAGCAACGGCGAAAGCTCGTCCAGGTTTTCGCTGATCATTTCCCGCAGTTCCGTGCTGACGGCCACCTGCTCGGGGTTCGGTCCGCTATCCGCAAACCGCTCCGATGCTGGCAACTCATCCTCACGCGGCGTCTCGTCCAGCGAAATCGCCGGACGCGCCTTGGCACTCCGCCGCCGCATCAGCGCTGCGTTGATCACAATGCGGGTCAGCCAGGTGGAAAATTGCGAGCGCCCTTCGAACCGCTTCAGGTTGCGGTACGCCGACAACAGCCCATCCTGCAGAGCGTCTTCGGCGTCTTCCGCATTGCCGAGCACGCGCAAAGCCGTCTGAAACAGCGGTCGTTGGTAGCGGCTGAACAACGCCTCCACCGCCTGCGCATCGCCTCGCTGTCCTGCGCGGATCAGCTTCTGTTCGTTCCACTGTGGATTCGCTGCGTTGGCCAACTGCCCGTTCGTCAGCGTTGCGTTTGGTACTACTGTTTGTGTCGCCATCTCAGGCCCCCGTTTCAACTTCTTGCTTTTTTTAAACTCGTTCGCACTACTTAGTGCACCGGCACATCGCCGGCCGGCCGTCGCGGCCGCTTCATCATCACCATCACCGGAATCACTGCAAAGAACACGACCCCCAATAATTTGAAGCAATCTATAAACGACATCATCGCGGCCTGCCGCTGCACCGTGTAATAGATCATCGACTGCGCCTGCGAGGCCGCATGCGATACGCTCGATCCCGCCGACACCAGCCTGGTCTGCAATCCGCCAAACATGTTCGAGTACGCCAGGCTGTAGTTATTCACGCGATCCAACATCTGCGCCTGGTGCACCTGCGCGCGCCGTTGCAACATGGTCGTCACCGTGGCAATTCCCACGCTGGCTCCCACGTTGCGAGCCAGATTGATAATCCCCGTCCCCATGTTCGTTTTGTCCCGCGGCACGAACGCGAACGCCGACACGTTGATCGGGATAAACAGGAACGCCAGCCCGAAGCTCTGCAACATACGAGCGCGTACCGCGTGCCCGTAGTCCAGATTCAGGTCCCAGCCAGCCATGACAAATAGAGCGGAGGCGGATACGATGCAGCCGAAGGTAATAAGGATGCGTGTATCTACCTTCGACACTAAAATTCCCACCACCGGCATCATGCACATGATCACTGCGCCACCCGGCGACAGCGCCTTCCCAGCCAGCGCCGCGGTGTAGCCCAACATCTCCTGCAAAAGCTGTGGAATCAGTACCGTACTCGAGTACAAAACAAACCCCAGGAAGAACATAGCGGTCGTGGCGATCGCAAAGTTGCGATCCTTCAACATCCGCAGATCCACCACCGGGTCTTTCGCGCGCAACTCCCAGATAATCGCGGAAATAATTCCCGCAACCATCAGCACCATGAACACCCGGATGAAATTCGACGACAGCCAATCGTCACGTTGCCCTTTATCCAGAATGATCTGCATGCTGCCCAAACCCAGCGAAATCAACCCGATCCCGATGTAATCGATCCGGAAGCCTCGCTTCAAGTTAGTGCGCTTCATATACGGCGGATCGCTCACCAGAATGCTGGTCAGAATCAGCGAAATGATTCCCACCGGCACGTTGATGTAGAAAATCCAGCGCCACGAGAAGCTGTCGGTGATGTATCCGCCAAGCCACGGCCCGATCGTTGGCGCGACGACCACCGCTAAGCCATAGACCGCGAACGCCATACCGCGTTTTTCCAGCGAAAACGTATCGTTCAAAATCGCTTGTTCGCTCGGCTGCAGACCGCCGCCGCCGGCGCCTTGCAAAATGCGGAAAAACACCAACATGCCCAAACTCGGCGCCAACCCGCATAAAAAAGAACTGACCGTAAACACTGCAACGCACGCCATGTAGAACCGCTTGCGGCCAAAAAAGCTCGACAGCCATCCCGAAAGCGGCAGCACTATCGCATTGGATACTAAGTACGATGTAAGTACCCAAGTAGATTCATCGGAACCAGCCGATAAGTTCCCGGCAATGTGCGGCAACGCCACATTGGCGATCGACGTGTCCAACACTTCCATGAACGTAGCGAGCGTCACCGTAACCGCGATCACCCAAGGGTTGATCGTCCCGTCCGGCATTCGCAGTTTCGATAGAATCGCTTGCCGCATCGTCGCCTTAATTGAATACGCTCACTGCGTGATCACTGTTACATCCACATTCATGCCCGGCCGCAGCACCGCTTTATCGGCCGCAATCGGATCGACCATAATTTTCACGGGAATGCGCTGCACCACTTTCACGTAGTTCCCCGTGGCGTTTTCAGGCGGCAGCAAACTCAGCACCGCCCCAGTTGCTCCCGCGATGGAATCCACATGCCCGTTGAATGATTTGCCGTAAGTGTCGACGTACACTTCCGCTTTTTGCCCTTGATGCATGCCGCGCAGTTGCGTCTCTTTGAAATTGGCCGTCACCCACACGTCCTGCAGCGGCACCACCACCATCAATCCCTGGCCCGGCTGCACGTACTGGCCGATCTCCACTTGTTTGTGCGTCACCACTCCGTCGATCGGCGCCACAATCTGCGCGTAGCTCATATTCAATACCGCCGCCTCGACATTCGCCCGCGCCTGCTCCACCTTCGCCAACTTCGCTTGCACATCCGCGGTGCGCGCACTGATCTGATTCACATCCGCGCGTGCGGAACTCACTCCCGCTTTGGCCTGCTCCACTCGCGCTTGCGCGGCATTCAGTTGAGCTTTCGAGATATCGATGTTGCCGTGAGCCTGACGAATCGTTTCTTGCTCTGCTTGCAACGCGCTCGAGGTCGCGTCCGCGTTCGCTTTCGCCGCGTCGTATTGCTGCTTGGAGATTTCGCCTTTATCCATCAACGGCTTGTAGCGCTCCAGATCCGCTTGCGCCAATTCCGCATTGGCTTTGCTCTTGGCAACATTGGCTTCTGCAAACGCCAGGTCGGCGTTCTGCGCCTGCGCGTACGAGGCTTGGGCCCGGGCCAAGTCCGCCTCCGCTCCGAGCAATCCCGCATCCGCACTCGACGTTCCACTGCTCACATTTCCACGCGTACGCGGCACGTCCGCGCTCGCGGATAGCGCTTCGCTTTGCGCTAACTTCAATGCCGCATTCGCGCTATCCAGCGCCGCTTGGTAATCGCGTGGATCAATCTTCACAATCACTTGTCCAGCTCTCACCGGCTGGTTGTCGTTCACCAACACTTCCGAAACTCGCCCGGAAACTTTCGCCGCGATCGGCGTGATGTGGCCGTCGATCTGTGCGTCGTCGGTCGATTCGCGATTGCGGTAGTACAAGAAGAGACTCACCGCCACCACCACAAGAACTACTGCGGCCGCTCCGAGAATTCTCTGCACCTTGGGATTCTTCAGTCCCTTCGGAGGCGCAGGAGGAAGTGGCTCCTCCAGCGTCACCGGTATCTTCGGCGCGTTCTCTAGCCCGACTTCGATTTCAATGCTCATCCCATGTCCTCACTACTTCGAATAAACTTTTTCCATCTGTCCGACGGACCGCGCCAGATCCGCGCGAGCCTGATTAAAGCGGTACAGCGCCGCAATTTGGTTGTCGTTCGCGCGCGCCAGCGAATCTTGGGCTTGAATCACTTCAATGTTGTTCGCTACGCCCGCGCGGAATCGGTCACCCGCCTGATCCACTTCTTGCTTCGACAAATCCACGCCCAGCGACGCCACTTGCACCTGACTGCGCGCCGACGTCAGATTGATCAACGCGTTCTTCACGTCTTGGCCAATCTGGTTTCGCACATCGTCCTGCTGCTGTTCCAACCGGTGAATTTCCAAATCCGCGCGAGTCGTTTCCGCCCGGATTCTTCCACCCGTAAATAGCGGCACATTCAAAGCCACTTCGTAGTTGTAGGTGGGAATCCCGTTGTTCAGCCGCGTGCCCTGATAAGCCCAGTTGCCATCCACCGATAGCGCCGGCAAGCGCTGATCCCAGGCTTGTTTCTTCTGCGATTGCGCAGCTTTAATTTGATCGTTTAGCGCTTTCCACTCTTGGCGCTCCGCGAGAGCTTGCTCCAGGCTCTGTTCGACTTCCGGTTGCGGCGTTTCAAAATAGCTCAGCGAGTCTGCCAACTCGACCGTTTGCCGTGGGTCCAGATTCAACAGCCGGCTCAACGCGTATAGCGACGTTTCGCGATCGGCTTGCGACTCCAGCAACCGCTGTTTTTCGTTTTGCAGTTCTACGTTGGCGCGCAGCGTATCAATGCCGGTACCCACGCCGTTTTTTTGAAGATCGGCGGCTTGGTCGTAAAGCGCTTGGGCCAACTTCACCCGAGAGTCAGCCGCCTCCACCGTCGCAACCGCTCGCAACGAACCGATGTACTGCGACACCACTAGCAAGATCACTTGCTCGCGCGTCGAAAGGCTGTTGGCTTTGGCTGAACTCGTCAGCGACCGTTGTGCCTGGTAACGCCGCCACAGCGTCAAATCGAACACCGGCGCAGAAAACGTCGGGCCAGCCGTGAACACCTGCAATGGACCGATGTGCTCAGGAAACCCAGGCAACTTCTGCCCGAACTGGCTTTCGATGTTGACGCGCCGCACCGCATCCGTGGCCTGAAAATTCGCTTGTGGCAGCAACGCTGCACGCGCGACATCTTTGTCTTGCACAGCTTCGGCCGCCTGAATAATCGCGGTCTGTTCCGTGGTGTTTTGTTTCAGCGCCATCGTTACGGCTTGATCCAACGTCAGCCGTAGCACTCCGCCAGGGGCTTGTGGCGGCAGTCCATTTTGGCCAGCCGAAGACTGCGCTCGAGTCGAGCCAGCTCCCGCAACCGTCAAGCCTAGGAACAAGACATAGAATAGGAAGGGGAAGCGCTTTTTCTTTTCCGGCTCCGAAGTCTCGGCTTCGGTCTTTTCCTTGGCGATCTCCCGCACGATCGCTTGGTTCAGGCAGCCCCCGGCGTACAGTTTTCCGCCTTCCCGGTGGATCGTCCGCAGCAGATCCTTGCCAGCGGCGTCGATAAACATGACCCCGGACAGGTTGACCTTCAGCAGCACATCGGGAGACTTATCCCGGGCCTCCCGCCAGCTCTGCTCCAAGGCAGGCACCCACGGTCCGGCCAGCTTACCTTCGACCGTCAGGATTAGCTTGTCTGCTTTTTGTTCTGTGGTGATTCGTAGCATCTGCCGGGGATATTTGCATGGCAGATACCATTCTCGGTTAAAAGAAGTTTACAATATTATATTGATAATGAACGGCTTACCTTAACAAAGAAGGCTGGTGTTCATAATAATAGCCGTTATTTGGGCAAATGACAAATATTAACCAAAAGTCTAGTGCCCACATAACGGCTATTCCCTAGGGCCCTTTAGCGTTTCACCGCGATCGCTTGCATCTCGAAGTGGCCGCCCCTCAAAATCGACGCGGCCCCGATGAACTCGCGCGCCGGGAACTCTTTGCCAGAGAATGCTGCCCGGTACGCCGTGTTGAATTTGTCATACAGACTAAGGTCTGTGCAGGCGATCTGTACGTACACCAGATCATCCATGGTCATCCCCGCGGCCGCCAACGTCCGTTTGTACTGCTCCATCAGCAGTCTAAGTTCTTCGTCGACATCCGCTGGTGCCTTGCCGCTCTTGTCCAGGCCAATGGCTCCGGCCATATAGAAGGTATTGCCGGCCAGAATCCCCGCGCTGAAGGGCAGCGCCGGATTCGAATCCGGCAGATTGATCGCCTTCCGCGTCATCGGCCCGCTCGATTGCGAAAACGCACCGCGCGTCGCCACAAATCCACCAATCAACAAGATCACCACGACCGCCAGCACCCGTCGGTTCATCCCTAGCCTCCGTCGATTCACATTTTGCGCCGGCATTCTGGCGCTTGGTTTGAGAAGGGCAGAGTGTAGTACCGCGATCCACTTCGGGCAAGGTCCGACGCCGGCGTCCTGACAAAAAGGATCTAGGCTCTCGTGGAACTAGAAGAAAAATTCAGAAGGAGATGACCCGCACGCGAATCAGTTCCAGCGTCACCGACGCCACCAGAATCCACAGCAACACGCCCTGCAACAGCGGCCGCCAACCGACACTCTTCAGCGTCGCGATCGATAGTCCAGTCCCGATCAAAAACAATGTCGCCGTCAGCCCCAGGCGCCCCACATGAAACGCCCAAACACCGAAGGTATTCAGCGCAGGAACATACGTATTCACCACCGCCGCTAAACAAAAATATAAAATGAACCACGGCCAAGCCACTTTCGTCGCGCTGCGTTTAATCGCCGCAGTGGCCAGCGCCAGCGGTACGATCCACAACGCCCGCGCCAACTTGACCGTAGTCCCCACCATCAACGCTTCTTTCCCATATTTTGCGGCGGCGCCGACCACGGAGCTGGTGTCGTGAATCGCCAGCGCTGCCCACAACCCAAATTGTGTCTGTGACAAATGCACCGCTGCGCCAATCGCCGGAAATGTAAGCAGCGCAACCGAATTCAGGATGAAAACCGTGCCTAGCGCCACCGCCATTTCTTCACTATCGGCCTGCAAAATCGGAGCAATCGCCGCGATCGCGCTTCCTCCGCAAATCGCTGTTCCCGTGGTGATCAAATACGAAGCATTTCCCCGAATCTTCAGCAGGTCACCTAGACTCAATCCCACCACAATGGAAAGTAATATTCCCGCGGCGGTGTAAACCAACCCGCTGCGCCCCGCCTTCAGCACTTCATGCAGATTCATTCCAAAACCGAGCGCGACCACCGACGCTTGCAACAAGATCTTGGCCACTTTTCGGCTCAGTTCCGGGTAGGGATGCTTCAGGCTTAGCCCAAAAATGATTCCCGCCGTCAGCGCCACCGGCGGCGACACCCATCCGCTGAAACACAACACAAACCCAGCGATGAAAAGTATTTTTGCGGCGAGATCCATCAACTACTAGAGTACGCGATGTCCGGAAGAAGGCGGCGCCGGTGACGCGTTCGAATCAGTTGGCGGATTAGGCGCATTGGCAGCGGGTTCTTTTTGGGGCGGTGGCTCATTCCCGACGGGTTTTTCGCTGGGACCGCCGCCGCGCACTCCACCACAATTTTGGCTGTGCGCTTCTGACTCGTCTGGCAAGCCTCATCAAATATCCGGCACTGCGCCAGTGTGTACTTACACCCACACGTGCAGCTCTCTTGGTTCATCCGATGCAGCGCCACCGTCTTTTGCGCCGCTGTCAGTTGCGTCATGTCCACGCCGGGCAATTCGCTGGCCCGGTCCGCATGCTTCAGAAAGACTTCCCCCGCATCCACAAACGTCTCCACCCGCGCATTAATCGGCAGGCCCAACAACGCCCGAATCTCCGTCTCGTACAACACCGGATCGCGCAGCCCAATATGCTTTTGCACCACGCGCCCCTGCGCATCGATGATGAACGACGTCGGCAGCGCCGGTATCCCTCCAAACTGAATCCTCAATTCATTCGTCGCCAACGCCACCGGATAATTCACGCCGTACTTTTTGGCAAACTCCCGCACCGCATCTTCATCCGCATCGTCCACCACTAACCCAATCACCTGCAGCCGATCCTTATACTTATTCTGCAGCTCCACCAAATCCGGCACTTCCATCCGGCAAGGCCCGCACCACGTCGCCCAAAAATTCAGCAGCACCACTTTGCCCCGCGCCTGCTCCAAACTCACCGTCCCGCCGTCTACCCCCTTCAATGAAACCGCCGGTGCCGCATCCGGATCCCGTATAAACCGAATGACCGCCTGTTCCGGCGCACTCGCTTTTTCCTGATCGTTGCTCGTGTCATTCGGCTGCATCAGGGCGTGGTTCGGGGCCACCGCCAACCCACACAGCAGTAACATCGCCACAAATAAAAATGAAGAGTTCATCTCTTCCTATTTCATCCAGCCAGTCTGCGCTTCATCGCGATACGCCACCGGTCCAAGCTCGAATAATTCTGGTAGCCCACGAACAAAGCCCCAACCGTATTGAACCAATTCACCAAGCGAATTCTCCAGTTCAAACACGGCGCCATGTTTCGCGTGGTCCGCAGTAAATGCCAAAAAAATTGTGCACGCCCTGGAGGCTCCAACAAAAACTCCTCGGTCTCATGCAAAGACTGCCAACGCCGCCGAAAGGTAAGTATCTCCGGCTGCTGCAGGTCATATCCATTTTTCGTCAGCCACCCGTCCATTCCATCGAGAATCACCCGGAGCGTCTCGATTCGCCGCGCCTGCCGCCCCGGATCGACCTTGTCTCCATGAAAATACAAATTCGATCCGTGAATCCGATAAACCGCCAGCGGCTCATCGATCGCCACCACCGGCCCCAGGAAAATGATCAACGCCGCCAGCAACCCGTCCGCTTGAATCACCATCCGTTCATCCAACGGCAAAAACTTCTTCACCAGCTCCGTTCGAAAAGTCAGCCCGGACGTCTGGCAAGCCGTATAGAGCAGCGCGCTCTTCTTATCTCCCGGAACATAACCTGATACCGCGTTGAACTCTCCGACTCGTCGCTCGTAAGTTTCCATCCGAAATTCTTCAAACCGGTGGTACACCAGTCCGGCATTGGCACTTTTTCCAAAAGCCTCAATCACCTTGCTAAGTTTCGACGGCATCCAGTAGTCATCGGCATCCAGCAACGCAACAAAGTCTCCGCGAGCCTTCGCGATTCCGTAATTGAACGCCGACGCCTGCCCCCCATTCGGCTTATAAAAATATTGAACGCGATCACCGTATTTCGCCACATGCTCCCGTGTATCGTCCGACGAACCGTCATCCACCACGATAATTTCCATCCGCTCAGCAGGAAAATCCTGTGCCAATACGCTCCGAATCGCCTCCTCAATAAAATGCCCATAGTTATAGGTATCAATGAGCACCGTCACCACTGGTTTAACTTCATTGGCGACTAAGGTCATTTTTTGGGTTTGCCGAATCGGCGCCTGGCAGGATTTCTACGCATAGGAATACGATCCCAACGGTTTTAAATGCGCTCGGAGGCTGTTTTTCTGAACAAATTCACTAAGTGAATCTCTTTCTTATAAACCTGACCAAAATTCTTATACCCCAGCAATGGCGCCAACACTGTATTTAGGGCATTGAGAAGGCTCAGTTTTCGCGGTCCATCGCTCCAGTGCAGTCTGGTGTAACGCATCATATAGCGTAGAAATTCCATACGGCCTGGTGCTTGGTACGCGAACCCTTCCGCTTGCGAAAACAAATACAACTGCTCAAAGAACAGTGAAACCTCTCGGCGATGGGTGTCAATCCCGTGCTCGTCAAGCCATCTTGCGACCGCCGCAAAAATGTTTTCGCGCATACTTAAGCGTTCGCCACGTTGCCCCGCATTATTTGCGTTCTCCGCATGGAGATTCTTCCCATGTATACGATAGACCGCCAAATCTTCCGGCACTCCCAGCACCGGCGCCAAAAAAATCGCGAGCAGCGCCAGGTAGGCATCCGCTTGTAGCCGCATCCAGTCCGGCATTGGCATCATCCGGGCCAAGATCGAACGACGAAAGGCCAGCGCGGACGTCGGCAAGACTCGGTACGCCAGCAGAGCTGTTGGATCATCCGGCAAA
The DNA here is from genome assembly GCA_963846145.1 of uncultured Acidobacteriota bacterium. Classification (GTDB taxonomy): domain Bacteria; phylum Acidobacteriota; class Terriglobia; order Acidiferrales; family UBA7541; genus Acidiferrum. The sequence continues at coordinate 1,023,076 of CAWJUV010000004.1, read as the reverse complement.
AATCCCGAGCATTGCGAGTACAGCCCTTCGCTACGCACTCCGGTTTCGAAATTTAGATTTGTCAGCCGGTGATACACCAACCCGGCTTCTGGATTTTCTGCAAACGCCTCTACCACTTTTGAGAGTTTTCCCGGGCACCAATAATCGTCGGCATCGAGAAACGCAACGATCTCGCCGTTCGCATGCTGGAAGCCCAAATTGAATGCTGTCGCCTGCCCACCATTTGTTTTCTGAAAATATTGGATTCGTTTGCCATATTTCTTTACACGGTCGCTGGTGTCATCTGTCGATCCGTCGTCGATCACCAGAATCTCGATGCATTCGCCCGGATAATCCTGGGCCAGCACGCTGTCGATGGCCTCTTCCAAAAAATGGCCATAGTTGTAGGTATCGATCAATGCAGTGACCGTTGGCGTAGTTGCTAGCGCACTCTCAATGGGCACGGCATTCATACTTTGTTATGTGAGCGTCGCACGGCTGCTGAACGCAATCCCAGCATACTTCGCAAAGGTCTCGTTAAATTCAACACACCAAACCACAGCGGATTCCAAACCCGATACAGGAGAACTCTTCCCGCCGGACGCATCCGTCGCTTCATCGCATGCCAATATTTCTTTGTGTTGGGGGTCAACTTGCCGCTACGAAGTACGAATTCCGCATCGGACAGCGTCCGAAGATGGTCCCAACCACCGGCGGCTTGCAAGTTGTAAGCAGCTTCTTCGCCGGCATAGACACCATCCCGTCCTTTGGGATGGTGTCTATAGTCGTGGTTCTGGTGCACCGCGATTACCGAGGGAGTGAGATCAACAAGAGGCTTTCCCGCTTGGGAGGCTTTCCACAACATCCAGTTGTCCCAGTAAACTCGACCAACCGCCAACGGCGGGATATCCCCATCCAGGAACCCGCGAGAAAACGTGAAATAGTCGATGTACCAACGCGTTTGCCGTTCACCTTCTTTTAAGGTTCGCTGCTTCAATTCATCTCGCCAACCCGATGCGTTGAAATCGATCGCTGAGGTGATGTCTAAGTTCCACCGCCTGCCCGCCGCGAAAAAATCCTTTTGGACCAGGCGAATATTCTGAATCGCCTCCCACAAGTCAGCAAAAAAGATCATGTCGCAGTTGGAATAGCACAGCACATCATGTCTCGCTATCGCTTGGGCGCGTAAAAACATCTGATCGACTCGAATAGCCCCAAACGATGTCCGCGCGATGTCCGGCTCGTTGCGGATTTTAAATTCATCCGCAACTTCACGGGTTCCCTCGTCATCTCCAAACAAAATCACTTCCGCACCTGGAGCCGCACTCAACCAACTTTGAATCGCATTGCGCTGAATGACGGCATTGTGGCCCTCGAACGGTTTGGCCGTGGCAAAAAATGTAATCACGTTATCTCAGTCGAATCTCATCGCTGACATTCTTTGGCAAGAGCGGCAAATTGCATATTTTCAATGCGACGCACCCTCGCCAAACCATTTGTCGAGATTGGCTCTTCTCAGACCTAGCGCCCTTCGCAATGCAAACGTCCCATTGACTAACTTTTGGGTGACATTCCGCAGGCGGGGACTAGCCATTCGTCGATGCATCGGAGTCCAGAAGATATGCCCATAACGCGATAGAACATAGTTTGCGTCCAGGATGGACCGCAGATGCTTGCCGTTTCCGCTCAGTGCGCGGTTTCGTTCCGCGATCCGGTCGGATCGACTACCTTTGCTTCGCTCAGGAGTCGTGTTGTAGCCGTGGTTCTGGTGCACTGGCACGATGTATGAACTTGCATCCACCACCGGCGCGCCTTGGGATGCCGCTTTCCAAACGATCCAATGATCCCAAAATGCATATCCAACAGTCAGCGGCGGAATGTCGCTATACATCCCTTTGCGGAATAAGAAAAAATCCACGTAATCCGGAATTTGGTGCAGTCCCTCGTGCAGCGCGCGTTCACGCAAATCGCCAGACCATTCCTTCACGCCTAAGTCCAGCTCTTCGATAACATCCGTATCCCAGCGGCGCGCGACCAACAAAAACCGCTCCCGCCACCGCCGCACTTTTTCAAACGCCTTCCAAAAGTCGCTCAATAAAATGATGTCACAGTTGGAGTAGCATACATACGAATGACGCGCGATTTCTTGTGCTCGCGAGAACATGAAATTCACATAAGGGTTCCGCGACTCAAACCTTTCCACGGCCGGTTCGTGCCGCAAACCAAACTCCCGGCACGTTTCCGCCGCCCCTTCTTCATCGCCGAAGAGTATGACTTCCACATCGGGATGCAAAAGCTTCCAGCTCTTCAGCGCGTTTCGCTGGATCACCGCGTCATGTCCACGGAATGGTTTGGCGGTTGTAAAAAACGTCAGCATCAATCATTCCTTGCGCAGGACGAACGCACCTAGTGCATAACTGCAGCCATGCCCATCCGTAGGATCATTGCGCGGCTGAAAACTCAGCGCCTCTTCTCGCTCGCACGATACCCAACGGTTCGCTGTATCTTTCACCCAGTAGGCCTCTTTGACCGTCTCGAAACTATTGAACAAACGAGGCAGCCGCTTTTCTCCGTACACCCGGCACCACGGAGCCATTACCGCGTCACGCCCACACGGCGCGGTCATCAACAACAACCCGCCCGGCTTTAGTACCGCGGCCAGTTTGTTCATCACTTCAATATCCCCTTCGTTCTGCTCCGCGGTTATTCCATAGCGTCCCGCAACACCCACGTGCTCAACCGAAGAACAATTGATCGCGATGTCGTAATGATCTTCAGGAATTTCCGCCTCGAGAAAGTCGCCGCACAAAAACCTCACCGCCGGATGGCTCCAACTGAAATTCTGTTGCTGCAAATCATTGGCCAGCACGCGATAACCTCTTTGTGCCGCCACTAGACTCATATAGCCTTGTTCACAACCAAACTCAATCGCCTCGCCGGGCCCTTCCGGCATCTCTCCACTCAAAAAAGACCACTCAATAAAGCGCTCCCCGACAATATTCAACTGCGGCTTGGCTTCCGCTGCAGGCACTACCGCGCGCTTCGCGTTAACCACTGCTTTCTTCATCCAAGTCGGCAGATAAACGGGAACGAGCATCTTCTCAGCCATCGATCAACAACCTTTCGCCCCCGCAATACCTTCGGCTTTGGCGCAAAACTCTGTCATTACTTCTTGCCTCGACTTTTGCCCATCAGCAATTTTAGCTTTTGCAACGTGTCGGGCTCAGCGGCGCCGCTGCTGGGATCCCAAGGCGCAATCGGAGTGCTAACCTCAGAAAGGCGATCGAGCAGCGCCGACTGAATCGGTTTTAATCCGCCAACCAGCATTGTCCGCGTGCGCCGCGCGTTGATTCCCTCGCGGTACTCCGGATGATTCGGCTGCTTCCTGAATCCGTAAACATCCGAATAGCCCGCGCGATACAACATCTTCACTAAACAACTTTCCGTGGGATAAAACGCCAGATGATTCAAGCCTTGGTCTTCCGTTCGCCCTTCATCCACGAGCGCCATAATCGGTTCTTGCCCAGGGAACGTCACGCTCTCTACCAGCAACACGTTCTTCGTCATCGCATGAAGGTGGCGGATCGTGGCCATCGGATTTTCCAGATGGTAGAGCAGCCCGAAGCAAAACACTAAATCGAACCGACCAAATTGACGCAGAGCAATATCCTCCGCATCACATTGGTGAAAAGAAATCTGCGGATATCGCCGCTTGGCTTCCTCCGCATTCCCGGCGCGCCCGTCGATCCCCGTGACTTGTAGATCGTGCGAATGAAGAAGTCCGGAAAAATGTCCTAATCCGCAACCCACGTCAGCAGCAGTGCGAATTCCCAATCGTGAAACCTGTTCAGAACAAAAACCGCGCCACCACTTCACCGCGCGCAACATTCAGGCTTTCATAGTGCGGGGCATCAAAGATTCGGCTCGCGCTCAACGTGAAAGCTCCGCGCCAGACCGAAGTGAGAAATCGTGCGGGCAAATTTAGTATCCCATTCCACTCATCGCGATAGTGCTGATGTACTTTAGTGGCCACATTCATTTCTGGCAGGCAATCCCACAAATCCAGCATTTCCCCGCCATCCAGCAAACTAACCTGCCACTGATACGACCCGGGTTTCAGCGGCAATCCCGGCAAGGCATGCGAAAAACTGTGTTGTCCCGGAGCCAACCGCAAATTGGAAGCCGCCGAGGCCCACATCAATTGCCGGTCGGCGTTGTACAACGCCACGCCATGCTCCGCCCGCTCCAGCGTTTCCAGAATCTCGGCGTGAAACGTGATCGTCAATGGACCCAGATGATCCAAGGTATGCCGTTCCTCCGCTCGCGACTCCGAAATATCCCAACGCAAAAATTTAGCCTTCGCGCCCGCCCCACGCTTCACACCATTTCCACGGTCCCCATCGAACATCGCTGACTCATAAGCCGCCAATACTTCGTGCGTCGGGCCATCCTTGCGAACTTGCCCGCCATCCATCCAAATCACTCGTTGGCAAAGCCTGCGAATCTGATTCATTTGGTGACTCACCAGAACAATGGTCCGGCCCGCTTTCGCCACATCGCCCATCTTGCCCAGGCACTTCTTCTGGAAATTAATGTCCCCCACCGCGAGCACTTCATCGACCAGCAAAATCTCCGGCTCCAGGTGAGCCGCTACCGCGAAGGCCAGCCGCACATACATTCCGCTGGAATAGTGTTTCACTGGGGTCTCGATAAACTTTTCCAATTCCGCGAACGCGACAATCTCGTCAAACTTGCGCTCGATCTCGCTCTTGCTCATCCCCAGAATCGCGCCGCTCAGAAAAGTATTCTCGCGGCCGGTTAATTCCGGGTGAAAGCCAGTGCCGACTTCCAGCAGGCTTCCCACCCGGCCATGAATCTCCGCCCACCCCGCGGTCGGCCGAGTGATTCGGCAAAGCACTTTGAGCAAGGTGGTTTTGCCTGCTCCATTCCGTCCGATCAAGCCAAGCACTTCGCCTTCGCACACTTCCAGCGAAACGTTTTTCAGCGCCCAGAAAGTCTCCTGCTTCGGCCGGCGCATCGCCGAAATCGGTGACCGCAGAAACTTGTCCAATGAATGCCTCAAGCCGGTCTCTTGTCCCAGCCCGCGCCGGTATTGTTTGCTCAGCCCTTCGCCTACGATCGCCGCACGTGTCATTTCACTTTCAAGTTTATTCTAACCCGCTGTTTTCCGCCTGATGTTTCGAATCTCCGGCGGACTTCAGAGGTTTTCCGCACCAAAATCCAGAATGTCATATTCAATCCAGCGGCAGGGCTGAGGATGTGGCAACTTGGGGAGCCTGCGCTTCGCCAGATGAATTCGCCTTCTACCATCATTCGGAATGACACTGTATTGCACTCCAATGCGTCATAATCTTGTCGTTGTAAAAATAAAAGGCCAAAAACATCATGAAGCGTTTACTCCTCTGGAGTTTGTTTGCAATTTTCGCAGGGATCGGTTGTGGCTCCGGCTCTACCTCAACTCCCCAGCCGCCCGCCAATATCTCCGTCACCGTGTCTCCGTCATCCGCGACCGTTGGCGCCGGCCAGATGACCGCGTTTACCGCCAAGGTCACCGGCGACGCATCGGGCGTCTTGTGGTCTGTCAATGGCGTCCCTGGCGGTAACTCCACAGTCGGCACGATTGATGTCTCCGGTAATTTCACCGCGCCCCCGGTGACTCAAAACTCGAGCGCAACCATCACCGCCACCAGTAAAGCCGATTCCACCAAGACTGCCAACGCTGCCGCCACCATCATTGCGCCTGGAGTGGTCGCCCCCACCGCCAACCTGCAAGTTGCCATGTACACCATCACTCCGCCTGCAGGCGCCGCCGTCTCAGTCCAGTTCGGCCTCGATACTACATACGGTTTGAATACCTGGTCGCTTCCCGCGCCCTCCAGCGGTGGTCCGGTTTCCATTCTTGTGGCCGGCATGAAGATGAGCAGTACTTATCATCTGCGCGCAGTGTTGAACCTTTCAGATGGCAGCTCCTTCGACGATGCCGACCACACGTTTACCACCGGAACGCTTCCGGCTGCCAGCCTCCCCACCATTGCGGTAACCGCAACTCCAGGATCGTCGCCGCAGAGCGGGGTGGAATTGTTAGATCTGCTCGGGCTTGATACCCCGAGCTTGGGTGCGTTTGTCACCGATACCAGCGGCAACGTGCTGTGGAGTTACAACCCGGTATTGCCTGGAAACCCACTGATGAACCCGATCAAGATGCTACCCAACGGTCATTTCCTGGTTAGCTTTTCTGGGCAACCTGACGGGATTAACTCGGTACTGCAGGAAGTGGATTTGGCCGGACAACTTATCTGGCAACTCACAGGAACCCAATTGAACCAAGCTTTGGCAGCGTCCCCCTGCGCTGGTTGCAAAATCATTACCGTCGGCATGCACCATGACTTTGCGGTACTGCCGAATGGGCACATCGTTGTGGTGGCTTCAGAAAGTCTCGTTGAGAATGGGCTCACTGGCTACCCAAACACTCAACCTGTACTTGGGGACGTAGTCATCGATCTCGATCAAAATCACAAACCTGTGTGGGTATGGTCTTCTTTCGATCATCTGGATCTCAATCGGCATCCGTTCAATTTGCCCGACTGGACTCACACCAACTCAGTGGTGTACTCGCCCGACGACGGAGCCCTGATCATTTCCATGCGCAATCAAAGCTGGGTGATGAAGATCAACTATAACGATGGCTTGGGCGACGGCAGCATCCTCTGGAAGCTCGGCTACCAAGGCGATTTCACTCTTCAGAACGGCACCGATCCCCAGGACTGGTTTTATGCTCAGCACGATGCGAATATCATCAGCTCCAACAGCAAGGGAATTTTTCAGCTCACCCTGTTTGACGACGGGGACAACCGTGTTCTGGATACTTCGGGAACTATTTGTGGCACGACTGTCGCCTGCGAAAGTCGAACCCCCATCTTCGAGCTAGACGAGACGGCGAAGACGGCAACGATCCAGTGGGTCGACAAATTCGCTCCGGACTATTCTTTTTTTGGCGGCTCGGCTCGCTTGCTTCAAAACGGCGATGTTGAATCGGATTTATGCGGTTTAACCACTCCCAATAATAGCTCGGTGGTTTTTGAAGTAACCCACACCGATCCGCCACAAACAGTTTGGCAAATGCAGATCGGTGGTAACTATGCGTACCGGGCATTTCGCATGCCCAGCCTGTATCCAGGCGTGCAGTGGTGAAACAGAAAGACCGATTTGCTGAGAATTGAGGATCGGCGCTGACATCCGGTGGTGCAACGTCCCGCCGCGACTTTCACCCAGGCTATACGCGGTCTGCGATAGAGCCTTCCATTCGCTGGAAGAAAAAAAGTCCACCAATCAAAATCACCGCGACTCCCGCAGAGGAGGCCCACAACAAAATTCCTGGAGGCTGGCCATGCCCGGTCATGGCCCAACGAAACCCATCGATCACTCCAGCCATCGGATTCAATCCATACAGCCAACGCCAGCGCTGCGGCACCAACGTGCTGGGATACGCTACTGGCGAGGCCAGCATCCAGAATTGCACCAGGAACGGGATCACGTAACGGACGTCCCGATATAGAGCGTTGAGCGCAGAGGCCCACAATCCAACCCCGAGAGCGGTCATCACCGCCAGCAGCAACAAAAGTGGCAGCCACAGTGCCGCCAACGTCGGATGCAGTCCATACGCCAGCGTAAAAATCACCAACACCACGAAGCCGATGGAAAAGTCCACCAGCCCGGACAGCACCGCTGAAATCGGCAGAATGAGACGTGGAAAAAACACCTTGGTGATCATCCTCTGATTGTCGACCACCACGTTGGTACAGGTCTGTAACGCCCCGGCAAAATAAATCCACGGAACCACCGCGGCGAAATAAAACACCGGGTACGGCAATCCCAGTGAAGGCAGCTTAGCCAGTCTGCCAAAAAATAAAGTGAACACCAACATGGTCAGCAAAGGCTGCAACACCACCCACAGCACCCCGATTGCGGTCTGCTTGTAGCGCACCTTCACATCACGCCACACAAAAAAATACAGCAGCTCGCGGTACTCCCACACTTCGTGCAGCCGCAATTGCAGCCAGCCGTGCGGCGGCTCAATGCGCACTATCGCGGGCGCAGCTACTGCTGCAGGCAGCGGTGTTGTCACCGGCGTAGATGTCGATACAGAAGCCATTTTCCTCGTTTTACGCTCAATTCAGATTAGCAGAGGGCGCGCGATTACCGAACCTTTGCCGGTGCATCCGGGAGCCTGTGCTGCATCTCTTGCTGCTGGATGTCTTGCTGTTCGATTTTGTGCATCTCCGACTTCCTGCGAAACAAATACGATTGCAAATGCGCCGACAACTCCTTGGGTACCACAAGCAATTGATTGTGGGTCATTTGTCCAAAGGAAATTTCCCCACGAACCGGGATAAGGTGCTCGCCCCACTGGAACATCAGTCCCAGGTTCCACAAAACCAGTACCGCCACCAGTCCGGCGGCAGAAACAAACGCCCGCCCATTGTCGCGGAACAGCAGAGCCGCCCTCTCAAATAACACTGCCAAGCCGAAAATGAAAATGGTGGTCAGAGAAATAAAAAAACGATTCCCGAACGATGACAGCCCATGCCAATACGGATAACAAGCGATCAAATAGTAAAAAGCCACTGCGCCCACTCCAAGGTAAGCAGCGGCCCTGCGTGCCTTTCCCCGCGCCAAAAACATTCCCACTATCGCCAACAAAAGGACCGGGGTCCAGCTAATCGCACCGTGATTCGAAGAGAAAAGCACTTGCCACCAATGTGGCGCTTTAAAGTCCCATGGCAGCTGGGAATATGCTCCTACCTTGAAAAATCCTCCATAAATAATCTTTCGCGTAATCAAAGTTGGCAGCAGCGCAATCGCAACCGCGGCGATGAACGCCACTTCATTTAAGATCGGACTGCTCTGCCTGTGGGCACTCTCGTTACTCCGCTGCGACGACCAATACCGCTGCAGCATCTCCAACATCGGAAGCAGTAGAAAAACTCCATTCGGCAAATATACGTCGATCATCAAACCAGCCGCTAACCCCAACAGAACCCATTGTTGGGTCGTACGCTCTTGTCGTGTTTTGTCCCAATACCAAAGAAACAGCGCTACCGAAAACGCGGAGTGTGCATGCGACCAAGACGGATTGAAGTACATGTACACCGGCAGGGAACTCGCCAGCCAAATTCCCAGCGTGGCTAAGAATGCCCAGCGGTCTCGTACATATTTTCTTGCCAAGGCAAAAGACAACAGCAGCCCGAAGTAGCCATACACCGCGCTGCCGATCGCCATCGCCACCAGGTACGGCGTTGAAAATCCATCCGCACTGACGTGCCCACCCGCCGCATCCCAAAGCAAAACTCCGACATGCGCCGTAATTAAAAATGGTGCCCACAACATCGCCGGCCCAACCGTAAAGCGGTTATCGACATAGCCAGTCGGAGTGAATTGATTGCCATTCAGCCCGTCTCCCTCGGCATTCATCCGCCACGCGGCAAATCGCGGGTTGGCGTGTTTCCAGTCTTCCTCAAACCGCAGGTTGTGTTGAATTAACAAGGCGCGTGCATACGCGTAGTATCCAACGCCATCGCCGTGAACCGTTGGATTTACGATCGGCAGTGACAGCAAAAAGCATGCCAACAAAATTTTCTGATAGGGAATCGGGCGTTTCGGAGCAGCCTTAGTGTCCCCCGGCGTTAGAGAGACCGAGGCGCTCATCTCAGTGAACTGAACTCGACGAAGTTTCCAGCGGCAGAGATGAAGTCCGCGTTGCGGACTCGACACCAACCGGTTTTCGAATCACCGCAATCAACGAAAGTGGCGGCAGCGGCAAGATCCCGTCCAGCAACCGGAATAGCGGCGTCAATGCATTCAGCATTTTAATCTGGCCCAATCCAAAAGTACGCCGCCGCAAAACTCGTCCATTCAACCACCACGCAATCACGCCTACTCGGTTGAATTCCAGCATTTGTTCCAACTGAAAATCTGCTCGCGCGACCACATCGCCCAAGGTTTTATGCGTGTACCTTCTCTGATGGCCCAGCACTTCATCCAAAGTCCCATAAATCTTTGGACCACACGGCACCAAAATAATCGCGCGGCCTCCAGGCGCCAGCGTTTCCCGGATGTTTCGCAACGCTCCCAAATCATCGGGCAAGTGCTCCACGACATTCAGGCAAATCACCGTGTCAAAGTTCTGGTCTTTAGGATATGTCTCGCCTTTTTCCGCATCCGTAAAGCCCACATGCATGTACGGACGGCTGCGCCCCACATTCTCGAGATACATGAGGTACAGCGGATTAATATCCGTCGACCAGTACGAAATCCGCGGAATTAATTGTGCGGTCAAGTTCCCCGTTCCCGCTCCAATTTCCAGAACGTTTTGTCCTACGAACGGCCGCACTGTATCCGCCATCCACTTGGTAAATCGCGGCGCCCGATTCAACCGACCCAAGATCTGGCTGCCATACGTATCCTCGACATAAATATGATCAGACCAGGAATACCGCAAAATGGCCATGACCGCGCGAACTCCATCTCGCCAATTTATTTTCTTACCTTCCTGATATGTTCTTCCGGAATAGCGAATCGGCACCTCAAAAATGCGCGCTCCGCGTTTAGCCAACTTAATCGTAATTTCCGGTTCAATCTCAAATCCTTCGCCGGTCAACGGAATACTCTTAAGCAAATTGGTCCGTACCATCTTGTAGCAAGTTTCCATGTCGCTGAGATTCAGGTCGGACACCAGATTGCACAGCATCGTCAGGAACCGATTGCCGAGTTCGTGACGGAAAAATAGTACGCGCCGATACTCGCTGGCGAGAAAACGCGAGCCAAACACCGCGTCGGCTCCTTCGCTCACAAACACCTGCACCATCTTCAGCAAATCCGCGGGGTGATACTCCAGGTCGGCATCATGAATCACGCACAATTCTTCAGTCGCCGCCGACAACGCCGTGTGAATCGCCGCCGCTTTGCCTTTATTTTTCTCGTGAGTGATGAACTGCCAGTTCAGCTTTTCGTTGGGATATTCCGCGATTTCTTCTTTGAATCGCGTTAGGGCTTCGCCGGTACGATCCGACGATCCGTCATTCACTACAATGATCTGCACTCGTTCGCAGAACCGCAGAGTTCGCCAGGCAGGTCAGTCGGCCAAGACTTGTCTCGACCAAATACTCTTCGTTGTAAACCGGCACCAACACCGAAAGTGTGGTTGTAGAATTCATCAAGGCTGCACGCGTGGTTCTGCCCGGACCAATCTACGACAAAACCTCACTGCCTTGGCGCGCACTCTTGGCGAGTGGTGGAGGCATTTCGGCTGAGCGTTCCTGCTTGGCGCGGAACGATTGCGTCACTCGATCGATGATTTCTGTCAGCGGCGTCTGTGGCCGAAACCCGGTCAAGCGGAACAATTTCTCCACCGACGGTACCCGCCGCATCATATCTTCGAAACCCGGTTCGTAAGCCTTATCGTACGGAACATACTCGATCGCCGAAGAGCTGCCGATGCGTTCTTTCACCGTCAGCGCCAGATTTTCGATCGTAATTTCTTCCGTATTTCCTATATTCGTCACTTCTCCGACCGCCTTATCGGTGCCCATCAGGCGCATCAGCGCTTCCACGGTATCGCGCACATCGCAAAAACAACGCGACTGTTTGCCGTTTCCAAAAATGCTGATGGTCGAATTGTCCAGCGCCGCCTTCACAAAATTCGGCAACACCATCCCGTAGCGGCCAGTCTGCCGCGGCCCGACAGTATTAAAGAGCCGCACCACCACAACGGGCAACTTCTTCTCTTTCCAATACGACAACGCCAAAAACTCATCCAACGCCTTGGACGCCGCATAACTCCAGCGACCCTTGGTAGTGGCACCCAAAACCAAATCAGAATCCTCGTAAAACGGCACATTGGTGTTCTTGCCGTAGACTTCCGACGTCGAAGCCACCAGCACCAGCTTGCGCTTGCGGCAAGCCGCTTCCAGAATCCTCTGCGTCCCGTTTACGTTCGTCTCGATCGTGTGCACCGGGCTTTCCACGATCAACTTCACGCCCACCGCCGCCGCCAAGTGCACAATCACATCGGCATCGTCCACCAACTCCGCCACCAATTGCCGATTGTCGATGGTATCGAGGTGATATTGCATCAGCGGTGAAGCCTTCAGGTGCCGAATATTTTCCATGCTGCCGGTGGAGAGATTGTCCAGCAACACCACGCTGTCTCCGCGATCCACCAGCCGTTCCGCCAAATGCGATCCGATGAAGCCCGCGCCACCCGTAATTAAATAACGCAAAGAGTCTCCTTATAACGCCTGGGAATCGTCGTCACGGCCGCGGGAACCGACCGCTTCGCCATCTTCGTCCTGCTCGGAATCCGCATGCTCCCCGGCCTCTTGCGGGCCGTAGCCGTAAGAATACGGATAGTACCGGTAAGAATAGTAATAATCTGGCGCGCTGGCATCCACCGCGTTCAACACCACGCCCAGGATGTTGCACTTCACGCTGACCAGCAAATCCCGTGTGCGTGTAAACGCCTCTTTCGGCGTCTCACCGCTCCGCACCACCAACAGCACTCCGTCGGTCTGCACCGACAGAATCACCGCATCCGTCGCCGCCATTACCGGAGGCGAGTCGATCACAATAAATTTGAATTTCCCTCGCAGTTCCTTAATCGCTTCCGCCAACTTATGCGAAGACAACAAATCCGCCGGATTTGGCGGCAGCGGCCCAGTCGGAATCGCCGCGAGATTGGGAATCGACGGATGCGGCACAGTCACCAGGTCCAGACTCGACACGCCAGCCAAATAGGAACTCAAGCCCGCATAATTCCCACCGGTCATGTTCAACAGTCGCCCAACGCCCGGCTTGCGCAAGTCCGCGTCCACCACCACCGTTTTATCGCCAAGCTGCGCCAAGGTAACCGCCAGGTTCGCTGCCGCCGTCGTCTTTCCTTCACGCGGCAGCGCGCTAGTCACCAGAATTACCTGCGGAGGATGATCCGCGCGCGACAATAAAAGAGAAGTTCGCAGCGCCCGGAACGCTTCCGACATCTGCGATTTCGGCAGATGCTGCGCCACTAGTTCCATCCTCTTCTCATGCCCATTCGAACTAAAACCGGCCAGCGCCTTCTGCCGCTTCCCGTTGCCATTTCCATTGTTGCCGGCAAACTGCGGCACCACTGCCAAAGAAGGCAACCGCGCCAGTGTTTCGATATCGTCCGGCGTCTTCACCGTGTTATCCAGGTACTCGCGCATCAGCGCCAAGCCAATCCCGCCCACCAGCCCAACAATAAATGCCAGCGCCACGTTACGTGCCTTGGCCGGCCGCGACGGATGCGACGGCACCATCGCCGGATCCACCACCCGAATATTCGAAGAACGCAGTCCCGCCGAAACTCCCGCCTCGCGCAATTTCGTCAACAAGCCGTCATACAGCGTCTTGTTGGCTTCCGCCTCGCGCTTCAGGATGTTGTACTCCACCATCTTTCCGGCCATTTCATTGACTTCGTTTTTCTGCTCATCCAGCGCTTTGTTTAGCATCACCTCGCGAGCCATGGCCGCGCGATACTCGCTGTCCAGCGTATCGATAATGTTTTGCTTCTCTCCCTCGATGTTGGCGTCCAGATCCTTGATCTGTGCTTGCAGTCGTTGAACCCTCGGAAAATTAGGTCCGTACTGCGCCAACGACTCTTTGTAATCTCCAATCACATCGTTGCGCTTTTTCTGAAAATCCAGCAACGCCGGATTCGTTTGAATCTGCGGCACCTGATCCAACTGTCCGGATTTTGCAAACTCATACACCGCCTGCCGCTTCACCCGCTCGGTCTGCGCAGCGGTCAACTCCCGGTTGGCATCTGCAAACCGCTGCGTGGTCATGTTTTGCTTGTCGTCTAGCGTCCAGATCTGGTTTTGCCGCTCGTACGCGATCCGCGCATCTTCCGACTTTTGTACCCGCACCTTCAACTCATCCAGTTGGTCACGCAGCCAGGCCGTCGCCCGCGTCGTAGCATCAAACTGGCTCTGAAAATTTCGCTGCACATACGTTTCAATGTGCGCGTTCACGATGCGCGACGCCAATTGCGGATCCGTCGATTCGAAACTCACATCCATCAGCCGGCTATTCGGTACACGCCGCACGCTTAAGCTGCCTAGGAAAGACGCCAGTTCCGGCGGTCGCCGCTGATTCGCCAGCGAGCCCGTTTCCAACGCTTCCGACGGCCCGTTCGGCGAAGCATATTGCGGCAATTCCGATAGCCCGCTGTTACGAATCGTCTGCAGCGCGAGGGTTTCGCTGGTCAGAATCTTGGCCTGTGTTTCGATGTAATTCTCCGAATCCACCATTACGTCGTACGGATCGGTGCCCTGAAACGGCAAAATGTTGGTATTTTCCTTGTCGATCTCCACGCGCGCTGTCGCCACATAAACAGGCTGCATGCGAAACGTGGCGATCGCCACAATCGTCACCACCGAAAGCATGAATGACAGAATCAGCCATTGGTGCTTTCGCAGGATCAGTAGGTAATCGTAAAGATGCGGCTCGCGCGGCGACAGATCCCACGACGGCATCGCATTGGACATCGGCACTAGTTCTACCGTGCCGTTTGCGCCATTCGATCCGTTCTGTCCGTTGCTATGATTTTCTATCACTGACGATATGCCACCCGGTATAACGCTACGCCCGTTCCCACGGACAAGGCGATCTCCGATGCTTTGATCAACACTTGCTTGGCCGTGCTGTCCGGCACGTAAATGATGTCGCTGGATTGCAGCCGGACGTCCTCGGCCTGGCGGTTTAGAATTTTCTTCAAATCGATCATCTGCTCGTGCTGCTGTCCCTGATTGTCTTTGCGCACGATCACCGCGTGATCTGTCTTGGCAGTATGAGTGAACCCGCCGGCCAGCGACAACATCTTGAGCGCCGTCATCGGACTTCGATCGTTCGCCAGGACGTAGCCCCCCGGCCTTCCGACCGCACCCAGAACATAAACAATCCCCGCGTGCGGCACGGTGACGATATCGCCGGCCTGCAAAACAATATTGTTCGTCGCATCTCCACTTTCCATCAGTTCATTCAAGTTGACCGTGATGGTGTTGGACAATGGCGGCGGAATTGTGGGAACCGGCGCATCTTGCGTGTTCGCAACGCTCGCACCGTTCGCGGCCGTTGCTGGCGGTGGTCCACCAGTCGCGAACACCGGCGGCTTGGTCGTCGGACTCACCGGAGGTGCACCTTGAACCGGCGCGGTAGCACTCGGAGGCATGTCTGACTTCGCTGGCGGTGCAGATCCTCCGCCACCACTCGTTGTACTGCTGTCAAAGCCAGCGGGCGTGGGAATCACGTCGTCGGTGCTCAGCGCTGGCGCATCCGATGATTCACTCTGATCCGTACTTCCGGGCCGCGTCACGATCGCCGTGTCCCCGGCATCGTTCGCCACTCCGCCCGCTTCCGCCAGCACTTCCAGCAGGGTCACCGGCCGCTCCGCTTGATAAACCATCGGGTGCGGCACCGCTCCAACTACCGTAATCGGCTTACTCTTTCTTTCTCTGACCGACACGCTAACTTCCGGATGCGTCACCAGCCCGTTGGCTTGCAATACTTCGGCGATCTTCTCCTCCGCCTGCGTTTCGGTGAGACCTTTCACCTGCAATCGCACCGGCACCAGCGGCAAACCAATCGTGCCGGTCTGGCTGACCCGCACGTCCCGGCTCAACTCCTTCACATCAAATACATCGATGGTGATTGTATCGCCCGCTCCGATCACATAGTCGTGCGGCGTAATCCGTGCGGCCACGGACATTTCTTTAATCTTGTTATTTGCGTCTTGTGGCGTCCCGAGGACCGTTTGGGCGCGCATCGCCGGCCCCCAAAACGCTAACCCGAGTACCGCGGCCGCCGCCATACAACAGTGCCGCGCACCCAGCTTCACTGGCTGCATCGAATGAATGACTCCCCCTTCAGTATACAGATTACCTTGTCGTAAAAGTCAGTGTTTTCCTTCATGCCTACGGTGTTTTTTGGCCCCTGCGCTCGCCGAGTTTGGGTTTCCTATTGTAGAAGTTGCCAACGTCGCCATCATAAAAAAAAGTAACAGATTCGCCGGCAAATGCACATTGAAATCCACAAAACTATGCACCAGGAATCCGAGGCATCCCACCAGTCCGGTTAGATTCAGTAACACGCTGAAGGGCGGCTTGTTGCCTGCCAATTGCCGCGCCCCGTGAAAAAACAGCAAGCCCAAAAATAATGCACAACATATTCCTCCAGGGATGCCCGTTTCTGCCAGCGCTTCCAGATAGTCGTTGTGCGAATGGTTCACTACCTTCCCGTCGTACAACGTTTCGTACGGAGGGTAGACCACCTGAAGAGTCCCTAAGCCCGTGCCAATGAGCGGATGATCTTCAAAGATGCGCCAGGTCCCATGCCGCATCGTTGCCCGCTTTCCGCTGGCGACTTCCATCGCTTTCATTCCCGCGAATCGCTGCGTAATCTGCTTCACTCCGAGCCACGACACCAGTGCCAGCGCCGCCACCAGCACTGCTACGCCGGCCATCACCTGCCTGGTCCCGGTGCGATGCCAGATCATCCACGCCACAATCGTCGCCACTTCCACCACAAAGCTGACGATTCCTCCTCGGGACGCCGCCAGAAAAAGCGCCCCGATGGAAACCACCGCAAAGATCCCCACTATAAAGAGGCGCTCCCGCCGCACCTTTCCGAGCATCAGCGGCACCAGCGCCACCGGAACGAATAGCTCCGCGAACCCCGCGAAGTGATTTCGATTTACGTACGGCCCAAACGGAATGCCTCCATAATGCATTTCCCGAAACCAATACAATTTTCCGTTGAAGGTCAGGTACTGCAATACACCGAAGTCCGCTACCAAAAATCCGAAAATCATCACGAACCAGATAAATCCACGCCAATCCTGCAGTGTTCGAAACGCCTGCGGGATCAGGAACACCACCAATACATCCGCCAGCAAGAGCGTGAAATCCTGTTGAGTGTTGAACGGCGAGGCACTCAGTCCACCTCCCAATTGCACCAGCACGACCAGCAGCAACCCCACCAGTGGCGGTAGCAGCGGCGATATCACGATAGTTTCATCGGGATTCCGCCATAAATTGACTGCCCAGGCCAAAAACAGCAGTGCCGCGCCAATTTCAAAACACGCCTTGGCCCAGTCTTCCACCCCACCGTGGGCCAACACTCCCATGGCGATCAGCGCGCAAATTCCTATGCGCAGAAACTTCATCGTTTCGCGCCACCCTTTGCCAGAGGAGTCAACGCCACGTCATCCACCCAAGCTGTACCGCGAATTTTGTTGTTGTCTTCCTGCGCGCTGGGCGCTCGCACCAGGCACACCTGCACTTCCTGGCTTTCCGCTACGCCTTCCCATGGCACCGTCAGGCGCGTCCACGGCTGCGTTCCCTTCACGCTGTCGGTCGAGACACCCGTGCCTCGCCCACGGACTTCCAATCGAAGCCCTTCGTCAGTAGTGAGGTCTTTGGCCTGGATCCACCCGGACAGTTCGTAGGCTTTGCCGCCTTCCACCACCACCGCCTGGCACACATCTCGGAAAGACACGTCCGAACTGCCGTCAAACGATACCCGAATAGAATGTTTTCCCGTGTGCTGTTCGCGATTCTCGAATCCGATTTGCGCCGCTCTCGCATTATTGGCGATGCGCCAGGCGTAACCCATTCCTGTGACTTCCGTTTCGAATCCACCGTCCCACATCGCGGAATTCTGCGGCCCTTCCAGTTGTCCGAACCCCGCCAAATTCGCGGCCTGGCCCCAAATTTCGTGCGCGATATCAAATCGACCTTGTTGCCGCAGCGTATCCACCAGAACGAACATATCTGGCATCGTTATCTTTGGATGTAGCGCTTCCACACGCTTCCAGACCTTCACCGCGTTAACGGTGTCCCGCTCGCCCGCCAGGTCCTGCATCACCGCGAGGTATAACTTCGGGTCCGCCGGCATGATTTTGTCTAGGATCACGTTCGGATCGGGCTCGATCCGCACACACCGCGAAAACGCCTCGGTGGCCCGCGCCGGATCGGCAGTCACTGAACTCTTGATCTCCGCGAAGGCCGCGTCCAGTTCACCGACCCTCAACAAAAAATTCCCGTAGCGCCAGGCGGCCTCCGCCGACAAGGGATACACCTTTTTCGCGCTCAGAAAAGCATCGCGTGCGGCTTTGTCGTCGCCTTCTGATTCATACACTGCCGCAAGATCCAGCCAGGTATTGCTTGCGCCCGGATCAATCTTCAACGACTGCTTGTAACTCTCGATTGCTTTCTGGGGATTGCCGTCTTCCAGGCTGTACTGCAGATACCGACCCAGCAAATACCAGTTCCGGGCGTTCTCCGGCTCAATCTGTGTGGCTTTTTCGTAGCCTTCCAGGGTATTTCGTTCGGTGTAGTAGGTGGCGCGTGCTGTGCGCACGCTCCAATAACTAAGATAGAACGCGAGGATCAGCGCGAATCCGGCTAACGCAATGCGCCCCGGACCGCTCGAGAGGGAGACGATCATGCGCTTAAACTTTGCCTAGCGGCTCTTCAACTTGCAAGACTCATTTCGCGTGGAAGAAGACTTTCAAGGACGCAGCAGTATTAAGAAATTCTAATTACCGCGCGGGCTTTGGCCGTCACGAAGGGTGCCTGCTCATGCAGCCACAACTCAACGTTCCTCTGAATGTTGAGGAATTCTTGGTTGCTTGGATTACTTCCCGAAGCTGGCCGACAGCGACTCGTCACCGCGTCCGCGTCGCCGCACATCGATGCCTAACCGCTTGATCTTCTGATTTAGCGTTGAAAGCGGAATCATGAAGCGATCCGCCGCTTCGGTCTGATTCCACGCAGTCCGTTCCAGCATATCCATGATGATGCGCCGCTCGATCTCATCCATGATTTGGAACAGCGACGGATGCGAATGATCCGCCCCGGCTCGTGAACCCGGCTCGCCGGGCAGCGGCGGCAAAAATTCCGAAAGCTGCAATCGCACACCGCGGACAATTTCTTTGCTGCGAATACTTTCCGGCAGCAAATCTGCGTCAACCCGCTCGTGCGTCGACAGCACTACTGCGCGCTCCACTACATTTTCCAACTCGCGCACATTTCCGGGCCAGTCGTAATCCATCATCAACTTCATGGCGCCGGGTGTAAACAGCCTGAGCGGCTTTTCGTTCTCTTCGCAGTAGCGCACCAGAAAATGCGCCAGCAGCAGCGGCACATCTTCGCGCCGTTCTCGCAGCGGCGGAAGCTGCAGATGAATCACATTCAAGCGGTGATACAAATCCTCGCGGAAGCGCCCTTCCCGCACCAGCGTCAGTAATTCCACGTTGGACGCCGCCACGATGCGCACATCCACTTTGAGTTGCTCCGTGCCGCCCAGCCGCATAAATTCGCGTTCCTGAATCACGCGCAACAACTTGGCTTGGGTTTCCGGACTGATCGTGGCAATTTCATCAAAAAAAATCGTGCCTTGGTCCGCGACTTCAAATAGTCCTTTTTTCGAAGCCACTGCGCTGGTGAACGCGCCTTTGACGTGCCCGAACAATTGCGACTCCAGCAAATCCACCGGAATCGACCCAGTATTCACCGGCACAAACGCCTTGTCCGCGCGCGTCGACCCGGAATGAATCGCCTTGGCAATTAATTCCTTGCCCGTACCGCTCTCTCCGCTAATCAAGATCGTCGAACGTGACGGCGCGACCTGGGTCACCAGGTCCAGCAACGTATGCATCTTGTCGCTTTTGCCGATAATGTTGGGGAAATTGAAGCGCTGCTTTAACGCTCGCTTCAACTGCACGTTTTCTTCGCGCAGTTGCCGCGATTCCACCGCCTGCGCTACTTGCGCCAGCAGTTCATCGTTGGACCACGGTTTGGTGATGTAGTCCATCGCACCGTTCTTGAACGCGGTGCGCGCCATGTCGATCGAACCGTAAGCCGTGATCAACACAATGGAAAGGTGGGGATCGCGCTTATGAATTTCTTTCAGCAAATCCAGACCGTTGCGATCCGGCAAACTCACATCTAGCAGCAGCAAGTCGAAAGCATTTTCGCCTAGCTTCGCTAATCCGGATTCGCCACTCTCCGCGCTGGACACACCGTAACCCTCGCCGGTGAGCAGTAACTCCAGGCCCTCACGAATCTCTGTCTCGTCATCCACTACTAGGATCGAACCTTTAGACATGCAGCGGTTTCCTTACAGCGGGGAACTCCACGTGGAACGAGGTACCTTTGCCGGGAGTAGAACGCACATCAATCTTTCCGGAATGCTCTTTGATAATTCCGTAGCTCACCGAAAGCCCCAATCCTGTGCCGCGTCCGCTGGCCTTGGTGGTAAAGAACGGATCAAAAATCCTGTGAATGTGCTCGCGCGCAATTCCCGCGCCGCTGTCCACAATTTCCACTTCCACGCTTCCGTTGTGAGCCGCCGTCCGTACTTCCAACATTCCTCCGCCCGGCATCGCGTCTCGCGCATTCAAAAACAGATTCAAAAATACCTGCTGTAGCTTATTGGCGGATCCCCGCACTGCCGGCAGCGTTTCACCAAATTGCCGCACCACCTGAATCTGCGAAGTCTTCATTGGATGCGCCACCAACGATAGCGTTTCCTCCACCACGCGATTCACGTCGATGTCCACCACTTCCGCGGCGCCCGTCCGTGAAAAATTCAGCAAATTATTTACGATCTCGCTGGCCCGGAAGGTTTGCTTCACGATTTTTTCGATGATCGCCTGCTTCGGATCGCCTTCCGGCATCTGCTTCGCCAACATCTGGATGTAATTCGAAATCACCGCCAGCGGCGTATTCACTTCATGCGCCACGCCCGCAGCCAGCAGTCCCAGCGAAGTCAGCTTCTCCGTCTGGGTCATCTGCTCTTCCATGCGCTCGCGCTGCGTCACATCATCAAACAGCAGCAAACGCCCAATGCGCTCGCCAGACTTGCTCACCAGCGGCGTAATGGAAACATTCAGCGTCAGCGTCTTTCCTTGATGATGCACTCGCTGCTTATAAATCCCGGTAATCAATTCCTGGTCGCCACGCGTCGCAATTTCCTGCGCCAAATCCGCTGGTATCAACGAAGCCAACTCATGCCCGACCGCATGCTCACGCGTCACGCCGAACAACTGCTCCATCCGTGTGTTCCAAGACTCCACCGCGCCATCCAAGTCCACCGCCAGAACCCCTACATTCAGCGACTCCACGATGTTTTCGCTGAAGTCCTTCAGCCGCGCGATTTCCACCGCCTTTTGTTCCAGCGAGGTGTACAGCTGCGAATTGTCCAGCGCGATGGCTACATAACCGGCAATCGTCTCCACCAGCTCCACGTCGTCGCTCGACAGGAAATCGCCGTCAACCGTCTTGCCCAATCCCAGCACTGCCACGGTGCGCTCGCGAATCCGGCACGGCACAAAATAATTCAAATCCAATTGCTCCAAAGTACGCCGCACCGAATCGCTGACATCTCTCGCCGCGCGGGGCGACTCAAAAAAGAGCGCCCCACGGGCGAACTCGGGCCGGGCCGGCTCGAGGAAGCCAAGATCCAAATCGTTCGTCAATCGCACGCCCATCGATCGCGCCAAATGCATCTGCCCCGGGTGCAGCGGGTCTTCGCGGAAAATCGCGAGCCGATCTACTAGCAACGTCTGCGAAACGCGATCCATCACCGATCCCAGCATCGGCTCCATGCGCACTTCATTCGTCAGCGTGCGCCCGAATTCAATCAGCGTCCGCCGGTAATCCAAGCGGTCACGATAGAAGAACCGATCCAATCGCGCCTGAATCCATTCGCGAAACGGCTGGAACATAAACGCCGCAATCACGATGGCGATCATCCCGCCCGCCGGACCGCTCGTCTGCGCGTGGAAAATATCCGCCAGCAACGCCACCAGCGCGAAATAAACCGTCGCGACTCCCGCAGTCGCAGCCGTGTAGGCCAGCCCGCGCTTGAAAATAATGTCTACGTCCATCAACCGGTAGCGAATGATGGCGTAGCCAAAACACAGCGGAATCAGCACCAAACTCAGCACCGAAAACTGCATCCATACCCGCGGCGCCGCATCCAGCAAAAACGGAAGGATGTAAAACAACGAAAACGGCAAGCTTCCGGCAACCGTGCCGGCGGTCAGCCACTTAAGCTGCTGCCGCAAAATTCCCGAAGGCGCCACCCGGAATTTTCTGTAGAAGCCCAGCCCCGCGGCCAGGAAACACACGCCCAAATAAGTCAGCTCGATTTTGTCCAACAAAACCCGCGAACCGAGCCACGGCACAAATCCCAACACATTGCCCGCGGTGCTCAGATGCACCAGCAGCAACACCACCGGCGGCACATACACCATCAGCAATTTCGAAGAGGAGCGGAACGTCGTCTCGGTGCGTCCCGGAAACACCAACGCAAAATGCAGCAGCAGCGCCGGCGCCAGCAGCCGCGCAAAAATATTCGCCCAGTACACTTCCTGGTCGAACGCGTCCAGCTTCCCGCTGTAATGGAACGAATACAGAATGAACGACACCAGGCAGAACACATAAAAGTGCACCGCCCGCGGCGCATTCCACCGCCGCGCAAAAATAAATAGTCCAATGAAGAGATACAGCAGTCCTACAACGCGCAGGTAATTCTCAATGGAGGCGGGCTTTTCCGCCGGCGCAGTCACCAGCGGCGTTTCAAATTCCTGCCCATTTCGCGCCAGCTTATAGCGCACCTCGGTCCATAGCCCGGCCCGCGTCAGACGCATGGTTACCTGCACCGCACGCGCTACCGTCGCTCCATTTATCGAGAGCAAATGGTCGCCCGGCCGTATCCCCGCTTCCGCCGCCGCCGAGTTAGGACTCACCTTCCACGCCTCTACCCCGCGGTCGGTATCAAGCCAGGCCACTCCGTCGTCGACCAACTCAAATTTGCTGCGCTGCTGGAAATTCAAGGCGGCAAAGATCACCGCTGCCAGCGTCGCCAACGCCAGCACCACCGCCCCAACACTCACGCGCAAGTTTTGCTTCATTTTGCGGCCACGTTCACACAGGGATACACCCTGCCGGGGATATTAGAGTGCAAATTTGAGTCCATCCGGCCCATCACGCCTTGCACCCTAACTCGTTTATTTTCTTCGGCTTTGATTCGCAACTCAGAAAGGTTTCTTGCGGGGATACGTTATTCGGAAGGGCACCTATGGCTTTCTAAAGCCTTACTTGTCAAAACTGTACGCTCAACCCACCTCGAAAACTACGAAATGCCGGTACCAGACTGACTCGCCCGTCCCGGGTTAGAACTGTCAGATTCCCTTGCGCCAGCAGGTTGTCGCAATCCGCCTCCGCTTCCCATCGTCCTAAAGCGAATTTAGGCAGCGGCTGCCGAATCCCAATATGCAGAAAGGGGTCAAGTTGATACAGCGATTCGCCATACGCGTCGACTCGCGACACCGTCTCGCCACTCACCCATTTATAGCCAGCGTCCACCTTAGTGTTAGCACGCGGAATCTTCGCCGTAACGCTCCCGCCCAGCGAATGCCGCGGCACCGTTCTCAACATCTCCCGCAGCGCACCGCTCGGATCTTCGCCAGGAGCTAACGCCCCGGCAAACGCATAAATCGCGGTCACTTCCACGTCTTCATCCAACTTTTCCCGAAACGCTACACGCGTGCCCCAACTGCTCGACGACCCGCCGTCATACACAAACCCATTCGAGAAATAATCCTGGAGATATTCATCCGTCGGCAACCCAGTGCCCCGGCCAAAAACAGCTACATGCCGATTGTCATCATGGAACCCGGCAACTTCCAATTTGCCCCGGCTTCCCAACTTTCGATCCGCCGCAATCTCTTCGTGCCGTCCGTCCTGCAGCACCGGGCGTCCACCGCGCCACAGCAGCGTCGGAAATCCATCGAGCTCGCCCAAAGCCGCGCCCAGCGTGTTGGTTCCCAGCGCCTCTGGATCCATGGCTTCCAGTGCCGGACCAGTCGGCACCGCGGCAAAAATCAAAGTCGTGGTCCAATCATCGGACACGTGCACGCTCAGTTTCGCGCGCGGCCGCAGCGATGAAGCCGCAGCTCCCAACCCGACCAATACGTATTCGCCGCCATAGCTCAGAACTGCGGCATCGCCCAGCGTCAGCGATCCGCCCTGGTCAAACCGAACTCCACGGAAAACTTGCCCATCCGGCCCCAACTTGGCTTCGCGCAAAACCAGCGCCGTATGCGGTCCCGCTCCTAGTGAGCCCGTCGGCAGCCACACCGTCGCGATACTTCCCGCCGGCGAATCCTGGTCGTAGCTCATCTGCCCGGCGAACACGATCCGGTCATTCCCGCCCAGACCCTGGTCATACGCGAACGCCGTAGCCGGCGCAGACACCAGGTTCGATCCCGACCCGGGATGCCGCGCACCATCCGTGAATTCCAAGCGCGCCCGCGGCTCTCGCGGTCGGCCACGATCTATGCCTGCGTCAACCGCCGCCACCATCTGCCCGTCGCCCACCCACTCCAACACCGGACGCGTGGCCGAAGCCGAACGCAGCACCCACTTCCAATCATCGCCTTCCACCGCGGTATTCAGTGGCGGCCGTCGTAGCGCGTCCAATGACGCGAACATCGACTCCATCTCCACCCGCACAACGGTGGTGATGTTCGAACTAATCCTGACGTGCTTTTCCAGTGTGGGCAAAAATCCCGCCAACGTGACCCGTACCGTGTAGAACCCCGGAGCCAGCTTCTCCCCGCGGAACATGCCTTCCGTATTGCTGAGCATTTGCCGTGCAGTATTAATTCCCGCCGCTTCGGCCAGCAGCTCCACGGTCGCGCCCATTTGCGGCGTTCCGGACTGATCGATCACCACTCCGCTCAGCTTGCCCGACGTACTCTTCGCCGCTGAAACGGTTTGCGCCTTCTCAGTCGCACCACCGCCAGCGCGTGCCCAGCCTGCGCACACGGTCAACCCGGCGGCCGACACCAAGGTCGTCGCCACCGTCAGGGCCCCAAAATTCAGGAGCCTTCTCTGCTTCACTTTGCGGTACCTCCGGCTGCGTTCGAAGCGGTCTTCGTCTCCGCGGGAGCCTTCACGGAGAAGTCCGCCGAGCGCTTAATGGTCTGGTTATCTAGCGTATCCGACGCCACCACTTCAAGCGTGTATTTCCCGGGCGGCAAAGTCGCCAGTGGCAGCAACCGTTCAATCGTGACCTGGTCGCCGCTCTGCTTCATGTCCGCGGAAGTCTCTTTGAACTGCATCACTTGCGCGCCGGCCTTTTTCACTGTGTATTCAAAGGTCGCGCTCGACTTGTGCGTTTTGTCGTCGGACTTCAGGTTGTACACCTGCATGTAGATTCCCAGTTTGTCGGCGGTGGTGAAATCACCTTCCAGCCGCGGCCGCACTTTCGAGGAACCCAGCACGAATTGCCCGCTGCCGATCTGCTTCGCGGGCACATGCTCAATTTGGTCCGCCAGGATCAGCGAACTGGATTCCAGCTTGTCGTCCTCGTAACGCGGCACCTGCAAGCGGGAATTGATCACGCCAACATTACCGCTTTGTACGTCCTTAATTACCAAATCCAACCGGTACAATCCCGGCCGCAGCGGCACCGCTTTTTGATAAATCGATTGCAGCTTCAGTGATTGTTGAAACAGCGATTCCGGAAAGTCGCGGCTCACTGCATCTTCAAATGTCTGCACCACGCGTCCGGTCAACGTGCTCACCCGCCCAAAAATATTAATGCTTGCCGAGTGCACGCCCTCTTTGGACTGAAACGAAAGTTGACTATTGGGAATTTGCACGGTCACTGGCACCAGCACCGTGTCGTTCGTGACTTTTAGGAAATCAGTGCGCCAATCGAAGTGCACCTGGTCACGCACGATGCGTGACGTCACGATGGCTTCCAGGTCTTTGTACTTCACTGTCGGCGGCTTAAACGCATTCGCGTAGTTCTCCAGCCGCGTAAACTCATTCAAGCTGGCTGGCTGTCCACCCATCGCGGTCGGCAAGTGCGTCCCGTCGGACCGGTTGAATCGGTCCGTTTTCGACGCCAAACCCATTTCTTCCATCAAGCTCAAGCCCGCGCCCGGCACGTTGGTCAACGCGTCTTTTTCCGAAGGGTCGCTGGTCAGATGGTATTCGCCAGATCCAGTTGGATCGACGAATTCCATGATGATGTTCTCGCCCATCCCCTCGATGTACCGCCATCGCCACGTTTCCCACGGATAGGTCGTGGTTGAGCCGCCGCCTTCTTCCATCGGCCGATCGTAAGTACCGCCCGTCGGGTGGCTATCGATCTCGTCCGGCGGGCCCCACACGATGTACATGTGCCCGCGATCCGTCTTCCATCCCGGAATGCCCGAGGCATAGTGCTCGTTGGCATAGGCGATACGGCGGTAGTGCTCTTCTTTAAACTCGTTGTCCGGCAAATCTGGATTGGAGCTGCGCCGCAGCCAGAACTGCTCAATGAACTGCTCACGCTCTTCGTTGGTCGCTAGCTGCCCAAAGGCATTTCGCTCTTCCGGCGAAATGATGTAAACCACATCCTCGTTGAGCCATTGCTTGTACGGAGTGTCGAGCTCCTTCAGCGTTTTTTTGATTTTCTTTTTCTGCGCCTTATCCAGCGTTTGTTTGGCGGTGGGATCTGAGGGTTGCGACTTGGGGTCAGCCTGCTCCTGCTGGGCGAGAACCGCCGGCAGCGATAGAGCAAACATGGAAACAGAAATAAAAAGGGCGCGAGTTACCCTGTACGACATACGTCCACCTCTACTTTGGCAGAACTGGATTCTAACTCCGCCATCCGCTGGCGTCAATCGAGTTAATCCCCTGCATTTTCTGACACTTGTCCCCGAAACGCTTAGACTCGCGCAGCCAAAAATACGTTGCCTGCTAATTTCCACGCCTGTACCACCGTACAGGTAATTTCCAAAATGGAATACCGTAAGTGGCGAACTTCGCCGGCGCCGACTCGTTTGATTTGAATTTGGAGCTACTGCCAGGGAAGGCTGCTTAAAACTACAAGTTACATTAACCGCCGATTCTGTTGATCCGACCCCACCAGGGTGTCAAATATCGCTAGCACGTGCCGCCGGTATTCCACCATGCGGGTGAAGATGTCCCGTAGTTCCGGCTCTCGCTCCGCTTCGCGATGCCACTTCAGCATCACCGCGGTCGGTACCTCAATATCCCTTCGCAACTGTTCTGCGGAGTGTCCGCGCAGAAATAACCCGTAGAAAAAAGCCGCCTCGCGCTGCGGTAGATCGAAATCTTGCAGCACTACGGCTGGTACGAACTGTGCCGACGTGGCCATAAAGAATTTGCAGTTTACCCAAAAGCGGCTCCGCGTCAAGTAGGACTAACGGCTTTTTGCCGCCTGCAAGTCAACTCCCCCCTTGGATCCCTTTGATTCGCTTGCCCGCTCGCGACATCGCTTTTCCCTTGTTGTGAAGCGGCTTCCCCTCATTTTAGCGAAGAGAATTCGAACGATCGTCGTGCTTAGACCGTTCTAAGATGCCCCTCCCATTCGTGAGGTTACCGGAGGCCGCACGCTTCTCTGGAGCGCTTGCTTCTCAGACTTGAACTCGCCATCCCAAAGACCGGCCATCCAGAAATCCGTCTTGCTGTCTTGCTACTTATATACCCATGTAGTAAACTGCTGGTCCCTCCAGACACTACGTATTATCTCAATTTGAAGGTTTATGATTTTACGGGTATGGATCGTCTGTCAAACCTTGCCGGCTACAACTGCGTTGCGCGCTGCAATGCAGTCACCGCCTGTAACTTCGGCGCAGCGCCTCATCCCTATTATTTTCAATGGGTTACGCGGAGATTTAATCTACAGAACACGAAGGTCAATAACTCGCACCGAAAGAATAAGTTACAGACTCTTACTGCTCTCTTTCGCTCTCTTTGCAACATGTCCTCCTTTATTTTCAATAAATTACAGCCTCTTTTTGGAAAACACCCGGGGGGGTATGTGCGCTAAAAGGTTGCCGAACAGGGGTCGCCGAGTTGGAGATTTTTGGTCCCGGTCAGACGCGCAAGTCGACAAGAGAAGTGAAGTGCTCCAAAGTCGCCGCGGCTTGCCCGGAGCACTTAAGTGGAATTTTTCCTCCGTACCTCGTACAGTAACCAAGGCCTCGACGCCGTGATTGAAACGGAGACTTTTTCGTGAATCTCATCAAGAAATCTTCCGCATTGCTAATCCTGTTTGCCGCCGCTCTAGCCTTAATCCTGCTGCCGCAGCAATCCTTTTCCGGCACTCCCGACCCCGCAGCTAACAATGTTGAAGAAATCCCGGCCTACCACGTCAGCCCTCCGGAAGGCGCTCTCCCTCCCACGGTGACCCCGGACAATTTCACCGACCCCATCATTCAAAACGCGTATACCGTCGCAGCCGGCATCAAGAAAGTCCTCTATCAACAACCTTGCTACTGTCACTGCGACAAAAGTGTCGGGCCACACCGCCTTGCTCGACTGTTTCACCAGCGTGCACGGCTCCGGCTGCGGCGTGTGCCTCCGCGAAGATTTGTACACCTACGAGCAAACCCGCAAAGGCAAAACCCCCGCGCAAATTCGCGACGCCATCATCGCCGGCGAATGGCAAAAGGTGGACGTCAACAAATATAAGACCCCACTCCCCGCCGCTCAACCCACTCATAAAGGATCCGGTCGCTGAACTTGCTGCAACCGACTGCAGGTCAACTTTTCGTCAAGCGCGACACTCCTCCGAACCTGCACACCGGTTTCCTGCGTCTATTCATCCAGAATGTTGCTTACCGACCTAGAGGTGCACGATGAAGAGTAATTTCTCTAAAATTCTCGCGCTGTTCAGCGTTGTGTTCGCCATCGCAGCAGGCGGACTCTTGCTCAGTTCTCGGGCGGCGGACACCCCCAAATCCTGGGGCTTCGCGGAAACCAATCTGGATAAAACCTGCAAGCCCTGCGACGACTTCTACAAATACGCCATGGGCGGCTGGATGGCCAATAACACCATTCCTTCGGATCGGCCCAGTTGGAGCATCGGTGCACAATTGCAGGAGAACAACTTCGCCAAGCTACGCGAAATCGCCGAAGCCGCCGCCAACGCCAAAAATCCCGCTAATCCCACCGAACAAAAAGTCGGCGATTTCTACTCCACCTGCATGGACACCGCGGCCATCGAATCCGCCGGCATCAAGCCCATCAGTGACGAACTCGCCGCCATTGACAAGATGAACGACCCGCAGGCGCTCATCGCGGAAATCTCCGCGCTACACAAAATCAATAGCCGGGTGCTCTTCGCCTTCAATTCCACGCAGGATTTTGCCGACAGCACCAAGGTGATCGGCGACGCGAATCAGTCCGGGCTCGGCATGCCCGACCGCGACTATTACACCCGTGATGATGATCGCTCCAAAAAATTGCGCACCGACTACGTCGCCCACGTCTCGAAAATGTTTCAGCTCGCCGGCGACCCGGCCGCCAAGGCTGACGACGAAGCGC
Organism: uncultured Acidobacteriota bacterium; assembly: GCA_963846145.1. Taxonomy (GTDB): domain Bacteria; phylum Acidobacteriota; class Terriglobia; order Acidiferrales; family UBA7541; genus Acidiferrum. Next base: position 993,644 of record CAWJUV010000004.1, on the reverse strand, counting down.
AAATGGTCATGAAGATTGAAACCGGTCTGGCCAAAGCCTCCCTGACTCGCACGCAATTGCGCGATCCCAAAGCGAACTATCACAAGATGTCCGTCGCCCAACTCAAAGAGCTCACTCCCGATTTTCCCTGGGAAACGTTCTTCGCATCTGTAGGCCTTCCCGGACTGATCGAAACCAATATTGGTCAGCCGGACTTTTTCCGCGAAATGAACCACCAACTCAACACCGTGCCGATCGCCGACTGGAAAACTTACCTGCGCTGGCACGTGATTCACGCTTGCGGCTCCCAGCCTCAGCGAGGCCTTCGTGCAGGAAAATTTTAATTTCTACAGTAAAGACCTTCAGGGTATCGCCGAACTGCAGCCGCGCTGGAAGCGTTGCATTCTGTCGGTGGACCGCAACATCGGCGAAGCGCTCGGCCAGCTCTACGTCGAGAAAAACTTTACTCCCGACACCAAAGCCCGCGCCGTACAAATGGTTCAAAATTTGATCGCGGCTCTCCGCTCTGACGTCCCGACACTTTCGTGGATGACTCCGGAAACCAAAACCGCGGCGCTCGCAAAACTCGAAGCGTTTCACATCAAAATCGGATATCCCGATAAGTGGCGCGATTATTCCAAGCTCGCCGTCAATCGCACTTCTTACGAAGGCAATGTACGTCGCGCCGCCGCCTTTGAAAACGCTCGCGAACTGGCCAAAATCGGCAAGCCCGTCGATCGCATCGAGTGGGACATGACGCCGCCGACCGTCAACGCCTATTACAACGGCACTATGAATGAAATTGTTTTCCCCGCAGGCATTTTGCAACCGCCTTTCTACGATCCGAAAGCCGACGATGCGATCAATTACGGAGGAATGGGTGCCGTGATTGGCCATGAAATTTCTCACGGCTTCGACGATCAAGGCTCGCAGTTCGATGCTCAGGGAAATTTGAAGAATTGGTGGACTGCTGACGATCGCAAGAATTTCGATGAGCGCGCCACCTGCGTGCAAAAACAATTCGACGGCTACGAAGTCGAGCCCGGCCTGCACCAGAACGGCAAATTGGTTTTGGGCGAGAGCATCGGCGATCTTGGCGGTTTAACGATCGCCTATGCGGCTTACGAAAAATCGTTGGAAGGGAAGTCACGCCAGGACATCGATGGCTTCACGCCCGAGCAGCGCTTCTTCCTGGGCTGGGCACAGGCCTGGGGAAGCAACCAACGCCCCGAAGCGGCACGTCTCCAAACCAACACCAACCCGCATCCGCTCTCACGTTTCCGGGCCGTCGGACCGGTCTCCAACATGCCGGAATTCGCCGCGGCTTTTCACTGCCAGAAGGGCGATCCCATGGTCCGCGAACAGTCCTGCAAAATTTGGTAACTACCTAATGTTCCAGAGTGATTTGCTGCAGTCGAAAAATATTTTCCTCACCGGCGGCGGCTCGGGCTTGGGCCGCTCCATGGCTCTGCATTTTGCAAAACTTGGCGCGCGTCTTTTTCTAATCGGCCGCCGCCCCGATCCACTCAAAGCAGTCTGCGACGAAATTCGGCAAGCCGGTGGAACTGCCGCGTTCGCCTCATGCGACGTGCGCGATTACGCCGCCGTCGAAGCCGCTGCATCCGCCGCCGAGTCGCAGATCGGCGACATCAACACGCTGATCAACAATGCCGCCGGCAATTTCATGGCTCGCACTGAAAAACTCACAGCCAACGCGTTCAACGCCGTAGTGGGCATCGTGCTCAACGGCAGTTTCAACTGCACCCAAATTTTTGGCAAACGCTGGATAGAACGAAAGCAGCCGGGCAACGTGTTGAGCATTGCGACCACGTATGCATCCGCGAATTGCGGCTCAGGATTTGTTGTGCCCTCTGCGTGCGCGAAAGCCGGAGTGCTCGCCATGACTACTTCCCTCGCAGTGGAGTGGGGCAAATACAATATTCGTCTCAATGCCATCGCTCCTGGCCCGTTTCCGACTGAAGGCGCGTGGTCGCGGTTGATGCCATCTCCAGACATGGAGAAGCACCGGCTCAACATGCATCCGATGAAACGTTGGGGCCGCCACGAAGAGCTCACCAATCTCGCGGCTTTTCTTCTGAGCGACATGTCGCCCTACATCAATGGGGAATGCGTGGTGATCGACGGCGCGCAATGGCTGCGCGGAGCGGGAGAATTCAACGAGCTGGCATTGTTGTCGGACCGCGACTGGGAAGGTATGGAAGCGGCACGCCAGAAAAAATCCTGAATTGCGTGAAGGAAAGCGTGCAGCGGCACTCAAGTCGCGACGGCTTGTTGGTCGGTTTTGTAGAGGGCTCTGACTTTTCGCGGAAGGAATGTGGGAAGCTATTCCGGCAACGAACGCTTACGCAACTCGACTCGTAGCTTGACTGTGCCAATGGAATGCCCGCCGGACTCGGCCCGCACAGTCACTTCCTGCAACTCGTTCTTCTTCGCCACGTCTGCGGGCAAATTTATTTCCACCCGCGTCGCCGCGGTTTGTTTCGCGCCGACGGAGAATTTTCCTGCACCGCTTTGCACCGTCCACCCCGCAGGCAAATCTGCTGCCAGCGAAAATTCCTGGGGCGATCCCGTGGCGTTTTTCACCCACAACGGAATCACCAACGTGGTGCCCACTTGCAGTGCAATTTCCGGCGGCTCCGGATGCGGCAGATGTGTTAGCGCATGTTCGCGGCGAAAATCCGCATAAAAACTCCACTGACCTGCCAGTTCCACTGACAAATCTGTTCCAGGCTTGGCTACGCCACCGTTTGAATCAGCCGAATCACTCGACCATTTCGGCACATGAAACGGGATCGGATCGTTGGTTACATTTTCAAACACGTCTCCCGTTACGATGCCGCCGACCAGCGATTTTCCCAACACGAAGCGCACTCCATCATTCCAGTAGCCCGCATCTTCGGTCATCATTTTTTCTAGCGCCGCGTCACTCATGCCTTTGAGTGAATCGCCCATCGATTTGGATTGGGTCTGATGCGCCAGATATCCATCCAGCGCGATGCGCCAGTACGGATGCTTGTTCAGTTTCGAGAAATCCTTCACTGAATAGGAAGGACCCAGTCCGGCAAAAAGTTTGTCGTTGTCGGCGTCCGGGAAGTAATAAATCTTCTTGGTTTGCCACGGACGCAAATTATCGAGCATCGATTCGAGGCGCTTACTCGGCCCGGCCAACTGTTCCGCAAACGCGGCGGGATCGCCGCTCAAATCAAATGCTTCCGTGGCCAACACACCCGAAGCCTGGTGATCGCCGTGATCTTCGCCGACAAAAGTGCCGGGAAGAAACGTGAGGATCACTTCCGGACGCGTCAGGCGAACAAGCCGAACCAACTGCTGCAAGGCTTCGCCGTGATTCCAGGTGCTGAGCGAATTCAAAACGTTCTGAGACGCAGTGTCCTTGCCATTCAAAAACCAGACATTTTCAATACCCAGCAACGAAAGGGAATGGCGCGCCTCAATCTCGCGAACCGCTGCCAGCGCCGAGGCCTGCTCCATCCCTACTTCATTGCCGCCGCTATTTCCGCGGGTGCCGTACACCACCGCTACGCGTTTTCCTTCGTCAATGGCACGCGCAAGGTAAGCGGTCGCCGCGCCTTCGTCGTCGGGATGCGCGACCACCAACAAAATATCTGTCTTGTAGCGGGGATCAGCTTCGCGAAGTGGAGTCGCAGTAACCGGTTTCGCTTCCTGGGCTGCGGACCAAATCGGCAAACCCACACTAACAACGCCGGCCAGAATGGTCAGGAGAATTACTCGGCTTCTGCTAGAGGTGGTCATCAAATGTTTCGGATTCAAGTGGAACCTCGTGTGGACACACCACGACGGTGGCCCAATCCTAAATAAAAAAGGGCTCCGCTGAAAAAATTCATCTGTTCAGAATTAAGCCTTCGCTTCGACGGCTTGTTGCTTACGAGAAGACGGAGCATCCTCTTCGCGGGCAGCGCGCTTGATGCGTGCGGCCTTGCCCCGCAAATCGCGCAGATAATAAAGACGCGCGCGACGGACCTTGCCGCGTCCCACCACGTCTATGGAGCTGATCATCGGCGAGTGCAGCGGAAAAATACGCTCGATGCCCACGCCAAAACTTACGCGGCGGACAGTAAAGGTAGCGCTGGAGGCGCGACCCTTCTTCGAGATCACCACGCCCTCGAAAGCCTGCAGGCGCTCTTTTTCTTTCTCGCCTTCGCCTTCTTTGAGGCGGACGTTCACGCGAACGCTATCGCCCGGACGAAACTCGGGCAAATCTTTGCGCAGCTGCGCTTCATGCAATTTTTGAATTATCGGATTCATTGTCGTATTCCCTGCAGACCCGCTCAGACGGGGCCAGCACTCCAAGCCCAATCCACAATTATAGTCAAAACTGGAGCAATCTATCCACTGATTTTCCTGATGGGGCACGTCTTTGCGGCACGAAATGGAAGGTGCACTTTTGCCTGCGATAACCTCGGCTCAGCGGCTCCATTGTGACACTCTGGACGGGTGTCGACTGTCCCCCTGCGAAAGCGTGCATTGAATCTCGCCATTGAAATTTTAATTGGCTATGTGCTGGTGTTATTGCTCATTCGAGTGTTTGAATCTCACTTTGTATTTTTTCCGAACTATCCGAGCCGCCAACGTGAAGATTGGAAACCAAAGTGGTTTCCGGTCGAAGACGCCTGGTTAACTGCAGCCGACGGCACGCGTCTGCACAGTTGGTGGATTCCGAACGACAAGGCGAATCTCACTTTCGTCGCTTTCCACGGGAATGCTGGCGGCGTCGCCGACCGAGCGGAGGTCTATCAATTCCTGCGCGAGACGCCAGCGAATGTGCTGGCGGTGGAATATCGAGGTTACGGACGCAGCGAAGGGAAGCCCAGTGAAGCCGGCATCTACCAGGACGCCGAGGCGGCATACCAATATCTCGTCTCCAGCAAACACATCCCCCCGAAAACAATTGTACTCTTCGGACAATCACTTGGAACGGCCGTCGCGGCGCATCTCGCGGCGCAGCACGAAGTGGGCGCCGTAGTGCTAGAAGCTCCATTTCCGTCGGCCTCGCGAGTGGCGGGTAAGGCGTTTCCATTTCTTCCGGGCTTATCGTTGCTGGTGCGCTCGCAATTCGACACCCAGCAGCGAGTTCAGGAAATCAGCGCGCCGATCTTCGTCGTGCACTGCAACCAGGATCCGGTCATACCGTTCACATTTGGCAAGGAAGTCTTCGCGGCCAGCCGTGAGCCGAAAGCTTTTCTCGAAATTAACGGAGTTTGTCACGAAGAAGCTTCGATGATCGCGCCAGAAAAATATCGAATCGCGTTACAGAGTTTTTTATCGAAGATGCCTCGGGAAAATTCGACACCCAACGACTAACGGTTCAGCGTTACGAAATCTCAAACAGATCCGGACGATTGCGCAGCGTTTTGTGCAAGGCCGCAGCGCGCCGCCAAGCCGCAACGTCGGCGTGATTTCCCCCGATAAGGACGTCTGGTACGCGCCAACCGCGATATTCGGCTGGGCGTGTGTAGTGTGGAAAATCGAGGAGTTGCCGTGGCACCGAGTCTGCGTTGAGAACTTCCGTCGAAACCCCTGCTACGCCATTCGCGACGCTGAACGATTCGTTTTGCGACGAGGCTTCATTGCCGAGCGAACCCGGCAACAAGCGCGTGACCGCATCGATTATTAGCATGGCGGGGAGTTCGCCGCCGCTTAGGACAAAATCGCCGATGGAAATTTCGTGCGTAGCTAAGTGTTCAGCGACGCGCTCATCGACTCCTTCGTAGCGGCCGCAAATAAAGATGATGCGTTGCAAAGTGGCCAACTGCCGCGCTGTAGCTTGGTCAAAACGCTTGCCCGATGCCGAAAGCAAAACAATTTCGGTCTTTTGCGGCAACGGCTGCTTCTGCGTCGCCTCACCCACACTTTGCCCCAACAGATGTTCGGCCGCTTCGAACAGCGGTTCCGGCTTGAACACCATGCCTTCGCCGCCGCCGAAAGGGCGGTCATCTACGGTGCGATGACGGTCTTTGGTGAAAACACGCAAGTCCTGAATGTGCACTTCGACGATTCCGGCTTCGCGAGCGCGCCGCACGATTCCGTGGTCCAGCGGGCCCGTAAAAAACTCCGGAAAAATTGTTATGAGATCAAAGCGCATGAGGTTCGAGAAACAAATAGAGGCAATTGCTTTGGGCTTATGCGAATCCGGCGCATGGGAGAAGAGTTTACTCGGAATTCAAATCGCGCAGGCCTTCGGGAAGGGTCACGTCGATGCGCCGCGCCGCCGGATCGATGTGGCGGCAAATCTCGGTGGCCAGCGGAATCAGCAATTCGCCTTTTCCGGCATCCACTTCCAACACGGGAGTGCCGCGCAGGCCTTCTTCTTCACCGGGAAATTGCACATCGCGAACTTTTCCCAAGAATTGCGGAGGGGCCGCCTGCGAATCCGCAGCGGAGACCTCAAACACGTCACAACCGATCAAATCGACGACGAAAAACTGGCCTGCTTCGAGCTTTACGCGTTGCTCGAATGGCAGCAGAATATCCAGCCCACGATATTTTTCAGCGGCACTGATCGAGTCGACGCCCTCGAAGTGAAAAACGCCTTGGCCGCGATGATTTTGGCTCAGCCAACATGATTTTACGCCAACGGAGGCAGGTTCATTTGCTCCGAAGGCGCCCAAAAATTTTGCTTGGACACCTTCGCCAGAAATTCGGCCCAAGAACACTTCGGAGAGTTTGGTTAGACGTTGGGGAAAATCGGTGAGGAGTTCTACGGCGACTTCGCCTTTATTTCCGCGCGATCCGAGGATACGCGCCACCACAATCCAGCGTGGGTTCTCTTCGTTCAATCTTCGAGGATTTCCAGGGTGTAGCGCTTGTGCTGCTTAGTGCCGGCCGCACTCAGCACGGTGCGAATCGCTTTGGCCGTTCGCCCTTGGCGGCCAATCACTTTTCCCAGATCGTCGGCATTGACGCGCAACTCAAGGACCGTTACCTGCGCCCCGCCGGCAGCTTTCACATGCACATCCTCGGGACGGTCCACGAGAGCTCTGGCGATGATCTCTACCAGTTCTTTCACGCTTGCTCCTGGATACATCCGTCACCAGGGACTTAGTGCCGGTGCATTGACTCGATGTGTCTGCTAATTCGATGCGCCGCGATGTGCAACGGGCGGCGAGCGGCTAAGCAATCTTTTGCTGGCGAATGAAGCTTCTGACCGTGTCGCTGGGTTGCGCGCCTACGCCGAGCCAATACTTCACGCGCTCAGCATTGAGCTTAATCTCTGCGGGCTTCTTCAGTGGGTCGTAAGTGCCCACGAGTTCTTTCACGCGGCCGTCGCGAGGGCGGGTCTTTTCGATCACCACTACGCGGTAAAACGGCTTCTTTTTCTTGCCAATCCTTGATAAGCGAATAGTCAACACTTAGATGACGCCTCCGTAGCCCTCCATCATAGCGTGGCAGGGGTTGATGCGGCAATGAGAGAGTAATGGATGTCGATTTTCGAGGGCTTGGCGCGGCCTTCAGCCACCCTCGCCGAAGATGCGAGCGTGGGACCCGGGTCGCGGTATTTTTGGAAATTATGGCTGAAGCGATTACTGCAGGCGGTTTAGTCCGTTGAAGGCAGCGGTTTTGTAGCATTCGGCCAAGGTCGGATAGTTGAAGACAGTGTTCACAAAGTACGTAACTTTGCCTTTTAGCAGGAATACCGCCTGCCCGATATGGAGCAGCTCGGCGGCGTCTTCTCCGAAAATGTGGACGCCCAGAAGTTCGAGGGTTTCGCGATGAAAGAGAAGCTTCAGGCGCCCTTCGGTGTGTCCACTGATCTGGCCGCGGGCAATTTCGCGGTAGTAAGCGACGCCCACTTCGTAGGGAACGTCGGCTTCGGTGAGTTGCTCTTCGGTTTTGCCGATAAAGGAAATTTGGGGAATGGTGTAAATCCCGTAGGGGTAACCCTCGGGATCACTGCTGACCGGTAGGCCAAACGCGCGGGCAGCGGCGATGCGCCCTTGCTCCATGGAAACGGAAGCCAGACTGGGAAAACCGATCACATCACCGACGGCGTAGATGTGCGACTGCTTGGTGCGGAAATCGGCGTCGACTTCGATGCGCCCGCGACTGTCGGCAACGATGCCCGCGGCCTCAAGATTGAGCTCGTCGACATTTCCGGAACGACCGACGGCGTAGAGCAGGGCGTCGGCGATGACGCGCTTTTTGCTAACGAGGTTGGCGGCAACTTTTCCGTCGGGCAATTCTTCGACGCTGTCGACTTCTTCATTCAGCCGCAAGGTGGCGCGGTGGTCGCGGAGGTGATACATCAGCGCTTCGACCATTTCGGAGTCGGCAAATTCCATTAGGCGCGGCCGCTTTTCAACAATGATGAGGCGCACGCCGAGGGTGGCGAACATGCAGGCGTATTCGACGCCGATGACGCCGCCGCCAACCACGATGAGCGTGCGGGGAATGGTGGGCATGCTCAAAATCTGGTCGCTATGAATAATGTTGCGGCCGTTGATGGGAACTTTGGGATTCATGGCCGGCTTGGTGCCGGTGGCGATGACAATATTTTTTGCCTCGAATTCGCCGACGCTGTTTACGTTGCGAACGCGAATGTGGGTGGGGTCGATGAAGCTGCCCAGGCCGTGAATGAGGGTGACGCCATTGCGTTTCAGTTGATCGCTGATGACGCTGACTTCGTTTTCCACGACATGCTGGACGCGGAAATTCAAATCCGACATGGAAACGGGGCCGTCGCTGCTGGTGTGGCTGACTCCGTAGAAATTTTTGTCGTAGAAGCCGGACAGATGGAGAACGGCTTCGCGCATGGTCTTACTGGGAATGGTTCCCGTATTGATGCAGACTCCGCCCACGGAAAGTTGACGCTCAACAATGGCGACGGTCTTGCCGGCCTTGGCCGCCTGGATGGCGGCGCGCTGGCCGCCAGGCCCTGAACCGATCACTATAAGGTCATACGTCAGAAGTCACCCCGTCGGTGTTCTCTTGATGAAGATTATCCGATGCCGTCATTCCTGGCGTGCTGTTCACTTCTTCGGTGGCGCGAGTTACCAGCACGCGTTGTGCGCCGTCGGCGGCCTGCGCTACACGAAGCAGATGGTCTTGCGCGTCTACTGCCAAACCAGCTTGCGTGGAGCGGGCTCGCGCGTAGGTTCCATTGGAGCGCAAAAACCGGGCCTTGCGCGTGTCCGTAAGATACGCGCCGAGAATTTCCGTGGTTACGCGTTCGCGGATGGCCGCGTCTTTTAAGGGAAACAACACTTCGACTCGCTCATACAAGTTTCGAGGCATCCAGTCGGCGCTGCCGAGAAAAATTTCTGGCGTGCCGCGATTTTCGAAATAGAAAATCCGGCTGTGTTCCAGAAAGCGACCGACGATGCTGCGTACGCGGATGCGGCTGCTGATTCCGCGCAAGCCCGGTATCAGCGAACACTGTCCGCGCACGATCAAATCAATGTCTACACCAGCACGCGATGCGCCATACAAAGCCTGGATCATTGGCGGATCCACCAGCGCGTTTATTTTTACGATGATGCGTGCTGGTTTGCCACGTTTGGCATTGCGGGCTTCGCGTTCGATTAGGGCGATGCACGATTTGGCCATGTCCACGGGCGCCAGCATTAGCGGCTTGTAATTCGGCTGCTCGGCGTAGGCCGTCAAATAATTGAATGCGTTATGCACGGCTGAGGTGATGGCGTCGTCTCGAGTGATCAAGCTCAGGTCGCAATAGAAGCGGGCCGTCGAGGGATTATAGTTGCCGGTCCCTAGATGGGCATAGCGGCGAATTTTTCCATCGGGGTCGTTGCGGACCACGAGTGCGAGTTTGGCGTGGGTTTTTAAGCCGACGACGCCGTGAAACACTTGTACGCCTGCGTCTTCGAGGCTGCGGGCCCAGCGGATGTTGCTGGCTTCGTCGAAGCTGGCTTTTAGTTCAACGACGACGGTCACTTCTTTTTTTCCCGCGGCTTCCAGGAGGGCGCGCACCACTGGGGAATCCGAACTGGTGCGGTAGAGAGTCTGCTTGATGGAAAGGACGCGTGGATCGAGCGCTGCGGTGCGAATGAAATTCACTACGGGGTCGTAGGACTCGAAGGGATGGTGCAGCAGCGTGTCTTGCCGGCGGATGGTGTCGAACATGCTGTCGGCGTCGCGGCCAATGCGAATTTGCCTGGGCGAAAATGGCGGAAATTTCAGATCGGGGCGGCGGGTTTCTTCGTAAAGGTGCATGACACGCTGCAGGTTCACCGGCCCGCGTACGCGAAAAACCAGCGACTCGTCGAGCTCAAACGTGGAAACCAAGCGCTCGACAATTTCTGGGTGAGCGCCTTCTTCGATTTCGAGGCGCACGGCTTCGCCTTTGCGGCGCTGGGCGACCTGGCTGTCGACAACTTCGAGTAAGTTGCGGGTTTCTTCTTCTTCGAGATAGAGGTTGCTGTTCCGCGTGACGCGAAACGAAGCGTGGGCGAGGATGTCGTACCCGCGATACAACTTTGCGGCTTGAGCGGAAATGATGTCCTGCAGGAAGACGTACTGAATCGAGCCATCTTGCGTGGGAACGCACAGTAAACGCGGGAGGGCGCGCGGCAGGGTGACGACTCCGAAGAAGGGTTTGCTGTTGCCGGAGCGGCGCCGCCGCAAAATAAATGCGACGCACAGGGCTTTGTTGAGTACGCGCGGAAACGGGTGCGAGGGATCGACGGTCACCGGCGTGAGCATGGGCATTACGCGGCGTTCGTAGAAATTCTTAGCGAAGGCGGCGCTACCTTTTTCGAGTTCGTGGAGGGACAGGACCCGGATGGAATGCTTGGCCATCGCGGGGAGCAATTCTTCGTTCCAGCATTTGTACTGGTCGCGCACGAAGGCGTGCATCGCGTCGGTAACTTTGCCCAGCTCTTCTTCGGCGGTGAGACCGTCGGCGCCGATTTCGCGGGAGCCCTGCTCGATGCGTTGGAGAAAACTGGAAACGCGGACTTCGACGAACTCGTCGAGATTGCTGGCGGAAATAGAAAGAAACTTGACGCGTTCGAGTAGCGGGTTATCCTTGTCGCGGGCTTCTTCGAGCACGCGGCGATTGAATTCCAACCATTGAAGGTGGCGGTTGAAGTAGTAGCGAGGGTCGTCTAACGCTATTCGTTTCATGGCTTTCATAACGATGTTTTTGGGAACCGCTACTGTTACCCACCAGTGTTACGGAGAGATGAACGCGCGCGGAGCAAAATTTTCGCGCTGGCGACGGATAACGCTTTGTTCTTTGCTGGCTTGGTTTTTGCTGAATTCCCCCGCGGTTTTGGCCCAGACCCGACAGGCGCAGAGTGTCCCACCTTTGAGGGCTAAAATCGACGCCATTTTTGACCCGTTGGTGGATGCAAAATCGCCTGGAATGGCCGTCCTCATGGTGCAGAACGGCAAGACGATTTTCGCGCGGGGATATGGCCAGCGGGAACTTTCTACGGGCGGCGCCAAGATCGATTCGCAGACCAATTTTCGCCTGGCTTCCTGCAGCAAGCAATTCACCGCCATGGCTATCATGCTGCTGGTGCACGATGGCAAGCTGAGCTACGACGCCAAACTTACAGACGTTTTCCCGGGGTTCCCTGCGTACGGGCGGGCCATCACGATTCGCAATTTGTTGAATCACACCGGAGGCCTGCAGGACTACGAAACGTTGATGGAGAAGTCTGATGCGGGGAGAGCGCAACACTGGGATGAAAAGCACCAGATTCAAGACGCGGAAGTTTTGCGGTTACTGGAACACACCGATCACGGAATGTTTGTGCCGGGAAGCCAGTGGTATTACAGCAATTCCGGATACGTGGTTCTCGGCTTGGTGGTCGCCAAAATCTCGGGGCGGCCGTTTCGGGAATTTTTGCGGCAGCGCATTTTTGAGCCGCTGAAAATGAATCACACGGTGATGTACGAGCGGGGAAAGAACGAAATTTCCGATCGCGCTTATGGGCACACGAAGGCTGGGGCGGCCTGGACGCAGACTGATCAAAGTTCGACATCAGCGACTTTGGGCGACGGCGGGATTTATTCTTCGCTGGAAGACTTGGCTAAGTGGGACGAGGCGCTGCGAAGCAATAAGTTGCTCAGTGAAGAAGAAATGCAGCCGGCTTACACAGCGGTGACGCTGACCGATGGTTCGCAGCCACGATGGCCGGCCAATTCTGATTACCCCGCAGGCACGCTTGCGCTCTACGGTTTTGGGTGGTTTCTCGATCCTTATCGCGGTCATTCGCGCGCGTGGCATTACGGGGAAACGATGGGGTTCCGTTCGTACATCGTGCGCTTCGAAGGGCGACGCAGTGCTAGTGGCTCAAGCGACGATCTCACTGTAGTCGTTCTTTGCAATCGGACGGATGTCTCCGCCGAATCGCTGGCGCTTAAGGTCGCTGATTTGTTTCTGCCGGGGGAGTGAAGGCGGAGAGGAACGTTTGGCCTGGGATTATTGAGGCCGACTGTGCGTCCACTGCAGAAAGAGTCCGACGAGCAGTCCGAGTCCGCAAGTCCCGAGAATGAAAAGTCGCGCACCAGGGATGGCTAGCCAGGCAATGATTACGAGGCCCAGAGAAACGATTGCGCCGGCGCGTGTTCCGGGTACGGGGATATTCCCGAAGGCAGTGAGAGTCGCCGGCCTGCGATTCACCGATTTTGGGTACGTCAGCACGGGAAACCGTTCTAGCTAAGCTTAGGACATGCCGGCGAGCCGGCCCAAGCCTTTCATTTTGCTGCGCGCGGCCATCGCGCCGTATTGCTTCATCATTTGGCGCATTTGCAGGTATTGCTTGAGGACCTGGTTGACGTCCTGCACAGTGGTGCCACTGCCTGCGGCGATGCGCTTGCGGCGTTTGCCGTCGATGACGTTGTGATCGCGGCGCTCCTGAGTCGTCATCGAATTGATGATGGCTTCGACCTGCTTCAATTTGCCTTCGTCGACTTTGGCGTCCTTCGGCAGCGATTGCAGCGGACCAACCTTTGGCAACATGTCGACGAGTTGCTCGAGCGGACCCATCTTGCGGATCTGTTTTAGTTGATCGCGGAAGTCTTCGAGGGTGAAGCCTTCGGTACGAAGGCGGCGTTCGAGTTCTGCGGCAGCTTTTTTGTCGACGGCTTGTTCGGCGCGTTCGATCAGCGACATGATGTCGCCCATACCCAGAACGCGAGAAACGATGCGCTCGGGATAAAAGCCTTCGAGCGCGTCGTACTTTTCGCCCAAGCCCACGAACTTCACCGGGGCCCCGGTGACCTTACCAATGGACAGCGCTGCACCGCCGCGGGCATCGCCATCGAGCTTGGTGAGCACAACTCCGGTCAGTCCCAGGCGCTTGTGAAATTCGCTGGCGGAGCGCACCGCGTCTTGTCCGATCATAGCGTCGGCGACGAAGAGAATTTCGCTGGGGTTGAGCTCCTTCTTGAGGGTGCTCAACTCTTCCATCAGGGAGTCATCGATGTGCAAACGGCCGGCGGTGTCGACGACGATTACGTCGCTGGCAGAGAGCTTGGCTTCTTTGATCGCGCCTTTGATAATTTCGAGCGGCTTGTCGGTGCCGGCGCCCGGCCAAATCGCCGTGCCCACTGCTTTCGCGACTTGATTCAACTGTTCGCGGGCCGCGGGACGGTATACGTCAGTGGAAACGACCAGGGGGCGATGGCCGTTTTGGGTCAGCCACTTCGCTAACTTTCCGGTGGTGGTGGTTTTGCCGGAGCCTTGCAAACCCACGATCATCCATACAGAAGGCGGCTTGGAAGCGAAGAGCGGCTTGGCATGTTTGCCAAGCATGGCGGTGAGCTCGTCGCGAACAGTCTTGACCACTTGCTGGTCCGGCGAGAGCTGCATCATTACTTCGGAGCCGATGGATTTTTCTTTGATATTTTTTAGCAGCTCGTCAGCGACGCCGACGTTGACGTCGCCTTCCAGCAATGCTTCGCGAATTTCGACCAGTGCGGCGTCCAAGTGCTCTTCGGTGAGCTTGCCCTGGCCGCGCAAATTCTTGAAGGTGCGCTGTAATTTCTCGGTTAAATTTTCAAACATAGTTTTCGCCTGACTGTAGGAACGAATTGGTAGAAATGGTGCGCAGCACGCGATTGCTCAGTACATTTCGATTTTAGGTGAGCCACCCAACAGGGTCAAACGGGCGTCGGCAGAAGCTTCCAATGCAGCAACGCTGCACACCACATAAAACGATCGCAAACGGATCTTCGCGGCGCTGGTGTCATTTCAAATGCGCATCGAACCACGCGACCGTTCGTTCGACTACGTCCCGTTGATGCTCGGGCTTCGCGAACATGTGGCCCTCCCGCTGGTACACCACCAGTTCAGTTTCAACGCCGACCGCTTTCAGCGCGTGCCAAAATTCGTATGATTGCGGTGTGGGGCATTCCCCGTCGCTATCACCAACAAGGATTAGGGTGGGAGTTTTCACCTTTTTGATGAAATTGATCGCCGAGCTTTTGGCATAAATGTCTGGATCGTCGTAGACCGATTTGCCGAAAAACGGGATCATCCACTGGTCGATTTGATTTTCGCCATAGTAGCTGAGCCAGTTGGAAATTCCTGCGCCGGCCATGGCCGCTTTGAAGCGATTCGTTTGGGTCACTCCAAACATGGTCATGAATCCGCCGTAACTCCAGCCGGTCAGGCCGAGGCGATCGGGGTCAACCGGCGCGGCTCGTAGGGCTTCGTCCACGCCGGCGAGGATGTCCGAAAGATCGCCCTCGCCGAATCCCCTCACGTTGGCGCGGGTAAAATTTTCGCCCTGGCCGAAACTTCCTCGCGGGTTGGGACACAGGACAAAGTATCCGGCAGCGGCCAACGCTGGTGCGTAGTCGTGTGAAGTCGGCCAGTCTGACATCGACGCCCAGCTTGGCCCGCCATGGACTTTGACGATCAGCGGATACTTTTTGGAAGGGTTGAAATTCTTTGGATAAAGTAGCCAGCCTTGAATTTCGTGGCCACCATTTTTCCATTGCAGGCTCTTGGCTTCCCCCCAAGCCGGCTGTACACCTTGATTGCGGTGAGTGACTTGTTTCCAGTCGTCTACTTTGCCAGCCCAGACTTCTGGTGGTGCACTGAAGGATTTGCGGATGACCGCGACGGTTGAACCATCTGCGGCGAGAGAAAGTGTCGGGGAGAAGTCACTACCAGCGGTGACGTACTCGCCGCCGTGCCACAAGGACGTGACCTTTTTGTTTTGAGGGTCGACCGTGGCGATGCCCGAGTCGCCGCCGATCCATTCGGCGAAGATGATTTTTTCCTCTGGCGTCCAAGCTAGCCAACTTGCAGATGCTTTCATTTCTGGAGTGACGTTCTGTGCACCGGAGCCGTCGGCTGCGATCGTGAAAATGTCCCCGCCAGTGAGGCCTTCGTCGCTCATCAGTCCTTCTACAAATGCGATTCGATCGCCCTTGGGCGACCACACCGGATTGGCGATCTGGTAGGGCGTTTTATAAATCGATTTCATCAAGCCAGAGGCAGCGTCCAGCGTGAAGAGCTCTGCGATCCACCAGTTGTTGTCGCCATTTCCAAGCGCGGCGCTGACGGCGAATCGCGCGCCGTCTGGCGACCAATCGTATTCGTAGATGTAAGTATCTGACGGGGAAATTTGACGCAACTTGAAGGTGGCCAGATCCACGACCGCGAGCCGCTGCTCAAAAAATGCATCTTTTATTTCTCCGGTTTCTGGCGTTTCCGCGACTAGCGGCCCGGAAGCTCGGGTGGCATTTTCGGTGAACAACACAGCGATGCTTTTTCCGTCAGGAGAAAACTTGGGAGCGTTGAGAAATCCAACGACGCTGGTTAGTTTCTTGGGCACGCCGCCTGCGGCGCCGATGATGTACAACTGCTGCTGACCAGACTTGGCTGCGTCGGAAAGAAATGCGAGGTGCTTGCTGTCTGGCGACCACGCAACGTTTCCGTCCTGATGATCTTTGGCGGAAGCGGTGGAATTTGCGGTGATGCGATGCGGTTGTGTCTTTGATTGTGCGTCAGCGACATAGATGGCGCTGTTCCCCGAAGGTGCGCCGTCTTTTCCAACTAACGTTTCGACCCAAGCCACCTGCTTTCCATCCGGCGAGATGGCGGCCTGTTCAAAATGATGTGTAGAGAAGAGCGTTTTCTCCACTTCCTGAACCGCCGGCGACGGTTTGGATTTTTCCTGGGCCTTTGTGTCAGTAGTGGAAACGGCGGCGATCGCTGTCATCAGCATTATTGAGATCAAAAATTTGCGGATGTGGCGCACATTGCAATGTTGAAACAAGGATGGCTCCTCGCGTCTTTTCTGCTTGCAGTGGCTGCGGATATTACCTCAGGTACCGATCCTGTAGCGACGTTTCTTGACCGTGCCAGTGAGGCTCGAATACACTTGATGGTTCAAGCCAGACGCATATATGCGTTCTGTAGTTCGCGTGAGTCGAAGTGTGAATTGGCGGGAAGCCGAACACTCGACAGAAGGAACCGGGCAGCCGGTCACGCTTTTCTTAAAGGAGAATCGTTTTGCCTAAGCGCACATACCAGCCGCGCAAACGACGCCGCGCCAAAACACACGGCTTTCGTTCACGCATGAAAACCGCGGGAGGCCGCAAGGTCCTGGCCGCACGCCGCAAGAAGGGCCGTCATCGCCTCACGCCCGTATGAGGTTCAACGCTTTCGTTTTCCGCGCGACGCGCGTTTAGTGCGCCGCGGCGATTTCGACGCCGTGTATCGCGCGGGACGGAGGCGCTCCAGTTCTTACTTCGTGGTTTTTTTTCGCGCCAATCAATTGCCGTTGAGCCGCTTCGGCTTCAGCATTAAAAAAGCGTTGGGTGGCGCGGTGGTGCGAAATCGTATGCGCCGACGCTTGCGCGAGGTCGTGCGTTGTCATCGAGTGGAGATTCCGGCGGGATGGGACATCGTGGTGCATCCGAAAAATATTGTGTCGCGGACGGAGTTGGCCACGCTAACGACGGAATTGTTGCGACTACTGCAGAATCCGTGATGGCGGGAACTGGACGCGGAGGCGCGCATTCGACTCCGTTCGGCGTGCGGATGGCGCTGCTAGCGTTGCGATTTTACAAGGCCTATCTCTCCATTTTGTTCGCGGGAAATTGCCGCTTCCATCCCAGTTGTTCGCAATACACGTATGAAGCGATCGAGCGCTTTGGTGTGGCGCGCGGCGTGTGGCTGGGCACGAAACGTTTGGCTCGATGTCAGCCATTTTCACGGAAATTTGGATATGACCCGGTACCGGATGAGGTGCGTTCGTGAGTCCTGAGCAGCAGAAAGACAAATTCTCGCCAGAGATGAGAATTTTGGTGGCTTCGCTGCTGTCCATGCTGGTGATTTTGGCGTGGGTGAAATTTTTCGCTCCGAAGCCTCCGGCGAACAACCCGAACCAGTCGAAACTGGCCACGAGCGCGCCACAAAATCCCGCTACGACTTCCTCGACCTCTTCCAGTGCTTCGAGCGGAACGAATTCCGCCGCCACTGGAGACGCTAAGGTCTCCGCGACGCCGCAAGCGGCTGCCGCGACAGCAAAAGCGGATGTCAATGAACATTCGATCGTGATTCAAGACGATTTGTATCGCGTGGAGATTTCCAATCGCGGCGCGGTGGTGAAGAGCTGGCAACTCAGCAAATATAAGGATGACAACAAACCGCAGCGGGTGCTGGATGTGGTGCATCCGGACGCTTCGCAGTATGTGGGCGCCTGGCCCTTGTCGTTGATTTTGGATAATGCAGACCTGCAAAAGACCGCGAATTCCGCACTGTATCAAGCGAAGGCCGCCAGTTTGACGGCCGCGAGTGCAGCATCCTCAGCTCCAGGAGCGGCCGCTTCCGTCATCGTGGACAACGACGCGATGGCCAAAGGCATTCCGACGCCGGCGACTGTCGAATTTTCGTGGAGCGATGGACATCTGGAAATCACCAAGCGCTACCATTTTGATCACAGCTACGTGATGCGCATCGATGCCAGTGCAAAGCTGGACGGAAAGCCGATTGAAACGGGGATCGGCTGGCTTGGCGGGTTCGGGGATTTGACCGTAACCAACCCAGCGCCGGTGGAAACGGTGACGACGTACTTTAGCGAAAACGGCAAACTCAACAACTTTGCGTATAAGAAGCTGGACGGTCTGGACCATTGGGCCCCCGGGGTATGGCAAGGCGGGAAAGATTTCACTGGGATTGAAGACCGGTACTTCACGGCGGCGTTCTTGCCGCCAAATGGCGCCGCACCAGGGACGCTCCAAACGCGGTACTGGAAAGACTGGCATCCAGCGACGACCAGTGGTCCGGAGACTCCGGAAGCCGTTCCGGAGGTGGCTACTGCTAGCGGTCCGCAGGCTCTGGCGTTGCGGATGTATGTGGGCCCGAAAGATTACGACGACCTGAAGAAGATGAATCCGCCGCTGCACGGGCTGGTGAATTTTGGGTGGCTGGAGTTTATCGCCGACCCGCTGTTCCATGGGCTGAAGTGGATGCACAACTACATTCCCAATTGGGGATGGGCCATCGTGGTGTTGACGCTGGTCATTAATATGTTGCTGTTTCCGCTGCGGATCTCCAGCTATAAGACCACGCTAAAAATGCAGCGGGTGGGCCCGGAGATCAAGGCGATTCAGGACCGCTTCAAGAAATATAAGATGAATGATCCGCGCAAGGCGGACATGAACAAAGAGGTGATGGCAGTATATAGCCGCGAGGGGATCAACCCGGTAGGCGGTTGTTTTCAGATGTTTTTGCAGATGCCGATCTGGTTTGGATTGAACACGACCCTGCGCTACGCGATCGAAATGCGGCATGCCCGGTGGTTTGGCTGGATCACCGACTTATCTGCGCGTGATCCTTATTACATACTGCCCTGTGCGATGGGCATCTCGATGTATTTGGTGTCGAAGATGACGCCGATGACGTCGACCGATCCGCAGCAGCAGATGATGATGAAGATTATGCCGATCACGATGGCGGGGATCTTTATCATTTCTCCGATTTCCAGCGGTTTGGCGGTATATATTCTGACCAGCAGCATGGTGGGAGTGGTGCAGCAGTATTATTTGAATCGCCAGCATCCAGTGACGGTGACGGCTGTTGCCACCAAGCCCCGTGGGAAAAAGTCCTAAGCCGAATTTCTGAGAACGTACACGCATTCGTTCGCGAATTTTATCCGATGATTCCTAACTACATTCGTGACGGCAAATTGGATCGCGCTGCTGCAACGGCGGCGCTACAGAAATTTTTGGACGACAGCGTGAGCGCTGCGGGATTGGAATTGAAAGTAAATGTGCGAGCGGTGGATGTGGAGAATTCCGGCGAGGAAGGCTTGGCCGAAGTAATTGCCGACCTCGACGGGCGCGACAAGGAAATTTTGCTGGAACGCAATGCGGAAGTGCTCAAAGCGATTGAGCACCTGGCATTTCGCGCGTTGCGATTGGAACCGGCGTTTCACGAAAAAATTCATGTGGATTGTGGCGGATATCGCGCGCTGCGATTTGAAGAGTTGCGCATGACCGCGAAAGTCGCGGCGGAACGAGTGGAGAGTTCACGCCAACCCTTTCGTTTGAATCCGATGTCTTCGCGCGAACGGCGCATCGTGCATCTGGCTTTGAAAGATATGCCGGGGATTCGGACTGAAAGCATCGGAGTTGGTGAAGAGCGGCAAGTGGTGATTCATCCTGCTGAGAAGACTAGTAAAAACCCTGCCTGATTTCTATTGAAAATCCATTGATCTGCTTGACGATTTGACTTTTCGGGAGGCCACTGCGCTTTCGAATTGAACCGGCGCGATCGCGAATTTATTTCGTCCACCCTTGCGAGAGCACTTTTCCTGTTGGGTCGAATGCCACACGGTAGGTGAATGGAGATGGCCGACCTTTGCGGATCCGCGGAAAACGCATGTCGACAATTTCCACGATGGAGTCGCCGCCTTCTTCGTGAAAACGCGTGACTGGAAAACGGTCGAACCACAGAACCTTTCTTACCTCGGGAAGTTCTCGAGCGGCGGAGATGAATGCGTTTGATGGGGCTTCGGGATAGAAGCGGTATTCGATCGGTGAAACATTTGTTACGCCGGATGGCTCGGAGACCTGCTCACCGGTCGAGGAGTTGGTCGTTGATTTTTGAGAAAGATCCAGACGAAGTTCGTACACACCGCGGGGGGTGAGGATCAAGCCGTCCCAACGCCACAGCGATGGAGGAAACGGTAAAGCAGCCAGCGACTGAACCTCCACCTTTTGGGTGTCGGCAAAATTCTTGACGCGCTGGAGTGCAGCGTGATGCGCCAACGCGGCGAGAGAGATATACGCGACGGCGGCGACCATACCGGCTCGATTCCAACGTTCGCGAATCTTATCCACGCTAACAACAGTGTTGTCAGCGCTGCCTGCGACTGAATGGTCAGAATTCTTGCCGCCACGAGGCGGTCCCACAGTCAGTGAAAGCAAGCCGCCGAACAAAAGAATGAAAAGTAGAGCGCTCACTGCGGAAATCGGGACTCCAGCCACTTCCGCGAAGCTTTGAATTAGAAAAATTGCTACCGAAAAAATCGCGAAGCAAATGATGGCGCGGCGCCGACTGCTTTCTGGGCGTTCTTGAACCCATGCGAGGAACTGAGGCAGCAGAAAAATTCCTGTCAGGGTGAAATCAACGATGAAAATCAGATCCCAAGCCGGGCGAGACCATTTCCAAGGAGACCAAATCATGGTTCCAAAGGTGGTGACCAAGTCGAGGAAGATGTGGCTGAGAATTCCTACGGCGTAAATTCCGGTAAGCGCGGCGAACGACGGCGTTTCCCATTTCATGGTTCGAGCGAACCAGCGTGTTACCGCAGCTAGTAGTGCCGCGAAAATCGGCATAAGAAGAAGCGAGTGAGTGATGCTGCGATGCCAGGTGATCATCAGCATGTCGTTGTGGGAGAACATGTCTCGGAAGGTGTCGGAGTCCGGGAAAATTGCGCCCAGCATGGTGGCCCAGGTGACGATGCGGCTTCGGTTCATGGATCGACGCGCGAACATCTCGTCGCCTTTGAAGAGAGCTTTTCCGATCAGTGCGCCAGCGATGCCGTGGGTAATGGTGTCCATGAATTTGATTTAGGTTTTTGTCGGCTGATGGTTTAGTTCACTGTTACGCGGTGAGTCGACGAAACGAATGGGGAGTATACGGACACAAGCGCTAATTGAAAAGAAATCGTGAGGGTGCCTCTGTGGCTTTGTTGAATGGGCGAATCTGTTTGCACCGAGTTGGTGAATGTGTTTTGATGCGGCTGCAACGTAACCATATTTTCATTCGAATGAGTCATGCGGAGTCCCGGCCTCTATGCCATCGAATCTTGCGCCTTCGGCCGCCAACGTTCAAAAAGCGTTGAGTGAATTTCAGCTCGATACCAATGCCGAGCAGATCGAGCAGATCCGCGAGTACATCACTTTGCTGCTGACGTGGAACGAGAAATTGAACCTGACTGCCATCCGGGATCCGCTGGACATTCTTTATCGCCATTTTTGCGAGAGTATGTTTGCAACCAAGGCTGTGGATATCTCTGCTTGTCGAATCGCCGACATTGGGACCGGGGGTGGGTTTCCCGGACTGCCGCTTAAGATTATGGTGCCGAGTTTGGACCTCGTGTTGGTTGAATCGAATATCAAGAAGGCGACATTCCTGGCCGAAGTGGTTCGGGCGTTGGGTTTGGATAGCGTGAACGTGTCCGTCAGTCGCTACGAGGAATTGGGTGAAGAAGTGGCACCGCTTGACTATGTTTGTGCGCGGGCGGTTGGGGAGCTGCCGCCGCTGCTGAAGTGGGCCCACTCGGAATCTGTTGGAAGCAAGCGGGTTATGCTTTGGTTGGGAGCTAAGGACGCCGAGGATGTGAGTAAAATCGGCGGATGGACGTGGGATGCGCCCGTGGCAGTCCCTCAATCGTTACGAAGAGTCATATTGGTGGGCACCAAGACCATCTAAGCCGCAGCCCTGCAGTCGTCGACGCGTCGACAATTCAATCACAGATTCGACGTTAACTCCATTATCTTCAATTATTTCGACGCGGTTGTCGACGTTCCGACATTTGTGTCGCACCGGGATTGATTTGTTTCACGTGAAACGGAGAATTGGCGTTTCACGATGGAACTACCCGCCATTCCCTTCTATTACGCCGCTTATTTCACGTGAAACAGGCCGGAAGTCCCGCTTTCGCCAAGAATCACTGTTTCACGTGAAACGCGATTCGCAAAACCATTCTCACGCGTTGAATTGTTTCACTTGAAACACTAAAAAATCCCATTTTCGTAAAAGATGCATGTTTCACGTGAAACAGCCGGTGAGTCATTATCGCAGGACCAAGGTGGCGTTGGTTCAGCGGAAAAGCAAACAGCTACTTGCAATAATTCGCGGTTTCACGTGAAACGACTTTCTGCGCAGATTTTGGCCGCGGGTTCCTAACTTCGGCACCCGTGATCTGCATTTCGCCCGGGCGGTCATGTTTCACGTGAAAACATCCATCGATGAAATACGACGTCCAATGTTGTGCGATTACGACCGGCCCTGAATTTGAATTGAACCAACCTTCTGTTTCACGTGAAACGAGACCGAGCATTCCCAGTCGGATCAAGGGGTGCCAGGGCTGAAAATCTGTGAGTTGGCGTTCCACGTGAAACCTTTCAACTCAGTTGAAACGGTGATCGTCGGCTAAAAGATCGACTTCGTGGAATCGCCTGCACAGCCTGATTCAACGAGGGCAAAGACTTCGAGCGTTTCTTGAGCAGCGGCGACGCAGCTAAACGAAGGATGTGCAATGTTTCACGTGAAACAGCACATTGCTGTGAATGGTCGCTGGGCCCGTTTCACGTGAAACAAAGACCGGGATTCCGAAGGCATTTGTTCGTTTCACGTGAAACGGATCTGACACCGAAACTCGGCCTGACCGTACTTTTCCACAATTTGCCTGTGCAAAAGTCGGAGGGCCGACATCTGTGGGTTCCATATAGAGAATTCAAGGTGAAATTGACAGGTTTTTTGTGTTCGGGTGGCTGTTTCACATGAAACATGTTGCAAGTCCGAAAGGGCTTTGCTAAATTTTCGCCTGAGGACGGGATTTGGCGAGAATTATTGCTTGTGCCAACCAAAAGGGCGGAGTCGGCAAGACCACTACTGCCGTGAACTTGGCTGCATGCCTGGCGGCCTCAGAACAACCTACATTATTAGTCGATTGCGATTCCCAAGGAAACGCGACTGCAGCGATCGGCTTCCCGAAAGATCCCAGCCGGAAAACCCTTTATCACACCCTGATACTCGGGGAGCCTTTCGACAAGATCGTACAGAAGTCGCAGGTGGAAGGCTTGGATGTCATTCCAGCCGATAAAAACCTAGCTGGGGCTGCCGTGGAGCTGGTCACTTCTGAAAACCGGGAGTACAAACTTCAAGCGGCACTCAAGACCTTTGGGCAGGCCTATCGCTTCGTCGTTTTGGATTGTCCGCCAGCATTAGACCTACTGACCCTCAACGCACTGGTTTGCGCAAGCTCGGTCCTGATACCGATCCAATGTGAATACCTGGCACTGGAAGGGGTGTCCGAGCTTTTGGACACCCTGATGCGGATCCGGCGGACGCTCAATCCTAAGCTGGAGATTGAGGGAATTCTGCTTACCATGTTCGACGAGCGGACGACGTTGTCACGACAAGTGGCTACGGATTTACGTAGTTTTTTTGGGACCCAGGTTTTTCAAGCGATCATACCGCGTAACGTACGGCTTGCCGAGGCCCCAAGCTTTGGTAAGCCAATTATTTTCTATGATATACACAGTAAAGGGGCAGAAGGATATACACAATTAGCGCAGGAGGTAATCGCCAATGACGAGAAACGCGCTGGGACGGGGGCTCGGAGCGCTCATTCGGGAGCCTGAGCCACAGATTCCACCTCAAGTGGTACCGCAGGAAGTACACGTAGTTGATGATGCACCTTACAGCGTAGGGTCGGGTGGAGCAGCGGTTGCACCTGCCCGAGACCTGAACCAAACGATGCAGGTTGATATTGACCTGATCGTTCCAAGTCCTCACCAACCTCGAACTACATTTCGCGAGTCGGCACTCGAAGAACTTTCGCGATCGATTGCGGCAAGCGGGATTATTCAGCCACTCTTGCTGCGTCCGGCCGGAGATCATTATGAGCTGATTGCCGGCGAACGGCGCTGGAGAGCAGCGCAGTTAGCGGGACTGCAGAAAGTGCCGGCGATTGTCCGCGAAGTGTCGGACGACATGGCAATGGAAATGACGCTGGTGGAAAACATCCAGCGTGAAGACCTGAATGCGATTGAATCGGCACGGGCGTTTGACCGGCTGATCACCGAATTCAACATGACGCCCGAAATGGTCGCGGAACGGACTGGAAAAGAGCGCACGACCATTTCGAATGCGATTCGCTTGCTGAAGTTGGAATCGACGATCCAGGAATGGATTGAAGAAGGCAAGCTAACAGCGGGACACGGGCGGGCGTTGCTTGGCGTTCCGGATTCGCAGCTGCGGATGCGGTATGCGCACCGGGCATCACGCGGCGGATTGACGGTGCGACAAATTGAAAGGCTCGCAGCTCGACGGTCGCGAGCTCGCACAGTAGTTGTGCGAGAAGAGACGGATGCGAATACACGATCGGCGATTGACGAGTTGCAGCGCAGCCTGGGGACGAAGATTTTGCTGCGTCCTCACACCAAGACGCATCCGGGGCAACTGATCGTCGAGTTTTATGACGATGCCCATCTGATCCGGCTCTACGATCAGCTCATGAAGTAAGCGTCAAAATTCGTAACGAAACCTCTGCGCTGGCGTATAAGTAGTCGTGTGTATTCGAGCGCCGTCCCGCGAGCGTTCGAGCACCCTATTGATTCAAGCGAAACACAAAGGAGCCAGCATGAAAAGATTCAAGATGATTTTGTGCGTCGGCGCGATGGCGATCGCGCTGAATGGTGCCGCGTACGCGCAGGAAAATAAACCTGCGGCTGCCGCAGAAAGCACGGCGCCCGTCGCGAATCCGATCAGTTCGATGGTGAAGACGTTGATGGGACGGTTCTCCAAGAATATGGTTGGAGCAGCGGAGGCGATGCCAGCTGATAAATTTGGCTTCAAACCGACGGCAGAAATGATTACGTTTGGGCATCTGACTTTGCACATTGCGCAAGGCAACAACGCGCTGTGCGGAAAAATTTCGGGGACGACTGCGCCGGATTTGTCGAAGGTCGCGGAGACTGATCCGAAAGATAAATTGGTGGCGGCGCTGAAAGAGTCGTTTGATTTTTGTTCGACTGCGCTGGCCGGCGCGGATGACTCGAAGCTGGGTGATCCGATGACATTATTTGGTGGATTTCCGGCTTCGCGCGGCGGAGCGATGGTGATTTTGGCCGGGAGCTGGAATGATCACTACAGCCAGCAGGCGATTTATTTGCGACTGAATGGTGTGTTGCCTCCGTCGGCGCAGAAAAAGTAAGTCCGGGAAAAGTCGGTTGAAAAGAAAAGCCCCGCACGCGGAAATGTGCGGGGCTTTTCGCGTTTCGATTGAGCTAATCGTCGATCAGAAATGAAAGCCCAGCTCGACGGTTTCGGAACGCGGGGTGACGAAATGCGTTCCGCTGAAGGTTGAAAGGAAATTATAGAGCGCTTCCTTGTTGGTCAAATTGATGACGGTGAAACGCAGGCTCCATTTGTAGCGGTCGCCGTGGAAGAGATCGTCATCGCCCAGCGCGACATCGAACAGATTGCGCGGTGCGATGCGCGGTGGATTTTTGTCGTCGTTTTCAGTGCCGTCGGCGGGAATGTTCAGCCGAGTGGCACCATGAGGCGTGCCTGCCGCGCAACTGGTTAGCGGGGCGGAAAGTGTGGCGAAGGTGGCGCCGCAGTACAAACCGATGGCAGCTTGTTCGTCGGCGTCGAGAGTTAACGCGGTCGCGAAGTCTGGGACGGCGCCAGCGACTAAGCCGCTGTCGTAACGCCAATTAAAGCCGAGCCAGGGTGCGCGTTTCCACGGTTGATACTGCAGGTGAGTGGTCTGGTTGAATTTTTCGTCGTGGTCGATGCGGAAGACGGAACCGGTTTGTCCGACGGTAACGCCCAGACCGCCCACCTGCGGCGGGAAATAACGTGCGGCGACGCTGGACATTACCACGAGCGCGGTGAGTCCATGAAAATTGGGGACGCTGGCACGTAGCAGGAATCCGGGAATTTTAGAGTTGTGCCAGTCGATAGGAAAGGTGATCGGAGTGTTTCCGAGGACGCTGAAATCGTACGCGTTGTGGGTATATTTCCAAATGTACTCGCCGTCGACGACCAGGTATTTGCCGAAGGCTTGCTGGAGACCGGCGTGAAATTCATTGCGGAAGCCGGCGGGGGAGTTGGCGGGGACGCAAGGAATGAGCGCGGCGATGACGTCCACGTTGCAACCGATGGTGGCGATGATCAGGTTTTCGTTGAAGGGCGTTTCCAGGGTGCGGGCGTAGGAAACACGGAGCACGGTGTTGGTGGGCTTGATGTTGTAAGCGACGCCAAGGCGCGGTTCGGCTTGGCTAGCTGCAGACAAACCGTTGTAGACGTCGCCGCGAATTCCGAGATTGAAGGACCAATTGTTTTTGGTGATGGTGTCCTGGACGTACAAAGAAAGTTCTTTGACGTCGGTGTGTCCGCGGAAGTCGAAAAGGCTACCGCCGCGGGTCAAATCGATCGGTAAGAGCGTGGTGCAGGGAGCGGCAAGCGCAATGCCTCCGACGAAGCACGGATTACCGCTGGCGTCGGTAGTGGTCGGCAGCAAATTGGGATCGATGATGCCGAAGTGGTCGTTTTCATTGAGGAAAGTCTGCTGGTAGGTGATGCCGGCTTTCACGTTGTGAATTCCGTGAACGTACGAAATGTCTGAACGTATGCCGGAGTTGGTGAGATTGCGGTCTTGAGCGATGGTTTCCGAGTTGATGGGGCCCAGATCGGCGAAGGGGTTGTTGCTCGGATAGTAGTTGTATTGATCTCGGCGAACGTAGGCGCCCAGGGTGAAAACGGCGGATGAGCCGAGCAGGCGGGTCCACGTTGGGGCGATGTTGAAAGTGGTGATTTGAGAACGCTGATCGGTGTTGCCGATGGGATTGCCATCGGTATCCAGCACGTTGAGATTGTCGAAGGTGTTGGGAGTTTGGAACCACGAACGGGAGTACTGGAAGTTGGCGTGGATGGTGTCTTTCTGATTTAGCTGGAAGTCCACGCGGTCGAAAGCGTTTTCCTCGTTGCCTTTGTCGTGGATGGGCGTGAATTCCGGAGGGTCGAGGAAGCGTCCGCTATTTAGTCCGTTGACCGCCACGAAGTTGCCCCACTTTTGACCGCCGTAGGCGAGGTTGAATTCGGCGTTGCTGGTGCCGAAGCTGCCGTAAGAGACGGAAGCGCTGCCAGTTGGAGTGGTGATCCCCAAACCGGAGCGAGTGGTGACCTTAATTACCAGGCTGGTCTTATCGCCGAATTCGGCTGGCGGAGCTCCGGAAATGACTTCCAGAGACTGGATAGAGTCGGAGGGAATTTGATTGGAGAAGACTTTGCTGGTTTGGTCGGAAATGGACTGACCGTCGACGGAGAAGGAATTTTGAGCGTGGTCGCCCAGGCCGTGCATGTTGCCGTTGGAGTCGGCGGCCACCCCTGGTGAAGTCAAGGTAACCAGCGAGGTGACGGAGGATGAGGCGCTTTCCAGGGGAAGCTTGTCGATGATGGCTTGGTCCACGTCGGTGTGAAAGGTGGGCTCGGCTTCGACTAAATCGCCTCCATTGGCCTGGACGGTGACACTGGATTCGGCGGCGCTGATCTTGAGGGTGATGGCGACGTTGGTTGGCACTGTGGAACGAACATCGACGTCCTGGGCGGTGGTCGCAAAACCGTCAGCGGTCACTGTCATGTGATAGGGATTGAAGGGCACGTTTGGGATCCGGTAGGAACCGTCCGCTGCAGTCGTGACCTGACGGCGGAAACCGCTAACGGGATTCACTATTTCAATCTTGGCGCCGGGGACGGTTGCGCCAGAGGGGTCCTTTACGGCTCCTTCGATGGAACCGGCGTTACCGGATTGCGCCAACAGCGGGTGGTGACCGAGCGACAGATACAGCGCGATGCACAGAAGCCAAAAGCAAAGTTTGGGCTTACGTAGATACATTTCTAGATCTCCAGCGACCTTAGCCAGGTCGACGAACAGGTTGTGCTGTGGAAAGACGAATCCAGATGTGGCAGTGCACTGTTGAGCGGGTAGCTCACAGCGACTCGACATCGGATCGAGGGGCAGCTTTAGTGGAAACGCTTGAACGTTGGGCTAGCGGAGTGGAGGAGCGCGGGAGGGAGAATCGTTGGCAAAAAGGCTCTGGTGGAAGCTCGACGCAATAATATGAAGCCGCTCTTGGGGAAGGAGAGGAAGAGTGAGCAGGAGAGCTGCCGAGCCGGGGAGGCTGGCGAAGTGCGCGGAATGGCAGACGCGGCAAGCGCCGTCGTTGCCGCCGTTCTGGTGGTTGTGAACGACTATCTGCACCAGGAACAGCAGGAGGCAGCAGGCAAGCGAGGCTGCTAGGGCCTTAGATAGGAACCTTTTCGAGTTGTTACGGCGAAACATTTTTGATTCTAGAGATGCTTTCCATGGCGGCGGCAACGCGACCGCTGTCGTGCGTGCTGGCTTTAGGTTGATGACATCACTGCGGGATGGGAACGATTACACCCGCGGGTTTCCCCGAGATGCTGGCAAAACGGCAATTAGGATTACGAGAGGAGACTGCTCGGGGGAGCGCGCGGAGAGGTCGCGCGAAAGACATCGACCGAGGTATCTGGAACTAAAATAAGGACTTCCAAATCCGATGTGAGCGGCTGGACGGTAAGAGTCAGCGGGGGTGGCGCGATTACGGAACTGGAGGCAGCGCAAAGGGGGCAGTTGTGCGAAGAACTGCCTGGGGCGAGGTCGGTACAGTAGTGAAACTGGGCGCCCACGAAGATCATCGCCAAAATTACGGCGAGAATCCGGACCCGGCGGACCTGTAGTTCGTGGCGCAACATGTGTCTAGTAAGACGAAGCGTAATGCGGAAAGGTTGCGGTGACAAGGGGGGAAAGGGCTTGGTTATCAAAACGCTAAGTGCGGGAACCTAAGAAGAACCGTTGCGCGGTTTCGCAACTCAGAGCCTCGGAGATGCACCTTGCGTCGAGCATGCTGGTAGAATGTTTGGCGGAGCGGTTCTTCGAAGCAGGTCAGAGAGCGAAAGCTGTTTGAACCAATGTAGAATCTCTGAGGCGCTGCGGACAGACAGCCTGTGTGCACGGCCTGTCCCGTTGGCGGGTCATTGCTGCGGTGGGTAGAGTGACCAGCGAACGGGGCAGGAAAGCCTAACGGTTGGCTCGTGGTGCCCACCTTAATCAGAGGTTCGCGGCCTAGCTCTCAACGGCAAAGCGGTTCCGCTCCTTTTTGTTTCCCTTCCTCGGCGATTCCATTTACAAAAATTTTAGTATCGCGCTCATGTTTC
This sequence comes from uncultured Acidobacteriota bacterium, assembly GCA_963846145.1. GTDB lineage: Bacteria > Acidobacteriota > Terriglobia > Acidiferrales > UBA7541 > Acidiferrum. The sequence goes on along the minus strand of CAWJUV010000004.1, from coordinate 964,198 downwards.
CTGGGGGCGCTCTTCCATGATCCAGTGGCCGGTGTTGGGCAAGACCACGACGGTGACGTCGGTGGATACCAGCTTCATTTGCGCGGCAAGCTCATTGCCGATACACGTACATTACGACGATAGATGAAGTAGGCCGCGTGAGTGTGGCGTTTATTTGTGGCTGGAAGTTGATACGGCGCGTTGTCGCAGGGATTTCTAGGAAAGGGGCGCGGTCCCCGGTAAACTCCTCGGATGCGTGTTCTCTTTGTGGGCGACATTGTTGGTGGGCCGGGGCGGCAGATTGTGCACGATCGTCTGCATGACATCGTGGCGCAGAAAAAAATCGATCTGGTGATTGCGAATGGGGAAAATTCCGCGGCCGGTTTCGGAATTACACCGAAATTAGCGGATGAGTTGCTGCACGATGGTGTGGATGTGCTAACGGGCGGGAACCATAGTTGGGACCGGCGGGAAATATTGGATTTTATGCCGCATGAGCCGCGGCTGCTGCGGCCGGCGAATTTTCCGGAAGGCAGTCCGGGGGGTGGATTGTTCGCGGGGACTGCGAAAAATGGCGTGAAATACGCGGTTTTGAATCTGCAGGGGCGGACATTTTTGCCGGCCATTGATGATCCGTTTCGCAAAGCCGATACGGAACTCGCTCGGGTGGCGGCTGATGTGGATTTTGTGTTTGTGGATATGCATGCCGAAACTACCAGCGAAAAGATCGCTCTTGGCTGGTACCTGGATGGCCGAGTGAGCGTCGTGGTTGGTACTCATACGCACGTGACGACTGCCGACGAGCAGGTCTTGCCGCAAGGCACCGCATATATCACCGATGTCGGTATGACTGGGCCGCACGGTGGAGTGATCGGTATGGATCGGCAGGCGATCATCAAGAAATTTTTGGACGGGCTGCCGGCCCGTTTTGAAGTGGCCGAAGGCGATGTGCAGATGAATACGGTGGTGATTGAAACGGATGATGAAGGCCCGCGTAACAGCGCGGGGCGGCTGCGAGCCAAGTCGATCGAGCGGCTGCGCTTACGGATCGACAGCTAGTTGTCTAATTGAATCTAACGCCGAAATGCACTTGGTAACGGGCAACCTCCGCCCGCCGTCCAAACTCTGAGCAATCAGGAAAGCCCAGCATGGCACGCCGTTCTAAAACTGATATAGGAGTTGTGTGCAAGTGGAGTATCGCGACGATGGCACTGGTGTTCATCGGCGCGGTTTCGGCTGGCCCAGCGCGGGCGCAGTACGAAGGCGAATTGACGGCAAAGCGGCGCTTGTTTCCCGAGGTGGGCGCTAATCTTCGCGGCGTTCGGCAAGTGGGCGAGCGAACTTATGTTTTGAGTTCAGCCGGGCTGCTGGTGTTCGATGCGAAGGAACATAAGCTTTTTACCATCGGTGGCGCGGTGGTGGGATCGGTAGCTCCAACCGTTTCTAAAGCTGTGACACCTGGTTCGAGTTTCGTGGCTGGGTTCGACGTAGACGGGTCCGGACAAATTTTTGTGGCGGATCCCGCCGCGAATACCGTGACGGTGTATTCCGCGGACGGCAACAAGGTGCGAACCATTTCAGTAAATGTGCCGCTGTCGGTGGCGACGTTGCCGGACGGAGAAGTTGCGGTGTCCACGCAGCGCGATCCACATTTGATTTTGGTGTATGACAAAAGCGGCCACGAAGTGCGGGATTTTGGCGGTCTTGAGGACATTTCCAATCGCGAAGATTTGAATCGCTATTTGAACTCCGGATACCTCGCTAGCGATGCAAAAGGAAATATTTACTACGCGTTTGCTTTCACCCCCGAACCAACGGTGCGAGTGTTTGACCGTTTCGGATTTTCGACACAAACGATTGAGTACACCGAGATCGACGCTTTTGCCGCGGCGCAAACGGCGAGAAAAGAAATTGAGAGGCAAGAGAGCAAAGGAAAGCAGCCGATCTTCCGGCCGATTCTCACCGCGATTAGCGTGGTACGCGATACCGGGGAAGTGTGGATCGCACTGCACAATCGTCTACTGCGCTTCGACAAAGAGGGCAATCGCAAAGCCACCTATCAGCTATATACGCCAGACGGAACGCGGCTGGATGCCACGACGCTGCAAATCACAAAGGACCGGTTAATTATCGGCGGGGATCCGCTAGGAGTTTTTGAGTTTGAGCGGCCGGATTTGAAAGTGGAACAACCGAAAGAATAGAGATCGAGCGGACAAATCTACTTTGCGAAGTTTTGAACTTCGGCCTGTTGCAGACCATGCTAGGATCCCATATTTTTTGAGAGGCGAGTTTTTCACAGCCAGTTCCGCTCGCTGAAGTTAACGGGCGCCGTCGCGAGGAAACGAAACGGCATTTGTCCCCGCAAATTCATGGAAAGCGGACCAAATAATAGAAAAATGATGTTGTGGAAAAACTGTGCATGGTGTGTGAACGTTCTCCAATGCGGGTGAATACTTTTCTCTTGCCCCGTACAGTCGAATCAGCGACAATCCCGCGCTGTCACAACCCGGCAGTTCGAGGGCCGGCAATCCCAAAGAGGACGCGGACGGTAGCAGGGGCGAAGTTGAGGCGCCGCCGCGGACAAGAATCCGACTTAAGAAAGATGAATTCGGGCCTGCTGTCTTCCACAGCTTATGCACATCTGTGGAAATAGCATAAGGCCTTCTATTCTCCGCGATGAACACTTCCGTCAATACCTGGGACAAATTGCTAGACCGCGTGAAGTCCCGGGTGAGCATCAATACCTTCAATACCTGGTTTCAGCCGACACGCCTAGATCGGGCTGAGGGCGAGACGCTTTTCGTACAGATTCCCAGTGTCGTCTTTCGGCAGGTGTTGACGCGGACGTACGGGGAAATCGTTAAAGCGGTGTTTCACGAGATTGGTACGCCGAATACCAAGGTGCAATATTTGTGCACCGAAGAGGAACAGCAGGCGGCCGCGCCCGCGGCGGTGAATATCAAGCAGTCGAAACTAGATTTCGAGAGCAGTGATCACCAGCTCAATCCGCGTTACACCTTCGACAGCTTCGTGGTAGGCAAGTCCAACGAGTTTGCGCACGCAGCTTCGCGCGCGGTTGCGGAACAACCTTCGAAGGCCTACAACCCGCTGTTTCTGTATGGCGGCGTGGGCATGGGCAAGACGCACTTGATGCATGCAATTGGGCACACCATCAAGAAGCGCAATCCGGCGATGCGGCTTTCCTATGTTAGCGCGGAGAAATTTACGATCGAAGTTATCAATTCGATCCGTTTTGATCGGATGCTCAGCTTCCGCGATCGTTTTCATACCGTTGACGTGTTGCTGGTGGACGACATTCAGTTCATCGCCGGCAAAGAACGGACTCAGGAAGAATTTTTTCACACGTTCAACGCGCTGTATGAGCAGCAAAAACAGATCGTGATCTCCAGCGATTGCCTGCCGAAAGACATCAACTCGATTGAAGAACGGTTGCGTTCGCGATTCGAATGGGGATTGATTGCGGATATTCAGCCGCCAGATCTGGAAACGAAAATAGCGATTTTGCAGAAGAAGGCGGATAACGACCGCTTTTCTCTGCCGGACGATGTAGCCGAATATATTGCGCGGGCGATCAAGTCCAACGTGCGAGAGTTGGAAGGCGCGCTGACCCGGCTGATGGCCTATGCCTCGCTGACCGGCGTGACGGTTTCACTTTCGACCGCACAACAAGTTCTGCGAAATATTATTGCGTCGCAGGAAAAGCGTGTGACTATCGATCTCATCCAGAAACGGGTGAGCGAACACTTCAATTTGCGCGAGCAAGACTTGAAGGTCCGCAGCAACACGCGCGCGATTGCGTTTCCTCGCCAGGTGGCGATGTACATCGTGAAGCAACTGACCACCGCGTCGCTGCCGGAAATTGGCCGGCAATTCGGCGGCAAACATCACACCACGGTTTTACACTCCATCAACAAGATTGAAGAATTGCGCCGCTCCGATAAAGACCTTAACCGAACCATCACGCGGCTGATGGACGCTCTGCAGTAGAAATTTTAATTTCCTCGCGCTGCCCTAGTTGCTGGGTCCCGGCGCCGCATCCCTCGTCCAGGGTGCGGTCTGTCTCAACGATTCCGTCGAATTGATTCCCTACCTAAAAATCTCCATGAAGCATAGCTGTGTCTGCACTGGTGAACGGTGCTTTCAAAACGTGTTGTGCACAAGCGTTGGCAAAGCACTGGAAAAGGTGTTGGGCGATTCAGGAAAAATTTTGGACCAACGAACCGAGGTGGGTCTTGCCGGATAGTTTTCCGACATTCCCTCATCTCGGCGCAGGCACAACATGGCGCTAAGCTCTTCGCGTTAAAACAAGTTTGGGTGATTTCCACGGATTCACAACTGTCATCAACTCAACAAGGGCGTATTTTTTCTAATCCAAATACAAAACCCTTTTGAAGTACTGATAGCTTTGTTCACGTATTTCCACAGCCAAGCTGAGCCCATTGCGCTTTATACTTCCGGCGAAAACGAGTAAAGTACGGCAACGTTGGAACTTCACAAGGAAGTCTAATGAGCGCAACTGGCACCGCCGCCCGCGAGGATCATCAATCGATGGAATTCAGCGTCACAAAATCCGCGCTGTTGAATGAACTCACCACCACGCAAGGAGTCGTCGAGCGCAAAACGACTATTCCGATCCTTTCGAATTTGCTGGTGGAGGCCAAGGGCAGCCGGTTAACCATCACCGCGACCGACCTGGAGCTGAGCATTCGCACCTCGTGCGAAGTGAAGATCAAGAAAGAAGGCGCTGGGACGGTTCCCGCTAAAAAGTTGCTAGAACTGGTGCGCTTGCTGCCGGAAGGCGAAATCAAATTCCGGCTATTGGAGAATCACTGGGTCGAAATCATCAGCGATAAGAAGAAATACAAACTGGTGGGCATGGCACGGGAGAACTTTCCGGCGCTGCCGGCTATGCCGCATGCTCTGGTAAAACTGCCCGCGGCGGTATTGGCCAGCCTGATTGCGAAAACCAAGTTTGCGATTTCGATGGAGGAATCGCGGTACACGCTGAATGGTGGTTTGCTGATTCTGAAGCCGGACACGGTGGCGATGGTGGCGACGGACGGGCATCGACTGGCGCTGGCGGAGACTTCACAGAAACTGGCCGGCTTGAACGGCGAAGTGAAAGTTTTAATTCCCAAGAAGGCCATGGACGAAGTGGAAAAACTTTCGAGCGCGGCTGGTTCGGATGCGCAATTGGACTTCGCCAAAGATGAAAGCCATCTGTTTTTCCAAGCCGGACACCGATTGTTGATCTCGCGCATCCTGACTGGGCAATTCCCCAACTACGAAGCGGTGTTGCCGCGTGAGAACAACAAGAGCGTGGTTATTGAGCGCGCGGAGCTGAGCGACGCGGTACGCCGCGTTTCTCAATTGGCGGACCAACGCTCGCATGCAGTGAAGTTGGCAGTCTCCAGCGAAGGAATCGAAATCTCAGCGTCCAGCCCGGAATATGGCGAGGCGAAAGAAAACATAGAGAAAGAGTATTCGGGCGACCCGATTGCCATCGGCTTTAATTCGAGCTACATGCTGGATTTTTTGGCGGCAGCAGCGGACGGGCCGATCAGCATTGAGCTGAAAGATGAGCAATCTGCCGGGCAAATGCGACCGTTGGCGGATGAATCCTATCGGTACCGTTACATCATCATGCCGATGAGAATTTGATCGGATAGTCGTCGTATTCCACTCTAAAAATCCGACTAAAAGATTGGTGAATTTGTAGACGTTTTCCTACGCTTCGCCTCCGTGATAACCCTACCTCAAATACCTGTAAATTATTGCAAAAATAAGACTTAGACGACATCGATCCACAATAGAATAGTTGAGATTCCGACTCAGTTCGGCTACACTGATGGTGTTGTCGATTCGTCAAATTTCCTCTTAATCGGCACGTCGGCCAAGCAGGAATCCGCTTTTGGTTTCGCGCCAGAAACCAAAACATTTGCTTGGAAAGTAATGAGTCTTCGCCACGTCTCGCTGCGCGAGATGGGATGGAGCAGGAAATCCTACGAGTTTTGGTCGCTGGAGCGATCGAGATCAAAGGATGAGGCGACGTACGGAGCACTCCGCCAGTCACGCCTTCCTTGCTTCAAGGTTTGAACATTCCGAGCGTAAAAAGCGCTCGTTCTGATCCTTGTGTGACATTTTGAAATCTGAATCGAGAAAGTTAGTACGAGGTATTCATGGGCGATAAAGAAACAGGCGCGGCGGCAGCGCCAGGTCACAACTACGACGCGAAATCCATCAAAGTTCTCGCTGGTTTGGAGGCAGTTCGATTGCGGCCGGCGATGTACATCGGTTCAACGGGTGAGATGGGTTTGCATCATCTGGTGTGGGAAGTGGTGGACAACTCGGTTGACGAAGCCATGGCTGGGCACGCCGACGAGATCGACGTCACAGTGCACGCGGACAATTCAGTGACAGTGGTGGACAACGGGCGCGGCATTCCGGTGGATATGCACGCAACTGAGAAACGCCCTGCGGCCGAAGTGGTGCTGACCGTCCTGCACGCCGGCGGAAAATTCGATAGCGACTCCTACAAGGTTTCAGGCGGACTGCACGGTGTAGGCGTGTCGGTGGTGAATGCACTGGCCGACTGGCTAGAGTTGGAGATCTCTCGCGACGGATCGGTTTGGGAGCAGACGTACGAAAAAGGCAAGCCGACTTCGAAGCTGAAGCAAACCGGAAAATCCCGCAAAACAGGGACGAAGATTACATTTCATCCCGACCCGAGCATCTTCGACAAAACCGTCTACAGCTACGACACCTTGGCGCAACGCTTGCGCGAGTTGGCATTCCTGAATAAGGGTTTGAAAATCACGCTGACCGATGAACGCACGGAGAAAACCGCGGAATTTCGCTTCACCGGCGGCATTTCCGAATTTGTGAAGCATTTGAATCGCGGCAAAACAACGCTGCACGATTCTCCTATTTTCATGGAGGGTAAGCGTGGCGCGGTGGAGATCGAAATCGCGCTGCAGTATAACGACAGCTACGGTGAAAACGTTTTCGCCTTTGCCAACGCGATCAATACGGTCGACGGCGGGACACACCTTTCCGGGTTTCGTTCTTCGCTGACGCGGACGATCAATAACTTCGCATCCTCTGCGGGAATGCTGAAGGAACAGAAAGACGAAGTGAGCATCAGCGGCGACGATGTGCGCGAAGGTTTGGTTGCGGTGATCAGTGTGCGCTTGCCGCAACCGCAGTTCGAAGGGCAAACCAAAGGGAAGCTGAACAGCGATATCAAAGGTGATGTCGAGCAGTTGGTGAATGAAAAGTTGGGCGATTGGTTCGACAAACACACCACGGTAGCGAGAAGAATCGTCGGCAAATGCATTGAGGCTGCGAGAGCCCGCGAAGCGGCTCGCAAGGCGCGCGAACTGACCCGGCGTAAGTCGGCGATGGATTCCAGCGGCCTGCCTGGGAAACTGGCGGATTGCCAGGAGCGTGATCCGGCACGCTGCGAATTGTTCGTGGTTGAGGGCGAGTCGGCAGGCGGTTCGGCAAAAATGGGCCGCGACCGCAAGTTTCAGGCGATCTTGCCGCTCAAGGGCAAAATTCTCAACGTTGAAAAAGCTCGCTACGACAAGATGCTGGGGCATGAAGAAATTCGCGCCATCATCACAGCGCTTGGGACCGGCATCGGCAAAGACGATTTCGACGCGGGTAAACTGCGCTATCACAAAGTGATTTTGATGACGGATGCGGACGTGGACGGCAGCCACATTCGAACTCTGCTGCTGACCTTTTTCTTCCGGCACATGAAAGAGTTGATCGAGCGCGGGCACATCTATATCGCGCAGCCCCCGCTGTACCGCGTGAAGCGTGGAAAAACGGAGCGATACATCCGCGATGAGCGTGAGTTTGCTCATGAATTGATGAAGCGGGCCACGGAAGATCACGTGGTGAAGGCCAAGGAAGGAGTGAGCCTGGAAGGATCGGGGCTGACCACTTTCTTGCTGAATGTGCAGGAGTACGAAGCGGCGGCGGCAAAATTGGGCCGCCGGTTGCGCGAGCCTGGGCTGGTGGAGATTTTTGCGGAAAGCAAGCTGGATAAAAAGACGGACTTCGAAGACAAGAAGGCGCTGGAAAAACTGCTGAAGGAAGTGGAAAAGTCCAAGCTGAAGCTCGAGGGAAAAGTTGTTTTCGACGAAGAGCACAGCCTGTATGAATTGCAGTTCGGGCCGCCGCACAGCCAGAAAATCAGTTGGGCCGTAGCGTCCACCGCGGAATACAAGCGGCTACGCGGATTGGCGAAGCAGATTGAGGAGTTCAATCATCCACCGTTCACCATCGCCCGCAATGGCGACAAGATGACCAAGTCCAACGCGAGCGAAGTTCTGCAATACGTTGTGGAAGACGCCAAGAAGGACTTCACTATCACCCGATTTAAGGGTCTGGGTGAAATGAACGCCGAGCAACTGTGGGATACCACGATGAACGCGGATACGCGGACGTTGCTGCAGGTCAAACTTGAAGATGCGGTGGCGGCGGAAGATATTTTCACCACGCTGATGGGTGAAAACGTGGAAGCTCGGCGTAAGTTTATCGAGGAAAACGCTCTCGAAGTTGTGAACCTGGATATTTAGTTGCGAGATGGTCTACCAGTTGGGTTGGAGCACGTTGCCGGGGCTGCGCGGATTGGCATGCAGCGATTTCCGAGCTACACCGACGGATGCGCCGGATAACGAGCGGGGCATCGCCGTGGAACTCTTGACCGAAGAGCAACGCAGTGAGTTGCTGCAGCGACTCGAAGAACACTTTGCGGCGAAACGATTCAGTAATGCGGCAGACGCCTTCGATACGGTGAAGGCGTATGCGATTGAGTGCGCGAACCGCGGTGAATAATTTTCTTTGTAACTGAAAGTTGAGGGCGAATGGCGGACGAGGTTAAGAATTCATCAGTACTGCTTCCGATCGATATTGAAGCGGAGATGCGCAAGTCGTATCTCGACTACGCGATGAGCGTGATCATCGCGCGCGCGTTACCGGACGTGCGCGATGGCTTGAAGCCAGTGCAGCGCCGCATTTTGGTGGCGATGAACGATCTGGGCCTGGCGTCGAATCGTGGCTATCGCAAATGCGCAAAAATTTGCGGGGACACTTCGGGTAACTACCACCCGCACGGTGAAGCGGTGATTTATCCAGCGCTGGTGCGCCTGGCGCAGGATTTCAATATGCGTTACCCGTTGATCGATGGGCAGGGAAATTTTGGCTCGGTGGATGGAGATCCGCCGGCGGCGATGCGGTACACCGAAGCGCGGCTGGCCAAGATTTCCGAAGACATTCTTGCGGATCTGGAAAAAGAGACGGTCGATTTCATTCCGAACTTCGACCAGACCCGCGAAGAGCCTGTGGTGCTGCCGTCGCGCATACCGAATTTGCTGGTGAACGGCGCGAGCGGTATCGCCGTGGGCATGGCCACCAATATTCCTCCTCATAATCTGCGGGAAATTGTGGACGCCGCGATTTTGTTGATTGAAAAGCCGGATGTGTCGCTAAAAGAAGTGATGAAAATTGTGCCCGGGCCGGACTTTCCGACGGGCGCGTATATTGCCGGACGCGAAGGCATTGAAGCGGCGTACCGGACGGGCCGCGGCAGTTTCACAATGCGGGCCAAGGCGGCGATCGAGGAAGCCGCGAAAGATCGCGAAAATATTGTCATCACGGAGATCCCTTATCAAGTAAACAAAGCGCGCCTGATCGAACGCATCGCTGACCTGGTGCAGGCCAAAAAGATTGAGGGCATTGCGGATGTGCGCGATGAATCTTCGCGCGAAGGCATGCGTATTGTGATTGAGCTGAAACGCGGCGAGGAATCGCAGCTCATCCTGAACAATTTGTTCAAGCAGACCCAGATGCAGGAATCATTCGGCATGATTCTGCTGGCGATTGTGGGCGGTCAGCCACGCGAACTGGGAATCATTCCGCTGATCAAGCTTTTCATCGAGCACCGCGTGGAAGTGGTGCGGCGCCGGACGCTTTTCGAACTACGCAAAGCTCGCGAGCGCGAACACATTTTGGTCGGTTACCAGATTGCGCTGGACCATCTGGATGACGTCATTCGAATCATCCGCGGATCGAGCAGCCGGGCCAGCGCTCGCGAGAACTTGCTGGCATTCTTCACTGACCAGGAAGTGACGATCACTGAGAACGGCAAGTCACGCAAGCTGGCCGGCGTGAAGCTGGATGGGCGGAAGTACAAACTGGGGCCTCTTGAAGGCGAGGCCGTGGCGAATGCGCGGGGAGTTGTGGGGCTGACCCCGGCGCAGGTCGATGCCATTCTTGAACTGCAATTGCATCGCCTGACGCAGTTGTCCGTTGATGAAATTCTGAAGGAGTTGAAGTCGATCCGCGAGCTGATCGCCGAGTTGGAAGAGATTTTGTCGACCGACCGAAAATTGAAATCGGTAATCACTGCAGAGTTGAAGGAAGTTCATAAAGCCTACGGTGATGATCGGCGGACGCAGATTGTCGACAAGGTCGACGAGATCAAACTGGAAGATTTAATCGCCGACACGGATCAGTTGATCACTGTGAGCCATGCGGGCTACATCAAGCGCACGCCGGCCGACACGTATCGGCATCAAGGACGCGGCGGCAAGGGGCGAATTGGCGCGCGTACCAAGGAAGAAGACTTCGTTGAGCATTTGTTTGTGGCTTCGGCGCACAGCTACATCCTGATCTTCACGTCGAAGGGACGAATTTATTGGTTGAAAGTCTATGAGTTGCCTGAGGCGGCCGCGGCAACCCGTGGGAAGGCGATTTCGAGTCTGGTGAAATTCCAGGAAGACGAGAAACTGACCGCTCTGGTAGCGGCGCGCGATTTGGAAGAAGTCGGCCGGTACGTTTTCATGGCCACCAAGCGCGGCACGGTGAAGAAATCGGCGATCGTGGAATTTTCTAATCCTCGGTCGAGCGGAATAATCGCGATCAATCTGGACGGCGACGATGAATTAATCGGAGCGAAGCTGACCGACGGGAAGCAGATGATCTTTCTGGCGAGTCACGAGGGGCAAGCGATCCTCTTCCGCGAGACGGAAGTGCGAGCGATGGGACGCAATGCCGGCGGGGTGAATGGCATGGACCTCGACAAAGAAGATTACGTGGTGAGCATGGATGCGGTGAATCCAGACTTCGGAATTATTGAGAAGGAACACAAGCAGACTTCACAGAATCTCGAAGAACTGGAAAACGAGCAGATTAAGGATTCGCTCCTCACCTTAATGCTGACCGTGGCGGAAAAGGGCTTCGGCAAGCGTACGCCGCTGGCGGAATATCGGATCACTTCGCGTGGCGGCAAGGGCGTCGTGAATATGAAGACGACCGATCGCAACGGAACGGTGGTCGCGACGCTGCAGGTCACCGAAGAATCGGATGTGATGATCATCACGCACCACGGGAAAGTGATCCGTGTGCACGCCAGCGAGATTCGCGAGGCAGGGCGCTCTACACAAGGCGTGCGGTTGCTGCGGCTGGATGCGGATGATTCCGTGGCGGCTGCGGCCGTATTGCAGGAAGAGACCGAAGACGAGAAGAAGTAGTTTTTCCGTGGCGCAGCCTGTACTATCACACGCTATGAAAAATATTCGGCGAGTGTTTGCGTCGTTGCTGGTCGTCTATGGCACCGTGGTTTTGGCTTTCAACGCGCGTACTTCGGAGGGTGCCAGCGCCGGTGATCAATATTTAGCGTTTGTCGGAACTTACACTGCGAAGACGGCCAGCAAAGGCATTTATTCGTTCCGGTTTGATTCTTCAAGCGGCCAAATCAGCTCGCTGAGCGTTGCGGCCCAGGCGGCTGATCCTTCCTGGCTGACTATTTCCTCCGACAACAAATTTCTCTACTCCGTGAATGAACTTTCGACGTTTGAGGGGGCCAGCAGCGGCGCGGTCACGGCGTATGCGTTGGATCGCAAGACGGGGATGCTGACGAGTTTGAATCAGGTGGCTAGCGGCGGCGCCGATCCTTGCTTCATTTCAGTGGATAAAACGGGCAAGTATCTGTTGGCGGCGAACTATACCGGTGGCAGCGTCTCTGTTTTTCCGATCGAAAGTGGAGGACGTCTGGGGGCGGCGTCTGCCAGGATTCAACACCAAGGGTCCGGGCCCAAGAAAGAACAGGCCAGCGCGCACGCGCACTTTATTCAAACATCTGCAGACAATCGATACGCCTTCGCTGTTGATTTGGGGATGGATGAGGTGGTGGTGTACCGATTTGACGCGGCGCACGGGACTCTTACGCCGAATCAGCCGCCCTTCGCGAAACTTGATGCGGGATCGGGGCCGAGGCATTTGGCGTTTTCGCCGAACGAAAAGTTCGCTTACGTATTGAGCGAGTTGAAATCGACGGTTACGACGATGGCTTACGATTCGAACGGCGGGTCGTTCAAGACACTGCAGACGCTGTCTACCCTGCCGAAAGATTTTGCCGGGGAGAATTCGACCGCGGAGATTGTGGTACACCCCTCGGGGAAATTCGTATACGCATCGAATCGCGGCAACGACAGCATCGCGGTGTTTGCCGTCGACGGCGCCAAGGGAACGCTCACCGCGGCCGGCAACTTTCCTACTCAAGGCAAAACCCCACGGAATTTCGCGCTGGACCCAAGCGGAAAGTTTCTTCTGGCTGAGAATCAAGAATCCAACGACATCGTGGTCTTCCGAATCGATCTGGACACGGGGGCTTTGAAAGCCGTGGGCCAGCCGGTGCCTGTTCCAGCGCCGGTGGATATCGCGTTCGTGAACGCCAAGTAGTTCCGCGGCTTGTTAACTTGGCTTTCGGCTGGTGTTTGGCGTAAATCGCGCAGTGGAGTACAATCCCGCTCGAAATGGCTAAGGCAAAAAAGAAAGCAAAAGCGTCGAAGGCGAGAAAGCCAGCGCGACGCAAAGCGGCTGGTCCGGTGAAGACCGCTAAGCTGCCAAAAGACGCCGTGGCTCTCCATGTAGTGATGCACGCCAAGCCCGGGCAAGAACTGATGCTGCAGGCCGAACTGACGGCTCTGTTAAAGCCCACGCGCAATGAAGATGGATGCCTGCTTTATGACTTGCACCGTTCCCCGGATGTGCCGAACGATTTCTTGTTTTACGAGATTTGGGAAAGCCGTGAAGCGCATTCGGCGCACAAGCAGACACCGCATTTTTTGAGGTGGAACGCGCGCAAGGATACGTTGTTGGCGGCTCGCGAAGTGGGATTCTGGAAGAAACTTTAGTAGCAGGAAGCGTAGTTCCCGCCCGAAATCAGCGGTTCTCCTGAAAGAATGGAACACTGTGGTTAGTCTCTGCTTCTCTTGTGTCGGGAGGCGGCGGAGAATAGGTAGGTCCATTTCTTGCGTGATACGTAAAGTTCGGAGAACGAAGCATGTCCCCGCGTTTGCCAAAACTGAAGCCGCAGCACGCCCCCAAGGCGCCCCATGAAGATCCCGCGTTTCTGCAAAGCACGCCGGGGCGGCCATTACGGATCCTCGCCGAATACATTCATCCATACGTGCAACTGAAGAAGGAAGGCATTGGCGACACGATTGTGATTTTCGGATCGGCGCGGATCTTGCCGCGTGATTTGGCGTTGACCCGCTACAACCGAATCAAAAACATGCCAGCGCGCAAGATCAAGGCTGCGGATCGCGATAAGCATCGTGCGGCGGTGCGCCGAGCGAAGAGTCTGCTGGATATGTCGCGCTATTATGAAGAAGCGCGCGAGCTTTCGCATCGTATAACGGCCTGGGCTATGACTCTTGGGCCGCGTCCGCGGCGCTTTGTGATTTGTTCGGGCGGCGGCCCGGGAATTATGGAGGCCGCCAACCGCGGGGCCATGGAAGCGGGTGGAAAGACAATTGGGCTTTCTATCGAACTGCCGCACGAGCAATTTGCTAACGCCTATATCAGCCCGGAACTGAGCTTTAACTTCCATTACTTTTTCATGCGCAAACTGTGGTTTGCGCAGATTGCTAAAGCGTTGATTGTCTTTCCCGGCGGTTTTGGCACGCTGGACGAGTTGATGGAAATGCTGACGCTGATGCAGACGCGCAAGCTAGGCGAGCACAATATTATTTTGATTTACGGGCAGAAATACTGGAATCGCGTGCTGGATTGGCAGGCTTTGGTTGAGGCCGGCACGATTAATGAGCGCGAATACAAGATGCTGCAATTCGCGGACACGGTAGACGAGGCGTTCAACCACATCCGCTCCGGGCTCGAGAAATATCACATGCAAGTCGATTCGTTTCTGCAGAGTTGATTAGTTTTCATTAAGCTTGGCCTACTACATTCCTGCGGATCATGTAGGGCGATCACCGTATGGCCGTCGCGTCGTGCGATAACGTACCCTCCGGCGTTAGGGATTATTGATTTCATCGCTAAGGAGAAATCATAGATGAACGTTACGAAGAACCTCGGGAAGTTCATTTTGACGGCAACGGCGGCGGCCGCAATGGTTGGACTCGGCGCTGCCCCCACCCTGCGCGCCAATGACGCGGAATGCCAGGAACGCGTCAACAAGGCTGACCACAAGCTCCACGAAGCAATCGAAAAACATGGGTACAAGAGCTCTCAAGCGGATCACGCGCGTCACGATTTGACGGAGGCGCGGGAACACTGCTGGACGGAATACCATAAGTGGTGGGATTCGGACACCCAGAGCTGGCACACCGACCGCGACTGGCATGATGACGACCACGAACATTGGGAGCACCACTAGTTATTAGTTGAGATTCGACTCGGGGAAAATCTCGGGTCGAGTAAAGAGGGCGCAGCCGCAAATGTGGCTGCGCCCTTTTTCTGTTTGGGCGACAAAGATCGCCGGTCTAGTCCAGGGTGGGTCTGGAAATAAAAAGGGCGCCGCTATTCGAGGCGCCCCTCTGTTGTATATCGGAATGATCGCGAGAACTAGTTCAATACTAAAGGAAACGCTGCCAGGTCCTCCGAGAAAACCGCCTCGAAGCGCCGGGTTTCATCCTGGTCGTGCAGCATCACCACCGGAACGATCCGCAGCGACCCGTTGCAGGCCTTGCAGTGTGTAGCCTCGCCTTGTAAGTCTTGAAGAAAGCCATCTGTAAAATGATACTGCGCGCGCTCGCGCCGGGCGGTTTTCTGGCCCTGCGCACCGCAGTGCGGACAGGTGAATTCCACTGTGTCGCGCTGCGGATCGCGGTCCAGAGCAGCCCAGCCGGTGCGGCGAACGCCAATTGTTTCGTTGCGCCGATCCATTGCTTTGCCCTCCTTGAGATCCACGTCCACGAAAGGTGTGATGCGCCAGCGGTATAGTTCGATACAAATACCAAACTTTCTGCGGATTTTGCTATTACGGAATGTTTGAACGATTCGGCGAGGGGCGCGCCAGGTTGTCTGCTTCGCTCCTACTGACGGGAACATCTCCGTGGTAGCGGTGTCCAAATAACCGAGGAACGCGCGAACCTCACATCCCTGCGAGTGCGGGGCTGGTTCCGAAGGAAGCAACACGCTTCGGAACCGGCCTCGCCGAAATTCGGCGCACCCACTAGTGCGCTGTGTTGACCCTTCGGCTTAAACCGTAGAACAGAATTTTCTGGAGGTGTGTGGTGTGTGCAAAGGAAGAATTGCGTGCCAGTACTGGTGCTGAACAAGTTGGTCCGCGCATGGTTGCGTTGAATTCTTGCTTGGTGGAGGGCGATGCCAATCAACGTGCTATGGAGCGGGTGTTGCGGCGGCGTTCTTTGGTTGTTTCGGTGGTTACGCAACTGGCGATCCTGGCGGTGATTCTGCTGGTGCCGATCTTTTCCAAAACCGGGCAAATCGTGCTGGCTAAGGTGACTCCGCTGCCACCTTACCGGCCGGCGAGAGCGCCAATCGTTGAAATTCTTCATCCCTTTCCGCGTGTAGCGCCGACGAACACGGTGCAGTTTTGCCCAGCCTGCCGAGTGGTTCCGCGCCCGGTGGTGAGGGCCGATGTCGGCGGCGAAATCCGCGATGTGATCGGCTCCATTGAAGGTCCGGCTATAAGCGACGGCCGTATCGGGATTTGCGCTGCGTGCGAAGGAATGCCCATTGGAAATGGCGCACAGCCGATACCGCCGCCGGACACCAAGCCTAGAGTCTTGCATGTTACGCGGATCGACCCGGCGCAATTGCTGCATCGCGTGGAGCCGACTTATCCAGTGCTAGCACGGCAAACACGGAGAGAAGGCACGGTGGAGCTGCGCGCCTTGATCGCCGAAGACGGGTCAGTGCAGTCCTTGGAAGTGTTGAGCGGAGACGCAGTGTTCATTCAGTCGGCATACGATGCCGTTCGGCAGTGGCGCTACAAGCCGACTATTTTGAATGGACGGCCCGTTGAGGTCGATACGCACATCACCGTGAATTACCGGCTGGGGCAATGAGGAACGATCAGTGGATTTGGTCGGGGAAGTAGGTTCCACCGTTGAGCAGCGTCTGAATGCCACGGATGATGTGTTCAGATTCGTTCTTGTGGCAGAAACCGCGCAGGCCGGCTTTCTTGGCTTCGTCGCGCAATTGGTTCGAACCGAAAACGGTGACCATCAGAATGGCGGCTTCGGGAGCCTTGCTCAAAATTTTGCGCGAGGCCTGCAAGCCGTCCATGCGCGGCATGTTGAAATCCATGACGGTGACGTGGGGCTCAAATTGTGCGTGCTTCTCAACGGCTTCGTGGCCGTCAACAGCTTCGGAGCAGACCGTCCAATCATCTTGAGTTTCAATCAGAAAGCGTAATTGGCGGCGAAATTGGTGATGGTCATCAACGAGGAAAATCTTGGGCACGGAACACCGCATCCCGAGGCGGAGTCTGATTACACGGCTCGGTTCGGTAACGTACAATACGCCGGAAACTGTATGGCGGATTAGAAAGTCCCATGACCCGCTGAAACGTCAAAGCGCGGCTTCGCCGGAGTGTTGCACGACGGCGTCGCGGGTATTGTCCCGCAAGCGGATCAGTTCGTGCCAGTCGGAGGCGCTATCCGCCGATTCGGAATCGACTTTTTTGGGGAAAATTGGTGCCGACAAGGTGATGGTGATGTTGGAAGGCCGGGGGAAGATTTTGCCGTCGGGTAGAAATTCTCTGGTGCCGCGCAACGAAACGGGGATTATCGGGGCTCCAGTTTCCACAGCTGCTTTAAATGCGCCGAGCTGAAACTGGTGTACGCCGGGATCGCGGGTAAAAGTTCCTTCGGGAAAAACAAAAACAGATTCGCCTTGTCGCAGAATTTCTTCCATCTCCGCAGCTTGGCGAAGACGCGAGGCCCCGTCGGTGCGATTGAAGGAAAGATGACCCATGTGGCGCATGAACGCGCCGATGAAGGGTAGCGAACTGACTTCCATTTTTGCGACGAAACGGTAAGGCACCCCGAGACCGCGCATCAACGCTACGACATCTATGTAGCTGGTGTGATTGGAAGCGTAAATTTTAGGGCCCGGCGCGCCCATGTGTTCTTTGCCGATTACCTGGACTTTGCAGCCGATTAGAAAAAATAGAAGTTTAAGAGAAGAGTGAGTAAAACGCCCGGCGGCGCGATGATCGGCGATGAGTTGGACGATGAGCCAAGTCGGGATGATCCAGAGCAGAAAAACGATCGCGAAATAGAGCCCGTATAGAAATTCGAGCGAGCGCTCGGCGGTCGAGAGCATCGTTCGTCCAGCGCTCTTGAACGCTCCGCCTGCGCCGAGACGCGCGATTTGCAGCCATGCTGGCGGCTTCCCAATGGAGAGGCTTTTCGCCAGATATAGCTGTTTGGTTTCCTCGCGCCGCAGCTTTCCGCTGGAAGTTTTGGGAATGCTGCCGAGTGGAATAATTTCGACGCGATCCGGCGGAATGCCTAAGCCGCGGGAAACGGCTTCGGTGACTTTTGCGGCCATCGCGCTGCGTCGAGCTGCGTCGGTCTCACGAGATTCGGCCACCACAATCATTTTTTCGGTGCCGCTGGAGTGATCTTTGATGCCGAAGGCGACGATACATCCTTTGCGGATGCCTTCGACGACGGCGGCGAGATCTTCCACTTCGTGGGGATATAGGTTGCGTCCGCCTTTGATGATGATGTCTTTAACGCGGCCCGTGACGTAGAGCTCGCCATCAGCGATGTAAGCGCGATCGCCCGAATTTACCCACGGAAACTCCGCCGCGTCGGGCGAGGAATCGGTTCGAGTGTTTGGTACTGGCGTTGCTATTGCCGGAGAGCCTTGGGGAAAAAGGGTCGCGGTGGCGGCGGGGTTTTTGTAGTAACCGGTAGTGGCCGAGGGACCGCGAAACCATAAGAAGCCTTCGGTGCGTTCGGGGACTTCGATGCCGGCGTCGTTGACAATGCGAATTTCGTGACGTGGTACGGGTTTTCCCGCGGAAACGAAGGCGATTTGGCTTTTCGTTTCCGGGCCGGCGATAACCGCGCGTCCTTGTGAAGTGAAAATTTCGCGATCGACGTGATCGACAAGCGGACCGCGGTGCAGCGGCGGCATCGTTACAGCGAGAGAAGCTTCAGCCAGACCATAAACCGGCAGAAGAGACTCGCGGCGGAAACCGTATTTGGCGAAGCGCTCCGCAAAACGATCTAACGTGCTGGGATTGACGGGCTCGGCGCCATTCATGGCGATATTCCAGGAGCTAAGATCGAGGCCTTCGATGTCTTTGTCGGCAATTTTTCGAACGCAAAGTTCGTAAGCAAAGTTTGGAGCGGTGCTGACGGTGGCGCGATGCTTGTGGATGGCCCAAAGCCAGCGCTCTGGACGCGTGAGAAACGCGAGAGGAGACATTACCGCCAGCGGCATGCCGAAATAAAGCAGCGACAACCACGCGCCAATCAAGCCCATATCGTGATAAAGCGGCAGCCAACTGACGCCAACATCGTGCGGCCCCCACTCCAACGCTTCGCCGATCGAACGGATGTTCGCGAGCAGATTGGCATGCGTGAGCACTACACCCTTGGGGTCGCCAGTTGAGCCCGAAGTGTATTGAAGGAGTGCGATATCAGTAGGGAGGCGCCCTCGAGCAGCGCTGAGATGGAGCGGCACTGTACCTGGCGAAAACGCGGGGGCGGTGTCGGCGGCTTCGAGTAATTTTTCGGCATCGGCAACGGCGAGGAGCGAAGCCACGCGAGGTTTTAGCAGTTTGGCTACGGCTTCGGCGCGGCGAAAGGTGAGCAGCAGGACGACGCCGGCGTTGTTCAAAATCGCGGATTGTCGTGCGGCGTATTCCTCAATTCGATCAGCGCGGAACGGCGGATAAATTGGAACGGGAATGGCGCCGGCAAGCAAAATTCCCGAATAGCAGACAAAAAAAGCGCGAGAAGTGGGCAGCATCAGTGCTACACGGCTGCCGGGAGTTACGCCGCGTCGATTGAGTTCGGTGGCGGCGCGCTGCGCGGCGGCATGGAGTTCGCCGAACGTTAGTGTCTTGGGAGAGTTTTCCTGAGTGTCCCCATCCTCGGTGATGATCAGGTGGGGCCGTTCGGCGTCGTGGGCGGCGCGATAGCGCAGTACGTCATTGAGCGACTCCGCGGTAGTTACGCCAAAGCCTTCTGCTTGGCGATGAAGCTGCTGAACTTTCACAGACACGCGTGCAGGAGAAATTTCGGCGAGGGTTTGTGTTGTTCCTGTGGCTGCGGGGGCGTTCAGCACCGCAGCGGCCAGTTCGTCTGGAGTGTTTGACTGGGTCGCCGCTTGATCCGAAATGCGAACGCCAAAAGCTTTTTCCAGCCGAGACATCAACTCCACGCGTTCCAGGCTGCCGAGACCTAGATCGGCGTCGAGATGCGAGGAACCGCTGAGCATCGGAACAGCAGCGCCGCTGCCCAGTTCTTGAAGCAACGCGCGAATTTCCTGGAGCACGCGATCGCGCACCACGCTGAGTTCGAGTTGAGCGGTGGGGGTGGCCAAGTGGTCCTTGGTTGCGAATCCCGGGTTCCGTATCGCGACGAATCAGGCGCCCTTGGTGGTGTAACCCTTGGGCAACAGCGTGGTGGTCAGATCAAGTCCGGTTAGATCGACAGCGCTCAAATCTGTTTCGCGCAAAATGGCAACGCCTAAGTCTGCGCCGGCAAATTTGGCGCCCGCGATATTGGCTTGGCGGAAATTGGCGTTGCGTAGTTGAGCCCGTTCGAAATTTACGTTGGACAGGTCGCAGCGAAAAAATTCGATGCCGCTGGCTTGAGATTCAGACAAATCGGCGCCGGGAAGAATTGCTTCCGTGAGGTCGGAATTACGCAGATCCACGCCGCGGAGCCGAGCGCCAGAGAGATCGGCACCGGGCAACTTTGCTTTGCGCAGATCGCTACCCACCAGATTGGCTTCGCGCAAGATGGCTCCGCTCAGATTAATGCCGCTAAGGTCGGCGTTCGATAAGTCGGCGCCGGCGAGATCGGCGCGCTGGCCACCGTCCTGGCCGCGAAAGAAGCGGTCGTGCGCATCGAGAATGTCGAGAAGGGTTTTCCCGTTGTGGGTGATACTTTTGGCCTTTTTGAGTCCCATCTTAAAATTGCTCCGTTGAGTGGAAATCGCCGCGCACAGCCGCACTTCGTGCGGCAGCGCTTGGGCGCTTCTGGCTGGATTTACCCCAGAAAGACTCTACCGGAAAGCCAGTTTTTACGGAACTTGTTAGCGGTGGGCCGGGAGCATAGCTCCAGCGATGTCCGACGGTTAATCGTTGTGGTAACGTGAGTTTACTGTGAAGCGTTTGATTACATTCGGAGCGTTGGCATCGTTGATGGCGATTTGGCCAGCGGTGGCTGTCGCTCAATCCCAGCGTGAAGATGAAATTGTGGCCAGCCTATCGGGCGGGCGGGTGATCATTCAGATTGCCAAGGATGATGTGATTTTGTTTGGTGCGATTGATCAGCCTGCTGAGGCAGGATCGGCGCCTCCCCGAGTCCTGCAACTGGATGACGCGCATGTAGGCATCTTGTTTGGCGCGACGGAATGGCAAAAGCCGGCGGATCCGAAGCCGATTCGGCTGGATCGAGATTTCCGTCCGGTTCAAGCGGTTGACCAGCATTATCAAGAATATACGGATGTTGGAGAAAGAGACTTAGAGACGATCGGGATTGGGTTTTTGGAAGAACTGCGACCGCTGGTGGCGCAACTTCACCACAAATTGAGTTTTGGCGCGGAAGAAGCGCTGGTGGAAGTGATTATTGTGGGATTTGGGCAGCGCGGCTACGGACCCGAGGTGTGGCAGTTGGAATACCGCATCACGCAGGAGCAAGTAGCTGCACGCGGGGAATACTGGCAAACGCGCGTATTGCGGCCGCGATTCACGCAACTTTATCCGCCCGAAGGCGGCAAGAAAGGTCCGCACACTCTGGTGGAGGCGCGTTATCCCGCGGAAACGGCAAACGACGCTGGTGCGGTACAAAGTAAAGACCAGGGGGCCAACGGCGATCCTCCCTTGATTGCGTTGATCCAAGGCGCTGATCCGCGAATTGCCAAGCTGGAGAGCAGCAATCCGAGATTTACGAAGGAAGCGCAGGCCATTGAAAAAGGCCAGGCGCAAAAAGTTGAGTCAGCGGATGCGGCAGATTTTTTGCGCGCGGCGTTGCCACTGATGGCCAACGGCAGCAAGTTTTTCCTGGGGAGTATGGAAGAGCAAAAAGGATTCGATTGGATCGTTCCGCCGGATGAACCGGTGAAGAAAGAGCCGGCGGACAAAGACAAAGCCGACGACAAGGATAAGCAACCGTACGTGCCTTCACTCCGGAAAAAGCCCACGTCCTGAAGAATGATTGCGTTCTGGCGGCAGAAGTTCATCAGGAATTTTCTCGATGAAATCGCCAGCACGGATCGTTCCGCCTTGAACCACACGGCAGAGCATCCCGCGGCGACCGCGCATTTCGCGCTTTAAACCGGGCCTAAGCACTTCCAATTGATCGCAAGGATGGCAGACGGCGCTGACCTTCAGCAGAATTTCGCCCACGCGCAGGTGTTGGCCGAGCGACAAGCTGTTCACGTTAAGACCGTTGGTGGTGATGTTTTCGCGAATGATGCCGGGACGAAGGTCCATCGCCTCGAGCGTCTCTCGATCGACCAGCAGGATTTGGCGATTTCCAGGTCGGGCGTGGGCGCAGCCTTCCAAGCCACGATCTTTGACCACGCGAGCTTCCTGGAGTTCCTCCATGGGTAGGCGTTTCTTTGGTGCGCGGAAAATGTGGAGAACGTTGGCCATGCTAGCCCGAAAAGTCCGATCGATGCACCTTGCTGCGACTCACTTTACTGCGACGCGAGCTCCAGAATTGGCGTGAACGCCAATGTCGCGGCGGTAGTGGATACCCTCGAATTTGATTTTAGCAGCGGCGAGATACGCTTTTTCTGCGGCATCTTCGAGCGATGTGCCTGAAGCGGTCACGCCGAGGACCCGCCCGCCGCTGGTCACAACTTGATCACCGGCGCGTTTGGTTCCTGCATGCAGGACACGGACGGCCTCTACGGAATTTGCGTCGGCTAGTCCAGTAATCGCCTTGCCCGGTTCGAACGCTCCCGGGTATCCACCCGAAGCCAGCACCACGCAGATGCTGGCGCCTGATTTCCATTTCAATTTGGATGGATCAATCTGGCGGTTCGCGACGTCTTGTAAAACTTCAGCGAGGTCGAAGTCGATGCGGGCGGCGATGGCTTGAGTCTCGGGATCGCCGAGGCGGCAATTGAATTCGAGGACCTGCGGACCGGATGAGGTGAGCATCAGTCCGATGTACAGGAAGCCTTGATAGCGGATGCCGTCGGCGGCGAGGCCGTGGAGAGTCGGCTCGATAATTTGTGAAACGATTGTTTCACGGAGAGATGCGGGTAAGAGCTCGTCGCTGGAGTAGGCGCCCATACCTCCGGTGTTCGGGCCTTGGTCGCCGTCGAAGGCTCGCTTGTGGTCGCGGGTAGGGACGAGCGACGCGTATTGTTGGCCATCCGTGAGAATGATGAAAGAGAGTTCGTCGCCTTGAAGCGTTTCTTCGAGCAGAATGCGCGATCCGCCAGCGCCCAGTTCTTTTCTTTCCAAGACGGCGGAGATGAACGCGCGAGCCGACGGCTCGTCTGGCGCAAGAAAGACACCTTTGCCTGCGCAGAGTCCGTCCGCCTTGATGACGAGCGGCCAGCGGACAGATTTTAGCGCTGCGTATGCTTCGTTTGGCGAGTCGAAGGTGCCGTACATCTTTGCGGTGGGGATGTTGTGGGTCAGAAGGAATTGTTTGGAGAATATTTTGCTACCCTCCAACTGCGCAGCCTGCTGCGTCGGTCCCACGATCGGCCATTTCCTAGCGTTGAAGGCGTCGACGACGCCATTTACGAGAGGCAGCTCAGGTCCGATTACGGTCAAATCCGGCTGAACTTTTTCTGCCAGAGCGATGATGGCGGGAACATTAGCGGGATCGACGGGCAGGCATTCGGCTTCCTCGGCGATGCCGGCATTACCGGGCGCACACCATATTTTTTCGACGCTGGGGCTTTGTTTTAATTTCCACACGAGTGCGTGCTCACGGCCGCCGCCGCCGATCACCAAGACTTTCATGGTGTAAACCTCATAGGAATAATTCGAAATGCGTGCTGCGCAATATTATAGACGGAATGCGAGTTTGACCTGCTTGAGTGTGGAGGGGACGAATGGGCAGAAACGTTTGTTTCGTGGTTTAGGCGCGACCCATTGCGCGGATCGGAATCGTTACGCCCGAGGTGGCATCAGACGAGGCAAGCATGTGGCAACGTCCGTCGAAAATTCCGCCGGGATCGACGACCATGCACGGCGAGTGTACTTCTCCGGTGACGACGCCCTTGGATTGAATTTCGACGCGGCCCTTGGCAAAAATTACCCCATCGAAGCGGCCGGCGATGACGACGCGATTGCCTTCAATCTGTCCTTCGACTTTGGCGTTTTCACCGAGGATTACAGTCTGCTCGGAAATGATGTTGCCCTTCACGTTGCCGTTGATGCGAAAAGTGCCGGTGACTTGAAGAGTGCCCTCCAGGGTCACGCCTTGGTCAATAAAGCCGGTCCATTCTTCGGTGGTCGCGGTGCTCGAAGCTAACTTCGGCCATTTCCAGGCCATGAGGCCCCCTGGGAGAGACCTTCCTACTTTAGCGTCGGGGCGGAGCAAGTCAACGGAACGCCCGCGCAGGGTTGTCGAATGCACTGCCTGCACGGATGGTCAGCGACTCGGTGGGCTAGCGATTTTGCGATGAATATTTATCGCGGGCGCTAATTTAGTTTCGAGGCTTTTCGCAGTTGAACATCCAGTTGACGCCGAATTGATCGGTGAGCATGCCGAAGCGCGAGGCCCAGAACGTTTCCTGAACCGGCATGATGACTTTGGCGTTCGCGCTGAAGGCAGTGAACAATTTCTCGGTCTCTGGTGGGTCAGTGCAACTCAGGCAAACCCAGAAATTATTTCCCGGTTGATAGGGCATGCCGGGCATGGTGTCCGAAGCCATAAGCACGCCACCTTGAGCTTCGAGGCGTGCGTGGATGATGAGATTGCCGGCGCCTTCTGGCACTTTCATGGGCGCGCCCGAGAATGGCATGAGCTGAAGTTCGCCGCCCAGACAGCGGTTATAAAACTCCATAGCTTCACGACAGTTACCATTGAAATTCAAATAGGCGTTGATACCTTTCATGGTCTGATCCGATCTAAGTCAGTTTGTTGTTTCGTGCTTCGACGAATGCGCTGTGCAATAGCAGTTGGCTCAAATAGCATAATTCGAGAGAGAAAAGCAACGATCCGACGCAATTGAGGGGGCCGTGGCATCATAACCGTCTCAGTTGTGACGATGCGAAGTCGTAAAAGGTGAGCCGCGCATTTTGGAAAAGAGGCTGGGATGAATTATCGACGATTCGGACGAACGGGTTGGAACGTCAGCGAAATTGGTTACGGCATGTGGGGGATGGCCGGATGGTCTGGCTCGGAAGATGAGCAATCGCTGCAGGCGCTGCAGCATGCCGTAGATTTGGGCTGTAATTTTTTTGACACGGCGTGGGGCTATGGTGAAGGTCACAGCGAAACGCTGCTGGGAAAGATCATTCGCGCCAATCCGCACAAGACTTTGTATGCTGCGACAAAAATTCCGCCCAAAAATCTTCAGTGGCCGAGTAAGCGGGAAATGAGCGTGGATGACTGCTACCCGCCGGAATACATCGAAGAATATCTGCACAAAAGTATGGCGAACATCGGAGTGTCCAAGCTGGATTTGATTCAGTTTCACACATGGGAAGATCACTGGCTTGATGATGAGCGATTGCTGAAAGCGATCGATAAGTTGCGCAGTGGCGGCGAAGTGCGCGCTGTGGGAATCAGCATGAATCGTTGGGAGCCATGGAACGGGGTCCGGGCGGTGAACTCCGGGCTAATCGATGCGGTCCAGGTGATTTACAACATTTTCGATCAGAATCCGGAAGATGAATTGTTTCCGGCGTGCCGTGAGAAGAATGTGGCAGTGATTGCGCGGGTGCCTTTCGATGAAGGGTCTCTGACCGGAACGCTGACTAAGGATACCAAGTGGCCGGCGGGAGACTGGCGCGGCACTTATTTTGTGCCGGAAAATCTAAATTCGAGTGTGGAGCATGCGGATGCGCTGCGTCCATTGTTGCGCGATGGAATGAACATGCCGGAGATGGCGCTGCGCTTTATTTTGAATAATACGGATGTGAGCACGATCATTCCGGGGATGCGACAGATAAAGAATGTTGAGGCGAATATCGCGGCGAGCGATCGTGGACCGTTGAGTGCGGCGCTGCACACGGAATTGCGGAAACATCGCTGGGATCGGACCCCGACGGAGTGGTCGCAATAGCAAGTTTTGGCGGCGATTCGAACGAAGAGCTAGGCAGACTGACGCAGGGCGCGCTCGACTAGGGTTAAACAGCGCTCCGCTTGTTCCTTCAGAACGCCTTCGCGATAGCCGATTTCGTTTTTGGCGCTGTGCAGTTCGTCGGCGATGGCTAATGCAGCAAGAACAGCAACTCTCTGGGTGTCGACGGTCGAAGTGGCGCCGGCTACGGCGCGCATCTTTTGGTCTACGTAGTTCGCTAGCTTCAGAACGTACTCTTCGTCGAGTTCTCCATGGATGGTGTAGCTCTGGCCGAAGATTTCAGTTTTGACGGGCATATGTAGGGCAACTGGGCCAAAGATAACACAGTCATTGTCGGTTTAGGCGGGTAGTGACCAAAGCCAAAGCCTGCCCTGTGAATTTTTATTAAAAGACGCTAACGGAAATTGTCATTCGCAGCGTGGGCCGTTAGGAGCTTCGGAGCTGAGCGGACAAGTCTTTCTCCAGAGCGGAGATGATACGGCCGGAGATGTCACTGATCTGGGCGTCGGTGAGAGTCCCTTCCCGGCTTTGCAGAAATACCTTGATCAGCAGCGAGTATTTTCCAGCTGGCACATTTTTTCCACGGAAAAGGTCTCCGGCCTCGATGGAAACGATCTCCCCAATTTGCAGTGCGCTGATGGAGTTGGCGACGTCGGAAAAATGCGTGCCGTCCGAAAGAAGAAGAGAAAAATCGCGTTCGACTGCGGGAAAACGCGGAATGGGTTGGTAGCGGCGTGAATTTTTAGCTACGTAGAAGGCATCGTAAAGCGGGGCGAGGATAATCTCAGCGATGAACACTTCCTGACGCAGTTTAAGCCGGTCGGCGACGCGTCGGGAAAGCTGCCCGGCCACGCCGAGGTGTTGGTCGCTGAGCAACACATTAGCGCGTTTGGCAGGCGACAACCAATCCGTCGAGGCTGGCTGCCAACTGAGTGGCGCTGCGAGAGCAGCGAGGTTGTCGAGATCGCCTTTCAAATCTTCGAAGGTGTAATCGCGGGCCGTTTCGTGCAGGCCTTTTTCACGAGCTGCGCCGGTTGCGCCGATGGACAAAACGCGCGTTTCGACGGGTTTGTCGCCAACCAGGTGATAGTGATGGCCGATTTCGAAGAGTCGCAGGTCGCGTTGGCTGTGATTCAAATTCCATTCGATCGCGGCGGCCATGGAAACTGTGACGTTCGAACGCAACATTCCGGCTTCTTCGGAGAGAGGATTGGCGAGCCGCGCGAGTGGAGCATCGTTCGAACGGAAAATGGCGTCGCGCTCTTCGGCGACGTGCGGAATGGTGAGAATTTCGAGATAGCCGAGGCCGATGAGGCGTTCGCGAAAGCGTGACTCGGCTTCGTAGTGCGGCAAGCGGGCCGCACCTTGTCTAGCGATAGGCAAGCGTGGAGGAAATTTGTCAAAGCCGTAGATGCGCGCGACTTCTTCAATCAGATCGATTTCGCGGGCGACCTCGGCGCGCCATGACGGCGAGATACATTCCCAAGTGGCCAGCGGTGAGTTTGCGCTTTCATGGCTGTTGTCGATGCGCGCGGGAGCGAAGCCGAGCGCAGTGAGAATCGATTCGATTTCCTGATCGGGTACGTCGGCACCCATTACGCGAAGAAGTTCCGCGCGCGTGAGCCGGATTTTTTCCGGGGACCGTTTTCCGGGGTAGATATCGACGAGTCCTTGCAGCAGTTCGCCGCCGGCGAGTTGTAAGATCAGTTCGGCGCAGCGACGCGAAGCCACTTCGGCCATCGCTGGATCGGCGCCGCGACCGAAACGGGTGGAAGCCTCGGTGTGAAGTTTGTGCGAGCGAGCAGAGCGACGAATTGCGATGGGATCGAACCAGGCACACTCGATCAGAACATTTTTTGTCGCGGAAGAAATTTCCGTTTCGGCGCCGCCCATGACCCCGGCGATGCCGATGATTCGCCCGCCATCGCCGTCGGCGATTACGCCAGTGCCGGGCTCCACGTGGCGCTCCAGGCCATCAAGCGTTTGAGCTTTTTCACCCTTCACCGCGGCACGCACGATGATGGAATGGTCGCGGACCTTATCGTAGTCGTAGGTGTGCAGCGGATTGCCCAGTTCGAGCATGACGTAGTTGGAAATGTCCACGACGTTGCTGATGCTCGCGACTCCGCAAGCTTCTAGCCGTTCTTTCAGCCACGCCGGCGAGGGCTGAATTTTTACGCCACGAATCACCCGAGCGGTGAAGCGCCCGCAGAGTTCAGGATTCTGAATGGTGACTTTGGCCGCGTTGTTGGCTTGGCCCGCAGAGGTCGATTCTGTCGGATGCGGCGAGGCTTGCTTGAGGGGAAGTTTGTAAATGGCGCTGGTTTCGCGGGCGATGCCGAGGTGGCTGAGGCAATCCGGGCGATTTGAAGTGATTTCGGCGTCAATCACCGCGCCGTGAGGGCCGTTTTCGATTCCGGCGATGTTGGTGCCGGAGAGCGCCAGACGCGAAGCCAATTCGTCCGGCGAAGCGGTGACCAGCACGAATTCCTGGAGCCAAGGGTAGAGAATTTTCATGACGTTTTCATGCGCCGGCGACGTCCGAGTTGAGTTGGCCGAGATAGACCCAGCAGGAAAAATCCATGCGGACTTGGTTGTCGCGCTGGTTGGCAGCGAAGAGTTGTTCGAGTTCGGCCATCATCGGCGCGAACTTGGGTTGGCCTTCTGTTGGCGCGTAGGAACTGCTGCGCAATCGACCGCGCAGGCCTTCCAGATCGAAGATTTGGTGGTTGGCAATTTCACGAATGATGAAATTATCGTGGCCGAAGAAGGCCTGCACATCGTTTTTTTGCGGATAGGCTTCTTTGACACGCGAATAGTCCGTGCCGTAGCGCACCAGCAAGTCCTCGTATGCGTGGGCGAATTCATCTTCCGCCGTGCTGCGATCGTTCCAGACGATCGTGACCCACCCTGTAGGACGAAGAATGCGCGCGAATTCGCGGCGCGTGGCCACCGTTTCGAACCAGTGAAAAGCCTGGCCGGCGGTGACGAACGTAACGCTGGAATCGCCCAGCGTGGTGGCCTCGGCCGAGCCGTCGACACTGTTGAAGCGCGAGTAACAGTCGAGATATTGCTCGCCGGCTTCGCGCATTTCCTTGTTGGGCTCAACGCCGAAGACAGTGTTGCCATTTTTCAAGAAAAGTTCGGCGAGAAATCCGGTGCCGGAACCGATGTCCGCGATAGCGTGCGCGGGGGTGAGCTGACATTCGAGCTGCATCAGGTCGAGGACGCCTTGCGGGTAACGCGGGCGATAACGGACGTAATCGGCGACCCGCGTGGAGAAGCGATTCTTGGCGTCGGCGAATTTCAAGTTTGCGGAACCGGTGCTCATGGGAACTGTTTCAAAAACCTGACATCGTTTTGGAAGAAGACCTGGATGTCGTCGATGCCGTACTTCAGCATGGCCAGACGATCGATTCCGATGCCGAACGCGAAGCCGCTGTACTTCTTCGGGTCGTAGTTAACGAAGCGGTAGACGGCTGGGTCGACCATGCCGGCGCCGAAAAGTTCGATCCAGCCGGAACCTTTGCACTTCGAACAGGTCACGCCGGAAGAGGTTGTGCCCTTTCCACCACAGAACACGCAACTGGCGTCGAATTCGACGCTGGGCTCCGTGAATGGGAAATAGCTGGGGCGGAAACGGGTTTTCACGCCCGAGCCGAAAAATTGCTTCACGAAGTATTCGATGGTGCCGGTGAAGTCGCAGAAAGTGATGTCGGTATCGACCGCCAGGCCTTCGATCTGGTGGAACATGAAGGAGTGCGTGGCGTCAGGATTATCGCGTCGGTAGACCTTGCCGGGAGCGATGACTCGCACAGGTGGCTGAGTCTGCTCCATTGTTCGAATCTGCACCGGCGAGGTGTGCGTTCGCAACAGCAGGCTGGCGGGTTTTCCAACGGACGAAGGGACGTCGATGTAAAACGTGTCCATGTCGTCGCGCACTGGATGAAATTCGGGGATATTGAGTGCTTCGAAATTGTAATAAGGTGATTCGATTTCGGGCCCCTCGGCGATGGAGAAGCCGATAGAAAAAAAGATGTCTTCGATTTCCTGGAAAACCTGACGGATCAGGTGGTGCGAGCCGACTGGCCGGCGCACACCGGGGAGAGAAAGATCGACTGCGTCTTTGGTCGCGGCCGTCGAAGTAGCGCCGGATTCTATCGCGATGCGAAGTTCTTCAATCTTGGATTCGACATGGGCGCGCAATTGATTCAAAGCAGCACCAACGCCGCGTTTCAAATCGGGAGGAGCTGGTTTCAGCCAGTTGTCGGTAACGTGCGTCAGCACTCCGGATTTACGAGCCAGCCATGCGTCGCGAAATGCTTTCCAGGATTCTTCGTTCTGGACCTGAGAGGCACCAGCGTCGAATTGCGTGTGAAGTTGAGCGAATAGAGGCGTCAACTGATCTGCGTTAGTGACGGCGAGATCTGCAAGTTTTTTGGTCGCGACGTTGGCTTCGGAAGACATTGTCGGGGGAATAGTTTAGCAGGGTACGGAAAACTTGCGTCCGGTGAACGTGGAAGAACACGGAGAAAATTCAAATGCGCGTCCGATGAACGGCGCACTGTGCCGCTACAAGATTGTAGGGCGTTTGAGTGCCAAGGAAAAACTAAGTCCCGCGCTAAAGATATAACTTCCTCAGCGCGGGATCCTGAGTTTAAGCAGCTTTCTTTTTCTTCGGTGGCGGAGCGGCGGTTTTGGCTTGTTCGGCCAGCAACGCGAAACCGGCGGCATCTTTGACGGCCATGTCCGCGAGGATCTTACGATCGAGGTCGACTCCGGCAGCTTTGAGTCCGTGAATCAATTGTCCGTAAGTGAGTCCGTTCAGACGTGCGGCTGCACCGATACGCTGGATCCACAAGCGGCGGTACTGCCGTTTCTTAACGCGGCGATCGCGAAAAGCATAACGGTCGGCGCGATTGGCTGCTTCCTGTGCGGACTGGTAGAGCTTACTTTTAGTGAGAAAAAAGCCCTTAGTCCTTTTGAGGTATTTCTTACGCCGAGCGCGGCGCTTAGTTCCGCGTTTTACGCGAGCCATGTGGGTTTCTCCTTGATGTTGTGGGAGACAAACGGGCGGCGCAAACGCGCGAATACACGCGATCGGCAGCGGGTTTATCTCCGGATGAAGTGCGAGTCGCGAATTACCGGCGGTAAAGCCAGCGAAGTTGCGACTCATATCGGCCGGCAGGCACCCGTGAAGCGCTGCCTGGCTCGATGGCGCGCCACTTTTCAGCGGAGCGCGCGGGCTTGCGCCCGACTTTTTGCTGCTACTGCATTCACCTCAACTTCGAAGCGAAAATCGATGTTGCGCCCGAAACGAAGCGGTTACGCGCCGTACGGAAGCAGCAGCTTAACGTTGGCTTTGTCAGCGGCGTTCACCAGCGTGAGCTTCTTCAGCTTGCGCATGCGGCCGGGGGCTTTGGTGCCGAGCAAGTGGCGCTTGCCGGAGTGCATGCGAAGGATTTTTCCGGTGGCGGTGACTTTGAAGCGTTTTTTTGCACCGCGGTGAGTCTTCAACTTCATTTTGGGCTTGGATGCGTTTCTGGGCATTGCAAATTCCTCTCGCGCTGATTCGTGATGCTGCTATGTGGTTCTCTTTGTCGTTGATGCGAAATGATTATTGCGACTGTTGGGCGTTGACCGGCTGCTTCTCGGGCTTGCCAGGCGTCGGTCCGCTGCCTTTTTTGGGCGCCAACAATGCCACCAAGACGTTGCCTTCCATGCGCGGCATCGTTTCGATCTGTCCGCTGTCGCCGATTTCCCCCAGGAGGCGAGTCATCTTAGCGCGCCCTACTTCCTGGTGGGCCATTTCCCGGCCACGATGGAAAATCATGGCGCGAACTTTATGGCCTTCCCCGAGAAAACGAAGGATCTGATTCTTACGAACCTGATAATCGTGTTCTGCGGTGGCAGGACGAAACTTTACTTCTTTTAACTGCGAGCCACGGCTGCTCTTGCGCTGCTCGTGGGCCTTTTTATTCGCTTGGTAAAGATATTTGCCGTAGTCGGTGATCTTGCAAACTGGCGGATCGGCGGTGGGCGAAATCTCCACCAAATCTAGGCCGCGCTCGCGGGCCAGCCGAAGGGCTTCAAAAGGTTGCAAGACGCCGAGCTGGCCGCCGTCTTCATCGATAACCCGGATTTCGCGAGCGCGAATCCGTTCGTTGACGCGGATGCGATCGCTCTGCCGGAAAGTACGTTCTGCGATAACTCCCCCTAAATTGTGAAAGGCCTCTGGATGGGAAATCGACAGGGCCGGAACTAAATTCCCACCAGATAGCGCGAAAGCGCCTGAGGATGGGCTCACAAGTGTAGCACGGCAAGGACGGCGCAAAAAGCGGCGGATTGCTGGACTTCGGCCGGATCACCGGGCGGGCAGATAGTGGAGGATCAGCCCGTAGCTAACCAGCAAGGCCAGATAGTAGGCCAGTGTCGAGCGGCTGGGGACGGCCGCAAAATCTTTCGTGAAGAGCCGATATGCGGCGCCGGCGCCGACGATAAAGAAGATTCCCTGGCCTGCCAAGAGCCACAACGCCAGGCAAGTAACGAGTAGAAGAACGCGCTCTGTTTTTCCCAAAGCCCTGGCTGCGCGTTCGCCGTCGAGAATCCAGACCGGAGTTAGATTCAATACGTTTAGAACACCACTGGCGTGGCACAGAGTGGACCAGAGGCCGTAGCTGGAGTGCAAATAAAGCGCTGCGCATATTGCGGTGGCGACCAAGCCAGCGAACGGACCGGCTAGGCTGACTTCCGCACGGGTCTGCGGCGTGACACCTAGAGCGTCCCAGCGAACGTAAGCACCAAGTCCCGGTAGAAAAACCGGCATGTCGGCAGGCAGCCCTCGCCGCCGGATGTCCAGGTAGTGGCCCATTTCGTGAATCAAAATAAGCGCCGCGAAGCCGGTGCCGAATTGCCAACCGTAGAGCGCCCAGTACAGTGCGACGTAAGTACCGAGGCTTAGAAGAAATTTCAGTTTGAAGAGCGCGAACAGCAACGTCTTGCTTTTCGCCAGTACCAAAACGATGGGTGCCAGCGGACCGAGTTTGCTGATCCAAGGATGCTGCTGTTGAGGCGTAACTTTCGGCGCATAACGCGGCAGCGTTTGCAGGTGATCGCGCACCCAAGCGGCCTGCGAGGAGTCGCGCGGCAACAGAGCCAGAGTTTGAGTCCAGACCTCGCGAGCTTCGGCGGGCTTCTGTTGCGCTTCGAAGTTTTTCGCAGCGGTGGAGAGGCGGAGCAGATCTTCGCTGTGGATCAGCGACTGGCACTGGGGGCAAACCAACGCGCCCAAAGAAAGAGCAGTGCCGCAGTGAGGACAATTGCGGAAGGGCTCGATCGGAACCGAAGGGACAATCTTGGGTAGTTCGGTCACGCTTACGACGCGGGTGCCGACGCGGAGTTTTCAAATGGTCCGAGAACCTGCAAATTCGAACCGGCAGTTAAGCGCCAAGCGATGCGAATGCCCACCGACAGAATCAGCAATCCGATGGCGCCATGAATCGGCTCCTGAAGTTCTAAGAACGGAGAGGCCAGACCTAACAACGCCAGGGACCCAAGGCCTGCTACTAAGCTTTTGCTGGCCGGCGGCGGTGCTACGGTTCGATCGGATTCGGTGCCGGGAGGTTCGTGTCCTTTTTCGGGAGAGGAGTTCGAAGAAGCCGTGGAATCCGAATCATCGTCGGCGGCTGCGGAATGATTTTGTGGCGCATGGCTTTTTGCACTTTGTGAGATAGCTATGGGAATAGCCGAAAGAGAGACGGCCGCATAAGTCAAAAGCACCGCCGCAATTTGATAGCGGCGTCCGCCGTTGCCCTGAGAACCGATATGTATCGCTTTTCCCACGATGTAGCCGACCGCCAGAGCTACATAACCGATCACCAAGCCGGTCACAATCGCAAACGTGGAATAAAGAATCAGCCCAAGGATTGCGGCACCGACGCCGAACAGCAAACCGCGGATGAATTTGGCGTGCGAGTCTGCCGGCAATTGTCTGCGGGCGATTTCGGCGCAGGTTTCACAATTGAGAGCACCATTCACGCGGTAGTACCGAGAGCCGACCGCAGATTTGCAGGTCACGCACTTTTCGGCACCGGGCTTGGCGGCGTACTCGACTTTGGCAAATTGTGGGACGGGATTGGGATCGGAAGGGTTGGAGAGGGCCATAATGGCGTGAAGATATCACACGCGCTAATACGCTAGAAAGGCAATAAAAGGAGCGTTGTTACCGCGATATCAGTGACTTTTGCGCGTCGCGGGCCAGTCTGTCGTCCATCAAATGGCGCGCGATTGCATTTCGGCTTGTAGTGAGGCGATCACGTCGGGTAACGGTTTAGGCCCGAGGTCACCTTTGCTGCGGTGACGAACGGAGACGGTGCCGGCTTCCGATTCTTTAGGGCCAACGACCAGCATGTAGGGAATTTTTTGGAGCTGCGCGTCGCGAATTTTTGCGGGGAGCTTTTCGTTGCGGTCGTCGAGATGGACGCGTATGCCGTTGCGTTTTAGGGTTTCTGCCACGTGCTTGGAGTAGTCCGCGACCTTCTCGCTGACCGGGCAGATGGCTACCTGCACAGGCGCTAGCCACAGCGGAAAAGCACCGGCGTAATGCTCGATAAGGATGCCAAAGAAACGCTCGACCGAGCCGAGCAGAGCGCGATGGACCATGAGTGGTTCGTGCTTGGCACCGTCTTCGCCGACGTACTGGAGGCCAAAGCGCGCAGGCAAATTGAAATCGAACTGCACGGTGGTGAGCTGCCAGGAGCGGCCGATGGCGTCGATGAGCTTGACGTCGATTTTCGGGCCATAGAAGGCCGCTTCGCCTTCCATTTTTTTGAAGGGCACGTTGATGCGGGTCATGGTTTCGGCGAGAGCGGCGGTGGCGCGCTGCCAATCTTCCGGCTTGCCGGCGTAATTTTCAGGATGAGAAGCGTCCCAGTCGGAAAGTTCTACTTCAAATTTTTCGAAGCCAAAGGTTTTCATGACTGCGAATGCAAAATCGATGCAAGCTTCCACTTCGCTTTCGATCTGCGAAGGCATACAGAAAATGTGGGCGTCATCTTGAGTGAAGCCGCGGACGCGCAATAAGCCGTGAAGAACGCCGCTGCGCTCGTAGCGATACACCGTACCGAGTTCTGCGAGGCGCACCGGTAGCTCGCGGTAGCTGCGCATTTTGGTTTTATAGATCAGAATGTGGCCCGGGCAATTCATGGGCTTGAGTTGATAATCGGTTTTTTCGACTTCGACCGGGCCAAACATATTCTCGCGATAGAAATTCGCGTGGCCGCTGGTCTTCCAGAGATCCAGCTTCATGATGTGCGGGGTGTAGACAAGGTCGTAGCCGCGGTTGAGTAATTCGTCGCGCAGCCAGTCCTCGACAATTTTGCGAATCAGGCCGCCTTTGGGATGCCAGAAAATCAGGCCTGGGCCGCCTTCATCCTGGATGCTGAAAAGATCCAGTTCTGTGCCCAGCTTGCGGTGGTCGCGGCGCTTGGCTTCTTCCAAGCGGTGTAAATATTCGTCGAGTTCTTTTTGGGTGTAGAACGCGGCGGCGTAAATGCGCTGGAGCTGGGGATTTCCTTCCTGACCCTTCCAGTAAGCGCCGGCCACGTTCATTAATTTGAAGGCGGTGATGCGTTTCGTGGAGGGAATGTGCGGACCGCGGCAAAAGTCGATGAACTTTCCGGTGGTGTAGAAGGAAACCATCGGCTCAGTGGCTTTTTCTTCGACCAACTCGCATTTGAAAGTCTGATTTGTTTTTTTGTAAAGCTCGACCGCCTCTGGTTTAGGCAGGAGTTTGCGCTCGTTGGGCAAATCCTGGGCGGCCAGTTGGCGCATTTTGGTTTCGATTTTGGCGAGGTCGTCAGGAGTGAAAGGTTCTTCGCGCAAAAATTCGTAGAAAAAACCAGTGTCGATCGGTGGACCGATGCCCAGCTTCACGTTAGGAAAAAGTTCGGTTACAGCAGCAGCCAACAAATGGGCCGCCGAATGCCGAAACACATACAAAGAATCGGGATCTTTATCGGTGAGGATTTGCAGCTTAACGTCGTGATCGAGCGGGCGCCGCAAGTCAATGAGTTCACTGTTGTCGGTGGAGCTTGTCTCGGCGGTGCCGTTACCGGAGGTAATTCGCGCGACTAACGCCGCGTCGGCCAGCCGTGGAGAGATTTTCCGCGCAATTTCCGCGGGAGTGGTGCCCTTTGGCACTTCCTGAACTTTGCCGTCAGGTAGTGTGACCTGAATCTGATCCATTGAAATGTTCACCTGGAAGGAGAAACACAAGCTTATCGGTGGCGGTGAGGATGGTCAAGAAAACAGCGCGATGGATTTCTGCAGGACGGATGGATTCCGGAGTTTTTGGCACCGCAGTGACGATTACTTCGCGGCAGCGATTTCTTCGACAATAGCTTCGGCTGCGGCGCGAGGATCTGGAGCGGCCAGAATGGGGCGCCCTACTACAATGAAGTCCGCGCCTGCGTTAATAGCTTCGGTCGGAGTGGCGATGCGCTGCTGATCGTCCGAGCCTGCCGAACCTGTACTTGGCCTGACGCCGGGAGTGACGATCAAGAAATCCCGTCCGCACACGCTGCGAATGGCGCGAGCTTCCTGGACGGAAGCAACTACACCATCGACACCGGACTTTTGTGCCAGTTGCGCTAGCGCGGTGGCGCGATCTACGGTTGGCCCGGCAAGGCCGACCTCACTTAACGTCGCTTCGTTCATGCTGGTGAGAACGGTAACCGCCAACAATCGAGGCCGATTGGCGCCCATGGCAACGCCTGCGTTCACGGCCTGTACTGCGGCCTTGAGCATGGCACTGCCTCCTAACGCATGAACGTTGATCAACTCGAGACCGGGCAATGCCGCGGCGCTTAGGACCGCGCCGGCAACCGTGTTGGGTATGTCGTGAAATTTAAGATCAAGGAAAACGCCGACACCCAACGCGGCAATTTCCTTAACTGCCGTTGGGCCGGCGGATGTGAACAATTGCGAGCCAATCTTGAACATGCCCACAAAGGGAGCAAGTTGCTTGGCAAATTTAAGAGCAGCAGGTAAAGAATCGAAATCCAGGGCTACGATCAGGCTGCCACGGGGATGGGTGTCAAAAGTCACTGCTGGTCTCCCGGCTGAGTGCCGAGATCTAGGGATGCTGCGGAAGCGCTATCAACTCTAAACGTACCTTTGTTACTCCCGAGCGGGTTAGACCAATCTTCCGTGCTACCCGGTAGGATACATCAATTTCGCGGCCTTCTTGGTAAGGGCCGCGATCATTAATGCGGACTACTTCAAATTTATGGTTTCGCGGGTTGACCACTCGGACGATGGACCCGAAAGGCAAGGACGGGTGGGCGGCTGTCAGGGCCTCGGAGTCGAACTCTTCCCCGTTGGCGGTTTTCTTGCCGTCGAAGTCGTCGCCGTACCAGCTGGCGTTGCCGGACCAAACCTTTAGTGGTTTGACGGGCTCGTTGGAGCTGGCCACGAGCGGGGCGTTAATGGATTGAGCGGCCAGGAACATCACGGGTACCCAAAGCAGGGCGGCCCAAATGAATTTGGCAGGGCGTTTCGTCAGTAGACTGTGTCTTTTGCGCAACGTCATACGAAAAAGTGTACCGAGATTGCCGCACTGAGTCAATTAAACTTAAGTACCAATTTCGATCTCAAATCGTTGATACTGCTAGCTTTATAAGAATACAGAACACGCTGTAGAGCCTCTGCGAGCCCTTGGGTGGCCGCCGGGTCGGCGAAACTCGAGGTGCCGACTTGGACTGCGGAAGCTCCCACCATGAGGTATTCCAGCACGTCTTCCACCTTATCGACCCCGCCCAAGCCGATGATCGGAATCCTGACTGACTTGGCGGCTTCCCAAGCGAGCCGGAGGGTGATCGGCCGGATCGCCGGGCCGGAAAGACCTCCGGTTTGGCTGCCAATCCGCGACTGCCCAGAGGCGGTATCTAATACCATCGCGGGGTAGGTGTTGGCTACCGTTAAAGCGTCGGCACCTGCTTCTTGGGCTTCCGCAGCGATAACCCTAATGTCTGTAACGAGTGGCGAAAGCTTCACCCATAGGGGGCGGATCTTGGCGGCCTTGCGGGCGCTTCCTACGACTTGGGCGACCATCGCTGGGTCACTGCCAAATTGCATGCCGCCTTGCTTCACGTTAGGGCAGGATATGTTGAGTTCGTAGGCGGCCACACCGGGGGCGTCTTCCAAGGCAGCGATCACCTCGGGGTAGTCTTCGAGTGCATAACCGAAGACGTTTACGATCACCTGCGTATCGTAATCTCGTAGTACTGGCATTTTTTCCGCGATGAAGGCTTTAACGCCTACGTTTTGGAGGCCGACGGAGTTGAGCATTCCGCTGGGTGTCTCGCACAAGCGTGGGGAGGCCGCGCCTTCGATGGGTTCACGCGAAATGCCTTTGGTGACGAAGCCGCCGATCTTATGCAGGTCGACTAGGTTGGCGAATTCGAGGCCATAACCGAAGGTACCGCTGGCAGCAATGATGGGATTGCGAAAACGGAGAGAGCCGATGTTGACGCTAAGGTCGACGGCACCAGCAGGAGTCACAGCGTGGTGAGGATACCACGGTTCATGGCTGGTGAGCGGATGTGGAGTTCGGGCCCGACAGGTACGGTCGATTCGGCGTGGGCGCGGCGGACCCTTCCAAGGCTTCACTCAGAGCGCGACTGTCGCGGGTCGAAAGAGTGATCCCACAAATCGCCGCCAACGATGGTGCAATATCGGCTGGCGTGGCGGAGCCGAAATAATCACCTGCACGAATACGTGCACCCATCAAAATGACCGGTACGCGTTGGTCGTAATAGTAAGGAGTGCCGTGAGACGTGCCGCCTCTCACTGGTTTGCCTGGAGTGGAGTAATCCCAGATCCAATACGGTTTCGGCACGATTAGCAGGTCACCGCTGCGCGC
This sequence comes from uncultured Acidobacteriota bacterium, assembly GCA_963846145.1. GTDB lineage: Bacteria > Acidobacteriota > Terriglobia > Acidiferrales > UBA7541 > Acidiferrum. The sequence continues at coordinate 925,524 of CAWJUV010000004.1, read as the reverse complement.
TTTGTAAAAGCTGGCTGCTTCGGCTCTGTGCAATGGGTTTTCTGTGGCCGGGCGGTCATTCACTTCTTCGGACAGATAGACGCGGGCGACTCCAGGAGACGCTAGGATCGAGTCGATGGCGGCTTTCAACGCTGGCGGATCAGATTTCAATTTCTCATAAATTCCTGAGCTGAAAAAAACATTGGCGCCGCCGATTTCGGCGACGATGGGCGGTGTGAAATGAAAAGGCTCAAGCGCTTGCTCCAAGCTAGTCTTGACCGCTTCCACGTTGAGGCGCCCTGCATCGATTCCCTTCTTTTGTAGCTCTTCTGGAATTGGCGCCACTCCATGGTCGGAACTGAAGGCGACAACGTAGTTTTCATGCCCGACAGTCTTGTCGAGATGATCGAAAAGTTCTGCCAAATCGCGATCCAAGCGAGCTAAGACATCCTGAATTTCCCAACTGCGCGGGCCGAAGGTGTGGCCGACATAATCCACACTGGAAAAACTAACACCGAGAAAATCGATTGCGGTGCCTTGACCTAGTTTGAGTTGATCCACCGCGGTAATCGCCAACTGAGTCAGATGACTGTCCGCATAGGGGCTGGCGGCCCACTCAAAGTAGAACCATTTGTCGGGACCTTTGCTCTCTGAGTTTCCACGAAGCGGATGAGGAAACGTCTCGCCGAATCCCGCGGGTGAACCGGCTCCAACGGCGGCTTTCTCGTACAGATATGCAGAATCGGGCAGCATCGGAGCCCAGGTCTTCCCGTAGTCGGCGGAGGCCGGATGGACTCTGGCGTAATTTTCGACGAAGGCCGCTTGTGGATATGCGGACGACGTGGTCCATGCCCCTGCGCTATCAAACCAAGTGACGGAATCGGCTTGATGGCCGGCCAAACTGATTGCGGCCCGAGCTTTCAGCGACATTGTCACAATGCGGCCCGCCGGGCTGGACTGATTTTTCAACTCTTCGGCGAAGGATGGCACCAGCATTTTGATGGCACTGTCGCCGGGCGCAGGGCTATTGGCTGAACCTTCCGCCGAAGTGGGACCATTTTCGTACGGAATATTTTTGACGCCGGGGTCAGCGGTGCAAGTGACCAGCTTTTGTTGTTCACGATCCCACCATTCGTTCGAAACCATGCCGTGAGTCGCCGGAAAAGCGCCGGTCGAAATCGTCGAATGGCCTACGCAGGTTTCCGTCTCCGCATAGGAATAGGCGGCGCTCCGAAAGTTGGCGCCTTGGCGCAGCAATCGAGCTAAACCGCCCGTCCATTGTTGCTGAAATTTCTCGAGGTAGTCCGCCCGCATTTGATCGACCACCAGAACGACGACCAGCTTGGGCTTCTTTCCGTGCACGCTTGACTTGGCTGGCTCGGCCGATGATGAATGAGTTTTTGTAGGAGCTTGATCCTGAGAATGGAGCGGAGGACCAAAAACGAGTACGAAAATCGAGGCGACGAACATGGCGGCCGAGATCAGCTGGATTCGTTTTACGGCGGGCATTGGCGCTCCGAACGATTCGGCCGCCAGTCTAGCATGGGCCGATTGGACCTCTTCGAATAGCTAGGAGAATCCAACCCATTGAATTCTTGAGTTGGCCGCGGTGCGCCCAGCAATGGTAGGATTACGCCACCTTATGCGCATTGTCGAAAAAACACAGCTCATGTCTGCGTCGGAAATCGACCGGACGATTCAGCGGCTGGCTCATGAGATTGTCGAGAAGTCCGGCGGGACGAAGCATTTGGCGATGATCGGTATAAGGCGCCGAGGGGTGCCGCTGGCGCAGCGGATTGCCAAGGCGATGCGCGGGATAGATGGCGTCGAAGTTCCGGTGGGCACTCTGGATATCACTCTGTACCGTGACGATCTTTCGAAAGTGGCGTCCCACGCTGTGTTGCAGTCTTCCGACATTTCTTTTGGCGTCGACAATATGGATTTGGTGTTGGTCGATGATGTTCTCTATACCGGTCGCACCATTCGTGCGGCGATGAATGGCTTGTTCGATCTGGGACGACCGAAGCGCGTCTCCCTGTGCGTACTGATCGACCGCGGCCACCGCGAGATGCCCATTGAAGCACAGTATGTGGGGCGCAGCGTGCAAACCAGCGATAGCGAAATTGTGGAAGTGCGGTTGAAAGAAATCGACAACGAAGAGCGCGTGGTACTCGTCGATCGAATCGATTAACCGCTCAACCGCTGCTCCGTCGGGATTTTAGATCGCTATACGTGACGATGTGACCTACCGTTTTCGTGATTTGCTGGCCCTGGAACCGCTGAGCGCGGACGAATTAACTTTTCTGCTGGATCAAAGCAAGCTTTTCCAAGAAATACAGCGGCATCCACTTAAAAAATTGGCAACGTTGCGCGGGAAAACCGTCGCCTTGGCGTTTTTCGAAAATTCGACACGTACGCGGATCAGTTTCAACACCGCCGCTTCTCGCCTTGGCGCTGACACCATGAATCTGCAGGCGGAAGCGTCGAGCGTGAAAAAGGGCGAATCGCTGCTTGATACTGTCTATACCCTGAACGCGATGAAGCCGGATTGCCTGGTGATGCGCCATGCTTCTTCTGGAGCGGCCGACTTTGTCGCGCGCAACTTAGACATACCGGTAATCAACGCCGGCGATGGAACGCACGAACACCCGTCGCAGGGATTATTGGATGCACTAACGATTCGCGACCGGCGCGGCTCGATTGAAAATTTGAAGATGACGATCCTGGGAGATATTCAGCACAGTCGCGTGGCCCGTTCGAATATCCACCTGCTGGGAAAATTCGGCTGCCAGTTTACTTTGTGTGGACCTGCCATGTGGGTGCCCAAAGAGCTGGAAAAAATTGGCCCTCCGGGAGCAAAAATCCGGTGTGTTTCACGCATTGAAGAAGGGTTAGAAGGAGCAGACGTCATTCTGGTCTTAAGAGTGCAAACGGAACGGATGTACGAACCGTCCCTTTCCGCGGAAGAATACGTGATGATGTACCAGCTGAATCAAGAGCGGCTGCAACGCGCTAATCCGAAGGCGATCATTTTGCATCCTGGGCCGATGAATCGCGGCGTGGAGATTTCGCCCGAAGTTGCCGATGGTCCGCAATCGTACGTGCTGGAACAAGTCACGAATGGGATCGCAGTGCGAATGGCGCTGCTGTTCTTGCTGATGTCCGGAGCGACGGACGAAGGGATTAGTCCAATATCCGAGTCAGAACCTTCCGGCGAACGAAACGAAGCGGTGGAGAAAAAGGAATCGACGCATGCTGCTGATTAAAAACGGGCGGGTGCTCGATCCAACGACGAAACGGGATGAAGTGCTGGATGTGCTGCTCGACGGAGAAAAAATCGCCGCGATCGGTGCTGGCGAGGAAATTTCTAACAGAGCCAAGGACGCAGAGATTTTCGATGCCGCCGGCTTGATCGTTGCGCCTGGGTTTATCGACATGCATGTTCATCTGCGCGAACCGGGGCAGGAATCTTCCGAAACAATTGAAACAGGGACGCGTGCCGCGGCGCGCGGCGGATTCACCGCTGTTTGTTGTATGCCGAATACAAAGCCGGTAAATGACAATGCTTCTGTAACGCGCTTCATTGTGGATCGCGCCAAATCCACCGCGAGCGTCCGGGTGTGGCCGATTGGCGCGGCGTCAACTGGCAGCAAAGGCGAAAATATCGCCGAAATTGCGCAGATGAAAGACGCCGGAATCGTGGCGGTGTCCGACGACGGAAAACCGATTGCAACCGCAAAACTGGTGCGTCAAGTGATGGATTACTGTCGCTCGCTCGATTTGACGGTGATCGAACACGCAGAGGACGTTTCGTTGGCCCACGGCGCGGTGATGCGCGAAGGGGTGACCTCCACGAGGATGGGTTTGCGCGGAATGCCGGCTGCGGCGGAGTCCGTATGCGTGGCTCGAGATGTGCAGCTCGCCGAATTGACCGGAGCCAAATTGCACATCGCGCATTTGTCAGCAAAAGCTTCGCTGGAGCAGGTGCGATGGGCCAAACAACGTGGGCTGAAAGTGAGTTGCGAGGTCACACCGCATCATTTCACGCTGATTGATGAAGATGTGCAGTACGACTCGCGCTTTAAGATGAATCCACCATTGGCGGCGCGCGAAGATCGCGAAGCGCTGATCGCCGGGCTGGCAGACGGTACGGTAGATGCGATCGCCACCGACCATGCGCCGCATGAACCGGCGCTGAAAGACGTAGAGTTTGATAAGGCGCCCTTCGGAATTTTGGGATTTGAAACGGCGCTGGGGTTGACGCTCGAGTTGGTGCACCGTGGGACGATTTCGCTGATGCGGATGGTGGAACTATTCACTACGGGGCCGGCGGGTGTTCTGGGTATGGATAGAAGACTGGCCACAAACGAGCTGGCCGACTTAACAATCCTTTCTACCGATGAGGAGTGGACTTACAACGTAAAAGAGACGGCGAGCAAATCGAGAAATTCTCCGTTTGACGGGCGGACTTTTCGCGGCGGCCCGGTCGCTACGATTGTCGGCGGGAAAATAATTTGGAAGCGCGAAAAATAATTTAGTGGCCGGCAGGTTCTGCAGCGGGATGCATGCCATGCTGCGGAACTTCGTGGATGCCGCGCGTCGGCGGTTCGATGCGCAGACGGTAGAAATGATCGAGTGGTATGCGGCCCTTGCCGATGGCGTAGCCTTTTTCGATCGCTTTCGTGACGTAGGCTTTCGCCAGCGTGGCCGCTTCTGAAAGCGGGCGCCCGGCGGCCAGCAGAGCGGTGATCGCTGAGGCAAAAGTGCAACCGGTGCCGTGATTATTGTCGGCTTTTACTTTGTCGCCGCCCAGTTGCGTGACTTCTTTTCCGTCGAAGAGCACATCCACGGCGCGCTCCATGTGCCCGCCCTTAACGATTACGGCGTGAGCGCCCATCTCCACGAGTTTTCTGGCGGCGGCTTCCATTCCCGCAACGTCTTTGATGGTCAGGCCAGTCAACACTTCCGCTTCGGGTACGTTGGGGGTGATTACTGAAGAGCGTTTCAGCAGTTCAGTAATCAGGTATTTTATTCCCGCGGAATCCAGCAACTCTGCGCCGCTGGATGACTTCATCACTGGGTCGTGTACCACGTGGGCGAACTTGTTGGCATCCAGAAATTCTGCAACGACGGCGGCGTTGCCGCGATTGCCGAGCATGCCAACTTTCACCGCGGCGATTTCGCAATCCTTTACTAAGACTTCCAGTTGCTCGCGCAGCTCCGCGCTCGGCGTATTGTGCACCGCTTGCACGCCTTCGGTGCTTTGCACCGTCAACGATGTAATTGCCGCTAGTCCGTAGCACCCGTGGGCCGCAAAAGTTTTCAGGTCGGCGGCGATACCGGCGCCGCAAGAAGGATCAAATCCGGCGACCGTCAGGAGCAGAGGAGGGGCCGAGTTGTTGGTGTTCGACATTGTTCCAATTTATCGCGCGCGCCAATGGCAACTTGTGCGCGAAATTTTCTGTTCTCAGGCGAAAATTGCCGGACGTTCTCTGGCAAAGCCAAAAACGCACCGGCAAATGCGAATGTACGCGGGCAACTAGCGTGGCGCAAGAAAAACTTTGGGGAAATACGCGGAAGAAAACGAACGTTGGCACTCGCTAAATGCGGCTACGAATGCTCGTGTCGGGTGCGGCGAAGAAATTTCGGGCGAAATTAAGCGTTTACGGAAAAATTCCGCGCACCAAAGTGGCTTCCGCAACGCGACTGACCGCCAGAATCATGGCGCCGGCGCGCGGCGGGACATGATGCTTGCGCATGGTTTCCACCATTTCAACGAAGGAACGCACGATCATCTTCTGCAGGCGTGCAGCGATTTCTTCGTTATCCCAAGTCAGCCCCTGCTGATTCTGCACCCATTCGAAGTAGCTGATAATGGCGCCGCCGGCGTTCGCCAGAATGTCTGGCAACACGGTGATTCCACGGCGCGCCAAAATTTCATCGGCGTGTGGAGTCGTCGGTCCGTTAGCAGCTTCGGCGACGATGCGGGCCTTGATGGCTTCCGCGTTGTTCAAATTGATTACGTTTTCCAACGCCGCGGGCACCAGAATGTCGCACTTCATCGTCAGCAGTTCGTCATTGGTGATGCGGGTAGCTCCGGGCATTCCGACCACCGTTCCCGAGCGCTCCTTGTAACGAAATGCTTTCAGTGGATCGATGCCGCGAGAGTTGGTAACGCCACCGCGGGTATCGCCCAGCGCGATAATCTTTGCTTTCTTCTCTGCAAAAATTCGTGCGACGGTCGAACCAGAATGCCCAAACCCCTGAACCGCGATACTCGCTCCGCGCAGAGGAATCTTTTTTAACTTGCAGGCCTCTTCGACCACGGCGACGAGGCCGCGAGCCATCGCTTCCTCGCGCCCACCGGAACCGCCCACAGAAACAGGTTTACCGGTGACCACTCCATGGGAAGCGTGGCCCACAGTCATTGCGTACGTATCCATCATCCAGGCCATGGTCTGCGAATCGGTGTAAACATCCGGCGCAGGGATATCGAGGTATGGTCCAATCAGCGGCAAAATATCGCTGGCGTAACGGCGAGTGATGCGCTCCAGTTCACTCTTCGAAAGCCGTTTCGGATCACAAACCACGCCGCCCTGCGCTCCGCCGAATGGCACACTGACGACCGCGGTCTTCCAAGTCATCCCTGCAGCCAATGCTTTCATTTCGTCGAGCGTGACGTTGGGATGGAAGCGCACTCCGCCTTTAACGGGTCCGCGCGCCGCGTTATGTTGCACGCGATAGCCGGTGAGCGCCTTGACCTGTCCATTGTCCATCTTGACTGGCAAAGTGACTTCGAGGATGCGTTTGGGCACGCGCAAAATCTGGCGCAATCCAGGATCCAGCTTCAGAAACTCGGCAGCCATGTCGAAATGAATTTGTGCGATTCGGAAAGGGTTCAGGTCTTCGCGCGGGGCGATGCGCGGAACCATTGGTGTTGCGGGAAGCTGCCGGATCGGGGCTGTGGGCTTTGCGACCGTGGCCATGTGGCGGGTCCTTTCGTCGATTCGATCGGTCTAGAGAGCTAGGGAATGGGCCGAGGTGCTGAAAATATTCATGGAGCTAACCGTGGGCTGCTAACTTGCGCGCGGGTTGCACGTAGGCATCGCGGCAAGACGGCGAACAAAAGTGCAGGGACTGACCGTTTTCAAGCAGCCGAACAGCAAGCGTTTCCGAGACATACACGCCACAGACGGGATCGCGAACCAAGCTCGTGGTGTTCGTATTCGGATCGCGACGGGGATCGATGTGTTGCGAGGGCTGGCCGCTGTAAAGCATGCGATTGAAATAGCGGCTCAACAGGCGAAGTCCCCACGAAATTGCAACGACCCAAAATAGAAAACGCAAAAACCGAGCAAGCATGGCCATGGCGTGTGTAATACCCTGCAGTTCCAACAAAAGCTACGGGTACAGGCTACAGGCGAATGAGACTGGGAGCAATGAGCAGGAACGAAGAAAAAACGCTAGTTGCGCCCAGAACGCAACGGGAGCGGCGGTGGAAACACCACTTTAGTCGCGAAAAGACATGTAAAGATAGTAAAATCAATAGCTTGGGCGTGTCGACCAAGAGCTGATGTACTCGCCCCCTGGTAACAATTTTATTATCAGCAGCTTATAGGGTGCTAGTGAACTACTTTACCGGTGCGGGTATGCGGTCAGTGCCCATGTATGGGCGCAAGACCTCGGGGATGAGGATCGAGCCGTCTTCCTGCTGGTAGTTATCGACGATGGCGATCCAGGTTCGGCCGACCGCTAAACCGGAGCCGTTCAAAGTATGGACAAACTCGCTCTTTCCACCCGCCGCGGGCTTGAAACGGATGCCTGCGCGGCGCGACTGGAACGCTTCGCAGTTGGAGCAGGAAGAAATTTCGCGAAATTCGTTGGCGGAAGGCAGCCAGACTTCCAAGTCATAGGTTTTTGAGGAGGCGAAACCCATGTCTCCGGTGCAGAGCAGCATCGTTCGGTAGTGCAAACCGAGTTTTTGAAGAATGGTTTCGGCGTTGCGTACCAAGGCCTCGTGCTCTTCGTAACTCTTTTCCGGATGGGTGAATTTAAAGAGTTCCACCTTCTGAAACTGGTGCTGACGCAAGATCCCGCGGGTGTCCTTGCCTGCGGCGCCGGCTTCGGAGCGAAAACAAGCGGTCCAGGCGGTCACCAACACGGGAAGTTGACTCTCGGGCAAAGTTTCGTCGCGATGCAGGTTGTGCAGTTCGACTTCAGAAGTAGGAGTGAGCCAGAAATCGGTGTCCTGAATCTTGAAGAGATCGGCGGCGAATTTGGGCAGCTGGCCTGAGCCGGTCAGCGAGGCACTGTTTACCAGGAACGGCGGCAAAATCTCGGTATAGCCGTGTTCGCGGGTGTGCACATCGAGGAAGAAATTCGCTAAAGCCCGCTCCAGACGCGCTCCCCAGCCCTTATAAACGGCAAAGCGCGCGCCGGTGATTTTTGCGGCGGCACCAAGGTCGAGAATGCCGGCGCGTTCGCCGACTTCCCAATGCGGCCGTGGCGCGAACTCAAACTTTGGCGGAGCACCCCAGCGGCGGACCTCTACATTGTCGTCAGCGCTGCGACCTATCGGCACACTGCTGTGCGGCACATTCGGGATCGTCAGCAGAAAGCCGCGTTGGTTCTCGTCGAGCTCCGCAATTCGCTCATCGGACTTTTTGATCTGCTCGGAAACACTTTTCATTTCCGCGATAAGCGCGTCGGCGGGCTGCTTTTCTTTCTTGAGCCGGGCGATTTCGTCGCTGGCTTTGTTGCGCTGGGCTTTACGCTGCTCGTTCTGGTGAATCAACTCACGGCGTTCTTTGTCGAGCGTTCGGAAACCGTCGAGGTCGATCGTGGCTCCGCGCTTGGCGGCCATTTCGGCAAACACGTCTAGATGCTCGCGGAAATAATTCAAGTCATGCATGGACTTGGAAGAATAACGTAGAAAAGGAAAAGCTGGAACGGCAGGCGCGCCCGACGCAGTTCTTTTAGCTTCGCAAGGCGTGCCGGTCGGCTGCAGGGTACCGAGGTACTTGCGGACGGGTACCAAGGACCGGGCTCTGAAAGTACCAAGTACGGTGGGACGCGTGGGCTATCGACCCCCGCATGGGTAAAGCGCAGAATCACTTTGTAATCGGAAGTTGACGAGGCTTCTGGGGCACTTACCTGCTCCTGTTTGCCGTCTTGCTGCTCGCGAGCGCAGCATTACGACTGGAAGAATTGTTCAGCTTCGGATTGCGTTTCCCTCCATCCCCACGCCCGAGCGGTCGGTCCCCCCACCGACCGCTCTTTTTTTTGCGTCGATGAAAATCGAGACAAAGCGGAAGCTTTAGCCTGCGCAAACTTGCGTTATTTTGAGGGCGGAAATAGGAGGCGAGAGAAAGAGCCGGAAAAAGCAAAAAGGGGGCTGGTGCAAGCCCCCTTTTTTAGAATTGACGCCCCAAAACCGGAAACCGAGTCGAGGTTCGGGTCCGGCCACCCCGGGAAGCCAATCTTGTTGTAAAGTTGCCGCTATAGAATGCAAGCCTTGTGCCAGCTAGGAACCAAACATCTAACCTTCCGCTATCATGAACAAATTAAACAGCTTGAAGGGGTTTCGGCGAGTCGAATAACCGCCTCGGGTGTTTCGCGTATACAGAATTTCACAGAATTTCGCCGACGCTCTACGTTGTTTGGGAGCTTTCAGTGGGGATACTGATGGCGATCAAACTCCGATAGCTGCCTTGAGCGCTTCTGCTACCGACTGACTGAATCGCTTTACGTCCGCTTCGTGTTCAGCTTCAACCATGACGCGCGCCAATGGCTCCGTTCCTGAATAGCGAAGCACGATACGGCCAGTTTCGCCGAGCGTGGACTTGGCCTCCGAGAGCGCCATCGAAACTCTCTCCAGCGAATCGAGAGGCGGCTTGGATTTGACCTTCACATTCACAATCGTCTGCGGATAATCTTTGAGCCCGGAGATCAATTTTTCCAGGCTGCCCTGCATGGAAACCAACGACGCAATCTTCAACGCGGTCAGCAGGCCGTCTCCGGCGGGGCTGTCTTCGAGAAAGATGATGTGGCCGGACTGTTCTCCGCCCAGAATGCTGCCGCTGCGTAGCATTTCTTCCAAGACATAGCGATCTCCGACATCGGCTCGTGCCAGTGTGATGTTTTCGCCCGCAAGAACACGTTCCAGGCCGAGGTTTGACATAGAAGTGCCAACCACGCGATCACCCTTCAATTTGCCTTGGCTCTTCAAGAAGCGAGCCACCGCAAGCAGCACGCCGTCACCGTTGACAATGCCTCCGTCGGAAGTGACGAACAAGGCGCGATCGGCGTCGCCGTCAAAGGCTACTCCGAGGTCAACTTTTTCTTTCAGTACGAAATCACGCAGGCCCTCCAGATGAAGCGAACCGCAGCCGGCGTTTATGTTGCGTCCGTCTGGCGAGACGCCGATGGACTTTACATCCGCCCCTAGCGAACGAAACAGTTCGGGGCCCAGCTTGTAGGCTGCCCCGTTGGCGCAGTCTAGAGCGATGCGGAATCCGGAAAGCTTCGCGCCGGGAATTACACGGCTTTGCAAGTAAGCGAGATACTGCGCATCGAGCGTTTCGTCGGCCACCAGTTTTGGCAAATTCGCCGGCAGCGAAGTTTTTTCGCGGAGCTTGAGAATATCCGCTTCCATGGCTTCTTCCACCGCGTCGGGAAATTTCATTCCTGCGTGAGAGAAGAGCTTCACTCCGTTGTCATGAAATGGATTGTGCGAAGCGGAAATGACGACTCCCGCCTGAAAATCGTTCTGGCGCACCAGGCACGCCACACCAGGGGTGGTAATTACACCGGCGAAAGCCGCAGAACCGCCGGCTTTTTGGAGGCCGGCCGCGAGAATCGCAGCGATGTGCGGCCCGGATTCGCGGGTGTCCATGCCGATCATTACTCGGGCGGCGGAAAATTCGCGCTGCAGATAAGTACCCAGAGCTTGTCCGGTCGCAATTAATGTGGCGTCGTCCAGCGGTGGAGTGCCGGGAACGCCGCGGATACCGTCGGTGCCGAAGAGAGATTTGGGCATGGGTTGAGTTCGTCGAGAGGCTGCCGATACTTACGAAAATCAGCGCAAAGAAAGCGGATTTCGCAGATTGCTCGTACAAAAAATCTTAGCATGTGCATTCGGACGACCCGTGATGAGAAATGCGTTCACTGTTTCCAGAAAGTAGCCACGGGTGTTAACAAACTAGACATGAAAGCGCGTGGATGTTGGCGTCAGCCGCGCAAAACTCCCGCCAGCCCAGTGCGGTGATGTGCTACCGTTTCCGGCATGGAACCCCAGCTCACCGCGAAGGAAAGTCCTCCGCATATTTTAGCTACCAATGTCAGCCTGAAACTTCTGGGCACCGCGCTGGTCCTGGGTTTTTTGTATTACGCCGCCGGCGTGGTCATCACGCTGTTGCTGTCCGTCTTGCTCGCTTATTTTCTAGATCCGGTGGTGGAGGGTCTGGAGCGGTTGCGAATTTCTCGGACTTTGGCGGCGATGGTAACGGTGCTGGTGTTGATTGCGGTGCTGCTGGCGGTGGGTTATGGATTGTGGTCGCGCGGCGCGGACTTTGCCGCCAACTGGCCGAAATACGGCGGAATGATCAGGCAGTCTGTCAATTCGGTGCAGTCCAGAATCACGGGATTCGAACGGCAAGTGACCGGCAATGAATCGGACACGGATGCGCAGAATCAGGGCGCAAAGGCCCATCCTAAAACCGAGGAAGGCGCCGAAAATGTCGTACACAGCTTTTTCGTGCGGATCATCGGCTCGCTTTATGCACTGGCGCTGGAAGTGACGTTTGTACCATTTCTGGTTTTCTTCATGCTCTCGGAGAAACGCGAGGTGTGGCACGCCACGCTTCAATTATTCCCAGCATCGCGGCGAACCGTTGTGAAGGAGACGCTGGAGGACTTACGCGATGTGCTGCGCGACTATCTGGTAGGAATGTGCCTGGTCAGTGCTGTGGTGGTAGCCGCTAGCAGTCTTTTCTTTTGGGCGCTGGGATTGGATTATCCGATCTTGATTGGGCTCGCATCGGGATTGCTCAACATGGTGCCGTACATTGGTGCGGTGCTGGCCTGGGTGCCACCCTTTGTAATTGCGTTGGCGAAGTTCACCTCGGTAGGTAGCTACGCGCTAATCGCCGGTGTGCTCATGGCGATCCATATGATCGCTAACAATCTCTTAGCTCCGGCGTTGGTCGGCAAGCGAGTTCGTTTGAATGCATTGTCGATTACGGTGGCGTTATTATTTTGGGGCTGGATTTGGGGCGGCATGGGATTGTTACTAGCCATACCACTTACAGCCGCGTTGCGAGTGATCTGCGACCACACCGAATCCTGGAAACCCGTGGGCCGTTGGCTTAGCGCCTGAGCGGGTTCGTACCTTCAATGCGCCTCAGCAGACATTTCTATTTCGCAGAGACTTTTCTCGTTGCTCCGATTTTCCGATCTACCGGCACCGCCTCGCCAGTTTTGCGTTCGCCCATCGATTTGATGAAGGTTACCAGTTGCCAGCGTTGCGGTTCGGGCAGTTTGGACCATACCGGCATCCCACGCCAAACCGATCCGTTCGTGAGCAGCCAGAAAAGTGTCCCGGGGGTGGCGGTCTGCACCGGAGCTTTCAACAGGCTTGGTCCTTTGCGAGAACCTTCGCCGGCGCCTCCATGGCAATCGGCACAATGTTGATCGTAAAGAGTAGATCCAGCGGCGACCGCATCCCGGTCGTTGGTCAGCGGATTGGCGCGGTTACGATCTTTCGCTGGCACTTTCGACAACTCCGCGTAAATCCTGGCGTCGTCGCCATGTTTGTAATCCTCGGCCGAAGGCGCAGCTGGGGCGATGAGGAAAGCCGCGCCGAATGCGATGAATGCCAAAGTCACGGCTGATAGTTCGTGAAGATGGAAGCCTGCGCGCATTTTCACCGGCTGCCTCCAAACGCATGAGCCATCATTGAACCAAACCCGGTAATCTCGCGCGAAAGTCCCCAGCGCAGCGAGAACCGGCTGCTGTTGTTGTTCAGCCCAAACCCTGGCGAGAGTCGCAGGGTCCAGCCGGACGGAAGATTCCATGCGGCTACCGGCGCGAGGTAGTGCGACGTTTCGTGCAATCCAAAGTTGTAGCGATCGCCTAACCCGCCATACATCTCCGCGCCGACAATAAAATTCTGTGCGCAAAGGCTGCACCGGTTCGCGGACGCTTTCAACGCCAGTGGACGGCTGGCTCCCATTGCGTATCCAAACTCCCACGGATCGTTCGAAAGATTTTTCGTCGCGATGGTATTTTCCACGAAGTTCCAACCTTTGTGAGTGCTGGAAAGCAAAAGCTTGAATTCCAGCTCGTGATCGTGATCCTGCCGTAGCTCCGCGTTCGGTGCGGCGTAGTCTTCCTCGACGTCGTGCCCCTCGACTTCCTTGCGGATCTTGTCTGCCCCGCTGGTGTTTTCGTATTCGATGTAGATCACCGGATTGATGAAGTGTTCGCGTTTCAGCGGTCGAAAGCGATTCTCCAAACGAAACCCGGTGAAGAGCGTGCTGTCGTTAAAGGTGGTCTGGCCATCGAGGTAGAACTCGGTGGTCCACCAAGCCGTCGCGCCATATTCGAATTCCATCCAGAAGGCGTGATAGTCATTGCCGCCGCGTTGCGTGGCAAACGTGGAGAAATACTCAATCTCCAGATTCCCCGGCTCTTCTAGATAGTGATCGTACGCAACGATGTACGGATTTTCTTGCGCGCTGGCAGGCGGAGAAAAAACCGTCAGCGCCAGAAACAAAAATAGAGAAAGGCATATCAGCGAGCGCACCAAGCGGGCTCCTTGCAAATCGGTTGCAACACAGGGATGGAGAGTACCCAGCACTTCGGCCAGTTGCAACCGATTATCAGTTAGTTTTTTGTCATTTTCTTGTCTCCCCGTTGTCCACGCCCCGCCTCCGTAACGTTGACTTGCGCTTCCACTGCGGCCTAAGATTCCGCATCAGTTTCCATCTCTCGCAATGACGCGGCACAGCTCGCCGCGCCGTTCCTTCCCGGCGGTGTTTGTGCCTAGCGACTTGGTGTCGCATTACCGTCTCCTGGAACCCTTGGGCAGCGGCGGCATGGGTGTGGTCTATCGCGCTGAAGACACCGCCCTGGGACGAACGGTCGCGCTGAAATTCCTTCCTCCGCAAATCGTCCACGACGCGAAACAGGTACAACGCTTCCGGCAAGAAGCGCGGATCGCGTCGGCGCTGAATCATCCAAACATCTGCACGATTTATGAAGTAGCCGAAGAACAGGGCGAACTATTCATCGCCATGGAATTTGTGGAAGGACGGCCGCTTTCCGAAGCGATTCGCGAAGGACGGATTCCGCCTTCGAGCGCGGTGCGCTATGGAAAGCAATTGGCTGGAGCTTTGGAGCACGCGCACGCCAAAGGCGTGATTCACCGCGATCTGAAGCCGCTGAACATCGTGATCACTCCGGACGGCGACGCAAAAATCCTGGATTTCGGCCTGGCGAAACGCAGCGATCCCAATGACGTCACTCGCAAGTCTCTGCAAGCGGCAACAGAAACCAGCATCGGTCTGGCGGGAACCATGCCGTACATGTCTCCCGAACAATTGGAAGGAAATGAAGCGTCTTCTCGAAGCGACATCTGGGCGCTGGGCATCGTTCTGTACGAGATGACTTCCGGCTTGCGGCCCTTTCAAGGCGACAACCTTTACCGACTTTGCACGCGAATTATCCAGGACGAATTTCCACCGCTTCCGGATAGCACTCCCACGGGCTTGATTGCAGTGATTCGACGTTGCCTCGAGAAAGAACCTGGGCGTCGATATCAGCGAGCGGGAGAAGTTCGTGCGGCACTGGAAGCGTTGGATCCATCCTCGTCCGCTGTTGCTCCAGTTGTTGTAGCCCCAGCATTGCGTCGTGCGAAGCCTCCACTACTGTGGCTGGCGCTCGCGTTTGTCGCGGTTGCAGTGTTAGCAGGCGGCGCAATTTGGATAGCCCGGCGGCGAGCGAAACCGCCGGTGACTGCGGTGGCGGCTGTGCCCGTGGAACGATCGCAACTGGTGGTACTCTCGCCGGAATCGGACAGCTCCGGCGCCGAGGGAGCGGCCTTCGATAGCGGATTGGTAGAAACGCTGACCTCCAATCTCACGGACTTGTCCGAGCACCATCCACTCGCGGTGATACCGGCGAGCGAGATGCGCGCTCATCATGTGCAGACGCTCGACGCTGCTCGTCAGGAATTTGGGGTGGATTATGGATTGATGCTGAATATTCAGCGCGCTGCCGGACAGGTCCGCGTGAATTATTCCCTGGTGGATGCGCGTTCCCACCAGCAACTGCGCGGCGGAACAATCACAGCGGCCGCCGGTGATCCGTTCGGCCTGCAGGATCAGGTCTCGGCGCGAATCGCGGAAATTCTAAAACTGGAACTCGCCCCACAAGAGAAACAGGTGTTGGCCGCCCACGGCACCAGCGAGCCCGCGGCTTATGACTTTTATCTGCAAGGCGTCGGTTATCTTCAGAACTACGACAAAGAGGAAAACGTCGAGAATGCCATCAGCGTTTTCCGGCGAGCGCTGGAAAAAGACAAAGAGTTTGCCGGTGCGTACGCGGGTCTTGGGCAAGCGTACTGGGAGAAATTCGAACATACGCACGAGAAGCCGCTAGCCGGCGAAGCGGCCAAGGCTTGCCAGGACGCCATTTTGAAAGAAGAAAAGCTGCCGATGGCGCACACCTGTCTGGGGCTGGTGTATCAGGGCACCGGAAAATACGAACTGGCGTTGGCGGAGTATCAGAACGCGGCGAAGACTGAACCGACGCTGGACGCCGCACAAGCAGGTCTGGCGCGCGCGTATGAAAGTCTGAATCGAATGCCCGAAGCGGAGCAGTCGTACAAGGCGGTGATCGCGTTGCGGCCGGACTATTGGGCGGGCTACAACCGCCTGGGCACTTTTTATTTGCGTCATGGCAGATTCGATGAAGCGGCCGAGATGTACACGCAGGTGATTTCTCTGGTCCCCGACAGCTTCGTGGGTTACGCAAATCTCGGCATCACCCGGATCCAGCAGGGAGAACACGTCGAAGCAATCGAACCACTAGAGCACTCGCTAAAAATTCGCAAAACCGGTGAAGGAACTTCCAACCTGGCGACCGCTTATTTCAATGCGAAGCGATATGCGGATGCGGCGCGCCTATTGGAAGAAGCGACTGCTCTCGATCCGTACAATTACGAGATCTGGGGCAATTTGGGAGACGCGTACTACTGGGCTCCCGGCCTACGAGAACGTGCATCCGCAGCGTATCGCAAGGCACTCCAACTCGGAGAAGAGCAACGCAAGGTCAACACACGCGACGCGCACATGTTGAGCTACTTGGCCGCTTATCACGCAATGTTGGGCGAGAAAGCTAAGGCGCAGTCGCAAATCCAAGAAGCAGAGAAGTTGGCGCCAAAAGATCCGGAGATTCTGTATTACGCCGCAATGGTGTACGTGCAAGCCGGCGACCAGAAAAAATCAGTAGATTCGCTAGAGCGTGCGGTGGCGGCTGGGTATCCCGCGGCGGGAATACGCGACACCCCAAATTTTGCAGTGCTGGAGAACAACCCACGGTTCCGGGCCCTTATTTCACACTAGAGGATTCGAAAGGAAAATCATGAGAAAAACCGGGCATACACAGAAGGCGGGAGCCAGCTTTATCATCGCTTTAGGACTTGCCTGTATAGCTTGCAACAAATCCGATGGCGTCGGCGCCAATCCAACGCGCGCAAACAACCTGAGTTCTGTGGCTTGCCAAAGTCAAAACGGCGGGAACAACGATGTGGCGATCGAAATCGAACCAAACAAGAACGTCCTAAAGGACCCCAATAATAGGGTCATCTTTGTATGTGCTACAGAGACGATCCACTGGTTCACAAAGGCCTCAGGCGTGAGCTTTGAGGTGCAGTTTGTGAGGCCCGCGGAAGCTGCCACTTTGTTCACGACTGGCATAACTGACCTTAAATCCAAGGATTTGGGAGGCGGCAAAATCGGGACAGATTCCCCGGCGGTGGCCGCCCCGTTCGATTCATCAGGCAATCGACGGGATTTTGCGCATACCTACAAATTGATCGTGACTCGAGGAGAAGAACGGTATGAGCTTGATCCTCACGTCATACCAATGTGAAAGAGCTCAAGGTCAACTGCGCATGGCGGAGACGGTGGCAGCAATCGTCTGAGGATTTTGAAACAGCCGAATAGCCGCGATGCCCGCTGCGCCGGCTGAGGAGCAACTTGGTGCGTTTTCATCGGTGATGCCCCCGATGGCCAAAACCGGGACTTTTATTGTGTTGCATACACTGCTTAACAGCTCCAAACCTTGCGGTGCGCCGAATGCTGATTTTGAAGGGGTGGCAAAGGTTGGGCCGAAGAAGATGTAGTCGGCGCCACTTACTTCAGCAGCTTTGCAACTCTCCAGCGAGTGGCAGGAGACACCCACCGCGAACCCTTGGTTGAAGTTCCTGCCGCAGTTCAACGACATCCAACCTCGCACATCGCTCGGGGACAAAGAGTTTTCGCCGAAATGCACGCCGCCCGCGTGCGCGGCAACTGCTACATCGAGACGATCATTCACGATTATGCGAGTCGAATGCTGCGCTGAGCCTTTTGCTTCGCTTACCTTGGCTAAAGCTGCACGAGTCAGATCGAAAATTTCTCTGCCTGACGCATCCTTCTCGCGGATCTGAATCCAGTCGACACCGGCAACCGCGGCGGTGACAATTTGTTTGAGTAGAGCCTCGAACTGGCTTTCGCCAGCGGCAGGCGTCAGACTCTTGCGGTCAGTGACACAACAGAGGATTGGTCGACCAGTGGTGTTAGCGAGTCGGGACACGAGGGGTTTCAGATCGCGGGCGAATCAGTCCTAGGGCTAAAAAAATATCCAATACGCCGATGCCACTGATGGCGCCGCGGAATGAAGGGTGCAACAACACCGGCAGCAGCGATGGAAAGTGGCTTAAGAAATAGTTCTGTTCCCAGAAAGTGGTCCAGGGGAGATAGAGCAGCAAGGCGCCCATCTCAAAACAAAGAATAATCAGCAGCGCGCGATACACGCGGTTCATGAACGAGAAGGTCTCCGCTTACGTAGCGGCCAGGGGTTCAGCGGCTGGGCTTTTGAAGGGCGGCGATGCGTTCGGCCACGTCGCGATAATCGATGTTCATCGCGTAAACCTTGGAAAAACTCTTGAGCGCCGCTTCGGGCTCGCCAGCCGATTCCTGGGCGATGCCCAAATCATACCGCAAGGCGAGGATGCTTTCCGGCTCAACGCCGGGAGTGGCCAAGGCGCGCTCGTACCAAATGGCTGCGATGCCCGGTTGGCCCTTTTCCATGAAGGTAAGACCGAGCAGCGTGCAGCACTGCATGGCGTAGCGGAACGGCCGGCCGTTCTCGTTGGCTTTGGCAACCTTCTGAAATTCGCTGATGGCTTCTTCCAGCAAACCCATTTCGCGGAAGGCCGTGCCCAGGTTGTAGTGCGTTTCCAGGTCTTCATCCTCAGCACCCATTTCGCCGAGTTCAGCACGGAAGTCGTCGAAAACTTCCTTAAGCGGGCCGGAGTCGCTTTGATTCATCGCCGGTCTAGACCCGCGCGAAGTTTCCGCGGCCACATTCCGGGAGGCCGGTGGCGTGAGCTGGCCCATGCCCAAGCTCTCGATCTCGTTCGCAAGATCGGCCATGAATTTGTCAGATCCGAAATCGCCTCCACCGTTGGATGAAGCGTTCTGTGCAGCGAGCGCTGGCTCCTCGTGATGTGACGGCGAAGACGGAACATCTGGACCCTTTTGTTCGTGGGCCGGGACGAGGTCTTCTTGTTCGAGGACCAATTCGTAATCTTGATCGAGTTCGAATTCTGATTCTGGAGCGGGCGACGCGGCTGGCTTTTGCGGCGCAGCGGGCGCTTCGACCTTCGCCGGAGGAACCGTAGCTTCTGGAGCAACCGGGACAACCGGCGGCGCCGCTGCTGCGACGGGGGCAGCTTTTACAGGTTCTGGAGCAGACGCTTCTTCGACCGGCGTCAGTTCCTCGTAAGCAACTTGCTCTGGAGCGACGGGTTGAGGCGCGGATTCTTGTTTAGCGGCGACTGGCGCTTGCGCGCTATCGATTGCGGCCACTTCTTCAGGCTCTTCCAGCGAATAGATCTCTTCTTCAACTTCCAGTTCGGCGGGCTCTTCTTCGTGCTGCGCTGCGGGCGGAGCGACTTGAAACTCCGCGAACGCTGGCGTCTCTGGAGGCGCAATTTGTGATGGAGCAGACGGAGCGGGAGTTGATGCGACCGGCTCTTCTTCAACGGGTTGCGGCTCTACGGGAATTTCGAATTCGGGCGCACTCAGGGAAATCGTAAATTCCGGCGCGGAGCTGGCCGCAGGTTTTTGGGGCGCAGGCGGTGCAGACTGGGCGGCGGGCGCAGGAGCCTCGACGTCTTGCACCATGGACATCCACTCGTCCGACAGATCCACTTCCTGCACTTCTTTTTGAGCGGCAGGTTGGGAGGCGGTCAATTCGGCAGCTGGAGTCGCGACTGGCGGAGCCTGTGGGGGAATTTCGAGTACGGCCACAGGTGCCTCTGCAGGGTGACTCGTGGTGGCGCTTGGCAACGATCCGTCGGTGACAGCGGCCAACTCTTCATCGCTCAGGCCTGCAGCACGCTGATAGCGTCGGCGCAATTCTCCGAAACGCTCCGCGGCTTTGGCGTCGCCGCGATCGCCATGAACTTTTTCAAGACGAGCAGCCAGCTCTGCGGTGCGACGGTCATCACCTGCACCCAGCACAAAATCCAAAAGTTTTTCGAGCGTCGGCGTGTGGTTCGGGGCACGGCGCAAAATGGCTTCGAGAAGACCAATCGCCTTTTGCGTCAAGCCGTAGCTGGCGAACAGATCCACATCCGTCAAAGACTGCGAAATGAATTTCTGGGTGTCTTCATCCAGCGACGCGGAGGGATCGCGATGCGCAGGGGCAACCTCTGGAACTGTCTGGTTTGCCGGCGTTTCGATTTCTGGACGAACTTTCGGAGCGGGCGGCGGCGGAATTTCCGCATGCAGATTTTCGTTGGCGCGCGCTGGTTCGGTGATGCCCAGCTTGGATAAGACGTCGTTGAGTTTGCGTCGCGCGGAATCGCTTTCGGGCTCGCGGTCGACCAACTGTTCGAATATATCCTTGGCGCGATTGAGCTGATTGTTGGCTACCAGCGCGTCGCCAAGCTGTGCCAGAGCATCTGGCAATCGGAACGAGTCGCTAGTGCGCCCATAACTGTCGACCAGCCATTCATGGGGCTCAACCCGGTTGGGCAGACGGGTGATCAGTTCATTGAGCAAGCGGCTGACGGTCTCATGTTCGCCGGCGTCCAGCATCGGGACACGGGTGCGCTCGATGATGGCCATGGCCTTTTCGGCTTGGTCGTTCTGCAGCATGGCATCGGCAACTTTTTGAGTCGCGCTGAAATTTTTCTCGT
The DNA here is from genome assembly GCA_963846145.1 of uncultured Acidobacteriota bacterium. Classification (GTDB taxonomy): domain Bacteria; phylum Acidobacteriota; class Terriglobia; order Acidiferrales; family UBA7541; genus Acidiferrum. The sequence goes on along the minus strand of CAWJUV010000004.1, from coordinate 905,072 downwards.
CGGCTTCAAAAATGCGCAACGCCAAGGCAGTGGCTTTGTCCCAATCGCCGCTCTTGCCGTATAGATCGAGCAATAACTCCGCTTGCTCGCCGCCTTTTTCGAGGTTTGGAACGTTTGCGAGCAGTTCGGCGGCTTGCTGCGCGTTGCCGCGCGCCGAAAAAGAACGTGCCTTGACGATCATGGCCGGCATATTGGCTGGATCAATTTTCAGCGCTTTGTCGGCGAGACGTTCGCATTCGGCCTGATCGCCGCGCACCAGAGCACGCTGCGCCGCGGTGACATACATGTCCACGGCTTCTTTGGCCTGGCCCATCATGGAGTACAAATCTGCAAGACGGACCTGAATGCGTAAGTTGTCCGGTTCGGCGAGCAGAAGTTTTTTCAGCAGGTTGACGGCTTCCGGCTGGCGATTGTGCTTGAGATGAATTTCCGCGAGCTGCAAGAAGAGCGGACGAGCTTCGCTCATCACTCCTTGCTGTACGTAAAGATCAGCAAGTTTTTCGAGCGGGCGAATTTCTTCGGGAGCCAGCTTGGCGATGCGTTTGTAAACCGCGATGGCCTTGGTGATAAATCCATCGGCCACAAAAATCTGCGCGAGCCGCTCAAAATAATCGATGGCCTGAAAAGTTTCGCCCTGGCGAATGTAGAGTTCGCCCACGGTCATCAAGGTGACCTGGTCGCGTGGTTCGAACTTTAAAATCTGCTGGTATTCGGCGATGGCCTGGGCCACTTTGCCCTGGTTAAGCAACTTCTGGGCGGCTTCGACGAATTTGCTTTTGTTATAAGCCATGCTCTAACCGGGACAGAACCGTTGCGTGGCCGCGGGCGGGTTGGGATTCACCGCTTACTGCGCGCGGACGCTGTCCGAAAGGTCTCCTGATAGCGTCGCGACTTTGCTGGGTGCACGGCGCTACTCTGTTACGCTAACAGGCAGGAAAAAGCCAAGTCAACGAAGCGAAAATGTTGTGTGAGTAGGCAGTTATCCCCGTTTCTGACAGGAAACTTGGCGGCGAAGAACAGGCGAACACGCGGAATCGCTGTTCTTGAGTGTTTTCTTAGTCAGATTCCAGTGGAGAGACGGCTAGGGCGGGCTCGGAGCTTTCGATGGGCTTGATCAGTTCGGTCGCCGCGGGATTTGTCGCCGTATCGGCCAGGAACGATATCTGGGTCGCACCTACCGCCCAGCAGTTAGATTCTCGCACCGGAGCGAACGAATGACGGTGCAGAGGGGAAGGGCCGTGCTGGCGCAAGGCCTCCAGATGGTCTGCGGTGGCGTAACCTTTGTGACGGGCTAAACCGTAGTTGGGGTAGACCGCGTCCCATTCGTGCATGCGCATGTCGCGGTGAGTTTTTGCCAGAATGCTGGCGGCCGCGATGGACACACTGCGTGCGTCGCCATGGATCAAAGATTTCTGCTCGATCAGCACGTCGAGTTTGATGGCGTCGAGCAACAAGTAATCTGGAACGATGGTGAGCTGATGGAGTGCGGCGGTCATGGCCTGGCGGCTGGCTTGATAGATGTTCCAGGCGTCGATGCGCTGCGCATCGATTTCGGCGACGGCCCAGGCCAGGGCGTGTTCGCGGATGCGCGGAGCCAATTCTTCGCGGCGGTCGGCGACTAATTTTTTGGAATCGTCCAAGCCAACGATGCGGCGCTTGGGATTGAGAATGACAGCGGCGGCTACTACAGGACCAAATAGAGCGCCGCGGCCCGCTTCATCGAGGCCGGCGATGCGCGTCCAGCCAAGTTTTCGAGCGGCGCGTTCATAGCGCGTGCAACACAGGCGTGCCATGGGACTCGGCGATTCTAGCACGCGAGGACGCGCGCCAGGCACAGATTGGGAGAGGCGCCTCGCTACAGTTTAATTTCGAGATGAACACGCAAACGAAAAGCGTAATTGTTGGCACAGCCGGACACATCGACCACGGAAAATCCGCACTCGTGGAAGCCTTGACCGGGACGCACCCCGACCGCCTCGCTGAAGAAAAACGCCGCGGAATCACTATCGATCTCGGGTTTGCATTCCTGGAAGAAAACGGCGTGCGCTTCGGCTTCATCGATGTTCCCGGACACGAGCGATTCGTCAGTAACATGCTGGCAGGCGCCGCGGGTATCGACGTAATGCTGCTGGTGATTGCCGCTGACGAATCGATCAAGCCTCAGACTCGCGAGCATTTTGATATTTGTAGACTCCTTGGAGTGAAACAGGGAGTGGTTGCGCTGACGAAGAGTGATTTGGTCGACGAGGGAATGCTGGGGCTGGTGCAGCTTGACGTGGAAGAGTACCTGCGCGGTTCGTTCCTGGAGGGAGCGAAAATCGTTCCTGTTAGTGCGAAAACTGGGGCTGGACTGGCGGATTTAAAGCAGGCCTTGGCCGAATCCGCCAAGAGAGTCGCGGCGAAAGACACTTCGCGTGCTTTCCGCCTGCCGATTGATCGAGCATTCGCGGTTATAGGATTCGGAACAGTGGTGACCGGCACACTGATTTCCGGAAGCGTCAAAGTCGGAGACGAAGTGGAATTATTGCCGGCTGGCCAAGCGCTGCGTGTACGAGGCGTGCAGACAGCGGGAAAGCCGGTCGAAGAAGCCTTCGCTGGCCAGCGCACTGCGATCAACCTCGCGGGGATCGAACACACCGCCGTTAGGCGCGGCATGAATTTAGGGACCCCCGGGAAATTTCGCGCAACCCGCCGGATCGATACTCAACTGACCCTGCTGCCTGGGGCACCTCGGCTGAAGAACCGGAGTCAGTTGCATTTTCATGCCGGCACCAGTGAGACTGTAGCGGAAATTGTTTGGTACGGTGGCGCGGAAATCTCTCCCGGTCAGAGTGGCTTGGCACATCTGCGGCTTCAACAAGAAATCATCGTTGAGGCTGGCGAACGTTTCATCGTGCGCCAACTTTCGCCGGTGACCACCATTGGCGGAGGCGTGGTGCTCGATCCGCTGGCGCGTCGCCCGCTAGCCAAAGACGCCGGACGAGCAAAATATCTGGAGATATTGCGAGACGGCGATCACGAAGCGATTTTGGCGGCAATGGTGGAACGCGCGCCGATGGGCTTGCGCTATGAGGAAGTAGGCGCGCACCACGGCTGGGGCGAGGAGGAGATCAGGACAACACTGAAAGCACTTACTGCGGCGGGTCGAATCCGGACGTTAGGCGACCAGAACATGGCGGTGCTGATCGAGAACGGTCGATTCGAATCATCACGCAATAAGATTTTTGAAACCGTCGAACAGTTTCAACGCCAGAACCCGCTGCTGCCGGGAATCGCCCGCGAAGATTTGCGCGCGCGGGCCGGCAGACGGGTCCGCGCGGAAGTTTTCGCGCGCTGCTCTGGACGACCTGGTCAGCCAGAAAAAGTTGGAGACGCTACGGCGAAGTCGTACGACGAGTGGGAATCGGAATCAATCTCCTGCCTGAAGAGTTCGAGGCGAAAGAAAAAATCGAAGCCGCCTTTCGAACTGCGGGGCTGGCGGTACCGTCGGTCAAAGAAGTTCTTGCCGGCCTTACCCTCGAAGCCAAAAGGGCGGAAAAGCTTCTTCACATCCTCTTGCGAGAGAAGAATTTGCAGCGAATCTCCCCCGAGCTCATTTTTCACTCGACCGCGCTGGCACATCTGAAAGAGCAGCTTTTGGCGTATAAGAAGACTAAGGGCGCGCGCATCTCCGTGCCCGGCTTCAAAGATGTGGCGGGCATTACCCGTAAGTACGCCATCCCCTTGCTAGAGTATCTGGACCGGGAGCGGGTCACCCGGAGGATGGGCGAAGAGCGTGTTATACTTTAACTTCTAGTACCGTGCAATTTGCAGGGTTTTTGAGCACTATTGCAGTGGAGGCGCGTGATGGAATTCCCGATGCACTGGCTGATCATCCTGGTGGTGGTCCTGGTTTTGTTTGGCGGCCGCAAGATTCCCGAACTGATGCGCGGCATGGGTGAAGGCGTGCGCGGGTTCAAAGAGGGCATGAGCGGTGGTAATAAGACGGAATATTCGCAGACGGTGAATCCGCCTGCGGCGCCAGCGACTCCCACGGAAAAGCCGGCGGAAGAAAAGAAGCTCGGATAAATTTTCGCGCTGCATTCAGCAGCGTATTTATTAAAGAAGTGTTCCAGGCGGCCACTTGGCCGCCTTTTCATTTTTGGCGGGATTCGCCACGGCTAGATTAGCGGTGTTTCCGACCAGCCCAACGCTGTCAGCTCGCGATACAGATGCGCGAGCGGCAAACCCACCACGTTGAAATAATCACCTTCAATGCGCGTTATGAAGCGGCCCCCTTGGCCCTGAATCGCGTATGCTCCGGCCTTGTCGTAGGGCTCTTCCGTAGCGAGATATCTATTGATCTCCTCTTCAGAGAGCAGTGCGAAGTGCACCTGGGTGTTCTCCAGAAAACTGCGATGTTCAGCATCAGGCATGCGCGTCAGAGTCACTCCGGTGATTACCGAGTGGGTGTGCCCGGAAAGCTGAACCAGCATGCGCCGCGCGTCTTCCGTGGACTTAGGCTTTCCCAAAATGTGCCCATCGATGACGACCACGGTATCCGCCGCGATCACGATGGCAGGGCCGACCGCGTGAGTAATAGCCAACGCAGCTTTCGCTGCGGATAGGCGCATCACCATGTCCTCTGCCGATTCATCGGGCATAGGAGTTTCATCCACAGGCGAAGAGTGAGCACTGAACGGAATTCCAGCGTTGTGCAGGATTTCGGCGCGGCGCGGCGAAGCGGAAGCAAGAATGAGTTTCATAATTTTTCGGGGGACTCTTCAAAGATGCGCGGACCGTTACAGCGGGTGCAAGCAAAACACAGAATCAGGCCGTGACGCTCCTAAATGACCACCGACTCTTGGTACTCGCCGAACACTCGCCGCAATGTGTCGGCGATTTCTCCGACCGTGGCGTTATTTTCGACAGCTTCAAGAATAGCCGGTAGTAGATTTTCAGAGTTGCCCGCGCGCCGCCCCAGTTCAGCTAGAGCACCTTCGGTGCGCTGAGAATCACGTTTCAGCCGGAAGGCCTGCAGTCGAGCGACTTGATCGCGTTCACTCTGCTCATCGATGCGCAGAATTGGAACGGGGCGTTCTTCGTCTGCTTTAAAGTCATTTACGCCCACCACGATTTGCTCGCGACTCTCGACCGCACGCTGATATTCGTAAGCCGCCTTCTGAATTTCGCCTTGGACAAATCCGGACTCAATCGCTCGCAACATGCCGTCCAGCGGCCCACCAAGCGCATGAATCTTTTCGAGGTAGGTCAGAGCACCGGCTTCGATCTCATTCGTGAGTGCTTCGATCGCATAAGAGCCGCCCACCGGATCAACGGTATTGGTCACGCCCGTTTCATGCGCGATGATCTGCTGGGTGCGCAGCGCGATCAGCGCCGCTTGCTCCGTTGGCAACGCCAAGGCTTCATCGAGGGAATTGGTGTGAAGCGATTGGCACCCGCCAAGGACAGCCGCAAGCCCCTGAATCGCTACGCGCACAATATTGTTTTCCGGCTGCTGCGCCGTAAGCGAAGAACCTGCTGTCTGGGCATGAAAGCGCAACAACCACGAACGCGGATCTTTAGCATGAAACTGCTCGCGTATCAGGCGCGCCCATAACCGACGCGCTGCACGAAACTTGGCGATTTCCTCCAATAGATCGTTGTGGGCGTTGAAGAAGAACGAAAGCTGCGGCGCAAAATCGTCGATGTTCAGGCCCGAATCGATGGCTGCCTGCACGTACGCCAAGCCATCGCCCAGCGTAAACGCCACTTCCTGAATCGCCGTCGAACCGGCTTCCCGAATGTGATAGCCGGAAATCGAAATGGTATTCCACTTCGGCAAATGGTCGCCGCACCACGAAAAAATATCTGTCACGATTCGCATCGCGGAACGCACCGGATAGATGTACGTCCCGCGTGCGATGTATTCCTTAAGAATGTCATTTTGAGTTGTGCCCGAGAGCTTGGCGAGATCGGCGCCTTGTTTTTTTGCCACAGCAACGTACAGGCACAGAAGAATTGCCGCCGTGGAATTGATGGTCATCGACGTAGACACTTTTTCCAGTGGAATCCCGTCGAAAAGCACCAGCATGTCCTCGATGGAGTCGATAGGTACGCCCGCTTTGCCTACCTCGCCCAGCGCCAAGGCATTGTCTGAATCAAGCCCGATCTGTGTCGGCAGATCAAAGGCTACCGAAAGGCCGGCCTGCCCTTTGCCGAGAAGGTAACGGTACCGGGTATTGGATTCCGCGGCACTGGCGAATCCGGCGTACTGCCGCATGGTCCAGAACCGCCCGCGATACATCGTTGGTTGGATCCCGCGAGTGAACGGCGGCTGTCCGGGATAGCCAATAGCGTCTTCGGGATCGACACCGGCGAGATTCCCCGCAGTGTAGAGCCGTTCCAGAGGAATGCCCGAGAAGGTGGTGAAGTGTTCTTTGCGCCCGCCACCGGATGATTTTTTCGGAGTCTGCTCCGCCATATCTTGAGTGCTTTCAGCTAAATCGCACGAGATCGCCGATACGAAGTGAACGCAAACACCGCAAAACTTGCCGCCACACCAGCAGCCACTGCGATCAACCAGTAGGCCGCGTCACGTCGCCAGGCGCGAATGGCGGCATTGGTCCAGGAAAATGCCAGAATCGCAAAGATGGCCCCGACTACCTCATGAAAAATTTGCCGGAGGGTGCGCCAGACCCGTTGAAATCCGCCGCGCCTAGGTTGCTGATTGGATACCCGAGCGCCAGCAGCCGCAGACATCCTCGTATAGTAGCGTAAAAGTCGAGGAGCCCGCGTCCATCCGCCGGCTGTGAACGCATTAGTGACAATTCAGTGAAGCTCTCTTGTATCGCGCTAATCGTGGGCCTAAAATGGCCTCGTAGTAGGGGGAACCGCCTTGCAACTCGACGATCACCTGAAAAACTTGCTCCGTGAACTGGGACACGCGATCAACGACACGGTGTCCGACTCCGACCGCATCACTGGCGCCATCGCCGGGGTAAGGGCTCACGGCTATGACATTGTCTTGAAGCTGGACGCCACCATCGGTTTGGCCAAGCGCGATTCTTCTTCGGGCGAACCCTCCTCGCTCACTACCCAGGACCGCCGGTTTCTCGAATCACTGCGCATTCAGGTCGACCAGGATTCGTTTATGGAAGAAAACGACAGCCGCAGAGTGCCGGCTCGGCTTTCGATGACCCCCCAGGACGTACGTTTCTTAAAGTCTCTGCGCATTGCCACGGATGAAATGGAATGAAGGTTTTCTGCAAACTCGGACTGCTGATTTTCTCAGTGGCGTTTGCCGCCGCGACGTTGTCTCCTCGTGCTGCGGCTCAGTCGCCAGCCACCGTTGTGCCCATAATCGTCGATACGGCTGCGCCTATCGTGATCAATACGCTCAAGCCTGCGTCGAAAACCGCCGGACTTGGGAAGTTTGAAGGCTACGTGATGAACTCCAACACGGCCCAAATCACCGTGCGCGCCAAGGGTAACGATATGGCCGTGCGGACCTTCGCTCTTTCGCAACAAGCCGCGCAACAGATGCAGACCGTGACTTACAAGGGCGGCTATCAATACGGCGATAAAGTCACCGTGTACTACGATCCGCAGAGCCTGCAGGCCATCCGACTCAAAGGAAAGCCTTCCAAAGCACTTTAGTTAATTCTTTGATTTATGGTTCGTGAGCCTGCGGTAGCTGGGCGTTTTTACCCTTCCGATCCCGTCGAACTGTCCGCATTAATTCGCGAATGTGTAGCGCCGACTGACGCGACCGGGTCCTCTGTGCGCGTGAAAGCTTGTCTCGTGCCGCACGCCGGCTACATTTATTCGGGTCCGGTGGCAGGTGCGGTTTTCGGAAGAATCCATATCCCCCCAAAAATTATTATTTTGGGTATACGGCATCGGCCGCCTGGTTCGCCCGCGGCAATTATGTCTAATGGATCGTGGAAAACGCCGCTCGGTGAAGTGCCGATCGATACAGCGCTAGCGTCCAGATTGCGCGCAGCATGTCCCTTGCTGAACGAAGACGCGGTCGCCCACAGCCGTGAGCATTCCCTCGAAGTCGAGATTCCGTTCCTCCAGATGCTCGCTCCAGGATTTACATTTGTGCCCATCGCCTTAGGTGGCGTGGCATTTGAATCCCTCACGCAAATAGGTGAAGGCATCGGGCAAGTGCTGGCGGAGACGAAAGAGGAACTGCTGTTGGTGACGTCCTCGGATCTGAATCATTACGAAGACGACGCGACCACTCGAGTCAAAGATCGCATGGCCATTGAGCAGTTATTGAAGATGGATGCGCGCGGCCTCTTTGACACTTGCCGCGAAAATGCTATCTCCATGTGCGGACTGGGTCCTGCAGTGGCCATGCTCACCGCGATGAAGAGACTGGGTGCAAAGCACGCGCAACTGATTCGCTATACAACCTCGGCAGAACGAAGCGGCGACCTCAGCGCAGTGGTCGGGTATGCAGGTATGACGTTTTTTTGAGCGTGATGTTCAGCAATAAACCCGCTCGCGAAGCCGATTAGTGCGACCGGCCGGATCCGGAGCTTGTTCCCGTCGACGCGTGCGATGCCGAGGCGGAAGAACGAGCGGTTGAAGATCCGGTGACAATTCCGCCTCGAGCGGAACCTCCGCTTTCCGAGAAACCTCCGCGAGACGCCGTCCAACGGGGCGCCGGAGGAGGCGAGGCCACGCGGGCCGAAGCTGACGCGGATGGCGCTGCTGTTCGAGCGCTGGCTGGAGTCTCCACGCGCGCGCTGGCCGAAGCCGGATTCGCCGCTGTTGAGGATTGCGCCGGAGCCGCCGCCGCTTCCTTCGCGGTCATAGCGGATGACTTCGCGTCGGCAGAGGCCGAAGGTCCGTTGCCGTTGATAAAGCGATGTTCCTTGGCGTCGTAAACGATTGCGGATGATTTCGCGCTCGCTTGCGAGTTCTTCACTGCCGCCAGACTCGCATCCACTGAACGCGCCACTCGTGGCGGCGCAACCGTTACCGCGGCATTCGCACTCACCGCCCCGGCTGGCGGCTCCTTGATCGCTTTCCAAGTGCTGGCGGCCATTGTTGTTGACTGCGACCCAGTCTTCGCCGTCAGCGGCATCACGCCTTGCGCGATATTGACCGTCTTCCCGCGACCATCTTGTGGATGCACCGGAACGATCCCTATCGCATCCCCGGAGCGCACAAACGTCGCAGTCACCGGATGAAATTTTACCGGCTGTGGCTGGCCCTTACCGTTAGTAAATCCCGTCGGAGTCCACAGCCAACCGGTGCCCGGTTGAAATATCCAGCCACCGTAGTGGTATGGCAACCAACCCCACGGCTGACTTCCGATAAATCCCCACCCGATTCCAGCGCCATAAAACCAGTTCCCGTAATCAAACGGCGACCAACCAAATCCGGCTCCGTACGGCTGCCAGCCATAGCCGTAACCGGCCACTGGATAGAACGATCCGTAATTATAAAGATCCGCGAAGCCGGAAGTGTACGAAGAGCCGTTCGAATACTGCATTGCTGCATTCGTCGCGGTCACCACGCTGTCTTCGCGCCCAGAGACCCAACGATCGAAATCATCGGTGTCCGCGGCGCGTCCCACGGCAGCGGACTCTTCATCGTTAGCGCGCATGGACAGCGATTGGCCCTTGCTCAGCTCTCGGCTGCCAACTTTACGCGCCACCAGCACGCGGCCTTTTGAGACCGCCACGGTGCTGCCATCATCGAAATTGTCCATTCGGAAATTAGCGCGGGTACTTACTTCAGTGGTGAAATCACCGCCGGTGACGCTGAAATAATCTTCGCTGCCCGGATTCACATAAAAGGACGCTGTGCCTTGGCGCAACACCAACCGGGTGGTGAACGAGCCGTCTTCCAGCGAAAGATCAAAAAACTCCAATACGGAATTCTCGTTTAGAAACGCCATTGCCCCATTTTCGAATTCCACTTCGGCGCGACCGTTGTCTGTGGCCACGACGTCGTGCTGGCGAATGGGCAGGTTCAGTTCGGCGCGCTCCCACGGGGCTTTGTCATTGGCCAGCGGATCGCCTTTCGAATCATGCAGGATGCGCACATCGCCTTGAACGAGGCTCAGCCGAATGATCCGCACGTGGCTGGCATAGCTGTCCGACGGCAACAGGCCCGCAACGACGAAGGCTGCAAGCGCAAAGATGGCGTGACGAAAGCGGACGGAACAGGAAAGGCCCATGGGATACCCGTGAACAGACACCCTGACGAGAAGTGGTGTTCGAATGCACCAATCGTCTCTCTCAGGGATGCCGCCGTCAAGAGCGGCTAACAGCGGACGTCGCGATCAGCGGAATGCGCCGGTGCGGCTGTAGGAACTGCGCATATTCGCGCGATCGAGGTTTTCACGCAGGTTCATTAGGGTCAGAAAAGTGCTGAGGATGCGGGCCTTGAGGTCGTCGGTCAGTTGCATGCCGCTGGTGGCCACCCGGGCCAACAAATCGCCATGGTCGGTAACAAAACGCATGATGTCGTGCAGGCGATCGTAGGGGGTATTGCCCAGAGCGGTTTCACGGCGCATTTCCGAACAGCTATTTTCCACCGACAATGTGAAATGCAGCACGCACAGATCGTAATCCCGCAGCGCGGTGGGAACTTCGAGTTTGCAGTTTCGTACTTCGCAATTGGTAGCCATGACGCCCCGGGAAGGGTCAATTAACAGTTAACATCGCCAAATTCTAAAAGCCAGCTTGGCCTCGGAAGTTGCCACCTAAACAGCACGAGTAGTAAGCCATGCAATCCATTGCCCACCTCGTAACCTTAGAGCATTCAAATTTGCGAATTTTAATTGTATAAAAATACATCGCGCTGTATATTCAGTCGGAGAGGTTTCGTGAGCTCGCGGAAAACATTTCGGCATGGACAGATTTTGCGGCTGGTCAGCGATGGCGGCATCTCCAATCAGGAGGAATTGCGCCGGCGTTTGGCGTCCCAACGGCTGCGAGTGACACAAGCGACGCTGTCGCGCGATATTCAGGAGTTGCGGCTGATCAAGACCCAGGAAGGCTACAAAGCCGGTGCTTCTCCGGCCGAGGACGTAGCGCCGCAATCGCGATTGCAGAGGGCGCTTGGGGAATTTTTGCAGGATATTCGACCGGCGGAAAACATGCTGGTGTTGAAAACGCCTCCCAGTGGCGCGCAGCCTTTAGCCGCCGCGGTGGATAGCGCCAAATTCCCGGAAATTGCCGGGACCATTGCGGGCGATGACACCGTGCTGATCATCACGCCCAATAAAAAATCGCGCGAGTCGTTGCAACGCCGGATCGAAGCATTGGTACGATGAAAAATTTAGCCAACATTGCAGTGGTGGGAGTGACGGGATATACCGGCTTCGAGCTGGCCAAGATCCTGGTGCGCCATCCCGAGTTGGAAGCCGCCACTTTTTACATGCGAGACACCAACGGAGCGAAATGCCTCGACGAATTGTTTCCGCAATTGCGCGGACGAGGCGATGCTCCGCTACGGACTTTTTCGACCGACGCTGTTGCCAGTAGCGACGCCGGAACGGCATTTCTTGCAACCCCACACGCAGTCTCCGCGGAAATAGCGCCGGCATTGATTGACGCCGGGATGCGCGTCGTGGATTTGAGCGGCGCCTTTCGTTTTCACGATCCGGAAACGTTTAGCACGTGGTACAAACTGCCCGCGCCGCCAGCGAAGCTGCTCGCCGAGGCCATTTACGGGGTGCCGGAAATTTACGGCGACCAGATTAAAGACGCGCGGCTGATTGCCAACCCGGGCTGCTATGCCACGAGCGTCATTTTGGCCCTGCGGCCGCTCAGTGATGCCGGCTTAATCGGCGAAAACAGCAACGTTGTCTGCGATTGTAAATCGGGAGCCAGTGGCGCGGGCAAGGAATTGCGTAAGGATTTGCAGTTCGTCGAAGTCGATGACAATTTCAAAGCCTATAACCTCTTTTCACACCGCCACACGCCGGAAATTCTAGAACACACCGGCTTGCGCGAATCGCAGTTGATGTTCTCCACGCACCTGCTGCCCATCAGCCGCGGAATTCTTTCCACCATTTACGTGAATTTGGAAACCCCGCAAAACCCCGACGCCATCGAATCTTTGTACCGCAAGTTTTACGCCGGCCGATCGATGGTGCGCATCTGGAAAGCGGGAGCGCTACCGGAAGTACAGCATTCAGCGCACACCAATTTCAGCGACATCGGCTTTGTGCTGGATAAAAGCGGCCAGCGATTGGTGATCGTCTCTTGCCTCGATAACTTGGGCAAAGGCGCCGCCGGACAAGCCGTCCAAAATTTCAATCACATGCTCGGAATAGAGGAGAACACCGCACTGCAATGAAAATCGTAATCAAGTTCGCTGGAGCGTTACTCGAAGACGATGCCACCGTTAATTCCCTGGCTCACCAGGTGGCGGAGCTTGCGCAGGAGGGCCACCAGATTCTCGTGGTGCATGGCGGCGGCCGCGTGTTTACTGCCACGCTGAAGCGCATGGGGATCGAGAGCAAATTTGTCAGCGGGTTGCGCGTCACCGATCGCGAAACTCGCGACGTCGCTGTGATGGTTTTCGCCGGCTTGCTCAATAAAAAAGTAACGGCTGCTATTTCCGCCGAAGGTCAGGTAGCCGTCGGCGTTTCCGCAGCGGATGCACAATGCTTCACTGCAGAACCGATGATGGTCAACGAGGTGGAAGGCGGACTAGGCTTCGTCGGTTACCTCACCAGCATGAATACGGGCTTCATCGAATCGCTGTGGCGCGACGGAATGGTCCCGGTGGCGCCATGCTTGGGCCTCGGTGCTGATAACGAGCTCTACAACATCAACGCCGATCATATGGCCGCCGCTTGTGCTGAATATCTACATGCCGATCAACTCATTTACATGACGGACGTGGCCGGCGTGCTCGACGGCGACAAAGTTTTGTCCGCGGTGAGCTGCGAAGAGGTCGAGCGGCTGGTGCAATGCCGCGTGGTCTCCGGCGGAATGATTCTGAAGCTGGAAGCAGCCAAGCGCGCGATTGAGGGTGGAGTGCGTGAAGTGCGCATCGTCGGCGGAACTGAGCCGGACGCGCTGCTGTTGGCTTCGCGTTCAGCCGAGCCTCAGAACGCGCCCGACAACGTCCGCACCATTCCCGGCACTCTGGTCAGCCGTGAAGTCCGCAAAGCCGCGCAGGCGGCGCTTTCGGCGGCGTAATGCGCAAGATTTCCAAAAAAGTGCAGGCCCATCCTGCGGCTCATTTTTCCAAACACGGCCGGACTAAAACCCGCGCCACGCAAGTAGACTCGCGCGTGCAGGAAGCGGAGAAATTTCTTCTGCCGACCTACAAACGCCAGCCTTTCCTGCTGGAGCGCGGACAAGGTTGCTATGTCTACGATTCCGAGGGGAAAAAGTATCTCGATTTTCTGGGTGGCATCGCAGTGAATGCCCTGGGCCACGCCCATCCGCGAATCGTCAAAGTAATTCGCCGTGAAGCCGCGCGGGCCATTCACTTTTCCAACCTTTACCACAATGCGTACCAAGGCCCGCTAGCGCGAAAGCTCTCGGAGTGGTCTGGCTTGGAACGAGTTTTCTTCTGCAACAGCGGCACCGAAGCCATCGACGGCGCGATGAAACTCGCGCGACTCTGCGCCCGGAAGGCAGACGAAACTCCGGGTCGCCCCGCGAAGAAACATCGCTTTCTCGCGTTGGATAATTCTTTTCACGGGCGCACCTTCGGGGCTATCAGCGTCACCGCCACAGAAAAATATCGCGCGCCGTTCGCGCCGGTCGTTCCCGGTGTTGAATTTGTGAAGTTCAACGACGTCGCCGATCTCGAATCAAAATTTGACGAAACCGTGTGCGGCATCTTGCTCGAAACTGTACAAGGCGAAGGCGGAATCTATCCCGTCAGCCAGGCCTTCTGGAACCGCGCCAGGCAATTAACCACGCAGCACGGCGCACTATTGATCGCCGACGAAATCCAATGCGGCCTGGGACGCACCGGCAGCCCGTTCGCCTATCAACATTTCTCTTCCAAACCGGACATCGTCGTAACCGCCAAGCCGCTCGCGGCCGGCCTTCCGTTAGGTGCGATTCTCGCCAGTGAAGCAGTTGCGGGACATATCTCGCCGGGCTTACACGGCACGACTTTCGGCGGCGGTCCGTTGATCTGCGCCACGGCCTTGGAATTTTTGCAAATTGTGGAAGACCAGAAGCTGATGGAAAACGTTCGCGCTCGGGGCGAAGAGTTGCGCGCCGGTCTCCAGGCTTTGGCTCAAAAATTCGATTTCATTCGCGAAGTCCGGGCGATGGGCTTAATGGTCGGCGTCCAGTTGTCCGTCGAGGGCGCCCCATTCGTGGCCGAAGCGGCCAAGCGCGGTCTGCTCATTAACTGTACGCACGAATACATCATTCGCTTGCTGCCGGCGTTTATTGTTACTAAGACACAGGTGCGGGCATTCCTGAAGTTATTCGAGACGGTGCTGGCCGCCGTCTCCGCGAAATCTTCTTCTCACGAAAGCGTGGCCGCTCATCCGCGCCCGCTGAATACCTACGCAACAGCAAGGTGAAAATAAAAAATGACCACAGCTACATTGTCTGTACCTATTTCATTGGCGAACGATCTGCTGACTGGGGCTGAATGGGGCCCGCAACAGACCCGTGAGCTGCTGCATCTGGCGGCGGACATCAAGGCGCACCCGGGAGCCTACGCGTCCACGCTGCGCGGCAAATTTTTCGCGCTGATTTTTGAAAAGCCCTCGCTGCGTACCCGTGTAACCTTCGAAGTCGGGATCCAGAGCATGGGCGGCTCGGTGATTTTCCTCGATCACACTCAGGCGCGCCTCGGTGAGCGCGAAAAAATCTCTGACGTCGCGCGCAACCTGGAGCGCTGGGTTCACGGCATCGTGGCGCGCGTTTACGAACAGCGCGTACTCGAAGAAATGGCCGCCAGCGCAGACATCCCGGTGATTAATGCGCTCTCCGACAGATTCCATCCCTGTCAGGCGCTCGCCGATTTCATGACCATCGAGGAAAAAGTCGGTTCCTTACGCGGATTCAAGCTGGCCTACGTCGGCGACGGCAATAACGTCTGCCATTCGCTGATCTTTTTGGCCGCCCGTCTCGGCGTACATCTCCGCATTGCCACTCCGCGTGGCTACGCACCTTCGCCGGAAGTAGTTAGCGAAGGCAAACGCGTCGCCCGTGAGACGCGCGCGAAGATTGAACTGTTAACCGATCCGCGCGAAGCCGTCCAAGGAGCACAAGGCGTTTACACCGACGCCTGGACCAGCATGGGATTTGAAACTGAAGGCGACGTGCGGGAAAAAGTGTTCCAACCTTACCAGGTGAACACCGAGCTGATGGCGCTGGCTGCGCCTCATGCGCTCTTCCTGCACTGTCTTCCGGCGCACCGCGACCACGAAGTCACGTCCGAAGTGCTCGACGGCCCGCAATCCGTGGTCCTCGATCAATCGGAAAATCGGATGTACGCGCAGAAAGCCATTCTGCAGACGCTTTACAGTTGATCTCCGGCTAACGTTGCGGCGAAATCGCAGACTGCGCGCACTCTCCGGGCTAAATCGGGTCAAACAAATTGTTACGGGTTATTAGTGTGCAGATTCATCCATTCCATTGATAATGACGGACTACTTTTGAAAGAGGAAAACGTGAACAAAGAAACACATAAGCCGAAGAAAGTCGTGCTGGCCTACTCCGGCGGGCTCGACACTTCCATCATCATTCCTTGGCTTAAAGAAAATTACGGCTGCGAAGTGATTGCTGTCATAGGCGATGTCGGCCAGCAGGAAGATCTGGAAGCGGCGCGCAAGAAGGCGCTGGCCACCGGCGCTTCGACCGCGGTTGTCGAAGATCTGCGCGAAGAATTCGTCCGCGATTACGTCTGGCCGACGTTGCGCGCGGGCGCTGTGTACGAACACACGTATTTGCTGGGCACCTCGATGGCTCGCCCGGTCATCGCCAAGCGTCAAGCCGAAGTCGCGCTCAAAATGGGAGCCGACGGCTTGTCGCACGGCTGCACGGGCAAAGGCAACGATCAAGTCCGTTTCGAGCTGACTTACAAAGCGATCGCTCCCGGACTGCAAATTATCGCGCCGTGGCGGGAATGGGACATCGACTCGCGTGAAGACGCCATCGCCTACGCGCAAAAGCACAACGTACAGGTAGAGCAGAGCAAGAAAAATATCTACAGCCGGGATCGCAATATCTGGCACCTCAGCCATGAAGGCGGCGAACTCGAAGATCCCGCCAATTCCCCCAACGAAGCGATGTGGCAGTGGATCGTTTCGCCGCAGAACGCTCCTGACAAACCGGAAGAAGTGGAAATCGGATTCGAAGCGGGGTCACCGGTTTCGGTGAACGGCACAAAACTCGGCCCGGTCGATTTGCTGAACACTCTCAATGAAATTGCCGCGAAACACGGAATCGGACGCGCCGACATTGTGGAAAATCGCCTTGTGGGCATGAAGTCACGCGGTGCATACGAGACTCCCGGCGGAACTCTACTGGTCACCGCGCATCGCGAACTCGAAACTCTCACTGTCGACCGCGAGACCGCGCACTTTGCGCAGGCCTTGTCGCTGCGTTATGCCGAGATTGTCTATTACGGTTTGTGGTTCTCGCCGCTGCGCGAAGCGCTTGACGGATTTTTCAAAGTCTCGCAGCAACGGGTCACCGGTACCGTCGGTCTGAGACTATGGAAAGGCAATCTCAACGTCACCAAACGCGTTTCGCCCTTCTCGCTTTACCGCATGGATCTGGCCAGCTTCACGATGGGCCGCTACAACCCCAAAGACGCGGAGGGCTTCATCAATTTGTTCGCATTGCCAGTTACGGTCCGGCCCAAAGCAAAAGCCGAAGGCGGAAATTAGCCGAAGCACGTGAATTTCGAAGGAGCAACTTGTTGGACGCGGTAAAAGACACGCGAATGGCCGAACGTAAAGATGACCGGCTCTGGGGTGGGCGCTTCGATCGCGGCCCGAACGTGGAATTCGACACGTTCCAACGCTCCTTTGCGTTTGATCGACGTCTGCTTCCTTACGAACTTGCGGTAGATCGGGCTTGGGCTAAAGCACTGGAGGGCGCAGGAATTCTCAACGCCGAGGAAGTGAAGCTCACGCTCGCCGCGCTGGAAGAATCGCGCTTCGGGCCGAAAACACCAAGTCATGGCTAGATACTTCCGATGCCGAAGACGTGCATCACTTCGTCGAGAAAGCACTGGTTGAAGAATTAGGCCCGCTCGGTTGGAAGCTCCACACCGGCCGCAGCCGCAACGAGTTGGTGGCTACCGACTTTCGCATGTTCGTTAAGGATGCAGCCGAGGAGATCAAACGCGAAACCGTCGCACTGATAGCTGCATTCGTCGCCCAGGCTAAAGCAAATCTAGACGTGCCGATGGCCGGCATGACGCACATGCAGCACGCGCAGCCCATTTTGCTTTCTCATTTTTTGCTGGCCCATGCGGAAGCGTTTTTGCGCGACATCACTCGTCTCGACGCCGCTATTGCTAGTGCGGATGCGTGCCCGATGGGCTCTGGGGCACTGGCGGGTTGCTCATTCGCGATTGATCGCGAAGCAATCGCTAAAGACCTGGACTTCTCGCGCATCACCGCCAATAGTCTGGATGCAGTCAGTGATCGCGATTTCGCTCTCGACTATCTGTTCGCGCTTAGCGGAATTGCCACGCATCTCTCGCGGCTCTCCGAAGATTTTGTGCTCTTCTCTTCGCAGGAATTTGGATACGTACTGCTGCCCGACGAATATTCCACCGGCAGCAGCCTGATGCCCCAAAAGAAAAATCCCGACGCCTGGGAATTGCTGCGGGGCAAGACCGGGCGAATTACCGGCGCACTCTTCTCGTTGCTCACGACATTGAAAGGTTTGCCCAGCAGCTATCAACGCGATCTGCAGGAAGACAAGGAAGCGCTCTTCGCCGCCCATGATCAAATAGCTGCGATGGTAAGCGTGGCCGCAGGAGCCGTTCGCGCCACAAAATTCAACGAAGCTAAATTAAAAGCCGTAGTAGCCAACGATGCGTTGCTCGCAACCGAGGCCGCGGATTATTTGGTCCGTCGAGGAATGCCTTTCCGCCAGGCCCACGACATCGTCGGCAAAATCCTTCGCGAAGCCGAGCGCCAAAACACCAAGTGGACGCAGCTCCCACTCGCCGACCTGAAAAAGCTCTCCCCATTATTCGAAAACGATTTTTCAGCCAGCTTGAATGTCGAAGCGGCGCTGCAAGCCAAAGCCGTTCCCGGCGGTACCGCACGCGCCTCCGTTCAACAAGCTTGCGACCGGTTGGAAAAAGAAATCACCAAACTAGGAGCCCTAAAATGAGCAGCAAGTCCCTGAACCTCGCCAGTCAGCAAACATCTGTTTTTGTAGCGGAGGATCGGAGGCCACTTCCGTGAGCCTCGCGCTCACGCATCTGATATCTCTGCAATGAAGCACGCTCTCTCAGAAGCCTCTCTACCGCGCGGGTTTCGATTCGCGGCCACCGCCTGTGGCCTCAAAAAAACAGGCGCGCTCGACCTCGGCCTGTTGTGCAGCGACTTTCCATCTTCGGCTGCGGCAGTATTCACGCAAAACCTCGTCGTCGCCGCTCCGGTCACCATATCGCGCAACCATCTGCGCGCCTCGAAAGGCCGCATGCGCGGTGTGATCGTCAACGCCGGCAATGCCAACTGCGCTACCGGTCCTGCAGGCTACGCCGCCGCGGAGCGCACCATCGCCGAAGCCGCCAAGCGTCTGAGTTGTGAGCCGCAGGAGTTGTTTGTGTGTTCCACCGGCGTGATCGGTGTCCCTTTGCCGCTCGACAAGGTTTTGCGCGGAGTGCCGGTCGTTGCGCGCCATCGCCGTCCTTCGGCGCGTTCCTTCGCCGAACTGTCACTCGCCATTTGCACCACCGACACGCGTCCCAAAACCGCAGCGTCATCCTTCCGGATGAACGGCAAGCGCGTCCACTTTGTCGGCTGCGCCAAAGGCGCAGGCATGATTCATCCAAACATGGCCACGATGTTGGCCTTCGTCATCACCGACGCCGCCATTACGCCGGGCCTGCTGCAGAAAACGCTGCGTGAAGTCACTTCGCGCACCTTCAACGCCATCTCCATCGATGGCGACACCTCCACCAACGACACGCTACTGATCCTGGCCAACGGTGCCGCCGAAGCTCCCAGCATCAAAGCCGGTACCGCGGCCCACAAAGCCTTTACCGAAGCGCTCGAGGACGTCTGCCGCTCCCTCGCGCTGCAGATCGTCGCCGACGGTGAAGGGGCGCAACGCGTCGTCGAAATAGAAGTCCGTGGCGCGAGAAGCGAAAAGGCCGCCAAAAAACTGGCGGAAACGATCGCTACATCTCCGCTGGTGAAAACGGCTTTCGCCGGCGGCGACCCCAACTGGGGCCGCATTTTTGCTGCCGCTGGCCGCTCCGGCGTCAAATTCGATCCCTCACTCGTAGACATCACCATGGCCGGCATCCCGGTCATGCGTCACGGCCGACCCCTGGACTTCAACGAACGGGCTGCAAGTAACCGTTTGCTCGCCAAACACGTCCCAATCATAGTCAATCTGCACTCGGGAGGGGCTCTGGCCCGATATTGGACCTGTGACCTGACGGCTGAGTATGTGCGGATTAATGCGAGTTATCGCACTTAAGTCCCGTTGCTTTTGTTCGGCGGAATTTAAGTGCGATTCGTAAGCAGTTCGGGCCGAGCACCAACGTGGATGATTTGAATCGCTTCGAGCGGAGACCTTCAGAACAGCAAGCCGAGTGGCTCCCCGTCCGCACCGCGCACAGATCATTTGCCGTTGTAAACCAAAAGTATTTTGAACGACGATTCGATTGACCGCTGAAGTTACGGTCCGCGTACGTGGTGGTTTGCCCCCCTTCCACCAGGGTGCGCGCCAGTTTTCTTCAGTGCGCTCCGCAACTCGGCAGGAGTAGCGGACAGAAGGAGTGCGCAGGTGAAGAAGCTTTACGTCGGTAATCTCCCGTTTTCCGCCACAGAAGAGCAAGTCAACGAGTATTTCGCTCAGGTGGGAGTCACCCCTTCCAACGTGAGCCTGATTCGCGACCGGTTTACCGGGCAGTCTCGCGGATTTGCGTTCGTGGAAGTGAACAATGATGAGGATGCAGATCGCGCGGTGCAGTCGCTAAATGGCCAGAATTATGGCGGCCGCAATCTGGTAGTGAACGAAGCGCGTCCCCAAGCGGAGCGCGGTGGTGGTGGCGGCGGACGGCCCGGCGGAGGTGGTGGTTACGGCGGTGGTCGTGGCGGTCACGGTGGGGGCGGTGGTGGCCGTGGCGGAGGCGGCGGGCGCGGTGGCGACCGCGGAGATCGCGGCAATGATCGGGGCGATCGCGGAAATCGCTGGTAATCAGCGCCGGTATCAGACGTTCTGCTCTTTAATTATTTCTAGCGCCCAGTGGCTCGTCTTAGCTGGACTCAAAGCCCTCGTGCGTCTCTCCGCTCGTTTTCCTATATTCCACAATAGTGTTCACAAAATTTTACATCCTTCGAACAACTCACTTTCCCCGTTCGTGATATTCCTCTGGGTGTATGCATCGTTTTATCAGTAATTTGATTGCTGACAGAGCGTGCGTTGGCGTACAAAACAAATTTGCTAGTGCCGGGTTTGAAACATCGAGGGAAGAAACACTCTTGCGCCGCGCAGATTGTGGCGTATACCAGTAGCTCTCGCGCATTTTTTGATGCGAGGTTTGGAATGCAACACACTGTTGGGGAGCAGCGAACCCCAGAGGTGAGTGCGGCATCCAATGACCGTAGCCCGGCGTAAGTTATAGCGACGGTAGTTAATTCTGAAGGCGCAAAAAAGCAATGACCACCTGGCACAAACGAGATTGGCAACAGTTTTACGAACGGGCGCGCCGCCCGTGGCAACGTCACCGTCCGCCTCGTCCGATCTATCCCACGGGAATCAATCGTGTTCTTCCCGCCGCGGGATTTAGCTTGTCCGAACTGGATGACGCGGGCCTTGATCTGGATCTTGCTGAATTGCTGGGCCTGCCGGTAGATGCCGGCCGCATCGGTGCGTACGGACCGAACGTCACCACCTTGCGTGATTTCGTGCGGTCTTCTCGTCAGCCGCTCTAGTCAACCTGCCCTAAAACAATTCGCGTTCGTGGTTACTGTCTCTCCGTCCTTCATTTGGAACCTCGTCGAATCGCGCGTAAAATAGATCCTCGAGCGACTGATGGCTGCACCCTTCCACATCATTTCCAATAGCCCCGCGCCGATGCCGGCGTTTACCCCGGGCACCCATCCGCGTCCAGACTGGCTGCGCGTCAAATTTTTTGGTGGGGAACGCTACCAGGATCTGAAGCGGATCATGCGCACGCTGGATTTGCACACCGTCTGCGAAAGCGCCCGGTGCCCCAATATGGGTGAGTGCTGGGAACACGGCACCGCCACTTTCATGATTCTTGGCGACATTTGCACCCGCGCCTGCGGTTTCTGCGCAGTGCCGTCAGGCCGGCCAGCCGGACCTCCGGACGAAAATGAGCCACTTCGAGTGGCAGAAGCCGTAGAAAAAATGGGCCTGCGCTATGCGGTGGTCACTTCCGTCAACCGCGATGACCAGCCCGACGGCGGCGCTCAGATTTTTGCCCGTACCATTGAAGAGATTCGCAAGCGCGTTCCGGGCTGCAAGGTGGAAGTCCTAATTCCCGACTTCCGCGGAAACTGGGAGGCTTTGAATCTAGTCCTTGCCACCCGTCCTGACGTGTTGAATCACAACACCGAAACGGTTCCACGCCTTTATCGCCAGGTGCGCAAAGGCGCTCTGTACGAGCGCTCGCTGGAATTGCTGAAGCGTGCCAAACAGGCTCATCCGGAAGTACCGACCAAAACTGGCCTCATGCTGGGGCTAGGCGAGGAAAAAGAAGAAGTGTTGGATACCATGCAGGATTTGGCCGCCCAAGGCACAAACATACTGACTCTAGGTCAGTATTTGCAGCCCACCCGCGAACATCTTCCGGTGGTTCGCTACGTCCATCCCGACGAGTTCCACGAGTTTAAGGTTTTGGGTGAGCAAATGGGGTTCGGCCATGTGGAAGCCGGGCCGCTGGTCCGCTCCTCCTACCACGCGTTCGAACAGACTGAGTCTGCTCAGAAATAATTCATCTCGCTTAAACCTTCGCCTCAAATAAAAAACGCACCGTCCGGTTCGAACGGTGCGTATCAATTCTAAGAAATTAGGATCTAGTGCCCAGCTGCTGCAGCTGCCGCGGCTTTCTTTGCAGCCTTCGCTGCGGTCGAAGCCTTGCGGCGGCGCTTCGTCTTAGGAGGAGTTGCGGGCGCTTCGCCGATCAATTCCGCGACCATAATACTGGTGACAAACAACTTAGGACCATGATCGTCAAAATCCACGGAAGTCCGATCCCCGTCGGACGCGGTTACGATTCCCAGTCCGTACACGTCATGCTTGATGGTTTGACCTTCCTGCATCGATTGCACAATGCCCTCCTAAGGGTGATTCGAAAAGGCTCGGTTCGGAGACTCGGACGCCTGAACCAGGTAGGCTGGAACGTCGCCTCGACCCGCGGAAAATGGTTGAGGGACCAACTAATTGCAGAATCAGGTTACTATGAAAAGCTGGATTTGTCTACAGAAAGTGACAGGTGGGAGCCGGTCTTTCAACCATTAAATAGCTGATTATAAATAACTTATATCGACTCTTAGGTCTGCGATGTCCTAACTGACCCTACTCAAGCGATTCCGGCTGGAGGTTCAGATGGCCTTCGCCAGCCGCCTTCTTTTCCCAATATTTGCGAATCCACGCGTCAAAGCTCTTCCCGGCAGCGGTATCGCGCCCCGTAAAAGCCAGCGCCGATATATCGGCATAACAAACCTTTACTCTGGGGCTCGAATCTTTCGGCAGAATTCGAACGAAGCTCGTCGTCAATGAAGGCCCAGCGATGCGATCGAAAATATAGCCTTCGATCTTGCTTCCATCTTTGGTCGTGAGCGTCACGTCGCCCCGATAGTCGAAGGCCTTCTCAAGCGCCCCACGCAGGTCTTCTTCGTTGGCTAGTTCTGGAATCCAGCCTTCGATGACTTCGTGGACTGTGCCAGAGGCGATTTCCTGTTGATCGGGATTCGGTTGAGATTGCGCGGCAGAATTCATCTTTGCGTCAGCGTGTTCTGGCGCTTTCGAGCTCCCTGCGTCGGTCAAGCGCGAGTTTCCGTCAGTTGGTTCTTGCCCGCTTCAATTTGCACCAACGGATTAAAAGCATGTACCGGTTTTACCGGCTCATTCAAAAACGAGAGCGCGTCGGCGTCCTCGTAGTTTCCAGCAAAAAATGTCTTCACCGTGGCCCACATGCCGCCCAATCCGCTGAAGGTGTGGTCCACGGCGGAAGCCTCATAACCGCTATGCACCATGCAGTTGGCACATTTGGGATTACCTGATTCCGTCCCGTAATTCTGCCACTCCGTTGTTTCCAGCAACTCTTGAAACGTGTCGGCGTAGCCGTCCTGCAGCAAATAGCACGGCTTCTGCCAGCCGAATACGTTGTAAGTCGGCATTCCCCACGGAGTGCAGGCGTAGGTTCGCTTGCCCATCAGAAATTCCAAAAACAACGTCGACTGATTGAACTGCCAGGAAGGCTTTCGGTTCGACAAAATCGCGCGGAACAGACGCCTTGTCCGAGCCCGACCCAAGAAGTGCTTCTGGTCCGGCGCCTTGTCGTACGAATAGCCGGGCGACAGCATCATGCCTTCGACGCCCAGTTCCATCATTTCATCAAAGAAACCGCGCACGCTGTTCGGGTCGGCGCCGTCAAACAGCGTCGTGTTCGTGGTGACGCGAAAGCCGCGCTTGACCGCTTCGCGAATTCCCTCGATGGCCAGATCGTAGCCACCTTCGCGGCACACCGAAAAATCGTGATGCTCGCGTTGACCATCCACGTGAACGGAAAAAGTCAGATATTTGCTGGGCTTGAATAGGTCCAGTTTTTCCTTCAGCAGTAGCGCATTGGTGCACAGATAGATGTACTTCTTGCGCGCTACCAAGCCTTCGACAATCTTGTCGATCTGCGAATGCATCAGCGGCTCGCCGCCTGGGATCGAAACCATCGGCGTTCCGCACTCTTCGACAGCTTTGAAGCATTCTTCCGGCGACAATTCCTTCTTCAGAATGTGCGCCGGATACTGAATCTTGCCGCATCCCGCGCATGCCAAGTTGCAGCGGAACAGCGGTTCCAACATCAACACGAACGGATACCGCTTGCGTCCCTGGAGCTTCTGCTTCAGGACGTAAGTTGCCACCGTATACATCTGTGAAATAGGTACTGGCATCTTTACCCGGTAAAACCCGTTAGATTCCGCGGACACCACGTCCGCATGGCCAGAAACTGGCACCTCTATTGTACCTGAGTTGCCGAAATTTTCTCACCCGTACTCGCCGCAGCGGCGTTTGGCGTCTTTTGGATGACAGGACACACGCACCCAGCTAAAAAGCAGCCTCTGCGAATCTATGGCAAAATATTGAGTGGGAAAGTCATGGCACAAAAGAGCACTCTAGAAATCGAACGGCCCGCGAAGGCACCTAAGTCGCAGAAAAAAGCCTCTAACGGTGGCGCCAAAGGGATAAACAACGGCGACCGCGACCGCATTTTCGAACTATTCCGCCGCGTAGGATTCTACGAGGCAAACCTCGACCCCATCGGCTTTTTCAAGCCAGAGAAGCATCCGGAATTGAACTTCACCGGGGCCGATGCCGACGAAGCTCGCGCCATTTATTGCGGAACCATCGGCGCCGAGTTCATGCACCTCTCCCAAGCCGATCGTCGTCAGTGGATTGCCGAGCGCCTGGAAGGTGAAGCTCCTTCCGTCGACAAACCGCACATTCTGGAAAGGCTCATCCGCGCCGACTTGTTCGAACAAGTTCTGCAGGCTCGCTATTTGGGTGCCAAGCGGTTTTCGCTGGAGGGTAACACCTCATTGATCCCGCTGCTCGACTCTATGCTGGAGGTCGCTGGCGAAAACGGCGCGCAGGAATCGCTGATGGCCATGAGCCATCGCGGCCGCCTCAACGTCATGGTGCACACCGCCTGCAAACCGGCCCACGAAGTGGTTTCCGGTTTTGAGGATGTCGATCCGCGCAGCGTGCTCGGTGCCGGCGACGTGAAATATCACGTTGGGGCGACCGGTGTTTTTGAAACCGCCAGCGGCAAGCACATCAGCATGCACCTCGTTTCCAACCCAAGCCATCTGGAAGCCGTTGACCCCGTCGCGATGGGTCGCGCCCGGGCCAAGCAAACCCGCCTCGGTCCCGGCAGCGCCAAAGCGGTAATCCCTATCGTGATGCACGGCGATGCCGCTTTCGCCGGTCAAGGCGTCTGGGCCGAAACGATCAATCTCGCCGATCTCAAAGCCTACTCAGTGGGCGGCAGCATCCACATTATCGTCAACAATTTGATCGGATTCACCACCCGTCCCAATCAAACGCAGTCTTCCCGTTTCGCCTCGGACGTTGCCAAGCGCCAGTCGATTCCCATTTTTCACGTGAACGCCGAAGATCCTGAAGCGGTTGTTCGCGTCGGGGCCATCGCCGCGGAATACCGCTACAAATTTGGAAGTGACGTGGTGGTCGACCTCATCGGCTACCGCCGGCACGGCCACAGCGAAGTGGACGACCCCACGATTACCCAGCCGTTGTTATATGACCGCATCAAGGCTCACCCGCAACTTTGGAAAATTTACGCCGAACAGACCGGCATCGATCCCGCCCAGATGACGCAACAAATCCGCGCGGAATATGAAGTCGAACAAGTTAAAGCTCACGAACTGAAGAAGTCGCCGCACTTGCGCAAACTCCCGGACTATTGGGATCCCTACAAGCGCGGTAAGTACGACTCGTCTCTGGAAGTCGATACAGGCGTTCCAGTCGAAAAACTGGCGGAAATCACGGACGCACTTTGCCGCACGCCAGACGGATTTCACGTTCATCCCAAGATCGTAAAATTGTTAGAACAGCGCAGCGAAATGGGTCACGGTAAGCGCGCACTGGATTACGGCTTCGCGGAAGCGTTGGCGCTCGGCTCACTCTTGCTCGAAGGCAATCCCATTCGCCTTACCGGGCAGGACACTCAGCGCGGCACCTTCAACCAGCGCCACGCCGTTTTGGTCGATACCCAAACCGAAGAAGAGTATCTTTCCCTCGCGCATCTCGCACCCAACGGTCCTTTTTGCGAAATTGCTAATTCGCCGCTCTCCGAAGCAGGCTGCGTCGGATACGAATACGGTTTTAGCCGCGACTATCCAGAAGCGCTCGTCGCTTGGGAAGCGCAATTCGGAGATTTCGTAAACGGCGCGCAAATTATCATCGACCAGTTCATCGCCGCCGGCGAAGACAAATGGGATTTGCCGTCTGGCTTGGTAATGCTGCTGCCTCATGGCTACGAGGGCCAAGGTCCAGAACACTCCAGCGCGCGCATTGAGCGCTTTCTGCAACTGGCCGCCGAAGACAACATGCAAATCTGCCAGCCTTCGACCGCCGCGCAATACTTTCACATGCTGCGACGCCAGGTTCGGCGCCCGTGGCGCAAGCCGTTAATCGTCTTCACGCCAAAAAGCATGTTGCGTCATCCTGACGCGAGTTCTCCGGTTGAGGACCTCGCCAAGCCGCGTTTCATGCCGCTCATCGCGGACAGCGAAATTCAGGACGCCAAGCGCATTCTCATCGCCAGCGGCAAAATCGGCCACGAACTTCGCGCCGAACGCCGCCGCCGAAAAGATACCGACACCGCCATCTTTTTCCTGGAACAGCTATATCCCATGCCGCGCACCGAAATCAGCGCCGCCATCGCCGCTCATCCCAACGCCCGCGAAGTCATCTGGGTTCAGGAAGAGCCGCGCAATATGGGCCCGTTTACCTACGTGGTGCCGCGCCTCGAACGACTCGCGAAGGAACTCGGCTTGCCGTTGCGCTCCGTAAAGCGTTCCGGCAGCGCCAGCCCCGCAACCGGTTCAGCCAAAGCGCATGAGCTGGAACAAAAAACTGTCCTGGCACTGGCCTTCGCTTCCTACACCACCGCCCAGTAAGGCGAGAATCCGGGTACGCCTGGCGTTCATGCACCGTTCATCTAAACTTCATCTTCCTCTTACCAAGCCCGATCACAATTCGAAGCGTGTCCCTCCAACAGTTCAAAGCTCATACTGGCGGCGATCCCTATCGCAACGTACTGCCCTGCGATACACTGCCCAACCAGCGTTCCGGCCGCTCCGTAGATATGAAACGCATCCTAATCATTGAAGACGATCGCGACATTGTCGAGCTGGTGCGCTACAACCTCGCCAACGAAGGTTTTCAAGTTACCGCCGCATCCGACGGCAATAGCGGTTTAAGCGCGCTGAAAAAAACGCCTCCCGATTTGTTGCTGCTCGACCTGATGCTTCCCAAAATTTCCGGCCTGGATATTTGCCGCGAAATTCGCCGTGACGATTCGCTGAATCGACTGCCGATCCTGATGCTTACCGCGCGCGGTGACGAAGCCGATCGCGTGGTCGGTTTGGAAATGGGCGCCGACGATTACGTCACCAAGCCCTTCAGCCCGCGCGAACTGATTGCCCGCGTCAAAGCGTTGCTGCGCCGCGCCGAGCCGCCCACGGATTCGCCGCGAACTATCGAAATCGGCAAGCTCTCGATTGATCCGGCTTCTTACCGCGTCAGCCACGCCGGCAAAGCCGTTCCTCTTAGCACCCTGGAGTTCCGCCTGTTGTATTATCTTGCTTCGCGCCCGAACCGAGTGTTCACTCGCGACCAATTGCTCGACGCTGTCTGGGGCACTGATCGTTTCGTTACCCCCCGCAGCGTCGATGTCTACGTCCGACGGTTGCGCGAAAAGATCGAACCGGACCCCGAGAATCCGATGCACCTGAAAACGGTACGCGGCGCGGGCTACCTGTTCGAAACACGTGCGGCGTAATCTCTTCGCTAAACTCGGCCTGACCTTCCTGGCGCTCCTCGTCGGCGCTCTGGTCGCTCTTGATTTCTTCGCCGAACGAGCGCTCCGCCGCGACTACGAACGCAACGCCAACGCCGAACTCACGGCCATCGCTGGAATCGCTCAGGCACGTGCTTCCGCGCTTCCACCTCTCTCCTCGGCTTCTCCCGAGGACCTCGCCAAACGCAAGGAATGGGTGAGGCAAATCGCCGCCAGCGGTGCTCGCGTGAAAGTAATCGCCTCTAATGGCGACGTTTTGGCGGACTCCCACGCGGATTCACAGTCCGCTGTCGCTACTGGCGAAAATCACGCGGACAAGCCCGAAGTAAAAGAGGCTCTGGCGAACGGCGCCGGCCACGCCAGTCGCCAAAATGAAACCGCCAACAGCGATCAGCTGTACTACGCCATTCGCTACAGTCCGCCGGTCGGCGAACCGATGATCCTGCAATTCGCTTTGCCGATCGACACTATCGACGCAGTGGTCACCTCGTTTCGACGCCGCTTGTGGCTGTCCTCTTTCTTGATTTTGTTGATCGCCGGCGCCGCAGCCCTACAAATTTCCCGCATGTTTTCCGATCGCGTGGACCGTCTCCAGGAATTTTCCCGCAGAGTGGCCAGCGGCGATTTTCGCCCCATTCCCGCGGACAGCTCCGGCGATGCGCTCGAGTCGCTAGGCTCTTCTATGAATCGCACTGCGGCCCGCCTCGACGAAACGATTCGCACCCTCACCGAAGAACGCAACCTCTCCACCGCGATTTTGGGCAGCATGGTCGAAGGTGTCGCCGTGGTGAACGGCTCCGAGCGTCTGCAATACGTCAATCGCGGCTTCGCGGAAATTCTCGGGTTGCAAATGCCTTTCAAGGCAGGCAGCGCGCTTGTGGAAGTCGTTCGCCAATCTCAACTGATCGAAGCCGTACGCCACGTCTTACACGGCGAATCCCGCGTCGAAGCGGAAATTGCCACCGGTACGACTCGTCAGCATTTTTTCGCCGCCACCGTTGCCTCGGTGCGAGCCGCCGACACGCTGGGCGCCGTTATCGTGCTGCACGACATCAGTGAATTGCGCCGCCTAGAGCGCGTGCGCCGCGATTTCGTCGCCAACGTTTCGCATGAATTCAAAACGCCATTGACCGCCATTCAAGGTTTCGCCGAAACTTTGCTGGCCGGCGCCCTCGACGACGCGCAAAACCGCGAACGCTTCCTCCAAATTATTTTGGAGCACGCTCGCCGTTTGGCGCGGCTCACCGACGACCTGCTGCGCCTCTCGCAGATGGATTCCGATCGCCTGGAGCTCGAAATCGACGAATTGAGCGTGGAACAAATCGTCAACACCTATCTGCCTACCGCGGAGCATCGTGCCACCGATTCCGGCATCGCCCTTTCCGTGGACATTCCGCCGAATACTCCTACCGTAGCCGGTGACCGTCGCCGCCTCGCCGAAGTACTGCAAAACCTCCTCGACAACGCCCGGCAATACACGCTCCCCGGCGGCAAAATTGTTCTCAGCGTTGAAGTGCACGAACTCGAAGTGGTCTTCACCGTTTCCGATACTGGCATCGGCATACCGCAGGCGGATCAGTCGCGTATTTTCGAACGCTTCTACCGTGTGGATGCGGCCCGTTCCCGCGAAGCAGGGGGTACAGGTCTCGGCCTGGCTATTGCCAAGCATCTGATCGAAGCCCAAGGGGGCCGCATCTGGGTGGAAAGCGAAATCGGCAAAGGTTCGCATTTTCATTTTGCGGTTCCGATCTTCGACCCTGACCGGCTGGCTTCTCGAGCGGGCGGAGCTTCACCATCGCAAACGCGAAACATCACAAATCGATTTTCAGCAGCATAAGAACAACAACTTATCCACTTTCGCTGCAAAAATAAGCCAACCATTCATTTCTGAGTCACCGAACCGTAACGTGTTTGGCTGCAAAATTTATCTGAAAACGGCCGTTTACCAACGCTCAGGCCTACTTGGAGTCCGCAGCTCCACATTTCTGCGAGGGGAACGATGGCAAGCGCAATCACCGGAGCGGTGCTTTACGACACGCTGGTGAATTACCTGGTAAATATGTCTCGCACCGTCGAAGGCGCCATGAACCGCGCCCTCGACGCTCTGGTCAACATCGACGGCACCCGCGCCACCGATCTTCCTGGTGAGGTTTTTCTTCTGGAACCACGAATCAACGAAATGGAAGTGGTCATCGACGAGCACGCCA
The DNA here is from genome assembly GCA_963846145.1 of uncultured Acidobacteriota bacterium. GTDB lineage: Bacteria > Acidobacteriota > Terriglobia > Acidiferrales > UBA7541 > Acidiferrum. Next base: position 874,932 of record CAWJUV010000004.1, on the reverse strand, counting down.
TCCGCCTGCTGCGTCGCTCCACCTTCAACGATGACGAAATGCGCCTAATCGTCGCCGCGTTAAAAATCACCAACGACCTCGAACGCATCGGCGACCTTGCCGTAAACCTGGCGCAGTGCGTCATCACCCTGCGGGAGATGCCCAAAGTCGCCTCCATTGACGAGCTCGCGCCCATGGCTACCGCCGTCCGCGCCATGGTCGGAAAATGTCTCGGCGCTTTAATTTTCAAAAATGTGGACATGGCCCTGCAGGTTCTCGAAAGCGATGACGCCGTCGATCAGTATCGCGATCGCATCTTCGAAGAACTCCTCCGCCGCATGATGCAAGAGCCGTCCATGGTCGGACCTGGCCTGCAATACATCCTGGCCACCCGTCATCTCGAGCGCATCGCCGACCACGCCACAAATATTTCGGAGGACATTATTTTCTGGGTCCGCGGATTGGATGTTCGCCACGGCCGTGGTATGCGCGAAGCAATCGGTATTGGCGAAGATGACGGCGCCACTGTCGTGACCCGTGTTACCGAGAATTCATCCGGCCTTCATGCAGCATCCGCGGCCAAGGTGCAAGACTAGTTTCGTTAGATCTTCATTCCCAACTTCCTACCTGGGGACCAGAACACCCCTGGTTCTGGTCCTCCTCTCCCCTTCTCAAGTGCCTATTTGAATTCGACCGCATCGTTCGCAACGATGCGGTCGCACCCGCCGCGTTAAAGTCCCTTCGAACTTTGGCCTTCAGCAAATCACTCTGAGAAAAACAAAAAGGGCAGCCCCTGAAGGCTGCCCCTCCACATCTGCTACGCGGCAAGACCTGTTCGAACTAAGGCAGGTAGTACCGGAAAGAGGTCCAGACCATGTTGTTGAGGGCCTTCGGATTGACGCCTGCAACACCCGAGGCCAAACCGCCGGTGCCCGACCAGGCTTCCTTGTTCAGGTACGAATACTGTACGCCGAACTGGAAGCGACCCTTGGAGCCCTGATAGAAGCGGTACCAGAAGCCCAGAGTCCCTTCCTGGATGTTCCGGATATCGCCCGCACAGTTGGAGCCGCTTGAGGGGTTGAAGTCGTTGACGGGAACGCCCTCGGTGGCGCAGCCGATGTTGTTCGCAGCCCTGTTTCCATAGCCACCGATGCCGCTGGTGCTGATGGTGGTGGTGCTGGTCGCTGGAATCGCCGAGCTGGTGGCCGTCGCCGGAATCCCGACGGTGCGGGTGATCGTCACAGTGTCGTAACCGGAGTAGCCGGCGCGCCACGCATATTCCAGTCCGTAGTAGCCGTACAGATCCAGCTTCTGACCGACGTGCCACTCGGCGCGAGCCAAGCCGTGCGCAGTGCGGATCAACGCCAGCGAGCCATCCGGACGAGCCGTGGCATCAGCCAACTGAGCCGAGCCGTAACGCCCGATGCCGTCGCCTGCTACCCCCTTGATGCCGAAGTCAAACTTCTTGTGGAAGGTGGAGAACAGTGCGCTGGCACCCAAACCGCCGCCAGTGGTGCTGTCGTTATACGCCCCGAAAGCGCTGACCGTGGTCGGAGTTGAGGAAGCGCAAGTACCGGTCAGCTCCGTGGGTGTGGTTGGAGCAACGGTGTTGCCCGCATTCGTGCCCACCACACCGCAAGGATAGACGCGGTCGCGGAAGAAGCTCACGATGCCGAATACTTCGTAGTGACCGAAGCCCGGATCGGCAGTGGCCTTGAAGATCAAGTCGGGAGCCTTGTTGACGGTGTAGCCAGTGGAGTCAAACGCATTGTACAAACCGGCGCCAGCCCCAGGGGCGTTCAGGAAGAAGTTCCAGGTCGTCGCGCTGGTCGCGCCGGTGGTCTGAATGACCGCAGGTGCAGCGCCGTTGTTGATGGTGGTGACCGACGAGAAGCCGCGGCCGCCGATGGTGGCCTGCGGACCTTCGATCGAGAAACCCAAGGAGAACTTGCCGCCGGCGAAATCCTGCACGAAGCGCGCGCCGAACTGGCGGGCCCAGGTGAAGCCGACTACGTAGTTCGGGTCGATCTGCAAGGGCAAATCTTCCTGGCGGTTCTGCATGCCCTTCTTCGTTTCAGTGACCAAGCTCCACATCTGCCCGCCCGTGACGGAGAAGCCGCTGGCGAATGCTGCTTGAGCATAAACCTGTCGCTGACGGAACACGTAGCTGTTGGTTTGGCGGTTGTTGGAGGTGGTGCCGGCACCCAGGAAGTCTCCTTCGTAGTAACCAGTGGCCTTTACGCTGCCGATGGTCGTTTGCGCCAACAAGGTCGCGCGCGACTGCCGAGCGGTGAAGTTGTTTTCACTGGCGTGCGCCAAATCCGCAGCTTGAAAAGGTGTGCCGGTGAACGGCGTGGCGATGTCGCCGCTGGTTGCACGCGAGCGATACACCGTTTCCGCCGCGATGAATCCGCCCGGAGTCAGCGTGATGCCTTTGAAGCGAATCGAACCCGGACCCTCTTCAGTCGGCTTGGACTTCGGATCCAGCGGACCATTCACTTGCTGTCCGACTCCGAGATCCCCACCGTTGCTCACGATCGCGTCGGTCGCGCTCTTGGCTGCGCTGCTGGCGGCCACACTGGTGGTCACCGCTTCGCTGGCTTTGACGCTAGCTTCCGACGCGCGCGAATTGGCTGCCGCCGCAGCTTCGCGAGCGGCATCGATCTCGTGATCGCGCTTGGCCAATTCTTCCTTCAGCATCGTCAGTTGTTCCTGCTGAGCCTGCAGAGCCTGACGCAGCTCTTCAATCTCCGCAGCGATGGCTGAATCGGATTTGTCGGACTTTTCAGATTTTTTGGCTTCCGTGGTTTTTCCCGGTTGCGCATTCTTGGCTGGAGGTGCGTCGGCATCCTTCGGCGAATCCGCAGCCGCTATTCCTGCGCACAGGAATAGAGTCAGTGTCAGTGCAGCTAGTTTTTTCATTGCCTCTCTCTTTTATTTCTTGATTCGAATTGAATGAACGCACCGGGTTTAGCTGAAATCGTGGTGCCAAGACGGTAAAGTGTGCGCCTTACTGTTTTGTCAACCGAATGTGAATATCCTGTAACACAGGACCTCGCATCCATGTCAAAACATAGTCAGTAAGGGAGTTACGAAAGCTGAAGGCTACTCAACAAGCATGGAACGAACGGAAGGGGAAATGCCAACCACCATCGCCAACATCTGTAGGGACCCTGCTGTTGAGCCAACCACCAGGAACATTTCGTAATTGCTGCCGCGCCTCTTACCTTCTGCACCGCACCTAGGGCGATTTCGGTGCCGACATGGTAAAGGCGAGGATTATTTGGGTCAAGCGGTATTGGTAGGCTGCGTCGGTGCCTTCGATATCGGCCTCGGTCTTTTGCAGATCGGCTTGGCTGAACTCCACGATGGAGCTGAGCCCCAGGTTGTAGCGCGATTGCGCCAGGTCAAACGCCAGCGCCGCTTGTTCGCGGAGTTGCTTCGTGACTGCCAAGCGTTCGTATGCGCGGTTGGTGTCTTGCCAGGAATTTCGCACGTCCCGCGCGATGTTGTTGCGCAGGTCGGCAAGCCTCTGCCGATTGGCTTCCGTCTGCAGGTCCGCCGCTTTGGCGCGCGCGTCGAAGAGAAAGCCATTAAAGATGGGAATGTTAATATTCACGCCAGCGGCGCCATACCAGTTGGTGAGCTGAGTGGTCCGCCACGGAGCCACACCCACGGCACCCAGCGCGCTGATCGTCGGGCGCTTCAAATCGTGTTCGGCGCTGGCGGATTTTTCCGCAGCGGTCACCTGATCGGTCAGCGCTTGAATCTCCGGCCGTTGTTGCAATGCTTGCATCACCAGCGGATTGACGTCCGGGGCTGGCGGGTTGTCTTGAGTGAGCTCTTCCACCGGCTGAAAATTCTGGGTATCCTGGTAGCCGAGAATCGCCGACAAATTGTTCAGCGCCGCCTCGTAATTATTCCGCGCTTCCAATAACTGCAATTTACCGCGCGCCAGATCGACATTCGCAAAGCTCAAATCCAGATCCGACTTCAATTTTGAATTCGTCAGCGCCCCGATTTTGTCCACGAAGGTCTGCCGAGTATTCAGACGTTTGCTGCGCCACGGTCACCAGCGCTTTAGTTTCCAGTGCATTAAAGAACGCCTGATCCACCGCCAGGATGATTTGCGCTACAGTGGCCGTTTCCAGTTCATTCTGCGCTTTGGCTTGATATTCCGAACTGGAAAGCAGATTAGTCGTGCGTCCAAAGTCGTAGATGAGCTGGCTCACGCCCACGCCTGCAGCAGCTCGCGGATAAATAACCGGATTGTTCAGCGCCCCTGCTGCGATGCGGCTCCCGGAACGCGATTCCACCCCGGTAACGCTCAAATTTGCGTTGGGCAACAATGCAGAGCGTGCCTCGCGCACGTTTTGCTGGGAGATCAACGCCAGCAATCTCCCCACGCTAATCTGCGGATTATTCTTGAGCGCAATCGCCTCGGCTTCTTTCAGCGTCAGCGGGCGACCGCCGTTATCGGGATTCGTAGGTGTTGAGTTTTGCGGTGAAGAATTTCCCGATTGGGGCGCGGGAGAAACTGCTTGCTGGAGTGGCTTCGGCCTCCAGACAAGTCCCCAGCATCAGAAGCAGCAGAGAAATAATCGGAAAAGTTCTCACGCCAATTTCTCTCCAGCCAGTTGGGGTTCAGGCTCCTTGCGATGCGCCAAAATGTACGCCGCTGGAACCAAGTAAACCGTAACCACCACCGACACCACCAATCCACCGATAATCGCCCGTGCCAACGGCGCATACGCTTCCGAACCCGTCCCCAATTTCAACGCCATCGGAATCAGGCCAAGCACGGTTGCCAGTGAAGTCATCAGAATCGGCCGCAATCGTACGCGGCACGCGTACGCCACCGCTTCCCGCAGCGGCTTTCCTTCGGCTCGCAGCGTCCGCGTGAATTCCACGATCAAGATGCTGTTGGAAACCACGATGCCAACCATCATCACCACGCCCATTAGCGACATCACGTTTAACGTCGTCCCGGTTACCAGCAACAACACGATCACCCCGGTAATTCCCGGTGGAATCGCCAGCAAAATCACGAATGGATCGATGAACGACTGAAACTGCGCCACCAGAATCAAGAAAACCAGCACCACGGAAAGAATCAGCCCGAATCCAAAGCTGGTGAAGGACTGGTTCATTCCTTGCACCGACCCGCGCAAGTCCACGACGACACCTTCCGGCAATTTCTCATCACCAAGAATCTTCTGAATCCCTTTCATCACTCCGCCCAGGTTCTCGGTCGCGGGCGCCACATACAAATCAAACACCCGCCGCAGTTGGTAGTGATCCACTTCCGTGGGCGATTCGATCGGCGTCAGCTTCACCACCGAATCCAACGGCGTCGGATTTTTTGAGCCTGCCGCGCGCAGCGGGATCTGCTTCAAATCGTTGAACGACTTAATCTGATTCTCGCGGTACTGCACCGTGAGCAAATAATCGTTGCCGCTCTTGGGATCCACCCAGTAACTCGGTGCGATCATTCCATTCGAATTCAGGGCGGTGATCACGTTATCCACCACCTCTTTTTGATCCAGTCCAAGTTGGCTGGCCCGTTCACGATCAACATCCAGTCGAATGGACGGATAATCCAGATCCTGCGGGATCAGCAAATCATTCACTCCGCGCAATTCGCGAATCTTCGACGCCAGATCCAAAGCCACTTTATGCGTGCGCTCCAGATTCGAACCGCTCACCTGTACATCCACCGGTGCAGGCAATCCAAAATTCAAAACTGCATCGACTAATCCGCCCGACTGAAAATACGTCTCGATTTCCGGCATGTCGCTCGCCAACTTCTTTCGCACGCGATCCATGTATTCGTAGCTGCCAACTTTGTGACCTTCCTTGAGGCTCACTTGGATGAACGCTGTGTTCTGTCCCGAATTGCTGGTGTACATCGCCGAAAAGTCCGGAGTCACTCCAATATTGGACACCACCATGCCAAATTCGGAAGGTGGCACAATGGATCGCACTTCGTCCTCAATCTTGGCCACATACTTTTCCGTCGACTCAATCCGCAGACCCGGAGGCGCCTTGATGTTGATCACAAACTGCCCAGGATCCGTACGCGGAAAAAACGAAACGCCCAGCAACGGATACAGCCCTAGGCTCAGCAGAAACACCCCCATTAGCCCTACTACCGTCGCCACCGGCCGCGCCACCGCGGGCACCAACGTCCGGTCGTATCCGCCAAGCAGGCGGTCGAAGTACACGTTGAATTTTGCGACGATGCGCCCAAACCACGATTTTCGATCGCCGTGTATCTCCTCATTCGCTTCATGCCGCTTCATTAACTTCGCGCAATACAACGGCACCACCGTCATCGCCACGATGTACGAAGCCGCAAGTGACAGCACTACTGCCGACGCCAGCGCCGTGAACAAGAACCGGCTTACCCCGCTTAAAAACGTCACCGGAAAAAACACAATCATCGTAGTAAATGTCGCCGCCAGCACCGGCATAGCCACTTCTTTCCCGCCCAATTCCGCCGCCGTCGCCGGATCCTCGCCCATCTCCAGGTGTCGAAAAATATTTTCCAGCACCACCACCGAGTTATCGATCAACCGCGAAAACGCCAGTGCCAAACCGCCCAACACCATGGTGTTGACCGTCCCGCCGCCCGCCGAAATCGCCATGAACGCTGCCAACGCCGAAAGCGGTATCGACAGCATCACCGCGATCGTTGCCCGCATGCTCCCGAGAAACAGCAGAATCATCACCGCCGTCAGCACAATGCCGATTCCACCCTCGTGCATCAGATTGTCGATCGCTTTTTTCACGAACAGCGACTGATCGAAGACGACCCGCGTTGTCAAACTTTTGGGTATATCCGTCAATTTCTTCACGGCTGCCTTGATGCCGTTCACCACCGAAATCGTGTTGGTGTCGCCGCCCTGTTTGAGCACCGGCAAATACACCGACTTCTGCCCATCCACGCGCACCAGGTTGGTTTGAATCTGCTGCGCGTCCTGCGCCGAGCCCACATCCGCCACCATCACCGAAGCTCCCGACATCGTCTTCAGTGGGACCGTATTGATTTCCTTCATCGTCGGCAGTTGGCTGTTGGTGTACAGGTTGTAATCGAGATTTCCGATGCGCACATCGCCCGCCGGCAAAATCAAATTGCTGTTGTTCACCGCGCGCACCACATCCATCACGCTTAGCTGATTGGCCTGCAGTTTCATCGGGTCGACATACACCATGATTTGCCTGTAGCGACCGCCGAATGGTTGGGGCACCGACGCACCAGGAACGTTGGCCACCTGATTGCGCACGTTGTACTGGCCTAAATCGCGCAACTGCGTTTCGTTCAGCCCTTCGCCCTTCAACGTGATCAAGCACACCGGCAAGCTCGATGCATCAAACTGCAACACCACTGGCGGCAACGTCCCCGGCGGCAACCGTCGCAGGTCCGCCATCGCTAAATTCGAAATCGCCCCAGCTGCCGCGCTCGGATCCATCCCCGCCTGAAAATAAATTTTGATCAAGCTCACGCCCGGCAACGAGCGCGACTCGATATGATCCACTCCCGCAGCCAGCGTAAAAAATCGTTCGAACGGCCCGGTAATGTCCGTCTCAATCTGTTCCGGCGGCATCCCGCTAAAAAACGTCGCCACCACCACGACAGGAATTCGAATCGGCGGAAATAAATCGACCGGCATGCGCACCACAGTAGTGGTGCCGATGATCGTGATGATCAGGCACAGCACAATAATCAGATACGGATACTTGATCGCGAAGCGAGACATTAGCTGACACTCTCCGCAGGCTTCGCGCTGATTTCTTTAGGGCGAACTTTTTCCCCGGGATGCAGCTTCCCGCGCCCCCCAATTACCACCCGATCGCCTTCCACCAGCCCGTCCAGTACCTGCACGTTGGACTCGCCTTCGAATCCCAGCTTGATGTGCCGCTCTTCAATCGTGTTTTCCTTGTTCACCATCAGCACGGTGGCGTCGGCCCCGTTGCGCGACACTGCTTCCAACGGCACGCACAGCTCCCGCGCATTTTTCGAAAGCGACAGCGTCGCTTCGGCGTACATCCCGGGAATCAGCCGTCCATCCGGATTTGCGAAGTCAATTTCCGTTTCCATCGTGCGGGTCTGCCGGTCCACCAAATCCGAAAAGCGCGACACTTTGCCTTCGAAATCTTGCGACAACGCCTGTACCCGCGCTTTCACCGGATCTCCCAAATGAATCTGTGCCACCGCCGACTCCGGCACCGGAACCACCAGCCGCAATTTCGAAACTTGCGCCAGTCGCACCACCGGCCCAACCGTGCTGCTCGCCGAAGTTCCGCCCTGGATTAGCGCGCCGGTATCCGCAAGGCGAGCCGTAATCACCCCGGCAAACGGTGCGGTAATGTGCGAATACCCCGCCAGCGCGTTGTACTGTTTCTGATTGGCCTGGGCCATCTCCAATTGCTGGCGCGCCCCGGAAAGAGCCGCCTGCGCACTGGACACCTGCGCTTCCGACTCCAGATCCTTCGCTTGCGCATCATCAATTTCCTGCTGGGCCACCAGGCCCGCACGCGAATCCGACGCTTGCTTCAATCGCGTATATCCCGAATGCGTCGCCCCATGCGACGATTGCGCCCGGCTCACATCGCTTTCCGCTCTGTGAATCTCTTCTTCGGAGCGCCGCACTGCGGCATCCGCTCCGGATAACTCCGCCGCCAGTTCGGGCACTTCCAGCACCGCCAACACTTGCCCTTCTTTCACGTGGTCGCCCACGTCCACGTTAATGTTGCGGATGTACCCGGCCACCTTCGCGTGTACTTCCACGTCCTGAAAGGGCTTGAACTCTCCGGCGATCGTCAGGCTGTTCCCCAACTCGCGCTTTTCCACGGCCACGACGGCCGCTTCAGGCACCCCTGCGGCGTTTGCTGCGGGATCGGGCGTGCCTGCTTCGCTCGGAGATCGATCCAGCCACCACCACGCCAGCAGCGCCACGACCGCAATCGCGGCCACACCGATCCACAATTGTTTTCTGTTCATAAACGACTGTCCTTGAGGCGGCAACAAGCAAGAACCGCAAAGCGCGTTATGCGCGTTCCGCGAATACGGGGAAGAACCCAACTATCCGAAAGAGCTGGAACTAAACGACCAAATCGGAAAAGGGAACTAAGCTACGGGAGGAGGTCGAAACCACAAATCCGCGCAAACGACAGTCTTATGCACGCGAACCGAATCCAAAATTCGGCTGAAGAACACACCGCTCAAATCCTTCAATAGCAAAAAGCCCACGACTAGCATCGCCAGAATCACACCGAACGGCTCGTCATCATTCCCAGGACTAAAATGCTGTAAAACTTCGGCGGAGGCTACCGTCGCCCGGTAGCTCGCTCGATGATTGATATTGGAATCGCCGGATGCGAACGAACTCAGGCCCAGGAACGGGTTGTAAAGAAACAACACCGCCAACAGCAGGCAAACTCCCCTGCCGAACGCCCTCCTCGAAAACCGCTGTCGTAGCCGACTCAAATCCGGACCTCTATCAACACTAGTAGGAAGAGCAAATACCGTCAATAGATGCCTTCCGGTAGCCCCTCGACTGCTAACTCTATTTAAGAGACAGGCTTTTCCTTGTAACACGCCTGTAACACTAACGCGGGACACTTACCGCCCCCAGTAGTTAACGTGCATTTCTTCGGAGAGAACACGCATGAAGCGAATCGCAACTCTAGCCCTGGCGACGTTTGTGCTCGCTGCAATCGCCGTCGCGCAAGGAACCTTATCCATCAACGGTGCGGGAGCCACTTTCCCCTATCCGATGTACTCGAAGTGGTTCGACGATTACCACAAGAAGAATGGAAACATTCAATTTAACTACCAGTCCATCGGTTCCGGCGGCGGCATCAAGCAAGTCACGGAAGGCACCGTTGATTTTGGAGCGACCGACGGTCCCATGAACGACGAGCAGCTCAAAGCCTTCCAAGCCAAGCATGGTTTCCCCATTCTGCATTTCCCCACCGTGATGGGCGCGGACGTCCCGACCTACAACATCCCCGGCGTCAACGCCGAACTGAACTTCACCCCGGAAGCTCTCGCCGGAATTTTTATGGGCAAGGTCACCAAGTGGAATGATCCGGCCATCGCCGGCGCCAACAAAGGCGTCAACCTCCCAGGCAACGACATCGTCGTCGTGCACCGCTCCGACGGCAGCGGCACCACTTACATCTGGACCGACTACCTCTCCAAAGTCAGCGATGACTGGAAGAACAAAGTCGGCAAAGGCACCTCCGTCAACTGGCCCGTCGGTCTCGGAGGCAAGGGTAACGAAGGCGTCGCCGGACTTATCAAGCAGACTCCCAATTCCATGGGCTACGTCGAACTCATCTACGCCGTGCAGAACCAGATGCCCTATGGCAAGGTGAAAAACTCCTCCGGCGCTTTTGTGAAGGCCGATCTAGCAGGGGTTACCGCTGCCGCCGCCGGCGCCGCCAAGACCATGCCCGATGACTTCCGCGTTTCCATCACTGACGCCCCCGGAAAGGCCGCCTATCCCATCTCCAGCTTCACCTGGCTGCTGATCCCTTCCAAATTTTCCGACGCCTCCAAGCGCGACGCCATAAAGGGTTTCGCCAAGTGGATGCTGGCCGATGGACAGGGCGAGGCCGAAGCTCTCTCTTACGCTAAGCTTCCCAAGGAAGTGGTAGCCAAGGAGCTCAAAGCGGTCGACAACATTCAGTAGTCGGCAACGTTCGATCTAAATGGCCACATCCTCATTACCGTCAGTTCCGAGCGCGAGCCCCGTTGTGGGCTCGCGCTCGTTTCTTGACAAGCTGCGCGACGGCGACGAAGTCGCTCGGCTGATCACCTTTTTATTCGCCGCTTCGGTGGTTCTGGTTACTCTGCTTCTCGTATACGAGCTGTGGGTCGGCTCTTATTTGCCGCGCCACAAGTTTGGTTTTGCATTTTTTCGCACTTCGGTTTGGGATCCCATCAATGACGACTTCGGCGCGCTGCCCTTTATCTATGGAACGCTCGTAACCGCCGCAGTCTCCCTGTTGATCGCAATACCTCTCGGCATCGGTGCCGCCATTTTTCTCGCTGAGCTCGCGCCCGCACGCTTATCCGACACGCTGCAGTTTTTTATCGATCTTCTCGCGGCTGTGCCCAGTGTGATTTACGGTTTGCTCGGAGTCTTCACCGTCATCCCCCTCATGCGGCAATACGTCCAGCCCGGCCTAAAAAGCGTCCTGGGCTTTCTGCCATTTTTTTCTGGGCCGGCCTACGGCATCGGCTTTCTCACCGCTGGAATTGTCCTGGCCATCATGGTGATTCCCTACATCATTTCGGTTTCGCGCGAAGTGCTCCTTTCCGTTCCTCGCGACCAGCGCGAAGCTGCGCTTGCTCTCGGTTCCACGCGTTGGGAATCCACGTGGAAAGTTGTTCTCCCCTTCGCTCGCACCGGCATCATGGGCTCCATCTTTCTCGCCCTGGCTCGCGCCTTGGGCGAAACCATGGCGGTAACCATGGTCATCGGCAACACGCCCACCATTTCCGCGTCGCTCTTTTCTCCGGGCTACTCCATCGCCGCAGTCATCGCCAATGAATTCACCGAAGCTACCGGCGACCTATACCTGCAAGCACTTATCGAGCTGGGTTTGGTTCTGTTTATTCTGACGTTCCTGCTAAACGGCGCCGCCCGCCTCTTGATCGTCCTCACTTCCCAACGCGGCAGCGGCACGGGGCGCGCATGAGCAACCGCCTCCGCTGGCGAAAATTTGTCAGTCACTTCATGCTGACTATGACCGGCGTTTGCGCGCTGGTTGCCGTCTCGGTCCTCTTCTTCATCCTCGGCTACCTCATCTACCACGGCGGCACCTCCATCAATTGGGACTTCTTCACCAAGCTTCCCGCGCCCGTTGGGGAAACCGGCGGGGGCATGGCCAATGCCATCGTCGGCAGCGCCAAACTCTTGATCCTGGCGTGCCTCCTGGGTGTCCCGATCGGATTTTTCGGCGCCATTTATCTCGCGGAGTTCAGCGGAGGAAAAACCGCTTTCGTCGTGCGTTACGCCGCCGACCTGCTCAATGGAGTCCCATCCATCGTTATCGGCATCTTCGCCTACAGTTTGGTCGTCCTTCCCTTTAAACATTTTTCCACCTTAGCTGGCGGCTTCGCGTTGGGCCTGATGATGATTCCCATCACTCTGCGCAGCACCGAAGAGTTTCTCCGCGCCGTCCCGGGATCTCTACGCGAAGGAGCCATGGCTCTCGGCGCCAGCAAATGGAAGACGATCTCCTCCGTAGTAGTGCCGGCGGCCTATCGCGGTATTCTTACCGCAGTTCTGCTGGCCTTCGCCCGCGTCGCCGGCGAAACCGCCCCGCTGCTCTTCACCGCTTTCGGCAACCGTTTCTGGAGTCCGGGCTGGAACCAACCGATCGCTTCCTTGCCTGTTATGATCTTTACGTATGCCATCGCTCCCTATGAGGATTGGCATCGCCAGGCTTGGGCGGCCGGGCTTGTCCTGCTCGGGTTGATCCTCATTATCAATATTGTGGCGCGGGTGATTCTCTCCCGCGGTACCGCCGTTCCTAGGACATAATCATGCATGCTTCAGTGAGGCCGGCATTGTCTGTAAAAATCCAACCACCCGTTGTCACGCCATCGAGCCGCGACAATCAGTCACCGTCGGTCAACCGCATGACCGTCTCGCACCTCAACTTTTTCTATGGCGCCAAGCAGGTCCTTTACGACATCAGTCTCAACATTGCCGCCAACAAAGTAACATCCTTGATCGGCCCCTCTGGCTGCGGTAAATCTACCCTGCTTCGCACCTTAAACCGCATGCACGAAACCGTTCGCGCCTCCCGCCTGGATGGCGAAATCCTCATCGACAATCAAAACATCTTCGCCCAGGACGTCACTGCCCTGCGCCGCCGCGTCGGCATGGTCTTCCAACGTCCTAATCCATTTCCCAAGTCTATTTTCGAAAATGTGGCATACGGTCTTCGCATTAACGGCTTCAAAGGCCCTCTCTCCGAAGCCGTGGAGAAGAGTCTTCGCCACGCCGCTCTGTGGGACGAAGTGAAAGACTCCCTGCACAAATCCGCCTACGAGCTCTCCGGCGGTCAGCAACAGCGCCTGTGCATTGCTCGCGGCCTCGCGGTTGAGCCAGAAGTGCTTCTTCTCGATGAGCCCTGCTCCGCGCTCGATCCCATCAGCACCGCCAAAATCGAAGAACTACTGGTGCAGTTGAAGGATATGTGCACCATCGTCATCGTCACCCATAACATGCAACAAGCCGCGCGCGTCAGCGACTTCACCGCTTTCTTGCTTACGGGACAACTCATCGAGTTCAATCCCACTCCTACACTCTTCACTACGCCCAGCGATGCGCGCACCGAGGCCTATATCACTGGTCGCTTCGGCTGATCTTTGCTTGGCGTATCGGGTCCGCTATTTGATTTTCTGAGGGAGCTATGGAACGTCATTTCGAAAGAGATCTAAACGCTCTGAAAGAACGCCTGCTCTGGATGGGCAGCCTCGCCGAGCGTGCCGTCCATCAAGCGGTTCACTCCGTCCTGGATGCCGACGAATCGCTGGCCAATCGTGTGCTCGCCGAAGAAGGCGCCATCAACGAATTGCAACTGGAAGTCGACGACCGTGTTGTCCAACTCCTTGCTCTCCATCAATTGATGGCCGTCGACCTGCGCTTCGTTCTCGCCGTCTCCCGCATCAACAACGACCTCGAACGCATCGGCGATCAGGCCGTCAACATTGCCCAGGGCGCCACACGGATTCTGCGTCACCCTCGGGTGAAGCCCTATGTCGATCTTCCCCGCATGAGCGAAGTCGTCGAAGAAATGGTCCGCGACGCCCTTAACGCCGTCGTCCGCCGCGACGTCGACTTGGCCCAAAAAGTTCTTGCCAGTGACGACCAGGTCGACAACTACCGCGACCAGATTTTTCGCGAGTTGCTCACCTACATGATGGGCGATTCCAGCGTGGTCTTCCCGGCGTTCGAACTTATTCTCGTCGCCAAAAACCTCGAGCGCATCGGCGACCATGCCACCAACATCGGCGAAGACGTCATCTACATCGTGCAAGGCCAGGACGTTCGCCATCCCGCAGTCGACCGCCGCTAATCAGCGACGCGTCGTCGCCAGAAAAAAAGCCCCAGCGCTCCCATTACACTGACTCCGCTCAGAGCGGCGCCCATGGTTCTGTCTTTAGTTCGAATAAACCGCACTTCTATTTCAGAATTCCCGGCGTCTAGCGGCAGAACAATCGGATTGATCTCGCCAGTTTGTTCCGCCTGCTCGAATTTTTGCTCCTCACCATTCACGCGCACCTGCCAAGCCGGATAATTCAGCAAACGTAGCGACAGCCTCGCCGGTTGGTGCAGGCTCACCCGCAACTTCTTCTCTTCCGCCGACCACCGGTCGATATTGATCCGCGCTCCAACACGCGGATCCGCACCATCGCTGTCGCTTTCCTCCGGCGCCAGCAGTTGCGCGCGCGGAGAGTTCTCCGGCAAGCTGGAGTGGTCATCCCCCTCTGGATCGTATTCATCCACCCCTTCGAATCCTTCATCTTTCCCAATCGCTTCCTGCAACACCGGAATATCTTCTGTATCCCACCAGGTGTGCCGCACCATGTATGCTGCTGCGCCTGCCAGCACCGCGACCAATGCCGCCATCGTCAACGTTGTCGCCAGCCGCGACGAAAGCCTTTGCGAAATTGCTGCACCGGCAAAGCATGCAAACGGTACCGCCAAAATCGACATCCATCGCCACGGAAATTGCACAAAGCGCAATTCCGGCAGCAAATTCCAAAACATGTTGCTGACCGGTACCATCAGAAAAACCGCTAGGCCAAAAACTACTAACAACGCGTTCCAGCTGCGTCGGTACTCTGGTCCACCCGGTAACTTCTTCCATTTCGCTAGACAGGTTGAACCAAAAACCGCCGTCAGCACTATCATCAGCACCGCTGCCGACGACGCAATATGATTGAACGCGTCATGCTCGTGGTCCTTGGTCACCGCATAAAGAAAATTCTCCGAATGCCGGAGCCCAACCACCAGCGCCTGATTGATACTCACCCAGCGCTGCTCATAAACCGCCGGTATCAGGTAAAAACCGCTAAGCCCAAATCCCAACGAGAGCGCCAACGCGCCATCAACCAGCGGTCGGATCGCTTTCCTGGTATATGCGGCGTAGACACACAGCAAGCCCAGGCTGTATGTCGCCACCACCGCCGCTGGCGAATTGGTCAACCATACCGCCGCGAACACCACGCCAAACCGCAAGACTCGACGGCCTTCTGAACGAACTCCTCCGGTCTCCAGGAATCCAAATAGCTCCAAAGCCGCCAGCATCACCAGCGGAAAAAACACCATCGCCAACTGCTCCGCAAAATCGCTGCGCATATAAACAATCAGCAACGCATACGGATTCGCCGCATAACAAAACGCAGCGATCAACGCTCCGTTGCGCGACACCAGTCGCCGCGCCAGCACAAACGCTGAAATCCCCGCCAGCATTTGCGTCAAAACAATAAAAACTCCCGGCACGTACTCCCACCGGACTACAAAACTTAGCGCCGCTCCAAACATCCATGACAGCGGCGGATAAAAGACAAAGCGCGGTTCCCCAAAACCGAAATTTGCCCCTTGATTCCACCGCGGATAAAAAATCCCCTCACGCCACTGCGCCGCGACATCCATCCACGAAGCCGCATGAAACGAAAAATCATGCCCCGACGCATCGCCCAGCCAAAAAAATGGAGAAATCACCGCCAAAGCCGTAGCCAACGACACAGCTACCGCCAACAACCAATCTTTTTTGGAAGTATTTTCGGGAGGCAAACGCAGACTTCTTCCAGCAGACTCGGTCATTCGTAAATCATCGCGTCAAACCGCGCTAAAAAGCCAACAAATCAAAGCCGCAAGATCAGCGCGCCGCTGCCGCACGCTCATTCTTGTAAACCACGCCCTGCTTCATCACAAAAAACACATGTTCCGTCGTCCGAATATCCTGCAGCGGATCGCCCGGCACCGCCACCACATCCGCAAACTTCCCCGCCTCTAGCGATCCAATCTTATCGGACATCCCCAACAAATCCGCATCCGCCGAAGTCCCCGCACGCAACGCATCCGCCGGCTTCATCCCCAAATCCACCATCTGGTGAAACTCCTCCGCATTTCGTCCGTGCGGATACACCGCCGCATCCGTGCCCAATCCAATCTTCACGCCCTTCGCGATGGCCTTCTGAAACGTTTTATGCACCGAAGCCGTAGCCGCCTCCGCCTTAGCTTTCACCGCGGGAGGAATGTACATCCCCGCTTGCATCTGCTCCGCAAGCCCCTGCACCGCCATCAGTGTCGGCACGTAGTACGTCCCGTGCTGCTTCATCAAATCCAGCGCCTCATCATCCAAAAACGATCCGTGCTCGATCGAATCCACTCCCGCCCGCACCGCGCGCTTGGCCGCCTCTGCGCCATGGGCGTGTGCCGCCACTTTGCGCTTCAACGCGTGCGCTTCATCAATCAGGGCGTTCAACTCTTCCTGGGTCAGTTGCGGCGTATCCACATCATCCGCCAACGAAAGCACTCCGCCGGAAGCACAGGTCTTAATCACATCCGCGCCATACTTGTGCGCCAACCGCACCGCATAACGCATCTGGTCCGGCCCATTCGCCACGCCTTCTTCCGGCCCATTCTCTTTCCCAAACGCGCCATGCCGGTAACCAGTGTCATCGCAATGCCCGCCGGTCGTGCCAATCGCATGCACCGATACCAGCATCCGCGGCCCCGGCACAAGGCCTTGCCGAATCGCGTTGCGCAGACCGATGTCCAGATAGTCGCGCGATCCCACATCACGCACCGTAGTAAATCCCGCCATCAGCGTCACCCGCGCATTGGCGAGCGAATCGAACGCCTGCTCCGGAATCGTCTTCTGCAAGCCGTCCAATTCCGCCTGTTTGTAATCCGTGGTGTACATCATCGTCAGATGGGTATGCGCATCGATAAAGCCCGGCATCAGCGTGGCATCTCCCAGGTCTACGACCTCTGCCCCAGCCGGCGCACTCGCATTCGCGCCCGCCGCTGTGATCTTTCCGTCAATCACTACCACCAAACCCGGCGTCACCAGTGTGTTCGACTTGCCATCGAACATCCGAGCCGCTTTAAGCACCACCACTTTTCCGTCGCCGGCTTTGCCATCCGCTTTGCCGGCTTGTGCGTATGTAGTAGCGGCAGCTACTAAGCTCAAAATCAACATTTGTGCGATTGTGCGGGTACGCATGTCGGTAAACTCCTCGGCAAAGGTGAACCGAGACGATATCTCGCCCTCAAAAAATGTCAAGGCCCGAACGTTTCCCGATCGGAAATACTCAAGTCCCTTGAGGCCGCCTAGAAAACTCCGCCAACCGCATCAAAGATCTTGAGAGGCAATTCATTGGTTCCAGCAATCCGCATCTGTAACACAAACGGAGGACTACTTCAGCCAAACGGCTCCTACGTTCTCTACTGGATGATCGCCAGCCGTCGCCTGCACTACAACTTCGCACTCGATCGCGCGTTGGAGTACTGCCGTGAACTGCGCAAGCCGCTCGTCGTTCTCGAAGCTCTCCGCACCGACTACCAATGGGCCAGCGATCGCTTTCATCGCTTCGTAATCGACGGCATGGCCGCCAATCAAACCGACTGCGCTAAACATAACGTCCTCTACTATCCTTACGTCGAGCCGAAAGTCGGAGCGGGCAAAGGCTTGCTCGCGGCGCTAGCCGCTGATGCCTGTGTTGTCGTCACCGACGAATTCCCCTGTTTCTTCCTCCCGCGCATGGTCGCCGCCGCGGCGAAAAAACTCCAAGTACGTCTGGAAGTCATCGATTCGAACGGGCTCCATCCGCTGCGCGCCGCCGATCACGATTTTATCCGCGCTTTCGACTTCCGCCGCCACTTGCAAAAAGTTCTTCCCGCTCACCTCACGCATTTTCCAAGAGCCGATCCGCTCGCCAAGGCCGAATTACCGAAGCCGCCAACGCTGCCGGAAAAAATCATCAAGCGCTGGCCCGCAGCGCCGGCCGCCCTGCTAGAAGGCCAGGTGGGCTCCCTCAAATCGTTCCCCATCGACCACCAGGTTCAACCCGCTGAACTCAAAGGTGGCCACCCTGCGGCACAAGCCCAACTCAAAAATTTCCTCAAACACAAATTTCCCGTCTACAGCGAGGAACACAGTGCGCCGGAACTTCACGCCACCAGCAACCTCTCGCCCTATCTCCACTTCGGCCACATCTCCAGCCACGAAGTTTTCAACGCGATCATTCAATTCGAAAAATGGAAGCCTGAAAAATTAGCGCTGCGTACCAACGGCGCCCGCTCCGGCTGGTGGAACATGAGCGGCTCGGCCGAAAATTATCTCGACCAGCTCATCACCTGGCGCGAAGTCGGCTACAACTTCTGCGCCCATCGTGACGATTTCGACGAATTCAACTCCCTTCCGGCTTGGGCGCTCTCCACCTTGCGCGAACACGTCAAAGACAAACGCCCCAGCCGTTACACTCTCGAAGAATTCGAATCCGCCGCCACGCACGACCCGCTGTGGAATGCAGCTCAGGGGCAATTAATGCGCGACGGCTTCATTCATAACTACTTGCGAATGTTGTGGGGCAAGAAAATCCTGGAATGGTCGACCACGCCTCAAGCCGCTACGGACGTCCTCATCGAGCTCAACAACAAGTACAGCCTCGACGGCCGCAATCCCAATTCCTACAGCGGTATCTTCTGGTGCCTCGGCCGCTACGATCGCCCCTGGGGACCCGAACGACCCATCTTTGGCCTTATCCGCTACATGAGTTCCGACAACACCGCTCGGAAATATTCCGTGAAAAATTACATCGCGAAGTACGCGGCTCGCCAGCAGTCGCGCATCGGTTTCTAGATGAGCGAACTCTTCGTCTACCGCAGCTGCATGCCGGCTTCCGCGCAAGCTCTATACGATTTTCACGCCCGCCCCGACGCACTGCAGCGCCTCACTCCGCCGTGGGAAAATGCCAAAGTTGTGGAGCAAACCGGCGGCATCGAGGACCTCGGCTCTCGCGTAAGAATTCAACTTCGCGTCGGCCCGATCAAGCAAACCTGGACCGCGGAACATGCCGCCTGCGAACCCGGCCACATGTTCCGCGACGTCATGGTCTCCGGCCCGTTCCGCCGCTGGGAACACACTCATCTCTTCATCAGCGACGGCCAGAGTTCTAGCTTTCTCGAAGATCGTGTCGAATACGAATTCCCACTCGGTTGGCTCGGAAGATTGGTCGCCGGCGCCTACACCCGCCGCCGACTCGCCCGCATGTTCGAATACCGCCACAAAGTCACCGCCGAAGCCCTCGCAAACGAGTCGTGAGTTTTTGTGATTCGTGGCGTTCAGTCAGACTTGCGCAACCTCCCGCCCATGCGTCAGGATTAGTGTTCACCTTTTGTCAGTTCAAGCGTACTCTCGCTCTTCACTTCATCAGTTCATGGCGCGCTTCAGGGGATTCGCTAAAGCATGTCGACAAGTGCGGACGTTTTAATCATCGGCGCGGGACTGGCGGGCTTGTGTTGCGCCAAACGGCTTGCGGAATCCAACATTTCTTTTCAGATTTTAGAAGCTTCCGACGGCATCGGCGGCCGCGTCCGCACCGATGAGTTCGAAGGCTTCCGCCTCGACCGTGGTTTCCAGGTCCTCCTCTCCGCTTATCCCGAAGCCCGCCAAGTCCTCGATTTCTCCGCCCTCGATCTAAGAAAATTTTCCCCGGGCGCTTTTTCCTGGTACGCCGGCCGCATGAATTTGATCGTCGACCCGTGGCGCACCCCTGGCAAATGGGGCGACGCCCTCCGCTCCGATTTCGCCACCCTCGGCGACAAGCTCCGCATGGCCCGTCTGCGCAGCCGCCTCAAGGGCACCTCAGTCGAAAAAATCTTCCAGCGTCCCGATCGCCCTACGAAAGTTGCTCTCGAATGGGACGGCTTCAGCCCAGAAATCATCCGGCATTTCTTCAAGCCCTTCCTCGGCGGCATCATGCTCGATGGTGAGTTAAAAACTTCCAGCCGCATGTTCGAATTTGTTTTCAAGATGCTTTCGGAAGGGAATACCTGTGTGCCCGCCCGCGGCATGGGCGCCATACCCGCGCAGATCGCGGAGAAATTTCCGCAAGACTGCATTCGCCTCAATTCCCGCGTCGAAGCTCTGCGTGAAAATGAAATCACCGTCGCCGGCGGCGAAGCCCTTCGCGCCCGCGCCATCGTCGTCGCCACCGAAGGTCCCGAAGCCGCTCACCTGGTCGGCGAAGCCGAACCCGCTTCGCGTAGCGTGAGCTGCTTCTACTTCGCCGCGGACGAGCCGCCTGTTCGTGGTCCGCTCCTTACTCTCAACGGCGACGGCGCCGGCCCAGTCAACAATTTCACAGTGATGAGCGAAGTCGCTCCCTCCTACGCCCCCGCGGGAAAAAGCCTCATCTCCGTTTCCGTCCTCGGCTCCCAGGAACTTACCGACGTGCAACTCAGCGGCTTCATCATTGCCCAGATGAAGCAATGGTTCGGCGAAGTCGCCCGCTCTTGGCGCTTTCTGAAATGTTACAAAATTCCCCACGCCCAGCCGCAACAATTTCCCGGCGCGCTCGAACCGCCGGAACGCTCCGTCCGCGTCCGCCCCGGCGTCTACGTCTGTGGCGATCATCGCGACAACGCCTCCATCCACGGCGCCATGCACAGCGGCCGCCGTGCAGCGCAAGCCGTTGTCGAAGATCTCGCCCGCTGATTCGCTGCATGCGCTTCCACTCTTCCTCGGTCCGGTAGGACTTAGGTACTATTGCTCAGCTAGCTACGTAGAACCAAACTACGCTCCGTATGGCGCGCTACGCAGCCTTCTTGGGACTGCAGGTCGAAGTGCAATACCGAGCCGGCGACATTCTCCTGCCGGCTTCTGGAACCTTCGTTGGCGACACTGGCCGCTCCATCTTCCTGGAACAAATTTTTGAGCAACGTGGCCAGCGCCGCAATTTCCGTTGGGAAATCCCTTACCAATACATCGTCAAAATGGTCCGCAAAACCGATGGCGATCCCGCGTCTTCCGCTCCTGCATCGAAAACTTCAACACCGGTCATGACTCATGTCCAACCTTCGGCTGCCGCCGCTGCCGAACCGGCCAAGCAAAACTCTGAAGTTGAAGAAGCCCGCGACGATGAATCCGAACAAGCCATTTCCGTCGCGGCCGGTCTAAGTTCCGCGGTCACCATAATCTTCCCGCGTCCGCAATTTTCGGAAACCTAGCGCGACCTGATCGCGCTAACCAAAAACGTTCCGATCAAGTCTCTTTGTCGTCTGCAAACACACGACTCCTCGTTGCGTTACAATTGCGTTCGATAAAAATTTAATCAGTTCGAACAACGCAACGCACCCGGAGGCCTCGTGACTTCAATCGGTCCGCAAACCAAAATCGGCTTCATCGGCCTGGGCTTAATGGGCCGCCCAATGGCTCTGAATATCCGCAAAGCCGGCTTCCCGCTCACCGTTTGGAATCGCACGCCCGAGCGCGCGGACGAAGTCGTCGCTGCTGGCGCCAAACTCGCTTCTTCACCCGCCGAAGTCGCCGCCAACTCCGACCTCGTGATTTCCATCGTCAGCGACCCGCCCGCCCTTGAAGAAATTCTCTGGGGTCCGCACGGCGCGATGAATTCTTTTCACCCCGGCAGCATCTACATCGACTCCAGCACCATTTCCCCGACTCTTGCCGAAAAAGTCTCTGCGCAATGTCGCGAAAAAAACGTCCGCTTCCTCGACGCCCCCGTCACCGGCGGCGACTGGGGTGCAAAAAAAGGCGAACTGGTCTTTATGGTCGGCGGCGACGCGTCCACCCTCACCGAAGCCGAGCCGATCATCCGCGTCATGGGAAAAAAGTGGTTCCACCTTGGCCCCAACGGCTCCGGCCAAATCATCAAGCTCGCCATGAACTTAATTCTGGCTCTTCAAGTGGACGCACTCGCCGAATCACTCGCGTTGGTGACCGCCGCAGGCCTCCAGGGTGAAAAACTAGTGGAGGTGCTGCAATCGAGCATGGCCCGTTCCGGCGTCCTCGACGTAAAAGCTCCGAATCTTTTGAAAGGGGAATACACGCCGAGCTTCCCCTTGCGCCTGATGCACAAAGACATTCGCCTCGGCCTCGAATTAGCCAAGCAGGTCAATGTTGATCTGCCCGCCGCCGCAGCCGCGTTCAAAACTTATTCTAAAGTAAAGGACGAGGCCAAGGACCAAGACCTCGACTACTCTGCCGTCATGAAGTATTGGAAAAAATAAACCGCGGAACACGGCAAACGCGAATCAGTATTCCCTCGCGATAAACTGCGCCTTACGGCCGCGCATTCGGCGAGAAAAATCCAATCGGTAAATCCCGCGCCGTTCGCAACCCCGCCGGTGCATCCAGAATCACCGGAATCGAATTCACCACCACCGACGCCGTGGCAATATCCCCCGGCGACCCACCCGGTATCACCAAACTAATATTCGGATTCCCTATCAACTCCACCGTATCCGCAGGATCTTTCGCACCCACATACATCTGCAGCTCCAGATTCACCAATTCTTTCCCCGCCGCCAGCCCGCGCGCAATCTGATGCACTCCGGCCGCCTGCCCCGCCTCCACCGTCAAAAACTCCGTCTGCACCCGCTCCGTCGCCACTACCGGCTCAATCGTCTCGGTAATTTCATCCACTGGCAAATTCAAACTATCCGCCACCATGGCCACCGACTCCGGCAATCCCACGTGCTTGATCGTTCCGCCCGCAACTCGCTCTCGAAATTCTTCCACGCTCAATCCCGCGCCAATTTTTTTCTGCAGCGGCAACCGCCGCTTTCCACCATCCACAATCCGCCGTCCCCGCACAGAATCAATGCGCTGCGATTCCGCCGCCAGCGTCACAATTAATTTGTCCAACACATATCCCGGATTCACTCCGGTTCCTACCAGCGCCACTCCCCAATCCTTCGCCGCTGCATCCAGCTTGGCGGCCAACTCCGGATACGTCCGGTACGGATACGACAGCTCCTCGCACGTGGACACCACGCAGCTCTCCGCTTCCAGGCACGCCAGCAACTGCTCCATCACCTTCGGCAGAGCCGACGACGTCGAATGAATCACCACATCCGCCGCCTGCCCCAGCACCTCTGCGGCATCTTCCGAAATTTTCACGCCCCACGGGGCGTCGCTCGCGCCGACGACTTCGCCCAGATCCCGCCCAACCTTCGCCGGATCCGTGTCAATCGCCCCAATAATTTCGATCGCCTGCTTTTCCCGCATCAATTTCGCAATCGAAGCCCCGATCGGACCGACACCATACTGAATGGCGCGAATTTTCTTTTTCACGTCGTCTCATTTCCCGGAATGTTGAATTAACTTTTGCCGCGCACACACCGCGCGTTTTCTCTCAAAATGAATCCCCTACCTTAAAGGAATTGTGCCAAGCAGGCAACGTCAAACGGCGCGACTTGCCGCCAGTTCCGCCGCATCGCATACTGATTTCGGGAGAATTTCTATGCCGGCAGCAAAGAAACTTACCGATCAGGAAGTGCAAGAAAAACTCGCTCAACTTCAGGGCTGGACCCTCGCCAATGGAAAACTTCATCGCGAATTTCAATGCAAAGACTTCAACGAAGCCTTCGGCAAAATGACCCGCGTCGCTCTCGTCGCCGAATCGATGAATCACCACCCCGAATGGTTCAACGTCTGGAACAAAGTCGTAATCGATCTCAACACTCACAGCGTCAAAGGCCTCAGCGACCTCGACTTCAAACTAGCCGCCCACATTAACGAAATTTTTTAATTCCTATTTCGCATCGTGATGGCCCGCCAGCGCTAACAGCGCCGTCGCCCTAAATCCTTGCAGATCAAATACTAAGAAGTACCCCCGCATCCTTCGACGATGAGATTCTTTCATCCGATTCACTCAAAAAAAGCTGCCACTCCCGCCCCTTTCGGCGTTGACAGCAGACTCTTCCGATGCTAAAAAAACCACAAAGACAAGCCTGTGGTTGTGAGTCTCCTGACGGATTGCTTTTCTGCACTACGCAAGTGAGGCTGTGGCCTTGCCTGGCAGGGCGGCGCTACTGCACTTCCATCGGGTCTTGTCGTGCATCACCCCACCCCGGGAGGTGAAAACGGACGTTTTCACCTCCTTTCTTTTTAGCTTCCTTTACGAGCTCCGTTCGCAATCAACCGCGCCTCCGCTAGACTAGAGCCGCGCCATCTTTGCGCTTACATTCGCATGACTCCATCCGCCCCGCCACTCCTCGAACTAAACCACGTCACTGTATTCCGTGGCGGCTCCGATGAATCTTTCTCCGAAGAATCTGATCAAGCCCCCACTCGCCCAGCGCTCGATGACATCTCTCTTCGCATCGACGCCGGCGAACACGTTTGCATCCTCGGCCCTAATGGCTGCGGGAAATCCACCCTCATCAAAACCATCACTCGCGAATGCTATCCGCTCGCCCGCGAAAGTTCCTCCATGGCTATCCTCGGCAGGGAACGCTGGAACATTTTCGAACTCCGCTCCCTCCTCGGCATCGTCTCTCCGGACCTGCTCGGCGCCTGCACCACCGAATCCACCGGCCGGGACGTCGTCCTCTCCGGCTTTTTCAGTAGTACCCGAATTTTTCCCCATCATCATCCGGACCCAGAGCAGTTGCGACTCACCGATCGCGCTCTCGAACGCCTGGGCGTTGCCCATCTCGCAGACCGTCCAGTCGCTCGCATGTCGTCCGGCGAAGCCAAGCGCACCCTGATCGCCCGCGCTCTGGTCCACGACCCCGCAACCCTGCTCTTCGACGAACCCAGCAACGCTCTCGACATCGCCGCGCAACTCCACCTCCGCGCCTCCATGCGCAGCCTGGCGCAATCGGGCATTGCCATTCTGCTCGTCACCCACCACGTCGCTGAAATCATCCCCGAAATCGACCGCGTAATTCTCCTGCGCAACGGCAAAATCCTTGCCGACGGCGCAAAAGCCGCGATTTTAACTTCCGAAAAAATATCCGAGTTGTTCGGTGTTTCGCTAAAAATAATTCAGGAAGGGAATTACTACCAGGTTCTGGAAGGCTGACCGGCGTTGGCGGAATTTTCAGAGCGAAATGACTGGCTCCCCATTCAATCCACCGTCGGCACTAAACTCAACGAACATATTATCCAGCAGCCGCGTCTCGCCAAATTTTGCTGCCAGCAACACGTACGCGGAGCGATTCACCATCGCCACCGGTTCAAACTTCTCCGCATCCACAATCTCCACATAATCAACTCTGGCCCGCGGTTCCTCCGCCAAAACTTTCCTCATCGCATTCTGCAAAGTCAGCGCATCCCGGTTTCCGCGCAGCATCAATGCGCGCGCCGCCTCTAACGCCCGATGCAGCACCGCCGCCGCAGCCCGATTCTCTCCTTGCAGATAAACATTCCGCGAAGACATCGCCAACCCATCCGCCTCCCGCACAATCGGGCAAACCACAATTACGCTATCCAAATTCAAATCCTTCGCCATCCGCGAAATGATCGCCGCCTGTTGCGCATCCTTCCGCCCAAAATATGCAAAATCCGGCCCCACAATCTGCAGTAGCTTCATAACCACCGTGCTCACTCCGCGAAAATGCAACGGCCGCGACCGCCCCTCCAGCCGTTCACTCAACCCTTCCACCGTCACATACGTCGAGAAATTTGCTGGATAAACATCCGCGGCCTCTGGCAAGAACAACCAATCCACTCCCGCACTCTCCAGCTTCTCCGTATCGGTCTTCAACGTCCGCGGATACTTCCCGAAATCCTCATTCGGCGCAAACTGCGTCGGATTCACAAAAATCGAAGCCCCCACCGACGAGCATTCCGCTCTCGCGCGCCGGATCAGCGACATATGCCCCTCGTGCAGAGCGCCCATCGTCGGCACCAACCCGATAATGCGATTCTCCGCGCGCTCTTTCCGCGCCAATTCTTTCATCCAGGAAACAGTTCGTATGATTTCCACGTCGAGGAGGGAACTACTTGCTCGCAGCCAGCGATCGCTCGCGATAATAATGCATTAAGTCCGTCAAAATCGGCGCTCCACCCAGTTGTCGCACCATCGTAGCCACCTGCCCGCGATGATACGTCCCGTGATTCGCCAGATGCTGCATGGATTGCCACAGCGGATTGCTGTACTGCCCAAATTTAAACGTGCGGTATTCGAACACGCGATCCAGATCTTCCTGCGTCTGCCACTCCACAAATTTTAGCAGCCGCAGTTCTTGTTCTGCCCATCGTTCCCTCAACTCTGCAACATCGCCAAACTGATGAACATCCGGCAACGACGCCGGCGACCTTCCCTGAAACCGCTCCAGCCATACCCACTCCGCGCCCCAAATGTGTGCCAGCGTATCCCGCACCGACGAAAAGCTCGACCCCATCGGCTTCACAAACTGTTCCGCGCTCAACGACTCCGCCGATTCCAACGCGCGCCGGTCAGCCCAGGCATTGTAATCAAACAGTATTCGAATATCTTCCGGCGACATCCCACCTGCCTCCGCAATTCGAGTCAACGCCGTTCAACGGTGCTACGCCAAAATTCAACGATTGATGGAAACGGTCTTCTTCGTACCGGGAGCATGATACGACTCCGCATCCGACGGAAAACCCGAATCGCGCACATCATCGCAGTACTGCCGCACCGCCCCAGAAATCACTTCGCCCAATCCCGCATACTGCCGCGAAAATTTTGGCGTCGACCCAAACGTCAATCCCAGCATATCCGTCAGCACCAGAATCTGCCCATCGCAGTCTGGCCCCGCTCCAATTCCAATCGTCGGCACGCGCACCTCGCGCGTAATCTGCGCCGCCAACTCCCGCGGCATCGCTTCCAACACAATCGCAAATGCTCCCGCTGCTTCCACCGCGCGGGCATCCCGCAACAACTGCTCCGCCGAATTCGCCGTCTTCCCTTGCACGTGATAACCGCCCAGCGCATTCACCGATTGCGGCGTCAGCCCAATGTGCGCCATCACCGGAATCTCCGCTTCGGTCAGCCGCGCAATCAACTCCAGCCGTCGCTCTCCGCCTTCCACCTTGACCGCTTCCGCGCCGGCATCTTTGATAAATCGCATCGCATTCCGCAGCGACTCCGACAAATCCGTGTGATAACTCCCGTACGGCATATCCGAAACCACCAGCGCCCGCTTCGCGCCCCGCCGTACCGCTCGCGTATGATGCAGCATCTCCTCGATCGTCACTGGCAGCGTGCTCTCATACCCCAGCACCACCATGCCCAGCGAATCGCCCACCAAGATGACGTCCACACCCGCCTCATCCACCAGCCGTGCGGTCGGATAGTCGTACGCCGTCAAACATGCAATTCTCTGCGAGGAATTTTGTCCGGAAGAATTTTGGGAGAATTTGCGCTGCTGAATTTGCGGGACGGTGATCTTTCCACCGTTCGAATGCGGAACCACACTCATGTCGGCCTCCGGTGCCACTCCTTAACCTCAGGATGCAGCCCTGTACCTTTGCGCAGAATATCAAAATTGCCCGTGAATCGCCAGAACTTAGCGGCTCTAGCGATTCCGGCTAAATGCCACTCTCTCGCACCTACTGCTGTTGTTGCTGTTGTTGCGCATCAGGCTGAGCCGCAGGCTGTTTCGCCGCCGCTTTGTCCTGAATCGACACTAACTCCACTTCAAAAATCAGCAATGTATTCGGCCCGATATCCGGCCCTGCGCCACGATTCCCATAAGCCAAATCGCCCGGCACAAACAGTTGCCACTTCGATCCCACCGGCATCAACTGCAGTGCCTCGGTCCATCCCTTGATTACGCCATTCACAGGAAATTTCGCGGATTGCCCGCGTTTGTACGAGCTGTCAAACTCTTTGCCATTGATCAGCGTCCCGCGATACTGGCACTCTACCGTATCCGTGGCCGTAGGCTTCGGCCCGGTTCCTTCCTTAATAATCTTGTATTGCAGCCCGCTCGGCAGCGCTACCACGCCTTCCTTGCCTTTGTTCTCCGCCAAAAACGCATCTTCCGCTTTCTTGTTCGCTTCGCCAACTGCCGCCATCTCCGTCTCCTGCTTCTTGCGCAACTCCGCTTGCAAAGCGCCCAGCGCGGCATGCATCTGCTCGTCCGTCATCGCCAATTTTCCGGCGGCCAGCGCATCTCTCAGCCCGCGCAGAAAAATCGCCGGATCCACATCCACCTTATCCTTGTGCAGACTCGTCCCGATGTTCACGCCGATGGAATAGCTGATTTTGTCTTTGTCCGTTTTCAGCACCAAAGGGGCCGCCGGTGTCCGCGTGCCTGTCCCGGTGCGTGGCTTGGTTGTGCCAGTTGCGCCGGTCGCTCCTGACGCTGACGGTTTTTGTGCAGCAGAAGTCGTAGAGGGTGTTTTGGGCGCAGAAGTATCTTGCGCGTTGCTGTTGCCCAGCCCAAATAGTGTTCCCACCATCAAACTCAAAGAAACAATCGCTATTTTTCGCATACAAGTATTGTCACATCGCACCCCATCGTGCGCAAACGCCAAGAAAATAAATTTCGAGTCAATTCGTCAGCTCGAAGAGTCGTATTTTCAGGGGTACTTACGCCGGCACAACGCTCTGTGTTTCAGGTGTTCGCGGCGTCCGCGGCGGTGCGCCCGCATCCGGCTCCACCCCGCGCCAGCCCACTGGCCGCCCGCTCACCGCTTCCTTCACTGAACGGAACAACACCACATACATCAGCTGCCGGTAATAAAACCTCTGCAGTAGCACTGGCGCCAACAGTGTCCAATCCTCTTTACGTTCCAACGCAAATGCCACGATGCACGTCGCCACATCAATCAACAAAAACGCCACAAAGAAAAATAGCGACCGCTGCACATCCGCCGTCGTCCACAATTGCGGCAATCGCGCAAAATGAAATTGCCCTAGCGCCCACAGGGCCAGTGCACCCAAAAACATCAAATCAATGATCGGCGAAATCAACGGCAGCACCAGTTGAAAAACAAAAATATTTGGCAGCGCTACTAGCCCCAGCGTCCCATATTTGGGCCGCAACAGCGTGTCGCGATGCTTCCAGAACGATTGCAGCGTCCCAAACGTCCACCGGAACCGCTGCCGAATCAGTTGACTGGCCGTCTCCGGCGCTTCGGTCCAGGCAATCGCCTCCTCGTCATAACCAATCCGCCATCCGCGCCGTCGAATTGCAATCGTCAAATCCGCATCTTCCGCCACCGTGTCGGAAGCGATCCCACCTGCCGCTTCAATCGCTTCTTTTCTCCACGCGCCAAGCGCCCCCGGAACCACCGTGATGCAGTTCAGCAGATCAAACGCGCGCTTCTCCATGTTCTGGCTAGTGATGTATTCCAAGGCCTGCCAGCGCGTCAGCCACCGCGTCCGGTTTCCGACTTTTACATTGCCCGCTACTGCTGCTAGCCGCGGATCGGAAAAGTGCCGCAACAATTTCGCAATGGCATCCGGCTCAATTTCCGTATCGGCATCGATCGTCACCACAATCTGCGTCTGCGCCTTGGACATTGCCAGATTCAGCGCCGCCGATTTCCCGCGGTTCACCTGGTGAATAATGTGCACCCGCGCATCGCCCGAAAAATGTTCATCCAAAAGCGCCCCGGTTCGATCCGTCGAACCGTCATCCACCACGATAATTTGCAGATTCGGAGTATTCGTCGCCAGCACGGAAGTCACCGTCTGCACGATAACCCCTTCTTCGTTATGCGCCGGAATCAATACCGTCACATCCGGCGGCGGATCCGGCATCACCGCATGATCCGGCCGCAACTTTTCAATCAGTGCCAACATCCCGATCACAATCGCTCGCCCGCTCACCAGAAAAATTCCCACCACGAAAATCGTCGCGAATCCCACCCGGAACCAGCGGTACAAACTGAAAATCATTCCATCCGCGCGCGCCTCGAAATGCTCCTGCGGCGAAAGTGGCAGCATCATCGCATTGCGGTTTTTCCCCAACAGTTCCGGCACGGAAACAAACTCATACCCCTCCGCCCGCAACGCATCGATAATCTCCGGCAGCGCCGCCACCGTCTGGCTGCGATCTCCACCGCCGTCGTGGAACAGCACGATGTTGCCTTCCGTCGCATCGCTCAACACATTTCCCAAAATCTGCGATGCCGGCACCTGCTTCCCATTCACCTGCTTCCAATCGTGCGGATCTACCTTCTGCCCCACGATCACGTAGCCCATATCCTGCGCAATCGGCAGTTGCGCCACTTCCTCCGCATATTCCGGCTGATGATCGATTCCGTACGGCGGTCGAAATAAAATCGACTTCACCCCCAGCACGCTCTCAATCAGCCGCTGCGTCAGATTCAATTCCCACCGCAATTGCGTGTGAGAAATCTCCTCAAAATTCGGATGCGTGTAGGTGTGATTCCCAACTTCATGCCCTTCGGCATATTCACGTTTCAGCAACTCCGGCGCTTGGCTCCCCGCCACACCCACAATGAAAAACGTCGCCGGCACCTGCTTCTCTTTCAGAATGTCCAGGATCTTCGGCGTCCACCGCGTATCCGGACCATCGTCGAACGTAATCGCCAGTTTCTTCTTCGCCGCGCCAAGCTGATCGATGTGGTACGACAGCGGATATTTGTCAAAATTCTCATCCGTGAAAAGATCGCTCGCCTCGTCGTATTCGAACGTGCGGCTGCCATGCGTCGGCGTATCGATGAAATGCCAGACGTCGCCATCGCCCTCAAAGATCAAATCCGGACCCGGCGGAATATCCTTAATCTGTTCGCGAATCGCATCCGTCGGCCGCGTCGCATCCCAGATCGGCCACATTGAGGTATCCGCCGAACCCAGCCGCCACAGCGCCGTCCCTTGCACTCCCATTCGCTCATTGGCACGCAATTCGTTGTAGGCCGTCAGCGCATCCAGCATCCACACCTGGTGCACATGGTTGTGCTGATCGTTGTACGAATAGTGCGGATTGAGCGAGGTTGAATCGAAATCTACGTCTGTTTCCGACTCCGACGCCCGCAGCAGCGCCTCCTGAATCGTCAACGCCTCCGCCGGCTCCGCGCCCTTCTTCTTACCTTTGGGAATTTCCGACCAGTCGTAGGCGTAATTTCCCACCGCCGCCACAATTTTCTGCGCCGGCACCACCTTCAAAATCGTCTTGATGTTCTCCACATACCACTCCTGCGCCGCAATCGGCCCAGGCTCGGAAGTCAGCCAGTGCTGGTCATAATTCATCAGCACAATCGCATCGCTGTTCTTCCCAAAAAATCCGTAATCGTACTCTTCATCGCGCGCCGGCAGCGCTACCATCAATTTCAAATTCGCCGCATGCAGCACGCCCGAAAATTCCGCCACAAATTTCTTGAACGCCGATTGTGAAGCGCTCGGCACCTCCTCAAAATCCACCACAATTCCCGACTCGTGTGACTTGATCGCGAATTCCACCAGCGCCTGTTGCAGATTTTTCCGCGCTGCCGGGCTCGCCAGCATGTCGGCCATTTCCTTTACACGCCAATTTATGCCGTCATAGTTATCCAGCAATCCCATCATCGGTATTTCAATGTTGATGGACCGCATCCACTGATGCAGTTTGTCTTCCTTCAAAACCGCGATAGCCCCGTCCGGCGTGGTCTTGAACGTGTTCTGCATATTTTCATAATCGATCACGGTGATTGCGCCATCGTCCGACACCGCATGCACCTGCGCCGGAATCAGCAGATCGATATCTCTGTAGTGCATCTTCAGCGATGCCAGGCTATTGGGATCCCAGCTCACAAAAAACGCCGCCCTCAACGGATCGTAGCTCGCCGGAACCGTCCCGATGGCCGCAACTCGCCCATGTCGCCCCTCCCGCACTGGCGGCAGCAGCCTCGAGCTCGATCGTAATTTCAGGGGATGAAACGCCGGACGCGCGTCCGTCAAAAATCCCGCCGGCAGGTCCACGCTGACCGCTATCGTCACCAGAAAATACACTAGCGACACCGTCAGCAATATCGCGGAAATCTCCAGCACCCGCCGCGTGCGCCGCCAGCGCACTCGTTCGGCGTCATAAAAAATAGGTCCGCGTTCCTTCATCCAATCCTTCGGCCCATTTGAAAAGAAAAACGTTGCATGGAGTCGGTGGAATTCGGCTTAGTCCTGGGGCGTACTGCTCGATTCCGTCTCTCTATTGTAAGATGCGTTTAATCAATGAAGCGAATTTTCTCGCATCCACTCGTAGCGCTGGCCGCCGGTGCCGCACTGCGCTTCTTCTTCGTCCTGAAATATCCCGCGGGCTCCGGCGATACCGTCCTCTACGAACAACTCGCCGCCAACTGGCTGCAGCACCATATCTACGCCCTCAACATCGACGGCGTGCTCACTCCCGTCGACACCCGTATGCCAGGCTACCCGGCATTTTTGGCTATCAACTACGCCCTCAGCGGCAAAACCGGCAACGACGCTCACCTCTGGGTCATGTCCGTTCAGGTTTTTCTTGACTGGCTCACCTGCCTCGCCACTGCTTGGATCGCCACCGTCTTGTTCGTGCTGGCAAAAAGCTTCATCGCCGAAAAATCCTCGCTCGAACAGTTTGCCAGCCGTCGCCGTGTTTTCGTAATCACACTCTGGCTCGCCGCACTCTGTCCCTTTACCGCTAACTATGTCGCTGTCTTGCTAACGGAAACATGGGCCACCCTCTTCACCGCCCTCGCCATTCTGTGCCTCTGTTTATTGGCTCTGCGCCTGCGCAGTACAACTCCGGCGGTAAACGACTGGCGCATCTCAAAATTTTCAGCGACGTGGTTTGCCACCGCCGCCGGCATCGCCACCGGTCTCGGCACCCTCTTTCGCCCCGAAACTCCTCTAGTTCTCATCGCTGGAATCATCGTTCTTCTTTGGCATTTTCTTCGCCAGCACGAAATCATCCGTGCCGTAAAACTCTGTGCACTCATGACCGTCGGCTGCCTGCTGCCCCTTCTCCCGTGGGCCGCCCGTAACGCCATCACCCTCCACGAACTCCAACTCCTCGCCCCCAAAAATTCTAATCTCCCCGGCGAACTCATCCCCACTGGCTTCATGGCCTGGGAAAAAACCTGGCTGCACCGCGTCCGCGACAGCTATCTCGTCACCTGGAAACTCAACGACGAAGCCATCAACCTCGACGACATCCCCAGTAGCGCCTTCGACTCCCCCGAAGAAAAACAAAGCGTCGCCACTCAACTAGAAACCTACAACACCACTTCTTCCTGGACTCCCGAAGAAGACGCCGTCTTCGGCCAGATCGCCAAGGAACGCACCGCCCGCCATCCCCTCCGCACCTATCTCGGGATTCCCGCCGCGCGCGTCTTTGCCATTTGGTTCACTCCGCGCATCGAACTTCTCCCCTTCACCGGCCACGTATTCCCCCTCGCCGAAGCCTGGGAGTTCGACGCCACCGATCAGATCGTCACCAGCACCCTCACCATCTTGAACCTCATCTATTTATCGATGGCCGTCGCCGGCGCTTGGCTTTTATGGCGCAAACCGCAAGCCCGCCTCGCCGTCACGTTACTCCTTGCCTTCATCGCTCTGCGCACCGCATTCCTCACCACCCAAGAAGCTCCCGAGCCTCGTTACGTGCTGGAGTGTTTCCCAATTGTCTTGGCATTCGCCGCCCAGATTTTTGTACGGAAGGATTTGTCGGAGGGAACTAAGAACCGCTAATCAAAAAGCCTCGCAGTAACGTCAAACTTAGCCGCTCAGCGCTCTTCAAACGGCTCCGGATGAA
This sequence comes from uncultured Acidobacteriota bacterium, assembly GCA_963846145.1. Taxonomy (GTDB): domain Bacteria; phylum Acidobacteriota; class Terriglobia; order Acidiferrales; family UBA7541; genus Acidiferrum. The sequence continues at coordinate 841,231 of CAWJUV010000004.1, read as the reverse complement.
TCGTCACCCGATGAATCTGCGGGAATTTCTCCTTCACCCGATCCACCAACGCCGCCGTCACATCATGAATCTTGTCAATCGTCAGTTCACTCTTCATCGCGCAATGGCACGACACGAAAATCTTATGCTCCACCTGCCGCACCCGCGCATCGTGGCAATTTATCAGCTCGTCATATTCCGCCGGCAGCGAATTTAAAAATCCCTCCACCGCCCCCGCTAGTTGCTTCATCTCCCCCAACCCCGCGTCCGGCGTAGCGATATGCGTTCCCAGCGGCTCGATATGAATGTTCACGTCGGTCGGTTCATCCCGCATCCCCCGAATCTCTTCCTCCAGCTTGGTCGCTTGCCGGTGCGCCTCCCGCAGCGAGGAATGTTCGTCCACTTCTAGATGCAGCTCCACAAATAGCTCCCGTCCCTGCTGCAGCGCCGTCACATCGTGAATCGCCAATCCCATTCGCTGCGCCGCCGCGCGAATCGACTCAAACAGATGTTCGCCCTGTGGCGCCCGTGGCTCCGCATGCACCATCACATCCGCCGGCACAATCTCCCCAATTCTTTTCTCAATCGCATCGCTCAGCTCGTGCACTTGTTCCAGGCTCGTCGTCCGCGCCACGCTCACCGTCGCATCCACAAAATGCCGGTTCCCCGCGCGTCGTACTCGCACCCGATCCACATCCAACACTCCATCCATCCGCGAAACCGCTCGCGCAATTTCCTGCTGCAAACCCTCCGGGGCTGCATCCACCAGCGCATCCAGCGTCCGTTTCCCCAAACCCCAGCCCACCCACAAAATTACGCACGCCACCAGCAACCCAGCCACCGCATCCGCGTACATCAGCCACGGCATATTCCACGTCTCGCCGGCCCACACCAAAGCCACACCGGCGATGACCACCATGGTGCTCCACACGTCGGTCGAAAAATGCAGCGCATCCGCTTCAATCGCTTCGCTCTGATATTTCCTCGCCACATATCCCAGCGCTCGCGCCCGGGTGATATCAATGATCAGCGCCACGAACAGAATTGCCACCGCGATAACGCTCGGCTGAATGTGCACCTGATGAAAAAACAAGCGTTTGACGCCTTCGTAAATGATGAAAAACGCGGTGATAATCAACAGCGCCGTTTCCACGAAAGCCGAAAAACTTTCAAATTTGCCGTGCCCGTAGGGATGCCGTTCATCGGCCGGCTGGTCGGACATGCGCACCGATAGAAACGTGATGATCGCCGCCAGCAAATCCAGCCCGGAGTGCAACGCCTCCGACAAAACCCCCAAGCTGCCCGTCCGCACTACCAGAAAACTCTTCAACGAGAGCAGCACCACCGCCGAGCCCACGCTCAGCAGCGCCGCGTTTTTCTTCTCGCGAATTTCCGGGTTTTGCAGCAAGTCCATCGGTCCGCCTAGACTATAGTAAGTTCACTCTAAGGTGGTCACTCGAAGGCAAGTCGGCGTCGCAGCTAGTAATGGTTTAAAGGTTTTCTAAACCGAATAAAAAACCCGGGTGCTCCATCCTTGCGGTTTTTGCAAGGGTGGCAGCCCGGGCGTAAGCATCCTGAGATTTCGTTTTTAAGATTCTAATTTAGATCTCAGCCGCGCCTCTTCATTACCCAAAACAGACGCAACCTAGGCCTTCTTCTCCACAAACTTCATCGCCGCCGAATTCATGCAATACCGCAACCCCGTCGGCTTCGGTCCATCCGAAAACACGTGCCCCAAATGCGCATCGCACAAGGTGCACTTCACTTCCGTGCGCACCATCCCCAACGAAATATCGCTCTTCTCCGTCACATTCTCTTTCGCAATCGGCTGGTAAAAACTCGGCCAGCCTGTTCCCGACTCAAACTTGGTCTTCGAATCAAACAGCGCATTATCGCAATCGATACAGCGATACAGCCCAACGCGATGTTCATTCTCCAGCGGTCCGCTATACGCATACTCCGTGGCCGCCCGCCGCGTGACGTCAAACTGCAGTGCGCTCAGTTGCGCCTTCCACTCCGCCGCCGTCTTGCGCACCTTCGGCACCGTGGTCACTCCCAGTGCCGCTCCAGCATCCGAAAACTTCATAATCTTCACCGGCCCGTTGTCAGTGCTGGCGTCCACTCCATCCGCAAACGCCGACGAACACACCCGATTCACACCCAGCAGCACGCCAATTCCGCCGATCGCCGCCGCTCCATAAATAAATCCACGCCGTGTCATGTCCTTCATGGCCTACCTCCGAAAAACTTTCGCCCAAACATCGACTAACTATTTCGCGGACGCCGTCATCGTCGGCGCAGGAATCAACGGCAACCTCTTCGGTTCGCCCCGCGCCCCGCGCACTTCCACTTCCTCAAACAGCAACGAAGGCGCCACCATCGTCGCCGGCAATCCGTTCTGCGCCGATCCAAACGCGCCCAGCGCCGTCCCCGCAAATCCGTTAATCTGGCTTTGCATGTAGTTGTAGACGAAGTTGTCGTTGCCGATTCCCGCGATATTTCGAATCGCCCGCGAGTTCAGCCCTACCAGGCGCGCGCCACGAATAATTTCTTCGCGCCCATCTTCGGGATATACGCGGTAAACCAGCAGTGGCAGCCGGTCCCCGGTCCCCGCTCCTCCGCCATAACTCGCCAGCAGCGACTGAAAATCATCCTGATGCAGCAAGCTGATGGTCGGATTGTCCATCTCCCGAACCACAATGCAGTACTGCAGCTTCTGGTCCTTGCACTGCTCCAGGAATTTTTTCTTCAACTCCGCTGGCGACACCGTCTCCTTCGAAGTGAAAAACAAATTGCTCATCGTCGGCTTTGCGTCGCTTAAAAATGCCGAGCGACCGTGCCCGTTCGACTGATCGAAATCTGGTCCTGGTCTCCGCGACATCAGCTCATTGCGCAGATTGCCGTTCTCCACCAGCGTCACCTTCTGCGCCCGCACTCCTTCGTCATCCACGGTGTACGCGCCCAGCAGCGGCGTTCCCTGAAATTCCTTGGTCAGCGGATCGTCTACTACCGACACCGACGCCGGCAAAACCCGCGCACCAATCCGCGTGATCCAGTCGCTCTTCCCGCCCAGTCCGCTCAGCAATTGCTCCATCACTGGCGTAAACGAAACCGGAGGCCGGGCACCATTTACCGCAGGCCCTAAAATCTGCGCCAACAACGGCGCGGCCGCCCGCGCCTCAAACAACACCGGCCCGGTATAATCCTGCGCCGCCGGAGCCGCACGCAGCGCCACCAGTTCCGTCCCCGCAACATTCAGTCCCTTGCGGACCGCATCCGGCGTCGGCAAATCCGCCGGCTTCGTCGCGTACGTCGAATACATGTGATTGATGGGCATCCCATCGTCAGCCAGCGCATTCATTCCTGATTCAATCGCCGCAAAACTGCGATTGCTGCGAATCTCTGTGCCCTCGCTGGTCACCAGGTATTCCGTCGCGTACACCAGGTAATACGTCACGCGCCCTTCGTAAATCTGCGGAAACGCCCGCAGCGCCGCTGAAGTTTCGCGCGCTTCGTTGTCCCAATCGCGATTCGTCCAATCCGCCATCACCAGCGGCTCGATCAGGTGCACCGGCTCCGCTTTGGAAAAATCATTAATGTCCGATTGCCGCGCCAAACTGCTCAGGTATGCCTGCTTCCGCGAATACGTCTCCACCGCTTCCTTAAAAGCCTGATCCGTAGCAATCCACAAATCCTGCCGCAACGAATCGTAATCGCGATCGATTCCCACCGACCCGGTGGACCCAATAAATCCGCGGAACCCGTCATCGCTGATGAAATTCGAACTATCCAGTTTGTAATTTCCCACTCGCGCTTCCACATCCATAAAGCGACTGCGCGCGTGATTGTTGCTCAGCAGCGTCCCAAACTCCCCGCTGATTTCGCGAAAATCCAGATCCAGCAGCCGATATTCCACGTAGTACGGCTTCACCGGCTGATCCGTCCCAGGAATTTTCAGCTCCAGCCGCGTTTTGGCTCGCGCCATTTCATCGCGCATCGCCCGCAGCGTCTGATCGTTGTCTTTCGGATCTTGCGCCGTTTGTCCGGCAGCACGCACGCCGCTCGCACTCAACACCAACGCACAACTCATCAACAAGAAAGCAGAAAACACTCTGGTCATCTTCACATCGCACCGCCAGTCTTCGTCACCCCAGCGTTCGGCGCGCCACTGTCATGCGCAGGGGCCGGCAAAATCGGCGGCCGATCCGTCGAGCTCTCCTTCTTCTGTACTTCCAACTCCGAAGTCAAAATCGCCGGAGACGCCGCCGACACCGGCACCGACCCCGACTCCGCCCCGCAATACCCGTTGAAAACTTCCGGCGTATCTCCAGTAGCCACGATCTTCGTCAACGCCGCCAGCGGCGTTCCCACAATGTCCACGCCGCGCACCAATTGATCGGGCCGCCCATCGGCAAACACCTTGTAAACCACCAACGGCAGCACCTGAAACGCCTGCGGCTGCCCGCGTCCGGTAAACGTAAATCCCCCAGCGATGTCATCAATCAACAGTCCAAACGTTTTGTTCTGCGCCTTGATCAACTCGATCAATTTCGCCCGCAACTCCGCATTCGTAACCGTCTTATTGCTCTCCACAATCAAATTGCCTTGCCGCGAAACCGGAGTCGCCCCCAGTTGCCGCCGCCCATGCCCATTCGAATGCGGAAAATCCGCCAACGGTGACCGCGACATCTCAAAATTCTTCAAAACACCATGATCCACCAGCGTCACCCGCTGCGCCGGCACGCCCTCATCATCAAACTGGTAGTAGCCCAGCAATTCCTGCTTCCCCAACCGCTTTTCCGTCGTGTCATCCACGATGCTCAGAAAACTCGGCAAAATCTGTTCGCCCACTTTGTTCGAAAACGTCTGTCCCTCGCTCACATCTTTCTGCCGGTGTCCTTCATCGCGATGCCCAAACACTTCATGAAAAAACACCGCCGCCGCGCGTCCAGTCAGCAGCGCCGGTCCTACTGTCGGATCGTTAATCGGCGCCGCAACCAATCCTTCCAACTCCTTGCGCATCGTCCCTTCCGCCGCGTACACCGCCTTGTCATCCGGCGCTTCGTTCGGATTCACCCAGTCAAAGTTGTAATACCGGTCGATATCCATGCCATCCGGCGCCTTGCCCTGAATAAACAATTCCAGCCGGTAGCGAATCTGCCCGAATTGCAGTTGTGTCCCTTCGGTATTCACCTGGTACGCGTTCTGCGCCTGCGCGCTGAACGTCACAATCGAATTGATCACCGCCGTCGAATCGCGAAACGCCTTGGTGTAGGCCCGCACTTTCTCTTCCCATGGCTTGCGATCCACGCGGATGTACGCCTGCTCTCCGATATACGTGTGCGGATCTTCGTGCGAAAAATCCGGCGCTTTTCCTTCCGCCGTTTCCACCTTCACTTCTTTGCCCGTCTTGATCTTGATCAGCGCTTGCGAAGACGCTTCATATTGCTTGTTGGTCTCCAGCCACACCGCCCGCCGCAACACTTCTGTATCGTCATCCACCGGCACCGCCGTCCCCGGCCCGCCGTTCGCTTGCTGCCGCTCTCCAACCTTGTGCGTGTCATCCAACGTGTAGCTGCCTGTGCGCACCGATACTTCCAGCCAACGATTGCGGCTGTCCGTGCTGTTCAGCAAGGCCCCATTCGAACCCGACACATCCGCCCGCTGCGTTTCCGTTACCGTGTAGCCCACAAAATACGCCGGCGGATCCTGGGCCTTCAGCGCGGTAAACGAACGGTCCAGCTCCGCCTGCAGCGAAGCCATAATCGGCGAACGCTTCGCCGGCGCATCCGGCGGCCCCGCCAGCTAACGCCGGCGCAAACGCGCCAAGCCCGGCAAGCACACACGCCGCATATCTAATTCGATCACGCATCAAAAAGTTCAATGGGAGCCTCACTAGCTTTTAGACGGGAACTGCAATGTTTCAGTGTACTCGCCTGTCCCGCGACCACACAATTTGCTTCACTCTCGTTAACCTCTATTTAGATGGGCCCAGCAGCCCACCCGTTGCACTTCACGCCCAACGCATTTCCTCTCGCGCAACGCCTAATCTAATTCAGCTATCTCTGGTTTTGACTTCTCAAACTCCACCGAGGCTGGGGTCCCGTACCTTGCGATTTTTGCAAGGGCGGGACAGCGCCAATCGATCGAATCCGCACGCTTTATGAGGCTGCAACTCCCACCCTCTAATACGCTCCAAACGGCCCCGCAGATGAAGTTGCCGCTTCCGCCACTGCCCGACACCCGACCCTTGTCGCAACCTCCGCCCAGCGCGAAAATCAACCATGCGCCCCCTCCTTGGATTACTCGCGGTGGCAGCCATCGCCGGCGGCTTCTACTTCTATACCCTTCAAAAAATGCCCTCCACCGACGCCGGCACCGCCCCCACCCAAGCCATCAGCCTCACCGGGGTCCGCGGAGACCTGCTCCAAATCGCCCAAGCCGAACGCACCTACGTCGTCACCAACGGCCGCTGCGCCCCGCTCAACGAACTCGTTGACTCCGCCGCCCTCTCCATGGCCCGCTCCGAACGCGACGGCTACCAATACTCTGTCGAATGCTCCAACCTCGAATTCAATGCCATCGCCCGCCACAGTGCCCCCTCAACCGATCCCGGCGTCCGCTACCCCACGCTAGCCATCGACCAAAATATGCAAGTGCACGAGTTGAATTAGTTCGCCTCAGATTCTCGCCATCTCGAAGATCCCTGCCGTTTCCTTCGCTCGCTCGCCCTAAATCCATTCGTCGCGACCATGCTAGAATTGCCCCCTCCATGCATCCTGCCATCCCCCACCTGATCGAACTCGACCGAGTCGATCACAACATTGCCGGCCTCCAAGCCGAACTCCAGACTTACCCTAAGCGCGTCCAGGACGCCGACGCCCGCCTAACCGTCGCTAAAAGCGCCGTCATCGCCGCCAAAGAAGCCCTCACCAACGCCCTCAAAGAACGCAAAAAATTCGAACTCGACGTCGACCAGTGGAAAGACCGCGCCCGCAAATACCGCGACCAGAGCGGCGCCGTAAAATCCAACGAAGCCTACAAAGCGCTGCTCCACGAAATCGCCAACGCCGAAGCCGAAGTCGCTAAAGCCGAAGACCGCCAGCTCGACGTCATGATGAATGGTGAAGAATTCGAGCGCCGCGTCCGCCGCGCCGAAGCCGACCTGAAAGAAACCGACACTAGCGTCAGCGCCGAACGCAATTCCATCTTGGCTTTACACGGCGAAAAACAAAAACAACTCGCCGCCGCCAACGCCGAACGCCAAAAGTTGATCGCCCCCGTCCCCGAAAATGTGCGCGATCTCTACACCCGCATTGCCAAACGTCACAACGGCATAGCCATCGCCCGCGTCCGCGACGGGCAATGCTCCGGCTGCGGCGTGCGCATCCTCCCGCACATCGATCAGGAGCTGCATCAGGAAGCTAACGAAGAACTGTACCGCTGCGAAATGTGCGGCAAGCTTCTCTACACTCTCGATCCCATTCCCGCAGCTAATCCCGGCTCTAGCGCCTCAAAAAGCTCCTCCGCGGACTCGGAAAGCTCCGCTCCACACACCTGATGATTCGTCCGCCCGCGCCTCCCGCAACAAATCGACTTTTCTCGGAAGCCGACGCCGAGCCCAAAGCTCGCCCCGCCGCTTTTCAAGCCAACATCGACGGCGGCTCCCGCGGCAATCCCGGCCCCGCGTCCTACGGCGTAGTCATCCGCAATGAACGCGGCGAAATCATTGCCCGCCTAAAAAAATTCATCGGCCGCACCACCAATAACGTCGCCGAGTACTACAGCCTCATCGCCGCCCTCGATTACGCCCAATCGCAAAACGTCCGCGCCCTGCGCATTGAGAGCGACTCGCTGCTTCTCGTTCAACAAATGCTCGGCCGCTACAAAGTAAAAAGCCTCGATCTTCGCCCCCTCTTCGAACGCGCCAAAAAAATGTCCACCACCTTCCAATCATTCAGCATCCGCCACGTCTACCGCGAACAAAACGCCGAAGCCGACCGCCTCGCCAACGAAGCCATGGACGAAGCCGAAGGCCGCCCCCCCGCATCCGCGCAGAAAAATCCCGCCAGCGCCGCAGCCATCATGCCGCGCAAACTCCGCGCCAAAGTTCAAAATGGAAATTTACAACTGGAAGAACCGCTAGATCTACCCGACGACACCGCCGTCGAAATCCTTCTCCGCCTCGCCCCAGAAAAAAACCGCTAGAGTTGCTCCAACAGCTCTACTACTTCAACGCATACGACCGATACAACGTATCCCGCTGCGCCGGAATAAACCCCGCCTCCGAAATAATTCTCCGCAACTCCCCTTCATTCGTCCGATTCTTCCGCCCGGCCGCAAACACCACATTCTCTTCGATCAAAATGCTCCCCACATCATCGGCCCCAAACTGCAGCCCCACCTGGCAAACCTTCACTCCCGGCGTCAGCCAGCTCGACTGAATATGATCCACATTGTCGAGATACAACCGGCTCACCGCCAGTGTCTTCAGATAGTCCACCGCCGTCGCTTCCGGCACTTTTTTACCCAATGGCGTATTGTCCGGCGCAAACATCCACGGAATAAACGCCGTAAACCCGCCAGTATCGTCCTGAATCTTGCGAATCCGGTCCAGATGATTCACCCGGTGCCGCAATTCTTCTCCGCAGCCAAACATCATCGTCGCCGTAGTCCGCAGCCCCAGCGAATGCGCAATCCGGTGCATCTCTTCCCAGTCGTCGCTGGTGCACTTCAGCCGCGCAATCTTTGAGCGAATCTCGTCATCCAGAATTTCCGCCCCACCGCCAGGAATCGACTGCAGCCCCGCATCCATGAGCCGCTGAATCGTCTCCCGCACGCTCAACTCGCTCACTTCCGCAATACACAAAATCTCCGGCGCCGAAAAACAGTGCAGATGCACCTGCGGATATCGCGCCTTCAGCGACCGCAGTAAATTCTCGTAATACCCAATCTGCAAATCCGGATGCAGCCCGCCCTGCAGCAGCACGCCGGTCCCGCCCAGTTCCAGCATCTCGTCAATTTTTTCGTAAATCTCCTCGAACGACAGCAGGTACCCGTCCTTGGCCCCCAATGGCCGGTAAAACGCGCAGAACGAGCAATACTCCGTGCAAAAATTCGTGTAATTAATGTTGCGATCGATCTGATACGTGGCCACTCGCGGATCGGTCTTCTTCAAGCGCATCTGATGCGCTTCCATCCCAAGTCCGATCAGATCATCCGACTCCAACATCTCTATCGCTTGTTCTTTAGTCAGTCTCACCGGAAAATCCCTTCGCTTCCCCAAAAATCCGCTTACTATTCAACCGAAATTTTATCCCGCAACACATCCGCACTCGCCCACTCAATCGTCCGCGCCGGTCCAATCAACCCATGCTTCGCCGCCAAACAATAATAAAGTTCCAGCCCCGCCAAATTCTCTTCATCCAACGCGAAATCAATATTGTCCCGCAGATACATCAGCGTATCGTTGATCGGCCACCGCCCCCGCTCTGCCGCATCCGCCGCAATCTCCGGAATATTCGCGATTCCATACGCTTTCGACGCCGCAAAATCCGCCACCGTCTCCGGCGTCACGGAATCCCGCTGCGCCGCCCACACGGCCAAAACCGCCGGCAACCCCGTTAGCCGCCGCCACTCCTGCACCACGTCATACGCGTACACATGTCCATCAAAATTAATTCCCACCCGATCGCCATCTGAAATCAACTCTCCCGCGGATCCCAACGCTGCCGTCCGCGACATCCCAATCGCCAGCCGCAACGCCGGATCGCCAATCAGCAGCGCCGCATCCGCCTCTTCCAGCATCGACTCCGTCTCTACCGCAGCCTCGGAAAATTCCGGCGCAATCCCCCAATGCTCCGCGCACAAAATCTTCGTCAACGCCTGCGTGCTCCGGGAACTACGATCCAGCGCGATACTCTTCACTTCCTCGATCGGTTTCTTCGACACGATCAGCAAACTGCGCACCCGCCGCTTCGCCGCAATCGCCAAATCCGGCAACACCACCAGATCCTCAATCCGCTGGTACTCGATCGCCGGAATAATCGCCACATCCGCGCGCCCATTCCGCAACTCCTCCGCGCACCGCGAAGGAACCGTGAACGACAGTTCATACTTGCCCTTCAGCGGCCCATGCGTGAATCCATACACCAATGGCGCAGTGTTCAGGTACTGCACCACCGATATGCGTAATTTTTTCAAAGGGAGGAGACTCGCTCAGCCTCAAGTATAGTATGACGTTCCCGTGCCTCGCAGCACCTGTGTCGAATCATCCGCCTTCTCGGAGGTTTCAAAAATGTCGAAGCATTCGCGCGTAACAATCATTTTTCTCGCGTTGATATTCCTCTTCACTACGCGCGCCAATGCCCAGTCGCACTCAGACTCTTCCGCGCAGACGCCCTCCATCGCCGAAAAAACCGCCTCCCTCCAAAAACTCCCCGGCTACTTCAACCTCTATTGGGACGCTAAGCAGGGCAAACTCTGGCTCGAAATCGACAAGTGGAACACCGAGTTTCTCTACCAGAGCGGCCTCTCCGCCGGCATCGGCAACAACGACATCGGCCTCGACCGCGGCCAACTCGGCGCCACCCGAATCGTCCGGTTCGAACGCAGCGGCAATAAAGTCCTGCTCATCCAGGAAAATCTCGACTACCGCGCCGTTAGCCAAGACCCCGCCGAACGTCGCGCCGTCCACGACTCCTTCGCCGAATCCGTCCTCGGCGGCTTCACCATCGCCGCAGAAGAAAACGATCACGCCCTCGTCGACGCCACCGACTTCTTCCTCCGCGATGCTCACAATGTCCCGGCCGTTCTCCATCACACTGGTCAAGGTAGCTACAAAGTCGACGCATCGCGCTCCGCCATCTATCTCCCGCTCACCAAAAATTTCCCGCTCAACACCGAAATCGAATCCCTCCTCACTTTTTCCGGCGATGATCCCGGCACCCTCCTGAAACAAGTCACTCCCACTCCCGAATCCGTCACCGTCCGCGAACACCATTCCTTCGTCCAACTACCGCCGCCCGGCTACAAACCCCGCGACTACGATCCGCGCTCCAGCTTCTTCGGCATCAGTTACTTCGATTACGCCACTCCGATTTCCGAACCCATCGTCAAACGCCTCACGGCCCGCCACCGCCTCGAGAAAAAAGATCCCACCGCGCAACTCAGCGAACCCGTAAAACCCATCATCTATTATCTCGATCGTGGCGCCCCCGAGCCCATCCGTTCCGCCCTCCTTGAAGGGGCCCGCTGGTGGAATCAGGCTTTCGAAGCAGCCGGCTACAAAGACGCCTTCCGCGTCGAACTCATGCCCGAAGACGCCGACCCCATGGACCTCCGCTACAACGTCATCCAATGGGTCCACCGCTCCACCCGTGGCTGGTCCTACGGAGCAGGCGTCATCGACCCACGCACCGGCGAAATCATTAAGGGTCACGTCACTCTCGGTTCCCTTCGCGTTCGCCAGGATTACCTCATCGCCGAGGGACTGCTCGCCCCCTACGAAAAAGGCCAGCCCGTCTCACCAAAAATGGCTAACCTCGCTCTCGCCCGTCTCCGCCAGCTTGCCGCACACGAAGTCGGCCACACTCTCGGCCTCAATCACAATTTTTCTTCCAGCTCGGTGAATCGCTCCTCCGTTATGGACTACCCGCCGCCCTTCGTCACTCTCGGCGCCGACGGTACGCCCGACGTTTCCAACGCCTACGCCACCGGCATCGGCGAATGGGACAAAGTCTCTATCCAATGGGGATATCAAGATTTTCCGTCTAGCGTTAACGAGCACGTCGCCCTCGACAAAATCCTCAGCGACGCCTTCTCTCGGGGTCAGCGTTATCTCACCGACCAGGACGCTCGCCCAGTCGGCTCTTCCAGCAGCCAGGCCCACCTCTGGGACACCGGTGCCAACGCCATCGATGAACTCGATCGCCTGATGACCGTGCGCGCCGCCGCCCTCCGCCGCTTCGGCGAAAACAACATCCGCGAAGGCGCTCCGCTCAGCACCATCGAAGACGCCCTTGTCCCGATCTACCTCATGCACCGCTATCAACTCGCCGCGGCCGCCAAATCCATCGGCGGCATGGACTACACTTTCGCCCTCCGCGGCGACGGCGAAGTCCCAACTCAAATCGTTGCCCCAGCCGAACAACGCCGCGCTTTGAACAGCGTGCTCGCGACGTTAAAGCCAGAAGCCCTCGTCCTACCCGAACCGCTTCTAAAAATCATCCCGCCGCGCGTCCCCGATTACGAACGCGGCCGCGAACATTTCAAAATTCGCACCAGCCCCGCCTTCGACGCCCTCGCTCCCGCCGAAGCCGCCGCTGAACACGCCTTCGACTTTCTCTTCAACGCCGAACGCGCCACTCGCCTCGTCGAATTCCACTCCCGCGACTCCGCCAATCCCAGCCTCGAAGAAGTCCTCGATACCATCCTCGCCGCTACCTGGAAATCCTCACGCCCAGCTGGCTACCCGGGCGAAGCCGCCCGCGTTGTCGACTACGTGGCGCTCTACCATTTAATGTCACTGGCCGCCAACGACCACGCCTCCGCCCAAGCCCGCGCAATAGCAGCATTAAAACTCGAAGAACTAAAAGCCTGGGCCACTTCCGCCCAAGGCTCTGCAAAGGACACCGAAGAGCGCGCCCACCTCTTCGCCGCCGTCGCCGAGATCACCGAATTCCAGAAAAACCCCAAGGCGATCCCACTACCAGCCCCGGCCCTACCTCCCGACGGCCAACCCATCGGCTCCGACGACGACTACGACGAAACTTGGCTCCCCTAAAAATTTCGCCCAGCCAGCATTTTTTCGGCACTTTTTCCCGCAACTTTCGTATCTAGCTGCAGGAGAAAACTCGCATGAAACCATTTCTATCTCTGGCTACCCTTTTCATCGCGTCTGCACTAACCCAATCGTTCGCCGTCGCCGCACCGGCTCCCGATCGCCACTCCGTCTCTTCCTCGGACGAGGACAATCCCGCCGCCACCTGCGCCGACTTGCACATCCAAATCGAAAATCGCCCCGCCACTATCCGCTCCGAAGAAAAGTCCATCCCCAAGTCGGCCGGCACCCTCACCGTGCACTCGGAAGCCAATGGCGGCCTCCAGGTTCACGGCTGGAACCAAGACCACTACTCTGTCACCGCCTGCAAAGCCCTCGACCCCGACCGAACCGATGCAGATCAATTCGCGGCGCAAATCAAACTCAACGTCGACGGGAACACCGTCTCTGTCAGTGGCCCCTCCGACCATCACCACTGGACCGTTTTCCTCCTGATTCGCGCGCCCAAATCCGCCGATCTCTCTCTGCATTCGAACAACGGCCCGCTCAGCATCTACAACCTCGACGGCAAACTCGCCGCCCAAGCAGTAAACGGCCCCGTATCCGTGCGCAATTTCTCCGGCGATGCCGACATCAATGCGCAAAACGGCCCCATCGACCTTAGCGGCAACTCCGGCAACCTCCGCCTGCACACCGAAAACGGCCCCATCTCCGTCTCCCTCAACGGCAGCGCTTGGCAAGGCAAAGGCCTGCAAGCCGACGCACAGAACGGCCCCGTCGAACTCCGCGTCCCGAAAAATTACCAATCCGGCGTGCTCATCGAATCCAACGGCCACTCCCCCATGAGTTGCAAAGCCAGCGTCTGCGACGACGCCCGCAAAACCTGGGACGACGACCAACACCGCATCGAATTCGGCCAATCCCCCGCCATCATCCACCTCACCACCGTGAACGGCCCCGTCTCCGTCCGCCAAGGTAACGACAAATCCTAAGCGTGCGATCTAGATCTTTCCGCATAAAGCAAAATAAGCTGGGTGGCCCAGGTTCGCCTTTGGTTTATGAATCTGGGTCTTTCTTTGACTTCGCTCTTTGATTTTCTTTTCTTCTCACCGGCCTCAGATAGACGCACCTCCTCATTGCCGCTAAAATTCCCCGATGCTTCTGGAATCCACCGAAGCCCAACCTCTCTCACCGGAAGCCGCCGCAACAATCGCTCGCGACCTCTACGGTCTCGCCGCCACCGCGAAACCACTCCCCGGCGAGTACGACAACAATTTCCACCTCACCACCAACGACCGCGCGGAATTCGTCCTCAAAGTCATGCACCCCGCCCGCGACCGCAGCTTCATCGACATGCAATGCCAAGCCGTCCAACATCTCGCCAACCAAGCGCCAAATCTCCAACTCCCCCGCGTCATCCCGAACAAAAGTCAAAATCTTTTCACCGAAATCACCGCGCCAGATAAATCCAAACGCCTCGTCTGGCTCCTCTCCTACATCCACGGCATCGAATTCGCAAAAGTCCGCCCGCACAGCGAAGAACTTCTGAAAAGCCTCGGCGCGCTCCTCGGCGAAATCGCTTCCGCACTCCAAAATTTCCAACACCCCGCCGCCACCCGCGAACTCAAATGGGATTCCTCGACGGCAGGCTGGATAAAAAATCATCTCCACGAAATCTCCGACTCATCTCGCCGGCTCCTAGTTGAAAAATTCACGACTCTCTACGACGCCGAAATTCCCCCGCAACTTTCGCATCTCCGCCGCAGTGTCATCTACGGCGACGCCAACGACTACAACGTTCTCGTCAGTCCGCCCTGGCCTCTACCGCGCCAAGCTCTCAGCGTCATCGACTTCGGCGACATGCATCACGGCCTCACTGTCTCCGAACTGGCCATCGCCTGCGCCTACGCCATCCTCGGAGAGCCCGACGTTCTCCGCGCCGCTTCCTCCGTCATCTCCGGCTTCCACGAGAAATTTCCGCTGAACGAAAAAGAAATCGCCTCACTCTTTCCGCTGATCGCCATGCGACTCGCCGTCAGCGTCACCAATTCCGCCACTCGCCAAAAACTTAAACCCGAAGATCCCTACGTCACCGTCAGCGAAGCCCCCGCCTGGGAAGCCCTCGAGCGCCTCGCCCAAATCCATCCGCGATTCGCCCACTACACTTTTCGCGCCGCCTGCGGACTCCCGGCTCATCCACACCAATCCGCATTTCAAAATTGGATTAACTCCGCGGGCAAAAACGCCGCTCAGCTTTTCGAAACGGATTTACGCACAGCCCCCACCGTTTTCTTCGACCTCGGCGTCACCAGCGAATTCCTCGCCACCGAACCTTCCCAAGTTCAGGAGATCAGCGCCCGGGCCCAAAAAATGTTGCGCCACGCCAACGCCTCCTTCGGTCTCGGCGCCTACAATGAAGCCCGCCTGCTCTACAGCTCCACACTTTTTCAACGCAGCACGAACTCGCCAAATGCCGCGTCAGACGCCCAGCCAAAATCCGCGTCCCCACTCCGCGAACGTCGCACCATCCACATCGGCCTCGATCTATTCACCGCCCCCGGCACCGCTGTCCACGCTCCTCTCGACTCCACCGTCCACGCCTTCGCCAACAATTCCGCGCCACTCGATTACGGCCCCATCGTCATCCTCAAACACGAACTCCCAGGCGTCGAACCTTTCTTCACTCTCTACGGCCATCTTTCTGTTGAAACTCTCGCTCGCCTAAAAGTGGGCCAGCCCATCGCTCGCGGAGAAAAATTCGCCACCCTCGGCACCATCCATGAAAATGGCGGTTGGCCTCCGCATCTCCATTTCCAATTCATCCTCGACCTGCTCGACCTCGACACCAATTTCCCGGGCGTCGCCTTCGCTTCCCAACGCGCAGTCTGGACCAGCCTCTCTCCCGATCCGAATCTTCTCGTCGGGATTCCCGCTGATCGTTTTCCCGCACCGCAGCCGACGCCACAACAAACCCTCGCAACTCGCCGCAATCTCCTGGGAAAAAGTCTCAGCGTCTCCTACGAAAAACCTCTAAAAATAATTCGTGGCTGGATGCAGCACCTCTTCGACGACACCGGCCGCAAATTTCTCGACTTCTACAACAACGTCCCGCTCGTCGGCCACAACCACCCGCACGTAACCGCCGCCGCACAAAAGCAACTCGCTCTCCTCAACACCAACACTCGCTATCTCCACGACACCATCAACACTTACGCCGGACGACTCACCGCGCTTCTTCCCGAAACTCTGTGCGTCTGCTTCTTCGTCAACTCCGGCAGCGAAGCCAACGAACTCGCCCTCCGCCTCGCCCGCACTCACACCCAACGCGAAGACCTCCTCGTCCTCGAACACGCCTACCACGGCCACACCTCCACGCTCATCGACATCAGTCCCTACAAATTCAATGGTCCCGGCGGACGCGGCCAGAAAAGCTGGGTCCACGTCGCCCCGCTCGCCGACGACTACCGCGGAAAATATCGCCGGGACGATCCCCACGCCGGAAAAAAATACGCCACCGATCTGGAAGAAATTCTGCAAGCCGCAGAAAAAAGCGGCCGACCCATCGCCGCCTTCATCGCCGAAACGCTCCCCAGCGTCGGCGGCCAAATTGTTTTTCCGGAGAATTATTTAGCGGACGCCTTCGCCCACGTCCGCGCCGCCGGCGCCGTCTGCATCGCCGACGAAGTGCAAGTCGCCTTCGGCCGCCTCGGTACCCACTTCTGGGGCTTCGAAACGCAAAACGCCATCCCTGACATCGTCGTCCTGGGAAAACCCATCGCCAACGGGTTTCCGCTCGGAGCCGTCATCACCACGCCAGAAATTGCGGAAAGCTTCACCAACGGAATGGAATTTTTCAGCACTTTCGGCGGCAACCCCGTCGCCTGCGCCGCCGGCCTCGCCACTCTCGAAGTGGTGGAAAAAGAAAATCTGCAGGCCAACGCCCTCCGCGTTGGAGCTCACCTAAAGCAATCCCTCCAATCCCTCCAACAACAATTCCCAATCATCGGCGACGTCCGCGGCTCCGGCCTCTTCCTCGGCCTCGATCTCGTTCTCAACCGCGAAACCCGCGCCCCCGCCACCGCGCAAGCCTCCTACATCGTCAACCGTCTCCGCGACCTCGCCATCCTCACCGGCACCGACGGGCCCCGACCACAACGTCATCAAGCTCCGTCCGCCTCTCGTCATCAACGAATCCGACGCTGCCATCTTCGTCGACACCCTCAGCTCAATACTCGCCGAAGATTCCGCCCAACCTTAAAGCTAACCCGCCTCTGGCGGATAGCAATTTCAATAGTTGACAATACAGTAATATTTACCATACTCTACAGCCCGCCATGGATCTCGACCTCTCTCTCCCCTGGCTCGCCCTGGCCCTTACTCCAGGCCTCGCCTGCCGCCTCTCCGCCCGCCTCCTCCGAAAATTCGGCTCCCCCTCCCGTATTTTTCACGCCTCTCTCACCGAACTCGAATCCTGCAGCATCCCCGCCCTCGTCGCTCAATCCATCTTCAACAAAGAGTCCTTCAAGCGCGCCGAAAAAGAACTCGCCGCCATCCGCGCGATCCCCGGCTGCCGCCTCCTCAACTGGACCGAACCGCAATACCCCCAGAATCTCCTCCAGATCTACGATCCCCCGGTTCTCCTCTACCTTCGCGGCGACCCCGAAATTCTCAACGCTCCCACGCTCAGCATCGTCGGCACCCGCCGCCCGACCCTCTACGGCTCGCAAATGGCCGAACGCCTCGGCCGAGATCTCGCCGCCCGCGGCATCGTCATCCTCAGCGGCCTCGCTCGAGGAATCGACGCCATCGCTCATCACGGCGCCCTCGCCGCCAACGGCCGCGCCATCGGCGTCCTCGGCACCGGCATCGACGTCTGCTACCCCAAGGAAAACAAAAAACTCTACGAACGTGTTCTCGAACGCGGCGCCATCCTCAGCGAATTTCCGCTGCGCGCCCATCCCGCCCCCGAAAATTTCCCGATTCGGAACCGTATTGTCGCCGGCATGCCCCTCGGCGTCGTCGTCATCGAAGGCGCCGAGTTCAGCGGCTCCCTCATCACCGCCCGCCTCGCCATGGATTTCGGTCGCGAAGTCTACGGCGTCCCCGGCAACGTAACCCAAGCAGTCAGCTACGCCCCCAACCTGCTCATCAAGCAAGGTGCCAAGCTGGTCGTCAACGCCGAAGACGTCATCGAAGAGCTGCCCACGCCAGTCCGCGCGGTGCTAGTCAAAGCCGAGCGCCACGAATCCGCGCAGCGCAACCTCCTCGCCGAAAATGCCCTGGGCGCATCGGAAAAACGCCTTTTCGACCTGCTTAAAATCGAAGAAACTCGCCACATCGACGAGCTCGTTGAAAACTCCGGCTTGAACTCCTCCGAGGTTCTGGCTACGCTTTTCGACTTGGAGATGAAAGGCGTGGTGCGCCAACTCCCTGGCAAACAGTTCAGTAAAGTAATGTTATAGCTGGGCTTAGACGTAACGAAGCCGTAATCCACGAGCCATGCCAACGCGTCCCACGCACCTTCAAGCCGCCCAACCGCATCTTCATTAGGTAGCGAGAAGGACACACCCCTCTCCGGTCGTCCCTTCCCGCGCAACTCGAAAAGGTTACAAAAGCTAGATGGCACGTTCCTTAGTCATAGTCGAATCGCCTGCCAAGGCGAAAACCATCAACAAATATTTAGGACGCGACTACACCGTCAAAGCGTCCCTCGGTCACGTTTTGGATCTTCCCAAAAAGACCCTCGGCATCCTTCTGCCCGAAGACCCCAACGCCCCAAAAAAGAAAAAGAAGAAGCGTAAGACCAAGGCCAAGCTTAAAGCGGATGGAACCGTAGAAGAAAAGAAGCCTGAACCTAAGCCCGTTAAAGTCACCGACGAAAACATCTTCGAACCCACCCTGGAAGTCATACCTAATAAGGTTAAGGTCATCTCCGACCTGCGCAAGGCCGCCGACCCTGCTCCCTTCGTTTACCTGGCCACTGACCCGGACCGCGAAGGCGAAGCGATTTCTCAGCATCTCCTGCAGACTCTCGCCCCCAAAAAAGCCGATCGCGCCAAATTCCGTCGGGTGATGTTCAACGAGATCACGCCCAAAGGCCATCAAGGCCGCGTTCGCCAAAGCCGGCGACGTTAATGAAGACTTGGTCGACGCCCAACAAGCCCGCCGCGTCCTCGACCGCCTGGTCGGCTATAAAGTTTCGCCCATTCTTTGGGACAAAGTCCGCCGCGGCCTTTCCGCCGGCCGTGTCCAGACCGTCGCCCTCCGCCTAATCGTCGAGCGCGAAATGCAAATCCGAGCCTTCGTCCCCCAGGAATACTGGAGCATCCACGCGATGCTCGACGCCGGCGAACCGCCCATCTTCGAAGCCAAGCTGGCCAAGTACAAAGGCGAAGACCTCGCAGTCGGCAACCAGGAAGCCGCCGACAAAATCGTCGCCGCCGTCAGCAACGCCAAATGGCAAGTCGCGAGCGTCACTCAACGCGAAAAGAAGCGCAATCCGCCTCCGCCTTTCACCACTTCAAAACTGCAGCAGGCCGCCTACAATCGCTTGCGCTTTACCGCCAAGCGCACCATGTCGCTGGCCCAAAAACTTTATGAAGGTGTTGAGCTCGGCGAAGAAGGCTCCGTCGCTCTCATCACCTACATGCGTACCGACTCGGTCAACGTTTCCGCCGACGCTCTCGCCCAGGTCCGCGAAATGATCCCCGAGCGTTTCGGCTCCAACTATCTCCCCGAAAAACCGAATTACTACAAATCCAAAAAAGACGCCCAGGAAGCTCACGAAGCCGTCCGCCCCACCGACGTCAACCGCGCTCCCGAAGATGTCCGCAAATATCTCGAAGACGATCTCTTCAAGCTCTATCAACTGATCTGGCAGCGCTTTGTCGCTTCCCAAATGCTGCCCGCAATTTCCGATCAGACCACCATCGATATCTCCGCCGGCGATTACACTTTTCGCGCTAGCGGCTCCGTCCAGAAGTTTGACGGCTACCTCCGCGTCTACCAAACGCCCGCGGCCATCGCCGATCGCGAAGACGATGAGAAAGCCGAAGAAGGCGAAGGCAACGCTCTCCCGCGCGTCGCCGAAGGCCAAACTCTCCGCCTCGAAACCATTCGCCCCGATCAGCATTTCACCGAGCCGCCGCCGCGCTACAACGACGCGACTCTCGTCAAAGACCTCGAAGAAAAAGGCATCGGTCGCCCTTCCACCTACGCCACGATCATCTCCACGTTGATCGATCGCGAATACGTCAAAAAGGATCAGGGCCGTTTCACCCCCACCATGCTCGGCGAACGCGTCAGCGTCTTGCTGGTAAAAAGTTTCGAAGACATTTTCGACGTCACCTTTACCGCCCGCCTCGAAGACGAACTCGACGAAATCGAAGAAGGCAAACTCGGCTGGCGCAAAGCCGTCGGCGAATTCTGGGACAAGTTCGTCATCGACCTCGGTAAAGCCGGCGACGAAATGCTCTCGTACAAAGCCGGCATCGCCACCGGCAAAAAATGCGAAAAGTGCGGCGAGGGCGAACTTCTCGAGCGCATCAGCCGCCACGGTTTCTTTCTCGGCTGCTCGCGTTATCCCGATTGCGATTTCATCGAAGATCTTTCACCAGAGCTTCCCGAGTCCGATCCCAACGCCCCGCCCAAAATTGAATACTGCGACAATTGCGGCAAGGAAATGGCCATCAAGCGCGGCCGATTCGGCGTTTTCCTGGCCTGCACCGGCTATCCCGATTGCAAAACCACCCGCCGCCTCGTCGAAGGCACCCGCACCGCCCGCCAACCCGACGAAGCGCTCGACGAAAAGTGCCCAACTTGCGGCGAAGTTAATCTCGTCAAAAAACACGGCCGCTACGGCGAATTCATCGGCTGCTCCAACTACCCCAAGTGCAAATACACTCGCCCCATCACCATGGGCATCAAATGCCCGAAGTGCAGTGATGGCGAATTCGTCCGCCGCGGCAGCGCCGGAAAAGGTGGGCGCGGCCGCCCGCGCATTTTCTACGGTTGCTCGCGCTACCCCGATTGCGATTTCACCACTCCGCACATGCCCATCGCCGAGCCTTGCCCCAAGTGCCACGCGCCCTTCATCGTCGAAAAACGCAGCAAAATCGGCACCGTCCACACCTGCATCAAAGAAGGCTGCGACTGGGAAATCCTCGCCCCAGAAAATCCGCCGCCCGGCGCCCCAGCTCCCGCGACCACGGAAGAGCCAGTGCCCGTCGGCTCAAAGTGACGCAGTCCTTTTTTCTAAGATTCCACCGAGGCCCGGGTGCCCCAGACGCCGTAGTTGCGTCTGGGGGGATAGACTAAACACGATCGAGGCCCATCCTTCGACTCACCATTGAAGAAATGAAGCAAGCCGTCACCAGTTATCTCGAATATCTCTCTTCCGTAAAGAACTCATCCCCACACACGATCTCCAATTACGGCAAAGATCTTCGCCAATTCGAAACCTTCCTCACCCCGCCGGGCGTCACCCTCCCCGCGCTCACAGAAATCAATCACGGCATCATCCGCGAATACGTCGCCCACCTTCACGATAAAGGCCTGGAAAAAACCTCCATTGCCCGCAAACTCGCCGCCCTCCGCTCCTTCTTCAAATATTGCGTTCGCGAAGGCAAACTCAAAGAAAGCCCCGCCCGTCTGGTCCCCACGCCAAAATTGCCCAAGCGCATCCCTTCCATCCTCAGCGCCGAAGAAATGAACGCCTTCCTCAATCAACTCGCGGAAATGAGCGGTTCGAGTACCCGTTCCAGTGCAAAAAGAAAAGCCCCTGCAAAAAGTTCTGCAGCGGCTTCACAAAATGTGGATTTCCCCGAAGAAGGTTTGCTGCTGAAGCGCGACCGCGCTTTGCTCGAACTTCTCTACGCCGCCGGCCTCCGCGTCAGCGAACTAACCGGCCTCGACCTCGTCGACATCGATCAAAAAGAACGCGTCTTGCGCGTCCTCGGCAAAGGCAACAAAGAGCGCATCGTCCCCTACGGCGCCAAAGCTCAGGAAGCCCTCGAAAACTACTGGCCCGTCCGCGAACAGTTGCTCCACACATCCGGCCGCCACTCCGCCCGAGGCAACGCCCCGCAACGCCAAGCCGTCTTTCTAAATTACGCCGGCCGCCGCCTCACCCAACGCAGCGTCGGACGCATCGTTAAAAAATACGTCCGCCTTGTGAACGTCAACTGGGACCTGCATCCGCACTCCCTGCGCCACGCCTTCGCCACTCACTTGCTAGCCGACGGCGCCGACCTCCGCGCCATCCAGGAACTCCTCGGCCATCAATCCCTCTCCACCACCCAAAAATACACTCACGCCTCCATCCGCCAACTCATGGACATCTACGACAAATCTCACCCACACGCCTGAACATCGCGTCGACAGGTCTTGGCTGCGAACTCAGAGTCCGCACATTTTCTAGCTACTTTTCACCCTTCACCGCGTGCGTCCCATGCGTAATCGCCGCCCCCGCACGCAACGCCGCCGCCACAATCACCGCTTCGGTAATCTCCTTATCATTGCACCCAGCCTCGCGCGCCCGGCCCGCATGAATGTCAATGCAGTATGGACACTGCGTCGTATGCGCCACTGCCAACGCAATCAACTCCTTATACTTCACCGGAATGGCCCCATCCGCCATCGCCGCCTTATCAAATGCCCAAAACGCCTTCATTCCCTCCGGCGCATTCGCATCCATTACTTTCAATTTCCCCAAATTTTTCGCGTCGTACATAGCCGACCTCCTGAAGTTTCCTGAATTTTTCCGTATAACTTATTTAAACAAAGTGCCTGCTGGCCGAAGCTCCGATTATATCCATAGCCTGAAGGCGTGAAATGAACGCAATTGGTCTCGGCCGGTTACAGAATCAAATTTCGTTCGTTGACGACCCTGCCGTTCAACTCGTATAATCATTGTTTGCGTTTAGAGGGTGGAGGACTATGTACGCGGTCATCAAAACCGGGGGAAAGCAGTACCGTGTCGCGCCCGGCGATACCATTCGAATTGAACGAGTTAACGGCGACGTCGGCGAAGCCGTGACCTTCGGCTCAGTTCTGGCAGTGCACACCGACGAAAAGAAATTGCTCTCCGGTTCCGGCGCCTCCAAGGCGAAAGTTACTGGCAAAATTCTTCAGCACGGCCGGGCCAAGAAACTGACTGTCTTGAAATTCAAGAAGGGCAATCAATACAAAATTTCTCGCGGACACCGCCAGAACTATACCGCCGTGCAAGTCGGCGAAATCTCGTTGTAGTCGTTCAGCCGGCCTATTGTCAGCGACACATTTCTAAAAATACGAAAAGGATTCGATCATGGCACATAAGAAAGGCGGCGGCTCCTCTACCAACGGCCGCGATTCACACGGTCAGCGCCTCGGCGTAAAGCGTTTCGGCGGCGAGCAAGTCAACGCCGGCACCATCCTCGTCCGTCAGCGCGGCACCAAGCATCAAGCCGGCGTCAACGTCGGCCAAGGCAAAGACGATACCCTCTTCGCTCTGGTCACCGGCGTCGTTTCTTTCGAAGACCGCGGCCGTCGTGGGCGTTACGTCAGCGTGAAGGCCGCCGAAGCCGCCGCTGCCTCCGAAAAAGCCGCAGCGAATTAAGGCCCCGTCTCGATGAATTCAAGCGGACTTCGGTCTGCACCTTTCCCGCGGTCCCGGTCATCCGGGACCGTTTTGTTTCTGCGCCGAATCGCACGCGAGCCGCGCGCAACTTAAGAGCTCTAAAGAAGGTCCTAGTGTTCGCAGACGAAGCAAAAATTTTTGTCCAGGGTGGCCACGGCGGCAACGGCTGCGTTGCCTTCCGCCGGGAGAAGTATGTCCCGCGCGGCGGCCCCTCCGGCGGCGACGGCGGCAACGGCGGTAGCATTTTTCTCGAAGCCAACGTTAACGACAACACCCTCCTTCGCTACCGCTACAATCGCGAATTTCGCGCCGACCGCGGCCGACACGGCGAGGGCTCGAATTGCTCGGGACGCGCCGGCGAAGATTCCATCCTGCAAGTCCCCGTCGGCACTGTCGTTTTCGACGCCGGCACCGGCGAAACTATCGCCGATCTGGCTGCTCCCGGCCAGCGCGTGCTCATCGCTCACGGCGGTCACGGCGGGCGTGGCAATCAACATTTCGCCAAACCCTGGCACCAGGCTCCGCGCGAACACGAAGACGGCCGCCCCGGCGAAGAGCGCCATCTCCGCCTCGAACTCAAACTTCTCGCCGACGTCGGCCTCGTCGGTTTTCCCAACGCTGGTAAATCCACACTGATTTCCGTCATCTCCGCCGCCCGCCCGAAAATCGCTAACTATCCGTTCACCACGCTCGAACCCAATCTTGGCGTAGTCAACGCCGATGGCGGCACCGGCAGGGAATTCGGCCGCAGCTTCGTCGTCGCGGATCTTCCAGGCCTGATCGAAGGTGCCCACTTGGGCGCCGGACTCGGTGTCCGTTTTCTTAAGCACGTCGAAAGAACTCGCCTGCTGGTCCATCTCATCGACACCAGCGACGCCAATATCGACGATCCCATCCACTCCTACAACGTCATCGCCGGCGAACTCTCCGCTTTCAGCGACACGCTCACCCACAAACCGGTCATCGTCGTCGCTACCAAAATCGACGCCACCACCGACCGCACCCATCTCGACGAACTCACAAATTTCTGCCTAGAACAACATCTCGAATTTCACGCCATCTCCGCCGCCACCGGCGAAGGCGTCCAAGCGCTGGTCCGTTCCATCGCCGACGCTCTCGACAAAATTCCCAAGCCTGCGCCCGACATTGAATTGGATTCCACGGAAGACACTCCGTCGATCGAATCACCAGCCGATGCAGCCGACGACCATCTCAGCCCCGAGCCTGGCTTAAGTTCGGAAGAAGATTCATGAGAGAATTGCTCAACTACGAGGCAGTTTTCGGCGAACGCATCGCCAACTCATCTCTGGAGACGCATTGACCACCGCGCAAGCCCACCACCGCACCGCCGCCAAGCATCACCCCCGCCGCATCGGTCTTTTCGGCGGATCGTTCGATCCGATTCACAATGGTCACTTGGCCATCGCGCGCGCTGCAGACCGTCGCTTCAACTTCGACGAAATCCATTTCATCGCCGCCAGCCGCCCGCCTCACAAATTGAAACAGCACCTCGCCCCATTTCCACATCGTTTTGCGATGGTCTCGCTCGCAACCTCCGAGCATCCTCATTTCGTCCCGTCCCTCGCCGAAGCCGGCGAAGACTTCAGCGGCTCCCAACTCCACTATTCCGTCGACACCGTGCGCTACTTCCGCCACACCTATAACGGCCACGGCGATCGCGTCTTCTTCATCATCGGCGCCGACGCTTTCCTCGACATCCCCATGTGGAAGGAATACGAAACGCTTCTCGGCCTCTGCGATTTCATCGTCGCCAATCGCCCCGGCATCCGTCCCGAAGCCTTGCGCTTGGTCATTCCCCCCGACGCCATGGCCCGTCCCGACGCCAAAAAAGAAGCCGAAGCCGCGCATCCCTCTCAGGTCGTCGCGCATCTTCAACGTAGTACCGTATATTTGCTCGAGAACGTGAACAGCGACGTCTCTGCCACCGAAATTCGCCGGCGCGCCCACCGCGGCCAATCCATCCACGGACTTGTCTCCGCCCGCGTTGAGGAATACATTTTGAAACAGGGCCTATACTCGTGAAACTCGAATCCTTCCCAAAAAGCGTCCAGCTTGCCGTTCTCGCGGCGCAAGAAAAAAAAGCCGGCGCCATCACCGTACTCGACCTCAGCGGCCTTGGCGCGTTCACCGAGTACTTCGTCATTTGCACGGCGTACAGTTCTCCGCAGTCGAAGGCCGTCTGTGAAGAAGTGGAAGAGTCGCTCTACAAAAACGCGCACCGCTCGCCCGCCCATCGCGAAGGTCAGCGCACCGCCGAGTGGGCTCTGGTTGATTTCGGCGGCTTCGTTCTTCACGTTTTCAGTGAACAAGCCCGCCGTTACTACGATCTCGAGCGCCTTTGGCGTGACGCGCCCAAACTGGAAATTCCCGACGAACCAGAAAGCCTAGCCCACGATAATCCCGCGCGCCGCGCGGGCGGCGAATCCTCTCGCTTCTCGGACGAAGCCGTATCCTGATGGCCTCAGAGCGATTGCCGTGGGTGTCCCAAGACCCCGCGTCAATCCGGCTCCTCGAACTGGCTCAAAAAGTCGCCGCCGTTCCCACCACCCTGCTCATCTCCGGTGAAAGTGGCACCGGAAAAGATTACTTTGCCCGCTTAATTCACGAACTAGGCCCGCGCCGCGACGCTCCTTTTCTAAAAATTGATTGCGCTAGTCTTCCTCCCCAGCTTGTCGAAAGTGAACTTTTCGGTCATGAGCAAGGTTCTTTCACCGGCGCGGTCGATCGCAAACTGGGCCGCTTCGAACTCGGCGGCCACGGCACCATCGTCCTCGACGAAATCGCCGCGCTGCAACCCGCCGCTCAAGGCAAACTTTTGCGCGTCCTTCAGGAACGCACCTTCGAACGTCTCGGCGGCACCGAAACCATCAGCATCGACGCGCGCCTCATCGCCCTTTCCAACGTCGACCTCCCCGCCGCCGTCAAAGCCGGCACCTTCCGCGAAGATTTATATTTCCGCTTAAACGTTCTCGCGCTAGCCGTCCCACCTTTGCGCGATCGCCGCGAAGACATCTTGCCGCTCGCCGATCATTTGCTCGCCGCGCTGCGCACCATGCACGCTCGCCCCAAGCTCCAACTAAGCGACCCCGCCCGCCGCATGCTCACCGTCTACACCTGGCCCGGCAACATCCGCGAACTCCGCAACATCCTTGAGCGCGCCGTAGTCTTCTCCGACAATCATTCGAACGCGCACGCATCTTCCAACAACGGCCAGCCCGAATTTCTCGAGCCGCAAAATTTCCCCGAGTACGTTCGCGCCTTCACCCCCGGACTTCCTTCCCATCTACACTCTCTCGAACACATGGAACGCCAAGTCATCGCCGAAACTCTCGAAGCCACTCATTACAAAATTAGCCAAGCCGCCGCCAGCCTGGGCATCAGCCGCAAAACCCTCCTCGAAAAACGAAAAAAGTACGGCCTGAAATAGTGCGCATCCAACTCGTCATGCTGGGCAAAACCAGCCGCCCGGAACTCCGCGCCATCATCGACGATTACCTAAAACGAATCAGCCGCTCCGCGCCCATCGAAATCATCGAACTCCGCGAAACCGAAGCCGCCCTAAAAAAATTCGCCTTCGCTCAACCAGCCACCATCGTCCTCCTCGACGACGCGGGCAAAGCACAAAACTCCACCCAATTCGCCAAATGGCTCGGCGAACTCCGCGACCGCAGCACCCGCCAACTCACAATCGTCTGCGGCGGCGCCGACGGCTTCCCCGCAGAAATCCGCAGCCAGGCTCACCAGAAACTCTCCCTCAGCCCCATGACTTACTCCCACGAACTCGCGCGTGCTATGCTCGTCGAGCAGCTCTACCGCGCTTTCGCCATTCTCTCCGGCAGCG
Source organism: uncultured Acidobacteriota bacterium (assembly GCA_963846145.1). Taxonomy (GTDB): domain Bacteria; phylum Acidobacteriota; class Terriglobia; order Acidiferrales; family UBA7541; genus Acidiferrum. The sequence goes on along the minus strand of CAWJUV010000004.1, from coordinate 813,991 downwards.
CCTACCCCAAATAACCGCATCGGAAGGCCAGGCTCGTAAATGTCTATTCGCATCGTCGCCGACGAAAACAAGCCCAGCGCCAGCATCGAAATTCCTCTAGCAAAACCTCTTCCCGACTACGATCTGGATCAACTCGAACAACCCACTCCCCGCGACGTCGATGGCATCCTCGTTTCCCAGGGTTTCCGCGACCTTGTCGACGACGCCCGCGGCATCCTCGCTGATCTACTCGCGCATCCACCATCCCCGACGTCCAACACCAGCTCCACTCTCGACCTCACTCATCCGGCAGATTCAGCTTTGGAATTGGTTCAACTCACCGGCGCAATTTGTCCCTGTGACGACGAAGTCTACTGCCCCGGCCTCTGGATCGTCCTCTCCGATCCGCACGCCAAATCACAATCCGCTCTACCGGCCACCACACAACACCGCGTCCACACCATCGCCGACGAACTCGTAAAGCGCTTGCAGCTGCAGTAATTCTTCATCACAAAAAACGCATCCGAGAGACGGAACAAATGCCCGAAGAAAAAGGTCTCCTCATCGTTTACACCGGCCCTGGCAAAGGCAAAACCACCTGCGCCCTCGGTACCGCTTTCCGCGCCGTCGGCCAGGGCCTCCGCGTCCTGATGGTCCAATTCATCAAAGGCTCCTGGCACTACGGCGAACTCGACGCCGCCAAAATGCTCGGCGACGACAAATTCGAAATCCGTCCCATGGGCCGCGGCTTCGTAAAAATCGGCGGCGCCGAAACCGATCCTCAAGACATCAAGCTCGCCGAAGAATGCTGGCAAGCCGGCCGCGACGCCATCTACAGCGGCAAATACGACCTCGTCGTCCTCGACGAAATCAACTACACCATCAGCTACAAAATGCTCGACCCCGCCAAAGTCGCCGAAGAACTAAAGAACCGCCCCGAGCGCGTCCACGTCATCTGCACCGGCCGCAACGCCCATCCCGCCGATCACCGAACTCGCCGACCTGGTTACCGAGATGCGCGAGGTGAAACACCCATATACAAAAGGTATACTGGCTCAACGAGGCATCGACTACTAACGGGCTCGTGTTCGCGGCATCAAATTCAAATGCAGTAAAACTCTGCGTCCCGCCGATCTCAGCAATCGTGGCGCGCCAACTATGACCTGGTTCAAACGCGACAAAAAATCCATCGAGCAAACCACCCCGCCCGAAGAGCGCCGCGTCCGCACCGAAGGCCTGTGGGTCAAGTGCGAATCCTGCCGCACCATCGTTTTCCGCAAAGACCTCGAAGCCAATCTCTACGTCTGCCCCAAGTGCCAGTTCCACTTCAAAATGAATGCCCGCAAGCGCCTCGAAACTCTTCTCGACGGCCGCTACACCGAGCACGACGCTGGCATGACCTCCACCGACCCACTGAAATTCACCGACACCAAGCCCTACGCCGCGCGCCTGAAAGAAGCCCGCAAGAAACTCAACATGAACGACGCCGTCATCACCGCCGAAGGCAATCTCAACGATCGCCCCGTGGTCATCTGCGCCATGGAGTTCGGCTTCATCGGCGGCTCCATGGGCGCGGTCGTCGGCGAAAAAGTTACCCGTGGTATCGAACTCTCCATTGCCACTCGCCGGCCCTTCATCGCCGTTTCCTGCTCCGGTGGCGCACGCATGATGGAAGGCACCATCAGCCTCATGCAGCTCGCCAAAGTTTCCGCCGCCCTCGCTAAACTCGACGACGAAAAGCTCCCCTACATTTCGTTGCTCACCGACCCCACCACCGGCGGCGTCACCGCCAGTTTTGCCATGCTCGGCGATCTGAACATTGCCGAACCCGGCGCGCTGATCGGTTTTGCCGGCCCCCGCGTCATCGAACAAACCATCGGCCAAAAACTCCCCGAAGGTTTTCAACGCTCTGAATTTCTCCTCGACCACGGCTTCCTCGACGCCATCGTCCCCCGCAAAGAACTAAAATCTTTCATCTCCACTTCGCTCGATCTGCTCTTTAGCTAAGCTCGCAAACATAAATGGACTACTCCGCCGCGGTAAATTACCTGCTCTCGCTCGGCAGGGAACTAGCCGCCCCCACGCAAGCCTCCGCCACAAAATTTCATCTCGAAAATATTGCGACGCTCGACAAAGCCCTCGGCCACCCCAGCCGCACCTATCCTTCCGCACACATCGCCGGCACCAACGGCAAAGGTTCTACCGCCGCATTTCTCGAATCCATCCTCCGCCACGCCGGCCTGCGCACCGGCCTCAACACTTCTCCCCACCTCGAAAAAATCAACGAACGCCTCCGCATCAACGGCCAGGAAATCTCCGACGAAGATTTCGCCGCCGTCTTCACCCGCACCCAGCAACAAATCGAAACTCTCCTCGCCGCCGGAAAACTCCGCGCCCACCCCACCTATTTCGAATGCGTCACCGCCATGGCCTTCCAGTATTTCGCAGAAAAAAAAGTCGACTTCGCCATCTTCGAAGTCGGGCTCGGCGGCCGCCTCGATGCCACCAACGTCGTTCAACCCGCCATCACCGTCATCACCCGCATCGACTTCGACCACGAAAATTTCCTCGGCCACTCCCTTACCGAAATCGCCGGCGAAAAAGCTGGAATTCTCAAGCCCAAAATTCCAGCCGTGATCGCCGCACAGCATTCCGAAGCGCACAAAGTAATCCTCAATCGCGCTCAAGAATTGCATTGCCCGGTCACCGACACCGCGACCGAATACAAAATCACCGAGACCGCCCACACAAAATCCGCAATTCCCGGGACGATCTCCGCAGAAATTTCGGCACGATCTTCCAACTGGTCGCTCACCATCACCCCATCACTCCCCGGCCATTTCCAATTAGCAAAACGCACTAAACGCCGTCGCCACCGCCCGCGTTCTCGTCGAAAAGGGTTTCCACATCGACGACCAGTCGATCACCTCAGGGATCGCCAACACCGAATGGCCAGGCCGCCTAGAAAAACTCCAATCCCACCCCGACGTCTACCTCGACGGCGCCCACAATCCCGCGGCCGCCCGCGAACTCGCCAACTTCCTCACCGAGAATTTCCCCAACAAAAAAATCTGGCTCCTCTTCGGCGCTCTCCGCGATAAATCCGTCGACGAAGTCGCAGGCTGGCTTTTTCCCCTAGCCGCCGAAGTTATCCTCACCGAACCGCGCACCCCACGCTCCATCTCCGCATCCCAGCTAAGCGAAATGGCCGCCTACCACGCCAATCATTCCATCATCATCCCCGACGCCGAAAAGGCCCTCGACCACGCCCTGGCTCACGCCAAACCCGAAGACGCCATCTTCATCACCGGCTCCCTCTACCTCGTCGGCCAACTCCGCGCCCACTGGAAATCCAAGCCCCAAGTCGCGGCCAACACAAAAACGCCGTAGAATATCCGCTTCGTCTCCGAAGCAATTCAGCGCCATGCCCAAGAAAAATTCTAAGGCGACTTCGCATAACGTATCGGAAAATCTTCCCCCGCTCGTCGGCGTCATCATGGGCTCCACCTCCGACTGGGAAACTCTTCACCCCGCTTCCCAACTCCTCACCGAACTCGGCATCCCCCACGAAACGCGCGTCGTCTCCGCCCATCGCACTCCCGACCTCCTCTTCAAATACGCCGCCTCCGCCGAAGAACGCGGCCTCGAACTCATCATCGCCGGCGCCGGCGGCGCAGCCCATCTCCCCGGAATGACCGCCAGCAAAACCGTCCTCCCCGTCCTCGGAGTCCCGGTCGAATCCAAAGCCCTCAAGGGACTCGACTCGCTGTTATCCATCGCCCAAATGCCCGGCGGCATCCCCGTCGGCACCCTCGCCGTCGGCAAATCCGGCGCCATCAATTCCGCGTTACTCGCCGCAGCCATCCTCGGCATTAAGCATCCCGAAATCCGCGAAAATCTCCGCAAATTTCGCGACGCCCAGACCGCCAAAGTCCTCGCCACTCCCGATCCCTCCGTCGTCGAATCAAAAAATCCACTAGCCACCAAACGCAATTCGCCTGCGAGCAAATCCTCCAGGAAATCCCGATGACTATCGGCATCCTCGGGGGCGGACAACTCGGTTACATGCTCGCCCTCGCCGGCTACCCGCTCGGCCTGCGCTTTCGCTTCCTCGATCCCAGCGCCGAAGCCCCCGTCGGCCGCATCGCCCACCGCGTCATCGCCGACTACGATGACCAGGCCGCACTCGAAAAATTCGCCTCCGGCCTCGAAGTCATCACTTACGAATTCGAAAACGTTCCCGTAGCCGCCACCCGCTTCCTCGCCAAACACGCCCCAGTTTTCCCCGGACCCGTCGCGCTCGAAACTGCCCAAGATCGCCTCAACGAAAAATCCCTTTTCCAAAAATTAGAAATTCCCACCACGAAATTTGCGCCAGTCCACGATCCCGCCTCACTCGACGCCGCGATCAAAACCATCGGCCTCCCCGCCGTCCTCAAAACCTGCCGCTTCGGCTACGACGGCAAAGGCCAGTGGCCTCTCCGTACCCCTGAAGATATTGCGTCCGCGAAACGCGAAGCATTTCAGCAACAAGATTTCACACCGCAATCAGCCGCCAACAGTCACGCCAACGGCAACCAACCAAACCGCAACTCCGCCCCACTGATCCTCGAAAACTTCATCTCCTTCACCCGCGAAGTCTCCATCCTCGCTGTCCGTTCCCGCCAACACGAAATCCTCTTCTATCCGCTCGTCGAAAACCGCCACCACGGCGGCATCCTCCGCCTCTCCCTTGCCCCAGCGCCAAATCTCGATCCGTCACTCCAGCACCAGGCGGAAACCTACGCCAAAAAAGTCCTCGAAACCCTCGACTACATCGGCGTCCTGGCCATCGAATTCTTCGAATGCAACGGCCGCCTCCTCGCCAACGAAATGGCCCCCCGCGTCCACAACTCCGGCCACTGGTCCATCGAAGGCGCGGTCACCAGCCAATTCGAAAACCACCTCCGCGCGGTTGCTGACTTCCCCCTCGGCGCAACCGACACCATCGGCGCCTCCGCCATGCTCAACCTCATCGGCACCACTCCCCCCACCGCTGAAATCCTCGTCATCCCCGGCGCCCACCTCCACCTCTACGGCAAATCCCCCCGCCCCGGCCGCAAACTAGGCCACCTCACCCTCTGCGCCGCCAATCGCGACGAACTCGCGCAACGCCTCAACGCCCTCCCTCAATATTTCCATCAGCCAGATTTCTGCCTCGACACGTCGAAGACACCAATAAAATCCACCGCAGTCTGACCCCCGCCACAAGATCAACGGTCTTGACTTCTTCCGCCCCACAAAAAACTGGGTGGCCTACCCTTGCGATTTTTGCAAGGGTGGGGCGCGCACCACCTCTCCCCCAAGTCCGGTTTTCCGTTTGTAATCTCACCCAGATCGACTCCTAAAGAAATCCCATCCGCCTAAAAACTCCCCAATTTGGCTCATCCACGCCCGGTTGCCGCTCTTCCGTTCGGGATGCTACGATTACCCCTTCCATGACTCCCGAATCATCCCAACGCCCCAAAGTGGGCATTCCGTGGCGCACCTCCGCTGAAGAAGCCTCCCAAACTTTCGCCAAAATCAAAAATTACGAAGACGCCGTCCGCAGCGCCGGAGGCGAACCCGTCCTGCTCTCCCTAAACGCCCCGCAAAAACTCCAACAACTCCTCCCCACCCTCGACGCCTTCGTCCTCCCCGGAAGCCCCGCCGACGTCGACCCTTTCGAATACGGCACCACCAACCGCGGCAAATCCGAACCCCCCGACCACCCTCGCGAAAAAACTGACCGCACCATCCTCGACCACGCCTTCGCCGAAAAAAAACCAGTCCTCGCCATCTGCTACGGCTGCCAACTCCTGAACGTCTACCTCGGCGGCTCATTAATCCAAGACCTCAAAGACGAAACCAAAACGCAAACCGCCCACACCCGCCACGATCTCAACCCCGAACCAGACGCCGACCCCATCCACGGCGCGACTTTCGATCAATCCAGCAAACTCGCGAAAATCCTCGGCAAGACGGAAGCCCAAATCAATAGCTCTCACCACCAAGCCGTCGACCAAGTCGGCAAAAATCTTGCAGTCACGGGCCACGCCACCGACGGCACCATCGAAGCTATCGAATGGACCGGCGACTCCAACTGGATCATCGGCGTCCAATGGCACCCCGAACGCATGTTTGGCGACGCCTTCTCTGAGCGCCTCTTCCGCGACTTTCATCACCGCCGCCAATCAACACCGCGGCGCAGCCGTTCATCAGGTTTAAGCGCAGCCGTCTTTAAATTTGGATTTGGTTTTCTGTAGCCTATCGAAAACTGGGTGGCCCACCCTTGCGGTTTGTGCAAGGGTGGGGCGGGCGCAAATTCAACCCAACGGCTTTTTATCTTTTGATTTTTGTTTCGAACTCATTCCAAATTGCGTCGAGGCCCAAACATGATCTCTCTAGCAGGCAAAGCAGCTCTCATCACCGGCGGCTCACGCGGCATCGGCGCCGCCGCCGTAAAACTCTTCGCCCAGGCCGGCGCCGACGTCGTCTTCAACTACAACAAAGCCAAAGAACCCGCCATGCTGCTGCAACAGGAAGCCGCCAAACACGGCACCCGCGTCGAAGCCTTTAAAGCCGACGTCAGCCGCCACAACGACAACAAGAAACTCGTCGACTTCGCCGTCTCTCGTCTCGGCCGCCTCGACATCGTCGTTCCCAACGCTGGCGTCTGGAACCTCGAAGATCTCCCCATCGAAAAAATGTCCGAAAAACAGTGGGACGACATGATCCGCATCAACCTCACCAGCGTCTACTCCATCATTCACTTCTCCGTCCCGCACATGATTAAGCAAAAATCCGGCAAGATCATTCCCATCAGCTCCACCGCCGGCCAGCGGGGCGAATCCTTTCACACCCACTACGGAGCATCCAAGGGCGGGATCATCAGCCTTACCAAAGGCCTGGCTACCGAGCTCGCCCGCCACAACATCACCGTCAACTCCGTCGCACCCGGCTGGGTCGCCACCGACATGTCCAATCCCGTCATCGACACCAAAGCCGGCCAAAAAATGGTCACCGCCGCCATCCCTCTCGGACGCGCCGCCACCGCCGAAGAAATCGCCGGCCCCATCCTCTTCCTCGCCTCCGACCTGGCCAACTTCATGACCGGCGAAATCATCAATGTAAATGGGGGATCGGTGTTGTGCGGCTAACAGGTTCGTCAAAGTGGGTGTGGCAACAGGCGACTTCGACCGTCGCAGCGGTGTCGCTCGCGATTTTTCCGCAACTCGCGGCAGCCGCTGAATCGCGCTCTTCTGCGCCTGCACAAAATGTGCAGACCATGCTCCCGGAAGAAAACGTCGCGAAAGCGAAGGAGATCCTCAACCAACTGGTCGACGCCCTCGGCGGCCCAGCCTACCTCGAAGCCCACGACCGCGAATGCGACGGCCGCCGCGCCCAATTCGGCCACAACGGCGAACTTACTGGCTTCATCGAATTCAAGGACTACTGGCGCTTCCCCGACAAACACCGCATCGACTACTCCAAAAAGCGCAACATCATCGATCTCTTCGACGGCGACGAAGGTTGGACCATGGATCGCAGCGGCGTTAGCCCCGAGCCCCCCGGCGCCGTCTCCGACTTCCAGATCCTCGTCAATCAAGGCGTCGATCACGTCCTGCGCTACGGCCTAAAAGATCCCAATATCGTTCTCAGCTACGCCGGCCGCGACACTGTCGACATGCGCCAAGTCGATTGGATCGAAGTCATCTTCCCCGACCGCACCCTGCGCCTCGCCGTCGACCGTTCTTCGCATCTTCTCCTCCACAGCACCGTCAATTCCATCAACGAAATTACTCAGGAACGCCAACTGGAAACCACCATCTACACCAACTATCAACGCAAAGACGGCGTCATGGTCGCCCTGCAAATCTCCCGCGAACGCGACGGCAAACGCTTCTACCAGGCCTTCTTCGACACCTGCACCTATAATCCCAACCTGCCTCCCGACACCTTCACCAAAGCCGCCCTCGAAAAGCGCTACTCCGAAGTCGGCAGCAAAAAAGACCGCGACAAATACAAAAACGCCCGCGAATAATTCGAATACGAATAAAATATCTTTAGTTAAATAGTATTAGATGGTACTATTCTTGGCACGAAAGCGTGCGCTTGGCCGCGACACGACGCGACTCGCGGACTGGTCTCGCGTCCAGCCGTCGGCCCTAAACTGAACAACATCAATAAATTACAAACTCCCTGCAGAACTGCGAAAAATCGTGGCTGTGTTTTCAATAACTTATGAACCCGTCGGCTAGTTGAAAACGCCTATATCTCCAGTGCAATCAATTAATTACGAACTCATGGCTCCTAAATCGATATTTTCCAGGCCGATTCGTAACTCGCACTAAACAAGGCACGTACAAACTCCCTCTCAAACCCGCTCCGCCAACGCCCGCGCATTCCGATGCGCAATCGCCTCGATCGTAATCATCGGATTCACCCCGGAAGCGCTCGGAAAACTAGCCCCATCCATCACGTACAAATTCCTCACTTCCCAGCACTCTCCCTCGGGATTCGTCGCAGAACTCCGCGCCGACTCACCCAGCCGCGCCGACCCCATAATGTGAAACGAAAATAGCGCCAACCTCCCTGAATCCCACCCAGCCGAATCCATATTCCGAGTAAACGTCTCCAGCGAGCCTTTACGCCCAGGTTCGTAAGAACACCATTTCGAGTGTGGCGAATAAATCGTCCGCGCCCCAGCCGCCTCCAGAATCCGTGCCGCCGAAATAAATCCGCGACGCAAATGCTTCCGATCAAATGCCGACAACCGGTAATGCGTCACCGGATGCCCTTGCGCATCAACGGTTACTCGTCCGCCGTCGCGGTCCCGCGTCAAAACTCCGATCCCCACAGTGTTCCGCAGCCGCTCCAGAAAGTATCGCTGCTGCTCCGCACTACGCCACGGCAACGCCGCGCAAGCAATCACCGGCTGCAGCGCGGTCGTCTCATACTTCACCCCAAAATTTCCCGTCATCGAGCGGTGTTCGTCCGAATAAATCGCCTGCAGCGTCCCTTCCCACGGCCGAATCTCTTCCTCAAACACCCCACACACATTGGAAACTGGATGCAAATGCAAATTCGCGCCAATATGTTCGTTCTTCAATCCAGAGCGCAGCAACAGCGCCGGTGTGTGAATTGCGCCGCATGCGACCACCACATACTTGCAGCGAATTGAAACGCGATGCCCACCCTTCGTCACCGCTTCAACGCCGCTCACCGCGCCACGCTCACTTAAAATCTTCACCGCGCGAGTCTCCGCCACGACGCGCGCCCCGTTCTGCTGTGCATCACAAAGCCAAGTTTTCGCCGTCGATTGTTTCGCGCCAAGCGGACAGCCCACTCCGCAATACCCGCAAACTTCGCCTTGGTCGCAGCCCACCACATTCCTCGGCATCGCATCCACGTGCCATCCCAGCGCGCGCAGTCCGCGTTCCAGAATTTGTTCGCGAGCCGAAACGCGGTTGTGCTGCGAATTCACGCGCAACCGCCTACACACCGAGTCCAGACTCGCCGTATACTCCGCACTCCCAAACCACGGCACTCCACTCGCCGCCCACTCCGCCCGAATATCGTCCGGCGTGCGAAACGAAGTGGTGTAATTCACCACCGTCCCGCCGCCCACACATTCGCCGGCTAGCAATCCCACACTCTGATCCGCAGTCGCCGCCGCTCCGCCTTCCGCGTACAACCGCTGATATCCCGCCATTTCGCCGCCATCAAAATCCGCATCGTCGTAGTAACCGCCTGCTTCCAGCACCACTACATCTTTACCAGCCGTACCCAGAACCGCCGTCGCAGTCCCGCCGCCCGCTCCAGAACCAATCACGCAAACTTCACAAGAAATCTGCGTGTCTTGCTGCGGAACCGTGACGTTAAGTCTTGTTGAAGAAACATGCGCAGGAATTTTCGGCAGCCCCGGATACCCAATCTTCTCCCACACCGGAGTCGACGCCCCGTTCAGCGTCGGCAGCATCACGTACAAATACGAAACCGCTTTGCGCAACGCTTGAAACGCGCCGCGTCGCACTCCGAGCCCACTCTGCGCCCACGAAAGCAACACCCGCGTCCGGGTATCCTGATCGAGCGCAGAGAAATGCGAGAAGCGTCCAACAGAAATCAACGCATGCAGCCGCGAATCCCAAAAATCCAGAAGCTGCAAAAATTGTTTGTGATCCGCCCCACGTGGATTGAAGTCCATCGCCGCCGCAATCGCTTCCGGCACGCCCAACTCAGATGCCGCCGGCCAGCCGTGATTTTTCGGCGCGAATGTGTCGCAAATCGAAGTCAAAGCGCGCAATTGCGACGGAGTAAGCTGCATGGCCTCGCAGCGTAACAGAACAATCCAGCGCTCGAAAGCCGATCCGCGCGCACCATTCGGCGTGCAGCGTTATAATGTCTCCATGCCCCATCATCCAGGACACGCACCAATGCACGGCACCACCGTGCTCAGCGTGCGCAAAGACAACAAAGTAGTCCTCGTTGCCGATGGTCAAGTCACCATGGGCGACCATGTCATGAAACACACCGCGCGGAAAACGCGACGCCTTTACAGCGACAAAGTCATTGCCGGTTTCGCCGGTTCCACTGCCGACGCCATCACTCTCTTCGAGCGCTTCGAAGCTAAACTCCAGGAACATTCCGGCAACTTGTACAAGTCCGCAGTCGAGCTCGCCAAGGAATGGCGCAAAGATCGCGCGCTTCGCCATCTCGAAGCCCTATTGATCGTTGCCGACACCAAAGGCACTCTGATCCTCTCCGGTAACGGCGACGTGATTGAGCCAGATGACGGCATCGTGGCCATCGGCTCCGGCGGCTCCTACGCGCTAGCGGCCGCCCGCGCCTTGGCCAAACACGCCAAGCTTCCCGCCAAGGAACTCGCCATGGAAGCTATGCGCATCGCCAGCGAGATTTGCATCTACACCAACGCCAACTTTACCGTCGAGGAAATCTAGGAGTACAGTTTTACGCCATCAGGGGACGGCGCATCTAAAACGTGTGGCCCGTGGCCTCAAAACAGCGCGCAATAAAAATGGAATGGCAATCGCAGCGACACAACAGCAAAACTGAAGGGTTGAATGCCGTCTAAAATGGAAAAAGAAATCGTCTTCACGCCCGGCCCGAATGGTACCGCTCCCGCCGAAGAACAGGAGTTGCTCCCCGCTCTTGACGACATGACCCCGCGCGAAATTGTCGCGGAGCTCGACAAGTATATCGTCGGCCAAAACGCCGCCAAGCGCGCCGTCGCCGTGGCTCTCCGCAATCGCGTGCGCCGCCAAAAACTTCCGCCCGAAATCGCCGAAGATATTCTGCCTAAAAATATTTTGATGATCGGCCCCACCGGCGTCGGCAAGACCGAAATCGCCCGCCGTCTCGCGCGCCTTGCAGGCTGCCCGTTCGTAAAAGTGGAAGCCTCCAAATATACCGAAGTGGGCTACGTCGGCCGCGACGTCGAATCCATGGTTCGCGACCTGGTCGAAACCTCGATCGACATGATCCGCGAAGAAAAACTCGACGAAGTCGCCGATCGCGCCGAACAAGCCGCGGAGGAACGCGTTCTCGATTTGCTTCTGCCGCCCACGCTCACTCCTTCCGCCCCCGGCAACGAAGCCGAAGTCACTTCCCAACGCGAGCAAACCGAACGCACCCGCGAGAAACTCCGCGCCCAACTCCGCGAAGGCAAACTCGACCAGCGCATGGTGGACATCGAAGTTCGCGAACGATCCATGCCCTCGTTTGAAATTATTTCCAATCAAGGCGTCGAAGAAATGGACGTCAACATCAAAGACGTCCTCTCCGGCATGTTCGGGCAGCAAAAAAAGAAACGCAAAATGTCCGTAGCGGACGCTTTTGAGTATCTGATCCAGGAAGAAGAAAACAAACTTCTCGACATGGACCAGGTCACTCGCTCCGCCGTCGAACGCGCTGAACAAATGGGCATTATCTTCATCGACGAAATCGACAAAGTCGCCGGCCGCGAATCCGGCCACGGCCCCGACGTTTCCCGCGAAGGCGTGCAGCGCGACATTCTGCCCATCATCGAAGGCACCACCGTCAATACGCGCTACGGCATGATTCGTACCGACCACATCTTGTTCATCGCCGCCGGCGCCTTCCACGTCAGCAAGCCCGCCGACCTCATCCCCGAGCTGCAAGGCCGCTTGCCCATCCGCGTCGAATTGCAATCGCTGAAAGAGGAAGACTTCATTCGGATTCTCACTGAACCCAAGAACGCCTTGTTGAAGCAGGCTGTCGCGCTGCTCGAAACCGAAGGCCTGAAACTTTCCTTCGGTGACGACGCCGTCGCGGCCATCGCCCGCTTCGCTACCAGCGTCAACGAGCAAACCGAAAACATCGGCGCTCGCCGCCTGCACACCATTCTCGAAAAAGTGCTCGATGAACTTTCCTTCGAGGCCCCCGAGCTAAAAAAGAAAACCGTCAAGATCGACGCAGCCTACGTCACCAAACAGCTCGACGACATCGTCAAAAACCAGGACCTCAGCCGCTATATCTTGTAAGCATCCTCAGCAACGCGCGCTGCGCGTGGGAGAATCCCGTCGAGTGAGCACCCCGCCCGCGAAACTCGGATGGTTAGCAACCATACGTTGTGCGCTAAAAATTTCTGCGGTCGTAATTTTTACGGTTACAGCCGCCGGCTGCGGTGCTCCCGGTGAACCAGTCGCGCCTTCTCCCCCCGTCGCAGCACCAATCACCGACCTCGCGGCGCATCAAGCCGGCGACGGGGTTCAACTGACGTTCACGATGCCGACGCGTTCGCTCCGCGGCGACCGGCTCGCCGCTCCACCTGCCGTAGAAATTCTTCGCGGCACAAACAAGCCGGATGGTTCGCCCGATCTAAAATCTCTTCGTGTCGTCGGCACAGTACCTGCAGCTCTAGTCGAAAACTATTCCATTGACGAAAAATTCCAGTTCTTTGACCCAATCAATCCTGTAGACACAAAATCTACCGCAAGCGCGGTAACGATCTACGCAGCACGCACGCGTCTGTCGCCCAAGCGCGCCTCGGCCAACTCCAACATCATCTCGCTGCACATTTTGAGCGTGCCCCAGCCCATCGCCGCAATCGAAACAAAAGTCACCGAGCCCGCCGTAGAGCTGAGCTGGCCAGCCATCGATCACACCTCCGCTGGAGATCCTATCAACAATGTGACCTACAACATCTACCGCGCTGAATTCGACAACGTGGCCGACGCCCCCGCAGCTGCATCCGCCGCCCGAGACGCGGCCCAACTCAAACTCGATAGCAAACTCCACCTGCTCGACACTCAGCCCGACCGCACCTACAGCGACAAATCCTTCGAGTTTGGCAAGACCTACGTGTACATCGTGCGCAGCGTAATCTCCAATAACGGCGCACCTCTCGAGTCCTCCGACTCGCAGCCAGCCATCATCACTCCCCGCGACACCTTCCCGCCCGCTACACCCAAAGACATTTCCTCCGCAGTTCTTCCGGGAGAAAATCCAAACACCGTACTCGTCGAACTCTCCTGGTCCATTAACTCCGAATCCGACTTCGCCGGCTACCGCGTCTACCGTAGCGACCAACTCGACGTAAAAGGCACACTCCTCACCCCCGACCTGTTGCCCACGCCTGCATATCGTGATACTTCTGTGCTGCCCCCGCACCGCTATTGGTACACCGTCACGGCCGTGGACCGCTCCGGCAACGAAAGCGCGCCCAGCGTCGCGACCGCCGTGGAAGTCGCGCAACCGTCTCCCTGATTTCAGTCATCTTAATTTTGTCGGAGCCTCACTGGCATGTTGGTTCGGCCGGCCATTCACGAACCTGAAGCGTTTCACGCGTTTCAAAACTCCGCCGTTCGTTACGGCGTTGTTGTAGGCGCGGGACTCTCTCTGGCGTTCTGCGCATGGATTTTCATCGCCAACCGTATGCCGATTTTCGACCGGGTCTCGGTGGAGCGCAATCTCATCTCGGCAGCTCTGATCGCGCTGCTTGCGTTCCTTCCTATCCTGAGATTTTTCCGCGATCCCGCGAAGTTACTCACCTCCAGCCTCATCGCCTGGACCTTCCTGTCGCTCACCTATCGCGCCCTCAGCGTTTTTTTCTGGTCGCTTAACGACTCGTATAGTGCATTTCACGTTTTTATGATCGGCGCGGTCGTTTATCTAATTGCCGCGACGCTTTCCTGGATCGGCACCTGCATCTGGAAAGTCCGCGACGCCCACCTCCACCCACCCCGCCATGGCGTCGGCTAACGGAAATCCACCGAACCTGCATCCTCACCCGCAATTTCCAGCTATCATGGCGCGGCCACATGTTGTGTAGTGCGCCGCATTCTCGATATGCATCACTACGTGCTCCAATTTGATTCCGGTAAAATGTGGCTGCGTGTGGTGAACTCTGGAAGTCGCTTTCCGTTGGCATCGCGTCACCATGTGTAGCGTTCAGACAAAAATTTGAAGGGGAGTCCTCTCGTTGAACTTTTTGTTCGTGGATACCAATCTGCTGCTGATCATGGGTGGTGTAGCGGTCGCCGCCATCATCATGATCAGCTACGCTTTCATGCGTCCTCCCGAGACGCCCGAAGCCATCGAACGCAAACGCCGCCTGCACTTGAATCAAATCGGCCGTATCACCGAAGGCCAAGTCGTCGAACTGGCTGAGCATCCGCCTGCCCCGCCCGTCGAAAAGAAAAAACTCTTTGGATCCAACGCTCCTGTAGTGCCGGATACGCGCTTGCGTCATCTGGTTTCCTACAGCTACGCGATTTCTGGAGTGACTTATCACACCGCGCAAGATATCACCGGCCTCGAAGGACAAATTCGTTTCGACTCTCTGGTTGCCGGCCAACCTGCCAGCGTGAAGTACGATCCCGCTAATCCTAGCGACTCCATCTTGGTTGCCGACGACTGGTCCGGCCTGCGCTGAACGAATGTCCTCGCCGTTCTCACTGCTGGCGTTGCAAATCTCAAGCGCCTTTACTCGCGTCCGAGTAATTGCGTTATGCTGACGCCCGTGAGTTTTCACTCCAGCCCTACGCCATGAAACGCGTCCTTGCCTCCATTGTCACCACCATCCTGATTGTCGCCATGAGCCTCGGCGCCATGTTTATCCTGGTCAAAACCACCATATACGTCACCTCGATTTCTTCGCCCTTGCCGCGTGCACTCGCGATGTGCGCGGAAATGCTTCTCGGGGTAGTGCTATTGCTCGGTACCGTGTGGCTCGCCACCCACCTGGCCGTGCGCATCTTCAAAAATGATTCCGCTCTCCCGGGAGATTCGCTTGCCGGATAAAAAAAGCTCCGCTCCATCGCCAACCAAGCATCACGACCGCATGGAGGAGCTCCGCAAATTATCCGCGGAAGCCGAAGCGGGCGGCGGCACCGAACGCCGCGAGCGCGAACACAAAGCCGGCAAACTCACTGCCCGCGAGCGCATTCATCTTTTGTTGGATGAAGGCACTTTCGAGGAACTCGACAAATTTGTCCGCCATAACTGCGTCGATTTCGGCATGGAAGAGCAGCGTCCGCCGGGCGACGGTTTCGTAACCGGGTTCGGGCGCATCGACGGTCGCCTTGTTTATGTTTTCGCCCAGGATTTCACGGTGTTTGGAGGCTCGCTCTCGGAAGCCAACGCCCGGAAAATCTGCAAAATTATGGACCTCGCGGTGCGCGGCGGTGCTCCGCTGATCGGGCTGAACGATTCCGGCGGCGCCCGCATTCAGGAAGGCGTCGCTTCGCTCGCCGGTTACGCCGACATTTTTCTTCGCAACACGTTGGCCAGCGGAGTGATTCCGCAGATCAGCGCGGTCATGGGCCCATGCGCTGGTGGCGCAGTTTATTCGCCGGCGATTACCGACTTTATTTTCATGACCCGCGAAACTTCTTACATGTTCGTGACCGGACCGGATGTAATCAAAACCGTCACACATGAGGAAGTCACCAAACAGGAACTCGGCGGGGCCATGACCCACAACGAAAAAAGTGGCGTGGCTCATTTCGTTTCACGCGACGACGCCGATTGTCTGGCGATGATTCGCGAACTGATGAGTTTCATTCCATCGAACAATGTCGACGATCCGCCGCGCCGCGCTTCTTCGGATCCCGTCGATCGCCGCGATGAGGCATTAAACAGTCTGGTGCCCGACGATCCACAGCAACCCTACGACATCAAAGACGCGATCCACTCGGTGGTGGACGAAGGCTACTTCTTCGAAGTCCACGAACACTTCGCGAAAAATATCGTCGTAGGATTTGCGCGTATGGGCGGCCGGCCTGTCGGGTTCGTCGCCAACCAGCCCTCATTTCTCGCCGGTGTTCTGGATATCAATGCGTCGGTAAAAGGCGCGCGCTTCGTCCGCTTTTGCGATGCCTTCAATATTCCGCTGATCACCTTAGAAGACGTACCCGGATTTTTGCCCGGCACCCAGCAGGAATTTGGCGGGATTATTCGTCACGGCGCCAAGCTGCTCTTCGCTTACGCCGAGGCCACCGTTCCCAAAATCACGGTGATCACCCGCAAAGCCTACGGCGGCGCTTACTGCGTGATGTCCAGCAAACACCTGCGCACCGATGCAAACTTCGCCTGGCCCACCGCAGAAATCGCGGTCATGGGACCGGAAGGCGCCGTCAACATCGTCTATCGGCGTGAATTGGATAAAGCGTCGGAGTCCGCGCGCGAAGCCTTGCGCAAAGAAAAGATTGAAGAATTTCGCGAGCGCTTCGCCAACCCGTTTGTTGCCGCCGAACGCGGCTATGTCGATGCAGTGATCGAGCCCGCGGAGACCCGAGCTCGGCTGATCACCGCGCTACGGGCGCTCGAAAATAAGAGCGACACCAATCCCCGCAAAAAACACGGCAATATCCCACTTTAGCCTGCGTGTTGGCTGGATTGCGCGTCGACTGCTACTGCAGCAAATATTTCTGCAAAAACTCCACCGTCGCATAAAACTGAAAATCCTGATTGGGCTTTTTTCGGAATCCGTGGCCTTCGTCTTTGGCCATGACATACCAAACCGGCGTGCCTTGCTTCTTGAGCGCTTCAACGATCTGCTCCGACTCCGAAACCGGAACGCGCGGATCGTTTTTCCCCGCCACCACCATCATCGGCTTTTTGATTTTCTCGATGTTATTCATCGGCGCGATCTTTTCCAGGAAGTCGTGCATCTTGGGGTCGCGTTCGTCGCCATATTCCACCCGTCGCAAGTCGCGGCGATACGCTTCGGTATGTTCGAGAAACGTCACCAAGTTAGACATGCCCACAATGTCCACTGAGCAGCGAATCCGATCGCTATAAAACGTCGAAATTGCCAGCGTCATGTGCCCGCCGTAACTTCCTCCCGTCACTCCGATTCTGTCAGCGTCCAGATCGCTCCGCGTCCCGATCCAGTCAAACAGTGCGTTGATGTCCTTGTAGGTGTCCTCGCGCTTGAAGCCGTTGTCCAGCAGCGAAAATGTCTTGCCGTAACCGGTCGAGCCGCGCACGTTGGGATAAATCAGCGCGATCCCTAGCTCATTCAAGTAATAGTTCGCGCGCCCTAGAAAAAGTGGCTGCGATTGGCCTTCGGGTCCACCGTGAATCACTACCAGCACTGGCCGCTTACCGGAAAACTTCGCCGTCGGCTTATACAAAAACCCTGAAATCATTTTTCCATCGAAGCTTTTCCAGCGCACCAACTCCGCACCCGGAAACGCTTCAGTCTTCACCGCGCTCTCACTGTGCGTCCATCGCTCCACTGCCCCGTTTGCAACATCAATGGAGTAGCAATCGCCCGCGCTCTGAGAATTTGTCACCCGGAACGACAGATCGTGCCCATCGCGGTGCCAGCTCAGATTGCTCAGCACGCCTTCCGGAATCTTTTGCTCGCGCTGGTGATGATGGCTGGCGGTGTCCATCGTGTGCAGTACACTCACACCCTCTTCATCCGTCAAGAACGCGATTCGTTTCCCATCGCGAGTAAGATCAAAATCATCCACGTCCCAGGGAATATCGCTAGTCAGGAATTTAGGGTTTTTTCCCGTCATATCCAGCAAAGCCAGCCGATGAAACTCCGATTCCAGATCGGTGGTCACGTAAATCCCTTTGCCATCCTTGCTGAATTGCGCCCCGCCGTAAGAAATCTTCTCTTTCGCGTCGTGAGGCGTGAGTTCCGTTTTCTCGCCGGTCTCCGCATTCACCAGCCAGAGATACGATTCGTTGATCGACAATTCCTCCAGCAACAAAATATGTTTGTCGTCCGGCGACCAATCCATGGGCTGCCAGCCGCCGCCTTTCAGTTGCGTCAGCAAATGATCGGACTTGGGATCGGCGGGATTCATCACCCACAAATCGGTGTCCTGCCCGGTGCGTCGCGTCGAAACATAAGCGATGTGATTGCCCTTGGTGGACCACGGCCCCATGATGTTTCGCGACTTCCCGTCGGTCAGCAGCGTGACGTTGCCCGAGTCCATGTCATAGCGGTACAGCTGAAACCATTCGCCTCCGCCAATATCTTTCATAAAGACCACGTAGTCGCCGCCGTTCGGATGAAACCGCGCATTGCTCACCGAGTCGGGATAAAAGGTGAGCTGCTGCCGTTCGCCTCCCGGCGTTTTCACCAGGTGCAATTGCGGAGTTTCCGCGAAGCGCGTGGTAATCAACATTTCTTTGCGCTGCGGATGCCAGTCCTCAAACGACGCAGCTCGATAGGAGCCGTAACGTCCGGCTTCGTCCGCCAGCTTCGCCGGAATCTTCGGCACGCCATCCACCACCAAATTGTCCGCGGGAGCAATCACCGCTTCCTGCGCGCCGGCACGCAGCGCCGCCAACAAAATCACCGCCGCCAAACCAATCCACCGTTTGTTCTTCACGCCTGCCGCTCCTTTCCACAAATCGTTCGACACAATTGGACACCGCACTCCAAGCCCAAAACGCCCGCCGCATTCCCACATGCTAGAATTTCGGCTTCACGTCCAGCCATGTTCAGAAAAATCCTGATTGCCAATCGCGGTGAAATCGCTGTGCGCATCCTGCGCGCCTGCCGCGAACTAGGAATTCGCTCCGTCGCGGTGTTTAGCGACGTCGATCGCAAATCCCTGCACGTCCGTCTCGCCGATGAAGCTTACCCGATAGGCCCCGCTCCGTCAGGTGAAAGTTATCTGCGCATCGATAAGTTGATGGCCGTGGCCCGCCGCGCCGGTTGCGACGCGTTGCATCCCGGTTATGGATTTCTCGCGGAGAATCCTGCGCTGCCGCGCGCTTGCTCCGAAGCGGGCGTTACGTTTATCGGTCCGTCCGCGGAGGCCATGGAAGCGCTCGGTTCGAAAACCGCCGGACGCCAATTGGCGCGCCGCTCCGATGTCCCGACCGTTCCCGGCACCAACGATCCGATCGATTCGGTGGAACAGGCCGAGGCCCTGACCGAAAACATGGGTTTCCCGGTTTTGTTAAAAGCCGTCGCCGGTGGCGGCGGAAAAGGCATGCGAGTGGTGAACGGTCCCGCGGAATTAGCCGGCGCGTTGCGCGACGCTTCATCCGAGGCGCAGAACAGTTTCGGCGACGGCCGCGTATATCTCGAAAAATATCTAATCAAACCGCGACACGTGGAAATTCAAATATTCGCCGACACGCATGGGCGCGTAGTTTCTCTCGGTGAGCGCGAATGTTCCGTACAACGGCGCCATCAAAAAGTAATCGAAGAAGCGCCTTCCCCGATCATGACTCCCGATCTGCGCAAAAAGATGGGCGACGCCGCCGTAAGACTGGCCCGCGCGGGCGGCTACACCAACGCCGGCACCGTGGAATTTCTCGTTGATGCCAATCTCGATTTTTATTTCCTGGAAGTGAATACCCGCTTGCAGGTGGAGCATCCGGTCACCGAACAAGTCACCGGCCTCGACCTCGTCAAATTGCAGATCGCCATTGCCGCAGGGCATCGCTTGCCGTTCGCCTGGGAAACCATCACTCCACGCGGACACGCCATGGAAGTCCGCCTTTACGCAGAAGATCCCGACAACAATTTTTTTCCTTCGCCGGGAAAAATTATTTCGCGCCACACACCTAGTGGCCCCGGCGTCCGTCTCGACGATGGTGTCTACGAAGGCTGGACCGTTCCCAACGACTACGACCCGCTGCTCAGCAAGCTAATCGCCTGGGGCAACAGTCGCGAGGAAACCATCGCACGCCTGCGCCGCGCGCTCGAAGAATACACCGTCTGCGGAATCAGGACCAACACTGCGCTTTTCCGCCGCATTTTGTCCGAACCAGAATTCGTCCGCGGCGAACTGCACACTACCTGGCTCGACGAAATGCTCAAGCGCACTCCGCATAGCTCGGTCGAAGAAACCAGTGACGAAGCCGCTGCGATTGGCGCGGCTCTCTGGCAGGCCACGCAGAGCCCCGGCAGCACAGGCGACGGCCCTGCAACAACCGATGGCACCGCGGAAGAATCTTCACGCTGGAAAGCAGCCGGACGCCGGCAGCAACTGGATCGCGGCGTATGAAATTCGAAGTCACACTGACATCCAAAGCCGGCAGCAAAAAGCATGTGGTGGAGTTGGCGCATGAAGGCGAGAGCTGGAAGGTTTCACTCAACGGCCAGCCCGCTCAAGCGGACGCCGTGGAAATCGCGCCCAACATTTTCTCAATTTTGCTGAATGGGCAATCCCACGAAATTCGTATCGCGCGGGCCCCTGACGGCAAGCTCGATCTGCAGTGCGGCCTCAGCGAATTCACTGCGGAGGTCGCCGATCCGCGTGCCTGGCGCGGTCGCCGCCTGGGTCACGTCGAAGCGGAGGGCCGTCAACAAATTACCGCGCCCATGGCGGGCAAAGTGGTGCGCGTGCTGGTGAAGTCCGGCGACCAAGTGGAATCCGGCCAGGGGCTTCTGGTCGTGGAAGCGATGAAAATGCAGAACGAAATTCGTTCGCCAAAATCGGGAGTGGTGGAACGATTGCTCGTGAAGGAAGGCCAGGCCGTGAATGCCGGCGACACGCTGGCGTGGATTAGCTAATCAGCAGGCGCGAAATTCCTCAAGATTGAAAAAGAAACTACTGTCCCGCAGGCTTCGACACTGCCGCATCCGCCGCCGCGGCTCCACCCGGCAATTTTCCGGCCGATTCGATCACCTGTTGCGCCAAAAAATTCGTGGAATGCGCTTCATCCCGCGCCACCGCAAGATAAGCCGCGCGCAACAATTGTTCCTTGCGATTCCGTAACGTATCGCGAATGGTCTGCTGCACCTGCGGATCAGACAAACCGCGCTGCCCCGGCGATTCGCGGGTAATCAGTTTCAAAATCCGGTAGCCATCTTTCAGCGGCACCGGCTGGCTCACCTGCCCGGGCTTCAATCCCAGCACAATCTTCTTCAATAGCGGATCCGACTGATTCAGCGCCGACTCCGGCACATATCCCAGATCGCCGCCGGTGGTTGCCGAATTCGGATCTTCCGAATAATCCATCGCCAGTTGTGCGAAATCCGCCCCAGTATTCAAGCGGTCCATCAACATCTTTATCTTGCGTTGGGCCTCCGCCTCATTGGTCGCATCATCGTTCTTGCGATTACGAATTTGCGGTTCTTTATGCGGAGTAACTACGATCTGCGCGATGCGAAATTGCGGTTCCGCTACATTAAACTGCGCTTTGTTAGTGTTGTAAAAGTCAGAAACATCCTGATCGGAGATAGCAATCTTCGCCACCACTTCCCGATTCAATAATTTCTGAATGGAAAGCTGCCGCCGCAAATCGCGCTTCAAGTCATCCACTGAAACGCCGCGATCCTTCAGTTGCCGCTGAAACTCATCTTCCGTGTAGGGGCTTTTCAACTCGGTGAATTTGTCTTCGACTTCGCCATCGCTGGCTTCCAGATTCAGTTTCTTGGCGCGCTCGATCAGAATTTCATTGTTGATCAGCTCGTCGAGCACATTGAGCTTCAACGCCAGCGCTTCTTCCTGCGAAGGCGCCTGGCCTTCCGGATTCACGCGGGTTTTATAATATTTTTCAACTTCCTCTTTGTGAATTTCCTGGCCGTTCACCACGGCCCAGACGTCCGCGGAATGCTGCACATTGTGGTTGCAGCCGCCGAGCCACATAGCGCCCAGCAGCGCCGCCGGAAGCGTCACGGCCGCAAGAGTTACGCCACGCACACCCGTGCTTCCACGAGACACTCGTAAACCACGTTCCGTCGAGAGGGATCGTAACGGTGTTGAAACCAAGCGGTTGCTCAGGCGGCTTTCTTGACTTTGCCCGCGCGAATGCACGCGGTGCACACCTTCATTTGTTTGCGATTGCCGCCTATCAACGCGCGCACCATCTTCAAGTTGGGATTCCAACGCCGCCGCCGGGTATTGTTCGCGTGACTTACCACGTTGCCGTACTGCGGACCTTTGCCGCACAGTTCACACTTCATTGCCATTTTTATTTCCTGGTTCTTCGCTTGTGGCGCTTAGGGCCGGGACGCGAAAGGGTCTAGGTAGTTGTACGCATATAGTCTATCAAACCGCGCCGGAAGTTCGAAGTTGGAAGTTGGGGGCTTCAACTCGGCTGGGCCGGTTCGCACCGGTCGCGCCAAGCCTTCGAACAGTGCGGGCCTTTCTCCAGCAACTCGCACTCTCAAGCTCTCTACACCATTCCACCGATAGATTTCTTTTCGCCGCGCCGGACAATCGCATTCGTTGGTCGCAACGCGAGCTCGATACCAGAAATCGCCTGTAAATCCGGCCCTACGGCGCTGCCTCGCTCGCTACACGAAATCACGCAACCCGGTAGGTACTCCGCTGGATGGATGCTTGCAGGCGCGCAATCTAGCTTAACTACGCTGGTCAAATCAGGAGGAAGTTATGGAACACGAAGCTCTTAAGGAACTATACATCGACGAATTGCGAGATCTATATAACGCCGAAAACCAGCTGGTGAAAGCCATCCCCAAGATGGCGAAGGCTTCCACCTCAGACGAGCTCCGCCAGGGCTTCGAAGCGCACCTCGAGCAGACCAAAGGCCACGTGCAGCGCCTCGAGCAGATTTTCAAGGAACTTGGCGAGAAGCCTTCCGGCAAAAAGTGCAAAGCCATGGAGGGCTTGGTAGCGGAGGGCGCGGAAACACTCGGGGAAGACTACGAAGACGAAGTGATGGACGCTGCGATTATCGGCGCGGCCCAGCGCATCGAGCATTATGAGATCGCTGCCTATGGCACCGTACGCACTTTTGCCGAACTGCTCGGCGAAGAGACCGCCGTGCAACTGCTCGAACAAACGCTCGAAGAAGAAAAGGAAACCGACCAGAAGCTGACCGATCTCGCCGGCGAAATCAACGTCGAAGCCATGGGCGAGGGCTCCGAGGACGAGGAGGACTCCGCGGAGTCCGAAGACGAGCAAGAAGAGGCCCCGGTAGCTCGCAAGAAATCGCGTACGGCCAAGGCTTAAATCGATGAGCGGACAATGGGCGGGAGGAGCGGCAACCCAACGTCAAGCGATGAGCGGTGCTAGCGGGCCCGAAGCCGAAAAGAAGCGGCGGCTGGCCGAGACCGATGTCGATCCCAGCGGCGATGTCACCTCAGACAGCTCTTCTTCGGGCGAAACGGAGTCCGTGAACAGCGGCAATCGCGACAATCAGCCGGCGGAAAGTCACGAGAACCCAACTCGCGATCGCGACTCCGGCGGAAATCGCGACAGCGAGAATCTCCCAAAGGCCGGACAAGAAGAGTAGCTGGAAACTTAGTAACTTATGTCACCAACCAAAGGGCTCGCATCGAAATCGTTGATGCGGGCCCCGGTTTTTCTTCACATCACATCCATCTGTACATCATAGAATGCCCTGATGCCACTCAACGAATACCGCAAGAAACGCGATTTCAAAATTACTTCCGAGCCTTCCGGTGAAAAAACCTCGGGCAAGCATTCCGACGAACACCGCATTTACGTAATACAAAAGCACCGCGCCACCGCCCTTCACTATGATTTTCGGCTGGAATACAACGGCACGCTGCTGTCTTGGGCCGTGCCCAAGGGGCCGTCGCTCGATCCATCGACCAAACGCCTGGCGATGCAAGTCGAAGACCATCCCATCGACTACGCCGATTTTGAAGGCACCATTCCCGAAGGCGAATACGGCGGCGGTACCGTGATGGTGTGGGACAAAGGCACTTGGACGCCGGAAAGTCCCGATGTCGACGCGGCGCTGCAAAAAGGCGATCTGAAATTCGCGCTGCATGGAAAGAAGTTGCAGGGCTCCTGGGTGCTGGTGCGCACCCGCGGTTTTGGCAGCAGCTCAAAAACGTCCTGGCTGCTGATCAAACATCGCGATCAGTACGCTTCGGAAGTCGACGTCGCCGAAGAAATGCCGCGCTCGGCGAAATCGAATCGCTTGTTGGTGGATATCGCGCGCGAAGGCGGTGGCGATGTGGAAAAAGCCGCCACCGGCGATCCAAAAGTTAAAGTCGAGCGCAAAGCCCCGCCGAAAACGCGATCCGCAGCGGCCGTCTCCGCTGCCACAAGCGCGCGTGCCGGCGGCAAGACAGCCAGCAAAACGAAATCCGCCGGTGCCTCGGCTAAAAAATCGTCACGCGCCGCTGGCCGCAAGCGCAGCTAATCGACCACATTTCCCCCGTGCCACAACAAATTCCATTTCGCGCGCAGCCCATGCTCGCCACCCTAACGCGCGAGCCATTCAACAAAGCCGGTTGGGTCTATGAGGAAAAATACGACGGCTACCGCATCCTGGCTTACAAAGAAGGCCAGCGCGTGCGCTTGTTTTCCCGCAATGACATCGACCGCACGGAACGTTTCCCGGAAATTGCCGCGGCCGTCGCCAAGTTGAACGCCAACACCTTGCTCCTCGACGGCGAAGTTTCCGTCTTCGATTCCGCCGGCGTATCGCGGTTTCAGCTATTGCAGAATCTCCAGGTCGGCAAATCCGTCTACGCCGTTTTCGATCTTCTTTATAAGGATGGCAAAGATCTCCGCACTCGCCCTCTCTCGGAACGCCGCACTGCTCTGGAACAATCCATTCCGCGCAATAAACTGATCGTGCTTTCCTCGCGCCTCGCCGATGACGGACTGGAAGCCTACCGCCTAGCTACGGAACGCAAATTCGAAGGACTCGTCGCCAAGGATTTATCCTCGCGCTACGTGGAGGGCCGCTCCACCTCCTGGCTCAAAGTAAAAGTTCATCAGGAAGACGAATTCGTGATCGGCGGATTCACCGCTCCTGCGGGCGCGCGCACTCATTTCGGCGCGTTGTTGCTGGGGGCTTACGACAACAAGAAGCTGAGATTCGTCGGTAAAGTTGGCACCGGGTTCAATTCGGAGTCGCTGGCCATGCTATTCAAAAAGTTTCGTCCGATGGTGCGTCGCCAAAGCCCCTTCGCCGATTCCCCACGAGAGCGCGACGTCACCTTTTTAGCCCCCAAATTGGTGGCTCAAATTTCTTATCAGGAATGGACCGCCGACAAAAAGCTGCGCCAGCCCGTCTTTCTCGGTCTGCGCGACGATAAAAGCGCTCAGGAAGTACGCATGCCGGAGTTCGCCGCATGAAAACTAAATCAGCAAGCAATCCGAAAGCAAAAAAATCGACGGCAAAGACAACCGCCATCAAGAAGTCCGCAGTTTCGATTCAAAGCAGGAAGACTGCGCCATCTCTGTCTAAAAAACCCACTCCGAATCCAACCAAGGGCTCTTCATCGACCCCAAACGATACCCTGCCGCTAAAAATTTCTAACCCCGACAAGGTCTTCTGGCCCGACGAAGGCTACACCAAACTCCAACTCGCCAACTTTTACGCCGCAATTTTCCCTAAACTGCAGCCTTACGTGGAAGACCGCATGCTCTCTCTCGAGCGCTGCCCCGACGGAATGCGCGGCAGTTGCTTCTACCAAAAAGAATCGCCCAGCAGCATGCCGCCCGGCACACCCACAAAACGCATCGCGCACGCCGGCAAATCCAAAGAATTCACCAACTACGTCCTCGGTGGGGCGCTAGAAACTCAATTGGCTCTCGTAAATCTGGGCTGCATCGCACTGCATATCTCCCCTAACCGCGCTTCCGGGATTCGCCAGCCGGACTGGCTCTGTTTCGATATGGATCCGCAAACTGGAAAATTCAGCGACGCCGCGCAAGCCGGTCTCTACCTCAAAGAATTGCTCGACGCCATCGACCTGACCTCTTTTCCAAAAACTTCCGGCAGCCGCGGCCTGCACATTTTCATTCCGCTCAAGCGCGGCCCCGACATCGACGACGTAAAAACCTTCGCGGAAAATGTGGTGGCCCGGCTGGCATCCCAGTACCCCAAAGAATTAACCGTGGAACATTCCATCGCCGCGCGCGGCCAACGCGTTTATCTCGACCCCTACCGCAACGGTTTCGCGCAGACTGTAGTAGCACCTTACTCGGTGCGTCGCCGCCCCCACGCGCCTTACTCCGCACCGCTGGACTGGTCCGAAGTAAAACCGGACCTCGATCCCGCGTCCTTCAACATCGGCAATTTTCAGGAGCGCATGAAAGGCCGCGATCCGTGGGCTGATTTCTTCAAGAGCCGGCAATCGCTCACGCCTGCTATCAAAGCATTAGCCCAGTTGCAAAAGTAAGAACCCAGAAGGGAAGATCATGCCGTCATCCAAACAAAGCACCGCCGCCCGAAAAAACATCAAAAAGGCCGCAGCCGCCGCCAAGAAAAAACGCACCATCGCGCATTTGTCCAAAGCCACCCGCACCGCCTTGGGCAAACAAGGCGCTAAAGTCGCAAAACAAAAACGCGGCGGAAAATAGCGACACTTCGGTAACAACCAACGAACTCACCCGCGTTCAGCGTGGTGAATTGTCGAACTGTGCCCCGGCATTATTTCTCGAAGAGTGTTAGCTGTTTCTTCTTCACCTGCGGCAGCGGCTCGCGTTGCGTCGGAATTTGCTTGCGCGCCGGCTTTCGATCATCAAAAACTGTTCGCCCGCCAAGCGACGGTGAAATCGCCTGTTCGTGTCTCATCACTTCCGCAAAATCCGCGCCGGGCTGAAACTGTTCTTCCACATTCCGTACAAAACGATCCAGCCGTTTAAATCCCTCCACCCTCTCGGAGTGTCCCACCTTCGCCGCATCCAATCCCCGTCGCAACACGCGAATCGATTCGTCGTACGTCTGAATCGGCACCGGAAACGGATGCCCATCCTTCCCACCATGCGCAAACGAAAACCGCGCCGGATCGGCAAAGCGGCTCGGCGCTCCGTGCACCACTTCGGCAATCAACGCCAACGATTGCAGCGTGCGCGGGCCCAGATTTTCCAGCAACAGCAGCGAAGCGAAATCGCGTAATTCGCGTTCGTAAGCCACCGCCAACACCGCGCCCAGCCGCTTCAGATCGACATTTTCCGCACGCACATCGTGATGCGCAGGCATCGTCAGCCTTTCTGCTTCGCGCAGCGTCGTCTCCGGCTTTTCTTTCACGATCGCCAGCATGGCGTCCTGCGCCGGCTTCGCCTGCGCATCCACCAGGTTGGTGATCGTTCCCTGATGCGGCCCCACAATCGCCGTGTGCGGATCGCTGGTGAAATCGCGCACCGCGGGCGAATGCCAATGATATCGACGCGCCGTACGGTTGCTGGCATTCATTCCTTGCTGCACCACCGCCCATTCGCCCTCGTCGCTCACAATAAAGGTGTGCAGATAAAGCTGAAAACCATCCGCTATCGCGTTGTTATCGATTTTTGCCGTCAGCCGGCTGGTGCGCGCCAGCGCGTCTCCACTCCTCCCGGAAATTTCCGACAGCGCCCGCAATTCCATCGGCGTCTTCCGCGATTGTTTCCCGCGCCCGCCGCAAACATGAATGCCTAGCTCATGCGCACGCGGATTCAATCCACGCTTTAGCGCACCCACCACCGAAGTCGTAATTCCCGACGAGTGCCAATCCATCCCCATCACACAACCAAACGCCTGAAACCAGAACGGATCGCTCAAGCGCGACAATAATTCCGCGCGCCCGTACTCATAAATAATGTTCTCCGCGATGGCCGAACCCAGCTTGGTCATCCGCTCCGCCAGCCACGGCGGCACGCGGCCACCATGCAACGGCAAATCCGCGAATCCCGATCGCTTCATCTCACGTCCATTTTACCAGCCGGCAATCCGGACGTCCTCCGCGTCCCAGCCCGCCCTACTCGTGCAGCCGAAGCCGGTGCCGGCTGTGCAAAAACCTCAAACGAACTAACCTCCCGCCGCATCTGATAACCCGTCTGACCATCCCGCTTCATCGAACCCAGCATTTTTCAACGAAAGGAACGTTCCATGGCCATGAAATCTGAAGTAAAAGAGCTTCCCAAGTCCGACGTGAAGGACCGCCGCAAGGCGCCGCTAAACACTCCTTCTGACATTAAGGGCGACGACGTCAAAAACATTTCCGGCGGACTCAACGCCCTGCTCGCGGATGTATTCGCCCTCTATCTGAAAACCAAAAATTTCCACTGGCACATGAGCGGCCCGCACTTCCGCGACTACCATCTACTCCTCGACGAGCACGGCGATCAGATTTTCGCCATGACCGACGACATCGCCGAACGCGTCCGTAAAATTGGCGGCACCACCATCCGCTCCATCTCCCACATCGCCCGGCTACAACGCATCCACGACAACGACGCCGAATTCGTCGATCCCGGCGACATGATCGCCGAGCTGATGGACGACAACAAGGAACTAGTCGACAAAATGCTCGCGGTTCACAACCTCTGCGACGACGCCGAAGACGTAGCCACCGCCAGCCTGCTCGAAAACTGGATCGACGAAACCCAACGCCGCACCTGGTTCCTCTTCGAAATCACCCGCAACACCTAATTTCGCTCTGTAGCCAAATAAAAAGCCCCGCGCATCACCTCGATCGCGCGGGGCTTTTTCGTTTCTTGGTGGCGTTCAGTGCTTCACTGTCCTTGCCCCGCCGCTGAAGCTGCACCCTTAAAAAATCCCAGCAGTTCCGCATTGACTTGATCCGCATGGGTCGTTGGCATACCGTGCGGCAACCCTTTGTATGACTTGAAAACCGCGCCTTTCACCAATTTCGCCGACAGCGGCCCGGCATCGGCATAAGGGACGATCTGATCATCTTCGCTGTGCATCACCAGCATCGGTACCGTGATTTTCTTCAGGTCTTCCGTAAAATCCGTCTGCGAAAAAGCCACGATTCCGTCGTAGTGGGCCTTGGCGCCCCCCATCATCCCTTGCCGCCACCAATTCCAGATCGCGCCCTGCGACGGTTTGGCCCCCGGCTTGTTGTAGTTGTAAAAGGGCCCGCTGGCCACATCCAAATAAAATTGCGAACGGTTGGCTGCCAACTGCTTCTGATAATCGTCGAACACGCTCTTTGGCAGCCCGCCAGGATTTGCCGCTGTTTTGACCATCAAAGGCGGCACCGCGCTGATGATCGCCGCCTTGGCCACGCGGCTTTCCCCGTGACGCGCAAGATAGTGCACCACTTCTCCGCCACCGGTTGAATGGCCCACGTGAATCGCATCCTTCAAGTTCAGATGTTCGGTCACCGCCGCCAAGTCATCCGCGTAGTGATCCATGTCGTGCCCATCGCCAGTTTGGGTTGAGCGCCCGTGTCCTCTGCGGTCATGCGCAATTACCCGGTAGCCCTGGTTCAAGAAAAACATCATCTGGTTGTCCCAGTCGTCCGCGCTCAGCGGCCACCCGTGGCTGAACACGATCGGTTGGCCTTTGCCCCAATCCTTATAAAAGATTTCTACTCCATCTTTGGTAGTAACGGTCGGCATCAGAATTTCTCCTTTTCGATCCACCTTGGGTGTCAGATGCCGCTGGCCGTCCGCAATTCCAGCTTATTTTTGTGTTCCTCAAGATTTCCTCAGCGGTCGCGCGAGAAAGCGTTCTGGACAATCGAAACAAAAAGATATAAATAGAAGCAGTTCGAAAGCAGATCGATTACTCAGAAATCAGGCTCTCCAATGCGCAGACGAAATTTTCTAAAGGCCGGTGCAGCGCTGGCTGCCGCCGCGAAAGTTGCCTCCGCCAAAACTCCCGCGCTGGTCCGCGCCCACAATTGGGACTCCTGCCAATTCGGCCCGGGCCCCGCCCCCGCCGATCGCCTGAACCAGGGCCCCTTCCCGCAATATCCACCGGACGCCGCAATCCCCATCGACGACGTCGTCATGACCACCACGCCCTCCGACGACGTCGTTCCCAACTACGGCAAAGGCCTCATCACCTACATCACCGCCGACATGGGCACCGAAGAAATCAAAGCGGACAACGTCTCGCAGGCCATCGAAGACCTCGTCAAATTTCCGTTAGGTCAAGCGCTCTACCTCCGCCCCACCTGGCGCGAAATTCAGCCAAAGCCCGGCCGCCTGGAAATTCCCGACTACGTGAAGCTCGTCTTCGACCTCGCCAAGAAAAACAACAAGCGCGTCGGCCTGCGCATCCAGATGAGCGCTCCGGACTACCGCCACCAACCCGCTCTGCCGGACTTCGTGCTCGACAAAGTTCCCACCGTCGATCTAATCCCAGACGAAAAAGAGCGCAAATCCGCCCAGCGCTTCATGGACAACCCTTATTCAAAATATCAGCCGCGCTTCGACCATCCATTTTTCCAGCAGTCCTTCGCCGAACTGGTCGGCTTGCTCGCCGCCGAATACAACGGCAATCCCAACGTCGAATTTTTCGACACATTTCTTTACGGCTTCTGGGGCGAAGGCCACACCTGGCCATTCCTCAACACTCCGTTCCCGGATTACCCGACAGCCGAGCGCACCTGGATGAACATGATGGAAGTGCAACTCAAACATTTCACCAAAACTCCATTGATGACCAACACCCAGCCCGACTACAGCAAAGTCGGCAACTCCGAAGTCCTCGACGAAACCATTCGCACCTTCAACTGGATCCGCAGCGACACCATCTACATCGAAAACGAACAGATCGAAACGCTCAGCAACCGCCCGCCCTGGGTCGCCGCCGCGCTCGAAGCTGGAATGCCCCCCAAGCCCCCAGCCGCCACAGCTTCGGATGACGACGTCTCGCCAACCGAAAATCTCATCTCCCACATCATCGACGTGGGCGCGAACTACTGGTCCCTCTGGAATTTCCACGCCATCAACGCCAAAAACCTCCAGACCTACTACGAAGCATTCCCCAAAGCCTTCGACCACATCAATCGCCGCCTCGGCTACCGCGTCCGCCCCTCCATGATCTGGAGCTACGAAGACAACGGCTACCTCGGCCTCATCATCGGCTTCGTCAACGATGGCATCGCCGGCGTCCCCGGTGTATTGCGCGTCACAGTCGAATCGCCAGATGGAAAAGTCCTAAGCAGCGGCGGCCTCGACGCCGGCTTTCCAATCCCCGGCAAGCTCCGCCAAGCCCAATTCGTGTTGCCGCAAGGAACAAAGTTCGAAGGCCTGAAACTCCGCGCCGAAATCGAAGTAAAAAACATGCGCTACCCAGTCCGCTGGGCCTGCCGTCAAAAACTAAACGCAGACGGCTCCCTCACCCTTCGCCCCAACCTCCACCAAGGCATCTAGAAAAATCTTTCCGTAGACGGATAATTCGTTTTCTACCGTTTTCCAGAGTATCTACAGCTATCTCAAATGGCTTATGGTCGTTTTAGATTTCGCTATATTGCTCATTCACAAATAATTTTTTCCTTAACTCTGCGCAAAGCAGACAAGCCACTTACCTCATCGCACCGCTGTCAACCCGAACAAATCATTGGAATTCCAGATGCATCGCCTCTCCCACATCGCTTGAACACCGTTTCATTCACTGGGGGAGACTGATGCTGGGGAACTTCGCTTCCAAGCTTTCAATCGCGTTGAGATTTGTCCAAATGCTGCTCGTCGTGGCTGTGCTCACGGGGTCATTATCCGACCGCCTCTTCGCGCAATCCGTGTCCGGCGCCACCGGAGTTGTCACCGATAGCTCCGGCAGTCTGATTCCCGGCGTTCAAGTTAAGTTGGAACGCCCCGCGGTTGGATTCGCGGTCGAAACCTATACCAACGCGGAAGGCAACTACGAATTTCGAACGGTGCCCCCAGGCAGCGGCTACCGATTGGTCTTTCAAAAAGCCAGCTTCAAAACCGCCACGCTCGACAACCTCACCTTAGCAGTGACGGAAATCGCCACGTTCAACGCCACTCTCGAAGTCGGAGAAGTCACCCAATCCGTCGAAGTCTCGGCCGACAACGTCGCCGCCCTCAACACTACTGACGCCAGCATCGGCAATGACATCGACACCCGCCGCGTCGCCGAACTGCCCAGTTTGTTTCGAACCAGCGCCGCTTCGCTCTTAACTCTCGCCCCTGGAGTGGTCGCAACCTCCGACAATGGCCGCGAGCAAGACAGCCAAACCGGTTCGGTCACCGGTTCCCGCGCCGATCAAAGCAACATCACTCTCGATGGCCTCGACGTCAACGACGAAAGCATCGGCCAGGCCTTCACCGCCGTCGGCTCGGCCCCCATCGATTCCATTCAAGAGGTCCACACCACCGTCGGAGGCCTCAATTCCGATTTCGGCCGCAGCAGCGGCGGCCAGATCAGCTTGGTCACCAAAAGCGGCACCAATCAGTTCCACGGCTCCGCGCACGAATACAACCGCAACACCATCTTTGCCGCCAACGATTTCTTCAACAATAAAAACGACATCCCCCGCCAGCCGCTCAACCGCAATCAATTTGGCGGCAGTATCGGCGGCCCAATTCTGAAAGACCGCCTCTTCTTTTTCTTCAACTACGAAGGGCGCCGCGACTCCACTTCCGCCCAGATTCAACAAATTGTTCCCAGCGACACTTTCCGCAGCGGCCAACTGAAATATGTCGATGGCAACGGAAACATCCAAACCACGACTACTGCACAACTGCAGACTCTCGATCCGTTGGGCATCGGCGCAGATCAAGACTTTCTGAGCTTCATCAACAACCGTTATCCCGTAGGCAACGATCCGGCACTCTCCGACGGACTCAACACCACCGGCTACATCTTCAACGTTCCCATCCATGTCAAAGACAACATCTACACCGGCAGACTCGACTTCAACATTTCGCAAAAGCACAAACTATTCGCTCGCCTGCAAATGGATCGTTTCAATGACGACGACAACGTCAACGTGTTGCCGCAATTCCCCAGCGATCCCGACCCGCAAGACACCATCATCAGCCACGACCGCTCTTGGGTTGTCGGCGAAACCTGGACCATTTCCAATAGTCTGATCAACCAGGCTTTTGTGGGCGTAACCCGGCAAGTTTTGGACTTCGGCGTCAACTTTGCTCCCTCCGCTCCAAACCTTCTCGCGCCCAGCCTTATTTCCGGTCCGTATGCGGATATCCGTTCGCAAGGCCGCAATGTTCAGGTGCCTGAAATTCGCGACGACCTTTCCTACTTGCACGGAAAACACTCCTTCACCTTTGGCACCGACATCAAGCCCATTCGCGTGAAATCCGCCAACCAGCCGGACATTAATTTTGTGAGCATCGGACTCGGCGGCAATCTCAACGCGCTGGACGACTCCACCCGCCCCGCGGACATCTCCAACGATCCCGCAGCGCAGGCGGAGTGGGACCGCGCTTTCCCGCTATTGCTGGGCCGATACGGGCAGACTAACTCGCAGCTGGCGTACGACCACGACGGCAATGTCCTGCCTTCCTACAGCGTCACGCACCGCGATTTTCACTACAACGAATACGAGTTTTACGCCCAGGACAGTTGGCGGCTCCGCTCCGATCTCACCGTGACCTACGGTTTGCGTTGGCAATATCACAGCGTT
Source organism: uncultured Acidobacteriota bacterium (assembly GCA_963846145.1). Classification (GTDB taxonomy): domain Bacteria; phylum Acidobacteriota; class Terriglobia; order Acidiferrales; family UBA7541; genus Acidiferrum. The sequence continues at coordinate 780,282 of CAWJUV010000004.1, read as the reverse complement.
CCGTTTGAAGCCAATGGCTTCCAAACCGTCTCCACCAACAATATCAATGACATTTTTTCCGCCCGAGTAAACGCTGCCGCTCAAGGCATTTCCGGCAACGACGCCGCGCCGCTGGTCAGTTTCGGTCTCGGCGGTCCCGCCAATAAGGGACCGGACTACTACAAGCCCGACTATCACGATTTTTCGCCGCGGCTCGGTATCGCGTATTCCCCCTCGTTCTCTAACGGATTGTTGGGAGCAATCTTCGGCAATCGCAAAACCACCATTCGCGCCGGCGGCGGAATTGTTTACGACCGCGTTCTCAGCACTCTCTCCTTCGAACTGGACGAACAAACCTTCGTCTTCGATTCCAATCCGGTCGTCAACTATGGCGGCACCGATCCGACCACGGCTTTAGCCACCAGTCCGCGGTTCACTACCCTGGGTGCTCCTCCGCCGATGCCGGCAGCGCCTGCAGTGCGCCCGTTGCCAATCACTCCAAATACCGATGCGAACGGCATACCTACGGGGCTGCAAAACGGCGGATTCCCCAATTTCTTCCAGTTCGATAAGAATTTCAAAACCCCCTACTCCTACACTTTTTCCACCGGAATACAGCGCGAATTGCCCGGCAGCTTTGTCGTCGAGGTGGATTACTTCGGCCGCCTGGGACGCCGGTTAGTCGCCGTTGGCGACGCCGCGCAGACCCTGAATTTCAAAGACGCCGCCTCCGGCCAACTCCTGAAGGCTGCTTTCGCTCAACTCCAGTCGCAGGTGCAAAAAGGGCAACCGATCACTCCGCAGCCGTGGTTTGAAAATCAAATGCAAGCCGCGACCGGATTATCCTGCCCCGCCATCAACGCTGCCTTCGGCCTGCCCTACACCACCTGTACTGAATTCGTGGGCAATGGCCTCAGTAACTACGTAGGCGTCGGCGACTTGTCGAGCACTATCCTGACGCTCGATGAGATTGGCACTCTAAATCCCAACGTCGCGCTCTACGCCCAAACCGGCGCGAACGGCTACATCGGAAATTATTCGTCCTCGTCGTACAACGCTCTGCTCGGCAGCTTGCGAAAGCGTTATTCGAATAATCTTCAACTGGATTTCGATTATTCCTACTCCCACTCCATCGACAACCAGTCCAACATCTCCAACAACGCCAACCAGTTTTCTTTCAATGGCCAGGGGCTGATCTGCGACCTCACCAATTTGCGCACCTGCCGCGCGGATTCTTTGTTCGACGCCCGGCACATTATCAGCGCCAACTACGTCTACGATCTGCCCGTGGGTCACGGACAGCGGTTCCTCCACGACTCACCTTCTTTCGTGGACGCCATCCTCGGCGGATGGTCCACTTCCGGCATCGTTCGCTACCGCACCGGCTTCCCCTTCACCACCCACACCGGAACATTCCCGATTAACTTTACTCAGGACGCTCCGGCCGTTTTCAACGGCGATTGGTCCGCCGTAAAACGCGGCATTCACACCGATCCGACCACCGGCGCAATCCAATTTTTCGCGGATCAGTCCGCCGCTTTGGGGGCCTTTAACTTCCCATTTGGCGGCGACACCGGCACCCGCAACCCGCTCCACGGACCTTCCTTCACCAACGTAGACATCGCGGTCTACAAGAGCTTCAAGATGCCCTGGTCCGAACACCAAAAACTCCAATTCCGCTGGGAAGCCTTCAACGTCTTCAACCACACCAATTTCGCCGTACCCGGCGACCCAGCCTCGCTCACCAACTCCAACAACATCCTGCTCAATCCACAGGCCTTCGGTGTAATCACCGCCACCGCGGAGGCCCCGCGCCAGATGCAGTTTTCTCTGCGCTTTGATTTCTAGTGGGGATTGCGCGGGGCCACTACAGCCCCGCGCAAACAAATTGCGGCCTTGGGGTTTCAGCATGCCGGTAAGCAGATAATTCTGCGGGCCGATTCCAAACGCCTCCGCCACCCGGTTGAAATGGCAACCACCGCGGTAATGCAAGCCGCTTCACTTCAGACGCTCTTGGCATTTCCGCATAAATATTCGATCAGCGCTCACCGATCCTGCATGTAGGCCACGAACGAAAACACGTTGCCATCAAGATCGCGTACGTGAAAATCGGTCCCGCCCCAGGCCTGCTTCTTGAGCTTCTGGGCGAAGTCGACGCCACGCGTTCGAAACTCCTCAAATAGCCCCTGCACATTCTCGACTTCAATGGAGGACAGGATCAGAGATTCCTCCTGAGCAGCGGCTTCGGCGAAAAAAGGATCGTGCACGAAACGCAGGTGCAGGCGAACGCCGTCACGCGACACCGCTCCATAAAACGGCGGCGCTCCGTGAAGAAAATCGATCTGAAATCCCAGTTTTTCGCGAAAAAATGTCGCGCTCAACGTAACATCGCGCACAAACAAAATCGGAATCGCGTCTTTCAGTCGAGCGGCCCGGCGAGCCCGTCGAGGAGCTTTGTGCTCATCGGCGGCGCCGGCTTTCAGTTCGGACCAATTCCGGTAACCCGCTTCCACCGCGACAATTTCTTGCGCGACGGCCAGCGTAAATTTCATCGCCAGCACCGCGCGATCCGTCAAAGCGCAAAAGCGTTCCAGCCGGCGCACTTTTTCGCCAATGGAATAATCGCCTTCGCGATGCCAACGCACCAACAGTTTTGCTTGTTTGCGGTAGGTCTCTAAGGTGGGCATGAGCGCACACTCCTGCTGAATTTTTCAGCGGGCGGGCCTAGCCCTTTCGGCGCGGTCGCCGATGTGCCCCACAGCGGAACGCCGTTAAGCCTAAAGCGGAAGACAGCACGACGTCAACGGGCGCATCGCGTCGCCTCAGTTCGCGCCGAAAACCTCGGCGAAGAAATTCTTGATCGCCATGGCCGAGCGGGTATCCGCGGCGGCGTTATACGCGACACCCGGCAGCGCGGGACCAGACCTATGCGTAAAGCCGTGCACGGCTCCGCCGTAAACGATGAGCTGCCAGTCTGCGCCAGCTCCATTCATCTCTTCCACAAACGCAGTGACATGCGGCATGGGCACATGCGGATCCAACGCTCCATGGCACACCAGGATTTTTGACTTGATTGCGCCGGGCTCCGCCGGGCGGACCGTCGCAAGGCTCCCGTGCACGCTGACGACGCCCGCCAATTGCATACCGCTCCGCGCCATCTCCAGGATGGTCATGCCGCCGAAGCAATACCCCACCGCCCCAACACGTCCATCGACCGACGGATTCGACATCAATACATCCATTCCAGCGCGCGCCCGCTGGCACAATTTCCCGGGGTCCTGACGAAACTCCTGAAGCAGCCCCATGATTCGCTCTCGATTCCCGCGTGCCTGCGCTCCATACATGTCGCATGCAAAAACGACAAATCCCAGATCAGCCAGCGCTCTCGCGCGCTCTTTGGCGTGATCGTCCAGTCCGGCTCCGCCGTGAACGACCAGGATGCCCGGCCGCTTGTCCTGCCTCGCTGCATCGTGAATGATTAGCCCGGAAAGTTCCGTATCGCCATCGCGATAGCCAACTGTTTCGCTGTTCATCATTTGTCTTCTCCGTGGGGCCTCGGCTCCTCTGTGAGGTTTGGCGAGGTCGGCGTATGAATCTCCGTCTATAATTATACCATAAAATGCATGAATATGCAAATTGCCAAGGGCCGACGCGGCGGTCTGATCCGGACGCTGCGTCCTTGCGTATCCCACACCCTTCCGCAGCAACAAGGGTTAATAAAGAGGCCCTCGGCAGTTTTCCACTGGCCGCAAATCCTTTAGAATTGAAAGCAGTTCCACTGTGGGCGTGTAGCTCAGCTGGGAGAGCACCTGCTTTGCAAGCAGGGGGTCACCGGTTCGATCCCGGTCACGTCCACCATTCATTTCCTCGCGCGGTTTTTATGAGAAGCGACCTGCTCACTTTCAACGGCGCCGTTAAACACGACCCGGCCGTCGACATATGGCTCGCTCAACGCAAAGGCGAACTAGGCGCCATCGCGCGACACTGGTTCGGCCTAATGCGTGCCTGCGGCGACGAAGTGCGCGAACTAGTCCACGATGGCTGCCCAGTCGCCTGCCTGGGCGACGTGCCCTTCGGCTATGTCAATGTGTTTACCGCGCACGTAAACGTGGGCTTTTACCAAGGAGCTTCGTTGCCGGATCCGGCAGGCCTGCTCCTCGGCGAAGGAAAACGCATGCGGCACGTCAAACTAAACCCTCAAACGCCAGTCGACTCCGCGGCGCTAAGTAAACTCATCGCCGACGCCTGGACTCACATAAAGGAAATCGTCGAGAACGGCTGAAGCCGCTGCGAGTCCCCTCGGCGAAAAGTCACACCGAGCAGGTTTGATCGCAGTAGGCGTTCTGGCTCAGCACCACAAAAAAACTGACCGACAGCCACAAACTCCGTCGGCCCCCGGTCAGCTCTACTTTCACGACTCTCGGTTCTAAATTAACGAATCCCGCCAGTCGCCAGCAACTGTTCGCCAGTCAACCATCCCGACTCGTCCGACGCCAAAAACACCGCAATGGGCGCGATGTCCGTGACTCTCCCGGTGCGTCCCAGCGGCGCCTGCGCCACCAACTCCTTCTCAAAATCCGAGCCGATGAATCCGGCCGACTGTGTGCCTTCGGTGTCCACCATTCCCGGATTGATGGTGTTCACGCGAATTTTCTTCGGCCCCAGTTCGCGCGCCAGCACTCCGGTAATTGCATCCAGCGCTCCCTTGGTTCCGGTATAGACCGCCGAGTTTGGCGGCGTCAGCCGGCTCACACCCGAGCCAATATTAATGATGCTGCCGCCCGCGCCCAGGTGTTTTGCCGCGGCTTGGGTCGTCAGCAACGCTCCCAGCACATTAATGTTGAACATCTTGTGGAACTGCTCCTCCGTGATTGCCTCCAGCGCTCCAAATTCATACACGCCGGAATTGTTCACCAGCGTATCCAATCGCCCGTAGTTCTTGATTGCCGCGTCGATAATTCCTTTGGCTTCCGCCGCCTTCGACACGTCGCCGCCCACCGCGACCGCTTTGCCGCCCGCCTTGGTAATGTCCGCGACGACCGCGTCCGCTCCTGCTTTGCTCGACGCGTAATTCACCACCACTGCAGCACCTTCCGCCGCCAGCGCTTTCGCAATTCCCGCGCCGATGCCCTTGGATGCTCCCGTCACCACTGCTACTTTCCCCGTCAATTTACCCATGGCCTGGCTCCTTTTTGGTTAGCAAAAACCTGCAAGAATCTTTCAGTCGCTTCTCTTTCGAACTTCCGCCACCAGATCCGCCAGCGTGATACCCGCTAGCGTCTTCTCGAAACTTTTCTGTCCGCGCAGCAACACGCTTTGCAGCCCATCCTTGATGTTGCAGCTCACCGCGCATCCCTTATTTGCGGGATAGGCATGAATCGCAAAAGCCTGTGGCGCCTCGCTGGCACGGTAGATATCCAGCAGCGTGATGCGCTTCGGCGGCCGCGCCAAAGTACTCGCTCCGTTTTTACCGCGTTTCGTCCGGACCAACCCGGCCTTCGCCAGCTTGGACAATGACTTGCGCACAAAACTCGGATCGGTGTTGACGCTCTCCGCCAGCATCGCTGAGGCGATTCCATCGCCGCTCCAAAATGCCAGCGCGGTCATCACATGCGCCGCCACGGTGAACTGCACGCTCGTTACGGACATCGTTGCTCCCATAATGTGATGTTCAAAATCACAATTAGATACATACCCCCTCGTTCATCGCACTTTTTTAATAAAGCCAGTCGCCGCCGAGCCGAACTTCCGTAGCTTTCCCTACATTTCATATTCGCTTTATCTTCGCCTATACTGCGGACAGCCATGGAACTGGCCACTAAACTCGAGATCCTCGCCGACGCCGCCAAATATGACGCCTCCTGCGCCAGCAGCGGTGCCGTTCGCAAAACCCAACCTGGCGGCATGGGCAATTCCACCGGCATCGGCATCTGCCACAGCTACACCCCCGACGGCCGCTGCGTCTCCCTGCTAAAAATTCTCCTCACCAACTATTGCGTTTACGATTGCGTCTTCTGCGTCAATCGCATCTCCAGCGACACCCGCCGCGCCCGCTTCACTCCTGAAGAAGTCATCAACCTCACGCTCGACTTCTACCGCCGCAACTACATCGAAGGCCTGTTCCTCAGTTCCGGCATCATTCAAAGCCCCGACTACACCATGGAGCAACTCGTACGCGTCGCCAAAACCCTGCGCACCGATCACAAATTCAACGGCTACATCCATCTCAAAGCCATACCCGGCGCTTCCCCCGCGCTCATTCACGAAGCCGGAGTGTGGGCCGACCGCCTCAGCGCCAACGTCGAACTTCCCACGCAAACCGACCTCAGTAAACTCGCTCCGGAGAAAAATTTAGTCACCATCCGTTCGACTATGACTGGCATCAAAACTGGCGTGGATGAAGCGAGAGAAGAAGCGCGCAGCGCTAGAAAAATCGTATCGACTCCACTCGCGTTAATCACTCGCAAAGCCGCGGCCGCGCGCGCCAGATTCGCACCCGCCGGTCAAAGCACCCAAATGGTCGTCGGCGCCACTCCCACCACCGACGCCACTATCCTCAGTCTCGCCACCGACCTTTACGGCCAACATCAATTGCGACGCATTTATTACTCCGCCTTCAGTCCTTTTCCAAAAGCCGATTCACGCCTTCCCATCGCCCCGCCTCCTTTGGTTCGCGAGCATCGCCTCTATCAAGCCGACTGGCTCATGCGCTACTACGGGTTCGAAGCCCGCGAACTAACCACGCCAGCTCAACCCAATCTCGATCTTCGCCTCGATCCCAAATTGCAGTGGGCCCTGCGCAATCGCCACCGCTTTCCCATCGACATCAACACCGGTTCGCGCGAAGAACTCTTGCGCATCCCCGGCATCGGCTATCGCACCGTCGCGCGTATTCTCTCCATTCGCCGCTACCATCGTTTGCAAATCGCCGACTTGCAGAAACTCCGTATTTTCCTGAAGCGCGCCAAAGATTTCCTCATCGCCGCCGATCACAATCCGCGAGTCGCTCGCGGCCTGGACGCGGTTTCATTCGAACAAACCGTCACGATCGCCCCGCCGCCCCAACTTTCCCTGTTTAGCCCGGAAGTCTCGGCCCTCACCGGCCAGCTTTAACGCCTATGTGACCAAGCTTCATGACCGAAATCCGCCTCAACGGCACGTTCGACGACTGGAAAAATCACGCCAGAGATTTACTGCGCCGCGAAATCCCGCCAGATCAGATTCGATGGACGGAAGAACGCGGCCAGCAACCGCTCGCCCTCGCGAGCCCTGCTTCGGTCAATGGAAACGGAAATGGCTCGGCCGATTCAGCCGGCCAATCGGCAAACGCATCGATTTTTCGCGTCCCAAAACGTTTCCTCACTCTCGCCCGCAACGTCGCCGCATTTCGCGACCCGCACAAATGGCACCTGCTCTACTCCGTCCTCTTCCGCATCGCCCACGAAAATCACAATCTCCTCAAAGTCGAAACCGACGACCAGGTCATCCAACTCCTCCGCATGGAAGACGCCGTCAGCCGCGATGTCCACCACGTCCACGCCTTCGTCCGCTTCAAAAAAATCGAAACGCCCAGTGCCCCCGATGCTACCCATGTTGAGGACCGCTACGTCGCCTGGTACAAACCCGACCACAACTCCATCCGCCTCGCCGCTCCGTTTTTCGCCGCGCGTTTCGCCAACATGCACTGGTCGATTCTCACTCCCGATGAATCCGCCCACTGGGACGGCAACAAGCTCTCGTTTTCACCCGGCGTCGAAATCGCCCCTGACAACGGCGAAGACGGCCTCGAAGCCCTTTGGAACAAGTACTACGCCACCACCTTCAATCCCGCCCGCGTCAACTTGCCAATGATGCGTTCAGAAATGCCCCAACGATTTTGGAATCACATGCCAGAGCTCGCCGCATTGCCGCAAATCATGCAGCGCGCTCCGCAACGTGTCGAGGAGATGATCGAAATGCAGAAAAAACAACCCGGCGCCCAGGAATTCGTTCCGCCCGACGCCAACATCAAAGAAATGCGCGAAGCCGTTCAGGGCTGCCGCGGCTGCGAGCTTTACAAACACGCCACCCAAGCCGTTTTCGGCGAAGGTCCCGCCAACGCCCGCATCATGTTCATCGGCGAACAGCCCGGCGATCAGGAAGATCGCCAAGGGCGCCCCTTCGTCGGCCCCGCCGGCGAAGTTCTAAACAAAGCCCTCCACGAAGTCGGCCTCGACCGCTCCGAAGTCTACGTCTCCAACGCCGTAAAACATTTCGCCTTCGAAGAGCGCGGCAAGCGCCGCATCCATCGCACTCCGCGTCTCAGCGAAATCACCGCCTGCCGCCCCTGGATCGAAGCGGAACTCGCTCAAGTCCAACCCGAAATCGTCGTCTGCCTCGGCGCCAGCGCCGCCAAAGCCGTTTTCGGTCCCACCTTCCGCCTCACCGCCCAACGCGGCCAATTCCTTCCCAGCCGCTTCGGCGAAAAAACCATCGCCACCTTCCATCCCAGCGCCGTCCTCCGCGGCGACACCCCCGAATCCAAAGAACAAACCTACCGCGCCCTCGTCGACGATCTAACCGTCGTCTTCAAGGAAAACGCCAAAGCTCCAGCGCGGAAAAAACACGCCCACGCCGCAGCGGCCAAAAAAACTCTTTTCTAAATTTCAGCTCTGGAAAATTTCTAACTCAGGAGGGAACTGCTCCAACCAAAATCAACTCTGCAAATTCTGCAACAATCCAAAATTCCTCTGCAACATCGCCTGCAACGCCTTCTTCTTCGCCTCATTCAACTTCCGCCCATTCGCGGTCAAATAAAACACATCAATCGCCTTCTGACCTTCCGTATCAATCAGCGCGACCTCGATATTGCATTCTTCTTTCGCCATCGCCGACCCCATCTCATACAGCAACCCCGGTCGGTCCTGTGTCACGATCTCCAGCAGCGTGTTGTGCAGCGAAGACGTATCGTCAAAATTGATGTTCGTCTCTACCACAATCTTCGGCGCCTTCGCCCGGATCGCACTGTCGCGGCTCTGCAGCAACGGCTCCAGCGCGGCCTTTCCACTCACCACATCCGCCAAATTCTTTCGGAACCGCTCAATCTCGCCGGGATTCAACTCCAGCGTGCGATGCAGATCCACAAACTGAAATGTATCCAGCACCACCCCCGCCGCATTCGCAAACGCGTCGGCCTTCACAATATTCATGCCCCAGCCCGCCAACACTCCCGCAATTTTCGCGAACAGCGCCGGCTGATCCGCCGTAATCACCGCTAACGAAAATCCATGCCGCATCTTCCGTACTTCAGTTTGCATCGGCTCGCTCTTCAGCGTCTGATACATCCCAAAATGTTCGGCAATCTCTCCCGGCGCATGTACAGCCAGATATCTCCGCGGAAACCCTTCCAGGAATCGTTCGATCTCGCCTTCTTTCGCGCCCTTCGTCTGCGTCCGCACCTGCGCCAGCAGTGAAACTTCCGTCGACGCATGCAACCGGTCGCGATCCAGCGTCCGCGAAAAGTGGTTCGACGTGGCCACGAACAGCTGCCACAGCATCTCCGCCTTCCACGGCGTCAACGCTTCCGGATTCACCGCGTGAATATCCGCATACGTCAACAGTGTCAGCCGCTGCAACCGTTCCTGCGTCCCCACCGTGCGCGCAAAGAGCGTCACCGTCTCCGGATCGAAAATGTCGCGTCGTTGCATCGTCGCGGACATTTCCAAATGATGCTCAATCAAAAATCGCACTTCCTCTTTCTCTTCCGCGGACAAACCCAACCGCCCCGCCGCGCTATCCAGCCCCTGCAAACTCCCGGTCACATGATTTTCCACCGCCATGCCTTTGCCCACGTCGTGCAGCAGCATAGTCAGAATCAGCAAATCGCGGCGCTCCAGAGCCTTCCACAGCGGCGCGAAATTTTTCCCCAACGGATCATTCGTTCCGCCCAAATCCTGCAAATGCTCAATCGTCCGCAGCGAGTGCTCATCCACCGTGTAGCGATGATAGTAATCGCGCACCACCAGCGAATCGATCGCCCCAAATTCCGGCAGCGCTTCCGTCAGCAATCCCAGCCGTTGCATGGGCCGCAGCGCCACACCCGGATAATCCGCGCTCAAAATTTCTCGCAGCTGCGCCCACGACACCTGCGTATTCTGCGCGCGCACTTCCGGATGCGTGAGAATGTAAGCGATAGTCCGCTCCGCTTCGCGGCTCAGCGGCACTCCCGTCGTCGCCGCACCCAAAAATAAAGAAAACGTCACCGCCCGATCCGACAACGCTCCCGGCGCTACCACTTCCAACAGCCCATCGCGCACAATAAACGGCTTCGTCCCGTTCACTTCAATCTTCGCCGGCTTCGCCGCACTAAAAATCCGCTCCCGCAACGACAACGAAGTAGCCGCTGGAGCTTTCTGCTCCATAAACCGCAGCAGCCGCCGGTTCAGCGTGCGTGCCTGCCGAAAATACACCCGCATCCATTCCGCCGCCGCCCGCTCCGATTCATTTCCCGCCGCAATTTTCGGCTCGGTACTCGGCCGCAGCGGATTCCCATGCATCCCCAAAAATCTCTTGGCCGCTTCCGCCTGCAACTCATACGTCAGCGTATTGTCGTTGCGCCCATTGCTATAATGCAAAAAGCAGCGAATTTCACTCATGAAATCCACGGCCCGCGCCACCAGATCATCTTCCGCGCTCAACACCTGCCGCGTGTCTTTCTTATCGCCGCTGATCTGCTGCAGCCATACCGTGGCCTGATAATCCCGCATCCCGCCCGGCGATTCCTTCACGTTGGGCTCAAGATGAAAAATCGTATTGCCATAACGCGACAGCCGGTCCTTCGTCAATTTCTGCAGCTGCGCCAGCAAAAACGGCCGCGCCGCCTTCTCCGACCCCGGCAAAACTTTCGTATCCAGCTTTTCAAACAGCGCTGCATCCCCAGCTAGCAGGCGCCGGTCCAGCAACGCCAGATGAAACTCCGCGTTGTCTTCCTCAATACGCTTACATTCGTCCAGCGTACGCCCCGCCGAGCTCACTCGAAATCCCGCATCCCACAACAGCCGCGCCAATTCGCCGATCAGCGGACGAAACGCCGCCTCGGCCTTTTCATTCGCAAACAAAAATAGAATGTCTAAGTCGGAATAAGGAAAGAGCAGCCGCCGTCCGTACCCGCCGAGTGCCAGCAACGACAGCCCAGGCGTTTCCATGCTGTGCGACCGCAGCACTTCGCCAAACACCCGCTCGATGTTGCGGTCCGCCAGCTCACATAACGCGTGTAACGTTTGTTTCGAACCCGCGCCTGCATTGAAATGGTCTCGTATTCGGCCGCGTTCTTCTTCCGCTTCCGGGCCCAGCGAGAAAATTGCGGGAGGTATGGGTTCAGGCATCGCTTTGTAGGAGGGGTTGGCCACGTCTGGATCTACTCGATCGGGCTACTACACTTCTCCGCGCGCGCAACGTGCGCAATCCAAACGTCAACAGTCTTGCCGCCATTCTCCATTTCCATCAGTTTATCGCGTGCTTGAACGGCCGGCGTTCTACCCAACGCCGGCCGTCGTCGAAGCGTCACCTGACCCGGGGCATTGCCGCATGCGCAGATGGGGGGAAGCTCTGCCGCGGCCAAAATCCAAATACGCCTCGTACTGTCAAAAAACTCTTAACCAAAAATCTCGTAGCGCCATGCCCCGTCTACAGCGCGTTTTCCCCGCGCTCATCATTGCGAATCCGAATCGCTTCATCCACCTTCGACAAAAAAATCTTCCCGTCGCCAATCATCCCGGTCTTCGCCGTCTTCATGATCGCCGCCACCGCCTGCTCCACCAGCCGGTCCGGCAGCACCATCTCCAGCTTCATCTTCGGCAGCAAATCGACCGTATACTCCCGCCCGCGGTAAATCTCCGTATGCCCCTTTTGCCGTCCATGCCCGCGCACTTCCGAAACGGTCATGCCTTCAATGCCAATTTCCTGCAACGCATCTTTCACCGGGCCAAACCGCGACGGCTGGATGATCGCTTCAATTTTCATCATGGCGTTGCTTCCAATTCCTCAGTAACGTTTGTTTCACCCGGCATCGTCACGCTCACAGCGGTCATCACGCTTCCAGGTTGTACGCCTCTTCCCCGTGTTGCGTGATGTCCAGTCCGTCCACTTCCTCGTCCGGAGTGACCTGCAGCCCGGTGATCATATCAACAATTTTCAGCAGCACCAGGGTTCCCACTAACGCAAATCCCCAGGCGATCAGTATGCCCACCAGCTGGTTGCCGACTTGTCCCCAGTGCCCATCCAGCCCGCCCACCGGTTTTCCCGCGCCAAAAATCGGATTGATCACGCTCTGCGCAAAAATTCCAGTCATCAGCGCGCCAATCGTTCCGCCTGCTCCATGCACGCCAAACGCATCCAGCGAATCGTCATACTTGAAGATGGCTTTGACCTTGGTCACCATCCAGTAGCAAAAAAATCCCGCAACAAATCCAATCACCAGCGCCGGCATCGGCCCCACAAATCCCGCCGCCGGAGTAATCGCCACCAGTCCCGCCACCGCCCCGGAAATCGCACCCAGTGCGCTGGCATGCCCGTTCTTCAGCCACTCCGCCGCGCTCCACGCCAGCGCCGCAGCCGCCGCCGCAAAATGCGTGGCCACAAACGCGCTCGATGCCAATCCATTCGAAGCCAGCGCGCTCCCCGCGTTAAATCCAAACCATCCCACCCACAGCAAACAAGCCCCAATAAAACTCAACACCAAACTGTGCGGCGGCATCGGCTGCTGCGGATATCCAGTACGCTTCCGCAAATACAACGCACACACCAATGCCGAAACTCCCGAAGAAATATGCACCACCGTCCCGCCCGCAAAATCCAGCGTCGGGAATTTTCCTCCCAGCGACGCATTCAAAAATCCGCCCTTGCCCCACACCATGTGCGCCAGCGGCGCATACACCACCAAAAACCACAGCGTCATAAACAACACCGTGCCGCTGAATTTCATGCGTTCCGCGGTCGCACCGGTAATCAGCGCCGGCGTAATAATCGCGAACATCAGCTGGTACACCATGAAAGTGTTCTGCGGAATCGTCCCGGCATAATCCGCATTCGGGTCCGCGCCCACTCCGCGCAAAAACGCGTGCTCAAATCCGCCAATTACCGGACCATTTCCGCCAAAACATAAGCTGTAGCCCACCAACGCCCACAGCACGGTGATCAGCGCCATCAGTGCAAAACTCTGCATCATGATCGCCAGCGTATTTTTCCGCCGCACCAGCCCGCCGTAAAAAAGCGCCAGCCCTGGCCCCGTCATCATTAACACCAGCGCCGCGCTCACCAGCATCCACGCGTTATCCGCCGAGGACTGCGCCGCAGTCGTCCGCTGATCCAGTTGCGTCAATTTTTCTTCAGTGGAAGCTTTGGAAAATTCGGTGGGAGGAGTCTGCCCGGAACTGACCTGCGCGGCGCAAATCAGCACGCCCAGCAACAGCAGCAGGCGCCACGCCTTAGTTTTGCGCTGCGCCTTGGCGGAAATATTCAGCCCGCGTCGACAACTCGGTAGCTTCATCTGTAGTTTGAGACCGCGAGGTGCATCCAGCCCTGAGTGCGCGATTATAGGCACCCCTCTCTTCCTTGTCATATTTATAGAATTGATTCATCGCAGCAAAAAACTCGCTAACCTCGGTGCGGTTTTAGTCAACTCAGCCCGCTTCGGCGTATAATGCCCCGGAGGATTTTGTGACCGCCCATGTCCGAGTTCGCTCCAATGGAAATTAACGTCCGCGATTGCGGCGCCGCTTCCGTTCTCGACGTTCGCGGCCGCCTCACCATTGGCGAATCCGCCGAGCAGTTGCACGACGCTATCCAGGCAGTGATCGACCGCGGCGCACGCAAAGTCGTCGTCAACCTCGACGGCGTCCCCCAGATCGACAGCTCCGGCATTTCTACTTTGGTGCGCGGCTCCATCCAGTTGGCTCGCGAAGGCGGCATTCTCCGCCTCGTCTGCGGACAAGGCCGCGTCCGCGACGCCCTCACCGTGACGCGGCTGATCGACGCCATCCCCGCCTTCGAATCAGAAAAAGCCGCCCTCGCCAACTTCGCCTAAACGCCCTGCTGTTTCCAGTTTTTCTGATAATTAATTGAGATCTGGGTGGCCTACCCTTGCGATTTTTGCAAGGTGGGTGGCCCCAAGCGTCGCCCAGCGCAGCTTTTGACTTTCGATCAATTCAAACTTGCCTGGCGACTCTTTCCGCTACTTAACTGCAACCACCGCTGGTTGCGGCGCCGCTTGCAGCAAAATATATTTTTCAGGCGCACAGCACGCCTCGTCGAGCCGCGAAATATCCCGTTTCATCTCCGGCATCGCCTTCAAATGTTTTAACGTCTCGTGTAATACGCCGGCCGCCGCATCCCCGTTCGGCGCGACCAGCCGATAATGCATCCATTTTCCCTCCCGTCGTGACGCCACGATCCCGGCCCGCCGCAGATACGCCAGATGCCGTGAGACTTTTGGCTGGCTAATCTCCAAAATCTCCACGAAATAACACACGCAAATCTCGCGATCCGCGATCAGATTCAGTAACCGCAATCGCGTCGGATCCGCCATCGCGCGAAACAGCGAATCTAGGGTCGATTTGTTTTTTACTTTCTTCATGCGCTCTCTTATCTTAACACATCTGCCTTGACATATATGTATACTTGTCCTACTCTCTAATCGCATATGGACGTCCATATATGAATCCGAGCGCCACCAACAACTACAACGTCCTTTTTCTATGCACCGGCAACTCCGCCCGCTCCATCATGGCCGAAGCCATCCTCAACAAAAAAGGCCACCCAACCTTCACCGCCTATAGCGCCGGCAGCTATCCCTCGGGTCACATTCGATCTGAAGCACTACACCAACTGGAACTTGCTAACCTGCCCACCGAAGGCCTCCGAAGCAAAGACTGGAGCGAATTCGCACAGCCCGGCGCTCCGCAAATCCACTTTGTCTTCACCGTATGTGACAGCGCCGCGAAAGAAGTTTGCCCCATCTGGCCGGGCCATCCTATGACCGCGCATTGGGGCGTACCCGACCCCGCGGCCGTCGCCGGAACCCCGGAACAAATCGAACTCGCCTTCCACGACGCCTTCCAGCTGCTTAATCGTCGAATCAACCTTTTCCTTTCTTTACCAATCGCCACCCTCGGTGCCACGGCCATCAAGAGTGAGATCGAGCGCATCGGCCGACTATGGAATCCCCTCTAAATCGCCGCCTCACATCGGAATTCCTGGGCACCGCCTTTCTCGTAGCCGCGGTGATCGGGTCTGGAATCATGGCCGAGCGTTTGTCGAATGGAAATGTAGCTCTCGCTTTACTCGCGAACACCATTGCAACCGGCGCCGCCTTGATTGCGCTCATTCTCACCTTCGGTCCCATCTCTGGTGCGCACTTCAATCCAGCGGTCAGTCTTGCCGACGCACTGGAAGGTGGACTCAGCAAATCCGAGTGCATCGGTTACGTTCTTGTCCAGCTTGCGGGTGGCCTCAGTGGGACGGCCGTTGCCCATGTGATGTTCGGTCTTCCGCTCATTTCCATTTCGCAGCACGTTCGCGGCGGCAGCCCGCAATTTGCCGGCGAGTTTATCGCCACGTTTGGCTTGCTCTCCGTAATTTGGGGTTGTTCGCGGTCACGTTCATCCGTCGTGCCGTTCGCCGTGGCGGCCTACATCACCGCGGCTTACTGGTTCACTTCGTCCACCTCATTCGCCAATCCCGCAGTGACCATAGCCCGATCGTTCAGCGACACTTTCGCCGGGATTCGCCCCGTCGACGTCCCGCTTTTTGTGTTGGCGCAACTCACGGGAGCACTGGCTTCGACCATGCTGTTCCGCTGGTTGGTTCCCAACCTCCATCGCCGGGCCGCCAACGTGGTTGTTGCGCGCGAGGCGGACACTGCCACGCCAGCGATGGATCCGCTGCTTTAAGACTTTGTTTGGGAGAAAACAATGAGCTCGGAAAACATCAAAGAAGTCGTCAAAGAAAAATACGGTGAAGCCGCAAGGCGCGTAGCGGCCGGTGCGAGTTCGGCTTGTTGCGGCACAAGCCCTTCTTCAAAAGGCGACTGCTGCGATCCCATTACTTCAAACCTGTACGGCGCAGGCGACGCATCCGCCGTTCCCGAAGCCGCTCTCCGGGCCTCTCTCGGTTGCGGAAATCCCACTGTGCTCGCTGAATTGCAACCCGGCGAAATCGTCCTCGACCTCGGTTCCGGCGGCGGAATCGATGTGCTCCTCTCCGCCCGCCGTGTCGGACCAACTGGGAAAGCCTATGGCCTCGATATGACCGACGAGATGCTCGGCCTCGCCGAAGAAAACCAACGCAAGTCCGGCCTCACCAACGTGGAGTTTCTCAAAGGCGAAATCGAAAATATCCCGCTGCCTGACAATACCGTCGATGTAATCGTTTCCAACTGCGTCATCAATCTTTCCGGCGACAAGGATCGCGTGCTTCAGGAAGCCTTTCGCGTCCTTAAACCAGGTGGCCGTTTCGCCATCTCCGACGTGGTGGTTCGCGGAGAGGTGCCTGCGGAGATCCGCAGAAGTATGGAACTGTGGGTCGGCTGTGTAGCTGGCGCGCTTTCAGACACGGAATATCATCAGAAACTCACCACTTCAGGGTTTGAAGCCATCGCTATCGAAGCGACCCGCGTTTACGACGTGAACGACGCGCGCGAATTTCTCAGAACGAGTGGTATCGACGCAGATGTCGTGGCCCCTCAGATTCAGGACCGGTTCATCAGCGCGTTCGTGCGCGCCCGCAAACCGGCCAAATCAGCGGATTGCTGCGATTCCACATGTTGTTCGTGATTAATACTGAAGGAAAACTGAAGCCAAAAAAACGGAAGCAACCAACTACCCGCTCTTCTTCAACTCCGCCAAAACCAGTTTCGCCACTTCTTTCAGCGTCTCAAACACGCCCTGGCCCGTCACCGCGACGCCTTCCAAAACCGGCTCGCCTTTTTGCTGCAATTCCTTGGTCAGATCCGCAACGCTCATCACATTCGGCAAATCGCGCTTGTTTAGCTGCAGCACGTAGGGAATCGATTCAAACTTTAAATTGTGCTCCTTCAAATGTTCCTGCAGGTTTTCCATCGTTTCAAAATTCGCATCCAACCGCTCTTCCTGCGAATCCGCCACGAACACCACGCCATCCGCGCCCTTCAAAATCAACTTGCGGCTGGCCTCATAAAACACCTGCCCAGGCACGGTATAAAGGTGAAAGCGTGTTTTGAACCCGCGCACCGTTCCTAAATCCAGCGGCAAAAAATCGAAGAACAGCGTGCGATCGGTCTCCGTCGCCAGCGACACCATCTTGCCTTTTTGATTCTGCCCGGTGTGGTCGTACACCCATTGCAGGTTGGCGGTCTTCCCACCCAACCCGGGGCCGTAATACACCAGCTTGCAGTTGATTTCGCGTGCAGGAAAATTGATAAACGGCACTGGTCGTCTAGTCGAATCCGGTTTTCGAGAGCCCTACAATCGCGACTCCGCCGGCTTCGCCTCCATGTCTGTCTATTTCTGGTGCTCGCCTGTTTTTGGTACGTCCCCGTCCAGGCTTGTGGCTCATGCTAAGAGATACTCGCCCACCGAAACGTCCAACCACGTTCCGATTCGGTTCTAGCCGGACCAGTATCCTATTACAACTTCTGTTTATACACCCACAGTGTCCGCGACTTCACTCCGATTCCCATGCGCTATTTTCGGCCATGCTTCACATGGGTAACGTCACACATTGGAATCATCCTTTCGATCTCTCCATTACCGCGCGGCAACCAACTGCGTTGATTCATTGAAATCCGCCGCAATTCTCGTCTCTCGCTCGTAGCCATTAGAGACGTTGACCCTTCACGTACCGCAAGAGTGACCGCTCCTCCGTACAGTCCGTCCAAATCTGTCCCAACGGCCAGTGGTTAACGCTCATTTCACGTACTAAGCTCGGACACAGTCGAGCCACGACCGGTCGATGCGCCCTTCCCTCACGATTTGCTCATCTCCGGCGCGGCTCGATGGCTTTTTCGCCTCTGACTCTCGCCTAAATCTAAAGACCGGGTGCCGCACCCACCGATTTTCAGGTCTGGGTTAAAACCAAACGCCGCCGAGGCTGACTGGTTCCAACCACTCCTAAAGCGCCACCCTACAGTGCGACCTATTTCTTTTGTTATGAGGAGGTTGCAGCCTCATTTCGTCTCTTTTGCATTTTCTGCGCACCATTTCTCTTTGTTTTCAACAACTTCCAGCCTCTTTTTGGTAAACACCGGGGGTGGGGTGTCTCGTCGACCTCCACTACCACTCTCCCGCCTCGCCAACTTCCCATCGTTGACGCGCCATAACTCCTCTGTTAGCATGCGCTCCATGGCAAAAGCTCGCAAGCCAACTCGTTCCGCCTCTTCGCACTCCAAGAGCGCCATGCGCTCTCGTCCCAAGCCCATCAAGAAAAAGACTTTACCCCCGCCTCCGCCCCAACGTGGTGGCGTCGAATTGGTCGATCCGCGGGTCCAGGCTCAGCTCAAGCTATACGATGAAGCTTTGTCCCTCTTCCACCAGCAAAAATTCGCCCGCTGCAAGCAGGAACTGGAAAAGGTTCTCGAAGGCCCCAGCAAAGAACTCGCCGATCGCGCTCGCATGCACGTCAAAATCTCTGAGCAGCGCATGAAGCCCAGCCACGATCAGAATCCCAAAACCGCCGAAGATCATTACCAGCGCGGCATCGCCATGATGAACGTTCGCCGCTGGGACGACGCCCGCGAAAGCCTGGACAAAGCCCGGAAAGCCTCGCCTAAAGCTGACCACGTGCACTACGCTCTGGCTGCGCTCGACTGCCTCACTGGGGAAGCCGACTCCGCCATGGCCAATCTCAAAGTCGCCATCCAGCTCAAATCGGAAAATCGCTTTCACGCCCGTAACGACGAAGACTTCGCTTTCCTTCAGGAAGATCCGCGCTTCACCGAATTGCTCTATCCTGAAAAGGACGGCACCATCGGTTGATTGTTGCTGCCCGCCCGCTTCGAGCGCTCTAAGTTCGCATGGCGCCGCCAAGTCAGTTCGTGAAAAAAACACCGCAACCTCGTAAATTTTCGCGCGGATTCCGCATCGTCGCGCTCGGCGGCGGCACCGGTTTGTCGGCCTTGTTGCGCGGACTCAAAGAACACGTAGTGCGTGGCGGCGACACCAGCCCCACTCCGCAGCGCCCCATCTCCGATCTCGCCGCGATTGTTACCGTCACGGATGACGGTGGCAGCTCCGGCCGTCTGCGCCGCGAAAATCGCATCTTGCCGCCCGGCGATATTCGCAATTGCATGGTGGCGCTTTCCAAAGACGAAGCGCTGCTGGGCCGCCTTTTCCAATATCGTTTTCACGCCGGCAAAGGACTCACCGGCCACAATTTCGGTAATTTATTTCTCGCCGCGCTCACCCACATCACCGGAGACTTCACCGAAGCAATTCGCGAAAGCAGCCGCGTCCTCGCCATCCGCGGCCGAATTTTTCCCTCTACTCTCGCCAACGTGCATCTCGCCGCGACGCTGCAAAATGGCCGTCGCGTGCACGGCGAAACGCGCATCAGCGCCAGCCGCGTGCCCATAAAAAAATTGGAGCTCACTCCCAAGCGCGTCCGCCCGCTGCCTTCCGCGATCGAAGCAATTCGCCAAGCTGATTTAATTCTGCTCGGCCCTGGTTCGCTGTACACCAGCGTGCTTCCCAATTTGTTGATTCCCGAAGTAGCCGCTGCGATCGCCCGCACTAAAGCGCCCCGCGTTTACATCGCAAATTTGATGACCCAGCCTGGCGAAACCGCCGGCTACGCGTTGGCCGATCACGTGCGCGCAATTCAACAACACGCTTCGGAAAAACTCGTGGATTACATCGTGGCCAATCGCCAAGCCGTGTCTCCGAAAGTTGCGCGCCGCTACCGCGCCGAAGGCGCCGAGCCGGTTCAGATCGATTTGCCCGAGCTGTACAAGACCGGGTGCAAAGTGGTGCTCGATAATTTGCTCGATGAACATGACGTGATACGCCACGATCACAAGCGTCTCGCGCGTTTGCTGCTGGATCGGTTTTGCCATCCCGATCGCGCGCGTACTCCCAAACGAGAACGTCGCCGCTTTCCGCGCGACGCCTCGGCTTCTTCCGCGGCCGCGCGCATCAATCTTTTAAAATGAGCAATCTTTTAAAATAAATGAGGAGCAGTCATGCCGACTTTTCCGTTGATCGAATACAAAGACGCCAATTCGGAAGTGCGCGCGGTTTACGACGACATCATGGCCACCCGCAAAACCGACTGGATCAACAATTTCTGGAAAGCCATCGCCCACGATCCCGCCACACTGAAACGCACCTGGGAATCGCTGAAAGAAATCATGGGACCCGGCGCAATCGACCCGCTCACCAAGGAATTGCTCTACGTCGCCGTCAGCGTCACCAACCAATGCAGCTACTGCATCGCCTCACACACCGCGGGCGCCCGAAAAAAAGGCATGACCGACGCGATGTACCACGAATTGCAAGCCATCATCGCCATGGCCAACGAAACCAACAAACTCGTCACCGGCTACCAAGTCGAAATCGACGAGCAATTTAAATCCCCGCTCCCGCCGATAAAATAGCGCCTACGGAAGCCCCGCTTCACCCGCGCCGCCAAAAAGGTGCCACGGAAATCGCCGCTGCCACAGCGGCTGAAACGTGTAATTTGGGGTTATCTCTCTCGCAACTTCCGCACCTTCCGTAGTACCTCGGTACTATAGCTAATAGCCCACTCGGATTAGAACATAGGCCCATTCCGGTGCCATTCCCCGTGTCGCCGGAGCAAATTCCTTCCGAGTGTGCCCATGTCATCGGTTGCCAAAGATAATGATGTTCTAACCGCCATCCCCGATCAGGTTTCGGGCCACGGCGAAAGCGCGCGGCCGCAACCCGTCGCGCTGGAAGTTCCCGTTAGCGTGAACGGTGTACGCACCATAGCCGGCAGCGAAAAGCGCGAGCCATTTTCTGAGTCGACCAAAACAGTTCTAATCTTCGGAAACGGCGCGGTCGTGCGTCTGTCTTCTGCGGTGGCTCCGGGCCAATTGCTTTTTCTCACCAACGACAAAACACGCAAAGAAGTGGTTTGCCAGGTCGTCAAATCCAAGAATTATCAGAACGTCAGCGGCTACGTGGAGTTGGAATTCACCGAAGCCGTCGCAAATTTCTGGGGCATGCGTTTCCCCGCGTCGGTAAGCTCCGCCACGCCACAAAATTCCGCGGCATCTTTGGCGGCGAGCGCTGCAGCAAATGCCTCCAATTCCGACGCGGAATCTTCCTCACGCAATTCCGAATCCGAATCGAAAACTAAAATCTCCAGCGAGCCGCGCGCACCGCAACAATCTTCTTCAAACACCGCGCAAATCGAAAACGACTCCCCGCGTATTCCCCCCGCGACGGGCACGGGCACGGGCCACGCGCGCCAGGAGAAGACTTCCAACGTAGTGGAATTTTCCAAACCAAAGCCGCTTGCTCCTCTCTCGCCCGAGCCCGCTTCCACCCCATCCAGCAAATCGCTGCTGGACGCGGAAGAAGTAAAAATTCCGTCGTGGCTGGAGCCACTGGCACGCAACGCCGCGATGGCCTCCGCCGCGCAAGCCCAACAAGAAAGCGCTGCAACGATCGAAGAGCACGCAGACTTTGAAGACGCGGTAGAAATCGAAGACCCCATCCCCGCTGTAGTCGAAAAACCGGCGAAGGCACAAAAATCGGAAAAGGCAGAAAAGTCGCAAGAAGCTCCGACGACCCGCGAGGTGCCAACCTCCAGCTACGGTACGCATTTCCTCGCCGAAGAAAAAATCACTCCAGCCTCCGCAGGCGGTTCCGAAAAGAAGTTGCTGATCATCGGAATCGCCGCTTCAATCCTGATAGTGGCCGGAGGAGGCGCCTGGTATCTTGCAGCAGCAACGCGCCAGCGGCAACTCCGTGAACGCCGCCGCGGCAATCAGTTCATCCGCGCCAGTGACCTCCACGTCGCCAGCGACGAATGGCTCGCAACCCGAATCTGCAGCAAGCGGCACTTCAGCCGCGCAGCCATCCACGAGCGCGACCAATTCTTCTTCCCCGGTGAATTCAGAATCCGCGCCAGCAGTCTCAGCTTCACAATCAGCGAACACACCAAGTCCAAAATCCGCGAACTTTGTTGACGCCGCAAAATCGCCAGCGTCTGCGAGTTCCAGCAACAAGCGGCTTGCGACCGTGGACGCTGCCGAGCCGGAAGCACCCGCACCAAAGAAATCTTCTCTCGGAACAGTGACTTTGTCCGCGCCAGTACTGACCAAACGCCAAGTACACTCTTACAGCCCCGAAGAAGGCGTCAATCTGGAAGCGGCTCCAACCACAGCCGCGGACAATTTGGGCTCCGGACTCGTTGCCGCCAGCAAACAGCCGGCAGCTCCAGCGCCACCGCCAGTCGTGCGTCCAATCGGCGGCCAGGTGAAAGAGCCGACGCTGATTTCTTCCATGCCGCCGCTCTATCCCTCCGCCGCCAAAGTCCAAAAAGTCGATGGCGACGTAAAAATCGACGCGATGATCGGCATCAACGGCCGCGTCACCAGCACCAAAGTCATTTCCGGCCCAACGCTTCTTCGAGATCCCGCGATAGACGCCGTGAAACACTGGAAATATCAGCCGGCCACCTTGAACGGTCAACCTGTGCCGATGCACATGACCGTGACGGTGCAATTTAAACTGCAGCAAATGCCCTAAACGATTTCGCCGCAAGCGATTTTCGACGCGTCGAAAAACAGCGCACCAACACACCACAAAATTCAAGCAAAATCGCCCAACACCGCGTTGGCAACCTGGCAACGTGCTCCTTGCTCCCCGTCTCCCGCGTTCGTATACTGGCCGCCGGCCACAAAACGGTGGGAAGGGTAGCCCGCCAGTTCCTCTTCAACTTGGCCAACAACATAGGTCGCAAACAAATCGCTGGGCACCGGTCTGCCACAGCGATTCCGTCCATTCTTCCAAGATCGAAGGAGAGCTTCGTATGGCGAACGGTCCCTCACCCAACGAAATGAACGTCTACGAAAACGCCGAAGCGCGTTTCGAAGTAGCCGCGACGAAATTAGGTTTAGAGCAGGGGCTGTACCGCTATCTGAAATATCCCGATAAGGAAATCACCCTGTACATTCCGGTGGGTCTCGACAATGGCCAACTGGAAGTGTTCACCGGCTATCGCGTGCTGCATTCGACGGTGCGCGGTCCAGGCAAAGGCGGCATTCGCTACGCCCCCGACGTCTCGCTCGATGAAGTGCGCGCGCTGGCCACCTGGATGACCTGGAAATGCGCGGTGGTGAATATTCCGTTTGGCGGCGCAAAAGGCGGCATCATTTGCAACCCGCGGCAAATGTCCCGTGGCGAATTGGAGCGCTTGACGCGGCGCTACACCGCAGAACTCTCCGCTTGGCTGGGGCCGGAAAAAGATGTTCCCGCCCCGGACGTGGGCACCAATGAACAGACCATGGCGTGGGTGATGGATACCTACGCGATGCATCTGGGGCAAGCCACCACAGCGGTAGTCACCGGCAAGCCCATCGAACTGGGCGGGTCGGCGGGCCGCCGCGAAGCCACTGGACGCGGCGTGATGATTTGCTGCGACAAAGCTCTGGAAAAAACCGGCATCAAGAAACAAGGTTGCCGCGTGGTGATTCAGGGATTCGGCAACGTCGGCTCTCTCGCGGCGGATCTCATGCAAAAAGCCGGATACAAAATCGTCGGCCTGGCCGACATCGGTGGCGGGCTTTACAACGAACGCGGCTTCGACGTTCCCAAAGTGATCGAATGGGTGTACACCCAGAAAAAACCGCTGCAGGATTTTCCCGGCGGGGGCGCCAAAATGTCCGCGCGCGATGTGCTGTTTCAGCCTTGCGAAATTGCCATTCCCGCGGCCATTGAAAATCAAATCACCGAAGAAAACGCGCATCAGGTGCAGGCGAAAATTCTGTGCGAAGGCGCCAACGGGCCAACCACCTGGCAAGCTGACGCTATCGTCGACGGTAAGGGAATTTTCACCGTGCCCGATATTCTGGGCAATGCCGGCGGCGTGACCGTCAGCTACTTCGAGTGGGTTCAGGATCGCCAGGGCTTCTTTTGGCGCGAAAGCGAAGTCAACGAGCGCCTCAATGACGTGATGGTGCACGCCTTTGACGAAGTGGTGCGCTACGCCGAGGCCCACAAGGTCAACAACCGCATTGCTGC
Organism: uncultured Acidobacteriota bacterium; assembly: GCA_963846145.1. Lineage (GTDB taxonomy): Bacteria > Acidobacteriota > Terriglobia > Acidiferrales > UBA7541 > Acidiferrum. Next base: position 756,085 of record CAWJUV010000004.1, on the reverse strand, counting down.
CTACATGCTGGCTATCGACCGCGTCGCCAGCGCACTAAAACTTCGCGGAATTTACGCCTAGCATCTTCGCCCAACTTGTAATAGGTTCTTCCCCGCCTTTCAACCCGTCCCGAAAAGGCACGTTTGCGGGCGAAATCCGGAGCTTGATCAACGGCTCCGCCTTTGCTGCTGTGTCGAGACTCCATGAGTGGGGAGAGCCATGACGACGGATACGCTATTGCCAGGCTCGGCGAAGTCTGAGGAACAGCTGCGGCTCGATATTTGTATCGCCGGCCGCTGGATGTATGAGCGCGGGTTTATCGTGGCTTGCGAAGGCAATGTTTCAGTGCGCCTGCCGGATGGGCGCATTTTGAATACGCCCACCTGCATGAATAAAGGGACGCTGTCGCCGGATGATCTGGTGGTCACCGATTTGAGCGGCGCACACCTGGCGGGCAATCGCAAAGTTTCGTCCGAAGTGGCCATGCACCTTTTGTTTTACCGCATGCGCCCGGATGTAAACGCGATTTGTCACGCGCATCCGCCTACCGCGACCGGTTTCGCGGTGGCTGGCCGCGCGCTGGATGAAGCCCTGCTGCCCGAAGTAATCATCGGCCTGGGACAGATTCCGCTGGTGCGCTACGCCACGCCGGGTACGCCGGAGTTGAGCGCGGCACTGGAACCTTTTGTGCCGAACTACGACGCGTTGCTGTTGGCCAATCACGGCGCAGTGACTTGCGGCCCGGATTTGCTCACGGCCTTTTTTCGCATGGAGACGATTGAGCACTCCGCGAAGATCACCCTCGCTGCGGAAAACGCCGGCCAACCGCAATTGCTCTCAAGCAGAGAAGTAGCCAAACTCATGGCCGCCCGCGCGCGCTACTTCGTGGCGCCTCCGCCAGGCGGCGGCTCGGAACTGCCGATCACCAGCGATGGCAACGACACCTCCAGCGAACGCGTTACGCTGACGCGCAACGAACTGGACGCGCTGATCGACGAAGCCGTCCGCAAAGACCGCACCCGCCGCTAACGCGTCTGAGCGAGCCATCCCATGCCGGCAGCCGCGAAGAAGTCAGCCGTCAAAAAATCTACGACGAAAAAACCTACGACGAAAAATGCTGCGGCCAAGAGTCCCGATAAATCGTCCGGCGGCTCATGGGACTCCATCTATCACGCGGTTGAAGCCGTGCTATTGAGGTATTCGCCGCCTCTAAGCACCGGAACTGCCTGGGTGAAACCCGGCAAAAAAGGCATTCAGTTGCTGACTCCCGGCCCGGTCAGCATTCCCAGAGTCTACGGCGGCAAACCCACCAAACTGATGGTCGCCGCGGTCATGGAGCAGAAGACCTTTGTCGGCTTTTATCTCTTCTCCATTTATATGGACCCGTCGCTCAAGAAAAAAATTCCCGCCCCACTGCTGAAGCTCCTGAAGGGCAAAAGCTGCTTCAATCTGAAAAGTGTCGACGACCCTCTCCTCGACGCCATCAAGCAATCCATCGACGCCACCATCGCCGACTACCGCAAAAAAGGCTGGATGTAATCTCCGTTGCTCGCCAAGTAATACGCGTCTCGTACCCTTTAGGTCCTAACCAAAACCAAAATCGTTCAACGCTCGACGCCTGCAGTACTCTGGCGCCAATGGATCGCTACGATGCGCAGTGGCAGGAGTATAGGAGACGCACCAACCTCGCGCTATTTTCGTTTTTTGGATTCCTTCCGGTCACACTCGTTTTTGGAATTTTCACCGGATACCTTTTCCGCTCCCAAGTGCCCGTCGCAGTATTCGGAATTCTATGGATGATATTTGCTTGCGTGATGAGCGCGAGGCGTGACGCTTTGCTCTGCCCGCACTGCGGAAAACCCTTCTTTCACACCTGGTGGTATCACAACGGTTTTGCCAGGCGATGCGTTCACTGCAAGCTGCCGCTGTACAGCAGAGAAGATCGTTCGATTGTCACCCGTTCCGTAGGCTGACCTCGCGGAGCGTTAACAGCTTTGAGACGCTGTTATTTTTCACCTCAGTGCGTGGAAGCCGTGTCACGTTGCGCTCCGTGCGCCAGCGCCCAGTCCACGAATCCGGCCGGAGCGTCTGTCACCCCGGAAATATTGGCGTTCTTAAAGTTGGCGATATGTTCCCAGCGAATATCGCGCAACTCGGCGCGGCTCAAGTCCGCATCCACGAAACTCGCTCCGGCCAGATCTGCTCCGCTGAAATCCACTCCTGTGAGGTCGCTTTCGTCCAGGATCGCGCGTTCGAGGGTGGCTTGTGACAAATTCGCTCCGCGAAAATTCGCGGAGCGGAGGTCGGCATCGGTGAAGTCCGCTGACGGAAATTTTGCATCGCGAATATCCGCGGTGGAAAAATTGGCTCGCAAAAGGCGCGCTTTGTCGAGTCGAATGCCCTGCAGAAAGGCCCCGGACACGTCGACGCCAACGAGGGGAACGCCGTCCGCGTTTAGCTCCTGGAGCGCTTCGATGCGGCCGCCGCTGCCGCCTTTTCCTTGGGAAGTATTCACCACCTGCCAGGCTTGATAGTGCCGTTGCTTTACGCGATCGCCGGACTCGGAAAAATAAAAAATGACCGCGATCAGCACGCTGAACGTTTCCAGGTAGTCGAGCACCTCCAGAAACGTCCAGTTGCTGAGCGCGTAGGCGATCCACTCCCAAATCCATTCGACCGCAAGGAAGGGCTTGGCCCACGCGTGTTTTGATTTGCCGCGGTATTCGACCCACGCCGCGGGCCGATCTTTGCGTACGTGTATCCTCATCTGCTTCTCCCGGCAGCTCGCCTGGCTGACACGTCGATCACCGAACGAGGACCAGCCGCATCCTTTGTTTGTGTCGCGAGGCCAGCTTGGTCCGTTCGGACTTTACCTCAAATCGAATTCCTAGAAGTTCCAGCTCAGATTGGGTGTTTGCGTATGCATTCTCCGGTGCCGATCACTTTTCGCCGCTCTTCAAGCGGGTCTGCACCCGTTTGACAGGTTCCCGACCGTCGTCAATACTTTCAGTTCATGATTGGCCAGTTGCGCGGGAAGCTCGCGGATAAACGACCGAATCAGGTGCTGGTGGATGTGGGTGGCGTGGGATATGTCGTGCTGGTGCCGCTATCCAGCTTTGCGGCGCTGGGCGAATTGCACACTGAAGTTACGCTGCTGGTTCACACTCATGTGCGCGAAGATGCCCTGGCGCTGTATGGATTCGTTTCGTCGCGCGAAAAACATCTCTTTGAGTTGCTGATTTCTGCTTCGGGAGTTGGCCCCAGTCTGGCGCTGAAAATTTTGTCGGGCATGAGCGTGGACGAACTGGTTCCGGCGATTCGCGGGAATAATCTGGCGGGCCTGACGAAAATTCCCGGAGTCGGCAGAAAAACTGCTGAACGCATCGTGCTGGAACTGAAAGATAAATTGGAGACTGTGGTGATCGCAGTGGAAAAACCGGCTCCCAGCACGCCTGCGGGAGTGGAAGCCGACGTGGTTTCCGCGCTGACCAACCTTGGTTACGAAGTACGAATTGCGGAAAAGGCCGTGGAAGACGCGCGTCACGAAGCCGGCACGGGAAACTTTGAAAAATTGTTGCGCGGGGCGTTGCAGGCCTTGAGTCAGACCAAAGGACGCGCGGCGCGAGGTTCGGCTTCATGAGCGACGCAGCCGCCAAAGCGCGAATGGCCGCGATGCACAAATCGCCGGAACGCATCGTGTCGGCGCAACCTTTTGACGAAGACGCTCGGATTGAAGCGAGCGTGCGCCCGAAGCGGCTGGATGAATACATCGGCCAGCGTCGCGTCAAAGAGAATATTCAGATTGCCATCGAAGCCGCGCGTAGCCGCGGAGAAGCGCTCGATCACGTATTGCTGTACGGTCCGCCGGGGCTGGGCAAAACTACGTTGGCGCAAATCATCGCGAACGAACTGCAAGTGCCGATAAAAACCAGCGCCGGTCCGCTGCTGGAACGCAAAGGCGACCTGACCGCGATTCTGACTTCGCTGGAAACCAAGGAAGTCTTTTTTCTGGATGAGATTCACCGGCTACAGCCCGCGGTGGAAGAAGTGTTGTATCCGGCGATGGAAGACTTTCGCGTGGATTTGATCATCGGCCAGGGCCCGGGCGCGCGGATTCATCCATTTCCTCTGGGACATTTCACGTTGATCGGCGCGACTACTCGCGCGGGACTGATCACCGCGCCACTGCGTTCACGCTTCGGGATCGTGCACCGCTTGGATTTTTACGAGCCGGCGGATTTGCTGATCATCATCGAACGCTCCGCAAAAATTCTGAACATTCAAATGGATGAAGCCGGCGCGGAAGAAATTGCCCGGCGGTGCCGTGGGACGCCGCGTATCGCCAACAGGCTGCTGCGGCGTGCGCGCGATTTCGCGGAGGTGCGCGCCGCTGGCCGCATCACGCAAGGCGTAGCGCAGGAAGCATTGGCTATGCTCGGCGTTGACGAACAAGGGCTCGACGAAGTCGATCGCAACTTGATGCTGGCGCTGCTGGATAAATATGGCGGCGGGCCAGTGGGAGTCGGCACGCTAGCGGCAGCGCTCAGCGAAGAAGAAGACGCCATCGAAGAAATTTACGAGCCGTACCTGATGCAGATCGGCATGATCGACCGCACTCCGCGCGGACGCGTCGCGACTCCGCGGGCGTATCAGTATTTTGGAAGGGAATTACCGCGACGTCAGCCGCGTTTGTTCTAGTTTTGTGCGGCGGCGCCTCGCTGCCCGGATTACTCCACCAACTTTTCGAGTAGCGGTTTGAGTCCCGCGATATTTTTCACCAAGTCATCCGGAATGTGGTGGCGGGCCTGAAGATATTCGGCGCTATTGTAGGAAACCCACACTTGCCCTTCCGCGTCTTCCCACACCAGCGCTTTCAGCGGAAGATCGATCGCCAGAGTTGGAGACGTGACCATCAGCGGAGTACCGGCCTTGGGGCTGCCGAAGATAAGAAGTTGCGTGGGTTTCATCGCAAGCCCGACTTTTTCAGCGGCGCCACTATGATCAACGCGGCAAAATATCTCCAAGCCTTTGCTTTGCACCAACGCCTCCAGGCGTTTCAGCGTTTCCCCAACCGATTGTTTGCTGCGGAGATGAACCATTCCGTCCGCGACCGGATTTGTCATTGTGCGCCACCCCCGAGTGAATAAGGATGCGCGCCGGAACCGTAAGTGTTAGTCGAAAGTTTGGAATTTATGGCTGAGAAAATATCCTCCGAGATTGTGTACTTATCGCTGGGATCGAACCTTGGCGAACGCAAAAGCAATTTGGCGACGGCACTCCGCGAACTGGGCGCGGCCGGGGTAGAAATCGACCATGTTTCGTCAGTTTACGAAACGGAGCCAGTCGACTATTTGGACCAGCCCTGGTTTTTGAACATCGTCGCGCAGGGAATTACAGCGGTTCCCCCGGTGGAGTTACTTCGAGCGGTTCGTGAAATTGAAAGGCGCATGGGCAGTCAAAAATTGATCTCAAAAGGCCCGCGGCTGATCGATATCGACATTCTGCTCTACGGCGCACAAACGATTGATACACAGGAGCTACAAGTCCCGCACCCCCGAATGCTGCAACGGCGCTTTGTTTTGCAGCCGCTCGCCGAAATCGCACCAGATCTGACGCATCCCTCGTGGAACAGAACTGTTGCCGAGCAACTGGAAGCGTTGCGCGACCCCAGCGTGGTCAGAATTGTGAGCGAGGAAGAATAAAAAGCTGGCGTGAAGCTGATAGGAGCTTCCACGCCGGCTGTTGGCTGGGGCAATTGTCGCGATCGTGCCGATTCAACTGGTGCGGTGCAGCAGCAGCCGATGCAGTGTCATAATTTTCGGCTCTGCAGATTCGAGCTCGATTTGCGTAAGCGGCCCTTGCGTGATTTCCATCCAGCGGTAAACTCCCGGCTCGGTTTCCACTTTTTCCCGGCCAATCAAACGCCGCAGAAAAACCTGGGCTTCGTCGCGCTCAGCAACTTCGCGTAAAGTTGGACGAGCCAACGCTTCCACCGCGTAACTGCGCAACAGTTTGGTCCAGTAGTGGTCGAACAGTTCGTGTGAAGCGAAGATGTCGCTCCAGGCCACTTCTCCGCCGTAAGCGACCACCACGCCAACTACGTGTTCGCCTTTCAAATTGGCGGTAGTTTTGGCGAAGCGGCGCTGCACCTCGTCGACAAAGCCATCGACCGATGTGCCGACCGGGCTTTGCACATACATTTTGGAATAAGACTGCGTCGGCGCGCTGCTGGCGATCGTTGCGGACAGATCCGACGAGCTGATGCGCGGCGCAGGCGCGGCTCTGACAACTGGAGCCGTTGAACCACGCGTGACGGAATCCCACACTTGCGTCTGGCTTTTGGCCACGGCGGCTTGTTCGCGCACGCTGGGATGAACCATGGCCTTGGCGGCACTGAATTGCGAGCCGGCAGACCAGCGGCCGTGTTCCACGCAGAAAACGTCGAGAGGCAACGGATCCGCGCCAGGTGCGACGATGCGATCTTTGGCGATGATGCGATCCTGCTTGCCGCCGCTGACCAATTCGCCGGCAAGCAGCAATACAGGTCGCTTGCCGCGATTGACCAGTACCAGTTGATTCACCGATGCGCCGGTGTTGTACGACTGCGCCGCAGCGCCTGGCCGCCCATCGCGGGTGCGGGCCATGCCATCGCCGCCCTGTTCGCGCACCTGCACGTCACCAGAGGCGAGGCCGTCGTCCAAGGTGACGAACCCTGCGGTGTCCTGCGTTTGCGTGCTGACCACCGGAAAAATCGAAATGTTTTCGTAAGTGACTGGCTCCAGCAGCCGCCAATCACTTTCCCCCTTGGGTTGCGGACCTGGCGCCCCCGAGCCTGCCCACCCAAAAGCCATGCCGCCTAACGCGCTGAATCCCAATAGAGCTCCCGCCAAAGCTCCAAAGAATGAACGTTCCATGTGATTCCTCCCGTGCCGATGTGCACGGGATTAGAACGAGGGGTGCAGAAATTCTTGCAACAGGAGAATTGGGTTGAGAAGGGAAGACAGGAATCGGCCGATCAGCCGGCCGTCACTAGCTATGCGGATTGCCGAGATTGGTGCGCTTACGTTTGGAGCTGGAGCTGGCTTCTTCCAGTTCGTACGCGGAAAGCTCTTCTTCCGTGTAGGTGTGCGGATCGCGCTTGGCGAACATGGACTGCACCTGGCCCGAGTCTTTCTTCTTTTTACGCCCGGCGTCCAGTTCAAAGCTGACCTGTCGCAGCGGCGCGGCGATGGCTTGCACCTCTACCAGCAAGTCGCTCACTTTCTCCAGAAAATCGTGAAAGTGGAAAGGCCGCGTGACGAAGTGCAACTGTTCCTGTTCCAGAGCTTTTACGAAATGGCTGCCGCTCATCTCCGGCACGATGTAGAGAGTTCGCAGACGGCCGCCTTCGTCTGCCCGCACCGCCGAAAGTTCGCGGAGCGTTAGAAAAGCAGCGCTATCGGTGCCAGTGAGCGCGATGTTAGCGATCACCAAATTCCATTGGCCATCACGGATTTGCGAAAGAAGTTCGTTGGCGTCGGCCACGATCTGCACGCGCCAGCCCTCGGAATCGAGCAGTTGGCGCACCGAAGCAGCAGCTTGGGCGCTCTCTTCCAGGATCAGAATGCCGACCTGGCTGGCATTCGGGTTTTGCTCCGCTGGGACCCGCATAGACCCACTATAAATGGATGGAGCATTTGGACGGACGCGGCGGAGTACAGGTGCGCTGAATAGGGTAATGGCCGATTTGACGGGCTCCCGGCGCTTACTTTTGGCTGGGATTTTTGCCGGACTGATTGGCCGGGTTAGGAGGAGCCGTTCCGGCGGACTGAAGATGGCAGCCAGAGGCCAGCGTTTTGCCCTCAGCGGACTTAGCGCCCTGTTTCAGCGAGCCAACCTCGTCTTTCTCAGACCAGGTAAACGAGCCGTCCGAATAGTTGTGGCTGTCGGCGCCGCCGGTCTTTTTCAAGTTGTAGGTGTGGCCCTTGTAGACCACCTTAGCCAGCGAGCCGTGCAGCGTGACTACAATCTTAGCGTCTCCATCGCAGGTGTAGCTCAGCCGCCTGAAGGTGCGCATCATGTGCGAGGACGGCGAAGCCGCGGCAGGCTGTGCGGTGGAAGGCACCGGCTCGGTCGGAGCGTTAGGTGATTGCGGAGCCGGCTGCGATGGCGCCGGAATGGGGCTTGGTGACGGTTGTTGGGCCGAGGCTGGAGCGGCTAGTAAAGCGGCGGCGAAAACGGGCACCGCGACGATTCCCAAAATGGAACAACTCCCTGCAAGCTTTAGATGTCTCATGACTTCTCCCCGCGACCCTACTGCCCCACGACTAAGTCAGAACCGTCTTGATAGCGCCGCACGCCGCTGCCATCCCAGAAAACTCGATAGATCGTCGACGCGACTGCGGCAGCCTTCCGCGTGTAAAAGATTTGGATGCCGTCACGCGACCATTCGCCGTGGGTGGCGCTCTGTTCCGGCGGCGTGACGGTGACCCGCCGCCGGGAGCGCACCTCGTAGACGAATACCCCTGATGAATCGGCAGTACCTCCCACTGGAGCGGACGAATACTTCGCCGAAACCAGTAGCAAATCAGGGTTTATAGGATTGATGCGGATGGTGTCGGCAGCGGAAATCTGAAAACCAGGTCCGTAAATGTCTCTCAGCGGCACCGACTGCTGCGGTCGATCGTCGCCAATCCAATAGAGAAATTGGCCGTCCTGGGCCAACAAGGTGTGGCTATCGACCCAGCCTTCCAGTCCCTCGACCGTACCGGTATACATTGGCGCGGCACTTTCCGGCGCAGCGGCAGAGCCGGCCAAAACGCGCCACTTCTGATCCTGGGCCTGCAGGAAAGCGATGCGCGCATCGTCCAGCGACCACGACGGGTCACGCACGGCGCCCGGAAGCAGATCCTTCGTCTTACCCGAATCAAATTCATAAAGAACGATGGTGCGGTCAGAACCCATCTTCGCGTCGTTGCGGGTAAACAGCAGTTTCTTACCATCGTGTGACATTGCCAGGTCGGACACCGTACCGGTAGTTGGCACCACCTTCTTGGTCGTTCCGCGGCTCACCACGATTTTTCCGGCAGCGTTCAGGAACGCAGTGGCGATGGGTGAGGTGAATTTCGTAACGGTGGCAACGGGAGGTTTAGGCTTGTCGGTATCGTCATCGCTGTCGGCAGTCTGGTTGACGATTTTTGGGAAGAGCTCCGCCGCAATGCGGGCGCAGCCATTAAACGTGCCCGCCATCGAATGCTCAATCGAGATTCGAAATGTGTATTTCAAAGCGGTTGGGGCGGTTGTCGTCTTTGCCGCCGGACTGGCTTTGGGTGCGGCTTCGGGCGGAATTCCAGCCGCTTCAGCGCAAGCTTCCCTTGTCAGATGGATCGTGACATCGGCGTTGGCGGCAGCGTCCTTGGCATGGTATGCCCAAGCATTGCTGGCACCCTCCACTGAGACGGAAACAGGGGTCAGCGCCATGGGTGGATAGGCCGCGCGATCAAAGCGCTCCGGACCCTTCTGACCGATCAGGATGCTCCACACCAGCGGATCGCCGCCCCTGCCCAAAAGCAAAATCGGATAGTGAGTCGATTGCTGGCTGGCGGGTGCGTTCGGCGTTTTGATGGTCTGATTCGCGGGCTTGGCGGGAGTTGGCTTACTCGATGGTTGGGCTTGCTGGTTTGCAGCCGTTTCAGAGGAGACGACGCTCAGGAGCAGAGCAGCAGCGGCTAACAATATCGAAGGTCGAGACATATTGCTCCTGAGTCCACTGCGATCGAGCGCTGAGGCGTTTTAGGCTACGGAAGAATACTCTCCGAACAGCAGCGAGGCAATGCAGGCGGACATGCATTTTTACGGAAACTCGGTGTGGAGCGGCGGAGAAGTTGATACGAAGAAAAGGCGAAGATAATTGTTGACATAGCGAACAAAAAGCGAAATACTCCAGCCGTGCTTCGAGGTGGGCTATGTCCCCAACGCTGTTCCCCTCGCCTCCGCGATCTTTTTCTCGCCGGAGACGCTACGCACCACCAACTGCTCCACAACTCTTTCCCACAAGCCCAATTGCCCATAGCCTGCAACACGGAATCGCCGACCTTGCCCCGGTCGCCAGCGATTCACGCAACAGCAACACGGGTACGAACGTGGCGGGTTGCCCCCCTCCACTCTCGGTTTCACCGGGTTCCCAAGACCCGGTGCAAACCGGTACCCGTGCTGCTGTTGCGGATCCGCCGGGCGGCGTTACCGCGCCGCTCGTCGGGATAGCCCGCCTCGCAGCAAAATCTCCCGCGGCGGAAAGCCGCCGCAAATCCGCCGAGCGCCCGGAATATTTCGTGCTGCCGGTGAAGTCCATCCTGAATCGGTGCGATTCGCAGCGGGTGCCGTTCGAATGGACGATCAATCCTTATCGTGGGTGCGAATTCGGCTGCCACTACTGCTATGCGCGCTACACCCACGAATACATGGAGTTGGATGGTGGGGACTTCGACAAGAAAATCTACGTAAAGAAGGACGCCGCCGAACTGCTGAAGTGGGATGTGTTGAAGAAATACTCCTACACCTCGGCAGCCTCCGGCGGCACGCATCCCGATCACATTGCAATCGGAAGCGCTACGGATCCTTATCAGCCGGCCGAAAAGGAATATGGCGTGACGCGGGCTTGTCTCGAGGAATTATCCAAGCGCGAAGGCCTGAGTATTTCGGTCATCACCAAGTCCAATTCAATTGTTCGCGACATCGACGTGTTTAAGAAGATTGCTGAGCGCTCTTCGCTGTCGCTGAATCTGACCATCACCACCTTGCGCCCGCGATTGGCGCGCTTGCTGGAGCCGCGGGCGCCTCGACCGGATTTGCGCGTCGCGGCGGTGAAGCAATTGCGCGATGCGGGATTATCAGTCGGGGTTTCGGCTTCCCCATTGATCCCGGGAATCACCGATCGCGAAGGCGAATTGGAGGCGGTGGCTGCGGCAGTGAAGGAAGCCGGCGCGCAGTGGTTCTTCTCCGGGGTGCTCTTCCTGATGCCGTCATCGGCCAAACAATTCTTGCCGTTTGTGCGTGAGAAATTTCCGCGGCTGGCCAAGCAGTATCACGAGTGGTACTCGAAAAATGGCTACGCGCCTGAGGAATACCGACGGTTGGCCTCGGAACGAGTGGCTAAGATCAGGAAAGAATTTGGCTTCTCCACGCGCCCGTGGGAAGAACGCACACGCTCGGGCCCGTGTTCGCAGATGTCGCTGGCGCTGAACGTGGAGAAAAGCATGTTGGCCAAAGACGGCCACCAGGAGCAGTTCGTTGCGATGGGAAAAGCGAGCTGAGGACTTGAGGATATCGAATCGTCGACGATCAACTTTTCGGTCGAGTCAGCTCGGGAAGCGCCGCATCAATTTTGCCGGCCGTGAGTGGCGTAGAGGGGGTGGAAGTAGCAGCTTCCTTCCCAGCGAGCATATCCACCGCAAGTTGGTACAGTGCAGCGCGCAACTGGTAGCGTTCATTCGCGCGGGTGATGTAGCGCACGGAAAGCTCGACTCCGCCGATGACCGGCTTCACGTTTATTGCCGGAGCGGCGGACAAAGCGCTCATATCGCGGGAACGCGCCGCGTGAGCCCACTCTTTTTCAGCCAATCCGGCGCTTTCCGCGGTAGCTTCGGCGACTTTGCTTTGAATCGCTTCCACAATCGGAAACGGATCTTTGCCATTAGGCAAGACAATTTGCAGCTCGTCCCACAGCCACTGCCCCGAAGTGGAAAAATTGAAATAGTGGCCCTCGATCGCAAAACTGTTTGTGAAGGTTACGCGCCTGCCGGTGGGGTGGCCGGAATCGGTCCAATTCCCAGTTTCAAGCAGTACGGTGTGGAACATTCCCAACTCCACGACTTCGCCGGTGACACCATTGATCTCCACCCAATCGCCGATGCGAATGCCATTGCGGCCCATCAACACGAACCAGCCCACGAAACCAACGATGAAATCTTTGAGCGCAACTGTCAGGCCAGCCCCGGCGAGTCCCAGAAATGTTCCGAGCTGCGTAGGCGGCCCAAAAATCACCAGCAGTGTCAGCAATACCGCAAGAATCTGCAGCGCCAAGCGCACCACCGCGCGCAGCGTGTCGAGCTGGCGGCGCGCCAAGGGCAATCGACCCAGCAGAGTTTCCAACCAACTGCTGAACACCATGCCCAACAGCAGGATGAACAAAATAATGGTGCAGCCCCAGATGGCCAGCCGCAGAGCCCGCTGCTGTTTCCCAGCGACTACGTCGATCCAGCGGCCATAAACTGCGGCAAGATCTTTGTAGGTTTGGATCCGCTTGTCGTAGTTGGCCAACTCGTTCTGCTGTGCAGAACGTTCTTTGGTGACTTTTACGACTACAGCCGCTTGCTCATGAGTGCGAGCGGACGGCTCGGTCGAAACCGAAACGCGTGGCCGTGCCGTCGGGGAATTGGGAGTCTCGTCGGCGGATTGTTCCGGTTGAGAGCCAGTCTTAGAACTCGACTTTTCCGTGACTACCGTGGTGCCAGACTTCTTCGCGCTCATCTGCGCGACGAGATTGTCGTGTTTCGCGGTAAGCGCGGTGGCGGCAGACAGCGCGGACTGCTCGGCTTGCGCCAGCTTCTGATGTTTTTCTCGCAGCGAATACCATTGGTATACGCGGTGCACCAGACCGCCGGCCTGCAAACTGCTGTCGGGTCCGCTGGGAGGCGCTGGAGTGTCTTTCACCGCCGATTCGTGCTCGGCAACCATGGCCTGGATGCGGCCTTGCGGATCGCCGCCCGCGCGAATCAGATCCTGCTTGGCGTCCTCGACTTCGTCGTTGTCCAGTTCCAGTTGCGCTTTGGCAATCTCAAGTTCATCGCCTGCGGCTATTTTTTGGCTGCCAGCCGCTTTTGCTTCCGTGGCCGTCAGGCGATCCACCAAGGTTTTGTCATTTTCGACCGCGGATTCCGCATCGGCCAAAGTTTGCTGCAACTCTTGAGCCTCTGGAGTGAGAACGGGAGGATGCGACTTAGCATTGCGCAGCGCCGAGGCAAACGCAAAATCCACTTCCTGATCGCTCAGCCGCAGCGCTTCTTGCGCGAGCGGACGTTCATCATCTCCGGCTGCGAGCGGCACCAGTCGTTGTGCGACCAGCAAAGGCGTCTGGTCCACCAGAGCCGCAGCCCCGTTACCATGGTTCTCGCTAGAAAGGTCCGAAGAGAAAGAACCGCCGGGCACTCCCAGCAGCGAATTGTTGGGTGGATTGGTGCGAAACAGGCCGTAAGCCGCCAGGGCCAGCAGCAGCACCAACACGACTCCCGCAGATTGTTGACGGGCGCTCACAGGTTAGGTCCCACGTTAGCTTTAGCTTAACTGCTGTGCGGAGCGAAAGGGATAACCGATAGGAATTTACGCGGTGCAATGTGCTGAGTTCGCACAGTCTGGCGAAAATCGGTTTTCCCAGTGAAATGGCCGCAAAAATAACAAACGCCCCCAACCTTCGAGGGCGTTCACCAACATTCAGTCTGCAACTAGTTCTATAGGTAATCCCGCGAAGGTCCTTCCAAAAACGCCCGCAACTTCCGGGAACGCGACGGATGCCGCAACTTGCGCAACGCTTTCGCCTCAATCTGGCGAATGCGCTCGCGAGTCACCGCGAAGGACTGGCCAACTTCTTCCAAAGTGTGCTCGCTCCCATCATCCAGACCAAAACGCATCTTGATGACTTTTTCCTCGCGCGGAGTCAGCGTCTTCAACACTGAAGAAGTCTGCTCCTTGAGATTCAAGTTGATCACCGCATCCGAAGGAGAAACCACCGCCTTGTCTTCGATGAAATCCCCGAGGTGCGAATCTTCCTCTTCGCCGATCGGAGTCTCCAGCGAAATAGGTTCCTGCGCGATCTTCAAAATCTTGCGCACCTTGGACACCGGAATGTCCATGCGCTTGGCGATTTCTTCGCTGGTCGGTTCGCGCCCCAGTTCCTGCACCAACTGGCGGCTGGTGCGCACCAGTTTGTTGATCGTTTCGATCATGTGCACCGGAATACGAATGGTGCGAGCTTGATCGGCGATCGCGCGGGTGATGGCCTGGCGAATCCACCAGGTCGCATACGTGGAAAATTTATAACCGCGGCGCCACTCGAATTTGTCCACGGCTTTCATCAAGCCGATGTTGCCTTCCTGAATCAAGTCGAGAAACTGCAACCCGCGATTGGTGTACTTTTTCGCGATAGAAACCACCAAGCGCAAGTTGGCTTCGATCAATTCCTTCTTGGCCTGATCGGCTTCCGCTTCGCCGCGATGAATAAACGTGAGCGTGCGCTTCAGCTCGGTGAGGCCGACTTCGCTGGCTTCCTCGATGTCTTTCAGTTCGCCGCGACGATTGCGCAATTCTTTGCGAGCTTCAAACGCCACATCGCCTTTGGCTACATCGGCGCGCCGTTCCAGCCGCCCGGCTTCGCGCTCCAGCGATTGCAAGCGCTCCACCGTGCCGCGCATCTTGTCGATCAGCCGCTTTTTCTCAAACGGATTGAAAACGATCCCGCGAATCGCCAGCGAAATCTCCACGCGCGTCCGCGCCACTTCCCACTTGGCGCGCACGTACGGCTTCTTTTTCGCCTTCGGAGTGTCTTCCAGCTTGGACGCTTGCTTCAGCGCCGTTTCATACAACTTGGCAATTTTGTCGATGTACTTGAGGGTTTGCTTGGTTTTGTTGGCGATTTTTTCTTCGGTGAGCTCTTCATCGTCGAAAACAACAATTTCCTTGATGGAGCGCGCACCTTTGCGCAAATCTTCGCCGACCGCAATCAATTCTTTAATGACGATCGGCGAACGGGTGATCGACTTCATCACCACCAATTGCCCGCGTTCGATGCGCTTGGCGATAGTGACTTCGCCTTCGCGCGTCAGCAACGGAACGGTACCCATTTCGCGCAAATACATGCGCACCGGGTCGTTGGTTTTTTCCAGCGAGCCAGGAGTCAGATCCAGATCGCTCCCGCCGCCGCCCTCTTCGTGTCCTTCTTTTTCGACCGCGGAATCGTGATCGCCGCCGCCCTCCGCCGAAACTTCCACGGCGCGCGCGGCCTTCGCCGAAGCCTGATCTTCGTAAATCTCAATGCCGTTGCGCTCAAAGGTGGTGAGCAGATCGTCGATTTCTTCCGACGAATGCACTTCCGCCGGAAGCGAATCGTTCACTTCGTCGTACAGCAGGTAGCCGCGCTCTTTGCCAATGGCAATGAGCTGCTTTACCGCTTCATATTTTTCTTCCAGTCCCGCTACTGCCACGAATTACCTCCAGAATATCGAGCGTCCGCAAATTCCAATTCCAATTTGATGGTGAAAAGCCCATCGCCAGTGCACACACATCGAAACACATTGAGCAGACAGCTGTTGCGGCTCATGGGGATAGTCCCCTGAAAATCACTCGGATTTTTCGTGAAAGCCACTGCGCCCACTGCTTGTTTACCGCTCGTTCGTGCGTTGCCCGTTATCCGCACGAAGAACCCGCCTGTCGGCCGTAAACACATCTGTAAGATGCATTTAAAGGCGAAACAGTTACGCACAAACCTTAGTACGCTACACGCTAAACTCCAGCGCAGTCAACGGATTAATCGTTGGAAATCCTAGAATATCGCGCGGAAGCTACGGTTTTCCATGCGGGGACCTCAACTGGTCAATACAGCCGAGCTACGCTGGGTCGGGGCTGCGCTCTCGCGCCTTGCGGGCCGCCAGCAGCCTCATCAGCTCTTGCTTCTTTTCCAGCAGCCCGCGTAATTGGGCTGGCGCGGCGTTCCCTTCAATTTGTTTTTGCACCTCGGCCAAGTCGCGCTCGGCCTTGCGATTTTCCAGCGCTTCGACGCAGCTTTCCGCCTCCGGCCAAGTGAGTTCACTCGATTCTTCGAAGAGAATTTCGAACAGGATGCGGCGATCGCGACCCTCCAGGGTGGCAGCGACTTCGGTGGCCTGGATGGGATTGTCGCTGGTGAGATTGGCGTCGATCAGCGCCGTGAAGATTTTTTCGGTTTCCAGGCCTTCGTAAAATTTGCGCTCTTGCAGTCGATTGGCTAGTTCGCGGCGAAATCCGTCCGCTTCAGCCAGCATGCGAATCAAGCGACGCTCGACTGGTTTGGCCGGTCGGGACACCAACTCCGGCGACACTTTCAGGCCGCTGTGGCGTTCGGCGGCGGCTTTGCTGAGCGCGGCGCGCAGCACCGGCTCGTCGAGTCGCAATTGTTGCGCGATGCGCGTGGCCCATTCCGAGCGCAACAGACGATTTGGAATTTTCTGCACGTACGGCAGAAGAAAATTAACGGCTCGCAATTTTCCTTCGCCAGTAGAGAGATCCATGTGCCGCGCGCGGGCGATCAGATAGTCGACGTACGGCGGAGATTCGCGCAAAAGTTTGGTGTAGGAATCCACGCCCATCTCGCGGATGTACAAATCCGGATCGGCATTCTTCGGTTTTTGCGAAGTGTCCCCATTTTTTGGAGCGATGGCCGGAAGCGCCAGCACCCGAACTTCAAAATCATTCTCGAGCAGCAGCGAAATCGAACGCTCCGTGGCGATCTGGCCCGCAGTGTCAGGGTCGTAGTTCACGATCACCCGCTTGGTGAAGCGCGAAAGCAGCTTGATTTGCGGTTCCGCCAGGGCGGTGCCGCAACTGGCCACCACATTGCTGATTCCTGCGCGAGCCACCGCGATGGCATCCATGTAGCCTTCCACCAAAATCGCAAAATCCTGGCGACGGATGGCTTCTTTGCCGCGATCAAGGTGATAGAGCAGGTTGCTCTTCGAATAGATCGGCGTTTCCGGCGAATTCAGGTATTTGGGTTGGTCGTCGCCCAGCGCGCGGCAACCGAAGGCCACAACTTTTCCCGATTCGTTGGAGATCGGAAAAGTTATGCGTCGACGAAATCGATCGAACAGCCGGGCGCCGCTTTGTTCGCGCGAGATTAAGCCTGACTCAACCAGCACTTGATCTTTATATTTCGATTTAAAAAAGCGCAACAGCGCATCGCCGCCGCTGGGAGCGTAGCCAATGCCAAACCGAGCGATCGCGTCGCGGTCCAGACCGCGATCCTCAAGGTACGCACGTGCGGCTTTCCCTTCCATCGTGCCGCCCAGTTGCTGGGTAAAAAATGTCTGCGCCTCGCGATGCATTTCCACCAGCAGCGCCCGTTGCTGATTCTCGCGGCGCTCTTCTGGCGAACTGGCCTTCGGTCGCGGGACGGCGATGCCACATTTCTCGGCGACCACGCGAATCGCTTCCGGAAAGCTGACCTTGTCCACTTCCATCACGAATTTAAAAACGTCTCCGCCCACGCCGCATCCGAAGCAGTGATAAATCTGCTTCACCGGGTGAACCGCGAAGGAAGGCGACTTTTCCGAATGAAAAGGGCAGAGGCCGGTGAAATTCTGGCCGCTCTTTTTCAGGCGGACGTATTCACCGATCACGCGAACGATGTCCGCTTGCTGCTTGACGCGCTCCGCGAAGGATCCGGCTTCGGCCATTTATCCGCGCAGTTCCACGACGGTGACCGCTTTGCCGCCGCGATCTTCGGATTCAAAAGTTTGTGCGCCCACGAGCGGATGTTTCGACAGAAATTGCGAAAGGCCTTTGCGCAGTGCGCCGGTGCCGTGTCCCGTAATGATGCGCACGCGCGAACGATTCGCCAGCGCAGCTTGATCCAGAAACTTATCCACGCGACCGGTGGCTTCTTCCACAGTGCAGCCGATCAGATTGATTTCGTCGCCCCCGGGAAGTTCGCTTTCCTGCGTCCGAACAGAAATGCTGCCGCGTGTCGAGCTCTTCGCTACGGCGCCTGCAGATTCCACGCCGGTAATTTCGTTCACCGCCACCTTCATACGCAACGGGCCGGCTTCGATTTCAGCGGATGAGCCATCGATGCGTCGCAGAGTAACCGGTTTGCTGAACCCACGCACCTGAATGCGCGTGCCGGGCTGCAATTGCGCGACAGAAAAATCTCCCTGGCCGGTTGTTGGTGCGCCTAAATCCTTTTGCGATTCCGAAAGCGTCTGCAACACTGCGGCGTTCAGCTCTTCGCGGGCTTCTCCGCGAACGTCCGCGACTTTTCGGCGCGCGGACTTTTCCAAGGTGCCGCGCAGTTCGCGTTCTTTGACCGCATCCACCACCCGCGCGACATTTTCGTCGAAACGCTTTTGCATTTCCGCGAATTGAGCTTCCAGTTCGCTGATCCGCCGGCGTTGACGCTCCACCCACTCGCCGCGCAATTTCTGTTTTTCTTCTTCCAGCGCCTGGCGCTCAGTAGTCATTTGCTGACGTAGACGATCCAGTTCGTCGCGGCTGCGATGGAGGTAGGCGATCAGGTCGGCGGCTTCGAGCGATTCCGGCGCCATCAAGCTGCGCGCGCGTTCGATGATGTCTTCGTTGATCCCCAGGCGGCGAGCGATGGCGATTCCGCTCGAACCGCCCGGTACGCCCACCATCAAGCGATAGGTCGGCCGTAAGTTCACATCGTCAAACTCCACCGCAGCATTTACCACTCCTGAGGTAGTCGACGCATACGTTTTCAGCCGGTCGTGGTGCGTGGTAGCCAGCACAATGCACCGCCTGGCGCGAAATTCGTCAAGCAGTGCGACCGCTAACGCCGCACCTTCTTCGGGCGCCGTGCCGGTGCCCATTTCGTCGACGAGCACTAACGATTCCGGGGTGACTGCTTCCAACATCGCCTTCAGGTTCAGCATGTGCGCCGAAAACGTAGAAAGATCCGCGGCAATGGATTGTTCATCGCCAATGTCCACAAGAATTCGGTCGAAAAACGGCAAGACCGCCGTTTGCGCGGCGACAGGAATTCCCGACTGCGCAGAAAGCGCGGCGATTCCAGTAGTTTTCAGCGCAACGGTTTTTCCGCCGGTGTTCGGACCGCTGATCACCAGGACGCGCTCTTCTCCGCCAAGCGACAGGGTCATGGGCACGATGGCGCGGTTTTCTTTGCGTAGTTTATTTTCAAGCACCGGGTGCCGCGCGGCCTCGAGGCGTAATTCGCCGGTCGGAGAAAAGTCCGGCATCGTGGCATCGAACTCCTGAGCGAAGCGCGCGCGCGCAAAAATGCTATCGAGCAGGGAGATGGTTTCCGCGGCATGCAGCAGCGGCTCACGAATTTTCTGCAGGCGTTCCGTCAGTTCTCGAAGTATCTTGATAATTTCCGCGGCTTCGTCTTCGGCCAGTTGCACCAGTTGGTTGTTGGCGTCGACCGTTTCGAGCGGCTCGAGAAAAACGGTCTGACCCGAATTGCTCGCGCCGTGTACCACGCCGGGGACACTGCGGCGATTCTCCGCGCGAAGCGGGATAACGAAGCGATCGTTACGCAGGGTCACATAGTCTTCGCCGGATTCGGCGTTTTTGCTGCGCAGAATTTGCTTCAGCGTTTTTTGGATGGATTCGCGAGTCTGCAGCACGCTGCCGCGAATGCGACGCAACGCGGGAGAGGCGTCGTCGCTGATCTCGCCGTTGGGCAGCACGCTGCGGCGGATGGCACTCAGCGCATCTTTGAAATCGCTCAGCGACGCGGCCCGGGCGGACAGTAACGGAAAGGTCGCCGAAGTTTTTTCCAACCCCTCATCGCGAAATTGCTGCCGCAACCACCCGGAGGTTTCCAGCAGCGTCGCGGCTCCGAGCAATTCGCGCGGCTCCAGCACCATGCCGGGTCCTTCGATGCGCGCCAACCACTCTTGCGGGTCAGCCAGTCCGCCAAATCCAAGATCGCGCCCGGAACGCAGCCATTGCTGCGCTTCGCGAATCAACGCAAAAGCCCCGGTGATCTCGGCCGCTTCTTCCTTCGCATGCGGTTGCAACGAATCTACAAAGCGGCGACCCGGCGCGCAGGTGGTCCTCAGCCGCAGCAATTCCAGCAGTTTGTCGAATTCCAATACGTCTTGTGCGCTTCGTGACATCGGACTTCCAGATTGCTTCGGGGAATTCCTAAACTTTCAAACTGCGGGACAAAAACTCCACCGCTTCCGCAGGAGTACTCACGCTCTCCACGATTTTCGCGGACCCTTCGGCCCAGGGATTTTCTCCCGCGCCTTCAACATCGCGTACGCATTTCAGAATCGGCTGCCAGAAATTTCCCAGCGCAACGAACGGCTTGGGCGGCATCACCGCTTTGTTCATCATTTCCCACGCAACCGCCAATTCAGCCATCGTTCCGGTGCCGCCTGGCAATGCTACAAATGCGTCGCCCAGCTTGATGATTTCAAACAAGCGATCCTGCCAGGTTTTCACTCGTACTTCGACATCGATCCATTCATTTGCTTTGGTTTTGGAGAAAAAATCCGCGGTAACTCCGTACGTTTTGCCGCCGGCGTCCTTCACTCCGCGGGAAACGGCTTCCATGGTGCCGCCGTACGCGCCGGTGCAAACCGCGAAACCTTTTTCCGCCAGGGTGCGCCCGAGTAAACGCGCTTCCGTGTACTGCAAATCGTTCTCGCGCGGCCGCGAGCTGCCAAACACGCTGATGATCAGTTCTTTTTGCACGCGGTCCTCAACAATGCCCCAATCCAAGAAGAATCTAGTGCGGTTTTGCCTGGCGCGCCGGCTTGCCTGCGACCATGTTGAATTCTTCGCTCATGGCCACGCACAGACCGTTGAGCGCGTCGATGGTTTCATGATTTTTGCCGCCCTGATTGTTGCTCATAAACGAAAACACTAAACGCCGCCCATTGCCGGTGTCAGCAAATCCAGACAAAGTTCGCACATGCTCCACGGAACCGGTTTTCGCATGGATCCGTCCCGCTGCCGAAGTGTTTTTCATACGGTCTTCCAGCGTGCCGTCCTGACCCGCGACAGGTAGCGACGCGAAGTAACTGGCGAACCACGGTCTTTGCTGAGACCAACGCAACAAAGTGACCGCCGCGCGCGGCGTCACCATGTCATGGCGCGAAAGTCCCGAGCCATCCGTCTGAATTATGTCGTCCGGTGCGATTCCCGCGGTCGTGTAGAAATCCGCAGCGAACTTCATCAGCTCATCGGGTGTATTCCACATGCCGTTCTGGCGCATTGCAGTGCGCAACAAAACTTCGGTGTGCAGATTCTGGCTGATTTTGTTCACCAGTTTTACCGAATCGCCCAATGGAATCGACACATGCTCCGCCAAAACTTTCGGCGACGCAAAAGCATCCAAGGCAACCGCGGCGTGGCGCGCACGTACGTTTCCAGAAACCTTGACGCCCCGTTCCTCCAACAAACTTTTCAACAATGTCGCCGCGTGCAGCGCCGGCTCCTCCACCCCGAGCGTCAATTTTCGCGGCGCACTTTTTTCCGGCAGCGTCCCGGTCAGCGTCACCAGATGCGATCCGGACTCACGCTTCAGGGTTAAGTCGGCTTTGAGCGTCACCGGGCTAGTGCTTACGCGATTGTCCACCACGAAATCCGGTGTGTGCGGCGAGACAGAATATTGCACCAGTTCACCGACTTGCCCAGGAGTCAACGTGATCGCCACCGTGTTGTCGTTCACCACCAGCGCGGAAATTGCCGCACCGTACTCCCACACCATGTCGTCGACTTCCCAACCGTTCGGATAAGCTTCGCGCTGGAAATAGCTATCGTCGCCGACCACGTCCCCGGAAATACTCTTCACCCCGCGTGCCACCAGCTTATCGGCCAACTCCGCCAAAACTGTTTCCGGCGGCCCGTCAAACTCTTCCTTCAAGTTGTATGGGAATTTCCGGTTGGAAAGATTCGGATCTCCGCGCCCTACGAACACCAGATCGGCCGATAATTCGCCCTGCTGATCGATCACTCCGTTGCTTTCCAGCGTGGTATGAAAACGGTAGTCAGCGCCTAGTTTTTCCAGCGCCAGCGCGGTGGTGAACAGCTTCATATTCGATGCGGGCACAAAATACTTCGTCGCATTCTGCTCGTAGAGTGTGTCCCCAGTTTGCGCGTCGACGACGAGCAGTCCCCACTCGCCTTTGGCGGCGACTTCGCCCCCCAGCAGCGCGTCGGCGCGTGCTCCAAAGCGGGAAGCAGCCAATCCATCCGCCGTATCGACTGCGTGTGTTCCGATTTTTTGGGCGCGCGAAGCCGATGCGCCGAGCAGCGCGCCGGCGAGCATAATGACCATCGCCGCCCGCCCAGATAGCCTCGCCGCGTCGCTGAAACGGGCGGTGACGTTAATGTCGAAATTATTTTTCACTGAATGCTCCCGCACAATCGCGGCCGCTGGCAAAAATCCGTTAAGGAAAGTATAGTCGAACTGCCGCGGATCGTTTCTTGAGGGTCGTTCTGGGCATTCGTTCGCATAGCGAATGCCGCGCGTAAGTTCGGTGCAGCAAAAATCCCGCGGCCATATCCCTAAAGCAGCCTTTTCCCAAGCGACGGAAACTAACTTGAACGAGGTGAATTCATGAAGCGAATTTTGGTGTCTGCACTGGCCCTGGCTCTGCTGGCTATTCCCTCTGTAAAAGGCGAAAGCGAGATCGATCGCCTGCACAACTGCGGAACGGTTCTCCGGGAAATCATGGACATCCCCGAAGACATTCCTCAGGATCTGATCGACAAGGCCGAATGTATCGTTGTTTATCCGTCCGTTCTAAAAGCCGCCTTCATCGTCGGTGGCAGTTACGGGCGCGGCGCGATGACCTGCCGCACCGGCAAAGAATATTCCGGGCACTGGAGCGCTCCGACGATGATGGCGCTGGAAGGCGGCAGCATCGGCTTTCAAATCGGCGGACAAGCCACCGATTTCGTTTTGCTGGTGATGAATCCGCGCGGCGCTCACGCCATTCTGCACAGCAAAGTGAAACTCGGAGCGGATGCTTCGGCCGCCGCTGGCCCCAAGGGCCGCACCGCGGAAGCCGCCACGGATGCCACGCTGCGTGCGGAAATTCTCAGCTATTCGCGCAACCGAGGTTTGTTTGCGGGCGTTTCGCTGGAAGGCTCCACCATTCGTCCCGACAACGACGCCAACGACCGCATCTACGGCAAAGGGATCAAGGCGCATGACATTATTTTCGGCAACGACGTGAAAGTGCCAAAGGCCGGCCAGCGCATGGTTTTCTATCTGGATAAGCGTTCGCCTAAGAACCTGTCCGACCCAGCTTCGTTGCGCTATTCGGACGACGACTAAATTCGTTTGCATCTTCGTCGCGTTTGATATTTTCAACCAACAAGAACGCCTGGTGGCCTGCGAGCTTCCGGGCGTTTGCTATTTCATGCTTCTTGGATCTGGGAAAGTCCGTCGAGGAATAGCTTTCGCCCTTACAATATTTCTAGCGGCGGCACGTCTTACACACTAGAGCCCTAGTTCCAGCATGTGTGTTCCAGCCCGTCTGACCTTGGAGAGTTTCGATGAAACCGGCCCGGCGCATCGTGATCATTGTGGCAGTGCTCGCGGTGATAGTCGGTGCCGTGCTCACTTCGCGCTGGATCCAAGCCAAGAACGATGCGATTTTGCAGGGCTCCGGCACGGTGGAGGCCCGCTACATCCGCGTCGGTTCGAAAGTAGGCGGGCGGGTCGACAAAGTTCTGGTGCGCGAAGGCGACAACGTGAAGGCCGGGCAGGTGCTCGTCTCGTTTGACGATAAAGAGCTGCAGGCCTCGCTGGAACAATCCAAGGCCGCCTACGACAAGGCCCACACCGGTTCGCGCAAGGAAGATATCGCCCAAGCGCGCGCGGCGACCGCCGAAGCCAAAGCGGAATATGAGCAGCGCCAAAACGGCTACCGTCGTGAAGATATTGCCGCCGCGCAGTCGGATCTGGACCGCGCCAAGGCCGACGAAATTCGCGCGCACACCGATTTCGACCGCTACGAAGCGCTGTCCAAAAAAGATTTGGTATCGCGCCAGCAGCGCGATGCCGCCGAGGCGACCTGGAAGATGGCCGCCGCTGTGCAGAAAAATACGCAGGAGAAGCTCGATCAGTTGCACTCCGGATACCGCCCGGAAGAAATCGCCGCCGCCAAAGCGCGATATGAACAGGCTCTCGCGACGCAGGAAAAAATGGAACGCGGCAACCGCGTGGAAGACGTCGAATTGGCCAAGGCGGCCTACAATTTTGACGCGGCCCGCGCCCGCGAGTCGCAAGTCGTCGCGCCCAGCGATGCCAGCGTGGAAGTTCTGGATATTCGCCCGGGCGATTTGATCGCTCCCAACACCCCAGTGGCTACTTTGTTGGAGAGCGACCAGATTTACATTCGCATCTACATTCCGGAAACGGAGATCGGCCGCGTGCACCTTGGCCAGGAGGCGGAGGTGCGCGTCGACTCCTTCCCGGACAAAGCCTTCAACGGCGTAGTGGAGCAGATCAATGCGCAAGCCGAATTTTTGCCGCGCAACGTGCAGACCCGCAGCGAACGCGTACATGAAGTAGTCGGCATAAAAGTTCGTGTGAACGATTCCACGCATGTGATTCGCAGCGGCATGGCTGCGGATGTGAAGTTGAAATCCTGAGCTGATGGCTCCCTCTAACGTTCCTTCCACGGTTTCGAATGCTCCCGCGCCTACGGTTTGTATTTCCGCGGAACACTTGGTGCGCCGCTTCGGCGATTTCACGGCAGTAAATGATGTGAGTTTTCAAGTGGAGAAGGGCGAGATTTTCGGCTTTCTCGGGCCCAACGGCAGCGGAAAAACTACCTGCATCAAAATGCTTACTGGATTGTTGCCGCTGAGTGGTGGTGCGGCTTGGGTGGAGGGGCTCGACGTCCGCAAAGATGCGGAGAGCGTGCGCGAACGCATCGGCTACATGTCGCAGAAGTTTAGTTTGTACGACGATTTGACCGTCTCCGAAAATTTACAGTTCTACGGACGAATTTACGGACTGTCCGCGGAGCGCATGAAGCGTCGCATCGACGAAATTGTCGCAGATCAATGGCCTTGGCCCGTACTTGAATCGCCTGGCATCACGACTTTCCGGCGGATGGAAACAGCGACTGGCACTGGGCTGCGCGATGCTGCACGAACCCAAGCTGCTTTTTCTTGACGAGCCGACTGCGGGCATCGATCCAGTGGCGCGGCGCGAGCTGTGGGATTTGTTGTTCGAACTTTCCGGCCACGGCATCACGTTTTTTGTCACCACCCATTACATGGATGAGGCCGAGCGCTGCAGTCACGTCGCCTACATTTACTACGGCAAGCTGATCGCCGACGGCACGCCCGCGGAGTTGAAACAAATTCCCGATGTGCAGCCGGCCGGAACCCATCGCGTGGAGATCAACACGCCGGAAGTAACTCGCGCGCTACGAGTGGCGCGGAAAATTCCGGGGATCCGCAGCGCCACAATTTTCGGCGAATCGATTCACGCGCTGGTGGAAGATTCGTTCGACCAACCGGCCCTGCGCGCGCAGTTGCTGAAGAACGACATCACAGTAAATGAGATTCGTCCGCTGACGCCCAGCCTGGAAGACGTGTTCGTCGAGCTGACCTACAAGCATCAGGCGCAATTGGAGCCGACTCGTGACTGATTTATTCCGCGGATTCGGCGCCATCTTTTACAAAGAAGTGCTGCATGTCCGGCGCGATTCGGCGACGCTGTTTTTTTCTTTGTTCATTCCGCTGATTCAAATGTTCGTGCTGGGTTTTGGCATCGACACCAATGTGCGGCACGTCAACACTGTGGTGTTCAATGGCGATGACCGCAAGCAAAGCCGCGAATTGCTGGACCGGATGACCAATTCCGACACCTTTCACATCATTCAGTACGTCCAAAGCGACGCGGCGCTGAACGATGCAATTACTTCCGGGCGCGCGCGCGTGGGCATAAAAATCCCGGTGGATTATTCCGACAAGTTGATTCATGGGATGAGCGCGCAGGTGCTGGTGTTGATCGACGGCTCGGATTCTTCGGTGGCGGGGCAGGCGATTAACGTGGCCACTGCGATCGGATTGGATGAATCGCTGCGGCGGGTGTTGAACGACCGGCAGGCCTTCGCGGTGGATATCCGGCCGAAGCTGATGTTCAACCCGGATTCGCGCTCGCCGAATTTCTTGTTGCCGGGACTGACCGCGATTTTGCTGCTGAACGTGACCACGTTCCTAACGGCGTTCGCCATCGTGCGCGAAAAAGAGCGCGGCACGCTGGAACAACTGTTCGTCACCCCGGTGAAGCCTTTTGGGCTGCTGCTGGGAAAACTGCTTCCCTATTTTGGGATCGGGTTCTTCGAGTTGTGCCTGATTCTGACTTTCATGCGCTTTATTTTTCGCGTGCCGATTCACGGCAGCGTGCTGCTGCTGGCATTTTTGTCGCTGCCATACATCTTCGTTTCGCTGTCGCTGGGAATTTTGATTTCCAGCAAAGCGGGTACCCAAGGCGAGGCTATGCAGCTCGCATTCGTGACCATCCTGCCCAGCATCTTTTTTTCCGGTTACATTTTTCCGCGGGAGACCATGCCCTTTTTCTTTCGCATGATTAGTTACTTCGTGCCGGCCAGCTATTTCATTAACATCACCCGTGGAATCATTCTGCGAGGGGCCGGCTTTCAGCATTTGTGGACGGATGGATTGGCGCTTTTCGCGATGGGATCGTTCTTGTTGTTCATCGCGGCCCGGCGCTTTCAAAACAAAATCATTATGGCGTGATCTGTGGCGGCGACGTCGAGAAGTTACTGCGCTGCGCGTAGCAATTGTCTGGCGCGAAATGCAGTGATTGTTCCACCAGCGTAGAGCAGCGCCAGCAACGTATACGCGGCTATAATTCCGGCTTTCTCCGCGATCCAACCTAACGCCACACACATGGTCAACTGCACCGCGGTGGTTACAATCGCCATCGCCGATTGAGTGCGACCCATAAAATGTCGTGGCACGATGGACATCAGCGTCGACTGCGCCACCACACCGCCGACTGCGCGGAACAATCCGAACGCCGCTTGCAGCAGCGCTGCAGCCAGCACCATCGCGACAAATGGCGCCAGCATGTGACCGAGCGCCAACCCCGCAAACGCGAGGGCGTATAAACGCAGCCGCCATTTCCCGCGCAGCTGCGTGGCGATGATTCCGCCGATAATCGCGCCCGCCGCCCAACCCGAATCGAGATAACCGAGCCCCTTCGCGCCGGCGTGCAGCACGTCGCTGGTCAGCGCTACGATCACCACGTTGGCGCTCACCACTCCAGCCATCAAAATCGAATGCGTAATTCCCAATGCACAAACCGTCGGCTGCTCCCTCAAATAGTGAAAGCCTTCGCGCAGGTCTTCATAGACCGCGAGCGAAAGGCCCGCTTCCGCCACTTCGGGATTTTCGCCGGCAGCCAGCGCCTCGGCGGTGGCTTCCGTCGCTTCGTTGTATTGCCGGTATTTCTGACCGGCGCGCGGCGAAACGTAGCCTCTGCGAACTTTGTACAAGCAAAACGAAGAAACAAAATAGGTGAGCCCGTCGATCAGCAAAATTCCGGCGATGCCCGCGCGATCGTAAGTGAAGCCCACGAAAGCTCCAGCGATCAGCAAACCGCTTTGCACTCCGATGAGCACTGCCGCATTCGCAGCGGTGAATTGACTTGGCGGAATCACCTCCTGCACCAGCGCGTTGACCGTGGCCCAATACACGGCTGAACCCACGCCGGTGATCAGTGTCATGACATAGAGATGCCAAATCTGCAGATGACCGTGCCACGCAACATATGCCGCGCTCAACACCACCACACCGCGTGCCAAATCCAGGGCGACCCCGAGATAGCGGCGATCCAGGCGGTCGATCAGTACTCCGCCGATGAAGGGAATGAAAAGACCCGGCAGTGTAACCACCGTGACCTGCAGGCTCACCGCCACGGTCGAATGCGTCGCGGTCATGATGTACCAGCTCACACCCGCGAAATTCAGGCCGCTCCCGAAGAGCGAGACCAACATCGCCACGAAAAAATAGCGGAAGCCGCGCTGCGCCCAGATGAGCGACCAGTCAATACGATGTGTTCCCGCGGTAGCCATGGAATAAATCAGTTTACTATCGCGCTCGCAGTGCCTCGGGCAGAGCGAGCACAGCGGTTGCGGAAGAGGCGTTGGCGTTTACAGAACGTGTGCAGTGGGTGCGATCGCGCCAGTCGCGGCGTAATTCTGGCGCGTTTGTTATTCCGCTGTCGGCGCGCGATTAGCTATTCGCCGCGGCCGCTTTGCGGACTAAGCTACCAAGACAATCATGAGCGAACTCTTTACCGCGCGAGGATTGACGGTCGATTTGCCGACGGCACGCGGCTGGGTGCGCCCGGTCAACGAAGTCTCGCTAAGCATCGGCGCCGGCGAATCGCTGGGACTGGTTGGTGAATCGGGCAGCGGCAAGACCATGTTGGCGTTGGCGCTTATGGGATTGTTGCCACCGCGCGCGCGGGTAAGTGGCCAAGCCGTACTGACGCCTGCCGGCAAAACGTCGCAAAATCTCGCCGCATTAAAAGAAGATGATTGGCGCCGTCTGCGCGGCCTGGATGTCGCAATGATTTTCCAGGAGCCTATGACTTCGCTGAATCCGGTGATGCGCGTCGGAGAGCAAGTCGCCGAAGCAATCACCGCGCATTTTCGCGGGTTGTCGTCGGAACATGTAAATAATTTGGTTCTCGAAGCGTTGCGCCTCGCGTCCGTTCCAGAGCCAGCGACTCGCGCGCAGCAATTCCCGCATCAACTCTCTGGCGGTTTGCGCCAACGGGTGATGATCGCCATGGCTATCGCCGCCGGGGTCAGCGACCCAGAAACAAATGTTGCGGCAACTAGCCCCTCCGGCGGAGAGGTCAACCGCGCAAAGCACAAGCCGCGTCTGCTGATCGCTGACGAGCCCACCACTGCACTGGACGTCACGGTGCAAAAGCAAATTCTCGAGCTCCTTGATGGCCTGCGGCACCGCCTCGGACTCGGGTTACTTTTCATCACGCACGATTTAGGAGTTGTTGCACGCGTCGCCGATCGCGTCGCGGTGATGTATGCGGGCCGCATCATCGAAGAAGGCCGCGTCTCAGATGTGCTGCGCAATCCGCGCCATCCGTATACCCAAGGGTTGCTGGCCGCTTCGCCGACGCTGGAGCGCGGCAAACTTTCGCCAATTCCCGGCACCGTGCCGCAGCTTACCGAGTTGCCGCCGGGTTGTTCGTTCGAACGGCGCTGTCCGGTGCGCCTGCCGGAATGCCGCCTGGCTGTGCCCGAGTTGCGTGATGCGGGAAATGGGCAAGCGGCGCGCTGCATTCTGGTAGGCCGCGAAACCGTAGTGACATTGCCGTGAAACATTTGTAGCAAGTGGCTACGCAAACGGAGGAGCCATTCCAGCTTTTCTCAATG
Source organism: uncultured Acidobacteriota bacterium (assembly GCA_963846145.1). Lineage (GTDB taxonomy): Bacteria > Acidobacteriota > Terriglobia > Acidiferrales > UBA7541 > Acidiferrum. The sequence goes on along the minus strand of CAWJUV010000004.1, from coordinate 726,928 downwards.
TCCGGGAATTGACCAAGCACTATCGCCGCGGCGCGGGAATTTTCGCCAAGGCATCCGCCGGCGAACGCTTCGTGGCGGTCAATGGCGTGAGCTTTGAAGTGGCGCGCGGTGAAACGTTTGCCGTGGTCGGCGAAAGCGGTTGCGGCAAAACCACCCTGGCTCGTATGCTTCTGCGGCTGATCGAACCAGACAGTGGCGCGATTGAATTTGAGGGCCGCAATCTGCTGGCGCTCTCTGGCGAAGAAATGCGCGCCCAACGACGCGAGATGCAGATGATTTTCCAGGACCCCTTCGCCTCCCTGGATCCGCGCATGCGCGTCGGAGAAATCGTGGCCGAGCCGCTGGCCATTCACGAACCAAAAAGTTCGAGAGCCGAGCGCCAGGAAAAAACCGCAGCGATTCTGTCTCGCGTCGGCCTGAATACGGATGCGCTGCGCCGCTACCCGCACGAATTTTCCGGCGGACAACGGCAGCGCATCGGTATCGCCCGCGCGCTAATCCTGCGGCCCAAACTTATCGTGGCGGACGAACCGGTTTCCGCGCTGGATGTTTCGGTCGGCGCGCAAGTGCTGCTGCTCCTCCGGGAGCTGCAAAGCGAGTTAGGCCTCACCTACATTTTTATTTCCCACAGCTTGCCTGTTGTTGCGCAACTAGCCACGCGCATCGCGGTGATGCGCGCCGGCAATTTCGTAGAAACTGGCCCAGCCGACCAAGTGCTGCGCCACCCGCAACACCAATACACCCAGGAACTGCTGGCTGCGGTTCCGGAGCTTCCCGCCACCCTTCCAGCCGTCTAAGAACCCAAAATTGTTCAGGCTTTCGAGCCGGCGTGAAATTTCCAGGGCCCCAAAAACGTACTGTACTGATAGAAATGGTCGGAATGCGCTAAAATCCCCGCGTCCCAGCGGCTCGGTTGCAACGCAGAAACCAGTCAAGCCAGTGTGCCCCGCGGCACGCTTCAAGGAGCATCCATGTCCACTATCCCCGTAGCCACAGCCCCGATGGATGAGCAGCCTCAAACCAGTGCGGTTGGCCGGCTGGTCGGCGCGATCGTCAGCCCGAAAAAAACGTTTACGGAAATTGCGCGACGGCCTACCTGGGTCGTGCCGTTCGTCACGCTGTGCCTGCTCAGCATGGTGGCCGGCTCCTTGATCGGGATGAAAACGGATTGGCGCAGCTTCTTCGAGCGGCAAAACGCGAAAAATTCGCGCATGGATAACTTGCCGCAAGAACAAAAGGACAACATTGTCGAGAAGCAACTGGCCATCGCGCCCAAAATGTCCTTCATCATCGGAGCCGTCGGCATCGCCATCGTCATCTTGGTGGTCACGCTGGTGTACTGGGGCGCCTTCAATCTTTTCAACGGCGCGGGACTAAATTTTAAGACCGCATTCGGCATCACCAATCACGCCTTCACTCCGATCATCATCAGCTCGCTGCTGGCCATCCTGATTTTGTTGATCAAGCATAAGGGCGATGTGGATCCCGAACATTTTCTAGCCAGCAGCGTTGGGTCCTTCTTGCCGGATGACGCGCCAAAGTGGCTGACGCAGTTGGGCGAATCGCTAGAGTTGTTCTGGACCTGGTCGCTAGCGCTGGTCGCCGTCGGGTTCTCCGCGGCCAATCCGAAAAAAATCAAACCGGTGGGAGCATTCATCACCGTCTTTGGAATTTGGATCGCCTGGGTGGCGGTAAAAGTCATCTGGGCTCTGCTGTTCTAGCGAAGCGCTCGTCCCCGCATCTCGTAGGGCAGCGGCGTTACAAACACGCAGCATTTCGCGGTGCTGCTAAACTTGCACCGTGAGTTTTTCTTTCACTGTAAACAAAACGGACGCGCGCGGGGCACGCCGCGGCGTCCTCAACACACCGCACGGCCAAATCGAAACGCCGGCATTCATGCCGGTGGGCACGGCCGCCACCGTCAAAGCCCTGCGCCACGAAGCCCTCGAAGAGCTAGGCGCCTCCATCATCCTGGCCAACACCTATCACCTATATCTACGCCCCGGCCACGAATTGATCCGCAAGCTCGGCGGCCTGCATCGCTTCATGTCTTGGAATGGCGCGCTCCTGACCGACTCCGGCGGCTATCAGGTCTTTAGCCTCGCGGACCTGCGCAAAATCACGGATGAAGGCGTCACCTTCCGCTCGCACATCGACGGCTCGCTGCATCTGCTCACTCCCGAAAAAGCCGCGGAAGTGCAGCTAGCGCTCGGCTCGGACATCGCCATGGTTCTCGACGAGTGCATTGAAACACCCGCGCCACGCGAAAAAGCCGAAGCCGCACTGCAACGCACTACGCGATGGGCCAAACGCGCCCGCGAATATTTTCTGGCGAACCAACAAGCCTACGCACCCGCACAACAATGGCAATTCGGCATCGTACAAGGCGCCACCTTCGCCGACCTCCGCCGCGAAAGCGCGCAGCAACTATTAGAAATCGACTTCCCCGGTTACGCCGTCGGCGGCCTCGCGGTGGGTGAACCGCATAGCGTCACCTGCGAGATGGCGGCGGAAGTCACCGCGCTACTCCCACAGGATCGCCCCCGCTATCTCATGGGCGTCGGCCGCCCCGAACAACTCCCCGACTACGTCGCGCTAGGCATCGACATGATGGACTGCGTGCTCCCCACTCGCGCGGCGCGCCACGCCTGCATCTATACCAGCGAAGGCCGCGTGCTGATCAAAAACGCGCGCTACGCCGCGGACCAAAATCCGCTCGATCCCAACTGCACCTGCAGCGTGTGCAAACGCTACACCCGCGCTTACCTCCGCCATCTTTTTCACTCCGGAGAAATCACCGCGGCCATCCTGGCCACCCACCACAACGTCCACTTTTACCTTGACACTATGCGGCGAATCCGTGAGGCTATTGAGTTTGGAAACCTGGCGAATTTCGCGGCAGAACTGCAAGCGCGTTATGCGACGGGCCCGGCCTAAGCAATAATAAAGTAGCAGTCCAGAGGGCCTGACACGCACGACCGCCGCGCAGTGAACCTGCCACTGCCCGTGAGCTTCGCACCCCAGCCGCTACCTCCCAGAGCATGGCGGGTTTCGACGCGGAGAAAATGCCGCGCCGGAATGTTTCTGTGTCCGTTTTAGGGTATATTGTTCGCCCTGCAAGGGGCATCTTGCGGCGGTCGGCAATTCCGTAAGCAGTTGGCACCAGAAGGGGTCGGTTCCAGGTCGAATGATTTTCGCAACATTTTTTCAGGCCGGCGGCGCAGGAGGATTTGGCAGCTTCCTGATTCCGTTGGGCGCCATGTTCGCCATCATGTATTTCATGGTGATCATGCCCCAGCAGCGCCAGCGTAAAAAAGTCCAGGAAATGCTGGCGGGTATCAAGGCCGGCGACCGGGTCATCACTAACGGCGGCATCTACGGAACCATCAACGGCCTGGACGGCGATTCGGTCATTCTGAAAATCGCCACCGATCCGCAGGTAAAAATTCGCGTCGCGCGGTCGGCGATCGCTCAGGTGGAGACGCCGGAAGACGCCAAGTAAGGAAGCCATCCGCGCCCATGCGTCCCATCCCATCAATCAATCATGAATGCTAATCTGAAGTGGAAAGCGCTGTTCATCGTTGCGGTCATCCTGGTTTGCGTCTACGTGCTGATCGGCACTCCGACGTTCCCCACCTCGCTGCAACAAATCAAAGATAATTTCGCGCACCAGATCAAGCTGGGTCTGGACCTCCAGGGCGGCACCCACCTGATTTTGCAGGTGCAGGTGCAGGAAGCCATCGCGCAGGAAACGGATCAAACCGTCGACCGGTTGATCAGCCAACTGCGCGCCAAAGACATTAAGTACGACGAAGTGCGCCGCGTCGATGACACCCATATCCTGGTGCGCAATCTGGATTCCGCGCAGCTTTCGAATTTCCGCGACATGGTCAGCGCCCAGTACGGAAACGTTTGGGACCTCGGCCCCACCGCCGGCGATCCGTCAAGTTACACGCTGACGTTGCGCGCCGCGGCGGTTGCCGCGATTCAAGATCAGACCATGTCGCAATCGCTTGAGACCATCGAGCGCCGCATCAACGCGCTGGGTCTGACCGAACCCACCATTCAGCTCCACGGCCGCAACGACAACGAAATCCTTGTTCAGCTACCTGGCGAAGGCGATCCCACTCGCGCCAAAGCGGTGATTCAGGCCGGCGGACAGCTCGAACTTAAATTAGTAGAAGACAACAACACCTATACATCGCAGTCTGACGCGTTGGCGCGCCACGGCGGAGTTCTGCCGCCGGGCACAGAGTTGATGCCGGGCCGCAGCGAGCGCCGCACTCCTTCCGGCGCGCCGGACACCGGCGAAACCTGGTATTTGTTGAGCCGCGCTCCGATCGTGACCGGTCGCGACCTGCGCAGCGCGGTAGAAAACCGCAACACCAACAACCCCGGCCAATTCGAAGTGAACTTTTCGCTCTCGCCGGATGCCGCCAAGCGCTTTGGTCCTTTCACCGAAACCAACAAGGGCCGGCAGATGGCCATCGTGTTGGAGCATCGCGTTTACTCGGCGCCGGTAATCAACGGGCGCATCGAAGACTCCGGCATGATCGAAGGAAGTTTCAGCCAGGAAACCGCGCATGACCTGGCGCTGGTCCTGCGCGCCGGCGCGTTGCCGGCTTCCATTAAATATCTCGAGGAACGTACCGTTGGACCGTCGCTGGGTGCGGATTCCATTCGCCACGGGATTCAGGCGTCGGTGCTGAGCTTGCTGGTGGTGATGATTTTCATGCTCTTCTACTACCGCGTCTCCGGTGCCAACGCGGTTCTGGCTTTGATTTTGAACCTGTTGATTTTGCTGGCGGTCCTGGCGCTGGCAGGCGCGGTTCTCACTTTGCCGGGCATCGCCGGCGTCATCCTGACCATCGGCATGGGCGTGGACTCCAACGTTCTGGTCTTCGAGCGCATCCGCGAAGAGCTACGCAACGGCAAAGCTGCCGCTTCTGCGGTGGCTTCCGGCTTCGAAAAAGCCTTCCTCACCATCATCGACACTCACGTGACCACGGTGGTCTCGGCGTTTTTCCTTTTCCTGTTCGGCACCGGCCCGATCCGTGGATTCGCCATCACGCTGACCATCGGTCTTATCGCCAACGTCTTCACCGCGATCTACGTATCCAAAACAATTTTTCAATATCACCTGAGCAAGATGGAACGTCAGGGTGAATTGAGCATTTAGGTTTCAGGGCAATGGGGCGGTCGGGCTTTATCACGCGAACGCTGTACTAGAACTACTTTGAATTACACAGTTCGCTGGATAGAAAACACGTTACTTATGGCTGAGACTCCGTTCGGCCATAGGTAGCTTCCGCGCCGGGAACAAACACGCACGCCCTGGAGTCTAAGGAAGGGAAGCACACCGGAATGATCGAGATTTTCAAACAGCCCAACATCGACTGGATGGGCAAAGCCAAGTATTTCTACGGCCTCAGCGGACTTCTGCTGATCATCGGCTTGATCTCCATCATTTCTCAGGGCGGCATTCGTTACGGCTTGGACTTCAAAGGCGGCACCAACGTGGATGTCCGCTTCGCCCAACCGCCCAACATCGACAAGTTGCGCTCCAGCCTGGCGACCCAAGGCCTCGGCAACAGCGAAATCCAGAGCATCAGTGACATTGCCAATCCCAATGCTAACGAAGTGGTGATTGGCTTGGAACAAAAAGGCCAAGTTGACCAGGCGCTGGACGTCAGCAAGACCCAAATTATCAACGCGCTGAATGCCATCTACGGCACGGCCAACTCCTCCAAACCCGATTTCAACGCCGCAACGCCTAACAGTCTGGCTTCTTTCTTCACTCAACGCGATCCGCTACTGCTGGCCTCCAACGCCGGCGACAAGTACACCCAGCTCAGCAAAAAAATTCTCGACTATCGCGATCGCGAGAGAAACGGCATCGTCACCAACTTTGACGACCTTTCTAAAGTAGATGGCGTAAACCCTGCGGTGATTTCCTCTATTAAGGACAACTACACCCTCGGCGCTTTTGCCATTCGCAACGTCGAAATTGTAGGGCCCAAAGTCGGCAGCGAGCTGCGCCGCCAGGCCGTGCTGGTTACCCTCTATGCTTTGGCGGGCATGCTGGTATATATTGCGTTCCGCTTCGAATGGGTTTACGGGGCGGCGGCGGTTCTCGCGGTATTTCACGACGTTTTGATCACGCTGGGATTTCTATCTTTGCTGCACTTCGAAATTTCTTTAACGGTGATTGCGGCCTTGCTGACTTTGGTCGGTTATTCGATGAACGACACCATCGTGATCTTCGATCGCATCCGCGAAAACAATCGCCTGTTGCGCCGCGAATCATTTGCGGATGTCGTCAATAAATCCATCAACCAGACCCTTTCCCGTACTTTGCTCACCAGCGGCCTTACCTTCCTGACCGTCCTGGTTTTGTTTCTAATGGGCGGCCAGGTTTTGCGCGCTTTCTCCTTTGCTCTGGTGGTAGGGATTGTGGTAGGAACGTACTCCAGTTTTGGCATCGCCGCGCCCATGGTTGTCGCGTGGAACCGCTGGCGGGGTCAAGGTGTGGCAACAAACACCGGGTCTGCAGCCGGTAAAAACCGTGTAGCGCCGGGCGCCTCTGGGCGTCTTGCTCCTGCCGGGAGAAGGTAGGTACCCATGTTTGATGAGATGGTAGTCTCCAGTCCCAGCGGAAAGAAGACCAACAAGCCGTGGACGGTCGTCCTGTCAATGCTGTTTCAGGTCGGCTTCCTGGCGGTGTTGATCCTGATTCCGTTGATCTACACCGAGGCGTTGCCCAAGACTATGATGGCAACCTTGTTGGTGGCACCTCCACCACCGCCTCCGCCTCCGCCGCCTCCGATCGCGCAAGTCGTGCACGTCAAGCCGCAAGTGCACTTGATGGATGCCGGCAAACTTGTGACTCCCAAGGTCATCCCAAAGGAAATCAAGATTATTAAGGAAGACGCTCCGGATATGAGCTCGATGGGCGCCGTCGGCGGTGTTGCCGGTGGTGTTGCCGGAGGCCAGATGGGCGGCGTCATTGGCGGCGTAATCGGTGGAGTTGGCGGGGCACCGCCGCCGCCAAAGCCTGCGCAGTCGCGCATCAAGCAGGGCGGCAACGTGCAAGCGGCCAAGCTGGTCAACAAAGTCCAGCCTAACTATCCTCCGCTCGCGCGCCAGACCCGCATCTCCGGCACAGTTCGGTTGCACGCGATCATCGCCAAGAACGGCACGGTCGAGCAACTCGAAGTGATGTCCGGCCATCCGCTGTTGGTGCAGGCCGCGCTGGACGCCGTAAGACAGTGGCGCTATCAACCCACTCAGTTGAACGGCGAACCGGTGGAAGTCGACACCACCATCGACGTGATTTTCTCTCTGAATCAGTAGTTCCAGTAAACGGTGGGGAGCGTCCGTCCAGGGGCGGGCGCAACTTTCCGGGTAAAGAGTTTCGAAAGTTTTAAAGTTTTCGGTACGGCTTTTAGTAAAGGTTTCAGCAAACACTCTTAAGGAGCATACGAATGGTAGCCACTTTGTACGTAAGCGCGGCCCTGTTCTTCCAGGCCTCCGGCAGCACTTGGAGCCTGCAGAGCATGTGGACTTCGATGAGCACCCTGCCTCGGGTGGTCGTCGGCATTTTGTTCGTTCTGTCAGTTTATTCTTTCGGCGTGATGATCGACCGCGCGTTGATGTACAGCGCGGCTCGCAAGCAATCGCGCGTGTTCGTTCAGCAGGTAGCCGGCGCCCTCAAGGAAGGCAAGCTTGATGAAGCCATCGCCATTGCGGAACGCAACAAGAAGAGCCACATCGCCAAGGTTGTGGCCACCGGCTTGTCGGAATTTCAGTCCGCTTCGCAGCAGGTTTCTGATGCCGACGTCGTGGAAGCAGCCAAGCGCGGCTTGGAACGCTCCATCGCCATCGTGCACGCGGAAATGAAGCGCGGCCTTTCGGCGCTGGCCACCATCGGCTCCACCGCCCCGTTCGTCGGCTTGTTCGGCACGGTGGTCGGTATTTTGAACGCGTTTAAGGGCATCGAAACCTCCAAAGCGACCGGCCTTTCCGCAGTCGCCGGCGGTATCGCGGAAGCCTTGGTTACCACCGCATTCGGCTTGCTCGTAGCCGTGCCTGCCGTGTGGGCCTACAACTACTTCACCAACAAAGTCGAAGCCTTCGACGTGGAAATGGACAACTCCTCCATGGAGTTGATCAACTACTTCATCCTGCGCCGCGGCGCCCGGAAGTAACCGGCCATGGCTTATAAACCCACAGTCGGGGCGCAGATGGCAGCGCCCAACGTGATTCCCATGGCGGACATCATGTTGGTGTTGCTGATCATCTTCATGGTGGTCACCCCTATGTTGCAAAAGGGTGTCTCTGTGGATATGGCTAAGGCCGATAATCCGCGCGATATGCAGGATGCGGATAAGGACGATGCCGTGATCGTGGCGGTCACTCGCGACGGCAAATTCTTCCTCGGCAATACCGCCATCTCCAAAGAAGACATCAGCGGACAAATCAAGGATCGCATCGCCAACCGTCTGGATAAGACGGTCTACGTGAAGAGCGATTCGCGCGCCAAGTATGGCGACGTGGTGGCGGTGGTGGACGAGATCCGCTCCGCAGGCGTCGACAACCTGGGCTTGCTTACCGAACGCAGCCACGAAAAAGACGCCATTACTGGCAAACCGGCAGCGTAAGGAACCAGAACTACGTTGGAGGGACCCTAAGGTTTGGCGAAACGCGCCAGCCGGACGGGTCCTGACGGCTTTGAGCGCAGCAATTCAGATTTGATAGTTTTTCGCAGTTGCAAGGGAGAATCTCCATGGGCATGAGCGTAGGCGATAATAAGGGCGGATCGATGGCGGAAATGAACGTCGTTCCGCTGATCGACATTTTGCTGGTGTTGTTGATCATCTTCATGGTGATCACCCCGCTGACTCCGAAGGGTTTGGACACCTTGGTGCCTCAACCGAACAAGGATCAGCAGCAGCAACAGGATATCGACAATAAAACTGTAGTCGTGCAGGTCGCGGAGAACAACAAGCTCAAGATCAATAACGAAGACACCACCTGGGACGGTCTTGGACCGCGCATGGAACAAATTTTCAAAGACCGCGCGGAGAAAGTCGCTTTCGTTAAAGGCGATAACGATGTACTGTTCATGGACGTCGCCCGCGCAATCGACATCATGCGTGGCGCGGGTATCGACAAAGTCGGTCTAATCACTGCAAAGCTCGAAGCCGGTCAGTAATTTTCAGGTACATTGCCCCTCGCAGGGCGGATGTGAATTCAGCGTAGCTGGCAGGCTGCGCATCACAGGGATGGAACCTTCGATGACTCATGCTGCATCGGTGCGGATCGCTCGCCGCGGCTTCTCGCTCGCGGCGCTGGCGATTTTGGTGTTGGCCGGTTCGGGGTGCAATAAGCTCAGGGCGCGCGACCTTCTTAACAAAGGCGTGGCCAGTTTCAAGAACGGGCAGTACGACGCCGCCGTCGAAGATTTCAAGCAGGCTAAAGATCTCGACGACAGTTTGCTCAACGCCCGCCTGTATCTGGCGACCGCTTATGCCAGCCAGTACATCCCAGGCGCGCCGTCCGACGAAAACGTGCAGAAGGGCAATCAGGCCATCGCCGAATTCAAAGGCGTCCTCGAAAAGGATCCCAACAATCTCAGCGCCATCGATGGCATCGGCTCGATTCTCTTCCAGATGAGCGGCCAGCCGTTCAATGCCGCGCGCTTCGAAGAATCCAAGACCTATCACCAGAAGCACATCGACTTGAAGCCCAACGATCCGGAGCCGTACTACTGGATCGGCGTGATCGACTGGACTTTGGCGTTCCGTCAAAACGCCGAATTGCGCGCCTCCTATAACAAGGATCACATCAATAAGCAGGTCAAGGAAAGCGATGCTTTGCCGGCCCCCGTCCGTGCCGATTACATCAGCAAGGATGGCGCGCTCGTGGATGAAGGGATCGACCGCTTGAAGAAGGCTATTGCGCTGCGTCCTGACTATGATGACGCCATGGCGTATTTGAACCTGCTCTACCGCCGCAAGGCCGACATGGTGGAAAGCGCCGATGAACGCGCCAGCTACCTGAAGCAAGCCGACGAGCTGGTAGATAAGGTGAAGGAAATTAAGCAGAAGAAAGCCAGCGAACCGCAGCCCACCAACGGCTAACCTAGTCAACCTTCGCAGCATTCAGAAAGGGCATTCTTCGGAATGCCCTTTTTCTTTTTGCGGATCGGACTGCTCCAGGCCCGCAGTAACCACTTGAAAATCAGTGGAATAGCGTATGGTCTGCCACTGGAAGCAGGCATCTAATAAGATGTAACTGCAGCGACAAGCTATGCCTTTCGTGCCACCAAAAACCGCCGAACTGCCCGAAGTCGCGGGCGAAGAGTCGCGAACCGTCACTCCAGCCGTGCCCGCCGTAGTCGTTGCGCCTCCTGCTGCTCCCGCGCCCGCTGGCCTCCGCAACAAACTCCGCAATTCCCTCACCTCGCTCAAGATGGAATGGCACCGCACCGTCTGGGACGTCAAAGACAGTTGGTATCACCTGAGTAGCGGAATCGAACTGGGCGAGCTGTGGGCCCAATTCAAGAACGAAGCGCAAGTCAGTACCCGGCTATACCGCCAAGAGGCGGACTTGCGCAATCTGCCCGCGGAAAAATCCTGGAAAAAACCCTTTCAGATCGCTGGCGCGTTATTCCTGGCGATTCTGGCCAAGCTTTCTCCGGCGCGCCGCGTTTTCCTGTTGGCTACCTGCATTCTCGCGGTGATGGCCTCGCTCGGATTTGAATTTCTGATCATCACCAAGCAACTGGAATTCATCGTGGCCTTCAGTTCGCTACTTACTCTTGTTGCTTCTCGTGCTCGGCGATCACGTCACCATGAAGCGCGACATCGAAATCGCCCGCGAGATTCAGCGTTGGCTGGTGCCGCGCGTTGCTCCACAAATCCCTGGTGTGGATATGGCTTTCGCCATGCGCCCAGCCAACATGATCGGCGGCGATTACTACGACGCGTTTCGACGCATGGACGATGGGCCGTTGTTGTTGGCCGTCGCCGATGTCTCGGGTAAGAGCGTTCCCGCCGCCATGCTCATGGCCAATTTTCAAGCCACTCTGCGCGCACTGGCGGGCTCGAGCAGTTCGCTCTCGCAGCTCGTCACCGATCTCAACCGCCTGGTCTACGCCAACAATATGAGCGGCCGGCGCTTCACCACCGCGTTCCTCGCGGAACTCGATCCCGCCACCGGCAAGCTCTCCTATCTTTGCGCTGGCCACAATCCTCCGATTCTGCTGCGCGAAAACGGCCAGATCGACCGCTTGCACTCCGACAGCATGCCGCTCGGAATCGAACTCACCGAAAAATACTCGGCCGGCGAAACCATCATGCAGGCCAACGACACTCTGGTGATTTACACCGACGGCGTCACCGAGGCACGCAGCGTCCGCGGTGAACAATTTGGCGAAGGCCGCTTGCTGGGTTCGTTGACCACCCGTCAGTTCAAAGACCGCGCCGCTACCACCCTCGCGACCATCCTGAAGCGCCTCGATGACTTCACCGGCCACGCCGATCAGCACGACGACATCACCTGCCTGGTGGTGAACCGCTTCTCCCCCGCGGCGGCCATCTCGTCAGAAGCACCGGCAGTTACCTAGTCGGCTTCAACGCCTCTGGTTAGCTCTCAAACCAACCCAAAGTCGTGGCCTTGAAGCCTGCGCTATAATAGAGGCGAGAGGTACAGCTACCCGGCATGCCCTCACCCAGCAATCTGCCGTTGCACTTCCATCGCGATCGTACCGAGCGCCTGCTCGACGCGCGCCTCGAAGCGCTGCTAGAAAAACTGCGCAAAAATCGTCCCTCCGAAGACCCCTGGGTAGTCCGCCGCGCCTACGAAATCGCCACCGAGCGTCACCGCGATCAACTCCGCCGTTCCGGCGACCCGTACATGACGCATCTTCTGGAAGTCGGCCACATCCTCGCCGACTTGCGTCTGGACTCCACCACACTGGCGGCCGCGTTACTGCACGACGTGGTGGAAGACACCGAATTTCCCCTCTCGCGCATTCAGGAACGCTTCGGCCCGGAAGTCGCTCGCTTGGTGGAAGGCGTCACCAAAATCAGCCGCCTCAACATGATGGCTCCCGAAGCTCGCCAGGTTGAAAACATCCGCAAGATGCTGCTGGCCATGGTTCACGACGTGCGCGTAGTGCTGGTCAAACTGGCCGACCGCCTGCACAACATGCGCACTCTGGAATATCTCGAGCATCCCAAGCAGCAGCGCATCTCTCGCGAGACCCTCGACATCTACGCGCCCATCGCCCACCGCTTGGGAATGGGCAACGTGCGCAACGAGTTGGAAGACTTGTCTTTCCGCTATCTCGAGCCGGAAGCGTTTCTAAAACTGCAAAAAGATGTAGCTGATAAAGCGGAGATTCACCGCCGCTTTCTGGAAGAAGTGCAGGGCACCATTCAATCCAAGTTGGTAGAAGCCGGCATCCCCGCCGAGTTGGAGTCACGCGTCAAAGGCTCCTACTCACTGCACCGCAAATTGGTTCGGCATGAACGCGGCTTGGAACAAATTTACGATTTGCTGGCAGTGCGAGTCGTCACAGATAACGAGCGCAACTGTTACGCCGCGCTTGGCGTAGTCCATCACATTTGGCATCCGGTCCCGGGACGCTTCAAGGACTATATCGCCATGGCCCGGCCGAATCTCTATCAGTCGCTGCACACCACTGTGCTGCATGGCGGACAACCCTTCGAAGTGCAGATTCGCACCCAGGAAATGCACCACACCGCGGAAGAAGGCGTCGCCGCGCATTGGAAATACAAGAGCGGCAAGCCCAGCACCGAAGACGAAAATCAGCGCATCACCTGGATGCGTCAACTGATCGAATGGTCCCAGGAAATTTCCGAGCCCGGCGAATTTCTGGCCACGCTCCAGGTCGACATCACGCCGGTTGAAGTCTACGCGTTTACTCCTAAAGGCCGCGTGCTGGAATTGCCGCGGGGCGCCACACCGGTGGATTTTGCCTACGCGGTGCACACCGAAGTCGGCCACCAGTGTACCGGCGCCAAAGTAAACGGCCAGATGGTCTCGCTGCGCCATGAAGTCACCAGCGGTGACGTCGTGGAAATCCTCACGCAAAAAGGCCACCATCCCAATCGCGACTGGCTCAGCTTTGTTAAGTCTTCCCACGCCAAAAGTAAAATCCGTCACTGGATTAATCTGGAAGAGCGCCAGGAAGCCACCGACATGGGGCGCAAGCTGCTCGAAAACGAAGCGCGCAACTTCGACCGCAGCCTGAAGAAAATCCCCGAAGCCGATTTATTGAAAGCCGCTTCCGACTACGGCCTCTCGAAGATCGACGACCTATATGCCGCGGTAGGCTTCGGAAAGTATTCCGCACGCCAAATTCTCACCAAAGTTCTGGGCCAGCCGGAAAAAGTTGCCGAGCCGGAAACACCCGACACCAAGCCCACGCTGGTCAAAACCGTCAAGCGCATGTTGGGCTTTGGCGAAGCGCCGCTGATCGTTAAAGGGCACGACGATTTGCTGGTGTACCGCGCGAAGTGCTGCAACCCGATTCCCGGGGATGAAATCATCGGTTACATCACCCGCGGCCGCGGCGTCGCGGTGCACACCCGCACCTGCTCCAACGTGCAAAATCTTTTGTATCAAACGGAGCGTCGCATCGCTGTCGAGTGGGGCGGCGAAAACGCCGCAACCTTCCCAGTGGAACTGCAGATCCGCGCTCGCGATCGCGCCGGCTTGCTCGCCGACATTACCGCGATCATCAGCGGCGCCGGCTCCAACATTCGCAATTTGGTCAGCCGTCCCGACGGCTTGAACGCGCGCATCGACGCCAGCCTCGAAATCGTCGACCGCCGCCAACTCGAAACCATCTGCATCAACATCCGCAAAATCGCCGCCGTCCACGGTGTCGAACGCATTTACGAAACAAACTAACGCCGCGATTCCAACTCGCACCACCCATATCCGCGCCACCCATCTCCGCTTTCGCACCTGTACCTTCGTACGGTATCGCCCGCCGCACATCCATCAGAGCTCGCCGCAGCCGCAGCTACAATGAAAGTATGTCCCCTCAGCATCAGCACTATTTTGAAGATAAGCCCGGCCGCACCGCCTGCGTGCGCCTGCTCATGCCTCTGATTTTGGCTCTATGTCTGTTGCTGCTCGCGGGTGGCTGCGGCAAACGTCTGTTCCTGGATTACCGCCCGCTAACCAAAGCAGGAATGTCCTCCTCCACCATCGAGCAATTAAAAAAATCGAAAATCACGGAAGCGGAGATCACTGAACTCGTTGCCGCTAAACACGCCGGAATCAACGATGACCTCTGCGTGTCTCTGGTCACCGCAGCTCACGAGCACCATCATGAATTCACTGGCACGGACTCCGCGAGCAATCTCGCTGGAGCCAGCTTCAGCGAGTCGCAAATTCTCGAAATCGCCCGCGCCGACAAGCTCGACACCGTGGGCGCCGACGCGGTCACCTATCACCTCATCGGCCTGTCCGACTCCACGGTGCAAACCATGCTGCAGCGCCGCCTGCAGGATCAGCCCACAATTTCTTCCGGTGAAATTGCCCGCATGAAAAACGCCGGGCTCACCGAAGCGCAAATCCTGGACCGCATCAACCAGGGCTGGACTGACGAAACCGCCGAAAAAGAAGTCACCGCCCGCGTCAACGCCCGCAACCATTTCGGCACCGGTTTCACCCGCATCCACGGCCGCCGCCACTAGATCCGCCGCTAACCAACTCACTGCACCTTTTGCGCCTCCGCAATCCTCGTTACAATTGAGCACTTGAGCTCTGCTTCTCATTCCCGCGCGAACTTTCGGCTGGCGACTCACGCCCTGATTTTTGCTGCTGCCGTTTTTCTTGGCGGGTGCGCCGCCGCCTTCGGCCCGGGCTACACCGTCGACAAGCAAACCGTCGACGTCAGTTTCGTGCCCGGGCCGCCTCCGCACATTTCGATCAAGGCAAATTACGAGCTGACCAACGTCGGCACGCGTCCGTTGCACGAACTCGAGCTGCGCCTCCCGGGCAGCCGTCGATTCCTCATGCAAAATTTAGTTGTGAAGTGGGATGGCCGCGACATTTCCAACACCCCGAGTGCCGACCGCCCGCGCAACACCGTGCTCGCCCTGCCGGAAACGTGGCCCATCGACGGCC
Organism: uncultured Acidobacteriota bacterium; assembly: GCA_963846145.1. GTDB lineage: Bacteria > Acidobacteriota > Terriglobia > Acidiferrales > UBA7541 > Acidiferrum. Next base: position 711,757 of record CAWJUV010000004.1, on the reverse strand, counting down.
ATCACAGCCTGCATCTCGAAATGGAATTTCAGCCCGGCTCTGGCGATCAGCACATCGCCTTCGCGCCGGATGCGTTTTTTCTGCCGGCGCAAGGCTGGGCTCCCGAGTTGGTGCCGCCGCAAGGCCTTTTCGCCGTTGGCGGTGTTCCACCGGATAAGTGGATTCTCACGGTCCACGTCCCCAAAGATTTCGCCATTCACACCAGCGGCGATCGTATTCGCATCTCGAAACGCGGCGAAGGGCAGACCCTGCGTGCCACCCAGCGCTTAGTGGACTTTTATCCCTTCGTCATCGCCGGCCGCTACGTCACCAAACAAATCGGCTCCGATCGCGAACGGATTTTTATGTGGACCCGAAAAGAACAAGCTCCGGGCGACGTAAAATCCGTGAGCGACGACCTGGTCAAGACCATCGACACGTACAATAAAATCCTCGGCGTGCGCACCCTTGGCCAGGTTCCGCCAGGATTTTTGGGCCGCACTCACAAGCAAGACACCCGGCACGATATTCCCTTGTGGCTGGTCGAATGCCCGTTAATTCCCGGCTGTTTCACGGAATCGACACCGCTCACCGCGGAGTTATTGGGCGAAAAAAATCAGCCCAAATCTGCCGAGATGGTTTCCATCGATAGCGCGATGATCGATCCCAATGTCGAAGGACCTAAGACCGCCTCCGCAGCCGCGCCCGCGTTTGCCGCGAGCTGGCTTGGCTACGGCGAAAACCCAGGCTTCTACGATCAGGAAGCGCCTCTTTCAGCGCTCCCAGCATTTGCTGCAGCGCTGAGTCACGACCGCGTCAACGGCCCCGGCGCTCGCACAGAAACGATCCGTCGAGCGCTAGCGATCGTGCCGGTGAACGATCCGAAAAAAGAAACCGATCCGAAAGTTTCGCGCGCCAAAAGCTTTTTGTTTTTCTTCGGCCTCGAGGATCGCTACGGCGACGACGTCTTTCGCAAAGCCGTCCGGCACATGCTGGATGCCCGCCGCGGCAGCGGGTTCGACCTGGACGATTTTATCGCCGCGTTCGACGAAGAAACCCATGCCAACACCGCCGAATTCGTTCGCCACTGGATGAAGCATCCCGGCGTGCCTGCTGACTTTCGCGCCAAGTATGAAAATACGTCGGCGCAAATTGACCCCACCAAGGAGATCACCCCATGAAAGAAACTGTTCTCACCGACCGCGGACCAAAACCGATCGGCCCGTACTCCCAAGCAGTGCGCTCCAACGGATTCTTATTCATTTCCGGGCAAGTAGCATTTGATCCGGCCACTTCGGAATTCGTCGGCACGGACGCGGCTACGCAAACGCAACGCGTCCTCGAAAACGTGAAAGCCATCCTGGAAGCTAGCGGCTCAAATCTGCATCACGTGGTGAAGACCACGGTCTTCCTGAAAGACATGAACGATTTCGCCGCGATGAACGAGGTCTACGGCCGCTATTTCACCGCAGCACCGCCGGCACGCTCCACCGTCCAAGTCGCCCGCCTGCCCAAAGACGCACTCGTCGAAATTGAAGTTATCGCCGAAGCCTGAGTCGGTCGCCAGGGTTGAAAGGCTTTTGGTCACAAAAAAATGCCCCGCGAAGTTCACGGGGCATTTTCTATTTCAATTTGGAGAGGCGCTTAGTCGCCGGCTACCGCTTCCGCTTCGCTTTCCTTCGCCGCCGGCGCAATCGTCACCGGCTTGAAGTTGCTCGGCACCGCCTTCGCGATATCCGAAACGCTGCCGATCTGCACCACCGTCGGCTGCGGCTTCTTCAGCACCAGTTCTTCATAAATCGCTCGAACCTTGGCCTGCTCCGCCATCGCCTTCTTACGACGGATGCGATCTTCTTCCGAAGCAGTCAACGGAATGTCGTGCTCCAGGTGGCGAACACGCGCCGCGTCATCCGCATCGATGATCAGCGAGTGTTCGAAGGTATCCAGGCTCACGGCCTTACCCTTGGCATAAATCTCATGCTTGCCGTGTTCCTTGTACCACTGCGCCACGGTCGCATTCTTGTGCATGTTCTCGATGATCTGCCGCCATCCCACACCGGTGTTATACGCGCAGAAGGAAATTTCACCCTGCTGCGTGGCGTAGGGAATGATGCACATTTCGGTGCGGCGGAAGTCGTAGTTGAACAAATCCTGGAACCACATCCCCGCGATGAACAGGAAGTTCCACGGATCGGTCTGCCGGCGCTTCATCGCATCTTCGTAGGTGCGTTCCGGTGAAGTGCGCCCGTATTTCTTTTCCGATCCCTTGGTCAGCGCCCAGGTCTTGTCGAATTTCTTGAACAGGTCGTACAGCTTCAAGCCCTTCGGACCCTGAAACGGCCGGTAATTCTTCAACAGCGCCATGGCCATCATGAAGTTCGAGAAAGTCTTGCCACGAGCCGCGTCAGTGATGTCCGTGACGTCTTTCGTCAACTGCACCGCATTCAAAAAGCGCGGAACCGGCGCCCACTCCTTGGTCTCTTTGTTGATCATCAGCGCGGTGCCCACGCCGCAATTCGGGTGGCAGCCGCACGACAAAGAGCCCCACTGCGATTCCTGGCCCTTCACCATGTCCGAGAAACCGGCAAACGTGCTGATGAACGAAATGGGGAACCAGTCACGCGTCGGTTCCACTTTGCCAACTTGGGTGCTGACGTCCTTCGCGAGATGCGACAGGGTGTAGCGCTGCCGCAAACGGCGCTCCGGAGTAATGTCTTCGTCGCGTCCGGTAAACGAAACCGGCTGGAAGCTGACGAACGCAATCTTCTTGGGGTTTTCCATCGCGAACTTCACGACCGTGCCCACCTGATCGTTGTTCACGTTGTTGACGATGGTCACCACCAGCACGATTTCAATGCCGGCTTCATGCATGTTTTCGATGGCGCGCAGCTTCACGTCAAACAGGTTGCCGATCTGGCGATGCCCGTTAGCATCGTTGCCGATACCGTCAAACTGCAGGTACGCGTAGCGCATCCCCGCGTCAAACGCCTTGCGCGAAAATTCCTTGCTCTTGGCAAACTCGATGCCGTTGGTCGCCGCCTGCACGCTGTTGTAGCCAATCTTGCGCGCGTACGCCACGGCCTTCAAAAAGTGCGGGCTCATGGTCGGTTCGCCGCCGCTGAACTGCACCGACATCTGCCGGCGCGGCTTGATCTTCAGCGCGTTGTCCAGAATTTCCTGAATTTCGTCCCAGCCCAGTTCGTGCACATACCCGACCTGGTTGGCATCCATGAAACACGGATCGCACATCATGTTGCAGCGATTGGTCAAATCGACGGTGAGCACCGAGCCGCGGCCGTACAGCACCGTGCTGGAGCCATGCTTATGCAGATCTTCGTCGTTGTGCGCGGGAATGTCGCGGCCCGGGTAGCGCTGCTCGATCCAGGTCAGCCACTTAGAATCCACGGCCATCATGTCTTCATAGTGGCCGTGCTGTGGGCAATCTTTCACCATCCAGACTTCGCCGTCGCGCTCAATAATCTGCGCCTTGATCTCGCCGATCTTCTCGCTCATCAGATCGCGCCAGTCTTTTTTTCCGGCGATGATCGCCTCGCGCGCTTCCTTCACGCAGGCGGGGCAGAGCGAATCGGTCTGGCGCGGAAAACCCAGCGTGGGCTTGGTCTTCTCCCACGATTTCAGCAGCGGCTTATCCGACCACTGCGGCGTCACCGACGGATTCGGATTCTTTTTGTTGAAATGTTGAATCGTGTCAAACGTAATGCCGGCGGTCTTGCACACCACCCAGTCCATCGACCGGAACAGTTGTGTTGCAATTCGATTCGCCATAAACCCCAAGCCTCCAATTTTCCAACTGCGTTTTACGGATACAGCCCTTTCAATCGCCAAACATTGAAGCGATTGCCCCCGGGCCAGAAAGTACAGCTAAACTAAACCTGTTCTACTACCAGCAGAAACACTAAGTCTTTGAACACCTATAGTTTGCCCCCTGACCAGGGGCGCCACCAGCATCTTGCGCTGAATGGTCGGAATCGCGGGTTAAACGGTACTAAGTACCAGCGAGTGGGAGCGCCATTTTCAGGCTTGCCGCCTCAAAAAGCGCCGCCAAACCCACCCTCGAAAACTGCTTCCTTGACCGTCAGATTTGATGCTCGGCACGCTCGTTTTACTACCGGGTTTTTCAGCCAGGTTTCCTACCGGATTTGCCGCATTGCCTCGCTGCTGGGTAGAGCCGCATATAGGAAATGTTTTGCACGGTGCGATTTCATTTTGGAACCAGTTCGCGACCCCGCGGTTTTCAAGATTCGAACAGTGATTGCTGGAGGAATCAGCCATGCCCGAGAAAGAAACTCTCGAACGCGCACATCGCGATAAGGAAGAATGCAAAGCGCCGAGCACTCAAGCCGGTGAATTTGTTCGCGAAGAGATGGATCACATCCGCGAAGGCAAGCATGGCGCCGCAAACACCAAGCAGGCCATCGCCATCGGCCTTTCGAAAGCGCGCCGCGCGGGCGTCGATCTCCCGCCACCCAGCAAGGGCAAAACTTCCGCGCGCACCCGCAAGCAGGCCGCGCGAGACACCGCCAAAGGTCGCACTGGGGCCGGTTCGCGGCCCTCGGCAAAGCGTTCCAGAGCCACCACCAAAGCCTTGAAACGCGAAGGACATTCAGCGGCGTCCCACGCAGCGTTGTCGCGCCAGGCCAAGAGTGCCGCGCGCAAGCGCCGTTCAAGTTAGTCGTGCATTTCGTTCGAACGAGTTTCGCGGAACCGGAAATAACCCTGTGTGTTATATACTTATCAGTACTCTCGTTACGCGTTTTGTAGGCAAAATTGTTCGCTTTAATTTCGCCTAAGCGAAAACGCTTGCTCGCCTGTGGAAATCTAACTATTGGCGGCTCATCGGGGTAGAGCCGGTCTGTTACCACATAGTAACTAAACTTAAAGTATTACTTTAATTGTCGGAGCGTCGACATTTCCAGATCACGGCCATGCTCGTCCGTTTCCGGGATGTTTTGAAGTACGGGTGCCCGGGTCCTCAATTGGTAGGGCGGGTTTTCCGTTCGCTTCAATTTTTTCGGATGGAAATTAAGGCAGGACGAATCGTTATTCGTTGAGTGCCGGCCGCAACACCGCAATCACAAAGTGCGCAAAGTGCGAAGCCCCTTCATCCAGCTGCAACCAGCGCACCACGCAATGCTCCGCCAAATATTTGGGCACCCGCGCCTCGGTAATGCCCAGGTGTTCCGCCAATTGCTTGGTAATGGAGTCGGATCCGCGTTTACTGGGATTGCCCCGCAACAGGTTCGAGACCGCGATGCGCAGCGTCTGGCAGGACTCCACAAAGTAGTAGCTGGTCAAATCCGAATCGCTCAGCACCAAGACACCAGGTCCCGCCGGGGCAGTAGCCGCCTCGTCTAATTTCACCGCTTCACAAGTCAGCAAGCGCCGGAACTGCATCTCCAGCGCAGACATACGCGAAGATAAACCTGGATCGCCATAGCGTCCCCGAGGATTCGGGCCAGCGCCCTCGGGCGCAGGCTCAATCGGCAGAGGCGGTATCGATCGCCGAATCGGAACCGGCTCATCCGCGGCTGCACTATCCACCACCGTGGGAGCTGGCACGGAAGAACCGCGCCGGCCAGAGGTAATCGGCGTAGAAGCGGCGCGCGGCGTGGCCGACTCCACAGGTTGCGGGCCGACGCCCGGCTTCCGTCGATTGCGTCCACCGCGACGCCCACGACGGCGCCGGCGCTTGTCTTCGGATTCCGGCCCTGCAGCTTCCGCTTCTTTGTCTTCGCTGCTTTCCGCGGGAGTCGCTCGGTTCCCGACGGAATCGTCCTCATCTTCTTCCGTGTCGGCGCGTTCGGGGGATTCGCCGGCACCAGCAAACGTCGCAACGTTTTCTTCGGACGCAGAACTCGGCTCGGGCATCACCAGCACGGCTGGCAACTCAGCGCTCGGCGCAGGGACCTCATTGTTACCGCTGGCGGATTCGCTGCTGCCCGCGCTGGCATCCCCGCCCAATCGCACCGCCGCTTCCAGTGCTTTGGTTTTCCAATCCGCGCGACGGAATCGCTCCGCAGCAGTGCCGTACCATTTCGACGCGTCGGGATTATTGGATTCGCTCTCAAAATACTTGGCCAATTCAAACGCCACCATGGCGTCGTGCGTTTTTTCGTACAGCGCGGCGAGCTGTCCAGCGGGATCTTTCGAAGTGCGCGCCCGGCGGATGCGCGCGGTGATTTGTTTCCAATCGGCCATAACGTGGTTGGCATTGTAGCAGCGGTGGCACGCGGCGGCTAGCAAAGTGCAGGATTCGGCGAAGTTGGTCGAAAATTGGGGGCTTAGCGAATGCCCAGAATGAGCTATTTCGCAGTTAGCCGTTCGCTCGGTAGGTCAAACAAACGCAACTTGCTCCCAATAGTCTGCAGTAGCCGCCACTGAAACAGCCAGACGCCCAACGCCGTGCCCAACGTATTGTCGATGATGTCGAGGACGCCGGAAGTGCGCGAAGGAATGTACGCCTGCAAAACCTCGATGGTGGTGCTGAGCGCAAAGCCCAGTAAAATCGTCAGCACCGCTGCACGCCCAACCGGCCAGCGCCGCTGCACGAAAAAATAGGCAAAAATCAAAAACCCAAACGGAACCAGCCCAAAAATATTTACCGCGATGTCCTGAATGGACAGCTTGTCGGACAATTCTCGCCACGGCGGCAGCAGCAGCTCTTTGTGCGGCACCACAAATGCATAAGGTATGTGCAGTTCCGGCCCGGCCGGAATGGCGTTGCGCACAGTTTTTCCTGAACCTTCGTTGAACGTGTAGTGCGCCGTGGCCTGCGCATCGCCAATCAGAGTCGGTTGCGGTTGCGGAATCCGTGATTCGGTTTTCGGCGATTCTGGCGCCGAATCAGCGGCATTCGCAGCAGGCGCGTCGGCAGCTACAGCCAAACCCGCAGGAACTTGTCCCGGAGCGTTTTTGCGAAAGAATTCCAGGTCGAAAATTTTCCCGCTCCATGGATTGTCCTGAATCGGCGCTTCGCCCAACAGCAATTGGCCGGCGAAATCCGCGCAGGAAAGCCCCAACTTGGAAGAGGTCCCCGCTTTTTGGCCGTTGCGGAGGACCACCACCAACTCAGGCGAGGCGATAATCGTAAACGTTGCAGGTTCGTCGCCCAGAAACGCGTTGTTTAAATCCATCTCGGCCGTTTTCAACTGATGGCTTGCGTCCATATAATCGCGGCGAATCAATAAAACGTCGTGCCACTGCATCAGCCGAAACTGAAACGGATTGGCGTCAGCGTACAAATCTAAAATCGTTCCGGAATTATCGAGGAACGCCACTTTTGGCTGCACGCGGATTTGTACCGCGCATTCCACACCAGTTTGTTCCCCTATTTTCGTTGCCGCTGCGGCATTCAGCGGAGCCGTACCATAAACGATTCCGCGCTTCCCCAATCCCAGGCCACCGCCCGGCAACCAGTTCACTTCATTCTTGGGAAAAGGATTGAAGGGGCTCAGTCCCGCACACAGCAATCCCACGGTGAGCACCAGGCATACGACTGGGAGAATCTGGGTTGGCGCAGGGAAGGAAGGCATAATTGCGGTGACGATCGGACGGAGAGATTGTCCTCGGCAGTATACAATGGCGGGGGACCTGCCGAGAGGCAGGTAAAATCACCGTTCCAGCCCCAAGGCGCCGCTCGTCAAATGCCAAAGCCGCACCTAGTTGCTGTCTCGGTAGCCGATTCACCAGTTGCCGATTGACTACAGCCAATCCCCTGAGTAATCTGTCCGTGGCCCTCTTGGAGCACGTTATATGTCTTCATCTCGTGGTGTCTTAGCATCCATCTTAGCGGTAACGATAATGGCTGCACCGAGTTGGGCGGCGCCTGGCTCGGGCATGGGCACGATTGTGAACGCCGACCACGCCCACGTTGGAAGCGGTTTACTCTCCGCAGGAGCCACCGTTTTCGGTGGTGACAGTTTGTATACAGAAGAAACCGGCAGCGTCCAGGTGCGTACTGGAGCGGCCCGCTTGCTGCTTTCCAGCGCGAGCAAAGCGGTTCTCGGCAAGGATGAGGCCCAGCCGGCGGCGGCACTGACGCGCGGCACGGCCATTTTCTCCACCGCAAATTCCAAAGCTTTTGAGTTGCACGTCGGGCATATGACCATTCGTCCGGAAACCGACCAGCCCACCGTGGCGCAGGTCAGCGTAACGGGACCTCGCCAATTGACCATTCGCAGCACGCGCGGTTCGGTCACCGTGGCAGTGGATGATGATATTCGTGTCGTTCCGGAAGGCGGCGCGTATCGCATCGTTCTGGATCCCACCGAAGCGGAGTTGAGCGCGATGGAAGCTTCGGATAGTCAGGGACCGGAAGGCGTCGGCGGCAGCGGTCGTCGCCGTGGCCCGCTGAAGGCCGGCAGGAATCGCTTCATCTGGTACGCCATCGGAATCAGCGCGATCGTGACTGGCGTGGCTCTGTGGGAAGCGCTGGAAAGTCCCTCTTCGCCGCACTGAGTTCTTTCCTCGATTTGAATTTTTGAGCCGATTTAAATTTCAGGGTCATTCCATGCCAATTTACGAATACGTTTGTGACGAATGCGAAACGCAGTTTGAGCGCATTGTGCTGAACAAGACTCAGGAAATTGCTTGCCCCAAGTGTGGCGGGCAAAAAAACACGCTCCAGCTCTCGGTGTTTGCCGCGGCAACTGGAAACGGCAATGGTTCTTCCGCGAAACCCTCCGGCGGCGGATTTTCCGGCGGTGGCGGATGTTGTGGCGGCGGTTGCGGCTGCCGCTGAGTCGCCGTTTGAAGTCTGTTTTGATTGATCGAGGGTTGTCAGAACTGATTCAGTTATTGGTTATTTAGCCGAAAAGGCTAAGCTTCATTTCCTTGTTTGATTCCTCTCCATCTGAGTCCACGCATATTTTTTCTGCACGCATTTATAAGCAGTGGATTATGCGCTGCGTGGATCTCCCAAAAGACATTTGCAAAGCGCTGCGCCGTGAAGCGGGAGAGAACGTTCTGCATATCCCGGTGCACGGTCGCGTGGAAGGTCGCCCGCTAAAAACTACGTTGTCCCCTGCCGGCAACGGTGCTTATCGACTACACCTGCACAGCAATATCTGGCGCAAATTGAAAGTAGACGAAGGCGACGTTGTGGAAGTGATGCTTGCTCTCGACAGTGAGCCGCGCGATCCAGCTCTGCCGCCAGATTTAGCCGCTGGCTTAGCCGATGAGCCACGCGCGCTGGCGACATTTCAGTCGCTGACTGCGGCGTTTCGCCGCCAAATTGTTCGTTACCTGGAGTTGGCCAAGCAGGCCAAAACGCGCGAAAAGCGCGTCGGAATCATCGTCGGCAACATGCTGAAGCGTGCGGCGAAGAAGAAAAAATCACAGCGGGCGCCCTCATTAAAGGCGAGAAAAGGCCGAAAGAAAAATCCACGTCCATAAAACCTGAAAAACCTGGGAAAAACCTGGGGACAGACGGGACGTTTTCCCGTTTCTTCGTTACTGCGGGCGAACGTAATTCGCAATATTCGCCGGAATTTCTAGTTTGTTATTGCCGCGCGGATCCTGCAGCGGAGCTTGCGCCGCCCACTTAAAGGGAATTACGCCGGTCCACCCGGTGTTGGCGTAATCCTCATCGCCGTTGACGGCGAAGCCAGTGCGGACCTTCGCGGAGGCTTCCACGAGCGGGACCGCGAGAACCATGGTGCCTTTCATTTCTTGTTCCGTAGGCGGATGCACTTGCGCCCATCGCCCGCGAATCACGTACTCCACGAAATCGCGCATGGCGTCCAACTTGGCTTGCGGCTCTGTGATCTGTTCGGCCTTGCCCATCACCACCACCGAACGATAATTCACAGAGTGACCCGTGACGGTCGGCGCCAGCACAATGCCATCCAACAGCGTAACGCTCAGGCAAAACGGCGCTCCACTAGACAACGTGCGCATCAATCGGCTGGCCATCGAGCCATGCAAAAAAAGTTTGTCGCCCACCCGAACATAATTGGTGGGCACCACAAACGGCATGCCATCCACCACAAAGCCCACCTGGCAAACGAACGCCTCGTCAAGAATGGCGTAAATGGTTTCGCGATCGTAGGTGCCGCGCTCCGGATGCCGCTTGGTTTTAGTGCGTTCAGTAGCAGGAAAGTCGCTCATGGGCACAGCCTAGTCCTGCAGCGTATCTATCAGCAAGAGCCAATCTGAGAGGATCACAATTCAAAGTCCTCGCGACGAAACACTGTCTTCGCCACCCATAATCCGGAGGACCCGCGCTTAGTGCGGTTGACGGTGGTGGTGCGGTCGCTTAGGATGCGCGGGATGCTTGCGTGATGTTTCTTATGAAGGGCCGATGAAACGAGTGGCGGGAATTTTGGCGTGGGCGGTGGTGGCGTTGCTCGGAGCGGGCGCGCTGGCGACGATTGCCCTGCATCGCGGCGAACCGCTGAACGCTACGTGGTTTGTGGTGGCTGCGGGCGGCTGCTACTTGGTGGCGTATCGCCTTTATTCCGCGTTTATCGCCGCGAAGCTGCTGGCGCTGGACGATTCGCGCGCGACGCCCGCGGAGCGCCACGACGATGGCCGCGACTTTGTGCCCACCAACAAATGGATTTTGTTCGGTCACCACTTCGCGGCGATTGCTGGCCCCGGTCCGCTGGTGGGGCCGACGCTCGCCGCGCAATTTGGATATTTGCCGGGGACGCTGTGGCTGATTGCCGGCGCGGTGTTCGCGGGATGCGTGCAGGATTTTGTAATTTTATTTTGCTCCATCCGGCGCGATGGAAAAACTTTAGGAGAAATCGCCCGCGAAGAGGTCAGCCGCCGTGGCGGGTTCATCGCCCAGATCGCGGTACTGGCGATCATGGTGATTCTGCTAGGTGTGGTGGCGCTAGTCATTGTGAATGCTCTGAAGTCTTCCCCATGGGCAACGTTTACTTTGGCGATGACCATTCCCATCGCGTTGTTGCTCGGTTTGTATCTGCGATTCTTGCGGCCTGGCCGGGTGATGGAAGCGTCCATCATCGGCGTCGCGCTGGTTTTGTTCGTGGTGGTGGCCGGACAGTGGGTCGCGGAATCGCCAAGCTGGGCGCATGTTTTCACCCTGGCGGGGGTACCGCTGGCGTTTCTGCTCATTGCCTATGGATTCGCGGCCTCGGCCCTGCCGGTGTGGCTGCTGCTGGCCCCACGCGATTACTTGAGCGCGTTCATCAAAGCCGGAGCGATTTTTTCGCTGGCGGCGGGAATTTTGTTGGTGCGGCCGCAGGTGTTGATGCCGCCGCTCACCCGCTTCATCGACGGCAGCGGTCCCGTTTTTGCCGGAAAGATTTTTCCGTTCTGCTTCATCACCATCGCGTGCGGGGCGATCAGTGGCTTCCACTCGTTGATTTCTTCCGGCACCACTCCGAAAATGATCATTCGCGAAACACACGCGCGCTTCATCGGCTACGGCGCGATGCTGCTGGAATCGTTCGTAGGCGTGATGGCCATGGTGGCGGCCTGCGCGATGACTCCTGGCGTGTATTTCGCGATCAACAGCCCTGCAACCATCGTCGGCGCAACAGCAGACGCCGCGGCCACCACCATCAGCGGCTGGGGCTATCCGCTGCAAGCGCAAACGATGACCGATTTGGCGCGTGCCGTGGGCGAAACCACATTGCTAAATCGTGCCGGCGGCGCTCCGTCGCTGGCCGTCGGCATGGCCCAGATTTTCTCCAACAGTATCGGCGGCCCACGCCTGCTGAGCATCTGGTATCACTTCGCCATCATGTTCGAGGCGCTGTTTATTTTGACGGTGCTCGACGCCGGCACCCGGGTGGGCCGTTTCATGGTGCAGGAGCTAGGCGGGCGCGTGTGGAAACCCTTCGGGCGCACCGGCTGGTGGCCGGGAATTCTGATTTCCAGCGGGTTGATTGTGGCCGCCTGGGGATATTTTTTGTATCAAGGCGTGGTCGATCCGCTCGGTGGCATCAATTCATTGTGGCCGCTGTTCGGAATCGCCAACCAATTGCTGGCAGCGGTGGCGCTGGTCGTGGCCACCACAGTTTTGCTGAAGATGGGAAAGCTGCGGCTGGTGTGGCTGACGCTCATACCGACGGCGTGGCTCATCACGGTGACGATGACCGCCAGCTATCAGAAAATTTTTGATCCGAGTCCGCGGTTGGGTTTTCTGGCGTATGCCAAAGCCCTGGCTGCGCAAATCGCCGCAGGAAAAATCCCCGCGGCAAAAATTGCGGACACCCAGCGAGTAATCTTCAATCAGCGGTTGGACGCGGTGGTCACCGCAATTCTGGCGGCGATGGTGCTGGTGCTGATCGTGGAGGCGTTGGTGCAGTGGTATCGCATCCTAATCGCACGCACCAATGTGCAGCTGCACGAAACGCCCTACGTGGCTACGCGTTGGCCCGCAGATTTCTCCGGTGTAGTGCACTCGACGGCTCCGGTTAAAAATGAGGCACTGGAGATGGGCGGATGAATTTCCTGCAGCGTGCAAAATTCGCCGTGAAAAACTTCTGGCTCGGCCTGCGAGAGTGCTTCGGCGACCGGGCCTACGAGCGGTATGTGGAAGCGCAAAAATCAGAATCCGCGCGCGCCTCGATGCTGTCGCGACAAAACTTTTACATTGAGCAGCTGAACCGCCGGTACTCCCGCCCAAGTCGCTGCTGTTGAACACGTTGCTCAAATTTCACGTGACTGCAAAGTTGGCCCACTTGCCGCTCCACGAGTCCTGCGCCTAGAATGCAGGCTTCCCCTCGGTGATTCCGCGCATCACTACTGCATCAGTAGTGCTTCAGGAGGAATTATGAGCATCAATATGGACAAACTGCACGAATTCTTGGGCAAAGCCGTGGTCGATTTTGGTGCGACCTTCAACGCCGCGTTGATTCGCATCGGCGACAAATTGGGTTTGTACAAAGCCTTGGTGAAGTACGGCCCGCAAACGCCCGCGGAGCTGGCGAAAAATACCGGCACTGTCGAACGCTATGTTCGCGAATGGCTAAGCGCGCAAGCGGCAGGCGGTTACGTCACCTACGATTCCGCCACAGGAAAATTCAGTCTGAGTGAAGAGCAAGCCTTCACCATGGCGGAAGAAACCAGCCCGGTGTTTTTGCCGGGCGCGTTTCAAGTCGCGCTGGCCGCGGTCCAGGCAGAAGAAAAAATTACGGAGCGCTTCAAAACCGGCGAAGGCCTCGGCTGGCATGAGCATCACCATTCACTGTTTGAAGGCACCGAGCGATTTTTCCGCCCGGGTTATGCTGCCAATTTGATCGCCGGTTGGATTCCCGCACTCGAAGGCGTAGAAGCAAAATTAAAAAAGGGTGCGAAAGCCGCCGATGTCGGCTGCGGACTGGGTGCCTCCACCATTCTGATGGCGCAGGCTTATCCCAATTCGGAGTTTGTCGGGTTCGATTATCATGACAAGTCCATCGAAACTGCCAAGCAGCGCGCCAAAGATGCCGGCGTCAGCGATCGCATCCGCTTTGAAGTCGCCAGCGCCAAAAATTATCCCGGGAACGACTACGACTTCGTCACCTTTTTCGATTGTTTACACGACATGGGCGATCCCGCGGGCGCTTCAAAACATGTGCGCGGCTCGTTGAAGAAAGACGGAACGTGGATGATCGTGGAGCCCTTCGCCGGCGACAAATTGGAAGACAACTTGAACCCGATTGGCCGCGCGTTTTACGGAGCGTCGACGCTTTTGTGCACGCCGGCTTCGCTGTCCCAGGAAGTTGGCTTGGCGCTGGGAGCGCAGGCGGGGGAGAAACGCTTGCGAGAAGTAGTGACGTCGGGCGGGTTCACGCATTTCCGGCGCGCGACGGAGACGCCGTTTAATTTGATTTTTGAAGCGCGGCCTTGAGCGGACTCTCAAAGGCTAAAGAAATCAAAACCCATCTAGCGGATCGATCTGCGCCACCCACCCTTGCAAAAACCGCAAGGGTGGGCCACCCGGGTTTTGTGTATATGTCGAAGAAAACGAAAACTATGCGCGGCGCAAAGTTATTAGGGTAATTTCTGGGGGGACACCGATGCGCACCGGTGCGCCTACTGTGCCCAGGCCGGCGTTAACGTAAATAGAAGACATGCCCTTGGCCGCGGACCCGTCGGCGCCTTCAGAGATTTTCGGCGCTTCCGGATAGCCGCCTCGGCCTTGCCGCGGCAGTTCCACGGAAGGCGCAAAAAGCGGGCGCTGGTACAGGCCGGCGATGTAATCGGTGATGAAACGCGCCGGGCTCAGGCGGTGATCGAGAATTTCCACCTGAATTTGTCCGCCGTGCGTGTGGCCGGCGAGTGAAAGCTCGATGCCCAATTCCGCGGCACGCGGAAACGAATTGGGATTGTGCGAGAGCAAAATGTTGAGCATGTCGCGGCGCACCAGCGGCTCAATGTTGAGTAGGGTGCGCCGCTTCTCGCCACCGGGAGTGCGTTCGCGCTGATAATCCACGCCGATTAAATTAAGATACGCGCCCTTGAACTTGAGTTGAGCATTTTCCTGGCGCAGCAAACGCATGCCACCTTGCGCAAAGAGTGTTTGCGCGGTGGCTTCGGCCTTGGCGTAAATTTCGTGGTTGCCGTTGCAGCCCCATACGCCCAGCGGCGCGCGCAAATTGCTGACTTCTTCAATGCAATCCGCGATCGGGTCGCCCGCGCCAGTGATGAAATCGCCGGTAACCACCGTGAGATCTGCGCCCAGTTCGTTGGTCATGCCCACAGCGCGGCGGACCTGGCTGCGCGGCATGTAGCCGCTCAGATGAATGTCGCTGATCTGCGCGATGGAAAGGCCGTCCAGCGCGGGATCGAGATTGGTGATCGGAATTTCCACGCGACGAATTTGATAGTTGAGGCGTTCGGCGGCGTATCCGTACATTGCGCCGAGAAACGGTGTGGCGCCGGCTGCGGCGGTAACCGTGCGAAAGAAGTAGCGACGACCGGGATCAGCGAGCCGTTCGGTGACCGCGGCTGGCGCAACCTTGTTCGCTACAGCAGAATCGGTCGTGGCGGCTGAGGGAATGTCAGTCACGGCCGCCTTCACTTCTCTTTTCTTGCGCAGCCAATTCCACAGAAAATCAGCGCCGCGAACGAACTTCACCGCAAGATAGCCAAAAAGCGCGCTGAAAAACCACAACCCTACCAGCGCTGAAAAAATCGTCCCGCGCGGTATCAAATGATGACGATCGATGCGCACCGCATCGATGAACGAGAAGATGATCAAGACAATCATGGCCAGCCAAAGCAGGCGCGCACCCACCCGCAAAGTTTGACTGCGAAAATTGGCGGTGGAGCGCCAAATGGCTAGATGCCAAAAGCGTTGGGAGAGAAAAAGCACCGTAAGAATCGCCAGTCCCACGGCGAAACGCAGAATCAGAAAAGCCCAGTTCACGCCGAAATCCCTCAAATATCGAAGTTTTATTGTAACACGCGCGGTATTTGTGCCTGATGAACGCGGGGGAAGTGTTTCAGGAGTAAGATGTGGCCCGCAGTGGGAAGAAAAGTCGAGGTCCTTTTTGCGAGAGAGACATTTCGGGAGAGAAACAATGAAATATAAAGCTGGAATCGTTTTGTTGGTGGCGATCGCGGCGGCGGGTGTGAGCGGTTCGACGGTTGCCGCGCGGAATCCGCAAGAGAAAAAGCAAGAGGCCAAAGCGCTGCCGGGCGAATCGCAGATTGTCTTGGCACAATGGAATGAAATCGGACGCAAGCTGATGGCCATGGCTCAGGATTGGCCGGAAGACAAGTACGACTACAAAGTGACGCCCGCGGTGCGCAGTTTTGCGGAGCAGTTACTGCACGTCGCCAATGGCATGTATTACTTCACCAATCCGGTGCAGGGACAAGCGCCGCCACCCGAAGCGGAGCGGAGCAAATACAAAAGCAAAGATGAAGTGGTCGCTTATTTGAAAAAGGCCATCGAAGATGGTGCGGCGGAAATCAAGGCCAAGGGCGATAAAGGAATGTCCGATCCGGTGACCGATCCGGAAAGCAAACAGACCATGCACGCGCTGGATGCGGCGTACGGAACGATCGAGCATTCCGGCGAGCACTATGGACAGCTGGTGGAATATTTCCGCGTTGCCTCGATGGTGCCGCCGGAGTCGCGGCCGAAGAAGTAGGACACCGGAAAAATTTGCAGAAAAAGAGCGGCCGAGGTTCGCGAACCGCAAGCATCCTGGGCCGCTCTAATTATTTCATTAGTCAGCGATTAGGTGGAAGCCGCGTTGGAAACCCCGCGTTGCAGCAACGCCGTGAGTTGTGTGGCCTCGGCAGTGGGCGGCTGGCAAGTTTGTCCGGAGCAGACGATGGCCATCGGTTTGTCCGCGGGCAGATGCGGCAAAGTTTCGCGCAACGCCGCGGGAAGATGCGACGTGTCCATGCCAGAAGTCACGCGCAGCACTGCTTTGCCAAAGCGGAAGTGGCGACGCGCGGCAAGTTCCAGCGATTGCGCTACCCAATCGTCGGCTGCGCCGGTCACCACGATTTGCAACGGATGCTGAACAAAAAGTGTGGCGGCCAGGCCGTAAGTTGCGGCGAAGAGTCCGTACTGCGGCGCGATTTTCGCGAAGGCTTCCAACGTTTTTTCCGCAAAAGCAAAATAGCGGTTGTCATCAGTGAGTGCGTGTAACCGCACTAGTGCGATAGCTGCAGCGGAATTAGCGCCGGGCGTTGGCGAATCCTGAAACGGTTTACGGCGAATATCCAAACCACCCATGGGTGCGGCGTCGTTGGCGCGATCGAAAAAGCCGCCGCCTTCGGCGTCGCCGTAGAGAGCAATGGTGAGGTCCATCGTTTTCTGTGCCGTGGTGAAATAGCGAGCGTCCAGAGTCGTCTCGAACGCGTCCAACAGCGCCAGCACGCCAAAAATTTGATCGTCGAGCGAACCTTCCAGCGGCGGCCCGCCGAGGCGATGGCCGAACCCGCGCGCTTCGCTCCAAACCTCACTGCAAAAGGCGATCCAGCGTTTTGAGCGCAAAGCGGCGCGACTCCTCTGCGACGAAACCGTCGAGCGTACTGCCGGCATCCAGATACGCCGATACAAACATGGCGTTCCACGCGACGTACATGGTTTGGTCGACGAAGGGCGTCGGACGCGGGAGCCGCGCGGCCAGCAGTTTTTCTTTCGCAGCGGAAATGGTTTCGCGCACCGCGGTTTCAGCCAAGCCGAGTTGGGTGGCGATGTCTCCGGGGTCGCGTGCTATCCACAAAACATTTTTGGCGGGATTGTGGTGCATTTCGCCGTGCGCTTCCACGTCGTAATACAACTCCATCACGCGCGCTTCTTGCGGATTCAGCGCGGCGCGCAGCTCCTCGAGCGTCCAGGTGAAATAGTCGCCGTCGTCATCCAGCGAAACATCGGCGTCCTGGCTGGCGTAAAATCCGCCATTTTTCTGATCGGATAAAACCAGATTGACCCAGGCGATGATGCCTTCAGCCGTTTCCCTTAACGTCGAATTCTGAGTTATTTGCCAACCGTGCAGATAATTTCGCAGCAGCCCGGAATTGTCGTAACTCATTTTTTCGAAGTGCGGCACCAGCCAGCGTTCATCAACGGAGTAGCGATGGAAGCCTCCCGCGAGCTGATCGTAGACGCCCCCGCGACCCATTTTGTCCAGCGAGCTTTCCGCCATAGCCAGCAGATGCTTCTCGCCGGTTTGCTGATAGCGCTCCAGAATCAGATCCATTGCGGAGGCGTGCGGAAATTTCGGGGCGTTGCCGAAGCCGCCATTCTTGATGTCGAAAAGTTGCGTGATGGAAGAAATCTGCGCGTCGATCACGGAAGAATCGAAGGAGCCGCGCGCACCGCTGAACGCTTCAGCTTTGGCGACGGCCTCGGCGAGTGAACCGGCTGCGCGCTCTACTTCGGTGCGTTTGCTGCGATAAGAATCGGCAACCGCGAGAAGCACGCGACGAAATCCGGGACGCCCGGCGTGATCGTCAGGCGGAAAATACGTACCGCCGAAGAACGGCCGCCCATCCGGAAGCAAAAATCCGGTGAGTGGCCAGCCGCCTTGTCCGGAGATCGCGCTGATGGCGCTTTGATAGCGGGAATCGACGTCGGGGCGTTCGTCGCGATCCACTTTTACGGCGATGAAATTTTCGTTGATGATGCGGGCGATCTCGGGATTTTCGTAAGACTCGCGATCGATGACGTGGCACCAGTGGCACCACACCGCACCGATGTCGAGCAGCATGGGTTTGTCTTCCGATTTAGCCCGTGCGAAAGCCGCGTCACTCCATTCATACCAATCGATGGGTTGATGCGCCGCGGATCGCAGGTAAGGGCTGGCGGAATCTTTCAGGCGATTTTCAGTGGTGTTTGACAAGAGACAGACCCGGATATTTGCAGAGTTTCACTACACAAACTATTGATGAATTGTGATCGCGACGCGTTACTGCACGATATCGCTGGAACCCAGATCGCGCGGATCTAGCGGCTTACGCCCGGCGAAGCCTTCATCCTGGCGATGATAAAAGCGGATGCGGTCTTCGCCAAGTTTCCAGCAGAGGTACACATCCTGATTGTCGATGATGGCCGGAAAGTCCAGCAGTCCGATATCGAGATCCTTGATGACGCAGCCAGTCTCCATGATTTGGGTCAACGCCGAGCTAAAAGTTTCCGCGAGCTGCTGGTGCTGCGCGCGCACCGCTGCAAGTTTTTCGTACGGCACGATCACCCCACCCATCACCGCGATCCGCGAAGACACGGCTGACAAATCACTCTCTAGTCCCACAAGTTTCTTGCGGCAGCCCATGGCTTCCACCAAAACCGGTTCGATTTCCCGGCGAGCGCGCTCCGCCTCGGTGAGCGTGAACAGCCGCCGAGGTACTTCGGGTGTGCCCTCTGGGTCTAAATCGTCGTCTTCATCGGGCATCGGGTGACCTGTGGTTCGGAGTTTCAGTTTCAGCAACGGTTGAATGTTTAACGGCCGGCACTGATTGGATGCCGCGAATACCAAAGATTGTGCTGGGACTTTTGCGAACGGTGGTTGACGTTTGCGAAAGGTTAGTCTTGACGCGATGCTACCGCAAAGACCGGAGCGGGTCGAGTTACAAACTGCAAAAGCTTCGAGGGGCGTCAGCCGCCGATAAAAACCATCGAGCGCGAGGGCTGGCGGAAGTCAATTTTGTTGATGCGATGGCCTTCTTCTTTTTCCATCACCACGGCGCGAATGAAAGCGGCGATGTCGTCGTCGCTGGCACCGCCGCGCAGCAGCGGACGCAGGTCGTGGTCGTCTTTGCTGAAGAGACAGGTGCGAATTTTACCGTCGGCAGTGAGCCGGATGCGAGAACAGTGTCCACAAAACGGCTGGGTTACAGGAGCGATCAGCCCGATTTCGCCAGAATTGCCGTCGGCGAACCGATATTTCAGCGCCGTTTCGCTGGCGTGATGCGGAATTTCTTCGAGCGGCCAGCATGCGTGAATGCGTTGGCGGACTTCCGCGGCGGGCACCACTTTGCCGCGGCTCCAATGGCGATCGCCATCGAGCGGCATGAACTCGATGAAGCGCATGATCAGCGCGCGCTGGCGAGCGAACGCGGCAAAATCTTCGATTTCGTCGTCGTTGATGCCGCGCACCAAAACTGCGTTTACTTTGGCGGGCCCGATCGAGGAAGCCTGCACCGCGTCGATGCCGGCCATCACGGAACTAAAAAGACTGGTGCGGGTAATTTGCGCAAAACGGTCGGCATTCAGCGAATCAAGACTGACATTGATGCGCTGCAGGCCCGCGGCCACCAGGCGGTCGAGCCGTCCCGCGAGTTGATGACCGTTGGTGGTCATGGAAATTTCTTCCATGCCCACGGAGCGCAGATGAAAAATGAAGTCTTCCACACCGGGGCGAACGAGCGGTTCGCCGCCGGTCACGCGGACTTTGCGAATGCCCAAGATTTGAAAAACGTGCGCGAGGCGGGTGAGTTCGGGCCAGGACAGAATTTCGTCGTAATCGCGATAGTTTTCAGGGTCAGCGGAACGGCAATAAACGCAGCGAAAATTGCAGCGATCGGTGACCGAGATACGCAGATCGGTAATTTGTCGGCCGAATTTGTCTTGCAGACTCATAAAGGGTGCATCGTTTCAGACGCTATCAAAACGAAAATTTAGCCGGTCGACACCAAATGGCCGAATAGCCGCGTTCCACCGAGCAAAACACGCATTGCGCTTACCTTCACCAGTCTAGTGTGGTGACGTAGGCATAGCAATTCTGTGGCAACGGTTGCTCGCTTCAACAACCAAGAGGGAATTCGTCATCACGGTGATGAGGTTGCGGCACCCTATTCGCGGTGCGATACTTCTTGTTCGCAATCATTCGTATGCTAGCGGCGGCGGGCATTTCGGCGCCGGGCAGTGTCGGGCATCGAGGGGGCTTTATGGCGTTTCGGGATCAATGGATTGAAAAGCGCGAAGCGGAGCAGGCCGGCGCCAACGGCAACCGCAATATGTCGCAGATGCACTTGGCGCGCAAAGGCGTTTTGACCGAGGAAATGCGCTTTGTGGGCGGCCGTGAAAAGATTGCGCCCGAACTGGTGCGCGATGAAATAGCGCGCGGCCGCATGATCATCCCCGCCAACATCAACCACCGCAATCTCGAACCGATGGCCATCGGCATCGCCAGCAAGTGCAAGATCAACGCAAACATTGGGAATTCTGCGACGACCTCCGACATCGACGAAGAACTGAAAAAGCTGCATCACGCGGTGCATTACGGCGCCGACACGGTGATGGACCTTTCCACCGGCGGCGACATTCCCAAAATTCGCAAAGCGATTATCGATGCATCCCCCGTTCCCGTTGGAACGGTGCCGGTGTACGAAGCCATTTCGCGGGTGCGGCGTCCGGAAGATTTGACCATCGGGTTGATGCTGGAAGTGATTGAAGAGCAAGCCGAGCAGGGCGTGGACTACATGACCATTCACGCCGGCGTTCTGCGCGAACACGTGCCGCTGGTACGCAAGCGCATCACCGGAATTGTGAGCCGCGGCGGTTCGCTGATGGCTCATTGGATGGAGCATCACAAGAAGCAGAATTTCCTGTACGAAAACATCGAAGACATCTGCAAGATTTTCAAGAAGCATGACGTGAGCTTCTCGTTTGGCGATGGTTTGCGCCCCGGTTGTATCGCGGACGCCAGCGATGAGGCACAATTTGCCGAGCTAAAAGTGCTTGGAGAGCTGACCAAGAAAGCCTGGGAACACGATGTCCAGGTAATGATCGAAGGTCCCGGCCACGTGCCGCTGGACAAGATTAAGGAACAGGTCGACAAAGAGATGGAATGGTGCCATGAGGCGCCGTTCTACACGCTGGGGCCGCTAGTAATCGACATTGCCCCAGGCTACGACCACATCACTAGCGCTATTGGCGCAGCAATGATCGGCTGGCACGGCGCTTCGATGCTGTGCTACGTCACGCCCAAGGAACATCTGGGCCTGCCCAATCCGGAAGACGTGAAGCAGGGCGTAATCGCCTACAAAATCGCGGCCCACGCTGCCGATGTGGCCCGTCACCGTCCGGGAGCTCGCGATCGAGACGACGCGCTGAGCTATGCGCGCTTTTTGTTCGATTGGAACAAGCAGTTCGAGTTGTCGCTCGATCCCGCCACGGCGCGGGCCATGCACGACGAATCCCTGCCCGACGACTTCTACAAGGAAGCCAAGTTCTGCTCCATGTGCGGGCCGAAGTTCTGCTCTATGAACATCACCCAATTGGCGGACGCCGAGGGCGGTCACGACCAAACCGAGCGGAAGCAGAAATTTGTCGAACTATTAGCGAAAGTTCAAGCTGCCGGCAATTAACTCTTTGGCAACAATTTTCGCAGTGCAGCCTGCCACGCTTTCGATCACTTCCTTAGTACTCCCGCTCTAGCCCAGCCGGCATATCGCCACGCCCTGCGGCCCTGATTACCATTTAGAACAGAGTTGCGGCTTGCCCGGTATTCCGAGCAACCGCGGCGGTAAGATAGAAAAACGGTTTCCCTCGTTTCAGGTCGGACAAAGATGTCGAAGCCCGAAGTCATCGAACGCGATCTACCGGTGAAGGATGTGGTTGCCCCGGCAGGCCAGGCACTGCAAGTGCTGGTGGTCGACGATTCCCCCGTCTACCGCAAATTGGTGGAGCACGCCCTGGAGGGCGGCCCATACTCGCTGCTGTTTGCCAAGAGCGGGCGTGAAGCGCTGGAACTGTTCGCGCGCTATTTGCCATCCATCGTCATTACCGACTGGATGATGCCGGACATTTCAGGATTGGAACTTTGCGAGCGGATTCGCTCCGACGTGCACCGCGGCTATACGTACATCATCCTGCTCACCAGCATCGCGGAAAAAGACAACGTGGTGAAGGGCCTGGCGGCCGGCGCGGATGATTACCTCACCAAGCCATTCGATCCCGCCGAATTGCTGGCGCGCATTGGCGTAGGGCGCCGCATTATCGATTTACACCGGCAGATTGATGCGAAAAACAAACTATTGGAAGAATTGGCGCACACCGATGCCTTGACCGGCTTGCCTAATCGCCGCGCCATCGAAGAGTGGGCATCGCGGCAACTGCGCGGAGCGGTGCGACATGGGTTTCCGTTCTGGGTGGTGCTGGTCGATTTGGACACTTTCAAGGGCGTGAATGACACGCACGGACACATTGCCGGCGACCGGTTGCTGCAGGGTTTTTCTGAAATTTTAAAAACTGTGATTCGCGCCTCGGACATCTGCGGGCGCTTGGGTGGCGACGAATTTCTGCTGGTAGTCACTCACGTGGATGCCGACGGAATTTTGAAGACGGTCGAGCGCTTCCGCGAGAAGCTTTCGTCGAAACAGTTTCAGATCGGCGACGAGAGCATCACCATTACCGCCAGCTTTGGGATTGCCGGCTTCCACGGGCCGGAAATCGTTGACTTCAATACACTGGTGCGCCGCGCTGACAAGGAACTGTATGCCGCGAAGCACGCCGGTCGTAATCGGGTAAAGATCGAAATTCCGCAGGTGGTCTAGAAGTCTTGCGTGGGACGTGGCCCGAGCATTCCTTCCTGGCTGAAGCTTCCAGTTCCAAAATGAAACTACGCTGTCGTTCGCGGCGAAAGGGTTGCTGATGGGATTTGTGCGGGTGGCGGACGTTGCAGCGATCCCTCCAGGCCGAATTCTGGAAGCGAATGTCGGCGGAACGAGCATCGCGATCGCCAATGTGGACGGTAAGCTGTTTGGCATCAGCAATATATGCCTGCACAGGGGCGGACCTGTAGGGCAAGGTCCGCTGGAGGGTAAAATTGTTACATGCCCATGGCATGGGTGGGCTTTCGACGTTACGACCGGAGCTTTGGTCCACAGTCCAACCGCCGGATTGGCTTGCTATCCAGTGGAGGTCCGGGATAGCGACGTATTTATTGACGTCGATTCTGCCAGCACTGCGATTTAAGTCTCCTAGAATCAGTAAGATTAACGGATGACGTCGCGTTCGTGAGGCCATCCGGGTTCACTTTGCACTCTCGCCACGGCAAATTCAGCTAACCCTCATATTTTGTTTCGCTTTTTCCCCTTCGCCGTGTATATTGCTGGCCGACTTCGCGCGCCTCGATGGCTATTCCGACCCCCCAACGACATTACTGGATCTTTGGCACCGACCCACATGCCTACCACTGGGACACTTTGTTCGTTAAGGGTAAGGAAATGTGGCACGGGGCCAACTCCAAACCCGACGCGATTCGCGCCCTGAAACAGGTGCGCAAAGGCGACCGGGTGCTGTGTTACCACGGGACCCCCGAGCGGTCGCTTTACTCCATCGCCGAGGTCACCCGCGACCCTTACCCCGATCCGCACGACCGCAAAGAGAAAAACCTGGTGTCGGACCTGCGGGCCTTCGACAAGCTGCCGCGGCCGGTGACGTTAGCGGAGATGCGCGCCAATCCCGCGCTGAAAAAAGTGAAGCTGCTGAAAAATGTGCGGCTGGTGGTCTCCGCCATCACCGAGGCGGAGTATCAGGAATTGTTGCGCATGGCCGGCATCGTACCGACCCCGGGACTTCCTCTACCCTGAAATTCCTGCCGCCAGATCGTTTGCAATGCTGCGCGCTGGTCAACGGTCCCTGCGGTTGATCGGTCCACGGAGTAGACGATGGAGATAATCACGCGCTTGGGGATTTTGCTGGTTAGTGTGGCCATGCTGATGACTGCGTTTCCCAAAAATTCGCACAATGATTCGCTGTTGGACGGAATCCCCAGCGGCAAGACTCGCGTGGTGGATTTGAGCTACGCGATAAACGACAAGCTGGTGCCTTGGCCGGGTGACGAAAAAGTGTTTGAAGCCAAGACCAATGCCACCGTGGAGAAAGACGGGTACTACACGCGCAGCTTCTGGATGCTAGAGCACTACGGCACGCACCTGGATGCGCCGATTCATTTTCCTCCTGGAAAGGCCACCGTCGATCAGATCGAAGCGAGGAAATTCTTTGGACCGGCGGTAGTGATCGATGTGCGCGCGGAAGCAGCGCAGAACGCCGATTACCTTTTGTCGATAAGCAAGATCGAAGAGTGGGAGAAAGAACACGGAAGAATTCCGTCGGGCGGAATTGTGTTGCTGCGGACGGGTTGGTCATCGCGCTGGCCGGATATTGGGAAGTATAGAAATCAAGATGCGCAGGGCACTATGCACTTTCCGGGATTTTCGGGCCCAGCGGCGAAGTTTTTAATTGATCGCAAGGTGAGTGGCCTGGGATGTGACACTTTGAGCGCGGATTTCGGCGCGTCCAAAGATTTTCTCGTGCATCACTTATCGCTGGGAGCGGGTCTTTACCATCTCGAGAATCTCGCGGACCTGAGCGCATTGCCCGAAGCAGGCGCATTTCTAATGGTGGCGCCGATCAAATTAGAAGGCGGTTCAGGCGGTCCGGTGAGAGTTTTCGCGATTTTGCCCTAATTCAAGATGGCTTGTAAAAATTAGCAACATTTGCACTCCGCAATACGTCTGAAACAGATAGGGTCCGTGGAAAGTTTCATGAAAACAAAATGGCTGAAGATTTTGGCGCTGGCGGGAGTGTTGGCCGGGGCGCATTGCGCCGGTCCGGTCGCGACCAGTGCGCAGGAATTCAAAGTGGAGTCGCGTACGCTGAAGAACGGCATGAAAGTGCTGGTGCAGAGCGACCACAGCATCCCCAATGTAGCGCTATATATTTTTTATCGCATTGGATCGCGCAACGAGCGCCCCGGCACTACCGGGATTTCTCATTTCTTCGAGCACATGATGTTCAACGGCGCCAAAAAGTATGGCCCCGGAGAGCTGGACAAAGTGATGGAGTCGAACGGCGGCTCCAATAATGCCTACACCACTCAGAACGTCACGGTGTACCAGGATTGGTTTCCGCGTTCGTCCATGCCGCTGATTTTCGATATTGAAGCTGACCGTATTCAGAATCTGAGTTTCGATCCGGCCAAGATCGAGTCGGAGCGTGGAGTCGTCGCTTCGGAACGGCGTACCAGCGTGGACAACGAGAATGCCGGCGTGCTGGGCGAACAGTTGTGGGCCACCGCGTTTACCGCGCATCCCTATCAGTGGCCGGTGGTCGGATGGATGAGCGACATTGAGCACTGGACCATCGATGATCTGAAGCGGCATTTTGCCATGGGCTATTCGCCGAGCAACGCCACGATGGTGGTGGTCGGCGACGTGACGGCCGACGACGTTTTCCAGTTGTGTGAAAAAACGATTGAGCCGATTCCCTCGCACGACCCGCCACCTCCGGTGACCACCGTCGAGCCGCCGCAACTCGGCGAACGGCGTTTGGTGGTGCACAAGCCGGCGGAATTGCCGCTGCTGATGATTGGCTATCACGTGCCGCAATCCAACAACGCGGATTTTTACGCGCTGAATATTTTGCGCGCGGTGCTGTTTCAGGGAGAAAGCTCGCGGATGTATCAGCGTCTGGTGGATAAAGACCAGATCGCCCTGGATGTGGAGTCGGGGATTGAGCCGGCGTTCGATCCCACGCTGGCGATCGTTTATGCGCAGCCGAAGCAGGGCGTCGATCCTGAAAAATGTGAAAAGGCCATCTACGAAGAACTGGAACGCGCGAAAACCACGCTGATTTCCGACGATGAACTGCAAAAAGCCAAAAATATCCGGCTGATGGAATTTTATGAGCAGATGCGCACCATCAACGGTCGCGGCAATACCATCGGAACGTACGAAGTATTTTTCGGCGACTATCACAAATTATTCGATGCCGCGAAAAATTACGGCGCTGTGACCAAAGAAGACGTACAGCGCGTGGCCAAGGAATATTTCGGGCCGAATAACCGCACGGTGGCGACGCTGCTCCCAGAAAACGCGCCGAAAGGTCAGGGCCAGCAATGATTTTCTCGGGGATAAGAATTCGGAAGACCCGGCAGATCTGGCTGGCCGCGGCATTGGCGATTTTGGCTGTGCCGGGATGCGGCTGGGCGCAAACCATTCACTTACCGCCGCACGAAAAAGTTGTTTTGAAGAATGGCCTGACAGTTTTGTTGCTGGAAAAGCACGAAGTGCCGATCGTGAATTTTGCGGCGATCATCAAAACAGGGGCAGTCGCGGATCCGGCTGGCCAAGAGGGGTTGGCGGCGATCACCGCAGAGATGCTGCGCAAGGGAGCGGGCAAACGAACCGCGCAGCAATTTGCGGCTGATTCGGATTTCACCGGGGGTTCGATTGAAGCTGACGCCGGTGCGGATTTTTCCACGGCGACGGGCGAGTTTCTGACCAAAGATGTGGCGCGCGGCTTGGAGCTGTTTTCTGATGCGTTGATGCATCCGACCTTTCCGCAGGAAGAAGTGGACAAGCTACTGGCGCAGAGCATCGATGGAATTCGTGCGGCGAAGGACGAGCCGCGATCGGTGCTGACGTTTTATTACGACGGATATTTGTACAACGGAGTTGGCTACGGGCGTTCGCCGGATGGCGACGAGATTACCCTGAAACGGATTCACCGCGATGCGATCGTGAAATTTTACGAAGCCAATTACGCGCCGGGAAATACGATTTTGGCGGTGGCCGGAGATTTCAAAGCCGCGGAGATGAAGCAGCGGCTGGAAGAAGTGTTCGGCGCGTGGCCGTCGAAAACAGTGGCGCCGGTGAAGATTCCCACGGGCACTACCCTTAAGGGTAAGAAGCTTTTGCTGGTGGATAAGCCGGATGCTTCGCAGACGTATTTTGCGATTGGCAATGTGGGGACGGCGATTGGTGACCCGGACCGCGTGGCGATCCGCGTCGTAAATGCGCTGTTTGGCGGCGCGTTTACTTCGATGCTGAATGAAGCGTTGCGTGTCGAGTCAGGGCTGACGTATGGCGCCTATTCGACGTTTGATTCGCGCAAGACGCCGGGCCCGTTCGGGATCTACAGTTTTACGAAAAATGAAACGACGGTGCAGGCGATCGATATGGCGCTGCAGGTACTGCAGAAATTGCATAAGCAGGGTGTCACCGCGGAACAATTGGCCGCGGCGAAAAGCTACATCAAGGGGCAATTTCCGCCGTCGCTCGAAACTTCCAAGGAACTGGCGCAGTTGATCGCCACCTACGAATTTTACGGCGTGCCGGACAGCGACATCAATGAGCTGGAATCGCGGCTCGATGCGATTACGCCGGCGATCGCCAATCAAGCGATTGCCAAACATTTCCCGATGGACAGTCTGGTGTTCACGATCATCGGCAAGAGCGCGGAAATTGGTCCGGCGCTGAAGAAATATGCGGATAAACAAGATACGCGCGAGATCAGCGATCCGGGATTCTGGCCGCCGCCCGCGGAGAAATAATTGTCGCGCCGCTCGAACGGCGAATTCGCCGCGTGCGAATTCCAGCCAGTAGCGTGGGCTCGGCCTGTGATATTTTGATCAGCTCCATTCATGCCTGAACTTCCAGAAGTGGAAACTGTAGCGCGCGGATTGCGCGCAAGCGTGTTGGGCCGGCGCATCTTGTCGGTGACACTGCGCAAAACCGACTTTATCGACGACCCGTCGCTGCTGGAGCGACATATTCCGGGACGCCGCATTGACGCCGTGGAGCGCTACGGCAAATTCATGCTGGTGCGCTTGTCTGCAGCGCAAGGCGCGCCAGAGAATTCCGACGATGGCGACCACGCTCCCGCGTCGCTGTTGGTGCATCTGGGGATGACCGGGCACATCGCGTCTTTTCCGCCTGAAAAACCGCTCGAGAAACATACTCATGCCATTTTCGCGCTGGACGATGGGCGCGAGATGCGTTACACCGATGCGCGCAGATTCGGGCGGCTGGCGTACCTTTCGGCGAAAGCGCTTCCCGGTGAGTTGGAAGGATTTGGCGCCGAGCCGCTGGAAGTGGGCGTTGATGAATTTGAGGCGCGCATGCGTTCGCGAAAGTCTCGAGTAAAGGCGCTGCTGCTGGATCAAACGGTCTTGCGCGGCGTGGGAAATATTTACGCGGATGAAAGTTTGTGGAAGTCCAAGATTCATCCGGCGAAAATCGCCGCGAGTCTTAGCAAGCAACAGTTGGAAGCTTTGCGGCGAGCGCTGCAGGACATTCTGAAGAAGGCGATCGCGTTGCGAGGATCTTCCATCGTGAATTTCAAAGATTCCGACGGGGAGCCGGGCGACTATCAGCAGCATCATCGGGCCTACGGGCGCGAAGGCGAGAAATGTCATCGCTGCGGATCGATCATCCGGCGGGCCATTGTTGCGGGGCGTAGTAGTTTTTTTTGCCCAAAGTGCCAGCCTGCGCCGCGAAGGTTCAAGGTGTTGGCGCTGCCCAAGAGAAAAGTTGCGGTTCGCGCTGCTTCAAAAAATCGTTCCGCGAATCAACGGGTCAAGACAAGCAAAACGCGGCGGCGAGCAGCGAGATAAGAAGAGTAGAGAATTTCTGCAAGAGATTTGAGAAGAAGCGGAGGGAAGATGGATTCAAAGCGAGTCATTGTGCTAGTTCTGGCGTTGTTGGTGATTTGCGGATGGGCTCGGCACGCTGCGGCGCAGCCTAATTCACCCAACGACGCCGCTACCGCAAACGAAACGACGAAGAACGACGCGGCGGCGAGCGATGCCACGCTGAGTGAAGCGGTGACGGCGGATTTCGCGTCGGGAGATGCCCAAATATTCAAAGAAATCGGCGAGCACAGCGAGGCCATGGAAAATCTGGAACATTTGTCGGACGCCATCGGTCCGCGAGTGACGGGATCGCCACAATTGAAGAGCGCGAATGAGTGGACTGCGGAAATGTTCCGCAAATATGGCCTGACCAACGTGCATCTGGAGCCCTATACCATCGCCCATTCCTGGACGCGCGGCACTGCGAAGGCCACCATCATCAAGCCAACAGAGCATCCGCTGACGATTGCGGCGGCAGGTTGGTCGCCGAGTACGCCGGGAACGGTGCGCGGAACGGTGGTGTACGTCGACGTGAAGAAAAAAGAGGACTTTGAGAAATATCGCGGGAAGCTGAAGGGCGCGATTGTGATTTACCAGGAACCGGTCAGCCTGTCGCCACCGAAACCGGAGGATCCGCACCCGATACGGGCAATGCAGGAGCCTCCGCCGATGAAAGGCGAGCCGCAGGCGCCGCCTCCATTTGCCGCGCAGTCAGAAATGGCCAAAGCGCGGAACGCGTTTTTCAAGCAAGAAGGAGTTGCCGTGTGGCTGCGCGACTCGGGCAAACCGCATGCGCTACTGAACATGACTGGAATTGGGGGAGAAAAGTTTGATATCGGCGCGATTCCCGCGGCGTTCATCACCGGTGAAGGCTACCGGATGATTTTTCGAATGATGAAGCACGGGCCGGTGGAACTCGAAGTGGAAATTACCAATTCGTTCAGCGAAAAGCCGGTGGAAGTGTTCAATACCGTGGCGGAAATTCGCGGCAGCGAAAAGCCCGATGAAGTCGTGATTATCGGCGCGCATCTGGATTCTTGGGACCTGGGAACGGGATCGACGGACAACGGCACGGGATCAATGGCGGTGCTGGAAGCAGCTCGCGCGCTCGCGAAGTTGCAGTTGAAACCGAAGCGCACCATTCGCTTTGTGTTGTTCACCGGAGAAGAAGAAGGACTGGTGGGTTCGCGGAAATATGTAGAGGCGCACAAAGCCGACCTTGCGAAGATTTCCGGAATATTCGTGCACGACACTGGAACCGGCCGAGTGCTAACGCTCGGACTGCATGACAATTATCAGGATCGCGAAATCGTCGATCAGGAAATTGCGCCGATGCACGAGCTGAAATTGCTGGAGCCCAGCATGGCGCGTTCTTACGGAACGGATCACGCCTCATTCGATGACGCGGGAGTGCCGGGATTTTTTGCGATTCAGGAGCCGGCGGAATATAACAAGACGCATCACAGCCAGTCGGACACCTTCGACAAAGTGTGGAAAGACGATTTGAACCAGGGAGCGGAAGTGCTGGCGGCGTGGGCGTACAACACCGCGCAGTTGCCGGAAATGTTGCCGCGGCGCGAGCCAGGTTTTGTTCCGGAAGATGAGTCGAAAAATCAAACGGGTCCCGTAGCGAAGGCCGATCCGGTCGGCGACATGGATACAAAAATTCTGGCGCAGATCAAAGCGGATGAGCCGGAGTTGAAAGCCAATCTGCAATTTATTACCGATCACATCGGGCCGCGACTGACCGGTTCGCCGGAGCTGGCGCAAGCCAATCGCTGGATGCTGGAACAACTTCAGGCGCTCGGGTTGGACAAGCCGCATCAAGAGCCGTGGACCATTGCGAATTCCTGGACGCGCGGGCCCGCGACGGGGCGAGTATTTCTGACTGGCGCGGCAAAAGCGGGCGAAGAGCCAACGTCGATGGAGCTGACCATGGCGACCAGCGGTTGGTCGGCGGTGACGAATGGAACGGTGCGCGGGCCGGTGGTGGGAATTGCGGTGGACTCGGCCGAGGAGTTGCAGCAGTACAAAGGGAAACTGAAGGGCGCGATCGTGGTGCTGAACAAGCCGCACGAAATGCAGATGCCGATGAATCCGATTTATACGCCGTGGGGCGAAGAGACGATTCCAATATCAATCCCGAAGAGCGACAAGCCTTTGGACTTTCCCGCGATGATCAAGCTGCGCGCCGCGCAGATGAATTTCTTTGCGGAGGAAAAAGTCGCGGCGGTGTTGCTGGGTTCAGAAAAACTTTTTGGCCTGATGAACATGGGAGCCAGCGGAAGGAACTATCAGGCGAGCACCATTCCCACTGCGGTGATCGCGCGGGAGAATTATTTGCTGCTGTGGCGGCTGTTGGAACAGGGAGCGGTGGAGGCGGAAGTGAACATTGGCGGCTCGCTGAGCGGCAAACCCGTGGAAGTGCAAAATACCGTGGCGGAAATTACCGGATCCGAGAAACCGAATGAGGTAGTGATCATTGGCGCGCATCTCGATTCCTGGGATCTCGGCGAAGGCGCTGTCGACAACGGAACGGGTTCAGCGGCAGTGCTGGAAGCTGCGCGGGCGCTGAAGAAATCGGGGGTCAAGCCGAAGCGCACGATTCGCTTTGTTCTGTTCACTGGCGAAGAACAGGGGTTGAACGGTTCGAAGGCGTATGTCGCCCAGCACAAAGATGAACTGGCAAAAATCTCCGGAGTTCTGGTGCACGACAGCGGGACGGGGAAAGTGCTGACCATCGGCTTGATGGGAAATTATGGATTGCGCGAGACGATGGATCACATCTTGTATCCGCTGGCGAAGGCCCCCGAAATCAAATTGGCGGAGCCGTCGTTGCGCAAGGAGGATGGCAGCGATCACATTCCTTTTGACGAAGCGGGCGTGCCGGGTTTCTTCTGCCTGCAGGATGTGGCCGACTATGAAAAGGCGCATCACTCGCAGGCCGATACTTTGGAGCGGGTGCGCTGGGACGATTTGACGGAAGGCGCGCAGGTGCTGGCGGTGTTTGCGTACAACGTGGCGCAGTGGCCGGAGATGCTGCCGCGGAAGGCGGCGCCGGTTGCAAGCGCCGCGAAATAGCTCAGCGATATGCGGGTAGTTTTGCAACGAGTGAGCCGGGCGCGCGTCACAGTGGAAGGACGCGTGACCGGTGAAATCGCGAGTGGGTTGATGGTGCTGCTCGGAGTTGGCGTAGCGGACGACGCGGCCGTTGCTGCTTCGATGGCCGACAAAGTTGCCAAGCTGCGAATTTTTGAAGATGACGAAGGAAAGATGAACCGCTCGCTGCTGGATGTCGGTGGCGCGGCATTGGTGGTTTCGCAATTCACGCTGTACGGAGATGCGCGAGGACAGCGAAGACCGAGTTTTATTGCGGCGGCGCGGCCAGAGTTGGCAAAAAGTTTGTATGAAGAATTCTGCGCAGCGTTGCGTGGATTGGGAGTGCAGGTCGAGACGGGGATTTTTCAGGCGATGATGTCGGTGGAGTTGGTGAACGAAGGCCCGGTGACGATTCTGCTGGATTCCGAGAAGACGTTTTAGTGTGACGAGTTAGAAATGAGTGCTGCTGCTCGCAAAGACCCCACAGGAATAAAAATCCGAAGAGCCAAGCTGTCGGACGCGGCAAGAATTGCGGAGTTGTCGGGGCAGCTGGGCTATCCGTCCACAACGGAACAAACAAAAAGAAGATTTCGCTCGATCAAACCGGCTGCGCGAAACGCGGTGTTTGTGGCGGAGTCGGCGGCGGGCCGGGTGATTGGCTGGACGCATGCCAGCCTGACGCCTTTACTGGAAATGGATCTGCGCGCCGAGGTGAACGGCTTGATTGTGGCGGACGATGAGCGAAGCCGCGGAGCCGGCGCGGCTCTGCTGGAAGCCGCGGAGAAGTGGGCGCAAAAGCTAGGTTGCCAATATATGTCGGTGCGATCGAATGTGATCCGCGAGCGAGCGCACCAGTTTTATTTGCGCAACGGATACGAGCACTACAAGACCCAAAAAGCATTTCGCAAGACTTTGTAACCGGTCGGTCCTCTACCGCTCCCTCCCAAAACGAGCAAGCTCGAGTTAACCGGATTGTGCAGTCGTTACAGATAGGCGCATTCACAAGCAAAACGGCGTTATGCAATAAGTATCGTGTTACGATACAATTAAGGAAGTGATGGATGTGACGGTTACAAACGGGCAATACCGGGCGCTGGCGGAGTTGCGCTATCGCATCCGCCATTTCACGCGGGACGGAGATGCGGCGGCACAACGGTCGGGGCTGGAGCCGCAGCAATATCTGATGTTGCTGGCGATTCGGGGCTTGCCGCAGGATGCCGCAGCGACAATTCGAACGCTGGCGGAACGATTGGCGTTGAAACACCACAGTGCGGTGGAGCTGATTGACCGCATGGAGAAACACGGTTTAGTGCGACGGCGCCGGGACAGTACGGACCGCCGGGAAGTGCTGGTCTCTTTGAGTTCGCGCGGGGCCCGAGCGCTGGAGACAGTAGCGCGACAACGGATCGGGGAACTTCGAGGCAGCGGAGCGGCTTTAGCGGCATCGATCAATGCGCTGCTGGTGCGCAAGCGCCGACGCCCGGTGGTCCACGAAAAATGATGATCGAAGCGTTTTAGTGAAAGGCGAGTGCGAGCGCGACGACTGGCCCCAGTGCACGGCCTAAGGCATTCAGGCAAGCGACATACGAACGTTCAATCTCAGAGCGAGGGCATTTTGGAAAGCTGGGCAGGCAAACGAGCGCTAGGCGATTTCACGACCACGAGCCGAGTGATCCCGATCTCCGCGTTGGCGATGTTGATTGGAGCGGTGTGCGCGTTCGTGGCGCTGGCGCTGCTGCGATTGATCGGATTGTTTACGAATTTGTTTTATTTCGGCCGCTGGAATACGGCGCTGGTCTCGCCAATTGGCAATCATCTGGGCATCTTCGCGATATTTGTTCCAGTCGCGGGCGCGCTAATTATCGGATTGATGGCTCGATATGGATCGGAGCGAATCCGTGGCCACGGAATTCCCGAGGCGATCGAATCGATTTTGTTGAACGGAAGCCGCATTCAACCGAAAATTGCGCTGCTCAAGCCGCTGTCTTCGGCGATTTCTATTGGCTCAGGCGGACCGTTCGGCGCGGAAGGACCGATCATCATGACCGGCGGCGCGGTCGGTTCGATCATTGCGCAGCTCTTTCATTTGACCAGCGCGGAACGAAAAACATTGTTGGTGGCCGGTGCAGCGGGTGGGATGTCGGCAACTTTCGCAGCGCCTGTGGCTTCGGTGTTGCTGGCCGTGGAACTATTGCTGTTTGAATGGAAGCCGCGGAGCTTAATCCCGGTAGCGCTGGCCAGCGCGGTTGCGGCGGTGGTGCGGCGTTACATTCTAGGATTCGGTCCATTGTTTCCAGTGCCGGAGCACCCGCTGTTCATCGGGCCGATGGGTTTGCTGGGCTGCGTTTTAGTCGGACTGCTGGCCGGCGGATTGTCGGCGTTGCTGACCGTGTCGGTGTATGCGGCAGAAGACGCCTTTCAACACTTGCCGATTCATTGGATGTGGTGGCCCGCGCTGGGAGGACTGGCGATCGGCGTCGGCGGATTAATTTTTCCGCAAGCGCTCGGCGTGGGATACGACACGATTCAAGCTTTGCTGCAGGGAAACGGGACGACTCATTTAATTCTCGGTGTTTTACTGGTGAAATGGTTCATCTGGGCGGTTTCGCTGGGATCGGGCACTTCGGGCGGTGTTCTCGCTCCGCTGTTGATGATGGGCGGAGCGTTGGGCGGGCTCGAAGCTATGTTTTTGCCGAATGAAGGAGCGGGCTTTTGGCCGCTGATCAGCATGGGGGCGATTTTGGGCGGCACGATGCGGTCGCCATTCACCAGCATCATCTTCGCATTCGAGTTAACGCACGACGCGAATGTGTTTCTGCCGTTGCTGGTTGGGAGCGTGGTGGCACATGCGTTCACGGTTTTGACTCTGAAGCGCTCGATTCTGACGGAGAAGGTGGCGCGACGCGGATTCCATTTGAGCCGCGAGTACGCGGTGGATCCGCTGGAGATTTTGTTTGTGCACGAGGTAATGCGCGCCGAAGTGATGGCGCTGCCGTCGAACAGCACGGTGGCGGAAATCCAGGCGCTGCTGAAATCAGAAGAGAGTCAAAAGCAAAGACTGCTCCCGGTGGTAAAAGCAGATGGAACGCTCGCGGGAGTGTTGACGCGCAACGACATTCGTTTGCGGATTGAGGAAGTGGGCGAAGCCGCCATGAAAACTCCGGTAGGCGAACTGGTGCGTGCCGAGACTGCCAAAGTTTATCCCGACGAGTCGCTGCGGCAGGTGGTCTACCAAATGGCGGAGCTGAGTTTGACGCGCATGCCGGTGGTGGAGCATGGCAGCGACAAGTTCTTGGGATTGGTTTCCTTGAACGATCTATTGACGGCGCGGGCGCGGCACCTGGAAGAAGAACGTCGCCGCGAGCGAGTTTTGAAGTTTTCGTTTGCCTCTACGAATACTTCCGCGAACGTATAGGGCAAATTCTGTCTATCCTGATATCTCCACGGCTACCGAATATCACAAATGACTCCCACAACAATCGCTAGTCCCATATCGACCAACTCCCCGGCCCCGTTTCCGACGAAATGGTGGCAGGCGCCCGCGACTCAATGGCGGATGCTCCGGGAGCGCCGCGAGGAACAGATCTTTTTGGTGCTGACGCTGTTTATCGGAGCGCTGGTAGGACTAAGCGTGGTGGCGTTCATCCTGATCACCGAACATGCCGGAGCGCGGTTGTATCCGCCAGGCGGAGCGCTGTGGCGCCGGCTGCTGGTCCCCATCGTGGGCTCGCTGGCGATGGGCTATTTGCTGTACCGATTTTTCCCAGATGCGCGCGGCAGCGGAGTGCCGCAGACGAAAGCGGCGTTGTGGGCGCGCGGCGGGAAAATTTCATTTTCGACCGTTTGCGGAAAATTTTTCTGCACGGCAGTGACCCTGGCGAGCGGGATTCCCCTGGGCCGCGAAGGACCGGCGGTGCAGGTTGGAGCGGGGCTGGCTTCGACGCTGGGGCGGCATCTCGGGTTACGCCCAGAAAAAGTGAAAGCATTGATTCCGGTGGGCGCGGCGGCGGCGATTGCGGCGGCGTTTAATACGCCTTTGGCGGCGGTGGTGTTCGCATTGGAAGAAGTGGTTGGGGATTTGAATGCGCCGGTGTTGGGTTCGGTGGTGCTGGCTTCGGCGACCTCGTGGGGAGTGCTGCGGCTGATCCTTGGAAATGATCCGTTGTTTCAAGTGCCGCAGTACCAATTGTTGCATCCCGGAGAATTGGCGATCTACGCGTTGCTGGGAGTGCTGGGCGGATTCATTTCAGTGGCATTTACGAAATTACTGACTTCGATGCGCGCGTGGTTTATGAAGCTGCC
Organism: uncultured Acidobacteriota bacterium; assembly: GCA_963846145.1. Lineage (GTDB taxonomy): Bacteria > Acidobacteriota > Terriglobia > Acidiferrales > UBA7541 > Acidiferrum. Next base: position 675,572 of record CAWJUV010000004.1, on the reverse strand, counting down.
GCGCAAGACGGTGTGGTTTCATCCAGTGGTTGGGGGGATAACGGTCGGAGTGATGGCGTGCTTCGTGCCGCAGGTGCTGGGAGTCGGCTACAAATATGTAGGCGGCGTACTGAACGGGGGCATGGCGCTGAAGCTGATGATTCTGCTGATGGTGCTAAAGCTGTTTTCCGTGACGATCAGCTACGCCTCGGGAAACGCGGGCGGCATTTTTGGTCCGAGTTTGTTTTTGGGCGCGATGCTGGGAGGAATCGTTGGGACGGTGGCGCAACATTTTGCGCCGGGTTACGTTGCAGCGCCGGGAGCGTACGCGTTGGTGGGGATGGGGACAGCATTTGCCGGGATTATTCGCGCACCCATGACTTCGGTGCTGATGATTTTTGAAATTACCCGCGACTATGCGGTGATTGTGCCACTGATGATTTCCAACCTGGTGAGTTTTTTCATTTCACAGCGATTCCAGCACGAGCCGATTTATGAAGTGCTGGCCGATCAAGATGGCATTCATTTGCCGACAGCCGAGACGCGGACAACGCAGGGGCAGCGGCAAGTGTATCAGGCGATGCGTGCGGCAACGGAAATGCTGGAAGCTAAGGACAGTGTGCAATCGACGTTGGAGAAAGTGTCCACGAGCAAACTGCACGCTTGGCCCGCCTGCGATGAACGGGGAGTGATTGGTATGGTGAGCTTGAGCCGATTGCAACAGGCGTTGACGGATGGGGCGACAGAACAGGCGTTGGGTGAGCTTTTGAAAGATGACGAATTTCCGCACGTGCATACAGATCATTCGCTGTCGCTGGCGTTGGAGCGGATGGGAACGAGCCAGATTGAAGTGTTGCCGGTGGTGAACCGCGCAAACATTCATAAATTGGAAGGGATTGTGACGCTGCAGGATGTGTTGCGGCTGTATGGCGTGGGCCAGCGCGAGGAAATGCCTGCAGCCGTGGCGGAGTCCGTCGCCGCGGCGACTGGAGTTGCGGTTCCGGTGGAGACGGGCAAGGCCGAGTAACTTTGTTCGACCTAGTGAGAAACTGTTTGCGGCGCCGCGGGAATCGACTCGATGGTGGCGAAGAGTTCTTTGGGAGAGAGCGGCTTGGTGAGGTAGCCGTCCATTCCAGATTGCAGGCAGAGTTCGCGGTCGCCGGTCATGGCGTTGGCGGTCATGGCGATGATCGGAAGATGGCGGCCGTTGGACATTTCGATTTTGCGGATGGCGCGCGTGGCTTCCAGTCCGTCCATTTCGGGCATCTGAATATCCATCAAAATTAAATCGAAGGCTTCTTTGCCGATGGCGGTGAGCACGTCTTTGCCGGTTTCGGCGAGGACCACTTTGTGTCCGCGTTTTTGCAACAGGCGTATGGCCAGGGCTTGATTCACGCTGTTGTCTTCCGCGAGCAAGATGGAAAGGGAAGTCTGATGCTGTTGGCGGGAAGAAACCGCCCCGGCCACTTCCGGAAGCGTGGTTGCGAAGACAGCTGAGCCGCACATTTTTTCAAGAACATCGCGAAGATCGGAAGCTTTGACCGGCTTGGAAAGACAGGCGTTGATGCCGATGACGCGATCTTTGGCGTGGTTGGCGCCGCTTAGGCCAAAGGCGGTGAGCATCACGATTTTGGTGTCGCTGAACGCCGGTTCATTGCGAATTTGTTCGGCGATTTGAAAACCGTTCAGCACCGGCATATGTGCGTCGAGAAGAATGACTGGAAAGGGCCGGCCGCGCGATGCGGCTGCATGCATCTCGGCGATCGTTTTGGAAGCACGTTCGATCAAAACGGGAGTCATGCCCCAGGCGCGAAGTTGATCGGCCAGAATGCGCCGTGTAGAAGCGTTGTCGTCGACCACCAGAACCGAGAGGCCGGCGAGTGAGGTGGCGTCGCGCTCCGCGATGGGATAGGTCGAGGCGTGCCGTTGGAACTGCGCGGTGAAATGAAAAGTGCTGCCGCCGTCCGATTGGCTTTCGACCCAGATGCGGCCGTGCATGGCTTCGACGAGGCGCGAGCAAATCGTGAGGCCCAGGCCAGTGCCCCCAAATTTGCGGGACATCGAATTGTCGGCTTGGGTAAAGCGTTCGAAGATGTATCGCTGCTTTTCCAGGGGGATGCCGATGCCGGTGTCACGCACTGCGAAGTGCAGCATGGCGTTTTCCGCAGTCAGTTCCTGGACCTCGACGCTGAGAACAATTTCGCCTTCTTTGGTGAACTTCACCGCATTGCCGATGAGATTGATGACGATTTGACGGAGGCGCGTGGGATCGCCGCGCAAAATGTCTGGAACTTCGGGAAGAACTGCGTAGGCCAGGTCCAGGCCTTTTTGATGGGCGCGCAAGCTGACGGCTTTTACCGCGTCATCGAGACTATCGCGCAGACGAAATTCGATATTTTCCATATCGAGTTTGCCGGCTTCGATTTTGGAAAAATCGAGAATGTCGTTGATGAGCTCAAGGAGCGCGTCGGCGGAAGTTTTGACCATGGTGAGGCATTCGCGCTGCTCAGGGTTGAGGTTGGTTTCCAGCGCGAGATTAGTCATGCCGATGATGCCGTTCATGGGAGTGCGAATTTCGTGGCTCATGTTGGCGAGGAACTGGCCTTTGGCGTGGCTGGCGGCTTTGGCTTGCTCGACTGCGACACTGGAACGGACCACGCGGACGGTCTGATCGGCGCCGTAGGCCAGCAAAATTACGGAGCACAAATACAAAAGCAGGCGATAGGACTGGCTGATTTTTTGTGCGTGAGCATATTCGCGGAGATACGCAGCAGAGATGGCGTCGATGTTGGCACTGGTAGGTAGAGCATTCAGGCGAGCGATGTTTTCTTCCACCTGGGGTTTGGTGCTCGCAATGGTTTCGGCGTGTGCCACAGCGGCGAGGAGTGCGGCGCGGATTTGCGGGTGGGTGCCGGCGTCTTCGCTGAGGGCGGAGATTTCTGATTCGAGCTGGCCGTCCAGGCCGGCGCTGGGATTGACGTCGAAGAGCAAAATGTCGCGCAACAGATCTGATAAATGGTGAACCAATTTTTCATCTTGGGAGGTTTGCGCGGCGTGTGAGGCTTCCGCGACCACCACGGGGAAATAACGCATGGAGTTCTTGAGGATGGCGTTTTGCGATTTGAAGCGCTCTAACAAACTGGTTTTTTGTTGAAAGACGGTGGAGCGTTCGTCGATCAGGCGCAGGATCTCGATTCTGTGCGGGCCGGTGATGAAGGCCGGGATGTTTCTAAGGTCGGATTCGATCTGGCGGGATTGGGAGAGTTTTGCGACGAAGGGGTCGTAAGATTTGAGCAGCTCGTAACGTGAATCGAGAACGTCGCGGTAGATTTCGTCGTCAAGCTGCTTGAGCATTTGTAGATCGTCGGTGAAGCGATCGTTTTCCAGCGGGTCCACGGGCTTTTGTTCAACGAAGAGAAAGGTGAGCAGGAAAACAGCGCCGGCGGCGACGGCGATGTTCCTGTATGTCGACAGGGTCACAAGGGCTTTCCGTCGAGCTCGCCGGTGAGTGTTTTCAAGAACTCGACGATGAGGTCGATTTCCTCGTCACTGAGCTGGCGGCCAAGCTGATATTTAGCCATCAGGCGGACGGCGTCCTGCAAAGTGGCGGCTTTGCCGTCGTGAAAATACGGAGCGGTTAGAGCGACGTTGCGTAGGCTGGGAACCTTGAACATGTACATGTCTTGGGGATCGCCGGTAACGTTGTAGCGGCCGTAATCGACTTTTGAGACGTTGCCGCGATCGGAAAAGTACGGCGCCATCACCCCGAGTTTTTGATACATGTTGCCGCCGACGTTCACGCCCTGATGGCAACTGGCGCAGCCCAGCGATTTGAAGAGAGCGTAGCCGCGAATTTCGCGCGCGGTGAGTGCGTTGGGTTCGTGGCGCAGATAGCGATCAAAGCGGGAGTTGGGAGTAACGAGGGAGCGTTCGAATTCGGCGATGGCGTCTTTGACTCCGTCGGGTTGCGGGTCCCCGCCGTAGATTTGACGGAAGGACTGCTGGTAATCCGGAGATGTATTTAGTTTGGCGAGCACATCGGGCCAAGCCGAACCCATTTCGATTTTGGAGGTGACCGGGTCGTCGATCTGTTTTTCGAGGCTGGCGGCGCGGCCGTCCCAGAATTGCGCGAAGTTGTTGGCGCTGTTGAGGACCGTCGGTGCGTTGATGATTCCTACCGAGCCATGGATGCCGCTGGAGTGGGTTTTGCGATCGGTGCCCCCGAAGGTGAGATTGTGGCAGGTGGCGCAGGAGATTTGGTTGTCGGCGGAGAGACGAGGGTCGTGAAAAAGTTTGCGGCCGAGTGCGACTTTGCGGGCGTCGAGATTGGTGGGTACGACGATGGGCTGGATGGGTTCGTCGGCGTCGATCGAGGTGGTGGAAGCGATGGCGAATGTTGGTGCGTCCTGAGGGTGCCATTTGATTTTCGCGGCTAGGCCAAGGGTCATAGCCACCACTGCGAGGATCAGGAGCCAGGAAGTGGACTTTGATCGGAAAAATGCGCGAGCAGCTACCGACCGCGGGGAGTGAGCGGAGGAGTTCGAGTTGGTAGGCAGAGTGGCCATGACGTTTCGATTTGAAACACCAGTGGAGTGAGCTCAGAGAGCGGGCTTCCCCCAGTGGTGCTATCGGCAGGTGGAGAGAAAAACTTTAGAGGTGAGTTTTGGATCGCGTTGAGGATGAACGCGGCGACGTTGGAGGGCAGACACGACGTCTCCTGGTCGAGTTTGAAGAGAGGGACTACGTGGTGGAGGGAAACGTCGTGTTAGTCCCTTTGCCTGCGGGCGAAACTAAAAACCGCCGCCACCGCCGCCGCCAAAACCGCCGCCGGAAGAGCCCCCACCGCCGAAGCCGGAGCCGCCAGAGCTGCGCGGAGCGGAGGCCATGGCGCTGCCAGCGCGCGAGGACATAGCGTTGAGGTTACTGGTGAAATTTACCGGATAAAAAATGGGGCCGGAGCCGCCCTGATACCAGCCGGGGGGCTCGGTCATGATTCCCTGAAATGCTTTGCTCCAATTTTTTTCCACGCCGAGGGCCATGGCGAAGGGGAGAAACTTTTCGAACATCTGCGGAGTCTTGATCATGCGATTGAAGCGGTCGGATTCGACGTGGGCTAAAAAATCTTCGAAGCCGAGCACTGATTCGAGCGCGCGCGTTCCAGTTTCCGTGTGCGCGGGCATGAACCAGCCGAAGATCGCGATGATTGCGGCGGAGAAAATTCCGGCGAGGACAAAAGGCAGCCCGGCCATGCCGATCATGCCGGCGAGCGCCTGTCCGCCCCAAATCCCGAAGACGCCCACGACAATGGCGACGCCGACGTAGGAAGAACGTACTTTGTCGGGGCGTTTAGAGTAGTAACCCAAAGTGACGAGCGATTCGAAGATGCCGGTTTTGATGTTGGGAAGATTTTTGTAGAAATGATTTTCGAGGCTGTCCATGGAGACTTTTTCGCCGACGGTGCCCATGCTGAAAATTCCGCCGAGCAAAGCCTGTTCGTGCGGCTTGAGGGCGGACCAAGCGGTGCGGTCTTTTTGCAGGATGAAGTTGTAGTCCTTGTGGTGCATCAGGCCGAGCATGGAGTCTTTTTGGACTTCTTCGATGACCATGAAGCCGCGAACGGCGAGATCGACGATGCTGGCGGTGATGTCACGCATGTCGGCGGAATTATCGACGAGAGTGCCGACTTCGCCGGGGGTGAGTTGAGCGGGCGGCTCGTATTGCGCGCTGATGGGTCGCAGGCGGGGATCGCGGCCGCGGGTCCACCAGAGATTGAACATGACGGCGAGCACGGCCAGCGGAATGAAAAGTGGCCAGTTGCTGCGCAGGAAGCGTAAGAACAAAGCGGTGGAGCCGGGCTCGGCGATCAGGCCTTTGTCGAGCGCGACGGCGACGGTGAGGCCAGCGTGGTAGGAAAGTGGGAGAGTGGTTTGGACCGCGACGCGGTTGCCGTCGATTTCAATGTCGGCGTCTTTGCCGCGTGAGCCGTAGGTGCCGGTGAAGGCGGTGGCGCGTACGTTTTGCGCACCTGTTGGCAATTGGATGGTGCCTTGCGCGGCGTGGATGGGGATGTCCCATTCGTCGCCGGTGACGTTCCAGTAGAGCTCGTCGTGATCCTCGAAAAATTTAATGGCGTCGGAGATGGTGTATTCGATGGAGATGGTTTGTTCGGAGTCGTCGGGGTTGGGGACGTAGATTTTGAGCTTGCGGTAATGGCGCACGCGGCTGGATTCGTATTTGAGTTTATGGCCGGCGGCGTCGGTGATGCTTTTTATGTCGAGGAACAGGGAATAGTTGAGGCCTTGCGGGGTGACGTATTCGATCGGGATGGAACGGTAAAGACCGTGCCAGGGGCCGCCAACGAATTGCACATCGATTTTTTCGGTGACGTCGATGGTGCCGTCGCGGGCCACGGTGATGTGCGAGGCAAAATTCTGGATGCGGATTTCTTTGGCGGAAGCCAGGGCTGGAATCGCCAGAGCGATCAAGGTGAGCGCTACGAACAGAGCCGCGACGTTCAGGGAACGGTAAACCGCGGCGACAAATTTGAAGCGGTGAAAAATATTCAGGAGCAGAGGAGACCCAGATTCACGCATGGCTTGAGAAATTTGCCGCCGCCGCTTACGTCGTGGTTGCCGGCGGAGTGTTGAAGCTGACTTTGGGGGCTTCGCGTTCCGCAGGCGCGCTGACTTCAAAAAATTCGCGAGGTTTGAAGCCCATCATGTTGGCGAAAATATTGGAGGGAAATACCTGGATCTTGGTGTTGAGATCGCGGACCACCGCGTTGTAGTAGCGGCGGGCGTTTTGCACGGCATCTTCGATCTGCGAAAGAGAGTTTTGCAGCGCGGTGAAACTTTCGACGGCGCGCAGCTGTGGGTACGCCTCGGAGAGCGCGAAGAGGCTTTTCAGCGCGCCGGAGAGCATGTTTTCGGCTTCGGCCTTGTCGGCGGGGCTCGACGCGCTCATGGCGCGATTGCGGGCGTTGACCACGGCCTCAAGCGTGCCTTTTTCGTGCGCCGCGTAGCCCTTGACGGTTTCGACCAAATTGGGGATGAGGTCGTAGCGGCGCTTGAGTTGCACGTCAATGTCGGCCCAGGCGTTGTCGGCCTGCACTTTGAGGCGCACCAAGCCGTTGTAGATGCCGATGACCACGATCAGGATTAAAACCAGAATTACAACAGCCGCCATAATCATGCGAAAGGCCTCAAGCGCAGAGCCGCGCGCGCAGTAAATCGTGTTTTAGGCTCTGAAATGGGTATGCGAGTCAATATACGTGGGGTGGGCGGGGGGTGTAAAGCTGCCGCCGGCCGCTGCTGACGCGTTGGCGGTGTAGTAACTCTGGCGTATCGTGATGAACTAGTTTATGCTCTGCGGGACTTACCGAAAGAGCGTCGGCAACGAGATGGCGCTGAGGAACTATGGCGATCGCGAATGTTGTTTAAGACGATAAGCGCGTCGGTCTACGGAATTGATGCCCACATGGTGGAGGTGGAAGTCGATGTGGGCTCGGCGCGCATGCAGGATTTCAATGTGGTGGGCTTGCCGGACAATGCGGTGAAGGAGAGCCGCGAGCGAATCAAATCAGCGCTGCGGAATTGCGGATTTGAATTTCCCTATGGGCAGGGCGTAACAATCAATTTGGCGCCGGCCGATGTGCGTAAAGAAGGTTCGGGCTTCGACTTGCCGATGGCGCTGGGACTGGCCGGGTGCATGGGGCAGTTTTTTGGCAAGCCGTTGAATACCTGCATGTTTCTTGGAGAATTGTCGCTGGATGGCGGGGTGCGTCCGGTGCGTGGCGCATTGTCGGCGGCGTTGGCGGCGCGCGAGCAAGGGTTGAAGTCAATCGCGGTGCCGGAAGCCAACGCGCGGGAAGCGGCGGTGGTGGAAGGCGTCGATGTTTTTGCGCTGAAGTCGCTGCCGCAGGCGGTAGACCTGATCAATTCGCCGGAGACGTTCACGCCGGTGGCGGTGGATGCGCGGCTGATGCTTTCCGAGGCGTCGCACTACTCAGTGGATTTGCGCGACGTACAGGGACAGCAGGCCGCGAAACGTGCGCTGGAAGTGGCTTGTGCGGGTGGGCACAATATTTTATTTATCGGGCCACCGGGTGCGGGCAAGACCATGCTGGCGAAGCGGATTCCTACGATTCTGCCGCCGATGACGCTGGAAGAGGCCATTGAAACGACGCGGATTCACAGCGTGGCCGGGACGTTGGACGACCACCGTGGCCTGGTTGGCACGCGGCCGTATCGTTCGCCGCACCACACCATCAGCGATGCGGGATTGATTGGCGGCGGGGCGGTGCCACGTCCGGGAGAAGTGTCGCTGGGACACAACGGCGTGCTGTTTCTGGATGAGTTGCCGGAGTTTCAGCGCAATGTGCTGGAAGTGATGCGGCAGCCGCTGGAGGATGGCGCGGTAACCATCTCGCGGGCGGCGACCTCGGTGACGTTTCCGGCGCGGTTCATGCTGGCGGCGGCGATGAATCCGTGTCCTTGTGGGTATTTTGCAGATCCCACGCGGGAATGCCATTGCACGCCGCCGATGATTCAGCGCTACGTGTCGAAAATTTCGGGGCCGCTGCTGGATCGCATCGATATTCACATTGAAGTGCCGGCGGTGAAGTACAAGGAGTTGCGCTCTACGGTTGCCGTGGAACCGTCCGAGACAGTGCGGCAGCGGGTGATTGCGGCGCGGGATCGGCAACTGGAGCGGTACCGCGGAGAGAAGATCTCGACGTATAGCAATGCGCAGATGCAGCCGAAGATGCTGCGCAAGTATTGCGGGATTTCCGCGGAAGGCGAGAAATTGCTGGAGAACGCCATCACCAAGATGGGGCTATCCGCGCGGGCTCACGACCGAATTTTGAAAGTAGCGCGGACTATTGCCGATCTGGAAGGCGCGGAGTCGATTGCGCCGAAGCATCTAAGTGAAGCGATCCAGTATCGCACGTTGGACCGGTCCTACTGGTCGTAACGGTTTGGCACCAGACCGAACCTGCCCACCTCCCGCCCACATCAAATAGACGACAAAAGAGCTTTCGCAGGTATAATCTCGCGTGCGGGCGGGGCAAGCCACGCGAACGTTCCAGGGGTATGCTGGGTTGTGCATGCTCTAGCACCTGCGTGCGTGACGCTACTGTTTTTGCTGGGTAGTGTTGAATAGAGTGAGGGCTCGGTGCAGAGTAGTGGCGGCTGCTGCGACGGGCCTGGGTGGGCGACTCCAAGTGGGCAGGCGAAACGCATAAATGGCTGACCCGAAACACCTCGATGTGACGCTGGACACGAAAGTCGAAAGCGTCAATACCGCCGAAGAGATGTGCCTGAAAGTGGCGGAAGCAGCGGGCTTCGACGAAGACGACTGCTACCGGATTGGAATGTCGGTGCGCGAAGGAGTGATCAACGCGTTTCATTACGGCAACCAGGAGCGCCCGGAAAAGAAGATTTACTTGATCGTGGATTTGACCCCGGAGAAGTTGGTGATTCACGTAGTCGACGAAGGCAAGGGGTTCCGGCTGGAAGATGTGCCTAATCCGTTGGCGGAAGAAAATTTGCTGAGTACTTCGGGGCGCGGAATTTTTCTGATGCGCTCGTTTATGGATGAATTCGATGTGGTGCCCGGACGCACTGGTGGGGCGGAAATTATCATGTCGAAGAAGTTGCCGACGGGCGAGAATCCCGCGGCCAAGGGTGACGATCAGGCGGCTTCCCACCAAGGTTAAGGTGGTTTCCTCAGTAGTTCGTGCATAATTCCAACAGGCCCCAACTCTTCGCGGAAAAGACAACCATGTCGCAATTGCAATCGACGTATCGAGATGCCGGCACCGTTACCGTCCTGGATTTGAGCGGACGAATTACGTTGGGAGAGGGCAGCGCGCTGCTGCGTACGACCATTCGCGAGCTGCTGGCCGAAGACCGGCTGATGATTCTGGTCAACTTGGCGGATGTGAATTACATCGATAGCTCGGGAATCGGCGAACTGGTGACTTCGTTTACGACGGTGAAGAATCGCGGCGGGCAATTGAAGCTGCTGCACCTGACCAAGAAGGTGAAAGACCTGCTGCAGATCACCAAGCTGTTCACCGTGTTTGACGTTTACGAGAATGAACGCGAAGCGTTGAGCAAGTTTGACGGGGCGCCCACTCCTTCGTAATTAGCGCGAGGTAGTTCTGCTCGCGATTCTTGACTAACATTTAGAAGCTTTAGGATTCGCCGGTTTCCTTTGAGGCGGGATCGGCGCACCATTCCGTGCGGAGAACTTTTTGCAGAGTTCAGCTCTTACAAAATGGATTGCGGAACGCGCGGGCGAATTGGGATTCGTCATGTCCGGAGTGGTGCGCGCGGAGAAATTTCCGGAGCTGGCCCGGCAAGAGGAATGGCTGGCGCGCGGGTTTGGCGGGGAGATGAAGTATCTGAGCGATCCGCGGCGCAGCGATCCGCCGCAGGTGATGCCCGGAGTGCGCAGCGTGATTGTTTGCGCGCTGAATTACAACAGCGATTTGCCGAGAACGGCGGAGGCTTTGGCCCAGGCCTCGGCTGTTCCGGACAATCGAGCGAGCGGTCCGCACGGGTGGATTTCGCGGTATGCGTGGGGAGACGATTATCACGAGGTGCTGTACGGCAAATTGCAGGAGTTGCTGGACGATTTGCGGGCGCGCTGTGACGAGGCGTTTGAGGCGCGTATTTATGCGGATACCGGGCCGCTGCATGAAAGGGTTCTGGCGAAGTACGCTGGGCTTGGTTGGCTGGGCAAGAATACGCTGCTGCTCAACCAACAAGTTGGATCGTATTTTTTTCTGGGAGTGATTCTGACCACTCTGGATTTGCCGCCAAGTGTGGGTCCGGCGGAGGCGCCGCCGGCGGATCGTTGCGGAAGCTGTCGGGCGTGTCTCGATGCTTGTCCTACCGGTGCGCTGCCGGAACCGTATGTGATGGACGCGCGGAAATGTATTTCGTATCTGACGATTGAGCTGCGCGGGACGATTCCGCTGGAGTTGCGCGAGGCGATGGGAGCGCATGTGTATGGCTGCGACATTTGTCAGGATGTTTGTCCGTGGAACAGGAAAGCCCCGGTGACGCCGGCGAAGGAATTTCAGCCGCGCAGCTTTGCAGGCAACTTCGCAGGCAACTTCGCAGGCAACTTCGCAGCGTTGAACGCTGAGCATAGTGATGGTGCGACCGAATCGCTGTTCTTGCCGCGCCTTGAGTGGTTGGCCGCTTTGAGCCAGCAGCAATTCAGCGAAATGTTTCGTGGGAGTCCGATCAAGCGGACCAAGTGGCGCGGGCTGATCCGCAATGTATGCATCGCGCTGGGGAACAGCGCTTCGACCAATGCCGCCGAACGGGCGCGTGTTCTCGCGCTGCTGGAGCGGCTCTCCACGTTGGAGGAGCCTGCAATAGTTGAGTCTGCCCAATGGGCCATTTCGCGCATCCAAGAAATGGATAGAGAGCGCGCTACAATCTAAGCGAGTTCGAACTTCCGTGTTAAGCCCGGAACCAGGTGCAGTGCAGCAGGTCTAGATCTGAAAATTTCTGAGGAGGAAATTCGTGGCCTTCACTTTACCGCCGTTGCCGTATTCGAATGACGCGTTGGAACCGCACATCGACGCGAAGACGATGGAGATTCATCACGACAAGCATCACGGGGCCTATGTCACCAATCTGAACAAAGCTTTGGAAGGGCATGCCGATCTGCAGTCGAAGTCGCTCGACGATTTGTTGAAGAATCTCGACGCCGTTCCGGAAAATATTCGCACCGCGGTGCGCAACAACGGCGGCGGACACTGGAACCATTCGCTGTTCTGGCCGCTAATGAAGAAGGGCGGCGGTGGCGAACCTAAGGGGGATTTGGCGGCGGCGATCAGCTCCGCGTTTGGGTCGTTCTCGGGGCTGCAGGAAAAAGTTTCTGCCGCCGGCGTGGGGCGGTTCGGTTCCGGCTGGGTCTGGTTGCTGGTGCGAGATGGAAAGCTGGCGATCGACTCGACGCCGAATCAGGACACGCCCTATTCGCTCCCGGCCGGAGGGAAAGCCGTGCTTGGCTTGGACGTTTGGGAGCACGCCTACTACCTCAAGTATCAGAATCGTAGGCCGGACTACATTAAGGAATGGTGGAATACCGTAAATTGGGACGAAGCTGCGAAGTTATTCGACGCCGGCAAGAAGTAACCGGCGAGCAGCAGCGTAAAAAAGAACTATCACCGAAAAGTGACAGCAAACAAAAAGGCCTGCCGGAGACAACGGCAGGCCTTTTCTACGTTATGAATGAGTCTCGAATCAGGCCATACAGCGTTTGACCAGGGGCAACACGTTTTGCGCGGCGCCCGCGAACTGATTGGCGAGTTGCTGCGCGTAGTCCCGATGGTTTTCGCGAGTCGAAAGCGGGGCCGGAGATTTGGCGTGACGAGACGCTTCACGGACCAATTCCAGACGCCCACGGACACGGAACTTCGCCAACAGGGACGAAACGTGGAACTTCACAGTTCGTTCCGACAGGTTGAGGTCAGCGGCGATTTCTTTATTCGCCAGACTGCGCATGATGCCGCCAAGAACTTCGTCTTCGCGGCGGGTTAGTTTCACGGACGAGCCGGCGGACCGCCCGGCTTGCAGAAGCTTGTCAGCTTTTTCTTTCAAACCATCGAGAAAATCCTCTTCGGCTTGAACCATGACGATGTAATCGTTTGGTGACTGTCCGCGAACCATGCAATGCATGGCGAGCAGACCGGCAGCCTGATCGACCGGAAACTGGCCGTCAGGAGTTGCTTCAACGTGGAAATGCGCCACTCCGGTGTTTTTCTCGTAAAAGAAATACACCTCGCGAGGCGGGACTGCCCGCGGAGACAGATGTGGCTGTTCGTTCTTGCGGATTAGCTTCACTAAAACCCCTCCGAACGCCTCGACAAGAGCCGAGACCCATTGGTATTTTCGATTTTGCCCCTAAGCGAGGCGCGCTTTTTTAACGACCTGAACTGCAAGGAAAAGCAGCAAATCGAAGCCAAGGTTGACAGTTGTTATCCCGTCGGCCTTGAAAAAGGCCACCCGACGTTCGTTCTGCGACCACTGCACCGAACTTCTTCAGCGGTGCAAATCTGCCGCCAAACTACAAATTATTATATGGATACAGAAAATAAGGAACTTACGTCGATATCAGTAAAGTGTTGGAGAGGAGCGCCTGTAGGAATTTCACGGGTGAAGCAGATTTTCCTCATTTTTCCACGATTTTGCGGCACGTTTGATTGTTATGGGCATGATCCGTCGCGATTAGTTCGCCGCTGGCGGAAAATTGGATGAACAATCCGTAATAAAGCGGCGGAAAACTTAAGTGTGAGCTAAGAGTTATCCTCAGCTGTGGAATTTTTCGAAAGGCTCAATCTATTGAGCGCTTCGCTGCGTGCTTTAGCCTTGCGAACTGCCGGGATAAGCGATGATTCGCGTTTGATTGGGAGAGAGGAGTTCGTACTGGATACTGCGCCACCAGATTTTTCTGGTGATGACGGAGTGGACGAAGTTGAAGAGATATAAAAAAGGGACGAAGCCGGTCAGCAGGATATAGATCCACGCCTGACTGATGATTTGTGCGCGCGAAGATGGCAACGCTTCGATGACCGCGATGACCCGTAGTGTGGCGCGAATGGCGGAGAGCAGAAAAATAAAAACAATGAGCCCGGCGACTTGGGAAGTGGGGAGTTCCGCCACGAGATTGCCGATGATCAGAGCGATTCCCAGCACGATAGTGAGGCAGTAGACGAAATGGGTGGCGGCGGCCAGTTGCCACATTTTTTCGGCGTAGACGCGGGTGATCAGGATCTGGCGATTGGTGAATTCGAGGAGGCCCTTGAAGTTGGTGTCGGCGTAGGAGGGCGTCAGGCACTCGGGGACGAACAGGATGGAGCGCTGGTTGCGCTCCAGTGCGGCGGTAAGAGAAAAATCGTCGCTGGCGGAACTGCGCCACTCGTCGAGGACATTAATTTTGTCGAAGATGGCGCGACGGATGGCGGTGCCGCCGCCCCAGCAGAAATTTTTGCCCTTTTCGGTGAGCATGGTAATGATCGGAGCATTCCAGGCGGCGAGCAACGCGGTGGGAAGATTGCCGCGGTTGGGAATGTACCAGCGCATGGTGCTGGTGGCGCCGACGCGGTCGTCGCGCAATGGCGCGGTGAGGCGTTGCAGCCAGGCTTTGCCGGGGCAGCCGTCGGAATCGGCGAAGACCAGAATTTCGAAATCTTCTTCGGGGATTTGTTCGATGGCCACGCGGAGATTGTTTACTTTCTCGGAGCATTCCACGGGCTGGCCTGCAAATATTAAGTGAGTCTTGGGGCGAGAACTGGCCATTACCCGGCGAATCACTGGTGCGGCGGGGTCTTGGTCGCTTGCGAGGATGAAAAAAATCTCGTAATTCTGGTGGCTGAATTCGGTGAGGGCGACAAGGTTGCGCTCGAGTCCGGGTTCCGTGCCTTTGCACGGGCACAATACCGCGACGCGCGGTGCGTGAAATCCCGGATCGATCTTGAGGCGGCGGCGTACGTAGGCGAGCCACTGAACGCCCTGCACGACCAGGTATACGCCCACGGCGACCTGCACGATGGCCAGCAAATAAAACAGATTCTCCATGTAGATTCAGGTTAGCAAAGTAGAATTGGGGACGGTTGACTATGTCAGCCGCAGGAATCGTGGCGGTAAACGTGTCAAACACGGTAAACCTACCGAACAGGCAGGCAGGACTGCCGAAAAGGAGCGCGAAGTATGGTGCGAGTGGATAATTCGATGGTGACGTCGGCGTTGGAATTGCCGGGGTACCGGATTGTGAGAAATTTCGGGATCGTGCGCGGGATTATTGTGAGGTCGCGCAGCGTGATCGGGAATCTGGGAGCGGCGCTGCAGACCATTGTGGGAGGGAACATCACCATTCTCACGAATCTGTGCGAGAAGACTCGCGAGGATGCGTTTGAGTTGATGATGCAGCACGCCATGGAGCATGGGGCGAATGCGGTGGTGTGTATGCGCTATGACGCGACGGAAGTGATGCAGGGCGTGACGGAAGTGTTGGCGTATGGGACGGCGGTGCAGGTGGAGCGAATTTCGTAATCGTCGATAGGGTGTTGAGTTGACCCGTTTGACGCTTGGTTGAAGTGGAATCTAAACCCCCACACACAACTACGGCGTGTGCGGCACCCTGGCCTGGGCGAACGGAAAAGATCTGCGGAGACTTCAGAGTTAGCGGGATTTTGCTGCGGTAGGGCGTGGTTGCTGTTGCGCAGCGGTGGCGAGCGTGTGTTCGACGAGGTCTTCCAGGTTGCCGAGGGTGCGGCTGGCGGCCAAGCGGGCTTTTTCCATGAAAGAGGAATCGAGTAGAAAAGCGCAGCGATCCACGAAAGGGTGATTGGCCACTTCGAAGGATTTGCGGGTGCGGCCTTTGGCGGCGTTTCTGCGGATGAGTTCTTCGTAGATGTGCAGGTCGCTTTGAAAGTCCATGGCGTCGCCGGCGTTCCATTTTTGCTGGCGGGCCAGGACGGCGAGAAATTTCCGGCGGAATGTGCCGGCGTCTTTGTTAGACATCGCGCGCGGTTTGGATTTTTTTGAGGTGGCTGGTGGCGGGTAGCAAGCGTTAGACAGGGTCAGCACCGTGAGTGCGAGTAATGCTTCGCGTTGCAGCAGAGCGAGGCGATCGCGGTAGAGCGAGGCGTGGACTTGCAGTGCGTGGCGGCCGTGTTCCACCACGTAGGAATCAACGAAGTGCGGGATGATGCGTTCGGCGATGAGCGCTTCCGGCAGGCGTTGGGCGAGTTCGGTGGCCAACTCCGCTACGTTTTGTGGCTGGCCTGGCATGACTGGATGGGTATGGTAGCAGGGTTGTTTTAGCCGCGTCTTGTTGAGGGATTCGGAGTCGTTGCTTAGTTTCGAGTCGATTCGTACTTTAAACCCACCCTGAAAATCACAGGGTGCGGCACCCGATCTAGTGGTGGGAATCGAAAATTGCAAAAAAAAACGGCGGGCGCTGGTGGCGTCCGCCGTTTTCGTTTTACTGAGTTTGGTTAGCCGCGTTCGAGCTTTAGTGGATGGCCCGTGGTGCGTTGGGGCCAACCGGGTTAGGCTGCGGTTCGGCGACGACGGGCGGCGGAGCCACGGGGTCTTTCGACAGCGCGTGTTCCAGCACTTCGTCGAGGGTGCGAACGTAGGTGATCTTCATGTCGCCGAGAATGTCCGGCGTGAGATCGGCCACGGCGTTCGGCTCGTTGTCGGCAGGCAACAAACACTCGGTGATGCCTGCGCGTTTTGCGCCGAGGACTTTCTCCTTCACGCCGCCGATGGGCAGCACGATTCCAGAGAGAGTCATTTCGCCAGTCATGGCCAAGCGGTCACGAACCGGGCGTCCAGTGAGCAAGCTCACCAACGCAGTGACCATCGCAGCGCCTGCGGACGGGCCGTCTTTAGGAACGGCACCCGAAGGCACGTGAATGTGGATGTCATGCTTGCGGAAGAAATCCGCATCGATGCCGTAACGATCGGCATTGGCACGCACCCAAGTCAGCGCCGCGGTCATGGACTCCTGCATGACTTCGCCGAGATGGCCGGTCATGGTGAACTGCTTGCCGCCGCGCATGCGAGTGGCTTCGATGAAGATGATGTCCCCGCCCACGGGCGTCCAGACCAAGCCGACGGCGACGCCAGGCTTCTTGACGCGCTCTTCGACTTCCTTTTCAGTGCGGAACTTCGGAACGCCGAGATATTCGCGGACGATTTCCGGAGTGACAGTCATCTTGTCGAGCTTGCCTTCGGCGATGCGCCGGGCCTGCTTACGAGTGACCGTGGCGATTTCGCGCTCAAGGTTACGGACGCCGGCTTCGCGAGTGAAGCTGTGAATGATCTCGCGAATCGACTCGTCGGTGAACTCGAGTTGCTCCCCAACTTTCAAGCCGTGTTCAGCGGCCTGCTTGGGGATCAGGTATTTGTGCGCGATGTGCAGCTTTTCTTCGCCGGTGTAGCCGGGCAGCTCGATGATCTCCATACGGTCGCGCAACGGCTCCGGTATTGGATCCATCCAGTTGGCGGTGGCGATGAAGAGCACCTTGGACAAGTCGAACGGCACATCGAGATAGTGATCGCGGAACGAAGTGTTCTGCTCCGGATCGAGCACTTCCATCAACGCCGAGGACGGATCGCCGCGGAAGTCGCGGCCGAGTTTGTCGACTTCGTCCAACATGCAGACGGGGTCGTTGGATTCGGCGCGCTTCAAGCCCTGGATGATTTGTCCCGGCAAAGCGCCGATGTAGGTGCGGCGATGGCCGCGAATTTCGGCTTCATCGTGCATGCCGCCGAGAGCCAGCCGCACGAATTTGCGGCCGAGCGCACGGGCAATCGATTTGCCGAGCGAAGTTTTGCCCACGCCAGGAGGCCCGACGAAGCACAGGATCGGCCCCTTCATACCAGGCTGCAATTTCTTGACAGCGAGGTAGTCGAGGATGCGTTCCTTGACCTTTTGCAGGTCGTAGTGATCTTCATCCAGGATTTCCTTGCCCTTGGCGATGTCGATTTCCTGGCTGCCGCTGGATTTATTCCACGGCAGAGAGGTCATCCATTCGAGATAGGTGCGCGACACCATGTACTCCGCCGAGGCCGGAGTCATCTTGGAGAGGCGCTTGATCTCGCGGTCGCATTCTTTCCGGGCTTCCGCGGTCATGCCGGCTTCGTCGACTTTTTTACGCAGCTCGTCGATTTCCTGCATGGAATCGTCGGATTCGCCGAGTTCCTTTTGAATGGCTTTCATCTGCTCGCGCAGCAAGTATTCGCGCTGGTTCTGGCCCACCTGCTCCTGAACCTGTTCATGAATTTTGGAGCGCAGTTCGAGAACTTCCAATTCCTTGGAGAGTTCGCGGGTCAAAGTTTCCAGGCGCTTGCGCACGCTGGGAGTTTCGATCAGCTCCTGGCGCAGCAAGGTGGAAAGCGAGGGCAGCGTGCCGGCGATGAAGTCGGCGAGACGGCCCGGATCGTCGATGTTGGTGGCGACTCCGGTCAGGTCGTCGGACAGTTGCGGCGAGTGGCTGACCACGTCGCGGAACAAATCCTGGGCGTTGCGCTGCAGGGCTTCCAGTTCGGAGTCCGGCTCGGTAGCGAGGTCCGGTTGGGCCTCGATGCGAGCGCGCAAAAACGGCCGCAAGGAAATGAGGTCGGCGATCTGAATGCGTTGCAGGCCTTCCAGGAAGATGACTACGTTGCCGTTGGGCATCTTCACGGTCTTGTGGACCTTGGCCAAGGTGCCGACTTTGTGCAGGTCGGCGGCTGCGGGGTCCTCCACACGCGGGTCGAGCTGGGCGATAACGCCGAGCAGCTTTTCATCGCCCATGAGGGCGTTGACCAGCGCGAGAGAACTCTCCCGTCCCACGGTGAGGGGCAGAACGGCGCCAGGAAACAGCACCGTGTCCCGAACCGGGAGGATCGGAAGTATTTCTGGAACAGTGAATTTTTTCTCAGGCATTGAGTCCCCTAATCTGAA
The DNA here is from genome assembly GCA_963846145.1 of uncultured Acidobacteriota bacterium. GTDB lineage: Bacteria > Acidobacteriota > Terriglobia > Acidiferrales > UBA7541 > Acidiferrum. The sequence continues at coordinate 657,110 of CAWJUV010000004.1, read as the reverse complement.
GCCGCGGCGAGAAAGGGTCGCGACTTATGAAGCGTTAGATGCAGGTGCAAAACAAAAGGTGCCTAAAGGTACGGCTTGCATCAGCAACAAATCTTAGTCATCAATGCTCATATCATAGCGATTTTCGCTGGCCTGTCAAATATCGCTGTAAACCTTTGATGTTGAGACAGATAATAGCGGTTCACTTTTGCTAGTTGCTGGCTTTGCGTTGCTTTAGGCCTTGGTGCGACTTAACAAATGCAACTGCATCCTCCTTTGTTTTCAATACACCCTCCAACTGGGCGTCCTCTACCGAACGGAGAATCGCGCTAAAAGCCGGGCTCGGGGGGTATCCCAAGGCTTGAAGGTCGTCGCCGGTGATTAGTCGTTCTGGGCGAATCTCGCTGGCCGGGGTTTCTTCCAGCACGCGACGGACAAAATCATAAGCGTCCAACCGGCGGTGGCTGGAGAGGCAATCCAGCCGGTGCAAGGCCAGATGTTCGTCGAAGCGAGGCAGACGAATGAAACGCTTCAAGGTGGAGGCCTTCATTCTCTGTACGTCGCCGAAGCGCATATGGTTGGCGATTAACGCGAGAATTTGCGCGGTGTCTTCGTTGGAAAAGCGCAGGCGGCGGAGGAGTACTTCGGCGAGACGGACGCCCGCGTCCACGTGGCCGTCGAAGCGGATGCGGTCGCCGGTTTCGGAGATGGGGCGGAAGGTAGGCGGCTTGCCGACGTCGTGAAGCAGTGTTCCCCAAGCGAGAGTGGTCGGTGCGCCTGCCGGCAGACCTTTCAGCATAAGCAGAGTGTGAATCCAGACGTCGCCCTCCGGGTGGTATTGCGGCGGTTGGTCGACGCCCTTCATGGCGGAAACTTCGGGAAGGATGTGCTGCAGCAATCCGGCTTGGTCGAGAAGTTCGAAAGCCGCTTTGGCGGCGCCTTCCGTCAACATTTTGGTGAGTTCTTCGCGGATGCGTTCGGCGGAGACTTGATCGATTTCTTTGGCGTGGGCGCGGATGGCTTCGAAGGTGGCTGGCTCGATGGGGAAGCCGAAACGCGCGGAGAAACGCACGGCGCGCAGCATGCGCAGCTTGTCTTCAGCGAAACGGAGGCTGGGTTCGCCGATAGCGCGGATGACGCCGGCGCGTAGGTCGGCTTGGCCGTTTACGAAGTCGAGAACTTCGCCGGTGTCGTGGCGCATCAGCAAGCCGTTGATGGTGAAGTCGCGGCGCTGCACGTCTTCTTGCGGACTGGCTGAAAAAGTTACGCGTTCTGGATGGCGGCCGTCGGCGGAGCCAATGTCGGCGCGAAATGTGGCGACTTCTACTTTTCGCGGATCGCCGGGAACCAGGATTACGCCGAATTGCGCGCCAACCGCGAGAGAGTTGGGGAAGAGAGACATCACGCGGTCTGGAGTTGCGTCGGTGGCGACGTCGTAGTCGTCGGGATGACGATCGAGCAGCACATCGCGGACGCAGCCACCTACGAGAAAGGCCTGGTGGCCATTGCGAATCAGCGCGTCGCAGATCGAATTGGCCAGCTCGCGCGGCGTCATCGGGTGATTATCCTCCGTAGAAGAGATGTCGCGAGGGTTAGTTAGGACACTTGGTGCCCGATGCAATGTTAACTGGAACCTAATGATGGAGGAACGCAAGCGAAATGCGGGATTAGTGGTCTTCGGAGGAGTGATCGTTACGGCGCAGGGAGCCGCCAAATTGCACTTTGGTGAAGCCGAAGCGGTCGCGGAGCTGGTCGGTGGCGGCAGTGAGCTTTTGCAGTTTGTCGCGTTGCTCGGCCTGCAGTAGGTCGAGTTGTGCTTCGCCGTGGGTGAAGTGGCTGAGGCTGACACCGAGGAGGCGGACTTTTCGTGAGCGATTGAGGTGTTGCTGCAGAAGCGATTGGAAGACCGCGCTGATTTCGGTGTCGAGGCTTGAGGGAGTGGCAAGCGTCCGCGCGCGAGTGTAGGTATCGAAACGCTCGTAGCGAATGGTCAGAGTCAGTGTGCGCGTGGCGAGGCCGGCTTCGCGGAGGCGTTTGCAGGCTTTTTGCGAAAGATGGCTGAGCGCGGCGGTCAGTGCTTCGGGATCTTTGGTGTCTTCGCCGAAGGTGTGATTTTGCGAGATGGATTTGGGCTCGGCGTCGACTACAAATTCGTAAGAATCGCCGCCGCGGGCTTTGCGATAGAGCGCGGTGCCCCACTGGCCGAAGATGCTTTCGAGTTTTTCCTGCGGAAGCGCGGCGATCTGCGCCACGATTTCGATGTTCATGGCGCGCAGGGCGCGTTCGGTGACTTTGCCGATGCCGGGAATTTTGCGGACGGGGAGTTGCGAGAGAAAGCGCTCTTCGCTGCCGGGCGGGACCCACAGCAGGCCGCGCGGCTTGCACTGATCGCTGGCGACTTTGGCGACGAGGCGAGTGGCGGCGAGGCCCGCGGAGCAGGGGAGTCCCGTTTCGCGAGTGATAGTGCGCAGAAGTTTGTCGGCGGCGGCGAGGGGGCGACCATGCAAGCGCTCGGTGCCGGAGAGATCGAGATAGGCTTCATCGATGGAGACCATTTCCACGATGGGAGAAAAGCGCGTGAGGATGTTGGCGACGCGTTCGCTCCACTGGGAATATTTGACGTGGTGGCCGTCGAGAAAAATTGCGTGGGGGCAGAGTTTTCCGGCGGTGCGCAGCGGCATGGCGGATTGAATGCCGTATTTGCGGGCTTCGTAGCTGGCGGCGGTGACTACGCCGCGTTGATCGGGGCGGCCCCCGACGACGACCGGTTTGCCTTTGAGTTCGGGGCGCTCGAGCAGTTCGACGGAGACGAAAAAAGCGTCCATGTCGACGTGAAGGATGGATGCTTCGCCGGCGGAGGTGAGTTCCGCGGGGGCGTCGCGCTTGGCTCGGAAGCGGGCCAGGTCGGGCATGGAGTAAAGGGTACGCCGGTGATTGGGGGGCGGCAACTGGGCGAACGGTTGCAGAATTTTCCTGAATAACGAAGCTGAGCTGCGCCCTGCCGCGAGGGGGAATTTAATTTTTTCGAATGACTAGCCAGTTTCGGTGCGCTCGGCGGCGATTACTCGTGGGATGCCGGCGAGATCGTTGGTGACGCCGACGGCCCGCCAGTTTGGTGAATCGAGCAGTGGTTGTACCGCGGGGAGACTGTCGTGGCCCAATTCGGCGACGAAAATTCCGCCGGGTTTCAGGTGGTGCGCGGCTAAGGCTATCAGACCGGCGTAGAGTTCATAGCCTTCTTCGCCGCCGAAAAGTGCGATGGCTGGTTCGTGATCGCGAACTTCGCGGGCGAGTGTGGCGGCGTCACGTCGCGGGATGTAGGGCGGATTGCTCACGAACAGATCGAATGCTGCGGTGAGGGCTTTTCCCTGCGACGGAATCGGCTGAGCCAAGTCTGCTTCAAGAAAATGGATGCGATTTTCTACGTTGTGACGCGCGGCATTTTTTTGAGCAACGGTGAGTGCCGCAGGAGATATGTCCGTAGCGTAAATCTGCGCGCCGGGAAGTTCTTTGGCGAGCGTGACGGCGAGAATGCCGGAACCGGTGCCGATATCGGCGAGAAGAAAACCCTCGCCAGTGGTTTTTTGTGGGCGATTGGTCCGAAGCTCGCGAAGGGCGAGGCGATCGAGCGCGACTTCGACGACGTGCTCGGTTTCGGGCCGGGGAATTAATACATCGGGAGTGACTTCGAACTCGAGCCCCCAGAATTCTTGTTTGCCGGTGAGATGTTGGGTTGGTTCGCTGGCGGCGCGACGGGCAATCAGCGCGAAATACGAATCGAGCTGCTGCGGAGTGAGAAGTTCTTCGGGATGCGCGTATATATGCGTGCGATTTTTCTGCAGTACGTGCAATAGCAGCAACTCCGCGGCTAGCGTGTAAGAGGGAACGTTGGCTTCGCGCAGGCGCGCTATGCCAGTGCGAAATGCTTCGCGAATGTCTACCGGGGAACTCAGATGCGGCCCAATTCTTGAAGATTTTTCCATCAAAACAGCTCGGCAAAAATTATGCGGCGCCTAATTCGTGATCGAGGCGTTCGGCTTCGTAGTGCGAAACGAGGCCGTCGACCAGCGGAGCCAATTTGCCGTCCATGATTTCGGTGAGTTGATGGAGGGTCATGCCGATGCGGTGATCGGTGACGCGATTTTGCGGGAAATTGTAGGTGCGAATTTTTTCGGAGCGGTCGCCGGTTTTGATTTGGCCGCGGCGTTCCGCGCCGATGGCAGCTTGTTGCTTTTCCTGCTCGAGTTCGTAGAGGCGGGCGCGAAGAACGCGCATAGCTTTGGCGCGATTTTTGATTTGAGATTTTTCGTCTTGCTGGGAAACGACCAGGCCGCTGGGCAAATGGGTGATGCGCACGGCGGAGTAGGTTGTATTCACCGATTGGCCGCCCGGGCCGGAAGAGCAAAACGTGTCGATGCGCAGATCTTTGGCTTCGATCTTGATGTCGATTTCGTCGGCTTCCGGCAACACCGCGACCGTCGCGGCGGAAGTGTGGATGCGGCCTTGTTGTTCCGTAGCCGGGACACGTTGCACGCGGTGGACTCCGCTTTCGTATTTCAGCTTGGAATAGACCTTGTGGCCTTGAATCGCGGCGACGACTTCTTTCAGGCCGCCGAGTGACGACGGCGAACTTTCCAGAATTTCCACTTTCCAGCCCAGAATTTCCGCGTAGCGCGAGTACATGCGAAAAAGTTCGCCGGCGAAGAGCGCGGCTTCGTCGCCACCGGTGCCGGCGCGAATTTCCACGATGACGCTCTTCTCGTCGTTGGGGTCTTTGGGAAGAAGCAGCAGTTTCAAGTCGCGCTCGACGATTTCCTTGCGCGCGACCAACTGCTTCTCTTCGTCGTACGCCATTTGCTTCAGCTCGGAGTCTTCGGCTTCCTCGATCATCTGGTGCGCGCCGGCGAGATCTTTTTCGATTTGCTTGAACTCGCGATGTTTCTGGACGATTTCATCCAGTTCGGCGTGCTGCTTGGCGACTTTCTGGAATTGCGACGAGTCGGTGACCAGCTCGGCGGTGGAGAGTTGGCGAGTGAGTTCGTCGTAGCGGGCGCCGAGCTGGTCCAGTTTTTCGGAAAGAGTGACTACAGCCATAAATAAGTCGTCCTCGCGAATTGACGCAATAGATGAAAACGGAGTGAAAAAGTTAACTTCGGGGGTTAGAAGTGCTTCGCCGAGGGATCGGCGCAGAGAGGATCGCTAATAGAAAGTAGATTTCACTGCGACTAGATTATCACGCCTTGCGCTTGCGACGCAGCAGGTAGCCGGACGCGAGGCCGACCAGCAATAAGGTGCCGGACGCGGGCTCAGGTACGCCAGTGGGAGGAGTGCCGCCGCCACCGCCTGGGGGCGTGCCACCGCCGCCGCAGCTTCCGCCGGAACCACCGGTGCCACCAGATCCGCCCGAACCACCATTGCCACCCGAACCACAGCCCGGAGGTGTTCCGCCGCCTCCACCGGGAGGCGTGCCACCACCACCGCAACCGGAGCCGCCAGTACCGCCGCTGCCACCAGTTCCCCCCGTGCCGCCGGAACCACCACTGCCACCGGTGCCGCATCCTGGGGGTGTTCCACCGCCGCTACCGCAGTTTGGAGGAGTGCCGCCTGCAGAACCGCAACCTGGGGGTGTACCGCCACCGCCGCCCGGAGGAGTACCGCCGCCACCGCCTGGGGGTGTACCACCACCTCCGCCTGGAGGAGTTCCGCCTCCGCCGCCCGGTGGGTTGGTTCCGCCATGAGGAGCAGGGCCACCGCCGCCGGGGAAGGGGAAAAACGGAATCGGAAAAAAGGTGCTGGGTGGAAGGCCAGAGGTCGAAGGGGTGAAGCCGGTTGGCGGGGCCGCGGGTTCAGGCGAATATGCCGCGAGATACGGAGTCGAAGCGCGCGGCGGAGCGGCTGGGGCTTCAAAATCTTCCACGGACGGTTCGCCGGGCAAGTTGGGCCGCACCGGTGAAACGGAGACGCGATTGCCGCAGCGGGTGCGAGCGATGGAGCGGCCGTCGGTGATGACTGCTTCGCCCTTCGCGAGGGTCAGTTTTTTCTTGGTCCAGAAGACGTTGTTGCCGACGCGGTAAGAAACGTAGGCGACTTGCGGAGCGTCCAGCGTGATGCGGCGCGCGTTACGCAGATCGAAGCCGGCGTAGTGTTGCGCCACGACTGGATCGCGCAGCACTGCTTCGCGCAATTCCTGCGGCGAATTCACGCCACCAGCGATCACGGAATATGGAAAAATTTTGTGTTCAGTGCCAGGAGCGGATGCACCGCCAACGGGATCGAGAGGCCAAATGGGAGGAGCTGCGGGAAGAAAACCAACGTCGACCGGTCCATTGTGACGGGCGCTGATTCCCGCCGCGATGAGTCCGACGGAAAAGCAAAACACCAATGCGGCCAGACCCCACGTTTGCCAGCCGAGCGAACGGAGGTAGACAGAAAGCTTCAGGCGAGTGAGCTTCCAACCGACTATGGGTTCAGAGTTAAATTGAGAGGACACGTGGGCCACTCTGGGACGAATTGCTCGACGAAGTGTACCACTACTAAAGGCCAGGCCAAACATAAAAAAACTGTATAATCAACGAGTTACCGTTTGTTTAAGGACCTGGCCGATGGTTCAGGTTGAGACAAAAATGAGACGCCGCTAAGGCAAATAATCGCAGTGGTTTGGACAGGATTTTTTTGCGAGCCCGGCGCAATTGCTGGGTGGTGAGATGTGTACTAGGATTTGACCCGAATATGAAGGAAGCGACGCAAATTTCGCCCGTCGGGGCCTTGGAGTCTGGGATTTCCGGCGGGCCCGCGAGCGAAGCGGACCTCGGATTCTTGTGGGATTTCTGGTATCCGGCGCTGCCGAGTTCGGAAATCAGCGGGCACAAACTGGTGACCGCGATGCTGTTGGAAGTGCCGCTGGTTTTGGGACGTACCAGCGAGGGCAAAGCGTTTGCGATGCGCGATAGTTGTCCGCATCGCGGGATTCCGCTGTCGCATGGACACTTCGACGGAAAAAATGTGCAGTGCAGTTATCACGGCTGGAAGTTTGAGGCGTGCAGCGGGCAGTGCGTGGAGATTCCGTCGCTGTCGAGGCAGGACAAATTGCGCGTGGACAGAATTTTCGCCGGGCACTATCCGTGCGAAGAGCGCGACGGATATGTGTGGGTGTACATGACGCCGAAAAATGCGCCGCGGTTGGCGGAGGCGCCGGTGGCTGCGCCGTCTTTGCCGGTGTTCAGCGACAAATACAAAATCACGCGCTTGTCGTGCGAAATTCCTTCGCATGTGGATCAGGGAATCATCGGATTGATGGATCCGGCGCACGGGCCGTTCGTGCATCAGTCGTGGTACTGGCGCAGCGCGCACAGCATTCATGAGAAGCAGAAAAACTTTGAGCCGATTCCGAACGGATTTCGGATGAGCAAACATTCGCCTTCAGCGAATAGCGCGCCGTACAAATTGTTGCGGCATTTTTCTGGCGAGGCCACGTATACGACGATCGATTTTGTGTTGCCGAATATGCGCTTGGAAGAGATTCGCAGCGGGCATTTGTGGTTTTCGAGCCGGGCGACGGTGACGCCGGTACGGCGGGATTTATCGCGGATCGATTTTGTGGCGGCGTGGAATCTGGTGCGGTGGATGCCGGGCGTGGTGCCGATTTTCCGGGCGTTTGCGAAGAGATTTTTGCGGCAGGATCAGGAGACGATGATCCAACAGGCGGAAGGATTGAAGCATGATCCGCGGCTGATGCTGATTGATGACGCGGATCGGCCGGCGAAATGGTATTTCGCGTTGAAGAACAATTTGATCGAGTCGCGCGCGACCGGGTTGCCGATGGTGCACCCGATGAATGGGCCAGTGACGCTGCACTGGCGCAGCTAGAGTTCTGGATTTAGGCGATCTGCAAATTTAGACCGTGAGAAAAGAAACAGCCGGGCCGGAATTCGATCCCGGGGCATCCTCGACCCTAACTTTGGGGTTCGCTTGGACTAGATAGTCCGCGTAACGTTGGGAAAATCGAGCCAGACTTTGATGCCGCAGAAATGGGCGCCTTCGGTGCAGATGGGAGTGGTGACGCCGGCGCGCAGATAACAGGGCGGGCCGATGTAGCGCGCGAATTCGGGATGGACGGCGCGGAGTTGCTGGAGTTCGTCCATGCTCGATTGGTAGATTTCTTCCTGGGCGTTGAAGCAGGTGCGCATGGTCCATTTGTGGAGGAGATGGAGGAGCGAGCCGGTTTCCACGAGGCGAATGGATTTGGCGTTGGGGAGTAAATAGAGCGTGAGTTCGGCGGGGACGCCGCGGTCGAGCAATTCGTTCTTGGCTTGCCAGGCTTCGCGCATGGCGCGGTCGTAGACTTCGAGAGCGCGCGGATTTTGCTGCAGCAATTTTGGGGTGATGTAGTCGGGCTCGCGGGTATCGCTGAGAGTGAGCAGCGGGCGAGAGCCGGGGACCATGCGGTGGCGTTGGTCCTGGCTGTCGGCGGTGTGGCTGATTTTTTTAGCGAAGGTGTAATTGGCGTGCTGCAGCGCGCGCATCATCGGGGCGTGCACGCCGACGTTGAGCGTTTCGAGGCGGTAGAGGTTGCGCGCGGGATTGAGGACGCGGTCAATGGCTTCGGCGTCGGAGCATTGCGCTTCGGTGAGGCCGACGACCGCGCGGTAGGATTCGGCGAGGACCCGCGGGGCGCGCGCGGAATAGTCGATGAGGCGGGAAGTTTTTCCGTTGAGTTGAGAATCGAATTCGCGATGGAAATCCAGAGAAGTTGTGGCGGCGGTTCCGTTCGCGTGAGCTTCGCTGGAGCTGGCGTTCGCGCGCTCCACCCATTCGGGAACTTCTTCGATTGGTTCAGTGCCGAAGCGATCAAAAAATTGTGGGTCGACTTCGCGGACGAGCGCGACCATCGCGCCAATTACGGCGCGGGCTTCGTTGGGCGTGTCCGATGCGGTGCTCATGCGCCACAGGCGATGAAGCACGATGCCGGAGACAGTGTGCACCATGGTAGTGAACGCCGCGACAGGCAGAACGTATCGAGCGATTTCGATGGCGCGCTTTTCGGCGGAGCGTTCGAGTTTCTGTGTGCGCTTGGGATGGGAGTGCGGGCCGATGTGCCAGATGCCGTTCAGAATCTCGCGGGTGTCGGTGACAAGCAGCGCGGAGAGTTCCCGGTAGCAATCCCAAGCGCGTGAGATGGCGCGTTCGTAAATTTCCCGGCACGCATCATCAAAAAAAAGCGAAGGCGGCGGGACGTAGGCGTGGGCGCGATCGAGGCGGACGTAGCGCTGGCTCTGTTGCTCGGAGTTGTAAAAGGGATGGGCGTGCAGAAAAGACCAGACGAATTGGCGGCTGACATTTTCCAGTCCAAATTCGAAATGGGCGTGTTGATAAACGGTGTGGTGGCCGCTGAAAAAAGTTCCTGCGCCGATGTTGAGGCGTTGCTTGTCGGTGATTTCTTCGGGGCCGATTAATTTCGAGGCGTAGCAGGTGCGCGCCGCGGCGATCGCGGAATCAAATGGATGCGAAAAGGTGTTGCGCAGAGTGATGCGCGGCGGGCCGGTTTCCACCAGCTCACCGGATCGTGAAGATTCGAACATGCGGGACTGATCGGGCACGCTGGGCAGTTATTCTACACGGACGGCGAGCGGGCACACCACGGCGGTGAGGTCGGGGCGCAAAAAAATTCTGTTGGCCGACAAAACAAACGGGACGGACGAGAGATTTCCTTTAGCGGCTGTGCGGCCACTCGGAAATTCTCGTCCGTCCCTGAGTTTTAGGTGTGCTTACTTCTTTGCGGCGGTGGCTTTGGCAGCTTCCACCTTGGCGGCGGCGTTGGCGTACTTCTTGGTGAAGCGCTCGACGCGGCCGGCGGTGTCGATCAACTTCTGCTTGCCGGTGAAAAATGGATGGCAGCTCGAACAGATTTCGACGCGCAACGTGTCGCCCTTGATGGTGGAACGAGTGGGGAACGTGTGCCCGCAAGCGCAATGCACGGTAACGGCGTGGTAGTCGGGGTGAATTCCGGGTTTCATGAAGCTCCATCTGTCGCGTCCGGTCTGCGCGGCGGTACAGACCAAAACTGCCGCGTCGCTAGGTCGCGAGGTGAACGACCATTATAGCGGAGACGTCAAATGTTGGCGAGGGGGGCGACGTGCGGCCAAACATTTGGTGCGTATTTGGCGCGACGGGTGGGTAATGCGCCGATTACGAAACGAAGGTGCAGCCGACGCGGTAGACGCCCATGTCAGTGCGGTGCGACCACACTGGTTTGAGGTTTACGCGCACGGGCGGGAGGATCGGCACGTGCAGCACCGCCAGGACCACGTCGGTGAGCGGGTCGGTGGCTTCCAGTTCGAGAGCGACGCCGCCGAAGCCGAGGTCGAGGACGCGCGCGCGGCGGATTCCTTGTTCACCGAGTACGGCGTAGGCGTTGGTGCCGGTCATGGAGACGCGTTCTGCTTTGCGCGGCACGACGAAGGTGCGCTTCGGTTGCGAAATAGAGGCGGGCCTAGACGCAACGGAAGGTGATGTTGATGGCGCGGCTTGCTGCGAAGGAGTTGATGTCGTGGGTTGTGACGGCGCCGCTGACGGTGACGGAGCCGCAGTCGCGAAGCGCAGACGAGCAGCCGAAGAAGTTTCTGCCGAGGGCGTTGAAGCTTCCTTGGCCTCTTCCTTTTTCTCTGCTGGGCGCTTCGATTCGATCGGAATCGGGCCTGAGGACGAGGAGGATTTCTCCGCCGCCGGAGCGGAGGCTTGCGGTGGCGTCGTCTGTTCCGGTGTTGCAGCGGGCGACGAAATTGGTTGTGCTGAGCGGCCTTGATTTGGTTTGCGCTGATACAGCCGATCATCAGCAATGCGGATGAGATCTTCGGAATTATCGGCGTCTTGCGGGAATGTCGCTACGCCGTGATCTAAGCCAACGGTCACGCCGAGCTGCAGTGGCTTCAAACTTTCTTCGAAAACAGTTTCCACGCGGCGGCTGAGGGCCAAACCTTGGGCTGCGTCGGTTTGCGGCAGGATCAGTGCGAATTCGTCGCCGCCTAGGCGGAAAGCCAAATCGGAAGTACGTAGAGCTTTTCGGAAAGTGTTCGCTGCGGCTTTCAATACTTCGTCGCCGCGTGGGTGGCCATGCTTGTCGTTCACTTCCTTGAAGCGATGCATGTCCATCATGACCAGGCCAAAGGGCTGGTTGTAACGCTTGGCGCGATTGAGTTCGCGTTCGAACGATTCGCCAAAAATGCGGCGATTGTAGAGGCCGGTCAAAGGATCGGTGACCGCGCTCAACTGGATTTTTTTCAGCTCGTCGTACTCGATAAAAACCGGAACGCGCAGCAAACCCATGGTGGTGAGCACGTCCATCAACGCGGTTTTCAGCGAGACGGTGCGCTTCAGCGCGTCGTTCAACTGCTGGCGACGCTGCAGCATTTCTTCCCAGATTTGTACGCAGGTGCTTTCGCGCAAATCGAGGTGCGTCAATGCGCGCAAATAGCGCTGCAAAAATTGACCGCGAGCCGGTACGTCGAGGCTTTCCAGCGTGTCGCTGAGCAGCTCGAGATAGGAATCATCTAAGGCCGTGCGCGGAGGCGCAGGCGTGCCGGGGCTTGGCATATGGGCTGGTGACCTAACCTTTGCCTATCCCCGCGGGGGTGGGGTCGAACCTGAAGGCTGCCCCTAGGAGGAGCATGCCGGAGTCCATTTACAAGATGCGAGAATCGAGCTACCCACTACAAGAGATTCGGGCGGTGCGTCGCTATGCTATTACAAAAGCGAGGCATGCGGCAACGAGCGGGAGGGCGTTCCAAAATGAGAATGTGGAAAAGCTGAGGGAGATGGCGGAAAAGAGGGATTCTTAGGTCAAAAAGTGGACAACTTTACTCCAGGCTTACTCCAGGGGTTTAAGGAATTCGAGGCCGAAGAGGCGCATTTCGCCTGCTGAGTCCTGGCGCAGAACCCGGGCAGAGATCGGTGGGGTTTCGCTGGGAACCATGCTGGAAGAGGACGGCGAGGGGGTGGGAATGGTGAGTTGCACGATCTGATCCCGGCGGAGATTGCGGGTTGAGGCGATACAGGCCCCCAAGGCGCTGATATTCAGGGTTTTGGTCAGCTCCATGAAGTCCGTGCCGGACGCGTCGGTGGCCCGTAGGAACACGGGTACCTGCAGGCGAAGGCGCGGCGAGCGCCGGGTAGAGGTCGGATCCAAGCTGGGTAGGTCCTTGACCAGATCAGTTTGCACTTTATTTTCCCTTAGTACTAGGGGTCTAGTACTTAGTGAGCAGATTTGATGCCACTTGGGTTAAAGCGCACGGCGGCAAGTTGTTTATTAACAGTTGTTTAAGAGATGCAATTTGCTTGGAATTGCAACCGGACTGCGGGTCTTGAGGCTAGATATCCAATTGGATTCCAATAATGTGCAAATGGAACGCTTTTACCATTGACAGCCCAAAACCCCTTTGCGAGGATGACCCTGGACAACGGGAAAAAATTTGCCACTCTCCTCAGAACCGGACCACCTTGCGATGGCGGAAGACGTCAACGGGTCGTCGATTGCCGACGATAGCCTGCTTCCTATTGAACAGGTTTTAGCGCCGGAGCGGTCGGGGGATGTGTTGCCGGTAAGCCTGGTTCATGGGCTGATGGACGCCGTGAACTGCTCGGTGCTGGTGGGTGATCGTAGCGGCCGAGTGCTGCTGATGAACCAGCGGGCCCGCCAGTATCTATTGTCTAAGGGCCTCGACCAGCAAAACGGGTTGGACCTTTTCGCGGAAATCCTGGGCGTCGAACCCAGCCACATTTTCAAACAAATTGAAGGCGGCGAACACCGGGTGGAGCTGGATGTGCAGCTTGGCGAGGACAAAAACCGCGCGCTGGTGAAGTGGATGCCTGATCCGGATTGGCTGGTGGTGCAGTTGGAGCTGCCGGTGAAAGAGCAAAGTGTGGCGGCGACAGAGGCGGCTACGCAAGCGACCGTTCAGGAATTGTTGCAAGAGCGGGAGATTACTTACCGGAATTTGCTGGCTGCTTATTTGAAGCTGCAGGAAGTGAACCGGCAGAAGACAGTTTTTCTGGCGTCTGCAGCGCATGAGTTGAAAACGCCACTGGCGGTAATTAAGGGTTACTACGATTTGTTGCTGACCGGATCGCTGGGCCGGCTGTCGGATAAGCAGCAGGACATTTTGGAAGAGTCGAAAGATAGCTGCGAGCGGCTGGTGCGGCTGGTTTCGATGTTCCTGAATTATTCCGCGCTGGAGAGTGGCAAGCTGGTGCTGCAACTGCGCGAAAACGATTTGCGCGATTGCCTGGATGAATTGTCGAAGCGGTGGTCGGAAGCTTTTCAACGCAAAGGCGTGAAGCTGGACAGCAGTTTCGATCCGTCGATTCCTTCGTTCCGGTTCGATTACCAGAAGGTGCAGCAGGCTGCGGCCAATTTGCTGGACAACTCGCTGAAGCATACGCCGGCGGGTGGAAGTGTGACGTTGCGTGCGGCGCCGCATTTCTGGGAGCGGCGCGTGGCTGGGGTGACGCCGACGCAGGAACGGCGGCGTTTCCGGTTGCCGCGCCCCAACAGCGTGGAAGTGAGCGTGACGGATTCGGGCAAGGGAATTCCGGCGGAGCATCATCAGGAAATTTTTGAAGATTTTGTGCGCGTGGACCGCAACACCTCCGGCATGGGCCTGGGGCTGGCCATCGCGAAGAGACTGATTCAGGCGCACCGCGGAAAAATTTGGGTAGAAAGCGAACCGCAAGGCGGCAGCACGTTCCGGTTTTTGCTGCCGATGGACCCTAGTTAGTCACAGTCATCAAGGCATTTGCACACGCAGGGCGAGAACAGAGGGGAAAGCACATGGCAGCGAAAGAGCTAAAAGAAAAGATTCTGGTCGTCGACGACGAACCGAGCATTCGCAAATATCTGCAGACGCTGCTGGAAGTGGATGGCTTCGACGTGGAAGCGGTCAGCTCCGGCAAAGAAGCCATTGAAAAGGTAAATAAAGGCGAGCGCCCGGACTTCATCATTCTGGACGTGCTGATGCCGGAGTTGAACGGCATCGAGACGCTGACGGAATTGATGGCCATCGATCGCAGCCTGAACGTGATCATGCTGTCGTGTTCGAACGAAGTGGGCACGGTGGTGGAAGCCATTCGAATCGGGGCGCACGATTATTTGACCAAGCCGTTTGAAAAGACCGAGCTGGATGCGGCGATGTTGAAGTCGCGGCAGAAGAAGCAGTTGGTCTCGGAAAACATGGCGCTGCGCGATTATTGCGAGCAGATCACCGAAGACATCAGCTTTTTGGCGGCCAGCCCGCAGATGGTGCGGATTCGCCAGCAGATTTTGCAGATTGCCCCGGTGGATGTGCCGGTGTTTATCTGCGGCGAGAGCGGAGTGGGCAAGGAAGTGGTTGCGCGCATGATTCACTTGCGTTCAAAGCGACGCAGCCAGGCTTTCATCAAAGTGAATTGTGCCGCGCTGCCGGGGGAATTGCTGGAGTCGGAACTTTTTGGTTTCGAGCAGGGCGCGTTTACCGGAGCGGTGCGGGCCAAGCCCGGCAAATTCGAGATGGCCAACAAGGGCACCATCTTCCTGGACGAAATTGCCGAGATGAGCGTGCACTTGCAGGCCAAGCTGCTGCACGTTTTGCAGGATCATCAGTATTCGCGGCTGGGCGGGCGACATTTGGTCGACACTGATGTGCGCGTGCTTGCGGCGACCAACGTGGATGTACAGGAGGCGATGAAGACCGGGCGCTTCCGTGAAGACTTGTACTACCGCCTGAACGTGCTGTCGATCAACGTGCCGCCCCTGCGCGAACGTGCTGCGGAAATTCCGCTGCTGTTCCGGCACTTCCTGACCAAGTACAGCGAGAAATTCGGCAAGACGCCGCAAGGCCCTTCGAAATATTTACTGGATGCGGCGGTGAATTATCCATGGCCGGGTAATTTGCGGGAACTGGAAAATTTCGTGAAGCGCTACGTGATTTTGGAAGACGACGAAGGCAGCTTGCGCGAATTGGTGGAAATGTCCGCGGCGCGGCAGCGTACTTCGCCGCGTGCAGAGCCCACGGTTACCAGTCGCGAGCCGCAGGGACTGAAAGCGCTGGTGCGCGGTTTGAAAGACGAAGCGGAGATGGAAGCGATTGCCGACGCGTTGGAGAAGACGCGTTGGTGCCGCAAAGACGCCGCGAAAATGCTGGGCATCAGCTACAAGGCGCTGCTCTACAAAATGCGGCAATTTAATTTGGATACGCCGCGCACGCGGCGTTCTTCGGCTGCTCCCGCTGCAGCGACGGCTCCTGCCGCACCTGCGGAAGAAACCACGCCAGTCTAGATTGGGGTGCGCGGCGAATAATCGGAGAGAACGGCTTCCCAGTACTATGCCGTTATCTTTAGAACACGCCGCGCAGGCCCGCTGCGGTTGAACTTGGCGATAGCGCCCATTTGAAGTATTGTCCCTCGTAAGGGGACGCGGAATTGGTCAGGCTAACCGCCGCGTGTGATCGAGAATGGGTGGAATGACGGAACGCCGCAACGCTCGACGATACGACCTGTCGCTTCCAGTAATGATCAAAAACGCAGCGGAAATGAAGAAGCTGCAATCCGGAGAGACGCGCGACATTTCCACGCGTGGACTATATTTCTTAATCGAACAGGATTTGCAGGCCGGTTCGGAATTGGATATTACGCTGACGCTGCCTTCCGAAGTGACCCACGGGTCGGAGGTGTTTGTGCGCGCCGCGGGAAAAGTGGTGCGGGTGGAGCCGCGGCCGGAAGAAGGCAATATGCGTATCGGGGTGGCGGCGGTGATTGAGCGCTACGATATCGTGCGCGGGGAAAACGCCCCGAATACTCCGAGCAACTGACGCAACCAAATCCCGAAAAAAGTTCCCTCGCTCGCCACAATTGGCGAGCGATTTCTTTTATGGACGATGATTCTGAAAGTGGCCGGAGATTACTGCGGGCAGCCTTCGTGGTACAACTGCGCGAGTTTATCGCGTGCTTCGCCGTTGCCTTTTTTGGCTGCAGCGCTGAGTAGCACTTTGGCTTGATCGCAATTTTTTTCGACGCCGCCGCCGATCAAGTACAACTTAGCGAGGGTGACTTCGGCGGAAGTATTTCCGGCAGCGACGGCGGACCACAGCGAGCGCGCTTCGTCGGCGGGACTTTGTTGGCGCGTGTCGGCCAAGGCGGCGGATGAATCCCCGGTGGCTGGTCGTGGTTGTCGCGCCGTGTCACGGAAAGTTGCATCATCTACGGTTGGTGATGGGGTTTTCGGTACCTCGTTTTTCGCGGAGATGGAAGCAGTATCGTTTGGCTTCGGCGCCGGCTGTGGTGCAGGACGCGGCGCATCGACAACCTGCTTGGCTTCGATGGCCGGTTTGGTCGGCAGGGACTTGGGCGCTTCAGGCGAAGTGACCGGCTGAGCAGCCTGGGTGGCTTCGGTCGGACGCGAAAGCTTTTGCCCTAGAGAAATTAACGATTGGCCGAGCAGTTCGCGTTCGGCGTAGAGCGCCACGACCAAAACTACGAAGCAAATCGCCAAGGCTACGAGCGCCGTCTTACTGAAGCGCGGCTGATCGCCTTGAAGCATTTCATCGGGATAATTCCAGGAACTTAAAACCGGGGCCTGCCGCGGCGGCTCTGAATAAGAGTTCTGTTCAGGCGGCGTACTCGGCGGCGCCGACGAAGCGGGCTGCCCCGGGCCGATGTTGTAGCCATAGCGCGGCTGTTCCGGTTCCGGCGTGCGCCCGAAACTTAAGCTGGGGTCCGGCAGCGGCGGAGTAAAGGACGGTGGCTCGACCGCAGAAGTGCTGCTAGCCGCCACGGCGGGTTGCCCAATGGAGTCCGCCACCGATTGCACCTGGTCGTGTCGTTGTTCGAGCGCGGCGCTAAAGGCCGCGACCCGCGGCGAATCCGCAGCGTGGTGCAGCGCGGAACTCAGGCTGGCGGTGGATTTACTGGCCGGCTCGGTGCGCGATTCGGAATAAGACAAGGCGCCAGCAGCCGTCAATTGCGCAATCCATTTACGCAGAGCCTCCAGAAACGGCGAGGTCACATCGCTGAATTGCAGGCTGGCGACTTTGCCGTCGTCTTTGGTCCACTCGATGCGGCCGTAGCCGGTGAGGCGCTGATTGTTATTAATGCTGAAGGAAAAAGGAATTCGCAGCGTAGGGCGAATCGGACTGACCGCGCGAAAGCTGAAGCCCGATTCGGACACGGACAGCATCATGCCGCCGTTGCCTTCCAGTTCGACATAAACCAACTGATCTAATTTGATGGCGGTATTTTGTGAACCCACGGATCGATCATTCATCGCATTCATCGGAAAAATGCACACCCACCCTGCCAGCCGCCGCGAAATATAAAGGTTAATTGAAAAGATTTCAACGGTGCGCTCTTTGCAGAAGATTTTGGTTCTAATGAATCGGCCGGCGGGGCCTCAGTTTGCCATATCTTATGCCCTAATGTGTAGTTGGATGCCGCAAATGGCCAGGGGGCAGCGGTGGAAAAGTAGTCTTGAATGCCGCCGAAGATTTTCCCACGAGCGGCGTAGTACCAAAGGAGTCGCAAAAGTAGACAGTACTAGAACGTACCGTTGACTCGGCCTATATGGAGATGCTTCAAGGGGTTACAGGGGACTAGCGGGGGCGAGGGTCGCCGCTTTTCAGCGGGGTATTTGGCGGGCCAAATGCACCTACAGGCGCACCAGGCCCATGAGCACTGCGACCCCAATGCGACCGTCTGTACGCTCCATCAATCAGGTAGTACCACCGGATCACGTACTTTTCGGGCGTTCTCCGGCCATGATCGAAGTGCGCCTGCGCGCCGAAAAAATCTGTAATACCAATGTGCCGATTCTTTTGTGCGGCGATGGCGGCACTGGGAAAGAAGCCATGGCGCGCTGGATTCATGCGCGTTCGAACTTCGGCCAGGGCCAATTCGTAAAAGTGAATTGCGCGGCGATTCCTGGATCGTTGCTGGAAAGCGAACTTTTTGGCTACGAAGCCGGAGCCTTTACGGGTGCGCATACCGCCAAGCCCGGCCGTGTGGAGACCGCGCACAACGGGACGCTATTTCTGGATGAAATAGCGGACCTGGAGCCGGCGCTGCAGAGCAAGATTCTGCACTTCCTGCAGGACGGACATTTTTCGCGCATCGGCGACAATTCCGAACGAACCGCAAATGTACGAGTGCTCTGCGCCACCAATAAAGATCTGGAACAGGAAATTGCCGCTGGAAATTTCCGCTCCGATTTGTTTTATCGCATCAATGTGGTGCGCTTCCGTTTGCCGCGCCTCCGCGAACGCAAAGAAGACATCCCCATGCTCGCTGAATATTTCCGCGAGCTGCATGAAAAGCATTTCGCCATGGAGTCGAAGCCGCTCAGCCTGGAAATGGTGGAGTATCTGCAGAACGCGGCGTGGCCCGGAAATGTGCGGGAGCTTTCCAACGGCATGGCCAGGCACGTTCTGGTGGGGCCGGACGAAGCGTTTGGCCCGACGCTAGCCTCGCAGCGCGCGATACTGCGTTCGCAAATCAGAGCGGTGGCCGGCGCGGTGCCGCTGAAAAATATTGCGAAAGCGGCAGTCCGCGATCTGGAACGCAATGTGATTCTGGATTCGTTGCGCGCGCACCAGTGGAACCGGCGCAAGACGGCGGCGGCGCTGAAGATCAGTTATCGCGCGCTAATTTACAAAATTCGCGACGCGGGTTTAACTTCCCGCCGGCCCACGCGCGGCGCGGCGCGAAATTTAGAAAGTCCGCTTCTGCCCAAGTAATTTCCCCTTCAATTCACGCTGATTTGTTTGTACAAACTCGCATAATCGCCTAGTTATGCGGATGCAAACTTATTCCCGTTATTAACTTATAGTAAAGACGGGGGTAGGTTTTCTGCACAGAAGTACAGGCGCCCCCTGCACCGGTTCAACAGCGGTCCCTGCACCAAATCGCGTCTTACCACCAGTAGTTTCAGAGCGATACAAATTCTAATCTCTCCTTGGGCGGAAACACCGGGGGAGAAATGGAATTGTTGAACAAAGCACTGAGCAAGACTTCGCGATACGCGAAGGTATTCACACTAGTGGCGGCTCTCGCACCGGCACTGTGGATGAGCAGCGGCTGCACCGGAATGGTGAAGGCCGCGGATAAAAGCACCAACTCGGCGGTGCAGGTTACGCCGGAAGTTGTGGATTTTGGCCAGACCGGGGTAGGGAAAAAAGTTTCCCATGCGGTTTCGCTGACCAATCAGGGCACCACTGCGGTGACGCTGACGGAAGCGTCCACTTCCAGCGAAGAGTTTACGGTAACCGGGGCGAAGTTCCCGCTGTCGTTGCAAGCGGGACAGAAGGCTAACTTCACGGTTTGGTTTGCCGGCAGCAAGGCCGGCAAGGCCAGCGGCACGCTGAACTTCAACAGCAGCAATGGTGGTGTGCCGGTGCCTCTGACCGGGACGGCCGGAACGGTTACACCGCAACTGACCATGTCGGCGAACACCTATAATTTCGGCAACGTCACGGTGAACACCACGGCCAAGACGGCGCTGACGATTACCAACGCCGGCGAAGAGAGCTTGAAGATTTCCAGCATCGCGGTGACGGGCGCTTCCTTCGCGGATAAGCGGATGTCTTTGCCGCTGACGGTGCCGTCCGGCGCCGATGTGGTTTTGGATCTGACCTTCGCACCGAAGAGCACGGGCAGTTTCAACGGCAGCGTGGCGATTGCCAGCAACGATCCGACCAACCCCACGACCGAAGTTAGCTTGACCGGCGCGGGTACGAATGAAGCGGTGGGCAAACTGACGGCGACTCCCGCGGCGCTGAGCTTTTCGAATGTTAAGGTGGGAACGACGGCGACTGGCACGACGACCTTGGCGAACACTGGAAGCGGCAACGTTACGCTGTCCAGCGTAACGGTGAATGCGGCGGGATTCTCGGTGCTGGGCGTATCCACTCCGGTGGTGCTGACGCCTGGCGAGAAGCTGCCTTTGACGGTGCGGTTTACTCCCATCGCGGCGGGCGCGAAGAGCGGCATCATCTTGTTGACGAATTCGCAGGGCGGGACGACCAGCGTAAGCGTGTCGGGCACGGCGCCGGCGACGTCGAATCCTGGTTCTGGTAGCGGTTCGGGTTCGGGCAGCGGTTCTGGCACTGGATCGACCACGACCTCGCTGACGGTTTCTCCTTCGGCGGTAAATTTCGGTAGCGTTACCACCGGCGTGGCCAACACTCAGATGGTGCAGATCAGCAATCCCAGCAGCGCAAGCGTGACGATCTCTGCAGC
This sequence comes from uncultured Acidobacteriota bacterium, assembly GCA_963846145.1. Classification (GTDB taxonomy): domain Bacteria; phylum Acidobacteriota; class Terriglobia; order Acidiferrales; family UBA7541; genus Acidiferrum. The sequence goes on along the minus strand of CAWJUV010000004.1, from coordinate 636,878 downwards.
CAACGTGAGCGGCACGGGCTTCAGCATCACTGGAATGACCTTGCCGGCCACCTTGGCGGCGGGAGCGAACACTTCCTTTACGCTGCAATTTGCGCCGAAGAGCGCGGGTGCGGCCACCGGCAGCGTGTCGATCGTGAGCAACGCAACTACGGCGACCGCGGCGTTGGCGCTCAGCGGAACGGGCGTGGCGGCAACTTCGAGCTTGTCGGTGAATCCGGCCAGCGTGAGCTTCGGCAGCGTAACGGTGGGCAGCACGGCAACGAAGAGCATCACCGTGACGAACACCGGCAATGCCAACGTGGCGATTTCCAGCGCGAGCATCAGCGGCACCGGCTTGACCCTGAGCGGCGGCTCGGCAGTGACGTTGGCTCCTTCGCAGAGCGTGACGCTGACGGCGCAGTTCGCGCCGCAAGCGACGGGTGCGGTAAGCGGCAAAATCTCCATCGCCAGCAACGCCAGCACATCGCCATCGACGGTGGCTATCACCGCGACTGGTGGAGCGCAGGCGCAACACACCGTGGCTCTGCAGTGGAATCCGAGCACCGCGGCCACCGGCTACAATGTGTATCGCAGCGTGACCAGCGGCAACGGCTACACCCGCGTCAACACCGCGCTGGACGGCACCACGACGTTCGCCGACAGCACGGTGGAGAGCTCCACCACCTACTTCTACGTGACCACTGCGGTGGATAGCAGCGGGCAAGAGAGCGGATACTCCTCGCAGGTTTCGGTGGCGATTCCGTAGCACTCTTACAAATAGCTGTGAAGAATTGGTCGCCGCGACGCGTAAGCTTCGCGGCGATTCTCTTTTTGGGGCGGCCGGAGAAATTATTTCAGGAAAGTTTGCCGAGTTGCCGGAGGTCTTGCAGGTACGGTGGAATGGCTTCACGCCAGTCGCGAACGTTTATTCCGTAGGAGTTCAGAGCGGCGGAGGACAGCACGGAATAGGCGGGGCGTTTGGCGGCTCGTGCGGCTTGCACGGTGTTGATGGGATTTACGGGATTAGTTTTTCCTGCCTGGCGTAACACTTCTTTCGCAAATTCGAACCACGAACAGGTGCCGGAATTGGTGACGCTGACGAAACCTTTGGCGTCGGCGTGCACCAAGTCATGCAGTGCGCGGGCGAGATCGCGGGTGAACGTGGGCGAGCCGACTTGATCGGACACGACTGCAAGTTCCGGCCGAGTTTCCGCGGCGCGCAGGATTTTTTCCGGGAAGCTGGAGCCGGAAGCGCCGAACAGCCAGGAAGTGCGAACGATGCACCAGTGCGGGACGTGTTGCTGGACGGCCTGTTCGCCTTTGGCTTTGGAGGCGCCGTAGACGTTGATGGGAGCGATCGGATCGGACGACTCGTAGGGGCGTTTTCCGTTGCCGTCGAAGACGTAGTCGGTGCTGATGTATAGCAGCTTGGCGCCGGCTTGGTGTGCAGCGCGCGCGACATTTTCCGTGCCGGTGGCGTTCACTGCGTGAGCGGCGTCGGAATCGCGCTCGCTGCCGTCGACATCGGTGTAGGCAGCGGTGAGAACGATCCAGTCGGGCCGTGCGGATTGGACTAAACGCTCGACTGCAGGGTAATCGCGGATATCTGCGTCGCGCGAGGTGGCAGGGATGAGTTCATCGTCTTTCCATTCCTGGACGATGTCTTTTCCGAGCATGCCATTGGCGCCGATGAGGAGAATGCGCATCGAGAGGAGGGCCGGCGGTTACTTGTACTGCGTTTCCCAGTCGTAATTAATGTTGGGATCGTTCCAAACCAGGCGCAGTTCGTCGGCCGGATTGTAATGGCGATCGGTAAAGTACAGCAGGTTGATCGGCTCGATGCCCAGAGCTTTGTAGCCGTGGCCGACGCCCGGCGGAATCAAAATTTGCCAGGGGCGAAAGCGGCCGACGTACAAAGTATTAATCGCGCCGAAGGTTTTGGATTTGACGCGCAGATCGCACAAGAAAACTTGCAGCATGCCGGAAACGGGCGACCACAAATCGGTTTGCTCCGAGTGATAATGAATGGCCTTGATGGTGCCGGGATAAGTCAGGGTGAAGGAAACCTGAACGTTGCGCGTCCCATCGGGTACCATTCCGGCGGCCAGGCCTTTTCCGAGGCGGCCAATTTCGGTGAAAAAGCCGCGGTCGTCCGGATGGATTTGCATCGTTTCGATGCGGACGCCGTCAATGAGGTCCGGAGAATCGGCGCGGGCGATAATTTTGCCCAAAGTTTTTTCCGCCCGGGAGCGGATGCCCATCTCGATTCCATTTTTCGTGCCTAGCGGAACGATCTTTTCACCCGTTTGCTGATTGCTCAGAACATCTACCGGCATGATTCGGTCTCCTCAATCATTCCAGCGCGAAAAGCGCCCGGAGTTTCTAAAATTCCGATTCCGATAAAACTAACTGCCCGAAGACTGACCCAACGCGCGGCGCGACTGATCGGCGACGGGTGAACCAGGATTCAAGCTAACCGCTTTTTCGAGCTGCGCGCGGGCACGCGAGTCGTTCAATTTCTGATAGATCGCGCCGAGATGATAGTGATAGGCGGCGTTATCAGCGGATTTTTTAACGGCGTCCTCCAGCAACGGAGCAGCAACGGAATAAGCGCCGTTCTGATATAGAGCCCATCCTAAAGTGTCCGCCGTGTTCGGCGAATTAGGCAAACCGCGGCGGGCGGTTTGTGCCAGGTTCAGCGCCATGTTCACGCTGCCGCCGTGATCCAACAGGATGTAGGCCAGATTATTGGCCGCGAACGGATTTTCAGGCTGCGCGTTGAGGACTTTTTCGTAGATGGCTTTGGCCGATTGCCAGTTCCCGGCGCTTTCAAACAGCGCACCCAAGGCCAGCTGCAGCGGCGTATTGCTGGGAGATTGTTCGATGGCGCGCTGATAGGTGGCGATGGCTTGGTCTTTGGCCCCGCGGCTGGACTGCAATTGAGCGAGTAGAATCACCGCGTTGGTATTTTTAGGGTCGAGCTGTAGAGCGTGCTCCAGCGGCGCCTCCGCTTCCTGCAGCTGTTTGTTTTGCGCCAGCGCTTGTCCTTGAAGCAAGTATAGAGCGGAGCTGTTGGGATTTTGACCGAGCGCGGTTTTGAGCAGTGCGAAAGCTTCTTGCGGTTGGTTGCGCCGGAAATCGAGATCGACCAAGCCTCCAATGGCTTCGATGGAATTGGGATCGTGCGCCAGGGCCTGATGGAAGAAAACGTCAGCGTCGTTGAACCGCTTCTGCGCCACGCGCAACTCGCCAAGCTTGACGTAGCCGACCGGACTGGCCGGCGCGATGGTGGTCAGTTTGGTAAGGTCGGCGTCCGCTGCGGCGGGGTCGTTCTGATTCATACGCGCGGTGGCATCAAACAAATACCCTTCCGGCGCGCGCGGGGCAATCTTCAACACTTCGGCGGCGACATTTTTCAAACTGTTCCAATCGGTGCGCTGGATGGCGTTTTCGCCCAGCAGACGCCAGGCTTCCAATAAGGTGGGGCTGATGCGCACCGCCTCGCGCAGCTCGCTTTCGGATTCCTGGGTTTTGCCTTTTTCTTGCAGCACCAGGCCCATTTGATAATGCGCGAAAGCATTCTCCGGCGCGTCGTGCAGTACTTTCTGCAGGGTTTGGGTGGCGTCGTCGAGCTTGCCTTGTTGATTCTGGATTTCGGCGTTCAGGACTTGCGCTTCAAGATCCTGCGGCGCGGCTTTGAGCAGCTCGCTGTCCAAAGAGGAGGCTTCGTCGGTACGGTGATTGAGAATCAGCAACTGGATATATGTTTTGCGAACCTGCGCGTCCTTGGGATGCGCGCTGGAAAGGGCTGAAAATTCCGCGAGGGCTTTGGCGTTGTCGTTGCGGCCCAAATAATAGTCGCCGAGCATGCGGTACGCGGAAGGATCGTCTTTGAGCTGTTCTTTGGCGTCCGTCAGAGTTTTTTCGGCGAGCGATTCCTGGCCCTGGTTCATGTACACCGTAGCGAGCGCGGCTCGTGGAACGGGATTTTTCGGCGCTTTATTTATCGCTGCTTGAAACGCATTTTGCGCGTCGGTCCAGCGGCGCTGTTGCTCGTAGAAGTTTCCCAGCGACATGGTGGAGTTGATGCCGGATTTGTCCAGCGACTCGGCCTTTTTAAAGTTTTCTTCGGCTTTGGCGGGATCATTGGCGACGGCATAGAGCATCCCGAGGTGGCTGTAGGGCGTGGGCTGATCGGGAGCCATCTCCGTGGCGGCGATTCCTTCGGCTAGGGCGGCTTTCGAATCGCCAAGTGCCGCATCGGCCGAGGAGAGCAGCAACTGGGCTTCGAGGTTTTTGGGATTGTTGCGGAGGATCAGTTGCGCGCGGTCCTTGGCTTCTTGCACTTTGCCGCCGCGCAACGATAATTCCGCCAGTTTCAGTTGAGCGGGCCAGTTGTCGGCTTGGAGCTCCACAGTGCGCCCAAATTCCCGGAAAGCTGACGCCCAACTGGCGACCTGCGCATAGCTGAGGCCCAGCTTGTAGTGGGCATCGGGGTAATACTTGTCGGCCTGCAAGGCTTGGCCGTAATAGATGATGGCTTCCGGATACTTGCCTTGGCTGAACTCGCGGTCGCCCCGCTCCATGGCCTTCTGGCGGCGTACGGCGGGGCTACGGTTGCAAGAAGCCAGCATCGTCGAAACCGCCAATAAGATGAGAGGAAGGTTGTGCAGGCGCCGGTTCAGGCTCATAGAGGCGTTCGCGGCCAAGCTGGTCGCCGCTAGGGCAATTTATCGCTGAGGCGCGCCAATTAGAAGGTGAAATTGCAGGGGAGGTTCTAGGAGCGGAACTGGAGCGAAAGTTGGGTGCAAGAAGGGAGGGGCGGACCGTTCCATTTTGGAACAGCTTCCGGCTCCCCAAGAGCGGTGGACTCGCTTACGGCAACAAGTGGCAGAACTCTTCCACTGCCGTCTCTATGAGTCCTGTACCTCGGGTTGGCAGGTAGAGTACAGAGGACTACAAGGTTGTCGCAAATCGATGATATAATTAGTGTTATTCAAGGCTGGAACGAGGTCGGCGACCTGTACCTATTGCGGGCAGGTGGCAGCCCCCGTGCACCATACCCGTACAGACCGCCAACAGATGCGGGTGCGCGAACATCTTATTTAAGAATCTCCAGGCCCCGGGAAATTACAGGCGTGGGAAGAATTTAACGAGGTAGCAATGGCTGCGAATCGCGAACTAACTTCGGCAGATGCTAAACGAGTGTTCCGTCGGTATTGGTGGATTCTGCCGATCAGCACGGTGATCTTGACAGTGGCGGGAGCGGTCTTGGTGAAAGTGCTGCCCAAGCGCTACACCTCGCAAACCATGGTGCTGGTCGAAGACCCGGCGGTCTCCGAAAAGTATGTGGAGCCGATCCTCAACAACGACTTGAATAATCGTCTGGCGACGATGCAGCAACAAATTTTGAGCCGAAATCGCCTGGAACCAATCATCAATAAATTCAATTTGTATGCGGATGACCGCAACAATGCCCACATCGATGATTTGGTGGAACGGCTGAAGGGCGCAATTTCGATCAAGCCGGTGGAAGCGATGCAGGGCACTGGACCGCATCAGTTGCCGGGCTTCTACATTGCCACGACCTTTGATAATCCGCAGCTGGCGCAGCAGATCTGCACGGAAATTACTTCCATGTTCCTGGCGCAGAACGCCCGCGAATCCGAAGCCAAGGGTCAGGCCACTACCAATTTCCTTTCCGAACAGTTGGCCGAAGCCAAAGGCAAGTTGGACGAACAGGACGCGAAGCTGGCGCAATTCAAGCGGCAAAATCTGGGTTCGCTACCGGATCAAACGCAAACCAGCTTGAGCATGTTGATGGGATTGAACAGCCAACTCGAGGCCAATACTCAGGCTCAAAGCCAAGCGCAGCAGGACAAGGCTTTCAACGAGTCCATGCTGGCCCAGCAGGAATCCACTTGGAAGGCGCGCCAAACCGGCGGACAGAATCCCGATTCCGCGGATCAGCAACTCAGCGCGCTGCAGGATCAACTGGCGGTGTTGCAGTCCAAATACACGCCGGACCATCCCGACGTGATCAAAGTCAAAACGCAAATTGCCGAGTTGCAAAAGCGCCTGGCTGAGCCGCAAACCAACGCCGCGCCTACCACGGCGGTCAGCACCCACGAACCGCCGCAAATGCAAACCTTGCGCGCCAAGCTCAAACAGGATGATCTGAACATCGCCGGCCTGCAAAAAGAGCAAGGCCGCATCCAGGGCCAGATCGCGCGACTGCAAGGCCAAGTGTCCGCGACGCCGCTGGTCGAACAGCAATTCAAAGAAATCACGCGCAATTACCAGACGGCGCTGGATTTCTACAATGACTTGCTGAAGAAGAGTCAGAATTCAGCGCTGTCCACGGACCTGATTCATCAGCAGGACGGCGAACAGTTTCGCATTTACGATCCGCCGAGCTTGCCGGAGAAGCCGTCCTTCCCGAAGAAAGCGTATTTTGTAGGCGGCGGCTTCGGTGGAGGCATCGCGCTGGGCTTCGGGCTTCTGTTCCTGCTGGCCATGCTGGACCAGACCATTCACACCGAACGCGACGCGGAAGCTTTTTTGAAGTTGCCGGTGTTGACGGTGGTGCCTACACTGGCGGTGGCCGGGTTGAATGGCAATCACTCCCTCACCAATACGAAAGAACATGTCTTTAGCGGAGTTTAGCGAGTTCGAAAGTTTAAGCTGGCGATGTTGGTAAAGCGGTCAGCGATACGGCAGTCCATGAGGAAGCAATGAGCAGGATTCACGACGCACTGAAGAAAGCAGCAGCAGACCGGGCCGCGCAAGCTCCGGCGGCGGCAGCGACTACAGCCGACCTGGCAGACAGCGCCGCGGAAATTCAACGCCGCATCGAGGCGCCCGAGCGGGTGTTCGATGCGGACTTGCCGTCCGCGCGATTGCGCCAGATCGAAGAAGATCCGCGCTATGCCGGCACGCCGCGGCTGACGTACGAAGAATTGATGAAGCGCTGTGCGCGACCCGGCTGGACGCTGGACGCGCGCAACAGCGTGTTCGTGGGAGCGGACAGCGATCGCATCGGTGCGGAGCGTTTCCGCACGCTGCGTTCGCGGCTGTATCAGATCGCCAATACTCAGCCGCTGAAGAAATTGCTGATCACCAGCAGCATTCCCGCGGAAGGCAAGACTTTCGTGGCCGCCAACCTGGCGCAATCCATCGTGCGGCAGCCGGATCGCCGCGTGTTACTGATCGATGCGGACTTGCGCGCTTCGCGCTTGCACCAGACGCTGGGAGCGCCAGCGGGACCTGGGTCTGAGCGATTATCTGAGCGGCGAAAAAGACGAGTTTGCGGTGATCCAGAACGGACTGGAAGGCAATCTGTGCTTCATTCCGGGCGGGACGCAGGTTTCGAATCCCAGCGAATTGCTGCTGCGCGAGCGGATGAAGACTCTGCTGGACAGCATGGCGGAGATTTTCGATTGGATCATCATCGATTCGCCGCCGGCTTTGCCGGTGCATGACGCCAGCATGTTGGCTGGGCAATGCGATGGAGTTTTGTTCGTGGTGCGCGCCGGTTCGACGGATTCGAGCATTGCGCAGCGCGTTTCGGCGGAGTTCCGCGACAAGAATTTGTTGGGCGTGGTGCTCAACCGCGTGGATTCGGCGGATACCTACAATAATTATTACTACGGATACGGGCCGGAATCGGGTGGCGCCGCGCGATAATCCTCGCGGGGTGGCTCGCCGTAACCGGGCAAAATCTAAGTAGTCGCTTTGACGGCGGGGCTTCCCGCCGTTTTTGTTTCTCCGCGCTGCAGCAGCCAGAAAACCGGGAACAACAACGCCAAACCAATCAGGAAGAATACGACTCCGCCTTCGCGGTGCAGGTTGCCGTAGAGGAATGCCTGATCGACGTAATTGGCCAGCGCGGTCAGGGTAACAATGCGGATGCCGTTCTTGATGATCATGACCACGAAGCCGGCCAGGATGAAGACCACCTGCTTCCAGAATTTGTGCAGGAAGAAGTGACCCACCAGAACCGCCAACACGAATAACGCAATGCTGGAGCGGATGCCGCTGCATTCGCGGGCGACTTCGATGCTGAAGCGCGGTAAGCGGAAGATGAAGCCTTCACGCAGGACCGGCATGGCGGTAAGGCTGAAAAGTACCGCGGAAATTTCCGCTGAACCCTTCTGCAGCGCGTAGACCACCCTGTCGAGCATGGCCTGCGGCATGGGGATAAAGAGAAACAGAAACAGGAGCGGGAACCTGGCGGCGCGCAGGGCGTCTCTTCCAAAGGAGAATGCGAATCCGGCGATCGCCAGCAGTACAAGGCCCAGCGCGCAAAGCGACGGGAACGGCGGAATGCCACGCAGACTCCACAAAATGAAGGCGAGTCCGGGGATTAGTAGCGAGATAGCAGAAATGAAATCGGAGGAGACGGAGCGAAAGACCCGTTGACGCTCGTTGAAGATCAGGAACGCGGAGACGATAGGGATGAGAAAAATGTGGGAGGCGTCGTCGTTGCCGAGCGAATAGTTCAGTAATGACGCCACGGCGCGGTAGGAGATGGCGATGGAGCACATCAACCACACGGCGAAGAGCAGCAGGCGGCGGTTCAGCGTAACTTCGGAATTCAACAAGACTCCTTAGCTGAGCCGCGGCTTGGGACGTGAAGCGGCGAGCCGGTTAGCGGCTGAACGTTTCTGCGCGGCGTTCGTAGTGACGGTCGTAATAATTGCGATATTCGCCTGAGCGGGCGTTGTCGAGCCACTGCGTGTTGGTCTGATACCAGTCGATGGTGCGGCGGATGCCGTCTTCGAAGCTGACTTGCGGCTTCCAGCCCAGTTCACGCTGAATTTTGGAGCTGTCCAGAGCGTAGCGGCGATCGTGACCGGGGCGATCTTTCACGTAAGTCATCAGTGATTCGGGTTTGTTGAGGTGTTTCAGGATGGCGCGCACGATTTTGAGATTGGGTTGCGGGGCGCCGGCGGAGACGTTGTAGATCGAACCGGGTGCCGCCTTGTCGAGAGCCAGCGCGATGGCGCTGCAATAGTCCTCAACGAAAAGCCAATCGCGTTCTTGCATCCCGTCGCCGTAAATCGGCAGCGATTTGTCTTCGCGGGCGTTGGCGATCATCAGCGGGATTAATTTTTCGGGAAATTGATAGGGACCATAGTTGTTGGTGCAGCGAAGAACGACGGCCGAGACTCCGTAGGTGTTGGCGTACGAATGTACGAAGTGATCGGCGGAGGCTTTGCTGGCGGCGTAAGGGCTGCGTGGGTCGAGTAGCGTTTCTTCGGTGAAACTTTCAGTGGCCGGGGCGCTGCCGTAAACTTCATCGGTGCTGATCTGCACGAATTTGGGAAGTTTGTGGCGTTTGGCAGCGTCGAGCAAGCACGCGGTGCCGAGCACGTTGGTGCGCAAAAACGGAGTGGCGTCTTCGATGCTGCGATCCACGTGCGTTTCGGCGGCAAAATTGATCACTGCGTCGAGGCCCAAGGCGAAAGCCTTGTCAACGTCCTGCTTGTCGGTGATATCGCCCTTCACAAATTTGTAGCGAGGATTTTCGGCCACGTCCGCGAGGCTTTCCGGGTTGCCGGCATAAGTCAACGCATCGAAATTGATGATTTCGGCGTCGCGGCGGCTGTTGAGTAGATGCCGAATGAAATTTGAGCCAATGAAGCCGGCTCCGCCTGTAACCAGAACTTTCAAGTGGTCCTCCGTAGTGTTGGCGCGCGACAAGCTCAGTAGCACGCAAGAGTGCCGCGATTACGACTGCTAAGAATCAGTCTCCGATTCGAGCGTGCCGCGCCGCGGGCCCGCGGCCCGGAATCTTATTCGCGCCGGTCTTGGCGACGAGGTTGGTGGCGTGCAGCAACGATTCGAAGGTGCCTGCATCGGTCCACCAGCCGTCTAACACGCTGTGGGTCAGAGTTTTTTCCGCCAGATACATATTGTTGACGTCGGTGATTTCCAACTCGTTGCGCCAACTAACTTTCGTTTTGCCGATTTTTTCAAAAACGCTGGCGTCGTAAAAATAAATTCCGGTCACCGCGAAGTTGGATTTGGGTTTCTTGGGTTTTTCTTCGATGCCCAGAATTTGCCCGTTCACAATTTCCGGGCAACCGAAGCGCTCCGGATCTTCAACTTCCTTCAACAAAATGTGCGCGCCCTTTTCCTGTTTTTCGAAGGCCTGCACCGAATGAATGATGTTGTTCTCAATGATGTTGTCGCCTAGCACGACGCAAATCTTTTCGCCCTCGACGAAGGGTTCGGCCAGACGCAGCGCGTCGGCGATGCCGCCTTCGCCTTCTTGATAGGTGTAGTGAATGCGATGCAGGTTGAAATCTTTCCCGTTGGAAAGCAGCCGTAGGAAATCGCCGGAGTTTTGCCCGCCGGTGACGATGATGATGTCTTTGATGCCAGCGTCGACCATGGTCTGAATGGGATAGAAAACCATGGGCCGGTCATACACCGGCAGCAAATGCTTATTTGTCACGCGCGTCAGAGGATACAAGCGCGAGCCTTTTCCGCCGGCCAGAACTACACCTTTCATATACGCTCCTGTGGCTGTGATTCCTTTATATAAGAGTAATGGTTTTTGGCGCGAAATCGCTCGAATAATCGGCGCGGGTGCCCGGAATAAGACGATAGAGATAGGAAACTCCGGCGCGGGCCGGACGTCAACTTGAGTAACGAGCAGGCCCAAAACGCAGCACCGGTTGAGCTCGATCGCGGCCCTCGGCCAGGATGCGCCGGACGACCGGCCAGAGGCCCAGGCGCGCCTTACGTACCTTTTGGTAATCGATGGAGTCGGCCGGCGGGATGTTGATTTGCAGCGCGCCGTCGGCGAGCGAATAGCGCACTGGCCCGGAGGCCGCAGCGTGCGCCGTGAGATCGATGGTGGTCGCGGGGGCGAAGGGGGAAGCTTCGATCGCGACATTGGTAATTCCTGCGGCCAGCGGAACGCTCAATTTGCGGCTGAAGGGAGTGATGCGCAAAGTGTCTTGCTGAGCGGCAGCCAGATAGTTGCTGCGAGAAATGTCGCGGATAGGCATCCACTTGGGCGCGTAAACATCATTGACCATTTTGGCCAGCGATTCGACCAGCGCGTAATTCGAGGTGTAGTCCCAATGGTGCGTGGCGATAATCACCGGATGGCCGAGGAACGCGCTGAGAAGGATGTCGACCTCCATGATGCCGGTGCGATGGAAAACCGGAAGCGCCTGAGTGCCGAGAGCCTGAGCGATGGGCAGTCCAAAATCGGCGCGCCATGGCTTGGCGGGATTCCAGCGCTCCAGCGAGCCGACGGACACACACGCGGATTCGTAGCCGAGCCGCAGCATGGGGTCGGCGATGGCTTCTTCGAAGGCGCCGTGAGGGGCGGCCACGACTCGATCCACCTGCACGCCGGAGCGCGACTCGAAGGTGGCAATGCGGCGCAGTCCGGTGGCCAGCAACGCGAGGGCATCGTCGGCGGAATATTGGCGGGCCAGTTCGTCGGCGATGTGATTCACGCCGTGCATCATCATCGAGAGATTGCGGCGCTTGGAACGGAAAATCTCGGCGGCACCGCGGTTGAAATGCCAGGTGTCCAGAGGGACAGTGGCGATCGCCGCGTGATAATTGTGCGCGGCGGCGTGCGCGGCCAGCTTGGCGAAATCAATGAAGCCGTAGCTGCTGCTGTGGAGATTGGGATCGTCGATGATGAAGACGGCGCGAGGTTCGGGCACCGGCCAGCGCTCTGGCCCCAACAAGTTGCGCAAAAAGTGGAGCAGCGGCAGGAAGGCGAACCATCGCGCCGATCGAAAGTGTTGATGGAAGAATTCGTTGGACCCTAACGCGGGTAATGCCACACCAGAATGGTGAACTTCCTGGGTGGCGCTACGCTCCACTGACCACACCGGTTTGTTGCTGCATTCCGCGAGGATTGCCCCGTTCTGAGGAACGGCACAAATCGATTTCAGGCTGGGATCGCTCAGCGTGCGATCGCGAAATGCGCGATGGATCAGATTCGAAGAAGTGAAGCGAATGCCGCCGGAAGCGGCCGCCGGCGACGGTTCGGAGGAATGCAGGCGGTAAACGCTGAGTCCGTGAGCGGCTGCTGCTGTAGCAACGCCGAATCGTTCGAAAGCGCGATCAGCCCCTGCAGACCCGAAAAGTCGCTGGCGGTGTGCGGTTCGAAATCCACCGGCAAACCGACACTCAGCATGTCGAACAGCGGGCGATGGGCTTGATAGTCCGCGGCGGGAGCTACGGCGATGCGAATGCGTGACAACACGTTCAGTTCTTTCCGAGTGGTTTCAATTTCGACGAAAATTCGCGCAGCGAAACATCCAGTTTCAACGGCACGCCAACCTTGGCGATGGCTTTGGCGGGATTGCCTTGCACGATGGTCATGGGCGGAACGTTTTTGGTGACGACGCTGCCGGCCATCACCACTGAGCCGCGCCCGATAGTCACATTGGGCATGATGATGGCGCCGGGACCGATGGAAGCGTCTTCTTCGATCACCACGCCGTGCAATTCGCGAAAATGCGCGATGATCACCGCGCGGATGCCGATGGATGCCCCATCCTTCAGCGTCACATATTCCGGGTGCGAAGTGTCGAGAATCGCGTCGTAACCGATCCAGCAGCCTTCCCCGATATTCACGCCGCGCCAGCGATGCAAAGTAATGCGCAAACTTTGCGCCCCGGGCGCATTGCGCGCCAGGTTTTGCAAAATGCGATTCTTCATCCCGGAGAAAACACCTTCGCCGCCGCGGACCTTCATTGTGTGGCCAAGTGTCGCATTGGACTTGTCGCCATGTGGATCGTTACTAGTTACAGCGTTGCGAAATGGATTATGCGCCGCTCAGCGTGCCGCGCAACGAGCTACCATTCCGTCGACCAACTGCAAGTATTCGTGCTTTTTGGCATTCCAGTCATTCTTATTTACAAAGCGCGTTGCTTTATCCGCCTGTATGCGGCGGCGTTCGGGATTCTGAATCAGCTCCACCATGCGCCGCGCCAGATCGTCTTCATTGCCGGCTTGAAAAAAATACACCACCGAATCGTCGAAGTAATATTTGTCGACCAGGGTATCCGCCACGATCACCGGAACGCCCATGGCCATAAATTCCAGGATCTTAGTGCTGAAGGCTTCATTCCCAAAATTGTCTCCGCGTTTAGGCACAATACCCAAATCGGCGTTCTCAATTACTTTAGCCATTTCGCGCAGGGCGATGGGCTTATGAAACAAAACGCGGTTCTCCAGCTGCAATTTCCCCGCTAGCTCCACCAGATCCTGCTTCAGTGGGCCCTCGCCGTAAATGTGGAAATCGGCTTCTGGCACAATTCCGGCAATTTTTCCGAAGGCGCGGATGGCCAGATCCAATCCCTGGTGCCAATTGATGCTGCCGGGATATAGCAGCGTCAAACGATCTTTGGGCGCGGGGGCCGCAGCGCTTTTCTTGAAAATGGCGCGATCCGGAGAGTTCAGAACCACGGTGCATTTGCCGTTTTCCAGCGAGCGCGATAGCAAACGTTTTTGCCAGATGTGATTGGCCACAATCACGTGGGTGGCAAAACGCCCGGAAAGCTTTTCGATCCCCTGCAGAAACCGAAAGGCCGCGGATTTAGGCTTCGAGCCGAATTTGCTGGTGTAGAACTCCGGCAAGATGTCGTGAATGTCGAGAATTACTGGCACACCCTGAAGCCGCGGCAACCAGGCGGCAAATACCAAAAAATCCGGAACGGAATGCACATGGATGAGATCGTATTTTTCGCGTAGGTGGTTGCGTGAGACCCGGACCATGGCACGGGTGAGGAATTGCAAAATGCGAGTCAGGTAAGTGAAGCGACCTCGCTCATTCACTTCGCGGCGCTGCAGCCGGTACACGTGCACCCCGTCCAGCAGTTCGTAGTCCGGCAGGCCTTCGCGCTGCAACGCGAAAACTTCCACGTAATCGCCGCGCTTGGCCAGCGTTTCGGCGTAGCGCATCACGCGGTTGTCGGTCTCGTAAAACGAGTAGGCGATCATGCACACCCGCAGCGGACGTATTTCCGCCCCGGGGTTAAGGTTGCCGGGGCCGCCGCAAAGGGGCTCTCGGGTGACAGCTATGCTCATGACGTTACAACTACCTCGAAAAGTTCGCCGCAGATATGCGGCTTAAGTGGTCTTACGGGAGCTGGCGGTAACCGGATTTCGCGTGGGCTGCGATCCATTGTCGCCGTTGGATTGCATGGCGAATTCGTGCTGCTCCTCGGTGTTTTCGGTGCGGACTGCCGGTCGTTCGAACGAATATTTCAAGCGCCCATCCACGAGATGCGCGTAAGCGATGCGGGCGCGTTCGTGGCCCTGGCCTTCAATGCGCCACTCTTGCCCGTCGAATTCCAAGCGAAGCTGCGAACGAGTTCTCCACCAATTGTTAATCTCGCGCGGCAAGGCCGTCCACACGTAACTTTTTTCCCGCAGATACGCGAGATGCGCCAGCAGGCGGCGGTACGCGTTGTTGGCTTTTTTGCCGATGATGTAGTCGGGGTGAACGATGGCGTTGATCAGGCCATGGCCATCGAGGATGATGCGGCACTGTTCTTCCCAAAGTTCCGTGGAATAGGTGCTGAGAATGTGGAAGAGCGAATAATCCTGGGTAATAGTGACGGGGATTTCCAGAATGTTGCCGACGAAGTACGGAAAAACCGTACAGCAGCCGCCCGGCTGCGCGTCCAGATGCCCCACGTTGGGGACGGACATGTCGTAGGAGAATTCGAACGCGTCAAACCAGCGCAAATTGCGATACAGCGCGCCGGAACGGAAACCTTCAGCACGGAACTGTTTGAGGTAGGCGTTAATCTTGGCGGCGCGCTGCAGAAATTCTTCGCGATCGCGAAACAGATTGCCGTCGTGGGAAAGGTCATGAACGTTGACTTCGAATCCACGGCGCTGCAGTTCATCCAGAAAAATCTGCGGCACGTCGTAGCGTTCTTCCGGCACCACCTGAAAGCTGGACTTGAAGCCAAATTCGTCGTCGATGTTCATCAACTGCGAACAGTAATCGCGGCCCAACTCGGTTTCAACGTCGTGAGTGATCACCGCCGCGGCCGGCGCGCCATCGGGCCAGAACCAGATGAACGGAATCGGCTGACCGTTGCGCGCTTTGATGACCGTCTTCATCAGCTCTTCGAACAGACGATCTACGGTGCGATCCACCGGCCAGTGCGGAAACGGCGTGTCGACGCCGCCACGCAAACGAATGCGTTGCAAAATCCGCCGGAAATGTATGGGAAATGCCGGGCGCCCCAGGTAATACATGGTACGAATGACATTGCTGCCGCCGAAATTGGTGCGCTCGCCATCTTCCTGGCCGAGGTAGGCTTCGGTGCGCAGATTTTGCGCCACCTGATCGGGATCAAACGGCACCGAGACGGTGAACTCGCGATCGTCGATATTCACCGCGCGCGAGGCATCTTCCAGTAACGGGCGATACGCCGGCGCCGGGGTCACCGCAGAGGATTGCCCGAAGCACTCCACGTTTTCGCCGAAGCGGAAAAAACCCGGATCCTGTGACAGGGCTCCGCCGAGGCGAAACTCCGCAACGGAGTCAGGGCATCGAAAATGGGTTCGAAATGCCTGGTTCATGAAGATTCAGATTATCGCGTTGAAATGCTTAAGTGACGCTTGCTGGATTAGAAGTCGCCAATAAAACAATGCTTCCTCGGGCAAACATCACGTTGGGGACGAAGGTCTGTAGCCCGAAGTGGTTACTTAATTTAACCGACATGAGGGTATAGCAAATTCCCCACGATTCTCAAAGCACTCTGTGGAAAACGGGCGAATAGTTTCTTACCCAACATAACGGCCGACGAGGATTTCTGGCCGGAATTGCCGGCGCGTTCGGGATAGCGCAAATAAACCAGCGGTTGACGTTTCGCGCCCCAACGATCTTTAAACGTTACCAAGCCGGCGTTGGCGCACTCCGATCTTCCGAAATCCAATTCCACGAAACCGTTTTCCTTGCAGTAGCGAATCAGGCTCCAAAATAAAAACTGCATGCCGCCCTGGTTGTGCGAATGGGCGTCGGAGCAGCCGTACTTGTAAACCATTTTGTTTTTGTGGGCCAAAGTGAAAATCGCGGCGATGGCTTTGCCATCTTTGCGCGCGATGCGAATCTGGGCTGCTTCACCGAGGCAAGCCAGCACGTTGCGAAACCAAACGAGTGGGTGTGGCGGCGCTTCCTGCCGCTGCCGGGTGATGACGTGCAGGTCGTAGAACTCTTGCAGCAGCGCTTCCGACGAGCCTACATCCAGCGTCAACTTTTCGCGTTCGGCGCGTTGAATCTTGCGGCGGATGGAGTCGCCGTGAAGTTTTTTGTAGAGTTCGTCGAGGCTGGGACGCAGATCCAGCAGGTGAATAAAAAATGTCTCATCGCTGAGGCTTTGTCCGAACGCGAGGCTAAGCGGCCGAACGTCGATGTATTTGATGGCGCCTGCACTCAGTTCTTTCTTTGCCGGTTCCAGCAGGTTGTTGAGCTGTTCGAGATTCTCCACCAGCGGCTCACAATGGTCAGAGAAGGGAAGTGATACCAGGCGCTTGCCGGTCAGCCAACTTTTTACCCGCGCGAATACCAGCGCATTGGTTAGTTCGGCTCCGGGCGCCGCGGTCGAGAAAGCCAACGGCTCATAGCCGTAGGTTTTCTGCAGCGCACGCAACCAGTTCACCGAGTGAAACACACTAGACCGCTCATCGCGCTCGAGCAGTTGGCTCCAGCGCGCGTCGGTCAACGGATTCAGTTGATGGGTGATTTGACTCACCTCTTTGCGATCAATTTCAGTAATCAAAGGGTAGGCTCATCAATTCCAGACGCGAAGTTACCGTCAAGTTATCGCTGCATTCCGACCGGCTTAGGCAAATCCGGCAATTCCGCGACCGACTGTCCAATCCGCACCTCGGGGACTTTCTGATCGCTCTTCGCGGCGCCCTTTCCCGAACCGGATAGAGAGCGTTTCGCCGAGAAAACCTTTCGCTTCAAAGCGATTGCCCAAGGCAGCCAGCGGTACGCACCCGCGAGCTTCAGTCGAATTTCCAGCGGCCAATCGTTGGTGTCCGCGCGACAGCGGCCCACAACGAATTCATCCAGATTCTGAAATGCGTTGTAAGGCAGCGCGGTGAAAATCCGTGAATACCCGGCCTGGCGGCAAAGCTCGATACCCTCTTCGGAAAATCCCCCGAACGGGAAACTGAACATCGTTACCGGGCGGCCCAGCAATTGTTCCAGTTGGATCCGGGAATTCAGCAATTCCCGTTCCGCTTCGTCGCGGGTGCAATTAGGCACAAAAGGATGCGTAAGCGTGTGCGAACCGATGGCCACGAAATCTTCAGGCAATTCGCGCATCTGCTGCACCGACATCACTTTTTCCAGATGCTCTTCGGGCCCAAATTCTTTTCCGAGGGCATCCACGATGATGAACATGGTGCTGGGAATGTTGCGGGCGCGCAGCTCCGGCAAGGCCTCGTCGATAAAATTTTTAAAGCCATCATCGAAGGTGACGGCCGCGTAGGCTGTTCCCGGCTGCAACGTAGACATGGTGTCGGCGCGCACCGGCATCGAGTAACGCACCAGCAAGTCCATTTGGCTGGCGAAAAGCGCGCGTTCGGCTGCGGGAATCGAGTGGTAATTGAGAATGACGCAGAAGCCCGCAGGCTTCACGCCAAACAAGCGGCCCAAGCTGTTTTTCAACGTGGTGCCGGCGTGCACGGCGAGGCTGATCCCGCACTTCACCACGCGGTCCCACGGGATTTTTTTGGAGGAGGTCATGGCAAGAATCTCGTCACAGCGGTTGTTGCTGCCCGGTCTTCAAAAACAGCCGCAGCTTACTCATCTGTTCGCGCCGGACGTAACGCATGTATTCGTCAGGGACTTCGCGCTTGGCGCCTTTGCAGTAGCCCCACACGAACCCCGCCAAACGTACAAATCCGCCTACAAAATAAGGCTTAGCGAGCATCCGGCGAGCCACGCGGAAAAGTTCCCACAGCGGATGGGTCCCGAAATAATGATCCATCAAGCCGCCACGAAAGGTGTATTTCATGGCGCCGAAGCCCGCACCCGTCGGTCGATGATGGAACGCCTTGAGCTCCGGAATACTTTCGACTTTCCAGCCCTGCATCTGCAATCGAACGCAGGCGTGGGTATCCGTACCGCCCCAGGAGAACGGCGCGTAACCGCTGCCGAGGCTCTCCAGACATTCGCGGCGGAACATCTGCACGCCGTGGGCGACCGAGGACAGGCTGTTTCCCGGTCGAACTTTAAATTCGCCATCCTGCTTTTCGTAAATATATCCGCCGGCCATGCCCAACTGGGGATCTTCGGCGAATTTCGCGATCAGTTGGCGGAAATAATCCGGCTCCAGAGTGATGTCGGCGTCGAGATTGCCGATAAAATCGAATTTCTGCGGCAGCAGTTTGGAAAAGCCGCGGTTGATGGCATTCACTTGGGCGGTGAAGTTGCGCGCATGCTCCTCGGTAATTCGCTCCAACTGGATGAAATCGTATTTCGCAGCGTAGGACTTCACGATTTCGTCGGTACGATCGGTGGAACCGTCGCTGACGATGATCCATCGGGTCGGCTTGAGGGTCTGGTTGACGATGCTGGTGATCGTCTGATCCATGATTTTCTCTTCGTTGTAAGCCGCGGTGGTAATGGCAAACGAAGGAACGTCGCTGGAGCCCGGCTTCATTGCGGAATTTGGTTCAGTCACAGGCATCAGGCGATCTCACTGATATTTTTCAGGCCCATCAGCCATAAAAGGGCAGCGGTGCTGCGTTTTACGCGGTGTGCCGCGACTTTTCGTTTCGCGCTGCGAAAGGCGTAAACCAGACTGAAGCCCACCACGCGGATGATGTGATGCAATAAAATCGCGATCCAGAATCCGATGACTCCAAGCATGTTGTGGTGCTTGCGAAAATATTGCAGATTGGCGCGATTCATCTCGACATAGAAACGAATCGGGGCCTTATCGGAACTGGCGCCGCAGTAATGCATCGATTGCGCTTCGGAAAAGAAGACCACTTTCCATCCGCCGTCGTGAAAACGCTTGGGCCAGTCCAGATCCTCGCCATACATAAAAAATTGCGGGTCGAGAAAACCGATTTTGTCGGTGGCTTGTTTGCGGACCAGCCAGAACCATCCGGTCAGGACGTCGACTTCCATGTTGCGGTCATACTTGAAATTGGACATCTCGAAATCTTCGTAGAGCGGCGTCTTGTTGAGCACACTTTTTAGGGAAAGCGCTTCACCAAACCAGCGCCACACCGTGGGGAAGCGGTAGCAGGACGGGCCCACCGAACCATCGCGCAGAATCATCTTGGGCCCCAGCATGCCGATCTGGGCATCCTGGCGCATAAATTCGATCATTTTTTCCAGGCAGCCCGCCGAGACTTCCACGTCGGAATTGATGAGCGCGATGAATTCGCCGGTGGCGATTTTTAGGCCGAG
Organism: uncultured Acidobacteriota bacterium; assembly: GCA_963846145.1. GTDB lineage: Bacteria > Acidobacteriota > Terriglobia > Acidiferrales > UBA7541 > Acidiferrum. Next base: position 617,461 of record CAWJUV010000004.1, on the reverse strand, counting down.
ATTATTGGCCTTGGCGAAACCCAGGTTGCTGCCGCTTTCAATAATGTGCGTGTCGGGATACTGCTTGCGCACGCATTCCACGGTGTCATCCGCGGAGGCATTGTCCACCAGGATGATCTCCATGGGCATATGCTGCCGGGTGCTCTCAAGGGAGGCCAGGCAGTTCAACACCAGTTGCCTGGTGTTCCAGCTAACGATGACGACGGATAAGGTTAAGTCCATTGCACAAGCTCACTTACAAGCGACGAACAGAGGTGAGGGCGCCAAAAGCACCCTAGTAAAATGTTACACGCCGAGGCGGTTCCGGTAGGTTGGAACCGACCGTTCCGGCGCAGAAGCCTTATTAACGGGAAGTGCACGGCTGACCGTGGGGATAAACTCCGCTTCCGGCTCCGGCGCGGCTTGCAAAGCCCAAGCCGTAGCGCTGGAGATCATCACCAGCGTGAGATACCAGATGATCGCGCTCTGGTCAAAATAGATGATGCCCAGGAAGCCGATGGTATTGCTGAAGAGCGAACATCCCAGCGCCCAGTAAACCCGCTCGCTGGCTGGATCGTCTTGTTTTGCGGCGCGCGCTCGCCCCAGTCGCGAATAACCCACCACGAAGATGGAGAGGAACAACAGGAAGGTCAGGAGACCGCCTTCCAGCCCGGCGCGCACGAAGCCATTGATGGCATCCCACATATCCAGGCCCCAATTGGCATTGTCGCGGGTGCCCACCAACCACCATTCCGAGAAGCGGCGTACGAATTGATCGATCAGATCGGCGCGGTGCCAGCCGGTGCCACCGACGACGCCGGCGACGCGGTTCATGAGATACCAGACGGGCGCTTTCATGGTTAGCTGCAGCGCCACCAGACCAATCGCCAGGGCCCAACGCACGATGCGCATCTTGCGGCGCAGCGGCCAGAGGCACAGCGCGCCTACCGCGGCCGCAAAGGCCATCAGCGGGGTGCTGGAGGAGGAGGTGTAGACCATGATTACCGCCGCCAAGGCCCCGATCACGGCGCGCAAGCGGTGGCCTTTTCCTTCAAACCACAGCATAACGAATAGCGGCAGCTGCACCGCGCCGATGGTTCCGGCAATGATGGCATGCAGAAACGGGCCTTGAGCGCGAACCCGGCCATCGCGCATTGCCGGAAGGTCCTCTGAACCCAGGAAAGCCAGGGGATTGTGACCAGTGGCGTGTTCAATCGCCATGGCCACCGCGATGGGCACCATGACCAGCGCCAGGACGCGTACGGTCTGAAGCAGGTCTTCGCGGTCCCGCACCAGGTAGCGAAACAGAAAGTAGGTGCCCAGGCAGGTATACAAAAAGCCCGAACGATTGATGAGCGCGCCGAAGTCGCTCCAGAGAATGGTGTACATCACCGCATTACTGACGGCCCACGCGGTGAACACTTTGTCCATGAGGGTCAGCGGACCGGGCCACGGATCCCTGCGCGTAATTATCAGCATGGCGATGCGCAGCCAGGCCACAAAAACCACGAAGCGCCAAATGGAGATGTGCAGGCCAAAGAGCACGATGACTTGGCCTACCGGCATCAGCAGGTTGACCAGCAGAAAGGGCGCGACCATCCATTGGCGCTTGACCAGCAGAATCGCCAGGCACGCCAGCACCAAAATAATAATTCCCAGCGGGGTGATGTTGCTGCTGGACGCCCCCCCACCGAAATAAAAATGATCTTCTAGACCGTCAGGTGTCATTTCGACCTCAAAGCCGCGGCCACTGGAATCTCTTCCTCGACCGGCGCCAAATTCTGTACCGGCTGTACTTGCATTCTGGGGAAGCTGGAGCGGCGGCGGTACAACGCCTTGCGATAGTGTTCGGTGCGCGCCAGCGCCCAGGCCAACTGCTGTTTACCGATGCCCGTGCCGGCGTAGAGCTTGGCGATGCCCAGTTCCCGTTGATTGCGCTCGCGTTCGCGGCGCAGATACTTCCGTACTGTTTGATGCCGGGGACTGTCCCGGACGCTGTCGTAGGCCAGCCCGCGAATTTTGATTTCGTTTTCTTTTACGCCGGTATTTGATGCTCCGAGTGACAAGCTCTCGGGGGAGCCTTGCCGCCAGACCACCAAAGGTTCGGCCACGAACGTCCACGGCGCGCCTTGCAGCGCCAGCCGCAAAGATAAATCGTAATCTTCCATGCAGCGGTAAGCCTCATTGAACCCGCCGATGCTCTTGAATGCCGCGGTGCGAATCGCGGAGCATTGGTTGAACAAGACGGATGTGGTGGACAAGACTTCCGCCACGTTCGTCCACAGGCCCTGCTCCAGCGAGGGCCGAAGCCATGCCAATTCGAACGAACTGATCACTCGAATCGTGCCAAAGTGCATTTCCGCGGCACACAAACAACAAGGAACATTGCTCCCGGCACGCTGCAGCAGATTGATCTGCCGTTCCAGCTTGGTGGGCATCCAGGTGTCGTCAGAATCCTGGAAGGCGATAATTTCGCCGCGGGCTTCCTGAACTCCGTGGTTGCGTGCCGCCGAAGGCCCGGCATTGGACTGGCGAATCAGGCGAATCTTGTCGCCCCATGCGGATAATCTTTCGACGGTGTTGTCGGATGATCCGTCGTCCACCACGATCACTTCGAAATCTGTGTAAGTCTGCTCGAAAACGTTCTCGATGGTTTTCGAGATCAGTTCCGCGCGATTGTAGGTAGGGATGATTACGCTGACGGTTGGTTTAGCCGGCATATCGCCCTACAACCCAATGAATTTTCTCGACTGCATCCCGGGGCGACACGAGCTATCTCCAGGGCCAGGGAATAAATGCCGCCGCCACGGTGGCGGCTACGAAAATTCCGAACTCCGACATTTCCGCCCACAGCGCGCCGCGCAAATGCTTTCCCAGCGAATACAGATAAACGAAGTAACCGAACAAGGTAGAGAAGGCCAACACCGCGATGGCCATGTGAATCCCGTATTTCGTGAACGCCAGCGCCAAGCCGGAAAGCATGGCGGTCATACGCGCTATGTTGGCGATCGCGGCCACCCGCGAATTGCCGCTGGCCAGCATCACGTTGGCAGTGGGAGCGGCAAAAATATCCTGAGCAGCGCGCCAGCCGAGCAGCTGCAGCATCCAGCCGGTCATAAAGTATTTCGAAGAGAGCAGAATCGCCACGACCCGCGGCCCATACGCGACCGCACCGACGCCGACGATGATGGCCAGGGTGGTAAAGACCAAGCGGGCCTTTTTGTACCGGCGCACCGCGGACTCATTGCTTTCGCGCAACGCAGTGGCAATCATCGGAAAAACCACGCGGCCGGCCACTTGCTGAATTGCTCCGGAAGCTGCTCCGGACATGGACAGCGCCAGCGAGAAGCAGCCTAGTTCGACCACGGTGACGAACTTGCCCATGATCAGGCGTTCGGCCTCGCCGCTCATAAAGTACGTCGCGGAGGAGAGGAATATGCCGGTGCCGAAAGCCAGAATATCTTTGGCGGCGGCGCGATCCCATTCGAAGGCGGTCTTGTGACCGGGAATGAGATGGCTGCCGATGACAAACACTACCGAGGAAGTCACCCGGCCAACCACCAGCGCCCAAGCGGTGGGTGAAATCAGGGCCCAAACTACGGAGACCACAAAGCCGCCCACTTCGCTGATCAGGTTCAGCATGGTCAACTGCCGCAGTTGCACGTGGCGCAGCAGCAGCCAAACGGATCCGCCACCGAAGCCGCGACAGAGCACGGAAACGGAGGCCACCATGGCCAGCGTAACGACTGCCGGCTGATGGTAAAAGTGCGCGAAGGGCCTGGCGAAGGCCGTAGCGATAATCCAGATGCCGATGCCGCGAATCACCTGAATGCAAAATGCGGTATTGATGAATTTCGGATCGTCGCCGCGCTTGTGTTGCACTACGTCCAGGCCGATGCCCAAGTCGGTGAGCATTTCCAGCCCGCCGAGAAATACGTTCACCAACGCGACCAAGCCGAACGATTGCGGCGCCAACATACGCGCTAACAGCAGCGTGGAGCCCAGCCGTAGCACCTGGCTGGAGCCATAGCCGATCATGGTCCACGTGGTGCCCCGCATCGCCGTCATGATTCGCGGCGAGATGGGCATGTCCTTCAGCCACGGAATATAGGCGAAGGCCCGCGTCACCACTTTCTGAAATAGCGGCTCTTCCGGCTGGGAAACCGGGTCGGCGTCTTTGGCGACGGGGTCGACGTCAATGGTAGAAAGATCGGACAAGAAGCTCCTTCTCGATTGCTGGTGAAACAAAAATTTTCGCGGGCGTCGCTACCGCGATGCAGCCGTCTGAGATGTGTTGCCAAGCGCGGCTGGCCCGCGCACGCCAAGCGTTGAAATCGCCGGCGCCAACCACACGAGGGGCCAAGGGTGGTTCGTTGCGTTCGCGAAAATTGCGGGGAATCCGTGCATACAACTAGTGTAGTTGCGGCTGAAGCGGGAGAACAAATACCTGTAAACGATGTTTGCTGAGGTGTAATGCGAAGCGCGACACCCCGTATAAAGAGGGTCGCGCTTCGCTTACCGATACTAACAACGGCTTCTTGCTGCTTACTGAACCTGCGCCTTCAAACCCGTTGGTGCCGGCGGAGGAGTGCTGCTTGCAGTGGCGCCGCTTTGATACGCCCCGGCATCCCAGGACAACAGCCGAGGAGTGCCAACTTTGTCGACGTCCAGCGTCAACAGGTTGAGGGTGGTCAAGACGCTGCCCAAGCCGATGGCCGGCGACGGCGATTGCGGATGATAGGTGCCATCCAGGTTGGGATTGCCCATCACGGAGCTGGAATCGCAGCCGCAGGCCGATTGCCAGGAGCTGAGCGAGCCATAATTGTTGGTGCCATCGCCAATCTGGAAGGTATGTCCGCTGGCAATGTTGTAGTAGTCGTTGTTGTTGACCAAGCCCTTCAGGTTGGCTTGGTTCTTGTCCAGAATCGCGGTGTACATCGGTCCGCCGCTATCACCCATGAAAATGTTGTTCTTGACGGCGGCTACGGTGGTGCCGTTGTCGCGAATGTCGATGCCCGGATCTTGGGAGACGAAGGTGTTGTTGTACACGCTGGTGGAGAGCGAACCAAAGCCCAGCACGATCAAGCCTTCCTCATCCTCACCAGTGTGGCCAAGGTCGTTTTGGGGCGCCACGATCAGGTTGTTGTAGATCGCGTTGTTGCGCATCCCGCCGCCGCTGCCCGTCAAATAGATGTGGCCGGTGGACGGGTTGGTCATCGCGCCGTGCAGGTAGTTGTTATAGATGCTGGAATTCGTGAACGACGTGCTCGGATTGGTTGCAGCGAAAAAGACGCCGTCCTGGTGGAAGCCGTTGTCCCCGCCGTTGGGCCCGCGCCAGTTCTCGAAGCCGCTGATGTCGTTGTTGTAGACCGACACGGTGGTGGCGCTGCTGCCGTTGTTGTCGTCCAAGAAGGCGACACCCCAGGTGTGGTTGTAGGTAGTGTTGTTGTACACCTGAATGTTGGAAATATTGTTGAAGCCGAAAATGATTCCGGATTGCGCATCGTGCACGGTGTTGTCGTGCACTGTAATGGCGCTTTGCGAGGAGTTGGCCACCGGGAAGTAAATGCCCTTGGTGTTAACGCCGTCGCTGCCGGTGCCGCTATGAATGTAGATGTTCTGCACCGTGAGGTTTTTCACCTCGATGTTGCTGCCGCCGGTGATGTTCACTCCGTAGGAAGTTGGGTCGTGGATGCTGCAGCTTCCGCTGCTGCACGACGCGCCGGAACTTCCCGCACTGGTGTTCTCGATGATGCCGCTGTTGCCGCCATCGATGGTGATCCAGTTGTTGTTGTTGGAGAAGATGGCCGCGTTCCATTGCGGACTGGTCAGCCGCGCGCCATCTTCAAATAGCAAGGTGATCGGCCGGCCGCTTGAGCCGCCGGCGTGAAACGTAAGTCCCGTCGCGCCAGAGCCGCCGCTCACCGTGCCGCACAGATGCACGATGGTGCCGGGACCGATTTGATTGCCACCGGAACCCCAGTTGGAGCCGGTATTGAAAAACGAAGTGGAGAACGCATCCGCGCAATCCGCTCCGTTGGCCGCTCCCGATCCGCTCTGCGAAATATAAATGTCGTTGGCTTGAGCATGCGATGCACCCAGCAACATGCCTCCCGCCAACACCCCAACGCCTAGAAACCGCTTGAAGAAATAATTATTTAGTAATGCCCCCATACCTGTCCTTAGTAATGCGCCCTAAAATTGTGACAGTTCTCCCGCCAGCGAGCCTTTGCAGGTTAGCTAGCGTACATGCCACAGGCAACTGGCCATTCGTCGAAAAGAGGGACAGGACTAGTATCCTGTCCCGATTGTAAGATGCCCTTAATTCAGTCCTAGGACTACGCTTGCTGCTCTGTGGAGCTTCTCCAACCGCCGCCCATTTGCTGATCGAAGTCTCACTTGAACTCATTGGTTTGTAGCGTATTAGGCCGTTCCATCAGCGAAATGTTGTGATGCACGAATTTGTGCATCCTTTGCGGCCAGTGCAGCCAGTCGTACCCCCCAGCCAACTTTGCGCCCAGCAACGCGGGGTCGTCCCAGGAATTTATCGGCAGGCGGGGCAAATAGTAACGATTGCTGGATGAATTAGCCCGTCCCAGGATGGTCGATACCCCGTTGTCAAAGCCATGACTTTTCAGTAAATCTACCAGGAATCTGACGAAGACCGGATCGGCTTCGGGAAACGCCCAGGGATAGGCGAAGGAATTCACCGCGCTCCCGAGTTTTTGCTCCAGGCATTCCTTGGAAAAGCCCAGTTCGTAATCGATTTGCTCCAGATCGAGCGACAGTAAATCGGCGTGTGTGGCGGTGTGCGACCCGAACAAAATCCCCTCGGCGTGCAGTTCGCGGACCTGGCTCCAAGTCAAATAGTCCGCGCCTTCCAGGCGTATCGGAGTGTCCCGGATGCATTCAGTGGTGAGGTAGACCGTCGCGCCAAAGCCGCACTGCCGCAGCACCGGAAACGCATTGGTGTAGAAGTCCTGATAGCCGCGGTTGAAGGTCAGAACGATCTTTTTGGCTAGCGGCTCGCCGGCTTCCAACGCCGCCAGCATGTCCTTCAAGCTGATGCTTTGATAGCCATGCGAGCGCAACCAGCGCATCTGGCTGGCGAACACCGACGGCAGCGTATTGATCTGAAAGTACGGATGGGTTTTGCCGAAGCGATTTTCCGAAACACTGTGGTACATCAAAATTGGCACACGGGTGCGTGTCCCATCGCCCACCACGCGGTTGAGCGGAGAAAAAAAATACAGTGTCGCCATGCGGTCTAAGCGGGGCATAAGCCGGGCGGGGGATGCCGACCGGAAACCGTGAACCAAACAGCTGGGAGTAAATGAAAGCGGGCGAGCGAGGGGCGCTCGCCCGATGAACAAATTGTGTTTAAAGATGCCGCTGGTGTTAGCGCGCGCCGACTTTGGAAGTGGCAAATTCCAGGACGCGATCGACCACCAGTTTCTGCTGATCTTGCGTGAGTTGCGGGAACATCGGCAGCGAAACGATTTCTGCGGCAACGCGTTCCGTAACCGGGAAGTCGCCGTTCTTGTAATTCAGGTGCTGATAAGCTTTCTGCAAGTGAAGCGGAATCGGGTAGTGGATGCCGGTGGCGATGCCCGCATCGGCCAGATGCGCTTGCAGCGCTTCGCGATCGGCGACGCGGACTACATAGAGATGGTAGACGCCCTTGGTCCATTCGGCTTCGACCGGGATGACCATCGAGCCTTTGGCTTCGGAAAATAGTTGATGATAGCGATGCGCGAGTTTCTGGCGCGCTTCCGTCCACTTCGGCAGGTGCTTCAATTTCACGGAGAGCCAGCCGGCTTGGATCGAATCCAGGCGGCCGTTGTAGCCTTCGATGTCGTGGTAATACTTTTTGGCCTGGCCGTGGTCGCGGATCATCTTCATACGCTTAGCTAGCGCTTCGTCATTCGTGGTGGTCGCGCCGGCTTCGCCGCACGCTCCCAAATTTTTACCGGGATAAAAGCTGAATGCCGCGGCCAAGCCAATCGAGCCGGCAGTCAGCCACTTGTTCTGCTTGCGCGAAAAATATTTTGCGCCGTGGGCCTGGCAAGCGTCTTCGACGACCACCAGGTTGTACTTGGCGGCCAACTCCATGATCGGATCCATGTCCGCGGTCTGTCCGTACAAGTGCACCGGAACGATCGCGGCGACACGCTTGCCGCTCTTGCGCTCGGTCAGTTTCTTGGCGTTGCTGTCGTAGCTGCACTGATTTTCGAGATATTGCCGCAGCTTTTCCGGATCCAGCGTGTAGGTCTGTTCGTGAATGTCCACGAAGGCGATCTGCGCGCCAGTCTGCGAAATGGCTTCGGTGGTGGCGATGAAGGTGTGCGGCACGGTGACAATGATGTCGCCCTGGCCGATGCCCGCGGCCATGAACGCGAAACGCAGCGCATCGGTGCCGCTGTTCACGCCCACGCAATATTTGCTGTCGCAGTACGCCGCGAACTCCTTCTCGAAATCTTCCACCATCGGTCCGCCGATGAAGCCTGCGTTGCTGAAGGCTTTTTCCACTACCGCCAGCAGCTCGGCTTTGAGCTCTTGGTGCGGTGTGACCAAATCCAGAAACGACACTTTAGTAGGTGTAGAAGCCATGGCTTACTTTTTCTCCTCGGATATGAAACGTAGAAATTTTGCGGGATTGCCGGCTACGATGGCGTTGTCGGGAACGTCTTTGGTCACCACGCTGCCCGCGCCCACGATGGCGTTGGTGCCCACGGTGACGTTGCTCAAGATCGTGCTGCCCGAGCCGATAGACGCGCCTTTTTTGATGGTGGTGGTTTCCACTTTCCAGTCCGCTTCGGTCTGCAGACCGCCTTCGGCGGTCGTGGCTCGCGGATAGGAATCGTTGATGAAGGTCACACTGTGGCCGATGAACACGTTGTCTTCAATCTGCACGCCTTCGCAGATGAACGTGTGGCTGGAAATTTTGCAGCGCTTACCAATGCGCGCGCCTTTTTGAACTTCGACGAAGGCCCCGACCTTGGTTTCATCGCCGACTTCGCAGCCGTACATATTGATGAACTTGGAGAGCTTGACGTCTTTGCCGAGTTTGACGCTCGGGGCGATGGACAGGAATTCACCGCTAATGGTTGCGTTGCTCACAGGGACACCACCTCGCCGCGCTTGCGTACGGATTTATCGGCGGCTTCCAGAATGCGCACGACGCGCAAACCAGCCACGCCGTCATTGAAAGGCGTTTTATTTTCCTGGATGCATTGCAAGAAATACGCCGTCTCCGCACGCAATGCTTCGATTTGCTCCACTTGCGGAGCCCACATGTCGCCGGAGCGGTAGCTGACCAGCAATTTGTGCAAGCCCCCGGGATTCGCCGGATTCGCGGCGTTGCTCATGCTCACGCCTTTGTCGTAAATCTTGATTTTCTCGTCGGCCTCGAGGTCGTTCCACACCAGCATTTTTTTCTCGCCCCCGATCAGGGTGGTGCGCACTTTCACGGGAGAGAGCCAGTTCACGTTCACATGCGCGATGATTTTCTTGGGGAAGTAGACGGTAATGAACGCCACGTCTTCAATATTGTTCAAGTGGCTTTCGCCGGTAGCCACCACCGCGTCGGGTTTCTCGCCGATCACGTAATCCATGATGGACAAATCGTGTGGCGCCAAATCCCAGATCACATTCACATCATGTTGGAACAAGCCCAGGTTCACCCGCAGCGAATCGTAGTAATACAGATCGCCCATCGAGCCTTCGTCGATCAGTTGGCGAATCTTCTTCACCGCACCGGTGAACAAAAAGGTGTGGTCCACCATGATCTTCAAGTTTTTCTTGTCGGCCAGCTCCACCAGCTCTTCCGCTTGGGCCACGCTGCAGGTGAACGGCTTTTCCACGAACACGTGCTTGCCGTTTTCCAAAGCTTTCTTGGCCAGCTCGTAATGGGTCCACACCGGAGTGACCACCGCGACGAGATCGATGCTGGGCGATTTCAGAATTTCATTTTCATCCGTGCTGAAGGCCATCGACGGATGCGATTTGCGCAGCCGCTCTTGAGTCTTGGGATTCTTGTCGCACACCATGGAAACTTCCGCGCCTTCATGCGTGTGAAAATTGCGGACGATGTTCGGACCCCAGTAACCGTAGCCAATCACACCAATGCGGATCATACAGCTCCTCGGAATTTCGTCCCTCGATGCAGGAGGTCCAGCGAGGGTTAAGAACACGCTTGCCGGGCGTGAATTTTTTTGCCGCTTAATTTCGCGGACCTTTTTCAGAGTACTGCAGGGCTAGGGATTGTGAGCGTGGATTCCGTGTTGCGGTGTCCTGATGAGAACAATTGCTTCTTTGGAAACTGCCGCGCCGGATTAGTGCGAATGGTTCAGTGCGATTGTTGCAAGTGATGAGTCTCGATGCGAGTCGCTTAGTGCGCGCCGTCGCCGGAGAAGACTGCCGACGGCGTCTGGATCAGGATTTTGACATCCAACCACAGCGACCAGCCGCGGGCATATTTCAGGTCCAAGCGAACCATATCGTCGAAGCGCGTACGGCTGCGGCCTTCTACCTGCCACAAGCCAGTAATGCCCGGCTTGATTTCCAACACGCGGCGGCGGTGCCACAAGTCGTAAGCGCGAAATTCGTAAGCGATCGGCGGACGCGGCCCAACCAAAGACATATCGCCACGCAGCACGTTGATGAATTGCGGAAGCTCGTCGAGGCTGGTCTTGCGAATGAAGGCTCCGATGCCGGTTACGCGCGGGTCTTTCTGGATCTTGAACACGGTCTTGGCGCCGTCAGCCCCGGTTTCAGAAACCTGGCCGGAGATGAATTGATTGACGTACTCCTGATGAATCTTGGCGTCGCAATTAGTGTGCATCGACCGAAACTTCAGAAAGGTGAAGGTCTGTCCGTACTGTCCCAACCGCTCCTGGCGAAACAGAATCGGCCCCTTGGAAGTCAGCTTGATGGCCACCGCGATGGCTGCCAACACCGGCGAAAACAGCGCCAGGGCCGCCGCGCTGCCGACCACGTCCATAGCGCGCTTGATGCCCAGCGCAACTTTTTTCGAATCTTCCTTGCGCGAAATATCAGGATACAGCGCTACGTTCGCGGACGAATCCGATTCGCCCTTGCCGTATTCTTCCGGGAAAAAGTGGAACGACACCGAAATCTTCGAGCTCTTTTCCTTGCCCACCGTGTTCTGGAAAGAGGTGCGCAGCTTTTCCAGCATGCGTTCGTGAATCACTTTCGGAGCGGCCTCGCCCAACTCTGTGCCGATGACTCCGATCAAATTGTTCTCAAGGTACCAGCCCAGAATGTCGGTCTCACGAGTGCAGTTGGTCAGCGCCACGCAAACTTTGTTGAGCGTCCGGTTGCGGTTGCTGCCGTCTTCCAGGGCTCGCTTCACGTCCACCAACACCAGAACAAAACGCTTCTGGGCGCGTTCCGCGCGGCGGCGTTCCAGGTACAACATGGAAACGAAAGCATCTTCGCTCAACAGTGCCCGGGCATCGCCTTCGGCGCTCAATCCCGGCGCAGGCAGTTCCTGCGTTTGCGGTTTTCGCTGTTCGACGTCCGTCTGCTGCGCGGTCTTGAGTGAGTTCATCATTCCTTTTTCCGTTGTGCCCATGGTCATAATTCCGTTAAACGCCCGAGGTGGCGGTACCAGCTACGCCAACTAATACGGCGCGCTCCGAATGTTTTGTTCGTTCCACCGGTGTCAGCCACTCCAAGTCGACTTCTAAAGCCAACGAACGCTGTAGCAATGTGACTGAAAGAACCACACGATGGTTACCCTTAAAGTTAACCAATATTCCCTGTAGGCCGCTGAGATGGCTATAGTTAATCCGTACCAGTTCACCAGCCCGCAGGTACGGCCACGGCTGGCTCGGAACTCCTGACGTTACAGCCACTTGCAAAGCTTCAATTTCCTTATCCGGTACCGCTACGGCGTGTCGCCCATTCCCGACCACCTGGATCACTCCAGAGGTACTTACCACCGGTTGGCGGCTCTCGTAACTAAATCGGCAAAACAGATATCCGGGGAACAAAGCCTGCCGAATCTCTTTGGTGCGGTCCGACCACTTACGAAGGCTCTTGTACTGCGGCAGGAAGCATTCCACGCCGCGACCTTCGATCTGAGTCGCGATATTCGCTTCCTTCCTGCAGTTCACTTGCAACGCGTACCAGCGCGGGTTATTTTCCCCGGATTGGCTATTAACTGCTTGTGAATCTTGCGTTTGCATGTCCTGCCTAGCTTCCCTTGGCCCACCCAGCGGATGGGCTACCGCCACAAAACTCCCAACGCGGAGTCTCGGGCACTAAAGAGAAGGCAATTACCCTGCCACTAGGAGTACTAACGACCCTTGGGGTGGGACTCGTAGGCCTACCGTAAGTGTATCATACTAAAACTTTTATTTTGATGCTGGAATCGCCTCGCTCGCTTGGGCATTTTCCCTTCATCCACTCGCCGACTAAATGAGAAAACGGGTGCCCGTTAGTTGCAAACACCTTCCGGGTGCTACAGGATTCCCAGTACCTTGACTGAGGGAGCATGGTATAAGAACCACATTAGAATGAGCTTACGTTAAGCCGTCGTCCCACGCCCATATTTCGGCTTGCTGAGATTCCTCCCCTGAGACGTTTCTCAAGAACGTAATTTGCTCCGAGGCCAGCACAATTTTACCGAATCGCCCGATTCCAGGCCACGCCGTTCACCAGTAAAGGCCAAATTTCTTCCTTTAGATTTTCGTCCGCGATTTATCTGAAATTTAATCTCGATCTCGCTACGCCGCTGATCCGCGCAAATTTTTTTCACTTCGCGCATGTGTCGAAACGTCCACCTGCACCGCTGGACAGTTAATAACGTTGTCCCATAAATGTCCGATGAACAGATTGTCGGCACCGATGGCGGCAGTTAAGGTCCGTTCATGGGTTGAGAAATCTTCGACCTTCAAGACCAAGTGAACGGAGAAGTTTTTTGTCGAGAAAGTTTTGGTTCGTCCTATCTATAGTGCTGCCGTTGTGCACCATCGGCTGCACCCACGCCATTTCCAGCGGCGGGTCTTCATCGACGCCCGCGGCTCAGTCGAAAATCGTGCTCACTCCCGACTCGGTAGATTTCAGTTCCGTGGCGGTGGGCCAGAAAAATTCTCAGACCATCAAAATCAGTAACGAAGACAGCAAAGTTCGGCAGATCACTGGCGCACAAGTCAGTGGAGCAGGCTTGAGTCTGTCGGGACTAAAGTTCCCACTGTCTCTCGCCCCGCAGGCGAGTCAAACTTTCAACATTGAGTTCGCTCCGGCTGCGACTGGCACCGTGAACGGAAAATTAACCGTCGAAGCAATTGCGATCGGCACGGAAACATTTTCAGTAAAAGGCACCGGAACGAAAGCCACGGCGAAACTGGACATCAGTCCGGCGGTGGTCAATTTCGGAAACACCTCTCTCAAGCAAACCGTCGCGCAGAGAATTACCATCTCCAACAGCGGCAGCGCCCCGGTCGCGGTGACCAGAGTGATTCTCGGCGGTGCGGGATTCGCGGTGTCCGAACTGCCCGCGAATTTTGAACTGCAGGCACAGCAGGAACGCACCTTTCTGATCACGTTTTTTCCGACCGTGAAAGGTCCGGCGAAAGGTGGCTTGACCTTCGTGGTTAAAGACGGTCTGGTGGCCATGACCATGGCTGGGACGGGCGTGGATGGTGGCGCCGAACCGGCTAAATCCAATCACTCTGTGGCTTTAGGGTGGAAGGCAAGTGCTGGCAATGTTGAGGGTTACAACGTTTACCGCGCCGAGGGTTCGGGGTCCGGGTTGATCTACACTAAGCTGACCGCCTCGCCTACTCGGCAGCATCAACTATCGCGATTCCGACGTCGCATCCGGCGAGGAATACCAGTATTTCGTGACCTCGGTCAGCAGCAACGGGCGCGAGAGTTCGCACTCCGACGGCGTGACCGTAACCATTCCCAATCCATAAAATCATTGCCGTATTATTTTATGAGTCGGCGTCGCTCGCAGTTCGAGCGTCGCCGGCGCTATAAAATCCGGCAATCTCAAAATCGCCTTCACCTATGATTGCCGCGGCAAATCCCGGTGCCGGCGTGAACGACTGCATCGTCCATCTTTGCTCATCGACGCTGCGCAATGTCGGCGCACGTCCCGGGGTCAGCGAAACGTCGAAGGAGTCCAGCGCAATTTGTAGTCCTTCGCCGCGCGCTTTGATGTAGGCCTCCTTGCGAGTCCAACACAGAAAAAAGGCCTTGGCGCGTTCGTCGCTTGAAACGTTTTTCAACTCCTCTTGCTCGGCCGTCGAAAAGTAACGCGCGGCGATATCCTCGCCCGTAAATTCCGGCCGGATTTTTTCGACGTCAATTCCCAATTCGCGATGCAACGAAACGGCATACAGCGCCAGCCCGTGCGAGTGACTCACATTGAAACGAAATTGTGGATGCGCGGGCAGCGACAGCTTTCCAAGTTTCGCGGCTGCAAATTGGAAACTCGCCGGCGGTTGGTGAAGATAGCTGCTGAGAATTTCGCGCAGTCTTCCGCGCGCCACGACGAAATGCTCGCGATCACGCGCAAAGACAAATCGGTTCGCTCGCGCAGTTTCTTCTTCGTTGAGAAATCGTGAAAGTTGCGCACGTTCCGTCTCGTTCGCCTCCAGCCAAGCACGCCAAATATGCACCGCGTTGGGCGTTAGACCCAACGAGTTTGGCGGCGGGCTCCAATCGAGCGTTCTGCATGCCGCGAAGCATATCACCGTGTTGTAATAGACGAATGCAACGGCGCTGGGGTCTTCTCCGCGTCGCAGAAACTGAGGTTAAGGGCTATGTTGTCAGAGGGTTAGGATAGGACTGGCACGACGGCTGCTTCGGCGGATTCTTCCTGTTTCACCGTAATCTCGGGAGCTGCCGTGTTCAGTTTGGCCGCCAACTCTTCCGCCAATCGCGTCACGTGCGGCTCAATCAAAATATTTTGCTGGTGTCCCGGCACTTCACGAATTTCCAGTTTGCCTTGAATCATCGGCGCCCAACCCAGCGACTCGTCGGCGGCCATTCCCGGCAGTTGCTTGCTAGCACGGAACAACAATACGTCGCCTTTGTAGACCCGCGGCACATAATTGTCGAACGCGCGATCGTGTTCCATTCCCAAAATTTCCAGGTTGTAGGCCATCGACGAACGCGTCTTGGCCGCTTCGGAATTTCCCTCGCGACGATCCGCCGCGATTTGCGTGCGCGCGCGCATCACATCCCAGGCGCGACGCAAACGCTCCCCGACATATCCGGAGCCACGGTGCGAAAGGTTTTCTTTTTCGAGGTCGATGCGCTTGGCAGTCCGCTGCCACCACCGTGCCGCGGAACCGCTATCCGCCGCATAGGCAGGCGCGCCCGGGCGAGTAGTCTGAATCATCACTACCAATTCCACTTTTTCTCCCACTGCCTGCAGCTGCTGCGCCGCTTCCATTGCAACGAGACCGCCAAAACAGAAACCCGCAAGAACGTACGGCCCGGCCGGTTGCAGCGTTCGAATCTCCGCTAAGTACGCGCTGGCAATCTGCTCCAATGTTTCGTTCAACACAATGTTGCCATCCAGCCCCCGCGCTTGCAGCGCGTACACCGGCTGATCCTTGCCCATGTGGCTGGCCAGCGCGTGATATTCCAGAACGTTTCCGCCGTGACTGTGAATCAAAAACAGCGGTGGCTTCGAACCTCCCGGCTGGAGCGGTACCAGCGAAGACCACGACGGCGTCCAATTCTCCCGCCGCAACACTTCCGCCAAGGCCCCGACCGTGGGGGCTTGCAGCAAAGTCGCCAGCGGCAACCGCCGGTTATAAATCTTCTCGATTTCCACGATGATGCGGACGGCCAGCAGCGAATGGCCGCCCAACTCAAAGAAATTGTCGTTGAGCCCGACGCGCTGCACCTTCAAAACCTTGGCCCACAGCTGCGAAAGCACCTGCTCGATAGAATCCGTCGGCGCCAGAAATGCGTTCTTCGATTCCACGGCGCGCTCATCCGGCGCCGGCAGCGCTTTCAAATCAATTTTGCCGTTCGGCGTAAGCGGCAGATGCTCCAGGCGAATAAACGTCGACGGCACCATGTACTCGGGAATTTCTTTTTTCAGGTGTGCGCGCAGTTCGGTGATTTCCGTCGCGGCCCCCGCTTGCGGCTGATAGTACGCCACCAGAATTTTATCGCCAGGCGTGTCTTCGCGCGCGGTCACCACGCATTGACGCACACCGGGATGCTTCGCCAGCACGCTCTCGATTTCTCCCAGCTCAATACGGAAGCCGCGGATCTTCACCTGGTGATCGATGCGCCCGAAATATTCAATGTCGCCGTCCGGCAAAAACCGCGCCAAGTCGCCAGTACGATATAGAGTGGCACCGGGCTTGCCGCTAAACGTATCCGGCAAAAATTTCTGCTGCGTCAGTTCATCGCGCTTCAAATATCCCGCCGCAACGCCTGCGCCGCCCACATAAATTTCGCCAATCACGCCGACCGGCACGGGCTGCTGCAGCCGATCTAAAATGTAAACGTGCAAATCCGGCATGGGCACGCCAATCACGCTGCCCGATTTCAGATCCGCTGCCGAAAGCGGACGATACGTCACGTGCACGGTCGTCTCGGTGATGCCATACATGTTGACCAGTTGCGGTTGCCGGTCGCCATGGCGTTCGAACCACGGAGTCAAGCTTTGCATCTCCAGCGCTTCTCCGCCAAAAATCACGTAGCGCAGCGAAGTCGCCTTTCCATCCAGCCGCGCTTCCGCCTGAATCAACTGCTTGAACGCCGACGGCGTCTGATTCAGCACCGTCACGCCTTCTTTCACCATCAATTCATAAAATTCTTCCGGCGAACGGCTGGTCAAATACGGCACCATCACCACGCGCCCGCCGTAAAGCAGCGCGCCCCACAATTCCCAGACGCTGAAATCGAATGCGTGCGAGTGAAAGAACGTCCACACATCCGTTTCGTTGAAGCCGTACCACTTTTCCGTCGCCTGCATCAGTCGCACCACGTTGTAGTGCGTCACTCGCGTGCCTTTAGGCTTGCCGGTCGAGCCGCTGGTGTAAATCACATAAGCCAGATCGTCCGGCGTGGTGGTGTTGACCGGATTGGTCTCCGGATGCTTATCGATTTCCGCAAAATCTCTGTCGAAATAAACCACTTTCATCTGGTGATCGGGCAGCTCCGCAGCGAGCGAAGTCTGCGTCAGCAGAATCGGTGCAGCCGCGTCTTCCAACATGAACGACAAGCGGTCTTTGGGATAAACCGGATCGATCGGCAAATACGCGCCGCCGGCTTTCAAAATTCCGATGATGCCGGCCACCATTTCGAAACCGCGCTCCACAAATAATCCGACGAGCGTGCCCGGCTTAACGCCGAGGCTTCGCAAATGATGCGCCAATTGATTCGAACGGCGATTCAATTCCGCATACGAATACGGCTTGCCTTCGAAGGTCACCGCATGCGCAACAGGAGTTTTTGCGGCTTGCTGTTCGAACCAGCCGTGTAGAGTTTTATCTTTCGGAAATTCCACGGCAGCTTTTCCCGCAGCGGTCATTTGTTTCTGTTCGGAATCCGTCAGTATCGGCAACTTGCCAAAAATCTCCGCCGGGTTAGCTGCGATGCCCACCAGCAGCGTCTGGTAATGCTGCAGCCAACGCTCCAGGGTCGAAGCGTCAAACAAGTCGGTGTTGTAATCGCATTCGACGAACAATCCTTTCGGCCCGTCGACAAAGTTAAAGAACAAATCAAAGTGCAGCGCCCGCTTGGGATTGCGCTCGATGGAAAAATCCGCGCCATAAAATTGCGCGGTGGCCACGTCGCGGTCCACGTTGAAAATTACTTCCACCAGCGGAGGCCGCGACGGATTGCGCGGCACCGAGATGTTCTGCAAAATTCCGCCGGTGGTCGCCTGGTAATGATCGTAGGCATCCAGAACCAGCTTTTTCACTGCCGACAAATTTTCCTGGAAAGGCGCATCCGGCTGCACTCTCGTTCGAATCGGCAGCAAATTCACGCAGTGCCCGACCAGGCACGATTTGCCGGTCATCGCTTGTCCAGCGACTCCGAGGCCAATCACAAAGTCGTTCTGATTGGTCAGCCGGTGCAGCAATGCTTCCAACCCAGCCATCAACAAAACCACCAGAGTTGTGCGCTGCTGGCCGGCCACCTTCTTCAGCGCTTGCTGCAGCTTGGAATCAAAATCGTGCCTCAGCGTCCCCGATTTTGCGCTGCGCACCAGCGGTCGCGGATGGTCGATCGGCAAATCGAGCGGCGCTGGAATGTCGGTGAATTGCCCGCGCCAGTAGGCCATGGCTTTTTCCGCTTCCGGCGTGCCCGGCTGTGTTGCCAGCGCATATTCGCGAAAGGGAATTGGCGTATCCAGCTCCGGCTGATTGCCCATTTTCAGCGCGGAGTAAATCGTCGAAAGTTCGTGAACCACCAATCCGCCCGACCAGCCATCACAAATAATATGGTGCGCAGTCCAGATGGCCACGTGGTGTTCGTCGGCGAGACGCACCAGGCGCACGCGCACCAGCGGCCCGTTCACCATGTCGAACGAGTCGGTGACTTCGCGCTCCATGATGCGTTCGAGTTCTGCTTCGCGCTCGCGTTCGCCCCGCGAAGATAAATCGATCAGTGGCACATCCAGCTTCCGGGAAGCATCGACGCGCTGCCACTGCCCATCCGCGCTGAAGCTGGCCAGCAAAATCGGATGACGCTGAATCACGCGCTGCACCGCGGTGCGAAACAGTTCCGTATCGAACCCGCCGTCAAATTCCAGTTTCAGCGATTCGTTGTAGCCCAGCGCAGCCTCGCCGCCCATCTGCGCCGCCAGCCAGATTTCTTTTTGGGCTTCGGTCAGCGGAAATTGGTCGACGTTTTGCGGAGTAGCTGCTGCCTCTTTAATCGTTCTTGCGGTACTGGCCGGAGTGCCGACCGCCGTTTTGGCACTGGCGACAGGCGTGGCCGCCTGCGCGACCGGAACTGCGACCTGCGCTGTACTATCCGTAGACTTGGAAAGTCTCGAGCCGCCATCGCCCGAAGGAGGCGGCGGCAAAAATCCTACATCTACCATTTCCTGCAAGCATTCGCGGATCGCCGCAAGCAACCGGTCGAAATCCGCTTCAGTATGCGCCGTGGTGATCACGAACGCCCGGTTATCCCAAATATGAATCCCGCGTTCGCGCAACATATAAAACAGCAGCGGTGCAAACTTCTGCTCCGACGGATAATTCAGCTGCATCATCGACATGAACTGCGTCAGCACATACGGCGCGCCGAAGTCATCGATAATTTCGCGAATCTGATCGGCCAGCCGGGCAGTTCGCGTCGTGAGATTCTTCTGTAAATCCGGCCCCTTCTCTTTGAGATGCAGCAAAACGGCTTTAGCCGCGGCCAACGCCAGCGGATGGCGCACGAACGTCCCGGCAAAGAAGGTCACGCCCACTTCGGGGAAGGACGTGTCGCCGTAATTCCACTGCCCGCCGTCGAGCGCGTCCATATATTTGGCGTCGCCAGTGACCACGCCGACGGAAATTCCGCCGCCGATTACTTTTCCATACGTAGCCAAGTCCGCCCGCACACCGAAATAAGCCTGCGCTCCGCCGGGATGGCAGCGGAAGCCGGTCACCACTTCGTCGAAAATCAGCGCTGAGCCAATTTCTTTCGTGACCGTACGCAGATCGTGCATGAACTCGCGCGGTTGCAGGTCGAGTCGCCGGCTCTGCACCGGTTCCACCAGCACCGCGGCGATTTCCGAGCCGCGCATACGAATAATGTCGATCGATTCGGGATTGCCGTAATCCAACACGATCACTTGGGCTAAAGCGCTGGCCGGAATTCCCGGAGCGCTTGCCGCCGTGCGCGTTTCGCCGTTTACCGTCAGCGGCCGGAACAGCACTTCGTCAAAAATTCCGTGATATGAACCGGCGAACACCGCGATCAAATCGCGTCCGCTGACGGTGCGCGCCACGCGGGTCGCGGCCAATACTGCTTCGGAACCCGTGTTGGTAAACGCCACCCGTTGCATGCCGGTGAATTCGCGGACCAACTCGGCGACTTCGCCTGCGATCGGTTGAATCGGGCCGATTTCAAAACCCAAATCGAGTTGCTCTTTCACGGCATCGACCACGAATTTCGGTTTGTGGCCAAAAATACTCGCGCCGAAGCCCATCACGAAGTCGATGTATTCGTTGCCGTCCACGTCCCACACGCGCGAACCTTCCGAACGCGTGGTGTAGAACGGATACACCATTTCTTTCCAAAGCTGTTTGAAGCCGCCCACGGAACGCGGATCAGCCAGCAGCGGGCGATTCTTGATCGCCAACTGTTTCGACTGGGGAGTGCGCTTGATGTAGCGCGCGATGAATTTTTCCAACGCGGCGGTTTGCTCTGGTGAGGTCGCCATGCTGGCGTCGCGTGCGATGGGCTTGAACGGCCCGTGCGATTTCGCTTCCGAACGGATGACCATTGGCACGGACTGCGCGAACGTCGCGGCCGAGGGAGTTGCGCCTGAAGAAGCAGCTGCAGGAGCCGCAGCCTGCGCGCCGCTGACCAGTTGCGCGACTTGCTGATTCAGCTGCGCCTGCATCTGCAAAATTTGTTCCAGCACCGAGCCTGCGGGCGCTTTAATGCCGCTGCTAGCTGCGAGACTCGTCACCGTTGAAGAAATTTGCTGCTGTGCGATTGTTGCCGGTTTCGGCGAAGCCGGCGCGGCAAACGCTTCCGGTGCCAGTTTCGCGTCGAGATAGTCCGCGATCGCTTGCAGCGAGCTCAATTCCTCCATCAATTGCCGGAAGGAAATCGACACGCCAAATTTCTTGTGAAAGACTTGCGCTGCTTGCGTCAGCAGCAGCGAATCGAGACCCAGCTCCAACAAACTCGCCGCCGGATCGACTTCCGACAAGTCGTAGCCGGAAAGTTCTGCGAGCAAAGTACGGGATGCCGCCAGTAACCGTTCTTTGCGCGAAAGCTCCGGCACATCGACAGCCGCGGTTTCCACTGGCATCGCCTCAACTTCTGCGTGCGCGGCAATATGCATTTCGCCGGCCTGCTCCGAACTCTGCAGCGCCACCCCTGCGTTCTCTGCGGAAGCAGTTCTGCGCACGGTGACCGGAGAATCCGGCCAATGCCGTTTGCGTTCGAACGGATACGTCGGCAGCACCGCACGCTGCCGCTTCTCGTCCACATAAAATTGCGCCCAATTAATCGGTACGCCGGCCATCCACAAGCGGCCCAGCGCGTCGAGCAATCCGTGCGGCTCCTGGTCACCGGTGAGCGGCAGAGAAGAAAGCACAATCTGATCAGCCGTCTTGTCGGGATGCTGCCGCGCCAGGGTGCTCAACGTCTGCCCCGGCCCAACTTCCAGCAGCACATACTTCGAATCCTTCAAAAATTGCGCAACGCCATCGGCGAAGCGCACTGTTTGGCGCACGTGCCCAGCCCAATATTCGGGATCGCTGGTTTCACGCGCGGTAATCCACTGCGCGGTGACATTCGAGACGTACGGAATTTGCGGATCGTTGAATTTCACCTTGCGCAGCAACTCGGTAAACGGCGCCAGCACCGGCTCCATCATCTGCGAATGAAATGCGTGCGACGTATTCAGCCGCCGCGCCGCAATTTTCTGCGAGGCCAGCTGCGCTTCCAGCGCTTCCACCGCGTCGTACGGCCCCGAAACCACGCATAGGTTCGGCGAATTGATCGCCGCAATCGCCAGCCGATCGTTCAGCAGTGGCAGAACTTCCGCTTCCGGACGCCGCACCGCCAGCATTGTTCCGCCCGGCTGCGCCTGCACCAACTCCGCGCGCCGCGCGATCAACATCAGCGCGTCTTCCACCGAGAAAACTCCGGCCAGGCACCCGGCAACATACTCGCCGACGCTATGGCCAATCATCGCCGCCGGTTTCACGCCCCAGGACATCCACAATTTCGCCAGCGCGTACTCGATCACAAACAATGCCGGTTGCGTGTACCGCGTCTGCACCAGCAGTTCTTCGGCTTTCTTCTCGCCGCCAGCTTCCGGGAACATCACCTTGCGAATATCGGTCTGCAAAATCGGCTTCAGCAATTCCGCGCAGCGATCCACTTCGGCGCGAAATGTTTTTTCCGTGCGGTACAGCTCCGCGCCCATCCCGGCGTACTGCGCGCCCTGCCCCGGGAACATGAAAACCACCGGCGGATCATTCAATTTCTGATGATGAGTAAAGACGCGCTTCGGATCTTTCGCCGCAAGAGCGGCCGCGCCTTCCGCGGCATCGGTGCAAGCTACGGCGCGCCGATGCACGAATTCACTGCGCCCCGTCTGCAGTGTAAACGCCGCGTCCGCCAATGCGAGATGCGCGTCGTCGCCCTGCACTTCAGCAGCGACCTGCGCCAGGTGTTTCGATAAATTCGCGGTGGCGCGTTCCAATGCTTCCGGGGTTTTCGCGGAAATCGTTAGCAATTGCCATGGGCGCGACGCGCCCGACGGCGAAAGCTGCGGCGCCTCTTCCAAAACCAAATGCGCATTCGTTCCGCCGGTGCCAAACGAGCTGATGCCCGCGCGGCGCGGCGCACCGTTCTTGGTTTTCCAGTCCTGCAGCGATGTATTCACATAAAACGGCGAATTCTCGATGTCCAACTTGGGATTCGGCTTGGTGAAATGGAGATTGGCGGGAATTTTTTTGTTGCGCAGCGCCAAAGCTGTCTTTGATCAATCCCGCCGCACCCGCAGCCACATCCAAATGCCCGATATTTGTTTTCACCGAGCCAATCGCGCAGAACTGTTTCGCATCCGTGCCCATGCGAAATGCTTTGGTCAGCCCGGCAATTTCGATCGGATCGCCCAGCGGTGTCGCGGTTCCGTGCGCTTCGACGTAAGAAATCGTCTCCGCGTCAAATCCCGCCAACGCATGCGCCATGGCGATCGCTTCGGATTGCCCCTCCACTCCAGGCGCGCCAAAACTCACACGCTGCGAGCCGTCATTATTCAGGCCCACACCTTTGATCACTGCAAAAATCTGGTCGCCGTCTTTCACCGCTTCTTCAAGACGCTTCAACACCACCACGCCGACGCCGTTGCTGAAAATCGTGCCTTCACCGCGCGCGTCAAACGTGCGCGTATGTCCATCGGGCGAACCAATATTTCCTTCGTCGTAGTAATAGCCGCGCTGTTGCGGCACGCGCACCGACACGCCGCCAGCCAACGCCACATCGCATTGATAAGTGAGCAGCGCTTGGCAGCTTTGCCCCACCGCCACCAGCGCCGTCGAACACGCCGTGGCCACATTCAGCGCAGGGCCCTTCAACCCCAACTTGTAGGCCACCCGCGTGGTCAAATAATCTTTGTCGTTGCCGTACGTCACCAGATCGGAGCCCACCAGCTCCATCAACTCCGGCCGTGGCTCCAGCGCATACGGAACGTACGTATTGGTGCTCGCGCCCGCAAAAATGCTCACCGCGCCCGTTCATTTTGTTCGGCGCGTAACCGGCGCGCTCCAGCGCTTCCCAGCACGCTTCCAGAAATACGCGGTGCTGCGGGTCCATCACTTCCGCTTCTTTGGGATTCACGCCGAAAAATGCGGCATCGAAGCAATCCGCATCCTTCAATACGCCGCGCGCGGGCACGTATTGGCCGCGACGCTTCAACTCCGCTGGGTCAAATCCCGCAGCCGCCAGTTCAGCGTCGCTAAAAAACGAAACGCTCTCACGTCCGGCCAGCAAATTGCCCCAGAATTCTTCAACATTTTCCGCCCCGGGGAAACGCCCGGCCATTCCAATGATGGCTATGCCTTCATATTGTGTTTCGTCGGTCATCCCAGCATCCCTACGATTTATTCTTCTGCTCAGTCTCAACCACGTAAAAATCTGCAGCGTTTGCAGCCGCGTCTTTCAATCGCAGCCGCCTGATATACCTGTACTTACAAACCAGTTTGCCTCACTTCTCTAAACTCGCCAGTACCTGCAAATCCTGACTTCCCAAAGTGCAATTACCTCATACGTCGCAAGCCGGGAACCTATTTTTTCACTGGCACGCGCATCTGCGCCAATGCTCGTTTTTGCCGTGCCGCACGGTCTCGCAGTTGCTCACTTTTGTCCGCGGCAGCACTGCTTGATTCCGCGGGCTGCTCCAGGTGTCGCGCCAGCGCGCGTACCGTGGGATGCGCGAACAGCGCCACAATCGGCAAATCCGCATTTAGTTTTTCCCGCAGCAGCCGATGCATTTGCACCAGCAGCAACGAGTGCCCGCCGAGATCGAAGAAATTCGCCTCGACGTTCACCTTCTCGAATCCAAACATTTTCTGCCACACCGAAGCGATCTGCTGCTCCATCTCCGTCTGCGCCGGCATGAAGTTCTGGGCCTGCGCCGCGGCAACTTGATCAGGCTTCTCGCGTTGCGGCAGGCGCGGCGACAGTAGCCCCTGCAGTTCGCCGACGCGCTTGTCGAAAAATACCGGCGCCAGCTCCAGCAAAATCTGCAAATCCTTCGACCAACGCTCCATCGTGCTGCGCGCAATCGTTTTGCGGTCGTAGAAAAAAGTCAGACGCAAGCTGGTCCCCGGCTCGGCCAGCAGCAGCACCGGATAGTTGGTATGCACCGGCCCCGCAAAATCCGCAATCGCTACGTTCGTTCCTAGCCGCCGCGCCGATTCATCCACCGAATAATTCTGGAAAACGATCAAGCTGTCGAATAACCGGTAACGCCAGGGCACTTCGCTGCTGCGCTGAATGTCCATCAGCGGCGTGAATTGATAGGTGCTGAGCCGCAATAAGCGCTGATGCACGCCGCGGAAAAATTCTCCGGCAGTTTCTTCGGCCTTTACTTGCACGCGCACCGGGAGATTGTTGGTGAAAGGTCCAACGATGGACTCAACGCCTGGCAAATCAGTAGGCCGCCCGGAAAACGCTGAGCCAAACACCACATCGCTGTCTCCGCTCTGGCGGCTGAGCAACAGCGACCAGGCGCCCTGCACTAAAGTGTTCAGCGTAACTTGCAATCGTCGGGCCGCGGTTTGCAAGGCGTTGGTGGCATCTGCGGAAAGTTGCAGAACGAGCTGTTGGTAACGCTCGCCGCCCGCGTCCTGCTTGGGATCATCACTGGGAATCGCCGTTGGCTTCTTCAAACCACTTAACTGCTCTTGCCAGAATCTCAAGGCGTCCGTCGTGGCCTGCTGCCCGAGCCACGCCAGGTAATCGCGATATGGCCGCACCGGTTCCAGTTGCGGCGACGATTTTTGCGAGTACGCTTCATACAAGCGGCTTGCATCGCGGAACACCAGCGGCCACGACCAGCCATCCAACAGCAACGCCGGAACGCTCCACACAAACTTCCACGTTTCGTTCGACAGCCGCACCAGATTGAAACGCATCGCCGCCGACTCACTAAGATTGAGCGGTTGCTCCAAATCTTTTTTCAGAAACGCAACCCAACGTTCGCCATGCTGCTCCGCGGGAACATTGCGCCAATCTTCCTTCGACCACGGCAGCCGCACCTCGCGATGCACCACCTGCAGGGGCTCTCGCAACCCACTGCTCACAATCGTCGACCGCAACACGGTGTGGCGTTGAATCGTATCGCTCCAGGCCCGTTCGAACGCCGTCGCATCCAGCGGCCCCTGCAGCGTGCATTGCCATTGATCAAACGAAGCCTGCTGCCCGCTGCCATGATTCGCAGAGAAAAACAAAGTCTGAATCGGCGATAGCGCATAGATATCTTCGACGTCGCGCTGCGATGCCAACACAACGTCGAGTGCCGATTGATCGATCGTCGCCAACGGAAAATCCGACGGCGTGCGCCCGCCTGCTTCCGGCAACTGGCAATGCGCGATAATTTCTTTCAGCGCGTTCACAAATTCTTCAGCGAAGCGCACGATCTCCGCTTCCGAATGCACCGCCGGAAGATACGCGCATTCGAATTCCAGCCGACCGCTCATCACCCGGCTGTTGATTTCCAGCAGGTGGCGCCGCTTCTGCTTCGGACTGTGCCACGGCCCACTCGATTCCGCCGCAAACCGGAAAAGTTTCGAGTCGGCAACTGCCTGATCGAACTGTCCAAAGTAATTGAAGACCATCGCGGGTTCAGGGCGCCCGACAAGTCCGGAGTCGTCGCTTAAATAACGCAGAATTCCGTACCCGATGCCGCGGCGCGGAATGCTGCGCAGCTGCTCTTTCACCGATTTCAGCGCTTCGCCGGCGGCCCAGCCATGCGGATTCGTTTCCGTTGAAGCCGGAAGTTGCAAGCGCACCGGAAAAATCGAGGTGAACCATCCCGCCGTGCGCGACACATCGACATCTTCAAACAAATGTTCGCGTCCGTGACCTTCCAGGTTGGTATAAAGGTCGGCGGCGCCCGTCCACTTCGTCCACGCCCTCGCCAACGCCGTCAGCAGCACATCATTGATCTGCGTGTTGTAAACCGCGGGCACGGACTGAAGCAATGCTTGGGTAGCCCCGGAATCCAGAGCCACCTGCACTTTTTTCGCGCGGTTCTCCAGATTCTCCGAAGCCCCCACCGCATCCACTTTCAACGTTTGCAGCGCTGCGTGAGCCGCTTTCGGTTCCGTCACCGCTTTCCAGAAAGGCAATTCCGCGCGCAGTACCTCGGACTTCGCGTACTGCAACAGTCGCTCGGCCCAAGTTTTGTAGGCCGCGGTTTTGGCCGCGAACTGTACCGGTTGCTTTGCGGCGATTTGGTGATATGCAGTCTCCAGATCTTCCAGCAACGGCCGCCACGAAATTCCGTCAACCGCCAAATGATGCACGATGAACAGCAACCGTCCTGGTTGGCCCGCGCCGAGATCGAAATACACAACTCGCCATAACGGCCCGCTCTGCAGATTCAGACTGGCCTGCTGCTCTTCAGCAATTCTTTCGATCTCCGCGTGCCGTTTGTCTTGCGGCATCGTCGACAAATCGATCCATAAAAGCGGCGCGTCCTCCGCCCCTGCAAAATAAAACTGGCGCCAGTTGCCGCTGTCTTCTACAAAGCGGAAGCGCAACGCATCGTGATGACCGCTGAGCGCGTTGAGCGCCCTGCCCAAAGTGTCGCGAGCCAACTTTTCCGTCACTTCAAACAGAAACGCCTGGTTGAAATGGTGTTGCTCAATCAGCCTCTGCTCGAAAAACCATTTTTCAATGGGAGTTAGCGATACATCCCCGATCGCGGCGGCTTCCGCAACCTGTTCCGGCTCCGCCACGCCCGCTGCAGCCGCTAAAGTCGCGATGGTCTGATTCGCAAACAACAATTTCGGCGTAAGTTTCAGTCCAACGCGTCGCGCCGCCGAAATAATCTGGATACTGAGAATCGAATCGCCGCCCAATTCAAAAAAGTTGTCGTTGATTCCGACTTGCTCAACCCGCAGCGCTTTGGACCAAATCTCCGCCAGCTTCTTTTCCGCGTCCGTCCTCGGCGCAACGTAGGAATCGCCAAGCTCTGGCCGCTGCTGCTCCGGTGCTGGTAAAGCTTTGCGGTCGATCTTCCCGCTGATGGTCAGCGGCATTTTTTCCAGGAACACGAAAATCGACGGAACCATGTACTCCGGCAGCGTCTGCTTCAAATGCTCGCGCAGCGCGCTGATTTCCGGCGCGGGATTCGCTGCCACCAGATACGCCACCAGCCGTTTCGCTCCCGGCCCGTCTGCTATTCGCCACCACCGCCACGTCACGAATTGCCGGATGTTGCGAAAGCGCCGATTCAATTTCGCCCAGTTCAATGCGGAAACCGCGAATCTTCACCTGGTGATCAATGCGCCCGAGATACTCCACTTCTCCGCTCGGTAAGTAACGCGCCAAGTCGCCCGTTTTGTACAGGCGGGCATCCGTCACTTTGCGAAATGGATCGGAAAGGAACCGATCCGCATTCAGTTCTGGCCGGTTTAGATACCCCCGCGCCACGCCAATTCCCCCGATGTGCAACTCTCCAGGAATTCCCACTGGCACGTGCTTCAGTTTCTTGTCGAGGACATGAATCTGAATATTGGTGATGGGATAGCCGATCGGCACGAATGCGCGCGGATCGTTGCGGCGGCACGGCCAATGCGTCACGTCCACTGCCGCTTCGGTCGGCCCGTAAAGATTAAAGAGTTCCGCACCACACGAAGCGAAAAACATAGTCTGCAAATCGGCGGTCAGCGCTTCACCACTGGCAAACACCTGCCGCAGCTTGCAATGCTTCGGCAGTTTCACTGCTTCGAGAAAAACGCGCAGCATCGACGGCACGAAGTGCATCGTGGTTATGCCGGCCTGCGTAATGATCTCCGCAAGATAAGCCGGATCCCGATGCCCGTCCGGCTTCGCGACGACCAGATGCGCTCCCACCATCAGCGGCCAGAAAAACTCCCACACCGAAACGTCAAAGCTGTACGGCGTCTTTTGCAATACGCGATCCGCGGCCGTCAATTGGTACATGTCCTGCATCCACAGCAGCCGGTTCACGATGCCTTCGTGAATGTTGACGACGCCCTTCGGAATGCCCGTCGATCCTGAGGTATAAATCACGTACGCCGCATCGGTCGGTTTCTGCGGCACAGTCGGATTTGTATCCGGCTCGCCCGCGACCTTGCTCCATTCGGAATCCAAAGAAATCGTTGGGATACCTTGTGGCGACAACACGTTGCGCAGCGCGCTTTGCGTCAACACTGCTTTCGGCTTGGCATCTTGCAGCATCAATCCCAGCCGGTCGCTCGGATACTCCGGGTCCAGCGGCATGTACGCGCCGCCGGCTTTCACCGTCGCCACCAACGCCAAAACCATTTCGATCGAGCGTTCCGCGCACACGCCGACAAATTCGTTCGGCCCCACGCCTAGCTTGATCAGGTGATGCGCCAACTGATTGGTGCGCCGATTCAGCTCGTCATACGTCAGTGTAGTGTTTTCATAGGTGAGCGCCGGCGCATCCGGCGTTTCTGCCACCTGCCGCTCGATGATGCGATGCAGCAACCCGGCATTTGCGAATTCTTCCGAGACTGGGCCTTGTGTCAGCGCGATGGTGTGCTGCAATTCTTTTTCTTCCATCAGCGGCAGCAGCGCCAGCGAAGTTTCCGGTTGAGCGCACGCCTGCTCCAGCAGATGGATGAAATGCCCAAGCATCCGCTCGGCTGTTTCGCGTTGGAACAAACTGGTGCTGAATTCCAGTGCCAGCGAATATTCTTTTCCGGTCGGCGTCACCTCTAGCAGCACATCAAACTTAGCGCCACCATTGTGCACGTCCACCGCGCTTACTTTGCTGCCGGCAGGGACGAAGGCATCGTCGATATCGCTCTGCAGCACCAACATCGCTTGAAATACCGGCGAGTGGCTCAAATCGCGCGCCAGCCCCAACTCATTCACCAAATAATCGAAGGGCAAATCCTGATGCGCCAGCGCTTCCACGATTTTCTTGCTGGTGGCGGCGAGATGTTTGGTGAACGGCGTCTCCGCATCGATTCCGGAACGAATCGCCAGCGTGTTCACGAAGCAGCCGACTATCTGTTCGACCGCGCTGTGCGTGCGTCCGGCGACCGGTACGCCGATCACAATGTCTTCCTGTTGGGTGTAGCGGTGCAGCAGCGTTTGAAACGCCGCCAGTATCACAGCAAACGGAGTGCAGTTCTCTCGTTCGGCAAGCTTCTCGAGAGCGCGTCGCGACTGCACCGAAAGCCGACTCGTGATGCAACCGCCCTGATAGGTCATCACCGACGGGCGCGGAGAATCTGTCGGCAATTCCAGAAGCGAAGGCGAACCACGCAGTTCGTCCTTCCAATAATCGAGATCACTCTGGAAATCGCCCGCGGCAATTCGCGCGTGCTGCCATTCCGAGTAGTCGGCGTAGGTCGCCGGTAACGTTTTCCAGGTCGGTTCGCGGCCGCTCATCGCTGCGGCGTACGCTTCCGACAAATCGCGGAACAAAATCCCCATCGACCAGCCGTCGGACACGATGTGATGAACGTTCAACACCAGCATCTGGTCGTCCGGCGCAATCGAAATGAGCGTCGCGCGCAACAGCGGTTCTTCCGCGATGTTAAAAGTACGCCGCGATTCTGCATTGGCCAAGTCGATCGCTTCTTCTTCCGAAGCACGCCTGCAGATGCTGAAAGAAATAGTGCGGCTCATCGGTTTGCGAAATCGTCGCCGCGCCATCTCGCGCAGGAAATGAAGAACGCAGCGTGGCGTGCCGCAGACTCACTGCCGCTAAGGCGCGTTGCAATGCTTCAAAATCGAGGCGACCCTGGATTCTTCGCGCCAGTGGAATGTTGTACGTTGCGCGGTTCGGAATAAATTGGTCGAGGAACCACAAACGCTGCTGCGCCGCGGAAAGCGTAAGAGTTTTTGCTTTGGGCAGTCCAGTGTTTGCCCCTTGTTGCGCCGCGCGGCCGATGATCTCGTCGAGTTCGCCGATCGTCGGATGCAGCAACACCGCCACCAGCGGAATCTGCACTCCGCACTCCGACGCAATACGTGCCGCGATGCTGGCCGCCTGCAACGATTGCCCGCCCAGGCTCAAAAAAGAATCGGTCACGCCGACTTGGTCGATGTGCAGTACGTCTTCCCAGATCTTGGCCACCAACGCTTCACGCGACGTTCTCGGCGCTACAAATTCATTGGCCAGCTGTGGACGTGCGCGCCGCAACTGGCGTGCCACCGCCGATGAAATCGCCTCGACAGAATTCAGTTCGTTTGCGATAGCGAGAAAATCTGCATGTCCCGCGTGGCTTCCGCGACTTTCACCACCGTCTTCGGTAATTTCTTCCGGCGCGGCAGTGCCAGGCTTGAACTCGATCGCCGCAGCCTCCGCAGCAGTCAGGCGAAACGCGCCATCCGGCAGTTGCTGCATGCCGATGGACTTAAAAAAATTCTCCGCAGGTTGATTTCTGTCGGTGCGGACGAAAGGCGCCACCACTTCTTCGGCGCCAAGCCGCTGGGCCTCGCGCCCAATCGCCGCTATGAAGCGGTGCTCCACGCCCTTTCCCAGCACGCGGCAGCTCATCAGTATATTTTCAATAACTAGCCGCTGGCCTTCGCTCAGGAGCACGGCAAGACCGACTTGCCCGTAGTCGCCGAAGCGATCCTTCGCGCTCACCAGCAGCATGCGACGCTCGCCGGATTCCAAGAGCGAAGCCAACTCGCTAGCCTGACGTCGAATTCCCGTCGAATTAAATTGATTGGTGCGTTGAGTGAGTTGTGACGCACGGTCGTAGTCTGCCGGTGTTGGCGGCTCGATCCCCACTCGCAGATTCAAACCGTTGATAAAATCGCGGAAAGACGTGGCGGAAGTTTTGAAGCGATTGCGTTCCCCTTGCTCGCGGTACAGCTCGGTGCGCTTTTCGTCGACCGCCGTCCCGCCGCTGCCGTCAAACACCCAAGAGTGCTTCAGAAATCTCGCAATGCGCCCGTCGCCAGCCGCGGGGAGCAGTAGGGAAGCCACCGCCGGACAATTGCCTTGCACGTCGGCGCATTCCACCGGGTTGTCGTCGAGAAAAATAAAACTATCGAGCCCTAGTTCCAGCTCTTTCGCCAGTGCCGCGATATTTTGCGACTTGGGCTCCCAATTCACCTTCCACACTACAAAATCCTCGCGGCGCAAGACCATTTCGCCGCGTTGAAATACCGCGGCTACGTCATGTTCTTCATTCTTGCTGGCCAGCGCCAAAAGCACGCCGCGTGATTTCTGTTCACGCAAGAATTTCTGCAACTCGAGGTATTCGCCACTGAGCTGCACCCGCGCGACGCCAACTTCCCCGACCACGCCGCCCCACAGCGTATTGTCGGCGTCCACCACAATTACTTTGTACGGCGGTTGCAGTAGAGCGCGCGCCCTCCGCGCGAGAGCGGTTCCGATCGCTGTCCAATAAGCCGTCGTGAACGGAATGTGCGCTTGGCGATTATTTTCGGAGTCGTCGATTACCTCGACGGGATAAAGCTCGGCGACATCTTGGGCACGCACCAAATGAACACCGCGAGTGGTTCCCAACGCGGTCGTCACTTCGCTTTCGAGTTGCTCGACAACCGTCCGCAATGCCGGGTTCGCCCCAACTTCCTGCGACGGCGGACACAACAACAAAATCGTAGCTCGCCGCGCACGCTTGGCAAATCCCTGCAACGCCGAAATGAATTCTCGAGTAGCTGTCGTGGCCGATTCGCCGAGCTTTTCGTCCGGGTGTTCGTGGCCCCATTCCTCCGGGCGAATCAGCAAAAAATTAACGCCAGGCTCGTTAGAAGCCAGCACGCTATCCGGCGCCATCAATTCCTGAAAAACCTGGTTATACGGAGAAAAATGCAGCTCGGCGGGTAAGCCCAAACGCGCCAGCCAAAACCGCAGCGTGTCGCCGACAGGCTCCGCCGTAAAGTTGGCGGTCACCGTCAACACGAACTTCTTGGACTTCTTCGCTTCGGCGGATTTCTCCACGTTCTATGTTTCCCGAAAACGAATCGCTAGTTCTCTAGCGCGATCCGTTTTCTCCTCAGTCCAAAAATTATTCAGCAGTGGTGCTACGAGGCCATCGCGCGTTTGCGCCAATTGCGATCGCGCCACGAACGCTTGGCACCGGCACCGGTCAAATACACCCGGCTGGCCAGCGACATCAGCGGATTGCGACGGCGCATGCTCACGAACGTCACCAGTTCGTGCCAGTTCGACTGGTTCACTACGTTGGAAGAAATGGAAATGCTGGGGGTCAACATCTTGGTGGTGTGCCACCAGTGGCTCGGGATGAACAACATTTCTCCCGGCTCCAGAATGAAAACCGTCGGCTCCGCCTGGGCGAACAGCGGGAACTTGGTGAGATCCACATCGTCCACTTTGCTGATTTGCGAAAGATTTTCTTTCACCGGTGAGGGATACAAGAACTTCTCTTGCTCCGGCGGATAGATGATGAATTGCTTGCGCCCATAAACTTGCATCAAAAACGCGTGCGCGCCGGCCCCATCATAGTGCAGCACCGGGAACGCTCCGCCCTTTCCGCCGATGTACAGCTCCAACGCCGCCCCGCGATTTAGAACCTCGCCGACATATTTCACCATGTAGTGATCAGGCAGCCAGTTGGGCTGAAAATATTCGGGCAGCGGTTCGATATCGTTTTTCAACGAAGGAAACAATTTGTACAACTCAATATTGCGTAGATAAGGCGCAGGATTTTCGTCGGTGGATGACAATACCCGGTCGATGAAGCGATCCATGGTGTATTCCACAGTGCTCGCGCCGTCACCGTTCGCTTTGTAGCCTTTGGCCTTTTCTTCCAGCTTGAAAGTCATGCTGGCAAAATTCTTTTTGAAGAATTCCGGCGTCCATTCCTTCAACGCCGTCCAGTTCTTCATCATGTCGGTGATGATCACCGGCTTCAGCGGATAGAGATGCTCCTTGGCAAACTGCTCGTACGACACATTCTCCCGGCGTTCAATTTCGAACTTCATACATGCACCTCTTTTTGCGAATGCTTCACCGCTTCGTCTTCGGTGATTTGTTCGGAACTCTGGTTGTTGCCGACCTCAATGCGCTTCAGCCAGATTTCGCGCCAATAGATGAAGTCTTGCCGGGGACAGCCACCCACCACATTGGCACACGTACAGTTTAAACCTTCCAGGACCACCGTGGATTCCACGCGCCGCATTTCGCCGGAAGGTTCGGAAATCATCCGGTCCAGGCGGTGCCGCACGCGATATTTTTCGCCGCTGTGGTTGCTCATTCCAAAGTCGCAGGACAGCCCGCGATTTCTCCCGCGCTGATCCAGGGTCTTGGCAATTTCTTCTGCCGGCTTAATCGTTACCCACTCGCCGGGTTGCAGTCCCAGTTCGCCAACCGGCGTCTTCTTCAAATCTCCTGCCAGAATTTTTCGCGGAATTTTTCGCGTCGCCTTTCTCCATATCGGCGCCACGATCAATTTCATCATTTCAAAAACTCCGCGGCTTCCGGAGCGCACTTCATACCAGCATTTCTGAAAGATCCGTGCCCGAGTCAAGATCTGCGTGGCTTTGGCCAGTTCCGTGGATTGGCAAATGTAGCGATCCGCCGACTCCATGGTCCGCAGGTTGGCGCGCAAATTCTGCGTGCCGGACAAATCGGGGGCCGGCACTTCCGTGTGCAAATCAATTTTGTGCAGCCAGGCGCGTTTCCAGAAAATCATGCACGCCCGCTGGCATCCGTCATGGTTTTCGCCCGAGCAGCGAATGTTTTCGAGCAGGTAGCTATCGTTATTCAAGAATTCGCGCAGCTTGTAGCCGCCGCCGGGATACTCGATGCAGGTTTTCTCCGCCCGCCGCGCTACCTTCAGCTTCTGCCCGCAAAAGCGCAGCATCTCGGGCATGAAAGGCAGGCCTTCCAGCATGCCTTCAGCGTTCAGGGTTTGGGCGATTTCGCGCGCGCTCTTAACCTGGACAAAGTCGCCAGGGCGCAGCTCGGTTTCGACGGGGACAGTCATTCGAAATTCCTGCTCTGCTTCGCTTGTTTTGTCTTTGGAAGCGCAGTTTGCTGGACGACGCTTCGGGCCACTTCAGCGAAAACCCACAGATACTATAGTAATGGTGTCACTTTTTGGTATCGCAATCGCACTGCCATATCCGGCTGCCCGAGTCCGCTGAGGCGGAGCGTTCGCCTCCGTTAAGTCCCCTGAAATCAATTCAGTATGGATAGGGTATTTCGGCTGGAGACTAAGGGCAGCGTCCGACGGGGTCGCTAGGAAACGATTTTCTCCTTTGTATCAAATCGATTGACTTTGCCTTCTCAACCCGAGAAAGCTAGCGATCTACCCGGACCGCTTCCACCGCGGGAGCCTCAGGATCTGGAAACACCTCGGTCGAAAGGTCATCCACCAAGTCCAAGTACTCCGAGCGGCGGCTCTCCCAGCTATTCTGCTCTACGTAGCGATGCCCGGCCTCAATCAAATCTTGTCTTAGTTCTTTATTATTAATGACTTCCAGCATAGCTTCGGCCAACTGCTGAATGTTCCCAGACTCAAAGAAGCGCACCACCGAGTCGTTAAAGTAAAAGCTGTCGATCTTGGTCCGTGACAGCACCACTGCCACTCCCTGCGACATAAACTCCATGATCTTCGTGCTGTACGCCTCATTCCCAAAAGAATCCGCGCGCTTCGGAACAACGCCGATATCCGCATTCGAGATGACGTCCGCAATCGTCTCCAGCGGCACGCTACCCCTGAATTTCACGGAATCGTTCAATCCCAGCCGCCCGGTCAGCGTCTCCAGGTCGGTCTTCTCATCCCCCGCCCCGTAAATGTGAAATTCGGCGTTGGGCACTTGCTGGCGCACAATCGCGAACGCTTCAATCGCCAGGTCCAGCCCCTGATGCCACTGAAAACTGCCAGGAAAAATCACAATAATTTTGTCGTCGGTGCGGGTGCGTTCGCGGCGGTAAAACAGCGACGAATCCACGTGGTTGATGAACACCTTGCATTTTTCTTTCGGGACCGAACGCGCAATCAGCTTGTCGTACCACAAGTGATTCGAAACGATCACGAAATCCGCGAAGGCCGCCGCCGCCTTTTCGATGTATTTCAGCAGCGCGGTATAAAAGCCGGCCGGCTCGGCGTCAAATTTGTTGGCAAACAGTTCTGGCACAATGTCATGAATATCCAAAATGATCTTGCTGCCGGTCATCTTCGGATACCACGCCGCGAAAACCAGAAAATCCGGAATGTTGTGCACGTGCACCACGTCGTAACGAATGCGCTGATGCCGCCGCGTTAGAAAAACCGAAGACACCAGCAAAAACCGCAGCAACCGCCACGCATAAGTCCACTTGCCGCGTTCGTTGCGGATGCGATGTTGCACGCGAAACAACGAAACTCCGCAAATTTCCTCGTTACCCAGCGGAACCGTTCCGCCCGCTAACGCGATCACGTCGACTTGATCGCCACGCTTGGCCAAGGCCTCGGCGTAACGGCGCACGCGATTGTCGGTTTCGTAGCTGTTGTGCACCAGCATGCAAATTTTCTTGCGCGAATTGCGCGCTTCCCGCGGCAGGCTGGCGCAGTAGTAACGCGAAACATCCAACGGATTCGCGGCCCAATACAGTCCCGCGTATTTCTCCCGGGCGTACTGCAAAAACTCTTCGTAAAACGCCACGGGAAACTCATCCCGCGCCGGCGTCCCGTCGAAACACATGTAGTCCGGATGGGTATTGAGCAGCGCCATTCCGCCGCGCTCCGCCACCCAATCCAGTTTCTTCTTCCAAATATCGATATTTTTTTCTTTCAGCACCACGAAAAGCGTGAAGTCCTGCGCCAGTGTGTACGGCAGTTCGACGAAGCCGTTGTGGTCGTTGCCCGGTACCCAGAATGGAAATATCGTCCCCACCGCATCCGGTTCCGGCTCAAACGGATCGGTGTCGAACGTGGAGGCGTCATATTCCACGCACAGTTTGTGAATCCACGGCAATTTGTGTTGCATCAGTGGCGAGCGAAATCCCACCGCGCCCCACTTACGCAGATATTCCTTGATGTGCGTGGCCTTGGTCGCAAACTCTTCTTTCGACGCGTATAGCTTCCCGTCGTGCTCCAGTCCGTGCACTCCAATTTCAAACTCCTCGCGTTTCATCTCTTCGCGCAAGTCCACGGGCACTTCATACTCGCCGGCCGGCACAAAATTAAACGACGAACGGAAACCGTTGCGCGCTTCCAGCTCCATCAAACGCCGCACGCGATTCAGGCCCTTGGAGCCTTCCACGTCATGGGTCATCACGAACGCAAACTTCTTGCCGTCAGGCCAACCCGGCCAATTGGGAGGAGTATTCCCCGCACGTTCATCGATCGGCCACACCGGGTTGTAAGTTTGGCGACGCGCCGCGGCCCGGCGTCGGCGCAGCGCCAGGCGCACTTGCCAGGGAATGAGAGGCTTCAGAAGGTAGTAAATTTTATTCAGCATCGCCGCGCAACTAGACCCAAAAATATTCTGGCATAGTTTGTGAATGGGGAAAGCCTACACCCAGCGCCGGGAGCCTTTTGGTACATGCCAATTCGGGCAATCTTCCGCGCAAAAAGCGCACAACTCTGCCGCACCCGGCTCCGCGAACCAGCCAGCCACACCAGCATTAACAAACGCGAGAAAGCCGCGCCGCTATTTTTTATCGCGAGAAGTTACGGTGGGCGAACTGATGCGAAACCTGGAGAGCGCCTCTCCCAGGTTCTGCACAAACGACTCCGAGCTGTACACGTCATTATCAATCCGCGACGCCACCACTCCCTGCGGCGGAATCGGATCGATCTCATCCAGTTGAAATTCGCGCGCGATGTCTTCCACCACTTTAGGCGTAACGGTGCGCACCTGCTCCACGTACGTATTGATCAGCGAATGCTCGCACAGCAAATTCACGATACGCGGTATGCCCATCGAGTACAGGTGCACCGCGTCCATTGCTTCACTGCTGAAAATTTCTTCGGTACTGCCGGCAATTCGCAAGCGCTCGGAAATATACGCGTGGGTCTGTTCTTTAGTAAGCGGTGCCGTCTTGCAGCGCAGTGTGATGCGCTGTTTTAATTGCCGCAACTGCGGCAGCTTCAATTTTTCTTCCAGTTCCGGCTGCCCAGACAGCACGATCTGCAGAAGCTTCTCCGTGGAAGTCTCCAAATTAGTCAGCAAGCGAATTTCTTCCAGCACCGGATACGTCAAGTTCTGCGCTTCGTCGACGATCAGCACCGCAGTTTCCCCGGCGCGATAACGATCCAGCAGCCACTGGTTCAGCTTCATCAATTGCTGGCTCTTGGTGCGCGATTCGCAGGGAATATCAAACTCCGCCAAAATAAAATCAAACAAATGGCTGGTGTTCATTCGCGAGTTGAACAAAAACGCGGTACGCGTCCGCCGCTGCCGCAGCCAATCAAGCAGCCGGTTGACCAGGGTAGTTTTCCCCGTTCCAACCTCACCCGTAAGCGTAATAAACCCCTTGCGGGTTTGAATCCCGTACATCAATCCAGTAAGAGCCTCTTCAATCTGTTTGGTCAGATAGAGGTAACGCGGATCGGGGTTAACGTTAAACGGGTTTTCTTTTAGTCCAAAGAACGCTTTATACATTTTTGTTCCTGTAATTCACCGTCAGGCCGCCGGGGACATGGCCGGCTTACAACGTAAAAAGTTCAGCCACCCTGCTCTACCGTATAACGAACGGCCGGGTGTGCCACTGCAATCCCACTGCAATTTGGTGCTGCGTCGCAGTTACTCCGCTCCCGCACACGCCGCCGCAAGCAATCGCATTGTCGTTCTGGAGATATGCGGTGTAGCCGAAAGAAAGCAGCGCATTGCGCCCCAGCGGCCGATCCAATCCGGCGCCGAAGTAATACGTGTTGAATTCCGGACCCTGCACGCCGTTGGTCGTAAACCCATGGCTGCGGCCGTAGCCGACATTTCCGCGCGCATTCCATTGCCGCGTGATTTGACGGTTGATGCTGGCGTTCAAATTGTCGCCGCTCGCGCCGGTCAAAACGCCGCTGCCGCCGTTGGTGCCGTGGTTGTAACCGATCGAAAGCCCGCCGCGCTCAAAGCTGTAATTCACCGAGGCGCCGAAAGACACGCCCGTTTCCTGATCCTTGGTCCCAATGGGCACGCGGAAGGTGGTGATCTCCGGCCCCGCAAACAGCGACAATCCCAAACGCCCGGTGATTTTGCGGCCATACGCAATGTTAAATACGTTATCGCCGATGGCTTGCGATTCACCTTGGAAGTGGTAGCCCGTGAAACGGTACAGCACTCCAAGGGTGTCTTTTTGCGTCAGCTGATAGTTGTATCCGACGCTGCCAATAAAGTCGTCGTTGCCGACATTTCCGGAATCCGTAAACCGCAGCAACCCATACGAACCCACCAAGGTGATCGACCCGCGCTTGCTGGTGTAAAACGTTGCCTGGGTCGCAAACGAATTGTCGTAGCGCGGCCCAAACGTGCTGTAGATCGTCTGTGTCGGCGTAAACGCGCCGCCCAGTCCGCCCAGTTGGCCAGACAGCGAGCCTCCTACGCCCGGCGCGCCGAGGTTCGATAGGCCGCCAAATCCAAACGAAGCCGTCGGCAAGTATTCAAACGAATCGAAGAAATCCAACCTGAAACGCCGCCATTCAAACGTTTGACCCGCGGCCAGTTCCTGGTACGCGCCATTTCCCTGCGCGTTGTCCGTGGAAAAAAATCCGCCGCCGGAATAATTCAGCGCAAACCGCGAATGGGCCCAGGCTTCCAGCAAGCTGGCATTTCCGGCGACATAGGTCGTATCAAACCAGTCGCCATTGGATCCACCGTTCTGCGCGGTGGTGGCCACTTCCACGCCGGGCACAAAGTAGCTGTGCCGGAATTCCGTCGTTCCCACTGTCGGAATTAAAGCTCCAGTCAGCGCGGTGGTGTCCGGATGCATTTCGTCAGGATTTTGCGGCGGCGTGTCCTGGTCGCCGTTATCGATCATCGGCGCGTGCGCGGCAGGTTTAGGTTTGCCGTTTTCGTCGAGCTGCACCTGCGGATCTTGCTGTGCGTGAGCCGTTGCGGCCCCCAACGCACACCAACACAGAGCCGCCACTCCAGCCGTACTTTTCAATAGCAATGCGATGCCACGATTCATCTCAATCCTTTGCCAAACTTGGTTATGAGGCCCGGACCGCTCGTCATCAAACGCTAAGGGGTATTAAGGAACTACGATGACGTCGCCGCCTTCCAGTAAGATGTTCTGCTCCGGATTCTTCCCGGAAACCGCATCCTTGTAGTTGAACGGATGCTTTACTTGCTTCCCGTCTTCCGACCGCAGCACATAAATATTCTTCGTTCGCGCAAACTGCGTGAAGCCCCCGGCGCTGGAGAGCGCTTGCAGCACCGTCATTTGCGGCAACAGCTTGAACTCACCGGGACGCGTCACTTCTCCCGTAACGAAAATTCGCCGGCTATTAATCTCCGTCACGCTTACGGTCACTTGCGGGTTGGTGATGTATTTCTTCAGCCCGTCGGCAATTTTGGCCGAGAGTTGCGTTGGCGTGAGCCCCGTTGCCTGAATATCATTTAACAGCGGCAGCGTGATTTTTCCATCGGGGCGTACTGGTACAAGCCGCGAAATGTCCGGTTCCTTCCAGACATCTATCCGCAGCATGTCCTGCGGTCCAATCTTGTAAGCCGGATCGGTGTCGACCGCCGGTGCCGCTTTGCTTGCGTCTGCCGCGCTAGAACCGGAATTCTGTGCCAACGTAACGGGCACGAACAGCAGCGCGGACAAAAGGGTCCCGCCCAGCAACCCTGCAAGACCTCGCTTACTCATGATGTTTCCTCCAGGACTGGGGACTCGGCCCGGAAACGCGTAAGAGTCTTCTATTTAGTGTATCCGCCGCTCGGCAGGCTGTAAACGACTTGCCGGATGCCTGCTTCGGGGTGGCTATTGATACAAACCCCGAATCGACGGCATCGTCGCGGACGAATTCGCCGCTACCTACGGGTTACAGGTGCAAGCGCGATACCAGTTCAAGGGGTCATTGTTGTTCTGGTACAGGACGTAACTATAACATAAAAAATGGTTTAGACTTATTAGGGGCGTCGAGGTCAGGTTCGCCTTCCGCACAACTTCCGCGAAGTGGCAAAGAACTACCCGTATCCCTCAACGGCGGAATGTCCCAATTCGGGCCCTCACCGCCCCTACTGCTCAAGCACCTCGTTGCAAAATAGTGACCGACCCTCCGCTTTCCCAAATTCATTTTCCGCTTCGCCAACCCGCCCGAATAAAATGGTGGAACTTTTCGGAGGCAGTAATTCTCGTGCAGCGTCCCTTGCATTTCGGTTTTCTGCGATCCTCGGAGCAGTTTGCCGATCGACCCGCCGTGCTTGCCGAAGGGAAAAGCCTCACGTACCGGGAAGTGCGCCAGCAAGCCCTCGCCTTGGCCGCCACGATTCAACGGGAACACCC
This sequence comes from uncultured Acidobacteriota bacterium, assembly GCA_963846145.1. Classification (GTDB taxonomy): domain Bacteria; phylum Acidobacteriota; class Terriglobia; order Acidiferrales; family UBA7541; genus Acidiferrum. Next base: position 576,678 of record CAWJUV010000004.1, on the reverse strand, counting down.
CGCCAGCGCCACTCCGCTCACTGCAGTATTTGCTTATCGCACTTCCACCGCGTTCATCGGAGTGCTGGGCTCGCTGCTGGCCGGCAATGGTTACGTCCCGCTCAACCGCACCTTCCCTATCGAGCGCAGCCAGGTCATGCTGGATCGCTCCGAAGCCTCGACGCTCATCGTCGACGAAGGTTCGCTGCCGCAGCTCAACAAGCTGCTCGAGGCGGTACAGCGCGCGCTGGTTGTGTTCTTGCCGGACTCGGCCGATACCGGCGCCTACGGCAAGCAGTGGCCGCAACACAAATTTTTGAACTCGAAAGACCTCGCCCCCGGCGCCGATTGGAAGGAACCGAAGCTCGAACACGATTCCATCGCGTACTTGCTTTTTACTTCCGGCAGCACCGGCATTCCTAAAGGTGTTGCGGTCGCTCAGCGTAACGTGACTGCTTTTCTCGACTACATGATCGAGCGTTACCAGATCACTGAGAACGACCGTCTCTCCCAGATGTTCGACATGACTTTTGATCTTTCCGTCTTCGACATGTTCATCGCCTGGGAACGCGGCGCTTGCGTCTGCTGCCCGTCGCAAAAAACGCTAATTAAACCGGGCAAATTCATCAACGACCAAAAACTCACCATCTGGTTTTCCGTTCCATCCACCGCTGTTTTCATGAAGCAGCTCGGCATGTTGAAGCCCGGTCAATATCCATCGTTGCGTTTCAGTCTTTTTTGCGGCGAGCCTATGCCCAATAGCTCGGCCATTGCCTGGCTCGAGGCCGCGCCCAATTCCATCGTCGAAAATTTGTACGGGCCCACCGAACTCACCATAGCCTGTACGTTGTACCGCTGGGATCCGGCGAAATCCGTGTCCGAATCCGAACTTGGCATCGTGCCGATTGGGTATCCTTATCCGCAGATGAAAGTGCTCGTCGCCGATGAAAATCTCCGCGAGGTGGCTGCGGGCCAGGAAGGCGAGCTCTTAATGAACGGGCCGCAAACTTCCCTCGGCTACTGGCGTGACCAGGCCAAGACCGCCGCAGCCTTCGTCACTCCACCGGGCGCCTCTGAAGTTTTCTACCGCACTGGCGACCGCGTGCGCCGTCCGTTCAACAACGCTCCGTTAACGCATCTCGGCCGCATGGATTCTCAGGTTAAAATTTTTGGGCATCGCGTGGAGTTGGGCGAAGTGGAAGCTAAAGTTCGCGTCGCATGCGGCTGCGACGGTGTCGTGGCGGTCGGCTGGCCTAAAACCGACAGCGGTTTCGGTGGAGTGGAAGCGTTTATCGAAGGCCCGGAGTCCGCCGTCGATATTCTGCGCAAGACCGTCGCAGCGGAGCTACCCGAATATATGGTCCCGCGCCGCTTTCACTTTATGGAACGCTTACCCAAGAACGCCAACAACAAATACGACCGCAAAGCCATGCAAAAAATGCTGGAAGAGGGTTTATGAGCGCCGTAACGATGGACGACATTCAATCATTTCTGCAGGAATACGTGGCCAAATCCCTGCGCGAACAAGGCCGCGACGTCCCCGCCACGCTCGCCGACGATTGCGACTTGCTCCTCGCCGGCTACATCGATTCCCTCGGCCTGCTCGAGCTAATGACCGCATTGCAGGATCATTTCGGCCGCGAAATCGACTTCGAAAAGCTCGACCCCGAACAAATGACCATCGTCGGCCCCTTGAAAAAATTCGTCGCCGCCCAACTCACCCACTAATTTTTTCTTTGTTTTCTTAAAACGTGAAGAAAACTGGGGTGCCCCAGACGCCGTAGTCGCGTCTGGGGGTTTAAATTCAACTTCAACCGCAAACATAACTGGTGCGCACTGTTTTGCTTTCTGAAGACTTCGAGATAACCGGGGTGCCCAATCCTGCGGTTTATTCAAGGGTGGAAGGCAAGGCCGCGCCCTACCTAAGAATTTCGTTCCTTCTTTCGTTCTTCTAAAAATGCCTAATCACAACGTAATCGTCTCCACCGGCCTTTTCCCCGAAGCAATTTTCCGTGCTCGATGCAAAGCTCCCACCACCAGCATCGGCCAACTCCGCAAAAACAACTCAGCCGCCTTCCCCCGCAATCCCGCCTTCGCCGCCCTCTTGATCCAATGCAATGCAAACCCACCAATCAACGCCTGCCGCTCAAACCTTCGTGCCGCGCCGCCCGGATAACACCCCTGCTTCTCGCGATCGATCAGTTGTTCCGTCGGCCCAATGAACGACAACACATTGTGAATCGTGTTGCTGGCATGCGAGCGATGCAGAATCGTCGCGGGAGACAAAACCTGCACCGTCTTCCCCGAAGTACCCAGCCGGAGCGCCAGCTCCACATCCTCCAGCGGAAAAAATCCCACCAGCCAACCGTTCACCTCTTCAAACGCCTTACGCGCGATGATGAACGAGCTGGCGCTGTGTCCAAATCCGCGATCCCGCCGCAAATAATCAGGGTATTCAACGATTTGCAACTCGCGAGGAGGATCCCCCGCCGCCGGAAGAGCATTCTCAAACCAGCGCATGCCAGCCAAAATAAATATCGGATTCTTCGCCGCGACGACCCGCTCGTAAGTTTCCAGCGCCCACGGCAAAAACGCATCGTCGCCATCCAAAAATACGAGATATTCGCCGCTGGCCAGGCTGGCCGCATGATTGCGCGCCGCACACGCACCCACATTTTTTTCCAAACACGACACTCGCGCCACGTCGCCATATTCCCGGAGCGCCTCAGGCGTCCCATCCGACGACGCATCATCCACCACCACAATTTCAAAGCTGGCGTTCTTCTGTGCCAGCACGGAATCCATCGCGTCCTTCACAAAATGTTTCTGGTTATGAAAAGTGATAAGCACACTGAATCGCGGCGCGGCTTTCGGGCGACCATCCGCCGGTTCACTCCTCGCATTCACATATTCTGGTGGCATATTTATCGCGCTGCGTCAGCCAGTCGCACGCTTTTCTGCGGGACTCGGCACTTTTCGTTGCAATGATATAATGACCATTCACGTTCCCCGTCGCGGATGCGCGTCGAGTTTCTGTAACTTAGGAGCCCGCTAATTTGTCCAACGATTCATCCCCGGCAACCGGAAACCGGCGCTCCATCGAAGATTTTCGCGGCGATATCCCTGCCTTAGCAGAACTCCTTGAGCGCTCCTGGGAAGAAAATAGCCAGCAAGCTCTTTCGTACTCTCCTGCTTTTCTCGAATCGTTTCTTGCCGCTCCGGGTTTTACCCCTTCGCTTGCGCCCTCTTTCTATCAAGACCAAAAACTGATCGGCTTTGCTTCCGGTTTTCCGCGTCAAGCCGTCTACAACGGCCGCCCGTTGCAACTCGTCACCAACAGTTTTCTGTCCGTTCTTCCCGAGTTCAAAAAATCCGGCCTTGGCATCGTGCTGTGGACCGAACTCGTCAAGCGCTGCCAAGCCGCCGGCTACGACGGCATGGTCAACTTCTGCATTGACGGCGAGCCCATGAATCGCATGATTGAGGGCTGCTGCAAACGCCTGAAGCTCCCCGTGCAGCGCATTCTCTCGGTCCGCTACATGTCCGGCCTGCTCAAGCCGGAAAATTTCGCCGACAGCGCCTCGACGAAATCCTCCACCGTACGCGTGGAAGATTTCATGGATCTCGCTGCGCCTCTCGCTAGCGCGCAACCTTTCGCCCGCCTGTGGAACCGTAAAGAAGCCGACTGGCAGTGCTTCCGTCGCGCCGGTGTCGTCGTCGCCGAAACAGTTCACGAATCCCGCCGCGGGATCCTCACCGGCTACGTCATGTCTATCCTCGACCGCGAGCGCACCAAAGTTCTGCTGGTGGAAGATATCTTCTGGATCGAACTCAGTCCCCACGAACGTGAACAACTCCTCCAGAAATTTCTCGGCCAGGCCGTCGCCCAGGGCGCGCGCATGGCCACGCTGCCCATGCTCGGTTACGCGGACCTCGCCGCTTTCAAAAAATTCCGCTTCCTGCCCACCCGCCGCACCTTGCACTGCTACCTCACACCCTTCAAAGACGGAATCCAGTTCGAAACTCTGCCTTCCATGTACATGGATGTTTTCTAGAACATTGCCGCACGTTTCTTCCGCCATCGCGCCTCGCCCGCGCCAAAATAGGTGTCACCAACGGTGAGAATAATTTCCAAAGTCAGTCTGCAGGTGCGTCGTTGAATCTGATCGAAGCTTTAGAACTTTCCAAAAAACCTGTACCCGCGGGCGCCGCCGATTTCCGCGTCTTTCTGGCCTGCGGCTTCACCCCGCTGCATCTGCAGTCTTTTCTGCACGCGCACCTGCGCAAACTGTTGCCCGACAAGCGAATCGAAATCAAGACCGGCCTCTACGGCGATCTCGCCGGCAATCTCGAGCGGCTTGACCCCGCCGGCCTCGACGCCGTCGTCATCGTCCTCGAATGGCCCGATCTCGACCCGCGCCTGGGTGTCCGCACACTTGGCGGATGGTCGACCACATCGCTTAACGAAATTATTTCTTCCGTCGAACTGCAGTTCTTACGCCTCGATCGCGCCCTAAAATCCATCGCGCGCAGTTTGCCTGTAATCGTCAGTCTGCCAACTCTTCCTCTTCCGCCGCTTTTCTACACTCCGCCAAACGTCGTCAGCCTCGAACAAGCCAAACTCTCCGCCGCCTGCTCCAAATTCCGCGAATCCCTCGCTGGCGAACAAAACATCCGCATTCTCAATTCCCAAACGATCGACAGCGCCGCCATGCTCAACGGCCGCCACGACCTCAAATCCGAAATTCTCACCGGCTTCCCGTACAAGTTGCCGTTCACCTCCGCGCTCGCCGAACAGCTCGCCATCCTGGCAAAAACCCGCGCGCCCAAAAAAGGTTTAATCACCGACCTCGACGACACTGTTTGGTCCGGCATCCTCGGCGAAGTGGGCGTCGCCGGCATCAGTTGGTCGCTCGATCAGCACAGCCAGATGCATGGCCTCTACCAACAATTTCTCGCCTCACTCGCCAGTGCTGGAATTCTCGTCGGTGTCGCCAGCAAAAACGATCACGCCCTGGTGCAGGAGGCCTTCGCTCGCGAAGACCTGCTACTCAAAAAGCAAAACGTCTTCCCCTACGAAGTTCACTGGCACCGCAAATCCGAATCCGTCCAGCGCATCCTGAAAGCCTGGAACATCGGTCCCGAAGCCGTCGTCTTCGTCGACGACAGCCCCATGGAAGTTGCCGAAGTGCAAGCCGCCTTCCCCGAAATGGAATGCCTCGTCTTCAAAAAAGACGATTACCAATCTATTTGGGACATGCTGCAGCATCTCCGCGACACTTTCGGCAAAACCGCCATCTCCAGCGAAGACGCCATCCGACTCGAAAGCCTGCGCAACGCCGCCGACTTTACCAACGCCTCCGCCAACGGCGAAAACACTTCCGATGATTTTCTCCGCCGCGCCGATTCGCTGATCTCTTTCGACTTCCGCAAGAAAACCAAAGACGGCCGCGCCTTTGAACTCGTCAACAAAACCAATCAGTTCAATCTCAACGGCAAACGCTTCACCGAATCGGAATGGTCCAAATTTCTCGCCGACCCGTCCAGCTTCCTGCTCACCGCCTCCTACCAGGACAAATACGGACCGCTCGGAAAAATCGCAGTAATGATGGGCAGCGCCCGCGAAAAAAAGCTCAATATCCGCGCCTGGGTCATGAGTTGCCGCGCCTTTTCCCGCCGCATCGAGCATCATAGTTTGCGGCAGCTCTTTGAAAAATTTGACGCCGAAGAAATGGCCTTCGAATACGAATCCACCCCGCGCAACGGCCCGCTCCAGGATTTCTTTCAGGAGTTGACCGGCGAAACTCCGCAACCGGGCATGACCATTTCGCGCCCCGCATTTCTGGAAAAGTCGCCGCAATTGTTCCACCGCGTGGAGGAAACCGCAGATGTCCGGGACCGATGACCGCTTAAAACGCTGTTTCGCGTCCGTCTTTCCGGAAGTGCCCGCGGAGGAATTGACCAAGGCCAGCACCGAAACTGTTCCGGCCTGGGACTCGCTCGCCGCGGTAACTCTCGTCGCCGTACTCGAAGAAGAATTCAACATTCAGATTGATCTGCTGGCTCTTCCGGAACTGACTTCCTACGTGGCCATTCGTAGCTACGTCGAAAAACAGGCCAGCCAGTAGCCCTCGGGAGCCGCCCGTTTAGCTGCAAGGAAAAGCGGCGTAGCCGTTACGTAACGATTCAAGAACACCTTTTGCTAACTGTCGTTGCCCCTCCTTGCGCTTTTCACTACGCTGCAAACAGGCGAACCGTGGCTACGAAACGCGCAAGTCCCAAACTCAGCGTCTGCATTCTGTCTCCGCATCCTTTGGTGCTCGGAGAATTCCAACGCATTCTGGCGAAAGCCGATTTCAAAGTTATTTCCACCCAACTCGAATCCACGCTGGCTCCCGATTTGCGCAGCTTTGAGCCGCCACCGGCTCAGGTTTACGTCATCGATGCGCACGCTTCCAAGCCGGCCACCGGCGCTTTGCTTGCCAATTTGATGGAGCGCGCTCCGGAAGCGCGGCTCATCGTCGTCGGCGAACAGCACAATGAAAGCAACAGCTACGCGCTGCTGCGTCTCGGCGTGAAAGGCTTGCTGACCTACGTCGAAGCCCGCGAGCAATTGATTCGTGCGTTGCCGCTGGTTGCCAGCGGCGGTTTCTGGGTGCCGCGCCAATTGCTTTCCGGCTTCGTCGATTCGATTTTGACCGGCCAGGGTCGCCGCCTGAAATCCGATTCCGTCACCAATCTCAGCCGCCGCGAGCAGGAAGTGCTCGACTCGCTGCTCGAAAATCTTTCCAACAAAGAAATTGGCACGCGCTTGAATATCGCCGAGCGCACCGTAAAATTTCACGTCTCCAACTTGCTCAACAAATTCGGCGTACGCCGCCGCGCGGATCTGATCCTGCTGACTTTTCAGCGCCGCATGACCCAAGCCTGACGGTCCTTCTGCACTGCGCATCTTTTCACGCTCCAAACACTTTCTCTTGTCCCACTTTGTGCTGTACTGACAGCATCGTGTCTGTCGCCAATCTCAAGGAGAAGCTGCGTTGAATATTCTGGTGACTGGAGCCGCAGGCTACATCGGCAGCGTGTGTGCCGAGGTTCTGTTGGAGCGCGGCATGACCGTGATCGCGCTCGACAACTTGGTGCAAGGCCATCGCGGAGCAGTCCCGCCAAAGGCGCGTTTCTACGACGCGGACTTGGGAGTTCGCGCGCAGATCGAAGAAGTCTTTGCGCAAAATAAAATCGATGCAGTGATGCATTTCGCCGCGGAATCGCTGGTCCCTAAGTCGGTCAAAGAACCAAGCACCTTTTATGCCACCAATGTTAGCGGCGGAGTGAATTTGCTCGATGCCATGACCCGCCACGGCGTGAAGAAGCTCATTTTTTCTTCCACTGCGGCAACATACGGCGAGCCGGAACTTGTGCCCATTCCGGAAGATCATCGCAAAGTGCCCATCAATCCCTATGGCAAAACCAAATTGCGATTTGAGCAAATTCTGGGAGACTATCGCGATTACAGCGGCTTGAACTTCGTGGCGTTACGTTATTTCAACGCCGCCGGCGCTTCCAAGGAACGCGGCGAAGCGCACCGTGTCGAGACCCATCTGATTCCCCGCGTGCTGGATGCGGCCAGCGGAGCAATTCCACATCTGGAAGTGATGGGCACGGATTATCCAACGCCCGACGGCACCTGCGTGCGCGATTACGTGCACGTGTTGGACATCGCCGACTCGCATTTGCGCGCGCTTGAAGAAATTGACCGCGTCGCCGGGGAAGCGTTCAACGTTGGCAACGGCCGTGGCTTTTCGATCTTGGAAGTCGTGAATGCCGCCGAGCACGTCACCGGCAAAAAAATTCCCCGCAAGCTTTCGCCCCGTCGCGCTGGCGACCCGGCCGTGCTGGTAGCCAGCAAGGAAAAGCTGAAAGCCGCGCTGGGCTGGGAAACCAAGCATTCGTCTCTTGAAGAAATTCTTTCTTCCGCGTGGAGTTGGAAACTCGCCCACCCGCAAGGCTATCCAGAAATTTCTTAAGCGCCGCGCACCCATAGCAAGTAGCTCTCTGGCCTCTCAGTCCCGCCGCATCTCGCACTAGCCACTTCTGCGTTGCTCCAGCGATAATCGTTCGTGCCCACTTTTTACATCGAGCAGTTCGGTTGCCGTGCCACCCAAGCCGACGGCGCCGCACTTGAACGCCAACTGCTCAACCGCGGCTACTCTCACGGAACCAAAGAGTCCGCGGAAATTATTGTGCTGAACACTTGCACCGTAACTGCAGCCGCCGACGCTCAGGCTCGCGACGCCATCCGCAAAATCAACGCGCAGAATCGCAGCGCCCGCATGATCGTTACCGGTTGCTACGCGCAACGCGCCCCCGAAGAATTGGCGCAATTGCCCGGCGTGGCTTGGGTCGTCGGCAATTCCCACAAACCCGAATTGCCACGAATCATCGATCAGCTTAGTCATCCGAGTTTTTCCGATTCGGAGGCACGGTCGGGTGCTGCACCGCGCGATTTTCAGGGCGCGGGTCTAGCTTCCGCATCCACCGAGATTCCGCTGTCAACGGCCGACTTCGTCCCGGCGGATGCATTGCAGTTTGCTGCGGCGCAGGGAAGCGGAATTTCAAAGTCGGCGAAAATTCTAACCGGCGATTTCGCCAAAACTCCCCTTTTAAGCGCGCCAGTGTACGGCGGCGAAGCCAATCACACTCGCCCCACCCTAAAAATTCAGGACGGCTGCAACGCCCGCTGCTCCTACTGCGTGATTCCTTCGGTGCGCGGAAAAAGCCGCAGCCTCCCCGCAGAAATCGTGCTGGACGAAATTCGCCGCCTCACTGCCGCGGGCATTAAAGAAATCGTGTTGAGCGGAATCAATGTTGGCACCTATGGAAACGACCTGCATCCCCGCGTGACTTTTGAAGATCTGTTAAAGCGAATTCTCGACGAAAGTCCCGTCGAGCGTCTGCGCGTCAGTTCGATCGAACCGCTGGACGTCACCGCCGATCTCATTCATTTCTTCGCGCGTAACGAACGCATGGCCCAACATTTTCATATGCCGTTGCAGTCCGGATGCGATCGTATCCTAGCAGCCATGCATCGTTGGTATCGCGCCGAACATTACGCCCGCCGCGTCGAACTAATCCGCGAAGTTTTGCCCCAAGCTGCCATCGGCGCCGACGTTATCGCCGGCTTTCCCGGCGAAACCGCAGCCGAACACGCCCAAACCGTGGCGTTCATCGAAAATCTTCCGTTCAGCTACTTGCACGTCTTCTCGTTTTCCAGTCGTCCCGGCACCGCAGCAGAAAAACTCGCGGATCATGTCGCTCCCCAGGAAGTAAAACGACGCGCGCGAGAATTGCGCGCTCTCGGGGAGAAAAAATCTGCCGCCTTTCGCGATATGCAGGTGGGGCGAGAACTTCGCGTGCTGACTCTGCGCAACGATGATGAGGCCGAAGGCAACGCAAACTATTCGCCTGCACTTTCGTCGAATTACTTACGGGTGCGGGTCGCCGGCCGCCAGCCGGCAAATCAATGGGTGGATGTTCGGGTCAAAGGTGTCGACGACAATTACCTGGTCGTAGAGCGGGAAGATTCTTGCGTGGCGGACAAGGACCTAGTTGCAGCGGCTTCCGTTTAACTAGCGCGGGTACGTCTTACGATTCAAAAATAACTTGCGCTAAAGCTTGATCCGCAGTGTGGGTGATGCTTACCGCAATATGTTTTACTCCCAGCCGCTCGGCGATTTTTCCCGCTTCGCCCACAATCGATAGCGTGGGTTTTCCGCTTCTTTCCCGCACCACTTCCAGGTCTACCCAGCGCACGCCGTGTTGCCAGCCCGTTCCTAACGCCTTCATGGCCGCTTCTTTCACCGCGAAGCGTCCGGCGTAGCGTTCAAATTTATTTTTGAAGCGCTCGCAATAGGCAATTTCTTTTGGTGTGTAAATCCGGCGCAGAAATGCTTGGCCGCGTTTTTCGATGACCGCTCGAATGCGATGCACCTCGGTGATATCCACACCCAGTCCGATAATCAAAACGCCTCCCGCCCTAAGCCGCTGCGCTTCTCCGGATTATACTTGTAGCATCGTGGCCAGTCCGAAAACTGCACTTCGAAAAAGCAAACCGCCCCGTCCAAAAACCGTGAACCATGCCGTCGAGGCTGGCAAGAACTGGAAGCTAAGAACTGCAGCCGCTGGCGTCGCTGCGTTGCAAGTCACCCGTCTAGCCGCGCTGCCTTGGCTGGTCCACGGATTCAGCACTTCGTCAGGCGGCGTCAGCACGCTGGACGATGAAAAAGTGCTGAATCTCGGATTCACAGAATGGGATCGCACAGAAAACGTCCGCGTAAACCGCCACCGCTTTCAGACCGCCATCGAAGCCGGAGCTCTTTCGTTGGTCGCTCTCAAGCAATTCCATTCCGACGTCATCTGTGATTTCAGCGCCGCGCCCGGTGAAGCCTGCAGCGCCGACGCGTCCATTTCCAACACTCCCGGTTTGTTGTTGGGAATCCAAACCGCCGATTGCGTCCCCATTTTGCTGGTAGATCCGGTTAAGCGGGCGGTTGCTGCCGTTCACGCTGGGTGGCGCGGAACTCTCAAGCGCATCGTAGAAAAAACCGTGGGCCGCATGGAGATGCAATACGGATCGCGCCCCAAAGATTTGATTGCGGCGATTGGACCGGCGATTGGTGGATGCTGCTACGAGGTTGGTGTGGAAGTCGCTGCTTCGTTTCAATCGCAGTTTCCCCAAGCGACGGAGTGGTTCGATGAATTGCGCACCGGCGACGAGCCGAATCCGCTGCAATGGCTGAACCAATTTCCTCCGGGCCACCAGCCTCCGCCAAAAAGCGTCCGGCTTGATCTGCGCAGAGCCAATCGCGCACAACTGCTGGCGGTGGATCTCGACGCCAAAAATATTTTTGTAAGCGATTTGTGTACCGCCTGCCATCCCGAACTGCTGTTTAGCTATCGTAAGGACGGCAGTCAAAGCGGTCGCATGATGTCGGCGATTGGCATCGTTGAAACGTAGAGGTAGGACCGAACTTACAGCGTGACTAAATTAGCGGCTGCACTTGTATCCGCACCGCTGTCCAACAGCGCCAGTTGTCCACACGCAGCCATTACATCGCGACCACGCGAACGCCGGATGAAGGTGGCGATTTCGCGATCAATCAAATATTTCTGAAATTCCAGCAGTGCTTCTTCCGACGATTCCAGATACGGGAGCGGTCCGGGATTCCACGGGATCAGATTCACTTTGCATTTGATCCCGTTCAGCAATCGTGCGACCCGCCGCGCATCGTCAAGCGTGTCATTTAGTCCGCCGAGCATCACGTACTCAAACATCAAAAACTCCCAATTGCGCAGCGGATAATTGCGGCAGGCATCAAGCAAGTCTTTCAGTGGATATTTCCGGTTGATGGGCATCAGCGCATCGCGCTGCTCGTCATTGGAGGCGTTCAGCGAGATGGCCAATTTGGGCCGCTCCGTTTCCTTCGCCAGTTTTTCTATGCCGGGGACAATGCCGCTGGTGGAAATGGTCACGCGTTTCGCCGGGATTCCCACCGCGATGGGATCCTGCAAAATCCCACAAGCTTTCAACACCGAATCGTAATTGAGCAGCGGCTCGCCTTGGCCCATGAACACAATGTTAGTGTGCGGCACTAACGTTTCTTTGTTTTCTTCGAGCAAAACTAAAACCTGCGCCAGGATTTCTCCCGCCGACAAATTACGAATCAATCCGAGTTTCGCCGTCAGGCAAAATTGGCAATTCACCGCGCAGCCCGCTTGCGTCGAAATACATAGGGTCTGCCGCCCCTCGCTGGGCATGAACACCGCTTCGACCGACGCTCCACGAGCCCCAGTAGCACTCAGCTCAAAGAGGTAGCGAATGGATCCGTCCGCGGAACGAAATCGCTTTTTCACTTCAGGCAGGCGCACCGCGTCGGCCCCTCCCAGTTTTTCTCTCAGCGCAGTCGGAAGGTTGGTGATTTGTTCCAGGTCGAACTTTCGTTCCGCATACAGGGCACGGTAAAGTTGTTCGCCGCGATACGCCGGTTCGCCCAGTTCCACGCACAATGCGCGCAACTCGGCCTTTGTTTTGCCGAGCAGACCGGTTGGTTGCGTTTCGCTCACCCAGGCTCCTGTAGCAAGGATACAACTGAAGCGCGCGGTGCGTCGCGCCGCAGCTCGTCTGCGAACGCGCCCTCCTGCACAACCCTTCGTTGCGGGAATTTTGGCGCTATAATTGGCAGTCACTCATCGTGGCGGCAAAGTCGCTCGCAGGAGGACTCCATGGCCGGTTCAAGCACACAAAGCCCCGCAAAACACCTCGGTATTCAGGAATGGGTAGAAGGTCTCGCGGCTATTCGCTCTGCGGATTTTACTCTGCAAAATGTGCAGAACTATATTCTGACGCACGGGGTAAAGCCGGAAACGCTGGAAAAATATTTGTTTTTCTCCAAGGGCAGTTACACCCGCAACCTGATTTTCAGGAACGAGATCTTCGAATGCATGGCTATTTGCTGGGAAGTCGGCCAACACAGCCGGGTGCACAATCATCGCGATCAGAATTGCTGGATGTCCGCGCCGATCGGCCGCTTGCGGGTGCAGAATTACCGCGTCGACCAGCGCGATGCCGCACACGGAACCTGCAACATCATTCCCACCGACATCTACGAAATGGATGCCACGCATCCGGCGTACGTAAATCCGCTGGAGCCGGTGCACGAAGTGATCAACGCGCCGGAATTTAATCAGCGGGCGGTAAGCGTGCACGTCTATTCCAAACCGTTCGACACCTGCGAAGTGTATCAGCGGGAAAAAGGCACCTACGCGGATGTGCCGCTGTTTTACACCAGCGAATACGGCAAGTTGAATCCCGCGGAAAAACATCTTTAACTCGAATTCGCGTCGCTGGTAGCAGCACCGTCAACGGCGGAAGCGGCACGCGATTCGCGGAAGCTCCTCTCCCTGTGTCACAATTCTCGTATGCCCACGGAAACGCGCAATATCCGTAAGCAAACTTTGCAGAATGGTTTGGTGGTGATCACCGAAACCATGCAGCACGTGCGTTCCGTATCCATCGGCTTGTGGGTGCGCAACGGTTCGCGCGGCGAAGTGCCGCAGGAAAATGGCCTGGCCCATTTTATCGAGCACATGGTGTTCAAGGGCACCGAGCGGCGCAGCGCGGAAGGCATTGCCCGCGAAATGGATTCGGTCGGGGGAATGCTGGACGCCTTTACCTCCAAGGAACAAATCTGCTTTAACGCCAAAGTTCTGGACGAGCACCTGCCCATTGCGTTCGATGTGATCACCGACCTGGTGCTGCGGCCGCGTTTCGATGCCGACGATTTGGAAAAAGAGCGGCAAGTGATCCTGGAAGAAATCAAGATGGACCAGGACAATCCCGAATATCTGCTGCACGAAATTTTCACGCGGGGATTCTGGCCGGAACATGCGCTGGGCCGGCCGATTCTGGGAACGCCGGAGACCGTCAAAAATTTCAGCAGAAAAATATTGACGACTCGTTTTGCTTCGTGGTTTGCGCCCGATCACCTGGTGATTACCGCGGCGGGAAATATCACCCACGAGCAGGTTCTGGAATTGGTGGAAAAAGAATTTGGCCAGCTGCCGGCCAGCGGGGAAAAGACCGCGCACGTGGCGCCGCGCACTGGCGCGCCAATTCACCTTGAAAAGAAACGCGATCTGGAACAAGTGCACCTGTGCGTCGGAGTGCCTTCCGTGCCGCTGGGGCATCAGGACCGCTTCGGCATCGCGGTGCTGAATAATTTATTGGGCGGGGGCATGTCTTCGCGGCTTTTTCAGAATATTCGCGAGAAGCGCGGCCTGGCTTATGCGGTGTTTAGCGAACTGACGCCGTACTCCGACGCTGGAATGATGACGGTGTACGCCGGCTCCGCGAAAGAAACTGTGGGAGAAGTGTTGGACCTGATTGTGAGCGAACTCGGCAATCTGAAAAGATCCCCGGTGTCCGAGGAAGAATTGCTGCGCTCCAAGAATCACATGAAAGGTTCGCTGATGCTGTCGTTGGAATCGACCAGCGCGCGAATGTCCAATCTGGCGCGGCAGGAGCTGTATTTCGGGCGGTTTTATTCGCTGGACGAAATTTTGGTGTCGATCGAAGCGGTCACCAGCACGCAACTGCAAGCCCTGGCGCAGCAATATTTCCGTTCAGAAGATACCGCGGTGACGGTGCTGGGGAACCTGAACGGTTTCAAAGTGGATCGCGCCCGCCTCACCTGCTGACGTTGCGCCGTCCGGCGCCGCCCATTCTCATTCCTACTGCGCGTTCTGCTCTCTCCCTCTGTTGAAAATTTCTTTCGCGCTATTTATTTTTCGTCATAAGCCGTTGACGAGTTGAGTAAGCTCTGCCATGATTTGGGAAATTCCACTTTCGCTGTTGTTTCGCTAGGCGTTGGAGAGCATCGATCGGCTTACGGGTCACCATTTTGGCGTCGGGCAGCTCGGGGAACTTGACGTTACTCGAGACCGAGCGGACCCGACTCCTCGTAGACGCCGGACTGGGCAAGCGCGAAACGCTGGCGAGACTTGCCGCCATCGAAATGACCGTCGACCACCTCGACGGGATCCTGATTACTCACGAACACGCTGACCATTGCAACGGGTTGCCGCAGATGCTGTCCCTGTGGAAGGCCCCGCTGTATGTGACCGAGGCGACGCTCGATTCGCTGCGCCGTTGTTTGCCGGAAACGTTTGGCAAGCGTATCGCGGGGATTGAAGCGATTCATGCAGGGCAGCGGTTCATGATTGGCGATATCGAAGTGCATGCCTTTGCGATTCCGCATGATGCGGTGGACCCGGTGGGGTTCACGTTCCGGGCCCATGGAGCCAAGATGGGGCTAGTGACGGATCTGGGATATATGCCGGAGTTGGTTAAGGTGCATCTGCGCGATTCGGATTGTTTGCTGCTGGAATCGAACCACGATCTGGATATGTTGAAGGTCGGTCCTTATCCCTGGGTGGTAAAGCAGCGGGTGTTGAGCCGGACGGGGCATTTGTCGAATCATGCGGTGAGTGAGTATTTGTCGGATCCGGAAAGCTTCGATGGGTTGGCGCGGTATCTGGTGATGGCGCATGTGTCGATGGAGAATAACAACCCGGATCTGGTGCACTTGTCGGCGGAAGAAGCGTTGAACCGGCGGCCGAATGGGTTTGCGTTTTTGGGGCAGTTGCTGGTGGCGACGCAACACACTCCGCTGCAGCCGTTTGATCTGTAGTTTCTTCCTTTGTTTCTCTCTTCAATGCAGAGTCTAGTCTGTTCTTCGCGTCTGAAGCGCTTGTTATAGGTATACCCCCCGTGTTTTTGAAAAAGAGGCTGGAAGTTATTGAAAAGAAAAGAAAATTGTGCACGAAAATGTGCAAAGAGATGCGCAAGAGACTGCAATCGAGACAAAATAAGCGGCTTAGTAGAATTCTAAATTGCAACGGTTGGTTGGTCGTAAGTTGTTGAAAGAAGGCAGTTAAAGCCTACGATTCAACCATCCGAGACCGGTTTTGCGGCTTGTCCCTAGACATCCTTTACAGTTCGGCATGCCTCGCACCGCTTTCTGGACAGAAAACAAAAGCAAAAACGCTGTGAGTGAAAGTGGTGCGCTCCCACCCTTGCAAAAATCGCAAGGGTAGGCCACCCGGGCCTCAGTATGGTTGAGTTTTAAAGAAAGAGAAAAGCGGAGCGGAGTTTTGCCAGAGCGGATTATACTATTTGGGTAGAGTGGCGACAATATATATGTTGGCTAGCGCTGGTTTGGGGCGGGTTTGGTTGGCGTCGGAGGCGGCGTTGGAGATGCGGCGGGCGATGACATGGGGAGTTGGGCGGCTTTGAGCACTTCGGGAGTAAGCAGGAGCATGAGACGGACGGATTTGGAGTCGCTGCGGTTGATTTGGGAGATTTCGACGCTCTTGAGAAGCGCGAGATAGGAGTCGCGGGCGGCGGCGTCGATTTGCGGGGGGTGGGCGGTGGTTAGGCCCAGGGTGGCGATCAGTACGAGTTGATTCAGGAGGTCGCCGAGCTGCTTGGATTGATGTTCGTCGAGGGATTCGCCTTCGGCAACGAGGCGCAGCCCGCCGTTTTCGGGTTTGGCGGCGATGGACAGCCATTGGAGTTGGGAGATGGCGGTGGAAAGCTGCGAGGAGGTAAAGCCGGACGTGGCGCGTCCGGCCAGTGATGATGTCGAGGCATCGCTCGCCGTGGCTTGTTGCAAGCCATCGTGAGCAATGACGGCGAGTAACGGGGAGCCGGCCAGGCGAGTGAAACGGGTGCGCCAGGCCTCCACAGTGGCGACGGACGAATTTTTGGTAGCGCTGAGTAACGGTTCTAGCGCGGGGCCGTTGGTCAGCGCAATGCGATTTTTGCTCAGAAATTTGAACAGTACACGCGATCCGTCTTCAGGGACGGTCTGCGAGAAAATTTCGGAATCACCCACAGGATGAGTGGCACCGGATTTGGCGGCATAGGCTTTTATTTTGTCGCGATCGAAATGCCCGTCAGCGATGGCGAAGAGAACGCTTTGCGGACCTTGTTTCTCGAAGGCCACCGCCACTTGTTGCAAATCCCGTTCATAGTCAAAGCCAGTGTCCTGGACGAATTGACGATAGCCCACATCGGCAATGGGTTTTGGCGAGCGGGTGAGCAAGTCGGAGAAAAAGGGCGCGGTGCGCAGTTGGTCGAGGTCGAGGAAAAGTACCGCTTCCGCGTCAGAAGGCATCTTGGAGAGCAGAGCTTCGCGTGGGTTGTGAGTGGTGGAACGCAGCCACAGCCACGCGACGATAGCAATTACCAGCAATCCCCCGGCAGCGAAAATCAGCGTTTTTGGCTGAAAATTGGATATTTTAGAAGTTTTGGCGGGATCTTCCCGAGGCGTCGGGAAGGGGGCGCTGGAATCGGACATAGCAAGGTTATACAATAGTCGGAAGCGCGGTTGGCGGAGAGGGTGAGGGCCGCGGTAATTTCCACAGCGGTGGCCCGTGGCGTGCTTCGGAGGCGCTTGCAATTGCCCTTCCGGTTCTGGTATTCTTGCTCGGTTTGAGCGTGCTGGCGTAGCTCAGCTGGTAGAGCATCTGATTTGTAATCAGAGGGTCGGGGGTTCAATTCCCTCCGCCAGCTCCATCAGTTGATGGCAGGGGTTTTTCGGGGAATGAGGCGGAGCGAATCCTGGCAGTAAAAATAAACGGGCTGGTGTCTTTCGACACGAGCTCTTTTTGTGTTTTACTGTAGCTTGATTCCGCGAAGTTCTGAGAAGTAAACCCGGCTGAAAAAGTAACTGGAAGCAGTGTGTCGCAGCACCCGGCGATGAGCAGTTAGCAGGTCGACGGGATGGGCCACGATCTTTCCGGGACGGGTGGGTGAGTGGCTAAAACCAGCAGACTGTAAATCTGCCGCTCCTTGCGGGCTACGGAGGTTCGAATCCTCCCCCGTCCACCATGATTCGTGGAGCGCAGTGAATTGGTAGTGAGGGGCGGCGGGTTGTGAGTTGGCCATCCGTCGAAAACAAGCAACAACCGTGGGGAGGCGCGGCTTCGAGGGAATCGCCACGAAGCGCGTGCGCCGGCAAAACGCAGGCAGGCACTCACCGGAACAAGTAGGGACATGGATTTGGCCTGGGTAGCTCAGCTGGTAGAGCGCGTCCTTGGTAAGGACGAGGTCACCGGTTCAATCCCGGTCCCAGGCTCCAGGAATCAGGTAGTGGGGAGAGTTTGCAAGGCCGGGCGGGGGTAACTCAACGGTAGAGTCTCACTCTTCCAAGGTGATGGTTGCGGGTTCAAATCCCGTCCCCCGCTCCAAGATTTGGGCAGTGAGGACCAGGATCGCAGCAAAGAAATTGAACAAAGGATAAGAGGAAAATGGCCAAGGAGAAGTTTGAACGAACAAAGCCGCATTGCAACATTGGGACGATTGGGCACATCGACCACGGCAAAACCACGTTGACCGCGGCGATTACCAAAGTGTTGTCGAAGCACAATCCGAAGGTGCAGTTCCGCGCGTTCGATACGATCGATAACGCGCCGGAAGAGCGCGAGCGCGGGATCACTATCGCGGTGTCGCACGTGGAGTATGAAACTCCCAACCGGCACTACGCGCACATGGATTGCCCTGGTCACGCCGACTACATCAAGAACATGATCACCGGCGCGGCGCAGATGGATGGCGCGATTCTGGTGGTGGCCGCAACCGACGGTCCGATGCCGCAAACCCGCGAGCATATTCTTTTGGCTCGCCAGGTCGGTGTTCCGGCGATTGTGGTTTTCTTGAACAAGTGCGACATGGTCGACGATCCGGAATTGCTGGAGCTGGTTGAACTGGAAGTTCGTGAATTGCTGAAGAGCTATCAGTTCCCCGGCGATTCGATTGCGATCGTTCGTGGCTCGGCATTGCAGGCATTGAATGGCGATGCCAAGTACGAAAAGGCCATCGACGACTTGATGGAAGCGGTAGACAAGAACGTACCGCAGCCAGTGCGCGACATCGATAAACCGTTCGCGATGCCGATCGAAGACATTTTCTCCATCTCCGGACGCGGCACGGTGGTTACCGGCCGTGTGGAACGCGGCAAAGTAAAGGTTGGCGAAGAAATCGAAATTGTGGGTTTCCGCCCGACACAAAAGAAAATTGTCACTGGCGTAGAAATGTTCCGCAAGCTTTTGGATGAAGGCATGGCCGGCGACAACGTGGGCTTGCTCTTGCGCGGCACAGAAAAAGAAGACGTAGAGCGCGGGCAGGTTGTCTGCAAGCCCGGTTCAATCACGCCACACACCAAGTTCAAAGCGGAAGCCTACGTTTTGACCAAGGAAGAAGGCGGGCGCCACACTCCGTTCTTCACCGGCTACCGTCCCCAGTTTTATTTCCGCACCACCGACGTCACCGGCGACGTAAAGTTGCCGACCGGCGTGGAAATGGTGATGCCCGGCGACAACGTGAGCTGCGAAGTCACGTTGATCACTCCCGTCGCTCTCGAAAAGGGTTTGCGCTTCGCGATTCGCGAAGGCGGCCACACCGTCGGCGCCGGCGCGGTGACCGAAATCATCGAGTAAGTCAGCAGTTGATTTGGTTTTCGCTGCGAGGCAGCGGGGAAGAGAAAATTTATGCGCGACATTATTACGTTGCAGTGCGGCGATTGCAAAAACCGCAACTACACCACTACCAAGAACAAAAAGAAGCACACCGAACGGATGGAAACGAAGAAGTTCTGCAATACCTGCCGCAAGCAGACGGCACACAAGGAAGTGAAGTAAAGGGAAGTTGCAGGGCTGGTTTTGGTTTTAGGGGAGTCGTCCAACGGCTAGGACTCCGGTCTCCAAAACCGGGTATGGGGGTTCGAGTCCCTCCTCCCCTGCCATAGTTTTAGCGGGTGAGGGTGCGGCGAAGGCTCTGCCTGCGAAGTAAGAAGAAGTGAGCAGTAGCCGGGGAAGCGGTAAGGAAACGAATGGCAACGGCGGTCAAAGTGAAAGACGAAGAATCGCACGGCAGCGGTAAGGCTGGAGAAATCACGCAGAAAGTTTCGGGGACGATTGAAGACACCCGGGAATTTCTGCATGACGTGAACCTGGAGATGCGTCAGGTCACCTGGCCGAGCCGCGAAGACGTGATCTCGACGACCGGGGTGGTGATCGCCACGGTGTTTTTCTTTGGCGTTTTTCTGTGGATCGTCGACCTGGCGGTACAACGGGGCGTGGCGTACATCTTTAAGTCGTTTGGCGTGTAAGAGGGAACTGACATCGACATGAGCATGCAGTGGTACATCATCCACACCTACTCGGGGTTTGAGAAAAAGGTGAAGGAAAGCCTGGAAAGCCGCGTGGAAGCGTTCACGCTGCAGGACAAGATTGGGCGCGTGCTGATCCCCATGGAAGACGTGGTGGAGATGCGCGGCGGGAAGAAAGTGACCTCGTCGCGGATGTCGTATCCGGGCTATGTGCTGGTGGAGATGGATCTGGATGAAAACACCTGGCACATCGTGCGATCGACGCCGCGGGTGACTGGCTTTGTGGGTTCGGCGACTTCGCCTTCGCCGCTGACCGAAGCGGAAGTGGATGGAATCATCAACCGGGTGCATACCCCGCAGGATCGGCCGAAGCCGAAGGTGGTGTTTGAGCGCAACGAGCAAGTGCGGATCGTGGATGGGCCGTTTGCGAATTTCAACGGTTCGGTGGAAGAGATCGACAACGACCATGGCCGGCTGAAAGTTTCGGTAACGATCTTTGGCCGTTCGACGCCGGTGGAACTGGATTTTGCCAGCGTGGAGAAATTGAATTAGCTGGTTGTGGCGAGAAGACTGAAAGAGACGGGTTGAAATATGGCAAAGAAGATTCAGACAACCATCAAGTTGCAATTGCCGGCCGGGAAGGCGACCCCCGCGCCGCCAGTCGGAACGGCGCTTGGTCCGCATGGCTTGAACATCATGGATTTCTGCAAACAGTTCAACGCCAAGACCGCGAAAGAACCGGACGGAATGATTTTCCCGGTGCTGGTGACGGTGTATACCGACCGCACCTTCACGTTTATTTTGAAGACGCCGCCGGCGTCGATTTTGTTGCTGCGCGCCGCGGGAATTGTGAAAGGCTCCGCGGAACCGAATCGCACCAAAGTCGGCAAAGTCACCAAGAAGCAAGTGGAAGAAATCGCCAAGACCAAGATGGTGGATTTGAACACTACCAACATTGATTCAGCGGTCCGCACGGTGATGGGCACGGCGCGCAACATGGGACTGGACGTCGTCGAAGCATAGTTTTTGCGGGTTTTGGGAAGCGAAAGGGATTAGCAATGAAGAAAAAAGCAGGCAAGCACGTGGAGAATGCGCGCAAGAAGGTGGAAGCGCGCCCGTACAAGCTGGAAGACGCGGTGGCGTTGTTGAAGAGCGCGCACCACACCAAGTTTGACGAAACGGTGGAATTGGCGATCAACCTGGGCGTAGATCCCAAGCATTCCGACCAAGTGGTTCGCGGAACGGTGGTTCTGCCCAACGGCCTCGGCAAAGCGGTGCGGGTATTGGTGATTGCCGGCGGCGATAAGGTTCGCGAAGCGCAGGAAGCTGGCGCGGATTTTGTGGGCGGCGACGACATGGTGCAGAAAATCATGGAAGGGTGGACCGATTACGACGCAGTGATCGCCACTCCGGACATGATGCGCTCGGCCGGTAAGCTTGGTAAGGTGCTGGGCCCGCGCGGATTGATGCCCAATCCGAAGACCGGCACTGTGACTTTTGACGTGGCTAAAGCGATCAAGGACACCAAGGCCGGCAAAGTGGAATTTCGCGTGGATAAGGCGGGAATCATTCACTGCGCGATCGGCAAGATCAAGTTCGAGACCGCCAAGATCGTAGAGAACGCCCACTCGGTGATCGGCGCCGTAGTGAAAGCGAAGCCCTCTGCATCTAAAGGGAAATACGTCAAAAAAATTACGCTGACTTCGACCATGGGTCCGGGGATTTCCATTGACCTGGCGGAATCGGAAGCATTGGCAGCGGCTGCTTAAAACTTAAGCTGGCCGACAGCGGAGAGATTATGAAAAAGCGCAGTGAAAAACAGGCGGACCTTGACAAGCTGAAAACCGAGCTGGGACGCGTTTCGACAGTGATCCTGAGCACCTTTCAGGGCATCACCGTGGAAGACGACACCAAGCTGCGGCGCGCAGTGCAGGCGGTCGGTGGCCAGTACAAAGTGGTGAAGAACACTTTGGCGGAGCGGGCCAGTGCAGGCATGCCCGCGGGCGATTTGCTGAAGAATTTGAAGGGCAACAACTCCATCGCCTATACCGCGACAGACGCGGTGGCGTTGGCCAAAGCGCTGACCAAGATCGCCAAAGATGTTCCGGCGTTCCAGTTCAAGGCCGGGCTGGTTGAAGGGCGAGTAATTTCCATCGCGGAGATTCAGCAACTCTCGAATCTGCCGTCGAAGGAAGAGTTGATCAGCAAGGTGATGTTCCTGCTGAACGCTCCGGCGCAACGCATTGCGATGGCGCTGAACGCCTTGCCGCGCAACCTGGCCGTCACGGTGAGCGAGGCCATCAAGGTGAACAAATTTGCGGCGGATGGCGCAGCAGCAAGCGCCGGCGACGCGGCTGGCAGCAAAAAAACAGAAGCGGCGCCGGAAGCAGCCCCGGAAGCCAGCTCAGAAGCAAAAACGGAACAGGCCCAATAAAACAATTTTAGCTGTTTAAACCTTTGAAAAATTAGAGGAGAGGAAACAAATCATGGCGAAAGTGGATTCGATTCTGGAAGAAATCAAGGGCTTGACGCTGCTCGAAGCGTCAGACCTGGTGAAAAAGATGGAAGAGGCGTTCGGCGTTTCTGCCGCGGCTGCCGCCCCAGTGGCGATGGCTGGTGGAGCAGCAGGTGGCGGTGCAGCGGCTCCTGCGGAAGAAAAGACCGAATTCACGGTGGTGCTCACCGACGTGGGCGGGAACAAGATCAACGTCATTAAGGCGGTTCGCGAAGTGACCAGCCTGGGCCTGAAGGAAGCGAAGGACCTGGTGGATGGCGCGCCGAAGACCGTCAAAGAAGGCGTGAGCAAGGACGAAGCCGCAACCATCAAGAAGAAGTTTGAAGACGCCGGCGCGAAGGTCGAAGTTAAGTAAACGCGCTTCAGGTGTTTGGCAGTTCGCGGCTGCGGATGGGCACAGGCAACGCGGACTGCATCTAACTATCAGTGGGTTGAGGCTGGCCGGAGAGCGCTCGCAACTCCGGCGGCCGTTCACAACGGTATTGGGATACGGTGCGGCTCATTCGGGCGATGGGCTGGACCAAAGGGATTCAACTACGCAACGCGAGGCCGGTAACTCCTGCGGTGTCTACGGTCCTTTTGAGGCCGTCGGCTGTGGTGTGTGCGTTCGCTCTGGGCAGGCGACGCGGAACACTTCTGCAGAGGGGCGCCGGTCTGTCAGTGTCACCTCGATTGATTCTTCCGTTCGGCTCCACGCTGCCCAAAAAGGGATGAGGTAATTATTAATGGCAACCAGCAATCAACATATCAGGGAACGGCAGCGTCTGGACTTCGCGAAAATTCAGGGATCGATTCAGATTCCGAATTTGATCGAAGTGCAGATGAAATCCTATCAACGCTTTTTGCAGATGGATTTGCTGCCGAGCGAACGCGATGACGGCGGTTTGCAGTCGGTGTTTACCTCGGTGTTTCCGATCAAGGATTTCCGCGAAATGTCGCAGTTGGAATTCGTGGATTACGCGATCGGCAACTGGGAGTGCAAGTGCGGAAATTTGAAGGGGCTGCACCACTTGCGCGCGACGTGCCGGCATTGCGGCGCTTCGGTGGTCACCAATCCGTACCAGACCGGCGACGTGATCTGCCACAAGTGCGGAACGTTCAACAAAAATACCCCGACGTTCTGCAACAAGTGCGGCGACCCGGTGGCGATGCAGTTGAAGTATGACGTGAATGAGTGCCAGGAACGCGGCATGACTTATTCCGCGCCGCTGAAGGTCACCATTCGCTTGACCATTTACGACAAGGACCCGGACACCGGCGCGAAGACCATTCGCGACATTAAAGAACAGGAAGTTTTCTACGGCGATATTCCGCTGATGACCGAGAACGGCACGTTCATCATCAACGGCACGGAACGCGTGATCGTGAGCCAGTTGCACCGCTCGCCGGGCGTGTTCTTTGAGAGCGCCAACAATCGCAGCTATTTCCTCGGGAAGATTATTCCGTATCGCGGCTCGTGGGTGGAATTCGAATACGACACGAAAAACATTCTGTACGTGCGTATCGACCGCAAGCGGAAATTCCTGGGGTCGATTTTCCTGCGCGCGTTGGGGATGAAGTCCAACGAAGACATTTTGCGGACGTTTTACCAGGTGGAGCGCATTTCGCTGCGCGACAAGGATTTGTACTGGAACGTTTCGCCGGGGATCGTGGATCGCAAGCTAACCCACGAGATTCGCAATCCTAAATCCGAGGACGTGATTGTCGGAGCGCACAAGCGCATCACTGACAATTTGTTCAAGGAACTGATCAAAGCCAAGGTGTCGCAGATTCGCGCGGCGCTGGCCGACCTCGAAGGCGCTTATAGCGTTGCGGACGTCGTCAACCGGCAGACTGGCGAAGTTTTGCTGGAAGCCAACAAGCCGCTGACCGCCGATTTGTGGCAGGCGTTTGCGGAAGCGGGCATCACCGAAGCGGACGTATTTTTTCCGGAGCGCGACGACATCGGGTTAGTGCTTTCGCGCACGCTGGATAAGGATTCGATCCGCTCTTCGAAAGAAGCGTTGATCGAAATTTACCGCAAGCTGCGTCCGGGAGATCCTCCAACGCTGGAAACGGCGACCAACCTGTTCCGCGGAATGTTTTTCGATCCGCGGAAATATGACTTCAGCCGTGTGGGCCGCTTGAAGTTCAACATCAAGATGGGCCTGGATACGCCGCTGAACAATCGCACACTGGATACGCCGGACTTTGTGTCGGCGATCAAGTATCTGTTCAAGCTGCGCAAGAACATCGGCGTGGTGGATGACATCGATCACCTTGGCAACCGCCGCGTACGCGCGGTGGGCGAACTGCTGGAGAACCAGTTCCGCATCGGCCTGGTTCGTATGGAACGGGCCATCAAGGAAAAGATGAGCGTGTACCAGGAAATGTCGACGGCCATGCCGCACGACCTGGTTAACGCCAAGCCGGTTATGGCTGCGATCCGCGAATTTTTCGGATCGTCGCAGCTTAGCCAGTTCATGGACCAGACCAATCCGTTGAGCGAAATCACTCACAAGCGGCGCTTGTCGGCTCTTGGACCGGGCGGTTTGTCGCGTGAGCGTGCAGGCTTCGAAGTGCGCGACGTACACCCGACGCACTACGGCCGCATCTGCCCAATTGAAACGCCAGAAGGACCGAACATCGGGTTGATCAGCTCGCTGTCGTGCTTTGCGCGCATCAACGACTACGGCTTTATCGAATCGCCGTATCGCCGCGTAAAAGCCGGACGAATTATCGACTACGTGCAAATCGTGAACGCCGGAGACAGCGAATTTAAAGCCGGCGAAATCGTGGAAAAAGACCGCGTCGAAGATCTCAACGAAGAGTTGAAGCGACGCAAGGTGACGTACGAGCCGTACTGCTTCTACTTGTCGGCTTGGGAAGAAGACAAGTACGTAGTAGCGCAGGCCAACGTATCGCTGGACGAGCGGTTGAAGATCACCACGGAACTGGTGAACTGCCGGCAGGCCGGTAACTTCGTATTGAAGAGCCGCGAGGAAGTGGATTACGTGGACGTTTCGCCGAAGCAGCTCGTATCGGTAGCGGCCAGCTTGATTCCGTTCCTTGAAAACGACGACGCCAACCGCGCGTTGATGGGCTCCAACATGCAGCGCCAGGCGGTGCCTTTGATTCGCGGCGATGCGCCGCTAGTCGGCACCGGCATGGAACGCGTAACTGCACGCGACTCCGGAGCGGTGGTGCTGTGCCGCCGCGAAGGAATCGTCGATCAGGTGGACTCCGAGCGCATCATCGTACGCGTCGAGTCCGACCACTCCGGCGTGCTCAGCCGCGAAGTGGGCGCGGACATCTACCAGCTGATCAAATTCAAGCGTTCGAACCAGAACACTTGCATCAATCAGAAACCGCTGGTGCGTGTGGGCGACCGCGTGAAGAAGGGTCAAGTGCTGGCCGACGGACCTTGCACCGAGCGCGGAGAACTCGCGCTGGGACGCAACGTGCTGGTGGCCTTCCTGCCCTGGCGCGGATACAACTTCGAAGACGCCATCCTGGTCAGCGAAAAGCTGGTCAAGGACGATTACTACACTTCGATTCACATCGAGGAGTACGAAATCGAAGCGCGCGACACTAAGCTGGGTCCGGAAGAAGTTACCCGGGACATCCCCAACATCAGCGAGTCGTTCCTGCGCAACCTGGACGAGAGCGGCGTGATTCGCATCGGCGCGGTCATCAAGCCGGGCGACATCCTGGTCGGCAAGGTAACGCCCAAGGGCGAAACCACGCTGACTCCGGAAGAGAAGCTGTTACGCGCGATCTTCGGCGAAAAAGCCGGAGACGTTCGCGACGCTTCGCTGTACTGCCCGCCGGGCATCGAAGGGACCATCGTGGACGTCAAGATCTTCACTCGCAAGGGTGGAGAAAAGGACGAGCGACACAAGTCCATCGAAGCCACGCAGATTTTCAAGCTGGAAAAGAACCTGGCTGACGAAATCCGCATCCTGACCGACGAGCGCCTGAAGCGCCTGAACGATTTGCTGGGCGGCAAGATTCTGCAAGCCGACCTGCACGACGAAAAGACCAACAAGCGCCTGCTGAACAAGGGCGTGGAACTCAGCCGTGACCTGATCGAAAAGATCTCCACGCGCAACCTGAAGCGCCTGAAGCTCAACGAGAAGGATCCTCTGCTCATCGAGAAGATCGAAGAGATCGAGGAAATGACTTCGCGGCAGATCGACGTGCTGCGCAAGATCACCGAAGAGCGCAAGGAAAAGCTGAAGAAGGGCGACGAACTGCCTCCCGGCGTAATCAAGCTGGTGAAGGTATACATCGCCATGAAGCGCAAGCTGTCCATCGGCGACAAGATGGCCGGACGCCACGGTAACAAGGGCGTCATCGCGCGCATCGTGCCGCAGGAAGACATGCCGTACATGCCGGACGGAACGCCGGTGGAGATCGTACTGAATCCGCTGGGCGTGCCATCGCGTATGAACGTGGGGCAAATTCTGGAAACGCACTTAGGCTGGGCGGCCAAGGAACTGGGTAACAGTTTGCGGCGCTTGCTCAGCAAGGAAGTGCGCGGAGAAGCGGTGCGCCGGTGGTTCCGTGAAGTGTTCACGGACACCTCGGTGTGGAAGACCCTGGCGAAACTCAGCGACGACGAGTTGCTGGAATACGCCGAAGGGTTCCGCGAAGGAATTCCGTTCGCGACGCCGGTATTCGATGGCGCGCGCGAAACGGAAATCCGCCACCTGCTGGAAGTGGCCGGATTACCGCACGCCGGAAAAATCAACCTGTTCGACGGCATGAGCGGCGATCAATTCGATCAGCCGGTGACCGTGGGCTACATCTACATGCTGAAGCTGTCGCACTTGGTCGACGACAAGATTCACGCTCGCTCGATCGGGCCGTACTCACTGATCACCCAGCAGCCGCTGGGCGGTAAGGCGCAGTTCGGCGGACAGCGGTTCGGCGAAATGGAAGTGTGGGCGCTGGAAGCATACGGAGCCGCGCACATCCTGCAAGAGTTGCTGACCGCGAAATCGGACGACGTGTATGGCCGCGCGAAAATCTACGAGGCCATCGTGAAGGGTGAGGCAGGCATTGAACCTGGCGTGCCGGAATCCTTCAACGTGCTGGTGCGCGAGTTGCAGTCGCTCTGCCTGGATGTGGAATTGATGAAGCGGCAGAAGCCACCCACGGAGAAAGCGGCGGATTAACAGAGCGGAGAAATTCCGTTCTGTTTTTCCCGCAGTGTTGTCAGCAATTTTGGTAGTTGGGGTTCTCAGCCGGTTCGATGCAAAACATCGGACCGCAACCCGAGCCGGTAACTCCGGAGCGGGAGGGAGGAAACAACCTTGTACCGTAGCAGCCCTTATGATCGCGCCAGTTTAATCGCGGATTTTGATTCGATTCGCATCAGTTTGGCCAGCCCGGAGAAAATCCGGTCGTGGTCGCACGGCGAAGTAACCAAGCCGGAAACCATCAACTACCGCACCTTCAAGCCCGAACGGGACGGCCTGTTCTGCGCCAAGATTTTTGGCCCGGTAACCGACTGGGAGTGCTTGTGCGGAAAATACAAGCGCATGAAGCATCGCGGAGTGATCTGCGACAAGTGCGGCGTGGAAGTGACACTCAGCAAGGTGCGCCGTGAACGTCTCGGGCACATCGAGCTGGCGTCGCCCTGCTCGCACGTGTGGTTCTTCAAAGGCTTGCCCAGCCGCATCGGCTACTTGCTGGATATTTCCATGCGAGACCTCGAGCGCATTTTGTACTTCGAGGCTTTCGTGGTGGTGGATCCGGGCGAAGTAGCAGTTCTGCGCGAACGCGAAGTCTTGCTGGAAGAAAAGTATCGCGAGCTGCAGAAGGAATATCCCGGGCAGTTCAACGCCAAGATGGGCGCGGAAGCCATCAAGGAACTTCTGCGTCGCGTCGAAGTGGAAAAGCTATCGGACGAATTGCGCGAAAAGATGAAGACCGATGCGTCGCTGCAAAAGCGCATCAAGTTCGCCAAGCGTTTGAAAGTGTTGGAAGCGTTCCGCAAGAGCGGCAACAAGCCGGAGTGGATGATTCTGGACGTAATTCCAGTCCTTCCGCCGGAGTTGCGCCCGCTGGTGCCGTTGGATGGCGGACGATTCGCGACCAGCGACTTGAACGATCTGTATCGCCGCGTAATTAACCGCAACAACCGTTTGAAGAAGCTGATGGAGTTGCGCGCGCCGGACGTAATCGTGCGCAACGAAAAGCGCATGCTGCAGGAAGCGGTGGACGCGTTGTTCGACAACGGACGCCGTGGCCGCGTGCTGCGCGGAACCAACAACCGCCCGCTGAAGTCGCTCTCCGATACATTGAAGGGCAAGCAGGGCCGCTTCCGCCAGAACTTGCTCGGCAAGCGCGTCGACTACTCGGGCCGCTCGGTCATCGTAGTCGGCCCGGAACTGAAGCTGCACCAGTGCGGTTTGCCAAAGAAGATGGCGCTGGAGCTCTTCAAGCCGTTCATCTATCACAAGCTGGAAGCGCAGGGCCACTGCACCACCATCAAGCAAGCCAAAGAAATGGTGGAGCAGCAGGATCCGGTGGTGTGGGACATCCTGGAAGATGTGATTCGCGAACATCCAGTGATGCTCAACCGCGCTCCGACTTTGCACCGCTTGGGTATCCAGGCGTTCGAGCCGGTGTTGGTGGAAGGCAAAGCGATCCGCATTCACCCGCTGGTTTGCACCGCGTTCAACGCGGACTTCGACGGCGACCAGATGGCGGTACACATTCCGCTGTCACCGGAATCGCAGGTGGAAGCGTCGGTGTTGATGCTCAGCTCGCGCAACATTCTTTCGCCTGCGCACGGTCTGCCGTTGGCGGTTCCGTCGCAGGACATGGTATTGGGAATCTATTACCTCACCAAGTCCAAGCCGGGCGCGAAGGGTGAAGGCCGCGTGTTCGGCGCCACCGATGAAGTGATTCTGGCGCTGGAAGCGGGCGAAGTGGAGCTGCTCACCCCGGTACGCTTGCGCTACACCGGTGAAGTGATCGACCTCACTACCGCGTATGACGACCAGGACGTACCGCACACCGTGCCGGTGCGCATGGAGCGTCAATTCATTCAGACCACCGTCGGGCGCGTGCTGTTCAACTCGCACTTGCCGGAAAAATTCCCGTACGTGAACGGTTTGCTGAAGAAAAAGGGCGTGCAGCAACTGGTGTACTACGCCTACCTGCGATTTGGGTTGGAAGACACCGTGGTGCTGCTGGACCACTTGAAGGAATTGGGTTTCCACTATTCCACCAAGTCGGGCATCTCGATCGGCATCGACGACATGTTGATTCCGAACAACAAATACAGCCTGGTAGAGAACGCCGAAAAAGAAGTCGTCAAGGTGCAGCAGCAATACCTGGACGGCGCGATCACCAACGGCGAGCGCTACAACAAAGTCATCGCCATCTGGGGCGACGTCACTGAAAAGGTGGCGGACGAATTGTTCAAGGCCCTGGAGAATCAGGATAAGGAAGGCAATATTAACCCGGTGTACGTCATGGCGGACTCCGGCGCGCGCGGATCGAAACAGCAGATTCGTCAGCTTTCCGGTATGCGCGGATTGATGGCCAAGCCGTCGGGCGAGGTGATCGAGTCTCCGATTACTTCCAACTTCCGCGAAGGTCTCAACGTGTTGCAGTACTTCATCTCGACCCACGGTGCGCGTAAGGGTTTGGCGGATACGGCGCTCAAGACTGCCGATTCCGGTTACCTGACTCGCCGCCTGGTCGACGTGGCGCAAGACGTGATCATCAACGAGCGCGATTGCGGCACCAGCGACGGCATCTTCGTCGAGCCGATCATCGAAGCCGGCGTGGAAGTCGAACCGTTGCGCGACCGCATTGTGGGCCGCGTTTCGCTCGACAAGATCAAGGACTTCGAAGGCAGCGTGATCGTCGAAGTGAACCAGGAAATCACCGAAGAGCTGGCCAACCAGGTACAGGGCGCGGGCATTGAGCGAGTGCGAATTCGCTCGGTGCTGACTTGCGAATCACGGCGCGGCGTTTGCGCGCTGTGCTACGGGCGCAACCTGGCCACCGGGCGCATGGTGGAGTTGGGCGAAGCGGTCGGCGTAATTGCGGCACAGTCCATCGGCGAGCCGGGCACGCAGTTGACCATGCGTACCTTCCACATCGGCGGAACGGCCACTCGCGTTTCCGAGCGTTCCACGCTCGAAGCGCGCAACAACGGCAGCGTTAAATTCGTGGACCTCAAGTACGTTGAGGGCCGCGGCGGAACTTCCATCGCCATGAATCGTGCCGGCTTGATTGCGATCGTGGATGAAAAGGGCCGCGAAAAAGAACGCTACCACGTGGTTTACGGCGCGCGTTTGCGCGTGGTGAACGGCGAACAGGTGGTCCACGGACAAATCCTGGCGGAGTGGGATCCGTTCACCTTCTCGATTCTTACGGAGACGGCGGGGTCGATCAAGTTCGACGACCTGCGGCCGGGCCTGACGATCGAAGAGCAAGTGGACGAAGTCACCGGCTTGTCGCAGGACGTTGTTACCCTGCCGCCGGGAGACGAAAAGCATCAGCCGGCGATCTTGGTCCGCGATTCTTCGGGCAAGGTCCGCAAGAAGTATCTGATGCCTTCGCGAGCCCACTTGATGGTCAAGGATGGGGACGAAGTGCAAGCCGGAGACGTGCTAGCGAAAATCCCGCGCGAAACCACCAAGACCAAGGACATCACCGGCGGTTTGCCGCGCGTCGTGGAATTGTTCGAAACGCGCAAGCCGAAGGATCCCGCGGTCATCAGCGAAATCGACGGCATCGTGAAGTACGGCGACATTGCCAAGGGCATGCGCAAGGTGCACGTCGAAGCGGAAGACGGCAAGACCACCAAGGAATATTCGATCCCGCGTGGTATTCACATCAACGTGCAGGAAGGCGATCACGTTCGCGCTGGTGAAGCGCTAATCGATGGCCCTCTGAACCTGCATGACCTGCTGGCGGTACTTGGAGAGAAGTTCACCCAGGCGTATTTGGTGAACGCGATTCAAGAGGTCTACCGGCTGCAGGGTGTGAACATCAATGACAAGCACATCGAGACGATTTCCCGGCAGATGATGCGCTGGGTGAAAGTCGAAGATGTCGGCGACACCACCTTCCTGTTGGAAGAGCAGGTGGACAAGTTCCGCTTCCGCGAAGAGAACGACCGGATTATTGCCGAGGGTGGGCGTCCGGCGACTGGACGGCCGCTGTTGTTGGGTATCACCAAGGCGTCGCTGTCCACCGATTCGTTCATCTCGGCGGCAAGCTTCCAGGAAACGACTCGCGTGCTTACCGAAGCAGCGGTGGCGGGCAAGGTCGACTATCTGCGCGGCTTGAAGGAAAACGTCATCATGGGCCGGCTCATTCCTGCCGGAACTGGTCTGGAGCATTACCGCAGCATTCAGTTGCTGACGGAAATGCCGCCGCCAGCGCCGATGGACGAAATTCCGGAGGCTGCCGAACTGACGCCAGAGGAAGCTGCCGCGCTCGATTTCCTGCAGAAGGATACCGAGGCGGATGCGGCGACCGAAGGGTAACTGATTCACTACAAGTTGATGGTAAGAGGGCGTTTCGCTTGGTTGCGAGGCGCCCTTTTTGTTTTGGGCACAGAGTTGGGCTTCGCGGAATTGTGCGTTTTTATTGATGAATAGGTACCTTCAGGACTCTTGTGGGGTGGCGTCCATTGCCGAATAGTGTGGACGTTCCTACAATCGAGTGAGGTAGGGCTTGCGGGCAAAGCTTGCCTCGCGCATGACCGATAGCGATCACAAATTAGAGGAAACGTCGAAGGCTTCCGCTGCAGGGACGCGCACGGAACGGGTGTCGCTAGCCGAGCGGTTGCAGACGTTTGAGAAGCACCAGAAAGAATTGTGGCGAATCACGTTTGTGATTTTGCTGGTGCTGGCAGTGGTGTTTTCGATGGTGTCGTGGAATACGGTGCGGTCGCTGACGCACCGGTTTGAGGCGTTGCCGATCGGTTTGGTGATTTTGGTGCTGCTGTTCGGCGCGCACGTTTGGAAACGCACCCAGGAAATTTCGGAGTTGCGCGGGCTGGTGCAGGGAATGGAAGCGGGCAAGCTGCCGGCGCCGGAGGATCGGCAGATCGATCAGTTGTTTGAAATGATCAGCCGGTCGCAGCAGGGTTATCGCGACCTGATCGATTCGTTCGACGACATTTTGATTGCGATGACGCTGGACGGCGAGATTCGCGCGGTGAATCGGAGTTTCGCGGACCTGGTGGGGACCACGTATCAGAACATTGTGGGGCATCCGCTCTCGGATTTTGTGGTGGAGGCGGCTGGCGAGGGGCCGGAATTGGCCAAGCGGGCGATGCCCAGATTTTTGGAGCGGCGGACCTGGTCGGGCGTGGTGAATGTGCGGCTCAAGAATCACTCCGGCACATATTATTTTGATTGCGTGGCCAACGCCATGCTGCGCGATGAGAAGGTGCACGGGTTGACGGTGCTGGCGCGGGACGTCAGCGCGCTGCGCAAGAATGAGGCGCGTTTTACGGAGTTGTTCGAAACGCTGCAGGAAGGCATCTACATCATCAATCCGGCGGGCGATATTTTGGATGCGAATCCGGCGTTGGTGCGGATGCTGGGGTATGAGTCGAAAGAAGAGTTGATGGCGCGGCAGGTGCCGGACATTTTTGGCGATCGCTCTGAACGCAAGGCCATCAAGACCGAAGTGGAGCGGCAGCCGATTTTGCAGGGTCGCGAAATTACGCTGACGCGCAAGGATGGGACGCAGCTCATCGGCTTGAACACCGCGGCGGCGGTGCGCGATTCCAGTGGCCGGGTAATTCGTTACCAAGGCGCGCTGATGGACATCACCGGGAGCCGGGTGATGGAGCGGCGACTG
Organism: uncultured Acidobacteriota bacterium; assembly: GCA_963846145.1. Classification (GTDB taxonomy): domain Bacteria; phylum Acidobacteriota; class Terriglobia; order Acidiferrales; family UBA7541; genus Acidiferrum. Next base: position 543,627 of record CAWJUV010000004.1, on the reverse strand, counting down.
CATCAGCAGCAGGAATTTGCACGGCGGCTGATCGATAGCTTCCCTGATTTGATTTTTGTGCTGGATAACGCGGCGAATTACACGTTCGTGAGCCCGCGCTGCGTGGACATTCTGGGTTTTGAGCCGGAAGAGATTCGCGCGACGGAGTTGGGGCAGCGCACGCATCCGGAAGACCGGCCGGTGTTGCTGGGAATGTACCGCGAAATCTTAAGCGGGCAGCAGAGTTTTGGTTCGGTGGAAGTGCGGGTGAGCAATAAGCATAACGAGTGGCGGCGGTTACGATGCCACTTCAGCCCGCTGTTCGACGAGCTGGACAAAATTGATGGCGTGATTATTTCCGGGCGCGACGTGACGGATTTGAAGCGGCTGGAAGAGCAGTTGATCCAGTCGGAGAAGCTGGCGGCCATGGGACAGATGCTGGCCGGCGTGGCGCACGAGTTGAATAATCCCCTGACCGCGATTTTGGGTGTAACGGAATTGCTGCGGGAGCGGCAGGGCGCCGACGACACCACGCAGCGGCAACTGGAGCTGACCCACCGGCAGGCGCGGCGTGCGGCGCGCATCGTGCAAAATTTGCTGGAATTTTCGCGGCCGGCGTCGCCACAGAAGAAGCCGCTGGATGTGAATGTGCTGGTGGAGCGCACTTTGCAGCTGCACGATCACTCGCTGCGGCGGAATCAGATCAGCGTGGAGTTCGAGCCGCTGCGCGGATTGCCGCAGGTGATGGGTGACGGCAACCAGCTTATTCAGGTGCTGTTGAATCTAGTGACCAATGCGGAGCAGGCCATCCGCGAGGTCCGTGAGTCGGGGCACATTCGAATTCGCTTAGGGCACAACGGCGCTCGGGTTTTCGTTTCCGTGCAGGATGATGGCGTGGGGATTCCGTCGGAGGCGCTGCCGAAGATTTTTGATCCGTTTTATACGACCAAGCGGCCGGGCGGTGGAACCGGGCTGGGGTTGAGTATCTGCATGTCCATTATTCGTGAGCATGGCGGGAGTCTCGACGCCAAGGCGCTGCCGGAGAGCGGCTCGATCTTTACGCTGGATCTTCCGGCACTCCCGAATACTGCGGTCATGGGGGCGGAAACAGTTCCTGCGGTGGCGGTGGGCGCGAATGGCACGCATGCGGAGAAGGACGCGAATCCATTGCGCGATTGCGCGGTGCTGGTGATTGACGACGAAGAGAGCATTCGAATGTTGCTGGAAGAGGGTTTGTCGGCGCACGGAGTGTTGGTGGCGTGCGCGGCGAATTCGAACGAGGCGCTGCGCCAGGCGCGCGGGCGCAGCTACGACATTCTGCTGTGCGATATGAACTTGACCAATTCCGGCGGAGTGAAGGTCAACGGGCGCGAGGTGGTCGACGAGATTTTGGCGACGTATCCTTCGGATAAACCCAGCACGATTTTTATGACCGGAGATTTGGTGGCGCCGGCGAGTCCGCTGGCTGGTGCGCAGGAGCCGCGCTTTCTGCAGAAGCCGTTTCGCATCGCGGATGTACTGGCGATGATTCAGGAAGTGCGTTCGCTGAAGCGTCTGGAAAACGTAAAGGGCTGAAGGCCGCGGATTATTGCTTCGCGGAAGCTGCGCCGTCCACTCCGAAATCCCACACAAATACGTTCATGCCATCCGCTAGAAGTTCAGCCAATGCATATTCGCCGGGCGGCAAGGGCTCGGCGAGCGTAAAGCGGTAAACGTCCTTGGCAATTTCCCAGCGTTGAACGCGAATCTCGGAAGTTTCCGCGCCAATTTCCTGGCCCATGATGCTTTTAATGGTCTTCAGGCGACGTACATTTCCCTTCACGGTGGTGCGCACCAGCGCGATTTCCGGTCCGCCAGTGCCTTGGCGACTGCTCTGCCAAATAGTGGTGGGATTATCGGGATCGTAAATTTCGCGCAGGTAAAATTCCGGCATGGTGCTGGTGGTGTCCACGCGCAGCTTGGCGCGAGTGCCGGGCAACTCGACGTAGTGTTTTCCCTGCACGATGGGAATGGGCGAAGCCATCTGCTTCAATCTCTGTTTCTTGTCGATTTTGGTCATGGTGCCGGCTTGATCCATGTGCGTGACGTTCTTGCCGGTCACCACGAACATGCCTTCGCCGGATGGCAGGAAGGCGCCTTGCCCGACCTGTAGGCTGGCATCGACATCGACCACCGGGGCTATCTTCTGCGCCCGCTCCTGGGCTTCTACGCGCTTCACCAGCGCGTTTTCAGCCTGTTCATCGGCGATGCGGGCTTTCTCGGTGGCGTCCCAATCGACCATTGCGGCGGGAATTTCTTCCCAAGCGCCGCGTTCCACGCTGAAGTAGCGGACATGGTCGCCGTTGCGCTCGTAGCTGCGGACCAGCTGAAAATTTCCGTCTTTCAGAATAAGTTTTTTGCCGTGGGAGAGGCGCGAGCCGGCCGGGTCATCTTTGGAAATGCCTGCCGGAGCGGTTGAGGCCGAACTGGACGGGTTACTGCCGGAAGACTGGCCGGGAACTCCGAAGGCCACCGCTCCAGAAACGGCCATCGCGGCGAAAGACAGGGCGGCTGGAGCGAGCTTGGAACGGATCTTCATGAGGTATATATGCGATGCCCGTCCAGATTAGACGGTTTGCCTTGGTTCGGGCGAGCGCAGCCTGTAGGTTATTTTAACGCTGGGAAGGCAGGCGGCGGAGAAACAAAAAGGCTCCCGACAAGCGGGAGCCTCGAAATCGCAGGTTAATAAGGAATGTTTAGTGGGTGCACTTAGGAAACAGGGTCACCAGCACCATCAGATCGGACAAGGTAAAGAGCCACTGGTCCGCAGTAATGCTGGCGGCTTCCGCGGCGCGGGCGATAAAGCCCAGATGCTTGCTCTTGGCAAAGTTGTGCAGGTGCTCGACGCAAATCCCCGTGAGCGAGGCGACTTCCGAATCGGTGAAGATTTTCTGGCTCGATTTTACCGTCACCATGTGGCCCTCGATTTCTCCGTCGAGTTTTGATCTGCAGCCGATTACATAGATGCTAAAAGGATGGTAACGGCTGCCCGAAAAGTAGAGCAATAGTAGTTCCGTTCTATAGACGGCAAACTCCAGGGACAGTACCCCCAACAAAAACGCAGTGAATTCGCCGTTTTTTCACGGTGTTTTGCCGGAAATTGCCCCGGCAAAATAATCCCAAAGGAAAACTTGCAGGTAAAAATGTCCCCATTTTGAAAACTTGTTACAGTTTTTCGTACACAAATTTCCCTTGCTAAGGAACTAGTGGGCCGCGAGTTATTCATTATTACGAAAGCGTGAATGGCATTACGAGTTGATGAACAGGCGCGTGGCCGCCGCGATTGACGAAAAATAGATTCAAGTCGACGCAAAAATTGACGAGCGCCGATCCGATCGCAACGGCCAAGTTGCGCAATTCATTTCCACTTCTAATGAAACACCAGATGGCGCGGAGAGTTTCGCGGCTTCTCGAGTTGAGACGGGGTTTTTGCGGAAAGCTGCCGGCTAGACGTTCGCGCCGCCGGCTTGTTCGAAGGCATGCGCCAACTGCAGTACGCGGGATTCATCGAAGGGCGCGCCGAAGATCTGCAGGCCTACGGGGAGCTTGCTGCCAATCTTGCCGCAAGGGACGGAGATTCCCGGAACACCTGCCAAGGACCCTGTAACTGTATAAATATCAGCAAGATACATCTGCAAGGGGTCGTTCGAACGTTCGCCCAAAGGGAAAGCCGGAACGGGTGAAGTCGGGGTGACGATGGCGTCGACTTTTTCAAAGGCTTCGCGAAAATCTTTGGCGATGAGCGCGCGGACCTTCTGACCCTTGAGGTAGTAGGCGTCGTAGTAACCTGCCGACAGCACGTAGGTTCCGAGGACGATACGGCGCTTCACTTCAGGGCCGAACCCGGCGCCGCGCGTTTTTTTGTACATGCCGAGAAGTGAATCGCTCTCAACGCGCAAACCGAAGCGCACTCCGTCGTAGCGCGCCAGGTTAGAACTGGCCTCCGCGGTAGCGATGATGTAGTAGGTGGCGATGGCGTAGCTGGTGTGGGGCATGTGAATGTCCACCAGTTGGCATCCCAGCTTTTTGAAAATTTCGAGCCCCGCTTCAATTTTTTGGCGGACGCCGTCATCCATTCCCGGAGCGAAATATTCCTTGGGGATGCCGATGCGCAGACCCTTCACGGGTTTTTCGATTTCGGCGTTGTAGTCGGATACCGGCGCGGCGGTGGAAGTTGAATCACGAGCGTCGCGTCCCTGGATGGCCTGCAGAATCGCAGCAACATCGCGCACGTTGTTGGCGAACGGACCGATGCGATCGAGCGACGACGCGAAAGCAATCAATCCATAGCGCGAGACGCGGCCGTAGCTGCCCATCATGGCGGGAATGCCGCAGAGAGCGCCGGGTTGGCGAATCGAACCGCCGGTGTCTGTGCCGAGAGACGCCACTGCCAAGCCGGCGGCAACTGCGGCGGCCGAACCTCCACTGGAGCCGCCCGGAACGCGATCGGTCGAGACGGGGTTTTTCACCGGGCCGTACGCGGAATTTTCGTTAGAACTGCCCATGGCGAATTCGTCGCAGTTGGTTTTGCCGAGAATTACGGCGCCGGCAGCGTCCAAGCGCTCGACGGCAGTGGCGTCGAAGGGTGGCACGTAGTTCTGCAAAATCTTTGAGCCGCAGGTGGTGGTGATTCCCCGGGTGCTAATGGTGTCTTTGATCGCGATGGGCACTCCGGCCAGCGGGGGCAGAGGCTTTCCTGCGGCGATCATTGCGTCGATTTTGTCGGCTTGGCGGTTGGCGCGTTCGGGGGACAGCGCCAGGTAGGCGTTCAACTCCGGATTGCGCGCCTCGATCCGCTTATAGAATTCGGCGGCGAGTTCGCGCGCGGAGATTTGCTTGGAAGTGAGCGCGCTTCGGACTCCGTCGATGGTCCACGTGGTGGTCAAGGATGCTCCGCCTGATGAAGAGAACTAATAATAAGGGAAATTTGTATTTGCGGTGAGCGCTCGATTGGTTGAAACGTAAAACGGAAATTAGCGCTCGATGACTTTAGGCACTCGGAAGTACGGCGGCTCGGGATCAGGCGCTTGGCGCAAAACATCGGAAGCGATGGCGCAGTGCACGATGATGTCTTCGCGCATGGTGGCGTCCGCGGCTTGATCGCTGGTGAGGACTTGGGCCATGGGTTCGACGGACGAGGTGTCCAGCTCGTTCAATTTCCCGATGTATTCGAGAATTTCATCGATCTGGCGGCGGTAGGTTTCGAGTTCTGTCTCGGTAAGGTCGAGATAGGCCAGGTCGGCGACACGCAGGACGTCTTCGCGGGTGATTTTCATCGTTGTTCAGTCGGCTGCGGGAGCGGTTTCCAACGCTTTGCGCGAATAATGGGTCTTGATGTAATTATCGACCAAGTTTTCAAAAGCGGCGGCCAGTTCCGAGTAGGTGCCTTCCAGCGTGACGTCTTTTTTGCCATCAATATATACGGGGCAGCGCGGAGCTTCGCCGGTGCCGGGCAGACTGATGCCGATGTTGGCGGCTTTCGATTCGCCGGGGCCGTTGACGATGCAGCCCATCACCGCGAGGGTCAATTCTTCCACGCCGTCGTACTGTGTTTTCCAGGTGGGCATGCTGCTGCGGATGTAATCCTGGACGCTTTCGGCCAGCTCCTGAAAAGTGGTGCTGGTGGTGCGGCCGCAGCCGGGGCATGCGGTGACGCTGGGAGAAAACGCGCGCAGGCCTAGCGATTGGAGCAGTTCGCAGGCGGCGTAAACTTCCTCGCGACGATCGCCGCCGGGGCGGGGCGTCAGTGAAACGCGGATGGTGTCGCCGATGCCGTCATAAAGAAGAACCCCGAGTGACGCAGCGGACCAGACCAAGCCTTTGGTGCCCATGCCCGCTTCGGTAAGACCCAGGTGCAAAGGTTGCTCGGTCTTGGCGCTCAAGTCGCGATACACCTTGATGAGGTCGCGCGGCCTAGAAGTCTTGCAGGAAATAATAATTTGATCGTGGCGCAGGCCGGCTTCGAGAGCGAGCTCGGTGGACTGCAGCGCGGAGAGCACCATGCATTCGTTGATGATATCTTCCGACTCTTTGCCCAGGTTCTGGTCAGTGTTTTCCTGCATTTTCTGCATGACCAGTTCTTGATTGAGCGAGCCGCCGTTTACGCCGATGCGCACCGGCTTGCCGTTATCACGAGCGACTTTGCATATCGTGGCGAATTGCTCGTCGCGGCGTTGGCCGGCGCCGACGTTGCCGGGGTTGATGCGGTACTTGTCCAGGGCGGTGGCGCACTCCGGGTACTTGGTGAGGAGAACGTGTCCGTTGTAGTGAAAATCGCCAATGATGGGAGCGGTACAGCCCGCGTCGAGCAGGCGCTTCTTAATGATGGGCACCGCCGCGGCCGCTTCCGGGACGTTTACTGTCCAGCGCACGATTTCTGAGCCGGCTTCGGCCAGTTCCATGGTTTGGCGGAAGGTGGTTTCCACGTCGGCGGTGTCCGTATTGGTCATGGACTGCACGACGATCGGAGCGCCGCCACCTACGCGGACTTTGCCGACTTTTACGCCGTAGGTTTTGCGGCGGGGATACTTCGGCGCGGAGGTCTCGAAACCTTCGATTTGCGTAAACATTTCCCTTTAATTCTAGCTTGATTCAGTTGTGGCGTAAACGACGCGGCGCGGTCGATCGGGCGCGCTATTCGGCCGACTCTACGTCTGGTTGGGAAACAGAAGCATCGGTAGCTGCGTCTTCTCCAGGAAGCATGCCCATGGTGGTGTAAGCCAAGGATTCCAGTTCGGCACGGAGTTTGAGCCAGTAGTCGGAGCCAATGGTGCCCGTGAACCGCGCATGGGCGGCGCGCCAAAGGGGCAGGCTGCGCTCCAGGGCTTCTTCGCCCGCTGGGGTGAGCTCCAGGAAACGCTGCCGGCGGGTCGAGCGCGGCGAAATAGTGATTAATCCGTCTTTTTCTAGGAGACGGAGGCTGCGGGTCAGGGTGGTCTGATCGACCACCAGCACCTCGGCCAGCTTGCCCATGGAGACGGGCTGGGTCTTGGCGATGCCGATCAGCAGGCCGAACTGGGTAGAGCGGATGCCGGAAGCCTGTAAGGCCGTGTCGTACATGCGAGTTACGGCGCGGGCAGTGCGGCGGAAGTTGAGGCTGCCGCAGTAGCCGGTGCCGGTAAGGTCGAGGTTGTCGAGAACGTGGGTCACGAGCGCAAATGAATGAGGGACGCTTGACTTGTATATACATGTTAGGATATAACTCATCTCACTGCGTTGTCAAGAACGCCGTTAGCTTGACCCCTTCTTTATGTAGGTATCTCAAGCGCCGGCCCGTCCTTGGGGTGAGAAAATGAATCTTTCGTCTGGATCCGAATCAGGCCCTATGGCCGCCAGTCCTGCGCCATCGTCCGCTGTGGACACTTCGCAAACCAGTGGTGTGGGGGCGGCCACGGCGCGTGCCGCCGAACTGGGGCAGCGGTACGTGCGGTTTGGTCCGTTTTATCTGGACCAACAGCGACAGGAATTGTTTCGGGACGGTTCACGCATTCGGATGCAGGCCAAAGTCTGCGAGGCGTTGTCGATTCTGGTGGCCAATCGCGGGGAAGTGGTGACGCGCGAGACTCTGCGCGCGCGGATGTGGCCGAGCGACACGCAGATCAATTACGACGCGAACGTAAATACAACTGTTAATAAATTGCGGCAGGCGTTGGGCGATACACCTGAGCAGCCGGTGTTCGTGGAGACCATTCCGCGGAAGGGCTATACGTTTATAGCGGCGGTCGAGTTGGTGGATCAGATGCCGGCGGGTGGGACTCCTTCGAGTTTGGGCGCTGGGGCAGGTTTGGGTGCGGGCGGCTATGTGGATCCCTCACGGCAAAGTCTCTTGCCTAGTGCGCGGCAAATTGTGGCGGGAACTGGTGCGGCGGGTTGGTTTACGGCGGGTGTGATCTCGCTGGTGATTGCGGCAATTTTGTTAGGTGCGGCGATCACGCTATTTGCGCATCGCAGCTTCGGGTATTAAGACGGAATTTTTTACCGATTCGATTCTCTGCGCGATAACGCCGCGTTTTTCCTACAAATTTCCACGCAGGCCGAGGGCGTCTGCGTTTTCGCGCATGGCGTTGATGCAGAATTGAACGTGTTCTTCCAGCGGGACCTTTAGTTCTTCAGCGCCCAAGCGCACATCTTCACGACTCACACCTTTTGCGAAGGCTTTATCTTTCAGGCGGCGTTTCACCGAATCGACTTCCAGATCCAGAATGCTTTTTGACGGGCGGACATACGCGCAGGCGGTGAGAAAGCCGGCGAGCTCGTCGCACGCGAAGATGGTGTGTTCCAGCGGAGTGTCGCGTTTAACTCCGGTGTAATCGGCGTGCGCGAGAATTGCGCGCACTGCTTCTTCGGGATAGCCGAGGTCGCGCAGAATTTTTGCGCCTTCGGACGGATGGCCTTGGTCGGCGGAGTGTTCGTGGTTGGGCCAGCGCTCGTAGTCAAAATCGTGGAGCAGCGCTGCGAGGCTCCAGAGTTCTTCGTCTGCGCCGTTTTTCTTGGCGTAGGCGCGGACGCAAGTTTCGACGGCGAGCATGTGCTTGCGCAAACTTTCGGACTCGGTGTATTCGCAGAGTAATTTCCAGGCGTCGTCGCGAGTGGGCATGGCGTGTGATCCTCACTTTTTCTGAAACGGCAACAGCATACCGAAAAATGTTTTGGTGCCGAGACGAAATTTTTGGCGCCTGAAAAAAAGTACGGCAAATTTGAGTGCGAAAAGGTTCGAGGGACTCAAAAATAGCGATCGTCGCGGGAAATTTTCCGTGCCGACGGTGAAAAAATCGCCTGTACTAAAGGACAGGGCGAAAATTTGGCGTAGCTCACCACAAATTAAAAAAAACTAAAAAAGGCTCTTGACAGAACTACCAGTACGAGCGAGACTCTCTCTCGCGCCAGTTGCTGTCTTCCCCCCTTAAGAACGTTTCCAGCGTTCCCTTTACATCCGCACGCCGTTAAAACCGTCAGCAAGGAGTGCCGGTGTCTGCACAAATTGAGAAGGAACCCGTGAATTCGCTCGACTCATTCGAGATGGATCGGGAAGTTATCCGCTGCAAAACATGTGGGTTAGTGCAGTATCGCACGCGTACCGGGAATTGCCGGCGCTGCGTTCGTGCGCTGCCACAGCGTTTGGAGTTCATGATTCCTCAGGCGCCGATTGCCGAGGAAGCCGCAGTGGAAGCGTCGACCGACCGGTTCGTCAATCAGGAGACGGTCGAAAATATCGGGCAGCGCATTCGGCAGTTGCGCGAATCGCGTTCGATGACGCAGAGCCAACTGCAATCACGCTCGAAGGTTTCGCGCTCGTATCTGTCGCGCATCGAGAGCGGGCAAATGACTCCGAGCCTCGGCACGCTCGAAAAAATTTCCGAAGCGCTCAACGTGGGGCTGAACCGGTTTTTTATTCCGGAGTCCGATGGCGAGGCGCTACTGGAAGATCCGTTCATTCAGGGACTGCGGCCGTTTTTGCGGCAGCTCGATTGGGAGCAGTGGCAATCGATCCTGAAGCGGCTCCAGGCGATCAGCGATCACGTCGCGGCGATTCCGGCGACTTTGCGTCCGATCGGAAATCCGGCGCGGTTGCCGCAACAGCCTGTTGCTGCCAATAGCAACGGCAATGGCCATGCAAATGGCAACGGCAACGGTCATATCGGAACGGGGCACGCCAATGGGCAGGGGCTGATGCACTCGCACGGGAATCCGCAGGGTTATCCGCTGCGGCGGCCGGGCGCTCAGGTGTATCCGCGTCCGCTGGCGAAGATGTAGTCGCGGGAATTTCTAGAAGATTCGAACGTAGTTTCTTTCGGGATGTTTGGGAGCGGGACAAGTCTTAAGGCTTGTCCCGTTTTTCTTTTTGGGGAGAGATATTTTTGTGCGGCGCTATTGGCGCATTGCTACTGGCGGATGACGGAGACTTTGGCGCTGGGGACTTCCAGGCGCATCAATTTGTGATTCGAATCCAGCATCAGCAACACTTCCAGGTCGGAGGTGCTGACGCGCAAGCCTTCGTAGGATTTTCCGGCGGCGCTTGCGGAGCCGGTGGCTTCGACGGTGATGGTGCCGGGGGTGAGATCCTGCGGAATCAGCACCGGAAAAGTTTGTGAGCCGCGCTTGGACCAGTCGTAGATGCGCGCCAGCACGGCGTATTGATGATAGAGATTGTTGTCGAGCACACTGATCAGCGGCGCGTTGAAGGTTAAATCCTGTTCGAATGGGCGTGCGCCTTGCATCTCCAGAGTGATTTTTGCCACGCCGTTGGTGAAAGCGATGTGCGCACCGTTGGTTTTTTCCGCGCGCGAACTCCACTCGTAAGCGATGGGGGAGCCGTCGGGTTGCAGTCGCAGATTTCCGGTGACGTGCGTTTCGGGACTTCCGGCCACGTTGACTTCGGTCGACCCTCTGGCGATCCATTCGCTGCCGGCCTGCGCGATTTCGAAAGATTCGCTGCCGATGGGTTTGCCGTCGAGCTCGATAGAAAATTTGCCCTTGTCGGCGATGAGCACTGGGGCGCCAGCGCCTGCGGAGTGCGACGCGAGGGCGGCAGCGGCCGCGAGACTAATGGTTAGTGCGGCGCTGAACAGAATTTTTCGGAAGTTTTCTTTCGGCTGTAAATTCATTAAGACTCAGTCCCCTTGAGAAGGTTGTGGTTTCTCCACAACCAAGTGCGTCTCGACGCTGCCTGGACCGGCGATGCCGCGGCGCAAAATTTCTCCGACCACTTCGGACGGCTGGCCCGCACTATCGACGCGAAAATCAGCTTGCTGGTAGGACGGCAAGCGTTGCGCCAGCAAATTGCGAAAACTGGTTTCGTCGCGAAAGAGTGGGCGGCCGGACATGATCATGCAACGGGAGAGCAGCATTTCGACCGGAGTGTCGAGCCATAAAACCGGAGCGCCGGAGTTGCGCAAAAACTCTGGGCAGCCGGGCTGCGCGTACGTTCCGCCGCCTAATGCCAGCACGGTGCCTTCTTTTGATTCCGCCGCGCGGCCGAGCGCGGTACGGAGTTGATCCGCTTCGATCTGACGAAACGCGGGTTCGCCCAAGCGTTCGAACATTTGCGGAATGGAAAGTCCGGCGACGGTTTCGATGCGTTCGTCCAAATCCACGAAGCGCCAGGCCAGTTGACGCGCCAGCAGCATACCAACCGTGGTCTTACCGGAGCCCATAAAGCCGGCAAGACACAAAATTTGTGCACGGGCCGCTGCGCCGCGCAGAGGTGGCGGTGTGGTCACTTTGAAAGTGTAAAGCGAATAGGGTGTTAATCGCGCTTCAGAATGCGGATTGTACCACTGTAGGAGGAGAGCTCGACTTTGGCGAAACCGCTGCCCACCGTGCCGAAGAGGCCTTTGGAGAATTTCGAAACGGTATGGCGTACGCCGTGCGAATCGGGCTTCAAATATTCGGCAGCCTGATTGTCGACGGTGCCGGTGGCGGTTTCGGCGTTCAGATCGAAAGAATCGTTGCCGGAGAAGCGCACTTCGACGAGGCCTTTGCCGCTACGCATGCTGTATAGGCCGGTGTGCACGAAATCGCCGTCGAAGAGGATGTTGCCGGTCATGGTGCGCAGTTTGACGTTATCGAGCGAGGGCTGCAACACCTGGGCGCTTCCGCTGATGGTGTTGAATTCCAGTTTTCCAGCGCACTGGGTGCAAACCAGCGAGCCTCCTGTAGTCGTGACAATGATGTAACCCGAAACTTCCTTCAGGTGCACATCGCCGGCGACGCTATCGAGGGTCATATCGCCGGTGACTTGCTCGACGTAAATCAAACCCGTTTGAGTCTTCAACTCCAATTCCGTTTCTTCCGGCACGGTGAGCTGAAAGTTCGTTTGCATTTCCTCCGGCTTGGCGCTGACGTCGATCAGGTTGGAGCCGATCTCGATGCGATTGCCGGCTTGTTCCGTTTCGACGGCGATTTTTTCGGAGCCTTTGGTAGCGGTGACGACGATCTCGGAATTTTTCCAGGACTTCACTTCAATGCGGCCATTGCCGATGTTGTGAATGCAAACGACCGGGCGACCCTTAACCGTGAAATGCTTTTCGATCTTTTCCAGCTTGGCATTTGCGGCGGCGGCATGCGTCGCGGCGCAAATCGTCAGCAAAACGCCCGCACTGACCAGCGGCACAAAGATTTTCCCCGTCAATGGCATCCATCGCTTCATGTCAGTTCAGGCTCCTGCCGCGGTCCAGAATTTCGCCCAGTAGCTGCGCTTTTTGTTCATAGGCGTTGGTCAAATATTCGCGGGTCAACTGGTCGGAAGGCACTTCCCGTACGCGGTGCTCACAGTCGGCGATGAAATCATTGACCTGTTGCAGATTTTGCCGCAAAGAAGCGTCCACGGAAGAAACATTGGTGCCGGCCAACTGCACGTTAGGCAGGCCGCCCTCGGTTTCGTTCAAGGCGCGCACGGTATTGCTGAAACTATCGTCATGCGCTTCCAGAATCTGAGTGGAGGGTGGGCGCAACGAAATGCCAACGGCCGCGATCAGCAGGGCCGCCACGCTGGCAGTTGCCAAAACGCGAGTGCGGAACAAATCGGCGAACGAACCCCACCATGACGCGCCGCCGCGCACCACGACGCGCTGGGCATCATGAATAATGCCTTCGCTCTCCAGCTGATTGCGCAGAGAAACCCAAATTCGTTGGGGAGGATCGACTTCGGCGGGAAACTGATGGGCCACCGCGACGATGGCAGTGACTTCATCGACGTATTGCTTGCAGGCGTTGCAGGTCGCCAGATGTTCCCGGGCTTCGGGAGCCAGCGGCGGGATGCCGTCTTGTTCAAACACCAATTCCAATTCACTACACTGCATGCACATCACCCTGCGAAAAAGCCGTGAGGCCCGTTCGCACCCGTTTGCTAAGCCAACTCATTCTGAAGCGGTTACTAAACATCTTAACTCAATCCGCCTGCCCCGATTGCGATTTCGCTTCCTGACGTTCGGTCCTGGCCTGCTGCCGAACCTCTTCCTGAAGCAAATCCCGCAAACGGGTTCGTGCCTTGTGCAGCTGGGACTTCGAGTTCCCAACCGAGCACCCCATGATGTCGGCGATCTCGTTGTGCTCGTACCCCTGAACATCGTGGAGCACGAAAACGGTGCGATAGCCCGGGGGCAGTTTTTCAATCGAGCGTTGCAGATTGACCCGGTCCACCGCGCCGGTCAACAACAAGTCCGGCGCACCAATGTCTTTTCGCGGCCCGCCGGTTTCTTCATCCGGCTCGGTAGTTTCCTCCAGGGAAGCTACCGGAAGCGACTTCTTGCGCAAACGCATGAGAACCACGTTAACGGTCATGCGGTGCAGCCAAGTCGAAAAGGCCGATTCTCCCCGGAAGGTACTAATCTTCCGGAAGAGCTGCAGAAAAGCTTCCTGCATTAAATCTTCCGCGTCGCTGGGGTTATTCACCATGCGTAGGCACAGTGCATAAACCCGTCGACCATGCAGCCGGTACAGAAACTCGAAGGCCGCAGCATCGCCGCCCTGAGCCAGACGGATGGCTTCCGCCTCGGTCATGGACTTAGGCGGCTGCGCTGCATTCGCTGTGGTGGGCGAGTGCGTAACGTCCGGTTCGTGCTGATCGCCTGATCTATTGCGCGCCAACGGTCGACAGTCGGCGCTTCCAAACCTTCGGATGCACCGTGTCCCTCCTAGAGTTGTCCTTGTAGTGCCCGGCATGGTTCAAAGGTATAAACACGCCGGAAGGGAATTTTGTTCCCCTGAATGGCAGCTTTTGGCTGCGGCAAAATGAACGGTTCTATTCTCCCGTGATATGGGCCATTCGTCTATGACGCTCGGGCTGGGGGCGGGAAGTGCCAGTTTTTGGCGCTTTGGAGGTCCAGGCGTGGGAGACGGATTGCTGAAAATTGGATAATTGGTCGTCAGGCAGAGCGCGCAGGAAGCATTTAAGCAAGACGATGGTCTCGCGCAGACAGGTATTGAGATCGTAATGAGTGGCATCGACGATGTTCCAGAGAGCTTCGGAGTCCGATGGGACACTTTCTCCGAGTTCCTGGGCGCTGGCGCAGAATTCTTTTCCTAGTTCCTCCACCATCTCCTGCAGAGTTCCCAGCTTGTGAAGGAATTGGGTGCGCTGAGACAGCAAAACCTTGCTTAGCAGGCCGCTGATGCGCGCGGAGCGCTGGCCGCGGACACTTTGAAAATTATCAGAATCGAGAGGAGCGGCATTGGGAACAGTGCCGTAGTGCTTTGCATGTTCACCGAGGACGTGGATGAGTGAAGCCAGTGCAACAGTCAGTCGAATGCAGAGTTGGGGAGTGACTTGTATGGCTTGGCTGGACTTAGCAAGTTGCCCACGGCGCTGCAAAGAGAGCGCTTCATCCAGACTGACACTGAACATCCCATAGGACGATTCCAGTTCGTGGACGTAGAGATGGAAGGTTTGGGATTTTTCTTCGGACAGGCGTGCGCGCCAGTCGTCTTTCACAGAACTACCGCGACCCGATGGGCGGTTGTCGGGTTCTTTCACAGGGGCACTCCGAAACATTCTGGGGGCGAGTATAACAAAACGTGGCGGGTAAAAAGGGTGTTTCTTAGTACAGGTTAATTGCCAGTTTAGGGCCAACGGACGTAATTCTTGTTGCTCAATATATTGCGCAACTCACTTTGCAGCGAATCGGGCAGGAGACGAGTTAGTGACCTCCGCCGTGATTCATCTCTGAGTCGGAGGGGTGAGTCGGCAGCACGATGAAGCCAAAAATGGGATGCCAACCGGACATTCAGATCTGTTTGCAAATTGAAACTTGCTGGCCATCGGTCGGTGTCGCAGCATTCTTGCTCAAATCCGCCCTTGACCTCTATACTTGCCGCTCCACTGTGATCGAAAGGAATCCTTCGTTTGCAATTTGAGCCGCGCGACCAGTTTGAGCAGCGTCAAAAAAAGCTCCAGCAGATTCAACAACTTGGGCATGACGCGTTCCCGCGCGAATTCCGCTGGACGGATTCGCCCGCCGCGCTGTCTCAGTCTTTTTCTGAGGTTCCCGGGCCCGAACTGGAGGCCAACAAGCGCGAGGTACGCGTCGCGGGACGCCTGGTTTCTTACCGGCTGATGGGCAAGGCTGGGTTCGCGCATCTGCAGGGGGGCGGCGGGCGCATTCAGATTTATGTGAAGAAAGATGTGGTGGGAGAGAAGGGCTTCGAGCTGTTTCATTTGCTGGATCTAGGCGATTCCGTCGGAGTTCGCGGGCATTTATTTCGCACGCGCACCAATGAGCTTTCTATTTGGGTGGAAGAACTGACGCTGCTGGCAAAGGCACTGCTGCCGCTGCCGGAAAAATGGCATGGCCTGAGCGACGTGGAGCTGCGCTACCGGCAGCGCTACCTGGATCTGATTGCCAACGACATTTCCCGCAATGTGTTTGTGACGCGCGCGCGGATCGTGCAGGAGTTGCGGCGTTTTTTCGATGCGCGTGGATATATAGAGGTAGAAACGCCGATGATGCACGCCATTCCAGGCGGTGCAGCGGCGCGTCCTTTTACTACGCATCACAACACGCTGGACCTGGACCTTTATCTGCGCATCGCGCCGGAATTGTATTTGAAGCGGTTGACGGTGGGCGGATTTGACCGCGTTTACGAGATCAATCGCAATTTCCGCAACGAAGGCATTTCCACCCAGCACAATCCGGAATTCACCATGCTGGAGTTTTACGAGGCCTACAGCAATTACCGCGACCTGATGGATTTGAACGAGGAGTTGTTTGCGTTGCTGGCCCGCAAAATTGCCGGCGGCACGGTAGTGAATTACGGCGAGCACGAATTGGACTTCGGCAAATTTCAGCGGTTGACCATGCGCGAAGCGATTGTTAAGTATTGGCCGGCGGAACTGCAGCCTGCGCCAACGGTGGAAGAGCTCGCGGTACCCGGCGGCCCCGCAGCTATTGGCCAACGCTATAACGTTTGGGCAAAAACTTCGGGCGCGCCGTACGCGGCGTTCAAAGGGACTTTGAGCGATGGCGATTGGACCGGGTTGATTTTTGAAACGATCGCCGAGAGCAAACTGATCCAGCCGACGATTTTGTATGATTTTCCGATTGAGATTTCGCCGCTGTCCAAACAGAAGCCGGAAGATCCGGCGCTGGTGGAGCGATTTGAAATTTATGTGGCGGGCATGGAAATTGCCAACGGCTTTTCGGAACTGAACGACCCCGCCGAGCAAGAGCGGCGTTTCCTGGCGCAGATCGCGCAGGGCGGGGATGAATCGCCGAAGAGCCTGGACATTGATTACATTCAGGCGCTATGCCACGGCATGCCGCCGACGGCTGGAGAAGGCATCGGCATCGACCGGCTCACCATGCTGCTGACCGATTCGCGCTCGATTCGCGACGTGATTTTATTCCCGCTGCTGCGTCCGGAAAATCCGGGTGACGCGGCGGATCAGCCCGAAGCCGATCCCAACTTAGGCAAGAAAGAATAGATACCGGTTAGCCGATGCGCTTTGAATGGTTCGTGGCGGGCCGTTACCTGCGTTCTCCGCACCGCCCGGCGGTTTTGCGGCTGGTTACGGCGTTTTCAATCATCGGAGTTGCAGCCGGCGTCGCCACTTTGGTCATTGCGCTGGCGATGAACACCGGCTTTCGCGAAACGCTGCAGGCGCGGTTGCTCGGGGTGACCGCGCACATTTCTCTAACTCGGCCCGGCACCGGCGGAATTCGCGATTACGAAAGCCTCGGCAAAAAGCTTGGCGCAATTCCTGGTGTGCGCACGGTGACTCCCGCGGTTTATCAAACTGTGTTGATGTCTTTCGGCGGTGAATCGCGCGGAGTGGTGACTAAAGGAATCGATCCTGAGCGTGAGCGCCGAGCCGACGAGGCTTTGCAGCGCATCGTTGCCGGTCAATTGGATTTCACGCCAGACAAAGACGGGATCGACGGACTGCTGGTCGGCAAGCAACTCGCCGAAGAATGGCGCTTGGCGCCGGGCGACTACGTGACGTTGATGAGCCCGCAAGGTCGGCTCACTCCATTCGGATTGCTGCCGCGTTCACGAAGATTTCGAATCGCGGGAGTTTTTGATTCGGGATTTTACGACTACGACCAGAATTGGTGTTTTCTCACTCTGCCTGCAGCGCAGAATCTCTCCGGCGGCGGGGATTTAGTGAATGTTCTGGAGTTGCGGCTCGATCACCCGGATGATGCGCACCAAATCGCCGACCAGGCAGCGAAAATCGCAGGACAGGGCTACCTCACGTCGACGTGGATGGATGAGAACCAGGCGCTGTTCCGCGCGCTGCACATGGAAAAATTAGTGACCGCAATTTTTATCGGACTGATTACGTTTGTCGCGGGCTTGAATATTTTGGTAGTGCTGTCGATGACCGTTACCGACAAAGCGCGCGACATCGCGGTGCTGATGTCCCTCGGCACGCGCCGCGAACAAATTAGAAAAATATTTTTGTGGCAGGGCATCACCATTGGGGCCATCGGGACGATCGTCGGCCTATGCATCGGCTACGCATGCGCGATTGTGGCCGGCACGTATCATTTAATTCCGCTCGATCCACAGGTGTATGCGGTGCCGTACGTACCGTTTCACCCTGGGATTATGGATGGAGTGTGGATTACATTGATCGCCATGGGCATTTCTTTGGCGGCGACCATCCTGCCTGCGCGAGCCGCAGCAAAACTGCTGCCGGTGGAAATCCTGCGTTATGAGTGAGACGGCCGCTTAACCCCCTTTGGCGCGCCGTTTGCTACTACCTAGGCACAGAGGCAGGCGGGCAAGCATCGGATGAAATCCCTCAGTCCGATAGCACAAAAAGCCCACCTTAAGTAACAGAAGACAAGACCCTTACAACTGTATCAAAATGGAGCACGGCGGGTCGGCATTTGGCGCCAAAAGGCGAGAAGAAAAGCGGAACTCTTTTCGCCAAACGAGCGCAGAAACGTCGCATCTTTAGCTCAGCTACAAGTGTTTAGCTATATGCATCTAAGTAATGTAGCGAGCCGTAAAAAAGGAAACTGCGCGAAGACTTTCGCTGTCACGAAACGATGACACTGCCGTCCAACACCGATTCTCGAGCCGCCAACGCCGTGCAGATGACGCACGGAGCGTTGCAGAACGCGCCGATCGTGTTGGAGGGCCGAAATTTGAAGAAAAGTTACCGGCAGGGAGAGCAAGCGTTGCCGGTGTTGCTGGACGCCAACATTACCTTGCGCCAAGGGGAGATGATAGCGATTGTGGCCCCATCTGGCGCGGGTAAAAGCACTTTATTGCATTTGCTGGCCGCGCTAGACAGGCCTACAAGCGGTGCAGTATACTTCGCGACGAAAGCCATTGAATCGAAAAACGACGCGCAGCTTGCGGATTTCCGCAATCGTGCAGTCGGATTTTTGTGGCAGCGCCATGAGCTGCTGCTGGATTTTACGGCTACGGAAAATGTAGCCATGCCGCTGTTGTTGCGCGGCGACGATTTCATTTCCGCGCTGGGCATGGCGCGGAAGTGGTTAGCGGAGGTTGGCCTGGAAAAGCGGGCCGATCACCGTGCAGGGGAACTCTCCGGCGGGGAACAGCAACGCGTGTCGATAGCCCGGGCGCTTATCACCGGGCCGGCCGTATTGCTGGCAGATGAACCGACGGGGAATCTAGATGAGCAGAATGCTTGGGCTGTGTTCGAGCTGTTAGTCCGGCTGCATCGCACCCTCGGTTTGACGTCGCTGCTGGCGACGCACAACCTGGCGCTCGCGGCGCGTTGTGACCGGGTCCTGACACTGGAGCATGGCGTTCTAACTACTCGCAAGGCTACGGCAGGAAGTGTCGCTGCTGAGGCTGGAACGAGTGAGACCCCCGGGGGAGAAGCGAGCTAACGTGTTTGAACGCTATACCGAAAAAGCGCGTCGCGTAATATTTTTCGCAAGATATGAGGCTAGCCAGTACGGCAGCCCGTACATCGAGACCGAGCACTTGTTGCTGGGCTTGATGCGCGAGGACAAAGCTCTGGCTAACCGCTTCTTGCGGCAGCAGGGCTCGATCGAGTCCATCCGCAAAGAGATCGAGGCGCGCATCACCATTCGCGAGCGCATCTCCACCTCGGTGGAAGTGCCGCTGAGCGCGGAGTGCAAGCGCATCCTCAATATGGCCGGTGAGGAAGCCGAGCGTCTGGGCGTGAAGCACGTCGGCACCGAACATTTGCTGCTGGGAATTTTGCGCGAAGAAAAGTGCTTCGGCGCGGAAATTTTGATGGAGCGCGGATTGCGGCTCTCCACGTTGCGTGAAGAGCTGGCGCGCACCTCTGGGGAAAAGACTACCGCTGCGCGTCCGAAAGAAACTTCGCTGCTGGCGGAGTTTAGCCGCGATTTGACGCAGGCGGCTTCCGAAGGTTCGCTCGATCCACTGGTTGGCCGCGAAGGCGAAGTGGAGCGCGTAATCCAGATTTTGTGCCGGCGCACCAAGAATAATCCGGTGCTGATCGGTGAACCGGGAGTTGGCAAAACGGCCATCGTGGAAGGCTTGGCGCAACGCATTTCCGATGGCGATGTGCCGCCGTTCCTGGCCGACAAGCGCATCTTGTCGCTCGATCTGTCGTTGATCGTGGCGGGCACCAAGTATCGCGGACAATTCGAAGAGCGGCTCAAGACCATCATGAAGGAATTGATGGAGAGCCAGAATTCCATCGTGTTCATCGACGAGTTGCACACCCTGGTAGGCGCGGGTTCGGCGGAAGGTTCGCTGGATGCCGCCAACATTTTGAAGCCGGCGTTATCGCGTGGCGAAATTCAGTGCATCGGCGCCACGACTCCTGGCGAATATCGCAAGTCGGTGGAGAAGGATCGCTCGCTGGAGCGGCGCTTCCAGGCCGTAAAAGTTCCGGCGCCCAATGAAGAAGAAGCGGTGCAGGTGATCAGCGGCGTTCGCGAACGCTACGAGAAATTTCACGCGGTCAGCTACACCGATGAGGCGTTGAAGTACTCGGTCTATCTATCGAACCGCTACATTCCAGATCGTTTCTTGCCGGACAAGGCCATCGACTTGATCGACGAAGCCGGCGCGCGCGTGAAGTTGCGCCAGGCTACCGTTCCCGAAGAAGTGGGTGAAGTGCAGAAGCGCGTGAAGTTCATCACCCACCGCATGGAAACGGCCATCGCCAATCACGAATTCGAAAAGGCCCGCTTCTACTCCGAAGAAGAGCGCAAAGAAAAAGAAAACCTGCGCGGGCTGCGGGAACGCTACAAGCTGGACGACGCTTCGACCGGCATCGTCACGCGCGAAGATATCGAAGAAGTGGTGTCGCGCTGGACGGGCATCGGCGTCTCCTCGATTAAAGAAGACGAGCAGCAGAAATTGCTGCGCATCGAACCGGAACTGCACAAGCGGGTCATCAGCCAGGACAAAGCAATCGTCGCTCTGGCACGCGCTATTCGTCGGAGCCGCGCGGGACTCAAGTCTCCGCTGCGTCCGGTGGGCTGCTTCTTCTTCCTTGGGCCCACGGGCGTAGGCAAAACAGAAGTGGCCCGCCGCCTCGCCGAATTTCTGTTCGGTTCGGAAAAATCGCTGGTGCGCTTCGACATGTCCGAATTCATGGAGAAGCACTCGGTCAGCAAGCTGATCGGCGCGCCTCCAGGCTATGTCGGCTATGAAGAAGGCGGACAACTCACTGAACGTGTTCGCCGCACGCCTTACTCGGTCATCCTGCTGGATGAAATCGAAAAGGCCCATCCGGACGTGTTCAACATTCTGTTGCAGGTGTTTGAAGACGGCCAACTGACCGACGGCCTCGGTAACACGGTGGACTTCCGGAACACCATCATCATCATGACTTCCAACCTTGGGGCCCGCCATTTGATACGGCGCACTTCTCTGGGCTTCCAATCCGGCTCCGATGAAGCGGGACTCAAGAGCATGGATGAACTGGTGATGGGCGAAGTGAAGCGGGCTTTCAATCCGGAATTCTTAAACCGGTTGGATGAAGTCATCATCTTCAATCCTCTGGGCGACGACGATCTGCTTCGCATTATCGACTTGCTTGTGGGTCAATTGAATGACACCCTGATTCACCGGCAAGTACAGATTGTGGTATCGCCGGAGGCGCGACAGTGGATCCTGGAGAAAACGTGCGCGGACCGCAACTATGGTGCGCGGCCGCTACGCCGGGCTCTACAGAAATATGTGGAAGACCCACTGTCCGAAGCACTAATCCAGGGGGGAATTCAGAGACCCGCGACGTTGCAGATCTATGTCGCCGGTGAGGGTCTTGCATTCAAGCCGGTAGGTGAGGCAACCCCCGTAGTTCACTAGCGAATCTGACACCAAACGCGTGAGTACCAGGCGGTTGTCCGCTCGTGGCCAACCGCCTTTTGTACGACGCATAGCCGGCCCAGTCCGGGCGTGGCAGGAGAAGAGCATCTTGGGTTTGGGGGCGCGGCCTTGACCTTCAGGGCCGCTCGAAGCAACGTCTGTTTTTCCTACGGGGTTTGTGCGGGCCGGGTAACGTACATCGCGATGGTGGTGTTGTTGTTCGCGATGAGCGCTCCCGCAGCATCGCGAAACCATTCCGGCGCTGACTCGTCGTCGGTTGCTTCTTCCCGCCGGCAAGCCGCCGCGGAAACTCAGCAGCAAACTTCCTCGCCTGCTCCGCAAGAGCCCAGTTCCTCTCCGGCTCCGCAAACTTTCCAAAGCAACAGCGAAGCTCCGATACGCGGGGTGGTCGAACGCATTGAATTTCTTGGCAACCGCCGGATTCGCAGCGACACCTTAAAAGCTCGCATCTTCAGCCGCGAAGGCGATGCCTACAATGAAGAAACGCTACGTCGCGATTTCCAGGCGCTGTGGAACACCCAGTTCTTCGAAGACGTCAAACTGCGCGTAGAAGATTCTCCGGAGCGCGCCGATGGCAAGATCATTATTTTCGACGTAAAAGAGCGGCCGGTGATCCGGCGTATCCGCTATGACGGCATCCACTCGATCTCCGAGTCCGACATTCTGGACCGTTTCAAAGAACGTAAGGTGGGTCTGACGGTAGAAAGCCAGTTCGATCCGACCAAGATCAAAAAAGCGGAAGTGGTACTGCGTGAACTGCTGGGCGAACATGGCCGGCAATTCGCCAAGGTGACCCCGCAATATGAACGCATTGCATCCAGCAACGCGGTCATCCTGGTGTTCAAGATTGAAGAAGGCCCGAAGGTCAAAGTCGGGCACATTAAATTTACCGGCAACCATGCTTTCAGCGACCGCAAGCTGATTCGCGCGATGCATCATGACCGGCCGTACTCCATCCCGCTGTACCTCACGGAAATTGCGGTGCTGACAAAGACTTATGACCGCGACAAGTTGAGCGAAGACCTGGAAGTCGGCGTTCGCGGACTGTATCAGGACAACGGTTATTTCAAAGTTCTGGTGAAAGATCCCATTCTCGAGAATGTGGACACGGTCGCTTACAAACTCGGCGTGCCTTTTCCTTTTACCGGCAAGGGCGTCGGTAAAGCGGTCAACATCACCATCCCCATTGAAGAAGGCGACCGCTACCAGATGGGCGATTTGAAGATCATCAGCGCCGACCCGGACAAAGCGTTATCGCTGAAAACGGAAGCCCTCAAAAACATTTTCCCGCTGAAGAACGGCGATCTTTTCGCCACGGGCAAAGTCCGAAAAGCGCTGGAAACTTACAAGAATGCTTACGGCGAATATGGCTTCATCGACTTTACCGCGGAGCCGCGAAACGAATCTCGACGAAGACAAGAAAAGTCATCAACCTTACGCTGCGCTTCAACGAAGAAAAGCAGTATTACGTGCGGCGCATCGACTTCAGCGGTAACACCACCACGCGCGACAAAGTTATCCGCCGCCAATTGCTGATCGACGAAGGCCAACTCTTCAACAAGCGCGCCTGGGAATTAAGCATTCTGCGCCTCAACCAGCTCGACTACTTCGACAAAATCGAAGCGGACAAGGCCGCCGAATTAAAGCGCAACACCAAAGAAGGTACCGTCGACATCAATTTGAAGCTGAAAGAAAAAGGCAAGCAGTCGATCGGTTTGCAGGGCGGCGTCAGCGGCTTGTCGGGTAGTTTCATCGGCCTGACCTATCAGACCAACAATTTCCTGGGCTTGGGCGAAACGCTTTCCTTCTCCGCATCGTTTGGCGATTTGCAGACCAGCTTGCAGTTCGGTTTCACCGAGCCGTATTTATTTGACCGGCCCATCCAGTCCGGCTTCACGATTTTTTCCAGCCGTTACAAGTTCGATCAGGCCGAGCAGCAAGCCATCCTCACTGGGCAGCAAGTCAGCATCAACCCGCAATTCATTCAGGACTACAACCAGAACAGCACCGGCTTCACGGTCTTCGCCAGCTCGCCATATAAAAAGCACGTGTTCACGCGAATGTCGATTTCCTACGGCCTTACGCGTACCAACATTTCGGCGTTTAACCAGGCGTCCCAGCAATTATTCGAACAGTTGCAATTCCGCAGCGTAGCCGGCCCGAGCGCGCTGAATGGCATCATCTCCAGCACCATCACGCCAAGCGTCACCTACAACACCATCAACAATCCGCAGAATCCCACCAACGGTAAAAGTTACTACTATGCGTTGGCGTTCGCGGGCGGTCCGTTGGGCGGGAATGTCAACAGCATCCAGAACATTTTCGACTTCAAGATGTTTCGGCCCATCAACAAACGCCGTAACACGCTGGGCTTCCACGCCACGGCCGGGTACGTCACCGGATATGGCGGGAAAGAAGTGCCGCCATTCAGCCGCTACTACATGGGCGGAGAAAATGACATCCGCGGATTCGACATTCGTTCGATTTCGCCGGTGACTTTTATTCCCACGGTAACGAATCAGCAATTCACCTACACAGATCCGACTTCGCTGAGCGGCGGCGGGACGCCGATTCAACGCGCTTTCACCGTCCCAGTGCTGGGCTACACCATCACTTTCCCCGGCGGCGATTTGCAGACTTACGGAAACTTCGAATACCGCATCCCCATCGCCGGCCCAGTTACCGCCGGATTATTTTTGGACGCTGGGACCGTGGGTATCGTGCAGAAAGACGCCTTGCATCTGGATCCCACCGGTTTCCAGAACCTGCTGCAGCAATTCCCCGATGCGCAGTCGCAGATTGGCTTGCAGCAGCAACTTAAAATTGCCGCGGGCACCAATTTCCGCGTGCGCGCCTCCACCGGTGGCGAGCTGGTGGTGCAGTTACCGATTATTCAAGCGCCCTTCCGCATCTACTACGCATACAACATCAACCGGCTGCATCAGCAGATCATCGCGCCGCAGGATTACGTCGAACCCAGCGACATCAACATCATCAAGAACAACCCGCAGTTCAAGGATTTCTACACGTATCAATTCGCGCCGACGCTGAACCAGTACATCATCAATCCCGGGCGCTTGAATTATTTCGAGCCGCTGCGAACGTTCCGGTTTACGGTCAGTCGTACGTTTTGATACGGGAGTTTTTGCAGTAACATTTTGCGCAGTACCGGGCACTTCTAGGTGCGGCGCCGCCGCATGATGTAGTTGTTGTAGTGGTTTCTGCGCTGAAATTCGGCGCGCTTGGGGGAGAAACAGTGGCGACGAAGTCGAAGTTTTGGAAATGGGCCGGTGCGGCTTTGGTATTTCTCGCCGCGGCAGTAGCCGGTTGTGGCGGCGGCAGCACCGCCAACGTGATCGTGGTTACCGTGTCGCCTGCGGCCTCAATTTTGGTGGTCAATCAAGCGCTGACACTGACCGCGACGGTCACCGGTGCTACGGATACTTCGGTCACCTGGTCGTGCACCTTTACCACCACTACTACGCCGACGGGCTCGACCACTCCGGTTACCACCGCTGCTGCGCCGTGCACCTCCGCACAAGGCGTGCTCTCCAGCCAGGCCGACACCACGGTGACCTATACCGCGCCGGCCACCGTTCCGAATCCGACGCCCGCCATCACCATTACGGCTACTTCCAATCAAAACAAGAAGAAGACCGGAACCGCTGCGATTTCTCTCGATTCTGGTGTTCGCGTCACCGTAAATCCCACCACCGCTACGGTAGCCACCAACGCCACGTTTCAATTCACCGCGACGCTCACCACCGATACCACTCCCAATGACGTGACCTGGCTGCTGGTGCAAGCCACCACCGACAATCCTATTTCGCCCACGGCCACCAGTTGCTCGCCCACTTGCGGCTCCATCGACACCAACGGTTTGTATACCGCTCCATCCGCCGTGCCTACCACTGCGACCGTGACCGTAGTAGGGACTTCCAAGCTGGACACTACCCGTTTCAACATCGCGACCATCACCATCGTGCAAGCTGGGCCCATTAGTTTCTCCGGTGTCTCGCCGGCCACTGCTCCACAGGGCGCTCTCTTCCAGGATATTTTGCTGAATGCCACCAACTTGACCTCCAGCGGCGTCGGAATTTCGGTAGGCAACTTCGCCATCGATCCTTCGCAGGTGAAAGTGATTTTCTCGCCGGGGACGACGGGCGCATCGGTGGGCGCCAGAGTGCGCCTCACTGCCGAGCAGCTGGCTTCGCAGGGAACCTTCCAAGTGAACATCACCAGCACGAACGCCTCAAGTCCGGTGACCAAAGTAGCCGGCGGCAATTTCTCGGTGACGGTGAATCCCGCGCCTCCCAAAGTGGTGGCCTCCAATCCCGCCAGCCTGCCGGAAAATTCGCAATCGCTGCCGGTGGGACCGGCTCTTTCGATCGATGGTGGTTACTACGGGCCGCCGGATAAGCCGGTAGCTTCGGCACAATTCAATGGCGGAGTTCTGCCGGTGAACGCGGATCCAACCAGTCCTACGGTTTCAACGCCGCGACGGCTCAACGCTACCTTTCCCAACCTGAATGGCTTGTCGGGGCTGTACACCATCAGCGTGACCAACACCAACGCCACGCCACCAACGGATTACACCAACGTGGCAGTAGTGCCGGATTATCAGAACACCAATAAACCGGATGCTACTCCGTCGTTGATTGCGCTGCCGGCCGGCGCGGCGCCGAACGCCATTGCGCTGGATAGTGTGTTGGGAGTCGCGGTGGTTGCTGAGACGGGAACGAGCACCATCCAGTTTGTGGATTGGCACACTGGAACGCCGACGCTGCTCGGCTCACCCATTCCCACAGGCAGCATTCCTGCTTCGACGGCGCCGGGTAGTTTGCCGACCGGCGTGGCGATCGATGAAACGCTACACGTTGCCGCGGTGGTGAACTACAACGACCGAAGCGTCTGGCTGTTTCAGGTGCCGGCTCCGGCGACCACGCCGTCCACTACTCCGCTGGGCAAGATCGATCTGAGCACCTTGATTCCCGCGACTGCGCCGACGACTCCTCCGACGCCCTCGCCATTTCCCTACACGATTGGAGTGGACTCGCAAACGCATCGCGGCATCGTGGCGTTTGCTTCGACCAACGTGGGCTTCCTCGTGAATCTGGATCCGACGCAGCCTGCCTCGATTTGTTTGCCGGGGCAACCGCCGGCGTCGACGCCGACGTATTGCCCAATCGCGTCGGTAACACTGAACACCGGTGCGAATCCGCAAGTGGCACTGGAGCCGCGGGTCGATCTGGCTTACGTAACACCGGGCGGAGGTGGGAACCTTTCCGTCGTCGATTTGCAGCACGTCGCGGCGCAGGCACGCGTGCCCATCAAGAGCGCCACGCGCACTTCCAATGTAGTGACGGTGACCACCAGCACTGCCCACAACTTAAATCCTGGAAATCCCGGAACGGTGCTGATCAGTGGTTTGCCTCCGGGAACCAACATGACCATCTTTGACGGCACTTTCAGCGTGACCAGCGTGATCGATTCGTTCAACTTCACTTATACGCAGACCGCTGCGGACGATACTTCGACCAGCACCAGCTCGGCGCAGGGCACGGTCAGTTCCGGCTTGGCGTTCCTGACTTATTCATTGACTCCGACGGTGCAGGGAATCGCGATCAACCCGATTACGCGCACCGCAGCCTTGGTCGATCCTAACGCCAGTTCCGCGCAAGTGGGCTTCATCGACTCGCTGGATCAGTCGTTTACTTTCCTTACGCTCTATTCGGAAATTGTCGGAGTGCCTAGCGGTGCGCTGGCTCCCGAATCTGGCGCTGCGGCGGTGGCCTTTCAACCCTTCACCAATACGGTGGTCACGTTTAATCCGGCGCTGAATGAAGCTTCGCTGCTGGATCCCACGCTGCTGCAACGCGACGCGATCGTGAAAACGTTGGGGACCGGTGTGAAATCCATCAGCTACACGGCCACCGGTGGCGCGGCGGTTTCGCTGAAACTTTCCGGCGCGATTCAAGTGGATCCCAACTCCAACTCCGCGCTGATCGCCAATTCCGGCAGCGACAACCTCACCTTCTTCCATTTGAGCCAGTTCTTTAAGCCGGTCAACATCGAGCAAGTCTTGACGCCGCCAATTCCCGGCGCGCTGCTGCCGCAAGCTGCGATCATCACCAGCGGAACTACGCCGGGACCGCTGGCGGGAGTGCGCATCCTTGGGTCGGGCTTCGACGCTGCCTCATCCGTTCGCCTCGACGGGCAAACTCTGGCGGGCGCGACGACCTTTGTCAGCAGCCGCGAGATCGATGTGACCATTCCCGCGTCGTTCCTCGCCGCGCCACATCGTTACGCATTGGATGTGGTGAATGGCTCGAACATTCCGTCCAACAATACCGACTTCACTGTGATTGAATCCGTGCCCATCTCCGCCTGCAGCGGAACGGCCGCTGCGCCGGGCGCCGTGGCGATTGATGACGTGCGCAATCTCGCGGTAGTTACCGATTCGGGTTGTTCGGATGCGGCGGTGATCAGCCTGAAGCCGGATTCGACCTTCGGAATTTTGACGCACCGCATTCCCACTGGCGCGGCTCCTGCTGGGGTCGCGGTGATTCCGCGATTTGGATTTGCGGTGGTGACCAACAACACCGCGGGAACGGCGTCGATTCTGAATCTCGATACCAACGTACAAGCGGCTAGCGACGTCACCGCGGGCACTCAGCCCAATGGTGTGGCGATCGATCAGGAAAC
Source organism: uncultured Acidobacteriota bacterium (assembly GCA_963846145.1). Classification (GTDB taxonomy): domain Bacteria; phylum Acidobacteriota; class Terriglobia; order Acidiferrales; family UBA7541; genus Acidiferrum. The sequence continues at coordinate 515,646 of CAWJUV010000004.1, read as the reverse complement.
TGGCGTGGCGTTGGTGGCCAATACCGGCTCCAACACGGTTACCTCCATCGATCTGACCCCACTGCTGGCTTCGCCGGTGGGCACTTTGACGCCGGTGACGGTGGCTACGAACCAGAGCCCCATCGCGATTGCCATCGACCCTGATCGTGGCACCAACAATCGCGGCTTGGCGATTGTGACTTCGCTGGAATTGAACGGCGCGTCGACGCCCATCGGGTCGCTCGATGAGATCGATATCGGCACGTCTCCACCGGTGAAGAGCAATACGTCATCCCTGGCGTCCTTGTCCGCGACTCCTACGGGCATCGTTTTTGACCCTTCTACGACGCTGTTCTACGCGACCTCAAGTCAGGGCAACGACATTACTGCGCTGAATCCCGATACTGGCAACGTGGCGGACATCAAGGTGGGCATCAATCCCACGTCCATGGCGTTCAACTTCCAGACCAGCACGCTGCTGACCGTCAATGCGTTGAGCAATACCATTTCGGTCGTGGACTCCCAAACGTTTCAAACCCGGGCCACCTTGGGCATTGCCGGATCATCTCAATTCGCAGCGGCAATTCACCCACTGACCAATCTGGCGGTAATTGCGGACCAGGCTAACAATCGCGTGTTGCTGTTGCCTTTGCCTTAGTTTCGCGGGCGGCAGCGACGCGGGACGGGCCGTGATTTACAAGCGTTTTTGTTGCGGGCGGTGAAGTGGCTCGGCTATACTTTGCAGTTTGGGCGGGTACTGGAGAAGCGCCTGACGCCTGTCAGGCTGCCGCAACCGGCTTGGCTGCAGCGCAAATTTCAAAGAGTGGATGGCTCCTGCGGAGCCAAATCATAAGGAGAAAAAAGTGAATTCCAGGAAGATTTTTGTTTCAGCGATTCTGGCTGGCGCGTGCTTGTTGGGCACGTCGACGGTGCGGGGTCAAGGCACGACGCCGGCGACGGTGGGCGCGGCGGGCACCAAGATTGGCGTGATCAATGTGCGGCAAGCGATCGTAACCACTTCGGAAGGCAAGCAGGCTTCCAGCGAGTTGCAGACGCAATTTCAGGCGCGGCAGTCGGATCTGGAAAATCTGAACAAGCAGATTGCGGACTTGCGGCAGCGTTTGGCGGCCGGCCAGAACACCCTTAGCCAGGATGAGCAGGGGCGTTTGACGCGGCAGGGCGAATTACTGGCGCGGCAGGCGCAACGCAAACAGGACGAATATCAGGAAGACGTAAATGCGGCGCAGGGCGAAGTGATCGACCGCATCGGACGCAAGATGATCGACGTGCTGGATCGTTATGCGCGTGAGAATGGCTATGTGGCGATCCTCGATTCTTCCGCGCAGAACACTCCGATTTTGTATGCGTCCAATCAGATTGATGTGACCCAGGACATTATCAAACTGTATGACCAGGCCTATCCGGGTAAGCCGGGAGCCGCGTCTGCTGCGCCGGCGAGAACCACGCCGAGGCCGGCAGCTGCTCCGGGCACCACGACTCCCAAGCCGGCACCGGCTCCGACGCCCAAGCAGTAAGTTAGCTTTTCAAATTATCTGAAAAAGAAAACGCCTGCGGCTCCTGCCGTCAGGCGTTTTTTTTTCGTGCGCATGGGCCTGCTTAACGAACCGCCGGTGTGTCGGTTAACGCGGCAAATATGCCGGAAGACTAATTCGGCTTTGCGGGTGAATTCGATGGTGAGTCAGGACCATCAACATTCTTGGGCTTGTTGATGATGTCGTTGGTGTCCACGCCAAACATGGCGTAGTTCGAGAGCACGTGCCGGTGATGATAGCGATGGTGATGCAGCTCCAGATACATGTCGGCGTACCACGGCAGCCACAATTCGGCTTTGCCGCCCTGGAAGGGAACAGGTCCGTAGTCGATGGCCAGATGGTCGCGAGTTAGTTCCAGATCTTTCATCGGTTGGACCAAATCAGTTTCGACGTGCAGCACTTGATAGTCTGATGCGGCCACCCACACGCGGCCACGCAACGGAATTTCTACCGTCTGGCGTTGCGTTTCCCAGAGGCGCAGAAAGGATTTTTGCCCGGGCTTCTGTTTGAAGTACATCAGCCACGCGGCTTTTCCGCGCCATTGGCCCAGTCCCTCGCAGGTGAAATCAAGAGCGCGCGCAAAACCGGGATGAAAGACGTCTACTCCCAGTCCCATCAAGCCCATGGTGGCGAGCGAAGTAGGGAACGAGTCCATGCCGGTTCCGCCGTCGCGGCTTTCTTGCAGGAAGACTTGGCCGCTCTTGTCATGATCCACGAAGACCAGGTAGGAAAAATCGCGCGATTTTACCGGGCCGGCTTTACCGTTGCGGTCGATTTCCTCGTGTTCGATATGTTCCTTGGCGATAAACTTTTCAAAGGTTTCCAATTCTCGGGTGGAAGTCTGCCCGGTGCGCTCCACCACATCCGCTGCGGAGCAAGTCACATCGCCGGCGACGCCTGGCTTGATGCTGTCCACGTCCAAGGGTCCCCAAGGACGGCTGGGGCCGTCGGCAATGTCCGCAGGCAACACTGAATTGGTTGCGGTTGTCGCCATTGCTGCCAGTGCTGCGCTGGCCGGCTTTGTTTTGACTTCCGGCGCTGCAGGCGGCTTTTCCAAATCGGCCATGTCCGTCTTCGCCGCAGCGGCGGCAGAATCGTTGGGAAACTTCTGGACCACCAATTCCAGTTCATGGCGAGCTTCCTCGCGCTTGCCGTCCTCAGAGAGAATTTCTCCAAGCAGTACGTGGGCCATGGGCAATTTGTCGGGAGCCAGCTTGATAGCGCGCTCCGCGTGCATTTGCGCGGCAACGTAATCACGCTGCTGCAGCAACGCGGCCGCCAGGTAAAACTGCGCGCGGTACGACGCGGTGTTGGCTTGCACCGCGCGTTGCAGAGTGGAAACCGCTTGCGGCACTTCGTGGCTCTGCAATTGCATTTCGCCGAGCGCCTGAAGCGCATGTTCATGAATCGGGTATAGCGAGATGGCTCGCTCGTAGTGCGATTTCGCCGCTTCGGCGTTTTTCTGCGTTGAATCCAGCGTTCCGAGAAGGTACTCGATGTCGGGATTTTGCGGAGCGCTTTGCTTAGCCTTCAGATAATGTTTGCGCGCTTCGTCGAAGTGATTCTTGCGCATCGCTTCGGTGCCTTTATCCATCTCTTTCAGCACGTTTAGCGAGACTTGTGTGCGCGCCGAAGCGCTAGCGTTCTCCGACTCCAGATGCAGGTACACATAGACGTATTGGTTCCTGGCCATCAGTGAGTCGGCCACCAACGCGCGTTCATGCGCGGGTTTGTAGCCCGGTGCACTAACGTCTACGATGCAATCGCCGGCGGGAATATTTGAAAATTGTGCCTCAGCGGTGTCCTTGGTTGGTCCGGACATGGTGACGCCCTTAAGCGGGCAGGACAATTTAACCGTGGCACTTTCGGTTACCGGCAAACCGTTCGGCTCGCGCACGCTCACGTACACGTTGGAAGCCGAAGCTCCGCGAACCGCGTCGCCGGGGTGGGAATCGATTCCTCCCATCTGCGCCGGCCCAAGATCCATCTGGGCCCAAGCGGAGCCCGCGAAGCATAAGGGCAGAAAAACGGCGCCCCAAACACGGATAAGCACACTACTTTTCAGAGAGTTCATCGAATATTGCCAAGAAAGATCAGAGAGTCGCTGGCGCAGGTCGACAGCCAACCATCCCTAAGAATACCTCTAAGGCGGGTTGCTTCCAAGAGCCATTATCGAGTCAATACAACACCAACCGAGCCGCAATTGTTGGCTGCCGAACCTTCGCTTCCTATGTCGATACCCTCTTCACATCAGCGAGATATATCGCGGGGGACTGGCTCCGCATCCAAAGCTGAGAGCCATAGGGCTAGACCCCCTTATCTTGCATTTACCGTGCCCCGGGAATATACTTACGCTTCGCTCTGAAGCGGGTCGCATCAATGAGTGGGCGCGAGCCCACTTTTTTGTTGCTCGCGGTCATGCTACGAACGGGCCGCGCTTGCCCGAGGAGTCTTCGTTTGGATCTGGAAAAAGTCCGCCAAGCCGCTGAACGCGTGGCGCGCTCGGAAGGCTTGGAAATCGCCGACGTCGAATGGAAGGTTGGAAAACAGCGCTTCCTCCGGGTGTATATTGACCGGCTGCCGGTAACGGCTTCGAATGGCGACGCTTCTGAAGGCTCCACCGCAACGGAATCGGGCGAAGAGGTTCACGAAAGCAATCCGTACGCGGCCATTTCGCACCGCGACTGCGAACGGGTAAGCCAGCAGCTCAGCGTCATCCTCGATGTGGAGGAGTTGATACCTGGGCCGGCCGGCTATGTCCTGGAAGTTAGTTCGCCGGGCATGGACCGGGCGCTGAAAAAGCCCGCGGACTATGAACGTTTTCGCGGACGACTGGCCAAGATCGTAACGGCCGAGCCGGTGGCCAGCGAGAACGCCACGTTTTTTGAAGGGCGCCTGGCGGGCCTTTCCGGCGAGAGCGTGCGGTTGGAGTTGCAAGGTAAGCAGGCGAGAATGGTGGAGATCCCCCTCGAGACCATCCGCAAGGCGAACCTGGTGGTGGAATTCTAAATTCGATTTTAAGGTTTTGAACTTATTAAGACGCGCCGGATGTACGTGTCGCGTCGCGAGGAATCTGAAAACGAAATGGCCAGTCTGCTTTATCAACAAATTGAGATGCTCAGCCGCGAGAAGCACATCGAGCCTGAGGTAGTGGTGTCGGCGATTGAAGACGCCATGGTGGTAGCGGCGCGGAAGTATTACAAGACCGAAGAGGATCTGCGCGCCAAGTTCAATCAGGAAACCGGCGTGGTGGACGTTTTCTCGGTGCATATCGTCGTGGAAGAAGTGACTGACGCCAGCAAGGAAGTCAGCCTGACGGATGCCAAGAAGAAAAATCCGGACGTGGAGGTCGGCGCGGAAATCGTAGCTGCCAAGCCGACGGACGTGCTTGGACGCATCGCCGCGCAAACCGCCAAGCAAGTCATTCTGCAGAAAGTTCGCGAAGCGGAACGCGACACAATTTTTAATGAGTACCACACGCGCGTCGGCGAGTTGGTCACGGTCATCGTGAAGCGTGCGGAAGGCCCGGACTTGATCGTGGATATGGGGCGTACCGAAGCGCGTTTGCCCAAGCGCGAACAATCCAAGCTGGAGACTTACAACATTGGCGAGCGGCTGCGCGTAGTCATCAAGATGGTTGATCGCGCCGCAAAAGGCCCGCAAGTGATCGTGTCGCGCGCCGATGCGTCGCTGGTGCAGCGGCTCTTCGAAATGGAAGTGCCGGAAATTTACGACGGCACTGTGCAGATTCGCTTTGCCGCCCGTGAAGCGGGCGAGCGTACGAAAGTTGCCGTCGCCAGCCGCGACAAAGACGTCGATCCGGTGGGCGCTTGCGTAGGCATGAAGGGTATGCGCGTGCAGTCGATCATTCGCGAATTGCGCGGCGAGAAAATCGACATCATTCCATACAGCGAAGAAACCGTAGCTTTCGCGCAAAAAGCGTTGAGCCCGGCAAAAGTCACGCGCGTGCAGATTACCGATCCTGAAGCACACAAGCTGGAAGTCATCGTGGAAGATTCGCAGCTCTCCCTGGCTATCGGCAAAAAAGGCCAGAACGTGCGCCTGGCCAGCAAGCTGATCGGCTGGGACATCGACATCAAGAGCGAAGAAGAAAAGCGCCGCGAAATCGAAGATCAGATGACCCGGCTCACCACTTCTACTCCGCTGACCTCTTTGGCTGGTGTGGGCGCCAAGACCATCGAAAAGATGGAAGCTGCTGGCATCACCAACGTAGAAGCACTGGCTGCGATGACTCCGGAGCAGTTGATGGAAATTCCGGGCATCGGCGAAAAGATGGTCGACAAAATTTATCAGGCGGTGAACCGCTTCTACGAAGGCGGCGGCGAAGCCGCTGCCGCGACGGGAGAATCCGCCACGTCGGACGAGTCCGCGGAAGGCGCGGAAACGGTTGCTGCCGAAGGCGAAGAATCCGCCGCTGCCGAAGGTTCGGAAGCTGCGGCAGAACCCGCGACGGCCGAGCCAGAAACCGCTGAAAACGCCGAACCGGCTGATGCGGAAAACTCCGCACCGGAAACGGAACAATCCGCGGAAGGCACCAACGAAAGTGCGGAGAATTCCGAAACGAATTCAGAAACCAAAGAACATGTAGCAGAGGATGACTCGGAATCCGCGAAACCCGGTTCCGAGCATTCGGAAGAGGCAAAGTCCTGAGCGAAGCAAATCAAGTCCGAATCAACGAGCTGGCCCGCGAACTGGAAGTAAAGGCCAAAGCGATCATCGATCTTCTTCCGGGCTACGGAGTCACGGAAAAGAAGACGCACTCGAGTTCTATCCCGGAAGATGTCGCGGTAAAAGTTCGCCGGGCGATTCAGGGTGGCGAAGAACCGGAGCCAGTCCCCGTCGCGGAGAAACCCAAAGCGGAAGCTCCGAAGCCGCCAGTAGCTGCTGCGAGACCCGCGGCTCCTGTTGCTGCGCCGCCGCAACCGCGGCCCACGCCGGTAGCTCCTGCTGCACCGCAAGCTGCTCCGCCCGCCCCTGCCGTTGCGCCAAGCGCGCCTGCTGCGGCAACGACCACACCAGCCGCTCCCGCAGCGAAACCTGCAACTCCAGCGCCCGTTGCACCAGTCGCGCCCGCCGCCACAACTCCGCCTCCAGCCGCTGCGACGCCGCAAGCGCAAGCTCCACAATCTTCGCCGGCACCGCAAGTTGCGCAAAGGCCTGCTGCTCCGCCGCAAGCTCCACGTCCCGCTGCGCCGCAACAAGGTGCGCGTCCGGGTTCTGCGCCGATGCCGGGACAACCGATTCGTCCAGGGCCGACACCTGGCCAGCCGTTGAATCCCGCGGCAGCGCGTCCAGCGCCGCCGTCTGCCTCCGCATTGCGTCCGCAGCCGCGTCCGGTTGCAGCGGCTCCTGGTTCGCAAGCGAGACCGGGTGGACCTGGCGGTCCTCCGCGACCGCCGTTGCCGACCGGCAATCGTGGTCCATTGCCGACTGGTAACCGCGGCCCACTGCCTACTTCCACTCACGGTGCATCGCGTCCGCTGGGCCAAGGGGGCCAACGGCCCGGAGGACCTCGTCCGGGCCAACCGATGCGTCCGCAGCAACCTGTTCAGGGAAGAACTTTTCCGCAGCGTCCCGGAGGACCTGGTGGCCCGGGTGGAGCTCCCAGCCGCCCATTTGAGCAACGCCGTGGACCGATGCCGACCGGCACGCGTCCCGGACCGCGCATGCCCGGGCGTCCCGGCATGTTGCCGCCATTCCCGGAGAAACTTCCGCCGAAGGCCGAACCTGGAAAGCCTCTCTACACGCGCAAACCGCCGCAGCGCCAGCGCCCAGTCGCCGACAAACGCGAGCAGGAAGGCGAGCGCAAGCTACACCCGACGCGGCAGCGTCCGGGTAGCGATCGTCGCTCCGCAGCAATCATCGCGCCCGCCGAGCCTCGCGCGCCGCGCGAAGTGACCATCACCGAAGGCATCACCATTCGCGAGTTGGCCGAGAAGCTGGATGTGCGCGCCAAGGAATTGCTGAAGAATTTGCTGGATCGCGGAGTTTTCGCCAGCATCAACCAGGCGCTGGATGTGCCGACCGCCACGACATTGGCGGAGGCCTTCAGCGGCGTGGTCAGCGTCGTTTCGCTCGAAGAAGAAATGGTGCTGGAAGTCGCCAAGGAAGAGACCAAGGAAAGTCTCAAGCCGCGGCCGCCTGTGATTACCGTGATGGGTCACGTCGATCACGGCAAGACCAGTTTGCTCGATGCCATTCGCGCAGCCGATGTGGCTGGTGGCGAAGCCGGCGGAATCACGCAACATATCGGTGCGTACAAGATTGAAGTGAATGATCGCAGCGTGGTGTTCGTGGACACCCCGGGTCACGAAGCGTTCACTCGCATGCGTGCGCGCGGCGCCAAAGTCACCGACATCGTTGTGTTGGTGGTGGCCGCCGACGACGGTGTGATGCCGCAAACCAAGGAAGCCATCGATCACGCCAAAGCCGCGCATGTGCCGATCATCGTGGCGATCAATAAGATCGATAAACCCGAGGCGCAACTGGAACGCGTGAAGCGTCAACTCACCGATTTGGGTTTAATGCCTGCGGAGTGGGGCGGCGACACCGAGTTTGTGGAGGTTTCGGCCAAGACGAAAGTCGGTATTCCAAAATTGCTCGAAACCATTTTGCTGGTCGCAGATTTGCGTGAACTCAAGGCCAATCCCGATGCTCCCGCAACTGGCACCGTGCTGGAATCGCGCGTCGATAAAGGCCGCGGCCCGGTGGCGACGATTTTGGTGCAGAACGGCACGCTTAAGCCCGGAGACTTCTTCATCTGCGGTGCGGTTTTCGGCAAAGTGCGCGCCATGTTTGATGATCGCGGCCGCCCGGTGATTGAAGCGCCGCCGTCTACCCCTGTCGAAGTTTTGGGGCTGCAGGGAATTCCCGACGCCGGCGATCACTTCCAGGTGGCCGACGAAGCCAAGGCGCGCCACATCGTGGATTATCGCCAGGGCAAACAACGCGACGCCGCCATGGCCCGCAGCAGTGGATCGCGCATCACCCTCGATCAATTGCATGAACAGCTCAAGGCCGGCGATGTGAAAGAGCTGGGCATCGTGATCAAGGCGGACGTGCAAGGTTCCGTGGAAGTTTTGAGCGAAATGTTGCCGAAGCTTTCCACCGATCACGTGAAGCTGAAAATTATCGGCTCAGGCGTCGGCGCGGTGACCGAAAACGATGTGTTGCTGGCTTCCGCTTCGGGCGCGATTGTCATCGCCTTCGGGACGCGGCCGGATCGCAAAGCTCTCGATCTCGCGCAACAAGAGCATGTGGAGATTCGCCCGCACACCATCATTTACGAAGTGGCCGACGAGATCCAGAAAGCCATGGAAGGCTTGCTGGAGCCGGTGGTCACCGAGACGTATCTGGGCCGCGCCGAAGTGCGCAACACGTTCAAGGTCAAAGGCACTGGCACGGTGGCGGGCTGCTACGTAGTGGATGGAGTGCTCAAGCGCGACGGACAGATTCGCGTGTTGCGTGAGGGCGCCCAGATCTATGCCTCGAAGCTGTCTTCGCTGAAACGCTTTAAGGATGATGCCAGCGAAGTGCGCACCGGCTTTGAGTGCGGCGTGGGCATCGCCAACTTCAACGATGTGAAAGTCGGCGACATTCTGGAGTGCTTCCAGGTCAGCAAGGTTTCCGCCGCCGAAGCTGCCGCGGAGCGCGGTAACACCGCGGCCACCTCGCGCCGGTAGAATCCGGAGTCGCGTATGCCGGTCGGGCTGCTGACTCTCGAACTGCACATCGATCACGCGCAATCCCTCAAGGACAAGCGGCAAGTGCTGCGCAGCCTGAAAGACCGGCTGCGTGGAAAATTTAATGTGGCGGTTGCGGAATTGGAGGGGCACGACACCTGGCAGCGTTCGGTGGTCGGGGTGGTGACACTTTCCAACGAAGAGCGGCACGTACACGAGGTGCTGCAGCAGGTTTTGGCGGAAGCCGACGACCTGCTGGGGTCGCTGGTGATCAACCAAGCGATCGAAGTGCTGTAGTGAAACGTTCGTTTCTGGCTAAAATTTAGTGGTGTACCCTGCAAAACCTGCAGGGTGCTGCGCATCCTACTTCATGGCGGGCTGAAACCGGTATTAGGCCCTGGCGAATCTATGAGTCCAACAAATCATCGTCACGAACGCGTGGGCGAAGAAATAGCTCACGAAATTAACGCCATGCTGGTGGGCGAGTTGAAAGATCCGCGCCTGGAAGTCAATGTGGTGGTCAGCGAAGTGCGCGTGCAGCAGGACATGAAGCATGCGCGCGTGTTTGTGAGCGTGCAGGGCAACGATCGGGAACAGTCCGATGCGATCAAGGCGTTGGAGCACGCCGCTACGTTTATTCGCCGTGAGTTGATCGAGCGCCTGCAATTGCGGCGGCTTCCGGAATTGCACTTCACGCTGGATGTGTCGCAGGAAAAAGTGCAGCGGATCGAAGAGCTGTTGAAGGAAGTAAAGAAGACTCCACCTCCGCAAAGCTGAGGTCTCGCGGAATCGTCGTGTGCACCGCGGGCGGTTTCGCCGTTAGACTGAACTCCAGCGAAACGCCGCACACAAAAATCTCCAAGGTCAGGATCCCTTTGTCCAAGCAGCCCAAAGCTCCGCCGTTTGATGGCGCGGTGGTGATCGACAAACCGCAAGGCAAAACGTCGCACGATGTAGTCGATGCGGTGCGCCACCTGATGGGTTTTCGCCAGATCGGGCATCTTGGCACGCTGGATCCGTTGGCTACTGGCGTTCTGGTTTTGTTGCTCGGCAAGGCGACGCGGCTGGTGCAGTTTTACAACGGTCGACGCAAACGCTACGAAGCCGGTTTTCGTTTTGGATTTGCCACCGATACCTACGACTCTGAAGGCGAAGCGGCTGGTCCCGACGCTCCGCCGGTGCTGGATTCCGCGGTGATCGAGCGGTTGGCTGCCGAACGTGTCGGGCGCTTTCCGCAAATGCCTCCAAAATTTTCCGCGAAAAAAGTGCAGGGGCGCCCGGCCTACGAATTGGCGCGGAAAAAACAGGCGGTGGAGCTGAAGCCGGTGGAGGTTGAACTTTACGAGTACCGTCTGCGAGAAATCGACGGAGCCATCGCACGATTCACCATCGAATGCTCTTCGGGAACGTACATCCGTTCGCTGGCCCACGAAATGGGTGAAAGACTTGGGTGCGGGGCGCACTTGGCGGAAATTACGCGCACCGCGGTAGGTGAATTTTCACTCGACCAAGCCGTGAAGCTGGAAGAGTTAGCGGAAGCCGCGCAGCAAGGGCGAATTGAATCGTGTTTGATCCGGCTGGAGAATTTGCTGCCCAATTTTCCGCGCATGAATGTGCTGCCGGTGATTGAAAATCGCGTGCGCCACGGCTCGAAGTTCAACATTTCCATTGCGCAAATTCAGCCGGGCCGCGCCGAGCCGCCGCCCGGGGCCACCATGCAACTCGACGGCGGAGAACCAAAGCCGCCGCGGCTCCGCGTTTTCAGCCAGCAAGATAAACTAATCGCCATCGCCGAAGCGGTGGTTCCACGCACGTATCAGCCAGTCGTCGTTTTCGAGCCGCTCTAAAAATTTAAAGTTGAATTACTGCGGTTGGCGTTCCGAAGGCAGCGTACTCGGCGTGACACCCCTGTCCGAGCGGCCGCCGTAAATCGTTGCGGGCCTGCGATCCCGCGAGCGCAGTCGATGCGGAGTAATCATAATGATCAACTCAGTGTCGGTTAAATCGAAGGTGCGGTCGCCAAACGCGTAGCCGATACCTGGTAGTTCCGCGAAGCCAGGAAGGCCAGTGATGGCGCGCGTTTCTTCGCGATCGGCGAGCCCGCCGATGAGCGAAGGCTGATCGTCGTGCACGCGGACCGTTTGTGTCAGCGTGCGATTGGTGAGCACCGGGATGCCGTTTACGTTGCTGCCGGCCAACGCGCGAATTTCAAATTCCAATTGCAGCGTGACTTCGTTGTTGGGATGCAGCGAAGGAGTGGCCTTCACTTTGATTCCCAGATCCATGTATTCCGAACCGGGATAGGGCGTCTCGCCCGAGCCGCTGCCCGACGCCGCGAACGACGAAGAGTCCTGAATCACCGTGACCAGTCCTTGGCCGGAGGTCGCTCCCTGCGCAACAAACGCGACGTCGGGCAACCCGCTGCTGGTCAAGATGTCTTCGATCATGAAGCCGGGAGCCGCGGAAGTGTTCAGCTCCACGCCGGGTTGATACAGCCCTTGGCCTAAACCCAGAAAAATGCTCAGTGTATTTTGTCCAGTATTGGTGACCGCAATGTCCGGCGATGCGCCGTTGGCAAACGAGGCGATTGTGATACCTGTCGGCGTCGCTGCCGTGGCGAGAAATGGAACTGGGCCCGGTGTAAACGTGCCGTCGGTGGTGGTGCTGCCGACCAGGAGCGCGATGGTGTTGTCACCCTGATCTACTACTGCCAAATCACCGACGCCATCGGCGTTGATATCCGCGGTGGCGATGGCCACCGGCGAAGCGCCCACAATGATGGGGGAACCGGGAGCTTCGCTAAAGGTGATGTTTCCGTTGGTATCGATATTGTCGAACAGAACCGAAACGTTGTTGGAAGTGTTGTTCACCACCGCCAGATCGGTGGTGTCGCCCTGGCGAAATGTTCCCGCGACCATGGCTACCGGCGCGGTTTCGGTCAGGCCGTTTTTATTTAGCAAAAATGGGGAGGCCGGGAACTGCGTGAAGGTTCCATCGCCCACGCCTTTGAACACCGAGATGGAATTGTCGCCTTTGTTGGTGACCGCAAAATCGAGAATGCCATCGCCATTGAAATCGGCCACGATGATGGAACTGGGATTAGTTCCCACCGCAATCGGCGAGTTGGGTGCTTCGGTGAATGTGCCGTTGGCCACGCCATTGGCGTCCACGTTGCCGAGCAAAACAGAAACGTTATTCGAAGTAGAGTTCACCAGAATTACGTCTTGCGGCTGAGCCGTCGTGAACTTGGTGCTATCGGTGCGAAAAACGCCGGTGCCGATCGCCACTTGGCCGGTTTCGTTGGTGCCCAGCGTAATCGGCGCCGGCGTCACTTGCAGAAAGTTACCGTTATCCTGATTTTGCAGCACGGTGAAGGTATTGGCCGTGCCACTGTTGAAGACGACCGCTAAATCCGGCAAAGTGCCGCCGGTAAAATGGCCGGATACCAACGCGCTGGGAGTCGGCCCTACCACAAAGTCCGTCTCCGGAAACGTTGTGGAAGCGCTGGTGCCAATCGTTCCCACACCGGCCGAATTGCCCAAGCTGCTGGAAAGCAGCGAGAGAGTGACCGGATAGCGGTCGCCTACGAAGAATGTCGCTGGCTTGCCATCTTGGGCGCGCAAAAACACCTCGCGTCCACTTTTCACCAGCGATAACGAATCGGAAAAATCCACGGAAGTATTCGGCAGCGTGAGCAGAAAGGTCGAAAGACCGCCGCCCAACAAAATAAAATTGGGAATGCTGGAAAAACCTTGCGCGCTGAAAACACTCTGGGCGTTGGTCAGCAGGTTGGCGAGGTCGGTGGAAGCCGCCAACGTGGCGATATTTTGTGGCGTCAGCAAAATCAGCGAGGTGGACGACGGCGGAGTGATGCCCATGGCCCGCATGGTGCCGCGATCCACTTCCAGCAGCTCGATATCCAGCAAAACTTCGCCGCGGGCTTTCTCCACTTCGCGAATCAGTTGATCGGCAATCGCCAAGTGCGCGGGCGTATCGCGCATGGTGATGGTGCGGCTACGGGTATCCAGTTCGATGTGGGTCGCGCCGGTGATATCGCGGAGCACGCGCAGCAACTCGGTCATTTCGTCCGGCGCCACCGCTGCGGGCAAACTAAATACCTGCTGGGCCTCGGGCTGATACTCTTTGCGTTTCTCCGGCGTGTCTGGAGCGACGAACATCAGCCCAGGATTTAGCGCGCGCCAAAACGTTCCAGTCTGCGTGCCAATCAACGTGAGCGCCGTCTCGAAATCCACGCCTTCCACGCGAAGTTTCACTTGCTTGGACGGTACGTCCGGATCGAACGAGGCTTTCACTCCAAAACGCGCGGCCAATTCTTCATAAGCTGCGCGAGTGTCTCCTCGCAGATTCAGATCCTGTTTTCCGGGCCGGGCCTGCAAAATCGGCAAGCCGATCACTTTCATCTGCGCTTGGCTGGGTGGTTCATCGTCCATGGACTTCATCTGATACAGGCGTTCCGCGACGATCGTGTTGGTGGGATCAATCTTCAGAGCGGTGCGCAGTTCCTCGGTGGACTTGACCATCTGGCCTTCCAACGCGTACTTCTCGGCATCCTCCACATGCTGGCGCACCAGCTTGGAGCGCAACGCCGCTTCGCGCAGCGCGTAGTTCGGATCTTTGGGGGCGTAAATCACCGCTTCCCGGTAGTGCTCCACCGCTTCTTCGATTTTTCCTTCGGCCTCGGCGCGGTCGCCGCGGTCCGCGGCTTTCTGCGCGCGGTTCAAGTCCTCGTGAAGTTTGGGACCTTCGCCTTTGTGGGTGACCGCTTCTTCCTGCGGGGTTTTTGCGGCTGGCGTCGGTGCTGGAGGTGGCGCCCCGCTCCAGGCGATCGCTGGCGGTGGAACAGCCCAGCACGGCGTCGCCAGCCACAAGGCAAGCGCAACGCGACAGACCATCCGGAGAGGTGTGCTCGATCTCATGAAAAAGTATGTACGACCTATTCTATCGTGACGGAAGTGGCGCTGGGACCGCGCTTGACGCTCTGGGGACGCACGCGTACACTCTATTGTAGTTGCAAATCATTCACAACTGGAAGTGCAACTGGAACTGGAGCCGCGTTGCTCTCGGCTTTTCTCATTGCCCTTCGTGAAGGCGTCGAAGCCGCCCTCGTCGTGGGCATCATCCTGGTCTATCTTTCCCGCACGGGACGCTCCCATCTCGCGCGTTTCGTTTGGTTTGGCGTCGCCGCTGCCGCTGCTCTCTCTCTCGCCGTAGCCATCGCCCTACAACGCTGGCAAATCAATGAAGACGGCTTTGAAGGCCTGCTCATGCTGGTGGCCGCCTTCTTTGTTATTACGATGATCGTATGGATGAACCGCGTTGCGCGCCATCTGAAAAATGAGATCGAGCAAAAGGTAGAGGCCTATGCCGCCCGAGCCGGGGATGCCGCCGGCTGGGGCTTGTTTTTGTTTGTGTTTTTGATGGTGGTGCGCGAAGGCGCGGAATTGGCGCTGATTTTGCGCGCGGTGGAGCTTTCCAGCGCGGGATTGCAGACCTGGATTGGAACGGCGTTGGGGATTGCCGGCGCTGTGGCCGTCGGGCTGTTTTTCTTCAAAGGCACGCTGCGCGTTCCGCTGAGCCGCTTCTTTGCAGTGACCAGCGGGATCCTGATGCTGGTGGCTTTTCAGCTGGCGATTACCGGTTTGCATGAATTGAGCGAGGCGCAGTGGCTGCCGTCCAGCAAGACCGAGATGGCTTTGATCGGCCCGGTAGTAAGAAACGAATTGTTTTTCTTCGTGCTGATTTTTGGCGCTGCGACTTTGTTGGTGCTGCGCGAATGGCACAGCGCGGCGCACTCCAAAAATGCCAAGCTGGCCGGCAATGACGCCGAACGGCGCTTGCTGGAATCGCAGAATCGCCGGCAGCGCGTCTGGATCATCGCTGCCGCCACCGCTTGTCTGGTGGTCATTCTCTCGCTGACTGCCGATTTTATTTATGCGCGAGTCAGCGCGGCGCCGCCGGCCGCAGTGCACATCCTGCCGGTGAATTACGCATTTCGCATCCCCGTCGATCAAGTGGATGATGGCAAAATGCATTTATTCACCGCGGACTTTGGCCCTGAGACGGTACGATTCATGGTGATCAAGAAACCCAACGGTTTTGGAACTGCTTTGGATGCGTGCCGAATTTGCGGCGCCGATGGTTACCGCCAGGAAGGTCAAAACGTGATTTGCCGGCACTGTGGTTCGGCGATTTATGTTCCCTCGATTGGCGATCAGGGCGGTTGCAATCCCATCGGGGTGCCGTCGCACATTGAGGGCGGCGACATCGTCATTCCTTACGCGATACTTTTCCAGGCCACTAGTGAAATTCCGCACTAGCGCGATGCGCTGCGCCTAACTCTTCATGTTTCTACGCCTCGTTGCCGATTCGTTTGGACGTCGCCCGCGCCGGAAATTGCTGACGGGTGCGGCGCTCGCTCTCGGTATGGCGGTGGTGACGGCGGCGTTCAGCGTATCGCTCGATGTGGGCGATCGCTTGTCGCACGAATTTCGCAGCCTGGGCGCGAACTTGCTGGTTACGCCACAGGCTGATTCACTGCCGCTGCAAATTGGCGGCGTGGATTACCGGCCGGTGAGCGCCGGCTCTTACCTCCCCGTTGCGGATCTCGGCAAACTGAAAACAATTTTTTGGCGCAACAATGTTGTGGGATTTGCGCCGGTGCTGGAAGTCCCGGCCCAGGTGGAGTTCTCTGGCGGTGTCGATGCACACGCGTCGGCGGTGCAAACGACGTTGATCGGAACGTGGGCGCAACATTCCGTCGCACTTCCCGATGGGCGCCAGTACCTCACCGGAATGGATCAAACCAATTCCTGGTGGCACGTCGACGGCAAATGGTTTGGCGATGGCGCGTCCGAGGTTTTGGTGGGGCAAGCGTTCGCGAAACGTTCCGGCGTGAAGGTGGGCGACACGCTAAAAATCAATTCCCCAGAAGCCACCAACGCGGCTGCTAAAAATGTGTCGCTGACCGTCACTGGCATTCTTTCGAGCGGCGGGCCCGAAGATGATGCGATTGTCGCGCCTTTGGAAACCGCGCAAGCACTTGGCGGAAAACCGGAAGCGTATCGCCGTTTGTATGTCAGCGCGCTGACCAAACCGGAAGATGATTTTGGACGGCGTGATCCTGCCTCGATGAATGCCGCGGAACTGGAACGCTGGTCGTGCAGTCCGTATGCTTCTTCCATCGCGTATCAGATTGCGCAGGTGCTGCCCGGCGTGGATGCGCGGGTAATTCGCCGCGTTGCGGAAGGCGAGGGCAGCATACTCACGCGCGTGCGCACTTTATTATGGCTCGCGACATTTGCAGCCTTGCTGGCTGCGGCGTTGGCGGTGGGCGCATCTTCGGCGGCGGCGGTGATCGAGCGGCGCACGGAAATCGGATTGATGAAGGCGATCGGGGCGAGTTCCGGCACCGTGGGATTCATGCTGGCAGCGGAGCAATTACTGCTCGCGTTTGTCGGTGGCGGGGTCGGCTACGCGCTGGGGTTGGTGCTGGCGCGAATTCTTGGCGCAAAAATATTTGGAGTCGCGCCGGAGCCTTCGCTGCTGGTGTTGGTCGCGGTGCTGGCGGTTGCCGCGGTGGTGACGCTGGCCGGCAGCGCGATTCCCTTGTTGCGCGCGTCACGCTACGAACCGGCGCCGATCTTGCGTGGCGAGTGATGCAAGAGCGGACGACGCGAGGCCGATGAAATGCCCGATCGCAAAATGTTCTGGCGTATCGTGCGCCGCTTGTTTGCCGCGCAACGCGGCCGGTTGTTCGTCATTCTGCTGGCGTTAGGCGCGGGTGCGGCGGTCACGGCGGCGCTATTAAACATTCGAGTCGATGCGGCTAGCCGGCTGACGAAAGAATTCCGCACATTTGGCGCGAATGTGGTGGTTGCGCCTCGCGCCTCCGTCAATTCCGCGACGGCCGCCAGCTCTCGACGACTCCCTAGTCACGCAAGTGCGCGACTTCTCTGCAACGCGCGAACAAATATGGGGCACTTCGTATCTCTACGTGATTGCGGATGCGTCCGCATCCTCTTCCAAGGCAACGATCAAAGCGGTTGTCGCTGGAGAACACGTCGAATTCCATAGAGGTCCGGTCAAGGCTCGCGTCATGGTGCTCAACTCGGCGCCGTCGACGGTGCGCGACTTCTGCAACGTGGGGTCAAAAGTCGCGCAACAGTTGCAGCTCAAGCCCAACGATACGGTGCACCTGGAAAATTCCGGAACGGAAGAGAATTGCCGCCCGCAGATTATTCCCGCTCGGGGAGATGAACACGACAGTCAAATTGTGGTGGACCTGGCAGTCGCGCAACGCCTTGCCGCGCTCCCCGGCAAAATTAGTTTGATGCAATTGAGCGTGGCTGGAACGCCGCGTGAAATTAACGAATATATCGCGGGGCTGGCGGCGGCAATTCCTTCGGCGGATGTGCATGGTTTGCGTCAATTCACTGATGCCGAAGCAAAAATTTACAATCGCATCAGCGGATTGCTGACCGCTACGATTGCGCTGGTTCTGGTTTTGACGGCGCTGTGCGTCATGGCGGCGATGACCAATGTGGCGATGGAACGCAAAAACGATGTGGGCTTGATGCGCGCGATTGGCGGCGCCACGCGGCGAGTGTTGCGGCTATTTCTCGCGGAGGCGGCTGTACTTGGCCTGATTGGTGGACTGGTTGGCGCTGCGATCGGCATTTTGTTTTCGATTTGGCTGGGACAAGCGGTGTTTGGTGTCGCGGCGCGCCCGCGGCTGATTGTGTATCCTGTTGCCGTGGCTCTCACCATTTTTGTGGCTTTGATTAGCGCTTATCCGCTGCGGCGGCTCGCGAATATTTCTCCCGCGTCGGTGTTTCGAGGAGAAGCGTGAGCTCGGGCACACCGCAGGTCGTGGTCGACGGACTGATTAAACATTACGGAGCGCTCCGTGCGCTCGATGGCGTCAGCTTCAGCGTGGATTCCGGAGAATGGGTCGCGCTGATGGGGCCGTCCGGCTCCGGCAAAACCACACTAATCAATATTCTTGGCGGGTTGGATACGCTGACGTCCGGGCGTGCGACGGTGGACGGCGTGGACCTGGCACATCGCAGCGAAAATCAGCTGGTGCGTTTCCGCGCGGAAAAAGTGGGCTTTGTGTTTCAGCAGTTTCATCTGGTGCCGTATCTCACCGCGGTGGAAAACGTGATGCTGGCGCAGTATTTTCACAGCGTCACCGATGAAAAAGAGGCTGTGGATGCGCTGAAACGCGTGGGCATGGGCGAACGGCTCACTCATCTTCCGGCGCAGCTTTCCGGCGGGGAACAACAGCGTGTCGCGATTGCGCGTGCACTGATCAACCAGCCGAAATTAATTCTGGCCGATGAACCGACGGGAAATCTGGACGAAGCCAACGAAGCGCTGGTGATCGAACTGTTTCATTCGTTACATAAAGCCGGGCACACTATTTTGATGGTGACGCACGATCCGGAGATTGCGCGGCAAGCAGGGCGCCGTATCGAATTGGCGCACGGGCGACTGGTGCGCGACAGCACGCAATCGGATTTAGCGGTTTCGTTGGATGACGAAATTCGCTTCGATCATTTGCTGGAGAAAATCTGGATGCGCGGCGAGGAAGGCACCAACGCGCAAATCGACAACATCCGCACGCCGGGCACCATCGATCCAACGCGCACGCTGGGCCGCATGTCCGATCTGAAATTGGTGGAAGTGCGCGAAAGCGACGTGCACCTTACCGAAACGGGCAGCCGTCGCGCGCGCGATGTGGTGCGCAGGCATCGCCTGGCCGAGAGGTTGTTCAAAGACACATTTGCCATCGACGATTTTGAAGCCCACAACCAGGCCTGCAAATTCGAGCACATCATCAGCCCCGAACTGGATCAACGCATCTGCACATTTTTGGGGCATCCGAAAACTTGCCCGCACGGCAATCCCATTCCGCCGGGCGATTGCTGCGACGGCGACAAGAAAACCGGCCGCTAGCACAATCACCAAATGCCCATTCCGATCGATCAGCGCAAAAAGCCGTTGTCCATCAAGATTCATGTTTCGAGTGGCGCGGGTGTGGACATCACCTGGGCCGACCAACATCACAGCCATTTTGATTTTTCATATTTACGCGACGAATGTCCCTGCGCCATGTGCAATGAAAAACGCGAAAAGGACGCGCAATTGGTCGGAAAAGCAACCATTCCGCAGATCTCTTCCCCGGCGCTGCCGATGTTCAAACCCAAAATGCGGGCGCAATCGGCCACCCAAGTCGGCAACTACGCAGTGCAAATCGCCTTTAACGACGGCCACAATACCGGCATTTTCAGCTATGACTACCTGCGAAGCGTCTGCCCCTGCGCCGAATGCGCGAAGGCCTTCCGCGACGGCGCGGACAACGGCGCGTAACTGGCACGCGTTCTGCAGCAGAAAGCGCGGTTGCTAGACTTCACCCGGGAAAAGTGCGACGATTTTAGTCTCGGACCAAACGACATCCATACATGAGTACGATTTCTTCGAACACTCCTGCTGCCCCAGGTAGCCGGGGAGCGGGCGGTGTCCCGCGCGTCATTGTCGCGACCACCGCCCTCCTGACGTTCATTTCTTTCTGGCGGGCCGCCGCCATCGTTTTAAACGACCTGGCCTCCTCGGCCTATTACGCGGGCGGCGAAGCGGAAGCCTACATCGGCAAGACCGCGCCGTGGTTCATCCTGGCCATCATGGTGTTTTCGTACGCGGTGCGCGCCGTGTACGTGGAAAGCTGCAGCATGTTCGTGCGCGGGGGCGTGTACCGCGCGGTGAAAAGCGCGCTGGGCGGGACGCTGGCGAAATTCAGCGTGTCCGCGCTGATGTTTGATTACGTGCTAACCGGGCCGATCAGCGGCGTGGCGGCGGGTCAATACCTTGCCGGACTGATCAGCGAAATTATTGTGTATATGAAGTTCGGCGGGCCGTTGTCGCCTGGAACGGTGAGCCTGATCGCCGCGGGATTCGCGGTGATCGTCACCGTTTATTTCTGGTGGGAAAACACCAAGGGCGTTTCCGAATCGAGCGAAAAAGCGCTGCACATCATGAAGCTGGTCACCGTGATGGTGGTCATGCTGCTGATCTGGTGCATTTATACGGTGATTGTGCGGCATTCGCCACTGCCGCCGTATCCGCATCCGCGGAATCTACGGCTGACTCCCAACGCCTTGGGGTGGCTGGTGCACAGCCCGCTGCCGCACATGTTCGGAATCATCGCGATTTTCATCGCGCTGGGGCATTCGGTGCTGGCCATGAGCGGCGAGGAATCGCTGGCACAGGTATACCGCGAAATCGAAAGCCCTAAGCTGCAGAATCTGCGCAAAGCGGGCTTGGTGATTTTCGTTTATAGCCTGGTGTTCACCTCGCTGGTGTCGTTCTTCGCGGTGATGATTATTCCCGACGATGTGCGGCAAGGCTTTTTGGAGAATTTGATCGGCGGCCTAGCGATGAGCCTGGAAGGGCCGTTTGCTTTACGGCTGCTGTTCCACGGCTTTGTCGTCGTTGTAGGCACACTGATCCTGGCGGGCGCGGTGAATACCGCGATCGTCGGTTCCAACGGCGTGCTGAATCGCGTTTCCGAAGATGGGGTGCTGAGCGATTGGTTCCGCCAGCCGCATAAGAAATACGGAACCAGCTACCGCATCATCAACATCGTCGTTTTTCTGCAAATCGCCACCATTCTTATCAGCCGCGGCGACGTGACTTTTCTCGCGAACCTGTATGCCTTCGGAGTGATCTGGAGTTTCGCGATGAATGGGTTGTCGGTGCTGGTGTTGCGTTACACCCGGCCGGGCAAGCGCGATTTTCAAGTGCCGCTTAATTTGCAAATCGGTGGGACGCAGCTGCCCATCGGCCTGGCGCTGATTACCTTGACGCTGTTTCTGATTGCCTTTGTCAACCTGTTCACCAAACCGATCGCTACCGTAGCAGGCGGCGCGTTTTCGATTCTGCTGTACATCGTGTTCACCATTTCCGAGCGGCGTGGACAACGCGCTGCGGGCGGCGCGCATGTGGAAATGGACCAGTTCAATCTGGCGCTGGAAGGTGAACTGACGCCCGAAGGAGTCGGCGCGCGCCCGGGAAGTATCCTCGTGCCGGTGAGCAATCACTACGCGCTGTATCACCTCGGCAATGTGCTCGACCGAATCAAGCCGGGGCGACGCGATGTGGTGGTGCTGCACATTCGTTTGTTGCGCCGTTCGGCTTCGGGCGAAAACGAACTGGACGCCGACCAACTCTTCGGCAGCATTGAGCAGCATCTGTTTTCGCAAGCATTGAGCATGGCGGAGAAGCGCGGCAAGTCCATCCGCCTGGCGGTGGTGGCAGCCAACGATTTATGGGACGGCATTTTGCGCGCGGCCACCGCGCTGAAATCCAGCACAATCGTTTTAGGGCACTCCGCGAAGGAAACCACCGAAGAACAAGCGCGCCAAATCGGCGATGCCTGGGAACAGCTGGGCGATCAGAAGCCGCAATTCAATCTGGAAATTCACCTGGCCAATGGGGACAAGGTTTACAAAGTTCTCGGCCCGCATGCGCCAAACCTGACGGGCAATGAAGTCAACCTGCTGCACCGCTTGTGGCTGCGTTTCAGCGACGCGCTGGCGCCGCTGGAGCTGCATCATCACGACGTGGTGCACTTCGCGCTCGAAGAAGTACAGAAGGAATTGGATGAAGGGCGCGAAGATGAAGTGGTCACGCGTCTGCGCAAACACCTGGAAGACAATCAGCAGAAACGCAAGACCGTGCAGGGCAAGTTAACGCGGTAAAGCTGGTCTCGCCAGCCTCGTTCGGTCAAAACTTCCATCACAAAATGTCGATCATTCGACAAGGGACTAGTACGACTCGCGAAAAATGTCGACGGTTCGACAATGAAAGTATCACTTTAACTTTAGGTACTGAGTTATAAACTTTGTACTATTCGAATACTATTTGTGCGCAAAACAGTGGGATTTTCCGCCCGTTTCTAGCGATTCGAATGCGCGAGCCACGGCCTAACAGACGGACGAGACATTCCCCGGCCAAATCGAAATGAGTCTTCGACCGTAAGCGGGAGCGTCCCGTCCGTTTCTAGCTTCGTCTTCGAATGGTTAAAGAACCGCTTTACGCCAGTTGTGACGTGCAGTGCGGGCAGCGCTTGGCCGCGATGGGAATGGCCGTGGCGCAGTAGGGGCAGTCTTTAGTGGTGGGTGCAGCGGCGGCCGCGGGGGCCGGTTTCTTGCCCCAACGATTGACCTGCTGAACCAACAGGAAGACCGCAAACGCCACGATCAGGAAGTTGATGATGGTGTTGAAGAACACGCCGTAGTTGACGGTGGGTGCGCCCGCCGCTTTAGCCGCGGTCAGCGAATCGTAGTGGTTGCCGTTCAGGCTGATGAACAGGTCGGTGAAATTGACGTGATTCAGAAGGCGTCCGACAGGCGGCATAATGATGTCGTCCACCAAGGACGAAACGATCTTGCCGAATGCCGCGCCGATGATGATACCAACCGCGAGATCCAGAACATTCCCGCGCATCGCAAACTCTTTAAACTCTTTGAACATGTAGTCGCTCCTTGCAGTTGATTGCTTCGCAGAGGCCGAAGCGGTTACCCGAGCATTTTCGGGGAGCGTAAGAGTATCACTGTTCCAATGATTCCGCGGCCTGCTAGTAAAAATCCGGCGGCAGCGAGCAGTGGCCCAACCCAATCGAAAGGCACACGCGAAATCGCCAAGAGTAGGATACCCAACAAAGCCAGTGAAACGGCGCGAGTGTAATCTTCAGGGCGCGGCGGTTTTCGCCCTGGCTTGGTGTAAATGCCGCGAATGCCCCAGAAAATCAGCGCGATGCTGAGGACCAGCCACACCAGGCTGTGACGGTTGAACAAAATATGTTTAGTGATGCCCAGCCACACCACCAGCAGGCCAAGCAGAACAAAAATAATTTCGATGACCATGCGCAGCAGCCGCTCGGGGGAGAGCATTGCTAGTTCACCAGGAAAGGTGGCACAAGGTTATACGAGAAACGGAATGGATTGGCAAACGCGGAAACGCTGGCCTGCTTAGGCCGCGACGCGTTCGATCTTCAGTTTGTTGATGGTGATGGGCGTCTTGGGCTTGTCGTCGCTGCCGCGCGGCGACTTGGAAATTTTGTCGGCCACGTCCTGGCCTTCCACCACTTCACCGAAGATAGTGTGGCGATTGTCCAGCCAGGGAGTGGCTGCGACGGTGATAAAAAATTGGCTGCCGTTGGTACCCGGCCCGGAATTGGCCATGGAAAGTTTTCCGGCCTTGGAGTGCTTCAGCGAGGGATGAAATTCGTCGCCGAATTTGTAGCCGGGACCGCCGCGGCCGGTGCCTTCGGGGCAGCCGCCCTGAATCATGAAATCGGGAATCACGCGGTGGAAATTCAGGCCGTCGTAGAAGGCGCGCTTTTCTTTTTTGCCGGTTTTTTCGTTGGTGAATTCTTTGGTGCCTTCGGCCAAGCCGATGAAGTTTTCGACGGTCTTGGGCGCTTCTTTTTCGAGAAGTTTTATGACGATGTTACCTTGTGAAGTTTCAAAAATCGCGTAGGTTCCTGCGGGTCTGCTCATTTTTTTTCTCCCGGTACTCAACTATCGTACACGACGGGCGGAGGGGCGCGCCAGTTGCGGCGGAAAACTGGAAAACGTCCCGTCTGTCCCCGGGTTTGCTACCAACCTTTTTGTTTGCGCAGCTCGGTGATGTGGGCGGTGTGGTGGCGGCCGTGCCATTCGTAGATGAAGAGCAGCCAATCGACGGGGCGCTCGCCGCGTTCGGGGTGGATCAACTTGCGCGAAAAATCTTCGGGCTTCATCGCGCGCCAGACGCGGTCCCAGCGGTGATGCAAGAGGTCCAGCAACTCGAGGGAGGGCTCGACGGGGCCGGTTTTGCCGTCCGGGAGCTCCGCCCATTTGGCTTCTTCGTATGGCTTGATGGTGGGTGTGTCTTCGGTGAGCGCAAGTTTGATGCGCACGTAGGCGTTCATGTGACTGTCGGCGACATGGTGGATCACTTGGCGTACGGTCCATCCGCCGTCGCGGTACGGGGTGTCGAGTTGCACGTCGCTCAGTCCTTTGACCGCGTCGCGCAGCCTTTGTGGCGTGGCAGCGATGGAGGCGAAGGCTTCTTCGCGTTTGGCATGGGTAATTTCCGCGGGCATTTGCGAATTGCCGACGGGATAGCGTGGGTCGCTCATGGAGTCTCCTGTTTAAGCAGCCAGATTATGCCCGCAACGACGAAATCGACAACCGGCGACGCGCCGTACGCTGCCAGGCAATGACACCAATTTGGCTCACAGGCGCTTGGCAGCACTCGGCTTAGCGCGTTCGGTTACAATAGGACGCCTCCGGAAATTGTATCTACCCGCGGCATGCGAGAATCAAATACACGGAGCAAATCCCGATGTACAACGTAATCGTCATAGGTAGCGGCTGCGCCGGTCTGACTGCGGCGATTTACGCAGCACGCGCGAGCTTGAAGCCGCTGGTGATCGATGGGCATGAGCCCGGCGGGCAGCTCACCCTCACCACGATGGTGGAGAATTTCCCCGGCTTCCCCGAAGGGATCATGGGGCACGAGCTGATTGAAAACATGCGCAAGCAGGCCGAAAAATTCGGGACGGAATTTAAAGCCGGAATTGTGACTGAAGTGGATCTTTCGCAGCGGCCTTTCAAAGTTACGGCGGGCAACGATACGTATGAAGCGAAGACGTTGATTGTCGCGGCGGGAGCTTCGGCGCGCATGCTGGGCTTGCCGGAAGAGCGGCCGCTGCTGGGTAGCGGCGTTTCCACCTGCGCGACGTGCGATGGATTTTTCTTTCGCGGTAAACCCATCGCGGTGGTGGGCGGAGGCGATACCGCGATGGAAGAAGCCAATTTTCTGACGCGCTATGCGACGAAACTATATCTGATTCACCGGCGCAGTGAATTCCGCGCGTCGAAAATCATGTTGGATCGCACGCGTGCCAATCCGAAGATTGAATTTGTCACGCCTGCGGTTGTCGACAAGATTTTGTCCGACAAGGCTGGTGTCGAAGGCGTGCGGCTACGCAATCCGGAAACCAACGAGGTGCGCGACCTGCAAGTCCACGGCGTGTTCGTGGCGATCGGTCACGATCCCAACACCAGCGCGTTCAAAGGCAAATTGCCTACGGATCCGAACGGCTATCTGCTTTCCACCAACGGCAGCAAAACTACCGTGCCGGGAGTTTTTGTCGCCGGCGACGTGCAGGATCACCGTTACCGCCAGGCGATCACCGCGGCGGGTTCCGGCTGCATGGCCGCGATGGATGCGGAAAAGTTTCTGGAAGAACACAAAGACTAGTTTCCCGTAGTCTCGCGGCGCAGGCGCTGCGATAATCAACCGACATGCTCCGCGCGGGCCTGCTGAAACTCGCTGAAAATAAATCGTTCGCCCATTGGGTGGTTTCGAACGAGCAGACTCGCCGCATGGCGCATCGTTTTGTGCCGGGCGAGACGCTGGACGAGGCTGTAGCGGCGGCGCGGGAGTGCAACAGCCGGGGCATGCTGGTCAGCCTCGATTACCTGGGCGAAAACGTTTCCACCACTGCAGATGCGCAGCGGGCCCGCGACGCCTACCTGGAAATTTTCGAACGGATTTCCCACGAAAAACTGCACGCCAATGTTTCCTGCAAGCTGACCCAGTTGGGGCTCGACCTTAGCGTCGAATTCTGCGAGGGCTTGGTGCTCTCCATTGTGGAGCGCGCGGCGGCGCACGATAGTTTTCTGCGCGTGGATATGGAAGGAACGGTGTACACGCAGCGGACCGTCGAATTGGTAAAACGGGTACGCTCAAGAAGCAGCGCAGTAGGCACGGTGATTCAGTCCTACTTGTACCGCAGCGCGTCGGATATTGCGGATTTGCTGCATTACGGGTGCCGCGTGCGGCTGTGCAAAGGAGCTTACAAAGAGCCGCCGGAAGTGGCGTTTCCGAAAAAGCGCGATGTCGATGCGAACTACGTTCACCTGATGCAACAGCTTTTGCCCAGCGGCGTGTACCACGGCATTGCTACACATGATCCGGCCATGATTGCCGCGACGATTCGGTTTGCCGCCGCGAAACAAATTTCCAAAGAGGATTTCGAGTTTCAGATGTTGTACGGGGTGCGCACTGATTTGCAGCGCAGGTTGGTGGCGGACGGATACCGTTTGCGCATTTATATTCCGTACGGGCGTGATTGGTTTCCGTATTTTATGCGGCGGTTGGCGGAACGTCCCGCTAACGTGGCGTTCTTCGCGCGGAATTTCCTGCGCGGCAAGTAAGTTGGCTGGTTAGTTGGCTTAAAGCTTGCGGCAAACGGTTACGCCGTCGCGAATGGGAATCAGCACGCTGTACAACTCCTTGGAGTCGTAGACCCAGCGATTCATTTCCTGAATGCCGCGGGTATCCTCGTCGTCCGGCGCGGCATTCTTAGCCACTTTTCCAGACCACAGCGTGTTGTCGGTGATGAATAAACCGCCGCGTCGCAGCCTGGGGATTGCTGCGCGCGCGGCAGCCGGATATTCATGCTTGTTGATGTCGTTGAATATCAGGTCGAATTCGCCGGGAGTTTTTTTCAGCACCGACAAGGCATCGCCGGTTTCCACACGGATGCGCGAGGCAACGCTGGCTCGTTCGAAGTACCCGGAGGCGCGCCTGGTTTTCTCTGGATCGCCATCGGTGTAGAAAACCTCTGCATCGGGTCCCGCGGCGCGCGCCAGCCAGATGGTTGAGTAGCCGATCGCCGAACCCAACTCGAAGATTCGCTTCGCGCCGGAAATCTGCACCAGCAACGAAAGCAAACGAGCGACGGCCGGCCCGATGATCGGAATATCGTTCTTGGCGGCGAATTCTTCGATCTCAGCGACGACTTCGTCGCTCTGTGGCAGCAGGCCGTATAGATAATCTTCGACGTCTTCGTTGATGTAGCCGCTGCGCAAATTTCTTGGCAGGTTCACAGGCTGTCTCCTGGTTGCAGGGTGTGAATCTCGAGGCCGGAGATGTCTTTTGTCTCGGCGCGCAACTGTTCTGGCGTGCCGGTCAAAATTGGAAAGGTTCCGTAGTGCATGGGCACCACGTGTTTCACGCCTAGCAGCTTGATGGCGTAGGCCGCTTCGCGCGGGCCCATGGTGTAGTTGTCACCGATGGGCAGCAACGCTAACTCCGGTTTGTAGATTTCAGCGATCAGCTTCATGTCGCCGAAGACGCAGGTGTCGCCGGCATGGAACAAGCGTGACACCGCCGGGCAAGCGCACGATAAACGATCCCGGTTCGCCGCCGTTGATGACTTGGCCTTCGTGTTCGATGGTGTTGGAGTGGAAGGCATTCGTCAGCGTCACGTCGAATTCGCCGACGCGGACGCTTCCGCCTTTGCCTAAGGGATGCACTTGATCCTTGAAACCCTGCTTGCCCACCCACACGGCGGTTTCGTTGATGGCCACGATCTTGGCGTTTTTGTGTTCTTTGGCGAGGGCCAGCAAGTCGCCGGCGTGATCGGTGTGGCCGTGAGTCAGAAAGATGGCGTCGAGCTTGGGAAGTTTTTTCAGGTTTTCAGGACATTTGGGATTGCCTTGGACCCAAGCTTCCAGTAGCGCGACCGAACCTGCTTTGGTGGTGATGGAAAAGGTTGCGTGACCGAGGTAGGTCAGCTGATTGCCCTTCATATCAAACATGATGGATTCTCCGATTTATTCCTACCGTTTGTGGCCCGAAGGTTCGTGCATGCTGCGGAAGCGATCCTACTCCGACTGAATGGTGCCGCCACTTAACAACTGTTTAATGGCCGTTTCGTACGCGTCATGATTTTTTTGGCCGACAAAGTGGCCGACCTGCCTGCCATCTGGAGCGTAGAAAAATGATGCTGGAATTGCGCCGTTCCAACCGGGCAGAACGGCTTGAACAAACTGATTTTCGCCGCCCATCTTTTTGCGGTAGTTCGGAAACACCGGCTTGTAGCGGGCCATGAAACGACGCATCAACACCATGTCGCCATCATCGTTAAGATTGATGCCGACGACATTAAGCCCTTGCGGCGCGTATTGCTTGGCGAGTTCGTTGAGCATGGGATATTCGTCGCGGCAGGGCTCGCACCAGGTGGCCCAGAAAGTCACCAGCAAAGGCTTGCCGTGATATTGGTCGAGAATTTTCTGATACCCGGCGGCATCGATGACCTCCGGATCATGAACGGCCGGAACTTTGCTGGTCTGCTGAGAAAATCCCAATCCCGCAGACGCGAGGCAAACGATGAAAGCCAACATCAACCATTTAATGCTCATAATTTTCCTGTCGAGCCGCATTTTAGCCATTCCGCACCGTAAAGTTGAGAATCCGAATCGCGATAACGTACAATGAGTGGGCGTTGCGAGTTGCATTTCACCGCGAGCCTGAGAATATCTCGCGCGTCAGCCTCTGTTTCTTGGATGCGCGCGCTGCTCGCCGGTGGTAGGCCTCAAAGGAGATTTGCATGGCTTATGTGATTGCCGAACCCTGCACCGGCACCAAGGATACCGCGTGCGTGGACGTTTGCCCGGTGGATTGTATCCATCCGCGCAAGGATGAATCCACCTTTGAAAGCGTCCCGCAACTTTATATTAATCCTGTCGAGTGCATCGACTGTGGCGCCTGCGTTCCGGTCTGCCCGGTAACGGCCATTTTCGCGCTGGAAGATCTACCGGAGAAGTGGCAAAGCTTTACGCCGGTCAACGCTGACTTTTACACCGCCAAGTAAGCACGGCTCTCACACAATACCGGGAAGTTTAGGCGCGTAACGGATTCTGACCACGCTGAATCCAACTGCTGAGGCATTTCTATGAATCTCGGCGGCACTTTCACGTTCACCGGTACTTCTCTAACAGTAAATAGAATTGGCTACGGCGCGATGAAACTCGCCGGGCCTGGGGTGTACGGGCCGCCAGCGGATGAGGACGCGGCGATCGCCCTGTTGCGCGAGGCGGTTGCTTCGGGCGTCAATCATATTGATACTTCGGATTACTACGGACCGCACGTCGTCAATCAGCTTATTAAGCGGGCGCTGCATCCGTATCCCGCGGGCTTGGTGATTGTCACTAAGTTGGGATCGATTCGAAAGCCGGACAAGTCCTGGGTCCCGGCGCTTTCCAAGCAGGCGCTGATCGACGGTACGCACGACAATCTGCGGAATCTCGGTGTCGACCATCTAGAGATCGTGAACTTGCGCGTGGGCGGCATGCAGACGCCGACGGAAGGGTCGATCGAAGAGCCGCTTACAGCGTTGGCAGAACTCCAGAAGCAGGGTTTGGTGCGGCACATCGGTCTCAGCAATATTTCCGCGAAACAATTTGCGGAAGGACAGAAGATCGCCAAAATTGTTTGCGTTCAGAATTTCTACAACATCGCCAATCGCGCGGATGATGGGTTTATCGCCGATTTGGCCAAGCAGGGCGTAGCGTACGTCCCATTTTTCCCTTTGGGGGGATTTTCGCCACTACAATCCAATGACTTGGACGATATCGCCAAGATGGCGAAGGCTACACCGATGCAAGTAGCGTTGGCTTGGCTGCTGCAGCGTTCGCCGAATATTTTGTTGATTCCGGGGACTTCCTCGGTGGAGCACCTGCGAGAGAATTTACAGGCGGCGAAAGTGAAGCTGGCGCCGTCGACTATTGGCGCCCTCGATGCAATTGCCGCGAAGACCAAGCCTGCGGCGTCTGCCCACCACTAATTCGTGGAACGATTGCTCGTAATTTCGCGTTCGGGGTCCATCGCGATTAAATGGCGATGAGCAGGTTTTGCGCGAAGGGCCATTCGCGGTCGATCCACTGACCTTCGCAGCGGAAGCCGGTGCTGGCGGCCATTTCCAAAACTTCTTCCGCCTTGTACTTGTGCGAACTTTCCGTCCAGATGCTTTCGTTTTCTCTGAAAGCCACGCTCAGGTTGGCTGCGGGGATCTCCACTGTCTGTTGGCGCAGCGAGCGCAGATGCATTTCGATGCGGCGATCAACGGAGTTCCAGCGCGCTTCATGCTTGAACGTCGCCAGGTCGAAATTGGCGCCGAGTTCGCGATTGATACGGCCGAGAATGTTCATGTCGAACGCCGCGGTGACCCCGGCGGGATCGTCGTACGCCAAAATTTGTGTGGTGATGTCTTTTTCCAGATCGGTGCCGAGCAGCAACGCATCGCCCGGTAGCAAGGTATCGCGCAGTTCACGTAGAAAATTGTGGCCCATGTCGCGATCGAAATTTCCGATGGTGCTACCGAGGAAGAGAACCAGCAAGTGATCGGATTCGCCGCGGCGATCAGCCACTGCACGCAGACCTTCGAGATAGGGGCGTTCGTAACCGACCACACTGACTAGATCGATTTGGCCCATTTCCTTTTCGCAGGCGGCCAGCGCTGAGGGCGAAATTTCGATGGGGTAGTAGTAGGTTTTCTGGCGTTTCGCAAGCGCTTCGAGAATCCAGCGCGTTTTCTTGCCGGTGCCGCTGCCCAGTTCGGCTACGTTCACTGGCGAAGGTAAGCGGTTGACGATTTCGCGCGCGTGGCTCTGCAGTAGGCGTGCATCGGCGCGGGTCAAACCATATTCCGGCAGGACGCAAATGGCTTCGAATAGCGCGGAGCCTAGTTCGTCGTATAAATATTTTGACGGAAGTTCTTTCTGTCCGGGTTTGGTCAACCCAGCGCGCACTTCCGCCGCGAATTCTTCTACGTGTCGATTGCGAACTGCTACGGTGGTCGCCATGGCCCGAATCACTTTCTCTAGAATTTAATTCGTTGAATTAATCTTCCACGCAGCGGAACGTCGCGTAGACATACGGGTAGTGCGCTTGGAACCAGTTGCGGAATGATGGCCGCAACATGCAGGCGGCGGTACGGGGTGACCCGCCTTTCATTACGAAGTGTTTCCCGTCGAAGAAATTCGCGGAGTAGCCGGGATAGAAGGATTCAGCTTTGAAGCCTTCAAACGGCGCGAATTCCGTGCGCGTCCACTCCCAGCCGTTGCCGACCAAATCCTGAACGCCGAATGCGCTGGCGCCGTCGGGATGCGCGCCGACCGCCGTCGGCTCCCAGGATTGAAAATCAAAATTACCGTGGCGCTCCGTGGGTTCACCATTGCCCCAGGGATAAAGACGATCGGTGCTGGACGAATTGGGGCTGCCGTACGCGGCGCGGTGAAATTGCGCTTCGGTGGGCAACTTGCGTCCAAGCCAATTCGCGTAAGCAGTGGCTTCCGCGTGGCTCACGTACACCGGCCAATCGAGCGGCAAGCGAATATCGCCAAACATTCCGCGGTACATCCACAGGCTGCCTTCGCTCTTCCAGAACGAAGGAGCGTCGATGTGTTCGGATTCTTTCCAATTCCAGGAGGCGTCATCCCACAGCGAGCGATTTTTGTAACCGCCGGCTTCGATGAAGCGCATGAAATCGCGATTGGTGACGTTGCACTTTTCGATGGAGAACGCCGGAACAAAAACTTCGTGAGAGTTCTTCTCATTGTCCCAGCCAAATTCGTCGCCGGTTTTCTGTTGCAGTCCGAGCGTGGCGTTTCCTGCGGGAATCTCGACCAGGTCGGTGGCGACGCGCGCTGGGGCGGGCCTGCGGACGGGAGTGTCGCCGGCCTTTTTCTCGCTGGGCAAGCGATGCAGCATGTAGGCCAGCGTTTCGGCGTGCATCAAGCGATGCTCGATGGCGGTTTCCAGCAGATTTTTCAACTGAGGATGACTGGCATCATCGAGGTTCAGCGCTTCTTCGATGGCGTCGTCCAGTTTTTCGCGAACCTGCTGCACGTATTGCGAGACTTCTTCGCGCTTGGGCCAGTCGGCGGGAACATCCGTGGGCAAACCTCCATCCACCGGGTCGATGCCGAACGAAAACAACTTATCCAATTCAGGATTGAACGGCTTTAGGCCAAAAGCACGATCGGCCAGCAGATTCCAGTCGAATGCTTCCAGATGGCCGATGTAAAAAATGATGCGGTGGCGCTCGGAGATGGGCCGGTCGTACATCGCTTCATCGCGGACGATGGCAAATAATTGATCGCTGCGTTTGCGGGCATCGTGCAAACGCGCGCTCAGGTTGTGACGCTGGCGAACTGCTCCTGCAATGGCTCCCATGGCTTAAATCCCTTGCACTTGATGTTTTTACTGCGCCGCGATTCGCTATCTCTTAACTTCAGTGCGATCCACCAACAGCCGGCAAAACAATACGTTTCGGTGCGCCCTGTTGGATGCTCTATGATGGGTTTCGATGCAAAAAATACCCTCGTCGCGGCCCGCTGCGGAAGCGTCTCATACGCCGTCAGCGCACGAAACTATCATCCAGTTTGAGGACGTGACATACAGCGTTAAGGGTAGGGTTGCGCCTCTCGTTGCGGGGCTTTCATTATACGTCAAAACGGCCGAAACGCTGGTGTTATTAGGGCGCAGCGGCAGCGGGAAAACGACATTACTACGCCTAATTAATCGCATGTTACTGCCGACCGGTGGGCGCGTTTTGGTGGAGGGGCGCTCCACGGCGGAATGGGACGCGATTCAATTGCGGCGGCACATCGGATATGTAATTCAGGAAGCGGGATTGTTCCCGCATTTCACGGTCGCGGAAAACGTGGGGCTAGTACCGGGGTTGGAAAAGTGGCCACAGAATTTGGTGCGCAAGCGTACCGAAGAATTGCTGGAACTGGTGGGGCTGCCGCCGGGCGAATTTGCTGCGCGGCATCCGGCGCAGCTTTCCGGGGGGCAGCGTCAACGCGTGGGAGTTGCGCGGGCGCTGGGCGCTGATCCAAAAATTTTGCTGATGGACGAACCGTTCGGTGCGCTCGATCCGGTCACCCGCGCGGAATTGCAGCACGAATTCTCGGAATTGGTGCGGCGGTTGGGCAAAACAATTGTCTTTGTGACGCACGATTTGCGTGAGGCGATGCTGCTGGCGTCGCGAATCGTTTTGCTGCAGGGCGGGCACATCGTGGCCAGCGCTTCGCCGCAGGAATTTTTGCAGGTCGATCATCCTGAAGTGAAGGCCTTTGCTGCATCGCTGCGGCCGGTTCCCGGAGTATCGGCGTGAGTCCCTGGACATTTTTCGTAAATCACCGCGCCGAAATTTTGGACGCCACGCTGGATCACTTGGGGCTGGTGCTGATTGCCATGGGCATCGCGGTGGCGATTGCCGTTCCGCTGGGAATGGTCATCGTGCATCGTCCGGCACTGCGGAATTTTTCGCTGGGTGTGGCCAGCGTACTGCAGACCATTCCCAGCCTGGCGCTGTTTGGATTTTTGATTCCCATCCCATTCATCGGCGGGATTGGGCGGAGAACCGCGATTGTGGCGCTGGTGTTGTATGCCCTGCTGCCGATTCTGCGAAACACGTACGTCGGTCTCACCAGTATTGATCCCGCGGTGTTGGAAGCTGCGGAAGCCATGGGCATGACTGAAACGCAAATTCTGATGCGCGTGCGACTGCCGCTGGCGCTGGGAATTATTCTGGCGGGGATTCGAACGGCCACGGTGATCACCATCGGGGTGGCTACCATTGCGGCT
Source organism: uncultured Acidobacteriota bacterium (assembly GCA_963846145.1). Lineage (GTDB taxonomy): Bacteria > Acidobacteriota > Terriglobia > Acidiferrales > UBA7541 > Acidiferrum. Next base: position 481,895 of record CAWJUV010000004.1, on the reverse strand, counting down.
GCGATTGGCGCCGGCGGACTTGGCACGTTCATTTTTCGTGGAGTGGCCATGGTCAGCGATGCGGTGATTCTGGCCGGCGCGATTCCCGCAGCGCTGCTGGCGATCATCGCCGATTTATTTTTGGCCCTGGTGGAGCGCCGCGTTCGCGTGCATTAGAAGGCGCGACTTAAGGCTTTTTCTTGCGGGCTCCCCGTGAGAGTCTAATTCACTCATGCGGCGCCTTCTCCCGTTGCTGTTAGCTCTCGCTTTTTGTACCTCTTGCGGCGCTCCCAAAGCGCAAATTGTCATTGGCTCAAAGTTTTTCACAGAGCAGGTAGTCCTCGCCGAATTGCTGGCGCAGCATATCGAAGCGCGCACCGGCATTCATGTGGAGCGCAAATCCAATCTGGGCGGCACGCTGCTGATCCACAAAGCCATGCAAGCCGGCCAGGTGGATCTGTATGTGGAGTACACCGGCACCGCGCTGAACGCGGTGTTGAACGAACCGCCCAATGGCGATTCGAACGCGGTCTACCAGCGCGTCAAGGCGCAGTACGCTGAGAAATTCAATTTCGCGGTCACCGAGCCACTCGGGTTTGAAAACACTTTCGCGATGGTGATTCGCGGCGATGACGCGCAGCGTCTGCATCTGGTGCGCACTTCCGACATTTTGCCGGTTGCGCCGAAATGGCGCGTCGGTGTCGGTTACGAATTTCTGGAGCGCTCGGACGGTTTCCGCGGCTGGAGCGACCGTTACGGGCTGCACTTCGCTACTGCGCCCAGCGTCATGGACCTCGGGCTGATCTACCGGGCGCTACAGGATCACAAAGTTGATTTGGTGGCAGGGAACTCCACCGACGGCGTGATTGATTCTTTGCACCTAGTGATTTTGCAAGACGATCGCCGCTACTTTCCGCCGTATGACGCGGTGCCCATCGTGCGGCAGGCTACGCTCGATAAATTTCCAGCACTGCGCGGCGCGCTGGCGGATTTGGCGGGAAAAGTTTCTAGCGCCGACATGCGCCACCTGAACTATCTCGTGGACGCCGAGCAACGGGACGTCGCGGCAGTAGTACGCGAGTTTCGCCAGTCACACAACCTGTGACGCGAACCCGCAACGCCAGACACTTGGCTGCGACTCTACGTGGCGCGCGAGCATCTGACCTACGGCCACAACATGTTTGTACCCAACTTCGCTTAGGGCTACTATCAACGATTCTCATGCGCCGGCTCTCGCGTCTCTCCCTACTTTTCTCGTTGATCTTCGTCAGCGCACTTTCCGCTCGGGCGGATGGGCAGGGCGGCGACAGCACGGTGTATGGGCCGCTGCCGGTGTTCGAATTTCACAGCGGATTCTGGGTAAACTTGCACCACACGCTGTATCAGGAAGCTAGAGCGAGGAATCGCCAGTCGAGCGGGGACGCGGCGGCGGCGGCAGCAACAGCCACCCCAGGGGCGGCTCCAACGAATTCCACGGTGAAAGACCGGCCGGTCTTAAAGACCGCCGTGGGCGCAAATGCATCGCTGACACCCGCGGAAAAGCGCGCCTGGGACGATGCGCTCAACTATTACGCTGCAAATTACATCGATAAAGATTTGCTGTTCACCACCGAACTGATCCTGATCAAGAATCAGCTCGGCGACTTTGACGGCTGCGACGAGCTTTCTGGCCGCAAAAAGAAAACCTGCGATGCCGGATTGCCGGGAAACCTGACGCACATTCTGGAAGAAGCGGCGGTAGTGTATCGCGCGCATCAGTGGCCCACGCACGATCTGGAAAATCGCCGTTGGGTGATGCGGGTTGCTCCGCTGGTGCGCGAACAGGGCGTGGGATTGTCGCAGCGCCTCGCGGACATCTATCAAACCAAATGGCCCAAAGAAAAAATTCGCGTAGACGTGAGCGCGGTTGCCAACTGGGCCGGTGCTTACACCACGCTCGATCCATTACGAGTGACCATCGCCAGCAGCGATTCGCGCAATCAAGGCGAAGAAGCACTGGAGGTCTTATTCCATGAGGCTTCGCACGGAATCGCGGAAAACGTGGAGCAATCGATCAATCGCGAATGCCGGCAGCGCGATAAACCGATCCCGCGGGATTTGTGGCATGCGCTGATTTTCTATACCACCGGTGAAGTAATTCGTCCGGTGATGGCCACGGCCAAAGCGGCGGGCGACGACAATGCGGCAGTGGATGATGCGGCGGTTCCAGCGCACTACACGCCCTACGCGATTCGCGAAGGGATTTACCGGCGTGGATGGGATAGCTATCTGCAACTACTGACGCAATTCTGGCAACCGTACCTGGACGGCCGCACCACGTTTGACGACGCCATCGCGCACATGGTGTCGGCGCTGTAGTTGTCGCGCGGGGCGAGAATCAACCCAAGGGAGCCGGCGTCGGCGGAGGAAATGGCGGGTTGAACGGCGGAGGGAAATTCGTCCCAGCGTTAGCCGGCCGCGACCACAGCACCGCCGCCAGCGGCGCATAACGTGGCGCAAAGAAATACATCGCGTAGGCCGGAAAATACACGATGGTCGGCACGTGTAGTAGCGCGACCACAAACATCAACGCCGCGAACGCCACGGTTCCGGCCACTACCGCAATGGAGATGGTCCCGGCGTTCCAGGTCAGCCCAGCAGCCTTCCCCCCGAAGATTGCCGCGCCAACAGCAATCGCCAGCGGCAACAACAAAATAATGACCCCGATGAATGTGACGATCGTCTCGGCGATGCCCACGGCGATCGCCAGCACAATCTTCATCACGATGTAGCGGATATATTCGCCCTTCTCGAACTTCATACTGGCCCACAGCCGACGCCACCCTTCGCTAGCGGTGATATTTTCCAGCGCCATCTGCGGCACGACAAAGTCTTTGGTGATCACATGCACCAGCAAACCGCCAACGATCATGGCGAGAAACGCGATCAGCAGAGAACCGCCGCCCAGCACCAATTCGATGACATGGTCGCGCGCATGACTGAACCATCCAAATGCAAATACCGCGCCGATAGGGATCCCGAAAGCAATCAACATGAAAGCCAAAAAGATTAGCCCCACGGCGATTTGCCACACGAACAAGTCCCAGCCGTGAGACGTTTCGCGGCTGTGTTTGGCCCAGCCTTCGCGAATGTGGCATTCACGAGTCAACACGCTGTCAAACAAGATGAAGCGCATCACGCTGCTGACGTACGCGAGAATGAAAATAATCACCAAACTAACCAACACCAGCGCGAACACCGCTCCAGCAGTCAATCCCGGATGCTGCATGAATGGCTGGGGAAAAGCGGAGTGGATCACGGGGCTGGAACTGTGCGGGTGAGGAAGATGGTACGGAGGCGTAGGAATATGAAAGTTGCCGCCACCACCGCCGCCACTAAGTTCACCGGCCAGCAGTCCCACAAGAGCCAACCGCGCCCACTGGCCAAAGCGGAATGGCCGCAGCAGTTGCGCCTTGGCGTGGTCAAACGCAGGGTTCATCGCTTCTGTGGCGGAAACCGCCAAAGTGCACCTCCGGGAAACTCAGTCGATAGTTCGCAGCCGCCTAACAAAATTCTTCACTTCGAGCCGCGGTGTTTCGGCTCACACCAACGCCACAATAGAACTTCAGGCTCCGCCACCCAGATGTGTAGCGACAAACCAGGTGTTGCCGAAGGGATCTTTGAAGGAGCCGGCGAAATCACCGTATTCTTTTTTTGCAGGCGCATCGATCCCGGTGCCGCCTGCTCGCAAGGCTGCATCGTAACTGGCCTGGGCATCCGGCACGTACACATGCAAGTAGCAGGGCGCGGCTGCGAACTCCGGACTTTCCTCAGCGATTTCAAACGTGCCATTCCCGATACGCAAAGTGCCGTGCAGAATTTCCCCCTGGTCGGATTTCGCGACTCCCAAAGATTCCGCGCCTAGTGCTGCTTCTGCAAACGGAATCATTTTCTCCGCGTCGCGCAAGTGCAAGAAGGGCTGTACGCTGCGGACTCCTTCGGGCCCAGGTTCCCAACCTTGGGGAGTCGCGACATACCAGACATTTCCAAACTTATCTTTCACGCAGCCTTGCCGGTCGCCCCAAGGTTGATCGGCAACCTCGTAAATTGACGTCGCGCCGGCCTGCAACGCGCGACCGTTGGCCGCGTCAGCATTCGCGACGTACAGATGTACGGCCGCCCTTTGCGCCGGAAACCCTTCGCCGGCGTCGGCTAGCTCTACTGTGGAATCGCCGATCCGCAGTTCGGCGTGCATGATGGATCCGTCCGGTCGCGGCACGCGCAATTCTTCGCGGCTCTCGAATGCGGCCACTAGAAAATCGATCAATTGCGCCGCGCCACGAACCACCAGATAGGGCATCACATCGTTGTTGATGCCTGCGGGTACGTGTCGCGCATGCTTGGCTGGAACTGCGGAAGAGCCTGCCTGGCTATCACTCATGTGCGCTCCTCGCCGGCGTCGCGCGTGTTTACAGCTGAGTTGGCGCACCGCTGGCTGCCGAGCATCCTATCGCAGATCGTGTTTTTGGTGAGAAGGGTCGCTTCACCGGCTACGGCTTGGCTTGCTCGCCGCTGGAGGACAACGCGCTGGAATTTTCCTTTTTCGAGTTCTCGAATGCGGCGCGTTTCAGATGGACGTCGCCATCGATCAGCAGCGTGAACTCGGCGTTCTGAGCCATGGTCGCGTCTTTCGCCAACGTTGCTCCGCCGACCGACCCTTTGGCTTCCTCGTACGTTCGCAGGGGAGCTTCCTCGCCGTCGGCTAATTTCAGGGAAGTGATGGACACTGCTAGGCTGCCGCTGTGTCCGAAACGCTTTTTGGGTTCGGACTCGGCGACGGAGCCGGTCACCTTGGCGCCTTTGCCCAACACCGTGACACCTTCGACCTGCACGTCTTCGAGGACTTCAAAGTCCACGCTGTCGCCCACGCGGGCGGTTGCCGACGAAATGGTTTTCGTAAGTTTTACGCGCACGGGCGTGTTCTTCAGCAACGTGAACGCGGGAATCACTTTTCGGGGCGCTGCTTCGCGCGGGCGCTGATCGTAGTGGGTGCGTTCGCGTTCCGCAGGCGTCGCCGATGCCGGGTCTTTGGATTCATCGCGGAGTACCACTACGCTGGCTTTCGAAACGAAGCCTTCCTCGCCTTTGGAGGTGCGCACGCCGAAGTAATCGTCATAGCGCAGGGTGATATTTACGATTTCGCCGCACTGCAGCGTGGCGCGGACCTGCAAGGTGGTGATGGAGCTGTAGAGATAGACATATTCATCGCTACGCGCGCAGTCGACGCGTGCGGATGTTTGTGCTTTGCCGGCTGGAACGAAAAGCAATGATGCGAATGCCACCGATAAGAGAGCCCAAGACTTCATAACCCACCAAACGCCCATAGGGGCGGGATTAGAACTTACTAATGCCATCCCAACCCATTTCCCTGCGCCTGACAAGAAACTCGCATCCCTCCCTTGCATAAAACGATACTCAACGCTTGCGACAACGAAGTGCATTCCGATGAGGCGTCGTCCCGACCTTTGAATTTGCTCAACGTATTGGGATGAACGCGATCGGTGTTGCGAGGCAAGCTGGAAGCGGGTGTGGAGCAGAGTCTAGGAATTCTTCACCGCGACAATTTTCTTTATTCCCTCATCGGCCTTCGCCGCCAGCAGGCCAAAGCCTTTCGCTCTTGCATCGCGGCTCGCGCTGGCCAACGTAGCCCTGGCTTCGGCAATTTTTCCAGCTTTGTTCTGAGCTTCACCCAACGCCACGCGGACTTCCAGGCCCAGCGCGACGTCGCCAGATTTCGCGGCCTCTTTAGCGGCGGCTTGCAAGCTGTCGGCTGCCGCGTTGGCTTTGTCCCAGCGGGTGTCGATCCTTGCGCGCATCACCGCGATTCGCAACTTGAGTGTTGCGTCGCTGCCGAGACTTCCTAGTTGTTGAGCTCGTTCAATTTCGCTTTTTGCGCGCGTTTCGTTATCGCCCTTCAAAGAAATCTCTGCCAGAGCCAGATGGGCGTTCGCTTCGTCGCCAGCGTCCTTGGCGTCCGCGAAAAAAGTGGCTGCATCGGTGGCGAATTTGCGTCCTTCTTCGAGGTTGTTGCCCTCCAGCGACCAGTAGGCCAGTGAAACGCGCGTGGATGCGGAGTCCTGCTTCTGCCCAAGCTGCTCCTGAATGCGTAAGGCTTCGCGATAGCTTTGCTCTGCACCCGCTAGATCGCCTTGTGCAAAAAGAACATCGCCCGTGCTGTCCAGCGAGCGGGCCACATCACCTTGGTCGCCGATGTCTCGACGCAGTTTGAGCGACTGTTCACAGCTTTGTTTCGCCGCGGCTACATCGCCGTCACCGAGCAAATAGCTGCAGCGATTGTTCAGCGCCCGAGCTTCGGTTTTGCGGTCGCCGATCTGCTGCGCGAGCTTAATCGCTTGAGCAAAAGATTCCGCGCCCTCTTTGCGGTTCCCCTCCGTGTACAAAACCGTCGCCAGGTTTTGCAGTGCAAGTGCCAAGTCCCCTTGGCTGCCGCGTTCTTTGGCGATTGTGATGCTCTTGCGGTAACCGCGCTCGGCAGCGGCTTCGTCGCCCTGACCATCGCTAATATTGGCGAGATTGAGAATCGCCCCGGCTTCGTCGCGGCGATCGCCGATCGTTTGGGCCATGCCCAGCGCCTGCTCATAGAGCGGCTTGGCCGCGGCGAAATCACCGCTGCGCCAATACGCGTTGGCCACTTCGTTGGTGGCCCGGGCTGTGCCGAGAGTGTCGCCGGCTTCCTGATTGAGCTGACGGGCCTCGTCGCAATCGGGTTTGGCCTCCAAAGATTTGCCCTGGTTGAGCAGCGCGCCGCATTGCAGGATGCGCGCGCGAGCGAGCAACAATTTTGCGCCCAGCGATTTGGCCTTCTCGCCGGCAGCGTTGGCGGCAACCAGTTGTTTGTCGAAATTGGAGACTGCTTCTTGCGCTTCGGCTTCCAGCAGGTCGGCTCGCGCCGAAAGTTGCGCGGAGATTTTTAGTTTGCGAACCTCGGTGAGCGTGAGCAGCGCTTGCGAAGCTTTGCCGGCGTTGGTTTGGCTGCTGGCCAGCAGCAATCCGTATTCGGGATTGTCGCGGTACACGGCCCACAGGGATGCATATTGCTCCACTGCCTTGGGCCAGTCGTGTTTCGTCTCGTAGAAACGGCCGCTGGCGAGACCTTTGCCTTCGACCGACATACTGGTGGATAAGTCGAGGGCGTGTTGGGCCGCTTCCTGCGCGCGAGTTTCAAAACCCAGGCTGGCCCACGCTTCCGCGAGAGCCACATGGGGCTGGGCGAATTTCGCGTCGGCCGCCACGGATTTATCGAATAGCGGAATCGCGGCCTGCAGGTCGAAATTTCGGAGTTTTTCCCGCGCCGCCGCGAAATAACGCAGCGCTTCGGCGTTGGTGGAAAAAGAACTGTCCAGCCGAGCCTCTTCCTGGGTGCTCAGTTCGATTCCCAGTTTTCCGCGGATCAGTTCACCGGCGCGCGAGGCTAATTGGTTGACGTTGGAAGATGGCCCAGACTGTTGCACGGAGCCGAGGCTGCTGCCGTCGGCCGTTTTGAGTAAGTGCAGATTCCAATCAATGTTCTGCGCGGTTTTTTCTCCGGTAACGCGGTACGAGCCGGCGACAACCACGTCGCTGCCGAGATAATCGCCGATGCGCCGCAACTGATCCTTCCCGGGATCCTGCTTCACGTCCTTGATCGCTAGATCGCGCAACATTTCGTCCACCCGGCTGGGTGGGATGAAGCGCACTTCTTCCACGTCCAGTTGCGACCACAAACTGTCGGACAGGATGTCGCCGAACACGGCGCCCTCTGGGCTGCCGGATAAATTCTGAAAGCCTAGAATCGCAATCGAAGGCCGTGACTTATTCTCACCCGCTGCTGGTGTCGACGTTTGCGTCGCAGGCGAAACATTGGCGTCCCGCGAAAATTTGGAGCGGAGGGTGGTCAATCCCAGTACCAGGAGCAGCACGAAAACCGCGATCGCTGCCGCGGCCAGATATTTCCCTGGAGGCGAAGGTCGCTGAACCGGTTTCGCGCCACTCTCCGTGGCGGGAGGAGCTTCGGAAACGGTACGGCCTCTCAATGCTTCCGCAACATCGATGGTGGCAGCGAATCTTCTCGCGGGGTCACGCTCAAAGCAGCGCATCACCACTTGTTCCCAGCGCTCGTCGAGATCTTTCACCACCGAGCGAGGTGAAGGCGCCGGCTCGGTGAGCCGCTTCAGAGCCGTCGAAATGGCGTTGCTGCCCTTGAAGGGCACGCCACCCGTCAGCATTTCGAAAATCACAATGCCCAGCGCGTAGGTGTCGGTCGCTCCCGAAACTTCGCCGCCTTCCAACTGTTCGGGCGCCATGTAATCCGGCGTGCCCACCACATCGAGCGAACCGGTCAGCGACGCCAGATTTCCCGCGACGCCGTGAGCCAAGCCAAAATCGGTGATAACCGCGCGCATTCCGCTGGGCGCGTTCGGCGCCGGCACCAAAATCACATTGGCGCTTTTGAAATCGCGGTGCACCACCCCCGCGGCATGAGCAGCTTCCAGCCCGGCGGCCATTTGCTCCACGATGGGAAGCGCGATTTCTGGCCTCATACGCCCGTCGATCTTGATTTGTTGCGACAGGGTGGTACCGCGCAGGAACTCCATGCTGACGACCAGCGTTTCGCGCCCGGCTTGTTCGCCTTCTAGGTCGACGTGACGAAACACATCGTAGGTGCGGCAGACGTTGGCGTGGGTGACTTTGCGCGCCAGTTGGATTTCGCGTTTGAAGCGCTCCACGTTTTTTTCGTCGTGGGCCATTTCGAAGCGCACCGTTTTCAGCGCGACCCGCTCGTTGAGCTCCTGGTCTTCCGCTTCGTAGACTTCGCCCATGCCGCCGCGCGCGACAAAGCGCAAAACGCGAAAGCGGCCTGCGAGAATTTGGCTTTTGGCGAACGCCGAGGTCGAAGAGTGCGGCGAGCTTGGCGGGGTCTGCGTCCCTACAAGAGTTTCGCCTTCATCGGGCGCACTGGGGGGAAGGCGGGTTTCGTCGTCCGGAGGCACATTGGATTTTGAATCGGCCATGCAAGAAGCTCGTGGAATCGCACATTATGTCATACCTGAGCGAACACACGAGGTCCGCCGCGATCGCAAAAATGCGCAGCTAAGATCCGCGTCAGTCACCACGGTGAACGGCACTTCGTTGCCACCGGGAGGAAAAATTTTGCGAACATCTGTAGCGCGGCCATGTGGTTCGTCACGCTGAACGGAAAACCGATTCGTTTACTTTCAGTCGTTTAGAAGAAATTTTCGGAAATTAATTTTCTTCTTATGTAGGAACTTCGCGTGCAGGCACTTCTACGGGGAATTGTCGCTCGCGCGGCAACGCTCCGTCAAAAATTCTGGGGGTACTCATAAATGAAGTTTTGGAATTCCCTTCTAGCAGTATCCGCCGTGGGTCTGTTGCTCGGTTCCGCCGCTTTCGCCGGACCGGGCAAGCGCAAAGACATCGGCGCTTCCAACAACGGGCCCAACGACACCTTCAGCACCTGCTTGACCGAGACCGGCAATTGCGCCAACTTTACCGCGGCACCGGTCAGCACCGTCAGCGGCGTTCCGGTATACAACTTCGTCTTGAATCTGGGCGACGGCAGTGCTGCCAGCGTCTACGACGTATTTCAAATTCCCGGCACGGTTTCGCCGGGGCAGAGCGTCTCGTTCACGTTTGCCTCATTAACCGGAAATTATGGCGCGTTCGCCTGTAACAACGGGTCCGCGAGCCAGGCCCTTTCCAGCACAGGAAATCTTCTGACTGGCCCATGCACGGCGGGCAGCACCGATTCACTCGCCGGCTTCCTCAGCGAAACTGACAGCGGCAATACTGCGACGTTCAAATTCCTGGGCGGCGCAGGGTTTCCCGCGTCGTGGACCTTCTACACCGACGCCGGCAACCTCAGCAGCATCACCCTTCCCGGTGGCGGCGGCACCAACCCGGCTCCAGAGCCTAGTTCGATCGCATTGTTGATGGCGGGCGCGCTGGCGGTCGGTTTGATGGTCAAAGCCAGCCGCTAAGTTTCGCGGCCTTTAATTTAGGTAACGGCGGGATTTTCCGCCGAGAATAGTTCACTCCGAGCGCCGGCATGAATCACGAATCTTGTGATTTTTCGCCGGCGTTCCCAAGTTTGTTGTCACCCCTTCGATGTGCTAGGCTGTGCCTGCGAAACGCTCCGGCTAAGGCATTTCACTGCCTGCAGCAATCGCCAGCGGTTCCTTCCGCACCGTCCCTGACAGCGCGCTTTGAGTGTCTAAGTGCCTTCAGAGATGGTCAAGGAACCGAACCGGTCGTTAATTCGCAAAACGGAGAAGGACCAACCTGCCATGCCTGCCACCCAGTCAGCGCCGCGCACGGAAAGCAAACCTATGGAGATCAAGCTCGCGCATTCGCCGGATTCTGACGATGCCTTCATGTTTTATGCCTTAGCGACGCACAAGCTGCAGACTCCCGGCTACAAGTACACACACATTCTTTCGGATATTCAGACGCTGAACGAAGCGGCCTTGGTCGAAACCTACGACGTCACTGCGGTGAGCTTCGCGGCCTATCCTTCGTTGCGCGATAAATACGTACTGCTCGATTGCGGCGCGAGCTTTGGCGAGAACTATGGGCCGATCGTGGTTTCGGCCAAGCCGCTGCATAAAGAAGAACTGCGCGGCAAGCGTATCGGCGTGCCGGGACTCAAGACCACCGCGTATTTGACATTGAAATTATTCGAGCCGGACTTCGAAGCGGTGGTCTACCCCTTCGACAAGATTCTAGACGCAGTGCAAGCCGGTGCGGTGGATGCGGGTCTGCTGATTCACGAGGGCCAGTTGCTGTTCCCGAAGATGGGCTTGCACCGAGTGATCGACTTGGGCGTGTGGTGGCATGAGCAAACGTCCCTGCCACTGCCGCTTGGGGGCAATGCGGTTCGCCGCGCGCTAGGACCGGAACTCGGCCGCCTGATTTCGCAAACGATTCGCGACAGCGTCGAATACGGCCTGGAGCATCGCGAAGAGGCTTTGAACTACGCGATGCAATTCGCCCGCGACATGGAAACCGAAACGGCCGACAAGTTCGTCGCGATGTACGTAAACCGCTGGACGCTCGGCTACGGCGACCGCGGCAAGGCGGCCGTCACCGAGTTGATCGAACGTGGCACCGCTGCCGGATTGCTACCCGGCCCCGCCACCGTCGAATTTCTCGGCGCCTGACCGCTTTTGATTTCTTAGCCCAATCAGAAACTTGGGTGGCCTACCCTTGCGGTTTTTGCAAGGGTGGGCGGCACAACCTAAGCGACACGCAGGTTTTAATTCTTTCTTTCCTTAGAACGTCAGTCCTCGATCGCTTTGCCCTAAAGTCGCTTCCGTCAAACTCTCACGATCACTTCGGATCTCCATTCTCCCCACAACAATTTTGGTGTAGGCTCGTGCGGTTTCAGACGGCACTTTTGTTGCAAGCCCGTTCGCCAATGAAGAAAACCTTCGGAATCACCTTCAAGATTTTCATCACTATTTGTTTTGGGGTGTTGATCAGCATCGCCCCGTCGCACGCGCAGACTGCGTCTGAACTGCAAAACCGTCCGAGCACCGCGCCTGGTGCGGTAGAAACCTGGCCGCAGCACCCTGCTCGCGGCGTTCACGGCATGGTCGCAACAGACGAGCCGTTGGCGTCCCAAGCCGGCGCGGAAATTTTGAAGCATGGCGGAAACGCCGTCGATGCCGCGGTGGCGGTGGGCTTCGCGCTGGCCGTGGTTGAGCCCGCTGCGGGAAATATAGGCGGAGGCGGGTTCATGCTGGTTCGCCTCAACGACGGCAACGCGAAATTCTTCGACTACCGCGAAGTCGCTCCCGGCAAAGCCACCCGCGACATGTATATAAAGGACGGCAAACTCATTCCTGACGCGAGCACGATTGGCTTTCGCTCCGTCGCTGTGCCAGGGACGGTTGCCGGACTTGAATTAGTGCTGAAAACTCACGGCACCATGAAACTTGCCGACGTTCTCGCTCCAGCGATTCGCCTAGCCAAGGACGGCATTCCCGTTACCGAAAAACTGGTTCACGAATTTGAAGAAGAAAAATCCGGCCTGGAAAAATTTCCTGTCAGCAAACGAATTTTTCTGAACAACGGCAAGACCTTACAAAGTCGGCGACACGCTACGCCAACCGGAACTGGCCGCGACCTTGCAGCGCATCGCGGCCAATGGCGCCACCGAATTTTATCGCGGCGAAACCGCGCGTACCTTGGTCGCCGATATGCAAGCCAATGGTGGGCTGATCACCGCGGAAGATCTGGCCAATTATCAGCCCAAAGTGCGCGAGGTTTTGCGGGCACATTACCAACTGGATGGACATCGCTGGGATGTACTTTCGTCACCGCCGCCCAGTTCCGGCGGAGTTGCCGTTATCGAAGCGCTGAACATGCTGCAGCAAATCCCGTTGAAGGGTTGGAACGATCCGCAGAGCGTCCACATGGTGGTGGAAGTGATGCGGCGAATTTTTGCCGATCGCGCGGCGTATCTCGCAGATCCGGATTACTCGGATGTTCCGGTCGCAGGTCTCATCAGCGATTGCTACGCAAAAGAACGCACCGCAACAATCGATCCGCAACGCGCTTCCACCAGTAAAGAAATAAAAGCCGGTACGCCGCACGTCTGCGGAGTCTCGGCGGCGAACGGTACGCCACCGAACACAGTCGCGTCACTTGGCGACGGACCGCACACCACGCATTTTTCCGTCGTGGACTCCGCCGGCAACGCCGTCGCCAGCACCTACACCTTGAACGATAGTTATGGCTCGCACGCCACCAGCAGTGCCGGCTTTCTGCTCAACGACGAAATGGACGATTTCACCACGCAGCCCGGAGTGCCAAATGCGCTCTTTGGCCTGATTCAATCCGACGCCAACGCGATCGCCCCGGGTCATCGCCCGCTGAGTTCAATGACGCCCACAATTTTGTTGCGCGATGGAAAGTTGAGCTTTGTGACCGGCTCTCCGGGCGGCCCGACCATCATTTCCGCGGTGTTGCTGAGCGTATTGAACTGGATGCGCCTGGGCATGGACGCGCAAGCGGCCATCAACGCGCCGCGTTTCCATCATCAATGGCTACCGGACCAAATTCTGATGGAGAAAGAGTTCGACCCGACGTTCGAAAAAGCGCTGAACGCCCGCGGCCACGCCACCCGCCGCAAAAATCACATCGGCTTGGTGAATGCCATCGGCATCGACCCGCAAACCGGCGACCGCTTGGGCGCTGCCGATCCGCGCGACCATGGCTCGGCGATCGGCTACTAAACCGAATGCAGTTTTGTACTTTCCATACACTGTTTAGCGGTTTGGTCTTGCCTTACTCGCAGCAATAGCGTCAACTCATGGCGGTATCCGCTATTGTCTGGAATATAATTCACCCAGCGAACTATGCGCCGACTCCTCTCGACGTATCCCTTCATCTCCCGGAAAGTCACGCCGGATTTACTCGCGCTGATTTCTTCGGCAGGCTTCGAAGGTGTTGAACTTTTTTGCTCCCGCAGCCATTTTGATTACACTTCCCGGGAAGATGTGCAGGGCATGGCGCAGGCTTTGAACGACGCCCGGCTGACCCTCGAATCATTGCACGCACCGAACAGCCGGGACCTAAGCGCAACGCGCGAAGGTGGAACTCCGCTCTCGATTTGTGAAGTGGAACGCGTGCGTCGCATTGAAGCGATGGACGAATTTAAGCGGGCCATCGACGTCGCGGAAGATTTGCCTTATTCACGGATGATTCTGCACATGGGCGGCTCGCGCGAGACCGCCGATCCACGCAAGCGCGATGCAGCCTTCAGCACTCTCGAGCATTTGGTGCTGCACGGGCATCATCGCGGCGTGACCATCTGCATCGAAAACACTCCCAGCGAAATGGGCGATCCAACTTATTTACGCGCCTTCGTGGAGGAGACCCGCCTTTCCGGTCTGCGTTTCAACTTCGACGTCGGGCATGCCAATCTTTGCGATGGCCCTGAAGAAGAGCGCATCCAGATGTGCTTCGAACCGCTGCGCGAACTGGTCGCCAGCGTCCATCTGCACGACAATCATGGCGAGAAAGATGAACACCTGCCCCCATACGCCGGAAGCATCGACTGGTCCAACGCCATCCGCATCCTGCAGACCTCGCCGGATCAGAAAAAATTGCCTATCGTATTGGAATTAAAAGAAAAGACCGGCCCCGAAGCCGTCCAGCCTCATGAAGTGATGGAAGCCGCTCGTTCCGCCATGGACCGGTTTGAAGACGCATGGTCCTAACGCTGGCCTGAACAACCTAATTTCAAATTGTCCGTCGCTTTGCTTCGAAACCCTCCTCAGTCATACTTGAAGCAATAAATTCCAAGGAAAAATCGAACGCATGCCCATTATTTCCATTGAGGACGCCGGGAAGTTCGACGGCCAGGAAGTCACGATTCGCGGGTGGCTGTATAACATTCGCGAGTCGGGGAAGTTGGTCTTTCCGATTTTTCGTGATGGCACTGGCGTGATTCAGGGCGTCTGCGCGCTGAAGGAGAGTCCGGAAGCTTTTGCGGCGCTGAAAGGCTTAACCCAGGAGTCCAGCGTCATCGTCACTGGAAAAATTCGGGCGGAGCAGCGTGCACCCGGCGGGTTTGAGATGGGCGTTTCGAAGGTGGAAGTGCTGCAAAAAGTTTCCGAAGCGCAGCCTTATCCCATCCAACTCAAAGAACACGGTGTGGATTTTCTACTCGACCATCGCCATTTGTGGATTCGCACGCCTCGTTCTGCGGCGATTCTGCGCATTCGCGCCGAAGCCATTCGTTGCGCGCGCAACTTTCATGGACAGCCAGGGCTACACCCTGACCGATGCTCCGATGTTCACGCCGGCCGCGTGTGAAGGCACGTCCACGCTGTTTGAAGTGAACTACATCGACGACCAGAAAGCCTATCTCACGCAAAGCGGCCAGCTATACATCGAAGCCACGGCCATGGCGCTGGGCAAGGTCTACACTTTTGGTCCAACCTTTCGCGCGGAAAAATCCAAAACGCGCCGCCACCTCACCGAATTCTGGATGCTCGAACCGGAAGCGGCCTACGCCGACCTCTCCGACATGATGACCCTCGGGGAAGGCCTGGTCTCAGCGGTTGTTCAAGGCGTTCTGGCTAATAAATCCCGCGAACTGGAAGTTCTGAAGCGCGACACCAAGCCGCTCGAAAACGTGAAGCCGCCATTCCCGCGCATCAGCTACGAAGAGGGCATCGCCATCCTCAACAAGCACAATAATCCCGCGAAGTTTGGCGACGACATCGGCGGCGACGAAGAAACCATCATCTCCAACGAGTTCGATCGCCCGGTGATGGTCCATCGCTATCCAGCGTCGATCAAAGCGTTCTACATGCAGCCCGATGCCGAGCGGCCTGATCTCGCGCTGGCTTTCGATATGCTGGCGCCCGAAGGCTACGGCGAAATCATCGGCGGCAGCCAACGCATCCATGACTACGATTTGCTGGTCAAACGGCTGCACGAATACAAGCTCCCTGAAGAAGCTTTTCAGTGGTATCTCGACTTGCGCCGCTACGGCAGCGTTCCGCACGCGGGCTTCGGTCTCGGCCTGGAGCGCACCGTCGCGTGGATTTGCGGCACTGAGCACATCCGCGAAGTCATCCCCTTCCCGCGCATGATTTATCGGGTATATCCTTAATACCCGCAGCAACACGCCGTACCTAACGCGCGCATATCGTATAGAAAGAACAATTTTATGGCCCTCAAAGTACGAATTATCGGTGTGCCCATGGACCTCGGCCAAAGCCGCCGCGGCGTGGATATGGGTCCGTCCGCATTGCGCGTCGCCGGTTTGCAGTCGCGCTTGAAGCAGCTCGGGCATCAGGTCGAAGACATCGGCAACATTCCGGTGAAGCAGCCGGAAGAAATGTCCATCGGCGAAAAGCGTGCCAAGTACATGCAGGAAATCGCCGAGACCTGCGGAGACCTGGCCAAGATCGTTCAGGAATCGCTCGACGAGCGTTTCTTTCCGTTGGTGCTTGGAGGGGATCACTCGATCGCTGCTGGAGCGGTTAGCGGAGTTGCCGCTCATTTTCGCAAAGAGAAAAAACAGATTGGCTACATCTGGCTGGACGCCCACGGCGACATGAATACCCCGGATTCGTCTCCGTCAGGGAATGTTCATGGCATGCCGCTGGCGGCGGTGATGGGCTATGGTTCGACCGAGTTGGTCGACCTGCTGGGCTTCAAGCCGAAAGTCGAGCCGCAGAATATTGTGCTGGTAGGCGTGCGCGATCTCGATGCGCAAGAGCGGCGTTTAGTGAAAAAATCGGGCGTGCGCGTTTTTACCATGCGCGACATCGATGAACGCGGCATGCGCGAAGTCATGGCTGACGCGTTGAAATACGCCACTGACGATACTGATGGCATCGCCGTAAGCCTCGACATGGATTTCGTCGATCCGTCCGACGCTCCTGGCGTCGGCACACCGGTACGCGGTGGCGTCACCTACCGCGAAGCCCACCTCGCCATGGAAATGATCGCCGACAGCGACGCCATGGCCGCCATGGAATTGGTCGAAATTAACCCGATCATCGACGAACACAACCGCACCGCGCTGCTCGGCGTGGAACTCATCCTCTCCGCCCTCGGCCAAAAAATCCTCTAACTCCAAATGTTTTGCTGAGGCGACGCTGCAAGCTGCTCTAGGCAGAACGCCTTCGTCTTACCACACCCGTCTAAGAAAAAAGTATCCCTGTATGAGCGTCTGGCACTCGAGCAGCACTGCAGGGACATTACATCGGACAGCGGAGGAACCATGCCATCTCGGGTGCGGATTCTAGCGTTCGTATTCTTTCTCGCAGGTGCCTGCTGGGGACGTGGCGGCGAAGTATCGACCCCGCGACTGGTGAACACGTGCCTGATCACCGCCAACGTGCTGCAACTAGTGAAATTCTATGAGCCGATCCTGGGGCGTCAAGCTAAATGGTCTGGCGAAGACTACGTGGAATTCAACACCGGTTCGGCGGTGTTGGCAATTTTTTCGATAGCGGCACAAGAAAAATACATCCCCAATGCGACAGAGCCCGGAAAAAACCGAAGTGTGATTCTGGAATTTCAGGTCTCCGATGTCGATCAGGAGTATGCGAGACTGCAACCCCTGGTTAAGACGTGGGTTAAGCCACCCACGACGCAACCGTGGGGAACGCGTTCAGTGTATTTCCGCGATCCAGACGGAAATCTTGTCGATTTTTACAGTCCCGGCAAAACTGCAAAATAGCTCGTCGCTTCTCTCGTGCAACTTCAGAGGCGAACTCTGCGGAGTTATCCCAGCGCGCCGGCGGAGCCTTCCGGAAGTTCGATTTGATACTTGGTGCGGACTTTTTCGGCGTGTTGTTCGAGGGCCAGGTCGATTAGCTTGCTGACCAGTTCGCGGAATGGGATGCCGTTGGCTTCCCACAATTTGGGATACATGCTGATCGAGGTGAAGCCGGGAATGGTGTTCACTTCGTTTAGATAGATTTTGCCGCCGCGTTTTTCGACGAAGAAGTCCACGCGGGCCATGCCGCTCAGTTCCAGGGCTTTGAATGCGGTGACGGCTAGAGTCTGCAACTTCTTGATCTCCGCTTTTTTAAATTTCGCGGGAATCAGTAGTTGCGTCCCGTCTTCCAGATATTTCGCAGTGTAATCATAAAACTCCCGGTGGGGAACGATTTCGCCCGGAACCGAAGCCTTGGGGTCGTGATTGCCCAAGACCGAAATTTCAATCTCGCGGGCAGTCACGGCCTTTTCCACCATGATTTTCATGGCAAACTCCGCCGCCAAATTTAGGGCCGGCGCCAGTTCCGCGCGCGAATGCACTTTGGTCATGCCCACGGACGAGCCCAGCGTCGCGGGCTTCACAAACACCGGATATTTGAATTTCTTCTCGATCGCCCGCTGAATCTGTTTCGGCTCGCGTTCCCAATCGGCGCGCAACACCGCAATCCACGGCACCACAGGAATGCCCGCCACTTGAAGCAGCTTCTTGGCGACGTCTTTATCCATCCCGATCGCCGAGCCCAGCACTCCTGCGCCGACGAAAGGCAGTCCAGCCAACTCCAGCAAGCCCTGCATCGTGCCATCTTCGCCAAACGTCCCATGAATCACCGGGAAGATGACATCCAGTTTTTGTCCGCGCCCAAGCCCCGGCCCAGAGCCGCCGCCGCTATTCAAACTAATCAAGGCGCTATCCGTCGGATCGGCGCTCATCGCCACGCGCTCGCCGTTCTTCAAGACTTCCGGGAGCATCTTTTGCGCACCGGCACCCACCAACCAGTGGCCTTCTTTGCTGATGCCGATCGGCACCGCTTCATATTTCTGCGGATCCAGTCCGCGCAGGATGGACGCCGCCGACGCCAGCGACACTTCATGCTCGCCGGAACGCCCGCCAAACAACACCCCAACGCGGAGCTTCTTGTGCTCAGCGCTCATTTGAATTTTCCATGCTTTCAGGATGGCATTTTTACGGCGGGAAACTGAACGACTTGTCGCTCTCAAGCACCCAAACGCTCAACACCCGCGTTTTGCGGCTTTTCTCTTCATCGCCCAATTCAGGCATCGGGGAAAACGGACTTATCTCCAGGCGCACAGTGACCGCGTTCGAGCCTGGAGGCGAACTGACCTTGATGATTTTGTAGCTTTTCACCGGGCCGTAGTAGCCCTGCGGTCCCCAGTCCGCCATGAAATCTTTCATCGCGTAGCTGCCGCTGGGTTTCCAGATGGTGTAAGCGCCGGTGGTGTCGCCGGCCACCAGCGCGTCAAAGAAATGTTCCGCCGCGCGCTTTTCCGGGTAGTAGCGGAAGGCCAGATACAAAATCAGGACCAAGACCAGGCCCAACGCCGCGACGGTAAACGCCAGCGCTCGTGACTTTTCCGGTTTTGTCGCCGGCGGATTCAGCAGCACGCCCATGTTTTCTCCTAGCCTGCGCCCGGCACCAGTATAGCTCTCCGTGTAGCCTCGAGCAGAATCGGCCTCTTGACAATAGTCGTTATAACGAGTATTATGTTGTGAGTCGAGAGCATCGCAGGAGGGCAGCATGATCGAGATTCGCAAGAGTGACGAACGCGGACACGCCAATCACGGCTGGCTGGACAGCCACTTCAGTTTTTCCTTTGCAGAGTATTTTGACCCGGAGCACGTGCAGTTTCGCACCTTGCGGGTGCTGAACGACGATCGCGTGGCCGGCGGCGCGGGTTTTCCAACCCACCCGCATCGCGACATGGAAATCGTGACATATGTGCTGGAGGGAGCGCTGGAACATCGCGACAGCATGGGCAACGGCTCGGTGATCAAGCCGGGCGACGTGCAGTACATGAGCGCGGGCACCGGAGTGACCCACAGCGAGTTCAATCCGTCGAAGGAGCCGCTGCGCCTGCTGCAGATCTGGATGCTTCCGCAGAAGACCGGGTTGAAGCCGGCTTACGACCAGAAGAATTTTAGCCCGGAAGAAAAGCGCGGCAAGTTGCGACTGGTGGTTTCGCCCGACGGGGCAGAGGGCTCAGTGAAGATCCGCCAGGACAATTCCCTGTACGCCACGCTGCTCGATAAGGGCGAATCGGTGCGGCACGAACTGCGGCCGGGCCGTCACGCCTGGATCCAAGTGGCCAAAGGCGAAGTAAAACTAAACGGGAAGCCGCTCCAGGAAGGCGACGGCGCGGCCATCTCGGAAGAAAAGAGCCTGGAGCTGACCGGGATCAAAGACGCAGAGGTCCTGTTGTTCGACCTCGCGTAATCAAGGTAGCCAGAAAAAAAGGGGCGCGAGTTTGTCACTCGCGCCCTTTTTGTTTCTATTGAGATGTTGAAGAGTTTAGTGGCTGCGCTTGCCGTGGAATTCGCGCATGAATGTGGTTAGGGCCTGGACGGCTTCGGGCGTCACCGCGTTGTAGAGCGAGACGCGCATGCCGCCGACGGAGCGGTGGCCGGGGGTTCCGGCGAGATTGGCAGCGGCCGCTTCCTTGGCAAACTGCTTTTCGATGGCTTCATCTCCGCCGCCGACGCGGAAGACCACGTTCATCTTGGAGCGAGATTCGCGCTCCACCGGGCAAGAATAGAAGCCGTTCGAAGACTCGATGGTGTCGTAGAGCAGCTTGGCTTTGGCGTCGTTGCGCGCTTGGATAGCAGTGATGCCGCCTTCCTTTTCAATCCATTCGAGAACCAGGCCGACGATGTAAATCGCGAAGGTCGGCGGCGTGTGGTACAGCGACTTTTCCTTGATGTGCGTGCGGTATTGCAGGAGGGTCGGCAGATTCTTGTCGGCGCGCTCGGCCAAATCTTTGCGCACAATCACGATGGTGGTACCCGATGGGCCCAGATTTTTCTGCGCACCGGCGAAGATCATCCCGAATTTCTTCACGTCGATGGGGTAGGCGGCGATGTCGGAAGACATGTCCGCCACCAGCGGTGACTTGCCGACGTCCGGCAGACTCTTCCACTGGGTGCCTTCGATCGTATTGTTGGTGCAGATGTGCACGTAGGAAGCTTCCGGCGAAAACTTCATTTCATTCTGGCGCGGCAGGCGCGCGAACTTTTCCGGTTCGGTGGTGGCCGCGACGTTATGCAACACGCCTTTCTTCAGTTCGCCGAGGGCTTTCGCAGTCCACATGCCGGTGTGCAGGATGTCAACGGGCTTGCCGGGGACGCACAGGTTCATGGGCGCCATAGTGAACTGCATGCTGCCGCCGCCCTGCAGAAAGAGCACGGCGTAATCCTCAGGGATGCCGATCAGCTTGCGCAGCCGGGTCTCCGCGTCGGCGATGATGCTTTCAAACTCAGGCGAACGGTGGCTCATCTCCATCACGGACATGCCGCTGCCGCGCCAGTCGAGCAGTTCTTCACGAATGCGTTCGAGGACTGGAAGGGGCAGAGCACCGGGGCCGGCGTTGAAGTTGTAAACCCGCTTGGTGGCGGACGGGGCACTCAGGGACGTAGTCAAGTTGTATGAATCCTCTCTTCGGATGAGTTCAGTGGGCGTTTGCCGCGGAGGGACGCCGAATCGTGCGACCTAACTAGGATAGCAGAAGGACTGGACCGCTTCGCGCGAAGCTAATGCAAGAGTGTGAATCGGTGATCGTGCAACATACGTCTTCGCGAACGCGAGACCGGTAACACTCAAGATGAAGAATTATTCAGATAAAATAGGCGGGCCTTCGACTCGGCCTGTGCGAAACGCGGATTAGACATACGCAGCCATTTCAATTCGTTCCAGGACGATTTCCTCAAGCATCCCGAGCCAGTTGAAAGGCACTTGCATCTGATGTGCGACTAAGTTAGTCTTACATTATTCCAGTTGTAAGCCATTTGCAACTGCATCGGGGTGTGTATGTCGGTCGCTGTTTTTCTGTCTCGACTTCTCCGCTGGCTGCCGGCGCGCTGCGGCTTTCCGGTCGCACTCATCGCCGGCACGTTGTTGCTCTCCTCGCCACGCGTGCACGCGCAAGAGCCGCCCTACCTGGTCACCTACTCCGACGCGTTGGAAGAACCCGGCAATCTGGAAATTGCCTTCAAGGGCGTGCAAGCCGCGCCCAAAAATGCCAACGGCTTCACCAGCGGAACGTTGGAATTGGAATACGGAGCGCTGGGCTGGTGGACCACCGAAATTTATCTCTCTGGCCAGGCCACGCAAAACGACAGCACCATTTTTAACGGCTTCCGCTGGGAGAACCGGTTCCGGCCGCTGCGCCGCCAGCATTTCATCAACCCGCTGCTGTACGTGGAATACGAAAACGTAAACGAAGCGGACAAGAGCTTCCTGGAAGTCGTCGGCCACCACACCTTGCAGGATTTGCAGGTGAACAACGCCCTCTTGCGTCGCGACACCGAACACTCCATGGAGTTGAAGCTGATTCTCTCCAGCGATTTCAAGGGCTGGAACATTTCCGAGAATATGATCGCGGAAAAAAATCTGAACAATGAGCCGTGGGAATTCGGCTATGCGTTGGGAACTTATCGGCTGCTGTCGTCCAAAGCCAGCCCCAAGCCCTGCGTCTTTTGCCGCCAAAATATTTCGGCTGGCGCGGAACTCTACGGCGGGTTGGGCGATCGCTAC
This sequence comes from uncultured Acidobacteriota bacterium, assembly GCA_963846145.1. Lineage (GTDB taxonomy): Bacteria > Acidobacteriota > Terriglobia > Acidiferrales > UBA7541 > Acidiferrum. The sequence continues at coordinate 459,843 of CAWJUV010000004.1, read as the reverse complement.
AGCTTTGGAGTAAAGGGCACTGCGCAGTACCTCGGGCCGATTGTGAGCCTGGAAGTTCCGCGCGGCCCAACACTTACGTTTGAGCCGAGCTTTGGGCTGAATGCCAACAGCGTTGGCGTCCTGTGGCGCTTCAAAGTGTCTTACGAAGTTCAGCAAATTTTTAGCCACGGGCGGTCGCGATGAAGTGCGATTCTTCAGGACGAAAACTTCGTCAGCGAGCGCGCGTAAATTTTGTGCTGCTGTTCGCGGTGTTGCTGATGCTGGTCGGAGCCGCCGCGGTCTATGCCGAGGCAGATGGCTCCTGGCTGAAAAGCGTGCCCGATGCGGACCGCGCCAAAGTGAATCCTTTTGCAGGGCAAGCGGATGCGGCGTCGGCAGGGAAGCAGATCTTTCAGGAGCGTTGCGCGAAATGTCACGGCGATGACGGTGAAGGCCGTAAGAAAAAGCCCAGCCTGCGCAGTGCCCGCGTGCAGGACGCCAAAGACGGAGAAATCGCGTGGCTGCTGAGGAACGGCAATCGTCCCAAAGGCATGCCGAGTTTCAACGCCTTGCCGGAACAAACACGCTGGCAAGTGGTCTCCTACGTGAAGAGTTTGGGCAAGAGCGGAATGTTTAGTTATGCGGTGGAGTCGCAGTTTGGATCGTCCGGATCAGCTTCGGGGGCAGGGCAATGAACGCGAAGTTTCGTAGCAAACGGCTATTTATACTGTGCGCTTGGGCAAACGCGCTGTTGTTGCTGGTGATAGCGGGATGCGGCTCGGGTAAAGCGCCGTCCTTTCCGCAGGAGTCGGAAGGCGGCGCTCCCGCTGAACAGAACATTGGCGAACGGATTTTCGTGGATACTCGCTGGGCGCAATATTTTGCGGTGAATATGACCGACGTGAATTCGCCGTTGGCCGTTGGCGATCCAGTGGTGGCGACGACGCAGGTTCAGGGCGCGCCCGGCGGAACATTGCCCGGTCCATTTGCGGGGCAATCCATCAACTGCCGCTCTTGCCATTTCGTGGTCGAATTTCAAGGCGTAGCCAATGCGGGAAATCGTACCTACGCCGACTTCACCGATCACAGCCCGATTCCTCGGGCCATGAACGGCTTCACCGCAACACCAAGAAATGCGCAGCAAATGGTCGGCTCGATGCAGCCGCACGATGGACCTTCGTTTCTCCATTTCGACGGAGAGTTCACCGATCCGGCGGATTTAGCGAAGACTACTCTGACCGGCCGCAATTTCGGCTGGGACCCCACGCAATACAAACAAGCGGTGGCGCACATTGCCAATGTGATTCGCAATGACAACGGGCAGAACGTCCCGGCGCAACAATTCGGCTGCAACCTTTCTTACAAAGTCATTTTGTTGGGGACTGATCCGGCCATTCCGGTGGATTGCAAACTTCCGGCGCAATATCGCCTCGATGTGACCACCGCCAGCGATGACGCGATCGTCGAAGACATGGCTCAGATGCTGGGGCAATATCTGGATGGTTTGCTGTTTCAGCAGGACGACAATGGACGCTACATCGGTTCACCCTACGATGTGTTTCTGCGCGTAAATCATTTGCCGGTTCTGCCCATTGCCGGTCAGACCGTGCCGGAGTACAACGCCAAGCTCCTGCAGTTAGTAAATAATCTGAGCAATCCGATTTATGTGGATGGTACTTCGGGCAGCTTCAAATATCACGCGCAGCCGTTTGCATTTGGCGCGACGGAATTCGCCGGGCTGAAAATTTTTCTGTCGGTGGCGGTGAATGCCACCGATGGCTCGCAACACGCCGGAAATTGCGCCGCCTGCCACCTGGCCCCGAATTTCACCGACTTCAAATTTCACAATAACGGAGCAACGCAGGAAGAGTACGACACGGCCAACGGCGCCGGCGCCTTTATGAATCTCGCGATTCCGTCGCTGGCCGATCGCACCGCAGCCTTTGATCAATATCTGCCGGCCTCGCCGAATCATCCCAATGCCTCGGAGCGCTTCCGGCATCACGCGGTGGCCGGAAATCCGATCTACGCTGACCTGGGAATGTGGAACGTTTATTTGAACGCCGATATTCCGAACCCGCAGGCCAATCTGGCCACCATCGTTTGCGCGGTGGCCGCGAATTGCGCAGTGGATCAAGGGTTGGCGACCACCATCGCGCAATTTAAAACTCCGATGCTGCGGGATTTGGAGGATTCGGCGCCGTATTTCCACAATGGGAGCAAGCCTAAGTTCAACGATGTGGTGGAGTTTTACATCAAGACTTCCAACCTCGCACATCAAGGCTTGTTGCGGAACGCGGCGCCGGAGTTTCAGGGCATGTCGCTAAGCGAAAGCGATGTCGCGGCCTTGGCGGCGTTTTTGGCGTCGCTCACCGAAGATTACGACGACGCTTAGAGTCGCGTAGCGGTTGCCGCCGTTCGCTTAAGAATGTCTAATCGGCGGCCAATTACAAACGGTTACTAAAGTTTAGAACACCCGGAACCTTGGTTTTATTGACCGCCGGCACATCCGCGGACCATCCTGTAGTAGTCATGCAAGAACGCCGAAAAAGAACCCTCGCCGGCCGCGGCGAACGCCGCAAAGGCGACGTGGCTGCGATTGCCGACGCGTTGAAGCGCCGCGGAACTTTGTCGTTGCACGTGCAGGGAACGGGAATGGCTCCGCTGGTGCAGCCCGGAGATATTGCATTGATCCGCCGCGGAAGGCTGGACAATATGCGCTCCGGCGATGTGGTGCTGTTTCAGCGCGGCGAGCAGTTGGTGGCCAAGCGCATCGGCCAGGAAGATGAATTGAAGGGTGAAGCAACGCTTTCCTTTGATGTAGAAGTCGGATCTGGTGCAGCTTTGCCCGAAGTGGTGCAGGAATTTTTGGGCAAAATCGTGCGAGTGCAGCGCGATAAGAAGCGCGTCGGAGCAGACGGTCAGAAGGAGCCAGTGGAAGCCCTGGTCTCGCTCGAGTTAAAGAACACGCGCTGAAGGAATTGCTAAATCGAAAGTTCTAGAAGAGGCCCGGTCGCTTGGCCGGCTTTTTATTTTCCACCAGACATTCTCAAATTATTTGAAGCTTAGCGGCGTGATCCAAAACGTCGGGTCGAGCCTCAGCTTTTCGAAGATGGCGCGAGCCTGTTCCGGAGTTTTTCTGCGCCAGTCTGGAGAAGCGTAATCGCCGAACCACTCCGTAGCCAGCGCGATGCCTGTGGCCATATCGAGTACAGCCCCTCGGGGTCGACCATGGCGAACACACCAATCATCAATCGCGGCGCTGCTCGAGAAAAATAAAATATTGCCGCATGGGCAGAAGGGGTTGTCCCACCAGCGCGCCGGCGGATACGGAAAATGCATCAACACTTCCGGACGCGACGACCGCCCATCCTGAATCCCAAACGCCAGTGGCGCTCCTTCGCCGCCATCGCCGGTGGAGATTTGCGCGTCGGTTCGCAGCGCGGCGGCAATTGCCAGAGAACACCATGCGCAGTTAGCCCACCAACCGCGTTGCGGAGTGCTCACCCAGTGCCGCGTGGGCAACATGGAAAACGGATGCAGGCTCCAGACCTCGTACGAGTTGGGAACGAGAATGACTCCGTGCATCGCAGCAAGCTGTTGTAGGCCGGCTTCGGTTTCCGGCTGCGGTAAGCCGGCGAGTTCTGAAAGCTTTTGAATGTTTGGGACGAAGCCGGTTTCAATGACGTGCTTCATTAGCAGGTAATGAAGCGTTTCTGGAAGACGATCGGCGCTGGGCATGAATGAGCCTTGCTTGTGGACTACTCAGGTGCATCGCCGGCGAGAGCAAACTCCACACGTTTGCGCATGGGGTCGATGCGCTCAGCGCGCACTCTCACCTGATCGCCGAGTCCCCATTTAATTTGCTGAGGTTTCGCACCTCGACCGCGGCCTTTGTTGCGACGTCCGGAATCTCCGCCCCCACCCGAAAGTGTCGCGATGGTGTGATCGTGCTCGCGATAGACGCAACGCATTCCCGAAAATTCTTCCAGCGCGCCTATAGGCAGCAAGCCTTCCACAAAAATGCCGAACAATTCCACGAAGCACCCAAACTTTTGCACCGAGATGATCAGTGCATCGTATTCTTCGCCGATGTGCTGCTCCATGAATTGCGCGGTCTTCCAATCCATCAATTCACGTTCAGCGCCGGCGGCGCGGCGTTCCGCTTCGGAGCTTTCCGTGGCCATTTCTGTCAACTGCTGATGGGAGTAAAGCGTGGCCTCCTCGCCAGCGAGGGTTTTGGAAGGCTTTTCTACGGCTGCGTCGCTGGATGCCGGTTGCGAGCGCTGCGGTGGTTTGGCGTGTGGATGTTCCAACGCCCATTTCAAAATCCGGTGGACGATCAAATCAGGATAGCGGCGAATCGGTGATGTGAAATGGGCGTACTCGTCGAAACCTAGCGCAAAGTGCCCGAGCGGCTCGGCGGCGTAGCGCGCCTGCTTCAGCGAACGCAACATCAAATAGGAAATGATGCGCTCTTCGGGTTTGCCGGTAAGTTTGCGAATCAGGCGCTGATAGTGCTGCGGAGTGATCCGCAGTTCGTCGCCGCCGGGCAGCGCCACGCGCATGTTGCGTTCGCGTCCTTTACCGTAAGAATCCGCCCGCCCGCCCCGCACTGGAGCGGGGGTTTTTCCATGGCGCACCGCGACTTCGCGCTGGTGCAGATTGTCTACGCCGAGCGTATAACCAAACGCGCGAGCCAATTCTTCGAACTCCAAAACTTTTTTGGCATCGGGCTTTTCGTGCACGCGATGCAGCGATTCGATACCGCGCTGCAGCAAATAGCTGTCCACCGCTCGATTGGCGGCCAGCATGAACTCTTCAATCAGCCGGTGTGCAATATTGCGCTCACTGCGCACAATCCCCACCATTCGCTGTTGATCATCGAATTCGATGACTTGTTCGGGAAGATCGAAGTCGATGGAGCCATGCTCGTTGCGGCGCTTGTTCAGCAGCAGCGCCAACTCTTTCATGTTGGCGAAGTGCGTGACCAGCGAAGAGTACCGCGCCGACATTTCCGGATCGCTCTCAATCACCTTGTTGACGTTGGTGTAGGTCATCCGTTCGAACGAACGAATCACCCCCGGAGTCATCCGCGCGGTCTGCATATTCCCATGCGCATCAAATTCCATCAGCGCGCTGAGCACCAGGCGCTCTTCGTGCGGCTTCAGCGAACACATGCCGTTGGAGAGCGACTCCGGCAGCATGGGCACCGCACGGTCAGGAAAATACACGCTGGTGCCGCGCAGTCGCGCTTCGTGATCCAGCGGCGTCTCCGTGCGCACATAATGCGAAACGTCGGCGATGTGCACTTGCAGGTGCCACCCGCCGTCGGCTTTGTGTTCGACATACACCGCGTCATCGAAGTCGCGCGCCGTTTCGCCGTCGATCGTCACGATCGGTAAATGGCGGAAATCTTCGCGCCCCGCGCCCTCGCGGTCTGCTGCGCTGACCGGAACGGCACGGCGCTCGGCATCTTCGAGAACGGCTGGAGCGAAAACATGCGGCAAATGATGCTTGCGAATAATAATTTCGATGTCGACGCCCATGTCTCCTGGGCGCCCAAGTATCTCCACGACGCGTCCGGTAGGCAGCGAGCCGCCGCGCGAATAGCGAGTGATCTCCACATTCACCACCGCGCCATCCAGTTCGGGCAAGACCGCACCACGCTTGGAGCGCACAGGACGTTCTGCCCCGGCCTCGCTTCGCGGCGGCAAATTCAGTTTTTCGCGCAGCGCAGGAGTCAGTTCTTCGCCCGCCGGAATTTCAATTTCGTTCTGAACGCGCGAATCGTAGGGCAGCACGGAATTAAACTGTGGCCCATAGCGAAAGAGACCAACGATCGTGGCGTGCGCGCGCCCGACGATGCGAACAATCACGCCTTCGGCGCGCCGCGGCCCGCCGAACTTGCCACCATCGTAGGACGGCCTGATCCTGGCAATCACCTGATCGCCGTGCATCGCCCCTTCAATCCCGCCAGGTGGAATGAACAAATCGCCATCCATTCGCGGCACCGGCACAGCCGGCACCACGAACCCGTAGCCGTCGTGATGCAGCACCAGGCGCCCGCGAATTTCGTCGCGGCCCAGCCCATCTTTTGACGACGGATCGGAATGGGCCTGATTTTCCATGTGGCGGTTGCGGTTACGGTCGCGTGGCTGCTGAGAAGAATCGCCCTCGGCAGATTTATCGTCCTGGCCTCGCTTGGTCAAGCGATAGCGTCCGCCGGGGACCTCTTCGATCGCGTTGCGTTTCTTGAGCTTATTGATGACCTTGAAAAGCGGACGGCGCTCATTTTTAGGAATGTGCAGCGCCCGGGCGATTTCCTCGGCCGAGACCGGATTGCTTTTAACTTGCAGAAAACGCAACAGATTTTCAGGGCTTAGGTTGGAGGAGCGAGCCATGAGAGGGGAGGAGCGGCCGCCACCGGCTCGCCCGGCAACGATTCTACTCAACTTTTTTGCCCCGGCTCGAAACTTTTTGCGCCGCGCCGGTTTCTACACTCAGGCCAACACACGACCGGTCAGTCACCCTCCGTCAGACTGACCGGTTCATTCCCCGAGAGGGGAACAGAGGAGGCGGGAAGACCTGGCCCGCCTCCTCATTTTTTCCTTCGTTGAGGCTTTTGTCTCGCGTGACGTAGCGTAATTGACTGCTGGTATCGCACCCCGTTTTTTCCTATCCTTCTCGCCGTGAGTCAATCTCTGGCGTCGCTTCGCTTCTCCAAACTGGCGCTACTGGTTTCAATTGTTTTCTCCTACTCCGTTCTCGCCTCACAAATCTTCGCCGCACCCGCCCAAGACAATTCGCCAAATGCGCCCGTCGTCAAAAAAATCGAGCCGCCTGGTTGGTGGCTCAATCTCACGCCTGAAGTAATGATTCTGCTCTCCGGCCAGCACCTGCAGGCCACCGAAGTCGCCTGCAATCTCCCGACTCTTCGCGTCACTCACACTGAATCCACCGCCGCGGGAAATTATCTTTTCGTGTGGCTCAAAATTGGCGCGGACACTCGCTCCGGCACGGTCGTCTGCCGGGTTATCACCGCCGCAGGCGACACCTCGTTTGAATTTCCACTCTCCACCCGCGCGCCGACGCTCAGAAAATTCCAAGGGCTTTCGCAATCAGACGTTCTCTATCTGCTCATGCCTGACCGTTTCGCGAATGGCGATCCCACGAACGACGAACCAGAGTCCGCGCCCGGCTCTCACGATCGCTCCAAGCCGCGCGCCTATCATGGCGGCGATCTGCGCGGCATTCGCGATCACTTGCCGTACTTCCAGGAATTAGGCGTCACCACGCTGTGGCTCACGCCCGTGCTGAAAAATGGCGCCACGCAGGACTATCACGGCTACGGCGCCGTCGATTTATACGCAGTGGATCCGCATCTCGGCACGGTTGGCGACTATCGCGAACTGGTCGCCAGCGCCCATGAAATGGGCATCAAGGTTTTGTTCGATGCAGTGTTGAATCATGTCGGGCCGAATCATCCTTGGGTGAAAAATCCGCCAACGCCCGAATGGTTTCACGGCACCCCAGCTCAACACACCGACTCCTCCAAAGGGATCGACTCCGCTTTCTACGGCAACTCCGCTCCGCCCAACGGAAAAAATGCCGCCACTTCCGGCAACGGCAATCACGTCAATGACCAATTCGAATCCCTCGTCGACCCGCACGCCCCAACCCGCTTATCGAAAAACATCACCGACGGTTGGTTCTTCAACGTTCTACCGGACTTGAACACCGAAAATCCCCTGGTCGCTCAATATCTCCTGCAAAACAGCATATGGTGGACGGAAACTTCCGGACTCGACGGCTTTCGCCTGGACACTTTTCCTTATATCAAGCGGAAATTCTGGGCCAACTGGCACGCCGCCCTGCATCGCCTGTATCCCAATCTCACCACCATCGGCGAAGTTTTTCAGCCCGATCCCAGCGTCACTTCATTTTTTGCTGGCGGCCAGAAGCGCTTCGACAATATCGACACGGGCGTCACCACCTTATTCGACTTCCCGCTGTACTTCGCTTTGCGTGAGGTTCTCCTGCGCGGCGCACCCGCTGGAAAAATTCCCGAAGTGTTGCGCCACGACGCGCTCTACCCGCATCCCGATTCGCTCATCACCTTTTTCGCCAATCACGATGTCGCGCGCTTCGCTGGCGCCGACGGCAGCTCTCTCGCCAAGCTGCAACTGGCTTACGGTTTAATTCTCACACTGCGCGGCATCCCCGAGCTTTACTACGGCGACGAACTGGCAATGAATGGCGGCAACGACCCCGACAATCGCCACGACTTCCCCGGCGGCTGGCCCGGCGATCCGAACAACGCCTTCAACCAGCAAGGCCGCACCCCCGAACAACAAAAGTTATTTGCCTACGTGCAATTGCTGCTGCGCCTGCGCGTCGCCCACCCGGTTCTTTCGCGCGGGCGCCTCTGGCACTTGGCTTCCGACGATTCCTCTTACGTATTCGAACGCGAATCCGACGAAGAAAACGTCGTTGTAGCTTTCAACAATTCCACCGCGCCGCGGGAATTAACCGTGCCACTCGCCGACACGCCCGCACAAAAAACCGCCGGCGTCGTCCCACTCTTCGGGGAAGCTCACGCCAAAATCGTCAACGGCAGCTTGCAACTCACTATGCCGCCACAATCGCTCAGTATTTTTCTTTTGGATTGAACGCTTAAATCAAAAACTTACCGTCGCCGACCAATCCCGCACCGCATCCGGCACGGTGAACGTAACCGTATGCATCGTGGGGTCATAACGCGCATCGCGAATCACTAGATCGCCGACTTTGACTTCCCGCGCCGCTCCCGCCGCACCGTACAAAATCACTTCCGCGCTGCTCCACCACGGTTTGTAGTTGTTCGTTTCGATTTTGCTGCTCACCGTGACATTTTTCGACGCCATCTGGCAGCCGTATCGCACGCGTAAAACTTGATTCTTCTCGTATGCGTACGTGTGTCCGTCATCCATGTACAGCGCCCCGACGCAATCACTCCCCGGGTAAACTCGCAACTTCAATCCACCCGCGGGCGTCTCGGAGGTGCTTTGCACCACCGCCTGCATCGGCAAAATCGCTCCTCCCCGCACAAATAGGGGCAATTCCTCCAGCCGCGGATGTAGCGTCATCGACTTCGCTCCATTCACTTTGTTGCCGCTCCAGAAGTCGTACCAATCTCCCGGCGGCAGCTGCACTTCCTTGGCGTCCAGCATCTCGGTATCCACCGGCGCAACGAACAAATCGCGCCCGAACAAGAAATTGTGATCGTCCTTCCATCCGTTGTTCAGTTGCGGGTACTCGAGAAAAATCGGGCGCATGAATGGTAGCCCCGTGCGCGTCATCTCTTCCGTTCCCGTGTAGGTGTAGGGAAGCAGTTGATAACGCAACTCGATATATTTCTTGCGGATCATTTCCTGTTCCGGCCCGTGCACCCACGGCTCCTGATCGCCGGTGCCCTTCGCGGTGTGATCGCGATAAATCGGATTGAATGCGCCCAGCTCTATCCAGCGCGTCAACAAATCCGCCGGTGGCGTTCCGGCGAATCCACCGATGTCGTCGCCCACCAGCGTGTAGCCGCACAAACCCATGCTCAGCAGCATCGGCGTGCTCATCGACAAATGATTCCAGGTGCTGCTGTTGTCGCCGGTCCAGGTCGCTGCGAATCTCTGCGTGCCGGAATAGGCCGCGCGTGTCAGCACAAATGGCCGCTCGTCCGGCTGCAGTTTTCGCAAGCCATCGTACGTGGCGCGGACGTTTTCCATGCCAAACACGTTATGAATCGCGCGATGATCGCGAGTGGTGCCGTCATCCAGGCGATGCAAGTTGGTAAGCGGCATGGTCTTGTCGTCGCGCAAAAACACCGAAGGCTCGTTCATATCGTTCCAGAAGCCGCTGACGCCCATGCCAACGAAGTCCTTGTACAGTCCGCCCCAGTAGTCGCGCGCTTTAGCCAGCGTAAAGTCCGGGAAAACGCTGTCACCCGGCCACACCGTGCCGACAAACACACTTCCGTCAGCGCTTTTCACAAACACATCGTTCTTCATGCCGATTTCATACGGTGGATAGTGCCCACTCGTGTCTTTGGCGATGTGCAGATCGGTGATCAGCACCGTATGCACCCCTTGCCCACGAAAATCGCCAATCATTTTTTCGAAGTTCGGGAAATATTCGCGATTCACCGTGAACGGTTTGTTTTTGTCCTGATAATCGATATCGAAGTAAATCGCATCCAACGGAATTTTCTTCTGGCGATAGGTCTGCACAATTTCGCGTGCCCGTGCTTCCGGGTAATAGCTGTAGCGGCTCTGCTGAAATCCTAGCGTCCAGAGCGGCGGCAGCGGCGTGTGCCCGGTCAGATCCACATAGTTCTTCACAATCGTTTTTGGGTCCGGCCCGTAAAAAAAGTAGTAGTTCAGCTCTCCGCCGACCGCGCCAAACGAAAAGTAGTCCTGCGATTCTTTTCCAAAATCGAAACTGCTGCGATAGGCGTTGTCGAAGAAAAGTCCATAAACCCCATGGTCGTGAGAGCGGAATCCCATGAAAAACGGAATGGTTTTGTACAGCGGGTCATTTGATTCCTGCCAGCCATATTCGTCGGTGTTCCAGTTGGTGAAAGAACGCCCACGCCGGTTCATGCGCCCCGCTTTGTCTCCCAAGCCAAAATAATTCTCATCGGCAGGCATGCGCTTCCACACGTGAATGTTTTCGCCATCCCAGGCCATCGGCAAAGTCGGTTCATCGGCAAGAATGGCTTTCCCATCGGAACCCACAAAGTCGATCAGCAGCGGCTTCTTAGTGATGAGTACCTGAACGTCGCCCACCGCAAAGTGCACTTGCGTGGCGTCTTCCGTCACATTCACCGCGGGTGGTTGCGGCGCCTCAATCACCGCCCAGGAAGAATCCGGCGGAAAGGTTCCGTTCGGTGCCACCCGCACGCGCACGATTCCGTCGCGAAACGCCGTGACGCGTACCTTTGCGGAGCCGGCCGTCAACTCAACGCCATCCAACAGTTTTTCCACGTGTTGAACGTCCCCGATATGTTGCCAACCTTGCGCTTGAGCCAGCACGCCGAGGCTCAGACACAGCCACAACCCAGCGACCGAACGCAGCCTCAGACCCCGCATGTAGTTCTCTCCTGAACTCACAACCGCATCCTTCTAAAAAACCTCAAAATCTCCATTGGAAGTCGCACGCGGGGAGTTATCAGGCTGCCAGCCATTGCTCAAAAAACTCGGAAGCCTTGGCCCCTTCGATGCGCCGCCGCACCGCATCTAGCACTCGGCATCGCACCGATGCTCGTTGGGCGTAAAACCCCAGCCAATAAGGCAAATGCACGATCTCGGGCAGTCGAATGCATTGTATTGACGCACCGCGCATTTTGAAAAATCCCTGCTGGAAAATAACGCGCAAGATTTTCTCCCGCAGCATCTCGTCGCCCTTCTCAGCGGATAGCGCAGGCGCCAGAATATTTCTGGTTTGAAGCGGTAACCAATGTTTTGTATCGCGAGGCTCCTGAAACTCAAACAAGTCCAACGATCCATTCACGGCATCCATCGCAAAAATCCGTTTGTAGCTCACTCCCGCCAGCTCATATTTCACTTCATAGAGCTGAAACGGAACGTACACCTGCGCAATTCGCTGCAACGATCCAGCCGTAGCTCGCCAATACAGCGATGAAATCCCCTTGCGCGAAAACTCGCGCAACGCTTCCGCCTCCGTCACATTCGCCTGCATCGCCACTATTTGCGGCATACTCACCGGAAGTACACCCACAAACTAAACACAATCACCAGCAACGCCGCCGTAAACGCCAAATTCACGCGTGTGCTCCGTAGCCGTTTCGCGCTTCAGCTCCGGCCCATGCACATCCACCGTATCCAATTTGTCGTCCACCGTAGCAAAGGTCAGCCCAGCCAATTTCTTTCGCGCCGGCGCCGGATACATCATGCTCACCGCCACCAGCACCACGGTACAAATGACAAACATGAACACCGCGTAATGCAAAAAGTTCATGTCGATCAGCCAACGCAACGCCGGCGAAGTGTAGTGCGCGGTTTTATCCAGCACTTCGAACGCAAAGCGCACCGTGCCCAGCACAAATCCCACCAGCATCGAGCTGATGGCCCCTTGGCCATTCAATCGCGGCCACAGAATCCCAAAAATAAAACACACCGCGATCGGCGGGCTGATGTACGCCTGCACGCTCTGCAGATACACCCACAATTGCGCGCTCAACAAATGGATGAACGGCACCCACAAGAGTCCCAGCAACACCATCGCGACCGTCGCAATGCGCCCAAAATTCACCAACTGTCGCTCCGTCGCGGCTGGCCGAAACTTCTTGTAAAAATCCAGCGTCACCATCGTTGACGTGGAATTAAATACTGAACTCATCGCGCCCATCAGGGCCGCCAGCAGTGCAGCAATCACCAACCCGACCAACCCCACCGGCAACAAGTTGATCACCAGCGTGGGAAACGCGATGTCGCCGTTGCTGACCTGGCCATTCACGACCGTGAATAATTGCGGATACAGCGCGCGAGCCATCAAGCCCGGCAGCACCAGCAAGAACACCGGCAGCACTTTCAGAAACCCGGCAAAAATCGTCCCGGCCTTGGCGTTACCTTCATCTTTGGCCGACAAAACGCGCTGCACGATCACCTGGTCGGTGCACCAATACCAAATCCCCAAAATCGGCGCTCCAAACACAATCCCGGTCCACGGAAAATCCGGATCGCTAGTCGGCTTGATCATGTGAAAAAAACTGTCCGGCAGCGCCGCCCGCAACCCAGCAAATCCGCCAACTTTGTCTAAGCCGATCAGCGTGAGTGCGATGGCGCCAGCCAATAAAATTAGCGTCTGCACCAGATCGGTATAAATCACCGCCGCCAAACCGCCCGCAACGGTATAGATGCCAGTGGCAATCACCAAAATAATCGCCGCGGTCCATTGATCCCAGCCGACTACGCGTTCCAACACGATCCCTGCAGCGTACAAATGCACGGAGATTTTCGTAAAAATGTACGCAATCACCGAAATGCTGGCCAAATACGTCGCGCAGCTACGATTGAAGCGGCGCTCCAGAAATTCCGGCATAGTGAACACATTCGACCGCAAATAAAACGGCACAAACACCCAGCCCAGCAGCAACAACATCAAGCAGGCCAGCCACTCGAAGTTGCCCGCAGCCAATCCAGAAGTCGCGCCGGAACCGGCCAGCCCAATGAAATGTTCGGTGGAGATATTAGAGACAAACAGCGAAGCGCCAATGGCGAACCAGCCGATATTGCGGCCCGCCAGGAAATAATCTTCGGAGCTTCGGCCTTTTTTGGCGAAATACAACCCGATGCCAAAAATGAGCGCGAAATAAACGGCGATAATGACTAAATCGGTGGTGCCCAGTACGCGGTGCGTTACGGTGACAATCGCAGCCGACAGCATCGCACCTCCCTGGTGCGCGAAACTCTAGCAGAACAACCATAGCCGGGCAGCCTGCGGAGTCTATACCAGCGTTGGGCGAGGCTCAATAAGAGTCGGCTGCGCCATTGGGCGTGTGCCTCGCGGCGATAACCGCACTGAACCGTAGTGCGGGTTACATCTTATTGATTTGCCGTCTTCCGCATATCAAGGTACAAGTGGATAGAGACAAACTGGATGGAGGAATTACGATGCGGTTGCTGATTGTGCTGTACATCTGCTGCACTTTTCTACTGGGAGCGATGGTGATGAGCGTGATGGCTGCCGACAAAAATGTTTACGACTTTACGTTGAACTCCATCGATGGGCAACCCGCGCCGCTCTCCGCCTACAAGGGCAAAATCGCCCTGCTGGTCAATGTAGCCAGCCGCTGCGGCTACACTCCGCAATACACCGCGCTGGAAAGCGTCTACGAAAAGTATAAGGACCGCGGCTTCGTCATCGTGGGCATCCCGGCCAATAATTTTGGCGGCCAGGAGCCGGGCACCAACGAAGAAATCAAGACCTTCTGCAGCAGCAAGTACAACGTGAAGTTTCCGATGATGGCCAAGGTGTCGGTGAAGGGCGACGATCAAACTCCCCTGTATGTATGGCTGACCGACAAATCCGCCCACCCGCAAACCGGCGGCGAGATCAAATGGAACTTTACAAAATTCCTCGTTGGTCCGGACGGCCGCGTAATCCAGCGCTTTGAATCCAAGGTCACGCCGGATTCGCCCGAAGTGACTGGCGCAATCGAAAAAGCGCTATCCGCCAACGGTCACTAAACACTTCCACAAAAAACCAACACAAATGCCCCCAATCACCTCGCTGAGACTCAGTCGCAAAACAATCCTGCTGGCCTCTTTTTCCGCGCTGCTCGTCTCCGGCTGCAAAGTCAGCAAGCCCGGCGCCATGGAAACCGGCATGGTCAACGAGATGAAACACAAAATCACCGTGGGCGGCAAAGACATCCCCAATCCGCTGCAAGCCACTGCGGAAAATATTGCCGACGGCCAGGAACATTTCGGCCATCACTGCGGCATCTGCCACGGCCTCGACGGACAAGCCACCGGCGTCCCCTTCGCCGCCAGCATGTCGCCGCCAATTCCTTCGCTGAGCTCCAAAGAAGTGCAGGACTACGCCGACGGCCAGCTGAAGTGGATCATCGAAAACGGCATCAATCCGAGCGGCATGCCCGCATGGAAAGGCCAGCTCACCGACAGCGAAATGTGGAAGCTGGTCATCTATATGCGCCATTTGCCGCCCAAGGGCAGCCTCGGCGTTCCCGAAGTGTACGAGCAAGAACATGCCAAGCATCAGCACGCCCACTCCGAAAAGCCCTAGTCGATTTGTAGTAAACCGCGCCGCCCATGCGCGAAGCACGCATCGCTTGCGATTCAACTTACGACATCCTTACCCACTTAGCTGTATTGCCGCGCTGTGGGAAAATTCCCTATGCTGTTAGAGCGACACTCGTCCTATGAGTTACAGTAACCGCACGAAGGAGTTTGTTTTGCCGAGTCCAGGCGCCTGGGGAATCGACGAAAAGTACCGGGATGACGCCGGGCGGTGGCATGACGTTAGTCAGGAAACGCAAACCAGATTTCTAGAGGTAATGAGCGCGAGTGCCGACGCGCCTCCCGAATCCCCGGTTTTGGTTGTTCGTCAAGGCGGCGAAATTCCCGTCGCGGAATTTGCCGAGCTGCATCTCGAAGACGGTGGCCGGCTGCCGGGTGGCAACAAACTGCCCGCCGATATTCCCCTCGGTTATCACCAGCTGATCGATCATTCTGGAAAATCGAAGCGACTGATCGTCGCGCCGCAGAGATGTTTCTTGCCCGAAGATTTGCGCGAATGGGGCTGGTCGCTGCAACTCTACTCGTTGCGTTCGCACACCAGTTGGGGCATCGGCGACTTGGAAGATTTGCGGCGCATCTGCAAATGGGCTGCGGGAACTGGCGCCGGCGTGATGATGATCAATCCGCTGTGCGCGGCGGCTCCGGTTTTGCCGCAGCAGGCCAGTCCGTATTACCCCAGTAGCCGGCTCTTTTTGAATCCACTTTACCTGCGCATCGAAGAAATTCCTGGCGCGCACGAAGCTATTCCTGAATTGGATTCGCTGTGCAAGGAAGGCCGCGCGCTCAATGAACAGCCGCTCATCGATCGAGACGCGGTCTATCGCCTCAAAATGCGCGCGCTCGAAACCATGTGGCCGCGCGTTCGCGAAAGCGTCAAGTTCGAGGAGTACGAACGCGGCCGCGGCGATACTCTGCAGATTTTTGCAACCTTCTGCGTGCTGGCCGAGCAATACGGCGCGTATTGGCGAGTGTGGCCGGAAGAATTTCAACGTCCCGACAGTCCGGCAATAGCTACGCTCAACGAAAAATTTGCCGATCGTATCCGCTTCCATAAATGGCTGCAGGTTGCTCTCGATCAACAACTGCGCGCAGCCTCAGGCGCGGGCAACGTTATGCATGATTTGCCGGTGGGCGTAGCTCCCGACGGCGCGGACGCCTGGATGTGGCAAGACGTTTTCGCGCGCGATGTGAACGTCGGCTCGCCTCCGGACATGTTCAACGCCAACGGGCAGAACTGGGGCCTACCTCCGTTCGTGCCGCATAAATTGCGCGAATCGGGCTACGAGCCGTTTGTGCAAACTTTACGTGCAGGTTTGCGCTACGCACGCGGGCTACGCATCGATCACGTGATGGGATTGTTCCGCCTGTTCTGGATTCCGCAAGGGCAGGGGGCTGCCAAGGGCACATACGTGCGTTATCAAGCGGACGAAATGCTTTCGATCTTAGCGCTGGAAAGCCAGCGCGCCAAAACCTTTATCGTTGGCGAAGACCTCGGAACCGTGGACGAAGGCGTACGCGAAAAACTCGCGCAGTACGCGGTGCTTTCTTACCGGTTGCTATGGTTTGAAGAAGACCCGCCCGAAAAATATCCCAAGTTGGCGCTCGCCGCGGTTTCTACTCACGATTTGCCGACGATCGCAGGAATCTGGTCCGGCGCGGATTTCGACGAACAGGACCAGCTAGAACTGAAGCCGGCCAAAGAAAATTCCGACAAGATGCGCGACTATCTGAAGCGCGCCACGAATCTGGACGACAGCGCGCACAAGTCCGAAGTCATCGTGAAGACGCACCAGGCTCTCGCCAAGTCTCCCGCGGTTGTGACTCTCGCTTCGTTGGAAGACGGTTTGGCAGCGGAGATTCGACCCAACCTACCGTCCGCGCATTCAGACAAGCGCCCCAATTGGCGCATCCCGCTGCCGAAAAAACTGGAAGAAATTGAAATCGATCCACTGGTGGCCGAGATTGCTAAGCATTTGAAGCGATAGATCTCGATTTCTGTCCCGCGCTAACTCTCGTTAATCACTTTCGGAAAAGTGCCAGATCGATCGCGCGCGCCATCGCTTCGTGTCCCGCCGGATTCGGGTGCAGGTGATCACCGCTGTCGTATTGCTCCGCAAACTTTGAATGATCCGCCGGACTTGCCAGCGCCGCGTCGAAGTCGATCACTCCGTCAAACGCATGCGAATTACGAATCCAATTATTGGCGGCCACTCGAGTGGCTTCACCAGCCTCAGTCCAACCATTGAAGCCTTGAAACGGCATGATCGTGGCGCCAAAAATTTTCAGGTGTCGGGCGTGAACCTGCGCGATGATCTGCTGATAGCCGGCAATCATTTCGTCGGCACTGACATGCTTCAGCGCCAGGCACGGAGTCCATAACGGCGGCGCTTTGGTATCCGGCTGCCCAATGTCGTTGGTGCCCTCAAACAAAATTACGTAGCGCACTCCCGCGTGGGAAAAAACATCGCGATTCAGCCGCGCCAGAGCATTCTCCCCATAGCATGGCGAACTGCTTAGCACCCGATTGCCGCCGATTCCTGCGTTCAGAACGGAAAACGTGCGGCTAGCACGTTTGTTTTCGCTGAAGCGGCGAGCCAGTACATCGGTCCAACGCATGTATGTGTCGGACTTGGTAGAAGCTCCATCGGTGATGGAATCGCCCAACGCCACAATCGCGCCGGCGACATTTTTAGCCGCGAGAACATCCATCTCGGCGAGAAAAAACCACGCACCAACCTGCTTGGTAAATTGTTGCGAACTCTCATCCGCGCCAAAATTTCCAGACTCCGATAGATAATTGGTCTGCAACGAATGATGATGTCCCGTCGCCGGTCCAGTGGATTTGGCTGCGTACAGGCTGATGGCAATGTTTTGTTGCGGCGTAACCGTCAGCGGAATCTCATCGCTCAACGCGTCGCTGCCTTCGCGAAGGGTGATCGCTGTCTTGCCGCTAAACGTGACCGCATGGTTTGAGCCAGCTTGCAGCGCGGCCCCTTCTTTTTGCAGTCCGGCATACACCGCGTCAATGGTGACCGGCTCAGTTCCAAATGCATTGCTCAGCCGAATGCGAATCGCGCGCCCCCCCACGGTGGTGCGAACCATCTCGCGAATAGTTTGATTGCCGATCTCGGAGACCTCGTGGTTGGTTTTATCGATCGTTTGAATCAGTGAATTGGCGGGATCGGTGTTTGCCGTAGTCCAGGTGGCTCACCCAGTTTTGCGCCGAGCCGTTCTCGGCAGCGCCGACGCAAGCAGCAGGCAGAGCGAGAGCGGCCGCCAGAAGCGTTAGGCGGCTGCGTCTGAGGCGAACTTTTCTCCGGCCAATTCTGAGTACCGCTCCAATTTTTAAACGCATGGTGTGAAGGATCCTATTTGTGCAGTTCTTGCTGCATTTGTTTCAGGAGCGCGATGTTGGTGTCGATCGCCTTTGCCAGAATATCGGACTGACGGTTCGCTTCGTCCCAATTTTTCGCTTCCACCGCTTCCGTAAGGCCGGGAAGCTCCAGATGCGCGTAGGTGTAGCGCGCGCAGTAAAGCAAATGTTTGAACCACGGCCGCCCGGGAATCCCATCAGGATTCAGCCAATTGCCTTCCACTTTTAGAATCGATTGATTGTAGGGTTCCGCGGATTTGCTGTCGAATTTGCCGGAGGCCACACCGGCATCGAGCGTCTTGCGCACCGCATCTCCAGCCGCGGCAAACTCCTTTGCGCGTGTTTCCAACGCGGTAAGTCTCAGTTTGCCCGCATCATAGCTGGGGTTTTTCTTCAGATCGTCGAGAAAGCCGTCTAGCGTGCGGCCATACGCCCCAAAATCAAACGGCAGCACGTCGGCTTGCGCCAGTCGCAGCGCGGTAACGCCCCACAGCGCCGACATCGTCGCGTGGTATTTGTATCCGGGATCGCCAAAATGGTTCATCCAGTAAAAATTGTCATACATCGAGTGATACACGCCGTAAGGCCCGTCAAATTGCAGTGTGATCACCGGCCGCCCGAGAAAATTCAGAAACACGGTGTGGTCCGAGCCGCTGCCCAGGCGCGTGTTCACCACATTCGAATCGTTCACGCTCGGGGTGCTCTTGTGTTTCTGCGAAGCCGCGGCAGATTTCAGCCACGCGTCGTGCAGATTCCCGCCACTGGGATCGGCAATGGATCGAGTCGTCTCCAGCAGCATCGGCGCGAGCGAGCCAACCGCGCCGCCTTCGAAATTCGGACCTGAAGCAGATGAATCCACATTGAGGTAAGCGATCAGCTTCTTGCGCAGATCGTCGGCGAACTGTTCACCCCATTCGGTCGAGCCGGTCAGTCCAATCTCTTCGCCATCCCAACTACAAAAAACCAGCGTACGTTTCGGCCGCGTGCCTGATTTGAGCAGCGACCCGAACGAGCGCGTCAACTCCATCATCGAAGCGGTCCCGCTGCTGGGATCGACGCCGCCATATTCCCAGGCGTCGTGGTGATTTCCGAGCAGCACCCACTCATCTGGAAACTCCGAACCGCGAATGCGCCCTTCCACCACGTAATAAGGTTGCGTGGAATTGTCCATTTTTACGTTCACATGCGCCTGCACCGCGCCGGTGAGGTGATACGTGAAGGGCAAACCGCCTTGCCATCCTTTCGGCGCCACCGGCCCGTTCATGTTTTCCAGCAGTGGCTTCGCGTCGTGCCAGGAAAGCGGCAACGCCACCAAATGCGGCAGCGAACGCGCTTCGTTTTCAGGAATGCGTTTCGCTCCAGGCACTGAAGCCCAACCGGGAGTGAGCGGATCGCCGGGCACAATGAAATCGTAAGTGATCGCGCCGCGTTGAATGTGCGTTTCGGGGCCCCAAGGGCCATCGGGAAAAACTTTGCCTTGTTTGAAGCCGTCTTCCGCAGGATCGGAATAAATCAGCAGCGCCGCGACTCCCATTTTCTCGGCAGTGAGCGCCTTAAATCCGCGGTAACTGTACGGATTCGAGTAACGCACCAAGACAATCTTGCCTTTTACATCGATGCCATTTTTCTTCAGCAGTTCGTAATCTTCGGGATTGCCGCTGTGCGCGTATACCACCGGCGCGGTAACGTCGCCGCTGGCGGAGTAACCCATCCACGCGTTGGCCACTTCAGGGTTTTTTGTATCGGGATCGGCGTCGTAGCCGGCTTCGCGCAGCCCGGCTTGGTAATGCGCGGGCGCGGTCATCTCCAGACTGGTAGAGACGGGTCTGGTACCCAGCACGTCGTACTGCCGAATCACCACGTCTTCCAAACCTTGCTGCTTCCAGAGTTCAGCAATGTGCTCGGCGACTTCATGGTTGTGCACCGAGCCTGCCGGATGCGGCATGGAAGTAAAGTAGCGATGAAACTTGCGAATCTCGTCCGTGGAGATCTGCTGCTTGTAGCGGTCTTCCAGAGAAATTTCTGCGGCGCCATGTTCGGGCGAAAAGCCCATGATGCGTGCTGGCGAGGCACCAAGGAGGCGCTGGCCGAATTGCGCAGCGGCCAAAAGCGCTGCACCGCAGCACAGCGTAATGGCGACGCTGCGAAAACTGTTCAATGGCAGAAGTTTCGTCACGGGATGGCGCTCCAAACCAATTTTGGAAAGTGCCGGGACTGTAACGCTTGTTACAGTGCGCTGTAAAGAGATACTGGGCGTCCCTTCACAAAAGATTTGCACCGGCAATTGCACCGTCGACCTTGCGCCTCGGTTACAATCCTTGGCTTCATCGATAGTGCGGAGGCAGCGGATGGGTGCGGACAAAACTGTAAAAATGATGGTGGCGTCGTTGCTGGCGATTGCATTTTCGTGCGTTTCGGCCCTCGCCCAAACAAAACCGGAAGCCGGCAAAGGGCTAAAAGACCTTCAAACGCAGATCGAAAAAATCCGCAAGGGTTTCCCCGGCGACATGGCCGTCTACATGAAGAACCTGCAAAGCGGCGAAGAGATCGCCATCGATCCCGACACCACCTACGAAACCTTCAGCGTGATCAAGATCGCCATCATGGCGGAAGTGTTTCACCAGGTCTCGCAAGGAAAATTCTCGCTCGACGAGCGCGTGGAAATTAAACCTGGCGATCAGCGCTTGCCTTCCGGCGTGCTGTACACCCTGCAGCCCGGATTGACGCCCACGATTCGCGATCTGCTGACGCTGATGATCATCATCAGCGATAACGAGGCCACCGATCTGCTGGCCGATAAAGTCACACGCGCCAGCGTGACCGCTTACATGCACGAGCTGGGGCTGGCCGATACCTCCATTCAGTACTCCGACCTCGACTGGGATCGCAAATGGCTCAGCTCCATGGACCCCAGCTACCGCGACGCGCCCGGCAACAAGACCATCCAATTTCCGTTCGGCAATTATTCCGATAGCCGCGTGCAGCAGGCTTTTGGCGAGACCATTTACCACGCCGGAATTTATTTTGGCCACAGCACCGCGCGAAACATCGGCCGTCTATTGGAAATGATTCAGCAGAAAAAATTGGTTTCGGCGCAGGCCAGCGAGTGGATGCTGGACGCGCTTGAAAAACAGCAAGTCAACAATCGCTTTCCAAAATATCTGCGGGACGTGACCATCGCGCACAAAACCGGCGACGGCCAGCCCTTCATCGCCAACGACGCGGGAATTCTTTTCGTCAAAAATCAGCCCATCGTGTTGGTGGTGTTCACCGGGCATCATCGCGGCGACACGGAATCGCTCCACGATGCGGTGGCGCGAGTCGCGGCGTTAGTTGGACAACATTACGGAGCGAGATTGTCAGAGGATTACAAACCTTAGCGAAGAAATACGATGTTGGTTCAGTGCCTTACCGGCGCCGGTCGAATCCGTTCGGCCGGTACGACGCCTTGGCCTTCCAATATCGAATAGAATTTATCGGCGGTCAACTCTCCCAACATTTCTACTTTTCCCGACGGCCAGTGAATTTCGACGCGATCGACTTTTTTGGCGGAGCCAAGGCCAAAGTGGATGCGCAGATCGCTCTGCGAGAGATAACTTCCCCCGCTGCGCACTTCATCGGTTTGCGTGACACCGCCCGCGACGATTCTGATTCGTGTA
The DNA here is from genome assembly GCA_963846145.1 of uncultured Acidobacteriota bacterium. GTDB lineage: Bacteria > Acidobacteriota > Terriglobia > Acidiferrales > UBA7541 > Acidiferrum. The sequence continues at coordinate 438,016 of CAWJUV010000004.1, read as the reverse complement.
TTTAACGCCGCGCGATTGCTCTTCGTTCCAGCTAATTCAAAGCTGATCCAATGCCGCCCCGGAACGCCATGATTGCGCAGCACCATCGGTTTCCCGGCAAGGTCTTCCACCACCACATCCATATTCCCGTCATTAAATAAATCGCCGACGGCCAGGCCGCGCGAAACATGCGGCTCCAATAGCGCCGGCCCAGCCTGATCGCTCGCATCGCAGAATGTTCCATCCTTCTGATTCATCTGCAAAAGTTTTGGCTCGCGATAATGCGCCCCAGTCGACGCCGCTTCCACCTGCGGATACACATGCCCGTTGGCCGTGATCAAATCGAGCCAGCCATCGTTGTCCAAATCGACGAACGCGTCGCCCCACTTCACGTAAGGCAACGAAGGCAGGCCCACGCCCGCGCGGTAGGAAACATCCGTAAAACTCCACTTCCCGTCGTTGCGAAACAGCGAACTGTTGTCCGACGCAAAGGTGGAAGTGAACAAAGACGGCCGCCCGGTATGGTTGTAATCCCCCAGCGCAATGCCCATGTTGGCTTGTTCGTGGCCGTCATCGGCCAATGCAGTGCCAGACTCCAAACCGATCTCGTTGAATTTTCCGGCACCCGCGTTGCGATAGAAGAAACTCGCTACCGAATCGTTAGCAATATAAATGTCAGGGTGTCCGGAGTTGTTGAAGTCCGACCACACCGCAGTCAGGCCATACGCGCCACGCGTATCGTCGACGCCGCCGGACTTGGTCACATTGCTGAACGTCCCATCGCCATTATTGTGAAAGAGCGAATGGCCTGAGCCCTTCAACCCTCGCGGCCCACACTGCACATCGATCTCCATGTATTTGCACGTATTCGCGCTGCCAAACGCCGGCAAATGCTGCAAATCCAGATCAACGTAATTCGCCACGATCAAATCGACAAAACCGTCGCCGTCGTAATCGCCGAAAGAAGCCCCAGTTGACCATCTGCCTTCCTTCACTCCGGCTTGGGCCGCGACATCGGTAAAGGTTCCGTCACCATTGTTCCGATAAAGAACATTCCCGCCAAGGCAGGTGACATAAATGTCGGGCCAGCCATCATTATTAAAATCTCCGACGGCGCCGCCCATCGCGAAACAGGGATGGCCAACGCCCGCTTTTTCGGTCACGTCGCTAAACGTCCCGTCGTGATTGTTGTGATAAAGCGCGCTGCGCGCCTGTTCACCGTTCCGGGCCATCTGCACCGTCGGCGCATTCGTAAAGTAAATGTCCAGCCAGCCATCGCGATCGTAGTCCAGCAGAATCACCCCTCCGCTCATCGATTCCACGATGTATTTATTTTCCGGCGCGGAAGAATGTTCGAAGTGAATGCCGGATTTTTCAGTGATGTCTTCCAGTTGCGGGATGGGACGGCCTTGGCACTTAGTGGTTCTGGCCCAGGAGGGTGGTGGACCTCCCTGTGCGACTCCTTGGGCCAGAAGCGAACCAGGGCACGCCAGTAATGCAGCCACCAGCAGAAAACCGCAGCGTTGAATAATTTTCTTCACAATCGCTTATCGGAATAATCCAACAGTTTGGTGAGCAAGTCGCTCGCGCTTCAGGCCGCGGCAGCGTCGGCGTAACAAAGCGCAGCGCCGCCCGCCACGCCAGAGTGCGTTCCGTAGTGCGCAGGAAGCAACGGCACCTCGCCACAACGCGAATTAACGCACCACGTCGGAATGCGTTTCTTGATGTCGTCGAAATACGGCTGCAGCACGCCCGAAACTCCGCCGCCAATGACGATGACGTCCGGATCGAGAAAATCAATCACGTTACCCAACCAAACCGCCAGCAATTCAACAGTTTCAATGACCGTGGCTTTGGCGATGGGATCACCAGCGGCGGCAGCCTGCATGACGATTTCGCTGGTGACGTCAGTAATTTGCCCTTTGGCCAGCTCGAGCATCGGCGAGTGCGAAATGCCCGCCGCTGCCAGCATCGCTTGCGCGCGTTTAGCAATGGCCGGGCCTGCCACCAGAATTTCGATGCAGCCACGCTTCCCGCAGCCGCACACCGGTCCTTTGTAGTCGATGGTCACATGGCCGCCTTCGGGGGCGGCGCCGGTGCGGCCGTTATAAATGTGGCCATCGAGAATGAAGCCGCTGCCGATTCCCGTGCCAACCGTGGCGTAGAAAACTTTGCTTTTGCCTTTGCCCGCACCCCACAAAACTTCCGCGAGCGCCGCGGCATTACCATCATTTTCTAATTTCACCGGCAACGCCATATCGCTTTGAAACTTCCGCAGCGAGTGGAAAATTCCGCCAGCACGTAACGTTTGGCGGGTTCACCACCACGCCGGCATAGGGATCGAGCGGACCCGGAGCACAAATTCCAATCGCGGTGACTTTTGCGTTGCGAGTTTTAGCCACAGCTAGGAGTTGATCAATCGCATCAGTCACGCAGCGCAACCCTGTCGCCGCGTCGCCTTCACTGATCATTCGAACGCGGGTGACGTCGCTGATTTCCCCGGCGCGATTGACGAATCCAGCGGCAACTTTAGTGCCGCCGATATCCACGCCAATCACATAGCTACTGTCGTTGGTACTCATGGGCCCGATTCTTCAAGTGCAAAACGCGGCGGCAAAATCTTTGCCGGAGTTACGCGTGCCGCTCTCGCGGCATACGCGGTGGGACGCGAGCCACTCAGAGCGTAGTACAAAATGTAAAGGTAGCAGACCGCGGGAATCACGAACGAGTGATGGATGCCGATGCGATCAGCCAGCGCCGCGGTAGCGACCGGAAGTAGCGCGCCGCCAACAATCGCCATGACCAAAAGTCCGGAGCCATCGCCAGTCAGCGGTCCCAACTCCGCAATGCCCAGGTAAAGATGCTGGGGAACATAATGGAGTTAAACAGCCCCACGGCCAAAATCGTCCACATCGCAACGCCGCCCGTGGTGAGCATGGAAATACACACCAGCACGCATGCCGCGATCGCGGCGAAAGCCAGCACTTTTCCGGTTTTCACTTTTTGCAACACGGCTGAACCAATGAAGCGCCCAATCATCGCGCCGCCCCAGTAGTAGCTGACGTATTTGGCGGCGACGATTTCTGGAAGTCCACCAATCTCCGGCTGGTGAAAATAATTAATCAGGTAGCTGCCGATGGAAACTTCCGCGCCGACGTAAACAAAAATACCGATCGCCCCAAGAACCAATTGGCGATATTTCCAGATGCTATCCTTCACGGTTCCGGCTTCGTGACGCGCGCCAGGGATTGGCGGCAGCTTGAACATTCCGATCAACACCGCAAAAAGAATCAACGCACCACCAAGGATGAGGTACGGGACCTTGACCGTAGAAGCTTCCTGCACTCGATACGCCTGTAATGCTGTAGCCGTCAAACTGCTCGGATCGTCGGTCGCCGCACCGGCTTTCAGAATCATGATGCCGCCAATATAAGGACCCACGGTAGTTCCCAGTGAGTTGAACGCCTGCGTGAGATTCAGCCGGCTGGAAGCGGTCTGCGGCGGACCAAGCACCGCGACGTAAGGATTCGCGGCAACCTGCAGCGCGGTAATCCCCGCCGCAAGAATCATCAGTGCACCGAGAAATAACGGATAAGAAGCAAAACTGGCGGCGGGAATGAACAGCAACGCCCCAAGACCCATCGTCACCAGGCCGGTGACCATGGTTTTTTTGTAGCCAATGGCGTCCACGATTTTCGCGGACGGAATCGAAAAAATAAAATATGCGGAAAAAAATGCGAACTGGATCAGGCTGGCTTTGGTGTAGTTGAGATCGAAGATGTGCTTCAGATGCGGAATCAAAATGTCATTGAGAACGGTGACAAAGCCCCAAAAGAAAAACAGGGTGGTAACCATGGCCAGAGCCGCGTGGTTGGTAGAGGCTGGCGCATTGGAGTACGAAGTTGCCGGAGCATTGGAGCCCGTGGGGATGGCCATTTTCACCTCGTTGGCAGTCGGGGTGGCTGATTACCAAACGTGTGATGATGCCACAAGAGCAAGGGATTCGGTTAGAGAGGAAGAAAGTTTTTTTGCCGTTAATGGCTCGCGGGGTGCAGGGCATCCAAGTCAAGATTGAGTTCTAGAACGTTGACTCGCGGTTCACCGAGGAAGCCCAGGTCGCGGCCTCGAGTGTGTGTTTGAATCAGTGCTCGGAGCTCTTGAGAAGTCGCGTTGCGGGCTCGGGCAACCCGCGCGATTTGAAATTCAGCTGCGGCAACGGAAACTTCCGGGTCGAGGCCGGAGGCGGAACTCGTTACCAAATCGATGGGGACGGGAGCGCCGGCATTTTCATTTTTAAGTTTCTGGACATCCGCGTTGACGCGGTCGATCAAATTCTTATTGGTGGGTCCGAGGTTGGAGCCACCGCTCGCCAAGGGATCGTAACCGTTGCCGGCACTGGAAAGACGCCCGTGAAAGTACGCCGGGGAACTGAAATTTTGCCCGATGATCCGCGAGCCGACCAGTTTGCCGTTGCGTTCGATAAGCTGCCCGTTCGCTTTGCCAGGAAAGAAGACCTGCGCCAATCCGGTTACGGCCAGCGGGTACAGCAAGCCAAAAACAATGGTCGTCACGACCGTGAAGGCCAGCGCTATGCCCAGGTTTCTCTTGATCGAAGCCGCGCCGGAAGTTGCCGCGTTATCTTCGCGACCATATTCTCCAGATTGGCCGGGCAATGCGTTCTTTCCAGGTAAATCCAACACTTCTTCCACTTTGTGATTCTCAGTATTTAGCGTGCTCATACAATCCTCAAGTGCGTCAGCAGCACATCGATAAATTTAATCCCGAAGAATGGCGCGATAATCCCCCCGAGCCCGTAGATCAGCAGGTTCCTCTGCAGCAGCGCGGCCGCCCCCAGCGGGCGATAGCGCACACCGCGCAGCGCCAGCGGAATCAGCACCACGATAATCAGCGCGTTAAAAATCACCGCCGAGAGAATCGCCGACTCCGGCGTGTGCAGATGCATGACGTTAAGCACGCCGAGGACCGGAAATGCGGCCGCAAACATCGCGGGAATAATCGCAAAATATTTGGCCACATCGTTGGCCACCGAAAATGTAGTGAGCGCGCCACGCGTGATCAGCAACTGTTTGCCGATCTCCACAATCTCGATGAGCTTGGTGGGATTGGAGTCGAGGTCCACCATGTTGCCGGCTTCTTTTGCGGCTTGCGTGCCGGTGTTCATGGCCACGCCCACGTCGGCTTGCGCCAGCGCGGGCGCATCGTTAGTGCCGTCGCCGGTCATGGCCACCAGTTTGCCTTTGGCTTGCTCGCTTTTGATGAGCGCCATCTTGTCTTCTGGCTTGGCTTCGGCGAGAAAGTCATCAACGCCGGCTTGGCGCGCAATCGCCGCCGCGGTGAGCGGATTATCCCCGGTGATCATCATGGTGCGAATGCCCATGGCGCGCAGTTGATCGAAGCGCTCTTTCATCCCGCCCTTCACGATATCCGTCAGCGCAATCGCACCCGAGCACGCGGCCATTTTCAGCCACCAGCAGCGGTGTGCCGCCGCCATTGGAAATGTTGCGCACCGTGACTTGCAACTCGGGATCGATAGCGTTGCCGCGGCTGGCAGCCAGCCGGCTGATCGCTTCCAGCGCGCCTTTGCGAATTTCGCGGTCGTCGATATCGACACCGGACATGCGGGTCTGCGCGGAAAACGGAATGAAGGTCGCGGCGTGCGAAGCCAGGTCACGCCCGCGCAGTTTGTAGCGCTCTTTGGCCAGCACCACGATGGAACGGCCTTCGGGCGTTTCGTCAGCGAGCGAAGAAAGCTGCGCGGCATCGGCGAGATAAGTTTCTTCCACTCCAGGCGCAGGAAAAAATTGCGTGGCAGCGCGATTCCCGAGCGTGATCGTGCCGGTCTTATCCAGCAGAAGCACATCGACATCGCCGGAAGCCTCCACCGCACGACCCGACATGGCAATCACGTTGCGTTGAATCATCCGGTCCATACCGGCAATGCCGATGGCGGACAGCAAGCCGCCAATCGTTGTAGGAATGAGACAAACCAGCAACGAAACCAGCACAAAGATCGTTTGCGGCGCGCCGGAGTAGATGGCAAAGGGCTGCAGCGTCACTACTGCCAACAAGAAAATAATAGTGAGCCCGGCCAACAGAATATTCAGCGCGATCTCATTGGGCGTTTTCTGCCGCGCCGCGCCTTCCACCAGTTTGATCATCCGATCGAGAAATGTTTCACCTGGATTGGACGTGATGCGTATTTTGATTTCGTCGGAAAGCACCCGCGTTCCGCCGGTCACTGCCGAGCGATCGCCGCCAGATTCGCGAATAACCGGCGCGGATTCCCCAGTGATGGCCGATTCATCGACAGAAGCGACCCCTTCGATGACTTCGCCGTCGCCAGGGATAAATTCGCCGGCACTCACCAGCACAATATCGCCAGCGCGCAGCTTAGAACTGGCGCAGCGCTCCGTCGACCCATCAGCGCACACCAGGTTGGCTTCGGTTTCGGCGCGCGCTTTGCGCAGAGTTTCGGCCTGAGCTTTGCCGCGCCCTTCGGCCATAGCTTCGGCGAAGTTGGCGAACAGCACGGTGAACCACAGCCACAGCGTAATTTGCAGACCGAAGCTGAATTCGCCCGCGTGACGCGCGACGTTGGCGACTAGTTGAATCGTGGTGAGCAACGCACCGACTTCCACTACGAACATCACCGGATTCTTGAGCATGGTGCGCGGATCGAGCTTGCGGAAAGAGTCGGCCACCGCGCGGGACAAAATGGCGCTGTCGGCGAGTGATTTTTTTCGGATAGTAGCAGCTGCTTCCATGGGGCCTCGGTGAAATGCGTTAGAAAACTTTTCCAGCGTTCATCAGCAGGTGTTCAAGAATCGGTCCGAGGCTGAGCGCGGGAAAAAACGTCAGAGCGCCGACGATCACGATGGTAGAAACCAGCAGTCCCGCAAAAAGACCTCCGGTAACCGGAAATGTGCCTGCCGATGTGGGAACGGTTTTCTTCTGCGCGAGGTTTCCCGCGATGGCCAGCACCGGAATGATCATGAAAAAACGGCCGAGCAGTTGGGCGACTGCGGTGCTGGTGTTGTACCACGTGGTGTTTACGCTAAGGCCCCCGAAAGCCGAGCCATTATTTCCAGCGGAAGAAACATACGCATAGAGGATTTGCGAGAGGCCATGTGGTCCAGGATTAGAAATACTCGCGGTCCCGAAGGGTCTTACGACAGCGATCGCAGAGAAACCGAGAATCGTCAGTGTCAGGATGAGCACCGCGAGCATCGCCATCTTCACGTCATACGATTCAATTTTCTTGCCCAGATATTCGGGCGTGCGGCCGACCATCAACCCGGCGATAAACACCGCCAGAATCACGAAAACGATAATTCCGTAAAGGCCGGCGCCAACGCCGCCGAAAACCACTTCGCCCAGCATGATATTGATCAGCGGAACCAATCCGCCCAAAGGCGTGAACGAATCGTGCTGGCTGTTGATCGCCCCGCAGCTGGCGTCGGTCGTGACCGTAGCAAACAACGCCGAGCTGGCGATGCCGAAGCGGGTTTCTTTCCCTTCCATGTTGCCGCCGGATTGCATGGCGCCGGCATGTTGGTCGGCAGCGGATAGTTGCGGGTTCCCGCGCGCTTCCGCCCAATACGCGGTGGTGACGGCCACGAGAAAAAGCAGCGCCATAGCCGACCAAATGGCCCAACCGTGTCGAGCGGACCCGGTCATGCGCCCGAGGGTGTACGTCAGTGCGCTAGGGATTGCAAAAATCAGCACCACTTGGAAAAAGTTGGTGAGCGGCGTGGGATTTTCAAACGGGTGCGCGCTGTTGGCGCCGAAAAATCCACCGCCGTTCGTGCCAAATTCCTTGATGACTTCCTGAGACGCGACCGGCCCCTGCGCGATGACCTGCTGTCTCACCGTTTGTGCAGTGACTTTGCCGTCGGCTCCAGTGGTTTGAACTGTTTGGGGCTCGATCAAATCGACGGTGGTGTAGGGGTGCAGATTCTGAATCACTCCTTGCGAAACAAAAAACAGCGAACCAATCAGGCAAATCGGCAGCAGCACCCAAAGCAACGAGCGCGTGGTATCCACCCAGAAATTCCCCAGCTTGTTGGTCTCCTTGCGCGCGATGCCGCGAATCACCGCCACCGCAATCGCGATACCCACCGCCGCGGAAGCAAAATTGTGATACGCGAGGCCCGCCATCTGCGTCAGGTAACTCATGGTGGATTCGCCGGAGTAGGCTTGCCAGTTGGTGTTGGTCGTGAAGGATGCCGCGGTGCCGAACGCCAGACCCGGTTCGACATTGCTAAATTTCTGCGGATTGAGCGGCAGCCATTTCTGCACCCGCTCGATGAAGTAAAGCGCCGCCATAGATACGCCACTGAACAGCAGCATCGCAGTGGCGTATTCGGTCCAGCCCATTTCGTACCGCTCATCAACGCCAGTGAGGCGATAAATCAGTTTTTCGATTGGACGAAGCACGCGATCGAGAAATGTCTTCTGTCCAGAGAACACCCGAGCCATGAACACGCCCAGTGGTTTGGTGATCAAAAAGACCACCACCAGAAAGACACCGATTTGCAGCCAGCCATTCGCAGTCATGGTCAGAATTCCTCGGCGCGCAGCAAGGCGTAAAGGAGATATCCGCAGACAGCCGCGCTCACGATGAGCAAAAGCACGTTGGCCAGGTTCATGACTTACCCTTTCGCAATCGCTCGCAGCCGTTCACATAAAAAATCGAGAGTGTGAAGAAAAATCCAGTGGCGACGATGAAGAGGGCATCAATCATGGCGATTAAAATTTCACCAGGATCGCCGCCGTCGCGCGGTTTTCCGTTTTTCGCAGATCGGGCAGCCAGGTGCTCGACGCAGATCCGTCGCAGGCCGTGAATCCGCCAAGGCAAACGAGCGAGCCGGGAGTTCCTTGATTGCCGCCCGGAGGCGTCACCCCGCCAGAGCCGGAAAAATAAGGAACGTTCGCGGCACGATGGTTGTACTCCCAGCGAAAGGTAATGTACTGGCTGGGCATCCAGTCGAATGTGCCGGAAACATCCCAGGCTTTAAATGGGTCGCCGGGATTTTCGGTGAAGTACGGCGTACCGCTCGCAGCGGTGGCGCCGTTGATCGGCGGCAACAGAACCAGATAACGCCCAGGATTATTGATTTGCCCGCCGCCGATGGTCAGCCCGTAACGATCGCGGTCAAACCACAGCCGGTTGTAAAACATGTAGCCGAGAAAGTCTTGCTTCGGCCCCTTGGCGGAATTTCCATAACAGCTCACTCCGCCGCCATGCTCGCAGCCAATATCACCGGTCAGCGAAAACGCCGCCTTGCTGATGAAACTTTCCTGATTCTCGTGGTACTTGATCTCGATGCTGTCGTCGGAGTGATAGCGCACGCGGCCCGGAGTATTCAGCGCATCTTCGCCCAGCAAATATTCGTTTCCGAGTACGGAAAACCAGCCATTGGGGCGCCACAAAATCTGGAAGCCGAAGCCGGGACGATTGTTGAATCGCCCATAGGATTGCCAGCCATTGGTGAACCACGGCTCGATCTTCAAATGTTCCGTGGGGAAAATCTGCACCCGCACGCCATTGAAAAACCACGGCGTGTTGGAGGAAACGTAGCTCGGTTGATAGGCCCAGTTGTCGAACTGGTAGTAGCTGAACAACCCGATATACGACATGAAGATTCCGGCATCCACGTTGATGCCGTGCAGCGCGTTGAAGTGGTAGCCGCCGTACGCTTCGGAGATGTAGCGGTACGCATCGGCAAGATTCCACTGCCCGCGTGCGGGGCTGGCGTCGTTGCGCGGCGTGGTCTCCGAATACAAACCAAACTGCGTCATCAACCGCGCGCGCACATTGTCGTAGTGAAAGTCGCCGCCGACGCCCAATTGCGTCACCTGCACTTCGCTTGAACGAAAAACTTCGCTGGAGCCGCCGATGCTGTCGTCTTTGGGATGAGCGAAGTCGTAGACGTAGTCGATGTCCGCGCGAATTTCCGGCGTGAAAAAGCTCGTCGCATACGGCGTGTCTTTGGTGCGCGCGTTGCCGTTCAGCCAGCTGAAATCGGCGAATGCGAACGGTTCCGCTTTGGCGGTTTTAGCCGCAGATCCAGCGGAGGTGACTGGAGCTTTGTTGGTAGTCTGGCCCGGTTGGACGGCAAGATTGCCGGCATCGTTGACGGCCGGCGGGGCGACAGCGACCGCGGGAGCTGTGCTCGAGTCGGACCTTTCGCCAGGCGCAACGGTGGCGGTAGCGGACTCGTTCGTCGGGCTAACCGTGCGCTGCTTGCCTTCCAGTTCTTCGACGCGTTTTTCGAGTTGCTGAACGCGCTCGAGCAGCCACTGCTCACGTTCGGTCAGCGCTGGGGCAGCGCCATCTGCGGTTGTTTTCTTTTCAGCACCATTTTTGCTGTCGTCCGCGAAGCTAAATCCGGGATTAGTTCCAGTAAGAAAAACTGTCAGAACAATTGCCAGCCAAAAAGTACTGCTCCCTCTACAAATCCGCATGGCCCAATCACTCTTTCCGCAACCGGGACACGATAGCCGGAAAGGTCTGAGAGAGTCGTGAGCGATTTGTTAGGTTTTTGTTAGGACGGGACTGGAGATTTGCGTGCTTTTCGTAGAAGGTTCACGCCTGGTGGCCATGAGGGAATCGACTGCCGACGACGCAGATGACTCGACCGCCGAACCCCGGAACCCAATGGCAGCAAGGCTCTCGATCGATAGGCGACCCACCGGCTCAGAAAACAGGTAGCCTTGCCCATACTCGCAACCGAATTGCTGAAGATACGTCCGTTGCCCGGAAGTCTCGATGCCTTCCGCGATAACTTTGAGATGCAGGTGATGCGCCAGGTGCACGATGAGGTGCGCGATCTCGCGACTCTCGACATCATCCTCAATGCCTGTGATGAAAGACCGATCGATCTTCAAAACATCCACGGGAAACGCCCGCAAGCGGCTCAACGAAGAATGCCCGGTACCAAAATCGTCGATGCTCAATCCAATGCCTAGATCCTTCAACTGCGAAAAAATCCGCAGCGCCTTTTGCGGATCGTTCATCGCTACGGATTCAGTAATTTCCAGTTGAATGTTCGCGGGGTTGACGCCAGTCTCTTCCAGCGCAGCTTTTACGTCCGCCACCAGATTGCTCTGCGCAAACTGCCGCGGCGAAACATTGATCGTGGTGGTCAGCGGCCTATCGGCTCGCAGCCGGCCTTGCCACTCGCACGCCTGCCGGCAAGCTTCTTTCAGAATCCAGCGCCCGATGGGCACGATCAGCCCGGTTTCTTCGGCAATTTCGATGAAGTCACCCGGCCCAACCAGAATCGAATCGTAACGCCACCAACGAATCAACGCTTCGACACCAGCCATTTTTCCGGTGTTGAGATTTACGATCGGTTGATACAGCACCCGCAGCTCATCGCGCTCGATGCATTTGCGCAACTCGGATTCCAGATTCAGGCGGCGCACCACGATCGCATGCATCTGTGTGTCGAAAACTTCGCAGCGTGAAGGGCCCTGGGCCCGGGCACGCACCATGGCGATGTCCGCGTCGCGCAGCATTTCTTCCGGCTTGCGCAAAGAAGACGAACTGATGGCGATGCCGATGCTCGCGGAGGTGTACACGTCCACGCCCTTGGCACTAAAGGGCGCCGTCAGCGTTTCCTGCAGGCGCAGCGCCACGCGCATCGGTTCGCTAGGATCCTTAATGCCTTCCAGCATCACGGTGAACTGATCGCCGTCCATGCGCGCCAGAATTTCTTCGCTGGGGTTCTCCTTGGTGCCAAAGCCCGAAGACGGACGAGCAATGATGTCGTCGTGGCGCAGCCGCCCGCGCAACCGATTGCTGATGTCGATGGTCAGCTGATCGACCACCGCGTGCCCCATGGTTTCCTTAAAAATTTTCAAGCCCTGAATATCGACAAACAGCACCGCGAATTTAAATTCAGGATGCCGCTTGGTGTAGTCAGTGGCGCGCTGCAAGCGATCCAGAAAAAGGGTGCGGTTGGGCAGGTCGGTCAGCGAGTCGTGCGAAGCGTGATGCGCCAGACGCTCTTCGATGCGTTTCCGCTCGGTAATATCGCGGTTGACGATCACCAGATGGGTGACCACCCCGCGGCGATTGCGAATGGGATTGGCGGTGGATTCCAATATCCGCCAACTTCCGTCTTTATGGCGCATCCGGTATTCCAGCCGTTTTCCAACGCCGGTGGCCCGCGCATCTTTGCCCGCTTCGATGACCCGTTCGCGATCCTGCGGATGCACTTGGTCCAGCGAACCGGTAGACGCCAATTCCTGTTGCGAATAGCCCAGAACTTTTTCGTACGCGGGGCTGTTGTAAAGTCTCTTTCCTCCGACTTCCACCAGCGCAATCATGTCCGCGGCATTCTCGCTGACTAGCCGGAACAATTCGTTCTGCCGCTTATGCAGGATGCGCTGCAACCCGATGTACAGATACGGCAGCAGCAGCAGGCTAAGCAGCTCTGGCCACGCTTCGCGCACGAGCCACTGCCAATCGAAAATGGAATTCGAGGACATGCAGATCGCACCATTGTTTCAGAAAGCGCAGAAGCTGCGAACAAGCCGCGCGTACCAAAGACGCGAAAGCGCACACTCCCGAACGAGTTATCGGCAGATACGGCACAAAATTTAGTCGTAACTGGCCGAAAGGACAGGTCCGACAACCTCATCAAGTCTCACGCCGTAGTTAGAAACTCCTAAAACATTGCCGGGAAACGAGAGCGCTCTAGCGCCGCTTCTGCCCGCCCGCCCGTGCATTCATGCGTCCGAGGTTTGAAAGGGAACTCGGTTCTGTTTTGGGACCTGTCCCCGCGGGCAAATGTCCAAAAGAACAGGGATTTTCGAGGTTTTCTACCTTCTACACTTTGGCGTCGGAAATGCTTTCGTGCATCGAGCTTTGGTTCGCGGACTTCTGCGCCGCTCATTTCCGCGAGCGCGCATGGTTCAAAAAATTCTGAAATTACTTGACGCACAAAAACTTCTGACTGAGGACGTGCATGAAGATCTCGCACAAAATTGTTCAAGCAATGAATCTTGATTCGCGTTTGCCGAATTATTTGCAACACCTGCAGCAGAGTCATGCGGCCGTAGAAGAAGGGCTCACCATGTTCGCCGGCCGGTTGTTGCGCGCAGCCACCTGGCTGGCCATTTTCTCGCTGGCGCTGAGCGCTGGGAGTCACGGACAAAGCTCTGCGCCGCCCCCGCCGCCTCCTCCTCCTCCCGCGATCACCGCTACACCCGCGCTGCTGCAACCTTTCACCTCGAAACTGGTGGCCTCCGGCGGCTCAGGCAACGGCCAGCAGGGAACTTTCCGTGGCCATCTCGGGCGACGGAAAATCCGCCATCATCGGCGCGCCGGCTGATGCCAACGGTGCAGGCGGAGTTTATTTCTACGGGCTCGTTGGGAATAACTGGCAACAGCTCGGCGGAAAACTCATTGGCTCCGGAGCCACTGGTGCCGCGGCGCAAGGCGCATCCGTCGCGATGTCGGGAGATGGAAGGACCGCCGCGGTCGGCGGCAACACCGACAACCAAAACGTCGGCGCTACCTGGATTTTCGTAAACACCGGAGACGGCTGGCAGCAGCAAGTCATGCTGGTGGCCACCGGCGCGACCGGAGCAGCTTCCCAAGGCAGTTCCGTGGCGCTCTCCAACGATGGCAACACTCTCGCAGTCGGCGGCACGGGCGACAACCAAGGCGTCGGCGCCGTTTGGATTTTTACTCGCAGCGGCAGCAACTGGGTGCAGCAATCCAAGTTAACCGGCGTGGGTAACACGGGTGCGTCCAGCCAAGGGTCTTCCGTGGCGCTCTCCGCCGACGGCAACACCCTCGCAGCCGGCGCGCCTAATGACAATCAGGCAGCCGGCGGCGTGTGGATCTTCACCCGCAGCGCAGGCAGCTGGTCGGGGCAAACGGATGGCCCGCTGGTGGGAACCAGCGGTTTAACCGCTCGTCAAGGCGCCTCCGTGGCACTTTCGGGTGACGGCAACACCCTGGTTCTCGGCGGACCCAACGACAACGACGAAACCGGCGCGGTATGGGTGTTCCAACGCAGCAATACTTCCTGGAATCAGGTAGGCCAGAAGCTCGTCAGCAGCGGAGCCTTCAGCCAGGAATTCGGCGAATTGGGAGCTTCCGTGGCCGTGTCCCGAGATGGAAATGAGATTCTTGCAGGCGGACCCGGAGAAAACGCTTTTTCGTCTTCCTTTTCTTCCGCAGTCGGCGCGATCGCCGAGTTCATTCTGCGCGGCGGAACCTGGGTCCAACTGGGCACCGACCAATCCGCTCAGGACGGCTCCAACCCCGGCGCGCAAGGCACCTCGGTTGCTCTTTCCGCTGACGGCAACACCGCCATCATCGGCGGTCCGCAGAACGGCGGAAACATCGGCGGCGCTTGGATCTGGAGTTCCTTCACCAATTTTGGTGCAGTCTCGCTGGGAGATTCTCAAACACAGACCATCACTATCCAGCCGCAGATCGGCAGCTTCCCATTCGGATCTTTCCAGGCAGTATTCCTCGGCGCCACCGCACTCGATTTCACCTTGCCGCAGGTCCAGCCGCAATCGTGCACCAACGGCCAGACCGTTCAGTCGCCGACCTCTTGTCCGGTAAGCGTCCTGTTCAACCCCAGCGGCCCAGGGCTTCGCACCGGCGCGGTAGAAATCTTCGATGCCCAGAATAATTTGATCACCACCGTTTACCTCCAGGGCGTCGGCGTGGGTTCCCAAATCGGATTCATCAGCCCGCTGATCAACACCTTCGCCGGCAACGGAAGTAATGATTACTCCGGTGACGGCGGCCCCGCCACCAGCGCCGCGCTTTATTTTCCCTACGGCTTGGCCAGCGATGGCGCCGGCGATATTTTTATCTCCGACAGCGGTAACCACGTCATCCGCTTGGTAAGTGCCAACAACGGAGTCATCACCACCATCGCCGGCACCGGCTCGGACGGCGATGCCGGAGACGGCGGCCCCGCCACCGCAGCGACCATCGGAAATCCCTTGGGAGCGGCCACCGACGGCGCCGGCAACATCTATTTCGCCGATATCGAAGACGGGGTGGTCCGCAAGATTGACGCGGCCAGCGGCCTCATTTCCACCGTCGCCGGCACCGGACAGCAGGGTTACTCCGGCGATGGCGGCCCCGCCACTGCCGCCCTCCTGGCCCGGCCCGTCGGCATTGCTTTTGATAGTGTCGGCAATTTGTATATCGTCGATCAGCAGGAACAAGTTGTCCGCAAAGTGGACGTCGAAGGAGTGATCACCACCTTCGCCGGTAACGGCCAGCAGGGATATGACGGCGACGGCGGGCCTGCCAACCAAGCTACCCTGAGCTTCCCGGAAGCCCTCGCGACGGACGCAGCAGGCAACCTGTTCATCGCCGACTCCAACAACAATGTCATCCGCCGGGTTGACGCCATGACCGGCATCATCACCACCTTCGCCGGCAACGGCCAGAACGGCTTCACCGGCGACGGTGGCCCGGCCACCGCTGCGGAGCTCAACGATCCGGAAGGCTTGGTCTTCGACGCCGCCGGCAATTTGTACATCACCGACTCGAGCAACAACCTCATTCGCAAAGTAAGCGCCGCCGACGGCAGCATCGTCACCGTGGCCGGCATGGTAGGGAACGAGGACGAAGGCTACAGCGGTGACGGCGGCCCCGCCACCCAAGCGCAACTAGCCTATCCCGCAATGCCCGCGATCGATCCCGGCGGCAATGTGTTTTTCATTGACGACGATAACAGCGTCGTCCGCAAACTGTACGGCGCCGGCGGTCTGACTTTCCCGGCGACGCCACTCAACACCGCCTCCGATGCCATCGACTTTTACATCACCAACAATGGCAATGCTCCGCTGCCGTTGGCCGGATTGAATATTTCCGGCGACTTTGCCATGAGCGGCACGGACCAAACCTGTGTCGGCTCCAACTCCCTGCCGCCTGGCGGCTACTGCGTCGTCAGTGTCGTGTTCACTCCCACCGCCACCGGTACGCGAACCGGCTCCGTCGGCGTCGCCGATACCAGCTATGTCACCTTGACCGGCATCGGCCAAAGTCCGCAAGCCACCGCCACCACCACGGCGCTTACCGTGGACAACAATCCCGCGCAGCAATTCGCCAACGTCACCTTCACCGCCACGGTCACGCCCGCGCCTGAAGGTTCTTCATTTGGCAGCGTTATCTTCTGCGATGGAATGACTGCGCAGGCTATGGTTTCCGGAGCACGCGGAGTAAATACGATCAAACACCAGCCGGCTGGCGGCTCAAGTCCCACCGGTCCGTGCGGAAACGGCATCCAACTCGATACCGAGACGCTGAATTCCGCTGGGACTGCGGTCTTCCAGACCAGCGGTTTGACCCCAGGGCAGCACTCCATCACCGCGGTCTATTCCGGCAATGCCGGATTCAGCAGCTCGACCTCTTCGGCCGTAACGGAAACCATCATCAGTTTGTTCCGACAGCCACGGCCACGCGCTCGACCGCAGCGCCGAACCCTGCACAAACAGGCACAGCGGTGACTTTCAGTGCGACCGTCACGCCAATTCCGACTGGCTCAACGCTCGGCCTGATAGGCTTCTGTCAAAACTTCACTGAGGAACAATTCCGTCCAGCGCACAGCGCGGCGGCACGTTTAGCGCAATCCGTCGGCAAGCTCCCGAATCCGCGCTCACCCAAGGCGAATCGACTCGGCGTCGACTGCGGCTCCGGTACCCTGCTTGACTCTGAGACGCTGTCGGCTCAAGGAACCGCAGCGTTTACCACCAGCAGCCTGACGGCGGGAACCTACGCGGTCACCGCGGTCTACTCCGGCAACGGCGATTTCGCTAACTCTGCATCGGCATCAGTAACCGAAACCATCAACGGAGCCACCACCACAACGGTAACGCTGACCTCTTCGCCGAATCCAGCCGCTGCGGGACAGCCCATCGTCTTCACCGCTACCATCACTCCGGCTCCTACGGGCTCGGACCTCGGCACCGTGAATTTCTTCAACGGCACCACGCAAATTGGCAGCCTGACCCCCAACGCCAGCGGAGTGGCGACCTTCACCACCAGCAGCTTGACCAGCGGCGGAACATTCAGCATCACCGCGGCGTATTCCGGCAACGCCACTTTTGCCTCCGCCACTTCCACGGCGGTTTCGCAGGCGGTGACTCCGGCATTTACCGTGGCAGCGCCAACCACTCCAGCAACCGTGTCCCACGATGGCGGCTCGGTCAGCGTGAGCGTAACGGTGCCGCCGCTCGGTGGCGCATTCAACAGCCCGGTGACCATGTCGGCTTCGGGTTTGCCGGCCGGCGCTACCGCGTCATTTAATCCGCCGACCGTGACGCCCGGCGCGAACGGCAGCACCACCATGATGACCGTCACCATTGCCGGCAAGGCCGCAATGCTGCCGCCATTCAGTTCGCGCCCGCTTCGTCCCTTGGGCCGTTGGCCGTTTGGTCTGGGAGTGCTGGCGTTGGTGGCCTACGCGTTGGTGAGTTGGGTTCGCCGGCAACGCGTGCGCATCGCGCGGCTGGCCTTCGTTTCCGCCGGTTTCGCTATCGTGGCCCTCGTTATCGCGGGCTGCAGCAGCGGCGGTTCCACCACCCACACCGTAGTTCCAGCGGCCGGGACGTACACCGTAACGGTGACCGGCACCAGCGGAAGTCTGCATTCTTCGACGCACGTGACCGTGATTATTCAATAGCCGGCCTCACGAAAAAACCTCAACCGCCCGAGGCGTTGAATGTGACCCCTCGGGCGTTATTTTTTGGTAAGGCGCTTTTGCTACTTCTTTGGCGCGGCCTGCGCTGGAGGATTCGCAGGCGGCTGACCCACGCTGCCCGGCGGAACAATTCCGTTCATGCGCATGTACTCCGCCATCTGCCCATAGTGATCCCAGCCATGCGCGCAACTAAAGGTCGCCAGCGCCAGCCGCGTATTCATGAACGAAATCGGCGGATTCTTCAGCGGCACCACCAGATTCTCCGCATTCAGCGTCGCCAATGCCTTGTGCCCCAGCGCGAAAGAATCCTGCACAAACTTCACCAGTTGCTCTTTGGTGCGAATTTCCTCGGGACCGTTGGCCACGCCGACCAGCACCACGCCCGGCGGCGGAGCCTGCCCAAGAATCGCGCTATAAAAAATAAAGTTGGCCGTGGCCACATGCCGGACCTGCAGCGCAAAAGTCCGCACTCCGCGATACTCGCCATTCGTCGGCGCAAACGAATATTTATCTTCCGGCATGGCTTGCGCCGCAGGCACCAGTTGGCTTTCCAGCAGCTTAAGCTGCACATCCATCGCCGAGGCAATAGTCGGCGCCGCCTCCGGCTTGGGAAAAGAAGTCTGGCCCGCGTCTGAAGCGGCGCCGGCGGCAAGAAAAGCAAAAGCTATCGCCAGAGCAGCCGATTTGATTCGTGAACGATTCATGGAGGACTCACTTTCAGGAGCGAATTGCGTCGCTTCGATCCTTAATCCACTTCGACGCGCGCAAGCAAATATCGTCAGCGGCTTTAATACCCGGGTTAGTACAACCCCTCGGTGGTTTTGCCGTTCGCTTTGACTACGCCCTTGGTAACCGACAACGTGTAGTGTTCCGCGGTGGGGCCTTGCCAGGTTTTGAGCTGAAACGTTTGTTTCTCTGCGACGTGCTGGACGGAAATATCCGAGAAACGTGAGCGGTTGGCGGTACGTGCATACATCCGGTGGGCGCGCGGCTTCTAAAAAGTATGCGGGGCCGCCGATGACGCGGGCGGTTCCGTCCGGAGTCACCAGCACCGCAGCGTTTTCTTCTACGGCGATAGCCCGAACTTTTTTGGCCCAGCCGTCTTGCATAATTCGCGCCATAAATACCAGCAGCCGTCCAAGGCGGTCGCGTTTGACGAAATGGGTGTCGGTGATCAGATCAGCCAGCAGCGGTATCCGCAAAAAATCACGCGAGAGGGTCACTTTATTTCCGTAGGGATTGCCGAGCGCATCCGGCGAATGAATCGTGTCGATCATCGACGCGAAAGAAAATTCGCCGAGGATGGCCAAACCGGCGCTGGAGCCGCCAATGGGTTTGTTGGCCGCGATATGCCGGTTGAGCGCCTCCTCCACCGGTGTGTCTTGCCAGAAGCGCACGTAGTCGGACTGGTCCCCGCCAGTAATGAAAATGCTTTCCGCCTGATCGATCATTTGCGCTGCTAGAGCGTCTTCGGCGTCTTCACGCTTCGCGAAAGACAGAGTGGTAATGGAGTTGAGCGGGCAAAGCGCGTTGATCTTTTCGTTTTCCTGCTTCATGTACGCGTCGTCGGCGTCGGCCGTCAGCACCAGAAAATCCCCGCCGTTGGCGCTGTCGCACAAAAATTTGAATGCGCGCGTCCTGTTTCCCTCCGCCCATCAAGGCGTAGCCCGGGTGCGGCAATATGATCGAGTCGGCGGAGTTGCCGTCGCGGCGAAACTTCGGCGCCGCGGACGACCCATCCGCGAAGAAGAGCATCAGCAGCAACAGCGCTGCGGTGAACCAGAAACGTATGCCTGAATGCGTTTTCAGCCTGGAGGTGTAGTTAGACATGGATGATCGCCCAGCATAACCGAAGTCAAAAAAATACCCGCCCTAAAAATTAGAGCGGGCAGCAAGCCAACGAACGCGCACTTTGGAGCGCTTCGTGCTGAGGGTTATTTCGGAAGTTTAACGCCGAGCAGTTCGATCTTTTCGATGTTGGGCGGCGAGGCCAGCAGTTCCGACGCGTTAGCCATCAGTGCTTTTGCAATTTCGCCGCTCAAGTGGGCCTGCCGACCGGATTCATCTTCAAAAGCGTCGAACACCCCAAAAGTGGAAGGCCCGAATTGCAGCGCGAACCACACCGGGGTTTGCGCTTCCTGATTAGCCAGCTCCAATCCCTTTTTGAGAAATGCAGCGACCGCCTCCTCTTTTCCTTTCTTCGCTTCTAGACGTACAAATAATCCAAGTTTCACCACGGTGTTCCTCCTTCAGCTTAAGTTTCTGCTTCAATCTGTTTGCAACTTTGCTGTGATCTCTGCAACTGCGATGCCCAATCGCGAGATCAAAACTCTTTGCGAACCCGCACATCGATCGCATAGCCGCCATTCTGATCGCGCAACACCGAAACAGAAACGTTGCGCCGCGCCTGATACTCCAATTGCACCGCCTGATTCTGCGTGGAAGTCACGTCGGTACTAAACGTCAGCAACAAATTTCCGGAAACGCGTTGCTGAATGCTGATCTGCGACCCGGGATCGTTGGGATTTGTCCCAGCCAGCGGATCGATGGACAGTTGCGAAATCCCCGCAAGTTTTTCCAGCCGCCCGCTAACCTGACCGCTGACTCCTTGCGCCAAAACAGATTCGGCGCCGACGCTGGTTGGCGTGCTCGAAGAAGACGAGGATTCTTCGGCGGTCTTGCCAAACGCGATCAAATTAATGATGTCGCTGGGCGCCAGCGAAGGATCCGACGTGTAGTTGGTACGCAAGCGATCGATCGGGCCCACAAAATTTAAAGTGATGTTGTACTGCTGCACGGTGGTGGTCACATACACGTTGAGCGTCGGCTGCGTCCGCACCGGATTGGCAAACTCGATCGTGCCGCTCTGCACCTGATAGCGTTTTCCCAGAAAGAAAATGTCGCCCGCGGTAAGCGTGGTCCGGCCAAGAATAACCGGGTCCGCAGCCGTCCCGCCCACCGTGAGATTGGCACTGCCTTCGATGCTGAGCTTGCTGCTCACCGCGTTGAGATTGTTAGCCGTCTGCACCGCGATTTGCAGCTTCATGTTCCGCGCGAATTCGGACGGCGCTTCCACCGGCGTCTCCCCGGAAAACTGCGCCATGAAATTGGCCAGGTCGAAATCCTTGGTGAAAGAAAGTCGCTCGATGGCCATGCGTCCGCTCAGCGTGGAATCCGCCGGCGACCCACTCATCTGCAAATTTCCACCCACAATGGCGCGCACCCCGTCCGGATAACGCACCCGCACATTTTGCGCATTGAGATTCGCGGAGAAGCTAGGTTGTTGGCCATACAGCGCGAACCCCGTCACGTTGACGTCCCCGCCGCCCACGTTGCCGGAAAATTTGGTGATCTGCACCCGGTTGCCATCCAGGCTGAACTCGCCATTCACGTTTTCAAACCCCAGCGGAATGTCGCCGGACGAAACAGCCGCGTTGACGATTTTGGCTTGCCCGCGCACCTGCGGATTCGAGAAATTTCCCGTCGCCGCCAGATCGACGTTCACACTGCCGGAGCTTTCCAACCCGTGCTGAAAACCTTTAAGGATGGCCAGGTCAAGATTGCCATTGAGTTTTACGTCCATAGCCGCGCCGCGCGTAGTGGGGACGGAGCCGCTAAGTTTCACGTCGGTGCCCGTGCCCTTCAACTCCGCGTCTTCCACGCGAACAATATTGTTGGCGTAGCTGACGCGCATCGGACGCGGGTTCGAAAGTTGCTGCGCTTTGTAGCCCACTTCCAGCTTGGGGATTTCCAGTTGCGCTTGCATGCGCGCGGGATTGTTCAGCGGCCCATTCAACGTCGCGTGGAATTCCACTTGGCCGTTGACGTCGCTGGCCTGGTTAGGCGCGTAAGTTGTAAGCAGCAACGCGATCGGAATCGTGCCAGTGTCGATGCGCAAATTGGCCACGCGCTCTCCGGTAAGCTGCACATCGCCCTTGGCGTCCACCACGCTCTGCTGCACGCGCGCATGAACCGTGCCATTAGCGCGCTGGTCCGCAATGTTGACTTGCGCGCTGACCTCGGAAATAGCTTGATCTCGAATTTTCAAATTGGCGATGCTGGCCGTGGCGTTCAGTGCCGGATTTTGTATTGACCCATGGCCTTTGGCTTCGAGCGTGAGCGTGCCGGCCAGCCCAGGGCTCCGCGCCTGCAGCGCATTCACCTGTTCCAGTTTGATTCCGCCGGTGGAAACGGACGCATCATATTGATTCGTTTTCGGTACGAAACTGATCGCGCCAGTCACCCCACCGGCAGGAATCTGCAGATTGAATTTCGAATGGATGGTTTGATCATCGCCATTGAACTCGGCGGAAAAATTCTTGATCGACTCATTCCACGCGGTAGCCTGCGCCAGCGATAGCGACCCACGCCCCGCAGGGTGATCCTGCGAACCCGCCAGTTGAAGCGACGCGTTGAGCGTGCCGGTAACTGGGTAGTGCTGCCCCGCAAGCTGTTGCAGATCAGCGACGGGCAATTTCTCGGCGGTCAATTGCACCTTCACGGGATTGGAGCTCTTGTACGACCAATCGGTGAGAGTGACGCGCGCACTCCCGCTCAGCTCACCTTGCTGCTGGCCGTGCAAAGTCAGATTTTGCAGAGATGCCGCGCTACTGCTGAGTTCCACATTCGTTTGCAACGTGCGCCAGTGCGAACCGTTGTAGTCGAGGTTGCTCGCGGAAAGTTGGCCGGCAATTTTCGGATCGGCCAGCCGCCCGGTAACATCTCCGCGAAAGTGCGCAGCCCCGCCAAGATTTTTCGTATTCAATGCGCTGCCACCGGACGAGTTAGCCGGCTGCATGCTTTGGATCAGCGCTCCAACCTCGTGTAAGTCCGAGGCCGTCAGATCCACATGCAGATTCGAATGATCGCTGAGCGTGCCTGCGGCGTTCACTCGCGTCGCCGCGCTGTGTAAATACGAATCGGAAACGGTCACCACCGAATCGCCGCCGCGAAACGCTACATTAATTTTTCCATCTAGCGGCATCCCGCCACTTGGTGAGGCCGTCCCCGCAGGAGTGCTGATCGTCGCGGTAGCCGTCCCGGCGGCCTTATTGAATGTTCCCCGTCCACGCCACTTGCGCTTTCACATCCGCCTTCGCCGCCATGGCGATTTGCGGCGTCGACCCTGCAGGCAGCCAGCGCTTCAGCAACTTGGCGCACCAAAATATTTTGTGCCGCGGCCTCAAGACGCGCCGCAGGCGTGACGTCCAGATGTTTCATTTCAAACTTGGCGGAAATATGTCCGCCAAGAGTAGCGGCTTGCGCCTCGCTAACGTAAAAGTTCGCGTTGGAAAGCTGATACTTCGCGCGCAAAGCAGTTAACGCGCCATGTGCTGCCGGCGTGCGGTAGCTGAGCGCGTCGCTGTCGAGTGAACCCTCTACCGATAGCCCGTCAATAAACGGCAGTTTGTCTTTCAGTTGATAATTTATTTTTCCGCGAAGCTGAATCTGGCCATTGGCGCTGGTGCTTGTCGCCACCGCGAGCGCCACCGCTTCCGCGGTATCCAAATTTGCTTCGTAGGTGCCGTCCAGCGACGGATTCGCGTAATTGTTCAGAACGCCGCCAACGGAAATGCGCGACTTGCCCGTAGTGGCCACCAATTCATCGATAGTGATGCCCGAGCGTGTCGCGGTAGCCCGCAGATTCAAGCCGTGCAGCACCGGCTTTAGATCCTGATAAGCAACCACGCCCTGATCGTACCCGGCTGCAAGTTTGTACTGCTGTTGCGGCAGGTTACTGAACGATGTCTCTGCGCGAAAATTGTGCAAGTCCGCTGACAGCGGAATAGAACGATCGTTGTAATAAACTTCGCCGGAACTGACATTCACGTGTTTAATCGCCAGGTCGAAGACAGCATCCGTGGAATTCCCCGATGAACTTCTCGGCCTAGCCGGTGAAACAGGAAGATTATTGTGGCCCGACTGATCGACTTGCAGACTCACCACCGGACGCTCGAGCAGAATTTCCTTCAAATCAATTTCCCGCTTCCACAACGATAGAATCTTTACCGCGACTCCCAGGTGGTCCGCGGCGACCAGCGGTCTCTGGCTGCTCGTCTCAGTGCCATGCAGAACGACGCGGTCGAAATCAATCCGCAACCCGCTCCAGCTAAAAGAAAAGTCGCCAATCTCCACGCGCGCGCCCGTCGCGGCCTGCGCCTTCTCAATAATGGTTGCCAGCAAATAACGGTGGAACGCTGCACTCCGCAGCACGATCACTCCGGCCACAGCCAAGCAGACGACCACGGCGAGGAGTGAAGCACCGAGTTTGCCCCAACTGCGTTTAGTCATGAAAGTTTGCCCGAGATGAAATCGCGCCGGCCTCGGTTAGCCGGCAGGAACATTTGTTTCTAAATCCGCCTCTCAAAACGATTGCCCCAGCGTCACAAAGTACTGCGTGCTCTTCAGTCCCGGCACATTGTTGATGCGATAGCCCACGTCGAAGCGAATCGGCCCCACCGGAGTGTTGTATCTAACTCCGATGCCCACAGAGTTGGTGTAGTTGTTGATGAACTGGTGGAAATTAATATTGCTGTAGACATTCCCGCCGTCATAAAAAACCACGCCGCCAAGGCCCTCTTTCAACGGAATCGGAAAGCGCCCCTCGGAATTGAACACAAACAACATATCTCCCCCGACCGGCACGCTAATCAACGTGCAAGTCGTGGAATCCGCAGGATTCGCGCAAACCTGCACCGGCCGCTGCGGACCCGCGCCATTAATCGGAAACCCGCGCAAGCGAATCGGCACCTCCGGAAAAGAATCGCTCGCTAAGCGGCACGTCGCTCCCCGCAAACGGCACCGCAAACCCCAAACGAACGTTGTTGGCGAACACCAGCCACGGTTTGACCTGCCGATAGTAGGCCGTCTGCCCTAAAAACCGCACAAAGTCGGCGCTCGAGCCCAGCGCCGTAGGCGTCACACTGGCAACAAAAGTCTGGTAAAAGCCTCGATGCGCATCCAGCGGCTTATCGCGCGTATCCCGCAAAAACTCCGCGGAAAACGTAGAAAGCCGAACCCGCTGATCCTGCGGCAACACCAGATCCGGAATCGTAATGTTCGAAAGATTAGTCCGCTGAAAACTGTAACGAAAAATTACGTTCTTGGTTTTCTTGGCATCCAGCGGTTTTTGCACCTGAAAAGAAGCCTGCCCCAACTCCGCGGTGTAGATAGAATTCTCCGTGGTGCGCTCACCGGAAACGCTGAACAGCGAACTCCAATTTGAACCAACAAAGTGCGGATCCTGATACGTCAGCGACAGCCGCTGATCCAGCCGTGAAGCCAGGATCGACAAAGAAGCAGTCTCCGCGCGGCCCCTTAGATTTTTGCGATCGTATTCAAACGAGCCCCGCGGCCCAAAAAAACTCTGCTGGCTGGTCTTAAATTTATTCCCCAACCCAATCGGTGGGATCCCCGGAATCGCCACCGTACCCACCGGAATATTCCCGCTGCGTGGAATTACTTCGAGCCCGGCGCCGAAAACCATGGTGTTTTCTTTAGCCTCGTGAACCTTCACCACCACTTCTTCTTCCGTTTGCGTGCTGATCGGCCGCAGCGGCCGCACGCTCGCCCAATCAAAAATCCCCAAGCCGTAAAGATCGCTCTCCGCGGTCAGCAACTTTCCTTCACCGATCGGCGCGCCTTCATCGACATTTGGGTGGACAATGTTTTGAATCAGGTGCGGCTTGGTTTTTTCGTTGCCGAGCAGCACCACGTTGCTGGTATGCGCCTGCGGTCCGCCGTCCACCGTATAGACCACATCGATAGCATTTGGATTCGCCAGATCAGCGTTCGCAGTCGAGGTAAAACGCGCGTTGAGATAGCCGCGATCCAGCAGCGAAGCCAGAATTTGATCACGATCCTGCTGCAACAAATACGGCGAGTACGGTTTCCCCACCCCAAGATTCAGCGGCTTATTCTGCGTTTGCCGGGACACTTCTTGCCCCTGGCTGTCGACCACTCGCAGCGACCGCACCATCTGTCGCGGCCCTTCATCAATCACAAAAGTAATGTCCACTTCCGGCTCAAAATCCTTAATATCCGGGCGCACCACCACTTTGGAGTAGCCGGCATTCTTGTACTGCGCCGTGATGGAGTTGACGGTCTTGGTGATCAGTTGCGCGCTGTACTTTCCGCGTGAGAAAAACTTCCCCTTCTTTACCTGCGTCAACTTGGCGAGCTGTTTGTCATTCAGGAATTTATTGCCGCTGTAGCTCACGCCAGTCACTTTATGAGTTTCGCCGCGCTCTACCTCGTAGGACACTTCCACCGTTTCGCCCTGGCGATTCATCTGTGAGGTGACCTGCGCGTCGTAAAAACCTTTGGACTCAAAATAAGAAACCAAGTTGCGTTTGCCTTCGGCGACAAGATCGAGGTCGACGGTGTGTTCCTCATAGATGGGAATCAAACTCTTCAGCTTGCGCTTGGAAATTTTCGCCCCGGTGACTTTCAGGTTCAGTTTCGGCCCGGCCGTCGCTTGAAAGACGATTTTCGCCCGGTTATCAGCCGCATCGTATTGCGGCTCCGCCATTTTCAAGGAGGGAGCGAGTCGCCCGTTCCCCGCCAGATGATCGCGTAGAAAATCGGTAGACTTCCGCAGCCGCGTCGGAGAAAAACGCTGGCCGGGCTTCAGGTATGCGCCCTTTAGACGCGCACGAAAGGTACGCAGCGATTGTCGCCCCGCGTCGGCTTCCTCGGCTGGCAAGCCGGCAATTTCAATCTCGCCAATTCGCGCGCGTTTATCCAGCTGCACCACAAACGCGAGATTGACCAGCCGGTGCGGATCGTCCCGGTGAATTTCCACTTCGGCAGTCGAGGTGAAATAGCCGTTGCTCGCCAAAAAGACCAGCAAAGCCTTTTTCGCCTCCGGCAATTGCTTTTCGATAAACGGTGTTTGTTCCTGAATCCCCACGGCTTCGAGCAACCGGGTATACGCAAATCTCTTGGTGACGCCCGGAAACGAAATCAACCCGATGTACGAAGCAGGCTGCAGAATAAATGTCACCCGCAGTCCGCCAGGCTGCGGCTCCACGCTCACCTGCACTTGCGTAAATTCGTTGGTCTTTTGCAGCGCACCGACGGACTCGCGAATCGCGTCCATCGAAAACGGCTGCCCTTCCTGCTGGCGAAGTAACGATCGAAAATTCTCAGCGTGAATCGTCGGCGGGCCGCTGATCTCCACCTTTTCTACTGTCCGCCCTTCGAACCCCGCATAGGAATCCGGCTGCGCCTGTTGCGCCACAGCGAATCCGCATGCAAAAACGGTGAAGCCCGACAAAAATAAGAAAAAACTTAAAATCCCCCAACCAGCCCTCACTCGTGCATCCCTTTCGCATTGATGTGATCGAGGATGTGGTTGGCTTTGGCGCCAATCAGCAGTATCGCGACGGAGAGATAAATCCAGGTCATCAGCACGATAAAACTGGAAAGCGCGCCGTACACCTTCGGAAAATTTGCAAAATGAATCACGTACAAGCGGAAACCAGCCGATGCCAGCACGAACGTCAACGCAATCAGCAGCGTGCCAGGGGAATACCAGCACCATTCGCGCTCGACATCCGGCAGAAAATAGCTAATCAAATTAATCCCCACACAAACCAGCAGCACGCTGACGGCCCACCGGATAATTTCAAAGGGCGCATGCACCTCATACAGATTGATGCTGCCCAGGTGCGCGGTGATGGCCGCGGCGGTCAGCCGCCCGGCAGTCAGCACGCCAAAAATGCAAAGAAAAAACAGCGCTCCCACCACCGTCGCAGAAATGGCGATCACCCGTTTGCGCCAGAAGCTCCGCGTATCTTCCGCGCCGTAAGCCCAGGTCAACGCCTCCATCAAACTGACGATGCCGGAGGACGCACTCCACAAAGTCAGAATCAAACCAAAAGATAAAAACGTAACGTGGCTACGCGAAACGTCGAAAATTGCGGTGAAAAGATCTCGTTGTGAGTTGCTGGGAATGTATGTCGCCACCCACATCACAAACGAATGCCAAATCTGCGACCCAGGAAGCGTCCCCACCACCGCCGCCAAAATGATAAAAAACGGAAACACCGACAGAACCAAATAGAAGGAAACCTGCGCGGCCAGATCCAGGCAGCGCGTATCGGTCGCCGCCAAGCCAAACGCCTTAAGCCGTCGCGCCAGCTTGTTACCGCGAACCGTCGTCGCGGCAAGCGGCACTGATTCAGTCTCCTCGACTGCTCTCGCTACCGCCGGTCTCATGGCACGCTCAGGCTAACAGGTTGAATGGGAAGCTTTTGATAGCGCTATGAATGTACTGACCATCGGGCTACTTTCACATACGAAAAACCATGTAAACCGGCCCATCCGCGCCTGCAGAAGGGTCTGCTCACACAAGTTTATGCTCTACCTGCGACCCGCGACCGGGAGGCCCGATGGGGGCTCGCCCCACGCCCTCAACCGGGGTGACGCTACCGCAATCCGGAAAATCGCGCAAAAATCGCTGTCTGTCGTGAAAGTTGCACTATCATACCGTGCCTGAATCAGTGCATCAGCCCCGTTGACGGAGGAGATTCGTGCGCACTTATAAGCTCGTTGCCGCAGTTGCCCTTGGGTTGGCGATCGTATCTTGCGGCCCGGCGAACAATACTGCCCAACCCGACTCTGCGACGGTGCCAAAAGCACCCTCAGCACCGACTGTCGACCAACTTGTAGCCTTGGAACATAAAGCGGACGACGCGTACTTCACGGGCAACGTCCAGACCTACGAAGCGCTGCTGAGCGACAAAATGATCATGACCGACGGCGAGCAGCGCCTTTCCAAAGGCGACCTCCTCAACATCATTCGCGAAAGCAAGTGTCAGGTCAAACCAGGCTGGACCTTGACCGAGCCGCACCTGGAAAAAATCAACGACGACACCTATGTCCTCGTTCACGTCGCGACCATGGACGCCAGTTGTACCTCAAATGGCAAAACCGACAAGCAGCCAAGCCCAGTCCGAGCCGCTACCCTATGGGTGAGAAACGGAGAGAATTGGCAGGCCGCATACTATGGGGAGAATCTGATCGTCGATCCTAAGAGATTGGCGCGCACCCTCCAGAAAGAAGATGCCAAAAAAGGGGGTGCGAAAAAGGGTGGCGCTGCTGGCGTGGCTGCGCAAAGTGCCGATCCGCTCACAGTTGAAGTGTTGGCGGCCGAAAACGAAGTGTGGCAGGCGTGGAAGGATAAAGACGCCAACAAAATCGAAGGGCTAACGGCGGCGGATCTCAGTTTCGTGAATATTTTTGGCACCGCCTTCACCAACAAGGCCGATGCGATCAAGGATTGGACCAGCCACACCTGCGACGCAAAAAGCGTCGCGCTCACAAATGGAAAAGCAACTTTGATCTCTCCAGGAGTGGCGTTCTTGACTGTGACCGGCACAATAAACGGCACTTGCGGCGGGCAGAAACCACCTACAGTGTATGCCCACAGCGTCTACGTAAGAGTCGGCGACCAGTGGAAATGGACCTTCGGATTCAATTCGCCACACTGATCTCGGGCCGCCCAAGCGGCTCAAATGGCAATGTTAGTTAGATGGAAGGAGTGGCTCCCCGGGGAAGATTCGAACTTCCAACATTTCGGTTAACAGCCGAACGCTCTACCGTTGAGCTACCGGGGAATTGCCAACAACCTAATTTACAACAGATGTTCGCAGTTTTACAGACCGGTCGCTCCGACCCGAGAAACTTCCGACGTTTTCAGTGTCCTTGACAATGTAGCTTCATGGAGCTACATTGAAATTTATGACCACAGTGGGTCTTCGCGAGCTCAAAAATCGCTTGAGCGAGTACGTCCGCAAGGTGAAATCCGGCGAGACCGTGCTGGTGACGGATCGCGGTGAAGTGGTCGCCCAACTTTCCCCTCCCATCGAGCAGCCCGAGCGTCCCGATCTTCCTCCTGGATTAATCGCCATGGCTAAAAGGGGCGAGGTAACGCTGGGCTTACCCCACAAAGGCGTGGTGTATCCAAAGATGCCTCCCGTTCTTAACGGCATCACCGCAGCCCAATTGCTCGATGAGGACCGGGGCGAAAGGTGAAGCTGTACATAGAATCCAGCGCAGCACTCGCAATGTTACTAGGTGAGCCGAAAAGTGATCAGGTCCGCGAAATGCTCTACGCCGCAGAGTTGGTTACTGCGTCGATCTTGGTGCTCGTCGAATGTGATCGAACGCTCCGTCGTGCAGTCGCGCTCGGAGGGATGACCGAACTGAGTGCTGCCGATCGCCGGGAATCCCTATACATTTCCGCCGCGCACTGGCAGATTTTCGAGTTAACCCCAGACATTGCGGAGCGTGCCAAATGCGCGTTTCCCGCTGAACCACTTCGCAGCATCGATGCGCTTCATTTGGCTACCGCGCTGGCTGCGCGTGCCGTCGCACCTGAAATAGAACTCTTGAGTCTCGACAATCGAGTTCGCAGAAACGGGCAGCAACTTGGTTTCGGTCTACAACCCAGATAGCACCGCGCCGGGGCTTTTTTGCGCCCATTTTCCTTTAGACTTCGAAAAATAACTCGCCTTTACGCAGCCCGACGACAACGTGTCCTTAACACTTTCCGCGGATGCGAAACATCGCAGTACCTTCGTTCCAGCACCAAAAACTTCGGGTTCAGCGCGAAGTACCAGCGCGAATGTGCCCGATGGGGGAGAGACCTTAGCGCGCTCAAAACGCACAATGAACTCAGTCGCGGGATGCAGTGGGGCTCGCACTACTGAGGTGGTAAATGGTTTTCGCAACATTGTTGCTCTTGAGTCCGTTGCCCTTGTTCGGGGATGTGGTTTTGCCGGTGACCAACGCAGCGCCGACGGCAGTGGTCAGTTCCAGCAGTGATCTCACCGCAGAATTACCTGAAGAATTTTTGAAGCCGGGACTCGAAGCTCCAGCCTTGTCCGCGGAATTTCTCGCAGCCACGTCGGCGGAGCCCGCAGCGCCCGCAGCAATCGAGCCGGGCCCCGCGATACAGCCCGTCAAACCAGCATCGCGGGAATTCATGTTGCAGCCGGTGAAGGCCGTCAGCCGTCACAGCTACGACAGCCGCGCACAGAAAATGGAGTGGTACGGTCTGATGCTCGCGGCCCACGCCGGAGCGGCAATGGACGCCTGGTCGACACGTCGGGCCCTCTCTGGAAATTGGGGCACCGAAGCCGACCCGCTGATGCGCCCGTTCGCGCACTCCAACGGAATCTACGTCGCCACGCAGGTTGGCCCTCTCTTGATGGATCTGGTTGGCCGCCGCGCCATGGTCAGCGATCGCTTCTGGGTCCGCAAGCTGTGGTTCTTGCCGCAGGGCTTGAGCGCGACGATGTCCTTCCAGGCCGCCACTCACAACATCGGCGTGGTCCATTGAAAATTTAGTCGCCGCGCAGATCGCTCGATCGCGCGGCGGCAAACGAATACTCTCAAAGGCAACAGCTCCTCGCAGGCGGTAGGCTGCGAGGAGTTGTTTTTTTGCCCGCACAACTTCTGCTCCAACGGTTTCATCTGCCATTCAAACCAGGTGCGCTATAATTGCGCGCCGCACCAAAATCCTGAGACATGTCTTCGAACCAATCCACTAACCAACCCGAAACGAGCGAAGTTCGCAGCGACGCCCGCACCGGCTTAAAAACTCCGCGCTTCATCGTCGTGGAAGGCCCGCTCCGAGTCGGCAAAAGCACCCTGGCCAAAATCCTGGCGGAACGCCTGCACGCACGCCGTTTGTTCGACTGCGAAGACAATCCGTTTCTCTCCGATTTCTACAAAGAAAAGCCTGGTTCCCCGCTGCGCACTCAAATGTATTTCCTGATGGAGCGCCAGAAGCGCATCCGCGAAGCCCTTTCGGCTCCGGGACCTGCTCCGGTGCTGGCCGATTTTCTCCTCGAAAAAGACCGCATCTTCGCCAACCTCAATCTCGATGACGAAGAACTAAAACTCTACGACCGCTACTACGAAATACTCACCGCGGATATTCCGGCGCCAGACCTGGTGATTTACTTGCAAGCCAAGCCGGAAGTGCTGCGCGCCCGCCTGGAGAAAAAAGCCTCCCGCGACGAAACCGAAATCTCTCCGGATTACATCGAGGAAGTAGCCCGCGCCTACGAGCATTTTTTCTTCCACTACGCCGCCTCTGATTTGCTGGTCATCGACACTTCGGAAATCGACTTCGTGGAGAAATCCGAAGATTTGCAGCAACTGCTGCGCCGCTTGCAGGATCCGGTGAAAGGCACGCAATACTTCTTGCCGTTGAACGCAGCCGAGTAGACTTCTCAAACTTCTTTTTTCTTTTTCGCCCACCTTGCAGTTCGTAGCGTTCCTACATAAGATGCGCCGCAGCTTGTCGCGTCTGAAGTTCGGCGGCGCGAAGGCCCGGAGGCATCCATGGAACTGTGGTCGCGGCGTAAATTTTTCCTAACTTCGTTGGCAGGCAGCGCGGTAGCCAGCACCACTAAACTGTTCGCGCGAGAAAACGGCGACGCGCGTGAAGCTGCGCAAGCCGCTCCAGCAAAGCAGGGCACCCGCCCGCTGATCATCTCCAGCGCCAATGGCGTCCACGCCCTGGGCCGTGGAATGGACATTCTGAAAAAAGGCGGCGACACACTGGATGCAGTCGTCGCCGCGGTCACCATCGTGGAAGACGATCCCAACGACGACTCCGTAGGCTACGGCGGCCTCCCCAACGAGGAAGGCGAAGTCGAACTGGACGCCAGCGTCATGCACGGTCCAACCGGTCGCGCCGGCGCGGTAGCGGGCGTGCGTCGAATCAAAAACGTTTCGCGTCTGGCCAAAACCGTGATGGAACGCACCAACCACGTAATGATCGTCGGCGAAGGCGCCCACCGTTTCGCAATCGCCGAAGGTTTCGAAGACCTGAACTTGCTGACCGACCGCTCGCGCCTGGCTTGGCTAGCCTGGAAGGCCTCCAGCTCGTTCAACTGGCGCCCCGGAATCGACAGCCCGGAGTACGTGAAGCGTCCAACCATCGATGTGAGTCGCGCGCAGTTCCCGCACGAATACGAAGAACACCTCGCGGAACTTTTCAACACACCGGAAAAACAATCGTGGCTGCCCCACGTTCGTCAAGTAATCGCGCATCCGCCCACCGGCACCATCCCCTGCATGGCCGTCAACGCCAAAGGCGAAATCTCCGCGACCACCACCACCTCCGGCCTCGCCTGGAAAATTCCCGGTCGCGTAGGCGACTCACCGATCATCGGCGCGGGCTGCTTCGTCGATAACGAAGTCGGCGCCGCCGGCTCAACCGGCAAGGGCGAAGAAAACATCAAGATCGCCGGCGGCCACACCATCGTGGAAATGATGCGCCGCGGAAAATCTCCCACGGAAGCCTGCCTCGAGGCCGCCAGCCGCGTGGCCCACAATTACAAAAACGACAAACAAAAGCTGGCCACCTTTCACATATTTTTTTACGCCATCAACAAAGACGGACAGCACGGCGCTTCTTCCATCTGGCGCTCCGGCTACGATCGCGGCAAGCATGCCAATTATGCCGTCCACGACGGTACCGAATCGCGGCTGATGGATACGACTCCGCTTTTCGACGAACTTCCTCCCGAAGAGCACACCTGAGAATAAAATAGTAGTAGCCGCGCCGTGCGGTTACAGGTGCCCCTTCATGGAA
Organism: uncultured Acidobacteriota bacterium; assembly: GCA_963846145.1. GTDB lineage: Bacteria > Acidobacteriota > Terriglobia > Acidiferrales > UBA7541 > Acidiferrum. The sequence goes on along the minus strand of CAWJUV010000004.1, from coordinate 404,707 downwards.
CAGGTCAATGTTTTGATCGTTGGCGGAGGCTTGATCGGCTGCGCCATCGCCGCGGAAATTTCCCAAAAATGGCAAGACGTTTTCGTTGTCGAACGTCTCCCGCGCGTTGGAATGGCCACCAGCACGCGCAACAGCGGCGTGATTCACTCTGGAATTTATTACCCAAAAAATTCGCTCAAAGCCCGCCACTGCGTTGCCGGCAATCCGCTGATGTACGAATTTTGCGAAAAGCATCACGTGGAGCACCGCCGCACCGGAAAGCTGGTAGTAGCCAGCGAAGCAAGCGAACAAGGCGCACTGGAAGCGTTATACCAACGCGGCCGCGAAAATGGCGTCGAAGGTTTGCGCCTGATCGGCCCCGCGGAAATTCATTCCAAAGAGCCGCACGTCGCAGGGGTGGCCGCGCTCGAAGTCCCCAGCACCGGAATTTTATCCGCCGAAGAATTGGTGCGCACCTTAGCGCGGTTGTCGTCGGAACGCGGCGCACACCTGGTGAATCGCGCGCGCTTGATTTCTCTGGAAGCAACTCCGACGGGGATGCGCGCCGAAGTCCGCATCGGCGACGAGACCGACGACGAAGATCTTTCCGTCGAAACCATCGAAGCGCTCTGCGTGGTCAACGCCGCTGGCTTGTACGCCGACGAAGTGGCCGCCCTAATGGGCAACCGGAGCTGGAAAATTTATCCAGTGCGCGGCGAATATTGCGAAGTCCGTGGTCCGCAAGCCTCGTTGTTGAACGGCTTGGTCTATCCACTGCCGCACGCCGATGGACTCAGTCTTGGCGTGCATTTAACGAAAACTATCTGGAACACCATGTTGATCGGCCCAACCGCGCGCTACGTCGAAAGCAAAGAGGACTACGAGAGCGCCCGTCTCGCCGCGTCCGAATTCGTCCCCGGCACAAAAAAGCTGTTACCCGAAATTGAAGCCGGCAGTTTGCAATTGGCTTATTCCGGATTGCGCCCGAAATTAGCGGCACCCGATCACCACGGCATCGTGGATTTCGTGATCGAACACGATCCGAAGGCACGCCAAATGATTCATTTGGTGGGAATGGAGTCGCCAGGATTGACTGCAGCGATCTCGGTCGCCAAACAAGTCGCGGGAATGGTCGGCGAAGTCTTGAACTAGCAAGCTGCCGACATTTGTAGCGCAGACTTGTATCGCAGATTTTTAGGCAACCACCACACGAACAAACTTTTTCTTCCCCGCGCGCAACAGAAAATCCCGGGGCTGACTCAAATCGATCTCTTTGCGCGGATCTTCGATGAGTTGCCCATCAATGTCGACCGCCCGCTGTTTCACCAGACGCTCCGCCTCACTAACCGAACCGGCGAGCCCGAGCGATGCGAGTAAGTTTTTGATCATCTGCGGCGCGCCAGCGGGCACATTTTTCACCGGCGCTTCCTGCGGCGCCTGCCGATCACGAAACACATGCTGAAAATTGTCGAACGCCTTCTGCGCAGCGCCATCGCCGTGAAACCCGGTGACCACTTCGCGCGCCAAACGCATTTTCACATCCATCGGATGAGTCCGGCCGCTCGACACTTCATCTTTTAGCGCCGCAATTTCTTCGGGCGTGCGATCCGTGACCAACTCGTAGTACGACCACATCAACTCATCCGGAATCGACATCATCTTCCCAAACATGTCCGCAGGCGCTTCGGTGATCCCCACATAATTCCCGAGGCTCTTCGACATTTTGCGCGAACCATCGAGCCCAACCAAAATCGGCATGGTAAACGCCACCTGCGTCTCTTGCCCGTACTCGCGCTGAATCTCGCGCCCCATCAACAAATTAAATTTCTGCTCCGTGGCCCCAAGCTCCACATCTGCTTCCAGCACAACGGAATCATATGCAACGATCAACGGATAGAGCAGTTCATGCATGGAAATGGGCTGCTGATTCGTCAGCCGCGTGTGAAAATCTTCGTGTTCCAGCATCCGCGCGACGCGATATTTGGCGCACAAACGCACGATGTCGTAACTGGACAATTTGTCCAGCCATTCGCTGTTGTAGCGCACCTCGGTTTTGTCTCGATCCAAAATCTTGAAAACCTGCTCAAGATAAGTCGTCGCATTCGCGTTGACCTGCTCGCGCGTCAACGGCGGTCGCGTTTCCGATTGCCCGGTCGGATCGCCCACCATGGCGGTGAAATCCCCGATAAGAAACACCGCGGTGTGCCCCATTTCTTGAAAGTGTTTCAACTTGCGAATCACCACGGTGTGCCCGAGGTGAATATCCGGCGCAGTAGGATCGACACCCAGTTTCACGCGCAGCGGTTTCCCGGTCTTCGCCGCCTTCTCCAATTTGGTTTGCAATTCCGCTTCGCGAATAATTTCAGCGCTGCCTTTTTTTAAGTAGGCAAGCTGCTCGGCGACGGATTTGAAAGTAGCGGCAGTCATTTATTTATTCTAGCTTCGCGGCGATTGGAATTCATGAATGGGCAGGCTGAGTTTGCAACTGCACCACCCGGCGTCCTTCGATTTTGAAATGTCCGGACAAAATCAGCTTCACCGCTTCGGTGTAAATGCGATGCTCTTCGCGCAAAATCTTTTCTGCCAGCGAGTCGGACGTGTCGGAATCGACCACCGGGACCGTGGCCTGCATAATAATCGGTCCCGCATCGAGGTTTTCATCTACAAAGTGCACCGTGCAGCCCGCGAATTTTACGCCGTACTCCAAAGCCTGACGTTGCGACTCGAGCCCAGGAAAAGATGGAAGCAGCGACGGATGAATATTCAAAATCCGCTGCGGAAAACTCTGCACAAAGTACGCGGAAAGAAGCCGCATGTAACCGGCCAGGCAGACAAGATCGACTTTGTTTTCTTGCAAAACAGAAACAACCTGGCGGTCGTATGCTTCGCGCTCAAGGCCGCGTGAAGAAATGACCCGAGTGGCCAACCCACGTGTGTGCGCTCGTTCAATTCCTTGAGTGCCTTCGCGATTAGCGACGACAATCGCAATTTCCGCGTCGGGAATACGCCCGGCGGAAACACTTTCGGCCAGGGCTTCGAAGTTGGAGCCGCGCCCGCTAAGTAAAACGCCAATACGTTTCATGGACGGAAAACGTTAGCACACTCGCTGGAAGTTGGCGAAACGCGTCGGGAAATTTACAACCGACTACAGCGCCATCGTGCCCGAATACGCCACGCGCGCTTTTCCGGAATCCCCGCGTTCGATGCGCCCGATGCGGAAAAACTTCTCACGACGTTTCTTCAAATCAGACTCGACATATTTCACGTGCTCCGGCGGCACCACCAGGATCATGCCCACGCCCATATTGAAAGACTGCAGCAGTTCGTCGCCATCGATCTTTCCAATTTTCGCCATGTATTTAAAAATCGGTGGCACCGGCCAGGAAGAAAGATCAATCTGCGCCCTCACGCCGCTGGGTAATACGCGCGGCAAATTCCCGGGAATGCCGCCACCAGTAATATGCGCCAGCGCGCTCAGGCAATTGCGCGCAACCACATTTTTCAGCGCGGGCGCATAACAAAGATGGGGCTTCAACAACTCCGCGCCGATTTTATTCCCAACCTCCGCGACATACGTATCCGGACGAAGATTGGCGACTTCAAAAACCAATTTGCGCGCCAGCGAGTATCCGTTGGTGTGCAGACCCGAAGAAGGCAACCCGATCAACGCATCGCCAGGCTTCACGCTTTTGCCGTTCAACAAATTCTTGCGTTCGACCACGCCCACAATAAATCCGGCGACATCGTATTCGCCCTCCGGATAAAACCCGGGCATCTCCGCCGTCTCGCCGCCAATCAGCGCGCAGCCCGCTTTGCGGCAAGCGCGGCTCATACCATCGACGAGCTGCTCCACAACCTGCGGCTCAAGTTTGCCCATCGCTAGATAATCGAGAAAAAACAGCGGCTCCGCGCCTTGCACTAAAATATCGTTGATGCAGTGATTGACCAGATCGCCGCCAACCGTGGAGTGCACCCCCATCGCCATCGCCACTTTTAACTTGGTGCCCACGCCGTCCGCGCTCGAAACCAGCACCGGCTCTTTATATTTTTTTACGTCCAGAGCAAACAGCGCGCCAAATCCGCCGATGCCACCCAACACTCCGGGAGTAAATGTGCGGCTGGCGTGATGCCGTATGCGTTGCTTCGCCTCATCGGCGACAGCAATGTTCACTCCGGCATCTGCGTATTTAATTGAAGAGCGTTCGGCCATTTTCAGCTTTCACGTAAACCACTGCGCTTGCGACTGCGGTTACGGTTGTCGATTTTAGATGCACTTCAACCGCGGAGGGAGCGGCGTAATCTCTCGAAGTAAATCCAAGCGCGCGACGGCACGCTCAGAAAATGCGAAACAGTCGCCTCCAACGCACGCTGCCAGGATGCAGAATGGCGTTGGCATAGGCAAAAAATCGCTCGCGAATCTGACCAGGCTCCCAGGCATCGGAAGGCGCATCTAGAGACATATAAATCATCACCGGCGTACCAATAATATCGTTGCGCGGGACACAGCCCCAAAAGCGGCTATCGTACGAATTGCCGCGGTTATCGCCCATCACAAAATAACAATTGTCCGGCACTTTGAAAGGGGTGTGCAGTTCGTAGGGTTCCGATTGGCCGACCGCGTATGGTTCGGTGAGGCGTGTCCCGTTGATCCACACGCCTCCGTCGTGAATATCAATCGAATCGCCAGGCAAACCAATCACGCGCTTCACGTAATCGGGCGTGTCCGGAGCAAACGGCGGCTTGAAAATAACAATTTGCTGGCGCTTGGGATTCCGCCACAGCGGCATGTGCCAATTGGTGAATGGCACGCCGGCATCGTAGCCCACGCGGCTCATGATCAAGTGATCGCCGATGAGCAAAGTATTTTCCATCGAGCCGCTGGGAATGACGCGCGCTTGCCCGATCGTTCCGTTGATCAGCAAAAACGCCAGGCCCACCCAAAACCACGCGATGATCTCCCGCTGAATCTTGGTGCCCACCGGTACATGCGCTTCTTCCTGTTTCACTTTGCGGTCAGCCATCGCTTTCCACCACCACTACCGGTTTTTCGTGGGCGACTTCGTCGGCGGAATTGCCGTTCAGCGTGCCAACCACTCCATTGCCGCTGCCCGCGCGAACTTCCAGTTGGACCAGATCCGTGGGATACACGCCGGTGTAACACGAGGTGCAGAATTTCCCGTCGCTGTCCTTAACCGCTTGACGCAAACCATGCAGTGAAACGTAGCCGAGCGAATCGGCCCCAAGAAATTGGCGAATCTGTTCCGGCGAGTTGGATGAAGCAATCAGTTCTTCACGTGTAGGCGTGTCCACGCCGTAATAGCACGGCGAAATCGTCGGCGGGCAACTGATGCGCATGTGCACTTCTTTGGCGCCGGCTTCGCGAACCATGCGCACGATTTTGCGGCTGGTAGTGCCGCGTACGATGGAGTCGTCCACCAGCACCACACGCTTGCCTTCAATCAGTCCGCGAATCGGATTCAGTTTCAGCTTCACGCCGAAATTGCGAATGGCTTGCGAAGGCTCGATGAAGGTGCGGCCAATATAGTGATTGCGGATCAAACCCATGCGAAACGGAATTTTTGATTCCAGCGCAAAACCAACCGCAGCCGGCACGCCAGAGTCCGGCACCGGCACCACGATGTCCGCGTCGACGGGATGCTCCTGCGCGAGTGTACGGCCCAAAGCTTCGCGGCTGTCGTTGACGGAGCGTCCAAAAATAATGCTATCCGGACGCGAGAAATAAACGTGTTCGAAGATACAGTTCTGTTCTTGTTTCGCAGTCGCGAAGCGAATCGATTCCACTCCAAACTTGGAGATGCGCACCATCTCGCCCGGCGCAACTTCGCGCACGTACTGCGCATTGAGCAAATCGAAGGCGCACGTTTCGGAAGCGACCATCCAAGCTTCCGCTCCAGTGTCCGATGCGGGCAATTTGCCTAGCACTAACGGACGAAACCCCCGCGGATCGCGCACGGCGTAAAGTTCGTCGGGCGTCAGCAACAGCAGAGAGTAAGCGCCCTCAACCTGATTGAGCGCGTCGCCGATCGCTCCCGACAAATTCCTCGCTTGCGAGCGAGCGATGAGGTGCACGATCACCTCGGTGTCGCTATTCGTTTGAAAGATCGATCCGCGATGCTCCAACTTGCGCCGAAACTCAGCGGCATTCGTGAGATTGCCGTTGTGGCCGAGCGCGACTTTGCCTTTGTTGCAATCGATCATGATCGGCTGCGCGTTCAGCAAAGCTTTATCGCCTGCGGTGGAATAGCGTGTGTGGCCGATTGCGGCGCGTCCGGGAAGTTTCGCCAGCACCGACGGCTGAAAAATTTCTTCTACTTCTCCCATGGCCCGATGCAGATGTAATTCATGCCCATCGCTCGAGACGATGCCGGCGGATTCCTGCCCGCGATGCTGCAACGCATAAAGCCCGAGGTACGCCAGGTTGGAGGCTTCGGGATGGCCGAACACACCGAATACTCCACACTCGTCGTGGAAGCGGTCGTCGGCGTAAGCGAGCTTGTTGTTCATGATTTGAGCGCGCGCTCCAGCGAATGGGCCCAGGTGTCGCGAAGCGTCGCTACGGACTCTTCGATTATGGCACTTTCATTGTATTGGATGCTGAAAACGCCGTCGTTGGTAACGTGGCCGATTTGCGTGGCGGAGACGCCGGATTGTTTTGCAGCGCGAAGAACGGCATCGAGCTTCGCTGGGGCGACGGAAATAATCGCGCGCGCGCCGCGCTCGCCGAAGAGCGCTGATTCCGCAGGAGCATTTTCTTTCAGCGCGAGCCGCGCGCCGAGATTTTCCGCGGCGAAACAAGATTCCGCGAACGCCACCGCGAGGCCACCATCGCTGAGATCGTGCGCGGAGTGAATCGCTCGGTCGGCAGCGAGCGCAAGCAAACAATGTTGCAACCGTTTTTCCGCGGCGAGATCGATCGCCGGAGGCTGGCCGGCAACGATTCCGCCAATGGTCCTGGAATATTCGCTGGAAGAAAATTCGCGTTGCTGGTCGGCTCGCTCGAACTTCACGGCTTCGGCGGTTGCCCCAGTTGTCGCAGCGCCATTCAATAAAAGGATGATGTCGCCGGATTGCCGGAAGCCGATCTTAACCGTATTCGCAGCGTCTTCAATCACGCCGAGAATCCCGATGACCGGAGTGGGATAAATCGAAGCGCCGAGCGTCTCATTGTAGAAACTAACATTTCCGCCGGTAATGGGAGTTTCCAGCGCGTTACATGCTTCCGTCAGGCCGTCAATGGCTTCGGAAAATTGCCACATTACTTCTGGTTTTTCGGGGCTGCCAAAATTCAGGCAATTCGTCGCGGCGATCGGTTTAGCGCCCGCGCAAGCGACGTTGCGCGCCGCTTCCGCCACCGCGTGCATCGCCCCGAGCCGCGGATTCAGTTGGCACCAACGCCCGTTACCATCGGTGGAGAGCGCCAGCGCGCGCTTCGTTCCTTTAATGCGCACGACGGCCGCGTCACTTGCGCCAGGAACAGCCAGTGTGTTGGTGCGCACCATGGTGTCGTATTGCTCAGTGACCCAGCGTTTCGACGCAATGGTAGGCGACGCCAGCAAGCGCTTGAAATTATCCGTGAGATTTTTATTTTCTGGAGCAAAGGCGAACCAATCTTTAGCGGATTCTTCGCGCCGTACGGGCGCAGCAAGTGGCCGCTGATAGACCGGTCCTTCCTCCGCCAGCGGATGCGCCGCAATCTCGGCCACCACCTGACCGTGATTTTTTACTCGCAGCAATCCACCGTCGGTGACTTCACCCACGACCACCGCGTCGAGTCCCCACTTCTTAAAAACTTGCAGAACTTCCGATTCACAGCCCTTTTTCAGCGACCAGCAGCATGCGCTCCTGCGACTCGCTGAGCATGATTTCATACGCGGACATGCCGGTTTCGCGTTGCGGAACCCGCGCCAGATCAATTTCAATCCCGGTGCCACCGCGCGAAGCCATTTCCGTAGTGGAGCAGGTCAAACCCGCTGCGCCCATGTCTTGAATCGCGACAACTGCGCCAGTCTTCATCGCTTCGAGGCAAGCTTCCAGCAGCAACTTTTCTACGAATGGATCGCCAACCTGCACATTGGGGCGTTTCTGCTGCGATTCTTCCGTAAATTCGGCGGATGCCAGCAGAGATGCGCCGTGAATTCCGTCGCGTCCCGTTTTCGCGCCCACATAAATGACGGGATTGCCAGTGCCGCGGGCTTTGGCAAAAAACAAATCTTCTTTTTTCGCGATGCCCAGTGCCAGCGCATTCACTAAAGGGTTTTGGGAATAGCACGGCTCGAAACAAACTTCTCCACCGATGGTCGGCACTCCAAAAGAATTTCCGTACCCGGCCACTCCGCGAATAACACCATCGAGAATGCGCCGATTTTTAGCGACGGTTTCCGCCGAGGTGCGGACTCCGTTTGCGGAAACGATCGCGCCCTTGTCCGAGGTAATCGGCCCGAAGCGCAGCGAATCGAGAATAGCGATGGGCCGGGCGCCCATGGTGAAAATATCGCGCAGAATTCCGCCTACGCCGGTGGTGGCGCCCTGAAACGGTTCAACGTAGCTGGGATGATTGTGCGATTCGATTTTGAACGCGGCCACCAGCCCGTCGCCGATGTCCACGACTCCGGCGTTTTCACCCGGGCCTTGCACCACCAGTTTGCCGCGCACCGGCAGCCGCTTGAGATGAACTTTGCTGGATTTGTAGGAACAGTGCTCGCTCCACATCACGCTGAAAATTCCCAGCTCGGTGATATTGGGATCGCGGCCGAGGATTTGCTGCACGCGAGCGTATTCAGGAGCAGTCAGGCCGTGCTCCGCGGCGATTTCCGGGGTGACTTTAATTTCGGTGCTGGCAGTGGCCAAAAGTTTTATCCGGCGCTAGCGGCGTTGAAAAAGGAGGATACGACAAACAGCGGTGTTGCGCGAAAAAATTCAATGACCTGCAAAAAGTTCAAGCCGTGGCCTTCGCGGACGCAACGAACGATTCCACCATGGATTTGAAAATCACTAATCCGTCCGCGGAATCCAGCACCGCTTCCACGGCGCGCTCCGGATGCGGCATCAAGCCGGCAACATTGCGTTCGCGATTGCAGATGCCCGCGATATTTTCCATCGAGCCGTTGGGATTTCCCGCGGCGTCGTCGCGGCCGTCGGGCGTGGTATAGCGAAATAAAATTTGCTGATTTTTCTGCAACCCGGCGAGAGTCGCAGGATCGCAGGTGTAATTTCCATCGTTGTGGGCGATGGGGATTTTCAAGATTTGGCCTGGCGCTGCTGCTTGCGTAAACGGTGTGGAAGTGGATTCCACACGCAGATGTACGTGGCGGCAGATGTAGCGCAGGCCAATGTTGCGCATGACGGCTCCGGGCAGCAGTCCGGCTTCCAGCAAAATTTGAAATCCGTTGCAGATGCCCAGCACCAAGCCGCCGGACTTGGCGAACTTTTCGATCGGCTTCATCACTGGGGAAAACCGCGCGATCGCGCCGGTGCGCAGATAATCGCCGTGCGCGAAACCGCCAGGGAGAATCAGAGCGTCGCACTTGGCTAAATCTTCGGATTGGTGCCAGATGAATTCCACCGGCTGGTGCAGAACGTCGCTGATAGCGTAGAACGCGTCGTGATCGCAGTTGGATCCGGGAAAAACGACGACTCCGAATTTCATGCGGCGGTTGCTCCCTGAAATCGATGTGGGGAGTTTTTATTTTAGCACAGCGGGCGAATGGCGACAGGTTAGCGAGACGCCGTAGGTCAGCGGCGTTTTTTTGAAAGGCGGCGGGATTTCTTTGAGGCAGTTTTCTTCTTCGGCGAAGCGGCGGCGAGTTCGCGGCGTTTTTGCGAGGCCCATCCTTTTTTGGTGACCTGGCGGCCGCGTGCAATACCCAAACCATCCGCGGGAACGTTATCGGTAATGGTGGAACCCGCGGCGATGAAGGCGCCGTCGCCGACGCGAACGGGTGCGACCAGTGCGGAATCGCTGCCGATAAAAACGTTGCTGCCAATGTGCGTGGGATGCTTGTGAAATCCGTCGTAATTGCAGGTGATGGTGCCGGCGCCCACGTTGGTCTTTGCCGCCGATAGTGGCGTCGCCGAGGTAGGTGAGGTGCATGGCTTTGGTGCCTTCACCGAGCGTGCTGTTTTTCAGCTCGACGAAATTGCCGATGCGCACTCCGGATTTCAAGTGATTGTGTCCGCGCAAACGTGCGAACGGGCCGACGATTACGTTGCTGTCCAGGCGGCTTTCGACCACCAGGCTGTGAGCTTCCACCGTAACATCGTCACCAAGAACCGCGTCGCTTAGGACACTGCCGCTGCGAATGGTGCACCGCGCCCCAATTTTCGTTTTTCCCAGCAACTGCACGCCAGGTTCAATCAGCGTGTCTTCGCCGGCGATCACGTCAGGATCGATCAAAACTGTCTCAGGAAGTTGGATGGTGACGCCGGCGTCCATGAGAGCGTTGCGTTTCCATTCGCGGAAGATGCGGTCGACTTCGCCGAGATCGGCGCGGGTGTTGCAGCCTAGAACTTCACGCGCGTCAGGCGCGATTTGCGCCAGGACACTTTGGCCTTTGGAAGCGAGCAGCGCGACGGCGTCGGTGAGATAAATTTCGCGGTGCTTGTTGTTGGGTTTCACCTGGGAGAGCGCCGGCCACAGCTTTGAGAGCGTGAAGCAGTAAATCGCGGAATTGATTTCGTTGATTTCGCTTTGATCGCCGGTGAGTTGGGATTCTTCGACGATACCGGCGATCGCGGTGTCGGATTTGCGCAAGATCCGTCCGTAGCCGCGCGGATCGGCGACGACGGCGGTAAGCACGGTTGCGGCGGTGTCGCCGGAGCGGTGCGTGGCGAGCAAAGCCTTTAGCGTTTCGGTGCGGATGAGCGGGGCGTCGCCAGCGAGGACGATGGCGTACTTGGCGTTGCCGATGGCGCGGCGGGCGACTTGCATGGCGTGGCCGGTACCGTTTTGAGGTTTTTGCAGCACTGACTTGGCGCCGAATGCGGCGACGGCCTTGGTGACTTCGTCGGCCTGGTGGCCCACCACCACTACGGTTTTCGCGGCGCCGAGTGGCGCGCAGGCGCGCAGGACTTGTTCGACGAGCGGGCGGCCACCAGCGCGGTGGAGGACCTTAGCCAAGCTCGATTTGAGCCGGGTGCCTTTACCGGCGGCGAGGATGACGATGGCTAGATCTTTGTTTGGCATGAGCTGAGGCCAGTTTGTCGGAGCGGTGCGGATTTCGCAACGATAGCAGGCGGTTTGTGGTTACGAAGTGCTAATGCGTCTGGCGACACGGAAACCGGAAAACTCAGCGGCACCCCCCACCCCCGGTGTTTGCAAAAAAGAGACTGGAAGTTGTTGAAAACAAAGAAAAGAGGTGTGCCAAAACGTGCAAAGAGACCTCTTTTTCTCGAAAAGAGGCTGGAACTGGTTGAAAACAAAGCGCACCCTGCGCAATAGAGTGTGCAAAGCGGAACCGCGACTGGAAATCGGTGCTCGATAGTTCTCGAATAGCGTGAACCGAGCGGAGCGGAATGTCTGTGCGCTGAACATTTCGTTGAATTGCACAGTATACCATTTAGATATATTGACTACAATTCATAGCTAAAGCTCACGGCGTATCAACGGAACCTTGGGTGGGTGAGGTGTGAGGCTAATCGGCCGCAGGGAGGGCGCGTTCGGGTAGGGCGTCCACGTCGGCGGAGGAAGCTTCTTCGGTGGTGATCGTCCAGAGTGAGGGATCGGCGAGAAGGCGCGTGACGAGTTGAGTGTGCAGAGCGTGGCCGGCTTTGTGGGCTTCGACGCGGGCGAGCAACGGGAGGCCGACGAGGGCGAGATCGCCGATGAGGTCGAGGGCTTTGTGACGGCCGAACTCGTCGGGGTAGCGCAGCGGGCCGTTCATGACGCCGTCATCGGTGAGGACGATGGCGTTGTCCAGCGAGCCCCCGCGTATCAGGCCCATGGAGCGAAGCGGCTGGATGTCGCGTTCGAAACAAAACGTCCGGGCACGGGAGAGGAACTGGCGGAAGCTGGCGGCGTTGACGGTCATGGCGAATTGTTGCTGGCCTACCAGTGGATGCGGGAAATCGACGTAACAGCAGACATGGAACTCGTTGGCGGGGTAAATTCCGACGCGGCGATCGCCTTCCACCATTTCGAGGGGCTTCAGGACTTTCAAGAAGCGCCGCCGGCGGCGCAAGCGGCGGATGCCGCAACGCTCCAGCATCTGCATGAAGGGTTCGGCCGAGCCGTCCAGGATGGGAATTTCGATGGAGTCGATGTCGATGAAGATGTTGTCGATGCCGCAGGAGTAGATGGCAGCGAGGAGATGCTCGGTGGTGGAGAGCAGTACGCCCTGCTTCATCAAGCTAGTGGCGTAGCTGACGCGGGCGACGTTGTTGCCTTGGGCTTCGATGGGGAAGTTATCGAGGTCGACGCGGCGGAAGACGATACCGGTTTCGGCGGGGGCGGGGGTCAGGGTGACGTGGCCGTAGACGCCGGTATGGAGGCCGACTCCCTCGGTGGTGGCGGAGTTGGCGATGGTGGTTTGAAACATGAACGTAGTATTTTAGCAGTTTGCAGGCCACATTGGCGCTGACTTCTTGTTTATAATCAGTAGGATACGCATGTAGAGATGCTTGGAGAGGCGTGAGGTGTGGTTAAGTTGCATCGGATAGGGCAGTTGAGGTGTGTCTTCTATGCCATTTCTGGCGATTCAGATACTCGATCTAAATTCAAAATCCAAGACCTTGGGGGGCTGAATGGTGCCCGCCCCACCCTTGCAAAAACCGCAAGGGTAGGCCACCCAGTTGGGTGGGGTTTGAGAAGTCAAAACCTTTGGACACCTCGGAGGCTTCCTTTGTGGGGTGGCGTGCGTCCCATGTGTGGAGCGGTGCTATACTTTTAGGGCTTTCGAACGGGTGAAACTGATGAACCGAGCCGGACGTGTGGGGCTGATTGGCGTTTCGCTGGCAATTTTTATGTACGCGGGAATTGGCCACGTGCTGGGGCGGACTCCGGACGACAAGGCCTACAAATCGCTGACGGTGTTCGGCGAAGTGCTGGAAAAGATTCAGCAGGATTACGTCGACGAGCCGAACATGCACACGGTGACGGCCGGATCGCTACACGGCTTGCTGGAATCGCTGGATACGCAATCGAGCTACCTGACTCCCCGCGAATACGACGAGTACAAAAAGAAGAGTGGCAGCTCCACAACGGGCGAGAGCGGAATCACGGTGAGCAAGCGGTTCGGCTACGTCATTGTGATTTCAGTTTTGCCGGATAGCGCGGCAACCAAAGCGGGAATTCACAGCGGAGACATTTTCGAGTCGATCGGCGGCTTTACCACGCGGGATATGTCCGTCGGGCAAGCGATGAATTTGCTGACCGGCCAAGCTGGCACGGCCGTTAAAGTCGGAGTGATTCGTCGCGGCAAGGCCACGCCGGAAGAAGTGGACGTGGTGCGTGAGAAACAAGCGGCGGTGAAGCTGGTGGCGCAGAAAGCCGACAACGACACACTGGTGCTGCGACTGACTTCTCTGGATGTGGGGCGCGCGGATGAAGTGCGCGGGCGGCTGGTCGAAGCGGAAAAGCAAGGCATTCACAATGTGATTGTGGATCTGCGGGAATGCGGACGCGGTCCGGTTTCCGAGGCGATTGCGATGGCGCGGTTGTTCGTCCCTAACGGAACGCTCGCTACCTTGCGCGGGCAAACCGTTTCGAGCGAAACATTTTCCGCGGAGCCCAAGCAGGTGGTGTGGAAGGGCCAGGTTTCCGTGCTGACGGATGCAACGACGTCTGGCGCCTCTGAAGTACTGGCCTCGGCGATCGCAGCCAACAAGCGCGGAGCGGTAGTCGGCGAGCGCACCTTCGGGCTAGCTTCGGAACAAAAATTGATCACGCTTGATGATGGCTCGGCGCTGATTCTGACCACCGCGAATTACTACAATCCCAGCGGCAAATCGATCCTGGAAGAAGGCGTGGTGCCCACGGAAGTGGTGCGGGCAACTCCGGAAGACGATGGTGACGGAGATGACGGTGAAGCCGATACCGCGCCAAAGAAGGAAGTTGAAGGGCCGCGGCCGCTGTCTCCCGAAGACCCGATTTATCGCAAAGCTCTCGAACTACTGAAGACGCCGGTAAAGAAGGCCGCCTAAGCTTCGGTGCTGCAAAGCGGCTACACTCACTGCCGGTTCCGCAAGCTCCCAAAAATAAACGCCACCATTTTCCTCACGCTGCTGTTGGTGTGCCTGACCGGCTGCGAGCGCTCCAAACAATTGCCGGAAGAAGAAATTCACCGCATTACCCGGGAATTTGTGTTCGAGGCCAATCGGGTGTTGCCACGCGATGCGGAAGTGAAAGGCGAAGTCGGGGCCTTCGATAAAGTGGCCAACTCGTCGGATCGTATCGAAATTCATCTAAGTACGAGGCGCACGGACGACAAATATCCCCCGGTGGTTTCAGAGTTGCTGCAGAAATTCAACGGTATCGCCACGGCCCGGGGACTGACTAAAGGTCCCGATCAAAGCGGCGCCGGTGGCAGCGTGATTATCGTGACCTACCGTCACCGGGGGCTGCTGACGCACACCATTCACGTGCATTTTGCCGGTGTGGATGGGGCCAGAGGCTCGCAGGAAGAATCGTCCAGTGAGACGCAGCAGCCCGCGCGATTGGCAATTATTCTGGACGACATTGGGGGCGATCGCGCCGCTGCGGAAAAGATTTTCGCGCTGCCGTATCACTTGACGATTTCGGTTTTGCCTAATCAGACCCACTCGGCGGAGATTGCTGCGCAAGCGCGACAGCGTGGCTTCGAAGTGATGTTGCACTTGCCGATGCAATCGGTGAGTGGCGAGCACCCGGAGGCTCAGGAGTTGCACGGAGGAATGTCCAAGGGGCAAGTGACGGAGTTAGTGACGAAATTTTTGGACGGAGTGCCCGGTGCGCGGGGTGTGAACAATCATCAAGGCTCGCAGTCGACGGCTGACCCGAAACTGATGGCGGAATTGATGCCGGTGCTGGTGGCGCACAAACTTTTCTATATTGATAGCCGCACCAGCGCGGAAACAGTGGCGTACGATACCGCGCAACATTTCGGAGTGCGCACGGCGTTTCGCAATGTACCGTTTCTGGACGACGTGCAACAAGTGCCGGCGGTGCGCAAGCAGATTCAATTAGCGTTCGAGGATGCGCAGAGGAAGAAGGACGCGGTCGCCATTGGCCACGCGTATGCCGCCACGTTAGAAGCGTTGAAGGAACTTTTGCCGCAGGCACAACGTCACGGCGTGAAGCTGGTGTTTGCTTCGGAACTGGTGCGCTGAAGGGCAGCAGTGTCCGATTGTGGCGCACTGCTTGCTGGAAAAAGCAGATGCACCGCGACAAAAAATAAAAGCAGCAAAGCGAAATCGATGATGCTGGCTTCCGGGCCGACCAATCCGCCGGTTAGCCACACGGGCCCGTGGAGCGTGGCGTTGGATAAATGGCCGGGCATGAGCTGACCGCTATCCGGAACGGAATACAAAAACGTTTCGCCAAAATCAAACGCGGCGTGCATGCCGACGGCAAACCACAGCGAACCAGTACGGCGAACGGTAAAGCACCACAATAAACCGACCAGCACGACGGCGCCGACACCGATCCAGTTTTCGCCATCATTCTGCAAGTGAACCCATCCAAAAAGCAGCGAAAGTAAAACGGCGGCGGGCCAAAAGCCCATGCCGCTGGTCAGGGTGAAAAGACTGTAACCGCGAAACAGAAATTCCTCGAAGAAGCCGACGAAGAGCATGCACAGGGCCCAAAGTGCAGCCCAGCGCGCGATTTCCGCGTCGTGCAAGGCCAGGTCCCCAAACGAATATCCGCCAAACGCCGCGATCAAGCCGATCAATAAACTGATTTCCGCGAAACCGGCGAGCCAGCCGAACCAGAACATTTTTCCGAAGGCCGATGTGCGAGGCAGTCCGTATGCATCGACGGAGCGACGTTCGATCAAAGACATGATCAGCGCGGCGCCGAAAGCGGAAACAAAGCCAGTCACCTCCACGGCGAAGATATTTTCAAATCCTTTGGGGTGGTATCCGAGAAAATGCCCGAGAAGCACTTTCACACCGAGGAAAATATTGACGGTAATGGCAAGATACAGCAGCAGTCGCCAACCGGCGCGCACCTCACGTTCGTTGAGGAAAATGGTGGCGAGGGGCGAGCGGCCCGCGGGATTCTCCGGCGGCAGCGGTGCGAGCGAATTTTCGTCCGGTATCAATTCAGGGCCCAACTTTCCAAGATAGGTCTAAGCGTCAGACGCGCTGCGGCGATCAAGAGTGAGCGGCTGGGAGCCTCAATTTGCGCTTAAGCGCGGCAAATCGTCAAATCTAAAAGATCACTCGCGAATGAATTATTTCACATTTCATTTTACGTAGCGGGGCGGTTCGCCTTTGGACCAGGGGTCGTAAGTGTGGGCGAAAATCAGCCGGTCGGCCACAGGCGGATGGCTGTAAAGCCAGAAGGTGATGAAGGGCGACGGGTTGGGATCGGAAAGATCGATTTCGCCGAGCACTTGAAAGGCGTGCGCGGCGACTTCCGCGGAGTTGGGAATGATGCCGTGGGTAACTTCGAGTCCGTAGACGTCCGCGGCATGTTCCTGCATGCGGCTGAAGCCATTGGCGATGGGCGCGGAGATAAACGAAAGAATCTGGAAGATGAGTAACAAAACGACGAGAGACGCCAAATCTTCAGGGCCGTAAATTTTCCAGTCGGGAGCCCAATGTTGCAGCGCGAAGTGCAGTGTGCGAAACATCACGTACAGCGCCAGGAGCAAGCCGAAAGAGAAAAATAAAAAGCCTTTGGTGACGTGGCCGAGAACGTAATGGCCGAGTTCGTGGCCGAGGATGAAAAGGGCTTCGTCGGGAGTGGTTTTGCGGAGGGTGGTGTCCCAGATGACCACACGTTTGGAAGCGCCGACGCCGGTGACGTAAGCGTTGATGGCATTGGTTTTTTCCGCGGCGCGCATCAGGAACATGCGGTCGGCGGGGATGGGCACGCCGGCGCGTTGGGTGAGATTGGCAATGGCGGCGACCATCTGGGGATGCTCGTTGGCCAGCGGTTCGAACTTGTTGAACATCGGATCGATGAACCAGGGGCTGATGAACACCACGAAGAGCACGATGGGCAGCGCGGCCAGCCAGAAATAAAACCACCAGCGTCGCGGACTCTTGCGGATCGCCAGGGTGATCACCAGCGCCAGGATGATGGAGAAGCCGATAGACAGCGCGGTGCCTTTGAGATAGTCGACGAGCCAGGAGCCCCAGTGCTGAACGGATTGTTCGTAGCGCAGCGAAAGAGAGTGCCAGTAGATGCTGACGGGGAATTCGAAGACTTCTGTCAGGAGCATGAGTAACGGAACGAAGATGATGCATTGCAGCCAGCGCTTGTCGGTGACGGATTCCGCAGCGTCCCGAAGTTTTGCAGCGATGCCTGAGCGGAGAATCAGAAAGAGCACTGCGAAGCTGAGGGCGTAGTCGACGAAATAGAGGAGATAACCGGCGCGAGAGTAGGAGACGGCTTTTTCGTAGCGTTCGTGGGAGAGGACGTACTGATCGGTTTCGTTTTGGGTGTGCGCTGCCGAGGAATTTTCAGGAGAGCGAGTGGAATTGTCGGGCGGTTGATTTTGCTGGATGCTTTTCGGGGCTGAAGTGGGGGAAGGTTTGCGCTGCTGGGCTGGGGCCTGGGGGCGCGAAGCGGCGGCCGTGGCGGTCGCGGCGAAACAAGCAACGAGAAGAGCTATGCTGCCGAAGAAACGGCGCGTAAAGACACACCGCTCCATAAGACCTCCTCGCGAATTGCGCCACCGCCCGTGCAGCGGACTGCACGCGCGGCGAGTATGCCCGACGGACATGGGTTAGGCAATAAGAGGCAGATTTAATTTGCTGCGTTGCTTCGCGCACCACGCGGGTTTGTTACGGCTGGGCGGCCACGGTGTGGCGAGTCTGCAGGCAGTAGTTGCGAACGGCGCCGGTGCCGGCCAGACCGATGTGCACGATGGAGGTCCAGCGCTCCAGGCGGTGATGTCCGTAGTGATGAAAGATGTAGGAGCCGAGGATGGAGACTCCTGTGCCGCCGGCTTCAATGAAGGCGAATCCGGCATGGTTGTCGACCACGTCGTTGGTAAGGAGGATTTCGTCGCGGCCGCGGCGGCGCATGTTGAGGGTGGAGAAATAATCGGCGGTGCGCATGGCGGCTACGCCGGCGAAGAGCCAGTCGTTTTGTTTGTCCCAGAAGCGATGAACGGGAGAGGCGTAATCCACGAGCGCTCCCGAAGGAGTTGCGGAAGGCTTGTCCTGGGGTTGCGCTGGCGCTGAAGCGGAGTTGGACGCAGGCCTATTGTTCTGAGCCTGGGCGGGACGAGTGAAGCAAATGAAAGTAAGCGCTAAACAACTGGCGAGGCCGAAAAATTTGGAGGCAGTCACACGAGTCCTTGGTGCCGAGCGAGAAGCTTATCTTCTCTCGAGCGGGGAGAGAATGATAAGTAGCTTACAACGTTGCTTGATTCGCACGGTGGAATGGGCGGCGGAGTGGCGCACGGCAGGGTTCGGGGTTATGTTGGAGGAGACGTGCCGAGGTGAGGTGATCATGCCGGTTCGAATTGGGACGCTCCGGTCCAGCAAGATGCTTCTAACGCTTTTTGTGCTATCTCTCACGGTAGCGCCGCTGACGCGCGCCCAGAACTCGTCTACCTCCGGCACCGCAAACGCCGCGCAAGAATCGATTGCCGATGCGGCGCGGCGTTCGCGCGAGCAGGCCAAGAGCGCGACCAAAGCGTCCAAGGTGATCACCGACGACGATTTGGATAAGGGTAACGTCAAGCCGGGCGCGCAGGGACTGACGGTCGACGCTCCGGCTACGCTGCAGACGCAACCGCCCAGTGCTGGAGCGGTGGCGGAAGCGGAAGTGACGCCATCAACGCCAGCCGATCCGGCGGCGACAGCGGCCCCCACAGATGATCCGGAAGTCGCGCATGTGAAGGAAATGATCGCCGACCACGAGAAGGATGCGGATTTGGGGCGGCGGGATTTGGCGCTGCAGCAGGATACGTTTCTTTCCAACCCCGATCATGAGCATGACGCGGCCGGGAAAGCCAAGATTGACGCGCTACAGCAGGACATCAATGCCAAGCAGCAGGAAATTGATGGGTTGAAGGCCAGGCTAGCGACTTTGGAGCAACACAAAGCGAGGAAGCCCGCTCCCAAACCCGCGGAACCCAAGCCAGCGGAGCAACCTGCTGCGCCACAAAGCCCCGCGCCGCAACCGCCTCCCCAGCAGTAAGAATCAAAACACTTCAGGCGCGAGCTGACGTTTGAACGCGCTGGCCTGCTTTTACACAGCAAACTCCCGCATTTCCACAGACCGGAAGCCTAGCACTATACCTTGGGGTGTTTTACCTTGACAGCGGACGGGGCTGGCCCCACAATTTCGCCATTCTCCAAAAATTATTCATCATTTTTGCGCTCGTTCATTTGCGCGGAACCTGAATTTCAGCGGCTAGGTCACTTCCGGAGGAGAACGGATGCAGTATCTGCCAGGATTCACGGTGCAATGCATCAATCAGCTGTGCGACGCGCGCGGGCATTGGCTGCGTGCGGACGCCACGGTGGCGACCACCCATGAAGGGCGCTGCCCAAGCTGCGGAGATTCCCTGCGCAATGTGCCCCCACCGCTGGCTCCACGTTTCCGGATGCGTCCACGCCCGTTGGCAACGGCGCGCCCGGCGACGTGGCGCCGCTGATTCGCGGAGTTTGTTGGGCAAATTTCTGGGTTTATTGCCCAGCCCCTTATCGCACTAGCGCAGCGCAGCTGGTCATGGTATCAGGTGAATACTTGACCGCAAGCTACACGAACGAACGGCTTTACTTTTCCCACCAGACCTCCTAGACTCTTCAAGTCCCGCTCCAAATCCCGGCACCTGCTGCCGCAGCGGCGGTCCTGTAAGTAGCCTCAAACCTCAGCGTGGGGTTAAGTACGTCTATTCAGGGGAAACCAATAAATGGCTTTAGGGAATCTTGCGGCTTGGCGCCGCCTTTCTGCGATAGTGACGATTTTATTCGGCGTGTCTGCCATTCTTTCCGGTTGTGCGAACGTAAAAGGGAATGCGAGCCAGCCAGTTGGCGCGGTTAGCGTGGCGGTGAGTCCATCCACTGCGTCGGTCACGGTCGCGGGCACTCAAAAATTCACGGCGACAGTAAGCGGCGCGTCGAGCTCCGCAGTGACCTGGCAGGTAAACGGCACCGCTGGAGGGGACGCCACCCACGGAAAGATTGACGCGACCGGGATGTACACGGCGCCTGCGGCGGTGCCCTCGCCCGCAGCGGTGACGGTAACGGCCGTTTCGGTGGCTGCTCCGACCAAGAGCGGCTCTGCGCAAGTTACCGTTTCAGCGACGCCACCAGCAGCGGTCAGCGTCAGCTCCTCTGTTACGGTGGCATCGGTTCAGGTTGGAAAAACGCTGAGCTTGACGGCCTCGGTCGCGAACGACTCCGCCAATAAGGGAGTTACCTGGGCGCTCACTGGTGCCGGTTGCACCGGAGCAGCCTGCGGTACGCTTTCGGCCACGAGCAGCGCGTCAGGTGCGGCAATTACTTACACCGCTCCGGCGGCGGTTCCTACGCCAGCTGCAGTTACGGCGACGGCTACATCCGTTGCGGACACTACTAAGTCGGCTTCCACCGTCATTACCATCAGCGCGACTCCAATCGTTATTGGTATTACTGTAGCCCCCACGACGGCGTCAGTGGCTGTCGGAGCGACCCAAACCATTACCGCCACGGTGACCAATGATTTTGGCAACAAAGGCGTTTCCCTCGCACTAAGCGGAACCGGCTGCACTGGCGCGAAATGCGGAACTTTGGCGGCTGCGACGACATCGTCGGGCACGGCCATCACCTACACCGCCCCCACTACGATTCCGAGTCCCGCCACGGTTACGATCACTGCAACCGCGTTGGCTGACACCACCAAGACGGCTTCTGCTACCTTCACCGTCACGGCGGCTGCGGGCATCGCGGTGAGCATCAACCCCACGACTGTTGCGGTACAGATCGGAAAGACTCAGGCGATCACCGCGACGGTGGCGAACGATTCTGCGAACAAAGGCGTGACGTACGCGTTGAGCGGGACCGGGTGCACCGGCGCGGCTTGCGGAACTCTGTCCGCAGCGACGGGCGCATCGGGCGTAGCGATTACCTATACCGCCCCGGCGGCGGTCCCGAGCCCCGCGACGGTTACGGTGACGGCAACTTCGGTGGCGGACGCCACCAAGAAGGCCGCTGCGACCCTCACGATCTCAGCGACTCCGACCGGCAACGCGACGGTGAGCATTTTGCCGAAGCGCGTGGCCCTGACGACCGGGCAGCTGCAGACGTTTGTGGCGACGG
This sequence comes from uncultured Acidobacteriota bacterium, assembly GCA_963846145.1. Classification (GTDB taxonomy): domain Bacteria; phylum Acidobacteriota; class Terriglobia; order Acidiferrales; family UBA7541; genus Acidiferrum. Next base: position 383,308 of record CAWJUV010000004.1, on the reverse strand, counting down.
TGACCGGCAACGCCAACACCGCGGTGACTTGGGAAGTGGACACGATTCCCGGCGGGAACGCGACGGTCGGCACAGTCAGCGCGACGGGCGTTTATACTCCTGCCACTACGGCGGGAACGCACACGGTTGGCGCGCGCAGCGCAGCGGATACCACGGTGGTGGCTACGGCCAGCGTAGCGATCACGGACCTGACCGGCATCTTCACCTATCACAACGACTTGGCTCGCGACGGCGTGAACAGCAAGGAATACGCGCTGAACACCACTACCGTGGCGGCGGCCACCTTTGGAAAGCGCTTCTCCTGCGCGGTGGATGCCCAAGCCTATGCGCAACCGTTGTGGGTAGCTAACGTCACCATCGGCGGGGCCAAGCACAACGTGGTCATCGCCGAAACCATGCACAACACCATTTACGCCTTTGACGCGGATGCATCTCCCTGTGTCACCTTGTGGACCAAGAGCTTGATGGCTTCAGGCGAGACGTACCTGAGTTCGACCGACGTCAACAGCACCGACATTTCTCCGGACATTGGCATCGTGGGAACCCCGGTAATCGATCCCTCGACTTCGACGATTTACGTGGTGTCCAAGTCGAAGAATGGTTCGACCGTGCATCAACGGCTGCACGCTTTGAGCCTGATCGACGGCTCGGAAAAATTCGCTGGCCCGACGGAGATTGCGTTCAGTGCCGGTGGATTTACCTTTGATCCGTTGCGTGAAAACGAGCGTTGCGGTTTGGCGTTGGTCAACGGCATCGTGTACATCGCGTGGGCTTCTCACGGCGACCAAGGTCCCTACTATGGTTGGATCGTGGGCTACAACGCCTCCACACTGGCGCAGGTCAGCGTGTACAACGACGATCCGCACACCTCCAACCAAACCAATGCGGGCATCTGGATGTCTGGCGGAGCGCCGGCGGCGGACAACATCAACGGGACGACTAGCCTGTATGTGATTACCGGCAACGGTCCGTTTGACGGCGTCACCTATTTCGGCGACAGCTTCCTGAAACTGTCTACCGGAAACAGCATGACCACCAGCAGCTTTTTCACTCCTCACGAACAGCAGACCCTGGAAAATAACGACACGGATCTGGGTTCGGGAGGAACCGCGGTTTTGGTCGATCAACCGACTACGCCGAATCACCTGCTCATTGGCGGCGGCAAAGAAGGCTTCATGTACGTGCTGAACCGCGACAGCCTGGGCGGGTACAACACCACGGACAGCGGAGCGGTGCAGATAATCTCCACGAACAATGGAATTTTCGCGACGCCGGCGTTCTGGCAAGGGACACTCTACATCGGGTCAGCTGGCGGAAACGTTAAAGCTTATTCCATCAACAGCACCACGGGCCGGTTTGGCAGTGGTACTTCGTCAACTTCGCCGACGGCTTTCAACTGGCCGGGTGCAACTCCTTCGGTGTCTTCGCAGGGTACTTCGAACGGAATTGTCTGGGCCCTGGAACGCAATGGCGCAGCGATTCTGCACGCGTACGATGCCACCAATTTGGGGACTGAGTTGTGGAACAGTGCGGCCAAGGCTGCGGATGCTTCGGGGAGCTATGTGAAGTTCACTGTGCCGACCGTGGCTAACGGCAAGGTTTACGTTGGAACTGCGACGGAGATCGATGTGTACGGTTTGTCTCCGAACTAAACTCACTTCACAAAACGCATAATGAGAAACGCCGCCAGAAATTTGGCGGCGTTTTTGTTTTTGTATGATGGCGTGTGCCGACGGCGGCAGGCGTTGCTACATTCCTTCGTAGTTGGGGCCGCCGCCCCCTTCCGGGACAACCCAGTCGATGATCTGGTAGGGGTCGGCGATGTCGCAGGTTTTGCAGTGCACGCAGTTGGGGAAATTAATTTTGAGTTTGGGCTGGCCGGTGGAGTCTTTGGCCATTTCGTAAACGGCCGCGGGACAGAAATATTGGCAGGGATTGCCGTATTCGACGACGCATTTCGTGGAGCAAACATTTAGATCTCGCACGATGAGGTGGCACGGCTGATTGTCATCGTGGCGCGTGCCGGAGTGGTAGACGTCGGTGAGGCGGTCAAAGGTGAGTTTGCCGTCGCCTTTGAAGCGGTCTTCGCTTTGCGCTGGATCTTCTTGATGCTTGGCGGCGTCGGCGGCTGCTGAGCTTGTGATACGCCTGATAGCCTTCGTGGCTGCGCATCGGATCAATCAGGCCGCGGCCGCCGGTGATGAATTGCAGGCCGGATTGAATCAGGCCGGGTAGCAGGCCGTGTTGGAAAGACTGGTGGAAGTTGCGGACGGCCCACAATTCTTTTTTGATATAGCTGTTTTCAATTTTTTGCGGAAAGGCGCTGAGGGTTTTCGAGGTGAAATCGTTGGCTTTGAGCGCTTCGAAAATTGTTTCGGCGGCGAGGATGCCGCTTTTGATGGCGAGATGAATTCCTTTGAGGCGCTGGGAATCGAGGAAGCCGCCGGAATCGCCGATGATCAGCCCGCCGTCGAGGTAATTTTTCGGCATGCCGTACCAGCCGCCGTATGGAAGAGACTTTGCGCCGTAGCGAACCAGCTTTCCGCCATCCAAAATATTTTTGAGATACGGATGGGTTTTCCATTTCTGAAATGCGGCATGCGGATCGAAATCCGGGTCGTGATATTCGAGCGCCAAAACCAATCCGATGGACACGCGATTGTTGGAGAGGCCGTAAATCCAGCCGCCGCCGTACATATCGGTGGAAACGGGCCAGCCCAGCGTGTGCGCGACGAAGCCGGGCTGAATTTTGCCGGGCTGCACGTCCCAGAGTTCCTTGATGCCCAAGCCGTAGGTTTGCGGATTGATGTTGGCGAGATTTTTTTCGGCGACGAGTTTCTTGGTGAGCGAGCCGCGCGTGCCTTCGGCGAGCACGGTGATTTTTGCGCGCAGTTCGTAGCCGGGAGTGAAGTTGTCTTTGGGCTTGCCGTTCTTGTCGAGACCTTTGTCTTCGGTGATGACTCCGGCGAGCGCGTCGCCCTCATAAATCAGCGAGGCGCCACCAAATTGGGTGAACAAATTTACGCCAGCGGCTTCCACCAGGCCCCCTAGCCATTTCGTCAGCTTGTTGAGCGAGATGACATAGTTGCCTTTGTTTTTAAACGGCGGAGGCGTGAGCGGAACGCGAAAGGAAGAGCCTTCGGTAAACACCAGCGCGGCGTCATCGGTGACTGGCGTGTCCAGCGGCGCAGACTTCTCGAAATCGGGAACCAGTTCCGCGAGCGCCTTGGGATTCATGATCGCGCCGGAGAGTTGATGCGCGCCAACTTCGCGTCCTTTTTCCAGAACGTAAATATTTTCGGCGGAGAGTTGCGCGCCACCCGAGGCGTTATGTTTTTTGATGAGATTGGCGAGATGTAACGCGCAGGAGAGGCCGGCAGGACCTGCGCCGACGATGAGTACGTCCGCTTCCAGTTGCTCGCGCTCGACGGTCATTGGTTCATTCTAACAAATGGAGAGGAGCAAATAGTGCGCACACAACTTTGATGTGTGCGCAGGAGCGTCGAGTGCCGCTTAGGACTTCGATTTTTCCAGCGCGGCGGTGAGGGCCGGCATGAGTTCGAAAATGTCGCCGACCACGCCGTAGTCGGCGATTTCGAAGATCGGCGCATTAGCGTCTTTATTGATGGCCACGATGGTGCGCGCGCCCTTCATGCCCACGACGTGTTGAATTGCGCCGCTGATGCCCAGCGCGAGATACAGTTTTGGCGCCACGGTTTGGCCGGAGCTGCCGATCTGGCGCTCCATGGGGAGCCAGCCTTCGTCGCAGATCGGGCGAGAAGCCGCCATTTCGCCACCGATGGCTTTGGCCAAAGCTTCGGCTTGAGGGATATTTTCCGGCGCTTTGATGCCGCGGCCGATGGAGACGATGATCGGGGCTTGGGTGAGGTCGACGGCGGATTTGGCTTCCTTGAAAAGTTCGAGAGGCTTGGTGCGAATCTGTTCGGGCTTTACGTCGACGGTGATTTTGTTGATGGGAGCTTTGCCGCTGGGATGCGCGCCAAGGGCGTCAGCGCGAAACGCGCCGGATTGAAACGAAGCGAACCACGGCGCGGAGCCTTGAAAAGTAACATCCGCAGCAGTCTTGCCTTGAAACATCTGGCGCACGAAGACGAGTTTGTCGCCGTCTTTGTGGAAGCCCACGCAGTCAGCAATCATGCCTTTTCCAAGTTGGGCGGCAAGTCTCGGAGCGAAATCGCGCACCTGATAGGTGTGCGGGAAGAGCACCAAGTCAGGCTTGGCGTTTTGAATCACCTGAGCGAGCGCCACGCAATAGCCGTCCGGAGTGTAGTTTTCAAGCAGGTCGTGCTCGACCAGCAGAACTTCCGCGACATTTTTCGCAGCCACTTCGTCCGCGAAATTCGCAACGCCTTTGCCAATCACCAGAGCGCTGATGGCGCTGCCGGTGTCCGCGGCGATTTGCTGCGCGGCGACGAGGGTTTCGAAGCTGGTGTTATTCCACTTGCCTTGGCGCTGCTCGGTGATGACCAGAATTTTCATGACGTAGCTCGATCCTTGGCTAGATAACGCGCGCGTCGAACTTCAATTTCTCGACCAGCTTGGCGGCTACTTCGGCGGGAGTGCCGGTGAGCATTTCGGTTTTCTTGCTTTTGCTGGGAACGTAAATCTTTTCGATTTTTTGGGTGGCTTCCGGCTGCGTGACGCCGAGCGATTCGCGGGTGATCGCGGCGATTTCTTTTTTCTTGGCGGCCATGATGCCCTTCAGCGTGGCGTAGCGCACTTTGTTGATGCCGGATTGAATCGAGAGCACGGCGGGCAGCGGGCATTCGATGTGCTGGAACCATCCGGCTTCCAGCTCGCGCTTGAGGCGCATTTTTTTATCCTGCACTTCGATCTGCATGATGATGGTGGCGTGCGGCAGGTCCAGAAGCGCAGCCATAAGCACGCCGGTCTGGCCAAAACCCTGATCATCGCTCTGCAAGCCGGTGAGAATTAAGTCCGCGTTTTCCTTGCGCACGGCTTCCGACAACATTTTCGCCGCGCCCAGCGGATCGAGTTGCGCGAACTGATCGTCGGCAATGTGAATGGCGCGATCGGCGCCTTTCGCCAACGCTTCCTTGATGGCTTGCTTTACGCGCTCCGGGCCCATCGAAAGCGCGATCACTTCTCCGCCGTGTTTTTCTTTCAGGCGTAGCGCTTCTTCCAGCGCGTAGCTGTCCGGCTCGTTCATCTCGAAGCCGATGTCCGATTCCTTGATCCAGTTACCGGCGATGGCGAGAGGCGCGTCTTTGGCGGGAACTTGCTTGATGCAGACGATAATTTTCACGATAGCTTCCTGAGAAAAATTGCAGCAGATGAAACGAAATTATTTGCCGGCCCAGCGTTTGAAAATGAGCGCGGCATTGGTGCCGCCAAAACCGAAGGAGTTGGAAAGCGCGTAGTCCAAGGTGGCCTTGCGTGCCACGTTAGGCACGTAGTCCAGATCGCATTCCGGGTCGGGAATTTCCAGGTTGATGGTCGGCGGAATAATTTGATCGCGCAACGACAGCACACTGATGCCCGCTTCCAAGCCGCCCGCGCCGCCCAACAAATGGCCGGTCATGGATTTGGTGGAGCTGATGGGCACCTGTTTGGCGCGCTCACCGAAAACCCGCTTGAGTGCGCGCGTTTCGATGACGTCGCCGAGCGGTGTGGACGTGCCGTGGGCGTTGACGTAACCGATGTCTTCCGGTGTGAGATGCGCGTCTTTCATCGCGGCTTTCATGACGCGGTACGCGCCATCGCCATTTTCCGCCGGCTGAGTGATGTGATACGCGTCGCCGGACATTCCGTAGCCGACAATTTCCGCGAGGATGGGAGCGTCGCGCTTCTGCGCGTGTTCCAGCGATTCGAGAATCAAAATGCCGGCGCCTTCGCCGACCACGAAGCCGTCGCGGTCAGAGTCAAACGGGCGACTGGCGTGCGAAGGATCGTCGTTGCGGGTGGAGAGCGCTTTCATGGAAGCGAAGCCGCCCACGCCCATGGGCGTTATCGTGGCTTCCGTGCCGCCACAGATCATCACTTCCGCGGCGCCGCGCTCGATAATTTTGAAGGAGTCGCCGATGGCGTGAGCGGAAGCGGAGCATGCGGTGGCGGTAGCGGAATTTGGTCCACGCGCGCCGTAACGAATGGAAATATGTCCGGACGCCAAATTCACAATGGCCGACGGAATAAAGAACGGAGAGATGCGGCCCGGTCCGCCCTGCATCAGCTTGATGTGTTCGCGCTCGATGATGTCGAATCCGCCGATGCCGGAGGAAACGTAAACGCCCACTTCATCGAGATCGGAATGTTCCGGCTTCCAGCCGGACATTTTGATGGCGAAGTCCGCGCCGGCCAGCGCCACTTGAATGAAGCGGCCCATTTTCTTGAGTTCTTTTTTCTCGATCCAGCGGAAGGGGTCGAAATTTTTTATTTCGCCGCCGATCTTGCAATCGAATCCGGTGGTGTCAAAAAGCGTGATGGTGCCCACGCCACTTTGCCCGGCGACGAGGTTGCTCCAGCTTTCCTCGGTGCCGATGCCCAGCGCACAGACCAATCCAACGCCCGTCACTACTACGCGGCGAGTCAACTACGTAGCGCTCCCATGTTGAGCTGATGAAACGTGAGTTACTTTCCCTTGGAATGTTTCTCGATGTATTCGACCGCGTCTTTCACGGTGGTCATTTTCTCGGCGTCTTCGTCGGGGACTTCGATGCCGAAGCTTTCTTCGAAAGCCATCACCAACTCGACCTGGTCGAGCGAGTCGGCGCCCAGATCGTCCACGAAAGACGCGGTGGGAGTGACTTCGGCTTCGTCGACGCCGAGCTGCTCGACGATAATCTGCTTAACGCGTTCTTCCACACTGGCCATGCTGATGTCCTCCGCGATGTGTTCTCGCTTGATGATTGGAAAATTGGTGAATCGTTAATTCAGGCGTACGTGCCGGCGTACGGCTTCGTTTCGATGGCTTCCGGGCAACCCGTTCATTCTAGACACCGCATCCTGCAAGGTCAACTTTTAGGCAGAATTTAGCGATGTCCGGCAGGGAATTATGCCAGATACATTCCTCCATTTACGTCCAAAGTGTGGCCGGTGATGTAGGCGGCTTCGTCGCTGGCGAGGAAGACTACGGCGGCGGCGACGTCTCTCGGGACGCCCAGTCGACCGAGCGGGATGCGCGCTTTTAGGTCTTCTTTAACTTTGTCGCTTAGGACGTCGGTCATCGGCGTGGTGACGAAGCCGGGGGCCACCGCGTTGACGGTGATGTTGCGCGAGGCGATCTCCATGGCGATGGCTTTGGTGAGGCCGATGAGGCCGGCTTTGGCGGCGACGTAGTTGGCCTGGCCGGCGTTGCCCATTTTGGCGACCACGCTGGCGACGTTGATGATGCGACCAGAGCGCGCGCGCATCATGGTGCTGAGGGCTTGTTGGATGCAGAGGTGTGCGCCGGTGAGATTGGTCTTGATGACCGCGTCCCAGTCGTCGGGTTTCATTCGAACGGCCAGGCCGTCGCGGGTGATGGCGGCGTTGTTGACCAGGATGTCGAGGCGGCCGAATTTTTCGAGGACTTGCTTGAAGCCGGATTTGATTTGTTCGCCGTCGGCGACGTCCATTTTTATAGGGAAAGCTTCGCCGCCTGCAGCGGTGATTTCGCCGACGAGTAGGGCGAGCTTTTCTTCGGTGCGCGCGGCGACGGCTACTTTGGCGCCGGCTACGACCAGCGCTTGGGCGATGTCCCAGCCGATGCCTTGCGAGGCGCCGGTGACCAGCGCAACTTTATCTTTCAAGCTGAACATCTAGCGAAGTTCCTCAGTTTCCCCTGCTGCATGGACATGGATGCAATTACTGGCGGTACGGGTTCAAGCGGCGTCGGAGCGCGCGCCGGCAATTTTCTCGAGCGTTTTGCCGAGACTGGCCTGATCTTCCACGTTCAGCGCCGCGACGGAGCGCTCGATCTGCCGCAGCAAACCGGTGAGCACTTTGCCGGGGCCGACTTCGACGAAGGTGTTGACGCCTTCTTCGATGAGCGTGCGAACCGATTCTTCCCAGCGCACCGGCATGGAGACTTGGCGGATCAAAGCTTCGCGGGCTTGCTCGCCGGTTTCGATGGTGTCGGCATCGACGTTGGTGACCAGCGGAAATTTGAGATTGGAGAATTTTATTTTGGCCAGATCTTTCGCAAGTTTTTCCTGCGCGGGCATCATCAGCGCGGAGTGAAACGGAGCGGACACTGCGAGAATCACCGCGCGCTTGGCGCCGGCTTGCGAGGCCAGTTCCACCGCGCGTTTTATCGCGTCGGCGTCCCCGGAAATCACGGTCTGGTCCGGAGAATTGAGATTGGCCGGAGTGCAAACTTCGCCTTGGGCGGCGCGCTTGCAAACGTCGGTTACCACTGCGGGAGAAAGGCCCATGATCGCGGCCATCGCGCCTTTGCCGGCGGGCACCGCTTCCTGCATGTACGTGCCGCGCTTGCGCACCACGCGAACGGCATCGGCAAACTTCAGCGCACCCGCAGCGACCAACGCGGAATATTCGCCCAGGCTATGACCAGCGACGAAGTCCGGCGACAAACCTTTTTCTTCCAGCACGCGATACGTCGCCACGGAAACCGCGAGAATTGCCGGCTGAGTATTGGCGGTCTGCTTCAGATCGTCTTCGGAGCCTTCGCAGCACATCTGGAAAAGCGGGAACCCCACCGCTTCATCGGCTTCGTCGAAGACAGCTTTAGCCACGGGATACGCAGCGGCCAGATCTTTGCCCATGCCGGGATACTGCGAAGCCTGTCCGGGAAAAACGAACGCTACCTTGCCCATGTTCTATTCCTGTCCTGACGCTAAGCGCGGACGCACGGGGCGGTCTGGGTGTACCGCGGCGGCCGAAAGCTCCTGTTCGATTTTGTCGTTCATTTGCGCACGCGCAAGACCGGCGGCGACGCGAATAGCATTTTTCACGGCGTTAGCATTCGAACGGCCGTGTCCGATGACACAAACACCGCGCACGCCGAGAAGTGGCGCGCCGCCGTATTCGGTGTAATCGATGGTTTTCTTCAAGCCCTTCAACGCTCCACGCGAAAAAAGAAAACCGACCTGCGAAGCCAGCGAGCTTTGAATCGACTTCTTCAGCAAGCCAAAAATTTCCAGCGCCAGGCCTTCACAAATCTTCAGCGCGATGTTGCCGATGAAGCCGTCGCAGACGATTACATCCACGATGCCTGAAAAAAGGTCGCCGCCTTCCACATTGCCGACGAAATGTACCGGGCTTTTTTTGAGGCGAGTGTACACCTCGCGGGTCAATTCGTTGCCCTTTATCTCTTCTTCGCCCACGGAGAGCACGCCGACACGCGGGCGACGGTTGCCAAAGGTGGCGCGGTAGTACATCTCGCCCATCACCGCGAACTGGACCAGATGCTCCGGCTTGGAGTCGACATTGGCTCCGACATCCAGCAAAACCGAGATGCCGCCTTTGGCGTTGGGAAACGGCGCAGCCAGCGCGACGCGATCCACGGACTCGAGCGTCCCCAACAAAAACCGCACCACGGTCATCACCGCGCCAGTATTCCCGGCGCTGACCAGGCCGTCGGCTTTGGCTTCGCGCACCAACCGCGCAGCCACGTGCACGGAGCTGTCTTTCTTGCGACGGAAATGCCTGCGCCGGATGATCCTGCATGGTGATCACTTCGGACGCCGGAACAATTTCGATGGGCAGATCGTGAGCCTGCTGCTTGGCCAATTCCGGACGCAACACCGCCGGCTGACCCACCAGCAGGATGTGTACGCCGTACTCGCGTGCGGCTAACACACTCCCTTCCACTTCAGGCCGGGGCGCATGGTCACCGCCCATGGCATCGACAGCAATGGTGATCATCGAGGGTTTATCCGCAGAGAAAACGAGAGGCGGGAACTACTCCGCTTCTTGCGCAGCTTTGCCCTTGTAATAGCCGCAATGAGGGCAAACCTGGTGAGGCTGCTTCATTTCGTGGCAATTCGGGCACTTACCGAGAGCCGGCTTGGTCAGGAAATCGTTCGCCCGCCGGGTGCTGGTGCGGCGCTTGGAATGCCGACGTTTTGGATTAGGCATAGCACTACTCCTTCTACCGCGCGCTGGCGGATATACCCGGCAAACCGCCCGGAAATTATTGCTTTTTCAGCCAGTCCTGCTTGAGGCGCGCGAGAGGGGCCAAACGTGGATCCGTCGCGTGAGTCTCACACCGGCACTCTTCATGATTCAGGTTGGCGCCACAGTTGGGGCACAACCCGCGGCAATCGCTCTGGCAGATGGCTTTCAACGGCAGCGCCAGCAGCACTTGCTCCTTCACCACATCGGTCAGGAAGAGTCCTTCACCCTGGTAAAAGCCAATTTCGGTATCGTCGTCCTTGAGCTGATCTTCCTTGGGCTTCCCGTCTTTAGGAAGCGGCGCGTAGAAGAGGTCAAAGGAGCGGTTTACATCTTCCACTACCGGCTCGAGGCAGCGCGCACATTGCAACTCAATCTTGGTTTCCAGCTGGCCTTCGATGCGGATCTGATTCTCTAACAGCTCGGCAGTGGCGTTTACTTCCAGCGGGTCCAGTTGCTTGATTTCCGAGGTATTGAAGTCGATGCTTCCGGGCGCATAAGTCTTATGAATGCGCAGCTTGCGTACCGCAAGCTCCTTAACGTCCAGGAACATGTCTTCAGCGCCTCCGCGCGCGGGTTCATGCCTACTCATTATTAAATTAGCGCGCCAGCAAGTCAAGGAAACGCGCGCTAACCCGCCGAGGATTGATTCGCCTAAATAAGACGACGGAACACACGAGTCCCGAACGCAGAAAGTTTCCACTCTGCGGCGCGTGTCTGCGCGCGTGGGTTTCGCGATTACTTCTTCAACAGCGCTAGAATTTGCTTCTGATTTTTCAGGATGGTGTCGAGACTGCCTTGGTTCTTGAGGATGGTGGCCTGATTCTTCTTGATGGTGTTCTGGTTGGCCTTGATCTCCGCTTGGTTGCTGAGGATTGCTTTCTGATTGCTGAGAATGCGCTGCTGGTTTGCGACCACCTGATCTGCCATTGAGTGTCCTCAGTGATGTAGTTTGGATTTGGTGAAGTAAACAAGTTCGATGTACTACCCGTCGTTTCAAGCAGGTGCATTGTTCGACGGAGTCTGGCGGACGGTCAATAATTGTTTTCCATCAGAGTCGACCGTTCGAGCTAGCTGACGGTACCTCGTAGATGCCTCCACATTAAAGACTTAACGGGTCCATACGGCTGGGTAGGGAGCTTTCCGCGGTTGGCACCAATTGTGATTAGTTCGCCTATGGTTATCACATCACCGCAGGCGCCGCGGACCTTGATTCCAGCCCGGCGAAACAGCCAGAATACGCTAGAATAATAGTCCCCGCGAACTCTGCGTGGAGCTCACCATGACGGATACCTGGAAAAATTGGGAAGGGCAGTCAGTAGACGGATTCCAGCTGCGCCAGTACCTCGGCGGCACGGATCATAGCGCGGTCTATCTGACCAACCTGCACAGCGCAGGCGAGCCTAGTGCGGCCATCAAGTTTATTCCCGCGCCGGAAGATGCCGACGCGCAACTGGAGCGCTGGCGTGTGGCCGGTTTGTTGAGCCACCCCAACCTGGTCGCTCTCTACGGAGTCGGCCGTTGCCAGGTCGGCGAAACGGGCTTGCTGTACGTCGTAATGGAGTATGCCGAAGAGAACCTGGCGCAAATCCTTCCTCAGCGCGTGCTGGAACCGGAAGAAGCCCGGCAGATGCTGGGAGCGGTGATTGAGGCGCTGACATTCCTGCATTCCCAGGGCTTGGCGCACACCAAGGTAAAGCCCGCCAACATCATGGCCGCTGGCGATCAATTGAAAGTTTCGCGGGATTCGCTGGCGGAAATCGGCAGTAAGCCGGTGAAGGGTTCCGAAACGGGAATTTATGACGCGCCAGAATCCGCGACGTCTCCGGTGGCCGCCCCGGCCGACGTCTGGTCGCTGGGTTGCACCGTGGTGGAGTGTTTGACGCAGCGGACTCCGTCGATTCGCAACGAAACGCGCGTGGAAGTGCCCTCGCCGGAGACCATTCCGCCGCCTTATCTGGAAATTTCGCGCCGCAGCGTGCAGGTCGATCCATCGAAGCGGGCCAGCCTGCGAGAAATTTCCGCTTTACTGAGTCCCGGAGCCGGGACGCCCAAAAAAGATCCGCTACTGCTACCGCCGAATCAACGGCCGGCAGTTCAACAAAGCCTGTTGAATCAGACTCTACCGCCGACTGCTGCTCCTCCAAAGCCGTTGGGGACCACGCTGACGGAAGCCCCAACCAAATCGCACACTGGCCTCTATGTAATAGGCGCGGTAGTGTTGATTGCCGCGGGGCTACTCGTCCCTAAAATTGCCAATCGCTTTGCACAGTTGCAGCCGCACGCCGACACCATCACTCCGAGCATCAAGCCCGCTTCGGAATTGCTGGATCCTCCCGCCGCGGCGAAAAAGCAACAAGACGCAGCCAATGCGGCGACGCCCGGCAAGCCAGGAGCATCCGGTACGACTGGCACAAATAAGGCCGCGCAAGGCGAGCCCCCCGCTCCCACTGCTAAGGCTGCTAAAGAGCCGGCAACCACGGCAGGGGCTAACGATGACACTACGAATTTTGCACCGATCACCGGTTCAACCACCGGCCGCGGAGCGGTCTTATATCAAGTAGTTCCGGATGTGTCCGACCAAGCCCGCCAAACTATCGTCGGCACGGTACGCGTGAATGTACGCCTGAAGGTGGACGCCACCGGTAACGTGACCAATGTGGCGCTGGAGAGCGAAACCAACAAATTCTTTGCGGCCCAGGCTACGGAAGTGGCCAATCGCTGGATTTTCCGCCCGCCGCAGGTTGGTGGACAGAACGCCGCCAGCGAATGGGTGCTGCGCTTCGAATTCACTCCGACCGCGACCAAGGTTTTTCCAGCGCAAGTTACGCCGTAACGCAAAACAATTCTAGGGTCTTCAGGAAGCGGCGCTCAGAAAGTCTGGGCGCCGCTTCTTTTTTCACTTCTAACTCACATGGTCAAAACAACGCGGAACTCAGCTTTTCCGCTCATCATGCGGTCGTAGGCTTCCGCAGCCTTGGCCAACGGATATTTTTCGATCATCGGCAAGACGCCGTGCAATTCCGCAAAGCGCAAGGTGTCTTCGGAGTCCGTGGGAATACCGGATGCCCAACCCTGAATCCGCTTGTTTCCGAAAATCAATTGGGCCGGGCTCGCTTCAATCGGGTCGAAGGTGGCGCCGACGACTAGCAGGACACCGTTGGGGCCGAGACCGTCGACCAGCTCGGACATCGCTTTGGAATTGGGAGCGGTGGCCAGTATCACTCGGGCGCCTCCCATTTTCTTAAGGGCTTCGGCGGCGTTGGTGGCTTTGCTGTCGATGTAATCGTTTGCCCCGAGTTTCTTAGCCAAGGCCCCGTTTTCCGGGCCGCGGCCGATCGCTACGGCGCGATATCCGAATTTGTTGGCGTACTGAATTCCCAGATGGCCGAGGCCTCCGATCCCTTGTACCGCTACGAGATCGCCGGGGAGCGCACCGCTGCGGCGCAAAGCATTGAAGGTAGTAATCCCAGCGCACATCAAGGGCGCCGCAAAATTTACGTCGAGGGATTCGGGCATGGCCGCGACGGCCTCGATCGGAGCGATCATGTACTCGGCGTAACCGCCGTCGTAGGTGACCCCGGTGATTTTGAGGTTTGCGCAGTTAACAAAATCGCCGCGGCGGCAGGAAAGGCAGGTATTGTCCTGGCCGCCGTGCCAACCGACTCCCACGCGTTGGCCTTTCTTCCAAGTGGTGACACGCTCGCCGACTTCATCAATGACGCCCGCGACTTCATGTCCAGGCACGCGGGGATAAGTCATCCCCGGCAAGCCGCCTTCCTTCGTCAGAACGTCGCTGTGGCAGACGCCGCAGGCTTGGACCTTGATGCGGACATGTCCGGCGGGCGGATTGGGAATGTCGCGCTCGACGATTTCGAATGGTTTTCCGGCGGCGGGGACTTGCGCAACTTTCATTTTCGGCATGGCGAACCCTCTCAAATGTTTGAAGCAAACTTTGGATGCGATCGGCGTGCAGGGCGTTAGAGGATTAGGCGGCGTCCTGTTAGTATCCAGTTGGATTACTATGTCGGTTGGACGATACCCGCCTCCCCGCCTGGGTTACGTCGCTGTCGCTGCACCACACAGGTTATTAGGTGCCGCGCGGCAGCCGCCGCGGATGCTTGGCTTGGCATCTGGCTTTAGGCTTAAAATACTCACCGTAGCGCCAATGCTGTGCGAACGCGTGTGTAGGGCTGTCACTTGGCGTCCGGGCGTGCACGGCCATGAAGGAAAGGAGCAGGCTTGCGAACTACGCTGAAGATTGTCCTGCCCTTGATCATCAGCGTGGCTGTGGTTTCCCTCCTTTTTGCCGCGTATCAGGTCCGCACCGAAAAACGCATTCTCCGCAATGATTTGTCCCGCCGCGCCGAAATTCTGGGCGAAAGCCTGCAGGAAAGTGTTGAGCCACTGCTCGGTCACGGGCATGAAAAGCAGTTGCAGCGCTTGGTGGACCGCTTTGGTCAGCGCGAACACTTAAAGGGTGTAGCGGTTTATGACCCGGAGGGCACTTTGCTGGCGATGACGCCGGGATTGCCTCCGTCCTTTAAATCCCGACCTGCAGCCGCATTGCAAGCCTCGCAGAAAAACGCCGGCTATGGCGAATACACCCGCATCGAAGAGCAGCCTACGCACATCTACGCGCTGGCGCTGCACGACGATGGCGGCAAACTCGCCGGCGTGTTGGCCTTGTTTCATGACACCAGTTACATCGATACGCAGTTGTCGCACACCATGCGCGACTCGTTGCTCAACGCGCTGATTCAGACGCTGCTGATTACTGCTCTGGCCATGATTCTGGTGCGCTGGACCTTTACCAATCCGCTGGCGCGCACGGCCAAGTGGCTGAACACCATGCGAACCGGGCAGTCGCATGTGCCGCCTACGCTTCCGCAGGGCGAGATTTTCGATCAGTTGCATCACGAAGTGACTCATCTTGCGCGCGACTTGAATGCCGCGCGCGCTTCGGCGGAAAAAGAAGCGCGGCTGCGCGATACCAACGCGTCGCAGTGGACTTCCGAGCGCTTGCGAGTAAGCCTCCGCAACAAACTGAAAGGCCAGCCGCTCTTCGTGGTGTCCAACCGCGAGCCGTACATGCACCAATTGAACGAAGATCGCTCGGTGAGCGCGCTCGTCCCAGCCAGCGGCTTGGTGACGGCGCTGGAACCGGTGCTGCTGGCGTGCGATGGCACCTGGATCGCCCACGGCTCCGGCAGCGGCGATCGCATGGTGGTTGACGAACACAGTCGCCTGCGCGTGCCGCCCGACCGGCCGGCCTACACGCTGCGTCGCGTGTGGCTGACCGATGCGGAAGAAAAAGGCTACTACCAGGGATTTGCTAACGAAGGACTTTGGCCGCTTTGCCACATCGCGCATACCCGGCCGATTTTTCGTCCGGAAGATTGGCTGCACTATCAGCAAGTGAATCGTCATTTTGCCAATGCGGTGCTGGACGAAATGGAAGGCACGGAGTCGCCGATTTTATTGGCGCAGGATTATCACTTCGCGTTGCTGCCGCGCATGGTCAAAGAGGCGCGTCCGGATGCGCGTGTGGCGATTTTCTGGCATATCCCGTGGCCCAATCCGGAAGTGTTTGGAATTTGCCCGTGGCAGCGCGAGTTGATCGATGGATTGTTGGGTGCGGATTTGATTGGCTTTCACACCCAGTCGCACTGCAATAATTTTTTGGAGACGGTCGATCGCGCGGTGGAGGCGTTGACCGAGTGGGACCGCTTTGCCGTGAATCGCCAGGGACATTTGACGCGGGTCCGTCCGTATCCGATTAGCGTGGCGTTTCCGGAGCAAGCCCGGGCGATCAACGACACGCAGAATAGCGGGGAACTGCGCGCGGCGCTGCTTGAGAACCTGGGCGTCGAAGCGAGTTTGCTGGGCATTGGCGTCGATCGCGTGGATTACACCAAGGGCATCATCGAACGCTTCCGCGGGATTGAGCGTTTTCTCGAATTAAATCCAGCGTATCAGCGGCGCTTTACCTTTGTGCAGATTGGCGCGCCGAGTCGTACGGACATTGAGCGTTACCGGCAATTTCTCGATGAAGTCAGCGCCGAAGCGGATCGCATCAATGCGCGCTTCCAGGCCGGGCGTTGGAAGCCCATCGTGTTTTTACGGAAGCACCACACGCATGAGGAGATCGATCGCTACTACCGTGCAGCTTCGGTTGCGCTGGTGACTTCGCTGCATGATGGAATGAATCTGGTGGCCAAGGAATTTATCGCCGCGCGTGAAGATGAACGTGGCGTCTTGATTCTGAGCACGTTTGCGGGCGCCGCCCTGGAATTGGGCGATGCTTTATTAATAAATCCTTACGATGTGCAGCAGCTCGCCGAGGCCATTCATCGTGCTTTGGACATGCCGGAAGAGGCGCAGCAAATGCGCATGCACCATTTGCGGTCGCAAGTCCGCGAACACAATATTTATCGCTGGGCCGCGAATCTGCTTTCCGATTTGACGGAGATTCGCATCGACACTCCGGAACGCACCGAAGTCCCGCAGCCGGAACAGTAGCTGCCGCACTCGTAAGTTTCTATTTCCAGATGAGTCAGACGCGCGAATGCTACGTTGCGATGCCTCTGCAATGTTTGTCATGTTTGCTGACGTATCAATTCGATACATCACTACAGCTTTTTCCCTAGCAATTCCCGAGATAAAAAATAAATCGCTCGAGCAGCGCGACAACTCCACGAAAAACGGGTTCATCTAACGTACCTGTGTATTCACAAAACTACGCTTGGGGCGTGGTGTTTCTCATTTCACGGGACCGTTAGGAGAAATGTATGAAGCGTTTTGCGTTGCTACTTTTGTTGGTAGGGGCGGGCTGCGCTCCAGGAGCCTTTGCTCAGGACAATGAACACGTGCAAGTCGGAGTGTTTGCCGATTATTTCCGTTTATCGCAGACCGACTCCGATTTACTCGGCGTCGGCGGGCGCGCTTCCTTTGTCGCGTATAAGCGACTGAAGTTCGAAGCGGAAATGGCCTACGATTTCGACAAAGCGTTCACCGAGGACTTCAACAATCCCACCGGAACGCAAGTCACCTTTCAACGCACCAATCTGCGCGTGTTGAACGGATTGTTTGGCCCACGGATCAACCTCGGCAATCACCGCATTCAACCGTTCGTGACCGCCAAGGGCGGCTTCATCGATTTCATGCTCGATAATCGACCAGTCACTTTTGATACGTTCTCAAGCTCCGTCCAGAATCTGCGGCAGAACAGCGTGATGGCCACCTTTTATCCCGGCGGCGGCCTCGAAGCGCATGT
This sequence comes from uncultured Acidobacteriota bacterium, assembly GCA_963846145.1. Lineage (GTDB taxonomy): Bacteria > Acidobacteriota > Terriglobia > Acidiferrales > UBA7541 > Acidiferrum. The sequence continues at coordinate 365,937 of CAWJUV010000004.1, read as the reverse complement.
CGGCCCGATCGGGCTGCGACTGGATGTGGGCGACGAAATGTATTTCACCAACGGCACACACCACAATTTCCGCGCGACGTTTGGTCCAGTGATTCGGTTCTAATCTCCGCGCGAACTGAGTGTCCCGAGCAATAACCGAGGGTGAAGGCTGCGGCCTTCGCCCTCTTTTTTGTTGAAGTTTTTGATTTTCTTAACCTGGCCCAGACTGGGGTGGCCTACCCTTGCGTTTTTTGCAAGGGTGGGCTGGCACCAATTCAACCGGGCAGCTTTTGACTTTTGTTTACAGCTTTGCCGCTGAGGCCCACTGCAGTCCCGCAACAAGCCGCATGCTAGAATCCCGTTGGCCCAGGAGCAAAGGAGAATTTGCGATGAAATGGACACCCGGCGGCGAAAGCAATGATATTGAAGATCGCCGCGACGATACCGGCGGCGGTGGCGGCGGGTTTCAGTTCGGCGGGATGCACATCGGCATCGGCGGCGCGCTGATCCTGCTGGTTCTCAGCATCGTGTTCAAAACCAATTTCTTTGCGTTGCTCAGCGGCGGTGGCGCAGCCCAGCCGGCCCCGCCATCCTCGTACAGCGACCCCAACACTCCCCGAGGCACTTCCGCGCGCGATCAATCCGAAAAGCCGCTGGTGCAGTTTGTCTCCTTCGTGCTGGATGACACCCAGAAAACCTGGACCACCTTATTGCCGCAGCAGGAAAACAAGCAGTATCGCCACGCTAAGCTGGTTTTATTTCGCGATTCGATTCAATCGGGCTGCGGCGGTGCGGAATCGGCCACCGGCCCGTTTTATTGCCCGGAAGACGAAAAGGTCTACATCGACTTGGGTTTTTACGATGAGTTGAAGCAGCGCTTCGGCGCCCCGGGTGAATTCGCGCAGGCCTACGTGCTGGCCCACGAAATCGGCCACCACGTTCAGAAAATTCTGGGCATCGAAGCCCAGGAACAGCAAATGGTGCAGCAGAATCCGCGGCTGAAGAATCCACTTTCGGTGAAACTTGAATTACAAGCGGACTGTTTCGCCGGAATTTGGGCCAACAACACCCAGCAGCGTGGCCTGCTGGAAAAAGGCGATGTGGAATCGGCGCTTGGCGCAGCCGCCGCGGTCGGCGATGACCGTCTGCAGAAAATGGCCACCGGGCACGTAAGCCCCGATTCGTTTACGCATGGAACCTCGGATCAGCGCATGATGTGGTTCCGCAAAGGGCTCGATGGCGGCCAGATTTCCGCCTGCAACACGTTCGCGCAATAGTTCGCAATAGTTGTTGATGATCGCAGTGCCCACTCCGGGCTACAAATCCGGCTGGCCGAAGTGTTCCAGATGTTGGCGCAGCAAAAAGTGATCCGTCATTCCAGCGATGTAGTCGCACACCACAATGGCGCGCGGTGATTTCCTGGCCGCCTCTTCGTAAGGCGCCGGCATAGTGCCTGGCGCGGAATCGTACAGTTTGAAAAGTTCTTCGAGGCAGCCCACGGAGCGATCGCGGTCTTCGGTGATTGCCGGATTGCTGTAGACGTGGCCGAAGAGAAAGCCTTTCAACGCACCCGCAAGTTTCTTGGCTTCCGGACTAAACCCGGCCAAGCGGGTCGCCGCGCTGCGAACGTCTTCCGTGGTTTGCACTCCCGCGGCACGCACTCGCGCTTGGGTGCTTTCAATCAAATCCGTCACCAGAAAATTCAACACCCGCTTCAGCGCTTCGTTGAATTGCAATTTCCCGCGCGCCTGGCGGGGATGCTCCTTTTCTACCGCCACGAAGGCTTGGCCAAAAAACGGAACTGCGCTGCACAGTGCCTCAATGTCCAGCAGCCCGGCTTCCAGCGCGTCGTCAAGGTCCGCGGTGTCGTAAGCAATTTCGTCCACATCGTCAATGAGCTGCGATTCCAACGGTGGACGCAACTGTAGATAGGTACGCAGCGAGATCCGGATGATCGGTTGCGTTGTAATCGCGAGAGTGCTTGACGATGCCTTCGCGCACCTCAAAGGTCAGATTCAGTCCGGGGAATTCCAGGTAGTGCTGCTCGAAAGTGTCCACGATACGTAGCGCGTGCAAGTTGTGATCAAAGGCTGCGCCACGTGCGTGCATCAGTTCATTCAGTTTCTTTTCGCCGGCATGTCCAAACGGCGGATGGCCAATGTCGTGAACCAGCGCGAGCGCTTCGGCGAGGGTGGTGTTCAGGCCGAGAGCGGCCGCCACGGTGCGGGCAATCTGCGCGACTTCGATGGTGTGCGTCAGACGATTACGAAAATGGTCGGAAAACCGCATGGTGAAAACCTGCGTTTTGGCTTCCAGCCGGCGGAACGCGCGGGAATGAATGATGCGATCGCGGTCGCGCACATACGCGCTTCGATACGGATGTGCAGGCTCTGGATAACGACGCCCGCGCGAATCCGCATCGCGCATCATCCACGGCGCAGGGGAGGGAATGAGCGCCTGCGGCTCGATCGGATATTCTGGGTGATGTTCTATCTGTGGCGTGTGAGACATGGCGAGTCGAACCGGCAGTGAATTAACGCTTCAAAAGTTCGATTCAGCCGAGCGATTCGACGACGGCGCAGACATTGACTGGTCTTGTTACGATTTTGGCGAAAGAGACGCCAGCCCGCGATCCGCTTCCTCGGAAATCGTGGTGTCCGGGAACTCCGTTTTGACCTGCTGATAAACGGTGGCCGCTTCTTGCGGCTTGGTCTGCTTCAACACCCCGGCGAGATCCAGCAAAACCAGCGGGCGCGGCACAAACACGGAGCGTTTATCCGCCAGCGCGCGCAGCGTAGTGATGGCTTCATCGGTCTTCCCGGTGCGCGAATCGATCACCGCGATTTGATACTGCGCCATCTCCGCGAGTTCTTTGTCGCCCGAGGAGCTGATCTTCTTCAATTCTTCGAGGGCCGAATTGTGCTGCTCGAGATCTTCCAGGCACAACGCATAGTAATAACGGGAAAGTTTTCCGGGCGTCGTGCCGGAATATTTGTCCGCGACGACAATGAACTTTTTCGAAGCGTCGGTAGCCCGAGCCTGATCATCGGGATAAGAAGGCTCACTGGGATCAACCGGTTCACCCGGTTGCGGTGGGCCGACCCGCGCTCCATACGCTTTCAATGCCGAATCGAACGCCGAGGACGCTTCCGCCGTCTTGCGGTCCATGTAGATCCGCCAGCCGCCGTAAAGCGAGCCGCCAACCAGCAAAACCGCTAATACCGCAATGGCGATCTGCCCGTGCGAAAACACCGCTTCGGCGCTGTGTTCCAGCGTTTCTTTGATTTTGTCCTGCTTCAGTTCTTTGCGCGACAGATGCTCGGACACAGACGTTTCCTCGCTTGTTTGGAAGCCCCAATCGTAGCACAGTAAGGGCGGACTGCTCATGAACCGAGTCTCTGCCTGCCTGATTACCTTCAACGAAGAACACAATCTGCCCCGCGCGTTAGCTTCGCTCGACGGCATGGTCGACGAAATCGTGGTGGTGGATTCCGGCAGCACCGACGCCACGGAAGAAATTGCCCGGGACCACGGCGCTTCGTTTTATTTTCGGGAATGGACCAGCTACGGTGAACAGAAGAATTTCGCCGCGGAGTGCGCCAAGCATCAGTGGATTTTTTCCATCGACGCGGACGAGGAATTAAGCAGTCCACTGAAAACCTCCCTGCTGCAATGGCGAAAATCCGATCCGCAATCTTCCGTCTACGAAATTGCTCGCAAGACTTTTTACCTCGGCGCGTGGATCAATCACTCCGGTTGGTATCCGGATTTTCAGCGACGCTTGTACGATCGCGAAGAGGCCCGCTTTTCGGGAATTATTCACGAGTCGGTCCGCTTTGTCGGCCCTCCTGGCCGACTAGCCGGCGATTTGCTGCATTACACCGTGCGCTCTTACGAAGAACATGAAGCCAAAGTCGAAAAATACAGCTCGCTGTCCGCTCAGCAAATGCATTGGGAGGGCAAACGCGCCTGGCTGCCCGGGGTGTTGGTCGCTTCGCCGTGGCGCTGGGTGCAAACTCTGGTGTTGCAAGGCGGCTTCCTGGACGGTTACCGGGGATTGCTGATTGCGAATATGGCCGCGCGATCGGTGCGATTGAAGTACACAAAGCTGGGAAAATTGATTAGAGAAAGCAAATCCAGGGAGCACGGACAGGGTTCGTGAAACTTTTGCTGGTCGATTTAGAAAGGACGTGGCGAGGCGGCCAGAATCAGGCTCTACTGATTCTGAAAGCTTTGAACGCCCGCGGGGATGTCGCCGAGTTGGTCACCGTGAAGGGCTCCGCGCTTGGCAAACGCGCGGCGGCCCGGCGGGTCAAAACGCATTTCGTGCCCCGCCACACCGCGCGCCTTTCTGCCACGTTGAAAATTCTGAAACTGACCCGCGGCGGCGCCTTCGACATCGTGCACGCCAATGAAGCCCACGCGGTGACCGCGGTGTGGCTGGCGCAGGCGCACCGTCACGCGGCGTTCGTGATTTCGCGGCGCGTCGGCTATGCGCTCAGCAAAGGGCGCGTAGCGCAGGCGCGCTACAAAGCGGCCGCGCGCATCGTGGCTATTTCGAATTGGGTGGCGGACCGCCTGATCGAATCGGGCGCGCCGAAAGAAAAGATCTCCGTGGTTTATGAAGGCGTGGATATTCCCGCGCTGCCTTCGCCGGACGCGCGGCAGCACGCGCGGGCGCGTTGGAAAATCGCGGAAGACGCACCATTGCTCGGGTCGGTAGGCGTCTTGCTGCCCGATAAAGGCCACGAAGTGTTGATTCGCGCGCTGGCCCAACTGCGCGAAGATTTTCCCAATTGCCGGCTGCTATTGGCGGGCAGTGGGGCCGGCAGAGACGCCTTGCAGTTAATCGCCACGGAACTGGGCGTAGCCGATATGGTGATTTTCGCCGGGTTTGTGGCCGATATTGAAACGGTTTATGCCGCTCTCGATGTGTTTCTGTTTCCTTCGTATTTCGAAGGGCTAGGCACTTCGCTCCTGGCAGCTATGAGTTATCAAATTCCCAGTGTGGCTTTCCAATGCTGCGCTTTTGGCGAAATTATTGAGGACGGCAAGAACGGTTTTCTGGTGGAAAGCGGCAGCGTGGACGAAATCGTTAAAGCCATCAAGAAAATCTTGCGCAAGCCAAAATTGGCCAAATCCATCGGCGAAGCCGGCCGCGAACGTATCGAGGAACATTTCTCCAGCGGGAAGATGATCGACGAGATGAGTCGGGTTTACCGCGAAGTGGTCACCCGCGAAACACCGTCTCACTGAGACGCCTGGCCGAAATTTAGGCCCTGGCCTGCCGAATCTTTACACGCAACCACGGTGTTCTAGAACACCCGCCGCAACGCCCACCGACTAAACGTGAAACCAAAGGCCGAAAACCTAGTGCGTCAAAAAACTTTCGTAAGAAAAAATCTCGCGTAAAAAGACCGAAGCGCCGGACTGTTCGGTGCAGAGTCGCGGCGCTTCGGTTCCAGTAAAAAATTTGCGCTAGTTTACTGTTCTTCCTTAATTTTTCCAGCAGTTCCCCCCTATCCGCTCGCCGAATACGTCAAGCGTGTTTTGAATTAAACAACCCATCGTCCTTTGGCATCGAGGAACTCCACACCCACCGCAAAGCCGTCGCTTTGCAGCGGATGGCAGTAGGCCACTCGAGCCGAGGAACGAAATTCTCCGGTGCGCGAGGCGAAATTGACCGGTTCGCCGATTTCCCAGTTGCGCACGCTGATCACGCGAGCTCCCTTGGAGCTGACGTTCTCTGTAAAAGTCGCTTCCACGCCGGGCATCCTGCGGTGCCCGTCGATGGTCACCGGCACTTCCATGGGGATGCGTTGCTCGGCGCGGTGATAGGTCCATGGCTTCGGTCTGGAGCGCAGTGGCATGTCGGGTCACAAGCACGCTGCGATGCGCGTCAAATTTTGAACATTGCTGTTGCCGCGGTATTTCATGCGGTACAAAGCACGATCTGCAGAAGCCAAAAGTTTTTCGGCGCTGTCGCCGTCCGCGGGATAGCAGGCCACTCCCGCGCTCACCGAAAGGCCCGGAGCTTCTTCTTCGGCGGACAGGCGTTCGCGAATGCGGGTGAAGACGCGCGTGGCGATTTCTTCGCCGGCTTCCGGCAGCACCAGCGCGAATTCGTCTCCGCCGTAACGAGCGGCCGTGTCGATGGCCCGCGAATGATTGCGGAGAATTTTTCCCAGCCGTACCAGAGCACGGCTTCCCGTCAAATGTCCGAAGCGGTCGTTGATGGTCTTGAGGCCATCCATGTCCAGCAGCACGATGCTGAACGGATGTTGGGTGCGGCGAGAGCGATCGAGTTCCGCTTCGATCACGCTGATGAGCCGGCGATAATTCGCCAAGCCGGTCAGAGGATCGGTGACGGCCATGGAACGCACTTGATCAAACAACCGAGCCTGATCCAGCAAGGCGCCGCCCAGCATCACTACGTAGCTGGTGGTCTTGCTGAGTTCCGCGAGAAAGAAAGGCCCATCGAAAAGTTGCCGCGAGAAAGAAGCGGATACGTGGCAGACCACGCTGAGCGAAGCCACGATGAACAGCGAATAGTCGTAGAGCGAAGGAACTGCCTTGGCTTTGCGCGTCGCACTGAGACGCTGGCGGAAGCAAACCGCGGCGACGAAGAACAGCGCTCCGGGCAGCAAATCCCAAGGACGTGAGATGAGACTGGCGCGATGCGCGATCGGCTGAGCAGGAGCCGCCAGAAACGCGGCGCTGGTAACGTAGGCAGCGATGGCCACAACCAGCAGCGCACCGGCGGTTTCGCGGCTCGGCTGCCGGGCCGTGGGCATGTAACGTTCCACGCCAACCGCCGCAATGAGAAGAACGGCCAGCAGCGTGCGCCCAACCATCCAACCCATCGGAACGCGAGACAAAACCACGTGGCCGGACGACAAAGCGTCGTTCAGCCCAAAATAACCAACAGTCTCGATAATTCCTGAAAGGACAAACCCAAACGCGAGGATCAGCGCGGTACGATCGTGAGTGCCGCGGAAGCGCACCAAAGCGTTGGCCGCGTAACAGAAGCTCAGCAGCGTGCCGCCAACTTCAAGATAGAGATAGGTCTGAGGAGAACCGGCGTAGTTGGCCTGCCGCAGTTCGACGAGCAAGGCCGGCAGAATCGCCATGACCGTCAATACCGCGCAGAACACCATCAGCGCGCGGCGATTGTCGACCGGCTTCTCGGCCCTCAAATACCCGGCAATCTTGCCCCAACCACCCACGAAATCCCCCAAATGCCGACAAAAAACCGACAACTCCCGATAATTGCAAGTGGGTGCCCTTTCGTGAGGGAAAGAAAATCTTCTTTAAGCTGTTGATTTGATGATACTTAAAACGGGGGATACCGGAGGGTGGGGAAGTTCCAATTCGGGCGAGACAGCCCGAGACAGGGGCATAACCGAACCCCTCATCTGTTATTTCTAATGTTTCGTTGTGGTTACCCCGGCCAGTAGGCCAGTATCAGTGCCATTTTTGGACAATCTCAAGGTGAGACTGTCTCACACCGTACGCTAACCCCTGCAAACGCGAGACGCGGCCTAAACCTTGGGCTTGGGGGGCGGGAGGTCTCGTGCCGAAACGGGATCGTTGAATCCAACGGCGTTATGGCTGCCGTCGCAGAATGGCTTATTCATGGAGCGGCCGCAGCGGCACAGACCGATTACGGTGCGCCCTGCCAAACCGAACGCCTTGCCGGTGGGATCGACAATTTCAAAGTCGCCTTCGACCCGCAAGCTGCCGTTATTGTTTACGGTGATCTTGGTCCCCGCCATGATTCTCCTTTGATTTGGTTGTGACGCGCTTGCTGCGTGTGCTGCGCTTAATACTTCGGCACGGAATGATCGACTTCGTCGGACCAGGCGAGGATACCGCCTTTGAGGTTCAGTATCTTACGAAAGCCGGCCTTGCGCAAAAAATCGACGGCTTCGGCGGAGCGTTTGCCGCTGCGGCAATGCGCCACGATTTCGCGCGAGGAGTCCAGTTCGTGCACGCGACGCGGGAGTTCGCCGAGCGGAATCAAGTGGCCATGAATATTGGCGATCTGATATTCGTGCGGCTCGCGCACATCCAGAATGAAAAGGTCGTCGCCGCGATCGAGCCGCGTTTTTAATTCGGTAGGGGTAATTTCCGGGACTTGCAAATCGGGCACTGGGGCTTCTTCTCCTCGCACACCGCAGAATTCGTAGTAGTCGATGAGCTGATTGATGGTGCGGTGTTCGCCGCACATCGGGCAATTGGGATTTTTACGTAGTTTTAGCTCGCGGAACTTCATAGCCAGGGCGTCGAAAAGGAGTAGACGGCCCGCAAGGCTGTCGCCGGTGCCGAGGATCAGCTTGATCGTTTCCATCGCCTGGATGGAGCCGACGATTCCTGGCAGAACTCCCAGGACTCCTCCTTCCGCGCAGCTTGGTACGAGTCCCGGAGGTGGCGGCTCGGGATACAAGCAGCGGTAGCACGGGCCATCGGGCATACCGAACACGGTGACTTGGCCTTCGAAGCGGAAAATCGAGCCGTAGACATTAGGCTTGCCTAGCAGGATGCACGCGTCATTCACGAGGTAGCGTGTCGGGAAATTGTCGGTGCCGTCGACGATGATGTCGAAATCTTTGAAGAGGTCGAGGGCGTTGTCGCTGGTGAGTTTGGTTTCGAATGTTTCGATTTTGATGGCTGGATTTAAATCGGAAAGACGAGCTTGAGCGGCCAGTGCTTTGGGTTTGCCTACGTCGTGCGAGCCAAAAGTCACCTGGCGTTGCAAATTGGTGAAATCCACGACGTCGAAATCAACCAAGCCGAGATGCCCGACGCCAGCGGCAGCGAGATACAGCCCTAGCGGCGCGCCCAGTCCACCGGTGCCGATCAGCAGCACTTTGGCGTTTTTCAGCTTGAGCTGCCCGTCCATGCCCACTTCCGGCATGATCAAATGGCGGCTGTAGCGCAGGATTTCTTCGTTGCTCAGCGAAGTAGCTTTGCCGTTGTTGCCTGTGTTGGCGGCTGGCTGCGCTTGCTTGGCGGGCGCTTCCACATCTGCTCCGCCCGCAATGGACGGCACGATACTGATAGTGTCGCCGTCTTTCGTTGGAGTATCTTCCTTCTGCAAATAACGAATATCTTCGTCATTGATATACACGTTCACGAAGCTGCGCAGTTTTCCATCTTCAGTAAAAAGATGTTTGCGCAAATCGGCGAACTGGGTGGTCAGTGCGCTGAGCGCTTCTCCAACGGTCTTGGCGCTAACCTCCGCGGAATCCCGCTTCTCAGCAAAAACACGCAGCGGCGTGGGAATAATCACTTTGACAGACATCGAAACTCCTCACTTTGCAAAAATCGTTCAGAAATTCTTCTAGAAAATTTGGACGGCGGTTAATTGGCTCAGGAAGCGGCCTGCTGCAAACAAATTTCCTCGTTTTGAAATTCGCTGCGATCTTCCGCCAGCCGCCAGGAAGTCATGTCTTCCGGAATTTTATTGGCCACGCTCACGATGATGTAGCTGTACCACGGCCAAGCGTGGTCGCAATCATACTGGCTGGGACGCGCCGGATGATCGGGATGAGAATGATACCACCCGACCACTTCCAGATTTTGCCCCCGGGCGGCCTTCTCCGCGTCTAAAACGTCCTGGCTGGTGACCGAGAAACGATTCCGCGGCGAGTCGTCGCGGCGATTGATCAGCGGATGCAACCCGCAAATTTCGCGGAAGACCCGGCGGTCAGCCACTTCGCGGTCGCGGCCCAGCAGCGCGCCACAACATTCGTGCGGGTAACAATCCGCGCCATGCGCGCGAATTTTTTCAGCTAGCTCACTGCTGATGGTCAGTTGTGCGGCGTTGTCCATCGACATTTCACTCCTCGTCCCAAAATCGCTCGCTAAGATATTTTGCCGCCGAGTCGGCGAAGACCGTCACGATCACAGCGGGCTGATCGGCTGGAATTGTTTTCGCAATTTTCAAGCAGCCCACCACCGCGGCGGCAGCGCTGGGGCTCAGCAGCAAACCTTCCTCGCGCGCGGCGCGTTTCACCATCCGATAGGCGTCTTCCGTATCGACTTCGAGATTCTCATCCGCAAGACTCGCATCGTAAATCGCCGGAACCAGCGCGCTGGCCATGTGCTTCCAGCCTTCCAGACCGTGAAACGCGGCATCTGGTTGCAGGCTGATGCACCGGACGCCAGGATTCAGTTCGCGCAATCGGCGCGTCACGCCCATGAAGGTGCCGCTGGTGCCCAGTCCCGCGACGAAATGCGTGATGCGGCCCTCAGTCTGCTCCCAGATCTCGTTAGCGGTGCCGTGGTAATGCGATTGCCAGTTCGCCACGTTGCTGTATTGATCCGGATAAAAATATTTTTGCGGATCGGCGGCGACGATTTCCTGCACCCGGCGAATCGCGCCATCGGTGGCTTCGTCGCCGGGAGTCATGATCAGCTTCGCGCCGTAGGCCGCCAGCATGCGTTTACGTTCATGCGAAGCACTGTCCGGCAGACATAGCGTGACCGGATAGCCGAGTGCCGCGCCGATCATGGCGTAGGCAAGTCCGGTGTTGCCGCTAGTGGCGTCGATGATGGTTTTGCCTGGAGTCAGCGCGCCGCTTTGGATGCCGGCTTCCATCATCGCCAGCGCCGGACGGTCTTTTACCGAGCCACCCGGATTAAACCACTCCGCCTTGCCACAAATTTCCACATGTTCAAACTCGCGACCGATGCGCCGCCAGCCGCAGCAGTGGCGTGTTGCCAATGCGTGCCAGCACCGATTCGCCAACGCCCCCTGGCGCGGGCTGCGTAGTCGTTGGAATAGGAGCGATAGGCCTGGTTGCACACATATCAATTTCTCTGGCGGATTAGATGCCCGGGGTTGCTGCCCAGATATAGGGACACATACAGGGGACGGTTGCGCGCCATGATACCCGGTTTCCGCCGCGAAATTCCGGTTTTCCCCGCATTTTGGGGATTGACGCGCTCGCAAATGTTTGCATAATAAAAATTGTAATCGGCGCACCTGCCGAGAAGGAGGTGATCCCTGAGGTACAGTCAGATTTAGCAGTGAAAGAGAGGCGCCTGTGAGTTTCCCAGGCGCCTTTCTTCTTTGTGCCGCACCGCTGCCCGCCGGACTTTACAGGTGTTCCTCCCCGTCGTACCCTGAATGCCATCATGTGGAATATCGAAGACCGTTTTAACGGCAAAGCCATCGAAGGCCTGAATGCCTTAGGCTTCAAAGTGGGCAGCACCCGCGGGGTCGTGCGCGTCGAAAAATACGGCGCCGGCGCGGAGTTTCGCCAGGGCACCGACCAGCAGTACCAGTTTACGATTCTGCCCACGATCATGCTCAACGGGCAGTTCACGCGCCTGTGGGACGCCGGCTACCAGAAATTTCTGCTCACCGATGAAGGCCTGAAATTTCCAGCGCAAGCCGCCCATCTCGAAGGCTTGCGCAAGTTCAACGAAGAATTGCGCACGGCCTTGGGCGTGCCAACCTTTTATAACGAAGCGATTGGCTCCGTGAGCCAGCTCAGCGTGTACGACCGCGTTCGCGGCCGCGTCGGCGACGTGCCCGACGAAACCGTGGGCGCCCACGAGCCGGATGGCGGCGGCCACTAGATCGCCGTTTCTGTTGCAGAAAATCGCGCCTCCCCAAGTCATCGTTCCCGTCTGAACATGCATCCTAGTCCCCTAAGCGTCGCCTCGCGGCATAATGGATAGAGAGGTGTGCGCATGGGGCGAGTAGTCGCGTTGATGGATGACATTTTTTTTCAGATGAAAGTTGCCGAGACGGCGAAGCATCTCGGCATCGAATTCAAAGTGGCCACTACCACGGATGCGCTACTGGGCTTGTTGGAACCGCGGCCACAACTCGTCATCGTGGATTTGAACGCGCGCAGCCAGCCGATCGAGGCCATCACCAAATTGCGAGCCGCCGCTCCCGAAGTCCGCGTCGTCGCTTTTCTCTCGCACGTGCAAAGAGAGCTGGCCGAGCAAGCCAAAAAAGCCGGTTGCGAGGAAGTGCTGCCACGCTCGGCCTTCACACAAAATCTGGCGGAGATTCTGGCCCCCGCGAAAAGTTGAACCAATGAAAGAAAGCCTTTCCTACAAGAAGCATTCGGCGCTACGCCTCCGCCGCGGAGCCTTGGCACTCTCCATCCTCGCGGTTTTCGCAGCGATGAGTACTCGCGCGCAGGAATCCACCTCGCGGCCGGAAGACGCGAACCAACCCACCAAAGACTTGCCCAGCGGACCGCCACCGAAAGGTGCGCCTGGCGCGCTGGCCCCGGTTGTAGTCGCAGCCGGAAGCCCCGCGGCGGCTCTACGCGACGTTTTGCTCGCGGCGTGTGCGCAAGACTCCACCAAATTCGCGGTATTTCTCACGGCCCGCAGCAAAGTTTCGTTCGAGCACCTCACGCCCTCCGCCCGCGTCGCTCTGATGAAACGCTTCGTACTCTTGAGTGCGCCCGGACGCGCTAGCGAAGTCGCCAATCCTTCCGGCAGGCCTATCGTCCGTTGTGAAACGCCGGACGTTACTACCGAAATGTCCATCGGCGGCGCGGACGTGCAAGAAAATCTGGCCTTCATGCCGCTCGAACTGCGCGATGCCACCGACACCGTCGGCGCAAACATCCGCCAAATCAACATGGGCCTGGTCCGCGAACGCGGCCAGTGGCGCTTGCTTTCGCTAGGCGTGCTGCTGCTCGATCTTCCCGCCCTGGAAGTGGAATGGGACGCTGCCGAAGAAGGCGCTAACGAAGACACCGCCATCGCCAACATGAAAAAACTGGCGGAGAGCGTCGAAGCCTACCGCCGCGCTTACGTCCGGCTGCCGGAATCGCTGGTGCTTTTGGGTCCGCCGCAAAAGATCGCTGCGACCGCGACTCACCCAGAAAAAACGCCGGCTCCCTCGCACGAGCACGCCGGATTGATCGACGAAGAATTCGCCGCCGGAAAAAAAGACGGCTACGAATTTCGCATCATCATCGCCACCGCCGACACCGTCGGTGCGCCGGCTAAATATCAATTGTCCGCGACGCCCTCGGACTACGGCCGCACCGGCCGCCGTTCATTTTTTCTCGACACCGAAGGCGTCTGGCACGCCGCCGATCACGGCGGCGCAGTGGGCAGCGCCTCCGACCCCAAATTGAACTAAGTCACAGCGACCGCAATTCGCGGCCTTTCGCTTAGATCGCGGCAGAAACCGCCGCTTCGCTGAGCCGGTTGCGCCGCATTCTCCGCCAGAACTTCGCCAGGATCCAAAACACCGGCACAATCACCACCAGCCACGGCAGCAGCGCAACCACCACAGTGATAAGCGAAGCGATGCTATCCGCAAACACCCGGCTCGATTGCCGCAAGGCATTCCCGATTTGCGCGAAACTCCCCGCATTGCTGAAGGTCTTCTCCACCTGAAATGAAAACTCAAACGCCACTTTCTCCGTTTCATTGGCCAGAACTTTGCGTTGGCCCGCCTCGAAATCGAGGTTGGCCTGCACATCCTCCAATTGATGTTGAATCTCGATGGAATCTTTCACCGTTGCCGAGGATCGCGCTAACATCGCCCGCAAATTGTCGCGAAAGCTGGTGAGATTTTTGATTTTCGCATCGGTATCGACCACCGGCGCGGTTTTATCTTCCCGCGTCGTGGTGTGCTGAACGATTTTCCCCAGCCTGGCGGCATACGCGATCAGCTTGGTCTCTTCGCCCGGTGCCGCGCGCAAAGAAATATTTCCGGCCGGAGCGGAATCTTCGGTGCGGCTACTGAATCCCGACGAAACAATCTCGCAGTTGATCGCGCCGCAGTACGCCACCAACGCTTCCCATGAACTCTGCAACTGCGCCTCCGGCGCCACCAGATCGATACGGTGGCCCACGGCGATATACCGCCGGACCTCCTCTCCCGAAGCCCCCTCTTGTCGCTCGGACCGCGCAGGTTCATAGCTCAGCGCCAGCAACTTCGCCTGCTGCTTCGCCGGCGGCGCAGGCGCAGCCATGCTGTAGTCGCGCCGCGCTCCCGCTTGATGGCAACCACTCGCTGCAGCCACCAGAACCCCCAATGCGATTACCGCCAATCTACTGGGCATAAACGCTCCATTCCTCAACGGCCGATCCCTCTCTGCTTTGAACGTGCAAGCAGCAATTTCTTGCACGATCCGTCCGGGCCTCAAAACGCAACGCTTACCGTCCAAATTGGTGAAGCCGGCCGTGGCCCTGGATGGCCAAAATCATCTGGATGCGGATACAGTGAAGGGGCTGAAATTGATAAGTGAGGAGCTAAGTGCGATGCCGAACCAGACTCAAACCTTAAATCCCTACGCCAAGTATCTGCGAGCCGGCGAAACCCCGTTGGCATCCATCAAAGCCGCCCCGGACCGCTTCACGGAATTAATTTCCGGAGCGTCGCAAGTGCAGCTTCTGCAGCAGCCCGCGCCCAACAAATGGTCGGTGCGCGACATCCTCTGCCATCTGGCCGACTGCGAAATCGCCTTCGCCTTCCGCCTGCGTCAAGCGCTCGCCGAAAACCGTCACACAATTCAGCCCTTTGACCAGGACGCCTTCGCGCGAAATTACGGAGCACTTCGCGCAGACGAAGCACTGTCCACGTATACGAGCCTACGTCGTTGGGATCTGTCCTTCATCGACACGGTAGGCCCGGCCGCGATGAGCAAGGTCGTCACCCATCCCGAACGCGGGGAGATGACCTTTCAAACCATCGTGGAAACCATGGCAGGTCACGATTTGAACCACTTCGGTCAAATCGCGGGATTGCTCAACAAATAGAAATAGAGCAGAGATATCGATGAGGTTGTTGCGTCAATCGCCTCAGGATTTGGCGACGGGTTTGGCTTGTTGGGCGGTGGTGCGATACCAGTCAAAGGTGCGTTCCAGGCCTTCGGCGAACAGCACCTGCGGCTCGTAGCCCAGGTAATCGCGGGCGCGGGTAATGTCTGCCTGTGAATCGCGAATGTCCCCGTCGCGCGCCGGATCATAGCGCGCGGCCATGGGCTTGCCTGAAATGCGGCCCAGTGTATCGACCACATCATTCAGGCTGATGCGCGCGCCAGTGCCCACGTTGAAAACTTTTCCGGAAGCATTGGGCGCTTCGCAGGCCAGCAAATTCGCGTGTACCGCGTTATCCACGTAAGTGAAATCGCGCGACTGGCTGCCGTCGCCGTAAATCACCGGCTCCGCCTCTTCGAGAAACGCGGTGCAAAACTTGGCCAGCACGCCAGAGTACGGCGAAGTAGGATCCTGCCGCGGCCCAAAAATATTAAAGTAACGCAGGCAGACATTCTCGAGCCCGTAGCAGCGCCCAAACGTCTGCAGATAAAGTTCGCCCACGTATTTAGTCACGCCGTAAGGAGAAATCGGCATAGGCTGCATATCTTCGCGCTTAGGGAGCGTAGGAGTTTCTCCATAAGCTGAGGAAGACGCCGCAAAAACAATGCGCTTCACCTTGGCATCGCGCGCCGCCATCAACACATTGAGCGTGCCATCGATGTTGATGCGGTTAGTTTCTACCGGGTCTTTCATCGAACGCGGCACGGAAGTTCGCGCCGCCAGGTGAATCACGTAGTCGGCTTCGTAAATGGCTTTGCGGATTACTTCGATATCGGAGATCGAGCCTTTGATGAAGGTGATCTTGTTGCGGACTTCGGCAAGATTGTCTTCTTTCCCGGCGGAAAGATCATCGAGGACTACCACGCTGTGGCCGCGACGAACCAGTTCGTCCACGGTATTGGAGCCGATAAAACCGGCGCCGCCGGTCACGAGGTAACGCATGCTGGGATTCCTCCTCGAACTTTACCTCCCGCGCAGCGCATCTGCCACAGCGGGAGAACTTACCGGAGACCACCCTGCGACGTGTGGTCTGCTATTTGATACGCTCAAAGTGAGCAAGCGAGCGGGCCGAGCCGCGCAGACGAAAACGGTGGCCGCGAGCAGAATAATTGTACGACGGAAGATTGCTTGGCAAGGGACAGTTTACGGGGAGCGATACGCAACAAGTATGAGCAACCGGATAACGTGGTTGGCGGTGGCATTGGCGTTACTACTGGGCGGTGTCGCGTGGTATCGCATGCACAATCGCAAAGAACTCAGCCGGGAAGTGACGGTCGGGGTGCCCGCAGCGTCGACAACCGCGCCGAATGAGCCAACCGCAGCCGGTGGCGGGCCTGGAAATGATGCGACTGCTCCGCACGAAACGGAAAGAGTGGTGGCGCCGGCGCCGGCTGCTGACGTGAAGAAAGCCGCGCCCGTTGCGCCGGAAGCTACCGGCCCGGTGCACGCCGGAGAGACCTGGAAATATTCAGCGAATGTATCAAAACTGAATGCCGTGGCCAATTTGCTGCTGAAAGTGGTCGAGAAGCGCAACGTGGCGGGAAAAAGCACCTGGCACTTGCAAGCCTTCGCTCACACGGAAAATCCGTTGCGCATGGTTTTTGCGCTAGACGATCAGTTTGATTCGTATAGCGACGCCAACTCGCTGGTCAGCGTGCAGTACGAAATGCACCTGAGCGAGAAAGGCGAGAAGGTCGATGTAGTGCAGCGCTTAACTTCCGCCGGAAATGTCGCCGCGCCCCCGGATGCGATGGTCGCGCACGTCTTGCCCGGTACCCGCGATCCGCTGGGCATGATGCAGTATCTGCGCACTGTGGACTGGACCAAAACGCCGGAAGTGCACAGCTCGGTGTACGACGGCCACAAATTGTACGAAGTGTACGCCCGGCTGGTTTCGCGCGGCGAGGCCGTAACCGTGCCGGCTGGAAATTTCAAAGTGAATAAAATCGAGTTGCGCGTGCTGGACAACGGCGCCGAAATGAAAGACGCGCATTTCGTGCTGTACCTGACCGAAACGGAAGACCGCAAGCCAGTGCTGCTCGAAGCCGTGATGCCCTTCGCCACCGCGCGGGTAGAGCTGACCCAATAGCACAAACGCTGGCAACCTTTCGTGCTTCGTACCGCGACGACCGGCAAATCCCGGCGGCTGGCATTGGTAGGTTACGGCTTTTACCTGTAATCTCAACGATACCGTAAGACATCCAGAACGAATCCGTCAGCGATAAAGGAAATATTCCCATGCCCATTTTCAATAAAGGTCCGCGTGGTACTGGCGACGAGCCGCCGTTTGTCATGCGTCCGGCCGTCCCCGGGTTGCGCGCGATCATCTTGGCGGCTGCCGCCTTGCTCGCTCTGCTCATCCTGTTCACCACGCTCCTGCGGGTGACGCGAATTGAAGCCGGGCATGTCGGCGTGGAAATTAATTTGGCCGGTAAGCAGCGCGGCGCTTCGGAAATTCCCGTCCGCACCGGCTGGGTGGTGTACTCGCCGCTGACCACTCAGATCATCGAATTTCCCACCTACGTGCAAACCGTGAAATGGACCCGAAACACCGACGAGGGTCATCCCATCAACGAAGAAATGGGCTTCAACTCCAAAGAAGGTATGGAAATTTTTGTCGATGTATCGCTCTCTTACGCGATCGAGCCCACCAAGGCCCCGGACTTTTACGTGAAGTACCGCGTGGGCGATCTGGACATGTTCACCCACGGCATTTTGCGTGACATCGTCCGCAACTCGCTAAACGAAGTGGCTTCCACCTACGTAGTGGAAGACATCTACGGCGAAGGCAAAGCCGAATTCCTGCACAAAGTTCAGTCCATGATCGAGCAGAAAGTTTCCCCCGTGGGCGTCAGCGTTCAACAGTTTGGATTTATCGGCGCTCCGCGCGTGCCCGCGGTCATCGCCACCGCAATCACCGCCAAGGCCCAAGCCATCCAGCAAGCCGAACGCGCCCGCAACGAACTGGCCACCACCCAGGCCGAAGCCGCCAAGAAAATTGCCGAAGCCGAAGGCGACGCCAAATCCATGGTCACCCGCGCCCAGGGCGAAGCGGATGCCAACCGCATTCGCCAGAACTCGCTCACTCCCCAGTTGCTGGAGCTGCGCCGCATCGAAAATAACCGCGCGCTCATCGACAAATGGAACGGCGCACTACCTTCCGTCGAGTCGGGATCAGGCAGCGGCATGATTCTTCAACTCCCAAAACCGCAGTAGCCCGGCTGCGGCGCGGACCTGCAGGCGTAAAGCAGGCGAAGGGCTGCCCTTTCAGAATTCTAATGCAAAGTACTATTGACCCTGCTTTGGGCTGGGACTACCGTAAGTGCAGTTAAGCCCGACGGGAGCTTTCCCCGAGCTAAGCCCGATCCGGCATGCGAGGTGCTGCATGGCCCCCAGTAACCTGCTGGTCGATGAAACGATCAAGAAGAGCCTCCTGGAACGCTGGACCAACATGCGTGGCCACCAACGGGTGACCACCAACGTCAAGTTGCGCGTGGAATGGGAAGAAGGCCAGACCCCCCAACACGTCAACGCCGTAACGGTCGACGTCAGCAACTCCGGCTGCAAGGCGGTCGTCGCCGGCGATTTGCGCCTTCACCAGCACGTAAAACTGATTCACGCCGGAACCGGCCGCCAAGCCGACGCCCAAGTCGTCTGGCGCGGCCACGAAGCCTGGGATGCCGGCTTCGCCCTCACCCAACCCGACCCGACTTTTTGGAAGTAGTAAGCGGCGGCTCCTAAGCAGTTCGAAGTCAAAAAAGCCGCCGTCTCTCAACCGCAAGACCCTCGAGTCCCCGAACAAAAAACTGCGCTCGCGGCAGTTCCTCCCCCAAAAGAAAAGCGTGGATGCGCCGTCGAGGGTAGCGCATCCACGCTAGTTGTTTTAGCCGATCGAACTGATCGAGCCAACCGCACCGAGCTGATCTAGAAAATAATCTTCGCGACCAGTTGCATGTTAAACGGCTCGCCCGGACCTAGCCCTGGCGCTCCGTTGAAGTCGCCAATGGTGTCGGTGACGAGGCCGCCGGAACCGACCGAACCCGCTCCGGAAGCCAGGTTGATGCGGTTGAAGAGGTTGTACATTTCCGCGCGGAGCTGAATCCTGACGTGCTCCGTGATGGGAATGTTCTTGAAGACCGAGAAGTCTACGTCCTTGAAGCTCGGCCCGTAGTACTTGTTGCGCGAGAGGTTGCCCAGTGGATCGGTCGGCCCAGTGCAGCCTGCCGCGCCCGGGGTGCAGAACGCCGCGGGATTCACCCACTGTTCGCCGCCATTCGCTGCGGAAAAGCTGTGGGAGACGCCCGCAAAGGGATCGGCGATCACGTCGAGACCAGGACGCGAAGTTCCGCCGGTGATGTTAAACGGCTGCCCGGTGTGGAATGACCACAGCGATGTGAGCTGCCATCCGTGAGTCAGGATCTTCGGTCCCCACGAAGAGCCAGGGATCACGTAGTTCCAGGCCGCTACGAAGTTGTGACGAGTGTCGAAGTCCCCGTTGCCGTACTCGGCGCGGAGATTGGTGCTGTCCAAGGGAATGACCCCGCGATACTCGGTTACGTAGTCGAGTTCGTGGCCGTAGGTGTAGGAAAACTGCGTGTCCAGCCCGTGCCAGCTGCGGGTCTTGAAGGTGGCCTGCAACGAAGAATAGTTGGAGTCACCGATGCTGTTGAGCTGGTTGATGTCCCCGAAGTTGGGATATTGCGCAGCGAAGGGACGAAGGCCAGTCACCGGATCAGCTTGGTTGATGTTCAGCATGACCGACAGTTTGTGGGCGTCGCTGCCGACGTACCCAACCTGCAAAAGGCCATAGTTACCCAGGCTTTTTTCTACCTGCAGGTTGAAGTTATAGATGTACGGCGCGCGGTAATTTTGACCCACGGAGTAAATACCGAAGGTGTTGTCGCCGCAGCTTGGTTCGCTAGCAAAGTTGCCGGTGGTGCAGATGGCGATGCCGGGGAAAAGTGGGACGCCGGGTTGCCACTGCAGGCCCGAAGCGCTGTAGCTGGAGACCGCGTGTGGGCCCGCAGGATTGCCTTCGAGGCCATCGGCCGCGCCGTTTGGCGGACGATAGTCGAGGAACGGATTGATGTTGATCTGATCGTAGTAGACGCCGAATCCACCGCGCACCACCAAGTCTGGTTTGGCAGTGGGCTGATAGGCAAACCCAAAGCGCGGCGCGAGGTTGTTTTTATCCGGCGGGAAAACGCTGTTGATGCCGTCGCCCTGAATGACCAGGCCGCGGCCGGGAATGAAGACCGCGAGATCCTTATCATCGTTGTGCAGCGGGCCGAAATATTCGTAGCGCAGACCGAGATTGAGGTTCAGCTTGCGAGTAACCTGCCACTGGTCTTGCGCGAAGAAGTTGAAGCCGTTCACGGTAACGTGCCGTTCGGCGTCGCCCACCGAGAGGTTTCCGGTCGAGATGTCGCCGGCGAGGAAGTCCGCGAGCGCGCAGACGTTGACGTCCGCGCACGTTCCGGCCCACGGGCCCTGGGTGCCATCGAAGGTGTAGTTGCCGAGCGAGTGACGGAAATAGAATTCGTCGACGCGGCCCTGGCGAACTTCACCGCCGAAACGGAACTGGTGTTTGCCGAGGCTCCACGACACGATATCGGTGAGCATCCCGGTTTCGTCGTTGCGGCCCTCCGGCGGAGTGATGCCCACCTGTTCGAAGCCACCGATCACGATATTGGGAGCGCCCAGAATCGGCTTGCCGTTGATCAGCGCGTCCACGCTCTGGTTCAACCCCAGCGCCACGGTGTCGAAGCTGGCGTTGGCATCGCTGAAGGTCTGATTGAAGTAATTCACGCCGAACAGGATTTGGTTGGTCAGGCGCGGAGTCAGAGCCGAGTTCAGCACGATGGCGTAATTCTGTACGTGCAGCGGCGCCTTCTCGAAATAGTAGGAAAGGTTCGAGCTGGCGGTCGCCAACGCGGTGCTGGTGCCCAGCGGAGCGGTCTGGCTGCCTTGGCCCATGAAGCCACGGACCGAGAGATGCTCCTTCTCGTTGAAGTTGTGATCTAACTTAACCAGTCCGTTGTAACTGTAGCCAGTGGACGGCGACGAACTGAAGAAGTTGTGTTCCGTGGCAGGCAGATTGGCGATGCTGGAAGGCCATAGCCCCGGTGTGCTGCTCGGATTGTTCGGGTACAAAGCACCCAGAAAGTTTGAGGAGATCTGGTTGACCGGTACGCCGTAGGTATTCAGAAGAGTCAGCGCCTGTTCAACCCAAGGCGTAGACACTTCCGTGGCTAGACCAGACAAACCGATAATGTAGTCCTGCTTCTCAAACGTGGTGAAAAAGAAAGTGTGGTCTTTCCAGATCGGCCCGCCCACCGAGCCGCCGTAGTTTTCGTTGCGGAGGCGCGGCGGTTTCGGAGAAATGTCGCTCTTTTGGTAGAAGGGCGAGGCTGCCGCGAATGCTTCGTTGCGGTTGTAGTAGTAAGCGGAGCCGTGAATGGCGTTGCCGCCCGACTTGATCGCCAGGTTGACCACCCCGCCGGGATTGCGACCGGCTTCCGCGCTCGATTGCGTCTGCGCGGAGAATTCGTCGATGGCATCAATGGGCATCACCACGCCGGCGATACCCGACACACCGCCTTGATTCACCGCCGGAATGTTGTGCCAGAAGTCGTTGTTATCCACGCCGTCGATCTGCCAATTCACCTGGTTAGGACGCGTGCCGTTCACCGAACCGAACCCGCCGACTGCATATCCTGCGTAACCCGGTGTAATGGTGATGAGCTGCGTGAAGTCGCGGCCATTCAGCGGAAGGTCTTGCACCACGCTATTCGGCAGCGTAGTGGTCTGCGTCTGCGTGGTGGTATCCAGCGACAGCGACGCCGCGGAAACCTCCACCGTCGTAGCTTGCTGCGACAGGGAGAGCTTCACTGGCAGCGTATAAATCGAGCCCTGCGTCACGCTGACTTCGTCGACGGTCATCACCGGAAAGCCCTGCGCGGTGACCACCACGGTGTAAGTCGCGATCGGCAAATCCTGAAACGAAAATTCACCATCGCTGGTAGTAGTGGTCGAGCGGCCTACTCCCGTCGCTTTATTCGTGGCCTTCACTTCTGCGTTGGGCACTACCGCCCCGCTCGGATCGGTCACCGTTCCGTTAATCGCGCCGGTGTACGTCTGCGCTTTCGCGGCCAGCCCTAAAGAGCCCCATAAAAGCAGTACCGCTAAAAAACGTATTACTTTCATCCCTTTCACCTCACAAACGAAATATCGAAGCGCCCATGCTGGCCGCTTCGCAGCTGCCCTTGGAAAAAATCTCGCGACGGCTTTGCCTCGACGCAAAGCCCCGCACTACCTTGGAATAGGGAATTTACTTAGCAGGACTACAACAGCGAATTCGCAAGTTCAACGGTCGATCCTTGCTGCACCATTGCGAAATTTCGAATAGAAGAGGGTCACTCGTGCCTACCCCTTACTTTGTGGGCGCATCCTGACTCCAAATTGGCCTGTAGTCAAGGAAAAGGAACAAATCGGATAGATTTATAAAAATGATTGGGTCGCCGGGCGGCGCAGCGTTCGAACGGCGCCATGAGCAGCCTTTGCTTTCACCTTTGGTTTTCTGAAACCCGGCCAAAGCCTGGGTGGCCTACCCTTGCGCCCTTCACCCAAATTGGCGCAAGGGTGGGGCGGGCACCACGCCAGTGTTGAAGGCTCCCTTGCATCGCCAACGAGCGCCCGATATATGATTACCGTCGCTGCTGTGCAGTCAGGCATCGCGTTCGAATCGTCGCGCCGGGACAGAAAATTCCACTCCTTTGCACACAAATGGGATTCGAATAGTACAAAGTTTATAACTAAGTAACTAAAGTTAAAGTAATACTTTAATTGTCGAACCGTCGACATTTTTCACGGTGGTACTAGACCGCTCATCAGTTTGATTTCAGACCGATTGCACGTAGCAGCGCCGCAAAAAGGGGATCGTCATATGCCAACAAAATTCAGCACCGTCCTGATCACCGGCGCGACCGACGGCCTGGGTAAAGCCGCCGCAATTCTTTTCGCCCAGCGCGGCTACCGCGTTTTTGCCGCAGGACGCTCCCCGGAAAAGCGCGCCCAATTGGATAGATGGGCCCGCGAATCGCATGCCCCGCTCGAAACGTTAGACATGGACGTCTGCGACGACCAATCGGTGAAATCCGCCGTAGCGAACGTCATCGCTAAAACAGGCGGCCTCGACGTCTTGATCAACAACGCCGGAATCATCTACGTCGCCACCGTGGAAGACGCCACTCTGGAAGATTTTCGTCGCCAATTCGAGACCAACTTTTTCGGCACCGTTCGCGTCACCCAAGCAGTCCTGCCCCACATGCGCACACGAAGACGCGGACGCATCCTGATGATGAGCTCCGTCTCTGGACTGATCACACCGCCAACCCACGGCCCCTACAGCAGCAGCAAACACGCCATGGAAGGGTTGAGCAATGCACTGCGCCTCGAGATGTACCCGTTTGGCGTGGATGTGGTTTTGATCGAACCAGGCTACATCGTGACCAATCTGATCAACGTGGCCGGCCAGCTGATGGAACCGTACGCAGAGAAAATCACCCAGGGGCCGTACAAGAAGATTTACTCGGGCGCTTTTGCCGGATCGTCCAGCGCACGCAACAAATCCACCACCACGGCCGAAGATTGCGCAAAGGTAATGTTGGAAGCGATGGAAGCCGAGTCGCCCAAGCCGCGCTACGGAGTAACCCCGCTGGCCCGTTCCGCCAAATGGGCCAAGCGCCTGCTGACCGACCGCATGATCGACTCAATCATCCGCCGCCGCTACGGAATCGTCCGCGAACCGTGAGAGTGCGGCGATACGAAAATTGCCCCGCGAGCCGTTACCGACTAGGGATTAGTGACCTGAAACGACAAGCTATTCTCACGCAGACTCTCCCACTGTTTGGCCCAGGCTTCGTGCGCCGGGCTTTCCGCATAGTCGGCAGCAGTTTCGTCGCTGGTGAACTCAATCGCATAAACGCCGCTGAAATCGCGAATCTGGTTGCGCGCAGTTTTTAGCCAGACGTTTTTCACGCCGGGAATCGTCCGCGCCAGATCCTTGATTCCATCCAGCGCCTTCTGCCGGTCATACTCCGAAGTCGCATCTTTAAATTTGTAGACCACCACGTGCAGCACGGTTTTGGGCTGTCCAAATTTGTTTGCGGCCGCCTTACTTTGCCCAGCAGGTTTAGCTGCCGCGGCAGACTTGCCCTGCGCGGAAACCAGCGAAGTTCGCAGCGATCCAACCGTCACCCCGGCGAGAAAAATCGCCACGCCGACCACAATTTTCCAACCCGACGTTGCGGCAAAGTTTTTAATCGATGGCACGATGTTCTCCCTTGAAATTATTTGACGCGATCAATTCTTGGTTGCGGCCGCGCAGTCGCGCGCTTTGTTGAGCAGCAAATCGCGCTCGCGCACATTGCGCGTCAGCGATGCAGCGCGTTCCAGTTCAACACGCGCTTCGTCCTTACGCCCCAGCTTGGAGAGCAGGTCGCCGCGCACGCTGGGCAACCAGTGATACGACTTTAGTGACGGCTCGGCAGTAAGCGTGTCGACAATCTCCAACCCCGCCGCCGGCCCAAAGGCCATCGACACCGCCACTGCCCGATTCAATTCCACCACCGGCGACGGCACCAGTCGGAATAATTCGCCATACAGCTCAGCGATGCGCCGCCAATCGGTTTCCGCCGCAGTCCCCGCTCGGGCGTGGCACGCAGCGATCGCGGCTTGCAACGCATAGGGACCACGCGAACTCTTCAATTTTTCCGCACGATCGAGCGCGGCCAGCCCGCGATGAATCAACAGTTGATCCCAGCGCCCGCGGTCTTGGTCGAGCAGCAGAATCGGCTCACCGGTGGTGTTCACTCGCGCAGCAGTTCGCGAAGCCTGAATCTCCATCAACGCGACCAGCCCATGCACTTCCGGCTCATTCGGCGCCAGTTCCGCGAGGATCCGCCCCAACCGCAACGCCTCTTCACACAGCGCAGGACGCAGCAAATCATCGCCGGCAGTCGCCGAGTAGCCTTCGTTAAAAATCAGATACACAACTTCCAGCACCGAGGCCAGGCGCGCAGCCAATTCTTTTCCGCTGGGAACTTCAAAAGGAATTTGCTTTTCCGCGAGGGTGCGCTTCGCACGCACGATACGCTGCGCGATCGTCGGCTCCGGCACCAAAAACGCCCGCGCAATTTCATCCGTAGTTAACCCACCCAGCAGCCGCAACGTCAGCGCCAGCCGCGCCTCGGACGTAAGCACCGGATGACACGCGGTAAAAATCAGCCGCAGCAGATCGTCGCCAACATGGTCATCAATCGCATTTTCCAAAGCGGCCACGGCGGCCTCCTGCCGGGCGTCCATATCACGACCAAGTTCTGCGTGCTTGCGTTCCAGAAGTTTGCTGCGGCGAAACGTATCGATGGCCCGGTGCTTGGCCGCCGCCATCAACCACGCACCAGGATTGTCAGGAATGCCGGATTCCGGCCATTTTTCCAGCGCGGCGATGAGCGCGTCCTGCGCCAGGTCTTCCGCCAGCGCCACGTCGCGCACCATGCGTGCCAACCCGGCGATGAGCCGCGGGGATTCCATCCTCCACACGGCATCAATCGCGCGATGAGTTTCGGTGGTCATCTCTACCACCGATCAGAACATTTTTCGATTTAGCTGCGCAACCGCCGCGCCGGATCCTGAGCATCTTTGTTCCGGCGCGGTTTTCTGCGGGCGATTTCAGGCTCGGAGAGGTCGAAAACTAGCGGGACACCATGTCTTCCGGCCCCATCAGTTGGCGCACTTCTGTGGTGCCATTCCAACCCGGCCAGTGCTGCACGTGCAGGTCCATGAATTTTTTGGCACTCTCTACCGCGGTCTGCTTGTCCTTCAGGTCGAAAATCGCGAAGCCTCCGACAATTTCCTTCGTCTCGGTGAAGGGACCGTCGATCACCGAGATTTTTCCATCGGAAATTTTCACCTGGCTGCTTTGCGCAGTAGAACAAAGCCCGCCGGCCATCACCATCGTGCCGTTCTTCACCGCTTCTTCACTGAGTTTTCCGATGGCCTCCATCAGCGCCGGAGGAATCGGGGTAGTAACCTCGGGGTGTTTCACCAGCATCATGAAGCGCATTGTGTTTCTCCTTTAATTTTGCGGGGCGGCGAACTTGTTGCGAAGTTGCCTCCGAATTTTCGTTCTATTGGTACGTCGTTTGAGGCAAGCCGAAATCGACAGAGCGCTTAAAGTTTTTTTGGCCAGGGCCAGGCGAATGACGTGAGATGTTTCAAGCCTTCTTGCTGTTGGCGGCCGACTGCGCCCGCAGCCGTTCTTCCTGCGCGCGAAGCTCCGGTGTGAGGTTGTCCCCAAAATCGGCCGCTTCGAAGAACTGCCGAATCTCCACATCGCCTTCCTGAAACGGCGCGCGCTTCAGCCACTCCACCGCCTCGTCCATACTTTTCACCTGCCACACCCAATAGCCGGCAATCAGCTCTTTCGTTTCGGAGAACGGCCCGTCGATCACGTTGCGTTGTCTGCCGGAAAAACGGACCCGCTTACCTTTGGAACTGGCTTGCAAGCCGTCGCCGGCCAGCATCATGCCGGCCTTGACCAATTCTTCGTTGAACTTGCCCATCTCTCCGAGCAATTCCTTGCTAGGCAGCACTCCCGCCTCTGAATCTTTGTTAGCTTTCACGATCACCATGACGCGCATTTGGTTTCTCTCCTTGGAAGTTGTGGGCTTGGGCGGCGGTCGGCTAGGTCGACTGGCTGAACCATGCTCCACTTTGACGACGAACCGGGCTCGGGGAAATCGACAGATTCGTTAAATTTTATTTCGCAACTCTAACTTGCTGATACAGCGTCAATTACGCGGAATGAACGTACCAGCGTACCAAGTCATAGGCGCCGATCACCATCTGCAGGCCGGTGAAAACCCGCTGCGTCCCTACCGCCTCCAGCAAATGCGCCACGCAGAACACGCCAGACGGGATAGCTGCAAACACATGCGTCGACGCAGCGCTGGTAACGTGTTGTAACAGCGAGAACATTCCATCTACGCGGTCCTTACACAAAGCTAAAACCGTTAGCGCCAACGACACCGGCGCCGTGCTGAAGCTTCCTGTGATCAATTGATAGCTGCTGTGGCCCTTGCTCATGACTTCCTCCCGCTGTTGTTGCCTTCACTTACACGTCGAAGCAGCAGGAAAGAAATCGACAGGGAGCTTTAGCTTTTTTGGCCGAGGATTTGAGTCGTCCAAGATCTTACGGTTTCGGCCAAGCCGCGCAGAACGGCGCCGTCGGTGGTGCCAGAGCTTTTCAAGACGTGAAAAGAATGATCGGCGCCGTCAACGATATGCAACGTCGCTAGATCTCCCAAGTCGTCGCAAATGGGCTTGAGCAATTTCAAATCGGCGAGATCGTCGCGCGTGCCTTGCAGAAAAAGCATGGGGATTTTCACGTTCTTCAAATGTTCACCGCGTTTGGTGGCTGGTTGTTTCGGCGGATGCAACGGAAAGCCAAAGAAAATCAGCCCGCGAAGATTCTGAAGCGCCTCTGCGTTCGGCAATCCCGGGTTCTCGTTGGCTTCGGCGACCGCTTGCGAAGTCATGCGCCCGCCCATGGACTTGCCACCCGCGAAAACCGGCAATTTCGGCGCACACTTCGCCGCGATCTTTACGGCGGCGCGGACCGTTGCAGTCAGCACCGGCGGACGATCCGGCGCGCCACGGCGATTCTCCATGTAAGGAAAGTTGTAGCGAAACGTGGCAATACCCAACGAAGCGAGTTCGTTCGCAGCCGCAGTCATAAACGGATGCTTCATCGGCGCACCTGCTCCATGCGCGAAGACATACAGGCAAGTAGCTTTCGGCGGATTCAGAAAAAGCGCGGAAACCTCTCTGGCGTCAGGATCGGTAACGAGAAATTTCAGTTCGCGAACTGCAGCCATGCGAGAGATGTTACCCAAGGAGGGAAAAAATGTCAGCGATGTAAGGTAAAAGAGGCTGCGGAAAAAACCAAATTTGGTGCCCGAAAGAGGACTCGAACCTCCACTCCCTTGCGAGAACTAGGTCCTGAACCTAGCGCGTCTGCCAATTCCGCCATTCGGGCATTTGTCGCAGTGGAGACTGAAATACGCTGCCACCTGCGTAAATGAGGCTTTTTTATTCTGCCCGCCGCTCCCGCCTTTGTCAACGAAACCAGCGGTAGGGCAGACCGAACTCAATCTACAGCTGAGGGAAAAAACGCGGAAAACTTAGCGCAGCAAAACGTCGAAATCTTCTACCAACAAATCATCCTCGGGCAGACCCGCAAATTGCGCCGACATTTTATTTCGCGGTGTCGGCAACTCCTCCCAGCGCCGCTCGCGCACTACATCCGTTTTAAATCCCGCCTGCCGGAAAATATCCAGCAGCTCCGCGTAACGCAAACGGTTGGTGTAGAAACGCGACTTCGACATGAAGTCCGACTCCCAAACTTTTTCGCTGAACCGCAGATCGTTCAAATTCCCGCCGATCACATCCTTGATCGGAATGGTGTGCGACCCAACTCCGTCCGGCCGCTGAATGCGCCGCATCTCTTTGGCCGTCTCCGCAAATTCAGCGCGCCGCACATACGGCAGCACCGCATGCGACCACATAAAATCCACCGAGCCAGAGGGAATTTTCTTCAGCGAAGCCAAACCTTCCGTCAGATATTCCGCGGAAATCGCCTGCGCCACGTCTTGGATCGTCTTACAGTTCTCTAAATTCGGCGGGTGCAGTCCCAGCCCGCGCAAATGTTCTTCCATGCGCTGGTACACGCCCACATCGTTCGTCGCGCAATACTCCGCATCAACCAAATATGTTTTTGCGCCACCAAAAGCGCGCACCATCAACGCGGAACAAAGCGAGTCGCCCGGCCCAATTTCCAGGGCCACAAAATCGCCAGACGACTTGCGCGCAAAATTCGCAGCATCAAAGTGCCGCCGAAAAATCCCCAGCGCATAGCCGGGATCTTCCATCTTCCCTTGCTTAAATAATCCGATTTTTTCCCAGAAGCTGTAAGGCAGCGGTAGGCGGGCAAGCACCAGCTTGGCGGCGATCTTCACCTGCCAGGGGACGCCTTGCATGTGGCGCATAAGGTTTTCTCTATCCGCAATATTCTTGATGCAAACCCTAGGGAAGGCCGCGGAAGCCGGAAGCGCCAAGAGCACGAAGCGTAAGCGCGCAATGACCTGCGCCGAGATACACCCCCACGGCACAGGGGAAATACCCTATTGGGACGTGCCACGTTGCCACTAGGTTTCGTGCACCGCGAGGTTTGCGCGGAATTCGTCAACCTCGGCTACAATCCGGTGCGCATGCCGGAAATCCTGCTGATAACAATTGTGTTAGCGCCCGACACGGTCGTTTCCTTCGATCGCTCCGTCCTCCGCTGGGACTTCGCCAACATCGTCGCCGCTGCCGTGCTTTTGTCGGTGGCTGTCACGGCGCTGGGCTTGTTCTTCTTCCGCCGCAGAGCCCGTGATCTGACGCTGGTGTACTTCGGGCTTTTTAGCTTTCTTTATAGCGTCCGTTTACTTGCCACCCTCGCATCCTTTCAAGCCATCGTTTATGACGCGCCGTATTTTTGGGCCTATTTAAATTGGTGCATCACCGCCGTCATCGTTATTCCGCTCAACTTGTTTCTGTACCAAGTCTCACACGCGGACCTGCGAAAATTCCTGCGCTGGATCATCGCGGGCGAAGTGGCTTTCGCGATCTTCGGAATTACGGCTGCGGCCGCGGGCGTTCCTCTCGGTCGGCTCTTCACCATCAATAACGTGACAATCTTTGCGGCACTGGGCCTGCTGGTCGTTTATTTGGTATCGAGGCGCCGGCATTTCGGCGCGAGTGCGCGCTCAAACCGCGAGTTTCGGATTTTTGCCGTGGGATATCTGGTGTGGATGCTTTTTGTGCTGCAGACCAACCTGCCGAACCGGCCACTCACCGGCGGACATAACGTTGAGTTCGTGGGATTTTTGATTTTTGTGGCGTGTCTCGGATACGTGACGGTGCTGCGGACCTATGCAAATGAAGAGCAGTTGCTGGCGATCGGCAAGGAATTGGAAATCGCGCGGCGCATCCAGTTTGCCACCCTGCCGCAGAGCGTTCCTGTTCTGCCTGGAGTGGAAATCGCGGCACGCTACGTGCCCATGAGCGCGGTGGCTGGCGATTTCTACGACTTTCTGGTCGTCGACGAAAAACGCCTGGGAATTCTAGTCGCGGACGTCACCGGACACGGCGTTCCCGCAGCATTAATCGCCTCAATGCTGAAAGTCGCTTTTGCCGCACAAGCGCCTCACGCGCAAAATCCCGCAGCAGTGCTGACCGGTCTAAACCTCGCGTTATGCGGAAAATTTGAAGAACACTTCGTGACCGCCGCGTATCTCTTTATAGATCTGCAATCGCAGCGCGTGGCTTATGCAGGTGCGGGACATCCGCCGATGCTGCTGCTCAAGCGCGATGCATCGCAGCCGGTAGAAATCGAACAGAACGGCTTGATGCTCGGATTATTTCCCGAGGCCGAATATTCCGAGACACAACTGGAGTTCGCTGCAGGCGATCGCTACTTGCTGTACACCGATGGAATCTTGGAAGCCAGCGACGAAGCCCGCGAAGAATTCGGCAAGTCGCGCTGCAAAGAATTTCTACGAACCGATCGCGATCTGACCACGCCAAAATTCGCCGACGCCCTGCTCGGCGAAGTCGCCCGCTTCGCCGGCCATAGTTCCGCACGCGCCCAGGAAGACGACATCACCCTGCTGGTACTCGATTTTCGCGCCTAACCTGTCGCCTCGCCCACTATCGATCTTTTCGATACATAGCAATAGAAATTCAAATATCCCGGGCGTATACTCCGCTCAATACCTTACCTTGCCGGTCCGTCCTGGACTGACACCGTAAAGTTGGTTCCGCAGGGGGTTTTATGGAATCCACGCTTTCGGGTCCCATCTATTATTTGTTGGTCGTTTGGGCTGTCATTACAGCGGTCTTCTTTCTCCTGCTGGTTCGGCGCACTTTGCTGGCCAGCCATGAGGATGATCAGATCTTCCTGGGTGACTGCGAAGAGCACATGGCCAGGGAGCAACGCGAAGTGGTGGCGAAAATTATGGCGCTGTCCAAGCCCATCACCACCACCGGCGTGGCTGCCGGCGGTTTGCTGCTGGTCATCGCAGGGATGTGGATTTACGAGGGGCTGAAGAGTTTCTAGCTGCGGCGTCGCGCCGCGATTCTGCGGTTCGTCGAAGCAGCAGCCCGGAATCCTGCTTGCCCTGATCTGTGCTGGGGTGGGCTCTACCCTCAGTTCACTTCGGCTGAGGTTGGGCCACAACCGGCTGGCTCGCTGCCGGTGCGCCCACTTCGTTGGCGGCTAATTGCCGCACCATCGAAGTATGGTTGTGCACCACGATCCAGTGCGCGTTTCGTTTCTCCATCACTAAAGTAGTCTGGCCCTGTACTCCGGTTGGCGTGCCATTTTCTACCGCCTGAAAATCCCACTGATAGCAAGCCCACGCCACGGTGCCGTCGATTTTGATTAGCGTGTTGGAGCGATCCAGTCGCACTTGCTGCATTTTTGCGCGCTGCGCTTTGTACGCGGCGAGGTAGTCGTTCCATCCGACAATCGGTGGAGCATACGCGCCGCTCACCACCGTTATGTCATCGGCAATATCTTTATGCAGTTTGTCGATATCGCCGATCTGCCACGCGCCCAGCATCTCGGAAATCATGTAATCGATCTGCCCCTGATCGGACATGGGCACCAGCGGGTTGGTGCTATCCGCCGCCGCGTTGGGATCAGTTTTTTTCTTCTTATCTTTTTGAGCGAGAGTCGGCGACGCCGAGGTGAGTGCCAACGCAGCGAAAATCATCAACACCAGCGCCAAACGAAGCACGCGGCGAACTTCCAGAGCGATGAAGGGGACTTTCATTCCTGAAGAAGCTCCTTTATCAAAACCTGGGGGCAGACGGAACGTTTTCCAGTTTATTTATCTGGCCCAGCTCAGAACTGCTAGAGGATAGCACGCTGGATTTGTGCAAACGGAGTTGTGTCGTTTTGGTTTACGGGTTCAAAGAGAAAATTCAGTTTGAAGTGGACGTCGAAGGTTTGGCTGTTTCGCGTGATGCGCTGAGTAGATTGATGAGCAGGCGATACGCGCCCGGAACGCCTTCCGGCAGTTGGCGGAAAAATGCCAGGCCGGTGTAGATGTAGGTGCCTTTCCCGTAGTGGGTGTAGACCAAGCCGCCGTCGAGATCCGGTTCGCCGGGATCGTTCATCGCCAGCAGCGGCGTGTACTTGGAATCGTAAACGCTCCAGAAATACAAACCACGCTCCTGAATCCACCCGCGAAAATCTTCTTGAGTAATTTTGTTGGGCCGATTGAGCAGCGGATCGTCCGGCTTCAAAAATCTGACCGGAGAATTTTCATCAGTGATACGCGGCAGGGGCGCATTGCCTTTTTCGGGAGTGATCTTCGCCGGATACGGAGCGTACTGAAACCGGTCCCAGGCAAAATCGCGCTGATACTGCACCACCAGTGTGCCCCCGTCGGAAACGTACTTTAACAATCGCTGATTCGCGCCAGCCAGCTCCGACCGCAACTCGTAAGCGCGCACGCCCACAACGATCGCGTCGAAGCGCGACAAATCCCCAAACGCCACGGCTGCCGCATCGAGCATGTCGACGCGAATGCCAACGCGTTCCAGCGCAGCCGGCTCCGGTTCGCCTTCGGCAGAAATATATCCAACCCGCAAGTTTTCCGGGACCTTGGCCTCGAAAGCGAACACCCGGCAGCGCGCCGGCTCGCTCCACAGCAAAGTCGGCAACGAAGGCAGTGGTGTCAGCGTGGTGGTGAATTTCTCCTCCCCGCGTTGTGCATATGCGTTAATCGGATAACTTCCCGCAACCAGCGCACCCGGCGGGGTAACTGTCGCTCTGGCAAATTGGTCGCCGGCTCCGGCGAAATCCAGAGAGACGGGAGCGCTTGTGCTCCATCCTTCGGGAGCGGAGACGCCGACGCTGACCTTGCCGGCTTTCGTGGCGTAGGAATGAACGCGCAGCAGCACATCAAAAGGCTTTTTCGGCTTGTCCAGCAAGGCCACAACTTGATTGGGTTCCAGTGCCAAGGTGTACGCGGGCACCATGCGAATGGCTACGCGATCAATGCGTGTGGAGGTCGCAGCAATGTGCGTGACGGGTTGCGTCGCGGAGAAGGAGTAGCCCGCCACGGTGACCTCTTGCTTAGCAGTGACCAGCGCCGGCGCCTCGGGATACTGCTGTTCCAAAATGTCCGGCGCGGGCATGGCTTCGCGAAGAGTCACGCTGAACTTTTGGTTTTTCCCGGCCGCGGAGGCGTCGGGAGTCACCGCTGCGTTAGCGCGAACCAATAATTGCAGCTTGCCCAACTCGCACTGCGCTTCCTTACGGCAACGCGATTCCGCACTCACGTCGAAAGCTTCGCCGGCGACCACTTCGCTGCGATCGGCTTCCGCGACAATTTCCAGTCCCGCCGCGAGTGTCAGCGCGCGATCGACGCGACGCTGCGCCGCGTGCAATTCGGCCAAATGCGGATCTCCAGCCACCCAATGAGCAGCGTGACTCCCACCGGGATACAGCGACGTAATTTTTTGCGCCGCGGCGGCCAGCGACGCAGAAGCCTTCTGCCATTCGAGGTTCAGCGCCGCTTGTCGCGCGTTGGCCAAATCCTCTTCGGCCTGTTTCAGCACCGGGCAGAAGAACGCTCCGTTGCTGCAAGATGAATCCGAGGCATCGCTTGTCGCATCGCCTGCCAATGCATGCAGAGGCTTTGCCAACGCGGCAATTTCGACCTTCGCGCCATTTTCCGGCACCAGCGAAATGGGTCGCCGCAAAAATGAAGACCCCAGAAACGCGGAAATTCCCTGCGTGCGATGGTTGGCAAAAGCATCGATGCCAATTTCCCGCCACGTTTTTCCCCACAGCGAAGAAACTTCATCGAGCGGCAACGAAATGCCACCAGCGCCGCCGCGGTCGATGTCCAGAACCGGAATGGGGTGCGCGCTGTTGCCCCAGGGCCGGTCGAAGTCTTCGTGTGCCATATCGCTTTGCTCGTCTGTTTTGCGAGCCATGATCCGAGACGGGTCGGACGATTTGCCGTAGGAAGGGTCGGCCGCCAGTTCCACTGCTTTGGGCGTCCACAAGCCGGCGGCTTGGTGATGGCCGTGGCCGGAGTGCACGCCGCCGAAGTTATTGATCACGACGTTGGGCTTAAACGCACGAATCACTCGCACCATGTCAGCGAGCACCTGATCGCCCCACATCCGCTGCGCTTCTTCGGAGTTTTGGAAAACCCAAAATCTTTGGCGCTGGTGAAATACAACTTCACGCCATAACCGCGGGTCGCCGCCAGCAGTTCTTGCGTGCGAATCGCCCCCAATTGCGGAGCCTGCTCGGGGCCGAGCGCGTTCTGTCCACCTTCGCCACGGGTCAGCGAAAGCAGCGCGACTTCGGCGTGCAGCCCGCGCGCTAAATAGGTGAGCACTGCCGAAGATTCATCGTCAGGATGCGCGGTTACGTACAAAATGCGCGTGGCCACACCAGCGCTTTGAATTGCTTCGACCGTTTCGTTGAGCCCGGGACCGGTTCCTGGCGGCGGGGCAAACTGGCTGAAAGCGGGAGCGGTACAAAGCAGCAACAATCCCCCAGCCGTCATTCGTGCCCATTTGGAAAAGTTCAAGCGCCCTCCGGATGCGCCGCATTCCTGGCGGCGAAGGGCCATTGTCGCACTTCTCGCGCGCGCAGCAAAAAAGCCACGAGGCCAAGAGCGATTAGCAGCAGCCCGTATTTTCGCGCCGCGCCGGTGGCCCAAAACAGCGCGGCCCAGCCGCACATAGTCAGCACTGCCGGCAGCGGGTACAGCCACATCTTGAAAGGAAAGCGCTCCGGCGGCCAACGTTTGTGCAGCAAGATAATCCCCACCGCTTGCCCGATAAATTGCACCAGCAGCCGCGTCGCGAGAATCGCCGCGATCACCGTTGACAGCTTAAATAGCAAGCTGCAGACAAAAGCCACGCCGCCGAGAAAGAGCAGTGATACGTAAGGAAATTTTTTCTGCGGATGCACCCGCGCGAAAATCGAAAAGAAACTGCCGTCCAACGCGGCAGCGTACGGCACCCGCGAATAACCCAGCAAGCCCGCAAAAATCGAAGCAAATGCGATCCACAGCACCAGCGAAGTGGCTACTCGGGCCGCGACGGGCCCGGAGATTTTCTCCACAAACGTGCTTACCAAAAAGGGCGAGTATTGCGCTTCCTGCCACGGCACCACACCCAACACCGCAATCTGCATAGCGATGTACAACACCGCAATTCCGCCAATCGAGATAAAAATCCCCCGCGGAATGTTCTTCTGCGGCTCGCGCAATTCGCCGCCCATCAAGGCAATGTTGTAGTAGCCCCAGTAGGTATACGTGGTGCTGACCATCGCGGCGCCCAGTCCGGCGAAAAACAAATGGGAAAGGTGGAACGCGCCCGGAGGAAAGGAAAATGCCTTGCCGGCGTCGAAATGGGTGATGCCGCCGGCGATCAGCCAAAGAATCGTGCCCACCACTCCGACCCACAGCATCATGGAAATTTTTCCGATGGTGCGAATGCGCCGGTATAGCAGCGCGATGACCACCAAGACCACCAGCCCGGAAATGCCTTTCTGTTCAAACGAAGTAAAGGGATGAAGATAAGTGGCGTACTGCGAAAACCCAATCGCTCCAGAAGCGATCACCAACGGCGCCTGAATCAGCGTTTGCCACACAAAAAGAAACGACATCAGCCGGCCCCAGCGATCCGGGCCATACGCTTCGCGCAAAAAAACGTAACTCCCGCCGGCGCGTGGAAGCGCCGCTCCCAGCTCCGACCAGACAAATCCATCCAGCAGCGCCAGCACCGCACCGGCGATCCAAGCCAACAAAGCCTGCGGGCCGCCCATCGCATGAATGATCAGCGGGCTGACCACAAACGGCCCGATGCCAATCATGTCGATCATGTTCAGCGCGACGGCTTCTTTCAGGCCTAGTTCGCGTTCCAGCCCGTCTTCAGTGGGCGCGTTTTGATTGTGTGGGGAGTTGGATTGCGGGTTGGTCTTCGTAAAATCGTCGCCGCCGGCAGGATCCGATGCGGAAGGAGAAGTTGGCCGCGGCTTCATGGGTCCGCCGAGAATAGCAAATGGCCTGCGCGGCTCCTACGGCCATTCGTCCAGTGCCCCGGCGCGGCGGGATACTTACATTGACCTTATCCCGCGCTGGGTGATAATCATGTTTGGTTTGTTTGCAGGCAAGAAGCCCGGCTTTTCGCGCCGTGTGTGGTGGCACAAAATCGCCGGCAACCGCGAATCCGTTGAGTCAACGCGCGGCAGGGAATCGGCATCACATGCCCAAAGCAGTGTGACTGTTCTCCCTTGGGTGATGCCTGCTGGCTAGCTGTGGCACGGTGACTGGGCGCACCCTCGCTGTGCGAAGCAAATTCATCGGTCTTACGGCGATACCGGGAAGCCGGCTCTCGCGGCGAAATTTAAGGAGTCTCATGAAGCGGTTTTTTGCGGTGTCGGCTCTCGCATTGATCAGCATTTTGGCGGTGGCCGGGTGCAATGATTACGGCAACACCTTCCAGAACAACACCGGAGCGGCGGTCCTCTCGCTTTCGCCCGCCAACGTGAATGCCGGCAGCGGCGATTTCACGCTGACGCTCAACGGCAGCGGCTTCGTGCCAAAAACCTACGTCACCTGGAACGGGAAGAAACTCGTCACGACAGTCACGCTTGATTCCACCATGACCGTGGTGCTGTCGGTTACCGCCGCCGTTCCCGCAGCACTGGTGGCCAAGCCGGGTACCGCTACGGTAATCACCCAGAATCCGTTTTCCGGCGCCGGCAATAACGGGCTTTCCAACCCGGTCATTTTCGTGATCAATCCGCCGCCCAATCCAGTGCCGACGCTCAGCGCACTTGCGCCTACGAGCATCGCGTCGTGCGGATCGGATTGCGCCAGCGCCAGTTTCACGCTGGACCTGACCGGCACTAACTTTCTTACCTCTTCCGATCCGACCCAGGCTTCGCAAGTGCGTTGGACCGCAGGCGCAACACAAACCACTCTGACCACCACTTCGGTGACCGCGACAGACATTAAAGCCACTGTGCCGGGAGCGCTCTATTCCGCTGAAGGTACCGCTTCGGTGTCGGTCTTTAATCCACCCGCGCCGGCGACCGGCCCGGCCGGCGGGACCACCAATCCATCCGGCGGCGGAGGAGGTTCGAGCGCCGCGCAGACCTTCACGATCACCGCCGCGTCTCCCATGAACGGAAAAGCCACCGCCAATTCCGCCGCGGAAGAAACGCCCGCGGTCAGCACCGATGGCCGCTACGTGGCGTGGACCTCGCAACAAAACGAACACACCCAAATTTTGCTGCGCGACACTTGCGAAGGGGCCGCCAGCGGATGCAAAGCGCAAACTAGCGTGCTCTCGACCACTACCGACGGGCGCGCCGCGAACGACGACAGCAATTCACCCTCAATGAGCGCAGACGGTCGCTACGTAGCGTTCAGTTCGGCGGCCACTAACCTGGTGGAAAATGCCCCGACGGGTCGCCAGATTTATCTGCGCGACACTTGTGCGGGTGCGGACGGCGGCTGTTCGGCGACAACGCAGTTGGTATCCACCGATTCGACCGGCGCGTTAACCGGCGCAGATTCGCTGCTTCCGTCAGTGAGCACATCGGGAAGATTCATCGCGTTTCTCGCGGTAACAGCCAGCGCAGCACCACACACTGCCGCGGCATCGACGGGCGGCACGGGCAGCACCAATAGCGGCTATCGCCAGGTATTCATACGCGACACCTGTTTAGGAGCCGCAGCTTCCGGCGTTAGCTCCTGCACGCCAAAAACCTCGCGCGTCTCGGTGCAACCCGGCGATGGCAAGTCCACCAACGCAACCGGCAGCTCCACGAATAGCTCCGACGAAAAACGCGCCGGCCCCGCACTTGGCGCCGCCGGCCAAGGCCTCGCGTTGAACGGCCAAGCCGCCACCCTCTTCACCCGTTCCGTCGCCGTAGACGACCGTATCTTCCTCGCGATCACCAAATCCGAGAAGTAGTCCTCGGCGCGTTCGGCGATCCCAAAGTACTCAGCGCAAAAAAAAGATGGGCTCTCCAGAATGCGGAGAGCCCATTGTGCTCTGCGGACAAACTTGCGGAGCAAACTTGGTTCTTACTTTTTCGCGAGTGCTTCGCGAAACGCGTGCCTATCCCAGGAAGCCCAAATTCGACGTCTGGAAATTGGCCAGGTTGGGGAAGATGCTCGGCAGATCCGCGCCAGACACTCCGAACCAACTCGCCAGCGTCGCCGCATATTGATCCACGGACGTCGACGGGATCCAGCGGCCGTTGCTGCCGGTATCATCCGGGCCGCCCGGCGTAAGCGTCGGGAACGTCCCGTAAATCGCGTTGCCTTTCACCGCGCCGCCCATCATCACCTGGTGGCCACCCCAAGCGTGATCGGTCCCGCCATTCGATCCGGGTTGGAAGGTGCGGCTGAACTCCGACAGCGTGAACGTGGTGACGTTGCCGGCCACGCCCAATTCCTGCGTCGCCGAATAAAACGCCGACATGGCCTGGCTGAGCTGGGTGTACAACCCGATCTGCGTGGGCAACTGATCGCTGTGGGTATCAAATCCGCCGAGCGAGCAGAAGAAAATCTGGCGATTCACGCTGAGCGCACTGCGCGCCGCCAGCACTTGGGCCACCTGCTTCAACTGCGAAGCCAATCCATTGTTCTTGGGAAAAACTGTTTGAATCGCCGGAATATTTTGCAGCGCCTGCGAGAGCAGCGCGCCCTGTTGCACCGACTGGCCAGTAACCGCGCTGGCCGCCTGCACCATGGCCACGCCGCTATCAAACGTCAGCAACTGTTGCAAAGCCTGAAAGCGCGCCTGCCCGGTGGTCCCGCCAACGTTTTGCACCCCCGGCGTGCCGCCCGGACTCATGGTGAACGGCCGCGTCACATCGCCAGTGCAAAAAATGGGATTGCCCGCCACGGACAAGATCGGCGGAAACTGTGCACCGGAATTGAACGCAGTCGATACCTTATCCGCGACTTTCCCCGCCCAGCCGGCATTCGGCAAGCCCGCCAACTGCGTGGTCTGCCACTGATCCTGCTGGTCGGCATGCGAAAACAAATTCTCCGGCAAGTTCTGATACTGCTGATAATTCGCCCGCGTGGTGGGCTGCACCAGCGTGCCCACGTTGGTCAGCACCGCTACCGATTTATTGTTGTTAAAGAGATTCTGTAGCTCCGGCATGTTGGGATGAAATCCGAAATTGGCTTGGCTGCCAATCTGCAACGGCAATATCGCCGCTTTGCTCAGCGCCAGGTTGGCGCGCACCGATTGATAATTCGCATAGCCGGTATTGTCGATCGGCACGATCAAATTGTTGGAGTCGTTGCCGCCAAACAAAAAGATGCACACCAGCGCCTTGTAGTCGGTACTGCTCTGCGCCATCGCGCTGACCAGCCCGAATTTGCTGAGCCCGCTCACCAGCCCCGCAGTCGCCGCGGAACAGCAAGCTAACCTCATGAAGTCTCTACGTGTGTGCGGCGTCATGGCGTTCTCCCTCGTATTCGTAAACTGCGCGCCTTAGCGCTGAACCTGGTATTGCGACGAAGACAGCACCAGGTAAACGGCGGTCCTCGCTTGATTGGCGGTATCGGTGGCGCTGTTGGTGTTCACCGCGGTAAGGATGGCCTGGCGCATCTGATCCGACATGGTGCCGTGCAGCACTTGGGCGTTGAGCAAGTCCACCATTTGATCGGGAGTCCCCGCGGTGCTCACCGGCGCGAAATTCAGTTTGAACGCGCCGCCGTATACCACGCTGTTGATGAAATTCACCCGGTTCAGGCTGGTGTTGGTGTTGAAAATCGCAAACTCCGGCCCATTCAGCGTGGTTTGCGGAATCAGGCTGGCTGGCGGAAAGAAGTTGAACACGCTGGGCGAGTTGAAAACATCCTGGCCCATTCCCGCGCCAATCCCTTCAAAGCCGGTTCCATCCGTCGTGGCGCCGAACGCCCGCGCCACCGAAACCATCATCACCACCGGCTCGCGCAATTTGCCGTCCGTAGCAACTGCGGTGTTGGGGTCGTCGCCGCGCCGCGCTTCCGGATCCAGCAGAATGGCGGCGATGGTCGCCTGCATGTCGCCGCGATGCCCGGAGCCGTAAGTGTTGAACTTGCCCGCAGCGAAAGCCTGCGCCACACGCTGCACATACGCCGGACTCGGATTGCTGGTCACCAATTTTTCGATCAGCTGCTTGGCCACGAACGGCGGCATATTCGGATGATTGAAAATAATCCCGAGCACGTTATCCAGTTCCGCCGCAGTGGATTGCCCCGCTGCCACGGATTGGCCCAGAAACGTTTTCGCGCCGGTGTCGTGATTGGTTTCCACCGCCAGCATGCTCCCGCCGTAATACTCCGGGTTGTGCCGTTGCGCGGTCTGTCCCGGCTCGGTCGGATAAGTCCAGCCGGTGAACGAGCGTCCCAGCGCCATCACGTCGTCTTGCGTGTAGGTCGGCACCGGCATGTTGTTGCTGTCCACAACGTAGCTGCCGTCGGGATTCATCTGGCTCAGACCTAAAGTAAAGAGCTGCATCAGCTCGCGCGCATAATTCTCGTTGGCGTGTTGGCCGGTGGCGGGCTTGTCGTTGTTGACCATGTCCAGCCAGTGGCCCATCGCCGGCGTCAGCGAGACGTCTTTCATCACGTTGTAGTAGTTAGCCAAGCCGTCTTTGTTGAGCGCGCCCATATAGCTTGCGTAGCCGATGGGATCGCTGACTTTGTTCTCGCCCACCACCCAGATTTCGTTCAGCGCAAACGCCACTCGTTGCCGCAATTGATCGTTGTCGAAAACGGCGTTGCGGAAAAAAGCGGTTTGCACATCGCCAAATCCCGGATCGCTCGGCAGGCTGTAAATCGACATGGGCGCGGCGAATTGCGCCTGCAGGAAATTGTCAAAGCCGCTTTGCTGGAGCTGATTCACGGCGGCGGGATTCGGGCCAAACGTAGATTGCTCCAGGAAGCGCACCGCCGCGGCCGTGGAAATGGTTTGTCCGCCATTGGTTACCTTGACGGTCAAGGTCCCGGAAGTCGTCGAACCCGGATTGGGGTTAGTGACAGTGACGGCCACATTCCCCGCCTGCGCCGCACTAGCCGAGCCGGTGGCGGTTAATTCGGTCGAGGAGACAAACATGGTGGTCAGCGGCGCGCCACCGAAATTGATGACCGCGCCCTTGATGAAGTACGTGCCAGTTACATCGATCATGAACGCGCCAACTCCAATGCTGTTGGGCGACACGGTGGCCACGGTGGGGATGGGATTGACCAAGGTGATGGTAATGGTGCCCTTCTTGGTAGGATCGGCGACACTCGCCGCCTGCAAGGTCAGCGTGTTGGGATTGCCTACCACTGACGGCGGGATGTAGATCTCCGAGCCCGCGGGCGCGTTCTGCGCCGCCGCGATGTAGCCCACCACTGGGCTGCCCGTTCCCGTTGGAGAACCAACGATCGACCAAGTCACCGCCGCGTTGGTGGTGCCGGTGACGGTCGCAGAGAAAATCTGACTGGTGCCGGGGCGCATCGTTAACGAGCCCGGTTTAATGCTGACGGTGATCGCGCCGCCCGTTGGATTGGTGGGATTTGTCGGATTGGTGGGATTGGTTGGGTTCGTCGGATTGGTGGGATTCGTTCCAGAGCCACCGGTCACGCTGGCCATAATCGTTCCGGAAGAAATCGTTCCCGGGTTGGGATTTTTCACCAGCACCGGCACGCTGCCGGCAGTCATGGCCGTACCGGTTGCGGTCAA
The DNA here is from genome assembly GCA_963846145.1 of uncultured Acidobacteriota bacterium. Lineage (GTDB taxonomy): Bacteria > Acidobacteriota > Terriglobia > Acidiferrales > UBA7541 > Acidiferrum. The sequence goes on along the minus strand of CAWJUV010000004.1, from coordinate 324,258 downwards.
ATCCGTGGAAGAAACCCGCGTGGTCGTCAGGGTGGTGCTGCCAAATTGAATGGACGCGCCACTGGCGAAGTGCGCGCCTTTCACCGTAAGCGTGAACGCTCCGACAGGAATCGCCGCAGGCGTCACCGAAGTAACTTGGGGAATCGGATTGTTGACGGTAACGGCGCTCGAAGCAGTCTTGGTGGAGTCCGAATTTTCTACCGCTGAAATGGTGATCGCCGTCGTCGGCGGAAACTCCGGTGCCGAATAGAGACCATCTGCGGAGATCGTTCCCACTGTGGAATTGCCGCCCGCCGTTCCGTTCACCGACCAAGTCACCACTGGCGCGGTGCTGCTGCCGCCTTCTTCCGCGGCAAACATTTGCGTGTCGGTTCCGCGCAGGGTCACGGCCGATGGAGTGACTGCCAATTGCCCATTTTGCGGCGCTGGGTTGTTTTTATTGCTTCCGCCGATATTTCCGGTGCAACCGGCTATCGACAACGCCAATATCGCAAGTACACCCGTACAAGTCCGATTCACGGCGGCCCACCCCTGAGTTCCGTTCGGTTTTGAGTTCAAGGCTTCGAACCCCAAGAACTTTTTAACTAAGAGCAACCTTGTTTCCGTTCGGTGTTCCTGAACGAAACAGCGTGTACGCAAAGTAAAACTTCTCGTCGGGCACGACTACTGGCCGGGCGGACGGTTTAAGTTCATGGACCACGCAAGGGAGTGCGGGAAGTGGGTCAGGAGTGCAAAAAAGCTGTGACACAGCGGCGAAAAACATCTGCGCTGCGCAGCGCGGAAAAAATCAGCGCAGCAGCCGAGCGGCTCGGAGTTGTTCTTGTTTCAAATGGGGAAGTGAGCGGACCGAAAGAGAACGGTCGCTGCGAGGCTGCCTAAAAACGCTGCAAAATAATTTACTGACCGAGCTTCTTGTCGAAGCTCACCAGCGAGATGGACGTTCCAGTAGCGTCAATCGAAAGCGCCACGATGCGTACCTGTTTGCCGCGCTCCGCCACGAAAGCGATATCGGAGTCCGCCACCCGCCCTTCATGAAAAACCTCGGGGAGCGGCTTTTCGCCGGCATCGTGCCGGGAATATTCCGCGCTGAGATGCTTGGAATACCACAGGTCTACGGCGTCGCGCGTGTCGTGCGTTTGGTAAGTCACCGAGCGGATCCCTTGCTGGCTCTCTTTGATGGCCTCCGAAGCGGCCTTGTCCGAGGGCAACACCAGCGCGGCCGTAGGATAAACCGGCATGCTCGGGCCCACTTCGGCTTGTCGTTCGTAGCGAAAACTTCCCTTGGGAGTATGAACAGTGTCGCGGCTGATCGCCGCACTCAGGCCTACGGAACGCACCATTTTATTGGCCAGAAACAGGCCGCCGATCAGCATGATGCCCAGCCCGCCCAGCACCGCCACCATCATCCACATCAGCGACCGGGAGGTGGAATTATCGGTTGTCATGCTTTCAGCCATAAGCGCTCTCCGCTGCGAAGCTCACTACAAGTTTCGCAGACCCGCGAGGTGCCGTGCGGCAGGAAACACGCAACTGTGCTGTAAATGCTCCTGTTCCTTAGTGCAGCCGGTCCAGTCGTTTTACCCTTCGGTTTTAGCTTTTAGGTTTGGCTTTCACCCTACTCCAAAACCGGGTGGCCCATCCTTGCGGTTTGTGCAAGGGTGGGGCGAGCACACTGTAAAACCCAGAGGTTTTGATTTTGAATCCGCTTCTCAGTTGAAGCGCACTTTTACGTCCGCGCGCTTATCAAGATGTACCGAGTCCACAAAACGCACCTGCCGATCATCCAACGTCAAAATCATCGAGTGCGTCCGCACGCCTTCGCCAAAAAACCGCACCCCCCGCAACAAATTTCCATCGGTCACGCCAGTGCAAGCAAAAATCATTTTCTTCCCGGGCGCGAGATCGTCGGTGTCGTAGATACGTTTCGAGTCAGTCACGCCCATTTTCGTCAGGCGCTCTTGATGCTCCGGCTTAGTCACCACCAATCGCGCCAGGATTTGCCCGTTCAAACAACGCAACGCCGCCGCCGTCAGCACACCCTCAGGCGCACCGCCAGTGCCCATCACCGCGTGTACCCCAGTTCCAACCACCGCCGCGGAAATTCCCGCCGACAAATCGCCGTCGCCAATCAAGCGAATCCGCGCACCCACTGCGCGAATATCGGCAATCAATTTTTCATGGCGCGGGCGGTCCAGCACGATCACCACCAGGTCGCGCACATCGCGCTCCAGCCGCCGAGCGATGGCTTTCAAATTGTCCGCCACCGGGGCATCCAGATCGACCGCGCCTTTGCAAGAAGGCCCCACCACAATTTTTTCCATGTACAAATCCGGCGCATGCAGCAGTCCGCCGCGTTCGCTGGCAGCCAGCACGGTGATGGCGTTCGGCGCGCCCGTGGCGCAGAGATTGGTGCCTTCCAGCGGATCTACTGCAATGTCCACTTGCGAGAAATTTGCTTTGGGCGCGTGCGTGGCCAGTCCAACTTTTTCGCCGATGTACAACATCGGCGCCGCGTCGCGTTCGCCTTCGCCGATCACGATGGTGCCGTCCATCTGCACCGTGTCCATCGCTTTGCGCATGGCTTCCACGGTGACTTCGTCGGCTTTATGCCCGTCGCCGAAACCCATGGTGCGCGCGGCAGCGATCGCCGCGGTTTCCACCACGCGCAAAAATTCCAGGCTGAGCTGCGGTTCCATCGGAGGCCTCCCGTTGTGTGTGCTTTGGTCTTACGGAGCCCTTGAGTTTGCGGCGACGCCGCGTCCTACATGAACGCAGCGATGCCGGTGATGCGTTCGCCGATCACCAATTTGTGAATGTCGTTGGTGCCTTCGTAGGTGGACACGCTTTCCAGATTGTTCATGTGCCGCATGATCGGATAGTCGTCCACGATCCCGTTCGCGCCGAAAATGTCGCGGGCTTTGCGCGCCGTTTCGAGAGCAATGGCCACGTTGTTCATTTTCAACATGGAGATGTGCGCCGGATCGACTTTGCCGTTGTCTTTCAAGCGGCCCACGTGCAGCGCCAGCAGTTGGCCTTTGACGATCTCGGTGATCATCCACGCGAGTTTTTCTTGGACCAGTTGGTGCGAAGCGATGGGCTTGCCGGCGAATTGCTTGCGGGTTTTGGCGTACTGCAAAGCGCCGTCGTAGCAAGCCATGGCTGCTCCCAGCGCGCCCCAGCCAATGCCGTAGCGCGCCTGATTCAGGCAGCCCAGCGGGCCTTTCAGTCCTTGAACTTTTGGCAGCAAATTTTCTTCGGGGATTTCGCAGTCGGTGAACGCCAAACCGGAAGTGACCGAAGCGCGCAGCGACCATTTCCCGTGCACGTCCCAGGTCTTGAATCCGGCGCGCTCTTTTTCCACCAGAAAGCCGCGAATTTTTTCATCTTCGCACTTGGCCCACACGACGGCCACGTCGGCGATGGAACCGCTGGTGATCCACATTTTTTCGCCGTTTAGAACGTACGACGAGCCTTTCTTCACCGCGCGCGTCAACATTCCGCCGGGATTCGAGCCGAATTGCGGCTCGGTCAGCCCAAAGCAGCCGATCGCTTTGCCCTGCGCCAGCAGCGGCAGCCACTTATCTTTCTGCGCGTCCGATCCGTAGGTGTAAATCGGATACATCACCAGCGCGCTCTGTACCGAGACGAAGCTGCGCAAGCCGGAATCGCCGCGCTCCAGCTCCTGCGTCACCAGGCCATACTCCACGTTGGACATTCCCGCACAGCCGTAGCCGTGCAGGTTCGCGCCAAAAAATCCCAGCTCGCCTAGTTGCGGCACCAGGTGCTTCGGAAAAGTCCCTTCGCGGCTGTGCTTCTCGATGATGGGAATCACTTCGTTGTCGACGAACTGCCGCGCAGTCTGTCGCGCCAGTTTTTCCTCGTCGCTCAACTGCGAATCGAAATCGATGTAATCCACTCCGCCGAATCCGGCCATGCTGTTCTCCTGAACGCGCCCGTGCTGGTGCTGCTCACCGCGCACTCCCGTTTGGCGCACCTCGCCGGGAATTGGTTGGAATTGTGTTAGGAAAAGCCGCGGTTTGAGTCCGGCAAACAGTGTAACAAGCCGCTTCCGCGCGCAGCAACCGCGGTGCAACGGCACATTCGCAGCGCGCAACCGACCCGAGCAGAGAGGGTTTCAGTGCGAAGTAACGTTGGCCGGCGGCGGCAGGTTGCGGTGCTTCAGCCACTCCATGCTGATGCTGTGATTTTTCTTGTCCGGCGGAATCTGATCCAGGCTAGGCATGAAAATTTGCAGGCCAGCTTCGGGAGTCATGTGCGTGTAGCCGTTCACCAGTTGATCCTGGTAATTGGCCAGGTCCAGGTCGAACCAGGCATTGTCGGAGAGGTCCACCATGATCAGATCGACCTGCCGCATGGTGAGTTTACCGAAGTCGATGGTGCCGCCTTTGAGTTGCAGGTAATTGCGCCATTGCTCGACGCGGGTCAAATCCTGTTTGGTGTCGCCGTAGACCTGCACAAAATCGGGATTCTCGATACGCACGCTGCTGAGCTGTCCGCGGATGTGCGGTGGCGGGATGGCCTTCGCGGTATCGAGCAAGATGTCGTTGCCATTCACTTCCACGCCGGGGATAGAGCCGGACTTGAACATGCTGGACACGGATACGTTGAAGCCGCCCAACAATTTCTTAAAGGGAATTTTCAGTACGTTGATTTTATTTACGCGGATGAGGATGCGATTGTCCGGGGCCACGCCGATGGTGGAGATCACTTCAATCGGCAGCGGCACGACTTTATGCAGCGTGCCAGTCAGCTTGAGTTGATCGCCATCGCCGGCCAGCTTGATGTTGGTCAGCGGGGAATTGGTGATGCCCTGATTGAGAAAATTGGCGAGATCGCCGACGTTGGTGTGCACCACGCCGTTCTTGATGACCAGCACGAAAGACTCGGGCTCATCAAACGAGGGATTGTTGTTCCGCGCGGTACGCGCCATTTGTCCGCGCAACCAGCGCACGTAAACCCGGAAGCCGGTCGAGCCTTTGCGCAGCATTAAGTTGTGCGCATAAATCGCGGTGGGCGCGTAGTCCGTGTCGCCGCTGCTGCCGCTCGCTCCAGAGCCTGTAGTTGAACCGGAAGGCGTGTCCGATTCAGTCGACTCAGTTGCCGTTGCCGCCGCATTCTGCGCGGCATGTCGCGAACGCACCACCGCCCAGTCCAACAACACCACAATCGAGAGGACGACCACCGCCCAAAGAATCCAAGTCCGCGCCCGCATGCTTCGAGCTAAACCGAATCTTCCGCAAGCGTCAAGCCGCCTTTGCGGAATTGGCTGCACGACCATCGCTCGCCGCAACGTTTACTACAAACAGGAACGCGCATCACGGCAAGTTCACTGCGTGTGCGCATCGGTTAAAATGAATGACCCGTGCCCACCAAAATAAAAACCGCGAAGAGAAAGACGCGTCACACGCTGGCGACTCAACCACAGATTTTAATTTTCGATGTGGACGGCGTGCTGGTCGACGTCCGCGGCACTTACTGGCGCACCGCGCTGCAAACCGTCCGCCACCTCAGCGGCCGCCGCGTCACCTACGAACAACTGCACCGCTGGAAAGCCAAGCCCGGCTTCAACGACGACTGGCGCATGACCGAAGCCTGGGTCAACGAACTCGGCACGCCGGTCACCTACGAAAAAGCCAAAGCCACCTTCATCGATTTTTACTGGGGCACAAAAAACCGCAAGGGCAACGTCCTCAACGAAAAATTACTAATCCAGCCAAAACAAATCGCCGCCTGGGCCGCCCGCTACGAATTAAATCTCTTCACCGGCCGCAACCGCCGCGAATATCGCTACACCTTCGATGAGTGGCCCGCTGCTCACCATTTCCGCATGGTGGTAACGATGGATGACGTGGATCGCATCAAGCCCGACCCCGAAGGCCTGCACAAAATCCTCCGTGGCCGCGATCCCCGCACCGCGCTCTACCTCGGCGACAACATCGACGACGCCCTGGCCGCCCGCGACGCCGGAGTCCCCTTCATGGCCATCATTGCCCCCGGAGAACACGGCTACCGCCAACGCGCCGCGCGCTTCCGCGAACTCGGCGCCCTCGCACTCCTCCCCCGCGCCACCGACTTAAACGCCTGGCTCAAAAGTTAATCTTCTTTGTGAGATTTTGAATTCTTTGGCACCACTACAAAATTGGGTGGCCTACCCTTGCGGTTCTCGCAAGGGTGGGGCCGGCACCGGGTCTGCGCCTGAGTTCTTTTGGTTTTTATTTATTTCTGCGCATTCAGGTTTTAACTGCCTCAATTTTCCTTCCGCGCTCTGCTTGATTCCGTCGCGACGCTGCTCATCATCCACCGTATCCGTCTTCAGAATTCCAGCGCCTTCTCAGCATTCTGCGCCGCCAATTCTTTCTGCCCATCCGCCAGGTAAGCGTCCGACAAACTGTCATACACATTCGGCGAATTGGGATAGGCCTCGGCGTTCAGCTTCAAAATGTCGATGGCACCTTTGTTGTCGCCCGCAAACATGTGTTCGTAGCCCATAAAATTTACTTCCGCTTCAGGAAAGATCTGCGCCTTCGGATCCGTCCGCCGCGCTTCCTCTAATTCTCTGCCGACGTTAGCCGTGCTTCCTACATCAATTTTTTCGAGGTTGGCTACTTCCTTGGGCATCGTTTCTTTACCAACGGCCGCGTGCCCCGGCGTTTTGATCAGCGTGGTCACAAACCAATTCACGATCTCCGCGACAAATTCCGGATGCGGCGCAAATGTCTCCGCGCCGTGCCCGCCCGACTTCAGCGGCACAAATTTCTTTTCACGGTCGCCGGCGAGGTAGTAGAGCCACTGAGTGATCAGAATCGTTGGCTTGAACTCGTCATCGTCGGCCACGGATACGAGCACCGGCACGTTCGTCGCGCCGCGCAAAAATTTGCGCCCATTCGCATCGGTCGGCCCCGCCAGCAGCACCAGCGATTTCACTTCCGGATGGTGCTGCGCCACCTTCACCGCATTGTCCACGCCACAACTGGCGCCGCCGAGGCCGATCCTGTCCTTAGTCACGCCGGGCTGTGACACCAGGTAGTTGTAAGCCACATCGAAATCCCCAGGCCACTTCTCCCGCTCAACTTGGCCTTCTTGCTGCGGTGTATTTTTGCCATGCGGATTCCCGCCGCTTTCGCCAAACCCGCGATTATCCACAGCCAGCACATTCATCCCGGCAGCGGACAATTTCTCCGCCAGCGGTTCCCAACCTTGCCGCACGCCATTGCACTGATGCAGTAGCAACACGCCCGGCCCAGGTTTCGCCGCCGCATAAAATGTCGCCTTCAGCTTCACGCCATCGCTTGCGGTCAGATCCACCACGCGCCCTTCACCCCGCGCAGCCGTCGCCAGCGAAAGTGTCGCCAATCCACACATTGCAACTGAAAAAAACGCACGCTTGAACATGACTATCTCTCCCGAAAACCCGAATCGCCCTGGTTAATCTTTCGCCACCGGAATTTCTGCCAACAACTTCATCACTCGCTTAGCCTTCTGCACCCTCAATTTTTTCCAGTCCGAAGTATCTTCGCCATCCGCGCGATCGGACAAAAACGCCCACTCCGGATTCGGCCGCGTATGCGCCTCGCGCTCCTTCAACCAGGCAGCAGCAAATTCCGCATACGTCGGCGCAGTGCCGGCGGACCAAAATTCTCTACACAGGATCCGCGCGATCGCCCCATTTTTGAATTGGCCATCCGTCAAATTTTTCAGCAGCGCGATCATCGCGCCGCCTTTCTTATCGTATTGGCCATAAAACAGCCGGTCAGTGGCCACCGGTTTTTTTCGTGGAGCATCAAGGCACACCACACTCGCGGGAAACACGGTCTGCTCGCTTTTGACGCCAGACTCAAGAAAACGTTTCAACCGCGCAAGAATCACGCCTTTGCGGTCGTGCTCCGAGGTACTGCGCAGCCGCCCGTCCGCCGTTCTCACCGCGATCGTGTAAGGGATGCCGTGCTTTTTGCAGACCGACTTGATCTCGCCCATGTTGAGGTAATTCAGATCCGCAAGAAATTCGCGCCGCTCACCGGCAGACAATTTGGGAAGGAGAAATGGCACATCGGCCTCGCAGGGTCAGGGTTCAATGGTTGCAGGGTACACCAGCGACTCGGCCCGGACACAGACCCTACGTCTTGTCGCCCACAAAAAAGCGGCCTATAGTTTTACTATGGCTAAATCAGTTAAGTCGGCCATGTCCCCCGCCGCAATAGTTTTCGCCCTGGTTGCTTCTGCGCTGTGTCTCTGCCCCAAGCTCGCCGCCCAATCGCCCGAATGCAATTCGGCATTGGCCACGGAAACCGAGCAACGCGCCCAAGATTCCACCATCATCTTCACCGGCGTCGAGTTCCGCACCGAAAATCCTCTCTCCGCCGACGTTCGCTCCGACCTCGTAACAGAAATCAGCGGCCTCAAACTCTCCGTCCGCACGGACGAACCTGACTCCGACTGGATCAACGGACCTCTGGACCGCGTACGCCTGGCCCTGATTCAGCAGGGCTATTTCCAAAACCTGGTGGATGGCGGCCTCACTCTCTTACGCAGCACGGAATCAGAGCGTCAGTACGTCCTCGGCATCAACATCAAAGCCGGTTCTCAGTTTCGCCTCGGTGAAATTCGCGTAACCGACTCGCTGCTCTTTTCCGAAGGCGAGCTCCGTGAACAGTTCGCCATGCGTTCGGCGGATTTATTCGATGGCAAAAAAATGCAGGAAGGGATGGAAGCCATCCGGCGCCTGTACCTGGATAGCGGCTACATCGATTTCACCGCGGAGCCGACCTTGTCGTTCGATGACGAACGCAATCTCGTAAACGTCGTCATGAAAATTACCGAGGGCCCGCAATATCGCATCAGCAAGGTTCGAGTTCTGGGCCTTCCGCCCGGCATGGCTGCGCGGCTGCGTTCATTGCCTGCAGTTGGGGCACCCTTCAACTGGTCAGCGGTGGAGAGCTTTTTCGCGGAAAACCGTGCGTTTTTGCCTGAAAACGCTTCCGCGGACAAGGACGTGCGCCTCGATCGCAACTCCTTCGGTCACAGCGCCGACGTGGTCCTGGACTTTCGGCAGGCTCTGTCCAGACGCCAGCGTCCCGGTTCAAACCACACAACTGGCGAACTGATCAAATTTCTCGCGAAATCCGGTGCAAGAAACCATTCTTCCTGCGTGTAATCAACACGTCACCAATCCCGCCAGAATTGACGCCTAGTACTACGAATGATATAAATTGTTATTCGAGTCGGCACCACATAGCCCACCGTTAGTGCCCTACTGGGTCGGGGAACGGCGTGGCTGCCAACCTGGGGTCTGAGCAAACCATTTTGATGCCGCATATTTCTCAACCATGAGAGATTTCCTCCTCCAACTTGTGCCTATTCTGTTGATCCTGCTGGTCTTTTTCGCAGTGATGCGTGCGTTGTTTTTCCAGCCGCTGCTGAAAGTGATCGCCGAGCGCGAAGCGCGCACCATCGGCGCGCAAAAGGAAGCCGAAGCCGCGCAAGCCGCGGCCAATGAAAAAGTAAAGCAGTACCAGGACGCCATTAAGAAGGCGCGCGCAGGGGTCTACGGCGAACAGGAAGCCGCGCGCAAAAAGTCTCTGGATGAGCGCAATTCGCAGCTCAAAGAACTGCGCGCCGCCGCCGGCCGCGTGGTGGATGCCGCCAAAAAGCGCATCGAGACCGACGCTGTCGCAGCGCGCAAAGAATTGGAAGCTTCTAGCACTCCGCTGGCCGCTCAAGTGGCACGCCGCGTTCTGCAGTCCGCCGCCAGGCCGTCCGGAACGCCTTACACGCCTCCCACGAGACCAAACGCATGATGGCTAAACCGTTCGCAAAGTTCAGTCTGGCCAACTACGTGAAACGCTCGACCGGCTTGCTTTTTATGCTGCTGCTGGTGGTCGCCAGCGCGCGCGCCGAAGCAGGCGGCGGCAACGGCGACTGGGCCAACGATCTCTTCAAGTGGATCAACTTCGCCGTATTCTTCGGCTTCATCATCTGGCTCGCAGTAAAAAACGGCCCGGCATTTTTCAAAGGCCGCGCTGACGTCATCAGCTCCGAAATTCAAAAAGCCACCGCAGCCAAAAGCGCCGCAGAAAAACAGCTCAAAGAAGCCGAAACCAAGCTAGCCAATCTTGAGCAGGAAGTCGCCGAGTTGCGCGAAACCGCCAAGCGCGAATCCGCCGCCGAAGCCGACCGCATCCGCAATCTCACTCGCACCGACGCTCAAAAAATTGACGCCGCCGCCAACGCCGAAGTGGACGCCGCCGAGCGCGCCGCCCGCCTCGAACTCAAAGCCCTCGCCGCCAATCTGGCCGTCGACGGCGCCGAATCGCTGCTCGTCACCCAACTCACTCCATCGGCGCAAGAGTCGCTGATCAAGAACTTCGTGAAAAGCCTGGAAGGCAGGCCCAATTGAAGTCCGCCGCGCTGCAATACGCCAACGCCTTCGCGGACGTTGCCATTTCCCAAGGTGCGCCGCAAACCGCCACCAAGCAGCTTCTGTCGTTCGGCGAGCTGTACACCGAATCCGCCGAGCTGCGCAATTTTCTGGCTAGCCCGGCCGTGACGCATGAGACCAAGCACACGGTCATCGAGAAACTCGTCGCCAGAATCGGCGCAAGCAAGACCATCCGCAATTTTATTTTCGTGATCATCGATCATCGCCGTTCGCACATGTTGCCGGAAATTCTGGCCGCCACTGAAGAAGTAGTTCGCCAGCGCCAGGGCATCGCCGATGCGGAAGTTTCCTCCGCAGTGGAATTGTCCGAAGCGCAAAAAACCGAACTGGCCATGACCCTCGGCCGCTTGACCGGCAAGCGCGTCGAACCTAAATTTTCTGTCGACCCCACGCTGCTTGGTGGGGCCGTCGCTCGCGTTGGCGACACCATCTACGACGGTTCGCTACGCAGCCGGCTTGTCGGAGATGCGCACGCGGCTGGCGGAAGAATAAGTTTTGCAGCAACAAGTTTGCAGCACCGTTTCACCGCGGCAGCACTGGGGAAATCACCGCGGACTCGGCAAGAGCAACACGAAAGGCACCACGCACGACGCAGTTTCTGGGCCGAACACTTGAACCGTCACGGTTCAATCGGGATTGGGAGCGGGCATGGCCAATATCAAGGCAGATGAAATCAGCAAGATCCTGCGCGAGCAGATTGAAAACTACGAGCAGACCGTCAGCGTCGATGAAGTCGGCTCGGTCATCAGCGTGGGCGATGGCATTGCGCGCGTGCACGGCCTGGAAAAAGTCATGGCCGGCGAGATGCTCGCGTTTCCGCATGACGTTTTCGGCATCGCGCTGAACCTGGAAGAAGAGGAAGTCGGCGTGGTGCTGCTCGGTGAGTCCGCTGAATTGGCGGAAGGCGACGTCGTCAAGCGCACCAACACGATTATGTCCGTGCCGGTGGGCGAAGCGATGATAGGCCGCGTGGTCAATCCGCTCGGCGAACCGATCGACGGCAAAGGTCCCATCGAAGCGAAACAGCGCAACCCGCTCGAGCGCATCGCTCCCGGCGTACTAGATCGTCAGCCCGTGCGCGAACCGATGCAGACCGGTATCAAAGCCATCGACGCCATGATTCCCATCGGCCGCGGCCAGCGCGAGTTGATCATCGGCGACCGCCAGACCGGTAAAACCGCCGTCATTCTCGACACCATCATCAATCAAAAGGGTGGCGACCTGATTTGCATCTACTGCGGCATCGGCCAGAAGCGCTCCACCATCGCTCAGGTGGTGAAGACGCTGACTGACGCGGGCGCGATGGATTACACCATCGTCGTTGCGAGCACCGCTTCGGAGCCGGCTTCACTGCAGTACATCGCGCCCTACGCCGCGTGTGCCATGGGCGAATATTTCCGCGACACCAAGCGCCACGCGATTACGTTCTACGACGATCTTTCAAAACACGCGCAGGCTTACCGCGAAATTTCCTTGCTGCTGCGCCGCCCGCCCGGACGCGAAGCGTTCCCTGGCGACGTTTTCTATCTTCACTCCCGTTTGCTGGAACGCGCCGCGAAGCTGAACGACAAACTCGGCGGCGGTTCGCTGACTTCGCTGCCGGTGATCGAAACGCAGGCCGGCGACGTGTCCGCGTACATCCCGACCAACGTAATCTCCATCACCGACGGACAGATTTATCTGGAAGCCGACTTGTTCAACGGCGGCATCCGCCCCGCGATCAACGTCGGTATCTCCGTGAGCCGCGTCGGCGGCAACGCGCAGATCAAAGCCATGCGGCAGGTAGCCGGTTCGCTGCGTTTGGACATGGCACAGTATCGCGATCTCGCGGCCTTTGCCCAATTCGGCGCCGATCAGCTGGATAAAGCCACGCAGGCCCAGCTTTTACGTGGTCAACGCCTCACCGAAATTCTGAAGCAGGATCAGTACGTTCCGTTCACCGTGGAAAAGCAGGTGCTCAGTTTGTTCATCGCCACCAGCGGCGCGCTCGACAGCGTTCCGGTTCCGGCGGTTCGCCGCTTCGAACGTGAATTCTTGGCGTTCGTCGAGACCAACAATTCCAACATTCTAAAATCCATCGCTGAAAAGAAAGCTCTCGACGACACCATCAAATCGGAAATCAAAAAGGCCGTCGACTCTTTCAAAGAGCGCTTCAACGCTGACGTTGAAGAGGGTGGGGACGCCGGCAAGGCTGCCGCTTCTTCCGACAAGCCTGCCGTTTCGGTGGGCGCCAAGACCAACGACAGCGGCGATTCCGACAAGAAAGTGGAGACTTCCACGGCGCACTAATTCGCTGATCCGCTATGCCTACGCTACTCGATTTCCGCCGCCGCATCCGCTCGGTGAAAAACACCCAGCAGATTACCCGCGCCATGAAGTTTGTGGCTGCGGCTCGTTTGCGTCGCGCGCAGGAGGCGGCGCTGGCCGCGCGGCCTTATGCAGTTGAGCTGGCTCGCGTGTTGCGCTCCACCATGGCCCGCATCGAATCGCCGCAGCATCCGTTGCTGGCCAAGCGCGAAGAAAACAACATTCTGGTCATCGTGCTGACTGGCGAACGCGGCTTGGCCGGGGCCTTCAACAGCAACGTGCTGCGCAAAGCCCATGAATTTTTCCGCGCCCACCCCGGCAAAAAAATCACCACGATTCCTGTGGGCAAGAAGGGCCGCGATTCGCTGCGCCGCGCAGGCTTCACCTTCGCCGGCGAATACGTCAACGTGCTGGCCCGCGTGGATTTCAACGTGGCCCGCGAAATCGCCAAGCTGGCCACCGATTTGTACATCAAGGAAGAAATCGACTCGGTCTACATCGTCTTCAGCGAATTCAAAACGGTGATGACTCCCAACCTGGTGGTCGAAAAACTTCTGCCCGTTGAAAAAATCCGCGACGATGAAAACGGCGTCCAGCAGGACGGCGACAAGAAAAAATCCAACGACACACCCATCGACTACATTTACGAGCAGCCCGAAGAGCAAATCCTCGCCAAGCTGCTGCCCCGTTACGTCGAAACCCAAATTCTGCGCGCCATGCTGGAATCTTCCGCGGCCGAACACGCCGCGCGCATGACCGCCATGGAAGCGGCCACCAACAACGCCAGCGACGTGATCGAGGCGCTCACCCTGCACATGAACAAGGTGCGCCAGGCGGCCATCACCAAGGAAATTATTGAAATTGTCAGCGGCGCGTCGTACGGCGCCTAGGAGAGAGCATGCCGGAGAAAAGTGGAAAAGTCGGGCGCGTGGTGCAAGTTATCGGCCCGGTGCTGGACATTCAGTTCGAAGTCGGGACACCTGCCCGCAATTTTCAACGCGGTGCACATCACCAGCGAAGGCTTCAATATTCCTGAGCCGCTGGACGTGACCGCCGAAGTCCAGCAGCACCTGGGCGAGGGACGCGTCCGCGCGGTGGCCATGGAAGCCGTCGAAGGCATGGTTCGCGGCATGCCCGCCGAAGACCTGGGCGAAGGCATTTCCGTACCCGTGGGCCGCGCAACGCTCGGCCGCGTGATGAACGTGCTGGGCAAGCCGGTCGATCAGCTTGGCCCGATCAACAGCCCGACGCACTATCCGATTCACCGTCCCGCGCCGCCGTTGGAAGATCAGTCCACCGGCCTGGAAATGTTCGAGACCGGCATCAAAGTCGTCGACCTGATGGAGCCCTACGTAAAAGGCGGAAAAATCGGCCTCTTCGGCGGAGCCGGCGTGGGCAAAACCGTTTTGATTCTCGAGTTGATTCACAACGTCGCCATGCAGCACGGCGGCCTTTCCGTTTTCGCCGGCGTGGGCGAGCGCACCCGCGAAGGCAACGACTTGTGGCTGGAAATGTCCGAGTCCGGCGTCATCGTGCCGGGCAACACCGAAAAATCCCGCGCTGCTCTTATCTATGGGCAGATGACCGAACCGCCCGGATCGCGTCTGCGCGTTGGTTTGACCGGACTGACCGTCGCTGAATATTTCCGCGACGAAGAGCATCTCGATGTGCTGCTGTTCATCGACAACATTTTCCGCTTCGTGCAAGCCGGCGCGGAAGTTTCGGCGTTGCTGGGCCGCATGCCTTCCGCCGTGGGTTATCAGCCGAATCTCAACACTGAAATTGGCGAGCTGCAGGAACGCATCACTTCCACCAAGAACGGTTCGATCACTTCGGTGCAGGCGATTTACGTGCCCGCCGACGACTACACCGATCCCGCGCCAGCCGCTACGTTCGCGCACTTGGACGCCACCACCAACTTGAGCCGCCAGATCGTCGAGCGCGGCATTTACCCCGCCGTCGATCCGCTGGCCAGCTTCTCGCGCATTCTCGATCCGCGCATCGTCGGCCAGGAACATTACTCCGTGGCCCGCGGGGTGAAATCGATTCTGCAGCGCTATAAAGACCTGCAGGACATCATCGCGATTCTCGGTATCGAAGAACTTTCCGACGACGACAAGCGCACCGTGGCCCGCGCACGTAAAATCGAAAAGTTCCTGTCGCAACCGATGTTCGTGGCCGCGCAGTTCACCGGCCTCGAAGGCAAGTACGTGAAGATCGAAGACACCGTGCGCAGCTTCAAGGAAATCGTCGAAGGCAAGTACGACGACATTCCGGAGCAGGCGTTTTACATGGTCGGCACCATCGAAGAAGCCTTGAAGAAGGCCGAAACGATGAAGGCCAGCGCGTAAACGAGTTTGCATCGAACGTAATTTTCAACAGAAGAGCCAGTTGAAAAGAGCAATTCACCGCAGTACCGTAATCGAGGATTAAGCGAGTCGCATGCAGCTTCCTGAAGCCATCGAACTGATCGTGGTCAGCCCGCAGCGTCAGTTGCTGCGCGAGAAGGTGCACAGTGTGCAGCTTCCCGGCGCCAGCGGCGAACTCGGCATTCTGCCGGGGCACGCGCCGCTGATCACCGAATTGGGGAACGGGGAGTTGAGCTATCGCACCGCCGCCGGTTCGGAACCGGTAGTGCTCGCGGTGTTAAGCGGCTTCGCGGAAGTTTTGCCCGATCGCGTTACGGTGCTCGCGGAAACCGCCGAGCGCCCCGAAGAAATTGACGTGGAACGCGCCAAAGCCGCGCTGGCTCGCGCCGAAAAGCGCCTGGCCTCCACCGATCAGGACATCGATTGGGACCGCGCCACCATCGCGCTGCAACGCGCCCTGGTGCGCGTCAAGGTCGGCTCCGTGCGCCACCGCGTACATTCTCATACCGAGTAACTTTTCCGCCGCAAATCGCTTTTCTTTCTGGCGCATCAAAGTAGGGTGCGTTCGGCTGCGTTAAACTAGTTGCAGGGGATTCAGTAACCCCAAACTCCGGACCTCGAATTTCCAGCCAGGGCCACTCAAAGGATCGCTTCCATGGAAACCATCACGATGTACACCACCTCATGGTGCCCCGATTGTTACCGCGCCAAATCATTCATGAAGGATAGAGGCGTGCAATTCCAGGAAGTGGACATCGAAGAAGATCCGGCCGCGCAGGAAATCGTGATGAAGGCCAACAACGGCAAGCGCAAAGTCCCCACGCTAAAGATCGGCGACCGCTACTTCGCCAGCAGCCCATTCAATCCCGCGCAACTCGCCGCGGAACTAAACGTCCCGCTCAATAAATAACAATGTGAGTGTTTTACTGCGGCGCATGAAGAAAGTTGTTGAGAAACGCAGCACTCTTAAGAAAACCAAATTCTAATTTACGGGCACTCCGCCTACCCACACGCCGCCCAACTGAAACGCCTCATCCATCAGCAAAATGTCCGCGTCGGCGCCCACACGCAATGCGCCCTTCTTGAACTCCACGCCCAGTAGCCCCGCCGGATTCAAGCGTCAACATTCGCACCGTCTCTTGAAACGTTTTCCCCAGTGCCATCACATTGCGCAACGCGCGATCCAGCGTCAACGTACTCCCCGCCAACTTGCCTTCGGAGTTGCGCGCCACTCCGCCGCTGACCATCACCTCAAATTGCCCCAACATATATTTCCCGTCCGGCATGCCTGTCGCGGAAACGCCATCGCTCACCAAAATCACGCAGTCCGCGCTCTTGGCCTGCAGCAGCAAACGCATCGCCGCATCTTCCACGTGCACATTGTCGGCAATCAACTCCGCCGTGATGTTCGGCGTAGTCAGCACCGCGCCAATCACTCCACTGTCGCGGTGCGAAAACGGCCGCATCGCGTTGTACACGTGCACCGCATGCTGCGCCCCATGCGCAATCGCCGCGCGAGCCTGCTCATAAGTCGCATCGGTATGCCCGATGGCCACAACCAAGCCGTGCTTTTTTGGCGGCGTCAATGCACGGCATGGCCCCGAGCAACTCCGGAGCCAACGTAATAATCCGCGCATTCCCACCCGCCGCCGCAATAAAGCGATCCAGCAACTCCATCGAAGGCAGCCGCAACCACTCGGCGGGATGCACCCCGCGCCGCACTTCACTCAAAAACGGCCCTTCAAAATGAATCCCCAAAACTTCCGCACGCGGCTCGTTACTCTCGTGCTGCGTCGCGATATATTTGGCGATTCCTTCGCTCGACCGGCAAATAGCATCGGCACTCGCCGTCACGGTAGTCGCCACAATGGAAGTCGTCCCGTGCCGCGCCACCGTTTTCGTGACCACACCCAGCGCCTCGGTCGTCCCTTCCATGACATCGTGTCCGCCGGCGCCATGAATGTGCACATCCACAAATCCGGGAATCGCCGATTTATCCTTCGCCACAATTTCCGTGGCGTCCGCCGGCAAATTCATCCCCTCGCGCGGCCCGATCGCATCGATCACTCCATCGCGAATCAAAATGCCCGCATCATTTACGATTCCCGAAGGCGTGATCGCCCAGCCGGCATGAATCAAAGTGTTGGTCATAGCAGAAGTACATCGTAGCGGAAACAACAGTCCTACTCAAAACCGCCAACCCTCACCGGGTGTCTAGCTGGAAACATCCGGATTTGCGGGGCAGGCAGCAACCTCGCCAGGTTTATTCTGCGCCAAAAAAAAAGAGGGCCGTTGAAGGCCCTCTCTTCTTAGCCGGCGTTTGTGCTCTAGCCCGCCGGCCTACGAAATGTTCCTGCTATGCGGTACTAGCGGCTAGCCGCCGTGGTGCTCGCAGCGGCCGTTTTCGGCAAGCTCAAATAGCCCGTCGCCCCAGTCTTGGTAACTTTGTTGATGACCAATTCCAGTGCCGCGCGGCTTCCACCGGTGTAGAAGAAAATCGGCTCATTCACCGAGCGATCTTTCTTCTCGAAGCTCTTGTCATCCGCCAGTACGTTCACCGTATAGCGGTTCTTCTTGATGTTGGTGTCTTTCAATTCCACTTGAATGCTGCCGACCTTTTGCGGGCCATTCTTGCGAGTCAGCGCAAACTCGAAATAATCGCGCTGTCCCATGCGCCGAAACTGGTCGATCTCATCGTGATTGCGCGCGATGAGCGTGCCCATCTCGCTACGCGCCATCTGGATGCTGTTCTTCGTCGCGTCCAGATCGCCTTTCACGCCGGTCACGTCGCCATTGATTTTGTTGACGTCGTCGTTGCTGGCTTTGGTCGCCAGTTCGTTCTGCACGGAAGACTGCAAGCCATTCAGCTTCTTCTCATACGCCACGGTCGCCGACTTGGTCTGCTTGCGCGCCGCCACCAAATCGGACTGCGTCACGTTCAATTTATCGGTGACCACTTTCAAATCGCTTTGCAGTTGCTGATTCTGCTCTTCGGTTTTCGCCAGCCGCTGCGTCAGCGTGTCATTCACCTGCTTCATGGACGCTTGCGTGGATTGCTCCAGGTTGTTGGCGTGGCTCATCGCGCTCCAGCCAATTCCCAAGCCCGCCAACGACAAGACCGCTACAATCACCACCGCCATCGCCACCCAGCGTGGCGTTTCGGCGGTATGCGTTACCACCGGTTCCTGATATTCACTCATTGCATCTCCCCTTGGCGGTTCGCTCACGCCCGATACAGGGAATACTGCATACGCGCGGCCAATGTGACCTTGCGAGGTCGGAACAGGCCAACCTTCGGGGGCACAAAAGCTTAGCGGGAAATGTCGAGCGGGAGGGATGAGTACCCATGGTACTAGAGCCAGTAAAGCTTACACTCTTGGCTAGAGTCGGGTAAAAAGTGCCATTTCGGGATGGGCGGTGCCGTTTTGGAACGAGGCGCTGTTTGAGCTTTATCGCTCATCCAACATTCGGTCACACCTCGAGTAAGTATTTAAAGGCAGGAGGTTTGCAGCTAGGCAGCTTGGCTGGAAACTTTTGTTTCCTCACCCTCGGTCGCGCCAAAATAGCGGTCCAAGGTGTGCGTTGCGGCGTCCAGCACCAAGCGGCAGTCGGCGCAGCCCTCTAAGTGGGCCGCGATCTCATGCTCAACATCGGGCGAGAGTCTATGCTCTAAATACCAGCAAATCAGATGGATAGTGTCCCTACAGCTCATATGCCCCGTCTTCCCGGACGCCCCTGGTTTGTCTCTTAACGTTGCCCTGAATAGTGCAACCCGTTCGCCAACTCCATGCCCTCGTGAACAATTCTTTACCGAATTGATTTTGTTAGAGTTAGATGAAATTTGAATCGGCAGTTTGTGACTCACAGTAACCTTGCGGGAATATTTACGTGACCAATGGTCTAGTACTTTTCCCCAAAGTGCCCCAAACTAGCCACCCATTTCCACTGCAAGCCTCAAATCCGGCCTTTTAGCGGCTGGGCACGATGGTCATCTGCTTCAGCGCTGCGATCCGGTCCGCCAAGGGGGGGTGAGTGCTGAATAGAGAGGATAGAACGTCACTCCCGTAGAAGGGCTTCACGATGCACAACGCCGCCGTGGACGGCGAAACGCTGGTCGTGGGGATCCGCTGGTTGTAAGCCCCCAGCTTCTGCAAAGCGCTGATCAACCCATACGGCTGACCCACCATGCGCGCGCCGGTTTCATCCGCCGAATATTCTCGAGTGCGCGAGAGAAACAACTGCAGCATCATCGCCGCAATGGGCGCCAGGAAAATGGCCAGCAACGCGCTCAGTCCTCCGCCGCGTTCGCGGTCATTTTCGCTTCCGCCGCTGTAGCCGCCGAAGATCATGGCGAATCGGCCCATCGAAGCGAGATAGGTAATCGCGCCGGCGATGGTTGCAGCAATCGAGCTGGTTAAAATGTCGTAGTTGCGCACGTGCGAAAGTTCGTGCGCGATCACGCCTTCCAGTTCGTCGTCAGTCATGAGTTGCAACAAGCCTTCTGTCACAGCCACCGAGGCATGTTGCGGATTTCGTCCAGTCGCAAAAGCATTGGGCGCCGCCTCGGGGATCACATACAACTTGGGCACCGGCAAATTCGCTTTCGCCGCCAAGCGCTCCATCACCTCATAGAGGCGTGGCAGTTGCTCGCGGGTCACCGGCTGCGCTCCGCTGGAACGAAGCGCAATTTTGTCCGAGAAAAAATACGATACGGCGTTCATCACCACGGCGATGCCCAACGCGATCTTCATCCCGTTCGGTCCGCCGAAAGCTCCGCCGGCCAACACCAGCAGCACACTCAACAAAATCAACAGCACGCCAGTTTTAAGGATCTTCATAGGAGTCCCACTTGATACTACGCACAGGTGCAGCGATCTCTTGCACTGAATCGCAGTAGGCTCGCAATCGAATCGAAAGCTCCACAGACTGCGAGCCTGCTACTTGATTAGATTCCCGCCACCGCTGCGGGTTGTTTCGCCGCAACGCTCTCGAATTTCATCTTCTCCCCAGAACCATCCCGATCCACACGGATGTGTTCCCCAGGCAGAACTTTGCCTTCGAGAATCTGCATCGCCAGCGGATCCTGAATCATGCGCTGAATGGTGCGCCGCAGCGGCCGCGCTCCGTACGCCGGATCGTAACCCTCGCGCAGAATCAAATCCCGCGCCGCAGGCGTCAGCTCCAGCGTGATCTGCCGGTCGGCCAACAATTTCTCCACGCTCTTTAGCAGCATCGTGACGATTTTGCCGAGTTGCGATTTGCCCAGCGGATTGAAGATCACGATTTCGTCGATACGGTTGATGAACTCCGGCCGAAACGCTGCGCGCAGCGCAGTTAACGCTTCTTTGCGCGCTTCGTCCGGATCATTTCCCGCCAATTCATAGATCGCCTGCGAGCCGACGTTGCTGGTCATCACCAGCACCGTGTTGCGAAAATCCACCGTGCGGCCTTTTCCATCGGTCAGCCTTCCGTCCTCGAGAATTTGCAGCAACACGTTGAACACATCCGGATGCGCCTTCTCGATTTCGTCGAACAGAATCACCGAATACGGATGCCGCCGCACTTGTTCGGTCAGCTGTCCGCCCTCTTCGTAACCCACGTAGCCCGGCGGCGCGCCGATCAGCCGCGACACGCTGTGCTTTTCCATGTATTCGCTCATGTCGATGCGAATCATCAGTTTTTCGTCGTCGAACAAAAACTCCGCCACCGCACGAGCCAGTTCCGTTTTGCCGACGCCGGTCGGCCCCATGAAAATGAAGGAGCCAATTGGCCGCTTGCCGTCAGAAAGCCCAGCGCGACTGCGACGTACGGCGTTAGCCACATGCATCAACGCGTCGTCCTGACCCACGACCCGATCGCGCAACCGGTCTTCCATCTTTACCAGCTTTTGCGCTTCGCCTTCCAGCAAACGGCCCGCCGGAATCCCCGTCCACTTGCTCACCATCTTGGCGATGTCTTCTTCGTCGACTTCTTCCTTCAGCATCGGCGCGTTTTTTTGTATCTTTGTGAATTGTTCTTCGGCCTGCTTCAGGTCGCGCTCCGCGGCCGCCATTCGCCCGTAGCGAATTTCCGCCACCTTGGCCAGCTCGCCGCCGCGCTCGTATCGTTGTTCCTCAGCTTTGAGCTGCTCGATTTGTTCTTTCAGCTTGCGGATCTTGCCGATGGCTTGCTTTTCCGCCTGCCAACGCGCTTTGCGTCCGCTGGAATCTTCTTTCAGCTTGGCCAGTTCCTTGTCGATTTGCGCGCGACGCTCTTTAGAGTGCTTGTCGGTTTCTTTCAACAAAGCTTGCCGCTCGATTTCCAACTGCATGATGCGCCGTTCGATTTCGTCAATCTCCACCGGCAGGGAATCAATCTGCATGCGCAAACTGGCAGCCGCTTCGTCGACCAGGTCGATAGCCTTGTCCGGCAAAAAGCGATCGGAGATGTAGCGGTTCGAAAGCATCGCCGCCGCAATGATCGCGGCGTCCTTGATGCGCACGCCGTGATGCACTTCGTAGCGTTCTTTCAAGCCGCGCAGAATGGAAATGGTGTCTTCCACCGTGGGCTCCGTCACCAACACCGGCTGGAAGCGGCGTTCCAGCGCCGGATCCTTCTCGATATATTTTTTGTATTCGTTCAGGGTGGTTGCGCCGATGGCCCGCAGTTCGCCGCGCGCCAAAGCCGGCTTCAGCATGTTGCTCGCGTCCATCGCGCCTTCGGCCGCGCCCGCGCCAACCAGGGTGTGCAATTCGTCGATGAACAGAATGATTTGGCCTTCGGCCTGGCTGATTTCTTTAAGCACCGCTTTAAGGCGGTCTTCAAACTCGCCGCGATATTTCGCTCCGGCAATCAACGCCGCGAGATCCAGCGCCACCAGCTTTTTGGTTTTGAGCACGTCCGGCACGTCGCCAGAGACGATGCGTTGCGCCAAACCCTCGACGATCGCGGTTTTCCCTACGCCGGGTTCGCCGATCAGCACCGGATTGTTCTTGGTGCGCCGCGCCAGAATTTGCATCACCCGGCGAATCTCTTCATCGCGGCCGATGACCGGATCAAGTTTGGAGCGTCGCGCCAGTTCCGTCAGATCACGCGCGTATTTTTCCAGCGATTCGTAAGTTGCTTCAGGATTTTGCGACACCACCCGTTGGGAACCGCGCACACTAGTCAGCGCCTGCAGAATGGTTTCGTGCGAAGCGCCCAGCCGCTTCAACAATTGGCCAGCCGGATCGCGGTCCTCGCTAGCGATAGCTAAAAACAAATGCTCCGTGGAGACGTACTCGTCCTTAAAAGTCTCCGCTTCTTTAAACGCGCGCTCCAGCACCTGATTCTCTGCGCGGCTCATGTGCTGCTGGCCAAAGCCTTGTACCTTCGGCAGCCGCGCGATCTCCCTGTCTATGTCCTGCGACAAAACTTCCGCGCGCATCCCCAGCTTGTTGACCAGTGGCGGCACCACGCCGCCCTCTTGCGCCACCAGCGCCGCCAACAAATGGATCGGCTCAATCTGCTGGTTCTCATGCTGCGCGGCAATTTCCTGCGCGCTTTGCACCGCCTCTTGAGCCTTCACGGTTAATTTTTCAAATCTCAACATTGTTTCCTCGCCTGATTACTGTTGCTGTTCCGAAACTCTACGCCACAACTTGTCCAGCAAAAAGGGGCCAGCAAACAGGGCTGGCAACTTCGCCAGCCCCGCTCACTATCGCCGTACTTAGGCTGGTCTTACTCTTACCGGTCTGCGACGGCCGCCGCCTCGGGCTGGCTCGCCGTAGCTGGAGCCGCCATGCTCACGCTGACCTTAAATTTGCTTGGGATTGGCCTTCGCGCTTCGGAATTTCAAGGTCAAGACGCCCAGCTCGAATTTCTTGATATGACTTGATGCACATAATATAATCTTAGTGTAATATTGTCAAGTGCTTCGAAAATGGAACGCGGTGAGCTCGTAAGTCAATTATTACCAGTCAACTAGGAACACAGAGCGCTTTCGCAAAAGAGCAGACGACCCGTCTTTCGCCTTAGTTACCGGTTGTAAGTCCTTGCAGTTTGATAGGATAGGGATCATGCAGCTGTCTGACCTCGACTACCTCCTGCCGCCCGAGCAAATCGCCCAGCGACCCCTACCGGAGCGAGATACTTCGCGGATGCTGCTTCTGGACCGCTCCTCGGGCGCCTTCGAAGACCGGACTTTTGCCGAATTTCCGGACCTGCTCCGGGGTGACGAATTGCTGGTGGTGAACAACGCTCGCGTCATTCCGGCTCGCTTGCTGGGCAGACGGATTCTGGCCGGTAGTCAGGTTGAAGGCGACGCGCCGGAAGGCGCAGGCCCTGAGGCGCCAGGCGGTGAAGTAGAAGTCCTCTTATCGCGACAGCTAGATGTGGCGACTTGGGAAGCCCTGGTCCGTCCCGGGCGCAAGATGCGCCTCGGCCAGCGCGTAAATTTCGGCGAAGGCCGACTCGAAGCGGAAATCATCGCCCACGGCGATCACGGCCACCGAACCCTCCGGTTTACGACGCGCGATGGCGAAGACTCTTTCGCCGCAATCAGCGCACTCGGTCACATGCCTTTACCGCCCTACATCGACCGGGCCGACGAAGAAGCCGACCGCGAACGCTACCAAACCATTTTTGCCAGCCAGCCGGGCGCGATCGCGGCTCCTACCGCCGGCCTGCATTTCACTCCGGCAATCCTCGAAAAAATCGCCGCGCGCAGTATAGAAATCTGCCAGCTCACTCTGCACGTGGGACTTGGCACCTTCCAGCCGATTCGCTCCGAAACGCTCGAAGGCCACGAAATGCACGCCGAGCGTTACGAAATTTCCGCCGAAACCGCCGCGCGCATCACCACCGCAAAAAGGGAAGGCCGCCGCATCCTCGCGATAGGAACCACCGCGGTTCGCGCTTTAGAAGATGCCGCGCAGCGCGCCGTGAATGCTCCATCGCAGGAAAGTAACGAGCTGCTCATTGCGCCTGGAGCCGCTGAAGCGCGCCTTTTCATCACTCCAGGCTTTCCATTTCGTGTCATCGACGCGCTGCTGACCAATTTTCACTTGCCACGGTCGACACTGCTGGCGTTAGTCTGCGCCTTCGCCGGCCAGGCCAACACGCTAGGCGCCTACCACCACGCCGTGGAAGCGGGCTACCGCTTCTACAGTTACGGCGACTGCATGTTGATCCGCTAATTCAGAGAAAAACTGGGGATGAAAACGGGAACGGAGCAGGGAAGATTCAGCAACAGAAAAACTCTAAAATAATTTGCCGTCCAAACAGCAAAGAAGGGAAGCCACCACTCGGGGCAGCTTCCCCTGATCCGGTCGAATGCTCAAGGATGCTCCTTGCTTGCTGTTGTAGTCGGCGTTTCGTTCAAACGCCAATCGAACAAACTATTCGTTGAATACGAAAACGCGCTTCTGTCCTGCGAAACGCACTTCCCGCACTTGGCCATTCTCGCCGAGCAAAACCGCATCGTACGAGGACTTGGCATCGCGATCTTCCCAGCGCCCTTCGGACTCGGCCACAGTGGACTTGCCCTTAATAACGGTGGCCTTGGTGCCATCGATCGACAAGCGGTATGCACCGGCCTGCAAATCGGCTTTACCAAGTTTGGCATTCTGCGAAATGTTGATGGTTTTGGAAACCGGCTTAGCAACCACTACCGGCATTGTTGCAGCCGTCAGCGTGGCCAACAGCGCCGCGCTACGGATAATTGATGTGACGTTCATGCGTGTCTCTCCCTCTCGAAGAATCGAGTCAGCCTACACAACGGATATGGGCTAGATCGAGTTGACACGCACAGCGAGGACGAGTAGTCTCGCCGCAAGACACCACTTCTTCCTGGACTAACGGCCGGAAAGACTGCGTGTCATGGCCCCGCGGCTGCTACCGCGGGGCTTTTCCTCAAATCTGACCTGCACTGCTGCAGAATGATCTGCACTGGTATAGACGAGTGCACCTCTGCGAATGTTTCGTTGATTGCGGCAGTTTCTCCAGTAATTTTTCGTAATATTTCCCAATGAATCGCCATCTCATTTTGCGCCTTTGTTCGCTATTGGGAATCTTCGTGCCGCGCGTGTTCACAATTCGCACCGCTCGCTAAACCCGCTCTAAACCGCATTCGGTTTTTAGGCACATACCGAGACTCCAACTAAACTGCAAACAATCTTTAGATACTTTCAGCCCTCAGTGCGAAGAACGGAGAAGTTTTGTCCCTCGTTGGTGCTCCGTTTGGTGCACTACATCAAAAGTTTTACAGTTCGACAATTCTGTGTTTTCCGCTCGCCTTTTGCCGTCTCGAAAAAAGTTTCAATTTGATATTCGCACTGGTGCATCCCCGCTCCTCTTCATCTATACTCAGGTGCTCTTTTTCGGGGTCATATTTGCGCATCCTGGTTGTCAGCGATCTTCACGCCAATCTTTCTGCATTCGATGCCGTACTCAAAGCCGCCGAAGGCCGCTGGGAGCGCTCCGTCTGTTTGGGCGACGTAGTCGGTTACGGGCCGGATCCCAACGAAGTGACCGCCAAGCTGCGCGAACTCGGTACCCTCACCATTCGCGGCAATCACGACAAAGCCATCTCCGGCGTTATGGCCGCCGACGACTTCAATCCCGTCGCTAAAACCGCCGTGGATTGGAGCAATGCGACGCTTACTCCGGAACATCTGGAGTGGCTTACCAATCTCCCGCGCGGACCGCTCACGGTCGACGGTCTCACGCTGGTTCACGGCGCAGCGCACGACGAAGACGAATACGTCTTCACCCCCGCCCAAGCTTTAGAAAGCCTGCTGGACACGAACGCGCCAGTTACATTCTTCGGCCACACTCATCATCAGGGCGGATTTTCCTACGGCGATTCCAAACTGGAAGTTTTGCAGATTCATCCGCGCCTCAGCGAATCCTTCGCCCCTTTACGACTGGACCCACAGCGCCGCTACTTGCTGAATCCTGGCTCCGTCGGCCAGCCTCGCGATGGAGATGCGCGCGCCGGTTTTGCCATCGCCGATCTCGAAAATCAAACTATCGAGTTCTGGCGCGTTCGATATGACATCCCCGCAGTGCAGGAGCGCATGCGCAAAGCCAAGCTGCCGGAAGCGCTGGCTCAGCGCCTGCTCGTCGGTCGTTAAACCGCCCATGCCGCTCACGTCTGGCACCACTTCCTCGCGTAGTTGCATCTTCCTTCTGGAGATGTAATGGCCGACCAGTTCCCCATTTCGAACGCAGCGAATGATCGCACCGGCAACAAAGGACGTGTGTTGATCGGGCTCGCCGGCGTGGTGTTAATTGCGGTCGTTGCTTTCTTTTTGTTGCGATCCTCGCCGCCGCGCCAGGCCGCACCGGTTCCGTCCGCCGCCGCAGCCCAGTCTCAACCGACATTAGGCGTCGAAGAACAGGCCTACCTTGCCAGCGTCGGCGTCGATCATCTGGAAGTCAGCCGCACCGAAAATTTCTTGCATCAGGAAGTCACCACCGTCTCCGGCGAAATCTCCAATGGCGGCGCCCGCCCGCTCGAAAGCGTCGAGCTGACGATCGACTTTTTCGACCTGGAAAATAAACTCGCTCAACATGAAGTCCGCAACCTCTTCGGATCGCCCGGTCCGCCCATCGAGTCGGACGATCATCACGAATTCGAACTATCCTTCGAGCACGTTGCCCCCACCTGGAACAATCGTCCGCCCGCAGTCAAGGTGACCTCGCTCCAGTTCGCTCCCAGCAAATAACCGCAGCCAGTACCCGCGACAGCAAAACAATTCTCTATCTATATAGCTACGTACTTACTCTATAATCATCGGTCATGTCCCTCGACCGTGAGCTGGAAGCCAGCCTCCGCGAATTCGCCACCTCCGGCGCCGCCGAGCTTTGCGAAAACGGCAGCCGCGTGGCTCCGTTATCAAAGCTCTCTTGGGAAGTCCGCGGTACCGGCGACAAACCGCTGCTGCATATCTGGTCGGAAGAATACAACCTCACCCGCCGCGTCCTGGCCATCACCGATCACTCCGAAGCGCGCCTGGTCCTCTCCGTGGAACGCTTTGGCCGGCCTCGGCCCGACCGTCTGGAATTTGTGCGTGTCGATTTTCAGCGGCCCGCCCGCGAACTGGCTCGCGAACAATTCTGCGCCCGGCTGAAAAATATTCTGGCCACGCAATTTCCCGACGAGACCGTCGAGTCCTCCAGCATTTCCGCCGACCTGGAACATTCGCTATCCGGGAATTACGTGCGTGGCCTCTTGAAACGCGGCTCCTTCTACACCGCATTCCTCGCGGTTCCTGAAGGCGAAACGCCCGACACCATCCACAACTGCGTGACCTTCGCGATTCTCTGGATCGATCGCGCCCGCAACACCGTTCATCGCGGCACGGTCGGCGGCTTGCGGCTGATCGTGCCCAAAAAATCCTGCGCAGTGGTGGCCCATCGTCTCGCGGCCATCGATGTTGGCGCACCCATCGAGCTTCACGAATACGACAGCGCCAGCGAGGCCTTGGAAAAAATCGATCCGCAGCGCGCCGCCAATCTACACACCTGGCTGGTTCCTGTGCGCGAACCCGAAGCGCTGATCGCCCAAGCTCGCAGCTCCATCGACCCAATCGTGGCTCGCGATCCGAAAGCCATCGCCGTTCATCCGTCGGTGGCCTCGCGCGAAGTGATTCTCCGCTACCGCGGTCTGGCCTTCGCACGCTGGGACGACGGCCGCGTTTTCTTCGGTATCAACGACATGCGCCAAGAACTCACGTCGCTCACCCAAAATAAATTCGACGCCATGCTGAAAACACTGAACGATGCGCGCCATCCACTCGCCTCAGAAACCCGCCACACCCTCTATCGGGCCCAAGCGGAACGCTGGCTCGAATCCATCGTGCGCTCCGACGTCACGCGCATCGACGCCACACTAGATTCGCGCTTCGTCTATTCGCAGGTCTTCGCTGCCGGCGGTCACGAACACGGCATCCTCGACATTCTCGCCATCACTCGCAGCGGTCGCTTGGCCATCATCGAGTTGAAAGCCACCGAACACATCCATCTGCCAATTCAGGCAGCCGATTATTGGTTGCGCGTGCGACGCCACCTCACACTCGGCGAATTCCGCGCCTACGGCTATTTCCCCGGCGTTGAAATTCAGTCAGCGCCGCCACTCGTTTATCTGGTAGCTCCGTCGCTGCGCTTCCACCCCGCCACCGCCACGCTGCTGCGCCACCTCAATCGCGAAGTCGAAGTCATCCGGGTAGGCCTCACCGAAAGCTGGCGCCGCGGAATTCGTGTGGTCTCTCGCCAGTAAATGCGCCATCCGCACCCCAGTACTGGTTGACGCCCTCTCTCACGCGGAGTAGATTTTGTGGCGCAAACGAACTTTCCGCAGAACTCTTCGACCGCCCCGGGCCAACAAATGAAGGAGACCCCCATGAATCTCAACGTCGCGCGCATCTTTTGTATTGGTGTCGCTCTACTGTTTGTTACCAGCCCCGCGGCGCCGCAGCACGCGGCGGGCGGCGCAAAAAATTCCTGGTCCACCACACGCAAAACGGAAATCACCGATCCGCAATATCAAATGATCGCCTACACCATGGACATTCCCAGCGACTGGAAATTCGCCGGCACCATCGCGCGCGACTCCGGCTGTCACGCCACCGGCGCGGCGTTGAAATACACCTTGCTCAGCCCTGACGGCCAGACTGCCACCGCTGCGTTACCTGGCGTTTCGTGGAGTTGGTCCAGCAGCCCGCAGATGCAAAAAATCATGTTGCAGCAACACTGCCCGGCCATCGACATCCAGACCGCGGCCAGCTTTCTGATCAATATCGTGGTGCCCAATCTGCGCCCCAACGCCAAAATCATTGAAGTGATTCCTCCTGACGCCGCCGGCAAGGCTATGCTTGCGGAGCAACTGGAGAAAAAACGCGAACAAAACGCCGCGATGGCCCGCCAGTACGGCCAACAGCCGCAAAAGTTATCGCTCGATGGAGCGCGCGTGCGCTTGCAGTACGAACGCGAAGGCCATCCCGTCGAAGAAATGATTCTTGCAGTGGTCGATTGTTTCGAATCGCAAACCATGGCGCTGTATGGACAACCTGCTTCGACCCGCCGAAACTGCACCACGCGTGGAACCCTCATCACCCGCGCGCCGCAAGGCCATCTTGATGAACTGCTGGCCCGTCCCGAATTTCAAAACTTACGCAAATCTTTGGTAATTAATCCACAGTGGGACAATCGCGTCGCAGCCGATGCCCAAGCTGCGTTTCAAAAAGCCCAAGCCGAAAATAATCGCCAGTTTCAGGCCATGATGCAAAAAAGCCGCGATGATAACGCCGCCATGCTGGCGCGCGGCCGTGCCGCCCAGCAACAAATGCAGGACAGCACCAATCGCGCCATGGCCAACGATCGCGCCACCCAAAACGCCATCGATGCTTCCGCCCACGCCACCGCGCTGCATTCGCTGGACCGCCAGGATTTCCGCGATCCGAATACCGGGCAGACCATCGAAGCCAGCAGCGAATACAACCACCAGTGGATTTCCTCGGATGGCAGCACGCTCATCCAAACCAACGATCACACTTTCGATCCCAATGGGCAGGTCTATCCCGTCAGCCAAAGCTGGACGGAGCTCGTTCCCAAGTAGTGGTTTCGACGAAAAGCTGAGATGGTGGGAGCTTCAAGAACTAAAACGCAATTTTACAAAAGTACCCCGCGCAGAATCACGTTAGCCACGCTGAAGTAAATGATCAGCCCGGTTACGTCGACCAGCGTGGCCACGAAAGGCGCGGACGCGCTGGCGGGATCCAGTCCGCAGCGCCGCAGAATAAACGGCAGCATCGAGCCTGCTAGAGTGCCGAAGGTAACGACGCCGATCAGGCTGCAGCCGATGGTCATGGCGATGATGCCGAAATGTTCACCGTAAGTGCCGCGCAAAAAGTGCCACAGCATAATTCGCATGGTTCCGATGATTCCCAGGATCGCGCCGAGCGCCACTCCGGCCATAAGTTCGCGGCGAACTACCCGGAACCAGTCCCGCAACCGGATTTCTCCCAGCGCCATTGCACGAATCACCAAGGTCGTCGCTTGCGAACCGGAATTGCCGCCGCTGCTGATGATCAGCGGAATGAATAGCGCCAGCACCACCGCTTTCGAAATTTCGTCCGAGAAATATCCCATAGCGGTAGCCGTCAGCATTTCGCCCAGGAACAAAACCGCCAGCCACCCGGCGCGCTTCTTGATCATCTGCTTGAAGGTCACTTCCATGTACGGACCGTCGAGCGCTTCCATACCGCCAATTTTCAAGATGTCGTCGCTGGCTTCCTGCTGCGCTACTCCCGCCAAATCTGCGCTGCTGACGATGCCCATCAAATGTCCGGCGGCGTCCAGCACCGGAATCGCCAGAAGCCGGTTTTTGATCAGCAGTTGCGCGACCGCGTCCGAATCTTCGTCGCCGCTCACCGACACAAAATCTTTGCGCATCACGTCATGCACTTTTTTTCCGCGCCCCGCGGAAATCAATTCGCGAAACGAAATCACTCCCAACAGCCGCTGGCCATCCAGAACATACGCGTAATAAATCATCTCCACGCGCTCGGCCTGCTTGCGTATTTCGGTGATGGCCTCTTCGACGGTCAGGTCTTCGGTGATGCGCACATAACTCGAGTGCATCAACCCGGCGGCTTCGTCTTCCGGGTACAGTGAGCCGCGTTCTCCCTCGCGGCCGCGCTCGGCCACCACAATCACTTCCAGATCGCGCGCCTGATACAAGACCTGGTCGTGAAAATCCAGCCCACTCAAAAATTTCTTTGCAGCGGCAGGAGCCGGCCCCAGAAAAATCTGGGTCACCCCGTTTTTGTGCGCGTACTCCACCAGCGCACTGGCGGCATCTTTCTCATTGAGAATTACCGTTTCAATGTGCAGATTCTCTGCGAACCGTAAGTGCCGTTCGACCGCCGTGCGTTGGGCCGCCGGCAACGCAGATTTTTCCTTTTCGGGAGAAATAAAAACCGCCACGCATTTAGCATGCAGGTAATCCGAGACCCGCCGAGCCCGCCGCAATAACATGGCCGTGGTGGGATCAGCAGTGACGTGGACCAAAATCTTATCGGCGCGCGCTTCACTATCTTCTTTTTTCGCGGTGGCTCGCGCTTCCAGCACTTGCGCGGTCTGGCGCATCGCCAATTCGCGCAGGGCCACCAGCGTGGGCTCCTGGAACAATCGCTCTTCCGCTTTGGCGCGCTCCGTAGAATAAATTGCCCCGCGCTCCAGGCGATGCAGCAGCGCCCGCGGCGTCAAATCCACCATCACCACTTCATAAGCTTGCTGAAACATCCAGTCCGGCACGGTCTCGCGCACGCGCAGCCCGGTAATCTGCCAGATCTGATCGCTCAAGCTGGCCAGATCCTGCACGTTCATAGTGGTGAGTACATCCACACCGCCAGACAGCAATACTTCTATATCCTGCCAGCGGCGCGGCCGCTCCGAGCCCGGCGCATTGGTGTGCGACAAATCGTCCACGATGCAGGTATCCGGCGCGCGCTGCAAAATTCCCGGCACGTCGATTTCTTCGGTATGACTTCCGCGGCAGGCTACCCGCAGCAAGGGCACTGCTTCAAATTCCTGAGCACGCTCTTCCAGGTCAGCGCGGCCGTGCGGCTCCAGATAAGCCAACACCACATCTTCGCCACGCGATTTCAATTCGCGCGCGTCTTCCAGCATCCGGTAGGTTTTCCCTACGCCGGCGGCGTAACCCAGATAAATCTTCAGTCGCCCCGCACGCTTTTTGTGGCTCATCGTTTCCGGCCCATCAAGAAAGTGATTTTCGTTTTCGTTAACACGGCGCGCACACTAACGCGTTTACGTTAATGCGGGAATACACGCACATCGATCCCACGCGCTGCGCGTACCAGTTGACTCACCGGGCTGCCAAACATCCGGGTGCTCCAGTCTCTCCGGGTGCTGTGGCCCACAAAAATCTGGCTCACTTGATGAGCCCGCGCATAGTCCATCACCGCATCGATGGGCTCTTCCTCGTCACCCTTCAAGACTTCGGTTTGTGCTCCGGCTTCGCGCGCCCTCGTCAAACCTTCTTCCAGGGAAGCGCGGTCGGCCGCCGAGAGATTGTTCTTCTCGACATACACCGCCAGGACATCGCAGTGAAAACGGGCGGCATTGCGCCGCGCCACGGTAATCATCCGTTCGAAATTGGCCTGCGGCGTGAGAAAAATCAAAAAGCGCTCATGCATCGCGGGAGTCTGCTCGATGCCATGAGCTTTCAGATAGCGCTGCAGCTCCGCATCGATGACTTCCGCCACCAGCACCAGCGCCATTTCGCGCAGCGCCGTTCGCCGTAGCGGAGCCCGTTCCGCGGGCGCATCCACCAGCACAATTTCGTCGGCGGTATTCAGAAAGGCGCGCGGAATCGTCTGCGTAACGCGCTTGCCGGTGAGCTTTTCGACCGCTTCACGCTGATCTTCGATGTGCTGCAAATTTACCGAGCTGACCACCGTGATGCCCGCCGCCAGCAATTCCTCCACGTCCTGCCAGCGATGCTCATTGCGGCTGCCGGGAGGATTGTCGTAGGCCAATCCATCTACGAGGCAAATTTGCGGACGCCGCTGCAAGATCGTCTGTACATCCATCACCGGCGCGCGCTTGCCCGCCACCATCGGCATCACTTCCAACGAGCCAACCAAAGTCTGAATGTCCGGTGGCACTTCGGCCTGCAGCGCACCGACCACCACATCCTGCCCCCGCTCTTTGCGCCGCCGCCCTTCGTCAAACATGCGATAGGTCTTGCCTACGCCCGAGGCATACCCCAAAAACACCTTGAGCCGCCCGCGCGTCGAGCCGCTCTGTCCATTCGGAGTGTCGAGACCTATTTCGCCCATGCTCTTCCGTCCGGAAAGCCCCGCAGATTGTAACAGCCTCCGCGCATCATTTGTGTAAGGTCGAATCCGTCCAACCGCTTCCGCGCCGATTGTAGTAGGATGGCGCCGAAAATCGTGGCCAGCTCGACACCCCTCGATGTCCGCACCAAGGCCGCCCCCAAGTTCGCTCCTACGAGCGGCTTTTCGGCCTTCCTGAAGAACTATTTCTATTTATCCATGTCTTTGCTGATTGCCGGGATTGTGACCCTCGGGTTCGGTCGCACCGTCGACAAGCGCCTGCTTCACCCTGCGGAACCTCGCCCACTGATTCTGACTTTTCACGCCATTCTTTTTTCCGCTTGGGTAGTTTTCTATATTGTTCAGTCGCTGCTGGTCCGCACGCACAACGTACGCCTGCATCGCCGGCTCGGTTGGTTTGGCGCAGCGCTCGGCGCGGCTCTCCCGCTCATCGGCATATCCACTGCGGTGATCATGGCCCGTTTCCATATATTCACGCAGCACGCGAATGCCACTGCCGTGGAAGCGTTTCTCATCGTCCCGTTTTTCGATGTCACTGCTTTTGCTGTACCTTTTGTGTTGGCCATCTGGTGGCGCAACAAGCCCGAGTTTCATCGCCGCCTGCTCTTGATCGCCTCTCTGGCGCTGACCTCCGCGGCATTCGGCCGGGTCCCGTGGTTGCCTTACCAACTCGACTATGTCCTGATCGATTTTCTCGTGCTGTTCGGCGTCTTCCGCGACATGATCGTGGTCCGCCGCATTCACCCCGTATATCTCTACGGCCTGCCTGCTTTTGCGCTGGCTCAAGTGGTGGTGTTGTACACCATGCTGCATAGCTCGCCGTACTGGATGAAAATCGCGAAGTCGCTGATTGGTTAGCGAGGCCTAAAAAGAAGGAAGGGAAGCAGTTCAGTGTCGACCTGAGCTACTTCCCGTGGGTTGTGTCCTCGAAGTGAGAAGTACTCGATAGACGCTGGGGCTGCAGGCGCGGTTACACCTGTCGGCCTCTAAATTCAAAATTGTTTAGGCGGGAAGTAGCGCGTCGAACGGAAATAAAATCGGCCCTAAAAGGAGAGAAGCAGTTAAGGTTTGGACCTTAACTGCCTCCCGGGGTGTGTCCTCGAAGTGGTATTGATATCTTAGATGTACGGGAGCCCAAAAGGTTTCCAAGCCCACCTAAATTTTCTGAACTTAAAACTAAGTTGGCCGGAAATTCTAATAAAACAAATACTTACGCCACCGCTCGTCGCGGTGCCCGATCAACCGCATGAGCTGCCGTGAGGTGTGCAGCGTAAACGGACGGGGCCGCCGAGCCAGCTTGATGCCCGCCTCTTCGGGCGTCCGGTCGCCCTTACTGTTGTTACAACGGTAGCAGCACGCCACCAAATTCTCCCACGAAGACCGCCCCCCTCGCGACCGGGGCACCACATGGTCCAGCGTCAGCTCTGAACTGGGGAAGATCCGCCCGCAAAACTGGCAGGTATTCCGGTCTCTCAGCAGAATATTCTTGCGCGACAAAGCCCGGCTCTGCTGCGGAATATGCCGGTAAGCCAGCAGCCGAATCACCGAAGGCACCCGGTGTGCATTCGCCGCCGAATGCACTTCCGCGTTGTGCAACTCTTCCGCCTGGGCCACGCCCTTCAGCATCAACACCATAGCGCGGCGCACGGCGGTCACGTTGATCGGCTCGTACGTGGCGTTCAGGACCAGGACAGGCTCCTGCATCAACGCCCCACGGCGTGCCGTTGTCGAAGATGGGATCCTACTGTCGGCGGGAACTTCGCTACTCTCGCTACCGGGCACAGCCGCACCGGCTGCCTCGGGGATACGACCTCCCCGGGAATCGACCGCGTGTAGCCGTCTCGCGCTCATCGCGCTGCCCTCGGGTGCATGCAGAAACTGCCCTTACTGAAGTGGGAGAAGCTCTGTCGCCTTCCCAAACCTGGCGCGGGCTACCGTCAGCCCCACCACCGACTTGGCCCCCGCATCGCGCAACGTCTTCGCGCACGAGTCCAGCGTCGCTCCAGTAGTCAATACATCATCTACCAGTAAGACGCGTAAATTGTCAACCGCGCTGCCCGGGCGTGTGGCAAAAGCGCCACGAACCGACTCCCAACGTTCCTCCATGCTGAGAATATGCTTGTCCGGCCGCGGCCGTATCCTCGTGAGCAGCACGGGTTTATATCGCAACCCCAGCCGCTTGGCGAACGGCTTGGCGATCACCGCCGCCTGATTGTAGCCACGCTCCTTCTCACGATCGCGATGCAGTGGCACCGGCACCACCAAGTCGATGCATTCGGCGATCCCCGATTTTTGCGCCAAATCTGCCAGCATCTTGGCGAACAAATCCCCTAGCGGCTCGATGCTCTCGAATTTCAGCAGCAAAACCGCCCGCACTAAAGTCCCTTCGTAAAATCCCCAGCTGGCCGCACTTTCAAACGCATATTCCCGCGGATGGACACTCGCTAAATGGCCAATCCCAACCGGGTTAATGCCCGATTCGTTCGACTCGCGCTCCGCAATCGCCGGAAACGCGTCGCGACACTCCCTGCAAATCGGCAAAAAGCTCGCTTCGGTCAGCAACTCCTCGCAAATCCGGCACGGCCCCGGGAAAACAATGCCAAGCAACGCCGCCGCCGCGTTTTTCAGCCATCCCACGCGGTCAGCCGCCGGCACAGCGGGATGCGACGCGACTTCAGGCACACCCTCACGCAAAGCTTCCAACTCAGGAAGTCGCACCCCTACGCCCCCGTGCCCCACTGGAGACGCACTCATAACCAAAGCAGTCTACTCGCTTCGGTCAAGGATTCAATTATTATTTGATAATAGTATTGAAAAGTAACTCAAGGCCGGCGATTCGCGGTTAAACGTTGAAAAGCGGCTGGTGCCCCAGGTTCGCATTTGGTTTACGAACCCGGGTCTTCGCCGTTCTTACAGCAGGCGCCTTACAGCAGCCCCTGCTCCATCTTTTCCTGACAGCTAATGCAGTGCTTCGCCCACGGCACCGCTTCCAGCCGTTTCTGCTGCATCTCATCCTGGCAATTGGCGCACACCCCATACTCATCCGCCTGAATCCGCTTCAACGCGTTATCAATCAGATTCAGGATGGTCCGGTCGGTGTTGGTCATCCCAAACAAAAATTCCTTGGTATAGGAATTCGCCGCCTTATCCGCCAAGTCGACCGTCTGATCATCATCCGCCAGCCGGCCCTCTTCCTGCGTGCGCGCAATCGTTTTCATCAACTCTTCCCGGCGCGTCGACAGCTTTTTCTTGAAATAGTCTAGTCTCTTCTTATCCATGTCAGTCCCACCCTCACTGTTACTTTCCTGCATTTTTTTGAGGGCATCTAAAAACTCCGTAGTCTAGGCCCGCCTGCTCAGCACTGTCAAGCCAACGGCGTGCCAGATGGTCCGTACTTGGCAACAGTAGAGTCCGTAAATGCCCCATTTTGAAAACGTTTTAAATCGCTCTGCAGAAAAATAACCAAGCCGCGTTAAAAACTTACTTGCTCGCGCGGCTTTTTATTCCATAACTGCAGCAACCTTCGATGTTGCCAACACCAAATAAGTTATCTCGCAGCCATCCGGTGAAACACCGTAGAAAAAAGTCAGTACGCTAAAGCACACACCGTATGGACCATCGCGGCCGGCAGTGGCATTCCTATTCTTGAGATTGCAGTAATCGGGAGGTTCTCATGATCAGAAAAGCAGAAGGCGGCTACAAGGTGCTCTCGGAAAAAGGCAAGAATCTCGGCGGCCCGTACAAATCCAAAAAAGAAGCCGAGAAGCGCTTGAAGCAGGTGGAATACTTCAAGCACAGCAAAAAAGGCTAGAACCAGCGTCCACCTTGGACCAGCGCCAGCCAAAACCTCGAATTTCCAACAAAAAGCCCCATCAGGCACCCGCCCAGTGGGGCTTTTCAATTTATCGCCTCAAGTACTTACCGCCTCAACCTTTACAGAGGTTTCTTGTGTTCCGCCAACGCATCGCGGAACGTCTTCAAGTTCGTCTTATCCACCACCGCCGTCCCAGTGTCCACAAACGTCGGCACCGGCGCCACCGGAGCAGTAGTCCAATCCTTAAACTCATGCACCGCGTTGTGGTGCAAATCATCCAGGAATTTCAGCCCGTAGTACGCCATCACATATGGCTTCTGCGCAATGGTCGCCGCAATCGCTCCCTGATCAACAAAATCCAGCGTCTCCGGGTCCTTATCAAACGCCACAATCGGCACTTTTCCGCTCAAATCCATTCGGTGTAGCGCCTCGGCCGCCCCAGATCCACCCGAAGCCTCCAGACAAATAATCCCATCCACTTTTTCTTTCGCCGCCTTATTCCCGATCAGCGCGGAAATCTGATCGTTGGCGCTGCGCGGATCGCCCTTGTCGTCAATCGTCTGCGACACCTTCATCCCCGGATACTTCTTCAGCGCATCATTCACGCCGCGGACCCGCTCTTCAATGTTGTTCTGTCCCACCAATGTCACGACCACCACATTGCCCTTGCCCTTCAGCAAGTCCGCCATGCGTTTGCCGCTCTCCGATCCCGCGCGGAAATTGTCCGTCCCAATAAAAGACACCCGCTTGGACGTCGGCGCATCGGAATCAATCGTAATCACCGGAATACCCTGCCCGATGGCGCTGTCAATGGCATCCTTAAACTTGTCCACGCTGGCCGCCGACAGCAAAATCCCCGACGGCTTCTCGCCCACCACCTTCTGAAACTCGGTCAACTCATCGTCGGCGGAGAACTTCTCCGGCCCGGTAATTTCCGCCTTTACGCCCAGCCACTTGGCGGCGTCCAGCAGCCCCGCGTTGGCCTCGTCCCAGTAAGGCAATTTCACGTTGGTGGTCACCAGCACATAGCGCTCGTCCTTCTGGTGATACGACTCCGTCCCGCATGAGGCCAACGCCATCCCCAGCCCCAAAGTGGTCAGCGCACAAAACCCCAGCCGAAGCGGTTTCATGAAAGTTCTCCTTTTCCGGTAAGCACGTTTCCGCGGTGGGAAATCTCAACCGGCATGGGCCGCCTTCAAACCCGGCCACAGAATTGCCAGAGCCTATCACAAACTCGCTCGTGTCGGCGTACCACCTCGCAGCGAACTGCCTCCTCCTCGTGCTGAGGGGAGGTTCCTTCCTGGTAAGACCCGTTCCCGTTCGGTTATCTTTTCGCTACCACTGCACCTCGAACCTTCCCCGGAAAAAATTTCTCTGTTCCATAATCGCAAGTACTTTGTTTTGTGCACTGCCTGACTTCTTCCGCGGCCCTCAGCAAAAACGCCGCGCGATTTCAGGCTTTGTTCATATTTGAAACGTGGGTTCTGTCGTAACCGTGTCTCGAGTTCTCTCGCTCTAGCCGGTGCCTTATTAAGGATGCGTCCGCAATCTTGATTCACCAGAATTTAGTCATGATGGCGCTGTTTTCCGCCACCGCGCTGGTGGCCGGCTTTTTTGCGTACATCTATACGCTCAAGCGCCAGATGTATCTGCTGCTGTGGACTCTCGGCTGGGCCTTTTACAGCCTGCATTTCCTCGGCCCCGCGTTGTGGCAATGGATTCCTCAGACGGCCATCGAGACTGGCCTCAGCCGCTGGATTTACTCCCTCGCCTCCGTTTGTTTTTTTCTCGGCGCGCAGATGTACGCGCAAAGAAAACCGTGGATACGCCCGGCGATTGTTGCCGCTGTAGCTCTGGGTGTTTGGACCGTCGGAAATGCCACCAAGATGGTTTTGCCGCCTGTTGGTGTTCCTTCCTCCATTTTATTTTTGGCTATCGCCGTAGTGTTTTGGCAGGAAAGCCGCCGCCAGGAAACTCTGGCCGATCGGCTGCTCTCCATTTCTTTTGCCGTGTGGGCGGCGCTGCGCATCGGCATCACCATCGCCGGGCCCAGTACCGGCGATCCGCAAAATATCGCGCTGCGTTCTATCTCCGCGGTTCCTTCTGCGTTCATAGCCATGCTCATGGTCATGGCGCTCTACGAAGAAGAAAAGCGCCGCATCGAGCGCAACATGCTGGCCCTTTCCAATCTCAACCTGGCCACTTCCAGTTTTGTCGGCGGCGAAATTCAGCGCATGTTGTCGCAGGCCTTGGACCGCGTCCTCAGTGTGGTTCGCTTGCCTTGCGGAGTGCTTTTCTTGCATCACGGCGATCCGCTCGGCCCCACTTCGGTGGTAGCCGTCGGCTTGAATGACGAGTTCAGCCGCCAAGTACAAGAAGAAGGTCTCGACGACTACCTCGTTGGTTTGGTCGCGCGCCTTGGCGGCCTCCTGGGCTTCCGCGATCTGCGCGACGATTCACTTTCCGCTCTCGAAAAAGAACCTTCCATCCGCCGCTTCCGCGAAATTGCCGTTTCGGCTGGCCTACGCAGCGTCATCGGCATCAGCTTGCAAGCTAAAGAAAACGCTTTTGGTGTTTTACTGCTCGGCACCCCCGACAGCCGCCGCTTCACTCCCGCTGAATTGCGCTTGCTCCTGGCACTCGGCCACCAAATCGGCATGGCC
Source organism: uncultured Acidobacteriota bacterium (assembly GCA_963846145.1). Lineage (GTDB taxonomy): Bacteria > Acidobacteriota > Terriglobia > Acidiferrales > UBA7541 > Acidiferrum. Next base: position 284,806 of record CAWJUV010000004.1, on the reverse strand, counting down.
GTCGAAAACAGCTTCCTGATCCAGCAAACTTCCCGCCGCTCCGAAGAGTTGCACGTACTCAACGAAATCGGCCGCGCCCTCAGTTCCACCCTTAATAAGGAAGATCTGCTGCGCAAAGTGTGGGAAGAATTGCGCCGCCTCTTCGACGTTGAAAATTTTTATATCGTCGAACTCGATCCCAGCAGCGACGAACTGACCTTCGACCTCGAAATGATCGATGGCGCGCGCATGCCCAAGCGCACTCGGCCCTCCGGCAATCACCTCAGCGAATACATCATTCGCACCCGTCAACCGGTTTTGATCCGCGATAATTTTGTCGAGGAAGTGCAGCGACTGGGCGTCGAACCGATCCGTTCGCGCGGCTGCTTCTGCGGCGTTCCGCTTTTCGCTTACGACCGCGCCATCGGCGCCATGGTCGTGTTCTCCGACACCGAGCGCACCTTCGACGAAGGCCACCTGGAACTGATGCGCGTGCTGGCCAGCGAAGCCAGCATCGCTATCGAAAACGCCCGCCTCTTCCAGGAAGAGCGCACCAAGGCCCGCCACCTTGCGCTGCTCAACATCATTTCGCGCAACGCGATCTCCACCCTGAATCCCGACGAGATGCTCGCCAAAATTACCGAGCAACTCGAAGAAGGCCTCACCTACGATCACATCGGCGTGGGCATCGTCGACTACACCACCCGCGAAATCGTGGTGAAGACCGAGGCCGGCGCGCGCCGCGGCACTCTCGATCAACGCATTCCGTTGGGCACCGGGCTCGTTGGCCACGTTGCCCGCAATGGCCAGATGGCTTTCTATCGCGCGCAAAATGTTGCCGACGCGGCGTTCAAGCCTCTCCTACCCGACACCACCGCCGCCGTCGCTCTGCCGATTTTTGTGGGCGAACAGCTCCACGGAATTTTGTTCATCGAATCGAGCACCATCACGGAATTCTCCGACGAAGAAGTGCTGATCATTCGCACCCTGGCCGACTTGATCGCCGGCGCGCTGACCAATGCCACTTCCTTCCAGAAAGCCCAGGAGCAGGCCATCACCGACGGCCTCACTGGCGTCAAAACGCACCGCTTCTTCATGGAAGCGCTCTCCGCCGAATGGAAACGTTCCACGCGCGCGGCTCGCGCTTTTGCTTTGGTCCTCATGGACCTCGACCGCTTCAAATTCGTCAACGATTTCTATGGTCACTTGGAAGGCGACTTGGTGTTGCAGCGCGTCGGCCACATTCTCGAAGCCAATTGCCGCCGCTCCGACGTGGTCGCTCGTTACGGCGGCGATGAATTTGTCATTCTCATGCCGGAAACCAACATGGAACACGCCCGCCAGCTTTCTTCCAAGCTGCGCAGTTGGGTTTCCGCCGATCCCTTGCTGCGCGAGAAAAATGTCAGCGCCAGCTTCGGCATCGCCTGTTATCCGTTGCACGGCTCCACCCCGCAGGAACTCATCCAGGTTGCCGACGCTTCGATGTATCTCTCCAAGCATCAGGGCGGCAACACCGTTTCCACCGCCGACCACTTCGATCCCAATGAAGCCAAGAAGTGGAAGCGCGATGTTCTCGAAGCCTATCTTGGTGTCACGCTCAAACGCCTTTTCGCCACCGGGCCCGAAGCTTTTGAAGAAATTTATTCGCGCTTGAAGCAGTTCACCGAATCGCTGGCTTCCACTGAGCCCGTCGCGACCAATGGTGACAAGCCCGCCGCTCCCGCACAGGGGCCGCAAGCCTTGCCGCAAGCGGTGCTCGACACGGTTACGTCATTGGCCTACGCGATCGACGCCAAAGATCACTACACCCAAGGCCACTCGCAAAAAGTTTCCGCCTACGCAGCGCTCATCGCCGAAGCCATGAGCATGACCGAAGCAGAAATCGAAGAAATCCGCCTCGGCGCAATTCTTCACGACATCGGCAAGGTCGGCATCCCCGAATCCATTTTGAACAAGAGTGGCGCACTCAATCCCGAAGAGTGGGAAACCATGAAATCCCACACCACCTTCGGCGGAAAAATTCTCGAGCCGCTAACCCCGCTCGCCCGCGTGCGCGAAATGGTTTTGCACCATCATGAATATTTCGACGGCTCCGGCTATCCCGACGCCATGACCGGCAAGGAAATTCCCCTCGGCGCACGCATCATCGCCGTGGCCGACGCCTACGACACCATCACCAGCGACCGCGTCTACAAAAAAGGCCGTTCCTCCGCGGACGCTCTCAAGGAACTGGAACGCTGCGCCAACGCCCAGTTCGACGCCAGCATCGTCGAAATCTTCGTTCGCACCATGCGCCAACTCCCCAACCCCATCATCGAAGTCGCCACCGTCCCCACCAGCACGCAGCCGTAAGTTGCGATCCGCTCGCCCGCTATTTCTTTTCTACGTTCACGTCTTTGATCGGCAAATCCCAATGCGCCTCTAAAATCTCAAACCGCCGCTGCTCTTCCTTTTTATACGTCTCCTGGTCCGGAAACATCTGCCGGGTCAGCGCCTCACTATCAAAATTGTCGTTCCCGATCGCCGCACTCTTAAACACGATCGTCACGCGATAATCCCACCGGCCATCTTCCGTCCCATGCAACCGCGGCTGCGCCACACTCACCCGCAAAATCCGCCCCAACTCCTTCTCGCGCATCAACACCGGATAATGATTTTTCTTAAACAGCGTCAAAAACTCTTCCGCGTGCCCCCATTTCGCCTTGTAGTAATACTCCACGACGTAAGGCGTCTCACTCGCATCATTCGCGCTCGCACTTTGTCCCGCCGGCGTCGCGGCCCGCGCACCACGAGAACCACAAACCGCCACCGCCACCAAAACCGCCAGCGCAATCGCCGCCAACGAAATTCTCCGCGTCCATCCTGAAATGTTTTTCATCATTCCTCCGTCGCACCAAAACCACCTTTCGTGGCAATGCATACTACTCTCTCGCCGCATCGCGCGTCGATCTACACGATTTCCTGCATACCGCTTGCGTGCAACTTTCCCGTGCAATCCGTTGCAAAAAGCTCCACGACCCGCCAGACTGTTTACGGTTAGGAAATCACTTTCCGCGTGGTCTGCCAGCCACTGCCCTCCCGGGACGACTTCCTCACTGCAGCGCACCGCGTTGTCACACCACGCGGTTTTGTGAATAATGTGATTGGTTCCATTTCTGTCGCGCTCACTTAGCTGACTGCATTTCAAATCGCATCGTAAGAGGCCGAATTTCCGATGGCGTCTGCCGTACTAACGCGCAAAAAAGGAGCATCTGCCGCACGCCCCGCTCCTCTTCTCAAAAAAGCCCGAACTGGGATTACTGGTTTCGACCAGGTCACCGCCGGCGGTCTTCCTGCTGGACGCCCGACCATCGTTTGCGGCGGCCCCGGGTGCGGCAAAACCATGTTCGCCATGGAATTTCTGGTCCGCGGCGCCACCGAGTTCAACGAACCCGGGGTGCTCATCACTTTTGAGGAAACCGGCGACGAGATGAGCCGCAACGTCGAGTCCCTGGGCTTCGACCTGCCCTACCTGATCAAGCGCAAGAAAATCGCCATCGACTACATCCGCATCGAACCGAGCGAAATTCAGGAAACCGGCGAGTACGATCTCGAAGCTCTCTTCATTCGCTTGCAGCACGCGATCGACTCCGTCGGCGCCAAGCGCGTGGTCCTCGACACGCTCGAAGCGGTCTTCTCCGGTTTCTCCAACACCGGCATGCTGCGCGCTGAAATCCGCCGGCTGTTCCGCTGGCTAAAAGATCGCGGCCTCACCACTGTGGTCACCGCTGAACGCGGCGAAGGCAATCTTACCCGCTACGGTCTCGAAGAATACGTCTCCGATTGCGTCATCTTTCTCGATCATCGCGTAAACGAACAAATTTCCACCCGCCGCATGCGCATCGTCAAGTATCGCGGCTCTTCCCACGGCACCGACGAGTACCCCTTCCTCATCGATCACAAAGGTTTTTCGGTCTTGCCGCTATCCGCGTTGCGCCTCGATCACAAAGTTTCCGCCGAGCGCGTTTCCAGCGGCATTAAAGATCTCGACGACATGCTGGAAGGCACAGGCTTTTACAAAGGCTCTTCCGTGCTGGTCTCCGGCACCTCCGGCTCCGGCAAATCCACGCTCGCGGCTCATTTTGCCAACGCCAGCTGCGCCGCCGGAAAACGCGCTCTGTACGTCGCCTTCGAGGAATCCCCCGAACAAATCATGCGCAACATGAATTCCGTCGGCCTGCGTCTCCGCCGCCATGTTCGCTCCGGTTTGCTGCAGTTCGCGGCCTGGCGTCCCACTCAGCACGGCCTGGAGACGCATCTCCTGCGCATCCACGACCTGGTCGAAGAAATCAATCCGGCAGTGGTCATCATCGACCCCATCACCAACCTGATCAGTAGCGGCGTCAGCGAAATTTATTCCATGCTGATGCGCTTGCTGGACTTCTTCAAGAATCGCCAGATCACCGCCATGTTCATCAATCTGAACACCAGCGCCGAAGCCGCCGAACAAACCGAACTGGGCATCTCCTCGCTCACCGACACCTGGATTCTCACTCGCGACTTGGAATTCAACGGCGAACGCAACCGCTGCATTTACGTCCTGAAATCCCGCGGTATGGCCCATTCCAATCAGGTCCGCGAATTTGTTTTCAGCAGTTCCGGCGTTCGCCTGTTGCCGGTCTACGCCGGCTCCGGCACCGTCTACACCGGAACCGCTCGCGTCGCACAGGAAGCCCGCGAACGCGCCGACCTAGTTCGCCAGCAGCAGGAACTTGAGCATCTGCGCAAGCACGCCGCCGCTCGGCAGAAAGTTCTTGAATCGCAAATTGTCGCGCTGCGTTCTGAACTCGCCGCCGCCCAAGCCGAATCCAGCAAGTTTGAAACCGAACAAAAAGAAAAAGGGGCGCGCGCCTTCTCCGACGCTCTGGCACTGAACAAAACTCGCGGGATATCCTCCACTGCCATGGCAGGTAAACGCTGAAAATGAAAAGCACGACTCCCAAGAGCAAGACCAAATCGCCTGCTAAGACGGCACATAAAGCCGTCAAGCTCGCCAAGTCTGCCTCACCCAACGACGGCGCGATGCTAACTGCAGCCAGCAAACCCGCCACCGTTTTGCAGCTTCGCCTCTACGTCGCCGGTCAGACCCCCAAATCGCTGATCGCTTTGCGCAACCTCAAAAAAATCTGCGAAGAACATCTCCAGGGCCGCTACCGCCTCAAAGTTATCGACCTGGTCAAAAATCCCCAGCTCGCCCACGACGACCAGATCCTCGCCATCCCCACGCTGGTCCGCAATCTCCCCACGCCCATCCGTAAAATCATCGGCGACCTTTCTGATACCCAGCGCGTGCTTGTCGGCCTCGACGTGCGGAATGCCACAGGTGGATAACATGCCCCGTCGTGCCAAGGCCACATCGAAAGCGAAGCGTTCCGCAGCACCGCTCCAAAAACACCGCAAGCCGCTTCCAGCTCGCGAGCCGCGCTACCAGTTACGGCTCTATGTCACCGGTCAAACTCCCCGGTCCATTCGCTCGGTGGAAAATCTCCGCGCCCTCTGCGACAAATATCTCCGCGACAACTTCGATTTACAAGTCATCGATATTTATCAGCAGCCCGCCATGGCCGCCGAGGGACAAATCATCGCCGCGCCAACGTTAATCAAGTCCATGCCCCTGCCGCTGCGCCGCCTGGTCGGCGATTTCTCCGATCAGAAGCGGGTCATCTTGGGATTGGACATCCTTTCCGACCAGGAGTAAGGGCCGTGTTGAAGCGCAAGAAAAAAATCGCTCCGAAGAAGTCATCGAAGTCCGCCAAACCCCGCAAGCCTGCCGTGAAGGCGCAGTCCCTGCGCGACCAAATTGACGAACTGCAGGAAACTCTGCGCGCCATCCGCATGGGCGAAGTCGACGCCGTGCTGGTCTCCGCCCCTTCGGGCGATCAGGTTTTTACCTTGCAAGGCGCCGAGCATCCCTATCGCCTGATGGTCGAAACCATCGACGAAGGGGCCGCCAGCCTCTCGGACGACGGCACGGTGCTGTACGCCAACCGCAGCTTCGCCGAAATTTTTGATGTTCCTCTGGAGCGTTTTATTGGCGCCTCACTGGTTGATTTCGTGGTTGGCGAAGACCGCGAGTTGCTCGGCAAATTGATTTCCGACGCCATCAATGCCATCGTTCGCGGCGAGATTCGCCTCGGCACTCCTTCCGGCCGCCGCAGCCGCACCATTCGCCTCACCCTCAGCCCCGTCCGCGAACTCGGCGTTCACACCATTTGCGTCGTCGCCACCGAACTTACCGCGCTGATCGAATCCAACGAAGCCCTGCGCGTCAGCGAAATTTCCCTGCGCCAACTTTCCGCCCGCTTGCTCCGCTTGCAGGACGAAGAGCGCCGCCGCATCGCCCGCGATCTGCACGACACCACCGGCCAGAAGATCGCCGTGCTGTCCATGACTCTCGATCGCCTGCTCAGACTAGTCGACCACAATAAAACCGACGTCACCGACGCCATCGTTGAATCCCGTTCAATCGTCACTAAAATCGGCGAAGAAATTCGCACCCTCTCGTATTTGCTGCACCCGCCGTTACTCGACGAGTGCGGCCTCGCCTCCGCCGTCGGCTGGTACATCGAAGGCTTCAGCAAGCGCAGCGGCATTCACGTGCAGGTCACCGTCGACGACGATCTCCCGCGCCTCTTGACCGACGCGGAAACCGCGCTCTTCCGCGTGGTGCAGGAAAGTCTCACCAATGTGCATCGCTATTCCGGCAGCTCTCGCGCGGAAATTCGTATTACCCGGATCGATAACCACGTGCATCTGGAAGTCCTCGATCATGGCAAAGGTCTGCGCGCCGCGGTTACCGAGACTTCTCCCTCCGCCACTCCTTCGCTCGGCGTCGGCATTCCCGGCATGCGCGAACGCATTCGCCAACTCGGCGGCCAACTGGACGTGGAGTTTCGCCTCGACGGTACGCGGGTGCGCGCCTCTCTCCCGTTGGCGGCAGAAGCTTCTGAAGACATCGACGCGGAACAATCGCCAACCGCCGGCGCAGCGGTCGCCTCTGGGAACGCCGCCGCGAATGGCCGCGGCGAATCCGCGGCCGCCGCACCCCCCAAGCGCATTCTCATCGCCGACGATCACGAAGTCATGCGCCGCGGCGTTCGCGGCCTGGTCGAAAGCCACAGGGAATGGTCCGTCTGCGGCGAAGCCATTGAAGGCTACGAAGCCGTCAGCAAAACCCGCGAACTCAATCCCGACCTGCTCATTCTCGACATCGGTATGCCCGGGATCAGCGGCATCGAAGCCGCCATTCAAATCCTCAAGGAAGATCCCATGGTGAAAATTATTTTCTTCACCATGCACGACTCTCCCCAACTGATGCGCGAAATCGCCAACGTCGGCGCCCGCGGTTACGTCACCAAAGCCCGCGCCGGCAACGACCTGGTCGACGCCGTCCGCGCCGTCCTCTCCGGCAAAACCTTCTTCCCCCGCGCCGCCGCCTCTTAGATTTTGTCCTTACGGTTTAGAGTAAGCCCCACCCAAATCCGCGCAACGCGCTTCTCGTTTTTGTCTTTACGGTTAAGAGTGAGCCCCACCCAAATCCCGGGTGGCCCACCCTTGCGGTTTTTGCAAGGGTGGGAAGGCACCACTTAGCCTCGGAGCCTTTTTGTTTTGTTTTTTTACGCGCTCGCCCATGCTCACGCTCCGATCATGTCGGCACCTCCCACACAACTTGTAACTCCCCACACCCTTCGCATAAAATCAACTTCTTCTCACCAGGTCACTCGCGAAGGAGTTTCATGTCCCATCGCATCGCCGCAAAAATTACGGGTGTGGCAGGCTACCTTCCGCCCAAAGTCCTAACCAACGCCGACCTCGAAAAAATGGTCGAGACCAACGACGAGTGGATCGTCTCCCGCACCGGTATTCGCGAGCGCCACCTGGTGGAAAAGGGAACTGCCACCTCGCACCTCGCCACCCAAGCAGCGAAAACGCTTCTGGAACAAACCAAAACCGATCCCGCCGACATCGACATGATCGTCCTGGCCACCGTCACTCCCGACATGATGTTCCCCGCCACCGCTTGCCTGGTGCAGGATCGCCTCGGCGCCACCAAAGCCTGGGGCTTCGACATTTCCGCCGCTTGCGCCGGTTTCGCCTACGCCCTTACCGTCGGCGCGCAATTCGCTTCCAGCGCTCACAAAAAAGTCATCGCCATCGGCGCCGACTCCATGAGCACCATCATCGATTACAAAGATCGCTCCACCGCTATCCTCTTCGGCGATGGCGCCGGCGCCGTCCTTCTCGAACCCGCCGGCGATAACGAAGGTATCCTCGATTTCGAACACGACGTCGACGGCTCCGGCGGAAATTTTCTGTATATGCCCGGAGGCGGCTCGCTCAATCCGCCCACGCACGAAACCGTCGACAAAAATATGCACGTGGTCCATCAGGAAGGCTCGCAAGTTTTCAAATATGCCGTGCGCCGCATGGCCGATCTCGCTGCCGACCTGCTGCAGCGCAACGGTTTCACCAGCGACGACCTCGCGCTGGTCGTCCCGCATCAAGCCAACCTGCGCATCATCCGCGCCATGCAGGAGCGCCTCGGCGTCCCCGACTCCAAAGTCATGGTCAACATCGACCGCTACGGCAACACCACCGCCGGCACCATTCCGCTGGGACTGCGCGACGCCGTCGCAGAAGGACGCCTCAAAAAAGGTGACTTGGTTTTGCTCTGCGCCGTTGGCGCCGGCTATACAACGGGCGGAGTGTTGATGCGCTGGGCCTACTAAGACTGCAACTGCATCTAAACGAACATCGTGGATTCTTCAACCGCAGCGGAACGCAGCGCGATAGATAACGCGCACATCTATCTCGGCACTTCCGCCTTCACCGCCGCAGGCTGGCAAAATGTTTTTTATCCGCCATCGATTAAATCGAAAGACTATCTAAGTTTTTACGCCACCCACTTCGACTCCGTCGAAGTGAATTCCACTTTGTACGGCTGCCCCACGCCGCGCACCGTCGAAAACTGGGCCGCCAAAACTCCGGACAATTTTCTCTTCGCCATCAAAACTCCGCGAAGCATCACTCACGACAAACTTCTCCACGACTGCGACGCCGAACTCCGCGAATTTCTCACCACCATGGAAATTCTTGGCTCCAAACTCGGTCCCATCCTCCTGCAATTCCCGCAATTCAGCCCCGCAGTTATGCCCGATCGCCACGCCTTCACCGATCGCCTGATTCCGTTTTTTAAAAAGCTTCCTGCCACCCAAAAATTCGCCATCGAAATCCGCAACCCCGAATGGCTCGACTCCGAATTCATCGACTTGCTCCGCCAACGCGCCATCGCGCTGGTTCTCCCCGACTTGCCCTACATGCCGCGCCCCGACGAACTCAACTTCGATCCCATCACCGCGAACTGGTCCTACATCCGCTGGCTCGGCGACCGCAAAGGCATCGAACTGCAAACTACCACTTGGGACAAAACCATCGTCGACCGCACCCAGGAACTCACCAGTTGGGTCGACTTCTGCTACCGCATCAAACGCCGCGGCATCACCATCTTCGCCTACGCCAACAACCACTACGCCGGCCACGCCCCCAGCACCATCCGCCAATTCCGCCAACTCTGGCGCCACAAATCCCCCACCCCACTCCCCGAACCGGATCCCACTCCACTCCCCACCAACCTCGATCCATCTCCCCGCGAAAAAAAATCCCCCCACCCCCACCAACCATCCCTCTTCGACTGACCGTTTTTCGCTCCCGGTTTTAACTTTGTCGTGCTGGCAGCCCCACCACCCACCTGTCATCCCGACCGCAGCAAGCCGACGCTTTTGTTTTTCAACTTCGCTCCTGCGAAGTTGTCGGATTGCGGAGTGGAGGGACCTCTCTTCGCTTTTGACGTGAGCTTTCCCGCAGAATTTAGTTCGAGGGCGCCAAAAACAAAAAGGCCCAGGCTCAAATCGAGCCCGGGCCCCTAACTTCAATCAACTAACGCCTTCGTCTTACGGCGTCACCGTCGGCCCATAACTCAACGGCTCCCCTGCCTTCGGCACATCGTAGTTATTCCAGAACCACAGCGGCTCCAACTTCTTCTGTTCCGGCCACACCTGATCCAGCGTGTCGCCCTCAAACAACTCGCCATTCTTCATCACCCAATGAATCGTGTTGGTGTTGTGAATGTCGTCCAGCGGACTCTTGTCAAAAATCACTAGGTCGGCCAATTTGCCCGGCTCAATCGAACCGAGATCATCCGGCCGTCCAACAATTTTCGATCCGTTGGAAGTCGCGCAGCGTAACACTTCCAACGGAGTCATCCCGCCGCTCGCCAGCATCCACATTTCCCAGTGATAGCCCAATCCTTGCAATTGTCCGTGGCCGCCCACGCCCACCAACGTCCCGGCGCGCTCCAGCTTGGCCACTTGCGCCGATAGTTTGGGAAAGGCGTACTCGTCTTTGGCAAACCATCCCGGCCGCCGCTTGGTCTTCTCATCGATAATTTTGTGCGGCGTGAAGTGGTTCAGTTTTGCGTTGTCGTGCACGTCGGTGTTTTCGTACCAATAGTCTTCACCAAACGGCCCGCCATAATTCACGATCAACGTCGGCGTCTCGGAAATTCCCGATTGCGCGAACATTTGAATCACGTCTTTAAATAGCGGTGTAATCGGCAGAGTGTGCTCATTCCCATGAAAGCCATCGATCACGTGGGTAAGATCCAGTTTCAGATCCAGTGCGCCCTCGGTCGTCGGCATCATCTCCAGCTCTTTGGCGGCCTGCACCATGTACTGCCGCTGCTTGCGGGTGCCCACCACATAGCTCTTGATGTTGTGCGTGCCGTAATATTTGCGGTATTTCGTCAGCACGCCTTTCACTTCTTCCATCGACTGGAAATTATTGTCGGAGAAAACTCCCGGTCCGGTCGAAAACGCCCGCAATCCGAGGATGTCCCCGCTATCCACCAGGTCTTGGTACGCGAACATATCGTTGCTGCCGGTCTGTACGTCCAGGCCGGCCGTTACGCCGTATGCCACATTCGCCAGGAACGCCCAGTTCTGCGTGTCCAGAATGCCGCGCCGGATTTCCGTCCAGTGCGCGTGTGTGTCGATAAAGCCCGGCGAAATCGTCTTGCCGCGCACATCGAACACTTTCGCGCCCGCCGGAGCCGTCCCATGCGCTCCCACGCTCTTGATGCGGTTGTCTTCCACCACGATGTCGGCGTTCTTCAATACTTCGTCGCCCTTCATCGTAATTACCGTCGCGCCGCGCAACACGATCGTGCCTTTGGGCGTTTTACGCGGCACTTCCAGATCCACCGGAATTTCTTCGACTTCTTTTTCTTCTTCCTTCAGCTTTTTCGGCGGCTCTTTCTTTTCATCCTTCTTGTCTTTGTCGTCTTTCTTCGCCGACTCATCCTTCTTGGCGTCGGCGTCCTTCTTGTCGTCGCTCTTGGCTTCTTCCTTCTTGTCGCCGTCTTTTTTGTCGGCGTCTTTCTTGTCCTTGTCTTCGTCCTTCGGCGGCTCAAACGAAATTGCGCTCAGCGGCTCGCGGAACAAACTCGAACCTACCGCCCACGTAATCGTCTTCCCGTCATCGGCCCATGCAAAATAATCCGCGCCAATGTCCGTCAACCGTTTCACCGGCACGTTCGCCGTCATCACGTTCACCGTCGGCGCTTCACCACCCACCACTGGCATCGCGATCAGATAAAGCTGATTCATCACGTGCGCCAGCACCCACTGCCCATCCGGGCTCGGCTGCACGTCGTCCGCGGGGATCGGCTCTTCAAAAAAGTACAAGCCTTGCCCCTTCACTTGCAGATGCGTGCGCCGATCCGTCCCGTCAAACCGCAGCGAAACCAATCCACCGGGCGTGTACACATAGATCCGATCCTTGTCGTGCGTAAAGTGCGGCCCACCCGCGCCACGCGCCGGCAAAATCAGATTCGGCTCACCGCCATCCGAGGAAATCCACACCAGGTCCGCATTTCCCGTCTGCCCGCCATCGAATTCGCTGTTCTCGCGGTCATACGCATTCCCGCGCAACAGCACGATTCGCGAACCATCTGGCGACCACGCCGGATTGCTATACACCGCCAGCGTCTTCGACAAACGCGTCGGTGTCCCACCCGTCGACGCCACCTTCCACAACTCGCCGCCAGTGCTTCCCCAGCTCACATACGCGATGTACTTCCCATCCGGCGACCATGCCGGCTGAAACTCATGACTTTTCGCATCGTTCACCAACCGCTCCGGCTTACCCTTCGGCAAATCCATGGTGTACACGTGGGTCATCGAAGAAAACGCCAGCCGCTTGGAATCCGGCGATTCCACCGGATCCATAATCAACCTCGCCTTCACCGGGCCCTGCTCGACCTTCTGCGGAAAATCCAGCTTCGGACCAATCTCCTGCGAAACTTCCGCCGTAAACGGAATCACCTTCTCTTCGCCACTGGCCAAATTCAGCCGCCGAATTTTTCCGTTCTGGTTATAAACAATTTCTTTCCCGTCGGGCATGAACGCGTAGCCAGGAAAAGTGTCGCGGGTAAACAACGCTTCCTGATCATCACGTGTCACTGGATATTTCACCCAGCGATCGTCGCCGGTATCCAGATTGCGCAGCCGCAGCCCCGTTTCCGTCTCGTAGCGGGTCACGTACACCATTTGTTTCCCGTCCGGCGAAATCGCCGGTCGCATCGCGCTCTCCTGCTGCGCGATCAGATCGTCTTCATCGCCGGTCTTTCGATCCCGCCGCACAATCTTCCACAGCGGAAACTGCGCGTTATACGTGAACGGCCCCTGCCGCACCGCGTAGTACAAATACTTTCCATCCGCCGAAGCCACCACACCCATCGCATTGTGACGCTCCCGCCGCTGTGTCGCCGGCGTCGGCTTCGACTTGGTAATCTGCACGCCCGTCCCGCCATCGACGTGATACATCCACAATTCGCCCGCGCCAATTCCAAACGGCAGCTTGCTCGCGATGATGTAATTCCCGTCCGGCGTCCACGCCGGCGACGTGAAATCATCGTTGCCAGCTTTTGAAACTTGCTTAATCCCAGTCCCATCCGGATGAATGATCCAGATGTTCTCGCTGCCCTCGCGATCCGAAATAAACGTAATCCACTTTCCATCCGGCGAAAATCGCGGCTGATCTTCAAACGCCATCCCGCCCGAAATCAATTTCGCCGTCCCGCCTTCGATCGGCAGCGTGTAAATGTCGCCCATCAACGCAAACACGATCGTCTTTCCGTCCGGCGACACGTCCAGCGACAGCCACGTCCCCTCATCCGTCGTGAACTTAATCGTGCGCCCCGGCTTCAGCGGCAATCCCTTTTTCTCGTCCTTCTTCTCATCTTTCTTGTCGTCTTTTTTCTCTTCCTTCTTATCTTTCTCCTGCGCCTCAGTCGCCGCCTGCGCCGCCGGACTCAGACCGTCGACGTCACGCGCCCCCGGCGAACCCGCATCTCCCTGCGGCAACTGCGCCTTCACCCCCGGCGCGCCAACCGCCAGCGCCACAATCAAAGCCAACACCAGCATCCCTGACCACCGCGCCGCCCCAAACGCACACATCCCCATTAGCCTCCGCCGCATTCGTACCCTCCTGGATCTTCCTTATCGTGTGAACTCGACTCTGACTTGCTGACTTACCTTGTTTTTCTTTGACGCGCGAAATCCAAATAAATCTTGCCGAACTCCGCCCCGCGCCCACGCGCCCATCCGCGCCTTCCGCAGCCTCTCCACGAAGCGCGAAATCATACCGCGCCAAGTACCCGCAACACCAACACCTTTTCGCCGCAACCTCTTGCCCGCACTGGTGTTTGCACCTACGTCTGGGCGGAACAGTCGCTGAAGTTTTAAGCACGCGCCACGCACGCCGCACACTACAGCGCGCACCCAAGCCCAGTACAATAAATACGCACTAACTCAGCAGCAAATTAGGTAGCCTCGCAATGAACGCGACAGAAGTCATGACCATCGCCCCCATCGCCAACTCCGCGGCCGATCCCGCCGACACACTCGGCCTCTCGCTGGTCCTTCCCACTTACAACGAAGCCGCCCACATCGAATCCGTCGTCGACCAAACGATCGCCGCGCTCGACGCCATCCCCGCCCTCACCTACGAAATCATCATCGTCGACGACGACTCCCCGGACCACACCTGGCAAATCGCCCAGCAACTCGCGCAACGCCACCCGCAAGTCCGCGCCATCCGCCGCCAAGGCGAGCGCGGCCTCTCCACCGCCATCCTCCGCGGTTGGCAAATCGCCCGCGGCGAAATTTTCGGCGTGATGGACGCCGACCTCCAGCACCCCGCGCAAACCACCCAGGACCTCTGGCGCGCCATCACCAACCACGAAACCGACCTCGCCATCGCCAGCCGTTACATCGAAGGCGGCGGCGTCAGCGACTGGAGTCTCTCGCATCGCGCTGTCTCCCGCGCCGCGCAACTTCTCGGCCTCGTGGTGCTCCCCGAAATCACCGGCAAAGTCACCGACCCCATGAGCGGCTTTTTCTTCGTCCGCCGCTCCGCCCTGGAAAATCGCGAGCTCCGCCCGCTCGGCTACAAAATCCTCGTCGAAATTCTCGCTCGCGGCGACATCGCCCGCATCGCCGAAGTCCCCTACACCTTTCGCGAACGCCCCGAGCTCCCCAGCAAGCATTCCACCGCGGTAGGCGTGCAGTTTCTCGAGCATCTCTTCCGCATCCGCCTGCACCTGCTAAAAAATTCCTCCTTCGTACGCTTCTGCATCGTCGGCGCCAGCGGCACGCATCATCGACACCGCCATGCTGTTCCTCCTCAGCGACCCGCGCACCCTGGGCTGGAGCCTCACCCTCAGCAAAATCATCGCCGCCGAAATCGCCCTCACCAACAATTTCATCTGGAATGATCTGTGGACCTTCGGCCAATTCACCAGCCATCAAAGCGGCTGGCGCCAGCGCCTGCGCCGGTTCGCCAAATTCAACATGCTCTGCTCGGTGGGAATTATTCTGAACCTGATCATTCTCAACATCGGCGTCAACGTCTTCCACATCAACCGCTACCTCGCCAATCTCTCCGCCATCGCCCTCGTCACCTTCTGGAACTACAACACCAATCGCAAACTTAGCTGGCGCACCGCCGCAAAAAAATAGAAAATCCTTCGCATGAAAATTGTCATGCGCAATCTTTCTTCCGCTTTTCTATTGGTCTCCCTCGCCGTAACAAACGTTTCTGCTCAATCGGTCGCCGCACCCGCCGCAAAAAGCGCCGACCTACCCACTCCGCCCGAAGCCAAAGAACTCGCCCACGACATCTTCAAGCAGCTCATCGAAATCAACACCACCGACTCCGTCGGCAACGTCACCACCGCCGCCGAAGCCATGTACGCCCGCCTCCAGGCGGCCGGCTTCTCCGGCGACGACCTCCGCCTCGCCGGCCCCAACGAAAAAAAGAAAAATCTAGTCGTGCGCCTCCGCGTCTCCGGCCAACGCAAACCGGTCCTCTTCATCGGCCATCTCGACGTCGTCGAAGCCCGCCGCGAAGACTGGACCACCGATCCCTTCCAGTTCGTCGAAAAAGACGGCTTCTTCTACGGCCGCGGCACCAACGACATGAAGGCCGGCGACGCCCTGCTCGTCACCAATTTCATTCGCCTCAAGCAGGAAAATTTCACTCCCGATCGCGACCTGATCCTGGCCCTCACCGCCGACGAAGAAGGCGGCCGCTCCAACGGCGTCGAGTGGCTCCTCGCCAAGCATCGCGACTGGATCGACGCCCAATACTGCATCAATCTCGACGGCGGCGAATTTCTCAAGGACAACGGCAAGCGCCTCCTTGCCGAGATGCAGGGCAGCGAAAAGGTTTACGCCGACTACACTTTCGAGGCGCTCAACGCCGGCGGCCACAGCTCCGAGCCGGTCCGCGACAACGCCATCTACCACTTATCCGCCGCGCTCGCGCGCCTCCGCGATTTCGATTTCCCCGTGAAGGTCAACGAAATCACCAGCAACTACTTCGCCCAGACCGCGCAAATGGCCGCGCACGACGGCGCCACCGACGCCAAAACCGTCGCCGACCTCAAAGCCGTCGCCAAAAATCCACCCGACCTTGCCGCCGCCGCGCGCCTCTCCCGCGAGCCGTATTACAACACTCTGCTCCGCACCACCTGCGTCGCCACCATGCTCTCCGGCGGACACGCCGCCAACGCCCTCCCGCAAATGGCCCGCGCCAACGTCAACTGCCGCATCTTCCCCGGCGAAGATCCCGCCGAAGTCCGCAAAACTCTGGAGCGTGTCGCCGCCGATCCCCAGGTCACCGTCGCCATGGTTCCGCAAATCAACGTCGACGGCCAACCCGTCCCCACCGTCACCGTTCCGCCCAGCGCGCTGCTCCCCGAAGTCACCCACGCCATGGAAAAAACTCTCAGCCAGACCTGGCCCGGCACCCCGCTGGTCGCCACCATGTCCGCCGGCGCCTCCGACGGCCGCTTCACCCGCTCCGCCGGCATCCCCACCTTCGGCATCTCCTGCATGTTCTACGAACTCAACGACAACCGCGCCCACGGCAAAGACGAACGCGCCGACGCCCGCGACTTCTACGACGGCATCACCTTCAACTACCTCCTCCTCCGCTCCCTCTCCTCTTCGACACGCTAGGCCTCGCAGCCGCCACCGTTACCACCGAGGGACGTGATATAACAATTCCCTTATGAAAAAAGATATTGAGGTAGGGGCTTGGGTTGTAGCGGCGCAGAAAGCTCTATCGAAATGGAATGCGGATGAACTTGCGCTGGACCCTTTTGAATCAATTATTGTCGCAGGCCGTGCCGGAGAACTCTTTTCGGCTACCAGGGCTCTTGGCGCGGTAGACGGAACCAAGTTTGAAACGTATCGAAAGTTAGCCCAGTTGAAACCGATTGTCGCGCGGCAGGTGCTTAAGGAGTCGGAGTCCCTTAGCCTGGCGGACGTTACATGGTCGAAGGTGCCGGGAAAAATTGTCGACAGTTTTCGGTATCTGAATAATTCAAAGGAAGGTGTCCTCGAAGGTGTAGGCAAGCTATTTGCTCGCCTGGAACCAAGCGACATTTGTCGAGCTGCGCTCGAGGTTCTTAATTTGACGCTCGAACTTCCCACAAGTTTGGAAGGGGCTCGAAATTTCCTTTCGCAGCGACAATTCCCTGATGACGCAATCGAAACCACAATAAAACTCGTGACCAGCTTAGGGCTGCTTTCGAAAACAAGAGAAAAAGATTCGGGCTCATCCTTGCTCTTCAATCCATTCTCTTTGGAGGGCGATCCCTCAGATGTTTACAATTCCCTCAGAGTGCTTTCTCAGGATGACCAAGTAAAAGCTCTCGCGATTATCGAACAGGTTAGAGCTAACCCGGGGGTGCCGGTCCCCGCCAGTATTGATAAGAATTTACTAACTCTTTTGGTGAAACTTGGTGTGATTGATTACTCCAAGATTGTGACCGCCACCGGTCAAAATGAGGAATTTTTCCCAACCGCGCCGCACGTCTGGGGTCATTTCGACAGGGCGGCCGGTACTCCGCTCAGCAAAGATTTGCTTGACGATTCAAAACTGATGTTGAATTCGTTCAGATTTGGGCAGTACTTTTCGCACCCGAATCGCGGTAAGATTCGAGATCCTCAGCAAATCGTGAACGCTTTGATTAGAAACGGCGCGATCGGAATTCAAGTGCCCGCTACCGCGATCGGCGAGGATTATCCCCTGCCGCTATCCCGCGGAATTGTGAACGTTGTCGAATCTCCCCGTTACCCCGGCCGATATAGCATGGAACTGCTGAAATTCGACGTGGCTTTAGCGGTCAAAGAAGTTCTGGAACAAAACGCACTGTTGCCATCGGAGACCGTCGTCACAAAAGCCGACGTCGAACGGGCGAATACATTTGGCTCCCCTGCCGCTGTCCGAGTCGAGAAGGAATTGCCGCCAGAGCTGAAGCAATATCATGAAGAAATGATATTTACGCTGAGGACTTCCAGGAGAAAAAGCTAGTGGCCCAGCGACAAAAATCTGAATCGAGTTACTCACGCCGGGGAAGTGGTCGAATTCCGCAAAGCGACGCCCAAGTAGCCAGACCCGCCAAGATCATTTTGGGCGAAGCCTTGGAATACAGAATTGCGCGCCTGCAGATGTTCATGGGGTACTTCGTGCGTCGGGGTGTCCCAATTTACACTTCAGGAATGCTCAATCAAGCCACCGACTTGGACCTTCTGGCTCTCAGATATGTCGAACCCTTCAGAAGGCAAATGGTTATAACAGAGTGCAAAAGCGGAGATGTAGGCCCCTTAGATAGAGTTTTCTGGCTTTCTGGGGTAAAGACCTTCGTGCGAGCCGACGAAGCAATTCTCGTAAGGAAGGGCACTCGGTGGGACATAAAGGACTTCGCAAAAAGGGCGGGCATTAACGTCCTGGACCTACATAGAGTCGCGGATCTCGAGCAACTATATAAAGTCGGTCCTGACGACTGGCCAGGAACAGCCGACAGGGCTTACATCGAGTCGAAACTAGTTAACTGGAATGAACAGTTAGTTCGGAATCCCAACTGGTGGGAATTCCACCTGACCCTTTCAACGGAAACTTCATACGACGAGCCGTTCGCAGGCCTGAACTACCTGCTTCAGCAATTGCGACTCATCACTAGGTCCCGCGCACTGAGTCTCCCCGGCTCTCTCGAGCGAAAATTGATCGCAGATGGAGTTGCGCAGGTTTGCGTTTTCTTGCTACGCATTTCGGAGCTGTCCTTCGACCTTTCAGTTGAAGATCGCCGAGGCTTCATCGAAAAAGGTTTGCGATACGGAAACCTCGACCCGAAACTCGCTGAAAGATTGCTTAGAAGCGCTCGCACACTTACGCGGCAAGCTATCCTCCACTATGCGAACCGGAACGTTGAGATTGACGAATCAGACTTCCAGATGCCGCTACCGCCTGGATCAAGGCAAATTGTTGAGATCGTCGAAAGTATCCTGAAATTCTATCCCGCGAGCCTCAACTTACCTCAGCTCTGCGATCTCACGCTGGCCGAAGTGTACCTCAAGGGGAACCGAAATGGAGGATGGCTGAAACGAGTTTTTGCACATAACGATCTGCCGTTGCGTTTGGAAATCCTGAAAAAATTCTTGGGCCTACTGGTAGATGCCGAAGCTTGCCCAGCAGAAGTGTTGAGTGCGATTGCCTGGTCGGAAACTGTGTCGCGGGATAGTCGGCATCCGGAGACGGAATCCACCATCGACCTGCGTGGAGCCCCGTCTCAAAGGTTAGACCCATCCGCAGATGAAAAGGGCTCTGCCGTGGACCAATTGATAAAGGAAGACTTCAAATTGAAATCTTCGGAGGCGCCTACTTCAAAAATTAAAGCCTGGTGAGACGATCACGATTCTAGCCCGCAGTCATCTCGCAGGAATACCGTTCGCAAGACAAAAATTGACCAGCGACTGTTCCAAACTAAAAATGCCCCAATCTGTCTCCATTCCCTGCAAAGACACGAAGGATTTCCGCAGACTTTTGAAGGGGTTCCTCATCACTTGTTTGGTCGACTTCTGCTGCTCCCACGCGATCAGGTCGGCCGCCTGAAACGGAGTCAAAATCTCTTGTCGGTCGGCCAAAGGCTGAAATTTTCGCTTAAATACCGGGTCCGGAAATCCGCCGCGCCTAAACGAATCGACCAGTCGGCCTTTTCCCTCGTCGCCGTCTTCGAAAATGTATGTGATCGCTTCTTTGCTTCCTCGGGCCGACCGCGCCCAGTTCCTGACCTTCTCTGCGCAGCACCTTGCGCAGAACGAGTAAGGGTTGCCAGCTCGCTCGGTCAGCTGAAACCGCTGATCTACTGCTAGATAGTTTTTCACCGGCACCAACGTGGCAAAGCCACGAATGGCGTGAATCTTAATAATAGCGGCGAGGTCGCTGATGACCCTGCGGCGTCGCGATTCGCTGTTCTTCCACTCCAGGAACGGCCCGCGAGATACAGTGAATTCTCGCATGTGAAAATAAGGCAGATTTTCTTTCGCAAGCAACAACCGCCAGTCGATCTCAAACGACTGCCACTTCGCAGGCGTTGACACGTATCCCGATACAACCGCCAACTCTTCGTCAACGGTTGCGTCGAAAAAACAAATCAAATCGGCGGCAGAAAACATGGAACACTCCAGCTGTAAATAAACGAGTATCACGATAATCATTTTGCCATCATTAGGCAGGGACTTATACTCGATGGTTAAAAAGTACAGCTGTACTTTATGCATTTTCTGCATAAAGGTCCCTGTACTTTATTTCTCTTCAGACACCCGTAGCCAACCAGTAAAATGTCCGCCATGATCGGTGGACAGCAGCACCACAACTCCAACAACCCCCTCCAAACCACGGCCAACGCAACTCCCTCCGCCCACCGCTCTCTGCAAGTCTCTTTGCACTCTTTTGCGCACCGCAACTCTTTCGTTTCAACAACTTCCAGCCTCTTTTTCAAAACCACCCGGGGGTGGGGTGTGTCCACCCAAAATGTCCCAATCTCAAGCTAAGGAACGATCCGAACCATGAACCGCCCAGCAACTAAATCTCGCTCCACCAAAAAGCCCCACGGCCCCGAACGCTGCCAATACCGCACTCCCACCAACCGCCAGTGCATGTCCTCAGTCCTCTCCCCGCAATCTTCCTTCTGCCCCCGCCACGCCTCCTACCACGCCACCGACCACTCCGACTTCAGCGCCCCACTCCTCCACAACGCCTGCCATTTCCTCAACGCCCAGGGCATCAACTACTCCCTCGCCCAACTCTACGAACTCCTCGCCACCGGACGCATCTCCCCGCGCCGCGCCGCCGTCCTGGCCCACATCACCAGCCTGCTGATGCGCAGCCTCCACGCCATCGACACCGACCGCAGCCCCAACGCCGGCAAACCCGACCTCGCCCCACCACCGAAAGCCAAGCTCTTCGCAGCCCTGGATCCTGACAACAGCGAAAAGGTAAATTTCCGCATCGAAATTCCTCCGACGCCCCCACCGGCCCGCGGCGTCAAACCGCAAACCCAGTTCATCGAATTCACCCAGGAAATTTCCAGAAACGAAGACGATGGCGACGCCGTCGACTTCAATTTCACCGCCGCCTCGGCCACCGACAGCGATAACGGCGGAGAAAACGCCAGCGCCGAACGCGCGTCCGCTCCCGCCAGTGACGACTCCAACGAACCCATCGACTCAGCCTCCAACGCCGCAGCCACACCCGCAACCGACACCAACAAGGTCGTCAAGAACACCAAATCCGCTTCCGAATCCAATAACAATTACGTCGTGCCCGCCACGGCTACCTCCGCTGGCGCGAAGTCGCCTGCGCCCTTCACATCCGCTGCGAACGCAGCTTCCGCCGCCGTTGACGCCGTCGCTTCGGTCGAAGATCCAACCCCGGAAGCCGCAACCTACGCCAGCAAGTTCGCTCTCGACACCGGTGCCGTTGCAGTTTCATCCCAAAACAACAATGCCGTGCCGATCACGGCTACCTTCGCAGGCGTAAACACGCCTGCGCCCTTCACCTACGCTGCGAACGCAGCTTCCGCCGCCGTTGACGGAGAGGCTGCGACCGGAGCAACCACGCCCCGGCAAAAAACCCCGCAGAAGCTTTTCCGCCGAAACCCGCAGCGGTTGGAAAAATAATAAAGCCGTGCCGATCACGGCTACCTTCGCAGGCATAAACACGCCTGCGCCCTTTTCAACCGCTGCGAAGGCAGCTTCCGTTGCAGTTGAATTTGGTCTGGCGGCCGCAGCCGACCCGGCAACCAACGCCGCTCCACGCGCAAAAAACGCCGCAGAAAACTTTTCCGCCGAAACCCGCCGCGGTTGGAAAAATAATAAAGCCGTGCCGGTTACGGCTACCTTCGCAGGCGGGAATTCGCCTGCGCCCTTTTCAACCGCTGCAAACGCAGCTTCCGCGGCAGTTCAGGCCGTTGCTTCGGCACAAGCTCCAACCGCAGCAGCCACCTTCGTCCACACCAGCGAACCGAATCTGGACACCCGTGACCTCAACGTTGCATTCAAGAAAAATAATGCCGTGCCGATGACGGCTACCTTCGCAGGCGCGACGTCGCCTGCGCCCTTTACAGTGGCTGCGAACGCAGCTTCTGTTGACGTTGAATTGAGAAACAGGAAGCCAAAGGCCGCGTCGCGCACGACCGCAGCAAATCAAAACAAATCAAAAAAGGAAGTGAAGCATAAACGCCCCGACCCGCAGTCCATCTCAGGCGACGAACTGCCACACGGCGACGGCAGACTCCCGGCCGCCGGCGCCGAATTTGTCCGCCGCGTATTCGACCGCTGTGGCATCTCCGCAAACGGCCACCTTCTCGGCGCCAATTTTATTCCGCAATCACACGGCGCCGACACACCAGTGCAAAGTCCGCAAAACGCCAACACCAGCCCGCTCTTCGACACCAGCCCCGGCTCCGTCCGCCGTCCAACCCGCTTTCGCCGCCACCCACCACGCTCAACAAAATTCAGGAATTGAGTTGGCGGTTGTAGTCGGACTGGTCGAAGGAGCCTTGGGAGTGGGCGATTTGGCCTTGGGGGGTGAGGCGCCAGACTTCTTGGCCGGTGATGCGGACTTTGCGGCCGGTGCCGCCGGGGCCGGAGTTGGTGCCGGTGAGGGTCCAGTGGTAGATGGCGTGGTCGGGGTTGATGACGAGGCGGTCCATTTCGACGAGCAGGTCCGGGAAGGCGGTCATGAATTGTTTTGCGGCGGCGGCGATGGCTGGCCAGCCGACGGCGGGGGGCGCGTCGTTGATTTGCAATGAGCCGTCGGGAGCGTAAAACGCGGCGACGCACTTGGGATCGCCACCGTTCCAGGCTTCGGTGTAGCGCTGCGCGAAATGTTGCAGAGTTGCGGGATCAATCGGCATGGTGAACTCGGTTGGGGATTTTGAGACGGCGGTTCGAGTAACGAAGAAAATTCAACGCCCCACACGCGACTGGTGCGTGCGGGGCGTTATGCAAAATGAAAAAGCCAAGCGACCGAGACTAGTTCGTCGAACCGGGCGCTGCAGTTTTGTACGCTTCGGCGGGAATTGGGCCGGTGGACACTGCGGCGCCACCGAGTTGCTTCCATTTGCCGGACTGCTTCTGCCAGGTGTCGAACGCGATGTACTTCGCGCCGGGAACGTTTTGGTTGGGGTCCTTCATGCCGGACGCGGTGTAGGTGCCGTGGAGGAGGGCGGTCGCGGTGTCGCCGGAAACGCGCACTTTGACGTCGCTGAGCTCGACGGAAATCTTGCCGTCCGGATTGGCCGCGCGCATCTCTTTGTTGACCTTTTCAAATTCGGCGGGCGATTGTTCGTAAACGTGCCCAAGCGGATCCACGAAGGTAACCTTTTCGGACATGAGCGACTTCTGAAACGCGATGTCCGCATCGCTAAAACCGGGATGCTTGGACGATTCCATTTCCAGATTTTTGACAGTCTCGTCGTCAGAAGCAGGATGAGAGAGCGTTCGCGCAGACAATACCAAGACCACTGCAGTGAATAGCACTGCTGAGAGTATGCGATTCATAGAGGGCCCTCCTTTGCGGCGGAGCATAGCAGAATTTGTGGGGCTGGGGACAGTAGGGGGAGAGCCAAGCGGGTGACGCCTGGGACTAGTACGAGCCCGAGGTTTTGAAACCCCCGATCCGGGGCGGGGCATCTATATCAATGAGGCCGCTTTAACAGTCCCGTCATCGTTATGGCGAGTGTTGTAGCGAGCCGGTTCGGATGTACAGTGAAGTTCCCGCGGATCGTCCCTCGCGGGTTGTAGTCCAGGTGGTGGGCCATGAATCGAACATCCAGTCGAGCTTTACGTCTAGCAGGTTTCCTCTTAGTTGTTCCCGGAGTGGCGTTGGCGCAAGGGCACGGAGCCGGAGCAGCTGCCGGCGGTCACGCCGGAGCAGTAGGCGCAGGCGCGGTTGCAGCGCACGCTGGCGCGGCTTCGGTTGGCGGAGTGCACGCGGGTGCGGCTCCAGTGGGACATGCAACTGGCGCGGGCGCGAGCGCCAATCATTATGTATATGCGCGAAATTCGAGCGGGCAGTTGGTATTGCGGCGCTCCTCTTCGATGAGCAGCACGCGAAACCGCGGTGTGGCAGGAGTTCATAGTGGCATGAGCGCGACGCACCGCCGCAGCGTTACGTCGGAAGATTCGACCGTGCCGGGTTTGGGATTTGATTATTCGCACGTGGCGGCGACGCGGCCTGGCGGAGTTCACGGGCGGCGTGAGCACGATCGTGATCGCGGCTTTAACGATGGCGCGATTTTGTTTCCTTATGGCGGCGGCTACTTTGTGCCGACAGGAGCAGACGTAGTTGGAGATGGCGGCGATGTTCCGGTGGCGGAAGAGGATCAGCCGGAAGATCAGGGTGTGCCTGACGATCGGCCGATGCGAGCGCGCAGCGTGGATCGCATGCCGGCGGTGGCTTATGAGCCACCTGCTCCGCAGCCGGATGTTCCGGAGTATGTGTTTGTGCGCCGCGATGGTACGGTGTTTTTCGCGGTGGCGTATTCCTGGGAACAAGGCGCGCTGAAGTATGTTTCCGCGCAAGGGCAGCGTCGCACGGTTGCGCGCGAGACTTTGGACATAAATGCTACGCAACAATTCAATGAGCAGCGCGGGATGAATTTTCGCGCTCCGACTGCCTGAAAGTTTAGGTAATTGTTTTTTGAAGAATTAGAAACGAAACGCGCTTCTTCGGGGGCGCGTTTTTTTTATCTTAAAAAGTCAAAACCCGCACCCTGAAAACCGCAGGGTGCGGCACCCAATCTTGGGTCGCACCAATCTCAAATCACACGGATCTTAAATCGCGGCGATCTTGAATCGCTAACTTCTGTGTTACGCGGATTCGCCTTTTTTTAGTGGCTCGGGCATGACGTAGCCGGATTGGGCGGGGAGGCCGGCGCGTTCGAGTTGCACGGTGGTGTGGCCGATCTTGAATTTTTCTGAAACAGTTTGCTGAATCTCGTTGAGGATGCGTTCGCATTCGTCGAGGTGCATGTCGGGGACGCGGGCATGGAGGCTGAGCGCGTTGTGCTGATCGCCGAGCGACCAGATGTGCACGTCGTGAACTTCCTGGACTCCGTGCACGGTTAGAACTGCGCGCGCGACGTCTTCTACGCTCATGCCTTGTGGACGGCCTTCGAGCAAAATGTGCGCGGATTGGCGAAGGATGCCGATGCTGGACCACAACACCAGCAAGCCGATGGCGATGCCCAGCAGCGGATCGATCCAGCGCAGGCCAGTGAAGTGAATGATGATGGCGCCGATGATGATGGCGATATTGGAGAGAGCGTCGCCGAAATTGTGGACGAGCACGCTCCGCAAGTTGAGGTCGCTGCGGCCGCGTACCAGCGCGAGGGTGATGCCGCCGTTGACGGCCAGCGCGCCGAGGGAAGTCCAGATCATCCAGCTTTCGACGACGGTGACGGGGGAGCGGAAACGTTCGATCGCTTCGTAACCCAGCCAGATGGAGAGAAGAACCAAGACGGTGGCGTTGGTGAAGGCGGCCAGGACGCCGGCGCGGTGGTAGCCGTAGGTTTTTTCTGAGTCGGCGGGGCGCTGGGCGTAGCGCATCGCGAGATAGGAAATGCCGAGGGCGGGTACGTCGGAGAGATTGTGAACGGCGTCGTTTAGGAGAGCGACGCTGCGGCCGAGGATTCCCCCGAAAATTTCCGCGACGACCAGGGCGAGTGTTGCAGCCATGGCCCAACCGAGGATGGAGGGCTCGAGCGGCGGGTGAACATGGCCGGCGTGGCCGTGGCCATCGTCAGAGTGGCCGTGACTGTGGCTGTGTCCGTGTTCGCCGTGGACATGGGAATGTGCAGCGCCGTGGGCGTGGGAATGAGAAGCCATCAGGTTCTATTCTACGCAGGTTAGGTGGGGAAGCGCAGCGGAGGTGCTGAAACGGAAAGGATATTTGCGGTGCGAGCCCAACTCTCTCAAGAGGGAAGTGTCAGATACGCGACATTGGTGGATGGCGGCGCGTGCCGAATCCGTTAAGGCCTGTTCTGTGAGTGTGTTATTGGGCAATTTGACACTTTCGGGGCGCGAATTCATTGACGCTGTAGCAGGCGACTGCCACGATGAATGAGAGTAGGGAAGTTGCGTGCAGCTGTGTGTATTTACGGGGCTGACGTGTTTTCACGGGGGAAGCAGAGGGCCACTCAGGGCTCGCCGTTTACTTAGATGACTGCGCCGGTAGCCAAATTGAGTTTTTGGGGTGTGCGAGGATCGACGCCGACCGTTGATCCGGGCACATGGCGCTATGGCGGAAACACGCCTTGTCTGGAATTGATTACGCCGGATGGGATTCAGATTATTTTGGATTGTGGGACGGGTTTGCGGGTTTTGGGCGCGCACGGAACCACGCCTTACGGAAGTGGCACCGAAGAATCGCACATTTTAGTTACGCATTATCACTGGGACCACATTCAGGGGATTCCGTTTTTTGCGCCGCTGTATTCGGAGAAAAATCACTTTCATTTTTATAGTTTTCAATCGCGGCATTTGGGTCCGGACAGTTTGAAGAAAGTGTTTGAGACGCAGATGGCGGTGCCGTATTTTCCGGTGAATATTTCGGCGATGAATGCGCAGCGGCAATTCCAGGAAGTGGCCGGCGGCGATTCGTTTACGATCGGAAAAAACAAAATTACGACGCGGTGGCTGAATCATCCGCAGGGATGCCTGGGGTACCGCATTGAAACGAGTGCGGGCGTGATTGTGTACGCCACGGACAATGAGCCGGGCGATCCGAAACTGGACAAGGGCTTGAAAGAGTTGGCGGCAGGCGCGGACATCTTTATTAATGATGCGCAATTCACGCTGGATCAGTTGGCCACGACGCGCAAGGGTTGGGGACATTCGACGTGGAAGGCGGGAATTGATGTAGCCCGCGAAGTTGGCGCGGGGATGCTGGTGCTGTTCCATCACGATCCGGACTCGAGCGATCGCGCGGTGGATCATATCTTGCGGCAGTCGCGCCAGGACTTTGATTCGGTGTTTTCCGCGAGCGAAGGAATGGTGATTACGCTGGGCGGCGAAGGCGAACGGGTGCAGGCGCACATGCCCGGGACGCGGACGGCGTTGCGGCGCGAGGCGCAGTTTCCGGCAAAGATTTGCGGCGTGACGGAGGCCGGGCGGCCGTTTGAAGAGGAGACTTGGGTTCGGGATTTGTCGCTGCAGGGAGCGCTGATAGCGCTGACGCACGTGCCGAAGTTGCAGTCGGAGTTGCAGGTGATGATGGAAACGCCGACGCCAGATGGTTCGCAAATGATGCGATTGCGCGGGTATGTAGTGAGAATTGACGCTGGCGCGAACGGGGATCCCAGCGCGGTGGGAGTGGTGTTTACCGAATAGCAGCGAAGAGGATCGGGCGGTTCGGATGCGCGGCGAAGGTGGCCGCGTTTTTTTATTTCTGCCGGCAAATTTGGCTGGGTCATTACGCGCGTTCTAGAGCAGTGAGTTTCTGGCGTCCGTCGAATTGGTACTGTAGGCTGGAATCGCGATGGGTATGCAGGGAAATGAAAAAAGGGCGGCGGGGAATTTTGTACCGGTGAGTGTGCTGGACCGGCGTGTTCCGGCCACCCCGATCACGACACCTGCTCCAAGGACGGCGTCGAAGCGAGAGTTGCTACGGGGGTTGGTGAAGCAGGCACCGTTTGTGGCGAAGAATTTTCGGCTTTATTTTCAGAATGCTTGGCGGACGCAGGTGATGCGGACCAAGGTGGTGGCGCCGTATGCGGTGACGTTTTATGTGACGCATAAATGCAATCTGGATTGCAGCTATTGCACGCAGAAAGAGCCGGATGTGTTTAGCGCGGAGTTGCCGACGGCGGAGACGATGCGGCTGTTGAAACGGATCCGGCGGGAGACGGATTCGATTGTGATTACCGGCGGGGAGCCGACGCTGCGGGCGGACATTGAGGATTTGGTCGACTGGGCGCGGTGGGAGTGCAAGTTTCGCTCGCTGCTGCTGATTACGAACGGGACGTTGCTGGATCGCAAGCCGCGGATTTTAAAGGCGGTGACGGGCTTGGTCGTGAGTCTGGACGCGTTGACGGCGGACCCGACCAACGCGTTGTCGAAGCCGGCGGCGGTACCGAAGGTGCTGCAGAATTTGCAGATGGCGAAGGTGCGGCTGGGGAATCCACGCAAGATTACGATCAGCACGGTGATTGAAGAGTGGAATATCGCGCAGGTGTCGGATTTGCTGGATTGGTGCGGGGAGCAGGGCTTTGTGTTTGCGGCGCAGTCGGCACAGCAGGAGAAGATGCCGAATCTGTCGTTGCTGAAAAACCCGGCGTATCAGGCGCTAGTGGACAAAATTATCGCGCGGCGCGCGGCGGGAGCGCAGCCAATCAATGGGACGCCGCGGACGATTGAGACGCTGCTGCGATTTAAAGAGTTTGAATGTTTTCCCACGATGTTTCCGCGGGTGTATCCGAATGGGGATGTGTTTTATCCCTGCGAGCCGCTGCGGATGGTTGCGGGGAATTTATTGCGGGATGGATCGCTGGAGAAGATTTTTGCGCGGGGGAAGAAACTGCATGGAGACATTCCGCCGTGCCAGGGAGTTTGCTATTTATTTGGGAATGTTTTGTCGCACTACTATGTGAATGATTTTTGGGGATTGGCGGGGGATTTTATTCGATAGAGCGGAGAAGAAAAGCGCGCGGATAAGCCTTCCAAGTGTGCAGCTATTTCGTCGCGCCGTAAGATTTCAAGAGTTCCGCAATTTCGGTCCATCCAAAGTCGTCTTCGGCATGCCATAAAGGGCAATTACAAAGGCGTGCGCTCCTTCGCTGGGCAAATAAAGCACATCGCAGCGTCGAACTGGTTGATCTGGTCGCCGCTAACCGGCGACAAGCTGCCCGAGGGATTGAAGGATGGAAACGGGCCGGCGAGTCTGCAGAGCAAAGCGGACATCCGCAGATTCCTTAAAGAATCTTTCGCGCAGGGTCACAAGGCCGCGGCTACGCTGACTGCGGAAAACCTGTTGCAGACGCCGGGGGCACAGTAAATCCACTCGTTTGCATTTGGCGGAATTCGGAGTGGCGCACGCCTACGATCATTACGGACAGATGATTGAGTATTTGAGAATGATGCGATTGCGTCGCCGGCTGCGGGCGGCAGTCGACAAAAATTGATTGATTGCCGTTATTGGTGCACGGGTTGCGACTGGGAGGTGGGTACAGAGGGAGCGGGCAAAGCGGGCGGTGAACAAGCGCAAGTTGCCACCCGTATGGTGAATGGATGAGCGGGTGATCTAGGCGAGTTCGGAGAGTTTTTGGTCGAGGTGGGCGAGGGCGGCTTCGAGGGATTTGCGATGGTGAGGGTTAGAGGCGGCTTCGAGGGAGTTAACGATGCGTTTGCGGGAGAGTTCGAGGTTCTTTTTTTCTTGTTCGAGGCGAATCTGAGCTTCGGATTTAACGCCGTGTTGGTCTTGTTGCGGTTTTTCTTGCTTAGCTTCGAGCAGGTCGACCTGAGATTCTACGTCTTTGCTTTCCCATCCGCGGGCCATGTGAATATTTTCGCATATTTCAGCGATCTACTGGGATGTTTTTCCCGCGAAGCATTATTTGGTGGCTGGACTCGGGCGCTCCGTCCGAGACTTATAGGTCCTCGCCGCTCGGGTCGGTTGAGTGGCCATCCAGGTGGAAAAGCCTCAGGCGGTCTCGCTTGAAGCGCCAAATCATCCCGAAGGCGAAAATCCCAAAATAGAAGATTGCATACACTAACAGCAGTTCCTATTCGTTCATAAATGCCGCTTTCTATCTACCGTGCTCTTTCACACATGATCCCGACAGTGAGGAGCGATAAAGATAGACACAACGTAACCAATATAGTTACTTAGTGGTAATCTAACCAGATTGTATTTGTAAAGGCTTTCAAAGGAATGGTCGCGCCCGAATGGGCGAATCGTCAAGATTACCGACTTAAGAATTTGCTTAGGGGCTTGGGGAATTACTAGGCGCGGGCGGCGCGGCGGTGGGGTTGGGGTTGCTGTGGGAGGACCGGGAGTGAGGGGCGGATGACGCTATGGATGGTGGTGGCGGCGACGGTGGCGAGGTGTTCAGCGAAGACGCCGGAGTAGCAGAAGTTGGCGCTGCGGTCGGCCCAGCGGAGGTTGAGGGTCCAGAGAGCAGGGCGGCCGTGGCGGGCGGGTAGTTCTTCGGCGCGGGCGCTGCGGAGTTCGGAGACGGCGACGACTAAGACTGGATGGAGGAGTTCGTCGAGGGCCCAGATGTTTTCGGAGCCGACGAAGAGTTGGACGGGGATCATCGATTTGCTGCTGGAGTGCAGCGAGCCGCCGTTGACGACGATGAGGGCGCCGAGTTCGCGAGCCTTGTCGTCGGTCTTGGAGGTGGTGATGGCCGGGGGTAGGAGGATGGCGGTGATGAAGATGGCCAAGCCGGCGACGGCGAAGAGGTAGCTATTCCACAGGCTGAGGGGCAGGACCACCAGCGCGGCGCCGCAGATTCCGAGGATGGTGCGGAAGAGTGTCCAGGAATGTTCGTTGCGGCGGAGGTTGAGAATTTTGGGGACGAGCAGGACGGTGGCGAAGCTGGCGCCGATGACGGTCTTGCGAAGCTTGGAGCCGAGGCTATCGCCGAGGGCTGTTTCGGTGGTGGTGGCAGTGCTCATGGGCGTCGTTCGAGGTGAGTCCTTACGGGTTACCTGTCCGGAAGGGCAGGGTCAGAATAATACGCGAATGGCGTAAGGCTGTGTAGAGGCAAGTCTTACAACGGTGTAACTATTTAGATACGCACTTGTCCTCGCTCTTGACGGGGCCATCGACGCGCCGAGGAATTGGATGCGAATGGCGGGTCCCGCGCTAGCTGGATTTTGAAGGGGCCTGGGGCATTTTGGTAGGGTAGCCGGAAATTGTGTCGAGGCGTCGCGAGAGATCGAAGAGAGATTCCTCCACTTCGCGAGCCGACAATCCCGCAGGAGCGGGATTGAAAAGAAAAAGCGTCGGCTCGCTTCGGTCGGAATGACAGAATCGGCGCTTGGTGGCCGTAAGATACCGAACGGATCGTAAAGTCAACAGCACTGTGCAGCGTACGCTTCAAGACGGGCCCCACCCTTGCGCCAAATGCGGCGCAAGGGTAGGCCACCCGGATTCAAGCCATCATTCACAACAACTTCCACAACTACATGGAGGAGTCGGGTTTGTGTGCGGGCGTTGCGGTGGGCGAGGTGTCGTGTTTGGTGGTGTCGGCGGAGATGACTTTGCCGGGTTTGGCGCCGGTGGGTTTGTTGTGGTCCCAGACCAGAGTGCCGGAGACGAAGACTTTTTCGATGCCGGTAGAGAGTTCGAAGGGCTTTTCGAAGGTGGAGTGGTCGATGACGGTGGCGGGATTGAAGAGGACCAAGTCGGCGTAAGCGCCTTCGCGGATGGTGCCGCGATCTTTCCAGCCGAGGCGTTGAGCGGGGAGGCCGGTCATTTTATGGATGGCTTCGTGGAGCGGAAGCCAGTGTTTTTCGCGGACGTAGAGGCCGAGGACGCGAGGGAAAGTGCCGGCGCCGCGCGGATGCTGTGAGCCGATGCCGCCGTCGCTGGCGACCATGACCCAAGGTTGTTGGTAGAAGGCCTGGATGTCGCGTTCGATCATGGATTTTCCGATGATGCTGGCCTCGGTGTCGGCGGCGTCGCCTTCCTTGATGATCTGAATGTACATGTCGGTGGTGGAGATTTTGTGTTCGGTGGCGAGCTGCGCGATGGTTTTGCCGGCGTACTCGGGATGGGGCTTGAATTCGGTGATGAGCACGGTGTCAGGGCCGCCGGTGTCGGTGAGGGCTTTTTCGACGCTCGCAGGATCGGTGTACTGCTTGTTGGGCATGATCACTTTGATGTTGGAGTGCCAGGCGTCGTAGGGATAGCAGTCGGCGAGGAAGTCGAGGCCGCGTTTGCGGGCGGCGTCGATGACGTTGATGTATTCGTCGGCTTTGCCCCAGACGGCGACGGTGCTGACTTTGATGTGGGAGTGCTCGACGGGAATGTTGGCGCGCTGGCCGATGGCGATTTCTTCGTCGAGGGCGGAGAAACTTTTGTTGCCCTCATCGCGGATGTGGGTTTCGTAAAAGCCGCCGTGCTTGGCGGCGACTTCCGCGAGGGCGATAACTTCTTCGGTGGTGCTGTAACTGGCGACGTCGTACTCGAGGCCGGTGGAGACGCCCAGGGCGCCTTGGTTCATGGCGTCTTCGGCGAGGGCGGCCATTTTCTGGATTTCTTCGGGAGTGGCGGTGCGGCGGAAATCTTTGCCCATGACGAGAGAGCGGACGTTTTCGTGGCCGAAGAGAGTGGCGACGTTGAGCGAGACAGGATTTTTGCGGCGGGTTTCGAGCCAGTCGGCGATGGGCCAGGGGGAGAAGCCGTCGGGGCCGAGGATTACGGTGGTGATGCCCTGAGAGATTTGGGTTTCGGCGAGTGGGTCGGAGTCGAGGCCTTCTTCAGAGTGATTGTGAATGTCGATAAAGCCGGGGGCGAGGACCAGATTGGAGCCGTCGATGACCTGGTCGGAGGCGGTGGGTTTGAAGAGGCCGACTTTGGTGATGTGGTCGCCGGAGATACGGACGTTGAGTTTTTTGAGTGGGGCGGAGGAGCCGTCGGAGACTTGGGCGTTGATGATGACGATGGGGGCGGATGGAGCGGCCGTTGAAACATAGTGGAGTGGCTGTCGGAGGGAGAGGAAGTTTGTGCGTGCGATGGGAAGTGAAGTGAGAGCTACAGCAGCAAACAGAAATATAACAGACCGAAAAGTCGATTTCATTGGGCAGCCTCGAATGTGGGAAGGAGTATGCCAAAAATTGAAGCATGTGGCACTTGCAAGGATCGAGAAAAATGAAGCCCCACGCTTGTTGCGTGGGGCTTTTTTGTTTTGGAAGAGCCGGCAGAGTTGCGAGAAAAATTATTTCACGGGGACGAAGTCGAATTTTTTGTCGCCTTCTTCGTAGAAGAGGGCGCCTTCGGTTTTGTCGCCGCCACTCCAGTGTTTGTGGCCGCCGGGGACTTTGAGGTAGTCGCCGGGGCCGACGCGCTTTTCTCCCGCTTCATCTTTATAGAGGTATGCGCCTTTGATCACCACGATGGTGGTGTCGTTGGTGTGGAAGTGCATCCCGGCGTCGTACCCGGGGGAAATTTGGAGAAGGTTTGGTGTGCACCTTTTTCGGGATCGCCAGAAATTACGGCTTCGGTGACTCCGCTATTACTTGTGCTCATGGCTTTGTAAGTGGCACTGGAGGAAGAAACGTAGACGACTTTATCGGGGGAGGCTTTTAGTGTCCGAGCGATCCCCATGGAAGCGACGAGGATTAACGCGGCGGCGGCCCATAGCACGGCTGGTTTTTTCATTTTTTTCTCTCCGAATGGATTTTCGTGCAAGGAAGGCCCGACTGATTGGTCGAGGTTATACACCAGTGCGAGGCTGCCGCGATACGAGCATTTTCTTTTCGCGAAAAATTAGAATTCGCGGGTGTTGATGATTTTTTCGGCGAAAGATTTGGCGCCAGGTTGGCCGGCGAGGATCGGTTGGGCCCATTCGCAGGCGCCTTGGGAGAGGCGGATGGCTTCGCTGGTGAGGGATTCTGGGCCGCCGCTGTCGTTGTTGCCGAAGAAGATGCGGTCCATGGGGTGGGCGGCGGCGAGGCGGTTTTTGGTGAACTGGCCGGGGGTGGCCATGAACATGGGATGGCCGCGGCGGTAGATGCGGACTTCGACGGGGTCGGTGTTGAATTCGGGGAGGAGCTTTTGGAAGTCGGTGAGGACGCGGGCGGCGAGCTTTTTGCAGTTGGCTTCTTCGAGGAGAGAGAAGCGCTGATTTTCTCTAAGCGGGGTGTAGAAAGTGAGGATGTTGAATTTTTGGTGGTAGCCGGGAGTGTTGCGGACGGTCCAGTCGGCGACGATGAAATCGGTGAAGGAGTTGCCGGGGCACCAGGTGTCGTAGCCGCGATTGTAGACGGGCTTGTCGAAGATGGCGTTGACGACGGGGTAGGGAGCGTAGCGGGTTTTGCGCATGGCGGCTTTTTGTTCGGCGGGAAGATTGGTGACGAGGCGCGAGGTGATGTATTTGGCGGTGCACATGATCACCGCTTTGGCGGAAACGGTGGTGAGTTGGCCGGCATGGAAGTAGGTTATTTCCACGCTGTCTGCGCCGGGGACGACGGCGACGACGGTGGCTTCGCCGAGCATGCGCTCTTTGTATTTGGGCTGGAGGGCTTCGACGAGTTTGTGGGTGATGCAGCCGAGGCCGCCGGGGAGGATGACGCGCTTGGCGTCATCGCCGGTGACCAGGCCTTGGAGTGCGGAGAGGCCGACGAAGGCGGAGGTGTCCGCAGTGGTGGCGCCCCAATTGGAAGGGCCGTAGCCGTCCCACCACTGCTGAATTTCGGGGGCGTAGCCGGCGGTGAATTCGGTGAGCGGTTTGGAGTCGAGTTCGTCGATGCGCTTGGCGACGTCGATCTGCATCATTTTATCGCGGAATTTCTGGAAGGAGTCGCGGACGGCGGCGGGGTAGGGGAGATTTGATAGGCCGGCGTTCCAGGTGTCGGCGATGAAGGCTTTGTTGACGATGGTGGGGTCGGGATTGTCGACGGGGAGAAGTTTCATGCCGAGTTCGGCGGAGAGTTGGTCGCCGTGATCGCCTTTGAAGGCGTAGGCGGAGCCGGTGCGCGAAGGCGGCGCCTTCGTAGTCTTCCTGATAGGCGTTGCCGCCGAAGTGGTCTTCCTTTTCGAGGAGGAGCCAGTCTTTGCCGCGGAGGAAGTAGGCGGCGGAGAGGCCGGCGACGCCACCGCCGACGATGGCGACGTCAACTTTTTTGGTGGCGGCGGGGCGGGCGAACTCGTGGCCGTCGCGGACCTGGTGGCAGACTTCGAAGTGTTCGCCTTCGGCGCGGGGAGTGGGCGGATGGTCTGTTGCAGCGGCGAGGAGGCTCGAGTCGATGGGGCAGCCGGCGGCGACGGAACCGGCGACGACGTACTTGATGAAATTGCGGCGTGAAGGCGACATGTGGTGGTGGCTCCTATTCCTAAGTAGATACGGCTGCTTTGCGTTGGGCGCGAGTGCGTAATTGAAATGAGACGATCAGCAAAATTACGGACACAGCAAAAATCAAAGTGGAGATGGCGTTGATTTCGGGGGTGATGCCGCGGCGGAGGCGTCCCCAGATTTCGAGCGGGAGAGTGTTGTCGCGGCCGATGAGGAAGAAGGTGACGGCGATTTCGTCCATGGAGAGAGTGAAGATGAGCAGGCCGGCGGCGATGAGCGAGAGCTTGAGATTGGGGAGAGTGACGCGGAAAAAAGTTTGCAGGGGAGTGGCGCCGAGGTCGAGGGAGGCTTCTTCCTGGGCGCGATCCATTTTTTGCAGGCCGGCGAAAAGTTCGGTGGTGGCGACGGAGATGAGCGCAGTGCCGTGGCCGAGAAAAACCGTGAAGAGACTGAGGTGGGCACCGGCGTAGACGGCGAACATTAATAAGGAGAGGCCGGTGATGATGCCGGGGAGGATGAGCGGGAGGAGGACGAGGCGGCGGAAGAGGGATTTGCCGGGGAAATTGGCACGGTCGAGAGCGAGGGCGGCGAGCAGGCCGAGAGTGAGCGCGAGGGCGACGCTGGCGAGCGCGACGATGAGGCTGTTGAGGACGGAAGTCCAGATGGCGGCGTCGTTGAAGAGTTGGCGGTACCAGTTGAGGGTGAAGTGGCGCGGGGGGAAGCCGCCGACGCCGTCGCGATTGAAGGAGTAGATGATGAGGACGGCGATGGGGAGATAGATGAAGGCGAAGACGACTGCGGAGTAGGCGGCGAGGAGTGGAGCGCCGCGTTTTTTTGTACGCGTCGTTTTGATTGGCGGAGTGGAGATGGTCGCGGCGGCGGCGAGTTCCGGGTTGTTGGCGGCGATGGGAGTGGTGCTCATCGGAAGGACCAGCGCTTTTCGAGGCGTTCGGTAGCGGAGAGGAGGGCGATGATGATGAGCAAAATGCAGACGGAGATAGCAGCGCCGAGGGGCCAGTCGTAGGCGGCGCCGAAGAGGCTTTGCACGATGTTGGCGATCATGGTGCCGCTGGGACCGCCGACGAGAAGAGGGGCGAGAAAATCGCCGAGGGAAAGGACAAAGGCGAACGTTGCGCCGGCGATTAGTCCGGGGAGGGAAAGCGGGAGGATCACTTTGGCGAATGTTCTGGCGGGGCCGGCGCCGAGGTCTTGAGAGGCTTCGACGAGCGGGCGCGGAATGTGTTCGAGTGACGCGTAGATGGGGAGGAAGACGAAAGGTGTATAGATGTGGGTGAGCATGAGGATGACGGCGAACGGGCTGTAGAGGAAGAAGCCGACGGGTGCGCTGGTGAGATGGAGATATTGAAGAGCGCCGTTGAGGACGCCGTCACTGCCGAGGATGGTTTTCCAGGCGTAGCCGCGGACGAGGTAACTGACCCACAGCGGGACGATCACGAGTTGGTAGAGGAGTTCTTTGCGGGGGCCGGCGTGGAAGGAGAGGTAGTAGGCGAGCGGGTAGCCGAGGAGCAGCGAGCAGAGAGTGACGCTGGCGGCGATGCGCATGCTGCGGAGGAGGACTTGGAAGTAGAGGGGGTTTTTGAGGAGCGTTTGGTAGTTGCGGAGAGTCCAATCGTGGACGAGGAAACCTTCGCGGACTTGCCAGAAGCTGTGGGCCAGCATGAGGGCGTAGGGAATTAGGAGGAAGAGCGTGACCCAGAGGATTGGTGGGGCGGAGACCAACGATTTGTAGGTGCGGGAGTACATTTTCGAGTTTGGATCAGCACCGAAACAAAAAATTCAAAAACAAAATACAGACCGAGAATAAAGATCGAATTGAACTCGGGGCGTGAACCCAGGTTCGTGAACCAAAGGCGAACCTGGGCCACCCTCGTTTGCGTCAGTCGCAGAAGAAAATTGAAAACCCAAATTCAAAATCAAAAGCGAAGTCAAAACCAAGACCCACCCTGGAAATCGAGGGTGGGCCACCCGTCTTTTCTGTTACGGTCCCGGTGTGTTTGTGACTAGGACTGCGTCTTCGGCGAAAAAAACAAAATCGTGAATACCGGTTAGCGGGCCGTGGGTGGGGATTTTTGCGCGCAGTGAGTGGCCGCGGCAGTCGAGTTCGAGGAGTTCGCTGGAGCCGCCGTAGAGTTGTTGTTTGATGATGGCGCTGAATTTTGTTTGTGAGGCCGCGCTTGCGGATGACGCGTCTGCGAGTTGGATGGCTTCGGGACGGAGCGAAAAGAGTGTGGCGCCACTGGGGGCGTTGGTGGGGAATTGAAGTGCGCCGTTGGCGGCGGTGGCGATGCCGTTGCGGACTTCGGCTTGGAGCAAGTTGGTTTGGCCGATGAATTGGGCGGTGTAGGCGGTGGCGGGGTGGGCATAGATTTCGCGGGGGGTGGCGATTTGTTCGAGGGCGCCGTTGCGGAGGAGGGCGATGCGGTCGCTGAGGGCCATGGCTTCTTCCTGATCGTGAGTGACGAAGAGGAAGGTGATGCCGACTTCGCGTTGGAGGGATTTGAGTTCGCTTTGCATTTGTTTGCGGAGATTGGCGTCGAGGGCGGAGAGCGGTTCGTCGAGGAGGAGGAGGAGCGGGCGATTTACTAGCGCGCGAGCCAGGGAGACGCGTTGTTGTTGGCCGCCGCTGAGAGTGGTGGGGCGGGCGGCGGCGAAGCTGTCCATCTTGACCATGCGGAGAGCGTCGTCGACGCGGGTGGCGATTTCGGCGTGCGGAGTTTTGGTGACGCGCAGGCCGTAGGCGACGTTGTCGCGGACGCTGAGGTGGGGGAAGAGCGCGTACTGCTGAAAGACGGTGTTTACGCGGCGTTTGTGGGGCGGGAGGGTGTCGAGGCGCTGGCTGTTCATCCAGATTTCGCCGCTGCTGGCTTGTTCGAAACCGGCGATGAGGCGGAGAAGAGTGGTTTTGCCGGAGCCGCTTTCGCCGAGCAGGGTGATGAATTCGCCGGAAGCGATGTTGAGGGAGACGGCTTTGAGAACTTGATGCGCGCCGAAGTTTTTTGCGACGGCGCGAATTTCGAGTAGAGGTGCGCCGCTGGGAGGCGCCTGCGGCGTTGATTGCTGCGCCGGGTTGGGGGAAACAGCGGTCACTGCGCGGCTTTTACCTCGTTCCAGATTTCGTTGTACTTGGGGCGGCGTGGAACGTCTTGCCAGAAATAAATGCGTTGCATGTAGGCGTCCGGGTCGTCGAGATGGAGGGATTTCTTTTCGTCGGCAGAGAGGAATTGCGCGGCACCCGGATTGGCGGGGGTGTAGTGAGTGACGTCGCTGACTTTTTTCTGGGTTTGGGCTTCGACCATGTAGGCGAGAAATTCCTGGGCCAAATCTTTGTTGGAGCTGGCGGCGGTGATCATTAAGTGGTCGATCCAGCCGGTGGTGTTTTCGCGGGGGATGGTTTCGCCGATGGGGAAATTCAGTTTGCGGAGGTCGTTGGTCATGAGCGGCCAGCCCATGGCAAGGACGATTTCGTGATTCTGGAAGAGGTTGGTGAGTTCGCCGCCGGTGGCCCACATTTTGCGGATGTTAGGTTTGAGTTCGAGAAGTTTTTTCTTTACGGCGTCGAGTTCGGTGTCGGTGAGGTTGTAGAGATGGCTGGGGTCGGGTTTGTCGTAGCCGAGGATTTGCGCGGCCATGTAGATGGTGGAGAGTTCGTCCCAGACGGAAATTTTGCCGGCGTATTTTTTGTCCCAGAGGATGGACCAGGAGTCGGGAGCTTGTTTGAAGGCGGTGGTGTCGTAGAGGAGTGGATTGGGGCCCCAGACGAAAGGGACGCCGTAGACCTGATTGTTTTGTTTCACGATGGTGGAGTCGCGGAGTTTGGCGGAGAGTTGCGGGTAGGCGGGAATTTTTGCGAGGTCGAGTGGGGCGGCGAGTCCGGCTTTGACGATGCTGGCGGCGACGTCGCTGCTGGGGGAGATGACGTCGTAGTTGGCGGCGCTGCCGCCGCGGAGTTTGGCGACGAGTTCGTCGCTGGTGCCCATGTAGGAGGCGGAGATTTTGCAGTGGTGGGATTGTTCGAAGGCGGAGATGAAGGAAGGGTCGGCGTAGCCTTCCCAGACTAATAAGGTGAGAGTGGGAGTTTTGGATTGGCAGGCGGTAGTGAAGAGGGCGATCGCGAGTAGAAGCGTCGGAACCAAAATACGAATCGTGCTTCGTTGCATCGACTTGGGTCGTGTTGACTCTAAACCCCCAGACGCAAAACCGGCGTCTGGGGCACCCGGTTTTGTAGCGGGGCTGAAGAAGTCAAAAGATTGACCCGATTTTGTGGCGGGGTTGAAGAAGTCGAAAGATTGAATCGGTTTTGTAGCGGGGCTGAAGAAGTCAAAAGAAAGACCCGGGTTCGTGAACCAATGGCGAACCTGTGCCACCCAGCCTTCGGAGTGCGTGGTGTGCATAGAGAAGTCAGAAGATGCTTTTGGGTTATTTTTCATTGGATTGGTAGACCACTTGGCCGCCGACGATGGTGGTGCGGACTTTGGTTTTGGAGATTTGGTTGGCGGGCGATTTCGAAAATGTTTTGGTTGACGATGATCAGGTCGGCGAGTTTGCCTTTTTCCAGGGAGCCTTCGGTTTTTTCGCGGCGTCCGGCGAAAGCGGCGTCGATGGTGTAGCCTTCGACGGCTTTGGCGATGGTGAGGCGCTGGGAGGGGACGAAACCTTCCGCGGGAGTGCCTTCGCGAGTTTGGCGAGTGACGGCGGTTTGCAGGCCGTACCAGGGATTTAGGGTGACGACGGGCCAGTCGCTGCCGAACGCGTAGCGGCCGCCGGCGTCGGCGATGGATTTCCAGGACCAGGCGCGTGAAGCGCGATCGGGGCCGGCGTTGCGGGCCCATACGTCGAGAGTGTCGGCGTCGGGATAGGAGTGCAGCGGCTGCATGCTGGCGATGACGCCGAGTTTGGCGAAGCGCGGGATGTCGGAGGGGCTGATGGTTTCGATGTGCTCGACGCGCGGGCGGCGATCGGTGGTGTGATTGGTTTCTTCGGCGTGTTGATAAGCGTCGAGGGCGGTGCGGACGCCGAGTTCACCGATGGCGTGAGTGAAAAGCTGCAGGCCACGCTTGTCGAGTTCAGCGGTGGCGGAATTATATTTTTCCGGATCCCAGAAAAGTTTTCCTTTTAGAGATGGATCGTCGGTGTAGGGCTCGAGCATCGCGGCGGTGTGCGATTCGATGACGCCGTCGACCATGAATTTGACGACGTTGGTGTCGATCCAGTCGTCGCGATATTTTTTTCGCGCGGCTTCGATGGCGTCGAGGTCCTGCGGGCGCATTTCTGGCGGGTCCATGAAATAGGCGATGTAGAAGCGCAGGGTGAGATCGCCGTGGCGGCGGAGTTCGTCGTAGAGCTCGAGCTGCGGGAAATCGCCGCCGGCACTGTGGACGCGAGTGAGGCCGTTTTTGTTGGCCCACTTGATACCTTCGCGGAGAGCGGCGAGGCGTTCGGCGCGAGTTGGCTCAGGAACAATTTTGGAGACGAGGCCGCTGGCGTGTTCTTTGAGCGCGCCGGTGGCTTCGCCAGTTGCGGGATCGCGGACGATGATGCCGTTGAGAGGATTGGGCGTGTCTTTGGTAATGCCGGCCATTTGCAGGGCTTTAGAGTTGGCCCACGAAGTGTGGCCGTCGTAGGCGTGGAGGAAGACCGGGCGATCGGGGAAAAGTTCGTCGAGATATTTTTTGTCGGGGATGGCAGCGGCGCCGAACATGGCGTAGTCCCAACCGAGGCCGAGGAGCCAGTCGTTGCCGGGGTGCTTGGCGGCGTAGTCGCGCAGGCGTTGCTGGATTTCGGGGACGTCTTTGGAGCCGGCGAGATCGACTTCGCCGAGGCTGATGGAGCCTTCCATGAAGTGGATGTGGCAATCGACGAAGCCGGGGAGGACCAGTTGATTGGCGGCGTCGATGACTTTAGTGCCGGGGTGGCGGAATTTTTCGATTTCGGCGTTGGAGCCGACGGCGACGATTTTGTCGGCGCGGATGGCGAGGGCTTCGGCCCAGGGCTGTTGAGGATTGACGGTATAGATGCGGGCGTGAGTGACGATGGTGTCGGCGCCGGTTTTGGTTTCTTTTTTGGATTGAGCGTGGAGTGTGACGGCGGCGCAGAGCAGCAGCACGATCAGCAGAGCGGATGCATTTTTTAGTGCGGTGCGGATGGTGCCAGCGGTCATGGAGTCTCCTCGGGAATTAAAAAGTTGGCGGCGTGTTGATCCACAGCAGCCAGGTTTCGGTGCGGCCGGGATTTTTCCAGCGATGCGGCGTGCTGCTTTCGAAGTAGAGACTGTCGCCGGGTTTGAGGCGGTAGTGTTCATCGTTTTTTAGCCAAATTTCGAAATTGCCGCGCAGGACGTGGAGAAATTCCTCGCCTTCGTGGGCGTAGGATTCGCCGCTGCCGCCGCCGGGGCGCACGCGGAAGAGGTGCGGCTCCATGGCGGTGTGGCCCCAGGCCAGGAGTTCCATGCGGACGCCGGGAGTTGTTTCCAGAATTTTGCGTTGGGCGGGGCGCACGAGACGGGGATTTTCTTCCGCGGCTTCGAAAAAGGAAAGGATATTCGTGCCGTAGAAGCGGGCGATGCGGCGGAGGGTGGCGATGGAAGAGCGCATCTGGCCGCGTTCGAGGGCGCTGAGAAAACCGATGGAGACGCCGGTGGCGCGGGCGACTTGCGCGAGAGAGAGGCCGCGGCGGGTGCGCAGGCGGCGGAAACGTTGGCCGGGGAGGCGTTGGGGATTTTCGGTGGCGGGCGTTGTGGCGTGGCCCTGGCGTTTGAGGACGTGGACGATGGCGGCGGGATTGAGGCCACGGGCGCGGCGGAGAAAAATGGCGCGGCGCAGGAGGCGCACGTCGGAGTCGGTGTATTCGCGGTAGCGGCTCTGGGTGCGTTGCGGAGCGAGGAGGCCGAGGGTTTCCCAGTCGCGTAAAGCGGAAGACGAAATGCCCAGACGGCGAGCGACTTCGCCGATGCGCAGGGGGCGGCGAGCGACGCGCGGGCTCACGCGTTTTAACGATTTTAAAGATGAATTCTTTCTGCTTGACACCCGGTGTGACCTTATCTAACTTGCTCTCACTCGGTGCGCTAAGTTTGCGGGATTATAGTAAGGTTTCCGAAGCGCAGCAACCTCGAAGAAACGCAACGATGCAGAAAGTTTTTGGGGAAGAAGTTTTTTGGGCCGAAGCTTTTTCGGCGCAGATCGAACAGGGGTGATCGAATGAACTCCCACGGAGAAATTTGGCATGCGGTTGTGGAGTAACGCTATGGCGCGCGCGGTGATGGTGTGTCATGGGGATTTTGGTGGCGTTGTGTACGGCGAACGTTGCGGCGGCGCAGAGCACTGGCGGGCGCGTGCGCGGGACGGTGACGGATTCGAGTGGCGCGGCGGTGAGCGGCGCGACGCTGACGATGATTGATACGGCGACGAATGTAGGACGCGAGACGACCAGCGGGGCGAATGGCGAGTACAACTTTCTGGAAATTCCGGTGGGGACGTACGACCTGGAGGTTTCGCAGACGGGATTTAAGAAATACAGCCGCAAGGGCGTGGTGCTGGATTTGAACCAGGTGATCACGCTGGATATCGCGCTGGTGGTGGGCGGCGCGACGGAAACGGTGGAAGTGACTGGTGCGGGTCCAGTAGTGGATACGACTTCGACGCAATTAGGCGCGGTGGTGAATGAGCGGGATGCGACGCAGTTGCCGCTGAATCAACGCGATGTGTATCAGTTGCTGCAGTTGCAGCCGGGAGTGCAGTCGCAGTTGGGCAACGATTTGTTTTATGGCTCGGATAAAGCGGGCGTGGTGACGGTGAACGGCGGGCGCGGGCGATCGAACAATTATTCGGTGAATGGCGGAGACGGGAACGATTTGTTTGCGAATTTGCCGGCGGTGCAGCCTTCGCCGGACAGCATCTCGGAATTTCGGGTGATCACCAATTCGTTTGATGCGGAGTACGGGCGCAATTCCGGCGCGGTGGTCAACGTGGTGACCAAGTCGGGGACGAACGAACTGCACGGCAGCGCGTTTGAATTTTTCCGCAACAAAGTGCTGAACGCGAAGGGATTTTACGATCCGATCAAGCCGGATTTTCAGCAGAATCAGTTTGGCGGAACGTTGGGCGGGCCGATTAAAAAAGATAAGACATTTATTTTTGGGTCGTATGAAGGGCGGCGGATCAAGCAGGGAATTTCGTCGAACCCGGTGCCATTGCCGACCGACGCGAATTTGAGCGGAGATTTTTCCGGTGGGACGCCGTTTAGCGGGACGTTGACAACACCAACGGTGGCGAATGTGCTGCAGCAGCGCTGCGGATCGGCGTTGAGTCCGGCGGCGAATACAGAGCTGGCGAATATTCAAGGCGGAGGAGCGCCGACGCCGGGGAATTACGGGATTTTGTTCCCGAATAATCAGATTCCGACGCAATGCTTCGACCCGCTGTCGACTTCGTTGCTGAATACCTATGTGCATCCGACTTCGGACGGAGTGTTTCAGCAAGCGCCGAATGAGCGGGACCGCGGGGATCAGTTCACGCTGAAGGTCGATCACGACTTGAGCAAGAACCAGAAGCTGTCGGTGTACTACTACTTTGATGACGACAATACTTTGGATCCGTTTGCGAAATTCCAGGCAGCGGGCGGGGACTTGGGGAATTTTCCAGGAGATTTCGCCACGCGAACACAGCAGATCAATGCGTCGCATACCTGGACGCTGGGCTCGACGGCGGTGAATGAGGCGCGCTTTTCATATTTCCGCGAAGGGCAGGGAAAATTCAATACGCCGACGGTGAATAGCCTGGTGCAGGATTCCTGCGGGACGGCGGCTGCAGCGGTTTGTTTTACGGGGACGACGGATACGTCGTTGATCGATGGAAGCGGAGCGCCGATTGCGGCGGATCCGAATTTTGGGATTCATCCGGGATTGGGAGCGGGCAAAGAAGGGCTGCCGTTTATTTCCGTGGATGGCGGATTGTCTCTGGGCAATAACTTTGAAGGACAGTTGCCGCAAGTGGGGAATACGTATCAGTGGTCGGATAACTACAGCAAGATTATCGGCAACCACAGTTTGAAATTTGGCGGGGACGTTCGTTACCAGAAATTCGATCAGACTTTGTATTACAACGTGAACGGATCGATTACGTTCAGTCCTGGCGGGCTAAACGATGTGGGCAGCGACGACAACTATCCAGATTTTCTGTTGGGGCTGCCGAACAACTACACGCAAGGATCGGCGCAGCAGGAGAAGGTGCGCAGCACGTCGGTGTATTTGTTCGCGCAGGATAGCTGGAAGATCAAGTCGAACCTGACGCTGAATTATGGCGTGCGCTGGGAAGTGAATACGCCGCTGAATGATATTGGACATAAGGTGCAAACGTTCCGGCCGGGGCAGAACTCCACGATTTATCCGTGCACGATTACGCCGGATGATCCGCTGTTTGCGACGTACGGCGGAGGAACGGGTGGTTGCGATGCGGCGGGCGTGACGCCGACCGGGTTGGTATTTCCTGGCGATAAGGACGTGCCGCTGTCTTTGACGCAGACGTACTGGAAGGGATTTGCGCCGCGGCTGGGGGCGAATTGGAGTCCTGGAGCGAAGGATGGATGGCTGGCGAAGCTGACTGGCGGACCGGGAAAAACCAGCATCAGCGCGGGCTACGGAATGTTTTACAACCCGATCGAGCAGCTAGTGCTGGAGCAATTCAGCGCGGAGCCGCCGTTTGGTGGAAGCAA
The DNA here is from genome assembly GCA_963846145.1 of uncultured Acidobacteriota bacterium. GTDB lineage: Bacteria > Acidobacteriota > Terriglobia > Acidiferrales > UBA7541 > Acidiferrum. The sequence goes on along the minus strand of CAWJUV010000004.1, from coordinate 240,129 downwards.
TTTTATTTCTGATCCGCTGTTTCAGGCGCCGTTTTTGGATCAGACCGGAAGTGCGAGTCCTAATCCTTTCAATGGGATTCTGAATCCGCCGCGGGGGACGCCGATCGATTGGGCGAGTTTCCGGTCGATTTTGTTGTTCGGCGAATTTCCGAAGCAGTTGCGGCCGCAATATTCGGATCAGTACAACCTGACGATTAAGCGCGAGCTGCCGGGGAATATTTTGTTCCAGATCGGGTACGTGGGATCGCAGGGCCACCGGTTGCTGGCGTCGTACGACATCAATCATGGGAATCCGAATAGCTGTAATGATCTCGCGGCGATCCCGGAGACGCTGGATGGACCGGGCGGGAATCCACTGACGTGCGGATCGTTCGATGCGGACAGCACATTTTTTGTGCCGCCGGGAACGGTGATCCCAAACACGGCGGATGGCGGATTGGTGCTGCCGTACAACGCGGCTTCTGGTGGTTCGTTGCTGGTGCCTGCGGGAACGACGGTTGGGCCGAACGGAATTACTTTGGTGGGCTTGCGGCAATATTCTTCGCCGAATTGCCAACCGCTGAGCGGAGTTGGCTGCCCGGTGGATGGGATTCCGGTGTTCTCGAATATTTTTACGGAGAATACGGTGGCGCATTCGAATTACAACTCGTTGCAGGTGTTGCTGGAGAAGCGTTTTTCACACGGCTTGCAATTCCAAGGCGCGTATACCTACAGCAAATCGCTGGACAACGCGTCGAGTTTTGAGAGCACGTTGAATCCGGTGAATTTGAATTCCACGTATGGGCCGTCGCTGTACGATGCGCGGCATCGTTTCGTGTTCAGCTATGTGTGGGAATTGCCGGTGCCGAAGTATGACGGGCTGTTGGGCAAGATTGCGGATGGGTGGCAGTGGTCGGGGATTTTGACGTTCCAGAAGGGATTCCCGATTCGCATTACGTCATCGGATGATATCGAGGAGTTCAGCAGCTTCTTCTTTGAGGCGCCGGGCGAGCCGAATCTAACGGCGCCGTTTCGTACCCAGGATGTGAGGAAGAACAACGGGTATGCGTTCGATCCGTCGCTGTTTACGAATGATACGGTGGCTCCGGGAACGATCGGAAACGCGCCGCGATCGATTTGCTGCAGCCCGGGGATTAATAACGTGGATATGGGATTGGTGAAGGACACGCCGATTGGCGAGAAGATGCGGATGGAATTTCGCGCGGAGGTGTACAACATCGCGAATCATGCGCAGTTCTACGATATCGATGGGGATATTTCGGATGGGTCTAACTTTGGGTTTGCGCAGAAGGTGCGGTCACCGCGACTGTTCCAGTTCGCGCTGAAGTTCGTGTTCTAGTCGAAACAACCTATTCTAGTGCTTGAAGTAAAACTGACGGCAGGGAAGAGACCTGTTGGCGGCTGAAGAGCGGCCAGGTACGGAGAGAGTTATGTCGGAGAAAGTTCACGCAGGGTTGCAGAAGGAATTGGAGACGTACGAGAAGCGCACGCCGAAATCGGCGGATGCGCACAAGCGGGCGTTGCAAAGAATTCCGTTGGGAGTGGCGAGCAATTACCGGGCTTACGATCCGTATCCTTTATTTGTGAAGGAAGGGAAAGCCGGGAAGTTGTGGGACGTCGATGGAAATGAGTACGTCGATCACAATTTGTGTTTTGGTGCGTTGATGGCCGGGCATTGCCATCCGGCGGTGGTGAAGGCGATTGAAGGCGCGCTGAAGATCGGCACGACGTTTGGAATGCCGCACGAGTGGGAATGGGAGTTGGCGGAAGAGATTTGCAAACGGTACCCGGTGGAGATGGTGCGGTTTGGGTCGAGCGGGACGGAAGTGACCATGCACGCGTGCCGGATGGCGCGGGCGGCGACGAAGCGGGACAAGATTTTGAAATTTGAAGGGGCGTATCACGGGCTGCACGACACGGCGCTGGTGAGTGTGAAGCCCAAGGCCGAAGAGTATGGCGATCCGGATGCGCCGACGGCGGTGCCGGGCGGGATGGGCGTGCCGAAGGCGTCGGTCGAGAATGTGGTGATCGCGTCGTTCAACAATTTGAAGAGCGTGGAGCGGAGGTTCAAAGAAAATCCGGGGCAGATTGCGGCGATTATTCTTGAGCCGATTTTGATGAATGTGGGCTTGTGCATGCCGCAGCCGGGTTTTCTGGAAGGGCTGCGCGAGATTGCCACGAAGAATGGGGCGCTGCTGATTTTTGATGAAGTGAAAACCGGCGCGAAATTGGCGTGGGGCGGGGCATCGGAATATTTTGGCGTGAAGCCGGACATGATTTGTTTGGCGAAATCGATTGGCGGTGGTGCGCCGCTGGGGGCGTTTGGTGCGAGCCGCGCAGTGATGGATTTGATTTCGCAGCACAAGGTGTTTCATGGCGGGACGTATAACACCAATCGCATTGCGATGGCGGCGGGGTTGGCGACGTTTCGGGAAGTGTTGACGCGCGAGAACTATGAGCATGTTGGCAAGCTCAGTAAGAAATTGGCTGATGGGTATCGTGCGATCGTTGGGAAAGTTGGATTGCAGGCTTACGTGGTGAGTGCGGGAGTGAATGGGGCGTTGATGCTGTATCCGCAGGAGATCCGCAATTATCGCGATTGGACGGCGATCGATGTGGATTTGTGGCGGCACTATTGGTTTGCGATGGTGAATCGCGGAGTGCTGGCGCAGCCCTATTGGTGGGATGAGCAGTGGACGATTTCGGTGCAGCACACGGATGCGGATATCGAGAAGCATCTTTCTGTGTTTGAGGAGATTGCTCCGGGATTGGCGAAGGCGCAGCAGGAACGGGGAGTGGCGTTTGTGGGAGCGGCCGGGCACTAGCCATTAGCGATGACGCGCTGAGCCGTTGGGGCACGCTGGAGAAATCATGGCGACAGAAGTAAGCGTGCCCATTACGAAGGGCGGCGATGCCGCGCATCTGAAGCGGGTGCTGGGGCGCTGGGACCTGGTGCTCCTGTTTGTTGTCGCGGTATTCAATCTCAATGTGGTGCCTTCGATTGCGGCCAACGGTGGCGTCACCGTGTGGTTGTGGCTGATTTCGTTGGTGCTGTTTTTTTGGCCGCAGGGGATTGCGGTGATTGAGCTGGCGCACCGGTTTCCCGGCGAAGGCGGAGTTTATCTGTGGGCCAAGGAAGTGTTTGGAGATTTTCACGGATTTCTGTCGGGGTGGTGCTACTGGACCAACAACATGATGTATGTGCCCACGGTGATGCTTTATTTCGTGGGTGTGTCGGTGTATGCGCTGGGTCCGGGGCATGAAGGGCTGGCGGATAACAAAATTTTTGCGCTGACGACGTCGGTGGGGCTGCTGGTGGTGTTGGTGGTTTTGAATGTAGTGGGACTGGGCGTCGGGAAGTGGATCAACAACCTGGGCGCGATTGGTACGGGGATTGCGGCGGCGGTGCTGATTGGGTTGGGAGTGGTGGTGTGTTTGCGATTTGGGACGACGATTACGTCGCACGATTTTGCGATTCCGGCGGATCCGCGATTTGTGCTGAATTCGTTTGGGGTGATTTGTTTTGGATTGTGCGGGCTGGAGCTGGCGTCGGTGATGGGCGACGAGATTGAGGAACCCGAGAAAATTCTGCCGGGAGCGGTGGCGTGGGGCGGAGTGCTCTCTGGTCTTTTATATATTGGGGCGACGCTGACGCTGTTGGTAGCGGTGAGCAAGAGCGACATCAGTGTGTTGCAGGGAATTGTGCAGGCGGTGCGGCATATGGCCGGGCGGGTGGGGACGCCGTGGATCGTGGCGCCGTTTGCGTTTTTGCTGAGCTTGTCGATTGCGGGGATTGGGTCGGCGTGGCTGGGCGGATCGGCGCGGATTCCGTTTGTGGCGGGGCTGGATTCGTATATGCCGGCGTGGTTGGGAAAGGTTCACCCCAAATATGCGACTCCGTATGCGGCGATTATCGTGCATGCCGCGGTGTCGCTGATTCTGGTGGTTTTGAATTTCACTTTTACCGGTGCGGGTGTGCAGGAGACGTTTCAGAAATTGTTGTCGCTGGCGGTGGCGGTGCAGTTGGTGCCGTTTGTTTATATGTTTGGGGCGCTGCTGAAGATCGCGTGGAAGAAGCCGTTTGTGCGCGGGCGTTACAGTCGGACGACTTTGTTGTTGGCGGGCGCGAGCGGATTGGTGACGACGATTCTGGGAATGGCGCTGGTGTTTTTTCCCGCGCAGCAGATTACGTCGTTGCTTTCGTATGAAGTGTGGATGGTGGGTGGTATGGCGGTGTTTGTGGGACTCGCGGCGTTTTTCTTTTTTGTGTACGGGAGAAGGAAGAGTGCGAGAAAGTTGGCGGCGGTGGTGTGAAGAATTCGGGAGGCGGGGATGGGTGGAGTGGTGAAGGCGGAAGTGCGGAATTATAAGAATTATGTGAATGGGGAGTGGGTGGGGAGCGCGTCGGGGGAGACGTTTGCGGTTTACGATCCGTCGACGGAGGAAGTGATTGCGCAGGTGGCGTCGGCGGGTGCGGAGGATGTGGACCGCGCGGTGAAGGCGGCGCGGGCGGCGTTTGATTCGGGGCCGTGGGGGCAGACCAATGCCGCGGAGCGCGGGCGAATTTTGTTCAAGCTGGCCGAGAAAATTCGGCAGAATGCGGCGATGCTGGCGGAATTGGAATGCCGCAATTCCGGGAAGCCGATTGTGGAGGCGGAGTACGACATTGCGGATGTGGCGACCTGCTTTGAGTATTATGGCGGGTTGGCGAATAAAGTTTTGGGGCATGTGAATCCGGTGCCGGCCAATGCGCTGAGTTTTACTTTGCGCGAGCCGGTGGGAGTGGCGGGCCAGATTATTCCCTGGAATTATCCGCTACTGATGGCGGCGTGGAAATTGGCGCCGGCGTTGGCGGCGGGATGCTGCTGCGTGTTGAAGCCGGCGGAGCAGACGCCGCTGACGGCGCTGGAATTCGCAAATTGGTTCGAAGAAGTGGGATTGCCGCCGGGCGTGGTGAATATTGTGAATGGATTGGGCGAGACCGCTGGCGCGGCGCTGGTGGCGCATCCGGGAGTGGACAAGATTGCGTTCACCGGAAGCGCGGCGGTGGGAAAAATTATTGTGAAGAGCGCGGCGGATACGCTGAAGCGGGTGACCCTGGAGCTGGGCGGGAAGTCGCCGAATATTTTCTTTGAGGGAGCGGATTGGGAAGCGGCGGTGGATGGGGCGCTGTTTGGAGTGTTCATCAATCAGGGCGAGGTGTGTTCGGCGGGCAGCAGGATTTTGGTGGAGAAGGGGATTTACTCAAAATTTGTTGAGGCGATGACGGAGAAGGCCAAGAGGATTCATTTGGGCGCGCCGTTGGATCGCGGTACGAAGATGGGGCCGCTGGTGAGTAAAGAGCATTACGAGCGAGTGAGTTCTTATCTGGAGATTGGGAAGAAAGAGGCGAAGGTGGCGATTGGCGGTGGGCGCCCGGCGGCGACGGAGAAGGGTTACTACGTGGAGCCGACGATTTTTTATGACGTGGATAATGGCGCGCGGATTTCGCGGGAGGAAATCTTTGGGCCGGTGGCGACGGTGATTCCGTTTGACGACGAGGCGGGTGCGATTCGAATTGCGAATGATACGCCGTATGGATTGGCGGCGGCGGTGTGGACGCGGGACATTTATAAGGCGTTTCGCGTGGTTAAGGCCGTGCGCGCTGGGATTGTGTGGGTGAATCATATGCAGCCGACGTATGTGGAAGCGCCGTGGGGCGGGTATAAGCAGTCGGGATTTGGGCGGGAGTTGGGGCCGTGGGGGTTGGAGGAGTATTTGGAGACGAAGCAGGTGTTTGTGAATTTGGATGAGACGCCGATTGGGTGGTACTGAGTTTCGCGTACTGAGTTGAAGTTGACGTTGGAGTTGCGAGGGAATAGCGATGGGGACGATTCAGCTTCGAACGGAAGTGCCGGGGCCGCGGTCGCGAGAGTTGATGAAGAGGCGCGAGGCGGCGGTGCCGCGGGGGCCATATCATTCGACGCCGATTTTTGCGGCGCGGGCCGAAGGCGCGGTCATTGAGGATGTGGATGGGAATCGCTTCATTGATTTTGCGGGCGGGATTGGCTGCGCGAATATGGGGCACCGCAATGCCGGAGTGACTGGCGCGATCGGCGTACAGCTCGAGAAATATTTGCATTTGTGTTTTAGCGTGACGCCGTATGAGCCGTATGTGGCGGTGGCGGAAAAATTGAATGCGAAGGCGCCAGGGAAATTTGCGAAGAAGACGTTTGTGGTGAATACCGGCGCGGAGGCGGTGGAGAACTCGATCAAGATTGCGCGGGCGTATACGAAGAGGCCGGCGGTGATTTGTTTTAACGATGCGTTTCATGGGCGCACGTTTATGGCGATGTCGCTGACCAGCAAATCGAATCCGTACAAGACGGGGTTTGCGCCGTTTGTGGGCGACGTGTACCGGATTCCGTATGCGTATTGCTACCGGTGCTCGTACAACTTGACGTACCCATCGTGCGGGATGACTTGCGCGCATGCGTTGGAGGATGCGTTTAAAAGGTTGGTGCCGGCGGAGTCGGTGGCGGCGGTGATTGTCGAGCCGATTTTGGGGGAGGGCGGATTTGTGACGCCGCCGAAGGAATTCTTTGGGATTGTGCAGGAGATTTGCCGGAAGCACGGGATTGTGTTTATTGCGGATGAGGTGCAGACGGGGATTGGGCGGACCGGGAAATTTTTTGCGATTGAACATTATGGAGTGGAGCCGGATTTAATTATTTCGGCGAAGTCGCTGGGCGGGGGATTGCCGATTGGCGCGATCACCGGGCGGGCGGAGATTATGGATGCGCCGGGAGTTGGCGGGTTGGGGAGTACGTTTGCGGGGAATCCGGCGTCGTGTGCCGCGGCGTTGGCGGCGATTGAGGCGATCGAGAGCGGAGGATTGCTTTCGAGGTCTGTGGAGATTGGCGAAAAGTTTGAGGCGCGCGCGCGGGAGTGGCAGAAGAAGTGGGGGATGGTTGGGGAGATTCGCGGGATTGGCGGGATGTGTGCGATTGAGTTGGTGAGGAACCGGGAGACGCGGGAGCCTGCGGATGTGGAGACGAAGGAAATTGCGCACTACTGCTATGAGCATGGGTTGATCACGATTACGGCGGGTACTTTTAACAATGTGGTGAGAGTGTTAGTGCCGCTGGTGATTAGCGATGCGGAGCTGGAAGAGGGATTGGGTGTGATGGAGGCGGCGTTGGCTTCGGTAGCGGAGAGGGTCGCGGTTACGACTGTAGTTTGAACAGACTATGCGATCGTTTCGCTTCGCACAGGTGATTTGCGTTGAGTTTGATCTAAACCCGCACCCTGAAAATCGCAGGGTGCGGCACCCGATTTTGTAGTGCGGTTGAAGAAGTCAAAAGAAAAACTTGGGGCGTAACGTTTGCGATGAATTCGCTGAACGCTACGCCCCGTTTTGTTATGCGGAATTATTTGTTGATGTCGTCTTTGGATTCGAGGCGCTTGGCGTATTTTTCGAGGAAGGGCTTCTGGTTTTCGGGGGCGGTGGAGGCGGCGAGGTGCATTTCCTTCGCGCCGTCGTCGAATTTGCCTTCCGCGGAGTCGATGCGGGCCATACCGACGTGGGAGATCCAGCTGTTGGGATACTGTTTGTAGCCGCGGCGGAAGAGTTCGAAGGCTTTGTCCTGTTGTTTGTTGCGTTGCAGGCCGCGGGCGTAGACGTAGATCTGGACGGCGTTGGCTTTGTCGAGGGCCTGGTTCAGTAGCTTTTCGGATTCGTCTTTTTTGCCCTGGGCGGCGAGGATGCGCGATTTAGTTTCGAGATTTTCGAAGCGCTCTTCGTTCTGGATGGAGAGGTCTTCCCACTTCACGGCGTCTTCCAGGTTGTAATTTTCGTCGAGGTTCCAGTTAGCGGCTTCGTCGTAGCCGGCCCAGGTGAAGCCGCCGGTGTTGCGCAGTTGTTGCTTGATGGCGCGGTCGGCGAGGGCTTTGACGTCGACGGAAATTTTGAAGGGGACGGCGACTTTGCCCCAGCGCAGAGTGGCGTCGGCGGAGTCGGCTTTGATGTCGTCGAAGGTGTAGGCGAGGGAGTCGCGAGTGTCACCGGAGGCGGCGGGCTTGACGTCGACGCGCAGAGCGTCTTCTTTTTCGTCGTAACTGAAGCTGCCCCACGAAGTGGAATTTTTAGAGAAGATGATGGTCCACTTGTCGGCGTTGGGAATGGTGTGGAGGCCGTAGGTGCCGGCGGGGAGAGGATGGCCATCGATGCTGACGTCATCGGTGAAATTGATGGTGGTGTTTTCGTTGGCACCGGCGCGCCAGACCTGGCCGTAGGGCACGGTCTTGCCGAAGAGTTCGCGGCCGTTGGCCAGCGGCGCGTGATAAACGATGGTGACGTCGGTCAGGCCGATGCGTTGGATGACCGTGGCGCGCTGGCTGAGCCGGGGGAGATTGAGTTCGGTGGCCTGGCTGCCGTTTTTGAATTGAGCGCTGGCGCTGTGGGCGCCGGCGGTGAGGATTAGTGCGAAGGCGAAAATCGAGACTGCGAGTTTACGCATTGTTGGAGAAGCTCCTTTCGTCCAGCCCTATAACGATGAGTGGCGCGTGTTGTTACAAGCAAAATGTGGAGAGGTGGTTTGCTTGTAGGACGCGCGAGAGGCGTACGTCCGTGACATAGACGGGTAATTGAGGAAAGCGTAAGCAGGTTGTGGCGGCGGGGACGAAGTTTTCGGTGGGTCGTTTGATGATAAGTATATGAATTGAGGAAATTGCAGCGGTTTGGGCGGGCATGGATCGAGCGCAACAAATTCGGGAACGGTTTCGGGAGAGGTTCGGGGGCGATGCGGCCGGTGTTTATCGCGCGCCTGGGCGCGTCAATCTGATAGGGGAGCACACCGATTACAACGATGGATTTGTATTGCCGGCGGCGATTGAGTTTTCCTGCTGGGTGGCGGTTTCGCCGCGCGACGACCGGCGGATGGTGTTGTACTCGCAGAATTTCGGGCAAAGTGCGGAGGCGGATTTAGACGAACTAAAACCTCAAGGCTCGCACCAGTGGCAGGCTTATCCGCTGGGGGTGGCTTGGGCGCTGGAACGGTCGGGAAGGCCGCTGCGCGGGGCTAACCTTTATATTGCCGGGGATGTGCCGTTGGGGGCGGGGTTGAGTTCGTCGGCGGCGATAGAGGTGGCGACGGGCTACTCACTGCTGGAGATGTCGGGTTACGCCGTCGATAGGAAGGAATTGGCGTTCCTGAGTCAGCGGGCAGAGAACCAATTTGTGGGCTCGCAGTGCGGGATTATGGATCAATTCATCTCCTGCTATGGGCAGGCGGATCACGCGATGTTGCTGGATTGCCGGACGCTGGAGATGCGGATGTTGCCGGTGCCGGCGGACGTGGCGTTGGTGATTTGCAACACCATGGTGAAGCATGAGCTGGGGGCGACGGAATACAATGCGCGGCGGCGGGAGTGCGAAGAGGCGGTGAGAGTGTTGCGGACGGCGTTGCCGGGGATTGGCGCGTTGCGGGATGTTTCGCTGGAACAGTTGGAAGAGCATCGCGGGATGCTTTCTGAACTGGCGTATCGACGGGCGCGTCATGTGGTCACGGAGAATGATCGAGTGTTGCGAGCCGCTGAGGCGTTCGAACGTGGGCAGATCGAACAGCTTGGGGCGTTGATGGCGGAATCGCACCGGAGTTTGCGTGAGGATTACCAAGTGAGTTGTGCGGAGCTGGACGCGATGGTGGAGATTGCCGTTCGGCAGGCAGGGTTGATCGGGGCGCGAATGACTGGCGGCGGATTTGGGGGCTGCACCATAAATTTGGTGCGGGCTGCGGATGCGCAGGCTTTTCAGGCCAACGTTGCGGCTGAGTATGCGGCCGCGACTGGACGCGCGCCGGATATTTTTATTTGCAAAGCTTCACAGGGCGCGGAGGCGGTGTAATTGGAATTATTTGAGAAGCCGCACAAGCGTTTCAATCCGTTGCTGCGCGAGTGGGTGGTGGTGTCGCCGCATCGGACGCAGAGGCCGTGGCTCGGAAAAGTTGAGAGTGTTACGGCGCCGACTGCGCTGAAGTACGACCCGGCCTGTTATCTCTGTCCGGGAAATGGACGCGCGGGGGGAGTTCGCAACCCGGCGTTCAGCGGGACTTACGTGTTCGACAACGATTATCCGGCGCTGCTGCCTGGAGCGGCGGCGGAGACTTGGAACGAAGGGGAGTTGCTGCGCGCGCAGGGCGAAGCGGGCAGGTGCAGAGTGGGAATTTTTTCGCCGCGGCATGATCTCGCTATTGCGAACTTGTCGGCGGACGAGATGCGTGCGGTGGTGGAGATGTGGGCGCAGGAGTTCGCGGCCTTAGAAGCGGTGGACTGGATTCGCCACGTGGAGATTTTTGAGAATCGCGGGGCGATGATGGGGGCCAGCAATCCGCATCCGCACTGCCAGATTTGGGCGAATGCCACGTTGCCAAATTTGCCGGAGCGGGAGGGGATGGCGTTTCGGGAGTATCGCGAGGAAAAGCGGTCGTGCTTACTGTGCGACTATCTGCAACTGGAACTGCGGCTGAAGGAACGGGTGGTTTGCGAGAACGCAGCGTTTGCGGTGGTGGTGCCGTTCTGGGCGGTATGGCCGTTCGAGACATTAGTGTTGAGCAAACGGCATGTGGCGGCGATCACGGATTTTGATCCGCACGAGCGCGAGCTGCTGGGTGAGATTCTTCACGATGTAGTGACGCGTTACGATCGTTTGTTTGCGACGACTTTTCCTTACTCGATGGGATTTCATCAACGGCCTACGGATGGAGAAACATATCCGGAGTGGCATTTTCATGCGCACTATTTTCCGCCGCTGTTGCGCTCTGCGACAGTACAGAAATTTATGGTGGGATACGAATTGTTGGGGTCGCCGCAGCGCGACATAACGCCGGAGAGCGCTGCGCAACGCTTGGCGGAGATTGTCCCCAGTGTTTCCTAGTCGCTGAGTGCTGATTCTCTTCAGCGAATCCAGACAGTTTTAATGTTGGTGAATTCGCGGAGGCCGTTGCTGCTGAGTTCACGGCCGTGGCCGGAGCGTTTGACGCCGCCGAAGGGGACGCGCGGATCGCTGGCGACCATTTGGTTGATGAAAACCATGCCGGCTTGAATTTCGTTGATGAAGAGGTCGCGCTCGCGGTCGTCGTTGGTCCAGGCGCTCGCGCCGAGGCCGTAGCGGTGATGGTTGGCGATGTGCACGGCCTCTTCGGCGGATTTGACGCGGAAGAGCGAAGCGACCGGGCCGAAAAGCTCTTCGCAGCCGGCGGGGGAATCGAGCGGGACGTTGGAAAGCACGGTGGGCGGGTAGAAGGCGCCAGGGCCCTGGATGGGCTTGCCGCCGGTGAGGAGTTTCGCGCCGCATTCGACGGAGCGTTGCACCGCGGTGTGGAGAGATTTGACCGCGTCGGTGTTGGCGAGCGGGCCGACGTCGGTCTTTTCGTCGAAGGGGTCGCCGACTTGAAGGGATTGCATTTTTTCGACGAAGGCGCGTTCGAACTGATCGTAGATTTCGTCGGCCACGATGAAGCGCTTAGCGGCGATACACGATTGGCCGTTATTGATGACTCGAGCTTTTACTGCTGTGGAGATCGCGTCATCAAGTTTGGCGCTGGGCATGACGATGAAGGGATCGCTGCCGCCCAATTCGAGGACGACTTTTTTGATGCGTTTGGCGGCGCCGACGCCGACTTCGATGCCGGCGCGTTCGCTGCCGGTGAGAGTGGCGGCCTGGACGCGGGAGTCGTCGAGGATCGAGTCGACGTCTTTAATTTCGATCAGCAAATTTTGAAAGACGCCTTCGGGGAAGCCGGCGCGAATTAAGATGTCTTCGATAGCCAGCGCGCACTGCGGAACGTTGGAGGCATGTTTGAGGAGGCCGACGTTGCCGGCCATCAAGCCCGGGCCGATGAAACGAAACACCTGCCAGAAGGGAAAATTCCACGGCATGATCGCGAGAATGGGGCCGAGCGGCTGGTAGCGCACATAGCTGCGGCTCGCGCTGGTCTCGATGATTTCGTCGGCCATGAAGCGTTCGGCGTTGGCGGCGTAGTAGCGGCAGCCGGAGGCGGATTTGGTGGCTTCGTCGACGGCGGACTTGAAGGTCTTGCCCATCTCGAGGGTCATAATTTTGGCGAAGGATTCTTTTTCGGCGTCGAGGATGTCGGCGGCTTGGTTCATCCAGCGGGCGCGGTCGGCGAAGGAAGTTTTGCGGAAGGATTCGAAGGTGGAGGCGGCGAGGGCAAGCTTGGCCTGGAGCTGAATGCAGCTTAGTGGCTCGAAAGTCTTGAGGACTTTGCCGGTGGCGGGATTGATGGAAGCGATGGTCATGACCGGGATGATTATAAATGTTTGAGGGCGGAAATGCGCTGTGCCCCGGTGCGTTTGGGAGGGTTGGCCCGCAGCGGTCCTCGACTGATTGACCCCGGAAAAGGTACTAGGTGAAAGCCCCCATTCCACTTTGAGCACACTGGCTGCGTGGATGTGGCGCGAGCGAAAAAAAGGGCTAAGCTGAAATTCCACCCCTCAATTCCGGTGGCGCGGTTAGCCACAGGTTGCTAGCCCGTGTCTTTTCCTAACCTGGAGGCGGTATGGCATTCATAGAGAAGTTGGCAGCAAGGTTGTTGGCTCGCAGTTCTGCAGTAGGGATGGATGTGGATGTGCAAAGACAGAACACGCCGCCGGATGAAGTGGATGCGGAGTTGGCGGAGGCGATGGATGGGAAGGAATTTTTGCTGCCGCGGAGGGAAGTGGCGGTGATGAAGGCGAGGGCCAAAGCGGCGGGGGATTGATTTTGGTGTTGGGTTAGCAGAAAGAAAAATCAAAACCTGGGCTCGGGCTGAGGTTGTGCCCGCCCAGGTTTTTGCTGCGTTTGAAGGAGTCAAAAACGATCTGGGGCTGACGGGGTGCCCGCCCCACCCTTGCAAAAATCGCAAGGGTAGGCCACCCAGGTTTTTGTTAGGTTGAAGAAGTCAAAAGCAAAACTAAGAGGCACTCCTCTTTGGGGTGCCTTTTTTTTTGCGCCTTTTTTTTTACTGCTTTTGGCCTTCGGTGCGGATTTTTTCGAAGGTGTGGAGGATGAGGTAGGCGGTTTCGGCTTGGACGCGTTGATCGAGGCGACTGTCTGGAACGTAGTGGAGGCTTTCGTTGACTTCGGTTTGTTCGAGTTGAGGAAGGGATTCGCCGCAGTGCCAGGGCCGAAAGACGCGTGAAGTGTAGAGGTAACCGGCGTCTGAACCGTTGGGATTTACGGCGACGCCGTTGACGTAGAGGACCAGATCGTACGGAGCTTGATCCACGATGCGCACGTCGGGCACGGCGGTGAGATTTTTGGTGTAGGCGTCGAGGATGGCTTGGGGAGTTTCTTTTTCGGCCCAGAGGAAGAGTCGGACCTTGTCGCTGGGAGGACCGAGCGGAACGCAGGAAGAATGGGCGCTGTTCGCGGAGCCTGCGGGAGAATTGGGAGGTGGCGTGGAATTGGCGCCCGATCCACTAACACCATTTGCGGAGGAACTGCCGTAAGGACTGGAAGGGTCCGCAGAAAGGTCGGAAGGCAAGCCGGCTTTGGAAATGTTGACGGGGCCGTTCGAAGCGTTGCGAGCTACGGAACGATAGGTGAGAAAACCCAGTGCCAACAACAGCAGCATGGCGACTGCGACGGTGATGGCGACCCAGTTGCGGCCAGAAGGAGTGGAGCTGGATTGGGTTGCAGAAAAAATGGATGGCGGACTGGATTTCACGAAGGAGTCGCGAATTGTTTTGGCGCTGGAGGGCGGGCTGAAGGATTGCAGAAGATTTTCGGCGATGCGGTCGCGTTCGAGCTGATCCATCGTGGGAGTTGGAGTGGCTGCCGGAGCAGCGGGCTGAGCAAGCGGTGCGGGCGGGATGTTGAGGACGCCTTGCGCGGATTCGTATTGAGTGCCAGTGATGACTTCGTAGCTTTTTAGCGTTTCGAGTTTGGGCGGCGCTGGGCGCTGCGGAGGCAGAGTGTGTTCCGGCGCGGCCGTGACTGTTGGCAAGGCCATCGGCACTGGCGGAGCGGTGGGAACTGAATCGCGCGCAGGCATGTCCGCGACAGGAGCGAGGATTGTGGGTAGAGCGGGGCTAGCCGAGGGCGCGTGTTGTGGATTCATGGCGAAAGTTGCGACAGGTGCAGTGGCAGCGATCGTAGGTGTCGGAATCGGTGGTACTGCGGTTGCCGGTGTCGTCTTAGGCGTTTCCTGAACAGGCGCCGCTGCCGGTGCGGTTGCTGCCGGCGATGGCGCCGCGGGAGATTTTTTGGCGAGCCACTTGCGAATCTGGTTGCGCGAAGCTTCGGGCAGATCGTCGAAGTGGACGCCGAGTTTTTTGGTGGCGTCATCGCGCCACATGATGCGACCGCGAGCTTCGAAGCGTTGGCCGATTTCCGACATCTCAAAATCGACGGCGATGTAATCGTCCTGCGGGGCCGGGCCGACGATGTCGAGCGCGACGCCAGACTCGCTGACGTCATTGAGGATGCCGTCGGTTTTGGCGGCGTCGAGAATGACGTAGAGCCGAGGAATGATCGGCTGGCGAGGATGCTGGCGGCGATCGGCGCTGCTCGAAGGCAGGGAAGCATCGTCCTCTGGATGGAGAGAAAAACTCATTAGCAAAATGTTACGTTATGGAGAAAGTTGAGACAATGTAACTCCGCGGGGTTACGTTCCACTATTGAACAAAGTGGCGGAGATGACAAGGGCGGTGGTGCGGTGGGTAGGGCCGGTTTGGCGGCTAGGGTGGTACCCGCCGTGTCTCTTGTGAATCGTGGGATGGCGGCGGGCTTGACTTGAACGGTGTTGAGCGCCACAGTGGAATTCCTCTCGTGTAACTTTCATTTTAATTTCCCCCTTCGATAGTTGGCGCGGCAGTGGTGTGGGCGATCGCATTTCGCGAAGGTTCGCGAAGCGATGTGGTGCGCCCTGGTGGCCGCGGACCGAGGGAGCGGGAATGGATTCCGAAGAGAAAATGCGGGAAGCCGCTGGCGACGGTTTTTTTGTCGAGAAAAATCGCGGCGAGGGCGAACTGCGCCTGGTCGAAGAGAACGACCGGAACCGGCGGAATTTTGACGGTGGGGAGCCGGGCGCGAAGCGGACCTGCGGCGGCACCGGAACCGAAACTGTCCAGCCAGTTAGAACGACGGGTGCAATTTGGATTTCTGGTGGGGATTGTCATGCTGGCGATGATCGGGGTGCTGGCGTACCGCAGCGTAGTGCGGCTGCGCGAGGATGCGGCGTGGGTGGACCATACCCATCAGGTGATTTCGGCGCTGCGCGAAGTGATGGCCACGGTGACGGAGGCGGAAACCAGCGCGCGGGGATTTGTAATAACCGGTGATGAAAATTTTCTGGAGCCGTTGATTGCGGCGTCGGGGCGGGTAAGCGGGGAGTTGCGTACGGTACGGTTACTGACGGCGGACAACGCGGCACAGCAGAAAAATATGGACGTGCTGGAGCCGCTGGTTTCGGCGCGCATCACCAATATTGTGAAGCTGTTGGAAGTGCGGCGCCGGGGAGGGTTTGCGGAAGCGGAACAGGAAGTGGCGTCGGCGCGGGGGAAGGCGATTCAGGACAAAATTCGAACGCTGATGGCAAGAATGGAGACGCTGGAGGATGGCTATTTGCAGCAGCGGGAGTTGGCGGCGGAGAGCAGCGCGCGGTCGACGAAAACGTTGGTGATCGGCACGGGTGGAGTGGCGCTGTGTTTTATCGCGGTGGGATTGGCGCTGCTGCAGCGAGATTTTGCGGGGGCGCGGCGGGCGGAAGGAGAGCTTTCGCAATTTACGGAGCAATTGGAAGTGCGGGTGTGGGAGCGGACTGGAGAGCTACGCGCGGCGCTGGGGCGGTTGAGCGAGAGCGAAGAATTGTTGTCGGTGACGCTGTCGTGTATTGGCGATGGAGTGGTGACGACGGACGCGCAGGCCCAGGTGACATTTTTGAATGCGGAGGCGGAGCGGCTGACGGGCTGGCGGAATGAAGATGCGGTGGGGCGGCCGTTGAAACAGGTGTTTCAGGTGGTGAATGAGGAGACGCGCGAGGCGCTGGAGGATCCGGCGGAGAAGGTTTTACGGCTGGGCAAGCCGGTGGCGTTGGCGAATCACACCACATTGCTGGCGCAAGGTGGAGTGGAGACGCCGATCGCCGACAGCGGATCGCCGATACAGGATGCTGAAGGAAAAATTCTGGGAGTGGTGTTGGTGTTCCGCGATTGTTTGACGCAGCGGCAGAGCGAACGGCATCGCCAGGAATTGCTGATCAGCCAGGATCACTTTCGAATGCTGGTGTCGGGAGTGAAGGACTACGCGATTTTCATGTTGGATCTGAATGGGAAGGTGACTACCTGGAATCCCGGTGCTGAGCGGATTTTAGAGTGGCGCGGTGGAGAAATTATTGGGCAGGATTTTTGGCGCTTCCAGGGGACGGATCCAAGCGCTCAGGAGAAGACTCAAGCGGAACTGAAACGCGCTTCGGCAGAAGGGAGTTACGAGACAGAGGGCTGGAGATTTCGCAAAGATGGGGCACGGTTCTGGTCCAGCGTGGTGATCACGCCGCTGCGTGATGAGGCGGGGCGGGATTATGGATTTGCGACGATCATGCGGGACATGACGGAGCGGAGACGGATTGAGCAGGCCATTCAGGATGATGAGGCGCGGTTGAGCGCGATCGTGGGATCAGCGATGGACGCGATCATTACCGTGAACGAGCAGCAGGTGATTACACTGTTTAATCCGGCGGCAGAAAAAATGTTTCGGTGCAGCGCGGGGGAGGCCATCGGGCGATCGCTGGAGCGGTTTGTGCCGCATCGATTTCGCGCGGCGCATGCGGGGCACATCAAGAAATTTGGAGAGACGCATGTGACGCGCCGGAAGATGTCGTCGGAGGCGACTGCGCTATTTGGGTTGCGGGTGGATGGCGAAGAATTTCCGATTGAGGCGTCGATTTCGCATGTGGAATTCGGCAGCGAGAAATTGTTTACGGTGATTTTGAGAGACGTCACCGAACGAAACAAACAAGAGGAGGAAATGCGGCGGCAGGCGTCCATTTTGAATCAGGCGATTGTGATGGGCCGGGATATGGACGGGCGGATGGTGTTGTGGACGGAGGGCGCGGAGAAATTTTACGGGTTCGAACGCAAACATGTGATCGGCACGCATTTTCATTCGCTGCTGCACACGCAATTCCCCATGCCGTTGCCGCAGATTGAGGAGGCGCTGTATCGCGATGGGATGTGGCAGGGCGAAGTGGTGCACCAGCGGAGCGACGGAAGCTATGTGGCGGTGGCCAGCCGGTGGATTTTGCATCGCGACGCGGAAGGCAAGCCGGAACAAATTGTGGCGATGAATCAGGATATGACCGGGCTGAAGAAGGCGCAGGCGTCACAGTTGCGATCGCAGAAGCTGGAGTCGCTGGGAACGCTGGCGGGAGGAATTGCGCACGACTTCAACAATATTCTGTTGGCGATCACTGGGAACGCGAAGATGGCCATCGCGGATCTGCCAACGGAGCATCCGGTGCAGGAAAGTTTGCGGGAAATTGCCAAGGCCGGAGTGCGGGCCACGGATTTGGTGCGGAGGATTGTGGCGTTCAGCAGGCCGGCGGAGCAGCAGCGAGAGGTGCAGGAGGTGCGGCCGGTGGTGGAAGACGCGTTGAAACTGGTACGGGCGACGTTGCCGGCGAATATTGTGATCAAGACGGAGTTTGGGGAGCAATTGCCGGAAGTGGTGCTGAACGAGCCGCAGATTCATCAGGCGATTGTGAATCTGGCGACCAATGCGGCGTGGGCGATTGGAGATCGCGAGGGAAAAATTGAAGTGGGGCTGGAAGAAGTGGAGATCGGCGCCGCAGATGTGGGATTGGCGCCGGGCTTACGCGAGGGCACGTGGGTGCGATTGCGGGTAGCGGACAACGGTTGCGGGATGGATGGAGCCACGTTGGCGCGCATGTACGATCCGTTTTTTACCACCAAGCCGGCGGGGCTGGGGACGGGATTGGGCTTGTCGGTGGTGCATGGAATTGTGACCAATCATGAGGGCGCGGTGGTGGCGCATAGCGAAGTGGGGCGAGGGACGGAGTTTTGTTTATATTTTCCGGCGGCGCTGGAGAAAGTGCCGGAGGTGCCAGCAGTGGAACAGACGAACGCGGAGCGAGTGCGCACGGAACATGTGATGTATGTGGATGACGAAGAGAGTTTGGTGCTGCTGGCCAAACGTTTGTTGACGCGGCTGGGCTACCGGGTAACGGGATTTACCGATGCGAAGGAAGCGCTGGAAACGTTTCGAGCGCGGCCCAGGGCATTTGATGCGGTGGTGACGGATTTGTCGATGCCGGGGATTTTTGGGTTGGATTTCGCACAGGAAATTCTGGCGGCGCGGCCGGAGATGCTGGTGATGATTACGTCGGGGTATGTGCGGCAGCAGGATCAGGAGCGGGCACATGGCATGGGTTTGCCGGACATTATTTTGAAGCCGACGACGGTGGATGAGTTGGCGAAGAAGTTGGATGAAGTGTTGCAGGAGCGTGCGAAGGTGAAAGTGGGGTAGTGACGCTGCTTGGTTGATTCGGACAGCCGCTAGGTACGGTGTTGCTGCGCGGCGCTGACGCTGCGAGGCCCTGTTGGGTCATTCCTGTCGTGTATAATTGAGGTAGGGGATTTTCGCGTTTATCGTGGCGGAAATACGTAAAAAAACGGGTGGTGGAGCGTCTGCATCGGTGCGTGTGCGGCGAGCGGTTAGGTTTGCGCGGACGCGGCTGCGGGAGTTGCGGATGATTGGCAAGGCGCTGGTGTCTACCAAGCATCCGGTGCTGGTGCACATTATTCCGATGCGGAAGTGCAATTTGGCGTGCACTTACTGCAATGAGTTTGACGATGTGTCCGAGCCGGTGCCGCTGGAAGAGATGAAGAAGCGGCTGGATATTCTGGCGGGGATGGGCACGTCGATCATTACGATTAGCGGCGGAGAGCCGCTGCTGCATCCGGATCTCGACGAGGTGATTCGGCACATCCGGCGGCACGGGATGATCGCCGGGATGATCACCAATGGATTTTTCCTGAACCAGGAGCGCATCGAGCGGCTGAATCGCGCGGGGCTGGAGCACCTGCAGATCAGCATCGACAATGTCACGCCGGATGAAGTGTCGAAGAAAAGTCTGAAGACGCTGGATGGGCGGCTGGAGATGCTGTCGCGCTATGCGGTGTTTCAGGTGAATATCAATTCGGTGCTGGGTAGCGGAGTGAAAAATCCGGAGGATGCGCTGCAGATTGCGCATCGCGCGGTGAATTTGGGATTTACCAGCACGGTGGGGATTATTCACGACCACAACGGGCAACTGAAGCCGCTGGGCGATCGCGAGCAAAGTATTTTTGAAGAAATTATGGATTTGGGGAAGCGCTCGTATTCGCGGTTTAACGAATTTCAGCACAATGTGGCGCGCGGGAAAGAGCATAACTGGCGGTGCCGGTCGGGTTCGCGGTACCTCTATATATGCGAGCGGGGATTGGTGCACTGGTGTTCGCAGCAGCGCGGGTATCCGGGGATTCCGCTGGCGCAATATACGCCGGAGATGCGGCACCGGGAGTATTCGACGGAGAAGTTTTGTGCGCCGCGGTGCACGGTGTCGTGCGTGCAGCAGGTGGGGATTTTGGATAATTGGCGGGGGCCGCAGAATTTGAAGCCGAGGTCGTATGATCCGGCGCCGGTGCCTCAGGATTTGGTGCAGATTGGGACGTTTCACGAGACGGAGTGAGTGCTGGTTTAGTTTTTTGCGGTTCCTTCCTGTTGTGCGTTTGAAAATCCAGAAAATGCAAAATGAAAAGAGCGCGGGGTGACGTGATGCCCGCCCCACCCTTGCACAACCCGCAAGGGTAGGCCACCCAGTTTTGTGTTGGAGTGAAAGAAGTCAAAACCCTTGATTGACCGGGTGGCGTAGTGCGTCAAGAATGATGTAATGGGCGAACCGGCCATTCAAATTGAAAACCTGACCAAGGACTATCCGTACGGCTTTCTGCAGATGCAGAAGAGGCGGTCGCTGGATGGGCTGACTCTGCAGGTGGAGGCGGGCGAAGTGTTTGGCCTGCTGGGGCCGAATGGGGCGGGGAAGTCCACCACGATCAAACTGCTGATGCGGCTGATTTTTCCCACCGCGGGCACGGCGCGCATTTTGGGCCAATCCATCGATGACGTTGAAATGCACAAAAGCATCGGGTATTTGCCGGAGCAGCCGTACTTTTATGACTATCTGACTGCCGCGGAAGTGCTGGATTATTTTGCGCGGTTTTTCGATTTGCCGGCGGATGAGCGCGAGCAGCGGGTGTATGCCACGCTGCGAAAAGTTGGGCTGGATACCGCGGGAAAAATTCAGCTGCGGAAATATTCGAAGGGGATGTTGCAGCGGGTGGGACTGGCGCAGGCGATTTTGCATGATCCGGCGGTGGTGGTGCTGGATGAGCCGATGTCGGGGCTGGATCCCATCGGGCGGCGGGAAGTGCGCGACATTATTTTGGAATTGAAGCAGCAGGGGAAGACGGTTTTGTTTTCGACGCACATTTTGAGCGATGCGGAGATGTTGTGCGACCGGGTGGGCGTGATTGTTGGCGGAAAGTTGCAGGGGATTGGCGCGCCAGGAGAAATTGTGGGATTGAAGACGCACGCGATGGAGATTCTTTTTGCGTTGGTGGCCAGCGATGAGCGCGGACAGAGTTTGCTGGCGCATGCGACGCGGACCGGCGACCGCTATCGCATGGAAGTGGAAGAGGCGGATTTGTACGACGCGCTGGAGGAGTTGAAAGCGGCCGGAGCGAAGATTCTGTCGGTCGCGCAGGTGAAGCCATCGCTGGAAGAATATTTCATGCATCTGGTGGCGGCGGATCGCGCGCAGGCGGCGGCGATCGAGGTGCGAGACAAGTGAGCCGCGTGGGCATCGTGGCGGTGAACACGTTCCGCGAGGCGGTGCGGGACCGGGTGCTGTACAACCTGGTGTTTTTTGCGCTGGCGATGATCGCGGCGGCCATCCTAGTGGGGCAGATTTCGATCGGCATTGAAGACGTGGTGATCGTCACCCTGGGGCTGAGCGCGATTTCGATTATCGGGTTGCTGATTGCGGTGTTTATCGGGGTGGGGCTGGTTTCGAAGGAGATTGATAAGCGCACGTTGTATGCGCTGTTCGCCAAGCCGTTGCGGCGGTGGGAATTTTTGGTAGGGAAGTTCGCCGGGCTGGTGCTGACGCTGACGGTGAATACCGCGGCGATGATGGCGGGTTTATTTCTGGCGCTGTTTTATGTGCGGCATGCGCTGCTGCGGACCGATACCACCGTGTTGGTGGCGGTGTATTTCATTTTGTTGAAGTTGTCGCTGGTGGTGGCGCTGGCGATGCTGTTTTCGTGCTTCACGACGCCGCTGCTAGCGATTTTGTTTACTGGCGGGTTGTATGTGGCGGGGCTGTTTGTCTACGAGATGCGCAACGCGCAGAAGGGGCTGGATCCGGCGCTGGCGTCGGTGTTGCGGGTGATTTCGTATTTGCTGCCTAATTTTGAGAATTTCGATGTGATGGGTTCGGCGGCGCATGGGCGGATCGTGTCGTGGTTTTTGATCGGGCACGACACGCTGTACGCCGTGTTGTATGCCGCGATCGTGTTGGCGCTGGCGGCGGCGATTTTTTCGCGGCGTGATTTGAAATGAGGGTCAAAGCGGCCATTGCGTTGGTCGTGCTGGTGCCGCTGGGGTTCGCGGGCATTTGGCAGCTGCAGCGGCGGATTGATCGCGAGCAGGCGGCGCAGGCGGTGGAAGACGATCAGGTGCTGCTGCGCTCGGGAAAATTGGTCAAGACGCTGAGCCTGGAATATGCGCCGCTGATGGCCGACATTTATTGGACGCGAGTGGTGCAATATTTCGGGAACAAGCACGCGGGGAAGCAGGTCGATTTGCGGCTGCTGTGGCCGTTGCTGGATATGGCCAGCACGCTCGATCCGCATCTGATGCCGGTGTTTCACTATGGCTCGATGTATTTGAGCGATACGCCGCCGCGCGGGGCGGGGCGACCGGATTTGGCGGTGCAATTGATTCAGCGCGGCATCTCGGCGAACCCCGAGCAGTGGCGGCTGTATTACGACTTGGGGTTTATCTACTACTTCGACGCGAAGGATTATTCGAAGGCGTCGGCGGCATTTTATGAAGGCAGCAAGAAGCCCGGCGCGCTGATCTGGATGAAAGTGATGGCGGCGAAAATCGCCGCGGAAGGAAATTCGGCGGAGACTTCGACGTTTTTGTGGCAGGACGTCTACAACACGACTACCGATCCTGAACTGAAAGAAAACGCCAAGAATCACTTGCAGCTATTGCGGGTACAGCAGGATTGCCAGCAGATCGATGAATTGAGCGCGGAGTATGAAAAGCGCACAGGGCATCGTCCTGCGCGGATAGAGGAATTGGTGAAGGCGGGAGTGCTGCCGGCGGTGCCGGTTGATCCGCTGGGTTATCCGTACACGTTATCGGAAGAAGGTAAAGCACAGTTGAACCTTGATAGTCCGCTGCTGGAAAAACAGGTGATGGTGCAGCCGAACTAGTCGCGACGGTCAACAGCAAGAGCGAAGAGAGATTGCTCCGCTCCGCAAGCCGACAACTTCGCAGGAGCGAAGTTGAAAAGAAAAAACGTCGGCTTGCTCGGCCGGAACGACAGTTGGTCGTTGTACGGAGAAACTTGCAAGAGAGCGACCGCTTGTTTCCTCGCGGTAATCCACCTAGAATGCGCGGGACGTGACTTCTGGCGATTCCCGAATTGACAGCGTAATTTCGCACTACCGTATCGTCGACCGGCTGGGCGGCGGTGGGATGGGTGTGGTGTACAAGGCGGAAGACACCCGCCTGCACCGCTTTGTGGCGTTGAAATTCCTTCCTGATGCCGTTGCGAAAGATGAGCAGGCGCTGGCGCGCTTTCAGCGTGAAGCGGAATCAGCTTCGGCGCTGAATCATCCGAACATCTGCACGATTTACGACATCGGCGAGGCCGACGGGCAGGCTTTCATTGCCATGGAGTTTTTGGACGGGCAGACACTGAAGCACATGATCAGCGGGCAGCCGACGGAGTTGGAGCAGTTGCTGGACTTTTCGATTCAAATTGCCGATGCGCTGGATGCGGCGCATAGCGATGGCATCGTGCATCGAGACATCAAGCCGGCGAATATTTTCGTCACCAAGCGTGGCCACGTAAAGATTCTGGATTTTGGGTTGGCGAAAATCACCAACCAGCGGATGGCCGGAGTTCGAACGGAAACGATGGCTACGGTGGGCATCGATCCGGATCATTTGACCAGCCCAGGGACTTCGCTGGGGACGGTTTCGTACATGTCGCCCGAGCAGGTCTTGGGCAAACCGCTGGATGCGCGCACGGATTTGTTTTCGTTTGGAATTGTGCTGTACGAGATGGCGGCGCGAACTTTGCCGTTTCAGGGGGAAAGCAGCGGGGCGATTTCCGATGCGATTCTGCATAAAGTTCCAGCGGCCCTGGTGCGATTCAACAGTGCGGTGCCGGTGGAGTTCGAACAAATTGTTAACAAGGCAATGGAGAAAGACCGCGACCTGCGCTACCAGAGCGCGGCGGAGATGCGCGCGGATTTGAAGCGGGTGCGCCGCGACAGCAGTTCTGGGCGAGTGAGTAGCAATAGTGGGGCGGTACCGGTTGTGCAGGATCCCGGATCAGGCGGCATACCAAGCGCGCAATCGTTAAGTGCCGCGAATGTTGTCACGATGTCAGGCTCGGCGGCCAGTGCAAGCAGCGTCCACCCATCTGGATCGCAGACCGTCGTCGGTGAGGCCCCGAAAAAATCTGGAGCATGGCAATTTGCTGCAATCGGGCTGGTCGTTTTCGCGTTGGCAGCACTGGCCGGCTACAAGTTCCTCAATCGCGCGCCGTCGCTGAATTTGCAGAACATGCAAATCGCCAAGCTGACCGACAGCGGCAAAGCCAGTGACGTGGCGGTTTCACCCGATGGACGGTACATCGTCTACGTACTCAGCGAAGGCGAACAGAACAGCTTGTGGGTTCGCAACGTGGCCACTAAAAGCGATGTGCAGGTGATGCCTCCAGACCAGGTGATTTTCGCGGGGCTGGCGTTTTCGCCTGATGGCAACTACATCTATTCCACACGCTCGGATAAGAGCAATACCAACTACAACTTTCTCTTCGTCATGCCAGTTTTGGGCGGAGCCGTTCGCCAAGTGTTGCGGGACATCGATACGCGAGTGAGTTTTTCTCCTGACGGCAAGCAGTTTGCTTTTGTTCGCGGAGTGCCCGATCCGGGGCAAGTCGAAATCCACATCGCCAACATCGACGGCGGTGACGACCGAAAAGTGGCAAGTATTCCGTCGCTGGTGTTGTTTATGCGCGGGGCCGCGTGGTCGCCGGATGGCAAGACCCTGGCGGTCGCAGTGCTCAAAGGCAGTACACAGAGCAAAGACATTCGCTGGGGGCTGGAAGCGGTGAACGTGACCGATGGCAAAGTGGCCGAGTTGCTCTCTGGACCGGAAACGCTGGGAATGCCGGCGTGGTTGCCGGACGGAAAGAACCTGCTGGTCAGCAGAGAAATCATCGAGGAAGCCCGATCGCAATTGGTGCTGGTTTCGTTTCCCGGCGGGGAGAGGCGGCGGTTTAGCAACGATCTCTCGAATTACGCGGCGCCGCTGGATATGACGCAGGACGGAAGCATGGTGGTGTCGGTCGACCGGCGGCAAAATGCGCACGTCTTTGTGGCGCCGGACGGAAAGTCGGCGCAAGCGAAGCAAATCGATTTTGGCGAAACTTCCGACCAGGCGGTGATGAGTGCGCCAAATGGGAAGTTACTGGTGCGCAGCCGGGGCAATCAGGTGGTGTTGATGAATGCGGACGGCAGCCAGCGCAGCACACCGCAACCCAACGTGCGAGCCTTTGGAAGGTTCAGTAATTGCGCGGACCGCTACCTGTTGATGATGTCCTTTCAGGACAACAACGGACTGTTGCTGCGCACGGATGCGGACGGCAGCAATGCGATGAAGCTGGCAACTGGGGTGCTGGATGTGGACTGCTCGCCGGACGGGAAGTGGGTGCTTTATTCGGACTTGGACACGCTGTATCGCATGCCCATTGAAGGAGGCGCAGCAACGAATTTCGGAAAGTTTCCGGGAGGTATCGCCGGAAGGTATTCGCCGGACGGTAAGTGGATTGCCGTGGCTTACCAGGTGATGAACAACGGTGGTGTTCCGGCGCCAAAAGCCGGGGTGATGCCTGCGGAGGGCGGAGAAGTCAGTCACGTGATGGACCCGATCAGCGGCAACTCGCCGGGCATGGATTGGTCACGGGATTCGAAAGCGATTCAGTTTATATTGACCAGAAATGGCGCATCCAACATTTGGGAGCAGCCGCTGTCCGGGGAGAAGCCGCATGCGGTGACGAATTTTACTTCGGGGCGGATCTATGGTTTTTCTTGGTCGCATGATGGAAAGCAGTTGCTGCTGATTCGTGGCGAGACCGTGAACGACGTGGTGTTGATCAGCAATTTTAAGTAGCAGTTCCCGACCTTCCGGATTGCTGCAGTATTTCTTCTTCTCCGGGCCGGCCAGCGTGCGTTGTGCTTGACCGTTAAGCTGGATAGGACTAGGCTGCACGCGATCTAACTTCGCCAAATTTGTTGGGCCTGCGGCGATGTTGACTTTCTGAATGGACAACTGGGGGAAGATGCACATGAAGCGAGTTACGTTTATTTTTGCTTTGGTGGTGTTGTGTTTGGGGCTTCCCAGCCTGATGCGCGCGGAAGATAACGCGATGGTGGGAACCTGGAAGTTAAATCTGGAAAAATCGAAATATGCGGAAGGGATGGCGCCGAAAGCCTTGATGCGTACGATCTCCGCGGATGGCGACAGTGTGAAATATGTTTTTGAAGGGACTGCGGCGGATGGTTCCGACGTGAAGTTTAGCTTCACGGTGAAGTATGACGGGAAGGACTACGATGTCAGCGGCAAGGGTGCGCCGGCGGGAGCGGATCACATCGAGCTCAAGAAGCTGAACTCGCATATGACGCAAGGGACCTTGAAGAAGGGCGATAAGGTAGTGGCTAATGTGACTACCACGGTGTCGCACGACGGGAAAACGGCCACGGTGCAGAACAAGTACACCGATGACAAAGGCAAAGTGACGCACGTGACGCAGGTGTACGACAAGCAGTAGTTTTCCAGTGGATAAATAGAAATTGCGGCCAAGGTGGCGTTGCGATTCGCTGCCTTGGCCGCTTTTCTGTCAGTGGGCGGGGCCAGCCAGGCACTGAGCTTGACCGCCTTTGTGGATAGGATTAGTCTCCACCCAACCGAACTTTGCCAAGTATGGCCCTCGGCGAAGTTGAAATTTCTTACGAACATCTAGGAGAGAAATGCCTATGAAGCGAGTTACGTTTATTTTTGCAATGGTGGTGTTGTGCTTGGGCTTGCCCAGCCTGATGTCGGCTGCGGATAATCCGGCGATCGGAACCTGGAAGCTGAATTTGTCAAAGTCCAAATACCCGGAAGGCACGGCGCCGCAGAGTTTGACGCGCACGGTCTCCGCCGACGGCGACAGCGTGAAATATAGCTTTGAAGGAACCGACGCCAAGGGTGCGGCTACGAAGTATGGCTTCACGGTGAAGTATGACGGTAAGGACGTTGACTTCAGTGGCACCACTCCTTACGGAGCGGACCATATCGCCATCAAGCAACTCAATTCTCACCAGTGGAAGGCCACATTGAAGAAGGGCGACAAAGTTGTGGGGACGACCACCAGCACCGTTTCCCATGATGGGAAGACCACTACTCTCAACGGCAGTGGCGCGGGGGCGGATGGCAAGATGCAGAAGGTTACGCAGGTGTTTGACAAGCAGTAGCGGCAATTTAATAAGGACTTAGAAGTTTACGGCCGAGGTGGCGGAAGTTTTTCGCTGCCTGGGCCGTTTTTCTTTAAGGAAGTCAAAAGAAATACCCACTCTACAAATCGAGGGCGGGCACCCGTGTGGTTCGTCCAAAATTTGACGACTAGAAGGTGGCGCTGAGGCGGGCCATGACGTTGCGGGAGGGGCCGATGGCGTTGCCGGAGAAGAGGCCGCCGAAGTCGATGACGTCGAGGACGTTGTTGAGGTTTTGTCCATCGACCTGCAGGCGCATCGGCAACTTTTCGGATTTGTAGACGGTGGCGCCGGCGGAGGCGTTGACCTGGAAGGACGGCAGGATGCGGCCGCGGTCGAAGTTGATGCGGCTGAGGACTTGCGGGCCGTATTGGGTTAGCGCATCGGCCGGATCGCCGTCGAATTCGAAGGGCAGGCCGGTGTCGTATTGAACGCCGAAAGCGGCCCAGAAGCGTGGATGGATCTGGTAGCGGACGCGACCGCGCACGGTGTGGCGTTGATCCTGGGAATCGGGGAAATGGCCGGTCAGCGGGATTTGCGGCGTCGTCGCCGAGGAAGAGGCCGCCAGTGACGGGATTGAAGGCGTTGCCGACGATGTAGGAGTAGCTGACGAAGCCGGAGAAGTGGTGATAGTCGGGAAGATCGATTTTGGCTTCCGCGCCGTAGATGGTGGATTTGCGGAAGGAGATGGGGAAGCTGATGGTGCTGTTCTGGATTTGATCGTCGTCGGCGTAGTTGCTGACCAGGCGGCGGAAATAATTTACGTTGAGGCGGAGTTGCTGGAAGAAGGCCTTGGTGAGGCCGACTTCGTAGTAGTTGCCTTCGCTGGGCTCGACGGGAAGTTGCAGGGAAGTGTCGTTGAGGCCGGTGGCGGCGGTGGAGCTGGAGAGCAGGATGTTTTCGAACGAGGGCGTCTGGAAGATGCGGTCGTAGGAGAAATGCAAGACGACGCCGGCGCTGGGAAAAAAGCGGGAGATGGAGAAGCGCGGTTCGAAGGCGCCGCGGTTGACGACGAGTTGGTAGTGATCCCAGCGCAGGCCGGCGTTGACGGTCCAATTGCCCAGATGGATCAAGTCTTGGGCGAAGATGGATTGCTCGAGGTCGGGGCGGTGGGCTTGGAAACTGAAAGTTAATGGCGTGCCGTCGTCGAATTGATCGGGGTCGGTGATGTTGTAGGCGGTATTTTCGTGGAGAAAAATATTGTCGGATTCCATCCCGACTTTGAATTCGTGGCGGCCGTGATCGATGGTGGTGGTGCCTTTGAAGTAGCCTTCGCGGAAACGATTATGTTGGAAAACCTGAATGGGAGTGGAGTCGGCGTTGGAGTAAAAATCGTTGGCGTTATCGCGGACCATGCCGCGAAGATCCAGAACGAAGTTCGGCGAGAAGGTGTGCTGGTAGGAGACGATGCCCATGGTCTCGATGTTGTCGGCGTTTTGACGCTGGCCGGCGGCTTGCTGGACCAGTTCGTTGGGAATGTCGTAGCGGGAGTCTTCGTGGCGAATGATGAAGTGAATGCGATCGTTGGGAGTTAAGTCGCGTTCGTAGTTGGCGGAGAAATCGCCGAG
Organism: uncultured Acidobacteriota bacterium; assembly: GCA_963846145.1. Taxonomy (GTDB): domain Bacteria; phylum Acidobacteriota; class Terriglobia; order Acidiferrales; family UBA7541; genus Acidiferrum. The sequence continues at coordinate 211,684 of CAWJUV010000004.1, read as the reverse complement.
GGTGCCGGTGTTGGAATAGTTCTGCGGCACGACCGGATTCAGATAGTGATCGGTGCGACTGCCGGTGGCGCTGACGCCGAAAGAATTTTTGCCCCAGGTGTACTGAACTTTGGCGAAGGCGTTGGCGGAGTCGAAGCTGCCGCCGGAGAGAACGGCGTCGCCGTGGAATCCGGCTTGGGGATTTTCCTGAGTATTGACTTCGACGATGCCGCCCATCTTGCGGCCGTACTCCGCGGGGAAGCCGGCGGTGAAGATGCTGACGGACTCGACGTCATCGGCTTCGATTTCCGGGCCGAAGCTGGGGGAACGGTCGTCGGTCAGGGGGACGCCGTCGACGACGAATTGGACCTGGTACTCGGAGCCGCGGGGGTGCAGAACGGCGTTGCCTTCATAGAGCCAGCCGGGTTGGGAGTTGACCAGGTCCTGGAGGGAGCGGCCGGGGACAGAGGCTAGGCGATTCTTGATGAAGTCTGTGCCGATCTGGTCGACGGAACTGGTTTGGTCAGGGTCGACGAGAGTGTCGTTGGCAGCGACGGTGACGGATTGGTTGGGGGCGGCGAGTTTAAGTTGAATTTGGAAAATTTGAGGGATGGTGGAGCGGACGTCGACGTCTTCGCCGTAAGGGGCGAAGCCGGATTGATCGATGGTGATGCGGTAGCGGCCCCAAGGCAGGCGCTGGACGATGAGGTTGCCCTGATCGTTGGTGTTGAGGGCGGCGCGGTAATCGTTGGCGTCACTGAGGACGTGGACCAGGGTTCTTACCCCGGCGCCCGAGGGATCGGTGACCTTAATACGCAGCTCGCCGCTGTTGGTCTGCGCGAGCATTGGCCAAGCGCATAAAAAGAATAGGGTTACCAGTTTTCGCATGTCGGATGGAGGGCCGCGTTGGCGGAGTGCTTTCTTGGGATTTTGGAGCTGGCCTGGCTGCAACGAAAAGCGAGGTCCGGGTTCTTCAACTGGGATATTCGTTTGCCGGGAGTTTTGTTCAGGGTCTTTTTTGCGGAAATGTGGGGCGTCGCTACTTTGACAATGGGTACTGAGAATGATCCGACGCTTCGCGAAAAAAGTATGAACAGGGAACCGACTGGCGGAATATTAGATATGGAGAACGAAGCCATCGAGGGGACCGAGGCAATCCAGACTGGGGTCCTTCCAGCGGCGGACGCGGCTTGCCCGAAGGCCCTGGCGCAACTGCAGGACGAGGTGCTGAGCTGGTTTGAGGAGTGCCGTAGTCCGCTGCTGCGGTATGTGCTGTCCTTTGGATTGACGGTGCAGGATGGGGAGGAAGTGGCGCAGGAAGTATTTCTGGCGCTGTTCCGGCATTTTCAGTTGCAGCGTTCGCGGGAGAATGTGCGGGGCTGGTTGTTTCGGGTGGCGCACAACCTGGCGTTGAAGCGCCGCGAAGCCAATCAGAAGTCGCCGGTGGCTTCGGCACCGGAGTGGGCTGCGGCGGAAAGTAAGCACGATCCGGATCCGAATCCGGAAGAGCAATTGGAGTTCAAGCAGAGGCAGCAGCGGCTGATGGCGGTGCTGAGCGTTTTGCCGGAAGAAGACCAGCAGTGCCTGCGCTTGCGCGCGGAAGGGTTGCGCTACCGGGAGATCGCGGCGGTGCTGGGAATTTCCCTGGGTTCGGTTTCGAGTTCGCTGACACGATCCTTGGCGCGGTTGTCGCGTGCGGATGGGAAGTGAATTATGACGAATGAATTTCATCCGAACGACGAAGTGATGCTGCAGTTTGCGGATGGGGAACTGCTCGAGCCGCGAAGCGCTGAAGTGCAGGCGCATTTGGCATCGTGCTGGAATTGCCGGGTGCGGCTGTCGGAGTTGGAGCGGACCATCACGGAGTTTACGCGCAGCTATCAAGAAAGTGTCGAGGCGCAGTTGCCGGCGATGGCCGGGCCGCGGGCGTTGCTGAAGGCGCGATTGGCAGAGATGGCGCCGGCTGCCAGAACTTCGGTGTGGGAACGACTGCTGCAATTTGGTGCGGCGCAGCGGTTGGTGTATGCCGGTGTTTTGGCGGTGCTGGCGTTGGGGGTGTTTTTCGCGCACCGGGCTGGGAGTATTTCAGCGACGGGAATGGGTCTGATCTCGGAGGCGGCCGAGTCTGGAGTGATTCCGGACCATCACCTGACGCCTGGGGCTACGCGCAAGGTCTCGGTTGCGGAAGTTTGCCGGCAGAGGCATGAAGAAGTAGTGCGCGAAGTGCCGGCGGCGCTGCAGCAAAAGATTTTTCGTGAGTATGGGATCGCCAATCCGCGGGCCTCGGAGTATGAGATTGATTTTTTGATTGCGCCGGGATTGGGCGGGACGGATGACGTTCACAATTTGTGGCCAGAACCGGAGAAGGCGCCGGTGTGGAATGCGCGTGTGAAGGATGAGCTGGAAGAGCAGCTACATGAGATGGTTTGCGATGGGCAATTGGATTTGTCCACGGCGCAAAGCGATATTGCGAAAGATTGGGTGGGAGCTTACAAAAAATATTTTCACACTGAGAAGCCGTTGCCGGCGCCGGCTTTGACTCGGGCGCAGGTCCGCAAAAATAGCGATTCGTAATACTCCGCATTTAGTCCTTCAGATAAAGCCAGAAACAAAAAAAAGCTGCTCTACCGATAGATTGTGCCCGCCCCACCCTTGCAAACACCGCAAGGGTAGGCCACCCAGGCCTCGGTTTCGCTTCAGAAAAGCAAACACAACTCCACAAACGCCTGACGGAGCGTTCGCGGATGCGCAGTTACTCGGTGGTGCAGAGGAGGGTGAGTTGGGGGTCGATGAGGAGTTTGTGTGGGGGGGCGGTGGTGTTGAAGTGGAAGGTGGTTTCGGGGCCGGCGGCGACGACGGTGCCGAGGAGGATGGAGTTTTTGCCGGTGGTGGCGACGTAGAGCGGAACGCGGGCGATGAAGGAGTTGGGGACATCGGTTTGTAGCAGCTTGCCGCGGACGGTGAAGCCGCCGCTTTCGTTTTTGTGCACGGTGAATTCGGTTTTGTAGTGGGGGATGCCGGTGCCGTCGACCCACTGCGCGAAGAACCACTCCATGGAGTGGCCGCCTTCGAGGTCCATCGTAGGAGTCATGACCGCTTCGACTTCGCGACGGAGGTCTTCGGTGGAGAGAGCGCGGTAAGCGTATTTGGTGGAGAGCGTTCCAAGCAAATCGTGAAAGCGGGCATCGGGCTTGGGGCCGGGCTGACGCAGCATCTCGCGCAGCATGTGGATAACCCAGGAGCCTTTGGCGTAGATGATGTCGTCGTAGGCGTTGGGCGATTTGGAAGAATCGAGGCGCGAACCGAGGGCCAATGCGCCGACATCGCCGGGCGGCTCGTCGGAATTGGGCGGCTGGGTAACGAGCAGTTGGCGATAGCGCTCCAGCCAAAGATGTAGCGTGTGATTCGGATTTTTGCGGGTCTCGGCGAAGAGCAGCGTTAAGTAATTGGCCATGGCTTCGTCGATCCATTGATCGCGATAGCTGGACCAGCCCACCACATTGCCCCACCACTGATGAGCCACTTCGTGAAAGGGAACCAGTTCGGTGAAGTGTTCGCGGGAAGTGTCGGAGAGGCCGGCGTGGCGTTGAGCGTCGTCGGGTAAAAAAGAGAGTGTGGAGAGATACAGCAAGCCGGGCCAGCCTTGGCCAAAAGTGCCGGGAATTTGCGAGACGCTGAGCGAGCGATAAGGAAATGGGCCGCTCCAGGATTCGAAGAAACGAATCGACGCGTCAATGTTTTGCCCCAGTTGTTTGAGCGCGGCGGAAGGGCTGGGCGCAGCGGGCGAAAGATCGCGGCTCATCAGGCTGGGCCGCGGCGCGCCGGAGTGGCCGCCGAAAGAAGGCAAAGGCGCGACATTAGGCTCCAATCGCTGGGCGAGTTGCTGTTCCAGTTGATGATTGGCGTAGACGTCGATAGCGTAATTTTGCGCGTTGACGGAAATGGTGGCGTATTCGCCGAGATTGAAACCGGCGACCGCGACGGGCTTTTCAGTCTTCCAGTGGCCGACGCGAAAGTCACCGTCTTCGCGTTCGTCGAGTTTGGTGCCGGTGGCGATGAGGCGCAGGCGGCGCGGCCAGCGCATGGTCAGATCGTACGTGGCGAAGTCGGCGGAGTCGCCGAGATGCGGATACCAACTCTCGCGTGCGCCGACGAAGAGCACGTCGTTGCCGGCGTCGTCGATAATGTTGCCGCGATATTTCAAGTGAATGGGGAATTCGGAATTGTGCGGAATGCCGGCGGGAAGAGTCACCAGCAAATAGTCGTTGCCCTGCACGCTGCGTTGATGACGGGTGAGTCCTTCGTTCTGGAAAAATTCGAGGGCCTGGCCGGTGGGGCCGGTGATGGATTCGATCTCCAGCGCGCGGGAGAGAGAGAAAATAAGGAAGCGGTCGCCGGCGGCTTCGGAGCGGACAGTAATGTCGGCCGAGGCATGCAGCGAGCGATCCGGAAGAATGGAGGTGTCGATGGCGTAGTGGATGGCGCGAAAATCGACGGCAGGAGCGGCGATGCCGGGAAGTTTGTAGGAGGCCCACACGTCGTAGCTGCTGTAGGTGCTGTTTTTTCCGCTTTGGCCCAGAACGAAAGGTTCCATGCGCAAGGGATCGATGAGCAAGTCGAAGGGGCCGGTGGCGAAGCCGTCGAGCTGCGCATAAAAGTAAGGTTGGTGCGCGGCGAGCAGCGTGCCCAGTACGAAACGCAGCGACTGCGCCGGTGCGTTGCGTTCGAGGATCGGCTCCCAACGCGCTGCCGCAGTGGAGTCGGACTCCGTCGCGATAGGGATTTTTTCAAGTTGCTTTTGCAGATCTTCGGCGGTGGAGTCGGAGAAACGGATATAGGCGCTGGTGAAATCCTGATCGAGGATCGGGGCGCCGAGAAAACGCGCGAGTTGCTGCTTTTCGACGGAGTCGCGCGGGAGGCTGAGAATGTGGCCGCGCCCCGCGAAGACTACTCCGTTCACTTGGCCGTCGAGCGGGGCGAAAAATAGCAGCTCACCCTGGTCGAAAGAAATTTTGGCGTCGGCGCGGCGGAGTTCGATGCGATCTTCGGGTTTGATGTGGTAGGCGGTGGCGGGGTCGATGTGCAGGGCGTTGAGTGCGTCGTAGAGTTGGTGGGCGGTGCGCTCCGCGGCGTGGGCAGTGTTCGCCGCAACCATGCCGAAGAGAAACACTATGGCGGCGAACCGCGTGAGGCGAAGGGAAAGACTTGTCAGCCGGAGAAACATGGTTTGGCGCGCTGCTGCTTACCTTATTAGACGGGAGATTTTCCGTTTTGGCGTGCGGCGCGGCGGAGCTTTGCTAAGTTGCTAACCGCCAGGTAGAGGAGTACGCTTGCGCCGCCGAGGGAAAGCCTGCCGCCGGGCAGGGTAAACCCTTCGGGACTAATCAATTCGTTCGGGCCCACAGTACCGCCGAGTGGCGGAATAACAGGAGAAAAATATGCGTATACGAGTCCTAGGTACGTTGATGTTGTTGTGTGCGCTGACGCTGGCCCCAGTGGTGGCCAATCGCGCAGAGGCGCAGTCGCAAGCAGCGGAGAAGCCGGTTCTGTACACCTACGTTTCGGAGTGGGCAATTCCGCGGGCCATGTGGAGCGATTATTTGAAGAGCGAGGCGGATGACGAGGGCATGCTGAAGAAAGCGATCGGCGACGGCTCGCTGATTGCCTACGGAAGCTTTGAAATCCTGAATCATCAGGAAGGGTTGCCAACGCACGGCACGTGGTTTCAGGCCGGCTCCATGGCGGGGATTTTGAATTTTCTCGAAGTGCTGCGCAAGACTCCGGGGGCAACTTCGGCGCCGTATGCGGCGGCAAAACATTGGGATTACATCCTGGATAGCCGGGACTATGCGGCGCACTCCGGGACTTTCACCAATGGCTATCTGCGAGTGGGGCGTTGGCGCGCGAAGGATGGCTCCAGCGATCCAGGCGGAAAAATTATGAAGTCCACCATTGTGGCGCTATGCGAAAAGCTGATGGCTGATGGCGCGCTGCACTCGTACGAGATTGATCAGGAGGCGGTGCATTCGGAGGCACCGGGCATTTTGTTCGTGGCCATGGTGACCAACGGTCCGGAAGGCCTCGACAAATTCAACCAATACGTGGAAGAAGCGGAGAAAAAGGAGCCGGCGGCTTGGGCTGGCTTTGGCAGCACGGTCACCGAGACCGGGCATAGCGACTTCCTGGCGCGGGTGCCCTCCACGACCCATAAATAACTGCGTATCTTTGCAGGCCCGAATTTCGTGAGCGGCCAAGCGTGAGTGGGGGTGTGCCTATCTTGCGCTTGGTTAAACGACAACAGCGCCTGGCACCCGGCGAGTGACGCTGCCTAAGACGCGTAAAATAGGTGCGTGGCGCTTCCCTCCATTCGAAACTTAGGCATTCGTGCGCATGCGCTGCGGCGGTGCGGCTGGTTGCAGCTTTCCGGCCTGGCGATCGCGCTGCTCTTGAGTGTTAGCGGAGCTGCGGCCGACACCATTGTGTTGAAAAATGGGAAACGGATTGTGGCGTTTAACGTGGTGGAAGTCGGCGAGAAAATTCACTACGAGACGTCTGCCGGGGAACTGAGCCTGCCGAAGTCGCTGGTCGATCACATTGAAAAGGGCGGCTTCGTGCCGATCGCTGGCGGAGGAAGTGGGCCGGGGAATGCCGCGAATTTGGCGATTACTCCGCCGGCGAATGCGTCGGGGCCTTCTGGCGGCGAGATTGAACGGGCAGTGGTGCACGACGGGGCGATCGACCGGAGCTACATTGCAAAGTTGGAAGGCGAAACGCGCGGCGGTTCGTCTGTCGCGGGAATTAATGCGGCGGCTGGGCATCATGCCGCGGCGATGTTCGAATTGAATCACGGCGACATGGACCACGCGCTGGCCGATGAGCGGACTGCGTTGACGTATGCGCCGGAAGAACCGCTGCTGCTGATGAATGTGGCGTATTTGCATTTGCGGCGCAGCGAGTACAAACAATCGCTGGATTATCTGGAGCGGGCGCGTCGCGTTGCGCCGGACAATCCGGATGTGGCCAAGCTGGCTGGCTGGGCTTACTACGGCTTGAACAAAATGGATCAGGCGGTAGCGGAGTGGAAACGTTCGTTGGCGCTGAAGCCCGATGCGGAGGTGCAAGCCGCGCTGGAAAAAGCGGAGCGCGATAAGCAGGAAGAAGAGAGCTACAAAGAAAATGAGAGCAGCCATTTCACGCTGAAGTACAGCGGAAGTGCGGAGCCGGCGTTGGCGCGCGATGTGTTGCGCACCCTGGAAATGCATTATGGGGCGATTGAGTCGGAACTGAATTTTTCGCCGCCGGATTCGATTGGGGTGATTTTGTATACGCAGCAGGCGTTTGCGGATATTACGCGCGCGCCGGGCTGGGTCGGTGCGTTGAACGATGGGCGACTGCGCGTGCCGGTGCAGGGATTGACTGGGGTGACGCCGGAATTGTCGCGGGTGCTGAAGCATGAGCTGACGCATAGCTTCGTGCAACAAAAGACGCATGGGCGCGCGCCGACGTGGATTCAGGAAGGATTGGCGCAATGGATGGAAGGGCGGCGGAGCGGCGAAAATGCCGCGGTGCTGCTGCAGATTTATGAGGCGGGGCATGCGCCTTCGTTGGGGAATTTGGAAGGATCGTGGATGAGTTTTCCGGGGGATGCGGCGGCGTATGCGTATGCTTCGGCGCTGGCGAACATCGAGTACATCGTGCAGGCTGGCGGGATGGGCGATGTTGAACGGATTTTGGAGCAGATCGGGGCAGGGAGTTCGACGGAAGCGGCGTTGCGCAGTGTGCTGCACAGTGATTATGCGGATTTGATGCAGTCGACTGCGGATTATTTGAAGAAGACGTACGGGCGCTGAAGCGTTTTTTAAATTTAGACGGTCGCTAGTAGAGCAGCTAGCAACGCGGCCCGTTCCGGCAGGGACTTCGTGAGGATGTGTTCGTGAGTGGCGTGGGCGCCGTCTCCTACTGCGCCTAAGCCGTCGAGTGTGGGAATGCCTTGCGCGGCAGTGAGATTGCCGTCGGAGCCTCCGCCGGCGGAACCTTCTCCTAAAGATAATTTCATTTGAGTGGCGAGGGCTTTTGCGGTTTTGAAAAGCGCGGCGCTCATTTTGTGTTCGAGGGGCGAGCGGGAGAAGCCGCCACGCACTTCGATTTGTGCGCCTTTTAGTTTGGGTTTTAGCGCGTGGAGGCGGGCTTCGAGTCGGCGCATTTCAACGACATTGGTGGCGCGCAAATCCAGCACGGCGCGAGCGCGGTCGGCGATCACGTTGGTGCGAGTCCCCCCTTCGATGAGATCGGCATTGACGGTCGTGCCGCGCGCGGGATTGTTCCATTCGCGTATTTTGGTGAGTTGGTGACTGAGCTCGTGAATGGCGTTGATTCCCTTTTCCGGGGCGAGTCCAGCGTGCGAAGCCCTTCCGTGCACGATGATTTCGGCTTCGCCGACGCCCTTGCGTTCGGTTTTCAGCAGGCCGCGGGGGCCGAGGGAGGGCTCCAGCACGAAGACGGCGTCACTGCGGCGCGCTTCGGTCTCGATAAGATTTCTGGAGGATTCGCTGCCGATTTCTTCGTCAGAGGTCCACAGGAAAACGATTTGCTTGGCCAGCGGCGTTTGCAATTTTTGCAGCGCTTGGTGGGCGAAGAGGGCCTGCACGATTCCGGCTTTCATGTCGAAGGCGCCGGGGCCGAAGGCTTTTCCGGCGTTGATGTGGAAAGGCATTTTCTGTAGCGTGCCGCTGGCGTAGACGGTGTCGTAATGTCCCAGGACTAAGAGCTGGTTTTTTGTTTTGCTGGTAGCGGAAGATTTTGCGGGGGCGACGATGCGCAGAATATCGCCGTGCTGGTTTTGGGCGATGCGTTCTACTTCCAAGCCGGTCTTGCGCCAGTCGGTGGCGATGATTTCGCAGCAGCGGTCGGCAGCGGCTTTTTCCAGGCTGGGCGACTCGGCAGTGACGAAGCGCTCCAACATGGCCAGCATGTTGGGCAACTCGGGTTTGAGGATTTGCAGGAGTTTGGGGGCCAGGGGGGCTGCGGTCATGGGCGAACATCCTAGCAACGGTGGCGGGGCCCGGCAATTGCAGAGTTGTCCGCAGCGGAGAAAATCGCGGAAGATGCTATTTCAGGCACATCAAAGCGGAGTGGCTCGCATATAATTGTAAGTTTGCCGGGGAGCGTTTGGCGCTGCAGTAGCCAGTACCGGCACCGAGGCGCGGGATTCGACGCGCGAAGCAGTCAAAAGATTTGTCGCCGTGCTGGCGGGCCGGCGAGCAACACCCGCGGAGGTGCGCATGCTCATGGACGTGGTGGCTATTCAGAAAATATTGCCGCACCGTTACCCATTTCTGATGGTGGACGGCATTCTGGAGATGGAACGGGTTAAGAGGATCGTGGGAATTAAGAATGTCACGATCAACGAAGCGCATTTTCAGGGGCATTTTCCAGGTGCGCCGGTGATGCCGGGAGTTTTGATTGTGGAGGCGATGGCCCAGACGGGCGGCTTGCTGCTGCTCCAGGAGATTCCCGACCGGGAGAAAAAACTGCTGTATTTTGTCGCGATTGATGGCGTGCGATTTCGGCGGCCAGTGGTTCCCGGCGAGCAATTGCGCATTGAAATGCATGTGCTGAATTGGCGGGGAGACTTTTGCAAGCTGCAGGGGAAAGCCACGGTGAACGGGGAATTGGCTACCGAGGCGACCTTGATGTGCAAGATGGTTGACGCGCCTGGCGCCGAGAGTTCGTCTGCAAAAACTTCCTCTGGCGATGGGCAAAAAGGGGCCGACTCGAAAAAGTGAGTGCGCCGGAAATACATCCGCAGGCGGTGATTGCGGCCGGCGCCAAGCTGGGCGCGGGGGTGCGAGTCGGCGCGTATGCGGTGATTGGCGATGGTGTGTCGCTGGGCGATGGATGCGTGCTGCATGAACACGCGGTGGTGCGCGGGCCGGCGAACGTTGGACGAGAAAATATTTTTCATTCGTTTTGCGTGGCTGGGGGCGAGCCGCAGGATTTGAAATTTCACGGCGAGGCTACGGAGCTGCATATTGGCGAACGCAATACGTTTCGCGAGTACGTTACGGTGAGCCGTGGAACCGTTGGAGGGGGCGGGAAAACGACGATCGGGAGCGGGAGTTTGTTCATGGCCTATGCGCATATCGCGCATGACTGCCATGTCGGCAACGAGACGATTTTTGCCAACGGCGCAACGCTGGCCGGGCATGTGACCGTGGAGGATTTTGCGACGATTGGGGCGTTCTCACCGGTGCACCAGTTTTGCCGCGTTGGCAAATACGCCTATGTGGGCGCGTCGACGGTGATTACTCAAGATGTGCCGCCGTTCTCGCGGGTGGTGACTGAACGTAAAACCAAAAGCTACGGCGTGAATGCCATCGGGCTGGAGCGTAAAGGATTTTCCGCGGAGCGGTTGGAAGCGTTGAAGCGGGCGTATCGCTTGTTGATTCGTTCAAAGAAAAATACTTCGCAAGCGTTGAACGAAATGCGCGCGACGTTTGGGTCCTCCGAAGATGTAATGGAATTGATTCGCTTTATTGAGAGTGCGGAACGCGGGATTGTGAAGTAACAATTGCACTCGATCGCAAACTGTTCGCCGGGAAATTCTTGAGTACACCAGCCAATACGAATGTGAACGCCACGCCGGAAGGATGGGGGCTGATTGCCGGCAATGGGCGGTTTCCGTTTTTAGTGTTGGAGGGCGCTCGCAGCCAGGGCCTGGATATGGCGGTGATCGCGCTGAAAGAGGAAGCTTCGCCCGAGTTGAATCAGCTTACTTCGCGGATCCATTGGGTCAGCTTGGGGGAATTGAGCAAAGCGATCGACGCGATGCATCAGGAGGGCGTCACTCGCGCGGTGATGGCCGGGCAAGTGAAGCACAACAAGATCTTCAGTTCGATTCGGCCGGATTGGAAATTGGCCAAGTTGCTGTTTGCGTTGCCGAGAAAAAATACCGATTCGCTGATCGGTGCAGTGGCACGGGTATTGGAAGATGAAGGCATTCATCTGGTGGATTCCACTTTATTTCTGAAGCCGCTGGTGCCGGAAGTCGGAGTGCTGACGAAACGCGCGCCGGACGAGCGCGAAGCTGCGGACATTGCCTATGGTTTGAGCGTGGCGCGAAGTGTTGCGGCGATGGATATTGGGCAAACGGTGGTGATTTCTGATCGCGCATGCGTTGCGGTGGAAGCGATGGAAGGCACCGATGAAGCGGTGACCCGCGCCGCGCGACTAGCCGGCGGCAAACCGCTAGTGGTAGTGAAGGTCAGCAAGCCCGGGCAGGACATGCGCTTCGACGTACCCGTGATTGGCGTGCCGTCCATCGAACATATGGGCGCTTCCGGGGTGACGGCGTTGGCAGTGGATGCCGGGCGAACGCTGTTATTCGATCGTGCAAAATTAATTGCGTTGGCCGATGCCAAAGGCATCGCGATGCAGGCGTTTGCGCCTCCTGAAACGGAACCGAAACGCACAATTCCGGGAATGAAACAAGAATGAGCGCGGGGCTTCAACGCGTTCCGGTCGCGGTGGTGGGTGTGGGCGAGTTTGGCCGCAATCACGCGCGGGTGTATCGCGAACTTCCTAACACGGAATTGATCGGTGTTTTCGATCAGGATCGCGAGAAGGCCAAGGCGGTCGCGGCGGAATTTGGTACGCGCGCGTTTGCGGAATTGGGGGAAATGGCCGCGGGCGTGAAAGCTGCGAGCGTGGCCGTACCCACCGAAGCACACAGCAAAGTGAGTTGCCAGTTGCTGGAGTTGGGCGTGGATGTGCTGGTGGAAAAGCCGATGGCCAGCGATATCGCGCAGGCAGACGCGATTATCGCAGCGGCGAAAAAGTTTCAGCGGATTTTGCAGGTTGGGCAGGTGGAGCGTTTCAATCCCGCGGTAATTGCGGTGGAACCGGTTGTCACGCGGCCGCTTTTTTTTGAGGTGCACCGCCTGGGCGTTTTTACCGCGCGCAGCTTGGATGTCGACGTGATTTACGATTTGATGATTCATGACCTGGATATTTTGCTGGCGTTGGTGGGAGAAGCGGTGACCGAAGTGAAAGCAGTGGGCATCCCGGTGTTGACTGACAAAGTGGACATCGCGCATGCGCGTCTGGAATTTGCCGGCGGCGCGGTGGCCAACGTGACGGCCAGCCGCGTCTCCACCGAGCGCGTTCGAAAGATGCGTTTCTTTCAGCATCACGAATATATTTCGCTCGATTATGCGCGGCGCGATGCGTTGCGCGTGGGCGTGAAAAAGCCGGGGCCGCAGCCGGAATTTGGATTTGAGAAGTTGCCCGCTCCGGCGACGGAACCATTGCAGGCGGAGTTGAGCGCATTTGTGGATGCGGTGATTTCTCGGCGCGAACCGCGCGTAAATGGTGCCGCGGGGCGCGCCGCTTTAGAACTGGCCACGCGGGTAATGGCAAGCATCCATGAGCACGCCGAGCGCGTCCAATTGGCTACACACGCAGGCAGCAAACCCAGCTAATGCCCATCGCACGCACTCTTGTCCCGCCTGACGCGCAATTGCCGGCGACCGCTGAATTGGCGGCCAGCACGCGGCGCCGTCCCACCACGATGGACGATCGCACGCTGGTGCCGGCGATGCTGCCGATCGTTACGCTCAACGGGCGCTCGGAAATTCCCACGAATTTGCCGCTGGAAGCCATCGCCGCGCGAGTGGTGGTGCCGCGCGATGTTTCGCAACAAGCCTACAGCGTGGTGGAAGATAGTTCACTGCCGCTGCAGATTAACGAGTTGGATCAGCGCATCGCGGTGCCGCAGAATTCCGCGCCGCCGGAAACTTCCGCTCCGCTGCCTTTGGTCGATACCGATCTAGTCGATCCCGATATTTTCATGACTGGCGAAGTGCGTTTGATTGCTTCGCCGCCTTCGCCGGAAAAAGCGCGCGCGGATTTGATCACGCGGGTTTCTTCGGTGGTGCTGCACGTGTTGCTGATCGCGGCGATTTTGCTGCAGGCGCGCTTGTTTCCGAAACGCGGCCCTACTGCTGAAGAAACGGACATTGCGCGCAAGCAGCTCACGCTGTTGTTGCCGCCGGGCGCGTTTGAAAATTCCACGCCGAATCCGCGGCCGGTGCAGCGTCCGCCAGCGGTGCGCGTCGATCCGCGGGTGTTGCGTCGCGTGGCGCCGACTCCGCAGCCGACTCCGGCGCCCACCCCTGCCCCGGAAAAACCGAAGGAGTTGCCGAGCGCGCCGGTGCCGCAGCCGCAAGCTACGCCGCCCACGCCGCAACCGAGTTCACCTGCGCCGAAATCGGACACGCCTAAGCCGGGCTTGCGCCTCGAGACTCCCGATACGCCGCAGCCGCGCCACGATTTGCAATTGCCGGTGGAATCGGCGCACAAGTCGATTCAGGATTCTTTGCGCGACGCGGCGCAAAACGGTGCCGGCGGCGGACGCTCCGGCGGTGTGATTGGCCCGATGCCCAAGCAGGCTCCTTCGCCGGGCGGTGGCGGAGGACCGGGGCAAGGCGCGGGTTCGTACGGCAACGGCTATCAGATTTTGACGCCGACAGAAGGCGTCGATTTCAGCGACTACATGAAGCGCGTGGTGGCCAGCGTGCGGCGCAACTGGTATGCGGTGATGCCGGAGTCGGCGCAACTCGGCGATCAGGGCCGGGTGGCGTTGCAATTTCGAATTATGCGCGATGGATCGGTGCCGACTGGCGAACCGTCGCGATTGATCGGCTCGGGCAAGGAGCCGCTGGATCGCGCGGCGGTGTCGGCGATTCGTTCGTCGAATCCGTTTGAGCCCTTGCCGCCGGCGTTCAGTGGCCCATACATTGAGCTGCGTTTTTATTTTCTCTACAATTTGCCTCTCGAAGCGGCGTATCAATAAAGTGAACTCGGTGAAACCGCTGCGTCAGCAAGTGCTCGGTAGTTTGATTCTGGCGGGGGTAGTTCTGCTGGTGTTGATGTTCCGCGCGCGTCACATTCTTTTTCCATGAGTCCAAGCGAGTCGGCGATTTTGCCGTTGGTGGTGGTGGTTGGGCCGACTGCCTCGGGCAAATCTGCCTTGTCGGTGGAGTTGGCGCGTGAATTTGGCGCGGAGATTGTCGTTTGCGATTCGACGCAACTGTATCGCGGCGTGAGTATCGGAACGGCCAAGCCGTCGGAAGAAGAAAAGCGCGGCGTTGCGCATCATTTGATCGATGTGCTCGATCCCTCCGAAGTGACTACTGCAGGCGGCTATCGCGATTTGGCGATCGCGAGGCTTGCGGATTTGCGGGCGAGAGAGAAGTTGCCCATTCTCACGGTGGGAACGGGATTGTACTTGCGGGCGTTGCTGGAAGGTCTGGCGGATTTGCCGCTGCGTTCGGAAGAAGTTAGAGAACGTCTACGAAAAAGTGCGAGCGCCAAGGGTGCGGGGCATTTGCATGGGGTGTTGCGGAGGATGGATCCCGAGGCTGCGTCAAAAATCGCGCCCACCGATGAGCAAAAACTGATTCGCGCGATTGAAGTTTGTGTTCTTACGCGGCGGCCCATTTCCGAAGTGCACCGCGATGGACGCAAGCCATTGGAAGGTTGGCGCGCGATCAAGATTGGATTGATGCCTCCGCGCGACGTGCTGTATCAACGCATTGCAACGCGCACGGAACAAATGTTGCGTGGGGGTTGGATTGCGGAAGTGCAGGAGCTACTCGCTGCCGGGCTGTCCGATGGCGCTAAATGTTTTGAGTTCATTGGTTATCGCGAAGTTCTGGCTGTCGTCCGCCAGAAAATGAAACTCGAAGACGCGCGGGAAGCGATTCAAATCGCTACGCGCCACTACGCCAAGCGTCAGTTGACCTGGTTTCGCAAGGACCCGCAAATTCGCTGGTTTAACGGGGCCGGCGATGAGCCCACCGTTCAGCAACAGGCGCGCTCATGGTTGGCTGAACAGCTTGCGACCACTAACAGCTGATTCGCCCGCGGGCCTATCGCGCCTGAAAAATCAGAAGCGTATAATCGGCCTGATGCTAAAGTTCCCGCCGCAAATTCTCGCTGAATGATTGCAGGTTTGATTTTTGTCGAAAACTCCGCAACATAATGTTTCGAATGCAGAACGCGCGCTGCTGGTGGGCGTGGGATGGAAACGTGCGCCGCGATTCCCTGGCATGCCCGCGGGTGAGCAAGGCCGCGCCTCGCTTGTAGAGCTAGTGGAGTTGGCCCGCAGCGCGGGCGCGGAAGTCGCCGGAACTGTTTTTCAAGTTCGCGACACCGCCGATGCCGCCACGCTGGTGGGCCGCGGAAAGCTCGATGAGATTCGCGCCGAGGCCACCGCGCATGATGCGCCGCTGATTATTTTCGACAGCAATCTCAGCCCCGTGCAGCAACGCAACATCGAAGAAGCCACCGAGCGCCGGGTGATCGATCGCACCCAACTGATTCTCGATATTTTCGCGAAACACGCGCGCAGCCGCGAAGGCCAATTGCAGGTCGAACTGGCGCAACTCAATTACATGTTGCCGCGACTAACCGGCAAAGGCAGCTCCATGTCCCGCTTGGGCGGCAAAAGCGGCGGCGGAGGATCTGGAGGCGCGGGTGGCGGAGCAGGGCGCATCGGCGTTCGCGGCCCTGGCGAAAAAAAGTTGGAAACCGACCGGCGGCGCATCCGTGACCGGGTCAGCAAAATTCAAGCCGGCATTGAAAATTTGCGGAAGCAGCGCGCGCTGCGGCGTGAAGCGCGCAACGCCGTGCCGCTGGGAACGGTGGCGCTGGTGGGTTACACCAATGCCGGCAAGTCCACGCTGTTCAATGCGCTGAGCCGCGCCAGCGTGCTGGTTTCCTCGCGCATGTTCGCCACGCTGGATCCCACGATTCGCGCGGTGCGGCTGCCGTCCAATCGCCGCGTGCTGATTTCCGACACGGTGGGATTTATCCGCGATTTGCCCAAGGGACTCCTGGCGGCGTTCCGCGCCACATTGGAAGAAGTACAGGAAGCCGCGCTGATTTTGCACGTCAGCGATATTTCCGATCCGCACCACAACGAGCTGGACGACGAAGTGAGCAAAATTTTGGAAGAGCTGGGCGTTGCCAATCGCCCGATGCTGCGCGTGCTCAACAAAGTGGATAAACTCTCGCAAGAAAGTTACGCGGCGCTGGCACAAAATGGCGCCGCGGGCGCGCATAAGGACGACGGCCCCGTACTGGTTTCGGGTTTAAGCGGCCAAGGACTCGACGAATTGTTGCGGCGGATTGACGCGGCGCTGCCGGTGGATCCACTGGTTTCGATGTCGTTGCGAATCCCCATGAGCGAAGGGCGCACCCTGGCGTTGATTCATGCGCTGGGCCGGGTGCTGCGTTCGAACGTCGAAGATGAAGCTATGCTGCTGGACGCGGAAGTGCCGGCCTCCATCGGCCGGAGGTTGCACTTGCAGGAGTTTGTGGTCGACGGAACTTCCACGCTCGCGCTGACGTAATATATAAAGGAGGCGAACATGGCTGCATTTCTTCTGTGGTGCATTCTGTTTATCTTGTGCTGGCCGCTGGCGATTCTGGCGCTGATCGCGTATCCATTCGTTTGGCTGATCTCGCTTCCGTTTCGGCTGATCGGTATCACGCTGACGGGCGTGTTCGCGCTGCTGACGGCGATCTTTACGCTGCCGGTGCGGCTGTTGCGCGGCCCGAGTGCCGTGCGGGCTTAGTCGCTTGGACTAGAATCGAAATTTACTTGGGGGCTGAGGTAACCTGGCGGTAAACAGCCCCTGCAACTTGCTTTGGCTTGAGCCACCTACACCCAGGCCTCCCGATCTGGCTCGAAAATCGACGCTTCCGCCTTGTGGAAAACTTTGTGGGAAATTCCAAGCCGATCCTCAGTCGCGTTTTACAGTTATGCTTGGCTTTGCAAGCAGTCCAGTTCATCGCTCCTCGTATATAAAACAAAATAAATGAATTATATGTACCGTGAGAGGGTTGGCCCAAATTGGCGCATTTCCTCGCATCTCTACCCGTAACTCGAACATTTGCACAGATTTGACGCCACCGTACCCCTACGCAGGTTCGGGCTCCTTACACTCCGTCTACCCGTAAACGATTCAGCGCAGGGTACCTAAGTCGCCAACGCTCGCCCGTTGACGCTTCGGCATTGCGAGAATATAGTGAACTCGCGGTAACCGGAGCTGCGGTCCCTCGCCCTGCGGCGTCGTCTGCACGTATGAATCTTCCCAACTCATTGACGTTGCTGCGGATCTTCTTCGTGCCGCTGCTGATCGTGGTGCTGTTAACTCGCAGCCCTAACGTCGAACTGCTGGGCTTCCCGACACATTTTGAATTCTGGGGTGTGCTGATTTTGTTTATGGCGGCCGCCACCGACTGGGCGGACGGTTACCTGGCGCGCCGACGGCTGCAGGTGACCACGCTGGGAATTTTGCTCGATCCTATTGCCGATAAGCTGCTGATTTCCGCGGCGTTTATTTCCCTGGTGGATATGCAATTGGTGGCGGCCTGGATGGTGGTGATCATCATCGGCCGCGAATTTACCGTCCTCGGTCTGCGGAACATTGCGCAGGCGGAAGGTTTTACGATTGAAGCGTCGGTGCTGGGCAAGACGAAAATGGTGTTGCAGGTTTGCGCGGTTGCGGTAGTGATCGCCGGCAATCGCTACCCGGCGCTGAAGATGCTCGCGCAATTGCTGCTGTGGCTGGTGGTGGCCAGCGCGCTTGCTTCGGCAGCGCAATATTTTCTGCGCTTCTGGGGCCATGTCGATGACCGTATCAAGCAACGCCGCCGCTTGAGCATGATGGAAGCGGCCAAGAAGTCTCAGGATGCCATCCCTCTCTGAGTCCGAGCGCCAGCAACTCCTGCAGTTGGCGCGCAACGCGATCGTCGAAGCGGTCGCCCACCACAAACTCCTCGACTCGATACCGCACGAAGGAATTTTCGGCGACAAGCGTGGGGTGTTCGTCACCATTCACGTGAACGGGAATTTGCACGGGTGTATCGGAACGACCGAAGCGACCGAACCGTTGGGCGATGCCATCGTGCGCTGCGGAGCGAGCGCAGCGCTACAGGATCCGCGGTTTCCGCAGATGCAGCCAGAGGAATTGAGCGGGCTGGAAGTCGAAGTCTCGGTGCTGTCGCCGTTGGTTCCGATCCGCCCCGAGAATATCGAAATCGGCAAGCACGGTTTGATGGTTGTCGATGCCGGGCATCGTGGCTTGCTGCTGCCGCAGGTAGCGGTCGAGCATGGCTTGTCGAGAGAGGAGTTCTTGGCGGAGACGTGCAAAAAAGCACACTTGTCACGGGACGCGTGGCGTCTGCCGGGGACCACTATCCTGGGATTTACATGTGATGTGTTTGCGGAGCACACGCGCGCGTTACGATCGGGGCCTAGCCAGTAACAAGGGTTCTTTCAAGCGAGAAGACTTCCCTAAAAAAACAAAACCCGCTGCGAATTTTCGCAGCGGGCGGCTGAAAATCGATTGTTTTAGTGACTATTCCAACTCGACGTAGTCGCCGGCATAAATCTCCAGCGTGCTGTACGTAACCAGCACCGTCGAACCATTGGGGCCCTCGTTGATCACGACGCCTTCGCCGACGATTTCACGCGGCAGATCTTTCCAGGTGTATTTCGGTTGGCGAGTGCCAATGCCAAAGTAGGTTTTGAGCGACAAGGGGTCGGAGGTAGAAGCATCAAATCCGTACATCCGGTCCTGATAATCGCGGGTCTGCGGAGCGGTACCCTTGGCGCCTTGGTAGCGGAAGACACGGAAATAATCGCCAATGCGCACGCTTTGATTGCTGCCCAGGTTCACGTAAATCGTGCTGTTCTTGCCCATCATCTGGCTGTAGTCGGAGCCGGCCACGACCATGGCGACGCGCTTGCCGCTGGGCGGAGCGAAATGATCGAAGGCCTCCGCGCCCTTGAAGGGCGGCGAGGGGCGTTCCACGAAGGGCCTTACAATGTCTCCACGCTGTAGCCAGCCGCAGGAATAACCGACCTCGGCCGTGGCGGTATTGGGTTGCACGCTGACGACGCGAATCTGCCCGGCGTCCAGGTACATATCGCCCATCGCGCGGATTAGCTTGTGCTGCCACTTGAACCAGGGCACATCCATCGGATCTTTGTCGGGGCGGTAGACCGAGAAGCGATCGCCAACCTGCACGCCTTTATCGCGGCCGCGGTTGATGTACACGAAGTCGCCATGGCTGAAAGTGATTTTGGGGTCGGACTGTTCGCCAGAGACCACGCGAATTTCGTCGGAGAGCTTGTCGCTGACGAAGCCGGAGCAGTTGATGGCCGAGTAGTCCGGCGAGTTGGTGGCCGAGCCGGAGGTGGTGACCACTTGTTGTGCGGAGCAAACTGTTGCGCCGCAAAATGCCAGGAATGTCATTGCAGCTAACGTAGCGCGCATTGCGATACTCCTTCGAGTTCGAGCAGGCCCGGTGGCCGCGGCTAGGCAACGACCGGCTGTAAGTCGCTTTTCTCCTGCGAAAGTAACAGTACTAGGGGTACGCGTCAACGATAGGCGCGAGGTTGCTTTACAAGTTTGATACGGCATACTAGGGGCCTTATTTTCAATGGCCTGGAGCGGGTGAAACGCGGCTATGGGGGCGTTTGGCAAGGGCAAGGGGCGGGTCTGCGCGGTGGTGGCTGCGGAGACGGCTGCCGAAATAGCGCGGCAGGTTCGGACGGCTTGGCGTTCTACGCCGACTGTTGAACTGCGGCTGGATTGGCTGAGGAGTGACGGGGAGCGGCGGAAGTTGTTGGCGTGGGTGAAGCGGCAGCGGCTTGGTGGGCGCGTTTTGATGGCGACCTGTCGGCGGGTCGCGGGTGGCGGGAAATTTCGCGGATCGGTCGAGGCGCAGCTTGGTTGGTTGCGGGAGGCTGCTGCGGCTGGATGCGCTTGGTGCGATGTGGAAGTGGAAACTTTGCGGGAGCTGCCCGGAGAAAATTTAGGCGGCGCGATACCTGGTGGGCGAGTTTTGCTGTCGGTACACGACTTTCAGAAGACACCGCTGCTTTCGAATGCTGACGTGGCGGACCTTCACGGCGCGGATGCAATAAAAGTTGCGGCTAACGCGCGGACAATTCAGGACAGTGTGCGGCTTTTGATGTTGGCTCGCTCTGCAAAAGATTTTGTTGCGGTGCCGATGGGCGAGTTGGGATTGCCTGCGCGGGTGTTGGCGTTGCGCGAAGGCAGCGCGCTGGCGTATGCACCGGTAGGAGCTGCTACGGCGCCCGGGCAGATTTCGCTCACCGAATTGATGGAGATGTACCGGGCCCACAAGCTGACTTCCAGAACGCGCATTTATGGCGTGATTGGCGATCCGGTGCGGCGTTCGCTGTCGCCAGTCTTGCACAACACCGGATTTATCGCGCGGGGGATTGATGCGGTGTATTTGCCGATTCTGGTGCAGGATGTGGCCGACTTTATCGCGGCGATTGAGCCGCTGGGAATTCAGGGCTTCAGCATTACGCACCCGCACAAGCAAGCCATTCTGAAATATTTGAAAGAGTGCGATCCGTTGGCGGCGGAGATCGGCGCGGTGAACACCGTGGTGGTGCGCGCAGACGGTTCGCTGGCGGGGAGCAATACCGATTATCTTGGCGTGCTGCGTGCGTTGGAGAAGAAAATGCGGCTGCGCGGGAGTCGCGTGCTGGTTTATGGCGCCGGCGGTGCGGCTCGCGCGGCGGTTTTTGCCTTGGATCGAGCCGGTGCGAATGTGGCGGTGTGCGCGCGGCGAGAAGCTGCGGGAAAAGAGATGGCTGCGCTGGTTGCGGGCGAATTTGTGCCGCAGCGGGCGCTGCGCAGTGAGCGGTTCGATGCGATCATCAACGCCACTCCGGTGGGCATGCCGCCAGATACCAAAATTTCGCCGCTTTCGGCGCGCGAGTTAAACTGTCGCGTGGTCATGGACCTGATTAGCAGACCGATACGCACGCAGTTGCTGAAAATCGCGGCGCAAAAAGGGCTGGTGACGGTGCCGGGCGTGGAGATGTTTGTGCCGCAGGGAATTGCCCAGTGGGAATTGTGGACCGGCAAGCGCGCGCCGGAGAAAGCCATGCGCCACGCTGTTCTAAACTTGCTGCGGGCCGATTCGCAAAACGGTTCCGCCAGTCAGCGGCGTGCACGTCGATGATTCAACCGGACTTCAAGGAATTCGAACGGCTAGCCAAACAGGGCAACCTTGTTCCGGTGTATGACGTTTTTTCCGCGGACTTGTTGACGCCTGTCAGCGCGTACCTGCGGATCGCGCAAGGCGCGCGCTACTCGTTTTTGCTGGAAAGCGTGGAAGGCGGCGAGAAAATTGCGCGCTATACCTTCGCCGGCGCGCACCCGGAAGAAATTTTTCGCTACGCCAATGGCGCTTGTGTGCTGGAAAGCCGCGACCGCCTGATTTGGGAAGAGCGCGATCCGATTGAGTTTCTACGCCAGCGCATGGAGAAGTTCCGTCCGGTGCGTTTGCCGGGGTTGCCGCCGCTGGTGGCCGGCGCGATTGGCTACTTCAGCTATGACATGGTGCGGCTGATCGAACATTTGCCGGCCAGACTGCACGATGACATCGGGTTGTACGACGCGGTGTTGATGTTTTATCACGGCATTCTGGCTTTCGATCACGTGCAGCACCGTTTGTGGGTGGTGCGCAACGTGTTTACCGAGGGGCCGGGATCGCTGCGCGCCAAGTACAACGCGGCGGTGCGAGAAATCAAGCGCACCCGGGCACTACTGCAGGAGCCGGCCGCTGCCGAGCTTCCGCGCAAATCCAGTAAGAAAAAATCTCGCCCGCTGAAGGTCAGTTCAAATTTTCGCAAGGCCGAGTATTTGGCCGCGGTGCGCAAAGCGAAGAGCTACATTCGCGCCGGCGATATTTTTCAGGTAGTGATCAGCCAGCGATTTTCCGCGAAGGTACAGGCCGAGCCGTTCGAAATTTATCGCGAGCTGCGCGCGCTGAATCCCTCTCCATATCTTTTTTATCTGCACATGAATGATGTGCATGTAGTGGGCAGCTCTCCCGAGATGTTGGTGAAGGTGCAGGGTCGCGATGTCTTTTACCGGCCCATCGCCGGCACGCTGCCGCGCGGCAAAGACGAAGCCGAAGATCAGCGCAACGAAAAAGAAATGCTGGCCAGCGAAAAGGAACGGGCCGAGCACGTCATGTTGGTGGACTTGGGTCGCAACGATTTGGGGCGCGTCTGCGAATACGGCAGCGTAAAAGTTGAAAAACTGATGACCGTGGAGCGTTTTTCTCACGTGATGCATCTGGTTTCGACTCTGCGTGGGCGCTTGCGCGAAGATGTGGATTGTTTTGATGCCTTGAAGGCCTGCTTCCCGGCAGGGACAGTTTCGGGCGCACCGAAAGTGCGTGCGATGGAAATTATCGAAGAGTTGGAACGCACGCGCCGGGGAATTTACTCTGGCGGGGTGCTCTATCTGGATTTCGCAGGTAACCTGGATTCGTGCATCGCATTGCGCACCATGGTCATCAAAAATGGAGTGGCGCATGTGCAGGCCGGTGGCGGATTAGTAGCCGATTCCACGCCGCAGGGCGAGTATCAGGAGACTTTGAATAAGTCGCGCGCGTTGATCGCCGCGCTGGAAGCGGCACACCGGAAATGACGAGCAACAAAAAACCGCCCAAGCGAACCAAAGTCGCGCACGTGCTTGCCCCGAAGCCGGCTGCAGCGGTCGGAAGAAAAGCTGCGTCCAGCGGACCTTCGGTGTTGTTGCTCGACAACTACGATTCTTTTACCTACAACCTGGCGCAGTATCTGGGTGAACTGGGCTGCAACGTGGAAGTGCACCGCAACGACAAAATCAGCGTGGAACAAATCGCTCGACACAAGCCGGATCGCATCGTGATTTCTCCGGGGCCGTGCACTCCGCGCGAAGCGGGCATCTCCGTGGAATTGATCGAGCAACTCGCCGGTAAATTTCCGATTTTGGGGGTGTGCCTGGGCCATCAAGCCATCGGTGCGGCGTTCGGCGGGGTGATCAAGCGTGCTCCGGCGCTGTTCCACGGTAAGACCAGCCAAATCCATCACGATGGTAAGGGTGTCTTTCAGAAACTAGATGATCCATTCACCGCTACGCGTTACCACTCGCTGATTGTCGAACGAAAAACTCTTCCCCGCGAATTAACCATCACGGCGGAGACCGACGATGGCGTGATTATGGGATTGCGCCACAAGCGCTACAAAATCGAAGGTGTGCAATTTCATCCGGAGTCGGTGCTCACCGAATCCGGCAAACAGCTGTTGCAGAATTTTCTATCGATGTAAGCGAGAGAAGTCGCTCTCACCAGTCCAAATCCGCCAAAATCGCCCCGTACATTTCAATCCCGCTCCACAAATTTCCCAGCCGCAAATTTTCGTCGGACGAATGCTGGTGATTGTCGTAGTTCACGATGGGCACGCCAATCCATGGCAGCTTCAAGTTCTCGAAAATGTACATGGGTACGCTGCCGCCGAGGCCGGGCGCGACCACACAATTGTTATGGCTCGCTGCTTGCGCCACTTTGATCAGCGCCTGCGAAACCGGCAGCTCCATCGAAGTGCGCGAAGCGGGATAGTTGGAAGGATCTTTGGTGACCCGCGCGATGAGCGGATGGGCCAGTCGCTCTTCTTTGGTGGGCTCATTGGCGGTCACAAAAAAACCCTGCTTGCGAATGTGCTCGACCACTTGTTCGAACTTCTTTTCCGGGTCCTCGCCTTTCACCAAACGAATGTCCAGCGCCGCAGTGGCTTTCTCGGGCACCACATTTTGCGATTGTTCGCCGACGTAGGCGCTGCGCATTCCGCGAATATTTAGGGAAGGGAGCTGCAGCAGTTCGACCAGGTGTTGGCCGCCTCCTTCCGGCTTGGCGAACTGCAAATCGCGCGCCAGTTCGGCGTCATTGTCAGGCATGGCTGCGAGCGCGGCTTTTTCCGCCGGACCAAGCGGCGTCATATCTGCATAAAATCCGTCGATCAATACATGGCCTTCCGCGGACTTCATCGAAGTCAGCAACCGCGCCAGGGTAAAATCCGGATTGGGCGCCCAGTTTCCGTAGTGCCCGCTGTGCAGCGCCCGAATCGCGCCGTACGTGGTGATTTGCAGCCCAACGATTCCGCGATTGCCGAAGAAAATCAGCGGGCGCCCGCTCTGATGCACCGGCCCGTCACCGGTGATCAGCAGATCGGCGTCCAACAAATTACGATGAGCCAGAAGCACGCGTTCGAGATTCGTTGAGCCGGCTTCTTCCTCGCCCTCGAGAATCAGTTTGAGATTTACGCCCAGGGGAATTTTCTTGGCGCGCAAAGCGTCCAGCGCCGCAAGCAGCGCGACGATGGGTGACTTGTCATCCGAAGCGGAGCGCGCGTAGATCCGCCATTCATCGTTGTAATCCGCGGGATGCTGCTGGCTGTTAGCGGGAAAAGGGATCCGCTGGCCGCCATTTTCAATCGCTGCGTTGCGCAACACCGGTTCGAACGGCTGGCCATCCGTCCACGCCGCGGGATCGACGGGCTGCCCGTCGTAATGCGCATAAAAAATGACGGTGTCCCGCGCGTTTGGCGTGATCAATTTTCCAAAAACGACCGGACCCCGGCCCGTAATCGGAAGCAAATGCGTTTCGATGCCACGCGCTTCCAACATTTCCCGCAGATGCGCAGCATTCCTCTGAATGTTCTCGGTGTCGCTGGCAACGTTGGGAATCGCCAGAAATTCGGCCAGTTCCCGAACGATGCGGTCTTCGTTATTGAGGCGGTAGTCGCGAACTTCCGCCACGACTTGTTCGGGCTTCAGCGGGCGTGGCGTTTCAATCGGAGTGAGGCCTTGAGCGAAGCCCAGCGTGGGGAAAGTTGTGAGGATAGAAGCGACCAGAAGAAGAGGGCTTAATTGTCTCAAGAGATTCCCGGGGCCAAAATTACGCCGAAAAAATTAATTCGTAAACTCCACCAGCGCTGCTAACTTCTTCTTTGCGCGGCCGGACGCGATCGCTTCCGTCGCCAGCCGTGCGCCATCCAAAAAATTCTCCGCCAATCCGGCAACGACCAACGCCGCCGCGGCATTCATCACCGTGACATCCCGCCGCGGTCCGGGCTCATTCTCCAAAACCGCGCGTATCATCGCGGCATTTTCTTCGGCCAAACCGCCGCGCAGATGCTCCAGTGGTGAGCGCCTCATTCCAAAATCGTGCGGTTCGATCGTGAACCGCCGAACTCGCCCATCGCGCACTTCCGCCGCCAGGGTCTCTCCGCTCAACGAGATTTCGTCCAGGCCGTCCGCACCGTGGACCACCAACGCGCGGCGCACCCCCAAGTCCGCGAGCGCCCCCGCCATCAAGTCGACCACTTCAGCGGAATAGACGCCTGCCACCTGCGCATGCGCGCCTGCTGGATTGGTCAAAGGGCCCAATAAATTGAACGCGGTGCGTCCGCCCATTTGTTTTCGCGCCGGCATGGCGTGGCGCATCGCACCGTGAGCGGCCTGCGCAAATAAAAATCCAATTCCCAGTTCACGAATCGCCTCGCCGCAGCGCTCCAACGGAATGTCAACGCGAACGCCCAATGCTTCCAGCACATCCGCCGAACCGCAACGCGAACTCGAGGCGCGATTGCCGTGCTTGGCCACGCACGCGCCGGCCGCGGCCGCAACAATCGCCGCCGCCGTCGAAATATTAAAAGTGTTGCAGCCATCGCCGCCGGTGCCGCAGGTGTCGATCAGATGCGCCGGCCGCGCGCTGTCAGCAGCAAACACCGGGGCAGCATGGCGCCGCATCACCGCTGCAAATCCCGCCAACTCCTGCGGCTGAATGGCGCGCGTGTTCATCCCTCGCAGCAAGCCTACAATTTCCTCAGTTTCCATGCGCCCGGACAAAATTTCTTCCATGACCGCCTGCGCCTCGGCCCTGGTCAAAATCTGTCCATCTTCCACGCGCGGCATCGGCGATGGCGTCCTTGCTCCGCCTGAGTCTTCCGGTTAAACTTTACTGCTCAACGAATAAAAAAATTCTATCACTGATGGAAGCCCGATGAAGATTCACGAGTACCAGGCGAAGGCCATTCTCGCGCGATACGGTGTGGCGATTCCGCGCGGCGAAGTGGCTTATCGCAAAGAAGAAGCGCGCGGAACGGCGCAGCGCCTGAAGACTAACATTGTCGTGGTGAAAGCGCAGATTCACGCCGGCGGGCGCGGCAAAGCTGGCGGCGTGAAGCTAGCTCGTTCAGCCGATGAAGCCGCCGACATCGCCAGCCAAATCCTGGGCATGAACCTGGTCACCCTGCAAACCGGGCCCGGTGGCCGCATTGTGAAACGTTTGTTGATCGAAGAAGGCCTGGACATCAAGCGCGAAACGTATCTCAGCTTGCTGGTCGACCGCGCCACCGGCAAAGTTGTGTTTCTGGCCAGCACCGAAGGCGGCGTGGAAATTGAAGAAGTGGCCAAAGACAATCCCAACGCGATCATGCGCGAATTCATCGAGCCGGTTGTCGGGCTGCAAGCTTACCAAGCGCGAAAAATCGCCTTCGGATTAGGTCTTTCGATGGACGTGGTGAACAACGCGGTTCCATTTTTGCTCAATTTGTACCGTGCGTTTATCGACACCGACGCATCGATGCTGGAAATCAATCCTTGCGTGGTTACCGGCGACGGCAAACTCTTCGCCCTCGACGCCAAAATGACCATCGATGACAACGCGCTCTTCCGTCATAAAGAATTGCGCGAGCTGCGCGATCTCGACGAAGAAGATCCGCTGGAAGTGGAAGCTTCGAAGTACGGCTTGAATTACATCAAGCTGGATGGCGATGTGGCCTGCATGGTCAATGGCGCCGGTTTAGCGATGGCCACGATGGACATCATCAAGTATGCGGGCGGATCGCCGGCGAACTTCCTGGACGTCGGCGGTGGAGCTTCCGCCGATCAGGTGAAGAATGCGTTTGGAATTTTGATGGCCGATCCGGCGGTGAAAGCGGTGTTCATCAATATTTTTGGCGGGATCTTGCGTTGCGATGTGCTGGCCACAGGAGTGGTGGCCGCAGCGAAGGATCTGCAACTGAAAGTGCCGGTCGTGGTGCGCATGGAAGGGACCAACGTGGAGCAGGGCCAGAAAATTCTGCGCGAGAGCGGTTTGAACTTCACCATTGCCGACGGCATGAAGGACGGCGCGACCAAAGTGGTGGCGCTGGCGGCGGGTGCGCGATGAGCGTTCTGGTCAACGAAAAAACGCGGCTGCTGGTGCAGGGCTTTACCGGGCGCGAAGGTACGTTTCACGCGCAGCAGATGATCGAGTACGGCACCAACGTGGTTGGCGGCGTGACGCCTGGTAAAGGCAATTCCAAGCATCTGGAACGCCCGGTGTACAACACGGTTTTTGACGCGGTCAAAGAAACCGGCGCAAATGCTTCGGTGATTTTTGTGCCGCCTCCGTATGCCGCGGACGCCATCCTCGAAGCGGCCGACGCGGAAATTCCGCTGGTGATTTGCATCACCGAAGGCATTCCGGTGCTGGACATGGTTCGCGTTGCGGCCGTGGTGGATTTCAATGAGACGCGCTTGATTGGTCCGAATTGTCCCGGGGTGATTTCTCCTGGCAAATGCAAAATCGGAATTATGCCCGGGCGCATTCACAAGACTGGAAATGTCGGGGTGGTCAGCCGCTCCGGCACGCTGACGTATGAAGCGGTCGATCAACTGACGCGCCTCGGCATCGGACAGTCCACCTGTATCGGAATTGGCGGCGATCCGATCATCGGCACTTCGTTTCTTGATGCCATCAAACTTTTCAACGACGATCCCGACACTCACGCCATCATTATGATTGGTGAAATTGGCGGGGATGCCGAAGAGCGTGCGGCCTCGTTCATTAAAACCAATGTCAAAAAGCCGGTTGTCGGCTTCATCGCCGGGCAGACCGCGCCTCCGGGCCGCCGCATGGGCCACGCCGGCGCAATCATCAGCGGCGGACAGGGCACCGCAAAAGATAAATACGCGGCCATGAGCGCGGCGGGGATTAAGTGCGTGGAAACGCCGGCGGATCTGGGCTCCACTCTTGCCGCCGCTTTGAAATAACGCAACTCACTTCAAGAAAGTTTGTCTGGAGGACTTTTCGTGGCACAGGAACGTACATTTGCGATCATCAAGCCCGACGCGGTGCAAGCCGGCCAACAAGGCGAAATTCTTTCGCGCATTCAGAAAGCCGGATTCAAAATCGTCGCATTGAAAACGATGCGCCTGACCAAGGATGAGGCCGGCGGATTTTATGCCGTGCACAAAGAGCGGCCTTTTTTCGGTGAACTGACGGATTTCATGAGTTCCGGAAAAATTATCGCGCTGGTGCTTGAGGCGGAAAACGCCATTACCAAGTGGCGCGACACCATGGGTGCTACCGATCCGAAGAAAGCCGCGCCTGGCACCATTCGTCACGACCTGGGCACCAGCATCGGCAACAACTGCAGCCACGGCTCGGACGCTCCGGAGACCGCGGCGTTCGAAATCGGCTACTTCTTCGCCGGCCACGAACTCATCTAACCCGCATCCAAAATTCATGGATCCGATGCGCGAACTGGGACGGGCGCTGCTGATCTTTGGCGGAGTCGCCCTTGTACTTGGCGCGTTTCTTTATTTCAGCGGGCGTTTGCCGCTACGTCTCGGACGGCTTCCCGGCGATATCGTTCACCGCGGCGAACACACCACATTTTATTTTCCGGTGGTCACTTGCTTGCTTCTGAGTGTTGGGTTGTCACTGGTGTTCTGGCTGCTATCTTATTTCCGCCGCTAACCTTGGCCGTAGGTCTCTCGCTAACCGCCTAGCTCTTTGTGTTATCGTGCGCCCTTCCGATGAGCACTTTGATTCATGCCGATCTGCTGTTGGCCAGGCGACTAGAGCGCGCGGAAGCGCTCAGCAATGCCAGCTTTGTGGAAGCGCATGCGCGGCTAAATCCGCAGTCGGGCGCGGAATGGATAGAGGTGGCGGGCGCGTATGCCATGTTTGACGGCGTGCACTCACCGTGCACGCAGACGTTTGGGCTGGGGGTTTTTCAGTTGCCAAACGAAGCGGAGCTTAGCGCGATCGAGAAATTCTTCAAAATGCATGGTGCGGGGATCTTTCATGAAGTAAGCCCGTTGGCCGACAAGGGTTTGGTTCCACTGCTCAACGAGCGCGGCTACCGGCCGTTGGAAATGAGCACGGTGCTGTTCGTGCCGCTGGCGGATCGTGCGCCGCGCAAGGAATCTGCCGATGGCGTTCGCGTTCGAAAAGTAGACGATACCGCGGAAGACCGCGACCTGTTTGTGCGCACTTTCGCGGAAGGTTGGTCAGAGTTCACCGAGTATGCCGAGTTCATGCTGGAGATGGCACGCCTCAGCGCAACTTCCGAAGGCAACGTCTTGTTTGTTGCCGAGCTCGACGGGCAGGCTATCGCTTGCGGAAACTTATCGATTCGTGACGGAGTGGCTCTTTTTGCCGGAGCCAGCACAGTGCCGGCATTCCGCCGGCGTGGCGCGCAGAACGCTTTGTTGGAGGCGCGATTTCAGTATGCGCGCGAAATTGGATGCGACCTGGCGATGATGTGCACCGAACCAGGTAGCGGTTCGCAGCGCAACGCCGAGCGTCAAGGGTTTCGCGTGGGGTACACTCGCACGAAGTGGACGTTACCGGCCGCACATGCGCTGAAGCCTGGCGCTTCGATGTCCGACGCATGACTCGGCCCCCATGCCAGACCGGTGACGCAGCTTGTGGCGCCCTTTCTCCGCGCAGTAGAATGAATTTCTAGCTCACAGGAGATTTCTCGCATGGCCACTATGGAAACCAGTCCGCGTCTCTCTGCGTTCACCAACGAACCGTTCGTCGACTTTTCCAAACCGGAGAACAAACAGGCGATGGAAGCGGCGCTAAAAAAAGTTACCGCGGAATTTGGCCGCGAATATCCCATGTACATCGGTGGGCAGCAGGTCATCACCACCGCGAAGATGACTTCGACCAATCCGTCGCATCCCAAGCAGATCATTGGCGTTTTTCAAACCGCTACGGCCGACCACGCGAAGCAAGCTGTCGAAGCATCCACCAAAGCGTTCGAATCCTGGAAGCGCGTGCCCGCCGAAAAGCGCGTTGAGGTTCTTTTTCGCGCTGCGGACATTTTTCGGCGCCGCAAGTTTGAAGTCTCCGCGCTCATAGTTGCGGAAGTGGGCAAATCGTGGATCGAAGCCGACGCCGATACCGCCGAGACCATCGACTTCCTCGAATTTTACGGACGCGAAATGTTGCGCTTCGCCGGAGAGCACGAAGTTACTCCGATGAAGGGCGAAAAAAATTACATGGTGTACATCCCGCTGGGTGTCGGGGTAGTGATTCCACCATGGAATTTTCCCGCGGCTATCGCAGCAGGAATGACGGCGGCTGGATTGGTTACCGGGAATACGATTATTTTGAAGCCGTCGGAGGAATCGCCGACGGTTGCGGCCAAAGTTGTGGAGATTTTGTACGAAGCGGGTGTTCCCAAGGAAGTGTTGAATTTCTTGACCGGCTTGGGCGAAGTGGTGGGCGATGCGTTGGTGAAAAATCCCAAGACGCGCTTCATTGCTTTTACCGGTTCGAAAGAAGTGGGCCTGCTGATCAGCGAAGCCGCGGCGAAAAAAGTTCCCGGACAGCTCTGGATCAAGCGGGCCGTGCTGGAAATGGGCGGCAAAGACGCGACCATCGTGGACGAGGAGGCCGATCTCGACGCAGCGGTGGAAGGTGTCGCACTCGCGGCGTTCGGGTACCAGGGGCAGAAATGCTCGGCTTGTTCACGAGCCATCGTCTCGGAGAAGGTCTACGACACGTTTGTTCAGAAATTGGTCGAGCGCGCGAAAAAAATCACCGTTGGCCCGGCGGAAGATTCCGCGAATTATATGGGGCCGGTGGTGAGCAGCGGTGCGATGGAAGGAATCCTCGGTTACATCGATGTGGGAAAGAAGGAAGGGAAGCTCGTTCTAGGTGGCGATCGCGCTCCAGGCGACGGCTTCTTTGTTCAGCCGACCATCATCACGGACGTTCCTCCCAAGGCGCGCATCGCGCAGGAAGAGATTTTTGGGCCGGTGCTAGCGGTGATTAAAGCGAAGGATTTCGATCAGGCGCTGGAAATTGCCAACGATACGGAATTCGGCCTAACGGGTGCAGTCTATTCAAAGAATCGCGAGAAAATCGAACGCGCCCAGGAAGCGTTTCACGTCGGAAATCTTTACTTGAATCGCAAATGCACCGGCGCAATGGTCGGCGCACATCCCTTCGGCGGATTCAATATGTCCGGAACGGACTCAAAAACCGGCGGCAAGGATTATTTGCTGCACTTCTTGCAGGCCAAATCGATCGCACATAAAGTTTCTTAATCGCGGGGTCGCGACAAAGTACTGCTCTCCCTCGACTCGCCAGCTACGCCACAGGCGCGGCCCTGTTCGAGGCCCATTTCATAACTCGATAGACCGGATAGCTCAGCACCAGCATGCCCAGCGCCAGCGGCGCATTTTTCTGATCGGTGACGATCGAGCCCACCAAAAACGCCACGGAACCAAGCAGCGCAATGGCAGTCGTCCAAGGGTAGCCCCACGCGCGATACGGCCGCGGCATGTCTGGTTCTTTCCGCCGCAGTACAAAAAGCGACGTGTAGGTCAGCGTGTAATTCGCTACAAAGAAAAACGACAACATCGCGATGACCCGTTCGAATGTGCCCAACACGAAGATCACGCCCGCAACGGTGCTGAGCAGCAGCGCCAGTTCCGGCGTGCCGCCTTTGTTCACCCGCGAGAAAATTCTGAAAAATAAACCGTCCAGGCTCATCGCATACAAAATGCGCGAGCAGAAAAGTTGCACGGCGTTGATGCAGCTAAGCAGCGAAATCACCATGATCGATCGAATGATCGGGTCGCCGTAGCGGCCAAAAATGTGTTCGGCAGCGGTCCCTAACGAAAAATCATTTCCGGCGATTTGATCCATCGGCAGGATGTACAGCACCGCGGCGTTCATGAGCAGGTAAATCCCCATGATAGAAAATACGCTGCCAAAAATAGCCCGCGGCACATCTTTGCCGGGATTGCGGACCTCCTCGCCGAAATAAATCACGCCGTCCCAGCCGTCGATGGTGTAGAAAACGGCCTGCAACCCGAGCATTACTGCCACCGCCAGGGTCCACCCCGAAGGCATCGTCAATTTCGTTGCTTCGGCGGCCAGCGCAGCGCGATGCGAGTTGCCGCCCAGCGCGAAGCAGGCCACCACCAAAATCACGAATGCTGCTGTTTTCAACACGGAGGTCAGCAATTGCGTCCGACTTCCCCAGCGCACCCCGCGCCACTGCAAAATCCCAAAGCCCACAACCACCGCCACCGCGATGGTTTTTTCCGCGCCGGCCAGCCCCGCAAATAACTTCCCGCTATATTCCCCGATGACAATCGCTACCGCCGCGAGCGTGCCGCAACTGGACAACCAGTCGCTCCATCCCACGATAAATCCGGCGTAATCACCGATGGCCCGATGCGAAAAATTGTATTGCCCGCCGCTGCGGGGGATCGCCGCGCCCAGTTCGGCCATCGACGACGCGCCGAACAACGCGTAAAGTCCGCCGATCACCCACACGCCGAAGAAAAACCACGGATTGGGCAGCAGCTTGGCGATATCGCCGGGCGTTCGAACAATGCCGGCGGCAATGGTGTTCCCAACTGCCGCAGCGATTCCGAACCACATGCCCAGGACCTGCAGCAATTTTCCCCGAGACATTTTGGGTGCAACGGATGCAGACGCAGTTGTGGAATCGGGAAAGTTGGAAGGCGTTTCAGGTGTAGTGGTCAATCGGCTGATCCCGAGAGCCGTGCGGGTGTCGCCATGATAATGGCGCTCTCAGGAAAAGCAAGCGGAACTGTAGGAAAGAAAAAGCCTCAGACGCGCGCGGCGCCTGAGGCAATTCCAGCTTTCAACGAACCCTTTAGCGTTCGATTTCGATCTCGGTCTCTTGCTTCTTGCTGCGGCCGCCGCGCGGATTTTCCAGGTAATCCGCCAGCTCCAGTCGCAAGTTGCCGGCGTTAGTCGCGTAGGACATCGCCGCATCGAAATCCACCATCTCTTCGCGAATCATCTTTTCAATTTCGCCGTCGAAGTGCTGCATTCCTTCGGTATCGCCGTCGCGCATGGCGTCCAGCAGCGACTTGCCCTCGGATTCGCCCTTTTCCACGTAATCGCGGGTACGCATGGTGCTCTTCAAAATCTCAATCGCCGCGATGCGACCTTTGCCGTCTTTGCGTGGCAGCAAACGCTGCGACACGATGAAGCGAAACGCCTTGCCCAGCCGCGTTCGAATAGCCTGCTGATCGGCCAGCGGAAACACGCCAACGATGCGCTCGACCGTCTTCGAAGCATCGATGGTGTGCAGCGTGGACATCACCAAGTGGCCCGTCTCGGAAGCTTCCATCGCAATTTCAATCGTTTCGCGGTCGCGCATTTCGCCGACCAGAATTACTTTGGGCGCCTGCCGCAAGGCCGCGCGCAACGCCAGCGAGAACGTGGGCGTATCGGTGTGCAATTCGCGCTGATGTACCGTGCATTTCTTGTGGCGATGCAAAAACTCAATGGGGTCCTCGATAGTGAGGATGTGAAAAGCCTTCTCCTCATTCATCTTGTCGATAATCGCGGCCAGCGTGGAGGACTTGCCTGAACCCGTCGGCCCGGTCACCAGCACAATGCCATTGCGTAAATTGATGATTTCGCGGAGCGCTTCGGGAAGGTGCAGTTCCTCGAAGCCTGGAATCCTGTCAGGAATTACGCGCATGACGATCGCGCAGCTGCCGCGCTGCCGGAAAATATTCACGCGAAAACGCGCCACACCAGGCACGCCGTAAGAAAGATCGGCCGATCCTTCCAACTCGAATTTTTTTAGGGGCGTTTCGTTCTTGCCCATGATGTCGTGGGCGATCGTCAGGGTGTCCTGGGAGGTGAGCATCTCCAGGCCCTTGTATTTCAATTCCACCAGCGCGCCATTTACTTCGATTTGCGGGGCGCGGCCCGGCGAAAAAATCAGGTCGCTGACTTTGTCATGCGCTTTGACCATCGCGCCGATCAGTTGCGGGGTATGAATGGACCGCTGCGGCCCTTGAGGCATGCTTTGCGCCGCCGGAGAATCCGTTGACGCCGTAGCGGGCGGGTGCGGCATCGTTGGGGTAGTCGTTCCCATTTAAGAAAGCACCTTGTACGCGGCCGGTCGAGCGGAGGCCTGGGGTTAGAAGTGGGCAGCAAAGTTGCGCTGTGCCAATTTGATAATAAGCTGGCGATTGCGAGCGAGAAGGTCCCGTTTTGGAAATGATTGCGTGAAGATTACTAGACAAACGGAAACAGCAATTTTTTCTGAGTAGAGCCCGTAGGGTATGCGACGGATGAAAGCGCGTTTGACCCGCTCGCTGGGGGCACCAAACTCAACTCGATGTTAAAGCGCCACGGCCGGCGTGGGAGTCACGCGCAATTGCAGCACTAATTCGCCATCGCGGCTAACCGGTTGCAGTGTAATCGCGCTGCAATCATCGATCATCCAATCGGCTCCCGCGGCCCGCAACGTTGCATCGCTCGTGGTAGTGCGCAAACCAATCACTCGCGCGCCCGCGGCCTTGCCGGACTGCACCCCAGCAGGCGCATCTTCAATCACGATGCAGTCTGCCGGCGGTACGCCTAACTTTTGGGCACCGAGGAGATAGGGCTGCGGATCGGGCTTGCCACGCTGAATGTCGCTGGCGGTAATCAGGTTTTCGGGCACAGCGAAGCCCGAAGCGCGCATACGAACAATCGCCAAAGGGTGCGATGCTGAAGTCACCACCGCGTAGCGCTTCATGGGCAGCGCCGCGAGAAGTTCCGCAGCGCCGGGGAGAGCCACCACGTCCGCGATGTCGGCAATTTCCATGCGTTCAATCTCTGCATTCTCCGCATCGTGGTCTCCTTCCGGCAGCAACTCGCGAATTGTGGTGATGCTGGGACGGCCGTGCGCCCGGCGCACTACATCCTCGGCCACAAATCCAAATTTCCCGCCCCAGGCGGCCCACACTCGCGCCACCGCGGGAGTGGAATCCACCAAAACTCCGTCCATATCAAATAGCAGCGCGCGGCAGCGAATTTCCATCTCAACATGATAATTAGTTTTGAAGCGCCAGCGGGGCAAAAGTGGAATGATTATTTCTGGCGATTAATGAGGAAAATGAGATTCGCTTACAATCGCCGCGGCGAGACCGAATCTCCGTCGGCTCGATTAATGAGTATTTTTCGCTTCCAGCGCAAACCGCCGCGCTTCCAAATTCGCGCACCGCGCGATCCACTCTTTGGGATCATCAAACTCGTCGCAAAAATATTTGCTGCGGGCCGCCACCGAGTTCAGAATGCGCCGAATGTTGGCTTGATTCGAGGGCGATTCCACGTGAAACACCATCTCCCGCTCGATCACTTCGGCATTTTCCTGCCACACCGTTTCGATCGCCAACGGGTCTTGAGGATCATCCAACAGAGCCAGCAGCGCGCACCGCGTTCTTTCCGCGGAGGCAAAGGCCTCCTGATCAACGTCGGCCAAGTCGATGGGATGGCGGGGATCCAGCACGGCGCACGACGGCGCCTTGTAATTCGAGGCCACAGCATCGATTCGAATCGGTGATTTCATCCGCGTTCTCAGGTCGCGCACGCTTTGGCGCAGTTTCACGGGCTCGGGAAGTGCCATCGAAAACCTCCAGTCCAATGCTTGCAACCGTCGTTCCCTTGCGTCGAGCCGGTCATGATTGTTCTCATGCTTGTTGCCAGAACTATAAACAAATATTTGTTGCAACAATGGTGTTATAACACAGCAGTTAATATACGCAATGGTGAAAGACGGCTTTTGCACAAGAATTTCCACCGCACACTCAAAAGTTCGGTAGCGAACATTAAAAGAATTTCATTCACGGCCTTCAATGACTTGAAATTCGCGCGAGTCGCTCCCGAAATATTTGCTGAACTCCGCGCATTTGGCGGACCGAGGCAGAGATTTAGGTAGCTGTTGGTGGGAAGGACGGGCAGGAAATTATTGGAAGGTGATCGATCGCTGCAGTTTGGGGTGGGCGACGGGGATTGAACCCGCGACATTCGGTGCCACAGACCGACGCTCTACCAGCTGAGCTACGCCCACCACTGAACCTGAATTTTATCA
This sequence comes from uncultured Acidobacteriota bacterium, assembly GCA_963846145.1. Lineage (GTDB taxonomy): Bacteria > Acidobacteriota > Terriglobia > Acidiferrales > UBA7541 > Acidiferrum. Next base: position 175,611 of record CAWJUV010000004.1, on the reverse strand, counting down.
CGGGGCGCGGCAAATTGGATAAATGCGTTGAGCTGCCAGGCTGGTGCCGACCAAGCTGAAGGAAGTTCAGTACCGGCGAGAAAACGCGATTGCGATTACGCCTGAGAGGGGGAAACTTCCGCGGGAGCCTTACAGCGCGGGCAAATTTTCAACGAAGCCGCGTACGAACGTCCGCACTTGGCGCAGGGCAGGCCAACCAGCACTTTGCCCATCGGCGAAAGTTCCGCTTCTTCTTTTTCGATAGGTGATACAGCCGCCGGGCTCGCGACCACAGGACTCAGACTGTTCTGCATTTTGTAGGTCGCTCAGAAAGCCGTCCTGAAATCCCTGGCGGTACCCGGCTTCTCGAGCGCTGGCCAGCGCTGCGTCCCAAGCCGCTTTATCTGCCGGCTGCGGGAGCGGCTCGACTGTGATTTCAATCGGAGCAACTATCGATTCTTGCAGTTTCATGACGAGGACTCCTGCGAAAGCGATTGCGAACCAACTCCGCAAAACCTCAGCAGCAAATGCGAATTAGTATCGGCTGGGGTGCACGTGGCCGAGCCGCACCACCAACCCGCCGGTAAACGCAATGTTGTCCTGGCGCAAATCGAGGAAGCGGGTCATCAGGTAAGCGCCCTGGACACGCACGGCAAAGCGGGGATTCAGATTGATGTCCGCGCCGCCGCCACCGCTCATCGCAAATTTGAACGCGCTCTGCGAAATTCCCAGGTAGCCTTCGCTGCCGTGGACCGCGCCAAATTGCACGGTCGCGAATGGAGTGATGCGGTCGTACTTATGCAGGGAGAACACCGGCCCGTAAGTAATCGTCTGCGCCGAAATGTTCACGCCGCTGACGCTGCCGTTGTAGGCGTTGAATTCGATGCGCCCGCCGAACCAGTTGTTGAGATTCTGCGAGGCGGTCACGTGGCCACCGCTCAAATTGAATTGCGGCCCGGTAAAGTTGTTGTTATTCATGTTGGCGTGCAGGTAGGAGTAGCCGCCGGCGATGTCCCACGCGGGTATCTCTTGCGCCCGGGTGCTCAGGCAGAACAGCAGAACCACTGGAAGGATCCATAGAACGCGCTTCATTTTCGTTTCTCCTTACCGTCGTACGGACCGGCTGTAAAAAAGTGGCGGCGGTATGAATGTGCTGCTAGAAAATGCCGCCGTATAAAATTGTTCGACTTTGGCTTCGCTTACTTGACCGTCAAAGTCAGCGTCGTGTCGTGAGTGATCGACCCGGAGGTCGCCACCACCGTCACGGTATAGGTTCCGGCCTGAGTGCCCGCCGGAGTGTTGGTGGCGTTACCGCCGCCACAACCCGCGGCAATCAGCAGTAGCAAGCCCGCCAAGCCAAAGCCCGCCAGCGCCGGACGCGGCACGAACCGCTTCTTGCGTGCCACCGCGATCAGCAGCAGCGTCGCCAGCATCGTGACGATCACCAACGGATACTTGGGATTCAGCGGCCGGTTGTTGTTGATGCGGAAAGCCGGCGGCACCAAGGTGCGCACCGCAGTGTTGATGGTGAGCGTTACCGGAACCGCCTGGCTGGTTGGTGTAACCGGATTCGGCGAGAAGCTGCAGGTCGCGCCAGAAGGCAAGCCGCTGCAGGCAAACGCCACCGGCTGCGAATAACCATTTACCCCGGCAACTTCCAGTGCAAATGTCGCGGCCTGCCCAGCCGAAACCGTGCCGGAAGTTATTCCCGGATTGGTCACGGAAAAGTCTGGAGTGGTGGAGGTAGTACCTGACAAGCTGGCTACGATGTTTTGCGGCCGCTGTCCAGGCGCGGTAGCGCTGATGCTGAGCACTCCGGTTCGGGATCCGGAATCGCTCGGCGTGAAAACCACCGAAACAGTGCATTGCGAATTGGCCGAAAGAGAAGCGCCGCAGGTCGTCGCAGAAATTGCGAAGTCGCCAGTGATCGTCGGAGCGGCAAGGGTCACTTGCGCCACTCCACTGGTCACAGTAATGGTCTGTGCCACGCTAGTGGTGTTCAGTGTCTGCGGCCCGAAAATCAATCCCGTCGGGGCAATCGCGATACCTTGCAACAAGCCAACCTTGGAGACGAACGCATCGCAGTTGCCGCCCGAGCTTGATTGCGCGGGATTCGAAAGCGGGAAGTCCTGCGAGCAAGTCTGGCCGGCGACGTAGATTCCCGGAGGCGTGGCGTTATCGACCGCCACACCATAGGCGACATCGGTGTTGGTGCCGCCGAGGAAGCTCGAATACAGCAGAGTCGCGCCCGTCGGATCGATCTTGCTGACGAACGCGTCGGCGTTGCCACCGCCGTAGTTCGCTTGGAACGCATCGGTGATAGTGACGAAGTCGGGAGAAACAGTCGAGCCGGCGATGTACGCGTTGCCGGCAGGGTCCACGGCGATCGCCGCGCCTGTGTCGGCTTCGGATCCGCCGAGTAGGTGAAGTACGCCAAGAGCAGCGCCAGCCGGCGAATGGTGAACTTGGCGACGAACGCATCGCCTGCCCAGGTGTTCAGGGTGCTTGCAGTTCGGTGAAAGTCGCCAACCGTCCCGAGATTCAGAGTTAGGCGCCTGCGATGTAGGCATTGTCGTTGGCGTCCACCGCGATGCCGTTGCCTTGATCGAGTCCGGCTGCCGCCCAGATATGTGGAGAAAAGCAGAGCCACCTGCCCGCATTCGGAGCCGTATTGACCTTTGCGACGAATGCGTCGCCTGCTGCCGCCGTTGGCCGCCTGAAGCGCGTTGACCAGGGAAATCCGTCGAAAAAGTGACGCCGGTGATGTAGGCGTTGTGAGCTGCATCGACGGCGATTCCGTAGGCGTCATCTTCGTCGCTGCCGCCGAGTAGCTCGAGTACGCGACGGTCGAATCCCGAGGGCTGATCTTCATGATGAAAGCGTCGGTGGCACCACCGCCGTAGTGGGCTGGAAGCATTGGCGGTGATCGGGAATGGCGGCGGGGGCGTGGCCGGCGGCGCGATCGCTACCGTCGGGGTGATGTTTGCTCGGAACTTGCCGGTGATATAGGCGTTTTCGTCCGCGTCCACCGCGATGGCTAAACATGTCACGTATTCGTAGTAACCGATGTATTCGGAATAAATGGCAATGAGCCGGCAGTATTTAGCTTGCTGACAAATCCGTTGGAAACTACCAGCCCTGCGGATTGTAAGGACGCGCCGCACTTGCCGTCGCCGCCGCAATTGGGTATTCGAAGCCAGCCGAAGGTTACGGGAAAGTCGATCGAGACAGTCGTGCCGGTCACGTAAGCTTCGCCGAAGTTAGTCAACCGCGATGCCGTTGGCTTCGTCCTGTGCCGCTCCGCCCAGATACGTCGCGTATAGCACGGTGGTGCCGTCGGCGCTCAACTTCGCAACGAAAGCGTCTTTGGAAAAATCGTCCGGGCCGCCGTGATTCGGTTGCAGCGGATGTGTCACCGGCGGTCGGGAAGTCCGTGGAAAATGTCCCGCCCGCGATGAATGCGGTGTCGTCAGAGGCCACGCGCAATGCCATTTGCGGTGTCGATGTTGCTGCCGCCGAGATAAGTGGAGTAGGACAAGATCGGGTCGATCACTAATTCGCGGCTGTGATCGTAGTTGCCGAGTTGGAAGGAGACCGTGTTGTCTGCGCCCAGAATGTAATTCGCGGCGACTTCTACTTTTTCTGCGCCGTTCTGCTGATACGCGAAAGGCTTGTGGAAGCTGAGTTCGCCACCGGCCACGCTCACGAGCAAATCGCCGGCGGCATCGGTGCGCAATTTTTCCGCGCCCTTCATGGCGAAGCGAATCGCGCTCGCGTCGGTTTTCGGCGCGACTACGAAATCGTACTCGAGCTGCTTCTGCGTGCCGTAGTACACCAAGTCAATTCCGGGGTACGCGGCCTCTTCACGAACGCGACGATAGTTCGGAATATCGGTGTGCCAGTTCTTCGAATCTTTGCCGATCAGATAATTGCTCTTGCCCGGCAGCTGCTCTTCGGCGCTCATCGTGGCGGAATTCGCGCCGACCAATTCCATGTGCAATACCGACGCGCGCGAAGAAACGGGGAAGGGATGCTGCTTGTCGGCCTTGGGCTGCAGCGCTTGCGGGGCCTGCAACACGAACATCGATTCACGCGGCGTCAGAAAAATTTCGTAGCCCGCGCCACGCGCCAGGAATTTCGCGTCCGCGTTGGCTTGCCCTTGATTGGCTTCGAAGGCCATCGGCGTCTTCGCAAACTGGTGGACGATCGCGGCGCCCTTCTCGGTCTTCGGGCGTGTAGTGAGTGAAGAAACCTGGGTCGACGGCGTTTTCACATCCGTCTTTTTGTGAGCCATTTGTCGCGACGCAACTACGCCGCTGGCCAGGCACAATACGGTACTAATTCCGATCGCAAATGTGCGCATGCAGTCCTCTACGGGCTACTCGAGCTTCTGACTTGTAACCAGCAGGAACTAATGCAACGCTCAGGCCAAAATAGACATTCGTAAGACTTGCATTTTCAATAAACGGGCGGGGTGCCCAGCGGCGCATGTCTCCGCTCGGTGACAGGTGCGCGCCTGTGCAAAGCGATTTGAATACGGCTTCCCGCCGCACCAGTGCTACGTTTCTCACACTGCTGCAAAATGCAGCAGCAAAAGGAAATGCATTGCAGACTTCGGCCGTCACGAAACCCCCTTTTTCTACGAAATTCGTCTCGAACTGAGACGAAATCCTCCTCCGATCACTTCGTTTATTGGAGTCCCAGCAGGATCGCGCGGTCTTCTATCTGTCGTTTTCCAGCGATCAGTCGAAGACCGTTAACCGAACTCTCTATCGCGCATCCGGCATTCGACCGCGACCGTATATCTAAGGTGTTAACCGGATACAAACCTCAGCCGCACTTAGTAAACTTGGTTTTCAACTTCAATCGCACTGCGCTGTCCCCCGATGCGAATGCCCAGCTACCGATTTGAGGGCGTGATGTGTATCCAAATGTTGACGGAAATAATCATCGGCCACCGAAGGCCCTCCGCAAGCTTTAGAAAACACGCATATTCATGCGGCGCGGGAGGGTCTTACACGTGCTAGTGCAAGACGGGGGGATTGACGCTGCTCGCCGGGCTGACTCCGCGCCGCGAGCCGTTTCAGGGAAAACTATGCAAACTATTTTAATTGCCGACGATCATCAGGAAGTGCGCAGCGCGCTCCGTTCGCTGCTCGAAAATAATTGCGGCGCTACTTGCGTCGAAGCGGTCAATGGCGTTGACGCCGTCGCTAAAGCCGCGGAGTGCGAGCCGGACATCATCATCCTGGATTTTTCCATGCCGGAAATGGACGGACTCGAAGCTGCCCGCCTGCTCAAATCCATGGATCCCGACGTGCCACTCTTTTTGCTTACCAGCTACCACGAGCCCGAAGTGGAAGCCGCCGCTTATGACGCCGGCATCTCCCGCGTCTTTTCCAAAGGCGAAAACCTCAGCACCTTTCTCAGCCTGGTGCACGACACCATCGCTACTCAACACGCCAACCATTCCGAGCGCAACCCCGAACCGACCAAGTAAACTCGCGGCGTTCTTGCCGCAGCGCTAAATTAAACCGCCATGCGTTTAGTCGCGATCCCCGCGCGCCTATCCATTATTCGCTGATAGGTAACAGCTCGCCCGTCCCCGATTGAGCCGGCCCCGTCCATCTGCGACGATTTCTTAGGCTCTACATTCGAACGCGCAAACATGCCCGATCTCGCCACCCCATCCAAAAAGCCACGCCGCGGCTCAGCGTCCGACGAGACGCCCGCGAGCAATACTGCCGCGCTCAACTCCTCAATCCGCCCAACCAAAACATTCTGGCTGTTCGCCGCGCTCGCCGTAATCGCCGTCTGCACCGCTTACGCCAACCACTTCCACAACAGCTTCCACTTCGACGACTCTCATACGATCCAGGACAACGTCTACATCCGCGACCTGCACAACATTCCGCGCTTCTTCACCGACGCGACCACGTTCAGCTCGCTGCCGTCGAATCAAACATGGCGCCCCATCGTCTCCATGTCGCTGGCTCTCGATTACCACCTGGCCCACGGCTACGACCCGCTGTGGTTCCACATCTCCACCTTTTTCTGGTTCCTGGTGCAGCTCGCGCTGATGTACGCGATGTACGAAAGCATCCTGCGAATCGCCGCGCCAGCAAAGGCAATTTCGTACGTTCCCTACGCCGCGCTCTTCACCGTGGCGTGGTATGCCCTGCATCCGGCCATCGCCGAAACCGTCAACTACATCATCCAGCGCGGCGATCTGTACGCCACCCTGGGCGTTGTCGCCGGTCTGCTGCTGTGGATTCGCGCGCCCAAGCTGCGCATCACCGGCCTATATCTTGTGCCCGTCGCGATCGGCTCATTCGCCAAAACGCCTTCGGTAGTTTTTTGCGGCATTCTGCTCGTTTACGTCTTTCTCTTCGAAGAAGACGGCGACTGGAAGCGTTTCCAGTCCGCGCTGGTCCGCAGCATTCCTGCATTCGTCGTGTGCATCGCGCTGGCGGTGATGAATATCAAGCTCACCTCCAAGAGTTTCTCCGCGCAGACCATGCCGAGCTCGCTCTACTGGCTCTCGCAACCCTACGTGTTGCTGCGTTATATGCGCTCGCTGTTTTTGCCGCTGTGGCTCAGCGCCGACACTGACCTCCTACCCGTAAGAGGACTCTCCGACCCGCTTGCGCTTCTTGGATTAATCGGTTGTCTCGTGTTGCTATCCGTGGCCTTCTTGTGCATCAAGCGCCGCGAGCATCGCCCCATCGCCTTCGGCATTTTCTGGTTCTTCGGCGCATCCGCTCCCACTTCGCTGTTCGTACTCTCCGAGCTCGAAAACGATCACCGCATGTTTTTTCCGTTCGTGGGTCTGATGCTCAGCGTCACCTGGGTCATCGCTTTGTTCATCTTCGGTCTGCTGGAAAACAATCCGCAGCGCCGCAAGAATATTGTTCTCGCAGTCCAAGGGCTTGCCGGCGTTTTGCTTCTCGCCTACGCCTACGGCACCTGGCAGCGCAACATCGTATGGCACTCCGAAGAATCGCTCTGGCATGACGTCACAATTAAAAGCCCCGAAAACGGCCGCGGCCTGATGAATTACGGTTTAACGCTTATGGGCAAAGGGCAAATGCAAGAGTCGCTCGATTACTTCACCCGGGCCGCGGCCTACACGCCCAACTACGCCACACTGGAAATCAACACCGCCATCGCGCTCGACGCGCTCAAGCGTCCGCAGGACGGCGAAGCGCACTTCCGCAAGGCCATTGCCCTAGCCCCGCGCGACGCGCAGACCTACCATTTCTACGGTCGCTACTTGAAGCAGCAAGGCCGCACCGCTGAAGCGATCACTAATTTGAAGTCCGCCATCGCCCTCAATCCACCATGGGTCGCTCCTCGCTACTTGCTCATGCAGACTTACCAGGACCAGGGAGACGCGCCAGCCCTGCAGGCCCTCGCGCAGGACACCTTGCAGTACGTCCCGGGCGATCCCGCCACTCAACGCTATTTAGCCGCCAGCCGCACGTTGCAATCGCCGCTGCAGGCCTCTGAAAAATTGGCCAGTGTGCAGCCCACTGCGGAGCACTATCTCGATTTGTCGCTGCAATACAACAAGGTAGGGAAGTACGAAGATTCCATCGCCGCAGCCAAAAAAGCCCTGAAACTCAAGCCTGATTACGCCGAAGCCTACAACAACATCGCCGCCGCCAACGAATCCCTGTCCCGCTGGGACGACGCCATCGACGCGGCCCAGCATGCCCTACGCATCAATCCAAACTTTGTCCTCGCAAAGAACAACCTCAACTGGTCACTCTCACAGAAAAAGCTGCAGCACCGGTAGTAGATCTTACCCTCGCCTCGTCACTTCTCCGAATCAAGAACCGTTAAAGGCGGTACCATAGCCCAGCATTGCCGCTGGTCCCCCGGCGTTGAATCGAGGCCGCCGATGGGAATCACTCCTGATATTCGAATCTTAGACAATTTACCGGAGTCATTTCGGAAAGAAGACGTCGCCGAAATGGCGATCCCTTCTTACTTTCACCGCAATCCGTTTGTGCGCTACATCATCACCGAGCGACTAAATGAAATTCTCCGCATCGGTGATTTCTCGAAGGACGAGTCAGTACTCGATTTTGGCACTGGGAGCGGCGTGCTCTTACCTCGTCTGGCCGCGAAGGTGAAAGACGTCACAGGCACGGATCTCCGAACCGAACTCGCACGGCGCATGATTCAGTTGTCCAACCCGCCTAACGCGAAAATTATTGAGTTAGACGAATTCCAGCAGCTTCCCACTCAATCCATTTCCAAGATCGTCGCTGCGGACGTGTTGGAGCATGTCCCGGATCTCGGCGTAGTCGTGGATAGATTCACTGCGTTACTCAAGAAGGGCGGCACACTCATTGTGTCGGGTCCCACCGAGACAGGGTTCTACAAACTATGCCGAAAGATCGCAGGTTTCCGCGGCGATTATCACGTTCGCTCGATTTTTGACATTGAGAAACTATTGGAACAACGCGGCTATCGCCGGTTGAAACGCAATCTGTTGCCGCGTTTCATCCCGCTTAAACTATTTGAAGTGTTGGTCTACGAGCGCCCAGCAGCGTAGAGGGCAGACTCTACAGTTCGAGGATGGTTGGCTCAGCAGTTTCGTGCTTGCCAGCCAGCTCGCGATCGAGAGTATCGCGCAAAATTGCCAGTTGCTGGGTCAAAACCCGGCTGCGTTCATTGAGCTTGGAGACCCACGAAAACAGCTCGATCACCAGCAACGTCAACCCAAAAATCGCAATCAGAAACAGCGCCGAAGGCGCATACGGAATCCCAAAAATCTGCGCAACTTTGAAAATGTACGGATAGCCGATCGACGACGCCAACAGCAGCAAAATCGAAATGCCCATCCACAAAATCGCGAAGCGCTCGGTAATTTTGCGCTTCAGCACCAGCACCATCACCAAGCCGAAAATCGCCAGCGTAATCAAGAAAACCAGCGACTGCCCATGTTCTTGAATGCCTGTATTCATCACTATTGGCATGTACCGATTACCCTCGAAGCGCCGATTGAAAAATCGCGCGAGAAATAAAACAGCAACTAATTAGAAATTCATCTCCGGCTTGCGCAGCAGGTTCATGAAGATGGCCAGCGGCACCTTCAACATGTAGAGAAATGACTTGACCATGCCGATGCTGGATCTTCCCGCGGTGCGTTCGGACATTTGCACCGGCACTTCGGCGATGCGCAGTCCCGCGCGGTGCGCCAATACCAGCGCTTCCACTTCAGGAAAATCTTCGGAGTAACGCTTGGAAAGAAGCCGGATCGCTCGGCGATTCATTATTCGAAAACCGGAGGTCGGATCGGTAATGCGCGTCCGGCAAACCATCGAAAGCAGCGTCGCGAAAAATCGAATGCCCACGCGTCGCGCTGCAGTTGATTTGAATCCGTCCTTACCCAGGAAGCGGGTGCCCACCACCATATCGGCGGTCGATTCGCGGATGGCCTGAATGAGCTTGCTGATTTCCTGCGGGGGATGCTGCCCGTCGCCATCCACTTGCATGGCGAAGTCATAGTCTTCGAGATAGGCGATCTGCAATCCGGTCTGCACCGCGCCGCCAATTCCCAGGTTGCAAGGCAACGTGACCACGCGGGCGATGCGTCCCGCCACAGCGCTGGTGCCGTCGCTGGAGCCGTCGTCGATAATCACTACATCGCAACCGGGGCATTCCCGCCGCAAGCTGGCAATCAGCTTCGGCAGCGAGCGTGCCTCATTAAACGCTGGCACGACAATCAGAATGCGCTCTTTCAGGTTGATGGTGGTTTCGGTGTTCATCGGCGACGTCGGTCCGGGAGATCCTTCTTGTGGGCCAGGGTCGCTTGGCGGTCGGCCGGGGCTAGGTTCCGGCCGACACCAAGAGGTTCGGTGCAATACTAGCGGACTGAAGGATTGCAATCGCCGCACCAAGATTGGCTAGGCTGGCACTGCGTCCACCAAGTGATTTAGTAAACCGCTTATTTACATAGTGATACGGAGGTAATGAAGAGACCTCAAGGCCTAGCCGACAGGCGTAAATCCGCTCAAAAAAGCGCCGTTTCGTGGACATTGAGGCGATCCCTGAGTCACCGAATAGTGACGGATTCGCCCCAGATCGAGGCAGGCGAGAGTGCAGTGGAAGTCAGAATCGGCAGAATGCCCACAGAAAATGGGGTTTTCCACGGGTTTTCGACAGCCCAACTGATGGTATTTAGGCTCTTCCGGCCAGCCGATGCTCCCACCCGTCGATGGGCACCCCGATTGCACTTACCCGGGCATCGAGCTGTGAGCCGCAGCGCCTCGGCAGCAGCGACGGCCAACCCTTAGCCCCGTCGTAAACTGTTGAAAACGCAAAGCCTGCAGCTATTTGCCGCGAAGCGAACCTGTAAAACTGACCTGTCGGTGCGGGGCGAAGTGTCGCCTTTTGTTGACGCTTGCTGGTTTACCGAGTCGCTGATTTTTGACGTTCGCGGCCAGCGTGGACCCGTGGGGCAGTGAACCGGCTTTCTGAGGCTGGCTGGAGATTCGAATGACGCGTAACTCGCAAAAAGGCCAATCCCTGGTATTCGTTGCCGCGGCCTTGGTCGTGATTCTCGGCGCAATGGGCTTAGCCATCGACATGGGCTATCTGCGCTACATGAAGCGCCAGATGCAATCGGCTGCGGACGCCGCGGCGATCGCCGCCGCCGGCGAAATCGACTTCGGCGACTGGAACAACGCGGGCCAAGTGGCCGCTACGAAGAATAACTTCACCAATGGCACCAACGGCGTCACCGTCACGATTACCCACCCACCAGTCGCTCCGGACCCTCACGCCGGCAGTGTCTACTTTGTGCAAGCCACCATTACCCAGAACGCTCCCACCTTTTTCGCCAAAATTTTCGGCATCAACTCCATTCCGATGACCGTCAAGGCGGAGGCCGCCGAACCCGGCGGGACCAACTGCATCTTCGCGCTCGCACCTACTGGCACTGGCCTTTCGGTGGTCGCCTTAGCCGCGATTAACTCCGCGTGCGGCATCGTCGTGGATTCGTCTTCGAGTAGTGCGATCACCTGCGCTCTCGGCGCGGCGATCAACGCCACCACTATCGGAGTGGTCGGCAACGTTACGTCGTTCCTGTGTGCCATTCACCCCACACCGACGCGCATTCGTTTGCCGAGTCCAACCGATCCTTTGGCCGCTTGGGCTGCCGCGAACGCTCCCTCAACCCCGCCAGGCAGCTGCGGAACCACTACCACGAGTCCCTACGTAGGCTCCAACTCGGCCCTGAGCATCAGCGGCCCCACTGCAGTCGTCTTGAGACCTGGTACTTACTGCGGAGGCATTCGTCTTCTTCCCGGTGCGAACGTTACGTTCATTTCCGGTGTGTACATCCTGAAGTCCACTAACAATGCCGGCGCCACAATTACTTCCTACGGTCTCACTGTGGATCTTGCCGCCGCTGCCCACACCACGCCTTTCGGTGGCGTCGACGGCGTGATGTTTTACAACTACGGGCCTGCGGGTGGCTTTAACTTCACCTTTGCCGGAGCATTCTCCGGTACGGGCGTAAATTTCCACGCGCCAACCAGCGGACAGTACGAGGGCATTCTGTTCTTCCAGCCCTCGACGAATACCAATGCCGCTCAAATTATCGGTACGCCGGCCTTCCTGACCACGCTGGAAGGCACCTACTACATCCCCAACGCCGCAGTGAACTTTGCGTTTAGCGGCCCGGTGAACTACAACATTCTCATCGGTAAGACCATCAACTTCTTTATCTTTACCTTCGGCGGCGGCCAGATTCAGGGCGCGAATTTTAACAAGGATTACACCTCGCTCGCCGATGGCTCGCCGGTAAAAGGCGGCTACGGAGTTTTGGTCGAGTAGCCGTTAGTTGCGCAACGAATTTGGAAGCATTGTTTTTTCGGGAGTTCGACGATGAAGTCAGCTAACAAAGCAAACCAGCGCGGCACCAGTTTGGTGGAGTTCGCTTTCCTGCTCACCTTTGTGTTGGTTCCGTTGTTCCTGCTTGCCGTAGATTTCGGACGAGGCTACTGGATCAGCATTGAAGTGAACGACGCTGCTCGCGCCGGCGCCGAATACGCGCTCTCGATTCCTGGCGCGTCGGTCACCAATATTCAAACCGCAGCCACCAACGACGCCCCCGATCTCACCGGCATGAACGCCGTGGCCGCAACTGGCTGCATGTGCTCCGACGGTACTTCGTCGCAGACCCCCTGCAGCGCCGGCAGCCCGCCGACCTGCACCGGTTCGGTCCGGCTAGTCAATTTTGTCTTGGTGACGACCAGCTACAACTACACACCGCTCTTCAACCCGCACAGTGTGTTTTCCACTCTGCCCGCAACCATGAATATTCAGGGAAAAGTGCAGGTACCCACCGGCTCCAACTAAGGCCGTTGGCGCGAACGAGTTTTTGCAGCAATTGAGTTAGGACCAATGATCATGAGCAAGCGCAATCACAAACTGAATCGCGGCATGCGCGGATCGACCATGGTCGAATTCGCGGTGGTCTTTCTTATCCTGTTTGCGTTCGTGCTGGGCATCATCGATTTTTCGCGCGCCATGTACGCCTATCACGGTATTTCCAATGCCGCCCGCGAAGCCAGCCGTTTCGCCAGTATCCGCGGACATGCTTCTTGCACCACCACTCCGCGCACTTTTCCGACTGCCAATTGCCCGTTGACCACTACCGATATCAGCAGCTTCGTCAGCGCCCAGCTCACCACCTCGGGCATTTACAACAACGTGGTCACCACGCCGGCTGCCGCGGGCGACGTTTCCGTCACCACCAGTTGGTCCGGCAAACAGGGCGACGGCACCACCACCTGCCTCACCGCGACGTCCCCCACCGTGCAGGATCCCGGCTGCCAGGTCTCCGTCGCACTCCAATACAAATTCGGCTTCAGCCTGCCTTTCTGGGCCGCCTACCAAGCCACCGCGCCTCCACTGGTCACCATGTCCACCACCTCCGTCGTCGTCATCTCGCAGTAGCTTTTCTGTCGGCAACCCCCGGGGTGCAGAGAGTAGTTTCCTTTCCTCAAGCGCACCCGATGCAATACTGGTGCTCCGAAACTCCTCGACATGCCCCGGCTCAAAAGCATCAAGCTGCTTCACCACCGAGTTGAGCGCTGGGACGACTACCCGTTCTGCGTTCCGGCGATCGCCTCCCTGCAGTTCGTGCAGATGAATAGTCCGGTGTGTTTTTTTGTCGGCGATAACGGCTCTGGAAAGTCGACTCTTCTCGAGGCCATCGCAGCGCACTACGGATTTGGGCGAGAGGGTGGGAGCCGTAACTTCCGGTTCGAAACAACCGCTACGGTTCGATCCATCGATCCGCTCATCAACGCCCTGCAGTTGGCCTTCACTTCCAGAACAGGCGCGGGCTTTTACTTGCGCGCGGAAAGCTTCTTCAACGTTGCGAGCTATATTGACGAGGTGGACAAAGGCTACCCATACCGGCAAAAGAGTCTTCACGAACAGTCCCACGGCGAATCTTTTATTTCGTTATTGCAACGTCGCCTCTCGAGACCGGGCCTCTTCCTGATGGATGAGCCGGAAGCCGCTTTGTCTCCGCAGCGGCAATTAGGTTTTCTTGCCCTGCTGTACGAGTCGGTGTAGAAGCATGCTTGCCAAGACTCAATTTATTATCGCCACTCATTCACCGGTCCTGCACGCTTACCCCGGCGCCCAGATTTTTTAGTTTGATGATGGAAAGGTGCACGAAATCAGCTACCGGGATAGCCAGCCTTTCCAACTCGTCAGTCGATTCTTGAACGCTCCGGAGCGCTACCTGAAAGCGCTCTTTTCCGATGAGGACCCGCCCGAATCGTGATCGCCAAGATTTCTGGACGACAGTGTACTCTGCGGCATTCGCGGAGATGACCGCACTGAAATCAAGAATCAACCCGTGAGAGAGGATTTGAGCGCTCGCGGCGAAGCTTCACAAACTTTCCGGCCTCATGTCCGAACTCGACGAAATCAGGACTGACAATTGAACTCCTTCAATTTCGTGGTGCGTCCCGACCGGGGGACTGCCGTTGATTTTCGGCAAAGGACACTTGATGTAGTTCGAAAGGCTGAAGGCGTGAGCCATCGGGTTTTGAGAAATACCCCTGCATGACCTGGCAGCCGTCGGAGAACTTTCCTTTGAAAATTCCTGTGACGTGATCTTCGGGGTAGTGCTCTTCCAGTACGAAATTACCAAGGCTGTCGACGCTGCCCCTCAACCATAGTCTCTCGCCGACCCGCTGATATTGTTCGATTCCCGTTAAGGTCGCGTTTTCGCCGGCTAGGTGGACCTGCACATCCGTGCTCGCGCCGATAGTGCCGGCAAAATCTTTGCCGAGTCCGGTACACGAAACGCTCTGCTGCGGCGTGACGTTGACAACGGTTATGTCATTACCATGCAAAACGATTTTGAAGAAGAGCCGAGAGTTATCCGCGCGAGCATTTCGCAGCGACACCTGGAACAGAAATTCTTTCTGGTCGGGCGCGGCAGGAAACAAATCCCAATATTCCGCAGTGGTGCTGCGGTCGAAGTGCACGTCGTTGCCGGGCATACCTTGAAATGGCGAAGAGCCTTCCAGAACCATCGGCAATTCGGTGTTCCCGTCGGTGTCCTTGACGCGCACCAGGCCGCTCGGCAGGTAGGCACTCATCGGGACAGGAGCCTTAGACCTCGCGCGGAAGCCCAAAGCCAGCACGTATGGAGCGTAAGGAGGATCGGCGGTCGCCGGCTGTCGACCCGCCTTCTGCCGGCCTTTGGACAACATTTCCGGGGAATTCGCCGGCCCCCACGCGACATGCAGCAGAGAAATCTCCGCGAAGTTGTTTACCCACTGCACCGGAGAAGGGAATGCCAAATCCTTTTCGACTATCCCCGGGGCGGATTCAGGTGACGAAGCCTGCGCCTTCACGGAAGCCGGCAAACTTAGGGCAAGTATCCAAAGTAAGGTACGTGATCGGGTCAGTTGCATGAGTTTTTACCTCCAGCCGCTCTTCAGAGGCACGCATGTTTCCGCGTATAAGTTCTGCCGAATCTGTAGGGTTGACTTTTGTCTACGCGTACTCCCTGACACATCCGTGTCGGCACTGGCACGTTGGCGTGAAACATTGGATACACCGGTATCGCGTGTTGAGTGGGTCTCTTGCAAGCGGGGCTGCAGAAGGGAATGAATTTGGAGTCGCCGCGGCCGTGGAAAGATACTGCGACCGCGCGGAATCTCACCCCGTCGACCGCCTGGTTCGGCAGGTGCATACCCCGCGGGGCTAACTGGGCGAAAATTTCTCCCCAATGAGTTCGCGCTCGCTGCCGCCCTGCGCGATCGCTTTAACTTTGCGCCGGAAAGGCCGCCAGATAAAGAACAGAACTACGTCGACCAGTATCCAGATGCACAGGCTTGTGTAGTAGAAACGAAAATTCAGCCCGTTAATCGCCGCGTGAGCGATGGCCGCCGGCCAAACCGAGCGCGACCGCAAGGTCAGCCAGGACAGAAAAAATCCAATCGCAATGCCGCCCACGACTCGGCCGAATAAGAAGCGAATCGCCGCCGCATCGGTTTGGTTCAAATGAAGGTCTTCGGAAAAATGAAACGCGGACCAGACCACACCGACACAAAAGATTCCCCAGAACGGCCCAAATCTGGCGATCAGCCTGGGCTGCAGGTACCCGCGCCATCCAATTTCTTCGACCAACGCCAAAGGCAACAACAGAAAAACTAAGTTCGACAGCGGCACCTGCCACATGTGGAAATTAGTTCCACGCTCACTACCTGAGTAGAACGTTGCGGCGATTTCACCGAGATGGAAGACACACACCGGCATAAGAAACGCCACGACCGGATACTCTGGGTAAGGCAATCGCAAACTCGACCGCAGCGTTTGCCGCCACTCTTTTCCCATCGCTACCAGCATCAGCAGAAGCAAGGCCACCGCGAAGAGCAGAAGCGGAGACGACATTTGAAAATGCAGTGCTACGCCAAAGGCAAGCACAAGTCCGCGAATAACTGCCAACAGAAAAATCAATAGCGGAAGCAGGGCGAAGCCGAGCGACACGCTCACCCAACACATCACGGTGACCGCGAGCCAGACGAATCGTCGCCAACTCCGCTCTTCGTACACGGATGGCGACCACGCCGGCCCGAGCAGATCCGCCAACGAACATCGCTTGGCTCGCGCCACACAGTCCGCCAGCGCTATGCCCATCAGCCCAGACAAACCGAAGTGAAGTCCCGCTCCGCCGTTCGCTACCAGGCGCGCCATGCCTGTAAATGTCCAGATCGAAGTGTCGCCCCAAGGCGTGACCGTCGAATGCACCATTGCCGGCATGACCAAAATCGCGGTGAAGCCAAACAGAATGCCCACGGACGCCGGAAGGTAAATCCAGCCCCGCATGTGACGGGAGGATTATTCTGCGGAAAGAGCCAGAAGAAAAAACCGGCTGCGCCGGCAATCGCAGTAAGCAGTTTGGCGACGTCCAAGCCATGCTTCACAAAAAATGCGGGGAAAGAGATCGCCCCGGTCACCGGTACCGCAGAATGAAATGCTGCGTAACGCCAGTCATTCCACCAGCCGAGCCAGGACGAAGCCCAAAGCAACCCAACCCCCAGCAGAAAAAACAAATTAATCAGGAATCGGACGGACTTGGAATCTGGAAGGAGTTCAGGCGCTCTTTCGATTACCGGAGGAATGGAATCAGTCATCGCGGGAACCACGGAAGACTCCACGCGCAAGCCGAGCCAATGAAAATTTGTCCTGGGGCCTCACAAAAAAGACGCGCACGGCAAATAAACGAACCGCTCATGCTGCCAGTAAAGCCGGAGCACTGCTTCAATCACGGCGCTGTCGCTGCTAAGTCCTTCTCCTGGACCTTGCCTACATCCCCGTTACTCTGTATGTGCGAAATTTCTAAGCGGTCGCCGATTTGCGTGCCGGTGCGGTAGATGGTGTGCACCGGCAGCTCCAACACGCTATCCGAGCGCAGCGACACTTTTGAAATGCGAAACGGCCGCAGATGCTCTTCGAGATGCACTACTTCCTGATCCTTATCCAGAAAGATCAAGTCAATCGGGAACATCATCCCGATGGTATGCACTCCCTTACAGGGCACAATCCACAGCCCGGAGCCGTTGCTGGCCCAGCGCTTGGTCTTGCCCAACAATCCCACGAGACGCCGGACATAGTTGTCCGCGACACCCGTATCGGTGGCGACGAACGTCTCGCGGGTCTTGTTGTACACGTACACTGCGCCCTTTGGATTTTTCTTCTGCATACCCTCGTGGTCCCCTGGTAATACTTCGCCCCGCCCGCTCCGCCGTACTACTCGATGGTCTTCCCGCGGCGACGCATAATGATGATGCCGAGAACGATCACCGCCAGCACGCCGGCGATAATCCGAATCATTGTTGAGTCCATTGCATTTCTCCTTTGTAGTAACTTCCACTCCGAAGATAGCCAACCACTTCAGTAATCACTGCTCACTGCGCACCACTCACCGCCAGGCAAGCCGGGCAGTGAAACTCGTTAGACTGCTTCTTACTTCAACGCCGGCAACAACTGCCGCATCAAAGTAATCGCCGCCGGACCCAAAATCACCACCAGCAAAGCGGGAAAAATGAAGAACACCAGCGGACCCACCATCTTCACGGTGGTCTTGGCGCTCAACTCTTCCGCACGCTGCCGGCGCTTCGAACGCAATTCATCGGAGTGCACACGCAGCGACTGCGCCACGCTGGTACCAAACCGCTCCGTCTGAATCAGCATGGCCACCAAGGTCTTCAAATCGTCCAAACCTGTGCGGCGCCCAAGTTCGCGCAGCGCTTCAATACGCGTTTTACCAACGCGCATCTCCAGGTTCACCAGCGACAGCTCTTCGCTCAGCTCAGGATGTACGATCTTCAATTCCTGTGCCACGCGCAGCAACGCTTGATCCAGTCCCAGTCCTACTTCCACGCAAATGACCAGCAGATCCAGGCCGTCCGGCAACGCAATGCGCAACTTATGCTGCCGCGCGCGAATGCGCATCTGAATCCAAAACTCCGGCAGCATAAAGCCCAGCCCCAATGCCAGCAGCAGCATGAACGGGCTCCACTTATAAACCCCGGTAATCAGCGTCAGTGCAACCAGCACCACCGGCAGCAACAACTTCACACCGCGCACTACCTGAATCGAATCGGCGCTGCGGAATCCCGCGCGCATCAACATCAACTGCGAACGCGACTGCTGCTTGCCGGAAGAAGCCGGCAGCAACTTGCCCAGGTTCGCCAGGATGCTCCCGACGCGCTCTTTCTGTTTATCCGAGAATCTTTCTTCGTCCACTACCACCTGCGGATCCATGATCCGCGTGAGGCGCCCGGCGACCTGCGTTTCGCTCGGACTAAACGCCCACACCACCGAAATCACCACGATCGCGCTCATCAAAAACGTCATTGTCGTGACTATCCAAAGCATTTAGTGGCCTCCTTTCCTCAGAATTTCCGACTATCAGACTTCGATCTGCACAATCTTCCACAAAATAAACGCTCCGACGATCTGCATGCAGGCCGCCACGGTCAAAATCGTCGGCCCCAAGGGATCGTCGAACAAAATATTCATGTACGCCGGGTTCATGATCCGTAGCAGGATCAGCATTCCCAATGGCAGCGAAATCAGCACCAGCGCGGTCAATCGTCCCTGCGCCGTCTTCACCCGCACTTCGCGGTAAATCTTGAAGCGCTCACGAATCACGCGGGAAAGCTCATCGAGAATTTCCGCCAGGTTGCCGCCCGTTTCTTTCTGCACCAGCAGCGCCGTCGCGAAGAACCGCACGTCCACCGAAGGTATCCGCTCCGCCAGGTTGGTCAGCGCATCGCGCAGAGGCAAACCAAAGTTCTGCTCTTCAAACGTGGTGCGGAATTCCCCGGCCACTGGCTCCGCCGATTCCTTCGCCACCATTTCCAGGCCGGTCGTAAACGCGTGGCCCGCGCGCACTGCGCGGCCCAGCAAATCCAACGTGTCCGGAAACGCTTCTTCAAACTTTTTCAACCGTCGCGACCGCATGAACGAAACGTACGCCAGCGGCAGAGTTCCCGCCACCACTCCCAGCAGCAACGCCAGGGCCGGCATGTGATACCACTGCGAAAAAATCACCAGCGTGGTCAGCGCCGCTACCGCCGACATCAACACCAGTTTCCCAGGCCGCACTTTCACGCCGGACTGATTGATGTAATCCTGCAGCTTGTTGGACCACGACACCTGCATCAGCAAGCGGTGCAACAGCGGCACCGAGCTGTACATTTCGTCGCGAATCAATTTCAAGTCGAGTGAGATATTCCCGCGCCGCTCCGCTTTGCGCACCGCTTCGAAACGCTGGCGCATCACCTTCTCTTTGTTGTCGGCGCCGAAGTAGAAAAACACCCCCATCACCAGAATCACCACGATCAGTGCCACCACGATCGCGACTATTAGGGCAGAATCCATTTCTCACTCCTTTCCCGCACGGGGAACTTCGCGTTGGTTCTCAGCAATGTTTTAGCGATGCGCAATGGGATGTTCGAACATCGACGCCGGCAACTGAATACCCGTCACCGCCAGGCGTTCCGCGAACCGCGGACGGATGCCCGTAGGCATGAATTCGCCAATCACTTCGCCGGTATCCTTAATCCCACGCTTCCGGAAGATGAAGATGTCCTGCATGCTGACCACATCGCCCTCCATGCCGGTAATTTCCGCGACGTTGGTCACCTTACGAGTACCGTCACTCAAGCGCGAGACCTGCACCACCACGTCAACCGCCGAAGCAATTTGCCGGCGAATCGCGCTGTCAGGAATATTCAAGCTGGCCATCGCCACCATCGTTTCGAGACGGCTGATGGCGTCGCGTGGCGAGTTCGCGTGAATGGTGGTCAGCGAACCGTCGTGACCGGTGTTCATGGCCTGCAGCATGTCCAGCGCTTCTTCGCCGCGGACCTCACCGACGATGATGCGGTCAGGACGCATACGCAAACAGTTGATGAGTAGTTGCCGCTGCGCGATCTGGCCCTTGCCTTCAATGTTGGGAGGACGCGTTTCCAGGCGCACCACGTGATCCTGGTGCAGCTGTAATTCCGCCGCGTCTTCGATGGTCACGATGCGCTCGCGATCCGAAATGTACGAAGACAGCGCGTTCAGGAAGGTCGTCTTACCGGCGCCGGTTCCGCCGGCGACCAGAATGTTCAAGCGCGCTTTCACCGCGCCGGCCAGCAAATCCAGCATGTTGGCGGTCATGGTGTTGTTGCGCACCAGGTCTTCAGCCATCAGCCGGTCGTGTCCGAAACGCCGGATCGACAAGCTGGGCCCATCCACGGCCAGCGGAGGAATAATCGCGTTAACACGCGAACCATCTTCCAAACGCGCGTCGACCATCGGCGAAGATTCATCGATGCGCCGACCGATCGCCGACACGATGCGATCGATAATGGTCATCAAGTGCGCGTCATCGCGGAACTGCACTCCGGTCGCTTCCAAAATACCGCGCCGTTCCACGTACACCCGCTTGTAGGTGTTCACCAAAATATCCGACACCGTCGGATCCGCCAGCAGCGGCTCCAGCGGCCCCAACCCAAACACTTCGTCCAGGATTTCCGCCGATAGCCGCTCGCGTTCCTGCAGGTTCATCGGCGTCATTTCACCGGTGACCAGCGTCTCCAAAATCTGCGAGACTTCCCGGCGCACGTCTTCGCGGCGCACGTCCGTCAAGCGGTCCAGATTAATCTTCGTAATCAACTTGCGATGAATCGCCGTTTTAACAGTGGCGAAGTCAGATCGCCCGTTCGGCGGCAGCGGCATCGTGGACATGAGTTATTAGCCTTTCGTCGAAAATGAAAACAGGTTGCTGATTCCGGTTTTTTTCTGCACGGGCACGGCTTCCATGCCGGTGATTTGCGCGGCCAGCTCGCGGTAGCGAGTGCCCAGCGCGTTGCCGTGATTTTCCAGCAGCGGCGCGCCCAGATTGGCCGACGCACTGGCTTTGCGGTAGTCGTTCGGCAGAAACGCGAAGACCGGCCGCTTGATGTTCTTCTCGATGCTCTTCAGGATTTCTTCGTCGCCCTTGTGCCAGCGGTTGACGATCACGCGGATACGTTCGGAATCCACACCCAAGGAGGTCAAGGCTGCCAATCGCCGCTCCAGCGCCCACAGCGCCGGCACGTTGGCTTCCGCCACCATCAAGATCATTCGGGCCTTCTGCATCATCGGAGCAAAATCCGAAGAGAAGCGTGAGCCCATATCGGCCAGCACCACGTCAAAGCTCGCCTGCGCCACGTTCACCACGCGCTCCAGCGGAGCCACCGGGATGCCTTGCCATTCTTCGGGGTTCAATGCCCCGCCTAGAATTTCCAGCTTGGTTTTATGCGGAGTCAGCAGACCCGCGAAGAAGTGCGTATCCAATCGATTGAGATTGTCCACCGCATCGCGAATTCCAAATTTCGGGTGCAGGTCCAGCAGGAGATGCGCGTTGCCCAGCGGCGCGGAAAAATCCAGCAGCGCTGTTTTCTTCTTTGCCAGCGTGGCGATATTCACGCCCAGGTTCACCGCTACGGTCGTCGCGCCAACTCCGCCCTTCGAACCCATCACCGCAATCAGCTTCTCGGCCGGCCGCTGCTCTTCCGCTTGGCCTTCCTGGTGGAAGCGCATCAGAATCTGCTTCACCGCATCGGGATTCACGGGCTTGGACAGAAAGTCCTGCACCCCGCTGCGCATGGCGTCCAACAACAATTGATGGTTCGGAGGCGTCGATTGCGAACAGGCGATCAGTCGCACCGCCGGCCGCAACCTCCGCAAGTGCGCTCCAAAGGTGAAGTAGTTGTCGTAGTCCCGCCCCAGATCCAGCAGTACCACGTCCGGGATCGACTCGGTGCCATCCGGCAATTTTTCCGCTGGAATGGACCACTGCTTGACGTTCCCGATCAGCCCGGTCTGCTGCAATACCGCAAGGAGGCTCCCACTGCTCATCGAGTCGCTGCTGGCGATTCCTGCTGTCAACATAGATTGACTTCCCTATTCCGCGCCCATTTCAGGGGATTAATTTCCAACCTGCGTTACCTTGCTTCCGCGACTATTTCGTTCCCGGCGCCGGCTTCAGCGGCGACAGGTATGGCACGATCGGCGCCACATCCGGACGCGGTGCACCCACTTCAAGCGGCTGCACGATGTGCGGGGTCACGATGACCAGCAATTCGTCTTTGCTCTTGTTCAGCGATTTGCTCTGGAACAGTTTTCCCAGCACGGGGATGTCGCCAATGCCCGGCATCTTGGACAGCAGCTCGGTCACGCGGTTGTCGACCAATCCTGCGATCGCAAAGGTCTGTCCGTCGCGCAGATCCATTTCCGAAGTCACGCGGCGAGTGGAAAGCGCGGGAATGTTGAACCCTTGAATGGTCAGGGCGTTGGCAAAATCCAGCGCGCTGACTTCCGGTTGCGCCTTCAAGTGAATCAATCCATCCGCGGTGATCGTCGGAGTGAAGTTCAAACGCACACCGAATTCTTTGAACTGAATCGTTACCGTCGGAGCCGTTCCGCCGCCGGAGCTCTGAATAACCGGGAAGGGGAACTCGCCGCCGGCCAGGAAGCTGGCTTCTTTACCCGAGGCAGTCATCACGTTGGGCTCGGCCAAAATCTGCAGAATGTTTTTGTTCTGCAAATCCTGAATCGTCGCGCCCAGGTTGATGTCCGGGCGGAAGATGAAGAGGTTCAACAAGCTGCTGACGTTGAACGCTGTCTGTGTCGTTCCTGGAGTCGAGCTCGAGGACGAACCACCGCCTGCTCCGCCTACTTGACCCAGGGTCGGAGGCGAAAACTGTTGGGTGCTCAGCGTGCCGATGTTCTTGGCGTTTGGCAGGCTCAGGATGTTCACGCCGAATTGCGACAGCACTGAGCGCTGCACTTCAGCGAATTTCACTTCCAACAGGATTTCTCCTGTCGGTGCGGCGGGAACCTGCATCAGGCTGGTGACTTTCGGAGTGGCGTTCTTGACCACTTCCAGAATCTTGTCCGCCACCGCCTGGCTGGAAATTTTTCCGGAAAGCATCACTACGTCTTTCGACGTTTCCACCTGCACCGGCTCGGACGGGAACACCTGGTGAATCTTTTCCGTCAGGCTCAGTACATCGATGTCCACGGAAACTTCGAAGGCCTGGCTCTGGTCCTGGTCGTCCCACAACAGCAGCGAAACGCCGCCTGGGGCCTTGCCATTAACCAAAACTTGTGTCGGGCTCACCACGATCGCTTCCGCGATGGCCGGATCCGCGAGAGACACACGCTTGATGCGCGTCGGCGAGGTGATCACCAGCGACCGCCCTACCAGCAGGTGTAGCTGCTGTGGCCCTTCTGCCGAAGGTGCCGGATCAGCTTGCGAAACCGCCGCCGATTGGGGTACCGCTTGCGATTGAACCGCCGCTGTGGCTGACTGCTGAGCCGCCGCGTTGCCGGGCACCACGAACAGCAGGGCCGCCAACGGCGCCAGCGCCAGAAACCAGTTGCGTTTTAGTTTGGTGTGTTTGTCTATCATTCTGCTCTCCCGCAGACTCGCTAGTGTTCGCTCGTCTTACTGCTCTTACTGATTTGGAAAATTTTTGCTTTCGCGCTTGCCGCCGGTGATGATTTCCACCGAGTACGGCGGAGGCGGGGTGACCTTCGGCGCTTCCACGTGGTGCACCGGAGCAACCGGAGCCGTCGGCGAGTTAAACGCGAACAAGGTGGTTTGCAATGCCGGCGCTGAATTCGCCGGTTTCACGTCCACGGTGTTGCGCAGCGACAGTTGAATTTTTCCCGCGTTGCTGGCCATGATCAATTTGTTGGCGTTTTCCGGGGTCACCAGCAGGGTGATCACCGGCACGGTTTGCGGCTTGCCTTCGCGGTCCTGTTCGGTCTTCTGTCCCGCTGCCAGCACTTTCACGTCTTCCAGAATCGTGCGGGTGATGCTGCCGCCCGTCGGACCGGTCTGAACTCCGGTGACCAGCACGTCCACCATCGTTCCCGGAATCACGAAGCCCGCTACGCCCACAACTTCATTCACCGCCACCGAAACCGCCCGCATGCCTTCCGGAATCGTTGCCGGCATTCCGCCGCCCGCCTCAACCGGAGCCAGTTTCTTGTCCAAAATCGGTTCGTTCTCCACCACGTTGGTGATCACCGCGCGCTGCGACACATCCGCCACGTTGGTGAACATTCCCGCCACTGAAGCGCCCGCCGGCCAGGGAATCGTCCGCAATTTCGAAGCGTCCAGGCGCGTGCCCAGCGGGATATTTTCCGCGGCCACCACAATGTGGCTCATCACCACTGTGGGTACGCCATTCGAAGCCTGCTTAAACTTTTGGTAAACGAAGCTGGCCATAATCAACGCCAGCACTAAGGCCGTGCCCAACCCGATCATCAAGCGATTGCGATTCATAAACCTTGTTCTCCTTTACCTGCCCTCAGTCTTCCGTTCGCCCTACTTACGGTTTCAGCCCTTAGGGTTTCAGCCAAAGTCCGGCGAGGAAGCAGCCGAGCGTGCCGATGGCTACTGCTACTCCAAACGGCAGCTTCAACAATCCCGGGTTATCCAACGAGATTTCCGGATTCTTGCGAAACCCGAAAACCATGAAGCCCCGCAACAGCGTCCACAAATTTCGTAACGTCGAAACCACCTTGTGCGCCTGCATCATGGAAATCAGGGCCATCAGCCCCGAAATCAACACGCTCGCCAGCAGCACAAACAGCGTCATTACCGGCCCCAGAAACGTCCCAACCGCGCCCATCAATTTCCAGTCCCCAGCTCCCAATCCACGCATCAAAACCAGAGGAAGCAACAGCCCTAGCGCCACCGCCGCTCCCTCCAGCGAATGAAGTGCGCCTCGCCAGCCGAACATGTACCAGCTGACGAAGATTCCCGTAAAAAACGCCGGCACCGTGAGCCAATTGGGGATTCTGCGGGTGCTCCAATCCCAACCACCGGCTGCGGTCGTCAGCGCCAGTGTGAAAGCCCAGATGCTTTGCGTTGCGGTCATCGATTCGTGTCCCGTGTCCCGTCTGAACACACCCGTAGTAAGGGTGTTTACTGCTACTAACCAACCTTCGAACGTCCTGGAGTGCTTACGTTGCGGCGCTGGTCAGATTCGTGGCCGCGTTGGAGAAGGTGCTGGTGATCGCATTAGCCAACGTGCCCATCGCCGTGATGGCGGCCAAGGCGACTAGAACGAGCAACAACGCGTACTCGGTCAGGTCCTGCCCTTCATCTTCGTGCCACAGCTTCCGAAAGGTCTTCATCATGAAATTTCTCCCCGCTTAAGAATTTTTAGAAGGCCATCCCAAACTTCAACAAATTGCCGGCTGTTGAAACGTTCGAACGATTCCAACAGCCAGCGAGTCCGTACACTGCACACCTCGTGTCCGTAGCCGAATTACGTGGCTGCGGAGGTGAGGTTGGTGGCGGCGTTCGAGAACGTGGACTTGATGGCGTTCGCCAAGGTCCCCATCGCAGTGATCGCGGCCAAGGCAACCAGCACGAGCAACAACGCGTACTCGGTCAGGTCCTGCCCTTCTTCTTCCTTCCAAACGCGCAACAAAAAGTTCTTCATTCTTTTTTCCTCTCGAGAGATTTAGTCAGTGGCGCCCCAAACTTTGCCACTTGTCTGGCTACTTACTTTGCATCTGTACCGCCATTCGCCTCTCTCGTCCGCATCTCTAAGGTCTTTCGTCTCTGCTACTTGCCAGCCACTTTTCTTCGCTTTTGCGGTTCTTCATTTTGGCGTCAACGTTTGTTGACACTCGCCTCGTTTACTCATGCGGATTGGTGACTCTTGCGCCCTTCTCCGCGCAGCAAACACCCCCGCAATCAACCGCTTCCGGCTTGCTTCCCCACATCACCATATTCCAGGACAGCCAGCGTACCGCCGGCAGCCGCGTCAGTAGCGCATCCAACGCTCGCAACGGCATCCACCACCACAGCCCTGCGGCGCTCTCTTTAAAGATCCGCTTCCAGTAGCGATCCGCGTTGGGGTGCAGCCGGTCCATCGCGTAATACTTCACAAAAAGCAGCAGGCTCGCGATCCAGAACTCCCGGTGCTGGGTGTCCGGAAAATACATCCGCGCCAGCTTCACGTCCGCGCTGGTCAACGGCGCCTCATCCGGCGTGCGTACCTCGGTAGCCATCCGGCGGTACACGTTAATCGCCGGGTTGTAAGCCAACGGATCGATGGAGAAAAACTTCCCGCCAGGTTTCAGCGCCCGCTTCATCTGGCCAAAGAGCTGGTGGCGGTTCTGGACGTGGTGAATGGTATTGGCCACGTACACGAAATCGAAGGCGTCTCTAGGCACGTTCAATGACTCGCCGCTCGAGACGATGCCTTCCATCTCCACACCGAACTTCTTGCCCAGCGCCAACACCGTCTCCACCATCTGCGGCGAAATATCCGTGGTAGTGACCTTCGCACCCTGCAGCGCCAGGTACACCGACGACTCGCCCAATCCGGCGCCAATATCCAGCACCTTCTTGCCGCGCAAATCGCCCATCTCGCGCAGGATGAACTTGTTCTCCAGCGCCGTCGGCGCCTCGAAGCATTCCCGTACCAGTACATCCTTGAGCTGGGTCCCCGCCGCCCACTGATCGTGGAAGGCCGCTTCCCGCTGGTGCATTTCCGCTTGAGTTGTAATGGGCTGTGTCGTCATGTGCGCTGTTCGCATGGTTCTTCGACTGTTCGAAACTAATCTCTGCGGGCTCGCCGCCGCGACGCCACCAAACTTTGTTCCGCCTGCGCCTGCGTCTGCGTCTGAGCCTCAGTTTGCGTCTGTCCCGGCGCCTGCAACCCCATGCGCTCGCGCACCACATACAGCGGCCGCCGCTTGGTCTCACCGTAAATTCTTCCCACGTACTCGCCGATAATCCCAATGCACACCAACTGCACGCCGCCAATAAACAGAACCATCACCACCACGCTGGTCCAGCCTTTGACCAGCCCGGGCACTCCAAACAAGTGCTCCAACAGCACCACAAAAATCCCCAGAATCGCCACAAACGACGCCGCAAATCCGGTCCACGTTGCCAACCGCAGCGGCAAAATCGAAAACGACACAATCCCATCCGTGGCAAATCGCAGCATCTTCCCCAGCGGAAATTTCGTCACGCCCGCGGCCCGCGCCGCCCGCCGGTACTCCACTGCCGTCTGCGAAAATCCCAGCCAGCTCACCATCCCGCGCACAAAGCGATCGCGCTCCGGCATCTCCAGCAGCGCATCCACTACTCGCCGGTCCATCAAACGAAAATCCCCGGTATCCAGCGGAATCTCGGTATCCGACAGCGAGCCGATAAACCGGTAAAACGCCTTGGCCGTCCACAGCTTGAACGCCGTCTCGCCCTCGCGATCGGTTCGAACGCCATACACCACGTCGTACCCGTCCAGCCACTTCTGATAAAACTGCGCGATCACTTCCGGCGGATCCTGCAAATCCGCATCGATGATCACCACCGCATCGCCCGAGGCATGTTCCAGCCCCGCGGTAATCGCCATCTGGTGTCCAAAATTCCGCGAAAACTGCACCATGCGAATCCGCGCATCCCGCGCGTGTAATTCGCGCAACAGCTCCGGCGTCGAGTCGCTGCTGCCGTCATCGATGTAAATCAATTCGAACGGAATGCGCATCCGCTCCAGCACCGTAATCAACCGGTTGTTGGTCTTGTGCAGCACTTCCTCTTCGTTCTTGCAGGGAATCACCACCGACAGCGCGATCTTCGCCGAGCGCGGCTGCATCACTCCCACTTCCAGCGGCATTTCCTGATCGGACGAACGTTTCCGCATCATCGGCGCTCTCCCGCTCGCAAATCTGAAACAAACTGCGCAGTCACGTCCGCGCCGTTCGCGACATCCTTTGCCGCTGCGGTTTTCGCGGCATCTTTAGCGCCTTCCCCGCGCACATACAAAACACTCAAATCATCCGAATACACTCGCTTCCACTCCGACGCATTATCCAGCAGCGTCGCCAGCGCCTCGCTCCGCTCAATCAACACCGAGCGCACCCCATACGACTCCAGCACCCGCATCGCTCCGGGCTTCAACATCGAAATGTGCAGGTAGTCATTCAACAACCCGCCGTGCTCATACAATTCGCCGCGCCCATCAATAAAAACTTTGTGCTCCGGCCCGCGCGAATAAACCAAATACCCGCCAAATCCGTAGGTGTCGTACATCGGCCCGGGCACATCGTGCGAATTCAAATACTCCACCGCCAGCACCGGAAAATTGTTCTGCACCGATTTGTTCAACTCCGCCTTGGAAGGGAAGTAGTGCACGATCGCCACAGCCGTCGCCGCCATCAAAATCGCATTCAGCACAAATTTGTCTTTGCGCCGGTCATACGCATCAATCCATCGCGCCAAAATGACCGCCAGCAGCGGAGTAAAAAACGGCACAAAAATCAGCAAAAACCGCACATGAATGCAGGCCATCGCGGTGCCCAGCAAAAACAAAAAGAATTCTTCCAGCCGCCAGGTAAAGCGATAAATCACATGCAGCACCACAAATCCCAGCAGCATCACCAAAAATATTTTTCCGCCGATCATGTGAAACGGCATCGACTGCCATTCCTTGATGTACTCGATATTCAGCGGCAAATTCGACGCCACGTCGAAGGGATACATGCACAGCCCGGTGCCATACGGAGTAATCGGCAGCGCCGACAAGCACAGTAAAAACACCGTCTCGATGCGCAACCGGTCGCCATCCGACCACTTCTGCGCCACCAATCCGCCCAGCTGAAACTCCACCAGCCCGCTCGCCGCATACACAAAAATCGTACCCAGCCCGATGATCCACGAGCCGTGCGCATTCACCCACACCAGCATCAGCGCCGGCAGCAGCCAAATCCATCGCCGGTCGCCCTGCCGGAAGCTTTCCAGAATCAGCAGCGTCACGATCAAAAACAAATACCCAACCATCTGCGGCCGCAGCGAAAACGAAACCGTTGCCAAAATAAACATCAGCGACGCGGCAGCCATCCCCGCTTTCGATTTTCCGGAGCGCAGTGTCCCGAGTGCATAAATCCCCAGCATGATCGCGCTACCCAGCGCGAACAGAAATGCCTCCATGGCCACCACTCCGCCCAACTTGGCCACCGTGCCGGTCACCACATCGCCCAGCCACTCATACGAAAGCCAGGGCTGCCCAAACACCGTGAACGAATACGGATCGCCGGTCGGCCAAAGATGCGTGGCCACAATCGTCTGTCCCACCTTGATGTGCCACCACACGTCCGGATCGAGGTTGAACGAGCGCACCGCCGTCAGCGTCGCGCCCACCAGCAGCATTCCCAGCATGGCCGGAAACGAAAAAATCATCTTCAGCAAATTCATGGCAGGCGAATCGGCGGCCTCGGAGGCCGAACGCGCCTTCACCTTCGGCTGACCAGCAACCGCCGGCAAATTGGCATTCGCCAAATCTCCCTGCCCCGGCGCGATGTGCAACTCACTCATCAGTTCCTCGTGGCCTTCCCAACCGCTCCAACTCGACGCTCTTCACAGCCTGCGAACAGAGTTTCCAATCGCATTCACCGCCAAAAATCGGCGTCACCACTTGGTTTCACTGCCACAAAGCCAGCAAATCCATTGTGTTGAACCACTTCTTGCGCGCTTTGTCGCCATCTGTCTCCAGCCGCAATTCACCGTCACCGTTCGGAGACACTTCCGGCCTTCCTAGCACCACCATCACTATGTCAATGGCAGGTAACGTTCCAAAGCCTGCGGGGACCCGGGCTCCACTCCACCAGCACTCAAGGATTGCCGAGCAAGTGCCGAAAATTGTCCAGCACCGCGAAGCGGCTTTGCACCGCTTCGATCTGTTCTCCGATTTGCAAAATTTTTCCCGTATCGATGTGGCCCAGCAGCGTCGACGCCTGTGCAAGATATTTCACTTTTTCGGGCAGCAGCCCCATCACGCGAGCGCCGGTCGCGTCCACCGCCACCGGATCATCGCCCAAAATCAGGACGCCGCTATTCTTAGCCGTGCCCTGGATCGGCCCATTGCCTTCCATGCCCACAATCCCGTCGATAATCGCGAAGTCCGGCCGCACCGTCGCATTGATATCCAGCACCGAGTTATCAATCCCCGCCCAGTGCAGCACGTTCTTGGGCCACCCGTAGCAGCCGCCCGGCACCACTCCAAACATGTTCTTCAGCGACAGCGTCACTCCCGCCCAGTGATGGGTCTTCAACTTCGGCATGGACACCACGTAATCCACGCCCGTCACCGTCTTCGGCAGATACAGCTCCCGCAGCTTCGACGCCCGCGTCTGCAGCTCCACCCGCTCCACATCATCCAGATTTAAATCCACAAACACGCCGTCAAGCGGCCCGACAAACTCTCTCAGGCGAATCGACTCCAGCACAGAAAAAGTGTCGCGATCGGTCGCCGGCCCATCGCCGATCAACACCCGCTCCGCGCCCAGCCGCAAAAACGCCTCGCGCGCCGCGGCAATCACCGCCGGATTGGTATTCACATAACCGCGTAAATCGATCCCCACCAGATTGGGCTTCAGCAGCACGGTTTTCCCGCGCACCGGCGGATCGAATTCCCGCAGCGTCTCCGTCAGAATCGCGCCTAGATCCGCCTGATAATCGCCCACACGGCGAATCGCCACCCGCGAAGCAGGCCGCGAAAACGGAGGCATCAACGCAGCCGCAATATTTCTCATCAGCGAGCGACGGCCCCGGGCACCGTCACACTCAACCAACGCTGCTCCGCACTAGCCGACAAAGCCGTCCACGCCGCCGCCTGAATGTTCCACACATACTCATTGCGCTCGGCAAAAATCCGCGGCGCCAATTTCTCCGCGTGTTCTTTACGTCCCGCCCGCTGCAGCGCAATCGACGTCAACGCCAGCGACCCCGGACTCTCCAACTTCTCCGCATTCTTCTCCAGCCATTGCAAACTGGCCGAAATCTTAGGCTGTCGCGCGTCGCTTTGCAGCGCCAGCAAAGCCCACACAGTCGGCCCCACCTGCGCCTCTCCCGCCACGCCATACACCATCGGATTGCCGCAATTCCACCCGCCATGCGGACACATGCGGTCGTACAGCATCGCCTTAGCAAGCTCGATTCTCTTCTGCAATTTTGGAGAAGAAGCCTGCGCGCTATTGCGCAGCACCATCATGGCGTACGAAGTAGGTTCGACCCAGCTCGCCGTTCCAGGCGTCCAGCTCCAACCGGACAGCGAATCATCCTGCGCCGCCTGTTTAGCCCCGCCAAAAACCCGCATGAATTTCATCAACGGCTTCGAATCGCCCGGCCACTCTTTCACCAGCCAATCCACGCCGCGATCGAGACTCTGCTGCTGTTGCTTGCTGTACAGCAACGCCCAGCACGCCAGCGAAGTCACCCACGATCCTTCTTTTTGGCCTAGTGCCGCCGGCCAGGATCCATCCGCCAATTGCGTCCGCTTCAAAAAATCCGTGGCTTGCGAAATAATCCGTTCCAGGCCCGGCACTCCGCTGATTTCCTGCAGCGCCAACACTGCCCACGCCGTCGGTTCCACACGGCTTCCCGCATGCGGCATAAATCCCCAGCCGCCATCGTCGTTCTGTCCTTTTTTCAGGTAAGGCAGGCACACATGCTCAATGAAGGTCGACATCCCACCTCCGGCAGAGCCCTAAAATCCATCTTGCGGACGGAATCTTACTCCTGGTGCGGCCACCCGGAGTCACGACTTTTGACAACGCCAACACGTACTTCTACCCGAACTGCAGCTCCTACATCAATGGCCCGGAATCGTTAGGCATCCCTGGAATCACCGGCGTGCCGCTCAGGTTCGGCTCTTCCTGCTGGTTGATTTCCAATTGATTGATCAGCCGGTGCAGATACGCGCGGGCTACACCCAGGCTGCGGGCGCTCTCTGCCTTGCGCCATCCGCATTCCCGTAGCGTGCGCAACACCAGGCGCCGCTTGAATTGCCGCACTTCCTGTTCGTAGCTGCGGCTGTAGGTCGTTTCCTCGCGCACCGTTCGAATGGCCGCCGGCAAGTGCCACACCTCCACCGACTGCCCTTCCGACAAAACCACCGCTCGCTGCACGGCGTTTTCCAGTTCGCGCACGTTGCCCGGCCACGCATATTCTTCCAATGCGTGCAGCGCCGGCTGCGAGAAGCGCTTCACCTTTTTCCCAAATTGCGTCGCGGAATTCAGCAAAAAGTGCTGCGCCAGCAGGGGAATATCATCGCGGCGTTCGCGCAGTGGCGGGATCGTCATCTGCACCACGTTCAAGCGGTAGTACAAATCTTCGCGGAACTTACCCATCTTCACCATGTCGCCCAAGTTGCGGTGCGTCGCGCAAATCAAGCGGATGTTTACGCTGATCGAGGTGTTGCTGCCCAGCCGTTCGAAGCTGCGCTCCTGCAACACGCGCAAGAACTTTCGGCTGCAAGCCCAAACCCAGATCGCCAATTTCGTCCAGGAACAGCGTCGCCTGGTCCGCCGCTTCCACGCGCCCGCGCCGGGCCATCAACGCTCCGGTGAACGCGCCCTTCTCATGTCCAAACAACTCGTCTTCCACCAGGGTTTCCGGCAGGTTCGCGCAGGAAAACGCCACCAATGGACGCGCTACTCGCGCACTCATCTGATGAATCGCCCGTGCCAGCAACTCTTTACCGGTGCCGGTCTCGCCGGTGATCAACACGTTTACGTCGCAGGGTGCAATCTTCTGCGCCAGCGCAAACAGCTCCTGCATCGACGCCGAAGTGCCCAGCAACTGATGCAGCCGGCCGGAATTCACCGAGCTGCTGCGCAACCGCTGCAGCTCCAACTCCGCCGAATGAAATTTGTAAGCGCGGTACAGAATCAACCGTAGCTCAATAATGTTGGGAGGATTTACCGCGCTATCGTAGGCCCCGTGTTGTACTACTCCGATCAGAATGTCCCGGTTATCGTCATCGCACAGCGCCACCATCGGCGGGTGCGAGGGCAGCTTGCTGACTTCGTCCATCAACTTCAAACCTTTGCTATGGTCTCCGCGTGTGCCCGTGGAGCGCATGTCGATCAGGATGACATCGCACCAGTCCCGTAGTTCCGTGGATTTCTCGAAGGCGTACTCCGCGCAGGTGCGGGTCTCAAACCCCGTTCCCAGCGCCCGGGCGATGATCTCCCCGATTCCCGTATCTTCGGTCACGAAACAAATGTGAATCGTCTGATCGGTCAAGTATTCTCTCCCAAGGACACTGTTGGTCTGCGCCAGCTTTGCGTTTTCCGACGCTGGTTCGCGCCGGATAGAGGCGAGTTCCGCCTCTCGACGCAAGGGTCAAACTGCATAAGCTGCCGCACGAGTGATTGGGCCAATCGGACACAACTGGGGGACTAGCTGGGAGCCGGGCCGTTTTGTAAGTAGCCCTCTAAAGGCAGCTACTGTACCAAACTATTTTGGTGACACTTGCGCGAAAATCCCGTGTTTTGTTGGAGACTAACGCGTTTCTTTTTAGCGACATCTGAAAAGACACTCAGAAAACACCTACCTGTACCTCTTCGTCCTCATTCGGGAACGGACGGTAATTAACTTCGCTTTTGTGGAAATCTTGAGTATATTTTTCGCCTCGCCCCGCCAATATCCCTTGTAACTACAGCGAGTTACAGTACGCCTAGTCATTGAGCCTAGTACGCTACGATTCGGACACTAGCGCGCGAAGCGTGCACACAACGAATCTAGCTACGGACAGACTTCACGACCGGATGTTTTATCGGATAGGAAATTCGGATCTGACGGCGCGAGATTGAGTGAGGCGAGTTTTTTCTGAGCAGCTAAATCGGCTATCGAACCGGCCGCGTACTAACAATCTCCGCCGGGATCCCCACCAGAAAATCGATCGCCACCGGCTTCCCATCGCGAATCGCCGGCTTGAACTTCCAATGACTCAGCGCATCTTTCGCTGCAGAATCCATTGGCGCCAAAACACCCTGATAAACCTCGATGTTTTCCAGCGTGCCGTCTTCTTTCATCACGCCTTTGAGCACGATCATCTTCCGGGCCTTGTCAATCGGGACCGGCAATCGCTTAAAATCGAAGCGCGTCTGCAGCTCCGGATCCGGCGGCGTCAGCGACGTTTCCATATGCACCACCGCCGCATACGTATCCTTAGCTTGCCGCGCAGTTCCACCATGCTGGCAATACTGCATCGACCAGTTTTTCCCCGGCATCGGCAGAAACACCGTATCAATCTTTCCGCACGTCAGTGCGCGATAAACGTCAGTCCCGCCGCCACCAATCGGCCCAGCCGAAACTACGATCGCACTCTTGCGCAGCACCACCGCGTTAGCAGTAGCCACGGCTACGGGATAGACAAGGTCATTCGCAGAGCCCGTCGGCATCATCGTCGGCTCACCGGCCCGTCCGCCTTCGCCATTGTTAACGCTCAAATTTCCCGGCGCTCCATTCTTGCCGCCGCCTCCGCCTGAAAATCCAGCGCCAACACCAACGGCGCCATTGCCGCCCGCGCCCTCGGATCCATTTCCGCCAGGCACCGAACTATGGGCATTTCCACCCGGTGATCCAGGCTGTCCACCCGCATCCGAAATCGTAAAAGCACCCAGGCGATTTCCGGGCGGCAATCCCAATTGCACTGAAGGATCCGAAGGATCGACACCCAGCACCGTCAACCCGCTACCATCTCCCGGCATGGCCACGCGTGCATCGCTGGCCGTCACATTGTCGTATTTACCCTGCGCCACCGCCGGATGGGCCAGCGCTCCAAACGCCGTCGGCAGACTCGGCTTCGCCGTCGGCACCTGATTCAACGCCGGAATATTCGGATCGGGGTTCTGCGAAATCATCGCCGGGGCCGCTTCGTTCGTGATCTTTTTCACGAATTCCTTCGGCTTGGTGTCGATCGCATCCAGATCGATCTTGGGTTTCGGTGCAGCCGGCTGGTTGCCCAATATAATGTTAGGAAGTTTCTGGTCCGTCTTGATCTTCAAATCCGGCGGCGAATTCGGCTGAATGATGGTTTGCTTGAAGTTGTCCGGCACCTTCGGCTTGGACACCACGGTAAGGTTGTGCGCCGACTGCCGTGCTGCCTAGCGCGGGAACACTCACCGCGAAGGGTCCATTTCCTGGCGCAGAGCCCGCGCCCTGCGGCGCAATCCGCGGCAACAGCTTCGGCGCTTTGTGCAGCGGAATCTGGTAATAGATTTTTTCCGGCTGAATTTCACGCGCATCCAGGTCCGGTTCGCTCGCCCGAATGTATGTCGGCAGATAAATCAGCGAGAGCAGCAACGCCGCATGCAAAACCGCGGAAAAGCTAACCGGAATGCGGTTTTTCTTCGTTCGCCGCAACAGCGCTTTTTGCAGCGGATAGCCGTTACGCCGCGAAAAGGGAATGCTCTTCGCAAAAACAACCTTCAGCGCCGGGCCCACTCCGCTAAAAATCGATTCGCGCTCCACCAGAAAATCGGGCGTCTTCAACGTCGCGGTGGTTGCGTCGAATCCATTGGTATTCAGCCCCACCACGCGCCCGACGCTGGGAGCAAAAATACTCTGCACATTGCTGCGGCTCGCAAAAATCAATCCAAGCTCCAATAACCCAGCTCAACTCGATGCCGTCTCAAACTGCGCTGTTGCTTTCCACTGACTATCCAATGGCTACACTTCGACCACGAAAAGATCCGCATACTGAAAAGCACGCCGCATACCAACACGGCTGAACCTTCCAGCACTGCTGGTCCGCACCACCAAAGCTCAATGAAGTGTCACCGTTTGGTGACTTATCTCACTCTGATCCGCACGTTTTCAGACACTAAAAACGCGCCAAACCTCTTCGGCGAACTGGGTTTCGCCTCTTTTCGCGGCTGCCGCACCGCAACGTCAGATGAGTTAGAAGCAAGCTCATCGCCAACACCTCTTTGGCATCTTTCCTGCTACAACAAACCTCGACATACGTTCGCGTTCGAACGCGCGCGCGTCATTTTTTACCGAGGGGTGTCTCGCAATGACTGGTTCTCGCTACGTCCCGCACGCGAAAAACTTTTCTCACTCTGTGCTCTTTGGTCGCCTTCTTCGCCGCAGCGCGATCTTGATCGCCGCGCCCGCGCTGGCGCTCGCCGTCCACGCCCAAAACTCCGGTGGACAAACCAGCACCTCGACTTCCGGCGTTTCGGTAACCACCACCTCCTCCACCGGTGACTCCAAAACCGTCCTCGCCGCGCCCTCTAACGTTGACGCCGGCAAATCCGCACACTTGAAAGCCACCAACGGCCCCGCGCCCGAAGACCTCAATCGCAAAGCGCTCGAAGAAAACGCCGGAAAAGACGCCGGCAAAATCCTCGTCCGCACCACTCCCTCTCACGCGCGTATCTATATCAATGGCGCTTTCGTCGGCTACACCCCACAACTCTTCGTCGTCCCTCCCGGCAAATACAAAGTCGAATTGCGCGGCGCCCGCGACAATCACGCCGAACGCACCGTCGGCTTGCTCCCCAACGGCACCGAAGAAGTCAGCATGGATCTGGCAGTGCGCTACCCCTCCAAGGTAGTCAGCCCCAGCAACTAAATTTTTCGCATTCAGATTTCGCTGCAAAGAGTTTTGCTTCAAAAATTTTTCACTCGGGTGAACACATCATGGATCACAAAAGCACCGGCATCGAATACGACCGCGAAGCATTCGTCCCCGCGTCGACCCAGAGCGCTAACGCGCGCAACAGCATGACTAGCATGTTGCTCACGGTGGTCGCTGTTGTGGCCGCCGGCGGCCTCAGCTACTTCGGCTACAAAGCCGTCACGCAACCGGCCGCTGCCAGCGTTCCCGCGAATTCCGCGGTGGTCGCCAAGCTGCAACAGCAGCTCGCCGCCGACGAAGAGCGTCTCGATCGCCTCGAGCAGGAAAGCCATCGCCTCGCGCTCGGCCAGAGCATGTCCAACAACAAAAAATCCGACGCGCCCGCGGTCGCCGATGCGAGCGCTGCCCCCAAAGCCGCTCCCACTACGCGCGTCATCTACCAAGTGGCCGCCGCTCAGCAGCAGCCTTCTCAAGATCCCGCCGTCGCCCAACGCATGAACGGCATGCAGCAAAATCTCGGCGCCCTGAAATCCGACGCCGCCGCCAACAAAGAAGCCTGGGAAGCCACCACCAATCGCCTCGCCGACGTGGTCGGCCAGGTCGGCTCGCAAAACGGCCAGATCCTCAAGAGCCAGGATCAGCTCAACGCACTGCTCGCTCGCACCGAGCAGAAAGCCGTCTCCTTCGAAATCGATCGCAGCGCCAAGCCCACCTCCGTCGGCCCCGTTTCGATCCAAATCAAATCCATCAACGCCAAAAAACAGCGCTACACCATGTGCGTCTACGTGCAGGAAAGCTGCATCGAACTGCGCGACCGCAGCGTTTATGAAGTGGTTCGCTTCGTCGCCGGCCGCAACAGCGTGCCCATGGAAGTGATCGCCACCCAAGTCAACAAGGACGGCATCGTCGGCTATCTCGAAGTGCCGCGCACCCAGGCGTCCGCGCAGATGCGCTAAGCGCGAGCCAGCGCAACGCAACGTTTTGACGCAGCCACGAGCGAACAGAATTTAGTGCAGCGTAAAAAAATCCACAACGCGCTGCAACAAAATCCGCGGCGCGTTGCATCTGTTAGCATTCAGGTGTACTGTGCACGACTTGTAATGAGTGCCGACATGATTACGCCCATAGCTCTTCAACAGCGGCGTCCCACCGCAGCAGCGCAACATCCACTCACTCCCGACTTCCGTACTCCCACGGACCAATGGAAATAAACACCCTCATGGTCCCGCGCCAGACCCGGCGCACCGGCATCAGCAAGGGCCTGCTTGAAGACCTCACGCTAAAAACCCTGTATTTACGCGGCGAAATGAACCTCGTTGAGCTGGGCGACAAAATCTGCCTCAGTCCCGAAGTCATCGACGAAATTTTTCAGTTTCTCCGCAAAGAGCAGCTCATCGAAGTCAAAGGCATGTCCGGCGGCATCAGCTACCGCATCGCCGCTAGCGCCACCGGACGCAAACGCGCCGAGCAACTCCTCGCCACCTGTCAGTACGCCGGCCCTGCGCCCGTCTCACTGGCCGACTACACCGGCCGCGTCCGTAGCCAATCCGCGCAAGACATGGTCCTGCGCCCCGAAGACGTCCGCCGCGCCTTCCACGAAATGGTGCTCGACAACGACATGCTCAAGCGCCTGGGCACCAGCATCGCTTCGGGCACCTCGCTCTTTCTCCACGGCCCATCGGGCACCGGCAAGACCACCATCTCCGGAAAAATCTGTGACGTTTACACCGACTACGTTTGGATACCGCACGCCGTCGAAGTCGACAATCAAATCATCAAAGTCTTCGATCCGGGCTCGCATCGGCAGCCTCAGGATGCCGTCCCCGAAGACACCGACCGCCGCTGGGTGCTCTGCCGCCGCCCCTGCATTCTCGCTGGCGGTGAACTCTCCGCCGACATGCTCGATCTCCAATACCACGAATCCACCAACACCTACACCGCCCCGCTGCAAATGAAAGCCAATAACGGCGTCTTGGTCATCGACGATTTCGGCCGCCAAAAACTCGGAGCCGACGAACTGCTCAATCGCTGGATGACTCCGCTGGATCGCCGCATCGATTTCCTCACGCTGCAAGGTGCAAAAAAATTCGAAATCCCCTTCAACGTTTTCGTCGCCTTCTCCACCAATCTCGATCCCGCCAATTGTGCCGACGAAGCCTTCCTGCGCAGAATCCCCAATAAAATACGGGTCGATTACGCTACTCCCGAACAGTTCGCCGAAATTTTTCGCCGCGAATGCCAGGCGCGTTCGCTGCAATTTGATTCCGCCGTCGCCGACTACGCGGTGCGCTGCATTCTCGAAGCGTGGAAGCGCCCACTCGCGCAGTGCTACGCCCGCGATCTCATCAATCAAATTCTTTGGGACGCTTGCTACTCCGGCGAAGTGGCCACCGTTACTCACGAACACATTAATCAAGCCTGCCACGCATATTTTCTGAGCACCGCAAAAACCTGATCAGCGCGGCACGCAAATCGCAACATTTGTTTCACTCCTCCACGACTCTTCGCCACCCCACAAAGTTCAAAAATTTTGCGCACACAGTACGCGCAGTACTCGCCTCGATTCCTACGATTTCGCACGCTTCAATACCCAAAACTCCTCACTTCGCGCAATGAAAACTGTCACGTATCAGTGACAACTCCATTTTTTTCGGTGTCCGAAACATTGCGCTTTTTCGCGCTCGGCCATCCCGCATCGAGGCACGCCCTTCATTCATCGCAACCATAACTTTCATCGCTCTCCCCGCAACTCTCTCATTTAAAACCACGTAGCGGCTTTCAGCGAATCGCATTTTTTCGCGCCCGCTCACTCCGCCTCCGTGCCCGCACTTGGCAGAGCGATTGCAAATTCTCCGGCAAAGTCCTACGTCCCTCTTTGCTCGCTTGCTTTGCGTTTGTTCGGCTGTGAAGTGGTGCGGTGTGGTCAGCAGTTGGTCAAGTGGAACCGGGTGCTCCGAATGACGAGTGGTAGAAATTCTTCGCCGTCCAATCCGTCTGTCGCGCAGCTCAATGCGCCGACTCTTACTTCAATTTCCTTTTCCAATTCTTTTTCATCTTCGAACTTTTCTAGGGCTGGGGCAATGAACCTGAAAAATTTCGTACAGGGGCTACACATGAGTGCAATTTCGAAGCGTTTTTATTTCCTCGCACTGTTGACGATGCTCCTCGCTCCGGCGCTGGTCATGGCCCAGGCGCCCGTCACGGACGATACCTATGCCCAGACTGGCAAAAACGCCAATCACGGCAGCGAAAGCAAGATCAATATCCAAAGCCCCAATATCAACGGCTTCTTGCGCTTCAATCTCAGTGTCTATCCCTCCACTCTGAATCCCAATCAGATTGAAAAGGCCACACTGCGCCTGTTCGTCAACGACACCACCGTGACCCCCGGCACCTTCTGGGTTTGCCGCCTCGCCTCCAATCAGCCGTGGCTCGAAGGCGGTCTTTCCGGCGTCAACGAGCCGGGTTGCGATCTCAGCACTCCCGCCGTTCCGGTCACCATTTCCGCCGGCACCATTCAGGATTACGTCGTCATTGACATCACGGCCATCACTCAATACTGGTATACCTACCCCGGCTCCAACAACGGCCTTGGTTTGTGGTCCGTGAATCCCGCCGGCAGTGGCTCCAACAACATTTTCGTTTCCTTCGACGCCAAAGAAGGCCAGAACTCTCCTTCCGATCATGATCCGCAAATGAACATCGTGTTGGCTCCTAGCGGTTCGAACGGTTCCACCGGTGCGACCGGCGTTACCGGCCCAACTGGTCCTACGGGCGCAACCGGTGTAACCGGCGCAGGTGTTGCTGGTGCCACCGGTCCTCAGGGTCCCGCTGGCGCAACCGGTGCCACTGGTCCTCAGGGTGTGGCTGGAACGGCCGCTGCTAAGGGCGCGACGGGCGCAACCGGCGCAACGGGTCCGACTGGTCCTGCTGGTTCAACCGGCGCGACGGGCGCGGGCGTTGCTGGCCCTGCCGGCGCGACTGGTCCTCAAGGTCCTATTGGTCCGACGGGCGCAGGCGTAGCTGGCGCGAAGGGCGCAACTGGTTCCACTGGTCCGACTGGTCCCGCTGGCGCAACGGGCGTTACCGGAGCGGGCGTGGCTGGCGCAACTGGTCCTCAAGGTCCGATCGGTCCGACTGGACCCATCGGCGCAACGGGCGCTGGCGTGGCTGGCGCGAAGGGTGCAACGGGTTCTACCGGTGCGACTGGTCCTGCGGGCTCAACGGGTGCAACCGGAGCGGGAGTAGCCGGCGCAACTGGTCCTCAAGGTCCGATCGGTCCGACTGGACCTATCGGCGCAACGGGCGCTGGAGTAGCTGGCGCGAAGGGTGCAACGGGTTCCACCGGTGCGACTGGTCCTGCGGGTTCAACCGGCGCGACGGGCGCAGGTGTTGCCGGTCCTGCGGGTCCGACTGGTCCTGCGGGTTCTAATGGTCTTGCTGGTTCGACTGGCCCTGCCGGCCCCGCTGGTTCGAATGGCGCCGCAGGTCCTGCTGGTCCCGCTGGCTCAACGGGTCCGATCGGCCCCGCTGGTTTTAATGGTGCAAACGGTTCGACCGGCCCTGCTGGTCCCGCCGGCCCGACCGGTGCCACTGGCGTGACGTGGCGCGGCGCGTTCTCCTCTGGAACTTCTTATTCCGCCAACGATGCGGTTTCCTACAACGGTTCTTCTTATATCGCGCTGCACAACAACAACGGCTCGCTGAATCCCTTCACGGATTCCACCAACTGGTCTCTCTTGGCCCAGCAAGGTGCGGCGGGCGTTACTGGCGCTACCGGCGCAGGTGTCGCTGGCGCAACTGGTCCCACCGGCGCCGCTGGTGTGACTGGTCCTGCTGGCGCGACCGGAGTTGGCGTTGCGGGTCCGACTGGATCAACCGGCACCGCTGGTGCTAAGGGCGCAACTGGCGCCACTGGCGCGACGGGTCCCACCGGCCCGACTGGCCCAACCGGCTCAACTGGTTTGAATGGTACGAACGGCACCACCGGCGCAACTGGTCCGGCTGGCGCCAATGGCTCGACTGGTCCGGCAGGCCCTGCTGGGGCTAACGGTGCAACCGGCGTAGCAGGTCCCGCTGGCGCAACTGGTCCCGTAGGTGCGAATGGGTCCACTGGTCCGGTTGGTGCGAACGGCTCGACTGGTCCGGCAGGTCCCGCAGGCGCAAATGGCGCAACCGGCCCGGCAGGTTCCAATGGCGCGAATGGCGCAACTGGTCCCGCTGGCCAGGCAGGTTTGAATGGTTCGAATGGCTCAACGGGAGCCACTGGTGCGACGGGTGCAACCGGCCTCACGTGGCGCGGATTCTTTGCTCCCGGCACGAGCTACAACGAAAACGATGCCGTCTCTTACAACGGTTCTTCCTACATCGCGAACAACGCCAACAACGGTTCGCTCAATCCTTTCACTGACACGTTCAATTGGACCCTTCTCGCTCAGCAAGGCGCGACGGGAGCTACTGGCGTTGGAACCACTGGTGCAACGGGCGCAACTGGCTCAGCAGGTTCAACGGGTGCAGCGGGCCCGACTGGACCGCGCGGCGTAGCAGGTGTGACCGGCGCAACTGGCTCCACCGGCGTAGCGGGTGCAACTGGTGCAACGGGCCCAGGCGGCACGAACGGAGCCGCTGGTGCAACCGGTGCAACCGGACCTCGCGGCGTAGCGGGTGTAACGGGAGCCACTGGCGCAAACGGGACCACTGGCGCCACCGGTCCTCAAGGTAATAACGGTTTGAACGGCCCCAACGGTACGACCGGTGCAACCGGACCGCGCGGCGTGGCGGGTGCGACTGGTGCAACGGGTCCCGCTGGCGCCACTGGTGCCACTGGAACGAATGGTGCAAATGGTGCGACTGGCCCCGCCGGTTCCAATGGAGCCCAAGGTTCGACTGGTCCAGCAGGTACGAACGGTGCCACTGGTCCTGCCGGAGCGAATGGCGCAACAGGTCCCCAAGGCGTTCAGGGTCCGATCGGTCCGACCGGCTCGAACGGAGTCAACGGCATGAATGGTGTTGA
Source organism: uncultured Acidobacteriota bacterium (assembly GCA_963846145.1). GTDB lineage: Bacteria > Acidobacteriota > Terriglobia > Acidiferrales > UBA7541 > Acidiferrum. The sequence goes on along the minus strand of CAWJUV010000004.1, from coordinate 133,122 downwards.
CGGAGCTGCTGGCGCAACCGGTGCAACCGGCGCGACGGGAGCCGCAGGTGCAGGCTTCGTTTACCGCAACGCCTACAACCCAGCCACTGCTTACTCCACCAACGACGTGGTGACCTTCAACGGTTCCACCTACGTTTCGCTGCAAGACAGCAACTCTGGCAACTCGCCTGACTCGACCCCGGCCTCTTGGCAACTGATCGCCGCGGCCGGCTCGAATGGCGCAACCGGCACCGCAGGTTCCAACGGCGCGACTGGCGCAACGGGCGCCACTGGTGCTGACGGACTCCACCGGTCCTGCTGGCTCGAACGGAGTCTAACGGCGCGGTAGGCGCAACAGGTCCGCAAGGCGTTCAAGGTCCGATCGGTCCGACCGGCTCGAACGGTGTCAACGGTGTGAATGGTGTTGACGGAGCCGCTGGCGCGACCGGTGCAACCGGCGCGACAGGAGCCGCAGGTGCAGGCTTCATTTACCGCAACGCCTACAACCCAGCCACTGCTTACTCCACCAACGATGTGGTGACCTTCAACGGTTCCACCTACGTTTCGCTGCAAGACAGCAACTCTGGCAACTCCCCTGACTCGACCCCGGCCTCTTGGCAACTGATCGCCGCGGCCGGCTCGAATGGCGCAACCGGCACCGCCGGTACAACGGCACGACTGGCGCTACGGGAGCCACTGGTGCTGACGGCGCCACTGGTCCGGCTGGCTCGAACGGAGTCAACGGCGCGGTAGGCGCAACAGGTCCGCAAGGCATTCAAGGTCCGGCTGGTGCGACCGGCTCGAACGGAGTCAACGGCATGAATGGCGTTGACGGAGCTGCTGGCGCAACCGGTGCAACCGGCGCGACGGGAGCCGCAGGTGCAGGCTTCGTTTATCGCAACGCCTACAACCCAGCCACTGCTTACTCCACCAACGATGTGGTGACCTTCAACGGTTCCACCTACGTTTCGCTGCAAGACAGCAACTCTGGCAACTCGCCTGACTCCACCCCGGCCTCTTGGCAACTGATCGCCGCCGCCGGATCCACCGGAGCAACCGGCACCGCCGGTTCCAACGGCGCAACTGGCGCTACGGGTGCAACTGGTTCGAACGGAACTGACGGCACTGCTGGCGCAACCGGTCCTGCCGGAGCGAATGGCGCAACCGGTCCGCAAGGCGTTCAAGGTCCGATCGGTCCGACCGGCTCGAACGGTGTCAACGGTGTGAATGGTGTTGACGGAGCCGCTGGCGCGACCGGTGCAACCGGCGCGACAGGAGCCGCAGGTGCAGGCTTCATTTACCGCAGCGCCTACAACCCAGCCACTGCTTACTCCACCAACGATGTGGTGACCTTCAACGGTTCCACCTACGTTTCGCTGCAAGACAGCAACTCTGGCAACTCGCCTGACTCCACCCCGGCCTCTTGGCAACTGATCGCCGCGGCCGGATCCACCGGAGCAACCGGCACCGCCGGTTCCAACGGTGCAACTGGCGCTACGGGAGCCACTGGTGCCGACGGCGCCACTGGTCCGGCTGGCTCGAACGGAGTCAACGGCGCGACGGGCGCAGTGGGCGCCACCGGCCCGCAAGGGATCCAGGGTCAGCAAGGCGATCAGGGCCCGCAGGGTCCAGTCGGTCCGCAAGGCGCGGAGGCAACACTGGCGACACGGGTGCAACCGGCGCAGTCGGAGCAACGGGACAGGGCTTCAACTTCGTAGGGGCGTGGCAGCCTGGTATTCAATATCACCAGTACGATGTGCTGACCAACGGCGGCAACACCTACGAAGCGACGACGGACTTCACTTCACCGGCGGACTTCGACACCAACAACCTGGCGTTGTTGGCCCAGGCCGGAGCAACTGGAGCGACGGGCAACGCAGGAGCCACCGGCGCAACGGGAGCCACTGGCGCGACGGGTGATCAGGGTATCCAGGGTGTAGCTGGCGCAACCGGAGCAGCAGGTGCAACGGGTGCGAACGGCGCGACGGGTGCGAACGGCGCGACTGGTGCAAACGGCGCGACGGGCGCAGTGGGCGCCACCGGCCCGCAAGGGATCCAGGGTCAGCAAGGCGATCAGGGCCTGCAGGGTCCAGTCGGTCCGCAAGGCGCGGTAGGCAACACTGGCGACACGGGTGCAACCGGCGCAGTCGGAGCAACGGGACAGGGCTTCAACTTCGTAGGGGCGTGGCAGCCTGGTATTCAATATCACCAGTACGATGTGCTGACCAACGGCGGCAACACCTACGAAGCGACGACGGACTTCACTTCACCGGCGGACTTCGACACCAACAACCTGGCGTTGTTGGCCCAGGCCGGAGCAACGGGAGCGACGGGCAACGCAGGAGCCACCGGCGCAACGGGAGCCACTGGCGCGACGGGTGATCAGGGTATCCAGGGTGTAGCTGGCGCAACCGGAGCAGCAGGTGCAACGGGTGCGAACGGCGCGACGGGTGCGAACGGCGCGACTGGTGCAAACGGCGCGACGGGCGCAGTGGGCGCCACCGGCCCGCAAGGGATCCAGGGTCAGCAAGGCGATCAGGGCCTGCAGGGTCCAGTCGGTCCGCAAGGCGCGGTAGGCAACACTGGCGACACGGGTGCAACCGGCGCAGTCGGAGCAACGGGACAGGGCTTCAACTTCGTAGGGGCGTGGCAGCCTGGTATTCAATATCACCAGTACGATGTGCTGACCAACGGCGGCAACACCTACGAAGCGACGACGGACTTCACTTCACCGGCGGACTTCGACACCAACAACCTGGCGTTGTTGGCCCAGGCCGGAGCAACGGGAGCGACGGGCAACGCAGGAGCCACCGGCGCAACGGGAGCCACTGGCGCGACGGGTGATCAGGGTATCCAGGGTGTAGCTGGCGCAACCGGAGCAGCAGGTGCAACGGGTGCGAACGGCGCGACGGGTGCAAACGGCGCGACGGGCGCAGTGGGCGCCACCGGCCCGCAAGGGATCCAGGGTCAGCAAGGCGATCAGGGCCTGCAGGGCGCAGTGGGTGCGCAAGGTGCACAAGGTCCGCAGGGCAACACCGGCGACACCGGTGCAGCCGGCGCGACGGGTGCCACTGGCCAGGGCTTCACCTACAGACAGACCTACGCACCAGCCGCGACCTACGCGGCATATGACGTGGTGACCTTCAACGGCAACACTTACGTTTCGCTGCAAAACTCCAACACCAACAACTCACCCGACAGCAGCTCCAGCTTCTGGCAGCTCATCGCCGCCGCTGGCGCAACCGGCGCAACCGGCAACGACGGAGCCGCTGGCCAAACTGGTGCAACCGGTTCGACCGGTGCAACGGGAGCCACTGGCGCTAACGGCGCAACTGGAGCAACCGGCAACGACGGCACACAAGGCATCCAAGGCCCCGTTGGCCCGACCGGCCCGCAAGGCCCGATGGGCGTGGCAGGCTCGAACGGAACCACTGGTGCTGACGGCGCAACCGGCCCACAAGGTCCGCAAGGCGCAACCGGCACTGGCCTCAACTGGCGCAGCAACTTCCAGCAGAACGTCTCTGGCGGATACGCCGTGAACGATGCGGTGTTCTCCAACGGCTCGTCTTACGTCGCCATCCAGGTCAACGACGCTTCTCAGTTGCCCGAAAATGATCCGACTCAATGGACGCTCCTTGCCCTCCAAGGCTCGACCGGCAGCACCGGCGTGACCGGCGGCACTGGCGTGACCGGCGACACTGGCGCAACCGGTGCAACCGGCGGCACTGGTGCAACCGGCGCGACTGGTTCTACCGGCGTGCAAGGTGATCAGGGTCCCGCAGGTCCGACTGGATCTGTTGGTTCTCAAGGCCCGCAAGGTTTCACTGGTAACACCGGCGCAACCGGTGCAACCGGCGCGACTGGCGCACAGGGCACTGGTCTCAACTGGATCAGCACCGGCTACGTGCCGACGCAGACCTACAATCTGGACGACGCTCTCTACTACAACGGCTCCAGCTACGTTTCGCTGATCGCCAACAACACTGGCAACCAGCCCGACACCAACCCGACCGCGTGGGGCCTTTTGGCCGCCGCAGGTCAGACTGGCGCAACCGGCTCAACCGGCGGCACGGGTCTCACCGGCGACACCGGCGCAACCGGTTCGACCGGCGCAACTGGTGCAACCGGCGTGACTGGTTCGACCGGCGTGCAAGGTGATCAGGGTCCCGCAGGTCCGACTGGATCTGTTGGAGCTCAAGGTCCGCAAGGTTTCACTGGTAACACCGGCGCAACCGGTGCAACCGGCGCGACTGGCGCACAGGGCACTGGTCTCAACTGGATCAGCACCGGCTACGTTCCGACGCAGACCTACAACCTGGACGACGCTCTCTACTACAACGGCTCCAGCTACGTTTCGCTGATCGCCAACAACACTGGCAACCAGCCCGACACCAACCCGACCGCGTGGGGCCTTTTGGCCGCCGCAGGTCAAACTGGCGCAACCGGCAACACCGGCAACACCGGCCTAACCGGCGACACTGGTGCAACCGGCGCAACGGGTGGCACTGGCGCGACTGGTTCAACCGGCGCAACCGGCTCGACTGGCTTGCAAGGTGATCAGGGTCCGATCGGTCCGACTGGCCCGATGGGTACCGTAGGCTCACAAGGTCTGCAAGGCGACACCGGCGCAACGGGTGCGACTGGCCCAACCGGCGCGCAGGGCACTGGTATCAACTGGATGAGCACGCCCTGGAACTCCGGCACGACCTACGGCCTGGACGACGCGGTCTACTTCCAAGGCACCAGCTACGTCTCGCTGATCGCCGGCAACACCGGCAACGAACCGGATCTCACTCTTGGCTCAGACTGGTCCATCTTGGCCGCCGCAGGCCAGACTGGTGCGACCGGCTCAACCGGCAGCATCGGTATGACCGGCCCGCAAGGTCCGACCGGCTCGACCGGTAACGATGGCGTGCACGGTATCCCGGGTATGATCGGTCCCACCGGTGCAACCGGCGCGACTGGCTCAACCGGAGCCAACGGCACCGGCATCAACTGGACCGGCACCACTTGGTCCTCCGGCGCCACCTACGGCATAGACGATGCCGTCTACTTCCAAGGCACCAGCTACGTCTCGCTGATCGCCGGCAATACCGGCAATGAACCGGATCTCACCCTCGGAACGGATTGGTCCGTCTTGGCCGCTGCTGGCCAGACCGGCCCGACCGGAACCGCGGGCACCGCGGGTGCCACTGGCGCGACTGGCGCAACTGGCCTCCAAGGCCCCGCAGGTCCCGCTGGCGCAACCGGTGCCACTGGAGTCGGCATTGCCGGCGCCAACGGCGCAACCGGAGCCACCGGCCCGACTGGCCTCACTGGCGCAACCGGTGCCACCGGCTCCAACGTCCGCTCTATCTGCTACATCGCGGGTAGCGACGGCGGCGGCGGCTTGGGCACCACCGACAGCCAGAAGGGCTACTTCCTGAACCTCATTGGGGCCGGCACCATCACCGGCGTCAAGTGCCAGGTCGATGCCGGTTCGGTCACTCTATCCATCACCAAGAACAACGGCGCCACTCCTCTGACCACCAGTGCGGCTTGCACCTCGATCCCCACGGCCGGTTGGCAGGCGCTCACTCAGACCGCCACTACTGCGTTGGCTCTTAACGATTCACTCGACCTGAGCATCACCGCCGTTACCACCTCGAAGCGCATGACGGTGTGTGTCGCCACCACTATCAACTAACTGGCGGCAGCTGCTAAACGAATCGCTCGAGGATAACCATGGTGCTGAATAAAACTCAGCGGTGTAGAGGAAAAGGGATGAGTCTCCGGATCAGGACGTCTGCTTACCGCGCCTTGCTACTCACGCTCGGCGTCCTGCTTCTCTCCGGCGTCGCTTCGTGGCTCCCAGGGAGCACCGTAGTCGCCGCCCAGACTCAGTCCCATCCCACTCTCGCCAGCGACAAGCGCGACTACGATCCCCGGCGACATCGTGAACCTGGCCGGAAGTGGTTTCAAACCCGGCGAACTCGTGACCATCGTCATGAGTGTCAACCCCATCACCCACGCGAACGTCACTCTAACTTCCGTCGCCGACGCCAACGGTAATTTCAAAAACTCCGATTACCTCGTACAGAACACCGATCTGGGCGTTACTTTCCACGTCCAGGCCAGTCGGCTCCTTCGGCGACATCGCACCACAGTTGACCTTCACCGACGGATCGGCACGCCGACCTCGATCGGCACGAATGCTCGATTCGCGACGACCACCACCCGGGGCTTCAACCCTTCTGCCGCTGTACCCGCTGGCAACACGATTCTCGTTGCAATGACTTTTCTAAACAGCAACAACCCAACGCACGATCACGGTCACCGACACGGGCGAGCAATACGTACACGAAAGATGCCGACATAGCTCAACACCGGCGGCCCGACGCGCACGGTAATTTTCTCTGCGCCCGTTACAACCGCCCTCACGACCAGCGAGCACAATCACCGTCACACTTTGCCTCGAGCACAGCGCGACCTCTTTGTCAGCGCCTTTCAAGTTAGCGGTCTTGTCTCGGCTTCGCGAGTAGATCAAACGAAGACGATTCTACCAGATACCCGAATCCGCCGTCACCACCGGAGCGACCGCGACCACCGCCAGGCGACGAGTTGCTCTTCGCGGCGTTCGGCGACGATTTCAATAACGGAACCCCTACATTGACTGCCGGAACCGGACTTACCGGTTTGACGGCATCTCGCGACGGCGCTGTTTTCGGCATCTATCCTGAATACGAGATCGTGAATACTGCGACCGGGGCATACACAGCGACTGGAACTTTTAGCCAGTCCCCGCTGCCTGGGCCGGCGCCATAGTCACCTATAAAGCTCTGCCCGCTAGCAAACTTGTTTTCACTACCTCGCCTTTGACCGTTACCGCTGGCGCCTGTTCGCCGGCGATTTCAGTTCAATCGCAGGACACCAACAACACCGCCGCTAATCCCCCGACCACCGAACATTGCTCTCAGCACCAGCGGCACCGGCGGAGTTTTTACAGTGATGCGACCTGCGCGACCGTCATTACGAGTGTGACGATAGCCACCACTGCCGACACGGCTACCTTCTACTGGGCCGAGTCCGCTATCGGCACTCCCGTGATCACTGCTTCCGGAACCGGCGCCTACACCAGCGCGCCGACCCAGACCGAAACCGATCTTGTCAACCCGACCCCCACGATCACCACATTGTCGCCGTCCTCGGCTATTGCTGGCGCTTCCGCTCAGACGCTGACCATCAACGGCACCGGTTTCGTCACGAATTCTTCGGCCACCTACAACGGAGTTGCTCACGCAGTCACGTATGTGAGCGCGACGCAGATCACCATTCCGCTTACTGCTGCGGACTTGGCCACTGCGGGCACTTATGCGGTCGTGGTCACCAACCCGGCTCCTGGCGGCGGCTCTTCCGCGCCCGCCAATTTCCAGATCAACAATCCCGTCCCGGCGATCACCAGCTTCACTCCGACTTCCATCATCATGGGCACCGGCGCTCAAACGCTGACCATTAACGGTACCGGCTTCACTACCGGCTCCACGGTCACCTACAATTCAGTAGCGCACACTGCGACCTTTGTCACTTCGATCAAACTGACCATTCCGTTGACCGCCGCCGACGTCGCTGTCGCCGGCAGTTATCCGGTGCAGGTCACCAACCCGGCTCCCGGTGGTGGCACCTCCGCCGTATCCAATTTCCCGGTGAACAATCCGGTTCCGACGGTCACTACACTCTCGCCAGCTTCCGCCACTGTGGGCACCGCTGCGCAAACCCTGACCATCAATGGCACCAATTTCTTGCCGATTTCGACGGCGACCTATAACGGTTCAGCACGCACCGTGACGTACGTGAGCGGCACGCAGATCACCATCCCGCTGAGCGCTACGGATCAAGCCACAGCCGGAAACTTCCCGGTCGTCGTGACCAACCCCGCTCCTGGCGGCGGCAGCTCCACCGCAGTGAACTTCGTCGTGCAAAACTTGGTTCCCACGATCACTTCACTCTCGCCGGCATCCGCGAACCAGGGCAACGCCGCGCAGACTCTCACGATCAACGGCACCAACTTCCTATCGAATTCGACGGCTACTTACAACGGGGCCGCTCACACCTTTACTTTTGTGAATTCTACCCAGGGCACGATTCCGTTGACCGCCGCGGATCAAGCCACCGCGGGCAACTTCAACGTCATCGTCAGCAACCCGACACCCGGCGGCGGGGCTTCCACCGCGGCAGTCTTCACCGTCAACAACAACGCGCCAACTGTTACTACGCTCTCGCCCTCGTCTTCCAACGTCGGCTCTGCGGCTACCACTGTCACCATCACCGGCACGGGCTTCGTCTCGACTTCCACCGCCACCTTCAACGGCGTGGCTCACACCGTGACGTTTACGAGCGCCACGTCCATCAAGATTACTTTGTCCGTCGCGGATCAGTCGGTTGCCGGCACCTATCCAGTGGTCGTCACCAACCCGGCTCCGGGCGGCGGCAGCTCCACCCCAGTGAATTACACCGTCAACAACCTCGCGCCCACCGTCACTTCGCTTTCTCCCGCTTCCGGTGCGACGGGATCCGCTTCGCTGTCGGTCACCATCACCGGCACCAATTTCGTTCCGACCTCCACGGTCACTTACAACTCCGTGGCTCACGCAGTTACCTACGTCAGCGCTACCTCACTGACTCTTCCGCTCAACGCCGCAGACTTGGCCACCGCCGGCACTTACCCGGTCGTGGTCACCAATCCTGCGCCCGCTGGAGGCAGTTCGGCACCGGTCAACTTTACCGTTGGTACCGCGCCGTCCATCACCAGCGCCAACCACGCCACCTTCATCGCCGGTACCAACAGTCAATTCCAGGTGACCGCCACGGGCAATCCCGCACCGACCTTTGCGGTGACCGCAGGCACTCTGCCTTCCGGCCTGACCATCACTACCGGCGGTCTCATCAGCGGTGCGGCCAACGGCGGCCAGACTCAGGTCGTCACCATCACGGCATCTAACGGTGTTACGCCCAACGCTACCCAGAGCTTGACCATCCAGGTTAACGAATCTCCCTTCATTGATAACACCACGACCAGCGTCTCTGCCGCTCAGGGCTCGCCCATTTCGTTCCAGTTCGCCCTCTTGATCGGTACCCCGTCGACTGCAACTTGGACGGAAATCGGAGCGCTTCCCTCCGGTGTCACTCTGTCGACTTCCGGTTTGCTCAGCGGCACGCCCACCCAGATCGGCACCTTCGCGATTCTCGTGCAGGCCGACAACGGTGTTCCTCCGGCCGCCAACGAAAATTTCACCATCAGCGTAGGCAAGGCCGCTACTTACACCCAGCCCTTCAACACCGGTCATGGCTGGACGTATACACAATTGACCTGCTCCAAGGGTATCGGTGGAGGCTGCACTAGCGTGGCTGCGGACACCACCGCTGCGGATTGCAATCCCGCTCCTTGCGTCAACGCCGGCAACACCGCGTTGCTCGGCGCCGCTTCACAAACCGGATACTTCCACAATAGCTACACTTGGGTGCAACTCGGCGTTCCGAGCCAAGCCACCGTTGTGGCCGTGGATGGCAGCTTCTGGGACAAAGTCACTTCCGGCTGCTCCGGTAGCACCGCCGGCTTGCAGGTCTTTGATACGACCAACACGATCGAGATCACCTCTAGCGCCGTAGAAAATCCATTCAGCTCGGATAACGACGATAGCGGAGCCACCCACGGAAATGCTGGGGCAAAAGCTGTCGGGACTTCCTATCAAGCCCCGAACACCACCGTCACACTGCGGTTCGATTTGAATCCCGCCTCGGGGGGCTTTTCGAGCTGCACGTTATCTGGCGACAACCTCAATCTGACCATCAGCTACATTCCGTTGAACCAGCACCAGGTCATTTTCGCCAGAGCCACCATCGATCGCTTCGGCCACGTCATTAGCGTCATGCCCGGGCTATCGGATTACAAAACCGGTGGCGGCCGGTAAGGCCATTCGTACTCCGAAAGACTCTGTTCCGCGAAGTTCAGAACGTACTCTGTTCTGAATATCGCTCGGGATGGCCTCCCAAACAGGACGTCCCTTGCGATTTTTCTGAAGGTGCGTTTCACTTACGCCATGAAACGTCTGTTCTTCACCGCCTGTTTACTTCTTACAGTGCTCCTTGCACTTGTCCCCGCAACGCACGCACAAATCATTTCCGACCACACCGCTTCCGCTGTCTCCAGCGCGCTCGGCACTTCGCTCACCTTCTCCCACACCGTCGGCACTTCAACCAATCGCATCCTGCTCGTCGGCGTGCAGCTCCGCATCGATAGCGGTAGCGGCGGACCCGGCGCGACCACCCGCGTCACTGGCGTCACCTTCAACGGCACCGCCCTCACTTGCCTTGTCGCTTTGGCCGACAACAACAGCGGTTCCTGCGGCAACTCCGCCAGCGGCACCACCGGTTTTCTCCGCAGCGAAATTTGGTATCTGTTGAATCCCGCCTCCGCCACCGCCAACATCGTCGTCACCGTCAACAACTCCACCGTCTTCGGCGCCGGCTCCACTTCCTACTCTGGCGTAGCCAGTGCCGCCACCGGTGGATCCGCCGCCAGTAACAACGGCACGACGGGCACCGCCACTGCGACGCTTGGCCCCATCACCACCCCCACCAACGGCCTCGTGGTCGACAGTCTCGCCGTCCCGCGCTCCACCACTACCGTTACCGCCACCGGAACCGGCCACACCAAGCTCACCGACGTCAGCGACACCGCTACCGCCAATTTCCACATGCGCGGCCTGGTGGGCCAGGACACCGCTACAAATCCAACCGTAACTTGGTCGCTCTCCCCCAACTCCCCCTGGTCCATAGTCGCCGCCGTCCTCACCCCCAGCCCAATCAAACGCAAAACCCAGTCCGTAGTGGGCGACTGAGACCGTATCGCGCCTGTTCGCTAAGATCAACATCTCCAGCAAATCATCGGCCTCCAATCGGTTCGACCCTCACCGGCACTGATTTTGTGCCGCCTTATCGTTTTCAGTCGCTATTCCTCAAATAGATCAATGTATGAACTTGGTCTTCCCGTTGATCACGGCCGGCAATTAGTCGCCACTTGCGCTGGTCTGCTGCGTGTCGCAATCAATTCCGCGATCCCGCTGCGGCCGCGCGCCGCAAACTGGACACCCCGCAACGCCGGACTCGTTTACACGCCAGAAACCCTTCCGGCAGTCCGGCGTCACCGATGCGTTCTGTCAGTCTTTTTCTTCTAGAGTAGAAGCGCTACGGCTCCTTGCGAGCCGTGCTCGACCATCGAGCTTTTGCAGCTTTACGCGCTATCTCTTTGCGCCGTTCCGGTGACAACTTTTCCGTGCGCGCCTTTCCGCCTTTTCGGCCCAAGGCCACGGCGCTCGGATCCTTATCCTTCTCTTTGCGCATGTGATCGTCAGACCTTATCTTGCGTCGCGACCGAAATCAAGGAAACGGTTGACAATGCTTAGCGCTAAGGATATGCTTAACGCTAAGCATTATTGTGGAGGGTTTTCTGATGACGTCGAAATGGCTAAGGACGCAACTACGCTTGGCGAGGCGAAGGTGGGGAGGTTTGAGCCGCACACGGCTCGATGAATTAAGCGTCCTTTTGCAAAGATACAAATTTTCAGTTGCTCTAGGGGAGGTTATCGATCTCAACAATCGATGGTATGTGACGCATTCAGGCCTCGTGCAATTGGCGTTCCGCAGGCATTGCGTCGGAATTGAGTCTGCATTGGAGGAGCGTTTCTCAGATCCTGACGCGCACCGTTGGGTGTTTAAAGCGACGGTGTATGTACCGAAATGCTCGAATAGTTTCGTTGCCTATGGGGACGCGGAACCCTCCAATGTGTCGGTGGAAGTTCAAGGGGCTGAGCTCCGAGTCGCGGAAACTCGGGCAGTCAACAGAGCGTTGCGGAAAGCTTATGGCATTGGGATTTGCTCCGTCGAAGAATTGGGATTCTCGAATTCCAAATCGCTGGACGGCCGAAATCGCGCATCCGATGGTCGGATCGATCTAAATCATTCGAACAATGGCCATCCGAAATTGCGAGACAGACTGCGGTTGCTTATTCGCGAACACGCTCTCGATCCAGCCCTCGTAAAGGAATACGCAGCAGATTTCTGCGGTACCCCGACCATCAGCGCGGCGAGCCGTGAGCTGATCGAAAATTTCATCGCTCATCTGTCTACCGCAGCGAGAGAAAATCGAGACAGTTTAGTTTGTAAGCTCAACTCCTACGCACGACCAGTGGAGGCCCGGCCATGAGGCGTCATATTCCTGGTCTCCATTCGAAACAGCGGCCCGTTCCTCTCGATGGTTTATTCCTGGTTAGGGTTGATCAAGCTTCTTATCGATGGCATCCGCAGAAGCCCTTTCTAGTTCTCCGATTTGTTGTTTTGGAACCTGGGCTTCTTGAAGCGCAATCTTTCTCGGCCCGCTTGTACTGCTCGCAAAGGGCGCTTTGGAAACTCGATTGGTTCCTGCGTGATTTCGAATACGACAGGGAATTGCTGGATCGGGACCAGGTCGATGAGAAAGCGCTGATAGGCCTTCGTGGCGTTGTTCGCACCTCTCAGACCACTTTCAACGGACGCTCTTATCAGAATCTGGATGCCTTTGCGCCAGAGGGAGATTGGGAATCGCTCTGCACGCTCATCGACCATTAGTGAAGAAGGTGCCTCCGATGGTCTATAGCTTCACCCAAATCAGCCAGTACCTCCGTTGCCCTCGCAGTTATCGCTATCGCTACCTGGACGGCTGGCGAGAAAAAGAAACGCGCGCATCGATGGCCTTCGGTCGGTCCTTCGAAAATGCTTTGGGTGCGTTCTTTCGAGGCGAAGATCCTGGCGCAGCCTTGTTTAAAGAATGGGGCGCTTATCGTGATGTCGCCCTTGAATACAAGAAAGGGGATACCTGGGATCGCGTCGTCCACCAAGGAATTCATCTGCTGGAACGATTCGCGCAGGATGACCGCGTTCGGATTCAAGATCCCACAAGCAACTTACAGATCAAAATCGAACGCAAACTGCCGGGAGGAAGCGACTTCCTGGCATATGTGGATGCCATCGGAGAACTGGATGGCACGCGTTGCATTCTGGATTGGAAGACGACCACAGCCCGCTATCCCGACGGCCCGGCAGGTTTGCTTTCGCTTGATCCTCAGCTCATCTGCTATTCCTGGCTCACCGGAATTCCCGGACGTTGCCTTTGTCGTCTTTGTTCGTAAACACCATCCGGAAATCCAATATCTGAAGGCCACCATTTCCGACGAGCAACGCAAAGAATTCGGACGACTGGTGGAAACGACAGTCAGCCAAATCGAAGCCGCACACTTCACTTCGCACAGTGGTATTCGCTTTCCCGCAAAACGGTTGTGTGAGCTGCTCTCATCTCGGCCTCTGCCTCGGCAGCGAACAGCTAGTTGCAGCGAACCTGATTCGGAAACCCGGAGCGAACGACCTTGATTGGCTTGACGAACTTGTGGATTGATGGGCGGCTGCGGTGACACCAGAAATCAACACGCGCCGAGCCGTTGTTTATCCTGGGCAAGATCGATGAAATCCTGTCTTGGGAAAAGAATAAAGAGCAGGAAAAGGACGTGCGGTTTGTCGAGCTTGGCGAATATCTATGCGAGGTCCGCGTCAAGCAGTACTGGAGATTGGAAAAGCTCACTTCCTTTGACAGTTTTCTCGAAAAGCGCTTCCCGGAATCGCGCCGCAAAGCCTATTACCTGATGGCGATTCACGAAAATCTGACGCGAGTTCCGAAAACGAATTTGCGTGAGGTGGGGTGGAGCAAGGCTACGGAATTGGTCAAGGTGGCGCGCAAGGACGGCGAAGCTTTTGACTGTGCAACCTGGTTGCACAGAGCCAAAGAGCTCCCGAAAGAAGAATTTAAGACCGAGGTCGAGCGATACCTGACCGGCAAGGAGACGGAGCCCTGGGAAATTATCTATTTCAAGCTGTACAAAAGCCAATTGCCGGTTGTGGAGCGAGCGTTGGAGACCACCGCTCTGATGCTCGGCTCCGAAAAATCCCGAGGCTACTGCCTGGAGATGATCTGCGCGGATTTTCTGGCTGGAGCGTATCCACCGACGGACCAGACCGAGATGTTGGTGGGCTCCTTGGAAAGGCTTTACCGCACGCTATCACTCGAGCTTAGGAAGGGTTTGGTCGATCGATTGAAGGAGGGGCCATGGAAAGATTACGGCAGAAACGTCCACGACTTGCCCTAGCCTTCGATGACTATCAAGACCTAAGACAAGAGGTCCTCAGCCGTGACGGGTGGAGATGTCAGATTTGCGGCGCGCTCCGTGATCTGGAAATTCACCATGTGCAGAAGCGCAGTGCTCTAGGATCTGATGCTGCCGAGAACTTGATCACTTTATGCTTTGTATGTCATCGCAGGCAGCATAACCGCGCATTGCGATGAGTCCGCACAGAAGACTAAATCGAACCGATCGCCGTTTCGAAGAACTTGGAGGAGATAATTATCTACCAGTCATTCGCGAATGTTATCGAGCGCACCAAGCACGGCTCGATGAATGTGTGCATCAGACAGTCGGCGCGTTGAATGCTTGGTTCGCTACCTGAAACTGTTTTCTGGAGATGCGTGGCCGGACAATCCGAGAGAAAAGGCACAAAGTAGCTGAGATCGTTGCGCTTCTTTGGGAACCCGACCAGAGGCGTATATTTCCCATAAAGACCGGGTGCCTTAATCGGGCCGGAAAACACCTCAGCTGCAATCGAGGGTCATCTTTTACTGCAGCCCCTAATCGACATTGGTCACTGGCGGTGCGACAACGATTCTAAAATTCAAGGTTCGCGATGCCTAGCCGGTACCCCGCAGTCTCAATTTTCAAGGTTTTTCAAGTAAGTTACTGCTCATCAACAAAAGTGATACCATCGCCGCGCTAGAGTACTCACCTGAGGCTGTATGCGAATGGCAGCATTCTTCTCAGCCTTTATGCTTCTAGTAGTGCTTCTGCTGCCTGCCGTGGTGGAAGCGCAAGCATCAGTTTCTTCCACGACCATTCTGCTTCCCACTTACCTTGAAGGTCTCCCGAATGCCAATCCCCAGTTTGATCGCTTGAAACCGGATTGGCTCTCATCCTTTTATCCATACACTTGGCGAACTTCCTTCACCGATAAAAAGGTCGATCATGGCTGGCGCGCCGTGACACTTGAAAATGAATATCTCAAGTGTACATTTCTGCCGGATCTCGGTGGCAGGCTCTACAACTGCATCGATAAGCTCAACGGAAAAGATATGTTTTACGCCAACCGCTGCGTGAGAAAGAATTGGGTGGCGCTTCGTGGCGCCTTCGCGGCGTTGGGAGTGGAATTCAATTTCCCGGTCGGCCACAGTTGGGTCAATGTGTCTCCCGTTGATTTTGCCACCCGCCATAAAGAGGATGGGTCCGCGAGCGTAATTATTTCTTCCGTAGATCGCGTCACAGGGATGCAATGGCGCGTGGAAGCCACGTTGCTTCCCGGGGTCGACTACCTGGAGCAAAAAGTCACCCTCTATAACCGCTCAAACGTACGCAGCCGCTACTCCTGGTGGACTGATGCGGCGATCCGCATGGAAGACGACTCCACAACTTTTGTGATGCCCACCTCACATACGTTCACTCACGAGGTGGAAAGCGCAGACACGTGGCCTATCAATTCCGCGGGTATAAATATGAGCATCGCTGGCAATCACAAAAACCAGACCTCACTTTTCGCCAGCGGTTCGCGTGAGCCGTTTCTGGCCGTGTATCAGCCCACCTCCCGCACGGGAACCATTCATTACGCTGACCCGGTCCAAATGCCGGGCAAAAAAATTTGGTGCTGGGGATCGAATCCCGAGAACGGCAATGCCTGGGTCCGCAAAAACCTGTCCGACGATGGCAGTACCTACGTGGAAATTCAGGCCGGAACTTTTCAGGATCAGGAAACGTTTGAGTTCCTGGAGCCTCAACAATCGCGCAGCTTCACGGAATATTGGTTACCGGCGCGCGACCTGGGAGGAATTTCTCGTGCCAATCTTTCTGCCGCTGTAAATCTGCAAAGTTCCAAAGAGGCGGAAGGCAAAAGCGGATTAACGGTAGAAATGCAGGCCTACCGACGTATACCGAATGCCGATTTGAAAATTCTTGACGGTCATCAAGTTTTGCTAAACGAGACGGTCAACCTGACGCCCGCTGCGAACTTAACCCGCACGCTGCACGACTTGCCCCCCGCCCATAGCTACCGCGTGGAACTGTCAGATCAACGGGGTGCAATTCTGCTGGCGCATACTGCCGGAGCCATCAGCAGCCTCACGGCTAGTAGTCATCGAGCAGCCAAACATACAGCGCTCGACGCCAACCACGCCACCAGCGAGTCGGAATTCCTGCAAATCGCGGAACACGATGAACTCAATGGCAAGTTGCAGTCGGCTGATGCCGACTATCAAATCGCCTTGAGCAAATTCCCCATAAGTGTCGCGCTCCTAAAAGCCGAGGGTCGAGTGCTGGTCGAGATAAATCGTCCCGCCGCCGCAGCCAAAGATCTGACGCAAGCTCAGTCAAAACTCCCCGATGACCCGGAGATTCACTACCACCTAGGCCTGGCTTACCTTGACCAAACGCTGGAGCAGAAAGCGTTCGCTGAATTTTCCGCCGTCTCGGCTAAATCTCAATTCGCGCATTCCGCAGCTGTTCAGTTAGCCGCTATGGCCGCGCGCAGCAAAGATTGGGATGGCGCCCTTCAACGTCTGCGCAAAGTATCGGCCGATTCGGGCGATCGAACGCGCGCAGGGGCGATGGAGGTCGCTTTTCTTCGCCATGCTGGTCGTCTGAAAGAAGCTAAGTCCCGGCTCGCCTATTGGCAGTCCGTCGATCCGAGCGATCTCTTTTTGCGCTTCGAGGCCGTGCAACTTGGCTCGCCAGACGCCGAGTTGTTCCGCCAGTTAGCTGCGGATCCGGAACGCGTTCTGAATATTGTCACCGAACTGTTCGAGTTTGGTATGTTTGAAGATTCGTTGGCGCTGACCGATTACAACTACTCTGCGTTCGACTCCCTGGACACAGAACCCGGCGCGGTCTTGCCCCAGTATTATCCTTTAGTGGCTTACTATCGGGGCTTCGCGCGCCAGCGGTTGGGTCAACCGTCGTTTGCCGCGGACTATCGAGCAGCGTCGAACATGTCTACGCTGTACGTTTTTCCGAGCCGCCCGGGCTCGCTTGCCGTTCTGCAAGCTGCGGTGGCTCAAGAACCCAACGACGCCACTGCGCACGCGTTGCTCGGCTGTTTGTACTTTTATTTGAGTAAATACGACGAGGCCATTGCCGAATGGCAGAAAGCCCGCGCGACTCGCAAAGACCTGCCTGCTCTGCACCGGAACTTGGGTCGCGCCCTATTGGAGATCAAGTCAGATCCAATAGGTGCCGCCGAGGTTCTGAAGGAAGGATTAGCCCTGAATCCCAACGACGTAGAAATGGCCGAAGCGTTGCGCAAAGCGCAAACTCAGAAATAGCCGTCCAATCTGCCGAGGGAAATGCTTCGCGTATTGCGGCGACGGTATCGAAGCGGCAGGAATTCCGAAAGCCGCTATTTCCAACGCACTTTCCGCCCGTCCGTCCGGGTGTGTAAAAAGCCCCAAAAATAAGCAGCGTTCACAAAGCAAAAGTAATAAGGCAGTCGCAACACTCGGGGGCGCAGGCGCCAGCGACTACCGGCCAACGCCAAGCCATAAAAAATCGACTGCATTATTCCGATGAACTGAAATAATTTTCCGTCGAGCAACAGAGCATTCGAAATGAGCAAGCTCACCAAGAAAAACGGAACCGCCGAGCGGGCGATCTTGTGCGATAAGAAAAAAAACACGGGGAGAATCTGTATTGGCGAGAGTAGCGCCTTTATCTCGCCCAGTTGCTGGAGATTACCGGCCAGAATCCGCACTCGTCGATGGAACCCGGCCATTTCTCGAGCTCTCTCGTTGGCGATTGCTTTTGGTTCGTAGATAACACGCTTTCCGCCTGCCAGGATTCTCATCGGGATCACAAAATCGTCGTTGACCGTGCTGGGGGCCGGAAACGGATACAGTACTTTGCGGACGGCCAGGATATGTCCGTGTCCCCCCAAGACGGACGCCAGACTGGACTCTTGAATTTTTAAAAACGTTTCGTATTTCCAGTAAATGTCTTCTTGCGTTCCCATAGGGCTATGGGCCGCCTCGATCACGCGATAGATACCGCTCACTGCGCCGACCTCCGGATCCGCAAAATTGGCGACCAACTGTCGAATGGAATCCGCACCCAGCAGCGCCGAAGCGTCGGAAAACAAGATAATCTCGCCACGCGCTTCACGAACGGCATCGTTTAGCACGGCCAGCTTTCCCCGGTTTACCGCGAAAGCCAGGACGCGGATCCGGGTTCCGTCCGAGAGTCCTTCCGCAATCCCCACGGTGTCGTCGGTAGAACCGTCGGACGCGATCAACAACTCAAGCTTTTCTGGCGGGTAGTTCAGAGATTCAACATTGCGAATCTTCTCCGCGATCACCGCTTCTTCGTTCATCGCCGGAACAATCACCGTGACGAAAGGGAAGTCCTCCGGCACTGTTACAAACTGCTTGCGAACTGGCCGATGCACGAAGAACCTCAGCAAGATCAAAAGCAGCGGATAACCCAGGTAGGTATAGAAAATTATCCCAAGCGATCCCCAGAAAACGATTTTCATGGGTTCACTGATTATGCTCGGCATGGCTCGCGGCGTACTCCAACGCCTTCAGAAACCCGCGTGCGACCATCGGCCAGCTATAGTCTTGTTCGACTAACTCCCGCGCCGCTGTGCCGATTCGGCTGCGCTCTTCTGGATTTCTCAACAACTCCACGGTGGAATTGGCAAACCTAACGGGGTCGTCCGCGAGCAAAAGATGTTCGCCATTCTTGACCGGTAACCCTTCCGCTCCAATCGAGGTGGACACCACGGCTTTGCCCATACTCATCGCTTCGAAAATCTTAAGCCGCGTTCCTCCCGCAATGCGCAGTGGTACGACGAACACGGCGCTGCGCGCGACAAACGGCCGCACATCTTCCACTCTTCCGGTTAAGCGAACTTCTGGTCTATCCAAACAAAACTTCTCGAGCCGTCGGGAAGGCTTGCGTCCTACGATCGTTAGGGTAGCGTCCGAAATCTGCTGTTTGATCAAGGGCAGGATTTCTTCCACGAAATAGATCATTGCGTCTTCATTGGGCATCCAGTCCATCGATCCCGTGAACACCAGCGAACTCGCCGATTCCGTTTCCGCGCCAGGCCTGAAGTACTCCGTATCCACGCCCGTCTCCGTTACGGTCAGTTTGTCGGTCGCAATGAATTTCGCAAAAACCGCTCGGTCATCGCTCGAAACGGTGATGACGTGATCCGCCAGCCCCAAATATTTCTGTTCCGCCCGAGCCATTTTGTTCCATTCAATCCAAGACACCAGCTTCCACCACCAAGTGTTCGCCACTTCAAAATGCCGCTTCCAGATCGTTGCTTCGACGTTGTGTTCGAAGAGCACTTTAAGTACGGGTAAATCCCAAGGAATCGCCGGAGCCGTCACCAAAAAATCGCACACCACCACGTCGAACCGGGCCTCGAGTATCAATGCGCGTAATTTTGTGCGAACCGCGGGCTGACAATATTTCGAGAAACTGTGTGGCTCCGGCGAAAAAACCCCGGCCGCGTACATCGTTGCTTCCCCAGCACCCCTCGCAGAAGGAAGCTTCAGCGGCATCGTGATTACCCGATGAAACAACCGCTTCAGCTCTCCCTGCGCCTCAACCTCATCCGCCGCCAAAAAGGAAAAGAACGTTATCTCGTTTTGCTTGGCCAGTTCGCAAAGTGTCTTAAAACTGCGAATCTTGCCGCCGGTATCGGGAGGAATCAGTCCTCCGGCCTTCACCCACAAAATTTTCATCGGGAAGAGTTACCAGCAAATTCCTTTATATTCCGCACCGAAGGCCGCGCGCCTCGACTTCTCCACATTCACGAGGTCCACCACAATTTGATTCTTGCCAATACTTTTCTGCAAGACTTCCCGCTCAATGCCGCGCGTGCCAATCACCACCACTTCCGCTCCAACCACTGCTTCCCCCAAATCCGCCTTCAGCAGCGAGCCTACGTGCGGAATCACCTGTTCAATATATTCGCGATTCGAACCAACCAAGCGGCCTAGCGACACGTTGTCATCCCAGATTCGAATCTCGCACCCTTCCCCAAGCAGTCGCTTCACCAGTTGCACCTGCGGGCTTTCTCGCAAATCATCCGTGGCCGTCTTAAAACTCAATCCCAGAACGGCGATTTTGCGCTTTCCCGCGCTCAGTATGAGTTCGATAGCCCGTTCCAAATGTTCTTCGTTGCTAGGCAAAATCGCTCCGAGCAGTGGCAGCTCCAAGTCCAGTTCCTTCGCGCGATAATTCAGTGCGCGCAGATCTTTGGGTAGGCACGATCCCCCGAACGTAAATCCCGGCTTCAAATAAGCCGGCGAAACATTGAGCTTGGTATCGGCGGAAAACACTTCCATCACCGCTTCGGCGTCCACCGAAAGCTCCCGCGCCATCGCTCCGATTTCGTTCGCAAAAGCCACTTTCAGCGCATGCCAGGAATTGCAAACATACTTGATCATTTCTGCTTCGCGAAACGACGTATCGAAGATTCGCCCGGGCGACCACGAGTACAAGTCACGCAGCGCCGCGCTGTGTTTTTTGTCCGCAGCCCCGATCACGGTTATCATCGGCTCAAGAAAATCTGCCACCGCCGTACCTTCCCGCATGAACTCGGGATTAACGCACACCGCGAAATCCTCACCGGCGCGTTTTCCGCTCGCTGTTTCCAGCGCTGGAATCACTACAGTTTCAGCCGTACCGGGCAAGGTAGTGCTGCGCAGCACCACGAGATGAAACGATTCTTTCTTCTTCAGTGTTGTTCCAATGTCCCGGCACACCGGTTCCAGATTGCCCAAATCGAGTTTGCCGTTCCGCAAGCTGGGGGTGCCCACGCAGATGAAGGAGATGTCGCTCTCAAGCACCGCCATCTCTGCGGCGCTTGTGGCCCGGAGGCGACCGGCGCCGTGCGCCTCGATAATTAGTTCATTGACGCCTGGCTCCACGATCGGGCTCTTGCCAAAACTTAGGGCGGCAGCTTTGGCGGCGTTCGAATCCACTCCGATGACCGTGTTGCCGCGATGCGCCAGGCACGCTGCGGTCACGGTTCCCACATATCCCAGACCAAACACGCTGACCGGATGATTCATTTGTAGTTGGAATCCAGTACCCGTAGTGCTAGCACCGCAGTCATTATTTCCTAAAAGAAAGACCCGCGCTCGACGCGCACTTTCATGCGTCCTACGTGCGTATAGTATATGCATCGACCGCGAATCGGAATTGTTGCCAGCCGGATAAATCGCCCTTGCCCACTCCTTCTCGCCGCTCTTTATTCCAGGTTTTGAACCGCGTTGCTTCCATGACTCCCGCGGAAGCCTCCGATCGACTACGCCAGGAAGTTCAAAAACGAATCGACTCTTTTGCCTTTGCGCGGGGCCACGACCTGGCTCGGCGCGAAATCCGAGACCTTCGTCGACAAGATGCTGACAAAAAACTTCCTAAGAATTGGCCCGCTCTCAGTGGACGGTTTTTTTTCTCCCGAAACGACCTTCCGGGGCGCCTTGTGCTTCTGCGGGCCCGTTTTCCGGCGCAGGTCGATGAAATCGTCCAGGCGGCTGACCAAATCTGCCAACACCGCTTCGATTTGCTGGGCTACAAGGCTCTGGACTTCGGCGCCGAAATTGACTGGCATCTCGATTCCGTCCATAACCAACGCGCCCCGGACGCACTATCTTTCAAAATCGATTTTCTGAATTTTGCCAGCGTTGGCGACGCGAAAGTCACTTGGGAACTGAATCGCCATCAGCATTTGATCAAGCTGGCGCAAGCATATCGGCTCACCAACAGTCCCGCCTACGCGACAGAACTAATCGCCCAGTGGCGACACTGGCAAATTCACAATCCCTACCCGCGCGGAATTAATTGGGCCAGCAGTCTGGAAGTGGCCTTCCGCGCGATGTCCTGGCTGTGGGTCTACTATCTCCTCGAAGGCACTTCATTTCTTACGAGGGAGTTCCAGAACGAATTGCTCCGAGCCATCGCACTTCATGCCCGTCACATCGATACCTACCTCTCTACTTATTTCTCGCCCAAACACCCATTTGCTCGGCGAAGCAGTGGCACTGTTTTTCGTAGGAACGCTCTGCCCCCAATTACGCTCCGCATCACACTGGTGGCGTCGCGGCCGCCATCTCATCCTTCAGGAATCGGAGCGGCAGATCCGCTCCGACGGCTTTCACTTTGAGCAATCCACCTACTACCACGTTTACGCCCTCGACCTTTTCTTGCACGCGAAAATCCTGGCCGCTCTCAATGGGGCTCCTTTTCCGGTAGCTTTTGATACGCGCGTCGAAAAAATGCTGGATGCCCTTGCCGCCATTTCGCCCGCCGGCGTTCCGTCGCTTTTCGGCGATGACGATGGCGGCCGGCTCTTCGATCCTCGCCGCAATCGCGCCCAGACACCTGGCCGATCCGCTCGCCACCGGCGCGATCCTGTTCGAACGTGGTGATTTCAAATATCTCGCCGGAGTGCTTCGCGAAGAAACCCTTTGGCTGCTGGGGGAGGCTGGCGCGACAGCTTTCGGTCAACTGCCCGCCCGTCCTCCGGAATGGAAGTCGGCGTCGCTGCCTCAGGCTGGCCTGTATTTGATGGCCAGCTCAGAAAATCACCTGCAAGCGCTCATCGACGCGGGTCCGCAAGGCGCCCTCCGTGCTGGCCATGGTCACGCCGATGCACTGAATTTGACCGTCTCTGCGGGCGGCAGGGAACTGCTGATTGACCCGGGCACCTGCGCATATGTCGGAGCAGGCGAGGAGCGTTCCCGGTTTCGAACGACTGCCGCCCACAACACGGTTCTCGTCGATTCGCAAAATCAATCCGAGCCCGCCGGGCCTTTCGCATGGAACCGCTTAACTACGTCCACGAATGAAGCATGGATCAACGGCAAACATTTCGATTATTTCGCAGGCCGCCACGATGGCTACCTGTCCCTAAAACATCCTGCCACCCATCGACGCTTCGTATTTTTTCGCAAGCCACATTTCTGGTTGGTTCGCGATGTCATTACCGGGCCGGGCGCCGCCACGCATCGAATCGATATTCGCTGGCATCTTCATCCCCGGTTGGTTCCGGCGGATGGCATGCCCGACAGTTATTTCTCAGCGGATGGAGCCGATGGAATCGCCATTTTGGATCCAGCAGGACACCGCTGGTCTCGCGCTCTCGAGCAAGATTTGTGCTCACTGGTTTACGGTGTCACCGAGCAGTCCAACACCGTCCGTTTCTCCACCGTCTCACAACTCCCAACGGAGTTTGCCACTGTGCTCTTGCCGCTTTTCGAGACGAACCAAAACCCGCAAGACCAACCCCGGTTGACTCAAGTGCCTGCTGCGAACGGAACAAGCGAATATCAATTTATCCAACGGGGAATTGGTCATCGCGCTGTATTCGCCGATGGAAAACCGCACAACCTCGGAGGCTGGAGCACGGACGCCGACTTTTTCTACGAAAGTGGCGCCTCAGCAAAAATCAATCTGATAATCTTTTGCAATTTCTCCGAACTGACCTTTCGGGATCACCAAATCGTCCGTTCTCCAAAACGCATCCCATACCTTGAACTTGCGTTCTCCGACACCGCGGTCGCGGTGAACTGTCCCGACCCGCAACTGGACGTTGCGAGAGAACTTGTCAACAAGCTACGCGATCCCTCTTCAACAACGATTCAACCGCTTTCCAAGGTGGACGTTTAGCCGATGTGCGGAATCTGCGGCATTTTCCACCCACGCAAAACTAAAGTGGTGAACCGCGCCGACCTCGAGCAAATGAATCGCCAGATCATTCACCGCGGGCCCGATGACGAAGGTTTTTTCGTTCGCGACCAAATCGGTCTCGCCATGCGCCGCCTCAGCATCATCGACGTGCCAACCGGCCATCAGCCCATCGCCAACGAAGATGAGACGGCCTGGATCGTTTTCAACGGCGAAATCTACAACCACCTCGACTTGCGCGTCGATCTCGAAGCTCGCGGCCACCGGTATCGCACGCGTGCCGATACCGAAACCATCCTGCACCTTTACGAAGAGCACGGCTCTGCCTGTGTCACTCATCTGCGCGGAATGTTTGCTTTCGCCATTTGGGACGCGCGCAACCAAAAACTGTTCGCCGCTCGCGACCGTCTGGGAATCAAGCCTTTCTACTTCCGTTACGACGGCGAAACCCTTTTATTTGGCTCTGAGATCAAAGCGTTGTTGGCCGCCCCCGGCATGCGTGCCGAATTCAATTCGGGAGCTTTGGCTGAATATCTGGCCTTCGGTTATGTCTCAGGGACGCAAACGATGTTCGCCGGCATCCACAAGCTGCCGCCGGCCAGCACTCTCGAAATCGATTTCAGCGGACAGCCAAAAATCGCTACCTACTGGGACCTCCCGTCGCCTGCGCAGCACGGCAACGAAAATCTTCCTGCCGACAACTATGTTGCGACGTATCGGCAATTTCTCGAGCAAAGTGTTTCCAGCCACCTGATGAGCGACGTGCCCGTGGGAGTTTTCTTGAGCGGCGGCCTCGACTCCAGCGCCATCGCCGCCCTAACCGCCAAAGCGCGTCAAGAACCAATCAACACCTTCTCGGTTGGCTACGCCGAAGACGCCTTCAGTGAACTACCCTATGCAAAAGTCGTGGCTCAACACATCGGTTCAAATCACCACGAAGTCCTCGTCGATAGCGCCGGCTTTTTTTCTGCACTTCCTACACTGATCTGGCACGAAGATGAGCCTCTTGCCTGGCCCTCCAGCGTGGCTCTTTACTTCGTCGCGAAGCTGGCCAGCGAGCGCGTCAAAGTTGTCCTGACCGGCGAAGGCAGTGACGAAACACTGGGCGGCTATCTACGCTATGCCTGGACTCTGGCGAACTTGCGTCTCGATCGCGCGTATCGCTCGGTCACGCCAGCCGCATTGCGCAAGTCCCTTCGAACTGCCATCGGCAGCGGCATGCTGCCAGCGAGCCTTCGCCGTAAGCTCGAACACACGTTCTTGGGTCGCGATGGTTCTTCCTGGTCGTCCTTCTATTACGATAATTTCTATTCCGCTTTTTCTCGCGAGGAACAGGCCACCTTTCTGACGCCGTCGACGCTGGAAAACGCTGGCGATCCGTACGCTTCGTCGCTCGCGTTCTGGGAAAACTCCGAAGGCCAACCATTGCACCGGCTGCTTTACACTGACATCCACACTTACCTGATTGAACTGCTCATGAAGCAGGATCAAATGAGCATGGCGGCCTCGGTCGAAAGTCGTGTGCCTTTCCTCGATCACCCGCTCGTCGAATTCTCGGCGCAAATTCCTGAGCAGTATTTGATCCGGGGACTTTCCGGAAAACTCGTCCTCAAACAAGCCGTCACGGATCTCTTGCCTCCGGAAATCATATTCCGAAAAAAAATGGGATTTCCTACACCATGGGCGCAGTGGCTCGCCGGACCAAAACTAGATGAACTAGAGAACACCCTGTGCGAGCCGCGCACCATCGAACGAGGGTTATTCCGCCGCGATATGGTCAAAAACATTTTCGCTGACCATCGTGGCGGTCGCCGCGACAACGCCGATCGCATCTGGCGTCTTTTGAACCTGGAACTTTGGCAACGCGTTTTTATCGATGGCGAGATGCCGGCGCTGAATCCTGCTATTTCTTCGGCTCGCTTGTCACCTGTTGATAGAGCTTGAGCCATTGGCCGCGGACAGCGGCCCAAGTGTAATTCTGCGATTGGTCGTAAGCGTTCCGTATCAGTCGGATTGCCAGCTGAGGGTCACGCAGCACTCGCAGGACATTCCCCGCCAGCGCAGCTGCGTCCCCCACGTTCGAGAGCAGGCCGTTAACCTCATGCGTGACGAGAAAGTGCATCGACTCCGGCGAAGTGCTTACCACCACCGTCCCGGCTCGAAACGCTTCGATCACCGACACCGGCATGTTGTCCAGGCGCGATGCATTTATAAAGATGTCAGCTCGTTCGTAATGCTTGCCGATCTCGCTGCGCGACGCTACCCCCGCAAACTTCACGCCACTAATGCCCAACCGCGCCACCTGCTGACGGATCGCCGCTTCCAGCGCACCTTCGCCAACCAACTCAAGCGTCGCTTCCGGAAATTCCTGCTGCACCGCCTGGAACGCCTCAACGACCTTATCTACGCAGTAGTACTCATGAAACCCTCGCGTGCAAACCAGGAATGGCCGAACGGGACTGCGTTCACGAAATTTAAATTCAGATTTGTCGACGATGTTCGGAATCACGATGGAATGGATGCCGAACTCGCGCATTACTCGCACCAAATATCCCGAAGGCACAACCACTTCATCGGCGCGTAACAATACAGATCTCGCCGAGCCAAACCGCTTCAAATGATCGCGCGCCTCGCCGCTGTGATAATGCACGACCACTTTCTTGCCCAACATTTTTGCGATGAGGCACGCCGGCGCCACCGCCAGCGAGAACGACCAGTAGGCTGCCGCAAACACATGGGCCACATCGACATCTTTCAATCCTCGGCATAGGTGTGCCAAATAAAGAGGCTGACGCAAAATCGTACGTAAGAGCGGAACCGACTCCGCCCAACGCAAACCCGCCGGAAACTGCGGATCAATTTTGATCCATCGCGCCTCTACCTCGCCGTCGCCATTCCACAACGTCATCAGCAAGTCGGCTTGAACTGCTTGTCCGCCAACGTAACGCAGGCTCGGCGCCACGATGGCCACTTTTATTCTTTGGGGGAGGGAACTGGCGGACGAATTTGGCGCGCCGGCCATCACGGCGAAGTTCTTTTTGACTTCTTGTCCAACAGCAGGCGATAGAGGTCTTGGTAGCCCCTGGAAACCACGCCCGCACTAAAGCGCTCTTTTACAAAAGTCCGGCCGTTGTCCCCGCATTGGCTGCGAAGGGCCGGATCACTCAAGAACCGCAGGATCGCTGCGGCAAAAGCCTTCTCGTCATCGGCCGCAACCAACGCTCCTCGCAGCTCGTTCAGTAATTCCGAATTTCCTCCCACATCGTAGGCCACCACAGGCAGTCCCGCCCTCATCGCTTCCAGAATCGCGTTCGAAAGGCTTTCGGATCTGGAGGTGAGAACCGCCACGTCTAACGAGGCCAGCACCTCAGCAATGTCACGTCGCTCACCCAAAAAAATTATTTGATTCGCGAGCCTGAGTTCCGCCGCCTGTTGTTCGAGCCTCGGTCGTAACGGACCATCGCCCGCCAGCACAAATTCCACGCCCGGCGACCTCGTTGCCACCATGGCCGCGATGCGCAGAAACCCAACGTGGTTCTTAGACTCCGCGTTCATGCGCGCGACCATCCCCACCCGCAGCCTCCCGGCTTTCGGCACCGCAGCCTTCTCCGGCTCGACGCGTTCCAACTCCACCGAATTTCCGATCACAAAAAGCTTTTCACGCTCAACGCCGGCCTTCGCCAACCGGCCTGCTGCGGCTTCGGAATTACACGTCACCGCATCGCACCAGCGAAACGCCAACGCCTGCGCCCTGAACTTTGCCGGGGTCAGCAGATCCCCGATCTGCCGATGGCTTCCAATAACGAGTGGCATGCCAGCCATGCTGGCCGCGGGAATCAACGCGAGGTTGGTGTAAAAATCGAACGCATGAGCAACCTGAATTTTCAAATGCCGTAGGTGCCGGCTCAATCGCATTCGCGCGCGCATCGAAGTCAACCCGATCAGGCTTCCACCTAGCGGAAACTCCGGCACATCGCCGAACTTTACACCCAACGGTCCTCGTCGATTCAAACAACCCAAATGCACTTGAAACGCTTCCCGATCGACGTTCTTCGCGAGGTCAACAAACTGCCGCTCCGAGCCACCCGTCTCAAAATTGTTGATCATCAAGAAAAGTCGGATCGCCACATCGACCATGCCCTTTGGCGCGACGATCTCCAAATGCAGCTACTCCTCGCCCGGTCTAGTAAGTGTTTCGGTATTTGCCACGCTATCCAACCCATTGCTTCTTTGGAAAAGCGAAGCAACCTCCGCCGGCCCAGTAAACTGTTCAAGAAAATTGCGGTGCCACAACTCAAACATCAGTAATCGCCACAACTCGTGGCTGCGGTCCCGCCGCCCGCCGAAATGTTCGTCGACCAGGCTTCGAATCGCGGCCGGTTCAAAATACCCACGTTGCACAGAGCGCGGCTCCAGCAACATCATCACCGTGTCCTTTAGTTCGTGACGCATCCAGTGTTTCAGCGGCAACGCAAATCCCTGTTTTTTGCGATGAATCGCCTCCCGCGGAACGCCCAACCGCTCTGCCAACTTCACCAAAATATACTTCTGTTGCCGGCCACGCAGTTTCCATTTCACCGATAGCCCCGCCGCCCAGTCAACCAACTCATGATCGAGCATGGGCGATCGTACCTCCAGCGAGTTCAGCATACTCATGCGGTCCACTTTTGTGAGAATGTCTCCCGCCAGATACGTCTTGGTGTCCACGTAGAGCAACTGGCTCACCGGATCGGCCGCCGGACTACCCGCAAAATAATTCATCAGGGCGTTCGAATCCTCGCCGTTAAGGTCTCGCAAATGCTCGAATTCCGGGGAGAGTAGCGGCATGTCCCGTTCGAAGCCTGGCAAAAAGGAAAGCTCATCCACGTAGCGCGCTTGCCATGGAAGGGAAGCGTTGAAACTCAGTCGTCGTCCCTTCATATTGCGCGGCACGCGCGGGAAAATCTTCGAACGGTAAAAGTTCCTGGCTGACTCCGGAATCCGCTCATAAATCGCGCGGTCCGCTTGAATGCGATAGCGATCGTAGCCCGCGAAAAGTTCGTCGCCGCCGTCACCTGAAAGCGCGACCGTCACCTTGGCTCGCGCGATCTGCGACACATAGTACGTCGGCAACATGGAGGAATCACCGAATGGCTCTTCCAGCGAACTTGTCACCAGTTTTACGGTTTGAACGACATTCGGCTCGAGAATCATCTCCTGGTGGTCGGTGGCGAACGTCTGGGCCACCATTCGAGCATATGGTGTCTCATTGAATTCATCGGAGCGAAAACCGATGCTGAATGTTTTCACCGGACCGCTAGCGGCCTTGGCCATCATCGCCACGATGATCGAAGAATCGATTCCGCCACTCAGAAAGGCACCCAGCGGCACGTCCGCGATCATTCTGCTGCGAACGGCGGCGAATAGTCGTTCTTCCAGTTCATGCAGACACTCCTCTTCGCTCGCCGGAAAATATGTGTCGTAGCGCGGCACATCCCAATACCGCCGCAACCCTAACTCACCGGCGCAGAATTCCATCAAATATCCGGGCGCCAGTTTTTT
This sequence comes from uncultured Acidobacteriota bacterium, assembly GCA_963846145.1. Classification (GTDB taxonomy): domain Bacteria; phylum Acidobacteriota; class Terriglobia; order Acidiferrales; family UBA7541; genus Acidiferrum. The sequence goes on along the minus strand of CAWJUV010000004.1, from coordinate 103,747 downwards.
TATTGGAGTAAACACTGAGAGCGGATCGGGGATGTACCCAAAATCCAGGTACTCCACCAGCGCCTTTGAATTGACCTGCGCCAACTTGGGATTCACCGCTAGAATCGCTTTCATCTCGGAAGCGAAATATAGAACGCCCTTATCCTGCGCGTAAAAGAGGGGCTTCTCTCCCAACCGGTCGCGCGCCAGCAGTAGCGATTTGCGCCGCTCGTCCCACAGCGCAATGGCAAACATGCCATTCAAGTGCGTTACAAAGTCAGAGCCAAATTCCTCATACAGGTGCACCAGAACTTCGGTGTCGCTGTGCGTATAGAACTTGTGATCGCGTCTTTCTAATTCGCCGCGCAACTTTTGGAAGTTATAAATTTCCCCATTAAAAACTGCCCAGACATCGCGGTCTTCGTTGTGTACCGGTTGCTGGCCACCGGCGATGTCGATCACGCTAAGCCGGCGCATTCCGATTCCCACTCCAGCGGACGTGTAGACGCCTTCGTCGTCAGGTCCGCGATGCACCAGCGTGCCGCACATCCGCTTCAGAATCTGGGCATCCGGTCGCGCCTGGACGTCGCTAGCGGCGACCCCTGCAATTCCACACATATATCGCTCTCAATCGGTCTAAAGCGTCTCTGGATGACCCCGCGTCGCAAAACTCCGCAGGACGCTGGGGCACGCGCTCTAAAAGAACCCATACCTTTCTCACCAGCATAACCGCCTCGCGACGCCACACGCCGTGATATATTTCCTGCCGCGATTGCCCCTCGCGAACGTCTCACCCTTAACTCGTGACGTGAGCCCCAAACCACGGACCCAACTATTGCAGCATCTGATCACCCTCAGCACGCTGGTCGCAATATTTCTCGTGCTCGCGACCAAGACCGTTCCAAGCTTTCCATACCAGTACGATGAAGCCGACTACATGTTCGCGGCGAATCTCGGTCTCGTCGCTAACTACACCGACACTCCTACCATGCCGTTACCTGAGTTCATTAGCACTGGCTTGAGTCGTGGCAGAGATCCCCAACAAGCGTCCCAACTTTCCGCGCAGATTCGTCAGTCTAACGATGTACTTCTTTATCGCCACTGGCATGGTCCTTTATATTTCTACTGGCTGATCCTCACCTCGAAGCTGAATCTGGATGAGCGCCAAATGCGTTTGGCAACGTTGAGTTTTCCCGTTTGCTGTATCTGCCTAATTTATCTCGGCTGCCTCTGGATTTTTTCTGGCGCCGCATCGGTGGCGACTCTGGCGGCAATCCTCAGTTCGGCCCTATACGCCTTTATGGATATCGCGGTTCGCAGTTCAGAATTGGCACCGCATCAGTTCTTTGCCTGCTGCTTGCTCGTCTGCGTTATTCTGCTTACAAAAGTGGTCGCAACCGGAAAGCGGCTCTACTTTTATGGTGCAATTGTCGCTGCAGCCCTTAGCTGTTGTTTGCTGGAAGTCGGAACGATTTCGGTCCTCGTCGTTCTTCTCTGCGCTTTTCTCGAACGCAAAAAGCTGGCAGCCGACTGGCCCATGGTTCTGCGATCGCTGGGGTTTTTCTTTTTCACCGTTTTGCTGATCTGGCCGCCCGCACTCTTAAAACTGTCGTTCGTGAAGGGCCTTTTGGGCATGGCCTATTTGGCGGTGTTTCGCAAATCCGCTTGGGGGCAAGCAAATCTTCTCGACGTCTGGCAACAGCACATCCTCAGCGCGCCGCTAGCTTGGTTGGTCCTGTTAGTCGTGCCACTGTTCTGGCTGTTCGCAATCCGCAGAAGCGTCAGCCTTCGCTTTCTGTATCCCGTCGCTCTTTTTGCGATTCTCATGATCGCCGTGACCGCGCGAGTGAATTCCGCAACCCCGCGCTATCTTCTGGTTTTTCAACCGGCGCTGGCGCTGCTTTCCGGTTGCGTCCTGGCCGTCCGGATATCCACGTGGAAACGCTCGGCCGCTTACGCCGGCACGGCCGCTCTCGCGGGATTGTTGATCGCTGAAACTTGGGTCGATCTCCAGCGCCATTCGGTCACCGATCATCCGGGCCTGTCGCCGCTCTTAACCTTCGTACGCGAAAATGGCTTGGAAACCCGCGGCATCTCTGTTCCAAGTGCCGACGTGCCCACGCTACATTATTATTTCCCGCGCGCTCGCTTACAGGGCTATGTCGGGGCAGCACCCGAACGCGCCTTGCTGAAGTCCGGAGCGATCGACGGAGTTTTGTATCCCGGGCCGCCAATCCGTTTCGAACCGGTACCTGCGGGGCCATCCAATTAACGTTCCTTCACACCACGACCAAACCTTTGTGCCGCGCCCCGGCACTGCGACCGCCATTCTCCTTTCTCTAAAACTTTGCATCTTGGCGATTGCAACCTTCCTCAACTCGACCCTCTGCCATGCCAACACCAGGATTGTCTCGATTCAACCAACTCAAATGCAGTCCAAAATCACCGTCATAACTGATCAACCTGGCAATTGCACCTACCGCGCGTCGCGCGGAACAAACTTCACCATGATTCTTCCCGACCTGCTCGACAACGGAAACTCGGATAAACGTCCTGGCGCGCTCGTAAATGGCAACTCGCACGTTTTCATTCTTGGTTTCCGCAAGGGCGCCGACGCTCTGGCAGCCGACGGCAGCTACTGGGTCGGGGTCACCTGCGGCGCCGACGCGGAAGTCTCCACCACTTTCAAAACATTGCCGATTCCCGGCAACAATCTTGCCCCCGATCTCGTCCCCTTCAATCGCGAGCGTTTCGGAAATATGGACTACCCCGTCATCGACTGGGATCACCAAGGAAAGAGTTACGTAGATCCCATCGAAGGTGTGGAATTTTGGCGCCTCACCGGCCCCGGCATGCTTGCCGCCAGCGCCTTCACCGCTGAGTACAATGCCACCGCTTCGCCGCCGCTTGAATTGCCAGGACCCGCCGGCGACTGGATCAACGTCACCAACCTCGCCACAAACGGCAAGACCTACGCCACGGCCAAGGGCGCCGCTTCCTACAAATTATTCATGCCGCTTTCGCCGCACATTTTCTACGATGCCGCCAACGGCTGGGCTCCGCGCTTCAACGTGGACGACCTCCTCGCCAATTTTTATTGTGGAAACGCGAACGGAAACGCGCAGATCACCTTCACGATGCAACTCTCTTTTGATGGCGGACAGACCGTCGTCGGCAAGCCGGTGACAACAGCTTCATGCCCGCATGCCAAGCCGGCAAAAGTCGCCGTCTATCCCCAGGCCACGCCGCAACCACTGTTTCGGGGATGGGGCATTTCGCCGCCTCAGCACAACCTGGTTGTTCCCCCTGCCGGAAGCGTTTCCGTCGCCCGTCACGACGTAACGCTCATCGCCCCAGCAGCCGCCAACAATTATTTTGTTACCGACTGGAAGCCCGGCACTCCCATCCTCATCAACAACAAGTATTTCACGATTACCAAGGTGGATTCCCCCACGCGCCTGACGATAGCGCAAGACGCTGGAGTTATTTCGAACGTCCCGTACGCCGGCGCAAATTTCGGAATCGTTCTCTACAAAAACGGCTCCGGAAGCGCTGACGTCAGCGTCGGTCTGGATATCTACGGCTCTAGCGTTCCTAGCAATGGCGAAAACGGATCAAGCCCGATGGTGAATCCCGTTCCGGTCACGGTGACGAAATCCGCTGATGGCAAGTCGCGCCTCCCTCGTCCGTTGAAAGGCTATCTGGCTTATCTGGTCGACTACGCTGGTTCCGGCGCGATTGTTCTGTGGATCCCTTTCGATAGCGACGGCTCACCAAAAAACGAAGTCCGCTTGCTCTCCGCCGACAAAAAGCCTTCTGCCAGTCCACGAATGCATGCCGCAGGAGATCAATTTCAGTACGACGTAAGCCTGGCTATCCGCCCCGGTACCGTCTTCGACGGCGTCGACGGAAAAGCCTGGTACGCCACCGACTCCGCCGGCCTTCACTTTTTTCGCATGACCTACGACGAATCTCTGCCTGGCTGTGCGGGATTTTCCGCCTACAACCCCTATCCGCGCTCCGGCGGCTACCATCTCGATGCCTTTGCGGCGGATGATTGCTTTCAATGGCGCAACTTGACGCCTTCCCACGCCAATCCGCCGATGGACCTTCGCTCTCAGCTGCAAAGGGCGTATCAAACAGGTCGCAACGCCGCCGGTGACACGGTTAGCGTTCCTCACCCGAATTTCGATTTAGGTTGGTTCGGCGCGCCTTCATCCGGATTGAACAGCGGCGGACTCTTCGACGTCACCATCGATAACGGCCGGGAGCATCTCGCTATCTTCGCCGCGTTTGACGTCAAGACCGGAATCCTTAAATTGATCAGAAACACCTGGGGAGGCGATCCAGGCTCGGAGTCTCGCTGGGGCGGATTGCACAGCGCCGACTCGGGTGCTTCAACGTGGCGTTTTGCCGCCATGAATGCCCTGGACACCAACCCCAGTTCGCCAGGACAGACGGTGTTTGATGGTGCTTTCGACCTGCCCATCGTCAAAGTCAATCGCTCGAACTTTGGCGTCACTCCGGATTGGGACGCTAACACGGCCCTCTCCGGCAAAGAAGCCTACACTTGTCCCTTCACGCTTCCCGCGGGCTACAAAAATCTCGCCGGCACCCGTAATTGCATCGAAGTAAAAGTTTCCACTCCGCCTTGCAGCGCGACCCCAAATGCTTCCTACAGATTCCCTGACGGGAAAACGGAGCAGCAGGAATTTCCGTGTTCCACTCCTGGTTTCGGCATCGCCGATCCCAATCGTTCCAAATTGATGGATATTCAGCCAGGCGACTGGTTGCACGAACGCAGGGCCGGAACGCAAGGTGAACAGTTTGTCGCTCTCAGCGTCACCTACAACGGGTCGAACGACATCGACCTCTGGTTGCTGCGCTGGGCTCGCCACAACGATTTACTTCCGATTCTGCACACCGGCGACGACTTTCAGCCCTCCAACGATGGTCATGCCGGCGGCTGGTTTTTGTCGATGGCTCCTTCGTTCAATTTGGGTCCTGCAAGCATGGCCATCGATTTATCGGCCGGCCCCGCTGCGAAGTGGCTCGCGGACAATCCCCAACGTGCCGCCTGCCATGGCACGTTCATCCCTGGAGCAACACCGATTTCCTATTCCTACGCTGAGCCTTGTGACCAATCTTCTTATCGAGGAAATTTCAACACATCCTTGCCGGCGATGATTTTTCAACCCTTCGGTCCGCTCCCCGTTGCAACTAGCTACCCGCTATTCGCAGGCACGAACTCCGGAGTCCCGGCCGGCTCCACTCAGAGCTACAGCAATGCCACCTGGTCGCCCGGCTCCGCCAAGCCACCCTTCCTTCTCGACTTTCGGCACCTAAATCCGTCTTTCGGCGCCGGCCCGGAAGTACCGGATTCTTTCCTCGGCAATCCTCGGGCGCTCATCCCCGTTTCGGGCACCAAACACACCTACGTAATCAAAGACACGCTTTCGGCCGGCTCGTCCGATTACAAACGCCTGCCGCTCTTCGCCCATGCCGGACGCTACCTGTTACAGGACGTCAGCTCACCAAGTACAGGGAACACTCAGGATTTAACGGATTACAGCGTCTGTCGTGCCTTCAATGCCGGTGAGTGTTTTTCAAACTCGGACCCAGGAAATGTCTACGTGAGCGTCCCTCACGCCTACGCAGACGAGCACTGCAGAAGCGACCAGTTCACCTTGCCCGCTCCCTGCGTTTTTCAACTCGCTCCGTTCACCGGCCAAGCCGCGCAATTTTCCATTGATCACTCCAGCGGTAACGCTATAGCTCGCAAACTCGGCTACCTTCACGGCATGCCCGGGTTGCAGTACCAATTTTCCAACTGCCGAGCAACTCCCGACGCCAACTTTGCTTTTTGTGTTGCCGACTGGCTCGACGGAGTCCGCTCCGAATGGGTGGCCCTGCGCCTGAGTCCGTTCCCTAAATCCGATGGCGTCGATCGCACGACGTTTGTAAATGTACCGGTGATGTTTCAGCGCGGCGCCGACGCGTCTTATTTCCGAGTGCGTTTCGGCTACGCCGAAAATGGTCCCAGCCTGTTGTGCTGCACTCCATATCAATCCGAGTGCACTTCGGAATCTCCCAAAAAAACTCCGAAAGATCCCTACAGCTTCATCTACGAAAAGGTCACCCGCCAGACTTGCGCGCCTGGTGATACCTGCACATTGACCATTCCCGCCATTTCCAACCGCATGTTGTACTACGTCGTTGATCGCTTGGATTCACGCGGCGCAATCATCAATTCCGAGCCCATGCAGGTTGTCGCGGTTCCCTAAGAACTTTCGTGGAAGCGATTCAGGAAGCGGCGCTACTGGCCGCTATCCGCAACTTCTGAAAAAACCGCTGAATCCCCAGCAAATAAGTCCGATGCCACAGCAGCAATACGCAAGCAATACCCGGCCGCGCCCGCCACGATCTCACCCGCCAACCGACCGGCCACAGGCAGTGCATTACCAAATACGTTTCTGAATAAAAACACACTCGCCCCCATCACTACACATGCACTGACCGCCGGCCAAAGCGCCCCAAAATATCCCGACGGCGGCAATCCAACCCTGCGAAACACTCGAGCAAACAGAGGGATTTGCAGCAACGGATAAACCACCACCCACCCTGCCGCGATCCCCAACGTGCCCCAACGGCTCCCGATGTAAAACGACAGCGGCAACACCGCCAGGGCCGCCAGTGAATTCCACATCACCAGGCGTTCTTCGCCAATCACATTCAGCAGTGGCGTAATCAGAATCACATTCGATCGAACCACCGCATGCACCGCCAGTATTTCCAGCGGCAACACCGCGCCCATCCACTGCGCGCCCAGGACCAGCGGCACAAATTCACGCGCTACCAGAGCCATGCCCAGGGTCACCGGGAAAATAATCAACGCCATCACGCCAGTAATATTTCTCAAATAGCGCCGCAACGCGTCCGGTTCGCTTTGCACTTTGGCGAATACCGCCGGCGTCACACGATTCACCAGCGTGGTCAATTTTTCGAGCGGAGTATGCGCCAGCGTCCACGCCAAGGTGTAAGCGCCCAATGCCGTTTGTCCCAACACCCGCCCGGCTACGATGAAATCGGAATCGTTATAGCCCGCCCACGACAATCGCCCCACCATGATGTGGCGGCTGTAGCGCAGCGCTGTTCCCAACGACTCCCAGCGCGGAACTCCAAAGCTATGTCGGCGGTACATCAAGGTCATCACTGCCGAACTCACGCTGAACGAAAAAATCCCCCAAACCAGCGCCCAATAGCCAAAGCCCATAAACGCCAGCAGCAAGGTCAAAAGGCCTTGTATGACCGATTGCCAGCCCTCAATCACCGCGATCCGTTTGAACTGCATCTCGCGTTGCAACAACGCGTAAGGAACCGATCGAACTCCAGAAAAAACAAATCCGCAGCTCAGCAACGTCACAATCATCGGCAGTTTCGGCGCATGAAAAAACCATCCCAGCGGCACCGCTGCCGCAGCAGAAACCGCTGCTCCAAAAACGCCAAACAAGAAGGCCACGCTGTTGAGTTGCCCGATCTGCTCCTCACTCAAATTCTGGAGGGTAACGACCGCTGTCCCGATTCCGAATTCACTGAACAGCGTGAATAAATTAATGTAAATCGCCGCCATTCCCACCAGGCCGTAATCCGCAGGCGCCAGCAAACGCGCCACGATCACCGTGGTTCCCCACGTAATTGCCTGGGTCGCCCACTTCACCGCCGCGGTCCACGCAACTCCGCCAACCAGCACGCTGTCCAAGTTGTTGGGATTGGTTACAGGCTCAACAGGAGGCAATCTCAGGGCCGCGATTTTTGACGCCTCGGTAGCATTCGCATCGCTGGCCACGGGGTCGGCCATACTCACACGCTCTTCCAGCTATCCTGCCAGGCGCCCGAACCGGCCTCAGTCGCCGCTACGTCTTGCCACTCTTCGGCCCCCACCGGAACGTCAGCAGGGACCGCTTCCTCGCTCTCAACCTTTTGCTGCACCACCAAACGCAAAATTCCGGTATACGCGACCAGGCAGTACGGAAAAAGGTGATACGCCACGCTGATAGCGAACGATCCCACGATGTACGCCGCTAAGCTCGCCTCCAGCGCCACCGAGAACGTCTGGATCATCTTTCCGGGTTTCCTGAAGGCGCGAATCTGTCGCAGATTAGCGACCCCTCGCCACAGAATCAGAACATACAAAATAAGCGCTGGTATTCCCCCTTCGGCGCTCATCTGCGTATAGGAGTTATGCGTCACTCGCCACACCCCAGACACCACTTCAAAGTTTCCCGGCCCAACACCCACCAGCGGATGTTCTGCCGTCACCTCCAGGCTTTTCACCAGTAACGCTTTGCGCTGCAGCGAAGAACCCGACGCTTCGGTAACCCGTCCCGTGGTGTTCTCGTCAAGTTTGGTTTGTTCGAATCGATTTTGCAGATTTCTCCCCGCGTACAGCCAGATCATGGCCGCAGCCAAAGGAAGAAGTAGGAGTAAGTACGATCGACCCTGTTTCACTCCGAATTGCCACAGGCACACCAGCACCGCGACCAACAGTGCTACCGCTCCACCTCGCGACGCCGTGAGAAAAACCGCATAGGCCATGAACAAGAGCGCGACACCCCAGGCAGCCTTCTTCAACGGATGTTTGGTGGTTAGCAGAAAAGCCAAAACCAGGGGGATGCTCAGCACTACAATTAGTGCCAGATCGTTCGAGTTCCCATACAGTCCGGGAATCGCTCCTTGCAACCGCCCGTCCGCTTGTTTCCCGATAATCACGCTGGCTAAGGCGATTCCTGCCACCGAGGCGGCCTGCGCGAAAATCAACCACCACAATCGCTCCATCGAACGCACCACCGCGAAAGCCACGACGACCACCGCCAGCACTTTCGAAAACTCCAGAGTTACGTGCAGCGCTCCGCTTCTCCACACCGTTGCGAAGGGTACCGTGACCCACAGTTGCAACGTCAGCAGTGCCAGTAGAATCACTTCGGCTGGCCTTCGCCAGCGCACACTCCTGTAAGAGAACAGCAACGCCAACACACCGATTAGAACGGTAATCTTTCCGACCGGGACGGTTTTCAACCCGGGAACCCAATCCTGCGGTCGCGCAAAGTCCTCGACCATGAACAGCACCAGCGCGCCGTAAACGAAACCCAGCCGCTCGCGCACTGCGACCGGCTTCAATATCGGCTCCGTCGACAACTCAGAATGTTCTACGGCGTGTTCCAAAGTTTTCCGCCTCAATCTCTCGCGACCAACAATCAGCCGTTCCCGGCTCGTGCTGAAACGCAATAAATCGCGCCCACCCTCTCAATCCGCTCACAAATGAATCCAGCTTTTTCGTGTAACTTCTTCACCTGCTCCGCGGTGTAGAAGTAAACGGGGCATCCCAAAACGCCCAATCGCACTCTGCGAATCGGCATGCGATACGTCCAATACCTTGGAAACGTGGAGAGAAACCGCGAACCCGTCACTCGCCTGATTTTTTCCAGATAGGGGCTGGCATCTTTGGTGTAGTCAAAAACCCCGACCGCGATCGTCACATCAAAAATTTCTTTCTCTGGAAAATTCAAAATGTCGTACTGCTGCACCTCGGCGTTTCCTTGCAGCCTCTCCTGGGCAATCAATTCCGAAGCTTTCTCCACCATGCTCGGCGCCCCGTCGACACCCAGCACTCGCCGCGCTCCGCGCCGCGCATACTCGATCACATAGCGCCCGGTCCCGCATCCCAGATCGCAAACGCTCTTGCCGCCTACGTCGCCTGAATTTGCAATCACCCACTCGAAGCGTTCGTACATATCCCGGCGCAAAGATTTATCCAGCGCCTTCGCCCAACCAGGTTTTGCGCCGGTATAAATCGCGTCGAACCCAGCAACAGAACGATCCCAATAATTCAGCACCTTTTCCGACTCAGTTGGCATGCTCATAGGACCTGTACTGCCTCTTGGCTTTCTTGTGCCAGTAGCTCGCGCAGCGGCACAAATTCGTAACTCTCCAGCAGCGTCGTGACCCGCTTCTTCATGCCACGCAGGTTGGTGTAGTGTCGCAATCGCGATTTCAGCGGAAGTTTCAGCCGTGGCTGCTCTGGATCAATCTCCCACGGATGAAAATAAACAATCGCCGGGCGCTTCTCTCCCTGGTTGACGGCCCGAAATGCTCGCCGCGTGTACGCAGTGGGAAGAATTCTTAGGTATGCGCCACCACCAAACGGTACATTCATGTTGGCCAGTCGCAGCGTCGACATCGGAAATTCCACCAGTTGGCCCACGCCACTTCCCTCATAGCGGCAAGAAAATCGTGGATGACTCGGTATCCCGTATAGATCGTGGTGGACTGGAAAAATACTCGAATCGTATGTGAATCCCAGTTCCGCCAGAATTTCCAACGCCCACAGCGAATTGCGAGTTACGGAAAATGAAGGGGCCCGGTATCCCTGCACTTTCTCGCCGGTTGCCGATTCAATCGCATCTTTGGCCCGACACGTATCTTCGCGGAACTCTCCGGGCGTAAGCGTATACACCAGCCGGTGCCAATAGCTGTGACAACCAATCTCGTGTCCGCGCCCGTATATTTCTCGCACCAGCTTTGGAAATCGTTCCGCCACCCACCCCAACACGAAAAACGTGGCGTGGGTTTTGTGCTCGCAGAGAAGATCCAGCACTCGCTGGGTATTCGCGACTACCCGGCTTTCCATGGCGTCCCAGCCCTGTCTCCCGGTGTAGGCCGCAACCGCTTCGGGATGGAAATAATCCTCTACGTCCACCGAAAGCCCATTCTTGATGGTTCGTTCCAATTCGCGCCCGCTCACTTGGCCCCGCGTCCCATCAAAATGATTTTTATCGTCTCGAAAAAAATGAGGGAATCCAGGCCGACGGACATGTTCTTGATGTAAAAAAGGTCATAGCGTAGTTTCTCTTTTGCATCTTCAACGCTGTTTCCGTACCTGTACCGAACCTGCGCCCAGCCGGTGATCCCCGGTCGCACGGTATGCCGCAAGTTATAGTTGGGAATTTCCTGCTTCAGCCACTCGATGAACTCCGGCCGCTCCGGCCGCGGACCCACCAGGCACATCTCGCCCACCAGCACGTTCCACAGTTGGGGAATTTCGTCCAGGCGGGTCGCCCGCAAAAATCGACCAACCGGGGTGATCCGCGGATCCCCGTCTCCGGCCCAGGTCGGCCCGGTGTCCGCTTCCGCGTCCGCACGCATCGTTCGAAACTTGTGGCAGTAAAAAATGGTGTCGTTGCGGCCCACGCGCTTCTGGTGATAAAAGAGCCGGCCGGGCGAGCTCAGCTTGATCGCTAGCGCCACAAACGGAAGCAATGGCAAACTCAAAATCAATCCGGTGATGGCCAGCAAAATCGAAGCCAGCCGCTTGTACACCGCGATAAATCTCGAGAGGTGAAATCCCGAAGAGAACAGCAGGGTACCCAGTCGCAACGATTCGATTTGAATTTTTCCGGTGACCTGCTCATAAAATTCGTTGCCGTCGCGAATACTCACGCCCCTGGCTTTCATCGCCAACAACAGCTCCACCGGCAAACGTCCTCGACGGTCATCCAACGCAATGATGATGCGGTGGACCCGCTGCGACTCAACCGCGTCCGGCAATCCCGCGTCGGTCATCGCCGCGTCCTTCTGATACTCGCCAGTGGCGCAGCCCGGCTCCCAATTCAGTTGGTACCCACCTTGGCCTTCCACCAGAATCCGGCCAACTACCCGCAGCCCCAGCTCCGGGCGTTTCTCCAGTTCGCGCATAATCCGCGCGGCCGAACGCTCATCGCCAAACAATAAAGTCCGCTCCGCAAACTGTGGCCGCCCATTTAACGCACAAAATACTTCCCGCGAAGTCATCAGCCCCACGACCACCAGCAACAGTCCAATCAGAATAATTCCGCGTCCCAGCTCCACTGGCGGATAAAAGTAGTAGACGACCGCCAGCACCACCGACATGGTGCCTAGCGCCTGGATCAACCTGCTGATCACTTCGCGGCGGTGGCTCAGAATCGACGAATCGTAAAGGTCGAAGTAATACATGCAGAGAATAAACGCCGCGGATAACGCCACGATTTTCACCAGCCCTTGCTCGTACTTCAGCATCAGACTGGCATCGCTTGCGCCCAGGCGCACGACGGCCGCGATCACGAAGGAGAGCGCCACTAAACATGCCTCGAGCACTCCGAGGGCGATTGTGCGAATGGGGAAATAAGTGTTGAAAAGCCGGATCAAGAAACCACCCCAAGTTCAACTTCGCCGGCCGTGGGACTTTAGGACCGATTCAATCCGTAATATTGATCTGTGTAGCTGGTGCTGTCGTACTCCAGCGCTTCATTCAAAACCATTCCCGCCAGTTTGGGATTGTCCAGACTTTCCAGGCTCCGTTTCAGCGCTCGAATCGGAGTCACGCCCTCACGGACCACCACCAATGTTCCGTCCACCAACCGCGACCATAGATTCGCGTCAACCACCGCCAGGATTGGCGCGGAATCCACCACCACCCAATCGAAGCTGCTGGCCAGCCGCACAAATGCCTCGGCGAAGCGCGCCGACTGCAACACATGCGAGGGCTGGTCCGTCATCGTTCCCGCGCCCAGAAACCACAGCGACAGATCGTCCAGCCGCCGCAAATAGCGCACCAACTTCTCTTGATCCTCGCGCGCCGTCCACCATTCCCCGATGCCTTCCAGTTTCTTCAAACCGAACAGTGACGCCAAGGCCGGCCGATGCAAATCGCCTTCAATGACCAGCACCCGGGAACCGGTGTGCTTCGCCAGCGTTACTGCCAAATTCCCGGAGACCAAGGTCTTCCCCTCGTTGCTCACTGCGCTCGTGACTTGCACCGACTTCAGCTCGCGTTGCTTACGTTGACTTTCCAGCCGCGTCACCAGTGCGCGAAATTTTTCCGCGGCTAACCCACGAGGATCCGACACCGCTACCACTCGCGACGCACCGGTCAACTCAATCTTCGCTTGCGGCGCCTGGTCCAGTTCGCTGGGCTGGGCCATCACCTTACTCAGCACTTCGATAGGCTGCAGTCCCTCGACGCCCGTGTTGTACTTGCGCCGCTCTTTCTCCATGCGGCGCAGTGTTTCGTAAAGCCGGCTCATTCCGATTTCTCCCAGGGCTGCATCCGCGCGCTCCCTATCGGTTTCACGCTTGCGCGATTGGCGTTCTCCCGCGACGGTTCAAAAAGTTTCACTTCCCCTCGCGGCTTTTCGCTGCGCTCCGCTTCCACCGCGGGCTCTCCGGGAATGTCCATGCAGAAATCCGCCGCCACTTCACGTACGATCTCCGGCGTAATGCGCTTGAGCTTCAGCCCAAATCCCAGCGTCAGCGAGTTCTCGCACAAGGTGTTAATCAATCGCGGAATCCCTTTGGAGATGGCATAGATCTCTTCCACCGCTTGCCGAGAAAAAATCGGCTTCACTTTGCCGCTTTCGCTCGCCAGTTCCAGCCGACGCTGGATGTACCCTGCCACTTCCTTTAGGCTCAGCGGTCCTAACCGGTATCGCAGCCCCACGCGCTGTTTCAGTTGGCGCAGTTCGTGCGAATTCAGTTTTTTATCCAGCTCCGGCTGGCCCACCAAAATTATCTGTAGCAGCTTGTGTTGGGTGGTTTCCAGGTTTGTCAGCAACCGAATCTCTTCCAGTAATTCCCAGCTCAGCAGCTGGGCTTCGTCCACCACTAGCGCCGTGGTCAGATCGTCTCGCGAACGCGCCAACAAAAAATTGTTAAGCCGGGCCAGCGCTTCACTTTTCGATTTGGCCGCGGCAGGCAGCCCCAGATCGGTCAGCACGTGTTCCAGAAAATTCTGCACGCTCAAAATCGGGTTGTAGATATACGCAAAGGCCACCCGGTTGTGCGTCAACGAATCGAGTAGGCAGCGCACCAATAAGCTCTTGCCCGTGCCCACTTCGCCGGCCACCACCACGAACCCCTTGCGCCGCGCTATTCCGTAGTTCAGCAGCGCCAGCGCCTCGTTGTGCTGGGGCGTGGGGTAAAAGAAATACGGGTCCGGGCTGACTTCGAAGGGGCTCCGCTTCAGGTTGTAAAATTTTTCGTACATCGCCTAACTTTTGTAAAACGCGATCAAATTTCCCGCCACGATCAAAAACCCCATCACCGTTGCGGCACCCAACTCCAGCCGGTGCCTCGCAAATTTCTGCTGTTCTTCTCCCGCCGCGGTAATGTGCGGAATGCCTACCAGGACCCGTGCCTGCGCGATGCGTTCGATGTCGGTCTGCTGTCGGACCAGCACATTCGTCAATTCCAGCACCGCGGCGATGATCAGCCCCAGCACCAGCCCACCCAACAGGCCCCCGACGCTCAGCAGCAGATGATTCGGCGCGGCGGGCTTTACCGGCAGGCTCGGCGGATCCAGCACGCGAAATTGCTCGCCCTGTTGCCGCTGCGCCAAACTGGTGGCCAGTTGCGACTGATTTTGTTTAGCGAGCAGGGAATTGTAGTTCGCCTTCGATTCCTCATAGCCGCGCGAAACGTCCGCCAACTGTTGCTCGGTTTGCGGCGTCATGTTCAGTCGGTTGCGATATGTCGCGATTTGCGATTCGAGATCTTTCACCCGCGTTTCGGAATTTTCTACCTCTAACCGGATGGCCTTCAATTGGCTCTGCACTTGTATCAGCGAACTCGCTCCGCCGCGCTCCCCCGTGTCCCCGGCGGTCGGATCTCCCACTCGTGGCGGGCGTGCTCCGCCATCCGGATGGCCACTAACCTCCGCCTGCATTTCCTTCTTTAGCTTCTCTTTCTTCGCGACTTTGTCACGCAGCGCGATCACGTCCGGGTGTTCTTCTGTCAATCGCGAACGCGCATCCTCCAGTTTTTGCCGTAGCGCCGCCAACTCTTCGTTGATCTCCTGCAGCCCGGTGGACGAAGTGTTATCAGTGTTCGCCCTGGCCTGCGCCGCCTGATATTCCTGCTGCAGCGACTCCAGATACAACCTTCGTTGCTTGGCACTGTCTAACGCGCGCTGCGACTCCTGCAGCTGACTTTGCAATCCCGAAAGAATCGTTGTGTTCGTTTCCGCTTCGCTTGGCAAATCCCCGAAGTGCGCCGCTTTGAACGCCCGCACCCTGGCTTCCTGCTCTTCGAGCTTCGCCCGCGCTTCGGTCAGCTGCGTTTGCAAAAACGTCGTCGTACTCTCGGAAAGCTGCTGTTCGAATTTCAAATTTTCATCGATGAACAGGGAAGTGAGTTCGCTGTTCACTTCCTGCGCCAGCTGCGGAGATCCCGCCGAGTACGTAATTTTGAAAGAGGTCAGTTGCCCGGGCCGCTCCGCCGAATCCACCAGCGCAATCTTGATATCTTTGCGCATTTCTTCCACTGGATCGTCGGTCATGGAAAATCGCCGGTGTCCCTCGTACAGATGGAACCGATTAATCGTGGCTTGCAGTCGAGTTCGGCTCAATATCTGCGCCGTCATGCTCTGCAACCGGTCCTGCAGACTCACGTTCACGTTCCGGACCACGTACTGCTCCGGAACTTTCTGCTGCTCCACCAAAATTTGCGCTTCCGATCTGTAACTGGAGGGAATCAGCCAGCTCACGCACCACACCATCAGCCAACAGACAAAAAGCGGCAGTAGGATCGCCCAGCGGCGTCGCACCACCATCGCCCAATAATCCGCAACGCTTCGGTTACCTTGTTGGTCTAACTCTTCGGTCATGTTGATCGGTCACGGCAGGCGCAAGGCCCCGGCCGGGAACACCTCACCGAGTAGACGCCCAGCCGCAGTGTGGGCACAAATACTTGCATGCCGCCTACCATTATTCAACCGCTTTCAGGCCACTTCTCGCACGCTGTGGATTCGCAGGAAAACCGCGCTAGTCCTATACGTAATGGATGTCTCCCTTGAATTTTTGCCCGGCGAAATGGATCGCACTCTGCACTCAATTGCGGGACGAACAGGTATAATCGACGCCAAATTAACAACACCACGTCCTCAATCGGCAACGCTTTTCGTTCGTCGCCAGATGAGCCGCACGGGGCTCACCAGAATAAATGTCTATCGCCGTTCCAGTCCAGCAAACCGCCGCCGAGCGAACTTTCCCCGCGGCTTGGATCGTCTCGCTTGCAGCGTTGTTCATTTTGCTTTACGCCGGAGTCATCTCCGGGCTGGTCTCGCAGTGGTGGCACGACCCCGATTACGGCCACGGAATCTTCGTTCCGCTCTTTTCCTCCTTCATCCTTTGGCGTGAACGTCGCCTCTGGAGCACAGCCCCGATTCGCCCCAGCAATTTCGGTTTTGTCGTTATGTTCGCCGCTCTGTGTTTGCTCTTCCTCGGTACCTTAGGCGCCGAGCTTTTTCTCAGCCGCGTTTCCATGATCGTGCTGCTTGCCGGAATAATTCTGTTTCTCGCGGGGTGGGCCACCCTCCGCGCAGTTTCTTTTCCGGTCGCCTATTTGCTGTGGATGATTCCCATCCCGGTAATTCTCTACAACCAGATGACCTTCCCGCTGCAATTGCTGGCTTCGCGCCTGGCCGCTTCCAGCCTCGAGCTTTTCCAGATCCCCGTGCTTCGTGATGGCAACATTCTGATTATGTCCAACTACTCCGTGGAAGTGGTCGAAGCCTGCAGCGGCATTCGCTCTCTCGTTTCGCTTATGGCCATTGCGGTGGCCTTCGGGTATTTGGTCTCTTCACGCTTTTCCATGCGTGCCGCGCTGTGCCTCCTCATGATTCCCATCGCCATCGTTACCAACGCGATGCGCATCATGGGCGCCGCAATACTTGCTCGCCATTATGGCCCGCACGCCGCCGAAGGCTTCCTGCACGAATTCTCCGGCTGGATCATTTTTGTTGGCGCATTCCTGCTGATGCTGGCCTGTGACGCATTCTTGCGGCGCTTTTCTTTTTTCACGGGAGAAAACGCTCATGCGTGATCACCGCGTCTCTGGTGCCGCTCCCCGTCCGGCGAATTGGACGCGCTACGCCGCCACCGGAATTTTCCTCGTCGCCGCGTTCATCTTGCTCCACAGCGTCAGCCACGGCGAGCCCATGGTTCAGCACCAGCCCCTCGCTCAAATCCCGGCGAACGTCGGCGAATGGAAAGGCTCCGACGTCGCCCTCGCGAAGGAAATTCTGCAGGCCACCAGCGTAACCGACTACGCCAATCGCCTTTATCTGGCGCAAGGCCAGCCTCCCATTCAACTTTATGTCGGCTACTACAGCAGCCAACAAACCGGCGACACGATTCATTCCCCCAAAAACTGTCTGCCCGGCTCCGGCTGGGACCCGGTCCGCTCCGGATTCGTCAATGTTCCCATCAGCGGCCGCCCGGATATCGTGGTCAACGAATACCTCGTCCAACGCGACACCCAAAAACAATTGGTCTTTTACTGGTATCAGGGTCGCGGCCGCGTGGTGGCCAGCGAATATGCCGGAAAATTCTGGATGATCGCGGATGCCGTTTCGCGCAACCGCACCGACGGCGCACTCGTCCGCCTGGTCACTCCCATCACCGGTGACGAGTCTGCCGCGCGCGCCCGTTTAATCCAATTTGCCCAGGAAATTTTTTCGTCTTTGGACAACACGCTGCCCAAGTAATTTCAGACTCCGGGGAACAAGAATGACTCGCTTTAAAAAATTTAACGCGTGCCTCCTGCTGACTGCAGTCTGCGGGCTGCTAGGATGCACGCGTGATCCGCAAAAAGCCAAGACCAAATATCTCGCCGCCGGCGAAAAATATATGCAGAAGGGTCAGTACGGCGACGCCAGCATCGAATTCCGCAACGCTCTGCGTCTCGACCCGCGCTTCGTCGACGCCTACTATCAACTCGCCCAAGCGGATCTGGCGCAGCGGGAATGGCAGGGTGCCTACGCTTCTCTTTCGAAGGCCATCGAACTCGACCCCGGCCGCCTCGACGCTCGTCTCGACCTCGGCCGCCTTTATTTCGCCGCTCGCCAGTTTGATCGCTCCCTTGACGAAGCCACTTCTGTACTACGCGAAGACCTCAATAATGTCGGCGCTCGCCAGCTCATGGGCGCTTCCCTGGTCGGCCAACAGAAGCCCGATGAAGCCATCGAATCCTTCCAGAAAGTTTCCGAGTTGGTTCCCAACGACCCGCTCGCCTGGATCAATCTGGCCCTCGTCGAAATCAGCCTCCGCCGTTTCCCCGCCGCCGAAGAGCATTTCAAAAAAGCCGTCGCTCTCGATCCCCACTCGGCGCAGGCCGTGATGGATTTGGCCAATTTCTACTATTTGCAGGGGAATCTCGCGCAATCTCAACAAACCCTGCAAGCCGGCGTGCAATCCCTCCCTGACGATCCCGAAATTTACACCGATTGGGCCAACATTCTTACTAACGCTGGCAAACCCACTGAAGCCGACGCCGTCCTCGACAACCTGCGGAACCATCTGCCCAAATCCCCCGACGCCGCTATCGCCATTGGCGATCACTACATGGGAAAAAATCAGAGCGACAAAGCCCTCGCCGAATTTCGCCGCGGTCTCGCCAACTCTCCCGACAACCTCGAAATCCAAAAACGTCTCGAAGAGCTCTACCTCAACAACAACCGCCTCGACGAGGCCGCCCAACTCGATTCCGTTCTAATCAAACGTGCTCCCAAAGACGCGCTCGTCCCCGTCCTGCATGGGCGTCTCCTGTTAGCCATAGGGCAAACCCAGGAAGCGATCATCGCGCTGAACGCCGCGCTCAAGAATTCCGCGGACTCCGCGCAGGCTCACTATTTTCTGGGGGTGGCCTACTCCCAGGCGCAAAGTCTCGGCCAGGCCAACAGCGAATTTCAGGAAGCCACGCGGCTCTCGTCCGGTTTTCCTTTAGCCCTGCGCGCACTCGCGCAAATCAATATTGCCCAGAATCATCCCGCCGAAGCTCAGGCCTACGCCCAGGAATTGGTGCACAACCATCCGTCCGAATCCCAGGACCGCCTACTCCTCGGCGAAATCTTCTTGCGCCAATCGCAACTCGCTGCTGCCGAAGAACAATTCCTCACTGCCGCCCGCTTGGCTCCCAGCGATCCCCGCGCACACGTTGATCTCGGACAGGTCTACTCCGCAGCCAAAAAATTCCCGCAGGCCGAAAACGAATTCAAAACCGCCGCTCGCCTCGACCCAGCCAGTTCAGACGCTCTTTCCGCCCTCGCCGACTTTTATGTCTCAAGGCAGCAAGCCCCCAAAGCTCTCGCTCTCTTCCAGCAATTTGTTGCTGCGAATCCCAACAGCTCCGACGCCCACGTAAAACTCGGCGCCTTGCAACTTGCTTCCGACAATCAACCCGCCGCCTCCGCCGAATTCCAGCGCGCCCTGCAACTCGACCAACGCAACGTCGAGGCCTACGTTCAACTTGCCACGCTCTACCAGCAAAGCAAACAAACCGATCAGGCCCTCGACGCTTATCAGAAGGCCCTCGCCCTGCGACCGAACTTTGCCCCCTTCATCACCATGATCGGCAATCTCTATCTCGAGAAAAACGACCTCGACACCGCTCGCCAGTATTTCACTCGTGCCCTCGAAGCCGACCCTCATTTCGCTGTAGCCAACGCCAACCTCGCCTGGGTTGACGCGCAACAAGGCAAAGACTTGGACGTGGCCCTCGGTCTCGCGCAAAACGCCAAGTCGCAACTGCCGGACGTGCCCTCGATTTCTGACACTCTAGCCTGGGTGATGTACAAAAAAGGGAACTACTCCGCCGCGCTTCCTCTTTTCCAGGAATGTGTCAAGAAAGATCCCGCCTCAGCGCAGTTTCGCTATCACCTCGGCTTGGCTTTAGTGGCCAGCGGGCAAAACGATTCAGGACGCAACCAGTTACAAGCAGCGCTGCAATCCAACAAGCTCAATCCCGCCGACAAGCACCAGGCGGAAGCGACACTCGCCCGCGCGCAATGAGCCAAACACTTCAGTGCGAAAAGATCGCCGCGGGCAAAAATCCGCTGAGTACTGGGAGTCCTGAATCAAGTTTCTCCACAACTACAACAAAATATTGTGAATATCATCGATTCTGGGTTGACTTACCTTCGCGATTCGAATACTTTCACCACCAACAATCGGCGCAAAATTTTTCCCGTTAGCTAAAAATCTAGCCGCTTCACGGAAAATATATGAAAAAATTTCTGCTCGCATCGTTTGCCGCCATGCTCGTCTTGAGCCTTAGCCCCGCGCTCCACGCTCAGACCTCGATGACCTTCGTCACTCCTACCAAGGCCAAAAGCGACGGTCTCCCCGTCGACGCCAACGTCACCTTCACTGTTTCGCAAGGCAAACTCGTCATCACCCTGACGAACCTGACGCCCAACACCGTCAGCAGCAGCCAGCTCCTTACCGACATCGCCTTCAAACTTTCCGGCAACGTGGGCAATATCAATTCCTTCTCCAGCTCTTCGCAGGATGTGACCATCAAGAGCACCGGCATGTACACGCTGGGCAAATCGGGAGTCTCCACCGGCTGGGGTTTCTTCGGCGCCGGCAACGGCTTGGTTCTCTGCGTAGTCTGCCCCGAGGGCATGAAACCCGGAGGCAGCTATGGCGGCCCCGGAATCATCGGCGGGGGTCCCTATGCCGGCGCCAATGGTTCCATCGACAAGAGCAAGTCGCCTTTCCTCTATGAGACTGCCACCTTCACCATCTTCGACAAGAACATCAACGCCGGGACCACCGTCACTGCGGCAACGTTTTCCTTCGGCACGGGCTTCGATGTTGATCTTGTCAACGGTGTTCCCTCCGGCATCCCCACCACTCCCGAGCCTCAGTCGATGTTGCTGTTCGGCACTGGTCTCATTTTGGTCGGCGGAATCCTACGTCGCCGTTTGATCACCGACCAAGCGTAACTTCCGCCCACAGGTCGGCGGCCGCGCTGGAAGGAGTCGGCCGGACTGTTCGCGATAAGCCGCTGTGCTGGCCCTACCTATCGCTCTACCCTCTGTAATCCCCACCATGGAAGTTGCCAGCGGCTTTTAAACTGCAGAAGCTTATGGATTTATCACGATTGAACCGCTAAGTAGTATCTCTTTGAACGACGTTAAGAACGCGCATTGACATCCCCAAGATTTTCTATTTTACTGGACGCGGCGCGGCAAGCTTCCTTTGCCGTCCCAACTCGAGTTTTATTTTCAGGGCAGCCTGTCCCCGGCTGCCCTTTTTTTTTTGGAGGACCAATAAAAATGTCCACCGACGGTATTGTTGACGCCCAGCGCACCTTAGCGGATGTGGAGGCCAGGGGCCCAGGTAAGGAAACCAAACGGAAACAGCCGAAGCGCGCCCGAGCGGACAAAAGTCGGCTCCACGGCACACGCCACGGCATGCTTTCGAAGTCCTCGCTTCAGTCTCTTGCGGATCGCGGAGAAAATATCCGCCAGCTTCGCCGGATTGAGCGGCTAATGCGCGCGGACCTCCGGCCAATTGGCATTGTTGGGGAATTGTTATTCGACCGACTTTTTTCCAGCTATTTGCGATGTGTACTTATCGCCCGCGTCGAAGCAGAATTCTTGTCTCCAATAGACAAAAACGGTACGTCCGTTGAAACCCTTGCGTTACACGAAGGGGAGGTACCGGCGCTCGTGTATTCGGGACCCAGTGAGCCGCTCAGCTGCTTTTCAAGCGCGCTGGCAGCGGACTTGGCTGTGGTGCGGAAGTACGACTCGCACTTTTCCCGCGAATTCTACCGCGCACTTGGACTACTCCTGGTTGCGAAAAATGAAGGCCTTGGCGGACTCACGCGGCAAATCGGAAAAGCCTTTCCCCAGAATCGAGGTTCGCGTGAACCGCAAGAGTAAGCGCTCGAATTGCAGGTACGTTCCCCAGAACATCGTCGAGTTCATCCAAAATCCGAACTTACTAAATGACAAAGCATTATCGGAGGCCCAGATCGCCTGTTTGAAGTCCATATATGGATTACCACTTACGGACCACGAGCTAGAAATTTATCGTCAAGGAACTGGTCGGACGACCTACCCAGGAGTCGAAACCCGGGCAGCGACCATTATCGCGGGCCGCCGCGGGGGAAAGACTAAAAAAATTGCGGCGACGATTGCGCTATACCAAGCCTTCCGGGATCACCGACTTCCACTTGGAGAAAAAGGTTACGTAATGCTGCTGGCGCCCACCCTCGAATTGGCAAAGATTGCATTCGAGTACATTTGTGCATATTTGCGAGGATCAAAGATACTTTGGAAGCGCGTACGTAAAATAAATAAAAACTCAATTACACTGGACAATCACATAACTATCGGATGTTACGCCTGCACCCATGCCGGAGTGCGGGGCCGCACTGTTGTTGCTGCCGTCTGCGACGAAATTGGCTTCTGGCCGGACGGTCCCGAAGCTGCGAACGCCGCGGAGGAAGTGATTTCTGCTGTGACGCCTGGGATGGCCACAGTTCGTAAGGCCAAACTGATCAAAATTTCTACGCCCTACGCCAAGCGCGGACTATTGTGGAATGAATTCCGCCGACGTAGTGAGCTGCCGTTTCCAGTTTGGCAGTTGACCAGTTTCGATATGAATCCGGCGCTCCGTCCAGAATCGCTCGAAGACGAGCGCCGGGAGAGCGAAGAGAAATATCGCCGAGAATACCTAGCAGAATTTACCGACGCTATCAATGCCTGGGTCGATCCGGAGATTTTGGATCCTTGTATTGTTCGCGGCCGTCAGAGACTGCCGCGCCAAGACGGGGTGAGCTACTTCGCAGCATTAGATCCGGCGTCGCGCGGCAGCGAGTTCGCCTTGTTAGTCTTGCATCAGTCAGCGGATGGTCTAGTCGTAGTGGACTACGTTGGGGGCTGGCAGGGGACGCGGCAAGCCCCTCTATCCTTCGACTCCGTGCTTCCGCAAATCCGGGATATTCTGGCCAGCTACGAAATAAATACCGTGGTCGGGGACTTACACTGTGCGGACTGTATCAAGCAAAGTTTAATGGGACTCGGGATTTTCTACGAGACTAGGAATTTTGGAGGTTCGACCCGGGCTGAAATTTTTTTGAACCTGAAACACTTGATGGTGCGAGGGAAACTTCAACTGGTGGACGACCCAAGTTTGATTCACCAGTTACGTTCTCTAAATGAAGTCAGAACCCCCAGCGGGCAAACCGACGTTAGACCGCACGGTGAAGTTAAAGACGATCGAGCGGTCGTTTTGGCCTTGGCGGCTAGGGAAGCGGTAAGCCGTCAGCCCGTACGATTAACCATAGAGCTGGGTCTGACTGATATCAGCCTCATTTCGACCCGGATTAGGCTGAACCCGGATTGCTGCGCCTACGCGGCGCGTTGTGCAAATTATCCGACGTGTACCGATGCCGGGTACTGCTTAAACTTTATAGATCAACAGGTTCCGGACCCCTGAGTGTAAAACATGGTTACAAAGTTGACACCATTTGTTCCTTTAGTGACTCGTAGTCATCCGCGGTGGGGAGCCCTGCAAATGAGCCCCTGCCATGAATCTGCGTATTCGTCATTTGTGCGTCCGACGCCATATGAGTATTGTTCACTCGGTCCCAGGCCAGCAACTTCCACGGCCGCAAGCGCCATAGCCTGCCGCAAACTTGCCTTACGAATCCGATTTATGTCCACGCGCTGCATCTCGCTACTACTTTGTCTGTCCGCCGCTGCCATTGCGGCACCTGCAGCACGCCCGCAATCCCCCAAAACTGACGAAGCCGTTGCCAAAATCAATGGACACGTCCTTACTCGCGCCGAATTCAACGAAAAATCCGCCGCCAGTCTCCTGGAGCAGCGCTACGACACCTACCGCGCCGAACGCGATTCGCTCGAGCGAGTCATCAATGACGATCTGCTCGCCCAGGAAGCCAAACGCCGCAACCTCACCGCGGAGCAACTGCTCCAGCAGGAGGCCGACAGCAAAGTAAAAGATCCGACCGACGCCGAGCTCCGCGTGTTCTACGAAGGCGCCCAAACCGAGCAACCTTACGAATCGGTTCGCAACCAGTTGCTGGCACGGGTTCACCAGACGCGCATCAAGAAAGCCCGCGAAGCCTACCTCGGTTCACTGCGTGCCGCCGCCAACGTCAAAATTTTGCTGGCGCCGCCATACGTGGAAGTCACGCCGGGCAACACCGATCCACGCGGACCGAAAAACGCGCCTGTCGCGCTGATCGAATTCGCCGACTTCGAGTGCCCCTTCTGCCGCGAAATGCAGCCGCAGATCGATCGCCTGCTGAAAAATTACAACGGCAAAGTCGCGCTGTTCTTCCGCGATTTCCCGCTACCGATTCACGCCCACGCGGAAAAATCTTCCGAAGCCGCCCGCTGCGCCGGCCAGCAAGGCGCCCTCTGGCCTTACCACGATTTACTTTTCCGCAGCGACAATCTCGAACTCGCAAAATTAAAAGAGTACGCGCGCATCCTGCGCCTCGACGCCCCCCGCTTCGACGCCTGCCTCGACAGCGGCACCATGGCTGCCGCTATAAAACAGGACGTCGACGCCGGCACCCGCATCGGCGTGAATGGCACTCCCGCATTTTTCATCAACGGCCATTTCCTCAGCGGTGTCGTCAGCTACGAAACGTTAGTCGAAGTTGTGGACCAACAACTCAACGCTTCCGCTCCGGTAGTTTCCCGCTGAGGAGGAGGCGGCGACTTTAGTCGTCGCGATGTTGAGACGAGAACGAAGAGCTTCAGCCCCACAGAAAATTTCGCAGCGAAGGGAAGAGAAGTGATTGTTGCCTGGATCATTGCCGGGAAAGTTTTATGGCCGGTGGTGCTGGCCGGTTGCGTCGCGATTGTTACTGCGATTCCCGCAGCGGCTGCGAAACGCAAGTTGCACATTCCCGGTTACGTGGGATTCGCGTTTCTTTCTTTTATAGTTGCGCTGCTCGCCGGAAAGTTTTCAGGACGAGCGGGAATTACGGGAACTTCCAGCGGCGTTTTTCTCTCGATACTTTTCTTCTTCTTGATGGCTTCCGCGGTGGGCTGCGTCGTCGCATTATTTTTTTATAAACACCCCGAAGTGCCGTGAGCTCGCAGACAAAAATATTCAAGCCAACGACTGCGTTTTGAAAATTTGCTCCGCGTCCTGCTTTCTCGTTCGGTGGCCGCTGATAAGAGCGAAACCACTGGTGCGACGGAGGCAATAGCGGACTGGAAACGCGACGGAAATGGGCGGAGTTGGCCGCGACTTGTGGGCGTTAGACTTTTTCTACTGGTTGGGAGGTATGGGTGTCCGTACGCACTGATGTCCACAACGCACACGAAACTGAGCCGGAAGTGTCCACCGAGCCGGTGCGTTCGCCCGCAAAGCAGAAACGCGAATCCTACGCGCCCTCGCGCATGAGCCCGCAGGAAACCGAGCGACTGAATTTTGGACGGCAGATTGTTTATGCGCGGCCGATTAGTGTGTTGCTGGCGCTGATTGCGGTGGTGGATCAGCCGCTGGCACACTTTCCGCGTTTTGCGTTTCGATTTTTAGTTTCCTACCTGATTGTTTCGCTGCTGGTGATTCCGCTGGAGTGGGTACTGAAGAGCAAGCCGTGGCATTTGCCGCTGGCGATCGATTTGCTCGCGCTGGGAATTATTTTGTACATCAGTCCGTTTTCCGTGGCGCTGTGGTTTCCGTATCTGTTCGTGTGTTACGCGGGCGGATCGCGCTGGGGATTGAGTTCGGCAATTCCGATCGCGGGAGTTCTGTCGCTGGCGCTGGTGGTGCGCAGCGTACTCGAAGGACAAATCGGCTGGATGCGCGCGGTGGGTTGGCTCGCGCTGGTGGGAATCACGTTTGCGGCCGGGGCGGGCATGGCATTTCTCGGCGATTTGAGCCGGCGCTACGTGGCGGAAAATGAGTTCTTGCAGCGCATCACGGAAACGATGCAGGTGGATCAGGGGCTGGCGGAATCGCTGCGGCTGCTGCTGGATGAATTGGCCGGCGCGTTCAAAACCGAAGAAGCGATGCTGGCGTTTCGAGACGTTGATCTCGAGCGAATTTTCCTTTGGCGATTAAAAGCCGGCGATAGCGAACGGCTAATTCCGCAAGCACTGCCGCTTTCGCGCTGCGACGGATTTTTGCTCGACGATATGGACGCGACGGTTTGCTGGAACAGCCTGGGCGGATCCGGCTCCGGTTTCGGCTGGAATCGCAACAACCGCCGCCGCCTCAAAACGCTGCCGCGCCTTCCCGGAACAACCCAGACGGAATTGAAACTCCGCTCGCTCGTCAGCGTAACATTCGATCAAGGTGGTCAACCGGCCGGCAGAATTTTCCTGATCAACCGCTCCGATTCGCGGAAGCCTTTTCAGAAGGCAGATTTAGCCTGGCTAGAACGCATAGCCCGCCACATGGGCCCGGCGCTGGAAAATATTTTCTTGCTGCGGCATCTCCGCGCACGCGCGATCGAAGGGGAACGCAGCCGAATCTCCCGCGATCTGCACGACGGGATTCTTCAGACTTTACTAAGCATTGAAATTCAGGTGGATGTGCTGCGGCGCAAAGTGGTGACGTCACCGGAACAGTCCGTCGCCAGCCTTACGGCACTGCAACAAACGGTGCGAAACGAATCATCCGAGCTGCGCCGCATGGTCACCGATCTGCGACCTTTGCGAGTGCAAAGCGCGGACCTGGTTGAGCTTATGAACGGGTTCGCGGAGCGTTACCGAAATGAATCAACGGTAGCCCTGGATGTGCTGATCGACTCCGCGGAAATACACGCTCCAGACCGCGTTTGTCGCGAGATTTTCCAGATTTACCGTGAAGCACTCAACAACATAAAAAAGCATGCTAAGGCTTCACATGTCGTGGTAAAACTGAAACAGGACGATGCAGCCCTAGTACTCGTTGTCGACGACAACGGCTCGGGCTTCAGTTTTGCGGGCCGGTTCACTGGGGACGAACTGGATCGACTGCGCTTGGGACCCATTTCCATCAAGGAACGTGCGCGGACCGTCGGGGGAAACCTGACGGTAGAATCGAACCCTGGGCACGGAGCGCGCCTAACCATCGAAATTCCGCTCGGTTGATATGGCCAAAACTAAACAACAAATACGGGTTCTGTTGGCGGACGACCATGCGATTTTCCGCGATGGGTTGCGCAAACTGTTGGATTCCGATGAGGATATGTCCATCGTCGGAGAAGCCAACAACGGCGTGGAAGCCATCAAGATGCTGGCCAAGCTGAAGCCGGACATCCTTCTATTGGACCTGCGGATGCCGGAAAAGGATGGCTTGGCGGTGTTGGAAGAGGTCAATTTTGACACCCTGCCGACCCGGGTGATTGTGCTGACTGCCGCCGAAGATGACCGGGATGTGGTTCGTGCAATGCGCCTAGGGGCGCGCGGTGTAGTTTTGAAACAGTCCGCGACGGACCTGCTGGTCAAGAGCATCCAGCGCGTGTATGCCGGGGAGATCTGGCTGGATAACCGAATGACGGCGGAGGTCATGAAGGCCTTCTCCAAGTCTTCGGAATCCGGGCCGCGGCGCGAGAAGCCGCTGTTGAGCGACCGCGAAAAAGAGATTGTGCAGTTAGTCGCGCAAGGCTTTAGAAATAAAGAGATTGGCGAGAAGCTGTTCATCAGCGAGCAGACCGTGAAGAATCACCTGCACAACATCTTTGATAAGTTGGGCGTATCTGACCGGCTGGAGCTGGCTCTTTACGCGATTCACCACCGCTTGATCGACCAGACTTAGCCAAGCGGAGTAGTACGGTAAAATTTAATCCCCTTAAAATCTGCTAGTTAGACCCCCATTTTGGCTGGTACGTCGGTACCCGAAATCGCCTATCTCTTTTTGAATCTACAGTTCTATTGTTCCCTAATTGATACCCGTCTACACTGGCTTCAGATGCAGGAGGTTTCGCTTTGAGTGCTTCTGAACGCCGCACCACCCAGCGCTTTTCTATGCGCCTACCGCTCACCGTTCGATGGACCACTGGTGCGGCCGTCGGTGAATCCAGCACGGAGTCCCGCGACGTCAGCTCCCGCGGGGTGTACTTCTTCCTCCAGAAAGATGTGAAGGAAGGATCGGCTGTAGAAATTCTGTTAACGCTGCCTAATGAAATTACCCTGGCAGGCCCTGTTCGCGTGCGGTGTCTCGGACGCGTGCAGCGCACCGAAAATCGCGATGAAGGCGCCGTTGGCGTCGTCGCCGCGATCGAGCGTTACGAGTTTCTGCGGGGCGAAGAAGATCGCGCCTAGTTTCGCGATTCGACTCGCCAGACTGCTGCACTCACGCTTTCATCGAAGAAAATGGCGAGCACGCGTCGTTGCTCTTGTGCTTGGTGTGTGAGTTTTAAGGTTTTTTGTTGATGAGTTTCTTGCTCGCTCACTGCGGAGGCGGGCAGGATAAGCCGGGGCTCCTTGGCCCCTCAGCGAAGACGCCCCGGCTCTAATTTTTGTTATTCCTTCCTTGGTAGTTCAACTGCAGAAAACTCAAAAGCGACAAACGCGGCGGGGAAGTTTGTGCCGCCCACCCTTGCCCCAATTTCAAAGCAAAAAGGGCGCAAGGGTAGGCCACCCGGTTTTGTAGTGGTTCGTCAGAAGTCAAAACCGGGATATCCACAAGGTCCGGTTACCTCTGCGCCGCCTGTACTTTGGAGCAGGCGACTTTCGGAGGTGGTGTACGCCATGATGTTGAGGCGAATGAGGAGCCATGGGTAAGAAAATTTCATTCATAGCGGAGCACGACAATAAAGCCCAGACGCTGGGCGAGCCGCCGGCCGCTGCGGAACGAAAAATTTCGGACATTAAAGTTCCTGAACGCAAAGTGCAGGAAACGAAGAACCACGAGTCCAAGTCCGTGGCGGTGAAGACGGAAGTCCGTCCGGCGGAATTTGCGACGGAAAAAATCGCGGCGAAGGCGCAGGATTCTCCTTTCAAAGTGGAAAGGAGCGCGGACACGAAGTTCGCGCAATTGGTGGACGAGAAGATTGCGGACCAGGCCAGCGAAAAGAAACCCGAGAAAGTAAGCGACCCATTCAGCGATTTTGCGGAGCATGTGGATCGCGTGTTGATGAACGAAGAAGCTTTTAAAGCGGCGATTGACGCGGAGTATCGCCCGATTCATGGGCCGATTTTTGACGCGTTGGCGAAAATTTCGGAGCCGCTGGCGGAAACTCCTGCAAGTAAAACTGTTGAGGAGAAAAACTTTGAGCCGCTGACGGAGAATTTTGCGTCGCTGGCGGACAATCTGGACGATCTCGAGCGACTGGTAAAATTGAACGACCCGGCGGAGAAAAAGCTGGCGCCGGAAGAAGAAGCGCTGGCGGCGAAAAATTTGGCGGAGAGCATTCATCCGACCAACGTGGCGCTGATTGAGTTAGCGGAAATTCTGGATAAGCACAAAGAGTGGGTGGAGAGCGGCGGGGAGTCCGGATCGAAAGCGGATTTAAGCGGAGCGAACCTGGTCGGTGCGGATCTGACCGGGGTAAATCTGCAGGGCGCGATTTTGACCAAGGCGAACCTTTCTGGCGCGGATTTGTCGATGGCCAATTTCCGCGGCGCGAACCTGGTGCACGCAGATTTGCGCAACACCACGCTGCTGGGCACGGAACTGCGCGGGGCGAATTTGATGGGCGCGACGTTGTACGGCTCGGAAGGTTTGTGGGCCGGACGGCTGGGCGGGACGAATCTTTTTGACGCGCTGTTGCCGGAGTCGGTGGCGGAATTCAACAGCACTAAACCCATTGCGGACGCCAGCAAAGTGGCGCGGTTTTTTTACTTTCTGACGATGGCCGTGGCGGTGTTGTGCTCGGCGCTGATTATTTTTACCAGCGACATTCGCCTGGTGCTGAATGCTTCGGCGGTCCCAGGGATTCATGGCGGGGACTTTTTGCCGATGGTGGGCTTCTATCTGGGCGCGCCGATTTTATTGTTCGCGTTGTATGTGCGGTTTCACTTTTTGCTGTTGCGCTTGTGGGGATCGATCGCGGCATTGCCGGCGGTGTTTCCGGACGGGCAAACGCCGGAGCGAGACGGACCGTGGTTTTTGATGGGCTTGATCCGCAATCATTTGCGCTGGCTGCGGGATGGGCGTTCACCGCTGGCGGTTTTAGAAACGACGGTGGCGATGGCGCTGGGCTACTGGATTGTGCCAGCAACGTTGGCGCTCTTCTGGATCCGCTATTTGGTGCGGCAGGATTTTCGCGGAACTTTGCTGCAGGTTCTGCTGATTACGGTTTCGGTGGCCTGCGCGACGGGATTGCCGCGCATCGTGGCGCGGGTTTTGCGTCCTGGTGAAATTCGTATTCCGCAGTCGAAGAATTTGCTGCGCATGGCGCTGTTGATGATGCGGCCAGCGCTGATCACCGGGTTATGTCTGCTGGTGATTTCGGTGGGGGTGCATCGCGGGTTGCCGGCGGATGCGGATATCGCGCCGGAACATTCTTCGCTGAGCATGGCGCGGTGGTCGGCACAGCTGTTTCAGGCAGTAGGGTATCGGCCGTACGCGGATTTGACGGAAGCGACCCTTTCGGCGCCGCCGGCGACTTGGACGGAAGAGGCCATGGCCAATGTGGAGGGCGCGCGGCTGAACCAGATGCATTTGCGATTTGCGCGGAGCTACCGGTCGTTTTTGATGAATGCGAAATTGTGGCGGGCGGATCTGGAAGGCGCGTATCTGTCGGAGGCGGATCTCCGCGGAGCGAATTTGCGGGAAGCGAATCTGCGGGACGCAAATTTGGATCGGGCGCAGGTGAATCGCGCGGTGCTGGTCTCGGCCAAGGGCACCGGAGCGAAATTTGTGTCTGCGGATTTGCGTGGCGCGGATCTGTCGTACGGGACGTTTGATGGCGCGGACCTGTCTTCGGCCAAGCTGGGAGGGACGTCATTGTACGGAGCGACGTTGCAAGGCGCACGGCTGCAGCGGACGGATTTGACGCGGACGGACTTGCGGGACACGCACTTGGAAAGTGCGGTGATGTCCTTTGCGAATTTGCAGGATGCGGATTTGTCTTCGGCAAAGATGGCGGGGGCGAATTTGTCTGGCGCGCAGATGAAAAATTCGATTGTGCTGGATGCGGATTTGAAGCGAGCGGATTTGCGCGGGGCGTTTTTGGGTGGGGCGGTGTTGCGTGGAGTGGAATTGGAAGGAGCGAATTTGAGCGGCGCGGATTTGCGTGGGGCGACGGGATTGTCGAGTGCGCAGGTTTGTGCGGCGCGATGGCAGAGTGCGTTGATGGATGCGGATTTGTTGGCGGAAGTGCAGGGGAAGTGTGGGACGGGGGCGGGAGTTGCGGCTGCTGCTGGTAATGCCGCGCCGACGACGGTCAATGCGGCGAGTTCGGTTGCTGGGCCTGTGAATGCGCCTGGGGCGGAAGTTGCGAAGCAGCCTGCGGCTGCTGGGCCGGCTGCGGTGTTGGTGGCTGCGCCTGCTGGAGCAAAACCTGCGGCGACGGTTGCGCCTGCGTCTGCGGCTAGCAAGCCAGTGGCGAATGTTGCTGTAGCGCCAAATAAGGCGAAAGGTGCTGACTTAGGGAAGACAAAAGAAAAGGCTGCGGCGGTTGCGCCCGTTGATGCGGACAAGGCGAAAGGGAAGCCGGCTGCGAATGTAGCGACGGCGGATGCGACGAAAACTGCGAAACAGAAGAGCGCGCTGGCCGCGGATGCTGCGGCGAATAAAGCGAAGAAGAAAGCGGCTGCGGCGCTGGATGCGAAGTCTAAGACTAATTCGGATGGTAAGGCGAAGAGTGCTGGTGCGGATAAGCCTGCGGCGGATCAGCAGTAACGGTTTTCAGCTCACTCAAAGTAATAAGAAACAAAAGAAGCCTGGGGTTGACGCCTCGGCGGCCCCACCCTTGCAAAAACCGCAAGGGTAGGCCACCCGGCGTCATGGTGCCGCTTCAGAAATCAAAACCGAATCAAGAAAAATGTAGAGCGTTAAGACTCTTCGCCGAAGCGTTTGATGTCGTCGAGGCCTTCTTGTGGTGGTGCGGCGGCCTGGGTGCCAACCAGGTCGCGGATTTGGGCGACGATGTCGGGGTTGGCGAGGGTGGTGATGTCGCCGGTGTCGAGGTTGTTGGAGATGGCAGCGAGGACGCGGCGCATGATTTTGCCGGAGCGGGTTTTGGGCATGTCCGGAACGATGTGGATTCGCTTGGGACGCGCGATTTTGCCGATCATGGTTTCGATAGTAGAGATGATTTTGTCTTGCACCGGTTTGCCTGCGGTGACGCCGGGTTTTAGCGACACGTAGACTTCTGGGACGCGGCCTTTTACGTCGTCGACGACTGGAACGACTGCGGCTTCGGCGATTTCTGGGACGGTGAGGCAGGCGGATTCGAGTTCTTTGGTGCCGAGGCGGTGGCCGGCGACGTTGATGACGTCGTCGACGCGGCCGAGGATGCGGTAGTAGCCGTCGGCGGGAAGCACGGCGCCGTCAGCGGCGTAGTAGGGCCAGTCGCGCCAGTCGGTGCTCTTGGCGTCCTTGTTGTACTTCTTGTAGTAATTACTCACGAAGCGATCGGGATCGCCCCAGATGGTCTGCATGATTCCCGGCCAGGGATTGCGAATGCAAATGTTGCCGGCGTTGCCGGAGCCGGCGGTGACTTCCTTGCTGTTTTCATCCCAGATGACCGGATAGATTCCGAGTGCGGCGGGACCGGCGCTGCCGGGCTTCATGGCGTCGAGCGCGGGCTTGGTGGTGATCAGGAAGCCGCCGGTTTCGGTTTGCCACCAAGTGTCGACGATGACCGCTTCACCTTTTCCGACGACCTGGTGATACCACTTCCAGACTTCCGGCTCGATGGGTTCGCCGACGGTGGTCATGTGCTTGAAGTGGTAGTTGTATTTCGCGGGCTCGTCGGGGCCGGCTTTGCGCAGCATGCGGATGGCGGTGGGCGAAGTGTGGAAGATGTTGACGCCGAGGCGTTCGGCGATGCGCCAGGGGCGGCCGCAGTCGGGAAATTGCGGGACGCCTTCGTAGAGCACGCTGGTGGCGCCGAGCGACATGGGGCCGTAGACGATGTAGGAGTGGCCGGTGATCCAGCCGATGTCGGCCATGCACCAGTAGACGTCGTTGGGATGAATGTCTTGATAGAACTTGGAAGTGCCGGTGACGTAGGCGAGGTAGCCGCCGGTGCGGTGCTGGCAGCCTTTGGGCTTGCCGGTGGTACCGCTGGTGTACATGAGGAAGAGTGGGGCTTCGGCGTCCATGGAAACGGGTTCGACGATTTGGCCGCGATAGTCGTTGAGAATTTCGTCGACGAAGAAGTCGCGGTTGGCGACCATTTTTGAATTCGACTGAAATTTTCCGGGGTAGCGCTGCCAGATTAAGACTTTGTCGATGGGCTGGCCTTCTTTTTTGGCGGTTTCGACTGCGATGTCGGCGGCGGGTTTGTGGTCGATCCATTTGCCGTGCGCGGTAGTAGCCGTCGGCGTAGATGAGGACTTTGCTGCCGGAATCGGCGGCGCGGAGGCCGCAGGCTTCGCCGCTGAAGCCGCCGAAGACGACGGAGTGGACTACGCCAAGACGCGCGCAGGCCAGCATGGTGATGGGGAGCTCCGCGATCATGGGCATGTGGATGGTGACGCGGTCGCCGGCTTTGAGTTTGGCGAAGTCGCGGAGCATGGCGGCGACTTCGTTGACGCGGCGGTAGAGTTCCTGGAAGGTGAGGACGACGGTGGGTTCGTTTTCTGGTTCGGGGACGAAGATCAGCGCGGCTTTATTTCGGTGCTCGGCGAGGTGGCGGTCGACGCAGTTGTAGCAGGCGTTGAGTTTGCCGCCGACGAACCATTTCCAGAAAGGTGGATTGCTGGTGTCGAGGGTGGTGTGCCAGTAGTGATCCCAGTGGAGCAGATCGGCGTAGGCGCGGAAACATTCGGGGAAGTTTTTTTCGCTGAATTGGTCGACGAAGGTGGGGTCGTTGAGATTGGCTTGGGCGATGAATTTGGCGGAGGGGTGGAAGTATTGTTCTTCTTTCCAGTGGACGGCGATTTGGGCTTCGGTGAGTTTGCCGTTGGGGGGAGTGGCGTTTTGCGTTGCTGATGGACTTTTTGGCGTGCCGGATTTTTCTTGGGCGGCGTTGGGCGGCGTTGGAGCAGCTTTCAGCGCTAGTGAAGATTGTGTCCCTGTTTTCTTTTGTAGTTCTTTGGGTGGGGCGGCTTTGGATTGTTTTTCTTTTGCGCGTGGCTTTTCGCGTTTGGCCATTTGAGCGGCTCCCAATAGTCGAAGTAGAAATTATGAATGTTACCGAGCATAGCGCCTGAGGGCACAGCTCTCAAGGGCACGCACGAGGATGGTGCGACACAATTTTATGTGCCTGGAACAGGCTGCCCTCGGCCACGTTGAGTTTAAACCCGCACCCTGAAAAACGCAGGGTGCGGCACCCGAGGCGGTGATCAGTTTGGAGCCATGCGGCCTACGGGATTAGATCGCCGGCGGCCGCGGCTGGGGTGGTGTCGACTTCGTTCCAGATTTTGGTGCCGTGGGTTTCGCGCAGCAGCAGGCTGCCGATCACGAAGGTGATGGCGGCGACGATCATGGGGTAGTACAAGCCGGCGTAAATATTTCCGGTCGAGGCGCAGGTCCATAAGCCGATGAGCGGCAAGAGGCCGCCGAAGACACCGTTGCCGATGTGATACGGAAGCGACAGCGAGGTGTAGCGGATTTTTGCTGGGAAAGCTTCCACGAGATAGGCGGCGATGGGGCCGTAAATCATGCAGACGTACAGCACCTGGATGAAAACCAGGAAGACGAGCATGCCGGTGTTGGGATTGGTGGCCTCTTTCGCGGGCACACGCGCGCCGGTGGCAGGGTCGATGGTCATGGCGGTGAGGGAAGTGGCGCCGGTGACTTTATTTTTCGTCGAATTCACGCCAACGACGTTGTTGCCGGCGGCGTTTTGCATTCCCTTATAGATGGGAATGTAGGTGATGACGGCGATCAGGCAGGCGGCCATCATCAGCCATTTGCGGCCGACGCGATCAGAAATCGCGCCGAAGAGCGTGAAGAAGGGCATGGCCAGCAAGAGCGCGATGGCGATGATGATGTTGGCGTTTTTTGCCGGGACTTTCAGGATGGTTTGCAGATAGAAAAGCGCGTAGAACTGGCCGGTGTACCAGATGACGCCTTGGCCGGCGGTGGCGCCGAAGAGCGAGATGAGCACGCGCTTGAGATTTTCCCATTTGCCAAAGGCGTCTTTGAGCGGCTGGGCGGAAGTCATGCCGGCGCTCTTGATCTGGGTGAAGATGGGCGATTCCTTCATCTTCATGCGGATGTAGAGAGAAATGGTTACGAGAACGATGGAAATGAGGAAGGGGATGCGCCAGCCCCAGTCATTGAACTGGTCTTTGGTCATGGAATTCTGGGTGACCAGGATGACGATGAGGGAGACGAAGAGGCCCAGGGTGGCGGTGATTTGAATGAAGCTGGTGTAGAAGCCGCGCTTTTTATCGGGGACGTGCTCGGCCACGTAGACGGCCGCGCCGCCGTATTCGCCGCCCAAGGCCAGGCCCTGGAGAACGCGGATGATGATCAGAATGACGGGCGCGAACCAGCCGGCGGATTTGTAGGTGGGCAGCAGGCCGATGACCGCGGTGGCGCCGCCCATGATGCTCAGGGTGACAAGGAAGGCGTACTTGCGGCCGACCAGGTCGCCGATGCGTCCGAAGAAAAGCGCGCCGAAGGGGCGTACCAGGAAACCTACCGCGAAGGTGGCGAGGTAGGCGATGTAGGCGAAGGTGTCGTTTCCGGGCGGGTAAAATTTCAGGGCGAGGACTGCAGTGAGGCTGCCGAAGATGTAGAAGTCGTACCACTCGATCATGGTGCCGACGGCGGAGGCGAGGATGACGCTCCAGATGTTGTACTCGTGAATCTCGGCGGGTGCTGCGCTGGCGCGACTGGCCATACTGCCTCCTGAAGATGCGTGCGACTGGGCCTAGACACTCGTTCCGGAAGGTGTGTGCGAGCGGTATACGGCGGAGCTTCCGGGCGGAAAGGCGTTGAAAAACGAACCGTTAATATATGGCTGCGAGCGGGTTGTCAAGAAATGACTTAGGGACGGATGGGAGATGAATCGGGCGTAAACAAAAAATGAATGAGCGATGAACGGGCGCGGTTCTTCGAGACGTTAGGCCATTCGTGTTACAACTCAAGGATTGAACTTACAACAGGCGATTTTGCTTTTTTTGGCGGGTGGATTTGGCGGGGCCATTAATGCGGTGGCTGGCGGGGGGAGTTTTGTGTCGTTTCCGACGCTGCTGTTTACCGGGGTGACGCCGGTGATGGCGAATGCCACGAATACGTTGGCGTTGTGGGTGGGGACCACCGCGAGCGGCGGGGCGTATCGGATGAAGCTGGATATTCCGCGGCGGGTGATGGTGCCGCTGATTGTGACCAGTGTGGTTGGTGGAGTAGTCGGGGCGTTTCTGTTGATTAAGACGCCGGCGCAGACGTTTTTGCGGGTGCTGCCGTGGCTGATGCTGGGGGCGACGCTCTTGTTCGCGTTTGGGCGGCGGCTGGCGGGGAAGATTCCGGCGGGGATTACGAGTGAGGCCAGCAATGCGGCGGTTACTGGGGCGTCGATCTTTGAGTTTTTTGTGGCGGTGTACGGCGGGTATTTTGGGGGCGGGATTGGGATTGTGAATTTGGCGATGCTGGCGGCCATGGGCATGACCGATATTCATGCGATGAATAAGTTGAAGGTGATTCTGGGCTCGGTGATCAATGGAGTGGCGACCGTGGCGTTTATTGCGACGGGATTTATTTTGTGGCGGCAGGCGGGGGTGATGACGCTTGGGGCGGTGTTGGGCGGGTATGGGAGTGCGCACTATGCGCAGCGGTTGCCGCAGGCTTGGATTCGGGGGTTGGTGATTGCGGTGGGGACGGGGATGACGGTTTATTTTTTTTGGAAGGCGTATCGGTAGAGGGGCTTAAAAGGCTGGCCGGGATGCGCGATTGGAGAGGCTCCGCGATCCATCGAAGAGAGGTTCCTCGACTGCGCAAGCCGACAATCCCGCAGGAGCGGGATTGAAAAGAAAAAGCGTCGGCTTGCTCCGCTCGGAATGACAAGTTTCCGGTTGTCGTACAAAGAACAACAAGATTTGGAGTTGAGTGCGTTCGGCGTTTCGGAATGACAATCCTGCGGGGTGCGACAAAAAACAAAGTCAAAAGCACGGTGGGTGAATTGGTGCCCGTCCCACCCTTGCAGAAACCGCAAGGGTAGGCCACCCAGTTTTGTGGTGGTGTAGAGGAAAGAAAGAAAAAAAAATGCGCCGCGGCTTTTTGCCTGCGGCGCATTTTTGTTGGAGATGAATTGTTTTGCGAGCTGTGCTCGCGCGGTTCTGGGTTTAGCGGGCTTGGAGGACTTCGCCGGGGAGGACGAAACGTTCGGTCTTCGGGGCGGACTGGATGGGCGGCAAGTTTACCGGCAGGCGGTCGTGTGAAGCGTTGAGCGATGCGCCGTGGGAGGAGCCGTTTGATGCAGGTGATGCGCCGCGTGAAGTTGGCCGGGAAGCGAATCGCGCGTCGACTGGCGTGTCGTGTTGCGGGCGGATGTGGATGCCGGGGCGCGGCTGTGATTGCGCTGCAGCGCTGTCGTCGGCGCGGAGGCGTTCGATTTTGATGCCGAGGGCGCGTTCGAGTTGGAAGAGTTCGCTGCGCTGTTCTTTGACGAACAGCGTGGTGGCCACGCCGTGGGCGCCGTTGCGTCCGGTGCGGCCGACGCGGTGAATGAAATTTTCGGCAACGTCGGGCAAGTCGTAGTTGATGACATGCGCGATGTCTTGCACGTGGATGCCGCGGGAGGCTACGTCGGTCGCGACCAGGATGCGGTAGCGGCCTTGCTGGAATCCGGCGAGGGCGCTGTTGCGCTGCGATTGCGAACGGTCGCCGTGAATCATGGCGGCGGAGAAGCCGTTGCGGTTGAGAGTGTGGGCGATGCGATCGGTGCCGCGCTTGGTGCGGGCGAAAATCAGCACGCGACCGGTTTCTTTGGTGAGCAAGCGCTGCAGCAATTCCATCTTGCGATCCATGGGCACTTCGAAGGCCTGAACGCGGACGCTATCGGAAGGCTTGGTGGTCGAGCCGAAGGAGAGACGTACCGGCTGACGCAAGTAGTCTTTCACGACGCGAACCATGGAGCCTTCAAGGGTGGCGGAGAAGCACAGGGTTTGGCGTTCCTGCGGCAGGATCGAAACGATTCTGCGAATCGCGGGAAGAAAGCCCATGTCCAGCATGCGGTCGGCTTCGTCGAGGACCAGCATACGCAAATTGTTGAAGTGGAAAAGCCGGCGGTCGAGAAAATCTTCGAGGCGGCCGGGAGTGGCGACGACAAAACGTGCGCCGCGCCGGATGGATTGAAGCTGCGAGCCTTCGGAAAGGCCGCCGACAACCAAAGCTGCGGGCTGAAGTTGCTTGCCGCGCAAAGCGTTGTATTGCTCCAGGACTTGCATGGCCAACTCGCGCGTAGGCACGAGGACCAGGGCGTTGATGCCGGGAGTGTTTTGCTTCAGGAGTTGCTCGATCACCGGGACGAGGAAGGCCAGCGTTTTGCCGGTTCCGGTCGTGGCGGTAGCGAGCACGTCTTTGCCTGCCAGGGCCTCTGGAATAGAAGCGCCCTGCACCGGCGTCGGGGTGATGAATTTGGCCGAGGCCAGCTTCTCCTTCACGTAAGCGGAGAGAGGCATTTGAGAAAAGGGTACGGAAACTGTCTGCATTGATTCGATTTAGCTTTCTTGCTGGTGGAGTTGCAGCGGCACACACACGGGGCGCGTACTCAGGCGGCAACTCACAAAGCCAGCCTTAGTTTGGAATTACGCTTGAAAACGTACGGAGGAAACTGGAGGCGGGAAATCTCAGATGAAGCAGGTAAGACTACCGAGGGACCGCACAACACTACCGAGGTAATAAGCGCAAAGATAGAGTAGCACAGGAGCGGTGGGTGCACAAGGAGATATGAGTAATTAGTTTTGAATATTCGTGGGAGGCAAGGGTGGGCTACGGAGGTATACTCTTGCCGAACCTTTGCGACTTTTCCCCGCGAGTCTCGCAGCAATGAGTCCTGTCACAACTTTCCCCGAAATTACCTCCGCGTTGCAACACTACTGGGGCTATTCCTCGTTTCGACCGCTACAAGAAAATGTGGTGAAGAGTTTGCTGGCCGGCAAGGATGTGTGTGTGGTGATGCCGACGGGTGGCGGGAAATCGCTGTGCTACCAATTGCCGGCGGCGATGATGAGTGAGCGGACCGCGATTGTAGTGTCGCCGTTGATTGCGTTGATGGAGGATCAGGCTGCGCAACTGGAGCTGATGGGGATTCCGGCGGCGGTGTTGAATAGCACGCGGGATGGGGCGGACCAGTCGCGCGTGATGCGCGAGGCTAAGGCGGGAAAATACCGGCTGCTGTATTTGTCGCCGGAGCGCTTGGTGCGCGGGGATTCGCTCGATTGGCTGCGGCAACTGCCGATTTCATTTTTTGTGATCGATGAGGCGCACTGCATTTCGGAGTGGGGGCACGATTTTCGGCCGGAGTACCGGCAATTGCATTCGTTGCGGAAGCATTTTCCGGGTACGCCGATTGCGGCGTTTACGGCCAGTGCGACGAGGCAGGTGCGGCACGACATCGTGGCTCAGCTGCAGATGAGCGCGGCGGACAAATATATTGCTAGTTTTCAGCGACCGAATTTGCGTTATCAGGTGAAGGCTTGCGATGGCGAGTCGCAAATGCGACTGCTGTTGCGGGCGGTGAAGGAGTATGCCGGGAGCAACATCATCATTTATTCGCCGACGATTGTGCGTGTGGAGGAAACCGTCGAGTTTCTGGAGAAGAACGGGATTGAGGCCTTGGGTTATCACGCGAAGATGAGCGCGGGGATGCGGCGGGAGAATCAGGAACGGTGGATGGCGGATGAAGTGCGCGTGCTGGTAGGCACGATCGCGTTTGGGTTGGGGATTAATAAGGCGGCGGTGCGCGCGGTGATTCATTTGTCGCTGCCGAAGTCGATTGAGCAGTATTACCAGGAGGCCGGGCGAGCGGGGAGGGACGGGGAGCCGGCGGATTGTTTGTTGTTGTGGCAGAAGAAGGATGCGGCATTGCTTGCGTATTTCATCAAGCAAATTACCGATTCGACGGAGCGACAGCGAGGTTGGGATCGCTATCACGTAATTCGCGCGTTCGTGGAATCGACGGAGTGTCGCAACCGGCAAATTTGCGTGCACTTTGGGGAGACGCCGAAGTGGACGTCATGTAACGCGTGCGATGTTTGCGCGGGGGAGTTGGAGTGGCTGAGCAGTGCTGAGGCGGTGGGTGGAAGGCGGTCGGCGCCAGCGCTTGTGACGCAGCGAGCGAAGGCGGAGGCGCCCCAGCAGATTGCCGATCCGGAATATCAGAAGATGCGCGAACATTTGCGCAAGTGGCGGCGCACCGTCAGTCAGAAGATGGGATTCCCGGCATTCATTGTGATGAATGATGCGACGCTGCATGAGTTGGCGTTGGCTTGTCCGAGGACGCTCGGGGAGTTGCGAGGGGTCCCCGGGTTTGGTGATCGCAAGGTGGAACTGTATGGCGAGCAGATTTTGCGAGAGATTGGGGAAGCTTCGCCGGGGCGCAGAGAGGATGACAATTATGATGAGCTGTATGAATATTTGCGACGGTGGCGTGCGGAGCTAGCGACGGAATCGAGCGTGGCTCCGGGTGCGGTGGTGCAAGATGCGGTGCTGGCACAGTTGTGCCGGTTGCGGCCGAGTACGATGTTTCAGTTGAAGCAGGTGCCGGGAATTGTGAGTAGGGCTGTGGAGTTGTATGGGGAACGGATTCTGGATGCATTGGATGAGTTTGGAACGAAAGCGCGTGGGGCGACGCCGTAGATGAAGAAAATCTTTGTGGTGATGCTGGTGGTGTGTGGCGGTGCGCTGGGGCTGTTTGCGCAGAAGGCGGAGGAGCCGCCGGCTTGGGCGTTTGTGGTGCATGCGCCGGATTACAAGGATCCCGCGGACGATGGGAAGTTGCGGCATGTGCCGGGGAGTAAGGCGGCTTGGACGTTGACGCAACTGCGCGATGCGTTTTTTGCGCCGGATTGGCATCCGGAGGAGCATGCGGCGATGCCGGATGTCGTTTCGCATGGACGCAAGCCGGAGGTGATGGCTTGTGGGTATTGTCATCGGGCGGACGGACCTGGTGGGCCGGAGAATGCGGGGATTGCGGGGCTGCCTGCGGAGTACATCAAGCAGCAGATGGCGGATTTTAAGAATGGGGCGCGAGTGGGTGCGGTGCCGACGCGCGGGCCGCAGGCGGCGATGGTGAAAGTGGCGAAAGCGGCTAGCGATGCGGAAGTGGCTGCTGCTGCGGCTTATTTTTCCGCGGTGAAGCCGCGCAAGATTATCAATGTGGTGGAGACGGAGAGCGTTCCGAAGACTTATATCGCGGCGTGGTTGTTGGCGCCGGTGAATGATCGGGAGAAAGAGCCGATCGAGCATCGGATTATTGAGGTGGCGAAGGATTTGGAGCAGTTTGAGTCGCGGGATACGCATTCGCAGTTTGTGGCGTATGTGCCGACTGGGAGCATTGCCAAGGGCGCGACGTTAGCGAGGAGTAATGCGAATGGGCCGATGGTTAAGTGTGGGCTGTGTCATGGGACGGATTTGAAAGGGATGGGGCTGGTGCCGGGGATAGCGGGAAGGTCGCCGAGTTATTTGGTGCGGCAGATGTGGGATTTTCAGCATGGGGCGCGGAATGGGAAATTGGATGGGCCGATGAAGCTGGTGGTGTCGAAGATGAGTTTGGATGATTTTATTGCGTTGGCGGCGTATGCGGCGTCGTTAGAGCCGTGATCGTGTTGACTCTAAACCCCCAGACGCAAGTACGGCGTCTGGGGCACCCGGTTCTGGGTAGGACGGGACGAGGGTCAAAATCAGAGATGAGAAAGTGAAGGAACAGGAAAAGTTCGGCTTCAGGTCGAGCCTGAGCATTTCCCTCCTTCGTGCGAGTGTACTGTTGCCAACACCTGGGGTTGGGTATAGGATTTTGCCGCCCCGAAGAAATGGCTGGCGGAGTGTGTCCGTCGGCCGAAACCCAGGTTAGCCTGAAAGCCCAGAGGGAGTGTTGCGCTATGGCCCGAGCCCTTCGTACTGCTTTGATTTTCCTGTTGGTTGCGACGCCGTGTATGGCGCAGAAGAAGCGCGTGGCGGTGCTGAATTTTGATTACGGCACGGTGAAGACCAATGCTGCGGCTATTTTTGGCAGCGACCAGGATGTGGGCAAGGGCATTTCGGACATGCTGGTGCAGAAGTTGGTGACGGACGGGAAGTATTCGGTGATCGAGCGGAATGCGCTCGACAAAGTTTTGGGCGAGCAGAATTTTTCCAATAGCGATCGCGCGGATGCGTCGACGGCGGCGAAGATTGGGCGCGTGCTGGGCGTGGACGCGATCATCATTGGGTCGATTACGCAGTTTGGCCGCGATGACCAGCACACCAATATTGGTGGCGGCGGTTACGGCGGGTATGGGTCGAAGCTTGGGCTTGGCGGAGTTGGGACGCACAAGTCGAAGGCCATTGTGGGGATTACGGCGCGGCTGGTGAATACGACCACTGGGGAAATTTTGGCAGCGGTGACGGGCAAGGGTGAATCGCAACGTTCTGGCACTTCCTTGATTGGCGCGGGTGCGGGCGGCGGGAGCGGAGGCGGCGCTGGCCTGGATATGGGCAGCAGCAATTTTGGGCAGACCATTCTGGGCGAAGCGACGCAGGCGGCGGTTGCTGACACGGCGAATCAGTTGGATAGCGCGGCGGCGAATTTGCCGACGGTGAAAGTTTCGGTGTCGGGCTTGGTGGCGGATGTGAGTGGGAATACGCTGATCATCAACGTTGGGAGCAAGACCGGGTTGAAGATTGGCGATACGCTGGATATCAGCCGGCAGGTGCGCACGGTGAAAGATCCGGCGACGGGCAAAGTGTTGAAGGCCATTACCGACAAGATTGGCAGCGGGACGGTGACGCAGATAGATTCGGACTCGGCGACGGTGACGTTTACTGGGTCGGGTGAGGCCAAGGTTGGAGACGTCGCGGCGACACCGTGATTTTTTCAGCAAAACTGATTCGTTGAGTGAACTGCGCGCGCTGTGATGGTGCGCGCAGTTTCGTTTTTGTGCGGTAAATTCATAGGGAAGTGATCGGGGTTCGAGGAGTTTTCCATGAGTGACTACACCGTAGGACAGCGGCTGGGCGATTACGAAATTCTGGGAGTGCTGGGCGCCGGCGGGATGGGCAAAGTCTACAAAGTGCGTAACGTGATCAGCGATCGCGTGGAGGCCATGAAGATTTTGCTGCCGAATCTGGCGTCGCAGAAGGATTTGGCGGACCGGTTTTTACGCGAAATTAAATTGCTGGGGACGCTGTCGCATCCGAATATCGCGTCGCTGCGCACCGCGCTGACGCTGGATAACCAACTCGTAATGATCATGGAGTATGTGGATGGCGTGACGCTATCGTCGCGGGTGCAGCAAGGGGCGATTCCCGCGGGGGACGTGGTGAAGTATGTGGATCAGGTGCTGGCGGCGCTGAGTTACGCGCACAAGCTGGGCATCGTGCACCGCGACATCAAGCCGGCCAACATGATGTTGACTCCCGATGGTTCGGTGAAGCTGATGGATTTCGGGATTGCGCGGTCGGGCAGCGATCACAGTTTGACGGCCACGGGGATTACGCTGGGCTCGCTGAACTACATGCCGCCGGAGCAGGTGAAGGGCGAGACGATTGATGCGCGCGCGGATATTTATTCGCTGGGCGTGTCGATGTACGAGATG
This sequence comes from uncultured Acidobacteriota bacterium, assembly GCA_963846145.1. GTDB lineage: Bacteria > Acidobacteriota > Terriglobia > Acidiferrales > UBA7541 > Acidiferrum. Next base: position 60,129 of record CAWJUV010000004.1, on the reverse strand, counting down.
GTGACGGGGATTTTGCCGTTCGAGGCGGGGAGCAATTTTTCCCTGATGACTGCGCATGTCGAGCAGACGCCTAAGGAGCCGGTGATTCATAAGCCGGGGCTGCCGGAGGCGCTGAATCAGATTATTTTGATGGCGATGGCTAAGGATCCGGCGAACCGGTTTCAGACGGCGGACGCGTTTCGTGCGGCGTTGAGTACGGTGAATATTCCGGTGTCGGCTTCGGCGGGGACGACCATGCCGTCGGCGTGGGCTTCGCCGCATGCTGCCGGAACTGGGAATGACGAGACGATGCAAGTGACGTCGCCAGCGCCGGAGTTGGCGCGGGCTGCGGCGCGGGCGAATTTGACGCCGGCACCGGGGACGGCTTCCGCGTCGGCCACTGCGGCTGCTGCGCCGTCTTCGACTGCGCGGGCGACGGTGCCGGCGGCTGCGTCTGTTGCGGCTGCGACTGGCGCGGGGACGGTGCCGCCACCTTCGGTGGCTGCGGCGGCGAGCAAGCGTGGATTGTGGATGGGATTGGGCGCGTTGGTGGTGGTGGGTGTCTTGTTTGCGGCGGGATTTTATTTGCCGCGACGGGCCAAGATTCATGCGGGTGAGAATCAGGCGGTGTTTTCGTCGAAGCAGGATTCGAGTGCGCCGGCGGCTTCGAGTAATTCGGGCGGGAGCGCGGCGTCAACCGGGAACCCAGCGAGTGGCGGAGGCGGGGGTGTTACTCCGAGCGATCAGAGTGCCGCGGCTACGGCGGCTGCAGGGGCGGCTGCGGCGGGAGCGGGAAATTCGGCGATGACGCCGACTTCACCGACAATTCCGGCGGTGCCTGGCGCGGATGGGACGATTCCTGCTGTGCCGCAAGCGGAACCCGGTGCGCCCGCGAAACGTGGACGAAAGTCTGGCGCCGCAATGGATGTGCAACATGCGACGACCGAGGATTTGGTGCAGGCGGCCAAGGACCAGGCGAAGGCTGCCATCGATGCGGCGGCCGAGGCTGCGAAACAAGCTTTGGCAACGCAAGAGTTAGAAGAGGCGGAGAAGTCGGAAGAGCAATTGAGTGGACGGGCGGCGGCGGTGAGTTCCAGCTTGGACAATTTGAAGAAGGCGCAGAGCGGGCAAGGGTATGGCCTGCGCGGAGATGTGGTGGCGGCCGAGCAGCGCATGCAGACGTATATGTCGAAAGGCAATGTGGCGCTGCAGCAGCAGAACGGGCCGGCGGCGAAGAAATATTTTGGGCAGGCGGAGCAGGAGATTACGTTTCTGGAGAAGTTTTTGGGTAGGTAGTTAGTTTTTTAAATTAGATTGTTTGCGCGATGCGTTGATCGTATTGCCATGCAGTCGCGCATTGCTCCGCGGTTGAAACTTTTTAGTATTTGTCTCACGTGCACAGTTCATCTGCTGAATTTCAAAGAGGCTTCCGTGAAAATTAATTCGAGAATTGCATCGCGCGCCGGTTTGGCGTGCCTGTTTGCGATTTTATCCGTGGGAGTGGCGCCACGCGTTCGCGCCCAACAAAAATCTGTCGGGATCTTTGAAGGGCATCGCGATATCGGCAAGAGTGCGCACGGCGGGACTGCGGAGTATCAGGCTGGCGAGCACAAGTATGTGCTGACCGGTGGCGGCGGGGATATGTGGGGAAAGTCGGACAATTTTCAGTTTGCGTGGAAGAAAATTTCTGGCGATGCGGAGTTGACGGCGGAAATGGCGTTTCTGGACAAGGAAGGGCAGGGGCATCGCAAGGCGGTGCTGATGGTGCGGCAAGGGCTTGAAGAAGATGCGGCGTTTGTGGATGTGGCGCTGCATGCGGACGGGCTGACTTCGCTGCAATTTCGCGAGACGAATGGCGGGGAGACCCACGAGATTCAGTCGAATGTTGCTGCGCCGGCGAAATTGCGGATTGTGAAGCGCGGGGAATATGTGTCGATGTGGATTGCGGCGAGTGGGGAGAAGTTGCGGCCGTCGGGTGCGGCGATCCGCGTGAAGCTGGATGGAACGTTTTATGTGGGGATTGGGGTTTGCTCGCACGATGAGAAGGCGATGACTAAGGCGGCGTTTGCGAATGTGGAATTGAAACCGCTGGAGGCTCTTGCGGCGCCGCTCACGGAGAAAGATTCGACGCTGTACAGCACGCTGGAGACGATCAGCGTGGCGTCGACGGATCGGCGCGTGGTGTATACCGAGGCGGGGCATTTTGAGGCGCCCAACTGGATGCATGACGGCGCGGCATTTATTTTTAATGAGGATGGGCGGATCAAGAAGCTGGGTGTGAAGGGCGGTGAGCCGACGGTGATCGATACCGGTTCGAATGTGCACTGCAACAACGATCACGGGATTTCGCCGGACGGAAAATGGCTGGTGATCAGCGATGGGTCGCAGCCGGATCATCAGTCGAGCATTTATATTTTGCCGATTGAGGGCGGGGCGCCGCGGCGAGTGACGACCAAGTCGCCTTCTTATTGGCATGGATGGTCGCCGGATGGAAAAACGTTGGCGTATCCCGGGCAGCGCAATGGAGAGTTCGATATTTATACGATTTCTGTCGACGGTGGCGAAGAGAAACAGTTGACGACCGCGATCGGATTGGATGACGGGTCGGAGTACACGCCGGATGGAAATTGGATCTACTTTAATTCTGTGCGCACGGGGCAAATGCAGATTTGGCGGATGAAACCGGATGGCACCGCGCAGGAACAGGTGACGTTCGACGGGTATAACAACTGGTTCCCGCATTTTTCTCCGGACGGGAAGTGGATGACGGTGATCTCCTACGGGAAAGAAGTGGAGGGGCATCCGGCGAATAAAGATGTGATGCTGCGGATTGCGCCGGTGTCGGGTGACAAAGTGGATGTGGGGAAGTTGGCGGTGCTGGCGAAATTGTTTGGCGGGCAGGGGACGATTAATGTGCCGTCTTGGTCGCCGGATAGTAAGCAGGTGGCGTTTGTGAGTTATCAGCTGGTGCCGAATGGTGGTGGGGAGAAGTAGAGTCGACCGTTAAACCTTCAACACGAATTAGACTTATAGGGTTGGGTAGGACTGAACTCTAAACCCCCACACGCAAGTACGGCGTGTGGGGCACCCGAATTTGCTTTAAGTCAGTAAGAAAACAAAAACAAATTCAAAAGAAAGAACCCAGGTTCGTGAACCAAAGGCGAACCTGGGCCACCCTGCGTTGTGGAGTTCGTGCTGCTGAGGTCTGCTGCGGAGCCGGAGAGATTTAGGAAGTGAAGTGGTTGAAGAGGTTGTTTAGACCCTCAGCGAGGAGTGGGTGGGCGAAGGTGGCGTTTTGGAGGGCGGTGTAGGGGAGCTTGCCCTGCATGGCGATTTGCAGCATGGTCATGACTTCGCCGCCTTCGAGGCCGAGGATCTGTGCGCCGAGGATTTGATTTGTTTTTGGGTCGACCAGGGCCTTCATGAAACCGCGCGGTTCGTCGACTTCCAGGGCTCGGGCGACGTAATACATGTCCATTTTTGCGACGCGAACTTTTTTCTTCTGGTCGCGCGCTTCTGTTTCGCTTAGTCCTACGCGGCCAAATTGAGGATCGATGAAGACAGTGTATGGCACCACGCGATTGGTGGTGGTGCGCTTGCCCTTTTTTAGCAAGTTGTCGCGCAGAATGCGGTAGTCGTCGTAAGAAATGTGGGTGAAGGCCGGGCCGCCTTTGATGTCGCCGAGGGCGTAGACGTTTTTTACGCTGGTTTGCAGGCGAGGATTTACTTTGATGTAGCGGTGGTCGTCGGTGGCGATGTTGGCGGCGGAAAGATTGAGCCAGTCGGTGTTGGGGCGGCGGCCGGTCGCGACTAACAGGTGCGAGCCGTTGAGTTTGTGAGTGCCCTTGGATTTGGGGGAGTTGATGGTCACTTCGATTTGCGCGCCGGAGCGGCTGACCGCTAACGCTCTGCTGTTCAGGTGAACGTCAATGCCGTCCTGTTTGAAAATGTCTTCGATGGCGTTGGCGACGTCCGGATCTTCTCGGGCAAGAAGCTGGTTGCCTGATTGAATGATGGTGACGCGGCTGCCGAAGCGGCGAAACATCTGGCCGAACTCGAGGCCTTCGTAGCCGCCGCCAAGGACGATGAGATGCTCGGGGACTTCGTCCACTTCCATGATGCTGGTGCTGTCGAGGTAGCCGACGTCGTTAATTCCGGGTAGGTCGGGAGTGGCGGGACGGCAGCCGGCGTTGATGAAGATGTAGTCGGCGGTGATGGTGCGGAGCGAGCCGTCCTTCATCTGGATGACGATGGATTTGGGGCCGGTGAAATTAGCTTGGCCGAAGAGTACGTCAAGGTGCGGAGTTTTTTCCAGGCGGCGTTGGGTGCTGTCGCGAAATTTGTCGACGATGGCGCGTTTGCGTTCGCGAATTTTTTCCATGTCGATGGTGATTTTTTCGGTTCCGTGTACGCCGTAGTCTGAACCGCGGCGAGCGAGGTAAGCGACGCGGGCGCTGGCGACCATAGTCTTCGTGGGAGTGCAGCCTTCGTTGATGCAGGTGCCGCCGATGTGTTCGCGCTCGATGAGCGCGGTACGCCATTTGGCATTGGCCAGCGCGGTGGCGAGCGGATTGCCGCCCTGGCCGGAGCCGATGATGATGGCTTTGTAGTGATCGCGTGAAGGCAAATGAAACTCCTGTCGACGGCATGCAATCTTATGCGAGAAAATTTGGGAAACCAACCCTTGAGAGAGCCTACGCTCGAATCATCTCGCGATAATTACGGCGTGAGGCATCGAGCGGATGTAGGAAAACCGGACTGCCTACGAGTAACGTTATCGAGAGCGTTATGATATTGAAAGTCGAGGTAAACACCTGCCGCTGACCCGGTCCCGGACATTATGAAAATTATTTCCAACCAAGTTCAATTGGTGGCTACCGACCTGAGTAATCACCTGGCGTGTGGGCATGTGACGACGCTGGATCTGGAGGCGGCGCGTGGGTTGCGTACTGCGCCGGAGTGGCGGGCGCCGGATTTGGTGGTGATTCAGGAGTTGGGGGAACGGCATGAGGCGCGCTACTTGGAGTATTTGCGCGCGGTGTTAAGTGAAAAAGGCGGGACGTTTGAGGATTTGCGCGAGATTCGGGATGGGCGGGCGGCGGTGGCGAAGACGCTGGAGTGCATGCGGCGTGGCGTGGATGTGATTGCGCAAGGGAGTTTGGCGGCGGGGCGGTGGTATGGGCGCGCGGACGTATTGATAAAGGTGGCGCTGGCGAGTGAGTTTGGGGAGTGGAGTTATGAGGTGCAGGACTGCAAATTGTCGCGGGAAACCAAGGCGACGACGATTTTGCAGTTGGCGCTGTATTCGGCGTTGTTGTGCGAGGCGCAGAAGTTGCAGCCGGAGTCGATGCATGTGGTGCCGCCGGGGCCGGGGAATACATTCAAGCTGGAGTCTTATCGGATTGAGGAGTATGCGGCGTATTACCGGTATGTGAAGTTGCGGCTGGAGAAGGCCGTGGATGCCGTGGCGAACGGTGATACGTATCCCGAGCCTGTGCCGCATTGCGATGTGTGCCGATGGTTTGCGGAGTGCGATGCGCGGCGGCGGGCTGACGATCATTTGTCGCTGGTGGCGGGGATTCGATCGCAGCAGCGGACGCAATTGGAGGAGTGGAAGACGGAGACGGTGGAGAAGCTGGCGGAGTTGCCGATTCCGTTGAAAGAGAAACCGCTGCACGGTTCGCGCGATGGAATGGTCAAAGTTCGCGAGCAGGCGCGGATTCAGGTGGAGGGGCGGCGCGAAGGAAAATTGCTGGAAGAGCCGCTGTTGCCGGTGGCGGAGGGGATGGGATTTTGCCGGTTGCCGGAGCCGGCGGCGGGCGATGTGTTTGTGGATTTGGAGGGCGATCCGTTTGCGGGGGAGAACGGATTTCAGTACATGTTTGGAATGGCGTACCGCGACCTGGCCAGCGGAGAGTTGCGTTATGAGAAGCGCTGGGCGCTGAGTCGCGAGCAAGAGAAAAGCGGATTCGAATGGCTGGTGGATGAAATTATGCGGCGGCGTGCGGCCGATCCGAAGATGCATATGTATCACTTTGGTGCGTATGAGCCGGGGACGCTGAAGCGGCTGATGGGCATGTATGCCACGCGTGAGGATGAGATTGACCGGATGCTGCGCGCGGGCGTGATGGTGGATTTGCATCAGGCGTTCAAGCAGGCGCTGAGGGCTAGTGTGGAAGAGTATTCGCTGAAGAAGTTGGAAGCGTTTTACAAATTTGAGCGCAAGACGCCATTGGCGGAGTCAAAGTCGGCGATGCGTTATGTGGAACATGGGTTGGAGTTGGGTTGGGATGAACGGGAGTTGACGGAACAGATTCGCGCGGTGATGGAGGGGTATAACTCGGAGGATTGTTTTTCGACAGCGGAGATGCGCGATTGGTTGGAGGAGCAACGAAAAGAGTTGGTCGACGGCGGGATGGAGGTAAAACGATTTGAGGATCGGCCGGATGCGCCGCCGGAAGAATTGAATGAATGGCAGAAACGTGTTGCCGCGTTGGCGGAAAAACTGACTGCGGGAATTCCGGTGGACGTTATGCAGCGCACTGCGGAACAGCAGGCGCGCTGGCTGATCGCGCAACTTCTTGATTGGCATCGGCGCGAAGACAAAGCTACCTGGTGGGAGAAGTTCCGCTTGGCGGCCATGGACGAGCAAGGACTGCTGGATGATCGCGCGGGGCTTGCGGGGATGAAATTTGAGAAGCGTCTGGGTGTGGAACGCGGAATTCCGACGGACCGCTATGGTTATGAGAAGCAAGAGACGGAAGCGAGATGCGATCAGGATTTGTATTACCCGGGCGAGGCGCTGCAGGGCGAGAGGTTTGGATGTGTTGTCGCGATGGATGCGGTGTCGCGAACGGTAGATGTTAAGAAGACGCGAAAAACGGCGGAGTTGAATCCCACTGCGACGTTTGTTTGGGAACGGCCGTACCCGAGCGAGAAGCAAGCGGATGCGTTGTTTCGAATTGGCGAGTGGGTGGCGGAGAACGGCATAGATGCCGCGGGCAAGTGTCGCGCTGGGCGCGATTTGTTGTTGCGCCTGCCGCCACGTTTGCGGGAAAACGAAAAACTCGACCCGCGTGCCGGTGAGACGACGTACAACACCGCGACTCGCGTGGTGATGGCGCTGGATGATTCGGTGTTTGCGATTCAGGGGCCGCCGGGAGCGGGAAAAACGTATAACGGCGCGCGGATGATTTGCGAGCTGGTGCGGCAGGGAAAGAAAGTTGGAGTCAGCGCGCTGAGTCACAAGGTCATTCGCAATTTGCTCAAAGCGGTAGTGGAAGCTTCCGTGGAGAAAGGCGTCTCGACGGTGGGCTGTGCGCATCTGCAGAAGGGTGGCGAAGCGGAAGAGGGAATTGCAGTACTGCAAGATAATGATGAGGCGATGGAGGCGCTCCATTCAGCGAAATTCAATGTGCTCGGAGCAACTTCGTATCTGTGGGCGGGTGAGCCGGCGTTTGAATGTGTGGATGTGATGTTTATTGATGAGGCTGGGCAAATGTCGGTTGCGGATGTGCTCGGGGTTTCGCAGGCGGCGCGGCGGCTGGTGCTGCTTGGCGATCCGCAGCAATTGGAGCGGCCATTGAAGGGTTCGCATCCGGATGGCGCGGAGAAATCGGCGTTAGAGCATTTGCTGGGACCACACAAAACTATTCCGCCAGATATGGGATTTTTGTTGCCGGAGACGTGGAGATTGCATCCGGAGATCTGCAAATTCACTTCGACAGTTTTTTATGAAGGCAAGTTGGGTTCACATCCGACCGCTAGAGCGCGAGTTGTCGATGGGCATCCATGGTTGGATGGGGCGGGCTTGTGGTTTATGCCGGTGGAACATGCGGGAAATCGCAATTCTTCCGCGGAGGAAGTCGAAGTGATTGCGGGGATCGTGGGCAGTTTGTTGAAGCCTGGAGTGCGGTGGTATCGCAGCGCAGGGAACATTCGCGATTTGAAGGTGGATGATATTTTGATCGTGGCGCCGTATAACGCGCAGGTGGCGGATTTGGGGGCGCGGTTGCCGGGGATGCGGATAGGGACGGTGGATAAGTTTCAGGGGCAGGAGGCGCCGGTGGTGATTTATTCGCTGACGACATCGACGCCGGAAGATGCGCCGAGGGGGATGGAATTTTTGTACAGCTTGAACCGGCTGAATGTGGCGACGTCGCGGGCGATGTCGACGGTGATTGTGGTGGGGAGTCCGAAGCTGCTGGAGCCGGATTGTAAGAGTCCGCGGCAGATGCAATTGGCGAATGCGTTGTGCCGTTACCGGGAGATCGCCACGGTGGTGAATGAGCGCGGAGAGAAAGCGGCGGTGCAGTACCGGCTTTTTTGAGTCGTTTTAAAATGCGAGGCGAGTATGTGCAGGAATATCAGGAATCTTTTTAATTTTGATCCGCCGGTTAGCGATGAGGAAGTTCGCAATGCGTCGGTGCAGTTTGTGAGGAAGATTTCGGGCTTTACCAAGCCGTCGAAGGCCAATGAAGAGGCGTTTAACGCGGCGATTGAGGAAGTGACGGAGGTTTCGGCGCGATTGTTGCGATCGATGGAGACGAATGCGCCGCGGAAGAATCGGGAAGAGGAAGCGGCCAAGTTGAAGGCGCGCCAGGCGGAGCGATTCGGCACTCGGGCTTGAAGTACGCCAGAGAGACCGTCGCCGGCCAAGTTCGATCGAGCATCACAGCCCCAAAAATCAAAGGGTAGGCTGCGCTACATAGCCTGCTTTGAGAAAACTCCTAGAAGAAAGGGGTGTGGGCAGAGACGTGCTTCCTGGATTGGTGCGCATCGGCACTTGGCAGGATGGCGATGATGATGGTTCGGGATTTAGGTCTAAGTGATTGGTTTTGAGGTGCGGTGAAGTGTCACCGAATGGTGACGCTTTTGTTCGGTGTGCAACAGTTTTCCCTAGTGTGGAAGCGGCGATTGTTAAAGAGTATTTCGTTGCTTCTCGCGGTATATGGAATAGAATCTAGGCACGTTTCCTTTCCCTGGTAATTTCAAATTTTGTGAGTTGGCGCGCATCCCCGGCCGCGCCCGATGAGGTCAATTTCTGTGAAGAATGGACGGCTGCCCATGCCTGCGTCTATCTACTCGCGTGTCCTGAGCTGTAACTTAAAAAATTTAGCAGTGAGTCGAGAGCGGCGGGTGCGCGGCACTCGCGCGGCGCTGACGATGTTGGCGCTGCTGACGATTGCGTTGCTGCCGAACGCGGCACGCGCACAGCATCAGGTCGGTACACTACGCCTGAACGCGAGCACCTCAGTGAGCAGCGCTGTCGCGATCAATCCGGCGACCAACTTGACGTACGTGGCTACGCAGACCGGGGCCACCAGCAAGGGGACTATTTACGTCGTCGATGGCAACACCAATACGGTGGTGACCTCCATCAGCGATACCAGCACCAATGCCGACCAGCCCGATGCGATCGCCATCGATCCGCAGCGCAACATGGTGTACGTCGCCAATCTGGGTGCCACCACGGGCGGCAGCATCACGGTCATCAACGGGGCCACCAATGCGATTGTGACAACAGTCACGAACCCCACGTTCAATGGGCCGGATGCGTTGGTGATGGATGTCGCGAATAACACGTTGTACGCGGCGAATCAAAATTCCAGCACAATCTCGGTAATCAACTTCGGATCCAATCCTGCAGCGGTCAGTCACATTACGACGGCGTCGATGGTACAGGCGCTGGCCATCAGTCCCGTGAACAGCCTGCTGTACGCCTCGGTGAGTTCCGGAGTAGCGATTTACAGCTTGCCCGGTGGCACTTTGCAGAACACGGTAGCGGTAGGTGGATTCAGCTACATCGCCGTGGACACTTCGGTGGGAATCGCTTACGCCGCATCGCAGAGCGCAGTTTACGCCATCGCCGGCACGGGAAACTCCGCCGACACCGTGCAGCAGATGAGCGACTCGAACGGGGCGACTGGAGCGTTATCGGTTGCCGTGAATTCCAATGCGCACCGCGCTTATGTGGCGTATCAAAGTGGTTCAAACGCTTGTGCCAACGGATGCGTCAGCGTATTTCAAGGCACCTCCGCCACTTTTGTTTCAGGAATCGCCTATTCCGGAACGATCTCTACCCTGAACCCGCCAAAAGTAGTGGCCGTCGATACCGCGACAGACATCGTGTTCGCGCCGTCGAACAGCGGCACCGTTACGGTGGGCACCGGGGTGAACAAGATTGCCGATTTGGTAGTGAATGGTAATGATGTGCTGGCGGCGGTGAACCCGATTACCCACCGCGCCTTCATCGCGGCCAACAATGCCAATAGCGGCGTCGACTCCGATTTAGACACGATCGACGGGAACAGCTATACGGCGGATGGCAATTCGCCGCAGACCACGCCGGCGAACCCCTACAGCATGGCGCTCAACCCGTTCACCAACAAGATTTACGTGACGGATTACAACGACGGCGAACTCACCGCAATTGATGCCAGCTCAGGGTCAGTGATCCAGAGCATAGAAGTGGGAACCAATCCCAGCGCAGTCGCCGTGGACCCCGTTCAGAACGTGATTTACGTGGCCAACACTGGATCGAATAGCATCTCGGTGGTGGACGGAGCGTCGTTCAGCGTTTACAACACGGTTGTCTTCAGCCCGACGATCACGCCGGATACCTTGGCGGTGGATCCGATAGCGAACCAGGTGTACGGCGGCAGCAGCGCGGCGGGTCTGCAGTTTCAATTCAATGGTGGAGTGGGAACATACCCGCAGCAGAACGCATACGCGCCGGCGTTCGGCGGCACCACTCCGATCGCGACAGCGGTCAACCTGGCGACGGGCAAGAACTATCAATTGATGCATGGGCCGAACAATCCATTTTTGACGGTGGAAGATCCGGCGGTGCCTTATGGCTACTACTTGAACGTCTGCTACACCGGGCCCAATGGCACGACCAGCCAAGTGTCTACACCCATTTCGATGGACGTTAATCCGAACACGGACACGGTGTACGCGTTGTGTTCTGACGGAGCGATTGAGGTGGCCGCGGGAGCGAGCGGCTTCACCAGCGGCAACCAGCACGTTATCCCGGCGCCTAGCGGGTTTCAGAGTTACTCGGCAGTGGCGGTGAATCCGGTAACGAACATGGTGTACGTGGTCGACTATGGGGCCTTCGACGTGTACGTGTTTAATGGTGCGACGAGGGCGTTGGTGGCGACGGTGCAGACGGGCGTGTACCCGGTGTCCATCGCGGTAAACCAGGCTTCAAACAAAATTTATGTGTTGGGAGCTGGTGCGCCGGACGCAGCCGCGACGATCACGGAGATCGACGGAGCCACCAACGCGAAGGTGCGCGAGTACCTGGTGGATCAGAACGCCCCTGGCAATGTGAATGTACCGGGGAGCAACGGTGTGGTGTATCCCGAAGTGGTGGCCAATCCGGTAAACGGAACGATCTATTCGCTGGCTGGGCCGGCGAACGAAATCTTTACGCTGGATGAAAATGTTCCGGTGACGCAATGCAATAGCGGATGCCTGCAGACGGCGATCGCGACGAATAGTGGATTCAATCCCGATGCGGCCAAGACCGCCATCGTTACAGCGCCAATTTTCAATTTCACGGTGACCAACAACTACATGAATGGCGTGACGCCCAATGCGGTGTACTACCAGTTGGACACGCAACAAGGGCAGTGGCTGCAGGCGACGGCGTTACCGCAAGCCGGCTCGTTCACAGGCTCGCTGAGCGGCGTGGTTCCCGGTTTCCACATTTTGTATGCGTTCGCGACCAGCCTCGACGAAGCCAACAGCTCGAGCGCGCCGGGTCTGCAGGCTAGCCCGCTGGTAGGCACGGTTGCATCGTTCGCATTCCTGGATGCGCCGCCACTTTCCAACGCGGGGCCGGCGTCTCTGACCTTCGCAAACACTTCGGTGGGGGCCACCAGCGCCGATCAAACCGCGGTGATCGGGAACGATGGTTCGGTGCCGCTGAATTACTCGTACTCGATTACCGGACCGAATGCCTCCGATTTCGCGGTGGATCAGAACTTTTCCAATCCTTGCGCGACCAGCGGCACTCTGCAGCCGGTACCGCAGGGCACGCCCTTTTGCTACGCGTCAATCCAGTTCACGCCGCAGACGCAAACGACGGAGACGGCTACGCTGACGTTCACCAGCAACTCGTTGCAAACGACGGCGAACGGACCGAATAACGTAACGCAGACGGTGCAATTGACAGGAACGGGGATCACTCCGGTGCCGACCTTCTACGAAACCCCCGGCAATCCGAGCTACATCACGTCCGGTTTGTTTGGATTTAATGGCGATCCCAATGCGACCTTTGCGTGCTCGCTGGTGTTGTCTACCGCTACTCCCAGCTATGCACCCTGCACCTCGCCATACAACTACTCCGGGTTGCAGGAAAACATGACGTACGAGTTCTACGTGACGCAGACGGTTGGCGGCGTTACCAGTTCGCCGGCGACGCTGACCTGGACGGTGATACCGTCGCAGATTAATTTGACGATTGCCGGGAATGGCACTGGGACGGTCACGTCAAATCCCACCGGATTGAACTGCAGCGTCAGCTGCAACGTGCAATTCCCCGGCATTCCCGTGACGCTGACCGCGACCCCCAATGCCGGGTCGACCTTTGCGGGATGGTCGAACGTAACGCCTGATCCGAACGACAATTGTCCGACGGACGGGAGCACCGGGCCTTGCACACTGCAGACCGGTGACGCCAACCAGAGTGTGACGGCGACGTTCACGCAGACGGTGGTGCAGATGTATCAACTCACCGTGAAATTGATCGGCACGGGCAACGGTTCGGTATCTGACGGAGGCCAGCTCAACTGCGTGGGCACGGCAGGAATCACTTCCGGGTCGTGCACTGTGAGCTATCCAGCGGGAACGGTGGTAACCCTCACTGCGCAGGCGCCGGCGGAGCCGGGTTATTTCGGCGGTTATTCCGGCTGCAGCACCACGAACAACGTTTGCAGCGTGACAATGAACTCGGCGCAGACGGTAACGGCATCGCTGGTGCCAGGGCCGCAGATCATCAATTTGCCGTTTGTGGTGGGGACCGACGAGACGCAGATGGCGACCTACGACTGCCCGTCGAATGCAAACCCGACGGCGGCGAATCCTTGCACGGATCCTAATGCACACGCGATTGCGTTTACATTGCCGCAAGTGAATACACCGTTCACGCTGACGGTGAAGGCTACGGAAATTCCACCCAGCCAGGCGGACGGAATATGCTCGAACAGCGGTACGCCGGCGTCGGATTTCGACTGCCGGTTCGACACTTTCTTTGACTATGGGTCGAACGCCAGCGGCGACATCGTGCCGCTGTGCTTCCCGTATGCCAACGGCAACTGCGTGGTGTATTCGATTTACGACGGAACGCCTGGGGCGGAGCCCGATCCTTCGGCGTACGTCGGACCGGTGAGTTGGGAAGTCACCTACAACGACGATACCTTTGCGCCGCCGGCGCCGTGGGCGGGAAGCACGCCGAGGCTGTACGAAGATCCGGACGGATACGTGATGCCCAATTCGCCGTACGGAACAGACTGCAGCACTCCGATGGTGACCGGAAATCCGCCGGGCACTCCGACAAGTCCGGCGATCTACTGCCAGTTCGTGTTTGACATCACCACCTTCTACAACCCGAACAAGAAAGTGGACTCGGGAATTGGCGGCAAGACTAAGGTATTCAGCGACGCGGTGGTGGCGATTCCGCCGGCGACGGTTGGATCCATGACGATCACCACCGTCGGGAGCACCACGCCAACCAGCGCGGGAAGTCCGATCAGTTTCATGTTCAACATGATCAACCAGTCGCCGGCGACGGCCCAAAATGTGGCGTTGAACGACACATTGCCGACGGGCACCAACGTTAGCTGGACGCTCAGCGGGAATTCATCCCCCGGCTGCACGCTCACGAGCGGGGTGCTGAACTGCGCGTTTGGTGACGTGACGCAGAATACGGTGCTCAGCGTTACGGTGCAGAGCGCGTCTTCTTCGATCGGCAACTACGTCAGCCAAGCCGTTCTGACGTCTACTGGCGAGCAGGTGTTGTCGGTGACGAACGTGGTGGTGAATGCCGCGACGGTGGCGTTCAGCAACCTCACCCCGTCGCAGTCGATTAGCGTGGGCACCAGCGCGATCTCGCTCAGCGGCATGATCAGCAACGGCAATATGTTCCCCACGACCGGCGAAACCATAAGCGTGACGATTAATGGAGTGACGCAACAGGCCAACATCGTGACCGGCGGCGCGTTTCAAACTTCTTTCCCGACCGTCAATATTCCTGCATCGGCAACGCCTTATACGATCACCTACAGCTACCCGGGAGATGCGACATTTGGCCCGACGAGCGACAGCAGCACGACACTGACGGTGAATCAGCCAGTGTCCAACTTTACGTTGACGGTGAATCTGACTGGAACCGGCAGCGGCACAGTGACGGATGGCGGACAACTGAATTGCACCGACACCGCAGGCGTAATGAGTGGAAGCTGCATCGTGAGCTACCCGCAGGGGACCCTGGTAAATCTCACGGCGACTCCGTCGCAGCCTTCGACGTTTGGTGGTTGGTCGGGTGCTTGCAGCGGGACGCAGGCTTGCTCGGTGACGATGAATTCGAACCAGGGCGTGACTGCTTCGTTTGTGCCGCCGGTGCAGACGATCACGTTGCAATACACGCCAGGGATGAATCAGATGCAGATGGCTACGTTTGATTGCCCATCGAATCCCAATCCGACGCCAGCGAATCCGTGCACGGATCCGAATGCGCACGCGATTGCGTTTACGGTTCCGCAGGTGATCACTCCATTTCCGCTGACGGTGAAAGTTACGGAATTGCCGCCGGACGTGGCTAATGGAATTTGCCCGGCTGGTGATACGCCGACGCAGGATTTCGACTGCCGGTTCAAATCGTTCTTCACGTATTCGACGGACGCGCAAGGCAACACCACCGTGCCGCGCTGCTTCCCGTACGCCAACGGCAACTGCGTGGTGTACTCGATTTATTCGGGGACGCCGGGAACGGAACCGCCGGCATCGGCCTATGTTGGGCCGGTGAGCTGGACGGTGACCTACAACGACGACACGTTTGTGGCGCCGGCGCCGTGGGCCGGCAGCACGCCGCGATTGTACGAAGATCCCGATACGTTTGTGTTGCCCAATTCGCCTTACGGCACGAATTGCAGCACGCCGATGTTGAAGGGTAATCCAGGGACGCCGACCAATCCGGCGATTTACTGCCAATTCGTGTTCGACATCACTACTTTCTACGACCCGAACAAGAAGGTGGACTCGGGCATTGGCGGGAAGACCAAGGTGTTCAGCGATGCGGTGGTAGCGATTCCGCCGGCCACGCTGGGATTTGTGACGGTGAGCAGCACGGCGGATAACGCCACGGTCAATGCAGGAAGTCCGATCGGATTCACGATCGCGATTTCCAATGGATCGGCAGCGACGGCCAACAATGCGACGTTGAACGATCCGTTGCCAGCGGGGACCAACATCAATTGGTCGATCAGCCCGGCATATGGCGGGCCGGGGACTTGCTCGATCAGCGGCGCAGTGGGCAGCCAGGTGCTGAATTGCTCGTTCGGCAATGTGGCGCAGAATGCGGCGTTCAGCTTGCACTTGCTGAGCCCGTCTTCTTCGGCGGGCAACTACATCAACCAGGGCTACGTGACGGCGCAGGATCAGCAAGTGCTGTCGGTGGTCAACATCATGGTGAATTCACTGCCGATGCCGACGTTTAGCGGGTTGACGCCATCGCAGTCGATCACGTATGGAACGGCGTCGGTGACGCTGGGCGGAAAGATCGCGAATGGCACCACCTATCCTGCGTCTGGCGAGAAGGTCACCATCACGATTAACAGCGCGACGGCGCAGGCCACGATTGGGAGCAGTGGGGCGTTCTCGACGTCGTTCCCAACGGCGACCATTCCGGCTTCGACTACTCCGTACACGATTACCTACAGCTATGCGGGCGATGCCAACCTGGGAGCGGCGACGAATACTTCGACGACGCTGACTGTTGGGAAGGCTTCGCAGACGATCAACTTCAGCACCAATGCGCCGACGAGTGCGGCGTATGGTTCGAAGTTCACCGTGGTGGCGACGGCTACTTCCGGCTTGCCGGTGACGTTTACCAGTTCCGGAGCATGCAGCAATTCCGGGGCGACGTATACCATGACGGCGGCGTCCGGGACTTGCTCGGTCATCGCGAATCAGGCCGGCAACGGCAACTACACCGCGGCGCCGACCAAGACGGAGACGACTTCGGCGACGAAGGCGGCGAGCGTGACGCTGATTATTTCCAACACACCGAATCCTTCGAACGTAGGACAGGCGGTGGCGGTTGGGTTCAAGGTTAGCGGTGCGCCGACAACGACGAGCACTACAGCCACTGCGCCCAGTGGTTCCGTGACGGTAACGGCTACGCTGGGTTCGACGCACGTGACTTGTAGTGGAGCGCTTAGCGCGGGAGCGGGGAGCTGCAACGTAACGCTCTCGACTTCCGGAGCCTGGACGCTGACGGCCACGTATGGCGGAGACGGCAACTACACCGGAAGCAGCACTGCGAGCGGTACGACGCAGACGGTGAATTCGACAGGTTCGACGCTGAAGTTCTCGCCGAGCACGCTGAATTTCGGCACGACGTACCCGGGCTCGACTTCGTTGGCATTACTGACGGTGACCAACACCGGTTCGTCGATGGTGACCTTCAACAACTTCAATGTGGGCGCGATTTCCGGCGATGATTCCACTGGATTCATCGGCGCGGAATTCTGCCCCAAGACTTTGAACGCCGGGAAGAGCTGCACGATCATCATGAGCTACACCGGCGATTCGAACGTGACCAAGACGCATGCCGCCAACCTGGTGATTACCGACAACGCCGCGGGCAGCCCGCAAATGGTGCTGATGACCGCGACGGTGATCAATCCGATTGCAACGCTGAGCCCGACGAGCCTGAGTTTTGGGAATCAGAAGTCGGGAACGACCAGTTCGGCGAAGCAGGTGACGCTGAAGAATACCGGGACGACGGCGTTGACGCTGAAAGGCTTGAGCGTTAGCGGCAACTTCGCCTTCGGCAGCGGGACCGGTTGCACCAACACGACGACGTTGAATCCAAATGCGAGCTGCGTGATGAATGTGGTGTTCAAGCCGACGAGTAAGGGCTCGAAGTCGGGGAGCATCACGGTCAGCGACAACGCGAAGAACTCGCCGCAGTCGGTGTCGCTGAGCGGCTCTGGAAACTGACCGGGGCGACCCGCCGGTTTGCATTAATCATTAGGCCTACGAAGGGAGCTGCCTGGCAGCTCCCTTTATTTTTTTGCTTCGTTACCGCAGGGCCTTTCAACCTGCGAATCGTTTACGGATCGCTGCCGCGCGAACTGTCCGTTTCTCCCTGTGTTCGTCTAACCCCCGGGGGAAATTGGTCCCATGAATACGTTGCTGGTGCACGCGATCTTTTTTGTAGCACTCCTCAGCGCAACCCCCTCGCGAAACTTTGCGCAAGCTCAGCACGGAACCAAGCCGGCCGACAAACCGCGAGTCGCGGTGGCCTCAAATACTGTGGATGACTCAATGGTCTTAGTTCACGGCGGGACCATTCAAGTGGGCATCGACAGCAAAGAAATCCCGCGCTTGCAGGAAGTTTTCAGTGTCGATGGTCCGGAGTTATTTCGCGATGAGGTTCCGAGGCATCCGGCGCATGTCGCTGACTTTTACATGGACAAGTATTTGGTGACCAACGCGCAATTCAAGAAATTTGTAGAGACGAATCCTGAATGGCAGCCTGGCGGTTTGCCTGCTCAACTCGATAACGGCAATTACCTCAAACATTGGAAGACGCCGGGCGAACCGCTTGCGGAGGCAAATCACCCGGCGGTGAACGTCAACTGGTACGCCGCCGTAGCCTATTGCCGGTGGGCCGGGAAGCGGTTGCCGTCGGAAGCGGAATGGGAGTATGCCGCGCGCGGTGGCCGCGATGCGCTGTTTCCGTGGGGAAATGAGCCGCCAGATAAGTCCCGCGCTAATTATGGTGGCAGCGGGCTCGGCACCACTTCCTCAGTCGGCGCATATCCAGCAAACGGCTACGGACTCTTCGATATGGCCGGCAATGTTTGGGAATTTACTCGCGATGAGTGGAAACTTTATTCAGAAAGTAGGGCCGGCGACGGAGTTGCGAAGAAATCGGAACCTCGCGACGCGCAGGAATTCCTGCAGGTGAAGACGAGACGAGTGATTCGGGGCGGAAGCTTTGGCGGAGCACCGGTGAATCTGTGGGTGGATTATCGAGACAGCCATCCGCCGAACGGGTCGCGTGAATTTGTGGGGTTTCGTTGCGCGGAATGACTTTGCTGGCCGCTGGTCTCAGCACGGGACGAAGCTTCGATTGTAGAATCAGGTTCAGCCGACGGTAGCCATCTTCTTCTCGGGAGAACTACTGGAATTCCGCTGTGTAACTACGCGCTTCCGTCTAGCGCGGATGATTTTCTTTCCTAGTACGCTCAACAGCGGTTACGGAACGCTGCCTGGGCGATCGGACCTTCCTAAGCCTGGCACCTGCCACATCACAAACGGGCTTGAACGATTCAAAACTTTTCTGCTGAGGGTAAAACTATGGCGAAACGCGAAAGCTCCACCAAGAAGACCTTGAAAGTTGTGCCTCATAAAGTTGAAAAACTTCGCAAAGCGGACGATACGAATGAGAATCGCGGTCACCAAGGCGAGACGCGCGGGCAGGGAGATGAACTGCACCAGTTGGCTGGAGGTACGCACCCGCCGATGACCACGCAGACGGGCGCGGTGGTGGCCGACGATGAAAATTCGTTGAAGGCTGGGAGGCGCGGGCCGACGCTGCTGGAAGACCACATTTTTCTCGAAAAGATGCAGCACTTCGATCACGAGCGCATTCCCGAACGGATTGTGCACGCGCGGGGATTTGGAGCGCATGGCTACTTCGAACTGACTGAGTCGATCGGAGATGTTTGCCGAGCGGCGATTTTTAACGAGGTGGGTGTCAAGACGCCAACGTTTGTGCGGTTTTCCACGGTGGCAGGAAATAAGGGTTCGACGGATATGGCGCGGGATGTACGCGGGTTCGCGGTGAAGTTCTATACCAAGGAAGGGAATTGGGATTTGGTGGGTAACAACATTCCGGTGTTTTTCATTCAGGATGCGATCAAGTTTCCCGACTTGATTCACTCCGCGAAACAGGAGCCGGACCGGGGATTTCCGCAGGCGCAGACGGCGCACGACAGTTTCTGGGATTTTGCGTCGCTGATGCCGGAGTCGACGCACATGCTGATGTGGGCGATGTCCGATCGAGCGATTCCGCGGTCGTTCCGGATGATGGAAGGTTTTGGAGTTCACACCTACCGCTTTTTGAATGCGGATAATGAGTCGATGTTTGTGAAGTTTCACTGGCGGCCCAAGCTAGGGATGCAGTCGGTGGTGTGGGACGAGGCGTTGAAGATTTCCGGAGCGGATCCGGATTTTCACCGGCGGGATTTGTGGAACTCCATCAATGAAGGGAGTTTTCCAGAGTGGGAGTTGGGATTGCAGTTGTTTGATCAGGCATTCGCGGACAAATTCGATTTCGATGTGCTGGATGCGACGAAGCTGATCCCGGAAGAAATTCTTCCGCTGAAGATTGTTGGGCGGTTGGTGCTGGACCGCAACGTCGACAACTTCTTTGCGGAAACGGAGCAGGTGGCTTTTTGCGTGAGAAATGTGGTGCCGGGAGTGGACTTTTCGAACGATCCGCTGCTCCAAGGGCGGATCTTCTCGTATCTGGATACGCAATTGAAGCGGCTGGGCGGGCCGAATTTCCAGCAAATACCGGTGAATGCGCCGAAATGTCCGGTGATGCACATGCAGCGCGATGGACATATGCAGATGAGTTTGCAGAAGGGGCGGGTGAACTATTCGCCGAGTTCGCTGGAGGCCAATACGCCGCGGCAGGATCCGCGGTTGGGATTGGTCAGCTTCGCGGAGGAGATGGAAGGGCCGAAAGTGCGGCTGAGGTCGGAGACCTTTGCGGATCATTTTTCGCAGGCGCGGCAGTTTTTCAATTCGCAGACCGAGCCGGAGCAGAACCACATTGTGTCGGCGTTTATTTTTGAGTTGAGCAAAGTGGAAACCAAAGCGGTGCGGGAGCGGATGCTGGGGAACCTGGCGAACGTCGATCCGAAGATCGCGGAACGGGTCGCGAACGGACTGGGGATGCCGGGGCCGATTCAGAAAGGCCCTGCGGCGGTGAAGGTGCGCGAAGACTTGAAAGCTTCCCCGGCGCTGAGTATTTTGCGCAAAGCGAAAAAATCTTTGGAGGGACGGAAGATCGGTTGCCTGGTTGCGGATGGGGTGGAAGCAAAGTTGGTTGAAACGCTGCGGGCCGGGGCGAAGAAACATAAAGCAAACTTCGCAGTGGTGGCTCCGCGAGTGGGCGGGGCTAAGGGCAGCGATGGAAAAATGATTGAAGCGGATTTCCAACTCGCCGGCGGCGCGTCGGTTCTGTTTGACGCGGTGTTTGTGGCGATCCCTGAAGAGCAGAGCGAGAAATTGGCGGAAGAAGCGGCGGCGGTGGCGTGGGTGCATGATGCTTATGCGCACTGCAAAGTGATTGGCGCTACGAAAGAGGCGGAAGCGTTGCTGCAAGCGGCAGGCGCGAAGCCGGACGAAGGTGTGCTAATGGGCGGCAAAGTCGATGCATTTTTTGAGGCTGCTGCGAATGGGCGTTTGTGGGCGCGCGAGCCGAAGGTGCGGACGGTTTACTAGACCGCGGGAGAAACCTGTTTAGCGTTCGCGGCTTTTCCATGCAATCAACTGGGTACGTTTGCATTCGCGTGACTTCCTACGCTTGGGCGGAGGCTCGCGCCAGTGCGCGCCTGTCGAAAGCATTGTAAGTACGGTTTTATCTTTCCTCATTTTTCCTTGCTTGCTATTCCTGCGAATGGCGCAGGCCTGCCTGAGTGTTATCCACCCAGTGTGACCGAGCGCAGCGCTGCCACAACCTGCGCGCGCTAGAGTTGTGGCATTATGAAGCGCAACTTTTTAGCGATTCTTAGGCGAGCAAAGAGGAGTAGCGATGACCTCGGGAATTTCTACCACGCTGGTGTTCACTTTGTTGTTTAGCGCCGCGTTAGCCGGCGCGCAGACCACCAAGGATGCGCCAGTAAAAAGTGACGACCAGGTGGGGCGTGAGTTCAAAGCGCCGGTGGTGGAGCGCGACTACGATCGCCGCGTGGTGATGATGCCAATGCGCGACGGGGTAAAACTTTATACCGCTATTTTTGTTCCTAAAGGGGCGCACGACGCACCGATTATGTTGACTCGCACTCCCTACGATGCTGCGGGGCATGTGCGCAATCATTCCGCGCCGCAGGCGGGGACGATGATGGACGAACTGTCGCTTGGCGATGAAGGATTTGTGGAGAACGGCTACATCCGCGTTTACCAGGACGAGCGCGGGAAGTACGGCTCGGAGGGCCCCTATTTGATTACGCCGCTGCCGGTGGACTCCGGATTCAACAACACCGGCGCGGATGACACCACCGATGCGTGGGACACCATCGAATGGCTGACGAAGAATGTGCCGGAGACCAATGGTCGCGTGGGAATGATCGGATCTTCGTACGAAGGATTTACGGTGGTGATGGCGTTGTTGCATCCGCATCCGGCGCTGAAAGCCGCTGTGCCGGAAAGTCCGATGATTGACGGCTGGATGGGCGACGACTGGTTTCATTACGGGGCATTCCGCCAACCCAACATTGATTTTGTGATCGGACAGGAAAGTGCGCGAGGCAATGGTGTGGGAGCGGCGCGCATCGGCGACGATTACACCAATTATCTTCGGGCGGGATCGGCTGGGGATATGGCGCGCCAGGAAGGCGGCGCGAATTTGCCGTTCATGCGGATTTTAAGTGAGCATCAGGCCTACGACGCGTTCTGGCAGGCTGGCGCGCTGGATAAATTGCTGGCCAAAGTGCCGCTGACCGTGCCGACGCTGTGGGAGCAGGGGCTCTACGATCAGGAAGACATGTGGGGAGCGATTCATTCGTATCGTGCGCTGCAAGGAAAAGATCATGCGCGGGAGATGAATTTTCTGACGATGGGGCCGTGGTTTCACTCGCAGATCAACCGGCAGGGACGCGCGTTGGGGCCGTTCTTGTGGGCGACCGACACGGCGAATCAGTGGCGGCGCGAAGTGATGGTGCCGTTTTTCAATCAATATTTGAAGCCTGGCGCGCCGAAAGCGGATACGCCGCCGGTGTGGGTGTATGACACGGGCGCGGATCGCTGGGACCGTCTGGAAAATTATCCGACAAGTTGCGAAAAGGGTTGCAGCGTGACGTCGAAGCCGATTTACTTTGGCGCTGGCGGAAAACTTTCCTTCAGCGCGCCGGGCGGCGAAGCAAAGGACGAGCGCTATACGGAATTTGTTTCCGATCCGGCCAAGCCGGTGCCCTATCGTCCGCGGCCCATTTTGGAGAAAGATGGAACTGGTTGGCGAACCTGGCTGTTGATGGATCAGCGGTTCGTGGATGGCCGGCCTGACGTGGTGACTTTTGTAAGCGATCCGCTGCCGGCAGCGATGAAACTTTCTGGCGAACCGGTGGTGCATCTGGTGGCCTCCACCAGCGGCACCGATTCCGACTGGGTGGTGAAGCTGATCGATGTTTATCCCAATCGCGAGATGGGCAACATGGACGTCAGCGGGACATTTCCCGGTCTAGTCGGGCAGCCCTTCGACTGGAACGGCTACGAACTGCCCATTGGCACGGACATTTTCCGCGGGCGCTATCGCACCAGTTTCGAACATCCCGCAGCCATCGAAGCGGACAAACCGCTGGAGTACACCTTCGGATTACCGATGGTGGAGCGGACCATTCCGGCTGGCCATCGAATTATGGTGCAAGTGCAGTGCACGCTGTTCCCGCTGTACGACCGCAACCCGCAAAAATTTGTGCCGAATATTTTCGAAGCGAAGGCTGCGGATTATCAGAAAGCTACGCAACGCGTTTGGCACAACAGCGGAGAGGCCAGCTTCATCAGTTTGCCGATCGTACCTGTGACGAACGCACAGTAGAAACGTCGGCCGCTTGCGGGCCGACATCCGCCCGGGAGGAGTCGAAATGGGACGGAAGGAAAATCGGAAATGAAAAAGGGTCAGCGCGGAATCGATCCCGCTTCGAAGCCGAGTGGCGATGGGTGTGTGGAATGCCTGGCGTCGCCGAAGGGTTGGTGGTTGCATCTCCGTCGGTGTGCAGAGTGTGGACATATCGGATGCTGCGACAGTTCTCCGAGTCAGCATGCATCAAAACACGCGGCGGCAACAGGGCATCCGGTCATTGCCAGCTTCGAACCGGGTGAGGACTGGTTCTTCGATTACGAGAAGCAAGGGATGATCAAGGATGTGAAATTGCTTCCGCCACATTCGCATCCAAGAAATCAGCCTGCACCTGGGCCGGCAGGAAGGGTGCCAGCCGACTGGGAATCGCTCCTACACTAGCCACGCGTTGCCTGAAATCGCCATCAACTGTTGCGTGTCTGAGGCCAGGCTTGCTGCATCGAACTAATCCTGAAAATCGATCGAACGGAAGGAAACTTCCCCAGGTGCACTTGATACGAAGGTATCGGCAATACCATGGTCCAATTGTTTTGCTCCCCTCACGTTTGTCTTAGTCGCAACGGTTGAAGATGCGCGCTGACTGGCTTTAGAAAATGTTTTTATGAAGGAGAAAATACCGTGTCTGAACTTCTGACGAAATCTGTAGCGCAACAGCAACAAGAACAAAAGATGAAAACACGCACCGCCGTGGAACGTATCGCCGGCTTTACCATCCTCGCGACAGCCGCAGCAGTGCTGGTCGTCCTCGCCGCCACCGTTTACGCGCAGGACAGGCAGGACAAGTACTCGCTGAAATCGCCGAGTGGAATCGCGTTCTCCGACTTCCGGGGATACGAGGACTGGTCGGTAGTCTCTTCCGCCCGGACCGATGAAGTGCTCAAGGTGATCGTTGCCAATCCGATCATGATCAAGGCCTACAAAGCCGGCATTCCGGGCAACGGCCAACCTTTCCCGGAGGGCTCCGCGATTGCGAAGCTCCAATGGCAGCCGAAGAAGAGCACAGAGGCGCCCTTCGTCGTGGATGTGCCAGACGTCTTTAAACAGGCTTTCTTCATGGAAAAGGACAGCAAGAGATTCCCGAAAAGCGGTGGATGGGGATACGCGGTTTTGAACTATGAAGCGGCATCGGACAAATTCACGGCCGATGCGAATAGCCCCTCAAACTGCGGATACGCGTGCCATACGCCCGTGAAAGTGAAGGACTACATCTTCCACCCGTACCAGAAGCGTTAAGCCGCGCCTACCCGGACACTATGTACCTCCACAAATGATGTCCTGGAGGCCGCGCGAAGAATTGTTGTCCGGACGCGAATGCTCTCGGATGCCAACCCTCGCAACGGGTCAGCAGTTTCAAGTCCCTCATCGTCCACCGCTTTGTATTTGCGTGCCGCTGCAACGGCCTCAGGCGATTCGCGCACCGAAACGTCGTCATCGACAACTCACCCAACTGGTGGGACATCCGGGATAACTGATGCCCCAAAGCGGGGCCCACAAGTGCGTTGAACTCATCAGGTCCCTGAGAAATTGTCTTCGCGTTGAACTAGAGACTCCTTCCTCGCCCGTTAGTACTTGTACAGAAACTGGATAATTGTCGATATGTCTCCGGCATTTGCAAGTCGCCCGGCCATACCTGCCAATACAAAAGTAGCGACGAAACCTTCGTCCAATTGTCCGCCTCCGACACTTCTGTTTAGATCGGGGACCGAGGTAATGGAAAATGAAAATCGTGATGGTGCTGACACTGCAGAAGTCAATCGTCATCGACGTCCGTCGCTCAAGCGCCTATGAAGCTACTCGGGGAGAGAGCCGCCCACGCCTCTGCTTAAGTTGACGATCACTGCGGTTCGATTTTGCTACCGCAAAGGTACAGCACGACATCGAACTGGGCAGCCGCAGAAAGTTACGATCGATTGAGGGAGGACGTATGGCAAATGAGAGATCGGGAAACGCCGCCGGTGTGAGCCGAGCGCTGCAGTCCACAGAACCAAATCCTCTCGATTTTGTGCCAGACAAGATTCCTTTCGACACTCCGTACGGGCCGCCGATATCGCTAGACCGAGCCCAGGCGGTCATCCACGCGGCGGTGGCAGAGGCGAGGAAGCGCGACTGGAAGATGAACGTGGCGGTGGTCGATTCCGGCGGAAACCTCGTGGCCTTTCAACGCATGGACGGCGCGATGCTTGCCTCCATTCAGATTGCCGAACACAAGGCACGCGCAGCCGCTACCTTCCGGCGCGAAACAAAGGTCTTCGAGGACGG
This sequence comes from uncultured Acidobacteriota bacterium, assembly GCA_963846145.1. Classification (GTDB taxonomy): domain Bacteria; phylum Acidobacteriota; class Terriglobia; order Acidiferrales; family UBA7541; genus Acidiferrum. The sequence continues at coordinate 34,784 of CAWJUV010000004.1, read as the reverse complement.
TATCAACCTTATGCACCTCAACTATCTGCTCGCCTTCGATGGGGTCATCGCCTCTCGAGGGGGCATCCCGCTGATTGAGCAAGGAGTAATTATCGGCGCCATCGGCTGTTCGGGAGGCGCGGATTCGCAGGACGAGATCGTGAGCAAGGCAGGGGCCGCAGTAATCAACGAACTTCCGGCCAAGAACAAATAACCCTGTGATCGAGAAAGCGTTGGGCTATCAACCGGTTTCCGAGACAAACAATCCGAGACAAACAAAATAGATAGGAGATTGCCATGACAACAGCAAGCGCACTTAAGAAGCCCGCACAGATCCGAGTGGTCCGACGGTCGCCCGCCTATTGGCGGGTCACGATCGACAATCCGCCGATCAACGTGATGGGTCCCGAGATGGTCCGGGAGTTTCAGGCAGTCATCAAGGCTCTGGAGGCCGACGAGCAGGTCAGGGTCGTGGTCTTCGATAGCGCGGTCGAGGACTACTTTCTAAATCACTCCGATTTCCTTGCCAAGCTTGAGGACCTGACCTCCATGCCGCCGGGCCCCACCGGTTTGCCACCGTGGCCGGATTTTCTTGTGCGTCTGACCCGCTTGCCAGTCGCCTCCATCGCCCTGATTCGCGGCCGCGCGACGGGCAACGGCAGCGAGATCACGCTGGCCTGCGACATGAGTTTTGCCAGCCGCGAGAAGACCATCATTTCGCAATGGGAGGTGGGTGTGGGGATGGTCGCCGGCGGCGGCCCAATGGCTCGGCTCCCCCATCTCATCGGGCGAAACCGTGCCCTCGAGGTGCTTTTGAGTTCGGAAGATATCCGGGGAGAGCAGGCCGAGGCCTATGGCTACGTTAATCGCGCATTGCCCGACGCCGATCTGGATACGTTCGTAGACACACTCGCGACCCGGATCGCCAAGTTCGACAAGTGGGCGATCGCGGAGACCAAGCGCCTCGTCAATACCAGCCTGCCGCCGGACGTCGAGCTCGGCGCCGGATGGGACGCGTGCATCGCTTCGCTCGGCCGCCCCGCCGCCCAGCAGGGGATCAAAGCGTTGATGGACCGCGGCTTCCACAAGCCGGGCGATGCCGAAAATCGGCTGGGATACTACTTGGGCCAAATCGGGCGCTAGCTTAGCCGGCACCCGACGCCATTCTCTTATCCGAAGCGTCTGGGATGGCGGGTGTTGGAAGCCAAGGTTGGACAGGTTTTCGAATGTCTCTAGCGCTGTCTAAAATATTTTGCGCACTATCTCGAAGGGAGCCATCAATGAACGCCGTACAAATCGAACAGAAAAGCTACGAGATGCCGCCGAAGGAAGGGATTACCGTTGCGCATTTTCTCACCGTCGCCGACGTCGAGCGATCGGCCCGCTACTATGAAAAAGTATTCGGCGCTCGCATTCTGACCATGGGGGATGGCAACGCGCCTCCGTACCTTCAGCTTGCGAACATCTGGATGATTCTGAACGTCGGGGGCGGGCCGACCCCGGACAAGCCGACGGTAACGCTCAGCGTTCCCGACCCGAATCACATCAACAGCTTTATGAATTTCCGTGTTGCGGATATTCAAGCGTGCTACGAATTGTGGAAAAGTCGAGGGGCCGAGTTCCTAACCGAACCGATTGCCAAGTACGGCGAGATACGCTGCTACATCCGCGATCCGGACGGTTACATCATCGAGGTCGGACAGAGCACCGATCTCAAGTACGGCTAGCGCTTAAGCGGAAAGCGCGAGTGCGACTCGGTGCTGGTGGACGTACTGATGAGATCGCTGAGCCGGGGCTCTCGCAAATTGGGTTGTGCTGCACAAGGTAAGATTTTGAGAGACAGATTTGATTTTAGTGAGGGGAACAAAATGACAACAAAAGGAAAAATCTTGGTGCTGGTCTCGAGCGGTCACGGCTTGCCGTTGAAAGATGGCAAGGTTTATGCCGGTGCTGGCTACTATCTCAACGAACTGACGGTTCCGGTTCGGGCCCTGATGAAGGAGGGCTACGAAATCACTATTGCCAACCCTAAAGGCAACACGCCGCAAATGGATGTCCATTCAGCTGTCGCCGATTTCTTCGGCGGGGACGAGGCTAAGCTTCAGGACTATCTGAAATTCCGCGAAAGCCTGACGGGGCTCAAAAATCCAACTCGCATCTCAGAAGTCATTGCATCGGGCCTGGATCAATATGCCGCAGTCTTCGTCCCCGGCGGCCATGGTCCGATGATCGATCTTCTCGATGATCCCGACGCGGGCACGGTGATGAGACACTTTCATGAAACATCCAAGCCTACGGCGGTGCTGTGCCATGGTCCGATTTCACTTCTCTCCGCTCTTCCGAATTCGACGGAGGTGGTCGGAGCGCTCGCAGCGGGTGATACCGCTGGAGCGCGGGCCAAGGCTCAAGGATGGATTTATTCTGGATATAAGATGACCATCTTTTCGACGGCGGAAGAGCAGCAGCGGGAGCCGCTGGAGATTGGTGGCAAGGTTCTCTTCTACCCGGACTTCGCCTTGCGTACGGCGGGGGGTGACGTAAGTGTGGCCGCTCCATGGAAGAGCTACGTCCTTCAAGATCGCGAGTTGATTTCGGGTCAGAACCCTTTCTCGGACGAAGCGCTTCTGAAACTTCTGATACCGGCGCTTAGCGAGAGACGAAGTAACGCGGCTGGCGCCTCCTGAGCCGGATCGAGTCTCCGCTACTAACGCAGTCATAACCTACGTCAACCACCGATCACCACCGATGCGAATGGTTTCTCGTTCACCAAGGAGGTTTGTATGTCTCACAACGACAGTGCCGCAAAGCGTGCTCAGCAAAACGAAGTTCAGTCTCAACAACCCGGGCAGGAGGTTTTCAAAAGTATTCTGTCCGAAGACGTCGATTGGAAACCGTTCCCGGCGTTTCCACCATCCGTTAGGCTGGCCGTCGTTGTGGGTCAGCCGTCGGAACGCGGGCCTTACACAATCAGGGTCAAAGTACCGCACGGGGAGAAACTGATGCCGCATAAGCATCCGGAGGATCGAGTTTATACCGTGATTTCCGGCGTGTTTTATATCGGGCTGGGTGATGTTTTCGACGAGAGTCAGTTAGAAGCCTATCCGCCTGGCGCGGTGGTGATTCTCCCTGGCAACACTGCGCACTTCCACTGGGCGAAATCCAGCGAATACGTGACGCAAGTAAACGCGATAGGGCCGCTTGGACTGGAATACCTCAGCGCGAAAGACGATCCCCGGAATAACAAAAACTCGTAGTCGAGAAAACTCATCACTTTAAGCGGCGCCTACATTCGGATTCCGTTTAGCTTCTTGTCAAATTGAACGCTCAAAATGAGCGATTAACAAACCAAGGAGCTTAACGCCAGAGGCCAGCTCAGCCCTGCTTAACAGCGATAGCGGAGAGACATTTTCCGATGGAGGGAAGAAAATGGAGATGGTGAATTGGAAATGGTTGATCCAACTTGCGCTGCTGGGTAGCAGTGGATTGGAACAATATGCCATCGTGCTGGTGCGCGTTTCGATCGGGCTGTTCTTCGCCATCTCCGGGGCCAATAAACTGTTTGTCGCCGGCGGCACGAAACCTGTTTACGACACGCTGGTAAAGGCCAAAGTCCCGTTTCCCCGCCAGACGGCTTATTTCGTGTCGGGCGTCGAGTTCGTTTGCGGATCCCTGGTGGCGGTGGGATTGCTCTCCACCCCGGCCTGCTTTGCATTAATGATCGATATGATTGTCGCCACCCTGACCAGCGCGCTTTCCACTTTGCCTAAAGGGCTCTCGCCGCTTAACTGGCTGGACGATTTTCTCTATCTTCCGGAAGTTCTGTATGTGCTTTTCTTTTTCTGGCTGATCTGCTCTGGTCCGGGAGAGTTCAGTGTCGATTACTGGCTCATCGGCAAGTTACTGCGGTGATCGACTGAAGCGAATCGATGCGGGTCTCCTGGAAGCGCCCGGCGATGTGCGGATCGCGTGTGAATTCGATTGGAGCGAAATTGGTTCCGGAGAGGTTGGCATTGGTCTCCTGAATTTTCCCCAAACCTGACAGTCTGAGGATTCCCACGGGAAGGATTTGATTGAAGAGGGCTCTCAATAATCCAAAAAACACGAGAGCTGTTTTGGTCGGGGCGCCCGGATTCGAACCGGGGGCCTCCTGCGCCCAAGGCAGGCGCGCTACCAGGCTGCGCTACGCCCCGACATGAAGTGCACCATTGATTTTAAAGCACTTTCCAACTTTGCTCCAATCCAATTTGGCTGTAAAACGTCGAAAAAACTCCTCGACTGTGCACGAACTGTGCACGAATGAGGGTTAGTGCACCAGGACTGTGGGAGATCCCGCAAAGTTTTGCGCCATCTCACTTGCGCGACGGTTAATCTTTTCCAAGGCTTCGCGCTTCATCTGTAACTTCATCTGCGAATACTTTTTAAACACTTGCGCGTCACCTTGCCGAAGCATTTGGGTTACCCACTCGTCGGCTACGCCTCCGGCGCTCAGCCGGGTCGCGTAGGTGGAGCGGAGATCATAGATGCGGAAGTAGGGTATTTTTGCTCGAGCCAGCGTCCGTTGCCACGTTCTTCGAACGTTTTTGTGATAACCCTCAGGGTTGAGGTCGCTCGGAAACAGGAACGGTCCGGGGCCTGCTATGGCGAACTGCCGGTGAAATGCTTGGACAGCGATGTCGGTCAGAGGAACCTCAGCGATTCCGTTGGGGGTTTTCGAGTCGGGTATCCAAACCACAGCGTTTGCCAAATCTACATGCTCTTTTCTCATGGGCAAAAGCTCTTTGTAGATTCGAAGGCCGGTCTCAGTGATGATCCGGACGATGTTTGCGAGGTATTCCGGACCGTGACACTCGATTTGCTGTTGTTCGGACCAGGTGACGTAGTGCGGACGGAAGAGCCCTTTAACAATTACTGGGAACTCCACACCGGCGCACGGATTACACACAAGGAACTTCTTGCGGACGGCGATGTTTAACATCCGCCGTAGCACACGAAATTCTTGATGTACGGTCGTGGGTTTGAGTGGAGTGGTGTCACGGTATCCGTCGCCAGTTCTGATTCGAACCCGGGAACGAAGACGATCTCGCAAGTACAGCTCGATCGAATCCGCAGTGATGTCCACAATGGGACAGTTTCCAAAAGCGAGTCTGAGATGCTTCGCGCAGCGATTGTTTGTTGCATGTGTTTTCACTGCACGTACGGGAGGTTTAGAGTAGTTCTCCAAAAAGAAATCCACCCATTGTCCGTAACGCAAGCTTTCGCCTTTCTTGACTATGTCGAGAACGTTGCCGTCTCTGGCCTGCAGGCGTTCGCGCAATTTTATTTGCGCTTCCTGCCAGTCAGCAGTGTTGCTGGATTCGCGCCGCGACCTGCCGCTACGGTCCCGATAGCGAATCCACCAGATGCTGCTCCCGTTGCGGGAATAGACGACACCGTCGTATTTTTTGGTTCTAGGCATTCTCCATCTCCTGTTTGAACGACGCGCGAAATGTTTCTAAATCCGATTTGAGAAATCGGATATTCCGACCCATTACGCGGAGATGGGGAATCTGCTTTCGCTCGACCCAAAGATACACAGTCTGGGGACTCACGCCAAGATAGAACGCTGCCTCTTTTACGATCAGCGGTCTTTCCTCCGAAGAAATCTGAGGTCGCGAATTGAGTGAGATGAGCGCATGGTTAGGCATAGGAGATCCTGTGCTTTTCTTTCGAGACTGAATCGTTTCTAACGCTTTGAAGGTTTCGGCGAACGTCGCTCCTTGCATCAGCGGTGACTTTACGTTGAACCACAAATCGTGAGCACACGTTCATTTGATACCGGCTAAGTTAACCGGTTCGATTCATACGAGATCCTTCAAAAAAACCGTGCGAAGTTCATATGCGTCTGAATCTGGGTCATAGCCATAGAGCTCGATCACTTCCAAGATGAATCGACGCCCGTGCCGTCTCTCCAAATGGATAACCACGTTAAGCGAATCAGCCACGTTGCTCTTCACGGCGCGATAGGGGAGTCCGACTTCGCTCTGCAGGACACAACTCGTGAATCGTGCGAGGGCTTGACGCGCGGAACTCGCGTGAATCGTGGACAGAGTTCCTCCGTGGCCCGTGTTCAAGAGCTGCAACAGGTCAAATGCTTCACTTCCGCGGATTTCGCCAAGGCAAATCCTGTCTGGTCGGTGACGAAGGGAGGCTTTAAGGAGATCGCGAAGCGAAACCGCCGGCACCCCAGCTTGCTCGCGCCGAGCCTCGAAACGGACGAGGTTAGTGTGACTCAGTTGGATTTCGGCAGTGTCTTCGATCAGAATGATGCGCTCGTGCGGCGGAATGTACCTGCCTAGAACGTTCAAGAGCGTAGTTTTTCCGGTTCCGGCCCCTCCGCAGATTAAGACGTTCTGGCGCTCGAGCACATAGTGTTCGAGCTGGTCCGCCAGCGCTTGGTTGAGCGTGCCGCTCTCAATGAGTTCGCCCATGGCGTAGTGGCAAGCGTTGAACTTGCGAATCGTCAAGGTCACGCCAGAAAGACTGCAAGGGGGGATGACCGCAGCGACGCGGCTCCCATCCGGCAGCCGCGAATCGAGGATCGGTTTTGCGTCAGAAATGTCGTCGCCAAGTCGCCGCGCAATATTCTTGACTGCGACCATCAAGGATTTCTCACCCAGGCTGGTGCCTTCAACAGACTCGATGAATCCCGCTTTTTCGATGAAGATATGGTCCGGCCCGTTGACCATGACCTCACTGATGGAATCGTCGAGGAGCAGGTGCTCAATCGGCTTCAGAAAATGGCAGTATGGTCTCAAACCCATTCATCACAGTTCTCCGTCTGCAAGTTGGCGGAAATACGATTTGTTGACATCGTTGAAGTACGGTTTTAGGTAGCAAAACGTCGGCGGCATAGGGTTCGTTCCATCGTAGGCGATGGTCACGGACTGGGCGTTGCGCAATTCCATGAAGTCCTTCATGTCGAAGCGCAGATCGTGGTGCGGGCTGTAGCTTTTCGAAGCGGTAATATTCGCCTTGTGCGACATGGCCTTGCCGGTGAGCAGGCTGACTTGGGCGTCGTGGCCGCTTTCGGAAAGGTTGTAGCTCGCCTTCAGTCTGTCTTCGCGTCCGCAAAGCTCGCTGGCCGTGCGCGCGGAAAAGTCATCGGAAAGCGACAAGAAGATTTTCGTTCGGAACGTTTGCAACAACGTGCGCCACGATTCGCCCGGTAGCGCGGACTTAAGCGAACTGATGCTCTGGGTTGCGATGACCGGGATACATTTTGGCTGACGCGACAGACTGAAGAATTTCTCATCGCCCGTGGGTTCGCTTTCGCCGACCGTGGCAAAGTGCTGGTATTCATCGCAGAGAAAAAGAACTTGCCGGAAGTATCGTTCTGGGTTGTTTTCCATGATGGGAACACGGTTCAGTACGGCCCGCTCGAAGTCGAGCTTCATCATTACGCCGATGGCCTTTGCCAAGCCCGGATTCATACCGATAGGAAAATTTAGCCCGCAGACGGCTCCGCTTTCGATTAGCCATGAGAACGAAGGCAGCGGTCTGCCGAATTTAAAGTCGGTGTTGGCGCGCGCGTCGTAACATTCTGCGGGCGGACAGAACGTTCGCTTCACGTCCGGGCTGTCGTCGAATAGAGAGAGGAATACGGAAATACCTTCGACAATGGAGGTTCTCAGCTTAGGTTCGATTCTCCGCCAATCGTGAAAGAACCATCTGCGGACAGCTTCGAGCTGAGCCTTTTTGTGAATCCGAACGGGGTTCGTACGGGACGCATTTTCTGCCTCCCATTGGATGTTCTTCGAGTTCAACACTGCGGCAAGTCCTGGTGTCAGGGGTGCGCGATAACGGCAGGACTGCGTGTCGAGTCGGAAATTGAATGGTTCGAGGTCTTTCGGATACTTCAGATATTCTTCTGTCCAGAGCAATACACTATCTGCTTCCGTTAGCCTGCGTTCGGCTTCCTTAATTCTGCTTTCGAGCAATTCCGGATTGATCGCGCATTCGTAGACATCGAAGAGCGTCACATAGTCGAAAGCAATTTTGTGAAGCAGGATGATGAATTTCACGAGATTGGTGTATGCCTGCTGCCAGAATGGCTCCTTGCCCCTGCCAAAGAGATTGTTCAGGAGCGAAGCTATGTTGAACGCGAGTGCGTACGCGTCGAGGTCGTTGTGGAGTGGATTGTATCGGTACCCGGAAGACAGGCTGACTTCTATGTAGTCCTCGGAGCGCCCATGTCTGGTTAAGATTTCCCGTACTTTGCCGCAGAAGTCGCCTTTCACTTCGAGAATCAGTCCTCCGATGCGACGGTCTTTGTTGGTGGCTTTATACGCAAGAATTTGCTCCGCGAACGGGTACATACACGCCGCCGTTTTCCCCGACCCCACTGCGCCCACAATCGCGATACCAGTAAAAAGTCCACGTTCCGGAATGACCAGCCAGCGCGGTGTTTCCGAGGGCATTTGGGTGCGGGGATGGTGCAGCTCGCCGAGGACCAGCGAGAGTTCGGTTCTTTGCGCCGGGTCGGAGTAGGGAGGCAATTGTCCTGCTCGAATCGTGCGAGTGGGCTTCAGTGCAAAAATGTAGAAACCGGAAAACAAGACCGAGAAGGCGATGTACGGTGTCGTGTAGAGGAAGAGGGTGTAGGAGTACTTGAAAAAGAGAAAGGCGGAGGACGAGCGAATTTCCATAACATTAAGGAAGAGATTGTCTTCGGGGAATGGCGCCCGAAAATAGAGCGCCATTCCCGTGGAAGCCGCGAGAACGCAAGCGAGGAAGTTTCTCGCGTGAAGGATTTTCTGGATCACGCCCGTGCCGCCCTGGCCCCAGGGTGAACATCATTCTTGTCGTCGGGCATCTGCTGCTGCTTGCGCCAGCGACGAAAGTCGGCATCTCTCCAAAGCACCATCTTGAGCGCGGAGTTCACGACATGATCTGGCGTGCTGGCGATGAACGCCGCGTACTTTTCGACGGCTACCGCGATCGGCTCCTGCAATTCGTACTCGCGTCTCACCATCTCTGGCGGTTTGTTGATGATCGACATGAGGTCTCCTATCTTTCTTCTTTGCTTTTGGATTAACTTGACTCCGGGCAAAACACATGGCGGACACGAGTTTCCCCGTTCGTTGGGCTGGAGCGACCGCCACGGTTTTGGTGGCAACGAAGTGGGGTCGCTCCAGCCCAATTTTGTGTTTTGCCGGTACCTGAAATTCCTCGGTGCGTCAGGTGTAACATCAGCGTACGGAGTAGCTTCCGTTCACCGCGGAGGTGAACGGAACGGTGAACCGCAGAGTGAACCGTGACTTTCATACGCCGTTCACCCTTTCCTGTACTTCCCGTCGAGGGGCGAATGTCCCTTCCGTACGAGATAGGTGTCGAAGAATGCGGTTCGTTCAGTAGCCATGTAGGAGAATTCAAGCCGTAGTTCTCGCTCGGCAATCCGGCCGGCAATCCATCCTTGGTAGAAACTCTCGAATCGTTCGCCATGAAAACGCCGTCTGGCCTCGTTCAGAAACTCAAAATCGGCGGTCACTGGTACCTCGTACTCGTGCTTTTCCCACTTCCTGCGAATCTCGAAGTAACGTAACAGTTCGCCGGTCACGTCGGATTCGATCGGCTGCTTTACGCTGGCGCGGAAGCGATCTTCGGCACGGCGAAACTCAGTAGCTCGGGGCGCGATATAGAGAAGGCGAAAGGATTTCAGATGGCGAAAAAGCCGTTGATAAGCAGCGAGATGCGCGACAAAACTCCATAGGCTTCCAGCTCCGGCATCCACGAAGCCGAAGGTGACTACAGGCGCGGCTCCTGGGGCGGGCTCCGCCAGAAAAAGAGGGAACTTATCGACGAAATAGCGGATGGTAGAAACGCTACCGGGAGATCCCTCGTAGACCTTGGCCGGGAGAGCGTCCTTGGGGACGGCAAGCGACTCACAGAAGAGATTGATCTTGTCGCTTTCGGTTTCAAGGAAGTCGTACCCGGGATTCTCAAGCAGGAAATCCATTTGCACGAGCCGTGTGCGGATGTAGTCGAACGAGTGCTTTCGGCGATTGCGAACGTTGTCTTTTTCTATTGGTCCGTAGATAAGCCGGGAAAAGAGATGAAAGACCGATCCCGTGCGCATGTAATCCCTGATGGTTGCGTGCCCGTGCTTCAACAGCTTTTGCGCGAACGCCATGCAGCGCTTCCCACGATGGATCCCGACAAAGGTGTTGAAGTGGCGCAAAGTGAAATAGCCGGAATGCGTTGCCACGATGTATAGGAAGCGGGCTTCGGTGTCTGTGTAACCCAAAGCGGCAATTCGTTGGACGTGTTCCTGAGGCATGTTCATAACGATAAGATCTCCGCGGTCAATTCCTGCTGATCCAAGACCCGTCTGAGTTTCGAAACATCGTTGGCATGGGCGTAGAGAGAGAATCCGGCACGTACTTTTTCACCAAGAGTCCGACCACGGTAGTGGCCGGTGGCCAATTCGAGGTCCACGCGAACCCGCTCTCCATCGGGCGTGTCGTACTCGATGCGGATGTCCGGAAGAGGGATCTTTCCGCGCAGCACTTGAAGCCCATGCCGTTCGGCAATGGTCCGCTTGCTTTCGGCGGAAGCGCGATCCGGACCGAGTTTTGCGAGGTCATGGTAGACCCGCTTTTTTAGTTCGTAGTCGAGAACGACGCGAAGGTTCCGGCCTCCGTGGCCCTCGATGTCCTTCGCAGCCTTTTGATAGAGGCGATAGAGATCAGCATCGTGATGAGCTTCGCGAGGTTTGGCGAAGCCGTGGTACACCGCTTGGTGTTTGCCAGCGCTCTGGGTTTGCGTGAGAAAGCGATGGCCATTCTTGGTGAGAGTGAGCAGTTGGCGGGCGCCAGTTTCGGCGTGAGGAATGAATTTCATTGTGACGAGCCCCTGACGAATGAGGTTTTCCAGGTCGGGTCTGGTGCGACCGTCGCTGCCGCCATACGCAAACTCTTTGAGATCCTCCTTCCCCACGGCGCGAAATTTTCCGAGTTCCACCATCGTTGCGACTTCCGAATTGCGGAGACGATAGGTTCGACCGCGCAGTTCGAATACCGTGCGAGTTTCCGCAGTAGGCGATGCCGGGCGGTCCGGAGGTTGCGATGCACCGTTCGATGGCTGCTCGCGAGGTTCATCGATCTTGGGTGGATCAGCCCCGTTGGGGTTTCGTGTGTCCGAAGACACTCGTAGGTCGAATCGCTCTTCGGGCTGGTAGCCACGAGACATTTCAATCGGACTCCGCTTCAAACGGGGGTGCAGGCACGTCGGTCTGCCCAGCACGAAGCTGCTTGTCTAGGTGGGAGAGTTTGCGGCCCGTATCCTTGAGGAAGAACTTGCGGATGAGAACGAAGAGTGCGGCAGATAGGTTGGCCGACAGCAGCCCTACATATATAAGGATGGGCTTCGCATAGGCGCGCCAAAGAACAAGCTTGTAGGGAACGAAGAATCGCAGCTCGCCCATAAGCCAGAATCCAAGTGCGAGCAGAATCGCGAAGGTAATGAGCACGACGTTGGCAATCATCGGAAGTCTCCGAGAACCCGGGGCATGTTCTTTCTACGACTGTCCGTTGTTTCTAGGAGCGGGTAGGCCAGCGGATTGCGACGGAGGCCCTTCAGCAGCACACCTAGGGTTTCGAGGTTCGCGGTCGGTGGGGAGGGAAGTGACGCGCGTGAGGAGGAGGACCGCTGGATAAAGAGACCAGCGGCGTGCGGAGGTTGGGCCGATGTTGCCCTGCGCCGGCCGCCGACCTCTTCTCTGCGAGTTGGGTCGGGATCTTCATTTGAACGCCTGGTCTTCGCGGAAGTAGGTGATCGGTCATTCCGAGCGGATTGATCGGAATCAATTCGTTGGGCACCTGGGACTTGAAAACGAAGACAAAATTCGCGGTGTACAGGTCGCGCTTCAGCTCGCTGTGGTCGGCGGGCGAGTAATAGACCATGTAGAAGTCCACGCGCGCGCGGAAGGGCGGCGTCTGCATCTCTTCGAGCGCGACTTTCTTCACGTCCACATCGATCTCGGGCGCGGCGGTATTGGTGATGAATTTCTTGATGATGTCGTCCTTGCGGTAGGCGTCGAGAATGCCATTGGCGAGCTTGCCGTCGAGGAAGTAGAGAGACTTCGAGAAATCGTCCTGAATCGTGTAGCGGTTGCGGCGGTAATAGAGGGCGCAAAACTGGGAGAGAAAATACTTCGCTTCGGCATCCTGGGGCTTGTATTCGAGGTTGTGGTAGTTGATGGCCTCGGCGCGGCCCAGATCGTCGATGCGGATGACGAGCGGGCGGAAGTTCTGGAAGGTGCGAATGGTTCTGAGGTCGATGAGCGCGAGCGCCGACAGCAAACGAGCGGACAGCAGCGCGAGAGCGATCTTGAGATAGGTATTCGTCACCATCGGATCACCGCAGGATTCGAGATACAGTCGCTTGGCATCGTGAAAGCTCGCATCGTTGTTCATCACATCACCCTTTCGAGGACGGCGGCGGGGGCTTCGAGTAGCCGGCAGACGACCCGCCGGCCGTGCCGCTGAAGATGTGGTTCGTAAGCGAAGGAATTTTCAGAAGGACGTAGATCGACGCGAGAAATGTAATGAAGAGGACAGGAAACCAGGCAATGAGCTGGACCGTGGAAAGCGTGCCCGCGGGCGGAAGGCGCAGCGCGCCGAGCATGAGATTTCCGATGACATAGACGACGGCTGCGGCGATGACCTGGTAGAAGGCATATTGAATGAAGCAACGGAACCATCCCCAGAAGAGCCACTCCATTTTCGGAACGATAAAAAACGGAACGAAGACCGGCCCCACCAGCACGCAAACCGCGGTGGCAATGAATCCGTAGGCGATGACCACAATCGCGATGGCCTGGGCGGCGGCGAGCAGGATGGTCACGATGACGTAGATGGCGGTTCCGAGAATATCTCCCCAGCTGGGGGAGTCCATGCGGGATTCGAAGTCGGCAACCTGGGAGACCACGGTTTGGAGTTGGGCCTGATCGATCTGGCTCGACAGGAACTGCGCCTCGTTGGTGACGAGATTGTGGAAGCTGACGCCGATGCCGGGAATCGGCGTGCTGTAGTAATTGACCATCGCGAAGCCAAAGCTGATGGTCAGAAGCAGGCTCGCAAAATGATCGAACTGGAAAGCATGCCTGCCGCTGGCGGAGGAGAGAGCGGATTTGATTCCGAACCAAGCGATCAGGATCGTGGCGAACGACGGAACAGATTCTGGCCCATGGCGTCGAAGAAGCCGAGGTTCTGGGTGAGCAAGTTGTTGATCGCCTGAAAGATGTACTGCAGGAAATCGGTTTGCATTGCCGTCAGCTCCTTCGACGCCGGGCGTCTGTCTCCGCACGCTTACGGCATGCGGAAGTTTTGAAGTGAATCGGTGATGGTTCCGGTCACCTGGGCCATGTTGCGCGGCCATGCTCGCCTGGCGCCCGATGTCGGGGTTGATGGCGTTGGCCGTGGAGTCGCGCTGTTGCTTGGCGAGGATGGTCTGTTGTTCCAGAAGCGACGCGAGGAGTTTGTTCGAGTCCTGAACGGTGCGGAGGGTCAAGACGCCCGCCGCATTGATCTTGTTCAGGACGGAGACTTCGCTGTTGAGACCGGAGTCGCCCGAGAACGAGTCGTCTTCGAGGTTTCCGATCTGCGTCTGGACGTCCTCGGCGCTGCCGCGGATCGAGCCGATGGTGGCCATCGCGTTCATGTTCGCGCCGTCGGCGAGTTCGATCGGACGCGTATTGGGATTGCACGCGCTCCGAGTTCGAAAGGGTCCATTCCGGAGAGTTCATACGGGTCTGTACTGGGAGAGCTGGGTTGTGGCTTTCAGGTATCCGGTGTTGATGTTGGGAAGCACGCCGGTGTTGATGCCGTTGATCCACGAGACCGTGTTCCCGAAACGTGTTGAGCGAGGTGACTTTTCGCCACTGCGAAAACAGCGCCCGGTAGCGGGCCGGCATGTTCTTGACGAACTGCGCCATCTGCAGGGCGAGGTTGAGTTGGCCGGTGATTTTGGCGTAGCTCTTCTGCAGTTGAACAAGGTGCTGCTGGAGCTGGTAGTAGCGAAGCAACGCGTTTTGGTAGTTGGTTGGGTCGTAGACGATTCCGCTGCCGAGCTGCGCGGACGCGGTACCGACGCCCAATCCCATGACGAGCAAGCAAATCAGAATCTTTCTTTTCATCGAACTTTTCTCCTTTCTTTGCCTTCAGAGATCGGAAGGCATTTTGTGGTTGTGTGTAATCGGGCAACGCGAGATCGCCCGAGAGATAGACTTTGACGCGGTGGCCTTCGCGGATGGTCACCGTGGGCATGATGTTGAAGAATTTGTCGAGGATTTGCGCGGAGGACTGCGCGGTGCTTTGCGCGAATCCCTGGCGCATGAGATCGGAACCGGATGCGTTGAGCGAGCCTGCCGTTCCAGCTTCGGCGACCGCTCCGATCGCTCCGATGGCGAGCGACACACCGAAGATGCGGAGATAGTGGTTGTTGACCTGGTCCCGCAAGCCGGTGTCGCCGATCTGGTTGAGCCCCTTGAATTGGTCGAGGCTGACGGAATATCCGTCCGGCATGAGCAGGCGATGGAACACGACGGCGAGACGTGTCTGGCCGAAGGTGTCCACCTTCTTGGTTTCGCCGAGCAACTTCGAGCCTGCCGGAATGAGCAGGTGCTGGCGGTCGTTGGAATACACGTCGGTTGAGAGCAGGCACTCGACGGGACCGGCGAACCTCCGTCGAGGCGGTTGATGAGAACGGTTTCGAGGATGGTTCCTTCAAACAGCACGTAGGTTTTTCCTGCCGCCGCGTTGGCGGAGCCAGCCGGCGACGGCGGCAGGATTTCTTGGTTCCTCCTTTCGTTCGTTGGTTGTTTCCGCGGAATCGTTTCGCGCGGCTGGCGATGGAGGCCGCGTGGTAAGACCGGATTCGGTGCATCTCCTTCAAGAGTTGTGCGACCTGCGGAGAGTCGGGTCCGACAGGGACAAGGTTCGGAGCGGCGAGCGGTTGTTTCGGATTCGGGGCAGCGCTGCGGCGGAGCTTTGCGGTAGCTCAGAGCGACATTCGAGGCAAACAAGCGAAACGTAGGCGCGCCTCTTCCGCTCCGCCTCGAATGGGATCTTCGGCTCGCTGGCCGGTGCGTCGCCGGACGCGCCTGTTGCTGGGATTGCTGGCGAATCCTGCGCGGCAGCGCCGAGCAAGCGGGTCTGCTGGGCGAGAGCGCTTTGCGCGACGAGTTGCTGGCGCTGCAATTCCTGGATGCGGTTCTGCAATCTCGGTGATTTTGGTTTCGTTGACTTCGAGCGGGCGCTTGGACGGAGCGGCCGGACGACGCTGGTTTTGGCTGGCGCTGGCGGTTTCTTCCCTCCGGTGAGCCACATGATCGCGACCATCAGAAACGCCAGTCCGACGAGAAGCCAGGACTGGACGTTCTTCGGCAGGAGACCCTGGCGGCTTGGGAGCTTTTTCCTGAATCTCGGCGGGTTGGGTCATCGCTCGTTCCTCAGTTCGCGGCCGCGCGCCGCGTAAACGGCATTTTCTTTTTGCCGATGGCGAGGTAGCCGGTGTCGATGATCTTGGGTGCGATGTAGACGCCGTTCTCGAACTGGAAGGAAATCAGGTTGGGTTTGCCGTCCTTGATTTCATAGAGAGCGGGCTTTTCGCGCGCGGCGCACTTGATATAGGTGAAGGAGTCGTCGTGGTAGATGGCGGAAACGAGGAACGGCTCGCGCGCCGCCTTCGGGTCGAGGGAATAGTCGAACTGGAGTTTTGTCGCGTAGCTGGAGCGGAACTGGTTGACCTGCTCGGCGGCCTGGGCCTGCGCGGCGTGGACCTGCTCCGCCGTCTGGGAGCGCAGCGTTTCGAGTTCTTTCTTGTATGCTTCAGCCTCGCCGGCGCTGACGTATCCGCGCAACCCGGTGTTCGCTGCGATGCCGGAGCCTTCCTTGGGTTCGACGAAGATCTTGAGGTCGGGTTCGACATTCGGCTGGTTGCTGATTTCCGTCAGCAGGAACGAATAGACGTGGCCGCTGGCGGTGATGAGATTCAGATTGCTGCGAATGCCGGCCTGGGCGGGATGGACGTAGCAGAGGTTGTGCGCGCCGTTGATGATCCAGAATTCCTTGTCGCCGGTCGTGAAATCGAGAATCTCTTCGTTCTCGGGTAGGACGATCAGCGTCGAGAAGCGGAGCTTGGCGTGAACGGGAACGATGTCTTCTTTCGAATACTTCACGACGCGCGCCGCGCTTCGGTCGCGGCGTGCACGGGCGACGCAGAAAGGCAGCGCCCAAGAGCGACGATCGCGACGACGTGAAGGAACAGACTGGCGACTGACTGCGAACGATGCTGTTTCATGAGATGCTCCTTTTGAAATGGTTTGGCTGCTTGGAACTCTTGGTCAGGGATCGAAAAAGCTCGACGACCACTGCGCCGAAAGCAGAATGCAGAGACGATCCCGCGCGAGCGCAAGCCAGGAATGGGTACAGCGGTTCGCACGTCGCTGTCCAGCGAAGAAGCGGAAAGAAAGAATCACCGTCGCCTCCCGCGAGGACTTCGAGGCCCTTCTCGAAACCGTAGGTCTCGAACGCCTCTTTTCGTTTCTTGTTGTCGTAGGGATCGTTCGTGTAGAGCCAATAGCTCTTGCGGATCGACGTGGAGATTCGCGACCTTCGCCAGTTCCGGGGTCTTGATCAGGAATTGCTGCTTGGGGATGAGGCCGGAAATCAGTTCGACTTCGGTTTCGTTCAAATGAAACTGCCGACGGTAGAGGTCGCGATCCATGTCCGGGTTGGCGAGGAAGATTTTGGTGGCGCAGCTTTCGATGATTACGTCGAGGATTTCCGAGCGCTTGAGTTCGTCGAGCGATTGCGTCGAGAGAACCATGGCGGCGTTGTGTTTTCGCCAGGTCTTGAGTGCTTCGACCACGTACCGCTGGATGCCGGGTTCTTCAAGAACACCCACGCTTCATCGATGAAGAATGCCTTGAAAACGGAGCTGATCTGGCGGTCCGCGATGACGGCATTGGCGCGATGCAGGATGTAGAACAGCAGTGGTTCCAGAAGCTCCGGGATACTGGCTCATGCGCTGGAAGTCGAAGCACTGGAAGCGGGAAAACGAAATGGTGTCCTCGGCATTGTCGAACAGAAATCCGAACTGTCCGCCGCGGGTCCATTTGGAGAGCCGGCTCGCAGTGTCGTGGCCCAGCGTGTTCGCCAGCACGCCCAGGGTTCGCAGCGCGGGGTCCACCGCATAGAGATTCTCGATCTGATGGTAGAGCTCGCGCTCGGTCGCGGGATCAAGCTCGCCTCGCTCTCTGGCCCTGGATCAGCACCTTCAGAAAGAGCGCAAGGAAATCGAGATTCTCTTTGGTTGGTGGGAGACGAAAACGGATTGATCTTGAAATCCTCGGATTCCAGGCCTACTCGAATATACGATCCGCCGAAAAGCTGCGTGAGGCTTTCAAAACTTCCGCCGAGATCGAAAATGAAGGTGTACGGATCGTATTTCTGGAGATTGGTGATGAGGAAATTCAAAAGGAACGACTTGCCGGCCCCGGTTCGCCCGAGAATCATGGAGTGGGCGATATCGCGATAATGGAGATTCAAGAAGTAGGGCGTGTGGTGGTTGGTTTCGAGCACCGCGAGGTATTCCTGCCGGAGGTGGTGGTTGCGGGTCTCGCCGCAGTGAAGGGTGAAGAGAAACGAAAAATCCGCATAGTTGGTATTGAGCAGATACAGGTAACGCAGGTTGAAGGCGTGGTTGCCAGGAACGGCAGCGAGAAAGGCGTTGAGCAGGTTGTATTTTTCTTCGTAAAGCTGTGCGTCGTGGACGCTGAATACCTTGTAGAATTCGGCGCAGGCACGGTCCACCTGGCCAGGTCGAGGTCATATATCACGACAGTCAGGAAAACTGCCCGAAGTAATTCCCGTGCAGTTCGATCTCCTCGATGCCCTCGCCGAGTTCCCGGACCTGCGATTCCTTGGAATCGTCGAGGAGCACATCTTGTGTGGGAGCGTCGTTCAGACTCACCTGGCTCACGAACGATCGCTTGGTGTTGTGAAAATGGCGGCGCTTGGCTTGGATGGCGCGGCGCATCTTGCCGGAATCTTCCTTTTTCCATTCCGTCACGACGTGGTAGTTCGCCTCGACTTCAAGCAGCCGTTTGAAGATGAGCGGAAAGCTCTGGGCGGAAGGCTCCTTGAGCGTCAGGACCTTGACGTAGTAGTCGTCCACGCGCAGATGCCCGCGGTGGCACTCAGATGGAGATTCGGGGAGGTAGTAATCGAGGAACGTGTCGTGCTTCAGTTTGGCGAGATCGAGTTTGTCGGGATGAAATTGAGCGTTTTCTTGAGAACGCGGAAGGCTTCCTGTTTGTCGAGCATCCGCACGGGAAGGAAGTCGCTGACCTGGAGGATAAAGCTCCGGGCTTTCTGAAGCAGCGCCGCCTGCGCTTTGCGACCTGCCGGTGAGCACGACGACTTGCTTCGTTGGAAAATTGCGCCCGCAGTTCGGCAAGGGCTTTCTTGGGATTTTCGGAAACTCGGCGAAGCGTCTCCCGAGCCTGTTGCGGGTCTGGAATCCCTGATACAGGACCACGTAATAAACCGATAGGGAAAAGAGCGTGTCCGCCTTGCTGTCGAGATAGGCGATGCGGTTCTTGATGGCGGTGTCGACCACCGGATTGCCGTAGAGTTTGTAGGGGATCGCCTCGTTGTTGCGCTTGAAGAGGTACTGATAGACGCGGTAGTTCTCATCGAATAGCTTCAGCGCGGATTCGAGGCGCTTGGTCAAAGTGTCGATCGAGGCCTCGTCCAGACACTCGTAGTCCACTCCGCGCACTTCGAGGATGACGCCGATCTCCCCACTCTTGGTGAGAAAAACGTGAGGACCGATGAAACCGTAGAGATTGATTTGCTCGCTGAGAGAGCCGGTCTCGTCGTAGTTTTTGAAGATTCGTCTAAGCCTAAGCATGGCGCTACCTTCGGATGCGAACGGGGCTGAACTTCACCGGATCGTATTGCGCGCGAACCCTTGCGGCTGTGAACAGAAATCGCAGAATCTGCGGATCGGTCTGGGTGGCCCAACGGGCCAGGACATAGAGCAGCAAAAACATCAGCACGCCACCGAGCAAGCTCCCGAGCAGATTGAAGGTGGCCGCACCGAGGCACATCGCAAAGAAAAAAAGCCTTCGCTCTGCCCCGAGAATCGTAAGCGGCCGGGACAGCGACCGCTGCACTCGGTTGATTCGTCTTGCTTTGGCCATGAGCTTCTTAGTTCGCAGGGGTCCGATTCAGTTGCCGGGAAACAGCCAAGCGAGAAAGTTCACGGCGGCGATCGCCATGCCCACACCGAACAAAACGCCGGCAAGCACCCGCTTCGAACCACCTTCCCCGAACGCGAACGTGAGGCCCGAGACCACGATGGCGACGAGCGAGAGTCCGCGCGCGATGGTGCTGGTGAAGGCCAGTTGCAGAACGTTTACGGCGTTTTCCCAGGCGAGGCTCCCCCCTGAGCGAATCCCGGAGCCGCAAGAAGCAGCAGGGCAAAGGATGCAACGACTATTCGTGCTGAACTCCAGCTCCGAAACCTTACTCTTGCGAAGGTTTTTCATTTCGTGCCTCGATGAAGAAGGTGCATTGCAAACCGCAATGCGAGGGAAGTCCGCGCTCCCTTGACTGCGCGGTTGCAGGCCGTGGCCGGAACGCACTGGTCCGAAGACACGCTAGGCTTACCGCCGAACACCTCGCCCGTTGCGTCTTGCCGCCACACAGCAGCAAAGCGGTTTCTCGCGTGAACTTCCCTCTATCTACCTATTCAGTGTTTGGAGAGGAAAATGTGTCGCAGAAAAGAACAGAAGTTGCGCGCACCTCCATACAGGCTATTTTGTCCTTCACTCTGGACAAAAACTTCATCGTGCCAACCGTCGGAGTTTCGAGAGCAAACGCTTGAACCTTTGCCGGACCGCATTCGATGAGGAGCCGTTGAGCGCCGCCAATTCCTCGCCAGAATTGCCGTCCAGCTTGAATTGAATCAGGAGATCCAGTTCTGAATCGGTCAGAAGGCCTTTCGCGAAGCACCGATGCAGGAAGTGCCGCAAGAGCGCGCATCGCTCGACGGAGTCTTCGAGTTCAATGAACGCGGCTGCTTCGGCGTCGGGGTGATCGAGCAGAGTAGCTTTCCTGCTTTCGCGTTTCGCCCATTCGAAGATGCGCCGCTTCAGTTCTCGTGCGATGGCGAATGCAAAATGCGATCGTCTGGTTTGCATCTCCGCGGAACCCAGAAACTCCAGAAAGAAAAAGATTGCCTGCTGTGCGATATCTACCTCAGCCAGGCTTTCCTGCTGCCTGTTTATCAGACGGACAGCACGATGCAGCATCGGCAGAAATACCAGAACTAGCAGGCTGTCGGCGAAACCGGGATTCGTTTCGCGAAGGGCAAAGATTTCCCGGAATAGGGTGTCGTTCGCCGCGTCGGCCCGCGAAGCTCTAACGTGGCAAAGCAAGCTGTCGACGGTCGAATGCTCGCGCAACGCTGGGTGGGCGGAAAACAGCCCGTTCACGAAACGCGATTCTAAACGAAGCAGTTCCGAAAGGAGCTGCGTTTCGATGTCGCATAGCGTGCAATGGCACGGAATACCAAGGGGCATGGTCGAACTCCCCTCACGCCCAGAGACAGACTGGGAGTGATCTGGAGAGCGGGACATGCTCTCAAAGCTCTCAACAACGACGGCAACGGTTGCGGGGAGTACCGAGGTTTCTTCGCGGCAATCTGAGAAAGCGGCGAAGGATCCGTATCCTCTGCAATCCTGAGCGCGTGCGGCGAGATTTGTTTCTGGTGGCAGGAAAGCAGGACAAAAGAAGAAGCCCTCGGGCTTAAACCCGAGGGCTTCTGGAATCGCGCAGGAATTGTCTCGAAGCCGAGTGCAAGGAAACGAGGACTGGAAAATGAACTAAATTACTACAACATTCGATGAGCGAAGGCATTGGCATGCGGCGCCTCTAACGGATCGAGGCTCGTTCGTAGCGAGGAGGCGGGCCGAGCCCCGCCATTGCGTTCCTTGCTGATGAATGTGCGGCAAATCCACAGCTGATCGGCAGAAGTCAGGCGTGCTGATCCTCATGTTTGTGGTGTCAACCAGCGTTGTCCCGCCTGGTTTGTTCCAGAGACGCCACACGGCCAAGTCGAGCAACAAGACTGCAACCCGCGGCACAAAATGCCACCGCAGGTAGGATTGGAAGTTCGACCATCCGTGATCACTCGTTTTGGGAACCCGATGCAAGTACCAACTGCTTTGGAAAGATCGCGAGGATCCGCCGCTTCGAAAACAACCTTAATGTCATCTCGACGTCCCGAAGCGAATTGGAACTATCCGACTGCGTGGGGCAGCTCTGGCAAGGGCCGTAACTCCTATTGACGAGTACCAACTAATTACCTATATACATGAATGTGATAAACACTCCTATCGATGGTCTCTGGACCGCCAAGATACAGGCTGGCGGCAACAGCACATCTGGTGTGATGGTCTTCGCCAACGGGAAGGTGCTGGGCGGAGACAGTGGATTCGTGTGGACGGGCACCTTTAAGGTATCGGGAGGTTCGGTAAAAGCCGACATCCGGGTGAAGAACTACGACCCTCGTATCCCGGCCCGGGTGTTCGGTGCCGCCGAATACGACGTAAGCATGTACGGCATCATCAAAGGAGACTCGATAAGTGCAACGGGGAGTTCGCCAGCTTACCAGGGCGTTAACGTAAGCCTGGTGCTCACCAAGAGAGCGGCCTTGTAGATGATGCATGATTACGATCTTGTTGCCTGCGGCTATTCGGCCCGTTGTGCGTCTGATTCTGCAGGCGAATTCGCGCAGGCCGGAGTACGCAACTCGAACTCGAACCTCGTGCTAACTTTCTCGTCTATTTCCTCGGGAAAATACGTAAGTCCTAACACAACGAGCGTAGCATTGGAGTGTATCTTGCCGCCGTTCTCATCCCGAAGAATTCCGACATGGCCGACTTTCGATCCACACCCGCTGAAAACGATGTTCGCTCGGTCGGGGGAGTTGCGGTCTACCGATTGGTCCTGTCCGCATTAGTTCTCTGCACCTATCTCCTGCTCAGTCGGCCCGAAGTCATTTTAATCTCCAAACTGGGGTTCACTGCTTGGTATCCCGCAGTTGGACTGGTGTTCGCTGTCCTTCTCGGCCTAAGCCCCTACTACCTGCCAGTGCTGATCCTCGCAGATGTTCTGGCGAGTTTGTTGTTCTACCACCAACGGATTTTTACCTGGAGTGTTATGCCGGCGGCCGCGCTGGTGTCATCCATTTATGCCGTTGCCGCCCACTTTCTAAGGGGACAAATTTCGATCGATCTAAAGTTGCGACGGCTGAACGACGTAGTTCGCTATCTGGCGGTTGCCATGACGGCCGCCCTCTTTGCCACTATCGCGGGCGTCGTCTGTCTCGCTGGAGACGGCACCATCAAATGGCGTCAATTCGCGGATTCTGCGGTCGATTGGTATATAGGCGACGCCGTGGGGCTGCTGAGTGTCGCCCCTTTCTTGTTGATTCACATTCTTCCCCGGATAACGCGCACGCTCTTCGGCACACGTTCCATCCGTTTGAGGGGTGTGCCGTCGTACATCAGCGGCTTGGCCACCTTGGAAGCGATAGGTCAGACAGGTAGCATCCTTCTGCTGTTGTGGGTCATGTTCGGGCCGTTGGCTTCAAAGCAATATTTCTATCTCGCTTTCGTTCCCATTATTTGGATCGCCATGCGTCACGGCGTTGAGCGCGTGGTCGTCGGACTACTGATCTTGAATTTTGGGATCGTGATTGCTTTGCGACTTTCTCCTGCACCACCGGAAATTCTGACCAAGGTCGGTTTCTTGATGCTGGTGGTTTCTGCAACGGGCCTTATCGTGGGAGCTGCGGTGACCGAACGTCGTCGCGTCGGGGCAGAATTCAGCGAACGCACGGTGTTTCTAAACTCGCTGATTGAGAACAGCCAGTTTTGCGATACGTTATAAAAACCCTTCCGGCACCGTCCAGCTGTGCAACGACGCGTTCGCTAGCCTTTATGGCTACAAGCGTAGCGAAGTCATTGACCGAGATTTCAATACCCTGATTGTGTCGCCGGAACTCAAGCAGCAAGCCGCTTCGCTGACTGCTGAAGTAAATGCCGGGCATGACGTCCACCAGACCCTCGCGCGCTTCCGCAAAGATGGCACGTCGGTGGACGTCGAAACTCACGCCATCCCCATGATCCAGGACGGCCAGGTCCAAGGCGTTTATATCATCTACAAAGATATTTCCGGTCAAACTAGAGCGGCCAAGCTGGAAGCCGACCACGCGCGTGCCCGAGACCATTTGGTTAGTGAACTCGAACTTCGCACCGACCAGATGACGCTGCTCAACGACATGGGTAACCTGCTGCAATGCGCGGCGTCAGCGGATGAAGTCTTTAAGATCATTGGAGCGTCCGCGCGGAAGTTGCTCCTGAATTCTTCCGGCGGCGCCCTCTATCTTTTCAAATCATCTTCGCAATCTTCTTGAATTTGTGACCTCCTGGGGCGACAACGGCACGCCGGAAAAATCGGAAATGGTTTTCCCCCCACCCGCATGTTGGTCCTTGCGTCGTGGGCAACCGCATTGGAGCGAGGCTGACAGCGACACGATCAGTTGCGCGCATCTAAGGGATGATGAATCCCGCAATTATATTTGCGTCCCGCTGATCGCGCAGGGTGACACCCTCGGAGTTCTCAAGTTGAACTACGCCTTGGACCGACCGGGAGTCCCCACAGCAAGCCACGGGAAAGCTGGCGATCTCACCTCCCAAACCTTCAGAAGAGTCCGAGATTCGTCTTGGCGCCGCCGCAGCCAGCCAGATTGCCTTGTCTTTAGCCAACCTGCGACTTCGTGAGTCTCTCCGTGATCAGTCGATTCGCGATCCTCTGACCGGCTTATTTAATCGTCGCTTCATGCAGGAGTGCCTCGAGCGCGAACTACTCCGGAGCACCCGAACCAATCGCTCACTAGCTGTCATCTTTCTGGACATCAATCATTTCAAGCGTTTTAATGATCGCTTCGGACATGAAGCTGGCGATGAGTATTGCGGGCTTTCGGAAGTTTTTTGCTGAAGCACTTTGGGGCGATGACGTAATCTGCCGTACTCGGCGGCGAAGAGTTCGCCATTATTCTTCCGGAGTCCTCAGCCCGCGATGCCGTGAACCGCGCTGAAGCCCTTCGGATGGAGCCGACATATCAAGCTCACTCACAACGGCGAAACTCTCGATACCGTCTCATTTTCGGCTGGCGTCGCGGGGTTCCCGGAGCACGGCTCGAATGTTAGCGAGCTGCTGAAGGTGGCCGACCTGTGCCTCTACGAGGCTAAGACTAAGGGACGCAACCAAATAATTGAAGCCGGTACCTCTGCTAAAACTCTGAGTTAATTCCTGCTGCGCCAAACATTGCCGCGAATGGTTCCTGGAATGAAGCAGCGTTGGGTTCGGGGACGCCGTATCGACAGGGGAAAAAAGTCCAGTTCAATTAGCAGCACGGAAAGTCTTAGACGCACGATCTCAAGTGTGAGGTCCTCTTCTCCATCGAGAGACTCTCCAGTCGTGCGCAAACCGTCCACGCTTGCGAGACAACTTCGAGCCATGAGCGTCGGTTCTTCGAGGTTGGTGGCCGGAGGACGCCAGCTCTTTAGACATATTCCCTCGCGAGCTCGAGTCGATCACTTGTCACTAACCTACGCCGCAACACATTTCGCGGATCGCGGCTGTAATACCAATCCCAGCTACGCCCGCACTTAGGGTGCACTGAAAAGCCAAGATCAGATTCAGGATTGGAGCGATCTCGCGTGGACTGTCGAGCCGGCCGTAGTCTCCGTGTCTAACATCGTTGCGGCTTAGTCCTCGTGGTATTCGTCTGAGCCCAAGACCCAGATGAACGATTGAATATCCATCATGTCTCTGGGTTGAAGATCTGTTAGGTCGTTCTTCAATGCTGCAGCGAACCGGAGCAAACCTTCGTAAATAGTTTTCGACGGCGCCGCGTTGTATTGGAACGGGAACTCATAGGCCCTTGCGGCTTCCCGTGTAACCTCTGGCTTTAGGAAGATGTGTTTCTCCGGCATGGCTAAAAAGAGGAAAACTGTCGCGATGGGCCACGAGAGCACCCGTGTCTTCTTGCGAGGAAGTTTAGCGAGTCCGGCGCACCACTCGTCGAACCCAATCTTTCCGTACAGGAACTCGTACAATCCGACCGAGAATGTGCACGCTCCCGAGATTGATCTGACTGCATCTCGAATAGCCATCTTTTCAATGAGAACAGGAGATTGGTACGCGCTTCGATGGAACGGGCGATTTCCGCGACTTCCATGTACCGCCTGTAACCAAAAGCTCACGCAAAGATTCTCGTCGAGTTCTTGCCCATCGCACGTGGGCTTTGGACTTGTAGTTACGCTCCACTCAAGGTATTTCGGATCTTTAAAGCCTGCGGGGAAGAATCTCAGGAATTTTTGGCGACAGGCGGTCGCGGCGAACCCACGGCTTGTTCTGCAACCGACTTCATGCGTACTCCTTCCTGGCGGGAATCGTGTGCGAGAGATGAGCGCCGGACGACCTTAAGCCTTCGTGGTTTGTTCGGAAGGGACGTCGGAATTGTTGGGACTTTCCCAACAAGGGTCAATTGGGCAGTGTCGGATCGACGACGCATGACCGATTAGATGCGTCTTTCGCGAGAGGGGGAGAAAATGGCCACAAAATTCTGGTAACCCAGGGCGGTGCCAAAGGTGTCTCAGAAGAACGGCATTCCGCTCCTGTAGCGTCATACGATCTCTACGCCCTATTTGGTATCGAAGTGTAGAGAATGGCTGGAATAAGCCTTCGGATTTGCTATCGAATTTTGTCCAACGTCTAAGTCAATGGTTCCCAGTATCGATAACCAGCACCGCAGGGCCTAAACTTCTCACCCATGGCTAAGAAAAAACCTCCAAAGAACGCCTTCGCCGACCCCAGCGTCCTTTCCCCACGCGATCTCGAAGACAAAGATCTCATTCAGGTCATCATCGAAACTCCCAAAGGAGTCGTAATAAATTCGCCTTCGATGATAAGCAAAAAGTTTTCGAGCTGAAAAAGGTTCTGCCGGCAGGCATGACTTTCCCTCACGACTTCGGCTTCATTCCGTCCACCAAAGCCGAAGACGGCGATCCCACCGATGTGCTGGTCTTGATGGACGAGCCCGCCTATCCTGGCTGCCTCATCAAATGCCGTCCGATCGGAATCATTGAGGGCGAGCAAGGCGAAAAGAAGAAGAAAGAGCGCAACGATCGTGTCGTGGCTATCGAACTTCAGAACCACGAATACGCCGACGTCAAGCACGTCGACGATCTCGGCAAACGCTTCATCGTGGAGTTAGAAAAGTTCTTCGTGAACTACCACGAGTTGGACGGCAAGAAATACCGCATCCTCGACGTGCGCGGTCCCGGCGAAGCTCGTCGTCGCATCAAGGCCGGCATGCGCTTGCAAAACGCAAGTAAACCCCGGAGCGCTTTTTAGGAGTGCTTCCAATGTTTCTTGCGAAGCCACCATAGCGTCATCGACACCAAGCCCCATGTCGCACCAGCGCAAGTAAACCATGCCCATACGGGCCAAACCGGTAGGAATTTCCAAATAACCAAAGCGAACCCGACTAACCCGATACTTCCTGCGGCTGCTCCAGTCGCATCCAGAGCCGCCGCCTCCCGCCCGCGCGTAGTATTCGCAATTCCCGCTCGAACTTTTTTCTCGCGCTCATGTTTTTCTACCAACCTGGCGCTGGCCGGAAAATCGCCGGAAACGCCAGGAACAACCCTCCCACTACCGGGCCGCAGTACTTGGCGATAAGGCCCGCGGCAACAGTCACCGCACCGCCTAACAGGAATCTCACCGCATACTCATGCGGCTTAATTCTTTCAGCGCCTTTGGGTCCGCAGAAAGTTTCATCATCAACGCAAAATCCAGTACCACATCGCCAGCGAGGATCCCAACCACAAACCCAAAGCTGAATCGTCACCGCAGCGGCGTGAAATTTCTGCGCATCATCAAATGGCTGGAAACCAATGCGTACAAGCAAAACGCCAGGGCTCCTGCGATCATCGAACGCGCTTCCGTCGCCGCATACACTTTTCCTTCCGTCAAAATCGTCAAGCCGAGCGTCGCCAGCGCTACCGAGGGCGCAGCGCCAAACAAGCCCGCAAAGCTCTTAGGCTTCAGCACATCGCCCAACGCGGCAAATGCTGTAACCACCACTCCTCCGACGAAAAATCGAACGAATAGATCTTTCACAACGCCCCTGCAGCCCATCCCACTTCCATTCGGAATCAGCGACCCGTAGTGCGCTGAACGACAGCAATGCGCGGAAGCACCAAGACTCCTGCAACTCCTCAAGCCGACCGCAGGAAGTAGTCCCACGACTTTGCCTTTTCTGCAAGAACGAAATGGCTAACCGGATTGTCGCCCAGTAGCCGTCGCCAAGAAACTGTTCGTTTTTGGACTTCCGTTCCCACTCGTTCAAAATGTCACAAAGTTCCGAGACGTGCGATACGGGCATGGGCTACGCCTGAGTGGTGGACAATCTCGCTATTTTCGAATGTTCCGCCGTTCGAAGTTTTCGCCAATGCCGATCACCGGGAGATCGCGGATTACAGACTCTTCGCCGGCATCATTAAGATTGGTACGCGGCACGACCATAGCATCCTATTTCTTACTGCCGGACACGAGAGCCATGTAGTCGGAGCGGAGCTCCGAGTGACGCCTACGTAAAGACTATCGTTTCAGGTCTCGAGGAGACTTATCCCTGCATGAGAAATTCGAGAATTGTGGCGTACCTCAGCGGAGCTGAGGGAACGAAGGCATATTCCAAGACACACTCGGCGAATGGCTTTCGGGCCTTTAGTGTCGCAAGTTATTGCGGGCGAGGTATGCGCCGGTACATGATATTGCTGACGCGACAAACCTTTTTATTTTCATGAGGAAAGGTTGGTAGGGCGGGATCGAACCCCGCACCCTCAGGGAACCAAAGATGCGACCCACACCGCATTTGTTAAGTGTCACCATCGGTCGGAGTAAGGAGAAGAATTCCGGCCGTTACCACATAGCTCTTTAGCGTCTCTCAAGACTCCATTTTGGACTTACACGTTTACCCCGACATCGATTTGATGTGCGCTAGACTTGAGGGACTTCGATCTGAGCTGGTTGCTAGAGCAGGGAATAAGAACCAAATACGCGATTGGTTGAGAAACTGCTAAGCTTCCCCCACCGGTGGCCGCAAAGCGCAGGCGGAGAACTTGAAATGTCCACTCCTGAGAACACCGATTGGCAGCGCGACGGCATTCGCATCGTACGTGCCAGCCAGCTAGACTCCAATACTGCGCAAACTCCCGGCATGACTCGCGCTGAAGCCATCTCAAACGCGAAGGTCGGCGCGCAGAAACTTTGGGCCGGTACGGTGGTCGTCCATCCGCGAGCCAAAACCGGTCCGCACCATCACGGCGAACTCGAGACCGTCATTTATATCGTGAGCGGCCGGGCGCGCTTCCGTTGGGGCAATGAGCTCGAATTTGTCGATGAGGCCGGGCCGGGGGACTTCATCTACGTTCCACCCTACGTCCCTCACCAAGAACTCAACGCGCGCTCGGATATTCCCGTCCAAGCCGTGGTCGTACGTAGCGGCCAAGAACCCGTGGTCGTCAACCTAGACATCCAGTCACCCGAAGACCAGCCGGGAGCCGATGAACCTGACCCCTTCCACTCCAGACCCACTTGATCTTACTTCAGGGTTTTGCGGGCCGAGAATTGCCGCCGACTACCAATCAAGCGACACCTCTATCAACATCGAGCAGATTCCAATCAACAAAATTGCGGTTCAATTCCACTACACGCGGCTTGCGACAAAAATGAGGCACCCAAGCCACCCATCGTTGTACCAAGCCGCTATAGCACCACAACAATAAGTCAAGGGAACCGCGTTCAAACACCGCGGGGCCGGGGAAGATCGACTGACTCAATCGGAGCCCATCGTTTCAGGGTGATTGTAGTGTGAAGGCCGCACAGGCTAGGCGCCGCGTACCGACTCGATCGCCACTGCAAGCACCTCGAATCTTCGTGGAAACACCCTCCGGAGGAATTCTCGAGCACGATTGACACTGTCGCGGTGACTCACCGCCACCGCAGCTCGCGGACCCTTGGGCCCATGAGGCGCTGACCAACCACCCATCCACGCCCCCTATGAATTCTATGAAAGCCTGCTATCTTATTGGTAAGTTGTTTAAAAAAGTGACCGTAGTATAGTACTGTAACGTAATATTAATAGAACGACTCTGATTTATGGGAGGTTGCCATGTACATCGGAGAAAGACTGCGCTCCATAAGAGAAGCGATGAAGCTTTCGCAGGGCGACATCGAGACCCGCACGGGATTGCTACGATGTTACATATCCAGAGTCGAGAATGGGCACACCGTTCCATCGTTGGAGACACTCGAAAAACTAGCGAATGCCCTGGAAGTGCCGCTGTATCAACTTTTCTACGATGGAGAAGACCCACCGCGCCCTCGTCCGGGATTCAAGAAAATCTCAAACGCAACGTGGGGTGAGCGTGGGAAAGACGCTCACCAGCTAACGAAACTTCGCGATCACCTTTCTCGAATGTCTCAGGATGACCTCACGGTGCTCATGGCCGTGGCCTTGCATATCGCAAATCAGCGGTCTCGAAAGAGTACCCGTCCCAAGAAAATCACCGGCTAGATTTCCTGCGTGCATTCTTCCGAGGCAACGGCCCCTCGGCGGCCATGTGATAATGAGCGCGGCGCAGTATTTGCTTCATGCTCCCGACACCAACGAATTTGGCCACAGGCTTTTCGTCGAGTGGCACACCAATCGGACCATGTATCCAATCATCCGGCCGGGTTCCATCGTTCAAATTGACCAAAGCCAGAAGAAAATCGTTCCGTTCAAATGGGAAAACGAACACGAACGGCCGATTTTTTTCATTGAATTGAGAGGGGAGTACGTCTGCAGCTGGTGTGAGGTGCGCGAAGGATATTTATCTTCGATACCGCACCCGACGTCCAAATGTGAGGTTCGGCGATTCTCTTATCCCAAAGATGCCGAGATTGTGGGACGCGTCATCGGTGTTACGATGCGTTTAGTGGAAGCGCATTAGGATTCTACGAGAGCGTCAGTTGAGGAGAAAAACTTGGTCATTAGTGATCGGCTGCGACAGTTGCGAGAAGCTAAAGAGTTGTCTCAAGGAGATATCGAGAAGCGAACCGGTCTTCTACGTTGCTATATTTCTCGCGTCGAAAATGGCCACACTGTTCCGGCCATCGAGACTCTCGAGAAACTCGCGAGGGCTCTCGAAGTTCCTCTGTATCAGTTATTCTACGACGGCGAAGAAGCGCCTATGCTGCCTAATCTCCTCAAGCGCAAATCGGCGGACGACATCGTGTGGGGCAGTAGAGGCAAGAATTCCATCTATTTCCACAAACTCGTGAAATGTCTCAGCAAGGCTACCGACGAAGACAGAAAGCTATTGATGGCCATGACGCAGAAAGTTGCGGCTGGCCGCGACCGCGTCTCGAAATCTGCGTAACAAAAAGATTGGGCTGCAGAAAGTGTGCGGCCCATGAGACACAGTGAGTTTGAAACTACTTCGGTTCGGCTTTATGGGTTGAAGGCTTGCCCTTCACTCCTTTCTCTTTGTTGGCAGAAAGCTCGATTCGCACTTCACCAGCCAACCTTCCCTGCGTCGACTTGGTTTCGAGCGGCAGTCCTTGCAAGATTCGAGTCTTTCGCGAGTGATTGCCCTGGATGGTAGCCGGGACAGTAGAGGTCCGAGACGAGCGAGCAAACAACGAGGAATTGCTGCGCGTCCAGTGTGGTCATTTCGCGCACAGCTTTCCCGGTGATTGTCTCGTAGTCCACGCCATTGCCGCCCGGAGGTTAGTAGTCGATCGCGGCCATTTCGAGGTCGGGGCGCGAGAGCGCGGCGTGAAGCCGCGCAATGAAAAACAAATCCCTTCATGGCGAGGGAAGGCACCTGTCCGTCCGCGCCGTCAAGGGCGCCGGGGTGTGGCGTTCATTGGAGCGCAGCGGAAACCCTTGCACGGAAGGAGCGGACGGATCAGG
Organism: uncultured Acidobacteriota bacterium; assembly: GCA_963846145.1. GTDB lineage: Bacteria > Acidobacteriota > Terriglobia > Acidiferrales > UBA7541 > Acidiferrum. The sequence goes on along the minus strand of CAWJUV010000004.1, from coordinate 3,659 downwards.
CACAGGGTTCAGCCAGGAAGGGGATCGAGAAATCGGATCTCTAGCAATCCACCGCGCACGAATTCACGCCGCTTCCCTGGCAAGAGAACCATTCCCCGGAAGTACGCTCACGAATCGATGAGCGCGGCGAGCATCTGCGAAGCGGCGTTCTGGACATGACTAAGGCTGTCCGTCAGCGTTTCCTTATCTCCATTCCAAATCTGGATGTAGTCGGCCGCGGCCGATCCGGTTTCTAACCCGATGGCATGGCAAACGACAAAGGCAGTTGCTTCCGCTTCTGTTTCGCGGATCTTGCGTGAGGTTTGTTCGCGGCGATCACCACGGTGCAGAAGTTCATGCGTCAATTCATGGACCAGGGTCGAGAACTCCTCGGCGGGGGATTGACCCGGAAGCAGCGCGATGCGTCCGCCATACGAAGTGCCACGGGCAGGGGCGATGTGTTGCGAGTATTCGATCGCGATATTCTGCGCGGCGGCAAACTTGCGAAGTCCATCAGTGTGTTGGTGTGGGTCTCCATGCATGATTCCGATTTGTGGGAGGTCCTGACCATCCGTCTGGCTGACGTCAAAGACATACGCGGCACGGAACCCCGCGATACGGGACGAATCTTTTTCGGCATCGTCCGAAACGTTCGGGTTGCGTCGCACGATGGGGGCGAGTATCAGGATTCCCTTCTCGCCTTTCTTGATGAAGCGGCCGAGGTTGTTCCACGTGCGAAAGCCCGCGATATGGCTGGCATACGGCTTCTGCAAAGCGATGAGCAAGACGTTGTGCCAGCTGTAGCGATGGAATCGTCCCATGGCTTTGAGATAGCCGGTGAGCGCCTCGCTGTGGCCTTGCTCGCAGTGCAGCGACGAGTTGGTCTGTGGCTTTCTCTGTGATTTCCTTGATTTGTTCTGATTTCATTTCCGTTCTCCTGTGCGGGGATTTGGTTCCCTCACTGGAGGCCGGGGAACCAAAGAACCGCGCCTGCAAGAGAACGGAACCAGACGATTCAAGAAGTAGTGCGGAAGGCAACCGGCGTGACGCGAGTCCGCAAGTGGCGCGACGGTGTGCCAGTTGTGCCGGAGTTGGGGCCGTGGAGGGAGTTCAGCGACCTGTCAGTTAAGGCTGAATAAATGCTATGACGTATATATTCAGTAAGAATATGCAATAGCATATTCCAAAAAGAATTGTCTATATGCTATACTGGCTTGTTAAGGGGCCGTACATGCTTAAGCAGATAGGAAAGAGCCTGCAGCACGCGCGAATCGCCCGGGATCTGACCCAGGCGGAACTCGGCGCGCTGGTCGGCTTGCCGCAATCGCATATTTCTAAAATCGAGCGCGGGGAGACCGACTTTCAATGGACGACGCTCGAACAGATCGCCAACGCAGTGGGTCTTTCTGCTGTTCTCGTCCCCACCGGGTTGGTTCCCGTCGTGGAAAGCCTTATGGAAGGAAGAAAGGGCAAAGACGAAGAGGAGCCGGTACCGCTCGTCGGGAATCTGAGGGAAACGGAAGGATAGAAGGAAATCTGAAATGCCCACACTGAGGATCAAACTCGGGAACCGGTTGGTTGGCACGATCACGAACGTCGTGACCGACAAGAACATCTTCGTGTTTGATTCAGGATATGTCGAGGACGAGCAGCGCCCGGTGCTCAGTCTGAGCTACTACGATATCGAGCGAAAACTCATTACGAGGCCGCGCGAAGTGCAGCGGCGTCTGCCTCCTTTTTTCTCCAATCTCCTGCCGGAACGTGACGGAGTACTGCGCGATTATCTCGCGCAGCGCGCGGGGATCAGTTCGGAGCGAGAATTCCCTTTGCTGTGGCTTGTCGGGACGGACCTGCCAGGTGCCGTGATCGCCGAAGACAGTGAAGGGCAGCCACTGCCTCCGCCTGAAGACAAATCAGAAACGCGCAAGGCAAACAAAGAAGAGGTGCTGCGTTTCTCTCTCGCCGGGGTGCAACTGAAATTCTCCGCGATAGGGCGAGGCGGAAAACAACTTCGCATCCCCGCGCAGGGACGGGACGGCCAGTGGATCGTAAAACTGCCGTCAGCAAGATTTCCCAATGTGCCAGAAAATGAATTCGCGATGATGACGCTGGCCAGGGAAGTGGGAATCGACGTGCCGGAATTCGGACTCGTGCCGGTCGGTTCGATCGGGAATCTTCCGGATGAATTCGCGGAAGGCAAAACGAACGCGTACTTCATCCGGCGATTTGACCGAGGACCGGACGGAGAGCGGATTCACGCGGAGGACTTCAATCAGATCTACGGTCAGTATCCGGAAAAGAAATACGAGGAGCACGGATACACGGGCATGGCCAAAGACATCTGGGCGCTCCTTGGCGAGAAGGGTCTCACGGAATTCATTCGACGAATCGTTTTCAATGCGGCGATCGGGAATGCCGACATGCATTTGAAGAACTGGTCGCTCCTTTATCGCGATGGCCGAACTCCGGAGCTTTCGCCCGGCTACGACTATGTTTCGACGATACGATATCTGCCGGACCGAGGCCTGGGCCTGCCGCTCGCCCGAACAAAAGACGTATCCCGCTTGGACGATGAACTCTTGGAAAAAGCATCCGGGCAGGCCGGTATTCCGCGGGGCCTAGTGAAGGACGTCGCACACGAAACCGCGCGTTCCTTCATTCAAGCGTGGTCGCAACACAAAGCAGGATTGCCGATTGACGATCTAAGCCGCCGAAAGATCGACGAACAACTCCAGCTTGTGCCGCTTCTCAAGGGGCATCTCGTCATCGAAAAGCCAAAGGGAAAGAGGAACTAGGCGATCCGGGAAGATGGGGGTCGTGCCGGTGCGTCTCTCAACAAGTTTCTGCTTCGTGAATCTGATGTCGTGATCCTACGTCAAGCCGATGTTATCCCCCACATGGAATCCGATCATTGAGGGTTGTGAAAAACTTCCTTGCTCTGCATCCTAAGTGGGCTGTCGCCGTAACGAAGGATGCACAACCGATCACGAGGCCGCCTTCGTGGTCGGCGAGGCCGATATGACCGCAGTTGCAAGCCGAAAGCTTCGTACCGAGTTGCTCTCCTAGCCGCCGTCGCCGCTATTCTGGACGCCATTGGGTGCATTGTGAGTTACTCGGTTTTCGCGGTGATAACACAAAAAGCCAACATCATCTTTGAGAATTATGCGGTAACCCAAACTACCCACGAAAGAACCCGCTGTGGGTCGATCGCATTACTGATGCGATCGGTGAACGGAATTCCGAAATCTCACTTGTACGATTACTCCTTACCTCCCAACGCGGTGAATCCAAACCGTTGGTGTTTAGTTCTGGGTAAGTATCAGCGGCCGCACGTCTTGTAGGTTGACTGACACACGGTGTTTAATGTTCGAGGAGGATTTAATGGATATCTTGATCGCCTTGAGAGATGAACAAAGCAAGCTGCAACGGCAGTTGAGAGGGATTGAAACGGCGATTGCCGCGATAGCGGGTGCTCAAAATGGCTCTGGTCGCGGACGACCCAGTCCGCTGCTGCCAGCCACGATGGCGGGGCTCCCGTCGCACGCTGTCAGCAGCGGGCCGAGCGGCGATTTCCAGGGCAGCGAAAGCGCGCTGGGCGAGAATCAAAGCGGAAAAGACTAAAAAGACGAAATAGCCTTCAGATAGAGTCTCAGAACTAATGCGGAGAGGGGACCAAGTTA
>CAWJUV010000003.1:0-311881 GCA_963846145.1 uncultured Acidobacteriota bacterium | reverse complement strand
GGACAGCTCGGGCGGCAGGTAGGCCATCAGCAGGTGCTGGCCAACCGACGGGCCCGACCCGGCCGAGGTCACGTCCGACGGCCGCCGCGTGCGCGTCCACCAGGCGCGCGCCGTCCAGCGTGAGGACCGGCTCGCCGCCGAGCATGTCCGCGGGTGCCGTCGGCGGAGGCGTGCCAGTCGACGGTCAGCGTGCACGCACCGCGGCCGGCGCCGCCGCCCGCGCCGTGAGGTACGCCTCCTTGCCGATGAACGGCTCGGCCTTCACCTTTGGCCTGGTCATCCCGGCCTCCACCGGGTTGTACTCGGGCGTGAGCTCCGCCCCGAAGGCCCGGTACCCCTTCTCAAGCCGCGCCGTCGTACCGTAGACGCCGATCCCGACCGGCACGAGCCCGTACGGCCGCCCGGCGTCCCACAGCAGGTCCCACAGGTGACCGGCCTGCTCCGCCGGCACGTGCAGCTCCCAGCCGAACTCCCCCACGTAGGAGATCCGCGACCCGAGCACGACCGCCCCGCCAAGTTCGAAGAATCCCGTCATCCCGAACGGCGAGCGGCGGACTCTGATCCCCGTCCCTGCTCACCGCGGCGAGGATGTCGCCCGAGCGGGGCCCCCACAGCCCGATCGTGGCCCACGCCGAGCTGACGTCGGCCAGCTGCGCGTGTCCGGCAGCCGGTCGCTGATCCACTTGGCGTCCCGGCCGCCGTCCGCCGCGCCGGTCACGACCCGGAAGCTGCTCGCGCCGAGCCGCATGATCGTGAGGTCGGCGACGAACTTGCCCGCCTCGTTGAGGAACGGCGTGTAGACGGTCCGGCCGACCGGCACGTCGAGCTGGGCGACGGCGAGGCGCTGCAGGCCGGCCGAGGGCGCCGGGCCCGGTGACGTCGAGGATGGTGAACGCGGACAGGTCGACCAGCCCGGCGCCGTCGCGCATGCGCCAGGTGCTCGGCGTTGATCACCGGCGACCACCAGCGGGACTCCCACTGGCGGGCGCTCCATGAGCCGCCCGGCGTACTTCTCGAGCAGCGGCTCGTTGGACGCGTACCAGTGCGGCCGCTCCCAGCGGGCGGTCTCGTAAAACACCGCGCCGAGGTCCTTGGCCCGCCCGTACAGCGGCCCGGTGCGCAGCGGGCGCAGCGACTCGTACTGCTCGGCGGGGTGCACGATGCCGTACATCTTGTTGAACGCCTCGGCGGCGCGGGCGCGGGCGAACCCGGTCGTCCGTGACGACGGGTAGAACCTGGCGACGTCGGCCTCGTGCACGTCGACGGTCGGCACCTTGCCCGACATCAGCTCGGCGACGGCCCGGCCGCAGCCGGGCCCTCCTTGATCCAGCTCGCCGCGGCCGTCCACAGGCCCTTCACTTCGGGGGTCTCGCCGAGCAGGGGGTGCCCGTCCGGCGTCATCGAGATCAGCCCGTTGATCGCGTACCTGATCCCCGCCTTCTCGTCGCCGAGCAGCTCGGGCATGAGCTCAAGCGAGGCGGCGAGCTGCGGGTCGAAGTCGTCGGCGGTGAACGGCATCTCGGTCGGCGAGAGCACGGCCTCCTCGTTGGACGGGATGGTCTCCGGCGGCACGATGATCGGCCGGTGCATGTAGGAGCCGACCTCCATGTCGCCGCCGTGCTGCCGCTCGTACATGCCCTCGTCCACGTCACGGACGATCGGGTAGGAGATCTCGCCGGTCGTCCCGGCGAACAGGCCGATCGGGCCGACGCTGATCATCTGGTGCACGATCGGGGTCAGCGCGAGCCGCGCCCCGGCCAGCGCGGCGACCTTCGGCGACCAGACGCCGCAGCAGATGACGACGTTGTCCGTGGCGATCTCGCCCTTGGAGGTGACGATCCCGGTGACCCGGCCCGCCTCGGTGGTGATGTCGAGGACCTCGGCGCCGGAGACGACGCCGGCCAATCGAAGACGTGGTCAATATCGCTTGCTGATCGAAGAACTGGAAACAAATCCTGGCGACGCTCCTGACAGGAATGTTGATTCGGACCCGTGCGACGTGCAACGAATCGTCTACGCGGACGCGTTCGACTTGTGACCCCGGAAACGACACAGTGTTTGGTGTCGACGGAACGACACTCCAGGCAGCCGTGGTTTTCACGGCGGACACCTGGAGGAATTCGATTAAGGAGTTCGTAATGCAATCAATCAACTTCATCGGTTTCCTTTGCGCGATTTTCCTGTGCTTTTCGGCCCCGAAACAACCAAGCAACGTTACATGCAAGTACGCGAACCAACCCGACGCCCAGGACAACTCTTATGCGGTGCACGACGGAGTTTGCCAGCGGTGTCAGGCCGGCTCCGATAACGGCACTTGGATCGACAGATACTGCACCGAGTGTCAGGCCGCGCTGGATAACTCGCTCACCCGGCTCAAGCCGTCTCGGCGGTCCAAAAAGAGTTCGCGCGGCGCCATTGCAAACGACTCGTGTGATACGAGTTTGTATTCGGATGGTGCCCGTCGCTACGCCAACAACCGGTATGAAGTCTGCACTTGGGGGCCGAATGAGTGGGTCGAAAAAGTTCCCGATACTCATACCGTTTGCAACGAGGCGGCGCCTTCATCTAGCGCATCGCCACTGTCTCGAACTGACTCACTCTCAGAAAAACACTTTGCTGGATGGATCTACGACCTTGATTACCTCGCTGAACAAGGCTATACACAAGTGTTGATACGAGCCACGGAAGACAGTTTAAATCTAACTACAAGGACGACAAGCGACCGTTTTCAACGAATTTTGGAGGCCGCACTGGTTAGTGAAACGGAAGTGCAAGGAACGTATAGTTCCGGCGAGCCCGGACGATTGCTAACGATCGTTCTTCGGACACAAACTTCGTGTAGCGAGCAAGGCTGTGTACAAGAAATACGCTGCAGTACAATCGACGACACCTGCTTTGCCACGATCAAAGGGCGCTCCGACGTCAAGACGAACAACTCGCGTGCATTCGGGATACTGCTTGCCGCGTTGAACAAGAAGAGACCGGTTGAATATCTCACGGTCGGGAAAGACGGGTTTATCATACGTGTGAAGATCAACGTTCCGTAACCGAGCACGAGACAACGTGTGATTGCACTTACAGTTAGTCTGCGCGTCTTCGACATTCGACGGAATGCTTGGGAGTGATCTAAAAGCTAGGCGGTTTTCCAAATCGCCGCCTAAGAACGATCTTTACGAAGGTTCCAGGAAATGAAATTGCTGATTGCCACAGGATTCGTGGACTTTTTCCAACCCACAATCCGACCCACAAACTGCAATTTCTTGGACGACTTCCGCGTATTTGGGCATTCCCCGCGGTTTTGTAAGTGGTTGTAAAACCTAATCGCGCCCTGATAAAGGGCAAGGTCGGTGGATGAAGGCCAGCCGGCGCTCCGCCTGCTCCCAGTAGGCGCTTCTGCGCAATCCGGATTAGACACAACTTATAATCCTGCGGAAGTCGCTCCGCGTCCATTCCAGCTCGCGGCCGTGTCACTTCGCTCATCGAAGGATTCACTGGGAGACCTCACAGATACTAAACGGCCTGACATTTTCACCCGTTGGTAAGCCAAACCTTATGGGGTCTTTGTTGATATTCATAAAGTTTGCCGCAAGCACAAATGTTCAAAACTACGGGTCGAATACGGAGCGTAACGCAGGATAGATCCGACGATAAAGCGCGTAACTTGAACTCATGATTACGCTGCCCCTGTCGTCAGGACGAACGCGTTCAGCGACGCGTACGATCGACTCGCAAGCATCGTCGACTGTCGGCCACATCCTTGCGCCTACGGCGGCGAGAATTGCGGCACCATAAGCGGCTCCCTCTTCCGCTTCCACGGTCTCAACTTCTCGGCCATAGACATCGCTTTGAATTTGCCGCCAAAGGGCAGAACGCGCACCCCCGCCTCCGAGACGAATATCATGCACTGGTACTTTCATCTCGTCCAAGATTCCGAAAATATCGCGAAGGCTAAAAGCCACGCCCTCTAGGATGGCTCGAATGATATGAGCTCTCGTGTGCGACGCAGTCAACCCTACGAGAGCACCCCGCGCGTGTGGATCTAAATGCGGGGCGCGCTCGCCCATCAGGTATGGCGCCCAGAACAGTCCTTCTGCGCCACGAGGCGCGGTCGCAGCTTCTTCACAAAGGCGATCATACGGATCCCCGATTTCATTAAGTGCACCAAAACGGTCGCGAAACCAGCGAAGCGAAAGTCCCGCAGCCTGGGTCACCCCCATGACATGCCACCGTCCAGGGAGGGCATGGCAGAAGGTATGCAGCCGGCCCTTCGGATCTAGTACAGGAGAATCGGTGGCTGCAAAGACTACTCCTGAACTTCCGATGGTGGCGCTGACTGCGCCAGGACCGACAATACCCATTCCAATTGCGCCAGCAGCTTGATCCCCAGCTCCTGCGACAACCGGGGTTCCGGCTCGCAATCCCGTGGCAACCGAACCCTCTGCTGAAATTTGTCCACATATTTCCTGTGACTCGTAAAGCTTCGGCAACAGCCGTTCGGCTATTTCGGCTTCGTCCAGAATCGGGGATGACCATCTTCGGTTTGCCACATCAAGCAGAAGTGTACCTGAAGCGTCGGTTACATCAGTCGCGCGTTCGCCGGTTAGACGGAAACGCACGTAGTCTTTAGGCAGCATGACTGAATAAACTTGCCGCCATAACTGCGGTTCGTTCTCTCGCACCCACAGAAGTTTGGTCAGGGTGAAATTCGGAAGGCTGGCGTTGCTAGTGAGCTGAATGATTCGTTCGGCACCAATATCTCGGATCAGATCGCCGCTTTGCTTATCGCTGCGTTGGTCACACCAGATGAGCGCAGGTCTGACAATGCGATCCTGAGCGTCCAAGAGAACCGCACCGTGCATCTGACCAGAGAATCCGACACAGTCAATTTGCTCTCCTGAGAGGTTGGCTTTCGCCAGTACTCGGGATATAGCGACGCCGCACGCCCGCCACCAGTCCTCTGGGTATTGTTCAGCCCATCCGATCTGAGGAGAAGCGAAAGGCTGATGGTCTTCAGTGGCAGACGCAACTACCTTGCCGCTCTCGTTAAGGACAAGGGCACGCGTCCCTTGAGTACCGACATCGATGCCGAGAACGTTAATGGCGCTCTCCTACGAGCAGAATGCGACAGTGCAACGGGTACGCTGTCTTCGGCCAGACCTTCAATCCGAACGAAGCAACGAGCGCCATACAAGTTCCCGGGCCGTGCTTCAGGCAATTCCCAACTTTCGTTGCATGTCTTCGAGCGTAATACCCTTAGTTTCTGGATATAGGAACAACACCACAAAGAACTGCGCAGCAGTCATAGCCGAGAAAAAGACGAACGGATACCCACCCGAGGAAGCGGCCATTAACGGGAACAATCCAGAGACGATCGCATTCATAAACCAGTGCGAGAAACTTCCCAGACTCTGGCCCTTCGCGCGAACCTGATTGGGAAAGACTTCACTGATGTAAACCCAGATGACGGCGCCCTGGGAGAAAGCGAAGAACGCAATGTAGCCGATCAACAGCCAAACCAGAAGATTTTGGTGCCGCTGGCTAAAGAAAATCGCCGAAACACCAGCGAGGCACGCACACGTTCCTACCGAACCGATGAGTAGCAGCTTTTTGCGTCCCATATTGTCAATCACCAACATGGCGAGCATCGTGAAAATCAATAGGGTCGCGCCGACCGCTACGCTTTGCAGGTCGGAGGACACTTTGCTGAACCCCGCACGGGCAAAGATGTCATTCAAATAATAGAGAATGGCATTGATACCCGCTAGTTGATTGAACATCCCTATGGAAACCGCTAGAAAGATCGGGAGCTTATTTCTGCGCGAGAACAATGCGTTGTGCGAGGCGTGCTCGAGGTCGATTGAGGCGATAATATCCTGAAGTTCCTGTTCGAAGTCTTTTTCGCCGGTAAGCCGCAGGACTTCTCTGGCTTCCTCGATTCTTCTCTTCTTCACTAACCAGCGCGGACTACGAGGGATTCTAAACAGCATCAGGAAGAAAAATACTGCCGGGACGGCTGCCACGCCTAGCTTCCAGCGCCATTCGGCGTCTCCCATGTGGAATAATCCCACGATGTAATTGGAGAAGTAGGCCAGCATTATTCCGAAAACCACATTGAATTGAAAAAAAGCCACCAATCTTCCTCGCCATCTTGCCGGCGCGATCTCAGCTATATACATTGGCCCAAGAACCGAAGAACCTCCGATCGCCAGACCTCCTATGAACCGAAACACCACCAGTGCCAACCAACTCCAAGCGAAGGCGCAGCCTAACGCTGAGATCAAGTATAAAATCGCCAGAATGCGTAGGCTGTCGCGCCTGCCATACTTGTCGCCGGGAATACCGGCGGTACTTGCGCCCACTACCGTGCCCCACAGGGCTATCGCGACAGTCAATCCCAAGGAGCCCGGCGAAAGGTGGTAGGTCCGGGTAAGGTCGGAGGTCGTGCCAGCGATGACAGCCGTGTCAAACCCGAACAACAAGCCACCCAGGGCGGCAACGACGGTGCTCTTGATTAGGTAACTATTTAGTTGGGGAGAACGAGGGACTGCTTCTGAGTTAGTTACACGGGCCGCGGAAGTCACTCCCTCACGATTGATATTCATCGACAAATCAGAGCTCCGTAACTTTCGTATTTCGAAACTTTGCGTTGCCCTGATTTACGAACAACCCCCAGCCGCCGTTTCGCAAATCATACATGCGGGTGCATAAGGACAGTTTTCCGCCTACGTAGATCACCGCAATTGTCCCATCCACAAAAATCTTCACGTCGATGGTAGTGCTGTGTTCTAACTTGATCCAGCGGTCCAGACCCGCCATGTATCCGCCATCAGTACTCGTAATGGGGTGCTCCGGCCCTGACCCTCGTGGCCAGGAATCAAAGACCAGGCGCCCATTCTGAGGCTCCAGACGTACATAGTAAGAAGACTCGAGGTCGTCACTCGTCCGCAGCATGATGCCGCAACCATGAGTACCCGCGTCGAACTCAATTTGGGTTTCAATCTTGCAGCGCTCTGGCATCACCGCTGCAGCCGCGCATCCAAACGAGCCTAGAGCGGCGATTTCAACTTGATTGCCGCTGCCTTTCACATCACCTATGTGCAACGATAACGGCGATTCAGAAGGCTTAGTCCATGCAGCATTGATCGTAGACGGCACGTTAACAGTCAAAGTTCCGTCAGGTTCCTGAAATAACTCATGGACCACCAGATTCCCGCCCCAGTCCCAACGGTAGTAGTCTTTCTTTTCCGCGCGGGTCGGATCCCAGCCAAAAATAAAACGGCGCTGTCCGTCGGAGGCTGTTTTAGCGGCGTAGAATGCCCGTCCGTCGAAGTAGTCGCTTTTTGGAGTCAGCCAGGGTCCATTAATCGATCGGCTCATTCGGTAGCGCGTGCGCACTAAGTCCGAAAATTCCGAAAATACGAGATACCACCAATCACCCATGCGAAAAAGATCCGGGCACTCATGCGTGAAATATAGCCCGGGCGTCCAGAATGGCTTTCGTACTTCCCACGTCTTAAGGTCCTTGGAGGCGCAAAGGGCGGTACATCCACGCCTGCGGCTGGGGCCGTTTTTCAGTCTCGCAGCTAGTAACATCCAGTATTCCCCGGCCTCCTTGTTGTAGAAGACAAACGGATCGCGCCAGTCGTGAGGCTCGAAACGATCATTGGGAGCATAAAAAGTGTCCTCTGGAACTTTTTGCCATTTAACCAGGTCTTTGCTAACTGCGTGCATGACTCCTTGTTCGGGTTTGCCGCGTGCACGGAGATGTGGGTTATGTCCTGTATAAAAGATGTGATAACTTCCATCGGCGCCAGAAGTAACCGAGCCCGTGAAGACGAAGAGATCTTGCTCGTCTTGCAAACCCCTAGGCAGCATCTCGCCGTGTTCTTCGAAGTGAACAAAATCTGTTGTACTCACTTGGTACCACGGCGTACCTTCACCGTGGCCTTCCTTATCGCGCCAATCGAGAAGAAAGAACAGGTGATAACGCCCGTCTTTGTAGAAGGGAATGAAGTCAGCCGCCCATGCCCCTCTTGGCCGATAGAAGAATTCCCGTGATCCGACGCCATTGCCCGACGGCTGCACCGTGCGGTTGGCGGTTTGCACTAGGCTCGATTCGCGCAGCCCAGTGAGAGATGGTTCAAAAAGTCGCGGTGTTCCGATCGCTAGTGTGGACGTTGCCAAAGACTCTAGAAACTGTCGTCTTTTCATAACTGATGTTTCTCCCTTGATTCACCGGCATGCCTGGCCGACTCTGCGGGTCAGACTGACTACAACAAAACCGCCAAAGAGGCTTGCCTCTCATAATTTCGAATTCCATATCTACGAACGGATACTGACGGCTCTCAAGTTCGTGAATGTACCGAGCCCAGCTTCCACGTACAGTCCGAATTTGCCTCGCTGAGGTTGGTATCGAACGAAATTCAGGAGAAGTACATCATCGACGTATGCTTCCAGAAACTCAGATTTGGCAACTACACGAAGGTGGTAATCTTTGCCACATTTCAGTGTGATTTTCCGCCTTTCGATTTGGTCCAAAATTGGTAGGGTTGTGAAGGTTACGCACTGTTCTATGAAGTCCAGATACACAGCGAGGTTCTCTCTGAACAACAGTCCGATAGCGCGTCCCTCGTCCAACCGGAGGGTAGCGCTCCATATAAAACTTTCCGAGTCATCTCCACATCTTCGCACCGACCACGATCTTAGAGAGCGGGCTGTAATACTGCCCTCCCCCGTCCGCCATTCGCCGGCAGTGCCAAAGCGTCTCACCGACATCTCGTATGGCGTTTCCTGTAACTGTGGTAGCCCTTTGCCATCAATTAGAGTTCGCTGAACGCGATTCTCGATCAAAGGAGAGTACATAGGGCAAAGACGCCTTCGCGATAACACCCTCACTTCCTTTGGTGTAGAAAGGCAACCTAGAGTGGAGGGAGCACGGTCTTGACCGTTTTGTCTCTCGGCCTGGCTGTACATCACATATCGCCGATTTTTCCATTCGAACGTGCGACAACTGAATCCGTTGAACTCCGTCGAGCCGAGGAATAGGTTCTCGTCGCCCTCTTGGTAGGGACCCTCCAGGGTGTCGGAGGAGGCATACACCGTTCCATAAGTTAGGTTGGAGTCGCGGTAGTTACCACGCACACCATCGAAATTACCGGTAGCGCAAATTAGCCACCAACGTCCGTCGATATTGAAAACGTCGGGCTCCTCAAGAATTCCAAAAGCATCCGGCACAAATACTGGAGGACCCTGTTCCCAATGCAGTAAGTCCGGCGATGTCGCGTGTCCAATGACTGCTGTTTGCACCAATTCAGGCGATTGAATCCGCGCGGTGAAAAAGCCGTGAAACTCTTTGGTGTCGGGGTGTTGAACGACCATCAGATCCCGGCAATCGCCCTGCTCATACCAACGTTTGTCCGGCTCAATAACGGGCCTTGGTCGCTTTTCCCAGTGCAGTGCGTCCTCGGACGTCGCAACACAGAGCCGTTGCACTTGTCCGCGTTCTGACTTCTTACGCGCAGTGTAGAAGAGGTAAAAGGTACCTGCGTGAAAATGCGTACAACCCGTGAATAAGTCCAAATCATCGATACTGCCCTCCGGTCCGGGACGCAGAGCCGCAGGCAACTCCTTCCAAGTCAGCATATCGGTACTTACCGCATGGCCGAGGGAAACGCCATCAAGTTCTGACCGATCGCTACCCGGGCGCAGCTTCTGGAGGTGAATGACGTGGACTTCATCGCCACGGGTAAAATACCAGCTGTCCCAGACATACAGACCTCTCGGATGGTAATTCAATTGGCCCGCGGCCTTGGTAGCCGCATCGGGAGAATCGGAACCCGATCGCCTAGCCCTAAGCTCATTGCTGCGGATAAGCGGAACAGCGACCGCCCCTTCCATAAACTCCCGGCGGGTTAGGCGTCGCTCCAGCATCGTTGAAGGGGCTTGTACCGTACTACGCATGGAATGTGCGTGTCTGGAGGAGTTGACTCGTTGCTGAGCGCCAGCGCCGAGTGATTTCGTTGCCAGCCGCTCTCAGAAATTCACTCGCAGACTTAATTGGATAGTTCTTGCCTGATATGTACCCGTCGCTTTACCAAACAGTCCGTCGGAGAGGTTTGTGTCCCAACCTGTCAAATTGACCCTGTTGAAGGCATTGAACAGCTCCGCTCGGAACTGCAGTTGCGCTCCCTCGGCGAGAAACCAAGGAATATGGTTGTTCTTCGCAAACGCCATGTCCACTTGCGCGAACCCTGGCCCTCGGAATGTGTCGCGGCCGAGGTTTCCTTCCACGCCGCAGTAGGAAGGTCCGGTAGCGGGGCAAGGCGATGGAAAATCAGACGCTGTAAAGACACCTGTTAAATAGTCGGATCTGCTGAGCCCTGTCTTGGAGTTTCCGAAGGACGGAATATTCGGAAAGTCGTAGAAATTGCCGTCGCCATTGTAGTCGGCTGTCGAACTGTATACGGACTGAGGCGTGCCAGCGTGCAGCGCAGCCACCGTGCTCACCTCCCAGCCGCCTAAGACACCTCTGGCAATGGATCCCCAATCCTTTGAGTAGGGAACCTGCCAAAGCGCATTGAAGGTCAGCTGCCTGCTGACATCGCCCTCCGAGAGTCCTCGTTGAGCCCGAATGTCGTAAGCGTCGACCACTCCGTCGTTCTCTGAGCATCTGTTGCAACCGGGCGCCCCTCCCACTAGGTCGATCGCTTTCCCAAACGTATAGGCTGCTTGAAAACTCACGCCTCGCGAGAAAGTACGCCTCACAGCCAGGTCGCCGCCATTGTAGGACGAGCGATTGCTGCCGTCCGCTAAATTGATAGCACCAAAATATGGATTCAACCTGGTAATGTCTCCATTATTAATCGTCCGATCGCCGACAAAACGATTCCGGTTAGTGATGGAGTACAGGTTGATTCCATTCGCGCCCATGTAGTCAACTTCCACAACCCAATGCGCCCCGAAGCTGCGCTGCAAACCCAAAAACCAGTTTTCGGTGTAGGCCTGGCGCAATGTGGGACCAGTACCGCCTACATCCGCCAATCCGGCAATCGAACCGCCACGCGCATTGAGGCCAACCGGCAACGGTGGCGTCGGACAGTTAAACGGGAAAGTGCTAGATTGACAGAGCCCGTATACGGGCTGAGGGCCCGAGGGAACAAATACATTTGCAGTTAACGACGCCGCGATCGGGGGATTGGCAAAAGCGGTATCGCTCCAAAGAGTGTCGCCTCCCCGATCGTAGAAAATTCCTGCTCCAGCCCGAACGGAAAGGTTTTTCACAGGCTCCCAGGCTATTCCTAGACGCGGGGCAAAGTAGTCGCGTGGCTCGGTTTTGAATGCATTCCTATCTTTCATCACGAAGGCGTTCGTAATCTGTTCCTCCAACGTCGAGCCTGACCCGAGCACTAGATTGCTTCGATTGCCGTGAGCTTCGCTGGGATTGGACGGAAATTCCCAGCGCAATCCCAAATTCAACGATAAGTTGGATCTGACCTTAAAGTTGTCCTGAACATACGAGGCGTAGTCGCTTCGGAGCCAGTACCTTGCTTCGTTGGCGGTGCCGCCGGTAGTTGGGTCGAAGGTGATCCCTTGAAACTGTGGAGTGTCCGAGGCGAAATCGAAGACGTCGAGAAACGTATACGTGGGAATTGAGGCAGCCTTGGTAAACTTCGCAAAATTTTGATCATGGAACATCTCAAATCCGGCCTTTAAGGAATGCCGGCCATGAGTGAAAGACAGCACTTCGCGCCAATGGGTGTCCGCGTTGGCGAAGCCATCTTGAGCGATAAATCCGCTGCTGAATCCGGCCACACCGGACACGCTGATGCCCGGGACCTCGCAGTTCGGACAGCTTGTGGAGTAGCTTTGGTGAGTTCCGCCAAGCCCGGACATGAGTAGGAGGGTGGGTGAAAATATGTGTACCCAATTGACCGCGCCGTACTCAGCGTTGTTGGTGTTCGATTGAGTGAAATCTTCACGCACCGCGTCGTTAATTCCCTCTGTTCGTGTCTCGTATATATTTGCGTAGATCTTGTCACCGGAAGAAAAATCTTGGTCAAGTCGTGCATTGAATTGCAGCCCCTTTTCGGGGGAGATGTACGAGTGCACGCCGGTACCCAGTATGGGCAAATCGCATGGCAAACCCAGCGGACCCGTCCCCGCGCAGCCCGGCGAGAGCGAGCTCACGGTTTGAAGGCTGGACAAAGGGCCTACGGTGGGATGGTATTTCGACAGGAGCGCGGTGGAGATATTATTGGGATCGTTGGCTTGCAGGAAACTTACGAACTCGGGGGTCTCCACGGTGGTTAAGTATGCCTGAGCGTTCGTCGCTCGGACTTGATCGTACGATATAAAAAAGAACGTCTTATCTTTGCGGATCGGACCGCCGAGAGAGCCGCCAAACTCGTTTCTGCGAAAAACCGGCAAAACACGGCCGGTCGCCGGGTTCGGCACATTTTGGAATTCAGTGCGGGCAGTTAGCGCGTTGTCCTCATGATATTCGAAGAGCGAGCCGTGAAACTTATTGGTACCGGACCTACTCACCAGTTGCGCAATTGCGCCCCCTCCCAGACCAAACTGTGCCGAGAAGTCGGTAGTCGATACCACTACTTCCTGAATGGAGTCGGGATTGGGAACAACCTTTACGAAGCCTAAAGAAGCTGAATCACTAAGAAAGGTTCCATCCAGGTAGTTGGTGTTCGCGGACGCGGGCAGGCCATTGGCGAGAATCGCGGGAAGCTGATCGTTGGCAAATATGTCCAGGTTCGGACTCCCCATTGCCCCCTGCCCTACTACCCCAGGAGTTTGGGCGACCAAATTGATGAAGTTGCGCCCTTGCAACGGAAGTTCCTGCACCTGGTCTTGGTCGATGACGCTGCCTATGGTGGGAGATTCGGTTTGAATAAGCAGCGGGTTGGAAGTAACCACCACACTCTCGCTTCCTTTGGCAATTTGTAACGTTACAGGTGCGCCTTGTACCCCACCTGCGACCAGGACTACATTCTTCTGAATAATAGTTTGAAAGCCTGTGGCGCTCACCTCTACTTCATATTTCCCAGGCGGCAGATTGGGAAAATAGTACGACCCTGTGCCGTTGGTTCGGGTAGTTTGGACCACTCCGGTGTCGACGTTGCTCAACTTGACGGTCGCATCCGTAACGACGGCCCCCGTGGGGTCATTCACGATCCCCTGGACTGCGCTGCTGAATTGCGCGTGTACGGGTACCGTCATAATCATGAATGCAGCCACGCAAATTGCCCACGCTAGAACCTTATGACGTATGGATTTCATTCCCGCCCCCTTTGACGATGCACACCGGTTGGACAGAGTATCCAGAAACAGCAGAATATTTGTCAATACAAATCTAATCGTTTCAAGTTCCGCCTTCCCGGAAAAATATTTGTAGCAGAACTTGACCAGGTCGGCCCGAGATCGATATGCTGTTCCGTGCGGTACCGTCGCGTATCGTGATTATGAGCCCGTTTTGGCGTACTCAAGCGTAGGACCTCCCTTGAGCGAGGCGGATCGCGGGGTTCATGGAACTGGGCGTTGGCTTGGCCCGGCCGACCGGATTCGGTTTGGCGCCTCACGTTTTGAATCGGTTCAACCGCAGGGGTCGTTCCGTTCGAGGTTCTTCGAGTGACGCACAGATGATTTCGATGCGAGATGTTGCCAGGCTGGCAGGGCTTTCAGTGGCGACGGTCTCCGCCGTGATCAACGGGAAGACTAATGTAAGTGCTACCTCGACGCGTCGGGTCGAGGAAGCGATGAGGGCACTGGATTATCATCCCGATCAAATAGCTAGAAGCTTGCGCGTAGGACGCACCAACGTTATAGGGATGATTGTTCCTGACATCTCGAACCAGTTCTTCGCCGAAATCATGCGCAGCGTGGAAGAGTGCAGCGAAAAAAAAGGATTTTCGGTTATCGTTTGCGATTCGAATGAGGACTCAGACCGCGAGCGTCGTCACTTGAGTACCCTTTTCTCTCGAAGAGTTGACGGGGTGCTTTTAGCCAGTTCCGTCTCCGATGCGGCTCAAGACAGACTCACACAAAGGCGATTTCCCCTTGTATTCGTGGACGCCGTGCCAGCCGGGCTTAAGCAAGGCGCTGTCGTCGTCGACAACGCGGAGGGAGCATATAAGGCAACTCGCTATCTAATAGAGTTGGGACACCGCAAGATCGCCATCATCGCCGGCCGGCAGGATCGTTCCGTTGGTTTGGAACGCTTATCCGGGTACAGCAGAGCGATGCAAGGCGCTGGCTTTCTCATTACTGAAGAATATGTTCGGATCGGCGACTTCCATGTTGAGAGTGGTTACAAATGGGGCCTTGCGCTGATGCAATTACCGAATCCCCCAACCGCGATTTTTGCCTGCAACAATGCAATGACGCTGGGGCTACTTCGCGCCTTGGCCGATCTCGGCATTAATTGCCCAGCTCGTGTGAGCGTTGTTGGTTTTGACGATGTGGACTGGGCTACTAGCTTTACCCCTCGTCTGACGTGTATTGCTCAGCCAACGTATGAAATCGGCAAGCTTGCAACCGAAATGCTTCTCGACCAGATTGTCACCCCTGCAAACGGAGTAGGCCCGACCCAGCATCCTAATATCATCCTGCACGCTGACCTGCGAATCAGGGAGTCGGCGGCGCGGCATGTAGAGTGATCTTCTAATGTTGGATACAGTAGTCCTGCGGCGAAAGAGGGTAGGATGATAACACGACAACAGGCGGCGTCCGCCAAGCGAGCCGTGACAGAAATGCTTGCCCAACTTTCAATTGCGATAACGCCGGCAGAAGTCGAGCGAATTGAAATAGCTGATTTTGGCCTGGGCGACCTGAAGTATATCGGTCTACAGCTTTTAACTTATATCAATACGGAGCGGGTGTGCGCTAAGGAACTCATCATTTTCCCCTGGCAAACCTGCCCTGAACACTACCATCCTACGATCTCAGAAAAGCTAGGGAAAGAAGAAACATTCAGGTGTCGAGGCGGCGAGGTTTTCCTTTACGTTCCCGGCGAGCCAACAAAGATCAACGGATGTATTCCGCCTGGATATGAAGAATACTTCACCGCGCAACACGAAATACGCCTCACGCCTGGCGAACAGTACACCATCCTGCCAGGAACGCCGCACTGGTTTCAAGCAGGTCCCCGTGGAGCGGTAGTCTCTGAATTCTCAACCCGCAGCAGCGACGAACTCGATGTCTTCACCGACCCAAGGGTCGTAAGGGAAACGCAGCTCTCAGAGTACTAGAGGTGACTAAGTCTAGGCCCAAGAATGGCAATGCTCTTCAGCTTTAGCTACGTCAAAATACTTCGCTGGTTGGCGGTCCTGAACCTTTGCCTCAGCGTCGGCAGCAACGCCTTCGGTCAGGCGATAGCAACTTCCCCGAGCTATGCGCAGGCTGAAGCCTGTGTCCGCGCGAAAAACTGGGACGAGGGCGTTGCGCTCCTTGAAACGTTACTTGGTGCAGATCCGCACAATTTGAAAGCGCTAAATCTTCTTGGCATCGCCTTCACTGGTAAAGGCGATCTGGCGAAAGCGAATCGACAGTTCACACTGGCGCTGCAAATCAACCCGAAGTTTCTCCCGGCCCTTAAAAACCTCGCCATCAACGAATTTACCCAAGGGTATGTCTCAGCCGCTTACCGGCATCTCAAGGAAGCTTCTGGGCTGGCGCCTGAAGATCTTGTAGTCCACGCTTATTTGGGAGAGGTTTCATACGGCCTGCATAACTACCGTGAAGCGGTGAACAATCTCTCTCGAGCCGGGAATCTTCTCACTGCGGATCGAAACGTCGAAGCGCACCTGCTCGTTAGCCGCCTTAAAATTGGAGAGTCCCCGCAGGCACTTGTGCTCCTCGACCGAGTCGGTGCGGATAGACTAAGCCCTAGCTCTAACTGGGAACTCGGCCTAGCATTGGGCAGCCGCGGTTTCTTCAAAGAAGCTATTCCGTATTGGAAAGCCTTGTCGGACTCATACCCCAATTCGTACGCTATAAACTTCAACCTCGCCGCTTGTTACCTTGAATCTAAACAATTTTCCGAAACAATTGAGGTCCTGCGGCTACTCTCCGCGCATGGCCACAACACATCCGAAGTTAAGAATTTATTAGGGGAGGCCTACGAGGATAACAAACAGACGAAAGAAGCCATTGAGGCCCTTCGAGAAGCTACCCTGCTCGCACCTGAAGACGAGAACAACTACCTTGACTTGGCAGCCTTGTGCATCAATCACGATGCGTTCGACTTGGGGAATGAGGTGATTGGCGTGGGCCTACATTTCCATCCCCAATCGGATCGTCTCATCTTTGAACGGGGCTTGCTCCACGAGATTCAAAATCAGTTTGATCTCGCCGAAGACGACTTTCAGTTGGCCAGCCGGGTTGCGCCAGAAAAGAACCTAAGCTACATCGGACTGAGTGTCAGTTACATCCAGAGCGGCAATCTTCAGCAGGCTATTCGGTTATTAAGGCGACGCGTTAGCGAAAAGTCAAACGATGCCATGCTGCAATACTTACTGGGTGAGGCTTTGGTTCGGTCCGGTGCCAATCCTGGGAATCCCACCTTCACTGAAGCCCAAGCTGCTCTGGAAAAGTCGATAAGTTTGGACGCCCGGTTTGCCCCTGCGCAGGTAGAACTAGCTAAGACTTTCCTCACGCAAAATCGCATCGAGGAGGGTGTTGCGCACCTGGAAAGGGCCCGCGAACTGGATCCTACGGACAAAGCTCCATACTCCCAACTTGCAATCGCTTATCGACGCCAAGGCAAGCCAGAGCTAGCCAAGAAAATGTTGACCGCTTTGATTGAGCTCAATGAACAGGAACGGTCACAGTCGAATCGGCGCGCCAGGCTTATACGAAATAATCCTGAACAAGACCCTCGGTCCGGCACCATGGGCATTCCTGGAGATATCAGTAATAACCTTCGTGAGGCAGCACCGGAATAAATTTAGGCAGGCTGCCATCCCCATTTCACGTGTCAGGGGCGAAACGCTTAGTTCAAGCTGAAACAAGAATGATATCGCAGTACTAGCGCGGCCGCACTGTCGTGCGAAAACTGCATTGTTCCGTCGAGGTGCCATAGTGACTCGGTTGCTTTGCATATTATTTTTGGTGGCGTGCACGTATGCTCACGGTGCCTACGGAACAGCGCAAAGCGACGCTGTCGCACCGCAAAAACTGACTCAGGCTTACCCACTCTACAATCAATACAGCACGTACCTCGCTGAGACGTACATCACCGGTTCAGATAGGAATGTCTATCGCAGTCTCGGTGTTGTTAAGGGTGTTGACCCCGTAAGCGACCTTGGTGAGCGCTGGCAAATGGCGTTCGTGAATGTTGACACGACACTCAATATTCCTTCCCGGTTTCCTACGTTTGAGGCCGCGTGGTCCTTCATACAAAATGCCACGATTGAAAGTGGGCGGATGGTCACTTTAAAGTTCGCGGAAGGAATCTACAATTTCGGTGCGAAGCGATTTGTTATTAATCATCCGCAAGGCAGCCAGATCACGATCATAGGCGACATTGCGGCCCGGGATAAGGTAGTGCTGAATTTTTCGGGCCCGCCAATCGCGTTTAGGGGATATATACAAAATGACTGGGCTTTTTGGGCTGTCAATTCCGGTCACCGGATCGGCCTCATTGACGGGTTCACGATTAATGGGCCGGGCATGACATCGCCAAATGCCTATGGAGCCATCGCCATCAGCGCCTTCGAGGGATCTAGCGTAACAGTTGGCCCCCATGTCGCTGTGAATGACGCATACGCTGGAGTGGCTGCATTCTTCAATTCAACGATTTGGGCCGACGGTATCACCGTGACAGGGGGCGGAGACGGAAACATCTGGGCGTACGCCGGGTCTACGATTTCCTGCAATCGATGCATCTCGACCGGTGCAAACACTTTTTATTCAAAATCCGGGGTGTTGGCGGACAATTTTTCATATATTTTTGCGCCGAACCTCAAGACGTCGGGGAACGCCTGCGGAGTATCGTTGTGGACAGGCTCATCGGCAAAATTGGACTCTGCTGCGTTGGATGAAGGCCTATGTTATTCGGGCATGAATACAACGGAGGGTTACGATGGCAAGGCTGGACCAACTCGGAATGGCGTGGTGGCAGACCCACAGCACTGGAACTGGAATGGGCTCGTCAATAATTCCAAGGAGGGTTACGGGCCTTTTGATTTCAGTTGGACAGGAAGTTCTGCTGTCGGTGGAGTAGGCGCGAATAACAACGTAGGTAATGACATTCATTGTTTTCTTGGCGGCTCGACTCAGATCGTGCGTACAGTTTTTGGTTTGACGGGGAACATCGGAGACTGTTCAACCAACGGTGCTTCTCAGTTCGCCATACTTACCTACGACGCTAAACCTTTGAAGTTCGGTACAAATAACACGCAGGGGATGCAAATCGACCAGAACGATCAAACGGCCTATACCGTTCTGGGAAAGAAATGGGGAGGGACACATGGAGCAAATGGCACTATGGGCGTGGTGATCCTTTCAGGTGGCACGGTTAAGGTGAGCACCAGCGCGATAGCGGCGTTGGCGGGACCCGGCGACCCTGGAGACGCTATTTACCTGAGCCTGCAAAACTGCGTCTCGTGTGGAACCTTGTCCGTTGGAACGGTAGTAGCGGGAACCAGCTTCGTTATCAATTCCACAAATCCTCTGGACGGGTCCAAAGTGCTTTGGGAGATCAAACGCATATACTGACTGATTGCAATCGGGCGTGTGTGCTTACAAGGCATATGCTTCTCCAACAGGTTCCCCTTTCATTAGACTTTCACCAGATGTGCTCCATTCTTTCCAACATCTCCATAGGTTCAACTCCCCTAAGAAGTGGCGAAGCCGCCGGTGTGCACCGCGTCGCGACGAAGAACATCGGTTCCTTGATTGCGGCCATCGAAGATGTCCTGCGCTCTTCGGCGATTGGCTGCTAAGCCTTACTGAATCGGCGCCGAACCAAGACCTGACCCACCCGCACAAAACTAGATTGACACTTGGACCCTGCCTCCGAACTACGCGCTTGCGTCCTTCGCTTGAAGGGCGTTCCTAGAAGACTTGCAATGTCAGGCTCTTAGTTGTAGGGACGACGTTTTCGGCCAGACTCGAATGTATGTTGCAAACGCCATCGACACTACGAGGGCCACAAAGGAAACCAGAATAGTGAAAATGGAGCAGTAACGAAGCCATTTCAGAAAACGGATGGGCTCTATCCGTTCGGAGATTGCCTGACCGACGAGAGTTTTTTGAACGGGACACCCAACTCATGTTCCTCTGGGTCGGCAGCCTGCCAGCCGGTGATTCTGATTTTAGTTGATCCGCTTTTCAGGACAGGAGCGCCCGACCGCTGGAGGTAGAAGCTGGCATTGGCCCAGCAGCGAGTCTCGGCCGAAACAGAAGGGCTAGACGTGGCGATTCAACATGTCTGGCTGCCTCGAGCTACTCGTAATCATGCGTTGCGGCAACCACGCCACGGAGGGAATGCGGATTGGTCTCTGATGGGTCGAGCTGCAGCCCCTTCAGCGCCTCGGCACGAATCAGAGGGGTCACTTCCCGCAGGCTAACGACGCCGCTCGTGGAGGCAGCAGGTAATTCAAACACAGTGGCTGGGCTTGGCCCTGACATCTTCAGCCGCCAAGGACAAGTGCGAGAAAGCGGCCCACGCTAAGGTACAGATCTCGAAGTCCCTAAAACTACTTGCCCAGCAACCACTTATGGCGAAGCCAAGGCTCTGGACGGTGTACCCAATCGTGGAGGTCTAAGGCGTTTTCGTCACCCAACGGGCGTTAAACCATTAACACTTCTTAGTTCCGCGCTACAGACAGCTAAAAAGTGATGTTGTTAAATCGTTGTTATGCGACTGCCTCGACAATTTTTTATTTTATTTTGGGCATGGGCGTTACCTTGCTGCGCACAACCCAAGCAGAAATTCGATTCCCACCAGGACCAGACATTGCGCCTCATGTTCGAACAAATCAACCATAAGTACTTTGCGGGTCAACTAACTGACGTGCAGGTGCAATGGGGGAACCTGGCGACGGAAAAGGCCAGGGGGTTTACTTGCTTTTATGATAACGGCGACTTCCTGATTGAGATCGATCGAAAGCAGAATCCCTCTCCGCATGCGGCTTTCTTCGCCTTAGACCACGAGGCCTGCCATGTGGCTACGCACGCATTAGTACTTCAAGACCACTCTGAAGTACACGGTGCGACGTTTCAGAATTGCATGGTCCGATTTCGTAGCAAGGCCATCCACCCGGGACAGGCTCTGGCTGTGCTGTTCGCTAAAGGCCACTAGCGTTTGACCAGTCGACAATTCGCAAAGTGGTTGATCGCCTCCGTTCGGATACAGAAGGTCGGCGTAAAATGTACCCGTGCCGTTGCGGTGGAGAAGTTCATTAAAACATGTCGACCGTTCTAAGTCGTCTCCGTTCAAGGCTTGGTCAGTTGGGAAGACGAAAGCCTTCTAGAAACTTGTTGTCCATTTCGAATAAAGAATTGTCCTGCGAATCCGGTCCTTGTCGAATGGCCGGGATCAGATCAGTGTAGAGCCTCAACTTGTCCAGGAGAACCATAGCGCCATGACTTTTTGCCCTGTTGTGCGCGGCGTCATCGATCGTTAGGGAAACGGCAACCGTTGTGACACTGCTAAGCTGCGCTTTAACCAGCTCAGCCGGAAACTGTTCTTTTTCGGCATGGATAAGTCCAAAATCACGATGTCCGGTTGTGAATGGGCCGGAGGGTGTCTGCAAAACAGCTCGCTTCCCCGACAATTTCGAATGAGGAATCATTCTTCCAGCCGCCTTCGAATTGCACTCCGCATGATGTCACTGTCGTCAGCAATCAACACTTTGCACATTTTGTGCCCCTCCCTTTTTTGGATGTAGCAACCCGCGCGTCGTAAGCCAAATAGAAGACCTTTTGTCGGGCAGCCTACAGAATCGCTTGGAGCATCCCTAGGAGTGTTGGTACATAAACTCAAAGCGTTGGTACGTTGTGGACGCCAAGAAACCTCGCGGTAAGTTGCCGACAAGATTCCTGAGGACAAAACCCAGTCGGCAATTCCCTTTAGTCAAATCGTCCCATCGCAGCGCCAGTACTTCCGATTTTGCTTTGTACCCAGCGTTCTATGGGTCCTAGCCATGCGGCCTCGTAAATTAGAACCACTGGAAGAGAGCCGCCCGCGGTGTGGTTCGCCGCGTCCAAGGCACCTCTTCAGGAGACCCGGGATGAATAAGACTTTGAGAATGGCTGCAATCGGCCTGCTAGCCATCGCGTTGTATGCCAGCACCGCCGCAGCACAGAGCAACACCAATAGCTACATACTTCGCTCCCCTGGCCCCGCGCAAGCTCAAGCTGCTTGTCAGACTTACGGCCTTACCTTGGTGCGTACCATTCATGCTCCTGACGTTTATCTCGTGCAGGCTAGCAGCACCATCGACCCCAACATTCTGGCCCAAATGACTCATGGAGACCCGAACGTTGGCCACATTCAAGTTGCCGGAAAAATGGCTGTGCCAGAAAATCCTGCTCCGCCGCCGCCGTCGCCCGTAGCCTCGTCGCCTGCACCCGCACCGGCTGCACCGAGCCCGGCAGCAGTCGCGGCTCCTCCAGTTCCGCCGCCCGCGGCCTTGAGCGGTAACCAGTTGAAGCTGTATGGCTCGTCTGCCTGGAGTTCGTACATTCAGCAGCCGGCACTCGCTTCCATGAACGCCTCGACCCTGATTCAACCGAACCTGAGCGGATCAGGGATCGTGGCGGTGATCGACACCGGCGTCGATCCGAGCAACGTAATTTTGGCTCCAGTGCTGGTCCCGGGTTACGACTTCACGCAGGGCATACCAGGTTCGGCTTCCGAGTTGGGCGATGTGAATCAGTCCACGGCGCACATTCTTTTTCAATCCACCGCACACATCTTGTTTGGTAATCAAGCCGTGCCGCTGAATTCCACTTCGTCTGCACTGGTAGACAGCGCGACAGCCAACGCCATGCAAGGCGTTCAACTGCCCAACGACTTCGGTCACGGCACCATGGTGGCTGGGCTGATCCACCTGGTGGCCCCCACCGCCCAAATCATGCCGCTCAAGGCCTTCAATTCCGATGGCAGCGCGGATGAGGCCAACGTGATCGCGGCGATTTACTACGCCGTGGACAACAACGCCGATGTCATCAACATGAGCTTCGGTTTCCCGCAAATCTCCGACGCGCTCATGAAGGCCATTAACTACGCGTCGCGGCATGGTGTGGTTTGCGTTGCTTCGGTCGGCAACAACTCGCAAAACGCCCTGGTTTATCCCGCGGCCTTCGGAAATGTGATCGGCGTCGCCTCTGTTAGTTCACAGAATCAGCTCTCGTCCTTCAGCAACTTTGGCCCGGACATGGTGACCATCGCAGCACCGGGCGAGAACCTGATCACCACTTACCCGGGCAACCATTACGCTGCGGTCTGGGGCACGTCCTTCAGCGCAGCTCTAGTTTCCGGTGCCGTAGACCTGCTTATACAAGCCAAGCCCAATCTAGCTAACCAACTGCTCACCGTGGATTACGCGCGGGCCTTGGGCCGTAGCAACCCCTGCATCACGGACGGAAGTGCAGGCGCCGGCTGCGTGGATCTCAACCAAGCCGTAAAGTTCATCCAATCGATGAACATGCAAGCTGCTCCTCCCACGGCACCCCACTAAGCTCGGAGAGTCGCCCCGTGGTGGCCAAGGGAAATGTGGGATCTATGCAAACGATCGGGAGGATGGCGGAAAATCCCACACTCGCCGAATCCGCTGAGTACTTGAATGTACAGAACTGGCCAGAGAGAAAGCTCATGACGCGGGAAGTCGGACAGCAGTCCACGGCCGGGAGTGGGTACCAGCCCTCTGCGACGTTCAGAATTCGAGTTACGAACGGGTCGGCTCGAGGATGTTACGTCTGTGAATATTGGGGGCTGGGAGTACCGCTGGCGGGGACGCTGTATGCGCTGCATCCCCAAGTTAAGTATGCAAGTCTCTTCCGTAAATCGATAATCGAAGACGTGAGAGCGCAACTCAGGTCTTTGGGCCACGAAACGCAGGTAATAACCGGAAATCCCGAATTGCCACCTGCTACCGTCCGGCCTCTCAGGACTTTGCCCTAACTGCAGGTTGTCTTGCCGTGTACTTTATGTTCGGCCGTGCTTGTCGCGCGCATTTGACGGGTAAAACGGTTCGTTGTGATTCGTGGCGGGAACTGACATTAGAATCATTCCACCATTTCCCTCCCGTTGGACGCGGTGCCGAGAAGGTGTGAGTGAGCCCTGCGCTCATTATGGCGAAAAAACGCCGCGAGCTTAGAGGGCAGAACGAAAATCAACGCGAGCACCATAAGGATGTGATCAGCGGATACAACAATTTCACACCACTAGCAGTTTCGTTCGAACCGTCTTCCGCATCCTCCACGTCGGTTGCTCTCATTTTAACGGGCGTTGTTTCGTCCGATTTTGCCTCGATCGTAACCTCGACTTCGGCCACCATGCAAAACGAAGCGGAGCCTTTGAAAAGGGGGGGGTGATACCCTCCGACGCGGCCTTTTTGTAAATCCTGGCGCGAACTGGTCGATATACTCGCTCAGTCGTGTGCGGGCCAATCCAATCGCCGCTGTTTTCAAAGTGTTCCTGGGATCGTTCGAAGCGCGCGGACTTTACTGGCGTAGGCAGAGTCGGCCTCCGAGGCCGCCGGCTGAGGATTCGCGTACGGGCTCTGAGCCTCCGTGGAGGTTTGCGCACGCCACTGAACATTGCGACCGAAAACATCGTGATCGTACCTTCTGCGCTGCATGACCGGCTGTCAAAAAGCCAGCCATTTCGTATAGTGAAGAGTCCTCTAGACAAACTCGGGGTTGACGCCGACGCCCGATCAGTAGAGCAGACGCTCCGAGGCTGGGCGGCGCCATAAGTTATTCCGCAGAACTGAAGGCGACTCTGCCCGATCTCATCGGTGCCGTGAAAGTACAAGCATCGAAGGGCTAGTCGCGATACGGTGCGGCAGGACCAACGAGCCGGGCCAGCGCTTTGGCACCTCACAGAAGATGCGCGTCATCAGGGACTGAAGCTCGTCATTCCGGCTACGCCGAGCGGCCGAAATATCGACGCGCCTGATAGTCGGGTGTGACGAACAAGGGAATTGCTTTGTGCGGGCCGGACGCGCAACGACTCCACCGACCCAACGAATGGAACTCGTGAAGCGCCTATCGCACCGCGGTCAGTTCGAATTCCTCGAATGGACTGCAGCCCTTCGCCTCCGGCACACGCTTTTTCTCGCGCTGCGTGGCGATAAGACGGCTGTGAGCGTCGACGCGAGGTCTAGAACCGCAGCGCCGAGATAAAAGGATCCAAATGCCCTCTATGATCTTCCGAATTTACACGCAAGCAAAAAAGCAACGCGACATCATCCGCCTCACTGGCAAGTCATTCGAGAGCTTCACCCTGCAGCCGACCGTCGGCTACTATAAGGGCAAGCCAGAAAAGTCCATCGTCATCGAAATCGTCGGCGCGCGCGAAAAAGCCATCAAGGACCTTGCGCTACGCATCGGCGAGATGAATCGTCAGAGTTCGGTCATGGTCATGCGGGTGCACGGCCGCGCAAAAACCACCAGAATATAACCTGAGAATTGCGCTCGGCTTAGTTGCTTAAGCCGAGGTCTCGTTCGGAGTTCAGCTAAAATAGACAAGAAAAGAGCCGGGCGTGCCGCCCCTTTTGTAGGCGCTTGCCGAGGTTAACGGCGAATGCGAGCGGGGCGGTGTTTACCAACCGCTCGAGCCCACAATTCACATGAGCCTTCGTCCTGAACAGGCACCGACAGAGATACGAACCAAGACACAAAGCCCGGAGTGCACGTCCAAGAATGAAGGATTGTCGCGTCTGTTCTGGTAGGGATAAGGTATGGTCGAAAGTTAAACGGCGCGGCACGATGTCTGGGGAGACTTATACATGAAAGCGCTTCGGTGGTACGGCAAGGAAGATGTCCGCGTAGAAAAAGTTCCAGACCCCACGATTATCGATCCCACTGACGCCATCATAAAAATCACCGCGACCGCGATCTGTGGCTCGGATCTGCATCTGTATGACGACATGATGCCCACAATGGAAAAGGGAGACGTGCTCGGCCACGAGCCTATGGGAGAAGTGGTCGAAGTTGGAAGTGCAGTAACGAAACTAAAACGCGGCGATCGGGTTGTCGTTCCGTTCACAATTTCGTGCGGTCAGTGTTTCTTTTGCCAGAAGGGGTTATTTTCGCTCTGCGATACTTCGAATCCCAATGCTGAGGTAGCGCGTAAAGCCATGGGACACTCTCCCGCAGGTTTGTTCGGATTTTCCCACATGCTTGGCGGTTTCCCAGGAGGCCAGGCTCAATTCCTTCGCGTGCCGTATGCCGATGTAGGGCCACTGAAAATCGAATCAAGTTTGTCGGACGAACAGGTGCTTTTTCTTTCGGACATTTTCCCGACTGGGTATATGGCCGCAGAAAACTGCGGCATTGAGCCGGGCGACACGGTGGCCGTCTGGGGCTGTGGCCCCGTTGGACAATTTGCGATCAAAAGCGCCTGGATGCTCGGAGCCGGTCGCGTCATCGCTATCGATGATGTTCCGGAACGGCTACGTCTCGCAGAAACACAAGGAAAGGCAGAGACGATCGTTTTTGGCGTTAAGGATGAAGGCGACAAGGATGATACAAAGACGCAGCACGTTTACCACCGGTTGATGGAAATGACTAATGGGCGCGGCCCGGACCGTTGTATCGATGCAGTCGGAACAGAACCGCACGTCGGCGGCAGCATAGACTCGATCGTCGACCGCGCCAAGATAGCTCTGTTCCTTGGTACGGATCGCGCTCATGTGCTTCGCGAGGCAATCTTTTGCTGCCGCAAGGGCGGAACCGTTTCGGTCCCGGGAGTGTATGTCGGCATGATTGATAAATTCCCGTTCGGCGCGGCCATGAACAAAGGACTCACCCTTAAGATGGGTCAAACCCACATGCAGCGCTATATGAAACCCCTTTTGGCACGTATCGAAAAAGGTGAAATCGACCCGTCGTTTGTTATAACTCACAGGATTACCTTGGAGGACGCTCCGAAGGCGTATAAAACCTTCCGTGACAAAAAGGACGGATGCATTAAGGTCGTGATCAGACCGAATTGATGGCCGTACCATGCAGGCCGCTCAGAACTTGAGACTTTAGCTTCGCCCGAGAGTGTGTGAGCAGACCTGAGCGCATTGGGTCGGGACGCTTTTCCGTTGAGCCAAATTTGTAAGAAGTGTGGTGGAACGCGCGATTCTGGTACTGACCTAAAAGAGCATATAAAGCCCTGCAGAGATATCACGGAACACCGATAAAGCTTCCGTTCATACAGCTTCTGGTTTGCTAGCTCTCTGGATTGCCGTTGCCGTCTGGATAGGAATGCCTTTCAGTGAGTTCTGAACTCAAAGACGGTAAGGACTTTTCCTCCCTGGTCAGGGTTGGATGTGCAGGTTGGAGTATTCCCGCGCGAAGTGCTGTACGTTTCGATAGCCTAGGTAGTCATCTGCAGCGCTACTCTACAAAACTGAACTGCTGTGAGATCAATTCGTCATTCAGGCGTGAACACAAGCCAGCAACCTGGGAACGATGGGCAGCGTCAGTAGCCACTGACTTTCAATTCTCAGTCAAAGCCCCACGCTCGATAACGCACGATGCCAACTTGGCATGCGCGCCCGAAATGTTGACGGAATTCCTGAAGCACATCCAACTTCTGGGTGACACTCTAGGACCGGTGCTTGTTCAAACGCCTCCGAGTCAGGAATTTGAAACCGAGCGAGTCACTCAATTTCTCTCTCTGATGCGCCGGTACCACCGTGGAGACATTGTATGGGAGCCACGGCATAGCAGTTGGTTCGGCGAACGTGCCAACAAGTGCTTGGCGGATTTTGAGGTAGGCAGGGTAGCGTCGGATCCTGGGTGCGTGCCTGCAGCCGCAATTCCGGGCGGGTACACCAATCTCGCTTACTATCGGTTGCACGGCTCACCTCGTCCGTATTACTCGCGTTATCCTGTAAGCTTTTTGAAAATGGTGGCCCTTGAGCTAGATAAACTAGCTGCCACGGCCTCGCGAGTTTGGTGCGTGTTTGACAACACCGCTTTGGGATGGGCGATCGAAAACGCGTTGGAATTGAGAGCAGAACTGGGCAACGCGAACAAATCGCAAAATTAATTTTGGCTATGGAGACTGTTCCGGGAGGTCACACCTTTGCGGAATCAGTTCGACCTCCAGGCAACTGGAGGACGGGATCCGTGCAATCCGTGTTTACCGATTCAGTAAAAATCATACCGGACCGGAAGAGCGCCCGTAATCGGGTTGGAGGCGGCGGCTTTGGATGCGGCGGGCGGCTGCCGGGAGCATGGGGCTGGTTGCGTTTGCTTTGGTGATTTGGAAATTTCCCGCAAAACCCGCTCTAACTCTTTTCTCGTGCTGATTTTATCCACCGGTGTGGCGCTGGCCGGAAACATCGCCGGGAACTCCAGGAACAGTCCCCCGACTTATCAAACCGCACGAGTACGCAGTAAGATTTTGTTGGGTGGGGCGGTAACTGTGACCGCAGGGTTATCGCGAAACAGAAATTCTCCCGCATCATCAAGGGGCTTGAAACCAATGCGTACACGCAAAACGCCAGAGCTCCTGCAATCATCGAACGCGCTTCCCTCGCGGCATACACTTTTCCTTCGGTCATGATCGTCAAGCCGAGCATCGCCAGCGCGACTGAGGGCGCAGCAGCAAACCCCGCAAAGCTCTTCGGCTTGAGCACATCGCCCAACGTCGCAAACGCTGAAACCACCAATCCTCCGAAGAAAACTCGAATCACCAGATCTTTCACAACTCTCCTTCAGCCCATTCCACTTCTATTCTTGCGATCAGGGCCGCTATCTTTTCACTTGGTGTTCGCGGTCGAGGGTTAGGTTCTTTTTAAAGTCGGAACAGGAGGTAGTGAGTGCCGCGTGACCCGCGAAAGCGTTGCGAGCTAGTTCCCGGCTAAGGGCCTTGAAGCGGACTTTTTCATGTAACGCACCACCTCGGGAGCCAAGCTAATCGCCGTTACTACCGCCAATGCTACCAACACGCTACCGACGGCTGTTTTGCCACCCATCTTTCGACCCCGAGCTCGTTTCGCGTCAGATCCAGGATCGTTCCGCACGTGGCGGGATTTTTCTACCTCTTCCAGCCCGAAGACCGTGTGCGCAACCTCCAAGCGCCGCTTCTCTACGTTTGCGTGCTGCTGCTCGGCACGTGCGGCCAGTTGTTCGAAATCGATACCGTGTAACCGTGCATCCGATATCGCTACCGCCCCCAAAGCCCGCCACAACGACAACTTCCCCCGAATGCCAAGGGCGAGAAATTCCAAGGCCTCGAATGTACCTAGAGCGTCCCCGGCCTCATGTCTTAGTTTCAGCCGGCTTACCTTCTCGCCGAACCAAGCCGTCAATTCCTTTATAGTGCTGGACCGAGCGCCAGCGCGCTCAGCCAGTTGCTTCAAGGCGCCTTGGTCCGCCTTTATGTCGACGAGCAACCTCTCGGCAAACTGTCCGAGTTCGTCGCTTTTATGTTCTTCGCGGATGAACTCGACTAGGTCTATTGCAGATGCAGCACCAGCTAGGTGGTCCTGTAAATAGATACTTAACGAATCGTTCATGGTCGGATGCTCCTATGCTTGGCACTAGCTCGTGCCGAAGTCTGGAATCCATTTATCATTCTTTCGGACGAAGAACACACGAACGAGCGGCTTCGGATGCTCCAGCGTCCCGCGCGTCGCGTCGCCGTTCGAATTCGCACCCATTCAACTCCGGGAGTAACCTGTAGTTGCGACAATTGTGCGGAGGTGCCGCAGATGTTGGCACCGACAAATTCGAGCACGATAGAACGGTTCCGCGCTACGCGGTAATAACCCAACGTCGGCTCGATTGTGAAGCTTTCGAATCTTTTAACAGCAAAGCGGACGATTGCTTTCTCGTTTTTTTTCCGTATATATGCGGAAATCGCCCGAATAGGCATCGCCACCCGATCCCTAACGCCGATTGATATACCGTCAGCGCCGCTAAACCAGCCAGCAAAGTAAACCTATCAAATTGAGAGCGCGAGGCAACGTCGGACATCAATTCATGCGCCTCGACGTATCGTCAACCGGCCCAGTCGATTGCGATCAATATATACGGCGATCCAAGGCTGATCCTTTTTCGCTGGAACAACCTGCGCGGCAATCTCGTTTGGCGTATTTTGTGACATCGCCGCTTGCTTCTATGTCCGTCCGCTCCTGCAGCCTGCAGCGTCACGATCAAAGACTTGGGTCTTGCCTATATAGCATCAATCCTAGGATGAACGGTGGGCGATCAAAATGTCGCCACCAAATCTTCTTCGGTTGACAGTCGCAGTCTCCGTCGCCGCCCCCCTAAACGAGCAAATCCGGCCAGACCGATCGCCGAGCTACCCGAACTTTTGAAACTGTCACGCCGATTTGTACGCGTCTCCGTTGCGACACCGGAGTCGTACGAAGATCGTGTGGATGGCGAATACTTTCCGGATCCCGCAAACAGAAGCAGCGTTTTCTATCGTTGCCTCCATACAGCAACTTGTCACATGTTTTCCGCTAGCACTATCCGCCTTCGACTGTAGGTGTTTGGTTCCTGTCCCGTAATAGTCCTGAGTGTCAGCGTCTGCCGGGCTGACACCCAAGCCCTGGTAGTCCAGGCTACATTCAAGTATCGAGTGTAACGTTAACGCTCCCAAGGATCAGCATCGCCCATTGCTTGTATTTCGCGGAATTGAACGGTTTACATCAGTAAGAGGAAAATTGTGGAGCTATACAGGCTTAACCTGATGCTTGGGAAAAAGCCAAAAGGTATGGTGGACGCGCAGTGATAAACCTATGGAGGAATAATGTCAGAACTGGCGACCGTTAAAGATTTGCTGGAAGAGGAGATCAAGGACCTCTACTCGGCCGAGAAGCAGCTTACTAAGGCCATCCCGAAGATGGCGAAGGGATCGAACAACGAGGCTCTTGCGAGCGCCTTCGAGTCTCACCTCAAGGAAACGGAAAACCAGATCACGCGGCTCGAGAAGGTCGCGAGGATTCTTGGTACTGAGCCTACCGGCAAGAAGTGCAAAGGAATGGAAGGCGTTATAGAGGAAGGCAGCGAGGCACTTGAGGAGGACGGCGACGAGAATGTTCTAGACCTTGGAATCATCGGTGCTGGCTCCCGTGTCGAGCACTATGAGATGGCGGGATACACCACGGCTATCTTGCTCGCACAGCAGTTGGGAGAAAACGAAGTGGTATCGCTGCTGAACGAAACGCTCAAGGAAGAACAAGCGGCAGAAAACAAATTGCGGGGAATCGCGCAAACAATCGTCAAGTCAGCCCCGACCGAGGAAAAGGGAGAGGACGAGGACAAGGGTCCGAAGTCCAAGAACGCCAAGGCCTAGGGCGTACAGCTCAGCTCGTACTTACCCCCGCGGGCACAACCGCTTGTGCCTTGAATGTCATATAACAAACCGGATTGGAGCTGTTGGGCCAGCGGCTGTCGGCGTCACAGCTCCAGTTTCATTCCCTCAAGTGAATCCCGGGGCAAGTTGCTCGCCCTCAATTAGCTTTGTGCTGTTGGGATGATTGCTCGCCGGTCGCGAGTCTTGGTTTCTGATCCCAATGGCTTTTCGACGTCGAGAGCATTGACGTAGAGGGTCTGCAGGGGCAGGCAAAGTTAGTGGCAAAAGTTCTTATCGACTCTCGAGAAGATCTGGAACCCAAGCTCGAAGCGGCCCTTCAAGCAATTGGCTGGGGCAAAAAGGTCCCCAGACGAGTACGAAACGTAGGACGCAATCTATCGCCTTCACGAGTTTATGCCGTCCGTGATTCCTGGCGTAAATCGGGCCAAAACCGTGGCTTTAGATCTCCTGAACTTAGTGTGGGGTCTCACCTCGAGCATTATTTTGTCTGATGACATTGTCGGCTCCCTCGGGGTGATAAGTCAAAGGTTCGCTCACAGCAACAACGGCTTATCAAAATCTCGAATTTGGACGTCGTAGACGGAAGCATGGATGAAGTGCGCGGCCAATACTCTCGCGCGGCCAGTTCCAGCGACCCAGCAGAGATATCTACCGCAGTCACGTCAAACCTTGTAAATTCCTTAAGACTCGGCTACAACCGTGCCGGAGGACGTGCAGGCGCGGCGATTTAACCCAACCTGGCGGTCGGTTCGAGGTTAGTCGACTTACGATCCCCGCGTATGCCCTACGCTTATGCAGGAGTCTTTGACAGATCCAGTAGACCTGCGCGGAGTGCGAAAGGGACTGGATTCGCCACTTCCGCCAAAGCGCCGTTTTCGCGACTTCGTCATTCTCTCCTCGGCAGCCGCCTTATTAACGCTTCCAGTGTTGATATATGGTCCGATGGCCAGCGGCCATGACGCCGTCGAACATCGCCTGTTCGTCAACTATTTCTCCGAACAATTCTGGGCCGGAGACCTCTATCCGCGTTGGCTGATCAACATGAATCATGGTCTGGGGAGCGCGACATTCTTCTTGTACCCACCGCTTCCGGCATACATCGTTGCCTGGTTAACGCCTCTTACGCATCCGCTAAATCTCGATAGCCTCCGCATTATGGGTTTTCTATCCGTTTTCGTATCGGGTCTGACCGCATTCGTTTGGCTGCGCGCTTCTGTGAACCGGTCCGTCGCGCTTACCGTGGCAATTCTATACATGCTGGTTCCCTATCACCTGACCGGCGATTTTTACCGCCGAACCGCTTGGCCAGAGAATTGGGCATTTGCCTGGATGCCACTGATTCTCTATTTCACCGGGGAAATACTGAAATCTCCAGATTGGCGGGCTAAAGGAGCACGGCGCCAACTGGTGGGGTTGTCCGTAGCTTACGCGCTGATGATTCTAAGCCACCTAATCAGCGTGGCCATGTTTTCCCTTATTCCGTTGGCCTTGGCTTTGCTTTGCTCTGAGCCCGGTAACAAACTCCGTTCACTCAAGCTGGTCAGTGCGGCAATGGTACTAGGTGTTTGTCTTTCCGCCTTTTATTTCCTCCCAGCATTTTTTGAATTCGGCAGATCGCCTGCTTCCCGATTCACGAACTACTATCCCTTTTTGTTATCAGACAACCTTATCTCGTGGAGATCGCTCGCGCTCCAAAGGACGAATTTTATTCATACAGTGAGCCTGATCGTTGTTGACACCTTTAGCCTTGTTCTTGTCTGTGGTATATCGCTTCTGGCAAAACGAAATCTTGCCTCCTCAACCAAAAAGCTGACTATTTTCTGGGTGGTAGTCTCGACCGCAACGGTATTCTTAACCATCACGCCGAGCAGGGCTGTTTGGGAGTCGCTACCGAAGCTGCACGAAATTCTGCAATACCCGTGGCGTCTCAACATCCTGCTGTGCATTGCCACAGCGGCACTCCTCGCGATGTTCTTGTCAGAACCGTGGGAAAACGCCAGTTGGCGTCACTGGGCCGCTACCTCGATCCTCGTGCTCATCGTTCTAACCTGGGTGGGTTCCTATGCATTAGTGTGCCGTCTGTACGCGACCGACGTTAATCC
The DNA here is from genome assembly GCA_963846145.1 of uncultured Acidobacteriota bacterium. Taxonomy (GTDB): domain Bacteria; phylum Acidobacteriota; class Terriglobia; order Acidiferrales; family UBA7541; genus Acidiferrum. The sequence goes on along the minus strand of CAWJUV010000003.1, from coordinate 279,268 downwards.
AGACAATCCTTCAACGATGGAGGATGGTTGGCTGCCTGGCTGGGCAGCGCCGGGAACAGACTGGCCAAGCGCCCTTGCGGCCAGCCTCGGTCCTCAGGCGAAATTTCTATCGGACGGTGGAGATGTTCAAATCACTTCCTGGGAGCCGCGCCACATCAAGATTCGCACGACCAGCTCTTCCGGTGGAATGGTTTTGATACACCAGTTTTACTACCCTTTGTGGCGCGCTTACTCGGTCAGCGCTGGTTCCAGCATGGATTTGAAGCCTGCAATGCCCCAAGGGCTCCTTGAACTGCAGGTGCCGCCAGGCACGCAAGACATACGTATCGACTTGCCGGTCAGCTGGGCGGAGCGAGCCGGATGGGCCATCAGCGTTTTGTCGATTGTGTTTTGCCTTCTGGTTGTGTCCGAGGTAAGTCGCCTTACGGTTTTCACGAGGGAGCCCCGGGATCATCCACGACTGGAGGTCTCTGAGGAGAACTGGAAAGACTAAACGCTTAAGGCGATTCGACGGAGTCGCCTACGCGGCCTTTTTTGTTTCCCGGGTCGCTGACCGACGTCGGCCGTTAGCCATTTTCTGAGCCATTACCATAAGGATTTTTAGATCAGCTTCGCCCGTTTTGCTCAAGCACCGCAGCAATTGATGAAGATAGCTCGCCTCTTTGCCGGCGTTTCCGAATACCAAATCCTCGGACGCTTTCTTCTTGAGCGCTTTCGGCACCTCGGCGGGTTGCGTCCCTTCGTAGAAAATCTGATAAAGCGGGATCTCCAAAGCGCGAGCTAACTTCTCTATCGTCTCAATCGCAGGCACGGTGTGTCCGTTCTCAACTCTCGAAATATAGCAACGCAGCAATCCCGTCCTCTTCTCTATGTCGCCTTGCGAGAGCTGCTTGCTCTCTCGAAGCTCCCGTAAACGATCTCCGATCACCATAGTTGGCCCCTTTTCTAACTAACAAAATCTCGAAGATACACTAACAGACTAACCGTCCAAGCCGGTTTATCCAAACTAGACCGGCTTGGGCAATTCACGATCCGATTACGTACATGACGAAAAAGAACATCCCAAGGGAAAAAGGCAGCGGCCAAAGGACCAAGGATTTCGAGCTCTGGAGTATCGCAATTAAGGCCAAAATAACCCCGATGCCTTGAATAAGAAGTCAGCTCACGCCCGGAATATTCCGGGTTCGACTTCCGGGAATCGCGATGATTATAACGACGGCGGGATGCAAGTGCATATTCACTGCTGACTGTTGTGCTGCACGACTAGCGAAGCCCGTGGCTTGCATCGGCTCGAAAGCGTACCGCGTGGTGTCGCGCTTAGTTTCTACCCGCTGGCATAGTGTTCTGTTGCTGATGGTGACAACGAAGCGCAGAGGCGAAGTCGCCCTCTGTGACGGTTTGCAGGTCAAAGTTCGAACTTACGAAGTCGCCACCCGGATTTCAAGGCGTACAAAAGGAAATGATGACTTCACCCATTCCAGAGAATGAGGACGAACTTCGCGCCCGACTTCGCAAGATGGATAATGCGGCCCTTCGAAAATTTGGCACAATGGCTCGGAAAATGGCGCAAGACTCGAAAAACCCGACGCGCGAACTGTCCCAGACGCATCATCGCATTGCGCAAGAGGTATGGAAGGCGAGGCACACAAAGGCGAGGCCGACGCGAAACGGCACGAGCGCAATAACCCATTGATCGATCATTGATCGGACAGAATCAAGCGAGCGTCGAAGGGTATCCTATGGGTTGTTCAAAACGCGGAAGTAAAAAAAAGACCAACACCCGAAAAAATAAAGGGGCGAGAAGTGTCTCCGCCCCTGCACCGCCCTCAAGGCACCGAACAGGTGCTGCATGCGATTGTCATGAATTGATTGAAAATACCAGCCTGACTCGTAGGAGTCGATTCGCGATTCGTCCCGGTTGCTTTTACAATTAATGTTTGCGCGAACGGCGTAGGAGGGGCCTATTCCACTACGAAGAACTCGTCATTACGATAGCAGCTTCGACAGCCTTCACCAAGGCAATAGAAGCCTCCGACTTTGGAACATAAGCTCTGACGCCAATCTTCTTGGCTTCACGGATAAAATGGCTATCGGCGTGCGCCGAAAGAATCACGATGGCGACCTTGGGCAAACTTTCGCGAATGCGACGTGCCCCGTCAAAACTATTCAGCTCCGGTAGGATATAAGTCAGAACGAAGACTCTGTCCTTCGCACACAGGCCTCGGAGATTGGCGCTGACGGATTTATAACGAAAAGCCATCTGTCGAAGCATCTGTTAAAAGCAATTGACGATGTTATCGCCCGATCCCGCTTACGAACTGCAAGCGGCTCCTTCAGTGATGACCGTTCTCCTTCGAAGATAGCGGCTACCCCGGTAGAACCCGATATTAGGTGGCTCAACCGCCGTATGCGGGACATGCTGATGGAAGCCCCCTCCGCCATCGGCATAACAGTCGGGCCTGAGCACCGGTGGGTATATGTCAATGTCGCCCGCGCAAAAATGGCGAGCCGAACGGGGCCGGAAGCGTTTGTCGGCAAGGTCGTCCGCGACAGTTATCCCGAGCTTGAGGGGCAGCCGTTTTTCGCAGCTTTGGACCAGGCGTATCAGACCGGCGTTCCTTTCGTGGGCAAGGAAATGAAGGCAACTTTCAATCGCGGGCCAAGCGGGACTCCAGACGACGCTTACTTGGATTGCGTCTACCAGCCGATAACCGACGCGTACTTGAAGGTCGAGGGGCTGCTGATTCACACCGTGGAAGTGACAGAACAAGTCCTCGCCCGCCGTGCTGTCGAGACGGCTCACGAAAGCGAAAAACAACATCGATTACTGATCGAATTTGAACGGAATAATTGCGCGAAGTTTTTGAGCGGGCGCCGGCAGGGATCGCCATTCTCAAAGGGCCGCAGCATGTATGGAGTTTCGTGAATTCCGCATACACTCGATTGGTCGGCCGGCAACCAGAACAATTGCTGAATCGATCCATAAGAGAGAGTCTGCCCGAGCTCGCCGGACAGGGATTCCTTGAATTGCTCGATCAGGTTTATTCGAGCGGAACACCCTATGTCGGTATCGGCCTGAAAGCAATTCTCAATCGTGACGAGCACAGGACAGCCGAAGCGGCATATTTCGACTTCGTTTACCATCCCATGCGCAGCGTGGCCGGAGAAGTGGAAAGCATCATGGTGTTTGCCATAGACGTGACGCAGCGCGCGATGGAGAAAGCTGAACTCGAAGCTTCCGTCCAGGAGCGCACCGGACCTTTCAAGGTCACTTTCCCGGCCTGAGAAATGATCTTCACATTGTGAGCGTAGGTAGACAGAGACTTGTCTTTGCGAATCGAAGCCCGAATATTTCGGGCAATTTCTCGATCTGAAGGGTTAGCCTCCAGCTGGTCTGCTGCGCCGGGCAACTGGGCCACAACTTCTGGCTGGGGCATAAAGAGGGGGAGAACTAAGGACCCACCTTGGTGGCGCGGGATGCGGGCCGACATAATTATTATTTCCAAACGGCCATAAAACGCTGGTAACCCAGACAGTGCCAAAGGTGTCTGAGCGGGAACTTCACCCGGCACGTGGACTATAGCTTCACCGTTGTCACCGGCATCGCTAATACGCGGTGGAGATCATTACCGGGAATGGTGGGAACGGACACACGCCCGCTATCAGGAATTTGTCATTTCATTGACGGCGGAACGTCCGTGACCTACGCAACGAGCTATTCGGCTGGCAGCGGATGCACCCCAAACCCCGGCTATGGGCCACGCAGGTCAATCTGCAGTAGTGGGCTGTTGTGGTTGGCCCAGAGTTGAAATTGGCCGCGACCGTAAATGACGTAGCTTCCTCATCGGGCGGCAGGGCTGCCCCGCTTCACGCGGTCGCACTTGAAGTCGACTTGCTTCGGAATGAGTTCAGCGCACTGGCTTCGTCAGGCTGAATTTCAAGCACATGGTCGAGCTTCGTCATGCGCAGCAAATCGTGAACTTGTTTGCTCGGGTTTACAAGTTTCATCTGACCACCACGGCTGCGCACGGAGGCGTGCGCTCTCACCAGCTCGCCGAGGCCTGCACTGTCTAAGAAATCGACCCCCGACACATTGAGCACAATCCGCGTTTTCCCTTGCTCACCGAGTTGTCGAATGGTGTCGCGAACAAGTGCCGTGCCGTCAGCCAGTGCGATCCTGCCTGCGATATCCACGATGACGGCCCCGTCCGTCTCCCTCGTGACAACCCTACTTTTCTGTGTCGAGCCCCGTTTCATGCTGATGCCGAGTTGATTCAAAATTTGGCACGCATCGGCTGCAGCTTTCTCCGATTCCGTTCGGACGACAATTAAAGAATGACCCTCATCTAAGACTTTCCCGAAATACGCCGAGTCCTCGGAAGATTGAACCCCTGATGACGGTGCCGGCGCATCGGAATTGTGGCCCGCACTTCCTCCCACAGCGGCCCCGGTGCCTGCGCCCATCAACCCAAGCAATGCGGTTGCTCCGACCCCTAACGCGAACACCGCCCCAAGACCGGGGATCGCGAGCAGCGTCGCGGCTGCCACTCCGGCCGACAGCCCTGCAGCACCCCCAATAAAGCCTCCGGCATACGCTCCAAGCTCTTTGCCGAGATTCTCAGCTTCGCTCTGAGAGCGCGTTAGATAAACGATCGAATCCTTCGGGACCTGCCGTTGTAGCAGTTCTCTAACCGCTTCTTCGGCGCGGTCTCGTGCGGCGAATATTCCGACGATAGTTTCCATGGGACCTCCTAAGCTTCGGGTCTCAAGCCTTACGGCCTTAGCTACGTTTCCTGCGTCTTGGGGGCACGAGCGGGCTTAACCTGACTAGGCCAACTCCCTAAAGAACCGTGGAGTGTATGCTCGCCATCCCTCTCATTGTCAAGTCCGATTTTTGAGCGGCGGTGTGAACAACACTTTGGCTACCGGCCAACCTTGCGCACGCTAATCGGCAATTCCCTTTAGTCAAATCGTCCTATCACAGCGCCGGTACTTATGATTTTGCTTTGAACCCAGCGTTCTATGTGTCCTAGGCATTCGGCCCCGTAAATTACAACCACTGGAAGAGCGGCGCCCGCAGTGTGGTTCGCCGTGGAGAAGGCAACTCTTCAGGAGAGCCCGGATGAGTAAGAGCAACCCCTGGATCTCAGACTGGAGCAAACGAGCGTGAGAAACTTCATTTACGTCATACACAGCATAATCACCCTAAATGATCAAACGCAGATGCACGTTGACCTGATTGGACTCGGCGGCGATCCTGACGAAGCGTATCAACGGACAAAAACCTGGGTACTCTCAGAGAATCCTTGGAGGCTCTCACAGAGCGACACCCGCAAAGCTGTAGGTTGTTCAAATGAGGGTTATGAAGAGTTAGGTAAATTCAGCGGTATTAAACTAACGCAAGACAAACAGACCAAAGTCGATTGGCATTGTGGGCGCCTGAACCCTTTTAGGGCTGGCAAAACTTACAGCCTTTTAGCTAAATGACGCTCCACAGCTTCGGGTTTTTTGGCGAATAGGAATTGTTTTTAAGATTTCGGTCCTTAATTGTTGGGATTAGGCATCAAAGGATCCTTCGGCGCGCATCCTAGTACTGTGTCCGACGCGCACGAATTTAAAGCTGAAACATGTTTCTATGGAATTTAACCTGTCGCCACTGCATGAAACCGTTTGTATTCGGTAAAGTCGCTTCGTCCGGGACTGGACGCTACGACGCGCTGACTCCCCGGAAACCGGACTGGCCGACGAACGGACTAAGCATCGAGTGTCGCCATTGTGGCCACGCCGATACATATCTTCGCGAAGAATTGGTCCTGCCTCCTACCCGGTCGTAAAGGTCGGATTAGCGGAGGAGAGACGAACTGCGCTTCCCATGACCGAAGGCACCAAGAGCTCTGGATCGTTTGGGCAGACAGGAATTGCTTATTTCGAGCGAGTCGGCGGCTTGCAGACCTTGCGAGACCTGAGGTGCAAAGGTCGAGCGCGCCGCGGTGCCTTTTGGGAATAGGCAGTTTGGGCACCACTCCGCGTGACTGAAACGATTCGAACAACTCGTGGCGCCCTTGAGATTGTGTGTAGTCTGGATTCTTAATCTTCAGCTCTCCGCTGACGGTGGCGTACGTCCCATTTTTGCGTTTCGCGACCACGCCCTCCAAATTGCGTTGGCAAACTTCGTTGACCAGGGCCACCCCGCGGCGCGCAATGTATTTTCCGCAAACATGTCTGGCAGACCGCTTCCAGCGATTAATCGTTGCAGCTGGCGCTTGCGCTGGATCAGCGGCAGTTGTCGCAAGTCACGGCCATTCAGGTAGAGCAAATCGAAAGCGTAAAAGGTCGGATGCCCGCGGTGGCGCAGAAGTGCATCAAAAACGCTGCGGCCCTCGTCGTCGAGGCACACCAGTTCGCCGTCGATCACCGCGTTCTGCACTTTTATCTGGGCTAGCTGGTCTCGAAGCGCCTGAAAACTTTTATAAGAGTTGCGCTTGCGGGACACCAGTTCACATTGGCCGTCCCAGATATGCGCGACCGCGCGGAAGCCGTCGTGCTTGAGCAAGAAGAGAAAATCCGGGTGATCAAAAGGTTCTCGGACGAGCGCTAGAGAAAACGAAAGGACGCCCGGCCTGCTCCATATGCTTCCCCGCTGCACTAAAGGGCCTCGGGTATTCCTCGCCGTGGATAGATCCGCGCTATCCTTTTTCTGTCCCGGTTAGGAGGAATAATGGTTCGCATCCTCATCGTTGAGGACCATGATTACTTTCGATCACAGCTTCGTAGTTTTCTGGAATCAGTGGACGAGTGGACGGTTTGCGAAGAGGCCAGCGATGGTCTGAAAGGCGTGGAGCACATGCTTCCGTCTAGCCTGACGTCACGGTTATGGATTTCGAAATGCAGCGCATGAGCCGGCTCGACGCCTCCCGCGCGATTCTCCGCGATCATCCGGACGCATTGATCTTGATGTTGACCTTGTACGCCACGTCTCAAGTCGCTGAGCAAAGTAAAAAACATGGCATCAAAGCCCTTTGTTCGAAAGCGCAAGTGAAGTGTATTACCCAGGCGATACGAGGGCTTCTGAAGGGCGAGATTTATTCCCGCAATCATTCGAAGCAGCGGCGTCCGGGGATTGAACGCAAGACAAAACGACGCTCCCAACTCAAACAAACGGCGGATCGCGTCACAGTATCCCGCATCATCAAGGTTGATTGGAATCCTGCAACCGTCGGTTGGTAGTTTGTCAGAATGCCCTTCGCACCAACTCTCGATGGCACTCTCGGCTGGGGCGTGGGTCAGCCTGTGCGATTCTGAAATTACCACTGGGAAGGACCGCAACAACTGGCTTCCACCCCATTCTTCGACGTCATAAGGAGTGCATATCGTCAGGCTCTTTCTGACCGGGCCTCACCCTGTAGCGAATGTTTGGAGTACTGAAGTTCATGCCGTTTCCCCGAGACGTGGGTAAAGCCCAATCATCCAGCTGCTTTCCGAGGACTTTAGTTTCTTCTTGGAGCGCCGTCCGGGCGACTCTAGCGTACAGACTCCTGCCATCGGCGATGATGTCCGCTACCTGGGGTGGCTGGGAACCTTGGTGGGTTCAAAGCGCTAACCTCCGCCGTTATACTGTCTAATGGTTGTTGGATTCGCTAAGCGATCGCAAATAATATCTCAGATAAAACTCGATGTCGTTCAATCCCTGCTTCCACGTTTTTGGTAAGTCGATGGCCGGAGCCTTCACGTAGCTATCGTGAATAGCCGGAAAAAAGACTGCCCTTTCAACCGCTGACATCGCGACATTTGTTCCATTCCCCTGTTCATAGTGGTCATGCAGGACGATTTTTAACTGCCCGACGGTTTCCCTATTTGGCGTCTCTTGGGCTTTCGCATTCAGCACGAGAAGTTGTTCAAGAGCCTCTTTGCAATCTTCCTCGGTAAAAATACCGTACACACTCGCATGTTTTTCCGGACTTGTGCTGCCCATCATGAGGACCCTCTACCCGATACTGCTTCGTGAAACATCCGTTGGACAAGGTACTTTGCTCTTCTAGTTAGCAAAGAAAAAACTCCACAGTCGGGAGGCCGGCGTTGCTCGTTTATCTTACGAGGCACGTCCGCTAAAATTTGGTCGTGTGATCCGCCAAACCCTTTAGTTGAACTCCGAACGGTTATGGACAATTGGTTGAAATTCTAGCAATTCCGCCCGCGGTGTGGACAAGCTGCGAACGATCGATAAGTCGGATCACCGGACACTGGCCGGTACCGGGCCTCACGCGTCCGGTTAGTGGGTTAATCAGGACTTCACGCCCATTTGCAAAACTAGAGTGCTCAATCCATGCTGTGGCGCAATTCTGAAGAGAGCGCAAAAGGTGATTGAGGAAGCTGGCTTTAATTCGGTAACGGCGGTTGCGTCAGGGGCTGGTATACATTTTCATCTACAAAATAAGGCAAGCGCGGACCACAGAGCGCTTTAATACCATGTTTTTAGTTTGCTCGGCGAGTTGAGGGGCCCCTGTCTCTGCGATAAATGCGTCACCCGGAGGAAGAGTGACTAAACCTGCGCCCTATCCAGTCATCCCCTTCCCCGGCGAGAAGTTCTGTCCGATCCCCGATCCCCGGAGCTATCACGCGGGTATCATCTGCTCGGAACCGACCGCAGGTCGGAACGCCGACGGCGTCGCGGTTCGTAAATTTCATCTCGCCGGTACCAACAAGTGGGCGAACAACGGGCGCTGGGCGAAGAAAACGCCCAAGCCATGAGCCATCTAGAATAAACTCGCAATCGTAGATGCCAGTTTGTGCGGCGGGCCTCGCTTGTGAGATTTGTCAATCTTGTGTGGAGTGTGAATTGGAATGAACCCGACGATTGCCCGCACGACACGTTCGTCGGTGCTATGGTCGCCGTACAGTGCACCCGAGGCTATTATGTGCAAGAACGGAAAGAACGCTCGAAGGAATTGTGCGAACAGGCAGCCTATGAACCGACTCCGAAACTCTTAGCCCTCATTCAGGAAATTAGTCAGCTGCTGGACGAAAAACAGAAACGCTTGGACCAAGGCAGGATTGTAAGAAACGCGCCCGCACAATAGCAGTACCCTTCATCTCATCTTCCCCAGCAGCTTCCAATCAGCACTGTTCCTGAGTCACTCTAGGCGGAAGAACCCGGCCCCGGTCTAGGGCACAAGACGGTAAAGCCGCTTGTAAATTCCCCCACCGAATATGGACTTAGCCGCGCCCAGTTGCGCTTGAGGTCTTCCAATTCTTTTCGCTTAGACGTCCTTGTTGTCCTGCTCTTTGTAGCCGCCTGTACTGAACTCGACCGACTGAAGTCGTAGTCGTACTCGGGCGGACCAGCGATGAACATTTTCGAACATTCCGGCACCTGCACCGGTGCACCCAAGGGCATACCGAACACCGATTTATCGACCGAAGTCGCCGCCGGGATTTGCCAATAGGATTAGAGCGAAGATAACAGGCTAATCCCCCAGGGAATCAGTCCGCTGACCAGCACCGGACCTACCTCCGCATTAGCCATATGTTGATCTATTGAATACCGACGCGGCTAGCGAGGACCCTCTGAAGACCCTGTCCATTCACATTCGGGGAGAATTATGCGGGTAACCCAAACTACCCCTGGCGGAACCCGCCGTGAGATCGATTCGCATTAGTATCGGTGATTACGTAATTCCGAAATCTGACTCGTACGATTACTCCGCACTTCCCAACGTGGTGAATCCAGATCGTTGGTGTTTAGCTCTGGCTACAGCATCAGCGGCTGCACGTCTTGTGGGTTGAGTGACGCACAGTGTTTAATGTTCGAGGAGGATTTAATGGATATCTTGACCGCCTTGAGGGATGAACAAAGCAAGATTTAACGTCAGTTGAGGGATTGAAACGGCGATCGCGATAGCGGGTTCTCAAAATGGCTCTGGTCGCGGACGACCCCAGTCCGCTGCTGCTAGCAATAATGGCGGCGCTCCCCGTCGCGCGCTGTCAGCAGCGGGCCGCTCGGCGATTTCCAGGGCAGCAAAAGCGCGCTGGGCGAGAATCAAAGCGGAAAAGACTAAAAAGACGAAATAGCCGATCAGATTAAGTCTCAGAACTAACGCGGAGAGGGAACCAAATTACAGCCTTGCCTCCAAACTTCAGAAGCACCATATTTGAGGCGGTTTACCGGTCCCTTTCCCGCGTTAGCTTCGCCGCATCCCCATCGGTTTGAGACCAGTAAAGTAACTGTCAGTGTTCGCAATCTTATTGATGACCGTTACTGTATCGGTTTGGGCGGACAGCTGAAAGGCGTCTTCACGTATACGAACAGATGAGAACGTCTCCACTCTTACCGACCTCGAAACCACAGCCATTGGCTCGAAGAGCACAGGTCACGACTGAGATTCTAACCCAGAGGGCTGATGTCTTGTACGGCTCGCAGGTATTTTGGCAGTCCCCGCGTCATTGTAAGTTGTTGAAAAACCAATGCCAGTTACCCTGTCCAGGCAGCGACTTTTTGTGTTGGCGTTGTTGGCGTGGGGGTATCCCATGTTGGGCCGCGTCGAAAAACCCGATGGTATTTCCCTAAGCGTCGAGATTGGTAAGGGTCGGATTTACTCATCGCGTACGCATATTCATCGAGTTCTGCTGGCACAGTGGTGTTGCCGCCCGGCAGCGATACGAAGGTTCATCAGTGCAAACTTCTGACCTAGCCATACCTCAGCCCATTACAAAGTTCGTCTCCGGGAAGATCAAACCTCCACGGTCGAGTTTGTGGTCGGATTGGCTTTACTTACGAGGTTTCGCACGGTCACCGTCGAAGAGAACGGCCCCCGTGGGGTCCAGAGCTACGTTTAGATTTTCGGAAAGAAAACTTAGCCGGCGTTCCCAGAAATCGAGCATGTTGGGGATCTGCGTCAGCACGTGACCTTCGCCATCGTAAACGCGATACTCCACCACTTTATTCAGTCGTTTGAGGCCCTCGAAGATGGTGTCCGATGGAGTTAAGTCGCCATCTTCGGCGCCTTGGCCGATCAAAAGTGGCGTCTGCACGCGATCAAATAAAAACAGCGGAGAGTTTTCCAGGTAACGATCGTGGTGATCCCAAATGGTCCCGTGCATGTTTCCCTGGCCTTGTTCGTAATAGCCGGTCGAGGCGTGCAAGTAATCGGCGAATAAATCGGGATTCAGTACGGCGGCGGTGATCACTGCGGCCTTGAAGCGAGTGGTCTGGGTGATGAGTGCCAGCACGGAATACGAGCCATAGCTTTGGCCCATCACTGCGACTCGCTCAGGGTCCGCATAACCTTGCTCCACGGCGGCATCCACGGCAGGCACCACCGTTTTGAGCAGGTCGCGCATGGGCGTGCCTTCACCGAGGGGCGTGTCCGGAAACAGAACCGCATAGCCGCGAGTCGCCAAGATATGAAAATCAAATTGTGGGTAGTCTCCCCAGAACCCGAAGCGATTTACGTAGGAAGAGCCCGTCGAGCCGCCGTAGACCCACACGACCAGGGGTAACCGGCGATCCTTCTGATAATTTGGGGGCAACAACAGCGCGCCATGCAGCGGCTGTCCATCCATTGCATGAAAATCAATGAGGCGCGACGTGCCGAGGGCGTAATGCTCCATCGGTTCGTTCAGGTGAGTGGCTTGGTGGGTTTGACCTGATTTGGTATCGAGGATCCAGATGTCCGCGAGATGTTGCTGGTCGCGAGAAATGTAGGCGACGGTTTGGGCTGCGTCGGAGCCGTCCAAACTAAAGACATCGGCGTAGGATTTTGGCTCTTCCAACACGAGTGTGGCTTTGCCAGTTTTGGTATCGACCTTGGCGATGCCTTGTCGGCGTCCATCTTTTTCATGCACGACGGCCCACAAAGTTTGTCCAGCATCGGTAGTCCACAATTTTCTGCGCTCGTCTTGAGTGACAAGAGCAACGATCTTGTGGCCCGGGACTTCCCCGACCGCTTGCGCTGCACCCGTGTTTACGTCCACTTTCCAAATCTTGTTTTCTACTGCGGCGTCGTCCTGCAGTACCGAGACCTTTTGCCCCACGGCATAAATAAAGGAGCCGGACGAATCCCAAAGCGGGGGCCACTCGCCTTCGCCAGTGTTGAACGTCGGCGCGTTCTTCGCGTCTGTTCCGACTTGCCCGGCCAGGGTCCGACTTTTCCCATCGGCCACGTTGATTACCGAAATGTCTCCCTTCCCCATCTGACCGCTGGCGATGTAGGCGATGGACTTGCCATCCGGCGACCAATTCAACTCCATTCCATAATTCAGGAAAATATTCTCAGCGATCTTCTTGGTGGAACCATCGGCGATCGAATACGAATAGATCTGCCATTGCGATTGTTGAGTGTTCGCCAGCCAGCCCATCAGCGTGGTGTACGCGACGGACTCTTGATCCGGGGAAAATTCAAACCAGCTCGCCTTCACTTTCTTGGCGACGCGCTTCACGCTTTGGTCGGTGAGGTTAAGAATCGCCACATCGGATAGCGCGCGGTTGGTCCAAGCGTTGTCTTCCACGGCCGAGAGTCATGCCCTCGGGAACCACTTTGGCCAGAATCTTCGTGCTGTCCGCCGACCAGCGCAGAATTTCGAATCCGAAAAATGAGCGAGCAATGATGCCGGGAAATCTCGCCGCCTTGTTGGTTTTCTTTTCCCAGATCCACACTCCCGCTTCGCCGCCATCGTCGGAATAAAACGCCACGCGGGTTCCGTCGGGCGACCAGATGGGCGCCCAGTTGTAGGCTTTCGGACTGCCCAGCACGATGGATCGTCCGGTCTTGGTGCTGGTTATGCTGACCTGTTTGCGATAGTTTCCTTCCGCCATCGGGGCCCCGGTTTCGGTGAACGCTCGACTTTCTGGCACGGTGTCTTCGGCCGACCAGGTGTAAGCGATCCATTGACCATCGGGTGAAAATTGGAAAGACGAGCGCGAATCGTGGTCGTGCGTCGCTACTGCTACTTTTAGCGGCAGTGGTTCGTCCACTTTTTGCGCCACACTGCGCGGAGGCGCCAGTAAGAAACTAAAAGCCAAAACTGCTACGGGTACAAACATTTCAGCGAATTTCTTGCGTACGTTGCGCGTGTTCACTCGTACCTGCCTTTTTGCAAAGTCGGGATAAAACACTCTCAGTCAGCGGAACTATTCTTTTTATCGGACGACTCGGGTTGGGCTGGCGGCGCCTTCAAAAATTGGTCAAACCAGGCGAACAACTTCTGCCACATGTCGGCGATGTTCGCGGGGCTTTCCAACACGTGTCCCTCGCCCCAATAGCGAACGAATTCGGCGCGTTTCCCCTGGCGATATAACGCGTTGAAAAATTCTTCGCCTTGCTGCATGGCGACGTAATCCATGTCGCCCTGGATGATCAGCAGCGGAGTTTCCACGCGTTCGACATAAAAGATGGGGCTGTTGCGCAAGTAGCGGCCGAGGTCTTCCCACGGCGGGCGCCCCACGCGGGCCTGTCCATTTTCAAAGAGCCACATCATGAACACGTCTTCGTGAGGGAATTCGGTGTAGCGCAGCCGAGCGTCAAATTGGCCGTAGAGGCTGAACAGGTCGGAAAGCCCGGCGAGAGCCGCTGCAGCTTTAAAACGATGCGTCTGGGTGATCAATCCGTAGGTGCTGAAGCCGCCGAAGCTTTGACCAATGAGGCCAACGCGGTCCGAGTCGGCGAGACCCATGGCCACAACTTTGTCCACCGCGGGAAGCACGCCATTGCTCAGATCCAGCAGCGGATCGGAAGTCACGCCTTCGGGTGAGAGCGGCATGCTGGGAAATAGCACCGCGTACCCGTGCGCGGCGAACAGTTGCATGTTCAGCGCGATGGGATCGTCGAGGTGACTCAGAAACGGTTCTTTCGCGTCGCTCATCATGCTCCCGGCGTAGACCCAAGTAATCATCGGGAATTTCACACCCTCGTGATAATTCGTTGGGAGCAAAAGCCAGGCTTTGAGCGGCTTGCCGTCGAGCGACTGGTAATCGATGAACTTCATCGATCCCTGGGCGACGGATTGAAGGAAGGCATTCAAATGGACGACTTCAGAAAACTTTTCCGGGGAGTCCTTTTGACTTAACCAAAGCGAATCGCCATTGCGGCTGGTGCCGCTGAAAATTTGCGCACCGGTTTTCGTGGAGCGGCTGGTCAGAGTTGCAAAGTCCGCCGGCTTGGCAATTGGCTTTACTTCACCGTTGTTGAGACTCAACTGGAACAGCGAGGTGGATTTATTTCGGATGGTCGCGAAGATTATTTCCGATGGGCCGAGTGCTTCAGGAGTATTGTCCTCGGGCCAGATAATGGAACTGATTTTTTTCTTCCGGCGAGCTGCTGGATTTCTCCGTCGATTGGTTTTTTGACTTTGCGGAGAACTGAGGCGTCAAATCCTGTGGTGCGCCGCCCGCAGCAGCGATGCGCCACACGTGGCCGTCGGCGACTGCGACAAAGGATTCTCCCGATGCCTCGGGAATGAGACTGCCCGGGACTTGTTCGTCTTTAAACTTCTCGGTGATATTTTTTGGCTCAGCGTTCGGAGACACCTGCCACCAGTCGGAGCGTTTTCCATTGGGCTTCCTGGCGTACAGGAAGAGAGCGTTGTGAGTAGACCACGCAAACGGATCGGGATTGGCGTCTTGAGAGCGAGAGGAGGACATAGCGGTCTGTAGCCCTTGACCTACCTGCTCGCACTTTCCGCCGGCTGTGTGGCAGATAAAGTTTGCTGCACCACTTTCGTTCGCTGCGCTGGGGTCCTCCGCGACGGCTAGCTCGGTGCCATCTTCGGACCATCTCAACGAATTTTGGAGAATAAATTTTGCGCGGCCCAAATCTGGTTCCGATACGTGTCCTTCGCTGTCGATGATTTTCAGAGAATAGCGGCCTAAAACTGCCCAAGCTAAGCGGCTTTTCGTGGGAGAAGAAAATTCTGTCTCCTGGAGCACGGCGATGTTTTTTCCAGTGGGGGACAACTGCAAATCGGAAAACGCAGGTGCTTGAACCAGAGTATTTGGTGCGGTCTTTTCGGCAAGCACGTCGACCAGGATCAATCGATCTTGCGGGTGTTTGGCGGCTTCGGATTTAACACCGCTCTCTAGAACGGTGACGGTAGCCTCTTCCCCTTTCCAACTTTTTTCCCACTGTTTGATGGCGGTCTGGCCCGCCTGCATTTCTACGGTCATGCTCAGCGGTTGTTGGCCTTCCGGCAGCGCAACGGCCACGATTTGGTGCTCGGACAACCACGCGAA
This sequence comes from uncultured Acidobacteriota bacterium, assembly GCA_963846145.1. Classification (GTDB taxonomy): domain Bacteria; phylum Acidobacteriota; class Terriglobia; order Acidiferrales; family UBA7541; genus Acidiferrum. The sequence goes on along the minus strand of CAWJUV010000003.1, from coordinate 264,045 downwards.
GGAGTGCGCACCAATTAAGTCGATGCCTCCTTCCGTTAGTTGGCGTGTGTGGCCGCTCTGCAGTTCGCAGACCCACAGGTGCACGTTGCGCTGGCCGGGCCCGCGAGTGGAGGCGAACGCGATTCGTTTGCCGTCGGATGACCACACTGGGGACCAAGCGCCGGTGCCGTCGTGTTGCCCATCGGTCAAGTTTCTAGGTTTGGCACCGGTGGTGGGCACGACGTAAATGTCGGAACGTTCCCCGCCGGCGAGAAAAGGTTCCTGATGGAAGTTGCCGAGCTTGGGGCGCTGGACGGTGTACGCGAACCATTTTCCGTCCGGAGACAAGACGCCGACGTTTCCGAAACCGTCGCCGAGCGATTCCAGCTTCGGGAGGTCTGCAGGAGTCAGCGGGCGTAGAGCCTGGATGTCTTCTTTTTGCTGCGCGTTGGCCGGCCACGGCGTCACGCACATGGTTAAAGCTAAAAGCAGCCCGCCAGCAAAAATGAAACTGCGGTTTCGCGGTTGCTCACGCATAACTCCTCCGCGGTTACTCACCGGCTTTTATTCCCGTGGCTTGTGTTGACCCAGCTTGCAGGTGGGTGTCAAACCAACCCAGCACGCGGCTCCAATAATCGAGAACGTTAGGCATGCCCCAAGTTCCTTCCCAGTGCTCCTCGCCGCCGTAGTTGGCATAGCTGACTTCTTTGTTGAGACGGCGCAACGCAACGAAGACGGCGTCAGCCTGCTGATGGGGGACGGTCTTATCCAGCGCGCCCTGAATAATCAGCAAGGGAGTCTGGACACGATCCAGGTAAAAGAAAGGTGAGTTCTCGATGTAGCGGTCGCGGAACTCCCACGGTGTGCCGCCCATTCGGCCTTGCCCGGTTTCCGCCCAGCCAATCGAACCGGCGGCGCCGGTTTCGTCCATCGTGGCGTAATCGCTGAGCAAGTCGCAGGGCCCGGCGCTGTCAACGGCCGCTTTGAAGCGGTTGGTCTGCACGATGAGCGAAAGGGTCGAATAACCTCCGTAACTGTGGCCCATAATCCCGAGGCGATTTGGATCCGCAATACCCAGTTCGACCACGCGATCCACCGCGGGAACTACGGTCTTCAGTAAATCGGACATCGGAGAGTTTCCGTGCATCGGGGTGTCCGGCAGCAACACCGCATATCCACGCGTCGCCAGTATTTGCAGGTTCTCGACGCCGGCGCCGGATAAGCCGAACCGAAACACGGTCTCGGAGCGGTACGAGCCGCCATACGGATCGACAATGAGCGGATATTTCTGGCCTTCCACGTAATTGGCCGGAAGCAATAACGCGCCGTGCAGATGCTCACCATCTACGCTGTAGTAGTCGATCACCCTGGACTTGCCGAAGGCGATGGTCTCCAAATTGTTGTTGATGGTGGTGATGCGTTGCGGCGATTTGAATTCCGGGCCAGATACCCAGATGTCTTCGGGGTGCTGTGCGTCTTGAGCTGAAAATATGATGGTCTTCTGGTCCTTGCTAGCGTCCACGCCAAAAATCATGTCGCGGCCAAAATAAATATTTTCTTCGAACAGCTTAGTGGCTTTGCCAGTCGAAACATTCAGGCTGTAGACACCTTCGCGCTTGGTGGCTTCGTCCCTCGCGCCGACGAGCAGCGATTTGCCGCCGCCATAGAGGTAGGCTTGGCCACCTGTCGAAGGGGCGATGATCTCCAGCACCGTGCGATCCGGGATCGTTCCCGCGACTAAATAAGTGTGCTCCTTGATCGAGGCTTTCCAGACTTTGTCCGTCCCCAACCTTCCGTAATTTTCGGAGCTGATGAGGTAGACGTTTTGCCCATCACCGTCCCACAGCGGTGCGCGCTGTTCGTCGCTAAAAGGAGGATGATCTCCGCTGGTGAGGAGTTGTGGAGAGCCGGCGTTGACATCGACAACGTAGCAATCGCCTTTGGTCAATTGCCCCGAAGTGATATATGCCAGAGATTTGCTGTCGGGCGACCAACTCACCGAGATGCCATATTCCTGCTGTAGCTCGGGAATGACGGTCTTGGTCGAACCATCGCTGAATTGAAAAACCCGCAACTCGTAGGTCGTTTGTTGCGTGTTTTCCTTGGTCCCCTTCCAGTGGGTGTACGCCAACTGTTTGCCGTCGGGAGAAACCCAGTAACCTAGAGGCCGTACCGCTTTGACGATGTGTTCGGACTGCCGACCTTTCACCTCGAAGAGCGTGAGGTCCGCCAGGTAGCGATTCATCCACGGCTCTTCCAGCGGCTTCTCCGACTTCGCTTCCTTCTTGTCGGACTTCTCAGCAGGGGGCGGGACAAAAGTCAGTACCGTGGCGGTACTGCCAGAAGGCGATGCTGATTTTTTCTCTTCTTTTTTGTCCGCCGGACCGTACAAGAGATCGGCGGCCTGCTCCACGGTCTGGCCCTTTGGTAAAGTTTTGGCGATCAACTTCTGGCTATCAGGTGTCCAGCGAGGCGCCTGAAAATTGAAGAATGGCCGAACCACGTCGTCGGAGAGCTGGTGGGGTTCGCCCGTAGCTTTCTCCCACACCCACAAATGCGCGGTACCGCCGCGATCGGAATAAAACGCCAGGTATTTGCCATCGGGCGACCACACCGGCGCCCAACTGGTTCCCTGCCCGCCGGTCAAATTGCGGCTTTCTTTGGTGCTGGTGTTGCTGATCCAAATGTCACAGCCCAACGCTTCCGTGAAAGCTCCGGTCGGGATGTAGTACATGTAGCGTTCACTGTTGGTGGTGACGCGGCGGCTGTTGTTTTCCACGGTGTAGGCCACCCACTGGCCGTCCGGCGAAAGCGACAGAAAGGTCCGGCCCGCCAGATCCAGGACGCTCATGGCATTTTCCACGCTTAGAGGCGCGGCGGATGGGTGGGAATTTTGTGCGCGGCAGACGGGCGGCTGGATGAATACGACCGCCGACAACGTCGCCGCGGCGGACAGCATGCGGCGCTTCTTGTTCAGGCCGGGACCATGCGTGCTCACTGAGGGCCTCCTTCGGGTTTTCGCGCAGACTTGAAGAATGAATCGCTTTCGCAACCAGCCCTACTATTGCTGGCTGGCGGCAGTCATATTTTTGGTGGAATTTTGTTTCAAGGCCTGCCACTGCGAATACTGTTCCTGTTTTTCGGGCGCCGGATCTCGATAGTCTTGCAGCCAGAAACGGAACCAGTCGAGATTGCGCTGCATGGAAGCAATGCGATGATCGGGCTGAGAATAGATGTGGCCTTCGTCGGGGTAGATCACCATTTGAACCGGTTTGCCGAGCCGTTTGAGCTTGGTGTAAAACTCCAGCGAACCGAGCATTTCCGAGGGACTGGATTCGATCAGCAGCGGAGTGGTCACGCGTTCAGCTTGCTTCACCGTGGAAAGATCGTCGAAGCGTTTATCATAGTTTCCGTACGGGGAACCGCCCATGGTGCCTTCGATGTAGTGTTTGAAGGGTCCACCAAACAGCCAGTACTCGCCCGGATTGTTGGCGCCGCCGGATCCAGCCGATGCGGCAGCAAACGTGGCACTATGGGTGATCGCCAGATTGGTTAGCTCACTACCGTAACTCCAGCCCATGATTCCGGCGCGCTTGGGATCCGCTATACCGGCTTGATCGAGGTAGTGCACGGCGGCTTCGATGCTGGCCAGCGCGTTGTAATCGCGGTCGAAAGAAAACTGTTCGAAGTTGCCCCAGCTCCAACCAAATTCTTTGGGCTGGGTCATCAGCAAAACAGCGAAATCGTTGGCCGCGAAAGGCTGGGCGGGATAGCTGGAGATCCACTCCGCTTGGGTGAGAAAACTTCCATGGAAGCCGTACAGGATGATCAGCAACGGATAGCGTTTACCGGGTTGGTAGCCTACCGGCTTGATCAGATATCCAAAGGTGCCAATTCCTGATTTATTGTTCCATTCGATCCTGGAGACCTGGCCGAGTTGGATTTGTTTGAAGCTCGCGTTCAGATCGGTGCGCGTGGTGACCGCACCTTGCGGCACGGAAATCGTCGCCAGTTCCGGGGCCTTCATGGAGCCTTCCACAATGCAGGCGCCGACGCGGCGATCCGCACTTAAGGAAAAGTGGGACAGATAGTCATCGCCCTGGGCGACTCGAACCGGTTTACCACCCTCTGCGGACACCTTAAACAACGACGCCGACTCGCGATTTACATTTCCGAAGTAAATCGATTTGCCATCGGGTGCCCACCACATCTGGGCGTCATAGCGAATCTCGAAATCGGGAGTTAACTCTCGTGGCTGATCTTCCGCCAAGCGCTGAACCATTAGCGTTTCCCGAAAACCGGCGCGCGGCTTTTGGGTGGGCACTTCGCCTACGTAGGCAATGGCGCTCGAATCTGGCGACCAACTTGGCGCCGTCTGAAAGGATTTGGTGAATGGCAGCGGCTTCAGCGTGCCGCCCTCCGCGGGAATAATTCCGACGCCGGAATCGAACGCGACCGCGGCATCCGCAGAGGTGCTCGCCTCGGTGTTGTACGTCACCGCGATCGATTTGCTGTCAGGCGCCCAGGCCATGCCAGAGATCGAAAGGCCGGGGGCAAACTGAACCGATCCTCCTTGCTCCCACAGTTTACTGATGTGCTTATCCGCCGCGTGGAAGGCGTACAGGTTGCTGGGCTTGCTGATCCAGGAATGCATGACAAAGCGCCAGAAATCAAACGTGATGTCGTCGCGGAAAACGATTCCCCTGGCCGCCGCGTCGGCCGTTTCTTTATCAGTTGCCGCAGCGGCGGAGATGAACGCCAAGGTCTTGCCGTCGGGTGCCCATTCGAACTCGCTGATGGCTTCTTCTTCGGTGAAGAGCGCTGTCGGCTGGCCTCCACTTAGGGCAACCTCCAGGATTTTGCCGGAGTTGAGATAGTCAAGAGCCTGGCCGCTGGGCGCCCAACGAACGTTCGAAATAGCAGTCGCGGTGAGCAGTTGTTTGGGCTGCTGCGTTTCGCCGTTGCGAACGGGCACCACAAAAAGTGTGGATTTGTAATCGTTGCTGGAGAGCTGCGCGTCCTTTACCACGAAGGCGATGTTGCTGCCATCCGGCGAGATTTTTTGTTCGGTGATCTCCCGCAGAGAAAGCACATCGCGAACCGTCATGGGATGCTCGTTACCCTGTCCGGCCTTGCTGAGCTCGGGAATCCCCAAAGAAATCAAGGTTAGGCAGAACAGGAACCAAACTCCGAGTGTCGTGTGCGAGCGGCTGACGGCGAAACTTCGGCCAGTCCGGGCACAGCTCAAGCTACTGCGTCTCGTAAGAAGGTGCACGGACGTCTCCTTAGAATTCAAATCCCGCGCGCAATGCAATCATGCGCACGGAAGAATCGCCGCCGAGACCAGCTCCCAACAGACCGGTCGACGGCCCGACAGTCGTGTTGATGTTGCCGAATCCCGACAAGGTCTGCGCCTCTCCGGGAATTCCTGCGGTGGCGTTGCCTGGATACCCGTTGGAGTTGGGGAATCCGAAGTTCGGATGGTTGAACAGGTTGTAAAACTGCGCGTCAAACCGCAGGCTCAGCCGTTCGCGAATCTGAAAACGTTTCGTCAGATCGAAATCAGTCCATTTGAATCCAGGAGCGCGCATAGTATTTCTACCCGCGTCGCCATTCTGGCAATTGGCCGCGTTGGTGACCGGATAGCAGCTAAACGTTGTTGGATCGATCACCGATTGAAACGCGTTGGGATTCACCCACTGGATCGAACCGGGCAGCGTAACTCCGGCGATGTCTTTTTTCGCATAGTGACTCTGGCCCGGCACCAGATTAGAGAAAACGGTTGGGTAGGCGTTGGTGAAGCCCGAAGGGCTTTGACTGAGAACGGAGAATGGAAAGCCGCCGCGGAGGTACACGGTTCCGCTCACTTGCCATCCTCCTGCTACTTGGTTTAATACGCGATTCGAAAATTTGAACGGCAGGCTGTACACGTACGATCCATTCACCGAATGACGTACATCGAAGTCGCAATTGCCGTATAGCTTGCTCACCTGACCGTTATACGCGTCGAAATTTTCGTTTTCGTTGAAGATTTCTACGCCACCGTTGGAGATGTAATCAAGGCAGTGGCTGTAGGTGTAATTCACTTGAAACGACAGTCCTTTGCCAACGCGCTTGGTTATGTTGGTTTGCAGCCCGTTGTAGGAACTGCCCACGCCGGTTTGAAACGGGAAAATGTTGCCGAAGCGTGCATCCACTGGAGCGTTATACGCGTAGCCGTTCCAGCATCCGTCGCATGTCGATTGGTATCCGTTCGGCGAGTCGGAATAGAACATGTCGGAGGCATGCGTTCCGACATACTTGATGGAGAACAAAAAGTTCGCCCCGAGCTGTTGGTCGATTCCCAGGCTCCACTGGTAAAACATCGGAAGTTTCTGACGCTTGCTTTCAAATGACGTGAAGCTCACCTGCGGAATGCAATCCGCTCCGGCCTGCGATGAGGCGCAGGAAAGTGCGCCGTTGGCAAAGCCGGCCTGAAAGGCCTGGTTCGCCGCTCGGGCAGCATCGATCGCGCTGTCCGGTACTCCCGGAGCGATCGCTGATCCACCTACGGGTCCGAAGAGTCCGCCTTGGAAGAAGACGTCTGAAGGCGCATTCTCATCCAAATAGCTGGGGAGAAAACCCATAATCGGGTTGGTGAAAACTCCGGCTCCGACGCGCAATACGGTCTTGGGACGAACCTCCCAGGCGATGGCCGCCCTGGGTTGCCACACGAGCAGCGGAGTCTCCGCAAACATGTGGTGCTGATTGCCCAGAATGGCTTGATTCAAAGGAGTATCGACGTCGTGGTCGAGACTCCCAAACGGAGTCACCAATCGGGCCAACACATTTTCCTGGCTGACCGGATTGGAGTTCCACGAAGCGCGCACGCCCAGCGTCACCGTCACGTTAGGACGCACCCTGTAGCTATCCATCGCGTACAAGTCGAGACCGACGCCTTTCAAGTGATCTACGCCGTAGGTCGGGAATGCTTCATAGGTTTGGCAGGCGGCACCGTAGGTAAATTCGGCGAGCGAGCACTGATACGCATAGGGGGTGACCGCGTAGCCTTCCGATTCCGCGGAGCTAAAGAGGACGCGGCGCAAATTTTCGCCGAACTTCAAGGTGTGTTTGCCTAGCGTCCAGCTTAGGTTGTCGTTCAGCTGCCAGGTTGTGGTGCGATCGCCATAGGGAATGTTGCCGAGCGTTCCGCCAATCGAGCTGAACCCGAATTCGGGCAGAGTCGCCACCGGCAACTCATGGGCTTCCGTGGGATTGGCCAAATTATGGACACGATTCTGATAGGAGATGCCGGGATTGAATTGGTTTACCAGGTTGGGTCCGAAGACGTGGGTCCAGTTGGCGGAAGCTGCGTCCTCCGGCTCCTGATCTACGATATTGAAAACCGGGTTGACCGCATCCACACGCGTGTTGGCTCCCCGGTTCATTTGATATCGGAACCAAAAGCTGTCTTTCGAGGACAACACGTAATCCAGCTTGAGGGTCCACAACGTTTCGCTCACCGGGGGCGATGCGGTGAATAGGTGCTGAATGGCGCAGCCATCACCGTTGGTGCCCAGGGGGCAGTCTGGAATCACTTGAGCTGTTCCTGCCGGAGTTCCGACCAGGTTGAACAAGTTTTGGTACAGCGGAATTTCCCCTGGTTGCGCCGGCAAGACGATACCGGACGCCGGATCAAAACCTCCGACGTTCAGTTGTTGCAGGACATACTGTTGATAGGCGGCCGAAGGCAAAGTCGCCGTCAATATTTGTGGCAACACAATTCGAATGCCTTCAAAGTCGGTGAAGAAAAACAGTTTGTCCTTGAGGATCCGGCCGCCAAAGTTCGCGCCGAATTCGTTGGTGTTCGAGAAGGGCTTTTTAGTGGGCACCGGATTCGCGTTGATGAAGAAGTTCGTGGCATTCATCGAGGAACCGTTCCAAATCTCGTAGGCGTTTCCGTGGAAGGCGTTGCCGCCCGATTTGGTGATGTAGTTGATTTGCGACGCACCCAGGCGCCCCAAGTCCGCGGCGTACGATTCGGTATTTACCGACGCTTCCTGGACCGAGTTGAGTCCGAGGGTCAGCCCGCTGGCACCAGATCTGTTGGTGCTCTCCCACGCGTCGTTGGCATCCAGTCCGTCGATGGTGAAGTCATTGGCAATCGACGGCAAACCATTGAACTCCACATTGCCGCCGTTATAGCCGTTCGAAGAATTGACGTTCATGATCGCGCCTGGCGCCACGTTCGCTACATAGGTCAAGTCCTGTCCGGGATTTGGCAAATTCTGCAGATCGCGCTCGTCGATCGTGGTGGTGGTGTTCGGATTGCTCGTCTCAATGAGTGGAGCTTGTGTTTGAACTTCGATTGCGGAACTCAGCGAGCCGACTTGTAGGTGAAAATCGACGCGCACCGTCTGGTCGATAGCGACGGCGATTCCCTCTCGCGTGACGGTCTGAAATCCTTGGGCTTTTACGGTCAGCACGTAGGTTCCCGGCGGAAGTAGCGGCAAGGCGTACTGTCCGTCGGAGTTGCTGTGCGTGTTGCGTTCGATACCGGTCTCTTTTTTAACCGCGGTGATGACTGCATTCGGCACCGTAGCGTTGGAGGCGTCGATCACAATTCCCGAGATTTCGGCGGTGGTTTGATTCTGCGCCAAGGCGTGGACGGGAACGCACAGCAGGAAAATTGTGAAGAGAATTGGAACGATCAGCGCACCGGCACGTACACGTTTCATGGTTGCTCCCCTGTTACCGCTATTGGTGATGTTTCCTTTTCGAGAAAATTGCCGTTGACCAGCTCACACATCGCGGGCATTTGAACTTTTAGGTCATGAAGTGCTTCGTTCATTTCCTGGAGTTCTGCATCGCGGTCCTGGATGCCCTGAGAACCGGCCAGAAGAATGAGGGCATCGTGTTGAAGGATTTCGAGAGCAGAAAATGTGGATTTACTGGCGGACCGCCAATCTTTCGGAGGAATGGCTCGGACCGATTCGAGAGCTTGGGCGCACTGCGGCGCGATTTGTTGAAGTAGACGCGCTTCGGTCTCCACTAAGTTGCGCAAGGCGTGCACATGGTCGCGCAGCAGCAGCTCCAGCATTTGCCGGCTTGGAGGGTCGAGATTGGCGATTGCCTGAGTGGTGTAGCGCTGCTCCAGGCGTTTTATGGCCCAGGCGTGAGCCAATGCCAACTGAGCTTGCTCCAAAGTTGCATCGACGAACGAGGAACGCTCCTCCGCATTGGGGAATTTTGCCTTCAACAGCGATTGCAACAGCGGCTGATCCTCAACAACCACCGATGCGTCAGGCAAAGACTGATCTTGTGCGGGCACTAGGTCGGCGCTCTGGTCAGGCACCGTAAGATTCATCTGAACGTCGGGGATACCCTGCAGTTCGGACTCGATCTGCGCTTTGCGCTCCTGCGATGCGACTACGCCCTCAATCACCAGACCATTCGCGCCGGTGCGGCGCTGCAAGTCGATTTGATCGCCAAGATCGGCCTTTACCGAGTGCAATGCCACGCGGGTACGCATCTCCGTGTTCAACAGCTCTCGTTCAGAGGGGACACGAGGCGCGAGAAGTTTCGGCGGGGCAGGCTTGGAAGCCGGTTCGGGGAGTGAATTGGACTTCAGAGCGAAGATTTCCGGGTCGATCACGTTGATGCTGAACACTTCAAAAAACTTTTCCGTGATGCTCACCTGCTCTGAGTTCCGGAAAGAAATATTCTCTGCAACGGGATGAAAATCCGAAGCGCGAAAGGTGAACATCAGCTCGGCTACCGGTCCACGGGGCATGGTGGAGCGAATAGAAATTTTTCCGGGATCGTTGGTTTCGACTTCATCCGCGCGTTCGCGATGGGAATTCTGCCAATGCTCGAAAGACTGGATTGAAAGAGGGTCCTTCCAGTCAAGGTCAGCGTCGTGGAGAGCTGCCTGCACCGAGTCGACTGCGCTGGTTGCGACTGCGTGAGTGGACGGATAGTTCCGCGCTTCTACGACGCGCGACGCTACCGGATCGGAATAAATTGCGCGGTCGATGGTGCGCCGGCTGGTTGGTCCGGCCGTTTCAATATGCAGTTCCTGGTAAATCACCGGGCGAGGCACAACATTCAAGAGGGCTTTCTCTGAGTCCCGCGACTTGTGCACGATTTCGTCGGCCGAGACTTGCCGCGGCTGTCGAAAGATCATCACCATGATCGTTGCCGCGCAGGCCACCCCCAGAGCACTGATCCATATGGGTCTTCGCCAGGTGCCCTGAAACGATTTCAAGGTGCTGGAGATTCGCTCCAACACGGACGGCGAGGCGCCTTTGTCGGCCAGGCGGCGCAAATTGGCGATGAAAGTGGATCGTGCCGGTGCGGACGGCGCGAACTTTTGTTGCACCAGCGAGTTGCTGTATTCAACTACTTGTTGAATGGAGTCGTTGATTTGCGCGATTCGCGCGCGACACGTCCAGCAAGCTTCCAGATGAAGGCGAACCTGTGCCGCCTCCCGTGCAGGAAGTTCTCCGTCCGCCGAGAGCAGCAAGAGCTCGTCAGAAACGTGTGCGTCCAGCCCATCCTGCTTGAGAGAGAACGGATTGGAGTTCCGACTATCCATGGCGCTCCACGGCCAGCTTTACGATGGCGCGTCGCAAAGACTCCGCAACGCTGGGAACCGATACCTCCAGAATTTCGGCGATCTCCCGATAACGAAATCCCTCGATGCGCAAGTGCACACACTGCCGTTGCAAGCGCGAAAGTTTTCCAAGAGTGTCGTGAATGTGCGCCATCTTTTCTTTGTCCAGCAATTGTTCTTCAGGCCCCGGCCGCGGGTCTTCACGCGTTTGAACCACGCTCTCCCACTGCTCGTCGGTCATCGGCGCCAGGTGTTTGCGGCCCTTTAGTCCGTTAATCGCCAGGTTGTGCGCGACTCGAAACGTCCAACCGCGGATGTTTTCGATTTGACCGCCACGGCTAAGCTGCTCGTACAACTTCAAAAATGTTTCCTGGATCACCTCGTCTGCGTCTTGCGGAACCAGGTGCATGCCCACGAGATAGCGATAAACCGGCATCCGCAATTGATCGAAGCATTCAATGATCTGTTCTTCGATTTTGTCGACGGGCGGGCAGTGCGCGGGCGTAAGGGCTGCGGGTAAAAGACATCCGATACCCGTACTCGCCTCTGTCGCTAGGTTCAGGCCGATCGGTCTGATGTTGCTGATGACTACGCCCCTGGGGACCCTTCCGCTCTTTCCCGCTCGCGCCGGGACTGCGGTGCCCTTGTATGAGAGAAAGACAACCGGTGCGGGACTTTTTATGACAAGGGCTGAGGAAAAGAAAGTGAAAATTTCTGCTACAAGAAACAAATGTTTCTTCTGGATGCCTGGAAAGGAATCGTCCAGCGCGCTGTTATAAAACGGGCCTCTTGAATTGTCTTTATTGTTTTGGGGAAGGTGTCGATTGCGGCTGGAACAGTCCGCAGCGGCGCCTCTTCAAATTCCAGAATTCCGACCAATCGTTCCTCAATATATTGTCCAGGAGAAGTGATGCCGTATCGTGCGGAACTCCCAATGCGGAAATTGCTCGCTTTAGCTTTTCTTGTGTCTCTCTTCTTCGTGGCGACATCGGTCCTCACCGCCGACGAGCCGAGCGCCCGCAGCGGTCCGTTATATAAGCACGCCAGAATGCTCATCGCGCTGGCCAAGATGCGTGGGGAAAAAGACGCGGTTGTCCTGGTCGCTTCCAAGGTCGGTAAGAATGCCACGGTAAACGAAGAATTCACCAAACTGGGCGGTGAAGTCCATTACCGTGCCGACGACGTAGATTATTTGCGCGGACGTCTGCCGGTGGACAAAATCCTGATTCTAGCCGGATCGCCGAACGTGACCAGTTTGGATCTGGATGTGAACACCGATACGTTCGATCCTTCCGCGGAATTCCCGGAACCGCCGGAGGCACCGTCCTCCACTCCGCCCGATCCCGACACTCCTCTGAGCCATCCTTATTTGCCGGAAAAGGATATGGATATTACCGCAATGCAGGCCGCTCACCCCACTTACGACGGGCGTGGGGCGGGCATGGCCATTCTCGACGCCACCCCGGACATGCTGGCACCCGAGCTGCAGCGAGCCACCTCTCTGGATGGCCAACCGATTCGAAAAATTTCGGAGCTTCTTGCTTCAACGGACCCTCGCGACGATGCCGATCCTATGTGGATCAAGATGGATCGCGTGGTGCGCACCAGCGAAGGCAAGTTCAGCGTAGAGAACGTCACCTACACTACACCTGCTGATGGCGAATATCGCTTCGGGATTTTCAACGAACGCGCTCTCAAAAATCCCGCGTACTTACACAAGGATGTTAATTTCGACGGCAATCCAGAAGGAAGCAGCGGCCTCTTTGCCGTGCTGTGGAATGAAAAAAGCAACACCGTGTGGGTCGACACCGACCAGGATCACAGCTTTCAGAACGAACGCGCGCTGCAGGAGTATGCGCGCAACGGGGACATCGGCATCTTCGGTAAGAACCAACCTCCCGTCGCTCGCCGGCACACGGTTGGGTTTGCGGTTCAGACGAATCCCGAACTGCACTACATCCGCCTGAATCTTGGGGTTTGGCAACATGTCACAGAAGTATCGGGGGCAACTTTAGGAAAGGGATTTTATGGCGGGGCCTACAACGGAATTGCCGCGGAGTCGACCTTTGCCAGTTACTTCACCGGCGACACTTCCATGTATCGCCGCGTGGAATCGGTGATAGCTGCCGCGCGCAACCCAAAGGTGGACGTGATCTGCCTGGAACCCGCAGTGGTGGATGATGTCACCAACCCGCTGCACGACGGAACGCTGGTAGCCGGGGTCATCTTCGATCGAGTCACGGAGAAATATAAAAAGCCGCTGCTCTCGCCCGCGAACAATACCTTTGGGATGACCACGGTTCTTGACGAAGTATCGAGCCACGGGATTTTAGCGGTGGGCGCGTATCAAGCGGGCGAAGCGTACAAAATCAATAACGGCGCAGAAGTCTCGGAGCACGACAACTTACATCTGGTGAGTTCCTTCGGTCCCGCCGGCAACGGCGCGCTCAAGCCGGATATCATCAGCCCTTCGGAGTTGGTCAGCACCGACTGCGGCTATAAACCGCCGGAAAAGGTGAAGGGCGTCTACGAACTTCCGCCGGGCTATTCGGTCGCCGGCGGAACTTCCACCGCTGGGCCCAGCGCCACTGCCGCGATGGCGTTGCTGGTCAGCGCCGCGAAACAAGCCAAAGTTTCTTACGACGCCGAAAAGTTGCGCGTTGCAGTGATTTCCACCGCGCGATTTATTCCGCGATTTCAAGCCTATCAACAGGGCAACGGACTGATTCAGGTCAATGCGGCGTGGAACATGCTCCAGCAACTGGACAAGAAGTGGGATCCGGTCAAGATCAAAAGTGTCGCTCCCGTAAAAACGGAAAACGCCAAATACCTCAACCCGCCCTTTGAAGGACCTGGCATTTTCGAGCGCGAAGGCTGGACTGCCAATCAAAACGCGACGCGCACCGTCACCTTCACGCGGACTTCCGGCCTGCCGGAGCCCATGAACTTAGAGGTGGAATGGGTCGGCAATAGCGGGGCGTTTGAATCCCCAACCACCATCAGCTTGCCGCTAAACAAGCCCGTGCAGTTCCCGGTACACATTCAAACCAAAGACCCTGGCGTGTACAGCGCGATTTTGAATCTGAAGCGGCGTGACTATCCGGGAATCGCTTACCAGATTTTGAATACCGTGGTCGCTGCCAGTACTTTCAACGATGGCAACGATTTTACGACCCGAGAGAAAATCGATGCTCCGCGCCCCGGCACCGCCAGCCGCTTCTACTACGTTCCGGTGGGCGCGCCGGCGCTCCGTATTCAGTTGAAGATTCCGAATGGCAAGCCAACCCTGCGCGTGTTCGCATTTTCTCCGGACCGTGGCGCTTCGCTTCGCTATGACTTTGTAGGCGTAACGGAAAAAGGTTTCGTCGATAAGGTGATCTTAAATCCGCAGCCGGGTGTGTGGGAAATCGAACTGTGGGACAACAATTTCGTGTTTCAACCCGAGCAGATCGATTCCAAGCCGCTATCCTCCATCCCTTCCGAACTGACCGTTTCGCTGGTTGGGTTCAGCGCTTCGCCCAACGCGGTGCAAATTCCAGCTTCCGGAAGTCCGCTGCCGGCCGCTCACCAGGTAAAATTCTCGAATTCCTTCGCACCCATCGATGCCAAGTCTGAAAACTTCCCGCTCGGAAGCCGGCTGAGCGCGACCAAAACCATCCATGACAGCGAAATCCAGGTTACCGAACTGGATGTACCCGAAGGCACGGCACGCCTGGAAGTAAGCGTTGAAGCAGCGGACCAGCAGGCCGACCTGGACCTCTATCTCTTCCTCGCCACCAAAGGCACGACGATTCTGCGGGCGCGGGCGGACTCCCCGAGTGCCAACGAAAAAATAATTCTCGATCATCCTGAGGCCGGTCATTGGAAATTCGTCGTGGATGCCTTTCGTGCCCCAGGGGCGCAAGTCCAATACCAATATCGCGACGTGTATTTTCATTCCGCTTTCGGGTCCGTCACCGTGGAAGACCATGAGCAGGCCCGCAATCGTAAGGACAGTTGGGACGTCACCCCCAACATTCAAGTTCGCGCAAATCCTGTCGGCGAGCGCGAACTCACCGGAATCGCACCGGTCATTGCCGCCAAATCGGGCGACACCACCCCTACCCGCCCCGACAACATCACCGTGGTGGTGGGCGGTTCACCGACCACGACGAGCGTGGTGATCGGCGAATCCCAGTTCGAAGTTCACTAATTGGTTGTGAGCGGTCCAAAAATCGGCGACGGCGCGAAGGAGCTAGCGCGACGTCGCCATCATTTATCACTGCGATCTACGATCGGGAGGTTTCACCTTTGAAGATTCCGTTTCTCCGGCTGAGCATGCTTCGCTGCACTTCGCAGCTTGTGTTTATCGCTGCGATTTTGCTACCCGCTTCAGCAGCCGCTAACGCCGCTAACGCGCCGCGGCGCGTGGTTGCTGATCCACCCGACGATTCCAAAGCGCTGCAGGCAGAAGCTTTGGTAAAAGAAGTTGAGTTGCTGCCGGAGGAATCCATTCTTCCGTCTCCCGACGGCCGATGGGTGGCCTTTCAAGCTGGCGATCCCACCAAGCCGATTCAGTTCGACTACGAGGGCCAGCGTTTCACAAAATCGGGCTTCCCCATGCTCGCCAGCGCGGAGGCTTTCAGTGTGTGGGTCAGCGACGTTTCTACCGGCAAAGCAATCCAACTGCAATCCGCGCAAGGGTCCAGTTGGAACCCCAGCTGGTCTCCGGATAGCCGCTACCTCGCGTTTTTTTCCGACCGCGGCGGGCAGGCCGCGCTTTGGACTTGGGACCGTGAAACGAAAGCGGTCAAACAAATCTCTAACGCCTTCGTTCACGCCGGGTGGTGGCGCGAACGGCCGGTCTGGAGCGCCGATAGCAAAAGTGTTTTATGCAAAGTCCTGCCAGAAGGCATGACCCTCGATGACGTGCTGAAGCTGTCCCCGTTCTACCGCGATATCCTGGCGCCAAAAACCACCAAAGTCGACCAAAGCGGCCCGACCGTTCACGTGTATTCCAGCCATCCCAGCGAGGAAGCAAAAAAAGAAGCGCCCAAAGCCAGTCCAACGTCCGATCCAGACGCCGCGGAAGACGCCTTCGGCATTGCCGCAATTTATCAATCTGATGTAGTTCGAATCGACATCGCCAGCGGAAAAGTCACGACGATTTTGAAGCGCATCAGCGCGGGCTGGATGGCATACGCTCCTGATGGGCAAACTCTCGCCATTCTGGTCATGGAAGGCGATGTGCCACACACGCAGCAACTGGTGTATTCGATCCGGCTCTATTCTTTGCGCGATCAATCCACGCGCACGTTGACCAAGGGTTTTTTCGACGCCAACAATCTGGTCAGCCGCTTCTCCTGGTCTCCCAACGGCGCGTATATCGCCTACAGCGACACCGGCAAAACCGCGGAACGAGCCGCTTACGTGATTGATGTAAAGTCCGGACAGAAAACAAAAATCTCGACACACCTGGGCATCTCATCCCCGGACTTTGCCTGGGGCGCGCCGTTCTGGAGCGCCGACAGTTCCCACGTCTATATTATTGACGCTGCGGCCGGAACTTTGGGAGATTGATCCCACCGGACAACACACTCGCGAAATCGTGAAAACCGCCGGCTTCAGCGTGCGGGACATGGCCATCGACGAAAACTCTTCAACCTATTGGTCCAATGACGGCGGCGCAACCATGTACATTCGCTCTCACGACAACGATTCCAAGAAAGATTCGATCTACTCCCTCAACGTTCAATCCGGCGAAACCAAAAAACTCTACGAAGCCGATCGCAACATCGGAATGCGCGAGATGGGCACGTTCATTGGCGTAAAGCATGGCCCGGACGCGGTTTTGATTTTTCACTCGCAATCCGCTTCGCAAGCCGAAGACCTTTGGGCTCTCTATTTGAAGGGCGGCGAACCGCGCCCCATTTCCAACCTCAACCCTCAATACAACGATGCAAATTTGGGAAAAGTTCGCATCATCGACTGGATCTCCTTGCGCGGCGAACATCTGCACGGCGCGCTGCTGTTGCCTAGTAACTACCAGCCCGGAACTCGCTATCCGTTAATTGTTTTTGTGTACGGCGGCGATATGGGCTCTGACAAAGCCAATCGCTTCGCTTTCGGTTGGGGAACCGCTTTCAATCCGCAGATGTGGGCTACCCGCGGTTTCGCGGTCCTCTATCCAGATGTGCCCTTGCACCCTGGCACGCCCGTAGACGATCTGATCTCGGCAGTAGTCACTGGAGTAAACAAAGCGGTAGAGCTGGGAATCGCTGATCCCGAAAAAATGGCTGTCATGGGCCAGAGCTTCGGCGGGTACAACACGATAGCGCTGATCACTCGCACCAACATCTTCAAAGCCGCTGTGGCAATGAGTGTTCCCGCGACCGATCTAGTCTCCGGTTACCTGCAATTCCAGGGTGGCAACGCTTCGTGGATGGGCTATTACGAAGAGGGACAAGGCGGCATGCGCGGCACGCCCTGGGAATATAAGGAACGCTACTACGAAAACTCTCCTATCTTCTTTTTGGATAACGTCCAAACGCCGGTACTCATCGAACGGGGCTCCCTCGATTTGATCTCCGCAAGCAGCGGCGCGGTTTTTGCCGGCCTTCAGCGCCTGAATAAAGAGGCGGAGTTCCTCGAGTACGATCACGAAGAACACGTGCTGCAGCAACCCGCGAATGTCATCGACTTTTGGAATCGCCGGATCGACTGGGTCCGGCGCTATCTTCAAATCGCTCAATAGGTACGTATCCTTCTCAGAGTAATTTTTACGCCGGGCGTGTCGTTCTGCTGGCATGCTTGCCGGGCTGTGTCTGGAATACGCGGTGTCGCGCAGCAAATACGGAATCCCGCCGATTCTGACGATTCCG
The DNA here is from genome assembly GCA_963846145.1 of uncultured Acidobacteriota bacterium. GTDB lineage: Bacteria > Acidobacteriota > Terriglobia > Acidiferrales > UBA7541 > Acidiferrum. The sequence continues at coordinate 246,612 of CAWJUV010000003.1, read as the reverse complement.
CGTTGGCGTCCATTCCGGTTGGCCAGCTTTGCGGGAAGCTGATGGGGCGGCCGCAGCTGTCGAGTTATGGCCTGAACCTTTTGGGCAGCGTAATCGGCATCATCTTGATGCTCCTGGTGTTTTTATGGACTCCGCCAGCGGCGTGGTTTCCCTTGTGTTGTAGCGATGTTGTACTTCTCGTGCGCACGCCTTCGACCCTATTGGCTGGCGCGGGTGTAGCGGCAGCTTGTCTGGTCGTCCTGACGTGGCCAATCACTTCCTTATGGAACAAAATTTACTCGCCTTGTCAACAACTGGAAGTGGGATTTCCGCCTTGCACTCGCCAAAGGAGTGAAACCACCCGAGATTTCCGAGATCCTCACGGATCTGGCGTTTTATTCCGGCTGGGCGAATGCGATGTCCGGGGCCGCGGTCGCTAAGGATGTTTTTGCTGAACGCAACATTGGAGCTGATCAGCTTCCTGCAGCTGCGCCCACAATTCTGGCAATCGACAACGACGCGGACGCGAAACGAGCGGCGAATGTGGAGCAACAGTTCGGCAAGGTCGCTCCGGGCCTCGTGCAACACAACGAAGTTTTGTTGCTGCGTCCGGACCTTGCGCCACGGGATCGAAGCCTGGTCACGGTGAGCGTCCTGATTGCTTCTGGCCAGGTCGCGCAGGTCACATACCATCTAAACCGCGCAATCGATAACGGTCTGACGCGGGAGCAAGCCGGCGAGGTCGTCACGCATCTGGCCTTCTACCCCGGTTGGCCGAATGCCTTTTCCGCGTTACCGGTAGGATGTCTTCGAGAAACGCCCGCACTAGAACTTCAGACTTCTGCCGTTCTAGGGCAGGGGCCTCGACACTGTTTTCAACCCACAACCCAACCCACAATTGTGTGGTCTTGTGCGGCCTGGCGGTACTTTGGCAGTCCCCGCGCCATTGTAAGTTGTTGTAAAACCAATCCTCGCTACGCTGATAAGGGCGAGGTCGGTGGTTCAAGTCCACCCAGGCCCACCATAATTCTTCAATAAATACGTGGCTTTTCTTACTTTTCCCTTTCTGTAGCGCGTTCCAAAAAAGCGATTTGCCAAAAGTTTGCCAAAAGTGCGGATCCTGTGGTTCTGCGGTGGTTCGGCTTCGAGATCGCTATTTTCTCGAGTCAAGGATACGTTCCGCTCCTCCGTGACAATCAGAAATACAGATTCGTGAGGATATTTACCCCAGAGGTGCACGAGCAAGTTTTACAGTGTTCCCGGCATCATGATGATTGAAGCGCTGGGTATCGGCTCTGCGCTCGGGAAATTCTCGATTGCGTATGGGGGTGAGGCTGGAAGATGGACACTATGCTGTCCCGGATGTGCCGGCGCTATTGCTCCCGGACATTGATGATCATTCGCAACGAGGAGTCGCGGGTCGCCTTGCGGAAGCTCGGTCTTTCTTCGCATGTCGGAGCCGATACAGCTTGGACGTTCCAGCCGCTGGACGTGAAGTTTGGCGAGACGACTCTACGCTCAGCCGGGTGGGACGGCTCACAGTCCGTGCTAGCCACCTGCCGAACAAACCGTTCTGGTGGCCCGTTAGCCCCTCATTGCTGAAGGCAGCCGCCCGGGTATTGACCAATGCGTATGTCGACAGTCACTATCAATCAATCTATTTTCATGAATCCGGACAGAAGGCTCGAGGGGCGAGTGGTACGTCAGGGCGTTGGCAGGTGCAATCGACGTTTTCAGGAAAGAACGCCGAGTTTTCCCAATCCTAGTCGCTATGGAACGGCTGGACGCGGGTCCTTGCCAACGGATCTCGGAGCTGCTCGGCTGCGTTCCGGTGTTGACGCCGGAACAGTACAATGCCTTTCAGCTCGTGAATATTCTCCGCTCGTGCGGTTTGATCGTTTCTTCTCGATAGCATGCCATGGTGACCTCCATGCCTGTCCTGATTCCCTCGGCTGGTGGGCCCATCGATGAGCGGATCCGAGACCTAATGCGCGAGCGCGGGCATTCTGAATTGGCCTTAGAAGCTTATGATTCCCCAGCTTCAGGCTAAAATTCTTGGACTTCTGCATCAATCGACGAAGGATCGAGGGTCCATAACTACCCGGGGCGGCTTACGACTGAAGCAACTACTCCAAATTGTGAAATTCAGAATCGCCCCTCACGATTCTTGTCGCTTTTGTTACGAGATTGGACCAAGTTCCCCGCTTTTGCCGAAAGGCAATTGTTCCAGGCAATTTCAATTCAATCGTCGTTCCGAGCCTCGGAGCTGTAATCAGTTGAAATTGCGCGTCGATTCGTGCGGCTCGTTCCCGCATGCTTTGCAGTCCAAAATGACCCTCCTTCCCTTCGACCGCCAGTTTCGAGTCCATTCCCAACCCGTTGTCCCGGACAATCAACGTGAAGTCGCTTGAGTAGGTAAGGTGCAATTCCAATCGCGTGCCACCCGAGTGCTGATATGCATTGTGGACGGCTTCATACCCGATCCGATAAATCTCATGTGTGATGATGGGATGCATCGGGACTATCTCCCCGTTCACGGTGAGAGTACCTTCCTCAAAACCGTAGAGTTCACCCTCATCCAAAATCGATTGGAAACTTGTCCGGAGATCATTGCCATCGAGCGTTGAACTGCGCAATGAATTTAGGGCGGTCCGCCCCTCGCGCATGGCACGGTCGAGCCAGAGCGACAGTTTTTCGAGCGATTGGCGGACATACGCTGGATCCGAGGACTTATCCAGCGCACCGTCGGTCACAAGCTTGCTTCCTTGTAGAGTTTGCAAAAATGTATCGTGGAGTTCTCTCGCCAGCCGCGTGCGCTCGGCCAATCGTTCGTCGAACCGCGCGTTCGTGGCTCGCGCGATCCGCCGCGACCGGACCTGATACAAAAGCCAAGCGATAAGGAGCCCGGAAACGATGCACAATACACGAAAGGCATTCATTTGATACCAAGCCGGCGCCACGCTGAAATCCAAAAAAGCTCCCTGTTCGTCCCATATTCCATCCCCATTGCACGAGATCACGTGAAAGCGATATCTCCCAGGACGCAGATCGTTGTACAGAGCCTGGCGCCGTGTTCCTGCATCTTGCCAGCCAGTGTCACGCCCTACGAGTTCATAACGAAATCTCATCCTCCGCGGATTTACAAAACTCAGGCCCGCGTAGTCGATCTCAAGATCACGCATCAACGGCGGCAACCGAAGCCCTTGCGTTGGTGAAAAATTCTTGCGATCGGCCACGATTTGTTCGATATGGACAGGAGCCTTGACCTCATTCGGAAGAAGATGGGCGGGATCGATCATCTGCAACACATGCTGATTGGCGAACCAAAGCTTTCCATCTGTGGATTTAGCGGCAGGGTTGAAATCAGGAATGCCAGGCTGGAAGCCGTCAAAGACATCAAACAGCTTCGGTTGAAGGACCCCGTTGGGATTCGCCCACCATTTCTTGACGTCTTCGCCCTCAATTCTTACCAGGCCGCATTTCGTGGCCAGCCAAAGCGCGCCCATCTTGTCCCAAGTGACTCCGATGACTCCGTCGCATGGAAGGCCGTTTCGAGAGGTGAGCGTTTGCGACTTGCCGTTACGCACCGCGATGAGGCCAACTGCAGTGGTCCCGAAGACAGAATCGTCGGAATTGACGAGGACCTGTCGAACCTCTGCATCCGGGCTGTGCGGGAAAGAAAACACTTCAGCATGACCGTTGCGGAAACGAGCCAGATCTCCGTCTCGAAGGCCGAGCCAGATCGAACCGTGTGAGTCCGCTGCCAGCAAACGTGCGGACGGAACGCTGGCCTCAGGATATTCTTCAACGACGGACAATCCATGAATGCGTATCAGTTCTCGATTGGAGCCGCTAACTTCAGCCCAAATATCGTGCTGCGGATCCTCGGTCATCCCAACGATGAACCGCGAGGAACTGCCGTCTTTCCGGTGGACTCGACGGAATTGTCCGCGCTCATAAAGAAATAAATCACTGTCGACTCCAACCCACAATCGACCCGATTGGTCTGCGAACAGCGACGTTACTGCGTTGCCTGGCAAACCATTCCCAGAACGAATGATGGCGGTCACACGGTTATTTTTTAGCGCAGTCAGACTCGGCCCGTTGGCCAGCCACACCGAGTTGTCTTTTGACGCGACGACGGAAACCACGTTGTCCACCGTTAGTCCTTCTTGTTTGGTGAATGTCGTGATTTGCGGACGATGGAAGCTGTCGATTCCTCGTGGAGTAATGGCCCAAACAACGCCTTCGCGGTCTTCATAAAGACCATCGATGGTATCGGAGGAAAGTCCGTTCGCAGTCGTGAATCTATCCACTCGACGGTTATAGATGTGGTAGATCCCTTGACCTCCTGTGCCAACCCAGAGCGCACCATCTCGATCTAGCAACAATTTGATGACGCTGATCGACTCGCTGTTTAGGCCGGGCAAGACCAGGGACTTCCACTTACCATCCTTAAGGTTCTGCAACCCTCGACCGCTCCCCGTCCAGAGCATCCCGACCCACAAGGAGCCATCAGCCGCTGGTGCAACGTCCGATTCGCCTTCAAATCCGTCCGCTTTTCCCAACCCGTTGGGGAGGTAGATCGAAGTAGAACCTGGCCGCCACCGCAAGAGATATCGATCCGTACCGATCCATAGATTTCCGACGGCATCGCGACTTAGACTTTGTCCGCAGCATGTGCGCAAACTGACCCCGTCAGACTCATCGAGGCAACGGATTGTTGAGCCCGAGACTTCGCACAGTGGACCGTTGCGCTCCGTTGTGCCCTGGCGGGAAATCCAGATGTGGTCCGCAGGATCTTCGAGGATGGAAACAACATATTCAGTAAAATTTGGGAATTCAAACGCGGTCCCGTTAACAACATGAACCAAACCTGCACCCGTACCTATCCAAAGGCTTCCATCGTGAGCACCCAGTAGAGAATAAATGACACTTGAAGGTAAGCTTGTCCCCTTGGGAGGGGCCCAGGGTAGAAATTTCACGCCGTCAAAGCGTAACAATCCAGAATCTGTCCCTATCCAAATGTATCCATCTGCTGTTTGTGTCATGACACGTGGGGCGCTCTGGAAGTATCCGTCTTGCACGAGCCACGCGGAGTGTGCGTACTGAGAAACATTTAGCTCTGGATCAAGAGCCATAACCGGATGGGAACTGAAACAGAGGAGCAGGCATATCCAGAGAGAGCGCACGAGTACGCCAGAAGAAGCGACCTTGAGCGTTGACCTAAAAGTGGGCAAAGACGGCTCATTTCAGCGTCCGCTTGCCTGTGAGACGGTCACAAAATATAAGCGACAATCGTTATGACGGTTCGCGCGGATCGGCCTGCTGCCAATCTTACGATATCTCCAAATAGTCCAACGGTGAAGGTTGAAACTAGCAGCCGCGAACCTGTAGAAACCTACAGGAGATTGACCCTCGAAAGGCGCTTTGGGGGAAAAGGGTCATAAGGTAGCCTTCAGATTGCGAAAAGAACTACCAATCAACCGACTTTAGGCCCTCGCCGGCGGATGGGCCGGGTCGCGACGGCGCCCAGCGTCTTCACTAGGAGAGCATCAGAAGCGCAATGGCTGAAGTCAAGAAAACTCGGATCTTGACCGTAGAAGATCACCCGGTATTCCGCGAAGGTCTGAGCATGATTATCGGATTGGAGGCGGATTTGATCGTGGTCGCCCATGCTTCGAAGGTCGACACGGCACTGGACGAGTACCGAAAACATAAGCCAGATGTGACCTTAATGGACCTCAGGCTTTCGGGCGGAAGCGGAATCGATGCGCTGCGGAACATTCGGCGCGAATTCCCGCGGGCGATAATCATGATTCTTACGACTTCCAGTGGAGACGCAGAAATACACCAAGCGTTGAACGCAGGGGCCGCTGCGTATGTACTGAAAAGCACGCCCAGAACTGAACTGTTGCAGATCATACGAAGGGTAGCGGCGGGCCACAAACACATGCCGTCCGACGTCGCCAGTTGCGTGGCAGAGCACTGGGGGCAGGATGACCTCAGTCGCCGCGAGCTGGATGTCCTTGAACTGATTCGCGATGGAAACCGAAATAAGCAGATTGCCGATAAACTTTCCATCTCTGAAACGACGGTAAACTTTCACATTCGAAACATCGTCGAGAAGCTGCAAGCGAACGATCGCACTCATGCGGTCACCATCGCAGTGCGGCGAGGACTCCTGCATATCTGATGGCAGCATTGAGGAAATCGTCTGCTGTGCGGGAACGCATTCAGATGCTTTTCCCATCCAGAAACTTTTCCACCTGAACAAAATAACGGTCCATTGACTGTCGTTCCTACTATGTTCCGAGCCTTTTACCACTATTAAGATTGCATTCGGTAAGCGGCAGTCTTTCGTTTCCCGCTTTCAGATGTGGTTCGGCTTGGTCCGAATCTAATAAGCAACGAAAGGTACAAACGCATGGCAACCAAATTGTGTACCCGGCAGAGAATCGCGAGCACCGCGATGTTCGGAGCGACGGGTCTTTTCCTCATTGCGGTATGGAGCGGAGTTGTTCCGCGGGCCGCGTCCGCGTTTCGAACGCAAGAGCCATCGCGAGCGACTTTCGCTGAGGGCGGGAGCATCCGCCTGCCGACGGACTACCGGCAGTGGACGCACATCGGGACGCGAATCAAGGTCGGTGGTTTGGATATTTTGGATGGGACAAATCTCACGACACCCCAGGTTCTGAACGCTTATGTGGAGCCCTCCGCGTTTGCCGCTTACATGAAAACAGGAAAATGGTCGGATGGAACTCAGATCGTAAAAGAGATCAGCGCCATCAAAGTCGGACAGGATTGCGACAGCACTACGTATCTTTGCAAGACTCCGCTGGGGTCCGGCATCTTCGAAGAGAAGTACACGGGCATCGGGATGATGGTAAAAGACAGCAAGCGATTTCCGTCAAATCCCGGCAACTGGGGCTATTTTGCATTTTTTCGCACTGGCTCGACATACGAGTCTATAGCGAAGCTGAGGCCGCAGGACCAGTGCGCGTTCTGCCACGTCAACCTAGCCTCCGACACCGATTACGTGATCAGCAAAGCGCATCTCGCGTTGCAAGAAAACAGAATGCAATGAAGAGTATCGACGGTGCATTTCTGGAAGGTATTGAACTACCAGCCGCGGTGCAATTTTGCTGACCTGGAAAGCGTTCTTACTCGCATTCACTGCACTGCTGCCCCTGATCAATCCGATTGGGTCGGCGTTAGTGTTTCTGGGGCTGGTCGGAGACCAACCGGCGAACGTGTACAGACAACTGGCTGGGAGGATCGCTATCGCGACGTTTGGATTTCTCCTGGCAATCGAGTTCGTAGGCTCACTGCTCCTGAGTTTCTTCGGGATTTCACTCCCGATTGTGCAGATCACGGGCGGGCTTGTTATCGCTGCAACCGCATGGACGCTTCTTTTCGAAAAAGACTCGGGCGCTCACGCACGAAATAAGCATCAGGAGATAGCCGACAGCATGCCGTCGGACGACAACGACCTGCGAGGGAAAGTCTTCTATCCGTTCACATTCCCCGTTACGGCCGGCCCTGGAACGCTGGTGATCATGGTCACACTGAGTGCCCACGCCTCGCAAAACAGCCTGCCGCTTGCGGCGGCGGCTCATGGGGGAATCGTGATGGCCGCTGCAGCTCTATCTGTTTCAGTTTATTTATGCTACGCCTACGCGCCTAAACTCATCAGGGCGGTGTCGCCTTCCACCGTGAACGGAATTCTGCGGGTGGTGGCATTCATCTTGATGTGTATTGGTGTGCAAATCGGATGGAATGGCGTGTTGCTTTTGAACGCGAGTGCGATCGTGCACAAATAAACGTTAGAGCTTGTGAGCGGCGGCCGAACGGCGAGCGAATGTTCCTTAGGGTTGTAGTGGCGACCGCGGGATCCCACAGGAAGAGAAGCAGGCAGGGTTGTTGTTTCCGAGAGAAAAAGAAAGATCGAATTACCTGTAGAAAAATACAGTTGTTGGCCTGCCCAAGATGCGGATGCGTACGAGGGCGTTTGCAAGGAAGAATAAGGATAGGCCAACAGTTCCGAAGCGTGTGGTTCCGTGAAGGTACAACACGATCGTTGAACTGTTTCATCGAACCGACCGCCGAAGAGTCGGGCCGGGAAAATCGTGACATGCGAAGGAGATGGCGATGAAAAAAGAAAAAAAAGTGGACACGGTCCGCCTTACTCGCCGCGCCGCCTTGGGCGGAGGGCTCGCCGTGGGATTGGCGTGCCTGCTTCCACGCCAGATCCTGGGGCTTGGAACGCCTTACAAGTCTCCTGCCGCGAAGGCGCTCACCAGATTCAACGGGAAACGGTCGAATCTCTACGCGTTCGCAGGTCCAAGTGGGAAGACAACCGTGATCGCTCTAACCTGGCCACAGCAATCGCGCCATTTCTGGCGTGCTATGGATCTGATAACCGAAGTGCGAATCCACACGGGTCCTGAGAGTCGATCGATTTCAATGCCCTCGGGAAACACCAGGGCGGTGGGGTGGGAAGACAAAGGGTGCCGCGTCTTTACCGGAAGTGTTTGCGCAGCGACGGAAGCGGAAGAAAGACATGTCAATGCGGTCGTCCTAGAGATGCCGAAACATGTGGACCTCGGGAAACCAGCCATGGAAATTTGGGCTGAGTTGCAATCGGAAAGCGGCGCCCGGCGACGGATCGGTTCACCTTTCTTGTCCGAGTTGGTTGCCAAAGATCACGCCCTCGCAGAGTTGTATCACGCGAGTTCACCAGCGGTTGACCTTCAAATATTAGCGGTGGGTGTAGAAGAAGCCATCACGGCGAGAGCGAGCGCGGCGGGATACATCTCCAAGCCCCAACAGTACGGTAGGCGTCTGGTTTCGTCTCTGCTGCCGGATTTCTTGCATTTCGATCCGTCCCTGCCGAGCGGCTTTACCTTTGCGTCTCAAAACGGCAGGCATCCGGCGGAATCTTCTGACGTAGTGGTGAATTCGCTTCTGAGCGGTTCTCCTGCAGTCCGCAGTGCGGTTGTTACCGCTCACCTGAAATCGGACTTCCCTTACTTTTTCACTCACTCGTACGGCGCCTAAATCTTAATCTTGAATGGAGGTCCCGATGTCGCATCACTTCGACACCAAACTTGCGAAGGAAGATCCGAGCTTGAATGTCTGTGACTTTTATTTATTTGAGGGCGCAGCTCCCCACACAACCGTGATGGCGATGACGGTCAATCCAGATGTGGGCTTGTCCGCTTCGGACGTGCTGCACAACGAAGGGCTCTACGCGTTCCGCTTCGACTTGAATGGCGATTCCCGTGAAGATGTGACTTTCAAGTTTCGTTTCAGCGAACCTCGCCACGAGAATGGCGATGAACACAGGCACATCCAAACCTATGAGGTTCGTCGGGCGGCAGGTGAGGCTGCTCGGCACGGTCTCGCAGGCGATCTTCTGATCGAAGGCGAGACGGGCAAGAATGCGGAAAAGTCAGGAGTTCGTGCTTATGTTGGCACCGCACCGGAGCTCTTTGCCGGCGACGCGGTGGCGATCGCTTCATTTATCGGAGACGTTTACAAAGAGCAGCGGTGCAATTCCGATGCGTTTCAGAATCGACAAAATTATTTTGCTCGACGGAATGTTACCGCCATCGTGTTAGAGATTCCGACGCGCCTCATCGGCAGCGGCCAAGTTCACGGTTGGGCAACCAGTTCGCTGCTTGGCCATGCACCGGAAGTGCAGGTACAGCGTTGGGGACTACCGCTGGTCACGCACATATTCCTCAGCGATCCAGCGCAACCCGAGTTGAGGGACCATTTCAATAGCGCCGGGCCTTCTGAGGATCTTGCGCGATTTTCAAAACCGATGGCTGAATTTGCGGAGAAGATGACGACTTACGCTGGTTCTGTCGTAAATCCTGCTGAGTACGGACGACAGGTCGTACAACGTATCTGCCCAACGGTATTGCCCTACGAACTCGGAACACCCGCCGCCTTTGACCGGGCAGGTTTTAATGGGCGCCCCCTGGGAGACGACGTCATGGATGTGATGATCACGCTTGCAGCGAATCTGCCGCTTGCCGACGGTGTCGCCCCGGACAAAGGCCGAATTCGCACCGAGTTTCCTTACTACGGGGAACCATACACGAAGGAAGAGCAGATGAATGTGAAACCCGTCCCGCGGCAGGCCAAGCAATAAACCATTCATAGATTGCGCTCGCCGATTGCGGTTTTGTAATCGAGCGACCCAAAAAGCGCGCCGAAAAAAAGAATGGGCAATTCTGTTTCTTTCCTAGCCTCGCTTGTCGAGTTAACCTGGCATGGCTGTACGCGACCTCGTCTTCAACTGCTACTTATCGCCCTGCTGTGTCTCTTATTTTCAGGAGAATGTTTTGGGCAATCGTGCGATACGAAGCCGAATGATGAAATGGCCGGTCGCGATGATTCCTCTTCGGACCGCAGGCCCTTTGCCGGCGGCCCGTATCCTGAAGAACTGAAACCGTTATTCCCTGACCATTTCTCGATTGCGAACTGGACCGCGACGCACCGCGTTACTAGCTTCGGGTGGCTGGACGGCGGCATCTCGTCGATGACGGGTACCAGCGGTATGGCGACGGAGGCGCCGACGCCCGAGCGATTCAGCAACCAGTTCATGTTGAACGCTGCCTGGTTGACCGTGGAACGCAAGACTAGCGACGAAAGTTTTTCGTGGGGATTCCGGATGGACTTCTACGCCGGGTCGGACGCCGCGTTGCTTCGGTCTTTGAACCACTTCGGACCTCTGGGGCCCCGTTGGGGTACGGATTTTCGTCAGGCTTATTTCTCGCTGCACACTCCCATCCTGTTTAAAAGGGGAATCGACTGGACGGCGGGGCGCATTAATTTTCCCACCGGCGCGGAAACCGTAATGGGTGCATACCAGCAGTTGTATTCAAGAGGCTATTTCTGGCTGCACGGCGGGACCAGTGGAACGGCCTTACTTGCGACGATTCACGTTGACCCCCAGTTGGATATCGTCGGAGGCACTACGATGGGGTACGGCACCACGTTCATTCTGCGAGGTCGTGCTCCCGACTATTTGATGCGCATGCTGTACCACCCGGCGTCGCGGCGCAAACAGCAGTTTATAGCCACAGTTTATACGGGACCAAAGCCGTTGTCGGCGGTGAGCGGACATGTGGGGAGTTGGCAGACACTTGCCGAACTCCAGGCACGGGAGGTGTGGACTCCCAGATTCACGCAAATTTATCAGGTGAGTTACCTTTCCGACCCCCACGATCCGGGTACTGGGCATCACAACTCCTCCAGCCAGGGCGCTTTCATCCTCAACAGCTATGCTCTCAGCGGCGTGGCAGCCTTGCATCTTCGCCTGGAATGGTTTTCTGATCCGCATGGCGCGCGCATTCTGATCCCGGGCACATACAGCGAGGCAGCTGCAGGGGTTAGTTTTTCTCCAAAGCCGTGGTTCGAATTCCGTCCAGAAATCCGCGGGGATTTTTCCGGCCAGCAGTCTTTCGGGTCCTTTGATTCGACGATCCGCCATCGTAACCAATTGAGTGTGGGATTCGAGTTTCTCGTCAAAGAACACTTTGTCGGCCCTCAGAACTTACTCTAGTTTCAAAGTTCTTCCTCAGCACAGCCAGCCGCACTCTCGTTGATCGGGCAGTTCTCCTCGCAAACAAAAACCATCTGCCATTTACTGGCGGGATTCCTCCTGAAGAAAACTGCAGTCTTTTGACGGCAGGGAGGAACGGTGTAATTGAGCGGCAGAAACTCGACAATCAATGAGCCAACCGAAAGTGTGGAACCACGTCGGCGAACTCACCATCGGCTAAAGGATAGCAATGGAGAAAACACTGAAGGGTCAGGTCGCGATTGTGACGGGCGCAGGTTCTGGTATCGGCGCCGCTGTCGCGGTCGCACTCGCCGATGCCGGGGCAATCGTGGCCGTGAATCATCCCCACGTGCCGGCTCCCGCCGAAGAAGTCGTCGCAAGAATCAACGGCATAGGCGGGACGCCATCGCCCTTGCAGGCGATGTGAGCAAGGAAGACGAAGTGGTCGCGATGTTTCACGACGTTATCGGGCGTTTCGGAACAATCGACATTCTCGTCGCCAATGCCGGCCTGCAGCGCGATGCCGCACTTCACCAAGATGACCTTGACGCGATGGCAGTTTGTCGCTGAACGTGAATCTCACCGGCCAGTTCCTTTGCGCGCGCGAAGCCGCACGTGAGTTCCTGCGCGCGGGGTCGTGCCCGACGCTCCGCTGCGGCGGGCAAGATCATCTGCATGAGTTCCGTACACCAGGTGATTCCCTGGGGCGGACACTGCAACTACGCAACCTCGAAGGGCGGCGATCAAGCTCTTCATGGAGAGCATCGCGCAGGAGCTGGCGCCACACAAGATCCGGGTCAATGCCATTGGGCCGGGGGCGATCAAGACCGCGATCAATCGCGTCGCCTGGGAAACGCCAGAAGCGAAGCGGCCTTACGCACCCTGATTCCCTACGACCGAGTCGGAGATTCCGGAAGACATAGCGAAGGCTGCCGTTTGGCTGGCCTCGGATGATTCGGATTATGTGACGGGAACCACACTCTTTGTTGACGGTGGAATGACGCTCTATCCGGGCTTCGCCACGGGCGGTTAGTTTCAAGGATTGTGTTTACGAGTGACACACGAAGGGACGAGTGCAACGAGCGTGGGAAGCCGGCTGGCGACATACCCTGTGCAGGAATTGCCGGCCTCAGCTAGCGTCGGCGATGCGCTGACTCTGCATTGGAGAGAGTATCTATTCGAAGGAATTGAGTTAGGCACGTTCATGCTGGGAGCGTGTGCTTTTGGAACCCTCCTGTTTCACTCACAGTCGCCACTTGTCTCCCGTGTATCTTCTTCGGCTGTCCGACTCGTATTGATGGGTGTCGCCATGGGCGGAACCGCAATCGCGGTCATTCTGTCTCCAATGGGCCGCAGGTCGGGAGCGCATTTTAATCCCATCGTTTCGTTCACGTTTTTCTGTCTCGGCAAAATGCATAGGCTCGATGCGCTTTTTTACGTCGCCGCCCAATTCCTGGGAGGCGCACTTGGTGTTTTGACCGCGCGAATCCTGCTCGGCTCCCGCTTGGCCGCGCCGTCCGTAAATTATGTGGTCACCGTTCCCGGCCATTACGGCATCACCGCCGCGTTTCTTGCCGAATTGTTCATGGGGCTGCTCACGATGACTGTGGTGTTACAGAGCGGCAACCGCGTGCGCCTCGCGCGTTTCACGTGGTTGTGGGTTGGGCTGCTGGTGACGATGTACGTAATTGCTTTCTCACCGGTGTCGGGTTTCAGCCTGAATCCCGCGCGGACAGCCGCCTCGGCTCTCTTTGCGGGAGTTTGGACGGCGATGTGGTTGTATTTCTCGGCGCCGCTCCTCGGGATGTTGCTCGCCGCCGCGCTCTACGCGCGGACCTCCGGATCGCTTGCAGTTCACTGCGCCAAGATTTATCACGATCTGCACAGTCCCTGCCCGTTTCACTGCCGCTTTCGCAGCCTGATGCGACCTCAGACGAGCTTATCTTCTCGCTAAGCGGGAAGAGTCCTTCAACAAAACGAGGCCAGGGGAAAATATGGAATGGAAAACGCATTACGACGTTGTAATCATCGGGACCGGCGCGGGCGGAGCTACATTGGCAAAGCGGCTTGCGCCCTCCGGTCTGAAGATTTTGATTCTGGAACGTGGCGACTACGTTCCCCGCGAGAAAGAGAACTGGAGTTCGCTTGAGGTCAATCTGCGTGGGCACTATCTAACCAAGGAAAAGTGGCGCACCAAAGATGGCGAAGTATTGGAACCTCATACGAACTACAACGTCGGAGGCAACACCAAATTTTTCGGAGCCGCACTGTTTCGATTGCGGGAGGCCGACTTCGGCGAAATTCGACACCAGGGAGGAGTCTCTCCCGCGTGGCCAATGTCGTACCTGGACTTCGAACCGTATTACGGCGAGGCGGAAGCGCTTTTTGAGGTTCGCGGCGAACACGGTGTCGATCCGACCGATCCGCCAGCCACTAAACCCTATCCGTATCCGCCGATCTCCCACGAGGAAAGAATTGAACGGCTAAGCGGCGATTTCGTATCGGCCGGTCTTCATCCCTTCCACACTCCGCTGGGGGTGCGACTGGACGAACGCGATCGACGCACCAGCCGCTGCATCCGTTGCAACACATGCGACGGGTATCCGTGTCTGATCCACGCCAAGTCGGATGCCGAAATGATGTGTATCGAGCCGACGTTACGCCAGCATCCGAACGTGACTCTCTGGACGCGAGCGCGAGTCACAAAGCTCGTTACGGGCAAAGGCGGCAGGGAAATCAGCGGAGTTCTCGTCGAGCACGAAGACGAGCAACTCCAAGTGTTCGCCGACATCGTGGTCGTGTCGTGCGGAGCAATCAACTCAGCGGCGTTGCTGTTGCGGTCGGCCAACCAAGTTCATCCCAATGGAATTGCCAACCGTTCCGACGTAGTCGGCCGCCACTACATGGGGCATACGAACTCCGTAGTCATGGCCCTTTCGCTTTGCCCCAATCCCACCGTTTTTCAGAAGACCCTTTCCGTTAATGATTTCTACCTAGCCTCGAGCGAATGGGAATTCCCAATGGGACACATTTCATTTGTGGGAAAACTGGACGTGGATACGCTTCGCGCCGGCGCCCCGGCGGTTGCTCCGGGATGGAGTCTCGAGCTAATGGCTCAGCACTCCCTCGATTTCTGGCTGACCTCGGAAGATCTGCCCGATCCCGAAAACAGAGTTACGATCAACCCTGATGGCGAAATTGTGCTCAGTTACACGCCGAATAATTTGACCGCTCACACCAGGCTGAGACAGCAGCTCGCCAAGATGATGAAAAACACTTCGTGCGATTTCCACGGGAAGGGTTGTCATCAGGGATTGTTTGATCGAAGTATCTACGTCGGTCAGCGGATTCCCCTTGCGGGTGTTGCCCATCAGAACGGCACAGTGCGCTTCGGGCGTGATCCTCGCACGAGCGCGTTGGATATCCATTGCAAGGCCCATGATCTCGACAACCTGTATGTCGTGGACGGAAGTTTTTTCCCTTCCAGCGGCGCGGTCAATCCCGCCCTCACCATCGTCGCCAATGCCTTGCGTGTCGGTGACCATCTTCTGGAGCGAATGAATACGCGGACGGAGATGCTCAGTCGGAGCCAGACATGAAGAATCTCCTCCGGGCGGCCTCGCTGATTGCTTTCTCACTCGCGGCGAGTCAAGTCTCGACAGGGCAATCGCCGGTTCAAGCGATCCGTGTCGGCTGCCCCTCGATCTCGGTGGCTTCTGTTGATTCCGCCGTGGCTTTCTATACGGGAGTACTGGACTTCCAAGTAAAGGAGAGAACGGAGACCTCGATTGCCGCAATGTTAGCGCCGGGCGCGTCACCACAGACAACTGCCAGGTCAGCCGAGTTGGCTCTGGGATCGGAGTGTCTAATCCTTACCGAATACAGCTCACCCGCCGGACGACCTTTCCCCGAGGATTCACGAGCCAACGATTTTTGGTTCGAGCACGTGGCAATCGTGGTTTCTGACATGGATGCGGCTTTTGGCCGCATAAAAGCCGCGCGTGTGCGGTTTGTTTCAAACCTTCCGCAAACGCTGCCCACTTGGAACCATGACGCTGCCGGTATCTCGGCATTCTACTTTCGCGATCCCGACGGTCACTATCTTGAATTGATTCACTTTCCCCAGGGGAAGGGACAGGCGAGGTGGCGACGATCTTCCAGGAACATTTTCTTGGGTATCGACCACACCGCGATTGCCGTGTCCGATAGCGGGCGAAGTCTTGCTTTCTATCGCGACGCGCTCGGCATGCGGGTGACGGGCAGCACTGAAAACTATGGAACGGAACAAGAGCATCTGAGCGGCGTCTTCAATGCCCATCTGCTCATCACCAGCTTGCGCGCCCAGTCTGGAATTGGAATAGAACTGCTTGAGTATCTCAGTCCGTCCTCCGGACGGCCGATCCCTGCGGACATCGCGGTTTGGGATATAGCCTGCTGGCAAATACGGATGGACATCAAAAAAGATACAGCCTCCCTCAGCGATTCTCATCCCCTCCACGACGCAACCTGGATCAAGCTTCCGCAAAGCGAGAGCGGCATTCACGAAGCCACGTGGATCAAGGATCCCGACGGCCATCTTCTGGAGCTCGTAAAGCAATGAACAGCGCGCCCAAGGCTACGAAAATCAACGATCCCGAGCAGGATCGTCTCGAAGAGTCTCGCCGGCGAGAAAAGCACTGGAAGAGGTGGGGACCGTACCTCAGCGAACGCGCCTGGGGAACGGTACGCGAAGACTATAGCCCTTCGGGAACTGCTTGGGATTCGTTCCCTCACGATCAGGCCCGTTCCCGTGCGTATCGATGGAATGAAGACGGGTTGGGAGGGATTTGCGACAACCATCAGAATCTGTGTTTCGCCTTGGCTCTTTGGAACGGCAACGATCCAATTCTGAAGGAGCGATTATTCGGGCTCGCCGGACCTGAGGGAAATCACGGGGAGGACGTTAAGGAATATTACTTTTACGTCGATTCGACTCCAACCCATTCCTACATGAAATTCCTGTACAAGTACCCGCAGAAGGCCTTTCCGTACAAAGAACTTGTCGATGAGAATGCCCGCCGCGGAAAGCTTGACCCCGAATTTGAACTGCTCGACACAGGTATCTTCAATGAAGATCGTTACTTCGACGTTCAGATCGAATACGCCAAAGCAGACGTCAACGATATTGCGATTCGGATCACTGTCACGAACCGCGGTCTGCGAGCCGGCCTCACTTCATCTCCTTCCGACGCTGTGGTTTCGAAATACGTGGTCATGGGCGGGCGACGAAGACCCTCCTGTCATTCGATTGGTGAAGACCGTTCCTGGAGAAACAACTCTCGACGCCAAAAAACCTGGGTTCGGTAACTATCGCTTGTATTGTGAAGGCAGCTTAGACACTTATTTCACGGAGAACGAAACCAACTTCGCCCGACTTTACGGGAGTGCCAACCGTTCTTTCGCGAAGGACGGTATTAACGACGCAGTTGTAAATGGCAGGCACGAAGCGGTGAATCGCGAGAAGTATGGCAGTAAAGCGTCTACGCTCCACAAAGTCGATCTCAAGGGGGGAGCTACGACTACGCTTCGACTTCGCCTAAGCGCGGCGGAAAATCTCAGCAAGCCATTCAAAGACTTCGATTCTCTTTTTGATGTCCGAATCTCGGAAGCAAACCGTTATTTCGAGACCGTCATCCCCAACACCCTCAACGACGACGAGCGAAACGTGATGCGGCAGTCGCTCGCTGGTCTGCTGTGGTCCAAGCAGTTCTACCACTACGTGATGAAAGAGTGGCTCGACGGTGACTCGAAGCAACCGTCGCCTCCAGCGGAGCGCCGCACGGGCCGCAATTCGAAGTGGGGACATCTGTACAACGCCGATGTCTTGTCGATGCCGGACAAATGGGAATATCCCTGGTTCGCGGCGTGGGATCTGGCGTTTCACTGCATCGCGCTTTCCATCGTCGATGCAGATTTCGCTAAAGACCAATTGTCACTCATGCTGCGGGAGTGGTATCTGCATCCCAACGGACAACTCCCCGCGTACGAGTGGGCTTTTGGGGACGTAAACCCACCTGTCCACGCGTGGGCGGTGTGGAGGGTTTATCGCATTGAAGAGCGCCGCAGCGGTTCCGGCGATGTCAAATTTCTGGAGTCGGCCTTTCACAAGCTTCTGCTGAATTTCACATGGTGGGTGAACCGCAAAGATGCCGACGGCCTGAATGTTTTCGAAGGTGGATTTCTCGGGCTCGACAATATAGCCGTATTCGATCGGAGTTCGCCCCTTCCTGTGGCCGGCCGGATCGAGCAATCCGACGGTACGAGCTGGATGGCGATGTATTCCCTCAACATGCTCACGATAGCTTCGGAACTCGCTCGATTCGATCCCGCCTACGAAAATGTCGCTAGCAAGTTTTGGGAGCATTTTCTCTATATTTCCTACGCCATGACTCACATTTGTGCGGACGGCAAGGGATTGTGGGACCACGAAGACGGGTTCTTTTATGACGTTCTGTATTCGCCCGTAGGGAACTGGGAACGCATGAAGGTTCGGTCGCTCGTAGGTCTCACGTCTCTGTTTGCAGTCGAGACGCTTGAGACGCCCGACCTCAAGAGAATGACGGGGTTCACTCGCCGTCTGGAATGGTTTGTGAAGAATCGGCCGGACCTGACTGCGAACGTTACCCGAATCCGCGGCGGCCAGGCGGACCGGTTGCTCTTGTCGGTTCTGGATGAGGAAAAATTACGGGCGGTCCTGCGCCTCATGTTGGACGAGAATGAATTTCTGTCTGCCTTTGGCATTCGCGCACTGTCGCAGACTCATCGGGAGTTTCCTTACGTCGAGAATTTCGGAGGGATGGGTTATCGCGTTGACTATGAACCGGCGGAATCGACATCGGGTCTCTTCGGCGGTAACTCCAACTGGCGAGGACCCGTGTGGTTCCCGATGAACTATCTGATCATCGAGTCTCTACAGAAGTATCATTTTTTTTATGGAGACGACTTCAAAGTCGAATGCCCTACAGGTTCGGGCACGATGCTGACGCTGGGAGAAGTAGCACGTGAGCTTGCGCGGCGGCTCAGTTCGATTTTTCTGAAGAACGAGAAGGGAACCCGGGCGGTATATGGATCGGTGAAAAAGTTTCAAGAAGACCCACACTGGAAGGACCTGCTTTTATTTTTCGAATATTTCCACGGCGATAACGGATCGGGTCTGGGGGCAAGCCACCAGTCGGGATGGACGGGGCTGGTTGCGAAACTCTTGCAGCAGAGCGGTGGAACCGCCTGACTTCGCTTTACACAACCGCCGGGAAGTTATCCTCCCGACGGACATCCGCAAACAGCGTCCGGGAACTGCAGGCTTCCTCTCCTACCTGACTGTAGAAAAACACAGGTGTCCGACCCAACGATCCGACGGCGAGTTTGAGCGAGAGAGAGAGGATACTGACTTGGGTTTGAGCTGCCATTTCGAGCAGAACTGAAAGCCCTCGTTGGATTCCGATGCTCAGCACAAGGCACCCACCTCCTTGGAGCTGAACGAATCACTACAGGAGAAGTGTCAATGAACTTCCGCAGCATTCCGAGGTTCGCGTTCGCCGTCGCGCTATCCGCAACCGCGCTATTTGCGCAGTCGGGCAAGATTTTAGTTACGGGCACTTTCCACGGAGCTGCCCACAAGACATCCGGCCGCGCAACCGTGTACGAGGCTTCGGAAGGAAACATTCTTCGGCTCACCCGCTTTGCGACTTCGAATGGACCAAACCTTCACGTCATCCTGATCGCGGCCTCCGATGCGCAGGATGACGAGAACTTTCTGGACAAGAAGATTGAACGTGTCGACCTCGGCATGCTGAAGGGAAACCAAGGGGATCAAAATTACGTCATTCCCGCGGGCACTGATTTGTCCAAGTTCAAAGCAGTCTCTATTTTCTGTGAACGGTTCAATGCGAACTTCGGGACCGCTCCCCTGGAGGAATAAAACGGGAAACGGAGTTCTCGACGGTCATGCTCATTTCTTTTCTCTTTTTCTCTCTCTCTCTTCCAGGAGACGCAACCATGATGTCAGCAAAGAAGGCATCCCGGAAGCGCATCGCTCTGGGCGTTCTAGGATTTGTGGTTCTGGCAGGCCTCTGGTTTGCTTTCCGGCCTGAAAAGCTTTTCACCAACAAGCGGGTAAACGAGGCCCCGCCGGCGCAGGCATCCACTGAACTTACGCCATTGCGTACCGGCCGTTTTGTGAGTCTCGCGCACCCTACGACGGGTCGCGCAACCGTCTACCAAGGGGAAAATGGTACGCGCGAATTGCGATTGACGGACTTTTCCACCTCCAACGGGCCTGCCGTGCACGTATTGCTGATCGACTGGCATGACCCAGGAGCGGCTAAGAACTTCACCCTGGATAAGTTGAAAAACGTCGATCTTGGAGAACTGAAAGAAACACACGGCGACCAGGAATTCCGGATTTCCGGCGAAGTCGATCTTCGCAATTTCAGTACTGTTTCCATTTATTGTGAACGCTACAACATCAATTTTGGGTCGGCTACGCTCGAGGACTTCTGAACCGTTCCTGCGCGGTCCGCGGCAGCGTCCCCACTGCAGAAAAACATAGGATCTTGACTATCCGTTTTCACGTTTTATTGAGGCGTCGATCCAGTGGACTATCCGAACTGCGAATCGCTTCAACGTGTTCTCCCAGCGTGTTCGGCAAACTCAATCACGAGGTTAGCGAATGGATGGCAGTAAAGCGATCAAGTTGTTCGTCATGACTCTACTGGTGTCTCTAACAACCTTCTGCATCGGCTTGTCCGCCCAAAGCACGCACACCTCCAGCCAGTTTCAAGGTCCGAAGGCAAACAAGGGACACGTCACCCAAAGTACGCGGGACGGCAGGATTGTACTGACGCTTTCAGATGACTTTGTCGTCCCGGACACGCCCGATCCGCACTGGCAATTAGTCGACTCCGACGGAAATGTCTATTTGCTGGACAAACTAAAAACAAAAAAAGTGGGCGATGGTTACCAGAAGGAGATCGTCGTGCCGAATTACGTTAAGAATGTTTCCAAGGTCGTAATTTGGTGCGCCTATGCGGAGGTCAACCTCGGTGGCGCGACCTTTAGCTCTCCCGTTAGTTAACGGTGTTCGTCCGCGAGTCGAGCTACACGAATTTTGGGCGGATGAGCGCCGTGCACACCCTCATCTACCTTTAGACCACTGAGGATTCTTGAAGGAGTGGATCATCGATGGATCATTCATTTGATGCCGTGATCGTTGGCGCTGGTCAAGCGGCAGCCCTTGCGGGGCGACTGACCAAAGCTGGATGGTCCGTTGCCCTTGTCGAGAAAAAATGGCTTGGAGGCACCTGCGTCAATGTCGGATGCACACCCACCAAGGCCATGGTGGCTAGCGCCAAAGTCGCCTATGTAGCGGCCAACGCAGGAGCGTTCGGTGTACTTGGCGGCGAGGCCGTCCGTACCGACCTCCGGAGAGTTATGGCGAGAAAGGACGCGATCGTCCTGAACTTTCGTCAGAAGAATGAAGCGGCATATCGGAGCATGAAGGGTTGCACGCTCGTGCACGGAGCTGCTCGCTTTGAATCTGCTGACCGGCTGCTCGTGGGCGACGACGTTCTCACTTCAAAACACATCTTCCTCAACGTTGGTGCTCGGCCAAGAATTCCGCGAATACCAGGAGCGGAACACGTTCCCATTCTTACGAGTTCCACCATTTTAGACCTTGAGGCATTGCCTGAACATTTGATTGTGATTGGCGGAAGTTATGTGGGCCTTGAGTTTGCCCAGATGTTCAGACGCTTTGGTTCACAGGTAACCGTTGTAGAGCGAGGCGCCAGTCTTTTGGGACACGAAGATACGGATGTTTGCCTGGGTGTGCAGGAAATTTTGCAGGCGGAAGGAATTCAGTTCCGCTTTCACGCAGATTGCATTCACTTGGAACAATCCTCTTCGGGCGTCGTCGTACACGTCGACTGCCAAGAAGGCGATTCCGAGATTCAAGGGTCTCACGTGCTTCTCGCCGTCGGCCGTGATCCAAATACCGATGACCTCGCACTGGAGAGCGCGGGATTGTCCGCGGACCGCCAGGGATATATCGAAGTGGACGATCAACTGCGAACATCGGTCGACGGTATATGGGCTCTTGGCGATTGCAATGGCCGCGGCGGCTTCACACACACTTCCTACAATGATTTCGAGATTGTTGCCGCGAATCTCTTGGATGGGGAATCACGCCGGGTTTCGGATCGGATCCCCATTCACGCCCTCTACATAGACCCTCCCCTCGCACAAGTGGGAATGAGCGAGCGAAAGGTACGCGAGCGAGGGAAACCTGCGCTCATGGGCATTCGACAAATGGCCACAGTCGGCCGTGCAATTGAGAAAGGCGAGACCTATGGGTTTATGAAGGTTCTTGTCGACGCAACTACTCAAGAAATTTTAGGTGCGACTATTCTCGGCGTCGGCGGAGACGAAGCCATTCATTGTGTCGCCACCGCGATGTACGCACGCCAGCCGGCGAAACTCCTCCAGCGGTCGGTTCACATACATCCGACCGTCGGGGAGTTGATCCCGACGGTATTCCAGGACCTGCAACCGCTCGCAGAGCCGTATTTTTCCGCAACGACAAATTGATCGACAGTTTGCAGATGCGGCGGCTACGACCCTAAGTCTGTAGAGCGCCAGGACGTTGAAGACAGGAGAACCGAATTGGAAAATCTTCCAATTGCAGACTACGCACTGCTTTCCGATTGCCATTCGGCTGCTCTGGTAAGCTCACACGGCTCCATTGACTGGCTGTGTTTCCCGGCATTTGACTCCGAATCGATTTTTGGACGGCTGCTCGATACGAACGCCGGACACTGGTCGATTACCGTACCCAATGCAATCCGTGTCACGCGACGTTACCTAGAAGATTCTCTGATTCTCGAAACCACTTTTGAATCAGAGACCGGCATCGCCGTCTTGAATGACGCGATGGCCCTTGGATCCAAAGAGCGGGGACACGAGCTCGGCCGTGGAGCTCCTCACTGCCTGTTGCGTACCGTTTCGTGTACACGTGGCGCTGTGCAGATCGATGTTGAATATGTCCCGCGGCTTGAGTACGGCTTGGTGCTTCCTCTTCTCAAACTTGCGGACGGCGGAGTTGAAAGCCGTGGCGGCGCCTCGTTGCTCTTTCTATCGTCGCCGATTCTTATGAAGATCATGGAGACACGGGCGACCTGTCAGTTTCAATTGGCCAAAGGGCAGAGTGCAAGTTTTGCGCTTCAACACTACCGTGCGATGGAATCCACACCTGCGTCATGGTCGCAGACTCAGATCGCCGATCGACTTTCCGACTCCCTTGAAACTTGGCGCAGCTGGTCTCAACTCCACCAAAACTACAGCGGTCCCTGGAAGCAACTTGTGGCACATAGTGGTCGAGTGCTGCAGGCACTCACGTACTACCCGACTGGAGCCATCGTCGCCGCGCCGACGACCTCTCTGCCGGAATCGATTGGCGGAGATCGGAACTGGGACTATCGGTTTGTGTGGGTTCGCGACGCCAGTTTCACGTTGGAAGCCCTGTGGGTAGCTGCCTGTCCTGATGAAGCACAAAAGTTCTTCAGATTCTTAACCGAAGCGGCACTCACGCAGCTCCGCAAGGGAGCCGATCTGCAGATCATGTTTGGCATTAGGGGCGAGCACGATCTCACCGAGCGCGTCTTGCCGCATCTGTCTGGGTGGCGTAACAGCAGCCCTGTGCGCGTGGGGAATGGTGCTTGGAATCAGCGCCAACTGGACGTCTATGGCGAACTCATGGGCGCGGTATATCTGCTGAAAGAAAAATTACCGGCATTGGAGGTGTTCATTCGCGAATTTCTTACCGGAATCGTTGATGCGGCCGCCGCCCGCTGGGAGCAGAAAGATCAGGGTATATGGGAAATTCGTGGTGAGCCTCGGGATTTTCTCTATTCCAAGCTCATGTGTTGGGTTGCCCTGGATCGCGGGATTCGGTTGGCAGGGATTCTCGAAGCGCAGGATAAGGTGACGAGGTGGACGGACGTACGCAAACGAATTCGTGACGCGATTCTTTCCCAGGGCTGGAGCACGAAAGCGAATTCCTTTACCCAATCCTTCGGCTCTGATGACTTGGATGCTTCCGCGCTCATGATACCGATCGTCGGTTTTCTCCCCGCAGATGACCCGCGTGTTCTCTGTACCATCAATGCCATCTCCGAGCGGCTCACGGACCAGCACGGACTCGTCTTTCGTTATTGCGCAAATGACGGACTCTCGGGCGAGGAAGGCTCGTTTCTGATGTGTACGTTCTGGTTGGCTCAGGCTCTGGCTCTGGCAAATCGGTTGGACGAGGCCAAGGCCACCTTTTCCAAAGCCGCCGGCTTCGCCGAACAATGTGGGGCTCATGGCGGAGGAGGTTTTACCGAAAACGCGAGAACTGCTCGGTAACTTCCCACAAGCCTTTAGTCACATCGGTCTGGTGAATGCCGCGTGGGCGATTTCACAACGCGAGGAGTCGCTGAAAATGCCGTCTTTGTAACGAGCGTCCCTTTCCCAGCTTCGCAAAGAGATCGGTGAAACGGTAGGAGGAAAGCGGCCGCAAGAATAGCCCTGAGTTTTTGGGGTCATCGCCCTAACGTGCCCGCGCGACAAAATGGGAGGCAATTTTGTGAAAGGCTTTTCAGAAGATGTCGTTCCTCCGGACCCGAACGATGTAGTCCGCTTACGCTGCCTGGAGGTGTGGGGCGGGAACAGGCGCGTCAATCACGCGGTTGAGTTACCAGGGCTGGAAGGTTGGGTTCATTCCGAACCCACCGAAGACGCCATTTCAGGCGGGGACGTTCACTACCTCTCCGTATGTTCGAAAGGAATTCTTTCGCGATTTACTCTAGCCGATGTATCAGGACACGGCCAATCGAGCAGCGCGGTTGCCCGGATTCTGCGACGGCTCATCCACAAATACATCGATACGTGGGATCAGACGGAACTCATGCGAGAGCTGAACGAATCACTACAGATCGCGCGCGGAGAGCGAATGCAATATGCGACGGCAGCGTTCTTTGCATATCTTCAACGCACTCGCGAACTCGTTTTCACGAACGCCGGTCATCCGCCAGCGTTGTGGTGGCATGCAATGACCAGGAATTGGGATTGGCTGCAGGCGGCAACGACGCCTTTCGCGTTGATGGAAGGATTACCGCTCGGCATTATTTCCGGGACAGCCTATCTCCAGGCAAAAGTGAAGTTGGACAGGAACGATATTCTGATTCTATACACTGACGGAATCACCGAAGCCAGCGATCCGACCGGGGAAATGCTCGGTGCCGACGGATTGCTGGAGATCGTACGGAAGCTGCCGATTGAATCACCGCGACTGATGGCAAACAACTTCCTTACGATAATTCAGGATTACGGTGGTGGCGTCCCTCGAAACGACGACCAAAGTTTTATGATTCTACGCCACCTTGAAGGGTGATGAATGCAAACGATTGACCCGCTTCCCTGAATCCTCAGATGCTATCTTATGACTCGATGGAACGAGCAGGGGGATTACGTCGAAGGGAAAACACGGCGAAGCCGAGATAATCGGGCCTTCGGACGCAACGAAAATACCTCTTCCATTTCATTAGTGCGGGATTTCGCCGAGTGGCTGTCCGGCCCAGCAACGTACTCGCTGAGGAAGGCAGCTTTGAATGCACTCACTTTGCCGATTGCCAAAGACTCGGAAAAGAATGTCAAGATCAACAGCATGTGTCCCGGACGGGTAGGCACACACATGTGCGGCGAAGCGGCGTCGCGCACTCCCGAACAAGGCGCAAGCACGGCGATTTGGCTCGCGACCCTGCGGGAGAATGGAGCGATCGGCGGTTTCTACCGCGACGGCCGACTGATCGAATGGTTACAGGTAGCGATAAACTGTTCACTAATATTACGCCGGCTTCTAAACATGTTCGGGAACCTGCTGCGAGATCCCTTTTTGTTAATTCGGATGGTTGAAGCGTTCGCGGAACTGTTTGAAGGGGAGCGTTTTTTTTGCGGCGGCCCGATTTGAACTAACGAATTAGGGGCGCGGTTGAGAAGGTCTCCCTGATAAGGGCGAGGTCGGTGGTTCAAGTCCACCCAGGCCCACCATTCCTCAATAGCTTTCTTGGGTTTCTCGCCGAGGTTGCCGGCCGACTTTCCTCTTAAGACTTCGGAGGAGCGACAAAATCAATTACCTGTCTGTCGTTGCGCCGATAGACGCTGAAATCCTTGCGATCCACCGTCAGCACCTGGGAACGTATCTGCCGCTCGCTCAGCGCCACGATCGACGCGTCCGCCAAATCCATCTGCTTGTATCGCAGCATGAGTGACCGCAGTCGAGGCCAGTGTCCAGCAATCGTAAGTTCTACCCGCAAGACGTTACGTTCCAGCAACTGGAACAGCACATCTACATCAACCCGATCGGCACGCAAAAAATACGCCACCTCGGTCAGCACCGGCTCCGTCGTCAGTAGCGGCGCGCGCACCTGCTTCATCAGCGCCACCGCCCACTCGTGATGCGGGTCATTCCGATTGAGATAAGCCACCAAGGGCCCCGTGTCACAAATCGCGATCACGAACGCACGAACTTGCGCCGTTTATTAGTCGCAGCCTCCCGGCGGCCAGCTACGCTCCCGGCGAGGTCCGAGGTCATCTCAAACACCGATCGACTTCCCTGCCGTTGCGGATGCTCGACCCTCTCGCGCACCAGGGCGGCCACACTCCGTCCGGTCGAGCGCGCTTCCTGTCGCAGCCGACGAAGCGTCGTTTCTGCCAGCTTGATGGTTATCCCTTTCATCCACCAAGGGTAACTTCGTTCTGACAGAATGGCAACACCCAAGGATTTTGCCGCTGGTGATTAAAGTGACTGTTAAGCCTTTAGTTGACGTGGTCCGTCAGAACCAGGGAACTTCCTGATCGACATTTGACAGCTGCGAAATAATCCACTACCATGCGGTTGTGGATAAATTAGACACAACGTTTGCGGCTCTCTCTGATCCAACCCGCCGCGCGATGATCGAACGGCTTTCCCATGGGCCTGCCTCGGTGCATGGATTGACCGAACCGTTTGCCCTCTCGCAGCAGATGATTTCAAAACATATCGCTTATCTGGTGCGCGCACGGATTGTGATCAAGACCAAGCGCGGAAGAGAGAGCGTGTGCAGGCTTAGGCCAGCGGCGATCAAGACGGTCAGCGACTGGGCGACCAACTATCGCCGATTCTGGGAAGAGAGTTTCGACAAGTTGGATGTGGTTGTGAATCAAATGAAAAAAGCGGAGGTCCGAGATGGCAAAAAACACAGCTAACGAGAAAGAGCGGATGGTGGTCACCAGAATTTTTGACGCCCCACGCGCCTTGGTTTGGAAGGCGTGGACCGACCCGCAATACGTCATGCAGTGGTGGGGGCCGAAGGGTTTCACTGCGCCTGTTTGCGAGATTGATTTTCGCGTGGGAGGAAAATTTCTCTGCTGCATGAGAACGCCGGACGGGCAGGAGTTCTGGAATGCTGGCGAATACCACGAGATTGTTCTGCACGAGAAGATCGTTTACTCCATGTATTTTGCCGACTCGAAGGGAAACAAGGTTGAGCCAGCGCACTATGGAATCGAACATGAAGCCATAGACGATGCCAACGACGTGGTTCTTTTTGAGGATTTTGGAAATGGCCAGACGAAACTTACCTTGATCGGAAATGAAGCCATGGAGGACGCAAAGAACAGTGGGCAACTCGAGGGCTGGAATCAGATCCTCGAAAAAGTCGCCGCAGTTGTTGCGGAGCTAACGCAGGCGAAATAAGAAGTTGAACTTTTGATGATCGTCCCACACGAGAACGGCTACGGCCGGCGGCGAAAGCTTCGTTGCAACGGGCCGTCTGGACGACCATTTTCGTTAACTAAATGAGAAGTGTCTTAGCGGATCTTCTCAGGGCAATTGCTGCTGAAGGACAAAACCCCAATTGCTCGCCGAAGTATCGGTCTCCAACACGAATGCTTGCGAATTATTGATCCGGTAGTACGTCGCGGCAAAGCTGGGCGCTGCTGCTGAAATAAACGGATACGCTCCAGCGGTGGACGGCGTCGGTATCGTGATTGTTCCCGTAGCGCGGCCTTGGTTGACAGGGTCATTGAGGAAAAAACCTGTGGCGGGCGCACCAAGTACCGCAACAGGAGCGGTGGAAGCGTTGCCATCATAATCGACCGAACCCGCGAAGTTTGCGAAGCCGTCGGCCGCCGCTACACCCACTAAATCCAACTCGCTGCTCGTTGTCGACGTCGCACTCGCGTTGGTTAATTGCAGGGCGTTGTAACCGACAAAGGGAGGAAAACCAGGACTCGCGTTTTGGATGATCACACCCGTGCCGTTGATGTTCGGATCGGTGTGCAACATCAAAGCGCTACCACCACCGCCGAAAAAATCCTGAGCCGGCGAATCATTTGGATCAAAAATATTTACATTGCGATCCACCACATAAAGACGAAACGTCGAATTTCCCGCCGCATCGACAAGCGTGAGGCTCCCGCTGCCGTCCGGAGAAGCTGCATAGGAGCCACTGACTGCGACGGCTAACGTCGGATTGGCAGGGGAACCAGCGGCCGTCGAATCGGAGATTCCTCCGGATAGGGGAATAATGTTATCGCCCTCCGGGACAGAAAATTCACCCGCTGTAGTTCTTAGCCCCACAGAACTCCAGCCAGAATGTTGATAAAAATAATTATCTCCGAAGAAGACCGAGCTATTCCCTTGGGCATACGCGCTGCCACCCATTAAATTGAGATTGTCGGCTTCGAAGAGGCGCAGCGCCTTGGGTGAAATAATGTAGTAGGTGAAGGATTTACCTCCTCCCAGTTGCAAAGTGCCGCGGCCGTTGGAGTCCGGCGCGGTGAAAGAACCGCTAAACGAAGAAGTCGATACAGCCCCACCAGTGTCGACATCCAGCGTTCCGCTGCTCAAGCTGCCAACACCGTCCGCAGTGAAGACTCCTCCACACGAGACTTTTGTTGCGTCGCTCACTTTGGTGGTGCCAGTCATGGTGAATGAAAAGCCGCCAGTGATCTGAGCAGCAGCGAAACCTCCAGCCGGCGGTGTCTGCAAATCCAACGTGCCGCTGCCAGGATTTCCATCAGTTTCGGTCAGCAGGGCATGGGCTGGGGAAGTTACTGCGAAGCTGAAGCCGAGCCGTTGTCCGCCAGCCGTTCTCAATTTCAGCGTGCCATGCCCGGTGGTGTCGACTGTGTAAGAGGAAGTGTTGGGCTGCGGATTCGCGCTGGTAGGCAGAATCTGGTCCTGCAGGTCGAGGACTGCAGGGGAGACGATGTCAGCCACGCCGGCCGTCACGGTGCCGTCTCCGTTTAGTCTCACGCTTCCAAGTAGCGATGTGGTACCGCGGGTTCCCGCCGGAGACGACAAGAAAAAAGCATACTGGCCGTTGAGCGTCGCATTCGAAGCGGCTGCCGAAATCAACATGCTCGCACCAGCGCTTTTGCCACCGTCGGTTACCGAGGTGGCAACAATGGTGAACACCGAGCCAGCAGCCGCGGAGGCGGGCGCAGTATAGGTCGTCGCGACACCGTTGCCCGTTGAGGCCAGGCTGAAAGTGCCGCAGGCCGCCTTGGGAGCGCAACTCCATGTCACTCCCGCAGAATCGTTGGAAACGCTGGCGCTGAGGTTCACGATTTGGCTCGGCTGAATTGTGGGAGGCGGAGACATCTCAAACTGTACTTGCGAAGCGGCTGCAGTGATTTCGATGGTGGAGGTGGCGCCCTTCGAATTGTCCGTGACGGATTTTGCTGAGATCGTAACCAGGCCGCCAGCAGGAGCCTCCGCGGGGGCGGTGTAGATCGTTGGCATACCGCTGTTGGTGGAAGGCGGTCTGAAAGTATCCGCAATAGTTTGCCGGAATGCAGCTCCAAGCTACTCCTGCTAACAAACTATCATTCGAGACCGTTGCCGAGACTGCAGTACCACCGCCAGGAACAACGCGCGACGACACGGCTGACAGAACAACGGAGATGGCTCGCGATGTTTCTGGTGGCGTTCCCGGCTGTGGCGTGCCGCCACCGCAACCAGAGATGAATAAGGTGAAGATCAGAAACGTCAGAAAGAAACGCAATTCGCTTCCAGTCCTATTTTGCAAATTCATGAGGCCCCATTCATGTGTGGGATGTTTCCGACTCTTCGGTGACTCAGGGACAGCACGGTGAATAAGTCGCGGCGGTTTACCCGGCTAAACCGCCGCAATTTACCGGTATGCGTTGCACGGGATTTCTAGAGGTGAACGACCTGACGTGCGGTTATTTTTTCTGGCTGGTTTCTCCGCCGCTGGTGGTCTTGTAGACCGAGGAGTTGGTCGAGACGTACAGGGTGTCGGGCGAGTCTGCGTCCATTGCGATTCCGAAGACGCCCAGGTCGTCCAGTCCCGTGTTGATGGCCGCCCAGGAGGCTCCCCCATCCGTGCTCTTGAAAACGCCCGCGCCTTCGAAGGCCACATACAAGACGTGGTGGTGGCGAGGATCGACCTGAACGGAGCCAGTGCGCGCCGTCTGAAAATCGGTCGGCAGCCCGTCGCTCTGGGAGAGGAAAGTCGCGCCCCCGTCGACGCTCTTCAGCACCCCGGTGAAGGTTCCCGCGTAGACGATATTGGAATCCACGGGATCAACGGTCACGCTCAAGGACGCGTCCTGATCTACATTGATCCAGCTGGCCCCGGCGTCGGTGGATCGCCATATCCCGCTATTCCCAGCAAAGAAAATAGTCTTGTGATGTGCGCGATCAACCGTGATTCCTCTGCCGCTGAGGGATAGAAAGTCAGTTGGAAGGGCACCCGGAGCGCGATCGATACGTGTAAAGGTTTCGCCAAAATCAGAGCTTTTCCAAATGCCGTCGCCGCTGCGGAAGGTCGAAATGTAAATAGAATGATCGACCGGATCGACGCTTACACCAGCAACATAGATTGTGCTTGAACCAAAAAAGCGGCGTTCCCAATGTCGGCCGTGGTCACTTGAGCGATAGAGACCTCCGCCCGTAAGCGACCCTGCATACACACGTTTCGGTTCCTGCGGGTCGAAGGCTATGCCACGTGGCGCTCGCGCGGTCAGTCCTTTCGCGCCACCATCTTCCCAACTGCGGCCGCCATCGTGAGTAACCAGCAAGCCGCCATCATTGGTGGAGAAGAACACGTGATCGGGGTTGCCCGGATCAATTCCGAGCGCGTGTCCGTTCTGGCAGCGGCAGCTTCCTATTTGTCGCCAGGCCACTCTTCGCCAATTCGAGGCCCGGCGATCGTCGTCATCGGAGTCTTTTGTCGCGGTGCGCTCGAACACTCCGTCGAAGTTGGTTCCGGCGTAAACGGAGCCATCCGATCCGGCGCTAACAACCAGTCCCAAACCGTCGGATATTCCGGTGTTGACCCAGGTCGCGCCGTCGTCTTTGCTGACGGAAACTCCCCCAGTCGCGGTTCCGGCATATAGACGCTTGCCACTTTTCGCCAGCGCCAGGACAACCCCGACAGCCGGAGAACCAGCGTGGACGAAGGATGTTCCTGCGTTGGTGCTTTTGAAGACGCCATTACCATTGGAACCGGCATAAACGACGTTGCTATTGGTGGGATCCACGTACAACGCCCACACGGTCGTGTCGACATTTAGCGGATTCCACGTCGCACCGCCGTCGATACTTTTGAACGCGCCGGTTCCGGCGGTTCCCGCATAAACAACACTCGGGTGGGTCGGGTCGATTGCCAACGAGAAAACTAATGGGTTGTCGATGCCATTTGCGGAAGATACCCAAGTGTCGCCGCCATCGGTCGTCTTCTGAAGGTCACCGTTAAAGCCAGCGTACAAAATATTGGGGTTCGTAGGGTCGATGATCAGCGATAAAGGTAAATCGCCGGAACCTGTGGGAAGCCAGGTGTTTCCCCCGTCTACGGTTTTGTAGATGCCGGCGTTCGTTCCCGCATAGACGAGATTCGGATTGTTGTGCGCCATCGCCAGCGACGCAACCACGGGAGAATCCAAACCTTGATTAACTGCAGCGAAGGTCTGGCCGCCGTCCTGGCTTTTGAGAATTCCCCCGCCCAAGCTCGCGATGTAGACGGTGTGTGTCGCGGCGTCTAAAGCGATGGAAGCTTCAATGGCGGGCGGTTGGGGGCCTACCGAACGCCAAGCTCCTGGTGCGTGGAGACTTCCACCCGAAAGTGACGTCGATTGGGCTCGCGAGACCGGTGTGATCGCCAAAAATAATGACAATAGGGCAAACCAGATACCGAGGACTTCCTTACTTCCTAGCTTATGTGGACTTGTTTCGTTCATGGGCGTGCTCTCCTTAGCGAACGGCTGTCTTTCTGTCTTGCATGATCCACGCAGCTCGCGAAGACATGCCCTGGGTTGCGGCTTCAAGCTTCGAGGTGGCTCGCGTTGGGCGGACTATGGGAGCGAATGACTCAGGGGGTCAATGCACGGAGAAACATTCTTGGGTAACTGTGTAAGTTACGGAAAACACTTTGAATGCAGGAGGCAGATATCGGTCCGTGTATTGATAACTAGGTTGGCCAGTGCTACGCTCCATCGGAAAACGGACGATGTATGACGACCAAGCCTGCAAACGAATATAAGTTCGGACCTTACGTTGCGAACACCGACGACCTGGAATTACGGAAGAGTGGCGTCCGGATCAGACTCCAGCCAAAGCCGTTTCAAGTGCTCAAGGTTTTGCTGGAGCGGGCTGGCCGGTCGGTTAGCCGGGAAGAGCTTAAGGCGTTGCTGTGGGCTCCGGACATATTCGTGGATTTTGACCATGGACTGAATACCGCGGTGAATAAGATTCGTGAGGCCTTGAATGATTCCGCGGAAGAGCCGAGATACATCGAAACGCTGGTAAACGGTTATAAATTCATCGGTGAAATCAGCCCACGGTCCGAAGAGTCGGTCTTCGCGACGGCTCCCGCTCCAACGGTTCCCCTTGGCGCGCCGCCGGTTCCGGCCTTTCCGGCTCCAAAGCCGAGGATCACCTGGAGGACGCGCTATCTCGCACCGGTTGCCGGCTTGGCCTGCCTGCTCGCCATAATTATTTCGGTGTTTCGCGGCGCGCCCAAGGTGTTTGGCACTTCTTCACCTGCGATCCAATCTGTCGCCGTTTTGCCTTTGAAAAACCTGTCCGGGGATCCGTCTCAGGAATATTTCAGCGATAGCATGACCGATGAACTGACCACGCAGTTGCGAAAATCTCGAGCCTCAATGTTCCATCTTCCGAGTCTGTAGCTCGTTATAAGAATAGGTCGGCGTCCGCATCGGAGATCAGACGGGACTTAAACGTGGACGCATTCCTTGAGGGAAGTGTGGTGCGTACTGCCGACAAGATTCGCGTCACCGCCCAACTTATAGATGCCCGGACCGACCGGCACATTTGGGCAGAGAATTACCAAGGTGACTTGCGAAACGTACTCGTTTTGCAGAACGAAATTGCCGAAGCCATCGCACACAGTGTGAAGGCGAGAGTAACACCTGCCGATTCGCCGACAGTGGCCGTACCTCGCCAAGTGGATCCTCGCGCCTACGATGCATATATCAGAGGCCGCGGGTTTTGGACGCGGAGCAATACCCCGAATGGAGTTCCGGGTGATGTAGAGAGAAGTGGAGAGTTATTCCAGCAGGCCATCCAATATGACCCAACTTTTGCTCGTGCCTACAGCGGGCTCGCCGATTATTACGGGGAGTCGGCCGCTTATGGGCCGATGCCCGCTGAAGAGGGCTGGCGTAAGTCGGAAGAAGCGTCCAGGAAGGCGCTCGCTCTCGACGATCGGCTTGCAGAGGCGCACTGCTCGCTGGCGTCCAAAATGATTTACTATGACTGGAATTGGGCGGGAGGTGAAAGGGAGATAAAGAGTGGATTGGAGTTAGATCCTCACGATGCGTTACTTCATAACCTATATTCCCACCTGCTTTCTTATACTGGGCGCTTCGATCAAAGCATCGTCGAGGCCCACAGAGCAGAGGAACTCGATCCGCTGGGGCAGCGATCCGCTGTTCAGCGGGCCCTTCGGTTTAGTCGCCGTTTCGATCTATTTCTGACCGAAATAGATAAGACATTCGCGCAGGATCCTGCCCGGCTTCACAAAGAAAGGGCGGGAGTGTACAAAGCCAGAAAACAACACCCTGAAGAAGTGCATGAGATCGATCAGGAACTTCGAATCGAGGGGTGTGTGTCTTGCGCCAATCGGTTGGCGACGGCATATGCGAGCAGGGGGTACACAGGCTGGCTCCAGGAGAGGCTAAACGCGTTAAACGAACTTTCGAAAGATGGAAATGCCCGACCGTTTGAGCATGCCGAGCTATACGCAGCCATGGGTAACACCGATATGACTATGCGTTATCTGGAGCAGGGTTACCGGAAACACACCATAGAGTTGGTCAGACTGCAGGTGAATCCAGCCTACGACGATATCCGGACCGATCCCCGATTTAAGGATTTGGTTCATCGCATCGGGTTGCCGGAGAACTAGTTGGTTCATGCAGGTTATTCGCTGTGGGGCTTCTGAAGTAGAGTTTTCCCTCGTAAATTATCGATTTATCTATTAACCTTCCGCATCAATATCCCCGCGGTTTTAAAGAAGGCAACGGCCCATCTCGTGTCTTCACATCGGGCATTTCTCATCGTGTGGCGAGTATTGTGTTTTTTACTTCTCTTGCTCTCTCCTGCGATCTCCAGAGCTCAATTGAACACTGGCTCGCTGTCGGGGGTGGTCATTGATGCGCAGCGAGCCTCGATCCCAAATGCGGAAGTTAGCATCACGAACGTTGCTACCCAGGAGAACATAACAACCATTACTGGAGCCGACGGATCGTTCCACGGGAACGCCCTCGTGGCCGGGACCTACAATGTCCTCATCGCCAAAACCAGCTTCAAACAATTGCTCGTTGAAAATGCCGCGGTCAAGGTTGGCTCGGATCTAGGTCTCGGCGAGTTGCAATTGAGGATTGGTGAAGCCTCCACGACGATTACGGTCCAGTCCGTTTCTGGACTGGTCGAACGCACCGAGGCCCAGCTTGCGCGATCCTTCGGAACCCAGGCGCTCACCTCGCTTCCCGGTATTTTAGAGAACAACGGTTTGGACAATCTTGCGCTGCTCGTTCCCGGAGTTGCGGATGACCGTGACTTGGGTTTTTCGAGTGCCAATGGCGCGCAATTTTCTGTAAACGGATTGAGGGGTAGAAGTACCGACCAACAGATCGACGGTCAGAACAATAACGACAATTACGGAGCCGGACCCGCCATATCGCTGGGGGATCCTGAGTTCGTCGCGCAGTATGAACTTACCACCGGCAACTTCAACGCGGAGTTCGGACGGAATTCCGGCTCCGATAGTCAACATTGTCACCAAGTCCGGCACCAATGATCTGCACGGTTCTTTGTACGCGACGGAGTCCAATTGGCGATTCAACTCGCTGTCACCCAATCAGAAAGTGTTCGAAGGCCTGACTGGGGTACCGGCCTTCAATGATGCGTTCCTGGGAGGAACCGTCGGTGGGCCGATTGTCAGGGACAAATTATTTTTTTTTGCCGGTGTGGACTCGGAAATTCTGGATCAAACAAAAATATTCGCCACTGGCCAGATGACGCCCACGCCCGCGGGGTTGGAGACACTCAGCGCCTGCTTTCCTGCCAGCACCTCCGTGCAGGCACTTCTTTCCTACGGTCCTTATTCCGTGAAAGCAGGAAACCCCGAGCCTCTAGGCGCAATAACACCAATAAACATCCCCGGTTGCGGTTCAGTGGACACCGCTGGAATTCAGCGTTCGTTACCGGCAGACGGCCGCCAACATAACTTCATCATCAAGTTCGACTATCAAACTCCCAAAAATCACTTTTCGGGCACCTATCTTTACTCTCGAAAGTTATCTTCGAATAGCGACGGAGCACCCGCTGCGGGGTACTCTGCGGACGGCTTCCAGTTATCGCAGGCCTACAATTTCAGCTGGACGCGCTTTTTCGGAGTGAGCACGACGAATGAATTTCGCGCGTCTTACGGGAGGAATGATTTCCAAGATGGGGGCAATTCCCTCGGGGCAACTCTACCTAGAGCCAGCAATCTTGGGGATGCCCTGACTTTCGTCACTTTCGCCAACTCAACCCTTCTGAGCTTTGGAGTGTCTCCATTTTTGCCGACGGGCCAAATTGCAAATGTCTACCAATTGCATGATAACTGGACGCATATCGCCGGACGGCACGCCTGGAAATTGGGCGTCGATGTCACTCAGGTGCGTGCGCCGATTACCATGCTGATCAATTACAACGGTTCGTTTCAATTTACAGACTTCGCAACGTTCGCGGCAAATTCTCCGAATCGAATTCGCATCGCTTCCGGAAATCCTTATTTAAACTTTCGCGAGACGGACCTTTATCCGTACGCTGCCGATCAGATTAGGCTGGCGAGTAACCTGGTGCTGACTGTGGGACTGACCTGGTCCTACTACGGACAGCCGGCGAATATTTTGCACCAAATCACGACGCGCTCGCAGACGGGCGACGATCCGCTGTGGGATCCGAATCTGCCGTTGAGCGTCACCACTTCGCCGGAGTTGCCCGCCTTCAAGAATGGCTGGGCTCCGGGCATCGGGTTTGCGTGGTCTCCCCGCAGTAAGTTTTTGCATTTGGGCAACAACACGGTCATTCGCGGAGGTTATCGGCTGTCTTACGATCCGGCCGCCTACATTACCTACGCCAAAGAAGCCAATGACTCGCCAGCGGTGATCTCCACCACGCTGACGGGATTGGATG
Source organism: uncultured Acidobacteriota bacterium (assembly GCA_963846145.1). Taxonomy (GTDB): domain Bacteria; phylum Acidobacteriota; class Terriglobia; order Acidiferrales; family UBA7541; genus Acidiferrum. The sequence continues at coordinate 210,271 of CAWJUV010000003.1, read as the reverse complement.
CCGGCGCAAATCCACTGCCGGCGGTTCCGACCGGTGAAAACGTGAGAACTTTGCTGGGTCCCCACTTGCAGACGGGGATTTTTGATCCACGAGGATTCGGCCAAACTACCGTGTCGCCCGATTTTGGTCCGGACCGCGTACATGAGTGGTCGCTTGGAATACAGCGGGAAGTTTCGCGCGATGCGGCACTGGAAGTTCGCTACGTGGGAAATCACGGCACGCGCTTGTTTCAGACCATCGACGGCAATCCTTACATTCTCGGGCTTGGCGAACGCTTATCCACAATCTTATCCCGTCGGGTTGGAAGCCATGTCCGGCTCCGCAAGCAGCTATTCCTGAATTGGTGGGCCGGGTCAATTGCACCGGAGGCGCACTGGTTCAAGAACGCACCAACGACGGCTACTCGGACTACAACGGATTGCAGATCGAGTTTCGCTCTGCGTCTCTCTGGCACCAACTCACTTTGCAGAGCTTCTATACCTTCAGCAAAACGACCGATAACACCAGCGAAATTGGCGCGACCGGTTCCGCTGGCAATACTTCGCACCTTTCGCAAAGTCAGGTTAACTTCACGGGTCAGGAACACGGGCTTTCGGGCCTTGATTTCCCGCACAAATTCTTGGTTTCCGCGGTGGAAGAGATACCGTTTTTCAAGAATCGCGGAGGCGTGCTTGGAAAGGTCTTCGGCGGTTGGCGCGCGGCTGCGGTGTACACCCTGTCGTCAGGGCAGCCTTACACTGCGGTGCAATTCGCCCTCAGCTGCAACGCTGGCGGCGATATTTGTGCCTCTCCGCCAAGCGCAACGAATCCCTACGATCCCGATTTCGACGCGGAATACGCCCTACCTGATGGTTCGCTTCGGCCATTTCTGGGTTCAAAGAACGCTCCAGTGCAATCGGTTGGAATCTTCGCCAAAGATATCTGCGCCAGCGACAGCACGGGAACTCTTTGCGGAAATTCGGCGATCTTGCCGACAACGCTGATCAGTCTCAACCAGTTCAACAACGGTTTTACTGGTACCACCCTGGATAGCACCGGCCGAGTAATTTCCGATAGCAGCCATCCCGCGCAAGTCGTCGCGAAGGATCAGGTTCGGTTCGTCGCCAATACCATGACTGCTGTCTCATTTTTCGGAAGCCCGTTCGGAAACGTAGGACGCAATACGCTGCGGGACGCTGGCATCAACGTTTTGAATTTCTCCGCCTTCAAAGTTACCAAGCTTTCCGAGCACTTGTCCTTACAACTTCACACCGACTTCCTGAATGCGCTCAATCACCCGAACTACTCGTCGGTCGATCCATTCATTGACGATGCCGGCGTCGTCGCCGAAACGACCGGCTTCGCCAATCCCAGCCTCTTCGGTTTTTCCCATCGCACGATTTCGTTCGGAGCAAAACTCTTTTTCTAAGCCGCTTCAGAAATCGTTGAACGCTTCCGCGTGTACTCTTGGGAGGTTTGACGCGAAATAATGGTGGCTCCGAAGTTCGAGACCCGGAAGCCACCACCATTTCAGTTGTCGTTCCCTACTCGTCTTGGCGGTTCAACGGCGTCGGTTGACGAACCTCGATCGTAGTTAACGGCTGGCCCGATGTTGGGTTTGTAAATCGCAGGATGCGTCCAGCGGTGCCCGCTGCGGCGCCGAGATCGCTCACGTAGATGTCGCCGTGGCAATCCAAAGCCATGGCGGTGGGCACATTCAATCCGCTGACGATTTCCTCAGCGGCGCCATTGGCGATTCGGATGATCCGGCCTTGCCCGATGTCGGGAAAACCGGCCGCACTGGAGAACTCCATCACATACAATCTTCCCTGGCTATCCTTCTGTACGTCCACAATCGTTGTGAATCCTCCCCAATAATCGATCACGAAACCGTCGTGGGTCACCTGGTAAAGCTTCGACGATCCCACCACCACGGGAAAGGTTCCGAGATTGCCAACAAAGAAACGGTCATCGAGACCGGCGATAGACGTCGGTACGATGTGTCCGAGCGGTGCGGATAGATCGGTGAGTTGTTCAATTCTCGGCTCTCGCGCCTCGGTCAGATTGATTCGCAGCAATCTTCCGTGGTTGGGCTCGATGACGACCAGGTCGCCATGGAAGGCTTTCATGCTGTAGGGCACCCCGTCTGGTTCGAAGTCTGTCGGATTCGGGTGCGCCACGGGATGATCATGAAAAAATTTGCTCAAGTTCGCTACCAATTCGAAACTATGGTGCTTCATGTTGATGCGGAGGACGGCATTGGGAAAGTTTGGATTCCCGTGACTGCAGCCACCGCCAGCGGTCAGGGCGTAAAGTTGGCCGTCAACGAATGCGATGTCGGCCGCGCCATTCGTGTCTCCGGTAGGCAGACTGCTGGCTCCCGAAGGTAGGCCGTCGACCACCGTTGTACGTTGACCGTTTGACTCAATTCGCGAGATTCGTGCCGTCAGGCCTCCGTGATACGGGCCAACTGGCGCAGGCACGTTCTGACAGCCTTGAGGCACGGGTTGCGTCCCGCCCAGCCCAGCTTCGGCGAAGTAGAGCAAACCGTCCGGGCCGAAGGTCATCCCGCGCGGTCCCTCGAGTCCGGAGGCGACCACCGTTCCTCCAGGAGCAACCGGCGGACCTTGAGCAAACACGAATGGCGTTATCGCCAAATAACAAATTGCCAAAGAGACGAGTTTGATTCCTGCTTTCACACGACTGCCGTCCCAGCTGAAATTCATATCTTTCTCCTTTGCGAATAGCGAACGACCTATGTGTTTCGATTGGGCCGATGCATGCCGGGCCTCTTTTAGGACGGCTCTGTTCCGGATGCAATGCACGCCGGGTAAATTCCTGCTCCACATCTGCCTCTCCGGGCAATCGATTGAAAGAGAGAGTCTTAGGATTGATTTGGTTGCGGTACCTGGTCAGCGAAGGGGCGATTTGCAAAAGACAGGCTGGCCCAAGAGGTTTGATGGATTGTCAGCGGTTACGCCCACTATCGACAGAAGTGGACCGCGCCAAAATGTGGTTTGGCGCAACGTCAGCGTCCCGGTCGCCGGCTAAATGGTGGCAGCTGTTACCTAGCCGAAAGTCCGAAACCGCGAAGGTGCGGCAGGTGATGCTCGGCGCGTAGTCGCTCCCGAAGCAGACAGCGACACCTGTTTCGTGGCCGAGAGGTTTGGAGAGGAATCACTGTTGTCGAAGCCAATTCAGCCAATCTATTAATGGGCAACCGTCACTCGGTCGGAACCACCGCGTGCGGCTGGATATCCAACGTACTGTTAGCCGGCGCCTCTTTGTATACAAACGCGTGCCCCGGCGCCCACTGCCCACCTTTCTGATACTCGGTGTCCTGGCGATACCCGCCGGGTGAAAGCTTGATCACTCCGCGAACGTGAAAGGGTTCCTTCCAACCAATCAACTCATCCGAAACTTTGCACGAACCATCCGGCTGTACCTCTATATATCCCTGGGTTCGAAAGTTATCGTTCGTCACGTACACATACGCCACTCTCTTCGTTAGCGCCTCGTAGTAAAAGAGCGTCTCTCCCGCGTAGGTCCCGTTGGCGGTCGTATGCGTCCGCCGCAAAACCGCGCCACCAAGAACCCATTCCCACTTATCGCGATCCTCAACACCCTTCGGATCGTTGGGCGGCACACCCACATAGGAATGTCCGGCAAGATCCGCGAGCACTCCCCAGATTTTGCGATCCACATGATCAGCCGCCTGCGCCCCAGCGCTACTCGCGGAAACAGCCATCAAAACAATAATTTTGAACAATGATTTCATCTCTGCCTCACAGAAAACTCGTTGCTGCTCGTAAACAAATCGTGCGCCCCGGCACTCGGCCCATGGCTGGTTGCTTGATTGAGCGCTCAATCTAGTTCACCTTGAACAAACAATCAAGCCCAAAGTTGAACGAACATTCAAGTCAGCTTACACTACCGACATGCCTAAACCTTCGACCGACACCCGGCGCCGGCTCCTGCTGACTGCCATGGAGCTTTTCGCCAAGAATGGTTACTCCTCCACATCCATCGCTGATCTTTTGTCGCGTTCGCAAGCCAACAGCGGCAGCCTCTACCACTTCTTCCCCGGCAAACAGGATGTGCTCATCGGCGTGCTGGAAATGTACCGCGACGGAATCCAGCCGATGCTCCTGGATCCGGCGTGGAAGGGTGTCAAAGATCCCATCGACCGAGTCTTTGCTCTATTAACTGCTTACCGAGCGGCGCTGGCCCAGACCGATTGCCTATATGGATGTCCAATCGGTAGCCTGGCTCTCGAACTGCACGAACCCGATCCACCAGTCCGCCAGTTACTGGCGCAAAATTTCAATGCGTGGACGAAGGCAATTCAGGATTGTTTGGTGGCGGCAGGCTCGAACTTGCCGCAAGATTTGGACAGAAAAGCCTTAGCTGAGTTCATCCTCACCACGATGGAAGGCGCCGTAATGCAGGCCCGCACCCACCGCGACATCGGCTACTTCGATAGAAGTATCAAACAACTCCGCCACCACGTGACAATGCTCGCGACTGAAGCGCGCACACCCGCGCCCCGCAAAAAGAAAAAGTTGAGCCCTGCGAATCGATGAGTTTCAACTTCAGATTTTCCGTTACCGCCAATTGACCACAACCGCCAGAAACGTCAGCGGAATTGCGTTAGCCTCGTCGCCCGTCGGTCCGTCCCTCACCGCGCGATCGGAATCGGCCCCAGTCCCATCAACAGCATCCGATTGTCCGAGTAATACGCCTGCCCCGTGGCCGTCTCCGCTGAGGAAACGCCTTCCGCACTCGTCACATACTCATGGTGCGTGAGCTGGGCGGTTTGTTCCAGATTTCCACCGATGAAATCGCGCTCCGCGTCCACATTGGGATCAATCCGATGAAACACCCAAAACTTTCGCGTCACGAATTCAACCCCCACATCGTGCGTTGCCGCGCCCACCCACAACGGCACCCCATCCACTTCCCAACCCGTCTTCCAGATTCGCAAATGATGTCGTCGCTCTACGATGTAACCCGGCTCCGGCAATGCGTACGAGTAATCCTGCGCCCTGCCGAATAGATAAAGCCTGTCCATTGGCAGCTTGGTGTACCGCGTGCGCTGGCATAACAGGTGCCAAATAATCAGCGGATGAGACTTCTCCACTTTCACCCAGCCGGCACGCGCAAACGCTTCCTGCAAATCTTCTTCGCGCGCCGCAAAAATCACGTTTAACATGTCGCCTTCGCGACCCTCGCCGTTCAGCACCCGCCCCGGCAGCATCTTGACCATCTCCGGCAATTCGGAATCGTTCAATGGAGTCGTCAATAACGCCGACGTCTGCGCTCGTACATCGCTCGTGGTGTAGGCCGTCAATTCCGTGCCCTTCAGCACCACGCTATCGCGTCCATGCGCCAACAAAAATACCGGAGCAGCCGGTAAATAAATCGCCGCCGTCACCGCCATCGCCAGGCCCATCCTCAACGTGTGCGACCTGCCCTTGAATCTCTGGCGTGCTTCCAACCCGACTTGCTCTCCGCTCGCCAATTCCACCGAATCCAGCTTGACGATGACCCTGCCGCCTACTCCCAGCAAACGCTTCCGCTCAACTTCCACCACCGAACCGCGCGCAACTTCCCCTGGGCGGACGACCGTGTAACCATCCACGGCCACGCCTTTTTCGACGACGAAATCCACTTTGTCGCCCTTGTGCGCGCTAGCCGATGAAATCGTGTTTGAGAATTGTAGTTTTACGGGAGTGCCACTTTTTACCAGCACTGTGCCAGGCACGGACGGCGACTCTTCCGCCGCGACAACACCGGGAATTAGAGTGATGAGGGTAAAAGCCGAGAGTGTTAAGCGTTTCGCACGGGACATGGGCACCTTTTGTCACTCTCTAACCCCGCAAGCAGCACTTTGTTGCTAGCGTTCCCAACTTTTGTCAGCCTTGCGGGTCCGCTGGAGGTGCCCTAGGGCGTCTGTCGGCCGTTCTCACCCGGCCAACGCCCGCCAGCCTTAAAATGTGCCCCACATGATTGCATGTTTTACATGTGCCAAAGGCAATTCATCGTCCGCCTTGGAGTGGTTCTTTCATTTTCCCACCGGGATCAGCATTGATCGCCGACTATTTGCTGCGCCGGTGTCGCTTCATGCCCTCCGTTTCCTGGAACTCGAAGGCGCTCAGGATAGAAGTTTCCCATCTGCAAATCACATTTTTATGAGTCTGTGCCCGCGAGATGTCGGCGGCTGCGATGCGTGCCGCCCCACTTGGCCATCCACATCAATCGCTGCGCGCACTGGACACTCTGCAAGACGCATTCCCAACTCCGGTTACAAAATTGTGCCTGCTGGACGAGCCAATTCGTCCTTACCTCCGGGACGAAGTGTCCAACGTCTGGCGTTTGTGGAAAGCAGGCATCGTAAGAGAAAATTACGCTCGTGCCGATGTCGGCGGCGTGGTCATCGTCTTTGAACTCGATAGCATTGAAGCCGCCAAGCGGTACATCGACGACTTCCCGCTCACCAAAGCAGGCCTGCTCGAGTGGCACTTCATCGCTCTCGACGCTCCGCTGCCGCTGGAATTCTTGTTCGATTCATCGGTCGACAGCGGCAAGCCTTACGACCGCACCACTAAAGGTTAGGAGCATTTCGCCATATGCCCAGCACTCTTCCACCGGATTACACCGATATCGCCCGCACCGCGCTCCTCGTTTATGACATGCAGCGCGGCATCGCCAAGCAACTTGCCAGGGCCGATCAAATCATCGGCGCATGCAAAACGGCGATCGACGCCGCACGCCGCGCCGGCATGCGCATCGCCTATTCCAAGCACATGTCTCCGCCGCGCCCGTGGCTCGGCAGTACGCAACTGCGCACCGCCATGGCATGGCAGCGCATCCAGAATCCCGATCAAGTCAAAAGTTGGTTCAGTCGCGGCTCCGAAGGTTCCGAAATCGTCCCCGAACTCGCTCCTACGGACGACGACCTGGTCTTCGAGAAATTTTCCATGTCGGCTCTTTCGGGAACGGTTCTGAGCTGGATGCTGGCGGACTGCGGCATCGTCAATCTGGTCATGGTCGGAATCGCACTGGAAATCGGTATCGAACCAACTGTGCGGTCGGCCACTGACCTGGGGCTCGTCCCTATCGTGCTCACCGACGCCTGCGGCGCAGGACACAAAGAGGCCGGCGAACGCGCTCTCGGCACAATGAAATTTATCGGCGAGGCCATCCTCACCGATACACAAACCTTCGCCGCGCGAATCGCATCCGCAAAATAATTGCCGCAAGCATTTCCGGTCGCGACAACAAAAGCAAAGCCCCGACAAGCGGCGCCAAGTAACTCGGCGAAGCATGTCGGGGCATGTGGTAAAAACACTTCTAGCCCGAAAAAGAATCTTTGAGGCCTTATCCCTTCGCCGCGTTAGCCTTTCCCGCGATGAACGCCAACAGGTCCGCATTGATCTGATCGGCGTGCGTCGCCGGCATGCCATGCGGAAAGCCCTGGTACAACTTCAGTGTGCCATTTTTCACCAGCTTCACGGCTTTGGCGCCGCTGGCTTCAAACGGGCAGATCTGATCGTCGCTGCCGTGCATCACCAGCACCGGAACGTCGATATTTTTCAGGTCGTCGAAAAAGTCCGTCTCTGAAAGTACGCGCACGCACTCATAGTGCGCTTTGGCGCTGCCCATCATTCCCTGCCGCCACCAATTATCCTGAATGCCCTTGGAGACTTTGGCGCCGGGCCGGTTGAACCCATAAAACGGAAAAGTGATGTCTTGATAGAACTGCGCGCGATGGTAGGCCGTGCCGTCACGCAACTGATCGAAAACTTCCATCGGCAAGCCGTCGGGATTTTTCTCACCCTTCAGCAGCATCGGGGGAATCGAGCTGATCAACACGGCCTTGGAGACGCGGCCTTTGCCGTACTTGGCCACGTAGCGCGCCACTTCCCCGCCTCCGGTGGAATGTCCGATGTGCACCGCGTCTTTCAGATCCAGCGCAGTGGTAATTGCCGCCACGTCCGCGGCGTAAGTATCCATGTCGTGCCCGACCACCGTCTGGCTGGACCGCCCGTGACCGCGGCGGTCATGCGCGAGGACGCGGTAGCCGCGTTGCAGAAAAAACATCATCTGCGAATCCCAGTCATCCGCGGAAAGCGGCCAGCCATGGTGAAAAAAGAGCGGCTGTCCGGTGCCCCAATCCTTGTAATAAATTTGCGTCCCGTCTTTCACGGTAATGAAGTTGCTGGTATTGGTGTTGCTCATTTCTTGAATCTCCTTGGTCGATCGATTTCAAATCCGAAAAAATGTTTTATGCGGCTTGCAGTTGTGCCCGGCGGAATTTGGTCGTAGCCAAAACCGTCACCACCACGAAGAACAACAGCACTACCAATTGCGCAATCTTGAAGGGCCCTTCGCTCTGCGTCGGCGCCAGTGCCTTCAACGCCGGCACGTTCTTGAAGAGCTGCACCACCAGCACAAAGACATTCAGGTACAACGCCATCATCGCCGAGATCACATAAGTGGTCCGCCACCCGCCAGCGAGGCGCTTGCGGTACAACGCGAACAGCGCCACCGCCAATACCACCAACGAAATTCCTCCGAGGGTGTACGCCGGCGTGAAGCCTTTGAACGGAAAGAAAAACCCCGTCACGCTGGTCAACACGGTGGTCCACAAAAACCACTTGGTCAGGCCCTCGGACTGCCGCGCATTCAGCAAGCCGTACAGCACCACGAATCCGGTGAAAATCGCGATCAAACTGATCAACACATGTACCGCCGTATAAATTTCCAAGATCATCTTCCGTCTCCTCTTACAGCCTGCTGAATAATAATGTCCAAGTCAGTGAATTTTTGTTGCCTGAACTCTCTAATGCCGCGAGCCAACAGGCATCCCAAATTCGGAGTTTCTCCAGCTAACCCTCTGGGCGCATAAGCCGCTACCACTTTCGAGGTATCGTCTTCGCGGCCTCGCCAAATAAGCCGCAGCGACTCGGCGTTTGAATCTAGAATTAAGCTGCAACCTGCTGGAAGTTTCCGCGTTCGCCGCCGCGCGTCTGTCGAGCCATGTGCGTTGATTTCCGAATCGGCGCGATCAGCGCGTACCGTCCGCGCGTCCGCAGATGCCGCCGCGCACGAAACACCCGCGACTTAAACGTTCCCGCGGAAATCCCCAACTGCTTTGCGCCCTCTTCCGCCGAAACTTCTGCGTAAAGGTTCAGCCGAAACGCCGCGGTCACCCCGGGGCTGGTGCTGCGCAACAACTTCTCCACCACGTGCAACGTTTCCTTCTCCGCGGCCAACGCCTCCGGATCAGGACTCGTCGCTTCCACACGCTCAATCCACGGCGTGGCATTCTCCTCGGCGTCTTCGGGCGTCGCGACCAGCCGCGAAGTCTTGCGCTTGCGGACCAGCATCAGCGCCGCATTCATCACGATGCGGGTCATCCATGTAGTCAATGCTGAACGGCCTTCAAACGCCGGCAAATTCCGGCACGCCGAAGCGAACCCGTCCTGCACTGCATCTTCGGCATCTTCACGATTCCGCAAAATCGAATACGCCAACGACAAAAACCTCGGGCGAAGCTCCTGGTACATTTTTTCGAGTTGGTCCACGGTGCTCATCGCGTACCGGGCGGGGGCAGCTGCCTGGGATAGAACGCTCATCGAAGTAAGCCTCATCAATTCGGTAGATTTGCGGCTGTCGGTTCACCTTGAAGCGCTGCATCTCGAATTTCCGCTTCATGTGTCCCGCAATCGCAGGCACACATTGCCGCATTCCAGTTTCTGCAACATCACGAGATGGAAGATTTTTCAGCTAACACTTTCGGGTGTGTCTGCCACTACCCCTTTCATTGCCATCGCATCGGTATGTTTGATAACGAACAGAGCGGTATCCACGCTGCAAGGCGAATTCTTGGGATTAATTGGAAAACAAGTGAGGAAGGAACTTCAGAACTACGCTTCAGGATCGCGAACCACCGGCGGTATCACAATTTCGCGCCGGCCAAACAGCCGCGCATCCACGGAATACGCCCCCGGGCCCAACACCGCGACAGCCAAGGCCATGGCCACCAACTGCAGCGCCACCAATTTTCCATCAAACAAACTCGCTGCGGGAGTCGGAAGCAACGCCATCCAGGATGCAATACAGCCAAGCCCAGCCAACACACTCATCAACGGCGTCAAAAATCCAATCAACAGGCAGACGCCGCTCGTCGCCAACAACAAACACGGCAGCAAAGTTCCAGCGGTCCAAGACGCGCCGCGCGCGACATACAAATATCCCTGATAAATGGCAATGCCGCCGACCAACGCTCTTAGCGCCAGAAGGGCCGCACCGGGAAAGCTGTCAGGAAAACTGGAAAAGAGCCGCTGCAGATCGTCCACCCTGTCGCGCACTAAGGCACTTCAGTCCGCAACCATCGAAGCTACCTGCAGGGAAGACTCGGCGAAATCCGCCATTGCGGTATCTTCACATTCCACTTTAGGGGTATGAGGAGTAAGCGAAAAATACAGCCGACGCTGGATTTAAACCGGACTTAAAGCTGAATAATTCCGCGGCGCACGCCAATCGCCACCGCTTGAGTGCGGTCGCTGGCGCCCAGCTTTTCCATGATGTGCTTGATGTGAACTTTTACCGTCTCTTCCGAAATAAACAGCCGGTCGGCAATGTCGCGATTGCGATTCCCGCCGGCGATCTGGCTTAACACTTCCACTTCACGGCCGGTCAAGGCCTCATCGCTGAGATGTTCCGCAAGTTGCGCGGCCAGCTGCGGCGGAATTTTCTTTTTCCCGGCGTGCACATGGCGAATCACTTCCACCAGTTCCTTCGGAGGCATGCTTTTCAGCATGTAGGCGCGCGCACCCGACTCCAGGGCCCGCTTGATCTCCACATCCCCTTCAAAAGTGGTCAGCATGATCACTCGCGCGTTGGCAAACTCGCCGCGAATCGCCACCATGGCATCAATCCCGCTCATGTCCGGCAGCCGCAAATCCATCAGAGTCACATCCGGCTGATGTTTTTTGAAAAGATCGATCGCATCTTTTCCGTTGGCCCCTTGTGCAATCACCTTCATATCCGGCTGATTGTTGATCACCGCGGCGATGCCTTCGCGCAGCAGCGGATGATCATCCACGCTCAAAATGCGAATACCGATCTGCTCGTTGATTTCCGTCACTGAGGGGCTTCGCTTTCCTGTTTGCTCGAATTGGGAGGAATCATCGCAGGCTTCGGTTTGAAGCGCCAGCCCCAGCGATGTTGCGTTCCGCGCGCCTCGTAGGCCACCTTGCTCGGCAAGGTCAGTTCGACTTCCGTGCCCGCGCCGGAATTGCTCAACACTCTCAACTTGGCGCCAATCTCATCGGCACGTTCACGCATCCCCGATAAACCCCAATGCCCATCGCGTCCGGCGCGCAGCACTTCTTGATCGATGCCCGCGCCATTATCCCGCACCACGACGCGAAGTTGTTTCGGCGAATATTGCAGATCGACTTCAATTTTGCTTGCGCGCGAATGGCGGAAAGCATTGATCAACGCTTCGCGCCCGATGCGATAAATCCCTTCGCGAATCACTGGACGCAAGGGCCGTTCTTCGCCTTCCACGCAAACTCGAAAAGTCACGTCGCGGACCGCGGCGTATAGTTCCTGCTGAATCGCACAAAAAGCCTTTTCCAGATTGATGGAATGCGTGTCCGGCAAGCGCAACCCGCGCACCGCATTTCGCCCTTCATCAATCACTCGCCCCATCAACTGCAACACCCGCTCGACAAAGGGCTTCGCGGAAGACTGTTCGGAGATGTGATCATTGGCCACGTGCAACTGCATCGAGGCACTGACGAATCCTTGCAGCAAGGTATCGTGCAATTCCTGCGCGATTCGCGTGCGCTCCGCCAGCCGCTCTTCAAAACGGATATTCATCTGCTGGGTCAGCCGGCGCATCCGCAGGCGATAAAGCAACAACATCACCAACGCCACCAGCACGACGCTCGCAAAGCGGAACCACCACGTTTGCCAATACGCCGGTGCGATCTCCAGCGCCAGCGCAGCTTCCGCGCTGTTCCACGCTCCATCACCGTTACTGGCGATCACGTGAAAACGGTACGCGCCCGAACTCAAATTGTTGTACGTCACCTCGCGCGTTGCGACCGGCTCGCTCCACTCTTCATCCAGCCCATCGAGTTTGTAGCGATAGCGCACCCGCTCCGGCTCCTTGAGATCGACCGCCGAATAATTGAAGGTCACGCGCCGGTGCGCCTCTCCCAACCGCACTCGATCATTGGTTGTCACCGGATTTCCGTCGGCAGAAATCCCATCGACCTGCGCGATCGCGGGCGTCGAATTTCTCGCCGCACGCAACGGATCCACCACCGAAAGCCCGCGGTTCATGGAGAACCAGATTTTTCCTGTGGCGTCCGCGAACACCGAGCGATCGCGCTTCACTCCCTCCGTGCCGAGCAACCCGTCTTCCATTCCGTAGATGCGGATGTCTTCATCGCGAACTTTCCCGCTCAGCAAATCTTTTACGCTCACTCGCAGTACGTGGCTGGAAGTGGAGAGCCACAGCCAACCCAGCTGATCTTCCGCGATCCCCAAAATTGATTCGCGCAGCACGCCGGGAACCTGCAAGGGCACTTCGGCATGTCCGCTGCGCACAAAAGCCAGTCCCGCCGCGGTTCCCACCCACAGCACGTCATTCGACGTACCGGCCAGCAGGCAATTCACATTATTGAAATTTAAACTGCCTTCGGGACGAATACTCCGCCACTCGTTTTTCGAGAGCGCCGAAAGGCCATTGGCAGTGGCAAACCACATCGTGCCGTCACGGGACTCAGCTATTTCCGCGACAGTATTGGAAGCCAGGCCGTCCGCTGTCGTATAGGTTTTGAAACGCCCGTTGCGAAACTCGCTCACGCCACCGCTCAGCGTGGCGGCCCAGATCGCCCCATCAGGAGCGGCGAAAACCGAATAAACGCCGTTCTCGGCAAGTCCATCTTTGCGAGTAAAAGTGCTGGCCGCGAGGATTTTCCCGCCGCTTAATTTTAATTGCGTAAGTCCACCCTGCTGACGCCCAATCCAGATTTCGTCGTCCCGTCCGGCGATGGAATACACCACGTCCTGCGCCAAGCCATCATTCGTAATACTTTGCGTTTGCCCACGAACGACGCGCCGCAAGCCGGCTTCGATCGGGGCGAACCACGCGTCCTCATAATTTTTTGCGTACACTGCGCCGGTAGCTTCAGCATGCAGCGTCGCCGGCGCGTACGAGACGAACGTGCTATCGCGCAGTCGTTCCACGCCAGCGGGACCACCTATCCAGATGTCACCTTCGCGATCCTCAAACATCGCAGTGACCGGGCCTGAAGCGCGCGTAGAATTCGCCTCGACAATTGCGTTGTTGTTTTCCGCTGCTATGCGGTAACGCAGCAACCCATTCGACGTGCCAATCCAGATGTTGGAGTCGCGATCGCGAATCATCGCCTGAGCGCGGACATGCAGCAAAGCGGCCGGCAAACCGTCAGAGGTGACCTTCGTGCCATTCCAAAGCAGGATTCCGTTGTCGCTACCAATCAGCACTGCGCGGTCATCCAGCGCCAGTATGCAATTTATCTTTGCGTGCGCCGGACTGTTGGCCGCTTGCGCCACCCGGCCATCACTCAAATAAAAAATTCCAGAGTCGCGCGTCCCCAGCCAAATCTTGCCGTCCGTCGATTCCGCGACTGATAAAACCGCGGAATTGGGCTCCGCATAGCGATGCGGGACCACACCGGTAGCCCACGCCAATCGCGTACTGAGTTGATCGGTCGAGCCCTTTACCGGTGCAGCGGGAGAAGATGCCGAAGCAGACTGTCCTGACGCGCCAGCATTCGATACTTCCGCCGGCTGTGCCGCGCGGCCGATGCTCTCAAATTTTCCGTCTCGGTAAGTCAGCGGCCCGAGTGCCAAGGAAGAAAGAAACACACTGCCGTCTCGACGCTTACCTACCGCAGTGATTCCCGCTTCAGCCTGCTCTTTGCCCAACTCAAATTTTCCGTCGCGATAACGCAGCACCTTGGTGTTCTGCAACAGAATCCACAAATTCCCCGCGGCATCGACCGTTAACCCCTGCACGGAGGCAATCGGGAATGACATCGGCGTGGCCTGCTGAAAAAGCTGAAAGCTCAGGCCATCAAAACGGAAAAGGCCTTTTTCCGTTCCGATCCACAAATAGCCGTCGGGAGTTTGCGCGAACGAGGTAACCGAAGCGGCGGAAAATCCTTTATCGCTGCTCCAACGGGAATACAGATACTGCGACAGCGAGCGATTCGGATCGACCGCGCGGGCGTTCAGCGCGAGACATACCAGGGCCAGCGCGACCGATACAAAAGCTGCATGCCGTCCGCGCTGCTCACGGCAGATATTCAAACTTTTCAACGACTACCTCATTCTCGTCTTGCATCGGGCTTTTTTCGCTGGCCACCACATAAAAAAGAAGCTGAAAAGTCTCCTGCCCGGCCGAAGGTACTCCCGAAGTGAAAACATGCTCCGCAACAGTCTGCGCACCCGGACGCAGCGCCGAGCCCTTCACCGTTTTAAATGTCGCCCGGCCCGATTCCCAACGCAACGAATGTGTCAGCGCCCCCGCTGGCGTTGAAAACGTATAAACATTTCCCGGCACATAAAATGGCTGAATCCCAAATTGCGCGTTGGTCTTACTCTGGGCATCTCCCCAGCGCGCATCCTCTACATCCATTTCGCGATAGTGCTGTTCGCCGGCCCAATCGTCAAAGGTGGTCAAACTGAAAACCGCGGCAGGCTCCAACTTCGTGACATCGCGAACCGTTGCGATATATGTGCCGTAACCCAGGCTGCGATTCAGTTTTACCTCCGCGCACGACCAGCGTCCGTCTTTCTTTGTGATTTTTAAATGCATCGCGCCCTGATCGTCGACCCAGGCGTTTTCGCCACTATACAAATTGTTGAGCCCGCCGCGATCGCTGGCAATCGTTCGCACTACCCAATCGTAGCCGCTGAAGTGCAGGGATTTGGTCGGCGCCAACTCAATCGGTCCGCTGCCCTTCACCGAAGTTACCACTGCAACGGCTCCGCCCTTTGCGGGTAAGACATCCATCGTCGGGGCCGGCTGATAGCCCGGCTCCACCAGCAAGGCCGCGTACTCAAAACCCAAGTGTGTGCTGGTACTCCATGTCGAGTTGCTCTGGATATCAATAAGCGGAGAGGACGGCCAGGGCTGCACCCACCAGGGTCCGCTGCGCGCATACACCACAATGTGCTGCCCCGCACGCGCGCCTGACACTTTCCCCGCTATCGTATCCGTCCGCTCTCGCCCGCCCTGCGCCGCCGGCGGAATCTTCGTAAACGTAATCCCCGGTTCGGACGGCCCCTCTCTCGGCCCGCATCCGCTAGCCAGCCACACCACCATCAGCAGACACACCCATCCGCCGACGAGAACCCGGCTCCTAGTTATTTTCATTGAACGAAAGTCTTCCGAGCGGTGAGAAAACTTCAGCAAAGCATGAAATTCATCCCACATAGGCGACGACGCATCAGTTCGAGGCCGCCCATCTTATAAGCTGCCACCACATTTTGCTAGTAGAAGGAACGCTGAAGCACTTGGCCGGCTTCAAGTTGCCGAACACACCTTTCACCTATTTCACGCCGTTTTCGGGGTTCCAGGAGCCTTGGAGGCGGCGGATGTAGAGGATTTGGCCGACGTGGTAGGCGTTGTGGGTGCCGACGTGGGCGATTTCGGAGGCGAACTTCTGCAGGGTGGCTTCGTCGGCGGACTCGACGGTTTTTTCGAGGTCGGACATTACGGCGTCGAGTTGTGAAATCGTGGAGGCCCAGGATTTGGCGTCGAAGTTGTTGAAGGTTTCTTCGTTATTGCCGCTGAATTTCGCCGCCGGCTCGCCTTTGATTTTTTCCAGTTCGCGCTTGTTCCAGAAATAGAGGTGATAGGTGAGCTGGCCGATGGAGTGGTTGCCCTTGCCGTCGGTCCAGTTGGCTTGTTCGGCGGTGACGCCTTGGACGGCGACGTCGATTGGTACGAACCATTCTTTTTGGTTATGGGTTGAGCGGAGTTGTTCGAGCAAAATGCTTTTCAGAGTCACGGGCTTCTTCTCTTCTTTCTTGCTGTCCTGGCCGCCTGCTGCCGCGAGGACCGATCGGTCGAGCGAAGGCGCGACCGAAGCACCAATCAGCACAACGGCGAGAAGCGCAGAGATTCGATAGGTTGCGTTGTGACGTGGTGAATTCATAGTGGGACTCCCTTTAGGCGCATTCGACGGCGAAAGCTGTGAATCGTTAGTTGTTGATGCCCATTTGCGTCAGGAAAAAGGCGTAGTCGAAGGCGGCTTCGTGCAGGCGGTCGTAGCGGCCCGATGCGCCGCCGTGGCCTGCCGGATCCATGTTGACTTTGAAAATCAGCAGGTTGTGATCGGTGCGGAGCGCGCGCATTTTTGCTACGTATTTGGCGGGCTCCCAGTACATTACCTGGCTGTCGTTGAAGGAAGTGCGCACCAGGATGTTGGGGTATTTTTTGTTTTCGACGTTGTCGTAGGGCGAGTAGGTGATCATGTAATCGAAGGCGGCTTTTTCTTTGGGATTGCCCCACTCCTCAAACTCCGCCACGGTGAGCGGCAGCGATTCGTCCAGCATGGTGTTGATGACGTCGACGAAGGGCACGCCTACCAGCGCGGCATGAAATAAATCCGGGCGCATGTTCAGCACCGCGCCCATCAGCAAGCCGCCGGCGCTGCGGCCTTCGATCACCAAACGATCCTTTGAGCCGTAACCTTGCGCGACTAAATATTCCGCGGACGAGATGAAATCGGTGAAGGTGTTTTTCTTGTGCATCATGCGGCCGTCGTCGTGCCAGGCCTTTCCCATTTCGCCGCCGCCGCGGATGTGGGCGATGGCCACTACTACTCCACGATCGACCATGCTGAAGAAGTTGGAGTTGAAATAAATGTCCATGGAGGCGCCGTAGGAACCGTAGGCGTAGAGATACAGCGGCCCGGTGCCGTCTTTCTTCATTCCTTTGAGATGCACAAGGGAGATCGGCACTTTTGCGCCATCGGAAGCGGTAGCGTAAACCTGCTCGACTTCGTATTTGTTGCGGTCGTAGCCGCCGGGGACTTCGCGCTGCTTTAACAGCGTGGATTTACCTGAATTCATGTCGTATTCAAAGATCGAGCGCGGGGTGATGAAGGACATGTAGCCGTACAGAAATTTTTTGGTGTCGTATTCGCGGTTTTCGTAGGAGAAGGTGTCGTAGGCGGCTTCCTGAAATTCGATGTTGTGGGATTTCCCGGACGCTAGATCGGTTACTCGCAGTTGCGGTAGGCCATTTTCGCGGGTGTATAGCACGTAATAGTCTTTGAAGAAGTCGGTGTCGTTGAGCATGACCTTCGGATCGTGCGGCACCACTTCCTGCCAATTGGCCTTGCTGGGGTCCTTGACCGGAGCCTTCACCAGACGGTAGTTGCGTCCCGTATCGTTGACGCGGATGTAGAAGAAATCGCCGTTGTGATCGGGGTAGTACTGCACATCCTGCTTGCGTGGCTCCATGACTTTGAATTCGGCCATGGGCTGATCCGCGGGGATGTAGCGCGCTTCGCTGGTGGTGTGGCTGCCGGTGATGATGAAGAGATAGGCTTTGCTGCGAGTTTTGCCGCAGCCCACGGAAAAGCGTTCGTCTTTTTCTTCGTAGATCACTGGATCGGTGCCACTGGTGCCGGCAGTGTGGCGGAATACTTGATTCTGGCGCTTGGTGGTGGCGTCTTCGGTGGTGTAGAAAATTGTTTTGTTGTCGTTAGCCCAGGCTACTGAGCCGACGCGCTCGGCGTGGTCGGGCAACATTTTCCCGGTGCGCAAATCTTTGACTACCAAGGTGTATTGGCGGAATCCGGTGTTATCCATGGTGTAGGCCAGCAGGTTGCCGTCGTCGCTGGGGATCAGATCGGCGACGTGCATGAATTTTTGGCCTTTGGCCAATTCGTTGACGTCCAGCAGCACTTCTTCTGCACCGCTGACGCTGCCCTTTTTACGGCAATAAATCGGGTACTGTTTTCCGGCTTCCGTGCGGGTGTAGTAGAAGTAGCCGCCTTCTTTGTAGGGAACGTCCACGTCGGTTTCTTTTACGCGACTGAGCATTTCTTCGTAGAGCTTTTTCTGTAGCGGCTCGGTGGGCTTCATGACTGCGTTGGTGTAGGCGTTTTCTGCTTCGAGGTAGGCGGCGACTTCGGGATTTTTCTTGTCGCGGAGCCAGAAATAGTTATCGGTGAGGGTGCGTCCGTTGACTTCGGTGGTGTGCGGGACGATTTTGGCTACTGGGGGGGCGGGTAATTTTGTGGTGTCGTCGGATGCGGCCGCCGCGAGGACTGCAGCCAGCACCACGATCGCGATCGAAGTCATGCGGTGGAAAGCGCGGTTAGTTTCTTTGGTCATAATTCCCTCAGTGAGGTAGTCGAAAAACGCTGGGTCATTCTATATCGGGTGTGTGGCTGGACTGAACTCTAAACCGGCACCCTGAAAAACGCAGGGTGCGGCACCCGGTCTTTCTCTTTCGCGTTCCGAGGCGGGCGCGGAAAAATGTCGACGCGCCGACAATTAAAGTAAAACTTTAATAGGCGTACTGAGAGAGTTGCATCCAGGTTTCTACTGACGCGCTGCGGACTGTTTTTCGGCGGATTACTGCAGCGATTTGTGGAGGTTCTGGCGTTCGAATGAATAGCTATGCGAACGGTTGGATGGTTACTATATGTTTAACAGTGACACAAAATGCTTAGTAGTACTGGTGGACTTAGGAAGGGTAACACGGACGTTTTCGAAGCGTTCGAATGCAAATTGTTCGCGAATTTTTAAGGCTTCATTCGAATCGCGTTCGAATTAAGTTCCTAGTCTTAGTGCGCTGGTGGTGCCGGCGGAGCTGCAAATTTTGTGTCGTCGACCGGGACGTTTTGTTTTAGGTCGTCGATCTGGATGGTGAAGCGATTTCCGGGACGGGCCAAGGACCAGCGGAACGGGACCTTGACTCCATCGGCGTCGCGATAATCGGAGTAATCGATTTGCGTAGGATTTAAGCCAAGCGGGCTTTGAGCATAGCGCACCAAGCGGTCCAGCAAATACGTCTGCTTGTCCAAATACAGCCGAATCGGGGCGCGACCCTCGGCTTGGCCTTTTACCAAATAGGTTTCGTGGCCATCGATTTTTTCGCCGTCCTCGACAGTGAATTTCGAGTACAGAGTCTTGACGTGTTCGGCAAATTGTAAATCGGCGTCGATGCCGGCAGATTCGTTTTCCGAGGCGGACATCATGTGGGGTTGCGGGCGGCCGGGGACGGTCATCCAGCCGTGTTGGCCGTCGAAGGAGGTTACGCTGTCGCCCGACTGCAAATGCATTACGGACATGCGCTTCCCTGGGGCTTTGGAATAGACATCGGCTGGGAAACTCTGGCCTCCGAAAGCCAGCAACTTGCCTTTCTGCACGCGGCTCGTAACTTTATCCAGCGCCGCTGCTCCGCCCATCGCAGTCAAATATTTATCCAGCAAATCCTCCGCCTTCGGCATCGCCGGCACCGGCGGCTTGTTTTTTGGCGGGCCGCCCATGGTGTCTTCTTCGGCGACCGCGGGGATACTCACCGGCTTGGCCGCCCCGCGATGGCAGGTGTTGCAGGTCACCACTTGATGGCTGTCAAAATTGTCGGCGTTGATGGAGATCATCATCTTCATCATTTCGCGGGCGATTTTCTTGGGTTTCTTTTCGTCGCTGTCCATGGCTTCGTGGTTGTGGCAGTACTCGCAATCCACGCCAAGGGAGGCAGTGATGAACTGCATGGCGGGAATTAATTGATCGGCGGGAATATCCTTCAGGACCTGGATATTTTTGAATTGTTTTTCGGCGGTTTTTTGCGGCGGGGCGCCAGCCGAGGGAGCAGGAGCCTGGGCAATGGCTAAGCCCACCGAGAGCAAAACTACGCAAAGCAAGCTGATCAAAACGAAATTGCGCCGCGCCATAAGTCCCCCTGTGAACAGGCAGGATTGTAGCAAAGCACAACAGAGTCGCTTGGATTTTTTGCTTGGCGGATTGATTTAGGCGGAGATTTCGCCTTTTTTGGCCAGAGCGGTGATGCGGTCGGCGGCGCGGAAGGCCAATGCTTCGATAGTCATGGTGGGTTGACCACGGCCGGAAGTGACGAAGGTGCTGCCATCACAGAGGAAAAGATTTTTTACGTCGTGGGTGCGATTGTCGATGTTGATGACGGAAGTCTTCGGGTCATTGCCCATGCGACAGGTTCCCAGGAGGTGCACCGCAAACTCCTGTTCGGCAATCGGGAAGCTCCATTTTTTTACCGCGCCGGATGCATCGAGCAATTCCAGCGCCCGATCGTTGAGAAATTTGTCGGTCTTCAGATCGTCAGGGTGATCTTTGTAAGTCATGCGCAAGGCCGGCAATCCCCAGGCATCTTTCAAATCGGGGTCGAGCGAAAAACTGTTGTCTTCCTTGGGCAAGGAGGTGGCGTGACAGAAGACTTCCATGGTGTAGTTAAAATTTTCCGCGAGAGCCTTTTTGAACCCGCTGCCCCAGCGCGGCGAGCCCGGGGGAAGGCCGTTCATCGCAAACGAAATGGGCGTCTGATCGAAACGCGCATCCAGGCCACCGCCGCCTACAAAGCCATACTTGTGCGGATCAAGCTCGTAGAAGTCGTGCAGAATGCGGCTGACCGCGAAACCCTTATAGTCGTTGAGCGGATGCTCGTAAGTGGCCAGCGAAATCGCTCCGCTGTTCAACATTAGATTCTTGCCGACGTAGCCGCTGGAATTGGCTAAGCCATTGGGAAATTGTTTATTCGCAGAAAGCAGCAAGAGCCTCGGAGTTTCGGCGCCATTGGCGCAAACGATCACCGCTTTGGCTTTCTGCAGGTGAGTGTTCTTGTCTTTATCGAAGTACGAGGCGCCGATCGCGCGTCCGCGGGAATCCAGTTCGATGCGGTGCACGTAGGAGTCCGGGCGAATTTCGCAGCGGCCGGTTTTTTCCGCGACGTGAATCATGGCCGCGAGGGAACTGCTCTTGGCGCCCACTTCGCAGCCGAAACCCAGGCAGAAACCGCAAGCGATGCAGGCGCTGCGTCCCGCGCGCGGCTGCGACAAAATCGCCATCGGGGCGGGAAAGGGATTCCATCCGAGTTTCTGCCCGGCCTTCTCGAAAATGACGCCGGAAGATTTCACTGGCAGCGGCGGCATGGGGTACGGCTTGGAACGCGGCGGATCGAACGGACTCGCGTTGGCCTGACCCGAAACACCGACTTCCCATTCGACCTTGGTGTAGTACGGCTCGAGGTCGGCGTATTTGATGGGCCAGTCCACCAGCGTGGAGCCTCCCACGGCGCCGACTTTGCTGCGCTCCACAAAATCAATTTCATGAAAGCGCCAGAAATTGGCGGTGAAGTGCACGCTGGTGCCGCCCACGCTGCGGCCATAGACGAGCGCGCGCTGCGGCTTGGCGGTGTCCTGAGGAGTTTTGCGAAAAGTGTTGGGCTGCAGCTTGGGATGATTAGTTAAAAAATCTTCCGCGAGAATTTTTACTTCATCGTGGGAATAATCGGCTTCGGTGAGATAGGGTCCCTGTTCAAGAACAACCACGCGAAATCCGTTGGTGGAGAGTTCTTTGGCGAGGATTCCGCCGGCCGCGCCGGAACCAATGATGAGGAAATCGACTTCGTCAGAGGTTTTATACTTGGGCGTTGCGACTCTCATGAATTTTCATCCGCCGGCGGCGCAGGGCTGATCGGCACCGATTGCGCGGTTGCGGTATTTCTCCCGAGGGGATGCCAGCCGGGATAATCCTTGTCGTAGTAACCGAAGGGCGGCTGAAAACTGTGGGGGGTGTCGCGCCCGATCAATTTCCAGCCCACACCGCCGCGATTTCCGCGGCCTGATTCCGGATCGATCAAGAATCCCGCGATGGTTCCAATGCGCACGGCTTCAAAAAATGTTTTGGCGGAGTGAATGTTGCGGCGGCGCGCGGGTGCCGGGGGTTCTTCGGCGTCGAGGATGCGGAGAATTTCGTCCTGCTGCTCAGGAGTGGCGGCCGAAAATTTCTCGACTCCAGTGAATTTCTCGCGAACCACGCTTTGCAGCTCGGGCAAGCCCTCGCGATATTTGGGCGCGTCATCGCTAGAGAAAGTTGCCAGCGATTGGTCGATGAAATAAACGGCTCCGGCTTCTTTAGCGCCGGGAGAATCGTCGCTGGGAATAATGCGCGCCGCGAGGGCTTCGACTTCGAGCGCCTCTTCGGGCGTGAAGAATTGGAATTTGTATGGAGTGGCCGACTGCGCTGCAGCGTGGGCGTGCGTGGCTGCCGCGACCATTTGCGGCCAATGCGCGGAGACCCACATGGCGCTGATGCCGCGGCCGGCTTGCGAAAGGAATTTGCGTCTGCTTAGTTCGTCGATCATGGAGCGGAAGGCTTTATTCGGTAAGACTGTAGACTCGGTCTGGTTTAGCGTCAACACCAAATCCCAGCAGCGACACTGCGGTTTTGTTGATGCAAGCCATTTCCTATGCCGCAGGAAATCGCTGGTCGTTCTATAATCCGCGCGGCAGTTCCGGCCTTCTAAAATTTCGATATCGGCTCGGAAAACTTCGCGAATTACGCCGGGTTTGAGACACTACTCAGCGACACTTTATGGCCACGTTTACAGGAGGGATCGGCACCGGAAGCAAATGGCTGCTGGATAGAATTGTCGGGCTGCTGGCAGCAACCGGGGTCAATCCTAACTTCCTTACATTTCTAGGGCTGGTGGTGAATTTTGGAGCGGCCGTGCGTTTTGCCATGGGCGGATTTCGCACCGGCGCGTTCATTATTTTTTTTGCGGGATTTTTGGACATGCTGGATGGGCAGGTGGCGCGGCGGCAGAATCGGGTGACGGCGTTTGGAGCGTTTTACGATTCCACGCTGGATCGCTATGCGGACATGGCTCTGTACATGGGGCTGTTGGTGTATTACTCGGTGAGTGGGCGCACGCCGTATGTGGTGCTTGCGGCGGTGGCTACTGCGGGTTCGGTGATGGTGAGTTATGCGCGGGCGCGGGCCGAGTCGTTGATTCCACTGTGCAAAGTTGGGTTCATGGAGCGGCCGGAGCGCCTGGTGTTGCTGATCATTGGTGGATTATTTAACCGGATGGGCGCGGTGCTGTGGGTTATCGCAGTGGTTTCCACCATCACGGTGATTCATCGCATCGTGTACACCTGGCAGGAGACGCGGGCGGGCCGCACGTTGCCGGGCATCAAGCTCACGTTGTAGTCACGAAATAAGTTGTTTCGTCTGGGATATAATCCGTACTCCATGCAAATTACCGAAGCGAAAGATTTTCTCGTTCAGCAAACTGCCGAACAAGCAGCGCTCGATCACGTCTCGCTGTCGAATCTGGAGAAGCGCATGATGCACTTCACTGAAGGGCCTGATGCGACCGAAGATCCGCTTGCGCTGAATGCGGAATTCGAGGCAGCAAACGACGCGGGCGATTATGAGGACAAGATTTCAAAGCTGTTACATCGGGCTCATTCGCGGCTAAAAGCGGTGAAGTCGGACAAACTTCCGGTGTGGGACGAGGCGATCCGAGTATTGCAGGCGGGCGATCACTACCTTCTTGTTATGTGGTGAAGCGTTTTACTTTTCTTGCGTGGAATTCCGCAGGCATTCTTCGATTGGTGCGGAAATAATTTGGCGGACGCGGTCGCGTAGTTCGGGGACTTCGGTTTTTTTCATCGCGGTGGTCTCAATGGTGGCGTGAAGAATTACGGTGACGGGCTGGGGCCAGAGCATCCAGTGACCGGTGCGGTGATGTTGGAATGAGCCGACTAAACTGACCGGCGTGATGGGGATACCGAGTTGTTGGGCGACGCGGAAGCCGCCGTCCTGAAATTCGCCGACGTGGCCGTCGCGGGTGCGTTTTCCTTCCGGAAAAATAATCAGGCTGGTGCCGCTGTCGATGGCGTCTTGGGTGAGGCGCCACATGCGTTTAAGATCGGCGGGGCGGCGCACGTCTGGAACCGGGACGTTGCCGAAACGTTTCATGAGCCAGCCGTAGGCGGGGATTTTGAAGTGGGATTCGAGTTCCCAGCCGCGGACGTATTGTGGGATGGCCACGTAGAGGACGAACGGATCAAACACGTTGACGTGGTTGACCATGAAGAAGCCGGTGCGCTGTGGGTCGAATCCGGGTTGGCGCTGGACTTTTACTCTTGTGCCGGCGAAGAAGACGATGCGCTGGCAGAGTTGGCGCTGCAAATAATCGTGTTTGCGCGGATCTAGAAAAATTCCCAGAAAAACCAGCAGCGGCGCGGCGATGAAGAAATGGATGAGGCTGAGCGCCCATAGGATTGCGGCGCGGACCGACAGCCAAGCGCGCTTCATATGTAAACGTCCACTGCGCCGGGGACGATGTCGAGGGACTTACATTGGAGCGCGAGGACTTCGCCGTCGATCATTACGTCGACGGGCTGCGGCATGTTGAATTCGATGTGCTTGACGGCGCGTCGCGAGGCTTGCTGATGTTTCATGTGGCGGCCGTCGTAAATGGTGGGCAGCATGCGCAGGGCGGCGAGGCGGCCGATGGGTCCCCAATGTACGAATTCGATGAGGCCGTCGCTGGGATTGGCGTCCGGGGCGATCCACATGGTGCCGCCGGTGTAGGCGCTGTTGTTGAAAGTTAGAAAGAGGCAGGGGCGGCGAGTCCCAGTCCTTGTCTTCGTCGCAGCGCGTGGCGAACGTCAGCGGCTTCAATTGCGCTAGACGGATAAAGACGCCGAGCAGGTAGCCGAGATGGCCGAATGCTTTGAGGTGGCGGTTGGTGAGGGCCCCGACGTTGGCGGTGAAACCTACACTGACGAGATTGAACGAAAAGATTTCGCCGCTCGAGTGAATCAATCGCATTAGGTCGATGGTGCGGGAGCGTTTTTCGAGTAACGCTTTCATCGAGGCGTCGGCGCCTTCTTTGGTGAAATCGCGGAGGAAGGAGTTGCCAGTGCCGAGCGGGAGAAAACCCAGGGAGATGCGATCGACGGGCCAGGGCGGAGTGCCTTCATTCACGACGGTGCGGGCGAAAATGCCGTTGAGGATTTCGTGGCCGGTGCCGTCGCCGCCTACAGCTAGAAATTTTCTGTAGCCCTGGGCGTAGCCTTCGCGGGCGAGGCGCATGCCGTCGCCTGGGCCGCGGGTGCGAGACTGAATCGACCTGAAGCCCCGCGGCGCGCAGACGTGCGAGTGCTGGGCCGGCTAGCTTCGCGGATTTTCCGTCGCCGGCGGCGGGGTTGACGATGGCGAGAAATTTAGCCATGAAGGGCGGGGTGAGTTTACTCCGGAATGGAATTTTTACCGCGGAATTGCGGCGTTACAAATTCACAACGGCTTGCGCGCGATCCAGCGTGGCCAGGCTCTCCGCCAATACGTTGCGCTTGATTTTCATCGAAGCGGTGCGCGGAAAATCCGAATCGAACACCACCAGGCCGTGAATGCGTTTGTAGTTTAGCAGGCGGTTGTTGCGGGCTGTGATTTCGCGGCGCAGGTCTTCGGTGAGCGTTTGGCCCTGGTCGAAGTGCAGGACCAGGACGAGTTGCTCGCCGACCATGCTTTTTTGCGGCCAGATGTAGTTGGCGGCGAAGACGCAGAATTCTTTGACGGCGAGGCCTTCGAAGACGCTTTCGATGTCTTCGGGATAAATATTTTTTCCTTCCTCGGTGACGATCATGTTTTTCTTGCGGCCGAAGAGTTGGAGGTGGCCGTGTGGGTCGAAGCGGCCGAGGTCGCCGGTCATGAGCCAGCCGTCGACGATGGTTTCGGCGGTGAGTTCTGGCTCGTGGAGATAGCCGGACATTACGGTTTTGCTGCGGACGGAGACTTCGCCGATGCCGTCTGGGGCGGGATTTACGATGCGCACTTCCATGCCGGGGAGCGGTTTGCCGACGGTGTCGGCGCGGAAGGGATGGAGGTCGTTCACGGTGATGGCGGTGCCGGCTTCGGTGAGGCCGTAGCCGTTGGCCACGGGGATACCGAGGTCGTAGAAGAATTGTAGCGTTTGCGGTTCAGTGAAGGCGCCGCCGACGATGATGGCGCGGAGTTCGCCGCCGAAGGCGTCGTGGACTTGTTTGAGGAGGCGGCGGCTTAGGGCAAGGCGCGGATGACTTTTGGTGAGGGCTTTGTTGATGGCGACGAGTGCGTTGAAAATTTTGCGTTTGCCGGGTGGCAGAGCGTCGAAGCGTGCGCGCAAACCGGTTTGAAGATTTTTTAGGACCAGCGGGACGAGGCTGACGTAGGTGATTTTGTATTTGGTGAAGGCTTCGCGGACGTATTCGGGGCGGAGGGTGCGGAGGTGGACGACGGCGGCGCCGCAGATGAAGGGGCCGAAGAAGCCGACCATGAAATCGATGGCGTGGTTGGTGGGGAGGATGCTGAGGTAGCGCATGCCGGGGGCGAAGGGATAGAGCGAGGTGAGGGCCACGCATTGTTCGAGGTAATTGTCGTGGGTCATGACGCAGCCTTTGGGGCGGCCGCCGGTTCCGGAAGAGTAGACGATGGTGGCGGCGTCGGTGCGAGTTGCGGCGCGTGGAATTCTGGGACGGCGGTGGTGTCGATGCCTAACCGTTCCCAGCTTTGAGCGCCAGACAAGTCGGCGTTCGGCGGGAGCTTCCGTTACTAGAATTGTTTGGAGATCGGTTGCTGCGGCGCGGCCTGGTGCGGTGCTGAGTTGCCGCCAGATGGGATATTCGGTGATGAGTGCGCGGACGCCGGAGTGTTTGAGGAGTTGCCAGTGCTCGTCGGGAGTCAGTTTGTAATCCAGTGGGACGAGGATGCCGCCGGAGAAAAATATGGCGTAGGCGCCGATCAACCATTTGGATTGGTTGGTCATGATGATTGCGGCGCGATCGGCTGGGGAGAATTCGGCGTTTTGGAGAGCCGATGCTACGGGCATGGCGCGGTCGCTGAATTCGCGGTAGGTGAGGCGGTGATTTTCGCGGTCGCGGTCGGCTTCGATCAGGCAGATTTCGTTGGAGAAAACTTTGACGGCTTCCTGGAGTGCTGCGCCGATGGAGTGAGTATTTTGCGAGGTCCAGCATTTACAGGCGGGATTGGATTCGCGCTGCTAGGGTGCGGAAGTCGCTGACGCCCTGGACTTCGTAGTCGGGGAGTTCGATGCCGAAATGATTTTCGAGGCGGGAGAGCAGTTCCAGGGCTTGCAGGCTGTTGATGCCAAGTTTTTTGAAGAAGTCGTCGTCTGGGGCCAGGGAGTTTGCGGGCACCTGGAAATGTTTGGCGGCCAGGTCGAGAACTTCCTGAGTGGTTTGCTCTTCGGTGCGCATGGCTCCTCCATTATATATGCGACGTCCTTGGGCGCGCTTGCAGCGACGATTGGGCGCGGGTCACGGGCGATCAGGGCAAGTACGGCATGGCGTCGGTGGATTCGACGAATTTTTTTAAGGCGGCCATTACTGGCGGGCGAGTGAACAGTTCGCAGAAAAGTTCGATTTCCTGGCGCAGCTGTTCGTGCGGAATGGGTTTCAGGAATTTTTTGGCTGCCGCGCGAGTGTAGGAGTCGAATTTTTTGATTTGGTTGGCGTTGGAACGGGCGACGTTGAGGGCTTGGCCTTCGGCGGAGAGTTGTGAGACCAGGCCGACGGCTTGGGCGCGAGTGGCGTTGACGCTGCGGCCGGTGAAGAGCAAATCGCGGACGAGGGCGTTGCCCAAGTCGCGATTCAGGCGGGGGATGCCGCCGAAGCCGGGGATTAGGCCGAGGCGCAATTCTGGAAAAGCGAAGCGGGCCATTTTGTCGGCGATGATCAGGTCGCAGACCAGGGCGAGTTCCAGTCCGCCGCCGAAGCAGATGCCGTGGACTGCGGCGATGGTGACGAACGGCGCGGCATCGATGGCGTTGAGGACGGCGTGGATGCGTTCGAGAAAATCGCGGACGCCGGCGAGGCGTTGTGGGCCGTTCAATGCGGCGGCGCCTTCGTAGAGTTCACGCAGGTCGGCGCCGGCGGAGAAGCCGGGTTTTTGGGCGCTGGAAATGATGCAGACGGCGGTGTCCGGGGAGAGTTCCGGGAATGCGGCGACAAATTTTTCCAGGTCGGCGAGCATGGCGGTGCCGATTTCGTTGGCTGGGGCGCTGTCGAGTGTTAGCTCGATGACGCGGTCGTTCCATTCCCAACGGAGCGCTTTGCCGCTGTAGGACTTCATGCAGGTTTTCCGGTGCCGCCGAAGAGGGCGGTAATTTCATTGGAGAAGCGGCGGTCGATCATGTCGCGACGAAGTTTTCCGTTGGCGGTAAGCAAGCCGTTTTCTGGCGTGAATACTTCGGAGACGATTTTGAAATTGCGGACCTGGCGATAGTGGGGGAGGTCTGCGTTGATTTTGGCGATGACGTTGGAGACTTGCGCGGAGTCGAGCTGGCCGGTGAGCAAGGCGCACAAGAAGCCGCGACCGTTGCCGATGATTACGACCTGCGGCGAGCCGCTCAGGCCTTGAGCGATTTTTTCCTCGATGGGTTCGGGGGCGACGTTGTGGCCGCTGGCGAGGATGATCAGATTTTTGATTCGGCCGCTGATGCGCCAGTTGCCGCGAGCGTTGACTTCGCCTTGGTCGCCGGTGTGGAACCAGCCTTCGCTCATGACGCGGGATTCGTCGGGGCGATTCCAGTAGCCGGGAAAAATGTGCGGACCGCGAGTGAGGATTTCTTCGTTGGGGCCGACTTTCATTTCGATGCCGGGGATGGCGACGCCGACGTAGCCGGGCTCGACCGGAACTCGAGGGTCGTCCATGGTGCAGATGGCGGTGGTTTCGGTGAGTCCGTAGACCTGCAGCACCGGAATTCCCAGCATCATGAAAAATAATTGGGTTTCTTCGGCAAGAGGGGCGGAGCCGCAGATTAGCGCACGAACCTGGCCGCCGAAACGCTGTTTTATTTTTCCGAAGATGAGCATTTTGGCAAGCTTCAGCCAGAGGGCGTCCAGGCCGCCTGCGGGTGTTTTGGTTTGGCGTTCCTGTTCCCAGACGGCTTTGGCTTTGTTGAAAAGTTTGCCGATGAGCGCGTTTTGCTTGGCGATGTTGTCGAGGACGCCGCGGCGGACGCGTTCCAGCAGCGTGGGGACGTTCAGGAAATAGTTGGGGGTGCTGAGGCGAATTTCGTCGGCGAGGGCGTTGAGATCGGTCGAAAGCGTGAGAGTGCTTTCGCGCATGAGGCAGGAGAGCAGCAAGATCCAGGAGCCAGCAAAATTCAGCGGCAAGTAGTGGAAAACGTTGTCGGGCTTTTTTGCGCTGCTGCCGACGGTGCCTGCGCTCATCAATTGATTCAGGCGTTCGGTGGTGCACTTCAGCATGTGGGAGATGTTGCCGACGCTGAGGCAGACGCCTTTGGCTTCGCCGGAAGTGCCGGAGGTATAGATGATGGTGACGAAGTCTTCGTCTTTACGCGGATTGGGTGGACCAGAGACGGGATCGCGAGCGGGGGCGGAGCGTAATACTTCTTCCATCTGCACGCGATGAGGCCTTTGTTTCCAGGCGAGGTTGATGCCATCGCCGAGATGAGCGTCGCCGAGAATGAGCAGCCCGGGCTCGCAATCTTTCATCATGGTGACGAGTTCGCCGAGAGCTTGGCGCGCATACATCGGCACGACCACGATGCCTTCGGCCATTAATGCGAGATCGACAGCGATCCAGCGGATCGAATTTGCGCCGAGTAAGACGCAGCGGTCGCCGGCGATCAATCCGAATTTGCGGACGTAGGCGCGGCCGCGCTGGACTTCTTCCAGCAATTCCTTGCCGGTGATTTCGGTGAACATGTTGCCGTGAATTTCGCGCAACACTACGCGATCGCCGGCGCGCTGCAACTGCGTGAAGATGAGTTCAAGAAAATTAGGCATGAATCAGTTCTTGGCCGCCATGGCTACGGGCGAGGCGTCGTACTGTTTCAGAAGCTGCTGCAAATTTTCGCTGAGCGGTGGCAGGTAGTCTTCCCAGGAGAGCACGCCGGAGCGCAGTGGGAATTCAGGATATTGGCGGCGGACGGCGTCTTCGAGGAGCACGCCCATGCGGGCCATGACTTTTAAATTGCGGACGACGGTAAGGCCGATGCCTTCGCGGACGGCGTCGCGTTCGGCGACGAGCGTTTCCATAATTTGCAGGAGTTTCGGTTCGAGTTCCGGATCGTCGACGGTGAGGAAGAGATGTTCGTGACCGCGTTCGCGCATGAGGTTGCGAATGCGTTCGTCCATGGTGACGCCGGCGGAGGCGACCAGGCTGGGCATGCAGGTGACGATGCCGTGGTAGCGGGAGGAGACCATGTAGGTGCAGGCGCGCAGGAGTGAGACGAGTTGGTACATGTCGTAATCGTCGGAGGTGAAGATCGGAGTGTTGGGGATTTGCGCGGCGATGGCGCGGCAGGCGACGGCGTCGAGGCGCTCCATGGCGACAAGAATGGGGAAGACGCGGTGGCGCTGCAGAAAAGTTTTGGTGGCGTTGGTGATGGAGGAAATGTAGTGCTGGAAACGGCGGTCGACTTCCGCGCCGGATTCGTGGAAATAGACGGTGCGGTATTGAGCTTCCTTGTAGGCACCGGTGGTGACGCGGGCGGCGTATTTGGCGATGGAGGCTTTTACGGGCCAGACGAAGGGGTGAATTGGGCAGATGACGAGAATCGGCGTGGTTCCGTCCCAGCCGGCCTCGCGCAAAACTTTTTGGGCGTAGGACTGTGGCTGGGGCTCGAAGGTCCAGGCGGTGTCGGTGCCGAGTTCGGCGGTGATGCCCAGAGAACGCAGCAACGTTTGCGATTCGACGTTGCGGGTGATGACCAGCGATTCGCCGACGTAACGCGCGCACATTTTTTGAATCAGCGGATCCATATGGCCGGCTTCGCCGCCGTAGCCGATGGACAATTTATTTTCGGCGGAAGCCATGCCCAGCGAGCCGATCATCATGGTGGTGAGGGCGTTGGCGAATTTACTTTTGAACATGGAGCCTTCGCAGGCGATGACTCCATGATTTTTGCGCACTTCGCTGTAAAGGAAGGGCGGGAACATGTCCGGCAAGCGCACCTGCTGGGTGCCTTCGAAGTAGCCTTTGGTGCGGCCGAAGTCCTGGGTCATTACGCTGAAGTCGACGTTTTGCGCGCCGAGGACGTGGCGGATCTGGTGAATCATTTCGTTGACGCGGACGTCGCTGCCGGTGTTGCGGGTGCCGTTGTAGCCGGCGAAGAGCAGTTTCAGTTTTTCACTGCGATTCCAGCGCTGCCCGCGGCCCATCATCCAGTTGATGCGGGCGAGGCCGATCAGCGCGCTGACCCAGGCGACCAGGATGAAGTCGGTCATGCGCGGGCACGCTCCGCGATGGCGGTTTTTGCGCCGCTGCTTTTGGCTCCGGAGGCGGATGCGGCGGTACCGGGCCAGGGCTTGGCGGGAAAGTGAAATTTATTGTGGCGGCTGAATTTCAAGAGTGGGTACGCATAGGTTGAGAATTTTGCGGGAACCTCGCCGCCAAGTTCCGCCACAACGCGAGAATTGTCAAACACCGTATTCCAGATTAAGTAGGGCCAGAATACTTTCAGTAACGAGGCGCCGTAGGCGATGGGGCCTTTGCGGCGGCGGGCAAGACGATCGACGGTGCCGGAGAAAGTGCCGCCGAGTTTTGGCCAGTAGGCGGGCTTTTTGGTTTTGCCGGCGGAGCCGAGGGCGTCGGTGAGTTCGCGGAAGGTCTGCGAGCCAGTGCCGGAAGACAAATGGTAAATGGTATGTGCTGGGTCTTCTTTTTGGTGGATGGCTACGATGGCTTTGCCAACGTAGTTGGCTGGAACGATGTCGATGCGGTCGTCGGGCTTGAGCGGGAGAACTGGAAAGCGCGCGAGGACGTCGAAGGCCTGGACCATGTCGAATTGGGTAGTTTCGGGGAAGCGGCTGTCGCCGAGGACGATCGCGGGGCGGAAGATTACGGTGGGGACGTCGGGGATGAGTTGGTGGACCATGTGCTCGCCGAATTTTTTAGTGCGGGCGTAAGGGTCGTAGTCGGAGCGGGCCCAGTCGATGGCGGCGTCCTCGGTGACGACTTCGTTTTGGCGGTGGCCGGCGACGGCGACGGTGGAAACGTGCGAATAGCGGCGCAGGCCGTTGCGGTTTTGGGCGCGGCGGGCGAGCTGAATGACTTCGAGGCCGCCGCGGAGATTTACGTTCATGCATTGGCGCTCGGATTTGCGATTTAAAGACGCGGCGCAGTGGATGATGGAGTCGGTAGTGTCGACCAGTTGATGGTAAGTGTCGTCGGGCAAGCCGAAATACTCGCTGGTGAGGTCGCCGAGAAAAATTTTTACGCGGGAATTCAGAAGTTCGAGAAATTCTGGAAATTCAAAGTGGAGTTGCAGCGAGTGCCAGAGGCGTTCGCGGGCTTCGTCCTGAGATTTGGCGCGGACCAACAGGTTGAGTTGGTCGCGGTGTTCGCGGAAAAGTCCAGCCACCAGGTAGCTGCCGAGGTAGCCGGTCGAGCCCGTTAGGAAAATCGCCATAAGGTCAGGAGGACCGCCACAGCGGATCGTTGGTTGGCGCGGCGGAATTGGTGAGCGCGGCGGCTGCGCAGGCAGGCTGAGCGGTCCAATCGAGTTCGCGGGGAGTGCGGGATTCCAGCGGGCGGCCTTCCATCAACGGATAGCACCAGCGGCGAAGCGCGGGGATGTGCACGTTGATCCAGTAATCCCACCAGTCGATGGCTTCGGGGGCGAAGTCGAAGAGATGTTTTTCTTCGGGCGGGAGGGCGGCCGAGAGCATGCGGGTATTCTCGCACTCGAAGACGTGATCGTTGTGCAAAATAAACGGCTCGTAGAGCTCGATCAATTTTTCGGCGCGGTTGAGTTCGCGTTCGGCTTTGGCCAGCGGGGGCTTCTTCATTTTAAGGGCGCTAGCGGCGCGGTTGATGCTGGAGACCACCGCTTTTTGCATGGGGATGGACATGCGCTCGTAGCGCTGTTTGGAAACGGGGATGGTTTCGAATTTTACTTTGAGCCAATTGTCGACGCTTTGCTCCATGCGGTAGTGCTTGCGGTGGGCGAGGCCGGTGAGTTCGATGCTGCGGCCCATGGTGACGGGACTGACCGCGGAAGTGGCCAGCTGATACATGCGGGCGTTTTTGCGGGCGATGATGGCGGCGGCGATCAGGCTCATGCCGCGGCAGACCATGTCGACCGGGATGACGTCGAGGCATTTGCGTTCGTTGGTGGGGAGCTGGCGGAAATTGGTGCCAAGGAGATAGGAGAGAGGGCCGGAGGTGTTGATGCCTTCGTTCCAGCCGGAGAAGGGCGAGCGCTCGGAGCTTTCCACGATGGAGGGACGGACGATGGCGATCGGAAGATCTTTGCCGCGAGTGGCGAGAACGGATTCGCCGAGGCTTTTGGTGAAGGTATAGGTGTTGGGCCAGCCGAGATGCTGGGCGCGGCGGATGCCGATACGGGTGAGGCGATTGCGAGCCCAGCGGATGCGGTTGCGGCGGAGGACGCCGTCGAGTTCTTTTTGTTCTTTGGCGGGGACTTCCGAGGCGTCGACTCCACGACCGAGGGCTTGGCGTTTCAGGGCGGCGTTGAGTTCGACGCTTTCGGCGCGGGCTTCGACGTTGCGGACAGTTTCGCGGAGGGATTCGATTTCGCGGTCGACATTGAATTCGGGGTCGCGGGAGGGATTGTAGTCGGGGATCAGGTCTTCGGTGACGCGGCCGTCGCGCATGCCTACGACGTAGCAGGTGGAGAGATGCATCAGGCCGGCGTGGTCGCACTCGCGGATGAATTCGAGCAGATGGGCCGCGGAATCAACGTTGGAGGAGAGGGCGTCGCGGAGGTCGGGATTGAAGTCGGTGAGGCCGGCGCTGTTCACGATGAGATCGAGGGAGGCGGCGAGGCGTTTGCGGGTGGCGGCGTCGAGGCCGAGGCCGGGGGCGCTTACGTCGCCTTCGACGACTTCGAGTTTTTCTTTGAGGAAGGCGCCGAGGTTGCGGCCGTGGCGCTCCTGGAGGCCATCGATGGTGGGGGATTCTTCGAGGATTTTTTCGAAGCGGCGTTGGGCGGAGGTGGTGCGGTTGCGGCGGATTAGGAGAGTAATTTTGCCGATGTCGGGGATGTTTTCGAGGAGGTCGATGAGCCAGACTTTGCCGATGAAGCCGGTGACGCCGATGAGGAGTAGGTGTCGGCCTTTTAGGGTTTCGCGGACGGAGAGTTGGTCTACTTTGGGGGCTTCGTCGAAGAGCGCGACGGATCGTCCGCAATTATTGCCATTAACTGCCGAGGTTGCGGCGGTCGAGGCTGCAATTTTAGTTTGCTGAATCGCGCCTTCGGTGGTGACTCGTGAACGCACGCTGTTGCGTAGGGCAATTTCGGGTAAGCCAGACTCGGTGGACCAGCCGAGTTGGCTCAACAATTTTTCGCGGGAGATGCGTCCGTCGGTGGAACCGCTGGCGATCCAGGCGAGTGGTCCGCGAGGGCGGACGACTGGATCGAGCAGACGTCCAGTGGCGATGCCGTCGCGAAATTCGAGGCGATTGCCGATGATTTTGTTTGCGCCGAAATGGCGGGCTAAGGGCTTGAGGATGTGGTCGAGGAGTTGGCTGACCAGTACGATTTGTTCGCCACCTTGCAGAGCTTCCTGGAGTTTGGCGACAGATTGCTTGCGCATTCGCGGCTTCAAGAAATATTGAAAATATTCTTCGCCGAGGAGGTCGAGGCGATCGCGGCTTACTCCGCGGAGCAGGGTGTGAAGAAACCGCGTGGCAAAAGTTCGGTTACTCGCGTAGGTGAACGGCCGAACCAGTGCCATGCCGGCCATTCCGGCGCGGCGAGCCCAGCGCTCGGCGTAGCTGCGGGAATTCCAGGTGAAAAAGGAGACGGGGCGCAGAGCGCCGAGTTCCAGTAAGGAGCCTTCGACGCGCCAGTAGGTAAAGTTTTCTTGAGCACTCGGCGCGTTTGCGTGCACCACGCCGTGCGTTTTTGTTGCGGGCGCGCCCGAATTGTCGAGAGAAGTTGGCATGCAGGTGAGAGTGAGCCCGTCAGTTGGCCTGAATGGTTAGACTCGCTGCCGCCGGGCCGGTCGTCAGCCGGACCCAGAGTCAATGCCGGGTAGAGCGCCGGCACCCCAAGAGTTTCGCCTAAAAGTAGCACTCCAGAGCCGCTCTAGCAAGGCGGGTTACGGCGGGAAGTTGGAAAGTGAAACACGGCAGCTTGAACGGTTTCACTTTGGTTCGGGGAGGTTGATTTTTTGGCGGAGTTCGAGGAAGCGGGGGTCGGAGCGGAGGTTGTCGAGGCGGCTGTCGGTGTTGAGGTAGACGACCAGGATGTAGGAACGGTCGTCGTAGGCGCGGTTGAGCCATTGGAAGGCTTGGTCTTTATCGCCGAGGCCGGCGTAGATGATGGCGATATTGTAGGGAGCGACGTAGCGCGTGGCGGAAAGTTCCTGGAGATGGTCGAGGATCTTTTGGGTTTCCACGCGGTTTCCTGAAACGGCGTAGACGTGGCCGAGTCCGGCCCAGAGTTCGAGATTGTCTTCCAAGGCGAGACCGCGTTTGAAGGTGGCGATGGACTCGGTGAAGTTTCCTTTAGCTTCGTAGGCGCGGCCGAGAAAAAGATAGTCGAACCAGAAATTGGGATCGAGGTCGATGGCGCTGCGCAATTGTTCAATGGCTTTATCCCACTGATGGTTGAAAACGGAAACGGATCCGAGATTTCCGTTGCCCAAGCTGGAGAGCGGGTCGGTCTTGAGGAAGACGCGAGCCTCCGCAACGGCCTCGTCTTTTCTGCCCTGAGAAGCCAGGAACCAGGAGTAGTAACCGTGGGCGTCTCCGTTTTCAGGGTCCAGTTCCTGGGCGCGCTTGAACTCTTGTTCCGCGGCAGGCCAGTTCCAGTCGTACCAATGTTTTTCAATGGCCAGGACGGCGTGGGCTTCGGCATCGGTGTCGTCAAGTTGGATGGCCTTTTGCGCCAGGTCTCTGGCTTTGGGCCCGGCAATTTTGGGATCGATGAACCAGTCGTCCTGATTAATGTAATTCCAAGCGAGGATGCTGTAAGCGCGGGCGTAGTTGGGATCGAGAGCGATGGCTTGGTTCAGATCGACGATGCCTTTGTCGAAACCGTCTTTAGTGAATTTGCCGGAGAAATATAGGCCTTTGAGAAAGAGCTGGTAGGCCTCGGGATTGGAAGTGGAACCTCTGTTCAAGTTCTGGCGATCGGTGTCGGAGAGTTGCGAGCGGAGACGCTGGGAGACTTCTCTGGCGATGTCTTGTTGGACCATCAGCAGGTCGGCGACTTTGCGATTGTATTGCTGGCCCCAGAGTTGTTTGCCGCTGCGGACGTCGTCGAGTTCGATATCGATGGCCAGTTCTTCGGCGCGTTGAGTGACGCGACCGGAGAGGATGGCCTGGACGTTTAGGGAGGCGCCGATTTTTTGAAAATCGCCGGCTTGGCCTTTGTAACGCTGGGCGACGCTGTTGGGGACGACCTGAATACCGGGGAGACGCGCGAGGCTGTTGTTGATGCTTTCGGCGATACCGTCGGAGATGTAATCGGCGTCGGGTTCTTTGCTGCGCATGTCCAGCGGAAGTACGGCGATGGAATTGATGCCGGCGGAGGCGCGGTGGCGGTAGAGGAAAAAGCCCAGGGCGGCCACAGCTAATACAGCTACGACGATGGTCAGAGTTAGCCAATGCTGCTTCCGCGGTTGAACTGCGACCAGCGGTTGCGAGTTCGTGGAGGTGGTTTGTTCGAGGGCTTCGCGAAGTGCGGTGGCGGTTTGAAAACGCTCGGCTGGCGATTTGGCCAGGCACTTGAAGGCGATAGCGCTGAGGGCTGATGGCGGGTTGAGCGGATCGGGATCGCGGTGGAGAATGGCCCCCATGGCGGAGGCCGCGGAGGTTCCCGGGAAGGCGCGCGTGCCGGAGAGCAATTCGTAGAGGATTGCGCCGAACGAAAATATGTCGGAGCGGGTGTCGGCCGGCTGTCCTTCAGCTTGTTCGGGGGACATGTAGCCGGGCGTGCCAAGAATCATGCCGACCTGGGTGGCGGCCTGGCTGATGGTGATTTCGGGGGAGCTGTCAGTGCTGCGTTTGGCCAGGCCGAAGTCGAGCAATTTCACGGTGCCGTTGGGGGTGAGAAGAATGTTGGCTGGTTTCAGATCGCGGTGAATGATGCCAACGGAGTGGGCGGACTCCATGGCCGAGGCGATCTGGATGGCGATGCGCAGAACTTTTTCGGGAGGGAGTCTTTCTTGCCCGCGGGCGATGACAGGCTGGCCATCAATAAACTCCATCACCAGATAATTGGGGCCGACGTCGAAGATCTGGCAGATGTTGGGATGGTTGAGGGCGGCGATGGCTTTGGCTTCGCCTTCGAAGCGCTTGGAGAATTGGGCGGTGGAGACCTTCATCGCGACCGAACGATTCAGGCGAGTATCGGTGGCGCGATAGACTTCGCCCATGCCGCCGGCGCCGATTTTTAGATCGATGCGATAGGGGCCGAGTTGCTGGCCCGGGATGATTTCAAGCGTAGGTGGTTCTTGCGAGTGGGAGTCGCCTGCGGAGACCCAAGCGGGACGATCCAACACCGCCGTTTCGGAATCGGCGTGAAGGAGAAGATTTTCGACGGCGCGGCGGACTTCGGGATCGGCGGTGCTCAGCAACTTCTCGCGTGCTTCGCCGGAAGATTCCAGTGCGGCGTGATAGAGGACTTCGATCTGCCGCCAGCTATCGGGATTCGTGGCTTGCCCCTGAAGTTCAGGGTAATTCTATCGTATTTGCGGGGGATTCCGGGGTTTTGGCGTGGGAGAATTTACAAAATGCGGGCGTAAAAGTTAAGAAAACCGCGTGATTCGTGGGGCCCGGTTCAGGCTCGAATCACGCGGCAGCTGATGACAGCTCTTGAAAATTGAGTCGCTGGGTGCGCGGACGTTAGTGAGGCCGTTCGACCTCGATGCGCTTGGCGGTGATGGTGAAGGTGCCGCTGGCGACGGTATTGCCGGCTTCGTCGTAGTAAAAGAAGTCGCCGGAACCGGTGTAGGATTTTCCGTCGCGGGAGATTTTGGTGGTCTGGCGGACTTTGCCGGAACCCGTTGCGGTGCCGGTGGCGTCGTAGGTGAGGTTCATGTAAGTCAGCAGGAACTCGTCGTTACCGGTGCTGCGCCACACGCCGTGTCCGCCGGTGGCAAGATAACCGGGTGTGAAGGACAACTGATCGTGTTCGCTGTAGCCGCCGTCGCCGGCGTAGGTTTCCGTACCGAGGAAGACAATGGGTGCGCCGTCGGGGTTGGGGATGGTGACGGTGTAGAGCCAGGAACCGTCGGGCTTTTGGCTGTCGCGCTCGGCCTGGTGGCCGTCCTGGGAGAATGCCGGTGTGGAACCAAGTGTGACGACTGTAAACAGAGCGACCAGCATCGCCACAATTTTCACAAGCGGGCGAGATTTTGCTTTTGCGAGGGTTACGGCACCGCGGGTTGCGTGAATAGCTGAGTTCATTGGATCTCCTTGGGTATAAATCGAATAGGGGACGTCGTCAGATTCACTCCGAGCCGCCGCAAATGGATGAATAGTCCGTTCGGGCGCCACGTGGGTGAATCTGTTCTCTATTCAGGTAAGCGAGAAAAAGGGCGCAGAACTATCAGCGGCTTGAAAATATTTCGAGCGATCTCGGCGGCGGAGTATGATCCGGGGCTTCGGCGGGGATTATGGGCGGTGAAGAGTCCACTAAGGTCACCCTGCTCCTGAAAGCGTGGAGCCGGGGCGACCAGGGCGCTTTGCAGGAACTGACGCCCAGGGTGTATGCGGAGTTGCGGCGGCGGGCTGCGCAATACATGCGGCAGGAGAATCCTGGGAATACGCTGCAAGCTACCGCGCTGGTTCACGAAGTGTTTTTGCGAATGGTGGAAGTGGAGGGAGTGAGCTGGCAGGACCGGGCGCATTTTTTTGCGGTGTGCGCGACGATGATGCGGCGGATTTTGGTGGACCGGGCGAGGGCCAAGGGCGCGGGCAAGCGCGGCGGGGCGGCGGCGCAAGTCACGCTGGATCAGGCACCGGAGGTCGGGGGAAAAAGTCGCGACCGGGAAATAATTGCGATTGATGAAGCTCTGGATGCCTTGGCGGAAATTGATGCGCGGAAAGCCAAGGTTATTGAGCTGCGGTTTTTTGGCGGGCTCAGCGTGGATGAGACCGCGGCGGTGTTGAAAGTGTCGGCGCCGACCGTGATGCGCGATTGGAAAATGGCGAGGGCTTGGCTGCTGTCCGAGCTGGCTCGCTAGGTTGTGGTCACTTGATGCGTTGAGAGCCGCAGATTCCCGGCGAGGTTAACTCTTCCGCCTTGAACTGCTATTTCGATTTGGTGGCGGTTTTTTGGATGAAGGCGGCGACGTTGTCGTGTAGTTCCTTCAGGCTGGCTTCGTGGGCGTAGACCATGTGGCCGGATTGGTAGAACTTGTATTCGATGTTGGATTGCAGCTTGGCAGGGATTTGCAGGTGCTGCATTTCGTAGATGCCCTCGAAGAAGGGGGTGGCGAGGTCGAAGTAGCCGGCGTTGAGCATGACTTTTAGGTCCGGGTTGTATTTCATGGCGATGGCCAGGTCGGGCATGACGTTGGTGGCGATGGGCAGGGGAAATGGAACGCCTGGCGCCTGGTGCTGGAAATTCCACCAGCGGAAGACTTCGTATTCGGGGCGGTAGGTGCGGTTGTCGCCGAACTTTAGCTCTTTGCGGACGTAGTCGTTGAAGGCGGAGACGTAGGCGGAGCTGATGGCCGCGGATTGCGGGTCGTAGTCAGCTTCCTTGCTGAGAGGGTCCATGGTGGGGCCGGAGAAGCGCGAGTCGAGACGGCCGGTGGTCAGGCCCTGATCGTCTTGTAGATTTTTCTCAAATTCGCCGCCGCTGATGCGCAGGTTGGCTTTGTCGAGATAGGACTCGGGAAGCGCGGTGTATTCGTGGAGCTTGGCGATGATGGCTTTGCGTTGGTCGGTAGGGAGCGCGGAGCCTTGTGCGAGGGCCTGGCCGTATTCGTTTAAGGCGAAGTGTTCGACCTCGGTGAGGAAAGGTTCGAGGTCTTTGTGTTCGCTGGGAAGTTTGTGGTGATACCAAGCGGTGGCGGCATAAGTGGGCAGCGCGAGCTGGTAGGGCATGTCCATGCCGGGGTTGAATTCGGGAATGTCGGCGCTGTTGTCGAAGCTGAGGATTTGGGAGAGCAGGATGATCCCGTTGAAGTCGACGTTCTTTTCGGTTTCGAGGATGTTGGCCAGGACGGCGGAACGGGTGGTGCCGTAGCTTTCGCCGAAGACGTATTTGGGCGAGTTCCAACGGCTGTATTTGCCGAGGAATTGGGTGATGAAGTCGGCGAAGGCCTGGCCGTCGGCATCAACGCCGAAGAAAGCTTTTTCGCGGTCTTTGCCGGCGAGGCGGCCGAAGCCGGTACCTGGAGCGTCGACGAAAACCAAATCGCTAGCGTCGAGCAGGCTGTATTCATTGTTGATGAAAGGATAGGGAGCGGCGGGGGTGTGACTGTCGTCGAGAGTGACGACGCGCTTGGGGCCGAAGGCACCCATGTGCAGCCAGACGGTGGAGGAGCCGGGGCCGCCGTTGTAGATGAAGGTGATGGGGCGAGGGGCGCCTTTGGTGTCGGACTTGAAATAGGCGAAGTAGGACATGGCGCATTCGGGAGAGGTGTCTTTTCCGCCCTCGTGATTTTGGGGAAGGTCATCCCAGCCTTTGGGATGGACCACGATGGTGCCGGCGTTGGCTTCGTAGTTGACGACGGTGCCACCGATGGTGGCGGAGCCGTGGGTGGTTTGCTGCTCGGGCTTGAGATTTTCTGACTTGCTGGGATCCGATTTGGAAGCTTCGACTTTGACGGTAGTTTCTTCTTTGGTTTGCGGCGCTTGCGCATTAGACGGAGAGACAAAACGTGACGCTGAGGGCAAAAGTCAGAGTGGTCAGCCGGGCTGCGAACGTGAGCATTAAGCTTCTCCGTAATTTGAAATGGAAATTGTCGAGGTGATTCCGAGCACGCAAAAGTACACCGGGCCTGAGACGAATGCAAACTGTGAGACGTTACGGCTCACTAACGATAGACGCAAAGATGTGCAACAAAGTTTAGAAGCAAGTCGTTTTTTTTGGTGCCTGCGGGTTGGTGACAGAGACTAGCGAAGGGCTAAGGTGCGCGCGTTGACTTGCTGTGGCGCCAGAAACTAACATACGCGGCCTGTGAGCCGGCCCACTTGAGCGACCCTTCGTCGTATATCGGACAAACTATTTCGCATTACCGCGTCATCGAGAAACTCGGTGGCGGCGGGATGGGTGTGGTTTATAAGGCGGAGGATACGGAGCTGGGGCGCTTTGTGGCGCTGAAGTTTTTGCCGGATTCGCTGGCGAACGATCCGTCGGCGCTGGAGCGGTTTCGGCGGGAGGCGCGGGCGGCTTCGGCGCTGAATCATCCGAACATTTGCACGATTTATGAGATTGGGGAGAAGGATGGGCGCCGTTTTATTGCGATGGAGTTTTTGGATGGCTTGACGCTGAAGCACCGGATCAGCGGGAAGCCGATGGAACTTGAGGATTTGCTGGATTTTGCGCAGCAGATCGCGGAAGGGTTGGACGCGGCGCACTCGCAGGGGATTGTGCACCGGGATATCAAGCCGGCGAATATTTTTGTTACCAAACGCGGGCACGTGAAGATTTTGGATTTTGGGTTGGCCAAGGTGACTTCGGCTGGCGGGTCGAGTGGGCAGTCGGATGTGATGGACACGATGGCGATCGATGCGAGCCATTTGACGAGTCCGGGGACGTCGTTGGGGACGGTGGCGTATATGTCGCCGGAGCAGGCGCGCGGGAAAGAGCTGGATGCGCGGACGGATTTGTTTTCGTTTGGAGTAGTGCTCTACGAGATGGCGACGGGGCAATTGCCGTTTCGCGGCGAAACTTCCGCGCTGATTTTTGACGCGATTATGAACCGAGCGCCGGTGCCGGCGGTGCGGTTGAATCCCGAGGTACCGGAGAAATTTGAAGGGATTTTGCAGAAGGCGCTGGATAAGGATCGCAACCTGCGTTACCAGTCGGCTGCGGAGATCCGCACGGATGTGTTGCGGTTGAAACGCGAGTTGGACTCGGGTGCGGGGTCTGGTTCCGGTGCTATGGCGGCAGCGTCGGGAGATTCGGAACGGGTGATGGTGCCCGCTGGGGCGGTGGAATCTTCGGGGCGGGCGGCGGCGGTCGTCGCGAGCGGCTCGGGTGTAGCGGCAGTTAGTGGTGCGGCTTCGAGTAGTGGAAGCGTCGCGAGTGTTGCTAGCAACTCGTGGACGGATGTTGCCGGCGCGACGCAAACCGGCTCGAACAGAACGGCATCGCGGAAGTGGCTGCCGCTAGTGGCAGCGGTGATTGTCGTGGTGCTTATTGCAGTAGGGGCTTCGCTGTTTTGGGCGAAACGGGCGCATGCGCTGACGGATAAGGACACGGTGGTGTTGACGGAGTTTGTGAACACTACGGGCGATGCGGTGTTTGACGGGACGTTGAAGCAAGCACTGGCGGTGCAATTGGAGCAGTCGCCCTATCTGAATCTACTGTCGCAGTCGAAGATTCAAGATGCGCTGCAGTTCATGGGACGAAAGCCCGACGAGCGGATCACGCAGGACATCGCGAAAGAAGTGGCGCAACGCACCAACTCGAAAGCGATTATCTCGGGATCGATCGCCAGCCTGGGGAATCATTACGCCATCACGCTGGAAGCTAACGATGCACAAAGCGGCGACTCGCTGGCGCGTGAGCAAGTGGAGGCGCCGAGCAAGGAACAAGTTTTGAAGTCGATCGATACGGCGGCTTCGGACTTGCGCGGGAAGCTGGGCGAGTCGATTTCCAGCGTGCATCAATATGCAAAACCGTTGGAGCAGGCGACGACGTCATCGCTGGATGCGCTGAAGGCTTATAGCGAGGGGTTTGAGCTCCACGAGCTGGTTGACGATGGGCGGGCGGTCGCGCCGCTGCGGAAGGCGGTGGGGCTCGATCCAAATTTTGCGATGGCCAATGCGGTGTTGGGGACAGTGCTGTCGAATTTGAGCAATGCCAAAGAATCCGCGGACTTCCTTCGAAAGGCTTATGAATTGAAGGACCGGGCCAGCGAGCGGGAACGCTTTTACATCGTGGGCCATTACTACGACATCGTCACGAGTGACCAAGAGAAAGCCGTAGAGCTCTACACGCAGTGGACGAAAACTTACCCGCGGGACAATACCCCGTGGGACGACTTGTCGCTGAGTTATCAGCAATTAGGGGAACTGGATAGGGCCCTAGCAGCAGCGAGCGAGGGCGTACGGGTCGATCCGAAAGACAGTTTCGCGTATCAGAACCAGATGGTCTCGTATTTTATGCTGCAGCGCTTCGATGAAGCGAAGGCCGTCGGGAATACCGCGGTATCGCAAAAAGTGGACGGCGTTCTCGATCACATCATTTTCTATGCCATGGCTGCGCGCGCCGGCGACAAGGCGGCGATGGAGCGGGAAAGCGGCTGGGGCGCCGGGAGCGGCGGCGAAACACAGTTACTGGAATCCGTGGCCCAGTCACAAGCTTCGGTGGGCCAGTTGAAATTGTCGCGAGAGACCGTGGACCGGCTGTTGGCGCTGTCCAAACAGTATGGCTACACGGAGGCCCCGTCGACGGAAGCGAGTACAGAGGCGGTGCAAGACGCGCTGTTTGGATACACCGAGCGGTCCCGCAAAGAAGTGGAAGAAGCCGTGAAGCAGCCCGGAAATTATTTTGTGGCGGCGCGGGCGGCACAGGCGTTTGCGATAACCGGCGACCTAGTGCGGTCGCAAAAGATTCTGGATAGTTTGCGTAAGAACAATCCCGAAAATAGCGCCATTCGATACGGCGTCGCACCGGCCGTGGAGGCTCTGATCCTTCTGAGCCACAAGAAAACAAACGACGCGCTGACGGTGCTGGAACCCGCGAGAAAATACGAACTTGGCCAACTCAGCTTCATCGGAGTGTACTGGGCGCTGTATGTGCGCGGACTGGCCTATATGCAACTGCAGGACGGCGCCAAGGCGGCTGGGGAGTTTCAGAAAATTATCGATCACCCAACGATTTTCTCTGAGAGCGCGCTGGTTTCGATGGCGAAGGTGAATCTGGGGCGGGCGTTGGTGTTGCAGGGGGATAAGGCTAAGGCGCGGACGGCGTATCAGGATTTTTTTACGGCGTGGAAGGATGCGGATGCGGATGTGCCGTTGTTGGTGCAGGCGAAGGCGGAATACGCAAAGCTGAATTGAGCAGCGGTTCCTCTCCCAGTTCTTTCGGTTTGACTGAAGTTTTTTCCTTTAAAGCTCTATATCTTTTATTCATGCAGAACAAAGGTGGTGGACGTTGAGTCGCGCGGGGAAGTTTGGATTGCGAATTGTCGGGGTGTTGGCGCTGTGTGTTGTGGCGTTGGGGGTGGTGGTGTGGCGGGAGCCGGTGTGGGTGGGGCGGAAGTTGACGGAGTGGAAGATGTCGCGGTTGGGGATTTCCGAGCACTACATGATGATTGGCGGGCACCGCATTCACTACGTGGACGGCGGCGGGAGTGGGCCGGCGGTGGTGCTGGTGCATGGACTGGGATCCTATGGGGAGCAGGATTGGGCGGGGCTGGTGCCGTATTTGGTAAACGGCGGGTATCACGTGTATGCGCCGGATTTGTTGGGATTCGGGAAGTCGGAGCAGCCGGCGGACAGCAGTTATTCAATTCCCGAGCAGGCGAAACTGGTGGA
This sequence comes from uncultured Acidobacteriota bacterium, assembly GCA_963846145.1. Classification (GTDB taxonomy): domain Bacteria; phylum Acidobacteriota; class Terriglobia; order Acidiferrales; family UBA7541; genus Acidiferrum. The sequence goes on along the minus strand of CAWJUV010000003.1, from coordinate 165,547 downwards.
GCAGTTTTTGGATGCGGAGCATCTGGAGTCTATTTCGCTGGCGGGTGTGTCGATGGGCGGGTGGGTGGCGTCGGAGGTGGCGCTGGAGCAGCCGGCGCGGGTGAAGCGGCTGCTGTTGTTTGACAGCGCGGGGATGGATTTTCAGTTGAGCTTCGATCGAGCGCTGTTTACGCCGCAGAGTACGGAGGATGTGACCAAGTTGATCGCGCTGGTGACGCCGAATCCGCCGCGCGTGCCGGAATTTTTGAAGGCGGATGCGTTGCGGGCGAGCCGGCAGTATGCGTGGGTGACGCGGCGGGCGCTGGACTCGATGATGGCGGGCAAGGATTACCTGGATGAGAAATTTTCGGCGCTGAAAATGCCCATGCTGCTGATTTGGGGGCGAGAGGATGCGATGACGCCGCTGCGGCTGGGCGAAGAGATGCATGCGCGGGCGACGCAGTCGACGCTGGCGATTTATGAAGGGTGCGGGCATATCGCGGTGTTTGCGTGCGCGGATCGGATTGCGCCGACGATGATGGAGTTTTTGAAGGATGGAGTGGGGCCGGGGCAAACTATTAACGTGGCGGACGCGCCGGCGCACTAGCGGGATGATTTTTTCGGGATTGCCGAAGATTTCGGTTTGATTCTGGATTTTTTGACCTGACCCACCCCAGACGTGATGCTCTTCAAGGCTGCTATCATGGAAGGCCCCAGACCATTGGAGAAATGAATGTCGGCGCCCGTACCGGCCAACGAAGAAGAACGTTTGAAAGCCCTGCAACAGGAAAGCATTCTGGATACTCCGCCGGAAAAAACGTTTGATGATCTGGCGCGAGTGGCGGGGATGATCTGCGGCACACCCATTTCGCTGATCAGTTTGGTGGACGAATCGCGGCAGTGGTTCAAGGCGCGAGTGGGTTTGAACGTGGGGGAGACGCCGCGGGATCTGGCGTTTTGCGCGCACACGATTATTCGTCCGGATCAAGTGATGGTGGTGCCGGATGCGACGGCGGACGAACGCTTCGCGCAGAATCCGCTGGTGACCGGCGATCCTAATATTCGATTTTACGCGGGAGCGCCACTGGTGACGCGCGATGGCTATGCGCTGGGCACTTTGTGCGTGATTGATCGGATTCCCAGAACGCTGACAGCGGAGCAGTTGGAGGCGCTGGAAACGTTGCGCAACCAGGTGATTCGCGAAATGGAGTTGCGGCGAACGGGAGCGGAGCTGGCGGCTTCTTTGCGCACCGTGCAAAAACTGAAAGAGGGATACAAGGAGCAAGCCGGGTCGCTGGAAAAAGAGGTGCAATTGCGGACCGCGGAATTACAAAACCGGAATCGCGAAGTGTCGGAGCAGGCGGACCTGCTGCGGACGCTGACGCAGCGGCTGCTGGTGGCGCAGGACGCGGAACGACGGAGGATCGCGCGGGATTTGCACGATAGTGCGGGGCAATTGATCGCTTCCGCATCGATGAGCATTGATGCGGCGATTCGCTGCGCGCCGACAGATGGAAGCAAGGCTGCGGATGCGGCAAAGCAGGCGCGTGGGCTGATGACGGAGCTCTCGAGAGAGATTAGAACGCTATCGTACTTGCTGCATCCGCCGTTGCTGGATGAGGTGGGGTTGGTGGCGGCGCTGCGCGCCTATGTGCCGGGGCTGGAGGAGCGCGGCGGTCTGAAGGTGGAGCTGGAAATCTCGGAAGAGCTGGGGCGGCTGCCGGATTATCTGGAGCTGATTGTTTTTCGGCTGGTGCAGGAATGCTTGACGAACGTGCACCGGCACTCGGGAAGCAAGACGGCGCGATTGAAACTGACGAGCAGTGCAGATGGGGTGCGGCTGCTCGTGGAGGATGACGGGAAAGGTTTCGAGGCGGAAAAGTCGCTGGCCGGAGCCACCGGCGTTGGACTTCCGGGAATGCGCGAGAGAGTGCGGCTGGTGGGCGGAAAAATGAAAGTTCGTTCGGATGCGAGTGGGACGCGGATGGAGTTTATTTTGCCGCGGGGCGAAGGGGCGGGACGTAGGATTTAGGCGGATTGGTTTCTTGGTTGGACGGCGCGGAAGAAGATAGAAAACCAAAACCGAACCTGGGCCACCCTAGATTTTTTACTTACTCAAAACAAAAATTAAATCGGCGATTGGTTGCGAGGTGCGGTTAGACGCCCCAGCCGTAGCGTTCGGCGTGTTCGAGGGTGCGGAGCATTTCTTCGCGGAGGATTTCGGAGAAGGCGGAGCCGCCGACGGGGCGGGCTTTGGGTTCTGCGATGTCGGGGGTGCGGAACCCTGAGTTGAGGACCCTGAGCAAAGATTGTTCGACCCACTCGGCTTCGAGGGAGAGGCCGAAGGCGTCGCGGAGCATCATGGTGGCGCTGAGGATGGAGCCGATGGGGTTGGCGGAATCGGTGCCGACGAGTGAGGGTGCGGAGCCGTGGATTGGTTCAAAGAGTGGGGCGGTGGAACCGAAACTGGCGGAGGGGATGAGGCCGATGGAGCCGACGAGCGCGGCCGCGGCATCGCTTAAGATGTCGCCGAACATGTTGGTGCTGAGCATCACGTCGAACTGAGTGGGTCGCAGAGTGAGTTGCATGGCGGCGTTGTCGACATACATATGTTCGAGTTTTACGTGGGGGTAGACGCCGCTCATGGCGGAGACGGTGCGGCGCCACAGTTGGGAGCTGGCGAGCACGTTGGCTTTGTCGACGGAGCAGAGGCGGCGGGAGCGGGCGTCTGCGCGGGAAAAGGCGAAGGTGGCGATGCGCTCGATTTCGGGCGTGGAATACGATTCGGTGTCCCAAGAACGCTCGACGGATTTTTCGGTGACGTTGCCGCGTTCGCCGAAATACATGCCGCCAGCGAGTTCGCGGACGATTTCGATATCTAGATCGCCGAGGCGTTCGGGTTTTAGCGGAGAGATGGAGCGGAGTGGCTCCCAAAGTTTTACGGGGCGGACGTTGACGTAAAGGCCGAGGCCTTTGCGGAGTTCGAGGAGTCCTGTTTCGGGGCGCTTCCCTACCGGGAGCGCATCCCACTTGGCGCCGCCGACTGCGCCGAGGAAAACGGCGTCGGCTTTGCGGCAGGCGTCGAGGGTTTCATTTGGGCAGGGTGAGCCGGTGGCATCGATGGCGGAGCCGCCGATGGGATATTCGTGGACGTCGAAGCGGTGGCCGAATTCCTGGGCGGCTTCGCGCAGGACGGTGGCCGCGGCTTTGGAGACTTCCGGGCCGATGCCGTCGCCGGGAAGAAACACGATGGTTTTCTTCATGGAGAATTCCGGACGGCTGACCAATTTTTCAGGAACGAGTCGCAGGGCCACGTACCAACCTTCAGAGTTTCTCTAAAATTTTAGACTGCGGAAGCTGCGTCGGCGGTCATGGCCGCGGGACGACGCCGCAAAACTTCATGAGCGATGGCCACCAAGTCGCGCGGACGAACATTCTTGGATTGATCCGCGAGAGCGTTCACACGCTTGTAAACTTCGGCGAGTTCCGCGTCGCTCGGTTCATATCCTAAATCGCGCAGGCTCATGCGCAATGCATTTCGTCCGGAATGTTTCCCCAGCACCATTAGACGCGCGGGAACGCCGACGGATTCGGGGGACATGATTTCATAGGTGAGCGGATTTTTGATGATGCCGTCCTGGTGGATGCCGGCTTCGTGAGCGAAAGCGTTGGCGCCGACGACGGCTTTGTTGGGGGCGACTTGCGCACCGGTGATTTCGGTGAGCATGCGGCTCGAGGGGAACAGTTGCTCCATTTTGATGTTGGTGGTGACGCCGAAGCTTTCTTTTCTGACGGCGAGGGCGACGGCGATTTCTTCAAGTGCGGCGTTGCCGGCGCGTTCGCCGATGCCGTTGATGGTGCATTCAATTTGGCGGACGCCGGCGCGGACTGCGGCGAGAGAATTGGCGACGGCCATGCCGAGGTCGTCGTGGCAGTGGGCGCTGAGAGTGATGCCCTGCTTGTCTCCGAGGCTTTCGCGCACGCGGCGGAACATGGCGCCGTATTCTTCGGGGACGGCGTAGCCGACGGTGTCGGGGAGATTGAGGACGGTAGCGCCGGCTTCTACGGCGACTTTGCAGACTTCACAGAGGAAGTCGAGATCGGTGCGGCCAGCGTCTTCGGCGGAGAATTCGACTTCGGCCACGCTGTTGCGGCCGAGCTTGATCATCGAGCTGATGGCGTCCAGGCACTGCTGACGGGTCATGTGCAGCTTGACGTTGAGGTGCAGATCGCTGGTAGCGAGGAAAATGTGGAGGCGCGGGTGGGCGGCTGATTGGAGGGCTTCGACGGCGGCGTTGACGTCGTCTTTGCGGGCGCGGGCGAGAGCGGCGATGGGGACGGTGCGAATTTCCTGGGCCACCTGATAGACGGCTTCAAGGTCGCCGCGGGAGGAAATGGGAAAGCCGGCTTCGATGACGTCGACGTTGAGGGCCGCGAGCTGATGGGCCATGCGGATTTTTTCCGCAGTGTTCATGGAGAAGCCTGGCGATTGCTCGCCGTCGCGGAGGGTGGTGTCGAAGATGCGGACTACATCGGCCATAGAGGGATTCCCCTGAGTAATTAGGGCATCTGAGCGGCCTCTAGTCAAATTTATCTTTATTCTGACTTTGATAATTTGGCCTTATACTCCGCTTCGGGGTGTTCGGCGTGGATCTTGGCGAATTGCAGGTGTTTTTGACGGTGGCGCGCGAGGGGAGTTTTTCGCGGGCGGCGGAGCGGTTGTATAGGACGCAGCCGGCGGTGAGTTTGGCGATTCGGAAGCTGGAGGAAGATTTGGGGCAGCCGCTGTTTGTGCGCGGGTCGCGGCCGGTGCGGATGACGGATGCCGGGACTTTGCTAAAGGATTATGCGGAGCGGTTGATTAATTTGCGGGATGAGGTGAAAAAGGGGCTGACGGAATTGGAGGGGTTGGAGCGCGGGGAGTTGTCCGTGGGCGTGAATGAGAGTTCGATTCATGCGTTGTTGCCAGCGCTGGCGAAGTTTCGTGAGCAGCATGCGGGAGTGCAGGTGCGGGTGCACCGGATGTTTTCGCGGGATATTCCGCATGAGGTTTTGAATTACCGGTTGGATTTGGGCGCGGTGTCGTACATTCCGCGTGATCCGCAACTGCAGGCGACGGAGATTTTGCGGGATGAATTGTGTCTGGTGGTGCCGCCGAAACATCCGCTGGCGCGGCGGAAGGAAGTGGATATTGCGGATTTGGGAGCGGAGACGTTTATTGCGCATATTGTGGAGTCTCCGTTTCGACGGAGGGTGATTGAGCTATTTTCGCGGCATCATACGGCGCTGAATATGCCGATTGAGATGCCGACGATTGAAAGTATTAAGAGATTTGTGCAGATGGGGATGGGTGTGGCGATTGTGCCGCGGATGTGTGTGCAGTGGGAAATTGAGCATGGGTGGATGAAGGAAGTGAAGGTGAAGCAGATGCATATGCCGAGGCATGTTTATTTGGTGGGGAGGAAAGGCGCGCGACTCCCGCATGCGGCGGCGGAGTTGGTTCGGATTTTGAAAGAAGCGAATACCGTTTCGGATTAGTACTTATTGCGAATCGCTGCGGCGAGCCGTGCGCTTTGCGGTAGGTCGCTTTGAACGCCTGCCTCTTTTCCCCTTTGTATGGAATCTCAGCTATGCTTCCAACTGATTCGCGGCCAGACGATTTCGCGCGCACGGCTCTATGACTAGCGGACTCACCATTGTGTTGATTGGGTTTTTGTTGGGGATGCGGCATGCCACCGATCCAGATCATGTGATTGCGGTGTCGACGATTGTGAGCCGGGAGCGGTCGATTGTTAAGGCAGGGTTGATTGGGGTGTTGTGGGGCTGTGGGCATACGCTGACGATTGCGGCGGTGGGTGCGGGAATTATTTTGTTTGGGCTGACGATTCCGGCGCGGGTTGGGTTGACCATGGAATTTTCCGTGGGGCTGATGCTGATTTTGCTTGGTGTGCTGAATTTGACTGGGGCAATGCTGTGGATCACGGAGAAGTTTTCACCAGCGCATCCGAAGGTGGAAGGCGAGCATGCGCATGTACATCAGCACGGTTCGCAGATGCATTTGCATTGGCACTCGCATGGAGCTGGTTCGGAGCATCATGGGGAGAGCGTTGCGCCGCCGGCGCGGGTGCGTGGGCCGTTTCAAAAGCTAGGTGTGTTTCACACGTTGCGGCCGCTGTTCGTGGGGTTGGTGCATGGGCTGGCGGGATCGGCGGCGGTGGCGTTGCTGGTGTTGAGTACGATTCGTGAGCCGAAGTGGGCGATTTTGTATTTGTTGATTTTTGGAGTGGGGACGATTGCGGGGATGATGCTGATTACGGCGGCGATTGCGCTGCCGTTTTCGTTTGCGGGATATAAGTTTGCCTGGTTGAATCGCGGGTTGATTATGGCGTCGGGGTTGGTGAGTTTAGCGTTTGGGTTGTTTGTTTGTTACCACATTGGGTTGGTGGATGGGTTGTTTACGAGTCATCCGAGTTGGACGCCGAGTTAGTTTTCCCGAGAAAAAGTTTTACAACATGAGGGCGCGCGGTCAGGCGGCGGAGGCTTGTTCGACGGTTTCGTAGATGGGGATGAGCTTCATCAGGCCGGAGACTTGCATGACGGCGACGCCTTGCTTGGTGAGTGCGGCGAGGACTAGGGTTTTGTTGTTGTGTTTGCGATTTACGAAAATGGAGACGAGTGCGCCGACGCCGGAGGAATCGAGGAAAGTGACGCCGCTCATGTCGAGGACGAGGCGGGCGGCGGGTTCGGCGCGCATGGTTTGAATGAAGGTGTTGACGGTTTCGAGGCTGAGTTTGCCGTTGAGGCGGATGATTTGGGCGTGGCCGTCGGCGACGGGTAGGTGTTCAAGTTCAAGTCGTGCTGTTTCCATAAGTTGCGGAGCGTACCGCAGAAGGGCGTGCGGGAACATTAATATTCTGTAAACGGAAATGCGGCCGGTTGGCTCGAGCGGCGTCAAGAAGGTCCTTCCAGATTTGTACCTATCAGTAATATATCTATTGACACAACACAGCGTCTAGGCGTAGATTTCTGGCGCCATGCGTACCCCCCGCAGCATTTCGGCCGCCTGAGAGCCGGAGATGGTCGCCCTTCCCTCGCTCTCGAACTGCACAGGATTTTCTTGGCTGCGGATGTTGCGGCGGGTGAACGCATGGGTGCTCTACTTCATTTTTATTTGGGGATTCGTTGGGCCGGGGTTGGCGCGGGCGCAATTGTCGCAACCGTTTGTGTATCTGACGGGTGGGGCGGTGGCGACGCGGAATGATCAGAGTGGTGCGTTGAACCCTATTCAGGGCTCACCGTTTGCGATTTTGGGGTTCCCTGCCGCGATCGACGCCAAGGGGCGGTTTATTTTTGCGGCGGGGGCGAACAGCGTGCATATGTACGCGGTGGATGCGACGACTGGGGAGTATTCGGAGGTAGCGGGGTCGCCGTTTGCATCCGCGAATACGAGTTCGCCGTCGATGATTGCGACGGAGCCGAGCGGGGCGTATATCGCGGTGGTGGATTCGGTTGGGGAGGATCCGGGCGAGAGCGGAGTGGAGACCTTTCAGATCGATGCGACGGGGCAAACGCTCGTTCCGGTGGCGGGATCGTACGTGGAACTGGAGTCGTCGCCGGTGGGGTCGGCTGCGAACGCCGCGCAGGGCCTGTTGTTTGTCTATCTTGGACCTAATCTAGACTCGCCAAGTCTTGACCTGCAGCACGATGGCGAACTGCTTACCTATGCCATCGATTCGACGACAGGATTACTGACGGAACAGGGCGCGCCGATTGGGTCTTCGAATGTTGGACGGACGATGGGGAGCGATCCCTTAGGGAATTTTGTGGTGACTGGGGCTGGGCAGTTTGGCGGGATTTTGAATGTGGTTGCGGCGGATGGCGGACAAGGAACCTTGAATCTGGGGCCGGGGGTGTATCCGCAGGAAATTTTTGTGGGGCCGGGACAGCGGTTTGTGTATGCCACGCTATTTTCTGGGCCGAAAAGTGAAGTGCATATCTACATTGTGGATTCGAGCGATTGGAGTTTGACGGAAGCGCCGAGTTCGCCGCTGCCGGAATTTACTTCCGTGGATGGATTGGTGGCGGATCCGTCTGGGCCGTTTGTGTATCAGAGTACGGGACCAAATCAGGTGCAGGTGTATTCGGTGGATGTGTCGACGGGGTATTTGGTGCCTACGGGCGGGCCTATTGTGGCGGCGGGGATGGGTGCGCCGATTGCGTTCAGCGTGAATGCGGGGTCGATTCAGGCGGACTCGGGGCCGGTGGCGACGGTGACGCCGGCGATTGGGCTGACGTTTTCGAGCACGGCGGTGGGGGCGCAGTCGGTGTTTCAGACGCTGACGCTTTCAAGTACGGGGAATCAATCGTTGATCGTGAACAATATTCAATTAGTCGGGGCGAATGCTGGGGATTTCTCGATTGAGTCGATGGATTGCGGTGTACCCGGAGTGATGAAGGTCGGCGCGACTTGCGATGTGTCGATTATTTTTGCGCCGACGGCGTCGGGACAGCGGCAGGCACTGTTGGTGATTACGGATAATGCGGCCGGGAGTCCGCAGGCGGTGCCGTTGCTGGGCACGGGGGCCGGCTCGCCGCAGTCGGCTCCGGTGATTTCGTTTTCGCCGGCGAATTTGAGTTTTGCCGGACCGGTGAACCTGGGATCGCCGGCGGGACCGATGGCGGTGAGCGTGGTTAATTCTGGAAATGCACCGCTATCGATTTCGATTGTGGCGCTGGGTGGGAGTAATCCGGCGGATTTTAATACGGCGGGTGTGGCGTGTGCGGGAGTGCCGATTGCGGCGAATGCTTCGTGCGCGGTGATGGTGACGTTCACGCCGACGGCGGCAGGAGCGCGGTCGGCGACGCTGACGTTTACGGATAATGCGGCGGGAAGTCCGCATGTGGTGGCGTTGAGCGGGATGGGTGCGGGAACCACTGCGCCCAGCTTACGATTTTTGCCGACGCCGGCAAATTTTCCGGCGATAACGCAAGGGTTGACCAGCACTCCACTGAGTGTGACGGTCAGCAATAGCGGAAATGCTCCGTTGCATATCACTGGAATTAGCGCAGGGGGTAGTAGCCCTGGGAATTTCGTGAACAACGTTAGTGCGTGTGTGGGGGCGACGGTGGCGCCGGGGGCAGTTTGCGCCGTCAGCATGTCGGTATCACCGACGGCGGCGGGGACGGTGAGTGAAACTTTGTCGGTGACGGATGATGCGCCGGGGTCGCCGCAGGTGCTGAATGTGACGGCGAATGCGGCTGCGGCGTTTTCGGTGACGAGTCCGGCGGCGGCTATGACGGCGGCGGTGAGTGCTGGGCAGACCGCGACGTATGCACTGCAACTGACGCCGGGCGTCGACTTCAATGGTACGGTGGCGTTTGCTTGTAGCGGTGCGCCGGTGGCGGCGGTGTGTCAGGCGCCGGCTGCGGTGACGCTGAATATTGGGACGCCGGTCATGATGAATGTGAGTGTTGCAACCAGCGGAAAAAGTTTGATGCCGCCGCAGATGGGATGGCGACGACCAACGGATCCGTTTGCACTTCGCTTCCTGGCGTTGTGGGGCGTTTTTTATGTAGCGCTAGCCGTGGCGATGGCAGGTTTGGTGCGCGCGAACGCGTTCCAGGCGCGAAGTTTGCGGACGGCGACGATGATGGCGGTGTGGCTGCTGATGATTTTACCGGTAGCGAGTGCGATGGAAGGATGCGGAGGCGTGGGGACTTCGACGACGCCTTCGCAGGGTACCTTGGTGACGACGCCGAGTGGGACGTCGACAATTGTGCTGACGCCGACGGGGACGAGTTTGAGCGGAAGACCGCTGCAGTTTTCGCCGATTTCGTTGACGCTGGTTGTGAACTAAAACCGCGCTCGTGCGCGGCGTGGATTATTTCGCGACGGAAATTCTGTAGACCGTTCCGGCTACATCGTCCGATACAAGCAGCGAACCATCCGAAGTTACGGCGATGCCGACTGGGCGGCCGTAGACTTCGGGCTTATTTTCGTCTGGGACAAGTCCGGTCAGAAATGGAGTTGGGTTGCCGCTGGGTTTTCCATCTTTGAAGGGGATAAAGACCACTTGGTAGCCCGCGCGCGGAGAACGGTTCCAGGAGCCATGTTCGGCGAGGAATGCGCCGCCGCGATAGGTTTCCGGAAATTGGCTGCCAGTGTAGAAGGCGAATTGAAGCGGGGCGCGGTGCGCTCCGAGTAGAACGTCGGGGACGATCGCTTTGGAGGTCAGCTCGGGCCTTTGGGGCTTGATGCGTGGGTCGATGTTGTCGCCGATGTAGCTGTAGGGCCAGCCGTAGAAGCCGCCGTCTTTGACCGAGGTGAAATAGTCGGGCGGAAGGTCGTTGCCGAGGCCGTCGCGTTCGTTGACGCTGGTCCACAAAGTCTTAGAGGAAGGCTCGACACCGACGCCGCTGGGATTGCGGATACCGGTTGCAAACAAACGCGCGTTTTTTCCGTCGAGATCGCAGATGGTGATCGCGGCGCGGCGGGCATCGCTCTGGATTTCGATGTTCCCGTCCGAACCGATGCCGATGTAGAGATGATTTTTGTCTGGGGCGAGAACCAGGGAACGGGTCCAGTGGCCGCCGGTGGGAAGATCCATCAGGTGTTCCGCTTCGCCCAGGCGCTTGGAGGTTTGTGGGTCGTACTTAAAGCGCAGAAGTGCGTCGGTATCGGCGACGTAGACGTAGTTATCGTGGAAAACGATGCCGTAGGGTTGATTGAGGCCGCTGACGAAGGCTTCGTTTTGTTGGGCGCTGCCGGTGTGTTGCGGGTCGCGGAGGATGACGACTTTTCCGGCGCCGGAATCGGAGAGGAAAATATCGCCGTTGGGGGCAATGGACATCCAGCGAGGTTGTTTGAAGTCTTCGGCGAAGATGTTGATTTTGAAACCTGAAGGGACTTGGGGGAGGAAGCCTTTGGGGGGCTTAGTTTCCTCGGCGCCGTTGTTCGCAGATTTGCTGGCGAAGGGAGCGGGGAGATCGGGCTTTTTGCCGTTGGTGACTTGTTGGGCGTGGGCTGTGGGAGCGAGCCCAAGAAGTGTGGCGGCGAAAATAGTGGGTATAGCGGATGCGGCGAAACGAAGGGCTGACTTGCAAGTCATTTAGTTTCTCTCCCAGACAGTAGACAGGTTTTGGATGCCGCGTGGTTGTTCAGGGTTCCACGGCGCTGAGCGCACATCGGGCTGATGAGAAACAATACGCCAAGAGGCTGAGATTCGTTACATTGTGAGGTCTGGAGCCCGTTTCCTAGTCGGTACCAAAGTGTTTCTTTGGGGTGGATAGCGCATCTAATGGGTAGCGCGCTACGTAATATGGGTAGGAAGAGCGGGAGGGCCATCATGGAAAGTCCCAATATTGGAAGAATTTTGGCGATAGCGGCGATTTTGACGTTTGTTGGGTGGAATGTGGTGCGCATCGCTGGAGCGCGGCCGGCGGAAACGCCAAATGCGGCGATGTTTCCGAAGCCGGCGGTGGATGAGCCGTTGGCGGCGGGCAAAGCTAAGGCGGAGAAGGCGGTTTTCGCGGGCGGGTGCTTCTGGGGAGTGCAGGCGGTGTTTGAGCACGTGAAGGGTGTGAATTCGGCGACCTCGGGATACTCAGGCGGGAAGACCAAGAATCCTTCGTATGAAGGCGTGAGCACGGGGATGACTGGGCATGCGGAATCGGTAGAAGTTTCGTACGACCCGTCGAAGATTACGTATGGGCAGTTGCTGATGGTTTACTTTTCGGTGGTGCATGATCCGACGCAGTTGAACCGGCAGGGGCCGGATACCGGGACGCAGTATCGGTCGTCGATTTTTTATGTAGATGAGCAGCAGAAGAAGATTGCGGAGGCGTATGTGGCGCAGTTGGAGGCGGCGAAGATTTATTCGCGGCCGATCGTGACGAAGATTGTGGCGTATGACGCGTTTTATAAGGCGGAGGAATATCACCAGGATTATGCGAAGAATAATCCGGATAATCCTTATATCGTGATGTGCGATGCGCCGAAGATGTCGCGGTTGAAGAAGGAGTTTCCGGGGCTTTACAAGGCAGACTAAAAGTTGAACATTTTGTTTTCTTATTGGGCCGCGAGCAGATGTTTTGCGCGCGGCTTATTTTTTGTCGGGGCGTTCGGTGACGGGTTTTTCACCGGGGCCGGGTAGCGGGGATTTTTTACTGTTGGCGGAAGATTCTCCTTCCAGCAGCGATTGCATATCGGGGTAGGCGTAGATTGTGGGGGCGTGATTTTGCATGAGGCCGCCGGTGTCGGCGGTGGGGCCGTAATTGCTGTGCAGATCGTGGCGTAGCATGCGGAGCATGGCGATTTGTTGGCCGCGGTGATGGGCGGTGTGGGCGATGCGGCGAGTGAGGACCCAGGCGCGGGAGCGTTGGACGTCGAAGAATTTGGTGTCGCCTTCGAACCACGGTTCGTTTTTGGACTGCAAGGCTTGCGAGCGTTTGGCACTGTCTTCGGCATAGCGTTTGATGAATTCGAGGCGGGTTTCCGTGGCGGGGAGTGGCGGGGCGTTGACATCGATGGCCAGCATGTTGCGGAACCAGAGATCTTCGCTGACGCATTGGTGGACCATTTGTTCAAGAATGCTGCGGCCGCGTGGATCGTCGGGGCGGGGGCGAGTGGGGAGATCTTCGTCGTGGAATTCAGCCCAGGTGCTGAGGACTTTTAGGCGTTCGGTTTCGTAGGTGTCGGTGAGGAAGGCGTATCGCATGAAATCTCCCGGATGATTTCTATCACGAGTTCGGCGGAGGTGGCGAGGTGGATCACAGCCGGAGACTAAGCACATTTGAAGAAAACGGCGGGGGCGGGGACAATCGGGCATGGCGAAAAGTAGTGCGGGGCTTTTGATGTATCGGAAGCGCGGCGGGGAGTTGGAAGTGTTGCTGGTGCATCTTGGTGGGCCGTTTTGGAAGAGGAAGGATGAAGGGGCGTGGTTTATTTCCAAGGGCGAGATCAATCCTGGGGAGGTGGAGTTGGATGCGGCGCGCCGGGAGTTTCAGGAAGAGACTGGGTTGACTGCTAATGGAGAATTTTTGGCTCTGGGAAAAGTGAAGCACAAGAGTGGGAAGACGGTGGTAGCTTGGGGGTTCGAGGGGGATTGCAATCCTGCTGAGCTGAAGAGTAATACGTTTGAGATGGAATGGCCGCCGAAATCGGGAAAGAAAGCGGTGTTTCCGGAAGTTGATCGGTTTGGTTTCTTTGGGGTGGAGACGGCGCGAGCGAAAATGCATCCGGCGGAATTTGAATTTGTGACTCGGCTGGAAAAATTATTGTCAGAAAACAAAGCGCAGTGATGTGAAATACGGGAAGGTCGTCCTGATCTTCCGTCTAGAAAACCCGTTTACGAGCTTAGCGGCAGGTTAGTTCGTGGCGGTTTGGGCGGAGCCTTTGGCATCGACCCATCGAAGCTGGGATTCGGCGGCTTCGGGCGCGACGCCGAGTTGGCGCAGGAGGGCGAGCTGATCCCAGTGATCCCAGCCGCGGACGATTTTGCCGTTTTCGATCTGCAGGATGGTGGTGCCGGTGATATGGGCGTTGCGGTTGGTGGCGGGCAGGCCGAGGTCGTCGCCTTTGTGGGTCATGACACCGGACCACCGAGCGACAACTTTATCGCCTTCGCTGAAAGCGTCTTCAATAGTGAATTTGGCGTCGGGGAAAGCGCCGAGGAAGCGTTTGGCAAAAGCCAGGAACTCTGCGGGGCTGGGAGTTTCGGTGCCGCCGCCGTGCTGGCCGGAGCCGGTGGCGTGAGGCGCGCACATTTCGTCAACCGTTTCGAAGCGCTGCTGATTCCAGAACTTTTCGAACCATTCCTTGATGAAGGCGACGTTATCGTGGCTGGACATCGGTGAGCTCCTGACGAGCGAAGCGGGGGCGTGGAGTGTTTTTAACCAAAAGTTCATAGGATGTCAATTTACAATTGTGTAAAAGGGTGGAGTCTTTTGTGGCAAAGGTCCGGGTTGACTAAAACGGCGCGGTTCGGTATTACCAGCAGACGCGCTCGAGCTGTCCCAGGGGCGTGAACCCGTTAGAGAGATGGAGGAGGAGATATGGCGGATAAAGTTCAGGGTATCCCCGAGGGATACCACACGATTACACCGGCGTTGACCTGTAAAGGCGCGGCGCAGGCTATCGAGTTTTACAAGAAGGCGTTTGGGGCGACGGAAATTATGCGGATGGAAGGGCCGGGTGGAAGTATCGGGCATGCGGAGATGCAGATTGGGAATTCGCGATTCTTTTTGAATGATGAATTTCCTGGGATGGCTAGTGCGCCGGATGGTGGCGCGAGTGCTCCTTCCAGCTATCTGTTTGTTTACAGCGAGAAGGTGGACAACGATTTCAACCAAGCTGTTTCGGCAGGGTGCAGTGTGACGATGCCGCTGACGGATCAGTTCTGGGGGGATCGGTTTGGCAAGCTGAAGGATCCGTATGGGCATCATTGGGGGATGGCGCAGCATGTGGAAGATGTGGCGCCGGAGGAGATGGAACGGCGGGCCAAGGAGTGGCAGGCGAGTATGGCGAAGGCAGCGGGCCAAAACTAACAACCGCTTTCAGTTAAAACGAAAAGCCCCAAGCTGCGTGCTGTGCAGCTTGGGGCTTTTTGTTTTTGAACGAGGCCGCAGGCGAATAGATATTAGAAATTTCTTGATGCTGGCTGGTCGGCGCGTTCGATGCGGAAAGTAAAGCAGCCAGCGGTGGTGCTGTGGACCTGGATGTAGTCGATGGAGGAGTTAGCGAAGAGTTTGGCGACGGCGGGTTCGAAGGCGCCGTCGGTGATGTATTCCTGAGCGATTAAGTGGCGGCCGCTGGAATAGGCTTCGAGGGTTCGGGGGCTTCCGCGAAGTTCTTCTGGGAAGCCGGCGTTTTCGTCGTGGCGTTCGCAGTGGTCCGCGTGGATGTAGACGGGGCCGGGCTGGGGCAGGTTTTCGACGTCGGTGAAGCGGTTGTAGGTGAAGAGGATGGCTTGTTCTTTCTGCGGGGTGATAACGCGCAGGCAGTGGCGGCACGGGAGGCCGTCTCCGGCAGGTTCTTTGTGCGCGGGGAAACCTTCTAAGGACCGCAGGGATTGGCGCACTGCGTTTGCTACTTCGGATGAGATGGCGATGAATTTGTTGGGCATTTTAGGGGTGCCTCCTGAGCGGTTCATTGTCGGGGATTGTTGGGGAGACGGCCATCCGATTTGGGCAGTCAAATTAAAACAACTTACGGCGGCAATGCTTCAGGGGCTAAAGCCCTGTCGTGTTGGCCGCGAAAGCGGGGGCTGAAGGCCCCGGCTCCTGAAGAGCGAAAAGCAGGCGCGAAGCCTCTACCTCCTGAAGAGCGAAAGGCAGGGCGTGAAGCCGTGCCTTTTGAGAGAAAAAAGAAAATAGTGACCGATGAAAATTTCGGTTGACAGCTTGTACTGTGTGACGTACAGTGTGTGACATACACTGTACGAGGTACACCCTGTATGGCTGTGGACGCGGCGCTGTTTGAAAATTTGCGGAATGAGTTGAGGCGGGGGTCGCTGGTGCTGGCGGTGTTGACCCATCTGCGCACTGAGCAGTACGGCTACACCCTGCGGAAATCGCTGGAGGAGCATGGGCTGGCGATCGATGAGGGCACGCTGTATCCGTTGCTGCGGCGGCTGGAAACGCAGGGTCTGCTGGTCAGCGAATGGCGCGAAGAGGAAAAGCGGAACAAGCGGTTTTACCGGATTTCGGCGGATGGGAAATTAATTTTGAAACAACTCTTGGCGGAGTGGAAAAGCATTGACGCTTCGCTGAGTGGAATTTTGAAAGGATAAGGCGATGGAAATCGTAGACCGTTATCTCAAAACCGTGGGCAATTACCTGCCGAAAGAACAGAAGGACGACATTTTGCGGGAGCTGTCCGAGAACATCCGCTCGGAAGTGGAAGACCGCGAGAAGGAATTGGGGCGGCCGCTGACGGTGGCGGAGCAAGAAGCGATCGTAAAGGCACAGGGTAACCCGCTAGTGGTGGCGGGGCGCTACCGGCAGGAGAAGCGGACGGTGGCGTTTGGACGGCAGTGGATTGGGCCGGAATTGTTTCCGCTGTATTTGAAGGTGCTGACATTTAATCTGGGGATTTCGTCGGTGATTATCGTGGTGCTTTTTGCGGGGCGGGTCGCGTTTGGGCAGGACGTTACGTTGTCAGGATTGATGATGGCGATTTTTTGGCAGGTGTTGATTCAAGGCGGAATTGTTACGGCGATTTTTAGCGGAGTGAATTCGCAGTTGCTGAAACATCCCGACCGGTGGGACCCGTGGAAGCCGGGGAGTATGAATGCGCCGCAATTTGCGGCGGAGTCTGCGCCGAGTCGGGCGCCGCGTGTGCCGCGTGCGGAGTCGGTGTGCCAGTTTATCGCGCTGGGGGCTTCGATCTTTTGGCTGCACGCGGTGAGGGATTCAACGTTTTGGGTATTTGGCCCGGCGAGCAAAAGCATGGTGGTCTCGGCGGTGTGGGGGCAAGTGTATTGGCCGCTGGTGGCGGTGTCGCTGGCCGGGATGATGCAGGCGGGTATTAATTTGTTCAACCCGCTGTGGGTGAGCCTGAAGGCGTGGGCGCATATGGGGATGAATGCGGTGACGCTAGGGATTGCGGTTTATTTGGTGCAGGCGCGGGCGTGGTTTTCGTTGAGTATTCCGGATGGGTCGGAAGAGGCGCAGAGGAGATTCACTGGGATCATCAACCAAAGCGTGTTTTTTGGCTTGTTGATCGGGGTGGTGATTCTGGTGGGGATGCTGATTGTGGACGTGCGGCAGTTGGTGCGACTACGTGCGAAGTCGGAGGAGGCTTAGGTCATGACGGCTAATTTCGCGGCTTTCGTTTATGGGGTTTCGCTTTTGGCTTGGATTTTTTGGTTGGTCGCCGGTTGGATTTGGGCGGAGTTGATTTAGTGAGGGCGTCGCGAGTTTTGCGGGGGAGTTTAGCGGCGATGAGGTCGTAGGCTTCGCGGAGTAGGGCGGAGAGTTCGCTGGCGGTGAGGGCGTCGCGGGTTTCGAGGGCGATCCACTGGGCGCGGGCGAGGTAGGGCGCGGGGATGATGTTGAGGCGCTCGGTGAGTTCGAAGAAATTGTCGGGAGAAGTTTTGAAAGAGATCCAGGGAGAAGATGGTTCAAGAACGGTGTGAGCGAACATTTTTCCGCCGACCTTGAAGGTGAGGTCACTGCCCCATATGTTGTGTTCGGTGGCGGCGGGGAATGAACGACATTTGTCGCGAACCCAGCTGGGATCCATCTGACATCTTTCCTTTCCCTGCGCAGTGAAGAATTAACCTTCCAGCAATTTCAATTACTGAATTTCGCAAACCAGAATTTTTATTTTCCGACGAGAGTTTTGTATTGGGCTGCGTTCAGTGGGACGACCGAGAGTCGGCCTTGGCGGACGATCGGGGAATCTTCGAAGACGGCGTCGGATTTCATTTGGGCGAGGGTCATGGGAGTGGTGAGGGGTTTGCCGGCTTTGATTTTGAGAATGGGATTTTTGGGATCGGCGGCATCGAGCGAGACGACCGTGGCGGTGCCTACGGCACTTTTTTCGTCGCCGGTGTGGTAGATGATGAGTTTTGCGCCGGGTTTCATTTCGCGGATGTTGCGGAGAGCGACGGGATTGGAGACGCCGTCCCATTCGGTTTGAGCATCGCGCTGCAAGTCGGCGAAGGAGTAGGTGCTGGGTTCGGTTTTGAGCAGGTAGTAGTCCGCAGGCATGGTTGAGCTCCCAAGAGTGGCGAACATTCTACTGAAATGGAGGGAGTCTGGCGATTGGCGCGAGGTTGGGGTCGAGGATGCAGGGTCGTTCGATTAGCCAATGGTGAAGGATTTGGCGACGAGCAGGATGATGAAGCAGGCGGCGGCTACGAGCCAGGTGACCCAATCGTAGGCGGCGAAGGTGATGGGGTCGTCGCGCATTTCGCCGCGGGTGGTGGCGAGCCAGATGCGGAATTGCCAGAAGAGGATGAGCGGGACGAGGGTCCAGAGCACGGCCGGGGAGTTGTAGCGTTCAGCGGTGGCTTCGGATTGGACGTAGAGTGCGAGGACCATGCTGGCGGCGAGGGCCGAGCCGCAACCGAACATTTGCAAGAGGGAGAGATCGGCGGGGCGGTAGCCGCGGCGGGCGATGACGGCTTCGCCTGCGGGGATGTTTTTTATTTCGTTGACGCGTTTGACGAGCGCGAGGCTGAGGAACAGGAAATTTGAAAAAGTGAGGAGCCAGAAAGAGACGGGGTTGCCGGAGGCTTGGCCGCCAGCGAAGAGGCGGATGGAGTAAAGAGCAGCGAGCACGAAGACGTCGACGAGAGGCATTTCTTTCAATTTTGCGGAGTAGGCTACGGACATTGCGGCGTAGAGCAGGATGATGGCGAAGACGTGACCGAAAATTGCGAGGGTTACGCCGGCAGTTAATAGAAGGATGGAGGCGATGGCTCCGAGGTGAAGTGGGAGGGCGCCGCTGGCGAGTGGGCGGTGGGATTTGCGCGGGTGATGGCGGTCGGCGTTGAGGTCGGAGAGGTCGTTGAGGATGTAGATGCCGGAGGCGGTGGCGCAAAAAGCGAGGAAGGCGAAGACGTCGTGGATCCAGCCGCTCAGATCGTGGATGGCGTGAGCGGTGATGATGGGGACGAAGATCAGAATGTTTTTGATCCACTGATGCGGGCGCATGGCGCGCAGCAGAGATTTGAGTCGCGAGGGGCGCGGGGCGAATTCGGATTCGATGTTGGCGGCGCGGTGGGCGGCGGCGGAAACTTGCGGGCTGGCGTTGACCACGATGGCGGAGGCTGAGGCTTGCCAGACGGGGATGTCGGCGTAGCTGTTTCCGACGTAGGAGAAACCTTTCTCGCCGAAACGCGCGGTAAGCGCTTGGCTTTGGCGGGACCTTTTAGGTTGCGGCCGGGTTCAGAGGCCAGGACGTCGTTGAAAATTTCCAGGTGGTCGGCGATGCGGTGGGCGATGGTGGAGTCGGCGGCGGTGACGAGGAAGAGAGGACGGCCGGCGGATTTTTGTTCGTGGAGGTAGAAGAGGAGTTGTTCGTTGTAGGGGAGGGTGGCGGGATCCAGTTTCGTCAGTGCGGCGACGCGGTTTTTGAAAGTTGCGCGGCCGGAAAAGAGTCCGGAGAAACACCAGGGGAGGCGTGGAGAAAGCGGGAGGGAAAAAATTCCTTCGAGGAGAGTGTCGGAGCGGACGAGGGTGCCATCGAGATCGACACACAACGGTGGCAATTTCGAAGGAGACAGACTTCTGACTGGAGAACTCGACATGGGCGGCTGACTAAACTACAGCGGTATGGATATATGACGCAACGGAGGGGCGTGGGGGGTATGGGTACAGAGTTGTTATGGATGTTTAAAGAGTAATTAATTAGCGGAGTTCGCGGATGATTTCGCGGGCAGCATTGGCGCCGGAAGAGCCAGTGAGGCCGTTGCCGGGGTGGGTGCCGGAACCGCAGAGGAAGAGGCCCTGGACGGGCGTTTTGTAGCGGGCCCAGTCGAGGACCGGGCGCATGGTGAAGAGTTGGTCGAGGGCCAGTTCGCCGTGGAAGATGTGGCCGCCGGTGAAACCGTATTTGGTTTCGAGGTCTTCGGGGGTGATGGTTTGAGTGCCCTCGATGAGGCTGGCGAAATTTGGCGAGTAATTGCCGATGGTTTTGATGACGGTGTCGGCGAGGTCCTGGCGGCGCGAATCCCAATTCCCTTCTTTCAATTTGAATGGGGCAAATTGGACGTAGGCGCTCATAACGTGTTTGCCGACGGGAGCAAGGCCCGGATCGCGGAGTGTGGGGATGGTGAGATCGAGGTAGGGCGCGTCGGAAAATTCGCCGTATTTGGAGGCGTCGAAGGCGCGTTCGAGGTAGTCGATTTCGGGGCCGATGTGAATGCGGCCGGAGAGAGCTTGGCGGAAACCGTCGGGTCCGACGGTGCCGGCGAGCGATGGGAATGAAGGCAGATCGCCGAGAGCGAAATTAACTTTGGCGACGTTGCCCTTCATACGGATGTTGCGGATGCGGTTGGCGAAGGTGGGATCGAGTTGCGAGGGATCCATCAGTTGGAAGAGGGTGCGCTTGGGGTCGAGGCCGGAGACTACGGCTTCGACGGCGATTTCTTCGCCGTCGGCGAGAGCGATGCCGGTGACTGCGCCGTTTTTTACACGGATGTGCTGGACTTCAGCACGGGTGCGGATTTCGACGCCGGCTTGCTTGGCGGATTCGGCGAGGGCGTGAGAAAAAGTACCGAGCCCGCCGCGGGAAAAGGTTGCGGAGCCGACGGGATGTTCATCGGCGGCGGCGCGAAGGAGGAGAACGGCAGTTGAGCCCGCGGACCAGGGGCCGAGAGCGGTGCCGAAAATTCCACGGGCGGCGATGGTGGCGCGAAGAAGTTCGTTTTCGAAAAATTCGGCGACGAAATCTGCGACGGCCATGGGGCCCCAGCGGAGTAGGTCGAAGATTCCGGTTTTGCCGAGGCCGCGGACGCCGCGTCCGGTTTTGAGCAAGTTCCAGAGATCTTCCGGGGAGGGCTTGTCGATGGATGGCGGAGTGATGGAAGAAATTTGATTGAAGACGCCGGCGATTTTTGCGAGCGCGGCGGCGAATTCCGTGTATTTGGCGCCGTCTTTGGCGGAGAGGCGGGCGATGCCGCCGGCGGTTTTGGAATGATCTTCGTAGAACAGTAGCGATTGGCCATTCAGCCCTGGAGCGAAGACGCGCGGGTCGGGGCGGAGGATTTCGCAATTGTACTTTTCGATTTGCAGGTCGCGGGCGACGTCGGCGCGGAGTGGGCCGAGGGTGTGGGCGAGAGTGGAGACGCGATAGCCGGGGTGAAATTCGTCGGTGATGGCGGCGCCGCCGACGGTGTCGCGGCGTTCGAGGACGAGGGGCTTGAAGCCGCCTTTGGCTAGATAGAAAGCGGCGATGAGTGCGTTGTGACCGCCGCCGACGAAGACTACGCGTTGGCCGATGGGCATGTCAGTTGGACTCTTTGGCGGCGGCGCGCGATTTAGGGGTTGGGGCGGTGGACGCGGAGGCGCCGTTCGGCGAGGGGCGCGTCGCGGATTTTTTCCACTCTTTCAAAATGACCTGGCTGGCGATGCGGCCGTTGGCGCCCATGATGCCGCCGCCCGGATGAGTGGCGGAGCCGCACATATAAAGGTTATCGACGGGGGTGCGGTAGTAGGCCCAGCCAGCGACGGGACGGAGGAAAAATAATTGTTCGAGGGATAGTTCGCCCTGGAAGATGTTGCCCTGGGTGAGACCGAATTCGCGTTCGAGATCGAGTGGGGTTAGAACCTGGCGGCCGACGATGATGTCTTTGATGTTGGGGGCGTAGGTGGAAATGGTGTCGATGACGTTGTCGCCAAAGGCGTCGCGTTGATCGTCCCAGGTGCCTTCGGCGAGTTTGTAGGGGGCGTATTGCACGAAACAAGAGAGCACGTGTTTGCCGGCGGGGGCGACGCTGGGATCGGTGAGGCTGGGGATGACCATGTCGATGTAGGGGCGGCGGGAGTAGTGGCCGTACTTGGCGTCGTCGTATCCGCGCTCCATGTATTCCATGTTGGGCGAGATGGAGATGGCGCCACGGAGGTGGGCGCCGTCGCCGGGGATGGCTTTGAATTCGGGGAGCGCGTCGAGGGCGATGTTTACTTTGCCGGATGAGCCGCGGAATTTGTAGCGGCGGACGCCTTCGAGAAAATCCGCAGGGAGTTCAGAGGGCTGCAGGAATTTTTCGAAAGTGAGATGCGGGTCGACGCTGGAAGAAACTACGTTGGCGCTGATTTCTTCGCCGGATTGCAACACGACGCCGGCGGCGCGGCCGTTTTTTACGACGATTTTCCCGACTGGGGCTTTGGTGCGGATTTCGACTCCGGCTTCACGAGCGGCTGCGCCGATGGCGTTGGAAATTGCGCCGGTGCCGCCGCGGCTGAAACCCCAGGAACGGAACGCGCCGTCGATTTCGCCCATGTAGTGATGGAGAAGGACGTATGCGGTGCCGGGCGAGCGAATGCCGAGGAAGGTGCCGATGATTCCTGAGGCGGACATGGTGGCTTTGAGGACGTCGGTTTCGAACCACTGGTCGAGGAAGTCGGCGGCGCTCATGGTCATGAGCTGGATCAAAGTGTAGCGTTCGTCGGAAGAGAGGTCGCGAAAACGCTGCATCATGAAATGGAGCTGCTTGAGATCGCGCGGATTGAGAGTGGTGGGATCCGGGGGGACCATAGAGAGCAGGGGCTTCACGAAGCGGCACATCGGGGTCATCATCTTGGAAAATTCGTCGTAGGCTTCGGCGTCGACGCGGGAGTGGCGGCGGATTTCGCGGATGGATTTGGCGTGATCGTTCATGCGCCAGAGATGGTTACCGTCGGGCATGGGGGAGAAGGTGCCGTCGAGCGGTAGGATTTCGAGGCCGTGGCGCGGGAGATCGAGCTCGCGGATGATTTCCGGGCGGAGGAGAGAGACCACGTAGGAACATTCGGAGAAGAGAAAGCCGGGGATGATTTCTTCGGTGACGGCGGCGCCGCCGAGGACGTGGCGGCGTTCGAGGACCAGGACTTTTTTTCCGGCCTTGGCCAGATAGGCTGCGTTGGTGAGGCCGTTGTGACCGCCACCGATGACGATCACGTCGTAGTGCTGCTGCGTCATGTTGCGAGAGTCTCCATCACACTGGTGCGCTGGATCGAGGACGGGCGATCTGCGAAAAGCGCGCTGTTAAGAAAATAGGAAGACGAAAGCAGAAGGCATTCTACTGGCAGCGGCTATGGCGCACAAGTGTGGGCGGGAGCAGCGCGCGGAGAGGCTGGCCGTTGAGGGCACGTGCGCATCCTCTATATAGGCGGGAGAGTTATACTGCAGGCAGGGTGCGGCGTTTAGATCGGTTGGCGCACGATTTTATGATGAAGATTGCCGCTTTGAGTGTGGGAGTGCCGCGCGAGGTGAAGTGGCATGGACGGACTGTGTCCACTTCAATTTTTAAGGAACCGGCAGTGGGGCGTGTAGCGCTGCGCAAGCTGGATCTTGATGGCAATGAACAAGCGGATTTGACGGTGCATGGTGGGGAGTACAAGGCGGTGTATTGCTATCCGCTGGAGCATTACGCGTATTGGAAGGAAGAGTTGCCGGGGTATCCCTTGCCGATGGGGAGTTTTGGGGAGAATTTCACGACTGAGGGGATGTTGGAGAATTCTGTTTTTCTCGGGGACCGGTTTGCGGTGGGGTCGGCGGAGGTGGTGGTGACGCAACCGCGGCTTCCTTGTTACAAGTTGGGTTTGAAGTTTGAATCGGATTTGATGGTGAAGAGGTTTTTGGCGAGCCGGAGGTCGGGGTTTTATTTGATGGTGACGCGTGAGGGGGAAGTTGGGGCGGGGGATGAGATTCGATTGATTGAGCGGGATGAGAATCGGGTGTCGGTGGCGGATGTGAATCGGTTGTATACGACGATGAGGTATGCGGACAAGGATGAAGAGATTGTGCGAAGGGCGCTGAAGGTGGAAGCGTTTCCGGAGAGTTGGAAGGAAGATTTGGCGGGGCGGTTGCCGTTGTGACGGGAAGATCGCACTTGGGAGTTAGAGGCGAAAGAAAAGTCAAATGCAGAAACGGCTTGAGGGATCGGTGATAGCCTCCCACCCTTGCAAGAACCGCAAGGGTAGGCCACCCGGGATCTGAGTTAAGTTGAGTCTAAACCTTAAACAAAAATAAAGGTCAAGACGGAGTGTTTGAGGATTCTATTGTGTTCGGTCGTAAGCTTGCGGGTTGGGTGAATTCGCACCTATAATTCGTGCACTTATAATTGGATTTTTCTTCGTGCTGCGTGATTTGCGCGAACTGTGAGGGCTTGTGCCGGTTGGAACTGCGTTTCATGAGAGAACGTTGGCGCGATGCGAGAGTCTGAATTACCGCGAGTGGTCGGGATATTACACGGTTTCCGTTTATGAAATGCATCATGAGCATGAATACAACGCGATTCGGAATTCGGCGGCGTTGATTGATATTTCGCCGTTGTTTAAATATCGGGTTACCGGGCGGGATGCGACGAAGTTTGTGAACCGGGTGATTACGCGGGACATTAATAAGGTTGCAGTGGATCAGGTGATTTATTGCTGCTGGTGCGACCCCGAGGGCAAGGTGATCGATGATGGGACGATTACGCGCCTGGGGGAAAATGAATATCGGTGGACGGCGGCGGATCCCAGTTTGCGGTGGTTTCAGCAGAATGCGTTTGGGTTGGATGTGAAGATTGAGGATATTACGGAGCAGGTTGCGGCGTTGGCGTTGCAAGGGCCGACTTCGGGGCGCTTGCTGAATGCGGTGCTGACGGAAACGAATGTTTCAAATCTTAAATATTTTCGGGTGACGCACGGGAAGATTGGCGGCGTGCCGGTGGATGTATCGCGAACCGGGTATACGGGCGATCTGGGATTCGAAATTTGGATGCCGTGGCGCGATGCGGTGACGGTGTGGGATGCGCTGGATGCGAAGGGGCGGACGTTTGATATGCACCCGGCGGGGATGGTTGCACTGGATGTGGCGCGGATTGAGGCGGGGCTGATTTTGATTGAAGTGGATTATACGTCGAGCAAGAAGGCGCTGATTGATGCGCAGAAATTTTCGCCGGCGGAGATTGGGTTAGGGAAGCTGGTGGATTTGAAGAAAGAGAATTTTGTGGGGCGGGATGCGTTGGTGCGTGAGGCGAAGAAGGGTGCGGAGCGCGCGCTGGTGGGATTGGAGATTGATTGGAATGAAGTGGAAGCGCTCTACGACCGAGTGGGGATGGCGCCGCAGGTGCCGAGTATGGCGTCACGGGTGGCAGTGCCGGTGTACCGCGGCGGGCGGGTGATTGGGAAGGCGACGTCGACGACGTGGTCGCCGACGTTGAAGAAGATGATTGCGCTGGCTTGTGTGGAGCGGCAGAGTTCGGCGGTGGGGACGACGTTGAATATTGAGATGACGGTGGAGGCGGTGCGGCATACGGTGGCGGCGAAAATTGTGGCGATGCCGTTTTTTAATCCGCCGCGGAAGATGGCTGTGCCGGTTGTTTGAAAGATCGTTTGATTGAAGGGAATTCACTTTTCACGGCGTCAGATAGAGAACGCTGACGTTCTACTTAGTTCTAAGAGCTGAAAAATCGGAAGCGCGGATTACGCCACGCTTCCCACCCTTGCAGAAACCGCAAGGGTAGGCCACCCGGGGCGTGGGGCGGCTTCAAACTTCAAATTCAACGACGTTTTGTTTCCTCTTCGAATTTATTCCACTAGGCGATTGTATTTTTTTAGGACTTCGCGCAGCTTGTCGTGCGGGAGGGCGATCACTTTGTGATTGTCGATGCCGGTCATGGTGTCGGCGGCGACCATGGCGTTGATGATGGCCTCTTCGGTGGCTTGGACGGTGGCGGAGAAGAGTGGTTCGATTTTTTCGTTGGGAAGCATTTTCAGGTCGACGACTTTTTCGGCGAAGCCAGCGCCGGGATTGGCGGTGGAGAAGGCTATAAAGATGTCGCCGCTACCGTTGCCGGAGATGCTGCCGTCGCGGCCGAGGCCGAGGGTGGCGCGATGGGTGATGCGTTTGAGTTGGGTGGGGAGAAGCGGGGCGTCGGTGGCGACGACGATGATGATGGAGCCGCGATCTTCGTCGTGGAATGAGGCGGAAGCATAGGCGCGGTCTTCAGAAATTTCGCGGCCGACAGGAACGCCGGCGATGCGCAGGTCGGGGCGGCGGCCGTAGTTGCATTGGACGAGGACGCCGACGGTGTAACCGCCGAATTTTGCGTCGAGTTTGCGAGAGGCGGTCCCGATGCCGCCTTTGAATTCGTTGCAGACCATGCCGGTGCCGCCGCCGACGCTGCCTTCGGGGACTGGACCGGATGTGGCGGAGTCGATGGCGTGAAAAACGTCGGGCGGCTTTACGTGGAAGCCGTTGACGTCGTTGAGCCAGCCATCCCAGGTTTCGGCGACGACCGGGAGCGACCACCAGTAGCCTTCGGGATCGGGCTTGCCGTGATCGACGCGCCATTGGATCACGGAATCGCGGACGAGGCCGACGCTGTGGGTGTTGGTGATCATCACGGGGCCTTCGAGGAAGCCGGACTCTTCGACCCAGGTGGTGCCGGTCATTTCGCCGTTGCCGTTTTCGGTGAACCAGGCGGCGAAAACGGGATTGCTCATGGATTCGGAACCGCGCGGTAAAACGGCGGTGACACCGGTGCGGACGGGACCTTTGCCGACCTGAAGTTTTCCTTCGCCGGAGATGAGAGTGGTGTGGCCGACTTTGACGCCGGCGACGTCGGTTATGGCGTTGAGCGGGCCGGGAGTGCCGTCGAAGGGGACGCCGAGGTCGCGGGCGCGGGGTTTTGAAACGTTTGTTTTTTGTGGATTGTCCTGCGGGCGCGTGGTGGAGGTGAGGAGTGATGCGGCGAGCAGGGAAAACCCCAGGGATTTTAGAAGATTGCGCATGATGGGATTCAGCTCCAAGTGTTGCGTGGACTACGGATTCGAACATATGGCAATACGAGGGGAAAGAGAAGATTGTTTCGCAACAAACGTACCTAAGTTTTTGTGTGGTGCGGAAGGGTGATCAGGCGGGGAAGACTTTTGTGAGGGCGGTGTGAATGGCTTGGGCGATTTGGGCGGATTCTTGTGCGTTGAGGATGAATGGTGGGGCGAGCAGAAGGTGGTCGCCGTTTGTGCCGTCGACGCAGCCTTGAGTGGGGTAGGTGAGAACGCCTTCTTCCATGGCGGCTTGGCGGATGCGTTCGGCGATGTTGGCGGAGGCGGGGAAAGGTTCGCGGGAATTTTTGTTGGCGACGAATTCGATGCCGAGGAGGAGGCCGAGGCCGCGGATGTCGCCGACGTGGGGATGGTCGAGGAGTGGGGCGAGATTTTTGCGAAGTTGGTCGGCGGTTGGGGTGACGCGTTCGAAGAGGTTGTGGGATTGGAGGTAGTCGAGGACGGCGTTGCCTGCGGCGGTGGCGACGGGGTGGGCCTGGTAGGTGAAGCCGTGTTGGAAAACACCGGAACCGGATTTGAATGCGTTGACTACATTTTGTGAGACGAGAACAGCGCCCAAAGGCGCGTAACCGCTGGCGATTCCCTTTCCTACCAAAATTAAATCTGGTTCGATGTTCCAGTGATCGACTGCGAAGGGTTTTCCGGTGCGGCCCATGCCGGTCATGATTTCGTCGGCGATGAGCAGGATCTTTTTTGTCGCGGCAGATTTCTGCGATGCGCGCGGGGTAGTTTTTGCTGGGGACTGCTGCGCCGAGGGTGGCTCCTACCACTGGCTCGAAAATAAACGCAGAGGCGTTTGCGCCGGACGGACTCTCGAGAAAATTCTGCAGAT
Source organism: uncultured Acidobacteriota bacterium (assembly GCA_963846145.1). Taxonomy (GTDB): domain Bacteria; phylum Acidobacteriota; class Terriglobia; order Acidiferrales; family UBA7541; genus Acidiferrum. The sequence continues at coordinate 138,252 of CAWJUV010000003.1, read as the reverse complement.
CGTTGGCGCACTGTAGTCCGTACTCTTCTTCCGATAAATTTTGTGGCGCGTGGTATGGAAAGCATGGGGCGATGTGGCCCCATTCGGGGAGTAACGGTTGGTAGGCGGTGCGGCGGGCGACGTTGCCGCTGACACTCATCGCGCCGAGGGTGCTTCCGTGATAGCTCTGGCGGCGCGAGACGATGCCGAAACGTTGTGGCTGGCCGGATTCGAGATGGAATTGGCGGGCGAGCTTGATGGCGGTTTCGGTGGCTTCGGAGCCGCCGGAGGTGAAGTAGACGGCGCTGCCGTTTTGGAAATTTGGTGGAGCGAGTTGGAGGAGGCGGGCGGCGAGTTTCGCGGCGGGTTCGGATTGGAATTGCGAAGTGTGGGCGAAGGCGAGTTGCGAGGACTGCGCGGCCATGGCTTGGCCGATTTCGGGGACGCCGTGGCCAATGCTGATGACGGCGGCTTGTCCGGAGGCGTCGAGGTATTTGCGGTTGTCGGAGGAGAAGATCCAGCAGCCCTCGGCGCGCATGGCGGTGGGGTAATTTTTGGAGAAATTGCGGGGGAAGACGCTGCGTTCGTTGGGCATCGATATGGAGTTTGAAACGGATTGTAGCAGAGTGGATGATTTTCAGATTGTTGCCGGCACGTGGGTGGCTTGTGGAGAAATCGTGCTACGCTGACGCGGTTTTTTGTCCCTACGTGTAGTTCGCGCTGCTTGGTGAGATCGAAGAAGTCAAAACCTGACGCGGGGTTGGACATTGTGCCCGTCCCACCCGTGCACAAATCGCAAGGGTAGGCCACCTGGGGTTTGGAGTATGGTATTCAGCGAAACCAAAAGCGAAACTTCGTGACCTCAGAGAATATTTCTCGAGACGATAAATTGCAGACGCCGACGAGCTCCAGTGGGTTGGTGCGGTCGATTGGGCGGTGGAGTTTGACGGCGTTGATTGTGAATTCGGTGATTGGGGGCGGGGTTTTTGGGTTGCCGAGTGTGGTGGCGGGGCGGTTGGGGCGATATGCTCCGGTGGCGTATTTGGTGGCGGCTGTGGGAGTGGGATTGATTGCGGCGAGTTTGAGTGAGGTAGCGTCTCAGTTTCATGAGACGGGTGGGCCTTATTTGTATGCGCGTGTGGCGCTGGGGAGATTTTGGGGGATTCAGATTGCGTGGATGACCTGGCTGGCGCGGCTGACGGCGGCTTCGGGGACGGCGAATCTGGTGACGACCTACCTGGCGGAGTTTACGCCGCGGGCGACGCAGCCGATTTGGCGTGCGGTGATTTTGACCGCGGTGATTGGAATTTTGGCGGTGATTAATTATCGCGGGGTGAAGTCGGCGACGCGGGTGAGCGATGTGTTTACCAGCGTCAAAATAATTTTGCTGCTGATTTTTATTGGGGCGGGGGTTGGGTGGATTTGGATGCATGGTGCGGTGAGTGTTGCTGCGCCTGCCGCGCAGCTTACGATTAAGGATTGGCTGCCGACGGTGTTGGTGTTGGTTTATGCGTACGGGGGATTTGAGGCGGTGTTTTTTGCGACTGGGGAGACGCGCGATCCGCGGAGGGATGCGCCGGCGGCGCTGTTTTATGGGTTGGCGCTGATTGCGGTGATTTATACGTTGGTGCAAGTGGTGGTGAGCGGGACGTTGGTGAATCCCGGGGCGACGGATCGGCCGCTGGCGGATGCGGCGCGACACATTTTTGGGAATGGTGCGGCGGCGGCGATCGCGGCGGGGGCGTTGATTTCGATTTACGGGTACCTGGGCGCGAATATGCTGCATACGCCGAGGCTGACGTTTGCGTTGGCGGAGCGGGGAGATTTTCCACGGTTTTTTGCGGCCGTGCATCCACGATTTCGGACGCCGTATGTTTCGATTTTGGTTTATGCGGGGTTGCTGCTGACGTTGACGCTGGCGGGGTCGTTTCGGTGGAACATAACGTTGTCGGCGGTGTCGCGTCTATTGACGTATTCGTCGGTGGCGGTGGCGATGTTGGTGTTGCGGAGGAAGCAGCCGGGGGCGGAGGCGTTTCGGTTGCGTGGTGGATGGGTGATTGCGGGGCTGACCTTGGTGTTTTGTGCGGTGCTGTTTGTGCAGACGCCGAGGAGTAGTTTGTCGGCAGTGTTGATTACGATTGCGATTGCGACGTTGAATTGGGTGGTAGTTCGTGGGCGTGATGGGCGGGTAGCAGTTTGATCAGTAAGAGCGCGGAGGCTGGGCTAACTTTAGGGGCTAGAGCCCCTTGTTGTTCGTCTCGCAACGCGGGGACTGAAGTCCCCGCCTCCTAAAGATTGGATTCGTTTGGGAATCGTGACAATATTCGTCGTTCTGCCTAGAAGACTTTGATTCGTAGCGTGAGGAGATCGAGATGAAGGCAAGGATTTTACGCGGGGTGTTTTGTGTGGCGGCGCTGGGGGCTGCGTGCGGCGTGGCGTTGGCGCAGGATGCGGGTGGGAAGCGGGCGATTACGGTTGAGGATTTGTTGAGTATGCACCGGGTGGCGACGCCGGCGATTTCGCCGGATGGCAAATGGGTGGCGTATGTGGTGTCGACGCCGGATATGGATGCAAATCGCAACGTGAGCAACATCTGGATTGTGCCGACGGCGGGTGGAGCAGCGGTGCAGTTAACGCAGAGTGGGCATGATGGCGGGCCGGCGTGGTCGCCGGACGCACAGACGCTGGCGTTTATTTCTTCGCGGGATAAAGGCGCGCAGGTTTATGTGCTGTCGATGGCGGGGGGCGAGGCGCATGCGGTGACGCACCTTTCGAGCGGGGCGGACCTGGTGAAGTGGTCGCCGAATGGGAAGACGATTGCGTTTACGTCTTCGGTGTTTGTGGACTGCAAGGATGATGCGTGCAACAGCGCGCGCGACGCGGAAGTGGACAAGAACAAGGTGAAGGCGCATGTGTCGGAGCATTTGCTTTACCGGCATTGGACGCACTGGTCAGAGGGGAAGCGCAGCCATTTGTTTGTGACGGCGGCGGATGGGAGCGGAACTCCGCGGGATCTGACTGCCGGGGCGGATTACGATGTGCCCCCGGATGAGCGCGGCGGGCCGGAGGATATTAACTTTTCACCGGACGGAAAAGAGATTTGCTACACGGCGGTGCCGGACAAGGTGGAAGCGGTGAGCACGAATGGGGAGTTGTATCTCGTGCCGGTGAGTGGCGGCGAGGCGAAGAAAATTACGACGAATCCGGGGTTCGATGGGAATCCGGTGTATTCACCGGATGGGAAATATATCGCGTATCACGCGCAGATGACGGCGGCGTATGAGGCGGATCGCTGGCAGGTAATGCGGTACGACCGGGGGAATGGGAAGAGTGAAAGTTTGACGGAGAAGTTTGATCGCAATGCGCAGGAGTTGGCTTGGTCGGCGGATAGCAAGAATATTTTCTTTACTGCGGAGAATGAGTCGTTGATGCCGGTTTATTCCGTTGCGGCGGGCGGTGGTGCGGAGCCGAAGAAGATTGTGGCGGAGGGCTTTAATACGGGGATTTCGTTTAGCGCGGATGGAAAGATGATGGCTTTCGAACGGACCAGTTTGAGTATGCCGGCGGAAGTTTTTGTGGCGAGCGGGGATGGATCGGGGGCCAAGCAGATTACGCATCACAATGATGCGCTGCTGGCGGGGCTGGAATTGAATCCGGCGGAGACGTTTTGGTTTGAAGGGGCGCTGAATACGAAGATTGAGGCGATGCTGATTCGGCCGCCGAAGTTTGACGCGGCGAAGAAGTATCCGCTGCTGGTGCTGCTGCATGGCGGGCCGGAGACGATGTGGTCGAATGCGTGGGGTTACCGGTGGAATGCGCAGGTGTTTTCGTCGGCGGGTTACGTGACGTTGATGATCAACCGGCACGGGTCCACCGGATTTGGGCAGAGATTTACGGATGAGATTGCGGGGGACTGGGGCGGGGCGGCGTATACCGATGTGATGAAGGGCGTGGATTATACCCTGGCAAATTACAAGTTTGTGGATGGGGCGCGGATGGCGGCGGCGGGCGGATCTTACGGCGGATATATGGCGGATTGGATTGCGACGCACACGGATCGGTTCAAAGCGATTATCAGCCATGCGGGTGTTTACGATTTGAGTTCGGCATCGGCGACGGAAGAGTTGTGGTTTAACGAGCATGATTTCAAGGGGACACCATGGGGAAATCCGGAGGGGTACAAGAAATGGTCGCCGTCGACCTATGCGGGGGAGTTGGGGAAGTATAAGACGCCGACGCTGGTGATTGCTGGGGAGCGGGATTTTCGAGTGCCATATACTCAGTCGCTGGAATTTTTTACGGCGTTGCAGCGGCAGGATGTGGCGTCAAAGCTGGTGGTGTTTCCGGATGAGGGGCACTGGGTGTTGAAGCCGGATAATTCGAAGTTTTGGTACGAGACGTTTTTGGGGTGGTTGGCAAAGTACGTGAAATAGTTAGCGCGCGTGCAGTGAGTGCTTAGGCGGGTGAGGTGGGTTGGAACGCGCGGCGGGCGAAGCGATAGAGATGAAAGATCAGGAACGCGGAAAGTAGAAGAAGAGTGGTTACGACCACGGTTGTGACGATGGGATGAGCGCTGGCCAGCCAGGTCAGCGTGACGGCAAGAATATCTTCACCAAAACTTAGGAACCAATTGCTGAAGGGCTCGGGGCTGGTGTTGGCGGCCACGCGCGTGGAGGCTTTGGCGCCGTGGGAGGCGAGCGCGACGCTGCCTGCGAGGAGGGCTGCGCCCAAGCGCCATTCCGGGGCGACTGCACTCGTGGAAGCGTAGGCGAGGAGGGCGGCCGCAGGCGGGCGGATGAAAGTGTGGATGGAGTCCCAGATGGAGTCGAGGTAGGGGATTTTGTCGGCGAAGAATTCGATGAGGTAGAGGATGGCGGCGATGCCGAGGATGGTGGGATTGGAGAGGATTTGAAGACCGGATGGGAGGTGGATGACGTTGAAGCGTTGGAGGAGGCCGAGGGTGAGGATGGAGGCGTAGAGATTTAGGCCGGAGGAGTAGCCGGTGCCGAGGATTAGGCCGAGGGTGTTGAGGATGTTCATGGGTGAAGGCCTGCTGGGTAGAGTTTAGCAGAGGAAATTGAAGAAGGAGACTTGGGTAGGGCTCGCACGGGGCGCGGTCGGGAAATCAAAACCTCCGGTGCGATAAGCGTGTGCCACCCCACCTTTGCAAAAATCGCAAGGATGGGGCACCCGAGATTTCGATGGGTTTAAGAAGTCAAAAGCAAAGTCAAAACAAGTTTAGGCAAAAAACTGGCCCGCCGGTGATTTGGCGGGCCAGCCTCGACTGCTCTTCGATTAGGGGCGTGAAACGTCGTGTGCTACAGGGAGCCTGCAGAGCGGGATTTGTCGCGGCGGTTATTTTCGTCGCGGGTGGCGGCGTTATCGTCGGCGAAAGAGCTGCCGAAAGCGTCGACTTGGCGTTCCGCTTCCTCACGCTGGATTCCGTAACGTTCTTGAATTAAGCCAACTAATTGATCTTTTCTGCCGTTTACGACGGTCCAGTCGTTGTCGGTCAACTTGCCCCATTTTGCTTTGGCTTGTCCTGAGTATTGCTTCCACTTGCCTTCGATTTGATCCCAATTCATTTTATGCCTCCGAAAAGTCCTGAGTGGCATTGCCAACTGCTGTGCTCGAGTAACAGGAAAACATTTTGGTTGGCTGCGGAGAATACGGGAATTGGCTTAGGTTGCGTTGGGGAGTTGTTTAGTACGAGATGACGTTCGCTAGAGAGAATTTGCCGTTCCCAGTTTGCAGAATGACCAAGATAAGGCCCAGTGTTTGGTTGGGCCTAGGGGTCTGCGGAAACGTACTGGAAATTACGTACAAGATAGCGGGAAACGCGCTAGGGGATTAACCGTATGGAGCCCTAGTTGGTTGTCACGTAGAAGTAAAGAGGCTGCGTGGAGCTAAGGATTGAGCTGATTTGTAGTACACGCTACGCGCGCCGGCAAATTCCCAAAATAGTCGCAACCCGCGAGACGACTTACCTGGGTTTTAGATGGAGGAGAGATGAACGGTAATTCGCTACTGGGTGTGGTGCTGGTGGTGATTGGGGTGCTCGCGTTGGCGTACGGAGGATTTACGTACACCACCCAGAAAAAGGTGGTGGATATTGGGCCGATTCAAGCAACAAAAACCGAACATCATGGCGTGCCGATTCCACCGATCATTGGAGCAGTGTTTCTGATTGGCGGGGTGGTGGTGTTGGCGAGTGGGCGTGGCAAGTAGACAGTCGGGTAAACCTGCCTCCGGCAGGCAAGATTTTGTAAAAGTGAACTAGGAGAAAAAGAGAAATGAAAAAGTTGAGTGTGGTTCTAGCAGCAGCGCTGGCGTTCGCGACGATGTCGTACGCGGGACCGGCGCCGAAACCAACGCCGGATAAAGAAGAGACCGACCGGGACCGCCTGGCGAATGCCGGGAAAGTGATGCAGGAAATTCTGGACGTGCCGGACGATATTCCGCAGGACTTGCTGGATAAGGCGCGTTGCGTGGTGGTGCTGCCGTCAGTGTTGAAAGCAGCGTTTGTGGTGGGCGGAAGCTACGGGCGCGGTGTGATGGTTTGCCGCCGTGGTCATAACTTTGCCGGGCCGTGGGGCGCGCCGGCGATGTATGCGCTGGAAGGCGGGAGTTTTGGTTTCCAGATCGGCGGAGAAGCCACAGACTTCGTGATTCTGGTGATGAATGATCGCGGAATGAACAGCTTGCTGCACAGCAAGGTTAAGCTGGGCGGCGATGCGAGCATCGCGGCGGGACCGAAGGGTCGTTCCGCTTCGGCGGAAACGGATGCGACGATGCGCGCGGAAATGTTGAGCTATTCGCGTGCACGTGGCGTGTTTGCGGGTATCTCGCTCGAAGGCACGACGCTGCGTCCGGACGAAGATGCCAACGGACGGCTGTACGGCAAAGGCACGAAGGCTGCGGACATCGTAGAGGAGAGCAAGCTGGAGACTCCCGCGGAAGGCAAGCACCTGGTTTCGCGGCTGCAGAAGGCTTCGCCGGCGTTGCGTCCGTAATATTTAAACAAACGTGATTGGTAAAAGGGCGGAGCGCGGGCTTCGCCCTTTCGCTTTTTTAGGAGGGACTTCGGAGAGTTCCTCTGTTGCAAAAATTTTACAAATCGGATGGATCGAGAAACCCGTTCCAACGTTCCGAATTATTAGGGCGTACAAAGCGGGAATCAGGCTCGTACACGGTCCTCTGTATTGTTGAACGGAGCATATGCCGCTACTTTCGATGCAAGCCCAAGGAACGTTGGCAATCGCGGCAGATCCGAACAGCGAGCACGCGTCGCCAAACTACATTGAGAGGAATCTCAGATGAAAAACGAAGTGGCTCTCTCGGAAGAAAAATTGATCGCCAAGGCGCGACGCGGAAATCATGAGGCTTTCACGGAACTAGTGCAGAAGCATTCTGGGAAAATTTATGGTGTGTCGCTGCGAATGCTGAAGAATCGCGAAGACGCAGAAGATAATGTGCAGAATGTGCTGGTGAAGGCCTATTACAACCTGAACCGGTTTGAGGGGCAGTCACAATTTTCGACTTGGCTGTTTCGCATTACGATTAATGAGGCGCTGATGAAGTTGCGGCGGCACAAACCGGAACGGTTTGTGAATACGACGGAGAACAACAGCGACTCCGGGGCTTTTGCCAACTATCCGGAGATTGAAGATCACCGGCAGAATCATGAACGGGAATTTATTAATCGGGAGTTGGCGGACAAGGCGTTGCAGTCGTTGAATCCTTCGCTGCGGCATACCTTTATATTGCAGAAAGCAGAAGGCTGGACGAACCGGGAATTGGCGCGGGCGATGGGGATTACCGTGGAAACGGTAAAGTCGCGAGTGTTTCGGGCGCGGACGCGATCACGACGAAAGTTGGAGATGTTGGCGCGGACGAGACCGCTGGCAGCGGTGGGAGTCTGACGAACCCTTTCGAGGCTTCAGCAAACGTAAAGCCGGATTAGATTCAACACATTTTAACGAACAACAAAGACAGCGCTAGGCGGCGCTGTCTTTTGCTTGTACAGCCGCATCCGCTTCCAAGGATTTGCTTTGTAGTGGTCGGTCTTCGATCGGAACCGTGGCACATAACACTGTTCCCGTTTTGCCAGCTTCAACATCCAGATTGCCGCCCAACTCGGCGAGCCTCTGTTTCATACCGGCCAATCCAACTCCGGATACGAGCCCGGAACGAAAACGATCCAAGATTTCCGGGGAGATTCCTTTTCCGTCGTCGCGGATGTACAGGACCGCGCGTTGGCCCTCGCGCGACAGATCGATTGAGATGGACCTGGCGTTGGCGTGGCGGTGCACGTTGGTCAGGGATTCCTGGAGCACGCGGAAGAACACGAGCTCGGAGTCGCGAGAGAGACGAGGGTCGAGGCGTGCGAGTCGTGACGTTACCGAGATGCCGGAGCGCCGGGCAAAGCCTTCGATGTACCACTTGGCAGCGGACTCGAGGCCCACTTCGTCGAGCAGTGGGGGATGAAGAAGATGCGAGATGGTGCGCACTTCGTTGATGGCGCGGTCGGTGAGGTTGACGGTGTCGGAGGCAAGTTTGACGTGCGCGGGGCTGAGGTCGGGATTGGAAGCCAAGAGCGCTTCGATATTGATCTTGAGACCGACCAGGTACTGGCCGACGCTGTCGTGAAGTTCGCGGGCGACTTTGCGGCGTTCGGCGTCCTGCAGTTCGATGACGCGAGTGCTGAGCGCGCGGGAAGAACGGACGCTTTCGCGCTGCATTTGCTCCAATTCGCGGGTGCGGATTACTTCGCGGGTCAGTAGGCGGTAGTTGTAGGAAAGGAACATCAGGGCCACGAGAAAAACCAGAGCGAGGATAAAGGCATTGCGCTTGAAATAGCGGTTCCAAGCGGCCAAGCGGCTGTTCAAGAGGGTCTGTTCTTCGTCGGACATGCTGCGCAGAAGCACGTCCAGGTGCGATTCCTGGACGTCGAGGGCGCGAACGGCTGCGGAGGAGTCCGCAGCGGCGACGGCGGGCTGATCGGTGGTGTTGACCGCGGCGTCGACAGAGGCGCTGAGGTCCGCGAGGTATTTGGTGGTGACACCGGCCAATTCCGCGATGCGCTGCTGTTGGCGAGGATTATCGGCGGTGAGGGCGCGAAGATTTTCGAGAAGGGTGGGCACGCCTTCGGAGTCAGCGCGAAATTCGCGGCGTTGGGTTTCGTCTTGGGTGACGGCAAAAGCGATGGCGGAGGCGCGCGTTTCGGCGAGCCGAGTTTGGAGGGCCTGGAGCTCGCTGCGAACGTCGTAGGTGTGAGAGACCCACTGACGGTTGCTGTCGACGCCGAGTTCAGTTTGATAGGCGAAACCGGCGGTGCCCAAGACGACCAGCAAACCCAATATTAATGAGACTAACGGGCTGATGGGCCGGCGAGTATCGACGACACCTGGTGCTGAGATCGGCTCTACCATTGCTCTCCGGGCGATGAGGTGGACGGGCCAAAGCTGCGAAATTGTCAGAAAGCACGAGCGAGAGAGAATATTATCCGAAAAGCCTCGCAAATCTCGAGATGCACTTCTGGTTCGAATCCCAACCAAAGCGGAAAGGAAGCCTGCTATAGGTGCAAGCCTCCCACCGCCAAATTACGCTACGGGTTAGTTTGGAGAGGTGGCCTTTTGGCCCTTCAACTCCATCTCGTTGACGACTTGCTTAACGTTTGGCACTCCTTTGGCGAGTTGCTCGATAGCCGAACGCCTGCCAGCTGACGCCACGTCGCCCTTCAACGTGACGACACCATTTTTCACATCGTAGTGGACGCCGCTATCCAGCTTGCGTTTTGCGAGAGCAGCGTCGAGATTTTTTTCGATGGCTTTGTCGAGGTCGGAGTCAACGGTCTTGGCGGTGCTTTCATCTCCAGGGGGACGGACACCGATCTGGTCGGCAACGACCTGGCCGACGGCCATGGATTTTGCGAGCGACTCGGCTTGAGATTTATCGCCGTCGGAGGCGACGGTGCCGGTGAGGGTGACAACGCCCTTGTCACGGTCCTGACTGACGCTGACGTCCTTGTAGCCGGCTTGATCGAGCGACTTCTTGATGCTGTCCTGAACGTCCGGTGATTTGGGCGGAGTGTTGTCACAGCCTGCCGCGAAAAAGATAAGTAACGCAGGCACGAGCGTTACGCTTGTTTTGATAGAGTTCATTGTTCTCCTCGAGTCCAGCAGTTAGCCGCATCCGCACAAAGCCGGAGTTTCAAAGAGCACGCGGAAGAGCTTGCGACTTTCGCCGTTACTTTGCCGCGAGGGAGGCTCAGGCTCAATCGGTGTTTGCTAGTACAAGTGCGAAGGAAAGAGTCTAGGGTATGAATGGTTTGTTACGGGGAAATTGCGAAGTTAGGGGGAAAAAATGGCGGCCAAGGACAGCTTCCAAGCAGGTCAAACTGCAAAGGCCCTCAAGGGCTGCCGTGTGCAGTCACTCCCGGTGAAGGGACATGGCCGCCAAAGTAAGTCACGAGAAAAATAGCTGAAATAGCGGATAAGGTGCATCCCGCAAAAGCTGTAGAGATGAAGGATGGATGCTCGACGAGTTTTTTGAACCGTCGTGGTCGCAACGAAAAATACTGCGATACATGGATTGTTCCGTGTTCGCGATTGATAGAAGCTCCAGCGCACGAAAGCTAAGGCACGAAAGCTAAGGAGCGTCGATGAATTTCTCTGCTGCTGAACCGAATTGGCCCGGACCTGAAGAGCCGGAGCCGCAGCCGCCACAACCGGAGTTGCCACCTAAGGAGCCTGCGGAGCCGGAGCTGCCTTCGCCAAATCCGGAGAATCCGCCGTTTCCTGGGCCGGGGCCGACGAATCCGAATGCTCCTACGGGGATGTCCGCGAGTTGGTCGAGGACTCGCGGGGATTGGCCGCGTGCTTATGCTTCGTGGGCCTGAGTTACTGGTTTGGATCTTCGATCGGCTAGACCCGAGGGACGTCGATGCCCAGCGCAGTGGCTAGCGCAATTTGGTGGTCTTGTTCCTGGATGAGAATTTCGCGGATCACTTCCGCGGTAGCGAATTCACGAAGCTCTTCGCACTGGTCAATGCGCTCGCGGTAATTCTTGACGGTAATATTCTCGTTATTCAGGTCGGCTTTCAGCATGGTCTTGGCGTCATCGCTGGAAACGACCGGCTCGGGCTTCACGGTGGGGGTGCCGCCGAAATAATCGATCTGCCGAGCGATGGCGATGGCGTGTTCCAGTTCTTCGTGGGCGTGCTTTTCAAGTTCGTCGGCGATGCTCATGTATTCGGCGCCCTTCAAAACCTGTGAATATACGGTATAAGCGATGATGGCTTGATACTCGCGGGCCAGGTCTCCGTTCAAGTTGTCGATGAGTTGTTCACGAGTGCATGGAGTGGATTTATCGGGTTTATTGGTTGGCATTTCTTCTCCTCAGTGGATTGATGATCGGTGGATCGAAAGTGTTCGCGCACATTTTGTACGGTGCGTTGGAAAAAGTCACGCCGGTTCGGCGGTTGCTAGAAGCAAATTCCACAGCGCTAGTTGGTTTGAGAGACAACTTCTTTGGCCGTTTCGGGGTCGATGGCAGGGCTGACATAAGTTCCTTCGCCGAGGACCACATCGAGAGCGCGAACGAGTTCTTTTTGGGCGTCGGACTTCAGGACGTAACCGCGTGCGCCGGCGCGGAAAGCCGTTTTCACAAATTCCGAGGAGGAGTGCAGAGTCAACAGCAAAACTTTAATTTCGGGCAGGACTTCGTGGATGATGCGCGTCGCTTCGAGGCCGTTGAGGCCCGGCATGGAGATGTCCATGATGACGATTTCGGGACGCAATTCGCCGGTGAGGCGGACGGCGTCCTGTCCGTTGGCGGCTTCTCCGCAGAGCTCCCATTCAGGGTAGTTGCTGAGGATGCCCTGGACGCCGCGGCGGATAACGGCGTGATCGTCGACGATGAGGACGCGTGGCATTTAAGCTTTCATGCTTCGATAATCTGGTTACGAACCGCGTAACGAACCAATTCACTGACCGAATGAAGTTCTAACTTGCGCATGATGTTGGCGCGATGGGTTTCGGCGGTTTTTACGCTGATGCCCAGGGAAACGGCGACTTCCTTGCTGCTCTTCCCTTCCGCGAGGAGCTGAACAATTTCGCGTTCGCGGGAGGTTAGGCGGTTGCGGACCAGGGTGTCGGGATCGGAGGCCGGGGCGTGCGGGCGGCAGAAGCCGTCGAGTAACATTTCCGCGGCACGGGCAGTGAAGAAGGGGCGGTGATTGGAAAGCGCTTCAACGGCGGCGACCAGGTCACGGTCGGCGTCGGACTTCATGATGTAGGCGCGGACGCCGGCTTCGACGATTTCGCGGACGAGTTGATCCGAGAAATGTAGGGTGAGGATGAGGATTTCAGTCTTGGGAACGCTTTTGCGAATTTTTCGGGCGGCTTCGAGGCCGTTGAGGTCGGGCATGCTTATGTCCATGACGAGGACTTCGGGCTTCAGTTGTTCTGCCAGAGAAACTGCTTCGCGGCCGGTCTTGGCTTCGGCGACAACTTCCCACCCCTGCCTGGATGCCAGCAGCTCTTTCAGGCCGCGGCGAATGATGTCGTGGTCATCTGCGACAACGATGCGCAAATTATCTTCTCCCTGTCAGGCGGGTGGCCCGAGTTCTTGACTAGAAAAGCGATTCAGAAAAAAGCGCAGCACCTGCTGCGCGGGGGACACGGCACTTTTAAAACTGGAACATGATTGTCTGCATCCTTATGAAAATACATACGGTTTAACCTGTATTCAGTGGTGTTTTTGTGAGTTGCACCTAGAATTGCCTTCGTGGGCACACCGTTTGGTACACCCTTTTTTCGATGCGCAACTACACAGTTCCACCGATTGTTCGTTGTGCACAGAAGAGTTTCAATCTGCGGCGGAGGACAACATGCTGATTATCCTTTTGGTAGTTCTGCTAGTGCTTTCACTCGGCTCGTTCCCCGCATGGCCTTACAGCAGAGGATGGGGATACTACCCGAGCGGGGGGCTAGGGCTGGTGGTAGTGGTGCTAGTGGTTTTACTCCTGCTCGGTAGGATTTGAAGCCGAAGTGTTTAAGCCCTGAGGCGTGTGGTCCCTCGCACCGCGGGCGATATTAGTTTCATTCACAGTGGTGTACTCCGAGTCCGGCACCGTACTGGCGGTGCCGGATTTTTTGTGCACGAATGGATTTTGTACGCTCAGAGATACAGTTCGTTGTGTCTCAGCGTTGGCTATGAGCCGAGCCCAGGTGTAAGATTTTCTTGGGTTTTTGCGATCAAACGCCTTGAGATACCGTGCGAAACAGTCTGTTGATTCATTGGGGTTGGCTTTGCGGGTCGTTGCCGCCTGCCTGCTGGTCACGTGTTTCTGCGTTCAAACACGCGCGCAGAGTGTGGATGAGGTACGGGGATCAGGTAGCGAGTTGATTGCGCAAGGACGCGGCACGATTCAGGTTTTGGTATTTGTGCGCACGGATTGCCCGATCGCGAATCGGTACGCGCCGCTGCTGCAGGAAATGCAGAAGACCTACGGTTCGAGCGTGCGATTCCGGCTGGTGTTCCCGGACAAAAATGAAACGCCTGAGAAAATTCGCGACTATTTGCGCGAGTACCACTACGAGTTGCCTGCTTTGCGGGATGTTGAGCATTCATTAGCGAAAAGTGTTGGGGCGAGGGTGACGCCGGAAGCGGCGGTGTTTGATGCGCGGGGCGTGCTCGTTTATCACGGGCGCATCGATAACCTTTATGAGCACTTGGGGCAAGCGCGGCATTCGGCGACGACTCATGAGCTGGCTGACGCACTGGAAGCGGCGCGCAAGGGAGCGCGCCCCGCGGTTTCGAGTGCTGACGCGGTGGGATGCTACATTTCGGACATGCAATGAAACTGAAGGCAGCCGGCTTTTCTGTGGGGATTTTAGCTGGCTGGGCGCTGATCTTTGCCGGTGTCTTTGGATCGACTCACGCCGCCGCGCAACAGAGTACACAAGATAAGGCGACGTCCATTCCTCAAGTCACGTTTAATCGCGACATCGCTCCGATTCTTTTTCACTACTGTGCGGCGTGTCATCGGCCTGGTGAGTCTGGGCCATTTCCGTTGCTGACGTACAAGGATGCGAAGTCGCATGCGCAGCAGATTGCGGCGGTGACGCAAGCGCGGTTCATGCCGCCGTGGCTGCCGGCTTCGGGGGATTTTAAATTTGTGGATGAGCTGCGGCTGTCGGATGCGCAGCTCGCGACGATCTTGAAGTGGGTTGAACAAGGTGGGGTTGAAGGCGCGCCTGGCGACTTGCCTGCGGTGCCGAAATTTGCGGAAGGGTGGCAGATGGGGACGCCGGATTTGGTTGTGAAGGCGGAGAAGCCTTACCTGTTGCCGGCTAGCGGGACGGACCAATATTGGAATTTTATTTTTCGGACACCCGTGACTGAGACGCGGTGGTTGCGTGGGATTGAAGTTCGTCCCGGGGACAAACGCGTCGTGCATCACGCCAATGTGTTGGTGGATCGGATGGAATCGGCGCGAACGCAGGAGACTGCGCCCGGAGCTGGTTTTGGCGGGATGGAAATAAAGATTGAATCTGAGGCGTTTGATCCGGACAGCCATTTTCTTTTTTGGAAGCCGGGAAGCACGCCGTATGCCGAGCCTGCGGATATGGCGCTGAGGTTGGATCGTGGGACGGACCTGGTACTGAATATTCATTTGCAACCGTCGGGGAAGGAGGAGTGGATTCAGCCAAGCCTGGGGCTGTATTTCACAGATCGGCCGGCAACGCAGTTTCCGATGCTGCTGCAGCTGGAGAACGACCGGAAGCTGGATATTCCCGCGGGTGAAAAACATTTTGTGGTGAGCGATCAATTCACTTTGCCGGAGGATGTGTCGCTGCTGGCGATTTACCCGCATGCGCATTATCTGGGAAGGGATATGCAGGCGTTTGCGACGTTTCCGGATGGGACGAAGAAGAGTTTGATTCACATTCCTTCGTGGGATTTGAATTGGCAGGGCGTTTTTCATTACGAGACGCCGGTGGAGTTGCCGGCGGGCACGGTGGTTTCGATGGAGTATGTGTATGACAACTCGGATGCGAATGTAAGGAATCCGAGTCATCCGCCGAAGCGGGTGGTGGGTGGGAATAGTTCAACGGATGAGATGGCGCACTTGTGGCTGCAGGTTCTGCCGCACGCGAGCGGTGACCAGAAGATTGATCCGCGGCGAGTTTTGCAGGAGGCGCTGGCGCGGCACAACGTGGAGAAGAATCCGGGGGATTTTGAGGCGCACTACAATTTAGGCGCGATGTTGCAAGCGCGGGGATTGGTTTCTGAAGCGCAAAAAGAATATGAATATGCGCTGCGTATTCGGCCGGAAGATGCGTTCGCCAACAATGCGGTAGGCGCTGCCAGCCTAGCTGGCGGCAAGCTCGATGTCGCGGTGGCGCACCTGCAGACTGCGCTGCGGTCACGTCCTGATTATTTTGATGCGCACTACAATTTGGGGACGGCGTTGGCGATGCAGGAGAATTTTGCCGGGGCGGTAGAGCAATTCGGTGCTGCGGTTCGGCTCAACCGCGAGGACGCAAATGCTGAAGCCAATCTTGGTGCGGCGTTTGCTGCGATGGAGAAGTGGAAAGAGGCGCGAGAACATCTGGAGAAAGCGTTGGCTATCAATCCGAATCTTGGGTTGGCCCGCGACAATCTGGAGCTGGTGAAACAAAATCTCCCAAGCGGACCCTGAAGGGCCGTATTACATGACTGCCATTCGTGTAATGCAATAAATTTCGGCATTCAATGAAGATACTGACAGTACGGTTGCCGGAGCCGCTCGCGGCGGCCGACGGGTTTGAATGTGAAGGAATTTGAGGTGGTGCAAACCCCCGAAAAGTTGGAGGAGTTGCGGAATCAGGCGGTAGAGTTTTCGATGCCGGCGGCTTTGGCTAAGAAGTCATCGAGAGTTCGATTGGTGTTGCGTGATGTGGCGACGGGGCGAATTGGTACGAAGGATATGCCGTTATCTTAGTTAGCGGATTATAAAGAAATCTGGCGGGTAACGAGTTATCTGGGGTTCAGCAGTCTTTGCGAGGGATTATGCATAAAGGTCGTGCACCGTTTTACTTCGCACTAAGCTCGGTCCTCTTGCTGGGCCTGTCAGCGAACGCTCAGACGCCTTCGCAAGCTGATGCGGCCGGCGGCAACCAGGACACGGTAACGATTCGGACGACGACGCGACTCGTGCAGGTGAGTGTGGTGGTGATGGATAAGAAGGGCGAGCCGATTACCGGATTGAAGAAGGAAGATTTTGCGATTTTGGATGAGGGGAAGGCGCAGGAGATTGCGTTTTTTAATGCGGGAGTGGTGGCGCCGGCGCAGACTCCTCCGATGTTGCCGCCGAATGTGTTTACGAATCGGCTGGATTTGAAGGGGCAGGATCAGGCGGCGGTTACGGTGGTGTTGTTTGATTTGTTGAATACGGCGTTTCAGGACCAGAGTCAGGTGCGGCGGCAGGTGATCGGCTTTTTGAAAAGTTTGAAGCCGCAGGATCATGTGGCGATTTATGGGCTGACCACTCAACTGCTACTGCTTCACGAGTTCACGCAAGATGCTTCGGCGCTGGTCGAAGCGGTGAACAAGCTGAATCTGCGGACGGCGGCGGCTTACGACGCTTCGAATCCGGAAAGCGTTCACGTGTCGGCTTTGGATGGGGCTCCTGGGTGGCAACAGTTTGAGGCCGCGCTGAATAAAGAGAACCAACACGTAGCGGATGAGAGCGATCTGGATCGGTACCGGACAACATCGGAAGCGTTGCAGATGATCGCGAATCATGTGGCGGCGGTTCCGGGACGGAAGAACCTGGTGTGGATTGCCGGGTCGTTTCCGTTGGCGATTTTTGCGAATGGGGTGGGTGACCCGGCGCGGGTAACCGCAACACCGGAGCAGGCAAGTGCCACGGCGCGGGCGTTGAACCGGGCGAATTTGGCGGTCTATCCGTTAGATAGTTCTGGTGTCGCGCCGACCCCGACGATGGATCCGAGCGAACGAGGAAATCCTTCGACGCTGCAATGCGCGGACTGCATTAATAAAGCGCCCATGGCTTCTTCGGCGATGTTCGATAGGCAGGTTAGCCGGGATGGGGAGCGAATGATTGCGGAGTCTACCGGCGGGCAGGCATTTTACGGGAACAATGATATTGGGCCGGCGATGAAAAGGGTCTTTGATGATGGACGGTGGGCATACACGATTGGCTTTTATCCGAATCACGAGAAGTGGGATGGGAAATACCGGAAGTTGAAAGTGGAAGTGAAGGGCGCGGGGAAGTTGCGCTACCGTGCGGGATATTTTGCCGACGCTCCGCAAGCTGGCGGCGACGAAGCGAGTGTGAAAGAAGAGATTCAGGAAGCGGGCAAAAGTCCGCTGGACGCGACCAGGCTGGGAATGATTGTCAGCGCTAAAGTCGCGCCGGCGCCGTCGCGGACTGTGGAGTTTCATGTGGGAGTTGATCCGAAACAGCTGATGCTGCAGAAAGTCGCGGAAAAGGAAAAAGGCGCGGTGGATTTGTACTTTGTGCAGCGGAACGCCAAAGGGGAAACGCTGGCGGCGGAGAGCCAGAGGATCGGTTTGGATCTGCCGCAAAAGCAATATGAGTATCTTTCGAAGGCGGGGCTGGTGTTTGGGCGGCATGTCACCATCAAGCCCGATACGAGCGAATTGCGAGTGGTAGTGCGCGATGCTGGTTCAGAAGCGCTGGGATCGGTATCCGTGCCGGTAAGCGCACTGCGGATCGGTACAGATGGAGCGGGCAAAACAGAAACTCCGAAGTGAGGCGAGAGTTTTTAGTAGAATCGGATTAGTGTCAAAAAGCTGCGCCCGTAGCTCAGCTGGATAGAGCATCTGCCTTCTAAGCAGAGGGTCGGGAGTTCGAGCCTCCCCGGGCGCGCCATTTTTTCAGATACTTACGTGTCACTCTCACGATGTCGATGGCAGACTGTAGCGAGAACTGTAGCGACAGACAGCCGAGATCGACGTTTACCGCAGAGTTGGAGTAGCTGAAAATTTACACCCCATTCGCCTGACGTGGATCTGCATTCCGCGGTGTCAGTTTCCCAATGCGTCCCGAGGTGACCACCTGCGCACATATGTGGTTGGTCATTTTAAAAGCGACGGACTGTTTATGGCGCGGATCAGCCAGCAGCGTGGCGAGATCAGCCAACCGCCCATTGGCCGCTGGTCCACCAGTGCTGACCGCTCGGCCTTCGTCACCGGTTACGCCTCGGCTTACAAAACGACGAGTACCAACCGGAACTGACATCGATCGCTTCAGCCTCGATTTCCACCCCAACCAAAAATGCGAATAGCTACGCGCCCCGGCTTTCATCGAAAAGAGCCGGGGTGTTTCGTGTTAGCCCGTAGGGTTAAACTATGCAACGCCACGTTAAAACTTTCTAATTATTCTCGGGTGCGGAGACGTATGATTCTCTAGATAGTGCTTACCGTTCTGCCTGGGGGCTCGATATGAACCTGGCACGATCGTTGGCAGTTCTTCTCACTGTAATCTTCTGTGCGTCAATGACCCGTTCGAATCCTCCGGACGGGACCATCACTGGAAAAGTTACTCTTAACGGCACGATCACTAAGCCCAAGCCGATCGACATGGCTAAGGAACCGGCATGCATGAAGATGCACGCGAATGATCCGCTGGTGACGGAGACGGTGGTCACCGGCCCCGATAACGGGCTGGCCAATGTGGTGGTGTACATCTCAGGCGGACCTGCGGAAACAGAAGCGTCCACCGGCGTCCCGGTTAGTTTTGATCAGAAGAATTGCCACTACACGACGCACGTGCTCGTCGCCAAGCCTGGGCAAGAAATAAAAATTTCCAATAGCGACCCTTTCAATCACAACATTCATCCGCTGGCGAAAATTAATCGCGAGTGGAATCGCATGCAGCTTCCCGATACTCCTCCGTTTTCCTACGCCTACGACAAAGAGGAATTCATTCCCGTTAAATGCAATATTCACCCATGGATGCAGGGCTATTTCGTAATTCTCAAGACCAGTCACGTTGCAGTGACCGGTGATAACGGGCAGTTTTCACTTCCGAATCTTCCTCCCGGCCGCTACGTGATCACTGCATGGCACGAGTCGTTTGGTACCAAGACGCAGGAAATTTCGGTGCTTGGTGATGAGTCGCACGCGATTAACTTTGCCTTCGAGGCCAAGCATTAAGGATTGTCTGGTGGCTGAAGAAACATCGTTAGCGCAAGAGCAATACCCTTCCCTTCTTAGAGGCTCCGCCGCATAAGTTTTTAAAACCACGTCGTGATCGGTCGAGATGGGCCGCTTGACCTCTGCAAAGCCGGATGGTGCGTTCCAATTCATGCTGCGTAAAGGTATAAACGTAGCGTGCCATGGCAACGGTGAAAGCAGAGAACCCGAGCGATTGGGCCGCCACGCGGATTCTCGTGGTGGACGACGACGTGGAGCTCTGCGAACTAGTGGGACAGTATCTGCAAGCCCAAGGGTTTCAAGTCGAAGCGGTGCACGACGGCATCACCGGCGTGGCCGCGGCTCTCAGTCAAAGTCACGCGATGGTGGTTTTGGATGTAATGCTGCCCGGCATTCGAGGGTTCGAGGCATTGCGGCAGATTCGTACGCAATCGAATATTCCAGTAATCATGCTCACGGCGCATGGTGAAGATGTGGACCGCATCGTGGGACTGGAATTAGGGGCCGACGACTATCTCGCCAAACCCTTCAACCCACGGGAACTGGCTGCCCGCATTCATGCAGTGCTGCGACGGACGTCGGCAGGACCAGCCCGGGAAGCGCAAAACCCGGGGTCGTTACGCTCCGGCGATGTGCGACTGGATACGCGGGCGCGCACCGCGCGAATCAAGTCTCGCGATGTGGAACTGACTGCCGTGGAGTTTGAACTTCTCGGTCTTCTCCTCCGGTCGCCAGGAGAGGTTCTTTCCCGCGAAGAGCTGGTAAAAAACGCCTTGGGCCGCGACTTGGAACCTTCCGATCGCAGCCTGGATGTGCACATCAGCAATCTGCGGAAGAAGTTGGGTCCCTTTGAGGACGGAACGGAACGGATCCGGGCGGTACGCAACGCCGGTTACGTCTACGTTGTTTTGGATGGGACGCAGTAGAGCAGCGCGTGGTGAAGTAAATTGCAAAGCTTGTTCCTGAAAATATTTCTCTCGTTCTGGCTGGCCATGGTGCTGGTCAGCGCAACGTTGATCGCCTCGGTGGTCACTACCCAATCGCAGTTTAAAGCCATGCGGGCGGCGGAGTTTGATCGTACGGTGATGCCGTTGATGGCCGCGCGTGCCGCCGACATTCTCGATGATCACGGTATGGGTGCGCTGGCGGACTTTTTGACATCGCTGCAAACCACACTGCACTGGCAAGCGTACTTATTTGACGATGAGGGCAAGGAGATTTTGTCCCAGCCTACGCCGCCGGAAGTAGACGCGATGGCCAGCGCGGCGTTGCAGTCGGTGGAAACCAGGATTCAGACTTCGCATGGCACAAATTTTTCAGCCACGCGGACGACCGGCTCGACGGGCACCCACTATGTGCTGGTGATTGGTACTCATGTGGAGTCCGTCGCAGACATCTTGAAGGCCCCTCTCGAGGTGCAACTGGTACGCGCAACGACGGTGTTGTTCATTGCCGGACTGTTCTGCTTTTGGCTGACGAGGTACATCACTACGCCCATTCTGCAGTTGCGCTCAGCAACCCATAGACTGGCGACGGGAAATTTGAGCGCCCGGGTGGGACCGGCGGTCGGAAATCGCGCGGACGAGCTCGCGGAATTGAGCCGCGACTTTGACCACATGGCCGAACAGATTGAATCGCTGATCTCTTCGCAGCGGCGCCTGCTGGCAGACATTTCGCATGAGTTGCGATCCCCTTTGGCACGCTTGAATGTGGCTCTCGGCTTGACCCGTCTGCACGCAAACGCGGAGTCCACCAGCGGGTTGGACCGCATTGAGTTGGAGGCCGGGCGGCTGAACACGCTGATCGGCAATTTGTTGCGCTTGGCGCGCCTGGAGGGTGGAAGCGAGTTGTTGGAGGGCGCGCCGGTAGAACTGGAACAAGTAGTGGCTGAAGTGGCGGCGGACGCGGATTTTGAAGCACAAAGCCGTAAACGTCATGTGCGGATTACGCAGAGCACGGCGTGTACGATTCCCGGGAATCAAGAGTTATTGCGTAGCGCGATCGAAAATGTGGTCCGCAACGCGGTGAACTACACAGCGGAAGGCACCGAGGTGCAAATATCGCTGGAGAAATTATCGAATAATGGTCACTCGACCGCGTTAATCAAAGTTCGCGACCGGGGACACGGAGTACCGGAAGAGGCTTTGCCAGAGATTTTCGTTCCATTTTACCGTGTGGGTGATGCCAGAGACCGTTCCACGGGAGGTTCGGGCTTGGGATTGTCGATCACCGATCGTGCGGTGCGATTGCACGGAGGGTCGGTGAGCGCGATCAACTCTCCAGAGGGTGGGTTACTGATCGAAATGCGGCTGCCGTGTGCGGGGAAGAACCAAACTTCAGGATGATCGCATTCCTTAAATATCTGGATTAGCAGCGTTGCGGCGCCGATAAACCAGATAGGAAATGCCCGAACAAATGAAGACGGGCGGAATCATCAGTACCACGATGCCGTTACGCAGAGCGTGAATGCTGCGAGAGCCGGAGGCCGCCGCACTTTGGTAGCACAATGCGCAGCCCTGTCCAGTAGCGAGCGGGGCAAAAAACAGCCCGCTGGCCGTGAGGGTGGCAAAGGCCAACGTTCGAATTAGAGGGGATCCTCGCATTTTGAAAGTCGTCTTGCGCATCGGTTCTTAGGTGCTCCAATTCTAATGGTGACTAATGTTCAGCATGCGGTACGCGTCCGGCCACATCTGATTCATCATCAGCAGAACGAACACAATGGAGATGACAAAGCTCCACATCAAGATGGGGCGGTCGTATTTCAGATGCATAAAGTAGAGTAAGCCAATTCCCGCTTCGATGATCGTTAACACCAATAACACTGCCAGCAACCCGTGAGCCGACAAATTGCGGTAGGTGACAAATACTTCGAGTGCAACGATACACAGCAGCACGAACCACACCGCTGCGTAAAACTTCATCGTCGGATTTTGAACCGTCGAGTGCTGATTTAGATCGGTCGCCGCCATTCGTTAGCTCCTTGCCGATAACCCGATCAATGTGCTGCGTTCATCAGGTACAGCAGCGGAAAAACAAACATCCACACCAAATCGACGAAGTGCCAGTACAGGCCGGTGGTTTCTACGTGATTTTCGTCGAGCCACCGGGTTTGATAGCCGATGCCCACAATGATTAGCGCCAGGATACCGGTGGTCACGTGCAGAAGGTGCAGCCCGGTGATGCTGAAGAATGTGGCTCCAAAAG
Organism: uncultured Acidobacteriota bacterium; assembly: GCA_963846145.1. Classification (GTDB taxonomy): domain Bacteria; phylum Acidobacteriota; class Terriglobia; order Acidiferrales; family UBA7541; genus Acidiferrum. The sequence continues at coordinate 115,875 of CAWJUV010000003.1, read as the reverse complement.
CCGCGGGGCCACCCATCGGATTTTTTGACAGGCTCCAGCCCTCGCCAAACATGTGAAACCACTCGCGCAAGTGCAACACCGCGAAAGTGGTTCCCAAGACGACGGTCGCGCTCAACCACTTCAGACTGGCCGCTTTCTTTCCGGCCTGGGCCGCGGAAACCGCGCCGAGCATGGTGAGGCTGCTGGTCAGCAATACGGCTGTCATTACGATTCCGTTGAGAATGCTGGGAGAAAACTGAAAGGGACGCGGCCAATCGGGAGTGCCCACGCGCAGGTAGGAGTAGCCGAAAAGAATCGCTCCAAAGGTTATCGCGTCGGAGGCGATGAACAACCACATCGTCAACTTCTTGGACTGCATGCCGTAGGGAGAGGGCTCCATCTTGGACGCCAACTCCACCGGTAAAGTCGCCGCGTGTTCGCTCATGGCTCCTCGCGAAAAATCAGGTTCGCACCAATAGCAGGACGAATAAATACATCCACAGTCCATCCATAAAATGCCAGTACATGCTGAAAGCGGGCATGCCGGTGGTCTGGGCGGTGCCGTTGGTCTTCGAAAGCTTACGGAGCATATAAGCCAGACCTGCCAAGCCGCCCAGCAGGTGCAACGCGTGGGTGACGGTCAGCACGTAGAAAAATGCGGAACTCGGATTGGTGGAAAGGAATATTCCTTCCGCGGCGAGAATGCGCCAGCCCAGCACTTGTCCGACAAGAAAAAGTCCACCAAGGGCCAGAGTGACGTACAGGCACATGATGCCTTCGTTGTAAGCGGCTTCATGCCCTGCCGCACCGGTCCACCAAAGGTTGGTGGCTTGAGACAATTTCTGGCGCGCGATCAGTAAAGTTATGCTGCTGCCCAGCAGAATACCGGTGGTGGCGTACAGGATGGGTGGCAGCGGAAAGTGCATCCAATCCGCGCTGGCACCTTGACGCACAATCATCGCGCTGGTGAAGGCCGCGAAGCACATCACGATCGCGAAAATACCCACCCACATGCCAGTTTCGGAACGCTCCGGTTGCTGACGCGGAGGCAAGTCCGAGAAGTTGAGCGTCACCGGAGGAGACGGTGGCGCTGGTGATTGCAGAGTTCCTGGAGCTTCCTGAATTTCGAGCGCCAATGGTGCCTCTATACTTGAAATTTCTGAGCCGTTCTGTTCATGCTCCAACAATCAAGCGCCGGGAGGCGTAGCCTGCATCAGATAGTCGGTGTCATCCGGCCCTTCGACACCGTATTCGTTAGGTCCATTCACCACGACGAGATGATGTCCACCGAAGTTGTCGAAGGGCGGCGGAGAAGTGGTGGACCACTCCAGCGAAGTGGCCTCCCAGGGATTCTCCGGAAGCTGCCGGTCCTTTGAAACGGCTCCAGATCAGATTCCAGAAGAAAATAAGCTGGGCTCCGCCGGTCAGCAGAGCGGCGATGGTGATGAATTTGTGGACAGGAATGAGCGGGGCGAGGTAATCATCCACAAAAGCGGAATAGCGGCGCACATTGCCGACCAAGCCCAAATAATGCATAGGCATGAACACGCAATAGACACCGAGAAAAGTGAGCCAGAAATGCCACTTGCCCATGGTCTCGTTCATCATGCGGCCAAACATTTTGGGGAACCAGAAATAGGTGCCAGCGAAAACCCCAAATAGCGAAGCAACCGCCATTACGAAATGGAAGTGGGCCACGACGAAGTAGGTTGCGTGCAGATAGGTGTCCAGCGAAGGCTGCGCTAGATAGAAGCCGCTGATTCCGCCGCTGATGAACACGGAAATGAAACCCAAGCAGAAAAGTGCGGGAGTATCGAAACGCATTTTGCTGCCGTAAACCGAAGCGGTCAGCAGCAACGCCATAATCGTAGCGGGAATGGTGATGATCAGCGTCGGCACAGAAAAAATCGTGGAGGAGAAGGGATTCATGCCACTCACAAACATGTGGTGTCCCCAAACCATGTAGCTGAGAAAACCGATGGCCACCATGCTGCCGATCAGCGCCCGGGGGCCCAGGAAAGGTTTTCGTGCAAACACCGGGAGGATCGTCGCAATGATGCCGATGGAAGGAAGAATCGCGATGTAAACCTCGGGATGGCCGAAAAACCAGAATAAATGCTGCCACAGTAGCGGTGAACCTCCGGAATGCTGCTGCAGCTTGTCGCTGAGGATGAGGCCGCCAGGTACGAAGAAACTGGTTCCCGCTACGCGATCCAGTATGAGCAGAACGCACGCAGGAAGCAGAACCGCGAAGGCCAACAAGGCGATTACCGAGGTGACGAACCACGCCCAAGTGCTGTACGGCATACGGCCAAAGGACATTCCGCGGGTGCGCAGATCCAGAGTTGTTGAGATGAAGTTCAGCGCGCCCAGCAGCGACCCAATGCAAAAGATCGCAATCGATACAGCCCAGAGAGTCTGCCCTAATGCGAGTCCCGGACCGGCGTCGCCGCCCACCGCGCTCAACGGCGCGTAAGCGGTCCAGCCGGAAATCGGTGGGCCGTCGGCGACAAAGAACGAGGCCATCATCACCAGGAAGGCCAAGAAGGTAGTCCAGAAAGACATCATGTTGAAACGCGGAAACGCCATGTCCTCCGCGCCGATTTGAATCGGAAGGAAATAGTTTCCGAAAGCCGCGAACGGCGCGTTGGTCAAAACAAAAAACACCATCAAGGTGCCGTGCATGGTCAATAGCGAGAGGTAATACTCGGGGGTCATGACGCCACCAGGCGCGCCGGTCGCGGAGAATTTACCGAGCAGAGGAATCGCCCAGTTGGGATAGGCCAAGTGGATGCGCAGGAGCCACGACAACACCATGCCCACCAGCACCGAAACAAGCGCCAGCCCGTAGTACTGTTTGCCGATCACTTTGTGATCGAGGCTAAACACATACTTGCGAATGAAGCTGGTCGGCGCAGTGTGCTGATGCGTGGCGTGTTGTGTGGAAACTTCGTGCATTTATCCCAACCCCGCGTAAACCGCGATTCTCTAGCCTGTCTCTGCAACTCGCCAGCTACTGCCCCGCCTGCGTTTTAAGCCACTGTTCGTAATCTGCTTCCGTCATCACTTCCAGATAGGCCTTCATGTTGTAGTGCCCCAAACCGCAAAGTTGAGTGCAAACGATTTCGTATTTGCCTGTTTGTGTCGCGGTGAAATGAAGTGGAATGTCCAAGCCAGGAACGAAATCCTGTTGCACCCGCAGTTCGCGAACATAAAACGAATGGCCCACATCCTTGGAATGAAGATTCAACTGGACCGGCCGGTTAATTGGCACAACCAAAGAGGCAGCGACGATGTCGTCACGGGCGGCTTCATCGTTGGCGGGATCTAAACCGAAATAGTTGCCGCTGCCATCATCGATTTTTTCAGGATGAACTCCTCCAAACTTTCCGTCCGGCCCAGCGTAGCGGAAGTAGAAAGCGAATTGCTCGGCCTGCACGTCGATGTGGATCGCGTTCGGATCGGGCGGTGCAAGATAAATCGCGGCCCAGGCTTTCGAGCCAACGAAGGTGAGCGTAAATACTTCGATGCCGACGACGAGAATCGCCGCCGTCACCAAAGGAGTTGGTCCGCCGGGAAAAGAGCGGATTTTTCGAGTCTTGCTCGTGTCGCTGGAACCCCAGGCAAACCAGGCGAGCACGAGTTGGCCCGCCAAAAACAACACTCCGGTTCCAATCAAGGTTTCATCGAGTTGACGATCGACGGCCGGACCGGTGGTTGAAATGTCCGGAGGCAACCACCAGGTATGCATGGCGAAAAAGGCCGTGGACACCAGAGTGATGACGATCAGAACAATGGCAAAGACTCTTCCCATATCCTCATCTCAATGACGTTGGGAATGCGTTCTCAAGAGAAGCGCAGCTGATTGCAAAAGCTGCACATTTCCTTCGGAGATGTTCAGCGTTAGTAGGGCAACGCTTTGAACGTAAAATTGACAGGCTTGGACTCGCCTGCTCCCACCGTGACTTCCTGATTCTGCGAGCCGTACTGTTCCTGCCAAGCGGTGACGGTGTATTTGCCAGGGGGCAGGCCCTTTAGGCTGAACGAGCCGTCTTGTCCGGTCACGGCAAAGTGCGAGGTACTCAGTACCGCGAAGTATCCGTGCATCCACGGATGAATGTTGCACTTCACCGGAATAAACTCGGGCTTGTCGTACTTCGTGTCGATCGCCGGCGAGCCAGCCGGCTGCGACTTGTTCCACTCCGGATTCACTTTGGCGATGGGGTGGATGTTGTGGGACGTTTGATCGTCATTGTAAATTTGCAGCGCTTGCCCAGTCTGCATTGGCAGAACGTGCGGCGTGTACTGACAGCCCTTTTGGTCATAGCGGGCCGCTTCGCTGGGTGCCGCACCTCCCGAGTCACCAGCGGAGATGTACACCACCACAAACTCCAAAGCATTGTCCGGTCCCGTGGCAACGTTTTCCGTCATCACCGGAGTGGCGTGTTGCTTCGCGCAGGAAGGTTCCTTGGCCATGTCGATGGGCTTCATTTTCGGCGGAGTGCCAGTGTAGGTGACCTTGCCGGAAATCGTGCCGTTCGCTGGCGGGGCCGGAGGTTCGGCCACAGCCCCAACACTGATCAGCGCAACTCCCAACAGCGGCAATGCAATTCCAATTTTCATGTGGCCTCCAAAATTAACGAATTAGTTGCCGCCTGCGTTTGCGCCCGGGCCGATCGGTTTAATATCCGCCGCGTGTTCTGCAACATATTTTTTCCATGCCGCCAGCTCCGGTGTGCGCAGAGCCTGCAAAGTTCGCAGGAAGTGCACCAGGTCCCAGGCATCGTTAGGCTGAAGTGAGTCAGCGAAAGAAGGCATCGGCGTGCCGTCAACGCCCGTCATAAAAATTCGGTACAGATCGTGGTTGGTCTCGCCACATTTAAAGCGCGATCCGGTGGAAAAGTTGTAAGGACGAATGGGATTGTCTTTGCTATCCGTCAAAGTGTTGGCGGAAGGTCCGTCGCCGTGTCCCGCCGGCCCGTGGCATTTCCAACACTCCATCTTCTGGAACAGCTCGCGACCGTGAAGAATGCTTTCGATATTGGCAGGAGTCTCCGGCGGAATATTTAGCGGTGTGCCGCTCTTTTCGGACTTCCAGCGATCCGAGAAGGTCTTGATGTAGGAAACCAGATCAGCACGCTGTTGTGGCGTCAGCGGATTCCAGGACGGCATATTGCTGGTGACAAACCCGCGCTGCACGGAGTGCTCCAGATCGGAGTCCGTCGGTAATGTTCCGGTGGGAGTAGAACGACACTTGAACACCGCGGCGGTGAAGTCGCGTGGCTTCGGCTCAATCCACTGGGCGTTCTCACCGTTGCCATCTCCCTGAGGGCCGTGGCAACCAATGCAGTAGCGGCGATACAGCTGCTTGCCGCTGCCTGCGTCGCCGGTAAGGTTCTCGTCATGCTTACCCTGAGCCGCAGCTGGAGCCCACGCACCGATCGAGGCAATCGCCATCCCGAGTGCAAACGTCACTAAGAAGTTCTGTAGCTTCATGGTGGCCTCTTCTCTAGAAGTCGAAGTCGAATCCAGCCATTACCGTGCTGCTCCAAACAGGGTTGCCGATGTTGAAGACCGGAGCTCCGCCGCCATTTCCGCTTAACGGGAGAATGCCGTTGGACCTGATCCTGGAGTACTCGTTGTGCCAGGCGAGGCCAGCGCGGCTAAACATGATCGGGTACCAGCGATAACCTGCGGTGTAGCCGGTAATGTTGCCATAGTCGTTGGGAAAACCCAGATTCACGAAGGACTGCTGACTAACGTTGATTTTTTCGTAGCGGCCGAAGAACACCAACTGCGGGCTGACATAGTAGTGGCTCTCCAAAAATCCGCCGACAAAGGCCGGCGCTTTGGCGCCCAAGGGAAGTGTGGTGTTGGAGGGAATGCCGGTGCCGAGATACGGGTTGTCGTGCCCGTACATGAACAACGGCAGGAATTCGAGTTTTTTGATGAATAGGTCGGCACCGACGCCGATCCGGTAAAAGGGCTTATTGCCTAAGCCCACGAGTTGTACCGAGCTTCCGTCCGAAGCAGTGGTGGTCTGGTAGTAAGTCGGTCGCTGACCAATGAGGCTGAACGCACCGATGCGTTCGAACCCGAGACTTCCGGCACTGAAGGCTTGGCTAAATGCGAGGTTCACATCGTAGCCTCGGTTTGCTGGAGTACCGAATCCGCTGACGAAACCAGGATTTCCGTCGTTGCTGCTGAGCAATGACGCGGAATAGCGGGTATAGCTGTTCTTGGAGTGGCCCGCCAATTCGACGCCCAACTGGTTGTCGCCATAGCCAAAATCGTTGTTCGTTCCGGGAACGTCGTAGTGATAGATCTGGTAGAGCCCGCCGTTGGTGGAGAGAAACAGAAAGCGCTTCTCGGAGATCAGGTTATCCAGCTCAAACTTGCCGAATTTAAAATTCAGCCAGCTGCTGTGAAGCATGTTATCGAAGCGAACCCAAGCAGCTTCAAAGTGCCAGGATGCGTTCGCGTCGGAAGAGGGCAGCAAAACAAAAGAAATGTTTTTGTAGAGAGTTCCTGCAGACCACAAGTCCATACCGGACAGATCGAAGCCGTTTTGTTGTACGTGACCGGCGACCAACGTCGAGCCCGCGCCGCCGCCGGGGACTGAGTCGACTGCTAGATTGTTAGTGTTCTCACGATGCCACTGCGGGGTAATTCGAAACGCGATCGGAAAATAGGAGGGATTCTGCCAGATAGGTGAATCGCGCTCGTTTCCCAGCTGATAGCCATTGTCGCGGAACACTTGGCCGAAATTGTTCAGTTCGGGCCACGCCGTGTGGCAGGCGGAGCATGGTAGGCCGTACTTTCGGGCGAAAGCCGGAATGGCGCGGATGTGGACGCCCGTCAGGGGTGCGGCATGCGCGGTGGGTATTTCCCGCAAGGCCATCGCCCAGCACAGCAGGCCGCCGACTAGCGCGAGATTGATTAGCGACCATCGAACGACCCTCATACCCTTTAAAGACCTGATCGACATACAGCCTCCTGCTTCGGCGGCCCGGCGACCGCTTAAGAGTTGGTGACTGCGACGTTACCCATTCCCGAAGGCCAGCCCAGGCGGCGTTCCAACCACCTCTATGAAGTCGGTGGAACCGTCCACTCAGGGTCAAAGCATTGAAAAAACTGCTCCGCGGAATGCGAAAACGTGCAGAACATATCGCATGTGCATTTAATAATGCAAGCACAAAACTTAACATTTCTTAACATACAACCCGAAACGGCTAACATTTAGCCTTAACTGGGGCATGAGAGGGGCGATTTGAGCGTACTTCCGGTCCTCTCGGGCCAACTTTAGAGTTGACGGCTTAACATAGGAGGGTGTACGAATTGAACCGTTTGTCGCCTCAGCGTGCCCGTCTGAGACTGCGGCGGGTGGGAGCGAAGAGTCGACTACATATCCCATGCCTCTTGGACCCATTACTCGGATAGCCTCCGTATTCCTTCTATTCGCGACACCTCCCTCTTTTGCGGATAAGCCCGGTGCAGCCGGTCCGGGCTTCGCTATCGACCTGCCGAATTCGGAGGCTGACGTCGTTTCGGTGGTTCAGTCGGTAGCCGAAGACAAAGTGATCCGCGGGACCTACGTATACGAACGGGAAAAAGTTCTGAACGGCGCTTCCTCCGAGACGTCCTCCAGTTATTTTGGAAAGTGGACCCAACCGGGAAAAGTCTTTTACAAAGTGCGCCGTGACGCGTTGGCGCCGCGAAACTTCAAAGACAGTTCGGACATTGGGCAGATCACGGTGCGTTACGTGGTCCAAAGCACCTCGGCCGAGACCACGCATTTGCAAATCACTGCGGTGTTCGTCGAGGATGGCACACACCGTGTCCACGTTTCCGACACCTCGGTCGAAAGCAGCGAGTACGCAGAGATCAAGAGGCAGCTAGATTCGTTGATACGAGACCGGGAAAAAACCGCCGAACAGCGTCAGAAGAAAAAAGAGGAAAACGACAAAGTGGTGACGCTGGCTCTGGAAAGTCGAGCGGAAAGCAGCAGATACCAATCGGTGGAATCGTCGCTCACCTCGCTGCAACGACGAGTGACTGAGTTGCAGCATGCTCTGGAGGTGCACGTTTCGACTGGAAATACCGAACTCAAGGCGGCGCCGTTTCGCACCGCGACCACGCTGACCAAGTTAAAGGGTAACAGCGACGTGCTGGTCGAGATCATTACGCCCTATTGGTATGGAGTTGAGACTACCGACGGCCACCGCGGTTGGGTACGGCGGGATCAGGTGGTCGCGCTACCGTGAGCAGAGCGCGACAATTTTGCGGGTGTTGGCCAGCTTGGCTCCTCTTTGGACTGTTACTGGCGGTGCTTCACAAACCATTGTTGGCGCAGGATTCCACTTATCAGAGAGACTTCTCATCCACCCCCAGCGCAGTGCAAGCGGCCGTCAAGAGCGTCAGCACCAACAGCAAAGGACGCCTTCCAACGCTCGAGGGTTTTGTCCAGTCAACCCAAGCGGACGTTGAACGATACGACAAGGGATTTTACGAGTGTACATTTTTGATTTCACCGGCGGCCAACGGCCGGATGACCGTGCGAGTCATTGCAAAACTCACGGCCTGGTATAACGACGCCGATGCGAGTAAATCGGGCTATCGCGTGCTGCCATCGAATGGCCGATTGGAAGCGGACGCTTTGGATCGAATTGCGGAAATATTGAGCCCCGGTTCAACTTCGACGGCTCTCGCGAACGTCCCTGGTTCCGGAGTGGTCAGCCGGTCACCAGAAAAAACTGCGAGTCCTTCCGACTCCGATGCACACAACGACGTTGCCGGGTCAGACATGGTCAGTCCGCACGGAGAGGCCAACGAAGTTGCGCTGCCTGCAGGAACCACGCTCGAATCTCTGCGAGCCATGCGCTTGGAAGAAGAAAAGAAAAGCGAAGCACTCGCGACCTACATCAAAAACCTGGAAGAGATTCAACAAAACCAAGCACACCCCAATGATCTGGCGGCTGTCCGCAAAAATAAAACTCCGATTTTCGCCAAGCCCGCGGAAACTGCTCAACTGTTAATGAATGCCGACGCGCAAGATGAATTCGAGGTCCTGGGCCTGGAAGGTCCGTGGGTGCACGTGCAGATCTCGGGGGTTTCCCGCGGATGGATTCGCCGCAGCCAACTGGAAATGCCTGCGGGCTTTGGCGAGTCCTCCGATACCACGGCCACCAACGCGCAGGCGCCAGCAATTTTCAAAGTGGCAAAGGAAGGATCAAGTTCTTTTCAGGGCAACTGGGCGCCGCTACAAGGCAAAGCCGTCCGATTCGAGTGGGTAGAGCCTGCCAGTCCAACGCTGCCAACAACCCGCCAGGAAAAATTAAGCTTTGCGAAAAATGTTTTTCTGAACGTTTACCAAAATGCCGCCTCCTCGCAACCCGCCGCCGCAGGCATCGTGGTGGTGTTCGATTCCGCCGACGGCGGACAAGTAGCCGCAACAATGGCCAGCGTTGCGGAGCTAGCCAAGGGTTCCCTTTCCGACTCCGCTTTCTGGCGAAAGTGCTCGCTGGATCCCCCGGATTCGTTCCTGCCGGCACGCACACAGTAAGAAGGAATCGATTGTGGGTACGTTCGCAATTTTTTGACGTATTGGTTGGGAGGCCTGGCCTAACAGAGCGGAGGACCTCAGCACGGCGTAATACTTCAGGCTTATACCCGGTTGTGTCCGACGCATGCTAGTGAATTCTTAAATCCGGTTGAACTACAAACCGTTCGATCAAAGTGCAACAACCGCAAGGCTAGATCGCGCTAGGATCGCCCGCCTTCCAACGCGCGGAGCAGGTGCGAGACGGACCGCGCGAATCGATCAACCACGATGTGGAACGCGTCGGATGCATTTCCACCGTGTGCGGTCGGATTGGTTAGCGGATCAAGGAAGCTGCTCAATCATAAATTTGGAGCTGTTTGCCTAAGCAGGTGCGAGGCTGCCAGAAGGAACGGTGACTGCGTATCTAGTTCTGTACGTCTGCCTGCGGACAAACTCTTCTGGATTACACCACCTAACGTCTGTGGGGCCTTACGCGTCAAATGCGTACTTGCACGAATCCGTAAGGTACTTGCTCTTTGAGATATAACGCGGTATATACACCTCTCCCCGCGCACCGCTTTGTACATAGAATAGTAGTGTCTGTGGTAAATCGAAACGTAGCGCCCGGCCCTTCGTGGATAAAATTGTCATCAGTCAAGACGAGCTCGTCGATCTCGAAGTTGAGCCGCAGCAAACACCCCGCGTTGAGCCGAAGTTGCCGCCGGCCATTCCTTGGTACATCCGGTTGGGTGTCGGTGTCCTGGTTCTGGTACTCCCTCTCCTTTGCCTGATAGCGATCGTTCTGCGCGTAGCGTTCCGGAGCCAGCCGCCCCGCACGCGTCACGCCTGGACCGCATATCTCTCGACGCTTCTTATCATCAGCGGCGTTCTTACATCGCTCGCAACGGTAGTGGTGTTCTCACTGGGGCCAATCCCGGCAGTGGTCAGCAGCGGCCTCGCCGATCTTGATGAACGTACCGAGTATCCCGCGCTCCCCTCAAAAGTGTCTCTAAGTGGAGCAGACGTTTCGCATCAGCTCAAGAGTTTGGTGGCGGTTATTTCTCCGGCGACGCAATCGCTCTTTGGCAAACGCGAAATGCTGTCCATGTCTTTCGGCGCCGGCATGCTCCTGCAAGCGACTCCGACAGGCTATCTCTTCGCCACGGCCCGGCATGTCATCAGTGGCGCTGGACAGATCGCCACAAAAACTCCGCATGCCATGATTTCCCTGGAGTCCGGCGTATGGTCTTCCGCGGATGTCATTGCCATCAACAAGGACCTCGACATAGCCCTAGTATGGGTGGCGCGGCATTCTGGTGAACGCCCGTTCCTCCAGCCGATTGCGGAGGCCAAACAGGGCGAGCAGATTTTCGTGATTGGACACCCAGAAGGCCTGCGCTTCACTCTGAGCACCGGGATCGTCTCTCGCACCCAAAACAGCACGCTGCAGGTTTCTGCTCCCATCAGCCCCGGAAACAGCGGCGGCCCGGTTTACGACGAACGAGGAAACCTGGTTGGCATCGTGAGCTATACCTTCGACAAGTCTATGAGTCCCAATGCCGAAAACCTTAACTTCGCCGTGACGGCGTCGTCTTTGTTGCAGGAAATTGGCTGGGACTTTGCGCAGGGCGGCCGCGAGCATCTGCTCGATTTCTGGCGGGGCTCGAAGGACACGAAAACGCCGAAAGACTCCGCGGGGCCGTCGGCCGATATTCACTGAAGCCAGACATTCGGTACACGTTCTTCTATTTGAAGTTTTAGAAAAACCGAGGACGGACGCTAGGACTCATGGCCAATATCAATGTGACCGTTTACGATTCCACCGAGAACAAGCGTGTCCCGGTGGAGCTTCCCGACGATGCTCCGTGCAGCAAGATCATCGCGGTGCTCATCCAGAAACTACGCCTGCCAACCAATGGTCCTGATGGCGCCCCGCTGAGCTACAAATTTCATCACAAGAATTCCGGCCGTCAGATCCTGGACACTCAAACGCTGGCGGAAGCCAGCGTTCAGGACGGCGATATTTTGCGGTTGCAGCCAGAGATTACGGCCGGCTGATCGGGAATGACTCCTGTCCCGGGCATAACGGTGGAGGCGCACGACCTGCATGAGGATCGCTACAGCCGTCTACGCCTGATTCCGTGGTGGGACCAAAATAAAATTGCTGGCGCACAAATTCTGGTCGTTGGCGCCGGGGCGCTAGGTAACGAAATTCTCAAGAATCTCGCGCTGCTGGGCTTTCAAAAAGTGGTCATCGTCGACCTCGACCGCATCGAGGAATCCAATCTCTCGCGCGCCGTTTTGTTCCGCTCGTCCAACGTCGGCCAATATAAAGCGACAGCCGCCGCCGAGGGATTCAACAGCATTGCAACTGACGGTCGCGCCCACGCCATCATCGGCAATATTCTGCAAGACTCCGGCCTGGGCCTTTTCGGCTGGGCCGATATCATCCTCGCAGGGCTCGACAATCGCGAAGCCCGCCTGTTTATCAATCGCTCCGCCTGGAAAATGAACCGGCCGTGGATCGATGGGGCCATCGAAGGCATCAACGGAGTCGCCCGGGTTTTTCTGCCGGGGGTTCCGCCGTGCTACGAGTGCACGCTCGGCGAAGTCGATTGGCAACTTCTCGAACGCCGGATGTCCTGCAACTTATTGCTGCGCGAAGCGAATGTGGAAGGTAAAGTGGCCACCACTCCGACCATTTCTTCCATCATTGCGGGTATTCAGGTGCAGGAAGCCGTCAAATTGCTGCATGCAATGCCCACGTTGCATGGGCAGGGATTTGTGTTTGAAGGACTCAATCACACTTCTTACCGTGTCGATTACACCGCCAATCCCGATTGCATGAGCCATCACACGTTCGAAGATATTGTTTCGCTGCCGGAGCGCTCCAGCGATCTGCGCTTATCGGACCTGTGGAATCGCGCCTGCCGCGAACTAAATTCCACTGACGTCACTCTGGAATTCAGCCGCGACATCGTTCAAGCGCTTTCCTGTTCGACTTGTGGCGCTATTGAAGAAAAATTCGTCCCAGTGGGCAGCCTGTCCTTCGAGCAAGGCCGCTGTCCGAAAGACAGCACCATGCGAACGGTAAAAACCATTCACCGTTTTAGCGGCAGTGAGCCTTGCGGTTCTCGTTTTCTCGACCAACTAGGCCTTCCGCCCTTCGACGTCTTCACGGCCCGCGCCGGGGAGCGAGAGATTTCGTACTTGATGGCTGCCGACCAGGAACTGGCCTTGGGCACGCTCGCGGCGGCGCACTCATGAGTTCCCGTAAAAATAAATCCCACGATTCTCAACCGTACGTCCTGATTAGCGGAGAAGTGCTGCGGCAAATCCGCCAGCACGCTCGCTCCTCGAGCAAAACGGAAGTTTGTGGAGTACTGATCGGCAAAGACAACGGCAATGGAGCCAATGAAATTAATGTTGTCGCGTGCATCGCGGGCTTGAATGCGACCCAGGCCGGCACCCACGTGACTTTCACCCAGGATACCTGGGAGCACATCTACAAAATCAAGGATGCCGACTTTCCCGATGAACGCATCGTCGGGTGGTATCACTCGCATCCGGGCTTCGGCGTTTTTCTTTCCGACCACGACACGTTCATCCACAAGAATTTTTTCTCTTCACCATCGCAAGTCGCTTGGGTCTACGACCCGCACAGCGATGAAGAAGGCTGCTTCGGCTGGATTGGCAGCCGCCTCGAACGGCTTTCCGAAATTTCCGTGGAAGACGGCAAGGGTGGGGAAAAAGCAGGCGAAACCGGTAAGCCCGAACCGATGGTCATGGGCGACAGTGACGGTGACAGTCTTGAAGTTGAGCAGCGAGAAAATGCAAGCAAAAAGGAAACCCCGCCCTGGCTTCGTAATCTAGTTTTGGTACTGACGCACTTAGTGTTGTTCGGCGGCGGTTTCTTGCTCGCATGGTATACGGGTCCGCGGGTCCTGTTGGTTCCCGTTGACCCTCAGAGTGGCCGGGCGCTGGGGCCACCTATCGATATTCGCGAGTTGGAAGCTGCGGCGAAAGCCCGGGCGCAACAGGAGAATGGCCCGAATGCTGCGCCGGCTCCCGCATCTCCGTCGGCAATCGTACCCGACCAAAACCCTGGCCAAGGAAATAACAACGCCACCGGTCAGGCAGGCTCCGGAAATTCTGCCACACGCAAACCGGCCGAGAAACAATCAGAAAAAACGCCCGGTCAAACAAAGGATCCGCATGCGCCCTGATCCGGCCAATCAGCCCATCAAGATTACGCTTGACGATCTAGCGAATATCGAAACCGCGGCCGCCGCGACTCCTCTATCGGCGGCCGATGCGCACACCGGCGAGCGGCGCATCTACGGGAACGTGGGCGACTCCGCGGACGCGCAACCGCAAACAGTCGAAGAACGCGGCAGTATTTTCCTGCAAGGATGGGTCTATCTCGGACTGGCGGGATTGCTTGGTTCCTTCCTGGGGTGGGCGCTTTGCGAACATTGGTTCATCGACGGGCGAGTTCAGCGTTGGGGCAACTCTCTGATTATCCCGATGGTGATCACTCTGGAATGTGTGGGGTTCGCCATAGCCGAAAGTATCGTGGAGCGTTCCTCCAGAAAAGCACTGATTCGCGGCTTGCTTGCCCTTCCTCTCGGGGTGGCTTTGGCTTTTGCCTTTGATGTCGGCGCGGAAGTTATTTTTGGGATAGGAATACAAATCATTACCGCCGCTGGCGTGCACAGCTCTCACAATCCTGCACTGTGGGTGGTGCGCGGTATTGCTTGGATGGTCTTCGGGGCCGCGGGGGGAGTCACCTACGGAATCCTGGGTCAGTCTTCGCGCCAAACTTTGTACGGCGCGCTTGGCGGCGCGCTGGGAGCGCTGGTAGGCGGATTGCTTTTCGATCCGATTGCCATCCTCACGCATGGTGGCGCAGTCAGTCGCGGAGTCGGTTTTTCCTTATTGGGAATGGCTACGGGTATCGCCATCGGTCTGGTGGAAAGCGCCATGAAAGATCGTTGGCTCTATGTCACAGCGGGTCCGCTGGCCGGGAAGCAGTTTATTTTATATAAGCCGCGGACGGTAATCGGCAGCGATCAGCACAGCGACATCTATCTCTTCAAAGATGCCAACATCCAGCCACAACACGCCGTCATTGAAATCGCCGGAGCGCGCGTGCAACTTCGCGCGCTGGGCAATGTTTTCGTTTCCGGGCAGCCTGCCCGCCTGCAGGTGCTGCAAAGCGGCAACCCGGTGCAGATCGGTCGCTACGCATTTCGTTATCAGGAGCGGCAGCGTAAGTGAATTCCTCGTGCCCGTATTGCCGCAGTGAATTAGACGAGCAAGCGCTCGAGTGTCCCGGGTGTGGTACTCCACATCATCCCGAATGTTTTGAAGAAAATGGCGGTTGCACGGTCTTCGGTTGTTCCGCTGCGCCTGCGGCGGAAGCCAAGATCAGTGTCGCCGGTTTCGAACTGGATCGTCCGCAGGCACCGCTTTCTCCGTCGCCGGCGCCAGCTACTAGTTCGCGCGGTGCCACTTCGCAGTGGCTCGGCAGCAACGCGGTGCTGGGATCCATCTCCACTCCGGCTGAAATGCCTCCGGCTCCCACGTCTATTGCGAATCCACTTGCGGTCCGAGTCCCCACTCCTCCGCCACCGATTCCCGGAGGGAGCACCGGCGCCGCTCCGCCTCCCATGCCCCCACAGCGCGGCGTATACAATCCGCTGCGGCCCGCGGACCTCTATCCATTGCCGAAGGCCAAGAAACGCGTAAGATTCGTGCTGCTGGCGATCTTCCTGGGGCTGTTTGGCGCGCACAATTTCTATGCCGGCTACGTGAAAAAGGGCGTCATGCAACTGTGCGTTACGGTTTTGACACTTTTTTACGGCACCATCGTGACCTGGCCCTGGGCCATCGTGGAAGCTTGCGTCATCAACGTGGATGCCGATGGCGAGCAGTTCACCTGAGCGCTGATTTGGTGTTTGGTTTTGCGCATTTGGATGGGCCTGACTTTATTTGTAAGGGATCCTGGAGGCTGAATGAATTACTTCGTGAAGCGCGACGCTCAAGAATTTGGGCCTTACACGCTGTCCGAGTTGCAGCGCTACACCTCCAGCGGCAACATCCTGCTCACCGATCTTTGTCGTAGCGAAGGCATGGCAGATTGGATTCCCGTTTCTCAAGTAATCGGCAACATTCCGGTAGCCGCTCCCGCTATCGTGCAGCCCGGCGGCGCGGCGCTGGCTTACGCTTCTTCGGCTTATGCACCTCCGCCTAATCTGCACTGGGGCATCGTGCTGCTGCTCGGTATCGTGACGTGCGGGTTTTTTGCCTGGGTTTGGGTTTTTATCCAGGCGGCGTGGATGAAAAAAGTCGCTCCCGCGAACAAGGCGCTGCTGCTCTATGGTATTGCGGTAGGATCCATGTTGCTGGCGGTCGTACTCAACGTCGCTGCGGTCCGGAGCGGAGTTCCTCGAGGGACCGGCGGGATTCTGAATTTGGCCGGCTGGGTTCTCTGGTTGGTAGCCTCGTTCAATCTAAGGTCTGGAATCGAAGAGCACTTCTCGACCGCTGATCCCGTTCCCAGCGCGATGACGCTTAGCGGAGTGATGACGTTTTTCTTCAACGTTTATTATTTCCAGTATCACTTTACGAAAGTGAACGAACTGAAAAAGCAACAGGGTTTCTACGTGGCCTGATGATGAGCGCGATGACCAAGGCCCATCTTTCGTTTCTGGCCATCCTCGCCGGCGCCGGGGTTCTCTATATTTTCCCCCCGGAGAGTTATCATTTTTATCCGCAGTGCCCGGTGTTCCGGTATCTGCACATCTATTGTCCCGGGTGCGGTGCGACACGAGCGCTGGCGGCCTTGCTGCACGGCGAAATTCGCACGGCCGCGCATTACAACGCACTGGTGGTGTTGCTCATTCCTCCAGCGTTGTATTGTTTGATCAAAAGGTACGTGGGTATCCTGCGAGGCCACACTCTGTCCTGGCCGCAGCTTTCGCCCGCGACCATTAACATCATTCTCCTGGCAACTTTACTTTTTGCGGTGGTTCGCAACAGCTCGCATTTCGTGTTTTAGGAAAAAATCATGCTGTCACCGAGAATTCGCCGCATCAAACTCGATCACGAAACGATCCTCGCCAGATTTGCCGGTTGGCCGCTCATCGAACTCACTGGCACGGCAGGATTGCCTCCCGAAGCTTACCGCTTCACGTATCACATCAAAGGTCTGTATGTTTCCGCTGCCGGAGAAATTCTGGAACGCGACACCCATCACCTGGAAGTAGACCTGTCACTGGGCTATCCGCGACGCGCTCCGCAATGCCGGATGCTCACTCCGGTCTTCCATCCTAACTTCGACGAAGCCAGCGTCTGTATTGGCGATTTCTGGGCCGCCAGCGAAGGACTCGACGACTTGATCGTGCGCGTTGGCCGCATGATCGCTTACCAGGAGTACAACACCAAAAGTCCGCTCAACGGGTTGGCCGCGAAGTGGGCCGCGCAGCATCAAAACCTGTTGCCGATCGACGGCCGAACTATTGCTCCGCCGAAGAACTCGGATAAATCTGCCGCCACTCCCGCGGCGTCCGTGGTTTCGTCGACGAGATTATCTACCGCGGACGCGACCACGTCGGCAGCGCCGTCGGGATCTTCTGGAGGGCCCGACGAAGCCGAGCAGCCCTTCATCTCCATCAGCCCTGACGATCTCCGGTCTACCGATCCCTCGCCGGCTTCCTGAAATTTATTGGTAGGTCGGTCGTGGGAACCGCGTTAGGTCGTCCTGCTGAGTTTTTTTTCTGCAATCCTGCTTATTTCACAAAAATTCTGTCATTCCACGCGGGGGACAGAGAGGGTGCTTTGGAGTTTTTGGAAGGCTTGGGTTTCTTGTTGGGCTTGGGCGGATTTGCCTTGTTTGCGGTAGAGGGCGGCCAAGCCAAAGTGGGCTTGGGCTGCGAGGGCGGAGTCTTTTTCGATGGCGAGGAGGCGGGTCCAGGATTTTTCGGCGAGGGCTTGGCCGGACTCGCCTTCAAGGGAGGCGGCTTTGCCGAGAGAGTAGAGAGTTTCGGGCATATCGGGTTGGAGCTTGTCGGCGCGTTCGAGTTCGAGGCGAGCTTCGTGGTGCTTGCCTTCCTGGAGGAGGGCGGTGCCGAGGCGGTAGGCGGCTTCGGCGTTGCCGGGTTGGAGGGTGGCTTCGGCGCGGAAGGCTTCCTCGGCTTTGGGCCACTGAGAGGAGCCGGCGTAGACCAAGCCTAGTTCCAGGTGGAGGCCGGGTAAATCGGGGCGCTGCTTGATGGCGCTGTCGAGTTCTTTTTCGGCTTGGGGCATCTGGCGAAGGACGTAATAGTTTTCGCCCATGGATTGGTGAGCGCGGGCGGAGTCGGCGTGGGTGGCCATGAGTTGATCGGAGGATTGTTTGGAGAGCAAGCCGCTGGCGCGAGCGAGGTAATAAAGGACGTCGGGATCGCCGGGGCGCTGGGCGAGTGCGGCGCTGAGGTTGGCGATGGCTTCCTGGTAGCGGCCTACGGCGATAAAGGCGATGCCGAGGGCGCCGACGGACTTAGCTTTTTGCAGGTGGGGGATGGCTTGGTCAGCGTAACCTTGCGCTAAGAATGCGAAGCCAAGTTGCAAATGCGCCGGGGCGGATTCTGGGTCGAGTTCGAGGGCGCGGTTTAGGGCGGCGACGGCCTGATCGTAGGCGCGCGTTTCAAGCAGCACTTGGCCCAGGTCTAGATACGCTTGCGGGAAATTCGGGTCGGTTTGCGTGGCCTTGCGAAACTCTTCCGCGGCTACGTCGAAGTGGCCTTGTTTGTGGGCGTCGACTCCAGCTTGCATGTGTTGGGCGCCTTCGGCGGAGATGCCGCCTTGCGGGAGAGCTGCAGGGGCGGCGGAGGTTAGGGCAAGCGCCAGGAAGAGTTTGGCCAGCATTTACGGGTGCTCCGGTTCGCGGATTTCGAGGAATTGATTTACGGTGACGTTGCTCATTTTTTGTATGGTGCCTGAGGGCCAGCGGACTTCAACGTTTGCAGTGGTGGCGTTATCTAAGCCGAAGTGGAGGCGTTTGTCGTTGGCGGAGAGGTAGCTGCCTGCCGTTGTGGCGATGCGCATCTGGCCGTTTACGCGGACGATACTTCCCTGCCCTTCGCGATTGCTGCGAGTGCCGCGCAGGGTGATGGAGAGCCATTTGCGCTGGCCGCCTTTGTTCAACAAGACGATCGGGTGGGCGCCCAGTACGCTGACCACTGCGTCCATCCAGCCGTCGTTGTTGAGATCGCCGAAGGCGACGCCCCGCGCGGCGACTGGAGTGGTGATGCCGGAGTCGGCGCGTTCGAAATGGCCGTTGCGATTCATGGCGAGGAGTGGGAGCTCCAAATACTTCAGAGAGTGATCGATGGACTCGACATTGTCCAGCACGTGGCCCTGGCCGACGAATAAACTTTTCCAGCCGGAGTTGTCGAAGTCTTCGAGGCCGACGCCCCAGCCGGAGCTGCCGGCGGTGAGAGCGCCGAGGCCGGTTTCCAGGCTGACGTTGCTGAACACGCCGTGGCCGTCGTTGTGGTAGAGGCCGTAGATTTCGCGAGGGAGTTCGGTGACGACGATGTCGGGCTTGCCGTCGTTGTCGTAGTCCTGGAAGACGGTGCCCATGCCGGAGAGGGGCTTGCCGTCGGCGGAGAGTGCGGCACCGGCGTCGAGGGCGCCTTCGGTGAAGGTGCCGTTGCCGTTGTTGTGGAAGAGGTACTGCTGCATGCCGTCGTTGGCGACGAAGATGTCGGTGAAGCCGTCCTGGTCGTAGTCGGCGAAGGAGACGCCGAGGGCGCGGCCGGGTTTGGAGGCGATGCCGGATTTGACGCTGATGTCTTCGAAGGTGCCGTCGCCGCGATTGCGGTAGAGCAGGTTCGTAGTGGGAGGAAATTCGTTCGGCGGGCAGTAGGTTTTCCAGTCGCCTCCGCAGAATTTGCTGTGCTTGGAATCCCAGAGCATGTAGCGAGTGACGAATAGGTCGAGGTGTCCATCGTTGTCGAAATCGAAGAAACCGGCGGAGACGGACCAGCCGCCGCCCGCGACGCCGGCTTTGGCGGTGACATCGGTGAAGGTGCCGTCGCCGTTGTTGTGGTAGAGGATGTTTTTTCCGTAGTTGGTGACGAAGATGTCGGGGAAACCGTCGTTGTCGTAGTCGCCGATGGCTACGCCCATGCCGTAGTTGCCGTCGGCAACGCGGGCGAGGCCAGCGGCTTCGGTGACGTCGGTGAAGCTGCCGTCTTTATTTTGGCGGTAGAGGCGGTTCCAATATTTGGGGGCGCTGCGTTCGAAAGTTTCCGGCGATTTCATGGGATTGGTGATGTGGCCGCCGTTGACGAGGAAAATGTCGAGCAGGCCGTCGTTGTTGTAGTCGAGAAGGGCGACGCCGCCTGGCATGGTTTCGATCAGATATTTCTGGGGAGTGGGAGAGTTGAGGAGGGTGAAGTCGATGCCGCGGGGGAGTTTTACGTCGAACATGGGAGCGGCTGCGGCGAGTGCGCCCAAGCGGAGAAAATCGCGGCGGTGAAAGCGGCTGGAGCTATTGGACATGCGCGAACGCGGCACTCTGAATTCTGACACGGTTCGGAGTGCAATACATCCGGATCAAATGTTGGCTGACGAATTTCAAGGTCATTCGTGAAGGTTGCGGTAATGGGATGCGGCCGAAGAGATAGCGCGCTCGCAAAAAAAAGGGGACATGCCTTGCGGCATGTCCCGTAAGAGTGAATCAGGTTAGAACGAGAAGCGCAGCGCGAACTGAATCAGGCGCGGCGAGTTCACGTCGGAGGAAACGACGCCAAACGACGAGTTGCTCAAGGCCGTGTTAGGCGCTCCGTATTGGACGCGGTTGAAGATGTTGAAGAATTCGGCACGGAATTCCAAGTTCAGCTTCTTGTCCGGCCCGAAGTAGGTCTTCTTGAAGGCGGCGAAGTCAAAGTTGATGATGCCGTCCTGCCGCAAGTTGGAATCAACGCGCGGTTCATCGCCGAAGGTATACGCCGGAGCGGAAACGAAGCAATCGGTGTTAAACCACTCGCCGAGTGAACGATTTCCGTTCTTGTTGCAACCTTGGACGACGTCTGGGCGGATCGTGCCAGTGCCCAAGCTGAGTCCCGTGAGCAAATTGGGGCTGGCGTCGGTAATCTTCAAGGGGAAGCCGCGCTGGAGAGTGGTGACTCCATCGATGCCCCACCCAGAGATGACGCCGTCAACAATGCCGTTGGCGTTGTTCATGAAGCGCTTGCCATGGCCGACCGGCAGGTCGAGTACGTAGCTGACGGTCAAGCGTTGAGGAACGTCCTGCGAGGACAAAGAGTATTCGCCCTTGAGGTTGTTCCAGTCTTGCACGCCGCCGACGCCGCCGGAGGTGCCGCCCTCGAGCCATGAGGTCAAGGTGTCGGTGTTAGAAAGCAGCTTGGAGTTGGTGTAAGCCACCAGCAAGGTGCCGCCACCGGAGAAGCGCTTGGTCATAGAGACCTGTAGAGATTGATAGTCGCTGCTGCAGCAGCCGACGCCGGCGAGCTTCACGTCCGTGTATTGCGGGTACGGACGGAGGATCTGGCCTTCGATCAAGGTGGCCGGACCAAGGTTGCCAGGCAAGGTGGTGCTGAAGGGATAATTGGCCGCGCCAACCGGCTGGGCGATGGACACATTGGCCTGACCGCCAGCGGCGAACTGCTGAGCCGCGGTAGCAATCTGGGAGTCGGCGATCTGGTTGATGTCGTCCTGATATTGCTCCAGGTGAACACCGTGTGCGCCAGCGTAAGCCACGTCAATGAAGAACCCGCCGCCCAGTTCACGCTGGACGTCGAGGTTCCACTGTTGGACGTAGGCGGGCTTGGCGACGGTGTAGCCATTGGTGGTGATGGGGGTCTGGGCGATGCCGAAGGCCGAGACGTCGGTCAAGTTGCGACCCGCCGGAGCAACCAAGTTCGGACCAAACGGACCATCGGCTGCGCAGGTGAAGGTGTTCGTGACGCCGCCGGTTCCGGCCAAGTTGCACTGGCTGCTATTCAGCGTGCTGGCGGGATAGAGGCCCCCGGTGTTGCTGGCGAAGAACGTCGAGGTCGCGCTGTTCAGCGGATCGGCGTAGGGGTTCAAGGAGAAGGCCACGTCGTTGGGGGTGAAGAAGATGCCGTACCCCGCGCGGAGGACGGTCTTGGAATTGAGGGCATAAGCAGCGCCCAAACGCGGAGAGAATTCCTTCTTCGGCAGAGGGATAGCGTTGCGGATCTTGCTTCGACCAGTCCCGACATAGAAAAGATCGCCCGCACAAGCGCTTCCGACGGTGCCATCGCAACCGGTGACGGCGGCGTTGGTAGCCTGCGGATCAAAGTAGGTGATGCGGTTGTAGCGCTCGGAGAAAGGTCCGGCCAACTCATAGCGCAAACCGAGGTTCAAGGTCAGCTTGTGAGTGGCGTGCCAAGTATCGCCGAAGTAGAAACCACGGTAGGTTTCTTTCGAAGCGACCGGAGCGGAGACGACCAACGAGCCGGTGGTCTGGTTGCCGAAGGCAGCACCAGCGCCCAAGCCGTAGCCGAGGAGGAAGTCGGCGTAGTCGTTACCAAGCACCGTGCCAGCGTTACTGGCCAAAGGAGCGGTCCACGAACCGTTGAAGGAGATCAAGCCGCCACCGGTGTTGGTCTGCAGGTAGTTATCGAAGGTTTCTTCGAGCTGCATACCGAAGGCGAAGGTGTGCTTGCGCCAGATCTTGGTGAACTGGGGCGAGATGTTGAACTGAGTGTCAAAGTCGTTGATGGCGCTCTGACCTTGGCTGCAGCTGATGTTGGAAACGACGTCGCTCTGCGCGAAGCAGGGGGTCAAAGGAGTACGCTCGGTGTCGGGAATGACGCCGTTGTATTCCGCGGGCCAGCCCTCTTGAGTCACGTCGAAACCGGCATTGGATGGGCCGCGCAAGTAGTGGTAGCGGCTCATGCTGGCATTGATGCTGGCAGTGAACGTCGGGCTGACAGAGTCTGTCCATCCGACAGCCAAGCTCTTGCTGCGAGTGTTTTCCGCGCAACGGTCTTTGCAAAGGCCGGTGCCGTAAGGATCCTGCGAGAGGCTCAGTTCCTTGAAGTAGGTGAAGCGACCGAACAAGTGTTGCGAGTTGGTGATGTTCTGGTCGATGCGGGCGACGTATTGGTCGACGTTCCCGCCGCCGCTGGCCGCGGTGATGAAATTGTTGCCACTGCCGAGATTGCTGGCGTCTTGGCTGCCCGGCACGATGTTCGGGTTGGTCGGGTTAGCGATCAACTTGCCCAAGAGGAACGCCGCGGTCGGATTGATATAGGGAGTGCCGGTCACTGGATTCGTACCGGTGAGGTCATTGTTGGCAATCGGCGAACGGGTGTTATTCGCAGGATTCACCGTCAAGGGGTTATAGAGCTGGTCGACGAGATTACCCTTTGAGTCATGGTCGGAACAGATGTCGATGCCAGAGCCGTTCGGATCCGGAGTGGTGAAGCCGGTCTTGCAAAGATCCGAGAAGTCACCGGTGCGTTCCGCCGCAGTCGGGACGTTGGAGGTGAACGGTACACCGAGACGTGCGCGATAGCCTTCGTAGCTGCCGAAAAAGAAGGTACGATCCTTGATGATGCGGCCGCCAACGGTGCCGCCGTACTGGTTCTGGGTAAACGGGGGCGCCTTGTTCGGCTCGCCGGTGGAAATTTCCTGGGCCTTTACGAATGTGTCGTTGGCGTCGAGAACGCGGTTGCGGAGAAATTCATAGCCGGTGCCGTGGAACTGGTTGCTGCCGGACTTGGTGGAGAAATTGATGACGCCGCCGGAGAACTTGCCCCATTCGGGACCGAGGTTGTTGTACTGCACCTTGAATTCGCCGATGGTGTCCTGAGTGGGCACGACGAGCGGGAGGTTAATGTAGCCGATGTTGAGGGGCTGGCCGTCGAGATATTCGGCGCCCTGGTTGGCGAAGGAACCGCCAATCTGATAGTTGCCGAGATCAAAGGGGTTCTTTCCGACGATGCTGCCCTGGGAGTTGCCCTGCGGTACTACCGAGGGCGACAGGGAGGCCAGGTTATAAACGTTGCGGCCGTTCAGCGGGAGTTCGTCGGCTTTGCGGCCATCGATGACTTGACCGAGCGAGGAATCTTCCGGCTGCAGGAGCGGAGTTTCGCTGGTGACTTCGACAGTCTGGGTGACGTCGCCGACCTGCATGACCAGGTTGATGGCGGCCACCTGCTGAATCTGAACTTCGACGTCGACCTGGGAGGTGCGCTTGAAGCCGGTCTTCTCGGCGTCGACGC
This sequence comes from uncultured Acidobacteriota bacterium, assembly GCA_963846145.1. GTDB lineage: Bacteria > Acidobacteriota > Terriglobia > Acidiferrales > UBA7541 > Acidiferrum. The sequence continues at coordinate 92,088 of CAWJUV010000003.1, read as the reverse complement.
GGTATTTCCCGATGAACAGGTTCGAAAAGGCATACAGACCATCGTCAGTAGTGGTCTGAGTCTGCTTGGCGCCTGTCTCGGCGCTAGTGATGGTGACCTGCACCCCGGCAATTGCGGCTCCCGAAGGATCCGTCACGGTTCCGGAGACTCCGCCGTAGGTGGATTGTGCAGAGAGTTGCGGGGCAAACATGGTGGCCAAGGTAAAGCTCAGTGCCAGGGCCACGAAAGCGAATAAGGTGAAACGGAACTTCGTCATCAGCCATGCTCCTAATTAGTCGATTCGAACGGCGTTCATAAAACTGAAACAAACGCACGTCCGCGAGAGAATCGCACCGGAAAACCGACACTCGCGCGAAATACAACAACGGAACAACATCCTCGACTAATTGTGTGGCTGTGAGACTGATGCTAGCAAAAATTGCGATAAGTACAACAAAATAATTCAATTGGGTTACGCGGCGCGGTATGTCGCTAAAAACATTGGAGGTTATTGAGGAATTGGAGTATCGAAAATTTTGATTTTGTTGGCGCCCTTTGGCGAATATCTTCAGTAATTGCGGAGTCTTGGGAAAAATGCCTCCGCTGATTTTTCTCTCCGCGAAAATCTGTGGCATGAAAAATTTGGTTGGCAACTAATTGCACGGAACAAAAAATTTAGGAAATTTTCATATCGAAAATTAATTCCTAGGGAGGTGGGGACGGGGAGCAGCACGATCATTTTAACAAAACATTAACCTATAAGAGTCGGACGTAGATTTCCAGATAGACCTACGCGTGCAGCGTTGTCGATCACCAAATATTGCGGGGAGGGACTAAACTGCAGCCGCTCCCTCTGAGATTGCGCTGGTGACCCCAGGAATTAATTAAGGTGGCCATGGATTCGAAGAACGAAGTGAACGATATGCGTTCGATCTCGGCGGCAACAGTCGAGTTTGGTAGAGAGATTTGCGGTGTGCTCGAAAGTGCCGAGCAGCGGGAGTGGCTGGTTACGAATGGGATTGGTGGGTATGCGTCTGGGACGGTGAGTGGGAATTTGACGCGGCGGTACCACGGGTTGTTGGTGGCGGCGTTGCAGCCGCCAGTGGGGCGGATGCAGTTGGTGGCCAAGGTGGATGAGGTTGTGCGGCATGACGGGACGGAATTTGCATTGTCGACGAATCGGTGGGCGAGTGGGGCGGTTGAGCCTCGCGGGTTCGACAACCTGGAGAGTTTTCGGTTGGAGGGTGGTGTGCCGGTGTTTCGGTTTGCGCTAGCCGAAGCACTGATTGAGAAACGGGTGTGGATGCAGAGCGGTGCGAATACCACTCACGTTCAGTATTTGGTGTTGCGCGGCTCCCGGGTGATGGAGCTGCAGCTAAAAGTTTTGGTGAATTACCGCGATTTTCATGGGAATACGCACGCCGGGGATTGGCGGATGAGTGTGGATACCGTGCCGGACGGGGTGCGCGTGACTGCGCGCGAAAATGCGACTCCTTTTTATTTACGAAGTTCGGGGGCGGTTTGCGAGCCGTGCAACGAGTGGTATCGAGATTGTTTGCTGCCGGCGGAGACGACGCGCGGGCTCGATGATCGTGAGGATGTTCTGTGTGCCGCGATGTTTCGTGCGGAATTGCGGGCGGGGCAAAGCGTGACGGTGGTGTTTTCGACGGAGGCGGATGCGTCGTTGGATGGCGCCGCGGGGTTGGCTGAGAATTTTTCGCGGGAAGCGGAGTTGTTAGAAACATGGGAAACAGCCGCAGGGTCAAAGGCGAACGATGCGCCCTTGTGGATCCGGCAATTGGTGCTGGCTGCGGACCAGTTTATTGTTTCGCGGGCATTGCCCGAAGAACCTGACGGAAAGACCATTCTCGCCGGTTATCACTGGTTTGCGGATTGGGGGCGGGACACGATGATTGCGCTGCCCGGGCTGACGCTGGCGACTGGGCGCGCGGATGTAGCGCGGAAAATTTTGCTGGCGTTTTCGCGGTATGTGGATGGCGGAATGTTGCCGAATAATTTTCCCGATGCGGGGGGCGGCGTGCCGCAGTACAACACGGTGGATGCGGCGCTGTGGTACATCGAAGCGGTGCGGCAGTATTTTGAGGCGACGCAGGATAGCGAGACGCTGAGTATCTTGTTTCCCGCGCTGGAGCAGATTATTGCGGCCTATGCGGCGGGGACGCGCTATCAAATTCATGTCGATCCCACGGATGGGTTGCTGTATGCCGGCGAGGCTGGAGTGCAGATCACCTGGATGGACGCGAAGATTGACGATTGGGTGGTGACGCCGCGCGTGGGCAAGCCGGTGGAGATTAATGCACTGTGGTTTAACGTGCTGCATACGATGGCGGAGTTGGCGGGGCGGGTTGGAAAGTCAGACCAGCGTTATGCGCAAATGGCGGCGCGGGTGCTGCAAAATTTTGGGAAATTTTGGAATGAGGCGGCGGGGTGTTGCTTTGATGTGATTGATGTGCCGGGCGGCGGGAATGATGTGGCGCTGCGGCCGAATCAGATTTTTGCGGTGGCTTTGGCGCAGAGCCCGCTCAGTGATGAGCAGCAAAAGGCGGTGGTGGATATTTGTGCGCGGCACTTATTGACTTCGTTTGGGCTGCGGAGTTTGGCGCCGGGTGATGCGGCTTATCAGGGGCGTTACAACGGGGATCAGCGGCATCGAGATGGGGCGTATCACCAAGGCACTGCTTGGGGATGGCTGCTGGGGCCGTTTGTGATGGCGCATTTGCGTGTGTATAGGGATGCCGCCGCGGCGCGCGGGTTTCTCGAGCCGTTGGGAAAGCATATTGATGCATATGGGCTGGGGACTCTGGCGGAAGTGTTTGATGGGGATGCGCCGTTCGCGGCGTGTGGGTGCATTGCGCAGGCTTGGACGGTTGGAGAAGTTTTGCGTGCGTGGCTCGCCACGGCTGGATAGGGATTTTTAGTTCTCCTGAGCTGTTCCAACAAGCGAGCGTCCTTTACTGTGTGCGGCGCTAACCTTATAGTGGTTTTGTTGTTCACCCTCCATGAAGCGCGTTCTCGCTCTTAAATCGTTCACGCTGTTCTGCCTGTTGCTGGCTCTCGCGTGTGCGAGTGCGGCCGCTGCTGAAGACATCAAAAAAATTCATCCGACCGGGTACGTGACGGATCTGGCTGGGGCGATTCAGGCGGATACCAAGGCGCGGCTGGAGGCACTGTGCACCGAGCTGGAGCAAAAAACCGGCGCACAGATGGCCATTGTTACTGTGCATTCGTTGGAGGGGCAAAGCGTCGAATACTACGCGGTGGATTTGTACAAGCAGCTGGGAGTTGGCGGAAAACAGGATAATCGCGGCGTGCTGCTGCTCGTTTCGCCGGATGAGCGGAAATACCGGATTGAAGTGGGCTACGGTTTGGAGTCGGTGATCACGGACGCGCAGGCGGGAGATGCGGGCAGGGCAATGGTGCCCTTTTTGAAGAAAGGGGATTTTAGTAGCGCGATCGAGACGGCGGCTTGGCAACTGGCGAAATATGTTGCTGATGATAAGGGCGTGACGCTGAGCGTTGCGCCGCCGGCGGAGGTTGCACCACCGGCGAGAGATGATGGGTCGCATTCGAATGGATTTTCGATTGGGACGCTAATTTTTATTGTGGTGATTTTTTTGATCATCAGCAACGCCGGGCGCGGAGGTGGCGGGGGCGGTGGTTGGTGGATCTTGCCGCTTATCTTAAGCAACATGGGCGGCGGACGGCGTGGCGGTGGGTGGAGTAGTGGAGGTTGGGGTGGCGGCGGTTTTGGTGGAGGCGGAGGGTCTGGTGGTGGAGGGTTTGGAGGATTTGGCGGTGGAAGCAGTGGAGGCGGAGGAGCCTCGGGGAGTTGGTGATGGCGCAGGCGAAACGCGAAGAGAGTAGTTTATCGACGGACGCGCAACTGAAAGAGTTGGTGAGCCGCTTGAAGGATGTGGCTGCGACGAATTTGGAGTCGGTGATTCTCTATGGCTCGGCGGCGCGAGGGGATTTTCATCCGCAGCATTCGGATGTGAATGTTCTCTGCGTCTTGAGATCGCTGGCGGTGGAGGAGTTGAGCCGCATTGCGCCGGTGGTGAAATGGTGGGTAGACGACCAAGAGGAGCCTGCGCCGCTTTTCTTTTCGGTGGAGGAGTTGCGGAAATCGGCGGATGTGTTCGCGATTGAGTTGCGGGACATGCAAGACAGCCGACGGGTTTTGTTTGGCACCGATCCGATAGCTGAACTGCGACTTCCGGGCAATTTGCATCGTGTGCAGGTGGAGCATGAATTGCGCACCGCGCTGCTGAAGTTGCGGACCGCGTATCTCGCTACATCACAAAATGCCGATGCGCTTACTGCGGTGATGCGTAAGTCGATTTCTTCGATTGTGACGCTGCTGCGGCACGTGATTATTGCGTTTGATGAAGAACCCCCCAGCGTGGCAAGTGAAATTATTTCCCGGGCTACGGCTCTGACGCATGCGGATGCTGGAGCGTTTGAAAAGGTGCGGCGGTTGCGAGAGCATGGGGGCGCTGCTTCGGAAGTCGGAACGACCTATGGTGCGTACTTAGAGGCGCTGGAAGTGGTGATTCGGGCGCTGGACCAGCGGTTGCCGAAGAGTGAGTGGCAGCGGGTCAAGCCGTCGCAAACGTAATTTTGCGGCGAAGGTTTCAGGATTCGGTTGGCTACAAAGAATTGACGAGGAGCTTATGAAAATAGGAATTGTGATTTTGGTGAGTTTTGCTGATTCTGGCGCTGCTGTTTGGCGGCTCGTTTGTGACGCGGCGGAATCAGATGGCGACGAAGCGCGAGGCGGTGAATGCGGCGTGGTCGCAGGTAGATGTGGTGTTGCAGCGGCGGGCGGATTTGATTCCGAATTTGGTGGAAACAGTGAAGGGCTACGCGGTGCAGGAGCAGGTGGTGTATGGGGAGATTGCCAAGGCGCGGTCGGCTTTGCTGAGCGCGAATACGCCGGCGGACAAGATTGCTGCGAACGGGCAGTTGGACTCGGCGTTGGGACGGTTGTTGGTGATTGTGGAGAATTATCCGCAGCTGAAGTCGAATGAGAATTTTATGCGATTGCAGGATGAGTTGGCGGGGACGGAGAACCGGATTGCGGTGGAGCGGCGGAATTACAATCAGGTGGTGCAGGACTACAACACGTACATTTCGCTGTTTCCGAATAGTTTGGTGGCGAGTATGAGTGGGTTTGCGCGGAACGACGCGTACTTCAAGGCGGATGAAGGGTCACGGAGTGCGCCGAAGGTGAAGTTTGATTATCCGCAGAATGGTGCGCCGGCGACGACGGCTCCGACGCCTGTGCCTGCGCATCCGTAGTCGAAGTTAGGAAAGACAAAACCTAAAAACGGCAAATTTGGCAAACGCCTGCGCGTCCCACCCTTGCAAAAACCGCAGGGGTAGGCCACCCAGTTTTGGGGTGGGGGTGTGGGAATTCAAAGGCAAATTCAAAGGCGCGTTTACGGGCGGGCGAGGGATTCGGCGAGGAGGGTGTGGAAGTGGTGGACGCCGTTTTCGCGTTTGACGGAGTAGCGGCCGCGGTCGTAGGTAGAGGATTGCAGGCCGCGTTGGACGTTTTCGCAGAGGCCGATATCTTCTTGCTGAACTTCGTCGCTGAAGGCGATGGCTTTTTGCATGCGGTCCTGAACTTTCGCGCTGCGGATGTCGTGGAAGAACCATTCGAAGATGGTGAGCGTTTTGTCGTGGCCTAGCGGCACGATTAAATTCGTGGAAATGTTGTCGGGATAAATATTCAACATTAAATTCGGGAAGATCCAGAAGTAGATTGCTTCCTGCAGACCTACACCTGGGGCGTAGGCGCGTTCCGCGTTGTCTTCTTTTTTCATCGCGCGGATTGGCGCGAATTGCTGCGAGTAGTAACGGTAGGTGTCGGTGCGGTATTGGGCGTAGTCGATCTCGCGCATTAGGCCTGGATGCGCGATGGGGATGTGGTAGCCCTCGAGGTAGTTGTCGACGTAGACCTTCCAGTTGCAATTAATGATGTAGTCGCGGCGTTCGGCGATTTGCAGGCCGGCAAATTCGAATCCGCGGGCTTGCTCGGGGATTTTTCCGAGGTAGGCGGAGAGCGGCTCCGCTTGCGGATCGAAATTTACGAAGATGAATTGCTCCCAGACATCGACGCGCAGCGAGACCATGCCCATGGTGCTGCGATCGAAAAATTCGACGCCCTCGGTGTCGGGGGTGCCGATCAGGCGGCCGTCGAGAGTGTAGGTCCAGCCGTGGTATTGGCAGCGCAGAACATTTTTGCACCCGCTGCCGAGGGCGATGGGTCCGGCGCGATGGCGGCAGACGTTGCTGAAGGCGCGAAGCGTTCCCTGCTTGTCGCGGACGATGAGGACGGGTTCGCCAGCGACCTCGGCGGTGAAATAGCTCTCGGGATCGGCGATGGTGCGCTTCGCGCCGTTGGATTCGCCGCAAGATTGGCTCAGCGTACCGACTAATTGCCAGGTGCGCAGAAAAATGCGGCTTTTTTCAATTTCGAGGATGTGCGGATCGGTGTAGAACTTCGACGCTAAGGTGAAGGCGCACTCGATCTGTTCGTTAACGTCGAGATGCAGCGGGGCGTCGACGGCCAGAGGCTTGGTGTCGGGATTCACGCGGGCCTCCGCACTAGAATTTTCTGGTTTCTTGCCGGGACCAGCGCTCGATGACGATTTTGGATTCGGTGTAGAACTCCACGGCGTCTTTTCCTTGGCCGTGGAGGATGCCGAAGAAACTTTCTTTCCAGCCGCTGAAGGGGAAATAGGCCATGGGAGCGGCGACGCCGATGTTGATGCCGATATTTCCGGCGGGTGCTTCGTAGCGGAATTTTCTGGCGGCGGCGCCGTTGGTGGTGAAGAGCGAGGCTTGATTGCCGTAGGGGCTGCGCGCGAGGAAATCCATGGCTTCGTCGATGTTGTTGGCGTGGACCAGCGTGAGGACGGGGCCGAATATTTCGGTGTTGGCGACGGAGCTGGAGGCGGGCAAGCCGTCGAGGATGGTGGGCTTGACGAAATTTCCGGATTCGCCGTCGGCGATATTGGCGTTGCGGCCGTCGACGATGGGTTTAGCGCCGGCGGAGACGCCCTCGGCGATAAGCGATTCGACGCGGGATTTGCTTTCTTTGCTGATGACGGGGCCCATTTGAACGCCGGAGCCGAGGCCGTTGCCGACGCGCATGGATGAGGCGGCTTTACTGATGGAATCGCGGAAAGTTTTTTGAGCTTCGCCGATGGTGACCGCGACGGAGACTGCCAAGCAGCGCTGGCCGGCGCAACCGAAGGCGCTGTCGCCGATGATTTGTGTGGCGAGATCCATGTCAGCGTCGGGCAGGACCACGACGTGATTTTTTGCGCCGCCCTGGCACTGCATGCGTTTTCCGCTGGCGGCGGATCGGGTGTAGACGTGTTTGGCGACGGGAGTGGAGCCGACGAAGCTAATGGCGCGGATTTGTGGATGATCGCAGAGAGCGTCGACGGCTTCGCGGCCGCCGTTGACGAGATTTACGACACCTTTTGGCAGGCCGGTTTTTTCCAGTAGTTCGAAAATGCGCTTCATGGTGAGCGGGACGCGCTCGGAAGGCTTCAGGACGAAGGTGTTGCCGCAGGCGATGGCGTAGGGGAGAAACCAAAAGGCGATCATCGCGGGGAAATTAAAGGGCACGATGGCGGCGACGACGCCGAGTGGTTGGCGAATGAGGGTTTCGTCAACGCCGGGGGTGACGTCTTCGAGGTTGTAGCCTTGCATCATCATGGGAATGCCGCAGGCGACTTCCACGTTTTCGATGCCGCGACGCAGTTCGGCTTTGGCTTCGCCGAGAGTTTTGCCGTTTTCGGTGGTGATGAGGCGGGCAATTTCGTCGAGATGGTCTTCGAGGAGATTTTTTAGTTTGAAGAGGTACTGGATGCGTTCGCCGGGTGGGGTGCGGCGCCAGGCGGGGAATGCGGCGGCGGCGGATTGGACGGCAGCGTCAACGTCGGCCGAGGTGGAGAGTGGCGTGCGGGCGAGGAGTTCTGCGGTGGCGGGATTGGTGACTTCGACGAAATTGGTGGCGGCGGAGCGGCGCCAGGCGCCGTGGACGTAATTTTCGAGTTCCTGGACCTGGAGGGTTGTGGTGGTGCTCATGTTTTTTCCTCGACGCGCGGTGTGCGCGGAAATTTATTTGGGTGTGGGTAGTTTAGCAAAGAAATGGAGGCGGCGATGCGGTGGAGCCGGACGAACGGGGCTTGGTGAAGTTCGAGAAGTCAGAAGAAAGAGCGTGGAGTTGAAGTAGTGCCCGCCCCACCCTTGCAAAAACCGCAAGGGTAGGCCACCCAGGTTTTCTTTGGGTTGAAAAAAAATTCAGAAACGTGCGGTTAGCGCTCCATGGCGGCGAGGGCTTCGTAGGCGGCGCCGATGAGCGGGGCGGATTCGTTGAGGATTACGCAGACAGGGATGTTGTTGAGGACGGGCTCGAATTTCCATTTGTCCTGGAAGGACCGGAAGAAGGTGCCGTCTTTGATTTTGTCGAGGATTTTGACGGCGATGCCGCCGGCGATAAAGATGCCGCCGAGGGCGAGGACTTTTAGGGCAAGATTGCCGGCTTCGGCGCCGTAGATAGAAATCCAGAGATCGAGAGTTTCCACGCAGACGGGGCAAGATTTGTCCAAAGCCTGGCGGGTGATGACTGGAGCGGCGTCGGCATCGGGATCGTCGAAGACTGGGTGCGTGACGGTGGAGGAGAGAAATTCGTGCAGGGTGCGGAAGCCGCGGCCGGAGAGAATGAGTTCGTTGCTGACCTGCGGGTAGCGGCGGCGCATGAAGCGGAGCAGTTCGATTTGCAGTTCGGTGTGAGGGGCGAAATCGGAGTGGCCGCCTTCGGAGGGGACCACGCGGTAGCGGTTGTCGGTGTCGTCCCAGACCAAAATTCCTTCGCCCAGTCCGGTGCCGGCGGCGATCAGGCCGCGGGTGCCGCCGTGTTCGTATTTTCCTACGTTGAGCACGCAAAAATCTTCCTGCGGGAGATGTTCGATGCTGTGGCCGGTGGCGCCGAGGTCGTTGAGCACGACTACTTTTTTAACTTTAATGGCGTCGATGAGCGCTTCGGAATTTACAGTCCAGGGGAGATTGGTGGCGCGGACTTGATCTTTAATGACGGGACCGGCTACTCCGAAGCCGGCGGCCTGGATGCCGCCTTCGAGATGCGGGGCGGCCTGGCGCAAGAATTCGTGAACGATGCGATCGAATTGCGCGAATTCCTTGCTGGCAAAACGCTGTTTAAAGACCGGCGTGAGTTTGCCGTCCTTTTCGGAAAACAGCGCGAGATTGCATTTCGTACCGCCAACGTCACCAGCCAGAATCAACCGGCACCCCCAAGATTTTGCCACCCATGTCGGATAGTTCTACGGCGTTACATTCGTTGCGGTGGTACACACTGGAGCGATCTGGCGGCTCCGGCGTTTTGGTTCCGCTGCGAGTTTTTACGATGGGGTATACCAGCGGCGTCCGTCTCTTTCGATCAGGGCGTCGGATTCTTGCGGCCCCCAACTGCCCGAGGCGTACTGCGGGAGCTTGGCGCTTTTAGCAGCGGTCCAGACGTCCAGGATCGGGTCGATCAGCGCCCAGGCCGCTTCCACGTTGTCGCCGCGATCGAAGAGCGTGGCGTCACCGCGGACGCAATCGCTGAGCAGCGTCGAGTAGGCGCTGCGGGGCTGGCCGCCGAAGCCTTCCTTATATTTGAAGGACATGTTCACGTTGCCGATGCTCATTTCCGTTCCGGGGCGCTTGGCGACGAAGGAGACGGAGACGCCTTCGTCCGGCTGAATATTGAGGACCAGGCGATTGGGATCCATGTTGCTTTCGCGGAACACCATGTGGGGGGCGCGTTTGAATTGGATGACGATTTCGGTGCTGCGCTTGGCGAGGCGTTTTCCGGTGCGGAGGTAGAAAGGGACGCCAGCCCAGCGCCAATTGTCGATCAGGAGTTTAGCGGCGACGAAAGTTTCGGTGCGAGAGTTGGGATTGACGCCTTCTTCCTGACGGTACCCGGCGACTTGTTTGCCGCCAACCTGGCCTTGGGTGTATTGGCCGCGGACCACCGCTTGGGCGACCATTTCCAGATTGAAGGGGCGGATGGATTGGAGGACTTTGAGTTTTTCGTTGCGGACGGAAGTGGCGTCGAAGGAGGCCGGGGGTTCGACGGCGACGAGAGAAGTGAGCTGCAGGACGTGGCTTTGAATCATGTCGCGAAGTGCGCCGGTGGTTTCGTAGAAGCCGCCGCGGCGTTCGACGCCGAGAGTTTCGCTGGCGGTGATCTGCACGTGGTCGACGTAGTTGCGATTCCAGAGGGGTTCGAAGATGCCGTTGCCGAAGCGCAAGACTAAGAGATTTTGGACGGTGTCTTTGCCGAGGTAGTGATCGATGCGGTAGACCTGTTTTTCTTCAAAGACGCCGAGGACCAGGTTGTTGAGTTCTTTGGCGGAAGCGAGGTCGCGGCCGAAAGGCTTTTCAATAATGATGCGGATCCAGTTGTTGGCGTTTTTGGGGTGGTTCAGTCCGGCTTTGCCGAGTTGTTCGACGATGTGAGGATAAACTTCGGGCGGAGTGGAGAGATAGTAGAGACGATTGCCGCCGAGTTGCTTGGAAGATTCCAGTTCTTCGAGGTGTTTTTTCAGGCGCTCATAGGCGGCCGGATCATCGTAGTCGCCCTGGTTGTAAAACAAGTTTCCGGCGAACTCTTCCCACTTTTTTGGATCGACGGGTCCAATGTCGGAGATACTTTTGGCGGCTTCGCCGGTGGTCTGACGGAAGGCGTCGTCGGTCATCTGGGTGCGAGCGAACCCGATCACAGCGTAGCGCGGACCCAAGGCGTCATGCGCGGCGAGGTCGAACATCGCGGGGATGACTTTGCGTTTGGCGAGATCGCCGGAGGCGCCGAAGAGCACTACGGCGCAAGGTTCGGCCGTTCCGTTGTACGGCGCTGGAGATTTTTCGTTGTCGTCCGCCATGGGTTCCCTTCCACTTGCACCGCATTCAACCGATTTAAGTCCTCAAACTATACCTCAACCTGGAACTTTCGCAGTTCCGCGCGCAAGGATTGAGGATCCTGATATTGGACGACGTTCATGCCCAGGCGCCTGGGGACTTCCAGGTTGAGCGGGCGGTCGTCGATGAAGATGCACTCTTCGGGAGGCCGCTGGGAGACTTCCAGGGCGACGCGGAAGATGGTGGCTTCCGGCTTGCGTGAGCGCACGTAGCAGGAGCTGAAGAAGACTTCGAAGTTGCGGCGCAGGTCGAATTTTTCGATGCGAAAGCGATTGAGTTCCAGCGGTTCGTTGTTGATGGCGCCGATGAAATATTTTTTTGTGCGGGTGATTTCGTCGAGGATGGCGCGGGAATCGCGGGAATTCGATGGATTGGGCGTACATGAATTCCACGAATTTTTCGCGGGTGAAATTCTGCGCGCGGTGGAAGAGGACGCGGTCGAGATATTCGTCGAGGGTGATCAGTCCGGCGTCGAGCGCTGGGAAGCAAAGGTCGTGGCGGTCCTGGAATTCTTCCCAGTCCAGGTCAAAGACTTGGGCGGCTTCTTTGCGCGATGAGCGGCCCCAGCCATTGGTGAGGATGACGCCGCCGATATCCCAAAACATGGTGGTGATTGCCGTTGCGGCCAAAAGCTGCTCCGTCAAATTGTTGCGCTCCGCGATGTGAATGCGGAGTTACAAATTCCCGCTTCAGGAGCGGATTTGCGCCAACGCTTGTATAACAACATCGGCGAGTTGCTTCAAACCTTTTTCCGGCCCATCCAGCAGATGCAATCGGAGGACCGGTCGTTGCAGACGTTCCAAAGATTCGAATTCGCTTAGAGCGAAAGCCAGATTGAGTTGTCCGAAAGTGTAGCCGGCACCGGGAATGACCACGTCTTCCTCGGGCTCGCTGGTGATAATTATAAAAAGTCCGTTGGGGGGACCTTCTTTATAAATTTTGCCGAGTGCATAGAGGTAACGCGGGCCGGAGGTGAGCTGCACGGGGATTAATAAGCATTCCCTAATGCGATCCCGGATGATGCGCAGGTCCTGAACAAGATGCGGGTTGAGCGTGAAAAACGGGCAGATGGCGAGGTAGCCGGCGGCGCTGCGCAATTCAAAAAAATTACGCAGGGCTTGACGCAGGTTGAGATTGGAGATCGCGCGGCGGGTTTGGCCTTCCGCATACAGACAGATTCCGTCTTCTCTTATGCGCTCGCCGACACAGGATGCAGCTGGATCTCGACTGATGAGGTCCACATAGTCGGTGACTTTGGCGAGGTTGCCGATGCTGTCGGCGTCTTGAAAGCAATTTATTTTGAGTGAGGCGCAGGCCAGGGCGGTGGCGATTTCCCATTTGAAGATTTCGGCGGCGAGGTCGGCTGGGTGTGTCGATGAAAATCTCCAGAAAGGGAATGTTTCGCTCGCGGAGTTGTTCAACATGGTTGAGCCCATCATTTGCGAAGGTTTGCGTTCGTAGGATTATGACCAGGCAATTTTTCTGTAGTGTTTCGAGCGGATGAGACAGTTGGCCGAAAAAAGGCACGAACCCGTGGCCCGCGGCGGCGGTGCTGGTACTCAATAAATGTGCGATGCGATAGGCGAAGAACTGGAGTTCGCGACCGCTGAGAAATACAAGGTGATTCAGCGCTTGCCGCTGGCCCGCGACCAGGAAGGCAGCCAGAGTGGCGGCCGGATTTTGCTCGATGGAAGGTTCGGGACCGCAAGCCTGCTTCATTTCAGCGACAGAAGCCAGGATCGTGGAACGGTCAATTTGGCGATGGACGCCAGTGCCACGCTGAAATGAATCAGTCCGGAGTAGCGGCCAGCAATTCCTGGCGGGTCGAGAAGCAGAGCACGAAAACCATAGGCGCGCGCCATCGTCACCAAATAGGAATTTTCCTCGGTGAGGGCCACGAAATGCTTCCCGGGCGAGTCAGTGCCCGCAGCTTTCAGCTTACTGAGGAAAAGAAGAAAGAGCGCGTGGGTCTCGATGCGCTTTCCGGATTTGCTACTGAAGGCGAACAGCGTGGAGTCGAGAGGACATTTGGCCAGCAGGCTGCGGATGGCGTCGGGATCGGTGGTGTCGAGGAGATGGATGTTGGCGGCGGCACGCGGTCCGAGAAAAGTAAGAACCGCTGCGCAGGCCAAGTTGGAGCCGCCCATGCCAACCAACATCAGGTGATTCAAGCCTTCGCGGGTCGCGGCGGGGGCTTCTTCGACACTTTTCGAAATGTAGGATCCGAGTTGTCCAGGCAGGTCGAGCCAACAGAGGTTGCTTGCAATAGCGGCTTGGTCAGAATTTTCGTGGGGCCAGAGCGAGGTTTCGCGAGACCACAGCCGGGCCACCGTTCTCTCCGAGTCAAAGCGCCGCAATTCCTCCTTCCAGGCGGGCCCGAGAATTCCTGGAAAAACATTCTGCACGGGGATCGGCACGGGACTCCTCCGTGAATCGTGGATAACTTTACGGTTACGTAAATGAAACACTACTACGGATGGCACTCGCACGCCACAACCTGGGGGTGCAGGCTCTGTGGTGCTTTGGTACAGTGCGCCGGATGACTAGGAATTTCGGGGAGACATGCAGTAAGTTCGAGTGGTTGAACTTTCGAGGAGATTTCTGCCATGGCAAATGAATCCGGCGCGCCGCCTTCCGGCCAGCCTACGCAACCTGGTCAAGCGGGGACACGCATGGTGCACTGCGTGAAATTTGGAAAAGATATGCCTGGGTTAGATCGAGTGCCCTGGAAAGGCGAATTGGGTAAACGCGTTTTTGAGAGTGTGTCGAAGGATGCCTGGAAGTTGTGGCTGGAGCATTCCAAGATGGTGATGAACGAATACCGGTTGAATCCGCTGGATCCCAATTCGCAGAAGATTATGGAAGAACAGATGGAGATGTTTTTCTTTGGTGCGGGGGCGCAGTTGCCGGAAGGGTTTGTGCCACCGAAGGCGAAGGGTTAATTTCTGCGGCTGGTCGGAGACTTTTAACTTTTACTGGGATGTTGAACTGGCAGCCTCGGCGTCAGCGTGAATCGCAGCTTGGCGTGGGCGTCGCGAAGAATTTGTTCTGCCTCTGCTGGAGTTTTTCCTTTCGCAAATAAAAAGCCTAAGTAGCTGGAGCCTTCCGGCCAGGCTTCGACGTAGTCGTGCAATCTTGCGGTGATCAGAAGTGCGGTGACGCCCGCGGTGTTGCGCGCGGCGTCCTCTCCGTCAACGTTCTGCAAAATTCCGCTGGTGGGAACTGGGATCATCATGACTGCGGAGGCTGGACTTCGCGGGTCCACTGGGCATCCATCAAACCTAATGCGTGCAGCAGCAGCAATTCTTCGAGACCTACGGACTCATGCGTACTGTCTTGCCGAGCTGGGATTGAAGTTTTGTTGAAGCGAAGTGAACGGGCGCAGAGTCCGCCGATGGGACGAGCGGCAATTTCGAGAGGCCAGACTTCATCGTTGTTGATGCGAAATTCTGCGTGCAGCGGGCCGTGGGTAAAACCAACTGCGCGCGCACAGTCTTGCGCGCATTTCTGGATTTTCAGCTGTAAAGATTGAGGCAGGCGCGACGGCGTGACGTAGATGGTTTCTTCGAAGAAAGGACCCTCGAGGGGGTCAGGCTTGTCGAAGATTGTCAGGACTTGCAGTTCGCCGTCGTGGATTAACCCTTCGACGGCGACTTCGCGGCCGGGTAGGTAGGCTTCGACCAGGATGTGGTCGAGATTTTCCTCACGGGTGGCGCGAATTTCTGGGGACTGCAGCAACTTGCGGATGCGCTCGGCAGCGGCGATGAATTCCTCGCGATTGTTAGCGCGGATGACTCCACGGCTGGCGGAAAGCGAGATTGGTTTTAGAACGCACGGATACGAGATGCCGAGGAGAGCGGGCTCGGGCGGCGGATGGAGCGCGATGGTGCGAAACCACGGTGTTGGAATTCCCGCCTCGCGGAAAACTTCGCGCATACGCAATTTCGAACGGCAGGCTTCTACCGAAGCGGGGTGGTTATAGGGGATGGAAAGCTCGCGGGCGACGTAGGCGGCGGTGACTGCGGGCCGGTCGCCTAGCGCCAGGATGCCATCGACGTTTTGTTCGCGGACTGTTAGCACCACCGAGGCGGCCGAGGCTTGCGGAGTTTCAAAATGTACGGGGATGGCGCGGTCGCCCCAGGGGTCGGCGAGTTGATGGCAGCGGTCGGTGACGTAGATGATTTCGCAACGATGCTTGAGGGCGGCTTCTTCGAAGCTGCGGGTCTGATAGCCCAGTTTGTTGGTGAAGAGCAGCAGGCGCTTGGAGGGATTTTCCATGGATCGTGGTTGCGAGTGGACGCGCGAGGCGTTGTTGCGTCAGACGAAACTGTCCGCCGTGATTGTGGGTATAGGTGTGGCTGCGGGTTGCGGGCTGCCGATGGAAAGCAATTGCGCCTGGGTGGGTTCTGCGCAGCAGTACCACGGCTCACTTAAGAATGGGACGGGCTGTGCCACATGGACGCTCTCGGGCAATGGCGGTGCCGGGATAGCTGCGGCGCGATGAGCGGCTTTCCAGATTTGTTGGAATGCCGCGGTGCGAGGCAATTTTTGACGATCGGCGGTAGCGGCGATGGACTGCACTGCTTCGCCTAGTTGATCGACGCGCCGGTCTGCGTTTTTCCACGGATAGATTAGTGATTTTTCGTCGAATGGACCGAGGGCGCTTCGAATTTCTTCCAGCTCCAATATGCGCGAACCTTGGGGAATCAGCAGGCGGATGCCGAGCTGGATGGGCGCGACATTTTCGATAAGGCCCTGCTCGGCCAGGACGCGCAGCAGTTCGATGTAGGTTTCCAGCGTGGTCCACGGGGAAAACGGGACAAAGGTGGGATGCAAGACGAGGTTGAGTTGGCGGAATGTTTCGACTACTTCCAAAAATTCGGCGCGGGTGTGACCTTTGTCGAGTGCAATGAGAACGGAGTCATCAACCGACTCGATGGCGGAGATGACGAAAAGGCAGCCTGTGTCCTTCAATGTGGCGAGTTTGTCGCGATGTTTTTTCAGGTGTTCGATTTTTAGGGTGACGTCGTAAGTGATGTTGGGGAATTCACGATGGAATTCTTCGACGAGCGGTAATGCGTGACCGATGCCGTTGAAAAAGTCTGGGTCGCCGAAGGAAATGTGTTGGGCGCCGGCGGCGATTTGGCGGCGGACGTCTTCCATCACCACGTCGCGTGGCACGATGCGGAAAACTCCGTCGTAGACCGGGACGATCGGGCAGTGGCGGCAGAGATGTTTGCAGCCGCGGCTGGCTTCGGTGGAACCGACGATGCGAAAGCCGTCGCCGGGAATAATTAGGTGCGCATATTTCGGCAGAGGCGGCATATCGGAGCGGTCTGGGACAACGAACGGCAATCGCTCTAGGGAAATCCGCGGCTCTTCTTGCAGCGAGTTAGTTACGTGATTTGAATCGTTCGACCGGCTGAGGCGTTCCGTCAGATGCACCAATTCGTTCTCGAATTCTCCGCCGAGGATTGTTTGCACGCCTAAGCTGCGAAGGTAGGTTTCGTTCATCGGCGCGTACAAACCGTAGCAGCACAGATGCGCGCGTGGATTCCCGGACTTTATGGTCGGAATCAACTCTGCTGCCAAGCGCGTAGCGGTGTGCATCGGCAAATAAATTGCGATCAGATCGGCGTTGCGCACCGCGGTTTCGTCAAGGCTTTGGCGGGCTAAATCGAGACAGACTACTTCATGAGCGCGCTGGCGTAGCCAGGCGGCCGGGGAAGCCAGGCCGAAGGGTTGGCGGCCTAATTCGTAGGTGGAGATGAGCAGGATTTTCACGATGGATTGGCCGGCAACACCAGTATAGCCGCACCGCGAGGCGCTGCGATTTCGGTTATTATGGAGGGCTAGTCACTGGCGAAAGGACCGAGAAGATGGCCATAGCCGCAGGAAATTCCTTCGGAACGCGTGACACGCTGCGCGTGGGTGCGCAGAGCTTTGAGATTTTTCGTTTAGAGAAGCTGGAAAAGGATCACAGCGCGGAGCTGAGCAAGCTGCCCTTTTCGCTGCGGATTTTGCTGGAGAATTTGCTGCGCAATGAAGATGGGCGGTTCGTGCATGCGCCGGATATTCAGGCGCTGGCGAAGTGGAAGCCCGGTGCGCCGGAAAAAGAAATTGCGTTCATGCCGGCGCGGGTGCTGCTGCAGGATTTTACCGGTGTACCAGCGGTGGTGGATCTGGCGACCATGCGAGAGGCGGTGGTGCGCATGGGTGGGAATCCCAAGCGGATCAATCCGCTATTTCCTGCGGAGTTGGTGATCGATCACTCGGTGCAGGTGGACAGCTTTGGGAATGCGAAAGCGTTCGATCTGAATGCCGAGTTGGAGTTCCAGCGCAACGTGGAACGCTACGCGTTTTTGCGCTGGGGGCAAACGGCGTTTCAGAATTTTAAAGTGGTGCCGCCGGATACGGGCATTTGCCATCAGGTGAATCTGGAATACCTCGCGCGGGTGGTTTGCGCGATGCCGGCTGGAAACAAAATGCAGGCGTATCCCGATTCGGTTGTGGGGACGGATTCACACACCACGATGATTAATGCGCTGGGCGTGTTTGGCTGGGGAGTTGGCGGGATTGAAGCGGAAGCGGCGATGTTGGGGCAGCCTTCGTCGATGCTGGTGCCGGAGGTGGTGGGATTCCGGTTGCATGGAAAATTGAGCGAAGGCGCTACGGCGACGGATCTAGTGCTGACTGTGACGGAGATGCTGCGCAAGCGCGGCGTGGTCGGAAAATTCGTGGAGTTTTACGGGTCGGGACTTTCGTCGTTGAGTGTGCCGGATCGGGCGACCATTGCGAATATGGCGCCGGAATATGGCGCGACGATGGGGTTCTTCCCTGTTGATGCGGAGACGCTGGAGTATTTGCGGTTCACGGCGCGGCCGGCGGAGCAAATTGCGCTGGTCGAGGCGTATTGCAAAGAACAAATGCTGTTCCGTACGGATCAGACGGCGGAGCCGCAGTTTAATGGGACGTTGGAGCTGGATCTCGCCAGCGTCGAGCCGACGGTGGCGGGGCCGAAGCGGCCTCAGGATCGAGTGGCGCTGCGCAACGCAAAAAGTTCTTTTGCGAAGGTGATGGAAGGGTCGCCCGCCGCCGGTGCGCATGCGGCGGTAAAGAATAATGGGGACTCGTTCGAACTCTCGAGTGGTGCAGTCGTAATTGCGGCGATTACGAGTTGCACGAATACTTCGAATCCTTCACTGATGCTGGGTGCGGCGCTGTTGGCGAAGAATGCGGTGGAGCGCGGGCTCTCGACTAAACCTTGGGTGAAAACCAGCTTGGCGCCAGGATCAAAGGTGGTGACGGATTATTTGGCGGCGGCTGGGCTGACGAAGTATCTCGATCAATTGAAATTTAATTTGGTTGGGTATGGCTGTACGACTTGCATCGGGAACAGCGGGCCGTTGCCGGATTCCATCGGCGCGGCGATCAAAGACAACAATATGGTGGCGGTCGCGGTGTTGAGCGGGAATCGCAACTTTGAGGGGCGCATTCATCCGTTGGTGCGCGCGAATTATTTGGCTTCGCCGCCGCTGGTGGTGGCGTATGCGTTGGCTGGACGTATGGATCTGGATCTGACTACGGATGCGCTTGGCGAAGATACTGCGGGAAAACCTATTTATTTACGCGACATTTGGCCGACGCCGCAGCAGATCGAGAAAACGGTACGCGAGGCGGTGACCTCCGAAATGTACCGGAAGCAGTATGCGGAAGTATTCGAAGGCGATGCGCATTGGAAGTCGATGCCGGTGCCGCAGGGCGATATTTACAAGTGGGACGCCAAGTCGACGTATATCAAGTTGGCTCCGTATTTCGACAATATGCCGAAGGAGCCAACGGCGCTGGCGGATGTGCATGGGGCGCGGGTGCTGGCGATGCTGGGCGATAGCGTGACGACCGATCACATTTCGCCGGCGGGTTCGATTCCGGTGGATAGCCCTGCGGGGAAATATTTGGTGGCGCATGGCGTGAAGCCGCACGACTTCAATTCGTATGGTGCGCGGCGCGGAAATCATGAAGTGATGGTGCGCGGGACCTTTGCGAATATTCGGCTGCGGAATCAGATTGCGCCGGGGACTGAGGGTGGGTGGACGCTGTTTTTGGATGGGTCGGTCGGCGGGGCGCAGAATGTTGGCGAGAAGTTGTCGATTTATGATGCGGCGGTGCGTTATCGCGAGGCGGGGGTTCCGCTGATTGTGTTGGCTGGGAAAGAGTATGGGTCGGGGTCTTCGCGCGATTGGGCTGCGAAAGGTACGCGTCTGTTAGGCGTACGCGCGGTGATCGCGGAAAGTTACGAAAGAATTCATCGGAGCAATTTGATCGGGATGGGTGTCTTGCCGCTGGAGTATCAGGCTGGGGAGAATCGAGAGTCGCTGGGGTTGACGGGGCATGAGGTGTTTGAGATTGAGGGGATTTCGTCGTTGGCGCCGAAAAAACAAATCACGGTGAAAGCTACCTCACTCGACGGCAACGTGAAGACTTTTACTGCGATTGCGCGTGCGGATACGCCGGAGGAAGTTGCGTATTACCGGCATGGTGGGATTCTGCAGTATGTGTTGAGGCAGATGCTTTAGGACGTTCGCAACAGAACTCGATCGACCGAGTTGGTTAGATCAAAAGAAAGACCCGTGCTGCAAATCGAGGGCGGGGCACCCTCCGCGTTAGATCAGCGTTCCTTTGTAGTTGAGGCCACTGCTGAAACCCTTCGAGCGTTTGTTGGTTGCGGTTCTCTTTCTACTTTCCACAGCAATGCTGCGCCGATGAGGACGGAGACGACGCTGGCGGTTTGGGCGTTGGAGAGGCCGTAGAAGGAGCGCGGGTTGATGCGGATGATTTCGATCAGGAACCGGGCGAAGCCGGTCAGGATCAAGTAACTAGAAAAAATTTCGCCGCAGGGCGCGGCTTGATCAAGTTGCGCTTGCCGAGTTGCCACAGAAACCAGGCGATGGCCATCCAGATGAAAAATTCGTAGAGAGGCGTTGGGTGAACGCGGTCATTCGTAGGCACGACGCCATTCGGAAAACTCATGCCCCAAGGAAGATTTGTTGGACGGCCGTAGTCGCCGTCGCCGGACAGCAGGCAGCCAATTCTGCCGACGGCGTAGCCGACGCAGGCTGCTGGGGCGCAGACGTCCAGAAATTCGAGCAAGGGAATTTTCAGGTAGCGCGACAGAGCGATTAGGGCGATCAGGCCGCCAAGGAAGCCTCCGAACCACGCGAAGCCGTAGCGGCTGAAAAGCAGTGGAAGCGGATCGGCGAAAAATTCGCTGGGGCTTTCGAGCAGGTGGTAGAGGCGGGCGCCGACCAAGCCGGCGAATCCCGCCACCCCGATAATTAAAAAACCTTCGTCTTTGCGTTCTTGAGCGGGGCGGAAAGTTTCGCGGCGGCGGTCGAAGTCAGCCTGCAAAACATAGGCCGCGAGTAAGAGTCCAGCGGCTACCAGTAAACCAAACGTCGGAATCGATAAAGGGCCTAGGTGTAGGAATGGAATCATGGATCCGTTGTGGGGGACGGCCTCGGAAGTATACCCGATGCGCGCGATCACTTCAGCGACGATGCAAGATTGCGCCGATGGCCAGCCACGTTGCTAACGCTAGCCATTCGTATTTAGAGAAATGTCCGGGAACGATCGGAAGCATTTTCATCAGTACGAGCAGCAGGGCGACCAGCATACCGACGGCGGTGAAGAACCGTTTGGATGGGGATTTTTCCACCAGCCAAAAGGAGAGACAGGTGACGAACCAGCCAGTGGCAGCGGCCATGGAGCCTACTTCGGTGATGGGTACGAGGATGGCGTCGCCCATCAACAACCCGACAACGGTCGCGGCGGTGATTGCGATTATGGCGACGCTCGGCGTGCGGAGGGTCGGATGAACTTTGGCGAAACCGCTATGAATCGTGCCACGGCGGCCAAAGGCGAAGAGCAGGCGGCTGGAGGCGACGAAGTTTCCGTTGAAACATTCGAACAGGGCGAGGAGCGCTGAGGCCATTACGATGCGCACCAGCCAGGGGACGCCGGTGCCTTGTTCGAAAGCGATGGCCGTGGCGAAGGGCTTGCCGAGCAGAGTTTGCCACGGGGCTACGTAGGATACGGCCGCAGTCACCAATACATAGAAGCCAGCCCCGACTATCACTGCGAGAAAAATTGCGCCGGAAAAACCGCGCGTTGCGAATCCAGGCGAGGCTTCTTCGGCTGCTTTCGGAACCGACTCAAAGCCGGTCAAGAAATACGGGACGATTTGAAGTGTCAGCAGGATGGCGATGATGGGCTCGCCCTGAAACGCAGGATGAAGATTTGCCGGTGAACCGTGCAGCAGGCTGGCGCAGACCAGCAACAGAAATAGGACCAGCACTGTGACAGTGGCGATATTTTGGACCGTGGCGCTACCGCGGACTCCGCGATAGTTCAAGAAGCCGATGAAGATGGTTAGTGCGAGCCCTAGCAGGAGGCGCGGTGCATAGACGGCGTGGCCCGCGATGGCGTAGAGCGGGAAGGAGTTTAATGCCGGGAATAAATAGGCGGCGACTTTGCCGACGGCGACGGCTTCCCAAGGGCAGACGATGAAGTAGGCGAGGAGCATGGTCCAGCCGGTGAAGTAGCTCACTCGCGGAGAAAATACTTGCGCGGCATAGGCGGCTTCGCCGGCGGCGTCGGGGAGCCGTTGGACCCATTGACCGTAGACGTATCCGATGGGCAACATGAAGAGGCCGCCGATGGCGAAGCCCAGCACGGCGCCGAGCGGGCCG
Organism: uncultured Acidobacteriota bacterium; assembly: GCA_963846145.1. Lineage (GTDB taxonomy): Bacteria > Acidobacteriota > Terriglobia > Acidiferrales > UBA7541 > Acidiferrum. The sequence continues at coordinate 70,339 of CAWJUV010000003.1, read as the reverse complement.
CCGCGGGCGAGCCAGTCGTCCATCACGACCAGCCAGCCCACGCCGATCATGGAGCCGAAGGCCAGCGCGAAGTAATCGAGGAAGCGGAGTTTGTGGGCTAGTTCTGCCATTGCAATGGCTGTTTCCAGCGGGTGCCGAACCTTAATGCAGTCACACGGGTTTAACAATCGGTTTGTATAATTGGATCCTCCCCGAAAAGAGGTTGTGCGCGTCTTCATGAAGTATTTGAAATACCTTTGTGTCGTGTTGGTAGCGTCGGTGTGGTTTTTTGCCGGCGACGTGGCCGCGGCTGCCCTGCCGCAAAGTTGCGCGCGGCCGGAGCCTGGCGCCCAGGTTGAAGAGCCCGCGGAAGTGCGCAGTGTGAACGGTACGCTGCGTGTCGATTTGCAAATTCGCAGTGACTCGGATGCTCAAGGCACTCGGCGCTATTGCTATGTGACCAGTGACGGGAAGATTTCGCCGACGCTGCGGGTGAATCCCGGAGACTTGCTGGAAATTTCGCTGAAGAATGAAATTACTGCCCCGGTGCAAATGCCGGTTTCTGGCGACGCTGCAAAATATAGCAAAGCAACCGCGGCAACGCGCGCTAAACATTTCACGAGTGCATCATCGACGAAGGATCCTTGCCTCGGCGGATTCATGATTGATGGAAGCACCAATTTGCATTTTCATGGGTTGGCGATTCCGCCGGTGTGCCACGAGGACGATACGCTGCATACGCTGATTGCGCCGGGGTCTGCGGCGTTTTTGTACAAGTTTCGAATTCCCGCCGACACTACGCCGGGATTGTATTGGTATCACCCGCATCCGCATGGGTTCGCCAAGGCGCAGGTGCTGGGAGGCGCGTCTGGCGCGTTGATTGTGGAAGGGATCGAGCAGGCTGATGCGGTGGCAGCGGGTTTGCCGGAACGCGTTTTGATCATTCGCGATCAGGAACTGGTGAATCCGAATGCGGCGCCAGCGACGAGTGGGGATATGCCGCCGCCGATCGTGTTGCGCGATGCGGAAGGCGACATCTTGAACAATGGAACCGGCGGAGGAAAACCGGCGAAGGATTTATCGGTGAACTTTGTGGCGGTGCCGTATCCCAGGTATGAGACCGCCGCACTGACGATGCGTCCGGGACAGCGGGAACTGTGGCGAGTGCTGAACGCTTCGGCGATCACGTATCTGGATTTGCAGCTGCTGTTTGGTGCGAAGGCGCAGGCGTTAGACGTTGTCGCCTTGGATGGGGCGCCGGTCAACGTGCTCACGGGAAAGCCGCAGGCGCGGCGGCAGGGTCATGCGTTCATTCCACCCGGTGGCCGTGTCGAATTTATTGTGACGGCTCCGCCGCTTGGGCAAGCGGCCGACCTGGTGACGCGCAACATCGACACCGGGCCCGCGGGCGAGAATGATCCGACGCGGCCGCTGGTGGCGATCAGCGCAAAGAATGATGCCGCTCTACCGCGGGCCCTGCCTGCGGTGGTGGCCTCGGAAAAATCTACCGACATTTTGATCGCTTCGACGGTGGCTCCGAAACTTCCGGCGAAACCAGCGTGGATTGGAGACGTGGCTCCGGTTCGCACTCGCCATCTTTTTTTCGACGAGGAACCGCAAGATCCCAAGAATCCCAACAGCCCCACGAAGTTTTATCTAACGATTGAAGGGCAGGCTAACAAACAGTTCGATATGCACGATCCCGAGCCGAATATGGTGGTGCAACAAGGAACGGTGGAGGATTGGATCATCGAAAATCGCACCAAAGAGGTCCACGCGTTTCACATTCATCAGATTCATTTCATGCTGACGCAATGGAATGGGGTGCCGTTGGATGAGCCCTATCTGCGCGATGTGATTAACGTGGGTTATTGGGATGGATTTAGCCCGGTTTATCCGAACGTGAAACTGCGCATGGATTTTCGCGATCCGGCAATTATCGGAACGTTTATGTATCACTGCCATTTGCTGGAGCATCAGGATGGCGGAATGATGGGCACGGTTCGGGTCGAGCCGGCTTCAACCAGCAAAAAATAACGCAAGCGCTCGATTTTTCGAATGAAGACAAACTTTTGACCTGCGTTTCCCCGGTTTTAACGGCCCAGTCACAGGCCTGAAACAAATCTCCGCTATCAACTACCAGCCAGATTGTTCGCCACCTCGCACTTCTACTTGCGCAAGGCCTCGCAACTGGTGTGTCCCTCGAAAAAGGAGAATTCATGATTCAGAAATCGTTGCGCGCCGTGGCTTCGGCCATTGCCGCGTTGACGCTGACGGTAGCCGGTCCCACGGGTGCATTGGCCGCGGGCGGTCCGGATGCGGAAAGCAGCAGAACGACCACACCGATCAAGCACGTGGTGGTCATCTTCCAGGAGAACGTTTCGTTCGATCATTATTTCGGGACTTATCCCCATGCCACCAACCCTGGTGGTGAACCGGCGTTTCACCCGGGCGATGATACGCCGCGAGTAAACAACCTGCGGGCCGGCGGTTTGTTGGATCAAAACTTGAACTCCGCGCAGCCGTTCCGGTTGGATCCGTCGCAGGCGGTTACTTGCGACCAGGATCATGACTATGGCGACGAGCAAAAGGCTTTCAACCACGGCTTGATGGATAAATTTCCCGAGGCGGTCGGCAGCGGAAACGGCACCGATGCGAATGGCAATCCGTTGCAGCCGGGAGCGTCCGGCTACTGCCCCGACTACGGCCACGGGACCGGCTTGGTGATGGGCTACTACGATGGCAACACAGTGACGGCGTTGTGGAATTACGCCAAGCACTACGCGATGAGCGACAACTCGTATGGCACCAACTTTGGTCCGTCTTCGGTTGGCGCGATCAATCTCGTTTCCGGCAACACCTGCTGCGCGACGCTGGTGCCGCTGGATGCAGACGGCATTACGCCCGGAAGTGCAGGCGGCAATATTGCCGGGGGTTTGAACAGCGGCGCGTTGATTGGCGATCCACGTCCGGGTTACGACAATTGCTTGACCACTCCGGTGCTGGGAACGGCCAAGAGTGCGCGCGTCACGATGTCAGGATTCAACGTGGGCGATTTGCTGAATAAGCAGGGCGTGACCTGGGGCTGGTTCTCCGGCGGTTTTGCGACTACTGGTAAGAACCCCGATGGCACACCGGCTTGCGGTGCTTCAACGACTTTGCCGCAAGGTTTGAAGAGCGACTACATCCCTCACCACGAACCATTTCAGTACTACGTCAGCACGGCGAATCCAAATCACTTGCCGCCAAGCTCGCTGAAGGCTATCGGCCAGACCGATCAGGCGAGCCATCAGTACGATCTCAGCCTCTTCTACGACGCGCTGCTGGAGAACAGACTTCCTGCGGTCAGCTTCGTGAAAGCCAAGGGAGCGTATGACGGCCATGCAGGGTACTCTGATCCGCTGCACGAACAGCAATTCCTCGTGACCATCATCAACGCGATCCAGGCCAGCCCGGATTGGAAAAACACGGCCATCGTGATTGCCTATGACGATTCCGACGGTTGGTACGATCACGCGATGGACACGGTTGTTTCGCAGTCGAACGTTTCCGATGATGCTCTGACCGGACCTGGCGAATGCGGTGTGACCGCTGCCGGCGGAACCCCGGGACGCTGCGGTTATGGCCCCCGTTTGCCGCTGATGGTGATCTCTCCTTACGCGAAGGCCAACTATGTCGATCATCGCTTGACCGACCAGTCGTCGATCTTGCGCTTCATCGAAGACAACTGGAACCTCGGCCGCATTGGCGGTGGCTCGATGGACGAGAAGGCCGGCACGTTAAATGGCTTCTTCGACTTCGATCAGCGCTTCCCGAATACCCGCTTGATTCTGAATCCGGGCAACGGCGAACCGCTGTTCTAAGCACAGCAAAAGTAAATTGGAAGAGGCCGCTCGGTAATCGCGCGGCCTTTTTCTATTTGTAGAAGGTCGGGCTACACTGTTAGTCGACTATGAAAACCAAACGATTATTCAAACAAGCAGAGCATATTGCGGAACCGTTTCGCGTTGCCAAGGGCAGCAAATTTCGGATGAAAGACTTCGATCCGGCCGACACACGCAACCTGAAAAAGGAAGACGCCGCCGAATTACATGAAGGTGGGGTGAAAGTTCTAAGCGATCTGCAGCAAACGTTGTACGCGCAAGACCGTTGGGGATTGCTGCTGATTTTTCAGGGCATGGATGCGGCGGGAAAAGACGGCGTGATCAAACACGTTATGTCGGGAGTAAATCCGCAGGGGTGCGATGTGTGGTCGTTTAAGCAGCCCAGTGCGGAAGAACTCGATCACGATTATTTGTGGCGTTGCCACAAGGTGGTTCCGGAGCGCGGAAAGATTGGGATTTTCAATCGGTCTTACTACGAAGAAGTTTTGATTCTTCGAGTGCATAAGAAAATTCTACAGGGCGAGAGGATTCCCGAAGAGCTGGTCACCAAAGACGTCTGGGAAGAGCGGTATGAAGACATCAATAATTTTGAGCGGTATTTGACGCGCAATGGGATTGTGGTGCTGAAGTTCTTTTTGCATATTTCGAAAGGTGAACAGAAGAATCGCTTTCTCGCACGGCTGGATGATCCCAAAAAGAATTGGAAATTCTCGGCGGCGGATATTGCGGAGCGGAGTTACTGGAAGGATTACCAGAACGCGTACGAAGAGATGATTCAGGGTACAGCGACAAAATATGCACCGTGGTACATCATTCCGGCGGATAACAAGTGGTTTAGCAGAGCCGCGGTGGCGTCGGCGGTGGTCACGGCGTTGCACGATATGAAGCTTGCCATACCGGAAATTGATAAGGAAAAGCGCAATGAGCTCGGCAAGATTCGAGTGGCGCTGGAGCAAGACAAGGACTAACCGCACATTCACTGAAAACTTTGTTGGGCTGCTATACCATGCTGGTTCCTAAAACTTTTGGAGGCTGGACTTGAGCGTAAAAGCTGCGGCTATCGTGATTGGGGCCGGATTTGTGGGCAAGGCGCATGTGGAGGCGCTGCGCCGACTGGGAGTGGAAATTTGCGGAGTGTTGAGCAGTACGCCGGAGCGCAGTGAAGAGACGCGGGCGCAGCTGGGGTTGCCGCGGGCTTATGCCTCTATCGAGGAGGCGGCGGCTGATCCAAAAGCCAGCGTGGCGCATGTTTGTACGCCAAACTATTTGCATTTCGAACAAGCTAGTAAGTTGTTGCGTGCAGGCAAGCATGTGATGTGCGAGAAGCCGCTGGCGACCGATAGCCGCGAGTCGGAGATGTTGATCAAGATGGCTGCGGAATGCAAACGGGCCGGTGGCGTTGCGTACAATTTGCGGTACTACCCGCTGTGCCATGAGGCGCGTGCGTTGGTGCATGATGGAGCGATTGGATTTCCGCGGCTGGTGCATGGCAGTTTTTTGCAGGATTGGCTGCTGCATCCGACCGATTGGAATTGGCGGCTGGAGCCGCAGTTTGGCGGGGAGCTGCGTGCGGTGTCAGACATCGGCACGCACTGGATGGATTTGGTGACTTGGATCACCGGGCAGCGCATCACCGAAGTGTGCGCAGACTTGGGAACGGTTGTGCCGGTTCGCCAGAAGCCGCGCGGCCGGGTAGAAACTTTTCAGGCAGCCGGCAGTGCGCAAACCGACGACGTGTCCATCACTACCGACGATTACGCGTCAGTGCTGCTGCATTTCAAGGATGAAATGCGCGGGGTGATGACCGTTTCGCAAGTCAGCGCGGGGCGAAAGACTCGCTTATGGTACGAAATCGACGGCACGGAAGGGTCGTTGGCTTGGGATTCCGAGTCGTGCAATGAGTTGTGGATTGGGCGGCGCGATGAGGCGAATGGTTCGTTGATTAAGGATCCTTCGTTGCTGAGTCCTGAGGCGCGGGGGTATGCGGCGTATCCCGGTGGACATGCCGAAGGCTATCCCGATACGTTTGTGCAGTTGTTTAAGGATTTCTATGAATATGTGGATGCCGGGAATATGGAAGCGGTGCAGAAATTCCCGAACTTTCGGACTGGGCACCAGGAATTGATTTTGTGCGAAGCGATTATGAAGAGTTCGAAGAAGCGTGGGTGGGTGGAAGTTCCCGTCGAATAAATTTTAGCTCGTTTCCCGAACGCGGCTAATTTTTTGGGGGCGAGTAATCGTAGCGGAGCGTTGCGGGCATGCGGTCTGAGCGCTGGCGCGTGTTGTAATCCAACTGATAGTTGAGATGGTCCGCGTCGGATGGATATTCGTGTCCCGCGGGGTAGGGATACGGAATCATGGTGTGCTTAGGCAGCGGCTCGACGGTGAAAGCATCGGCAGCGTAGAAGTCGAGGTCCTTTTCGAATCCGTCGGCGTAGAAGAAGTAGTCGCGCACCCATCCGGCGGGTAAGGGCGCCAGATTTTTGGGATCGAAGTCCAGTTTCACGCCTTCGCCCGAACCAAAAACTACAAAGCGATCATCGGAAGAACGCAGCAGATCGTGGACGTCGCCGTAACGCGTGTAGTTGCCCGCGGCGCGGGCGTATGGGCCGGTCTTGCTGCGGCGGGTGTAGGAATAAACTGTGTCGCTAGCTGGCTTGAGGCGTTCTTCGCGTGGGAAGCCCAGAAAATCCAAAGAAGCGTTGGCGAGCGGGACTTCCGCGACGTGGACGTCCTGCGTGTCTGGAGTTTGATCGATGCGGATGGCGTCCCAATAAATTTTGAGATTGTTGACGATGCGAATGCGGCGCGTGCCTGCAGGAATTTTTCCGGTGACGTCCGCGACCATGGTGCGCTCGAGGCCTGCCGGGAAGCCCATGTCCTCCACTACGCGCTTCCAGTTGCCCTGGGGGTCCTGAGCTTCGACGTAGGGCGCGATGACTTTGATGCCGGCTTGATCGGCGGCGTACATCGAGGTGGCGGTGAAATAATCGGTGTAGCCGTCAATGATGAGGCGCAATGGTTTCGCGGCGTCCCAGTTGCCGAGGTCGAGTTCAACCCAGTGGAGTTTGGCGAAACCGGTGAATGGCTCGGGTTCGAAATCGGTAACGTACTGGCGGTCGCGTTTCGCGAGAAGTGGCAAGACGTTGCGGCCATGATCGTCCCATGCGCCTGCGGGCGGGTGCGCGTCGCGTGTGGCGATGACGCGAAATTCGGGGAAGGGTGGATTGCTGACGAAGCGTTCGTTGGGATTCACTTCGTAAGACGCGGGATGGTCGATGGCCAGAAGCTTTACCTGGTCGAGGTAAACGGTTTCCTCCATTGGCTCGAGGAAACGAAAACTGAGGAGACCGTTCAGTGGGCGGACGCTGCGTGCGCCTACTTTTAGATATTCGTCGGGATCGGGCACGTCGCGTTCGCCTGGAGCGATCCAATGGCCGACAACACCGGGGCCAATCATGTCGGCGATGAATTCGTATTCGTGGCCGTTCCAGGAGAAGAGCACCGGGCAGGAACTGCCGCGGCGGTCGAGTTCTGCGAGTTGATGGGATTTCTTTGCGCCGAGACTAATTTCGTCCTGCGGTACGCCGGTAGGCCACAAAAGCCGGACGACTTCGACATTTTTCTCTGCGCCGAGGCCGGCGAGGATGGAAGTGGAGTTTTGTCCGAGGTAGCCGGAAGCGCCGGCGACTTCCCACTTTTGATAGAGGGGGCCGGCGTAAATTTCCACCTTTGTGCCGATGCCGGTCTTGTTGTCGCTCAGCGATTTCAGATCTATGTGCATCCAGTTGTGGGCGGCGGAGCCTTCACTGTGGAGGATTACTGGCGGGCCGCCCAGTTGGGTGACGACGATGTCGGCTTGGCCATTTCCACGGGTGTCGGCGATGGCTAGTGCGCGAGGTTGGTTGAGTTTGACTGCGTCGAGATGGGTTTCCTTGGTGACGTCGGCCCAGCCCTGGGCGCCTAGATTCCGGAGGAGTCGAACTTCCCCGCCGGCAACAGATTCTCCTGCGGCGATGAGGTCGACCCAACCATCGTCGTCAAAATCGATCGCGGAGATTCCCCAGCCGCGTTGCCAGCCCAAGTCCGGCAGCTTTACGCGTTCGAGTTTCTTGCCTTCGACATTGCGCCACAAACTGATTCCTGGCGCGCCAGCGTGAGTGAAGGCCAAATCCATCCAACCGTCTTTGTCGAAATCGAGAGCGACTACGCCGACGGCAGGCGGCAGGTTTTCTTTTTTGAAATCGATCGCGGCGAGAGGGGTGAATTTTCCTTCCCGGGGATTCAGGTAGATCGCGGCGCCGTCGTGGCCGCCGGCGAAGACGAAGTCGATGGCGCGGTCATTGTTGAAGTCGCTGGTGACCAGGCCTGCGCCGGTTGCGGGGATGCCCAGGGCGGTTTCCGCGGATACGTCGGTGAAGGTGCTGTTGCCGTTGTTGCGCCACAATTGGTTGTGAGCAGCGCCGCCACCGTCCGTTGCGGCGGTGATGTACAGATCGAGGTCGCCGTCGTGGTCGTAGTCGACGAACGTGACGCCGACGCAGCCTCGTTCACGCTTGATGCCGACTTTTTCCGTGACTTCTTCGAAGCGGCCGTCGCCTTGGTTATGCAGAAGGTGGACGCCGTCGCCGAGGCAGACGGCGAGGTCGGTGTGGCCATCGTTATCGTAATCGCCGGCGGCGCAGCCGAGGCCTTTGCCGGTTAGCTTGATGCCGGCCTTTTGGGTAACGTCTTCGAACTGGCCACGGCCGATGTTGTGGAGTAAGCGGCTCATGCCATCGTCGGTCGCGCTGACCAGGAACAAATCCGGATTGCCGTCGCCATCGTAATCGAGGAAGCAGGCGCCAGTGCTGGGGCCGACCGCGGGTGCCTCTTTACTTGACTTGACCAGCGCGTCGATATTTTGTGCGGTGAATTGCACGGGAATCGCGGCAGGGACGGACAGGGTTGGATCGGTGATGAGTTCTGCGAGCGAGAGGCGGCCTTGATCGCCGTAGCCTGCGCCGAAAGGCGTACCCAGATGATTGGTGGTGATGTTTTGAAATTTGGCGAGATGCGCGCGGGCGGAGTCGGCGTCGCCTTTGCGCTGATAAGCGCGGGCGAGGCCGAATTCGGAGGAAGCGTGATAGGGAAAAATCGCGAGACCTTTTTGGAATGCGGCGATGGCTTGATCGTATTTTTGTAACTGCGAATCGGAATAGCCGACGAAATAGTAGGCGTCGGTTTCGGTTGGGAGAATTTTAGTGACGTGTTCGAAGGCGTCGGCGGCGCTGGCGAAGTCGGCTAAATCTTTGTAGGCGAGGCCCAGGTTGTACCAGGCGTAAGGGTCGCGGGGGAGTTGCTGGGTGGCTTGGAGGAGACTGTCACGGGCGGCTTCGGCTTTTTGTTGGTTGAGGAGGGCGATACCGAGATTGAGACGGGCGACGGCGAATTTTGGATCGGCTTCGAGGGCCTGCTCGAAAAGCTTTTGGGCGTCGGCGGGGCGCTGCTGATTTAAGTAGGCCACGCCCAGGGTATTGAGGCGGAGGGCTTGGTATGGTTCTTTGCTGGCGGGGGTGGCTTTGGAGGTTAACTCGGTCGAGGAGGAAGATGGCTTTTCGGTTTGCTGCGGCGCGGAGCGCGAAGGCAACAGCAAGGCTCCCAGCAGAATCACACCGCCGAATGCCGGCAGCCATCGTCTATATAAGTTGCGCATAAAGTGGGAGCCTGTTCGAAAGGGCCACGAAGAGTGTACGACTTTGTTGGGAAAGATTCGATTCGTTCGGTTCAAGTTCAAGATACGTGTCTGAGGCAAGAATGGATTCATTGCACTTTGCGACGGTGGCGGAAATTAGTGCGGAGATTCGCGGCAAGAAAGTGTCTCCGGTTGAAGTTGTAGATGCGTATTTGCGGCGCATTGAGAAGCTTCAGCCCAAGCTGAACGCCTTTGTGCATATTGACGCGGAGGGTGCGCGCCGGGAAGCACGCTTGGCGGAAACTGCGCTGGCTCGCGGGGCGGCGATGGGGCCGCTCTTTGGGGTGCCGCTTACGGTGAAGAGCTGTATCGATGTGGCGGGCTGGACTTGTCCTGCGGGTTCACGGCTTCGCAAAAACTATGTGGCTGCGTCAGACGCGACGCTAGTGGCGCGGTTGAGGGGCGCCGGAGCGATTTTGCTGGGCAATACCAACACGCCAGAATTTTTGATGCATTACGAGGCGAACAATTTGGTGTCGGGCGCGACAAGCAATCCGTGGAATGTGGCGTATTCGTCGGGCGGGTCGAGCGGAGGGGAGGCTGCGGCGATTGCTAGCGGTTGTTCGGCTGGTGGCGTTGGCAGCGATGGCGGCGGATCGATCCGCGTGCCGGCACACTTCTGCGGAATTGCAGGGCTGAAGCCAACACCTGGACGAATTCCCTCGACCGGACATTTTCCGCCGGGCGGTGGGGCGTTTCCGTGGTTGGGCGTTGTTGGGCCGATGGGCCGGACAGTGGCGGATGTCCGCGCCTTGTTTGAAGTGATTGCGGGACCGGATGCTGATGACGCAATCGCCGCCCCTATCGAACGGAGAAAATTTTCGCAACGCGAACTTGGGGGATTGCGAGTCGGACTTTTGGAATCGGCCGCGCTTGGAGCGGTAACCAACGAAACGAAAGAGGCTGTACATAGGGCTGCGGGGCTGCTGACGGAACACCAATTCAAAGTTCAGCCAATGCAACTGGACGGGCTGGAACAGGCGCTGGAGTTGTGGTGGTTTTTCTTTGGGCCGATGGTGGCGCATTTGTACAGCGGGGTGATCGAAGGGCATGAGGCGGAGTTGAGTCCGATGTTTCGGGAGTATTTTTCTGTTGCGCATTTGAAGGTGGGGCCGACCTTGGACAAATTCCTGGAGGCTTGTGTGCAGCGTGATCAGGTGCGGGCTTCGATCATCAAGCAGATGAAAGATGTGTCGATTTTGCTTTCGCCGGTTTGCTCGGCTGCGGCGTTCCGGCACGGCGGGGGGAATTGGCAACCGGGCACAGGTTATCGGGAGACGATGCGTCATTCGCAGTGGTTGAACTTGGCGGGATTTCCTGGGGCGGTGGTGCCGATGGGAGTTTTTGGCGCTGAAAAACTGCCGATCGGCGTGCAGATTATTGGAAGGCCGTATGGAGATGAGTTGGTTTTAGCGGTGGCGGAAGCGCTCGAGGAAGCTCGCGGAAAATGGGAGCCGCCGCCGGACGTTTAGCGCGACTGCCTAGGGTTGCTGGGTTAGTTCGGGATTGGGGACGCGGTTTTCGTCGAGGGCGGCGCGGTCTTTTTCCAAGCCTGCGTCGAGTAATTTTTTTGCGGCTGCGAGTTCGACGCGGCCTTCTTCTTTGCGGCCGGATTTCAGCAGGGCTTGGCCGCGCATGAAGTGGGCGCTTTGATTGTTGGGATCCAACTTTAAGGCGGCAGCAGCGGTGGTGGCTGCCTCTGTGAATTTCTGCTGGCTTAAATAAAGTTTGGTCAAACCTAGTAGTGCGGTCAGGCGCTTAGGATCGTAACGAAGCGCGTCGCGATAGGATTTTTCTGCTTGGGCATCGCGTTGGGTGCGCGAATACAAGATGCCGAGTTGTTCGTAATTATCGGCCAGGTCTGGCTCGATTTTGATGTCGTTACGAAATTCAGATTCGGCGCGGTCGTTATCGCCGGAACGCATGTAGGCGAGGCCCAGGTTGAAATGCAGAAAAGGCACTTGGGGATTTACTTCCCCGGCGCGAGTTAATTCGCCGATGGCTTTATCGGTTTCCTGACGATTGAGGTAGGCCTTGGCGAGCACCAGGTGGTATTCAGCGGTGTTGTTGCCTACCAGCGTCATGCGCTCGAGGGCGCGGTCGTCTAATTCCTGATTGTTAGAGCTGTGCGCGGCGATGTCCAGAGCGTAGAGATACATGACGTCGGTAGACATTTCGGACCAGAGTGGCTCGAGGGTGGTGACTGCGTCGACGTAGTGTTCGGTGAAGACTTGGCAAAGTCCGAGCAGGTAACGCGGCTGGAGTGAATCTGGTTGGGCTTTGACCACTTCGGAAAATGGCGTGATGGCGGCGGCGTAATTTGCACGGCGGAATTGGACCAAGCCGATGTTGAGCTCAATGCCGGCCATTTCCGGTTCGAGTTTGCGGGCCTTCTCGAGCAGGGTTAGCGCGCGATCCCATTGCTTGCGGCGCATGGCCACTACACCGAGATTGGCGTAGGCCGAGCCTGATTTTGGGTCAGCGGCCAGCACCGTTTGAAATTTTTTCTCGGCTAACTCCAGATTGCCGTCGCGCAGAGCCGCTTCGCCTTCCGCAAATACAGCGGGCAAATTGTTTCTGGAGCTTTCCGGAAGACCACCGGGAGCTTTGGGAGATTTTTGCTGCGTGCGGGGTGGGAAATTCGGGTTCGCGGCAGGCGAGCGACTTCCGCCGATAAAACAAGCTAAAAGGGCGCAGGCGATTAGAATGGCCCGGAGTCGGCGGTTGTGAATAGGAGAATGCATCGCGCAGGTAGTTTCCGGCAGTGAATCGAGGAATTCAAGCCGGAGCGCTAAAACGTGTTGATTAATCGACCAGAAAACTCCAGGAAGCGTTGAGCCTTACGAGAAAAATGCAAAATGCCGCTTGACACATACGCTGGAATAGCCTATTAACTCGTTTTAATAGCCACAATCGGTGCATTGTGGTTCCGTCGAGTGGTAGGGCTGATTCGCGTGGAGTGTCTGGGTGTTCCGCTAATTTGGGAGACCTTGCACGCGCCCTCCTGTTGCATCACCAACTCTGAAGGGGCATGGGTGTCTTCGAATGTTTGAACAACAGAATTTCTCTGGGGTGAAAAGCTGCGTTCGCGGCGTTATCTCCGTGGCCATCGCGGGAGCGATGCTTCTCTTGGCGCTACTGGCGATGCCGGCGGCGAGCCGCGCGCAGGATACCGGGTACATCAGCGGGACGGTGACGGATAAGTCCGGTGCGGCAATTGCCGGCGCCACAGTCACGATTAAGAGTGTTGGGGAAAATCTCACCCGGGACACTTCCTCGAATGCGGACGGCGCTTATGTCGGCTCGGCGTTGCCTGCGGGGACCTACAACATCGTGGTAACGGCTCCCGGGTTCCAGAAATTTGAGGCTAAGGGCGTGGTACTGCCCGTTGCGCAAAAATTGCGCATCGACATCGCGCTGACGGTTGGCGCGGTCACTGAAGAGATCGTGGTCTCCGGCGAGAGCGTGGCGCAGGTGGAGACGCAGTCTTCGGACATCAGTTCGACAATCACCGGCAAGCAGGTGAATCAGCTCGAATTGAACGGTCGCAACTTTACGCAATTAGTCACTTTGGCGCCGGGCGTGGTGAGCCAGACTCAACAGGATGAGGGGACCGTGGGCGTCAACGGCAACGTCGCCTACAGCATCAACGGCGGCCGCACCGAATACAACAACTGGGAAGTCGATGGCGGCGACAACATGGACAACGGCAGCAACACTTCGCTGAACGTCTATCCTAATCTTGAGGCCATCGCGGAGTTCAAAATTCTTACCTCCAATTACGGAGCGCAGTACGGCCGTAACGCTTCCGGCACGATTGAAGTGGAAACCAAGTCGGGAACCAACCAGTTTCATGGCAGCGCATTCGAATATCTGCGCAACGATGCGTTCAACGCCCGTCCGTGGGAATCCGGTGCCGACCCTGACCATCCCAATCCGCCGTACAAAAAGCATGACTTTGGCTATACCGTTGGCGGGCCGGTTTATATTCCGCACTTGTACAACACCGACAAGAAGAAGACCTTTTTCTTTTTCTCCGAGGAGTGGCGGCGTGAAAAGAATCCGCATACATACAACGTGAAGGTTCCTTCGGCGGCGGAACGCATGGGGGATTTTTCAGATCTTTGCCCCGACCCCAACGGCACGTTCGCGGATTGTCCGCATCAAGCCGACGGCACGCCGTTTCCCGGCAATATCGTCCCGATCGATCCCAATGCGCAGTTTTTTACCGCGGTGCTCCCGGCAGCCAATACCACCAATAACGGTTATCCGGCGTACGTGACCTCTGTTTCGTTGCCAACCACTTGGCGTGAAGAGCTTTTCCGCATCGACCACAACATCACCGACAACTACCGGCTGACCTTCCGTTACATTCACGATTCCTGGAAGACGGTGATTCCCGGATCGCTATGGGGCGCGAACACCAGCAGCTTCCCGAACGTGCAGACGCAGTTTGCCGGCCCGGGCACCAGCTTCGTGGCGCGTCTGGCGGCGCAAATCACTCCCTCTTTGCTGAATGAGTTTGTGGCGAGCTATACGGCTGACCACATTCTGTTGAGCGCGACGGGACCGATCGGTTTGCCGTCAGGTTTTTCGATGGGTTCGCTGTTTCCCAATGGCTTCGAAAATAAACTGCCCTCTTTCACGCTTGGAAACAACGCGGCGTACGGCGGCATTGCGGATGGCACGGACCTGGGCAGCTCAGTAGTCTTCGACAGCGGTTATTACCCCTGGAAGAACGCCAACCCGACGTACACATACCGCGACAACTTGACCAAGATCGCTGGAAATCACACGTTCACCATCGGCGCGTACTTCGTCGCCGCTCAGAAAAACCAAGAGAATTCCCTGAACCAACAAGGGACTCTGTCGTTTGACGCGACTTCCGCAGTTAGTTCCGGCAACTCTTATGCCGATCTGTTGATGGGGAATATCGGTAGCTACAGTCAGGCGGCCAGTCAGACGCTTTTCTATGACCGCTACAAAATCCTCGAGCCTTATTTCCAGGACGACTGGCGGATCACCAAGAAATTTACTTTGAACCTGGGATTGCGTTGGAGCTTCTTTGGGCGCTATCAGGAGAAGACCAATCAGGAATATGGCTTCTCGCCGGAGGCTTTCTCGTCGGCGAATGCGCTGGGAATCAGTCCAGCCGACGGATCGTTGGTCGATCCAGCCACGGGAGCGCAAATCGTTGCAGGCGACCCGCGTATTTTCAACGGCTTCATTCAATGCGGCGCAAACGGCGTCGTCACCGGATGCTTGAAGAACAAATTGATGAACCCGGCTCCGCGAATCGGTTTCGCGTGGGATCCGCACGGCAACGGAAAAATGGCGTTGCGCGGCGGGTACGGTATTTTCTTCGAGCATGAAAACGGCAACGAGGCCAACGCCGAAGTTTTGCAGCAGGGGGCTTCGCCGCAGATTTTGTTGGCGACGCAATCCAACATCGTCGGCTATGGGAATGTTGGCGGTGCGGCCGGCGGTCCGGCGCCACAGTTCCCGCTGTCGCCATTTTCCATTCCGGACAAAGCGGAATGGCCATATGTGCAGCAGTGGAACCTGGATGTCCAAAACGAACTGCCGTTTCACCTGGTGACTTCCGTGGCGTACGTTGGAAGCAAAGGCACACATCTGACGCTGGAGCGAGACCTGAATCAACTTCACTCGGTCTCGGCCGGCGAAAATCCCTTCGCACCGGGACAACCGATTACTCAAGCCGATTGCGATAGTTCGGCTGCGACAGGCACGCTGGCCAACGGAACGGTGGTATCGGCGCCAGCGTTGATCAATTTGTCGGTCGCGTGCGGCAATTCGGCGGATCCGTACCGGCCTTTCCAGGGATACACGACGATTCAGCGAGTGGAGACGGACGCCAATTCCAATTACAACGCGTTGCAAGTGTCGGTGCGGCGTACCGTCGGCGCGCTGGCTCTGAGCTTGGCGTACACCTACAGCCACTCGATTGACGACTCCTCCGATCGCGCCGATACCACCTTCGTCGACTCATACAATCCGGGATTGACGAGGGCCAGTTCGAACTTCGACGTACGGCATAACTTCGTGGCTAGCTATGTTTACAGCTTGCCGGGCTTCCACGGTTCGGGGCTAACGAACACTTTGCTGGGCGGATGGCAGGTCTCGGGCATAACCACGATTCAGTCAGGGACTCCTATCACGATTACCAATGGCGGAAACTTCACGGACAACGCCGGGGTCGGAAACGGGCTCGGATCAGGTTCGTATCCCGACTTGGTGGGCAACCCGCACAGTGTCACTGCAACTGATCGAACTAACGATGCTGGGGTGGTTGGGCCGCTGTATTACAGCCCTTCTGCTTACGCGCAGCCGACTGGGTTGACGTTTGGCGACTCAGGGCGTAACACCTTGAATCTGCCGCGGCGAGTCAACTTTGACTTTGGTACGTTCAAGCGCTTCCAGATTAAGGAGCGGGCGGCGTTCGAATTCCGGTGGGAAGTGTTTAACATTTTCAACCACACGGAATTTGATGCGATTGACACCAGCTTCGGCAGCGACAGCTTCCTGCACGCTACCGGAGCGCATGCGCCGCGCAGAATGCAGTTTGGGCTGCGCTTCCAGTTCTAGGCACGGCCTGACAATCAACCCTTTCAGTGGCTTTCTCGCGGCAAGCGGGAAAGCCACTTTTTTTGCATACAGCGTTATGCCCTGTTGACCTTGCCCTGCGCCGGAGTAAAATGCCGCGCATGAACCGACGATCATTCATCAGCACTTCTGTCGCAGCAACAACTCTCATGGCCGCTCGTCCTTCCTGGGCGGTCGACACTTCTCACAAACTGGACCGCATCGGCGTGCAGCTTTATAGCGTGCGCGGCACGATGAAAGAGGATTTTGAAGGCACCATTACCAAAGTCGCCGGAGTCGGCTATAAAGAAGTCGAGTTCGCCGGCTACTTTGATCACTCGCCGAAAGACGTTCGGGCGCTGCTGGATAAGCTGAGCATCACTTCGCCCAGCGCACACATTCCTTATGCCACGATTGAAACGAAGTGGCAGGAGGCCCTCGACGCCGCGAACGTTGTGGGTCACAAGTTTTTAGTGTGCCCAGCAACGGACGATTCCATGCGTAAAAGTTCTGATGGCTGGAAGAAGGCTGCTGAGCTTTTCAACAAGGCCGGCGAGGCCAGCAAGAAAGCCGGTATTCAGTTCTGCTATCACAATCACTACTGGGAATTCGACCCTCTGGCCGACGCGGGAGGCAAGCTGCCATATGACATGCTACTCGCGGAAACTGATGCGAAGAACGTGAAGATGGAAATGGATCTGTGCTGGATTACGGTCGCGGGACACGATCCGCTCACGTATTTCAGCAAATATCCTGGGCGCTTCCCGCTGGTTCACGTGAAGGACTGGGTGAAGGGCGAAGACGGCAAGATGGGCCCGAAGGATGGGCACATGACCAATGTCGGTAGCGGCGCGATCGACTTCAAGCGCATCTTCAAAGAATCGAAGAAGGCTGGGATTGAGCATTATTTCGTGGAGAACGACGAAGCCAAGGGCATTGAGGACATCAAAGCCAGCTTCGACTATCTGCACAATTTGAGCTACTGAAACGCTCGGTTCAAAAGGCCAGCATGAAAAAAATGATCGCGGGCGCCGTCTTTCTGGCGGCGCTCTCACTTGCCGCTGCACATCCCCTGCCGAAAAAAGAAAAACCATTCAAGCCGCTGTTTAACGGGAAAGATCTGACTGGGTGGAAACACGTTGGGCCCGGGGAGATGACCGTCGAAGACGGGCTGATTCAAACCCATGGCGGGATGGGTTTGCTCTATTGGACGGGCGGGAAGCTGGGAAAGTGCCGGATCAAGGTTGTGTACAAGATGCGCGATGAGAACGACAACTCCGGTGTATACATTCGCATTCCGATTGAGCCGCGCGAACCGTGGATGCCGGTGCATTATGGCTATGAAGTGCAGATCGACGATGTGGCGGCGAAGGAAGACGAGTATCACATTACTGGAACGCTGTATTCGCTGACCAAGCCTGCGGCGCGACCGGGCAAGCCTGGGCCGCAGTGGAACACCATGCTGATTACGCTGGATGGGCCGCACACGGTGGTGGCGGTAAATGATGTGGTGGTGACCGATTACACCGAGGGGCAGCCGGTGCCACCGAAGAAATTATCGTTTGAGCCGGAGCGTGGGCCTCGACCTGACGAGGGCTGGATCGGATTGCAGAATCACAGTGAGAAGGATGTGGTGTTCTTCAAAGAAGTCAGCGTTCAATCGCTCCGTTAACAAACAATTCGGTTATAAGAATTTCTTCTTCGATTTTTCTGTTGGCTGTTTCACGCGAATATTCTCGTAAAAAGTTCGGGGGCCCTTCATGTTGAAAGATCTCACGCGTCGTGAATTCTTGCAGCGCAGCGCCGGAGTGACCGGCGCTTTCATGGCGGCCAAACCAGTTTTTCTTCCGCCGGAGGCAATTCCCTATCCGGCACGTCCGAAAGCTCCCAGCGATCGTTTGCGCTTCGGCGTCATCGGCCTTGGCATGGAGGGCGGAAACCTTCTGCCTGCGGCGCTTTCGTTGCCGGGAGTCGAGTGCGTGGCGGTGTGCGATTTGTACGATGGGCGGCACACGCTGGCGAAAGAGATGGCCGGGCCGAACGTGCGAACCACGCGGCGGTATCAGGAGTTGCTAGAGGCGAAGGACATTGATTGTCTGCTCTCCGCGGTGCCGGATCATTGGCACAAGCAGATCATGGTAGACGCAGTAAGCGCGGGAAAAGACATCTACACCGAGAAGCCCATGTCGCACGACGCTGCGGACGGCGTGGCCATGGTGGCAGCCGCCAAGAAGAGCGGAAAAATTGTGCAGGTGGGATCGCAGCGGGTCAGCTCGGTGATCTGCACCAAGGTGAAAGAAATGTTGGCGCAAGGAATGATCGGGAAGATGAACCTGATCGAAGGTTCGCTGGGCCGCAACAGTCCGTTTGGTGCCTGGGAATATCCATCGCCGCCGGATCTTTCGCCGCAGACGCTGGACTGGGATACGTGGCAAGGCGATCGGCCTAAGCGCGCTTTCAACAAAGAGATTTTTTCGCGTTGGCGCTGCTGGAAAGAGTACGGGACTGGCGCTGGCGGGGATCTCCTGGTTCACCTGGTCAGCGGGATGCTGTACATGACTGGCTGGAATGAGCCGCCTAAGAAGGCGATGTCGCTGGGGGGAATTTTGCGGTTTCCGGATGGTCGCGACATGCCGGATGTGCACGCCACCTTATTCGAATATGGCGAGATTCCGGTATACATGCGCGTCAATCTCGGCTGCGAAACTCAGGAAGGCTACCGCTTCATGGGTTCGAAGGGCATGATCGAAACGACCCCTCACGAAATTATTTTCACGCCGCAGACCGGCCAGGACGGCGATCCGAGCTACTTCATCGCCGGGTGGCCGCGGGAAATGTACAACGAATACCAGAAGCAGTGGCACGCGGAACACGATCCGAAACCGGGGCACGACTCCGCGCTAGAGGGATTTAACTACAAGGGCGATTCGTGGGATGACTTGAAACCGCACTTGTGGCGCTTCTTTGAGGCAGTCAGGAATCGTGGGACGGTCACGGAAGATGCCGTGTTTGGGCACCACGCGGCGTTGGCGTGCCATCTGGCGAATGAGTCGTATTTCCGGCACAGCCCGACGATTTGGGATGCTGCATCGCAGCAAATTAAGACCACTTAGCCGCCGACGTACTAAGGGTACCGAATGGCGAAAAGGCATGACCAATTCGGCCTTGGAGCATCCAATTTAATGAGTAGCGGCGAAGGTTCTTGAGCAGAACTAAACTTCCCTCGACCGCAACTATTCGCCGTTAACGGGTTTTAACAGGTGTCGGTAATCGGCAGACCGGAAAAGGAATAAGTCACCGGTTGAAGTGAAGGAATGCTGAGACCGGGAGGCATCACATGAAATATTTACGATATTTGGTTTTGGCGGCGTTTTGCATGCTCGGTGCGAACTATTCGCACGCGCAGGTTGGTGTTGGTGTGGGGATCGGATACGGCGGCGGCGGGTATTATGGCGGTGCTGAGCCGGTCTGCAGCTACGGCTACTATGATTACGCACCTTACTCCTGCGCACCCTACGGCTATTGGGGCCCGGACTACTTTTATAACGGGCTATTCATCGGAGTTGGTCCCTGGTGGCACGGTTGGGGTTGGGGCCGCGGCGGCTATTACGGCCGGGGCTACTATGGTCGCGGTGGGTATTATGGCCGAGGCGGCTACGGGCGTGGCGGCTACTATAACCGCGGCGCATACGGCGGGCGCGGCTATGTAGGCGGCGGCAACCGGACTGGCTACGCGAATCGGGCCGGCGTCGCTGGACGCGGTGGATACGCAGGACGCGGCACGGCCTTCCGTGGATCGAGCAGCTTCCGTGGCAGCAGCGGTTTCCGTGGCGGCAGCAGCGCGTATCGCGGCAGCGTTTCACATGGTGGCGGTAGCAGCTTCCACGGTGGGGGCGGCGGTAGCTTCCACGGCGGCGGCGGTGGTGGTCACGCTGGCGGCGGTCATGGCGGCGGACACCGCTAACCGAAGCTGAAGTTTAATCTTCAAAGAATGGCCGGCTAATCGCCGGCCATTTTTTTTAGTGAGGAAGAATTCTTTGGGTGCGTTTGCTCGCGGTGAGAATTACGTTTCCGAAACTGGTGGGCAGCCGGGGAATTCGCTGCGGGTGACGTTGCCGATGTACTGCAGGTCGTCGATGCCGATTTTACTGGTGTAGAAGGCGTCGCAGGTCATGTTTCGAACGAAGGCGAAGAACGCTACGCCTTGGCTGAGTGACGGATCGGCTTTGGCGTTTTTGCGAAAGGCGATCAGATCGAGGATTGTTTTGCGCTGCTCTGGCGTGGAGGCGAGATAGGTGGCGTTGTAGTGATCGGTGCAGTAGGCGTCCAGCCAGAACAGCCCGCCGCCTAGCTTAAGTTGATAATTTTCGTTTTCGCTAGTGAGCAGGTCGATGAATTCTGGAGCGCCACCTTCCAGCGCGCCGCCAGATTTTTCATCCTTGGGAATGATAGTTTCGCAGAGAGATGTCAGCGTTTCGTACTGATGCGGAGTGAAAAACTTAGGGACGTACTTTCCCGCCGGGTGTCGTGCTCTTTTCTTGTTTGACTGCTTCGTGGGCGTGCTGAGCGGCTTTCGCGGGAATGACTTGCAGCACGGAGCCACCCGCGGTGCCCAACGCCAGCGTTTTTAGAATGTCGCGCCTGCTGATTCCCTGGCCCATGCTAGATATTGCCTTTCTTGGCTTCGTCGAGGAGATACTCGGACGCGCGCCAGGAGAGCGCCATAATGGTGAGCGTTGGATTTTTATCCGGGTTGGTGACCAGCGGCGCGCCATCAGTGACGAAAAGATTTTTCACGTCGTGGGCTTGGCAGAAACCGTTCAGCACTGAGGTTTTAGGATCGGCGCCCATGCGCGCGGTGCCGACTTCGTGAATGATCTTGCCGCCTTCCAGGATTCCGAAGGGATATTCGCCGTCGATGCGGGTTTTGGTTTTGTACACCCCGCCCATTTCTTCGATGATGGCGCGGAAAGTGGCTTGCATATCCTGGGCCTGGCGCAATTCGTAGTCCGACCATTTGAAATGGAAGCGCAGCACCGGGATGCCCCACTGGTCCACGATGTCCGGGTCGATCTCGCAGTAGGTGTCTTTGTTGGGGATCATTTCGCCGCGTCCGGCGAAACCCATGGTGTTTCCGTAGGTTTGGCGCGCGCGTGATTTTAGGGTGGCGCCGTAGCCTTCTTCTTCATGACACAGACCGTGGAACATGCCGACCCCTGGCATGTTGCGACCGCCGTACATTTCGATGTGATAACCGCGGGGAAAATCGTTCTTGCGATCAAACTTCCACCACGGGATGTACATGTGCATGCCGCCGACGCCGTCGTGATTGTGCGGAGGCATTTTTTCGAGTGCGGGGATGGTGCCCCAGCCGTCGCTTCCCACGGAATCCATCAGGTAACGGCCAACCGTGCCGGAAGAATTAGCGACGCCGTCGGGGAAATTGCTGGAGCGCGAATTTAGGAGGATGCGCGCGGACTCGCAGGCGCTGGCGGCGAGGATCACTGCGCGGGCATTGATGCGTTGCTCGGAGCGGGTGGCTTTATCGACGTAGGAGATGCCTTCGGCCTTACCGTCTTTGCCCATGACCACGGCGCGGACCATCGCGCCGGTGATTAAGGTGAGCTTGCCGGTTTGCATTGCCGGCGGAATCAGCACCTGGCTGGAACTGAAATTCGAAGCCGTGGTGCAGCCCCGCCCGCATTGGCCGCAGTAGTGGCACGGCAGGCGGCCATTTACGGATTTGGTAAGAATGGCCATGCGCGCGGGGATACAGATGATGTTGAGCTTGTCGCAGGCCTTTTTTACGAGGATTTCGGTGCAGCGTGGCTTGGGAGGAGGAAGAAAAACTCCGTCGGGCGCGCTGGAAATATTTTCTTTCGACCCGAAGACCCCGATGTAGGCTTCGACTTTGTCGTAGTACGGGGCAATGTCCTCGTAGGCGATGGGCCAGTTATCGCCCAGGCCGTCGCGAGTGCCCGACACGAAATCGATTGGCGCGAAGCGCAATGCGATGCGGCCCCAGTGATTGGTGCGGCCGCCGACGATGCGCGAGCGGAACCATTGGAAGCTGTTGCCAGGGGCGGAAGTGTAAGGTTCGCCTTCGATGTCCCAAGCGCCATTGGGAGCAAGAAATTCGCTGAAATTGGCGCTTGCGCGTCCGCCGATGCCGGCACCCCGATGCGGAAGATCGTAGGGCCACGCCAACATTTTGAAATCTTTTTCGGGATTTACCGGGGGCCCGGCTTCGAGTAGCGCGACGCTCAGTCCTCCTTCGGTGAGAATTTTCGCGGCCATGCCGCCGCCGGCGCCGGAACCAACGATGCACACGTCGTAGCTTTTGGGGGTTCGCTGCACTTGAGCCATGCGGAGGGAGTTTCTCCTGAGCGCATTTCTGCGACTCAAACTGCCTAGGGATCTGAAGCTTTACAGCTCGTTTCTCTTCATCGACTCAACTGCAAAATCGCAAGCCCGCGCCGTCAAGGCCATGTAGGTGAGTGATGGATTCACGCAGGCGGCCGAGACCATGCAGGCGCCGTCGGTCATGAACAGGTTCTTGGCGTCGTGCGCTTGGTTATGTTCGTTGAGCACCGAGGTCTTGGGATCGCGGCCCATGCGCGCGGTGCCCATTTCGTGAATGGCCAGGCCCATGGCATTGGCTTCTTCGAACGGGCGGATGTCGGTCGCCCCTGCAGCGTCCAGCATTTCGGAAGCCTGCATAGACATGTCGCGCAGCAGCATCTTTTCGTTCTCGCCGTAGGCCGCGCTGATTTTTAGCGTTGGGATGCCCCAGGCGTCTGTCTTGTCTTTGTCGATCTCGATGAAATTGTCGTGGCTGGGCAGGCATTCGCCAAATCCGTAGAAGGCGAAGTGCCATGCGCCGGGCTTGCGCAAGGCTTTCTTGAAGTCGACGCCGAAGCCTGGAGCGTTCATGCCGCGGCCCCATCCTTCACGATACGCTCCGCCTTGATAGCCATAGCCGCGCAGGAATTTTTCTTTGGTTTTTATGTTTCGGAAACGCGGGACGTAGATGCCATTGGGGCGATTGCCAAATTCGTCTTTGTCTTCGTTGCCGGGGATGATCCCGTCGGCGCCGCCACCCATGAGGTGGTCCATGACGTTGTGGCCGAGTTCGCCGCTGGCGTTGCATAGCCCATTCGGAAATTCCGGCGTCGAAGAGTTCAGCAAGATCCGCGCCGACTCCAACGCAGAGGCGCAGACAAAAACGATTCGCGCTTTGAATTCGAGGGCTTGCTTAGTTTGCCCATCGATCACGCGGACGCCAGTGACCTTCCGCGTGGTGGCATCGTAGATCAGACTATGCACCACGCTGAAGGGACGAATGGTGAGGCGACCGGTTTTTTCCGCCGCCGGCAAAGTTGAATTCAAGCTGCTGAAGTACGAGCGAGTGATGCATCCGCGGTGGCAGACGCCGCAGTAGTGGCACGCGGCGCGGCCGCGATGCACTTGGGTCAGGATCGCGGTGCGGCCAATGGTCATGATGCGACCATCGTCAAAGTTTTTCGGCAGCGCTTCGCGAACCACGTGCTCGGCGCAGGTCATTTCCATCGGCGGCAAGAATTTGCCGTCGGGAAGTTGCGGCAGGCCTTCAGCCTTTCCGCTCACGCCGATGAAATCTTCGACGTAGTCATACCAGGGCTCGATGTCTTTGTAGCGGATGGGCCAATCGATGGCGATACCGTCTTTCAGGTTCGCTTCAAAATCCAGATCGCTCCAGCGATAACTCTGGCGCCCCCAAGTTATGGACTTGCCGCCCACCTGACGGCCGCGAATCCAAGTGAACGGTTTTCCTGGGTCGCTGGTGTAGGGATTTTCCAGGTCATTGACGAAAAATTTGCTGGAGTACTCGTCACAGGCGTAATAAACCTCGCGCTGCACCGGCTGAATGCGTTTCCGTTCATCGCGATTGTCCCAAGCGCGATATTTCAGCTCCCATGCAGGAACGTGTTCGACGTAATCGACCTCGGGAGTGATAGGGCGCCCGGCTTCGAGGATGAGAACGTTTAGGCCCTTTTCAGTGAGTTCTTTGGCGGCCCATCCGCCGGTGATTCCCGAGCCGATAACCAGCGCGTCGTAGGTTTTTGTGCCGGAAACGGGAGTTTTCTTTTCGGTTTTCTTTTGGGGCATTTGGTTCCTAGGCCTTGCTGGTCTCAGACACCGGGGCACAACCGTGATACGCGCCGGGGATAATTTGCTTTTTCAATTCCTGGGTGAAACCGACTTCCGAGGTGTAGTAGCCGTAGAGGGTCATGTGTTTCACGATTTCAAAGAAACTGCCGTCCAGTTGGTTGTCGTGCGGGCGGCGGACGAAGGGTTTGGCGGAAAGATTGGCGCGCGCTTCCGCGGCACGATAATCGAAGTCGCGGACGATTTCTTCTTGTTGCGCGGGCGTGGCGTCCACAAAATCTTTGCCGAAGAGGGCGTTGGTGCGCTTGTCGACTTCTTCGAACCCTGCGAGGAATCTCTGGCGTTCTTCGTCGTGCGCCCATTCGGTCATGATCAGGTCGATGAATTCGTTGACCTTCACAGCCTTGGCGCCGGGTGTGTCGGTTTCCGGAATGATGATGTCGGTCATGATGACCAGCGTGGCGTTTTGATGCGGATTCAAAGTACGGATTTTGTAGTCGGACTTGGGCTGGGCTTCCTGGAGCATGGCCAGGACGTTGCCGTCGAGCGCCGGCAACATCGCGCCGCCGCCCAGTAATCGGAATAGTTCACGCCGCTGCATGAGTTCCTCCAGGAATGAGTTGCGCGGACCGGCTGCGTTCGACGCTGCCGTATTTGATAGCCATTTCGCGAGCGGTGCGCAGGGCCTCTACCGTGTCGCCTTCGGGGACAAATTCCATGGCCACGTACCCATTAAAGCCTAGTTGCCCGAGCTTGCGAAAGATATTTGGAAAATTGATCTCGCCGGTGCCGGGGTCGTGGCGGCCGGGGACGTCGGCGATGTGCACGTGGCTGATGATGTCGAGGTTTTTGTCCAATTTCGCAAGCAGATTGCCTTCGGAAATTTGGTCGTGAAAAAAATCGTAGAGGAATTGGACGTTGGGGGCTTTGGCTTCGCGGACGATCTGGAAACCTTCGGTGACGGATGTCAGAAAATATTTAGGATTTTCTTCCGGGTCGATGTTTTCGAGCAGGATGCTGACTTTTTTGCCGGCGCAAATTTCCGCGGCGCGCTTCAGGCTTTCGACCACGTTGTTGTGCATCTGTTCGTGGCTGAGGCCTGGGACTTTGTCGCCGGTGAGCAAAATTAGTTTGTTGCTTTCCAATTCTTCGAGGACCGGCAACTTGGCGCGAATTTCGTTTAGTAGTGCTTCGCGCTGCGCGGGGTCCACCATGCTATGTGAGATGCCACTGGTGGCGTCGACGGTCAACTTTAGTTCGCGGCGTTTTGCTCGGAATTTGGCGTAGTCGTCCTTGGTCCAATTTTTGTATTCCTCCACCATTTCCAACGACGTGAATCCAGCTTCGACGACTTTATCGATGCGTTGTTCGAATGGGGCTTTCGGGTAGACCGTCCACAACATTACGGAAAGCGAAAATGGCGGGCCTTGTGCTCCTTGAGGTGCCCGCTCGAGCGTTGGTGTGGCGGTGCGCGCTGACGGCGCTGCGGCGAGTTCGCTAGCCGCGCTGATTACTGCCGCTCCGGTGCAGGCACCAAGGAATTCGCGGCGTCGCATTCGCTACGCTCCCAGCAATTCGTTGCGCACGTTTTTCAAGACGTAAGCGGCACGTTCAACGCCGGCTTCGCCGGTGAGGATGGGATCCTCATTTTCGATGCTCAAAATGCCTTCGTAGCCAACATCCATATAAGCCTTGATGATGGCTTTCCAGGTGCTCGCGCCGTGGCCATATCCGACCGCGCGGAATGTCGCTGAAGCGGTGGGCAAATCTTTGGCTTGGGCCGCAAAATTCAGCACGCCGTACTTGGCGACATTTTCAGGAAAAAGAACGGTGTCTTTCATGTGCGCATGATAGATAGCGCCTTGTTTGCCGAGGAAGTGGATCACTTCCACCGGATCGCAGCCTTGCCAGAAAAGATGGCTGAGATCGTTATTGGCGCCGATTTCTTCGCCGGCAGCCTCGCGCAGCCGCAACAGCGTTTTGGGGTTGTACACCATGAAATTCGGGTGCATTTCGAGAGCGATGCGGTGAATGCCATGCTCGCGGGCGAACTTGGTCGCATCCTTCCAGTACGGGATCAATTTTTCGTTCCACTGCCAGTCGAGCATCTGGCCGTACTCGGGCGGCCAGCGGTAGGTAATCCAATTCGGTTGCGTGTCGGTGGGCGTGCCGCCCGGGCATCCGGAGAATCCAACGATGACTTTTACGTCGAGCTTTTGCGCTAACTGGACCGTCTTGCGAAAACTTTCATCGTCGCGGGCGGCGTGCTTGGCATCGGGGTGGATAGGATTTCCGTGGCAACTCAGCGTGGCGACCTGAATTCCGCGATCCTCGAATTTTTTCTTCCACTCCCGGAGCTTGCCGTTGTCCGCCAGCAAATCATCGATGGGGCAATGAAGATTATGCGGGTAGCCTCCAGTGCCAATCTCCATGGCTTCGAGGCCCAGGGCTTTTACACGGTCGAGCATTTCTTCGAGCTGCAGCTTTTCGTAAACGGGATCGAATACGCCGATGGGAATCTTGCGCATCGACGAAGAATTGTCTTGAGGAGTCGAGTTGGAATTGCCGGTGGGAGTGAAAGAACGCCCGGCCGCTCCGGGAATCAGCGCCGCTTCGCTGGCCGCGGCCGCGGGTAACGCCGCGGCGACTAATCCCCCGCCGGCCGCCGCCAAGAATTTTCTTCTGTCGATGCCAGGCGCCCCGGGGGATTTCATGCTCGGCGTTCTCCGAACTTAAAAAACTGATGCGGCGGATGCAAGAAGGCGAATTATAAGCCCAGAGTGGCTGCGAACCGCAACCAATTCCTCGGGTTCGGTGGGGCATTTCGAAGATTAGACAGGTTAACCCGGACAAAGTTGGTCGTGGTCGAAGGCGTGGCGGGAGGAATTATTCTCGCGGTATGACTGTCTTCAGCTCACTCAGTGCTGGTACCGATACGGGAACCGTGAGCACGCGCTCCGGCACCGGGCTTTTCGATTGAAGGG
Source organism: uncultured Acidobacteriota bacterium (assembly GCA_963846145.1). Taxonomy (GTDB): domain Bacteria; phylum Acidobacteriota; class Terriglobia; order Acidiferrales; family UBA7541; genus Acidiferrum. The sequence continues at coordinate 43,007 of CAWJUV010000003.1, read as the reverse complement.
CGTGGTACATCATTTCCAATGCTTGCCCAGCATTAGGCGGGATATAGATGGTGGCGGTCAACAAACCGCTGCGTATCCACTCCTGGCCGGTGGTGGGTAGTCCGTCGCAGCCGGTGTAGGGCAGCGACAGCCAGCGGTCTTTTTCCAGCTCGCTAGGCAGGCTTTCGAACGCCCGGCGTGCCCCGAGGGCCATGGAATCATCTTGGGCAGCAATCAAATCGATGGCGGCGCGACGGGCGGTGGCCAACTTCAACCACGACTTCACGGCCCGTGTGGAGCTTTCCTCGGTCCACTGGGCCTTTAAGACCGTGGCCTGAATATTGGCGGGTTTGGTTTCCATCATTCCCGCTGCACGGTCTTTCGCCGCGGAATTTTCCGCCGGACCCTGTACATAGAGGATGGAACCGCCCTGCGGCAGCAACGCGGCGAATTGTCGGCCTTGAATCCGCCCGATGGCCATGTGATCGGAAGTCAGCCCAAACACCGGGGTCGATGAGGTCTTGCGCAGCGTAGCGATGTACGGGGCATCGCGATTCAGCACCGCCCAGCCGATTCCCGCGCTTGCTGCCACTTGAGCGACTTGCGGCAGAGCCGTGCCTCCCACGGGCTCAAATACGATGCCGTTGGGCCTTAGCGCCTCCGCGGACTGAATCGCCTTGAGCACTTGGGTGCTTTGGTTGATAGCGTCATTGTCCGCGTATACGATTTGCGCTTCTACGCCCAGCTTACGCGCGGCTTCTTCGGCCGCTTGGGCCTGAGCCTGCTGATAGTCGTTATCGTTGGTGGTGAGAGAAATCAGAAACCGGGGTTTAGCCATGAGTGGAATACACCGATGAATTGCGTTGTGAACTGCGTGACCGTCGGACTGTTCTGCAGAGCAACCCGCAATTCAGGATAAAACCGCGGGGGCAGCGATGCAATGCGTCCGGGGTAGGATGTTCCAAATCGGCATTTCGTGGGCAGAAGAATGGATGCGTTGGTCGGAAAACCAACCACAGCATTGGGAGCGCTAGATACGAACGTCCGAAATACCCGGGTTCGCCCTTGGCCTTAAAACTGGTTTAAGATCGTCTCCCGAGTCCTGCCCAACTCATTTCCGCGACACAGGAGCAATGATGAACCCCGCCGCAAACCGTTTTGCTTCGCGCTTGAAACATTGCCGGCTCATGCTGGCCTCCATCGCTGTTCTCGCCGCCTGGTTTTTACCCGGCACGACGCCGGCTCAAACGGCGGAGCCTGTGACTGTAGCGATTGATCCGGCTGCGCCTTCCCATCCCTTCCCCCATTTTTGGGAGCAAATGTTTGGATCGGGCCGGGCCATCTTGTCATTGCGAGACAGCTATCGGCACGATTTGAAAGAGGTCAAAGGCATCACCGATTTCGAATACATTCGATTCCACGCCATCTTTCACGATGAGGTCGGAGTCTACGACGAAGATAAAGATGGAAAGCCTGTTTACAACTTTTCCTACGTTGACCAGATCTACGATGGGGTGCTCGAAAATCACCTGCGGCCGTTCATCGAGATCAGCTTCATGCCCAGAAAGTTGAGCGCGGAGCCGGATACGGCGCATGCCTTCTGGTACAAGCAAAACGTGGCGCCGCCCAAAGACTGGAATAAATGGGAGCAGTTGGTTGAAGCATTCACACGGCACTTAGTGGAGCGGTACGGCGAAGAGGAAGTTGCCAAGTGGTATTTCGAAGTTTGGAATGAGCCCAATATCGATTTCTGGATTGGCAATCCCAAGGACACGACGTATTTTGAACTGTACGACCACACGGTTGCGGCTGTGAAACGGGTGAGTTCGCGCTTCCGCGTTGGAGGACCGTCCACGGCACAAGCGGCCTGGGCGGACAAATTCCTGGCGCACACCAAAGAAAAGAATGTGCCGGTGGATTTTGTGTCCACCCACGTTTACGGCAATGACAGCGCGGAAGATGTGTTCGGCACGCACGAGAAAATCTCGCGCAACGAGATGGTTTGCCGTGCGGTGAAGAAAGTACACGACCAAATTCAGGCCTCAGCCTATCCGGGACTGCCGTTGATTTGGTCGGAGTACAACGCGGCATATGACAACAACACGGCAGTGACCGATTCTGCTTACATCGGGCCGTACCTCGGCAACGTTCTTCGTGAGTGCGATGGCTTGACGACGATGATGAGTTATTGGGATTTTTCGGATGTATTCGAGGAACAAGGAGTCGTGAAGACGCCGTTTTACGGTGGTTTTGGATTGCTGGCGGAAGATGGCATTCCTAAGGCGGCGTTTAATGATTTTGCGCTTTTGCATCGCTTGGGTGATACGCGCGTCGAGGTGAAGTCCGAAAATGCGTTGGTTACGCGGCGGAAGGATGGTTCGCTGGCCATTGCGGTGTGGAACTTGTTCTTGCCGGAAGAAGCAGGGACACCAAAGACCGTCACGCTGAAATTCGCTGGCGCAAAGACTGGAAAGAGTGTGCGAGTGACCATCGTCGACAAGGAGCATGGATCACCGCTTCCCGCCTGGGAGAAGATGGGCAGCCCCAAAACTCCCACGATGGATCAGATCAAAAAACTGCGTGCGGCAGCTGCAATGCCGGAGACCCAAAAGATGGCAGTGACGAACGGCGAGCTCACCCTAACTTTGCAACCGCATGCGCTGGCACTGGTAGAAATCGACAAATAACCAGCCGCTTTTCGCCAAGGAGCGGCCTGCCGAACATTTCGAATCTAAGAGTTCAGCGGCAGCGTTGGTGGCACCATTTTGAAGCCGGCACGGGTCATGCCGCGTTCGACTTCGGCGTTCTTCATAAACTGTTCCCAAACAAAACCAGTGCGCGCATTCTCGGCCATGAGAATGGTGATGCCAATGTCGATGCCGATCACGTCGGTGCTGTACCAGTTGGTGAGCGGATTGAAGGCGTCTACGTAGCCGTAGGTACGCCAGGCTTTGTGGCCGTAAGTATCGCGAATAAATTTCAAGACGCGCAGGGTTTCCTGCGGAAGAAACGGCAACGAGCCCGCGGTGGCACAGGCGACGACCGAACCATCAATGCGCCCCATTTCCGGCGGTCCGCCCCAGGCAGTATATCCACGTGGTGAGTCCGAAGCGCTGATGCCCCACAAATCTTCGCTGTAGTCGGGAAATTGCTGCGCCAGTTCCAGGCACCAAAGCTTGTGAACCTTGCTGGCGATTACAGAGTTGGAAAAATAATCGGCGAAGCGGTCGCGCTTGCCTCGAAAATCAAACCAAGCGTGGGAAAACTGGTGCACGAAGAGTGGCGCGTGCGCGCCGATATATTTAATTCCGTTGAATTCGAAATTGGGGCGGGCCCAGGCCGACCAACTGGCAGCCGGGAGAGTGTGGGTAGCGGAACCCATGCCCAGCAGGTAAATCATCATCAGCTCGCTGTAGGCGTCCCAGCGGTCTTTTAGGAAGCCGTGCTCGGGCGTCCAACCCATGGATAGGGTGCGTCGATTTTGGGTCATCCAAACCCAATCAACGCGTTCAAAAATTTGGGTAGCCAGATCATAGATTTCGGCGTCATCGAAATAGGCGCGACAGGTCAGCACGCCACAGAGAAAAATTGCGGTGTCGATGGAGGAGACTTCCGATTGAAAGACTCGCTCGCCGTTCTGGATATTGAGAAAGTGCGCGTAGAAACCGTGCTCGTGCTGCACGCGAGTCAGGACGAACCGAAGGTTGTTGCGCACGCGGTCGCGGATTTCCAAGCGCTGTTCCCAGCCGCGCTGGTCCGCGATGCAATGCGCGGTCAAGCCGAAGCCGGTGGCGGCGATGCTGGCGACGTTGCGTTGGTCAGTGCCTTCGGAGTGGCTGCGATCCTTGACCAGCCCTGTGGTTGGATTGGTTTCATTCCAGAAAAACTGGAAGCTGGTGCGCTGCACATCTTCGAGAAAATCTTCTTCCTGACGGGTGAAACGGTACTTGGTGGGATCGTTTTCGAATAGCGGTGGACGTTCAGCAGGTTGCGATGGTTGTTGCGCCGGCTGTTGACGTTGCGGCGCGGTTTGGGCGCGCCGGGCGGCCGCCTGAAATTCTTCGATGATCGCAATCGGCGAACTTACCAACGGTAAGCCGGCGGCGGCTTTCGAGGCTTGCTTCAGCCATTCACGGCGGGAGCTCTTCCTTCCGCGCGTCATCGCACACGCCCGCCGCGCGAGAAGAGGAGGAGGGGACACAGAAGGGACTGGATTCTCCCGTTCATCGTAGGACCATTCTACGTAAGGGGCTGGAGAGCACGAACAAGGAATGTCGCGACTGTTTCAGATCTACCCCTGTGGCCTGGAGGACCGGGGGGTTGCGGTTGTAAGGCAAAAACGGGCATTACCGGGTTGGCTACGAGACGTGTCCGGGGTTAGGAATCGGTGAATGTAAGCGGCCCATCATGTTATGTTGCGTGGGGTTACGAGGAGCGTTTCACGATGAAACTGGGGATTCGAAAGTCCTTCAAGGTGCTCGCGCCGGGTGGCTCCCTGCGGAAGCGAGTGGCTTACAGTCTGGCGCTGGTCCGGCTCATCCTGGTCCCGGTTATTTTCTTCGCGGTGTTTTACCTATTGGTGGTGGGGCGCATTGTCGAAAAAATCGTGAGTTTCGATGCACCAGCGGCGACGCTCTCGCAGCAGGCCTCCATTGAAATGCTGGAAGCGCGTCGTGAAGAACGCAATTATTTGCTGCTGAATGACTCCTCTTCGTTGGAAGCGAACCGAGAATCCATTTCCAAGCTGGAACAAATTTTGAAAGCCATTCGTGAACTGAACGCAGCCGATCAACCGCTTACCGACCGTGCACTGGACGCGCTTCGTCAGTACGACCAGGAATTCAAAAACGCGGTGGCCAACATGCCCAAACCGGGCGAAGCACCCACCGATCGAGTTCAGGCGGTGCTGCTGGCCTACGAAAAAGATCTCGGCAGCATTTTGAAAGGCGCGAAGAACAAACGCCGGGAGGATTTGATTGAGGAATTGCGCACGCGCATCGGTTCGTTCGACACACAAATCTCTAAAACCGCGCAGCAGGACAACCCCGCGCTAAAACAGATTACTTCGGACTTACAGACTTCCGGGGAGGATGTGCTGCGATTGACTTCCGAACTGGAAGCGCGGAACTGGGACCGCATCGACGGCGACCATCGGCGCGCAAAAAGGCTGATCTCTAAATCGGAATGGGCTCTAAGTATCGTTTCGGCGATCACGCTAATCGTGAGCGTGTGGATCAGTTTCGTGCTGCCGCAGCAGGTGGTTCGCCCGTTGCTCAGCCTCAAAGAGGCGGTGGACCATGCCGCAGCGGGAAACTACGAAATTGAATTCGAAATTCATGGGGAAGGGGAAGTGGTGCAACTGGCTAACAGTATTCGAAATCTGATCAGCCACGTCAAAGAGCGGTACGACTCGTCCATTTCCAGCCAGCCCATCACCTAAGTTCAGCCAGAAAGCGGGTCGGCAGGTAGATGAGATCGAAGCTCCTGCATCATTACGTGCCCATTAAATCAACGTTTTGTGCCCATCCGGACCTACCTGTACAGTTGAAATTGTAGCCTGCGGTTGCTAGCATTCGGCCTTGCCCCAGAGGATCGGAACCATTCGTCGCCTTCTGATTACCGGCCTTGGCTTTTGCCTCCTCTTCGCTCCTGTGGCCCTCCCGCAGGGCTTCGGGACCATGGGCAAGAAGAAAATTATCCTGAAGCGCAAGCTTCCTCCGGCCATCACGTTTACCGGAACCACCTTCACCATAAAAGTAACTTCGCGCGACGCTCGCTGGGCTGATTTGGCCGGCAAGATGAAAGATCTGCTTGAGACGGAACTGCTCAAGAACAACGACAAGCTGCGCTCCGAATCCAACTCCCCGGAATTGGTCGTCAATTGTGTGGTGACCAACTTTTCTACTCCTGATCCCCAGCCGTTTACCCGCAACGAAGTGATCATGCAGAAGGGCAAGCAACTGGAGCAGCCCGTTCAGTACAAGAAAATTACCGGGAATTTGGAAGTTAGCTACCAGGCGCGCGACCCCAAGTCGGGCCGGGCTTTAGACGCTGATAATGTGACGGCCAGTTACTCCGAAGACTTCGAAGCCGGGACCAACCAGCAGGCTGGCAAGTCCGTCGGGACCAAAATGGCTGATCCTTTCAAACGCCTCGCCGGCAAGAAAACGGAGGACTCCAGCGGCCCTCCAACGCCTACCGAATTGCGGGAAAATTTGATCCACAAAGCTATTCATGAAATTTCTTCGCGGATTACGCCCAGCACCGAACAGATCGAAGTGATGCTGGCCCAAGGGAAATTCGACAAGGAAAACAAAGAAGCGGAACACGGGCTGTGGAGCCGTTATCTAGAAGAAATGGAGCGGATGACTCCGCTGCCCAATCCGAAAGACGACGCGTATCGCCTCTACAACATTGGCGTTGCGTATGAAGCGCTGGCGTACCAGACGGAAGATCGCAAGGCCGCTAAAGGATTTTTGCAGGATGCCGCGATCAACTACGGCAAAGCGGTAGATGCGAAGACCGACGAAAAGTATTTTCTGGAGCCGCAAAAACGCATCGAGACGGCCATGGCGTATTACCGCAAACTCGAATCTCAAAACAAAGCGCTATCTGCGGCGAATGCGCCGACGACTTCGGAACAGCCATCCGACGCTTCCAAGCCTCCCGCGAAGACTCCGGCCAAGAAGACCGGCACGAAAACTGGCAACGGCAGCGGATCGGGCAGTGGCAATGCTAGCGGAAACGGCTCTTCGTCAGGCGGCGGTAACGGTGCCGGAGGCGGCAAGTCTGCAACTCCTGCGAAACCGTCTGCGCCGGTACTGACCAACGATCAGGTCATCAAAATGGTGAAAGGTGGAGTGGACGAGGACAGTGTCATCGCGACGATTCACGACGCGCCCAATGTGCAATTCGATCTTTCGCCGGATGGACAGATTCAACTCACCGGCGGCGGCGTGAAGCCAAAAATCTTGGCGGCCATGCGTCAACGCGCCAAGCTCCCCAATAGAAAGAGCTAAGTGGATAACCGTCGCACGCTTAGGCTGGGTGTTTGTTGCTGGCGGGCATACTGGCGTTCAGCGCATCGTTAGCTGGAACACCGGATCGCGAGGAACAGGAAAAACTCAACCTTTCAAAAGACGTGGTCGTGCAGGCTCTCGAGCAAGTAAAACTCGGAACCAAAAAAGAAGCGGAAGACGGGCTTGCAACTGCTGAAGCACGCCACGGAAATTTGCTACGAAAATGGCGATGCCTGGTACTACCGCGCGGTCTTTGAGAAAGAGCGCGGCCAACCTGCGAACGCTCCTTATGCGCTGGACAAAGCTAAAAAGTACGGCTCTGAAGCTCTCCAGCTACAACTCAACCCGTTCCATTTGGCCACTGCGCCTCCGCCTGGCGCGCCGGTTACGATACCACACTAGAGCCGCTTGGCGAAAAGTGGGCGCTCGTAGTGGGTATTTCTAAATTTCAAGACAAACATCTGCCGCACCTGAATTTCACGAGCAAAGATGCGAAGGATTTCAGCGCATATTTGTTGGATCCCAAGTTGGGCCACTTCAAAGCGGAAAATGTGCATTCATTCACCGAAGGAGAAGTCACCACAAAACAACTGAAGATGGAGCTGAACTGGTTGGCCCGCAATGCGCAACCCGCGGACATGGTGGTGATTTTTCTGAGCAGTCACGGGACGCCGCGCAGCCGCGACACTGCGGACGTCAACTACATCGCCACAAGCGACACCGAGACTGAGCCGGAAGATAATCTCTTCGGCAGCTCCATTCCTCTGACGGATATTTCCGATATCGTGCGCAGCCGCATCAAAGCGAAGCGCACGGTAATTCTACTGGACACCTGCCACAGCGGCGCGGCGATCAAAACTGCTCAAAGCGGAATGAAAGATGCCAGCCCATCGGAAGACGCAATGGATCGCATTCGACAAGGGGTGGGCCGCGCCATCCTGACGTCCAGCTCGCCGGAAGAACAGTCTTACGAAGGAAAGCCCTACGATAACGGGTATTTCACCCACTTTTTGCTGGAAGCGCTGCGTCATAACAATGGTAACGACACCATCGAGCAGGTCTACGCTTCTCTGAAACAAAATGTTTCGAAAGCTGCTGCATCCATTCAGCGAAAACAAACTCCGGTTTTTAATAAGAGCGAACACGGCAACGAAATCGTGCTGGGCTCCAAGCCGGGCGTCACCAATTAAGTCGCGTCGTCATCAGGATCTGGAACGAGGGGCGTTTCATAGTGGATTTCCGACGGAGCTGTCTTTTTCACGGTTGAAGCGGGCGGCCTGGATTGATCGCCAAGGTTGTGCTTCCCAGTAGCAACGGGTTCCCCGCTTGCGGATTCTTTTCCTCCGCCCCAATTTTTCCGTTCTACGCTGAAGAGAGTTTCCTGCAGTTTCGCGGTGCTTTCGGAAAGCTCCAACATTTGGTGCATGACCATCCCGACGATGATGGGAATAAAGTTGAACCAATAAGCTGTGGTGCTGAAGATTCCCCAACTAAAAATTATGGAAAGGATCGGAACGCCGACGAGGCTGCACAACAGCGCAAAACGCGGCCTGCGCTCGTAGTAAAAATAAATCAGGACAATCAGACTGCCTACCAAGAAATCGGCCAGCAACTCCAGCAACTCCTGCGTTTCGCGAATACCCCCGCTGAATTCGGACTCAATCGCCAAAGCGATCAACTCGACGCCGGCCATTCTTCCCAGCGGAGTGGGATACACGTCTCGCGCGGCGCTGAAATTCCCGCCGATCAGAACAATTTTGCCGGCGAGCAGCTCTTTCCTCGCCTGAATTAAACTCTCATCCTTTCTGCGCTCTTCGGCATCTTGGCCGATGAATTCGTGCGCCTGGATAATCGGGAAGCGATAGCGGTCGCCATAAAAATTGAAGATTACCGGCTCTTCGTGCTTTTCCGGTTCCGCTGGGCATTTCTCTTTCAAAGAAGGGCAGGCTCTCGCAATCGCCGCTCCCGCTAATGAACGCAGCATTGGGAGTTTATGGTCGGAAGAAGTGGTGTCCTGATTTTGTTTTGAACGATCAATTGCGGGCGCGGCACTCTCTGCCCCGCATCCCAGCAGTTGTTCGCCGCGGATATTAAAATTTTGTTCGTAACGCCGCAGCATTCCGTCGGAATCCATAGGGAATCTTGGCAGCCCGGTGTATTCGGAGTTTTGCAGTCTGCCCCCCAGAACACGGGATAAGCTGACTGGTTCATCCAGATCGTGGGGCACTTGAGCCCACACCACTGGCGTTGCAAGTTTTTTGTCAAGATCGAGTCCGCCCGGCAGAGCCCTGACGAGTTGTGGCGAATCGAACTGGCACCACTCCGGGGAGGCGGTGTTGAAATCCATGGCAATCGCGGCGGGATGATAGTCCTGGACCGCGGAGACCAGATCAAGTAGAGGCTTCTTCTTCAGCGGACTGGTGCCCCCAAATAGTTCCGGATTCTCAAAATCTTCGTCAGTGATTTCAATGACCACCACGCGTTGAGACATTTGCCGGCCGCGCAGTCGCAACAAAGTGTCCAACCCGGCGTTCTCAAATCCAATCAGCAAACCGGCGCGATGCATGAAAAACCCGGCGCCAACCAGAACGATAATTGGGATTATCGCGTGACGGTAATGGGCCAGAAATTTCTTGAATTCGAATCGTTCGCGACGATCCGAATCGGACGGCTAGGGTCCGGGATTACGACCGAACACTCTTGCGGTCACCGAGCGCCGCTGGATTTTCACGGCTGGTTTCGGGGCCCCGAAATGGAAAGGGACTCAAGATAGGCGCGGAGTAGCGCGCGAGTTGCAGAAGGATCCATGGCCTCGGACCACTTGGAAGATTCGCTCGCGGCATTCTGAAATGCCTTTGACCACGCAGGATAATTCTCCAGAGTGCTGAGCAAGATCCAGCAGTCCGAACCGGCTGGTCCGCCGGCTTTGTCGACCAACACCACTTTGTAAAGTCCCGGCTGCAGCGATGGAGCAGTTATTAGCGCAGGTCCGTGCGGCGCAAATTGCAGCTCGAACGTTTTCACCGGCTGTGCAGTCTTTGTCGCCGCGGAAATCTGAATCCAGTAATGCCCCGCTTCCATTTCGCGGAAGGCCGCCCCGAGATCAACGCCTCCTGCTTGTTGCGACACCACTGCATCGTCCAGTCCTGGCTCTACACCGCGGCTGGCGGCCACCATGTACTTGTCAGGATCTTTGGTCAGGAAGCGCGACAGAGCTTCCCAGGTGTCACCCCATCCGCCGGTCTTCGGCCATTTCTCCGGGTTGAGAGGAACGGCGCAGCGACCCGGCTCATGGTCGCCGCACAGCGGGTCACGGCGGAGCTTCTCGCATACTAAGGGAACTCCACCGGCGTTCTTATCGCCGGTTTTTACCACCAGAGAGCCATCGTTGGCGATCAGGCAGCCTTGCGCAGGCAAAGTCTGGCCAAAGGTTACGGGCTTATTGTTGTATTTCCAGTCGCCCTCGATACTCACGACCACGATCGACCCGGATTGTTGTGAACGGGCCGCGAGCGCTGCAACGACGCAAAGGACCACCGTAAATATCACGCGAAAAATTAGATCCGGGGTCACGAGGCGAAGAGAGGTAGGCATGCGCGATACTCCCAGTATCTGGAATGGGAATCGGGCCCGGGTTGGCGCCGAGGTGTAGGAGTATAGCAGTTGCGACCAGTTTCAAAAATGCGGGAGGGTTGTGCCGAGCTTGAGACGGCCGACGTTAGGCCGATTGACTGCGGGCTTTGGTCGCAGTGAGATGCGGCGTGGCTTCGCCGTTGCCATCCAACACTACAAAACCGCCCAATTCGCGCCCGTTTTGCGGAAAGAGCAAGGTTCGGAAGGTTTTCGCAAGGATGATGCAGTCGAACCAGATGGTCCAGTTGCGGACGTACCAGGCTTCGAGTTGCACACGATCATCCAGCGTTAACTGATTGCGGCCGCTGACCTGCCAGAAGCCGGTCATCCCCGGACGCGACGACAAAATCGTAAACAAATCCACACCGATGCGTTCGCGCTCCTGCGGCAAATAAGGGCGCGGACCCACCAGGCTCATTTCACCTTTCAATACGTTCAGCAACTGCGGGAGCTCATCCAAACTCCAGCGGCGCAGAATATTTCCGATGCGCGTAACACGCGGATCGTGCTTGCGAAGCTTTGCGAATTTGTGCCACTCGTCGGCGGCATCGGGATTGTCCGCCAAGTGATTGTTCAGCAGCTCATCCGACTTGACGTGCATCGTACGGAATTTGATGCAGCGGAAATTTCGGCCCTTATAACCAAGGCGTTCCTGAATAAACAGCACCGGGCCTTTGGAATCCATGCGGATCAGCGCGGCTACGATCAAACAAATCGGCAGCGCGATCAGTGCCAATACAAAGCCAATGGCCAAATCAAAACTGCGCTTGAGCCAACTGTTCCACGGCTTGGCCAAATTGTTGGACAGCTTCAGCATCATCAGCCGTTCGCGCAGGAAGCCATCCACGCGCAAATTCATCATTGGGAGGCCCCAGAGCTGGGGCACCACGTACATGCTTTCGCACTCGGGCTGTAGTTCGTGGACCAAATTCATGAGTCGCGTTTCGTCGAAGTTAGGCAGCGCGATCAGCACATCCTTTGCTTTGGTTCTCTTGATGTGTTTCAGCGCGTCAATGATGTTGCCGAGCACAAAAACTTTTTTGTCGCCACAAACAGCGATGCACGCGCCGCGTCGCGCCGGATCTTCGTCCAGCAAACCCACAACTTCATAACCGAGCACCGGATCGGAAGAGAGCCCGCGCATGGCCAACTGCGCCGTTTTGGTGGTGCCAATAATCAGGATGCGCTTTTTCCAGTACCCGCCCATCCCCAAAACGCGTTTGGTCCAGTAACGCGAAGTTGGCAGAACCGCCAGCAGCAGCGCCCCGGTCATCAAGACGGTGAGCCGCGATAGCAGCGCTTCGCGTTGAAGCACCGCAGCCGCAGCAAAAATTACGATCAGCCCCAGCACCGTCGCCTTGGTGATGTGCGAAATTTCGTTCCACAGCGTGCGCCGTTGGGTATAGAGGCCTTCCATGGCCAGCAGAACGATCAACAAGCTCCACAGCCAAGAAAATTCCAGGTAGTGATGGAAGTTGTAGGCCGTATTGGGCACTGCGGAGTGGACGCGGGGCAACAGCTCGGAACGGATGGCAACCGCCATCCGCAGCGACAATCCGATCGCCAGAATATCGGTGAGGAGCAATGCTGAAACGCAGATAGCTTGATGTTGAAACCGACCGAAGCGTCGCGCTTTGTCCGCGGCGACGTTGCGCGCGTGCGTGGTGTTATGAACTTTTTCGGGTGTAATGGTAGCGGTGGACATTCTTGCGGATCGCCGGCCGACTAAAGCCCCTCAAAGTCGGTAAATGTGAGTAACCTTCCTCGGACCTACTTCACGTTGATGCTCAATAATTCAACAGTCATAGTCGTTTACTAGGGTGGCAGAACTCCATCGGTAAAACCATGTAAACGGTAGAGATGGTGTGCTGTAAGTTAGGGTTGCCATCGATTCGGCTAGCTCAGACTAAACTTCAGTCGGAATCAACCACTTTGGTCAGTTGCGCTTCCGAAGTTTGCGGAGCATGCACGCCTAAAACGTGGCGATACAGTGCCAAGTGATCGTGCACCACCGCTTCCCAACGATAGTGCGTGCGAGCGCGATGTTCGGCCTTGGTGCGAAACTCAGAAACCAGATCCGGGTCATCCAGAAGCATCTGCAACTTGCGGCACAGATCCTGCGCGCCTTCCGCGCCTTTGTAGTTGAAGCCGGCATTGCCGACGACCTCAAGATTGGAGGCCGTGTCATTCACCAGCACACAATTGCCGAAACCCATCGCTTCCACCAGGGCTGGATGAGTGCCGCCGACTTCGTCTGGCAGCACGAACATGTATGCGTTTTTCTGCAATTGACAGTAACCCTGGCCGTAGACGCCGCCGGTAAAGATCACTCGCGGATCCTTGGTGGATTTTAGGGAGCGCACATATTCTTTTTCCCAAGGATCGGCACCAACAATGACCAGTTTTTTATCCGTGTTGGTTTGTTCGAAGGCGCGAATCAGATGATGGATATTGTTTTCGGGCACCAACCGCCCTACGAAGAGCACGTACTCCCGAGGCTCAAGCCCAAACTTGTCCACCCATTCTTGGCCTTTGGCTTCTAGTTCGCGCATGCCGTAGGTGATCATGGTGGAATCGGTGTGATACACCTCGGAGTAATACCGTTGGACGTCGCGAGAATCCGAAACGATGGCGTGGCAGAAGCGCACCGCTAGAGATTCCGATAGGCGCAGATACCATCGTGCGAACTTGCCCCATTTTCCTCGCTGCCAATCGGTGCCATCGACGGAACAAACCGTTTTCATTCCCAGCAGTCTCGGAATGGGCGCAAAGAGAGTGGTGCCGGTGATGAAGTAGTGCACGACATCGACGCGATGAAAGACTACGTGCAGGGTAGCGAGAAATGAATGAACAATGGTGCTGAGATTTTTCGACTGAATAGTCGGAAGCGTGACCAGCTTAACTCCCTGATAATCGTCGCTGGGGTAATCGGTCATCCCGGTGCGGTTGTACACCACTACCTCGTGGCCGTTGGCGACCATGCCGCGAGACATCGCGTCCACGGCAGTTTCAAAACCGCCGTTCGCCGCCGGAATCGCTTTGATACCGATCATGGCGATTCTCAATTCGCCACATCCTCTCGTCAATCTGGTTGCTGATTCGCCCGTAAGGCTTTCAGGTTCGCTGGGCCCGGAAAACTTTCACAAACTCTTCCGGCCGAGCGCTTCCGGCGGCGAGCTGCTCCGCCAAAAGCCCGCTAACCGCTTTTTCGGCCGCTTCATACACCTGATCGACACTTAACGTAGTCAAGCAGTAGGGCTGGTCGAAATGGCAGTAGTCGAGACACGGCCGGCACCAGAATCCAGGGCGAATCACAATTTCATTATTAGGTCCCAATGGCCCAAACCAGGCTGGCTCACCCGGACCAAACACCGCGACCACCGGTACTTTCAATGCGCTGGCTATGTGCATCGGGCCGCTGTCGTTGCAAATCAAGACGCCGCACTCGCCGAGCACCGACATAAATTTCCGCATCGGCAACGATACGGTGAAGAAGTTCGACGCTGTGAATTGCGGGGCTTCACGCTGCGGCTCCAGAAACCATAAAATTTTCACCGGGAAATGCTCGGCCAACCGTTGCGCGACGGCGAGGAAATTCTGTTCGCCCCACTGGCGTAGCGGAGCGCGGGCACCCGGTTGTACGCCGACCAGAAAATCCCCAGGCTGAACACCCAATTTTTCAAGGAACTGTTTGGCCTCGCGCTGCTCTTCCTGGGCCAATCTTAGATGCGGTTGGCGCTCCACAATAGGACTGTCAAGATGCCGCAGAAGTTGCAACGAGCGGTTAGCCTGGTGAGGATTGGCCAGATCGGGTGCCACATGATCGGTCAGGAACAGACCGCCGCCGCCAAAGGAATAGCCCACGCGACGGCGGGCCTTCACAAACCAGAGCAAGAAATTGTCGCGCAGGTCCGGGCGAGGTGCGAAAGCCAAGTCAAACTGTCTTGAGCGCAGCTTGCGCGCGGTGCTCTGCACATCGATCCACAATTTTGAAAATGGATTGTATTTTTTCCAACGGGAGTAATGCTCGGCCCACGGGAAGCGGGTCACGATGATTTCATCGACCAGCCCTTGATCGGCCAGCAGCGGCGCGCCTTTAGGACTAGCTACGAGAACAATGTGCGCTCGGGGGTAATTGGCGCGCAAATTCTGCAGAAACGGCAACTGCATGACCATGTCGCCGATGTGCCAGTACTCCAGCACCAGAATGTTGCGCACCTCCTCGGGACTCTGCGGGGCGACATCTTCCGACTTGCCGTCAACGAGCGAAACGATGGGTCGCGCGACGGCCTCGACGGCTCGAATGAATTTCAGTTTGCGGGGACTAAGCTTGACGAGCGCGGCGCGCGCGGCGATATCCGCACCCGAGCGTGAGGCTCCGATACTCCCCGCGGGTTGGATGGTGTGGATCAATTGGCGCCTTTCAGGTACGCCATGTTCCCGCGCAGCGATGCGCGAATTTCCTGCAGGCTGACGCTGGCTGTGCCGCGCTTGCCGACTTTTATGCCCGCGGTGACGTTGGCCAGATGCGCAGCTGTTTCCAAGTCCGCGCCGGAACCCACCGCCGCGCCGAACGCCGCGATAGCCGTATCACCGGCGCCGGTCACGTCGTATACGCTGCGCGCTACGGTGGGAATGTCCACCCGCTCGCGGCCTCTGGCAAACAGGGACATGCCTTCACTTCCGCGCGTCACAACCAATGCTTGCAGGTCGAGTTTATTAAGAACATTGTCAGCGGCGTCGTTCAACGAAGCGCCTAGGTCTTTCTTATCGGACAACTGCATCAATTCTCGCGCGTTGGGCATCAGGACGTCCGCGCCGCGATATTTCTCCGGATTAGAATCCTTGGGGGCGACGACCGTGCGAATCTTTCGTGCGCGGGCAAGCTCGAACACCTCGGCCAAAACCCGCTGCGACAGAACACCTTTCATGTAGTCGGAGCAGATGATCGCTTGAGTGCCATTATTCAGGCCCTGCAGGCTCTCAATCATTTTTTGTTCGATCTCGTTGTCCAAAGCCGCAGTCGATTCCTCGTCTAGACGAAAAACCTGTTGTCCATGCTCCAGCGACATGAGCCGTGCTTTCCGAGTGGACTGCCGGCTCGGGTCGCTGACTAGCCCACCGACATTCGCCCCATGTTGTCGCAGCAGTTTGCAGATTTCCTGACCGGTGCTATCTGCACCCACCACTCCAAGCGCGGTCACTCCCACTTCCATTGCCCGCAGGTTCTCCACCACATTGCCCGCGCCTCCCAGCGTGGAGGAGCGCCGAACGATGTTCAGAATTGGAACTGGCGCTTCGGGCGAAATTCGTTCGATATGGCCCCAAAGGTATTCGTCCAACATGAGGTCGCCAATGACAGCGAGTTGGCAGCGATCAAAACCTTCTAGAGCCGCGAATAAGTCCTGCAATTAGCAGACCTCTCCATCGCGCGCTTGCACCGGAATGGACGGCTCCGCAGCCGTCAGCACCGCATCTTCTACAAAACCGCAGACCAAATGAATCATCAACATATGCATTTCTTGGATGCGCGCGGTGCAGTCAGACGGGGCATGCAGGCAAACCTGAACCATCGCCGTAAGCTTGCCGCCCGTCTTGCCGGTCAAGCCAATGGTGACCAACCCCTGGCTGCGGGCCGCTTCGACCGCCATCAAAACATTAGCGGAATTGCCGCTGGTGGAGATCGCTACCGCGACGTCCCCTGGCTTGGCCAGTGCCAACAATTGCCGCGAGAAAATTTGCTCGAAACCGTAATCATTAGCGATCGCGGTGAGCGACGCGGTTTCCACCGTAAGTGCGACCGCAGCCAGCGGCTGCCGGTCGGTACGGTACCGCCCCACCAGTTCAGCGACCAAGTGCTGAGCCTCGGCGGCACTGCCGCCGTTTCCAAAGGCGATTATCTTCCCACCGGATTGCAGGGCGGTAAGAATGGTTGTGGCGGCTTCAATGATCTGGGAAGAGCAGGATCGCTCCAGCTCTGACGTTACCGCTATACTCTCTGCAATTTCGCGTTTTAGACGGAATAATCGATCATCCATTTAACGATGCGTCCCCAGCCCCTCTGAAGCATTGATGCTCGATATTGATGGACTTGTCAACTACAACATTCCGCTGGCAGGCGGATTCAACTGCGCTATAACCCGGCATTTCTAAAAATTACTCGCAGAATTTAGCCTTACTTTATAGAAACGGGCTTGTGTACGGCCCGAGACCAACTGGGCGGTAGATTCTTTAGAACCTCAATATCCTCAAACACGCTGCTTTCTCTGGCTCCATGGGCTTTAACCCACTCGGCCATGGCGCGAATGCCGTCCTGAAATTTGGTTTGTGGCGCTTTCCCGAAGGCCCTGTCGGCCTTGCTGTGATCGGAAAATGCGATTTTGACCTCGTTGCGCGCATCCAAATGATTCAGTTTGAGGGGCACCTCCATGGCTTGCGCCACAATGGCCGCCATATCGTTGACGGTGTAAGGGGTATCCGTGCCGATGTTGAAAATTTGGTTCCTTGCCGCTGGTACATCCACGGAGCGGGCAATTACTGATGAGATGTCATTGATGTGCGTAAAAGCTCGTACCTGCGTGCCGTCGCCGAAGATGGTCAGAGGCTCGCCTTTTAGAATCTGATTCATGAAGATGCCGATGACATTGCGGTATCGGTCCGCGATGTTTTGCCGTTCGCCGTAAACGTTGTGCGGCCGAAAGATGACGTAATCGAGGCCGAACATTTCGTGGCTGACTTTCAGCTCCTGCTCCACTGCCAGCTTGGCGATACCGTAAGAATCCTCTGGAACAGCAACCATATCCTCTTTGAGCGGGGGATCGCCGGCTCCATACACCGCAATCGAGGAAGTAAAAACGAGGCAATTGACCTGAAAATTTACGCAGGCATTGATGATATTTACGCTGCCGATCAAGTTGTTGTTGTAGTTAAAGCGCTTGATGAAATGGCTGAGGCCCTCCGCAGCGTAGGCGGCCAGGTGATAGACGTAGGTGAACCGATACTTTTCGAAAAGCTGATTGATCAGCTCAAAATCGAGGATTGAACCTTTAACGAACGCCGCGCTCTTGGGCACGTTGTCGACAAATCCGCCGCTGAGATCGTCCAGTACCACCACCTGATGCCCGTTTCGCAAGAGTTGCTCGGCAACATGCGAGCCCATGAATCCGGCTCCGCCGGTGACTAACGAAACTGCCATAGTGCTACTCCTTGTCGTTCGAAATTCGTTTCAGACCAAAAGCGCGACGATTCGCTTCAGTGATTCTCCACCGCATTGGCTTCGATTCGAACCGCCTCGTCCGAACTCAGCGGCGTACTCAGCCCTTTTCCGAGGCCCCGATAGACCGCCCACAGAGCTCGAAAATCGCGGCGCCAGACCCGCAAAGCGGTGTAAAAACCGATATGCCGAATTGCAAAACCGAAAGCATGGGTAGGGACTTGCCACCAGCGCAGGTGTTTACGCGCCACAAAAATCATATTGCGGGTACTCAAGAACTGGCGCCGTTCTTCACTTCCCCTGCCAAGCACCTTTACGTTGGTGGCGCCGTCGAGGTGCCAAAGGTGCGATTTGGGAGCGAAGGCGAGGCGATAACCCTTCTTCCAAAAACGCACCGACCAATCTAGGTCTTCCGCATAGATAAAAAATTGGTCATCCAACAAACCGACTTCGCGCATCGCGCTGGATCGCACCATCATCGCGCAGCCAGTGGCCTGGGTGAAATCACCTGCGGAATCATGTTGATGTTGATCGACTTCCTTCCACCCCCGGTGTTTAGCGGCAGCGGTCCACAGACTAAAGATGCCACCGGCGTACCAAAGTGTGTCCGGTTTGTGAGCAAAATAAATTTTTGGGCAGACCACGGCGATGTTCGGGTCACTCTCCATGACGGCCAACATCTCCGCGATGAAAGTTGGAGCAGCGAAGGTATCGTTGTTCAGCAACAGCGTATACTTGCTGCCGCGTAGGAGAGCATCGCGCAGCGCGGCATTATTGGCCCCGGTAAAGCCGTAATTCTTGTCCAGTGGCAAAAACCGCGCCCACGGGTATTTTTCGGCAACCAAGGCCGCCGAACCATCCGTGGAAGCGTTATCGACGATAACCGTGTCGATGGGCGCGGTTTGCAGCGCCAGGCTGTCGAGACAGGCCGGCAGAAGCGTTTCGCCATTATGATTGAGCACGATCACCGTGCAACTAGGTTTCAACCGAAATTCTCCGGGCGGGACATCACAGCAGTAGGCTCATTAAATTCGTTATCCTCAACATTTGAAAACTGTTGGCTGTCACTGCCAGCCGAGTTTTGCATCAGCGCGATCCAGTCTATCGTCGGCGATAACGCCCGAGTGTCAAGATGGGTGGCCACGGCTGGAACCGGCACCCAGAGTTTCATGCACTTTCCAAAGAGTATCTGCGGCCAACCGTACAGCCAGGCCTTGGCAATCATTTTTGCGAATAATTTGTCCCGGGCCAGCAGGCGCAGGAATTCCGCGGCATTGAATATCGAAAGCTTCGTCAGGCTTAGCCACAGGCTACAATCGTGATTGCGCCAGCAATAGGTTCGAAAAATATAACGATTCCGTTTGAGCGTTTTTTTGCGAGTCAAAAAAGTCAGACATGTGGAAGCTGCTGTTCTCCAGTGATGGCCGCCCTGGACGCGGATCCATTTGGGGAAACGGTGTATGTCGCACGTGTAGCAATCCAGATGATCGTAGGGCGTCACAAAGTCCACATCGTCGGACGCCTTCAAAAACTCCAGCATCCGGAAGAATTGGCCCGGTAGATAGAAGTAGTCGTCTTCCGCAAAATAGACAAAATCGCTGTCCGCCTGCTTCAGCAAAATGTCCAGCTGCATGCCGAAGGTGCCTTGGTTCCCGGTGGGGGGCAAGCGCATCAGAACCAAATCCTCAGAATCAAAGTGTCTTAGGAACATCTCGGCGTACTCTTCGGGGCAGTTGTCCAGAAGAACCCAAATTTTGGCGCGGAGCGTGCCAAGGGAAGCCTTGAATGACGTCACGCAGACTTCTGAAAGCCGCAGCTTATCGTCGCTAAAAGGCAGGCCTATCGCAGGTTTGGCGACCTTGGGGTAAATACGATAAGCGATCGCAATGTCGTAACTATTGGCCAAGATGTTTAGCCTTCGAATCGCATTCCGCCGCCGGATTTACAACCGATGCTGGACCACGGCGTCGAAAACCACACCGGCACAGAACTTCTGCCGCAGAACTCGTCGAGATTCTGGAAGTCATGTAGTCCAGTTTTCGAATTATGGATTCCATTGGGATACGGGCTTCCAAAGCGGGCTCCCAAAATCTGCTCTCACGAACGTGACCGTGCCGCTGACCATCAATGGTCCCGGTCCCATTAAATCAATGTTACCTCCGGCGGCAAACATTACTGGACCTCCGACTGCGAGAAAGGTCACCATTTCTCCCGGCCCCAACATGCTTTGTATATTCACGATGGGCGTTGTCGAAGTGTTGAGCGCAACCGTATGAACTCCCCGGATGTTTATCGAGGCCGCAGGATTCATTTGTGGCGTGATGCCAGATGTCGGCGGAGCATTTAATAACCCTGCATACAAATTGTCTCGATAGACCACACTGGCGAGGTTAAAACCGGTAATGACCGAGTCGGGGTTTCCGTACAGTTCGTTGTGGGCGAAAACAATTCCCTCAGCGAACGTGGTGCCGATGCTCAGAGCAAATCCTTTTCCCGCGTTTACTGCAGTATCGCCTGAGAAGTAGGAGTCTGAGATGGTCAGACCGTGAGTTCCAATGTTGGTGTTGTTGGTAATCTGATACGCGCCCCAAAGATTTTCGTGATGAGATTCGTGAAAAATGATGTGATAAGCGCCATCCAGTTGCACTCCAACCGCCGCAAACTGGGTGACCAGGCTCTCAAATACGATACCAAGGGGATAACCGGTCAAACCTGTCGAACCCCCAATGTAGATGTTCGTACCATCCCCGATCGCTTGTCCGTCAAACAAGCATTCCCTGAACCGCAATTCGAACGTGGCTCCTTCCAAGCGCAACGCATTTCCGCCGCCGGCGTTGCGGAAGGCGACTACGTTATTGAACAGCACCCATTGGGTTGCAGACGAGTAATCGTTGGGTCGCCCCTTGATGTGCAAGTCGATTCCTGCAAAGCCTTCGAGATAAATGTCGTCAAAGGTAGAAAACATCAGGCCAGAGTTAACGGAGCTGCTGGTGTCCAGGAAAAATCCGTCTTGAGCGGTGTTCCCTGCGGATCCTAAAACTCTAAAACCAGATAGATACACATTGCTGGCGGGCGTGTTATTTGTTTGGGGGATTACAAAAACCGGATTATTGCCGTTGACTGATCGCAGATTGGTGCCATTGCATGGGGTCTGGTTGCTGCACAACGGACTCGGTCCTGGCGCAGCGCCCATGCCAATGATCCTCATGGCCTTGCGCAGCATGATTTGATTTACGGAGTAGGTGTAGGGTCCCAGGTAAAGTGTAATGGCTTTTGTTCCTGGATCGATGTTTCCCAGATTCAGATTTACGTTCGGAGAGATCGCATAGATGATGCAGCCGTCGGCGGGGCACGCCGCCACCGCATCAGGGACACCTCCGGAAAAGCGATCCGCGAATAAGATGTTATTCAGATTGCGCATTCCCACAACGCCGTTCGAATCCGTTATCTGTGAGTCCACCAGCGAAACTGGACCCGAAGAGAATTTTGGGATGGTATCCGGGGTGCGCACGGGAACCGCACCGGGGGGCAAGGTCGCACCAACCGCAGCGCCCGATCCCAGCGCTGCGGCGGTTGTGGATGTCGGGCTGGGAGGAGTCGTGCCTGGGGCAACAACTGTCGACGTAGAAGCCCCTACCTTAGCGTAGGCGGACGCCGGCAACCCCCCCAAAGTTTGTGCGTCACCAGCCTCCAAAGCGTAAGGCACACTGACCAACATCACTCGAGGCTGTTCAACCTCTCCTGCTACCAGCACTTGAACCCCGAGCCAACGCGGCTCTCCGGCGGTAAACAACTCTAAGGGGATGCCTTCGTCGGCGGTAGCTCCAAGCATGACTTCATAATGACCTTGCGGGTCCAACAGCGTGTTTTGGGTTTCCTGCCACAGCGGTGATCCCCCCGTGGAGTCCTTGTACACCGCGAACTTTACGGCGACAACATGCTCGATCGAGGTTGAGCCCACACGCTTGAGAGTGCTTTCAAATTTCACAAAATGGGGAACCACCGGGCGACATTCCATCTGTTCATGCACGCACTGCCCCCCGGCAGATGGCGATTGCCAAGTGAACCAGCTCAATATAAATAAAATAACCACACCAAATCGCATTTACTAACCCCGTGATCGCCCGTGAACTATTGTATCAAGCCCCTTAGTACACCTTCGAATAGTATCAGAGAGTAACGAGATGGATCTTTTGTCACCCTTTTAGCCGCCCTCCCCAGCGGTCGGTGAGCCTAGGCCCGTTTTTCGATGGGCTCGGAGGGAGCAACATAAGACTTTTCGAAAATGATTGCGGCAGTCGCCAGAAAACCCAGATGAACCCATGAAAAGGCTAGAATGGTCCCATCGCCGAATTGAAACACGACCGCATACAGTAGCGTACCGGCCGACAACCCCAAAACCATGCCGTCGGGATTTGCAGATACTTTCAGTGTCGCGTGAATCTTTTTCCAGACTAGAACGAAAAATGCCAGAAAAAACGAAAGGCCAATCACGCCGGTGTCGTGAAGAATACGAAGCGGAGTGTTTGCGATCCAGGTTGCGTCACTGGCCCATTCGGGAATGTATCTGCTCCAGTCAAAAGACAGATTGAAACTGGCGGTGCCGCTGCCTAAAAGCGGATGGGCCGGGATCTCCAGGGCCGCTTCCTGAATGACGAAAACTCTGGCTATGGCGGTCTGTTCCGTCAGCCCTTCGTAATATAGATTGGCAAACCTTTGTTGAAGGACGCCGCCCGCGGCGGTGAAAGCCAAGACCAAAGCAACCGTGACAGCCAGCACCGGCGCGGTCATTTTCCAACGAACGCTGCCGGCAGAATGGCGCATCCTCCAAAAGACCCAAAAGCTTACGAGGATGAGCGCGAGGAGGGACGCTCGCGAATAGCTAATCACAGTGGCAAATACCGTGACCATCATACCGAGGCCGGCGGCCACTCGATGGCGGCCGGACAGGTACATCGCCAGAAAGAGGATGGCCGCGCATGCGCAGTATGTACCAAACAGATTGGCTTCAAACATAGAGCCGTAAGGTGCGGCCACATCGATGAGATATTGACCGGCGTTCATGCCTACGGTGGTACCGAACAGGTGATACGAGACGAAACACAAGATTCCAAATACCGCTTCAGCGGCGGAAACAACAAGGAGGATTCGAAATGCCTTGCGGAGAATATCCAAATTGACAACCAAAACACGGATAAGGAAGTAAGGAACGATTGCCAGGGTGTTTTGCAATGCCCAGCGCAACGTCGACGCCGGCGCCGAGGATCCCACTGCGGAACTCACAAAATTGACAGCCACAAATCCAAGGATGCAGTAGTCCAGGGTGTGCAACTGAACTTTACGTTTTGAAAAGATCAAAGATACGCAGACTGCGACAAGCACGATAAACGCCGCGAAATGCTCCGGTCGCGCCTTCCAGCCCGATATTTCAACGTAGTAGACGGGCATCGCGCTCATGCCCACTATCACGGACAAAGCTCCATACGGCCAACGAACAACAGTCAGGAGGCCAACCAATGCAGCTACTAGAACCCCCGCTAGCCAGGTGAGGTCTTCCTCCACCGCCAACCGAAGTAGCAACGGCAGCACGGCCAGAGCCCCAAGAAGATGCAAGCGCCCAATTAGCTTCGATTCCCACCATCGGAGTGTGCCAGCCTCAAGCATTTCCACCGCCTCGGTGGCTAAGATGAGGCGCAGCGCCGACATTTTTGAAGACCGACTGGTCCTGCGGTGTGTCCAAAACAGAGTTGGCGGAATCTTGCACGGCCGTATCGGCGGTCGCCGAATGGGGAGGAAGAGGGATGGCTTCGTACAGCAGTTGGAACGCAAAAAGCCCGGGAAACCAATTGGCCAAAGTCTGCCACATCGGGCGTGCGTGACCAGCGAGCCTGCCGCCGAAAGCGGGATAAAATCTTGTGACCTGGAAACCTGCAGCTGCAATTAGCTCCCTGGAAGATTTCTCGGTAAAAAACCGCAGGTGCGTATGGTCCAGGGTTCCCGCCGCTTCGTAATCAAATCGGCCCAGCAGCATCTTAATTCGCGTTAGCCAGTGCAACACGTTCGGCAGACAGATTACGATTTTCGCGTTGGCGTCCAACAACTCCCGGATCTGGATCAGCAGCCCCAAAGGGTCGACCAAATGCTCGAGGACGTCTCCCATTAGGACCACGTCGAAGGAGTGTTTGACGATTCCGGCGAATCGGTGTGACTCATTCAAGTCGCGCACGAAAATTTCGCGGCAAAAACTTCGCGCACAGTCCGCTGCGGCTGGATCGAGTTCTATTCCGACTACCGAGCAGTCTTGTTTCTCAACCATGTACTTGGACATGTAACCGGTTGAACAGCCAAGTTCCAGAACGCGTTTACTCTTGCCGACCCAGCTTAAAAGTATGCGAGTCCGGCTGTAGGCGTCCGGTTGCAAATCATAATCGGGAACATCGTATCGGTAGCGGAGTGACGAATCAGAAAAGTGCAGCCAGCCATTTTGTCCGGACGGCATACTTACTTACTCACTTTCATGTGCTCGCACGCGAGGGAGCAGGGGGAGTCTCGCTCTTCGGAGTGGGCGTCCTTCGAACTCCAAAGTGGCCAATCGTGTTAACTGCGAAGGTCCGGTCTCGATCATCAAAAGACCAATACCATTGAACCACCAAATAACCGAAACACAATAAACCTGCGACGGACAATCGACGAGGCAATGATCCCGCAGCGACGTGAGGAAAGCTCAAGACAACAGCCACCAGAATCAGACCAAGCAGGCTTTTAGTTACGCCCGTTTGACGGACGCTACGAAAGGAGCCGAGACCAACTTTGTCACAAGCCCACAATATCAACCCCGTGTCGATCCCGACGCGAATCGTTACGGCAAGAGCTGCCCCGATCAGGCCATACCTGGACACCAGCAACCACACTAATGCTAGATGCACCGGCAACTCGAGCAGATGAAATATCGCAGTGAGATCTGGCCTCCCGGCGCCTTGGAGCAGCCCATAAGGGATCAACGCAATTGAACTGAGCAGAATACTGACTGCCAGTATGCGCAACGGAATGGCACCGTTCTGTGCGAAGACAGGGCCAAGCCAGGCATTCAGAATGTCTTGAGAAAAAGCGCCCGCTAGCAGTAAGGGCGGTCCCATCACGACAACCAGATATTTCAGAGATCGGGAGTAGAAATCCTCGAGCTTGTCCAGAGCGCCGACAGCTTGCAGCGAACTGAATGCCGGAAACAGTGTCGATCCCAAACTAGCCGGTACCACCAGGGCCCTATTCAGCATATCCGCCGGACCGGTGTAGTACGCCAGCGCCCCGACCGAAAGCAACGCGCCAATCGCAAAACGATCCGCGTACATCAGCATCGGACCGGTCACATTGGATACGGTAATCCATCCTCCGTACCGCAGCAGCCGTCGTAACACTTCCCGGTCAAAACTTCGGCGGTGTCCCGCTTTGTGCATGGGAGACAAACACAATTGCAAATACACGAACATCGCCACCAAACGCAGCGCGATCATCAGCAAGATGATCGACGGGAGCCGCCCCCCAAAAGGAATCAATAAGAATGGGCTGGAAAACATCAGAATGTTACTCGCTACCTTAATGTAATTAATCAAGTGAAATTGCTGCCGCGCTTCCAAAACTCCGCGGAGACAATTCGTAACCAGAATGATCGGTACGGCAATCGCCAAGAACTGAAATCCTCTTTGGGCTTCCGCCATCAACGGAGGCGGTATCTTGAAGACTTTGCTGGTGAGCAAGTGGATGCTGGACAGAAAAAGAACGGTCCCGAGCAGGCCGAACAGTAATTGAAAGGTGATTGAGGTCCACACCAGAGAATGGACGTGCTGATCATCGCCGCTTCCCAGTGCCTCTGCTACGAACTTGGTGGTTGCCCGCGTCAAACCCAGGTCAAACAGGCTCATGTACACCAACAACATCCAGGCGATGGACAAAATTCCAAATGAATCGGTACCCAAGGTTTTGACGACGTAAGGGATGCACACTACCCCAATACCAAACGCGACGATTTCCCCCGCCAAATTGAAAGCGGTGTTCCGCGCGAAAAGCCGCCCAGTCAGCGACGTTACAACCGCTTTTTTTGAAAGATCGTCCATCGTCCTAGAATCTCGTTCGAACCAATGTCCTCAAGCAGGCGGCCAGTGCGGCGGCTTCCGTGGCCAGACCGCCTCTCGCACTACGAAGTAACAATGAAAGCCTTTGGAATTCCGAAGAATCGCTCGGTCGTAACTTCGCAGCCGGGAAATATCTTCTGCAGTTGAGCTTTCGACAACCAGGTAACGTCATAGTCGTACGCTCGTCGTGACAACCAACCGTTTAAGGTGAAATGGCGTAGAACGAAGGGAGTGAGCCAGCGACGCGGTAACCAATGCAGGAAAAATGCTGAAAGATGCGGATCAATGGGAAACAAACGGCAGGGCGTTTGGCAGTAGATCCTCTTCCCCACCCGCAACATTTCCGTGGCAAACCGCGTCTGATGTTCGAAATCTCCTACGTGTTCAATTGCAGAATTGGAGAATGCCAGATCGACCGAACCATCCCCGAACGGCAGTTGGCAACCATCCCCCAATACGTAGGGCAGACTTCCCTTGTCGGGTGGAACCCACAGATTAAGAACGATCACACCGTCCTTGCGACCGATCAGGTCCCAGATATTGTGATCTCCCCCAATGTCGGCGATGGTTCGGCAACCGCGGTACTGCGCTTGAAAGTCGCGAAACCGACGGCTGCGAAAATACTGTCGCATCGGAGCGAGAAAATAATAGGGATTTGTCCACCTTCGATCTGCCACTGCCAACACCATCCCTTGCTTTCTCGTGTATTAAATGTGAATCATTGATACGCCGTTGCAGGCATGTTCGTAGAAATATTCTTTGAACTTACCCGGAAGATGGCCATTTGAATATTGCATCGGAGCGAGCCGACACCGATTGTTTCGGTGGTTGCACGATGTTCGATCTCAGAGCTCAACCGCAGCTATCCGCGAGTTCATCTAGTCGCTGCGCCGCCGGCGAAACGGCGAGAATTTTGCCGCGCCTTCTGAGGGTTCTTTCGTGCCTGCTCCTGGCCAAACTGCTGCCGCATCCGCAAACACATGCTGCACGAACAGTTTTCGCGGGTCATGCGGATCGACCCCGTGCCAAATATCTCTTTGCACAATCCACAGCATTGCCGCACACACTGCTAGGACTGTTCCCATGAAGATGATCAGTAGTCTCGGCGGATACGATTTCTTATCAGGCACGTAGGCTGAATCCAGGACTTTAACCACTGGAATTTCTTTGGCCTCTTGCACTTTGGCCAGCTCATATTCCCGAGTGAGTGTTTCCAGCACCGCTTCCTGAATTTTTGTCCGGCGGTACAGATCGGCGTAGGTAACTCCCAAGAGGGGCAATTTTCGGATCGATGGGTACAACGACGCGTCATCCCCGCTAGACGCCAGCGAGCCGGCCGTTTCGCCCTTGCCACCGAGTTTGTTTAGTTGCCGTTGCAATTCATCGACGCGCGCCTTAACGCTTCGCACGCGCGCATTTTGATCAGTGTAGATTTGGCGCAGCGCCTGGTATTGCGACTGCGCCGCAATCAGTTCCCCTTGCAGTGTGGCCGCAGCTTCCACCATGGCTTTGCCTTGTTCTTTCACGTCAATAGCGATATTTTTGCTGGCAAACTCACTAAAATCTTTCTCTGCCGATTTCAAGTCGGTTTCCGCGGACTGCAATCGCTGCTCAAGAAATTCGCGCTCCCGACGCGCCGACGATGTGCTTAATGCAGAGATCAATCGGTTCAGCTCCCCCACATAGGCTTGTGCCATCGCCGCAGCCCGCTCCGGGCTGTGATCTATCACGAGAATGGTAATAATTTGACTCTTACGGTCTACCGACACCGAGGTATGCGCGGCTAGATCTTTGCGCGCATCTTCCATGCGGCTATCGCTGTACAACTTCTTAAGATCAAATTCCGCGATGAGTTTGTCCTGGACCGTACGGCTTGAAAGTACTCCGACAAAAATGTCGCTAGTGCTTTTCAGCCCCAGCACATCGCCAGCTAGTCCACCTAACCCCCCAGCCACACCGGCTCCCCCCATGGCTGCCGCGGCCATCGCCGCGATCCCGGATCCCGACGAACTATCTGGGGGCATCAGCCGGGTTGTCGATTCATATCGCTTGGGAATCAGAAATGCGACCAACGTGCTGGCCAGCAGCGCGTACAAACCGATCAGCGCAATTCTGCGGCGCTCCGCCCACAACAATTCCAAATAGCCCAGCATTGCGTGGTCCGTTGCTTCAACGAGTGGGGTTGCGGCCGCAGCCACAAGCTCTTCTTCCCGGATTGGTTGTCTCACCGAAGCGCCCTTCATTGCACGCGTTCCTCGCCCTGACCATGTTGACTCAAATCTGTCGACGACGGACGAAACAATTTCTGCGGTTGAAACTGAATGCCAATGGATCCGGTAATATTCCTCTCCGCATTGGGCTGGATCACCGGAAACAGCCAACGTTCATATTGCACCGAAGCCCTCACACTCAGGTTCGACCGGAACCAGTAATCGCCACGTACCCCGGCATCCGTTACTGTCCCCCCTCCAGGAATGAACTCCTGGCTGACCTTTTGATGGCGGAAATTAAACTGCACCCTATCGCGCGCGCTGAACCAATAATTGCTCCAAGCTTGTGCGCCTTGTCCTTCCCGACCTATCCAACTGCCAATCAAATTTCCGTCGTTCGTGTATCCGCTTCTCCAGGTCAGGTTGGAATAGAAAAAGCCGTGGCCAATCTGACCGCCAGCCGGGACATCGGTGTACACACCCTCGACGCGCAAATCCAGCTTGGGAACGAATGGGGTATGGGAAAGATACAACCCCGCATGCCAAGCCGAACGGTCGGCATATGAGATCGGGGTAAATTGATCGTCGGTGAACCCATCTCCATAAAACGTAAGCCAATTGCGGAGCCCCGGCAAGCGATAACTAAAATCCACACCAGAACGGCGGTCGCCAGGCTTGTTTGGAGCCCCGCCTATGGAGGTGATGCGCTCGTTGGTGGTGGAAAACAGGCTACGCAGGAACGTGTCTAGTGTTAACGGATATCCCGGCCCTCCATAAATCGTGGTGCGAAACAGTCCAAATTCAAAATTGCGGGTGGGCTTGAAACTGAGTTTCTGTCCGTGAATGAAGGGTTCAGGCGTAAGCCCGCGATAAAAATCCCCCACAAAACCGGTTGGAGCGAATACAAAGTTGTATCCCTGCAGCTGCCCTATGAAAAACTCGGTGCGGACTGGGCCTAACCATCCCAAGAAGCTCGGCAGCTTCCAGCGGTGTCGTTCGCGCGATGCGCAGCATGTTGATCGGCTGGATGTTGTCGCTGAGCATCATAGGCCCGCCATCGCCCGGTCCCCACCAAAGGCTCTGCCGACCAAACGTGATTTCCCAGTTCGAGAGCATCAGTCCGAAGTACGCGTCCAGCAGCGTGAAGTTGTCTTTGGCCGGCTGGGGGGTACCCGGGGGAAGCGAGGGATAATGATCGGCTACCTCCACTGCTTCTCGCGCGCTGAGTGACAGTGCCGGGATCTCCGGCGCCGCCTGAAACTCCCCGCGCGCATAGCCGACCCAACGCCCATGCGTCATGTATAAGGATGTGCCCGTAACGTTGTTCCATCCTTCTCCATATGGCCGCCCAAAATCATTGATCTGCGTTTGCCCGAACGTGTAGCCGTCCGTTAGTGGCGCGGCGGAGATGTGCTCCGTGCGCGTATACACCGACTCCACACGAAAGATGTCGTTGTGCTCTCCCTCCAGGTCGTTCATTTCATAGTGAAATTCCTGCTGCAGCGCCGCGACATAGCGACTCACTTCGGCGCCTCGATCGGCGGCGTGGTCCGCCGCTTCGCCAACAAGACGTGCACACTCGAGGCGCGTCCACGGACGAAGGCCGACATATGCCGCATCAATCACGCCCATTCCCGCCAAGCGATCCAGCGCCTCATATACCCAGCTATCCAGCGGGACATACGGCGAACCCATGCTGCTGACCGGCAGATCCCCATCGTTGCGGACGATCTGGCCGATAGAGCGCCACGCGTCGCCGCCCAAATCCGGATCGTGATGCCGGCTATAAACGTTCTGGGCGATCATGTTGCCCATCAGGCTGCCCACAAAAACATCCGCAGGAAAATGCTGCTTGCCTTTGATACGCGCAGCGCTCACTAGCGAAGCCAGGCCGTAAAACATCAGCTTCGGAAAAGTTCCGGGGTACTCGTGCGCCAGAACTCCCGCCACCGCCCATGCTGCGGTGGCGTGTTCCGAAGGAAACGAGGTTCCGCCACTTTGAAAAAACTGTCCCGTGCCATCCCCTTGGTATGGCCGGTCCCGCCGCAGAGAATATTTCAGAATTTCGGCGGGCACCACGCTGTCCAGCGCAGCTTCTCCCGCCAAAAATCCCGCTTCCCGCCAGTGCGCGTTGTGATTAGAAAAACTAAGTAGCCACATGCCCCCTGCGCCGCCGGCCAAAGCCGCTATTCCAGCGTTCGAAATCGTTTTGTAGTGGCTGATCGTCGTGGGGTTATTCGACAAATGCCGGCTTATATCTTTGTCGGTGCTGAATAATCCTGCCGCGATTCCGGCCGTGGGAATCAGCCAGTCGGCGTCCGCAAATCGCAGTCGCGCAGGACTCGTCCAGATTTCTTTTTGATCGCCCCAAAAATCCTTCGCAAGACTCTCTAAACCGTATTCGGGAGTTGAATCTGTATCGCCAGGATCGATCGCGGGCGGCACCTTCTGCTGCTCTGGCGTTTGGGAAGTTTCGGTGCTCGCGCCGCTAGCGTTATTTTTCTGCTGTGCATCAGGTTGCTGACCGCGCGCGACGACAGCTAGAGCAAAAGCGAGCGTCGAGGCGCGTAAAATCCTCGCGCCCATGTTCGGCAGTCTTTGTCTGCGGCATAAGAATCTCAACATTAAGGATGAATGTAGGCAACCGCCAGGGCCGCCGAAGCCGCCAACTGTCCGGCTTGGAAAAGAGTTTGCCAATTTCTCGTGCCGATTCGCGGCGCGACTTCCGGCACTACGATGGTGTCCCCCGCCCGCAACTCCGCGTTCAGCGGATCGCCATTCCAGAAACCGGTGTTATTTTTCGCTCCGAGCACCGACCCGTCCGCCTTGATCACGAACACCGCTTTCTTGTTCGCGAGTTGCGTCAAGCCGCCCGCTTGGCTGAGATACCACCGCGCACTTCTACCCGGCCGATAACTGACCGCCGTTGGGTTGAAAACCTGTCCATTTACCGCGATGTATCCCGACTTCTTGGGGATCACCAGGACGTCGCCATCACGCACGGCAATATCTGCGGTGGTGTTCTTCCATTTGTCCAGGTCCTTGTTAACTCGCACCACCACGCGTCCTATCGGCGGGTTCAGTTGCAATTCGCGGAGGGTCGTCTCGGTTTCGCCGATCGCCGTCAACTTTGCGTTTTTCTGATCCGGATCCGTTTCCGGAAGAGCCTTGAGGTGAACTTCCTCTTCTTTCAATCGGCGAATCATTTCTGTCCGTGCGTTCATTTCCAGTTCGCGGACTTCTGGGCGCATCAACACCGCGCCGTATGGATACGCTTGTGGGTTGAATCCACCGGCGCGTTCAATGACGGAGCTCAGCCGTTCACCTGGGCGAATGCCGAAAGGACCAGGGTGCAAAACTTCGCCCCGTACCGTGATGGACGAACCGACGTCATTCCATCCCGGATTTTGCGGAATGGTCAGCACATCTCCGTCACGCAGTAATTTGTTTTCGTTCGCGTCACCCGCGGCGGCTGACGACAACGCGACGGAAATATTTTCGCTCGGCAAACCGTCTGGATTTCCTGCGGCGTAGCGCGTCAGGCTGCCATTCACCGGATCGGCGGTACGCTTCAAGCCACCGGCGACCTCGATCAAATCCTCCACATGCATGTTGGTGGTCAGCGGATAACGTCCCGGCTTAGCGACTTCGCCCTTGATGTCGACTACAGCGGGATCCACTTGCGCCGGATTGCGGTGAATTAGCAAGCGGTCGCGAGGTTGAAGCAAGATGTTGTCGGCGGGATCGCCCGACAAGGCTGAACCCAGATTTACGCTCAGAATTTTCATGGTGCCGTCAGCCTGCGTCCGGAAAAGCTGCGCCGAATCCAAGGACGCATCCGGCGTCACGCCGCCAGCCAGGTAGACCGCGTCACGCAAGCGCACTTGGCCGGCCGTGGCGTACTTCCCTGCCGCGTGCACCTCGCCGCCAACCCATACTTCCGGGGCAGCCTCAAAGTCGTAGCGCCCGAAGATGCGCACCGTGTCGTGCGCTTCCAATTTTGGCGCGGTGGCCGGGTTCGCCAATGCTTCCGCTAAATCGAAACTTTCTACGCTCGGCCGATAATCGGGTGCATTCAATCGCACGATCTCCGCATAGTGAGCAGCCGGTTCAGGCAATAGATCGCTGTAAGACTTGACCAAGTCGGTCAACTTCATCCCGTCGCTAAAACTGTAGCGACCCGGACGCACCACGTGGCCCTGCAGATAAATGGCGCTTTCGTTGAACGCTGCAATCGGGAAAATGTGGATTTGGTCTCCGTCTTGAATTTTAAAATCCGCCAATTTCTTGGCGATAGCATCGGAATCGGATTCACCGGAAATATCCAGGGTGAGCATGGTGCGCTTTTCATGCGCCACCAACCTTTGCACTTCGATGTGCTGCAGCGCCGCCGCGGGCAGAATTCCTCCTGCCAGGTCCAGCACCTCTGCCAGCGTCTTTTCGTTCTTCAGTTCATAAATCGCCGGCCGCCGAACCATCCCTTCAACGGTCACTTGCTTGCCGATGGGCGCCACCAGCAGCGAATCGCCACTTTCGAGATGAGCCATTTCGCTTCGCACGCCGTGCAGCAACAAATCGTAGGCGTCTACGTCTTCCACCAATTTGTCGCCGCGGTAGTGCTTGATGTTGCGCAGCGACCCGCGCTCGGTAATTCCTCCGGCCTCAAACAGTGCATTCAGCGGAGTAGACAGCGAGCTGATGTCGTACGCTCCTGGCTCGGACACATCACCCACCACATAGATACGCACGGTGCGCAGGCGCGAAAGCGAAACATCCGCGGACACATCCTTGAAGTTGGCGCGCAGCACTTTTTGCACTTGCTGCTGCACATCCGCCAGGCTGCGTCCGCTTACCACCACCGGTCCAGACTCCGGCAACGAAATTCGCCCTTCGCGGTCGACTACTCGAGTGATTCGCTGCGAAACGCCACCCCACAGATCGATGTTCAGGCCGTCTCCTGGACCCACCACATAATCCGGGCCAGCCGGCAAGTCGATCGGAAAATCATTCATGCTGGTGTTTTGGTTGCGAAAAACTTCCAGGCCAAAGCGCTCCAGAGGTTTTTGCCGCGAAGAGGCCTGCACGTACATGTCGTACAGCGAGGGGATGTCCGCGTAGGGATTGGTCCGGTGCACCATCGCGACGGGCGACAAATCGGTCGGCACGTTTCGCCGCATCTCGCGGGCATAACGCTGACGGTCGTAGTTCCGCAAAGAAGAGCTTTGGCTGGTCCCACGATCCGAACCGCCCAAAGAAGAGCGTAGCGAGTCCCGGTCCGAAGAGAATGCGGCTCCTAAATCCGCTCCCCCGATCATGCTTGAACTGCTGCTCGCCATCGACTGAGCCAGCCGGGACATTCGGCTGTCGCTGCCGCTATCGTCCCCAGTGCCGGACGTGTCCGAAGTCCCACGGTCCAATCGCGAAGACGAATTCTGCAGTGATCCGCCCGTGGTGGATGACAATCCGTTTAAATCCAAGTTTGGCGCTTCCAATTGGGTTCGCAGGAGTTGAGAGGCCGATCCGGACGGTAATTGATCAAGCGGAGTTGACGGCGCGCCTTGGTCCGCCGGTTGACCCTGCACCCCGGGAAACCGGTTCAAGCTCCTTCCGGAGCGTGGCGTACTCCCCTGCTGCTGGCAGTCTTCGTCGCGCAGGTTGCCGCAATTCTCCGGCAACTCCAAATTCGCCTGGCGCTTGTTATCGGTTTCAAAGTCAGTGTCTTCTTGCGTCTCGACACGCACCTGATGCCGCGCCCGCTCTTTCAGCAGCAGTTCGCGCTCTTTGCCTAACTCAGAATCAGGATTGAAGGTAGGGAGGAGATAGCCGTACCGCTGCACCAATCGAGTGGCCACCGATCGAAAGCGCACATCTCGTTCCAGCCGGTTGAAAATCGCATCGTCGGTTAGAGTGGAGTCTTCGACGATTTGCCCGTTATCCGTGGCTTCTTTAATCGCGAGCCGCTTAAGCTCCACCAGCAGCCCGGTGTCTTTCACCAAAATCTCTTTGAGATCCGACGCAGCGGCTGCCAGGTGCAGGTTGTTCTCCACTGCAAGGTCGGAAGGCCTGCCGGATTTTCGGCTGGTTACCGTGTTGGTGTTATTTTCTCGCGACTCCCGGTCCGTCGTCTGTGCCTGTCCGCGCACTGCGCTGCAAAAAGTTAATGACACGCTGAGAATCGCGGCGCTCTTGACAGCGGCTTTTAGTGTTGTTCCCCAAGAAGTACTTTGTAACACAGACCCGCCACCCATACTCTGACGCCGTGCCTCGCCCTGCATTCAAATCCCTCGCAGAAGTGATCTAACCGGAGCGTGCGTAAAATCCAACCGGATGGAAGATTGCGTGTGCGGAACCGGGCCTTTACGAACGCAAATTAGAATGTACCAGAAATGTAGAGGTTGTATCGAAGTTAAGGCCGCAGAGAGAAGTACTCTGAAATTCTTTCAGATCAGCGAGTTCTACGGGTTTTCTATTACTCACATACCCTTTTCTGCTCGAATCTCCGCCGCAATTGGGCGTATCATTTGAAGAACGCTCCGCTCGTTCAACCATTCGCAGATTTCGAGAAAATGAAAACCAGGTAGAGCGGGTTGATCAACGCTTCCATGGCACTACGCTTACTTCTGCTGCTCCTTGCTCTTGCCCCGCTGGTTTTCTATCTTCTCTCGTTCTACACCATCATCGACTATTTCCGCTCGATCCGTCGTAGCCCTTCACGCGACGACTCCGCGACCCCAGGGGTGAGCATCCTCAAGCCGGTCCGTGGAATTGATTCGGAAGCTTACGAAAATTTCGCCAGTTTTTGCCGGCTGGATTATCCCGAGTACGAATTAATTTTTGCGGTCAGTGATCCCAACGACGCAGTCATTCCGGTCATTCAAAAATTGCGAAGTGATTTCGCCGGCCAAAATATTCGTCTGGTCACCGGCATCGAGCGGCTTGGCCAAAATAACAAAATCAGCAACCTGTATCGCCTGGTGAAAGAAGCCAAGCATAACTTGCTGGTCATGAGCGACAGCGACGTACGGGTCGCGCCTGGATATTTGCGCGAATTGGTGGCTCCGTTCGCGGATCCCGGCGTGGGAGCGGTCACTGCCTTCTATCGTTGCACGGGTGGTGGCACGCTCGCCGCCGCTCTCGCCATGCTGGGCATGTGTTCTGATTCGCTGCCCAGCGCTCTGGTCGCTCGCCAACTTGAGGGCCGCGTGCGCTTTGCTTTTGGCTGGACCATGGCTACCACCAAGGAACGACTCGCCGAAATCGGCGGCTGGGAATCCATGGCCGACCACCACTCCGACGATTTTGAGCTGGGCAATCGCATCGCGCGACAGGGCCATCGCGTGGAAATCATGCGCGAAACTGTCACGGTGGTCTTTCCTAAGGAAACGCTGCAGCAGCTTTTCGGACAGGAGTTGCGCTGGGCCATCGGGCTTCGCAACGTTCGGCCGCTGGCCTACGCGGGAATGATTTTCACTCATGGACTACCCTGGACGATTCTCGCTGTATTCATCGCCATGAGTTCCGGATGGCCGATCCTCGCGGCCGTCTACAGCGCGGCCTATTTGCTCTTGCGTATCGGAGTGGCCTGGACCGCTGGTGTTTGGGGCCTTCGGGATGAAACCGTGGCTAGCAAACTCTGGCTGCTGCCCCTGCGCGATGCCATCACCTCCCTTGTGTGGCTAGTCGGTCTTTTGTCCGACCGCATCCAGTGGCGCGGCTCAGAATTCCGCGTAAAGAACGGGCTGTTGCAACCCGTCGGCGAGGAAGCGCACAAAACCTGAAACCAGGCGCTCTTTTCAAAACCGCACTTACCAATCCGCACCAAAACATCTAAGATTTCTTAGATTAGCTACTTGCGTGGCGGGCATTCTACCTCTGAAGGAAATTTGAGCGCTCTTCTCGACAAACTGATCCGCGCGGACTTTGGTCGAAGGATCTATCAATTACTGCCGGCGCAAAAGTTAGACCGGCTGCCGGATCCGCCGCTCGCCGCCCTGAGTGATGGGCATGGCGGAATGGTCCGCGGTTGGGGCTTGGAATTCGGCTCGTTGCGGCGGCTGGTTTCGCGCGACCCTCTCTATCGCCGTGCTTATCAAGCGGCGAACGGCCGATCGGTGATGAGCGATTTGCGGCGCATCAATCTTTTTTTGATAATCCGTTTTTATCTGCGGGAACTTGCGTCGCAAAACATTGCGGAACTGGGCGTCTATCGTGGCGGGAACGTCTTTTTTATGGCCACGTTGCTCAAGGAACTTTATCCCCAATCCAAAGTCTTTGCTTTCGACACCTACGCCGGAATGCCCGAAACCAAGCGCGGTCTCGATCTGCATCAAGCCGGCGACTTTTCCGATTCTTCCCTGCCCGAGATCACCCGCGCCGCAAGCCAACTAGAACTCACCAACATCGAATTCATAAAAGGGGACGTGCGCGAGACGCTTCCAACATTCGGCAGCTCGATCGGTCTAGGCCATATCGATCTCGACATCTACGAACCCATCGCCTTCGCGCAGGAATTTCTATGGAAGGCTTTAGTTGCCGGTGGATATTTGGCGTACGACGATGCGACCTCCGGTTCCTGCTTGGGGGCTACACGAGCGGTGGAAGAGTT
This sequence comes from uncultured Acidobacteriota bacterium, assembly GCA_963846145.1. GTDB lineage: Bacteria > Acidobacteriota > Terriglobia > Acidiferrales > UBA7541 > Acidiferrum. Next base: position 6,219 of record CAWJUV010000003.1, on the reverse strand, counting down.
CCTTGTGCAGCACGGCGTTCACAGCGATCAGATTTATCCCCACTTCGTTTTTCGTAAATCTGGAGAGTCTCGGGACTGAGTTGCGATTGATTTATGTGATGGGCCCCTCTTCGTCGGGTCACCCTGAGCTGCTCTTCAACGACTAGGGCATCCCGCGATAGCCGTCACCACTGATCGCTGTTGCTCCTCGGTCAGCTCCGGATAAATCGGCAGCGACAATACTTCCTGGCTGGCCCGCTCGGACTCTGGAAAATCTCCTGGCTTGTAACTCAGATAATTGAAGGCCTTCTGCAAATGCAGCGGAATCGGATAATAAATTTCGTTGGGGATGCCTTCGTCACGGAGCCTTTCGCGAACCTCGTCGCGATGCGGAACGCGAATCGTAAATTGGTTGTAGACGTGAGTCATGTGCGCTGGTTCCAGTGGCACGGACACTTTCTCGGTCAGCCCGAGATCCTCAAAGAATCTCCTGTACCTCGCGGCGTTGCCACGGCGGCGAGAATTCCAATCATCGAGATGGCGCAACTTGACCCGCAAGATAGCCGCTTGGAGAGCATCGAGCCGGCTGTTCATCCCCAGAATCTCGTATTCGTAACGTTGATGAGCGCCATGCAGGTGCAAAAGCTTAAGTCGCTCCGCGAGCTGCGCGTCGTTGGTAGTGATCAGCCCGCCGTCACCTGCTGCGCCTAAATTCTTCGAGGGGAAAAAACTGAAACATCCCAGCAGCCCCAGGCTGCCAGCCGGGCGCTCATGGTAGCGCGCACCGATGGCTTGCGCCGCGTCCTCCACGACTGCAATCCCATTGCGCCCCGCCACGGCGTTAATCTCATCCATCGACGCAGTGAGGCCGAAAAGATGCACCGGCATGATCGCTTTTGTTCGCGGAGTGATGGCTTCGTCAATCCCCGAAGGATCAATATTGAAGGTTTGTGGATCAATATCGACAAACACGGGAGTCGCGCCGAGCTGCGCGATCGAACCAGCCGACGCGACGAAAGTGAACGGCGTTGTTATCACTTCGTCGCCGGCGCCGACCCCGAGCGCGCGAAGGGCAAGAATCAGCGCATCTGTGCCGGAAGCGCAAGCAATCGCATATTTGCAGCGGGTCAGCGCGGCTAACTCGTTTTCGAGTTCGCTGACTTCCGGGCCCAAAATGAAGTGCTGGCTTTCCAGGGTCCGTCCGACAGCTTCGTTGATCTCTGCCCGGATCGCAGCGTACTGCGCTTTTAGGTCTAGAAAACTGAGAGGTTTGTTCATCCGACGCGAGCCGCAAACGCGAACAGTGCTACAAGCGACTAAAACCATTCTCACACGAGATCGATGGAAAGAGCGTCCCTATTGGTCAGCAGATCGGGAGGACGAAGGATCTTCACCACTGAACGCCAGGGTAAAAGCTCGGCATTCGCTGACCGCGGTAGGCGGTTTGCCCGCTAATTTCCATATGCCATACCGTCTGAGAATTGTTTCCGGGAGTTACCTCGTAGATTTCCCCGGAATTTGCCGAGGCTCCGCCCGCTGACTCGCAGTACTCAATGTTTCCATTCGGGAGCACTGCGGCGTTGCCACCGAAAAAGTTGTAAAACGGAGTGGAGTAGTGCGAAGTCAAGGTTGCCGTCTTTGCGTTTTCATCGATTTGCAAAATGGGGACTGTGCTGTAAAGGCAGGGGGGAGCGCCGGCGGAGTTGCAAGTCGCACCCGAGGGAAAAACACGATCGTCGCCATTGTCAAAAACGGTAAGCGAAAAGATGCCCGCTGTATTTGTTGTTGCGAACGAAGGTCCGTGTTGCGCATAGAACCAATCCGTAGGATCGGCTCCGCCTACAAGACTGAAGTCTCCCTGATAACCCAGGCGCCAGAGAATATCACCCGCTCCTTGCCCATTTGCATAGTCCACCTTGATGAGCCAATTCTGGTGCCGCACAGAGATCAATAAACTTCCATCGTCAGGGGAGTAGAGGATCGCATTGGTGTGCGTCCAATCAGGAAACAAATATGGTTGGCGATTGATGTCAAGGTGATCAAACTCATTCCAGAGCCAGACCGGGTTGTGATTTTGATCCAGATCGATCAGCGCATCACCGGTGACCGTCGTCCCATTGACATCCCGTTGCGTGGCCGCAATCACCACCACATGGCCATTCGGCAAGGCCGCAAAATCGTGGTGAGTCCCCACCACCGTGATGTTGCAACCCGAACAAGTCGCCGCGGCCAACGCCTTGTTCAAATCTGCCGCGCTCATTTGCCAAATGGTCGTTCCCGAGAGATCCACTTCGCGTAATTCTGAGTTCGCACCATCCGCCTGCCCCTCGCTGAAATTCATGAGAAAGTGGCCATTAGGCAACAATTTGATTGGGTCGGCGATGGAGCCGTTGGGCACTTGGATGTACGACCAGAGAACATCGCCATCCAAATCCGTAATGGTCGGTCTTGCTACCCCCGCGGATAAGTCCACGAACTCAACACCACCTTGGGGCGTCGTGCCGGGAGTGGTGGTAACCGCCAACACCGGCTCCTGCGCGCTGGGTTCGACTTCACCAGTTGTAAAAACGTGATCCGAGTCAGTGAATTGCGCGCCATCATCGAACTGTACGGAAGCGGCCATGTGATATGCGGTATCGGCCTTCATCCCGGCGACGAGAATACTCAGCGTGTCGCCAGCGGATGACTGGGTCCAGGTGGTCAAGCCGTAATTGGTGGTCAAACCAAAAAGCACCGAAACCTTTCCCGCAGCCCCGAGTGCAATGGAATACGAGGCGACCTGGTTGTTCCCCGTTGAAGCAGTCTGGCCGGCAGCGACGATGTGAATCGTTACGGAACTGCTGACGGAAGAAACCGTCTTGCTGGTAGCCGTTACTGTAACGTTAGAGCTTTCCGAGGCTTTCGGCGCCGTGTAGTTGCCGGCCGAATCAATCGCTCCCGCCGAGGCTGACCACTTAACGCCGGTAAGGTCATTCTTAGTGGTCGCTGCGGTTGAGTTACCCGACACAAGATCGCTGACGCTTGCGGATAGTTGTAGCGTCTGACCGCTACCGATCGCCGCAGCATGCGGCGTCACCGCAATTTCGATATTGAATGCATCAGGGGTTTGTTTGGTCTGACCACAACCGCCGAGATATGCAACTGAACCCAGCGCGAGCCACGAGATAAGTGAATTACACCGCACGCAAATGTCTCCTTTTTGAGAACCGTCCAATATGGAAGAATTCCGGCAAACCTCGCACTATTCTTGACGTGCTCGGCACCAAGCTCTGCAAAAACGGACTCGAGCCAAGGCCCCAACATCAAACTTGCGGCGGAAATTTTCAGAGGTGGCCAGAAGGACGATACAAGCCGGCTCTTTCTGAAATTCTTTGTTCCCGGACGGTACGGCAAAAGTTCCCCAAACCGTGAACAGGCCACACTTTGATCCAGCGAGTTTTCACCGGCGGAAATCAGGCCGCGACCGATGGCTCAGAAACGGGCAACGGTACAGCTCGCAATTCCAAATGACCATCCAGTGTTTCAGGAAGTAATGGTGGCGTTACTTAACTCGACGACCAATAAGGGAAGAATCATTTTTAGGGAGGGTGATTGAGCGCCAGCGCTTCGGCGGATTGCAACAATCCTAGTGACCGAACCATCTTGAAATCGAGCCAGTCTCGATCAGGCGTGGGATCTCGGTGCGCTCTTCAAAGAGCGGGCCGCGATGCTTCCCAGCACAGCCATCGCCGCCAAAATCGCGGTCCACAGCAAGCCTGGATGGCGCTCGGACCATTGGCGTTCGTCAGGGCGCCCGGTTTAGGCGGGGTTTGCCTCTTCGCTGTTCAGAGCGACGGCCTGCACAACGGCATCTTTCTGGAATAGCTTTGCATAGTCGTATTGAGGCGCCTCAAGTTTCTCGTCGCCGTAAAACATCACTGGCTGCGCTTCAGCGGCCGCATCGAAATAAATTCTGCGCTCGTGCTGCTGCAACCGCGCTCCACTGATTTTATGCGGTGGATCATCGCCATTGTGAATCACGATTTTCGATGCCTCTTGCGCAGGGCTTACTGCCCCGGATTCTGCACACGGCGTGCACACGCTCAAAGTAGTTTGCTCAAAGTTAAGCTTTTGCCCATTCCTCAACATACGCACGCGGGTGATTTCTTTTAAGCCATGGACCGTATCGCCGCTGTCTCGAAATTCGACAGCACGCCGAAAATTAGCTTCGCTGGAATCGACGTCGATGTTCACCCGTTCTACCCGCGTCTTGGCGGGGACGGATAACGTCAGGATCGTGTCTTTTCCTTGCTGCTCTTGTTTAAATTCTGCACGAATGTCGCGCCAAACCGCTTTTTCTTCGTGGCTCACCCCCATCGTCGCGCTCTGGACGTCCATCGGTTTCACCGCACTGTCGAAGGTCACCCTTAAATATTTGTAGGCGCTGAGGGGAAGTTGCAGGGTGCTATTGTGGCCTAGATTTTCGGCGGACAAATCGTACACCGTCGTGTTACCCAACAAAGCCCACTCCTTACCGTGCAGATCGTCTTGTTCCTCCACACGCGCATGGGCAACAAAGTTTTTCGTCGAAAGCTGCAAAATAACCCGGTCATATTCCGGCACCGGGCCATATCAAGAACAAATTGAGTTTTTCCCGCGATAGTCCCCCGGCTGCAAGATCTGTACCGTTTTTTGCTGGGTCGGTGAGCCGCCCGATTCTTGCACCAGCTTGTAGGGGATGGCGCTGCCCTGTTCAAACAGGCGACCATCGGCGAGATCCTGGCGGGAATGGGCGAAAACATTTTCGTCGATCACAATGTAGTGCTGACCCGCCGAAGCATCGGCTGCATTCGGCGCTGGTAGTGAAAGTAGGAAATTGCAGTGGTCGCTGCCAACGCCGTCGCTAGCAGCGCGATACCGATCCGGCTCACAAAATCCCCTGTGCTGATCGTTCCGCAGACGAACTCTCATGGGTGTCGTCGGCCGACAGTTTTAGCCAATCGCGCTGATATACAAAGGAAATCCCCAGCAGCACCGCGCCCAGCGCAACGAAACTCACAATGCGGTAGCTTCCACCAAGCTGGGATACGTCGTACAGAAATACTTTGATGGTTGTTAGCGCAATCAAAATCAGCGCTTGCCAGCGCAGAAACGCGGAGCGCGTCTGAAACCCGACACCCATCAAGCCCGCGCCGTAAATCAGCCAGATCGCCGAATAGGTGAACCCGCGCAGCACCGCAATATCCCGGTACTCGGCGTTCACATGTCGGTGGCCCAACTGAACCCGATCAAAATAATCCGCTGCTTCCCAGGTCAGCGCGATTAAGGCCACGACGTTGATCGCCACCACTGCGAGTTGCACAAAAGGCTCTTCTCGATCCGAAGCGTAACGTTTTCCGAAGTGAACGATACCGCCAAGGATCGCGATGGCCACTGCATAGCTGAGGAACCGCGCATCGAAAATAACGGTGTCCACCCGAAAATTGTCGTAGACCAGCAACCGCACAATACCCAGAAGCAACGTGGCGACCGCCATGTACCGCAGAAAATTTGTCTGGGTTCGGACGCTGACCCACAAAAGTACGGCTGAGTCCACCAACCATCCAATCGTGATCCAATGCGCGTCAAGTTTGAGAGGAATCGCAATCGTTAGAAATGCCACCGCAATGGCCACATGCAACAGCCGGATCGCGCTCACGTCTTCGGCAGCAGCTCGCCGGCGAATGCCTTCGGCGATTCCCAGATATACCGCCGCCAGACCCAGTGCGAACCAGGTCAGCGAATCCTTGTCCCGCTTATACATCACAAATAATTCCAGGAAAAATGTTGCAGCGTTGAATAGCGGAAGCACTGTGAGCGTTATCGACGGCCCCCGGCCCCGCGAAGACTTAGCGTAGGGCGCCAGCAGCGGCACAGCCGCAAAAATCGCCGCAAACAGGGTGGCGAAGGCGGTCGTCAGCCCGCGATCTGTGGCTTGGTTAAGGGAGTCGTAATGCTCGAACCATCCGACTCTTCTAGCGGGATGCCGAGCTACTCCATCACATGAAAATGGATGAAATGTTTGAAATCGACGACGGATTCGTGACTAGGTGGTGCGCAGCAAGGTCTGCAACGCCGACGAGGCGTCGCGCAAGGCCTGCAACTCGGAACTCGGGGCCGACGGCGTTGCCGCCAGCTCGCGCATGCGCTGTTGCACCGCCTGAAGAGCGAGATCCAGCTTGGATTCGAGCTGCTTCGCATCCACTTCCACCAGCGCCGCAA
>CAWJUV010000002.1:0-27356 GCA_963846145.1 uncultured Acidobacteriota bacterium | reverse complement strand
AAGTGCTTTAGCAGGGGAATGCCGAAGGCAGCAAAAAAAGCCCGCTACAACTTAATTTCTCTGAACTGCCTGCTTCGGCGCCACTCGAAACGCCGGCACCTGCCCGCCGCCGCTCGTCACATTCGCCAAACCCGTCGCACTCATGCGCGTCAAAAATCCCGTACAACTTGCCCGCAAACAAATACGGCGCAAAATCCACACATATCCCGCAGTTCCACCGTGCCTGAGCTCGTGATGTACGGAAACACTTCGCGCCGAATAGCAGTTATCCGTTCGCACAATCCAGGTGAGCCCCTGCTGCTGCTCCCAGTCACGCCGCTCCGTACCGGCGGTCTGAATCACCTTATCCCACGGCTCTTGCTCGGTCTCCTCCTGAACCCAGCGTCACGCCCGTGCCACCATATTCATCGCTCGGCTTGATCACCAAATTCCCGCGCTCTGCCCGAATGTACTGCAGCAAGTCCACCGGCCGGTCGTAATGCACCGTGCGAACATCCGCCACCACTCGCGTCCAACTGGATATGCTTCGCGATGGTCTCGCGCTCACCGTGCGAAAACAGCCCGTTATTCCGCTCGTCCGTCAGCACCGCGAAGCGTGCCTCCACATGCGGAATCTTGCAGCGCAACGAATCGGCCACGCACACCGCATTCGCCGTATACGCCTTCACCAACGCGTCGCATTCCGCCGGCTTGCAGGCGTCACGTCATTGATCAACACGCGGCGATAGACCAAATCAAGTCTCTTTCCCTGCGCCGTCAACTTCTTCCCATCAAACGCCAAATTGCGCGGATCGCAGATCAGCGTCGGAATACCCGCATCTTCTCCAAGCGCCCCTTCAAAATTTCAAACTCCGTCCAGGTCGCGACGCCTCGCCAATCCACAATGGCCATCTGCGGTGCTTGCTGGTCCCGCCCCATCCGAGATAAATCCGCCACCAACAACGCATCCAGCAATTTCGCGCTCAAGGGATAGCCAAACGGCACCTCAAACGCTTTCGCAAATTGTCATCACTGGAAGCTGGCTGAAAATTTCCGCCAGGGTCTCCGAGTATCCCGCGCCGGCCGGCTACTCCCTGTTGACTTCGGAAATTTCAACTGATCCGGCAACAGAAACGCATCGAGACGCGCGGCAGTACTCACTCGTCCATGGCCCTCGGTAAACGCGCCAGCCGCTCTTCTTCCGGCCGCAAATGAAACTGTGCCAACAAATTCTTATCCGCCAACGCCGCCAGCGTCACCCGCTCCGCCAGCTCATAAATCGTCTCGGCAACAGGACGGACGCGTTTTTCTTCTTCTGGCGACAGAAAAAACGGCCGCAGGAACGGGCAATGCACCCGGTCGCCAAACGTAAGTTTGTGCGCACCCAGCCTTTGCAGAAAATCGTCCGCAAATGTTTTGTCTTTTTCGACGATCGGGCGCAGCAACGCCCACCAATACTCCGCGGGACTTCCTTCCACCGGTTGCGTCGAAGGCGAGCTCATTTTTTCGCTGGAGGCGGCGCCTTAGGCGATGCCGAAGTTGAAGTCCCTGCCGTGCTCGAGCCCTGTCCCGCTACCGCGGCCGACGTCGCTGTGCCCGTGCTCGGACCGCTCAATGTCGGTCCAGTCCCGCTCGACGCGCCGGCATTCGAACCCACCGCCACCGGCGCCCCGGTAAAACCCACCGGCCCCGCGAATCCCACGCCTTCCTTGCCGGTGCTCACCATCACTTCCCACCGCGGCCACGAATTCGTCGCATCTCCACGCAGCGCCCGGTCAATCACTAGCCGCGCCATGCGTTCCACCACCTGCTCAAAATAAAACTCCGTAATCCGATCCCGCTCAAAATCCGGCGCCGGATTCAGGAAGTCAATCGCATACGGCACGCCATCCTGCACCGCAAACTCGATCGTATTCATCTCGTAGCCCAACGCCTGATTGATGGTCTGCGCATCTTTCACCACTCGCGCACCCAACTCCGACGACAAATATTTGTGGTCCACGTGATACTTGCGCTCTTTCGGATCGTAGTGCACCGGCAAAATATCCATCTTTCCAAACGTAAAGCAGCGCACATACTGATCGAAATTGATGAACTGCTGCAGCGTCATGCAGTACGGCGCACTCTGGTCATACGCCGCCCACAACTCTTCCTTGGTGTGGACCTTATATACATGCTTCCAGCCGCCGCCAGAATACGGCTTCAAAATCGCCGGCCGCCCCACGTAATCCAGCAGCCCATCCCAATCCAGCGGAAAATCCAGGTTGTGCAGCGACTCCGCGGTGAGATCCACATCCTTGGGATAACCCTTTTGCGGCAACAGCACGGTCTTGGGAATCGCAATCCCCAACTTCGCCGCCACCGAATAATTGAAATATTTATCGTCGGCCGTCCACCAGAACGGATTGTTGATTACGTACGAGCCCTGCAGCACCGCATGTTTCAAATACCCGCGGTAATACTCCACCTCATGCGAAATCCGGTCCACAATCACTCGGTACTTCGCCGGCTCGTCCATGCGCGTCCCGCCCAGCTTCATAAACTCCGCGGTCACGCCATCCTTCGCGCCCAGCGTCTTCACCCGCTCGATGAACGCCGGCGGAAAACTAAACTCCCGCCCGCACAACAACCCAACTTTTTTCATCGCCTCACTCCTTGGAATTCTTCCGGCCGGAACTCGCTAGTTTGTTTTCTAACAATCTCTTCAAGCTGTCTTGCGAGGGCTTGGGTGCCGCACCCTGCGATTTTCAGGGTGCGGGTTTAGATTCAACACGACCCAGTCCAATTGTTTCGTCGCGTCCGCTTCAATTCACTCCATGCGCCGACGACGCCTGCGGCTGCGTCACCCCCGCCCGCGTCTCCGCCACAATACTCTGCACCACCGCCTTCAAATCCCCCGTCTCCTGATACACACGCAGTTGCCTCTCCGCGCTGGTCCCTTCCGTCAAAATCGTATTCACATACTCCACCGCGCTGCGGCTCCCCAAGTCATCCACCACATCGTCCACAAATTCCAGCAACTCAGGAATCAAGCTCCGCACCGGCACTTCAATTTCCTTACCAAAATCAATCAACTTCCCCTCAATCCCATACCGCGCGGCACGCCACTTATTCTCCTCGATCAACGCCCGCTCATAAATCCGCCAGCCCATATTCCGCGTATAAAGCCGGTGTAGTTTTACGATAATCGCCTGCGTCAACGCCGCAATAGCGATGGCTTCTTCCACCTTGGTCGTCACATCGCACATCCGAAATTCCAGCGTCCCAAACGTCGGATGCGGCCGCACATCCCACCAGATCTTCTTCCCGTTATCGATGCAGTTCAGCTTAATCAGCAAATTCACAAAATTTTCGTACGCGCTCCACGATTCGAATTGCTCCGGAACGCCCGTCCGCGGAAAGCGCCGAAACACCGTCGTTCGAAACGATTTCAACCCGGTATTCCGCCCCATCCAAAACGGCGAACTGGTCGAAAGCGCCAGCAAGTGCGGCAGGAAATACCGCACCATATTCATCATGTCGATGGTGGTTTGCTTATCCGGCATGGCCACGTGCACATGCATGCCGAAAATCAGCAGCGATCGCGCCAACTGCTGCAGCTCTTCAATAATGTTCTGATAGCGCTCGCCAGGCGATATCACCTGATCGATCCAGCTGGAAAATGGATGCGTCCCCGCTGCGGCTACCTGCAGCCCGGCACGTTCCGCCGCGGCTACCAATTCCCCCCGCGTACGGTGCATCTCAATCCGCAGCTCATGCACGCTGTCGCAAATATTCGTGCCGGTCTCCACGATCGACTGGTGCATCTCGTGCTTCACCTGCTCCACGATGCTCGGCGACGCCGCCGACACCAGTTGCATCACGTGCGAACGCAGCGCACAGGTACTCGGATCAATAATCTGGAATTCTTCTTCTACTCCGATGGTAAAACGGTGAGCCATGTGTGGCCCTCGGGGTATTCAACAAACGGGGATGCCTGCCAGAGCGAGTATCATACCCTCTCACCGAAGAAAATACACCCGAACGCCCGGACGATCTCCAGTGACAAAAATGGCTTCTGGATTTTAGCGGCGTGGAAAGTGCGGGGAGTACTGCCCAGTACGCTATTTCTAAAACCAAACTAAATCGGGAGACAAAACGCCCACCGTCTCCCTCAATTCAAACAATCAGCCCAATCGTAAACCAAACTACGCCGCTCCCATCGACCGCCGCTGCTGGAAGCACTCCCGGCAAAACACCGGACGCCCCTGCGTCGGCCGAAACGGCACCGTCGTATCCTTGCCACATTGTGAGCAGCTGGTTTTGGTTTCTGAACGCATCTGCAAGCCGCCATTGGCACCGGGGCCGGCGCCTTCCATGCGTCTTGCTTTACAGCCTTTGCATCGTTTGGGTTCGTTCTTGAACCCTTTGTCGGCGAAAAACATCTGCTCGCCGGCAGTAAATATGAACTCGGCGCTGCACTCCGAACACTTCAGGACCCGATCGTGGTATTCCATTGAGGCGCTCCCCTTAGCCCTAGCTAGGCGAGGGGAGTGGGTCAACTTGCGCCTGAGGCCTGACTGTTTTGGGTCGCCCCACCGACAAACGCCGAACCGCTGGCGCTGCCGGCAGGTTCCCAAGAGCCTACGAGCGAAAAGCCGAACAACCCAAACGTACTTGCCTGACTGGGGCCTGATTCTCGGAAGTGCCGCGCCGAGCCGAGCCGCCAAGCGGAATTAATCCGCCTCGCGACGCTGCTTTTTACGCAGTCGCTTCCGCGAAAGCGCTTCTTTGGTCCGGCGCTTCTCGCCGGGTTTCATATAGAAGCTATGCTTCTTTATCTCTTTAATGATGTCTTCTTGCTGCACTTTGCGCTTAAAGCGGCGCAGTGCATTTTCCAGAGACTCATTCTCCTGGATAATTACTTCTGCCAATTTGCGGTCACCCCCAATCCGTTAGGATTGGACCCAATCTAAAACGGCGCGCACATTGGCGGCCGTCCCGAATAGATTGTCTCACAGATGCCGTTGGGCATCTTCTAATCATTGCCGGAAGCAAAGTCAAGAAATCTTTCTGACGCCCCCGTTAGTACCTCCGAAGCCAACATAGTACTGTGAAGTTAACAACTCACGACTTTGTTGCATATCCTACGGAACCTACCCATCACTCCACCAGAACCCATCCGCCTCCCGCTTGCATCCTTCTAAAGACTTACTGTTAGAATCAAGCCCGCTCGTTAGGCGCTCTGCTGGAGGAAACTCTATGTCCGATATGCGCGATGCCATCGCGGTACTCCTCGCCGGAGGGCAGGGCGAACGCCTCTGGCCGCTCACCCGCGATCGCGCCAAGCCCGCCGTTCCCTTCGGCGGCATGTACCGCATCATCGACATCACTCTCTCCAGCTGCATCAATTCCAATTTGCGCCGCGTCTTCGTCCTCACTCAATACAAAGCGCTCAGCCTCAACCGCCACATCCGCATGGCTTGGTCTCCGCTCGCCGGCCTCGGCGAATACATCGAAGTCATCCCGCCACAGATGCGCGTTTCGCAGCAGTGGTATCAAGGCACCGCCGACGCCGTCTACCAAAACATCTACTCCATCGGCAGCGAGCGCTCTAAATACGTTTTCATTCTTTCCGGCGACCACATTTACAAAATGGATTACAGCCGCATGCTCAAGCAGCACGTCGACTCCGGCGCCGACGTCACCGTGGCCACTATCTCGATCCCTGTAGAACAAGCCGCCAAACAATTCGGCGTCATCGAAGTCGACAAGGACTACCGCATCATGGGCTTCGAAGAAAAGCCCGCTCAGCCCAAAGAGTCGCCGCACCACCCCGGACATTGCAACGCCTCCATGGGCATCTACATTTTCAGCACCCATTTGATGATTCCAATTCTTCTGGCCGATTCCGAAGATCCCAAATCCCATCACGACTTCGGCAAAGACATCCTCCCGCGCATCATTTCCAAGCACCGCGTCTTCGCCTACAACTTCGTCGACGAAAATCGCAAAGACGCGCTGTACTGGCGCGACGTCGGCACCCTCGACGCCTACTACGAAGCCAACATGGACCTGGTCAGCGTCTCGCCAATTTTCAACCTGTACGATACTTCTTGGCCGCTGCGGACCTGGATTCACCAATACCCGCCCGCCAAATTCGTTTTCGCCGACCCCGAACGCATGGGCGTCGCCACCGACTCTATCGTCTCCGGCGGCTCGATCATCTCCGGCGGACGTGTCATGCGCAGCGTCCTGGGCGCCGACGTGCGCGTCAACAGTTACGCCGACGTCTCCGAGTGCATCATGTACAACCACGTTAACGTCGGCCGCCACTCACGCATCCGCCGCGCCATCATCGACCGCCACGTCAGCCTCCCCGAAGGCACCGAAATCGGCTACGACACCGAAGCCGATAAGCGCCGCTTCCACGTCACCGAATCCGGCATCGTGGTCGTCGTCCGCCAGGAAAGCCTCATCGAAGAACCCGAAACCGCCTAACCGTTTTTTATTTTTAGCCTTTGTTTTTCAAACTTAAGCCCTATCAAAAACTGGGTGGCCTACCCTTGCGGTTTTTGCAAGGGTGGGACGGGCACCAATCCTGACACGCCACCCCTTTTTCTTTGTTTTTGAAACTTCAGCCCCACCACAAAACTGGGTGCCCCGGTTCGCCTTTGGATCACGAACCTGGATCTTTCTTTTAATTTTGCCTCCTACGGTTCTCCCCCTTTTTCTGTAAAATCTTCTTTCACCCAAATCGCCTAGTTCATTGAGGAGCGTTCGAATCTAATGTCCACCAAAATCACCCGAGTCCACGCCCGCCAAGTCATCGACTCCCGCGGCAATCCCACCGTCGAAGCCGAAGTCACTCTCACCTCCGGCGAAATCGGCCGCGCCGCCGTCCCGTCCGGCGCCTCCACCGGCGAACACGAAGCCCTCGAACTCCGCGACGCCGATAAATCCAAATATCTCGGCAAAGGCGTCCTCAAAGCCGTCGCCAACGCCAACACCGAAATCGCCAAGTCCGTCACCGGCATGGACGCCGCCGACCAGCGCGCCCTTGATCACGCCATGATTTCTCTCGACGGCACACCCACCAAATCGCGCCTCGGCGCCAACGCCATCCTCGCCGTCTCCATGGCCGCCGCGCGCGCCGCAGCCGCCGGACTCAAGCAGCCGCTGTACAAATATCTTTCGCGCTATTCCACCGACTCCTCCGCCAATCTCCTCCCCGTCCCGATGATGAACATTCTCAACGGCGGCGCTCACGCCGACAGCTCCGTCGACTTCCAGGAATTCATGGTCATGCCCGTCGGCGCTCCAAACTTTTCTGAAGCGTTGCGCTGGGGCGTCGAAATTTTCCACGCCCTCAAAGCCGCCCTCAAAAAGCGCGGCTACTCCACCGCCGTCGGCGACGAAGGCGGCTTCGCCCCCAGTTGCAAATCCAACGAAGAAGCCATCCAGATCGTTCTCGAAGCCATCACCGCCGCCGGCTACAAACCCGGCGAACAAGTCCGCATCGCCCTCGATCCGGCAGCCAGTGAATTTTTCGACAAAGCCACCAGCACTTACATCTTCAAAAAGTCCGACAAGTCCACGCACACCAGCCACGAAATGGCCGCGTACTGGACCAGTTGGGTCGAAAAATACCCCATCGTCTCCATCGAAGACGGCATGGCCGAAGACGACTGGGCCGGCTGGAAAGAATTAACGCAAAGCGTGGGAACAAAGGGCAGCGGCAAAAAATCCATTCAACTCGTCGGCGACGATCTCTTCGTCACCAACACCGAACGCCTCGGCCGCGGCATCACCGAAGGCATCGCCAACGCCATTCTCATCAAGCTCAATCAAATTGGTAGCGTCACCGAAACCATCGACGCGATCGAACTGGCCCGCAAAGCCGGCTACAACTCCATCATTTCCCACCGCAGCGGCGAAACCGAAGACACCTTCATCGCCGACCTCGCCGTAGCCACCGCCGCCGGCCAAATTAAAACCGGCTCCGCCAGCCGCACCGACCGCATCGCCAAATACAACCAACTCCTCCGCATCGAAGAAGAACTAGGCACCGCCGCCAAATTCCCCGGCGCCTCCCCCTTCAAATAAAACGCGCGCCCTTTCAAAACTGAAAGGCGCGCTCTTTCAAATTTTTTCCTCGATCAAATCACGACGATAAGGTTTTGATTTTCTTGAGATTCACTTCAATCAAAACGAGGAAGGGTGGCCCAGGTTCGAATTTGTTCATGAACCTAGGTCTTTCTTTTGACTTTAGGTTTTTCTTTTGGTTTTGATTTGGCTTCTGTTGCGCCCTACCGACCAACTGTCATTCCGACCGAAGCAAGCCGACGTTTCTGCTTTTCAATCTCGCTCCCGCGAAATTGTCGGCTTGCGAAGCGGAGGAACCTCTCCGAAGATTCTTTTCACGCTCCCTAAGTTCTGCGACCGGAACGTCGCGATCCAGAACCACGACCTCAACTCCTAAACCTCAAAACAATCTCGAAACATACTCCCGCATCTCATTCTTCCAATAAGGCCAGTCATGCCCACCATCCGGCCCCCAATCATCCAACGAGTGCCGAATCCCCTTATCCCACAAAATCTCCGACAACCGGTACGTCGGCCCCGGCCTTTCCCACGCCCCGGTCCCCGTAATCAAATGAATGTCGCACGACGCCAACTGCTCGCGCGCCCACCCGTCATTCATATTCGCCATGTAATCCACCGGATTATTGAAATACAAATTCTCGTCATACATCCCGCTCATAAACGACCGCACGTCATACACACCCGACATCGCAAAGCACCGCTTGAAAACATCCGGATGCTTCAACAAAGTGTTCGCCGCGTGATACGCCCCAAACGAAGCACCAAATGTAGAAATCCCCACAGCCCCGCGGCAATTGTCCCAAACAAACGGCACGACTTCGTTGCGCATATAGCTGTCAAACATCGCCTGCATATAACTGCGATGAAACGGATGCGCTCCGCTGTTATACAACCCGGAGTGATTCACCGAATTGATCGAAAAAACTTTGATCCGCCCCGCTTCAATAAAATCGGAGAGCGCCCCAATCATCCCTTGCCCTTCGAGCTCCCACTCATCGCCGGCGCTCGTAGGAAACCCCACCAGCGGCGGCCCCCAGTGGCCATACACCACCACCCCCAAATCAAATCCCAGTCTCGAAGAGTACCAACGGTGATATTCGCGTTTCATGAAGTTTTGCTCGCCTCGCGCGGGAGCAAAATTATGCCAGCCGCCCCGCACCGAAGCAACGTGTCAAACCGTAATTGACGACTCACACTTCCCTCGCTACGATTAAAACGCCGCACCCCGGAGGCCGCCCATGGCGAAAAAAGACAAACTCACCGAAGTCGCCGTAAAAATCGGAACCGCCGTCGGCAAAGCCGACCGCGCCGCCCACCTTACCGCCAGCAAACTCGGCACCGCTGGCGCGGCCGCAAAAAAAGAACTCGCCGACATCTCCAAACAAATCGACGCCCTCGCCAAGCAACTCGCCAAGACCAAAAAGAACCTCCAAAAAGCCCTGAAGTAAATTCGCCCCTGAAGCCGGGTGCCGCACCCTGCGCTGTTCAGGGTGCGGATTTAAATCCCTTTTCACCCATATCAAAATCAACGTAGGGTGGCCCAGGTTCGCCTTTGGTTCACGAACCCGTATCTTTCTTTCCCACTCCACAAACTCACTAGCTGACTCACCGACGAGCCCAGATTCTCTCCAGATTCCGGCCATTCCATTAACTTCATAATACAAAGTACTTGACAAGCAAGACCTCTTTACTGCACCCTTACTCCAGTCCCCAAACAGGAGCCTAGCCCCTCATGTTCAAACGCATCGCCGCCATCTCCGCCATCTTCCTGGCCGCCTCGCTCGCCTGGATCATCCTCGGCTCCACCATCTTCTGGCGTACCGAAGATTCCGCCGGCTCCCTCAACAAGCGCATCCACTCCACCTGGGGCGCCCCGCAAGAACAACGCCCACCCGTGATCGCCTATTCCTGGTGGGAACCCAAATCCGTTACCGCCGAAGAAAACGGCAAGCCCACCACCCGCACCGAAAACGTCTTGCACAGCGAGCCTGCCGCGATCGACTCCTCACGCATCGCCGCCGACCTGCACCTCGACTACCGCCAAAAAGGTCTGCTCTGGTTCAGCACCTACTCCGTAAAATTCGACGGTACCTACACTTTCAAAAATCCCTCCAGCAAACAGGAAAATTTCCAGTTCACTTTGCCCTTCCCCACCCAGCAAGCCATGTACGACAACCTGGAAATTTCCATCGACGGCCAAGCCCTGCCGCTGACCTTCGCCGGCACCAACGCCACCGCACACCTCAACAATCTCGAGCCCGGCAGCTCGCACGTTCTTCACACCGCATACCGCTCGCAAGGCCTCGAAAGCTGGCGCTACAACATCACCAGCAAATCTGGCGAACCCACCGCTACCGTCGCCGAAGCCCGCGACTTCGACCTGAAACTCCGCACCGATTTCTCCGGCTTCGACTTTCCCGAAAACGCCATGTCCCCCACCGACGAACACCGCACCGCCAACGGTTGGGAACTCGAATGGAAATATCAAAACCTCGTCTCCGGCTACGACATCGCCCTCAAAATGCCCGAAAAACTCCAACCTGGCCCACTCGCCGGCCGCATCAGCTTTTTTGCGCCGGTCTCGCTCTTCTTCTTTTTCTTTCTGATCTTCATCCTCTCCACCATGCGCGGCATCGATCTGCATCCCATGAATTATTTCTTCCTGGCCTGCTCGTTCTTTGCCTTCCACCTGCTCATGGCCTACCTCGTAGACCACGTCTCCATCCACATCGCCTTCCTGGCCGCTTCGCTCGTCTCCATCACGCTGGTCGTCAGCTACCTGCGCCTCGTCGTCAACCCACGCTTCGCCCTCGTCGACGCCGGCGTCTCCCAATTTATTTACTTGGTTTTATTTTCCTATGCGTTCTTCTTCGAAGGCTTCACCGGACTCGCCGTCACCATCGGCGCCATCCTCACCCTCTTCGTAGTCATGCAAATGACCGGCCGCCTCAACTGGAACGAAAAATCCGCCGCAACTCCGCGCCCCGCCATCGCCTGATGCGCGGTTCTTCAATTATTCGCAGTTACGCCAAGGTTCGACTTTACGGAGGGGAAAAGTAGAAGGGTGCTCCACCCTCGATTTACAGGGTGGGTCTTTCTTTTGCCTTTGGCTTTGCTTTTCAGGTCTTAAAAACTTGACGCCAAATCGGGTGCCCCAGACGCCGTATTTGCGTCTGGGGGTTTAGACGCCACTTCCATCCAAATCAAAACGACGTCTCAGAATTCTTTCCAGTCTGAGAACTCCGCCTCGCCCCCAAAGGTTTCGCCATTTCAAAACAAACTCTACTCATACCTCAACGCCACCACCGGATCGACCCGCATCGCCCTCCGCGTCGGCACATAACAAGCACTCATCGCCACCACCGCCAACACCACCGCCACACCAAAATAAGTCAGCGGATCCGCCGCACTAACCCCGTAAAGCATCCGCGCCATCAACCGCGTCAGCCCCAACGAAGCCACCACTCCAATCCCGATGCCCAGAAACGTCAGCCGCGCCCCCGACGACAACACCAGCCGCAACACATCTCCACGCCCAGCTCCCAACGCCACCCGCACCCCAATCTCCCGCGTCCGCTGCCCCACCAAATACGAAATCACCCCATAAATCCCCACACTCGCCAGCACCAACGCCGCAAACGCAAACACTCCCAGCAATCTCATCGCAAACCTCCGCGCCGCCAGCGTCTTCCCAATCATCGACTCCATCGTCTCCGGGTCATAAATCACCTGTTCCGCGCTCATCTTCTTATTAATTTCGCGCAGCGACTCCAGCAACGCCGGATTCGTCCGTCCGACCGCACCAGAACCTGCGTCCCCGGCGCCGCTAATTTCATCGCCGCATCCGGCATCTGCATGAACGGCACATAAATCTCCGCATGCAACTTCTCCGTATCGTCCGTATCCAATCCCCACTGCCGCATGTGCGCCACCACGCCCACAATTTCCGTCTTCACATCGCCCTGTTCCAGAACAATCCGACGCCCCACCGGATCCGCGCCACCAAAATATTTCTCGGCAAACTTTTCATCAATTACCGCGACCGGCGAACCCTTCTCATCATCGGTCCGCTCCAGAAATCGTCCGCGCTTCACTTGCAACCGCATCGTCTCCAGATATTCCGGATCGACTACATAACTGAGCGTCCAGTTCATGTCATCTTCGCTCGCCGGTTTCGGCTGCCCATCCATCCAGAACAACTGCTCGTCATCCCATCCAAACGGAATCGCTCCCCACGAATACGACATCGCCTGCAGTCCGGGCGCAGCCGCAAATCTCGCTCGCAGATCGCGAAACACCGCGCGAATCGCCGCCGGCGAAGCCTGACTCATCGCCGGTGGCATGGAAATGCTAAAAGTCGAAACATTCCGCGGATCAAATCCCGTATCCATCTTCCACAACCCCATCAGCGTGCGCCCCATCAAACCCGCGCCCACCAGCAGCACCAGCGCCATGGCCATTTCCAGCACCACAAAAACGCTCTGCGCCCGATGCCGCACACCGCTGTTCGAACGCCCGGTTTCCTTCAACGTCTCCGCCAAAAATAAATCCGAGGACTTCAGCGCCGGCGCCAATCCAAACAACACCCCCGACAGCACCGAGATCGCCGCCGTAAAAATCATTACGTGTGCATCCAGATGAATCTCTCCAGTCCGCGGCAGCCCCACCGGAAGCATCCGTATCGCCGCACTCACCGCCCACACCGCCAACAGCAACCCCACCCCCCCGCCAACCATCGACAGCAACACACTCTCCGTCAAAATCTGTCGAATCAACTGCCCCTTGCTCGCTCCCAGCGCCGCACGCACCGCAAACTCCCGCGTCCGTCCCGTCGACCGCGCCAGCATCAAGCTCGCCACGTTGAAGCACGCAATCAAGAGCACAAATCCCACCGCCCCAAACAACACCATCAGCATCGACTCGATCTGCCCGAACAGCGCCTGCCGAAAGGGCGTCAGATGCGCACCGATCCCTTTGTCCGCATCCGGATACACCTTCGCCAAATTATCAGTAACCCGCTGCATATCCGCGCGCGCTTGTTCAATACTCATGCCCGGCTTCAGCCGTCCGATTCCGTGAAACCCCAGCCCCGCTGCACGATTCGCCAGGAACGGATGGTTCCACTGTCCCAGCGGCACAAAAATATCCGCGGACCGCGAACTGTTATACAAATCGAAATCCTCACGCATCACTCCCACAATCGTGAAGTTCTTCCCGTCCAGCGTCAGCGTCCTCCCCAACACATCCCGCGCCAGCCCAAATTTCCGCTTCCAGAATCCCGCGCCCAGCATCACCACCGGCGCCGCGCCAATCCTGTCTTCTCCCGGCGCAAAGTTTCGCCCCAGCACTGGATTGACTCCCAGCACGGAAAAATAATCCGACGAGATCAATTTCGTCGGCATTTGCTCCGCGTCGCCCAACCCAGTAAGGCTGAATCCCATCTCCCGCGCCAGCCCCATCGAACTGAAAACCTGATTGTCCTTCTGCCAATCGAAAAAATTGGAATACGAAATCGAACCATTCAGAAAGTTTTGCTTGCTCTCGCCCAGCGTCACCAATTCATTCGGCCGCGGATACGGCAACGGATTCAACAGCACCGCGTTAAACACCGAAAAGAACGCCGTATTCGCTCCAATCCCTAATGCCAGCGTCAGTATCGCCACCGCCGCGAACCCGGGATTCTTCCGCATCCCGCGCAACGCATAACGCACATCATTACGAAACGTACCCAGCCACTCGATCACATCACGTTCCCGCGTCTCTTCATTCATCCGCGTCGTATTTCCAAACTGCCGCTGCGCCGCATACCGCGCTTCCTCCTCATCCATTCCCGCCGCGCGATGATCGGCCGCGCGCATCTCCAAATGCGAACGCAGCTCCTCTTCCACTTCTGCATCCAACTTCTCCCTGCCAAACGTTGCACGCAGCCGCGAAAATAAAGACACGATGCACCTGCCTTCCGCCACTCACGAAAATCGCAAACCAAAATCGCACTTTCGTAATCGCCACAACTACGAGAACTGCAACACCCGCGCCACCGCCTGCGTCAGCACCGACCAACTCTCTTCCTCGCGCGCCAACTGCTTCCGCCCCGCCGCCGTCAAACTATAAAATCGCGCCCGCCGGTTATTTTCCGAAACGCCCCACTCCGCTTTGATCCATCCGTCCTGCGCCATCCGGTGCAGCGCCGGATACAGCGACCCTTCTTCCACCCGCAAAATTTCCTCCGAGCGCATCTGGATCGCCAACGTTATTCCATACCCATGCATCGCCCCGCCACGCGCCAGCGTCTTCAGCACCAGCAAATCCAGTGTTCCCTGCAACACATCGCTCTTGGCCCGGACCATCCATCCACTCCCATAGACATCTATAGGTAAAGACGAAATCCCTCGCCAAATGTTTCCCAATCGCACGAAAAATTTGTAACCCCCGAACCCCGCCATTGGGTCTAATCTGTCTAGCGCACCCACCACCAATCACCCATCACGAGGCCCGCATGCCCATCGATCCGAATTCACATCCGACTCCCGACTCCACTTCCCCACTCACCCGCCGCAAATTCCTCAGAAATACCGCCACCACCGCCGCCGCATTTACCATCGTCCCGCGCCATGTCCTCGGCGGCCCCGGCTACACCGCCCCCAGCGACACTCTCAACATCGCCGGCATCGGCGTCGGCGGCATGGGCCGCGAAAATATGATCAATCTCGCGAGCCAAAACATCGTGGCCTTCTGCGACGTCGACTGGGGCTACGCCGGCAAATCTTTCGAAAAACTGGATGCCGACGCGCAAGCGCTGAAAGCCCGCCTCGACGCCCCCGATCAACCGCCCATCCCCGGCACCCCACCCTTCAATCGCGTCAAATCCGAAAAACGCCTCGCCGGCATGCTTCGCCTCAAAAACGAGCACTGGCCCAAAGCCAAGCGCTATCAGGACTACCGCGAGATGCTCGACAAGCAGAAAGACATCGACGCCGTCGTCGTGGCCACCTCCGATCACATGCACGCCCCCATCGCGCTCGCCGCCATGGACCTTAACAAGCACGTCTACGTGCAAAAGCCGCTCACCTGGTCCGTCGACGAAGCCCGCCAACTCGCCAAACGCGCCAAAGAACTGAAAATCGCCACACAAATGGGTAACCAGGGCCACTCGCTCGACGACGCCCGCCTCACCGTCGAATACATCCGCTCCGGGGCCATCGGCGACGTCCGCGAAGTGCATGTCTGGACCAATCGTCCGTTGGGCTTCTGGCCGCAAGGTGTCCCGCGCCCTCAGCCGTTGCACGAACCCGCTGAAACTCTTCGCTGGAACGGCCCCGGGGTAACCGCGCGCGAAGCCGCTGCCTTCGCCGGCAACTATCCGGTTCCCGACGAACTGAAGTGGGATTTATTTTTAGGAGTCGGCCCGGTCGTCGACTATCACCCGATCTACCATCCTTTTAACTGGCGCGGCTGGGTCGATTGGGGCGTCGGCGCCATCGGCGACATGGGCGCGCACCTGATCGATCACTCCATGTGGGCGCTCGAACTCGGCTTGCCCACCAGCATCGAAACCGTCTCCACGCCGTTCAACGGAGCTTCCTACCCGCTCGCCACCCAAACTTTTTACGAATTCGCCGCTCGCGGCAAAATGCCTGCCGTAAAAATGATCTGGTACGACGGCGGCTTGCTCCCGCCCAAGCCCGAAGAACTGGGCGACGAGGAAGTCAACAAAGGCGGCGGCGTTTTACTCATCGGCAGCAAAGGAAAATTGCTGCACGACACGTACGGCTACCACCCGCGCCTGCTTCCCAAATCGCTCCACGATTCTTTTGGCAAGCCGCAGCAAACTTTGCCGCGCATCCCCGGCGAAGCCCACGAACTCAACTGGGTCGAAACCGCCAAAGGCAACACCGAAGCCAGCAGCCCCTTCTCCTACGCCGCGAAACTCACCGAAACGATGATCCTCGGCATCGTCTCCCTGCGCGCCGGCAAAAAAATCCTCTACGACGGCGAAAACATGCGCATCACCAATAACACCGCCGCCAACGATTTTCTACGCCGCGACCACCGCGCCGGCTGGAATCTTCCAAACGGCCGCCCCGCATGATTCTTTCTTTCAGCCGCGCAGCAAGAGTCCTTGAACACTCATCATTTTTCGGGGGCGCAGCAAAAGCTGGGCTGCCCCAGACGCCGTAGTTGCGTCTGGGGGTTTAGATCTCACTTCAACCAAGCTCAGAAAGACATAGACACTTTTCGGTCCAACTCAATATCGACTCACCCGGAGAACTCCATGACCAAAATTCGACTCCCATTTTTCTTCCTGTTCGTCGCATCGTTAGCAGCCACCACTCTCCACGCCCAAACCTCAACTCAGTGGAAAGCCCACGACCGCACCCGTCCCGCCCCCACCGCCGTCGACCCCGGCGAACCGGGCACACAATCCGCCCCCGGCCGCGCACCCAGCGACGCCACCGTCCTCTTCGACGGCAAAGATCTCTCCAAATTTGTTCAGAAAAAAGACAACAGCGACTGTAAGTGGAAAATAGCCGACAACTACTTCGAAGTCGTCCCCAAAACCGGCAACATCATCACTCGCCAATCCTTCGGCGACATGCAACTCCACGTGGAATTCGCCGAGCCCAATCCGCCCAAGGGTGAAGATCAGGACCGCGGCAACAGCGGCGTGATCATCATGGGCCTCTACGAAATCCAGGTACTCGATTCCTACAAGAGCGCCACATACCCGGACGGCCAGGCCGGCGCCGTCTACGGCCAATACCCGCCCGCAGTGAACGCCTCACGCGCCCCCGGCCAATGGCAAATCTACGACATCGTCTTCCACGCCCCACGCTTCAACTCCGACGGAAAACTCCAACGCCCCGCCCGCGTCACCGTCCTCCACAACGGCGTCCTCGTCCAGGACAACGTCGAAATCCACGGCCCCACCGCCGAAAACGAGCCGGTCTACAAAGCCCACCCCGAAAAACTCCCTCTCGAACTCCAGGACCACAACCACCCCGTCCGCTTCCGCAACATCTGGCTCCGCGAACTCCCCTCCACTCCGTAATTCCGGCAACAAATTAAACCGACAACGGAGGGTGCCCCGGGCTCGCCTCGCAGCCCGGGTCTCTCTTTTGATTTGGTTTTTGATTTTTTACAGGCCTACTAAAAAACTGTCATTCCGACCGAAGCAAGCCGACGTTTCTGCTTTTCAACTTCGCTCCCGCGAAGTTGTCGGCTTGCGAAGCGGAGGAACCCCTCCGAGAGGTTCTTTTCACGCTCAACCTTGAAAGCGAAATCGCGTAGATCCGCTCCCACCCTCCGTCTTGCACTCTCGCAAAACGGAAAGCTACTCCAACAACGCCCCCACATCCACCGCCGCCCAATCCTTCGGCGGAAAAATAATCGGCCAAAAATTCGGTGCCGCCTTCTCAAACGCAAACGCCACCAACCAATCCCCGTCTTTAAACTCCGCACGCACCACCCGGCTCTTCACCGCCGCCGACGTCCGCGGATTGGTCAGCAAAATTTCCTGCCCCGTCACCAACTCCAACCGCCCCTTCAACAACCCGCCATGAGCATTCACCACTTGTGACTTGGCTTCCTCCGTCGCGGTGCGCCCATCCGCCAGCAACACCGACACCATAATCGGTACCACCAACACCACCCGTTCGCTTCTCCTCTTATTCGTGACGGCAGTGCTTTTGTCGCTGTCGGTCACCGTGGTCATCCAGAAGCCTCCGCTCCCAAGCCAATCACGACGGACCTCGCGAACTCCGTCGTCTTTACGTGGCATCTTTTCACGAGCGACAACGGCCAACTCGGCCATTATCATTTCTGGTTGGTATACCGAGCGTGTCATCGGACTCTTCAGCAGCCCAGGACTTCATCGCTGCAGCAGTCGGGAACTTCAGCCCTTCAGGGGGCGAGGGCTTCGGCACGTTAGGAGGCCGGGGCTTCAGCCCCCGCGTTGGTCGTTACCACGACAAGGGGCTTTAGCCCCTGAAGTTCTCGTCCACCCGGCACGATCAAATTCACTGCGCTAAAATCCCAACATGCCTCTCGACCCCGAACTCATCCCCATTCGCTCCGTCGCCATCATCGGCGCAGGCACCATGGGCGGCGGCATCGCCATGTCCTTCGCCAACGCTGGCCTCCCCGTCATCCTCAAAGAAACCGAACAGTCTGCCCTCGATCGCGGCCTCGCCACCATCCGCTCCAACTACGCCAAATCCGTCCAGCGCGGCCGCTTCACCCAAGCCGACGCCGACCTTCGCATCTCATGCATCACGCCGACCCTCTCCTACGACAATTTCGCAACGGTCGACCTCGTCATCGAAGCCGTCTTCGAAAACATGGCCCTCAAGAAAGAAATTTTTCAGCAGCTCGATCGCATCTGCAAACCCGGCGCCATCCTCGCAACCAACACCTCTTCCCTCAGCATCGACGAAATCGCCTCCGCCACCTCACGCCCCGCCTCCGTCATCGGCCTGCATTTCTTCAGCCCCGCCAACGTCATGCGCCTCATCGAAATCGTTCGCGGCCAAGCCACTTCGCCCCAAGTCATCGCCACCTGCCTGCAGCTCGCCAAAACCCTAAATAAGGTAGGAGTCGTCGTCGGAAACTGTCGCGGCTTCGTCGGCAATCGCATGTTCCACTGCTACCGCCGCGAAGCCCAGTTCCTCGTCGAAGAAGGCGCCCCCGTCGATGTCGTGGACAAAGCCCTCACCGATTTCGGCATGGCCATGGGCCCACTCGCGACGGCCGACCTTGCCGGACTCGACGTCGGCTGGCGTATCCGCAAAGAATATCGCCACCTCCAAAAGCCCAGCGTCCGTCAACCCATCGCTGAAGACCAACTCTGCGAACTCGGCCGCTTCGGCCAAAAAACCCGCGCCGGCTGGTACAAGTACGACGACAACCGCAACAAATCGGTCGATCCCGCCGTCACGCAACTCCTCGCTAAGTGGGTCGCAGACGCAAAAATCCCCCAGCGCGATATTTCTCAGCAAGAAATCACCGACCGCTGCATCTACGCCTTGGTCAACGAAGGCGCACGCATCCTCGAAGAAGGCTTCGCCGACCGCGCCGCCGACATCGACACTATCTACCTCAACGGCTACGGTTTTCCATCAGCGCGCGGCGGACCCATGGCCTACGCGGATAGCGTGGGTCTAAAGAATGTTTACGACCGCGTCGAAGAATTTCACCGCACTCACGGTGAACAGTGGGAACCTGCGCCGCTCCTCAAGCAGCTCGCAGATCAAAACAAAACATTCGCCCAGTTCGACCAACAAAAATCCGAACACAATCGCGTCAATGCAACAACCCAGCCCGTATAACCACCAGCCCCAAAATCCGCTCTAATAGGAACAACCTTCAATCCCATGAGAGAAGCCGTCATAGTCGCCAGTTCCCGAACCCCGCTCGCCAAATCTTTCCGCGGCTCGTTCAATCTCACGCGCCCGGAAGATCTCGCCGCGCACTGCATCAAGGACGTCCTGCGCAAAACGCCGCAACTCGATCCCGCCGAAATCGAAGACGTCATCCTCGGCTGTGGCCAGCCCCACTCGGTCCAAGGCCACAACATCGGCCGCACTTCCGCAATGCTCGCCGGCCTGCCCAGTTCCGTCGCCGGCCTCACCATCAACCGTTTCTGTTCTTCCGGCTTAAACTCGATCGCCATCGCGGCTCACCAGATCATTCACGAAAACGCCGACGCCATGATCGGTGGCGGCGTCGAAACCATCACTCTAATCACCCGCGACAACAGCCCTCATCCAGTACTTCTCGAAAAGATGCCCGGCGTTTACATGGTCATGGGCAACACCGCCGAAGTCGTCGCTAAGCGTTACAAAATCGGCCGCCAGGCTCAGGATGAATACTCGCTCCTCAGCCAGCAACGCACTGCCCGCGCGCAGCAGGAAAATTTCTTTGACGGCGAAATCGCTCCCATAAAAGTGACCCGCGGCATCCTCGACAAAAAATCCGGCGAAGTGATCAG
Source organism: uncultured Acidobacteriota bacterium (assembly GCA_963846145.1). Taxonomy (GTDB): domain Bacteria; phylum Acidobacteriota; class Terriglobia; order Acidiferrales; family UBA7541; genus Acidiferrum. Next base: position 7,306 of record CAWJUV010000002.1, on the reverse strand, counting down.
CAAAGAAGAAGTCACCGTCACCCGCGACGAATGCAACCGCCCCGACACCACCCTCGAAGGCCTCGCCGCGCTGAAACCGCACTTCGATCCCGACAGCGGCCACGGCACCGTCACCGCCGGCAACTCCTCTCAACTCTCCGACGGTGCCTCCGCCACCTTAATAATGTCGCGCGAACGCGCCGACCACCTCGGCATCCCCTACTCGCTGATCTTCCGCGGCTTCCAAATCGCCGGCTGCGACGCCGACGAAATGGGCATCGGCCCCGTCTTCGCCGTCCCCAAACTTCTCCAACGCACCGGCGTCAACATCAACGACATCGACCTTTGGGAACTCAACGAAGCCTTCGCCGTCCAAGTCCTCTACTGCCGCGACCGCCTCGGCATTGACCCAGAAAAACTCAATGTCAATGGCGGCTCCATCTCCATCGGCCACCCTTTCGGCATGACCGGCTCCCGCATGGTCGGCACTCTCGCCAACGAAATGGCCCGTCGCAAATCCCGCTACGGCGTCGTCACCATGTGCGTCGGCGGCGGCCAAGGCGCCGCCGCCCTCTTCGAACGCGCTTCCTAGCCGCCTCCGTTCACGCCACTCAGGAAGCCGCCGAGATGTCCGGTCAGCGCGATGACTGCCACAGCGATCGCTTCCAAGGGCAGCCTCCAAACCGGCAGCGGTACATCAGTTTTTCGGCGACTCCGCCAATGCACCCACCACACCACCCAAATCAAACAACTCGACACCACACCAAAAACGAGATGCAGCAACAAAATTCCCTTCAACTTCTGCCCCTCCAACGCCAACTGCCACGCCGCCAACCCCGTCCCCATCACCGGCACCGTACAAATCGCCGCCATCAGCAAATTCAAATACGCTGCTGCCGTCAATTTGCGGTCGCTGGTCCACTGCCCCAAAAAATCAAACAACACCGCGACCAGAAAGCACCCGATCGGAAAATGCACCAACACCACGTGCTGCGCATGCTTCGCCAGCACCACCGTCCGCCAATCAAATGGATTCACGCTCATGGCCGACTCACTGCACCACAACGCGGCCGGTCATGTGCGGATGTATCGAGCAGAAATACTCATACGTCCCGGCCTTCGTAAACGTGAACGAGAATTTCTCGTCGGTGTCGAGCACCTTGGACTTGAACACTTTGTCCGTACTCACCACCGTGTGCGGAATATCGTCCCGATTCGTCCAAGTCACCGTCGTCCCCACCGCCACCTTCACCTCCGTCGGCCCAAAACTAAAATTGTCAATCTTCACCTCCATCGTGGCCGCTTGTGGTGGAGCGGCAGGAGCGGCAGCAGCAAGCGTCACTTCTCCGCCTCCAGAATTGCCCGCAACCGTCGTCATCCCCATCACACCCGTGGCAAAAATCGCCGCAAACAAGACTCCAACGCACACACCTCTCCTCATGACTTTTCTCCTCTCAATTTTTCTTTGGTTTTTCTACGTAAACTTCAACTCAAAACCCGGGTGGCCTACCCTCGCGTTCTTTGCGAGGGTGGGCGCTACAAAACCATCCGTTCAAGCCGGTTTTGACTTCTCTTCCGTTTCAAGAATTAACCCACCGACTCAGGCCAGCGTCGAATCCACCACCGCCAACGCATGCGAGCCACGCACCAGATTCACATCGGTAATCCCCAACACGCTCCTCAATTGCTCCGCCGGCACCTTCATCGGCCCCGGTGAAGGCGCCGTCCCCGGCGCCGGCTGCGGAAACGCCGTGGACATCGCCGTATGAAACGTCACATTCCCTTCCACCTTCTGCATCGTCTGATGGATGTGCCCATTTAACACCGTCACGGATCCAAACTTTTTCAAATATCCCAACGCCTCCGCGCTGTCCTGCGTACCCCAACCCCACTCCGGATACACCGTCCACAGCGGAATATGCGCGAACACCACAATCGGCGTGCTGTGCTTCAAATGTTTCACATCGCCCTCTAGCCACTCGAGCTGATCGTGCCCCAGCGAACCCAGCCCGCCGGCCTTCAAATTCTGCACATTCACCAGACCCACAAAATGCACGCCCTTCTTGTCGAAGCTGTACCAGCCCGCGCCCTTGCTGCCTTTTCCATAACGCTCCAGGAATTGTTTCCCGTCGTCATTCAAAACATCGTGCTCACCCGGCACATAAAACACATCCTTGGCTTTCGCACCCTTCAGAATCTGGTCCACCGCATCAAATTCCTCGGGCTTGGAAAGATGGCTCACATCCCCGGTGTGCAACATGAATTCCGGAGCAGCCGACAATCCATTGATTTTGTCCACCGCGGCCTGCAGCGTCCCGGCCACATCCGTATTCGCCGCTTTGTTGAAGCCCATGTGGCTGTCGCTAATCTGCACAAAACTCAATTCTCCCGCCGCCACCTTATCCGCATGGCTCATGGCATACGACTTCAGCACTCCGCCCTGCATCACGCACAGCGCTCCAGTTCCCGCCCACGCCATGCACTTCAAAAATCCCCGCCGGTCAATCCCGTCGTGATTGTGATCGTGAAGCAATTCATCTTTACCGTTCCTCGCCATAATTCCTCCTCGCCGCAGCGGCCCCTTCTTTGGAAATTGTCGAACTTGCGCATCGCGCATCCGTTCCACCCATGCAGACCAGTGCACCTCGCCGTTTATTCCAACCAAGCGCCCATAAATAATTTTTTAAGCCACGAAATAAAAATACCCCGGATGGAATAAACTCGGGGCCTCGGGAGTCTTACTCAGTGAGCAACCCTATCCACCAAGAGGGACAGGAAAAGGAGAGAGGTTCCGACGTGCTGGACTCGCAGGACCAACTGCGCTTCGAGACGCTGGTTCTCCCGCATCTCGACGCAGCCTTCAATCTCGCGCGTTGGCTGATGCGCCGCGGCGCCGATGCCGAAGACGTGGCTCAAGAAGCCATGCTTCGTTCCTATCGTTTCTTCCCCGCATTTCGCGGAGCCGATGCCCGCGCCTGGCTGCTGCAGATCGTCCGCAACACCTGTTACACCTGGCTGGACCGCAATCGCCACGGAAAAGATATGACCGAGTTCAACGAAGAAATTCACGCGATACCAGGAGTAGGCAGCAGCGCCACTCCGAGCGTTACCCCCGAGTCGCTAGCCATCGAAGGCGACCAGCGCGAGCGCCTCACTGGCGCACTCGAATCGCTGCCGCCGCGTTACCGCGAAGTTTTAGTGCTGCGCGAACTGGAAGGCTGTTCTTACAAGGAAATCGCCACGATCGCCGCCATTCCCATCGGCACGGTGATGTCCACCCTGGCCCGCGCCCGCCGCCAACTTCAATCCACTTTGGGCGACACCGCACGTGAGGAGGTCAACCGTGAGCTGTGACCGCTCCGAAACCGTGCTGCACGGCTACTTCGACAATGAACTCGACGCCCTCAGCGCCGCCGACTTCGAGCGCCACCTCGAGCAGTGCTATGACTGCAGCGTGGCTCTCGAATCGTTGAAATCTCTGCGTTCGTCGCTGAACAATTCGCAGATCTACGCGAAAACTCCGGCAGCTCTGCGTGAAAAAATGCTCGCCGGAATGAGCACTGCAAAAGGTTCGGCGAATAATTCCGCCGGGAGCGCTGCAACAACTTCTGCAGAACGCACTGCAGCGACCTCGGCGACGATCCCATTCGCAAAGCCAGATTCAAAACTTTACGGGAAGCCTTCCTCCCGCAGTGGCTCAGGCCAAACCTGGCAATGGCTAGCCATCGCCGCCGCTCTGCTACTGGCGCTCTTCGGCACCTGGCGCGGCGTCTCGCTCACCCGCACACCCGACGCCAACGCCACACTTACCGCCGAAGTCGTTGACGCTCACCTGCGCTCGCTCCAACCCGGCCATCTGACCGACGTGCTCTCCACTGACCAGCACACCGTAAAACCCTGGTTCGACGGCAAAATCGATTTCGCCCCACCGGTTCGCGACTTCGCCGAACAAGGTTTCCCGTTGCAAGGCGGCCGCCTGGACATCATCAATCACCGCACCGTCGCCGCCCTGGTCTACGGCCGCCGCAAACATCTCATCAACATCTTCATCTGGCCTGACGATTCCTCCGCGCCGTTCATGGCCAAACACGTCGCCGCCGACACCGACCCCACCTCCGGCTCACGCCAAGGCTACCAATACCTCACCTGGCACCGCAGCGGCATGCAGTTCTACGCCACCTCCGACGTAAACTCCGCCGACCTCCAACAGCTCTACACCCTGCTCACCCAATAACCACCCGGCCTCAGCCTGTCCGGGAACGAAAACATGGGAGACCCACCTCACCACATACCCCCACCCCGGGTGTTTTCAAAAAAGAGGCTGGAAGTAGTTGAAAACAAACGAAACCGACGCGCAAAAAGCAGCAAAGAGACCAAAAAGAGGCTGGAAGTTGTTGAAAATAAAGAGAACGAGTGCGCAAAAACGACAAGAGACAAACGCGATCGAGGATAGCGACGCGCGAAGGACCGCTGGTGCGGGTGAAGCCAGAGGTGGTAACGCCGTACACGTCGCTTAGTATACTATTTATACATATATCAGGATTAGATAGTGCGATAATTTTTTGCCCGACCATAAACCTAACCGCGTTGAAGCAGAGTTCGCCGAACATCTTCGTGTAGCGGCTACTTCTTAGGTGGGCGTGAACCGGCACTACGCCAACTTGCTCGTCTTTTGAGAACCGCTCACCGAAGTAAGGAAACTCGCTGCGCATGCGCGACCGGTCAGGAGCAACACCATCCGCCAACGGCTTGTTAGCGGAAAGCGTGATCATCACGTCCATAACGTCGTCCGCTAAGGGACGCCCATTGAATCCGGCCAGATCGAATGCAGCGGCGGTTCCAATTTCGTAGGGAAGAACGATCAGACAAAGTCGCTGTGCGACCTGCTTTCCATACTCCGCCGGATTCGCGACCGATCCCGCAAAGGAAGCCATCTTTTCAGTGAACTCGGCGATTGGCCGAGCAAAGAGCGCTACGTCGTCATGAGGCTCCGTCGCATTGTATTTTTCCTTCAATTCGTCATTGGTACGAATAAACACGTGGTGATCAGCGGCAGGCCCCAACGCGAAACCAGCATTTCCGAGCTGGCCAAACAGTGAAACATAGCCCAGGCGTGAACGTTTGCCCTGGCCGATGAGGTGTTAGCACCTCCAGAACGATTGCTGACGCATTGCGTTTGGCGAAGAAATTTTGGCGGTTCTGGAATGCGTCGCCGTCAAATCGTCCTTGCGAGAATGCCGTGAAATAGCTGCGAACGCGGCGGCGTCACCGGCGAACAAATCGGGAACGATACCAACATACGCTTGACTCCAGGCTTGCCGTGAATCACCTTGCCGGTCTCGCCTTCCAGCAACATCTCGCCTTCGAGGCCACGGTATGGAGGCCTTCGCCAGTCGCATGGCGGTATCGTATTTCTGGATGCGCGTAGCGTCTGAGCGCGTGGTCGCGGCTCCGCCAAGCCAGATCGATACCTTTCCTCGGCTATCACCATTCAGGTCAATTTGAACCGCGTAATGCCTTCGATGTGAAAGGTTGCAGGGAAAGCCCCACATCCGGATTGACCGTCATTGCCATTACCGTGTATCGCCAGGCTTTGAACAAGAAAAATTGCAGATATTCAGGCTCGGGTCTTCTTTTGCCAGTTTCGTGTCGAAGTGATGGGACATCGAAAATTCCGCCCATTGAATCCGTTGAAGTCTACATGTCAAATATTGATTACCGCCTGCGGAAGCTCAAGCCGGCCGAAAGAGGGAACTCGCGATATTGCAATGCGCCATATAGGTATTGTTGGGCGACCCAACGAATCCGCTCAAAATCGTGTCAGCTACTACGGAAGATTCGTCAACGGGATGTCTGCCGTTTTGCGCTGCGAACGTAAATCCAACGGGAGCACTGGGATTGTAGTGCACTGCGTCTGGCAAGAGTCGGGAAGCAAGTTTGCGGGCATGCACATCGGGACTCAGATATTGCCGCGCTCCCGACTCGAACTTCGACCGCGTTTGAAACCGCGTCCATCAGCCTCGCACGGTCTTCCGCAGGAGCGCCGCGTGATACGTGTTGCGCGTCTGCACTTCCTCGATACAGGTGCGTTGAGAGGAGCAGAACCAGACCGCCGCCCATCGCCCTGCCACGATTTGTTGTCCGCCCAAATGCCAGTCGGGTCGGACTAAGTCAGCAAGTTGCTCGATCCTCGCATGACTACCGCGGTCGTAAAATCTTGGAACCCAACCGCACCATTCTGAATTTCGCCGGCGAATACTCGCCATCCGCTTTCCATGCGTTCGATTGCTGGCGAGTTTCCTACGACAAAGTCGGCCAGGTTTTTCTCCAGCCCTACATTCCAGCCCAATTCGGGACTTCTCGGGTAGGCGTCGAAGCAGTGGCGCCGTCCAGATCAAGGCAACTACCGTTTCATTTTTGTCTTGGCCCGGAAAACTACAACTCTCCGGGGATGTGCTCGTGCGCGTGCGCCTATTGCGAACATCGTGACGGTACTTACTTTCAAGCGCACCTTGAAGAGTTGCCTTGCAGAACAAACGCCGATTCTCGCGACTGCTCTAGAATTCTATCCAGAGGCGCGCCGTCATCACTCCCTTTGGGTGTCCGTTCGATTGCACATACCAACTAGCCTCCCTCCGCGATCTCCACAATTCGAATGACCCTGTTCTCTGGGCACCCTCATGCAACGGTTCACGTCGTGCGGTCATCACGAAGTGTACCAATACCCTTCTAGCCGTTTCTCAAGTGGAAATTTGAACCTTCGGCTATTTTCGGCGGGACTCTGTATATCTGGGGCGGCGTGGTGTTTCGATGTTCAGTAGCCAACCGAGGGGTCGGTAGCCGACAGAGGGCAAAACCATTGCCAGCTTGATTCATGGGCGCAACCAGTGGTTATTCGTCGGACGAACCTTTGAAGCGGTTCTTGTTAATTTTTAGCGATCGAATCTTCGACTCCAGCGTGGATCGAGGTATTCCCAGTTTTGCGGCAGCGCCGGTTGGTCCTGATACCCGGCCGCTAGCATCTTTCAGGGCGGCTTCGATCAGATTTTTCTCTTGCGTGATGAGTTTGACTGGAAGTTCAACGAGCTGCCTCGGTTCGGGCGCCAGATCGACCGACTGCGACAACCATTTTTCGTCAATCGAGAATATGTCTGTTTCGCAAAGAATCACCGATCGCTCGATGACATTCTGCAGCTCGCGAACATTGCCGGGCCAAGGATAAGCCTGCAGCAGATCCAGTGTCTTCTTATTGACCCGCTTGATTTTCTTGCCGGTTTTTCGCGCATAGCGATCGATAAAATATTCAACCAGTAGAGGAACGTCCGCA
>CAWJUV010000001.1:0-124903 GCA_963846145.1 uncultured Acidobacteriota bacterium | reverse complement strand
TATGACCTAGCATTCCAGGTGATACTTCTCCGTGAGAGTGGGCTGAAAGTCGGGAGAGCGTACCTTACTCATCTGAACAGTGCTTATGAACGATCGGGCGATCTCGATGCTGCTCAGCTGTTTGTCTCCGATGACGTGATCCAGCAAGTTGAGCACGTCGTCAGCGAGGTCTCGAAAGAACTGTGCGCCGCGCAAGCATGCCTCGCTTCCGACACGGAGCCAAAGGGTTCATGCGCCTGTGTTTACAAAGGAAGGTCCCAACACTGCAGCACATTTCGCTATTCAAACCCGCACATCCCGGAATATAGCATCCACGACATCACCAGGATCGGGCAAAGCCCAAAAGCGCTCCGTCTACTGATTGACGAGGGAAACTTCACTCTCGACAAGATTCCCGAGGGTATGAAGCTTAGCGAGACGCAACGGATCCAAACGCGGGTTTTCCTTACAGGGAAACCGGTCGTCGAAAAAAGACGAATTGCGAATGATCTCAGCGAATTAAACTACCCATACCACTTTATCGATTACGAAACCTACGCTCCGCCGATTCCCCATTTTGATCGGTTTTCTCCGTATGACCAGATTCCGCTCCAGTATTCCGTACACATCTTGGCAACACCAGACGGCGAACCAATACACCGTGAGTTCATGCACATAGGACAGGACGATCCCACAAGCTCATTCCTAGCTTCACTGAAACGTCATATCGGATCTTTCGGCACAATCATTGTATGGAGTAAATCATTCGAGTCGCACGTCAACGACCGCATCGCTGACCGCATCCCTCAAGAGCGCACCTTCCTGGCCGAAATTAATGACCGCATCTACGACTTAAAGGATGTTTTTGCTAAACAGTATTTCGTCCACAAAGCGTTACTCGGAAAAATCTCAATCAAACGAGTATTGCCAGTCCTCGCTCCGGAATTGACTTATGCCAACTTAAGTATTCAGAACGGGACGGCTGCGTCTCTGGCGTGGAAGGAACTTCTTTCGGGGGATTTGAGTAGCGCAGAAGAGGCCATATTCCGGGGGAAGTTGAGCGGGTACTGCGCGCTGGACACTTACGGGATGTTTGCCATTTGGAAGGCCCTGTGGGCTCTGGCAAATAACTGAGCTGGCTAGGGGAAACCTGGAAACCGGGACGGAAACCTGGGGACAGACGGGACGTTACACTAGTTTCCAACCAACCTCGCGAGTACCACGTATTGCAATCTCCTGCGACCATCGTCGTTCTATTCGAACAACCAGCACGATTCGCCAGCAGTCCCTGGAGTACTATAGAAATTACATTATCCAACTAGTATAATGGCCCATGATCGGTGCCACTAGGATCACTGCGCCATGCCCAACTCCCTCTGCGCAGGCCTTTCGAGCCCTCAGAACGCGATCACCCCACCCTTCTGTGACAACATTTCTTCCCGCCCAAATTATCCAAGATGAACATGTATTCGTCGGAGCGCCCGTCAAAGAGTCCGCAAGAACCTCATACAAAGCGCTTTATCGTGATTTCGTTGACGAAGTTGTAACTAAACCTCTTATTATCAACAATTTACAGACTCTTTGCCTCTCTTTGCACTTTTTCGCGCACATCAATCCTTTTGTTTTCAACAATTTGCGGACTCTTTTGGAAAAATACCGGGGGTGGGGGTGCAGCGACAAAATCAACGACAGGGTCTGCACCGACGATTCACCCGATCAAATCCATCGCCACCGAAGCCTCAACCATCTACCGCAACTCCACCCAAACCGGCGTATGGTCCGACGGCTTGATCCCCGCCCGCGGCGCCTTATCAATCTCGCAGGCCACCAGCCGCTCCGCCAGCCCGTCCCCCAGCAAAAAATGATCGATCCGTATTCCCCGATTCTTCTCAAACGCCTGCCGAAAATAATCCCAATAGGTAAACTGCCCCTCCGCCCCCGGATGCAAACTGCGAAACGCATCCACATACCCAATCTCCAGCATGGCTCGACGCCGCGCCCGCACCTCCGGCTGAAACAGCGCATCGCCCATCCACGACGCCGGCTTGTGGCAATCGATGTCCTCAGGAATCACATTGAAATCCCCGCCAATCACCACCGGCACATTTCTGCGTCTGCCACCCGCTCATCACGCTGATCAGCCGGTCCATCCACGCCAGCTTGTAGCGCAAAATTCTCACTCCGCGGCGGATTCCCGTTGGGCAGATAAATGTTCACCACCCGAATCCCCCCAATCATGCACTCCAGAAATCGCGCATGCGAATCCGCCTCATCCCCCAGCAGTGCCGTGCTGATCGTCTCCATCTTCAGCCGCGACAGCGTCGCCACCCCGTTGTACGACTTCTGAGTCACCGCCGCGCTCGCGTACCCCAGCTCCTGAAAAATCAAGCCAGGAAACTCCGCCCCCTTCAGTTCCTGCATCAACAACACATCCGGCTCATGCGTCTTGACCCACTCCAGCACCGGCCCAACCCGCGCCCGAATCGAATTCACATTCCAAGTGGCAATCTTCAAAACTCCCTCTCCCATAGTTTCCTCAACCTCAGCGCGCCGCTGGCTCACGAGCCGGCAAGCAGCATCCACCCGCCTGCAGAAATTCGCTCCTCCGCAAATTTTAGACAGAATTGATAGCAACAAGACTCAACTCAAGATACATTCTCTCGCGCACTCACGCATCGCAGACATCGCCCGTCTAAATGGGCACGCCGCGACGGAATCCAGCGTGGCGCAAACATTTTCCCCAGGAGCCCCATGCCCCACGACGTACTGTGGCCACTCGTCGCCGGACTCATCGCCCTCGCTCTCGGTCTCTGGACAAACCGCACCCGCATCGCCACCGCGCCCGGCCTCGAAAAACTCATCGCTCTCGGCGCAACCTGCACCGCCTCTGCCCTCGCAACCTTCGGCGTGGAACATTTCACCGAAGCCCAGTTCATCGTCAACGGTGTTCCCAAGTTTATGCCCCTGCCACCATTCTGGCTCTACTTCGTCGCAGTGGCGCTAATCGCGGCGGCACTCAGTTTAGTCTTCGAGCGCTCCCTGCGCCTGTCTTCCACCTTGCTAGGTGTGATGTTCCTTATTTTCGTAGCGACGCTGCATCTCCCCAACACCATCAAAAGCCACGGCGACCGCATCGTCCTGGCGGTCGCACTACGCGACTTCTCCTTCGCTGCCGGCGCGTTCGCGCTCGCCGGCACATTCGGCACGCCGCCTCTCAAAACTTTCGGACGGATCGCCATGGGCGCCATCTGTATGGTGTTCGGCGTCCTGCACATCCTCCACCCCAACTTCGCCCCCGGCGTCCCCCTCGGCAAAATCACCCCCGACTGGTTTCCGCTTCACAACTATTGGGGGTATCCGGTCGGCGCCGTACTGATCGTCACGGGTCTGCTCATGCTGATCAATCGCAACGCGCGCACCGCCGCAGCCGTCCTCGGCGCAGTGGTACTCGCAATCACCATTTTCCTCTACACCCCAATTTTTGTGATGAATCCCGCAGAAGGAAAACTCGAAGGCCTGAACTATGTCTTCGACACTCTGCTCTTCGCCGGCGTAATCCTGCTCGTCGCCCGTGCGTCCAGCTCATCGCAAGAACATCTCACACCGTCGAGCTAAAGTTGCCGCAAGTGCCGGTGAAAAATTCCCGGCTCAAGTGCCACCAATCGCTGAGGGAATTTCCTCAGCGTAGTGACAGCCAACACTCACTTTACTTATGGCATTTCCAGCAACGACATTATAAAGTCCTAACGTCCCCAGACTGGAGCCATCGCCCGCAAATCGAACCGAGCAGTCCCCATCGCATTCTGTTTCGGCCGTGGTAGCAGCGCTCATGGCAGCAAGGTGTTCGGGTGAGCATTGCTTCCTGTAAATTGGATCGGGTCCAGTCATCCTCCCAGCGAACGCCCCGACCCGCACAAAGTAACCGTTCCGATCGTCCTTTCGACAGGACACGTCTATTCACAATTGTGCAGCAACAGGGAATTGCTCAATTCCATCTGAGCCTCCCCTATCTAAAGGAGAGATGCATTTGAAGCGGACCGCAACGCTCGCCCTACTACTGTTTTTTGCCGCAGTCATACCCGCACGAGCCGACAACGTCGTAAAAGTCGACTTCGCCCCGGTCACCTCCGGAATCCTCGGTGAGACCGTCGCCGCAAACTTTCTTTGGGATACCACTACGAATACCGCTTCAGACGTAAACATCATCGCCACCGGGCCGTTTGGAACATTCTCCAACACGCCGACCATCCAGTTTGGAACTGGATTCGGTTCTCAACCCGCCGGAATCACCATCTTTTCTGTGGTGAGCCCGGGCGGAACTGTGGTCCTCGACGATATTTTTGCGAGTGGGTTCGCACCGGTCGCGCCCATACCGGGCATCTACAACGGGCAATACTATTTTTTGTGCTCGGCAACCAACATTGCCTGTCAAAACGCGCCTCAAGAAACTGGAGGCGAAACGATCGATGTCACAGCCACGCCGGAACCCAGCGCCGCATTGTTACTCGGCGCCGGTCTCCTCGGCCTAATGCTGTTTCGACTTAAATCCTGAACGCGGTGGGGGACGGCTGCGCCCATCCTCTTCGCCCACATCAACCTATTCCTAAAAACGGGGCCGATTCGGCCCCGTTTTTGTTGCTGTCGTTTTCTTTAAACGGAAAAATCAACTTCAATCGGATCGATCAAGGGCATCAACCACTCCAACAATTTTTGGTGCACCGGGTGTGCACCGTAAGCCTCGCAGGCAGCCTTATCTTCAAAAAACATTACGCCGCCCAAGTCAAACCCTTGGCCCCGCGGTGAATCGTTTTCGCCGACGTACGTCTGCTGCAGAGTTGGGATCTGGCCCTGCAGTTTTTTAATTTCGGCCGCCACCCGCGTCTTCTGTTCCCGCGTCACTCCGGGCTTCCACCGAAACGCAAACATGTGTACGTACATCGGTCGCTCTCTCTTCAGCTAAATTTGTTCGTGCGGTTGAGATAACAGTTCCGCGAAAATCCACACCGCTCCACCAATTGCAAAAGTCTCCGCTGTCTCACTCCAAATCCCGTGGCTGTGCGGATCCAAAAATATCAAAGGCACCCACACTATAAATCCAAAGCCGATCACCATCGCTGCCAATAAACGGGTAGCCAGCAGCACGAAAACATTTGCGATCAACGCCACCGCTGCCAAGATAAAAAATACCGTGGTAGCCACCGCCCAGAATTTCTGCCCCAACGGCATCCACTTCGGGACCAATCCTGCCGTCGGCGCGAGCAAAACGGCTTGCTGCGCCGCAAACGACGCCGAGCACAGTCCCATCAGTATGGAGCCGGTGCGACGTCCTTTCTCCAGCGGCCAACCAATCCCGGCCACAGTCAACGCCAACGCCGCTCCCGTCAACAATGAGAGCTGCTCAAAAGAATTTCCCCAGCTCGAATAAACGCGCGGCGCCGCCACAATCCCCGGCAAAGTCAGAATTACAAACAAGAAATACGCCGCCGCCAAAACTGCAGCGCCAAGTTTTTCAAATCGCTGCGCTGAGCTGCCAGGCGAAATAAAAGCAGTCGCACCGCGACCAACCAACAAAATTCCTCCCAGCACCAGTCCGACCGCAGCCAAAATGCTAAACCAATGTGATACCGATCCCGTCTCACGCCAAATCAATGCGACTACTCCACTCCCGAGGCTCGCCGCCGCAAACACAACCATCCCCACCGATCGCTTCAATTCGTCCTCCTGCTGGCCCATCTCGACTGCCGCATTTTGCCTATCCCTAAACTCGGGCGCAATCATTCGCTGCAAGGGTACGCGGCTCGTCAGTCTCTCTGACGTCTACAATCCCGAAATGTTTTTTACAAAGAAAAGGGTGACCCATCGGAAATGAGTCACCCACAGAACAGGAAAAGAATTCAAGCGATGTGGTGGCATCGCCCTTGTTCAACTAACCTCCAGATCATCAAAAGTGAAAGACTATTCCCGACGATAAACGCACATTATTCTGCGTAAGCTTCGGTTCCTGCAGTTGAGACGCCTCGAACGCCGCAAAGTGTGTCAGCAGATAGTCCGCTTGGACCGGACGCAACGAGAATCGCCGTGATAATCGCACATCCAGACCGCCTCCCAAAGTCATCGCAAAATCGGTCTGCTTTCCCAAAAGATATGTGCCGTTTAAAGCGTGCGCTGCGCCAAAAAGGGTTTGCCCATAGGGTGTGAATCGCCCCAAATGGCGATATGAAAATCGCGGTCCGAATAAATACGTGTACATATTCCCCTTGTAGCCAATCGTGTCCGGCAGCGCCGTATCCGTCAGTCGGCCCGTCTTGTAACCTGCGAAATCCGCCACGCCACTCAGCCACGAATTCGCGTTATAGGCCAAGGTGGCTTCGCCACCGTTCATGTTGAAACTTGGAAGTGTCTGGCCTCCCGGATTCGCACGCACGTAGGAATATCCCGCGAACAGATCGATTCGCGAATATTCCTGCGCATGCGCTGTCGTCGCGAGCACCGCAATCACTCCCAATAAAAACACCACGGCCGTTCTCTTCATCACGCCTCCGCAAAAGTCGACTTCTTGTCGAAGCAACCCGGCGCCGCCGACACGCGATCTCAAACGTAAGAGCGCGGGGCAAATTTACGAGCGCCGTTCTGCTCACCACAGATGCGTTGGTTTCTTGAGAACGTTGCCTTAGAAATAGATAATGTTAGCAAGACGTTACCTTACGAAACATTTTTTTACTGGCCTGAAACGGTTACTAATGGCGACACCTCCGTCCCAAGCGTTGACGCCGTTGTGCTGGCGCACGTCTGCACAAAAAAACGGCCAGAGTTTTTAACTCTGGCCGCTCCTCTGCTCGTGTTGGTTTTGCTGTTGGCTAAAAGCTGAAGCGGCCTCCGAGAGTGATGACCCGCCCGGAGAGCCCGCCGGTGATTGTGCCGAAGTTGCCTGCACCGATGTTGTTCACGATTTGATTGGGGTTCAGATTCAAATTGTTGAACAGGTTGTAGGTGTCGATGCGCAGTTCAATGCGAGCATTCTCGCCCAGCACTCGCGCTTTGGGCAGACCGAAACCTTTGGCCAGGCTCATGTCCACGCCTTTGTAGCCGGGCAGGTTCAAGGAATTACGCCGGACTGCCGGTGCCGGAGGCAGTGTGGTACCGAGCGAAGCTGGATAGAGGGTCGGGGCAAAATACGCGGTGCCACCGTTGGGGAAGTTGGAGCCAGCAACAGTTTCGAACGCGCTGTTGCTGGTGCTGTGACCGGCGCCGCCCAAATAAGCATCTGGGAACAGCGAGCCGTAGCCGCACTGAGTGCAATAGGTGTTTCCACCGTCCACGTTGACCATCGGAGTCCAGGGGAAGCCCGAGTGGACGTTGAAGATGCCGCTGAGCGTCCAACCGCCGGCGATTTTTTCGAGCCAGGCATGATCGCCGTGGAAGAACACCGGCTGCCACACACCGAAGATCTTGAAAGCTTTTCCGACGTTGTAGTCGCAGCGGCCGTAGTCCAATTGGGGATCGAACGGATAAGGTTGCTCAGAGTACGGTGCAGAACTGGTGTCCATGCACTTGGACCAGGTGAATTGCGCGTCGGCCGTGAAGTGATAATGGAAGGTCTGCTTCAATTCCGCCAGCATGGCGTTGTAGTTGCCGTAGCCCTTGTTGCTCCAGTAGTCGCCCCCACCGATTTGCGGATTCAAGTCGAAACCCGAAGCGGCAGGAACGGCCAGCGGATTTTCATGGAAGAACGTGTCCCGCGAAATGCTGCCTTGATATCCCAGCGAGGCGATCAAGGAGTGGCCGAGGTCGTACTGCAGGTCGGTTGAGTAATGATGCGTGCGAGTAGTTGGCAAGGTGCCGGGGAAAACTTGAACGTTCACTTGGCCGGTGGTGGGCAGTCCGTTCGAGCCGAAAGTCGCAACAGCGTTGGGGTTCGATGGAAAACCGTTGAGGTCACGAACTCCGGAAGACAGGGCGTAAACGATGCCCGGATTGGGCGCCGTCGGATTGGGAATGATGAAAGACGGAGAGATCGCCAGACCCGGGTTGTTGACGATGTTGGTGGAGATGGCCAACTGTTCGCCGTTGTAGTTCAAGCCATAACCGCCGCGCACCACCAACTTGGAGTGGAACATCCCAGGAGTCCAGGCAAAGCCGATCTGCGGGCCGAGGTTATCTTTCTGGGCGTCCCAAGAGTTGTGCTTGCGAATCACCAAGCCAGTTAGATAATCCGAACCGGCGCCGGGGACCGCTTGGAACATGTTGTTGTTCTTGTCGTACAGCGGGCCGAAGTAGGACCAGCGCAGGCCGATGTTGATGGTCAGGTTCTGACGAATCTTGTAGTCGTCTTGGACGAAGAAACCCAGAATGTTTTCGCGATCATCCTGGCGAATGGTGGTGGGAGTGCCAGTGTTGGGATTGAAGTTGCCCTGCTCCTTTTGCGGGGCATCGTTCAGGAAATCCCAGATGTTGAAGAAGAAGTACTCCGGAACCCCGCAGCCGGGGCAATCCTGCAGGTACTGCAGGCGGGTAACGTCCGCGCCGAATTTGATGGTCTGTTTCCCGTGAACCCAGGTGGCGACGTCTTTGGCGCCGTAGGTCCACTGGTCGAGAATGCTGCCAACGCTGGGACCAAATTGATTCAGGGTGATGCTGCCGGTCTTGTCAAGATTGTCTTGAGGGAAACCGACGGGAGCCTGCGGGTTGGAATTGATTTCATTCCAGCGCCAACCGGCGGCATTCAGTCGAACTTCGTTGAGTAGATTGGTGGAGAAGGTGTGGTCCCAGATGCCGGACATGATTTCGTTGATTTGCTCGTGGTGAAACACGTCGTAACCACGGTTGCCGTTGAGCTTGTCAGTCGAGAGCGGAACGTAATAGATGGCGAAGTCGATGCGGTCCTTGGCGGTGGGCAGGACGTCCAAGCGGCCGTTGTACTGAGCGGCGTTGAATTTCGTGGGGTTGACGGTGTTGTAGTTGGCGATGTCCGCGACATTCGACAGGCCGCCGCCGACTCCCGGATTGGCCTCGCTCTGATAGCTGAGGTCCTGGGTGCCGAGTCCGGTGGTGATGGGCGAGCCTACGTTCAGGCCCTGGCCAGGAATCGTGCGGCAATTCGTACCTTCGATAAGGCCGGCATCTGCGCAGGTGACATTGGGGTTGATGGTGCCCACCACGCCGTTGCCGGGGAAATTCAGATATTGCGACGCGATGCTGCCGGCCGGGGCAAGGGCGGCGAAGGCCGGGGTCTCATACCAGCTATTGCCGGTGACGTTGGAAACCGGCTCGCGAACCGTCTCATAGTTGAAGAACGCAAAGATTTTATTTTTCCAGATGGGCCCGCCAACGCTGCCGCCGAATTGTTCGAACTTGTTGTCGTCGCGGGTCACCCCCAGGCCGTCGCCGTTAAAGGGCTGGTAGGCGTTGAGATTCGGTTGATGGGTGGTGACGAAGAGGCTTCCGTGAATGTCGTTGCTGCCGGCCTTCGAAGTGATCTGGATCTGCGCGCCGCTAAAGCGGCCATCTTCCGCGTCATAGCTGTTGGTGGTGATTTTCACGCTGTCGACGGAATCTTCGGAAGGAGTGATGACGGTGGCGCCGCCCCAGACGGCGCTGGTGCTGCTGATGCCATCGATGGAGATGCCGTTGTTTTCGCTTTGCTGGCCGTTGGCGATGATCTGTGCGCCATTTTCAGTTTTGAAGATACCGTCGGCGCCGCCGGATTGGCCGCCGCCAGTTTGCGTGCCGGGAAGGTTGTAGTTGTCGTTGCCGCTGCCCTGAGAGCCGTCGGCGAACGAACCAGGGGCTAGTTGGGCCAGCTTGAGAACGTCACGGCCAAATGAGGGCAACTCCTGGATCTGCTTGCTGGTGACGGTGCCGCTGATGTTGGCGGTTTCGGTGTCGAGCGCTTCCGTCGTGCCGGAGACGGTAACCGACTCTTGAACCTCGCCGACCTCTAGCGGGAGGTCCAGAGAGTTAGGCTGGTCGGGGATGATCACGACCTTATCGAGAACCTTTTTCTTGAAGCCAGCGTGCTCGGCGGCTAGCGAGTAATTTGCAGCCGC
This sequence comes from uncultured Acidobacteriota bacterium, assembly GCA_963846145.1. Lineage (GTDB taxonomy): Bacteria > Acidobacteriota > Terriglobia > Acidiferrales > UBA7541 > Acidiferrum. Next base: position 114,878 of record CAWJUV010000001.1, on the reverse strand, counting down.
CAGCGCGTTGAATTGGTAGATGCCGTTGTCGTTGCTGGTGGAAGTGAGGACTGCGCCCGTGTCTTTGTTGGTCAGCGTGACGGTGGCGCCAGAGACCGCGTTGCCCTGGGCATCGACGACCGTGCCGCGAAGGGAGCCGCGAAATTGGGCGTGAGAGACTGAGGAGATGAGGGAAAAACAGAGGAGAGAGAACACCAACCGAAACAGTGATTTGCCGAAGGACATGGGCACTCCTATGTAGTTTTACCGCGCCCTCGACGTGTAAACTGCTTCACTTCTAGTGGTTGCGAGTATAGGTATCGAATTTTTAGGCGTCAATAATGGAAAATACTGATGTTTCGACTGTGATTTCGGCTGAAGGTCTGAGTTCGACGCTCTGAATTTTGCGCAGCAAGCGAAGCACTCGTGGGCTGACGGATTTAAGGATGGTGTTTTCTTGCGACGACCGAGCGACTTTGCGGAATGGCGATCCTTGAGATTGCGAACTGTTATTTCGATGGGGCTTTTAGCTGGCTGCTTGTGCGGCGGCGCTCCCACGTTGCTTGGGGACACACGGTACTATCAGCACTCATTTTTTGATAACAGTGCGATGCCGGACGCTTATTTCTACAGTTCCGGAAAAGCCTCCGCACCCAGCACGCTGGAACTGGTTCACGGGCATCTGCCGGTAAGCGCCAAAATTTTTGTTACTCCCCCGAACGCGTTGGAATTGAATTGGTTGTCGGCCCCGAATGGCGGATGGGATGCGGCGATTCAGGTGGTCAACTTTCGCAACCGGGAAATTCGATTCGACGGGGATACGCTTTATTTGTGGTGCTACTCGCAGCAAGGCATCGCTGCGGGCGATCTGCCTTTGGTGCGGCTCGAAGATGTAGCGAGAAATTTCTCTGCGCCGCTGCACTTGGGTGAATTCGTCGAGGAATTGCCCGCGGGCCAGTGGGTGCAGATAAAGATACCGCTGTCGCGATTTACGACTGCTTCCATTCACCCGTTCTCTGCGCAAAATCTGCGGTTGATCGTGTTTTCGCAGGGTGCGGACGGATGGTGCGAAACATAGTTTGGTGATTGATGAAATTCGCATCGATTCGGCGGAGGCCGGCACGACTAGCTCCGATTGCAGCGACGGAAGACAAGGCTGGCGGGTCAGCGCCGGTGGGCTCGAATCTGCCGACGCCGAGCGATCTTTCGGCCAAGGGCTACGAACGGCATATTGATTTGCATTGGCAGGTGCCTGCTTCCGCCTCCAGGGACACAGATCAGCCCAGCGTTGCCGGATCTTCTGCAGGCGGCGGAACAGGCGCCGGGTTGGAGCGCTACATTATTTATCGTTCGGAGGATGGTCAGAAATTTCAGCCGATTGGGATGCAAGAGCGGGGCATCACCCGCTATACGGATTTTGTTGGGCTGGGCGGGAACAAGTACTTCTACCGAGTGACGTCCTCAAACATCCATTATCGCGAGTCCGTTCCCTCGGAAGTAGTCAGCGCCGCCACGCGCGCGGCAGACCAACTTTTTACTGACGAAGAATTATTGAGCATGCTGCAGGAAGAAACGTTTCGCTACTACTGGGAGGGCGCGCATCCGGATTCCGGTACTGCATTGGAAAACATTCCGGGTGACGATCGCATTGTGGCTACCGGAGCCAGCGGATTTGGAATTATGGCGTTGATCGTCGGCGTCGAACGTGGATTTATTTCGCGGGATCAAGGGCTGGAGCGGTTGCAGAAGATCGTGAGCTTTCTGGAGAAAGCGCCGCGATATCACGGAGTTTGGTCGCACTTTATGGATGGTCACAGCGGCCAGACTCTGCCGGTGTTCGACATGGTCGATGACGGGGGAGATTTGGTCGAGACCGGCTTCCTGATGGAAGGTTTGTTGGCGGCGCGGCAGTATTTTGGGAAGCCTGGAATTCACGATGCGCGGGCACAATCCGGCGTCGGTGATCGTGAAATGGAATCGAAGGAAGCGCAACTTTACTCGCGTATCACCAAGTTATGGGAAGAAGTTGAATGGGATTGGTACGCCAATAGTCTGGATAAAACGGCGCTGTATTGGCATTGGTCGCCGGATTTCGCCTGGCACATCAGCAACCGTTTGACGGGCTTCGATGAAGTGATGATTGTGTATCTGTTGGCGATGGCTTCGCCGACGCACGCCATTGCACCCGGGTTGTACTACACCGGTTGGGCGAATCAAAAGCACGCTGCGATCGGTTCAAAGACGGATGATCCGCGACCGGGACCGCGCTACGCCAACGAAAAAACGTATTTCGGGATCAAGCTGGATGTGGGGTGGGGAACCGGGGGGCCGCTGTTTTTTACGCAATATTCGTACATGGGATTCGATCCGCACGCGGCTACCGACCGCTTCACAAATTACTTCGAGAACAACCGCAACATCGCCAGGATCAATCGCGCTTATTGCATCGCCAATCCCAAACATTTTGAGGGTTACTCGGCCGAGTCCTGGGGCCTGACCGCCAGCGATGGTCCCGATGGCTACAATCCCAGCGCGCCGAATGCCGAGGACGATCACGGGATCATGACGCCAACTGGAGCGCTGGCTTCGTTCCCATATACTCCGGAAGCCTCGATGGCCGCGCTGAAGCATTTTTATCGTGAGGATGGCAGTTGGCTCTGGGGAATTTATGGGCCGCGCGATGCGTTCGACGAAAAAGAGCACTGGGTCTCGCCAATTTACATGGGGCTGAACCAAGCGCCGATTACGGTAATGGTGGAGAACTACCGGACTGGGTTGATCTGGAAATTGTTCATGTCCAATCCGGAGATTGCGCCGATGCTGGCCAAGGCTGGGTTGCAGATGCAGAAGCCGGAAAAGAAGCGATCGGGCGTTCAGTAATGGTGGGTAAATGAGCAAAGCGACTGAAACGTTGGAAGCCGCGATGAAGCAAGCGGTTGCGAATAGACCAAGGTGGGAGGCTTTCCGTATCTGGCGGAGACGCTGCGGCGCGCCGGAGTGACTCGCAACGTTTGGACGCTCCCCGCGTGTCAAAGCCTTTTCCTGACCAGCGATGGCCCAGTTGTGATTCAGGGCACTCCGTTGGTTTCCGGTATGGCGGATGTGCCGGTGTTCAATCGCGAAGCGCTGATCGTCGCGTTGCGCATCGATCAGGCAGGCAACAGTACCTTCCCGGAATTTCTGAGTGCGTCCTGGCGCGCCGGAGTGGTGCGTTACGACGTGGATTTCGCCGTGCGCACGGTCGCTTACTTCGGAAGCAACGGCGAGGAATATGTCGAGGAGTATCCGTCAGTCGAAATCAGTTAGCGTCGATCATCATTCTTGACGTAACGCTCGCATCGGATCGATTTGGGTGGCACGCCTGGCCGGCAAGTAACACGCAAAAATCGCGAACAACATCAGAACCGCCACGACGCTGCTGATGGCCAGCGGGTCGATGGTGCTCACCTGATACAGCAGAGATTGCATTGCACGTCCGATGAGGTAAGTTCCGCCAAAACCCAGGACGGATCCAGCCACAGCTAAGAGCAGGCCTTCGCCTAATATCATCCTCAACACCCGCAACGGGTCGGCGCCGAGAGCCATGCGAATGCCAATTTATTGGGTTTTTTGCGCCACCACGAAGGACATCACGGCGTAAATCCCGATCGCCGCTAGTGCGAGAGCGACCGCGGAAAATGCGCCAAACAGTCCCGTCACAAAGCGATCGCCCGCCAGGGATTGGTCTACCAGTTGGTCTATGGTGCGAACCTGGTCGAGCGGCAAGTCCGGATCCGCGGAGTGCACTGCGGCGGCAATGCTGTTGAGCAAGCGACCAGGCCCCCGTGCTTGGGAAACGGCAAGAGAAGTGGCGGAGAGGGTGGGATTCGAACCCACGGTAGGATTTCTCCTACACTCGCTTTCGAGGCGAGCTCTTTCAACCGCTCAGACACCTCTCCGCGGCGGAAGACCTTCATCGTAACAGACGGCGCGAATCTCCGGCAATGCTGTAGGGCTGCGCCTGACCTCTCTGTAGTTGAAACTGGAAGTTTTCTTTCTCTGCCTCTCTCCCTCTCTATCCGGTCATTTCAATCTTTTCAATTAGTGAATTGAAGTTTGTTGGTTAGTATGGTCTGGCTAATTAACTAGAATGGAGATAGACGGCAATGGTGAGATACAGCAGAAGCGGATTAGCGGGAGCGGTTTTCGTATTCGTCGCGCTGATCGTCGCCGCGACTTCTCCGACGTTGGCACAGAATTCGAACCACAAGCTGCCAACCATTCCTTTTGAGAAATATAAATTGAAGAACGGTTTGGAAGTGATTCTCTCTGAGGATCATTCGCTGCCGCTGGTATCGGTGAATATCTGGTACCACGTTGGTGCTGCCAATGAGCGGGCCGGGCGCACGGGGTTCGCACACTTATTCGAGCACATGATGTTTGAAGGCTCGCAGCATGTCGGGCCGAAGGCGCACTTCTCCTATCTCGAAGGTGGAGGGGCGACCAACATTAACGGAACGACAGACTTCGATCGAACTAATTATTACGAAACCGTACCTTCGAACGAGCTGGAGTTGGCGCTTTGGTTGGAGAGCGATCGCATGGGCTATTTGGTCGGATTGCTGGATATCGACAAGCTGGCCAACCAACGCGATGTAGTGAGGAACGAGCGCAGGCAATCGGTTGAAAATCAGCCGTACGGGCTGGTGGACGAGGGGTTGGTTCATCAACTCTTTCCGGAAAAACACCCGTATTATCCCTACATCATAGGGTCACACGCCGACGTGGAGGCTGCGAAGCTGGAGGACGTGCGGCAGTTCTTCCGCCAATACTACACGCCGAACAATGCCACCATCGCGATCGTGGGGGACGTGGATAAAGCGGCGGTCAAAGCGCTAGTAGAAAAATACTTTGGCACGATTCCTAAGGGTCCGGAAGTTCCTAAAGTGGAGGTGAAAACACCGCCGATCTTGGCGGAGCGCCGCGCGGTGGTGGCCGACCAGGTGGAATTGCCGCGTATTTATATGGGTTGGATTACGCCACCCGTTTTCGAAAAGGGCGACGCCCAATGCGGTTTATTTTCTCAAATTCTTGCAGGCGGGAAGACTAGCCGCCTGTACACCAGCCTCGTTTACGAGAAGCAGATCGCTCAGGATGTTGCCAGCTCTATTTCGGAGACGCGCCTCGGCTCCATTTTCGAACTGACGGTGACAGCCAAGCCCGGAGTGAAACTGGAAGATTTAGAGCAGGCTATCGATGCGGAAATCAGTAAGTTGCAAACGGCCGGACCGTCGGCCGCCGAGGTGGAACGCGCCAGAAATGTGACCGAGACGGCGCTGGTGCGGGGACTGGAACGTACCAATGGGGTCGCCAATCGTTTGAATTATTACAATCACTATCTGAATGATCCCGCGTACTTCTCAAAGGATATCGCACGCTATGATTCGATAACTGCGGCGGAAATCCGGGATGTGGCCAAGACCATTTTCCAGAAGAATGCTCGCGCGGTCGTTTACGGCGTTCCAGGCAAGAAAGTTGTCGATGACGTGCCCAAGACAACCGCGGAGGAAAACCAACGCCAGACCAAAGAGGCTGGACCGACACAAGTTGCAATGGCCGATGAGCCGTGGCGTGCCAGCGCCCCCAAGGCGGGACCGGAGCCCAAGTTCAGCTTGCCCGTACCGGAGAAAGCTCAGTTATCCAATGGGCTTACCGTTTATCTGGTGCAGCGGCACAATTTGCCACTGATCGCCGCAACGCTATACACGCTAAGCGGGAGCGAACTGAATCCTGTAGACAAGCCCGGCCTCTCTGGGTTCACCGCTAGCATGCTTACGGAAGGAACGACCACGCGGCCGACGCTGAAGTTTGCGGAAGAAACCGATCAGATCGGCGCGACGATCACCGCTGAACCCGGGTACAGCAGCGTGTTGTTGACGCTTTCGGCGCTGAGCTGGAATGCCGGGGCGGGTTTGGATTTGTTGTCGGACGCCGCATTGCATCCGGCATTTGAAGCGAAAGAAGTTGAGCGGATTCGTAGCCAACGGCTGACGGCCGTTCTTCAAGAGAATGACGATCCGAATGCCCTGGCGTATCGCGTGGCCAGCCACGAATTATTTCCGGATAGTCCCTACGGATACTCGCTTCTTGGAACCGAGGCGAGTAACAAACAGATACGCCGCGAGGATTTGACTGCGTTTTGGAAGAAAGAGTACGTTCCATCGAGCGCCGTTCTGGCAATTTCTGGCGACATTACGCTGAAAGAAGCGACTGATCTGGCGACCAAGTATTTAGGCACTTGGGCAGGAACTAGCACGAGTGTCGAACCGCCCAAGACGCCCGCATCGCCGGCGAAATCCGTAGTCATTGTAGACAAGCCCGGTGCACCGCAGACGTTGCTGCTGGTTGCGGGACTTGGAGCACGCCGCAATGACTCGGATTACGTCCCGATGGAGGTCATGAATGCCGCGTTGGGCGGACTGTTTACCAGTCGGATCAATATGAATCTACGCGAGGAGCATGGATACACCTACGGAGCCGGATCCTGGTTCTACTATCACCGCGCCGTTGGCCCGTTTTTCGCGACCGCCGCGGTGCGCACCGATGTGACGGGCCCGGCAACGCAAGAACTGATCAAGGAACTTCGCGGCATCCGCGAGAATGAGCTACAACCAGAAGAGTTGAAAAAAGCGAAAGATTCTTTCAGCAAAACACTGGTGGGGTTTTTCGAGACGGATGCGGCAACCGCGGCGACGATCGGAGAGCAATTCGTATTTGGTTTGGCGCCGGAATATTACCGGGACTTACCGGCCCAGATTGAAAAGGTGACGGCGGCGGATTCGCTCCGGGTGGCGAAGGAACATGTGCACACCGACGCCATGGTGGTGGTTGCGGTTGGCGATCGCGCCAAAATTGAAGGCGGGTTGAAAGAATTGAACTTTGGACCGGTGCATAGCGAAGTTCAGTGACGGAGTAATGCAGCAACTGTTGCGCCGCTGACAGCACTCGTGCCGCCCTGCCGGCCTGGCTGCGATATACTTTTTCCTTGGACGTTGCATTCTTCGTTACGCGTTTTCCTCCCGACGAGGTCGCGGCAAAAATCGCCACATCTCTGGGTATCGGCCTGCTGGTCGGAATCGAACGAGAGTGGTCGAACAAGGATCTCGGAGCGCGCACTTTTGCGCTTACGGCCCTGCTGGGCACCATAGCGGCTTTATTTTCCGCGGCGCTGGCCGTCGCGGCCATCGTCGGCGTTCTGCTCATCGTTATTTTTGCCAACGCTCGTAGTTTCTCTGTCGATAAGTCGCTGGAGACGACTACTTCCGTCGCCTTGCTGCTGATTTATGCGCTGGGCGCGATGGTTGGGCAAGGGCATCTGTTCACCCCAGTCGCTGCGGCGATCCTCACCACTATGCTGCTGGCTTGGAAGGTGGAACTCCATCGCTTCGCCGGAGGACTGCAACCGGCGGAAATCCGTAGCGCGGTTCTCCTGGGGCTGTTGGGTCTGGTGATCTATCCGGTGCTGCCCAACCGGTTCGTGGATCGATGGGATTTGATCAATCCGCGGCAAGCCTGGCTCACGGTCATTGTTATCGCCGGGATTGGATTCGTGAACTATGTCCTGCTGAAAATCTACGGGACGCGCGGTTTGTACGTCAGCGGATTTCTTGGCGGGTTTGTGAATAGCAGTGCTGCCGCTCTGGAATTGGCCCGGCCAGTAAGCGCCGACGGTACTTCTCCGGGATTGGCGGTTGCCGCGCTGCTGCTCACACTGGTGGCCATGTTTGGGCGGAATTTAATGATTCTTGCCCTGTTCTCACCGTCGGCGGTTGCTAGCGCTGCCGGCCCCATGTTGGCCATGACCCTGGTGGCGCTGATCTTTGTGTTTCGAGTTCGAAGAGGTGTCAACGATACTGCCAGCCCAATTCGCCTGGAGTCTCCCGTTTCCTTGAAGCGAGTTTTGAGTGTCGCCGCGCTTTTCCTTGCCATCCAGGTTATTTCGACCCTGGGCGAACGCTACTTAGGAAAGCTGGGCTTTTTGGCGATTAGTGTGTTGGGAGGACTGGTGAGCAGCGCCAGTACTTCCGCAGCCGCCGCCAACCTCGTCGGACATGGGCAGGTGCGTGCCGCGCTGGCCGCCGACGGCGTGGTGTTGGCGTCGGTTGCCAGCGCTTTAGTGAACCTGCCGATTATTCATCGCAATGCTAAAAACCCCGGTCTTTCCCGCCGTCTGGCAATGCTGACTACTGTGGTGTGTGCGGTCGGTCTTCTCGTTCTGGTCTTTCAGGCGCATCTGTTGCACCTGCGCGGATAGATTTTTGTCTGCCCGTCAACGTCGCGCGGCGAAAAAATCGCGCATCACTGCGGCGCTCTCTTCCGCCAGCACGCCTGCGGTGACTTCAACCCGATGGTTCACTTCGGGATGGGAGAGGACCGCGAAACAGGAGACGACTGCGCCACCGCGCGGTTCTGCTGCGCCATATACCAGACGCGGCACGCGCGCCTGAATCATGGCTCCTGCGCACATGCTGCAGGGTTCGATGGTGACGTACATGGTTGTGCCTGCCAGGCGGTAATTGCCTAAGATTCGCGCTGCTTCCCGCAGTACTACCATTTCCGCGTGGGCGGTCGGATCGCAGTCGCGGATGGTGCGATTTCCGCCGCGCGCTAGTACGCGCCCCTCATATACCAGCACCGCCCCGATCGGCACTTCGCCGCCGGCGGCGGCTTCGCGCGCTTCCGCGAGAGCCTCGTTCATAAACTGCGCATCCATCTCGATCGCGCTCATTTGGTCACCGCTAAATCTACGGGCCACATCGTCACGCTGCATCGTCACGTCACATCGTCACGCTGCATCAACCCGCAACTATCTACGCACTTCTCTTGACAATTCTCCAAGCCCAAAACAAACTACGCGCAGCTTCGCGCAATCATTCGTACTTAAACAAAAATTTAGCGCCACCAATTTTTCGCAAAATATTCTGCGTCATAACAAACTCAATTCTTTCGCCAAAATAAAAATCGAAACGAGCGCCAACTAAAAAACCGCATGGAAATCAGAAGAGATCCCATCACGCAAAGTTGGGTCGTCCAAGGCCAAAAAGAAACGCCCGACGACTCCCCGCGGCCCTGTCCCTTCGACAAGCTCGACCGGCCCGACGCCACCATCAAATCTATCCTGGTAGCGCCTGCCGAGGGCTCCGCGCAAGTCCGAGTCATCCCGCATCCCGATCCGCTTTACAAAATCGAGGGGCAAGCCGGGCGCTCCGCGGAGGGAATGTACGACAAGATGGGCCCCACTGGCGCGCACGAAGTGGTCGTCGAAACGCCTGCCCATGATCGCCGACTATCCCAATTCTCCGACGAAGAGATCGAGCGGGTCCTCACGGTGTGGGCTTCACGAATCGCCGACTTAAAGAAGGACGTACGCTTCAAGTACATCAGCGTCTTCAAAAATCAGGGCGCCGAAGCCGGCGAAGAGTGGTCCCACGCGCACTCGCAGATTACTGCCACTATTTTCGTTCCGCGCCGCGTCAAGTACGAGCTGAATGCCGCGCATGAATGGTACAAGGAACGCGAGCGCTGCATTTTCTGCGACATGGTACGCCAGGAAGAAAAGCAGGGCAGCCGCATCGTGGACGTTCAGGGCGACTACTACGCGCTCTGCCCCTACGCCTCGCGCGTGCCCTACGAGGTCTGGCTACTCCATCGCAAACACAATCATCTTTTCGAGCAACCCGACGCCAAATCCAATCCCCGCAATTTTGCCGCGCTACTAGGCCGGGTCTTACGCCGCATCGAAAAACTCACCCCGTCCTTCCATTTGGTGGTCCACACCGCTCCCAACACTCGCAACAAAAAAGGCGAACTGGCCGGCTACTGGAAGACCCTGGCGGAGGACTTCCACTGGCACATTGAAATTTTGCCCATCGTCGAAAAGCGCAGCAAGTCCTACAGCATCAAGGAAGTGTATTTCAATTCGGTCCTGCCCGAAAAAGCCGCCGAGCGGCTGCGCCAGTTGGACCCTAATACATGACCCGGGCTCGCCGCCTGACCGCAGACGGCGCACATCGCAAGTCTCATCTCCGGCGCACTCGCCCGCGCTGGGATTCCCAATCGGGCGGCGTTATCGGCAGTCTGGTCAGCCTGCTCGTTCTCGTGCTGTTACTCGCTGCGCTGTACGTGGCCCGGGCCCCGCTCCTGCGCCTCACTGCTTCTTCCTGGATCGTCGAAGACCCCTTGCAGCCATCCGACGCGATCATCCTCCTCAGCGATGACAACTTTTTCGCCGACCGCGCCACTCGCGCCTCCGAACTGTTCCGTCAGCATCTGGCGCCGGGAATCGTCGCCAGCGGTCGTCGCCTCCGCCCCAGCGCCGGCATCGCCGAACTGATGGAGCACGACCTCATCGAACGGGGCGTACCGCAGGACCGCATCCTGCGCTTTCCTCACGACGCCGACAACACCAAGGAAGAAGCCGAAGCGCTTGCCCCGCTCGTGGCCCAAAAACACTGGCACAGCGTCATCGTAGTCACTTCCAACTACCACACCCGCCGGGCCCGCTACATCTTCCAGCGTGTTTTCCCGCGCGAAGTCACGGTACGCATGGCCAGCGCCCGCGACGGCGACTTCGACCCCGACCACTGGTGGGAGCACCGCAAATCCCTGAAGGCCTTCGTACGCGAACTGGCCGGCATGGTGGTCGCTACCTGGGAGTTACGTAACGAACCTAGCCACAAGCCGGCCGGCTCCAGCGGGTCCAACCAAGCCGCCCTCCCACGCATGCCCGTATTGGTTATGACCTATCCCGAAACAAACCTTTCCCAACCTTCCATTTTTGTTTACACCGCTTAAGTCGTATACTATCTTCATTATTCATGTGAGGTCGTGGCCTGCCCGGTCCCGCTTCTGCGATCTCGACTCAATCTGACGCCAGAGGTGTTTTCATGTGGAAAAAAGATGATGTCAAGCCGCAGGGTACTCCGGAAAAACTGACCTCCACCCCTGCTAATCCTCCGGCCTTCGGCTCCGCCCCGGCGAATCCTCCCCACGTCGTGGTTGCCCATACGCCCGCACCGGCTCCAGTCCCTGTTGCCCCCACGGCTGCCCCGGCGGCTCAGTCTGCTCCTTCGTTTTCCGCTCCCCGCAGCGGAGCGGTCATCGGCCAGGGAATCAAGATCAAGGGCGAAGTGCACGGCAGCGAAGACCTGTACGTCGATGGTTTGGTTGACGGCCAGCTCACTTTGACCAACGGCAACTTGACCATTGGCCCTAACGGGACGGTCAAGGCCGACGTGGTGGCCAAGGAAGTGGTTGTCCGCGGCCGTATCGATGGCAAAGTTTCTGGGCGGGACAAGGTGCAGTTGATGTCCAGCTCTCAGGTGGTCGGCGAAGTGGTCACGGAACGCCTGGCCATCGAAGAGGGCGCCTTGCTTCGCGGTAAAGTGGAAGCCGGCAAACTTGCAGCAGCTCCTAAGGCTGCTGAAGTGCGGCCTGCAGCCGCTGCAGCGGCCGTTCCGCCGCCAGCCAACATCGAAGTTTTGCCCCCGGCGGCTAGCGAGCCTGCTGCCGACTAACTCGACTAAATAATGACCATTCTCAACAAATTCGGCATCGGTGGTGGCAACGGTTCTTCCCGCAACGATCGTAACGATCGCCCGGTGAATTCAGGTTCAAAAGCCCCCGCCGCTGTCGCTGTAGCCGGAACAGGTGCTTCCCGTGCGCCTGAACAGCATGTCGCTACTCGCGTTTCGAACGGTCTCAAAGAATTTTTGTGGAATCTCGACGGGCTGGGTCACGGCACTTTATTGGATCTTGGACCGGCCTGGCAAACCACGCTGAATTTCTTCATCGAGCGCGGCTTCCGCGTGTCGTCCGAAGACATTTTGCGCGGCTGGAAATCGTTCCTTGAGGAAGATGATCGCCGGCTGCAGGTCCTCAATAGCGGCGACCTGTTGGGCAAAGCCACCTCGGCGGATTACGCCGAGCTTAAGCCCGCGGCGCGCGCGGCCCGTTTCCTCGAAAATAATTTGCGTTATCCGGTTTCGTCCTTCGACGCGGTTCTGCTCTGGGATTTGCTCGATTATTTGGACCCCAGCATGACCACCTTGATGATCGACTCGATCACCAACTTACTGCGGCCCGCGGGCATTGTCTTCTGTATGTTTCACAGCAAAAAGCCTGAAGGGTTTCAGCGCTACCGGGTTGCCGATTCCAACACGCTGCAAGTCATTCCGGCCACGCCGATTTTCCCGGCGCAGAAGGTTTTTCAGAACCGCGAAATCCAGACGGCCTTCAGCCAGTTCCGCACCATTAAGTCTTTCGTGAGCCGCGATCAGCTTCGCGAAAACCTGATCATCAAGTAGTCCTTCGTAAAAATTCATTTCAAATTGCAGCGGTGCAAAACCCGTGGAAAATCCTGTGATTTTCCTTTGAGTTTTCCAATCTCTTCGCTTGCACGATTTTTTCGCTGCGCGTACAACACTCCTGTGCATGAGACGAGTCTGGAGGAGCACATGACTCCGCCGGAAACAGATCACCGCACGAGCTGAACACGCCGCTCCAGCGGCGCGCTGTCGCCTTCGACCTGTTACGCTTCACAGCGCACTTCTCGTGACGACTCAGCAAAACAAAGGGGGAGCCTAACGGCTCCCCCCTTCGTATTTTCCCCACCTTCCCCAAACTTTTCCGTGGCGCGATGAACGTTTCTATTGCACCGTCACCGTAACCGTTTTTGTGGTTTGCCCAAATTCATTGGCCGCGTAGATCGTGTACGCGGTGGTCGCGCTCGGAGTCACGTTCGCGCTAGTCCCGCGAACCGCTCCGACCGCGGGCGACACCACAAAGTACGACGCCCCACTGGCCGTCCAACTCAAGGTCACCGCCGTGCCCGCATGCACTGCTCCCGCGGGGCTCGCTGAAAAATTCGTGATTAGCGGAGACTGCCCCTGCGGCAGATTCGCTTGTGTGTAGACCGTGCCCAGCGCCACCACTTCGAAATCCGACGCTTTCACTCCGCCCAACGCGTGCAAATCGTCATTGTCCCAGCGCGAATCCGGCGCGCCGCTCAAATACATCGACGAACCGTTATCCGCCATGATCATTCCGTATTGCTGCAGCGCTTTCAAAATCACTTGGTTTGCCGCGGAATAGCCCGACATGTTGAAGCTGGCCTTCAGCCGAAAACGCGCGCCCATCGGCGCGGCTGCGGCGTTGGAAGAATTCGAAGCCCAGTGCGTGGCCGGCAAGACAAAGGCCGCTTTGCTGTGCTGTAGCGTGAATCTCAACGCGTGTTTGATTTCTCCGGCAGCCACTTCGTCATAACGCGCTAGCCCCGGAAAAATCGGCAGGCCTGCGGCGTCCGCGGAAGTCCAGCCCCACGGCCGCGTATTAGAATTCTGCAAATCCCACACCGCCGCCGACGCCGCGTTCCACGACCCGTTGCTGTTCACACTGGCGCCGTACAATTCGTACAGCCAGCAATTGGCGTTATCCAGCACCAATACGTGCTGATCACCGGGATTCGGAGCACCTTCAATTTGGGCGTTCGCCGGAATCGGCATGGGACCCGGATCGCTCTCGTCGCCATACGCGTTGAAAGTCACGTTGACTGGCGCCTGCGCGGTGCCGACTACCGCATACGGAATCCCGATCGAGCTTCCGGCATACAGCCCAGAGCCGAAGTCCGCGTGCATCCCAATGGTGCCGCCGATGAAATTAATCATCGCTGCGGAGTTCGGATCCACCGCGCGGTCAGCAATATTCTGATTCCACAAATTGTCGGCAGGGAAGGGAACGAAGCCATTCAAGCTGGCGCCCACGCCAACGCTCATTCCGCTGCATGCGCTGGTGGTCGTACCGCCGCCACCGCCGCCGGTTCCGCCACCACCGCCACTCGAAGCTGCATTCACCACCAAATTGACCGCTGCAGACGTGCTCGCACCCGGATTCGGATTGATCACGGTGACGGCATACGTCCCTGCCGTGCTTTGCGTCGTGGTTGCAGTCAATTCCGTCGCGCTAACAAAGGTGGTAATCAGCGCCGCATGACCCAGCGCCACTTGCGCTCCGCTCACAAAATTGCTTCCTGTGACCGTCAGCGTAAAGCTCCCGGCATTCACCGCCGCCGGCGAAATATTATTCAGAATCGGAGTGGGATTCAGCAGCGTCACAGCCGCGCTAGCTTTCTCCGTGGAATCCGCCGCGCTCACCGCCGCGACCGTCACTGCATTCCCACTCGGCAAAGTTTTCGCCGCCACAAAAAGCCCAGCCGAATTGATCGTGCCCAGCGCGGAACTTCCGCCCGCCGTGCCATTTACGGTCCAGGTCACCGCAGTATTCGTCGCTCCAGTCACACTCGCAGAAAATTGCTGCGCGGCCCCCGCGCGCACCGTAGCCGCCGTCGGCGAAACCGTCACCACCACTTTGCTAGTAGGAGGATGTTTCCGATTCCGATTCGCGCTGCTGGCATCCGTCGTCGCGCAGCCAGCCACCAAAACCAAACCCGCCATGGCCATCCAAATAATATTCCGTCGCAAGGGCTCCCCCGTACCGTTCTGGAGTATGCCCACTCACACCGCGCCTCACTACTGCCCATCCGTCCAACAAAAGTACAGTGGCTCTGCAAATCTTTTTCTTGGCGGGAGAAGGATTGGGCGGCCTACGAGGGTCGGACTTAGTTCGTTTTTTCGGTGTCGTGGAGGAGACTCATGGGAGAGGTAGGCACGCGTTGGGGTGGAGCGGTTTCGGAGTAGCCTTCGGGAATTTCAAAGAGCGTTGGATTGGGTTCCCTTCGAACGACGTGAGTGACCGTGAATGTCCTCGTTCCCCAACGTGGATCCGTATGCTTGACCATGAGATTGATGCGCAGATCTTGCGAATACCAATATTCGTCGGTGACTACCCACTGTTTGCCGTCTTCCTTTTCCGTCATGGTTTGCATCTGGCGAATACCGTGCACCGGCAAACCTTCGATTTCGCGAACTCCCAGGTCCTCCTGCTTGGTGAACTCGTTGGGAGGCGCACTGCCGTCCGGGTCGGAGTAACCGATCGACGGGGGCTGTGTATTCGGCGGGTGATTCACCCTCACGGTCCAGAAGGTGCGCTTCATAGCATCGATCTCCGTGGAGAGACGCGTCTCCGGATCGTAAAGATGAATCGAGAGAAGTGGCGGCGCCTCCTCACTGGAGAGCGACACCATGGCCCTCAGCTCGTTGTGGATGCGGCCGCGCATATCGCGGGCAAGTTGACGAGTGGTCTTCCACTGCGCTATCAAGCCGTCCCGAAGCCGGGCCGTTTCCTCAACGTTGAGTTCCGCGCTGAAAGGCCGGTTCGCCACCGGCGTCAGGAAAAACTTTTGGGCGCAGGCGCGTGGGACCGGGATGGCGACAGTAAGTAGAAGAAGGCTAGAGAGGCGGATCAGAATGCGAGGAAGACAGGAGGGAGTCAACGTGGGCATAGGCACCTTTCCGCTATGCTTGGCACGGAAAGAATACGCCCCGCGGCGATGACCGACAAGCCCTTCCTCCGCAACGGAACCCGTCGGCAGGTAACTGCCGATTTGACCCTCTGCCCATTGAGTTCCTGAACTGAAAAGTTCATTCTCACCAGGACACTGTAACGAAACCGCAAGGAGCAACCTGCACATGCCCGAATCCGCGCTGTGGCCCGCTCTTCCGCTCGCCGACTGGAAAGATACTTACGCCACGCTGCACATGTGGACGCAAGTCGTCGGCAAAATTCGCCTCGCGCTTTGTCCGCCGATCAATCATTACTGGGGCATTGCGTTGTACGTTACCGCGCGCGGGCTGACGACTTCGCCGATGCCATATCCCCAAGGAACCGTGCAGATCGACTTCGACTTCATTTCCCACTCGCTGCAAATCGCTACCAGCAAAGGCGAAACGCGCAGCATTCCGTCTCCGCCCTTGTACCGTCGCGCAATTTTATTTTGAACTGACCGCCGCGCTGCACTCTCTCGGCATCGACGCAAAAATCTGGACCATGCCTGTCGAAGTACCGCGGCCAGTGCGTTTCAATCTCGATGAAACTCACTCCTCCTACGATCCCGAATACGCCCACCGTTTGTTTCTGGCGCTGTCCAGCGTCGATACCGTGCTGCGCGAATTCCGCTCGCGCTTCATTGGAAAAGTCAGCCCGGTGCATTTTTTCTGGGGCAGCTTCGATCTCGCCGTGACGCGTTTCTCCGGACGCCGAGCGCCCGAACGTCCCGGCGCCGACCCCGTCACCCGTGAAGCTTATTCGCACGAAGTGATCAGCCACGGCTTCTGGCCTGGCGACGGCGAAATTATCAAAGACGCGGCTTTTTACGCGTACTCCGCGCCGGAACCCGCAGGATTTGGCGAACAGCCGGTCAAACCGTCGAAGACTTTCTACAGCAAAGAAAAATCCGAGTATTTTCTGATGTACGACGACGTTCGCACCGCCGCGTCGCCCGCCCAAGCCATCCTCGACTTCTGCCAATCCACTTATGAAGCCGCCGCAAACCTCGCCAAGTGGGACCGCCCCGCGCTGGAAAAACCATAAAAAATGCGTTGTCAGAGTTGACCGTAGCTCTGACAAACGCATACAATTAGAATGTACATAACGTACCTGCCATCTGTACAGAGAGGTCCACATGATGCGCGCCAAAGCCCTGATCCGCCCGAAACGCAAAACTGTGAATCGTTCACAGCTGCGTCAAAACCAAAGCGCAACTCTGCGCCTGGCCAGCGGCAACAAAGCCGTCTTAATTTCGGCTCATCACCAGGAAGACGAGAAGATTTTGCTGGACCGAAAATACTTCGACGAGATGTTGGAACGCATTAGTTCGCTGATGGAAACCCTGGAAATAATGAACGACCAGAAGCTTCTGAACCAGATTCTCGCTTCGGATAAATCCTTGGAGCACGACACCCGACACGGTAAGCTGCATTCCTTCGAAGAGGCCTTCGGGTAGGGACTAGCTTGTACTCTTCAAAATTTACGAGCTTGGCCTTAGAAGACGCTAAAAATCTCCCGAAGAACGTCCGCAATGCGCTCAAGAAGCAATTCGAAAATAAAATCCATATCGATCCAATCGGTTGTTCCGAACGACTGACTGGCGTGCTCGCGGAGTACCGGAGCTTCCACTATGGGTCTTATCGAGTCGTCTACAGGGTGTTCGAGGACATCAAAACGATTTCAGTGGTTGGCTTAGGGAAGAAAGACAAAGACCATCGCACGGACTTGTATCGTAAGTTGGAAGTTTTAGCTGAGAAGGGTCGATTAGCGGAGGCGATACTCGAAACCTATCGCTCAATCGCGGACGACGATTACAAGTGAGCGTGCAAAAACTTTAATTGCTGCCGGGCCCGAGGGTCTCGCCGGCGCTGGGCGTGTAGGGTTTGCTGGGAGACGCGGGACTGCTTGCGCCAGCCGCAGCGGCTGCGGCCGATGGTGCTGCGGCGCCACTTGCAGGAATAGCCGCAACGCTGCCGGAAGCGGGGTTGGTGATGTCCACTGCGGATGGGACTTTGACGCTGGAATCTGATTTGGACGACGATCCTGACGACACGTCCGTTTCCGTCAAGGCCACGGCCGGCGACGAGCGGTATCGCACGATCAGCACGGTCACGTCGTCGGTTTGATGCGCGCCCTTGGTGAAATTTTCCACCGACTCCAGAATTGCCGTTTGCAATTTTTCCAACGCGCACTCTGACTGCCCGGTCAAAACTTCGCGTAGCCGCGGCACGCCGTACAAATCTTCCGCCGGATCCATGGCTTCGGTTACGCCGTCGCTGAACAAAATTAGCGTATCGCCCGGCTCCAATTTCACAGTCGTGGTCACGTAGCCCGCATCGGGCACCAGGCCCACCGGATAGGAGCCCTCGGTGAACGGATCCTCCGCCACGCCATGGCGAATCAAAAACGGCGAAGGATGCCCGGCGTTGATGTAATCCAGATTTCCTTCCTGATCGAGCACGGCGAAAAACATCGTCGCGTAGCGCCCCACTTCCGAATGGCCGCACAAAAAATTGTTTACGTGGTTCAACACTCGCGCCGGATCAGCGCCCAGCGTCATTCCCGACAGCGCCCCTTGCAACATCGTCGTGAGCAGCGCGGCGCCCAATCCTTTGCCGGAAACGTCGGCCAACAGAAACGCAGTGCGATTGTCTCCCAGCGGAAACACGTCGAAATAATCGCCTCCGACCGACAAGCATGGAAAATTTACGCCGGAAACCGCCAGATGCGAATACTCGCGAAAATCTTTGGGCAGCAGCGCCTGCTGAATATCGCGCGCGATATTAATTTCCTGCTCCATGCGCTGGCGTTCGCGTTCGCGCTCCACCAGCCGCGCATTGTCCAGAATGCTGGCCGCGTCTGCAGCCAACGCGTCCAGAATTTGCCGGTCTAATTTCGAAAAGGCTGCCGGACGCCGCGAGTCCATGTACAGCACGCCCAGGAAATCGCCGCGCTTGATATTGATCATCGACTCTTGAGTGTTGGCGCGCACCATGGCGTACAGCGGAATCACCACCACCGCGCGCAGCCGCTGCGCCACGATGCTTTGCGCCGCCTGCAAATCCATATCGGCTTGCGCCAGATCTTCAGTGATCACCGGCGCGTGCTGCTTGATCGCCAGTTGAATTGCCGTTTGGCTGGGCGTCAAACTTTCCGGCGGCAAGCGCAATCCGCCACTGCGCCGCGCCAGCCGTACTTTCAGAGTAGTCGGGCTGCTGCCTTCCAGCAGCAAGCCGCGATCCGCGTCGGTCACCGACACCGCGTGATCCACCATGGTGCCCAGCACCGAATCCAGCGGCAGCTGCGAGTGCAGCAGCGTGGTCGCTTCCAGCAACAAATTCAATTTGCGCAGCCCGCCCGAACCGGTCTGCTCCGAAGAAGTGATGTGCTCGATGCGGGTCAGCAGGTGGGGCAGGGAATCGTCATCCCCGCCGCCCGTCTGGTTTCTGAAAATAATTTCGTAGGAATCTTCCAGGCCAAAAGTGATTACATCGCCATTTTGCAGTTCGCGGCCTTCCACCTTTTCGCCGTTTACAAACAACCCGCGCCGCTGCCCGCGATCTTCCAGATAAAAGTGGTTGGCTTCATTCACAATCGCGGCACAACTCCGCGAAATGCGCCGGTCAGACAGTTGCAAGTGGTTGCCAGTCTCCGCCCCGCGCCCAATATGAAAAGGCGTCTGGGTAATGCGCGCAAACCTGCGCGCCCCGTCCGGAGACACCACCTCCAGCACCGCCTCGCCCATCACCGCTACCGAATCAGGCATATCCCCGGGTCACTCCAAAGCAGGGATTGTAGCACGCACCTGCAACCCCGACCCGCTCAAGGCGCGCAAGGGTCCCCTACACTGTCATTAGCTCTTCAGCGCCGAGGCATTACCGCACTTCGAACGTCAGACTAGCCCAATAGCTTTCCCAATCCGCAACGCTGGGGTCTGCGCCGCGCACCATCTTCAGGGCGTGCAGCCGATAGAGCCCCGCTTTGGACACCGGAACCTCAATGCGCCCGTCCGCAGTGGTTCGGCCCACAGGGGTGATTTTGCTTTCGTGTGGACCAGCCCAAGCCACCTCCAATTGCAGGTCCGCGGCAGGTTCTCCTCGAAATAGAACTTCCACAGGCAAAGCCGCTCCCGCCTTGACCGAGTACGGGTCCGCCAACGGAATAATCTCAATCGTAAAATTCAGCGCGTGACGATAAAACTCATCCGAGCGCTCCGATTGCAAAATGCTCTTCGAAAATTTGGAATAACGTTCCCGTCCAGACTTACCTTGCTCTCCATGCGCTTCGCGCCAGCGCAGCACCTCAGTCAAACCCTCTTCCTGCAGATATTTTTGAAATTGGTCGGCCGGTAGTTCAATGAAGTTGGGCACCGAGCGCACCGAAAGCAGTAAACTGCCCGCTGCGGGAACCGTCACCGTGCCCACCGTTTCCGTTCCCATGGTCTGCAGGTCGTGAACGTCCGCACTCCCACCAAGCCCCGTGAGTCGCGCCTCTTGCAATTTCGCGGGGTTTGGAGCGACTTCGCTCGACGGAAACGAGTCCCCGTTGTGAAAGGCCACCTTCAGCGTTGAGCCCTTGTTCGTATAGAAAAAATTCGGCAAGAGGTACAAGTCGTGCGCCCATAGCGGAACCAACCCAAATATGAAGAGAACAACGCAGACTGCCGGAAGAATTCGTCGTAGCACGACGTTGAGAGTAGTGACGTTCCTCTATAATGGTCAAGCGTTACGTCGCGAAAGGTGGGGCCAATGAAAAATTTAAGAATGCTTGCGCTTGTAGCAGGAGCGCTGCTGGTTTTTCTTCCGGTTCTCCAGGCGCAAATGCCCGCTGCGGCGTCTAATCTCAACTCCGCTCCGGCATTGGACCAAATCGCTTACGTTCACGGTGGGGCTGGCCCTTTCGCCGTTGCGGGATACCGAATGGGCGAGCGCGCCCTCAAGGAAATGAATCTCCCACGGGGAACATTTACGCTGGACGTCGTTCATAAAACGCCCAGTGAAGTTCAATTCAGCTGCATCGCCGACGGAGTCCAGGCGGCCACCGGCGTCAGCGTCGGCAAACTCAACTTGAAACTTGAACCGGCCACCCCGCAAGAAGTCGAAACCGTGATTCGCGATCGCAAATCTGGCAAAACGTTCGTGTTCCACCTCAACCCCGACTTTACTAAGCGCTATCTGAATCTTCCGCACGAAAAACTTCGAGCCGCGGGCGAAGAAGTCCTCGCCCTGCCGGACGACCAAATTTTTTCTCTAAAACAGTAATCGCATTTAGTTGCGGAACCGCGATTTAATCACAGGACCACTGGGCTTAAAACAGGCGAGCATATGTGCCGCCAAAATCGCGAGATCAGCCGTCAACTGATACGAATTCCGTAGACTTGATTTCGTACTTGAACCCATCGGCATCGAGGCAATCGAGGCGGCCCTCGGAGGTTTCCGCCTGCGGATACATGAAGAAACCGACTGGGGCGCCGGTTGATCCGGGCAGCGCTACATCGTGCCCGAAGTTGTAGGCCATCCAGTTCATTTCCCACGAACCGAACAGCCGCGTTCGCGCTTGCTTCACCATTTCGTCATCGAGCGGGCGATTTCCGGGTGGTTCTTCCAACGCTACTTTGCGCACATCTGCCGGATCGACCGGGACCCAGCCGTGGTCCGACAAATAAACTTCTGCGCGGCAATGCTGCGCCTTGGTTACAACTTCCGTCGACGGACCTAAACTCTTGTACCCCAAGTTCGATTTGGCCACGCGGACGCCGTAAACGTCCCGAGCCGGAAGCCCGGCGGCGCGAGCCAATCCTACGTACAATGCGTTCAGGTCGGCGCATTTGCCGCCCAAATCGCGGCTTTCCAACATGAAGCGAATGTCGCCCTTCCCGCAGCCACGCGTTTTCGGATTGCGAAAGGTGTTGTCAACAATCCAGGTGTAAATGGCCTGCGCCTTTTCAACATCCGTCCGCGCACCCTTGGTAATTTCGTCGGAGGTGGTTTTTACGATTCCGTCGGTGGGCAACAATTTCGTCGGCCGCAGAAAATATTCCAGCTCTGTGCGCTTCTCTTTCGGCTGGCGACTCTTGGCGTTCAGATCCACGGCGTAGTTGCGCGTGGCCACTTTGCTCGTGACCGTGAGCACCGGCTTGGCCCCAGCAGGAAATTCTGCCACCACGATTCCCAAATTCTGTTCGCGGTCTTTTACCAGCTTGGCCGTTCCGCCCTCCGCTTCGAAGTGATTCGCGATGGTCTTTTGAAACGGCGTGGGATTAATCAACGCACCAGGCACCCAGATTCGCGTGATTCCCGACGGCTTCAAAATTTCCACCCGCGTGGTCACTTCAAACGTGCGCCACCCCGAAGCGTCACTGGCAGACTCTGCCAGCAATCCCGCGGCCGCTGGGAAGAGTAACGCTCCCGAGGCGGCACCAGTTGTCCGCAAAAATTCCCGCCGCTTCATAAACACTCCCATGCAAATTCAATTTCGAACACGATCAACGCGCGCCCTGCTGAACCCACTGCTTCCGCCAATCCGGCGCCGCAAACGGGTCCGCGAAATACTGCGTCTCATGAAACACCTTGCCGTCACGAAACTCCATAATACTTACGGTGTATGCCGGCTTTTCTCCGTAAAGGATGGTGTACTCCGTCACCCACAGATTCCCACTGCCGCTGATCCGTTTTACCTGAAATCCGGCAGGCCTGCCCGGATGATGGCTGCGCAAGGCCTGCAAATTCCTCCGCCCTAAAATCCGCTCGCCCGATTGGGGATAGTCGCAAATCGAGTCATCCTCGTAAATATCATGCTCTGCTTCAACATCTCCGCTAGCCGAGGCCCGCCAGTGCTCATCCAATG
Organism: uncultured Acidobacteriota bacterium; assembly: GCA_963846145.1. GTDB lineage: Bacteria > Acidobacteriota > Terriglobia > Acidiferrales > UBA7541 > Acidiferrum. Next base: position 92,573 of record CAWJUV010000001.1, on the reverse strand, counting down.
CCGCGCGAATTTGTCGTTCTTGGGCAGATTGTTCCGTCGCCGGTTTCGCTTCCATGCCGTTCACCCGTTCCTGGCCGTGACGTTCCGAGGTAGGAATCCGATTGTACCTAAACGGCCCCACAGAAGCTTTAACGCAACGCCGGCCCAAAAAAATGCAAACGCCGGCATTCAGCGTTTGCATTTCGCACATCAACAATCACCCGCGACCAGAACTCATAAGCTGCAAACTGCGCAAGGGGGTCTAAGCGGTCTTTTTCATCCGTGCGGAGCGCGATCGCCCATGCTCGCTCGCAGCCGCTCGGTCCTTCACGGCTTGGCCTTGGGCTCCGCCTTTTTTCGCGATGCTTTGTTTCAAGGCTTCCATCAAATCCACCACTGGCGCCAACTTCGCGGCCTTTTGCACTTTGGGTGCTGCCGTGCCCTTTTCCTTGCTCTCGATCAACCTCTCTACCTGCGCCTTGTACTCGTCGTGATACTGCTCCGGCTTGAACGGCTCGATCAGTCCTTTAGCGAACTGTTCGGCCAAAGCCATCTCCGGTTTCTTCAAATTCGTGGCGCGATTTTTCCCGTAGCCTGCCACATCGCGAATTTCATCGGGATAGTAGAGCGTGTGCAACGTCAACCCGTTGTTGTAGGGCCGCACAATCACCGTGCGCTCCCGCTGATGCATGGTCACCTGCGCGATTGCCGCCACCTGCATCTCTTCCATGGTCTCGAGCAGCAAGGTGTACCCACGCCGCCCCGCTTCATCCGGCACGGAAAAATAGGACGTCTCAAAATAAATCGGATCCACGTCGCTCAACTTCACAAATTGCTGAATTTCCATTAATGAAGACGAAGGCGGCTGCAACTTCTTTAACTCCTCGCGATCCACGATCACCATCTTTTCGTCATCGGTCTCGTAGCCCATCACTAGCTCGTCATGCGTCACCACGCGCTTGTCATACGGGCAATACAATTGATGCTGAATCCGGTGCCCGCACTCGCGGTGGACCTCGTGGAAACTCACATGCTCGTAACGCGCCGCCGCAAACAATTTAATCGGCACCGACACCAATCCAAATGAGATGCTGCCCTTCCACACCGATGCCGCCATCGTTCCTCCTCAGTTAAAACACGTCGTTCGATGCCACACAAATAGTGACCCGCCCCGCTCCCGGCTCGCCATTCAGTCTTTCCTGTATCTCCTGGTTCCTGGCTTCAGGGTCTAAAGCCCCAGCTTTCTTGCTTGCAACGCGGGAGCTAAGCTCCCACCTCCTATCGGCGCGGCGGCCTTCTTTTTGGCGTTGAGGTTTCGGCGATTCTCACGGAATCAAAGAGAATTGTGTAAACTGGCTCACCGCGCGACTTACCACTAGATCCATCGCAGCGGGATTGTTCAGAAGGGAATTACTCCAATGGAAGCGGGCACCAGCATCGGTCAATCCAGCGCGCCTGGCCCATCTTCCTCGCGCCGCCTCACTACGCACCAAAAATCAGTTCTAATCCAAGTGTTACTGACGTTCCCCGACGAGAGCGTAGGCGTGTGTTACTCGTCGGGTTCCGACGATGCTGCCGCGTACGCCGAAGACTTCCTGACCATCTTCAAAGCGATCAATTGGTCTGCAGACCGCAGCGAACCAACTGGCGCTCTGCCCGCCCCTTCCAGCGGCCTGCTCATCGCGCTGCCGACTCAAAAAATTCCGCCCAGCGCGGAGGCCCTGCGCGATGCCCTACGCATCTACCATCTCGAAACCGCCATCGTTCCCGACCAGCCCACACTCTGCGGCACACACGATTTCGTATTCGCCGTCACCGCCATCTGAATTGCAATCGATCGCTACGTTTTGGCTTTCGTATTTAGTTCCTTCTCACCATCCGCCACTTCGTTCTCCACCGCTTTAATCTCTACACGCTCGCGTTTGATATCCAGGCGCAGCCGCCCAAAAATACTCATATAAAGGTTAGCCATCCACACCAAGGCAAATCCTGAAACCAAATACCCACGCCAGTCCCAATAAATCAGTTTGAATCGCGTTATGAATAAAAACGCAATCACCACGTAGTGGCTGAAACAGTATTCGCAGGTAAAGAGATAAAAGAATTTCCGCTGCACCAGCGTTTTGCACTTCTGGCTGTTCTGAACGCAAAACTCCCGCGCCTCGCTAAAAATCTCTTCATGCGTGATGGTCCACGCGATCGAAGCCACCGGAATCGCCAGTATCACCAGCGCCAGTAGCTGCTCCCCCAAAGTCATCGTTTCATTCATAAGCGAGGCTAGCTTAAGGCAAAACAGGAATTATCGGAACGAGGGACCCATCAAATCGAAGCGACCGCGGAACACGGCAATCACCCGAAGCGCCGTAATCAGAAATCTCAATCCGTTTGCGTAGGTAATACTTCCGGCTCCGCCGGCTCGTCAACCGAGTCCGTGCGCTCTTGCGGATCTTCAGTCTTTTTCTTCGACAGCGCGCAAGCCTGCTCCACTACTTCCGCCAAGCTCTTCGCCATCCGGTCAGCGCCGCCAATATTTAACCGCGTCGCTGCTTTGCCGGCATCCCCGCTAAAGTTCCACAAGCCAATAATCACCGGCGCCTGGGTCCCATACACGGCTCGTACTTTTCGATACAAATCTCGCGCATGCAGCAGCGCAAACGGCGGCAACGCCGAAATACACACAACGCCAGGCGAGGCTTCCTTTACTTGCGGCAACATCTCCCGCGCGGTTCCGATCGCAATCACTTCGGCGTTGCAGCCCGCGCGTCCCAGGGCTTGGGCCAGCATCATGCCCACAATTTCGTCGGCTTCATCCCGCGCCGGAACACAAACCACGCGCACCGGCGGTCCGCACGCTGCTGCCTCTTCTTCGGTCGACACCAGCGCGTCTTCATCAGCCGGGACACCCGCGGCGGCAGCTTCCAAGTCCTCTTTGGATTTTTCGCCCAGCTCCTCTACAAATTCCCGCGTGCTGTGAAAAATAAATTCCTCGGTGCCGCTCTCCAGGTCATCGCGATGGCGATCTTGCTCCACCAAAGCCAGAGCCGGGATTAACACCGCGTCGTACACCTCTTCCAGCGAATGGCTCTTCAAATATTCGTCCAGCACCTGCTTGGCCTCGGCCTGATCACCAGCCAAGAGCCGCTGATAGTAGTGGGCCTCCGGCGGCAGCACATCCTGGTCGCTCAACAAAATGTGCAACGAAGAGAGCGCCGGCACATGCCGCCCTAACACCACTAAACAGACCGTCAGCGGGGTCGAGAGCAACAGTCCTATCGGCCCCCACAGCAGCGTCCAGAAAATCGCCGCCAACAAAATCGCAAACGAAGAAATTCCGGTGTTCGCGCCATACAGCAGCGGCTCCACCAGATTGGCCACAATCATTTCCACCACAAAATAAAGACCAATCGTCTCCAGCGGCCGCGTCCACCCGGAAAAAATGGCCAGCGACAAGAGGATCGGCAACACCGCCGACAGCGGCGCCCCGATATACGGCAAAAAGCGCAGCACTCCCGCCACCACGGCCCACAACAACGCGTTGGGCACGCCGATAAAATGCAATCCCACGCCAATCACCGCACCGAAGCACGCATTCACCGCCAACTGCAGCAACAAATATCTACTGACTCGCGTCCCGGCGTCGGTGAACGCCTGGGTCATCACATTCAAATGCCCGTGGCCGACCAAGCCAATCACGCGATTGCGCAAATCCTCGCGCCCCGCCAGCATAAAAATCGTCAATACAATCACGATCATGGCGCTGCCTACCGGCGTCACCAAAGTGCTCAGCGATTCCACCGGGGTGGTGGGTTGCTGGATGATTTGAATCGGTGTGGGTTTCGCCGCCGCCCTGGCTTTGGAATTTTTGTTGGCGTTGACGGCGTTTTCCGCGGTGTCCGTGGAAGTGTCGGTGATTTCCTTCCCCAGTTCCTTCACCGCATTCTCCGCCGCATTCAAGCGCATGGACTTCGGGGTGTGCAGCGAGTCGATCTTGGCTTTGATATTGCTCTTATAGTCGGGCAGCTGGTTGGTCACATCCAGCAGTTGGTTGCCAACGCTCCAGCCCACCAACCCGATCGCTCCGCCGGCCAGCACCACCACCAGCAACACCGAGATGAATCGCGGCAGCCGTATCTTTTCCAATAAGCTGACCAGCGGTGTCAGCACAAACGTAAACAAAATCGCCAGCGCCAGCGGCACCAGAATTTCGCGCGCAAAATACAGCCCGGCGATCACCACCACGGTGACCGACAGAGCCAACAGCCGGGACATATCTTTTGCCGACGAGGTGCGTGCCAACTTGTAGGGCTCCTGCTACTGGGTAGGAAACCGCGAACAGTCTACCGGATACCGGACGCGGCAGCGCCACAACTAGCTTTATCCTCTGCTAGTTCATCCGCCCTCCGCGATACCGCGAACACTTGGGACGTCTACGCTTTTTACCGGATATCTCTTAAGAGCCCTCCGGACTACGATTCGCCCGTTGATGTTGCAAGCGCTGCGAGCCTTCCTATCGTGACGTCTTCCATCAAGCCGAATTGCTTAGTTCAGTTAGCTCCAAAGGAGACCACACCATGGATGACCAAAATTTTGGCGATCAGAGCGGATCAGCGGCCGGAACCGCCGCGCGTTTGAAGCAGCAAATCTCCGAAAAGGCCGCGGACGTTCGCGACCGGGTTAGCGATTTCAGCCGTCAGGCCGCCGACAAGATCGATGCCTCCCGCGGGCCGGCTGCCGACAAGTTGGAAGGAACCGCTTCCGATTTACACGGGCAAGCCGATCGCGTTGCCTCCGAGTGGCATAACCAAACTGACCGTGCCGCCTCGACCGTCCATTCGCAGGCCGATCGCGTGGCGGGTGCTGCTCATTCCTACGCCGATCGCGCCGCAGGCGCTTCCCACACTTATGCCGATAAAGCCGCTGGCGCCGCCCACTCCGCCGCCAACACCGTCTCGGGGGCCGCGGACTACCTGCGCAACAACGACCTCTCCGCCATGTTCGAAGATGTTCAAGGCTTTGTAAAACGCTACCCCGGCCAGTCCCTCGCGGCCGCCGCGGTAGCCGGCTTCCTTCTCGCCAGGGTGTTGCGCAGCGACGATTAATTTCGTCGCAGCTCAAGGAGCCTTACTATGGCAAGCCCCAGCAGGACAGTTCCGGAGCTGCTCCAAAGCATCGTCGGCAATGTTCAGGAAATTACCCGATCGGAACTCCGTCTGGCCAAGGCGGAGTTTCGAGAAGAAGGCGCGAAGCTTACCGCGCCGGCCAAAATGGCGGTGATCGGCGGAGCTTTCGCGTTGTATGCGATGGGCTTTCTGCTGCTTTCCGCAACCCTGGCGCTGGCCATCGTAGTCTCCTTATGGATGGCGGCATTGATTGTCGGCATCGTGTTGACTATTGTCGCTATCGTCTTGCTCGCGAACGCTTCCAAACAGTTCAAGACCATCAATCCTCCCGAACGCACCATAGAAACCATGAAGGAGAACGTCCAATGGGCGAAAGACCAGACCAAATAGAGCAGCACATCCGGCACGAGCGCCACGAATTGGAACAAAATTTCAACCAACTGGAAGCCAAAGTGAAAGACGCCTTCGATTGGAAGTCGCAGTTTGAGCAGCACTCCGGTGCACTTTTAGGTGCCGCGTTTGTAGGCGGGGCCTTGCTGGCGGCGATTGTGCCGAAAGGCTCGTCGCGCCGCAGCCACGACGACGATGTCTTCGATCGCAGCGTTCCGTCGCGCGCGCACTCCTTCACGGAGGGGCAGATTCCGTACACCAATCCGCAACCCGCGGCCTCGCAGGCCTACTCCGAGTACACCGGCAAAGCGCGCAGCGCTTCGAACAATGCCTGGGACACTTTGAGGATGGCGGCGATTGGATTGGCCAGCACGCGCCTGAGCGAATACATCGACCAGCTCGTGCCGGGCTTCACCGAGCACTACAAAAAAGCCGCGGCGGGCGATCTCAAAACTCCGTTTTTCAACACCCCTTCCAATCCGCCGAGCGGCCAAACCAAACCAAATGGCGGCGCGGAGTACAAGCCAAATGGCGGGACGGATCACCAGTCCCACTCGTAAGTAGAGGTGATCTGCACCGCGGAAATGTAGTCTGAAATCTTTTCAGAAAGGCCGCGCCAGAAGCGCGGCCTTTGCTTTTTTGTAGACACCCAACTGTGCGCTATTCGCTACGAGATCTAGCGGTACTACAAAATGCGCGGAAGCCTACAACGTTCACCCTATGGCCCCTCATACGGGAAAGCCGTACTGTGCGTTTTCGTGCGGCGCTCCAGAGGCCAGCGTTTTCAATTGCAACTTCGTGGGTACAAGGAGACGAGATGGATTTACTTTGGACGATAGCGATTATTCTGGCGATTTTGTGGCTGCTCGGCCTGGTCTCTTCGTACACCTTGGGCGGCTTTATCCACATTTTGTTGGTGCTGGCGATCATCGTGGTGCTCATCCGAGTGATCCAGGGCCGCAGACCGGTTTAACCATTGCCCTTCACAGTTTGGCGCTGGCTCCGCCGACTTTCCGCGGCGATGGCCGTGGTTGATGGCAGTGAGTCAGCTTCCTGGTGCGCACGCTGGATTTTCTCCGGCGTGCGCGCTTTTTCGTGTAGTATCTCGTGCGACTGACGGAACCGAAAAGGAGCTTTTATGGCCCGCAATGACGAAGGAATTCTGAACACTGTTGCCGAATCGATTGGCTCGACGCTGGGAAATATCGCCTCCGCAGCCGGCGAAGCGAAAGATTCCATCAGCGAATCGGCCAGCGCTTTGGTCCAGAAAGTGAAGGCCTCGACGACCAAGCGGGCGCCACGCAAGAAGGTTCGCAAAGCCCCGGCGAAAAAAGCTTCGGTGAAGCGCTCCGTGAAAGCCGCCGCGAAGAAAGCCGGCAAGTCCGTCAAGAAGGCCGCCAAATCCGTACGCTCCAAGGCCAAGCGCGCCGTCTCCGGCAAAAAGCGCACCCGCCGTTAGAAATTTCTCTTAGGTTTTTTGTAACCCTACCGAAAACTGGGTGCCCCATCCTTGCGGTTTTTGCAAGGGTGGGCCGCTCGGGCCTCAACACCGCCCATCTTCTTTTTATCTTCTTCTAATTCCTCGTCCTCGACCCTTCACTCATACCGCAGCGCACTCATCGGACTAACCCGCGTCGCCCTTCGCGCCGGAATCCAACACGCCAACACCCCGATCACCAGCAACAACACCGGCACCGCCAGCATCGTCACCGGGTCATGCGCCGACACTCCCCAAAGCTGACTGGTAATCAGCCGCGCCAGCAACAAACTCGCACACAACCCAATCGCAATCCCCAAACCAACTAAGCGCAATCCAGCCCCAATCACTAGCCGCTGAACGTCTCCGCCATTCGCTCCCAACGCCATGCGAATGCCGATCTCCCGCGTACGCCGTGCCGTCGTATAAGCGATCACGCTGTAAACTCCAATCGAAACCAGAATCACCCCCACAACCGCGAACACGCTCATCAACAGAAACCCCGCCCGCGGCCCGGCGAAAGTGATTCGATCGATGAAGCTTTGCAGCGACCCTGTGTCGGCCAGTGCGACGCCCCGATCGGTGTCCCAGATTTGTTCGCGTACGGTGTTGACGAGCAACGCGGGATCGCCGGAGGTGCGCACCAATATTCCGCGTTGCGCCGCGCCAGTCAGCGTATATGGCACCCAAGTTTCGGGAGTGACCGGATCCTGCAGCCCCTGATTTTTTACATCGGCGACGATGCCCACGACTTCGTACCAGGCGTCCGGCTGCCCGTCGGGAAATTTCTCCATCTGCAACAGGTGAACACGCTTGCCGATGGGGTCTTCATCGCCGAAATATCGATGCTGAAACGTTTGGTTGATCACCGCGACTTTGCGTTTATTGTCTACCTCCGATTCGTTGAAAATACGCCCGCGCAAAATTTGAATCCGCAGCGCGTCGAAGTATTGTTCGCTGCAGAGCTGCAACGCGGAGCTCCACGTCTCGGTGTGGGTCTTGCCGGGAACTTCCACATCGGTGGGAATGCCGCCGTAAGCGGGCAAGGTGCTGGTCTCCGCGGCGGTCACCACTCCCGGCAGAGTATTCAACCGCTGCAAAAGCGGTCGGAAAAACGCGGCGAGTTGATCTGCCGTCTTGTACCGATCCTGCGGTAGCGGCAGGCGCACCACCAGCACGTTGTCCGGCAACAATCCCAGGTGTACTTCGCGCAACGCTGAAAAACTGCGGATCAGCAAACCGGCTCCGACCAGCAGCGTGATCGAAAGTGCCACCTCAAACACGATCACCGCGTTGCGCAAGTTCGCGTGGCTGGAGCCCCCGCTGGAACCTTTGCTACTGTCCCGCAGCGAATCGTTCAGGTCGCGCTTCGATGCTTGCAACGCCGGCGCCAGCCCAAAAATCAGCGCGGTGAGCACCGCGATACTCAAAGCGAACAGCAGCACCGGGCCGTTCATGCGGATCACCGCTTCCTCGGGAATGATTCTGGGAGGAATGACCGACACCAGGCCCTTGAGCCCACTCCAGGCGAATACCGCGCCGAGCGCCGCCGCGCCTAAGGCCAACAGTAAGCTCTCCACCAACAATTGTTGAATCAGTCGCGCGCGGCCGGCGCCCAGCGCCGCACGCACGGCGAACTCTTTTTCGCGAGTAGTGGCCCGCGCCAACAAAAGATTGGCAACATTGCCGCAACCGATCAACAGCAACAATCCCACCGCGGCAAGGACAATAAATAGCGTGGCGCGAAATTGTCCGACTACTCCGTCCGCCAAAGACTGCAGCCGCACCGTGAAGTGGGGCGGGTAGTCCTTGGGATTTTGCGCGGCATGTTGCCTGGCGATGACGGTGAAGTCCGCAGCGGCCTGGGCCTCAGTGACTCCGGGCTTCAACCGGCCCAGCATGAACCAGCGCCGCTCAAAGCCGCTGGAATGCTTTTCGTCACGCACCGGCGTCTGCGGAATCCACATGTCCGCCCCGCCCCAGGCAAAACGCTTCGGCATGATGCCGATGAGCGTGCGCGGCGTGCCGTTCAACGTGAAGGTCTGGTTCAGGATCGCCGGATCGGAATTGAAGCGGCTGACCCAGGTGCGGTAGCGCATCACGAAAACCGGAGGAGCCGAGGGCAGATAATCGGCGGCCGACGCGGCGCGCCCCAGCAGCGGAGGCACACCCATAAATTCGAACGTTCCGGGAGTAACCAGCTCCGCCCCAAACCGCTCGGTGCCTTCTTTGGTGGTGTACAGCACGTCTTCATCGTTCATGCCGATGGCGCCATCGAACACATGATTCTGGGTGGTGAAATCGAAGAATTCCGCGCTGGAGTACGAACTGCGGCCGAACGGGCGGCTTTCGGCGTCGTCGTGAATTTCCACGGTCATTAGCCGGCTGGGCGCGGTATAGGGGAAAGGCTCGAGCAGTACATTATCGATGACGCTGAAAATTGCGGTCGAGGCTCCGACTCCCAGCGCCAGAGTGATCATCGAGATCAAGGTGAAGCCGCGGCTCTTCCACAGCGTGCGCGCTCCAAAGCGGATATCGGTTGCCAGGGAATCAAGCATGGAAGCCTCCTCTGGAGCCGGCGGGAAAGACTCGCACACACTTCGGCGGTGTCCTAAGGCTCTGATGAGTTGTTACGATGGTTGTGTTGCAAATGTTCTGCGGAATTTTGCAGCGAAGAAGAAAAATCTAGCGCACTGCGATGGAGTGGCGCCGCGCTACATATTCATCGATATAGGAAGTAAAAAGTTTAATCAGCCGCGTAGTCACTGGGCCGGGTGCGTTGGCAATCGTATGACCAGCCACTTCGCGCACGCCCAGCAGTCCGCGATTGGTCGAAGAAATAAATACTTCGTCAGCGGTATGTAAATTATCGAGTCGCAAAGGCTGTTCCGCGATGCTCTCACCCGCCTCGGGAGCAATCTCCATCAAAATGGCCCGCGTCACCCCGGCGAGGCATCCAGAATTCAGCGGTGGGGTCAGAATTTTGCCATTCTTCACCGCGAAAATATTCGCTGACGTGCACTCCGCAACTTCTTGCCGTTCGTTCAGCAGAACCACTTCGTCGAAGCCTTCCTTATTCGCTTCGGCCAGCGACCAAACATTGTTCAACCACGAGATGCTCTTTACTCCGGCCAGCGCCGAAGCGGCGTGCCGCCCGTGTTCCCGCACCGCCAGCCGCGCCGTCTCCGCATACTTCGGCAGCGGCGCGCTATTAATCAGCAGATCCACCTGCGGCCGCTGTTCTTCGCTCTGCCAAAATCCCACGTTGTTGTATACGAGATAAATTCGCGCACAACCTTCCGTGACATTATTTTTCCGCAGCACTTCTTGCAGCTGCATCCGCACCTTGGCCGCGGCGTACGGGATGGGCAAGCGCACCATCGCGGCGTGATCTTCCAGCCGCCGCCAGTGGCGCTCATAGGCAAAGGCTTCGCCCTGAGCTACCCGCAGCGTGGTGAACAATCCCCAGCCGCTGATCAGCCCGGCTTGCCCCATCGACAAACGGGAATCCTCGATGGCCTGCAACTTATCGTTGTGGAAAATGTAACGGTGGATCAAAGGCGCCTCGCCAGCGGCTCGCGCCTAATTGTAGCCGAATTTGCGCAGTCGCGAGCCTGGGCGTTACGGTGAAATTTCTTCCTTCGCGCCATGTAAAACAAGTGCTCCACCGCGGGCGATCGCTAAAACAATTCGCGCCAATTGGTTTTGGCCAGGTCCAACACTTCGTCCGCTTTGCCATTGAGCATGGCTTTCACCAGGTAGATTCCGAAGCCTTTGACTTGTTCGAACTCAATCGTTGGCGGCATGGAAAGTTCATGCTTGGCAACTTTCACGCTAACGAGCGCCGGCCCCGCGTACTGCAAAGCTTCGCGCAAGGTGCTTTCCAGATCGCCAGAATCTTCGACGTTGCGGCCAAAGATCCCGCAAGCCTCCGCCATCTTGGCAAAATCGGGATTCACCAGATCGGTGCCAAAGCTCACCACCCCCGCCGCTTTCATTTCCAGCTCGACAAAACTCAGTGCATCGTTCTGGTAGACGATCACTTTCACCGGCGTCTTGAGTTGCTTCAGCGTGAGCAATTCGCCCATCAACATGCTCAGCCCGCCGTCGCCCGACATGGAAATCACCTGGCGATTCGGAAACGTAACTTGCGCCCCGATCGCTTGCGGCAGGGCATTGGCCATCGAGCCATGATTGAACGAGCCCAGCAGCCGGCGTCGCCCGTTCATCGTGAGGTACCGGGCAGCCCACACCACCGGGGTGCCCACGTCGCTGGTAAAAATCGCGTCGTCGGCAGCGAGACGATCCAGCACCGCCGTCAGATATTGTGGATGAATGGGTTTTTCACCCGGCTTTCCGACAGCCAGGTCGTCGAGTTTCTTTCGCGCCTTTTTGTAGTGCTCCTGCGACTCTTCCAGATGAGCCGTGTCGGCTTGTTCGTCCAGCAACGGGGACAAGGCCTGCAGCGTCTGTCTCACCGATCCCACCAAACCTAAATCCACGGTGGTGCGGCGCCCGATTTGTTCTCCGCGCGAATCGATTTGAATTATTTTTGCGTCTTGCGGATAGAACTGCGTGTATGGGAAGTCGGTGCCCAATAGCAAAAGCAAGTCGCAATGCTGAATGGCCTGGTGCCCAGAGGTAAAGCCCAGCAAGCCGGTCATCCCCACGTCGTAAGGATTGTCGTAGGCGATAAATTCCTTGCCACGCAAGGCATGCACGATGGGAGCTTTCAGTTGCGCCGCGAGCCGCAAAAGTTCGTCGTGTGCGCCGGCGCATCCAGCACCGCCGAAAAGCGTAATTTTCCTGGCCTGTTTGATCATCTCCGCCGCGCGCTGCAAAACGGAGAGGTCCGGAACAGATGCCGGCGGCTGCGCCTCGATCTCCAGATTGGCGGTCAGTTCGGCACGACGCACCGCCGCTTCCAGTAGAGCTGTGTCGCCAGAAACCACGATCACGCTCACTCCGCGCTTGGCGATGGCCGTTCGAATGGCAATTTCCAGAACTCGCGGCATCTGGCTCGGATGCGAGATGGATTCGCAGAAGTGACTGCAGTCCCGAAAAATATGATCGGGTTTGGTCTCCTGAAAATAGTCGCTGCCCAGTTCCTTGCTGGGAACTTGCGCGGCGATGGCCAGCACCGGCACCCGGCTGCGATGGCAATCGTACAGCCCGTTGATCAGGTGGGTGTTCCCAGGCCCGCAGCTTCCGGCGCAAACCGCTAGCGTCCCGGTGAGGTGCGCTTCCGCTCCTGCGGCAAACGCCGCCGCTTCTTCGTTGCGGGTGTGAACCCACGAAATGGATTTGTTGGTGCGAATCGCGTCGGTGATGCCGTTGAGGGAATCGCCAGGCACGCCGTACACGCGTTTGACACCGATGGAAACCAGAGTGTCGATGATGATGTCAGCAATTTTTGCAGTCTTCATTTTAGCCTTTGGGCTCGTGCCTATTGAACTTGCCGCTGGTTGGATGTTCCCTCGGCTGCGGCGATGGCAAGTTTTTCAACGCCAGAAAAATCGGATCGACCTTCACGAGACTTCCTCTCGGAAGCTGAAGTAGCCAAGCCTCGTGGGCCAAGCCGCAGTGGTAGACCGGGCCTTCGGCGAAAGAGGGAAGGAATTCCTCGAAAAGGCTCTTGACAGTAGATATATCGTAAGATATAACTATAGACGTGTTTTACGTATGCTAAATACGGACACAGAAAGCTATAGAAGGAGCTGTAAATGAATGACTATCAACAATTTGAAGGTTTCCGAAGTTTCGGAATTAGAAACGATTTCCGCCGCGGTTTTTTGGCTGCCGGCGATCAGCCCGGACAACGTGGCCCGTCTGAAGGCGGCGAACAACGCGGTCCGGGCAAAGAGCCAGAACGCCGCGAACGCGGACCCCACGGGCGTCACGGACACCACGAACATCCTGGACCGCACGGCCCCCACGGCCACGGCCGTTTCGGGCGCCGCAGCCGGTTCGGCGGATTTGGCGGTTTCGGTGGTCCCGGAATGGGTGGAGCAAATTTTCGGGCCGCGCGCATGCTGGCTTCCGGTGATCTGCAACTGATCATCCTGGCGCTGCTGAGCGAAAAGCCCCGCCACGGCTACGAGATCATCAAGCAGGTCGAGGAGCACTCCAGTGGCGGCTACACCCCGAGCCCTGGAATGGTGTACCCGGCGCTGACCTATCTCGAAGAAATGGGTTACGCCGCGTCCGAAACCGAGGGCGCGAAAAAACTCTACAAAATCACCGAACCCGGCGCGGCCTACCTGAAAGAAAACCGCGCCAACGTCGAACAAATCCTCGAACAACTCGAGCGCTTCGGCCGTCGCTTCACGGAGTTCCAAAAGCACTTCGCCGAACAAGAAGATGACGAACAAGACGATCGCGAGGAAGACTCCCACGGCGGCATCAAAGCCGAATGGCGTGAAGCCAAGCGCGATAAATTGCGCACGGCCTCAATGTTTCGCGACTTCCGCAAAGACCTGAAGGCCGCGCTCTACGAAAAATTTGACGCCCCTCAGGAAGAGCGGGAACGCGTACTAGAGATTTTGCGTCGAGCGCTGGACGAGATCCGCGGCAAGAAGTTGTAAGCGTGGATCAGGCCGTGAATGAGAAAAGCCCCGGGAGACCGGGGCTTTTTTTGTTTTGCGACATGGTGTTGCGAAGCGATGCAGGCGAAATGTTCGCCTAGACCCATTTTCTGCGATGGCGCGTATCACGATCGGCGCTCACCACGGGACGCGCCCGTCCTCGTTTTGCAGCGTACCGGTGGGGCCGTCCGGACCGAGAAGCGCGAGTCGCACGGCCGCGCGGGCGCCTTGTTCGACGGTGCGAGTGCCGCGGAAACTGTTGAGGTCGGTAGCGGTATAGCCTGGATCCGCGATGTTCACCTTAATGTTGGTTTTCTCCAATTCCAATGCAAACGCCAGGGTGATCGCATGCAGCGCGGTTTTCGATGGGCTGTAAGCTGCGCCGAAAACGTGGCGGTGCTCGTAGCTCGGATCGGAGTTCAGCGTAAGCGAGCCGGAAGAGCTGCCCAGATTCACGATTCGTCCTGCCGGCGCTTCGCGTAGCAGCGGCAACATCGCCTGCGTAACAGCGATCACTCCGAACACGTTGGTCTCGAATACGGCGCGAATGTTTTCGATCGGCGAAACACTGGGAATATTGGTCTTCATGCGTTCTTCGAAAGAAGCGCCGGGAATAGGCTTATTGGTGATCGCGGCGTTGTTGACCAGAATGTCCAGTCGGCCGAATTCTTTGCGGATGCGCTGGGAAGCCGCCGCGATGGAGACTTGATCGCTTACGTCGAGTTGAACGGCGTGAGCGTTAGCGCCGACGAGTTTTGCGGCCGCTTCTCCATTGGTAACATTGCGCGAGCCCACTAGAACCGTCAGGCCCTGTTTCGCCAGATCCTTGGCGATTTGCAGGCCGATGCCTTTGTTGGCTCCGGTAATGAGAACGACTTTTTGTTCGGTCATACTTTGCTCCTGATATTGACGCGGGTGGCCTCTCTCCAGATAATTGAGGCTACGCTCGCATAAGGATATTATTTGAGCATACCCTCACATAAGTCAACTAACAAGAAGCTCCGCCCAGTCCAGATTCCACAGCGCTCCAATGGCGTTCTGCGAGTGGCCGCGATTCTTGACGCCGCTGCCGCGGTATTCGACGAGAAGGGCTATGAGGCGGCGACTACGGCGGAAATCGCCGTGCGCTCCGATACCAGGATTGGTTCGCTCTACCGCTTTTTCCCCAACAAACAGAGCTTAGCGGATGTGATCCTGTCGAATGGACGGGAACATCTGGACGCAGCCTTTGAAAAATTTAACGGGGAAGTGCGCGGACTAAAGATCGCAACGCTGGCGGATAACCTCATGTCGCTGGTGTTCGAGCTGTTCACCCGCCCGGGCGTGGTGAGACTGCTTGACGCAGAAGATTGGTCCACCAAACGCGAAGAGTTTCGCCAGGCTCTCCAGAAGCACATTGCGAAAGCCCTAAGAACTCACACGCCGGGGTTGTCAGCGAGGGCTGCCTCCGACGCGGCGTTCGTGGTGTTACTGAACGTGAAGTCGATTGCCAGGCACCGAGGGCTTTTCGATCCAGGATCCAACGTCGTAGCCGAAGTCCGCGAGATGACGCGGCTCTACTTGCAAAGCAAGTTGAACAGCAAAGGTGCCGCTTAGCCAATCAGGGGCAACCGGCGCAAAAAAAGAAAAAGGGGCCAATTTTGGCCCCTTCCTCTCGTTCGATGCAGAACGTTTGAATCTGGCGACTAGCGTTTGTCTTCGCAAGCTGCCGGGACGTTCAAGGTTTGGCCGGTGTAGATGAGGTTGGCATCTTTAATCACCGGGTTGGCTTTGGCGATGCAGCCCCAGAAGCCGCCGAAGCCTAGTTTTACGGCTGCGATGCGCCACAGGCTGTCGCCCTTGCGCACCGTGATTTTTTCATCGGCACTGGCTGGAATCATCGGCGCCGGTACACTACCGCCGAGCTTCAGCACGGTTCCGGGGACCAGGTGATTCGGGTCGGTAATCGTCGGATTCACGGCCAGGAGTTCGTGCCAGCGGTGACCGTCGCCCAGATTGATCTGCGCCAGCTTCCAGAAGGAATCGCCGCGCTTCACCACAATCGTCAGCGGAGTCGCCGAGTTGCCGAACACTGGAGCGGTCGGAATTGCGTGAGCGCTCGGTTCGACCGCATTCGGATGCGGCGCCACAAATTCACGTGCAGCGGCGGGAGTAGCTTCGGGCACCACGGCGATCGCGGCAACTGGTGCTGCAGCAACCGTCGGCGCAACCGCGGCAACTGCCGCCGGCGGAGCCACCGTGGCTGCTCCCGAGAAAGTAGCACCGGTAGCACCTGACATCCCTACGGAGGCCAGTCCGTTCGAAAGTTGGGGCGCTACCGGAACTGTTTGCTGAGCCGCGCGCGAAGCATGCGGCTTAGCGATACCAAATTGATGAACCGCTTTCGGAGCGGCCGCCGATGCGTTCGTAAACGCTGGAGCAGAACCGCTTTCGTCATTTGCAATCGTCGGGGAAGCCGGGGCAACGTTCATCACACTCGGCGCGCTCGGAGCATGCAACGCAAAATCGGGGCTCACCCGCGGTGAGGCCAAAACCGCATCGCTAGCCGGCAAGTGAAAATCTCCGGTCTGCGCGCGAAATTCCTTCAGCGCCCGGTACATTCGCGCCACATCGCCCAGCGGCAGCGTGTCGAGGTTCTCGGCGTCCAGATTTTCCGGAGCAGTAGCGCCCGGAGCAGGCTGCTCATTTTTCTTGGCATCGAGCGTAGCCTGATCTTCCGGCGTCAAAATCCGTTTGCGCTTCAAATCTTCATCGGTATAGACGTGCTTCAGGCCGTTGTTCGCCTTGTTTTTCTTGGCCTGCCGCGCCGCTTCGGCCACATCCTGCGCCCACACCGGCGTGCCGGCCGCCAAGGCCACCGCCGCCAGCAGCGAGGCGGTCGCTTGCACGCGTGCCCGCGAGCGATCCCAGGCTTCCGCGCCGACCTGTTTCACTTCTTTATAAGGTCCGTGATTGAGGATAGTCATAGCATTCACTCCCAAGTGACTTGCGTTGCAGTTAGTTTAGCGAGCGAGCGCAGGCAGGGAAGAAATCCCTTAGCCCGGTTGCCCGGTTGGATACTGACCCTTCGGGACAGGTAGTCCGGCGGGTTTGCTGAGGTTTCGAGGCGCCCCGGACAAAGACAGGCATGGGGTTCCCTCTTATAAAAGCTGCCGGCTTCGCGGAGAGCCAACCGGAACCTCGGATCTGTCCACGCACCGCCGGTTGGCGTAGTATGGGGCGCTCAGTTTTGGGTTGGGCGAGGGCGGGAATGAGTAAGGAAGAAAATCGCCGCAGCGGCCGCAGAAAATTCATTCAAACAGGTGTCGTGGCGGGCGCTTCTTTGGCGGCCCTGACACCCGTGCCATGGCTAGGCGGCGCGATCATCACTTCGCGAAAAGACGCGGCCGGGCCAGAAAAAATCCCTGTAGGCTCCTTCGAACTGGAAGAAATCACCGTCACCGACCTGCAGCAGGGAATGGCCTCAGGAAAATTCACCGCGCTTTCCATCACCGAAAAATATCTCTCGCGCATCGACGCCATCGACAAAAAAGGCCCAGCCATCAACGCGGTCATCGAACTCAACCCCGATGCCGTCTCCATCGCCAAATCCCTCGACAAAGAACGCAAGCAAAAGCGCGTCCGTGGCCCACTTCACGGCATCCCCGTCCTGATCAAAGACAACATCGACACCGCCGACCGCATGATGACCACCGCCGGCTCTCTGGCGTTGATGGGCGCAAAGCCGCCGCGCGATTCCGTGGTAGCACAAAAACTTCGCGATGCCGGCGCCGTAATTCTTGGCAAGACCAATCTCAGCGAATGGGCCAACATCCGCTCTGGCCAGTCCACCAGCGGATGGAGCGGCCGCGGCGGCCAAACCAAAAATCCCTTCGTGCTGGACCGCAATCCGTGCGGTTCAAGCTCCGGCTCGGGCGCTGGCGTTTCCGCCAATCTCTGCGCCCTTGCCATCGGCACCGAGACGGACGGCTCGATCGTCTGCCCCGCTTCCGCAAATGGAGTCGTGGGCCTCAAGCCGACCGTAGGCCTGATCAGCCGCACCGGCATCATTCCTATCTCGCACACCCAGGACACCGCCGGCCCACTCTGCCGCACGGTGGGCGACGCGGCAATTCTGCTCGGCTTGCTGACCGGCGTCGACGACGAAGACAAGGCTACCGCGGAAAGTGGCGGGAAATCCTACGCGGACTACACGCAGTTTTTGAAAGCCGACGGCTTGCGTGGCGCACGCATCGGCGTAGTCCGCGCCACCTTCGGTTTCAGCACCCAAGTCGACGCACTAATGAACGCCGCGATTGACCTGATGCGCGCCCAAGGCGCGGTCATCGTCGATCCGGCCGAAATCGAAACCCGCGGCAAATTCGACGACACAGAAAACACGGTGTTGCTCTACGAATTGAAGGCCGACCTCAACGCCTACCTCGCGCGCCTGGGACCAAACGCGCCAGTGCACAATTTGCAGGAAGTCATCGAGTTCAACGACAAGCACCGCGACCAGGAAATGCCCTACTTCGGCCAGGATTTATTTTTGAAGGCGCAGGCAAAAGGCCCGCTCACCAGCGACGAATATCTGGATGCGCTGAAAAAAAATCAGCAACTCGCGCGCGCCGAAGGCATCGACGCCACCATGGACAAAAACAAACTCGACGCCTTCATCGCCCCCACCGGCGGCCCCGCCTGGCTCACCGATCTCATCACCGGCGACCACTTCGGCGGCGGCAGCTCCAGCAGCGCCGCAGTCGCGGGCTACCCCAACGTCAGCATCCCTGCTGGCGAAGTTTTCGGCCTCCCAGTCGGCATATCCTTCTTCGGCCGCGCCTGGAGCGAACCCACCCTCATCCGCCTCGCCTACGCCTACGAACAATCCAGCAAGCACCGCCGCCCGCCACAATTCATCCCGACGTTAACCGGCAAAAAAGAATCGCAATCGTAGGTTTTGACTTTTTGATCCCAAAGAAAAACTGGGTGGCCTACCCTTGCGATTTTTGCAAGGGTGGGGCGGCCCCAAACTCGACGAGCCAAGGTTTAGATTTCTGAATTTTGCGCCGCTAGTTAAGCGAGACCGCCGGCGCGGGCCAATTTCAGCGCTTCGATAGCCGCACCGCGGGCTCCCGCAGTGTCGCCGTCGGGCATGACGTAGATGGGAATGTCGGCTTGTTCTTCGCGCTGATTGGGCATACCCGCGCGGATTTGCTCGATGAACCACTTCTGAAATTCGGCGCTAGTCTCCAGCGCACCGCCGCCGACGATCAACGCGTCCGGATCAAACGTGTTGATCATCTCGTCGAAGAACAGCCCCAGCGCATTCGCCTGCACCCGAAAAATTTCTTTGCACATCGGATCGCCGCGATCGGCCATGCCGCGAACCATTTTTGCGGCCTTGTTCATGTTGCCGCCCAACTGATGAAATTCGTGCTGCGGATACTTCGGCAAAAAGTATGGAAGAAAATCGCGTTCAATCGCCGTAAGCGAACAAACCGACTCCAGACACCCAAGCCGCCGGCAATTGCAAACCGGCTTCAGCCCTTCAATCCCAGGAATACTCTGGAAGGGAATCAACACGTGCCCCAGCTCTCCGCCAAATCCACTCCGCCCTTTAATCACATTCCCATCAAGAATCACGCCGCCGCCCAGGCCCGTCCCAATCACCACGCTGACCGAAGTCTCTTTCCCAGTCGCCCCAAAAAGCGTGAAGTGCCCCCACAGCGCGCCCGCGTTCCCATCATTCAGATAGCTAACCGGCTTGCCCAGCCGCGTCGCTAGCCCCTCGCGAATGTCATACTCCGCCCAATTGGCATGCACAAAATTCGTCGACCCACGCGCACTCAACTTCCCCGCAGCACTCGCCGGCCCCGGAGTATCCAGCCCCACCGCCACAACCTCCGAAAGCTGCACACCCGCACGATCCGCGGCAATCTTCAGCCCATCTTCAATCTGCTTCAAACAAACATCCGGCCCCTGCTTCGCCAGCGAGGGATGCTCACAAAGCCCATCAATCAAAAATTTCTCATCGCGATCCAGAAACGTGTAGTTGACCGCAGTTCCGCCTAGGTCGACTCCCGCTACGACTTCCACATTGCCCTCCATCCATCCAGCCAAATCGCTAAGAGTCTAACACCCGGTTCAAGAAGAATACTGTTTGGCGACGAGCAGCCGGAGTCGGAACAGGTCGAGCCGACCCGGTGTCTAACTTAAACGAAGATATGTCTTCCAGGACTTTCGTGCGGATCGGGTCGGTTGCGTTTCTCGGCTCGTTTTTTGCCTACGTGGCGGTCCGTTTTTACAACGCCCTTTTAGGCCGCCTTTGCCTCGATTTTGACAATTTCTTCGCGGCTACCGGATGCGCAGGTGCCGCGTTGATGATGCTGGGTGGCGCATCTGCGCTGGCCGGAAAGTTGGCAAAGAATAGTTTGCTGTGCGCGCGACTCTGCCCCGCCCCCCCCCCCCCCCCCCCCCCCCCCCCCCCCCCCCCCCCCCCCCTTTTTTTTTTTTTTTTTTTTTTTTTTTTTTTTTTTTTTTTTTTTTTTTTTTTTTTTTTTTTTTTTTTTTTTTTTTTTTTTTTTTTTTTTTTTTTTTTTTTTTTTTTTTTTTTTTTTTTTTTTTTTTTTTTTTTTTTTTTTTTTTTTTTTTTTTTTTTTTTTTTTTTTTTTTTTTTTTTTTTTTTTTTTTTTTTTTTTTTTTTTTTTTTTTTTTTTTTTTTTTTTTTTTTTTTTTTTTTTTTTTTTTTTTTTTTTTTTTTTTTTTTTTTTTTTTTTTTTTTTTTTTTTTTTTTTTTTTTGATTGCCGTTGCCGGTAGCAGTGAAATTGAAAAAGCGGGAAGACCTGCCGCGCCTAAGCCAGCCACCTCATATAGGATTGTTCGGGATTGCCATATGGTCGATATTCGGGTTGATGGCGTTTGTTGGGACTCCTTGGCCCCGCGCCGGTCTGCCAGTAAGTTGGCCCCGGTATCCCTCTGGGGCTTCGCAAGCGAGGCCTTGGAAAGACACGCTGGAAATTGTGGTACCTGCGCCCGGCAGGTTCTTTCTTAATGGTAGAGAGGTTCCGCGTACAGAACTGGAGAGTGAGCTGCGCGCCGCGCTCAGTCGCAGAATTGAGTGGACTGTCTACTTCGAAGCAGATTTGGACAGTCAGTACATGGACACCGTGTACGCCATCGAGACGATCCAAAAGTGCGGAGCCAAGCCGTACTGGATCACCCCGCGAGTACGAGAAGAGTGGAAACGCAATGAGGGCTCGACTTCTTCCGCGACAGGCACACCTCCGAGTCCCAGCGCTCAGTAGCGTCGTCGCAACGGCCTGCTGGCTTTGAGAGCCGCGAATTACAACTTTGACTTTGGCAGGTTCATAATCTAAACTCATCGTTTGTCTCTACAGGGAAAGGTGTGACTGTTTCATGAGGACGTATGTCGCGAAGGGCGCGGAGGCCGAAGCCCTCAAGGTTGGAGCAAATTGGCATGTAGTCGATGCCACCGATATGGTTTTGGGCCGGCTGGCTAGCAAAGTGGCCCGACTGTTGATCGGTAAAGACAATCCGAGTTTCACGCCGTACCTTGATTCCGGCGACCACGTGGTGGTCATCAACGCGGACAAAATCCGCCTGACCGGCAACAAGATCGAGCAGAAATTCTACTATTCGCACAGCGGCTACCCCGGCGGCCTGAAGGAAATTCCCGCCAAGCGCGTGCGGGAAACCAAGCCGGACTGGATGATTCGCGAAGCGGTTCTGGGCATGTTGCCAAAGAACAAGCTGCGCGCGCGCCGGGCCAAGAAGCTACGAATTTATAAGGATGCGGCCCCCTTGGCGCGTCATGCCGGCCAGAAGCCCAAGCCGGTAGCGAATTAATAGTCGTTGAGTTGAGCTTTGTTGTGGCAGTGGCGGGGATGGTTGTCAGTAGGTGTAACAGCCTGCGGTAATTCCAGTCTCCACAGCTCTTTTCTTCGAGTTTTTTCTAGAGACACGCGTCTCCGTCTCTCGGCTCGGCTTCATAGGTTCAGCAGTAGCTTTTGATTCAGGAGGAACGTTGAGTTCATCAGGTTCGCCCCTCGCGGGCAAGTCAACTTGGCACCTGGGCACCGGGCGCCGCAAAGAATCCGTAGCACGCGTATTTCTGCGCGCGGGCTCCGGCAAGTTCACCGTTAACGGCCGCACCGCCGAACAATATTTCCCGAACTTCGCGTGGAAGCATGACGCCACGGAGCCGCTGAAGTTCACCAATCTGGCCGACCAGGTCGACGTGGTGATCACGGCGAACGGCGGCGGCGTAGGCGGACAAGCTGGAGCGGTGCGCATGGGCCTGTCGCGCGCCATCTCGCTGTTCAACCCCGAACTGCGACCGGCGCTGCGCAAGAATGGTTTTCTGACTCGCGATTCGCGCATGAAGGAACGCAAGAAGTACGGGCAGAAGGGTGCCCGCAAGCGCTTCCAGTTCACCAAGCGCTAATCGCGGCGAGTTGTTGCAACGGATTTTGCTGAACGTTTAGAAGCGTTTGGCAGCGAGCTCCGGCGGTTTCGCGCAAGCGAACCCGCCGAGATCACGGCCGGCTCGGAGCCGGCAAAAAGGCTGTTCTTACCCTACGCGAACGCTACAAACTTTCGCGCCAGGGCATGCAAACAGCAATCTAAAGAGGAGGCAACTTGGCAGTAGAAATCACTATGAAGGAATTGCTGGAGGCCGGCGTTCACTTCGGTCACCAGACCCGTCGCTGGAACCCGAAAATGAAGGAATACATTTTCGGCGAACGCAACGGCATCCATATCATCGACCTGCAAAAGACGCTGAAGATGTTCCGCGAAGCCAGCCGCTTCGTTGGCGAACTCTCCGCGCAGGGCAGAACGGTTTTGTTTGTTGGCACCAAGCGCCAGGCTCAGGAAGCCGTGGCCGAGGAAGCCAAGCGCTGCGGCGCATTCTTCGTGAATCATCGTTGGCTGGGCGGCACGCTGACCAATTGGTCCACGCTGCAAAAGTCCATTAAGCGCCTGAAGCTGCTGAAAGCCATGGGCGAAGATGGCCGCATGAACGAGCTATCCAAGAAAGAAAAAGCCCGGCTCGACCGCGAAATGAAGCATCTGTTCCAGAACCTCGAAGGCATTGAGAACATGACCCATCTGCCGGACGCCATGTTCGTGATCGACTCCAACGCTGAAGAAATCGCCGTGAAAGAAGCACGCCGCATGGGTGTGCCGGTGGTTTCCGTGGTCGACACCAACTGCGACCCGGACGTGGTCGACTGGATCATTCCGGGCAATGACGACGCCTTGCGCGCGATTCGGCTCTTCACCTCGAAAATTTCCGAGTCGGTTCTGGAAGGCCACAACGCCTACCAGCAATCGCAGGTCGCCGAACAGAAGGCCAACGCCGATCAGGCTCAGGCCGATGGCGTCGAGTACGTCGACACCAGCGCCTACGAGCAATACGAAAAGCAGGAAGGCGACTTCGTCGAGGGAGTAGTGGAGACGCCCATCGACGCGCCCAAGGAACCTGCGGAAGCCCCGGCGGATACCGAAGCGGCAGCCGCGACCGTTCCTCCTGACGAAGCGCAACGCTAGCTGAGCGCTCGCTCCTAACCACGAAAGTCAGGTTTCTGCGTGCGAGACCGCGCAAGGAAAATACCTACAACACTGTCCAGTTCATCGAATAGCTAGTAATCACAGGTGAGAAGAGAAGACCAATGAGCACACAACCAAGCCCAGTAAACGTTCCCGCCGCCCTCGTAAAAGAACTGCGCGAACGCACCAACGCAGGCTTCGCGGATTGTCGTTCCGCGCTGGTGGAAGCCGAAGGCGACATCGAAAAGGCCATCAGCGTCCTGCGCAAGAAAGGCCAAGCTGCCGCGGCCAAGAAAGCCCAGCGCGAAGCTAGCGAAGGCCTGGTGGGCAGCTACATTCACGCCGGCGGCAAAATCGGTGTATTGGTAGAGATCAACTGCGAATCCGACTTCGTGGCCCGCACCAATGAATTCCAGCAACTCTGCCACGACATCGCCATGCACATCGCCGCCCTCGACCCGCGTTACGTGCGCCGCGAAGAAGTCACCCCGGAAATGCTGGAGAAAGAGCGCGAGATTTACAGCGCTCAGGCCAAAGCCACCGGCAAGCCCGAACCCGTCATCGAAAAAATCGTGAACGGCAAGATGGAAAAGTTCTACGAAGAAAATTGCCTTTACGAACAGCACTACATCAAGGACGAGAGCGTCACCATCGGCGAAATGATCACCCAGGCAGTCGCCAAGTTGGGCGAGAACATGGGTATTCGCCGCTTCGTGCGCTTCAAAGTCGGAGAAGTGAGCGGCGCAGGCTCAACCGGTGCGGAAAGCACCGCCGCTCCGAGCGCATCGTAATCTCCACCGTCACAAATCAGCTTCATTCAAACGTCCCGGTGCAAGCCGGGACGTTTTCTTTTTCGCGCGCGTGCCGTGCGGCAGGCCACATACTTTGTTACAATTTCGAAGATTTGCCGCCAGTTACCGGAGCTCCATGCCTGCAAAAACTGTGAAGCCTAAAGTCCCCGCTCGCGTTTCTCCCTCGGCAAAAAATTCTCCGGCGCTCCAGAAGACATCCGCCAATCCAGACGAACCCGTTTACAAGCGCATCATGCTCAAGCTTTCCGGCGAATCGCTGCAGGGGCCGCAGGGTTACGGCATCCACGGCGAAACCATTCAGGCCATCGCCCGCGAACTCAAGGACGTCCAGGCGTTGGGCGTGCAAGTCGCCATCATGGTCGGCGGCGGAAACATTTTTCGCGGCGCCCGCCAAAAAGGCTTTGAGATCGACCGCGCCACCGGCGACTTTATGGGCATGCTCGCCACGGTAATCAACGCCTTGGCGTTGCAGGACGCCTTGGAAAAAGCCGGCGTTCACACCCGGGTACAAAGCGCTATCGAGATGCACCAGGTTTCCGAGCCGTTCATTCGCCGGCGCGCGATCCGCCACCTCGAAAAAGGCCGCACCGTAATTTTTGGCGCCGGCATTGGCAATCCTTATTTTTCTACCGACACTGCCGCGGCATTGCGCGCCATGGAAATCAAAGCTGACGTGATTCTTAAAGCCACCCGCGTCGACGGAATTTATGACGCCGACCCGGAGGTAGTAAAAGGCGCGTTGCGCTACAACGAAGTCAGCTACCGCGACGTCTTAACCAAAGGCCTGAAAGTCATGGACGCCACGGCTATTTCGTTGTGCATGGACAATCACATGCCTATCGTGGTTTTTAATTCCAGCGAGAATGGCAATATCCGACGCGTTTGTTTAGGGGAAAACGTCGGGACCACGGTCGTGCCGGACTAGCTGCGTAGTTTGGTTTGCGACCTGTAACGGTTCGAACGCTGCAGAGCGATCGCATCGCGCAACATCGGCAACAGAATCAAACGCTATGGAATTTACTTGGATTGGCCGCGCCGCTCGCGGTGCGATTTTGGCCGTCCCACTGAGGGGAACTCGATGACCGCAATCAATTCCACCAAAGAAGCAATCGCCTCCGCCAAAATTCGCATGGAAAAGGCGCTGGAAGATTTTCGCAAAGACCTCACCTCGTTGCGCACTGGCCGCGCCAACGCCGCCTTGCTCGACGGCGTGCGCGTCGATTACCACGGCACGCCCATGCCAGTAAATCAGCTAGGTTCACTCACGGTGCCGGAACCCAGCATGATCGTCATCGCCCCCTGGGATCCCAGCGTCGTCCCGCTGATCGACAAAGCCATCCGCACCGCCGAACTCGGCCTCAATCCCACCAACGACGGCAAAGTCGTTCGCGTCCCGATCCCGTCCCTCACGGAAGAACGTCGTAAAGATTTAGTCAAGCAGCTCCACAAAGTGCTCGAAAATCACCGCACCGCCCTGCGCAACGTTCGCCGCGACCTGAAAGAAGCCGTAGAGAAACTGGAAAAAGACAAAAAAATCAGCGAAGACGAAAAGAAGCGCGGCCTCGACGAACTGGAAAAACTCTCCCACTCCGAAACCAAAAGAATGGAAGACATCTCCGAAGCCAAAGAAAAAGAAATCATGCAGGTGAAGTAGGTTCAGCCAACTTCGCAGAACATCTCACGCTGCGCAACTGACAAACTATTGACCGGTGGTTTTCTTCGCGGCGGGTTTGGTGTCGTCGCTTGGTGAGGCGGTACGTTCAAGTACAAAGTCCTGAGCTTCGTCGTTTTGGACCGCGTGTAGAAATGCGTTGTAGTCCGTGCTGCGTGCCGCCGGAATTTGGCGCATCAAAAACCGCACTCGACGCGACGCGGTAATCGTCACATCCAGCTGCGAATACTTCGAAGAAAATGTAGCGTAATCCCGCTCGACGCTGGTTCCCGTTGGCGCGTGCACAGTAGTGCCAGCCGGCAGTTGCAGCGTGGCGCGCGTATCCACATCCAACGGCGTCCCTAATTCAATTGCACCGGACGAAGCCGATGAAGCAGCCTTGCCAGGCGGATCGGGCAAGCCGATCTGCGGCAGCAGCGCGGGAATGCGCACCGGCTTCTTCGACCAATCCACAAATTTCGCCACCACAATTTCGTAATCAATCGTGAACGGCTTGCGTGTATCGGTGGCATCGGACGCGCTGACACTCGTCACCTTGCCCCGAAACCCATCGGAAATCGACAGCAGTTGCGCCAGATCCTTCCATTTTTCTTTGGTGGTCTGGTGAAACGCCTCGCGCAACAACAACTCGTTGTCGCCGCGCAACGCGTAATGAACCTTAGCGTTCAACTTCCCATCTGCACCGAGACTGGCGTCAACGTTCACCTTCTGCGACGCCGGGAAGGGAACTTCGTCAGGAACCGCACGCCAACGCGGACGCGAAGAGTTTGCCGCATCCTCGCCAAGTAACAGTAACGAAGGCTTGCCGCGCAGATTCGAAGCGATCATCCGAAAAGGCGCAACTTCAGCGGCAGGATCAAGCCAAAATCCGGCCGAGCCTTCTTCACTAGCGGTCCAAAGCAGCACGTGTGTGAAGACAGAAGGACGGGGAAGCGACGACTCCGCGGAATCAGGCGCCCCGGATAACGCGACCGCCGCCGGCAATTTTGCAGCGTGCAGTAACGCCGCGAGCAAAGCGGCTTTGTCAGGTCCAGTGCCGTATCCGCTCGAAATTATTTCCGCAGGCGGACGAATTCGAAAACCGTTCGCATCCAACGGAAGATCGAGCGTAGCGATTTTCAGCGAAGCGAAATCGTAAAGCGCTTCGATCTTTTCTAGCGCAGTCTTCGCAGACTTGGTCAACTCGGCAGATTTCGCAGCCACTTCCGGCGCAATTGTCGCGGTGGACGAATATTTCTCCGCGAGTCTTGCGGAGAGTTGATTCCACGACGTGAACGTAGTGAGCGCGATGTCCGGCTCAGACGATTCGCCAGCCTTGGCGTTCTTGTCCGCTGCCGACCAGGAGTATTCCCACTTGCGCAAAATGCGAGCCGACTCACCCGAGCCGGATTTCTCCTCGCTCTTGGCGGGCGTTTCGGGACTCACGCGCAGCTGAACGACGCGACTCGCAGGCAAGTTCAATTCAAATTCTTCGTGAGCGACGATGTCGTCCTTGGCAAACGAATGAAACAGAAAAAAGTCCGGCGCCAGCGGCGCACGCCCCGAAGTAATCACCCGATATTCCAAATTATCCCCAGGCTGCAGCCCCAGAATCCGCACCGACTTCCGCCGCACATCCTGATACGCCGGCGCCTCCACCACCGCCGGATTCGCCTGATCGGTGATCGCACTCGGCAAGATATCTTCTGTCCCGCCGCTCGCATGCGTCACCCGCACCAACGGAACCTCCACCGCCTCAAACGCCCGGTTGTAATCAAAATTCAGCCGCCCAAACTGCCGCGCCCCCAACTCCGAATTGATGTGCACCTTGGCATGCACTTCCTTGCGACTCGCCCCATCCACCTCAAACCGAAAATGCGTCTCCAGCAATTCAATCTGCGCCGGCACCTGCGCCGCCGCGGGTTTTGCCGCGGACTTCTCGCTCGTTTGTGGTGCGGAGGGTTTTGTGGGAGCCGTACCAGTAGGTGGCTGTTGCGCTAAACCGGCATAACCGCATAGCAATAACGGAAGCGCAAAAACGCCCCAGAGAAAAATCCGATTGGCAGCGGCGCAAGTTCGGGACACGCTTGGAAGTTTAGGTGCTGCGCAGAAAGAGGTAAAGCAAAGTCAGTGTCGAAGTTCTTCCGCGACCTCGGCTCCTCAAATCCCTCGAAAGCGTGATTCGCTTGGCCTTCCGCTCAGCGGAAAACCAGCTAACCAAAAAATCTCAACCTACTCCGGCAACTTCTCCA
Source organism: uncultured Acidobacteriota bacterium (assembly GCA_963846145.1). GTDB lineage: Bacteria > Acidobacteriota > Terriglobia > Acidiferrales > UBA7541 > Acidiferrum. The sequence continues at coordinate 64,758 of CAWJUV010000001.1, read as the reverse complement.
GCTTCACCGTCTTCCCCGACCGCGCCGACTCCCGCGCCGCATCCAGAATCTGCATCACCACCACATTCGTATCCAGCGCCGCAAAATCCCCCTCCGCGCGCACTTGCCCATGCAGCACCGCCGCCAGATAACTCAGCGAATCATGCTGCGGCCCGCGTCAGCTGCGCCACAGTCTTCAGCGGCTCCTCCGCCGTCGTCTCCCGCGCACCGTTCCCCTTGTAGCGCACCCGCAACTTATCGTGCCCCACGGTAATCGCGTACCCCTCCGTCCCATACACTTCCATATCCTTCCTATCAAACGACCAATTCCACGAAGGCATCAGCACCGCTTGCGCCGCCGCATGCTCCGCCGGACCATACCGCAAAATAATCGTGGCATCGTCATCCACGTGCGGATAAATGTCCGGCTTATCCGTCTGCGCCACCGCCGTCACGCTCTCCGGCGCCCGCCCATGCATCAGCACGGTCATCAAGTCCGCGCCATAGCACCCAAAATCAAACAGCGCGCCCGCGCCATTCTGCGCCGGATCGGTCAGCCACGGCAGCCACTCCGGCCCCACGCCAATTTCCTTCGGCCCCTGATGCCCGTCGTGCACCACCACTTTGCGCAGCGCCCCCAGCTTCCCGCTCGCCTCTTCCGCCAGCACTTCCGCATTATTCGGATACCAGCTCGTCTCGTAATTCACCAGCACCTGCACATGATGCGCCCGCGCCGCCTCCCGAATCGCCAGCGCATCCGCCAGCGAAGTACTCAGCGGCTTCTCCACCATCGAGCTAACCCCATGCCGCGCCGCCGCCTCAATCACCTTGCGATGATCCGCAATCGTGGTATACACCAGCACCGCATCCGGCTTCTGCTCCGCAAACATCTTCTCCAAATCCGTATAAAACAATTTGGAGTCCAACTTGTACTCCGCCGCATACTGCCGCGCCAACCCCTCCTGCGGCTCCACAATCGCCACCAACGTCGCCGCCTCATTCTTCGGCAACGCCCCCAAAAACCCCTTCACATGCCCATGCACCAACCCCACAATCGCCACCCGGATGACAGTTTTCTTCATTTGGACTGGTGCGGCTTGACCAGCAGATGCCGGTGCGAAGGGTAGCTGCGATACTTCCATGGAACCCAACTTAGGACCGGTGTTACAAGTCAGGATTTGGGCAGCAATGCCCAGAAGTCCGAACCTCATAAAATATTGTCGGTATCGGGACCAAAAGATTTCCATGGTTTTGAACACGCGCCGAATGATAGACCGAAATCTTGTGATACACAATTGGGTTCGGAGACTCGTACGATATCGTATTACCGTTTAAACAGCACGAGGAACGCTGTGACGCTCGATGATCGCTGTGTAAAGATTTTTACCGATGGGTCTGCGATAAATAATCCTGGCGGGAAAGGCGGGCTGGCAGTTGTAGTTCGCTTTCCGGACCATCTCCAATCGCCGGACTTGGTAATCTGTGAGATCGGCTACGCCAGCAGCACGAACAATAGAATGGAGCTCCTCGCTTGCATTAAGGCCCTTGAATGGGTCAGGAAAAGTAAGCCCTGGCCAGATGTGACCTGCGTACACATCATTACAGATTCCAAATATGTGGCCGACAATATCAACTACAGGGCGATAGCATGGAAGAAGAATGGATGGCGAAACCAGTACGGCGAACCTAAGGAAAATAGCGATCTCTGGAAGAAGGCCTTGGCAGCACGGCAGAAAGCTGGAATCCGAGTTGAATTTATACAAACGAAAGGAAAACAGTCTGCAATTTTGAAAAAGGTTGACCTGTCAGCGAAGGCTGTCCGAGATGTTGGAAATAGCGTTGATTGGGGATACCGAGGCGGGACAGTGGCGCGGTCAATGGTGAAAGGCGCAGCCAAACGGTTCCCAGCGAACAGTCAGACGGCCCTCATCCGGCCCTATCGGAAAAAGATCATCAGACCTGGGGAGGAAAAAGTCCGTTTTGACCTATTGTCCGAAGACGGACAGATTTATATCTCGAGCTACTATGCTTTCGCAACCACAGAGCTAGCCGCCGAATTACATAGACAGAGAGGTTATAAGGTGTTGTTCAACGACGATCTAATGTATCCCCGGTTGGTGCAGTGCGTTGAAGAAGTTCCCTTGCCAAAGACGGCAACTGAAAAAAAGAGCAAATGACTGCCGCAGGTCAAAATCAACCAAAATTAGCCTTGCGTTGCGAGGTCAACGATCGTATTCACCAACGCTTCCAATTCGGCGCAACTGCGGACCGCGACCGCGAGGTCGTTATCCCTGAAGATCCGAGAAGCATCCCGCACTTTTGAGTAGTGCCTTCCACAAGAGCCTGTCGCGAATAGCTCCGCAATATGTCGAGACGGAGGCTTGTTATGATTCACGCGTTCGGGAAGGCCACTTGGCGGATTTCGATTGTGGCCTGCTAACCGTTGTAAATCCGCCCAATACGGTAGCAACCAAGCTTCAAAATCGAATTGAGCGACGTGCGGAAAAAAACGTGGTTCCGGCCCCACCCATTTTCGCATCTTGGCTTTAGCATCGGCTGCGTCATCAAAATCGTTGGTCCCGGTATAGATATCCGTTAAGGCTATTACGGCATCGGACGGCCGGTGTCCATTTTGAAGCAGATTCCGGACGATCCTTTGAAGCTTTTCACCCTTCGGGATCCTGCCATCGTAGGGAAAGAAGTCAAGATTGGGCATGTGGACCGCTACCTTGGTACTTAGAAAAGAACGGAGGTGGCCTTTAAAAGCCATCTCAGTCTTTCCTTCGACCAAGATCGAAATCTTCAAATCCTTGCCCCAATTCGTCCATTTCGCCAGAGTTCGTCGAGGGAATATTCTTCAAGCCACTTCTCAAGGTCAAGATCATCGGCCCATGACACACTACTCATCCCGTCTTCTGTAGAATTCATCAAGAGGATTTCTTCTGGTTTAAGAAAGCGGACCAGGCGATCAGAGTGAGTTGCGACGACCAATTGAGATCGACTCGAAGACTCTCTCAACAAGTCAGCCAAAAGACTGAGGAGCTCGGGATGCAAACTCACCTCAGGTTCGTCGATTAATGTTAGGGCCGTCAGTCCGGGGCTCTGGAGAAGCGTCGCCAACCACAGAAAGCGTAGGGTGCCTTCAGAAAGCTGGTGTAGGTAGAGCGGGCGCCCAAACCCTCGTTCTCTCCACGCAAGTGCTAGCGTTCCAGCTGCGACTGGAGGGAAATCTAATCTCTCGAAACGCGGGAAGGCAGCCCGTAAGACGTCTTCGATCGCATCAAATCGCTCTCTATTGGTTTCTCTCAGGTAGAAAAGACAGGAAACTAGTTCTTCGCCGTTCTTGCCAGGAAGACTTGCGGGCTGCATGGGTTGCGGCATTCGAACCGGCGAACGCGAGTCGACATTTAGAACGTGATACAACGTCGACGATGACAATCGGCTGCGAAGATCTTCAGGTTCCTTAAACATCTTTGGTACTTGCGACAGGGAGGTTTCGAGTGGATTGTGTGCCCAGTTCGGGCGCATCAATTTGCTTTGACCCACTTCGAAATACTTGATATCGAACCCATGGGAATCTATGTGCTTGAACGGTGGCCTTTCGGCCGAACGCTTCTGTGTTAGAGCTCCTCCGAGATGCTGTACGCCACCCCTTGGGGCTTTAACCTCAGACAGTATTCCAGCACCGGATGAGTCGGAACTTCCATCGTGATGCCCAAACTTAGATCTTCGGCTCGATCATAGGTGAGGACACTCGTGAGCCCAGACAAGTCGGCAATAGAAGCTGAGAGCGTACCCCGCGCCGAACTGGCGAGCAAAGACAGGACGTCAAGAACAGAGGTTTTTCCAACACCATTCGCACCTATCATCACGCAAAGTGGGCGCAGTTGAAACTCGGCTTCTCTAAGGCGGCGAAATCCATGAACTGAGAGCTTTTGAAACCGCGCGTATGCGTTTTTGTGGAGGTCATCCATTTCTGGGCCACTCTCAATTCAGCTGCTCGAGGACTTGAATTCTACACTGAATTGCAAATTCTGGCTCAGCGGTCCCACCCTGATCAAGGGCATCGTGGGCGCCCCTCTCGGCGCCCACGCACGCCTCCGGCGACTGAGAAGGGCGCCTAACTCTTCGGCTGAACTCAAGGTATGGCACCGTCCATTACGGGAAACTGGCGGCGAAAAAGGATGGCCCCTTTCGCTAGGTAAGATGCCTTGGGCGGCGGCAAACTCAAGGGCTTCACGGTCGACGGCACTTTCACCCGGCGCCCGAACCGGCCGCCAGCTCCGCAAACTCAGCAGGTCACCTCGAAACCCGACGGCGAATACCAGTTACCCCAATGATTTCTATCCCAAATTTGTGTCGACGGTTTTTCTGCTGGGTGTCTCCAGTTTTGCTTCGGTTATGAACCTGGGTTTCTGAACTTTATCTCACAATCTAGGAAAAACCTCACCTCGATCAGCAACGAGCCGGTGCTCTTATTTTCATCCCGCGAGGCTGTGCCCCCCCGTCTCGCGCACAAGTGACCTCTAGTTGTTTCAGGCTTGCGCTTCGAACGCCGACACGACTGAAATAATTTTCCGCCGGGCGTTCGAAGGCGAGGCGTACCCACAATTAAGTAGAAATAACTATATACAAGTAGTAAAATGCTGGATGCTCGTTGCTTCCACCATCGACCTTCAGCCCCTCCTGCCACCTCGACCCTTCCCGTTCAGCGCTCCGCAGGCACCGGCATCCGCAACGCAACACCAAATCTCCGCTCTCTTTGCGCGCTCTTTTTCTCTCTTTTGCGCTCTTTTGCACACACATCCATCTTGTTTTCAATAAAATGCGCACTCTTTTGCTCTTTTGGGGGGAGTGGGGTGGTACGCACAAAGAGCGCGCAAACCCATCCCAAAAGAAAACGGCAGCGCAGCGTCACCGCCGCACTGCCGTCCAACACCCTACTGCCGTCGAACAACCAACCCGCCGCGAATCTCTACCGACGGACTCGCAGACTAATCGTGGTGGTATGCGTCAACGACCCCGACACGCCAGTAATCGTAATGCTGCGCGTCCCAGTCGCCGCCGACCCGTTCGCCGTAAACGTCACGGTAGTGCTGCCAGTCGCAGGATTCGGACTGAACGACGCCGTCGTCCCATTCCCCAACCCGCTAGCAGAGAACGTCACCGCGCCAGTAAATCCATTACTCGGCGTGATGGTGACCGTCGACGACCCATGCGACGACCGCGTAATCGTCAAGCTGCTCGGCGAAGCCGACAGCGTGAAATTCCCCGCCGCCGCCGCATTCACCGTCAACGACACCGAAGTGGTATGCACAATCCCACCGCCGCTCCCACTCACCACGATGGAATACGTCCCCGTCGCAGTCGTCGCAGCCACGGTAATCGTCATCGTCGAGCTACCCGACCCCGGCGCAGCAATCGACGTCGGCGAAAATCCAATCGTCACGCCCGCAGGCGCCCCGCTCGCCGACAACGCCACCGCCGCATCAAATCCACCCGACACCGAAGTACTAATCGTCGAACTCCCGTTATTCCCACGCACCACCGTCACCGAACTCGGCGACGAAGAAATCGCAAAGTCCGGATTGGAAGTCGTCCCGCCCGAAAGCGCATTGATCAACCCAACGCCATTCGGCGAACCCCAGCCCGTCACCAGGTCGTATCCAGTCACCGCGGAAAAACTCCCCGAAGTCCCGCTGGTCACATCATGAAAATCCGTCGCATACGCCGACGTCACGTTCTGCGAATAAATCGTCGGATTGATGAACCCAATCGGCTTCTGGCTGCTCTGCGCCAATTTCTGGTTCACCAGCGCAATATACCCGGCCCACATCGGCGCCGCAAAGCTGGTCCCGCCATACGAATTCGCCGTGCAGGTCGTCTGATTCGCGCAAACGTAAAACGAAAAATTAGCATTCGCGGAAACATCCGGCCCATTGCGCAACGTGGTCGATCCTTTGTTGCTGGAATTGATCACTCCAGAAAGCTGCTGCCACGACGGAATCGCAATCCCATCCGGCGAAATCCCGCCGCCGCTATCCACCCACGAAGTCTCCGACGCCCAAGCCCCACCCGCGCCGGTAGTCACCAGGTCCGTCCCGCCCACCGACACCACATACGCATTGTCCGCAGGCCACGCCTCATTCCGCGAAGACCACGTCGAAGAATCCCCCGACGCCGCAAAGAAGTTCTGCCCCTGCGCCGACATCCTCTGGAAATAAGGATTCAACGTGCTCGGATCCGCCGGCGTCCATCCCCACGAGCAACCAATCGTAGTCGGCAGTGGACTGTGCGTGGTCATCGCGCTGATGATCGCCGTATCTGTCGACCCCACATACATCACCAGACTCGCCAGCCCCGGCGCCATGCCCAACGCTTGCGTCATGTCCAAAGTCTGCTCGGTGTCATCGCAGCGCCCACCCGCCACCGTATGCACGCACGAAGGGCTAGTGCCATCGGTAGAAATCACGCTCACCGGCACATTGTTGGTCTGGTGCACATTGTTGAAGTACGTTGTCAAATCCGCGAGATCCGTCCCGACATATTCAAACAATCCAAGATTCTGCCCCGCGCCATTCAGCGCCCCGCCACCGTAATAAGCCGCGCGCATATCGCTGCCCAAAAACGAAGCAGAAGGCCCCGACCCAGTCGTCGCGTGCGACACCACGCGATCCGCATCAATCCCATGCGCCGCCGCATAATCGCTCTTCTTCACCAGTCGCGTATGCGGAATCGAAAAATTATCCAGCCCGGACACATGCCACAACGGCGTAGCCAAATCCGTCGTCGGCTCCCGATCCGGCGCAAAGAACACCCGATTCTCCGTGGGATGCTGATAGTTCCGCATCGTCACGTGAAACGCACTCTCCACCGCCCACACCGGCCCTTCCACCAAAACAATCATCCCGTCGCGCGACCCGCCCGTCACCGTCAATTGATGATTCTTCGCGTAACGCACCGCCGCATCGTAATCCGCTTCGCTCGGCCCGAACCGTTCCGTGAATTCCTGCACCGTCAAAAACTGCCGATACGACGGACTATCCGGGTTATACAAGTCCTTCAAAAAGGCATCCAGCCCCGCCTGATCCCGCAGCGGCAGCACCATCGTCAATCGCAAAGTCTGCTCCGCCGGCAACGCCCCCAACGACTTGGCCTGACCATTGCGCACCGCTTCACGCACATGCCGAGTCATCACCCGCTGCGCCCACGAGGCATCCGCAACGCCCAACATAAACGCCACTACGAGAAAAAGCAGCACACCGACTCTTCTCACCATAGTTTCTCCTTTTCACCGCACAGGCTTGATGGAGCTAGGGTTTCACCGCTGGATGGACACCACTCAGAACACCACTCACGTAGGGAAAGAAACACTCGCATGGTCCGGGGAGGGTTGGACCACTTCGACCACTTCATGGCGTGCAACATACCACGCCGCTCCACGCACTCTGCACAATTCTGCGTCCCCTGTCACCTGTCCTACAGGCCAGGTCCGCCAACAAATCTCGTATTCAGTCGTTGGACGTCGAATCCAGATTCCGGTCGTGTTGTGCAAAGGCCCGGCTACCGTGTCAGTTGGAATTCTCCGTGGAGCTTCGCCGTGGAATCCCCGCCCACCCAAACATCAAACGCTTCTGGCTCCACCACCCACTTCTTCAGCGCCGGGCTCCAATACTGCAGCTCTTCTGAACCCAACGTGAAATGCACCGTCTGCTTCGCACCAGCCGCCAATGCCACCCGCTGAAATCCCTTCAACTGGCGCACCGGTCGCGACGCACTCCCAGCACGCTGATGAATGTACAGTTGCGCAACTGCATCCCCAGCGACCTTCCCAGTGTTGGTCACCTCCACGGAGACCTCCACCGGGCTCCCAACTTTCGTCTCCGCCGCACCCACCTTCAAATTCCCAAACGAAAAATCCGTATAACTCAGTCCATATCCAAACGGATACAACGGCGAAGTCAGCACATCCCAATACCGCGACGTAAATCCCGGTGCATCTTCCGGCGACTGCGTCAAATTGTGGTTGTAATAAATCGGCAACTGCCCGGTACTCCGCGGCCAACTGACCGGCAAATGCGCCGACGGATTCGCATCTCCAAACAAAATATCCGCAAGCCCATTCCCGCCCTGGCTCCCCGGATACCACGCTTCCAAAATCGCCGGCACGTGCTCCGCTGCCCACGAAATATCCAGCGGCCGCCCGTTCATCAAGACGAGCACCACAGGTTTACCCGTCGCCACCACCGCCTCGAGCAATTCCTCCTGTCCGCTGTTTAATTTCAGTGAAGACCGCGACGCCGCTTCACCACTCATCAACGCCAACTCACCCAGCACTACCACCGCGACATCACTGCGCTTCGCAGCCGCCACCGCCTCATCCATCGCTTTGCGAATTTCCTCGGCGCTCTGCTTCGGCTGCTCTTTCACTTTCACAATCGGCGTACCTTCAAAAAATGAAGGAATATCCCGCCGAATATTCGGCCCGTGCGCATACTCGACAGAAATCGCAGTGCCCGCCGCATTCTTAACTCCTTGCAGCACCGTCACCGTTTCACCCGGACTCGTCATCGAGCCCCACAAGCTGAGCTGGTCCAGCGGCTCATTCGCCAGCGGCCCAATCACCGCGATCGACTTCACGCCTCCAGTTTTCTTGTCCAGCGGCAGTACATGATTCTCATTCCGCAGCAACACCATCGACCGCTGCACCGCCAGCCGCGCCTGTTGCGCACTCTCGGGCGCGGAAAACACTTGCTGCAACTTCGACTCATCCGCATACGGATGCTCAAACAGCCCCATGCGAATCTTCGTCTCCAAAATCCGGAGCACCGCATCATCAATCTGCTGCATCGAAATGCGCCCCTGCTCCACCTCGCGCTTCAAATACACCAGATACGTCCCGCTAGCCATATCCATATCCAAGCCAGCATTGAACGCCTTGAACGTCGCATCCGCTCCATCGCGCGCATATCCATGCACGATCAAGCTGTGCACCGCATTCGCATCGCTCACCACAAATCCTTTGTAGTTCCACGCCTCCCGCAGCACATCGTGCAGCAACCAGCGATTGCCCGTCGCCGGCACATCATTCAAATCCATATATGCGCTCATGAACGTGGCCACACCCGCATCCGCCGCGGCTTTAAACGGCACCAAATACGTGTTCCACATTTGCTCTTCCGGAATATAAGACGAGTCGTAATCGCGCCCGCCATCCGCAGCGCCGTATCCGGCAAAATGTTTCGCGCACGCCAGCACCCGGTCCGCCGCGATTGGCGAAGGCCCCTGGAAGCCCGCCACCTGCGCCCGGGCCATCGCCGCGCCTAAATAAGGATCCTCTCCCGCGCCTTCCACCATGCGGCCCCACCGCGCATCGCGGGCAATATCCACCATCGGCGCAAACGTCCAGTGAATCCCCGCCGCTCGCGCCTCGCGCGCTGCAATCGCCTGCCCCGACTCCACCAACTTCGGATCCCACGAAGACGCCATGGCAATTGGCGCAGGAAAAATTGTGTGATACCCGCTGATCACATCCAACCCAAACAACGCCGGAATATGCAGCCGCGACTCATCCACCGCGATGTGCTGCCAGCGATTAATCTCTTTGGTGGTCGTCACCCACAGCACCGACCCCGCGCCATATTTCCGCAGCGCTTCTTCGGCGGTCATCCCGGTAGCTTTGAACTCTTCAATCGGGAATCCTGGAAGTTGCGACAGTTGCGCAATCTTTTCTTCGATGGTCATCTGCTTCAACAATTCCTGCGCATTCGGCGCCGGCTTCGTCTGCGCGAATGTTTCGCAAGTAAAAACGCCGCTGGCAAAAATCATCACCGCGACCCAAACCACGCAAGACTCAAACTGAAAACGCCTCTGCGTATTCATCTCGTTTCTCCTGACATGTGGGCTGGGTGAAAAAGCTGGGTAGGGAAGCGCGATCAGAAAACCTTGCGGGTCGAACCAAAACCCTCAAGTGTCCGCGCGCGATCGACGCAACGCCGCAGACCCGACACACTCTACACCTTTGCAATCGCGTTACAAACGGCCAACACAAACTTCTTGAGTCCTCACCAAAACAAAAACGCGCGCCCGCGAAAACCTCTCGCGAACGCGCGTTAAACAGTTCAACCGTTCCGGTACGTTTCTAGTGCACTGTTCCGCTCAACCGGTAAATCAAGTTAGAAAAGCCCCTCACGAACGGCGCCCCGCCGCTCAGCAAGTTCGCCTTGGTCTGGAAGTCCGCAGTCACATCCGGATACACGCCGATATTTTCAATGTACGGCGCGCTCGGATATCCCGGCGTCGTGATGTTATGGTTGCGAACGCCGAGTGAGAGCGTCACGCGCGAGAAGCCTTCCGAATAAGGCGTCGAGTTAAATTCCACCACGTCGCCGCCTCCACCATCGCTGCGCGTACCAAATACCGTGACGCGGTTGGCATCCTGCAGCGTTGCGCCGAAAAATTCCGCCGCGCTCAGCGTGAAGTTATTCGTCAGCACCACAATCGCTTTGGTATACGCGATGTTATTCCCGTTCGCATCGGTGGCTGGCAGATACTTCGCCCCACCCACCAGGAAGCACGCCGCTGGCGACAGCGCATCGATCGGCGGAGTCAATCCGCGATTCTGCCCCAACGCCTCTTGTGTTTCCTGCAGCGCGTCCGCCAAAGTGTTCAACGTCTGGTTCGACGCGCCATTCTCTTCCGCCTGAATCAACGCCAACTCGAAATTCTCAATCCAGAATTCCGTGGCGCGTACCTGCAACCGAATGGGCTGAAACTTCTGCGGAATCAGCGCCTGCGCCAGCAAATTCGCATAGCAACCGTCGCCGCCGCCATTGCCCATCAAGTCCACCACCAATCCATCGGTGTTGGCCTCGAAATAAATCATCTCAGCCTGGAATTGCGCCACCGCATTATTTTCATCCAGCGGCTCAAAACTCGGAATGCGAATGAACCCGATGTTCTTGCTGCCCACCGGGAACGTCCCGCTCAAAAATTCATCGGTGGCCCCAGCGCCCAACCGCAACTGGAATCCCGCCGGCGGATTGAACAACGGGAAGAATGAGCCAAACGGATCGATTCCACCCGCCAATACGTGATCGGCGTGCAGCGAACTGAAGCTGTGCAGATTCTTCCGCAGGCTGGAGCCGGATTTTGTCGGCACAGAAGCCGACGCGCTCATCCGCGCCGCGCGGGCTGCCGGCACACCCATGTATGCGTGCCACAGGTTATTTCCCATCGCTGCGCGCTCTTTCATCGAACGCAGCGTCAATGTCTGCGGCTTAGGCAGCTTGTTCATCGACGCCATGCCCTTGGGATTTGGAACTTTTCCTTCCTCCAGCAGCGGCAGAAAAATCGTTTCCCACGCAATGGAATAAGAAGTGGCTTTGCCAGTGTTCTGGTCGCGAATCACCACGGTCGCAAAATCGCCCGGTTGGACCTTGTTCGCGTAGGTGTACCAACCTTGATAGCGATCCAGCGTAATGGCCGTTGCCAACCGCTGCACGCTCAAAGGATTCGCGCGTCCATTCACGGTATACGGTGCCAGCACATTCATCCACGTGGCCATGCTCACGCCATCCACGGAGAGCAACTCATCACCTACAGTAAAAGGATACGTGCCCGGATCCAGCACGGTGTTGTCCACAAAATCCACCAGCACCTTGCCGTCGTAAATGTCCGCTGTCAGCGGCAAAGCTGCTTCGTAGTAGGAAGGCAAAATAAATTCGTCATGCGAATCATGCAGGCTGGCCACATACCGCACGCACACATCGTAAAACGCGAGATCATTCGACGAGGCCCGCACCTGATCCAGCCACGGCTGTAGCGCCAGCAAATCAAACCCAAACACTTCCTTCTTCCACTCATACGGCCCGTAATTCTTGTCGTACAAACCGGCCAACGCCTTGAAATCGGTCAATTTCTGGTCCGCGGTAAGTTGCGCGAAACAGCTCGGGGCAATAAACAAAAGTGCTACCAAAATAAAAAATTTCTTCACGTACCCTCCGGGCACAGCCAAAGTGTTGCGGACTATATCGTTCGGCTGGCCAAAAAACAAGCCAGGCCGCCAGTGCAGCGCCGTTGTGGGCTTTATCCGAAGAAGGTGATAGTTTCTTCGACAGGGAAGGAAGCCCTCATGACCTTACTTTCTAGCAAGCACGTTCAATTCATCCTTCTAACGCTTCTGGTCGGCATCGTCTCTTTGTCTCTGTCCTTATCAACACCCTCGGCCCAGGCCCAGCATCGTGGCGGCGGTTTCACCTTCGCCAGCGCTCACGGTAGCACTCACGCAGCATCCCCAGCCTCACGCGCCGCAACCTCTCGCGTCACCAACCGCCGCGGCCGTCGCAGCGCAAACGGCTACGGCTTCTACCCCGACTATTATCCTTTTGATTCGCCGTTGGTCGCCGGCGAGGACGAGCCAACTCCGTCCCGGCAAATCACCCAAGCCCCCGTCGCACCCGCCGTTCCGGCCAAACCCGTTGAACCTCTCGTCGTCGAACTCCGCGGCGACCACTGGGTCCGTCTCACCGGCTACGGGGCCAGCGAAATCTCTAACCAACTCCCCGCTTCACAAATCGTCCCCGCAGTTCCAGTCGCCGCAGGAACAAAAGCAAAATCGAAATCCGCGGACGCATCCACCGCCGTCTCTCCAACGGAAGAAAAACTACCGCCAGCCATCCTCATCTTCCGCGACGGCCACCGCGAACAAATCTCTCGCTACACCATCATCAACAAAACCATCGCCATCAAATCCGACTACTACGCCAGCGGCTCCTGGACCCGCAACATCCCCGTCACCGACTTGAATATCCCCGCAACTCTCCAAGCCAACCACGACGCAAACACCAAATTCGCATTGCCAACCCGCCCCAATGAAGTCGTCATGCGCCCCTGAGCCTGGGCATCATTTGTGAATAGCGTTCCGCGAAGCCGGGTGCCGCACCCTACGATTTTCAGGGTGCGGTTTTTGATTTCTTAGTGAATCGTCCCGGCACACCACCGCATCACCAGGTCCTTTGGCGTTACAATGCTCACCGCTTTCCAGGCCAAGAAAGATATCGCGGGTCAAAGATAGGGGATCAAGCATGCACCGGCGTGAATTCCTGAAGCTCGGAGCCGTAACAGGCGGAACATTCCTGGTGGGCGGCTCGGGCCGCTGCGGAAGTTTCCTCGACGCTCCCAAGCAAATCCCCACCGCCGACCGCCTGGTTCTCACCAATCTGGTGGACAACATCTACGACGTCTTCGCCAAGGGCGGAAAAATCGGCAACCTGGCAATCACTCGCAATGTTTTGCCTCACCCTTACGGTTCAGAAGTCTCGTTATTGTCGGAACATGGGCTGGCCTTTCACCTAGAGTCCTTCCGGGGCGCAGAGGAAAAGCAGGTCCTGCTGGACTTCGCGCTAACGCCCGGCACGCTCACTAACAATTTCAAGGGTCTCAAAGTCGATCCCGCCACCGCCGACGCCTTGATCATCAGTCACGGGCACGACGATCATTATGGCGGCTTGCCCAACTTGGCCCAGGCTCTGCAGGGAAAAGCCAAACCAGGGCTCACTCTCTATGCTGGAGGACTCGACACCTTCTGCCATCGCTGGGTGGTGCAATCCGACGGCAATAAACTCGACTACGGTGAACTCAAGCGCGATGAACTCGAAGCGCGCGGATTGAAAGTCGTAATCGCGGAAGAGCCCACCGTCGTCGCAGGCCACGCCTTCACCTCCGGCCACATCGCGCGCACCACCGATTTCGAGATGTCTCCTCCGGCCGCGCGGCTCGAAGCCGGCGCGCCCGGCTCCGCCTGCGATGCCACATTCCACTTCCCTCCGGGCACGGTCAAGATGGAAGCCAAGCCGGGCGAATTGGTGAAAGACATCTTCTGGGGTGAGCACGCCACCGCGTACAACGTGAAAGGCCGCGGACTCGTGGTGATCTCGTCGTGCGGCCACGCCGGCATCATCAACTCTGTCCGCCAGATCCAGAAGTCCACTGGGATCGACAAGGTGCACGCCGTGGTCGGCGGGTGGCACTTGGCTCCCTATCCCGATGAACTCATCGCCAAGACCGTGGCGGCCATGAAGGAAATTAACCCGGACTACTTGATCCCCATGCATTGCACCGGCTTCCGCACCATCATGGCGATCCAGCGCGATATGCCCGAGAAGCTCATCATGCCTTCCACCGGCACGCGCGTGGTCTTCGGCGCCTAGCGGCGATCCTGCTCAACTGGCTTCGCTGCTGCGTCAGAATCCGCCGACTCCGCGGCATTGTGCGCGCCGTAACTTTGGCTTCCGTTACGGCTGCGCTGCTCTTCCACCGCGGCATTCAATTGCGTAAAAATGGATCGTTCCTGTTGCGCTTTTTCCGGCAGATCCGCTTTGGCATACGCCTTGGCCAAGTTGAAGTGAATCTGCGCGCTTTCCGGAGACAATTTAGCGGCCGCTTCCAATTCAGCGATCGCTGAGGAGTTCTGCCCCAGCTCCAGATACGTCCGCCCTAAAACGTAGTGCGACTCGCCAGACTCCGGTGCAAGCTTTACGGCAGTTTGCGCGGGCAAAAGAGCGGCTTCGGCCCGATGCTGCTTCAATGCCACCGCCGCCAACTCAATCTGCGGCAACGCGCTGCCGGGAGAAATTGCAATCTCACGCTGAAACTGTTGCTGCGCTTCCTCATAGCGAGAAAAAGTGGCTAACGCCGCGCCGTAGACATAATGCAAAAAGGGCGCCGTCGGAAATTTCGCCAGCAACGCTTCAAATTTCGGAAACGCCTGGTCGTAAAGACTGTTCTTCAATAATTCCGCAATCTCCCCCGCGCCACTGACCAGCGGCTTCTTCGCCGCATCGACTTCGTCGGGCACCGCCGCCATCCGCAACATACTCATGCCCAAGGCATCGCGCACCTGCGGCGCCAGCGGCCCGCTACCCGCTACGGAAAACAACAGCGCTTCGGCGTTTTCAAACTTGCCGCGCTGATTGAGTAAAATGGCCAACCGGTACCGCGCCAGCTGCACGCTCTCCGCGCTTCCTTTCAGACCCAGCGCCTGCCCCCGCTGCAAATGAATCAGCGCATTGTCATAATCCTTCAACTCGAACTCCGCCAACCCCAGCACCGCCCACGCCGTCCCCTCATTCGGATGATCTTCCAGCCACGGCTTCAGTTCGTTGATGGCCTCGTCATATTTGTGCGCGCTGTACGAGTTCATGGCTCGCTCAAACAACGATGCATTGAGATTGCCGCCGCCCGCGCTCGCCCCAACCTTCGCCGAGCGGTTTCCTCCCGACCCTCGATACTGCGCGACCAGCCAGTCCGAATTCGTCGACTGCAACTGCGCCGCCGTTCTTCGCTCGGCATTCGCTTTGTCCCGGTGCCCTTGCGCCTCTAAAATTTCCGCGCGTAGCACATGGGCTGCAGCGGACTTCGGCGATCGTGCAATCTCCGCGTCGACCTGCTGCAAAGCCTCCGCCGTTTTCCCCGCCTTAAACAGCTCCGCTCCATAAGCCATCCGCAATTGCGGCGCATCGGGATATTTCTGCACCGCGTCCGCATAACTTTCCAACGCCGCCTCGGCTTTACCGCCAGCCTCCAGCGCCGCCGCATTCCCCACTTCCTGCAACAACGACTCCCGCGATGGGTCCGACTCCTCCGGCAACAACGGCACGCGCAACACCGCTAACCCCAGCGCCGTATCTATGTGCGTTCCGACCGCGCCAGCGCCAATCAGCACCCGCAAAATTGCTCCGGCCTCTTCAAATCTTCCCGCCCGCGTCAACAGCAACGCCAGGTGATACTGCGTCACCCGCTGAATCTCCGGATCGTCAACGCCACCCAATTCCCCTGCACGCGTCAGATGTTCGAGCGACCGGTCGTACTCCTTCGTCTCAAACTCGCAGAGCCCCAAAAAATTCCACGCCGCCCCAGCATTCGGCGCTAGCGCGGTCAGTTTCTCAAACGCGCGCGCCGCCTCGGCGTAACCATCACGCTGGTACTCCAACACCCCAATCGACCACCACCCCTCTTTCCAATCCGGCCGCAAACCCAGCGCCGCGTGATAATCACGCAACGCCTCCTCGGCATTGTTGGCGTCCCGCGCCTCATTCGCCGCCGCCGCGAGCGCTTTGAAATTCCCCGGGGAGCTATCTTGCGCAGCACGAGCCTCCACGCACGACGCCAAAAGCATCAGCGCGATCAAAAAGATCAATCGATGAGAGAAGGGAATCAGCGAATACATAAGCGGCAAAAGAAGGCAGAGGAACCCACGAAAAATATAGCACACGCATTCCACCAACAACTCGTGTGCGGCACCCTGCGGGGTTCAGGGTGCGGGTTTAGAGTCCACTCACCTCTAATCAGAACCGAAACACCACCAACACTCAAACCAAAGACAATTTTCCACTCGTGATATCTTTTTCGAATGCCTTTTTCGAAATGGAAAAAGTTTTCGCCCACGCGCAGCTTTCCATTTTCCCGTCGTGATTTCGTCCGCAGTGCGTCGTCCCTTGCGGCCTATTTTTCCCTAAGGTCTTTTCTTCCACACGCCGCGCTTGCCGCGCTGCCCTACCCCTTCGAACAAATCCCCGCGATAAAATCCGGCATCACCTGGGCCCACACCGCCGGCCGCTCCCCTGAAAAATATCTCCCCGAAACCAGCGGCGCCGGCTGCGCCTTCCTCGATTACGACAACGACGGCTGGATGGACATCTACCTCGTGAATAGCGGCCCCTGCGATTTCTTTACGCCAAAAACTCCGCTGCGCAATGCCCTCTATCACAACAATCGCGACGGCACCTTCACCGACGTCACCATGAAAGCCGGTGTGCAAGGCACGCGTTACGGCATGGGCGTCGCCGTCGGCGACTACAACGGCGACGGATTCCCGGATCTCTACGTCACGCAGTACGACCGCAGCATCCTCTATCACAACAACGGCGACGGCACCTTTACCGACGTCACGGAAAAAGCCGGACTCGCCGCCCCCGGCTGGAGCTCCAGCGCCGTCTGGTTCGACTACGACAACGACGGACGCCTCGACCTTTTCGTCTGCCAGTTCGCCGAATTCGATAAAGCCCACGGCTGCGGCGTCGACAACAACGGCGTGCATCACTACTGCATCCCGCGCATCTTCAAGCCGCGCCCCAGCTGGCTGTTTCACAACAATGGCGACGGCACCTTCACCGACGTCAGCAAAGAATCCGGCATCGCCCAGCATCTCGGCAAAGCCTGGGGCGTCGTGGCCGCCGACCTCGACAACGACGATAAAATGGATTTATTCGTGTCGAACGATACCGTCGCAAATTTTCTTTTTATGAATCGCGGCAACGGCAAATTTGAAGAAGATGGCCTCGCCGCCGACGTAGCCTACAGCGCCGACGGGCGCGCGCGCTCCGGCATGGGCGTCGACGCCGCCGACTTCAACGACGACGGCTGGATGGATTTATTCGTCGCCAACATCGACCAGGAAATTTTCTCGCTCTATCAGAACAATCACGATCAGACGTTCGACGATGTGGCCATGCCCGCGGGCATCGGCATGTCCACGCGCTGGATCAGCGGCTGGGGTTTAAAATTTTTCGATTACGACAACGACGGTAACCTCGACCTGCTCATCGCCAACGGTTTCCCTGACGATTTAGTCGAAGAGTTTTCGCATGAAGTGACTTTCAAGGAGCGGTTGCTGTTATTTCAAAAAAACGGCGGAACCTTCAAAGACGTCAGCGCCCAAAGCGGTCCCATCTTCAACCAAACCTTCGCCGCCCGCGGCTTGGCCATCGGCGATTTCAATAACGACGGCGCCGTCGATGTTCTCATCTCCAACAACGACGCCGCGCCCGTTCTCCTGCGTAATAACCTCGGCACAAAAAATAACTGGCTTGGAATAAAACTAATCGGACGCAAATCCAACACCGACGCCATCGGCGCCCGCCTCACCTACCAAGCCAGCGACCTAAAACGCACCCGCACCAAAGTCGGCGGCGGCAGTTTTCTCTCGTCACACGACCCACGCGTAGTCCTGGGGATCGGCCAGCGCTCCAAGATCGATTCGCTCGAAATCAAATGGCCCCAGCCCAGCGGGATCACAGAAAAATTCACCGACCTGCCCGTCAACCGCTACATCACCATCATCGAAGGAACAGGGAAGTGGACATAGCGGGCATTCAGTAGCGTCTTTTATTTTCCGCCGCCTATTTCCCCCGCCGAAGCTTTCACCCACTCCGCGGCCTTCGGATCCGGCAGCAAACCCGCTGGGCTGAACACGTGATCCAGTCCATCCAGCCGCTTGCGGATCCCATTTTCGATCCCGCCATAAGAAAGCAGAACCGGCACAATCAGCACTCGCAAATTTTTCTCATTCGCGGCACTCACCAGCGCACGCAGCTTTTTCGTCGCCTCTTCCCGCACCGCATCTTCCGCATCGTCCCGCACCGTGGCAACTTCAATCGCCGCATAACTCTTCTTCGCCGCAATCATCTGCGCCACTGCACCTAAGTCCGCCAGCCACATAGCATTTTCGTGATCGTCATTCGGCCCATGCGCCACCAAAATCACTTCTTCTTTTTTTGCATCGTGACTGATCGCCGCCGCGCGCTCCGACAAGATCTCCGCCAAAATCCGGTGACGATCCAGCGCCGCCGCCATGTGAATCGGCACGGCACTTTTCACCGGCGTAGTTTTCGCCGCCTGTTCCGCCGCAGCTTCTGCCACTTTTGTAGGGTCCGCCGGATTGCAATTCGCGTGTCCCGCCATCGCCCCGTGGTCCATGGGCATCGCAAAGTCCGCCAACTCCGACGGCGCATCAGCACGCATCCCCAGCAAGTACCGCGTCGCCTCAATCACGCTGCTGTGTGACGAGACAAACAGCGGCACCGCAATAATTTCCGTCACGCCTCGAGAGGTCAACTTGTCGATCCCCGCCTGCAACGTGGTCCGATCGGCCATCCCCAGCGCAACTTCGGTCGGCTCCGTTTTATCCACCTGCTCCGCGATCCCTTGCACGTTGCCGTTCCATTCTTTGCTGCCACCATGCGCCAGCAGCAACACTCCTTGGCGTGCGTTGCCGCCACTGACACCTGCAGACTGCGCATGCGCAGTTGCTCCAAACGCCGCCACCATCAACGCGATCGACGCCAACATCGCGCGACAACTACCCACAAAATTCCTTCCGAACATACGCTCTCCTTTTCCTTTTGACCGCCTCTTCGTTCGCGCCGACGCAAAACCTCAGTGCCGAAACTTCACCACTTTGCGCAACTCAAAATGCGAGCTGTGCACCGCCACATTTCCGTCGCTCATCTCCATCTCGTGCGGCAGCGCCGCCAAGCGCATCAACGCCACGCTCAGCATCTCCTGCAGCTTGCGCAGCGAGGCCGCATCCAGCGCCACGCTCACCGGACCGACGCCCACATGCAGAGTCCCGCAACCGCACTCCATCACGTGTCCAAAATTTTCTTCCACCACCAACAGCCGGTTTCCTGTGCACATTTGGTCCTCTCGTTTCTCAACAAACAGAAAAATCGCTACTCGCGGGGAAAGGTGTAGTTCAGTCCAACGCGATAAGTCCGCCCATAATCCGGACGGTCAAACGAAGGAGTGTCCTGGCTCAACTTGCGATCGCGCGAATCCGCCAGATTGTCGATGGCCGCAAATCCGCGCAGCCCACGCACCAAACTCTTCGATCCATACAAATTCCAAATTTGATAGCCGTAGGCGTACGCCGCCGGACCGCCGTCGGCAGACGCCGTGGGATACTTGCTGAAAAATGTCCCGCGAATATTCCCGACAAATCCCCAACGCGGCTTGGCATATTCCAACTTGATATGCCCCTGATGCCGGTTGCGGAAGGGAAGCCAGGTCTCGTTCACCGAGTCCACCGCTTCCAGATAGGTGTACGCCCCAGAAAAGCTCAGCTCCGGAGTCAACGCCACTTTCCCATCGACATCAAATCCCTCGGTGAACGCGCGATCCACATTCAGATTCAAAAATGTAAACAGCGCCGCGCCGGTCGTGTCGTATTCAAACGTCGACGGCACGCCATACTGTGCCAGCAGGCCTTCCAGCGAGTTCCCCGAGCAATCCTGTCCAGTGGTTGCATCGCAAACCAAAACGTTGTCGATCAAATTCCGCAAATTGTTGCGGAATAAATTCACCGAAAGCTGATAACGCCCCGCGGTGAATGTGCCGCCCGTCGAATAACTCTGGCTCGTCTCCGGCCGCAGCGTCGGATTGCCAATCACCT
This sequence comes from uncultured Acidobacteriota bacterium, assembly GCA_963846145.1. GTDB lineage: Bacteria > Acidobacteriota > Terriglobia > Acidiferrales > UBA7541 > Acidiferrum. The sequence goes on along the minus strand of CAWJUV010000001.1, from coordinate 44,549 downwards.
GATAACCGAACTCCAGGTGCAGCAAGTGGTAGTAGAGTTCGCCGAGATTCGGCGCGCGAAATCCCTGCCCATACGCGCCACGCACCGTAAAGTGATCGTTGATGCGGTAAACAATCCCGGCCTTGGGCACCAGGTGGCCGCCAAAAAATGAATTGTCCTGATACCGACCGCCCACCGTCAGCAGCAAATTCCGTACCGGCTGAATGCGATCCTGAATCCACACGTCATTCGTCGTCAGCACCTGCCCGGCATTCCCGCCGACGATGCGGTTGTCGCCGCGATATTCGTCGTGCACATACTCGTAGCCCGCCTGCAGAAATTGATATTTGCCCCACTGCTGTCCGACGGTGGTATCCGCGCGCCGGTATTCTTCATTCAACGTCCCCGGATCGGTGATCGGCCCTTCGATTCCCGATTCAATCAGCCGGCTGGTTGACGTTTCGCCATAACGCGAATCGTAAAAGCGCGTCTGCAAGCTCGTTGACGATGTCAGCAGAAAATCTCCGGTCACCGCATAGGTCTGCGTCGAATCATTCGAGCGCAACGCGGTGGGCACCGTAGAAAAGTTCGCCGGATCATTGGGATCAAACGAAAAGGTGCTTCCCAATCCGTGGTCGTGATTCGCGTACGCGGTCGAAGTGAACCCAATCGCGGCCCGCGGCGAAAACGCATAGCGCAACTTCAGCAGCAAATCCTGCCGGTTTTCGTATGCGCCCACCGTCGTCGGATCGTCCGGCAACAGCGTGTAGCCATCCCTTTGGTGATGCTCCAAATCCAGATACCCGGATAAGTTGTTCCACTTCCCACCCACTCCCAACCGCGTATCGATCTCTCCCAACGAGCCGCCCGACGTCGTCGCATCCAATTCGAACGGATGCACCGGCTCGCGCGAAACCAGATTGATCACTCCGCCCAGCGCATCGGTCCCATACAGCGCCGACGCTGCGCCTTTCACTACTTCTACCCGCTCGAGCCGTCCCACATCCTGCTGGTTCAGATCGATAATTCCTTCCTTAATTCCGCGCGCGCCCGAAAATGGCAGGCCATCCAGCAGTACCAGTGTCTCTTTTGAATCCATGCCATCAATCTGCTCGCCGCCCACCACGCTCGTGCCAAACGATTGCGCCTGCGTCACCACGCCGGGAATTTCGCTCAGCACATCGCCGACGCGCTCATATCCGGTATTCCGAATTTCTTCTTTGGAGGCCACCAACACTTTGGTGGGAGCTTCGTCTTGCAATTCCGCCACGCGCGAGCCCGACACAATCACTTGTTCGCGTACAGAAGCCACGGGCAATTTCAGCAAACCCAAATCAATCGCGCCGCCAGCGTTCACTTCAATTCGCCGCGGTTCGAGCGCCAGCCCCGCACTCGTCGCCGTCAGCGTGTAATCGCCGGCGGCCAGCTCCACGCGAAAATTTCCATCCGCATCCGCGTCAACATTTTTGGCCGCGCCGGACAAAACATTCAGCAAGCGCACCGCCGCTCCGGCCACGGCGTGACCTTCGGGATCAGTCACCCGCCCGCGCACTTCGGCATTTCCCGCATCACCACTCGACGAACTCAACGAAGAAGTTGCCTGCCCCGCCCGCAGCGACCCCGAAAATCCCATCACCACAAAAGCAAAAACACACAGCCACACCACCCCGCGCCTGCCCATTTCACCCCTCCGTTTTGTTGAACTGCAGGCAGGCGGACCCTATACTGACGATGGGTCGCCGGCCTTGCGGTTGACGGCCTAGCGACTCCCGCGGACCCTTTGCCAAAAGTCATCCGCGGGAGTCGTCCTCAACACACACACCCAAAAACGAAAAGCTGGAAACTTGCCCCAGTCGGCGCAGCGCTAGCTGTCCGCGCAACGCTCCCTGTTGCAAATGATTCGCATCAAGAAACTACGACAAGTTTGGTCCTATTTCAAGCCCCTTTCGCTCAGCGGCTCTTTTTGCCCCTTAAACCGCCTTACCTGAGCATTGGATCGTCGATTTGTGCTGTTGGTGAGTTCGAGCTGGCAATAGACGGGGAACGGGTGCCGCACCCTGCGATTTTCAGGGTGCGGGGTTTAGAGTGGTGAGTTTCCGAGATCACAGCGACAACCGAAATTCTCTTGATAAATAGGAGGCAGGACTTAGTTCGACTAATTGAAACCGTACTTCGCCACCACGTTTTTCGTCTTCAAATCAATCAAAGCCATCGCTGCACGCTGCGCCGGCAATCGCAAATTTATCCGGGCCCCAGTTTTTTCATCACGGAGATCGATCGCTGCATCTTCCGCCGAATCCGACGCCATCACATAAAAAACGGCATCCTGCAACTGCGTCGCATAAATCAAAACCCCCGGCGGCACCGCACCCGCCAAGGCATACGCCGGCTTGACTCCGGTCTGCCCCAGCACAAAGTTGTAAAGCTCCGTCGCTGCCGCTGTCCCCTCTGCCAACTCCACGGGATACGCCGCCCAAAAAATTCGTCCTTTACCGTGCACAACCTGCTTCAACGAAGTGCCATCCGCAAATCGCAGAGTCTCTAACCAAAATTGCTCTCTGCTGATCAAACGAAACGGTCACCGCGCGCCCATTCAATTGCAGCGTCGCATCACGAAACAACAACGGCTCAATCTTCTCGTCCGGAACAATCCCCGCCACCCGCGATACCGCGTGCCAATGTTCATCGCGATCCACCGGCCCAGTAATCAGCAAATTTCCGCCGCCATCCACATAGCGAAGTAACTTCTTGCCACGCCGCCTCGCCCAGCATCTGCGGCGAAGGCAAAATCACCAACTGCGGCGTCTCCCAATTTTTCAATCTGATTTTCCGCAACGACATACGGCGCAACATGCGCCCCATACGCCAGCGCCCGCACCGCTTTCCGCTGCGCTTCAATCTGAAACTCCGACAGCGCCGAAAATTGCGCCGCCTGCGATGTGACAATCGCCACACTTGGCGTAACCGGGGCGCGCAAATGATCGGAAATCACCGCCGCAAACGCCGCGAACTCCCGCATCGCGGTCGCTTCCGGCTTCTCCGTCCCATCGGTGCGCACCGCCCCGATGGGTGTTTCGTTTCCTTCCGTCATGTACGAATTTGTATTCCACTGCCACTCGATCGCGCCCGATCCCTGCACCAGCGACAGCGCCAGCTTGCGCTGCAGCAAGTCCGCTTCATCCTCCAGAGTCCGCCGCGCCGTCTCATCCAAATTCAACTCCCGCTGCAAGCCCGTCTCCTGAATCAGCATCGCTTTGCCCGGCTGCTTGGCCACCAGCGAATCCCACAAAATCGCATCGTTCTGCCACCAAGAATGGTTCGTCGTGAAATCCACGCCCGCGCCAAAAAACGCCGGCGAAAGCCGGTCGGCGTAACCGCCTTCATCTTGTCCAACGGTGATGAGCTGTTGCGATCCAGTCGACCGAATTGCCGCGCGCATATCCGTCAACCCATGCCGCAAAACTTTCCTGCGCAAACAAAGAATAGTCATACATCTTCAGCGAGTTGTGCCCGACATACATCCCGCGCGTGTTGAATTCCATTTCCTGCGGCAACGCAATCGTCCCCGACACACTTTCCGGCAAAACTTTCCAGGCATCCGCCAACGCCGCGCGATCGGGATAACGCTTCGTCAGCCATTCATTCCACTTGGCCGTTTCGAGCGCGTCGCCGTTCGGCCGCATTTTCCATAGCTGTTTGGAAAAACTCGGCTCATTGATCAAATCCCACGCCAGCCACGGCACATCGTGAAAACGCGCTACCACGGCGCGCACCAGCGTCTCCTGCCGCCGCACCGCTTGCGGATCGAGATAAGAGTTCACCCCGCCCAGCACGTCCGGCAAAAACGCGAAAAAGTTGAACTGCACTGGCAAGCCATATTTATGTGCGGTCATTAAGTACGCTTCGATGGTTCGCAGCGTCCGCTCATACGGCTGACCATTCTCGTCGCACAGCTTGTCCCAGCCAGTCCACCACCCCGCGCGAATCATGTTCAGCTTCGCGTCGTGAATCTGCTTCAAGTCTTCATTCCACACATATGCATTGGGATGTTCAAAATAAAGCCGCTGCACCTCGCTGGACATGTACGTGGTCCCGGCCACCGCCAGCGGTTTGCTATCCAGCTCGAAATAATCCTGATTCACCGACAGCCGCGGGCCGCCACGCAGAAATTCTTCATCACGTACCCAAAATCCAGCGTGATAAATCGCGCGAACTTTTTCGCCATCCAAACAACTCACGCGCTTGATAATGTGAAAACCCTTCTCCGCCGGCGCAGGCAATACCGCTTGCCCTGCCCCAACATTCACCGTGACACGTCGCCGCGCCCGCTTCGTGCCCTTCAGCAAAAGTCTTGAAATGCGCATCCGGAATGCGGAATCTTTGCAGCCGTCCGACTTTAGTGTCGTGCCATTTCAAATCCACCTGCACCGGCTCGCCAGGCAAATACAGCGGCAATGTCGGGCCGCGCCGTAAATTCCTCGCTCGCCGAAAGCGCGCGCTGCGCCAACGCCTCGATCAACTCCGCATTTTGCGCGCCTCCTAAAAATCTGCTTCAACTTCTGCCGCCAGAAAAATCCAGCGGCCGCCATCAAACCCATTGCGATAGTGATCGATCTGCAGCAGCGGCGCCGCCATCTTTCGTCCACCTTTGACGCCCCACGCCAAAGTATCCAGCTTCGCGTCAATCGACCCCGTCGAACCGCCCGCGGTTATACAAATCCACCGCGCTCAACCGAATCACCGGACTAAACGCTTGCTTCCACGCAAACGCCGTTCGGCTGCAGCGTCACCTCCGGATTGGTCTGAAACTCCAACCCCTCCGACCCCGGCGTCGTCTGATACTGATCGATCATCAACGCGCGCATAAACCGCACCTGGTAATCGCGCAAATGCCAGCCGCTCGCATCGTGATAAGCCGGCCGAGAAAATGGCCGCCCACCCAGCGCCAACAAATTCCCGCCTCGCTGCAAAAACGCCTCGATACTTGGCCACCCCGCCTCAGGAAATGCCGAACCAAACGGCAGCACTAGTAATCGCGTGTCTGATTCATTCAACCGCGCCGCCAGTTCCGCGAGCGACGCAAAATGCGCGCCGGGAGCCGCTTTTTCAAGTTGGCCGCGCGAAGGCGCAGCCGCATCCGCCGCAGGGAAGTCCGCTTCGTAGAACACCACGACCCCGGCATTTTCTTGCGCAAAAACACCTGGCGCCTCGAAAACGCCCGCGCAAAATACAGCCACAACAAACAGCAGCAGTCGGTAGGAATTTTTCATGGTCGGTTCGGGAATTCAAAAATGAGTTACGCAGCGGCCTTCATTTCGCTGCGCTGGCCAACTTTATATCACCGGAACGCCGCACTTGGCAGGGAACTTCGCAATCTAATCGTCGGAATACTTCTCTCCAGGCTGCACCACATGAATCTTGTGATCCGTAAAATCGTGATGCATCTCCGGGACCAACACCTTGGGCATATGACACGAAGTGCAATCCTTCTGCGCCACCGGACACGCCTTCTGCAGTTTTCCGCTTGCTGCGTCAGCAGCAGCGTGTACCGCTTTCACGCCATTCGCGTGACAACTCAAACACGCCGCATCATACGCACTCGCCTCGGTCTGCAACTGCTGGTGCGGATCGTGGCAACCGATACAAGCCAATCGCTTATCGCCTTTCCCCCAACACTTACTTTTCTCCAGCCGATACGGCTGCGACCGGACGTTAGAAACGCCCTTATTTCCCGACAATTTCACATCCCAAGTCGTCGCATGACACGACCCACAAAAATCCACCGAATCACTCGGCTGCAGCGAAGTCGGGTTAAAAATCGCGGTGTGCTCCGCGCTCTCCCCTGTCAATTTCGCGACCTTCATCGCCGCGACATGTTCCGCTCCAACTCCATGACACGCCTCACAACTCACCCCAGGCGTCAGCCCCGCTTCATCAAATTTCCCATCCACACTAGCCGCCGTGCTGTGGCACCCAAAACACCGCGCCACTTCCCCCGCACCAACCTCCCGGTACATCGCCGTCTCTAAATCTGGCGCGGAAGTGATCGCCCGTGCCGGCGTAAAATTCAAATTGTGCAGCGAACTAAAATAGGTGACCCGCGCCTCATAAAATTTGTGATCGTCGCCCGGCTTCTTAAATAGGTACGACTGCCCGACCCGCCCAGTCCCAAACGCCCAAGCCAACGCAAACGACTCCGACGCTTTCCCATCGCTCAACGAATAAACCGACTCCGCTCCATGGTTCTTGAACTCCGCGTGATACCCCAAAAAGCTAAAATCCAATTTCGCATGGGAGTGCAACACCTCCGACTGCTCCGCGCGCATGGCCGTCCCACCCATGGGCGTCGTGCGTTGCGTAGCGTAAATCGAGGGATGACAAGACCCGCAAGTCTCCGCCCCAACCAGATTTTTGCGGGAGCTAACGTCCTGGGTAGGCCAAAACGACGGTTCCGCCAGATGATCGGCAGTCGATAACTGCGCCGCCACCCGCCAGTGCGAACCAGCCGCCCACCACCCCAGAAATCCACATATAAGGATGGCGCAGCAGGAGCCGGCTTTCACCTTCAGAAGCCGGTGTATGGAGTCGGAGGGCAACGGATTCAGTTTGGCCAGAACATCCCCACAAAATCAAATTCTTTGCACACCAGATGCGCAACTTCTTGGCACAATCGCACCCACTTGGGCATTTTGCTGCAAACAAAGTCCCTTGCAGTGCGCAATTCACCGTCTATCATTAATTTTTACAACATCTATACATATTTCTGCTTGACAGAATTTCCACTCGCCCGTATACCCTAGTACAAACGTATTACTGCAAGTCGGGGTTGTGTCTAGGTTCTTCAACCAAAACGCAGGTCAATTCAATTCGGTGCGCTGCTTCGAGACGTAGGCGTGTGAACGCTTAACGTCATCTTTTAAGGGTGGAGTGCAGATGAATTCTAGTGCGTCTCGTCGTTCTTGGTTGTATCTCGTTCAAATTATTGGAGTTGCGTTGCTGCTGGCAGTGGCCCTACCGGGCGCCATGTTCGCCCAGCAATATTCCGGCACGATCACCGGCACGGTGACCGACCCCGCCGGCGCCGCGATTTCCGGCGCTACAGTAACTTTTACCAACATGGGTACCAACGCGTCGGACACCACAACGACGAATGACTCGGGCTCCTTCACCTTCGCGCAGGTCCCGGTTGGCACTTACGACGTCAAGATCCAGCAGGGCGGGTTCAAAGAGTTCGTATCGCATAACGTCGAAGTGCACACTTCCACTTCCACCGAGGTGAACGCGCAACTCACCGTTGGCGCCGCTTCCGAGACCGTCTCGGTCGAAGCCGCCGACGTGCAGGTGCAGACCGACTCCGCCGCCATCGGTGAGGTTGTGTCTGGTACCCAGGTTCGCGAGCTGCCCCTGAACGGCGAAAATTTCATGGGCTTGGTTACGCTGTCCCCCGGCGTCTCCGCAGCGAGCAGCTTTAACTCGCGCGATAAGGGCCTTACCGGTGGCGCGGACTTCTCCGTCAACGGCAATCCTTACAACTACAACCTCTTCCTCGTAGACGGCGTGAACAACAACGACGTCGGTTCCGGCCGCACCATTCTGATCTACCCTTCGGTTGACGCCATCGCCGAATTCAAGATGATCCGCAACTCCTACGGTCCGGAATACGGACAGGCCGCCGGCGCCATCATCAGCATCACCACTCGTTCCGGTGAAAATCAATTTCATGGCGGGTTCTTCTACGCCGGCCGCAACGACAAGCTGGATGCCAACGACTGGTTCTCAAACTTCAACGGCACCGGCAAAGCCGAACTGCGCCGCAACGACTGGGGCTACCACGTATCCGGCCCGATCTTGAAGAACAAGCTCTTCTTCTGGTGGAACCAGGAATGGAACCGCGAAGTTCGCGGCCAGTCCGTCGCTGCTTGCGTACCGACTGCTGCCGAACAGGGCGGCGACTTCAGCACCGACTTCGCCGGGCAGGTTGCTCCTACGGCCGGCAATCCCGGTGGCACCTTGGCCACTGACCAGTGCGGTGCGACTCAACCCGCGGCTTGGGTAGGCAATACCTACACCTCGCTCATCCCGGTGTCCCAGCAGGCCGCTGGCAATGCCTTCGTGATCGCCAATCCTGATCCGGCCGGCTCGCTCATCGAAAAGTTCTACCCGCTGCCGAACTCGCCGCTGCGCAACGGCAACAACTGGAAGGCCACTGAAAACCTCGTTCCCAAGTGGAGCGAGTGGAACATCCGCGCCGACTACGATCTCACCAAGCGGAATCGCATCACCTTCCGCTGGACCAATGACTCATGGGTGAGCCCCGGTCCGGACAACACTTCTTTCTGGGGCGTTTCCCAGTTCCCGACCATCAACTCCGACTGGAGTCAGCCGTCGAAAAGCGTCATGGGCAAGCTGACCACCCAACTCTCCAACACCATGGTCAACGATGTGGAGTTCGGTTATGGCCACAACGCGATTATCACCTCGCTCTCGGGCACCGAAGCTGGCGTTGTGCCGCAAATCAACGCTGCGGTTCCCACGGCCTGGCCTGCGTCGCTCAAGCAGCCCAACACTTACGGTAATGCTGGCGCCGTATGGGGTGGCTTGTCACCCTATGGCAGCGGCCAGACCATGTGGAACATCGCGCCTTACGCCAACCACGAAGATCTCTACGCCATTCAGGACAATATTTCCAAGGTTCGCGGAAACCACGTCTTCAAAGCGGGCGTTTACTACAGCACCAACGCCAAGATCGAAGATAACGCTGGTGGCGCGGACCAGCCCGCCTTCAACTTTTCCAATGGCGGCCTGAACGGTTGCCCCTCCACCAACCCCGGTTGCACTACCAATCAAGGCGCTCCAATCGGCACTCCCTTGGGCAATCAGTTGGCTAACCTCCTGCTTCCTGGCCAGGAATACGTCACCACCGAAAAGAACATCAACGCCACTGCCCGCGTTCACTGGCATGACGTGGAATGGTATCTCGGTGACAACTGGAAGATTCGCCGCAACGTGACCATCAACTACGGTTTCCGCTGGTCCTTCTTCCGTGAGCCTTTCGCTGGCGACAACCAGTGGGCCAACTTCTCGCTTGCCAATTGGAGTCAGGCAGAAGCTACCGCCAATCCGTCGGACGCTTGCAATGGCGTGATCATCGTGCCGGGAACTTCACCCTGCGCAGCCGCGGCAGCCAACTTGGCCGCTCTGGGCATTTCCCTGCCGCTTTCCAATGGCACTCCGGGCCCCAATCGCGCGCTCGTGAACAACAACAACCACACGATTGCGCCTCGCTTGGGCGTCGCATGGGATATCAAAGGCGACGGCAAGACTGCCGTTCGCGCTGGCCTGGGTCAGTTCTTCCAACGTGAACCCGTCGGCTTGCTTGAACAGTTAGCCTTTTCCGCTCCGTTTCGCCATCAGTGCCACCGACGTTCGGACCCTGGGAACTCCACAGCCGTTGGCCAGTCCTCAGGTTTCCCCGACCGGATCCGAGAATCCTCGTGCGGTGATCCCCAACAGCTGGCAATGGAACCTCTCCGTCGAACGCGAACTCGGCCATAACATGGCCTTGCAGGTCGGATACGTTGGCAACAGCGGCATCCACCTCACTTCCGGTATCGACGTCAACGCCGTGCCTTCGGCTGACTGGGTGCAGTCCGCATTCTTGAACGGCGGAGATCTCAACAGTCTCCGTCCCGCCAACAACTTCGGCAGCATCTTGCAATTCGAGCACAACGGTAAAGCGGACTATCACTCACTGCAGGCGCTGTATCGCGCTCGCTTGAGCAACTTCTCCACTTTCCAGGCCTCGTACACCTACTCCCACTCCATCGGTAACGTGCAACTCGACAACTCCTCGGGCAGCGTCAACTCCCAGGCGGTTACCGAGCAAGGCGACGAAGGTCTCGACAAGGGCAACACCAACATTAACCGTCCGCACATCTTCGTTGCCAACGAAGTGTTCTACCTGCCCAAGTTGGAAAAGCACGATGCTTGGGTTCGCGACTCCATCGGCGGATGGGAACTCAACAGCATCATCAGCGTAAGCAGCGGCTCTTCTCTCACCGTGTTCACCAACGGGGCGAGCGGCGGCGACGGCAGCTCGCTGAACTCCCTGCAAGGTTCCGGTTTCAACCAGAACAATCGTCCGGATACCACCGGTGTCGGTTGCAACTCTGGCGAAAACGGCCGGCAGATTCTGAACCCCGATGCCTTCACCTTGGTCGGCTACCAAATCGGTACGGTTGGCACCGCGCCCCGCGGTTATTGCTACGGGCCGGATTACCGCAACGTGGACATCCAGTTGGCCAAGAACTGGAGTTTCAAGGAACGCTTCCGCATCAAGTTCAGCCTGGACTTCTTCAACGCCTTCAACCATGCGAACTTCATCGCCAGCAACCTGGAAACTGCCAACTTCAGCGGCAACAACTTGCTGTGCGGCGCAGGCGAGACCGCTTGCAGCCCGACCAACAATGTGGTCTCCGCGCAAACCGGCAATCCCAACGCCATCAGCTCGGGCTTTGGACAAGCCAACAACGTTCGTCCCGGACGCGAAATTCAGTACACGCTCCGGTTCTCGTTCTAACCCGAACGATAAAACCTGATCTAAACCTCAACCGGCGGGGCTTGCTTCTGGCAGCCCCGCCGCTTATCTTTTGAACGGAGTGTTTTCACTCGCCCTTCTGTGAATGTGAATCCTCAATCACTGCACTCCCCATCCACTTTCCAGAATTTCTCGAATGGGTTCTTTTCCGTTGGGATCGTCTGCGCTTTGTCAGCCTGTGCTGCATTCGTGCCGGCTGCATCCCCGAAAAATTTTCAGTCGGCCGCCAACTCTCCTCACAGCAACGCCCACTCGAAAGAACAATCAAATAATCCCGCCGAACTGGAACTTCGCAAGCGCTTGGAAGCCGCCCAGGCCGCTCAAGCGTCCGGCGACCCGGCTGCGGTCGCCCAAGCCAACTCGCGCACCATCGCCCTGGCTCTGCGCGAATTGGCCCAGCTCCGCCTGCTGCAAACGGCTCTCCCGCAAGCCATCGACTTGTACCGCCGCTCGCTCGACTTCGAAGACATCGCCGATACCCACGTGGACTTGGCCATCACCCAACTCCAAGCTGGTCAGTACGACGACGCTCTCGCCGAAGCATCCACCGCGCTAACCACGGACCCTAACAACGCTCGCGCACTCACCGTCCAAAGCCGTGTCTGGATCAAGCAGCAGCAATTCTCCAAAGCCGCCGTTGCCATCACTCGCGCCATACAAATCGATCCAGCCCAGTCCGATGTCGAAACCATGTATTCCCTGGGCATGTGCTACCTGCAAAGCAAAGATCCCACCGACAAGCCCAAAGCCGCCGCCGTCTTCGAAAAAATGATTCAGTCGCAGGGCGATTCCGGCTCGCTCCACGTTCTATTTGGCCGCGCCTACCGCGATGCCAACGACATGCCTGCGGCCATCCACGAATTCGAACGCGCGATCGCTCTCGACCCGCGCACTCCCCACGCGCACTATTTTCTGGGCCTCGCTCGACTGGCTGTCAACGAATGGAAAGCCACTCCCGAGGCCCGCGCGGAATTCGCCAAAGAGCTGGAATATTATCCGCACGACTATCTCGCCAACTACCTGATCGGCTTTCTAGCGTCCGGCGATCGCGACTACGCCGTGAGCGACCGCTACCTCAAAATCGCCGCCGGCATCGATCCCAATGCCCCCGAACCCTGGCTGTACATGGGCCTGAACGCCTACGCCTCGGCGGACATGCCGCACGCCGAAGAATATCTGCGCAAAGCTGTCGTCCTCACCGGCAGCGATGAAGCCCGCTCCAACTATCAGATCCGCCGGGCCTACGTCGACCTGGGCCGCATCCTCGCCAACTCCGGGCGCACCGAAGAAAGCGAAACATTTCTCACCAAAGCTCGCGACCTCCAAAACAAAACCATGGAGCTGACGCAGCAGGATGTCGCCTCGCAAATGAAGGATTCGGGGGCCACCGGTGTTGCGGCCGTCGTCGACGTTCACCCTGCGGGAACCGACATTCCCGCCGCCCCTTCGTCCCCGGCGGATGCCGATCCGTTCGCCCGCATCGACGCTACTGTGTCCGCCCGTTCCAGCCTGACCAAAACCCAACTCGCCATCGCCGAATCCCAGGAAGACCGCCTGCGCTCGGTCCTCGGCCTCAGCTTCAATGACCTGGCCACTTCCGAAGCCGTCTCCAAAAATTTCAGCCAGGCGCTGACCCACTATCAAGAAGCCGAACGCTGGGACAGTAAAATCCCGGGACTCTACCGCGATTTAGGTTTGGCCGCATATCGCACGAAAAATTATCCCGAAGCGATCCGCGGACTTACCGCAGCTTTGAACGAAAAACCAACCGACCAACCAGTCCGCGCCATGTTGGGCACCTGTTTTTTCACCACGGACAAATATGCCGAAGCCGCGAAAACCTTCACTGCACTTGGCACCGCCGGCATGCGCGATTCCGCCGTCGGGTACGCCTGGGCCGCTTCGCTCGCTCGCCTGAACGAACCCGCCAAAGCCACACCCATCCTCCTCGAATTTGAAAAAACCAATCGCTCTCCTGATGTTCTGCTACTCGTCGGCCAACTCTGGATCGAAATCGGCGACTACGCCCGCTCCGTCGAAGCCCTCCACTCCGTGCTAGCAGCAGATCCGCAGCTAGCCAAAGCCCACTATTACGCCGGTCAGGCGTACACCCGCTGGGAGCATTGGCCCGAAGCATCCAACGAATTTCAAGCTGAGCTAACTCTCACACCAGGAGATCCCGACGCCATGTACGGCCTCGGCTTCGTTGACCTCCAACAATCCAAAACAGACGACGCCGCGCATCTCTTCGAACAAGTCATCGCCAACTATCCCAACCACGCCAACTCCCAATATCAAATCGGCAAAATTCTCCTCGACCGCGGACAAATCCCGGACGCCATCACCCATCTCGAAGTCGCCACCCGCCTCAACCCGCAAGCTGACTACATGCACTACCAATTGCAAATCGCCTATCGCAAAGATTCCCGCACCGCCGACGCCGACCGCGAACTCGACATCTACAAAGAACTAAAAGCCAAGCAGCGTGCCCACGATCGCGAAGCGATCAGGTCCGCGCAAGACAACGCCAAGTCCTCCGCGACACACGAAAGGGACCGTTGAATATTTCCTCGTCCGCCCGCCAGCTGCTTCTGGCTCTCACGCTGCCACTGCTCGCGAGCAGCAGCGCCTTCGCCCAAGGCGGCCATCCCACTCCGCCGCCTCCGCCCCCCGGGGCAAAATCCACCAGGTGCACTGGCCGCGCGGTCCCCCAACTCGAAGACATCACCGCCAAAACTGGCATCACCTTCAAACACACCGCCGACCCTGCCAAGAAATACATCGTCGAGTCCATGTCCGGCGGAGTCATCATCATCGACTACGACCGCGACGGCTGGCCTGACATTTACTTCACCAACGCCCCCACCGTCGCTCAAGCCATCAAAGGCCAACAATCCCGCGGCGCGCTCTACCACAACAATCACGACGGCACCTTCACCGATGTCACCGAAAAATCCGGCCTCACCGCTTCTTGCTTCGCCATGGGCGGGGCCGTCGGCGACTACGACAACGACGGTTGGCCCGACCTCTACCTCACCTGCCTCGGCGGCAACGTTCTCTATCACAACAACGGCGACGGCACCTTCACCGACGTCACCAAGAAAGCCGGCGTCGCCGACGGCCGCTGGTCCACCGGCGCAGCTTTCGGCGACTACGATGGCGACGGCTTCGTCGATTTAATGGTCACCAACTACGTCGACTTCCACCTCAACGATCTCCCCGGCTTCGGCAGTTCCCCCAACTGCAAATATCGCGGCATCGACGTACAGTGCGGCCCGCGCGGCTTGAAAGGCGCTGGCGACTCACTCTTCCACAACAATGGCGACGGCACTTTCACCGATGTCTCCAAATCCGCCGGCGTCGACGACCCCGCCGGCTACTACGGCATGAGCGTCATCTTCGCCGACTTCAACAATAGCGGCCATCCCGACATCTACGTCGCCAACGACTCCACCCCAAAATTCCTCTACAAAAATCTCGGCAATGGAAAATTTAAAGATGTCGGCCTCGAAAGCGGCACCGCCGTCAGCGAAGACGGCTCCGAGCAAGCCTCCATGGGCATCGCTGTCGGCGACTATCTCCACACCGGCCGCCCCTCTCTCTACGTCACCAATTTCGCCGACGAAAACAATCTGCTCTACCGCAACGACGGCAACTGGAATTTCACCGACGTCTCTTACCCATCGGGCACCGCTCTGCCCTCGTTGCCTTTCGTCAAGTGGGGCACTGTCTTCGCCGATCTCGACAACGACGGTTGGCTCGATCTCTTCACCGTCGATGGCCACGTCTACCCGCAGGTCGATACGCTCCCGTCCGGCGCCCGCTATCGCGAACCAAAACTTCTGCAACTCAACCAGAAAAATGGCACCTTCTGCGACGCCAGCGACCAAGCGGGCCCCGCACTGAAAGAAAACCGCGTCTCCCGTGGGTTGGCTGTCGCCGACCTCTTTAACGACGGCAATCTCGACGTCGTCATCGGGGACCTCGACGGCGCGCCCATGATTCTGCGCAATCACGGAGTGGCGAATCGTCACTGGATCAGCTTTGAATTAGCAGGGAACAGTTCCGGCTCATCGGGAAAGAAAAGCAACCGCCTCGCACTCAACGCCCGCATCAAAATCACCGCGGGTGGCGTCACCCAAACCGACGAAATTCACAGCGGCGGCAGCTACCTCTCGCAAAACGATCTACGCATCCACTTCGGCCTCGCCGACGCAAAAAAAGTCGACACCGTGGAAATCCGCTGGCCCTCAGGCAACGTGGAAACCCTGAAAGATCTGAACGCCGATACGTTTTATTCAGTGTTGGAAGGGCAGGGAATCGTCCCTGCCGAAAAAATCCGCCCCACCGCTAAGAACGCAACTCCAACTCCGACGGCCACTCCCACGCCCGCTCCCAAGCTCGCTCCGTCACCAGCTTCCACGCCTCACAAATAAATCGCGCTAACCCTTCGCCCGCTCCTTCACCTGTTTCGCCAACTTCTCGATCTGCTTCGCCTTATTCACCACCGACAACGACAGCGTCGACCCCGTATCCGTCTTGCTGACTTCTTCCTTCAACTCATTAATCAGCGACTGCATCCTGTCCACATCCGCACGAATGTCCGCCTGCGCTTGCTTATCCATCGTGCGCTTATCCTTTCCCTTTTGCTCCGGCCCCTCAAACCCCGGCGGATATTCCGGATTCGGCGCATTCGGTGACGGAAGCGGCTGTGGCCTAGCCCCCTGCGAATACATCGCCCCACTCCCAAAAAATCCACCAACCATCACCACACAAAGAATCATTGGAACGAATACAAGCGAGCGGCTTCGCAGCATGAAATCCTCCAGCGAGGAACGGCTTGCCGCCAGCTTACCGCTCGAATCCGCCACGCGCCAGTCACGTTTCTGTCACCGAAGCCAAGAACCGCACCACTTCAGTCCCCGCGTTTTGCCGCCCGCACGCCAGAAGCTTCAGCCCCTGAAGCCCCGCGCAACTCCCCCAGAAACGCCCGCTGCACCCGATTAAAACTCCGCCCCCGCACCACCGCCGCCACAATCGTCCGCGTGGCCTGCGCATCGCTCACCCGCACAAACCGGCACCCCGCATTCCGATCGATCGCCATCTCCGGAACCAACGACACGCCCACGCCCGCCGCCACCATCCCAAGCAAACTCGAAAACTGCCCACTCTCAAACGCAATGCTCGGTGTCACCCGCGCGCGACTGCACGCCCCAATACTCAAATCCCGAAAACAATGCCCATCGCGCAGCATCACAAACCGCTCCCCGCGCAAATCTTTCAACGCCAGCGACCGCGCCCCCGCCCGCGGATGATCCCGCCGTAACACCGCAAACATCGGCTCCGTCCGCATTGCAAACAACTCCAAATCTTTATGCCGCAGCGGCAGCGCCAAAATTGCCACATCGATCGACAATTCCCGCAGCATCTGCACCAGCACCGCGGTGGTCTCCTCCACAATGCGCAGCTTCGCATCCGGAAATTTTTTCGCAAACGCCGCAGCGTGCCGCGGCACTAAATACGGAGCAACCGTCGGAATCGCCCCCACCGCCACCGTCCCGCGCAAATCCGCCTTCTTATCCACTACGCTCGAACGCGCCACATCCATCTGCTCCAGAATCGCCCGCGCCCGCGGCACAAAATCCCGCCCCGCCTCGGTCAACCGCACGCTGCGCCCCAACCGGTCAAACAATTTCACGCCTAAATCCTCTTCCAATTTCAACACCTGCTGCGACAGCGACGGCTGCGCCACCTGACACCGCTCCGCCGCCCGGCTGAAATTCCCGGTATCCGCAATCGCACAAACATATTTCAGCTGATGAATCTCCATAGTCCCTGCCTATACCTAGAATGCTCTTTATATATTGGAACTATTCCTCATCCAAGTGCTACCTTATTCGCGTAGCGGAGATCGTCCCGCAGAATTTCCCACGATCCCCACAAAAATTATTCGCACCAGTAACAGCGCGAAAACAAAATTAGAACTCACTGAGGAGAGCACGCACATGGCCGAAGCAAAATGTCCGTTCCATCATTCCACCACCCCCGGCACTTCCAACAAAGACTGGTGGCCCAATCAACTCAACATCGGCCTTCTCCATCAACACTCTGAACTGTCCGATCCGATGGGCGCGGAATTCTCCTACGCCGAAAAATTCAAATCCCTCGACTACCCCGCGCTCAAGAAAGATCTCGCCGCCGTCATGACCGACTCGCAAGACTGGTGGCCCGCCGACTTCGGCCACTACGGCCCGCTCTTCATCCGCATGGCTTGGCATAGCGCCGGCACTTATCGCACCGGTGACGGCCGCGGTGGCGGCGGTCGCGGTCAGCAGCGCTTCGCCCCGCTCAATAGCTGGCCCGACAACGTCAACCTCGATCGCGCCCGCCGCCTGCTCTGGCCCGTCAAGCAAAAATACGGTGAGAAAATTTCATGGGCCGACCTGATGATTCTCGCCGGCAACGTCGCGCTCGAAACCATGGGCTTCAAAACTTTCGGCTTCGCCGGCGGCCGCGCCGACGTCTGGGAACCCGACATGGACGTCAACTGGGGCCTCGAAACCACTTGGCTCGGCACCGATCAGCGCTACAAAGCGGACGACCCCGATCGCCTGCTCGCCAATCCGTTCGGCGCAACGCATATGGGTTTGATCTACGTGAATCCCGAAGGCCCCATGGGCAAGCCCGATCCCGTCGCCGCCGCCAAAGACATTCGCGAAACCTTCGGCCGCATGGCCATGAACGACGAAGAAACCGTCGCGCTCATCGCCGGCGGTCACACCTTCGGCAAGACTCACGGCGCGGGCGCCGGCTCCGAGCATCACGGCAAAGATCCCGAAGGCTCCGCCATCGAAGATCAGGGCCTCGGCTGGAGCAACGCCTACGCTACCGGCATCGCCGGTGACGCTATCACCAGCGGCCTGGAGGTCACCTGGACCACCAAGCCCACCAAGTGGAGCAACGACTTCTTCGAGCACCTTTTCAAATACGAATGGGAGCTTTGCAAGAGCCCTGGCGGCGCGCATCAGTGGAAGCCCAAAGGCTCCGACGGCGCAGCCACGGTTCCTGACGCGCACCAAAACGGCAAATCCCATCAGCCTGGAATGCTCACCACCGACCTGGCGTTGAAGTTCGATCCCGCTTACGAAAAAATTTCGCGCCGCTTCTATGAACATCCCGAGCAATTCGCCGACGCCTTCGCGCGCGCCTGGTTCAAGCTCACTCACCGCGACATGGGACCGAAAGCGCGTTACCTCGGCCCCGAAGTGCCCAAAGAAGAATTGATCTGGCAGGATCCGGTTCCCGCAGCCACCGGCGCACCGCTTAACGCCGCCGATATCGCCGCACTAAAAGAAAAAATTCTCGCCACCGGACTCAGCGTCTCTGAACTGGTGGGCACCGCGTGGGCCTCCGCCTCCAGCTACCGCGGCTCGGATAAGCGCGGCGGCGCCAACGGCGCACGCATACGCCTCGCTCCGCAAAAAGATTGGAAGGTCAATCAACCGGAGAAATTGCAGAAAGTTTTGAAGGCCCTGGAAAAAATTCAAGCGGACTTCAGCGGTTCAGCGCAAGCCAGTAGCAAAAAAATTTCGCTCGCCGACCTGATCGTCCTCGCCGGTTGCGCCGGCGTCGAAAAAGCCGCCAAAAACGCGGGTATCAACGTCACCGTGCCCTTCAGCCCCGGCCGCACCGACGCCACCCAGGAACAAACCGACGCCACATCCTTCGCCCCGCTCGAGCCCATCGCCGACGGCTTCCGCAATTACTCCAACGGCAGCACCCACGCCGGCGGAAGTCACCCTGCTCGACAAAGCCCAGCTGCTCAGCCTGACCGCCCCCGAACTCACCGTGCTCATCGGCGGCCTGCGCGTCCTGGGCGTGAACTATAACGACGGAAAACACGGCGTCTTCACCGACAAGCCCGAAGCCCTCACCAACGACTTCTTCATCAACCTGCTGGACATGCGCACCGCCTGGAAAGCCACCAGCGACGCCCAAGACACCTTCGAAGGCCGCGACCGCAAATCCGGCCAGGTCCGCTGGACCGCCACCCGCGCCGACCTCATCTTCGGCAGCAACGCCCAACTCCGCGCCCTCGCCGAAGTCTACGCCAGCAGCGACGCCCACAAAAAATTCGCCCAAGACTTCGCCGCCACCTGGCACAAAATCATGAACCTCGACCGCTACGACCTCGGCCCAAACCGCCTAGCCCCAGCAGGCAACGCCCCAACCCCTATTAACAGCTAGTCCGTAGCAAAACACCTTGCCAACGGCGAGTACCTAGGTTGGTAGCATGAGCGCAAGTGCACACCCACTTGCGTTTTTTCTTTAGCCGCTCCGAAGTTGGCCGAGCGTTCATGGCGTGGCGGCGATTGATGTAACGCCCGATCCTGTACTGAAGTTCGAGATGTCTGACGGGACCATATCCCAATCTGTCAGGGCTCGGTCAGTTACAGTACTCTATTCACGAAGATATTACTTGCCTTCTATAGTTACGTGAATATACTTGCGCGCACTCGAGCAGCGGGAGGGTGTGTGCGACAAGCCTCACTCATTATTTCAATCGCAATTTTTTGCGGTCTTTGTTTTCAGCAAGAAACGCATGGATTTTCTAGCGGCTTCCAAAATCCACCGAGCGGCGCAGCCGTCACTCACCTTGGCGAGACTGATTCAGCAAAAGAAACGCAGAACGGTTCTACCACGAGGGGGAACGGCGGCCGTGTGACCTCGACGGGTTCAAATGCCAATGGTACAGGGTCAAATTCTACCCAAAATACTCCGCCTAACAAGGATACGCCCAAGTCCGGGGACAGTAAGGCTAAAACAGAAAGGCTTGCGTACGTTTTAGTTCTGCCTTTCTATTGTGCCCCAGTATTCGAGCTCGATGATCTTGCGGCAGCGGGAAACGCAGACCTGGCGGCCGAGACGAGAAATTACGCGGCCCAAGATACCTGCGAGAAGCAGCAGGAGAAGCAGCAGCAACAGAATAAGAAGGTTGAAACTGCAACGAGGGTAAAAATACGGGCGAGAATGTCTGCTGACCTTCTACAATCCCTTAGCGACGATTTCCAACATTTGGTTATGCTAGGCTCGGACGCAGTGGCTGTTCGAACGACCGGAGAGCAAAAACAGCAAAAACCCGGCGAGCCGCGAGAAAAAAACGCTTTAGGATATCTCGAGGATCTTCTGCCTCCTGCATTCGCAGAGGTTGTGCACGTTCGTCAAGGCTCGGCGGAACGGGTGGCAACGGTGCTAAATGAAAAGGGACTCGAAGGTTTAGAGTTCTACCCGGTCAGCCCTGAATACCTCGAGGTCTGGAGCACATCTCCGATCAGTTCGTATTTACAAACAGAACTGGGATACCAAATTCAAACTGCGTTGTGGTCTGGTGAATCGGTATCGCCCGCTACCCGGGTTTTCAATCTCGAAGCCGCGGACTTGGCCAAGACTTTGTCTCCGGGTCCTGAATCGACTAAGCCAACAGCGAAGCCGGAAACTGAATCAGTTTCAACCACGTCTCCGAAAGCTAAGGGCGATAGCAAAACCAAATCCAAGAAGACCTCAGACCAGAACGGAAAAACAGGCACCGTTCAGCCCAAGAAAGCCGATAAGGAAACCGACAACTCCGAAGACTCTGAACCAACAACCCAGTCTAAATCCGCCGATGACAAAGCCGCCCCCAAGCCCATTTCATCTGGAACAAGTGCGGCGATAGCTCCTACAAAGCCGGCGGTCGCCGTTGCGGCTGTAAACGACACTCTTTTGCTTTCGAACCCTGATGGCACCGATAAAGGTCTGGCTGAAAAGAACCGACTGATCGCCGTTCTTGACCTTCCAAGACCCGAGGTGCTTTTAAATGTGTGGAGTACGCAGTCCACATCCTCAGATCCCCGCTATATAAAAAAGCAGGCCGATGATATCCGCCAGACTGTCTCTGAATTCAACGACCGACTGCAAAACTCTCTGGACTACGGATGGTCTTACTTGAGTAATCAAATGAAACGGGAGGATAAGAATTGCTCTTGGGATAAGACCGCCGCAAAAGATAAGGGCTGCCTGTTCGACCGGGCCTTTGTTGAATATGTTACTCGCAGGTTCGTCAAAGACTTTCCAGACAGTTATTGGTCGGATCAGACACCGACTCTTCTTTCTGATGCCGAGCGTGCCCGCTTAGGGATCTGCCGGGCTGGCATGTATTGCCTAGGATACAGCGAGTTGCTCGATCCGCTAAAACCAACCCTCACGAATCTACTTATAGCCATGATTGCCTCCAACCGCCCTGTGTTGACCATGATGGCGACCATAGGATGTATGAGTGGACCTACATTTGCACCCGATGACTGTTTCAGTAACCGTGAAAGTTTCCGCGTGGCCGTTAAGGATGGAAGAGAAGACATGGAGAAGTTGATCAACTCTGATCATCCGACGCCCGGTCTTAGCAAGATGCTGCAAAAAACTGAAGACCTCTGGAAGGCTGAAGATAATGCCAAAAAGGCCGCCAACAATCAAATCGTCAAAAGCCTTCAGAAGGAAATGTTTCCGATATCGAAAAACGTATTCGACTGTGAAACGGAAGATAGGTTGGAACTTTGGCAAGCATTCGCTGCTCATGAACAAGAGTACGTACAGCTAAGCTGTTTTGAGGCCCAAGCGGTCAAAAGCTTACTGTCAATCGACGACTTTTCAACGTTCGATAGCAGGAGCATGCATTACCTCTCCTATCTCAAGCTTGATGACCATCCGAAAGATATTTTGCCGGATGATAACGCGCTAACCCTATACGACAACCATTTCGATATTACGCGAGTCGGAATGCTTCGCGGTGCTTTAGCGAATTTTCTGTTCAACTACAAGATGTCCCAGGAGTATCCCCACAATTTTGACGCCTACGAACTAAGCACAAGCGCCCAAGAGTTAAACTCTGAGTTGAATCCTCTAATTGTTGCCTTCAACCGAGACGTATCTGCGTTCGCTCAGTATCTCCAGTCGAAGTTGGCATACAAGTACCCACCAAGGAAATCGTTTTTACGTGACAGGGACGATTTCGAAAATGATGGAATCGTAACTGTAAGGGGAATCAGTGGTGTAGATAGTCTTGTCGACACCCTTACGCAGAACTTCTTCGATGCGACAAAACCACCTACCGTGACTGAACTGCTTTCCTCAGTCACTGATAGTGAAAAGAAAGTTCCGACGCTTCTTAAAGCCAACTTGACCGCTGATGAAGCCGCTCTCATCGTGGGAGCGTTGAATTCTGTAAAGTCAACGACCGCTAAAATTGGAAGGGAGCTGACAGTCGACATCACGCCACATGCGCTTGCCGGTGCGTCCTCTGCTGAGCTCGATGTCAAACTGGATGCTCAAGAGTCTGCAGCGCCGACGTTATTTTCAAACGATAAGAGCTCTGAGGACGACATCTCAAGAGTTGCAAACCATAAAACATCGACCAAAGTGCGGGTTGACTCGCTGAAATTGTTTGAAGTGTCGTCGTTTTCGGCGATGGTTCAAAGGCCCAAATCGCGGTTTCCGTTGATCCCACCCTTTTTTGAAGTTCCATTCATCGGTAGCTTCATCGGTGTACCTATCCCAGGAGCTCGCGAATATCACCGTAGTACAGCTATCGTTAGTGCGGTCATCGTTCCGACGGCAGCAGATATCGCGTACGGCATCGATTTTCGCGCCGACCGCACCTGTGAACGGGACTTGAGAAGCAAGGCGCCGTCTTGGCAGCCCTTGACTTGCCGCAAACAGCAAAGCTTCGCTGATTTCATGCAGCTTCCCATCAAGAGCTATAATCGCGCTAGAATCGAGTGTTTTGTGTCGAACGGCGCGAGAGCTTTTGTCTCAGAAATCCCTTCGCCCTCACCAGAATTTTGTCAGAACTTAACATTTTCCAGCGTGCCGCCGAACCAGTAGGGCGAGTTGTTTGTGCGACAAAGCTCAGATTTAGGCTAGGTGCCTGAAGCAGCAGAACCTTCGTAGGTGATGTGCCAGACTGTGCGGCTGGCGTCGTCGGTGACGTACATGCTGCCGTCTTTGCCGATGGTGATGCCGACGGGGCGGCCCCAGACGGAGTTGTCGTCGACTACGAAGCCGGTTAGAAAATCTTCGTAACTGCCGTCGGCTTTTCCGTTGTGCATGGGGATGCGAATTACTTCGTAGCCGGCGCGCTTTTCGCGATTCCACGAGCCGTGTTCGGCGGCGAAGGCGTCGCCGTGCATCGTCTTGCGGGAAATTTCCTTCTGCAGGATAAAAGGTCATTTCCAGCGAAGCCATGTGCGGCTGCAGCAGCACGTCGGGAGTCAGCACTTTGGCGTGCATGTCGACGTGCTTGCAGGTTTTCGCGTTGGGTGATTCCGCGCCGGCCTGCGGATTCGCAGCGGTTCCGTCCACGCACGGCTGCGGCAATCGCGGATCCTGGTGCCCGCCCATGTAATACCACGGCCAGCCAAAAAACCCGCCCTCCGGCACCGAAGTCACATAATCCGGAACCAAGTGATTCCCCAGTTCATCGCGCTCATTCGTGGAACACCAGAGCATCCCTGTCGCCGGATTGATCGCCTCGCCCACACAGTTCCGCAAACCAGATGCATATACTTTTACGAATTTGCCTTCGGGAGTGAACTCTAAAACATTGGCGCGATGAAACTCTTTCGGATGATTGTCCGGATTATCGATATTTGACCCCGAGCCCACCGACACCAACATGTGCTCGCCATCTTTGGAAAAAACCACGTCGCGCGTCCAGTGCCCGCCGCCCGGCCAACTGCGCATAGCCAGGCAAAACCGGCACAATCGTTTCCGGCGTTCGCAGACGCATGCATATCGCCACTCCTTGTAAGCGAAGCGCACCACCGAAGTGGTATTCGCCACGTACACGAAGCGCGGATTTTCCGCAGGATAAAACGCAATCCCAAACGGATGATCGAGGCCCGTCGCAAACCGCTCCACCTGTGCCGCTTTGCCATCGGCGCCAACACCCCGCAGCACCACGATGGCTCCGCCAGCCGAATCGCTCACAAACAAATCCCCATTCGGCGCGCACATAATAAAACGCGGCTGCTGAAACGTCCCACTCTTCGGCAACTTGGTGCCGTGCTGCTGCGAATGCTGCTGATCCGGCGAAGCACTCGGCCCATTGTCGCCACCCGCATACAACGTCACCTTGTATCCCGCCGGCGCAACCGGCCAGGCATCCTTCGGCCGCGCCACAATGTGCGGCTGATTTTTCACCGACTCCGCGGGCGCCGGCTCCGGCAAATCACTCAGCGAAATTTTCCGCAGCGTCCCCGGCTTCTCCTGATTCCAATCCGCGAACGCCGCCTGCCCGGTAATAATGTTTTGCTGCTTGCCCTGCCCGCGTAGCAGAATCGCAGAACCGCAAAACGCAACCGCAACAATCCCCGTCACAAAAATATTCTTCGTCTTCATAATTTCGCTTCGCCCTTAAATTCGCTTTTTCTTTTACGGTTTAAATCCAACTAAACCCAAAACCCGGGTGGCCTACCCTCGCGGTTTGTTGCGAGGGTGGGGCGGGCACCACCGATCCGCCCGCGCGCTCTTCCTGAATTTCGTCACACCACTTCAATGTATCCGCGACAACCGGACCTGCCACTACAGAGAAGCATGTAAACAACAAAGCTTTTTGCTGGCGAGGGACACAGCGCATGCCGCCAATCAAAACGAGCCATATGAATACAAAACCGCCGAAACTCCATATATAAAGGACCGGAAGCCGCGCAATTTGCTCCTCGTCCGCAACAGGAAAAACTTTAGCCCGCCAATGCCCAATGTGCCCAATCAGCAACGAGGACTAAAGTTAGTACCGCTTAGGCCGCACGTTCTATTCGCCCCAAACCGCCTTCCCACTACTCTGTGTCGAGCCGGAGAGCGCACGAGCCGCATGTGCGAACGCGCAACCCGGTCGGCCACGCTGCAAGAGCAACTGGCCAGTCCGGGGAGCAAGTTCCAATGAGCACCGCCGTCCTAACCGAACCATTCATCGAACAAGAAGTCGCGCTGACCTCCTATTTCTGGCCCGACGAAGCCGAAATCGCCCTGTTCACGCAACCCGCTCCCGAACCCGCGCCATCCCCACTCGCGATCCGCACCTCGGAACTGATCTCCGCCCTTTCTTTTGCGCTGGACCTCACCGAAGGCCGCACCATGGGCCACTCCGTGCGCACCTGCCTCCTGGGCATGCGCCTGGCCGAACACATCGGCATGCCGCGCGAGCAGCAAACCGATCTCTACTACACGTTGCTGATGAAAGACGCCGGCTGCAGCAGCAACTCCAGCCGACTCTTCCACATCCTCAACTCCGACGAAATCCGCGCCAAGCGCGACGTAAAAACCACGGACTGGACCAAAGTCGGCTTCGAGAGCCTGAATTTTGCGGTCGATCATGTGGCCACCAACTCGCCGATGCCCCAGCGCATCTGGAAGCTGCTGCAAGTTGCCGCCACTCAGCAGACCGATTCGCGCGAACTGGTGAAAATCCGCTGTGAACGCGGCTCGCACATCGCCAAGAAATTAAAATTTTCCGACGCGGTCGCCGAAGGCATCTTCAGTCTCGACGAACACTGGAACGGCGGCGGCTACCCGAATCATTTAGTCGGCGCGGAAATTCCGTTGTTTTCGCGCATCGCGAATTTGTGTCAGACGCTGGAAGTTTTCTTTGAAGCTCGCGGCGAATTCGCCGCGATCGAAGCCATCCACGATCGCAGCGGGCGCTGGTTTGATCCCGAGTTGGTCACCGCGATCGATTCGCTCGCGAAACGCGGCTCGCTCTGGACCGGTCTCGACTCCAAAGATCTGCTGCAAAGCGTGCTCGCCGTAGAGCCGGAAGATCGCCGCCTCACCGCCGACGATGCCACCATCGACAGTATCTGCTACGCGTTTGCCGACATCATCGACGCGAAGTCGCCGTTCACGTATCAACATTCCATCGGGGTCGCTGACGCTGCGATGGATATCGCGATTTTTTTCGGCATGGGCGAACACGAAAAACGCACCATCCGCCGCGCCGCGCTGATGCACGACATCGGCAAACTCAGCGTGCCCAATACAATTCTCGAAAAGCCCGGCAAACTCACCAGCGACGAATGGCAAGTGGTGCGCAAACATCCTTATTACACCTACGAAATTCTCAAACGCATCCCGTCGTTCGAGCCGTTCAGCAGCGACGCCGCCGCGCACCACGAACGCCTCGACGGCACCGGCTACTGGCGCGGCTTCAACGACGAGCAAATCACCAACACCGCGCGAATTCTCGCGGTCGCCGATGTGTTCGATGCGTTGCGCGCCAAGCGTCCGTATCGCGACGCGTTGCCGCTGGAAAAAGTGTTTTCGATCATGCGCGAAGAAGCGCCCAAGGCCCTCGATCTACCGTGCCTCGAAGCGTTGATCACCGCGGCGGAAGGTCACAGCTGGTAAGCACAGAAGTGAAGTAGACGTGAGCAGGGAAGTAGAAACGAGAAGTGAGAACAAGAGGTAGCAGCGAGCAGTAGGTTCGAGAAGAAGTAGCGAGCAGTAAGTTTCAGAAATAGCAGCGCAGTAAAAATAAATACTGGTGAGAATCGGGCCACCCCTCCGCCTGCTCTTGCTTAAAACAAAAAGGAAAGGGTTGCACGATGATTCCTCCCCGACTCATTTTGCCGTTGTTTGGTTTGTTTCTCTCTGCCGCCGGAGCCCGCGCGCAGGATTTTTATTCCAACGCCGATGGGCCGCGCTCGGTCGCGATGGGCGGCACGTACGTGGTCTCCAACAGCGATGTGCTTGGAGCGCTTTCGGCTAATCCCGCCGGTCTCACGTTTCTACGCGGCGCGAATTTGAATCTTGAGGCTGACGCGTTTTTCGCGCGCGGCTCGTTTTCTAATTCGGTGAACGATAACGCGCCTTTGCATACCGGCGCTGCCGTGATTCCGTACGGTGCGTTCGGCATGCCGATCGACCATTCGCGGCTGAGCTTCGGCGTTGGCCTGCTGCCGGAACTCGCGTCGCGTGCGGACTGGCGTTACGTGGATGCTCCGGGACTTGCCGGCGCGACTTACGGATTGCAGCAGCAAAAATCCGCGATCGTGAATGCGCGTGCGGTGGCCGGCGTGGGCCTCACGCTGACTTCGTGGCTTTCGCTCGGCGCGACCTTCGGCGCCAACTACAACCAAAACACTTTGGACGCGCCGTACATTTTTCAGGAGCAGCCGCAGCTCGCCGGAATGAAAACGTTGCTGGCGATGCACACCACCGGAGTGGGCTACAACGGCAGCGTCGGCTTCCTCGCGCGCGCTTCCAAAACTGTGCAGCTGGGCGCGTCGTGGAAATCGCGCACGGTGATCGATAGCACCGGGCACGCTTCCGGCGATGCGTACGCGCAGTTCGCGGCGCTGGGGATCACCGCGCCTTCGGCGTTTACGTACAACGCCGCGGTGCAAAACGTTTTGCCGCAGACGGTGCTGGGCAATGTGTCCTGGCAAGCGGACCGCCACTGGATGTTCGCAGTGCAGGCGGACTGGACCAACTGGCACGATTCGTTCGTCAACCTGCCGGTTACGCTGACCAACGGAACCAACGCGACGATTAACAGCGTGGTCGGCTCGTCCACGTTGCAGGATGTGGTGCCGCTGCACTGGAAAGATCAGTACGGCGTACACGTTGGCGGGGAACGCACCCTGACCGAAAACACTGTGCTGCGCTTCGGCTACGCCCACGTCAACAGCCCGGTGCCCAGTTCCACGCTGACGCCGCTGACGGCCGCCATTATGCAGAACCAGATTTCTGGCGGATTCGGGTGGACTCCGGGGCGCTCCAAGTGGGAAGCGGCTTACTCGTTCCACCCGACTGCCTCGGCCCATGTGGGAACCAGCTCGTTGCTAGCCGGCGAGTACGACGACAGCACCACCCATGTTGGTACGCAACAACTCACGGTGGGCTACTCGTTCCGGTTCTAAATTCTCTGGGCCTGCTCGGCAGTGAGCCTCCTCTAGTTACAGACTGCGAACGGCGGAGATAGGTCCCTCCGCTGCGGTCGGGATGACAGAAAAGGCTTACGGCAGAGACCACCCCCACCCCGGGTGTTTGCGAAAAAGAGTCCGTATTTTGTTGAAAACAAAGAGAAATGGTGCGCAAAAAGACGCAAAGAGACAAAAAAGAGGCTGGAACTCGTTGAAAATAAACGGAAACAGTGTGCAACGTGTGGCGAACGGAGGGATGTGAGGCGATTCGAGCTAGGGCCGTGTGCCACGGCCAACGATAAGGTCGTTGTGCGTCGCTCGATCATTCAGAGTAAGTATACTATGTAGATAGCGTAATTAGAACGATTATCTGCTCGACCAATCCTCGGAAAGCTGGAAAACGTCCCGTCTGTCCCCGGGTTTCCCCGGATTTCCCGGTGTCCGTGTTTCCCCCGTATTTCCGGGAAGATATCTCGAGGAGCTTAAGTCGGGTTCTCGACGTCCGTGCCTTCTGGAGTCGTGACGCCCGGTGGGACTGACTTTGGGCGGACTGGGCCGGCTTTTGCCGGCCCACGGTCAGTCTGGGAGCGATCGGGCTCGCTGGCTCGGTCGACGCTTCCAGTTTTGCTGTTGGGTTCTTTTTCCTTACGATCGCTATTCGACATCGAAGATAAAACCTTAGGTACGCGCGGTCTTCGCCGAAGTGGACGATTCCGAGGTGGAGGAGATGTCTTCGGCGCCTGTGCCTTTCATCAGTTGCTTGGCGCGGGTGATTTGATCGGCGGTGTCGCAGTGGATGGATAGAAGGATTCCGCCCTTCTGGATATGGCCTTCGTACCGTTTTGCTTCGTATTCCGGAATTCCCATGCCGACGAGAGCGCCAGTGAGGCCACCGACCGTGCCGCCGACACCCATGCCGGCAAGCGCCGCCATGATCGGGCCGGCCGCAATGAAAGGCCCAAGTCCCGGGATCGCTAATGCGCCGATCCCAACCAGGAGTCCGAGTCCACCGCCGAGAACCGCGCCAGAAGTTGCGCCCGCTGTTGCGCCTTCAGGAGCCTTGGTGGCTTTCTCTGTTCCGATTGACTTCGGTCCCAGGTTCTCCGGCAAGAGAGCGGAGATATCGGCCGCCGCAAACCCAGACTTAATGAAAGTATCTGTGGCATTCTCGACTGCTTCACGACTGTTGTAGATTCCTAGCACTGACGTCTTCTTGTTGTCTGTCATTCGAATTCTCCTTCGATTTTGGATTCCTTACTTTTTTGGTGCTACTTCGATTTGGTTGTCCACATTGCCTTCACCCGCGATGGCCGCGGCCTTGGAAGCAATGGTGTTTTTCTCGGCGTCTGAGCGCACCGGGCCTTTCAAGGTCACTTTTCCGCCCTGGGTGATGATCTTCACGTTGTGAGCGTAGGTCGAAAGCGAGGAATCTTGGTGAATTGAAGCGCGAATCTTTTTGGTGATTTCGCGATCGGCCGGGTCGACTTTTTGCTGGTCTGCGGTGGGGGACGATTTGTCGCGGTCCCGTTGATTCATTTTGGTGTTGTCTGGAGCGGGTTGCTGATCCTGAGAAGCTTTGGTTGCGGCGACGAGGGCCAGCGGAATAAACAACAACATCAAGAACTTAGCGCGATACTTCGTAGCCATCGTGATTCTCTCTCCTGTATGGGGCTTGGGCGAAACAGCGGACGTTCAGGCTTGTTTCTGATTTCAATTTGACAGGCGCTGTCGGGAAGGGGAATGGGGTCAAACCAGTAAGAAGCGAAATGCGGAACAGTATTCAGTACGAGGGGCTGCGGAAAACTTTATCTAGTTCTTCGGCGGGATTTTCCTTGGGAGGGGAATGGCGTTTGTCCAGCGATTTGAAACCGGCTA
The DNA here is from genome assembly GCA_963846145.1 of uncultured Acidobacteriota bacterium. Lineage (GTDB taxonomy): Bacteria > Acidobacteriota > Terriglobia > Acidiferrales > UBA7541 > Acidiferrum. Next base: position 15,146 of record CAWJUV010000001.1, on the reverse strand, counting down.
AAAGTAAAGCGACTGTTCAGAAGATGTATTTCATCGCGGACCACTGTATGCGAAAAGTCCCCGGGCGTAGTACTTCCGTTTTCAGAATGAACCAGGCGGTCTATCTGTACGGGTTGCCCCAACACTCACTATCAGGGTCAGACGGAACCGCCGTTGCCGCAATTCGAGCTTTGTGCCGAGCCTAAGCCCGACTGACGGAATGGAATTAGAAGGATTCGCAAAAGGGGCCCTTATGCAGAACGCAATTTCCGAAGCGGTGTTGCTCAGATCAGATGTACCGGGCCTTTGCCCGCAATGCGCGAAAGACTTCGCGCTGGAAGAAGCAGATAACTTCGCAGGGTGGGTCTCCCACTACATCTCGCACGGCTACGCAGTGGAAAACAGCTGGAAGGAAGACGTTGGTGGGCAGTCCGCGGAGTTTGTGTCCCTAAGACTGCCTCCGAGCCTGTGATTCAGCAGTTCGAGAAGAGTGAGGTCGGACACGCGGTTCGACAAGAAACTGGAAAACGTCCCGTCTGTCCCCATATTTCGCCCATATTTCGAATTGAAGCAGCTGGATTGGTCATCGGACTTACCTCAACTGGAAACGTCCCGTCTGTCCCCGTATTTCCGAAGGTTCCCGCGCCGCGAATAGTGGGTGTTTCACTGCCTTGGTTTTACAAGTTGATTGAGCTGTTGTTTGTAGTGGGTTCTGACTTCAGGTGACAAATCCGGCCGATTCAAAACCTGCTTCACAGCGTTAACTTTAGACGCAGCGACACTCTGGGCTGCAGCTTTGCCGTGTGGATAAATTGCCTCGACCGTTTGGATATCCACTGCTGATAAAACGACGTTCTCAATTGGTGTAACACGAACTACTTTCACCGCCAACCAACATCCAAGGCTCGAAGTGATACATCATAATTGACTTGGTATCCAATGTGGTTACATACAGGTCCGTCGTGAACGGCAACTCCCGAAGATTAAAATCGATCTGTTCACGACTCCAGTTGTTTACCGGTCCTTCAAGCCTGGTGTAGATTCCCGGATTGGGCCCGTTGGGGCTGTCGGGAACCAATTGCCCATAAGAATCGGCTTTTTTTACGTAGCCGGGGTCATCATCCCAATGGAATTCTTTATCGCAATTCGACTTCGGGCTTTGGTGCTCGTGGTCAAACCCTAGAGCATGACCGAACTCCTGTAGGATGACCGCGTCAGCATCTTCTGGGAGGCTATCAGTAAAGCCTTCAAAATTCATCGAGGCCTCATTCGGTTTCACCAGCGATGGGTTGATGCTGTCTCGACCGACCAAAGACCAATATCCTCCGGTTGCACCTCCTTCGAAAGCGATTCGAATATCAGCTGAATATGCAGTGTCTGTCGGCTTCCACTCGCGAAAGGTGTCGGCGCTGCCAAAGTCCAATGTCAAGTTTGCATGATCCCTCCACGGCTGAATGGTTCGGACAATTTGCGTTCTGAGTTCTTGCGAACCGCCTTGAAACGCAACTGTTATGGGTTTCGTGGAGTCCCACGTCCGAGTGAGTTTCACGACCCCCTGAAAGCCAATTCCCGAGTGCTTCGGTGTTAGGAGTTCTTTCTCATAATCTTGTTGCGCCTTGATTATACCCATTGGATAACCCTCTACCTTTCGGGCTATCTTACTGGACCCCGTAGGGCCCGGCGCATCATTAGACGATGGGGAAGGCGTTTTATTACACGAGACTATCGCAAACACCATAAACGCAATAAGGACTCGCATCGACATTGCCTGCATTGGATTCTCCCAGTCATAAATAGAAACTTTGGGTTTGCGCTAGGTGTGGTGCCCATCACTATTTTAGCGTATTCCAATGTGAGCTCAGGCCCACGGCGCCGCCCGGGTTTTTGCGCACATCGCCCTCTTTCAGTTCGGAAGACGGCCTATTAATTAGATCGAACCAAGCTCCGTTCCCTGCGTGCACTGGAATCGCACCTGCAGTGTAACTGTGTGTATTCGGGTCCAGCGTCACCTCGTACAGTTTGGCTGCAAATACCATGTCAGTTGAGGTAGCCAAAGTCAGCGAATGATCACTTGATGTGCAGAGCTGAAGAGTCCCAGCAGCGCCGGGAGCTCCCGTTGGCGTTCCCGCGAGTTCCTGTTTGGGTTTGTCGCCAGCAGCCTGACTGGCGTTGTTTGAGGGCACCTTTCCCTCTCCGCTCGGCGTATCGGTCGAGCAGTCAGTTGCTTTGGCGTCAGTTCCATTCCCTCCCGCAACTGATATGCCTGCCCCAAGGCTAGCCGAGGTAGTGAACTTAATCGCCCTCGTCGTAGATAGAGCTTTTACTTGGTACACCTTGAGATGCTGGGATTCAATTAGGTCTTTCAAATCTTTTTGAGTGTTGGGGTTCGCGAGGGCAGCGGCGGTCGCATCGGACCCGTAAAAAAGCGCGTCAATTTGAGTAAGATTCAATTCTTTGTTGTGGCTGAGATTTCCCTTTATTGCCCAGCCAAACAACGCGTTCAAAACAACATTCAGCTTGAGCGTGCTCTTTGCTGATACAGCTGGAAAAGTCTCTGGACTACCCTTATCTGGTTCGGGGCGCGGGACGCCGGCCGGAAGACCATGAAAATCGGCGGTCTAACCTTTTGCAACAACCAAACCACCGATAAATACATCGCTCATCGACATCATTGGCAAAACTGCATCCATCTGCAAGCCGTTTAGGAACTTCTTGAAGTCATCGTAGGGCTTTGTAGCGTTTCCTATTTGAAGAGAAACTAGCGAAGCCAGAAGAACACTGATTAGTGCCCGTCGCATAGCCGCGCTCCTTTGTGTACAGTGCCACAGACTCGATTCGGCGTTGGTCCTTCAAATTGCATTACATGAGTGGTCTGAACAAAAAACTAAGGGTAGCCAGCGCAACAGCTTCGGCAACCGCGGCTTGCGACTTTCTAGGATGCTGAGATACACGATGATGGGGTTGTATGTCAATACAATTCTATGATATCTAACTAGGGTGCGAATCAGTTCGGAGGGAGTTCAGGATCTGAGTGTGTGAAATGGCTGCCCGCATTAGGCATGACGCCCACACATAGAGGAATAGTTGACAGTGATTCCGAAATAACGCAGCATCGCTCCATTCATAGTCGTCATAAGATTTTCATCCCTAGCGAATTATGCCGACAATCTGTCATCAGGCCAACTTCATCGCGACTCTTCACCGGATTGAATCGATGCGAGCACTGAAATCAGTGTTGGTAAGTTTATGAAAACTGATCTTCGTGGCTACTTCCAAGTTTCGGCTGCAGTTGCATTCACCATCTTAACAACAGCTATTGTTATTGGGTCAGCGGCCGATCATACGAGAAATACTTCTTCACGTTTGCGGACAGCGATGGGCCCAAAACTACCGGGGCTAGATCAGACTCCGACAGAAGAGAAAATGGAAGCTATATTTCTGGATTCCGCGTAGTCAGGATGTGCGCAATGTGCATGACGATGACGCCGCCGACTTAGCAGAACTCCTCAAGCAATCCAGCTGGACCAACTACCTAGTACAGAAGGGTCAAAACCTTGACTTCATCTTCAGAACTCAACTGTTTGTTTCCAGCACACTTCAACCTCATGCGTACTCGATCTATGTCGACGCCATAACAAAATCTAACCAGCTTAAAAATCCTGGTTTACTGCGCCCGAACCAAACTATTGCGATTCCCACCGGGCCTCACTTTGGAGCCTTTCATTCGCCGATAACCGAAGAGCAGATATACATCTTCAGAGCAAAGCAACTCTTGAAGGAACCACCAGAGGTGACGCAAGTACAGTTCGAAAAGGACATCTTACACTCGCTAGGCAGATTCACTGGTGCATTTGGCAACGCGAAAACGTCCAAGCAGTTAGCGCGGCGACGGAAAGCCATCATAAGCGAAATCATTGACGGCCGCATCTTGCCGGCGAACGACGTGGAGGATTTTCCGGATCGCGAAGCTGTGTTGCTTGAGAGCTGGGCCAATCTCCTGTCAAGGTTTAGAAACGCAAGCTCAACTCCGTACTTATACGAGATGGGTAATGAGCCAGTCGAGTGCAGTGCATCCTGTAAGAGATGCACATCAATACTTAAGATAAAACGCCGACAGCAAGGCACTGACGAGCCCGAATTGTGGGTGGCTGAATCTAGCCTCCCAGCTGCTAACAATTCAAAGCTCCTGATCGCGGACAGCGGTGCAGATGTTGGTGCCCGCGTACCGGTTCTACAGAGATCCTATCCGTCAGCCTTTGTCGCCGCTTCCGCCGACTATTCACCACAGAATCATGGGACATTCATCTACACGCAATTAGTTAATTCTTTTTTCGGTCCGTTGTCGACCAAGGACGTTTACGTAGCTCGTGTTGCCGTAGCTAAGCCTACCGATTCTGATCCCAAGGCCATGGCTTTGCGGATGGAAGACGTTTATAAATCGATAGAAGACTTCAAAAGCCGACAGTCGTACTTAAATCGCCAAGGCGGACCCGCCTGGGTCGTCAACCTGAGTATGTGGGGTGCGGTTGAGGAAGAAGATCTAAAATATGCCGTGCTGAATCCCAGCGAGTCCTTGCTTTTTGTAGCTGCTGCCGGCAATCGCGGCGCCAGGATTAACATGTCTAACTTCATGTTTACCCATTGGGACTCCGGGGTTGCCAACTTACTTGTCGTCGGAGCTCTTGGACAAGATCACCTCGTAGCCGGATACAGCAATTTCCATGAGAACTTCGTGGACTTATTTGTTCGTGGTTCATGCGTCTGTGGAGACGCAAGGAGGTTTGTTGAAGGCGAACCGGACACACAAAACCAGATCAATGGCACTAGTCAGGCGACTCCGATCGCGGCGGTCGCGGCGAAGATCCTAGCTGAGAAATTTCCAGCTTGGAAAGCAGCCCACATCAAATGGAGGCTAATAGCTACAAGTGACCTGTTCTGGAAGTTCGAAGATCACGGACGAGGCGGCGAACTGAACTTTCCGAGGGCTTTGAGAAATAATGCGGATGAATCTATAATTGTCACTACCGATTCTCCCATGGACGTGGCTGTAAACCACATTGACGCTTCCGCAGCTGGCTGGAGCGATCTCCTGAAAGTGGATAAAGACGGGAATAAGGTGCTCAGAGTTCACAGACTGCCGACCTGCGAGTCGGGGATGTCTTGCTTTTCGATAATGAGGTTTCAGGTTGGATGGTTAAACGGTCTTACAAAGGATGTCGTTAAACTGAAAAACACTACTCAACTGGCGATTTCACCCCGGGCAATTTCCAAAACTCGCAGAAATTTTGTAAAAGCGAGCGAATTGCAAGATCTAATACAGCCTATCTGAAAACAGTGAAGTGCGCCCGGCTAGATTAGGAGTGCGGGGCCTCTCTCTTTAGGATAACTGCAAAGCTTAAGAAGACCTAGGGGGAGCGGATTGCCACTGCGCGATGAAATTGATGGTTATTGCGCCCTTCTGTCCACCGTGCGATCGACGTTGGCGCTTCCTCGAGAATGCTCTACCCGGTAGTTTAGACTCCCTCTTCTTTCAAGATGCAATTGAATCTGTTCGACCTACGGTTTCCTCTAACCTGATGCGCGGGGGCACATCCAACGCCGCACTTTGCACCTTGTTGAAACTGGCTGGGTAGGGTGGGCTACGGGGGTGCGGGTGTGGGCTGTGAATTGGGTTGCAAAATGGGGCGGGCGGGTATAAATGGCGATACGCGGGGTGACCTCTTATGAATACATCTCCCGAGGGTAAGTATTGGATTGGCGGCGTGATTGGATCGGCGCGTTGGCGATTCTGTTTTATTGGCGCAGGCGGGGTGTAGCAAATCCTCGGCTGGGGCGTCGGCGCTCGCCTCTTCCTGTGGTGGAGGTGGTGCAGGTGGAGAGGAAGGATGTGCCGGTTTATGGGGAGTGGATTGGCACGCTGGATGGGTTGGTGAATGCCGATGTGCGGGCGCAGGTGAGTGGGTACTTGATGGAGCAGGGGTATCAGGAAGGCGCGTTTGTGAAGAAGGGGACGCTGCTGTTTCAGATTGATGCGCGGCCGTTTCAGGCGGCGCTGGATCAGTCGCTGGGGCAGCTGGCGCAGGCGCAAGCGCGGCGTTGGCGAATGCGGAAGCGGTGCAGGGGCGTACGCAGCTCGACGTAGAGCGCTATACGCCGCTGGCGGCGGAGCAGGCGGCGAGTCAGCAGGATTTAGATAACGCGGTGCAAAACAATTTGGCGGCGAAGGCTACGGTGCAGACCGCCAAAGCGCAGATTCAGACTACGGAAGCGGCGGTGGAAACTGCGCGCATCAATTTGGATTTTACGCACCTGGTGGCGCCGATCGATGGGATTGCCGGGCAGGCGCAGCTGCAAGTTGGCGCGCTGGTGAATCCGGCGAGCGGGGCGGTGACGTCGGTGTCGACGGTCAATCCGATCAAGGTGTACTTCACGGTGGGGGAGCCGCAGTACCTGGCGTGGCGGAAACGGTTTCCGACGGAAGAGAGCCGGCTGGCGGCGGATAAGAATTTGCATCTGCAATTGATTTTGGCGGATGGGTCGATGTACGCGCAGGAAGGGACGTTTTATTTTGCGGATCGGCAGGTGAATGAAGGGACGGGGGCGATTCGGATTGCGGGGCTGTTTCCGAATCCGGCGAATATTTTGCGGCCGGGTGGGTATGGCAAAGTGCGCGCGGTGATTCGTACGCAGAAAGATGCGCTGCTGGTGCCGCAACGGGCGGTTTCGGAGCTGCAGGGGAATTATCAGGTGGCGGTGGTGGATGGGGAGAATAAGGTGGCGATTCGCACGGTGATGGTGGGCGATCGGATTGGGAATGAGTGGATTATTTCGGAGGGGCTGAATCCTGGGGAGAGTGTGGTGGCGGAGGGGATTCAGAAGGTGCGCGCGGGGATTACGGTGAATGCTAAGCCGTATACGCCGCCGCCATCCGCGCAAGTGCCGCAGGGGCCGGCGGGGCAGGGGTCGTCGCTGGCGCATGATGCGCAACCGGCGAGTGTGCCCGGTGCTGCTGGTTCGGGTGCTGCGGGTTCGGGTGCTGCTGCTTCGCCGGGTGGGAAGGCGGAGGTGAAGTAGCCATGTCGAAATTTTTCATTAATCGGCCGATTGTGGCGATGGTGATTTCCATCGTGCTGGTGCTGGTGGGCACGCTGACGGTGCTGCAGCTTCCGGTGGCGCAGTTTCCCAACATTGCGCCGCCGGAGATTCAAATTTTGGCGACGTATGTGGGCGCGGATGCGCAGACGTTGGAGCAGGCTGTGGCTACGCCGCTGGAGCAGCAGATGAGCGGCGTCGACAATTTGAACTACATGTATTCGCTGAATGCGACGGGGAATTCGTCGACCAGCTTGATTGTGGACTTCGATCCGAAGACCGATCCGAATAACGATTTTATTTTGGCGCAGTCGCGGGAGACGCAGGCGGCGTCGCAGTTGCCGGTGGATGTGAACAATTATGGGGTGACGGTGCGCAAAGCGGTGACGGCGCCGCTGATGCTGATCGATATTTATTCGCCGAAGGGGACGTACGACGCGACGTTTCTGGCGAACTACGCGTACATCAATTTGGTGGACCCGATGCTGCGCTCGCCGGGGATCGGCAATGTGCAGGTGTTTGGCGCGGGGCAGTATGCGATGCGCATGTGGGTGAAGCCGGATCAGCTTTCGAAGCTGGGCGTGACGGTGCCGGACATTGTGAGCGCGGTGCAGGCGCAGAACACGGTGAATCCCGCGGGCAAAGTGGGCGGGGAACCGGCGCCGAAGGGGAATGAGTTTACGTATGCGGTGCTGGCGCAGAGCCGGTTGGTTTCGCCGGAGGAGTTTGGCGCGATTGTGGTGCGCGAGACGCCGGACGGCGGGACGGTGCGGGTGCGCGATGTGGCGCGGATTGAGTTGGGCTCGCAGGATTACAGCGTTGGCGGGCGGTTTAATGGCAAGCCTAGCGCGGTGGTGGCGCTGTATCAGTTGCCGGGGTCGAATGCGGTGGATGCGGCGGCCAATGCGAATAAGTTGATGACGCAACTGAAGCAGCGCTTTCCGGAGGATTTGGATTTTGTGGTGGCGCTGGATACCACCCGGGCGGTGAGCGAGGGAATTAAGGAGATTGTGATCACGCTGGTGATCGCGCTGATTTTGGTGATTGTGGTGGTGTACATCTTTTTGCAGGGGATTCGCGCGACGTTGATTCCGCTGCTGGCGGTGCCGGTTTCGCTGATTGGCACGTTTGTGTTTTTTCCGTTGTTCGGATTTTCGATTAATACGCTGTCGCTGTTTGGATTGGTGCTGGCGATTGGGTTGGTGGTGGATGACGCGATCGTGGTGGTGGAGGGAGTTGAGCGGCACATTGAAGAGGGCATGACGCCGAAAGATGCGGCGTTGAAGGCGATGGAGGAATTGTCGGGGCCGGTGGTGGGCATTGCGTTGGTGTTGTCGGCGGTGTTTGTGCCGACGGCGTTTATTCCGGGGATTACGGGGAAGTTGTATCAGCAATTTGCGGTGACCATTGCGATTTCGGTTTTGCTTTCGGCGTTTAATGCGTTGACGCTGAGTCCGGCGCTGGCGGCTTTGTTGCTGAAGCCGAAAGAGAAGGATCGCAAAGCTGGGTTGCTGCAGCGATTTTTCAATTGGTTCAATCGGCAGTTCGAACGCGCGACCGATGGGTATGTGAAGTGGAGCGGCGTGCTGGTGAAGAAAGCGGCTGTGGCGATTGTGCTGCTGATTGTGTTCGGTGCTGCTGGGGCGTTTTTTTCAAGCCGGGTGCCAACTAGCTTTTTGCCTGACGAGGATCAGGGCTACGCATATGTAAATGTGCAGTTGCCGAATGGCGCTTCGCTGGAGCGGACGCGCGCGGTTGTTGATCAGGTGGAAAAAATTGTGATGGAAACTCCCGGGGTGGCGCAATCCACGTGCTTCGTGGGCTTCAGCCTGTTGAGTTTTGTGCGCACCTCGTACAACGCCACGTTTTTCGTGAATTTCAAGCCGTGGGATGAGCGGAAGAGTCGCGATGAGCAGTTCCAGACGTTGAAGGCTCATCTCAATGCGAAGCTGAGTCGCTTGCCTAGTGCGGTGGCGTTTGGGTTTTCGCCGCCGGCGATTCCGGGCGTCGGGACCGCGGGTGGTTTTACGTTCATTCTCGAAGATCGGTCCGGTAGTGATGTGCAATTTTTGGCGAAGAACCTCGGGACGTTTCTGGATGCGGCGCGCAAACGGCCGGAGATTGCCAGCCTTAGCACTACATTTTTGCCCAACGTGCCGCAGCAGTTCGTGGATGTGGATCGCGACAAGGTGCTGAAGCAGGGCGTCGCGTTGAATGACGTGTATCGGACGATTCAGGCGTTCATGGGAGGTTACTTCGTCAATTACTTCAACCGCTTCGGGCGGCAGTGGCAGGTGTACATCGAAGCGGAGGGCGAAGATCGGGCGCGGGCTGAGAATGTTGGGCAGTTTTATGTGCGCAACAAGAATGGCCAGAACGTGCCACTGTCCACGTTGACTACCATCAAGCCGCGCGTGGGGCCGGAGTTTTTGCTGCGCTTCAATGAGTATCGCTCGGCGCAGATCAACGGCAGTGCGGCGCCGGGATTCAGCGCGGATCAGGCTACTGCTGCGTTGGAAGATGTTTTTAAGCAGAACATGCCGCGCGAAATGGGCTTCGACTACTCGGGCATTTCATTTCAAGAGAAGAAGGCGCGCGAAGGTGTGCCGCCTGCGGTGATTTTTGGGCTTTCGCTGCTGTTTGTTTTCCTGGTGCTGGCTGCGCTGTATGAAAGTTGGTCGCTGCCGTTCAGCGTGTTGTTGAGTACGCCGGTAGCGATTTTCGGGGCGTTTTTTATTTTGTGGCTGCGGCGTTATCTGGTCAGCGTTTTTTATCCGCCATACCTGGTGCAGATCGAAAGCGATGTGTATTCGCAAATTGGCTTGGTCATGTTGATCGGGCTGGCGGCGAAAAACGCCATTCTCATCGTGGAGTTTGCTAAGGATGAGTTTGAAAAAGGGAAGCCGCTGATGGATGCGGCTCTGGAGGGTGCGCGGCTGCGGTTGCGGCCCATTTTGATGACTTCGTTTGCGTTCATTCTCGGTTGCGTTCCGCTGTGGACGGCTTCCGGAGCCGGAGCGGTGGCTCGCCAAATCATGGGCACCACGGTGATTGGCGGAATGCTGGCTGCTAGCTTCCTGGGCATCTTTTTGGTGCCGGCGGTTTTCTACCTTGTTGAGAAATGGTCGGGATCCAGCACCGAGCATGCGGCGGGAAGTTTACCCGCCAGCGCTGCACCTGCGGAGGCCGATTAACATGCGGCCGCCAAATGCACATTCGCGCCGGACGTTTACGGTGCCCACGCTGGTCAGAGGTTTTCGCGGGTTGGTAAGAAATGCCGGCAGGGAATTGCTTGCGGCGGTCGCGACTTCTGCCTTATTAATTTCTGGCTGCACGGTCGGCCCCAACTATCATCGGCCAGCGGTGCAAACACCTACCGCGTATCGCACGGTAGGCGACACTCCCCAAGCGCAGGCGCAAGCCGCTTCGTTCGCGGATCTTCCTTGGTGGCAAGTTTTCCAGGACCCGCAGCTTCAGGAACTGATTCGCGCGGCGCTGAAACAAAACTACGACTTGTTGATCGCCACCGAACGCATCAATGAGGCCCGTTCGCAAGTCCGGGTGACGCGTTCCAGCCTCTTTCCGCAGGTCGGGGCCAATCCCAGCTTCGCCGGCGGCAAAGACAGCAGCACGCAAAGCACCTACAACTTTGGTTTGCTGACCGCCGATGCGGCGTGGCAACTGGATTTCTTCGGGAAGATTCGGCGGGCCACGGAGGCCGCGCGTGCGCAACTATTGGCCACGCAGGACGCGCGGCAAACGGTGGTGCTCACCTTAGTCAGTGACGTGGCGAGCGATTATTTCAATCTGCTGGCCCTCGATCTGCAGCTGCAAATCACCTATCAAACCATCAAAGCGCAGGAAGCCTCGGTCAACCTCACCAAGCTGCGCGTGCAACACGGCGTCGCTAACAAACTGGAAGTCTTGCAGGCGCAGCAAACGCTGGACACCGCCAACACGACCGTCCCCGAACTCGAACGAGCCATCGCGCAGGAAGAAAACGCCATCAGCATTCTGCTCGGCAATTATCCGCAGACGATCGCGCGGGGAAAACAGCTTGTGGACCAGCCCATTCCGCCGGAGGTACCCGCTGGACTGGCATCGTCGCTGCTGGAACGCCGCCCGGACATTCGCCAGTCTGAACAAATTCTCATCGCCAGCAACGCGGAAATCGGCGTGGCCAAAGCGCAATTCTTTCCGCAGTTCGCGCTCACAGGATCAGGTGGCGGCGCTTTCGGGCGCAGTAGCCTGTTCTCCGGTTTGATGAGTTCCCAAGCGGGGATTTACGGCTATGGCGCGCAGGTTACGCAACCGATTTTCACCGGCGGCGCGCTGACCGGGAATTTGCAGATCGCCAAATCGCAGAATCAGCAAGCGCTGCTGGCTTATCGCGAAACCATTCAACGAGCATTCGGGGAAGTCTCGGACGCGCTGATCGGCTACCAAAAACTCCACGAAGTGCGCCTGCGTCAGGAAGACACCGTCGCGGACCTCACCGAATCCGTGCGCCTCTCGAACATGCGCTACAAAGGCGGCACCACGACGTATCTGGAAGTTTTGGATGGCCAGCGCGCGCTCTTCTCCGCGCAACTCACGCTTGCGCAAGCCCGCGGCAACGAATATCAAAGCCTGGTGCAGCTCTACCGCAGCCTTGGCGGCGGCTGGAAGGAAGAGCAGCAGCAACAAGCCGGCGCTGTCAGCCCGAAGAATCCGTAACGGCGAAGTTACGCGCCCAGCCCCTACTCCATCGCCCGCAAATCTTTTCCCGCTCACGACGTGCGCGTGTGCTCGTCAAATACCGGGTGCCAGAACGCTTCAACCGGTTCACAATGGCCGCTTGGCAGGTAGCCAAGCTGCCTTCCGATGAAACGGATGGAGCGATCCCAATAAGAAGGACGCTATGAAAAATAATCCGGTGGGTTGGTTCGAAATTTACGTGAAGGATTTGAGCAAGTCGCAAAAGTTCTACGAAACGCTTCTGGATACCAAACTGACGTCATTGCCAAGCCCCGACGGTGCCGCAGTCAGCATGATTACGTTCCCGATGGATCAAAAAGCCACCGGCGCGGCAGGAGCCCTCGTCAGCATGGAAGGCGGACAGCAACCCAGCGGCAACGGCACCATCGTGTACTTTGTCTGCGACGACTGCGCCGTGGAAGCAAAACGCGCGCCTGAAAACGGCGGCAAAATCTTCAAGGACAAATTCTCCATCGGCCCCTATGGCTTCATCGCGTTGATCACCGATTTGGACGGCAATGTCGTCGGCCTCCACTCGATGAAGTAGTTCTACGGCACCATCGGCGGCTGGAACGAAACCGCAACAACGGACGGCCGCCGTTGGTGCCCCAATACTTTGCGGAACAAAGGTTGCGAGAGCAACTCTCAAGTGCTCGACTGATGAGATCCCCGGCCTGAAATCTCCCTCGTATTAATAGGTAGGACTTCGCCACCTTTCGCCGAATAGCTCCTAACTTCGCCAACTCCCGTCGCAACAAATTCCGCGGTTTAGGGTTAGAAGACACAGACGTACAGCGCCGTAAATGCGCGACCGAAGAACGTTATTCTTACAGTTAAATCGCAATACTGCGGTTCAGGGGTGATATTTATGTCCATCAAATCGAGCCTTATTAAGGTATTTATCGGTGCCGCGTTAACTGCGGGTGCCGCGGTGACCCTTCCCACTGCGCAAGCGCAGATTGGTGTGGGGATTGGTATTTCTGTGCATGTGGCGCCGCCGGTTTTGCCGGTGTATGAGCAGCCGCCGCTTCCTGCGCCGGGATATTTGTGGACGCCTGGCTACTGGTCGTACGGCGACGCGGGCTACTACTGGGTTCCTGGCGTTTGGGTGCAGCCGCCGCGAGTCGGTTTGCTGTGGACGCCCGGCTATTGGGGTTTTGTGGGCGGCGCGTATGGGTGGCATCGCGGCTATTGGGGACCGCACGTGGGCTTCTATGGCGGCGTTAACTACGGCTACGGATTTGGTGGAGTCGGCTTCGTGGGCGGCGAGTGGCGCGGTGGGGTGTTTGCCTACAACCGGGCGGCGGCCAACTTCGGCAGCGTGCACGTGACCAACGTGTACGAAAACCGCACGATCATCGAGCGGAACACCATCGTCAATAACAACCACGTCAGCTTTAATGGTGAAGGCGGCATCGGCGCTCGCGCTTCCGCGAACGAAATGCGCTATGAACATGAGCAGCACGTGCAGGCGACCAGCATGCAGACGCAGCACATGCAGTTTGCGGCGCGCGACCGGGCCCAACTGGCCTCGGTGAATCATGGCGTTCCGGGAACTCCAGCGGCGTCCAACCCCAACGCGTACCATCAAGTGGCTCAGGAGCACTTACGGTCGCAGCCGATCTCTGCGGCGGATCGCACCGCCGGCAAGAGCTACAGCCCCAATGGGCGCGAAGCGAATCAGGACCAGCGCATCGCCAACGGACTGCGCAGCGGGCAGATGACCTCTGGCGAAGCGGCACGCGCCGAACGCACTCAATCCAATATCGACAGGCAGGTGCACAACGACCGCGCGGCCAATGGCGGCAAATTGACGGGAGCGGAAAGACAGCAGGTCAACCGCGAGCAGAACGGTGCCAGCCGGCAGATCTACAACGAGAAACACAACGGCAACACGGTGAAGCCCAACGAGGTAGACAATCGCGAAGCCAATCAGCAGCAGCGTACTGCCAATGGACTGCGGAGCGGGCAGATGACGTCCGGCGAAGCGGCGCGGACCAACCGCAACCAAGCCAAGACCGCTCAGCAAGTGCATAACGAACGCACCGCGAATGGCGGCGCGCTGAGTGGACAAGAAAAGCGGCAGGCCAACCGGCAAGAAAACAAGAACAGCCAGCAGATTCACAACGAGAAGCACAACGAAAAGACCACTCGACCCAACTAAAGCGCTTCAACCAACTCGAAACGCAAACGGCTGGCGACCACGCCAGCCGTTTTTTTTGATTCGCTGAATGCTCACACGTGGAAGGATCTTGGGGAAATTGAGTCTTTTGTTGGACGATTGCATGACGCCGAAACGCATTTCAAGAAAGCGCACGAACCAAATTCTGAAGCCGCTCCGAGTCCTGAAGAAGATTCACATGCTGAATTGAACGGGTTAGTCTGTGGATGGCCGTTCCGCTTCTGTCATCGCGCGAATATCCCGATTCTCCAGAACTTGAATCGAGGGGGCGCTCGTTCCTCCCAGGACTGCATCCACCATGGCGCGGGCTAAGTCATCGGAACGAATCACCAGGTTTGGAAAGAAGACGCGGAACGCGGGATAAACTGCGCGCATAAGCCGATAGCTGAAGTTTGGCTCCGTGCGCGGTTCCACCGGGTAGATGTAGGCGGGGCGGAAGATGTATAGATGCGGAAAGCCCGCCTGCGACAACGCGTTTTCCGCTTGTCCTTTGTATCGTGCAAAAGCCGCGCGACTGCGGCCCGTAGGGTCGGCGCCACTGCCGCTCAGAAATGAAAAATCCGCGGCCGGACTGCTCCGGCGAAAGACGCGCGTAAATTCAACCGTGTAATCCACCGTGACAGCGCGGAGTTGCGCGTCTGAAACTGCTCCAGTGTAGGCGCCGAGACAGAAAATTGCGGCATGCTGATTGGTGAGAACGCCGGCAAGCGGCGAACAATCTGCAAAATTAGAGTGGATGACTTCTCGCAGCTTGGGATGCGAGCGGTTAAGAGTTTTGCGGCCAATGGCAGTTACCGAAGTTACCGCGGAATGCTGCAGGGCGTAACGCAGAGCTTGGTCGCCGACCATCCCGGAAGCACCGACGATTACGAGGTTCTGGTTAGCGGTGGAGGAGGGGTTCATTCGGGAAGTTTCTAGATTCACGGAAGAGGATGCTCGTCGATCCAACGCACGTACAGCGAGCGGCGCGCTGGGAAGGTTACTCGGCCCAGCTAATCTCACTGTACCGGATTGAACGAACAATTAACACGAGGGGCTGGCGATCAGGCCAGCCGTTTCTTTTTTCGCTACAAATTTTGGGGCAAGTTCTACGAACGATGGTTAGTGGAAAATTGGTAGGGGCGGTGGGGATCGAACCCACGACCTTCGGCTTAAA